>NZ_PNXQ01000018.1:218757-219013 GCF_005217525.1 Paenibacillus terrae | reverse complement strand
AATCGTGTAGGCGCCAAAAGCGTCTCGAGGGTTCGAATCCCTCTCTCTCCGCCAGATATTATTTTTTGTATGGCCCGTTGGTCAAGCGGTTAAGACACCTCCCTTTCACGGAGGTAACAGGGGTTCGATTCCCCTACGGGTCATAATATGGAGGCTTAGCTCAGCTGGGAGAGCATCTGCCTTACAAGCAGAGGGTCGGGGGTTCGAGCCCCTCAGCCTCCACCATTTATTTATTATATAGCATTCCCTAATATTA
>NZ_PNXQ01000018.1:218457-218617 GCF_005217525.1 Paenibacillus terrae | reverse complement strand
TGGATAGAGCGTTTGACTACGAATCAAAAGGCCGGGAGTTCGAATCTCTCAGGGCGCGCCATTTAATTTCATAAGCCGGTGTGGCGGAATTGGCAGACGCGCGCGACTCAAAATCGTGAGGGAAACCGTGGAGGTTCGAGTCCTCTCACCGGCATGTATT
>NZ_PNXQ01000018.1:218292-218447 GCF_005217525.1 Paenibacillus terrae | reverse complement strand
AGACTGTAAATCTGCTCCCTTACGGGTTCGGTGGTTCGAATCCATCATCCTCCACCAGTTTTATAGGGGCATAGTTTAAAGGTAGAACAACGGTCTCCAAAACCGTTGGTGTGGGTTCAATTCCTGCTGCCCCTGCCAAATTTTTTTTGCCCTTG
>NZ_PNXQ01000018.1:218201-218282 GCF_005217525.1 Paenibacillus terrae | reverse complement strand
CTCAGTCGGTAGAGCAGAGGACTGAAAATCCTCGTGTCGGCGGTTCGATTCCGTCCCGAGCCACTTTTAATTGTATGTTTT
>NZ_PNXQ01000018.1:92923-218191 GCF_005217525.1 Paenibacillus terrae | reverse complement strand
TAGAGCACCTGGTTTGGGACCAGGGGGTCGCATGTTCAAATCGTGTCATCCCGATTTAAAAGGAAAGTCGCTTGAAGAAGCGGCTTTTTTGTATAAATCAGTAATCGTCAGGTCACACTAACACAAAAAGTGGGACGGAAGGGATTACTGTGAAGCGATTAAGCTGGAAAAAACAAATTAGACGACGCTGGAAGCAGTGGAGAAGAACGGTGTGGGCCTGTACTATTTTTGGATCGGCTTGTTTGCTGGCAGGTTTAGGTATCCTGTTTTCACGTCATATGCAGACTATGCTGTCACAGCCCCTTGCTACTACCGTTATGGCGGACGTTGATACGGAGGAGCCTTCACACACGAGTCCGGCTGAAGTGCATTCCTCGCAGGTGCAGGTATTGCAAAGTATTCGTGCTTCTGGCATCAGCAGAAAGACTCATTTGTTAACTACCTATGTGTGTGGTACAGAGACACTTTCTTTGGGAACGTTAAGTTCGCAGCAGTTAGAGAGCTTGCTGAAGCAGCATCCCGATTGGAAGGGACGGTTAAATACCAGAGGCGAGGTGTGGCTGGAGCGTAAGGTGGAGGATTTGTCGGAGTTATGCAAACAGCACGCCTACATGGGTATGAGTATGGATGGACAACTTACTTTGTTTGAAGGGCCGCCTAAAAAAGAAAAAGTAATTCGGACTTTCTTTCAGCTGGATGTGGGATCAATGGAGACGGCTCTGCCCGAGGGAGTGTATGAGCAGCTCCAGCAGGGAATCCGTGTGCAGGATATGAACGAATACAACAGTGTGATCTCTACTTTTAGTGATTTTGCAGTGGAGCGAACACAGCGGGTATTGAAGCAGCAATATTGATTACATGCAAGAAAGAGGCGTGTAGGCTTTGCCCGGGAGGGGGAGGCGTATAACGTCTCTTTTTTGTGCTGAACTTAGGATTAAACTTTTTACTCTATTAGATGCAAAGTTTTGTTATAATGAAAGAACGACACATATGTTCGCTTTGTTTAGTATTTGGCAATGATTATGGTTTTGATATTGATCGTTAATGGCTAGTTAACGCCGTATTTTGGCGATAGGGGAGAGATTTTTTTGCGTTTTCTAGGAATTGATCCGGGCATTGCAATTGTGGGCTTTGGATTTGTGGACAAGATTGGCAGTAAGGTGATTCCTGTTCAATATGGCTGCATCCAGACGGAGGCTCATACACCGGAAGAAGAGCGGTTGCTTCATGTGTATGAAGGCATGCTGCAATTGATTGATAAATATAAGCCTGATGCGGTAGCGCTGGAAAAGCTTTTTTTTAATCGTAACGTAACAACCGCAATGTCTGTGAGTCAGGCGCGGGGTGTGCTGGTGCTGGCTGCGAAACAACGTGGTCTGCCTATAGGGGAATATACGCCTATGCAGGTGAAACAGGCTATTGTAGGGTATGGAAAGGCTGAGAAGAAGCAAGTACAGGAAATGGTTAGAATGTTTCTTAAGCTTCAAGTTGTGCCTAAACCCGATGATGTGGCGGATGCTTTGGCAGTGGCTATTTGTCATGCGCATTCATATGGACTAAATTCAAAGTTAAATGAGGTATTGCGAAAATGATAGATTTCTTGCGTGGTTTTGTGGCTCACTTGGAAAATGAATATGTCGTATTGGATGTACAAGGGGTCGGGTACCGGGTATTTTGTCCGAACCCGTATGCCTTTGCTAAAACAGAAGGGCCGATTGTCATCTATATTCATCATCATGTAAGGGACGATGCTACTTTACTGTTCGGGTTTGCGACTCGTGAGGAACAGCAGTTGTTCCGTAAGCTGATTGATGTATCCGGAATTGGGCCGCGTGTGGCGCTTGGTATTTTGGGAGGCGGTACGCCCACTCATGTGGTAACGGCAATCTATCAAGAGAACATCGCGTTTCTCACTAAGCTGCCGGGTATCGGTAAAAAGACGGCGCAACGCATGATTCTGGATTTGAAGGACAAGCTGGACGGCATCGGCTCAGTTGGGATCGCGACCGGATTGTTTGCGGAGCCTGTCGTGGAGGAAGGCGAGGGTTCCTATTGGAGCGAGGCACGAGAAGCACTTAAGGCGCTGGGCTACACAGATGCGGAGCTGGATAAGGTATGGAGCAGAATGAAGAAAGACGCGAAACCTGATGAATCTGCCGATATTTTGATGAAACGGGCTTTGCAACTGTTGTTTGCCGGATAGGACGATGATGTCCGTTAAAAGAAGTCTGGTGAAAAGAGGAGCGATGGAATATGGATGACCGGATTATTTCCGCCAATTTGATGATGGAGGACCAGACGGCGGAGCTAAGCCTTCGCCCCCGTTATCTGAACGAATATATCGGGCAAAATCAGGTGAAAGAAAATTTGAAAATATATATTGAAGCGGCCAAGATGCGTAAAGAGGCGCTGGATCATGTGCTGCTGTACGGTCCGCCTGGATTGGGCAAAACGACGCTCGCCAATATTATCGCCAACGAGCTGGGCGTTAATTTACGCACGACCTCAGGCCCGGCAATTGAAAGACCCGGAGATTTGGCAGCGTTGCTGACCAATCTTCAAGAGGGCGATGTTTTGTTCATTGACGAGATACATCGCCTGCACCGTACGGTGGAAGAAGTCATGTATCCGGCAATGGAGGATTTTGCGCTGGACATTATGATTGGTAAAGGCCCGAGTGCGCGTTCAGTCCGTCTGGATTTGCCGCCCTTTACGCTTATCGGGGCTACTACGCGCGCGGGGCTGCTTTCTGCGCCGTTGCGTGACCGATTTGGTGTCATTAGTCGGTTGGAGTTCTATACGACAGACGAGCTGGCCTACATCGTATCAAGGAACGCGGATATTATGGAGATTGAAATTGTCGGGGATGCAGCCGAAGAAATCGCACTGCGTTCACGGGGGACGCCACGGATTGCGAATCGGCTGTTAAAAAGGGTGCGTGATTTTGCCCAAGTTGCCGGAGACGGTATTATTCATTCAGAGTTGGCCGCAGAGGCGTTAAAGAGACTGCAAATTGATCCGCGTGGACTGGATGAAATTGATCATAAAATGCTTAAGGCGATGATTCATTCATTCCGTGGCGGGCCTGTGGGATTGGATACAATTGCAGCGACCATTGGTGAAGAAAGTCAGACGATCGAGGACGTGTATGAGCCATATTTGTTGCAAATCGGCCTTCTGCAAAGAACGCCGCGGGGCCGGATGGTCACTCCAGCGGCTTATGCTCACCTCGGAATTCCCATGCCAACGGATTCAAGGTGAGCAGGGAGTGTGTATTTTTATCACTTGTGAACAGGCAGTAGCGGCTATTACGGAGAAAAATGTAGCTGTGATTAGTTCTTAACGTGATTACACGGCTTTGACAAATATGACATTGCAGGACGGATGGTATGAAGAAAGAGAGTGCGTGAATTAAAGATTTGAGCGGGTTCAAGTTTAGGCGTATTTCGCCGATGTATTAAAAGGGACAGGTATGAGTCAAGTTCCCGCCAAATCATGCAGTATGCGTGCTATGACAGCCAGAAATGGGGGAGCCAGAAATGAGTGAAAAGGCGTTGAATCAAAACACTATTATCGGCACATGGGCGGGTCGGGCCAAACGGGCGACAGCGGCTATAGTATTAGCTGTAGTTTGCCTGCCTTGGTCTCCGACTATTCATGCCGCTGCTACCCAAGAGGATATTCGTGTAGTGATCTTTGCGGATCTGGGCAGCAAATATAAAGCGACTGTACCCGCAGTAACCTTGAAATCATCAGGGGGGCTGAGTGTCGGACAAAACAGTGGGGGCAGCTTTCAGGCCTGGACGGGACTTCCAGACAGCACAGCACGTTTTAGTGTAGACAGCTATCGGGTGAAGGTACTTGAAGGAAATGAAGCAGCTGCGATAAAAGCGGCTCAAGTGTTGCAGAAGACCAATGATAAACCGACGGTTTTTATTGGCTCGAAAAACGGCGGCTCTGTCTATCAGGTGTATGCGGGTATATATGCGAGTGAACAGGCTGCACAGGCTGCTGTACAGCGCATTTCTACTGCAACCGGGGTACAGGCCGAAGTTACAGGGAACAAGCATTGGTCTACAGGGAACTATGGCAGTGAGCAAGAGGCCAATCTCGTCCGAACGACGATTGCCGCCGCAGGTTTTGATGCTTTTACCGTTATTCAATCGAGAGGTCAATATGCTGTGTGGGTCGGTGAAGAGAGTAATGACAGCAAGTTCTTAGCTTTGAAAACAGAACTGGAAAGCAAGCAACCGCGACTTACGCTCTCTAAGGTCAGCGCTACTCAAACTGGACTGATTGTGAGACAGGAAGCAGGAGTAACGACAGGCTCTCAGGTGATGACTCATTACGTGCTGAGTGGTTCTGATAATAGCAAGGTTACTGTCAACGGAGGCAACGATGGAATCCAAGTGGTTGAGAGATCACAGCGTACATATCGTGGCGACATGGAGATTGGCATGACGTCAGGACAGCTAGCACTTGTAAACGAAGTGCCGTTGGAGCAGTATTTGTATTCCGTGGTAGGAGCTGAAGTCTATTCCTCATGGCCGGATGAAGCACTAAAGGCTCAATCGGTAGCGGCTCGCAGCTATGCGCTTGCCCAAGGAAATCGGTTTCAGATCGGGAACGTGGTGGATGGAACGCTAAGCCAGGCATATAATGGCAAGGCCTCCGAGCATGCGAATGTTAGCGAGGCTGTTGATGCAACCGCTGGTGAAGTGATTAAAAGTGGCGGCAAGGTGGTTGAAGCTGTATTTTCATCCAATGCGGGTGGCGTTACAGCGGATGCTTCCGAGGTGTGGAACAGTGGCGGCGAATCGTTTGCCAGCGTAGATAGCTCTGGAGATATTTCGGCGCAAAAAGGAGCACAGGAGTGGTATCACGTGCTTCTCTCCAGCGGAAAGACAGGCTATATCCGAGAAGATAATGTTAAGGAGTTGGAGGGAGTCACAGAGGCGGGGCTGGACAAAGTTACCGTGACTGCTGAAAATACCAATGTGCGTCCCATTCCTCAAATTCAATCAAACGTGGCAGCTGTAGCCAAGGCACAGCCCGGTGAAGAGATGATTGTATTGGAAAAGGTACCTCAATCCGGGGACTACGCATGGGTACGGGGGCCCTTTACGGCCGCTCAGCTTGTAAAATCCTTGCAAGGGAAAGTAACGGGCACAGCACCGTCCTCTATCGACCATCTCGACGTCACCAAACGTGGTCCGTCCGGGCGAGTGCTGGAGGTTGAAGGGAACGGGTCGCCTTTAAAGGTGAAATATCCTGATATGTATCGTTCAGCGATGGGCGGATTGCCGAGCACGCTGTTTGATATTGCGAGTACCGGCAGTTATACTGTATTAGGCGCTGATGGGGCTACTACTCATGTAAATGGTGCACAGGGAACTACAATCCTGTCAGCATCAGGGAGCAGCACTTCCAGTGGTAACGGGGTGATCGTCATGAATGAAGATCGTCATGCGCGCGTCATCGACAAAACGCAAAGCTTTATTTTTACAGGCAAAGGGAATGGTCATGGTTTGGGCTTGTCACAATGGGGAGCCAACGGTTTGGCTGATCAGGGGTATGATTACAAGAAAATTTTGCAACACTATTACAAAAATGTGGATATAGTTAAGGACTGACCAATATATGAACGTAAACGATTACGATTTTGAATTACCTGAAACATTAATTGCACAGACGCCTTTGCTTGATCGAAGTTCTTCCAGATTGCTGACGTTGAGCAAGGGGAGCGGTGAAGTGGGTCATCATACATTTTCAGATATTGTGCAGTATCTTCAACCGGGCGATACGCTGGTGCTGAATGATACGCGAGTGATTCCTGCACGCTTGTTCGGTATCAAGGAAGACACGGGAGCTAAGGCCGAGGTGTTATTGCTCAAGCAACTGGAGGGTGACCGATGGGAAGCATTGGTAAAACCCGGCAAGAAGTTGAAAAAGGGCGCGGTTATCGTTTTCGGTGATGAGCTGAAGGCGGTCATTGAGGAAGAAGGCGATATGGGCGGAAGAGTACTCTCTTTCTCATATGAAGGTATTTTTCAAGAGATATTGGATCGTCTTGGGCTGATGCCGCTTCCACCTTATATCAAGGAGCAACTGGATGACCGTGAGCGTTATCAGACGGTTTATGCCCGGCATGAAGGCTCAGCCGCGGCTCCAACCGCAGGGCTGCATTTTACAGAGGAATTGCTGGACCGAATTAGAGAAAAGGGTGTTTCCATTGCCTTTGTCACCCTTCACGTCGGTTTAGGAACGTTCAGACCCATGTCTGTGGATACGATTGAAGAGCATGTGATGCATGAAGAATATTACTCATTGTCACAGGAAACGGCAGATGTGCTGAATGAAACCAAAGCGCGTGGCGGAAGAGTCGTAGCGGTGGGGACAACCAGTTGCCGGACGCTGGAGACGGTGGGTAATACATTCGGTGACGGACTATTACAGGCCAGCAGCGGATGGACGCAGATTTTTATTTATCCAGGTTATGAATTCCGTGTGGTAGATGCGATGATTACGAATTTTCATTTGCCTAAATCCACATTGGTTATGCTGGTCAGCGCATTGGCGGGCAAGGAGAATATTATGCATGCTTACCAGGAGGCGATTGACCGTGAATATCGGTTTTTCAGCTTTGGGGACGCAATGTTCATTTATTAATTAAGGATGGTAGAGAAAATATGGCACCAGCAATAAGGTACGAGCATATTAAAACCTGCAAGCAATCGGGAGCCCGTCTCGGGCGTGTACATACACCTCACGGGGTTATTGAGACACCGACCTTTATGCCTGTAGGGACACAAGCTACGGTTAAAACGATGAGTCCTGAGGAACTGAAGGAGATGGATGCTCAAATTATTTTGAGTAATACGTACCATCTGTTTCTTCGTCCTGGTCACGATATTATTCGCGAAGCGGGCGGGCTGCACAAATTTATGAACTGGGATCGTCCTATTTTAACGGACAGCGGCGGTTTTCAAGTGTTTTCATTGAGTGAAATGCGTAAAATTACGGAGGAGGGCGTTCATTTCCGTTCTCATTTGAATGGAGATAAAAAGTTTCTTTCGCCAGAAGTGGCCATGGAAATCCAAAACTCGCTCGGCTCCGATATTATGATGGCCTTTGATGAATGTCCTCCTTTTCCAGCTGAATATGAGTATGTGAAAAAATCGTTGGAACGCACCAGCCGTTGGGCTGAGCGCTGTCTGGAGGCGCATGCGCGTCCTCATGATCAAGGGTTGTTTGCCATTATTCAAGGAGGGATGCATGAAGATCTGCGCAAGCAGAGTGCGGCGGATTTGACTTCCATGGATTTCCCGGGGTATGCTATTGGTGGACTGAGCGTAGGCGAACCGAAGCATTTGATGTATGAAGTGCTGGATTATACGCTTCCTCTGCTTCCCACTAACAAGCCACGCTATTTGATGGGCGTAGGATCTCCGGATGCCTTGATTGAAGGCGCTATCCGTGGTGTGGATATGTTTGATTGCGTACTTCCAACACGAATTGCTCGCAACGGGACAACGATGACCAGCCAAGGTCGTCTTGTCGTTCGCAATGCCCAATATGCAAGAGATTTCGGTCCGCTTGATCCGGCTTGTGATTGCTATACCTGTCGTAATTATTCACGTGCTTACTTACGACACTTGATTAAAGCCGATGAAACCTTCGGGCTCCGACTGACAACGTATCATAATTTGCATTTCTTAATTCAATTGATGCGCAATGTCAGACAAGCGATTATGGATGACAGACTGCTTGATTTCCGCGATGAATTTTTTGAGCAGTACGGTCTTCATGATAATGATAAAGGTTTTTAAGTTTTAGGG
Source organism: Paenibacillus terrae (assembly GCF_005217525.1). GTDB lineage: Bacteria > Bacillota > Bacilli > Paenibacillales > Paenibacillaceae > Paenibacillus > Paenibacillus terrae_C. Next base: position 210,353 of record NZ_PNXQ01000018.1, on the reverse strand, counting down.
GAGAGTATACGAAAGGGGGATTTAATATGTTCCAATTTGCTACAGCTGCAGCTGCACCCGGTGGAGCTGGGGGGCTTTTTCAAATGATTTGGCCACTGGCTCTGATGTTTGTAATCTTCTATTTCTTGCTGATTCGTCCGAATCAGAAAAAACAGAAGCAGCGTCAAACGATGCTTCAAGCCTTGAAAAAGGGTGATAAAGTGATTACAATCGGAGGTCTTCACGGTACAATTATGGAGATTACGGATGATGTGGTCGTTTTGCGTGTGAATGATGTTACGAAGTTAACCTTTGATCGCAGCGCGATCAGCAATGCGATTGCTAAAGATGCAGCTTCCGAGGAAGTTGTTTCCAAATCATAGAATATTAGCATATCATGCAAAAACCGAGCCTTTGAGAAGGGCTCGGTTTTTTGTGTTGTTTCGCCACATACACTTTGATTATCTGTTCAGGTTAATCCCAAACATCCCGCCCCCGGCTCCAATGATAAAGGCAATTCCCAAATGCAAAAGATCCTTGGCGTTCATGCCTGCATCCAGTGCCAGAAAACCGACCAGCAGCACGATTAGCCCATACAAAATGCCTGTAATGCCGCCTTGATACCAGCCTTTGTTCGTGGATCTTTTACCAGCGACGAAGCCGCCAGATACCATGGCGAATGCATGAACGATGTACGTATACAACGATAAATCCTGTTCCTGCATCTGTGTCAGCCACAAGAGTAGCGAAAGGATAAATGCGCCAAACAGCATCCATGCAAAAGCATAAAACAAACCGGATAGAATGGGATGGGCCAGACGAAACGAACACCAGCGGCGAATAAGCTCCATTGATAATTCCTCCTGTACCAAGGTTTGAACTATTATAATTCTATGGCCAAGCCTCCCGGCTTAGTACCAAGTCGTAAGCAGTCTTTGTCTTTATTTGAATAATTTAACCTTTTGTATTTTGTATGGTTGGTATGAGAAACGGTCAGAATACGTGTACAATGAACGGCGAATGTCTTGTTGCAAGCAGGAGAGGAGGCGGACATGTTGGGTCACGATATTTTTGCACATATATTTCGAACATTGCTCATGTATTTTATTGTATTTCTGGTTATGCGCTTAATGGGTAAACGGGAGATCGGAAAATTATCTGTTTTTGACCTCGTGATATCCATTATGATTGCGGAAATCGCTGTATTCAGTTTGGAAGATATAAAACGTCCGTTGTATGAAGGATTGATTCCTTTGGGCGTGCTTCTGATTTTGCAGATCGGCATTTCGTATTTCAGTCTTAAAAGTCGGCGTCTGCGGCTGCTGTTCGATGGTAAGCCCAGTGTATTGTTCTCCAATGGACAAATAAACAGGGAAGAAATGCTGAAGCAACGCTACAATTTAGATGATCTGCTGTTACAACTTCGGGAACAAAATATCGAAGGCTTGAACGATGTAGAATATGTTATTTTGGAAACGACAGGCAAGCTCACGGTCATAAGTAAAGATGATGACGTTGGAGATAGTGAATCTGAAAAGCAGAAACCAAATTTAGAACAAACGAATTTGATAAACAACGATCAACAGGAGAATAAAGTCCATCCTTCGCCTCAAATCGGCGGGAAGTTTAGATATGAAGGCCTTCCCATTCCGTTGATTATGGATGGCAAAGTGCTGGATCGGAATTTGGAGCGTATGGATATGAACCGTTTTTGGCTTAAAAATCAGATTCAAGCTCAAGGACATAAAGATTTTAAGGATGTTTTCTTGTGCTCGGTTAACCATAAAGGCGATGTATATATTACGCCGCCTGCCTTTGGGGAATCCTCGGATTAAGCCTGCTATGCCTTAAACCATCTTCTCAGGATGGGGATACGGTTGAGATTGTCCCAGTCAATCATTTTGGTCAGAGTCATCAGAAAAAGGTACAGAATAATGCCCAAGCCTGCGGCGAAAAGAAATTGCAGCCACATTTGACTGAAAACCGTTAGATGTCTGTAAGCATATAAGACGGCAGCCGCCATGATAATCATGCCGACTCCGGTTTTCCAGAAATCAAGCAGCCGCACACGAAACCGAAGCAGTCTGCTTACACTGAAGCCATGCAGAAGGGTGACTATGGCGCTGTTGATACAAATGGCAATGACTGCTCCATAGATACCGTATTGAGGCTGGGAAGCAAGCCAGACAATAAGCGCGATTTTGATAACGGCTCCGACAAAGGTATTGAATAAGGCGCTTCCGGGACGATCCAGAGCCTGAAGTGTTGCCTGAAGCGGGGCCTGAATGTACATAAAAAGAGCAAAAGGAGCCATGAGCTTAAGCATGCCCGCAATGTCGCCATTGTTGTAGAGCAGCAGGCACAGAGGCTCTGCCAATACGTACATAATGACAGCAAATGGGGCTCCTGCAACTAAAGCAAGCCGAAGGGATTGATGCAATCGCTTATGAATGGCTGTCATTTGTCCCTTGGCAGCAGCTTCGGATAAAGAAGGTACAAGGGAAACAGCCAGTGAACTGGTGAGAACACCGGGCAGTAATAACACTGGAATGACCATACCCTGCATGGCCCCGTATTGGGCGGTTGCCACTCCGGTGGCAATACCTGCTACGGCCAGGCTACGCATACATAGAATAGATTCGAGCAAATAGGACAACGATCCCACAAGTCTTCCGGCTGTTACGGGAACCGATATAGACAGAAGTCGTGACAAAACAGACGGTTGTTCGGAATGAGCACCTGAAGATGGAGGAACTTCCGGTTGTAGGGGTATATGACCTTTTTGCTGGTTCCATTTGTATTGCCATAGAAGAACAATCATGCCAATGAGTTCACCCGCCAGCGCGCCGAGCATCGCCCCTGCAGCAGCATAGGCCACGCCATGTGGAAGGAGCAGGTAAGCAAACCAGATGACGCAAAAAATGCGTATGACAGTCTCGACAATGGAGGAGCTTGCGGACGGAATCATATTTTGTTTTCCCTGAAAATAGCCTCTGTAGGCAGAGGAAACAGCAACAATGACAATCATCGGACTCATACTGACAAATGTATAATAAACACGGCTGTCTGTCAGCAGGTGGCTTGTAATCCAGGGGGCAAAGAGAAGACAGAGCACCATGGCCAGCAGGCTAAGTGTAACAGTGAAGCGCAGGCTGGTGTGCAAAATACGCCGTGACATTTCGGGTTGACCCGCAGTTTCAGACTCGGCTACTAGCTTGGCTACGGCAAGCGGTATGCCCCCGGTAATAAGGGTTACCAGCACGATAAAAAAGGGATAACCCTGTTGGTACAAGCCGACTCCTTCGGGACCGATAATACGCGGGAGCGCGATTCGCGGAATAAAACCCAGCAGCCGATTGATAATTCCAGCTGCTAATAAAATAACTGCTCCATGGATGAATGTCTGCTTTTTCAATCGCAACTCCCTCTTCCCCAAAAATGAATTCCGCGTTTATGTGTTACTGTAAAAGATATGCTGGACCTGTCCATGTTCATGACAAGCTTTTCCGACTGAAAGCAGAGGGATCAGGACAACAAGAGAAGGAGTGGTGAATTCTGCTATTGACGATCGAAATGAATGCATATATTGTTGGTTTACGGCTATTTTCGACGAAAAAGAAGGGTTTTCCAGGATCAGGGCAGAAATGTTCTATAAAGCAGTCAATAACCCCGCTAATTGCTGATCTGCGGAACCGGAGTCGCTGGGAGGAGGAACGGCCATCGTGGGTATGGAAGAGCTGGATGAGCAGGATTGGGATGACGCAATTGAGATGCTGTGTCAAAGCAAGGCGGACGAGTTGATTCTCGTAGGCTATGAGCATGTCACAAGCAAGGACGTCTGGAATTGTGTCAGCCATAAATATGAAAAGGAGGGTATTCCTCCGCTGCACAAGCTCGTTAACGATATACTTTCCCTTAAAGCGACGAGCTTTATGAACTATTTGACAATGTCCGCATTACGGGGCTCCACTTTCGAATAGAAGGGGGTCTTTTTTTGCGTTCAAATTGACTGCTTTTTGAGGGGTAGCTATAATAGGAATATTGAGAATGAAAGGGGAACATGGGACGGAATGAAGAGAATTCTAAGTTTCATCGTGGTCGTGCTCATAACCACTGGTGTTATGGTCGGGACAAGCCCGGGCCTGCTGAACAGTTTAAAACTAGGCCTCGATTTAAAGGGAGGCTTTGAAATTTTATATGAAGCCCAGCCTTTGGAAGCCGGGCAGAGTGTAACCAGACAGTCTCTCATACAAACAGCTCAAAGTCTGGAGAGACGGATTAATGCGCTCGGTACGACTGAGCCGGAAGTAACAACGGAGGGCACCAACCGTATTCGTGTGCGGCTTGCTGGTGTATCTAATGAGGCAGAAGTCCGCTCCATGCTGAAAAAGCCTGCCGAGCTGACGTTCCGCAGTGCAACGGCAGCGGATGCTAAAAAGCCGGGCCAATACAGCAAAGTTGAGCTTCGCGGTAATGATTTTGTGGAGAACGGCGCTGTTGTCGGCTTTGACCAACTGAACCAACCTGAAATTAGTATCAAAGTGAAAGACAAAGCCAAGTTTGCTGAAATTACAAAACGACTTCTGAACAAAGAGTTGGCTATTTTCCTGGATCAGGAATTACTTTCTGCACCTACGGTACGTGGAGAACTGACGGATGGCAGTGCGTCGATCACAGGAAACTACACTCGTGATGAAGCGAACAAGCTGGCCGATACGATTAACCTAGGTGCGCTTCCGCTCAAACTGACGGAAAAATATTCTCAGAGTGTAGGCGCTACACTGGGTCAATTGTCACTCAATCAAACGATCCATGCCGGTTTGATCGGTTCGATCATTATTCTGGTATTTATGATTTTTATGTTCCGTGTACCGGGACTGGTTGCCAGCTTCTGTCTCATCGTTCATACCTGGCTGGTGCTTGCCATCTTCTACTTAGGCGGGTTTGTACTCACGCTTCCGGGTATCGCAGCGTTCGTGCTGGGGATCGGGATGGCGGTCGATGCCAATATCATTACGTATGAGCGGATTAAAGAAGAAATCAAGACAGGGAAAACGATTCGTTCTTCTGTTATCGCAGGTAGTAAGGCCTCGTTCCGTACCGTAATGGATGCCAATATTACGACAATTATAGCGGCTGCTGTTATGTTCGGTCTGGGAACAGGCTCGGTTAGAGGTTTCGCTCTGGTGCTCATCGTTGATATTGTCACCAGTATTTTGACGAATATCTTCTTCTCCCGTTTCTTGCTCAATCTGCTGGTTAAAGCGGATGCTGTGAAGAAGCCCAAGTATTTTGGTGTGAAGGAGAGTGATATCAGTGCGCTTTAAATGGGACTTTAAATATATCAAGATGAGCAAGTGGTTTTACACGTTCTCGATTATTATCACGCTGCTTGGTATTTTGAGCTTGTCGATTTTCGGTTTGAATTATGGTGTTGATTTCCGTTCCGGTTCCAATGTGGATGTCAATTTGACCAAAGCAGTTACACAGGAACAGATTCAAACTTTGCTGGACAAGAAGGGTATCGGCAAAGAGGTGGATTATACGCCGGGTAAAGAGCGCTTTGGTATTCGCTTTTCGCAGGTATTGACGGATCAGCAAGTGAATGATTTTAAAACATCTTTCAATAAAGAGCTTGATCCGAAGGCTTCCTTTGAGGTTAATACGGTAGATACGGAAATGGCGCAAGAGCTGGAGCGAAATGCAATATGGGCGATTTTGTTAGCCTGTGTAGCCATTGCTGCTTATATCTCGATCCGGTTTGAATGGCGGTTTGCCATCGCAGCCATTGTTTCGCTGTTGCATGATGCCTTTCTCGTTATCAGTATTTTCTCCATCTTCCGACTTGAGGTGGATTTGACCTTTATTACGGCAATTCTGACGATTGTCGGCTTCTCCATCAATGACACCGTCGTTATTTTTGACCGTATTCGGGAAAATTTACGATTTGCAAAGAAGAAGTCCAGGGACGACTTGGAACAGGTGGTCGATCACAGTATTGCACAGACGATGACTCGTTCACTTGCAACGGTGTTTACTGTGTTTATTGCCTCCTTGTGCTTGTTCATTTTTGGCGGCGAGTCGATTCGGATGTTCTCGCTTGCAATGGTTATTGGTTTGTTGTTCGGTGCTTATTCTTCTATCTTCATTGCCAGCCCGTTGTGGGTAGCTTTGAAAGGAAAACAAAAGTCTCCGGCAGCAGGCGGTGGTGCCGCCAAGACTGCAAAGTCTTAAATTATGTTTAACATCAGCAGTATGAATGAAAGAGAAAGCCGCGTCTGCATGGGCGCGGTTTTCTAAGGTTTGGAGAATTTGAAATGGAGCATTACCGGGAAATTGTCAGTTCAGGATTGAGGGGGAGACGTTGTGAATAGCGAACGCAGCCGATCATTGGAAACTGCGGCGTGGAGCGGGATTGTGGGTAATCTTGCACTGGCTGTTCTAAAGGGAACCGTCGGTTATGCGGCAAACAGTAAGGCGTTGATGGGTGATGCGCTGCATACGGCTACGGATAGTGCTTCCCGTTTGCAAGAGCTTTTGTTTTCCAAAGGTGCAGCAGAGCATGGTATACTGGCACGGTTGCGAAACGGTGAAAAAGTCCGGACTGTCATATCGGTAGTGCTGGCTATATTGGTGCTAATGAGTGGTCTTCAGTTGGGCATATCGGCTGTTCGTACTTTAAGCAGTCCAGATCCGCAGGCTCCAGGTCTGTATGCACTAATTACCGCTTTCACTGCTTTGGTACTGAGAGAGTCGCTGTTTCAGTTTCAATACCGTTACTCCATTAAACACGGTCATAAGGCTGAAGCAGATTTGTACGCTAATCATGAACGGTATTCGCTTTATGCATCGCTGATTGCTTTGATCGGCATGATTGGGGCAATGACAGGCGAAGCGATGGAGTGGCCTGCATTATTATATCTTGACCCGACTGCTGCGTTGCTGGTAGCCTGTCTGGTGTTGCGTAAAGGATATCTGATGGTACTGAATACCGCCTATCCGGCTCCTGCACAACCTCTGCGTGAGGAAGACTCACAACGCTTTATGGAGACGATACAGCGGGTGCATGGTATCGTAACAGTTGAGCATCTGCATGCACAGGAAGCAGGTCATTTTATAACTGTGGATGTAACCATTAGCGTGAACCCACGGATTACTGTGCAAGAAGCGCAGGAAATTGCTGATCGGGCAAAAAATCTGCTACTGGCACGTTTTCCACAGGTGACCCATGTACAGATGCAGTTCGTTTCTTATCAAGCCGGGTATCCTTACAAGTCTAATCATGAACTACCGGATAATGATGTGTCGTCCTTGCTGCAATAATAGCAGGGCGACTATGAAAGAAAGGTGAATAGGATTGCTTCATTCGCAGTACCGATGGAAGACCCCGGAGGTTAGCCTGGAAGCGGCTCAGCCGTTGACGGAAGAGCTGGGGATTTCACCATTGTTGTCCCAGCTTTTAGTGAATCGGGGTGTCACTACGGCCGGGGAAGCAAACCGTTTTTTGTACGGGAGTGCAGACGACATACACAACCCTTTTCTGCTCCTGGGCATGAAAGAGGCAGTGCCGAGGATCCGTCAGGCGCTAGAACGTGGCGAACACATATTAATTTATGGTGATTATGATGCGGACGGGGTATCCAGTACGTCGTTGATGATTCAGCTTATGCGCTTCCTGAAAGCTTCGTATGATATTTATATTCCGCACCGCTCCAATGAGGGATATGGACTGCACAATCATGCCCTTGATTGGGCTAACCAGCAGGGGGTTACGCTCGTCATTACAGTGGATACGGGAATTAGTGCATTAGAGCAAATCGATTATGCGGCAACCTTGGGTATAGATGTTATTGTTACAGACCATCACGAGCCTCCTGCTGTGCTTCCTGAAGCATATGCTCTGATCAATCCTAAGCTACCCGGCTGTCCCTATCCATTCAAGGGTCTTGCTGGTGTAGGTGTCGCTCTAAAGCTGGCACAGGCGCTGCTGGGTGAAGTACCCGAGGAATGGTTTGAAATTGCTGCTATCGGTACGGTAGCTGATCTGATGCCGTTACATGGTGAGAACCGGTCGATGGTACGTAGAGGGATTCAGTCTATGAGAAGCTCTGCGTTTCCGGGCATTCGGGCGTTGCTTGGGGTAGCGGGTGTGGATATGTCTACAGTGACCTCTGTCAACATTGCATTTGCTTTGGCTCCCCGGATTAATGCCAGCGGACGTCTGGATCATGCAGGACGGGCGGTCTCCCTTTTGACGACAGAGCAGGAGGAAGAAGCTGATCAGCTCGCGCATGCGCTGGATCTACTTAATCGGGAGCGTCAGCAAGTAGTTGAACGTATTGTGGAGCAAGCCGAGCAGCAACTGGCAGCCAAGCTGAATGGAGGCATTCTGCCGTCTGTCATCGTATTGGCTGGTGAAGGCTGGAACGTGGGTGTCGTGGGGATTGTGGCATCCAAGTTGCTGGATCGCTATTATCGTCCAACCATTATTCTGGGCATAGATGCAGAGACAGGAATGTGCAAAGGGTCTGCCCGTTCTATTCCGGCCCTGGATATTTATAGTGCTCTGACAGACAGTCATGACCTGATGGAGCACTTTGGTGGTCATCCTTCGGCTGCGGGTATGACGCTGTCTCGCGACAATCTGGCATCATTTGAGGAACGGTTAAATCACTATGCCGCTTCCATTTTGACGCCAGACAATCTCGTTCCTGTAGCCGAGGCAGATATGGTCTGTCGTCTGGACGAGGTATCTATACAGGTGGTTGAAGAACTGGAGTTACTCCAGCCCTTTGGTATGGGGAACCCTTCTCCACGTTTCGTGTTACAGGGGCTTCAATTGCGTGAGGCCCGTAAAATGGGGCGTGAGAAAAATCATGTAAAGCTGTTGCTGGAGCAGAACGGATTATCGCTGGATGCGATTGCCTTCCGGCGTGGTGAATTGGCTGATTTTTTGCAGCAGCAAACAGAGCTTGATCTGATGGGCGAGCTATCTATTAACGAATGGAACGGCAAACGCTCCCTCCAACTGATGATGCAGGATATCCGTGTACAGGCTCCGCAAATTTTTGATTATCGGGGTGTATCGGACCCTTTTGCTGAGCTGGAGCGGGGGCTTAAGATTTTTCATCCTCGTATAGAAGAACGGAAAAATGACGTTGCTGTTGTGATGCATCCATCGTCCAGGCTTCGTCCGTCTCGTCCAGTGAACGCCGAATCCATATGGGTATATGATAAGGAGGGCGGCGTTACTCCCGGTGATGATCGAAGGGATACGCAACACTCTGTAAAGTCACTGTTCGTGTTGGAGCCACCGGATACGCCAGAGCAGTTGCAGGCATTGTGGTCTACGTTTGAAGATGTGGAGAATGTGTTTCTTCTTCATTCGATCAGTGAACGAGGCGGTCGACTCGTCAGCCCGGACAGGGAGCTGTTCAAGCGTATTTACGTTGTGCTTTCCCAAGTAGGGACGCAGCCTGTGGATGAAAAAGCAATGCTGCCTGCTCTTAGCCGTCAATGCTCCTGTTCAGTACGAATGCTATCTAAAGTGCTGGATATTTTCGAGGAGCTTGAGTTTATAACCCGTACAAAAGGGCGATTCTGTTTTGTTTCCAATCCACCCAAGCGAGATTTAACGGCTTCTCCACGTTATCAGGAATTGCATGATATGGCTGAAATGGAGCGTTATTTGCTGGATGCGGATACAACCCAGATGACAAGCTGGATTATGTCGCTTATGAAGGGCGCGTCTTGAGGCGTACCCTCAAAGTCAATGTTGTAGGCTGGACATACTAATTAGAAGTTTACAGTAGGAGGAACTAAGTTGGACTACAAAGAATATATTCGGGTGATTCCCGATTTTCCACAACCAGGGATTAGTTTTAAGGATATTACGACCCTGATGAAAAATGGAGAACTGTACCGCAAGGCAATCAATGATATGAAGGAACTGGTATCGGATTTGAAAATTGATCTGATTGCAGGTCCCGAAGCACGGGGATTCGTTGTAGGTGCGCCTTTGGCTTATGCGCTTGGTGTTGGTTTTATTCCCATCCGTAAAAGTGGCAAGCTACCTGGTGAGACTATCGAGGAAGCATACGGTTTGGAATACGGCAAGGACATGCTGGCTATGCATAAGGATGCAATTGAGCCTGGACAAAATGTTTTGATTGCGGATGATCTGCTTGCTACAGGCGGAACCATCGCTACATCAGTGAATTTGGTACGTCAGCTTGGTGGAAATGTGGTAGGGACTGCTTTTCTTATTGAGCTGTCTGATCTGAATGGACGAGCGAAATTGCCTGACGTAGATGTATTTACGCTGATTACGTACTAAGGCTCTAAAGCCTGGGGGTTTCCCGGGAAATATTTGAGCATGAATAACCTAAATAGCTCGATGGAACATCTCTTTTCTAAAAGAGTTGCTCCATCGGGCTATTTTTGTTTAGGTATGTGTTTTTGGTTAGAAATGTAATTAACATAAACTTTCAATTCATTTACGAAAATCGTTATAAAAAAATTGAACGAATTGTCGATAAACAATAAAAAGGGGCAGGGGTGGTCATATTGCGTACATTTCAATTTAAAAGCTTACAAGCACGAACATTCTCTACCTTGGTTCCCCTTGTGCTTCTGACTTTGATTTTAATCAGTTTTTTGTCTTACTTTTTCGCCAAGCAAAAGTTGGACGCGGAAATTAGCCAGAATGCTACCCACTCTCTGTCGGGAGTTAAAGCAGATATTGCAGCTAATGTGGATCGGCATGCTTTACTTGTCTCCATGCTGGCCAAGAGTGCAGAACAGCTGGGGACAGGAACGAAAATTGAAGATTATGGACATTTGTATGAACAAGAGTTGGAATTGAATGATATGACCTATGGTCTGGGTGTTTTTTTCGCCAAGGATGCGTATGAGCCTGATACGACATATCGATCCAATTATGTGTATAGAAATGGTAAACAGATGAAGCAAACGACTGAATATGATGATCCCCAATATAACTATTTAGCAAAGTTGTGGTATACAGGGGCTGTTGAGCGAGGTAAAGATATAAACTTTACGGAGCCATTTTACGATTCCAAACTGAAAGTAAATATGATTACTGCCGGAAAAGCATTTTATGACCGAACAGGTAAGCTGATGGGTGTCATTACGGGTGACTTAAGTATGGCGAGTATTCAAGCCTATATTGAACGGATGAAATTCGGTGCTCAAGGAAGAGCGGTTTTGATGGACAAGAATGGAGCGATCCTGTCATCGGGGCTACAATCGATCAAAGAAGGTGAGCCGCTAACAAAGGTGTTGACTGCGGAGGCGGCACAAGCTATCCAAAACGGTGCTTCCGGACAGATATCCGCGTCCATCGGGAATGAGGATTATCGGATATTGTACGATACAATACCGCAAACTGGTTGGAAAATTGGGGTGCTGCTGCCGGATTCGGAGTTGAATCGTCCTGCGAACGAAATGCTTAAGCTGCTCCTTATTGTTAGTGCTATCGGAATCCTGCTGATCATGGGGGCCTTGCTGGTTAGCAATTTGGGGATGGTCAGAGAGATTAAAAAAATAATGCAGATGACGAATCGCATGGCCGTTGGAGATTATACAGTTGAAGTATCTCATCATCGTAAAGATGAGTTTGGTCAAATGGCAGAGGGAATCAATGAGGTGATTGCTGCTACAAGGGGGATGGTAAGTCGCTTGAGCGAAGAATCCGGCGTGATTACGATGGTATCCTCAACTATTTCCCGGGATATTTCTGGCGCAGCTGAGGATGCGAAGCACAATGCTGACGAGCTGGCTCAGGTAAAAGAAGGCGCAGAACTACAGTTGGCTGCTGCGGCAGAGAGTGCGACTGCGATGGAGGAAATGGCTGTTGGCGTTCAACGTATTGCCGAATCCATACAGCAGGTATCTGAAGCTACCACAGGCATTGAACATAAGGCTCATCAAGGAAATGAACGTTTGACCGAGGTCACCCGAGGAATGCACAAAGCGAAGGTATCTATGGATGAAGCAGGCAAGGTAGTAGGTTCGTTGAATGAACGGTCGGCCCAGATCGGCAGCATTATCGGAATCATTCAGGAAATTAGCGGGCAGACCAAGCTGCTGTCGCTGAATGCCTCTATTGAGGCAGCACGTGCGGGTGAGCATGGCCGAGGGTTCGCTGTTGTGGCTTCAGAAATTGGCAAGCTTGCTGTAAATGTCAGTCAGTCTGCGGAGCAAATTACGAGTCGAATTCGATCCATGCAGGAAGAAACGAAATTAGCAATGGAAGGGATGCAGCAGGGCACTCTGGAGATGGATGAAGGGGTGGCAATTTTGCAGGAGGTCGAGCATCGCTTTGCTGCGATGAATCAGGATATCCAGCAGGTGGCGATTGAAGTGCAGGAGGTTTCATCGGCTTCGGAGCAAATGTCAGCAGGCTCAGAGGAGGTTGCGGCATCTATTAGTTACCTTGCCGATATTGCAAAAGCTTCTGCTGAACGTGCTGGGCAAGCCTCCGAACGATCTGAACGGCAACTGAAAGCGTTGGAAAGTCTGGATAGCTCAGCGAAGTCGCTTACAGGTGTTTCTGACACGCTCAATCAGGTGGTATCCCATTTTCGTGTGTGATGTTGTTTGAAAATACAGGCGCTGCAATAAAAAAATCGCCGTTCTCCATGGGCTGTGGCTCAACACGCTTTGCCGTTTTGGCAGGTGGTGTTCATTCGCAGCCCATGGAGTCGGCGATTTTTAATGTGATGGGACAGTCATCAATCCGGTGTTTTTTCTGTCAAGGGTTCCTGAGTTTTATCATTGGACCAGCCGAGTACGTCAATCAGCTTGAAGAACAAGCTAAGGAGAATCCCGATGATTGTAGCCAACGCCATACCTTTGAGGGTAACAGCGCCCCAAGTGAGTGTAGCACCACTGATTCCGACGACCAGTACGATCGTAGCAAGCAGCATGTTAGTCGGCTTGGCGAAATCAACTTTTTGCTCCACAAAGATTCTCAGACCGGAAGCAGCGATGACACCGAACAACAGCAAGGATACGCCGCCCATGACCGGAGCCGGGATATTGGAAACAATCGCCGAGAAGGTGCCTGAGAAGGACAATAGGATGGCAATGACAGCGGCCCCTCCAATGACCCATACAGAGTACACTTTCGTTAAAGCCATGACACCGATATTTTCACCATAGGTAGTATTGGGCGTTGAGCCAACAAAACCAGAAAAGATTGTGGAGATACCGTTACCCAGCAGCGAACGATGCAGGCCGGGATCTTTGGACAGCTCGCGTCCGACAATATTGCTAGTCACAAGCAAATGCCCGATATGCTCCACGATAACGACCAGAGCGACTGGAAGAATCGTCAGCATAGCCGAGGTGTTAAATACTGGAGTGGTAATTGCAGGGTGTCCGAAAAAAGGAGCATCCGCAATTGCTTGCGTATTTACCATACCCATAAAATAAGCGAGGACATACCCCACCACGATACCAATCAGAATATGAATGATTTTGGCAAACCCGCGAAACAGCACGGCTCCCAGAACAGTGACACCTAGTGTAACAAGGGAAAGGGTAATGGTTTTGGGATCCGGGGTCCAGGCTTTGGTGGGATCGGCATTGATAATGCCTGCCATACCTGCTGCAACCGGAACCAGCTCCAGACCAATCAGGGCTACGATGGAGCCCATGACAGCCGGTGGGAATACAACGTCCAGCCACCGGGTTCCGGCATATTTGATCACCAGCGCAACAAGGCAGAAAATAATACCTGTAACAATGAAAGCGCCGAGGGCCATGGCATAACCATTGCCACCAGGGTTATTTTTAAGCACGAGACTAACTGGAGCGATAAAAGCGAAGCTGGAGCCGAGATAGGCGGGAATTTTGCCACGGCAGATCCAGATGTACAGCAAGGTGCCAATTCCGTTCATTAGCAAAATCATGCCGGGATCGACACCGAAGATATTCGGTACCAGCACGGTACTGCCAAACATGGCAAACAAATGCTGTACGCTGAGCAGGAACCCGGGTCCTGCCGGAAGCTTTTCATTAACTTGAATTTCGCGTTGCAACGCAGTTCACTCCTTAGTTCTTTCAATTATTCTTATATACATTAATTACTTTTCGTATTTTTTTCAATATAATTCGTTTCATTTCGCCAACAATCCTGATTTCATTGACCTATATGTGTCGGAATGACACGACAATACCAAACCTGTAACAGTTGACGTGTGACGTGGTAACCGTCATAATTGTAGGAAATCACTTTTAAAAGGGAACCTTTGCGCGACATTGATCGGCGGGTTCCATTTTGCATAGAAAGGACACGGAATAGAGCAGAATGGGGATAGAGCAATTACTTAAAAAGGCCGGGGCCTATACCAGAGAAGCAGATCTTATCCGCATCAGGGAAGCCTACGATTTTGCCGAGCAGGCCCATTCAGGCCAGACTCGCAAGTCCGGTGAACCTTATATTCTGCATCCGCTTGCGGTTGCTGATATCGTCGTTAATATGCAGATGGATACCATCTCCATTATCGCCGCTCTTTTACATGACGTTGTGGAGGATACGACGGTGTCTTTGGCGCAGATTCGCGAGCATTTTGGCGATACATGTGCGATGCTTGTCGATGGTCTGACGAAGCTGGAGCGTATCCAGTTCCGTTCCAAGGAAGAACAACAGAACGAAAATTATCGAAAAATGTTTATTGCCATGGCACAGGACATTCGCGTCATTGTCATCAAGTTGGCAGATCGTCTGCATAACATGCGCACCTTGAAATACCAGTCTGAGGAAAGCCAGCGCCGGATCGCTTATGAAACGTTGGAAATTTTCTGTCCGGTTGCGAACCGACTGGGTATTTCAGCGATTAAATGGGAAATGGAAGATATTGCTTTGCGCTATCTGAATCCTCAGCAATATTATCGCATCGCCAATTTGATGCATAAGAAGCGGGCAGAGCGAGAGCAGTTTATTGATAACGTTATAGAACGCATCGCTGAGAAGCTGGAAGAGATGGGCATTCAGGCCGATCTATCCGGGCGTCCCAAGCATATTTACAGTGTGTTTAAAAAAATGACGACGAAAAACAAGCAATTCAATGAAATATATGATTTGCTGGCGATTCGGATCATTGTGGATAACATTAAGGACTGCTATGCCACACTGGGCATTATCCATACATTGTGGAAGCCGATGCCGGGGCGGTTTAAAGATTATATTGCCATGCCTAAGGCCAACATGTATCAGTCCCTTCATACGACAGTAGTAGGTCCGAATGGCGAACCAACCGAGGTACAGATTCGCACGGTGGATATGCACCGTACTGCTGAGTTCGGTATCGCGGCTCACTGGGCCTACAAAGAAGGAAATGGATCGAATAACACCAATTTTGAGGATAAAATCACCTTTTTTCGCGAAATTCTGGAGTTGCAAAATGAGGCGAAGGACGCGTCGGAATTTGTGGAATCGCTCAAAATGGACTTTTTCTCCGACCTTGTTTTTGTATTTACGCCAAAAGGAGAGGTTATTGAGCTGCCAGCCGGATCGGTTCCGCTGGACTTTGCTTTCCGGATCCATACCGAAGTCGGGAACCGCACAATTGGCTCCAAGGTAAACGGAAGAATTGTGCCGCTGGACTATCGGCTTAAAACCGGCGATATCGTCGAAATTATGACGTCCAAGCATTCCTATGGACCTAGTCAGGACTGGCTCAAAATTGCTCAGTCCTCTCACGCGCGCAGTAAAATCAAGCAGTGGTTCAAGAAGGAAAAGCGTGAGGAGAATGTCGAAAAAGGCCGTGAGAATCTGGAACGCGAGCTGAGAAAACGCGATATAGAGCCTTCGGTGTGGATGAGCGACGACAAGCTTCAGGAAGTTGCGCAAAAGTTTTCTTTTAACGATATCGAGGATATGCTGTCTGCCATCGGTTTTGGCGGGATTACAGCAGCGCAGGTCTGTACACGTCTAACCGAGAAGCTGCGCCGGGAGCAAGAAGAGGCACGACTGATTGAGTTGACGTCTGAGGTCAAGGAATATAAGCCGCAGGGCGAACGGAAAAAAACACCGACCAATGGTGTCAGTGTCAGAGGCGTCGACAATTTGCTCGTACGTTTTGCACGATGTTGTAATCCCGTGCCTGGAGACGACATCATCGGTTATGTAACACGTGGACGCGGGGTATCTGTTCACCGCACGGATTGTCCTAATATTCCTTCGGGTACAGGCGAAGATCAGGCGCGTGTGATCGAGGTTGAGTGGGAAGAAGCCGCAGAAGTGAATTACAGCGTCGATATTGAGATTACGGGACATGATCGTAACGGCTTGTTGAACGAGGTGCTTCAGGCTATTTCAGAAAATAAAACCAGCTTCTCAGCCGTTACAGGCCGTACAGACAAAAATAAAATGGCGATGATTCACATTACGATTCTCATCCGCAATACGGATCATTTGCACTCTGTTGTTGAACGAATCAAACGGGTGAAAGATGTGTACACTGTTCACCGGATTATGCAATAGACCATGTGGGTATGAAAATAGGTTTACAGCCTTTGTAACGCATTTTGGTATAGAGACCACGTTATGTTGCTAAAAGAGACGTGGCGTGCCTGTAGGAGGCTTTTAAAGGGCAAGGATAAAGGAGACATCGGACAGGCGATGAAGATTATTATTCAACGCTGTAAAGACGCTCAGGTAGCGGTTAATCAAAAGGTGGTCGGCAAGATCGGAACCGGATTGATGCTGCTGGTTGGTATTGGTCAGGGAGATACGGCGGCCGATGCCGTTTATTTAGCGGACAAAACAGCGGGATTACGTATATTTGAGGATACTGAAGGCAAAATGAACGACAGTGTGCTGGATGTTGGCGGAGCTATTTTGTCCGTCTCTCAGTTTACGCTGTATGGTGACTGCCGTAAGGGCAGAAGACCGAACTTCATGGGGGCGGCCAAGCCTGAGGAAGCAGAGAAGCTGTATGATTTTTTCAACAGTCAGCTAAGAGCAAAAGGCTTGGAGGTCGAGACGGGAATTTTCGGGGCCATGATGGATGTGTCATTGACCAACTGGGGTCCGGTAACGCTGATTCTGGATAGCGAACGTTCGTAACCTGGAGCAGTATAAAATGACCGTTCAAGGGGAGGATAATGTCATCTCCGCTGGTGTTTAGCCAGATGGATAGCTTTAAGGGTGACAGGAGAGACGAAACTATGCGTCAAACCCCGAAAATGGACGGTTATCGAACTGCTGCACTTTTTTTTCCCGGTAGCATTCAGGAGGCAACCAGCCTCGCTCGTGAGAGTGATACGTTATTGCAGCATGTTGCATCAGCTATGGACAAGCCGGGACGTGGCGCTTTGCCACGCAGGTAGGGAAGGAGCCGAGAGGCTCCTTTTTCTTTTTCACTGCTTCGAATTGTTATAAAAATAGATCAAGCGGGTAATAACAAAGCGTGGTAGACAAATGAAAATTGTTACAAACTTAACTTACAACTCGTCTTGAGGATAATCGGAAAGGAGATCTGAACGATTATGAGTAAAATTGCGTTTTTGTTGGCCGACCAATTTGAGGATTCCGAAATGCAAGTGCCCTACGATGAGTTAAAGAAAGCCGGACATGAGGCGGATATTATCGGGCTAAAACAAGGCGAAAAGGTGAACGGCAAGCAGGGAAAAGCAAGCTACACCATCGAAAAGGCCATTGCGGATGTGGAGTCAAGTGACTATGATGCTGTCGTTATTCCCGGCGGATCATCCCCGGAAAATCTGCGTCTGGATGCGTATGTTCTAAAATTTGTGACTGAAATTAATGAAGCAAAGAAAACGATCGGCGCGATTTGCCACGGTCCGCAAATTTTGGCGAGCGCTGATTTGTTACAGGGACGGACGATTACAGCTTATCCTCCTTTGAAGGATGACTTGATTAATGCGGGTGCGCATTTTGAGGATCGCGAGGCGGTTGTGGACGGAAACTTTATTACGTCTCGTACACCTAAAGATGAGCCTGCTTTTGTGCGTGAGCTGTTGAAGGTACTGTAAATTCCACTGGAATTCATGCCTGTACAATCCCATTTTGAGGAGGATTTGGTATGGCAAAGCAAATTCAGGCTTATTTTCGCACTGAGGACGAAGCTGAGGGCGCCAGAGCCTCGCTGCAAGCCTATAGAACGGAGCATTTGGAGGTAGGTGCGCTGGATGATGCGCTCGGCAGGGACGCGCGGGTATTAATCCCAATGTTACCCTATAACAACACTGGCACTGCTGGCACGGCGATACCTGTCGCTGGGGCTTATGGTGAGAACATTATTCCAGAGGCGGAGAATGGCGAGGCTGACCGTGACACTGCACGCAGGGATTTGAACGAAGACCGCAGCGGAACGACGGATCACGACACAGGCCTACTTCATGCGACAGACGTCTACATTAACGGTGATCAGGATGAGTTGCGGTATGTATTGTCCGCGAAGGTGAATGATGCAGATTACGATGAGGTCATTTATAAGCTTCGTTCAAATCGCGGTTATGTAGCACGGCTGGATTAAAGCTGAAAAAATCGTCACAGGTTTGTCGACAAAATGAGGAATTCAGT
This sequence comes from Paenibacillus terrae, assembly GCF_005217525.1. Lineage (GTDB taxonomy): Bacteria > Bacillota > Bacilli > Paenibacillales > Paenibacillaceae > Paenibacillus > Paenibacillus terrae_C. Next base: position 191,797 of record NZ_PNXQ01000018.1, on the reverse strand, counting down.
TGTTATAGAAACGGCTGTAATACAAATGTAACATTCGAAACATCATTCCTTAATATTCGTTGTTTATAATAACAGCATGACCCCCTTTTGATATATCTTTTGAACCTGCGGACCGTTTCCGCAGGTTATTTTCTTTTTATAGGACTTATTTGTCTTATTGTGAAGGGAATGTCTTGACTTTGTCGAAGCGGTTCTTTAAAATCATAAAATAATGAAAAATGATTTGATGACGGGACCAAGTACTCCGAACCCACAAGTGCAGAGAGGAATTTCCAGGCTGTAAAAATTCCCTTGATGAGCGGACGAATGACTTCCCCGAGAACAGACGGCGAACAATTGAGGAATATACGCTTAGAGTACATGGTAATTGTACCAAATAGCCGATGATCCTGCATAATAGCCGTACTGCGCGTTACGGGCGTTATACGTATGAGCGGAGTCAGCGCAATGCTGACGGGCACTGAGCGGTTTTTACGCTGGTTGTCCAGGCAAACTCCGGAATGTGGGTGGTACCACGGGTGATTCGTAAACGACAATCTCTCGTCCCTGTTAATTTAACAGGGCGAGGGATTTTTTGTTTTATATTGAAACAAGAAATACACAGACGGGGGGATATGTTAATGGCCTTTCAAAAACCAACGGGAACGCAGGATTTGCTGCCGGGCAATGTAGAAAGATGGCAAGTTGTCGAGGAAAAAGCCCGCGAAATTAGCCGCCGCTTTAATTATCGTGAAATCCGTACACCAATGTTCGAGCAAACGAATTTGTTCGTTCGGGGTGTGGGTGAAACAACGGATGTGGTGGAAAAGGAAATGTACACCTTTGAGGATAAGGGAAAACGCAGTATGACTCTGCGTCCGGAAGGGACAGCAGGCGTGGTTCGCTCCTACGTGGAGAACAAGCTGTACGGGGAGCCGGATGTAACGAAGCTGTATTATATCGGTCCAATGTTCCGCTATGAGCGTCCACAGGCTGGACGTCAGCGCCAGTTCCACCAATTTGGTATCGAAGCTTTAGGTGCAGTAGATCCTGCACTGGACGCAGAGGTTATCGCTTTCGGGTATCAGTTCTGCCGTGAGCTGGGCTTGAAAGGGGTAGAGGTAGAAATTAACTCAGTCGGCAATGCAGCTAGTCGTGCAGCTTACCGTCAGCATCTGGTGGATTTCCTGTTGCCGATCAAGGATACATTGACCAAAGAGAGCCAAGCGCGTATTGAGCGTAACCCGTTGCGCGTGCTGGATAGCAAGGATGACCAGGACAAATTTGGCGGTGCGCCTTCCATTTTGGATAGCTTGGACGAGGAATCAAGCAACCATTTTGAGAAGGTGAAGCAAAATTTGGACGCTATGGGTGTGGAATATACAGTCAACCCGCGCTTGGTACGGGGGCTGGATTACTATACGCTGACCGCGTTTGAATTCAAAGCCGAAGGGATTGGAGCTATTGACACCATCGGTGGAGGCGGACGCTACAACGGATTGGTTGGCGATCTGGGCGGACCGGATCAGCCGGGTATTGGCTTCGGTATCGGACTGGAGCGGATTCAGCTAATCCTGGAGCATCAGGGTGTCCAACTGAACGAAGCCAAGCCGCTGGATGTATATATGGTGGCGTTGGGTGAAGCGGCAGAAACGGAAGTAACCAGACAGTTGTTCAAGCTGCGCCAAGCCGGATTTTCCGCTGAGCGAGATTATCTGGGTCGCAAAATGAAGGCACAGATGAAATCAGCAGATCGTTTTAAAGCGCGGTATACTGCGATTTTGGGCGAGGATGAGCTGGTACGTGGTGAAATTGCACTGAAAAATATGGAAACTGGCGAGCAGCGTACCGTCAAGCTGAATCAACTGGTGGAAGAGCTGGGTTAAAACTCAGATCATCTTTAATTATCACCTGTGATGCAGTAGCACGAAACAAACAGAACAGATATGTATCGAAGTTCGAGCAACATTCAGTCGGGTGGAACTTCCTTCGGCTGATCAGATATTATCAACCACTAAAATATAAACAGGAGTGTGTATTATGAAAAGGAGTCATCAATGTGGGGCATTAACCCATGCACATATCGGAGAAACAGTTACATTGAATGGTTGGGTACAAACCCGTCGTGACCTGGGAGGCGTACTTTTTATCGACCTGCGTGATCGCAGCGGGATTGTACAAATCGTGTTTAACCCGGCATATTCTGGTGACGCGCTGCAAATTGCGGACCGTGTTCGTAGTGAATACGTTCTGGAGGTTACGGGTACAGTGGTCAAGCGTGATGCAGAAACCATTAACGCGAACCTGCCTACAGGTGAAATTGAAGTACGTATTACGGAAATCGAAGTATTGAATGCAGCTAAAACACCTCCATTCTTCATTGAAGATGGCGTGGAAGTGGATGAGTCGCTGCGTTTGAAATACCGCTATCTGGACCTGCGTCGTCCGGAAATGCACCAGACGTTGAAATTGCGTTCCAAAGCAGCAAAAGTATTCCGTGACTTCCTGGACGGTGAAGATTTCATCGAGGTGGAAACACCGATTTTGACAAAAAGCTCTCCAGAGGGTGCACGTGACTATCTGGTGCCAAGCCGTGTGCATGATGGTGAGTTTTTCGCCTTGCCGCAATCGCCACAGCTTTACAAGCAATTGCTGATGGTGGGTGGGGTAGAACGCTACTACCAAATTGCACGTTGTTTCCGTGATGAAGATTTGCGTGCTGACCGCCAGCCTGAATTTACACAGGTCGATATTGAGACCTCCTTTATGCAACAGGATGACTTGCTGCCAATGATGGAGCAACTGATGGTGAAGCTGTTCAGAGAGACGGTTGGAGTAGAACTGGAAACGCCGTTCCAACGGATTACTCATGCCGATGCGATGGACAAATACGGCTCAGACAAGCCGGATCTGCGTTTTGGCCTTGAGCTGATTCATGTCAATGATATCGTGGCAAGCAGCGGCGTGAAGGTATTTGCTTCTGTAATTGAAAAAGGCGGCGAGGTTAAAGTTCTCAATGCTAAGGGCTGTGGCACATGGAGCCGCAAGGAAATTGACGATCTGGGTCCTTATGCTGCACGTTATGGTGCCAAAGGTCTGGCTTGGATTCAAGTAAAAGAAGGCGAATTCAAGGGGCCTATCGTTAAATTCTTTACACCGGAAGAAATCGAAGCTTTGAGAGAGCGTACGGGAGCCGAAGAAGGCGACTTGCTGCTCTTCTCTGCGGATAACAAAAAAGTAGTCGCTGATGTATTGGGCGCGCTTCGTCTGAAAATTGGCCGTCAACTGGGTCTGATCGACGACAACGTATACAAATTTGCATGGGTTGTAGACTTCCCGCTGCTCGGCTACGATGAAGAACAAAAACGTTATGTAGCAGAGCACCATCCGTTCACTCGTCCGAAGGACGAAGACCTTGCCGTCTTGGACACAGACCCGGGTCAAGTTCGTGCCCAAGCCTACGATATCGTGCTGAATGGCTACGAAGTGGGCGGCGGCTCGATGCGGATTTACAAACGCGATGTTCAGGAGAAAATGTTCAATGCTCTCGGCCTATCGCCAGAAGTAGCTAAAGAAAAATTTGGCTACCTGTTGGATGCGTTCGAATATGGTACGCCTCCACATGGCGGTATTGCCTTCGGCTTTGACCGTCTGGTGATGCTGCTTGCGGGTCGTACAAACCTGCGTGAAACGATTGCATTCCCGAAAACAGCCAATGCGACTGACCTGTTGATGGATGCACCGTCCGAAGTGGATCAAGCTCAATTGGAGCAGCTTCATATCCGTCTTGCTCCGAAGCCGGTTGCTCCTAAAGCGTAAGATGAATGTTTGATTTTACAAGTACCTTATAGGGGCCTGTGAATAGCTAAGAAAAATGCCATGAACCCGTTACCCTCTTATGGATAATGGGTTCGTGGTTTGTATGCATAAAGTTGAAGTATAGAGTTAAAATCAGTGAGGGAGGGCATATACCATATGCTGCATCAATTTTCACGAACAGAGCTGGCCATCGGAACTGAGGGTCTGGAGGTTATGAAAAATAGCACGGTAGCCGTGCTGGGTATCGGCGGTGTCGGCTCCATTGCTGTAGAAGCGCTGGCGCGGACTGGTGTCGGTCGAATCATTTTGATTGATAAAGACGTCGTAGATATTACCAATATTAACCGCCAAATTCATGCGCTGACGACAACGGTAGGCCAAAAAAAAGCCGATCTGATGGTAGAGCGTGTAAAGCTGATTAATCCTGAATGTGAAGCGATTGCACTGAACATGTTTTATACGGAAGAAACGTATGAGGAGCTGTTCAAGTACGATCTGGATTATGTGCTGGATGCCTCGGATACGATTATTTACAAAATCCATTTGATCAAGGAATGTTTGAAGCGGGGTATACCGATGATCTCCAGTATGGGCGCGGCCAATAAAATGGACCCAAGCCGTTTTCAAGTGGCGGATATCTCCCAAACGAAAATGGATCCGATTGCCCGTGTAATCCGCACCAAGCTGCGTAAGGAAGGCATTAAAAAAGGCGTCAAGGTCGTATTTTCGGATGAGGAACCGATGAAGCCGCGTGAAGAGATTACGAAAAAAATCGTACCTGCGAACGCACCTGAGATCCGGAAGGCGAAGCAGCCGCCTGCGAGTAATGCTTTTGTACCTCCCGTGGCAGGATTGATCATGGTCAGTGTGGCTGTCAAGGATTTGTTAAACAACGCTGGCGTGTAAGTCTGAAATTAGTAGGTACAGATCGAACAACTTGCTGGAGGGTTTTGGTATGAAGGGTGGACTATGGTCCAGAAGTCTCGGTTTCAAACCCGAGCATCATTGGAAAAAGGAAGTGGCCGCTGGTGCCATTTCCTATTTTTCCGTTGTATATATTGTAATGGTCAATGCGACCATTTTGGCAGATGCCGGGATTCCATTACAAGGAGCTATGCTGGGTACACTGCTCACGTCGATTATTGGCTGCTTGCTTATGGCCTTTGGCGGAAAGTCCCCAATGGTTGTTGTACCAGGGATGGGGATTAATGCCTTTTTTACTTATACGCTCGTACACTCTATGAAGCTGAGCTGGCAGGAAGCATTGATGGTGGTCACCATTACAGGCATTTTATTCGCCGTTGTTGCATTTACGTCCTTGTACAAGCTGATTAGCCAGGCAATTCCCCATAATTTACAGCACGGAATTACGGTAGGAATTGGCTTGTTTCTGACCTTTATTGGATTGCAAAAAAGCGGCATCGTGATTGCTCACCAAACGACTTTTGTCGCGATCGGCCATTTTAATGATCCAAAGGTAATCACGGCTTGTGTAACATTGCTGCTCGCTATTGTGCTGTTTGTGCGCAACGTTCAGGGAGGACTGCTGATTAGTATTTTGGCAGGAACAGGACTTGCTTACGTGCTGGGAGCTGTAGAACCAACAAGCGGGGTACGAACCTCTGAAACAGTGCGGCAGTATGGGCAATTGTTTGGCGAGCTATCCTTTTCAGGCATCGTTTCAGTAGCCTTCTGGATCGCCGTTTTTCTGCTACTGCTCATTGTTCTGTTCGAAAACATTGGGATGATTGCTGCACAGACCAACATGATCGGAAGACCGGATACGTTCAAGAACAGCTTGCGAGTGTTGGCGGTAACCAATATTTTTGCCGGTATTTTAGGGAGCAGTCCGGCGGTAGCGGCTGCGGAATCGACGGCTGGTATTGCAGCAGGAGGTCGATCAGGAGCGACGCCGCTGGTCACTGCCATTTTATTCGGGGCAACCTTCTTTTTCATTCCGTTACTTGCTTACATTCCGGATAGTGCCATTGCGCCCGTGCTCATCATCATTGGCGGTCTGATGGTACAAAATGTCCGTGAAATGGATTTTAGTGATTTTACCGAGGCGTTTCCTGCATTTCTGGTCATGGTGATGATGCCCTTTACGTATAGCATTGTAGACGGAATGGCATTTGGCTTTATTGCTTACCCCGTAGCCAAACTGGCAGCAGGGCGTGGCAAGGAAGTGCCTGTCGCATTGTATATCATTTCAGTATTGTTTGTGGCTAACTTTGTGCTTCATTCTCTGGTGTAGTAAACTCAAATTTAGGCTGTACTGTTCATACCCGCGCACAGCGCGGGTGTTGTTGTTTGGACAAGAATGGTTAGACAGGAAGCGAGGTACATGGTTTATGGAAAAGGAACATCATCTACAGCGGGATGAACAGCAGGACCTAATGAAGGAAAAGCCGGATAAAAAACCCGATAAGGCTGGCATGGGCCGATTTGTCAAATTGATTGCAAGCGCACATCCTCCCAAGGCCATTCTCGTGATCGCCCTGATTCTGACCTTGATCCAGACGATTGCCGGTTTAATTGTACCGCTGATGACCAAAGGACTGATCGACGGTTTAACCTTTTCTTCATTGAACCGTATAGTCATTTTTGGCCTGCTGGGGGCCTTTGTGCTTCAGGCAGTGGCTTCAGCGGTTTCCATTTATATGTTGAACTATGCCGGACACAAAATTGTCGCTAATTTGCGCAAACGCTTATGGCATAAAATTTTGTCTCTTCCCATTCCGTATTTTGATCGGAATCGTTCCGGGGATACGATGAGTCGTGTCACCAATGATACAAGTCTGATTATGAACCTGATTACGGAGTATCTTGTGAATCTGATTTCTAACGTGATTGCCATTATTGGCGGTATCGCTTTGTTGTTTTATCTGGATTGGGTTATGACACTTATTATCATGGCTATCGTGCCGTTAACAGCGCTGATTTTATTTCCGGTGGGCAGGAAAATGTACCGTATATCCAAAAAGCAGCAGGATGAGATGGCTGATCTGACCTCGGTACTGAGTCAGGTAATCGGAGAAATCAGGCTGGTAAAGGCGTACGGGACAGAAAGCAGGGAAGCACAGGCCGGGGAGGATCGTATTTACCGGATGTTCCGCTTTGGCTTGCAGGAATCCCGTATTTTGGCCCTTGTTGGTCCTATCTCTACTTTCTTGCTGACCGCCGTGCTGGTTATTATTTTGGGTGTTGGTGGTGTTCGCGTCGCATCGGGCGTGCTGACTGCCGGGGATTTGGTAGCTTTTATTTTGCTGCTGTTTCAGGTCATTACACCGATGGCCCAGTTCACAACTTTATATTCGCGTCTGCAAAAGGTGGTAGGAGCAACGGAACGAATTCAGACGATTTTGGATCATGAAGAGGAGCCGCTGGAATTGAAGCAGGAGGCGACAAAAGAGAGCAGAGATATCGTGCTGCGTGATGTTGTCTTTTCCTATACTGAAGGTGAAGAGGTTCTTCATCATGCCAGCTTGGTCATTCCGGCTAACCGGACAACTGCATTTGTCGGACCGAGCGGGAGCGGCAAGTCTACTCTGTTTTCGTTGCTGGAGCGTTTTTATGTACCAGATACAGGAGAGATTCGTTATGGAGACGAGCCGATATCATTGTATACATTATCCTCCTGGCGCTCCAAAATCGGCTATGTGTCCCAGGAAAGCTCGATGATGACCGGAACGGTCAGAGATAATATCACGTATGGCTTGGGACGGGAAGCTGATCTGGAGGAAGTGAGACAGGCAGCCACGATGGCATATGCGGATACATTTATTATGGATTTACCGCAGGGCTATGAGACTGAGGTGGGTGAGCGGGGGATGAAGCTCTCCGGCGGACAGCGTCAACGGATTGCTATTGCGCGTGCGCTTCTTCGCAGCCCGGACATTCTTATGCTGGACGAGGCTACATCCAGTCTGGACAGCTCTTCCGAGCATGAGGTGCAGAAAGCACTGGCGAATCTGATGGAAGGTCGTACGACGATTGTTATCGCTCACCGTTTGTCTACTGTGGTTCATTCCGATCAAATTATTGTGTTGGACAAGGGTAAGGTAACCGGGGCAGGAACTCATGCCGAGTTAATAGAGTCCCATCAGGTATACCGCGAGCTGGCTCAGAAGCAGTTTGTGGAAGTGTGAGGGAGAGGAGTATGGAGCGCGTTTGAGGCCGCTTCGCTGGTGCCGCAAGGGTCCATACTTTTGTGAAAGGGCCGGGAAGGTCAAGGGCAAAGTTCAAAAACATGAGATCAACACCATGAGTGCACTTCACTGCACTAGAGATGTTACACTCACAACAGCAAAGTGGGCGGAGTTAGTTTTTCCAAAATATTGACGAAAAGGTTTTATAAAGATATTCAACAAGGAATCAGGGAGTTTCTTGAAGCTGTATGACATACAACATATAGAGTTGTCTAAAATGATGCTAGACTAAAAAGTGGACACCGAGAAGCGAGAATAGGAGGAAGGGAAAGCTGTCGCCCAAGTGGTGAGAGAGCTGGGCATTTTCGCAAGCACGCTGTATCGTGGGATTGCCGAAAACCATTTTTCTTCCCTCACCCACATGCTTCCTACGGATTATAAAGTGCGCTACCCGACGAGTCGTAGCAACTGTAGCCAAGGTGTGTGTCTTGATTGAGTCTGCTCACAATGGCTATACTTGAAGTACCATAAGCGTTTCGACCCATAGGGTGCGTTTTGTTTTTTGTATTGTTAAAAAGGGTTTTCGTAAGAGGACTTTTAGAAAGGAATGGGGTCAAGAATGAGCAAACCGAGAGTATTGGTTGTTGATGATGAAAACGCTGTCAGAAAATTGATTAAAACGGTTCTTGAAGGCGATGGAATGGTTGTGCTTCAGGCTGAAAACGGTATGGAAGCCATGCGGATGATTAGCGAGGAGCCATTCGATCTCGTCCTCCTGGACATTATGATGGAGAATGTTGATGGCTATGATGTGCTTGGTCAAACGCGTAATATGGGCATCCATACGCCAATCATTTTTCTGAGCGGGAAAAAAGAAGATACAGATCAGATTATTGGACTTGGACTTGGGGCAGATGCCTATACTACCAAGCCATTTAGTCCTCTTGTGCTTTGTGCTCAGGTAAAGAGCCAGATTAAAAGATATCGCCAGCTTCAGGAATCAAAACAACAAGCCTTACACATTGCGTTGGGACCATTTCTATTCAATCATCATACCTATACGTTTCAAAAAAATAATCAGGAAATCGCGTTGTCATCAAAAGAATTACAACTCATGAAATTTTTTATGGAGCACCCCAATCAGGTCTTCTCGAAAGAACAGCTATATCAAAATATCTGGAAAGATACGGTTGTCGATAATAATACGATTATGGTTTATATCAGACACCTGCGGACCAAAATTGAGGAAAATCCCACTCATCCGAAATATATCAAAACCGTCTGGGGAATCGGGTATCGTTTTTCCGTTGAAAGATAGATTAACTATATACTTCTATCCAATTGTATACGTTCTCTTGAAAGCACGCCGATGGACCCGGGGGGCTTTTTTTCTACGGCTGATTATTTCTCTGGTCATCCTTAATTTAGTAATAAAAGGGAATACATAACCATGAACCGAACACAAAATCCCTCACACGAATAATGACTATGAGCGTTTTTTAGTCAAACCAGGACGATGCACCGACGAACCAAGGGACACCGCAGCGGGAATGAACATATTCTCCGCTGCGGTGAGTTTGTCGTGCTCGTCGAGATCCTTTAGCCTACCTCAAACACGTTGAAAACAGAGCATTTTGCATAAATCCCAAGAGAGTTTTCAAATCAGCAATATATAGATCAAAACGCTTTAGTTCGTCTATATATTGGTCTTACGAGCGTTGGGAATCGAGTTATGCAAAATGCTGAACAAGCTGTGTTAGTAAATGAGTCAACCGTAGTTTTTTTTCTTGAAAACGCTGACATATTTTTGTCACATGGTTCTTAAAAACATTTAAGGATTACTCAGAATACTTTAAGATTTGCTTTTTACAATTTAGTTATCTCGAATCATCCAATGAGTAAAAGCGTTTTACAACAAAGTCTTGTGAAAACCTAGGCTAGTGATCGATTCGAGGATAAAACGCAGATTGATCATCTAGGAGGCGATCAAGTGGTCACTAATAATCTACAAGAAGCCGCAGAGCTTAAGCTACAGCCACGAACAGAGTCCAAATGGAAAAAGGTATTGAATTACAAGATTGGAGGGGTCATTCCTGTAGGCCTTTACATCCCGTTTATGGCTGTTGTCTACATGCTGATGAACTCCGGAAAGCTCGGTAATGATATGCCTGGGGCCGTATCTGTCATGGTATTGTATGGTTTTATTCTGGCGGAGATTGGAAAGCGCATCCCTATTCTGAAGGATATCGGCGGCGCTGCAATTATGGCAACGTTTGTTCCTTCTTACATGGTGTATGCTCATCTTCTCCCGCAGTCAGCAATTGATTCCGTTACTGTCTTTATGGATAATACCAATTTCCTGTATGTGTACATCGCAATTGTTATCGCTGGTAGCATCCTTGGTATGAACCGGGAACTCATGATAAAAGCGGTCGTTAGATTGGCTGTCCCTTTGACGATCGGATCCATTCTCGGAACAGGCGTCGGTTTGCTTACAGGTGTGGCTTTGGGAATCCCTGCGTATGATACCTTGTTTTACATCCTTGTTCCTATCATGGCGGGAGGCGTTGGTGAAGGTGCGATTCCACTCTCTATCGGCTACGCCCAAATTTTAGGTTCGACCCAAGGTGAACAATTTGCCATGGTTATTCCTGCGGTCATGTTGGGTAGCTTGTGTGCTATTATCCTGTCCGGCTTGTTGAAAAAATTGGGGGATAGAAAACCAAAACTTACCGGTAACGGCACGCTACTCAAAACAGGGGATAGCGATGTTTTGGGACTTGCAGAGGATAAAAACAAAAAACCGCTTGATCTTTACCAAATGGCTGCCGGAGCAATTTTAGCTATCGGATTCTTCATGGTAGGTACCTTAGCTGCTGAGTTAGTTGGTCTGCCTGGTCCGATCGTAATGCTCTTTGCGGCATTTCTGGCCAAATATTTTGGTTGGTTGCCAAAATTCCTTGAAGACGGAGCGCAACAGATGCAACGTTTCTTTGTTATCGCCGTAACGTACCCGCTCCTGCTTGCGGTAGGTGTTGCTAAAACACCATGGGAGGCATTGATTTCTGTAATTAGCCCTGCTTATTTTATCACCATTTTTGTAACTGTATTAACCGTGGTTGGGAGTGGATATTTTGCTGGTAAGTGGATGAAAATGTATCCGGTTGAAGCTGCGATTATTACTTCTACTCGATGCAGCCAAGGTGGAACAGGGGATGTTGCGATTCTTTCTGCAGCCGATAGAATGGTACTCATGCCATTTGCCCAAGTATCTACACGTCTCGGTGGTGCAGCAACGGTAACACTTGCTATTTTCCTGTTGCGATACCTTACACACTAAGGTAGAGAAATCTTAAAAAAAATTAATAATTTGACAGGATACTTTAAGATCTTGCCATTACAATGAAGTTGTCTTGAGACACCATTTAGTAGACAAACGTGAATGACTGATATAATCGGAAGCGAACTAGCCCTAGTACTAGGGCTAGGGAATGATGGGCTACGAGCTCGATGGAGATGGTAAAACAGGATGAGATTCCAACGAGAGATACTATTTCATTATCGAAGCCATTTTTCATTCATTATTATGCTAGCGCTTCCGATTTCTTTTCTAGTTCTGCTGTGGATGGCCTACGGCTCGTATATGGACGGAGAACGTACCGTAATTGAACAGCAGCAGCAGCAATTGCTAACGATTGCCAAGTTAAACAGCACGTCTATTGAATCCTTTTTCGACGAACAAATGCACACGCTGCAAATATTGGCAGGCAACCGTCAGATGTCGCTCGCCATAGCAAATAAGAATGACGCTGCGATTGACGAAAACCTATCTGCTTATTATATCGCCAAAAAAGATAGCATCTATCGGATTAGCCAGGTGAACCTGGAAGGGAGAGTGGTACACACTTTTCCTAAGCGCAATCGTACGGATGCGATGAAAGCCTATGAATTAATCAAGGATGATATTCAAAGGGGGCTGCGAGAAAAAAAGCCGTTCATCGCAAGTGCCAAGCTGGAGAAGCAAGGCCACTATATTGTGCATCTGTTCCAGCCTGTTTATCTCGATGGGAAATTTCAGGGTGCGCTCATCAGTGTGGTAAATCTAAACGCTGTGTATGAGAAGTTGTTGAAGCCGATTCGCGTGGGGACCAAGGGTTATATCCATGTCAAGGATCAGCAAGGCTACTATCTCATGCACCCGAGCGAAGAAAATATCGGGTTATCGCTATCAGCGATTAAGGTCAAATACCCGGGGCTTGATTACCGCGACCTGGAGCAACTGTTCAAAATGCAGCTTACCCAGGAACAAGGCTCAGCTTTCTACCATTCGTACTGGTGGGGTGACGAATTCTATACCAAGACGAAAAAGATCGAGGCATTTTCCCGTGTTCATCTCGGGGACTCGTTTTGGGTGGTTGCCGCCGCCATGAACTACGATGATGTGAGAGAACCGATTGCACAAAATCGAATTAAAACCATTGAGATTTTTTCAATGATCGTCCTGACGTTGGCTTGTGTTGTTTATATCATCATGAGGACGAAGAAAAATAAAGAGGCTCTGGAATACGAGACGAGGTATTTGCGGGAACTGAATAACAAAAACGAGCTGTTGAGAAAAAAGGATCTACAATTGCAGCACTCGCAGAAGCTGCAGTTGATCGGCACGCTATCAGGGGAAATTGCCCACGATTTCAATAATTTTCTAACTCCCATCAGAGGCTATGCAGAAATCATGCTTAGCAGTATAGAACCTACTGAAGAAATTTATGATTACGTCAGTGAGATTTATGATGCTTCCGAGAAAGCAAGATTGATAATTGAGGAAATCCTGCTATTGAGCCGGCTGGAGAGTGGAAAGGTCAAGAAAAATGCTCCGGTCAAAGTTGAAGAGCAGGTCGAAGAGGCACTGGGACTCATAAAATCCTTTCTCTCGCCCAAAGTGAATGCTGTGTTCAAAAAACGGGTAGATTCAGCCGTTATTTTTGCAAATAAAGTACAGATTCATCAAGTCATTATGAACCTGTGCAACAATGCCTATCAAGCAATGAAAACAGCCGGCGGCGAATTAAAAATCATATTGGATGCCATTCCCTTGCAAGAGGTAAAAAAAATCCGCGAGAACGTCTTGGAAGTCAGCGATTACGTTACTTTATCTGTCTCGGATACGGGGAGAGGTATGAGTGACGACACCTTGCAGAAAATCTTTGATCCTTTTTTCACAACCAAACCGGCAGGAGAGGGTACGGGGCTTGGATTGTATATCGTCCAAAGCATTCTCGAAAAACATCAAGGATTTATTACCGTGGATTCGGTGCTTGGCAGGGGTAGTACGTTTACGGTATATCTGCCGAAAACGGAGTTTGTAGCAAAAGAGACAGAGATAAATATGAACCCTGTGTTTTCGGAACAAAAGCGCATTCTTTTGGTCGATGATAAACAGCGCGTATTGAAAGCGATGAGAAGAGGACTGGAATCATATGGTTTCCACGTTGAGACAGAACCAGACAGTGTGGAAGCATTACAGCGGTTTGAAAAATCTCCAAACCATTACGATCTGGTCATTACGGATCAGGCAATGCCTTATCTGACTGGTACGGAATTGGCTGAACGTATCAAGGTAATCAATTCAAGTATGAAGATCATCCTGATTACCGGTTATGTCGAGGATCACGTGGTGGCATACAAGGAGAGATTGATCATTGATGAATACATGTGTAAGCCTGTAGCAGGTTCAGATATGGCACAAATGATTTATAAGGTTCTGCAATCCTGAAGATGGAGAGTATCTACCATCCAATTGGCAAAAGAGGTGTAGACATTGATTATTCAGCAAGTAGGCATGGCCGGTACATTGGAATCAAGCGATATTACGATTTCCATCGAGCCGAACGGGACGAAAGGTATTGAAATCGAGTTGAAAAGTACCGTAGAGAACCAGTTCGGGAACCAGATTCGCAAAGTGATTCTCGAAACATTACAAGGAATGGGCATTGAACATGCATATGTCCGCGCGAATGATAAAGGCGCACTGGATTGCGCCATTAAGGCTAGAGTAATGACAGCCGTAAGCAGAGTGGTCGAGGGCGACTGCCGACCATGGGAGGCGGAATAGATGCAGAAACTGAGAAGGACCATGTTGTATGTTCCAGGGAATAACCCAGGGATGATCCGGGACGCCCATATCTATGGGGCCGATTCGATTATGATCGACCTTGAGGATTCCGTTTCCCTATACGAAAAAGATGCGGCACGTTTGCTGGCTCACCAAGCTTTGAGAACCTTTGATTTCGGGGGCACCGAGGTGCTGGTCAGGGTAAACCCACTCAATACGCCGTATGGCAGAGACGATTTTGAAGCGATTGTACGAGCGAAGCCAACTGCCATTCGATTGCCGAAAACGGAGACCGCCGATGACGTGATTGAGGCGGATGAATTGATTACCAAAATTGAACAAAAGATCGGCATGGAGCATGGGACAATCAAGCTTTTTGCAGCGGTTGAGAGTGGCAAGGGCGTATTGAATGCGGCGCAAATTGTGGTTGCCAGTAAACGGCTTATCGGCATCGCCATTGGAGCGGAGGATTTTGTCACAGACCTGAAGACAACGCGCTCGCCAGAAGGCATTGAGCTATTGACAGCACGAAGCCTTATATTATTTGCTGCAAGAGCTGCTGGCATTGCTGCTGTCGATACAGTCTACTCGGATGTAAATAATGAGGAAGGCTTTGCCAACGAGGTGAAGCTGATCAAACAGCTAGGCTTTGATGGCAAATCCATTATTAATCCACGTCAGATCGAGATTGTAAACCGCATCTATACGCCAACAGAAGCAGAGATCAAAAAATCAAAGCGGATCATTGAGGCCAGTCTCGAAGCGGAGGCAAAAGGCTCAGGTGTGATCAGTCTCGACGGTAAAATGATTGACCGTCCGATTGTAGAACGTGCACGTAGAGTACTTGACCTGGCGGAAGCGGCAAAAATAAACGTAGAGTAAGGTGAATGTTATGCTAAACGGTGCTGGGAGAGAAATTCCTCTAGCTATTGAGGGACTTGATGCGATAACTCCCTTTGATCGCAAATCGACTTACGGGCAATTTAAAAATACAGAGCGGTTAAAAGACCGCCAGCAAAATCCTGCCAAAAACAAAATCATTGATTCAATGGAGAAAGCCATTGAAGCTACAGGCTTGCGTAATGGGATGACGATCTCGTTCCACCACCATTTCCGCAACGGGGACTTTATCGTGAATATGGTTATGGATAAAATTGCCAAAATGGGTATTCGTGATCTTGTGCTGGCAGCCAGCTCCTTGACGGATATTCATGCGCCGTTGGTAGAGCATGTGCGAAACGGCGTCATCCGCAGAATCGAGACCAGTGGCCTTAGAGGCGAGCTGGCTCAGGCATATTCCTACGGATGGTTTGATATTCCGGTGACGATTAACTCTCACGGTGGTCGTGCAAGAGCGATTGCATCAGGGGAATGCCCGATTGACGTAGCCTTTTTAGGTGCTCCTTCTTGCGATGCATATGGCAATGCAAACGGAACTTCCAGCGTAAACGAAACTCCATCGGCATGCGGCTCCCTGGGTTATGCCATGGTAGATGCCCAGTATGCGCGCAATGTTGTGATGATCACTGACCATTTGGTCTCCTATCCGAACACTCCATTCGCCATTCCTGAAACCCAGGTGGATTATGTGGTCGTCGTGGATCGCATCGGTGATCAGAAGGGGATTGTCTCAGGGGCTACCCGTTACACGAAGAATCCGAAGGAGCTGTTAATTGCCAAAAACGCGGCAGATGTAATTGAAGCATCCGGATATTTCGTGGATGGATTCTCATTGCAAACCGGCTCCGGGGGTGCTGCGCTTGCAACTACCAGATTTCTGCGAAAAAAAATGCTTGCCGCCAATATCAAAGCAAGCTTTGCGCTGGGGGGTATTACCCAACAAATCGTTGACCTGCATGAAGAAGGATTGATTGAAAAGCTATTGGACGTGCAGAGCTTCGACCTGCGTGCTGTAGAATCGCTGAGAAAGAACAAATTCCATCAACAAATTTGTGCGGAATATTACGCAAGTCCTGAAAATATAGGCTGCGCTGCTCACCAACTGGATGTTGTTGTGCTGAGTGCGCTGGAGATTGATCTGAATTTTAATGTGAACGTAATTACCGGGTCCGATGGGGTCATCCGTGGAGCTTCCGGTGGACACTGCGACACTGCCGCAGGCGCTGCAGTATCCATCATCGTCGCTCCGCTGATTCGCGGAAGAATGCCTGCCATTCTTGATCGTGTAAATACCATTATCACACCAGGTCATACGGTTGACGTACTGGTTACCGATCAGGGCATCGCTGTGAACCCTCTCCGCCAAGATCTCCTGGCTAGCTTCAAAGTCGCCAAACTCCCTGTCTTCACGATCGAAGAGTTGCAAGAAAAGGCTACGCGGATTGTCGGCAAACCAGAGCCGATTCAATGGGAAGATAAAATTGTCGGTGTTATCAAATATCGTGATGGTTCCGTAATTGATGTAATTCGTCAAGTGAAACAAGGACGCTAAAATTATAAACCAAGAGGAGGAAGTATTGAGCAACTGCTCAGTACAAACAAAATTATGAGTATAAAAGAAGCCGCCTTACAGGCACACCGCGTAAGAAACGGTAAGCTGGAGATTACAGGGACAGTACCGGTCGTAAGTAAAGAGGATTTAGCGATAGCTTATACACCTGGCGTTGCCGAGCCATGCAAGGAAATCGCTAAAGATAAGAGCAAAGCCTATGAATACACGATTAAAGGGAGCACCGTGGCGATTCTGACGAATGGGACAGCCGTGCTGGGTCTGGGGGATATTGGCCCTGAGGCAGGGCTGCCTGTCATTGAGGGCAAGGCCTTGTTGCTCAAAGAATTTGGTGGGGTGAATGCGTACCCTATCTGTATCGACAGCACTGATCCAGACGAGTTTGTGCGCACGGTTGAAGTGATCGCCCCAGGTTTTGGAGGCATTCATCTTGAAGACATCAAAGCGCCAGAATGCTTCTATATTGAAGACAAATTAAAAGAAAAGCTGAATATTCCGGTTTATCATGATGATCAGCATGGAACGGCAGTTGCTGTGCTTGCAGGGTTATGTAATGCCTTGAAACTGGTGGGGAAAAAAATGGAGGATGTGCGCATCCTCATCAATGGAGCAGGAGCTTCGGGTATTGCCACCGCCAAGCTATTGCTTGCTGCAGGAGCGAAGCGTATAGTTCTCTGCGATATTAATGGTGCCTTGGTCGAAGGCGACACCTCTCTCAATGAACCTCAGCAGCAAATCGCCAAGCTGACGAATCGTGATAAAGAAACAGGCAGCCTTGCAGAAGTCATCAAAGGCAAGGATATCTTTATCGGCTTATCGGTTGCAGATGTGATGACAAAAGAAATGGTGCAAACCATGAGCAATGAAAGCATCATTTTTGCCCTTGCCAATCCAATTCCAGAAATTTTGCCGGAGGAAGCACACAAAGGCGGAGCAAGAATTGTTGCGACCGGCAGATCGGATTTTCACAACCAAATCAATAACCTGCTGGCATTCCCCGGTATTTTTAGAGGCGCGTTTGATGCCAAAGCCACGGACATCACGATGGAAATGAAATTAGCGGCAGCCAGAAGCATCGCAGATCTGGTAACAGACGAGGAGCTTGATGATACCTACATCGTTCCAGATGCGATTGACAAAAGAGTAAGTGCAGCAGTTAGTAAAGCAGTAAAAATCGTCGCAGAACAAAGCGGTGTTGTAAGAAAATAAAGACATTGTCTTTTCAGAACAAATAAATAGGATGCGCATCCTATCCTTTCGCTTGCAGAGTGTGGGATGCGTCATTCTACTTATTCTGACTTCCATGCAGAAAAACGGTGATAAATTATGGCTATGTGGATGGAACATTTGCGTGAAGAGATTTTAAATCCAGCTTCTGAAGACGCTCAAAGAAAGCTTCGCGATTTCCTCAAGCGCCAAGGTCTTAGAATAGACCGTCAAATTGAATATACGATGGAAATTGTAGATGGCAGCGACATTGCCGCTACGGGTTCTTTTTCAGGCAGTGTACTGAAGTGCATTGCTGTGGATGAAGCTTATAAAGACCAGGGGCTATCAGCACAAATCGTTAGCCATTTAGTAAATGAAGAATACAGGCGGGGAAGGACTCACCTGTTTATTTATACAAAACCAGTAAACAAACAAATTTTCAAGGATCTCGGCTTTTATCCAATCATGGAGGAATCCTCCATGGCTGTCTTGTTGGAAAACCGATGGGATGGTGTGCGACAGTATCAGCAAGAGCTTTTGCAGGAATCGGGCGATCTCGTGCCTTCGGCTGCGATTGTTATGAACTGTAATCCATTCACACTTGGACATCTGCACTTAATCGAGCATGCAGCGGCGGTTTGGGGAAAGGTACATCTTTTTGTAGTCTGGGAGGACCGATCCATTTTTCCATCAGATGCCAGATACAGACTAGTGGAAGAAGGCGTGAGACATTTGGCCAATGTGGTCTTGCACAAGGGCAAAGACTATATCATCTCGGGTGCAACGTTTCCTTCTTACTTCCTCAAAAATGATGAAAAGGCAGCAAGTACGCATATATCACTAGATTTAAAAATATTTAGCCAGTATATAGCTCCGTTGCTAAATATTCAAAAACGGTATATCGGTCAGGAGCCAAGCTGTGTCTTGACCCGCAGGTACAACACGATCATGAAAAAAATGCTGCCTTCCGTTGGAATCGAAGTAGAGGAAATACCACGACTGCTATGGGAAGGGGACGCAATCAGCGCCTCTGCGGTCCGCAAGTATATCCGTCTGGGCCAAATGGATAAAGTGAAGCAGCTTGTACCGGACACGACCTATCAGTTTTTATTGTCAGTGGAAGCTGGAGAAATCATCAGGCGTATCAGGGAGATGTCATAACATGTATTCGTATGAGGTTACCCTTGAAGAAATGCTACAGGCACGCGAAAACCGGGCAGATAGACAAAGACAATTGATCAGCAGGTACGCGGTAGCTCTGATCAGCATGACGATCAATATCCCAGGACCACAGAAGTCCTCTCCAACTAGTACATACGTTTTTCATGAAGGCTATCGTATCTTGATGAGTCAGCTGGCGGTGAACCAAATGACATCGCTGCACAATGAAGCGTATGATCTGCTAACAGGCCCAGGAGCATATGTTGCCGTTCAGGCAGACGCGCGAATATTGAAGAAGTTGGTTATTGCGATTGAAGATGGGCATCCTCTAGGAAGATTACTGGATCTGGATGTGATTGGACCCAATGGAAGGGCAATCTCCAGAGATGAACTTGGCTTGGGCAAGCGAAAATGTCTCATGTGTGAGCAGGCTGCGCATATATGTGGACGGAGTAGAGCACATGCACTTCCCGAATTGCTGGAAGCTATCAAAGCACTGGTGGACAGTTATACGCGAAAGCATCAAGTAGCCAAACGAGCATGATCGTTCATCATCATTAAAAAATCCAGAGAAGAAGGTTGTTAGTATGTATGATTGCAACAAACCTATTAAGTGAAAGCCTTGGTCAACAAGCTGTCCTTGCGTTGCTAACAGAAGTCTCCGCCAGCCCAAAGCCGGGACTGGTAGATCGGTTTAATCGTGGTGCTCATAAGGATATGGACTTCTTTACGTTTATGTCTAGTGCGGTCGCACTTTCCAGCTATTTTGAAAGATGTACAAAGGCAGGAGATTCCTTTCATGAAAAGGATCTTCGCATACTATTTACGAATCTACGTCCCTTGGGGCAGGAAGCCGAAAAGGCTATGTTTGCCGCAACAGGCGGGGTGAACACACATAAAGGCCTTATTTTTTCGCTAGGAATTATTTGTGCTGCTGCTGCGTATTGTTGTACGACACGAGCAACTGCTAGCAGGCTGGATGAACAAATCATTTGTGAGACCATTGCTCAGATGACCAAAGGTTTATGTGAGAGTGAACTTGTATTCCTGGAAAAATCAACAGACTTAACGGTCGGCGAACGGTTGTACAAAGAGTGGGGCATGACGGGTATACGTGGTGAGGTGGAAGCAGGCTTTCCAACCGTGCGAGAGTACGCTCTGCCCGTCTATCGTGAGTTGAAGTCATCGCAACGATACCATGTGAATGATATCTGTGTTCAAACCCTGTTACAACTGATGGTTGTCAACGAAGATACAAATGTCGTTGGTAGACACGATAGGGAGATGCTAACCTATGTCCAGCAATATGCCAAGCAGGTGCTAGAGGCGGGTGGTATCTTGTCAGAGAGAGGTGTCGCCATGATTCATCAAATGAACGATGATTTTGTGCAAAAGAATGTTAGTCCTGGTGGCTCTGCTGATTTACTGGCAGTCACAATTATGCTGGAAAATTTATGTCTGTCACCACCTGCAATATAACAGCAATGCGGTTCATAGCCGATCCATTTTAATGAAAAAGAGCTGTCCCCAAAGTGATATGTTCCCCTTACAACAGACAGGTTAATTCGTAAAACCTACTGCTGTAAGGGGATTTTTTATGAAAAGAAATAATTGTGAATGAAGCTGTGTAGAAGTGAGCCTTGGTTTTTTAGAGGATTAGTGTAATCCATTAATTTGCGTGTTTAATAAGAGGTCTTTCGTATATGGAAATGGGCGTACTAGGAAATAAGATTGGATTTTTTGGGGTTAATGTGTTACGCTTACTTTCCTTTTTTTGTGTCGGAGCAAGTGAATGGGATGCAGAAATCGAGACTTGATATTCTTAGGAGGTAACTGAAATGGAGAACGGGTTTCAAAGTGCCTATCAAGAAGAACAGCACAGGCTGTCGCTTGCTATGGAGGAAATTGATCGCAGATTGGAACGGCTTCGCAATACGCCGGTGTACACGGGACATGATTTTACGGAGCAGGTGCTGGAATCCGGGCGGGAGGAAAAACGCCAGTCTTTGGCAAAAAGTGCGCAGGAGCCTTATTTTGGACGCATGGATTTTGACGAACGTGGCAGGGGACAGCGTAAGCCGCTCTACATCGGCAAAATCGGAGTGGAGCGCGAGGAAGCGTCTGCGTATCCGCTTGTGATTGATTGGCGCGCGCCGATTGCCAGCTTGTTTTATTCTTTTACAGGCGGTGAAGAAACCGCGTCCTACGAGGCTCCTGAGGGAACGATTGAGGGCTTGGTGTATCTAAAGCGCAACGTTGTCATTCGAAAAAGAATACTGGAACGGGTAGCCGATACGTACAACCGTGAAAGCGACGAGCCTGCGGTTTCCGATGAATTTCTCGTCTATCGTCTGGGAGAGAACAAGGATAACCGATTGCGGGATATCGTATCTACGATTCAGGCCGAGCAGGATCAGATCATCCGTGCGGCTAAAAATACAGCCCTTGTCATTCAGGGGGTAGCGGGTAGTGGCAAGACGACGGTAGCGCTGCATCGTCTCGCATTTTTATTGTATCAATACAAGGAGCAGGTAACTGCGGACAGGATGGTTATTTTCGCACCGAACCATATGTTTCTTGATTATATTTCAGATGTACTTCCAGAGCTGGGGGTTGGAAATATTCAGCAGAGTACATTTGCGGACTGGGCGCTTAACCTGTTGGGGCTGGATTTACCTATAGCTGATCCTGCTGAAACGTTGGCTTATTGGTTTGAGAGCGGTAGCCTGAGAACGGAATCAATGGATGAGGCGCCAGGACGCTTCAAAGGTTCGATTCACTTCATGAAGCTTCTTCAAGCTTTTGTGGAACGGCTGGAGCCTGTTTCGGTGCCGGAGGGAGATTTTTCACCATGGGATGGAGCAGTGCTTCCGCGAGCGGAGATTTTGAACTGGTTCAATGAGGAATACAAGCCTTATCCGCTTGCGAAGCGGAAGGAGCGTGTGCTTGCAAGAGTCCATCGTTGGATTGAAATGGAGCTGAAAAAATCGCCCTCGACGGCTGCGCTCAAGGAACGCAAGAAAAAAGCGGGGTCCCGGGAAAAGGCATATGCTAAAAAATGGCCCCAATACGACGCGCTGACGCTTTACAAGCAGCTTTTTCAGGCAGCTAAAGGATTACCCGCAGACACGGCTGCGGAGCTGAAGGCTTTTTTGCCTGCTGCTATTTTTAAGACCACACAGTCGGACCTGCGTAAACAGGTTATCCGCGAAGAGGACCTTACTGCCTTGGTATATCTGCATGTGCTGATTCATGAGGTAGAATCGTCTCAACGCTTTGACCATGTGGTCATTGATGAAGCGCAGGATTTCTCACCTTTTCATATTGCATTGCTGGATTTGTTTGTTAAAGGGCATTCCTTCACGATATTGGGTGATCTGTCACAGGGGATTCACGAATACCGTGGCGTACATGCGTGGGAGGAAATGAGCTCTCTTTTTGCGCCAGAACATACGGGATATTTTGCACTTACCCGCAGCTACAGATCAACGCTGGAAATTATAGAGTTTGCAAATACGATTTTGGAGCAGGGGGTTCGCGGCGGGATTACGGCCGTTCCGGTATTCCGTAGCGGCGATCCGGTGTGTACACTGCCATACGGTACATCAGGGCGTGAACAGAGTTTGCTGACCGCTCTGCAAGAGCTTTCTTCCAAGGAATACCGCACTGTATCTGTGCTGACGCGTACCTTGAAGGAGGCTGTGGAACTGCATGAGGCTTTTACGAATGCAGGGTTAGATGTAAATCTGATTGACGGCGGTAAAAAGCAATACGAAGGCGGCTTGTCCGTTCTGCCTGTGTACCTGTCCAAAGGGCTGGAGTTCGACGCAGTCATTGTGGCGGATGCCGACCAAAAACATTATGGAGAGCTGGCATGGGATGCCAAGCTGCTGTATGTGGGCTGTACCCGTGCGCTGCATGAGCTGTGGCTGTTACATGAGGGTGCGCTTCCGAATTATGTACAGGAGCAGGTGAAGTAAGGAAAGGGTATTTTAAATTAGCGCCTGAGTTGATGTTTAAGTAACTGCTTAAGCTACCATAATGGTGAACATCATGGGAGTCATATCAGCAATCAGAACAGCCACGAAATTCTCTTTCGTTCGGCTGTTCTTTCTTTTGCTTACAGGATTACAGATATGTAAATATATAGTCATGCCGTGACCGTGCTATCTGCAACTTGTCTGCGGGTATGGTAGAATAAAAGGCGGTTCATACCGTTTTTAGGATAGAAATTTCAAGGTTTCAACCGCATGAGCGAACGCGATGTATATGGACCCCGCAGGGGTAGAGTGTTCCCTCATATCACCATAAGGAAGTGAATGAAATGGACTTATTTTCATATTCCCAAGAGTCGATGCCAAGCAATCGGTTGCTTGCTGACCGGCTGCGTCCGACTTCGCTGGACGAATATATTGGACAGGAGCATGTCGTCGGTCCGGGCAAGCTGCTGCGAAGAGCTATAGAGGCAGATCAGGTTTCTTCCATCCTCCTGTACGGGCCGCCGGGATGTGGCAAGACGACGCTGGCGCATATCATTTCACAACACACGCAAGGCGAATTTGTCCGCCTGAATGCAGTAGAAGCGTCAGTGAAGGACGTGAGGGAAGTCATTGACCGCGCACAAACGAATAAATCGATGTACGGCAAAAAAACCATCCTGTTTCTCGATGAGGTACATCGTTTCAACAGCTCGCGTCAAGATGCATTGCTGCCAGCGGTGGAAAAGGGTACGATCGTGTTTATCGGCGCCACAACCGAAAACCCCTTTCACTACGTAAACGGCGCCTTGCTAAGCCGTTCTACGTTGTTTCAGCTCCAATCGTTGACGCAGGAGCATTCGCTGGCAGCCATGCGCCGCGCCTTGGGTGATGCGGACAAGGGGCTCGGTTATATGCAGCTTCAGGTGGACGAAGCTGCGCTGGATCACATCGCGTCCATGGCGAACGGCGATATCCGTCGCGCCCTGAACGCGCTGGAACTGGCGGCGCTCACGACGCCTCCGCTGGCAGACGGCACGATTCACGTGACGCTGGAAGTTGCGGAGGAATCCATTCGCCGCCCGATTGTCAAGGCAGACGAGTCCACGCAGTATGACGTGCTGTCCGCCTTTCACAAAAGCATTCGCGGCTCCAGCGACGCGGCGCTGTTCTGGTTTCTCTACGCCGTAGAGAAGCTCGGCATGGACCCGATGACCTTTCTCCGCCGCCTCATCGCGGCGAGCAGCGAGGATATTGGCCTGGCAAATCCGCAGGCGATGGTGCAGGCAGTGAGTGCGCTTGAAGCTTATCGCAATAACGGCTGGCCGGAGGCCAAGCTGAACATCGCGCAGGCTATTTTGTTCGCCGTGGAGAGCCCAAAATCGAATGCTGTATATACGGCGATTTCACGGGCCATGTCGGCTATGGACGACATCACATCCGCTGAGGTTCCGCTGCATTTGCGTGATGCACATTACAAAGGCTCGGAGAAGCTGGGGCATGTTGGCTATCAGTATCCGCATAATTATCCGAATCATTATGTGAAACAGCAATATTTGCCCGATTCGATAGCAGACCGAACCTTTTATCAAGCTACAGAGCAGGGGAATGAGTCGAAAATCAGACAAAACCAGCAATGGCGGGATTCACAGTCGTAGAATATATGTAGCAGACGGATATATGTAGTGAATAAGATCAGAGGTATAGCCACCGTTATGGTTGCACCATGAATATTGCAAAAGTGAAGAAGGGGACATAAAGATGAAGGACGTGCTATTCGTCGGGGCGGGAGGAGCGCTCGGAACCTCTGCCCGTTACGGCGTGCAAACATTGCTGCCTGCGGCAGGGGCTGATTTTCCACTTGGTGTGCTGTTAATCAATTGGATCGGCTGTCTGTTTCTCGGCTGGTTTTTCACCGTAACCTTACGGTCATGGCGAATCAAGCCTCGCTGGCGACTTGCCATCGGAACAGGCTTTACAGGAGGCTTTACCACTTTTTCCACCTTTGCAGTGGATGCTGTGCGCCTGACGGTTCATGATCGTGCGCTTACGGCTGTGTTGTATCTGTTGTTCAGTGTATGTGGAGGTCTGTTTTTGACATGGACAGGTATTCGTCTGGGCACGAAAATGACGCAAGCTGCCCCTAAGGAGGATAGCTTATGATCTGGTGGGCGGCGGCAGGTGGAATGGTCGGTACATTGGCGAGATACGGGTTTGGCATGTGGGCCGGAAAAAGGTTCGGCACCGCATTTCCTTGGGGAACATGGATCATTAACATCAGCGGTTCCTTTCTACTCGGCTGGCTGTACGGCGAATTTACGCAGCATAATCTGTCTCTTGCACTTTGGATGCTGTTAGGAACAGGCTTTTGTGGTGGCTATACCACCTTTTCAACATTCGGGTATGAATCTCTCCAATTGATGGAGCGCAAGGAATATCGGCGTATGGCTGGGTATGTGCTGTCTTCCGTGGTGGTAGGAGCAGCAGCGACTGCTGTTGGATTTGGGGTTAGTTGACGCAATAAAGCCTCCAAATCCCTCGCGTGGCATTTTCAGCCATGAGTAAGGCTTTGAAAGCTTTTTTTATTGGGTGTGTTAACAAACACATGATAGAGTACTTGCGCCTGCGAAGCTATTTTTTATCCCGTTCTTTATACAGCTCAGGCAAAAGGGATTCCAGTTCCGGTCTTGGTTCAGGATCGGACAGCTTCATTTCCTCCAGCGTTTGGACGGCAATGCGCAGTACGGTATAATCCCTGTACCATCGGTTATCCGCAGGAACGACATACCACGGAGCCTGCTTGGTTGCGCTTAGCTCCAGCACGTCCTCATAGTATTGAGTATATTGCTTCCAATATTTACGTTCCTGCAAATCACTCGGATCAAGTTTCCAGTTTTTATGCGGCTTTTCAATCCGGTCGATCAGCTTCTCCAACTGGAATTGCTTTGAAATATGTAAAAAGATTTTGACGACCTTTACACTGCTATCCAGCAGCAGTTGTTCAAAATGTTTGATGTGTTTAATATTTCGTTTGGCCTGCTTGTCGGATACCTGACCGTGAACACGTGTAATCAGTACATCCTCATAATAAGAGCGATTGAATGCCGCGATATATCCACGTGCCGGGGTTACGCTGTGGGCACGCCACAGGAAATCGTGACTTAATTCTTCGGCTGTAGGCGATTTAAAACTGTGGACAGTCACCCCCGCCGGATTGAGGTTGGAAAATACCTGCTTGATGACGCCATCTTTTCCGCTGCAATCCATACCTTGAAATACAAACAAAACGGCTTGTTTTTTCTCCGTAAATAATTTGCTTTGTAATTCCGCGAAGCGTTCCTTCAATTGATCGGTTTCCTGCTGAATTTCTTCTTTATTTTTAATATCCTGAGTATCCTTGGGGTTCCACTCTTTTAAAGAAACTTTTTTACCCGGTGTCAGCATTCCTAATGAATCAGACATAAAGGCACGCTCCTTTTCAATTGAAGTAAGATATCTTGTCTACATCATATACCCAAATGGGGGTGTTATCAAAATTTCCTTATGTATCTTGCTTTTCTTGGTTTAAACGGCTACATTTTCGACATTCTGTTCACGCTTTTGGTCACAGAATTTTTCTTCAATTTCTAGTGGACCAGATCCTTCTTTTTTACTCAGTAAATTACTCAATCTGACTGCTGCATCTGACTGCATTTTTTTCAATAAATGTGAATAAGTATCCAAAGTTATAGTTACACTACGATGTCCCAATCTTTCGGAAACAACCTTTCTTTTCATCAGCCTTGTAATTGTGTTTGGGAAAACTTGCTTTCCAATATTTATGCAACAGACTAAATCAATATTTACATCCATTTCGAGTAACCATTATGCATTTATTCCTGTAGTCAACATTCCTCCCCTTGTCTCATCCCTGTGTGTATTGCCAAGAAATAGACGATGTAATGTCTATTGGACTTTCTTTCTATATTAGACCACAATTTTTCTGTCTAGAAGAGTGTAGCCGATCCAGTATATTGAGCCTGAAGCAGAGCTATAAACTTACATTTCAAGTAGGAAAAAAGAATCAAATTGATGTCGAATTATGAAATATTTTGTTTAAATGGTAGATTGTTGTAAAGGTAGACTGTATATTAATAGTGGAAATGTCCAAATAAAAAAGGAGGATTGAGTTGAAAACAAAATAACATCTCAATGACTCTAGTTGTAGTGGCTTTCTGTTACGTCAGGAATGATAATAAGATTTCCAAATTTCCTAAAAGGGGTGCTAACCTTGAAAAAACTATTAGCTTCCAAGAAAAAACTTTTTTCCATGGTCGGAATATTATCTATTGCCGTGATTTCTATTAGTTCCACTTCTTTTGCAACTAGCTTTACCGGAGGGAGAAGCTCAGCCAATTTTAATGCATATTATGATTCCTCTGTTTCTACGAATGGCTATACCAGTGCCTATGATACCGCACGTTCTGATTGGAGCGCTGCGTCTGGATCAGTAAACATTGGTAAAACGACATCGACGAGTGGGACTCCAGACAGATATTATGTCGGTTCTACAGCTACATCTGGTTTATTGGGATTGACAACTCCGTATAAAACATCTGGTGGTGTAGCAGGTGTAAGTGATAGCTGGGCATATGCCACGGTGGTGATTTATCATAACCAGATGCAGGCTTTCGGTATGAATTCCGCACAAAAAACCTCCAACGCAACCCATGAGGTTGGCCATACGTTATCTCAAGCGCATCCATCAACTTCTAGTAGCTCTGTTATGAAACAAGGTATTCAGTCTATCGGTGTTCAAGCATATGACAAGCAATCCTTAATTGCTAAGTGGGGAAACTAATTAGCATAATAACTAATTTAAGGAAGGGGCACTATTATGACTTTTAAT
The DNA here is from genome assembly GCF_005217525.1 of Paenibacillus terrae. GTDB lineage: Bacteria > Bacillota > Bacilli > Paenibacillales > Paenibacillaceae > Paenibacillus > Paenibacillus terrae_C. Next base: position 164,034 of record NZ_PNXQ01000018.1, on the reverse strand, counting down.
AAAAAAATAAAGATGGGTATTTCTGTATTAGCGGTAGGGGGACTGATTGCTTCAGGGAGTCTTTTTTTTACATCCACAAATGCTTCTCCAAAATTTTCAGAATTAAATACTCCAAAAATTTCGTTAGAAGCTTCTTATATTGATTATAAAACTGTAAGCGAATTGGACTCCAATGCAGAGCTTATTGTGATAGGGACTCCTTTGCAGGAGTTTGATGATCGACAACATATCGTTACAAGCTTTGATGATGGTACGATACAAGACTTTTATACACTTACGAATATAAAAATTGATAAAGTGATTAAATCACCCGAAGGGGCATCATTAAACGTAGAAGAGCCATTGTCTATCGTGGAGCCGATTTCTTATATTGATGATGCCGAAGGCAAGAAAAAAATAGCTTATGAGGATTATACTGAATTGAAGCAAAATGAAAAAAGTATTATTTTTCTCAAGAAAAATACACAAGGACAGTATAGCGTAATCAATATGGATCTCGGAAAGTTTGCTATTGCACCTTCTTCTCAATCCCCTAGTATTTCGGGGGAAAAACAAGATTCAAAAGAACAATTCCGAGAATCAGTATTGGGAAAATATGATTTGAAATAAAATCAAAAAAAGGTCTGTTCTTTATTTAATGAACTGTGACCCTGTTTGTGGCCACTTTTAAAAAGGACCTTCGTTCTCAAGCGGCAATCAGATGGCTTCTGTATTCATCAGGAGTCATCTTTTTTAATGTCCATTGGTACCGTTCGGTGTTGTAGTAGGTGATGTATTCATTGACGCGAACTCTCAGCTCATGCAGAGATGTGCACTCTTTGTATTCTAGTTCATCTTTCATATGTCCGAAAAACGTCTCCATTGAGGCATTATCCCAACAGTTTCCTTTCCGTGACATGGATTGTTTGAACCCTGATTCAGCAATCATGGAGCGCACCTGTAAGTGTGTGTAGTGAAAACCTTGATCTGAATGGATTACAGCCTCAGGATGAACACTCCCCTCCAGACGATCAAGCAAACGTTGTAGTGTTCGTTTAACAAGTGACACTTCCAAGGTTGAAGATAGGTAGTGGGCTAAGATTTCTCTTGTTGCTCCGTCCTTTACGCAGGACAAATAAGCCCATTGACCGTTTCCATAACGCAAATAAGTGATATCGGTAAGCAAGACCTTTTCAGGTTCTCCGCAGTCAAACTGGCGCTTCAGGAGATTCGGGCATGTTCGGTGCTCTTGAGTAGCTTTAGCCATTTTACGGTATGGATTGGCTTGACGAATAACAGCACTCAGCCTGAATTTACGCATGAGGCGTCGAATTTTTTTGTGATTCATGATGATTCCGTTTAGACGTTCTAGCCGCATTTTTATAACGAGGGCGCCTACTTTTCCTTGGAGTGCATCATAATGCGCCTTAATGAGTACGCCATCTCTTTCATCAGCAAACTCACGAAGCTGGCGTTTTTCCTCCGCAGTGCACCACCGGTAATAACCGCTTGTACTCACCTCAGCAAGCTTGCAAAGATATCGGGTTAGGCGTCTCAATCCGTGTTTGCGAACGACCTGATTAATCAGTTGAAAGCGCTCGGAAGACGGTAGTCTATTATCGTTGGGATGTTGCCTTTCGAGCGCTTCTAGCTTTTTTAAGAGTTCATTCTCGGCCTCAAGGAGCTTGATACGGGCTTCGGCGAGTCGGAGCCTCTCTTCAGCGGATCGCTCGCTACTGTTAGGTCTTCCTGAACTTCCTTTCCCTCTGCGTTCTTCCAATAATCCGGTTTCACCTAACGAAGCGTGTATTTTACGCCAGCGTTGCAAACATTTCTTTGGTGTCTCCTGCCCAATCAGTCCCATGTCGAATCCCGCTAAAGAGAAAATCTCAATGGGTGTCGCCCCAGCTTGATTCGCTCGTACAGCATCCATTTTAAAGGCAGATGAATAGGTGATATTTTTCTCCGAGACACGAAGTACGGATGGATTCGACTCTAAAACTTGAATCTCTTGTTCTGTAAAAGACCTTCTAATTTTCCCCATGATCTGCACCCTCGCAAACTTTTTCTAATCTGATTAAAACACAAAAGACCCGTAAGAGGGCACTTTTTTCAAAGTGTCTATCTTACAGGTCACAGTTCATAAACAAAAGAACAGACCTTTTTAGTTAATCTTTAATTCTCTCAAGTAATTTATTTATCGAATTTGTGGAGTTGACTGATATCTTATACGCAGTATGAGTATCGTCCTTATTCACATACATAGCATTGCTGGTTGGATCGTTATTGTTAATCCATAAATAATAAGAATCTTTTGTTCCATCTTTTTGGAATGTAACTTCGTAATTTGGAGAATCCGTATTAGCTATACCTGATATCTTTTCTGATTCCTTAATTGCATTGATAAATATCATAGTGTCCGAAGTATCATTAAATGTAGCAATTACATCTTTTTTTGTTTGTTGTTGCAGTGTGGCGTCCTTCTGTAGTTTGTAGACTATTATTTTCTCCTGCCCCTTCCCACTTTGAGAAATAACTATTTTTTCAGCGTTAGAGCTACAAGCTGTTATTAACAACAACACGATCATCAAAAACAAAATTCCATTCTTCCGCATAATAGAACAAATCCCCTTTCTGAAATTTACTCTATAGACGACCCGAATTGGTGGAATGTTTCAGTTTGAAGAATAATTTTGTTTTAATGTATAAAAATAGATAATAATGTGTTTTGTTTCATGAAATATCAAGTTAAGTGGGAAGAATTTTGACCTACCTCGCTATCAGGCAATACGGTTAATGATTCGTGAGGGTGATTTTGGATAATGAAACCTTTGTTTGATAGTCGCTGAAGGAATAGAGGTAGTCAAAGCAGCAGGGGTGAAATTTGGTCGTCCTATGCAGTAGATCACGCCTGACTTTGCTATGGTATATGACAAATGGAAATCTGGAGTAATCAAGGCTGTGGAGGCAATGGAGGAACTAGTCATGAAAAACAGGACATTCTATCGTAGAGTTAAAGAATGAGAACAGCAGAAACAAGTAGGATAAAATAATGCACATGTATATGTATGCAGCCTAAATAAATCCTGTCTAGGTTTCTTTGTCATGTCTACGTGACCCATATTAGCAGTAGCAGTATTCCCCAAAAGTTGAATATTAATACTCAGCAACTTAGAAGCTATAAAAAACTCCTAATACTCATTCCTGAATTACAGCATATGCTTGAAGAACAAGATTTGAAAGCGACGACTGCTATATCCTAACTTAGGCATCATCTAACAGCGATACACACTACTTTAGACATAGTAAATCTATTTATATCAGTCCATTTGTCATATAATTTAAAAGGGAATTTCAGGATGATAGTTGGATGTCCCTAAACATCTCCTTCTGATAAGATTATTTCCATCTAAATTAAAATGGACGTGATCAAATGGGTAGAATATTGGTTCCACCTGACAAACTGATGCAAGTGGCTGACCAATTTTTGCAAGGCAAACAGCAAATGGGACACATGTGTGATCAACTGAATCGGCAAATGATGTTCGTCCAAGGTGGATGGGAAGGCTTGACAAGTCAGCGATTCTTCCAAGACTTTCAAAGATCACAACAATCCATGAGTGTGACGCTTGAACGATTATCGACGGTAGCGCAGGAACTCATTTTTATTTCAAAAAGTTTCACACAGGTAGATGGTGAGGAAGTCGTACTGGATGTGCCGGGAAATGGTGTACCTATTAAAACGGCATCCAGCAGTGAAGGTTGGCTACATAAAATTTTTGAACAGATCGGACAGGCTGAGATCACCAAGGCTGAAGCTCAGATGGAAGCTAGCAAGTTGCAAGGTGAAATTTTATGGGATACTGCTCAGGGAGCAAAAGGTGCGATTCAGGAGGATTTAACCTTGGGAATGTTGCCCGATAAAGATCGTGACTATGACCATCCCATGGCAGCTAAAGCAGGTGAAATTCTAGGTCATGTAGCTACTACATTACAGGGTGTTGCTGAGGTGGTGGTTGGAGCAGGTGGAGAAACATTATCAGCCGTTGTTTCAGCTTCAGGCGTAGGGAGCATCGTTGGCGTACCGGGATTGATTGGATCAGCAGCTTTAGCGGCACATGGAGGTACAACCGCATTCAAAGGAGCTAGTGGGATCGGAAAAAGCTCAGCGGAATTGTGGCAGATGACAAAAGGAGAAGGTGGGGGTTCATCTAAACAAACACTTACTTCCAACAAGGGAAAGTCGATAGATGTTACTCCTTCATCTAATCATACAAGTACGACAACGAATCCACATCCGGCTAAAGGTGAACCTAACTCATCTATTGATATTCTGGATAAAAATACAGGTGAGATAAAAACAAGAAGATATTATGATGAAAATGGAAGAGCTACACGCGATGTAGACTATACCAATCATGGAAATTCAAAGCAGCATCCAGAGTGGCCTCATGAACATGTTTTTGAATGGAAAGAAGATGGGACATTTAAAAGAGTTAACAAGAAGTAGGAGGGATTGTTTTGGAATACAATGAATTGGTGGAACGTTTTGAAATGGGGGAAGAGTTTCAGTTCTACTATAAAAACGATAGCTATTGGATTAGCCAGAATGAAGAAGAGTACTTCCTTACTCGTGAAAGAGACAGTTTTTCGCAATCGTTTGAATCAGCAAGAGAGCTGTTTGTTAATGGGAAGATTGATGATAAGACTATTTTAGAGTTGTGGGATAGTATAGAGATTTGAAAAGTACAATTTAAGCTTACTCCTTAACAATAAAAACGGGAGTGGGCTTTTTTTACATAGTTAGCCTATCTGAATAAAGAGGGATGAGATTTGCATACCTTGCTTCAAACGAAGATGCGTCCAATTTAAAAAATTTCCTTATGTTTTACTCTCTAACCACATTTGCATGTTCAACTTCTTTCTCCTGTTCAGACATATTACCCCAAATATCAACAATAAATATAGGACCAAAATGAGACCATTTGCCCAAGAAACGCACAGAGTCCAATCGCTGTAACACTTCCATCGACTGTTAAAGGATTAAAACCAGGACAAGCTACAATTACTGTATTTTCTAATGGGCAATATACCAACTATGATGTTTTCGTGAAAGGAATCTAGTCAAGGAACGAAATACTTTCGTAATTGATTTTTAGTTATCGCTGGGACACTACGCAAATAGTCCATTTTCTTTTGCGTAGTGTATTTTTGTATGTATTTATATTTTGTCATCCATATTGGTTTGAAAAACATGCTTGAGCGAATGGATATAGAAATAGATGCAGCACAGTACGAAGGATTCAAAACTTAATGGATGATATAAAAGTTTCATAAAATTCTTGTCTACATAATATGCCCAAATGGAAAAAAGAGCATTTTTTCATAAAAAAGGCGCCTCTCCATAATTAGGAGGGACGCCCTTTATTTAAGCATTTATGCCAGGTCAAACGTATATTGATTTAAACCGTTTCAGGCTGGAGCTTTTCAACCTTGTCAATGGTTCCGCCACCCAGGCAACGTTCACCATCGTAAAATACGACAGCTTGTCCGGGGGTAATGGCCTTTTGATGTACGTCGAATACGACATGTACGGTTCCATCCCCAAGCCATTGTAAAGTCACTTGCTGATCAGGCTGGCGATAACGGAACTTGGCTGTACAACGGAATTCGCCGAAAGGACGTGTTTCCGTGCCTGCTATCCAGTTCACATCGGTTGCGATCAGGCTGGTGGAATACAAGCTATGGTGACGGTCACCCTGTACCACATACAAAATGTTCCGCTCCAGATCCTTGTCGGCTACGAACCATGGTTCGCCTGAACCGGAGCCGCCAATACCCAAGCCTTGCCGTTGGCCGAGTGTATAGTACATCAGACCATCGTGGCGCCCTTTGACTTCACCTGTAGCGATATCGACCATGTCTCCGCCTTTAGCAGGCAGATACCCGCTCAAAAACTCCTTGAAATTACGCTCGCCGATGAAGCATACGCCTGTGCTGTCCTTCTTCTTGGCCGTATACAATCCTGCGGCTTCCGCAATTTTGCGGACTTCCGGTTTCGGCAAATGACCGATAGGGAACATAGCCCGTGACAACTGCTTTTGGCTCAATGCATTCAGGAAATAGGTCTGATCCTTGTTGCTGTCCACGCCCCGCAACAAGGTAAAACGGCCGTCTTCTTCTACAACCCGGGCGTAATGTCCTGTAGCAACATAATCCGCGCCCAAATCCAGCGCTTTATTAAGAAATTCGCCAAATTTAATTTCACGGTTGCACATGACATCCGGGTTTGGAGTACGTCCAGCCTTATATTCATCAAGAAAATACGAGAATACTTTATCAAAGTATTCTTTTTCAAAATTGACGGTATAGTAAGGAATGTCGATCTGCTCACAGACACGGCGTACATCCTCCGCATCCTCCTCAGCCGTACAACGGCCAAATTCATCCGTGTCATCCCAGTTTTTCATGAAGATGCCGATTACGTCATAGCCCTGCTCCTTTAGCAGCAGCGCGGTAACGGATGAGTCGACGCCCCCGGACATGCCGACGACGACACGGGTTTCATGATTGGCTTTAGCCATGGTCATCACCCAATTCTTTCAATATTGTTGTAGAACCCTCCTATTGTAACATAAACGATAATAAGTTACGATGGCTGGACGATCCAACGACACGGAGAACGATGGGAGAAAGTTCTATAAAATGGGCCAAAGCCGTTCCAAATCGCCTGAAAACAACTTTTTTTAAAGATTGTTACCGTAATATTTCCCTTTACCTGCCCTAATATGTTAACATAAGCTGAGGGTTAAGATCGGAATAGAGAGGTTTATAGCACCAGTTATTCCGCGTGTTTAACGGAATTGTTACTATAAGTGAGGTGGCACAATTGAAAATATCAACAAAAGGCCGCTACGGCCTGACGATTATGATGGAACTTGCAGCCAGGTTTGGCGAAGGTCCGACGTCTTTGAAAAGTATAGCCGAGAAAAATCAGCTCTCCGAGCATTATCTGGAGCAGCTTATTGCGCCTTTGCGCAATGCAGGTTTGGTAAAAAGTATCCGTGGTGCTTACGGCGGTTATATTCTGGCGGGTGAACCGGCAGGGGTAACGGCAGGAGACATTATTCGTGTTTTGGAGGGTCCGATTTCTCCAGTAGATTTCACTGAAGAGGATGATCCGGCGAAGCGTCAGCTATGGCTGCGGATTCGTGACAGTATTGCAGAAGTACTGGATTCCACTACACTCAAGGACTTGATCACATACCAGGAACATGATGAATTGGATAACTACATGTTTTACATTTGAGGTGAAACGACATGAACAGAATTTATCTGGATCATGCCGCATCGACTCCTATGCATCCTGAGGTTGCGCAGACTATGATGGACATCATGACCGGCCAATTCGGTAACGCTTCAAGCGTTCATGCCTTTGGCCGGGATGCCAAGCGCACCGTCAGCGCTGCGCGGGATGCCGTTGCGGCCTCTTTGGGCTGCAAGCCCGAAGAAATCATATTTACAAGCGGAGGGACAGAAAGCGATAATCTGGCCCTGTTCGGGACGGCTACGGCAGATGGCCGCACTTCCGGCCATATCATTACGACGGCCATTGAGCATCATGCGGTGCTTCATGCTTGCACTGAACTCGAAAAAGCGGGTTACGAAGTGACCTATGTGCCAGTCAATAGCTTTGGGTGCGTCAATCCAGCGGATATAGAGGCCGCGATTCGGCCGAATACTTTTTTGATCAGTATGATGTATGTCAACAATGAGGTAGGAGTAATTCAGCCGATCCATGAGGTGGGGCAGCTTGCGAGAGAACATGGCATCGTATTCCATGTAGATGCGGTACAAGCTTACGGTCATACACAGATAGACTGCCAGAGCCTTCCAGTTGATTTACTCAGTGTATCCGGTCATAAGATTAACGGCCCGCAAGGTATTGGAGCTTTGTATATCCGTCAGGGTATACGTATCCAACCTTTGATGCACGGGGGGCTTCAGGAGAAGAAACGCCGTGCCGGTACGGAAAACATTGCCGGGATTGCAGGTTTGGCTAAAGCAGCAACTCTGGCCAGCACCTCTATAGAGGAACGTTGGGCGCACGATATGACTCTTCGGCAAACTCTGCTGAAAGAGCTGGAAAACGCTTTGGGTACAGACGCTTTTGTAATCAACGGCGACCCTGAGCATTTTTTACCGAATGTGCTAAATATTAGCTTCCCGGCTATCGGTACGGAGACCATGCTGATGAATCTGGATATGGAAGGAATTGCAGCGGCCAGCGGTTCAGCTTGTACTTCCGGGTCTTTGGAATTGTCGCATGTGTTGCAGGCGATGGATCTTTCTGAAGATGTTTTGAATTCAGCGATTCGCTTTAGCTTCGGTTTGGGTAATACTACGGAGGAAATGGAATACACAGCCAAGAAAATTGAAACCATATGGAAGCGGCTACGTACTAGGTACTAGGGTTTTCTCCGCACTTTAATAAGAAGGGAGGGGCGGTTTTCCATTTCATTGCATGAACGGAACCAAGGTCTGACACGCATGAAGGAAAGGACCGCACCTCCGTTCGGATTGCAGAATGAGGAGGTACCCTATTATGAAGCTTCAGGATATGATCGGACTTGCCGTTTTCGACGTAGAGGACGGGAAGCAGATTGGTAAAATACAAGATTTTATGGTGACGGCTGATTGGAAAATTACAGGGATCGAGTTGGAGGGCAAAGGCCTTTTTTCATCTCAAGTGAAAATGGTAGCTTGGGATGACATTGTCGCTTATGGCGAAGATGCGATTATGATTCGCAATCAGCAAGCTGTCCGTAAAACGGAGGCCAACGATATTCAACATACGTATTTGCTTGGACCCGGTAAACTGAAGGATTTATCCGTGCTTACAGATGAAGGGCTTATGCTCGGACACATTTCGGATGTTTATTTTGACCAGGAAATGGGCAATAACATAATAGGCTTGGAAATCAGCGATGGTTTTGTATCGGATATTATAGAAGGGCGGAAATGGCTGCCCTGCACCGAAGAAATGTCCATCGGGGAGAATGCCATTATGGTGCCCCCGTTAAGCGAGCAGCGTTTGGAAAAAGCCATATATTCTTTTAATGGATAGGGTGAGTTTATTGAGATGTCCGAATTGTAATTCCAAAGATATCGGCAAAATTGGCTCCCATCAATTTTATTGTTGGGGATGCTTCATCGAACTTCAAGTGAATGGTGAAAAAATGTCCGTCTACCAAGTGGAAGAGGACGGTACGCTCAGTTCACTGGACGACCTGTTCTTTGGAGATGACATAGTACAGCAGGACCTGCCGCAGATCCACGCTTCTTCCTAAGCTTAAACTTGAATCGAGGACAGGCTGTAAATCTATATGGGATGTGACTATATCGTTCAGCAGTTGAACGGTCAATTGATTGGACCATGCTTGATGAGTAACGAAGAGGGTGATTCCCGATGGCTATAATAGCCTGGGAGTCACCCTCTTTTTCATATAGATCCCTGTCCAGATGGATGGAATGCTATTTACTTATTTTTTAGCAGATATGCTTTATAGCTTAAAGCGTCTAACCTCTTCCAGCAGTATGTCTGCGTGAGAGTCCAGTTTGGCGGAAAGCTCGGCAATATTGTTCATGGAATGCCCTTGTTCTTGTACGGATGAAGCCACTTCCTCAGTAGATGCTGCGCTTTGCTCGGAAACTGCGACAACGCTGGAGATTACATCTGAAATATGTCCGGCGTTGGTACGGAGATGATCAGCCGCAGCGGATACGTCCTCAATCTGAGTAAGCATATGCTGAGAAGCTCCCCGTATGGACTCGAACGCCTCTCTCGTAGCGGTAGCCGCTTGCTCCTGTTCTACTGTTACAGACAGAGCCTTCTTCATTTCCTCTGCGCTCCGCAATCCCGCAACCTTGATTTCCTCCAGTTTGTGCATAATGCTGTCACTGGAGCTTCCTGCTTGCTCAGCCAGCTTGCGTACTTCCCCGGCAACGACGGCAAAGCCTCGTCCGTGTTCCCCAGCGCGGGCTGCTTCAATGGAAGCATTCAGCGCGAGCAGATTGGTTTGGGCTGCGATATCATGAATGGCTCCGGCCAGCCGCTCAATATCCTGTGTTTTCAACGTGAGCGATTCTACAGCTTTACCTACAGCGGTTGTGGTTTGTCTGGACTCGGCTGCAAGCTTCGCTTGACGCTCTGCTGTTTCGTACCCAGCCAGCACGGCAGAGTCCGTTTCCAGCACGGCGGTTTGGGTTCGCTTGACGCTTTCACCGATCTGGTTGATGGAGCCTGTCATATGCGACAGCTTTTCAGAGCCGGAATATACAGCTTCGGCCTGATCACTTGCTCCTTGAGCAAGCTCCTGAACGGCACTGGAGATTTGTGATGCAATGGTCCCGGTATCCTTGGCATGCTGGTGCATGTCATGAGAAGCTGAGCTGACCTCGCCAGCCGTATCTGCCACTTTGCGCAACAAGTGAGAGAGATTATCTGACATGATATTAAAATCCGTACCCAAGCTGGCAATTTCATCTTTGCCCTTAATATCCACACGTGTTGTCATATCCCCTTCAGCCACCCGCTTGACGTTCGCTTGAAGCCTCCGAATCGGCTTGATAAAGCTGTTCGCCGCCCAGATCGCCAGTACCATAGCAACGACAAAGATGATAGCAACGATAATGAGTAAATAATTACGAATGGAGTAATACTCCTGAAAAGCAATATCCTTTGAAATAGACAAGCCTACAATCCAGCCCGTGCTGGGCATTTTCTTAAAATAAAGCTGCCGATCACTGCCACTGTAATTGTAGTCGGCTTTGCCCGAAGGGGCGCTGAGCAGGGTCGCCGTTGATGGACCCAACTCGGGCGTATCCTTGAGATTTTTACCAGCCAGCTTGCTGTCCGGATGCGCGACCACGATTCCATTCTGGTCAATCAAAAATGCATAGCCTAATCCGTTCAGGTTCATGTTTTTAATAATTTTTGTCATGTCGTTTAACATAATATCCTCACTGATCACCCCAGTGATAGAGCCATTGGAGTTCTTAAGAGGCTTCGCAATGGAAATGGTGAAGTCCTGGCTTCCTGCATCAACGTACGGTGAGGAATAATACAATTCCCCCTTGGTTTTGGCATCCTTGTACCACGGACGTGTGCGAGGATCGTAGCCCGCATCAGACCAGCCGGAGCCATCCCAGTAGGTTCCATCCTCAAATCCTGCATAAATGTTAGCGATACTTTGATCCTTATAGTTTTGAAAGGCCGCCTTTAGAGAAGCTATTTTGGCATCTGAGGGAATATCACTGGATTGTAATCCCGCAGCCAGTGTTTCGATAATTTTGGCGTTTCCGCGTGTCCATCCGTCGAGCTGGTTGACGGTCTCGGAGGCTTTACTGTTCATAAGCTCTTGTATGTCACGGTTGGCCTGATTTTTAATGCTTGTCATACTAATGACGGACAAAGGTCCGGCTGCAACGATAACAATACAGGTGAAAAGGAGAATAAGCTTCATTTTTAAGTTCATGTAACGACCCCCGATGATCCAGAAATGTGAAAGCTAAAATAGTTCTTTGTACTTATATCGTCAGATAGAATGACTTTGTTAGTCATTTTTAATTGTTTTCATTCTTTCTTCATAGTCATTATTTAAGGCGTCTCTACAGTTATGGGAAGGATTAAAGTAAAGGTACAGGCATATACTTAAAAGAGGCTAGTCCGGTAAGGGGGCACGGTATGGAGCAATTAACGAAAAGCAGGCTGTTCCGATACGGAATATGGACGCTACTGGGACTTGTCATTCTATATTTTATCTGGCTGCTACGGCCTTTGTTTTTGCATCTGTATGATTTTCTAAAAACGATTATTGCGCCATTTGCGGTGGCGATGATTATTTCCTATGTGCTTAATCCTGTGGTCAATATGCTGGGTGGACGCAAGGTGCCTCGAAGTGTAGCCGTCCTGCTCATTTATGCTGTATTTTTGGGCAGCCTCGTCGTTATTCTGATGCACCTGATTCCGATGTTTATTGATCAACTGGATGAACTGAATGAGCATCTGCCTGAACTGACCATGCATGCACAGGGATTAATGACCAATATGGACGGGAGTATTTTACCCCAAGGGGTACGCACAGGAATGAATCAGTGGTTTTTCCAACTCGAAAATCGGATGGCTACAGGCATTGCTGCTTTTATGGACAACATCGGCGGGATGATCAATATGTTGTTCAATGTATTCATTGTGCCGTTTCTCATTTTTTATATTTTAAAGGATTTCGATGTGTTCGAACGGGCTATTGTGTCTTATCTCCCGCGATCCCGCCGCAAGGCCATTGTAACGGTGCTCAAGGAAATTGATCAGGCGCTCGGTAACTATGTACGCGGACAGCTGTTGGTGTGCGTCATTATCGGGGTGATGTCCTATATCGGTTATATGCTGATTGGGATGCCTTATGCGCTGCTGCTGGCAGGAGTGGTGGCTGTATTTAATATCGTGCCGTATTTAGGCCCGTTTTTGGGAGCTGCTCCGGCGGTCGTTATGGCTTCTACGGTTTCCTTTAAAATGGTACTTATGGTCGTAGTCGTCAACACCTGTATTCAAGTGCTGGAAAGTAACGTCATTTCTCCCCAGGTGGTTGGACGAACCTTGCATTTGCATCCCATTTCCATCATTTTCGCCCTGCTGGTGGGCGGGGAAATAGCGGGAATAACGGGGTTAATTTTAGCGGTTCCGGTGATGGCTGTCTTGAAGGTGGCGCTTCAGCATTTTTTTGCTTATTACGTGAAGCGCAAAACGATCTAATTTCGTCCATATCCCCGTCTGAAATCGCGTTGACACGGCTAAATGACACGGATATACTGAATTGAGTGTGTTTAAATGTGTTTATCCAGTAAGGAAAGCTCATTTCGGAGTGCGGGCTGAACCCGCCGGGATGCTCCCGTTACCAGTGAAAACAAGGCGATCGCTCGTCCGTTAAGCAGATGTTGGGTGTGCAGCTTGCACATGTAGCATTTCGTACAGAGGGGACGGCGATAACCAGGGTGGTACCGCGATACAATCGTCCCTGATCCGTTCAGGGGCGTTTTTCTGTTTTTATGGCCTGTGCCAAGAACAAGTGACACCATAACTAGGAGGCTACTTATATGAAAGCTAGTGAAATCCGCTCCAAATGGCTGGAGTTTTTTGAAAGCAAGGGACATGTGATTGAACCAAGCGCACCGCTTGTTCCACATAAAGATCCTTCCCTGCTGTGGATTAATGCGGGGATGGCACCGCTTAAGCCTTATTTTGACGGACGTGTGAAGCCTGAAAATCCGCGTATTGCCAATTCGCAAAAATGTATTCGCACGAATGACATTGAAAATGTCGGCAAAACACGCCGCCACCACACCTTTTTCGAAATGCTCGGTAATTTTTCGATTGGTGACTATTTTAAGGAAGAAGTTATTGTGTGGGCGTGGGAATTTCTGACTGATCCGAAGTGGATCGGCTTTGATCCGGAGCGTCTGGCTGTAACCGTGTATCCTGAGGATGAAGAAGCATACAAGCTGTGGAATGAAAAGGTAGGGCTTCCTGCTGAACGTATTATCAAACTGGAAGATAACTTCTGGGATATCGGCGAAGGCCCTTGTGGACCTTGTACGGAAATTTTTTATGATCGAGGCGAAGCTTACGGCAGCGACATGACAGACCCTGAAATGTATCCGGGCGGAGAAAACGAGCGTTATCTGGAAGTATGGAACCTCGTATTCTCACAATTCAACCATAACAAGGATGGCAGCTATACGCCGCTTCCGAACAAAAATATTGATACAGGCGCCGGATTGGAGCGTTTTGCATCCATTTTGCAAAATGTGGATTCCAACTTCGATACGGATATTTTCCAACCTATTATTCAGAAAACAGCCGCTATGGCAGGGGTTAAATATAACGAAAATGTGGACAGCGATGTGGCTCTCAAAGTGATTGCCGACCATGTTCGTACCGTAGCTTTTGCGATTGGTGACGGTGTGCTGCCTTCCAACGAAGGCCGTGGTTACGTGATCCGTCGTTTGCTGCGCCGTGCTGTGCGTTACGGAAAAATGCTGGGCATGAACCGTCCATTTATGTTTGAACTGGTGGAAACGGTGGGGGATGTCATGGGCGTGTACTACCCTGAGGTGGTGGACAAGCGTGATTTCATCATCAAGGTGATTAAAACAGAAGAGGAGCGCTTCCACGAGACACTGACAGACGGATTGGCTATTTTGGCTGATATCAGTGCTCAGGCGAAAGCGGAAGGCCGCGATGTCATCAGTGGAGCGGACGCATTCAAGCTGTATGACACGTACGGCTTCCCATTTGACCTCACAGAGGATTATGCGGACGAGCAGGGCTTGAAAGTAGACCGTGAGGGCTTTGATGAAGCGATGCAGGGACAACGGCAACGTGCGCGTGACGCTCATCAGGACAATGCCAGCATGAAGATTCAGGGTGGAGCCCTGTCTGACCTGGCGGTTAAAAGCGATTTTGTTGGATATAATGACCTCGTAACCGAGTCTAAAATTGTGGCTATTGTATATGAAGATGTGCTGGTGGACAGTGTTAGTGAAGGACAGACTTGTCAGGTTGTGCTGGACGTGACTCCTTTTTATGCTGAAAGCGGCGGACAGGTAAGTGATCACGGCTTGCTGCGCGGGGGCAAGGTAACGGCGAAGGTCGAAGGACTGTTCAAGGCGCCTCAAGGCCAGCATGTACATCAGGTCGTCGTGGAAGCCGGTGAGCTTAACGTTGGCGATACGGTGAAAGCGGAAGTAGATCAAGCATCTCGCGGTGAAATCGAAAAAAATCATACGGCTACGCATTTGCTTCACAAAGCGCTTAAAGAAGTGCTGGGCGACCATGTCAATCAGGCAGGTTCCCTGGTGGAGCCTGGGCGTCTGCGTTTTGACTTTTCCCATTTTGGTAGCATTACGCCGGAAGAACTGGCGGATATTGAGCTGCGTGTAAATCGCGCCATTTGGAGCCAGTTGGATGTAAATATTGAACTGAAACCGATTGATGAAGCCAAGGCTCTCGGAGCGATGGCGCTGTTCGGTGAAAAATATGGAGATATCGTACGTGTCGTCAAGGTAGGCGATTACAGCATTGAGCTTTGCGGCGGCTGTCATGTGAGCAACACCTCACAAATCGGACTGTTCAAGCTTGTCAGCGAGAGCGGTATCGGATCGGGTGTTCGCCGTATTGAAGCGGTGACCGGACGCTTTGGCTTTGAATATATGGAAGGCCAGTTGGAACTGTTAAAAGTATCAGCAGGTCTGGTGAAATCCAAGCTGTCCGAGGTGCCCAAACGCATCGAATCCTTGCAGCAGCAAATTAAGGACCTCAGTCGTGAAAATGAATCGCTGCAAAGCAAGCTGAGTGTTATTGAAGCGGGCCAGTTGACCGATCAGGTCGTGCAAGCTGGCGGAGTACAGCTGTTGGCTGCACGTGTACAGGCTTCCAGTATGGATGCGCTGCGTGCGATTGCGGATGAGCTGAAAGGCAAGCTTCCAGCTGCTGTGCTGGTACTTGGGGCTGCAATGGATGACAAAGTCAATTTTGTCGTAGCTGTACCGGCAGAGCATACCAAGGCTGGGCTTCATGCAGGCAAGCTTGTGAAGGAAATTGCTGCTGTATGCGGCGGCGGCGGCGGCGGACGTCCAGATATGGCGCAAGCCGGAGGCAAGGATGCCAGCAAGCTGGACGAAGCACTTGTGCGCGCCCGTGAATTGGTAGTGGCGGCTTCTTAAGAATAAAGTTCGATAATTTTTGCGGAATTTTGGAAAAAACCGAACTTAGACATTTCCTTGAAGGGCTCTGCTTATGGTATGATGTATAAGAATAAGCTGGCATAAACATGTACACATGTTTTGTGGAAGCGAGGTGTCAACAGTGGATTCCATGGACAAAACGGTCAAATTTAATGTCAAGGCGGATGAGAAGGAAGCTTCTGCTCAGGAGATTTTGTTGACCGTATATGATGCTTTGGTGGAAAAAGAATACAATCCGATCAATCAGATTGTCGGGTATTTGTTGTCAGGTGATCCGGCTTATGTGCCACGGCATAATAATGCCAGAAGCCTGGTACGCAAAAAAGAACGCGATGAATTGATTGAAGAGCTGGTTCGTTTCTATCTGGCCAAGCACCGTTAGGAGACAGGCATGAAAGTAATGGGATTGGATTACGGGGACCGCCGAATCGGGGTCGCCGTAAGTGATGCCTTCGGCTGGACCGCCCAAGGATTGGAAGTCATAGAACGACGCGGTGACGACAGCGAGTTCGGTAAAATTGCAAATCTGGTCCGTGACAATGAGGTCGGCGAGGTTGTAGTAGGCTTGCCGAAAAACATGAACGGTACCGTGGGTCCACGCGGTGAGATTTGCATTGAGTTTGCGAACCGGCTCAAGGAGTTACTGGGTTTACCCGTTCACCTTTGGGATGAACGGCTGACGACGCGTTCGGCAGAGCGCACGCTACTGGAGGCCGACGTCAGCCGAAAAAAACGCAAGCAGGTGGTAGACAAACTGGCCGCAAGCCTGATCTTGCAAAACTATTTGGACGCACACAGTACAAGGTGAGGGGGATTTCGTAATGGCTGAAAATCAAGTGGGTATGGAAGAAGAGCCGGAAATTATTTACATTGCCGATGACGAGGGCAACGAGGAAGAGTTCGAGGTCATTATGAAGTTTGAGGTAGACGGTTCCGAAGCGAAGTACATGATGGTTGCGCCAGTGGACCCTGAAGCCGACGAGTCCGATGTGTACGCCTTCCGTTACGAGGAAGAAGGCGATGATATTAAATTGTTTGTGATCCAAGACGATGCCGAATGGGAAATCGTTGAAGAGACCTTTAATACATTTGTGGAAGAAGAGGACGAGGAAGACGGGAAATGACGAACTATTCACGTGAAGACCTGAGCTGGACATCTGATTTGAAGGAAGCGTTCGGCGGCGATGTAGAGCTACAGGATGAACAGGGTCGTGCGGTACGCATGGAACTGGAAGCAGAGTTCAAGGTAGGAGAGCAACGGTACGCCGTATTGCGCAAACCTGGAGCTGCTGAAGGCGAGCATGAGTTGTATCATGTGAGCCCATCCCCGGAAGGCGATATTTCCATCACCACGATTGAGGATGACGATGAGTGGGAAGATATTTCCGAGCTGTATGATGAATGCACGCTGCCGGAAGAGCTGTAAGGTCTGGATAACGAGGAGATCAAACCTGAAAGGGCGGACCAGTCCGCCCTTTTTGGCTGTGAAGGAGTTGGGTGGAAGTGAAGCGAAGGACGACGTTGGTTACGTTGCTTCTGTTGATTGTGACCATAGCAGGCGTAGCAACTCTCTATATTTGGAATGCCATGCAGCCTGTTCAGGCAAAAACGCAGCCGGTTGCATTTACAATAGTGAAGGGAACGGGCACGTCCGCTATAGCAGATACACTGGAGCAAAAGGGACTCATACGTAATGCGCTCGTATTTAAGGCTTACCTTAAATTCAAACAGCAAGGCAGCGCGTTTATGGCTGGAAAATATGAGGCTCAGCCCGGTGCTACCTTCGATCAGCTGATTGCTAAGCTCTCGGCAGGGGACGTTGTGAAAGAGGAAATGATCCGTTTTACGATACCGGAAGGATTTACGATCAGACAGATGGCTGATAAGCTGCAAAAGGAAGGACTGGCGGACCAGAAGCAATTTTTGCAGCTGGCCAACGATCCGTCCGCTTTTGACGTCGCGCTGGTGCGGGATATTCCAAAGCAGGCGGGGCTTCGCTATGCGCTGGAAGGCTATCTTTTCCCGGAAACCTATGAGCTGAAAAAGGGCAGTACGACCAAAGATATTATACAGGCGATGCTGGAACAGACGCAAAAACGTCTGGAGACCGTTCCCGATTTGGACGCCAAGCTGAAACAGCGGGGCGAAACACTGCATCAACTGCTGACGGTTGCCTCTCTAGTAGAGCGCGAGGTGGTTGTGGATGAGGAACGGCCTGTTGTAGCTAGCGTCATTTATAACCGGCTCAAGCAGGATAAGAAGTTGGAAATTGACGCTACCGTTCAATATATGCTGGACAAGCAAAAGGAACGGCTGTACTACAAGGATTTGGCTGTAGAAAGCCCATATAATACGTATTTGCATCAGGGACTTCCACCGGGGCCGATTGCAAGCCCCAGCCTGAAATCAGTGGTGGCGGCTTTACAGCCGGATGCTACGGATTATTTATTTTATGTGACCAAAAAAGATGGAACGCACGGACATTTGTTTGCCAAGACATATAAAGAACATTTGCATAATATTCAGGTAAGCAACCGTAAGACAAATTAGGAGGTGAGCCTGTGGCTTACAAACCCGAACTATTGGTAACTGCCAGCTCTCCGGAGGATGCCTGTCAAATGCTGGAGGCTGGCGCGAGCGCATTACTTATTGGAGATGACCGCTTTGGGATGCGGCTCCCGGGACATTTTACACCGGACCAAATCCGTGAGGTTGTGGAAGAAGCTCGAAAGCATACGGCCCAGGTATATGTATCCATGACCAACTTGATGACGAACGAGCTACTGCCGTTCCTTCCCGAATACGTGCAGACGCTTGCCGGATGCGGCGTAGATGCCATTGAGTTTAATGATCCGGCCGTATTGATGGCGGTAAAGGAATATGCCCCTCATGTGAAGTTGTTCTGGAACGGTGAGATGATTTCCACCAACTTCGCAACCGCCAACTATTGGGGAGAGAAGGGGGCCTCTCGCGTCATTTTGGCCCGTGAGCTGAGTATGGACGAAATTACGGAAATGGTGCCAAATCTGAACATGGAGGCGCAGGTTCAGGTGCATGGCATGACTAATATTTATCATTCCAAGCGCAAGCTTGTACAAAGTTATATGTTGCATCAGGGACGCCCGGTGGAAGGTGATCTGGGCAGAGATCGAGGCTTGTTTCTGATCGAAGCAGAGCGACAGGAAGAGAAGTTTCCGATTTATGAGGATATCAACGGAACGCATATTATGAGTTCGGATGATTTTTGTATTATGGAGGACCTGCATATTTTGATGGAGGCAGGCGTGCACAGCTTTAAGATTGAGGGCTTGTTGAAGCCTACGGTTTATAACGTGGCGGTCGTTCGTGCTTATCGCAAAGCGATGGATACCTTTACAGCCGATCCTGAAGCTTATGTTTATGATGAAAGCTGGCTGGATGAGGTTCGCCGTCTTCAAGATCCTGAACGGGAACTGTCCTTCGGATTTTTCTATAAAGAACAGGTTTATTAATTTTAAAAATGAGTGCACAGAGGGGGGAACGTCATGGGAACGATGACCAAAACGAGAAAATATACGGGCAAGCGGAATCGTCTGGATAAGCCAGAGCTGCTGGCTCCTGCCGGAAATCTGGAAAAGCTGAAGTTTGCTATTCACTATGGTGCGGATGCCGTGTATATTGGTGGACAAAAATACGGTCTGCGCTCCAATGCCGATAATTTCAGCTTTGAGGAAATGCGGGAAGGCGTAGAGTTTGCGAAAAAATATGGCGCCAAAGTTATTGTTGCTACCAATATTTATGCGCACAATGAGGATATTGCGGGGATTGAAGAATACCTGCGTAATTTGTACAAGGCTGGTATTCATGCTGTCATTGTCGCTGATCCGGCGATTGTATCAGTGGCATTGCGTACGGTGCCGGAGCTGGAAGTACATTTGAGCACCCAGCAATCGACGCTGAACTGGCAGGCGGTAAAGTTCTGGAAGAATGAAGGACTGCCGCGTGTGGTACTGGGGCGTGAGACCAGCTTGGAGGAAATTGAAGAAATTAAAAAGCATGTGGACATCGAAATCGAAGCCTTTGTCCATGGTGCGATGTGCTCTTCATTTTCCGGTCGTTGCGTGCTGTCCAATCACTTTACGGACCGGGATTCCAATCGTGGGGGCTGCTGTCAGTCCTGCCGCTGGAAATACGATTTGTTTGAGGATGCCCGTAAAGACGAGGTGTGGATATCAGAGGAAGAGGCGCAGGATAGCAATGTTCTGAAGCAGTTCCAGCTTGGCGTTAATCAAATGCCATTGTTTGAAGAAAGTGATAATGCCTTTTCTATGGGCTCTAAGGATCTGTGCATGATTGAAAATGTCCCTGATCTGATTGACGTCGGTGTGGACAGCTTCAAAGTAGAGGGACGTATGAAGTCCATTCACTATGTGGCTACGGTTGTAAATGTCTATCGTCAAGCGATTGACTCGTATATGGCTGATCCTGAAAATTATGTGCTCAAACCGGAATGGATAGATGAAATAAACAAGGCGGCTAATCGTCCGCTGAACACTGGCTTTTTCTACGATACACCGGATCACGAAGATCATATTTATGAGCCGGAAGAAAAGGCTGCGCCTTATGATTTTGCCGGACTGGTTATGGACTACGATGCGGCGAGTGGTATAGCTACCATTCAACAGCGTAACCATTTTAAACCGGGGCATGAAATTGAATTTTTTGGTCCGAACGGAACGTTCTTTAAACAAACGGTTGGAACGATCTGGGATGAGGAAGGCAACGAACTGGATGCTGCCCGTCACCCGCTTCAACGGATCAAAATGAAGGTAGATCAGCCTGTATCCTATTTTGACATGATGCGTAAAAAGAAGTAATTAAGTCTTAAGTCGTGGATAAAAAGATTCCAAAGCCTCTCCTATCGGTTGGAGGGGCTTTTTTTTGAATACTTTTCTAGGAAAAAAGTTTCACAAAATTTAGTGGTTGTTGAAAGGAAAGCTACATTCCTTGTCGAATAAATCCGATAGATATGATATAGATAATTAATAGATACATAAAGGATACGTGGATCAGGAAACTAATTATAGGGTGGTAGGTGAGAGAAATGGTTTTTTGGAAAAAAGAGGGGAATACAACGAAGAAGCAGCCAAAGAAAACAGCTCTAGTTAAAGGATTAAAGGGCAGCAAGATGACAACGGCTAAAGGAGACAAAACAGTTGGGGGGTCTTTGAAGGACGCTTCCTGGTTGTCTAAGGCTACTCGTGTAGGCGCATACAATTTAAAGCGCTTACTCAAGCCGGAAAAATACAGTAAAGATTTTATGCATTTGGTTAAAAATTATAATCCGATCCGTTCAGTTGGCATGAAGCTGTTTTTGATTTTTTTTACAGCGATTATGTTGTTTGTGATTAGTTTGGGAATGATTTCATACTTCAAAGCCAAAAATACAATTGAGCAAAATGCGGCTACGGCTTATCAGCAAACGGTTCAACAAACAGCAGAGAAGCTGGATATCATTTTAGAACGCTTTCAGGATACCTCGACACAGGTGTTCTTCGATAGTGAATTAAGTGATCAGCTACAAAGGGCGGCAAAGCAGGAGAAAAACTCGTTTGAATCCTTTGTTGCTATGGGTGAAGTAAACAAAAAGTTAACGAATATTGCATTTACGAACAAGGAAATTGATTCGCTTTATCTGTATCCGGAACAAACGGATCAGGCTGCTATGGGCACAGGAACACAAAAAGATGTGCGGCAGGAAGCATGGTTCAAGGGTATTTTAAAAAATAAAGGGATCGTCTGGTTGCCTACACAGGTAAATGAAAACGGTAGCAAGACGTTTCGTCTGGCTCGTTCTATGAACAGCATGTCCGGCTTGGGTGGGACTTATGTTTTGGTTATGGATTTGAAGTCCAGTGCCGTGGATGATCAGTTGAAAAGTATAGATCTCGGTGCGGGCAGCATGATTAGCCTGATTACACAGGATGGTGCTTTTATAGGCTCGAACATTGAGGCGCTGGCAGGAGGAAAACAAAAGCTGGATTACGTTTCGAAACTCCAGGGTATTGAAGGAAATCAGATTTTGGAGCAGTCAGCTAATGGAAAAGTGCAAAATGTGCTGGCCGTGCATAATACGCTGGGCACCTCCAAGTGGATTCTCCTGGGTGTCATACCTGTATCAGTGCTAGTTAAAGATGCTGAAGGGATTTTAACGACGACCTGGATTTTTGCTGTAGTGGCTGCACTGATCGCGTTGTTCATCGGTTTGTGGATGGTGCGACTTGTGGCGCTCCCTTTAACGCATTTAAAAGATCTGATGCTGGAAGGAGCCAAGGGCAATCTGCAGGTTCGTACCCACTACAACGCTAAGGATGAAATCGGGCAATTGTCTGAAAGCTTTGATACGATGATGGAGCAGATTACTTTGCTGGTAGAACAGACGAACGTTTCAGCCCAAGAGGTGTTGAATACAGCGACGGAACTGAGTGATGCGTCAAAGAAAACGGCCATCTCAGCCAAGGAAATTGCAGCAGCAACGGAGGAGATTGCTCACGGCTCCGCCAGCTTGGCCACAGAGGCTGAACGTGGCAGCGGACTGACCGGAAACATTTCACAGCAAATGGATACGGTTATAGCCTCCAACCATGAAATGAGCAAGGTTGCACACGAGGTTGAGCAATCCAGTGAACAAGGAACGGTTCAATTGAAAAATCTTCTAGGTAAGACCAAGGTTACCGAAGAAACGACACATGCGCTTGTGAGCAAAGTAGACAAGCTGAAGGAAACAACCTCCGATGTCTTTAAGGTGCTGGACGTGCTACAGGATATTGCGAAGCAAACGAATATTTTATCGCTGAATGCTACGATTGAAGCGGCTAGGGCTGGAACGGCAGGGCGTGGATTTATGGTGGTGGCTAATGAGGTTCGGCAACTGGCTGAACAATCACGTCAAGCCATTCGCACCGCGACGGGAATTATTAATAACATCGTCGGCGAGATGAATGAGACGGTTCAGGCGTTATCTGAGGTGTATCCACTGTTCCGCCAGCAGATGGGAGCGGTACAGGAGACGACGGACATTTTCCAATCGGTACAGCAGCAAATGGGAGAATTTGCGCTTCGATTAGGTACGGTTACCTCATCCATTCAGGAGTTGAGTGAATCGCAGGCGATTTTGTCGGAGGCGATGACCAATGTGAGTGCGGTAGCCGAGCAGTCCTCCGCCACTTCGCAGGAAG
Source organism: Paenibacillus terrae (assembly GCF_005217525.1). Classification (GTDB taxonomy): domain Bacteria; phylum Bacillota; class Bacilli; order Paenibacillales; family Paenibacillaceae; genus Paenibacillus; species Paenibacillus terrae_C. Next base: position 141,034 of record NZ_PNXQ01000018.1, on the reverse strand, counting down.
TCGCTTCTCTCAGTACCGAGCAGGCGAATATCGGCAATCAGCTGGTAGGATTGTCTGATAAGCTGGAAGGGGTATCGGTCAATTTGAAGGAACAGCTTTCACGGTTTACAGTGTAAGGGCGTGCGTCTTCATAAATTGTAGGAGCCTGCTGACGTTTGAGGATTATCGTGCTATATGAATTTATTGTTTACCCAGAAGCCCTTTCCTTCATCAAGACCTTGCATAGCCTATACAGTACGCTAAAACAAAGGAGGCGTTCTTGTGGGGGGAATGGAAAGAGGCTTCGGAGGAGTGTGGACATCAATAGCTGCTATCCTGACACTGTTTATTTTGCTAGTGATCATCTTGAAAACGTTTCTCTTATAACATTGGAGGCTCTACCGCGTTGTATGGGTAGAGCCTTATTTGTTTGCCTGAATGCCCTGCCCTTGAGTAATCTTCTACATATATTGAAGTGTACTTTCATCGAAGGGGGGATCAAGCCATGGGTGGATTTGAAGGTGGTTGCGGCGTGTGGACTTCTACAGGTGCAATTTTGGTACTCTTTATTCTGTTGGTTATCATCACTAAAGCCTGTTGGGTTTAATTTGTAAAGAATCGTGAAGGAATGTTTCAGTACCACCCAGCTTTTCAAGCTGGGTGGTTTTCTTTTTTTAACAAATGACATGCTATACAGCATACCGATTGGAAAAAACATTTACAGGACATACTACTGGAAAAAAGATGAAAGAAGGATGCATGTGCCGAGGCGTGGCAGTAGTTTCATTCGAAAACGTCGAATTGCATATATGGCTGTGGGCATTACGGCTTTGCTACTCATTTTGCTGTTGCGGCTGGCCTGGATACAGGGGACGGCGGGTGTCCAAATGTCTGCTTACGGGGGGCATTCGCTCAAGGAAATGTCTGTGCGCCAGCGGCAGGAGGGCATTGCAATCGACTCGGGGCGGGGACAATTTACGGATCGGTACGGACGACCGTTAACTGGGGGCGTGGTATGGACGCCAGTGCTTTTTCCTGATGTAGACGGTAAAACAGCCGGGCATGGAGAACAGCTTGCCAAGCTGCTGCGGACAAATAAGAAGGAGCTGCTGGCTCAATGGAAGGAGCTGCAATCCCCGCTGTTATGGCGAGACGGACACGGACAACCCCTGCATATCAAGCCGGATGAAGCGGATCAACTGCTTAGCCTCGCACCTTCTCTGGTAGAGCTTGTACCGTATTCGACACGCTACAACAATGTACCCAATGGCAAGCAGTGGCTTGGATTTCTGTACGAACGACCAGATCGACCGGGGCAATTGCCAATTGGGGCAGCCGGGCTGGAAAGAACGCTGGAGCCACTCCTGAGTGGTGTGGGTGAAACCTTCGTTTCCCGATTTGTGGATGCACAGCGCCGTCCGCTGGCTCATTTGCCGTTGCGTGTCAGTGCCCCTTCCAATGGCCACTATCCTCTACAGGTCCAGACGACCATTGATCTTCCATTACAGCAGCAGCTTGAAAAGCTGACGGAAACCAATCATCTAACAGAAGGGGCGGTGGTTGTGCTGGATGCGGGGAACGCCGATGTGCTGGCGATGGTGTCTCGTCCTTTTTATAACCCTGGTCGCGTCGATCCACACCAGACAACAGGTTGGTCTAATCGTGCCCTCAAGGCGGTGACGCCCGGCTCCATTTTTAAGCTTGTTACGGCTGCTGCTGCGCTTGAATCGGGGGTAGTCCAACCGAAGGAGCAATTCCATTGTCATGGGACCTATGGGAAGTATGGTTTGGCTTGCTGGAAAAAAGAAGGACACGGTACTCTGAACCTGGAGGAGGGGCTGGCCGTATCCTGTAATATCGTGTTCGCTCATCTGGGTGAACGGCTTAGTCCCGCCCAAATTCAGGCGACAGCCTCTGCGCTCGGATTGAGCCGGACCGTCGGCTGGCAGGAGCAGAATCTTGCGGGCATAGCGCAGTTTAGTCCGTTGGATCACGAAGAAAAGGGAGCCGTTTTCGGCTCCCATACAGATGCGGCTAATCCGGGTGTACGTGTCCAGACAGCTATCGGTCAGAGAGACGTACTGGTCACGCCCCTCCAAGCCGCCAATCTTATCGTGACATTGCTGCATGATGGTCAGGTACATGCTCCACGGCTAGTGAAGCACATTGGCTACGCAGACGGAGGCACGTTGCTGGATTTGGCAGCCCATGCTTCTCCATCACCCGAAGGAAGCCGTCCAGTTCACGCTTCAACAGCCCGCGCGCTTCGTGAAGCGATGGAGAAGGTTGTAGCCCACGGCACAGGTGCATCCTTGCGTGGCAAGTCTTGGCATCTGGCTGGAAAATCGGGCACAGCCCAAGCTCTAAAGGACGGGCAACCCGTGAATCACCAATGGTTTATCGGTTATGGTCCGGTGGAGCATCCTCGTTATGCCGTTGCCGTCTTGGTACAAAATGCGCCACAGCATTCTGCAAATCAGGCAACAACACTGTTCGGTCAAGTGATGGACCTGTTGGCTCAATTTTCCTCGGTTCCACGAGGAGCTACACGATCTTCCTCCTGAATTTTGACGATAAAGGGAGGCTCCTCGAATTCTTCTGTCGGAAATCGAATCCATTGCTGTAAATAGCCTTGCTGCCATAATTCCTTCAGTAAAATGATCAGGATTGGAGACAGGATCAGCCCGGCCAATCCGAAGATCGACAGTGATATGATGGCAAAGGAAAGCATTAGATAAGCGGATGAAACACCGATGGAATGACCTGTGATTTTAGGCTCTGCCAGTTGGCGAACGATTACCGTAACAGCCATGACAATGAGCAGCCCTATAGCCAGGCTGGTGTTGCCTGTGATGAACAAATAGACTGCCCACGGAATAAAAATAACAGGTACACCCAGTAAGGGTAAAATATCGAACAAAGCCGCCACAAGAGCCAACGACAGAGCATTATCCACCTGCAAAATGAGTAAACCTATAAATACGAGAACAAAGGTGATGCTTACCAGCATGACTTGTGCCTTTAAAAAGGCCGAAATTGCTTTGAGTACATGATTTTTAAGAAAAAGATAAGCGGTTTTAAGCGTCTTGGGTGTTTTACTACGGGCAATGCCTTTCCAAAGATTAATCTCCATACTTAAAAAGAAAGCTAAAATAATGGCAACTGCAAAGTTGCCCATAAAGACTGTGAAGGAGCTGAGAAACTGTATGAAAAAGGAGAGCCCCAACTGCGCCCATTTGGTGGCAATAGCAGTCGCAGTTTCAAAATAATCGTTAACACGTTCGGTAATCCCCGGCGGCAAAGCGGCAATTTTATCTTGGGAAAGATGAAGATACCGTGTGAATTCCGTTTGGATAATCTGGGTATACTGTGGGAGATTTTGCGCCACTTTCGTAAATTGTGTAACCAGAATCAGACCTAATCCAAAAAAAATAGCGAGTAAAAGGATGATAAACAGCAAAACAGAGAGTGCGGAAGCGAAGGGCTTCTTCATACCTTTCCGGTGGAAATAACGGGCCACAGGTTCAATGCACCAAAACACAACGAACGACAGGAACACAGGGGCCGCGAGCTGATACAGCTTACTGGATACGAACATAATTAAATACACGGTTAATACAATCAGGCCGATATCAAAAACGGTTCGCCAATATTTTTTGTACAATGGAAGCATGTGTATACAACGACTCCTTTAAGATTTTAACCTATTGTACACTAAATTGGATCTCTATGCTGCTTATACAGTCCTAAAATACAGAATCAAAACCGACAGTATAACCGCCTAAAGCAGCAACGGGTTAGCCCGGTAGTTGATCGTTATGCTCAAGAAAAGAATGCAGCAAAATCTCGGCACGCTTACGTCTTTGTGATAACATATAAGTAAGTGAGTTTTCCTCAGGAAGCCTGCTTGGTAGTCCAGAAATAGAAAAGTGGGGATAAAACGTGCAGACTTTACTGTTATGGATGTTTTACATTTCAACTTTTTATGCGTTTATTCCGGCGCTGGTCAGTCGAATGTTTGGATTCCGAGTGTTTCGGCGGGGCAAAAGTGAGCAAGAGTATGCGCTCACCTTCGATGATGGTCCTGATCCAGTGTATACGCCGCAGTTGCTTGATTTGCTGAAGCGTTTTGATGCCAAGGCTACTTTTTTTGTTGTAGGCATACATGCGGAAAAACACCCGGAGCTTTTGAAACGCATGCATGACGAAGGTCACTTGATCGGTATTCATAATTATGTGCACAAGTCGAATTGGCTTATGCGGCCTGTCACGGTCAGAAGACAAATTGCCCGGACAGAGGTTGTTATTCGCCGGGTAACCGGAGAAGGAACGACCTTTTACCGCCCGCCATGGGGAATTGTGAATTTCTTTGATATTTCCAACTCGAATGGTCGCCGAATCGTATTATGGTCCTCTATGTTTGGGGACTGGAAGGCAAGCGTTGGAGCCAAACAGTTGGCTGAGCGAATGCTCAAAAAGCTGAGGGGTGGCGAGGTGATGCTGCTCCATGACTGCGGTACAACACTGGGGGCAGACGTAGGCGCTCCGCAAAACATGCTGATTGCGCTGGAGAAGCTGTTGGTGGTTGCCCAAGAACGGAAGCTGCGCAGCGTACGGGTCGATACCTTATTTTGTCGTGAGTCTGCGAGCAGACCTGCAACTACTGAAACACCCAATACGAGTTGGTTTAAAAGAACGTTAGTATTCGGATGGTTGCTGTATGAGCGGCTATTTCACATTCTGTTCCGTCTACGTCCGGTGCGTAAGGAGGACACGATCTTTTATTACAAGCGTAGTACCTATCACGGGCCAAATGTGAACATGGAGAACGGTAGGTGGCTGGAAAAAGGGGACGCCGTGGTTGAGCTGCATTTTGATAATAAAATGTTGTTTCAGTTAGGCACAACAGCCAAGTCTATGGTGCATTTGGCCATTCAACTGATTCGGATTGTAAAACGACAACTTCCTGATCTCGCCTATCGAATTTCGAATGATCCCAAAATGAACGGTATTAAGGCGGTCTATGCAGTGAGTATGATTAATCGGGGATCGGAGAAGCTGGGTTTTCAGATACGAGAGCTTCCCAGGGGACTGTTCAGGCTAGTGTCAACCTTATATTTAAAGCTGTTATTTAGTGTTATCCATCCTTCCGGCTCAGAGCTGTTGAATGAAAAAAGGGACGAGATGGTGCCGAAGATGATTGTGATGCCGATTGATACTCTGTTTGACCGATTCTGGCTGAGGGATTCTTACCCTACGGATCAAGGTCAAAGCAAAATAGATCCTATTCAGGAAACAGTTAGAGCCTCGCAAGCAGCAGATACGAGATCAAGTAGTTGAATTAACGCTAAAAAAGCCTCCCGAACCCCAGTTAACAGGGGGTTCGGGAGGCTTTTGTTTATTCGTTTTTATAACATTCATGATAAGGATTAGATTTTCATAATACCGCCGTTGCTTGCATTGGTCACCAGCTTGGAGTAGCGTGCCAGGTAACCTGTTTTAACCTTCGGTTCGAAGCCTTTCCAGTTTGCGCGACGACGTTCAAATTCTTCGTCACTAATTTGCAGCTCAATCGTACGATTGTTCAGATCCAGCTCGATAATATCGCCGTCTTCAACAAAAGCGATAGGGCCGCCCTCTGCTGCTTCGGGGGAAATGTGACCGATGGAGATACCACGTGATGCGCCTGAGAAGCGCCCGTCTGTAATCAGGCCGACCTTGGCACCAAGTCCCATACCGACGATTTGCGAAGTTGGAGCGAGCATTTCAGGCATACCCGGTCCACCCTTAGGACCTTCATAACGGATAACAACAACGTGGCCTTCTGCGATTTTACCATTGGCAATACCAGCCAGCGCATCTTCCTGTGAATCAAAGCAGATGGCAGGGCCTTTATGATAACCACCAACAGACGGATCAACTGCACCGACTTTAATGATGGAGCCTTGCGGTGCCAGATTACCGAATAATACAGCCAAACCGCCGCGTTCGGAATAAGGGTTGTCCAGCTTGTGGATAACATTGGTATCCAGAATTTCCTGCCCCTCTACGTTTTCGCGGATCGTTTTTCCGGTTACGGTAATACAGTCACCATGCAGTGCGCCCGGCTTCTTCAACAATTCATTCAGCACTGCGCTTACGCCGCCTGCATTATGAACATCCTCGATATGATAGTCGGAAGCAGGTGCCAATTTGGACAAATGAGGTACGCGGTTCGCCACTTCATTGATCCGTTCGATAGGGTAGTCTACTTCAGCTTCATGAGCCAGTGCCAATGTGTGCAATACCGTATTGGTGGAACCACCCATGGCCATATCCAGCGCAAATGCGTTATCAATAGCTTCTTTAGTCACGATATCACGTGGTTTCAGGTCCAGCTTGATCAATTCCATCAATTGACGTGCAGATTGTTTAACGAATTCTTTACGTTCTTCCGCTACTGCGAGAATGGTGCCGTTACCAGGCATAGCCAGACCCATTGCTTCAGCGAGACAGTTCATAGAGTTCGCTGTGAACATACCTGAGCAAGAGCCGCAAGTTGGACAGCCGTATTGTTCTAATTCCAGCAGGCTTTGATCGTCGATTTTACCAGCCTGATATGCACCTACGCCTTCGAAGACGGAGGTCAGGGAGATGGAGCGCCCGTTCTTGTCTTTACCAGCTTTCATGGGGCCGCCGCTGACGAAAATAGTCGGGATGTTCACGCGTAATGCGCCCATCATCATGCCGGGTGTGATTTTATCACAGTTTGGAATGCAGACCATGCCGTCAAACCAGTGAGCGGAAACGACAGTTTCCAGCGAGTCGGCAATAATTTCGCGGCTTGGTAGAGAATAACGCATACCGATGTGTCCCATGGCAATGCCGTCATCTACACCAATGGTGTTAAACTCAAAAGGTACGCCGCCTGCCTCACGAATGGCTTGCTTGACAATTTTGCCGAATTCCTGCAAATGGACGTGGCCCGGTACGATGTCGATATACGAGTTACACACCGCGATAAATGGTTTGTCAAAATCTTCTTCTTTAACGCCCGCTGCGCGCAACAAGCTGCGGTGAGGAGCGCGGTCAAAGCCTTTTTTAATCATATCGGAACGCATTTTCGTCTTTGCTGTCATGATGCTGGTTTCCCCCCAAAGTTAAAAAATTTTATGGCGTTCGAAGACGCCGAATTAGCGCAGATGTTTTCTAAAGAGTCTATCATACATGTGCGCATATTTCTACATATATGAGGATTTTGTGAAAATTCAAGAGCGACCTGTAATCGACAATATATAGATCGAAATGATTTGGTTCGTCTATATATTGCACCTTGGAGCAGCTGGAATTGAATTTTGTGTAAAATGCTGTTGATAAAAAGTAATCGTTTGGATATTTGTGATGTCGCAAAATATGAAAAGGCCCACTCCGCAATAAAGCGGGATGGGCTTGAGCTTGCTTTTTATAGTTACAAAAGGTGTTTTATGTGGTACTTGATTCAATTTTTGCCGCCTTTGCGTCCAATATCCCTGTAGTAATCTTTGTCATGAGACTCAGCGGTAGCATCGCCGCCACGTTTACCAATTTCCTGATAAAATTCTTTATCGTGGGAGTTAGCGGTAGCTTGCCCGCCTTTTTTACCAATCTCCTGATAAAATTCCTTGTTGTGCTTCTTGGATGTAGCTTCCCCACCCATACGACCTGCCTCTTCGCGGCTCATTTTACCTTGATCCTGATTACGTGCCATTACAAAACACTCCTTTATGAAAAGTTGTTTTTTGTTGCGCGCATCCTTTACTTACCACATCATGCCTTGATGAAACAGGCCTCTTGCTAAGTAAAGAGGATCCGGGTCCGCCTAGTTCTTCGTCTGATAGCCGTTTGTCGCGTGCTGACGCTTGTTATAGGATGGACATAAAAAGTTATGCGGATCGTTTAAAAAGATAAGGAGACGGCTTAAGCATCCAGTCAACCCGTGGCTCGATTAAAGGATGTGTTGCATTTCGCACCCAAGGCAGAGTCAGTAGACAGCACAGACCCGCAGCACACGCTACGATCAGCATCACTTCCACCGGAGTGTCTATATAATCGTAAATCCCCTTGGCAGCAGCGGTACGGACAATCAGACCATGGAGCAAAAAGACGTATAATGTCCGCCGCCCCATTTCAGTCATACGTCCAGTGACGGCTGGAACAAAGCTCAAAAACGCGATAGCTGCTATGAATTGCACTCCGTAAATGCCAATTCGGTAAATCCCCGCATACCATTCGGCATGACCCAGCTCACCATAAGTCATGCTGCCATACAGCCAGCCTGTCGGAATGCCGTAGTACGACGTTCCCGCCAGTACCATAAGCAGAAGGGACACTATGCCTGCGATCACACGGACTGGAGTCGTGAAGAAGCGCCGAACATCTGTATAATTCAAATGATACCCTGCTACAAAAAAAGGCAAATAAACAAAGGTTCTGCACACGCTGAGCCAGACGCCATCCACCGGGAGATATCCGACAAGGATACCCAGCAGCACGGATATACCTAATTGGACAACAGGCGGCATTCCCTGGAAAGCAAGCATCAGCAGTCTCCAGCAAATATGACTGGCAAGGAACCAGAGCAGCAAATAAGGTGCAAAAAAAGAATGATGAATATGAGGGACATGGAAGAGTGCAGCATCCAATATCGAATAGAGGGTTTGAAAAATAAGATATTGCATACCGATCTGAAGCAAAACTTTCCGGCCTGTGGGCCCCCCTAATGATGATTTGGCAAAGTAGCCTGTAACGAGCACGAACAACGGCATATGAAACATGAATATCCAGCTAAACCATTGTTGGGCGATGTGAAGCGAGCCAACCAAGGGCTCCAGAGCATTGCCTGCAAATACGCATACGATCAGCATAAAGCGCAAATTGAGAAAAAAGCTTTCTCCTTGTATGTCATGGCTTGTCGTCATGTAATTCCCTCCGAACGGCACTAAGCCGAGTAAACTCTGTGCAAAATAATCCTTACAAGGAACAAGGTACGATACTCTGAGTCTTACAATTGTGATTTTATTCACAATGGTAAGCGCTATCATGTCCTTATTATGTGGCGGAAGCTTGAACAGGGGACAAAGACCAGGCAAATGTCTGGAAATGTCTTCTTATTTGACCCTGTGCGCGCACGATGGTACCCTAACAAGGTTATAGATAAGCTGATTTACGCAGCAAAAATTTCATATACCAATCATGAATCATAAGGTACGAATTACGAAAGGAACCTTTAAAATGAGAAGAAGAACGAGAAGATCATACAGCTCATATGGGACAGGCGCTAATAGGAAGATATGGAAAATTATATTGGGTATCCTGATGGTCATTGTGCTTATTGCAGCTTGGGGAGCATGGAAAGTATTCACACCCTATCAGCCTGACAACACGGCCACTGCCGCATTAGCAGAAGCAGCCGATGCTGTGAAGGTGAACGAACAGGAGCATTGGATTGGTTTTGAGCCTGCAAAAAGAAATGGTGCCGGAGTTATTTTGTACCCGGGTGCGTTGGTAAAGCCTGAAAGCTACGCTCCATTGGCCCGCCGTTTGGCGGAAAAGGGTCATCATGTGATCATAGCAAAAATGCCGCTGAATCTTGCATTGACTTCCCCGAATTTGGCGGGTGAGGTACTGAAGGCATATCCGAAAGAAGCGTTTGTGATCGGAGGCCATTCGTTAGGCGGTGTTATGGCTGCCCGCTATGCCGCTGCACATCCCGATCAGGTCAAGGGCGTATTTTTCCTTGCTTCCTACCCGGACAGTAAGGGGAATTTGAAGGATAAAAATCTGCCGGTCATTTCCCTGCTTGGAAGTGATGATGGAGTGATTAAAATGGATAGTGTTCAGAGTGGAAGAGCTTATCTACCAGCCAATACGTTGTATTTTACAGTTGAGGGAGGAAACCATGCCCAATTCGGCAGCTACGGAGCCCAAAAGGGCGATAACCCTGGGAAAATTAGCCCGGCCGAGCAATGGAATCAAACGGTTTCAGCTTTGCAGGACTGGATGAAAGAGAGTGTAGATTCAGCTCCAAAAAATCAGTAAAAAGGAGGCGGCTGCATGTCTGAGTTAGTCGTGCGGGGACAGCGGTTTCCATGCCGTGGCATTTTATTGGACAAGGATGGAACGCTGCTGGATTTTATTCAGTTGTGGGGGCCCTGGGCCCGTTCTATACTGGATATGCTGGAACAGCAGCTTGCCGTGGCAGGTACTGAGTTTACGGTGGAAAAAGGCAGCATTCTGGGCACCATCCACGACCCTGAGGGGAGCGTGATCGGCTATGATCCTTCTGGCCCGCTGGCGATGGGGACAGTGGATGAGAGCACGGGCGTGCTGGCTTGGCAGCTTTATACTGTCGGTGTACCGTGGAATGAAGCGGTGAGGCTTGTTCGGGACTTTAACAAAATGGCGATGGCTGATATTCGGCGACATCGGGCCGCGAAGGCGTTTCCGGGTTTACGCACGTTATTGGAGCAAAGCCGCCGTGCCGGATTGAAGCTGGCGGTCGTCACCTCTGACAGTACAGAGGCCGCGCAGGAGCATCTGGAGTGGATGGGGCTGACATCCTATTTTGATGAGGTCATCGGTCACGACAGGGTTACATACGGCAAACCAGACCCGGAAATGGCTGAAAAAGCCTGCGATTTGCTGGGACTGACGCCAGCAGATGTAGTTGTCATTGGAGACAGCAACGGGGATATGCAGATGGGCAAGCGTGCCGGGGTGCGGCTGGCCATCGGATTTGCGCCAGAGCAGGAACGTTCCGGTCATTTGCTGGATGCGGACATCATCGTCCGCGGATATGAAGAGCTGGAGGTGCGTGAAACATGGACAAAGTAAAAATGTTGGCTGATTGGATACAGCAATCGCAAAATATTGTTTTTTTCGGCGGGGCGGGTACATCGACGGAGAGCGGTATCCCGGACTTTCGTTCGGCGGCTGGTCTGTATCAGAGTGAGGAAAAGCTGCCTTATCCCCCGGAGGTTATGCTTAGCCGTTCTTTTTTTGTAAAGCATCCTGAAGTGTTCTTTGGCTTCTATCGCAGCAAAATGCTGCATCCCGATGCGGAGCCTAACGGTTGCCATCATTTCCTCGCATCACTGGAACAGCATGGGCGACTCAAAGCGGTCGTGACGCAAAACATTGACGGATTGCATCAGGTCGCAGGCAGTGTGAATGTGCTGGAGCTTCACGGCTCGGTACATCGCAACCATTGTATGGAATGCGGGCGTTTTTACAGTCTGAACGAAGTGATGGACAGCTCCGAGGTGGTGCCCAAATGTCCAGTAGACGGGGGAATGATCAAACCGGATGTCGTTTTATACGAGGAAGAGCTGGATCAGGATACGCTTGTCCGATCCATTCAGGCTATCTCGCAGGCCGATCTGCTATTAATTGGAGGAACCTCACTGACGGTGCATCCTGCGGCGGGACTGATTACTTATTTTCACGGTAAACATACGGTACTGCTTAATACAGATCCCACTTCATATGATCACAAGGCGGATCTCCTGATTATCGATCCCATCGGCAGGGTTCTGGGAGAACTCGGCAATCAATTGAGTTTGTAATCGTTTTCTTGTCAACGGCCGGATAAAGGCGCTATGATGTTGTTGTACTGGACATAACAATGTTTCGAGAGAGGCTGGGATAGCATGGTTTATTTGGCTGGCGATGAACGCTATGAAAGTATGAAATATAACCGCACAGGGAGATCAGGCCTTAAGCTGCCTGCCATTTCACTGGGCTTGTGGCACAATTTTGGCGGGATCAACAATGCGGAGAACGGTCGTAGCATGGTTACTCGTTCCTTTGATCTGGGGATTACGCATTTTGATCTAGCTAATAACTATGGTCCTCCAGCGGGCTCAGCAGAGGAATTTTTCGGACAAGTGCTGGCGAGTGACTTGAAGCCGTACCGGGATGAGATGATCATTTCGACCAAGGCGGGCTACACTATGTGGCCAGGACCTTATGGTGATTGGGGCTCGCGCAAATATCTGATATCCAGTCTGGATCAGAGCTTGAAGCGGTTGGGTCTGGATTATGTCGACATATTTTACTCCCACCGCTTTGATCCTGATACGCCGTTGGAAGAAACAATGCAGGCTCTGGATCATATCGTTCGTTCCGGAAAAGCGCTGTATGTGGGCGTGTCTAATTATAGCGCGGAGCAAACGGCAGAAGCGGCTCGTATTCTAAAGGAGCTGGGAACACCGCTGCTGATTCATCAGCCCAAATATTCTCTGCTCGACCGCTGGATTGAAAACGGGTTGCAGGATGTACTGGACGAAAACGGGATCGGCAGCATTGCCTTTTGCCCCTTGGCTCAGGGATTGCTAACGAATAAATATTTGAACGGAATTCCCGAGGATTCACGCGCGGCAAGTGCATCTGTCTTCTTGAATGAGAACAATGTGACACCCGAGACACTTCGCAAGGTGCGTGCTCTTAATCAGATGGCGGCTGCGCGCGGACAAAGCTTGGCTCAATTCTCGTTAGCCTGGGCTCTGCGTGGTGAACGTCTGACCTCCGTCCTGATTGGGGCCAGCCGTGTGAGCCAAATTGAAGAAAATGTTGCCGCCCTGTCCAATCTGGACTTTTCGCAGGAAGAGCTGGATCGGATTGATTCGATTCTGAATGCGGGGAATTTACAGGACGGCGGCACAGCCTAAAGCCCAAAAGCTATTCCATCATCATGGGCATAACGTGCATTTTTTCATGCCCAATATACACACAACAGCCCACATCGTTAAAGGATGCGGGCTGTTTGCTATTTTCCGAACCATACCAGATTGGTCGTTGCCCATGCCGGAACAGAGGATCAATCATCAGACGAAGCAGAAAGGATATGTGAACGGTTAAAGCCTGCTAAGGATGCGGATATTGCTGAACCTTGCTTCGGTACTGGGTTGGCGACTGACCGCAGAAGCGCTTGAATTGACGCGAGAAATACAAAGCGTCTGTCAATCCCACCGAAGCGGCCACTTGCTCCACCGAAAGCTCGGGACGCTCGCGTAGCAGATGACGAGACTTGTCAATTCGCAGTTTGAGCAGATAGGTGACCGGAGAGACGCCCGTTTCCTTCTTGAATATACGTGACAAATACGCACGGTTATAACCAAGTCCTTCGGACATTTGTTCGATAGAAACGGGATGCGCATATTGAGTGGACATATATTGGACCATCTGCTTGACCGTCCGCCGAATTTGCGAATCTGCGCCGGTTGGGTCAGACCAGTCGCTTAAATGATTACCCGCCTCCCCCATGATCAGATACAGGTAGCCGAGGGCTGCAAGATGCGAGCTGGATTTTCGGCTGTAAAAGGCTAACTGCATCTGCTCCAAATAGCTGGGGATCAGGCTTTCACTGGAAGCGTGGAAGACAGGCTGGTGCACGAGCAGTCCTGCTTCCTGCACCATGGTTTCGGTATGCTGTCCTGTAAACGCAGACCAGCGATACCGCCACGGTTCCTCCTCATCGGAGGTGTAGCTTACGAGTTGACCGGGATGGATCAGGAAAAAATCGTTTTTTTCAAGCTGATATGAGTGCTGCTCTGTTCGGTAGATGCCTTTTCCAGATTCTACAAAATGAAGCAGATAGTAATCATATAGCTTCGGCCCGACGGCATGACCGGATTTGGTTTGGCTCTCGCCGGCAAAAAGCACGTGCAGCGGGCTATTTTCATAAAACACTGGATTGGAGGCCACAGCATAACTATATGAATGCGCTTGCAAATAGGGTCATCCTTCCTAGATTTGTGAATGGTTTATTAGATACGGTATACTTACATTGTACATATCCAAGTCACATTTATCCATAGCTTTAACACATGGATGCATTACATTATTTAACGCTTTCATTTATACTGAAATCATAAGAAGCGCCAGCCTGATTAAGTTTGTTACAAGGAAGTCAGGGGGGACTTTACTAACCGTGATGAGGTGGATGTGGATATGAACACTACTGAAATAAAGAAACGTTTTATCGACAAATATGGTGAAAGCAGCCATGAGCTGCGAATATTTCATGCTCCTGGGCGTGTTAACCTGATTGGGGAGCATATCGACTACAACGGTGGTTATGTACTCCCGGCTGCACTGGAATTCGGTACCACGCTGATTCTTCGTGCGCGTAATGATGATGAAATTCATTTTACTTCGACAAACCTTTCGTATGAAGTATCTATCCCACGCGGAGAAATAGGTAAAAGTAAAACGGATGAGTGGGTGGACTATCCTGTCGGCGTTCTGGTGGAGCTGGCTGAAAAGGGAGTTTATCCGTCTAGTGGATACGACCTGCTCTATCATGGAGAAATACCGAATGGTGCCGGATTATCCTCCTCTGCCTCCATTGAGGTTGTAACGGGATACGCGTTCCTCACTACCGAAAAACAGGAAACGAACACAGTCGAAATTGCTTTATTGTCCCAGCGGGCAGAAAACAATTACGTAGGTGTCAATTGCGGTATTATGGATCAGTTCGCTGTCGCAAACGGTGCGGCTGACCATGCGATTCTGCTGATGTGCGATACGCTGGAATACCGTAAGGTCCCATTCCGTACCGGTGCCTATAAGCTAGTGATCGGCAACACGAATAAGCGCCGCGGGCTGGTGGATTCAGCCTATAACGAGCGCCGCAGCCAATGTGCCGAAGCTCTGTCCATTTTGCAGCAGCAGGAGCCTACGCTGGAATACCTTGCTCAGCTGGATGAGACCCGTTTTGATGAGCTCCAGCATTATATTGCGGATGAAACGGTACGACGCCGGGCACAGCATGTGGTAGAGGAAAACGCTCGCGTGCTGGCCTCTGTCGATGCTCTTGCTGCGAATGATCTCGAAGCTTTTGGGCAATTGATGAACGCTTCGCATGATTCATTGCGCGATTTGTATGAGGTTAGCTGCACGGAGCTGGATGTGATGGTCGAGGAAGCACGGCGCATTCCTGGCACGCTCGGTGCGCGTATGACGGGAGCCGGATTTGGGGGCTGTACGGTTTCACTTGTCCATGAGGACGATGTGGAACGGTTTGTGAAGGAAATCGGCGAAGCTTATCAGACCCGTACAGGGCTGGAAGCCAGCTTTTATGTATGTAAGGCGGGAGACGGAGTTAAAGAACAGAAGGAGGACGAATAACATGGCCATTTTAGTAACAGGCGGAGCTGGATATATTGGTTCACATACGGTAGCAGAGCTGTTGGATCGGGGAGAAGAAGTTGTGGTGCTGGACAATTTGCAAACCGGGCACAAGGCAGCACTGCTCGGAGGCAAGCTGTATGAAGGTGACCTGAGAGATAAAGAACTGCTTTCCAGACTGTTTTCCGAAAATAGTATCGACGCAGTTATTCATTTTGCAGCCAACTCGCTGGTCGGGGAAAGTATGCAAAATCCGGGTAAATATTATGACAACAACGTATTCGGCACGTTGAGCTTGCTGGAGGCCATGAAGGATGCCGGTGTACGCAGGATCGTATTTTCCTCCACTGCGGCTACTTATGGCGAACCGGAAAAGGTACCGATTGAAGAGGGCGACCGTACGGAGCCAACGAATGTATATGGTGAAACAAAGCTGATGATGGAGCGTATGATGTCGTGGTTTGATAAAGTACTGGGCATCAAATATGTGTCCTTGCGGTACTTTAATGCGGCTGGTGCGCATGAGAGCGGCAAAATCGGTGAGGATCATCGTCCGGAAAGCCATCTGATTCCGCTGGTACTCCAGACAGCACTGAAACAGCGCCCGCACATCGCGGTGTTTGGTGAGGACTATGCTACACCTGACGGAACGTGCATCCGAGATTACATTCATGTGAGCGATCTGGCGGATGCCCATGTGCGTGCGGTGAATTATTTGCGCGAAGGCCATGACAGCAACGTGTTTAATCTGGGCAACGGGCAGGGCTTCTCGGTGAAGGAAGTGATCGAGACGGCACGCAAGGTCACTGGACTCGACATTCCGGTCGTTACAGAGCCACGGCGCTCGGGTGATCCGGCAGTATTGGTTGCCTCTTCTGAAAAGGCACGTTCGGTGCTGGGCTGGAGTCCGGCGCGTACCCAACTGGAGGACATTATTAGCGGAGCTTGGGGCTGGCATCAGTCACATCCTCAGGGCTACGGCGACGAATAGACGGGAGACGATGACATAATGAGCAAGAGTCAATCCGCAGATAGAGGTCAAGGCCGGGAGCATTCCCGACATACGGCCCATGACATCGATGAAATTCTACAACAAGCCGCTCTGTATGCGATTGAGCAACTGGTTGCATTCGCACAAAACCGGGGATTAATCGGTCTGCAAGATACAGATTACAGCCGTAATCTGCTGCTGGAGCAGTTCGGGTTTTCGGAGCCTTATTCCGGCGTGGAGGCAGGGGGCATCACAGCCCCCGAGGTTCTCCAGCCTGTGCTTAATGTATTGATTGATTATGGGTATGCGATTGGACTCATATCGGAAAACACAGATACGTACCGTGATTTGCTGGATTCCAAAATCATGGGACTGCTGATGGCCAGACCTTCTGAGGTCGTCCGTGACTTTCGCCAAACGGAGGCCGAACGTGGCATAGAGGCAGCGACAGATGCTTTTTATCAACTGTCCATCGACTCGAATTACATCCGAATGGACCGCGTTGCCAGCAATGTGTACTGGAATCAGCCGACACCTTACGGAGATATGGAAATCACAATTAATCTGTCCAAGCCGGAGAAAAGTCCAAAGGAAATCGCAATGGCGAAGCTTCTTCCGCCGCCAGTTTATCCAAAATGTCAATTATGCCGTGAAAACGTTGGGTATGCCGGAAGGGTGAATCATCCGTCCCGCCAAAACCTGCGCATCATTCCATTGGAATTGAACGAGGAACCGTGGTTTTTTCAATATTCTCCTTACGTTTACTACAACGAGCATTGTATTGTGTTCCATCACGATCATGTACCGATGAAGCTCACGAAGGATACACTGCGGCGGTTGCTGGCATTTACGAAAGCGTTCCCGCACTATTTTATCGGTTCCAATGCCGATCTGCCGATTGTCGGAGGATCTATTCTGACTCACGATCACTTTCAAGGTGGACGTCATACGTTCCCGATTGAAAAAGCGGGTGTGGACGTTGTGTATCGCAATGAAGCCTTCCCGCAGGTCACAGCAGGGATTGTGAACTGGCCGATGTCAGTGATCCGCTTTACTTCAACGGATGCCGAATCGTTGCTGGAGGCGGGGAATGCCGCATTTGAAGCCTGGAAGGCTTACAGCGATCCCGCAGCCGATGTCCTCTCTCATACGGAGCAGGACGGAGAAACGGTGCCGCATAATACAGTGACACCGATTGTACGCCGGGATGCGGAAGGAAAGTACCAGATGGATCTGGTGCTTCGAAACAACCGAACGAGTGATGAGTACCCGGAAGGTATTTTTCATCCTCATCGCGAGATGCATCACATCAAGAAGGAAAATATCGGTCTGATCGAGGTTATGGGACTTGCGATTTTGCCGGGGCGGCTTAAGGATGAACTGGATGGTATTGCAGATATTTTATGCGGTAACGACGAGTTGGCTGTAGCTATGCAGCAGGAAGGGCATCCGCTATTCAAGCACGCGGACTGGATTCACCAGTTAAACACCCGATTCGGTCGCTTGCCTGACAAGGAGACGGCTGTTGGCACGGTACAAAATGAAGTTGGACTGAAGTTCAGTGAAATTTTGGAGCATGCAGGAGTGTACAAGCGTGATTCGGAAGGTCAGCAAGCGTTTGGACGTTTTATAAAGCAACTGGGTTATACAACAGGGGAATAGAATAATTGCAGGCAGCGCATAATACTGTGCGAGAACCCTCCCAAGATATGACATGGAAACCATGCTCCTTTAGGAACATGGTTTTTTTTCTGAAAAAGAAGCAAATTTGTTTCCTGTAACTGAGAAGGTTATAATAGAGTAGTTTCTTAACATTAAATTTCAAAAAATATTGGAGGCGAACGTTTGCGATGAAAGCATTCGAATTTTATAATCCTACTCAATTGATCTTCGGTAAAGGGCAATTAGAGGCTCTCAAGCGTGAAGTTCCTAAATACGGTAAACGTGTACTGCTTGTATATGGCGGCGGCAGTATTAAACGCAGCGGCTTGTATGATAATGTAATCAGTCTGCTTCAAGAAATTGGAGCAGAGGTAACGGAACTGGCTGGTGTAGAACCAAATCCTCGCTTGTCCACAGTACATAAAGGCGTGGAATTGTGTAAAACGCATCAAATCGACCTCGTACTGGCTGTTGGCGGCGGTAGTGTGCTGGATTGCTCCAAAGCGATTGCTGTCGGGGCGAAATATGATGGGGATATGTGGGATTTTGCAGAGCGTAAAGCGGCTCCACAGGCAGCATTGCCTTTAGGTACAGTTCTGACGATGGCAGCTACCGGTTCCGAAATGAACGCAGGTTCTGTCATTACGAACGAAGAAACACAGGAAAAATTGGGCTGGGGCAGCGTATTTGCATTCCCTGCGTTTTCCATTCTTGATCCCGTGAACACGTATTCTCTGCCACAAAATCAAACGGTGTACGGAATCGTGGATATGATGTCACATACGCTGGAGCACTACTTCCATTTGGAATCTAACACTCCGGTTCAGCTTGGCTGGTGTGAAACGATTTTGCGTACAGTTATGGATGCGGCTCCGGGCCTGGTCAACGATCTGGAGAACTACGAGCTGCGTGAAACGATGATGTACTGTGGTACGATGGCGCTGAACGGCTTCCTGAACATGGGGCTGACAGGTGACTGGGCGACTCACAATATCGAGCATGCGGTGTCTGCTGTTTATGATATTCCACATGGCGGAGGACTGGCGATTTTGTTCCCGAACTGGATGAAGCACAACCTGCATGTGAAGCCTGAACGCTTCAAGCAACTGGCTGTGAATGTGTTCCATGTGAACCCGGAAGGCAAGAGTGATGAAGAAGTAGCGCTGGAAGGTATTCAGGCGTTGCGTGATTTCTGGAACTCGATTGGTGCGCCAAGCCGTCTGGCTGATTACGATATTGACGGTTCCAAAATCGACGTTATGGCTGATAAAGCTGTGAAATTCGGATCTTTTGGCGGATTTAACAAGCTGAATCGTGAAGATGTAGTGGAAATTTACAAAGCATCTTTGTAATCCAGTCATTCAGTCATTGGATAATTGCAAGCACGTTTGTACGTCATTAGACGTATGGACGTGCTTTTTTGGGTTTGATTTGGAATTCTAGAGGAAAATTTTGAAACTTTTTAAGGTTGAATACGTAAACATAGTTATAGGCTGGAAACCAGACTGAAATAGGGACATGGAAGGAGGAGCCGCATGGAAACTATATTTTGGTGGTTATTGGCAGGGGGCGCTATCTTTACCGTGGTCAGTGTGCTGATCGGGGATGTACTCGGTGGTTGGCTGGATGGATTGGAGCTTCCCGGCCTCGATTGGTTCAGACCCGTCGTTTTACTTGGAGCGATGACCGCTTTTGGCGGGGCGGGTGTGTTGCTGACGAAATATACCGGGTTGAGCATGAACCGGGTTGTTCTGCTTGCCCTTGCGATTGCGTTTGTGATCGGAGTACTTGTGTTTTTTGCGTTTATCAAGCCAATGGCGAACTCTGAGGTATCCAGCGGCTTCTCGATGCGTGAGCTGACTGGCAGAATCGGTGAGGTCACCGTTCCGGTACCTGAGGTTGGTTACGGGGAGGTTATGATCCGCTTGGGTGCAGGCAACACCATACATACAGCATCGAGCTTTGATCACAAACCGCTGGCTGCGGGAACCCGTATCGTCGTGGTTGAGGTCGCAGAGGGTGTCGTCCGCGTAGCGTATCTGGACACATAGACGACGCATTCGCTTAACTTGAAGGGAGCGTGAACGGGAGTGTCAAGTTTGCAGGATATTGTGTTGGTTCCGGGGATTGTCGTCATCGTTATCGTCATATTAGGGATCGCCTTTTGGGCCCGTTACAAAACGGTAGGACCGGATGAAGGGATGATCGTGACGGGCTCATTTTTGGGAAATAAAAATATTTCCGAGGATGATTCCGGTCGCAAAATCAAAATTGTACGCGGCGGTGGCGCCTTTATATGGCCTATTTTTCAGCAGTCCGAATTTATTTCTTTATTGTCCCACAAGCTGGATGTAACAACACCGGAAGTGTATACCGAGCAAGGAGTTCCCGTGATAGCGGACGGTGTGGCAATCATCAAGGTAGGCAGCTCCATTGAGGATATTGCAACAGCAGCGGAGCAGTTCATCGGGAAGCCGCTGGAGGCCCTTAGGGGAGAGGCTCAGGAAGTGCTGGAGGGCCATTTGCGTGCGATCCTCGGCACCATGACGGTGGAGGAAGTATACCGTAATCGGGATCGGTTTGCGCAGGAAGTACAGGGCGTGGCGGCTCGCGATCTGAAAAAGATGGGGCTGCAAATTGTCTCGTTCACGATTAAAGATGTACGTGATAAGCACGGATATCTGGATGCGCTCGGTAAGCCGAGAATTGCCGCTGTGAAACGGGATGCAGAAATTGCCGAAGCTGAGGCGGTAAGGGATGCGCGGATTCAAAAGGCACGTGCGGAACAGGAGGGGCAGAAGGCTGAACTTTTGCGTGATACAAACATTGCCGAGGCAGCCAAGGAGAAGGAACTGAAAGTGGCTTCGTTTAAAAAGGAGCAGGATACAGCCAAGGCGGAAGCCGATCAGGCTTATCACATTCAGGAGGCTCGTGCCAAGCAGACTGCCGTCGAAGAGCAGATGAAGGTCGAACTGGTGCGCAAGGAGCGGGAAATTGATCTTCAAACCAAGGAAATTCAGGTGCGTGAAAAACAATACGATGCGGAAGTGAAGAAGAAAGCGGAAGCGGATCGGTATGCGGTAGAGCAAGCCGCGGAGGCGGATAAATCGCGTAAAATGCGTGAGGCGGAATCGCTGCAATACTCGATTGAGACACAGGCTAAAGCGTCAGCTGAACAAAAACGGCTGAATGGGCAAGCGGAAGCGGATGCGGAACGAGCCAAAGGTACGGCGGATGCTGATGTCATCCGTTTACGTGGTCTTGCGGAAGCCGAGGCCAAGGAAAAGCTGGCCGAGGCGTTCCAGAAATTTGGCGAGGCAGCCGTACTCGATATTATCGTGAACATGCTGCCTGAGCTGGCCGGGCGGATTGCCGAGCCGATTGCGTCCATTGATAAATTAACAGTTGTGGATACAGGCAAGGGAGAAGGAGCAGCGCGTGTCAGCAATTATGTCACAGAGCTAATGGCTACGGCTCCAGAGATGCTCAAGAGTGTGTCCGGTATTGATGTGGAGCAGTTAATCAGGGGGCTGACCACGGGGAAAAAGGGCCTTCATTCCGCACCGTCCTTCGGTGAAACGGATAAGCTGCATATTCATGCCCCGGTTGAGGTTGCGCCGCGGGATAAAGAATAGCCGCAGGGCTTTCAGGAGCAGATATCCCTTAACAGAAAGAACGCTTTTCATCACTGGTTTTCCCGACTATTGTGAAGAAAAGCGTTTTCTTTTTATTGACCTTTAGCGGAATATTTGGTACTTTAACGTGGATTCCTCTGAGCTTCATGCTCTAATTATTAGGAACAAGGTTCAGATAAAAAGAGGTGCGGATGTGAGCAGCCTACAAGTGGCGAAAGCGCTGAATAACAATGTGATTATCGGGATGCATCCCGAGCATGATGAGGTTGTTGTGATTGGAAAAGGAATCGGCTTCAATCGTAAAAACGGCGATCTTATTTCGTTGGATTCAGTTGAAAAATTATTTATATTAAAAAGCCATGAGGAGCAGGAGCAATACAAGCGATTGCTTCCTGAACTGGATGAAAAGCTCATTGAGGTCATCGGTGAGGTGCTTCACCATGTTCAGCTTCAAGCGAAGAAGCCTCTGAATGAGCACATATTGATTGCTTTAACCGATCACATCGCCTTTTCCATTAATCGTCAGAAGCAGGGCATTACGATCCATAATCCGTTTTTGTATGAAACGAGAGAAATTTATCCTCAGGAATACAAGATGGCTGAACAGGCAGTCTCTTTGATCAAGGACAAAATGGGTGTGGATCTGGGAGAAGATGAAATCGGA
This sequence comes from Paenibacillus terrae, assembly GCF_005217525.1. GTDB lineage: Bacteria > Bacillota > Bacilli > Paenibacillales > Paenibacillaceae > Paenibacillus > Paenibacillus terrae_C. The sequence goes on along the minus strand of NZ_PNXQ01000018.1, from coordinate 118,956 downwards.
TTCGTGGCCTTGCATATTTACAGTGCTATGACGAACCAGCATATTTCCGAGGTCAGGAAGGATTCTCAATTGATTGCTGATATGGTACAGGTAGTAGAGACTACGCTGGATTATCGCATTCCTCTCCAATCCCTGGATTACTCGCGTCTGCTGACCCATCTGAGGTTTGCGATTGAACGTGTACGTCGGGGAGAGATTGTGCAGGAGATTTACCGATTGGACAAGCTTTTGAATGAAGAGTATCCAGAAATGTATATGTTAGCCTGGAAACTCACGAAAATTATGGAGAAAAGGCTACGCAAATCCGTTTATACGGCTGAGGTTAGCTATTTGACGATGCATTTACAGCGGTTGTCCCAACGCAAAGAGCAGGGAGAGCAACGTTAGAACAGCTAGAATCGAAAAAAGTATTGCCTCACTTTTGGCAGAATGCTATAATAAACTTCGTAATGAGCAAGACAACAAATGAATATCTAACGTGTTACTGATTCGATCAGGCATGAGTTGTTTTAAGTTATGATTGTTTACAGCCTACTGGGGTAAGCTATATCCCAAGGTTGTGTTCAAACATACTTAATTCGGCTCATGCCTTTTTTGTTGTTTTGCCTCTGTATTCTAATTTTCAGAGAAGGAAGTGGAACGTATGTTTAAAAAGCTTTTCGGCGTTTTACAGCGTGTCGGCAAAGCTTTAATGCTTCCTGTAGCCATTTTGCCGGCTGCGGGACTATTATTGGGAATCGGCAACATGCTGGTCAATCCCGATTTTCTCCAGTACATTCCGGCATTAAATGCGGGCTGGGTTCAATCGGTAGCGACGATCATGATGAATGCCGGACAAATTGTTTTTGATAATCTGGCACTGTTGTTTGCAGTCGGCGTAGCCGTCGGTCTGGCAGGCGGTGAAGGTGTAGCAGGTTTGGCTGCGATCATCGGTTATCTCGTTATGAATATTACATTGGGTACTGCCGTAGGTGTTACACCGGGTCTGATTGCTCAAAAAATCCCGGGCTATGCGAACGTGTTGGGGATTCCAACGCTGCAAACCGGGGTGTTCGGCGGGATTATCATCGGTATATTGGCCGCGGCCATGTACAATCGCTTTTTCAAAATCGAGCTTCCTTCGTATCTGGGCTTTTTCGCGGGTAAGCGCTTCGTTCCGATTGTAACAGCAGTATCTTCATTGCTAATCGGACTATTGCTAGTCATTGTGTGGCCTCCCGTACAGCAAGGACTGAACGTCGTGTCTCACTTCATGGTTGATTCCAACCCGACACTGGCCGCTTTCATTTTTGGGGTCATTGAACGCTCACTCATTCCTTTCGGATTGCATCACATTTGGTATTCCCCGTTCTGGTTTGAGTTCGGCGAGTATGTGAACAAGGCAGGTCAAACGATTCATGGTGACCAGCAAATCTTCTTTAACCAGCTTCGTGATGGAGTTACATTGACAGCAAGTACGTTCCAAGTGGGTAAATTCCCGTTCATGATGTTCGGTTTGCCAGCCGCAGCGCTTGCGATGTATCATGAAGCAAGACCGGAACACAAGAAATATGTAGCAGGTATTATGGGTTCAGCAGCTTTGACTTCTTTCCTGACAGGGATTACGGAGCCACTGGAATTTTCCTTCCTGTTCGTAGCTCCACTGCTGTTCGCAGTGCATGCTGTGTTTGCAGGGTTGTCGTTTATGACGATGCAAATATTGAATGTTAAAATCGGTATGACCTTCTCTGGCGGATTTATCGACTTCCTGATTTTCGGGATTATTCCGAATCGTACGCCTTGGTGGTACGTCATCATCGTCGGTTTGATTTTGGCGGTTATTTACTACTTCGGATTCCGATTCATCATACGGAAGTTTAACCTGAAAACACCAGGTCGTGAAGAAGCCACAGAAAATGTTGAAGGAGCCGCAGTCGGTACCACAGACGAGCTTCCAGGCAATATTTTGGCAGCTTTCGGCGGGGCGTCCAATATCAAGCATTTGGATGCTTGTATCACACGTCTTCGTATTGAAGTTAACGAAAAGTCCAATGTTGACAAGGCTCGTCTGAAACAGCTTGGCGCATCGGGCGTACTTGAAGTCGGCAACAACGTACAGGCCATTTTCGGTACACGTTCCGACACGATTAAAACGCAAATGGCTGATATTATGGCGGGACGCACACCTGCTCCGGCCCCGGCTCAACCTGCTCCGCAAGAAGAGAAGGAAGCTGGTGAAGAAAAACAGACCATTATCGTTGAAGATATCGTGATGCCTGTTAACGGAGAATTGGTTGATATTTCGACTGTTCCCGATCCGGTATTTGCAGAACGTATGACAGGAGACGGTTTTGCTGTCGTGCCAAATGATGGAACGATTGTGTCACCTGTATATGGTAAAGTATTCAATGTATTCCCAAGCAAGCATGCCATTGGTATCCAATCTGATGGCGGTAAAGAAGTGCTTGTTCATATCGGGGTGAACACAGTGAAGCTTAAGGGCCAAGGATTTGACGTTTTGGTGAACGAAGGCGATCTTGTGTCAGCCGGTCAGCCGATTATGAAAGTAGACCTGGAATACGTGAAGGCAAACGCAAAATCCATCATCTCACCAGTCATTTTTACCAACCTTCCAGAAGGTTCTTCGGTAACTTTAAACAAAACTGGAGTATTGAAGGCTGGCGAAGATGGTATAATTACGATAAAATAAACTCTATGTGTTTCGGATTCGTGATGAGGCGGCCTAGGCCGCCTCATCAATGACCCGGTTTCACTACACGTATACTGCGTGTAAACAAATATTATCCATTAGGAAAGTGGGAGGAACAATTATGCAAACAACTTTTAGAATTACAGATGAAGACGGTATCCATGCACGTCCTGCAACTGCGCTGGTAAATACAGCTAACAAATTCAGCGGTGCTGAGTCTTTCGCCGAAGCTAACGGTAAAAAAGTAACTTTGAAATCCATTCTGGGTGTATTGTCTCTCGGTCTGGAACAAGGCGATACAATCAACATCATCTGTGAAGGTGCTGAAGCTGCTGACGCTCTGAAAGCTCTTGAAAATGTAATCGTTAACGAAGGGCTGGGCGAAATTCATGCTTAAAATTTCCGGGATTGCCGCTTCGGCAGGCATCGCCATTGCCCGGGCGTTTATCTTGGAGCATCCGAATTACGCTGTAGAGAGACGCGCGGTTGGTGATGTTGAAGCTGAAATTGCAAGATTGGATGCGGCTTTGGCAGAATCTCAAACCGAATTGGAAGCGATTAAGGAGAAAACTTTACAGGAGCTTGGCGAGAAAAAAGCAGAGATTTTTGCTTCTCACCTGTTGATCCTGAATGATCCTGAATTGATCGATCCAGTTAAAGCCAAAATCAGAGATGAGCAGCTTAATGCTGACTATGCTCTGAACGAGGTAGCTACACAGTTTATTTCCATGTTCGAAAACATGAAAAGTGCTTATTTGCAAGAACGCGCATCGGACATGCGGGATGTAACCAAGCGGATCCTGAATCACCTGCTTGGTGTTCATTTTGTCAGTCCTGCAGAAATTGCCGAAGAAACGATTGTACTTGCAGAAGATTTGACACCTTCCGACACAGCTCAGCTGAATCGCGAATTTGTTAAAGGCTTTGCAACCAATATCGGTGGACGTACTTCGCACTCGGCTATTATGGCTCGTTCTCTTGAAATTCCTGCGGTTGTTGGAACTAAAAATATACTGTCCCAAGCTAAAAGCGGCGATTTGATTATCGTCGACGGTCTGGATGGTCACGTATTCGTGAACCCTTCCGAAGAGATCGTTGCGGAGTACAAGGCTAAACAAGTGGCATACGACAAGCAACGCGAAGAGTGGCGCAAGCTGCGCGGCGAAGCTACAATTTCCGTCGATGGTGTGCATGTCGAACTGGCAGCCAATATCGGTACGCCTAACGATGTAGCTGGCGTTTTGGATAACGGTGGCGAAGGCGTTGGCCTGTATCGTACTGAATTCTTGTATATGGGACGCGATAAGCTTCCATCCGAAGAAGTACAGTACACAGCATACAAAACCGTTCTGGAAAGAATGGAAGGCAAACCGGTTGTAGTCCGCACGTTGGACATCGGTGGCGACAAAGAGCTTCCTTATCTGGATCTGCCGAAGGAAATGAATCCATTCCTCGGATTCCGTGCTATTCGTCTGTGTCTGGATCGTCAGGATATTTTCCGTACTCAATTGCGTGCTTTGCTGCGGGCAAGTGTACACGGTAACCTGCGGATCATGTTCCCAATGATTGCTACACTGAACGAATTCCGTGAATCCAAAGCTGTGTTGCTGGAGGAAAAGGAAAAGTTGGTAGCAGCGGGTGTAGCTGTATCTGAAGAAATTCAGTTGGGCATCATGGTAGAAATTCCTTCTACAGCAGTATTGGCTGACCAATTCGCAAAAGAGGTTGATTTCTTCAGTATCGGTACGAACGATCTGATTCAATACACAATGGCAGCGGATCGCATGAACGAGCGGGTTTCTTACCTGTATCAACCATATAACCCATCCATTCTGCGTCTGGTGAAAATGGTTATTGATGCCGCTCACCGTGAAGGACGTTGGGTTGGTATGTGCGGCGAAATGGCAGGGGATACAACAGCAATTCCATTGCTGCTGGGTCTGGGACTCGATGAGTTCAGCATGAGTGCCACTTCCATTCTGCCAGCACGCAGTCAAATTTCGAAATTGTCCCGCGCGGATATGGAGAAACTGGCTGCAAAAGCTTTGGACATGCAAACAGCCGAGCAGGTTGTTGAATTGGTTCAAAGCATTGAAGGCTAAGGAAGGGTATCACATTTTCAAAGGTTATATCTTTTTCCAACAAAAAGTGCTGTCTACATACAGCGGCCGGTATCTAATAGATACCGGCTTTTTTGTATGCCCAAAATTTAAGTTTGCTTTTAGCTGCATGAGCAATTCAATATAGGCTTGCGAGCTGCAGTTGCTTCGTCCAGTCGCGTGACTGGAGTGGTATACGGAGCATTCAGCACCAATTCAGGCGTTTCCTCAGCTTCCCGCGCAATTTGGATCATCGTGTCGATGAAGGCATCAAGCGTCTCCTTGCTTTCCGTTTCGGTCGGCTCGATCATGATACATTCCTCTACATTCAGCGGGAAATATATCGTAGGTGGATGGTAGCCGAAATCGAGCAATCGCTTGGCAACATCAAGCGTACGCACTCCGAATTTCTGTAAGCCGCGCCCAGACATCACAAATTCGTGCTTGCAATACCCCGGATAAGGGATGTCAAAATGCGGAGCCAATCGGTGCATCATATAATTGGCATTGAGTACGGCACATTCGGATACCCGCTTCAAGCCATCAGGACCGTAGCTGCGGATATAGGCATAGGCACGGACAAGAATACCGAAGTTGCCATAAAAGGCTTTGACCCGTCCGATAGAATCTCCCTGTTCTCGGTCCCAACGGTACGTGCCCTGTGGATCACGCACGACAAGCGGCTTGGGCAAATACGGAATGAGCCGCTGCTTTACCCCCACAGGTCCCGCGCCGGGCCCGCCTCCGCCATGTGGGGTACTCATCGTTTTGTGCAAATTGAGATGCACCACGTCAAAGCCCATATCCCCAGGGCGGGTGATCCCCATAATGGCGTTGGAGTTCGCGCCGTCATAGTAGAGCAGGCCACCCGCTTCATGCACAATCGCGGCAATGTCAGCGATTTGCTTTTCGAACAGCCCGAGCGTGTTCGGGTTGGTCAGCATAAGCGCAGCGGTGTCGTTGCCTACGGCTTGACGCAGCGCGTCCAGATCCACCAGCCCCTGTGGTGTGGAGGGGAGGGTTATCGTTTCGAAGCCTGCCACAGTGGCGCTGGCGGGGTTCGTTCCATGCGAGGAATCCGGCACGAGCACCTTGGTACGCCGCTCACCACGCGCTTCGTGGTAGGAGCGAATCATCATCAGCCCGGTCCATTCGCCATGGGCGCCCGCGGCGGGCTGAAGGGTGACAGCATCCATGCCAGTTAACGCGGCCAGATCGTTTTGAAGCGTATGGAGCAGCGCCATGGCGCCCTGGATGCTGTCCTCCGGCTGGTACGGATGGATTTTGGCGAAGCCTGCATAACGGGCGACATCCTCGTTCACCTTGGGGTTGTATTTCATCGTACAGGAGCCGAGTGGATAAAATCCGTTGTCCACGCCAAAATTACGCCGTGACAGTGCGGTATAATGTCGAATAACGTCTACTTCGTATACCTCGGGCAATGCCGCAGGCTCGTTGCGCTGCGCATAATCCGGCAAAAGCTCTGCCACTGGACGCCGGGGAACATCGCATTCAGGCAGGGAATAGGCGATACGGCCCGGTCTGCTCAATTCAAAAATGAGCGCCTGCTCATGCTTTTTCTTCTGATTTTGACTGGATTCGACTTCTGGATTCGGTGTACCCTGATCCTGTCCTGTAGTATGCGTCATAGCAATCCCCCCAAGATGTGTACGAATTGATCGATCTCTTCCTTTGTTCGTTGCTCTGTCACGGCAATCAGGATGTGACCTGCATATTCCTCATAATTCCGGCCCAAATCGTAGCCGCCGATAAAGCCGGCAGCAAGCAATCCGGCTTGCAGTTTACTCATATCCGTACCCTCAGGCAACCGAAGGGCAAACTCGTTAAAGGTGGGTGCGGTAAAGGAGGCGGTTACGCCCTTCAAGCCGAGTAATTGCTCCAATGCGTAGCGGCTTTTGTGCAGGTTTAGCTCGGCTACTTCCGCGATGCCCTGTCTACCCATGACGGACAAATACACAGAGGCGGATAAGGCGAGCAACGCCTGATTGGAGCATATGTTAGAGGTGGCCTTTTCCCGGCGGATATGCTGCTCCCGTGCCTGTAAGGTCAGCACGAAGCCGCGTTTACCGTTGCGATCTGTGGTCTGGCCCACTATACGTCCGGGGATACGGCGCATATGCGCCTGAGAAACGGCAAAGTAACCACAGGTTGGGCCACCGAGGGAGGAGGAGATGCCAAGCGGCTGCGCGTCTCCTACGACAATATCAGCACCCTGCTTGCCGGGTGCTTCCAGCAGGCCTAACGCCAGCGGATTGGCGCTGACGACCATAAGGCCCTTGTGGGCATGGACCAGGTCAGCCATCGGCTTCAGATTTTCCACGGCCCCGAAAAAATTAGGGCTTTGGACCAAAATAGCCGCCGTCTGTTCCGATATGGCTACCGCTAATGCTTTCACGTCGGTTACACCGTCTGCACAGCCGATTTCCACGATATCTAAATCCAGCCCGCGCGCATAAGTAGCCAGCACCTGGCGTGCCTCTGGATGGACGGTCCGCGATACGATGAGTTGCTTGCGGCGGGTGGCAGCGGCAGCCAATGAGCCTGCTTCTGCCAGCGCAGTCGCTCCATCATACATACTGGCATTGGCTACAGCCATGCCTGTTAATTCGCATATATACGATTGGAATTCGAAGATGGCTTGCAGCTCGCCCTGGCTTACCTCCGGCTGGTAAGGAGTGTAGGCCGTATAAAATTCCGAGCGCGAAGTGATATGCTGGATGACGGATGGAATATGATGATCGTAAATCCCTGCGCCGAGAAAGCTGGCGTGCGTGTCTGTATTGGCATTTTGCCCGGCCAGTCCGGATAAGTGGCGGGTTAAGGCTCTTTCGTCTAGCCCAGAAGACAGGGGAAGCTCCCCCTCATACCGGATCGCCTCAGGAATATCGCTGAATAGATCGTCGATAGACGATGCGCTGACCGCGCGTAGCATTTCAGCTTGATCCTGTTCAGTCATGGGAAGGTAGCGATGTTGTTTCATTGGGTCTGGCTCCTTTCAACCAACAAATCGTAAAAACGTAGAACGATTAACGAATGATTAATAAACGATTGCGAACGGGGCAGCGTTAGTAACGGATCACGATAGTTATAGTAAGCCGAGCATTTAAATTAGCGTGGACGTTTATAAAAGGGCGCTGCTACCACCTCGGCACGCAGGCGCTTGCCACGAATCTCGACCTCCAGCGGTGTGGATAGGGAACTGAAACGGCAGTCCACCAGAGCCAAACCCAGATTACGCTTTAAGGTGGGCGACTGGGTTCCCGTTGTGACCTCGCCAATGTGCTGTCCTTCCGCAAAAACGGGATAATGGGCACGCGGTATGCCGCGGTCGAGCATTTCCAGTCCGATCAGCTTGCGCGGAATACCTTGTTCTTTCTGACGTTGCAGGGCCTCTCTGCCGATAAAATCTCCCTTATTCAGCTTGACGAAGAAGCCTAAACCAGCTTCCAGTGGGGAAATGGTAGCGGACAACTCCTGCCCGTACAGCGGTAGCCGCGCTTCGAAGCGCAGCGTATCCCTGGCTCCAAGTCCGGCGGGAACCAGACCATACGGCTCACCGATGCGAAGCAATCCGTCCCACACTGCCGGTGCATCCACCGCAGGCACATAGAATTCAAAGCCGTCTTCCCCCGTGTATCCGGTGCGGGAGACGAGCGCTTTTGCCCCGAACAACTGCACATCCTCATTGAATCGGAAGGATGCCAGCTTCGTAATGTCCGTGTCTGTCACGGCTGCGGCAATACGAGCAGCTTCAGGTCCTTGCAATGCCAGCAGTGCTACCGCATCTGATACGTTTTCCAGATGAACGGATGCAGGAGCATGGCGAAGCAGCCAATCCCAATCCTTGTCGATATTGGAGGCATTCACAACGAGCATGTAACGCTCCGACCCTTTACAGTAAACAAGCAGGTCGTCTACTACACCTCCATCCGGGTAACACAGGAGCGAGTATTGGGCCTGACCTGGCTCCAACTGACTGACATCGTTCGTCGTTACCTGTTGCAGAAATGCTTCGGCTTCCTGGCCTTCGACCAAGAATTCACCCATATGCGATACATCGAACAATCCCGCACGTTGTCGGACGGCCTCATGCTCCTTTTGAATGCCACTGAACTGTACAGGCAGCTCCCAGCCGCCAAAATCAATGCAACGAACCCCCGGCAGCGTGCCGTAGGACGAATACAGCGGCGTTTTTCGCAAGTTAGTCATTTTTCCACTCCTATCCGGTGTGATCAGCTAAACAAAAAAGACAGGCCGAAAAAAACGTATGAACGGCAGTCCACACACTTTTTTTCAGCTCTGTCCTTGATACCTGAGAGTTACCCCGGTGCGTACCAGGTTTCCCCTTGGGTGATCCGCCTGTATGGCGAATGCTCTCCAGAGATGCGTCCGGCAGAGGTCCTTTTGCCTGAGAGATTCACCTGCGATGCAGGTTTACTCCTTCGGCGCTGCCCTTGGATCAGCTATATGCCATCCGGTCCTGCCGGTAACAGCTTGATTCCACTCGCTTGCTACCTTGTTTTCACAAGTGGCAGCAGCTATGCGAGTTTTTGGCAGTCTCTCCCTCCACGTTCATCCGCGTTTACAGTTATCGGGTATTTCCAAAAGCACTTGTTATAACCCATTAATACGCAAATTTATTCGAAATGTCAACAAAAATGTCATGAAAAATATTATTAAAAACATTTTATTCATAGATAAGGATATGTAAGCGTTTGTTATATCCTGTCGTATTTTTAATTAAAACAACATATGGAGGGATATGAAATATTTTTGTTAGTATTATTGACATAATAGTTCTTCTTGTCATAATCTTAACCTGTCATAGATGGGTAGGCGAAACGATGTAATCCATATGGAAGCGAGGCGGAGCAGGATGAGTGAAGTGAAGCAGCATTTGTGGTACACGGAGGAACACGAGTGGGTTCAGCGCACAGAGGATGGAACGGTACGAATCGGTATCACGGACTTTGCACAGCATCAACTAGGGGATATCGTTTTCGTGGAGCTGCCTGGGGAGGGAGCAACGATTGAGCAGGGGGCAGAGATTGGTACTATTGAATCGGTAAAGACAGTATCCGACCTGTTCGCTCCGGTGACGGGAACGGTGTTGAAGGTGAATGAAGAACTGGAAACCACGCCTGAACTGGTAAACGAGTCTCCCTATGAAAAAGGCTGGATGATCGAAGTGGAGATTGGAGAAGATGTAGAGGAAGCACTAAGCAAGCTGCTGTCTGCGGATCAGTACGAGCAGTTGACTGCCAATGAGTAATAATGGGGCAAATTAGGTTGGATAACTGAATAAGAGTGGCGTTTGTCCGCTCGGTTTTGTATAAAAATAGTCGCGATGATTGGGCATAGCGGCTATTTTTTGCTGTCTTTTTTAGCAAGCGTAATTACGTGTTTTTTCCTTACTTAGAGGTTATTCCTTGTACAGAAATGGTATAGATGACGCATGGTTTCTCGACTAATTTCTAACGTTACAGGCCATATTAAGAGGAATTATGCCTAATGATTTCGCGCCTGTTTATCTTAAATTTAAATGTTGTCATCAACGTTCATGACGAAAGTACGTTTTCATTTCGTTGATGAAGATAGCGTTGTCATTTAGTATGAATTTTAAGAAAAGGTAGTGATGCTTATTACCTGAGTATTTTGCAGCAATCCCAAGAGCGATTTCAAATCATCAATAGATAGATCGAAACGGTTTAGTTCGTCTATCTATTGTACTTTCGAGCGTAGGGAATCGAATGATGCAAAATGCTGACCTATAAGGAGGATATGAATATGAGCACAGTGGACGCAAAGTCCAATTCAAACGGAGGCGCACGCGTTGCCGTACAGCGTTTTGGTCGTTTTCTCAGTGGTATGGTTATGCCCAATATGGGAGCTTTTATCGCGTGGGGATTGATCACGGCACTTTTTATTCCGACCGGATGGTTCCCAAATGAGGGTTTTGCACAACTGGTTGATCCGATGAAAAATTATTTGCTGCCGCTGCTGATCGGTTATACGGGTGGCACCATGATTCACGGACAGCGCGGAGGTGTGATCGGGGCCATTATGACGATGGGTGTCATTGTCGGGGCGGACATTCCGATGTTCCTCGGCGCGATGGTAGCGGGTCCGTTGGCTGCATGGATATTGAAGAAGTTCGACAAGGCGATTGACGGCAAAGTTAAATCAGGCTTTGAAATGCTGGTCAATAATTTCTCGGCAGGGATTATCGGGGCGATTTTAGCGCTGCTTGCCCACGTGGCAATCGGACCGTTTGTACAAATTATCAGTCAAGTGTTGTCAGCAGGGGTACAGTTCCTCGTAAACGCAGGGCTTTTGCCGCTCGTCAACCTCATTATTGAGCCCGGAAAAGTATTATTTTTAAACAACGCATTGAACCACGGAGTATTAAGTCCAATTGCGCTGGAGGAAGCTTCAAGAACAGGCAAATCCGTTTTGTTCATGCTTGAATCCAACCCTGGACCGGGGCTCGGTATTTTGCTGGCCTACTGCCTGTTTGGTAAAGGCTCTGCGAAGTCGTCGGCTCCCGGCGCGGTCATCATTCACTTTTTCGGCGGGATTCATGAAATTTATTTCCCTTATATTTTGATGAAGCCGATTCTGATTCTTGCTGCTATAGCAGGAGGCGTGGTGGGAACCTTCTGTTTCATGCTGACAGGTGCCGGACTGGTTGCAGCACCTTCACCGGGCAGTATCATCGCTTATTTCCTGATGACACCAAAAGGCGGATATTTGCCAATGCTGAGCGGTGTGATTGCTGCTGCGGTCGTATCATTTGCTGTTGCTGCTGTGTTACTCAAGACAGGTAAGCAAAAAGAAGAGGGTCTTGAGGAAGCGGCCTCCCGCATGAAGGATATGAAAACTCAAACTCAAAGTAAGGCTGCAGGCGAAAATGCCACTGTAACGGAAGATAACCGCGAAGCTGATCGGGCTGCGGGGATTGTCGAAGTTCAAACGCTCAAGGATAAATCAGATGTGAACAAGATCGTCTTTTCCTGTGATGCAGGTATGGGCTCAAGCGCTATGGGCGCCTCGATTTTACGCAAAAAAATGAAGCAGGCGGGTGTGGATGTTACGGTAACGAACACGGCAATCAGTGAGATTCCGCAGGATGCGGATATTGTTATTACGCAAAAAACGTTGACGGACCGGGCTAAAACGGTGGCTCCAAATGCCGAGCATATTTCTATTGATAATTTCCTGAAGAGTCCTGCATACGAAGCGCTGGTGGAACGTCTGAAATCCGATTCTTAATCCCCTGGAGTATTCAGGCCGCCTTGTATGCAGTTCGTTTGTTCTGCTGAAGGGATGAGCTTGGGAAGGAACGGTATCGCTTATGAATATTACGAAACGACAACGTGACATCGTGGAATACCTTCTGGAGCAGTCCCAAGAGGTAACGGCTGGGGAAATTGCCACGAAGATTAATGTCAGCACAAGGACGGTTCACCGGGAACTCAGCGCAGTCGAGCATTGGCTAGCGGCTCATGAGGTAAAGCTGGAGAAAAAATCAGGGATTGGTATCTATGTGGATGCCGACCCGGCTCAGCTTGTATGTCTGCGGGAGCAATTGATGCATACGAAGTCGGACGAATATTCGGCTGAGGAGAGAAAGATTGTAGTCCTCTGTATGCTGCTGGATTCACAGGATCCGATCAAGCTGCTGGCGCTGGCTGCTGATTTGAAGGTCACGGTAACTACTGTCAGTCATGATCTGGACGAATTGCAAGACTGGATTGGGAAACGAGGACTCGTGCTTGTTCGCAGACGCGGGTACGGCGTCGAGATTACAGGCCGGGAGATGGACAAAAGACGGGCGATTTCCGAGCTGGCTCTAGAGTATTTGGATGAATCGGATCTGTTTTCTAGCCGTGAGGAGCTCCGTCCTGTGACACGTGTCGCTGACAAGTTGCTGGAGATGATTGGCAGAGAGAACCTGCTGACCGTGGAAAATGCCCTCTGGCAGCCCCATGAGAAATGGCTGAAAAGCATGGTGGAAAGCAAATATATGGAGCTGTTGATTCAAATTTGCGTTTCGCTGGCACGTCTGCGACTTGGATACGTTGTGGATCACCGTCCCTCGTATTCCAAATCAGATTCGGATGAGAATATCATGCTGCGCACAGCTATGGTGGAACGCATATGCACTGAATTGTCAGAGGCGCTGGATATTGATTTTCCGGAGCCGGAACGATCTTATTTCAGACTGTTGTTCCGGGATGCCGAGGATCATTCCACCCGGCTGCTGCCGCTGGATGATCTCGTACTGCTGGAGTCGGTTCATGAGTTGATTCGTCGTGTGGAGGAAGAGACAGATACGCCATTGGCAGAGGATCGCGTTCTGCGTGAAGGACTGATTGCCCATATGGCTCCTGTACTCAAACGTTTGAAGGAAGGAAGATCCATCCGCAATCCTCTGCTCCAGCAAATCCGCAAGGATTACGGCAACTTGTTCGACTCGGTGAAGAAGGCTGCGGCGGACATGACAGAAATGGAAGTGCCGGATGAAGAGATCGGATTTCTCGTCATGCATTTCGGAGCTTCGCTGGAGCGGCTGCGACAATTGCGGCGGGAGGTGCGGGCCATCGTCGTCTGTACGAGCGGCATTGGATCCTCCAGGCTGCTGGCAACAAGGCTCGCCAAGGAGCTGCCACAGATCAAAATCGTGGATAGGGCCTCATGGTATGAGGCAGCGCGGATTCCGAAAGAGGATTATGATCTGATCATTTCGACGGTGGAGCTACCGCTTGAACCGGATCGTTATCTCAAGATCAGCCCGCTGCTGACGCAGGAGGAAAGTGATCGCCTGCGTCATTTTATCCAGCATATTACACTCAAGCACCCCAATGATCAGCAGCAGGAACAGTCCGTTCAGCCCGGTCAGGGGATGGAATGGCTCACCGGGCTGCGAAGAAGTATCGAGGAAATTGTACACATTGTACAGCAATTTCAAGTATATACGCTAGAAAATCAGGGGATGGATATGCAGGCTACCGTACAGGCTATCTGCATGCTGGAGGCGGGGCGGGGGAATATTACAGAGCCTTCTGTCATTGCTGCACAACTCATGGAAAGAGAGCGCCAGGGTAGTCAGGTGATCCTTGATACCTCCATTGCTTTGTTTCATACGCGTAGCCACTATATTCGCCAGCCTTCGCTTACCCTGTATAAGCTGGCAGAGCCGCTGCTGGCGGATGCAGGCGAACAGGTAGATTGCGTGCTGCTTATGCTGGGACCTCGTGAACTGCCGAGAGAAAGTCTGGAGGTATTGAGCGAGATTAGTGCATTACTACTTCGGGAAGACATGGTTACGCTACTGAAACACGGTAGCCGTGAGCATATCTCCAATTATATATCGAGTGAACTGGCTGAATTTTTTCACAGTAAATTAGGGACAGGGAGGAACCTACCGTGAGCATTATGACGATAGACAAAGTAAAAATGAACGCAACCGCCAAAGATAAATATGAGGCGATTCGTATGGCTGGACAAATCCTGCTGGATGCGGGACATATTACAGGTGAGTACATTGACAAGATGCTGGAACGCGAGGAGATCGTGTCCACCTATATCGGGAACGGGCTGGCTATTCCACACGGCACGAAGGAATCCAAGACGTTCATTCAATCGACAGGCATCTCAATCATTCAGTTCCCGCAAGGTGTAGATTTTGGGGAAGAAAAAGCATATATGGTGATCGGCATCGCAGCACAAGGCGGCGATCATATGGAGATTTTGACGAGTATCGCTGTGGTGTGTGCCGAGGAAGAAAACATGGACAAACTTCGCAGCGCGGTGACCCCTCAGGAAATTATAGATCTGTTCGAAAGTGAGATGGAGCTATGAGAGCCGTCCACTTTGGAGCAGGAAATATCGGTCGCGGCTTTATCGGATTGATTCTGTCGCGTGCAGGCTATGAGGTTGTCTTTTCGGATGTTAACGACACCCTTGTATCCGAGTTACGGCGGCGCAAGCAATACACTGTAGAGTTGGCGAATGATACCAGGGATACGGAAACGGTCACGAATGTAACCGCGATTGACGGCAAAGATGCAGGGGCTGTAGCGGATGCGGTAGACCACGCTGATCTGGTAACGACCGCAGTGGGTGTCAGCATCCTCAAGCATATTGCAGCAGGCATTGCCGAGGGAATTAAGCGGCGGGTAGAGCGCGGGGCAGCGCCGCTGCATGTGATTGCCTGCGAAAATGCAATCGGAGGCAGCGCCCAACTGAAGGAGCATGTTTTTGCGCTACTGGATGAGGCGACTCGTGCCAAGGCGGAGACTGCGGTGTATTTTCCGAATGCTGCTGTAGACCGGATTGTGCCGATCCAGCATCATGAGGACCCGTTGCATGTGCAGGTAGAGCCCTTTTACGAGTGGGTAGTGGATCGTTCGCAAATGGCTCCTGACCATGAAGAGATTGAAGGTATCCTTTACGTGCAGAATCTGGAGCCTTACATTGAACGCAAGCTGTTCACGGTGAATACGGGACATTGCGTGGCGGCCTACCTTGGTTATGCTACGGGTTATGCCACCATTCAGGAAGCGATGAAGGATGACAAGGTGGTGGATTCTATCCAAGGGGCACTGGAGGAAACAGGGGCGGTGCTTGTGAAGCGCTTCGGTTTGGATCAGGGAGAGCATCAGAAGTACATCTCCAAAATTTTAGATCGCTTCCGCAACCCTAATCTGACAGACGAGGTCACTCGGGTTGGACGTTCACCATTGCGGAAGCTGTCTCCCAATGACCGTCTTGTACGTCCGGCACTGCAAGCGGAGGAGTATGACATCTTGACGGATCATCTGGCGCTAGGAATGGCTGCTGCCTGTAAATTTGATATTGCGGAGGACCCTGAGGCGGTCGAGCTTCAGCAGGTGATCCGCAGCGAAGGACTGGGTGTGGCGCTGACACGCTATACATCCATACCCGCAGACCACCCGCTACATCGGCAGGTATTGGAGCAATATGATATTATAAATTCATAAAACAACGTAATATCGCGCATTATTTTCGATAATCCTCTTGAAGCCAATACATCTACTACCAACACCCGCAAAAGCGTGTTCTGTAGAGATGTGCTTCAAGAGGATTTTTTATGCGTGATTTACATCACATAACAACCTGTCTAAATTGTTTATATTGATAATGATTATCATTATCCATCAAATGGGTCATCATCATATCTTTTTAGGGAGGATTACAGTGAAACCGATCTATGTTACCTTAGGGTTTCTATTTTTGGCGCTTGGAGTCATTGGCGTGGTGGTACCGTTGCTGCCGACTACGCCGTTTTTGCTGCTGGCAGCCTTTTTCTTTATGCGGGGGTCTGAACGGCTCCATCATTGGTTTTCGAATACCTCTTTGTACCATAAGCATCTGGAAAGCTTTGTCCAAACAAGATCGTTGAAGCTGTCCACAAAAGTAATGACTCTGGGATTGGCGTCAGCCATGCTCATTACCGGCTTTATTTTAACCCCGCCAGTGTGGGCCAAGGTGATTATCGGGTTAGTCATCCTCTTCAAATATTATTACTTTATATTCAGGATCGGAACGGTGAGAGGCACTACAGCGGAAACTCCGTCCTCAAGCTCATCTGTAGCTGAGCTTGCTGATACCACGAAGAAAAGGTCTAAAATGGTCGACAGCCGTCTGCTTGGTCTGGTGGAGCATTCCCGAAAGTATATCGTTCTGGGCGTGCTTGTGCAGTGGATTGGTCTTTTAGGCAGTATAGCCGCTGTTTTGTCCATGTCCTATGTTTTGCAGCAGGCATGGGCGGGACAAGTTACCCGTAAGCTGATCCTATCTGTGACGGCCATTGTTATTGCTGCGATTGCAGTCCGATGCTTGTGCAATTATGCAGCCAGTATGCTGTCCTATCGGGCCTCCGTGAATGCCAAAAAAACGCTGCGCTCGCAAATTTACGGCAAGCTGCTAAAGCTGGGGCCGGCGTATACGGATCATACCTCCACGTCGGGGGTTATTCAGGTTGCTGTAGAAGGAGTGGAGCAGCTTGAAACCTATTTTGGCAGATACATGCCTCAGCTATTTTACAGTCTGCTTGCACCCGTAACGTTGTTCATCACACTATCCTTTGTCAGCTTCAAGGCTGCCATTATTCTGTTGATCTGCGTTCCGCTGATTCCGGTGTCGATTATAGTCATTATGAGGATGGCTAAAAAGCTGTTTCGCAAATATTGGGGCAGCTATGTCAATCTGGGTCACAGCTTTTTGGAAAATGTACAGGGTCTGACCACACTTAAAATATATGGAACAGACCAGCAGAAGCACCAGGAAATGAACACGGCGGCCGAGGATTTTCGCAAAATGACCATGAAAGTACTGACCATGCAGCTTAATTCGGTGGCAGTCATGGACCTTATTGCATTTGGCGGTGCCGCTGCTGGTGTTCTGGTCGCAGTGAGCGAATATACCGCTGGTCATATCGGCTTGGCGGGAGCGCTGATCATTGTGCTGCTGTCGGCGGAGTTCTTCATTCCGCTGCGTCTGCTGGGCTCTTACTTTCATATCGCCATGAACGGGATGGCAGCGAGTGACAAAATATTTCAAATTCTGAGTACAGAGGAACTGGTACAAGGAAAAGAAAGCATCGAGACTACCGATATTCGACTGGATCAGGTGAATTTTGCCTACGACGAAAGGGACACCCTGCGAAATATATCTATGGATATTCCTCAGGGCAGCTTCATTTCCATTGTCGGGGAATCAGGCTCTGGTAAAAGCACGGTAGCCGGATTAATCGTTGGTCATCATGAGGGTTATCAAGGAAGTCTGACCGTTGGAGGAACCGAGCTTGCCGCCATTTCAGAAGAAAGCCGTATGCGGCATATGACCTGGATCGGCTTCAACAGCTATATTTTTAAGGGCACGGTCGGAGCTAATTTGAAAATGGGCAATGAGCACGCGAATGAGGAACAAATGCTGGAAGCGTTGCGGCAGGTGAAGCTGTATGACTTTGTTCTCTCACAGGGAGGGCTGGAAGTAGAGCTGGAGGAGCAGGGAACCAACCTGTCAGGGGGACAACGCCAACGGCTAGCGCTGGCAAGAGCGCTGCTGCATGATAGTAGCGTGTACATTTTTGACGAGGCTACCTCTAACATAGACAGTGAGAGCGAGGAAGGTATTATGGAGGTTATACATGCGTTGGCAGGCCGAAAAACCATTATTCTCATCTCGCATAGACTGGAAAATGTTGTCCAATCCGACCGTATTTATGTGCTGCAAAACGGCTTGGTGGCAGAATCGGGAACGCATCATGAGCTGTTGAGCCAGCAGGGACATTATGCGGAGATGTATCTCAGTCAACTCCGGGTAGAGCAGTTTGTAAAAGGGGGTGCTGTATATGCGTAGACACGGATTACGGATCATGGCCCAATTACTGGTACTGGCCGGGCCTCTTTTACCAGTGCTACTCATAACGATTGTTACAGGAGTGCTTGGATTTGCTTGTGCTATTGGCATTATTGTCTATGGAGCCCTTGCCCTGTTTACAGCAACGGGCATCACGACAGGCTACAGTATGACGTTTCTGCTCACGGCCATCGTGATTTGTGCTGTACTGCGTGGGGTGTTCCGTTATGGCGAGCAAATGAGTGGTCATTACCTCGCCTTCAAACTGCTGGCTGTGCTGCGTGACAAGGTGCTTCAAGCCCTGCGCAGACTGGCGCCAGCCAAGCTCGAAGGCAAGGACAAAGGAAATCTGATCTCGCTGATTACGAGTGATATTGAGCTGCTGGAAGTGTTTTATGCACACACGATAGCGCCTGTTATGATCGGCATCATCATTTCACTGCTAATGGTATTCTTTATCGGTTCTTATGAGCCTCTATTAGGTTGGCTCGCTGCGCTTGCTTACATCACAGTCGGCCTGTTTATTCCTCTGCTAACCTCGCGTATGGGCAGACGTCAGGGCATGGAATACCGGAGCAGCTTCGGCAAGCTGAGCAGTTATTTTCTGGACAGCCTGCGTGGTATGAAGGAAATTGTGCAATACGGGCGCGGAGAACAGCGACTGTCTGAGATTAACCGTCGCACGGATCAATTGGATGCCAAGCAGAAGAGCTTGAAGCATCATGAAGGCATTACAAGGGCGATAACGGATGCGGCGGTCGTGGGATTTTCATTTCTGATGCTGCTGGCTGGATTGTATGGTATGTCCAAGGGGCAAGTCAGCTTTACAGGGATGCTTATTTCCGTCATTGCCCTGTTTAGCTCGTTTGGCCCGGTAGTTGCGCTTAGCAATTTGTCCAACAATCTGCTGCAAACGCTGGCGAGCGGGGAACGCGTACTGAGTCTGCTGGAGGAAACCCCGGAGGTCGAGGAAAATATCGGGGGAATGAGCGTTGCCTTTTCCGGGGCGAAGGTAGACAAGGTAACTTTTGCATATGAGGGCCAGACGGTGTTGGATGATGTAAGTCTCACGATACCGCACAAGCGGATTACAGGTATTCAGGGTAAAAGCGGCTCTGGCAAGTCCACTTTGCTCAAGCTGTTGATGCGATTCAGGGACCCACAGCAGGGCGGGATATTGTTCTCTGGACATGATTTGAAAGAAATCGGAACGAAGCATTTGAGAGGTCTGCAAAGCTATGTGGATCAGGATACGTTCCTGTTTGATGATACGATTGCGGCCAATATTAAAATTGGAAAACCTGATGCTACGCATGAGCAGGTTGTGGAAGCAGCCCGCAGGGCGTCGGTGCATGATTTTATTATGACCTTGCCTCAAGGATATGACAGCCGTGTCGGAGAATTGGGGGACAGGCTGTCCGGTGGTGAACGTCAGCGGCTGGGGCTGGCCAGAGCCTTGGTTCATGATGCTCCGCTCCTGCTGCTCGATGAGCCTACCAGCAATTTGGACAGCCTGAACGAAGCGATCATTTTAAAATCGTTAAAGGAACAGCAGCAGGATAAAACGATTGTCCTTGTTTCCCACCGAAGCTCCACCATGCGGATTGCGGACGACATGTTTCAGATGGATAACCGCAGGCTGTCCTGATTTTTTTTACATATGTGTTTGAAGGGATAAAGGGAGTTATTTATGGTGCTTGGAGGGCTGCTGCTGTAGCCTGTTCATAGTTTTGTCATAAAATGGAGTGTGCGTGTGAAATGAAAGCAGCATCCGTATTTGAAATCATCCGACTTTTCAAGCTTGTCTTATTTTGATAGCCTAGTAGGTAAGGATTTTTGCAAAATCCTGAGGTATATTGACAAGTCGTAAACATCATAAATGATGGATGAACAGAGGCTGAAAGCCGATGTACAGAAATGGGTGGTGAACAGGAATGTCTGATTTCAATCAACTCAAGGAGCTTGAGCACACAACATATCCCACATATGAAGGCCATGATTTGGGTCTTACTTATACGCCTGCGGGCAGCATGTTTAAAGTATGGGCACCGACTGCAAAGCAGGTCCATGTAGCGCTATATGACAACGTTGGATTGTACGACCAGGAAGGTAACGTTCAGGACCATAGCGGTGGCCGGGAATTTCCGATGAGCCGTGATGAGCGTGGTGTATGGTCCGTAGAGCTGGAAGGCGACTGGAACAAGTATTATTACATGTACAGGCTGGAATGGGCAGACAGTACCCTTCATTATGCCGCCGACCCTTATGCGACAGCGGTATCAGCCAATGGACAGCGTACGGCCATTGTTGATTTGGCTCAAACCCATCCGGACGGATGGAAAGAGGATGCTGGACCCACACTTGCCCGGGCTACGGATGCTATTATATATGAGCTTCATGTGCGTGATTTTTCAATGGATACACATTTTAATACTGGAGAAAAAGGCTTATCTGCCGCACAAGGACGGTTTGCAGCCTTTACGTATACGGGACTAAAAGATTCGGTGGGCAACAGCATCGGACTGGATCATTTGCTGGAGCTGGGCATTACACATGTCCATCTGCTTCCAGTAGCTGATTTCCATACGGTAAATGATTTTGCGGAACAGGGCACGGAATATAACTGGGGCTATGATCCGCAGCACTATAATGTGCCTGAGGGATCTTATTCCTCGAATCCGGCTGACCCGGAGGCACGAATACGGGAGTTGAAGCTGCTGGTGCAATCCCTGCATACTGCTGGCATCGGTGTCATTATGGACGTCGTATACAACCATACCTTCTCGGTGGAAAAAGGGCCGTTTGAGCCCGTTGTACCGGGTTACTATTACCGTACGGATGAGCATGGGCAGCTCTCCAACGGCTCGGGTGTGGGTAATGAGGTGGCAAGCGAACGCCCGATGGTTCGCAAGTATATCAAGGATTCACTGCGCTATTGGGCAGAGGAATATCATATAGACGGCTTCCGCTTTGATCTGATGGGCCTGATGGATACGCCGACGGTGGAGCAGCTTACACAGGAGCTTCGCTCCGAGGTTCGGCCCGATCTGCTCATTTATGGAGAGCCTTGGACGGGAGGAGAATCCCCGCAGACTCTGCTTACGTTAAAAGGAACACAACGGGACAAAGGCTTTGCCGTTTTCAATGACAACTACCGTTCTGCTATTAAGGGTGACAGTGATGGTACCGCAAGCGGCTTTGCTACGGGGGCATGGGATCAGGAGGAGTTGGTGCTTAAAGGTGCTTTTGGAGCTATTCATGATTTTACGGCTCAACCTTCGGAAACGGTCAATTATGTCACGGCTCACGATAATCTCAACCTGTGGGATAAAATTTTGACGGTGCGGTATTTGCGGGAGCGTTGCGGTTTTCCGCAATGGGAGCAGGGTCAGCCGCAGGATGGGAGAACAGCTGAACAAGCCGTGGCGGAAGCAGACCCGTACCGGGAATTGAATGAGCATGAATTGCTGGAGGACGAAACTGTACGCAAATCCTTGCTGGCAAACGGCATGGTACTGACCTCCCAGGGCATTCCCTTTATCCATGCAGGTGATGAACTGTTGCGCTCCAAATATGGAGACCATAATAGCTATCGTAGTGTAGATGTGGTGAATGCTATTCGGTGGGAGAACAAGGCGAGATTTCGTCCTATATTTGATTACTATCAGGGGTTAATCGCTTTACGGCGCAGTCACCCGGCATTCCGAATGGATCACCGGGAGCTGGTGGAGCAGCATATGGAGGTGCTGCACAGCAGTGGGCATGTGGTGGCTTTTGCATTGAGGCACCATGCAAACGGCGATACCTGGAATTATATTGTGGTGATTTATAACGGCTCGGATATGGAGCAGACGATACTGCTGCCTCCGGAATCGGATCGCTGGCATGTCGTTGTGGATGCTCACGGGGCTGGAAATGAGATACGGTATGAAGTAGCAGGCCATCGTGTGGCCGTTTCGCGCTGGTCGATGATGGTACTGTATGATCAGGAGGAACCCGCTCAGTCATCCCTTTTGACTTTACAGGATCAGACGACCGAGCTAGGGGAGAACGGATTGGCAGGCTCGGATGAAGGAACAGACCAGGAAATCGCAGGTCACTACGAAGAAGCAGCGTTGTATCGCACCGTTGAGTTGATTTACGAGCGTGCGGATCGACAATATTCCGGCTGGAATGTGTGGGTATGGGGCACCGGATACCGGGACGGACATGTAGAATTGAGTGAATTGGATGACGGTCGCGCAGTAGCGCGTATTCAAGTGGCTCCTTATGTGCGGCGTATCGGCTACATCGTCCGCCTCAATCAGTGGGATGCCAAGGATATTGAGGCCGATCGGTATATTGATGTAGACCTGAACCGATCTGTGATGCAGGTATTGATTCACAGTGGCAGAGAAGAATATTTGCTGCTGGTCAACGACAACCGGGCAGGATAGCTCTATAGGGGTGGTTGTCTTTCGTACATTGAATAGCATTTTTCGAGGATTTCGAGAAATGCTATTTTTTTATGCAAACGTGTGTCAGTTTCAGAAAAAAGGGGTAATATATAATTATGGACTTGTTTGGTTTTGCCAGCTTGCTGGCTTATACCTTGTAGTGCGACTGGTGAACAGGCAAGATTCTTGAGGAATAATCATTTGTAAGGTAACCTGAAGGAGGTTGTATATCATGAGTTCTAATGGAGGAAGTATTCAACTGACCGCCCAGCCGAGAACAGAGAAGAAGGGTTCGGCACTTCGTGGATTGAGGTTAAAAGGACGGATTCCAGCTGTGGTTTACGGCTCTGAGCTTGAAGGAACCCCTGTACATGTTGATGCCAAAGAATTTAATAAAGTAGTCAGAACCGGACGTTCCGAGGTGTTCAACCTCACAGTAGAGGGTGGAGAAACCATTCCGGTCATCATTAAGGATTATCAGCAGCGTGACAACCATTGGTTGCATGCCGATTTTCTGAAAATTTCCAAAAATAAGCCGCTTCGCGTACGGGTTTCTATTGATTATCAGGGTACACCTGTAGGTACAAAAACGGGCGGTATTCTGCAAATCCAGGAAACCGAGGTCGAAGTTGAGGGTCTTCCTGCTGACCTGCCATCTACCATTGAGGTGGATGTATCCGCACTGGATGTTGGTGACAAGCTGAGCGCAAGCGACCTGAAACTTCCTAAAGGAGTAACGTTGCACGTTCCTGAGGAAGAGCTGCTTGCTTCCATTATCGTTCCGCGTTCGGTTGAGGTGGAAAATGCTGCTGTGGCAGGCGATGCAGCTGCAACAGAAGGTACAGAAAAGGCTTCCGAAAACAAGGAAGCCTGATGCTGTAGGTCATCGAATAGATGGGTGCCTTCCTGCTAAAGACGGCTATTCAAAGATAAATGTAAAATCGCTCCCTGATCAGGGGGCGATTTTTTGCGTTTACATATGTCCCGGCATTATCTAATCCCTCGGTGTGTGTGTCTAATGGAGTAGGTTTTGTTGTCGCAGCGGTTATGCCGATTTTGAATATTGATAGCTTCATCATCGGGCTAATGGAGAGCGTATTTCTAAAAGCTATAATTTGATGGAAGTTGATGGTATAATTTGTGGCAGTTTTAAATGCTTCGTATATAGGGGGAAATGACCATGATCATCGGAAAGCAAGCGCCCAAACTAAAGGCTGGAGACGAGATACGCATTCTTTCGCCGTCCAGAAGTTTGTCTATCGTTTCCGAGAAAAATCGCCTGATCGCCCAGCAAAAGCTGGAGCAACTTGGATTTGCGGTGAGCTTTTCGCAACATGTGCTGGAAAGCGATGATTTTACATCTTCCTCAATAGAATCCAGAGTAGCAGATTTGCACGAAGCTTTTGCCGATCCGAAGGTGAAGGGCATTCTGACTGCCATTGGCGGGTATAATGCTAATCAGCTCCTTGCCCACCTTGACTATGAACTGATTGGCGCTCATCCTAAACGGTTATGTGGTTATTCGGATATTACTGCTTTAAGTCATGCCATATATGCAAAAACAGGGCTTATCACGTATGCAGGACCTCATTTTTTGACGTTCGGCATGTTGCAAGGAAATGAATATACATTAGCGTATTTTCAGAAAATGATGTTGGAGGAGGGGAGTATCCAAATTCAGTCCTCGCCTGAGTGGAGTGACGATACATGGTATTTGGATCAGGATCAACGAATCTTTTACCCCAATGTCGGGCCTTATGCGATTCACGAAGGAGAAGCACACGGTACGATTGTGGGTGGAAACCTGTGTACCCTGAATTTGTTGCAGGGAACGCCGTATATGCCGAGCCTGGAAGGAACGATTCTATTGGTTGAGGATGATTATGAAAGCTCTCCTGCTACGTTTGATCGGGATTTGCAATCCCTGCTGCTCCAGCCGGGCTTCGATCAGGTGAGAGGAATCATCATCGGGCGTTTTCAGCAGGCATCTAAAATGACGGAAAAGCTGCTGCGGCAAATCATTAGCTCGAAAAAGGAACTGGCCTCGATCCCGGTGATCGCAGATGCGGATTTCGGACACACCACACCGCAATTTACATATCCGATTGGCGGGAAGGCAAGTATTCGTGCCCGGAATGGCATGATTGATCTTGAAATATGTGAATAGTGAGTGGGGGAGAGAAGGCTTGATGATGGGTTTATATTTGGGAGGAACGCATGTGAACGGCTTTTTGGAAACGTTGATGCAGCTATTTGAACGCGCAGCGTTGTTGCTGATTTGTCTATTTTTTATTACCCGTATTCCCCGGTTTAAAGAAACCTTGCAAAAGAATAGCCATTCCCCGGCAGAGCTGACGCTATTGACGATGATTTTTTGTATGTTTGCGCTGTTCGGCACCTATACCGGGATCGAAGTCGAAGGGTCGCTCGTAAATGTTCGGATTATTGCGATTATGGCGGGTGGCATCTTATTTGGACCGTGGG
Source organism: Paenibacillus terrae (assembly GCF_005217525.1). Classification (GTDB taxonomy): domain Bacteria; phylum Bacillota; class Bacilli; order Paenibacillales; family Paenibacillaceae; genus Paenibacillus; species Paenibacillus terrae_C. The sequence goes on along the minus strand of NZ_PNXQ01000018.1, from coordinate 93,838 downwards.
TCGGGATTATTACGGGTATTGTATCGGGTATTCACCGTTATCTGATTGATATCGGGGGAGTGACCTCGATTCCGTGTCTGATTACGAGTATTCTGGCAGGTGTGGTATCGGGATATATCGGGCGCCGGGTCGACCGCTCCAAGAGGTGGCTGGTCGGCATTGCCGCCGGGATGATCTGCGAAACATTAACGATGCTGCTCATTCTGGTGATGGCACAACCGTATGAGCTTGGTTTGGACATCGTTTCGAAGATTGGTCTGCCCATGATTATGGGGCAAGTCAGCGTCGGTCTGATCGTTCTGCTGATTCAGAGTGTCGAGGGGGAAAAGGAAAATATCGCGGCCAGACAGGCCAAGCTGGCTCTAGATATTGCCAACAAGACGCTGCCTTATTTTCGCTCCATTAATGCCGAATCGCTGCATACCATTTGTTCGATCATTAAGGAGGATATCAAGGCGGACGCGGTGGCGATTACGGATACCAGGGATGTATTGGCCTACGTTGGTTTTGGAGAGGAACGTTATCATATCGGCGACGAGATCATTAGCGATGTGACCAAATCGACGATCCGCAGCGGTAAAATCACGATTCGCAACCATATTGCCGACGATAAAACACCCCAAATCCAGTCTCTGCTCATTATCCCGTTGGAGGAACGGGGAGAGGTTACCGGAACCCTGAAAATTTACTACCGCAAAGCTTATAAAATCACGTACCCGTTGCAAACAATGGCGATTGGCTTGTCCCAAATTATATCCACGTTAATGGAAGTATCGCGTGTGGAGCAAATTAAGGAAGCGGCGAATAAAGCCGAGTTGAAGGCGCTCCAGACTAAAATCAATCCGCATTTTCTGTTCAACGCGCTGAACGCCATTGCCTCTACGACGCGCACCAAGCCGGATAAGGCACGAGAGC
>NZ_PNXQ01000018.1:76793-92913 GCF_005217525.1 Paenibacillus terrae | reverse complement strand
TGATTTGATCGAAATTCATAAGGAGCTTCAGCAGGTGTCTGATTATGTGGAAATTGAAAAAGCCCGCTTCGGCAACCGGCTTCAGGTGGAGTATGTGATGGACGAGGTGTCCGTACGCATTCCAAGCCTTATCATCCAGCCGCTGGTTGAGAATGCGATTAATCATGGAATTCTCAAGAAAAAGGGACCGGGTACAGTGACCATTTCCGTAAAGGATCGGGGAGAAAAGGTGCGGATTTCTGTGGCAGATACAGGAGTAGGCATAAGGGATGATGTTGTCGATAACCTGTATCATGATCGGGTTCCGGCCAAACAGATAGGCTTGTATAATGTGCATAGACGACTCAAGCTCATGTATGGAGAAGGGGTAATTATTCTCAAGCATGAGCCGGGCACCGAAGTTTATTTTGAGATACCAAAGGAGCAATCATGAAGGCCATCATTGTAGAAGACGAAATTCCGGCGCGTGAAGAGTTGGAGTATCTTATTCAGACCCACAGTCATATTGAAGTGACGGACAGCTTTGAGGACGGGCTGGACGTGTTCCGTTTTTTGCAGAACCATGAGACGGACGCTATTTTTCTCGATATTAACATTCCTTCTCTGGATGGGATGCTGCTGGCGCAGAATATTAGCAAATTTGCCAAAAAGCCTTATATTATTTTTACGACCGCCTACAAAGAGCATGCCGCGCAGGCTTTCGAACTGGAGGCATTTGATTACATCCTCAAGCCTTATGATGAAAAGCGGATCGCCGCCATGCTGCGCAAGCTGGAAAATGCATACGAGCAGCGGGACGTTCAGGTACAGGAGACTGCCCAGCCCCGACCTGCTGAAACTAGCATCGTTAGCGCCCCGGGCCGTATCAATCTGCTGAAAAACGACAAAATCATCGTAACGGATGCCAACGATATTTATTATGCGTGCGCACAGGAAAAGGTCACCCTTGTCTTTACTAGACATGAGGAATATACGATGCCGATGAGCATCTCGGAATTTCATGCCCGACTGCCGCAGCAGGACTTTTTTCGCTGTCACCGATCCTACACGGTTAATCTGTCGCAGATCCGTGAAATTGTACCTTGGTTCAATCATACGTACCTCCTGCGCTTGCGCGGTCTGGACGCGGAGATTCCGGTAAGCCGCAGCAAGGCCAAGGAATTTCGGCAAATTATGCGGCTATAAAGGCATTTCATTCCGCTATAGGTGCATTTCATTCCTCAAACGATTTCTGGCTAAGATGCAGCGTTATAATGATCCATGTAGAGAGAATCCTTACAGACTTGCTTCTCCCAAGACGCAAAGCGTACTGGATTCCCGGTTATCATGATAACGAATTGAAGCGGTAGAGCCGGAATGAAAAGAGGAGATTTATATGAAAACAAACAGCGGAAACCGTTGGCTGGTCGTGCTTGGAACGATTATTGTCCAAATGGGTTTAGGAACGATTTACACATGGAGTTTATTCAATCAACCGCTGGTGGACCGCTTTGGCTGGAATCTCAGCTCGGTCGCCATTACATTTTCGATTACCAGCTTTGCGCTGGCGTTTGCTACGTTATTCGCAGGCAAGCTACAGGATAAATGGGGACTACGTCGTCTGATTTTGTGCGCTGGCGTTGTGTTGGGCGCAGGACTTATGCTCAGCTCACAGGTAACTTCTCTGTCCCTGTTATACATTTTGGCGGGTATTGTCGTAGGTTTTGCGGATGGTACGGCTTATATTACATCACTGTCGAATCTGATCAAATGGTTCCCCGAGAGAAAAGGACTCATTTCAGGTATCTCGGTTGGGGCATACGGAACAGGCAGTCTTATATTTAAGTATATCAATGGTTCGTTAATTCAGTCCGTTGGCGTATCGCAGGCATTTCTGTATTGGGGCATGATCGTGCTGATCATGATTGTGGGCGGTTCCTTCCTAGTACGGGAAGCAACAGTCGTGAACAAGCCTTCGGTACAAAATGGAATTGTGCAGCGTGATTACACTGTAAAAGAAATGCTGCGCACCAAGCAGGCTTATCTGTTATTCGTTATGTTCTTCACAGCTTGTATGAGTGGCTTGTATCTGATTGGAGTTGTAAAGGATATCGGCGTACGGATGGCGGGGCTGGATGTAGCTACAGCCGCTAATGCGGTTGCTATGGTCGCTATTTTCAACACGGCGGGTCGGATCATATTAGGTGCGCTGTCGGATAAAGTCGGTCGTCTGAAAGTAGTAGCAGGTGCGTTGCTAACAACAGCGGTCGCAGTTGCAGTGCTGAGTCTGGTGCCGCTGAATTACGGTTTGTTCTTTGCCTGTGTAGCAGGGATTGCATTCTGCTTCGGTGGTAACATTACAGTCTTTCCTGCCATCGTAGCTGATTTCTTCGGTCTAAAAAATCAAAGCAAAAACTACGGTATCGTGTATCAGGGCTTTGGCCTCGGTGCGCTGGCGGGATCCTTTATCGCAGCCTTGCTCGGCGGATTCATCCCGACCTTTACCACGATTGCTGTGCTGTGTGTCGTATCGTTCTTGATTGCACTCACCATCCGTACCCCGGATCAAGGCAATTTGCGCAGCCAACGGAAGAAAAATACCAACAGCATGCGCAGCATGAAGCCTGAAACGAAGCTGGGTTAAAAGGGATTGAGAACAAAGTACCAGATGAATGCCAAAAGACCTGTCATCATTTCTCTGAGGGAGATTATGGCAGGTTATTTGTTTTTCCATTATTCGATTATACGGTATAATAAAAAGATATGTGATAAGCCGATATATACAAAAGACATAAGCTAAGAACCTGACAGGAGGACGAGTCATGATCGTGGATACAAGCGGGAATCTGCTTGCCCGCAATACGAAGCTGCGAAATACATATCAAATTCGAAGCGCCTTGTCCCGCAGTGAGCTGGCCATCGTGTATACGGCAAGGCTGTTGGATAATCGTGAAAAGGTCATTGTTAAGGAGTTTTTTCCGAATGCGCTCGCTTTGCGGGGATCGGATCGAAAAACGGTGACCTGCAGTGCATCTATGCAATTCAAATACGTGGAGTTTATGCATTATTTTTTGCGTGAAGGGCAAATGCTCAAGGAATTAACCCATCCAGGTATTGTCGGTTATATAGATCACTTTGAAGAAAATGGAACCGCTTATCTGGTCATGGAATATTGTGCCGGCAAGACGCTGGACAGGGTGATGAAGGAAGAGGATGCGCCAACGTCCGATCCTGCTTTTTTGTACCATGCGCTGCTGCCTTTAATTGATGCCATGGAATACATTCATGACAAAGGCATTATTCATCGGGATATTAAGCCAGGCAACATTATGATCGGTGAGAATGGCAATGTCAAGCTGCTTGATTTCGGATCGGCTGTACATTTTGAAGGCAAGGAGCATCCGATCTTCACCACAGCGGGCTACTCTCCGCTGGAGTTCTACTCTAATCGGTCGCAGCAGGGGCCTGTGTCAGATATCTACAGTCTGGCCGCCACGCTGTATTATTGCCGAAAAGGATCACCTCCACCGGATGTGCCAGGCAGACTGTTTGCAGATCAGACCGACCGGATTCAGATCGAAAATGCAGGTCTTTCTCTACTGCCGTATGTAATTCGGCGTGGCCTGGAGGTACAGGCCAACAAGCGTTGTCGCTCGCTCCGATGGTTTAAAGCCGCACTGCGTGCGGAATATTGGATAAAAAAAGGGAAGCGCCCCACTCTTACGGTTCGTTAATCGTAAGAGACGGTGTTTCCCTTTTTTGTGTCCGACGTATGTTATCCATTATCCTGTCGGAGCTTGAATATGATCGGTGTACACGGAGGTATTGGGCTTGATCGCCTTGTACCGCAGCTCGATTTCAGTTACACCGTCCTCGAACGTAATGTACAGCTTGTCGCTGTACTCCAGCACGGCCTTTTTATTGCGGCCAATTCTGACCTTCCCGTGCTGCAAGGCGCAGCGTGTATCATGCTTGACCACAAGTGTTCCTTTTTTACCTGCGGAAAAGACAATCCGCTCCGCTTCTGGCAGTGATTCGTGAACGTCAAGCGTACGAAACAACGCCTGCAAGCTGACCTTCCGGCCCGGAAAGGAGGTGAGCGGCCAAGATTTTACCGGAATCTCCTGTCCACTTGCTGTCGCAAGGAAATATCCTTCGATTCTCCCCGCAAACTGCGGCTTTGGCCGCAAGAACCAGTACAGAAGTGCCGCCACTACGACACTGATAGCTACCGTCCATTTGATGGCCGTATATCGGGATTGTACAGAAACAGTCAGCGTAGCGCTGCTGGATGCCCCTTCCGAATCGGTAGCGGTAATTTTTAGCTCGGAGTTACCCGTATGAAGCCCGGATAACAGCAAATCTGTACCGTTAATCTCAGCATTTGCCGCATCCCCGGAGGCTCCTGAATCCAGCTTATAGGTCAGTTTATCATGATTCGGATCAGTAAAAAATTCGCTTAAACTCCGACGGGCATCCCCGTCTTCTTTCACCAGACGAATCGTCAGGTCATTTAAAGCCCTCGGTGCAGCATTCGCCGCATGGATAGTATGGACCGCTCCCTTGCGATACCATTGCGGGCTGTCCAAAGATAGCTGCCAGGTATAATCCGCCGTTAGAGGGAACGCATATTCGGCCTGGAAAAATCCCGACTTGTAGGTCATAGGTACCTTTTTACTTGTACCGCCCTTTACGGGTGTAACGATGATATGGGCTTGAAGCGATTTGTATACGGCTTCGTCTGTAAGCTTTTGACCGTCCGGCAGCAACAACTGGGCCTTGAACGGTATGGCTTGTCCTTTAAGAAGCTGCACGAGTTTGTTTCCACTGGCTTGTGTTTCCTTATTTCCCGTCATGGTAGCCTCAGCTTCCAGTCGATAGCTGCCAAGCAAATTGATTTTGACCAAATCTCCGCGTATGCCCCTCAGTTTCAGCTTGACTTTGCCTGCCTGTGGATGCTCAATTTTTAAAATCGCATATCGACTCGATTTGTACCTGCGGACATTTTCTGAATTAGAATAGAGCTGTGTTTCCTGAAGAGGATGCTCCGACAAAAGCACCAGATTGGCTTCTTCCATGCTGGAATCCGGTATATCTACTGTTAATTCTTGCATTTCGCCGGTGGTCGTAATCGCGGCGACTGGAACGAGCTTGGAACGAATCTGGCTGGCAAAAATACGGTTCAAAATTTCCGGTAGATCCTCGGCGCTGCTCGTTATAAAAGAAGCTCCCCCCGTTTGCGAAGCGATTCGCTCCAGTTCTTGTCGGTTCACCGTGCCGTCATGATTCAGACCAATCGTATACACAGGGTATCCTTTGGTCTGTGCAGATTTAATGACGGAGGACACATCATTACTTGAGTCCCCTTTGGATCGGGAACCGGATGAGGCTCCAAAATCAGTCTCTCCATCGGATAACAGGATCATAAAAGGCTGACGTCCTTTGGAAGTCCCTGCAGCAAGCAGTTCCGAGCCTTTACGCAATCCAAGTCCCAAATCTGTATAACCGGAACGGTTCAGCGTTCTGATTTCCTGCTGAATTTGTGATTTTTGCGCTGCTACTGCAATAGAAGTCAGCGACTTCGAGGCGACTACATGATGGTTGTAAGCGACGAATCCGACGCGGGTACGGTCTGCATCACTCAAATCCATAAACATATTGATAACTTCGGCCGCAATGCCCTCGGGATCGGTATCCCTCATGGAATAGCTGGTATCCAATACAAAAACGGCATCATAACCCTCGATCGGAACAGCTCCCAAAGATGCGGCATTGGCCTGATTTACAGTCCAAATGACCCCGTTTGAGCCAATTTGAAAAAATAGTACTAAAGTCATGAAAGCAATGATTCCCAATTTCCTCATTCTGAACATAAGCCCCTCCATCGACGAGGCCAATGCGGGCGAGCCAACTCTCCTAATCCTTGGTATATAAGGGATAAAGGATCAAAACAGACTGTTAACCCTCACATTAGCCATGAATTTGATACTTTTACGCTTATCAGAAATATCCAATGGATTTCTATCGGCAATTGGGTTCCATTTGTGAATAATTCCCTGAATAAACAGGTCTAACATATCATAAAAATTACGTATTTACGCATAAAATGAGTCGAATTGCCCTATTTCAATCTGGGGCTACAGAAATTGACAAAACTAACGGGTACTTTGTATGATAGCTCTCGTATCAACGGCAAAAACTGGGATAACAGTAGGATCACGGAATATATAGAATCATAACTTTCCTTGTTACCTGAACGATATATCTCCGTTTTAATTTTGCCATTAAAAGTTAAATGAACGCTTCGGACTGATTTTCGAGGTTACATGCCCGTACTGCGTATAGCAGTATGAGCCGAATCCTTTGGCCAATTTGAATGTTATGTAGGGGGGAGGAGGCAAAGGAACTAAGTGTGGAAACCCGATTGCTCTAAATTGGACATCCCGTGTCCGTGTATGGGGCTTTCGACGTATATCCATACTTTAATTTCGTTTGCCGACAGCGATGGAAATCATTTATCAAACAAACCGGACAATGCTTTTTGAAGAAATCAACCCGGAAAAGCTGGACCTGATCACAATTGTAGGTGATGTGAAGGGTATTGACAGCTTGAGTGATGAGAAAATCAAGGAAATTAACGAGCACCTTCTGGTGCGCAGCTTCGACGAATTTTTGGATAAATTTTCGCCGACGGTGTATTCGTTTTTTAACGCGGCTAATCAAAAAGTAGTCTATACCCTCAAAAAGCCGGAAGGGATTGATGAGGACAGCATTTCTGAAATTCGTGTGAATCAAAGTAATGATTTTTTGAAAATGTTGTTTACGCTCATTGACACCAAGCGCAGTCAAGGAATCACAAACGTGGATTTCAAATTTGAAAATCTGCTGGATATGATTTCTCCGAAAAAGGTTATGGACGATATTCGCCAAGTCCGCAAAGAAATTCACTATATGTATGGTGAATATGACAAGCTGGATGATGGCGATCCGAAGAAACTCGACATGGGCGACAAGCTGAATGGAATGTTCGAGGAAGCAAGCCAGAACTATAACAACGTTATGGCGATGCTGCCATTGGCGATTGAGGATATCAAAACCCGCCTTTTGCTCGGTGGCGCCCAGGAGGAAAACTCCGGTGAGCTGATCCAGGTGGGTATGCTTTCTATTGGGGAAAGCGGCGAGCTGAAAATTATTGAAGCACCGAAGAGTGACAGCACCGAGCTGATGCTGCTGGACGAGAACAGCACGGGCGATTTGTCACAGGTATTCGAGGAAGATTACAACTCGATTACCGATACGCCTTCCGACTATGTGAAGGATTTGGTGGTTCGCACATTTGTGCCGCTGCCGGCTGTTCAGACCAAGGTTGATACAGCAGTTGAAGTTCAGAACTACAACACGTATCTGGAGTTCTATAAAAATGCCAAGGATGATTTCGTAAAGGCGGTTAAGCCGCTTGTGGAAAAAATCCTCGGTGTCAAAATGTTCTTCGATCAATATGCAACGAAGAGCAAAGGTATGTTGCCGACCATGCTGGTGGCCAATAACAAGCTGGACATGCTGGTGAAAAGCAGCAATATCCCGCGTCTGGAAACATATCTGAACACCGTGAATGCCAAAAATGAATTCAGCGACACGATCTGGTTCGGTATCGTTCCATCCGTCGAGCTGGAAGCAGCCGGTAAGGTGAAGGTTTCACGTGAACGCTTTAAGGGCAACGAGAAGGTCGTTAAGCAGGGCGGAAATTCGATGGAATCGCTCTCGATGCTGCTGCAAGTTGTGAAGGATTACAAAATTCAAATGTTCTTTAATTTTGAATCCGGTGAAGAAACGACTTTCAACAGTATGGCGACAGCAGGTATCGACAAATATGTCGACAAATGCGCCAGTCTCGTTCGCAGAGAATACAGCGAATTTGCGATTCCTTGCGTACCGAACTTCACGATTATTCCGAAGGACAAATCGGGTGTCATTATCGACAGCAAAATGCTACAGACCGAAAGCGGTGTGCAGCTCTCCAAGGAGAAAGAGGATATCCTCAAGCTGTGGATCGAAGGCGTTTATGTGGGTGCAGCCTACGTTGCCGCTGGTTTGGTCGCTTCTTATCAGTGTCCTGAATACCTGCGTGAGACGTTCAAAACGGTCAACAAAAACTTCCCTGGCGTACGCTTCGACATTGAAGCGGGAGACAACAGTCTGCGCACAGTGACGACGATGGCCAAGGAAATCACGGGGTTCACCAACACGATCAAGGATGCCATCAACCGTAAAAACTTCGGCTTTGTATTCTCGTCCGAGAATGCCCAGATTCAGGATAAGGATATCCGCCGGATTACCGTCTACAAGGCGAGAAGCATGGCGATGTCCGAGGACGGCTTTGACTCCATCTACAAGACGCTGGTCAGCACGTACATTGAACGTATTTTGCGCTACCAGACAGGGGACTTCAAGCACGAAAATATCGTCCGCTTCTTCAGTAACAATCCGAGCAGCCAAAAGAGCAAGTGGCTGGGCAGCAGAGGATCTGTGAACTCGATCATTCAGGACGGAGACGATATGAGTTTCATTATTGATGAGAAAAGCAATATGTGCCATATCGATCTGGTCTTCAACGGCAATGTGAAGAACCTGGAAGTCATGATTACTAAAGGAACCAGCTCGGTCAAATCATGATCCGAGCGCTACGAAAGATGTTAGAGGCGTTTCTATCCAGAACCGCCTTTATACATAAATTGCGGAGAAGCCCTGCTTCTCCAGCCATCATAATACCTAATTTCAAGGAGGCAACACACATGGGATTCAGACTGAAAGTTGAAGGACAAGAAACAATCGAGCTGGGCTTGGATAATATCCAAACGGTTATTTATGACACCGATACACCGGACGACTCCAATGCACGCTCCACTGATGTAGGCTCTACACTGCGCATCAGCGGTAAAATTATCACAGCCGTAGACGGCGACAGCGCGGATGACACGCTGAAACTGGCTTTGTGGTCCCTGGTTCCTGCTGAAAAAGCAGACAGCTACCGTAAAGTAACACTGGAAGTTATCGCAGCTGACCAAGTTGTGCGTAAAATCCACTTCCCGAACGCATTCGTTGTAGATTACAACGAGCACTTCGGTGACACAGAAGGTGTAGGTGCATTTACACTCTACATTAAACAAAAGAAAGACAAAACCGAGCTGGCTACCATCGACGGCGGATATCCGGTTTAAGCTTGACGTCCTGACGTTAAGCGCAGCTTGAACACACACTCACTCCACGTGCAAGCGTAGGGTGGATCAATATTAAGAGGCCCCCGGGTCTCTTAATATTTGTTTTTTTTCGGAGAGGGGAACAGCACACAATGACCAATTATTATGAGCTACTCGGTGTCAGCCGGGATGCTTCGGAAACAGAGATTAAGCAGGCTTACCGCAAACTGGCCAAAAAGTATCATCCTGATACCAACCAGGGAAGCGAGGAAGCAACGCGCAAGTTCAAGCTGATTCACGAGGCTTACAATACCTTGCGTGACGAAGCATTGCGGCAGGCATACGATGCCGAGCTCATCCGGAAAACAGAGGGAGCTGGCGGACCGCGGCCAGAGAGAGGAAGAGGGACGGCATCTGGCGGTGCGCGCCCCGCAGCCAAAGGATTTAATCCGGCTGATATAGGAACGGATTTTGAGCAATTTTTCGGTTTTCATCCGAAAACGAAGGAAGGCTCACCAGGGAAAAAAACGAAAAAATCCGGTGATCCGACGGATACCTCGGCCATGTTTAACCAGTTTTTCGGTATTCGTAAAAAGTGATGATTTCAGGATAGAAACGGGGGAAGCAAGCAGTGAAAACGGCGCAGAACAGATGGGTTTTCATCATAGATGTTGCCATGTTCGGGCTGATGCTGGCGATCGCCTTTTATATGTTTAGTCGTACAGGCTACAGCGGTTTGAAAACCGTGGTCGTGGTAGGTATCGGAATCGGCGTGCTTGTATACATACTGCGTAATCTGGTGTCAGTTGAACGTGTGGCGAAGCCACAGACACAGACACAGCGCAATCGGATTGCCAAGCTGATACTGATGGATGAAGAGGGCGAATCCATTAAAGAATGGTATATCGAAGGTGAAACGTCGCTCCTGATCGGCAAAACAACGGCTCGTTCCGAGGCAGATATTGATTTGGCAGATACAGATTATGCATCTCTTGTAAGCGTGGAGCATGCGGTGCTCAACCGGGTGAACAGCGACTGGTTTGTGGAGGATGTGGATTCCGGTAACGGTACCGGCCTACGACCTGCAAACGAAAGTGTAACCAAGAAGCTGGAAAGCGGTGAGCCGTACCGGATTTACACAGGTGATTTATTATATATCGCCAATACGAGACTGCTCGTTAAATAGCTGAAAAAGACAATCATGACAATGGGGGAAGGAACCGATTATGAGTTTGACAAGATGCCCGAACGGACACATGTTCAGTACACGAAAGCACGGAAATACGTGTCCTTATTGTAATACGGTGGTAAATGTAGCCGCACCCAAAAATGTTGAACCAACGGCAAAAACCAACGGTGCGGGAGACGATGACAAAACGATGCCATATTTAGGTGAGACGGTGGGAATCCACCCGGTAACCGGATGGCTGGTATGCATCGAAGGAGCACAGGTGGGTCAGGACTACCGCATTATGGCCGAGAAAAACTTTATTGGACGCGCCGAGGAAATGCATGTCCGTATTGTTGGAGACAACACGATTTCCCGTAGAAATCATGCAGTCATTGTATATGATCCGAAGAAGCGTAATTTCTACTTGCTGCCAGGGGATTCATCAGGCTTGGCGTATCACAATAATGAGGCGGTATATTCACCAGCGGAACTGGCTGCTTATGACGTGATTCAACTGGGACACAGCAAGTTTATCTTTATTCCGCTGTGCGGCGCCCATTTTGAGTGGGACAACGAAAACTAGGACGGAAGTGGGTATGGTGCAGGGAGGTAACGAAATGCAGCCTTATTTTGTTGTATGTGGAGCTGCGGTGCTATTCGCTGTTCTTCTCATGATCCGCATGCGGCTGACACGAAGCTCCGGCAGCCGTACCATGAGTGGAATTGAGATTGGAAATGGTCAAACGATCGGGAGCCGAAGCGAGCAGGATGATTATTTTGCAAGTATGACGACACCTGTCGGTACGCTGGCGGTTGTCGCAGACGGGATCAGCGGGCTGGCTAATGGGCGCATGTCCAGTACCTTGGCGGTGACGACCTTTACGAAGGCGTTTGCCAAGCTGGAGGACGCGTCGAACCTGAACGGCTATTTTGCAGAAGCCGCAACTCAGAGCAATCGTGGTATTTTGCAAAATTTGAATGGGCAGGGCGGAGGAACCACGCTGGCGGCGGTCATCATTTGCGGCTATCAATTGTATTACGGAGCGGTGGGAGATAGCCTGATTACAATTTATCGTAATGGTCATTTTCAGAGCGTCAATTCCAAGCATACGGCGGAAACCTTGCTGGAGGAACGGGTGCTTGCTGGACAGATGACCTCGGAAGAGGCCAAAACGAGCCCGGTTCGCAATCAATTGGTCAATTATTTGGGCTATGAGGGCTTTGAGAGCATGGAGCTTGGTGCTGCGCCGATTCGCCTGTACGCAGGCGATCATGTGCTGTTGTGCAGCGATGGCATTCAGGAGGCACTGACGGAGATCGAGCTGGAAGAGATCCTGCGCAAGGGTGGAGCACCGCAGGAAATGGCGGAAGCAATGATTGATATGATTAATGATAAAGGCTTTAAAAGTCAGGATAATGCGACAGTGGTTATGCTGGCGATAGGATGAAACCAGAAAGACGGGGGTAGCGATGCGCAAGGACAACAGCGATTTTAGTACCGCCTTTGTGTCGGAAGCGGGCTCTTACATAGACAACCGGGACTATTTTGCATTCATGGAGACGGACGACATGGCCTGTTATGTTCTCGCAGACGGTCTGGATTCGGATCAGGAGCTGCGCAGCGCGGAAATGGTTGTCAAAACGGTGCTGGAAAACTTCATGGAGAAGCCCTCCATGTCCAGGCGGCGCCTGATGAGAGACCTGCATGAAGCGCAGGAATGGCTGCAATTCGAAAGCCGTCGTGTACGGCTCAAGGCCAGTCTGCTCATGGTGGTGACCAACTACAACAAAATGGTATACGTTTCGTGCGGAAATGTGCGGCTGTATCATTTTCGCAATGGACGGCTTAATTTTCGCAGTAAGGATCATAGCTTGGCTCAGTCATTGGCGGATGACGGACGTATTCCCGACGAAGCGACCAGCACGCATGAGGAACGAGGAAATCTGCTGGAGTATCTGGGAAATCCGAATGGGGTTCATGCTCATTATGCCAAAAAGACGCAGCTTGCAGATGGAGATGTCATGCTGCTCGCCACATCCGGGATGTGGGAGGATGTTGAACTGGCGGAAATGCTGGGTGCGCTGGAGGAAGCAAAGGACCCGGTCATGCTGACGGATACGCTGGAAGAGGTTCTGCTGAGCAAGCAGCGCCGGGCGGTGAACAATTATACGGCTGCCGCCATTTATGTAAACAAAATTTTTCAGGAAAAGCCTAAGAATCGCCGCAAGCTGATCAAACGGATTTTGATTACGTTGCTTGTTCTCGCGATTACAGGCACAGGCGCGTGGATTACCCTGGCCCGGCTGGCTGCGAACAAGGCGGCTGCGCTGGAAACAATGGTCGAATCGGCTCAGGCTGCGGATGATTATGCCAGGGCAGGAGATTATGCGAAGGCGCTCAAGTCCTACAGTGAGGCGAAAAACGCGGCAGTTAAAATTAACGATAAGATTCACAAGCGACTGTATACGGCAGAGCAGAAAGTATCTCAACTTATGGTTGACGGAGACGGATATGTGGAAAAAGCAGACTTTGCCAAAGCCGAAGCCAGCTATGATAAAGCGCGGAAAAGTGCCGGTCTGTACCCGCCATTTAATGTGAAGGATATTGAGAAAAAAATCGATCAACTCGATACTTATGCCGAGACGGCAAGCTGGATGAAGGACGGAGATTTGAAATTTCAGGGCGGAGATTACGCGAGTGCGCTCAAGCTGTATACGAAGGCGAATAAGGCTGCGATGGAATCCGGTTATACATCTGCGCAAAAAGAGCTGGAGAAAAAGATTACCGAGACTAATGATAAAATGACGGCCATCCAGCAGCAGCTCAAGGAAATTCAGGCTGGCAAGCTCCAAGCCAGAGGGGATCGGCTGATGAAGGACCTGGATTACGAAGGAGCCATTGACGCTTATAGCGGGGCACAGGAGATTTATCAGGAAATCGGCAAGCTGGAAAGTGTGCTGGCACTGGAGCGGAGTATTGCGAAGGCAGAGGAGAAACAGAGCGCGGACCAGCAGAAAAATGGTCAGCTTGCTGCTGGAGCGGCAGGATCTGACGGAGCGCTGAACGATACGGGCGAGGGGGACATAACGGACGAAGCGGCGGCTTCGGCTGCTGCGCCCCCTGCTACAGCATCGCAAACCAAGGCTGCAACAGCTACGGGTAGCGCTGCAACAATGAAATCAGCGGACTCAGCAGCCGCGAAGAAGGAAGCTTCTTCAGCTACGAAGAGCGGTAGTACGAGTGATGGGAATGCCTCTTCGACGAAGGCACCCGCCAGTAAGGAGCAAGGAACTGCTGATTCTGCTTCCAAAGCAGAGGGTGCATCTGATTCAGGCAGTCAGAATCAGGCGGCTGCGAACGGAAGTTAAGGTTTTCATGTTCAATGAATGCTGGAGCCGGGAAGGAGTGAGACGTCGTGAAAGAGCTGGTGCAGGACCGTTTGAGCAAGATGGACGATCTGGAGCAGAGACGTTTGCTGAAAAATATGATGGCGGGGGTGTTTATGAACCTCGTCGAATATCAGGAAGAAATGACCCGCCAGCTGGAACGGCGGGTATTTGAGGAAATTGAGAATACGGAAGAGAAGTTTGACGTGTACGTGTCATTGACATCACGTGAGGACTATGATCCGATTCATGAATTTTTATATCCGGTGTTGCCGTCAGATACCAAGGACAAGGTGATGGACATCAGCCGCGTGGCAGAGGTCGTTCGGGAAGGCGGGGCGTTGCCGCTCTTTACTCTTTTTCTGGAGATGGAGACCGATCAGATCACCGCGCTTGTCCGCAGCAAACGGGTTTTCGAGGGAACGCTTGTAACGGAAACCGGAAGCTATCCGATTCGGTTTCGTCTAGAGCACAACCGTTCTTATATTTTGGAGATTGAGAAGCTGTATCTGATGTTCATGCAAAATGGAATGCCATGGAAAACGATTAATCACCCGTACGCTTATAAATTTGTCGATTGCGTGCTGGTTGGAGGAGAAGGTCAGCCTTCCGCCGATGAGGAAATTCACGAAATTACGATCTCATTGGAGGAATTCGACAGTTTTAAGAAGGTGGATGTTTTTCCACTTTGGAACATTGAACGACTGTCTTTGAAAAACAGTGGTTTCCCCATACCGGCTATAGATCATGTGAATTATGAGCATGTGCTTCCTCTACGTAAAACAGGTCCTGAGCACGGCTACCTGATTGACGGAGTGGAAGGCGATATCCGGTATATCAAGCGTACGGAAGAGGAACTGACGATTGTCACGCCACGTGATAAGTCCGGCGAATGGAATGTATTGAAGGTTACCAAGCCCGTCTCAACGAGGCTCAGTCGTCAGACCTATCCAGTGTTGTCCAATCGGCGGCAGGACAGCTTTTTGGGACGGTATGCTGGGAAACAGGCCGTGATTGTCCGGGCCAAAGCCGAAATTACACGCATTGTACACTCTTTTGAAGCTGCACAGGGATTGGAATTGGAGCGTGTGGACATTTGGGGAGGCACAGGCCGAAATGATGTGAGCAAGCTTTTATCCAAAACCCGGACGTATCCATTAAATCCGTTTGTCAGTGACAACGTACGGACGGAGGAAGGCAAACAGATCATGCGATTGGCGTTTAGACACGGTTCTGCGGATGCTTCGTCCACATTTCCTGCCTACATTTTATCCGACTTGCTGAGCTTTCTGGTGTCGGAAGTGCAGATGTATTTCCCGGAGTACAAGTGTGAAGGAGAATGGCTGTGAATTACGTCTGGGATTTGCTCATGCGCGCGAGGGAACAGGAGTTAGATGTGAACAGCTTCCGGTTTGTACCCGCTGTCAGCTACTCCCCGTATATGGAGCTGAGTCTGACCGAGCTGAATACATCTGAGCTGGAGCAGGTGGTGGAAATCAATCCGTACTACCGCTTTTATTCTATTTTTCGGGACCTGTTTCCGCCGGATGCTGAAGAGTACCTAGAGCTGAGAGAGTCGCTGTTCGATATTATGATGCATTTTCTGGCCGAAACGGATCTGTATCAAGGGATGAATCGGCGGGAGTACCATATTCAGTTTGTTCAGCGTGACATCGAAAATGGCATCTTTGGCCCGAAGGTGAAGGAAAGCTTTGCGCAGTTAAACCGTGAGGAGCAGGATGCGATTGCCGAAGGGTTGCTGCGGCTGTATGAGACGGGGGAAGCTGTACATTTGCTAAAAGAAACGATGCGCCGCGTTTTCCACCGCTCGATCATTTACACCAATTGTGAGGAAAAGGACGAATTGCTTATCTATATCGGTCAGAAGGAAACGCAGTTGTCACGGATTAAAGCGGATTTAATTCTGGACCTGTTTCTTCCGGCGCGTTTTACGATTGAGCTGTATTGGACACGTCATTTCGGTATTTTGGAGGCAGACCCGACGATGAAAATAGACGCTATTGCCCTCTATTAAGGCCAAATGGCAGAGAAAGGACATGTGAACGATGAACGGATCCTATACATACAGATTGCTTGACCCGCTCACCGATCGAAAAGGCATTCGCTTCACGGCGAAATACACGCGGGCGGAGCTAGAGCAAATGACGACCTTTCAGCTACGCGGGATATGCGATAAGGAGCGGCTGGTCGAGGGTTTTGCTAATCGTCTGGCACGTGAGGAGTTGATTCGCGTCATTTTGCGGTTTCGGAGTGCAGAGGAGCATCTGCTCATTACCCGGCCCAACCCTGACGGCTTCGAGCGCATCGAATCAGCACTGCGGCGAAATTGGAATGATCGACGGCAGGAGAGCGGCGGTATCCGGGT
>NZ_PNXQ01000018.1:71347-76783 GCF_005217525.1 Paenibacillus terrae | reverse complement strand
TGGACAATTACCGGATTGAATCCGACTTACCCTGGCTGAATGCGTCTAATGTGCTGCTGGTGAATGCGGTAGGCGACCTGTGCGGTATTTTGAATTTGGTGAAGGACGAGGGGCGGACAGGCGTATATTATCTTTCGCGACATCTGGATGCTGAGCTGCGGGAGACGACCAATCATAATTACAGCCTGCTGTTTCTGCGAAGACAGGAGTCGGAATATTTTTATAACCTCTACTATGGAGATAAGCCGATGTTGCCATTGAAGCTTCAAGGTCAACGTATTCCGGTAGCAGAGCTGATTATTCGCGGTACTGAAACGACAGATGCGGTATTGGCAGTTGATTTTGGTACCTCGAACACAACGGCAGGAGCATATCTGGATAGCTCCTATGTTACTGCCCCGGATGCGGGCATGAGCAGCACGGTTCGGCTGAATGCGATCAACTATGTGTCCTTCCCTGGCCCGGAGGGAGCGGAGGGAGATTGGATCGAAGTGTTGCCGACCGCCATTCGTGTTGCGGACTGCTCTAACCCGGAGCATATCGTATACGTATTCGGAGAGGAAGCACTGCGAGGAACGGATGTAGCGGGCAGCCGGGCGACGGTACTGCGGGGGATCAAGCGCTGGGTCAATGACTATAAGCGAACCGAGGAATTAATGGATTCCGAGGGAAATACGGCGACCGCTTCCCGCAGCGAAATTTTAGCGGCTTTTATCCGCTATGTGATTGCGACAGCCGAGCAGCAATTTAAGTGCCGGTTTCGTAACCTGCATTTTTCGGCACCCGTCAAGCTACAGCCGCAGTTTATCGAGATGTTTAGCGATATTTTACCGGATTACCGGATTGAAGCAGAGGATGCGCTGGATGAAGGGCTGGCTGTGCTATACAATACACTGGCAGACCAGATGGAACGAGGAACGTTTGCGGACGGAGAGGAATATCAGGCCCTTGTCATTGATTGCGGTGGAGGTACAACGGATTTATCATCCTGCCGATTCCGCATTGAGGATGGACGCATTGCCTATAAGCTGGATATTCACACCACGTATGAAAATGGGGATACCAATTTTGGTGGAAACAATCTGACGTATCGGATTATGCAGTTCATGAAAATTGTGTTTGCAGGCTATTATGCTGCGGAAACGCGGTTGCCTGACACCGATATTGATGCCTTGATTGGCATTGCTTCCGGGGATTTGTACCGCCATGTGGATGAGTTTGGCGTAGATGCCGTGTATGCGGGACTGGAGGAACGTTATCGAGAGGCAGAGGCCATCTTGCCTACGGCATTCAAGCAGTACGAGCATGCCACACGGGATGAATATCAGCGGGTGCTAAGCAATTTTCATCTGCTGTGGAGCGCGGCGGAAAATATGAAAAAGGAATTTTTCTTACGCACAGGCATCCTGCGCAGCCGCTTCGAATCCGAGCAGGTATTTTCATCTGAAAGTGATCTGAACATTGCCGTGATGGATCGTTGGCTGGTTTCAGTCATCGAAAATGGACGTTTTCGTGATGAATATGGATTGCCTGATGTAGTGTTCAATATCCGTGAAATACAGCAGCTTCTCAAGGCAGATATCTATAATATTGTGCGCAAGTTTCTGGATGATTTTTATCAGGAGGGGCGCTTGCAGGATTATTCGATTATCAAGCTGACTGGGCAGTCCTGCCGAATTGATGTGTTTCGTGAGGCGCTCAAGGAATTTGTGCCGGGGCGCAGTATTGAGTTCCGTCAGAAGGCGGAGGACCTGAGTCGGGTGCCTGAGCTGAAAATGGCCTGTCTGCGCGGCGCTATCCGTTATCTGAACGCCAAAAAAATGGGCACGATTGAGCCTGTCATTACCAATCATATTCCAGCCATTCCGTATACCGTCAGCGCATGGACGCATACGGGGCGCGAGAAGGAGCTGAT
Organism: Paenibacillus terrae; assembly: GCF_005217525.1. Taxonomy (GTDB): domain Bacteria; phylum Bacillota; class Bacilli; order Paenibacillales; family Paenibacillaceae; genus Paenibacillus; species Paenibacillus terrae_C. The sequence continues at coordinate 74,868 of NZ_PNXQ01000018.1, read as the reverse complement.
TGCGAGCTTGGAAAGCAACCGCGTGCGAGGCTCTATTTCCAGGCCGTCCCATGCCGCTGAGGTAGAATTTTTTCTGACGGCGAATGGTGGCAAGCTGCGTCAGCGCCATGTGTACCGCAGTCGGCCAGAAGCCTTTGAGCCGATGCCGTATGAGGAAATTGCCGTGCTATACGGCCGGGATATTCCGCAGGATGATACCGACTCTATTCGCAACGGTGAGACGAAATATTTTGTATTTGCAGGCGACAGCCGTTGGGGCTTTTATGTGGTGCCGATTACCCGCCGGGATGAATTGCTGCATCTGGGGCCCAAACGCTTTTTTGCCTTCGAAAACGATCTCTCCGAGCTGGATTTTTTTGACGGCACGAAGTAGGACAGGCCAACAGAGACAGCACACAGCGCGATACGAAGACACTATGAAGTGCGAAATACCATGAAACATCGTGGAATATAAATATAATATATGGAGGATGTAATATGTTATACGCAGGTTTTTGGAAACGGGTTTTGGCGAGTATTATTGACAATCTGTTGATGTGGTTCGTGTTTATGATTCTGGGTCTGATCTGGTTTGTGATTCAAGCCATTGGGGACTGGGGGTCTTCTTCGGCGGCAACCTCTTTACTCACAGACGGATCGCCCCCTATTTTCACCATGAAGATGGTTGGGCAGACTTTGCTTAATTGGGGTGTAATGTGGCTGTATCATGCGATTATGGAATCTTCCAAATGCAAAGCCTCCGTGGGCAAGCTGGCTCTCGGGATCGTTGTGGTTGATGAGTTTAACCAGAGGCTCAGCTTTGGACGTGCCAGTGCCCGCCATTGGAGTAAGTTTATATCCGCTATCATTCTGTGCATCGGCTTTATCATGACAGCCTTCACAGCTAGAAAACAAGCCCTTCACGATCTGATCGCTCGTACCTACGTCGTGGACAAACGTGAGCTGAATCATATCCTGCGTGAGCAGGCCGAGCGGGGAGCCGGGATGTAAGGCAGATAAATAGACCTTAAAATTCTAATGTATCACAGTTTTCAATCAGGGGGAGCACGATGGATATACGCAGATTTTTAGAAAAGAATTTTCGTCTGTTTACTGGATTACTCGGAGGAAGTAAAGCTCAGCCCACCGATGATGGAGTTACTGTTCCGCCTCCTGCGCCCGGTGTGAATCGGCTGTCTGTTCCCCTGAATAAAGAAGAATTGTGAAAGGAGGGCAACCATGTTAACCCATATCGTTCCGAAGTTTGAGAAAGGCCGTATTCTTAAAACCGAGATGCTGGAAAATCTGCGAGATTATCCTCGCAGTTTTCTGGATATCCGGTATCAGGATTATTCGGATGGCATTATTACCGGGATGAACGTCACTGTCGGGGAGCACACGCTGACCATTGACAGAGGCATTGTAAAGCACAAAGGCAGGCTGTACCTGCTGGAGCAAGAGCAGGAAGTGCCATATAAGGCTACGGGGCGGCTGTCGGTGTTGAAGCTCCTATTTATGGAACAAACGGATCGACCGGATTTCACGGTTCATCATGCGGATATTGTGCTGGAGGATGAGCCAGAGCTGGGTCTGGATGAGCTGGAGCTGGGCAGGTTTAAGCTCAAAGATGGAGCCGTGCTTCGCTCGGACTATCAGGATTTTGCTGACATGGCTACCGAATTCAATACATGGAGCGATATTCATGCTCCCTTTGCAGGTGTGAAGCAGAGTACATTGCGTCCGGAGACGATGCGTTACTTCGCATCGGAGCTGCTTAAAAGCGGCACAACCGATCCGATGGATTGTATGTTTGCGCTTATGTGCCTGAACCTGGAAGCCGTGGACAGAGAATCAATCCAGCATTACATTGCGAACCGAAGCGGTGCGGAATACAGAGACTATTCCCAGGTACAGCTTCACAGACAGTTAGTTCTTATTATGGAAGGCGCTGGACGGGGGAAACGCACAGCAGGGCGTTGGCAAGGTGGCGGAGCCGGACGAATGATTGTGGATTAGTCTAAATGCGAAGGAAAAGCTCCAAAAGCTTTAACTTGGCATCATCAGGATTATCCCGAACCTAGGATACTCTAACCTCTGAGGGCTGTTTTCGTAGGGTTTAGGATTATTATCGTGTGTAAACCCCATTTGTTCTTTTAAATAAAAATTTACATATGTTCAGAAGTAGGAATAAAGTCACTGAGACTATAGATACTCGTTTGATGAATTGAAACTTCCTTTATTTGCGAAAAATCGACATTCATTTGGACAGAGGTAGATGTGAGGTTTCAGCTGTTTTTTGTTTATTTTACTTGTTACAATAAAACCATTAAACGACCGTATCCTTTTGATACACAATTCCGTCTACCTCAATGAAACACTCAAACTCAAATGGACTGAACAAAGGGGGGCCCCAAATATGGCCTTTGTGATATCCGAACGGATGAAAAATGAATCTTCCCACGCTAAGGGGTATGAAAAAGTACTTCCTGCGTTGTATCGCTACTGTCTTTCGTTGACAGGCTCCACATGGGATGCGGAGGATTTGGCGCAGGCGACTTTTCTGCATATGCTGCAATCTGAGAAAAAACTGCATGAGCTGGAAAATGGCGAGGCTTATTTAATCCGTTCCGCGCGGAATCGGTGGATTGATGATATTCGCAGGCAAAATGCTCAAAAGCGCCTATCTGTGCCTGGCGAAGGAAATTATACCCGAAAGTATGATGAGCCTTCACTGTGTTATGAAGAAAATTACACACCAGATTTGGAACTCGCGCTTCAATATTTAATGACACATGTATCACCATGGCAGCGGACCATCTTGGTGCTGCGGGATGTATGGGGCTATACGGCGTCGGAAACGGCAGAACTGTTGGATACGACGGAGGGCGCGGTAAAAGCGGCTCTAAGCCGTGCCCGCGCTTTGCTTGCCCAGAAGTACAAAGAGGGAAATGGGCTGGAGTCTGTAACCCTACCTGAGCATGAAGTGGAACGGGAATGGCTTAAGGCTTATTTGGCGGCCTTTCGTGCAGGAGACGCACAACGCTGGATTGCGCTTGGCTTGAACGATATGGCTGAGCCAATAGCGATTGCCGGATCTGTGCTGTATCAGAGCTTTTATTCTTCCGGCGCTCAAATGAACTCTAATCCTTCCCATGACATGCAGGCTAGGATGGCCGCTTAACAAGAGGGGAGTTTTGGCAAATGAGCACCATTCCTTATGTAATTGAGCACACAAGTCGCGGAGAGCGAAGCTATGATATTTATTCCAGGCTATTAAAGGATCGTATCATTATGGTGTCGGGCGAGATTGAGGATCATATGGCAAATGTCATTGTAGCGCAACTGCTGCATCTTACCGCCGAGGACTCCGAGAAGGACATACAGATGTATATTAACAGTCCGGGCGGGTCCATTTCAGCAGGGTTTGCTATTTATGATACGATGCAATTTGTGAAAAATGATATATCTACCATATGCACAGGCATGGCAGCGAGCTTTGGTACGATTTTGCTGACCGGAGGCACGAAGGGCAAGCGGATGGC
>NZ_PNXQ01000018.1:63052-71337 GCF_005217525.1 Paenibacillus terrae | reverse complement strand
CCCAACAGTGAGATTATGATTCACCAGCCGTTGGGCGGAGCCAAGGGCCAAGCTTCAGATGTGTTGATTTATGCCGAGCGTCTGATTAAGAGCAGGAAACAGTTGAACCGTATTTTGGCAGATCATACCGGGCAACCGCTGGAGCGTGTGGAAAAAGATACCGACAGAGATCACTTCCTTACGGCAGAGGAAGCAGTAGCATATGGCTTGGTGGATCAAATCGTTACTCGGATCTAGCCATTATTGAAAATTTTATGTAGTCCCTCGCTAATTCTGAAAAAAGTTCAAGATTTGTTCATTGCAATTTCAAAACAATAGGTTTATAATTTCAAACGGATTCAAAGGGCTTATCCTTGGAACCCATGGGAATTAATCCCACCTGAGCCTGCGTGTGCATGCTCAAATAAGAATTAAGCGAGGGATTTACAATGAAAACCTGCTGCACCATCCAAGTAGACGAAGACAGTTTAGTTATTGATTTGCCAGAAGAAGGAACCACGTTGGACTCCTTGCTTGGTGATATTGAGAGCTGTGGAGGAAGTGAAGAGCCTTGGCTGCAACTGATCGACAAGGTAATGGGCAACTCATCTGAGACTATACTGACAGGTCAATTGACGGATGGCGGCGAAATGAAGGAAGATCAGATGATTACAGGATCTCAGGCAGCCGCTAAGGGGCAATAGGCAGAATATACGTTAATACGATATTTTTGACATTATTTGATTCACATACATGATCATGTATAAGACTGCTATACCGGGCCGAAGGGCATGGGTAGCAGTCTTTTTTTTATATTTTATAGAAGTTTTAGAATCTTTTTTTCGTAATGGGGAAATTCGTCAAATTTCGAAATTTTCAGGTGAGTATTTTGTCCCGAAACCGTGACTTCCTGTTCATTTTCCACCATAAAGTCGAAATGTAACATAGAACTAACTATAATAGTAGTAACATCCATATACAGGTAAGTGACACCTAATGTTGGACCTGATCCTCTTGCTGTATAAAGGAGGGGAGCAAAAAGGCGGAGAACAACGTACTGATAAGCTTATCCACTTTGTAAAAAGGAAGGAATGTGTAAATGATGAATAGGCAATGGGTCCTGTCAAGGATCGCAAAAAGAGTAGCGGTGATGTTAACTGCGGTGTTACTGTTGACGTTAACGAACGGATTTAACTGGAATACGCAGACCGCAGAGGCTGCCGGGACAACTCCCGTGGAGCGTTACGGACAGCTTTCAGTGAAGAATGGTAAGCTGGTGGATAAAACCGGGAAGCCTGTGCAGCTCAAAGGGATCAGCTCTCATGGTGTCCAATGGTTTGGGGATCTGGTGAATGAGGACTCGATGAAATGGCTGCGGGACGACTGGGGCATTTCCGTGTTCCGGGTTGCGCTATACACCGAGGAAGATGGTTATATTGCCAATCCTTCATTAAAAAATAAAATGAAGGAAGCGATTGAGGCAGCACAGAAGCTGGGATTATACGTTATTATTGACTGGCACATTCTCTTCGATGGGGATCCGAACATTCATAAAAATGAAGCCAAGGCTTTCTTTAATGAATTTGCAACTCAGTATGGTAATTTACCAAACGTGATCTATGAGCTTGCCAACGAACCGAACGGAAACGTGAACTGGAACAACCAAATCCGTCCTTATGCGTTGGAGGTATCTCAGGTCATTCGGGCCAAAGACCCGGATAATATTATTATTGCGGGTACAGGCACGTGGAGCCAGGATGTACATGATGCAGCAGATAACCCGCTTCCAGACAAAAATACACTGTATACCGTGCATTTCTATGCCGGCACGCACGGACAATACCTGCGGGATCGCGTGGATTACGCGCTGAACAAGGGCGTGGGCATATTTGTTACCGAATGGGGAACAAGCGATGCTTCGGGTAATGGCGGTCCGTTCTTGAATGAAGCTAAGGTGTGGACCGATTTTCTGGCCAGCCGTGGAATTAGCTGGGCAAACTGGTCACTGGCAGATAAAAATGAGACCTCTGCTGCGCTCTTGTCTGGTGCAAACCGTAAAGGGGGATGGCCTGATTCTCAATTGTCGGTTTCCGGCAAATTCGTAAAGCAGGCAATTCTGGAAGGCTCCAGTAGCAATGGTGGAGGCGGAAACAATGGTGGAGATAACGGCGGTGATAATGGCAACGGAGGAAATACACCAGGTGCTGACGATCAAGGGATTGTGCTTCAATATCGTACCGGAGACACCAATGCCAAGGATAACGTAATCTGCCCTGAATTTAATATCAAAAACACAGGAAAAACGGCGGTCAAGCTGAGTGATTTGAAAATTCGCTACTATTACACAGATGAAAGCAAACAGGGTCAGCAATTTTTTGTAGACTGGGCCAAGGTTGGAAATGAAAAGGTAAAAGCAACTTTTATAACGTTGTCAGAGCCGAAGGCCAAGGCTGATAAATACGTGGAAATTTCATTTGCTGATGGAACGGGTACTATTCAGCCCGGTGGGGAAAGCGGAGAAATCCAACCCCGTATCCATGCTGCGAACTGGAGCCATTTTGATGAAACCAACGATTATTCGTATGGTGCCAGCCAAACTGCCTTCGCAAACTGGGACCGTGCAACTGTTTATCAACAGGGCAAGCTGGTATGGGGTATAGAGCCTTAAGGCACAACAGGGATCATGCCCGGAATGAGTAAAGAACATGGGACTTTTGGGTCCATACTTTTCAATATTGGATTATAGAGTATGCGTCTTTGGTATATGGGAATCGTAACTTTAGGAGGACACATTCAGCACTTTAGTTCCGGTATTCATAATACTAAAGTACCATATGATATTCGACTTTCGTGGTGCTTTAACTACTTCCATAGCACATAGAGTTTGGTCCTAATGGATCATTCCTCAACAAAGAACCCCCGCTTTTTGCCCTTACAGGTAGGCGGGGGTTTTGGGTTTTATAAATATTCGAAAATAAAGGTTAACTGTGTTTAAGCCAAATCAAAAGCTTTGGCCAGCAGACGATAGGACTGAACGCGCTTATCAAAGTCATGAATGGATGAGACAACTAGCAGCTCATCGGTACGATACTGCTCAGCCAAGCGTAGTAATTGCTCCTTACACTGATCGGGTGTACCGACAACGCGCCATGCTGCTGACTGACGCAGTCGCTCGCGATCAAACTCCGTGTACGAATAGGATAGTGCTGTTTTTACCGATGGCAGTGAAGTCAATTCTTTGCCTTGCATAAGCAACAGGAAAAACAGGCTGGCGCTGGAAGCCAACTGCTCGGCCTCTTCTGTAGTTTCGGCGCATGACACAGTAACTGCTGCCATGGAGCGGGGCTTATCGCCCAGGATGGAAGGCTGATACTGATCGTGGTAACGTGCGGTAGCTTCTACCCCACCTGGTGTGCCGAAAAATTGGGCAAAGGCATAGGATGCGCCCATCATCGCGGCTAATCTTGCGCTTTCTCCACTGGAACCGAGCAGCCACAGTTCAGGAATGGTTGAAATCGTCGGTGCCGCATGAAGCCCGGCAAACCGATGGTCAGCAGGCACAGAATCATGGAAATAATCAATTAAATCGAGAATCTGTTGTGGATATTGCTCGACGGATTGGTGCTTACCATCCTGCAAGGCACGTGTTGCCAGCGGCAAACCGCCGGGAGCACGCCCCAGACCCAGGTCAATTCGGCCCGGATGAAGCGCTTCTAGCAGCCGGAAATTCTCAGCGACTTTATATGCGCTGTAGTGTGGCAGCATAATACCGCCTGAGCCGACACGAATACGTGACGTATTCGCAGCCAAATGTGCGATCAACACCTCAGGACTGGAGTGTGCAAGCATTTTCGACGCATGATGCTCAGACACCCAATAACGGCTATACCCTAGCTTGTCGGCTTCACGCGCCAACGCTGTTGTATGGGACAAGGCATCCTGAGCAGTACCGCCTTCAGGAATATGAGACTGGTCCAGTATTCCCAGTTTAAGCATTTTGCAATCACCTCTTACACAACTGTATCAGACACAACTCATTTGGTCAAAACATGAAGTTGGATGGTTTAGAGTTGAAGTTGAATCGGTTGGAGTTTAGGAACCTTTTCGTTATAATGAAGGAAGTGTAGGATGAAAAACATCCTGGCTTGGGAAAGGGGAACGAATTTGTGTTAAGAACACCTTTGGGGCGTGTCCGACTCATGCTCTGGATTCAAGGTATAGCGTATTTGGCAATATTATTCACCCATCAGCCGCTGCAAGCTGCGGGCATGACCCAGACAGTCATGGTGATCGGTAACATATACCGGATCAGCTTTTTGCTGCTCCTCGTCGCTTTGATCTATGGCAAATCAGCACTGAATTGGTCCCTCCGGCGGCCTCTATTCATGATGTTGGCGTCCTTCATTCCTTTTGGTCTGATCATTATGGATTGGGTTTGGGTGAGAAAATGGACAGGGGATTCGGCAGCAGAGCAGCGAGCCGCATCGTAATATTTTAGTATACGTCGAGTGAGATTTGAGGAGCTATTCCTTAAGCCCCGGTGCAGAAGAGAAGAGAGCATTGCGCAGTTTAACGCGTGGTGTTCTTTTTTTGTGCACCGGAAACCAGTTCAATTCAATGTTAAAGATTTCACCAAAAATTCAGCAGTTTTGCGTCTTTGAAAGCCTTCCACCCAATGTCCTGTAAATGGATAAACTTCAATTGTTTTAGGCGATTCAATGCGATTATATGCGGCAAAAATCGTTTCCGGCATACATACGGTATCCTTGAGTCCCACGGATACCATGACAGGAATATGAATGCGATGAGCAAGATTCATGACGTCAAAATAACTCAATGTATGTAGCACCTGCTCCAAATGCTCCGGGAATCGGTTTGCGAATTCGGCAGCTTCTGTCAGCGAGCTGGTAGAATTCATCATACCAAAATCCATATGGCACATATTGGGAATGTCAGCCACCGTAATAGCAGGTTTATCACTGAGCGCAGCTACCATTAATGCAAGTCCGCCGCCCTGGCTAGCCCCAGAGATTGCAATTTTGCCCGCATCCACATCCGGCTGCTCTGCCACCCAATCTACGGCTCTGAGGGCATCTGTCGTTATCGTTTTGTAGTAGCAGGTATCCTTATCCAGTATCCCTTTCGTTACCCAGCCTTTAACCGTTCCATGAGGATCATCCAGACGATCTCCTGTTTCACCACCCTGACCGCGTATATCTACGGCAAATACAGCAAAGCCAAGCATCAGCCAGGACGAGTAATCCTCAGGATAGCCCTTGCCGCCTGTGTAGCCATGAAAAATGACAATACACGGCAGCTTTTGATTTCCAACAAATTGGGGGCGTATATACCATGCATGCAGTGGCGTATCATCTACACCTTCAAAGGTAACCCGTGAGGCATGAATATGAGGATACGGCGTTTCCACTGGTGTTTTGAACGCACACACGGGTTTAGCCTGTACATCTTCCAGTGTTTTGTCCCAGAACGGCTCAATGTCCCTCGGGGCGGTCAGATCCGGTTGATACTGCTTCAATTCGGCAATTCTTTTTTCAATGAAATTCATAGTGAAAAAATCCTCCTTCATATATAGAACGAGTATCTACTCAAGTTTTACCCGGTAGAGTTGACTTTTCCAGCTCTCTCAGCAGCTCAAATGCTTCTTCGTTTGTGCTTCCGCACGTATCTTCATCAGCATGAAAGCCACTGCATACGGCTGGCCGCTCAGGCTTGCCAAACAATCGGCAACGGTTATCCACAGTGAGCTGTGGGCAAGGGACACCAGCCGGTTTTCCGTCAGGCATGCCCGGAATAGGGGATGAAATCGTAATAGCAATACAGCACGCGGCGCATCCGACACGACACTCCAGTTGGGGTCACTCCTTATCATCTGTTATTTTTGCAATGTATGCATGAAGCGACTTCAATGAAGTCATAATGTGAGGATGGCACAAAAAAAGCAGGAATACAAGGATAACTGTATTTTATACACACTTTTCACACAAGGGTTATAAATAGGCAGTTAAGCACGTAGGATGGTAACAAGCTCCTAAGTCATTGTTCTGTTCATTAGGTAATATTAACCATTTGTCCTTAACGTGTTCAAAAGGAGTTCGAGTGGTTAATAATAGAACACAACGATAAAAACTTAAATGAGGTGAAGTAAAATGAGTTGGTTATGGGCATTGATTGTTGGAGGTATTATTGGTTGGTTGGCAGGAATTATCGCAGGTCGTGATGTTCCGGGTGGTGTGATTGGTAACATTATCGCTGGTTTTATCGGTGGATGGTTGGGTGGCTTGATTCTGGGCGACTGGGGTCCTGAAATCGGATCGTTCTACATTGTCCCTGCATTAATTGGTGCGATTGTGCTGGTTGTTATCGTAAGCTTGATCTTCCGTTCCGTTGGACGGAACAGAGGCTAACACATAATGAATCGATTCCACTAGCCCTTATAGGGCATAAGGCTACAAAATGAAAAGAAGCTGCTTCCCGCAAGGTTCGCAAATGAACCTGCAGGAGCAGCTTTTTTATTGGAACCGCCTGATATGAGGCACACATAAAACGCCCAACACGATGCACATGCCAACGGTTGAAAATAGACCGATAGTGAAAATGCCGCCAAGCTTGTCCGCCATCGCACCCACAGCCAGATAGCCTACAGGCAGTAAGGCAAAGGAAAACATTAGATCCAGACTGGCTACACGGCCAAAGGATTCGGCGGGAACCATTTCCTGAAGGCTTGTTTCCCAAATGATCGCAAATATCATAATGCCGAACCCTTCAAGCATCATGCTCATAATCAGTCCCGGCATCCAGGTGACTACAGACAACAATAATAAAGCAAGCCCGCTGACAAAAGCCCCGAGGTAAGCGAGCAGGCCGCGATGCTTCCAGTGCTTGCGCGACCCGTATACAAAGGCACCCAGCATAGCGCCGATGCCGCTGCTTGCCATCGCAACGCCATACACGACTGGACTGTAGCTATGATGAACCTTGAACAGCCACGGAATGAGTACTGCAATAATGCCTGAGTAACAAATATTAATGAAGGAAAAAGCCAGAATCGTAATCCACAGCCACGGATGACTTTTAAGAATCGTAAAGCCCGCAATAAAATCTTTGAGAAAATGCTGACCTTCCTGATCCTGTTGTTCTGCATTTGCCAGGCGCTTACCAATGATCGAGGCCAAATGACTGCTCAGCATCCAGAAGCAGGCAAAAGATATCAGATAGGCGACAGAATCCAGACCAAAGCCGACCCCTGGTGAGGTGAAGGATACAATGAAGCCGCCCAGTGGAGGGCCGAGAAGGCGGACGGCTTGAATACTAATCTGACTGAGCGCGTTAGCCGCATTGCGAATGTCCGGCGTAAATACCTGTGCCCGCAGGGCAGAATAAGCCGGATTAAAGATACCGTCCATCAATCCGTATAAGGCAAGGCCAACGAACAGATACGGCAGTTTCATCCCGTCGGTAAACATCAATACCGCCGCAGCGAACATCAGCCCAAAGCGGGCAATGTTGGTGAACAGAAGCAGACGGATTCGGTCAATCCGATCCACGATCATCCCGGCAAAGGGCAGAATAAGCACGTTAGGCAGCATATAGACAGTCATCGCCAGACCCATGATTGTAGTCGAGCCGGTCAGGGAATAGATAACCAGTGGCAAAATGACGGTGGTGACCGAGGTTCCCAGCATAGCGATCCAATGTCCAAGCCACAGTAGAGTGAACGCTTTGGATTGCCTTAAAGGCGAAGTGAAGGTGGCCCAAGCTGAACGTCTTCCTTCGGGTGAAGCAGAGGATAGGGTTGAATTTTGGGTTTCCATAATGCCTTCCTTTCATTCAAAGACGAGGTAAATATTACTAATCATATTGAAATCTATTATACGAAACCTTGGACGTAAAGGTACAGAAAAAAGTTACTGTGAGGATAGATCGAATGAATAGTCTGTCTATGAATGAGTCAACCTAGGATAACTTTGAGCCCAGAAATTTTATAGCTCACCTTTTGCATAGGGATTATTGGATAAAAGCATTGACGTGTAAAAATGAATGATGTACTATTCAATGAGCCAGCTACGTGCTGGGTTATCAAGAAAAAGGAAAAGAGTGTGGTTAACATGAAAAAATTTAGATTTTTACCAGTCGTACTGATCGTAATGGCTTTGCTGGTTTCGGCCTGCGGCAACAACGACAAAGGTGCTAATTCAAATAATGCTTCAACCGGGGATGCCGGGTCTACTAATGGAAAAGCAGATACAACCGCCACAGCTACTTTGGAATCTGTAAAAGCGAGCGGC
>NZ_PNXQ01000018.1:37208-63042 GCF_005217525.1 Paenibacillus terrae | reverse complement strand
CATGATGCTGCTGGTAAGCTGACAGGCTTCGACGTTGATATTGCAACTGAAGTAAGTAAGCGTCTGGGCGTACAGCCGGAGTTTATCGAAACGCAATGGGATGGTATATTCGCGGGATTGAACTCCAAACGGTTTGACACGGTGTTCAATGAAGTGTCCATTACAGATGAACGCAAGCAAAAATACGATTTCTCCGATCCATACATTGTCTCCAAGGCAGTGCTGATCGTGAGCGAAGATAATAATGACATCAAAAAGTTTGCTGATCTGAAAGGTAAAAAGGCCGGGCAATCCCTGACCAGCAACCTGACTCAAATCGCGAAGAGCAATGGCGCGGAAATTGTGGCAACGGATGGATTCGATCAGGCGATTGGTCTCCTGACATCCAAAAGGGTCGATGCGACCGTCAATGATGGTTTGTCCTATCTTGATTTGAAGAAGCAAAAGCCTGATGCCCCCATCAAAAAGGTAGATGAATCTCCAGATGCTTCACACAGCGCGGCTGTTTTTAATAAAGGTAGCGAAGACTTGATCAAGGAAGTTAACAAAGCGCTGGCTGACATGAAGGCTGACGGTACGTACCTGAAAATTTCTGAGAAATATTTTGGAGCCGACGTATCCAAATAACACCCGAATAACCGGAGTCTCGCCATGTCGAACCGGACTTTCGCAAACTTATCTTTTTAAAGGATGTCTGCACAATGGATGATCGCCAGATACAAATTATTATCGATTCATTACTGCCTCTGCTGAAAGCAGGGGTTTCTTTTACGATTCCGCTCACACTTATCTCTTTTGCTCTGGGCTTGATACTGGCACTGGTTACGGCGTTGGCTCGACTGTCCAAATGGAAAATACTCAAGCTGATTTCCGGCTTCTATGTGTGGGTGATTCGTGGAACACCGTTGCTGGTGCAGTTGTATATTATTTTCTACGGCTTGCCCTCAGTTGGCATTACGCTGGACCCTTTTATAGCTTCAGTGATCGGTTTTACGCTCAGCGTGGGGGCTTATGGCTCGGAAATTATGCGTGCGGCAATTATATCCATTCAGGAAGGCCAGTGGGAGGCGGGATACTCCTTGGGGATGACGCGCTGGCAAGTGCTGCGACGTATCGTGCTTCCGCAAGCAGCCCGTGTGTCCGTACCGCCGTTAGCGAATTCTTTCATCAGTTTGGTCAAGGATACTTCGCTAGCTGCGACGATCACCTATGTGGAAATGTTCAGAACAGCTAACCAGATTGTAGCCACCACGTATGAGCCGTTATTGGTGTATACCGAGGCGGGGGTTATTTATCTGCTGTTTAGCACCGTATTGACCGTGCTGCAAAATTACCTGGAGAAGCGGCTTAGCCGTTTTTCCGTCAGATAAAGGAGATTGTACCGGTGATCCAAATTCGGAATATACACAAATCGTTCGGCTCGCTGCAAGTGCTGAAGGGTGTTAATGTGACGTTGGATAAAGGGAAGGTGCTGGTGATCATCGGCCCGTCCGGCTCTGGTAAAACAACGCTTTTGCGCTGTCTGAATTTGCTGGAGGTTCCCGATCAGGGTGAGATTCAGGTGGGGGATATTGCACTGAATTTTGCCAAAGGAACGAAGCTGCGGCAGGAAAGCATCTTGGCGCTGCGCAAGCGAACGGGTATGGTGTTTCAATCCTACAACCTGTTCCCGCATATGACAGCAGTTCAAAACGTAATGGAGGGCCAAGTCACCGTTCAAAAGAAAAACAAGGACGAGGCACGCAAACGCGGATTGGAGCTGCTTAAAAAGGTGGGACTGGCGGACAAAGCGGAATCCTATCCCCATCAGTTGTCGGGCGGACAGCAGCAACGGGTAGGTATTGCCCGGGCAATGGCTGTGGAGCCTGAGGTGCTGTTATTCGATGAGCCGACCTCTGCACTTGACCCCGAACTGGTAGGTGAGGTGCTTAAAGTTATGAAGCAACTGGCTGCCGAAGGCATGACCATGGTCATTGTCACCCATGAAATGAAATTTGCGGCTGAGGTGGCGGACCATGTGATTTTGATGGATCAGGGTGTGATCGTTGAACAGGGGACGCCACATGAGGTTCTGGAGCAGCCCACCAGTTCACGGGCTGTTCAGTTTTTGAATCGTCTAAGCGGGGAAACATAATAAAAACGAAGCTGGAAAAAAGAAGAACCTCTAAATGCGCCATTATGGGCATCAGAGGTTCTTCCTTTTTATGATGATTTAGAAGAATCCAACGCGTCCTTCGGCTACATTTTTTAACCAGTCCTGCTTGCGGCTCTTATCCAGCTCGCCTCGCATACCTTTAATGATTAGCTCAATATCTGCTTTTCCCTGCTCGTGCCATTCCAGTGCAGTGCTGACATACAGTTCTCCGAGCTGAGCCAGGGAGAAGCCGTCAGTCATCGCTGCCGCCTTCTGTGTACCTGTCTCTCCTGCAAAAACAAGGAAGTTGCGCAGCTTGAGATACGCTAATCGCAGTGCTTCGTCCGGCAGACTGATTTCATAGGCGCGATCGAAACGACCCGCCCGATTCATCAGACCCGGATCAATTTTTTCGGGATAATTGGTCGTTCCGATCAGGAAGATACCCTCCTTGGAAGTAGCACCATCAAGCGTATTCAGGAAAAAGGAACGAACCTCCTGCGGCATGGAATCAATATCCTCAATGACCAGCACCATCGGAGCCAGACGGGTAGCCGCCTCGAATACCTCTTTGACCGATTCACTGGTTGTATACTCCGTAATTTGCCAATAGGCGGCCGGACCCGGTACGCTGCTCGCAATAGATTTAACAAGCGTTGTTTTCCCGTTGCCCGGATGGCCATACAGCAGAATACCGCGTTTGTAAGGAATATTATAAGTCTGATAGAAGGTACGATCTGCTTCAAAAAACTGATCGAGTGAACGGAAAATATCCCGCTTGATTTCCGCTTTCAAAATAACGTCATCCCGCGTAATGGCACGGGTAATAGGCTCCGCCTGCCGGGATAATCCGCGGCTTGTGTCAGTAAAGACGGTGACCCGTTTCATGTTCTGCTTGCGTTCACGCCCGCGTACGCCTGCAAGGAAGCCTTGCAGTTCCTGATCGCCTGTCGCAAATACGTAATCTTCATTGTATACGCCATTCTCACGGAAAAAGGGAACCCGCGCCAGCGCGATGCCCCATTTGGGATAGGCGAATACATTATTACGCATCGACAGGTGCACGCCGTATTCTGGAGTGGGCCCGTCATCGTCATATTGGATGGTACGTTCCTCCAAGCGATCAAAGACCCGTGCCACATGCTCCAGATCCAGGCTGCCTGAACGAATGTCCTCCTCCAGCAAGTCCCAATACTCAATATTGGGATCGTCGCTGGCATACAGCTCATATTTTACGCCATAGCGGTTATATAGGGCCTCACTGATGCCGTCGATCAGACGGGCATAAGCGGCATAGCCGGTAATACGCCCATCCGTACGTTCATCAAATTCGTAAATAGCTGGGATGTCTATACTCAATTATTTTGCTCCTTTCAGGGCGGCCAGCGGCTTGCATTTGGCTACAACGGCTGCGAGTCCTGCCCCGGTGACACTTTCAATAATATCATCTACATTTTTGTAGGCTTGGGGAGATTCGTCGAGAATGCTTTCCAGCGATGACTGATTGACCACAATCTCGTCGTCTGTCCCTACACCAAGTGCTCCGGCAAAATCGTCCACACTTACGAGCCGTTTGGTCGCAGAGCGTGAACGGATACGGCCTGCTCCATGGCAAATGGAGTGGAAGTTATCCTGTCCGCCCGGCAGGCCGACCATAATATAGGAGGACGTCCCCATAGAACCGGGAATCAAGGCCGGATGTCCTGTTTCCCGGTAAGGTTTTGGATTGTCGGGATGTCCGGCTGGAAGAGCGCGGGTAGCCCCTTTACGATGCACAAACACATTACCGTGATCCGGGTGGGATTCCTCCCAACCATAATTGTGCATCAGATCGTACAAGGTGCGCAACTCGCACTTTGTGCCAAAGACATCACGGAAGGCTTCACGTACGGAAAAAGCGATCAAATGTCGGTTTACCACCGCATAGTTCAGCGCCGAGTACATCATATTGATGTAATGCGCAGCTTCGGGATGCTCCAGAGGGGCAAATACCAACCTTGGATCAGAGGTGCCAAGCCCAAGGCGACCCATTGCTTTGGCAATGGCAGACGAGCTGGTTTGGCTGACCGCTCCACCCCAGGCACGTGATCCGGAGTGGACCATGACGGCAACCTGACCGTCGAACATTCCCCAGGCTTCGGCTATTTCACGGTTGTGCTCGGCAATCTCAATCGCCTGAATTTCAACGAAATGATTGCCTCCACCCAGCGTGCCAAGCTGTCGGTGAGCCCGGTGCCACGTGCGATCTTCGACGAGATTAAGTACCTCTTCATCAAATGAGAATTTAGTGTGCTCTACATGGGTGAGTGAGGTTGATTTTTTAGGCGTGTAGCTGTCTGGAATATATTTATTGGGCAATCCATGCAGGCCCTTGCGTACAATATGCTCCAGCCGGATATCTGAATAATGTCCCCGCTGGTGGGCTTCCATTGGCAAATATTTATCAATGGTCTTGACCAGCTTGCGGCGCAGCTTGGTTTCCTTCAAGGCATCCTTGTGCAAATTCGTCAGGTGTACACGCATGCCGCAGCCGATATCGCTGCCGACGATGGAGGGAGATACATAGCCGTCCTCCATTCCCCATACCGCAGTCGTACCGATGCAGGTTCCGATGCCTACATGTACATCTGGAGTATAGCCCATATAGCGGATACCAGGAATTTGTAAATTGTTATTAGCCATCTCGAACACCTTGTAATCCAGTGAGGAGAAAAGCTGCTGAGAAGCATATACGGTCAAATCGCCAGCCGGAAGCTTCATAAGATGGCTGTAAGGTCCCTTTTCTAAGAACGAGTCTGTTGTGTGTTGTATATTCATATCGTTGGATAGTTCCCTTCTTCATGTAAATCAAAAATGACATACAAATTAAGCTTTAAAAAGAAAATAAAAAAAGCCGCAGACTTGTCGTCTACGGCTTCCTGCACCGAAAGTGTCATTACACGCCATGATCTATACATCATTCATACGTAAAATAACCTGTCCTTCCAATAGCATTAAATACAGAAAAAAGCCTGGTTAATCACGCTGTCAGACAGCGTGATGTCACCCATCATGTCGCCCGAACGGGGCCGATGAGACGAAAATTCATATATATGGTTTTGTCATGCTGCCTGTCTGTCACCATCATGTAAAGCTCAGTCATGTCTGTCGGCCCCCTTTTCCTAAAGTTAATTGCTATGTTAATGGAAACCTGTGGAAGCTGTCAACCCTGAAAAGAGGGAGAATGGAAAGATGTGACTTTAATCACGGTGAGGTGTGAGTTAAATCATAGTTCAAATGACCCAAACCTGTTACTGTCTAAATATTCAAATATTCAGAGATTGTTGATGGTTTACAGAACAATTTTTGTGAGGGGGACGGAGCAAGCATGGAAGGCGATCTCCAGAAATTTAAGGCCGACTTTTTTAAAGCATTGGCTCACCCTCTGCGCATCCGCATTCTGGAGGTGTTGAGTGAAGGGGAGCGGAACGTAAATGAGCTACAGACTGCGCTCGGTTCCGAAGGCTCTGCCGTATCGCAGCAGTTGGCCGTGTTGCGCGCCAAAAATTTGGTGAGCAGCATCAAGGAAGGCACCACGGTCGTTTACTCGTTGCGGGACCCGCTCTTGACGGAACTGCTTGCGGTGGCGCGGCAAATTTTTGACAATCATCTGGTCGAAGCGATCTCGTTGCTGGAGGGTATACGGAACGAGAAGTAATGCTACTACAGAAAAGAAGGGTTACAGAGGATGAAGTGGATGGGAAGGTTCGAGGGATATAACGCAGGAGCTTTGCGAAAGGACCTGATTTCCGGAAGTATCGTGGCAATTGTGGCCATTCCGCTCGGCATGGCGTTTGCCATTGCATCAGGAGTAAAGCCGGAATACGGGCTGTACACGACCATTGTGGCAGGAGTTTTGGTTTCACTGTTAGGAGGGTCCAAATTTCAGATTGGCGGACCTACGGGCGCTTTTATTCCTATTTTGCTGGCTATTGTCATGCAGTACGGTTATGAAAATTTGCTCATAGCCGGTTTTATGGCGGGGTTTATGCTCATCTTAATGGGCGTGCTGAGGCTAGGCGCGTTAATTAAGTTCATCCCCAAGCCGGTAACGATTGGCTTTACGGCGGGCATTGCCGTGACGATTTTCAGCGGCCAGATTGCTAACTTTCTCGGCTTACGCGGAGTAGAGCGGCATGAAACGTTTCTGCCTTCTATGGCAGAGCTGATCCATCGCCTGCCTTCACTGAATGTGTACAGTATTCTAACGGCGGGTATCTGTCTTGCCGCCCTCATTCTGGTGCCTAAAAAATGGCCCAAGGTACCCGGTTCACTCGTTGGCCTGCTCTTATCCACGCTGGTGGCAGCCTGGTTTTTTCCGGGTCAGGTGGCAACGATCGGCTCCGCATACGGGGCAATTCCGGCATCTCTGCCTGAGCTGCATGTTCCAAGCGTGACCTGGGATCTGATTGTGAAGCTGCTGCCGCCCGCACTTGTCATCGCAATGCTGGGAGCTATCGAATCCCTGCTTTCGGCGGTGGTTGCGGACGGCATGACAGGAGCCCGGCATAACAGCAATCGTGAGCTGGTCGGACAGGGTGTTGCCAACTTGCTTACACCCCTGTTTGGCGGCATTCCTGCGACGGGGGCGATTGCGCGCACAGCCACAAATATCCGCAGTGGTGCCGTTTCTCCCATGTCGGGTATTGTACACGGCTTGGTTGTACTGCTCATTCTGGTGGTTTTTGCTCCGTATGCATCCAATATTCCGTTGGCGAGTATGGCTCCGGTGTTGATGGTGGTCGCCTGGAATATGAGCGAGCGCAAACATTTTGCACACATTCTCAAGACACGGACAGCAGACTCTATCGTACTGGTTGTCACCTTTTTGCTGACGGTATTTACGACGCTGACCACGGCTGTTGAAGTAGGTCTGATTCTGGCCGTTGTGCTGTTCGTCAAGCGTATGAGCAGTGCACTTTCAGTGGATAAGGTATTGCCCGATCCTTCTGTCAAGCATGAAAAAGTCCGCGCGCATATGGTTACAGAGCAGCATGATTGCCCGCAGGTAGCGATCTATAGTGTGGAAGGCCCTCTATTTTTTGGTGCCGCTTCGGCATTGGAAAATTCGGGGATGGGAGGTCAGGCTAACCGCCAGCAAGGAATTTTGCTGCTACGTATGGGTAAGGTTCCTTTTATGGATATGACAGGAGAGTCTAACTTTACCGCATTGATTCAGAAATATCGTAAATCCGGTGGAACGGTGCTTGTTTCCGGCCTCCAGCCGCAGCCGCAGGCATTACTTCACAAAACCGGATGCTACGACATGATCGGACACGAGCATTTTTTCGAGCATACAGGAGAAGCCCTCACAGCAGCCATTGCACTGGTGGATCGGGATACATGTCGCGGGTGCAGCCAAATGGCTTTTCGGGAATGCGCTGCTCTATGCGGCAGATCGCAAGCACTACCAAAGCCATCCATTTCGGATGGAGCCGTTTCGGTTCCCATACCAGTAAACAGCGGCAGATAGCCCTCTCTGGACTCTTCTATTGGAGTGCAGAACGACTGCCGAAAAATCTCTTTTATTTTTACGATTAGCAGTGCACCCCCCAAGAGTAGCACCTGCTCGTAAAAACGAAAGAGTTTTTTTGTTTTTTCAAAGAAAAAGGGAAAAAATTCAAAAAAATGCTTGTATATCTGTTTTTATGACATTATACTAGATTCAAAAGATACCATTTGTATCATTCTTTTGTTTTAATTTGGATTTTAATGCACAGATATTAAACCCCTCGATAACTTCTAGCTTCCTACCCTACTTTTTCTTCACGTTTTTCTCTTACTTTTTCCAAAGCGATATAAGCTGAATTTTAAAAATTTACATGGGAACGAAGTAGGCAGAATGGTGCTGTACGAGCATCAGTGGCCACCTTTGTCCCACACCGGATGGCTATTTCTTCCAGTCCTGCCCCTTTGCTTGTTCACCACAGAATCATGACCTATGGATTCCATGCTAGAATCTATATTTTTTGAAGGAGGTGAGGGCCAAAGGCTATTTTGTGAGCTTTTCATGCGGCTGTCGGCAGGTTGTTCTTGAGAATCACAAAACCAAGTAAAGGGAGATGGAAAGTATTGATTAAGTCGAAAAATATCAAAAAGACGTTATCGGCTAGTTTTACTGCTATTCTTGCTTTTTCTCTGATTTCTCCGGTGTACGGAGATGCGAGTACGACCACAGCGGCAGGAGCCTCGACCATTTCCGCCAAGGTTTCAGCCAAGCTGAACCAGCAATTCAGTGACAGCGAGTACGTCACCTATCTGGTTAAATTAAAAGATCAGGTAGATACAGAGTCGGTTGCCAAGCATGCTTTCCAAAAGGCTTCCGCAGACCAGATATCCCCTGCTGCCGCTAAGCTTTCTGTACGTACAACGGTTGTGAACTCTCTCATAGATACTGCTGAAAAATCTCAACAGCCAGTGGAAGAATACTTAAAGAAGGAAGTCAATAACGGAGGCGTCAAAAAGTACAAGAGCTACTTTATCGTGAACGCGCTTGCGGTAACAAGTACCAAGGAGGTATTGGATAATCTCGCCACACTTCCTGAGGTAGACAAAATTTTACCGGATGAAACGCGGGAGCTGCAAAAGGTTGAAATAGATAAGGATGCCCAGCCAGCAGTCGAGGAAGTGACAGCCGAACAAGCTACTGTAGACACGACTGTAACGGAAGAGAATGCACAAAAATCCGTGGAGGAATCCGTATATAAGGATGCTGTAACACCGAGCAAAGCCGAATGGAATATTTCCAAAATCAAAGCACCACAGGTTTGGGCCAAAGGCATTGACGGCAAAGGGGTTGTCGTTGCCAATCTCGATACAGGCGTAGAGTACACTCACCCGGCGCTGAAAAGAAAATGGCGCGGTTTGGATGCTTCCGGTCAAGTCGTTAATCCAGAGCTGAGCTGGTATGATGCGGTTAACGGAGCATCACTGCCAACAGATTCGGATGGACATGGTACACATACGATGGGGACGAGTGTTGGCTCGGACAGTAACGGTACGAATGAAATCGGTGTTGCTCCCGGTGCTAAATGGATTGCCGTACGGGTATTCAACCCGTCAACGACAGACTCCATCCTGCTGGACGGAGGCCAATGGTTGCTGGCTCCAGTAGACAAAAATGGCAAGAAGCATCCTGAGCTTGCGCCGGATGTGGTGAATAACTCTTGGGGCGGCGGACCTGGTCTGGATGAATGGTATCGTCCAGTCACCAAGGCGTGGAGAGCGGCTCAGATTTTCCCTGAGTTCTCCGCAGGCAACACGACACTATCAAATCCGGGCGGACCTGGGTCTGTAGCTAATCCGGCGAATCTGCCGGAAGCCTATGCCACAGGAGCGACTGATGTTAACAACAAGCTGGCGAGCTTCTCGTTGCGTGGTCCTTCTCCATATGGCGAAGTGAAGCCTGAAATATCGGCTCCTGGCGTAAACATCCGTTCCTCTGTTCCTGGCGGAGTATATGAGGGGGGCTGGAACGGTACATCCATGGCAGGCCCGCATACAGCCGGATTAGCGGCATTGCTGCTCCAGGCCAAGCCATCCTTGACAGTGGATCAACTGGAGGATGTTATTTCGAAAACAGCAACGCCGCTGACAGACAGCCAATATAAAACTTCACCGAATAACGGCTATGGATATGGCCTGATCGACGCGTTGGCTGCGGTCAATTCGGTACTTAACTAGAATGATCTGATTGTGCTTTAGAAAGACTTCGGAAATCCCTTGGAGCGGCTCGTCCAGAGATTGTATACACCTGCTAACCGTGTAATGCAACATTAACGCAGCCGCTACAAAGGGGTTTTCGTACATAGAAAATACAAAAATTATAAATTTCAAGGAAATTGCAAAAAAATCACTTGTATATCTGTTTTGATAACTTTATACTATCCATAATATATGTTTTTATATCAATTTTTAATATAAAATGTAATGATATAACATGTTCTCTCTTCGACATTCTCCTGCTTATTCTTCTTGGTATCTGCTGAATTTCACCGCTTGCTATTTTTGGATTCGCAAACTCACCTATGAAATAAACTCACCTAAGAAAATCCAAATCGTTTTATACATGAGCATTTTGCAACAATCCCAAGAGCGATTTCAAATTGTACTTTCGAGCGTTAGGGATCGAATGATGTAAAATGCTGACCTCTATACTCTATGAAGGAGGTGGTTGCCAACCCTATCATGCTGTGCAGCCCGTAGGTTTGATGTGCAAGGCATGAGGTCTTACTCTTGTACAGGTTATACCAGAAATATTAAACCTAGTAAAAGGAGTGGAGAAGTAATTGATTAAATCTAAACGATTCAAAAAACCACTATCTATTGGACTATCTTTGCTTATGGCCTTTTCTTTTGTTCAACCTGCTTTGGCGAATAACACACCGGATGGCTCCAAGCTGGAGCTAAAATCAGGCTCGCACAAGGTAACGACCGCGAAGGTATCCCCTAAACTGACCAAACAGTTTGAGGAGAACAGCTATGTAACTTATCTGGTCAAATTAAAAGAACAGGTAGACACAAACAAGGTTTCCAAAAATGCTCTCCAAAAGGCCTCGTTTGAGAAAATAACACCCTCTGCCGCCAAAATGGCTGTCCGCAGCAATGTGATCAGCTCTCTGCGTGAAACCGCTTCAAGAACCCAATATGGGCTTGAAAATTATTTGGATAAGCAATCGGAGAGCGGTGGAGTAAAGGAATATAAAAGCTACTTTATTGTCAATGCCCTGGCGGTCACCAGTACCAAGGAGGTGCTGGACCATATTTCGCAGTTGCCTGAGGTAGACAAAATTTTGCCGAATGAAACACGTTATCTGCAAAAGGTGACGGTTGACAAGCAGGCAGAGGGGACAGCCGCCAAAACTGCTGAAACAGCGACAGTAGACACGGCAAAATCTGCAACCGCAGAGAAAGCTATAGAGCTGGAAAAGGACGATAGTAAAACATCGGCGAAGCCCGGCAATGCAGGTAAGAACGCTGTAGACCCATCTACCGTGGAATGGAATATATCACATATTAATGCACCCCAAGTATGGGAACAAGGAATCGACGGAACCGGAATCGTTGTGGCCAATCTCGATACAGGCGTAGACTATACTCATCCGGCCCTGCATCGCAAATGGCGCGGTCTGGACGCGGCAGGCAATGTCGTGAATCCCGAGCTGAGCTGGTACGATCCGCATAGTCATGCGACGTTGCCGGTCGATCAGGAAGCGGATTCCCACGGTACGCATACGATGGGAACGATGGTCGGCTCCGAGGAAAATGGAACGAACCGGGTCGGCGTTGCGCCTGGCGCGAAGTGGATTGCCGTTCGGATTTTTAATCCGGAAACGACGGATGCAATTATACTCGACGGCGGCCAATGGCTGCTTGCGCCAAGGGATGCCCAAGGCAATCTTCATCCCGAGCTTGCACCGGACGTGGTGAACAATTCGTGGGGCGGCGGACCCGGCCTCGATGAATGGTTCCGACCTGTGGTTCAAGCATGGCGGGATGCACAGATATTCCCTGAATTCTCCGCAGGTAATACTTCCCTTTCCAATCCGGGCGGTCCTGGATCGGTAGCGAATCCGGCTAACTATCCGGAATCCTTTGCCACTGGAGCAACCGATCTTAATGACAAGCTGGCCAGCTTCTCACTGCTGGGACCGTCGCCATATGGCGAAGTGAAGCCCGAAGTTTCTGCACCGGGTGTAAATATTCGATCATCCGTTGCTGGCGGTGTTTATAAAGGCGGATATAATGGAACTTCCATGGCGGGCCCTCATGTCGCGGGACTTGCGGCTCTGTTGCTGCAAGCGAATCATTCGCTTACTGTGGATCAACTGGAAGAAATTCTGGAAAATACAGCTACACCACGCACGGATAGCACATATCCGACCTCTCCGAACAATGGCTACGGACATGGTGTCATTAATGCATTGGATGCAGTCGGCTCTGTCGTCCAAGGCTTGGGCTCCGTATCCGGTAAAGTTGTAACAGGTGGAGATGATCTGGAAGCGCCTGTTCTGGAGCATACACCGTCTGCTGCGGCATTCGAGGGCATTGACATACCTCTGACTGCTCATGTAACGGATAATGTCGGGGTGACAGCAGTTGAGGCCTTTGCCAAAACAGCGGGTACGTCAAACTATGTATATATTCCGTTGGAACGGACCTCCGGCGACAGCAAAGACGGTACATATCAAGCGTCCATCCCGACTTTCTTGGTGGATAGCGCCGGTCTGGAATACTATATTCGTGTGAATGATTACGGCAATAACGGTTTTGAAACCGAAGTGTACAAGGTTAATGTCTCCAAAGGCGTCAAACCTGGCTATACACAGGATTTTGAAAAGGATATTGCTGGTATCAATGTCGGTGGACAGGGTAGTGTTTGGAAATGGGGAACCCCGGTAAGTGGCCCCGGAAGCGCACATTCGGGAACGAAGGTCCTTGCGACCAATCTCGAAGGCAAATATGCGTCCAACTCTAACAGCTATTTCCTCGCTCCTCCGATTGATCTGACCAACAGTCCCAAAGGGGCATTGCTCAGCTTCAAGCATTGGTACGATATCGAAAACAATTCTGATTTCGGCAAAGTATATGTAGCCACCACCAACAATCAGAATGCATTTGAGCAGGTATTATCATTTACAGGCACCAGCAACGGCTGGAAAACACAATATCTCGATCTGCGAGCATTTGCAGGTCAGAAGGTATACCTTCTGTTCAACTTTACAAGTGATAATACGATTGTAAAAGATGGCTGGTATATCGACGATCTGTCGATTCAGGAACCGGATACCGTTGCACCTGCCGCGCCAAGCAATCTGACTGCCGAAGCGGATACAGTCGGCAACGTCTCGCTGGCCTGGAATGCTTCCTCCGATGAAGATGTGAAGCAGTACAAAGTGTATCGCTCCACCCAATCGGGCAAAAATTACACTTCCTTGGGTACAACCTCTGGACTGACCTTCACTGATACGATCACGGTCAGCGGCTCGACCTATCATTATGCAGTGGCGGCCGAGGATTACAGTGGTAACGAGGGAGCCAAGTCGAATGAGGCTTCACTGAGAGTAGAAGTGCCAGATACGCTGTATAGCGATTCATTTGACGGCAGCTCGGATAACGGCTGGACTCATTCTGGTACCAAGGATGAATGGGAACGTGGCATCCCCAAAGAAGTGGGACCAGAAAGTGCAGTATCCAGACCAAACGTATGGGCAACCGATCTCGATAGTAACTATGAGAGCGGAGCTGACTTTTCGCTGGTTTCTCCAAAAATTAATTTGAATGGTGTGCGGAATGCAACACTTACCTTCAACCACTGGTTTGAAATTGAGTCCGGCTATGACTTCGGTTATGTGGAAGTGTCCAAAAATAATGGCGACACCTGGACCGAGCTGGGCAAATTCTCTCATAACACCAATGGGAAAAAATGGACTCCGGTTTACTACAATCTGGATAGCTATACCGGCAATGAGATTCAAATTCGCTTCCGCTTGAAATCGGATAACAGTGTGAACAAAAACGGCTGGTACATTGACGATTTCCGTGTGCTAGGCATTCCAGCTTCGACAGTGACCAAGGATGTAGTACCTGAGTCGAATATCAAACTGGAAAAAGCGGAAGAACAATTCCCGCTGTACAAAATTACAAGCACCGAAAAGAGTGAATTCCAGGAAAAAGTGAAGCCGACGGAAGCAACGGTGGACAGTGGACGTGTCGGTCTCGAAAGTCTTCCTGCCAGCGCCACAGTTACCGTACTGGAAACCGGACGTTCGGTGAAAACCGATCCGACCACAGGTAAATACAGCTTTATTCACATAGCTGGCAATTATACGCTGAAGGCTGAAGCCTATGGCTATGAGCCTCAAACGAAGCAGGTCACGATTGAGAATAATAAAGTAGTCAGGGCGAACTTTAGTCTCCAAGCGGTACCTCATGGTACGATTCACGGAGTCATTACCGATAAGCAATCCGGTGAACCGATCCGAAAAGCGAAAGTGCTTGTGCTGGAGGATGCACGCATTGCTCCGGTAGAAACCAATGAGGCTGGAGAATTTACGCTGGATGTGCTGGAAGGGACATATACATTATCCATTGCAGCAGAAAATTATTACAGCGACAGTGTCACGGTCACAGCACCTCCGAACGGCAGTGTGGAAGCGAACGTCACATTGAAGCCTTTCATCGGCTTCCAGGGGGGCATCGCTTATGATGACGGTACCGGAGAAAATGCCAGAGCTTTTAACGCGGCAGGCAACTCTTGGGCAGTCCGAATGACACCTGAGTCGGAAGTGGCTCAAGTGACAGGCGCATCACTTCTGTTCTGGAACTCAGCCTTCCCGAATCCGGGAGGAACGGCGTTCCAATACTCCGTCTATGATGCCTCTGGTGCGGCAGGAGCACCGGGACGTCTGCTGGCTGGTCCATTTGACGGCACAGCCGTTCGGGATGAAACACAGTGGACGACGGTACAATTCCCTGAACCCGTAACGGTTCAAGGCGATTTTTATATCGTCTATACGCAGCCAAGCGCAGGCACGCAGTCTCCGGGTCTTGCTACAGACGAGAGTGGACCCAATGCGCTTCGTAGCTGGCAAGGTGTAAGCGGCGCATGGAGCCAATCACCGGAGGCTGAGGGCAATTACATGATCCGGGCGATCGTCAGATATCCGGTTAATGCGCCAACGATTACAACACCGACCAAGGCAACGTATACGAAGGAAGAGACAATTACCGTTACAGGTACTTCCCCGGCAGACGGGGCGGACATCCAGCTCTTTAACGGTAAGGAACTGGCTGGCACAACCAAGGTGAAGGATCGCCAGTTCAGTCTGGCGGTCGATCTTCAGCCGGGTGCCAATCCACTGAGTGTTCAGGCGGCGGTATACGGCAAAGTAACAGATCGTTCCGAGCCTGTGGTCGTCATACTTGACCAGACTAAACCGGGTCTGATCTTGACTTCGCCAGATGAAGGAGCCCGTACAAACGCGGGTGTCGTCAGTGTAACAGGTACGGTGTACGACGAGTTCCTCACCGACTTGACGATTAACGGGGAGCCAGCCGAATTTGGAAGCGACGGCAGCTTTAACAAACGTCTACTCATCAATGAAGGAGAAAATCAGATTACGGTGACTGCGAAAGATCTTGCGGAGAACATAACTACGGTTACCCGTTCGGTGTATGTCAATACAGCCTTGCCGAAGCTGGAAAACATTAGTCCTGCTGAGGATGTGCGTATCACTCCAGGGCAACCGGTGCAGGTATCCTTCGACAGTGCGTCTGGATTGGAAGCATCCTTTCGTGTGGAATTGCCTTTCAATCTGACCACCTTGGCCCGAAACGAAATTCCATTAAACGAAACTTCGTCAGGTCATTATGAAGGAACTTACTTCACTTCCTCTTCTCTGAGTTTGGAAGGCGGAGTGATTGTGATCCGGGTAAGGGATGCAGCAGGAAATGAAGTGGAGGGGGAAGCACCTGGAAGATTGTATGTAACGAAGGGTGGAGGGCAGGATCCTGATCCGAATCCACCAACCTCTAACGAGAAACCAGTTGCGATCATTCAGGCGAATGATTCAGCTAAGAAGAACAAGAACGTTCAGTTTAACGGAAAAGCTTCACGTGATGTAGACGGCGAAATCGTCAGCTATAGCTGGAACTTCGGCGATGGCGATACAGCGTCCGGTTCCAAGGTAAAGCATAAATTTACTACAGCCGGAACGTATACCGTGGAGTTGACGGTGACAGATAATAATGGCGCAAGCGGTAAAGCTGCGCATACCATCACGATCCGTTAATCAGGTGCATGGAATGTTTCTTTTAAAATAACAACAGAAGACCCACAGCAAGCCACCATTTACGGAGGTCTGCTGTGGGTCATTTTTGAATTGTGGAACAGGTCTGGAAGAGATAGAATGAATAGAAACATATAAAGTGAATCTATTCACAATATTATTTTTTTAAGGTGGGAGAGAATCGTATGATTCATTTGCAAAAAGAAAGCGGGCGTATCCGCCTTGTGCTGGATGCCTATTTTATGGGAGAGGACATAGTCGTACTTATTTCCGGCGGCGATCAGCCCCATCTGGGAACGATTACAGCAGGCGCCAGACTGGAGCCGATCCAAACCGTTCAATTGCAAGCCCACAAGGAGTTTTATATTACCGAAGAAATTGCCGTTCGTTTGCGAAAAGAGTTTGCGGGTAACTTTGCAATTTGCTGCGGGGCGCATATGGACCATGTAACGAAGGACGAGATCCGATTGTTGACGAACATGGCTATACAATTGGGTAAAGAGCTGATCGATCAACTCAAGCAAAAACGTCTGTAACGACTGTAGCGACCTTTTTAAGAAAACTCCTGAGTGAGTAGATTTCGGTATGGATATTTACTGTAAGGATACTTAAAAAGCAACGCAAAGCCGTGATCCTCGATTTGTACGGATTTCAGTGCAGTGGATGGAATCAAGCTGCGGATCATCAGAGTAACCGCACGCTGGTCTTTTTGGTTGATGGCTTTGGCTAAAGCAGAAGCAAAGCATCGATTGCGTGCCAATTCGAGATACAACGGAAAAACGGCTCTGGCGATGGCGCGGTGAACCCTCGGCTCAAATGTAAACTGCACTGTACCGGGTGGAATCGTCGTTCCGTTTGTATAATACAGCATTGGTGGATGGGCCAAGAAGGAGATAAAATAGCCGATACCGTTCGTGCCTAGTCCTTGCTTGGCAGCAAATGGCGCTACCGAGCAGAGAAGGACCTTCATCCGATCCAAATTGCCATGCACCACAGCTCGTGACCATTGGACGGCAAAAGCACGACGGGTGGCAATGGCCTTGTAAAATGGCAGCATGGCAGCAGATATTTTCTTGAGCATGTCAGCATTTAAGCGTTTGTGAGGCGAACCCCTTCTGCGGGATGTTGCACGATATACCATAGCTCCGACCTCCTTAGCAGGATGCTCTCAGGGAGCGCATTTTATCAGTAATAGGTAAAATACTATATGCCCGATCACCTCGAAAAGTGTTTATGTATCAATGTTTTTTCTTACAATTCACTATTTCTAGATTGCTTGGTCACGCTTCTGGTTACGGAATTCTTCTTCAGTTCTTTTCTGGTATTTCTATCGTATTCCTATTTAATAAATTGGTTAATCCTTCTGCTGCATCTGACTGTATATTTTTTAACAAATGTGAATAAGTATCCAATGTAATAACTACACTACTATGTCCCAATCTTTCGGAAACAACTTTTGGATGTATCCCAATGGACAGCATCAACGAAGCTGATGTAATCAAAGAGGAGAATTATTGTTGATCCTGACGCCAGTATTGTTAAGATAGTAGACTCATTGACAATATGAATCTGATACATACTATAGAATTTGAGGGGATTCAATGATTGAACGTATAGGTGGTGGGCCTGTTAAGAGTTCGCCTAATGAGGTTCTATTTGTTGTATTTATAGTGATATTGCCGTTTTGCTTATTCTTCACATCAGGATTTGTTAATGTATGGGAATATTCAGACCAGTATGATTTGATTTATGCAGAGAGATTTATGATGGGTCATTAGGTGATTCTTATAAATGAATAACAATTACGAATAAGAATTTTCAAGACCTTGAATCAATCGGCAACATCCTTGTCATAAAATATATAAACAGCAATGGTCAACTCGTTCGTATATATTTCAGGTAAGGAAGTTAGTCGTCCAGTGTTTTAATTCCTGAGTAATCGACAGATGCTATTGTGAATGGTTATTATTACTGGCTTTAGCCCCAGAGGCCGAAGGATATTCGTTTATTCAAAATTGACTTATAGAGGGTGGAAGGATGCATACTAAAAGAAATTTAACTATTGAAGAATTTCAAGAAATCGAATAACTTGTCAATAAGGCCATTTACGCGATTAATAAAGAAGCTGTTAATCCATTTATTAAACGACTAGAATTTATGAGGACTGGATTCGTGCGGTTAATCAAAGTCTTTATAAGCTGAACAGTAACACCCTGCTGGATTAATGCTAGTAGGGTGTTTTTAATTAACAGGAGTGTCCTTATGACAAATGATGAGCATTCCGCCCTTTGGGTATTGGTAAAGATTCGATTTTGGTAACGAAGAGAAAATTATTGAACAAAAACCTCAGAAGAATTCCGCGCCTTGTCAGCCATGATGAGGGCTCTGAGGCCTACGGATACCGGGAGGTATAACACTGTGAAATTATAGGAAGAATAGGAGCGATTCAATTTTATTTATAGTATAATGTTACTTCAATATGGGGAAGGAAAACAGGGAAAGAGGAAACGAATGCCTACTATACTGGTTGCTGACGACGATGCCAACATTCGCGAACTCGTCTGTTTATTTCTACGCAACGACGGATTCGCAACAGCCGAAGCCGCAGACGGCAAGGAAGCACTGACCGTCTACGCCACAACGCATGTCGATCTTGTCGTGCTCGATATTATGATGCCGATAATGGATGGTTGGACGTTATGCAAGGAGCTCAGAAGAGCCAATCCTGATCTTCCCTTACTTATGCTGACTGCGAGAGGCGAAACATGGGAGAAAGTGAAAGGTTTCGAACTTGGAACAGATGATTATTTGACGAAACCGTTTGATCCACTTGAATTGACAGTTCGGGTCAGAGCACTGCTGAAACGCTATCGGATTGGCACCACGCAGACGATCCAGTTCGGCAACGTCATCCTTGATCGGCAGACCTATAAGGTGATGAGAGGGACAGAGTCGCTCACGTTGCCGCTCAAGGAGTTCGAATTGCTGTATAAGCTCGCTGGAACACCTGGACAAGTGTATACGCGCGAGCAGTTGATCGATCAAATTTGGGGGATCGATTACGCTGGAGATGATCGAACGATAGACGTACATATTAAACGCCTGCGCGAACGGTTCGCAACTACACCCGATTTTCGTATCGAGACGGTGCGTGGGCTTGGCTACCGGCTTGAGGTTTACGAATGATCAGATCCTTATATACACGTGTTGTCCTGACATTTCTGGTCTCCGTCCTCGCGGGCACGATCATTGCTTTTTTTGTAACATTTTGGGTGTTTGAAGAGAAATTGAACGAAAATTTGCAAACCACCTTATTTAACTTTGGTCAGGACATTGTCCGGGTTTACGAAACCATTCCGTTACGTGAAGCGGACTTATTCGTAAGTGGAATGAAACAACTCGATTCCTATTATATTCGAATTTTCGATGAAACGGGGCAGTTCCAGTCTTACGGAACGCTTAACGGACAAAATCCTGCTACTGTGACGATGGATCAAGTAAGGAAAGTATTGGGTGGAAAAGTTGTTCAAGTTAATCCGAGTAGTGTTTCAACGAACCTCTTGGGACTGAGGTTGAAAACGGAAATGGGAATGAAAGCGATGTTTGTGGAGCCGCTTATGTATCCTTCCGCCTCTTTTACCCAAAAATGGTTATTTACTTTTTTGACCTATTCGTTGGTAACAGGAAGCCTATTGATTTTGGTTGCCTCTATATTCCTAGTTAGACCGATCAAAAAGCTGACAAAAGCGACCAGACGTATAGCAGTTGGAGATTTCAACGTCAAGCTGAATATTAAGCAAAAGGGTGAGCTAGGTACTTTGGCTCGCAGCTTTGAAGAAATGATGCATGATCTACAGCAGCTTGAGCAGATGCGTAGGGAGTTCGTCACGAATGTGTCGCATGAAGTTCAGTCACCGCTCACCTCGATATCCGGTTATGCAATAGCACTCAAGCAAGTAGACATAGCAGATAACGAGCGAAGCCGTTATCTCGATATCATCATCGCGGAAGCAGATCGGATGTCCAAGATGAGCGATAGCCTGCTAAAGCTGAGTTTGCTTGAATCGCAGTCACAGCAGATGCGGCTGGTCACGTTCAGCCTTGATGAACAGATCAGACGCGTCATCGTCGCGATCCAGCCGCAATGGTCGGCTCGCAACATCCGTTTCGAGCTCAATATGAAGACCGTTCGCCTATTGGCGGATCAAGATCAATTAAACCAGGTATGGACGAACATACTCGGTAATAGCATCAAATTTTCCAAGGATGGCGGCGTTATTAACGTCAGCATCAAGCAAGATATCAAAAACGTAACAGTCCGAATATCCGATACGGGCATTGGTATTTCCATTGAAGACCAGAAGCGTATATTCGAGCGATTTTTTAAAGCTGATCGTTCCCACAGTCGTAAATATGGCGGTAGCGGTATGGGACTCGCCATCGTTAAACAGATCGTATCGCTTCATCAAGGCGACATTCGAGTGGAAAGTGAACCCGGCCAAGGAACGACCGTCATTGTCACCTTGCCAATCACAACGCCACCAGATTAGTTAGGGGATCATTCGGATTATCTAAACCGCATTTCCATGATACAGCATTATGTGCAGCTTCCTTACATGTGACGACGTAGCATTTTTTTTGCTTGTTCATACTCCGTTCATATTGTCGTCATAGGGAGTACATCTTCTTTGGTTAAGCTTTCATTAGCGGCTCGTTAAGTAGCCCAACAAACAGATGAAGGACAGGGGAAGTTGAGCGTGAAACGAAGAGAGGTAATGAAAACGAGGAATGGAACGAGAACAAATAAAGGACGAAGCATTTTGCTTAAAATAATAGGAACAATAATTCTAGCAATCGTGCTTTTTCTAGCCGTTGTTTATACAGTTAATATTATCAGCAGCAAATCAGAGCAAGGAAAAATACAATCCTATGGTCAGTTCGTACCTGTAGATGGAAAAAAAATGAATGTTTTGATTCAAGGAAAAGGCGAAGAGACCGTCGTGTTACTACCAGGTTATGGAACAGCAGCACCAGCACTTGATTTTAAGCCGCTAGTAGAAGAGCTATCTCCATTTTACAAAGTCGTCGTTATTGAGCCTTTTGGTTATGGATTAAGTGATCTAACCGAAAAGGAACGAAACACAGAGAATATTGTAAGTGAAATTCATGAAGCTTTACAGAGTCTTAAAATTGACCGATATATTCTAATGGGTCATTCCATTGCAGGTATTTACGGTCTGGATTATGTGAACAAATATGAAAACGAAGTGAGTGCTTTTGTCGGGATTGATAGCAGTGTTCCAACACAAGGTGGTATGGATGCTGAATTACCAATAAAAACGTTTAAATTTCTCAAAAAATCAGGTTTAGCCAGATTGGTAATGAAACTAACTGGTGACCCATATGCTGGACTACCATATGATGATGAAACAAAAGAACAAATGAGAATTCTTTCTCTCAAAAACATGTATAATTCCAGCACCTCAAACGAAATGGAACATATTTATCCTAATTTTAAAGCAGCTAAAAATTTAACATTCCCAAAAAATCTGCCCCTTATTTTCTTTATACAAGCAAATAATACAGATGTGGAAAGATGGATACCACTACATGAAGAGCAAGTCAAAGATTCTGTTCATGGAAAAGTAATGACACTTGAAGGAGAACATTATTTACACCATACCAAATCAAAGGAAATCGCTGAAAACTTCAGGAGCTTTATGAAAGAAATAAAATAAGTGCACTGAAAAAGGCACCCAGATAAAAAAAGCTACGCAGCCAGCGCGTGCCGATACTCAATCGGTGCGCGCTGTTTGAGTTAAGACTGAAATTACTGGTAGTTATAAAAGTAGAGACAACAACAGGCAGGGACATCGGCTAACGATAATTTTCGTCTCTTCCTTGTTCACAAAACCCGCATTTCTTTTAATTTTCAATTAAATCATACAAGCTGCATTCAGAATTGATGTTATATATAATTGTCATAGTATAAGCTGTAGATACGATCTGGTCCTCTAACAAGAGAGTTTGAGCCTAGCGTTGTGCGGAGTTGGACAAGCTGGATCCGATCTGGCGAGTGGTGGGAGCCATCATGGACAATCTTCTCTATTCGCCCAAACTATTTGAGATTGCGGAAAGCCACGCTTGTTATTGCATTGAACCAAAACAAAAAGAAATAGATCACCCCGTCGAAAGGTAAACGGATCTATTTCCCCGATTGAACCTACTGCCGACCGCTCTTCAAAGCGACAGTTGCCAAAGAGTAAGGATGGTTAGCGCATCCTTGTTCTTTTTTATTATGAGCTTCTTGACTACATTTTATTATAAAGCCAATGATCTCGACAATTAAGTACAGACGTATTGCGGTGAAATGTATTGTGAACTTTAATCAGAATTGCATATGGCTTTAAAAGATAACCATCATTTTTTGAAATAAGTACTGTCCTGATTTGTAAGATTGTGGTACCCTAGAACGTATATATTGCTATTTTACATATTGGAGCTGAATCAGACAAATGAGTAATTTATACAAAGACCCCCAATCGTCCGATCCTTTTCAGGAGACGAATGGTTATAACGCCCCATTTAATCCGCCCCCACAGCTTCCGCCTACAAACAGTAAAGCTGTTGCTTCGATGGTGCTCGGTATTCTAGCTGTCGTCATTCCCTATCTGGGGTTCATTATCGGCATCATCGGTATCATTTTGTCCAGTCTTTCCCTGAAGGAAATTAACCGTCATGGCGAACAAGGCAGGGGTATGGCTATTGCCGGATTGGTGTGTAGCATTATCGGAACACTGATCTATGCATTGATCATTATTTTCATAATCGTTGTTTTTGTTATAGCAGCCGCAAGTGGCGAGACCAATCCTTTTTCCGACATTTAATGATATGAGTGAGCACCATACACTTGCGCTCTTCACGATTGGGGTCCCGGATGCTATGATGGATGGAGTCCAATCAAGGAGAGTGAAGGTCATATGGCACGTACTCAAACACAAAAAGCGCTAAGAAAGGCAAAGCGCGCCGGAAACTACTGCTCTGCACAGAGCCGCAAAACAAATGGTCATTATGGCGAGATATCGCAGCATGTGCGAATGAAGCCAACCAAGCAGGAACAATTACAAAGAATCAAGCACAAGAAGCGAATCGTTCAGAGCGACGCTTCTTTTTTATTTTCCATAATATATTTGTCCTTCATTGTTAAAAAAGGACTTGATAATAATTATCATTCTTGCTAAACTGTAAAAAGAAAAAGGAACCCGATCAGGGGCTCCTTTAGGGTAACCAATATTTTTTTGCAGAAATGACCTGTCTTATTTTGCTTCAAAGGTTTTGCAGTCCGTTTCTTCGGACGTGTGAGTGTCTGTAGGTCTGTTGCTTACGATATAAATGGAGCTTGCGCTACATTTATTTTCTTGAGCCCAGTGTGTACATGAGTTCACTTCACACATAACGTCTTTTGCCATGTTGTTCATCTCCTTTTGAGTTGAATGTGCAGGCTAAGCAAATAAATACAGTTTGGCAAGGTAGGACTTGTCCAATTGTGATTACCCTCTTATTACGAAGAGGGATTTTGCTGTGCCTATTTGTACAATATCAAATGAATCTTAAAATTGCAATGTTTGCTTCTTTTTGCTGTCCTCCACGCAGAGCGGAATACTCATCTGTCGGAGAACAGCTTTTTGCTTTCCTAACATAATAATAACAACGAAACTAAAACGACTTAGCGAACGGCAGAAATATCCACGATCGGATCAATGTCGGCCTCATAGTCCACACCCTCGAACTCAAAACCGAAAAGTTTGAAAAATTCGCTACGATATCCCTCAAGATCGGACAACTCGTAGATATTGTCTGTTGTCAGCTCGTTCCATATTTTCGCTACCTCAGCCTGCACGTCTTCACGTAGCTCCCAATCATCAATGCGAATACGTCCTTCCTCATCCACAGCAGTTTCTGGGGCATATAGACGCTCGGAAAACAGACGGTAGCTCTGCTCCACGCAGCCTTCATGTAATCCTTTTTCCTTCATTACCTTGTACAAAGCGGAAATATACAGAGGTACGACCGGGATCGCAGAGCTGGATTGAGTGACCAGTCCTTTGGTGACTGCAATGAAGGCGCGTCCGCCTGTGGCTTTCAACTGATCGTTCAACTGTTGTGCAGTGGCTTCCAGATGATCTTTTGCACTTCCGATCGTGCCTTCTCTATAGACGGCCTGGGTAATATCTGAACCGATATACGAAAAGGAGAAGGTGGTCGCAGAATCAGCCAGCACACCGCCCTCACGCAAGGCTTCGATCCACAACTGCCAGTCCTCGCCGCCCATAACCTCTACAGTCGCCTGTACTTCTTCTTCTGTTGCAGGTTCCAGTGTAACGCTGCTCACTTCGCCAGTGTGGAAGTTGACTGTTTTATTTGTGTATGGCTTGCCGATAGGTTTGAGCACGGAATTAAACGTTTCGCCTGTACGGGGATTCGTGCGACGACCGGAGGCGACGCTGTAAACGACCAAATCGACTTGCCCCAGCTCTTTGCGAATGACTTCCACCGTTTTGGCTTTGATTTCATCCGAGAAGGCATCCCCTGTCACGCTAAAGGATTTAAGCCCTGCTTCTTGAGCAGCTTTTTCGAATGCTGCGGAATTGTACCAGCCTGCCGATGCTGTCCGTGTAGCAGTAGCATTACTGGGACGGTATACGCCGATGGTATTGGCCCGCGCTCCAAATGCAGCCGTAATGCGGGAAGCCAGGCCATATCCGGCAGATGCCCCGATCACAAGCACATTGCGAGGTCCCTCGATAGCTGGACGGGCTTGTACATAGTTAATTTGCTCTTGAACATGTTGGGCACACCCCACCGGATGAGCAGTGGTGCAGATAAAGCCGCGTGTTCTTGGTTTGATAATCATATTATTGTAATTCCTCTCTTCTTGTAGCAATCTTCACCCTTACTATTTTAACTTTTAACAATTTTTTTTCAAACGTGGATTTTATAGACCCTTATTTGGGCAAAAGTGAATCCCGTATGCAGGGTGGCAAGTGCCTAAGAGGCTGCATATGATGCCGTAACGATAAATATGAGAAGGGAGAGAGCTGCTTGAAGAACAAGAGCCGAAAAACCACCAGAAGCAAAAAGCCGCTCTATCGTGTAATTGACCCGGATATGAATGAATTAAGTATGATACAGCGCTTGAAGCCACAGCCTGCGGAGAGGGAAACAGAAGCGACACTTCATCAGGTTGCTTCTCCGCCTCCCCCAACGATAGAGGAGCCGGAGCAACAGATCATTGCAGAGCCTGAAATTCCAATTGAGTACGAGGCTATAGGTGAAGGTGAAGGTGAAGGTGAAGCAGAGGAAACTCAAGTATTGATGGATGTGCCCGAAGAGCCTGAGCCCCTGTCTGAGCCACCGTCTGAAGCGATTGACGTCGAAGAAATTTTGAATAATAAAAAGGCACCGCATGTAAACAATGCTTTCATCTATACAGACGATTTGAGTGATCTGGCTGTAACCGGTGAGAAGATCGCTCCCGCCTCCATAGATGCCAGCAAGATGAAGCAAGAGAGCATCCAAACGGAAACTCTGGCGGATTATGCTGTTCATACCATTAAAATAGCTGACGGTGCAGTAACTTCTTCGAAAATTGCCCCGGATTCCATTACGGTGGAGCATCTGTCGGACGCATCGGTGGCAGGCAGCAAGTTGCAGGATCGTTCCATTGGCGGTGAGAAGCTTCGCGATGGCAGCATCACCCCGGAAAAGCTGGCCGATAAGATTATCAGCAGCGATCATATCGCGAACGGCTCGATTGAAAGCCGACACTTTAAGCAATGGATTGTGTCTTCGGAAATGCTGCAGGATCAGG
>NZ_PNXQ01000018.1:34631-37198 GCF_005217525.1 Paenibacillus terrae | reverse complement strand
GCGGCACAATACAATCTACTAATTTGGCCAATGAGGCTGTCGACAGCTCCAAGCTTGGGGACCAGTCTGTGACCACGTCCAAACTGCGGGATGGGGCTGTGGATGGCTCTAAGATTCAGGCTGGCAGCATTGAAGGTGTGCATTTAACGGAGCATGCCATCACTGCCCGGCATCTGGCACCCGGTTCGATTAACCGCCAGCAGCTTTCTGACGGAATTGTGGGCAGGGAGCAACTGGAGGAAGGGGGGGTCAGCGGGCGTCATCTGGAGCTCGGGGCGGTCACCGGTGCGCATATTCAGGCAGGAGCGATTGAAAGAAAGCATCTGAGTCCTGGCTCCATTGGGGAAGAGCAGCTTGGAACGGGAGAAGTGTTAGCTCGTCATTTGGCGGACCGGAGCATCCAGTCCAATAAGTTGGCAGATCAGTCTGTAGGCTCGCTGCAAATTGTCGATCAATCCGTGACTTCATCCAAAATATCGGATCAAAGCATTTTACCACACAAAATCGCCGATGAGGCGGTACTTACCAGACATATTGCTACAGCGGCTATACAAGGGCCTCAGCTTGCTCCAGAGGCGGTATCTTCAATACATCTTCAATCCGAAATTATTCGGGAAAATCATATTGTAACGGGTGCGGTTACGGAGCATCATATACAGTCCGGGGCTGTCACGAGCGAGAAATTAGGGAAGGGCGCAGTTCTGGATCACCATGTGGCGAATCAGGCGGTCAAGGAAAATCACATTGCTTCGAACGCTATTAAGCCTGACAAAATTGCTGACGAAGCGATTACGGAAAGCAAAATTGCCGCAGGGGCGGTAACCAGAAATAAAATTGCGCCTCAAGAAATTGCAGATGTACACATTGCGTCCGGGGCTATTCGTGAAAAACATCTGGCGGACAAAAGTGTGGGTGGTAAGGCATTACAGGCTGAGTCCGTTCGTTCGGCGCATTTGGCCGTGGGTTCTGTGCTGAGTGAGCATATCGGGAACGGAAGTGTTGGAACCTCGGCCTTGCAAGGGCAATCTGTTACCGCAGACATATTGGGTGCAGGCGCTGTTCAAACAGGGCATCTGGCGAATGGAGCGGTGTACTCCCATCATTTGCAGGATCATGCGGTAACTTCGCTGAAACTGTCGCCAGAGAGTGTAGCAACGGATAAAATTAATGATCTGGCGATTACAGCTCCTAAATTGGCAGAGGGCAGCGTAACTTCCTCCAAGCTGTCCGGACGTTCCGTGCAGCCGTGGCATATCACGGATAAAGCTGTACAGAGCAATCATCTGGCTGTTGAAGCGGTGGAAGCGAATCATCTCGCTCCTGAATCCGTCACCTCCAACCATTTGCAGTCTGCATCGGTCCTGACCAAGCATCTCGCCCCGGATAGCGTATCCGGTCATATACTTCAGGCGGAAAGCGTCACCTCGGAGAAGCTGGCGGCTGGGTCCGTGCAAGCACCCAACCTGGCGGAAAACAGCGTTGGCCCTGCACATTTGGCTGTGCAAGCGGTACACACTCACCATTTGGCAGCCGGAGCGGTACAAGAAACCGCACTGGCTCAGAATGCCGTAAAGTCAGGGCATCTTGCGTCGGAATCCATCCAATCCGATCACTTGCAAAACGGGGTCGTTCAGGGGGAGCATATCGCATTGCAGGCTGTGACGACCCCGGCCTTACAAGATGAGGCGGTCACTTCTGCCAAACTGGCAGAGGGGAGTGTTACTTCCACCAAGCTGTCTGCCCATTCGGTGCAGTCTGGGCACATAACAGATGAAGCGGTGCAAAGGAGCCATTTGGCAGTAGCGGCTGTGGATTCGACGCATTTGGCAGCCGGAGCGGTCACCTCGGTTCATCTGCAAGCTTCTACGGTGCTTACGAGACACCTGGCCCCGGATAGCGTATCCGGTCGTGCGCTTCAAGCGGAAAGCATCACCTCTGAAAAGCTGGCAGCACGCTCGGTGCAGGCAATGAATCTGGCGGAAGACAGCGTCGGCCCTCCACATCTGTCTGCGCAGGCGGTACACACCCGGCATCTGGCAGACGGAGCGGTGCAGGACAGAGCGCTGGCAGAGGGGGCGGTGAAGTCCGTGCATATCGCACCGGAGTCCATCCAGCCGCATCATCTGCACCTCGGAACTATTCAGGGCGTGCATATCGCATCACAGGCGATATCGACCGATGTCTTGCAGGATGAGTCGGTTACATCCGACAAACTGGCAGATCAGAGCGTGACGGCCGCCAAGCTGTCCGCCCACTCGGTCCAGCCGTGGCACATTACGGACGAAGCGGTGCAAGGAAACCATTTGTCAGAAGAAGCGATTCAATCGAGCCATTTGGCCCCAGAAGCCGTCACCTCTGCCCATTTGCAGGCTTCGGCTGTGCTTACGAGACACCTGGCCCCGGATAGCGTATCCGGTCGTGCGCTTCAAGCGGAAAGCATCACCTCTGAAAAGCTGGCGGCGCGCTCGGTGCAAGGAATGAACCTCGCAGAAGGTAGCGTAGGTCCTCTGCATCTGTCTGCGCAGGCAGTACACCCCCAGCATCTGGCAGCTGGAGCGGTGCAGGAC
>NZ_PNXQ01000018.1:16254-34621 GCF_005217525.1 Paenibacillus terrae | reverse complement strand
AGCGTGACGTCCGCCAAGCTGTCCGCTCACTCGGTCCAGCCGTGGCACATTACGGACGAAGCGGTGCAAGGAAACCATCTGGCAGAGGAAGTCATCCATTCGGACCATTTGGCCCCTGAAGCTGTCACCTCTGCCCATTTGCAGGCTTCGGCAGTGCTGACCCGGCATATCGCGCCGGGGAGTGTGTCCGTTCACGCGCTCCAGGCGGGGTGCGTGACCGCAGAGAAGCTTGCACTTCGGGCGGTGCGTGCTTCGAATCTGGCAGAAGCCAGCGTAAGCTCCGTACATCTGACGGAACAAGCGGTACACCCCCTACATCTGGCTGATGGGGCGGTACAAGAATCTGCGCTGGCAGAGGGCGCGGTTCAGTCAAAGCATATCGGACTGGATTCCGTCCAGTCGGAGCATCTGCAAGCAGGGGCCATCCAGCAACAGCATGTAGGCTGGCAGGCGGTGTCGGAGGATGCCTTGCAGGAAGGATCCGTTACGTCCAGCAAGATCGCGAATGGAGCGGTACAGTCCTGGCATATGGCTGAGGAGTCCATTGAAGGCCAACACATTGGGGAGGAAGTTATTGATACGTCCCACCTGAAGCCAGGGGCGGTGACACTGGCTCAGCTATCCACAGATATTCACCTCTCGGGGCTTTTGCCAGAGGAAGGCATCAGTGGCGACAGACTCCAGGCGGAGAGTGTATCCCGCAGTCATCTGAAAGCACAGGCTGTCGATAGTGAGATACTGAGCCCCGAAGCTGTGGGACCAGAGCATTTACAGGTCGCTGCGGTACAAAGCCATCACTTGGCGGAGCAAAGTGTCGAAGGGCATCATCTGGTGGAAGGCTCCATAGGCTCACGTGAGCTGGAGCTGAATGCCGTGAAGCCGGAGCATTTGAGCATCAACCCGGTCCGTACCTGTGCCAATCAGTCGGCATTGCAACAGTTTGGCAGAGCGCCGTTTCTTTTGAAGGGCAGTGAAGGAGAGACGGAGGTTACCATTGTATTCGCAGAGCCTTTTATGAATCCAGACTATACGCTGGTAGCGATGACGAACCATCCTCTCTTTCATGCGACGCTGAAATCGCAAACGCCGGATGGAGCTGTGATCGTCGTAACCAAGTGGAACGAAACCTCGCATAATTACGGCATTGTTTCCTGGATTGCCATCGGTTAGTGAAGGCGATTGTTATAGCGTGTAGCTCGTGTGTTTTCAAGATACAGAGCTGCACGCTTTTTCATATACTTTTCACATATTTGCTCCACAATTATCCCGAATTCTCCTGATAAGCTAAAGATACTTTAAAGGAGAGGTGATACAATCATGAAAAAATGGACTAAAAATGTAGCAGCCGTATTGACCGTAGTAAGCGTATTGGGAGGAGCAAGCAGTGCATTCGCCGCTACAGCAACTCCAGCCACATCAACTGCACCAGCAATGAAAGCATCGGCGGTCGCAACCCCGGCTACTAAAGCACCTGCTGTAAAAGCACCTGTGACAAAAACACCTGTGGTGAAAGCACCTGTTAAAAAATCTGCAACAGTTCATAAAGCAACAACTAAAGCAAAGAAAGCTCCTGCTAAAGCAAAGAAAGCTTCTGCCAAAAAAGCAGTTTCCAAAAAAGTAGCCCACAAAGCAAAAGCAGTAAAAGCGAAGCATCGTACCGTTAAACATCATGTGAAAAAGCATCATGCTGTAAAAACAAAAGCAACTGCCCACAAAACCGCTGCACGTCATGTTGTAGCTAAAAAAGTAGCCCACAAAGCTCCAGCAAAAGCTGTAGTAAAAACAGCTCCAAAAACAGCAGTGAAAACAGCTCCGAAAGCAGCGGCAAAAACAGTAACAACCAAGAAATAAGGTTGAAACGTAGTTAGTTTTCAGCTCGCCTGGCATATACAGCAGCGATTCATGATAAGAAAAGACGGGACCGGGAACGGTATACCCGTCTTTTGTCTATTTCGCCAGGCTTCTGTTAAGCTTATAGAGAGGATGCAAACATCCAGAACAACGGCAAGGGGTTATGGTCATGACAAAAATAGTAGTGGTGGATGACGACGTGTTCATTTTGCAATTAATATCGGAGTATTTAAAAAAAGAATCCTACGAGGTAACCTCCTTCTCCAGCGGCAAGACCCTGGTAGAGCATATTCGTACCGATCATCCGGATTGTCTCGTTCTCGATATCATGATGCCCGGAATTGATGGGCTATCCCTGTTGACTCAATTGCGGGAATTTACGGAAATGCCGATTATTATGATCTCCGCGCGAGGTGAAGAAAGTGATCGTATTCACGGGCTGGAGCTGGGCTGCAGTGATTTTCTAACCAAGCCCTTTAATCCACGGGAGTTGGTTGGGAGGGTCAAAGCGATGCTGCGATTGAGCAAGGTCGGAATGTCTGCATCGGATGATAAGAGACCCGCAGGAAGCGCAGAAGTATGCCGTGCGGGCAACCTGTGTATTTTTTCAGATTTTCGTAAGGTCACGGTGGATGGACAAGAGCTGAATTTGACCTCACGTGAATTTGATCTGCTGCTGTTTCTTTCGAATCATTTGGAAAGACCTTTTGGCAGGGAGCATTTGATTCAGCAGGTATGGAGCTATGATTTTATAGGTGATGTGAGGGTCGTGGACGATCTGGTCAAACGGATTCGTAAAAAGCTGGCGGAATACCACTCTACACTCGTTATTAATACCGTTTGGGGCTTCGGATATAAAGCAACGGTTCAGGAGCAATAGCCATGCGAACGATGAGAGCTAAAATACTGCTGTCTCTATCCGTCGCAATGCTCATTACCGTCTGTATTACGGTGATTTTGTTCATCAGACTTATCGACGATCTTCTTGTAAATCAGGCTAAATCCAAGCTTCATGAACAGGCACGCAAAGCCGTCCATATTATGAGCGACGGAGGCTTTGACCGACTGGATAAAGCTGAATTGAACTATGTTATCAAAGGTGTGCTTTTGTCTGCCGATTATTTTATTTTAAGCACGGATAACCGCATCATCGACTCCAGCATCTCTGGAATGGATGGCAAGAAGATCGAGCGTATGCTTTTAATCCGCCAGGGTTTTTTTGCATCCGTTCATCCGTCTGCCCATGATCTGGCTGCTGTACATGAAGGCGTTGCTGTGCTTCAGGGTAAAAAGATACTGTTTACAAATGAAGAATTGCCAGGACAACCTTTTCGTATTTTTGTATACTCGCCTTTGTCTTCTTTAAGAGCGCTGTATGTCCCATTAATGAAAACCACCATACTGTCGATCGTGGCAAGCTTTTTGGTGATTCTCGTCATTGGGCTGATGGTCGTTTCACGACTGGTACGCCCTCTCAAGAGATTGAAGGAGGCTGTAGGCAACTACGAGCCGAATCAACCACAGGATAGTGATTTTCCGCAAGCAGACAAAAGCGAGATTGGCGAGCTGATCGGTACCTTTCACTCCATGTCCACCCGTATACAACAGCATCACAACGGTCAAATTGAATTTTTGCAAAATGTGTCTCACGAGCTAAAGACACCGTTAATGTCCATTCAAGGATACGTTTACGCCATTCAGGATCAGGTGGTGCCCCAGGATGAGGGGCTTAGTATCATTAAAGTGCAGTCCCAACGATTAATTGATATGGTGGAAAAACTGCTTCAGCTATCGAGGCTGGAGGCGTTGAATGAGGAATGGCCTGTCTCTCTGATTGATCTTAGAAGCATGGCAGAGGACGCTGTCCATTTGTTGATGCCGGTGGCTGCCGAACGCTCGATCTCGCTTCGCGTGGAGGGGGAGGGCCTGCATGTGGCTGTTCCGGCCGAGCAATTATTCCGTATAATGCTGAATTTGTTGCAAAATGCGGTTCGACATACCTCTACGGAGGTTGTCATCCATTTGGAGGCGGGAACGACACCGGAGGTCGTATGGGTAATCCATGTGGATGACGACGGAGAAGGTTTAACTGAAGAAGAGGCGGCGGAGGTGTTTGGACGATTCTATACCGGCTCAAACGGTGTTACAGGTCTGGGATTAGCTATTTGCCGCCAAATTGCCTCCCGGCTGAACGGAGAACTGATCTGCACACGCTCGCCATTGGGTGGAGCGCGGTTCAGTTATATACAACGCATGTTATAAATGAGTGCAAAAAATGGTTAAAAATGATTGTTTTTTTGGATAAACATCCCGTATATATAACATAATATGATAGGTTTTAGGTATTATTGCAGATATAGCTTGACTGGCGGGTACTAAACTGAGTAAAATTAATCGTATATACCTTGACTCTTGAACGTCGTTTTTTTAGATAGTGGTCAATAATAGTGGTTAATAATGAATGAAAGAGTGATGAGATGAACCGCCTTTTGGAAGTGAAGGACTTAACGATATCTTTCAAGACCCGCCAGGGACTAGTGCAGGCCATTCGTGGCGTAAACTTTCATGTTAATAAAGGAGAGACGCTGGCGATCGTGGGCGAATCCGGCTCAGGCAAAAGTGTAACCTCA
Organism: Paenibacillus terrae; assembly: GCF_005217525.1. GTDB lineage: Bacteria > Bacillota > Bacilli > Paenibacillales > Paenibacillaceae > Paenibacillus > Paenibacillus terrae_C. Next base: position 30,140 of record NZ_PNXQ01000018.1, on the reverse strand, counting down.
CAGGCTGTAATGAAGCTGATTCCGACCCCTCCCGGTATTTATCAGAAGGGTCAAATTATTTTTGACGGACAAGAGCTGATTCATAAAACGGAAAAGCAGATGCAGAAAATTCGTGGTAAGGAAATCGGACTGATTTCTCAGGACCCGATGACCTCGCTTAATCCGACGATGAAAGTCGGCAAGCAGATCACGGAAGTGCTTTTCAAGCATGAAAAAATATCCAAGGACGCTGCTCACAAACGTGGTATTGAGCTGCTTAATCTGGTAGGTATTCCACATCCAGAGCAACGATTTAACCAATATCCGCATGAGTTCAGTGGTGGTATGCGTCAACGTGTCGTTATCGCGATGGCATTGGCCGCCAATCCCAAGCTCCTGATTGCCGATGAACCGACGACTGCACTGGATGTAACGATTCAAGCTCAAATTTTGGAATTGATGAAGGATCTTCAGAAGAAGATCGACACTTCCATTATCTTTATTACCCATGACCTCGGTGTTGTAGCGAAAATGGCGGATCGGGTTGCGGTTATGTATGCCGGACAAATTGTAGAAACGGGTACAGTTAATGAAGTTTTCTATAACCCGAAACATCCATATACATGGGGACTTCTCGCTTCCATGCCAAGCTTGGACAGCCACGGTCAGAAGCTGGCAGCGATTCCGGGTACCCCTCCTGATTTGCTTCATCCGCCTGTAGGGGATGCTTTTGCAGCCCGCAGTGCTTATGCGATGAAGATTGACTTTGAGAAAGAGCCTCCGCTCTTTCAATTATCCGACACACATTTTGTGAAATCATGGTTACTGCATCCGGATGCGCCTGCGGTTGAGCCGCCAGAAGCGGTAAAAGCCAAGCTTCGCAAGCTGGATAATGCATTTGAAAAGCCGGTTTTGGTAGAACAATACGGCGGTTAATGTGTAATATAGTTTGTAAATAAACCGAGTTAAAATAAAAGAAGGGCTGTTCTCTCCGTGGAGGAATCTACGGTGGGAACAGCCTTTTTGGTGTGAAGCCCCAGGGTGTGAGAGCCTGGGGCTATTGGAGCTGGCGGGGCAGTTTTTTTACAGCTTGCCGGAACCGGCTTGGGAAGTGACTTCTGCCTTCACGCTGGCGGATGGAGAAATCTTATCGTTCAGCGATGGTTTCCAGCCTACAGAGGAGCTAAGGCCCGCGCTGGAGCCTGCATTTACGGCTTGTCCATTCAGGAGAGTGCCTGTGTCGGACAGGGCGGTGCCTCCAAAGACAGTTGCGATTTTAGCTGCGGACAAACCTGCAACGTCGATGACATTGTTTTCAGCAAAAATTTTGGAGGATTTACCTGCGCCCCAAATATACAGCGAAGGATATTCGGAGCGTTTTACATCACCTGTATAGTAATTGTTGTACAGATGGACTTGGCCATACCGCACGCGTGGGGTGCGTTGTACCGTGTTTTCATAATAATTGTGATGCAGGGTTACACGTAAAGCCCCTTCATCTGCTGTTTTGCTGTCGCTGTTGCCAATAATTGATGTTTTATCATGATCGTAAAAGTGATTGTAAGAAACAGTAACCAGATCGCCTTGGTTAATCACATCGAGAAGTCCATCATGATGCTGGTATTCTTGACCGTAAAAGGTGCCGTTTTGGCTATCGGGACGAGTTCCATCATTGAAGGTATTGTGGTCTACCCATACATGTGTGGCGCCATTAACTGTAATGGTGTCATATTCCGAATTCCAGTTGCCTGTACTACCGTCCGTTGGGTCCCACTGAGGGAAATAATCGTAGGCATCCTGAAACTCAATATTACGGATAATGACGTTGTCTGTCCCTTTTTTCAGTTGGAAGTTTGCTCCGTTAATGACGGCATCGCTACCCAGACCAACAATCGTTGTATTGGACGGAATATCAATGACGACACGACTGGCCTGATTTTTCTGTGAAGCTTTACGCGCGTCTTCCAATGTACCGGAAGGGACTTTTTTACCCCAGGTGGACGGGTCATACGCTTTGAGGTATGCGTCGAAATCATATTTAGGGTCCTTGTAATCGTTTAATCCCAACGGCTTGTTATTGTCATCCACGTTGGCATTGATCTTGCCTTTGACATAAATGATTTTAGGAGTTGTATTACTGCTTTTACCCAAAGCATCCACAAGTTGTTTGCGATTGGTTACGGTGAAAATATTGGAAGCTGTGGCTGCAGATCCGCCTGTTGTGCCTGTGGAAAAGGCTGCCCATCCGTTCTTGCTGCCGAGCACCTCCTTACCAATATCGCTTGCCGCATGAGCGGGTGTGCCAAGAGGAGCAAGGGTAGTGAACAGCAGAGCTGCTGCAATGCCGAGTGAAAATCTCTTTTTCATAAAGTTACCTCCGTATATTGGGTTATTGGAGTAGACGAACGAAGGGAGTCCCGGGTGCTCCTGTGGTTTCTACTTTTCTATCATACTTCGTGTTCCAGTATTTGTTAATATAATAAAAGTTACATACTAAAATATTTGTCGAAAATTTTATATAATACAACATACCCCTACTTTTTTTCATTAATATTGTAATTAGACTAATGAAAACGTTAACAATCACATGGAATGGAAATTGTATATATGAATATATGGAATTGTTTTTGTATTTTTTACTCGAAAATCATTAATTACCGTATTCGGAATTCTCATTTTCCATGGAATATTATTGGGAAATCAACAAGCTCCACACTATAATCCAAATTAGTAATTATTTCAAATTAAGCATGGTAACCACAACACTAGCAATAGGTCTTACACTAGGCCAATGGAGGAGAGCATGGATTAGCTGAAAATGTTAACGTTTTCAATATAACTCGTCCCCGCTATGACCGCCTCGGCAGCTTCCTCATCTACCCCATCGGACAAAATTCATTTTGCCAATAACCAGTAATATGTATTTAATTATGTGTGGGTGGGCAGAGTAGATTTTTGCAAAATCCTCAGGTACAATGCTTGTAATATAGCCGAAGAACGGAATGTTACTGCCATCGGATATGAAACTCTGGATACCGATTCCTCTGTGGCTTATCGCAAAGCCGGCAAGCTGGTAGGGGAATACTACATATTGGAACAAGATCGTTATCAGGTTGAGGTGTTGACGAATTTGGATAAGCTGCCCGCGACGGGTGCTGTTATTTATAATATCGTACCGAGCATTCAGGATTCCCCCGGATTTCCGGTGCGTTCCTTTGCTATTTTGCCTTAATCATAAACAAGGAAGGGCCGACGCAGATATGAATATCTGTGTTCGGCCTTTTTGAGTTAATAAGGGGAGTGTATAGCTATCCTCAAGTAGTAATAGTGACGGTAGGAGCAGAGATAGTAGGTTGAGTTGTGATAGTGGATGTGGTAGAGCTGAAACTTGCTATTTCGACGGTAACTGGAACACCTACTGATATGTCGGTTGTGTTAAGAACCAGACTTGCAGTTGTTAGAGTGGATAAGGAACTTTGCTGAAGTACGCCGTTAATATACACATTAAGAGTTTCAGCAGCCGTTACTGCCGGAAAAGCAACGATCGGAGCTCCAGAGTCATCTGTGAATTCTCCTGCAAGAATAGTTGTTACTGTTGCTCCGATATCCCCAGCTGTAACCGCGGCGAAGAAACGGGTCGTGCTTGGAGCGATAGTAGTTGTTATGACACCACCGCTTGCGACTGGAGCTGTAGAAACCGCTGTTATAACAGGTTTTACTATTGGCATGATTTTCAACTTCTTTCTGTTTGATGTGAACCATTTGCAGGTTCATAATCAGCAAATGATTTTGAACCTCTTTTTGAAACGGCATATGAACCTTTTTACTAATAATAGGGTGTAATGAAGGAAGCCCCATTTTCCTTTTCCGCCTTACATAAATATCATTTGCAATTTAGTTAGTTATCACTTACTATATGTTTATGAACAAGAAAACACATGTAGATAGCAAGAAGAAGGATATTATGCAAGCAGCTATGCGCTTATTTGCAACCAAAGGCATCGACGGCATTTCTGTCAAAGAAATCGGGGAGGCTGCCGGTGTGACGGATGCCGCGATTTATAAGCATTTTAAGAGCAAAGATGCGATGGCCTTGGAAGTATTCGGGCAGTATTGCAACAGCTACACTACGTTGATTGACTTCTATCGCAAGCAGAGCGGGAGCTTTATTAGCCGTTTTCATCAACTGGTGGACGAGGTGCTTGTGATGCACGATGAAGATCAGTATGGTCTGCTTCTATTATCACAGCATCATGAGCTGTATGTAGAAGCAAGCCAAAGCTCGAATGTCCGGCAGCCACTGGATGCATTAGTCGAATTTATTGAGCAGGGGATTCAACATGGAGAACTGCCCAAGCAGGATGCCCAGCTATCTGGTGTGCTCATTATTGGGGCCATTACACGCTTGTCCGTGTCCAGTCTGGAGGGTGAATTGCCCCAGCAGCTTATTCCGTTTGCAACGGAAGTCAAGGAACGTTTAACCGCTTTATTAAGTCAAGGTCAGTAGTGACCTTTTCTTTTTAAATATAAAGTTAGTGTTTTCTAACTAAAAAATAAAATATGAGAGTAGGAAGTGGCTCGAATGTCTAAAAAGATATTGGTTATTCAAGGAAATCCGGTCGCTGGCAGTTATGGAGAAGCGCTGGCTCAATCTTATGTAAAAGGAGCGGAAGCTGCGGGGGCAGAGGTGCGTTTATTGCAGTTGTCTGCGTTGGACTTTAATCCTAATTTACTCGGTGGTTATCGCAATAAATTGCCGCTGGAGCCGGATTTGATCATGGCTCAGGAATCCATTAAATGGGCAGAGCACCTGGTTTTCGTTTTTCCGATCTGGTGGGGGAGCTTGCCTGCATTAATGAAGGGTTTCATTGATCGTACTTTTATGCCGGGGTTTGCGTTTAAGTATCAAAAAGGGAAGTCGATGCCTGACAAGCTCCTAAAAGGCAGAACGGCTCGCCTCATTACTACGATGGACGGACCGGGCTGGTATTACCGATTTTTCCAGGGACAGCCTGTGCATCGGATGATGAAGGATTCCACGCTGCATTTATGCGGTGTCAAACCGGTGCGTTCTACTACCATTGATCTCATGAATAAATTATCAGATCAGCAGCGCAACGATGGGTTGAGCAAGGTCGAGCAGCTAGGAAGGAGCATGAGCTAGGTTTTCATGATGCCGGGATCAGCCTGATTCCATTGCTGGATTTAATGAATCAGTGGGGACAGGATCATCAAAAGCTGAGAGCTGCATCGGAGTAGATTGGTTAATTGAATAGGGTGTAGCCTAACAGCCTCTCTTTGAAGTTAAAGAGGGGCTGTTTTTGGTACGTCCGACAGGGCTACATCTGGGAAATGATCCGGCGAAAGTAACATTCTCCCCTTTGAATAGTTGAATTCCCTATCCCGTCCTGTTTTTCGTTCCCTCTATAATCAGATTAAAGATTCTAGGGGGGTATTCGATGAAACTGAAAAAAGTACACGCCTATGTGTTTGTATTCCCGAGCTTGTTTCTGACCCTTGTGTTTGGCATTTATCCTCTGCTTTGGGCACTTCGCTATATGTTCTATGATTATCAGGGCTTCGGGACGCCAGTTTTTATTGGCCTCGATAATTTTGCACGAGTTCTGCGCGACCATCAATTCTGGTCCTCCGTCGGAAATACCGGGATTTACGCTCTCGGCAAGCTGCTCATCACCATTCCAATGTCTCTGGTTTTGGCTATTATTTTGAATCGTAAGTTAAAAGGGCGTTCCTTGCTGCGGGCGATTTATTATGTGCCCACGATTTTCAGCGCCTCGGTGATGGCCATCGTCTTTTTTATTATCTTCAACTCCTACAACGGAATTTTGAACCAACTGTTGCTCAAGTATCACCTTGTCTCTGCCCCGATTAACTGGCTTGGTGCCGATCAAGCCATGCTGACCACCATTATCATCGCCATCTGGGGCGCTGTGGGCAACTACATGCTACTGTTCCTCGCTGGTCTTCAAGGCATTCCCAACGACCTTTACGAAGCGGCTTCGCTTGATGGCGCTAATGAGTTCCAGAAGCTTAGGTATGTGACGATTCCGATGCTGGGACCTGTTATGCAGATGATCATCATGCTGGCTATTACCATCTCTCTCAAGGGCTATGAGAGCATCATGGTGCTGACCGAAGGTGGCCCTTACGGAAAAACAGAGGTAATGTATCTGTATCTGTTCAAGCTGCTGTTTCCGGTGTCGGCTGAAAGCCAGTCACTCCAGCAATTGGGTTACGGTAGTGCGGTCGGTTTCACTACCGCGTTGCTTGTAGGGGGAGTTACGTTCATTTACTTCCGTATTTCCAAGAAGCTGAATGATATTTACTAGAAGCAGGCAGGAGGAAAACAGAATGAATCATACTCATACCAACCATACCTTATCCCCGAAGCTGGCACGCTGGACTGGCAAGACAGTGCTCTGGGTGTTCCTGCTCACGACGGCCATTCTAGCGATATTCCCGATTGTCATCGTGGTACTCGGCTCGTTCAAGACGAATCAGGAGCTGACGAGCAGTGCAACCATCTGGCCACAAAGCTGGCACTTTTCCAACTATGTCCAGGCCTGGGAAAACGCCCATTTCTCCCGCTTTACCCTGAACAGTATTTTTGTAAGCGTTGCTACGACAATCGGTATTCTGCTGGTCGCGTCCATGTCCGCCTATGCAGTGAGCCGGGTACATTTTATCGGCAAAAAGGCATACTCCCTGCTCATGGCATCTACTCTGTTTATCTCTATCGGGGCTGTGGTGCTGCGTCCGCAATTTGACTTGATGGTCATGCTTGGTCTGAACAAGACGCTGTGGGGCATCATCATTATACTGGTCAGCGCACATGCCACCTGTTATTTCATGCTGATAGGATTCTTCAGAGGTATTCCCAAGGATCTTGACGAGGCAGCGATGATTGACGGCTGCAACTTTTATTCGGTGTATTGGCGGATTGTGCTCCCGTTGCTGCGGCCTGCGCTTGCCGTTGCAGGGCTCTCAGCCTTCCAGGGCTCATGGAATGAGTATATTTTGCCACTGGTGTTCACGATGAGTAATCCGGAATTGCAGACGCTCCCAGTAGGATTGGCTAATCTTCGGTACGGTATCGGAGCCGCCGCGGAGGTTCAACTGATGATGGCTGGCGCCTGTCTATCCATTCTGCCGCTTCTGGTGGTCTATGTGTTCGCCAGTAAATCGTTTATGCAAGTTACCGCCGGTGCTGTCAAGGGGTAGAGTAACTTGGGTTCTATTGATACAATGGGCTTCAAGGAGTGGTGCCAATGAGTTTCAATTTCTACAAGCTTTCTTTGAAGAAAAGAATTCAACTGCTATTTATTTTCCTGGCCATATTGTGCATCAGCGTGACGGGTATCTGCTCCTATCTCTTTGCCGCTCGAAGCATCGAGCGCAATGCCTTGCAGCTTAAGCAGGGGATTTTGAATAAATCGGTGCAGGTGATGGATGAACATCTCAGGCATATTGTAGTTTCGTCTTATTCCTTTATGCTGAATGAAACGTTCAATCAGGTGATGAAGGATGTGCGTAACAATAACGCCGTCAACTATTATCAGAATCTGTCCCTGCTACAGACTTCGCTTGCCCAGTTGAAGCTGGTGGAACCCTTGATTGATACGGCTTATCTGAACACGCCAATAGGTGATTTCTTCTCCACCAAAGATTTTCCCGACCGGACGAAGCACTTTTCAGAGGAATATGGAGCCTATACGAAGCAGACAGGCTGGAATACCTTGTGGCTGGGAGCCCATCGCAATGAGCTGTTTCAATGGAAAGGTAATGTGCTATCGTTGCTGCTAAAACCGACTGTGCTGGACAATCATTATATTCCGAATGTATACATGGTTGTAAACATGAGAGAGCAAGCTATGCGGGCCATTCTGGAGCAGGATCTGATGAACAATCAGGTTCAGCTTTTTTTGCTACAAAAGGATGGAACGATGGTGATCCAGCCCGAAGCCCGGCAGTATGATTTTAATACAGAAGGGGAGTTTATCGACCATTTCAGCAGGGGAGGAGAAGGGGATTTCCATTATACGAATGCCAAGGGAGAGGAATTGTTGGTCAATTACAACACACTGTCCATGAATGAGGATTGGGTGATGGTCAGCATCCAGTCCAAGGCCGACCTGCTGTATCCGCTGAAGAAGATCCGCTGGCTGATCATTTTGATTATGCTGTTCTGCATTGTGCTCGCGCTTATCTTGTCCAATCTGTTGGCCTCCGCTTTATTGAAACCGCTTCATAAACTGCAAAGCTTGATGGCCGAGGTGGAATACAATGATCTGAATGTGCGGTTTAACAGCAGATATGAGGATGAGGTGAGCACTGTTGGTCATACATTTAACCGGATGCTGGATCAGATTCAGTTGCTAATTCAGGAGGTGCGGACTTCGGAGCAGGACAAGCGTAAATCTGAGGTTAAGGCGCTTCAGGCGCAGGTTGACCCTCATTTTTTGTATAACACGTTGAATACTATTTTTTGGAAAAGTGAGAGCGGTGAGAAAAAAGATGTCAGTGAGATGATTGTCTCCTTGTCGCTGTTGTTCCGGCTAGGACTGAACAACGGGAACGATATCACTACCTTGAAACAGGAAATTAAACATGTCGAACAGTATTTGCAATTGCAGCAAAAATGTTATGAGGACCTATTTACGTATTCGATTCATGTTGAAAATCTATCATATCTTTCCATTCCAATGCTGAAAATACTACTTCAGCCACTGGTGGAGAACTCCATCCTGCATGGGTTTCGAGACAAGGCCGCTCTTGGCAATATCTTCATCAAAGTGTACCGCCAAGGCGAGTTCCTGCTGCTACAAGTGACTGACAACGGCTGCGGAATGGATGCCGGGCAGATGGAAAAGGCTGTGTACGAGCATGATGCGGGCCGCAAGGGTTATGCGCTCTCCAACCTTCGCAGCAGGCTCAGCCTGCATTACGGAGAGTCGGCATCCATTACGTTCAGGAGTATTCCAGACATCGAGACGACCGTTACCATCACAATCCCGTTCATGTAGGAGGTCAGTATGGATCATTTGACGATGTGTGTTATGGATGATATTCAAGCCGTTGTAAAAGGAATCTCTGCGACCATTCCATGGTCGGATCACCATATTGAGGTTGTGGGTACCGCAGGTGATGGCGAGCGTGGTTGGACTCTTCTGCTGGAGAAGGATCCAGATATCGTCATCAGTGATATCCGGATGCCGAAGCTTAACGGTTTAGAGCTGATGAGGCGCGCTTATGACCAACGTTTACGTGCCAAGTTTATTTTTATTAGCGGTTATTCCGATTTTAGCTATGCTCACGAAGCGATTAAGCTTGGCGCTTCTGATTATTTGCTAAAACCGTTCACCTCGCCGGAAATTCTAGAAGCAGTCTTGAAAGTGAAAAAGGTGATCGAATCTGAACGGACCAAGTCGGAGCAGCTCAAGCAGTTGGAGCAAAAAATGGACGCCAGCCATTTACAGCTCCGCCAGGATTATTTAACCAGTCTGCTTCGGCAGGAAACAGGTGGACGCCTAAGCGATAGCCGTTGGAGCGATCTCAATATTAATCTGGATGCTGGTACACTAATGGTCATGGCCATCGAGATGGACTGCTATACGGAATATGGCTACACCCTGCATCTTGACGACAACGAAATCATTCCCTTCGCGATCAAAAATATTTTGGACGAGACGCTGAATTGCCATACCCGGGGTGTTGTGCTGCATGAGAGCAAGCAGCGGCTGGCAGCCATCTTTAATCCGCCAGATGAGATGGGAACTTCAGAGCTGCTGGAACTTTGCCGGGAGAATGTGGAGAAATTCAGCAAAAAAACCGTTTCGATTGGCCTGGGCACGATGGCCCGGGGACCGAAAGAAATCCATACAGCGTTTGTGCATGCCGCCAAAGCGCTGGCTTACCGTTTTTACAGCGAGGGCAATTGTGTATTCCGGTATACGGAACTGGCGCAGGAGGATTTTGCAGCTCCAGACTACCCTGTGGAGAAGGAAAAGGAATTGCTGTATGCGCTGAGATGCGGAAATAAAACGAGCTGTCACCTCATGATTGACGACATTTTCCATCAATGGACATTGTCCCACAAATTTCCGGAGCCACTGGCTATGATCCGCTTATTGTCAGGGCTCGCTTTCGCCATGTACCGGGCATTTTGTGATGAGATCACCGAGGAAGAACGCATCCAGTTGGAGGCTGACTTAACAGCGCTGGAGGAGAACCGTTCGTTGACCTTCGGCGGCTGGAAGAGCTATATCAATCATTTCAGCAGTAAGGGCTGTGAATTTGTGGAGAAAAAGCGGCTCAGGGATGTTACGCAAGCGATCCATCGGGCCAGGGAATACATCCGCCTGCATCTCCAGGAGAATTTAACGCTTCACAATTGCGCCCGGGCGGTTCATTTAAGCCCAAGTTATTTTGCAAACGCCTTCAAGAAGGAGACGGGCATGACCCTGATTCAATATATTACCAAGATGAGAATGGAAAGAGCGAAGGAACTGCTGATTGCAGGGGTGCAGGTGCAGGAAATTTCACTGATGCTCGGATATGAGGATCGTCCGTATTTCAGTGGCCTGTTTAAAAAGTATTGCGGCATGACGCCCACTAGTTTCAGGCAGATGTATTTGAAATGAAGAGGAAGCCGGGGACAATCATTTTTTCCCCCATACAAAGTTAAAATGTCCCTCACTCCCGTGAAAACGGAACCACTATGATTACGTTAACGGGTAACCGCAGAGGTTGTCTGGAAAAACAAAAGGGGGCATAACGATGGTTAAGAAGTGGATTATCCTAACATTGAGCGCAGTCCTGGCCTTGAGTCTGGGCGGCTGTTCATCGGACAGCGGCAATAATGACGCTCCGGCCGATTCCAAAGGAACTACGGGAGCGAAAACCAAAATCATTTACTGGACGCCTGACCGCCATGATGCCGATTTCATGAAAGCAAAGGTTGACAAGTTTAACCAGACGAATCGAGATAATATTGAAGTAGAAATGAACGTTATGGGTGACAATTATCCGCAGGCGGTAGACATCTCGTTTGCCAGCAAGCAGGCTCCGGACGTACTGCAAGTCAACGATTTCCAGACCTATTACAAGAAAGGCTATCTGGCCCCGATCAACTCCTATATGAGCGACGAGATGAAGGCGACCTTCAAAGACAGTCTGATCGAGAATAAGAACACCATCGACGGCAAGATATTTACCTTGCCCAACACCGGGCAAATCTGGAGACTGATTTATAATAAAGATATCTTTAAGAAAGCAGGCATCGCTACTCCTCCCAAAACACTGGCCGACATGGTGGTTGCGGCCAAAAAGATTACAGAGGTTGGCAAAAGCGAAGGTATTTACGGCTTTGCCAGCCCGTTCAAGAGCGGAAACGGCTTTTGGCGAGCAGCGAATACGATTGCAGGCGTAAGCAACAACACAGGCATCGACGGTTACAATTACAAAACAGGCCAGTTTGATTTTAGCATGTACAAGGAGATCGCTTTGGCGCTGCGGCAAATGAAAGAAGACGGCAGTATGCTGCCGGGAGTGGAGAATCTGGATATCGATCCGCTGCGCGCTCAATTTGCCCAAGGTAAAATCGGAATGTATATTAACCACTCGGCTGAACCTGGAGTGTACAAGGACCAGTTCCCGACCACTGAAAACTGGGGGGCGGTTCCTGTGCCGTCTATTGACGGAACCATTAAAGGGGCATCGCAAATTATCGGCGGTTCCTACATCGGTATCAGCGCCGATTCTGCCCATAAGGAAGCAGCATGGAAGTTTATGGAGTACGTGTACAGCAAGGAATTGCAAAGTGAATACTATGAAAAGGGCTATGGAATCTCCTTAATCCCGGCCGTGTTGAGCTCAGGCAAGAAGCCGAGTATTCCGGGCATTGAAGGATTCCTACCCAAACGGGTTGACGCCATTTATCCAGCTAATCCAAGTATAATTACAGAGAGCTCTCTGGAGGGAATGAAATGGGCAGAAGCCTTTAACGTATTTGTATTCACCGGCGGTGATGTGGACGCTATAATTAAGGATTTGGATACCAGGTATAACACATCTCTGGAAAAATTAAGAGCATCCGGCACTACCAATATTGTCGCTGATCCCAATTTTGATGCTGCCAAGCTACAGGGCAAATTGTCCACAGAAGAATAACCTGTGGCTGTCCCGCGGCCGATCCCCAAGCGGTTCGGCCGCGTATTTTATCTGAAAGGGGTAGGAAAGCATGATTATTGAAAATGGGGAAGCAAAAACGCATGTCATTGACGACAGCAGCTCCCGCAAAATCCTCGGTATGGGTGGAACACTGATGATGGTGGAGGTCACCTTTCGTAAGGGTGGAGTCGGAGTAATCCATTCTCACGATAAGCATGAGCAGGTCAGCTATATTGTAAAAGGAAGCTTCGAGGTTCGGGTCGGCGACGAGACGCGCATTCTCAAGGCAGGAGATAGCTTCTACGCGGGTTATAACGTTCTGCATGGCGTGAAGGCGCTGGAAGACTCCGTCATTCTGGATGTGTTCAATCCGTTCCGCGAAGATTTCCTTGAGGATCAGCAATGAACGACTATTACCTGTCGCAGCTTGAATTGCGCAGGACTGCGGCATATTATGCCCGTCATTTTCCCGGCGAAGCCGAAGCGTCGATTGCTATTGCCGATCATGCCGTGGTCAATGAATTTATCGTGCCTTACACCCATGACTTGAGCCGCTGGATTCTAATGGGTGATCCGGTGGACTGGCTGTATAATCCCTCCAAGGACCCGGAGTTCACCTGGGGAATGAATCGGCATTGGCATATGACGGATTTGGGCAAAGCATACCTGATGAATGGCAATACGCAGTACGTCTCTGCGTTTATCAACCATTATCGCGGTTGGCGGAAGCAGAACCCGGTTCCAGTCGATTCGTCCTATGAAGAAGCCGTTTTCTTCCAGAAGCTTGGTCCTTGGCGGCTGCTGGAAACCGGCTTGCGCGTGCAGTCCTGGATATCTGCCTACAAATATATGGAGGACAGCCCACTACTGACGGAATCGTTTCACGCCGAATTTTTACAGGGGCTGGAAGAACATGCGGAGTTCCTCACCCGGTATCTGGGCAGTACCGAAATTAATCATGCCATTATGCATATGCAAGGTCTGTTCATGATCGCCACATTCTATCATTGGCATCCGCGTGCGCCGTATTGGCGGCAGTTGGCGTCCGAGCGGCTGGAGCTTTGCCTGCTGCATCAGGTTGGCCCCGAAGGGGTGCAGATTGAGCTTACGACCCATTATCACAATGCCAGCATCGAAATGTTCGGCACCCCCTATTTACTGGGCCGGCTGTCCGGTTATCCCTTCTCGGAATGGTTCGGCGAGCAACTTCGCAAAATGACAGCATTCACGGAGGCGCTTATCCGGCCAGACCAACAATCTACCGGAGTCGGCGACTCCGACTGGGTTGGCGATGGGCGGCAGCGGTTGACGCTGTTGGGCGCGATTCTCGAAGATGACGAACTGATCTGCCGGGGGGCGGATAGTTCGGAAAGCCTGTGGCTGCTGGGAGCGGAGAAATACGAACGTTATATGCGGCTTCAGGCTGCTTACAAGCCTTCAACGGAGAGCCGGGCATTTCCACAGACCGGGTACTATGTGATGCGGGATGAGCAACAGTATTTGTTTTTTGATGCCGCCGCTATGGGCGGTGCGCATGGTCATGCCGATGCGCTGAATCTGGAATGGATGTGGAAGCAGCAGCTTTTTTTCACCGATACCGGACGATACACCTACGAAGAAGGGGAGTGGCGCCATTATTTCAAAAGCACGCGGGCGCATAATACGATCACGGTGGACGGTGAGGATCAGACGCCGTATGTGTCCACGCAGCAATGGGG
>NZ_PNXQ01000018.1:0-16244 GCF_005217525.1 Paenibacillus terrae | reverse complement strand
CGTTATCACTTCATCGATGCTTCCCATGACGGTTATACTCGTTTGCCCGATCCAGTAACACATCGTAGATGGGTGTTGCTCGGCGCGGAGGTTCCGATCATGCTGTTAGCAGATTGGCTGGAAGCCGAAGCGGAGCATGAAATGGAGCAACGGTTTCATTTACACCCGGAAGCTGTAGTAGAACTGTTAGCGGGCAAGACGGGTAGTCTGGGTGCTTCCGCTTCCTTGGTTTATCCAGGCTCTTCTGTCAAGCTCGCTATACACTGGACAACAGCCGGGTTGACGGAAGGGCGCCTCACGGTCAGCGAACAGCAGGGCTGGGTATCGAAAGTATACGGCTCCAAGGCGGAGACGCCTGTGTTACAGGCACAAGCCGCTTTTTCAGGAAAAGCAGGCATCCTTACGGTGTGTCTGCCGGAGGATTCGGCCGATAACGGCGAGCCGCTCCGCCTGACTGCGTACGAGATCGATCCTGCGCTTCAGCGGGTCGAGGTGTCCTATGTGTATGGTACCGCCATCGGAACCATCATAATGGATGGCACCACGCTGGAATGGAGGGATCATGGATGACTTCCGATGTTGAACTGGGCGCATCCACCGCCTGGATCGCGGGAATTGATGTCGGCGGCACCAAGACCATGTTTTGCCTATCCAGCGAGGACGGGAGCATTCGCGGCAAACGCAAGCTCGATACGCAGCTGAGCAGGGACCCGAAAAGCTTTATGGAATGGCTGTTTGCCGAGTTGGGGCAATTTTGCCAAGCCCATGGAACCAAACTTTCCAAACTGGCTGGAGTGGGTATCGGCTTGCCGGGAGTGATGAACGAGCAGACAGGCATTCTGTCCAGCGCACCTGCATTGGACTGGGCGGCAGAGGATATTCGCCCGTGGATTGCGCACAACTATGAAGGAATCGTGGTGCTGGACAATGATGTGAACATGGCGGCGCTTGGGGAGCAGTGCAAGGGTGCAGCGGCTGGCTGTGAGCATTTTGTAATGATCACGGTCGGCACTGGCATCGGCGGTGCGTTGTACCTGAATGGGCAGATCTATAGAGGAGCGGCCTTCTCCGCCGGGGAGATTGGTTATTTGGTGATTGAGCCGGACCGAGGGGCGTTGGCTGTAGGGCCAAGCGGCATCTTGGAGAGGTTTGGAGCGTTGGAGAACCAAGCTTCCGGTACTGGTATCGGGCTACAGGCGGCGCGTTGTCTGGAAGAAGGGGAGCTGTGTCCGGTTCTCGCGTTGCAGGCGGCTGGCGGTTCGGTCACGGCAAAGCATGTCTTCGCGGCGGCTGCAGAGGGCAGTCAGCTCGCGGCCCGCGTGTTGGACCGGGCTTATCATCTGATGGCCGTTGCCATCGCCAACTTGACCATCACGCTTAATCCACAGCTTGTTGTGCTGGGTGGCGGCGTTGTGGAGAAAAATGCGGAATATGCTGGCGAATTGGCCGAACGTGTCTGCGCATTAAGTCCTGTTGCTGTGGACATTCGCAAGGCGGCACTCGGCAACGAAGCGGGCGCGATTGGAGCGGTCGAGGCCATCAGGAGAGCGCTCCTGGGCAGTGGGCGGCTGATGGATGCTTAAGCTCCTGCAATACGCACCCCGTTATTTATGGGGAGGCCTATTTTGTACAAATTCGGGCCAACCTGATAGGTCAGTCTGCTTCAAAGTCATTTCAACGTCTTTGTGATAGTCGATAAAAGGGTCGGAAATGCCTGAAATAGCGGTCGCCCATGTGAGGGATTATCTGCAAAGTTAGAGTACCGACAAATAACCGTCTCCAGTTGAATGGTAAGTGTGCATGATTGCACGCTCTGCATCATCAACCGGGCAACGGTTTTTTGTTGTACGAACGATTGGGATGGCAAGTTGTTTTTGTTTGGCTGTGTTGTACGATCTTGTTGTTGGGGCTGAAAAATGAGGGGAGAGCGTTCTCCTCTTGTCGATAGTGATGAGGAAATTGGGAGTGTTCTTAGAACACAGAATCATATCAAACCGATCTTTGTTTCTATTGGTCATCGAATATCACTAGCTACAGCCTGTGAATGGATATTAAAGATTTCTCCTCGATACCGTTTACCTGAAACAACTCGCCAAGCTGATCAACTTGTTAATAGAGCTTTATATGAATTGAATAACAAGCAAAAGAATTAGTTTTTGAGATTTATAACAATGAAAATGTATTTGAATACTGTAAATTTATACCTAAACATTATAAACAATAGAATAATATGTTTAATAATAAAAAATCAGATTCTATGTAAAAGAAAGCTTATTCCTGACTCATCTCTTGAGTGGGAATAAGCTTTTGAAAGATGGGCTGCTATCATACACCTGCGATGCATGGATGACAGGCTTATTCGGCGGTTGCTGTCGCTTGCTCCGCTGCGAAGATGACAGGCTTCATAATCCGGCTCAGCATATCCTGTTTTGGACGATTCCAGGTAACCCAGTCGTCCAGCAGCAGCCCGCCTGTGTCGCCGCTATTCGGATTCAGGGACCAGTAAGTAAAGTACAGATTGTTGGCACGAATATAGTCTACGAGTGCATTTTGCCATTTACCTTCAGTTGAGGACATATCGACATTACGACCGCCAAATTCACCGACCAGCACCGGAGCTATGTTTTGCTTGCTGATGTAGCCCCAGGTTTGATCCCAGATGGCTGGCAGGTTGGACGGGAAGTTCGGGTCGTTGAACCATGGCTGCGAGGACACACCGGGGCCGTAATCATGCGGAGAATATACGACGCGGTTCGGTACATCCAGAACAACAGGGTAGTTGGCTACACCTGTCAGATTGCCACCCCACCAGTATTGGCTATTGTTGCCTTGTACATTGTGGTCCACACCTTCGACGAGAATCAGCCAATTCGGATTCACGGACAGAATCGCATTCCCAGCGCGCTGTGCCGCCAGACGCCAGTCTGTGGAGATATTGCCGGTCCCCCAGCTTGCCTGACCGTGTGGCTCGTTGTGCAGATCTGCACCGATGACGGTAGGATTGTTTTTATAACGTTCAGCTAACATTTTCCAGTCACTGATCCAGCGAGTCTCAGGGTACTGGGACGTGTACCACAGCTCGGATTGTCCACCTGAGTCTGGACGGTGACGGTCAAGGATAATCTGAATACCGCGTTGTCCAGCTTTTTCGATCACCTTGTCCATAATTTGAATCGGAGTCAATCCTACAAGGTCAGGATTTTTGTAATAATCAATACTGTCTGGATGGGAGCCAGAATCGAACAACTGATTACTGTAAGGCAGACGGATCAGATTGTAGCCTTCTTTCTTCACCTGATCCAGCATGTCGCCCATTGAACGGCTCCACAGTCCATGCAAGGTGTAATTAGAGGTTTCCAGACCGAACCAGTTCAGGCCGTTAAAAGCCGCCTCTTTCCCGGATTCGTCAACAATCTTGCTTCCTGCGGTGTGGTAATATCCTTTCACACTGGCTGCATCTGCCGAAGCGGGAGTATAGCCACATAGTGAAAAGCTCATTACGAGGGAGGCAATGACGAAAAATGTCTTTTTCATCCCTTTTTTCTTCATGTTTTTGCTTCCTCCTTTATTTGAGTATATTTGTAACCGATTACAATTTCATTTTATGTTCAAATATCCCTTCAAACAAGTTCATAAAATTCATATAAATAAGGAATGCTCTTATTAATAGTTTCTTGGCTTGTTTGTTGGGGGTGTGGACGACTCTGTAAAAAATGTGTTGACACAAAAGTAATTAGGATCCATACTAAAAACATGAACAACGATGATAAAGTAATAAAAGACATTAATGCTATTCCCTCGCTTGTACAATCCCAACGTCAGATTGATCGTTATAATCTAGACGTAGATGCACAGGCTGTGCTTGTCGCGTCCAGGCTGATGTCAGCGGGAGCCAAGCTTGGTCATGCTTCGGAGGTTCATTTCTCCAGATTTGGTTTATCTACAGGGAGGTACCGTTTATTAGCTGATCTTGAAGATAACGAAGGAGAAGTGTTGCCCTCGCAATTGGCAGAGCATCTAGGTGTAACACGTGCTACAGTGACTGGTCTTATCAATACTCTTGAGCGAGATGGCTTCGTTTCCCGGCGATCAAGTTCAGTTGATGGCCGTCAGAAAGCGGTTAAATTGACAGAGCAAGGAGCGAAGAAGCTCCGTGAAATGGCTCACGAACATTTTGCGCGGCTGGAAGCCATGGTGGGTTCACTCAGTATCGAGGAGCGAAGCGTATTTCTTGAGCTGCTCGGCCGAGTTACACAAGGCATCTCAGCACTTACGGAGGAACCAGGCGGATCAAAGGATCACATCAGTAATGAGTAGAACGGGCTAGTGAACCTAGCCTATTTTCATCCTTATATAGTTAGCTCCCTAATTATGTAGAGCTAAAATCATTGCTGAACCATTTAAAAGAAAAGAGGATGGATGCAACTAAATGAACAAGATAAACTATCCGAATCAGACAGATGGTGTTTACGGCATCAAGGGTGCTGGTTCCAGAGCAAAGACTTTTGTACTGTGGCGTGAAGTTGTAATGGCCTATGTTGCTCCTGCCATTATGGCAGGTATCGGGGGATTGGTCTCTAATGACAAAGGGCTCCAAATAGGGGCCTTGACCACAATCGGCGGAACATCGGCCTTGGTGGCTTTAATTCTTGGCCTTTGGCTGTGTAGCCGAGGAGGCAGTAAACAGTGGATCATTAGCGCACCTCGCTTGGTTGTGGTAGGAATGTTTGCGTTGGCGGGAGCTTTGTTGGGCCTATTCGCTGCATGGGTGACATCTGATTTACTGGGAATTATTATTCCGAGAGATTACTTGACCTGGGTGGATCGTGTTTGGATCGATTTCCCGTTATCTGGACTCATAGCAAGCACGATCGTGATATGGCGGTGGCGTCTTGCTGTTACAACAAATTTTTTATTTAAAGGAGAAGATAAAAGATGATAGTTATTATTGGAGCAACAGGTACGATAGGTAGTGCGCTTTTGAAACGTTTGATAGATCTTGGCGTGCCCGCCAGGGCGCTGAGCAGAGAGCCTGATAAGTTGCGTGTTCAGATCGGGGATAAAGGCCGGTCGACGATCGAGGTCGCGTCGGCAGATGCTTCCGACCCAGAATCGTTGCGCCACGCCTTTGCAGGAGCTAACCAGCTCTTTCTTGCAATGTCCAATAGTCCACAACAAATTGAATTAGAAACTTCGATTATTCAGATTGCCGTCAAAGCTGGCATTAAGCACATCGTAAAGATATCCAGCCCTGCCTTTGAGAAGAGCTCTCCAGTAGCAGTGGCGGGCTGGCATTACGAAATCGAGAAAATCCTTAGCGAATCGGGTATCACCAACACCGTGTTACGCCCCTATGCGTTCATGCAAAACTTATTGCGTTTTGCACCAACGGTCACAACCCAAAATGCTTTTTTCGGCTGCATGGGCGATTCACCCTGCAACTTCATTGACTGTCGCGATATCGCAGATGTTGCCGTAGAAGTTCTGACCAACCGAGAGGTATCTGGCCAAATCTATACGCTTACCGGTTCGGATATTTTTAGCTATCCTCAGATCGCGAGTAAACTATCCATCCTGCTTGATCGGCCGATACGCTATATCAATATGGAGCCCCAAACACTACTCCGCAATCTCATCGAGCACGGGCATATGCCTCCTTGGC
Source organism: Paenibacillus terrae (assembly GCF_005217525.1). GTDB lineage: Bacteria > Bacillota > Bacilli > Paenibacillales > Paenibacillaceae > Paenibacillus > Paenibacillus terrae_C. The sequence goes on along the minus strand of NZ_PNXQ01000018.1, from coordinate 10,582 downwards.
TTGCGAACCACGTTGTGGAAATTCAAACTATGTCTACGGTGGTTCCGGAAAGACCAACGGACATTGTAAAGCATTTGCTCGGTAGAGAGCCCCGCAAGCTAGACGCTTTTCTGCATGAGTATGCAGAAAACTTCAGGTAGAGGAGGAATTCATCCGATTAGTTCAACCTTCTACAGTGGCATTTGTCCATCAGTATCGATGGTATTTTATAATTTGTGATAGTGATTTAAGAGATTCTCTACTCTATCTTGAATAGCTTGCTTTAATGATTGAGGCTTCACTGATCTAACAGAATTACCGTATCTCATAAAATAGTTGGCTATAAACTCCTCTTCTCCTGGATTATAGAATCCTTTAATGACTGTTTTATGACCATGTTCTATGTTCATAGAAGGATAATGTTCTTTATAAAAAATATCCTTTGCTTGTTCTAGAATCTCTACTTCAAAGTCAATACTTTTCTCAGATTGATACATTTCTAATGAACGACTAATGAGTTCATCTATAGAAAAGTGAGATTTGATTTGCTCTTCTTCTATAAAAGTTATTCGATCGCATCTGAAAACTCTATATTTATCCGTATTTAACTCTATTCCAGTAGCATACCATTGACCAAACTTAGCGGAAATTTTGAAAAATTGAACATGGTAACTTTTTTTCTGGTTATTTTTTAAATATTGAATCTTGCAGTTACTCTCATTAAGAATGCTTTTTAGAATTTGATCTAAAAAACGACTCCTATTATGATGCTGATATATTTCAAATTGTAGGACTTTTTTCATTTTATGAATCTGCTCGATTTGTAGTCTAGAAAGACAGTTTTCAAACTTTTCATTTAGTTTATTAACACTTAAATGAAATGGCGTTGATTGATAAGATTCTAGCGTCAACATTGCAAAGTACAGAGCATACACTTCATCCATAGTAAAAATAATAGGGGATAACAATCTGTTTTTTAAGATACCATATCGTCCATGTCTGCCATGCTCCGAAAAAATAGGCATACCTAACTGTTCCAATGAACTAATATCACGCAGCGCCGTACTTTTTGAAATATTGTATTTATCCATCAGGTCTTGTAAATTAAAGAACTCTCGACTGTTTAAGTATCTTATCATGTCATTTAATCTTTCTGATTTCTTCATAATAAATCTCCTTATAAAGGTGTCATATTTTGATACCTTTATATATGATAATGAGTTTAAGGGAATATATCAAATGTATAAGATATTTGCCTAAAATCATTATATAAAAGGAGATTGGTAGCATGAGCAGAACATTAGAAATAGCTATTTTCTTATCAATGAACGGAAAGGCAAAAGAAGCTATACATTTCTACAAAAACCATTTTAACGCAGAGGAATTGTTACTTGTTACCTATCAAGACCTAGCAAAACGTGACAGCTCCATCCAGCTTACTGATGAAAATAAGAATTATATTTCTCACTCTGTCTTATTAATCGGAAGTACAAAAATAATGGTAGCAGAAGATACACTGAATAACAGTGAAGAATATACAGTTGGTAATAACACTTCATTATGTATTCAAAGTGCTGACTTGGAAGAAATAGAGCATTTTTATAATAGCTTAATTACAGATGATCGAGTGAAAATTATTGTTCCATTATCTAATAATGTGTTCAGTACAGCATACGGTATTATTGAAGACCCGTTCGGTATTCAAATACAATTAATGTTTGATGATCGATTATAATAAAAAAACAATTCCTTTACTAGCCTGCACTCCCAGTCATCTCAACACATGTCGATTTAGTGCGGGAGCATAATGAATTGGCGGAATTGGTAATGAGGGGCAGCGAGCCCCTCTTTTTTGTTGTTGGGTTTGTTATCGTACTTTGTTGATTCTTGAACAAAAATATGACCGCCATTAGGTATAGGCGGTCACGTGATTATTAAACTAATCTTAACGTTTCCCGTTAGAGTAATAACTTCAAACATTTTGTGTTCGCATTCACTCAATCATAAATAGTAATAATAAATGAATTACCGCAAGAATTCCCATTGGATAAATAATTGATCTAGAGAACGTATTCTTAAATCCATTACGGGGGTGCTTTTCAAAAAATAGGTGCAGGATTGCATGGATGATTAAAAATAAATCTAGAATCCAAAAAATAATTGTCTGATATTGGCTGAAAAGTAAAGATAGTATTATTGTGTAAAGAGGAAGGTGAATAAATGTGAAGACTTTATAGGCTTTAGAATCTTCCATATCTTTCAGTACGATAAACAATCTCCACTCAGAATGTCTTATCGCATCCATTTCGTGCAAAAGAAATAAAGATAAGTTAAGCAAGAATAGCACAAGCAAAAAATCTGGCATATAAACCTCCCACAATTTTATAACTCCATGCTACTACAGTGTAGCAAATAAACCTAAAAAATATGGAATTTTTTAATATGTATAACTGCCTGCGGCTAAAAATATTATTGCTTGTGTTATCGAACGTAATGGTTCCAGGGAGTATCCTCATTTTCTCAATTACCCTACAACCTTTCTATTTCATATCATTCCTGTCCATTTTGATTAATCTCTGCTAATAATACGACAACAAAGGGGAGCGATGCGATAGAATAGAGAAATAGAAAACGTTATCATTACCCATTTTGCTGCGATGGTCCAGGGGGAGAAGGCATATGCGTTCAAGGTTCCAACCTTTAAACACGTTACGTAATCAGATTTTTATCGGCTTTATATTGGTAATGCTCATTATGATGAGTGTGGCGGGGGCGTTCATTTACCTCAATGTCTCTCACCTGTTGAAAAACAGTGCCGAGCGGCATATTGGTCAGACCGCGGTACAAGCAAGCGGCAGGCTGGATGCATTGATCGGCCAGATGGACAGCCTGACGGAGCAGGTGGCGAATCATCCGTCTGTTCAGCATATTTTACTGGAGGAGCGCAACGGGGGGAAGGTGTCTTTTCGGCAGCGTCAATCACTACTGCAAATGATGCATAGCTATCAGGCTTATATGCCGAGTGTCGGCTCGCTGGAGCTGTATACCGCCGAAGGGAAGATGTTGTTTCCGATTAGAGAGGGCAGTCTGGTGGACCGCATCGGACAGACGGACATCCGGGAAGCGAATCAGATGAAAGGAAGATTAGTCTGGATCGGCATTGATCCCGAGGACTCCCGGTCGCTGCTGGCGATTCGGCAGGTGAGCCTGGTGGATCGCTGGTTTTCGCGTGGAGGATATCTGATTACCCGCATGGAGCGCAGTTATTTCAGGTTGAATGATGCGTCAGCGGTCAATGAAGAAGCGGATGAAACCATGCTGCTTGTAGATCGTCAGGGCCAGCTGCTGTCGGGTGAACCCTTGAACCAGACGGATTTGTCAGCTATATTGCACAGCAAGACACAGACGGTTCATATTGGAGAGCGGGAATATGTGAAGGCGATTCAGCAATCCGAGCGAACCGGCTGGTCGCTGCTAATCCTGATTCCGGTTAGCGTCGTCACAGACGGAATTACAGTTTTACGGACTACACTTATCATCTCCGCCTCCTTTGGTGCCGTGTTATTCCTGTTCATGTCCTTTATGCTGTCTACGTTGATTACCAGACCGATAGGCCATTTGATTCAGGCGATGCGTCGTTCACGGCAAGGGGCATTGACCCTGAATCCAGAACCGGCATCAGCGGTCGAACTGCGGGAATTGAATGTAGAGTACAACACGATGATTGTTGACATTAATGAATTGATCCGTGTCATTTGCGAGAAGGAGGTTTTGCAAAGCCAAACCGAGCTTAAAGCGCTGCAGGCACAGATCAACCCGCATTTTCTTTTTAATACGCTGGATGCCTTCAACTGGTCGCTACAGGAAAAAGGAGAGGAGGAGCTTGCCGGGCTAATGGTGTCCATGTCACGGCTGTTTCGTTATATTATTGAACCGGCTCACCATGACTCTTGGGTGACACTCAAGGAAGAAATGGCACAAGTTCGCCGTTATCTGGAACTGATGGAGATGCGTCTGGGTGAACGTCTGAGCTGGCAAATTCATATGCCTGCTGAGTCGGCCTCAATTCCGCTTCCTAAGCTGCTGATCCAGCCGATTCTGGAGAATGCCATTTTGCATGGCGTCGAAAATCGCATTGGCAACGGCCGTGTTGAAGTCCGTGTCACTCCTGCAGTAAAACCGGGTTGGACCAAGATCGCGGTCATAGATGATGGACCTGGCATGACACCGGAGGAGCTTGCGGCTGTGCGTGCAGCGCTGGCAGGGGGGGCCGCCTGCCAGAGCAAGGGGACAGGTATCGGACTGGTTAATGTGCAGCGCAGGCTTGCCCTCTATTATGGCAGTGTATCTGATCCAACGGACGGAGTGCTGATACATAGTGCTGCGCAGGAAGGAACCGTGGTCGCTTTTGAAATTCCTGATGAATATGGAGGGCGGTAGGAATGAATGCTTCATCCAAAACCATTGTCATTGTAGACGATGAACAGAGAACACGTCAGGGGATACACCAGACACTGGAGCAATGGGCCGCCGGAAAATACAGAATTGTGACAGCGGCAGATGGTTTGCAAGCATTACAGATGCTGCGGGCGGAAACGGTTCATTTGCTGATTACAGATGTCCGGTTGCCGGAATTCAGCGGACTGGATTTAATCCGTTCCCTGGAACGGGATTCACGCCGGCCGGCGATCATTGTCATCTCGGGCTATGCAGAGTTTGATTATGTCCAGCAGGCTCTTCGCCTGGGAGCTGTCAATTATTTGCTCAAACCGATTGATAAGCAGGAGTTGCTGAAAGCGGTAGATGAAGCGCTCCGGCTGGAGGAGGAAAGACAGCGGTATGAGAAGCTCGAAAAGCTGGCTGACCCTGTTCTGCTAGAGCTTGACCTCCAAGCGGCTACTCTTAGTGATCCGATACGGCGTGCCTTTATCTATATGGCGGAGCATCTTCACGAATCCGTTACGATGGCGCAGACTGCCGCGCATGTACACCTGAATGCCAGCTATTTCAGTGTTTTGTTCAAGGAGCAAATCGGTTTGTCCTTCAGCGAATATCTGCATCGGCTGCGGATCCAACGGGCCAAGGAGCTGCTGCTGCATAGCCAGTTAACGATTGCGCAAATCGGAGAGCGTTCAGGCTACCGGACAGATAAATATTTTATTAAAGTGTTCAAAGCGACCGAGGGGGTAAGTCCCAGCCGCTACAGGCAGCAGATGCGTAAAGGGCCAGAGGATATTCACTGACAGCATAGGCAGCTCATAACCCAATAAAAGTGGAATTATACCCAATCAGCGTACCCTGTTGGAAGCTGGAATGGAGTGCTAAACTTACAAATGATAACGGTTACAAAAAAATTAAATTACAAAAACGGAGGTCTAACGATGTCCAACGAGTATGGTTTACGTAAGCGCTCACATCGGAAATGGGTTGCTGGGTTGACCCTGATGCTATCATTGATGCTGGTGCTATCCGGTTGTGGTGTTGGTAAGGATGGCAAAGGGGGTTCCAATGGAGAAGGCGGGAAGATTACGCTCAAAATGATGCACCTGTGGCCAGAGGGAAGCTCGGCACAGCAGAGCAAGCTTGTGACCCAAATTATAGATCAATACCAAAAGGATCATCCGAATGTCATCATTCAGCAGGAAGTGCTGGAAAATGAACAATACAAAAACAAGCTCAAAGTGCTGTCGGCTTCCAATGAATTGCCGGATATCGGCATCACCTGGGCAGCGGGCTTTATGGAGCCTTACGTTAAAGGCGGATTATTTACGCCAATGGATGAACTGTTGAATGGCTCCAAGCTAAAGGACAAATTCGTACCAGGAACGACCGAAGCCTATGCGCTGGACGGAAAAACGTATGCGCTTCCGATTGAATTGAACATTTCACCCATTTACTACAACAAAGCCATATTTCAAAAATACAACCTGAAAGTGCCTACGACATATGACGAATTTAAGCAGGTTGTGAAAACACTTGCGGATCATGGAGTTGCACCGATTGCATTGGGCAATAAAGACCGCTGGACTGGCTCGCTCTGGTATTTGTATCTGGCGGACCGTATAGCGGGTAACGATACACTGAAAAAGGCGATTGACGGCTCAGGCTCGTTCGATGACCCTGGTTTAATTCAGGCGGCATCTGAAATTCAGACGCTCGTGGATATGAATGCCTTTAACAAAGGATTTAACGGCTTGTCCAATGATGAAGGAAAATCCGAATTTATGAACGACAAGGCGGCTATGTATTTAATGGGTACTTGGGAATTGCCTAATTTTACGACCAATCCCGCTATCCCGCAAGCATTTAAGGATCAGATTGGCTTTTTTAAATTTCCGATGGTTGCAGGCGGCAAGGGCAACGTGAATAGCTGGGTCGGAGGACCGGGAGTAGGCTTGTTCGTTTCTGAAAATTCCAAGGTGAAAGAAGAGGCCAAAGCTTTCGTTGAATATTTCGTAGTCAAGTGGGGGGAGCAATCGGTAACGCAGGCGGGAGTTATTCCTGCGACGAAAGTGGACACCTCCAAAGGAAGCTTGCCCAAGCTGTATGTCGATTTGCTGAATGAGCTGAATCAAGCCAGCAGCATTACATTGTTCGCCGATGTACAGATGAAGCCGAATGCGGCGCAGGTACATTTGAATATGATTCAGGCGTTGTTTGGCAAAGCGGTTACACCGCAACAATTTGCCGACCAGCATAAGGCTGCCATCGAGAAAGGAAATTGAAATTGACCACCTAAGGAGGTCCGGTCGTGGAAAAGGTCATGTCCAATAAGCTTGTCATTGCTCTGTATGTGTTGCCTTCCCTGCTGCTGTTACTCACTGTGATTTATGTGCCCATTGTGCTCACCGCCTATTACGGCCTGAATCAGTGGAATGGCATAGGCTCTATGACTTTCGTAGGGCTGGACAACTATCAGCATTTGTTCACAGACACGGCGTTCTGGCAAAGTGCTTGGCACTCGCTGTTGCTGGCCTTGTTTTCAGGCGTCAGTCTGATCGGTTATCTGGTCATTGCGATGATTTTGTCAGGGAAAATCAAGGGAGCGAATCTGCTGCGAAAAATTTATCTGATTCCAATGCTACTGTCTTCTGTAGCTATAGCGCAATTGTGGCTCAAAATATATCATCCGACGAATGGAGTGCTGAATTCCTTACTGACGTCGGTCGGAGTGCACAACCCGCCTGAATGGCTGGCTAATCCGTCTTTGGTGCTGCCTGCCCTGTTCATCCCGATTATTTGGCAATATGCAGGCTTTTATATTCTGATCTATTATGCCGGGCTGAAAAACATTCCCGAAACACTGGTGGAGGCTGCTCGGATCGACGGAGCCAGTGCCTGGCAAATTGCCACTCGTATCAAATTGCCTCTGCTGCGCGAGGTGATTAACGTTACGATTATATTGTCCATTGTCGGCTCGCTCAAATATTTTGACCTCATCTACGTCATGACTGACGGTGGGCCGAACGGAGCCAGTGAAGTGATGGCTTCTTACATGTACCATCAGGCGTTCCGCAGCTTTGATTTTGGATATGGAAGCGCTACAGCCTTTGCTCTGCTGTTCATCTGTCTGGTCGCTACGTGGCTGATTCGCAAGGCTACCGCTTCTGGCGACACAATCCAGTATTCATAATACGGTTATGTGAATAGATAGAGTGGATAACAAAGGACAGGAAGAGGGAGGAACGGATATGAAAACCCAGGCAGCCGCCAGCTATCCGCTTGGAGTCGCTACCCGCGGCAGAATGTTAACTCGGGTCGGTTATGCCGCTTTGTATACACTTTTGATCATCTTGGCGGTGACGCAGCTTTTACCGCTGCTGTGGCTGATGCTTTTCTCGCTTAAAAATAATCAGGAAGTGTTTAATCTTCCGCCGTTTGCACTCCCGTCCCAGCCGCATTGGGAAAACTATGTGAATGTGTGGACCAGCGGCAATATCGGGCGGTATTTTTTCAATAGTGTGTTGGTTACGGTCATATCTGTGGCACTGACGGTGCTGCTGGCTAGTTTTGTAACATTTGCGATTACACGTATGCGCTGGAAAGGAAGCCAGTTGGTCCTCGGACTCTTTATGGTCGGACTGATGATTCCGGTCCATGCCACCTTGATTCCGTTGTTCAGTATGTTTCTCAAGCTGCATCTGACCGATACGCCGCTGTCCATCATCCTGTCGTATGTTGCTTTTAACCTGCCGACAACGATGATGATCTTGCTGGGATTCTATTACGCCCTGCCGCGGGAAGTGGAAGAAGCAGCGGTTATGGACGGCTGCTCTGTCAACCGGATGTTCTTCCGGATTGTGCTGCCCATGACGACCCCAGTCATGGCAACGACATCCATTATTAACATGATCTACAACTGGAATGAATTTATTTTCGTCAATACGTTCATTAGCTCGGACGAAAACAAAACGCTGACTGTTGGCGTTCAGAACTTTATTGGACAATATACGACCGATTGGGGAGCTATCGGAGCTACGTTGATGATCAGCATTTTGCCCATTTTGCTGGTGTTCCTCATCATGAGTGACCGGATTGTTGCAGGAATCGCAGCCGGGTCGGTAAAAGGGTAAAACAAATTCCCTTGCTGTATTTGAAGAGCACCCTCTAGAATAGATATTGGAATAAACCTCCTGGTTTGTCCGATGTATGCTAGGGGGTGCATTTTTATGCGAGTCTAGCTTGAGTTGAAGAAAATACATGAATGATTCTGTCCTGATTTAAACATTAAAGCAGGTTTAAATGAAAAAGTGGATTTTGTAGATATCTGTGATATACATGGACTCTGTTTGTTCTGACTTAGCTGATAGCCTGTTGCTCACTGGCTAATTCTAACTGATAAAGACGTTGGCGTAGTGCTTCTTGAAACCAATTTGGCCAATTTGACATTGAGTGCTTCCCCTCCCGTGTTAACTCTAATGGGGAGGGGCAAGTCATTATTTAATAAAAAAGCTCATCCCTACCGTAATTATGTAGGAATAAGCTTTGAATAATTTATTAAATGTTTGATTTATTAGGGCGTGTATTCAAACCTAGGCAAGCCAGATCATAATCGATGCCAACGTCAAAAAAGTCTTGAAGGTACATGTCAATTTATCAAAGTGAGTCGCTAGGCGAAGGTAATGTTTGGTTTTTTTAGGGAAATAATTCCTACTAAATTCCGTTCTTTGTAGATTTCTTTGTCCCATTTTCGCTGTACTCGACGGTACTGGGAATCACTGGAGCCGCCTCTTGCTCTTTCAGGAGTTTAAGAATCCGATTCGTGTCATAATCCCAGTCGGCCAAAACTTGTTTTTGGGTTAAACCTATCGAGTTAAGCATTTCATAGCCCACGACCGAGTCGTGACGTTGTTCGGCCGTCAACTCTAAGCGCAACGGATTGCCTAAAGCATCCACAACGGCGTGAATTTTAGTGGTCAGTCCGCCTCGGGATCTTCCGATGGTCTGGAAATACTGCCCCCTTTTGCCCCGGCTCCATGCTGATGGTCACGAATGATCGTCGCATTTATCATTACACTTTCGAAGTCAGGTTCCATCGAAACATGTTCTAAAACCCGATCCCAGATACCGGAGATTTGCCAGCGACGAAACCGGGTGTATACCGAGATCAGGAAGGATAATAGTCTGGCATATCACGCCATGGCGCTCCTGTCCGGGCGATCCACAACATCGCGTTGAGCATTAACCGATTGTCTGTTCCAGGTCGACATTCTTGTTTTTTCGTTCCGGTAGTAGCACGTCTTTAATCTTTTTCCAAGGATCATCTTGAATTTCGTATCGTCTCTTCATACTTCTAATTTACCACGATTTAACTTTGTTCTGTAGTTTGAATATACGCCCTAGTAAGAGACATAAAAACTCCCCCAACAAGTAGCATTCAACTCGTTGGGGGAGTTGATTTTTATTAAACCACACTTAACTTACTTAGTACATCTTTAATGCGTAAAGTTAAGTCTATTTTCTCGTCTTCCGATAATTGTTGTCCTATATCTTCGATCATTTAATATTTTATATTCGGTGTCCATGTCTCTTTTATAAATACGCCCACTTTTATCAGGTGCTTTAGTGGCCTCATATTTAGGTTTTTTTGTTGGCTTTATTGAGAAATCCGCATAGTCCTTTGCTTTATTATCTCCATTCAAGCCACTGTGTGCATAGAATTCTTTTTTATCTATTCCTGGTATATCCACTTCAGAGTATGCAAAATTCCCATCTTCTTTTAGTCTATTAGAGAGTCTACCTCTTAAATCTCTTACTCTATCGATAATATGACCTTCTGCCTCTAAATCAATTTGTCTTGTTGGATATACTTTTCCATAACTTACATCAGGCTCTTTCCCCGTCCCCTTATTGCTCTTACCCGTGTACTCCCCTGATTCTAACGCATCAATCTGTTTTTGTCTCTCAGGCGAAACCTTCGCACCCGCTTTGGAACGAGGGACATCAGGACCCAGATCATGAAACTTATAATGACCTCCAGCCGTTGCGAGGATCGGTGATCTTTTAGTTATACGGATATTCATCTTTCGGGCTACGCTCTGCAAGTAACTACCCAAGGATTCAAAATTGGTCGGGAGACGTATGGCATTTGTTTTGAATTTTC
>NZ_PNXQ01000017.1:19475-19822 GCF_005217525.1 Paenibacillus terrae | reverse complement strand
TACAACGCAAGATCGCTCCCTATCTGGATCAGGAGGCGAACGGCTGGAAATCGGCTGCCATCGGAGATTACACCCGATACACCTTTGAATGGGATCAGATGCTGCAACTGGGAGATGAAGTCAAGCGCAATCACGAAACCTACGTCATCACCAAGCGTGAAGGCCAATTGATTCGTGGCTTGGTGACCTGGTCGTATGAGTGCGCCCTGTCGGCGGGCTTGATGGTCCCTAAAATATACAATCGAACCATCATTGGTGCCGCTATTGAAGGAAAAATACTGGAGGTCAGCCGGAATCAGGTTCGACTACATTTGGATATGGACGATCAGCAGAGTCCCCAGGAGGCT
>NZ_PNXQ01000017.1:19306-19465 GCF_005217525.1 Paenibacillus terrae | reverse complement strand
AGCCTGAACAGTACTCAGCATGTTCAGATTCAAGCTACAGGCAGCCTTCGTCTTTCAGCCGGAAGCATCCGCCTGCAAGGAACCAACGGCTTACACCTGAATACAACCACCGATACGCTGGATTTGGAACAGGAAGTTAACAGCGTGAGCGCTGAGATC
>NZ_PNXQ01000017.1:18993-19282 GCF_005217525.1 Paenibacillus terrae | reverse complement strand
TCAGGGAACGAACTTCTCAATGACGGGAAAAAGGCTTGGGATGGTTTTACAGAACCTCTTGTGAAAAAGTGGAACAATTTTATTCCAAACCCGCTGACAGACACGAAGCAAGAAAGTTATGATGCAGGGTATGACAGCATAAAAGCTGTAGAGCGTGGAGTGGATGTCATTACAATCGTCAAGGGAGGAGCCAAACTCACTAAGAATTTAGGAAAGCTAGGCAAAGAAGAAGCCTCCTTCTCTAAAGGAATCAAGGGTGTGGAAGAAAAGAACGGTGGAAAAGGTGGAA
>NZ_PNXQ01000017.1:18689-18983 GCF_005217525.1 Paenibacillus terrae | reverse complement strand
GTGGAGTGGATGTCATTACAATCGTCAAGGGAGGAGCCAAACTCACTAAGAATTTAGGAAAGCTGGGCAAAGAAGAAGCCTCCTTCTCTAAAGGAATCAAGGGTGCGGAAGAAAAGAACGGTGGAAAAGGTGGAGCGCCGGGATTATTCGGGGATACAGCGAAAGCCGACTCTGCTCTAGCGAAGGCCGGAGATGGAAAATTCAAAACAAATGCCATACGTCTCCCGACCAATTTTGAATCCTTGGGTAGTTACTTGCAAAGTGTAGCCCGAAAGATGAATATCCGTATAACTA
>NZ_PNXQ01000017.1:16967-18679 GCF_005217525.1 Paenibacillus terrae | reverse complement strand
GACAAAAACAGATTGATGCGTTAGAATCAGGGGAGTACACGGGTAAGAGCAATAAGGGGACGGGAAATGCAAAATTAACTGAACCATCGTTACCTAAAGGTGGAGCACTTACAGATAAAGAAATTGAGATGCTTACGTCCAAGAACAAGTCACCTGGACATGAGAAAGAATTTGAAACAGCAAAATTATTAAGAGAGGAAGGGTATGACCTAAAGATATTAGAAGAATTGGAACATGGAAATGGGCATGGAATAAAAGACATTGCAAACCCAGACTTTATAATAGAAGGTAAGGTTTTTGACTGTTATGCGCCGGAAACTGATAAAGTAAAAAATGCTATTAATCAGATACAAAGTAAAACCAAATCTCAGGCAAGAAGAATTGCATTAAATTTAGATAATTTTAAGGGTAACATAGATGATCTAAAAGATGAGGTTTTAAGAAAAACAAATCCAAAGGGTGATTTAAAGTATCTAGAAGAGTTGCTTGTTATAAAAGACGGTAAAATCACAAGATGGTTTTGGAGGGAAGAATAAAGTGGAATTATCTTATTATTTCTACACTCATTTTCAAACTAGAGAAGAAACAGATGAATTTTTAATTTCACAAGCGAGAAAAGTAATGGAAGATAATGTTGATCTTAAAATTAGTAGGCAAGAAGAGAGTGAAGATGGTGAGGGAGATACACTAGATTTTAGTTGCAAGTCCTTTGGAGTGAGCACCAATTTACACTTCGTCCAAGATATCTCTAAAGAGTATGATCTGAATGTGAATTTTGGCCTGTGGGTCACTATTTACCCTGGTGGAGACTTGAAGCTTATTCAGTTCATAGGAAATTTACTAAGTGGGACAAAAGGAAATGCTATATTGCTAGACGAAAATTACAACAAAGTGCTGGAAAGAAGAAGTGAATCTCTGACTGTAAATAATTACTTCTTTGACGGAGACTTTAGTAAACTTGGGCTTTCCTATGTGAACGGGATTTATCAAAAGTTCGTACTGCAGATAGACATTAATAAAAGTGGTGATATTATACAAATTTTAAAACCTAAAATCATAGATATAGCTAATGACTGCATTCACGAAGGTAAAGTTAACCTAGTCGAAGATCCTGATATTCGATCGGAGTTTGGTATCTGCTGGAATGATTTCAAAATAGATGTGCAAAAGGGAGCGCAGAGTATAAATAATGTTGGCCAAGTAATAAATGTATCTGGGGGCCATATTTATACTGATCAACATGATCCTAGATTAAAAGTAATGATGAATTTCTTCAAACGAGTAATAGAACGCCTTGAAGGTGATTGCAAATTAAGTGTTATTAAAGGATACCTGATAAAGGATTACAAAGAAATTGTTTTAATGGAAAGAAAAGAGGACATTATAACTGTAAATAAAAATGCAGTGGAAAAATGTCTATTATATGAAGTTGGTCTTAGCTGAATAGAACTTTTATTTTGCCTTTAGACTACAATTTAGAAAACCAGAAGGAGAATGTTGTGTGTTAAATTAACACCCTAGCAAGCTGTTATTTCGGTAATAAGGTGATTCGCATTGTTACTTCATAAGAAACTATAGAGAGAGAGCTCCATAAAGTCTGTGTCAATCCCCATAAGGGCAATTCAACTTGACACACTTGAAAAACTTTCAAAAGCTTATTCCAACTTGAATTTCAAGTAGGAATAAGCTTTTTGACATGTCAAAAAAAACGA
>NZ_PNXQ01000017.1:16698-16957 GCF_005217525.1 Paenibacillus terrae | reverse complement strand
TTCCGGCTGAAAGACGAAGGCTGCCTGTAGCTTGAATCTGAACATGCTGAGTACTGTTCAGGCTCACACCATGATGAGTATTCATGGAAATGTACAGCGATCCTTCCTGAGCACTCATCGACAGCTCGGAGTTGCCCAAGGAAATTTCTTTTCCCTGCGGATTCGCAAAGGATTTCACGCCAGGATCGGCTGTTTTACGCTGGTGACGCTCTGCCGGGGATTCAGCCACAGCGCCTTGAGCGGCGTGAGAGGAAGGGGT
>NZ_PNXQ01000017.1:15735-16688 GCF_005217525.1 Paenibacillus terrae | reverse complement strand
CTAAAATATACAATCGAACCATCATTGGTGCCGCTATTGAAGGAAAAATACTGGAGGTCAGCCGTAATCAGGTTAGACTACATTTGGATATGGACGATCAGCAGAATCCCAAAGATGCCCAATGGTTCCCCTATTCTGCCGAAGGTAATCAGGTCTGGTATCTCATGCCGGAAAAAGGCGCACAGGTGAAGCTGTATTTTCCAAGTGCAGACGAAGATGATGCGATGGTCATTCAATCCGTGCGGACGAAACCAACTAGCGTTGCGCCCCCTTCCTCTCACGCCGCTCAAGGTGCTGTGGCTGAATCCCCGGCAGAGCGTCACCAGCGTAAAACAGCCGATCCCGGCGTGAAATCCTTTGCGAATCCGCAGGGCAAAGAAATCTCCTTGGGCAACTCCGAGCTGTCGATGAGTGCTCAGGAAGGATCGCTGTACATTTCCATGAATACCCATCATGGTGTCAGCCTGAACAGTACCCAACGTATACAAATTCAAGCTACAGGCAGCCTTCGTCTTTCGGCAGGAAGCATCCGCCTGCAAGGAACCAACGGCTTACACCTGAATACAACCACCGATACGCTGGATTTGGAACAGGAAGTTAACAGCGTGAGTGCTGAAATTCAGCTTCAAGCTTCCCTCCATCAATACTACCCTGAGCCGCTGTTGTCTGATTTTGAGAAGCAGGTCGCTGAAAAGGGAATCCAAAGCGTGCTCGGAGCACGCGTGAAGGAAAATGTAGGCGCCACGTTCAAGGGGGAATGGGATGCGGGAGTAGAATTTGTAACAGGCGTATGGGATATGGTTGTCGATGTAGCGGATATGGGAGTCATGGTGGCTACTCCTTTCGTCATGCCGGGTAACGTCACCGGGAAAGGTTTTCTGGAGCGTAATGAGACACTTGAAGGTATTAAGCATGCAGGAGGATATATTGCGGAAACGGTCACTTTTCAAAAG
>NZ_PNXQ01000017.1:15413-15725 GCF_005217525.1 Paenibacillus terrae | reverse complement strand
CAATACTACCCTGAGCCGCTGTTGTCTGATTTTGAGAAGCAGGTCGCTGAAAAGGGAATCCAAACTGTGCTCGGAGCACGCGTGAAGGAAAATGTAGGTGCCACGCTCAAGGGAGAATGGGATGCGGGTGTAGAATTTGTAGCAGGTGTATGGGATATGGTTGTCGATGTAGCGGATATGGGAGTCATGGTGGCTACTCCTTTCGTCATGCCGGGTAACGTCACCGGGAAAGGTTTTCTAGAGCGTAATGAGACACTTGAAGGTATTAAGCATGCAGGAGGATATATTGCGGAAACGGCCACTTTTCAAAAA
>NZ_PNXQ01000017.1:7812-15403 GCF_005217525.1 Paenibacillus terrae | reverse complement strand
AGCCACGAATCAATTGGCCTTCACGCTTGGTGATGACGTAGGTTTCGTGATTGCGCTTGACTTCGTCTCCCAGTTGCAGCATCTGATCCCATTCAAAGGTATATCGGGTGTAATCCCCGATGGCAGCCGATTTCCAGCCGTTCGCCTCCTGATCCAGATAGGGAGCGATCTTGCGTTGTAGCGTAAAAGGAACCTCTTTCAATTGAATATGCTGCCGTGCCTGAGGGATACCGATCCAAATTTGCGCATGGTGTGAAACGATATTAGGAACGAGTAAGGCTCCCACATGCGAAGCCAGACGTTTTAAAAAAGTCCAATCCGTCTCCTGATACTGCATGATGAACTGGTCTGTCGCTTTTTTCTCAAAAGCTTCATCAATCTTGTCCGAGCCTTTATAATCGGCCAGTACCGCATCTACAATGTCTACATACTTTTGATGGATGTGTTGAAAAGAACGGTTTTTGAGCTGCGTATCCAGTTTGAAACTATGAGAAATGACGTCGAGATTCACCACGATCTCTTGATGCAGGTGTTGTACATCTACGCAGTACAATTGCCCCATAAATAAGGGGTGTTTCCGTTCTTTGGCATCCGAATACCAGAGTTCGATCTTATCGTCGCTGCTTGCTTTAGTAATAATCGTATCTGCCTGATCGGCTTCCAAGCTGCCCGTGATCACCAGTCTGGCATGTTCTCCCAGCTCATGACTCATGTGGACGTGCGTAAGACGCAGCTTGCCATAGGGCCAAGTGACATGTAAGTGCTGATAGGTAAAGCGGTCTTTCGCTACGATGCTCATCCCTTACTCTCCTTGCTTGATAAAATCAGCCATCCTGTCCGTCATCTGTAATGGAAATGATGCCTCCACCACCCGATCCCGTAGCGGAATTGTCCGTGCTGCCTCCAGCAAAAAAGGAGGATATCGCGTCTGTTACACCTGTGCAGCTACACATTAAGGTTGAATTACTGAGCAGGGCAGGGGCACCCTCCACCAACACATCCTCTTTTCCGCCTGTCCACTTGGACCCAAACGCAATTTCCGGTTCACAGGGAAGACCCTGCTTCAATTTACACAGACCAAAAGCATTGATTTTGCTAATATTCGCTCCACAAATGGCATCTTCTACGCTCAGGACGGGTTTATCTTTAATGTAGACGCCGTGGCTGTACATCGTATTGAGTACACCCGGGTCTGTACCTTGACTGCATTGTAACTTGGCTCCTCTGACCACATAGGAATGCTCCCCGCTGAGCGCACCTTGGGCCAGTGCCTTGATAAGTAGGGGTAAAAACATATAAGCACCTCCTTGGATAAAAGGTAAACATTTAAGAAAGCTCCGACCATGTCGCAGTGTGCAGCATGGCATAGGTTAAGGGAACCCATAAGGGGGCATCCTCCAGCTTAAATTGGCAGCTCCCGATCACAGCCTTGCCATGCCAGGAACGCACAAAGGCAATCTGATAATAAGGGGAGGGGGAAACTAGAAAAATAGCTTCATAGCAGCCGATGATAGTATCTTGAATAGAAAGAGCCTTTTCATCCACGAGCTTCATACTCGGTTGTACACGACTCGTTTGCTCAATCATCTGTTGTTGATAGATTTCTATTTGCGTGGGGTCCAGATCTTGCCCACTTTGGTGCAGTCCGAACAGGATTCCGCCCAGCTTGTCTTGAACGATGAAGCTTTTCGACGGGTCTATCGTCTGCCTGGCACGAGCTTCTGGAATGAGAGAATCCGGCAGGGATAGGGTAAGTTGATCCTCGAAGACAGGAAGGGCTTGAAACCGGATTTCCTGCTGATCCGGAAGGGTTAGTGAGCCCTTCAAAATTCCCTTTATCGCTTCTTCAATAGATACCAGCATCCAGCTTTCATCGTTCTCCGCCCCGCTTAACTGCTCTTTCAACGTTTGTTGATAATGCAGCTTCAAAAAAAATTCATCCCAATGCTCCGTCAAGATTGAACCTCCTTATAAGAGTTCTAGCTTCTGTAGCCGAAAACCACTCAAACTTCGACGAAGCAAGCTTTCAGCAGCCTCCAAGCTAACGATGAAATAAGGTTCCTTCACGTTGGACAGTCGAAAAAAATGGTGCTCTTTCACCTTTTGACTATCCAGCACAAGGCGTTTCAGCGTTTGATCGTGCGGATAAAATTCAGTCTGCTCTGAAATACCATCCACAGAGGGAACAGATGAAATCCAATATAATTCCTGGCGGCCAGGTTCCCGGTTCACGATATACAACTGTTTAAAACGGGCTTGTGGATTGTATAGCTCCAGAATCCGTTTCATCGGATCGGAAAATAGCGGTTGTGAGGCTGAAAAAGGCAGCCAGTCTGTATACTCGGCATCTTCTGTCGCATGAACATCTAAAACCTGAGCCGGGGGCATGCCAACAAATGGTGTTTTAAAAAGAACCGTATTTACAGGTTCGATCTGGCGCGAAATACGATGATCGTCGACCAGCACATAATAATGGCGCATACACATTTCTCCTTACTCTGTCCATACGATGGATTGACGCTGTGCTTCATTCAGCTTCCAATGCTGTTGGTATCTTCGCGGGACAAGGGTTCCTTGCATCGAAGCCCCCTCAAAATACGCATGTTCAAACGAATGTACATCCGTAAAATCGGCTCCATCCAGATTGGCGTGTTCAAAACGCAGTCCACATAGCCCCGGCACCCGAGCTCCATGTTCCCGATGCGGCTGTCCGCTGGCACGGCTGAAGCTAGCACCTCTCAAATCGCTATATCTAAAATCCGTGTCGGTCAGGAGACACCCCTGAAAGCTGCCTCCTTCCAAATTCGCTCGTTGCCAGATGCTCCCGATCAATATGCAGGTGTGAAACTGGCTTTCCCGTAAGTCACTGTGGCTAAAATCGTTATAGCGCAAATCCTTTTGGATCAGGTGAAGGTGGGGAAGAGAGAGCCGCTTTAGGTTTTCGTAGACATAGGGTTCTTCTTCGCTGGATTGCATCAATTGTTCGCTCACATCATCTGCAACTAGCGCTTCCTGATCTTCGACATATAGATTCTCGCTGAAATCCTTGTACTCGCCCGTTCGGATGGCTAAACGATCAGCTTTATGAATAGCGAGATACTCAGGCATTTGAACGGCTTCTGCCAACCCTAAGCGCAGGAGTGAGCTCACAAACTGGTGGAAAAAGGGAGCGGATTCCAGCATCAGTCGTTCAACGTCCACGGAAGTGATTGTCCCCATATATATTTTTCGCTCCTGCTCCAAGGCTTCCAACATGGTACTCATCGGTGCGTAGGCCCATGAAGCGTCATAGGTTAGCTTGCAATCGGAATCATCTTCGTACCATTCAGCAGAATAAGCCTCGACCATGTACAGGTAGGATTGCTCCAGCATCTGAGTGCGCAAGAACGAGTAGTGGATATATCCAATCGGTTCTTTTTGCTCTTGGTGCTGCATGCTCAGAATGTGTATACATAAATCCCTGAACGATTTCTGGAAGTCGGAAATGAGCTGATCCTGACAACGGTAAAACTTGTTCTCCAGCGTATCCAGCTGCAACTCTAGTAAGGGTGTAAAATGATGCTCCTTAAAATGGTGTAGCGCCGCTTGTTTATCCATCTACTAACCTCCCGTTAGTTCATCTTGATTTCCGTACCGGAGAAGGTCGTTTTATCATCCAACGTAATAGTATTGCCTTTACCAGATAGCTCGATTTTTCCGGCGGAAAGCTGGATGTTGCCGGAACTCATAACGATATCCGAAGCCGCGCTAATACTCACATTTTTTCCGCTTACAATATCAATGCCCGTTTTATCGTTAATGACAATGGACATGCCGTTGCCGGAGATGACGATTTGATCGGGGGCGAGCATGATTTCTTTGCCGTATTTGGTTCGTAGTGTCTTAATGGCAGGGTCAGCCATTCGATCAGGCGCAGGAGCTGCTGCGGACATTGCTGAAGAAGACTTTGCTCCGGCAGACGAAGCAGAAGCAGTCGCATGTCCAGTAGCGGCAGAAGATTTTCCAGCGGAAGGCTGCGGTTCTCTTTTAACCGAGCTGATCGCGTATCCTTCTTCCTCCTTATAACTGGGGAAATAAATACGAATGCTGTCCCCGTCTTCAGGCATACAATACCAGCCTGTGTTATCCGCAGATGCATAAATGGTAGAATAGGGAAACCAGTAATCCGTGTTCGGATCTTGCTGATCGTCCATATCGAGCTGGGCGCGGACCTTGTCCCGACGAACGTTCAGTACCTTGCCATGAATAGAAGCACCGATAATGGAGCGATTGTAGTCTTTAATAGGACGTAAGCCGCTTCGTGGCGACAGCTTGGCGGTATGGGTCAGCACCCCATCCTTTATCTCCGTTAGCACCTCAGCTACGATCAGCTTATGGCCTTGGAAGGTCACTTCATAGCCAGGCTCCAGCAGCTTCTCTGTCTCGACCTCATATTGGATAAAATCAGCATCGCGTACGCCGGGAATATGGTTTTCAGAGGCAGTTTGAAAATCCGCGACCCGTTTGGTGACTTTATAATTGGTGGAGTGTATTTCGCCCTTGCTGAGTCCCATAGGCAGGCCAAAATAAAACTTTGGTACCCCATAGCCCACCGCAGGAATGAGTGGAGAGTAGAAGTGGGAAGCCATCCGTTTCAAAAATTGCCAGTCGGTTTCATCATATTGCATGATAAAGGTGCCGATGGGCTTTTTATGGGACACAACATCCATGGCTTCGGCTTTGGAGTAGTCCGATACAATACTTTCGATCAGACCCGTATAGGTGAGCTTGGGGTTCTGGAAAGAGCGTTGATGCCGCTTAATATCTAGCTCATAGGTATGAGATATGGCTTCGACGGTCAGGTAATGAACGCCGTGAACGACTTTTTCCTCCACATCCAGGGCAATGCCTCGAAAAAGGGGCTGTCGATTGCCATTTTTGTCTGTAACAAAAGCTTTGACCTGAGTCTCTTCATCTGAAGCACGTACATACAGCTCGCGCTTTTTCTCCGAGATGATGCCTGTACAGATCATTCGGGCATGATCATTGACTGTTTTTAAGATTTTAAGCTCATGAAGGCGAACGAATTCATAAGGCATGATTTCGATATGACCGTATGTCACGATGTTTTCCATAGGTGTCTCCTTTCCTAAATCCAGCATATGTATTTATCGGTTAAAAGAGAGAGTTAGTTTACAGAATGGCCCAATCGTTGGGGTATTTACTATGTGTATTTCTGGAATTAGAAGATATGGGAGGAAGTGTAGCGTAGTGCTTACAAGAGGTTGCACTAAGAAATGTAATCATCCGGGGTGAAAAAATGAAAGAAGGTACACAGTCTGTATTGCTCTTTATAGTAAATAATAGAAAATTAGAGCAAGATATGATAAAGCTATAATATAAAAAGGAGTGTCTTGCTATGAAAAAAGAAAAAAGACAACGATTAATCAAGCAATTGGTGAGTGAATATGAAATAGAAACACAAGAGAAGTTAGTAGAATTATTGGCAGAACAAGATGTAATAGTAACGCAAGCTACGATTTCACGGGATATCCGTGAGCTGAAATTAATAAAAATAGCTTCTCCGAAAGGATTTATGATATATAATGTTTCCTCTGAAATGCCTTTGCAAACTGATTTGAAGTTAAAGAAGAAGTTAACAGAAGTTGTTGTAAAGATTGATTATATTGATCAATTAACGATTATAAAAACGTTGCCTGGCAATGCAAATGTTATCGGTGTTTTATTAGATAATTCAAATTGGAGAGAAATGGTAGGATGTGTATGCGGGAATGATACCTGCCTTGTCATTTCCCAAACCCTATCGGATCGAAAGATTTTAGAAGAAAGATTTAATTTAATTTTTAGATAAAATAGCTAGTTGATTGTCAAGTGAGAATACGAGGTTACTTGAATTTAGTAATTAAAGAGCGTAGGGTGCCCGAATTTGAGCATGCCGTAGATGTGATGTCTTGTTGGCTCAAGCATCACAGCTACCTTGCGGGCGTTCCTTCGTTCTTTTTTCTTGTGGATACGCTTGCATTCTACATAAGCAGCAAGTTGATAATGTAATTTTTTTAGATCAGCAGTTAAAGCCCAGATATATTCATCAAATATACGTAATATGAAATAGATTTCGCAGATAAACTTACAAAATCTATTATAAAAATACATTTTTTTTATTATTTTAAAAATAAAAACGTGAAATATTTCTCAACAAAAATGTTGGCGTTTGCACGAGGCGGAAAGCATGGATCATTTATGATGCACTTGTAAACATCAAAAATTAAAAAGGAGGTACGACAAATGAAGCATCCATTGCATGTTGCTTCGGAAATTGGGGAATTACAAACGGTTTTATTAAAACGTCCGGGACAAGAATTGGAGAACTTAACGCCGGATTATTTACAACCGTTATTATTTGACGATATTCCCTTTTTGCCGGTGATTCAAAAAGAACATGATTATTTTGCCCAAACATTACGCAATCGGGGAATTGAAGTTCTTTATTTAGAAAAGCTCGCGTCCGAGGCATTAGTGGATAAAAAACTGAGAGAAGAATTTGTTGACCAAATGTTGGAAGAAGGAAGGGCTGAAGGAGAAGGGAATGTTTCACATCAAATTTTAAAAGAATATTTACTTTCCTTCTCAAATGAAGATTTAATTCAAAAAATAATGAGTGGTGTACGGAAAAGCGAAATTGAAACGAGCAAGAAAATGCAACTATATGAATTTATGCAAGATCATTCTCCATTTTATTTAGTTCCAATGCCAAATTTATATTTTACCCGCGATCCTGCAGCTGTTATTGGTGATGGATTAACGATTAATAAAATGAGAGAAACTGCACGAAGACGTGAATCATTGTTTATGGAGTACGTTATCAAACATCACCCAAGATTTATCAGTCATAATGTACCGGTTTGGCTGGATCGCAATTATGAATTTCCAATCGAAGGCGGTGATGAGCTCATTTTAAATGAAGAAACCATTGCAATTGGTGTATCTGCCCGTACTTCAGCTAAGGCCATAGAACGTTTAGCCCTAAATCTATTTAGCCGTCAGGAAAAATTCAAGAGAGTACTAGCCATTGAAATTCCAAAAAGCCGGGCATTTATGCATTTAGACACCGTATTTACGATGGTTGATTATGATAAGTTTACAATTCATTCAGCGATCCAAGGACCGCAAGGAAATATGAATATTTATGTTTTAGAAAAAGGTCCGGATGAAGAAACGCTTAAAATTACCCATCACACCTCTTTAATGGAATCTCTAAAAGAGGTTTTGAGCTTAAAGGATTTGGTTCTTATTCCTTGTGGAGGAGGAGATGTAATAGCCTCTGCTCGTGAACAATGGAATGACGGATCCAATACATTAGCCATTGCGCCAGGAATAGTTGTTACGTATGACCGTAACTATGTATCAAATGCTTTATTGCGTGAACACGGTATCGAGGTAATTGAAATATTGAGCTCGGAATTATCCCGTGGCCGTGGGGGGCCACGTTGTATGAGTATGCCAATCGTTCGAAAAGATATTTAAATTACGGAGAAAGCAGGGATAAATATGGGAAAAACTAATTCAAGCTTAAAGGGTAGAAGTTTTCTTG
>NZ_PNXQ01000017.1:0-7802 GCF_005217525.1 Paenibacillus terrae | reverse complement strand
TGGAAGGAAAAAATATAGCTCTTTTATTTGAAAAAACTTCTACTCGTACACGGTGCGCATTTACAGTAGCTTGTACAGATTTAGGCGCGCATCCCGAGTATTTAGGTAAAGGTGATATTCAGCTTGGTAAAAAAGAATCCGTAGAAGACACGGCGAAAGTGTTGGGCCGCATGTTTGACGGAATTGAGTTCCGCGGCTTCACTCATAAAACAGTGGAATCTTTAGCTGAGAATTCGGGTGTACCGGTGTGGAACGGTCTAACGGATATGTGGCATCCGACCCAAACGCTCGCGGATTTATTAACCATCCAAGAACACATAGGGGACTTACGAAATGTGAAGCTCGTTTATGTTGGCGATGGCCGAAACAATGTTGCTAACAGCTTATTAGTTGGTGGTTCAATCGTTGGAATGGAAGTTCGGATTTGTGCGCCAAAATCATTATGGCCGGCAAAAGAAGTCATTTATTTGGCCAAAAAATTTAGTGACCGGGTAATGGTAACCAGTAGTATTGAAGAGGCTGTTGCGGGCGCAGATGTAATCTACACAGATGTTTGGGTATCTATGGGGGAAGAGGATAAATTTGCTGAACGTATTGAACTGCTTTCACCTTATCAAGTAAATATGCAACTGATTGAAAAAACGGGGAATAATGATGTTGTATTTTTACATTGTTTACCTGCATTTCATGATCTGGAAACAACGTGTGGGAAGGAAATTTACGAAAAACATGGATTGAGAGAAATGGAAGTAACCGATGAGGTATTCCGCAGCAAGCATTCAAAAGTATTCGATCAAGCTGAAAATAGAATGCATACCATTAAAGCGGTTTTAGCAGCTACTTTAGGAAATATGGAGTAAAGAAGGAATTAATCTTCCTTCTTTCTCTCTCTTTCCTTAACACTATCAAATAGAGAGAGGTGAGCGTAGTGTGGATGAAGAAAAGAAACTAGGATTATTTACTTTAACAGCTCTTGTTGTCGGTTCGATGATAGGCGGTGGAGCATTTAACTTGGCAAGTGATATGACCAAAGAAGCTGCCGCCGGAGCAATTATTATTGGGTGGATTATCACAGGAATCGGAATGATTGCACTTGGATTATCCTTTCAGAATTTAACTAAAAAAAGACCGGATTTGGATGGTGGTATTTTTAGTTATGCAAAAGCTGGATTTGGAAATTTTATGGGATTTAATAGTGCGTGGGGGTATTGGGTAGCCGCATGGCTTGGTAATGTAGCTTACGCAACCTTACTATTTAGTTCATTAGGTTATTTTTTTTCAATTTTTGGTGGGGGTCAAAATATAGCATCGATTATTGGTGCGAGCATCTTGCTCTGGTGTGTTCACCTGCTGATTTTACGAGGCGTACAATCGGCAGCGCTTATAAACCTAGTAACTACAATCGCGAAATTAGTACCAGTGTTTGTGTTTATTATTGTGGGAATCTTTGCCTTTCAAATCAATGTATTCGTAGACGGATTTTGGGGACAAGGCGGTACTTTTACTTGGGGGGCGGTAGGCAGCCAAGTTAAAAGCACAATGCTTGTAACTGTCTGGGTATTTACTGGTGTTGAAGGGGCTGTTGTTCTATCCAGCCGTGCAAAAAATAAAAGTGATGTCGGGAAAGCGACAGTCATTGGATTGATAGGAACACTTATTATTTACGTATTGATTACATTGTTATCTCTCGGGCTTATGCAGCAAGCGGATATTGCTAATTTAAAAAATCCAGCTATGGCCTATTTATTTGAACGTGTTGTTGGAAAATGGGGCGCTACATTTATTAACCTGGGTTTGGTTATTTCCGCCTCAGGCGCTTGGCTAGGGTGGACTTTACTCGCTTCTGAAATTCCATATTTAGCCGCTAAAGATGGTTTGTTTCCAAAGTGGTTTGCGAAAGAGAATAAAAATAAAGCCCCTGTAAATTCATTATGGATTACAAATGGTTTAATTCAACTTTTTTTATTAACCTTCATTATTTCGGATAAAGCCTATAATTTTGCATTTTCTCTGGCATCCTCTGCTATTTTAATTCCTTATGTGTTTTCAGCGTTTTATCAATTGAAGTATAGCTTGCGATCAAAAGAAAAAGACCGAACCATCAATATAGTCACTGGTATAGTTGCAAGTATTTATGTAATTTGGTTAGTTTATGCGGCTGGGTTAGATTATTTGTTATTAGCTATGGCCTTATATGCACCAGGTATTTTCATCTATTATAAGCTGCAAAAGCAAAATAATCCAAAGCGAGTATTTACTCAGGTGGAACTGATATTATCAGTTGCTATTGCTGCTTTGGCAGTGTTCACAATCTATGAATTAGTTACGGGGAATATTGCGATTTGAAGTTTTTGGAAATTAAAACAATTGGAGGGTTTAAGTATGGCACGAAGAAAAATTGTAGTGGCACTAGGCGGAAATGCTATACAATCCGGTAACGCTACGGCAAAGGCACAACAAGAAGCATTAGAAAAAACAGCGGAGCAACTTGTAAAAATAATAGAAAATGATGTGGATGTCGTAATTGTCCATGGGAATGGTCCGCAAGTAGGAAATATTTTATTACAGCAAAAAGCGGCGGAATCGGAAAAAACCCCCGCAATGCCGTTGGATACTTGTGGTGCAATGAGCCAAGGAATGATTGGCTATTGGATGGGAAATGCGATTGCAAAAGTATTGAGAAAGCAGAGTATAAATAAAGATGTGGTAACAATCGTAACAAGAGTGGTCGTCGATGAAAAAGATGAAGCATTTAATAATCCCACAAAACCAATAGGGCCTTTTTATACAGAGGACGAAGCAAGAAAGTTAATGAAGGAAACAAAAGTGGTATTTAAAGAAGATGCAGGAAGAGGATGGAGACGAGTTGTACCGTCACCAGCACCTGTAAGCATTCTTGAATATAAAGTGGTTGATTCTCTGGTGAAGGATGGGAATATCGTCATTGCTGTTGGAGGTGGCGGGATTCCGGTAATTCATTCTAAAGAGGGATTAACAGGGACAGAAGCGGTTATTGATAAAGACTTTGCCGCTCAGAAATTAGCTGAATTAGTAGGTGCCGATACGCTTGTCATTTTAACTGCGGTTGATTTTGTGTATGTGAATTTTAATAAGTCCAATCAAAAAAGGTTAGAGTTTGTAACCGTTGATGAATTAGAAGGATATATAAAGGAACAGCATTTTGCAGCGGGAAGTATGCTTCCCAAAATTGAAGCTGCTATTCATTTTGTTAATACAAATTCAGAACGAAAAGCCATTATTACTTCTTTAGAGAAGCTATATGAAGCATTGGAAGGAAATGCAGGCACGGTTATTTCTAAACAAGAGGGATCTGTGCATTGTATAAAATAACATTAAAAAATACTGTTCTTTAAACAATATGGTCGAGTTTGGGCTGATCTTTTCTCCCGAATTCGGCCTGCTTGTTTCATTGGTCATTTATAGTTTATGGAGAGCTAAATTGCTCAGTACATAGGATAAATGATAAAATTCGTATTAATTCTATTATAGTACAAGAGAGGTGGATTTATGAATAAACGGAATGTAGTGGAAAATTTAAAACAGTTTAATTTATTTGCTGATTTATCAGAAAAAAAATTAAAAAGCTTAAGAGAGTTTGTCTATTGGCGAACTTATAAGAAGGGTCAATTCTTATTTTTAGAAGGGGATTCAAGGGAACGAATTTACCTTATGCTAGATGGCTTTGTAAAGTTAGAGCGGGTAAATCAAAGTGGAAATTTAGTATATGAGGACTATGTAAAACGATATTCAATTTTTCCTTATGGCGGTATGTTTACAGATAAAAGATACGATTACTCGGCAGAAGCACTGACAGATGTAGATGTATATTATATTCCTACGGCGATTTTTGAAGATATGTTGAAAGCCAATCAAAAACAATTAATATTTGTTGTTCAGCAGTTTTCTTTAATCTTAAAACTTCATGAACATCGTATACAATATATTACAATCCCCAATGCACAAGATCGGGTAATTCAGTCACTTAATTATTTAAGGCAGGATTTAGGGGAACAAAACGGTGAAGAGATTGTCATTTCGTGTCCACTGACAACAATCGGAATTTCTAAAATATCCGGAACGTCTCGTGAAACGGTTAGCGGTGTGTTAAATCAGTTAAAGAAAGATAATATTATTACAGTTTCAGGTAAAAAAATTATAATACGTGACCCAACTTATTTTGAGGAAATCTCTATATGAAAATAAAGATGAACGTCTTCAAAAAGAAGTCGTTCATCTTTTTGAATAACATCCTTCTGCAGCTGCATTCGAACGTTGCTCGTTTGAAATCGGAACAGCCATGATCCCATCGTCGAGAGGACGAATTATATTACTCAGCCATTCTTTTGGCTTCAACAGGTGGGATGGCCAGCAGTTCTTATTTGCTGTTTACTACTTCCATGCCGTAATGATCGATATAATATTCCAATAAACCGGTTTTTACTTTAAGTAATACATAGCCGTCGCCACCGTTTTCTAACACACCTTTATTTTGATTCAGAATTATTGTCCAATTAGTTCTAAGATTTGTGTGTAAGCATTTCTATAATGATCGGGGTTAGGATCTTCTCCTATTATTTTGGGCACGTCAAAGTCAGACAGCGTGAAATGGTGTTTGGGTTGAACTTCATGCCTTGCTAAGCTGTTTTGTGTCTAGCTTGTTGCAGTGTACGATCTGCTTTTAAAATGTAAACCTAAAAAATCTTAGGATATTACGATCAATAGGCTAGAGAATATTTGTGGAGTGCTTGACGGGAAGGATCAAGCGAATTCCGTCTTTTACTCCTTCCATATAGATGGCTGTTTGTGTTGGCTTAACTGATCGCCTATGGATTCTTCCCATACAGATAGCAGATGTTGAATATCCTCGTTTTGGTTGGTTTTGAACTGATCCATTTGAGTAAATAGGTGCTCGTCTTCTGTTGAACATGATACTTGTTGCTTACTAGTGAGTTCTAATTGATAAAATAGCTGTAATGCCTCTTGAAACTAATCTAGCCAATTTGACATATTATTTCCCTCCCATTGTTGAAGTGTGTGTATGGTACTTTGATGGGGAGGGATGGCAAGCCATAGTTTTTGTGTAGCAGTTAATAACCTGCTAATGCTGATAATTTGCAGACTCCGATTATACAATGGATAACTAATATGGAATCTCACAAGTCTATCGCTTCTATAGGTAGCTACTGACAATTCTCTCAATTTGATTAGCATCACTACTGTCAGGCTCAGTTATCAGTAACCTTAAAATTATCTCTGTAACCTTAGAAAATGTCATTTTGCTTGATCCCACTTCACTGTGAGCTCCTAAATAAAATTCTAAATCACCACTAGGGAATTGAGATATCTCTTGAATCACTTTTTTTGCGGAAAAGGTGACTTCTTCAGCATACTCCCAAGGTATCCCGACAAAGACACTATCCGATTTCATTGCAATATGATCATTTAATGGCTCATCCTCATCCATACCAACACTGACACTAATATTTACGGTATTTTCATTGTTTGGAGTAAATCTAACACCTAAAAATGCGTAATTACTCATATCACGACGAGAAAGTAAAAGTTCAAGAGCGAGTTGAGAAGGTTTAATATCAATATTTTGTTGTAATTGAATAGAAGTTGATATTTTATCAATAACCTTAAATTCTAATTCAGGGAGATCCTTTATCCAAATTCTCCCTCTACGATTCTGCCCTAAATTATTTAACGTAATCATTATTCTATCCCCCAGAACTTTCTCCAGTTTTTATTAAAAATTTCTGGCATTGATTTGATAATATCAGGGTGATACACACTGAAGCGTGAGACATCATATTTTTGAAGTGCCATCTCATGAGCAGTGTCATAATCGATCCCTTTTTTCATCATAGTTGATTCGGAAACCTCATGCATATAAAAACTTGCATCTGCGCCTGATATTTTCTTTTTGTTAGCTAGTGCATCTTCAAGCCTTTTGATCATAACTGTATTTTCAGGGAAATCTTCAAAATTAGACGAAAGATGTTTTTTAACAATGTTTAATCCTTTTTCTGATACATTCAGTTCTTTTCCCTCTAATTTACCTAACCCTTGACCTGATGTACCATTGTGTGATGAGTTATAAGCCCCTGTTTTACGTGAAACTGCGGGTGGTTCAATAGGTTCAGAAAGCGTAGGCTTTCCGATTTCCAATTCTTTAACGGTAGACTTTGGAACTTTAATTGATTTAGAAGGTATCTTTATATTCCTGCCAAATTTAGCACCGTATAAACTTCCAACCATCTGAAATTCAGAAAATACACTACTAATAATAATCGCATTTGCCTGCCATTTTGGTATTTCTTCTCCTGTCCAATAGTTCTTTCCTTCTCTTGCTGCTTTAATTTGTTCTACGAAAATATCCACATTTTCTGGTTCGTGATGTAATTTGATTTCTCCATTTTTGATAGCTTCGTTATAGGCAAGAGAAGCTTGTGCAGCTTTCTGATCGGTAACTCCATTTTTACTGAGGACCCACATAGTACCCATAAATTTTTTATCATACTCATCAAAATTATAGGATACTTTGGCTTTTTCAGCTGCCATGTAGCTGTCATAATTGGCTCTCCAGCGTTGTCTTAGATCTACAGGGATCTGCTGATACGCATGAGCCATGACATTCGATTCTTTCAGCAAGTTCTTAACCAGCTCTAATGGGCCACCGGAATGCGCTATATGACGCGCACTTGTATATGCTTTTCCTAAAATCCACTTGCTATAATAGGCTTGTCTCGCTTGCTCATGCTCGTATTGACTAATCAATCCCTGAAGGGCTAAACCAGCCAAGTATTTCAACGGATGAATTCCGCTCCCCTTACTGTTTCCTCCAATCGTAGGTGTTCCTTTGCCCCGAACTGGGATCGATGCAGTTGCTTGCAAAACAGTTGCTGCTACTTTACCTGCGGGTCCACCAACCGTATTTAACATCACACTAGCCACTTTTCCCATCACTGGAATAGAGCCTAATAGCTTGGATACTGTCCCCATCAAGGCATTCGCCTGTTTAAGCTCTGCTGGACTGGTGATTTTTGCTTTAGGGATAGAGGCTTGGCTGTTAGATGCATCCTTGGCTGCTGATTGAGCTGTCTCATAGGCTTTGATGCTCATCAGTGGCGGCTCAGGCACAGGAGGGAGGTCAGCTACGAAAACAGGTGCCTTCACTGTACCTTCCTGATAAATCACTGGAGCTTTGGTATCCGTCTCACCATCCAGTACCATGCTGCTGGCTCCGCCTTTCAGATACAGTGCCGTTCCAGCTTCGAGTGATAGCTCCTCACCTGCGTCGAGCTTCACGTGACCACCCTGAATCTGTACATTCCCCGGACTGTTGATGGTGATGCCGTTACCTTCATGCAGTGTAATCGAAAATCCATCCGAGGTAGAAAGGGTCAGTTCTTGCTCAGACATTTCTACGCCGCTACCTTGCACATGTTGCCATATCTTCACATTCGGCTGTCCATTTGCGTGGTGTTGTTGTCGTAGCGAATCCGTTACATAGGCATCCTGTTCGCGGTGTGTAGGCAGATACAGTTCTACTTGTTCACCGATTTCAGGCATATCGTACCAACCGCTATGTTCTTCGGCTACATATCGAGTCGCTACAGGAAACCAGCAGGCTTTGGCAGGATCTTGCTTCGGGTCGATGTCCAGTTGAAGTTGTACGAAATCCTGTTGTACCTTCAGCACCGTTCCCGTGAGTGAAATCCCGGTGGCCTGATCGTTTTCATACCGGGCATAGCGAATATTCTGTTCCGCTTGGAGAT
>NZ_PNXQ01000016.1:1215990-1232833 GCF_005217525.1 Paenibacillus terrae | reverse complement strand
TTTATCAGTATCGAATTTTACCGCAGGCGGAGGAAATTATGAACAGTTATATTTAAGCCCTCTTAATGATTACATTAATTGTATACGCAGCTGCGATTACACAGAGACTTCCGAACGATCTGCTGGGCGGATTTGCCGTCATTATGATTTTAGGCATACTGCTCAGTGATCTGGGGGCCAAACTTCCTGTGCTCAAGCATATTGGGGGTCCGGCCATTCTGTCACTCATGGTTCCATCGTTGATGGTATTTTGGAACATGTTTCCTCCATCTGCGATGGGCGCTGTACACACGCTGATGAAAACCTCGAATTTTCTTTATTTTTATATCGCTTGTCTGGTCACCGGAAGTATTCTGGGTATGGATCGGAAGATGCTGATGAACGGAATTGTCAAAATTTTTGCCCCCATTATAATAGGCTCTATTGCAGCGGTAGCAGTAGGTATGGTTGTGGGTATGGCTTTTGGCTACAGCGCTTATCATACGTTCTTTTACATCATTATTCCGATTATCTCCGGCGGGATTGGAGAAGGGATTCTACCATTGTCCATTTCATATGGATTGGTGCTGGGCAAGGATTCAGCGATATTTGTATCCCAGTTTATCCCGGCCGCGATCATTGGCAATATTGTTGCCATCATAGGTGCGGGTATTTTGAAAAAAATGGCGGAGAAAAATCCTCATACTTCTGGTAACGGAAAGTTGTTGAAACTCGATAAAGAAGGGGAAAAATTATCTCCAGTGAATCTGGAACAACCTGTTTCGTTTCCATTGATGGGTGGGGGGCTGCTGTTAGCCTGTACTTTCTTTATTGTCGGTAAACTACTGGAGCCGTATCTTCATATTCCTGGGCCGATTCTGATGATTCTGGCTGCGGCCTTAATGAAGTGTATCCAAGCGATGCCGGCACAGATAGAACAGGGGGCTTTTCATTTGTACAAATGTATTGCGGCAAGTCTGACATGGCCATTGATGGTAGGATTGGGTATTTTGTATGTGCCTTTGGATAGTGTGGTCGGAATTCTGACAATTCCCTATGCCATAACCTGCGCATCTGTCGTGATTACATTGATTGTTGCTGGATACTTCACAGGAAAATGGATTCACATGTACCCGGTGGAAGCTGCATTGGTAACCAGTTGTCGTGGCGGATTGGGTGGTACGGGGGATGTAGCGATCCTGTCTGCATCGAACCGGATGGAGCTGATGCCTTTTGCACAAATAGCAACACGCATTGGCGGGGCAGCCACAGTCATTTTAGCAACCTTGTTACTCAATTTATGGAGCTGATGAGCCTATACAAAAGCCTGATATCTATAACAATTGTACAGAAAAAATATACAGACATGAAAGGATGGAGAGAAGCATGAGTAGCTTAACAGAAGAAATCAGACAATTACATGAGGGCGGTAAAATGGAGACCCAACCGAAGCAGCCGATTGCAAGCATGGAGGAACTATCCAAGATTTACACTCCCGGCGTAGCTGAAATCTGTATGGAAATTGCAAATGATCCAGCTAAAGCGTATCAATTAACGATCAAAAAAAATACAGTGGCGGTCGTATCGGACGGAACAGCGGTGCTAGGATTGGGAGATATCGGACCAGAGGCGGCTATGCCTGTGATGGAAGGTAAGGCGGTTCTATTCAAACAATTTGCAGGCGTAGACGCATTTCCAATCTGCCTTAATACGAAGGACCCTGATGAAATTGTTCAAATTGTCAAAATGATTGCCCCTGCCTTTGGTGGTATTAATTTGGAGGATATCTCTTCACCGCGCTGCTTTGAGATTGAGAGACGATTAAAAGAGGAACTGGACATTCCGGTATTTCATGATGATCAGCATGGTACGGCCGTCGTCGTGTTGGCAGGTCTGGTGAATGCATTGAAGGTATGCGGCAAAAAAATAGAGGATGTCAAAGTGGTATTTGCAGGTATCGGTGCGGCGGGTACGGCTTGCTCTCGGATGTTGCTTAAGGCGGGTGTACGCAATCTGATTGGCGTTGATCGGCAGGGAGCCATTCATCGTGGCGTGGAATATAGCAATCCACATTGGACGGAGTATGCGAGCATGACCAATCCGTACAATTTGAGTGGTAGTTTATCTGAGGTGATTGTGGGGGCCGATGTGTTCATCGGTCTGTCAGGCCCGGATTTACTGAGTGTGAAGGATATTCAGAGCATGGCTGCTGATCCTATCGTCTTCGCCATGGCGAACCCGAAGCCGGAAATTGACCCAGCCTTAGCAGCCCCTTATGTGCGTGTTCTGGCTACGGGCCGCTCTGATTTTCCAAATCAGATTAACAATGTGCTGTGCTTTCCGGGAATTTTCCGGGGCGCACTGGATTGCCATGCCACGACGATTAATGAAGAAATGAAGCTGGCTGCCGGGCTTGCTATTGCTGATGCGATCAGCCCTGAGGAGCTAAGTGAAACTTATATCATACCTAATGTGTTTAATCCGAAGGTGGTCTCTAAGGTTCGTGATGCTGTCATTCGCGCTGCGTGGGAGACAGGAGTAGCCAAGGCAGGTAAAGCTCCTGCCGCTGCTTTGCACCCGCAAAAGTTATAGTCTTCACAAACTACTTTTCAACCGTTTCAGCATACTAAACTCGGTGTTGTTTGTTCCGTTTAGCCTTCGTGGGGAATATAAATCCGTGCCAATGAGCAGGATATAGCAAAGCGCAACTGTCTGTGTTCTTGAACAGGAGTTGCGCTCAATACCACACAGGGAGTTTTGGGGATGAGTGAAAAAAATATTTTGGCGTATTTCAAAAGCCCCGAGGAAGCACAAGGAGCAGCTAGAAAGCTGGAAGCTCTCCGGGCAGCAGATGTATCTATAGACCGATTTAGCCGCTATCCCCGACAGTCTACAGCCAATGCTGGATTACCTGTATTTGCGGGACAAATTAGCAGCTTGTCCTCACTGACGCAGGGAGTGGAGTTTACGGATGCAACTCCAGCGATACTGGCTGCGGCTGATCCATCTGCCAGCGGAATGAGTGACGGCGGGCAAGGTGGGCCGACAGGCCGTGATATATTGCTAACCGCTGTGGTGGATGAATCCATTCATCATCAGGCGATGTCTATTGTGGAACAAGCAGGTGGTATGCTGTGAAAACGTTGGAAGGAGCTGTGACAGATGCCCACAAACAAACGGTTCGATAAAGTGCTGACCAAAACCGAGAAAATCAAGCGTGCACAATCTGCTAAAAATGAGGATGTTGAGTTCTCGGCAGAGCAGGCAGATGCTCAGGATTTGGAAGCGATCCGGCGCGGTGAAGTAGCTGATCGTCGTCAGGAGCGCATCATAAACGACAGCGAGTAGAATTCAATAAGACGGGTCATCCCTATCATTAAATATGATTTGCGGGATTGCCCGTCTTATTTGTATTTCATCCTCTTGTCTATTTAATTATCCGCTATAGGCTGTTGCGCTAAAAACAAGGGGACCAGAGACGAAAGCAGTAGTCGCAGGCGTTTGATTTTCAATAATCAGTTGATAGTTTTGCACGCCCAGAGGAGCAACATCTACCGTTTCGACATTAATGATGATGTTGTCGTCAAACAGATTAGTCTGCAGCCCGTAATAGATTTCTTTGCCGGCTCTCCATATGCGGACAAGCGATCGAATATTGCCCGCACCAACAAAATGCAAGCCAATGGATGCCTTTAACTCTACCCGATTGTTAGCGGCTCCAGGAATAGTAGGATCAATAAATACGGAAGCAGTAGCAATCCCTAGTCCGGCTGGAGAAATAGGAACCGGAAGACTAATCCCATTGGTAATAGGTGTGATGACAGTAGAATTATAATCCAAAACGGTTTTGGCCATTATAATTCACTCCTTCTTTGAATATACTATATTGTATGTACTAGAGTTAAGGAGGCTTGGACTAAATGAGCCGGCAATATGCACAAGTTCTACAAAAACATTTTGCACTTCGATGATACTAGCTTTTTTGAACTCCTATGCATGTATATAGTACAATATAGAGTATGCATGTGAAATGAGGAGGAAATGAAAACCATGTTGTGGCATGAAATTACAATACATACAACCGAAGAAGCCGTCGAAATGATTTCGAATTTTCTGCACGAAGCAGGTGCGGGAGGGGTTTCCATTGAAGAATCCGGTTCGTTGAACAAACCACGCGATACGTCCTACGGACAGTGGTATGATCGGCCCTTGAATGACATTCCTGAAGGACAAGCGACCATCAAGGGGTATTTTGCCGAAGAAGTTGAGATGGACGTGATCCGTTCGCAAATTGAGCCACGCGTCGAAGAATTGAGAACATTCGATATTGACCCTGGTGAGGTTCGGTATGAGCTGAAAACGGTCAATGAGGATGACTGGGCGAATGCCTGGAAGCAATATTTCAAGCCATTGCGTGTGTCGGATCGTCTAACGATCAAACCGACTTGGGAAGCCTATGAGCCTGCCAGTGAAGATGAAAAAATCATTGAGCTGGACCCCGGCATGGCCTTTGGCACTGGAACGCATCCCACAACATCACTTTGTCTGAGAGCGTTGGAATCTGTGATCAATGGTGGAGAGGAAGTCATTGATGTGGGCACAGGCTCCGGCATTTTGGCGATCGGAGCCGTGCAACTGGGAGCGAAGCATGTACTGGCTCTGGACCTTGATCCCGTAGCGGTATCCAGTGCGCGGGAAAATACCCATCTGAATGGGTTGGAGGATCGCATTACCATTAAAGAGAGCGATCTGCTGTCCGTGCTGAATGCGAGCGATCCGACGCTGGGTATCCAACTGCCAGTCAAGCTGGTGGTCGCTAATATTTTGGCCGAAATTATTTTGCTGTTTATTGATGATGTGTACAAGGCTCTGGAGCCAGGTGGTATTTATATCGCTTCAGGGATTTGGAAGAACAAAGAAGAGGTTGTCGAAAACGCATTGAAGGCGGCGGGCTTCGACATTGCCGAAACGTGCCGGGATGAGGACTGGCTGGCGTTTGTGGCGAGAAAGAGGTAACCATGGATTTTTTACAAAATATTTTTCGTGTGAAGTTAGAGGTTCTTCCGTTTTACTTGCTGGCTCTGATCATATCTTTTACGGTGCATGAATTTGCGCATGCGTATTATGCCAATAAATTCGGTGACCCTACAGCCAAGCTGCTGGGACGCGTGACTTTAAATCCGGCAGTGCATATTGATCTGATGGGTACGCTGCTGCTGCTGATCGGGGGCTTCGGCTGGGCCAAACCGGTTCCAGTCAACCGTGACAATTTCAGTCGTCCACGTTCTATGGGGATTGTCGTGTCTGCTGCTGGACCACTGAGCAATTTGCTGCTTGCCTTTGTGGCTACCTTGATTTATGCGGTGCTGCTTCATTTTCAGGTGCTGCCGAATATCGAGAATCAGCGGGTGGCTCAGGCTATCAACTTGTTTATCAATTCATTGATTAGTTTGAATCTGTTTTTATTTATTTTTAATTTAATTCCGCTGCCACCGCTGGATGGCTACCGGATTGTGGAGGATGTGGCCCCTACACCGTTGCGCCGCAAACTTCAGCATTTTGAGCAATGGTCCATCTTTATTTTTCTGTTGATCCTTGTTATCCCGCAGGTGCGGGCGGTGACGATTGAGCCGCTGTATGTGCTATCCCAGACGATTTATGTGCAGTTTTTGCAGTTCGCTTTTTACATCATCGGATTATTTGGAGCCTAACGGCTCCTTTTTTGCGGGTATGGACGGTAGTATAACAATTGAAGCAGCAACACACTGGTCATGCGGGCGCAAAAGATGATATGATGGTGCTTGGTGATTTATTCGGATATTGTACAGAAAGCCAATGGATAACAGTTATTTTCAGAATAGGTGTGAGAGACAATGCAGCGTTATTTTATTCCGGCAGAGCAGTTTCTGGAAGACCATGTGATCGTGACGGGTGAGGATGCGCGACATATAGCCAAGGTCATGCGCGGTCGTAGTGGTGACAAAATTATAGTCAGTGACGGGGTATCCAGGGAAGCGCTGGCTGCGTTGGATACGATAGAACAGGATCGTGTGACGGCGACGATCGTCGAGCCGCTGGAGATGACCTCCGAACCGCATGTGCAGGTCACCATTGCCCAAAGTCTTCCCAAGGGAGACAAGATGGAGACCGTTATGCAAAAATGTACAGAAATCGGGGCAGCTGGGTTTGTACCATTTTTGTCCGAGCGTACGGTCGTGCAGTATGATGCCAAAAAGGAAGGCAAACGGCTGGAACGCTGGCGCAAGATTGTAAAGGAAGCGGCTGAGCAAAGCCACCGTAACCGGATTCCAGAAATAAGTGCGCCGATGACGTGGAAAGAGCTGCTGGCTTCTTTTTCGCAGTATGATTTGATATGCTATTGTTATGAAAAAGAGCAGGGGCAGCAGCTACGGGACGTGATTCAGCCTTTGGCAGGACAATGGACGTCGATGGACAAGCCGCGTGTTCTTCTGGTAGTAGGTCCAGAAGGCGGCTTCAGCGAAGCGGAGAGCCTGGAGGCCGAGCAGGCCGGGGCGCAGTCTACGGGGCTGGGAAGACGCATTTTGCGTGCGGAAACCGCAGGTATGACTGCATTGGCTTGCATTTTATATGAGTCAGGAGAAATGGGAGGGGTTTAATATGCCGTCAGTGGCATTTTACACATTGGGTTGTAAGGTAAACTTTTATGATACAGAAGCGATTTGGCAGCTGTTCAAAAATGAAGGCTATGAGCAGGTAGATTTTGATGAGCAGACAGCTGACGTCTACCTTATTAATACGTGCACCGTTACGAATACCGGCGATAAAAAGAGTCGTCAGATCATTCGCCGTGCGATTCGTCGGAACCCAGATGCTATTGTGGCAGTGACGGGCTGTTACGCCCAGACTTCTCCTGCCGAAATTATGGATATTCCCGGTGTCGATCTCGTGATTGGTACACAGGACCGGGACAAAATTATTCCGTTTGTTCAGGAGATCCAAGAGTCGCGTCAACCTGTGAATGCTGTGCGCAATATTATGAAAACGCGTGTGTTCGAGGAAATGGATGTGCCTGATTTTGCTAACCACACACGTGCGTTTTTGAAAATTCAGGATGGCTGCAACAACTTTTGCACCTTCTGCATCATTCCGTGGTCGCGTGGTTTGTCCCGCAGCCGCGATGCTGCGAGCATTATGGCTCAGGCGCGTCAATTGGTGCATGCGGGTTATAAAGAAATTGTGCTCACAGGCATTCATACAGGTGGTTATGGTGACGACATGGACAATTATGATCTGTCCGATCTGCTGTGGGATCTGGAGAAGGTGGAAGGGCTGGAGCGTATCCGTATCAGTTCCATTGAAGCCAGCCAGATTGATGAAAAAATGCTTGATGTGCTGAATCGTTCCAATAAGCTGGTGCGTCATTTTCACATTCCGCTTCAGGCGGGAGATGACACCGTGCTGAAACGGATGCGCCGTAAATACACAACAGAAGAGTTCTACAATAAAATGTTTATGATTCGCAAGGCGATGCCGGATGTGGCGATTACGACAGACGTTATTGTAGGCTTTCCTGGGGAAACGGACGAAATGTTCCGCAACGGCTATGAGTTGATGAAAAAAATTGGCTTCTCGGAAATGCATGTGTTCCCTTATTCCAAGCGCAGCGGTACGCCTGCGGCGCGTATGGAGGATCAGGTGGACGAGGACGTGAAAAATGCACGTGTGCATGAGCTGATTCAACTGTCAGAGCAGATGCAGTTGGCTTATGCAGAGAAGTTTGTCGGTCAGGTGCTGGATGTCATTCCAGAAGTTGCGCCGAAAGGGACCGAAGATAGCGGCATGCTTCACGGTTACAGTGACAACTACATTCAATTGGTGTTTGAAGGTACTAAGGATCTGGTTGGCAAGGTGTGCCGCGTGAAGCTGACGAAGGCGGGCGTTCATGAAAGCGAAGGCCAATTGGTCCGTGTAATGGAAAATGGGCTGCAAACAGCTCTCTAAGAGCATAAAAAGCCTGAACAGGCATTAGAGATGGCCAACAAGGATTTCGCCTTCCTTACAGGGAGGACGGAATCCTTGTTGCGCAAGGAAAGGGGATTACAGGATGGCAGCAAAAAAGGAAATTTCCGCAGGCGGTGTTGTGTACCGCAACCAAGGGGAGAAGCTTGAAATTCAACTGATTACCGACCGATACGGCAAGGTCTCTTTGGCTAAAGGCAAGATGGAGCCAGGAGAAACGATCGAACAGACGGCTTTACGTGAAATTCGTGAGGAAACTGGGCTGAACGGACGGATTATCCAGCATGTGGATATGATTGCTTATACGTATCAGCATGCTGAATTCGGGGAAGTGGACAAGGAAGTCCATTATTATCTCGTAGAGGCACTGGATGGGGATTTACAGGCACAGATTGAAGAAATTAAAGGTGTTGCATGGCATACGCCTGAGGAAGCATGGCTTCTCCAGCGCCAAGGCGGATATGACAACAATGATGTCATTTTGAGCAAGGCGCTGTCCATGCTGGGAATTAACGTTTGATGATGTTGGGAGACATGCGATTCTCCAAACGTGTCCATACAGGTAAATAGCAGACTGGCAAGACAAGCAGAGAGCTGATCACGTTAAACAGGGTTTGAGCATGTGCGACCTTGGCTCCAGGCTCAGCAGATATCCAGGCGGCTGCCATTGCCAGCCCGGGGATCAGCGGCATAAACAGTAACGCCCCGCCTACGTTCAGCAGCACGTGGGACCAGGCCACAAATTTGCCGGACACGCTGCCGCCGACAGCCGCAATCAGGGCCGTCACGCATGTGCCCACGTTGGAGCCAATGACGATGGCGATACCCACATCGGCTGGCAAAGCTCCCGCAGCCGCAAGGCTGATCGCCATGCCAATAACGGCGGCGCTGCTGTGAACCAGTGCGGTCAGGCAGGCCCCGGCTGCGAAGGCCCACCACATGTTGGCCGCAGCGTGGTCCAGAAACCAGCGGAACAGCCCGGCCTGCTCAATCCAGGGGCCGACTGTTTGCATCACACGGATACCCGCAAGGATCAGCGAAAATCCAGCAAAGCTGAGGCTGATATATTGTACAGCCTGCGGACGGCTAAGCTGATTGGAGCCGGATGGTGGCCCGGCAGACGCATACTGGCGGCTGGAGACAGCCTCGCCCCACAAGACAGCGACGCTCCAGCAAAGCAGCGAGCCGCAGAGCAGTGGAACAGCCAGCTTGCCTAGCTGGAGACCCATTAGCTCGGTAGTCAGGCAGGTACCAATATTGGTGCCCAGGATAATACCGAGCGTGCGGCCATAGGTCAACAGCCCGGCGTTGACCAGTCCGATGGTCAGCACCGTGACAGCAGTGCTGCTCTGCAACAGGGCGGTAATGCCTGAGCTGAACAGCATGCCCCGCCAAGGGGAAACGGTGGCCCGGTTCAACCAGCGGGTGAGGAAAGGGCCAGCCAAATGCCGGAGGGCCGCTTCCATCAGCTTCATCCCGCCCAAGAAAATAAGCAGCCCACCGCACAGCGGCAAAATAACATGAATTAACACGGCCATGAACCCCTCTTCTAAGGTTATGAATTGAATTGCGCTTATGTCAGCTTTTTGCATCATTCGATTCCCAGCGCTTGAAAGAACAATATATAGACGAAATAAACCATTTCGATCTCTATATTGCTGATTTAAAATTGCTCTTGGGATTTATGCAAAATGCTCATGTAACAGCCTATGATCTGATGAGGACAGCCATGACAAGCATGGCTGTGCTGTTTTTTATGTAAACGAGAATTTTTATAGAACTTCACAAGCTTTAAAATGTGAGTTCGATATAAAGGCGGGTAGTAGCGGAGCGATTCATTTGAATCTGGAGATGCGGTAGCGTTCGGCTGAAAGCTTTCCGAAGGAAAGCTGCTTCGAAAGAATATGCTTAATGGGATTTTTACCTTTAAATGTGTTACCTAATCTCAAAAATCCCATTGCAACAGCGATCGTAAGATCAAATGAACCGCGGAGCTGCGCCTCTATCGAACCCCACGCTTTTAACACTTTGAGTAATCCAAGAATGGGAGTGAAGGACTTTGCCTTCAGTAATATTGGAACGCAGCCGTAAAAAAAGGCTGGAGCATGCGCACCCCTGGGTGTTTAAAAATGAAATAGCCAAGGTGGAGGGTGAGCCGGAGGCGGGTGATCTGGTCAGTATCGTCAACCATCAGGGGCGTTATTTGGCAACGGGTTACTATAATCCGGCCTCACAAATTACGGTGCGTGTGATGTCCTACGAGCCGCTGGAAATGATGGATCAAAGCTTTTTTGCCAAACGGTTCCGCGATTGTCTGGAGCACCGTGAACGTTTTGTGACCGGGGGAGACGCGTATCGGCTGGTATACGGCGAGGCTGATTTTTTACCCGGGCTGATTGTAGACCGTTTTGGCGACGTGTTAGTCGTACAATTATTAACGCTCGGTATGGATCGTCGCAGGGAAGAAATCAGGGATGCACTTGTTGAAGTGATTGGCCCTGTTGCTATTTATGAGCGCAGCGATGTATCCATCCGCGAGTTGGAAGGACTGGAACAGGTCAAAGGGCCTTTATATGGCGACTGCCCGCGTCATGTCGTGGTTACGGAAAATGGCTTGCGTATCAAGGTCGATATTGTAGAGGGCCAGAAGACAGGCTATTTCTTCGACCAGCGTGAGAATCGTGCGGCAATTGCTCCACTGATGACGGGCTGGGGAGGACGCAGCGGAATTACGCTACAGGAAGTAGCAGAACAGGGTAACGCTGGCACAGCGGTCATGAAGCCTGTGAACAAAAGCGGTAAGGTTGTGGAGTTCCCATTCTGGGATGGTGCAACCGTGCTGGAGTGCTTTTCACATACGGGAAGCTTTACGCTCAATGCCTGCAAATACGGTGCGAAAAAAGTAACCTGTCTTGATATTTCTGAGCACGCGATTGAAAGCGCACGGGATAATGTCAAGCTGAACGGCTTTGAGGAACGCGTCGAGTTTGTCGTGGACGATGCTTTTCAATATTTGCGCAATCAGGTTAAAGGCGTAGAGGAACGTACCGCGCGGGCCGGGGGAAAAGGAGATACCTCGAAGCCGCTAACAGCAGGGGGCGGACGTACCTTTGATGTAGTTATTCTTGATCCACCAGCCTTTGCGAAAACAAAGAATGCGGTCAAAGGAGCTACCCGTGGATATAAGGATATTAATCTGCACGGGATGAAGCTGGTCAATGAGGGCGGCTATTTAGTGACTGCGAGCTGCTCGTTCCATATGCGGCCGGAGCTATTTCTGGACACGATTAAGGAAGCGGCGGCAGATGCCGGAAAAATCCTCCGTCTGGTGGATTGGAGAGCGGCTGGCAAGGATCATCCTCAGATTCTGGGTGTAGAGGAAGGCCATTATTTGAAATTCGCCATTTTTGAGGTGCGTAGCCAGGCACAATTGTAGAATTCATACACAGTCAAACGACTTTTTAGGTAGCCGAATAAGTAGATTAGGCTCGTTTTACCAATAAATCAGTCCTGTAGAGAAGGCATGCACCAAGCCAACCTGCGGGACTGTTTGTTTTTTGAAGGAGGATTAAATGCTACAAGATGGCAAACGTACGTTCTTTTCTCTCTTGCCTCATATGCTATACTGTTTAATAGATTGTTGTTCGTTGGAAAGGAGGCCGCATCATGTCGGTCCGTTTGTTAATTGGCCGCTCTGGCAGTGGAAAGAGTACGTTAATCCGTCGTGAAATGACGGCTATGCTACGCAAGGAACCGCTAGGTAAGCCTATGCTGTTACTTGTGCCGGAGCAATCGTCATTTGCTTCCGAGCATGCGCTTCTTACAGAAACTGGAAACGGTATTCAGGGGACGGTGCGCGCCCAGGTCATGGGATTTCATCGTCTTGCCTATTTAGTCATGCAGGAAACCGGGGGTTCGGCGCTGGTACCTGTGACGGAGGAAGGCAAGAAGATGCTTTTATATAAAATTATTCGTCGTCGCAAGGATGAGCTGAGTTTATTTAAGGATTCGGGAGACCAGTTGGGCTTTGTGGATCGGTTAAATACGCTGTTTACAGAGCTGAAGCAGTACGGGAATGACACTCGGTCTGTACCGGAGCAACTGGAGCGAATGAATGCTGCGGGGGAATCGACTCCGATTTTACGTGGCAAGCTCAAGGACATC
The DNA here is from genome assembly GCF_005217525.1 of Paenibacillus terrae. Classification (GTDB taxonomy): domain Bacteria; phylum Bacillota; class Bacilli; order Paenibacillales; family Paenibacillaceae; genus Paenibacillus; species Paenibacillus terrae_C. The sequence continues at coordinate 1,220,689 of NZ_PNXQ01000016.1, read as the reverse complement.
AGTCTGATTTATGAGGATTTTGAAAGAGAGCTGACGCTTCAATATATTGACGGCGAGGATACCCTGCGTATGCTGGCGGAGCAGATTGCCGAATCTTCCATTGTACGTGGAGCCGATATTTGGATGGATGGCTACCGCAGATTTACGCCGCATGAATACAAGGTGGTGGAGCAGCTCATGGTGCACGCTTCTTCGTTGACGGTCGCACTGACCTGCAATCGTAGCTACGAGAGTGGACAGCTTCCGCATGAGCTGGATTTGTTTCATCCTTCGGCGGCTACCTATGTAAAGCTTAAAGGGATGGCGGACGAGCTGATGATGGAGACGCAGACACAACTGCTGCGCCCTGATCCGCTTCCGAGATTTAAGAACCGTCCTGCGTTGGCGTATCTGGAGGCGCAGTTTGAACGACGTGGGGGATATCGGAACCAGGAACGACCCATGCCGCAGCAACAGATGCGGGAGCAATGGAAAGATAAGCAGCCAGAAGAAATCAAGTTGTATGCCGCAGCGAACCGACGTGTCGAGCTTGAGGGGGCAGTGCGCGAAATGCGCCGCCTCGCCCGAGATGAGGGAGCACGTTATCGGGAAATGGCTCTGTTTGTACGCCATATTGAGGATTATGAGCCGTGGGTGGAGCCGATATTCAAACAATATGAGGTTCCGGTATTCCTGGATCAGCGCAGAAGCGTATTGCATCATCCATTGGTGGAAATGATTCGGGCTTCGCTGGATATCGTCCAGCGGCGTTGGCGGTATGAGGATGTATTTCGTGCGGTCAAAACGGATCTTCTATTACCGCAGGATGAACGGGTCAGCCGCGAGGATATGGACCGTCTGGAAAACTACGTATTGGCCTGTGGGATACAGGGCAGCCGCTGGACAGACGGACGTCCTTGGCAGGCTGTACCTAGCCTTTCGCTGGAGCTAGAGGAACAGGAGCGAAATCGTCAAAGGGACGAAACGCTGGATCTAATGGAGCTGTGCCGTGATGTGATTGTGACGCCTTTGCGTGCGTTTGAGAAACGTCTGGGTAAGGCTCGGACTGCACTTGAGAAGTGTGAAGCGGTGTACTTGTTGCTGGAGGATGCGGAAATTGGGCATAAGCTGGATGACTTGATCCATCAGGCCGAGAAAGCGGGAAATCCCGAACAGGCGAAGGAGCATCGTCAGGTATGGGATGCGGTGCTTGAGCTGTTGGATCAGATCGTCGAAATGATGGGTGACGAGAAGCTGGACACTTCTTTATTTGCAGGTGTGCTGGAAACGGGGCTGATAGAGTACCGTATGGGTCTTGTCCCGCCAGCTCTGGATCAGGTGCTGGTCGGAAACACGGACCGTACTCGCGTAGCTGGTATTCAGCATGCCTTTGTACTGGGTATGAACGAAGGTGTGATGCCGGCTGTATTTCATGAGGACGGCGTGTTGAACGAGCAGGAACGCACCGCCCTGAATGAACGGGGAGTGGAGCTGGCACCGAATATGACAAGACGTCTGCTGGATGAACGTTTTCTTGCGTATACGGCGCTCACATCAGCCGGAAGCAGTCTGTGGATGAGCTACGCCGTAACCGACGAAGAGGGTAAGTCGTTGCTCCCGTCAGAGTTGGTACGCCATGTCCGTCAACTGTTCCCTGCTCTGGAAGAGCATCCGTTAGCTGCCTATCCTTTGCCTGGGGACCTATGGGCGACGCAATGGGAGTATGCTTCCCATCCGTCCGAGGCATTGCCGCAGCTGATCGCGCAATTCCGACAATGGCGGCATGGTGGAGAGATTTTATCTCCCTGGTGGGAGGTGTACAACTGGTATGCGTGCCAGCAGGGGCGTGAAAAGGACAAGCTGAGTCAGTTGCTGACCTCACTTTTTTACGAAAATCATGCCGAAATGCGGAAGGAAACGAGTCGCCGTCTGTACGGCAGCAAGCTGCGTACCAGCGTATCTCGTATGGAACGTTTTTTCGCTTGTCCGTTTTCGCATTTTGCTTCTCATGGCCTTCGCTTGAAGGAGCGCCAAATGTATCGGCTGAAGGCACCGGATATCGGGCAGTTGTTCCATGCGGCGCTCGGAGAGATGGCGATGAATTTACGTAAACGGAACGTGAGCTGGGGCAGTCTCAGTACAGAGGAATGCCAACAAGAGGCGGAATCGACAGTGGAGCGTTTGGCCCCTCGTCTGCAAGGGGAGATTTTAATGAGCTCCAAGCGGTACGGGTACATTTTGCGCAAGCTGAAAGACATTGTAAGTCGGGCTTCGCTGATTTTAGGAGAACATGCCCGTAGAGGAAGCTTTGAGCCACTGGAGCTGGAACTGGGTTTTGGGCCGGGAGAAAAGCTTCCTCCTCTGACCTTTCGATTGGACAATGGTGTGGTGATGGAAATCGTCGGACGAATTGACCGCGTGGATGTGGCAGAGGGAGAACAAGGCTTGCTTTTACGCGTCATTGATTACAAATCCAGCCAAAAGGATCTCAAGCTGCATGAGGTGTACTATGGCTTGTCCTTGCAAATGCTCACGTACCTGGACGTTCTGCTGAATGCGGCGGAGGAATGGTTGGGTGAGACGGCTTACCCGGCGGGTACGCTGTATTTTCACGTCCACAATCCGATGTTGCAGTCGCCAAATGGTCTTAGTGCGGAACAGGCCCGTCAGGAGCTTTTGAAACGCTTCAAGATGAAAGGACTATTGCTTGCCGATCGGAATGTGGTTGGTCAAATGGACACGGCACTGGACAAGGGGTATTCCTCCATTTTGCCAGTTGCGGTAAAGGCGGACGGTAGCTTTTACAGCAGTGCGTCTGTCGCTTCGCCGGAACAGTGGGATAGCCTGCTGGCTTCGGTACGCGATAATATCCGAACGATTGGGACACGCATGACAGAGGGCGACGTGGCGATTGAACCTTACCGTATCCAGCAAGAGACGGCATGTACCTTCTGTTCTTTCAAACCTGTTTGTCAATTTGACGACAGTCTGGAGGGCAGCGGCTACAACCAATGGGGGAAACCCGGTAAAGATCAGATCTGGGATTTGCTTGGGTCTGCACAGGAAGGGAAAGGAGGAATGGACCAATGATAAGCAAACCAAGCACTAACGGAACACCAAAGCCGGAAGGCAGTATGTGGAGTGATGACCAGTGGCGTGCGATTTCCGAATCCGGCAACAACATGCTGGTAGCGGCAGCGGCGGGGTCTGGTAAAACAGCGGTGCTCGTAGAGCGCATTATTCGTAAAATCGCCGAGCCCCGGCTCGGTTTCAGCGTGGATCGGCTGCTGGTAGCGACCTTTACGAAGGCTGCCGCCGCCGAAATGCGCCAACGTATCCGCGAAGCCTTGGAACGTGTGCTGGAACAGGAGCCGGATAGTGAGCATGTACGTCGCCAGCTATCGCTGCTGAATCGGGCGTCGATTACGACGCTCCACTCTTTTTGTATGGAGGTCATTCGCAGGCATTATCAGGCCATTCCCCTTGATCCCGGTTTTCGGATTATGAATGAGCATGAGACGGAATTGCTGCGGCAGGAGCTGCTGGAAGAACTGTTTGAGGAAAAGTATGAGGCTAACGATGAAGGCAGTACGTTTCGCAGACTGGTGGACTGGTTTAGCGGTGAGCGTACAGATGATGCGATGTATGTGCTTGTTCAGCGCTTGTACGATTTTTCGCAAAGTCATCCCTGGCCGGAGCACTGGCTGAGGGAGACGGCAGCAGCGTTCTGTGTACAGGATGTGGCGGCTTTGGGAGAGACTCCTTGGGTTCGCAGCATTTTGGTGGATGCGGCACTTTCGCTGCGCGGAGCAGCAAGCCTGCTGGAGCAGGCTTATGAGACAGCTATGCAGCCCGGCGGCCCTGCACCCTATGCAGTGACGCTGCAAGAGGATACCGCAATGGTGAAGGGACTATTGCAGGCGTTGGAGACACAGCCGTGGGCCTCGCTATATGATCACTTTCAAATAGCGGCCTTCGGCAAGCTCAAGCCAGTCAAAAAGGATCAGACCGAGCCTGCATTGCAGGAACGGGTCAAGGCGCTCCGTGAGGCAGCCAAAAAAATGATTACGGATATGAAGGCTTCCCTGTTCGGCAGGAGGGCGGAAGCCTATTTGGAGGAACTGCATGGGGCGGCTCCTCTGATGGAGGAACTGGTGGAGACCGTAATTGCATTCGGGGAACGATTTCAAAAGCACAAGCAGTCCAAAGGGCTGGTGGATTTCGGGGATTTGGAGCACTATTGTCTAAAAATATTACGTCATCCCGACTCTACTCCGCACAGACTGCTGCCTTCGGACGCTGCGCTCGAATACAAGGAGCAATTCGACGAGGTACTGCTGGATGAGTACCAGGATACGAATACGGTACAGGAGGATATCGTCAGACTGGTATCCCGTGAAGAACCGGGTAACCGTTTTATGGTAGGGGACGTAAAGCAGAGTATTTATCGGTTTCGGTTGGCGGAGCCGGGCCTGTTTTTGAACAAATACCAGCGATACGGTATGCAGGAGCAGGAAGATGGCTTTTTAATTGATCTGGCACGCAATTTCCGCAGTCGGGTGGAAGTCGTTGATGCAGTCAATCTGGTGTTCCGGCAAATCATGAGCGTGGATGTAGCGGAAATTGAATACGATGAACGGGCATGGCTGGCGCATGGTGCTTCTTATCCCGAGCAGACAGAAAAGGAAATGGAAAAGGATGCTACATCCCCATATGCACC
>NZ_PNXQ01000016.1:1208589-1215980 GCF_005217525.1 Paenibacillus terrae | reverse complement strand
TTGCTCCGTTCGGCAAGCGTATGGGCACCGCTGATTGTAGAGGAGCTGCGTCTTGAGGGCATTCCGGCATCCGGGGAGCAGACAACAGGCTTTTTCAAAGCAACGGAAGTTGAGGTGATGCTGTCTCTGCTACACATTATTGATAATCCGCAGCAGGACATCCCGCTGGCATCTGTGCTTCGTTCACCGATTGTAGGCTTGACCGAGGATGAGCTGGCACAAATCAGGCTGCAAAAGCCGGACGGATTGTTTTATGGCGCTCTGCTGGCAGCGGCTGAGGCTGACCCTACACAGGAGAGTGAAAATGGAACGTCCAGCGATATACTGGAATGGGATCTTTTTGCAGGAGATTCGACAGATGCATCTGATATGGATGACAGGAATAGCGGAAATACGTTGCCTGCCCGACTACGTTCGTTTTTGCGCGATTTGGAAGCATGGCGACAAGAAGCAAGACAAGGCAGCTTGAGTGCACTGATTTGGCGTTTGCAGGAGGAGACGGGGTATCTGGATTGGGTAGGTGGATTGCCCGGCGGTTCTCAACGTCAGAGTAATTTGCGGGCGCTGTATGACCGGGCGAGACAGTATGAGACTTCTACTTCTAACCGGGGCCTGTTCCGGTTTTTGACCTTTATTTCCCGTTTGCGAGAGCGAGGCGGTGATTTGGGTTCATCTAGTGGCGGTACTGAACCTGATCAGGCTGTCCGTATTATGACGATTCACAAGAGTAAAGGACTTGAATTTCCTGTCGTGTTCATCGCCGGAACGGCTAAAATGTTCAATCAGCAGGATCTGAATGCGCCGTTTCTGATGCATAAGGAGCTGGGGTTCGGTCCCAAATATGTGGAGGAACAAAATCGGATCAGCTACCCGACGCTGCCTAATTTGGCGATCCGTCGACGTTCCCAGTTGGAGCTATTGGCTGAGGAAATGCGGGTGCTGTACGTTGCGCTTACGCGTCCGCGTGAGAAGCTTATTATGACCGGAACCGTAAAGGATCTCACTTCACGTGCAGCAGGTTGGGCACGGGCCAAAGAGCATACGGAAACGGTTTTACCTGATTATATGCTGGCAGCAGGCCGCAGTTATCTGGACTGGGTAGGTCCTGCGTTGATCCGACATCCTTCTGCTGCTGTACTGAGGGAAGCGGCAGGGGATCAGGAGGGGTACTATCACAGGCTGGAATATATGCCGGGCGGAGATTGGCTATTTAGAATCATAGCTTCGGAGACTCTTTCCGGCTCTCGTTTGAATTTGGACCCTGGGGAAGAGACTGCTAATGAAGAGCGTCAGCAGAAGACGGTAGCGTTGAAAAATGCCGAGCCGATCGACAAAAGGTGGCTCTCATCCGATTCCGTATCCAATAGCTCGGCAGATATGACAACAAGGGCTGATGCAGATATTGCCGCTGCGCTTTCCTGGTCCTATCCGTATGAACGGGCAAGCAAGACGGCGGCGAATACATCAGTTACCGAAATGAAAAGATGGCTAACGATGCAGGAAGCTGGATCGGAAGATTGGATAAATCTGTCTTCTTTTCAAGTAGCAGAGTTACCAGAGGAGATGGAAGATTCTCAGACTGGGGAAAATCGACTGCACTTGCGCAGACCCAAATTTATGGGTAACCGGCGACTGACGCCGACGGAACGCGGAACGGTGTATCATACGCTGTTTCTGCATTTGCCACTGGATGGTATGATGAACGCCGAGGTGATTGAGGAAACGAAGGCTCGTCTGCTGAATCAGCGTTTGTTGCTGGATGTTCAGGCGGAGGCGTTAGATACGGATAAAATATTGCACTTTTTCACCAGCGAGCTGGGTCGAAGATTGCTGGAGACATCCCATGTTCAGCGTGAGCTTCCTTTCACCTATACGATCGGAGCCGCAGATTTTTGGAGCCGCAGTTTGCCGTCGATGCTGTTAGCACAGGAAACAGAGTCGGGAGCCGCCGGGCAACAGCGGGAAAGCATGACGTCAGAGCCTGGCCACGATGATAGAGTGCTGATGAACGGGATTATTGACTGTCTGTTTGAGGGGCCAGAAGGGCTGGTTTTACTTGATTACAAAACAGACCGGGTATCCGAATATCGGACGGTGTCTCATTTAACGGAGCAATATCGTTTTCAACTGGAGATGTACGCCCATGTGATCGAAGATATTACAGGTAAAAGGGTTGCTGAGAAGTGGTTGTATTTTCTGGAGGCTGGAGAAAGTGTGCGATTGTAGTTATTTGATGGATGAAATAGATAGAGAGGAGGAACAGCATGCGGATTTTGCATACAGGAGATTGGCATTTGGGTAGAACGCTGGAAGGGCGCAGTCGTTTGAAGGAGCAGGAGGCATTCTTGGAAGAATTGGAAAAAATGGCTGACGATCAGCAGGCGGATCTGATTATGATGGCTGGAGACGTGTACGACTCGGTCAATCCTCCAGCCGCCGCCGAGCAGCTATTTTATGAAACGTCTGCCCGTTTAACGGCAGGAGGAAGACCGTTGGTCGTTATTGCGGGAAATCATGATCAGCCGGAACGGGTATCCTCGGTTACACCGCTGGTGAGTCAGCGCGGAATTACGCTGCTGGGGCTGCCCCGCGGGGCAGCCGTGCGGATTCATACACCGCGTACAGGAGAAATGGCGTGTATTGCAGCTTTGCCCTATCCTTCGGAGTCCCGCCTGAACGAGCTGTTGTCCGAGGATGGAGACGAAACGGTGCTGCGAGAGGCTTACAGTCGTCGTGTGGGGATGCTGATGGCACAGCTCGGTACGGCGTTTCGGCCTGACACCGTTAATCTGTCCATGAGCCATATTTATGTGCTTGGCGGGTTGGAATCAGACTCGGAGCGTCCGATTCAGGTCGGGGGAGCCTATACGGTTGACCCAGCTGCGTTAAGCATCGGGGCGCAATATACGGCTTTGGGGCATTTGCACCGTCCCCAATATGTGAAGGGTGACGGGCTGATGCGCTATAGCGGATCTCCGCTGGCTTATAGCTTTTCCGAAGCAGGGCAGGCCAAATCGGTTACGCTCATTGACGTGGTCGCAGACAAGCCCGCACAGGTCGAGGAGCTGTATATTACGAGTGGACGGCCTTTAGTGAAATGGCGGGCGCGGGGAGGTCTGGAGGAGGTGTATCGCTGGCTGGACGAAGGGCTGGATGCGGACGCCTTTATTGACCTGGAAATTACGCTGGAGGAAGCGATGTCGCTGGGAGATATTCAGCGGCTGCGTAAAAGCCGTGAAGGCATCATTCACATCCGCCCGATGTATCCTGAAATGGCGGCGGCACAACTGGAACACCAGCGCTCAGAGCTGCCGGTTCACGAGCTGTTTCGGGCTTTTTATCAACGGCAAACGGGCGGCGCACAGCCGGATGATGGGTTGGTGCAGCTATTTTTGGACTTGGTGGAACAGGATGATGCAAGGGACCAGGCAGAGGAGGAGGAGGTATGAAACCGATTCTTCTGAAATTGGCGGGGTTGCAAAGCTACCGGGAGTCGCAGGAAATCCATTTTGACGAGCTGACCGAAACCGGACTATTCGGGATCTTTGGCCCGACAGGCAGCGGTAAATCGACGTTGCTGGACGCGATTACGTTGGCTATGTACGGCAAGGTGGAGCGGGCGGTGAATGGAACACAGGGCATTATGAATCATGCTGAGGATACGCTGTCCGTTGCGTTTACGTTCGAATTGATGTCAGCCCAAGGGCCTCGTCGTTATCGTGTGGAGCGCCGATTCAAACGGGCTGGGGGCGTATCGGTGAATAATACGCTTAGTCGATTTATCGCGTTCACAGAGGAGGGTGAGGAAGTCCTGGCTGACAAGGTGCAGGACGTGACGCGTTGTGTGGAGGAGTATATCGGCCTGAAAATGGACGATTTCACACGTGCTGTCGTATTGCCACAGGGGAAGTTTGCTGAATTTTTATCATTAAAGGGCAGTGAACGCAGGCAGATGCTACAGCGTTTGTTTCATTTGGAAAAGTATGGAGATCAGCTTGCGCAAAAGCTGAGTCGTCGTGTGAAGGACAATGACGCTGCATTGAAAGCACTGGAGGCGGAGCAGCAGGGTCTGGGCGATGCGGGTGCCGAAGCGCTTGAACAGGCAGAACAGCGTCTCAAAGAGGCTTTTGCCCATGCGGAGGCCTCACGCCGCGAGTTGGAACGGGTATCTCGCGAGACGGAAGCGCTGAACAAAATTCGTGAGCTGGTCATGGAGCGCAGCCGCCGGGCGAACGAGTTGGAGCAGCTGGCAGCACTGGAGCCGGACATTGCTTCTCTGGAGCGTAAGCTCCGTCAGGCCTCCGCAGCCGAGGCATTGCTGCCTGCGCTGACCGATTGGAAGGAAGCCGCTGCCGAAGCGGATAAACGCCGAAAGGCAGCGGAAGAAGCGGCGGTGCAGGCGACATTGGCGCAGGAGGCTGCGGTTGTGTCTGTGCAAGCAGATGAGCAGGCCCGGCAAGCTCTGGGTGCAGAGGAACCGAAGCTGTTGCTTCGAATCGATCAGCTGGAGCAGGCGCTGCAACTGGAGCTTGATACGGAAGCGTTGCGGTCAGAACGGAACCGTCTGGCGGTAGAGCTTGCGCAGAGTGAGCAAACCCTTGCTACATATGCCGAAGGTCTCGCCAAGGAACAAGAGCTATATGCGCGAGGATCAAAGCGGCAGCAGGAGCTTCAACAGGAATTGAAGCAAAATGAAGTGCGTGCGGATGAACGGCGAATGCTTCAAGAGGCTGTGCAACGGCTGCAACAACTGGAGACGGCGGATGAGCAGCTACGCGAAGCAGAGCAGGATTGTGTCACACAGGAACAGCGGCTTGCCCAGGCTGACGAACGCCTGAAACTGACGGAGCAGGAGACACTTGAGGTGGAGGGACGGCGTTCCGCCCTTGCCGCGCAGGCGGCTGAGGGCATCGAGGTGTTGCTCGCGCTGGAGGCAGAGGTCAGTGCCGATGTGTCGGCGCTGGCTGCCGAGGAGGAGCAGCTTCGCCATGAGCTGCGCGCCGAGGAGCTGGGCCGCCTTGCGCAGCACCTCGCATCCGAGCTGCGCGAGGGCGAGCCGTGCGCGGTGTGCGGCTCGCTGCACCACCCTGCGCCCGCCGCCACCGCGGCCCACGGCGCGGATGCCGCAGCGCCGGACGAGCTGCACCGTCTGCGGCTAGGCTTGCAGGAGCTGCGCCTTACGCTGCGCCAGCAGCTGCACGAGCAGCGTAGCCTGCTGGCGCAGCAGCCTGCCGCAGATGCCAGCGGCGCGGCCGCCACGGGCGAGCCGGCTGCGCCCATCGCAGCGCCAGCGCCGCTGCGCGGTGCCGCCGCTTGGGCGGAGCGCTGCGCGGCGCTGGAGCGGACGGCCGCCGAGCTGGCCGCCCGTGCGCGTGCGCTGCCTGTGGAGGCGCACGCGTTACGCGAGGCGGACACCGCCGGCCAGCAGCGGCGTATTCGCGCAGCCGCCGAGCAAGAGGCGGCAGTCGCAGCGCTGACGCAGGCGCGGAGCAAGCGCGAGGCATGCACCACGCGCAGCGGGGCATTGCGCGCCGAATGGGCGGCGCAGCTGCCGGACGTGGTGCCAGGCGAAGCCGCGGAGCGTTATCGCGCCATGCAGGAGCGCGATACACGTGCGGAAGAGCTGCGGTCCCGGCTGGAGACGAGCGTGACCTTCCTCGAAGAGAAGGCGGCGCGTGTTCAGCAGATCCAGCAGAGCATCATCGAGGAAGACAAAATCATTATTGCCCGTCGTACTGGACTCCAGAATAAAGATGACTCGCTGCGCGAAAAAATGGTGCAGCTTCGCAAGTGGGTTGGAGAAGACCCTGCGGCTTTCTTGCTGGAAGAAGCGAACTCGCGCCTTCGAGGGCTGAGAAACGGAGCCGAAGCCGCCGCACGCCTCCGCGCTGAAGCGGAGGAACGCAGGCAGCAAGCCGTTCATGCTTCGCTGATTGCCCGGCAGGCATCCGATTCGGCAGAAGAAAGACGGCAGGTATCGGAGTCTCGCTGGAGCAGTCGTCTGGAAGCCTCCCCTTTTGCTACGGAAGCAGAGGTTATGGAATGCTGTCTCGGGTCGGAGGAAGCTGCACGTTATGAACGTGAAGTGAGCCTGCATCGGGAACGTGAAAAAGAGCTGTCCTCCCGTTTAAAACATGTGGAAGAACAGCTGGATGGAGCAACAGTGACAGAGGAACAGTGGGAATCGGCCGCCGCCCAGCTGCGTGATTGCCGTGCAAGTGACGAAGAGGCACTCCAGAATCGTGCCAAGGCTGAGCGTGATTTGGAGGATTTGCAGCATCGGCATGTCCGCTGGATGGAACTGGAGTCCAATCGCACTCATTTGCGCAGCGAGGCAGAAAAGATGTCCAAGCTCCAGTCCGTTTTCCGGGGCAACGCCTTCGTCGAATACATTGCCGAGGAGCAGCTAATGCAGGTCAGTCAGTCGGCTTCACGTCGTTTACGTTTTCTGACCAAGCAGCGTTATGCGCTAGAGGTAGACTCCAGCGGTGGCTTTGTCATTAGTGACGATGCCAACGGCGGGGTCAAGCGTCCAGTATCCACCTTGTCCGGCGGTGAAACGTTCCTGACCTCCTTGTCGCTCGCACTCGCACTGTCGGCCCAGATTCAATTGCGCGGCCAATACCCGCTGCAATTTTTCTTTCTGGATGAAGGCTTTGGAACGCTGGACCCTGAACTCCTGGACACGGTGATCACCTCGCTGGAAAAGCTGCATCACGATCAACTGTCAGTCGGCGTGATCAGCCATGTGCCCGAGCTGCGAGCCCGCCTGCCGCGCAAGCTGGTCGTTCTTCCCGCAGAGCAGGCAGGAGGCGGCTCCCGCGTGGTTATGGAAACATTTTGAAGCGACGTGATACAGATCACAGATACAGTTTCAAAGTATTGTTATAATACAGCTAAGCCGACAAGTTAATCATACAGCACCCCGGCGGACGTATGCTGCGGAAGGAAACTTCCCGTCATACGTCCGTTCAGAGGGGCTCTACCAAGAGCCTCCGGGGTGCTTCTTTTTTTGTTTGCAAGCCGGAATTCGCCCAATTTGATGTAGCACATAGCCCATTTTTGAATAACATACGGTATACATGCAAGAGCCTAGGAGGAAACAACCATGGAAAAAAGCATGACCAACGAAAAAGGGACTGCACCAGAAAAAATGGATGCTAAAATGTTATGTCAACAGCATATGCACCGCTACGTATGCGTATGGGTGAAGGATGGAACGATGTATGATGGAATTGTGGAGCATGTGGATGATGAGAAATTATATTTGGCAGTTCCCGTGGGTGAAGCAGAGAACGTAAATCTCCCTTACCCGCCTAACAACTGCGGCTGCGGTTCCCGTGCTTATGGCGGCTTTGCATCCTACCCGCCATATCCGTACCCAGCCCCGG
>NZ_PNXQ01000016.1:1197492-1208579 GCF_005217525.1 Paenibacillus terrae | reverse complement strand
TGGACGTCGGCGCTTTAACCGTCTGATCCTGCCGCTTGCTGCGCTGACCGCGATCAGCCTGCTCCCTTATTATTAAACCCCTGTCTTTTAATCGCCATAGTGAGGTCATCATGACATACTTAAGGCTGCTTCTTCCGCCAAGAAGAAACAGCCTCTTTTTTCTACCTCATAGCATGCCCTCAGCAATCTCAACATTCTTTCCTTTCCAGCTCATTTCTCTATAAGCGACTACGTTTTATTAGTGTCTGCACGAAGCGATACTGTCTTTTTCCGGCCTAAATAATTGGTTCCGATCACCCCGGCTATGATCAGTAACGAGCCAATCAGATGGTACACTGTTATCTTTTCTCCAATAAACAAAGCCCCGGCTGCGATAGACACGATGGTCGACAGATTGGTAAATACGCTCATTTTTGACGCTTCTATTTTCGACAAAGCAAAATTTGCAGTCAGTGAAGTGATAAGCGAGGCCACCACGCCAAGATATATAATGGACAGTATGAAGGTACCGTTGCTGGACAAGGCTACAAATGTGCCCAGTGTCCCACTTTGAATATGGTTAGTGAGCGATATGGCCAGAAATGTAATAAATCCGATACCCATCATAAAATAACTGATTTCCGCCGGACTAAAATGCTTTGAAAGAGAGCGTGCCAAAACGCTGTATCCAGCAAACGCTACACACGTCAGGAAGAGCATGGAGAGCCCGCCCAAATTGGACAAGTTAAAGCTGCTTCCTTTCATGATAAAGATGAACACAACGCCGAAAACAGATAAAAAGATCGACAGCTTCTGTAAAAGGGTCGTTGTTTCTTTTAAAAATAGGGAAGCAATGATCATCGTTACAACGGGTGTGAAGGCATACATAATACCTCCCTCGGCGGAAGTTGCGTGCTGTAATCCAAATGCTTGTAGGGTGAAAAATCCCAACGGGTACATTAGAGCCAGCAGCAGTGCTTTAAATATGGGTTTGCCCCGATAAGACAGCTTGATCCACCCCAAGGCCACCGGAATTGACAGGACTATAAAAGAAGCTGCAAACCGATAGGTCAGCGTATCGATGGGATGAGCATACACTAACGCCATTTTAGTAAATAAAAACGAAAATCCAATAATTGCAGCATTCAGCACCGCAAAAAAATAAGCCAGTTTTAATCCTTTTGTTTGGGTGTCCATAAGTTGCCTACCTCTCTTTCAATCTTCGGGACCATGTTCGCGAACGTCCTCTCCGATGAACTAAAGGTACAACAATGGACGAGCCTGTGGGATATCAAATTGTCATAACTGTATCGGTACAGTTTTATAAACTAGGGCATCCTGCTTACACATAAAGCATGTTAACATCAACCTATAAAGAACTAGAAAAAGTGAAATAAGCAGGCAGGAGGATCATTGTGAAAAAATATATTTCGGTTCTATCGGATATAGAGCTTAAAATCCGCGAGGGGCAATACAGCTCGGGTCAGAAGCTGCCTTCTATCCGAGATGCTTCAGAGTTGTACGAGTGCAGCAAAAGCACGATTTTGCGGGCATATGCCGAACTTGAAAAGAAACACGCCATCTATTCCATTCCGCAAAGCGGATATTATGTGGTGGAGAACTCCGGCGATTTGCATCATAGCCAAGGTCATATTCAGGCCTTGATTGATTTTGCTTCGGCCTCCCCGGATTTAAATGTATTTCCTTATCTGGACTTTCAGCATTGTCTGAATCAGGCCATAGATACGTACAAATATCATTTGTTCACCTATGGAGATTCGCAAGGATTGGAGACACTGCGCCATACGCTCGTTTCTCACTTGGCCGATAATCAGGTATTTGCAAAAATGGAGCGGATTATCGTTACTTCTGGTGTTCAGCAGGCACTGGAAATCCTTGCCAAAATTCCGTTTCCGAACGGCAAAAAGACGGTTTTGGTAGAACAGCCAAGCTACGATATTTATTTGCGTTTTTTGGAGGGAGAGAGCATACCCGTCAGCACCATCGCCCGAACAGCGGCAGGTATGGATTTGCAGGAATTGGAGCATCAATTTAAGAACGAGAGCATCAAGTTTTTTTACACGATGTCAAGATATCATAATCCCCTGGGAACCTCATACAACACAGGGGAACGCAAGGCTATAGCCGCATTAGCTGCCAAATACGATGTGTACATCGTGGAGGATGATTACATGGCTGATTTGGGGAGCGATCACCTTTTTGATCCTATATATGCGTACGATCAGACAGACCGTGTCATTTATTTGAAAAGCTTCTCCAAAATCATTTTCCCGGGCTTGCGCTTAGGCGTTGCGGTTTTGCCGGAAACCCTGTTAAAGACGTTCAGCGCATACAAAAGATACGTGGACACCTCCATTTTATCTCAGGCCGCACTTGATATATATATTAAAAATGGAATGTATGAACGCCACAAGCACACGATATGCAGCCTGTATGCGGAACGCATTCGCATTTTAAACCAGGCAGTGGAGCGATACAATCAGGACGGGGTGATTGAAGTGTCGGCTGTAAGCTCGGGAGTGTATATGCAGTTGAAGCTGCCTCGGACGGTGAACATGGAGCGTTTGGTGCAGCGTCTTGCCGCGAGGAAGGTGCAGGTGGTATCCGGTAAAGGATTTTACTTATCTGATTATAAGGAACACGAAAAGTTTTTACGCATCAGTATTTCGCGGGCTCAACCGGATCAAATTGATGAAGGCGTAAAAGCCATTATAGAAGAAGCGGGGAGAGGGAACTGGTATTAAGCCCCTTTTTCCGTTATGATACATATAGAAACGTAGGTATAACAAGCCATAACTGTATATATTCCAATCGGTTGTGGGAAATACATAACTTTGAATGCCGAAAGCACGGGTTCTGCACTTTCGAATCTGATGGTCGGCTCACTGCCAAAGGAGGGTTTTGAATGGACGATCTGTTTTTGAAAATTGTGGATGGAACCATCCCCAGCAAAAAAGTGCTGGAAACCGACAATGTGCTCGCGTTTCATGACATCCAGCCTGCGGCGCCAGTACACGTACTCATTATTCCGAAGAAATATATTCCTTCAATGAATGCTGTGACGGAAGAGGATCTTCCTCTGATTGCGGAGATCCATCGTGTTGCGCTTGAGGTGGCGAAAAAACTGGGTATTGCTGAATCCGGTTACCGGTTGATTAACAACTGCGGCCCGGATAGCGGTCAAGTGGTGGGACATCTGCATTATCATCTGTTGGGCGGTGCCCCATTGGGTGCCTTAACGGGAATTTCGGACTCACATTCTTAGAATGACAGTGCTTGTTTATAAGTAATATGGACGTAATGGGGGAAATTTGTATTCATTATTTATTCATTTTTTCTTATAGGTTGACACCCGGTTTCTGTTTCACCTATAATAAAATTTGATGAACCGTGTTATTGCTCTTGGACGGTCTGGTCGGAGGGAGGGAAAACTGGTGTCTGAAACTAAAGTTCGCAAAAACGAGACAATTGATGCTGCACTTCGTCGCTTTAAACGTTCCATTGCTAAGGATGGCGTATTGGCTGAGGTGAAGAAACGCAAGCATTATGAAAAGCCAAGCGTAAAGCGCAAGAAAAAGTCCGAGGCTGCTCGTAAGAGAAAGTTCTAGGAGGATCTAAGCAATCATGAATTTGAGCGAACGATTGAACGAAGATATGAAGCAAGCAATGAAGAGTAAGGACAAGTTCAAACTCTCCACCATTCGAATGGTTCGTTCTACGATTAAAAATCTTGAAATAGATTTGAAACGGGATTTGGACGACAACGAAGTGCTTGATATTCTGAGTCGTGAGATCAAACAGCGAAAAGATGCCCTCCATGAATTTGAAAAAGCCGGTCGTGATGAACTTGCGACAAGCACTAAAGCAGAAATAGAGATCATCGCTCAGTACCTTCCCGAACAACTTTCTGAAGAAGAAATTAAAGTTATTGTACAGCAGACCATCCAGGAAACCGGTGCTTCTTCGAAAGCAGAGATGGGGAAAGTAATGACGGCCTTGATGCCTAAGGTAAAAGGCCGCGCTGACGGTAAGCTCGTGAACCAAGCGGTTCAGCAATTTCTGCAATAAACCTGCGACAAACAGGAACGCTCAACACCCTCTGTTTACAGAGGGTGTTATTTCTGTATCTGTCGCGTTTGTCATAGGGTGATTATTATAAGATGTTTTTTGTGAACGCTTTCTATATTCATTTGAAACGTGATGTCCATTGGGTACGTAAAGTACATGATAGCCGTCAGGATTGGCAACATACTCAAGAATTTCACAATAAATCCTGAAAACTGTATGGTTTACCTGACAAAATTTGATATGCTATAACATAGAAAGATCGAAAGGGGGGAGAGTAATGCATAGAGAACATCACCACTCCGGGCGCAAAATGATCTTTTGGACCATGTGGATCATGATATCCGTTTTGCTGTTGCCGTTATTCCATTCGGGATCAGCAGCGGCCGCTGTGAAAGGCGGTTCTGTGTTCGTTATACCGGTGGATCAGGAAATTGAACAAGGGCTTGTCAGCTTTATGGAACGCGGCTTTGCAGAAGCAGTGGAGTCCAAAGCAGGCCTCATTGTACTGGATATTAATACGCCAGGCGGACGGGTAGACACAGCGGAAAAGCTGGGCAAGTTGATTAAAGACAGCACGATTCCGACCGTAGCCTATGTAAGAGGCGAAGCGGCCTCTGCGGGAAGCTATATTGCGTTAAGCGCAAACAAAATTGTCATGAAGCCGGGCAGCATCATTGGAGCAGCAGCGTTAGTGAACGGCAGTGGGCAAGCTATCACTGACCCGAAAACGGTGGCTTGGTGGAAGAGCAGCATGGCATCTGCTGCAGAATCCGGCGGACGTAACCCGGATATTGCGAGAGGTATGGTAGACTCCCAAATTGCTGTAGCTATACCGGAGCTGAACTTTAATAAAGAAAAAGGTCAGATCATTTCTTTAACCAGCGAGGAAGCACTTAAACTGGGCTATGCGGATCACATCGCCTCTTCAGAACAAGAAGTTATTCAGTGGATGGGCTATAGCACGGATGATGTATTTCACGTGGAGCAGACATGGGCTGAAAAAGCAGCCGAGATATTGACCAACCCGATTGTGCAGACATTGCTTTTATTTATCGGTATCGCGGGGGTTGTCATTGAACTAATCGTACCAGGATTTGGAGTGCCAGGAATTTTAGGCGTGCTCGGATTTGGTTTGTACTTTTTCGGCAATTATATTGCTGGCTTTGCAGGTTCCGAGACGTGGCTGTTGTTTATCATCGGTCTAGCCTTGCTTATACTTGAAATGTTCATTCCAAGCTTTGGTGTTCTGGGTATTTTAGGTTCCATCAGTCTTGTCGCCGGAGTTGTTCGCGCGGCCTACAACATGCAGCATGCTTTTATATCATTGGGTATAGCCTTTGCTGCTGCCGTTGCTGTGGTGGCAATCATAGGGATTGCTTTCAAGGATCGGGGAATATGGAACCGTTTTATACTTAAAGAAAGCTTGACGGCTGACCAAGGCTTTTCTTCGGTTGTGAACCGGGAAGTGCTACTGGGACAGCGAGGTGTGAGTCTGACACCGCTTCGTCCAGCAGGAACCGTGCTTATTGCTGACGAACGTGTGGACGTCGTGACAAACGGCGAGTTTATTGCTACGGATATGCCCATTATCGTATCCAAAGTAGAAGGCGGACGCATTGTGGTCAAGGCGGACACCAGCGTCTGAAACACGTAAACAAACGAAGAATTAGATTAATGGAGGATGATGCTAGTGTTCGAATCGGGTATTGTCAGCGTTTTGCTGATTGCCGTTGTAGTAATTATTGTGTTAAGCGTATTTTTTAGTTTTTTCCCGGTGATGCTGTGGATTTCAGCATTGGCTTCGGGGGTGAGGATTGGCATTATTACACTGGTGGCTATGCGATTACGGCGTGTAACGCCAAGCCGGATTGTGAATCCGCTGATTAAGGCAACCAAGGCTGGTCTGGGCTTAAACATCAATCAGTTGGAAAGTCATTTCCTAGCGGGTGGTAATGTAGACCGAGTGATCAATGCGCTGATTGCTGCACAGCGGGCCAATATTCCGCTCGAATTTGAACGCGCAGCTGCGATTGACCTTGCAGGTCGGGATGTTCTGCAAGCGGTCCAAATGAGTGTTAATCCGCGTGTTATTGAGACACCTACTGTCGCTGCGGTAGCCAAGGATGGTATCGAAGTGAAAGTTAAGGCTCGTGTTACAGTGCGTGCCAACATTGATCGACTCGTCGGGGGTGCCGGAGAAGAAACGATTATTGCGCGGGTCGGTGAAGGGATCGTTACAACTGTCGGATCCAGTAATTCGCATAAGGACGTGCTGGAGAACCCGGATTCCATTTCGAGAACGGTGCTGTCCAAAGGTCTGGATGCCGGAACGGCGTTTGAAATCTTGTCCATTGATATTGCGGACGTCGATGTAGGTAAAAACATTGGTGCCTTCCTGCAAACCGAGCAAGCGGAAGCTGATAAACGGATTGCGCAGGCGAAAGCGGAAGAACGGCGTGCAATGGCTGTGGCGCAGGAGCAGGAAATGAAGGCGCGTGTCGTAGAGATGAGAGCGCGTGTGGTTGAATCCGAATCCGAAGTGCCGTTGGCGATGGCTGAGGCGCTCCGTGGCGGAAAACTTGGCGTTATGGACTATATGAATTTGAAAAACATTGAGGCAGATACGCAAATGCGCGGCTCCTTGGGCAAACCGAATGAAAACTCGGGAAATGACAACAAAAACCGGGATTAACCAAAGGATATAGCCGATGAATTGCGGCAGCAAGGCGGTGAGTTATGAACTTTATCAGCTGGATTTTTGAGCATTTGTATATCCTGATTGTGATCGGCTTTGCGTTGGTGTCTTTTTTGGGCAAAAGCATGAAAAGCACAGAGAGAAAAGCGCCGCCGGGAAAGGGTATGCCTACGTTTGGTGGCGACCACGGTTCCCGCGGTCCTTCGTCACCATCCAGACCTTCCTCCATGGAACACAGACAGGAGCAGCGTCAGCTGCAAAGGCAGGATACTGCTGGAGAATTGCAGCGTCAATTTCCTGATGAACGGCGTGTAGTTATGGAAGCTCGTCGCGTGGATGAACCAATGAATGGTTGGACGGAAACTGAGGAGCAGTCGAAGCGGGATTCCCTGGATAACGGTTCGACTCTGGAGGATCGAATCCGGGCCATGGAAGAAGAGCGTAGATCGGTTTTAGCCCGTCTCGACCGCATATCCAATGCAAGGGAGTCTGGAGAGATTACAGATGCCCCTGAGGGAGCTTTACAGGAGCGTAGCACAGTAACGGCGGCTGACCTGCGCAGAGGTGTGATTTGGGCAGAAATATTGGGTCCACCGCGTTCCAAGCGTTATATGGGTGGAGGAAGACGTTAAAAAGATTTAAGCTAGTATCGTTTTATTTGGAGTTTGCATGAATGGTTTAGTCCGCCCTGGCTTTAGCTGGTGCGGACTATTTTTTTGCTAATACATAGGCTAGTTCAGAATAGAAATCAGTTTAGCGACAGATCCTCTTATAACCTGACATATGATGTGATAAACCATGTAGTAGCAAGATTCTATTTCTTTTGTGGTTGAGGGGCTTGTGAATGTGGGTGCCATTTTAGGTATGACTACTGTCATGCTCTACGGTCAAACTCGTATCATGTTTGCGATGTCACGTGATGGTTTGGTGCCCAAGGTATTGTCAAAGGTCCATCCTAAATACAAAACTCCGTATATTTCGATTTTGGCTATTATTTCGTGTGGAGCGCTCATTCTGAATTTGCAGAGCCAAACATTCATCCGTTTTGTGATTTGGCTCGTTATAGGGTTGGCTGTTTATTTTCTATATTCCAGAAAAAGCTCTCTTTTGAATCATCATTCCGAAAATAACAGAATGGCTTTATAAAATCAGGAAAAGACAATCTCGTTTCGATGCTTTAAACGGGGTTGTCTTTTTTAAATTGTGTATTTTCCAATTATCAAGGCTCTTGCTATGCAAGATAAGATCTACTATGAATTGTTAGTTTGTTTTCATAAATATGGAGGCTGAATCATAAGGTGTACAGTACAGATATCTGTGGCGCTGGTGTAACGACGCCCATATCTAAAGCGGCATCGGCAATTTATAAAAAGCAGCGTAGCTGCCATGAAAACAATTATGATCTACTGGATGAACATAACAGAAAATGAAAATTAGCAGCGTAGCTGCCATAAAAGCAATGATTAGCCGTTGGATAACAATTGTTTTTATGACAGGAAAGGAGATTCCCTCGTATGAGCCGGATGAGCCGCAAACTGCGAAAGTGGGCCAGTGAGACGCTGGAACTTCCGCAGGACATTCTATTTGACCTGCCGAGGTTAACTCTCATTGGCAGCCGCCAGCTTTATGTGGAGAATCACCGGGGCGTCGTGGACTTCACGCAGGATCGGCTTGTACTTGCGCTTGCGCAGGGCAGGCTGCGGGTGTCGGGGCATGGGCTTGTCATCAC
Organism: Paenibacillus terrae; assembly: GCF_005217525.1. Classification (GTDB taxonomy): domain Bacteria; phylum Bacillota; class Bacilli; order Paenibacillales; family Paenibacillaceae; genus Paenibacillus; species Paenibacillus terrae_C. The sequence goes on along the minus strand of NZ_PNXQ01000016.1, from coordinate 1,200,087 downwards.
ATCTATTATGCCTGAGCAGGTAAGTGTGGAAGGACACATTACGGATATCCAATTGGAAGGAACGGAGGAAGGCTCATGAAACATCCCGCTTTAACAAAGTTGCGTGGCACGGTTACCCTTGCCGTCAAGGGCGAGAGCGTGGAAGCTTTCATTAATCTGCTCACTGAGCATCAAATACCTGTTTGGAACGTGCGGCCGATGGGTACAAGACATGCAGAAATGAACCTTCTGCTGCCGCACGTCTTCCTGCTGCGCCCGCTTCTGAGAAGGACAGGCTGCAAAATGCATATTTTGAAACGACAGGGAATTCCCTTTACCATTGCGAGGCTGGCTAAACGCAAATTTTTTCTGGTTGGACTGGCTGTATTCTGGGTAGGCCTGTTCCTGATGTCTTCGCTCATCTGGGACGTTGAAGTAAAGGGGAATGACAAGCTCTCAACGGAATCCGTACTCAAGGCTGCCCGTCAGGAGGGTTTGTATCCTTTTCAATGGAGCTTCCGTGTTTCCAGTCAGGACAAGCTTTCGCGTGCACTCATGCAGAAGCTCCCTGAGGCGTCCTGGATCGGTGTGGAGAAGCAGGGCACCTCAGTGACGATTCAGGTCGTTGAAGCCTCACAGCCTACTCCTGAGCCGCTCTATAGTCCACGTCATCTCATCAGCAAGGCAGATGCGGTAGTCACTGAAATTTTTGCCGAGCAGGGTCGTCCTGTCGTGCATAAAAATACACGTGTCAAAAAAGGAGCCATTCTTATCTCGGGAACGCTCGGGGATGAGGAGAATCAGCAGCAGGTTGTAGCCAAGGGGGAGATTAAGGGCCTCGTGTGGCATGAGTACGAAATCACCAGTCCGACGGTGCAACGCAGCAGCACATATACTGGAAACCATCACGAACGCCTGTATCTGGTGCTGGGCAACCGCGCGGTGCAGGTATGGGGATATGGAAAAATCCTTTATTCCACGCATAAAACCACAGTTGAGCATGACCCGCTGACGTGGCGATCCTTCCGTCTCCCAGTCGGTTGGATGACCGAAAGCGTGAGGGAGACAAAGATACATGAGGATAAGCTTACGGAAGCAGAAGCCCAAAATAGGGGAATAGAAGGGGCGCGAGCCAATATTTTAGCTAAATACGGCAAAGGAACGAAAATAATGGGCCAAAAAATTTTGCATGAGAAGAGAGAGAATGGTAAAGTTTATATGAAAGTGCTTTTTGAAGTGGAACAGAATATTGCGGAAGAACTTCCGCTAGTTCATAACCAAGGAGAATGAGGCTATTTGGCAGAACAACAACGCAGCATACAAATTGCATTGAACAATGCGGGAGAAGGACAGGCGCTGTTCGGCCCGCAGGATTCCTTTTTAAAATTGATTGAAGCGGCTGTTCCCGCAAAAATGGATTCCCGTGAGGCGGAAATCAATATTTTTGGCAACGCACATGAGGTGGAAGTGCTCGAACAATTATTCGATGTACTGCTTCAGTTAATTCGTAATGGATATATCCTGACCGAAAGAGACGTCCATTATGCGATTGAGTTGGCAAAAGATTTACGCGCCGATCAATTGCTTGATCTGTTCAAGGGAGAAATCACGACCACCTTCCGGGGTAAGCCGATCCGTGTCAAAACAATTGGACAAAAGCACTATGTAACCACGATAAAAAAACGCGATATCGTATTTGGAATTGGCCCGGCGGGTACGGGTAAAACGTATTTAGCAGTAGTGCTAGCCGTAGCTGCCCTGAAGGAAGGTTCGGTCAAGCGTATTGTATTAACCCGTCCTGCGGTGGAAGCAGGCGAGAATCTGGGCTTTTTGCCAGGGGATTTGCAGGAAAAGGTTGATCCTTATCTGCGCCCGTTGTATGATGCGTTGTACGATGTTATGGGACCGGAGCAGACAGCAAAGGCACTGGAGCGCGGGCTGATTGAAATCGCGCCGCTGGCCTATATGCGGGGACGGACGCTGGATGATTCGTTCATTATTTTGGATGAAGCGCAAAACACCACGCCGGAGCAAATGAAAATGTTTTTGACCCGACTGGGCTTTGGTTCCAAAATGGTCATCACCGGTGATGTTACGCAAATTGATTTGCCTCGTGGCAAAAAATCCGGTCTGATTGAAGCGAATGCGATTTTACAGGGAATTGAGGAAATAGGCTTTGTACATTTTGCACAAGAGGATGTTGTCCGTCATTCCCTAGTTCAGAAAATCATCGTGGCTTACGACCAGGTTGCCGAAAATCAGGGGTAAGCCTTCATATCACGGATGTGAAGCTATAAGAAGTGAGGATTTTGCAGAATCCTGAAGTATGAAAATAAGCAGCGTAGCTGTCTTGAAAAAGATGATGGAGAGGGATTGTTTCAGATGACCTCGAAGGAATTGTCTAAGGGCAAAACGTTCCAGCATAGAATGAGTGGATGGAAGTATAGCGTGGCAACACGCTATCTTCTGTTTTTATTTTTACTGGTTCTTTTTTACGTCGGTTTAGCCTCAAAGCTGCTTCCCGAGCGCTATGACATTCGGGTAAACCAGCCAAGTGAAAAGGAAATTGTTGCTCCGATGCAACTTCCCAACAGCAAAGCGACTTTAAAGGCTCAG
>NZ_PNXQ01000016.1:1189295-1197482 GCF_005217525.1 Paenibacillus terrae | reverse complement strand
TACTGGTATTTTGGACCGAATTGAACGGCTTAATCAGGATGACCAGGTTTCCAGATCCGATAAAATTTCTATTTACAAAGACGAGATTCCTCAGCGTGCGCGGGAATTTGTGCAAAATTTTGTGAACAATAGCCGTAATGCCGATGCCTACCCGGAAAAGCTATTGGACGAAGTGCTGCAAAAAACAAAAGAGCAGACATATCGGATTCCGGAGGAAACCTTCATCAAAATTCCGCGTCTCACCTCTGAGGATATTGCCGAGATGCGACCGGTAGCCCGTGAAATCGTGACCGGATTGATGAACGATCAGATAACAGATGCACAAACAGCTCGGGCCAAGGTGGCCGAGCGGGTCAGTACGAGTACGCTTACCAAGCGTACCTCTCGTGAAGTCGTTCAGGAGCTTGCAAGGCTTGTGATTACGGCCAACAAGTTTTATGATGATACAGCTACGAAGGACGCTAGGGTACAGGCCCGTGAAGATACACCGACAGTCTACATCAAACAGGGTGAAGTGCTCGTCAAGAAAGGCGAGATTATTACCCAGGAAATCTACACTTTACTGGATGAAAACGAACTGCTAAAGGACAAGATCAACTATTGGCCGCAATTTGGTCTGTTGATGTTGTCTGCAATGCTGGCCTTGGGCCTGTTTATGTATATTCGCCAGTTCCAATCACGAACACGCCGTTTTAAGTATAACAATGCGCAGTTGCTCATGCTGGTGTTGATTTTTGTGATCACGGTAGGCGCAATGATGTTAACCGCCATATTGCAGGACAGTGAACGGTCTTATCTCGGCTATCTGGCGCCTATCGCGCTTGGAGCCATGCTTGTAACGTTGTTACTCGATATGTCGCTGGCCTTCGTTTGTGCCATTATATTCAGTATATTGGCAAGTGTCATTTTGAATGTCAGACAAGGACAAATTTTTGATTTTAACTTCGGATTTTTTGCCCTTGTGGTTTGTCTTGCTTCGATTTTCTCGACGCATCGAGCCAGTCAGCGTTCAACGCTGTTCAAGGGGGCCATTATGGTATGCTTGTTCGGTGCCGTGTCGGTCTTCACTCTGGCGCTGATCGACCAAAGCAACTGGACTCAAACGACGACGCTCTATGCGGTAGCTTTTGCTTTTGCGGGCGGTTTGATTACAGCCGTACTTGTTATTGGGCTAATGCCATTTTTTGAGTCTACCTTTGGCATTTTGTCAGCGCTGAAGCTGGTTGAGCTGTCTAACCCGAATCATCCGCTTCTGCGCAAGCTGCTTACAGAGACACCGGGTACGTATCACCACAGCGTAATGGTAGGTAATCTGTCAGAGGCAGCAGCGGAGGCTATAGGTGCTAACGGCTTGTTGTGCCGGGTCGGTTCGTATTATCATGACATCGGTAAAACAAAACGGCCTTCGTACTTCATTGAAAATCAGAATGGTATGGATAATCCTCATGATACGATAGAGCCGAAGCTGAGTAAGTCCATCATTATTGCCCATGCCCGTGATGGTGTGGAAATGCAATTGGATTACAAGCTGCCCAAGCCGATTCGCGATATTGCCGAGCAGCATCATGGAACCACGTTTCTGCACTACTTTTATCATAAGGCGCTGCGTGAGGCGGAAGAACGGGGCGTAGAGCCGGACTTTACTGAGGATGATTTTCGCTATCCTGGGCCAAAAGCCCAGTCCAAGGAGGCTGCTGTAGTCGGGATTGCTGATAGCGTGGAAGCAGCCGTCCGTTCCCTGCGGAAACCAACAGTGGATCAGGTGGAGTCGATGATTGAAAAAATTATTAAAAGTCGTCTTGATGATCACCAGTTTAACGATTGCGAGCTAACGATGCGGGAGCTTGATATTGTGGCTCAAACTCTTAAAGAAACCGTGATGGGAACTTTCCACTCCCGTATTGAGTATCCCGAAGAAAGACCAAAGCCTGAGAGCGGGAAAGCATAATATAATAGGCTTGTGCATGAAGTGTGGCAGAGCATTAGAATTAAAAGGAGCGGTTGGCATGAGCCTTCAATTAGCTTGGAATAATGAACAAAACGATATGGTAATCCATGAATCCTTGATTGGTTTGCTGAACACTCTATTGGAGGAAGCGGGCAAGGTGGAAGGAGTGACGGAAGGTGAGGTGGCCCTCACCTTCGTTAATGATGAGCAAATTCATGAATTAAACAGGGAGTATCGTGGGATTGACCGCCCAACCGATGTGCTGTCATTTGCCATGAAGGAAACATTGGATGAAGAGCTTGAAATCATCTATGAGCCGGATGACGGAGGACCGCTGGATGATGTGCCGGATGTGCTGGGTGATATTATTATTTCCGTGCAGACAGCTCAGGCCCAAAGTGAGGAGTACGGTCATTCCATTGAGCGTGAAATCGGCTTTTTGTTTGTTCACGGCTTCTTGCATTTATTGGGCTATGATCATCAGGATGAGGCCAGTGAAGCTGAAATGATGGGCAAGCAAGAAGCAGTACTGGCTCAAGTGGGGTTGACACGGTAATGAGACGTCAGCCTTGGAGAATGACTTTTCGTTATGCCGCAGAAGGTGTGATGTATGCTCTGCGCACACAAATAAATATGCGGATACATGTGGTCATGGCGTTTCTCGTCATCGCAGCAGGCTTAAGCCTGCGCATCTCCCGGCTCGACTGGTTATTCGTCTCTATGGCGATTGCCATGGTAATCGTAGCCGAACTGATCAATACCGCTGTTGAAGCGGCGATAGATTTAATCTCGCCTGATATCCATCCGCTGGCCAAAGCGGCTAAAGACACCGCCGCCGGAGCTGTGCTCCTGGCAGCGGTTTTTGCTGTAATTATTGGTATATTTGTGTTTTACAGGCCGTTGTTGACCTTGATTAGTCAGCTTTTTTAATGGAAAAACACATTTTTGTAATCGAGGAGTTTGTAAAAATCCAATAAGTGACTTCTAATGAACAATATATATATCGAAATAATCTAGTTCGTCTATATATTGCACTTTGGAGCGACGGGATCGAATTTTGCAAAATCCTGAATTATATACTGTAGAAAAGACCTAACCCAAAAACCAAAAAAATAGGCGCTTAATAGTGCTGGAGGAAACGAAATGGCTAAGAAACACTTTAAATCAGGCTTTGTTGCGATTGTTGGCAGACCCAATGTAGGAAAATCAACTCTGATGAACCATGTCATCGGCCAGAAAATCGCTATCATGTCGGACAAGCCCCAAACCACACGTAACAAAATACATGGGGTATTCACTACAGAGGACACGCAAATTGTATTTTTGGACACACCGGGCATTCATAAGCGCCAGTCTAAACTGGGCGACTACATGAATCAAACGGCCTTTAATACGTTGGGCGAAGTTGAGGCTGTACTTTTTCTTATTGATGCCTCTGAAGGATTAGGCGGAGGCGACCGTTTTATTGCCGAACAGCTAAAAAAGGTAAAAACGCCAGTCATTCTGGTTTTGAATAAAATTGACCGTATTGAGCCCGAAGCGCTACTACCCCTGATTGAGCAATACCGCAAGCTGTACGACTTTGCGGAAATTGTGCCGATCTCGGCTAAAATGGGCAACAATGTGAACCGTCTGCTGGAGCAGGTACAGAAATATTTGCCTGAAGGTCCACAATATTACCCGGATGACCAAATTACCGACCATCCAGAGCAGTTCGTCATCGCCGAACTGGTACGGGAAAAGATTTTGCATATGACTCGTGAGGAAGTACCGCATTCGATTGCAGTCATGATTGAAGACATGAAGGTACAGGACAACGGCGTAGTGCATATTATGGCAGTCATTTTTGTAGAGCGGGATTCCCAGAAGGGAATTATTATCGGTAAGCAGGGAGCTATGCTCAAGGAAGTGGGCAAACAGGCACGCATAGATATCCAAAACCTGTTGGGCTCCAAAATTTTCCTGGAACTGTGGGTAAAGGTCAAAAAAGACTGGCGTAACCAGGATCGTGTCCTGCGTGACCTCGGATTCCATCGCGACGCTTAAAAAACATGTTATATTCACACTTTAGTTCCCTAAGGGATCTTAAAATTGAGTTTTAAATTAGTTGAACCAAAGATGTTAAGTCTTTTAGGCACCATAAAAAAAGCCGTCCGACTACCCATTCACTAACACAGGCATAAGTAAAGTGTCTTTGGTAATTCAAGCGCCGCGCCTTTGCGGCGCTTAACTCTTGCACTTCCCATACCCTCATTTCCTGCACTGAAAAAAGGAATGCTTTTAAAAAAAGCCGTGTAACTGTATGCAAGCTTTAGCGGAGCAAGGATTTGAATCTGAAGAGCGCCATCGTTCGAAAGATCAAATCATTCGCGGAGCGTCTCAGCCTCGTATACAGCACTCTTTTTTAACTCAATCCATTTATTTCATCGCATACTTCACCTTTCTTCGCATCATTCTAATTTTGAGATGCAAACGTCATTTCCGAAGAAAGGATGAATACGATTGCGAGATTTTTCGTGGAAGTATTTTGCGATGACTGGGGATGTCGGTGCGTATCTGTTATACAGGGAGAGCGCCGTGACAAGGGAGCAAGACACGGATGAAGGAGAGTCGGACGAGCATGAAGAAGCAAGTGAATAGCGCGAGTCACTGGCTTCTTCGTGAATGTTTGGGGGAAGAGGCATGCTTTACAGGGTGGAAGGAATCGTCATCCGCAGCATGGATTACGGTGAGGGGAACAAAATTATTACGCTTTGCACCGAAAGCGGCGGTAAGACAGGCGTGCTGGTCAGAGGAGCCAAGAAGCCCAAAAGCCGTCATGCTGCATTGACGCAGCCGTTTACGTATGGTGAATTTGTGTTTTTTCGAAATACCGGCTTAGGCACGTTAAATACCGGTGAAATTATTCAATCCCATCATATACTGCGCGAGGATATTACCAAGGCCGCTTACGCCTCATATGCCTGTGAATTGCTCGACCGGGTACTACATGATGAAGAAACGGGCACCTTCTGGTTTAAGCAGCTTAAAGCATGTCTGGAAGCGTTGGAGAGCGGCAAAGATCCGCTGATCGTCATGAGCATTTATGAATTTAAAATATTGCAGGCGGCCGGATATGCTCCCCAGCTTGATGCCTGTATTTCCAGCGGACAACAGTGTGCTGATGAAGATATGTTTATCAGTCCAAGGCTGGGCGGAGTTTTGTGTCGAGGCTATAAGCACTTTGATCCGGCTGCATTGAGTGTCACACCGCGTACGTTGAAGCTGTTACGTTTGTTTGCGAGAATGGATTTAAACCGGCTCGGCAACATTGATGTGAAGGACTCGACCAAACTGGAAATCAAACATGTCATGCGACAGTTCATGGATATGCAACTGGAGGTCAAGCTGAAATCCCGTCATTTTCTGGACCAGCTCGACAAGTATGATATGTGAAACCTCTTGCTCCCTTGACTGTGCTGCTAAAAACGTGTAATATCCTACTATATATCTCCTTCGGGAGCAGAGGCATTGAACGAGAAAGTAACGGAGTTTATTCTCTAGAGTAAGCGAGTCGGGGATGGTGTAAGCCCGGCGGGAAATCTTCGTGAACAAGGCACTCGGGAGCATCTGAATGGACACGGAAAAGAGGATTACGGTCTGGCTGGTGATGAAGGACTGCAATCAAGTAGGGTGGAACCGCGGGAGTCAGCTCTCGTCCCTACGTCTGTACAGGCGTAGAGGCGGGGGCTTTTTGCTGTCTCTGGCGAGGCTTGTTGGAAGTAGGCGGCCCTGTACATAGAAGATTTCGAAGAAGGATCACCACCATTTGAGGAAATTTGGAAGGGAAGTGTGTACCATGAATTTTCAGCAGATGATTTTGACACTGCAACAATTTTGGGCTGAGCACAACTGTATTATTGTACAGCCGTATGACACGGAAAAAGGGGCAGGTACAATGAACCCGATGACGTATTTGCGTTCAATTGGGCCTGAGCCGTGGAACGTAGCTTATGTCGAGCCGTCCCGCCGCCCCGCAGATGGACGTTATGGAGAGAACCCAAATCGTCTGTATCAGCATCACCAGTTTCAGGTTGTTTTGAAGCCATCGCCTGATAACATTCAGGAACTGTATCTGGAGAGCTTGAGCCGCCTTGGTATTAATCCTCTGGAGCATGATATTCGCTTCGTTGAAGACAACTGGGAAGCGCCAACGCTGGGAGCATGGGGACTAGGTTGGGAAGTATGGCTGGATGGTATGGAAATTACCCAATTCACGTATTTTCAGCAAGTGGGCGGTATTGATGCAAGTCCGGTTGCGGTTGAAATTACGTATGGTATGGAGCGTCTTGCTTCCTACATTCAGGACAAGGAGAATGTGTTCGATCTAGAGTGGGTGAATGGCATCACGTATGGCGATGTTTTCCACCAGCCTGAATTTGAGCATTCCAAATATACGTTTGAAGTATCTGACGTCAAAATGCTTTTCACCCTTTTTAATATGTATGAAGAAGAAGCGAATAAAGCCATGGCACAGCACCTTGTATTTCCAGCTTACGATTATGTGTTGAAATGCTCTCATGCGTTCAACTTGCTGGATGCTCGCGGTGCCATCAGTGTAACGGAACGGACCGGATTTATTATGCGTGTGCGGAATTTGGCCCGTCAGGTGGCTGCAACTTATCTGGAGGAACGCGAGAAGCTCGGCTTCCCGCTGTTGAAGAAAGGAGGTGCGGCACATGTCTAAGGATTTGCTGTTTGAAATCGGTTTGGAAGAAGTGCCCGCCCGTTTTATCCCTGCTGCGATTCAGCAGTTAAAGGAGCGTATGACTGCTTGGCTGGACAGCTCACGTATTGCTCATGGTGATGTAGAAGCTTATGCAACCCCTCGTCGTCTGGCGGTGCTGGTTAAGGAGGTAGCCGAAAAGCAGGAGGATATTAACGAAGAAGTCAAAGGGCCTTCCCGCAAAATCGCACTTGACGAAGCTGGCAATTGGAGCAAGGCTGCTCTCGGCTTTGCCCGCAGCCAGGGTGTTGATCCTGAACAGTTTACATTCAAGGAGCTTGGAGGCGTGGAGTATATTTACGCGACCAAGAGCAGTATAGGTGTACCGACAGCGGAAGTGCTGTCCGAGGGCTTATTGCACATTTTGCATGCCATGACTTTCCCTAAATTTATGCGTTGGGCCAGCTATGACTTTAAGTTTGTTCGTCCAATCCGCTGGTTGATCGCCTTGTTCGGCAAAGATATTGTTAACTTGGAAATTGCCGGGGTTCGATCCGGAAATGTGTCAAGAGGACATCGTTTTCTCGGGCAGGATACTGTTGTGGAAAGTCCGGCAGACTACGTTGAGGCGCTTCGTAAACAGCACGTCATTGTGGATATCGCGGAACGCCAGTCCATTATCGTGAAGCAGATTGAAGCATTAGCAGCCGAAAAAGACTGGACGATCGCGGTTAAGGATGATCTGCTGGAAGAAGTGTTGTATCTGGTCGAAACGCCGACGGTACTGTTTGGAGGTTTTGATCCATCGTTCCTCAACATTCCGAAGGATGTGCTGATTACTTCCATGCGTGAGCATCAACGCTATTTCCCGGTGCTGGATCACGCGGGAGAGCTGCTGCCATACTTTGTTACAGTACGTAACGGTGGAAGCCAATCGCTGGATGTCATTGCCAAGGGGAACGAAAAAGTATTGCGTGCACGGCTATCTGATGCCAAATTCTTTTATGAAGAAGATCAGAGACTGGAAATCAAGGATGCGCTCTCCAAGCTGGAAAGTATCGTTTTCCACGAGGAATTGGGATCGGTTGGAGACAAGGTACGTCGGATTCGTCGCATTGCCGATGCTTTAGCTGAGAAACTGCGGGTTTCCCCGGATACACTGGAGTCGGTTAGTCGGGCAGCAGATATTTGTAAGTTTGATCTGGTAACGCAAATGGTATATGAATTCCCGGAACTGCAAGGGGTTATGGGTGAGGATTATGCTCGTAAGGCTGGAGAGAAGGAAGAAGTGGCGAGAGCGGTATTTGAGCATTATCAGCCGCGTTTTGCCGGAGAAACGGTTCCTTCCACGAACGCTGGAGCTATTGTGAGTATCGCTGACAAAATAGACACGATCACCGGTTGCTTCTCCATCGGTATTATTCCGACAGGTTCGCAGGATCCTTATGCGCTTCGTCGCCAGGCCGCAGGTATTGTGCAGATTTTACTGGATCGTAATCTTTCGGCTACTTTGTCTGATGTGTTCAATATTGCG
>NZ_PNXQ01000016.1:1136179-1189285 GCF_005217525.1 Paenibacillus terrae | reverse complement strand
TATGAAACGTTCTGCCGATGAAATTCGTAAAGAGTTACATGAATTCTTCGGTTTGCGGGTGAAAAAATTGTTGTCTGAGACGCTTCGCTATGACGTCGTAGAAGCTGTGCTTGCTGCCGGATTTGATGATGTTGCTTCTGTCGTTAATCGTGGAGCTGCTCTGATGAATGCAGTACAAACGGGAGATGCCTTTAAAGCAACGGTAGAGTCGTTTAACCGTGTAGGCAATTTGGCTGCAAAAGCTGTTCATGCATCAGTTAATACGGGTGAATTTACGGAACAGGGTGAAAAAGCGCTCTATGAAGCATGGTACGGCGTTTATGAATCTTATCATACAGCATTGCAGGAAGGTGATGCCACGCGAGCTTTAGCAATTGCTTCGTCCATTACTCCTGCGATAACAGCGTTCTTTGATTCCGTAATGGTTATGGCTGAGGATGATGCGCTTCGTAATAACCGTCTGGCATTACTGGCCGCCATTGATACAGAACTGAAGCGTTTTGCCGATTTTTCCAAGCTCGTGGGCTAATCGCAGCTGTAATAGTATGAACAACTTGAAAAAATGGGTATAAATATACGGAACGGTGTAGGAGCGATCTTGCAGCCGTTCCGTATTTTACTCGAATTCGGATGGAGATGAGGGATGCTTGTGGGAATATCCGGAGGTTTATCGGATGTGCGGATCGTTGTCGACGGAGACGCTTGTCCTGTCAAAAGCGAAATTGCGGATACAGCTTCCCGTTTTCAAGTTCAGGTTATTATGGTATCTTCGTATGATCATCTTATCCAGGGCAGTGGAGGCGTGACCATCGTAAAAGTGGACCGTAGCGACCAAAGCGCTGATCTCTATATTGCTAATCATATCCGTCAGGGAGACATTGTAACCACTAACGATTACGGTCTTGCCGCACTTGCTTTGGCTAAAGGCTGTGAGGTAATGTCCTTTCGCGGAGCAATGTATCGAAACGATTCGATTGATTTTATGCTCGACCGCCGTCATACTTCTGCCAAGGAAAGGAAAAAAGGGCGTTACGGAAAAGGTCCTAAACCCTTTACAGCAGAGGATCGTGAAGTTTTTCAACATAAACTGACAAAACTTTTACTCTTCTTGCAGGAGAATGAATAACGGTATCGAATTATATTTACGTGCTAAAGAGATGAAGGTGGTTAACATGAGTGCTGGACAAGGCAACATACCGGACGATATCATTGAGTCGGTTTTACAGCATCATGATATCGTAGATACGGTAAGCAAGTACGTGCATTTGACCAAGCAGGGGAAATATATGAAAGGCCTCTGTCCTTTTCATTCCGAAAAAACCCCTTCATTCACCGTGACACCGGATCGTCAGATTTTTTACTGCTACGGCTGCGGCGCGGGAGGCAATGCCATCAAATTTATGATGGAAATCGAAGGACTATCCTTTCCCGAAGCTGTCAGAACAATGGCGGAAGAAAGTCATATCCCTCTCGGCGAATGGCAGGGACGTGAGTCAACGCACCAGCATCCTGAGTTGGACAGGTTGTTGCAAGCGTACGAGCTAACTTCTAAGATGTACCATTTTCTCCTTAAAAATACGGAGCATGGCAAACCGGCTATGGAGTATTTGCGGTCACGAGGATTTACTGACAAGATCATTGATCAATTTCAGATTGGCTATGCCCCCAACCGATGGGATACGATCGTCCAGTTTCTGGAGAAGCGTTCTTTCGATCCTCTTGAGATGGAAAAGGGCGGGCTTATCTCTCCCCGACATGAGGGTGATGGGTATGTGGATCGGTTCAGGGATCGCATTATGTTTCCTATTTGGAACCGAAATGGCAAAGTAATTGCCTTTGCGGGCCGTATACTGGGTGAAGGACAGCCCAAGTATTTGAATTCACCGGAAACCAAGCTGTTCAATAAGAGCCGGACCTTGTATAATCTGCATCATGCCAAAAATTCGATTCGCAAGCTTCGCCAAAGTGTTCTTTTTGAAGGATACGGCGATGTTATCTCGGCTTGGGAAGCAGGTGTGCAGAACGGGGTGGCCGCTATGGGCACAGCTTTGACGGAGCATCATGCCACGATGCTAAAAGGACTGTGCGACGAGGTCATTATTTGCTATGATGGTGACCGGGCAGGACAAGCTGCTGCGCTCAAAAATTTTCCGTTGCTGGAAAATGCGGGACTTCACGTTAAGGTAGCGCTGGTCAGCGACGGTATGGACCCGGATGATTTTATCCGGCAATACGGCGGGGAAAGGTTTCAGCGCCAAATTATCGAAAGTGCCGTTTCAACGGTGAAATTTAAGCTTATATATCTGAAAAAAAACCATATACTGCAAGAGGAAGAAGGAAGAATCGCGTACTCCCGCGAAGCATTAAATGTCATTGCACCTCTGTCATCCCCGACCGAGCGGGAAGTGTATTTGCGCGAAGTGTCAGCTGAAGTCAAGGTGGATTTTGAAACCTTAAAGCAAGAATGCAATTTACTCCGACAGTCCCTGCAAAAAAAACAGGACTTTGGGGATAATAACGAAAATCGGTGGAATAATGGTAGGCATAAAAACGGGCAGATTGCAAAACCAAATGTCATGCCAGCTTATCATGTGGCGGAACGCAGATTACTCCACTGGATGATGCAGGATGCAGAAACTGCACAATATGTGGAGAAGCATCTGGGGGATGCCTTTAATATTGAGGATCATGCAGCAATTGCTGCTTATCTATACGCCTATTATGCACAAGGTAAATTACCGGATACAAGCCGATTTATTTCTTCTCTTCAAGACGACCGTCTGGAAAAAACTGTAAGCTCGATTATGATGATGGATGCTCCAGATGTATCGCCACACGTATTGGACGATTGTATTCAGCAGGTGTGCAAATTTCCATTGCAGAAGCAATTGGATTTGAAGAGAGAAGAAATGAGAGCCGCGGAGCGTTCTGGTGATGCTTTGCGCGCAGCACAAATTGTAATTGAGATTATAGCCCTAGAGAGACAATGAACACACAGAGGTCGGATGTTTCTAGGGAGGAGGGAGTCGAAAGATGGCGAATGATCAGCATACTGAACTGGAGACGGAACTGACACTGGATCAGGTTAAAGATCAATTGATTGAGTTGGGTAAAAAAAGTTCCTCTCTGAACTACAAAGATATCATGGAAAAACTATCGTCGTTTGATCAAGACCCCGAGCAAATGGATGAGTTTTATGAGCAACTGGGTGACTTGGGGATTGAGGTAGTAAATGACAACGACGAAGAAGTTACCAGATTGCGTCAAAACGACGACCCGGAGAACAATGACGGGGATGACTTTAACTACGATGACGATCTGAGCCTGCCTCCCGGTATTAAAATCAATGATCCGGTCCGGATGTACCTGAAGGAAATCGGCCGTGTACCACTCCTTTCCGCTGATGATGAGGTAGAGCTGGCAAAACGGATCAACAACGGTGATGAAGAAGCCAAACGTCGACTCGCAGAAGCGAATTTGCGTCTGGTTGTAAGTATTGCCAAGCGTTATGTTGGCCGTGGAATGCTTTTCCTGGATCTGATTCAGGAAGGTAACATGGGTCTGATTAAGGCAGTAGAAAAATTTGATTACGAAAAAGGATTTAAATTCAGTACGTATGCAACCTGGTGGATTCGTCAGGCCATTACGCGCGCTATAGCCGATCAGGCAAGAACAATCCGTATTCCTGTGCACATGGTAGAGACGATCAACAAGTTGATTCGGGTATCTCGTCAACTGTTGCAAGAGCTGGGACGGGAACCTACGCCAGAAGAAGTGGCTGCGGAGATGGAGCTGAGCGTGGAGAAAGTACGAGAAATTATGAAAATTGCCCAAGAACCGGTTTCATTGGAAACGCCAATTGGTGAAGAAGATGATTCACATTTGGGGGATTTCATTGAGGATCAGGAAGCGCTGGCGCCTGCGGATGCGGCTGCCTATGAACTTCTGAAGGAACAGCTTGAGGATGTACTGGATACGTTGACCGAACGGGAAGAGAACGTCTTGCGTCTCCGTTTTGGTTTGGACGACGGCAGAACCAGAACCCTTGAGGAAGTGGGTAAAGTGTTCGGTGTTACACGCGAACGTATTCGTCAGATTGAGGCTAAAGCGCTGCGCAAGCTGCGCCATCCAAGCCGCAGTAAGCGACTGAAGGATTTCCTCGAATAGAAAGTGTAACATTGCGGACCTTCTGCGGCTTGAAGCGCGCAGGAGGTCTTTTTTATCCCATGGCAGCCTTGGTGGAGGGGAAAAGCTTGGACCAGGAGAAAAAACGGGCAATACTGTTACATGAAATTGAGCATTGGCGGCGAAGTCGGCTGCTCCCTGAGCAATATTGCGATTTTTTGTCTAATCTCTACCGGGAGGACGAAAATCCGTCCCAGAGCCATAGCCACAGCAGCACCGGGCTACTTACATATCTTAGAAACGGGCATGGAATCGCCTGGCTTCTTGGTTTTGTCATTATTTCCTGCATTTGTTTGATCGGTTTTTATTTTACCGCTTTTCCGTTGGCAATGCAAATATTCTCGGCATGTGCAATAACCGGGATCTGCTATGGAGTGGCCGCCGTTTGGCATTCTTCAGAAAAGAGCATGAGCACCATGCTGAGTACCTTGGGCAGTGTGATTATGCTGGGTTCAGGTGTGTGGATTATTCAGCTTCACCAAGGTGATCCTAAATTTTGGTTTCTTGTTCTTGTCGGTTTGTGTGGGCTGGTATGGTGCCTTGTGGGCTTAACCTTGCGTATCGGGTTGCTTCACTATTGTGGCTTTATCGCACTGCTTTTGGTATACGCAGTGCTTATAGGGCGATACTGGCCTACAGCTTCTTACGTGATGCTTGAGGGATTTTGGATTTTACATGTAGCATTACTTGTAGGGTTAAGCTGGTGGGTACATCGCCGCTTTTCACGTCTGGCTTCGGTTTATTTTGCTATCGGAATGACATTGGTTTTCATGCCTGAAGCAGACATGATCGTGCTGCGCCTTCAAGCGCCGGGAGAGGGTGTATTGTACGCCTTATTAAAGTTGGCTATTGTTGTATGGATTTTATTTTGGACTCGAAAAAAATGGATTACGTGGGTGACGTCATGAAGCTTTCTCAACGATTACAGTATATTATGGAACAAATTCCTGTCGGGAGCAGATTAGCGGATATTGGCTCTGACCATGGGCTTTTGCCTGTGGCTGCGGTGCGCAGTGGTCGGGTAACGCAAGCTGTGGCGGGCGAAGTCAATGATGGGCCGTTGCAAGCGGCTCAAAAGCAAGTCGCTGAAGCAGGCCTGGCTGACCGCATAACGGTTAGAAAAGGCGACGGTTTGGCCGTAATTATAGCCCATGAGGTTGATATTATTACGATAGCCGGCATGGGTGGAGCCTTAATCGCTTCCATTTTGGAGCAGGGGAAAGACAAGCTGGCTTCAGTGAAGCGGCTTATTTTACAACCAAACGTAGGCGAGGATATTTTGCGTCGATGGCTGATCGAGCATCAATGGGTATTGACAGGCGAGCATATTATGGAAGAAGACGGAAAGATATACGAAGTTTTGACGGCTGTACCCGTGTCGGATAGTCCTGTGAAGCAGGGCGAACTGTACCGACCGTTAGCCCTTTCCGGTAGCTCGCTAGTATTGACGCAGAATTGGCTGGAACAGCTTGGACCGTTGCTGGTCAGAGAGCCCAATGAAGTCTTTTTCCGTAAATGGAAGCTGGAAATTCATAAGCTCCAAAATGTGCTTGCACAGTTGGCGCGGTCAGAGCAGGAATCGGCGCAGCAAAAGCAGCAACAATTACGCAAGCAAATTGAACAGCTAGAGGAGGTACTTACATGTTTGCCAAAGGACAAACGGTAATTAGCTATATGGAGCAGTTGGCTCCAAAATATTTGGCCGTTCCGGACGACAGAATCGGGCTTCAACTGGGCAGTCTGCAAAAAGAGATCAAAAACATACTGGTAGCTCTTGATGTCAATGATGAGGTTGTTGAAGAGGCGATCCGCATAAAGGCAGACCTCATTATCGCTCATCATGCTATCATATTCCGTCCACTCAAAGCATTGAATACGGATCAGCCTGCAGGCAGACTGTATGAAAAGCTCATTAAGAACGATATTGCTGTCTACGTCAGTCACACAAATCTGGATACGGCGGAGGACGGAATGAACGACTGGATGGCGGAAGCTTTGGGCATTCAAAGTGAAGGTACGCTGGAAGATGTCCACACGGAGCAATTGTTCAAGCTTGTCGTTTTCGTACCGAAAACACATCATCAACGGGTGTTGGATGCTGTACTGGGTGCGGGGGCCGGACATATCGGCAATTACAGCCATTGCAGCTTTAACATTGATGGCTACGGAACTTTCGTGCCGGGTGAAGGCACACAGCCGTTTTTGGGTGAGCCGGGTAAAATGGAACGCAGCGAAGAAGTACGCATAGAGACGGTTGTGCCACAGGGAGTACGCAACAAAGTCGTTCAGGCGATGCTCAAAGCTCATCCTTATGAAGAGGTAGCCTATGACCTGTACCATATGGATTTGCAGGGCCGCACATTTGGCCTGGGACGGGTAGGTAAGCTCAAGGAAGCCCGCACGTTACGTGAGTTTGTCAATGATGTAAAAGAAGGCTTCAACGTCGAGCATGTACGCGTAGTGGGCGACTTGGAACGTACAATCAAAAAAGCAGCCGTGCTCGGGGGCTCTGGCAGTCGCTATGTAAACAAGTCAATTTTTAAAGGGGCTGACGTCTTAGTTACGGGTGATATCGACTATCACACGGCTCAGGATGCCCTTATGGCTGGCATTGCCCTCATTGACCCTGGTCATAACGCAGAGAAGATAATGAAGCCTAAAACCGCAGAATGGATGCGCAAACGGTTGGAAGAAGGCCGATACTCTACGGAAGTACATGTATCTCAGGTGAATACCGAGCCTTTTCAATTTTTGTAAAAACTTTACTTCTATGAGAAGATGAACATGTGTCATTATTTTTAGTTCATAGAGGAGAGGTTGTATGCGAACTTTAATTGCTGATCCTGCGATCCATGCCTATCCGGGAATGGTTGCAGTTGTTACTTCCCGTCATAACGGTGTGCAGAATGTAATGGCCTCTGGCTGGCATACATATATCGGATCATCACCGGGCATGTATGGCATTTCGTTGCGGAAGGAAACGTATTCGTATGGTCTGATTGAAAAAAGTGGAGGCTTCGGTGTTCAATTTTTGCCCGCCCACAGATCGGAATGGATTCAGGCTGTAGGTTCCTTTAGCGGCAGGGATATAGATAAGTTTCAGCATTTCGAGATTGCATATGAGGACGGAATTTCTGTGGATGTCCCTGTATTGCTGGATGCTTATCTTGCTTATGAGTGTAAAGTGGTAGATATTCATACCTATGGAGATCATGATTGGATTGTCGGTGAGATACAGCAAACTTACCGGGACGATGAATTCTTTCTGGATGAAGGCATACCTGAATTTAGTAAGCTTCATATTCCTTTATACGTGGGTCGCTCTACTTATTTTGTGGCAGATGATACGTTACAAAAGAAGGTACACCCGTTTTATTTGAACAAATAAAGGAAGCTTGCTAATTTACAATATTTTTAGGGTTGTGTCGAGCGTGCGTTCCCTGTATACTATGTAATGTTGTTCGGAAAGTTTAACAGACAATCGCTGGCGGTGTGAACCGCGAGAGGAAAGTCCGGGCTCCATAGGGCAGGATGCTGGATAACGTCCAGTCAGCGCGAGTTGAAGGATAGTGCCACAGAAATGGACCGCCGATGGCCGCTTGCGGCACAGGCAAGGATGGAACCGAGGTGTAAGAGACCCCGAGGAACGCTGGTGACTTCGTTCCTGGTAAACCCCATCTGGAGCAAGACCTAATGGGACACAGCTTCTTCGCGAAGCGGCCTTAGCCCGAGGCGTGTCTAGGTTGGTCGCTGGAGCCGGATAGCAATATTCGGCCTAGATAGATGATTGTCGCTTGTAGTGGGAGGGTAGTTCCCGTCTGTACCACGATAGCACAGAACCCGGCTTACGGAAAACTTTCCCCACTGCAACACATTTAAAATGTAGTGAATTTTATTTTGTAAATAACCTGTTTGCATGAAAACTTGGAATCCAAATGTATTTAATGAATTACAAAAAAGGTTCAAGCCATTTTCCTTTGGAATTAGGCTTGAACCTTTTTTTGTATACCGTAATTTACGCAACGTACGTGTAAGTTTAGGTCTATTTCATTCTGTTTTTTTTATCTACTCATTCCCTCTATCGTAAAAATGTTTGGGGATGAGCACGTAGTCAGCGTAGCGTAGCATTTGAATCCGAAGAAGCGCAGCGATTCGTAAGACCTGATGATTCGCGAAGCGTTCTCGCGTGCGTGCCCTGCCAACCTTATCAGCGCACGCTTTTTTCCAATCTTTCCTCTGTATACATCTTCAATGCGCGATCCAAACGGTTAACCGCTTCAGGAAGCAGTGAAGGATCGGTATGCGTAAAGTTGATCCGTATATGGTTGCTGCCGCTCAGATCAGCATAAAATACTTGTCCTGGCACAAATGCGACGCCTTCCTGAATGGCCAGTTCCAGCAAACGATCGGAACGGAAGCCTTCGGGTAAAGTGACCCACATAAACATTCCGCCAAGTGCATCATTCCAAGTAATACCTTCCCATTGACGTTCTTTCATCAGCGTTGTGAGGCGTAGCATACGAGAGTGATATTCGCTGGATACGGTACGAATATGTCCATCCAAATCAAAAAAGTCCAAGAGCTCATTTAAAGCGCATTGATCGATACTGCTGGAGTGCAGATCAGCAGATTGTTTAGCCTTCGAGACTTTATTGACAATCGCTTGATCAGCAACCAGCCATCCAGAACGAACACCAGGAGCAACGGTCTTGGAGAACGTTGAGGTGTACATGACATGACTATCTTCACCTTGCTGCTGGTCAATGGATAAAAGGGTAGGGAAGTTAAGTTTTTCGTCAAATTTGAGACGTCCGTAAGGATCATCCTCAAAAATTAAAGTTCCGTATTTACGGCATAGCTCAACAACGCCTACTCTGCGTTCCATGCTCCATACACTCCCCGCTGGATTGGAGAAAGTTGGGATGACATACACGAATTTAGGCTGATATTCCTTGAGCTTCGCTTCTAGATCATCTAATTGCATACCGTTGGAGTCTGTATTTACACTTACAATGTTGGCACCATAGGACTTAAACACCTGAAGAGCTGCCAAATAAGTAGGGGACTCCACCAATACAGTATCCTGCGGATCGAGCAGTACACGCGAAACCAGATCAATAGTCTGCTGTGAGCCCGTCGTCATGATGATGTTATCTCTGGTGACGGAGATGCCTTGGGATGCCATCATGGATGTAAGACGTTCCCGTAAAGGAATATATCCATCGGTTAGACCGTATTGAAGCGCGGTAGTACCATTGAGACGGAATACCCGCTCATAGGCTTTAGCAACAGCTTCGACGGGAAAAAAGACATCGGCCGGAAGACCGCCTGCCAGGGATAACACTTCTGTTCCCTGTGTCAGCTTCAAAATGTCCCTAACGATGGACGAGCCCTGAGTACGAGCCATACCCGAAAATTTGTATTCCAATCCAATCATCTCCTGTGTTCTATACTGTACTATGAAATTTATTGTATTATAACAATAATGAAGTATAACAGTAAACGTCTGAATATAACAGTTGATTGGTCTAATCGAAAGCCGAAAAAAACCTGACCCCAAGAAAAAATTTGAGTCTTAGAGGAAGGAAGGTTACATCGGCAATGATCCGGTTATCCAGATGTGCATAAAAATCAGCAAAACAAGATCCCCACAAAAACTCAATAAACAAGCTGAACCACCAGCCATCGGACAGCTTTTGAGCATACCCAAAAAAGTGTCTGGATCGCCTTCATAGCGATTCTCCAGACACTTTTCTCTTTTACCCTGATATGCTATTTGTGGCTACTACCCTGTTTTTCAACTAGGGACTGGTTTTTATTAGGATGCATGTTCAAACTGACTGTTGTATAGATCGGCATAGAAGCTGCCTTTAGCCAGCAATTCCTCATGGTTACCTGTTTCGATAATGTCACCGTCCTTCATGACTAGAATCAGATCGGCGTTCTTGATCGTCGAGAGGCGGTGGGCAATCACAAAGGAGGTTTTCCCTACGGTAAGCCGGTCCATCGCTTGTTGAATCAGCAATTCCGTACGCGTATCGACCGAGCTTGTGGCCTCATCTAGAATGAGCATGGGTGCATCTTCAATCATGGCTCTTGCAATGGTGATCAATTGCTTTTGACCGGCAGAGAGAGTGGCTTTGTCGTCCAGCACCGTATCATAGCCCTGCGGCAGTGTTTTAAGGAAGCTGTGTAGCCCCACCGCTCTACATGCGGCTTCCACCTGTTCATCGGTAACATGCTCTTTGGAAAAGGCGATATTCTCACGGATCGTTCCTTCAAACAGCCAGGTATCCTGCAGCACCATACAGAATAATTCATGAATATTCTCACGTGTTAATTGGCTGATCGGGGTTCCGTCAATATAGATTTCTCCGTCGTTCAGCTCATAGAACCGCATGAGTAAATTCACGAGCGTCGTCTTACCGGCGCCTGTCGGACCCACAATGGCAATTTTCTGACCGGCTTCAGCTTTCATGGAGAAGTCTTTGATAATCATACGGTCTTGGTTATAACCGAAACGGACATGTTTGAATTCGACATCCCCTTTGGCGTTGTCCAGCTTCTTGGTCTTGTCGCTCTCATCCGCCAATTCTTCTTCACCCAGAAATTCGAATACACGTTCACTGGCGGCAGCCGCCGATTGCAGATTGGTTGCGGCCTGTGCCAGCTGTGACAAGGGCTGTGTAAACAGACGAATATACACCATGAAGGCCACAATAGTTCCGATCGTTATAGCATGTTGGTTCACCAGCAAAGCGCCCACGACACAGACTGCGACATACCCGAAATTCCCGATGAACATCATAACCGGCATCATCAGGCCTGACATGAACTGGGACTTCCATGCATTTGTATATAAGCGGCTGTTAATGCCATGGAACTCTTCCGTGGCTGCTTTTTCTCCGTTATATACCTTGACTACGTTATGACCGGCATAGGTTTCTTCGATATGACCGTTGATCTGGCCAAGTTCCGCTTGCTGTGCTACAAAATATTTCTGTGAATGCTTCATAATCACGGTCATCAGGGAAAAACCGATCAGCGTAGCTACAATCCCGGTAAAGGTCATGATCCAGTTTGTATACAGCATCATAATCAAGGCGCCTACGAAGGTTGCCAGCGCGCTGACAAGCGTGCCGAGACTGTTGTTTAACGTTTGTCCGATGGTATCGACATCGTTGGTCACACGGCTGAGCACATTACCATAGCTCGTAGCATCAAAATATTTTAAAGGCATATGATTGATTTTTCGGGACAGCTCTGTCCGCATCTTCTTTGTAAGACGCTGTGACACGGTCGCCGTAATGAAACCTTGGAAATAGTTAAAGATAAGACCAAGACCATACAAAAGTACCAAAACAAGAACAATTATCTTGACAGCACTCACATCAACCCCTGTTACGATTCCTTCCTGAATCAGGTTGGCAATATCGCTGAGCTTACTCGGACCAATGACGTTGAAGGCGGAACCGACCAGGGCCAGCACCATAGAGAGTATAATGATGGGCACATAGGCCTTGATGTAGGATAAAAGCTGGCTGATGGTCTTTTTAAAATCATTCGCTTTTCCACCAGCACCCATGCCCCCCGCAGGACCTCCAACCATGGGACCTCGCTGTTTCGTTTTCATATGCTGGCTGTCGACGGTGTGTTCATTCTTATCCATGTACGAGTTCCTCCTTCGAAAGCTGCGAATAAGCGATCTCCTGATAGGTGCTGCAGTTCGCCATCAGCTCATCATGTGTGCCGCTTCCTACAACCTCACCCTGTTCCAGTACGATAATTCGGTCAGCGTCTTTAATGGTGCCTATGCGCTGAGCAACAATGAGTGTAGTAGCATGGTCAGTTTCTTTTTTGAGAGCCGAGCGCAGAATCCGGTCTGTTTTGTAGTCCAGTGCTGAAAAGGAATCATCGAAGATATAAATCTCCGGCTGGCGGTAGATGGCACGAGCAATGGACAGACGCTGCTTTTGACCGCCTGATACGTTCGCTCCACCTTGTGAAATCCGTCCCTGATACTGACCGTCCATTTTTTCGACAAATTCCGTGCCTTGGGCAATCCCTACGGCTGCTTTGACGAGTTTTTCCGAAGCTCCTGATCTTCCGTTATCTCCATACGAAATGTTGGATGCCACCGTACCGCTGAAAAGCACGGCTCTCTGAGGGACATACCCGATTTTGTTATGGAGTGCCTGCTGCTTATAGTTTCTGACATTCACACCATCCACGAGCACCTCTCCCTCGGTCACATCGTAGAAACGGGGAATCAGATTGATCACGCTGGTTTTGCCGCTGCCTGTTGCGCCAATAAAGGCAACCGTCTCACCCCGTTTCGCCGTAAAGCTAATGTTGCGAAGCACAGGCTCATCCGCGTCTGGATATTTGAAGCTGACATTACGGAATTCAACCTGACCCATAACGCCCTCTTCTCCAGCCGTCTCATGCCCGTTCATGATGCTGGATTTGGTGTTCAATACCTCCATGATCCGTTTGGCAGAAATCGAAGCACGAGGCAGCAAGAAGAAAATCATACTAACCATCATAAAGGCCATGACCACCTGCATCGCATAAGACGAGAACACGACCATATTGGAGAACAGTGCAATGCGGTCGGGCACGGCCGTCCCGTTAATCAGGTAAGCGCCAATCCAATAGATAGCGACACTCAGACCCGACATAATAAAGGTCATACCCGGGCCAATCATCGCCATTAACCTGTTCGCAAACAGGTTTGTATTCGTCAATTCGACGTTGGCCTGCTCGAACTTCTGCTCCTGATACTGATCTGCATTATAAGCGCGCACCACTCGAAGTCCGGTCAAATGCTCACGTGTTACCCTGTTCAGATTATCAGTGAGACGCTGGATTCGCTGGAAACTGGGGAGAGCGAAAATAACAATAACACTTAGCATCAGGATCAGAACAGCCACGGCCGCTCCTGTAGAGGCGGTCCACTGCCAGTTTTTATCCGCAATCTTCACAATAGCCCACACGGCCAAAATTGGTGCCTTGATGATCACCTGGAGTCCTAACGCAACGATCGTTTGAATCTGGGTAACATCGTTTGTGGTGCGGGTGATGAGGCTTGCCGTCGAAAAGTTGTTCATCTCTTCCATCGAAAAGGATAAGGTCTTATCAAAGACCATCGCACGCAGACGCATGGCCAGCCCTGCCGCCACCTTCGCCGCGAAATAGCCGACAATAATAGATGCAATCATACTGCCAACGGCACATAACAGCATGTAACTGCCGGGAATCAGCAGTTCCGACATAGGTGTCCCTTCCGTTTGCAGCTTGGTCGTAATTTCCGCCATATAATCAGGCAGCTTCAGATCAAGCCATACCTGCACAACAATGAAAGCCAGGCTGCAAAGCACGAGCATCCATTCATTTTTCTTGAGATATTTGAATATCTTCAGCATTCTGTTGCTCTCCTTTTATCTGAAAATCTTAGGTGTTTGGTGCAATTTACATATGAATTCAACTTTTAGAGACAATAAGCTTAATGAGTCGGATAAATTCTTTGGCATCCTGTTCGTCCAGCTTGCGAAGAATGCTCTCGGTCCAGGCGATTCCTTCATTATACTTGTCAATCATAAATTGCTTGCCTGAATCCGTAATGAATACAATCACCTTACGTTTGTCGGTGACATCGGTATGGCGTACAACCAGACCTTTCTTCTCCAGGCTCTTCAGCGCCGTTGCTACCCGTCCCGTACTGACAGACAAGTATTCGCTCAAGTGGCCCGAGGTAACCCCGCCCTTATTTAAATTCAGACATATGAGGATCCCCATTTCACCACGTGAGTAGTGCCCTCGCTCCTCTAATGACGGTTTGTGCTTTTTGACAATATACTCGAATATTTCTGTCGCTAATGTCTTATAATCCAATGGTCACAACACCTTCTAGCTTTTATCTTATACTATAAGATAATAATGATGCCCAGGTAAAAAGTCAATTCGAGAAAAAATGGAATAAAAGAAGCATCCATGACGGGAATATATTGAATGGGATCGATGATCTTGGAAAAAGAAGCACGTTCGGCCGATTCGCGTCGTCTACCAAGTGATTGAATGTTACAATGGAAGCCAATGGTCAAGATCCTGGAGGGACGATTACGATGCATATTGAACTCAGTCGCAATAGCAGTGTCAAATTATATGTACAAATTGCCAAAACATTGGCGGACCGTATCCAGTCCGGACTGCTGCCTCAGGGTACAAAGCTTCCTTCTGTCCGCCATTTGTCCAGTCTGCTATCCGTTAGCCCTGTAACTGTAAGCAAGGCGTATGCGGAGCTCGAATCCATACAACTTGTGGTGTGTACACAGGGAAAGGGATGCTATGTAGCCGAGCCTTCTGTGTCATTGCATCGTGAGGAGGCGCTGGATTTATCATGGCAAATGTCGCTGATTGATTACTTGCCGCGTGCACAGTTGTGGAGAAACTTTAATCATAGCCGTCAGGTTCCCTATTCATTTCATATTGCGGCAGTTCAGCCAGAGCTTCTTCCCACTCGTGAAATCATTGACGATACCCGACGTTTATCCTCCGAAGATCCCGATGCGATGGCTGTTTACGGCACCTTCGAAGGGGATGTAGAACTGAGGGAAGTATTTGCAGTTCACCTGAGCGAACGTGGAATCCGTACTGAAGCAGAGCATCTGCTTGTGACAAGCGGCGCCCAGCAGGGGATTGATCTTGTGGCGCGTACGTTCGTTGGTCCTGGTGACGTCGTCTATATGGAGGCTCCTACGTATACGGGTGCGATTGATGTATTCACCAGCCGAGGTGCCAAGGTGGTCATGATTCCGATGGATGAGCAGGGCATGCGCATGGATATCCTGACACGCCTTTGTGACATTCATCCTCCAAAGCTGATCTATACGATACCTACCTTTCATAATCCCACTGGAATAACCTTAACGACGGTCAGACGCATGCAACTTCTGGATCTGGCGCAAAGTTATCATTGTCTGATTGTCGAAGATGATCCGTTTTCTGATCTGTACTACAAAACAAAGCCGCCGCTTCCCATCAAGGCGCATGATCTGTCCGGACATGTGATTTATATTAAAAGCTTCAGTAAAACCGTCGCTCCCGGCTGTCGTATCGCTTGTGTAGTGGCTACAGGAAGTGTGCTGGACCGCCTTGTGGCAGCCAAGTCAACTACGGATCTGGGAAGCCCTTTGTTGACGCAAAAAGCATTGTTACCTTTCATCAGGCATCGGCTGGATAACCATCTCGTCTCGTTAAGAGATCAAATGCAGGACCGTCTGACCACTGCTCTGCACACACTCCAGCGCTTTGCCCCTGCAGAAGTCACCTGGCAAGCACCTGAGGGTGGTCTTAATATATGGATAAAACTACCGCCTGCTATTGATATCGAAGAGCTGGGACGATTAGCTGATCGTGAAGGTATATCCTTTTTACCAGGAGGGGTATGTTATGCAGGTGGTATGGAAAGTAATCATATTCGTATTTCCTTTTCATACACGGCCAAGGATACACTCGAAGCAGGATTGCGCAAGTTATGCCGCTTGCTGGGAGAACTGCTTGACCGCTCGGTCATCATGGAACGAAGGCCTATTTTGTAAGGATATTTGCAATAGGGGGTAATCATCCAATCACTGGGAGCCCCTTCGTAATATGCTGTACTAATTCACCGAAAGGAGTTGCACATTATGAGTCATTGCCCTAACGAACCGATCGTGTGCCCGCCGATCCAATTTGTAAATCATCAATTTTATCCGCAAGTTGTTCCCGTTGTTCATCCGATTGAGATTATCAATCAAGCGCACATTATACCTGTACCACACCATGTATTCCCAGTGACTGTAAAGGATCCAGGTGACCCTTGCTGTCACACCCGCAGTCATACTCGCAGTAATGGCAAGCGTCAGGTACGTAGCAGCTCTAAGCGCTAAGAGATTACAAAAAAAAGCAGCCATGGAGCGTACATGGCTGCTTTTTGCCCAAATGGAATCTCTTTACGTTTCCAGCATCTTCAAGAGAGATTTTATCTTGTCACCTAAATGCTGTGGATAAAGCTGCAAAGGAACATACGGACGTTGAGCCGCTTTCAACGCCTTATATACATCGATTTGGCCATATCCGAAATATTTGTCATGCCCCGGTGTACCCAAATCAATCACGCTGTTTCTCATTAAATCCATGACCTCTTTGTTCGTTAGGTCGGGGTTGATGGAACGAACGAGGGCCGCGAGCGCTGATACATGCGGACTGGCCATCGAAGTGCCTGAGAGGGCAGCGTATTGGTTCCCTGGATACGTGCTTGCTATGCTTGCGCCGGGGGCCATAACGTCAACATAATCTCCGTAGTTAGAAAAGGAAGCACGGTGCATGGATGCGTCTGTGGCAGATACGGCAAATACTTCAGGATAGGCAGCGGGATAGCCGGGCCGTTCCGTATTATCATTTCCTGTGGCCGCGACTAATACAACATCCTTGTCATAGGCATATTTAATCGCATCGTGCAAAAATTCAGCTTGCGCATAATTGCCGAGGCTCAAATTAATGACCTTGGCTCCATGGTCTGCGGCCCATATAATTCCCTCTGCCACGGAATATGTGGTACCGGAGCCGGATTGATCGAGTACCTTGACTGGCATAACCTTGTTGTACCATGTCATGCCAGCAACACCCTCGCCGTTATTCACGAGCGCGGAAATGATGCCGGCAACATGCGTTCCGTGACCGACGTCATCGTAAGGCTTTTCCTTCGGGTTGACTACGTTGTGTCCCGGCAGGATTTGGCCCTTTAGATCAGGATGGTCCATATCCACTCCCGTATCCACGACGGCTACGACGACATTTTTGCTGCCTTTGGATAATGCCCAGCCCCGGTTGGTTTCGGTGGCTGGCAGATTCCACTGATAGCGGGAAAAGAGTAGGTCATTCGGAATAGAGACATCCGACGCTTTTACGGGTGTTTTTTTATTAGTCAGATACATGTAGTGAGGTTCTGCATATACCGGGTTCCACTTCTGCGAGAAATATTGCTGTAGCTCTTTGAAGCTCATGTTATTCGAATGGAACACATACGTATAACCGAGCTTTCGGCCTGGCTCACAGTTCAAATCTGCTGCAATTTCGCGTAATTGC
This sequence comes from Paenibacillus terrae, assembly GCF_005217525.1. GTDB lineage: Bacteria > Bacillota > Bacilli > Paenibacillales > Paenibacillaceae > Paenibacillus > Paenibacillus terrae_C. The sequence goes on along the minus strand of NZ_PNXQ01000016.1, from coordinate 1,171,972 downwards.
TGTTGATCAGGATTTTGGCGAAAGCGAACGACGATTTCGTTTTCAAAATAATGGCTCGCATTTTCATTGTCATGACCCGTCTTGACGGTAATATCATGCAGTGTGTCGGGATGTACAGATTCGATTTTGTAGCTGCCCTCCTTCGGGTATGGAATCAGGCGCAGGTTTTTGCGCTGATGCTTTTCCACGTCATGAAGCACTTGCTGGCTGACCAGCGCGGCAACGCCGTATGTTCCGTCAGTCGCTGGCTCTGCCATGACAAAATATTTTCGACCCTCGACCTGAAAGGCTGCGGATTCGTAAGATTTGTTTTGCAGGACGGAACGGCGAGCCGCATCTAGACTGTTTTTGACTTGAACGTGATTAAGTAGACGGGGTTGTGCCTTGCTGCCTGTGTAGGTAGTGCTCTTTCCTTGACGTGTATTGATCCACTGTAGCGTGTGAAGATGACTGTGCGACTGCTGAAGCTTGCGGACAAAATGCTTTTTCTGATCATTGGTTTTACCATTCAGTTCTCGCATTACGTATTCAATATCCTGCCTAGCATCCATACGGGTGATGGTATCCGTAGCGGACAAGTCCAAAGCCAACATTCCTTTTTTGAGCTGCTTTTCCTGCTGTGGCACCATTTTTGCCGCATATTCGGGCTGTGGTGTGTGGCGGTGATCTCGGGAAGGCAGCATCAGGGTGATGATAAGCACCCCGGCGGCTGCTCCGATCAGAGGTTTTAACCATTTATGCCGAGACATGGGACCGTCCTCCTTGGGAGTTTATGAATTTATGGTTTAGCGTGAGAAGGTTGGCATGTTTTTATACCTTTCAATCTTTATTTGTGTTAGGATAAATACTGAAAATTACAGCTCTTTCGTTTAAGAAGGATCTATTTTCGGGTAACCAAATTGATGAACAAGCAACAAATAAGGGGGAGCTTCATTGATGTCAGCAGTCAACGTACAAAAATTATGTGAGTCGGCGCAGGAGAAACTGAAATCTGCCGTGGAACGGGTGGAAGCATTTCTTAATGAGCATGCACTGCCGGAACTGGCTGTGGATGGAAGTGAGGAGTCTGTACTCTTTTACAAAGGCTTTTTGTCGGATCTCCGCCATGTCCTTGTTTTTTCCGAAGTAACTTATGAAAAGCTGGGTGTATCCTTGCGCCGTGCCAACTTTGACGTGGATTTTGCGGAAAAGGCATTGTATAACGTTTACCATGACTGCGTGAACAGCTTTTTTTATCCCAAAAATGAATCTTACGCAGAGGACGGACGCTACGCTTATACGGGACAAGATGCTATACGCTTCCGTAAAACGCCAGTAACGCCTGCCCGCGAAGTGATCATGGACATTACGAAAAATTTTGAAGAATTGCGCGATGATCTTGCTTATTATGAAAGCGATTATTTGACTCAGCGCCGGATGCAGACTCGTCGTACACATGTGTAAGCATCTAGCCAAGTGATTTTTTCAATTGAAAACAAAAACATATGAGACAAGCAAGCCGTTTCCTGTTTGCTTCCTTCCAGTTTGGGGGAAGTGCCGGAGACGGCTTTTTTCGTATGTCACCAACTGCCATATGCCATGTGCGCATAGGTGAACGCTGCGGGGGGGACAATGAATCCGAGGTGATAATCATGAGCCAAGAGGCCAAGCCAATAGTCAAATGCAGCGTAGACAATTGTCATTATTGGGGAGAAAACAACTTGTGCAAGGCAGATTTGATCATGATAGAAATTGACAGTCATGCCAGGAAAAAATTTGATGAAGAATATGCGGGTGAAAGCTTCAGCTCAGCCGAACGTGACCAGGCTGCAACATCTGCTGCAACCTGTTGCCACACTTTCAAACCAAAGTCCCTGTAAAAATTCATACCGCGAATCATTACGTATTTGGAGGTGTAGTGTATTATGGAGGATCATGAAACTGATAAGCATCAAGACCGTGAGCGTGTGGACTACCCCCGTCGCATTAAAGAGCGGTCTGCCAAGCGTCGCAATCACCGGGAGGAATATGCGGCTGAGGTAGCTCCCGGCTCACCAGCCGTGACTCGGCATGAGGAAAAGGATGAGCAGCATGTCAAAAGCCAAACTGGACGTATCTCTGGCTATATCGGTCTAGCCGCAGGAATTGCTGCACTGTTTATGTGGTCAATTGTGCTGGGGCCTATTGCTGCAGTGTTGGGCTTTTTTGCTTATGTAAATGGGAACAAAACAACAGGTATTTGGTCGATTGGACTGGGTGCGCTGGCGACATTAAGTTACTTTGCTTTTATTCCGTTTGTTCGTTGATCTTGTGAAGGCACGAAGAGCCGGGTGATCGCTTGCTCTGTTCGAGTAAAATTATTGTAGCAATCTATCTGTATTGACCCAGTACCATGAAGCTCCGCTGTCAATTCGACAGATACGGAGCTTTTTTTTCGTTAAAAAGTATGGCAGTACATAGCAAAACGTTGTATCATAAACAGTAATGATAGGCTGTTTGGGATATAACAACTAAAGAAAGTTGGGAATACCATATGCAAATAGATCCGCGCGTGTCCAAGTCCATAATTGATGCGCAGTTGTTGAATAATATAGGTACTACAGCACAAACGGGTACAACGGATGCTTTTTCCGGATTACTTGAGCAGGCAGGGCAGTTGGAGACAGATGATGCTGCAGCTCGTGTAAATTCAGGTGACGTTACAAGGGATGAAAATGGGTTGCTCTGGCTCCAATTGGGACCATCGAGGGGAACGGCTTCGCCATTGGCGGTATATCCTGCTTCCAGCACAGCAACCGATGGGCCGACCAAACCTACAGCTTATGATGATTTAATTAACGAGGCCAGCAATAAATACGGGGTTCCGGTGTCGCTGATTAAAGCGGTCATTGATACGGAATCCTCGTTTAACCCGCTGGTCACTTCTTCAGCAGGAGCCAAAGGGCTTATGCAGCTTATGGATGCTACGGCCCAAGGCTTGGGAGTTAGCGATGCGTATGACCCTGCACAGAATATTGATGCCGGAGTTCGTTATTTGTCTTACCAGATTAAGCGTTTTAACGGACAGGAAAATATGGCCTTGGCAGCTTATAATGCAGGCCCCGGGCGTATACAGCGACTGGGTGTGAATAGTGACGAGCAGCTGATGGCTGTGCTGGACAAGCTTCCGGTAGAAACGCAAAAGTATATTACCAAAATTCAGAATGCGCGTGAAAAATATACGTATTAAGCCCTGTAGCTTATAAAGAAAAAACATAATTTTAATCAGACAGGTCCGCAGGCAGGATCAATATGGGGAAAGGGTGTCACTGTGTAATACAGTGGCCTTTCCCTGTTTTGGTCTTTTTTTGTTGTAGAGGTTACAGGGCAGAAAGGGGAGTTCCATGATATATTTTGATTATGCAGCGACGACTCCGCCTTTTGAAGAGGTGATTACGACAATTGCTGAGGTGATGAGACGCCATTATGGCAATCCGTCCTCAATGCATCGGTACGGGGAGGATGCGGATAAGCTGCTTAAGCGTTCCCGGGAGGTTTGTGCTACAGCATTGGTCGTACATCCGGCGGAGATTGTGTTCACATCCGGGGCAACGGAAAGCAACAATCTCGCTATTAAGGGAGTGGCCTTGCAGTATCAGGCCAGAGGCAAGCATATCGTCACAGTATCGACGGAGCACCCGTCCGTGTATGAAGCTTGCAGACAACTGTCAGACCTCGGTTTTGAGGTCACATTTCTCCCCGTTGACGCGGAAGGGCATGTCAGTGCCGAGCAGGTATGTGCAGCTATCCGCAAAGACACGATTTTAGTCAGCATTATGCATGTCAATAATGAGACGGGAAGGGTACAGCCGTTGCGTGATATCGGAGTTGCGTTGAAGGAACAGTTCCCACGTGTACTGTTCCATGTCGATGGTGTTCAGGGCTATGGAAAGCTTCCGGTGGATATCCGGGGCTGGAAGGCTGATCTGTACAGCCTGTCCGCACATAAGCTGCGTGGTCCCAAAGGAGCCGGACTACTTTTTGTTCGGGAAGGTGTGGAGCTTTTCCCACTGCTTAGCGGAGGCTCTCAGGAGCAGGGATTTCGTGCAGGTACGGAAAATGTTCCGCTGCTCGTCGGTATGTCCAAGGCGGTCCGGCTGGCAGGAGAGCGGCAAGCAGAGGCAGCGCAGCGTATGACTGGGTGGAGAGACCGGATAGCGGCGGAAGTGAAGACGATCCCTCAATTGCGACTGAATAGCGGGGAGGAAGCGCCGCACATTGTCCATTTTTCGTATCCGGGTATGAAGGCAGAGGTGCTGCTGCATACGCTGGAGCAATTGGGCGTGGCAGTATCGACCCAATCGGCTTGTTCCTCCAAATTGGCCGAGCCTAGTCGGGTATTATTGGCGATGGGTCGCAATAAGGCGGAGGCGTCCGGCGGTATTCGGATCAGCTTCGGCGATGAACATACAGAACAGGATATTGACGAGCTTATTCTCGCGCTTCGCCAGGCTGTGGCACAATTGGAATCCCTTGAAAGGTGGACACGTTAAAATGCACTATGACATGCTGTTGCTTCGCTTTGGCGAATTTACATTGAAAGGGAAAAACCGCGCCCGTTTTGAAAAAGCGGTACTGAATCACGTAAAACTGTTGCTCAAGCCGTTTCCCGGTACTTCTCTGCGTAAGGAATTTGGACGGATTTATGTCGTTCTCGGGGGAGAGTCTTATGAGCAGATCATCCAAGTGTTGCAAAAGGTGTTTGGTATCACCACCATCAGTCCTGTTAAAATGGCTCCTGTTGAGCTTGACACGATTATTGAAACCGCTGTAGCCTTGATGCGTGAGTTGAATCCGACGGAAGGAACGACCTTCAAGGTCAATGCTCGCAGGGTGTGGAAAGGATTTGCACATTCTTCTCATGAGATGAATCATTTGATTGGCTCGCCGGTACTGCGCGAATTTCCAGTGTTAAAGGTCGATGTCCGCCAGCCGGATATCGAGCTGCGGGTGGAAGTCAGAGAGCAGACGGCTTATATATTTAGCGATATTATTACTGCTGTAGGAGGCTATCCGTTAGGTACAAATGGTAAAGCTATGCTGCTGCTCTCGGGCGGAATTGACAGTCCGGTAGCGGGATGGTCCTCCATGCGCAGAGGATTGGAAATCGAATGCGTCCATTTTTACAGCTATCCGTTTACGAGTGAGCGTGCGAAAGAAAAGGTTATTGACTTGGCGAGGGTATTGGCGGGTTACGCCGGACGCATCAAGATTCATCTCGTACCTTTTACAGAGGTGCAGACTGCTTTTACACGCACTGGACAGGATAATCTAATCATTACGCTGATGAGACGGTCCATGCTGCGTATTGCGACGATGCTGGCGGAGCGCGAAGGCGCGCTGGCGCTTGTAACGGGTGATAGTCTAGGCCAAGTAGCCAGCCAAACTTTATCGAGCATGAATGTGATTGGGCGTTCGACGGAACTACCGTTGCTGCGTCCTCTCGTGATGATGGATAAACAGGAAATTACGGAAATAGCCAAGCAAATCGGCACATATGATCTATCTATCCTGCCATATGAGGATTGCTGCACATTGTTTGTTCCCAAATCCCCAACGACCAATCCTAATTTATGGGTTGTTCAAAAGATCGAAGCCTCTATTCGGGATTTAAATACTTTGCTTGAGCAGGCCGTGGCTACAACGGAAACTGTTGTGCTTGAGGCAGATGGAGCTATAGAGGGACGTAAAGAGGAAGTTGTGCAGGAGGATTGGTTTTAAAATCTTTTGAGATGCTACGTTTAGCGGTATATAAAAAGGCAGATTCATCGACTATTGTCGGGTCTGCCTTTTTTAAATTATAGATATACAAGTATTTTTCTTGAAATTATTTCAAAACGGCTTTTTTTCGCCTGGATATGGATCTGCGGTTTTGAAGATAGCCTGTGAGCAGAATACCAGCCATCACTGTGGCAATAAACAGGATGCGCAGTGCGGGGTGTTCGGTAAAGTATGGCTCCAGCTTGCGTTCCTCAGTAATCATATTAGAGGCGGTATAGCCAAGCACAGCCGAGCCCAAATAAATGATCCAAGGAAATTTGTTAATAAGCTTGATGAAAAGAGTGCTCCCCCACACGACAATCGGTACGCTGATCAGCAGACCGAGCACCACCAATATCAAATGCTGCTGGGCAGCGCCTGCGACGGCGATTACGTTGTCCAGCCCCATGGCTGCATCGGCTATTATGATGGTTCGGATAGCCCCCCATAAAGTCGTTCCGGCTTTGACTTCGGCGTGGTCCTCCTGATCTACCAGCAGCTTATATGCAATCCATATCAGCATTACACCCCCGACGAGTAACAGCCACGGCACTTGAAGCAGCCAAAGCACGACAATCGTGGCGGCTATACGAATGAGTAGAGCACCGCCGGTACCATACAAAATTGCTTTTTTTTGCGTTTCGGTCGGTAGCTTTCGGGCGGCAAGTCCAATGACAATAGCATTATCTCCTGCAAGCAGAAGGTCAATAAATATCACATTAAGCAGTAGCCCAAAAAACTGAAATCCGGACATGTCAATCGTTCTCATCTCCCTGATTAAACAACCTAAGTTCAGTATGCTCTGTTTATGATTAATACCCGTTTTTCGGAAATACGATTCATTATATTGCTGTTTGCTATTGATTTCAAGGATTATGCTCAACAAGTCTGGTATTGATTTTTAATAAATTATGTACACAGCATAGCCTCGTCCTATTTTGCATACAAGTAGCATGGGGGTGTTTGTACACATGGAGCATATCATTTTGCTGTTGAAAATATTAATGATCAATTTGGTGTTAAGCGGTGATAATGCGGTTGTTATAGCCATGGCGAGCAAAAACTTGCCTGCAAGGCAGCGGAGCCAAGCAATATGGTGGGGGGCGCTCGCCGCAGTTGTCCTGCGCTGTGTGTTGACTTTTGCAGCTGTCCTTTTGCTGGGAATACCCTTTATTCAGGCGGCAGGCGGTCTGCTTCTGTTATGGATTGCATTTAAGCTGCTTTATGAGAATAACGATCATGTGGGAGTAAGAGCGGAAACAACTATATGGAAGGCTATACAGGTGATTCTGGTGGCGGATTTTGTGATGAGTCTGGATAATGTATTGGCTATTGCAGCACTTGCAGATGGGGATATTGCGATCATTGTCATCGGTATTGCGATTAGTATTCCAATTGTTGTATGGGGGAGTAACGTTATTGCAGTCTGGCTTCACCGTTTCCCTGTACTTGTTTTACTTGGATCTGCAATATTGGCTTTCACAGCAGGTGAAATGCTGCTGCGTGATCCCAGGCTGGGAGCGTGGTTAACCGGGCCTGGGGAAGTTTTACCTTCATGGTTGCCGGGATTGCTGGCCGCCGCAGTTGTAATTGCAGGAATAGTTCAGCAGTTGCAAGCCCGCCGTATTTGAACGTAGTTTTTTTGGAAAACATCGGCTAAACTAGATATAGGGCTTTTGCAAACGCCAGGGAATCTACTCGGTTTTTGTAAAAACACTATAAAATCCAGCAAATAAAGGAGACCACGATGAATTCCAGAAAAGAGCGTATGATCGGGTTGGGCATCATTGCCGTAGGACTGATTATTTTGTTGGGAAAACTGGGGGTCTTCTCCTTTTTGGGACGAAGCTTCTGGCCCTTGCTGATTTTAATACCTGGTATTATACTGCATGCGATGTACATGATGCGTAAGGTTTCTCCCATTATGCTGTTGCCGGCCGGGATTTTGTCGGTGTACGGTTTTTTATTTTTTCTCTGTAATACATGGGGCTGGCATCTGATAGCTTTTCTATGGCCTATGTTACTGCTGGGTGTCGCGATTGGATTATGGGAATACGCTATTAATGATATAACGCTGTCTCGCACTATATATACAGGGAGCATGATTTTAGGACTAGTTTCGGTACTTCTACTGATTATTAGCATGTTGAGGACCGGAATGATTTATGTTTTTGCAGTGGTATTGATCGGTGCTGGGATATGGCTGATTGTTAACAATCGTACCAAACGTAAATGGTGAAACGACAAGCAGTGCAAAATTTATGGCGGTAAATTACGGAACAGCCAATAATGTCTTGCTTTATGACATATTTCAACTATAATATAATGGATATGATAAGAGCGTCGGAATGTTTTCTGACGCTTATTTTAAGGTTTTCACGCGAATCGGAAAGAGAAGCTGCCTGCAATGCCTGAAAAATACAGAGGGTTGGCAGGGAGCGGGCCTGAAGAACGATTGTTAGCCTTGGATAAGCATTACTTTCAGGATAGAGACACTATTTTGATATACGGAAAGGATATGGATACAAACCATGCATGCAAGAGAGAACATTCGCAATATTGCTATTATTGCCCACGTCGACCACGGCAAAACGACGCTTGTCGACAAGCTTCTTCAACAGTCCGGAACATTTAGAGATCACGAGGCTGTTCAGGAGCGCGCCATGGACTCCAACGATCTGGAGCGTGAACGCGGTATTACGATTTTAGCTAAAAATACAGCTATTACGTACAAAGATTTTCTGATTAACATTGTGGATACACCGGGACACGCCGACTTTGGCGGCGAAGTGGAACGGATTATGAAAATGGTTGACGGTGTTTTGCTCGTCGTTGATGCTTACGAAGGTTGTATGCCGCAGACTAAATTTGTACTGCGTAAAGCGTTGGAGCAGAACCTGACGCCAATCGTTGTTGTTAACAAAATTGACCGTCCGGCAGCTCGTCCAGCCGAAGTAATTGATGAAGTACTTGATCTGTTCATCGAGTTGGGTGCGAGTGATGAGCAGTTAGAATTCCCTGTTGTGTATGCTTCAGCTCTGAACGGAACATCCAGTTTGGATGCCGAAAAGCAAGATGATAACATGCAGGCATTGTACGAAACCGTTGTGGATCACATCCCAGCTCCAACGGAGAAAATAGATGAGCCTCTTCAATTCCTCGTAACACTGATGGACTATAACGAATATCTTGGCCGCATTGCAGTTGGTCGTGTAAACCGTGGTATTATCAAGCAGGGTCAAGCGGTTACGGTTATGCAGCGTGACGGCAGCAGCAAATCAGCGCGTATTGAGAAGCTGTTCGGTTTCCAAGGTCTGAAACGGATTGAAACCGATCAAGCGGGCGCTGGTGATATTGTGGCTATTGCAGGGATCAAGGATATTAACATTGGCGAAACGATTGCCGATCCAAACCATCCTGAAGCTTTACCTGTACTCAAGATTGATGAGCCAACGCTTCAAATGACCTTCCTGGTTAATAACAGCCCATTCGCAGGTCGCGAAGGTAAATGGATCACATCCCGTAAACTCCGCGAGCGTCTTCTGAAAGAGCTCGAAACGGATGTCAGCTTGCGTGTCGATGAAACCGACAGTCCTGACGCATTTATCGTATCTGGACGTGGTGAGTTGCATCTGGGTATCCTGATTGAAAACATGCGTCGTGAAGGTTATGAACTGCAAGTGTCCAAGCCGGAAGTAATCGTGAAGGAAATTGATGGCAAGAAAATGGAGCCAATTGAACGTCTCCTCATTGATATTCCTGAAGAAAGCATGGGCGCAGTTATGGAAAGTCTGGGATCCCGCAAAGCTGAAATGGTCAACATGATCAACAACGGCACCGGACAGGTTCGTTTGGAATTCCTGATTCCTGCACGTGGTCTGATTGGTTACACTACGAACTTCCTGACTTTGACTCGTGGTTATGGCGTAATGAACCATGCGTTTGACAGCTATGGTCCATTTGTTGGCGGTCAAGTCGGTGGACGTCACCAAGGCGTACTCATTTCAACAGAAAATGGTACTACTACATTTTATGGAATGATGGGTGTAGAGGATCGTGGTATTCTGTTCCTGGAGCCGGGTACTGAGATTTATGAAGGTATGGTTGTCGGAGAGCATACACGTGATAACGACATCGTTGTTAACATTTGTAAAGAGAAGCAATTGACGAACGTCCGCTCTGCAACAAAAGACGATACCGTAAAACTTAAAACACCACGTATTTTCTCTTTGGAACAGGCGCTTGAGTATTTGAATGATGATGAGTACTGTGAAATTACACCTAATGCTATTCGTTTGCGCAAAAAGATTTTGAACAAAAGCGAGCGCGAGCGTGCAGAAAAACAGCGTAAAACAGCACAAGCAAATTCGTAATTGATTGGATTGGTTTTGGCCACAGCGGCGACGCCCGGCAACGGGATGCGCCGCTGTAGCTGTTTTAGGATTGTAAACTTAGAGAAATTTTTATTTCTCAAAACGCAGGAAAAGGTGTTGAAGCATGAGTAATCTTACTAACGGATTGCCTCCCCGGACACAAAGCGGGAAAAAATCCGCCAAACCGAAAAAAACCAAAAAGAAAAAAAGCTTTTTCAGATCGTTTATGAAGTTTGTTCTGTTTCTGCTTATTATAGGTATCTTGGCGGCTGGCGGTTATGCCTATTACCTATACAATCAGGTAGAGGAAGTTTTGGATACGGGGATCAATAAGGAAGTGCCCAAAACACAATTGGCCGAGGCAAAGCCTTTGACCATTTTGTTGCTTGGGACGGATTACCGCCCTGATCATCCAACTTATTTGTCGGACGTTATTATGGTAGCTACACTGAATCCGAATACCAAATCATCTACGATCGTGTCGTTACCGAGGGATACGCGGCTGGAACTGGAAGGATATAAACCTCGTAAGCTGAATGAGTACTATCCGGTGTTCAAGGCTAGAGAGAAAGAGTCTGGTGAAGTCGCTGAAGAGCAAATGAAGAAGATGATCGGCAAATATTTGAATATTGACATCGATTATGTGACGGTTATTAACTTCCAGGGCTTCAGAGATGTTGTGGATAATTTGGGTGGCGTAGATGTTACGGTCGACAAAAATATGTGTTACCGTGACAGTGCAGATGGTACTAACATTAACTTGAAGGCAGGAGCACAACATTTGAACGGTGATCAGGCACTTGATTTTGTTCGTTACCGCAAATCAAACTGTCGCCCGAGAACAGCTGAATCTGACGATTTTGATCGCAACCGTCGACAAAATCAGGTGCTTCATTCCTTGATTGACCAAATGCAGTCCTTCAGTGCTCTAAGTAAATTTAGTGCGATTATTAAATCTGTTGATAAGAATTTGATGACGGATATTGAGTCTCAGCAAATGAAAAATCTTGTACAGACCTATTGGAATATTTCCAAGCAAAATGTGAAATACAATCCGGTAGCAGGAACATGGCGTAGTCCTTATGTCTATATTGATGAGCAAAAGCTTGAACTGGCCAGACAATCCTTGCAAGAGGAGCTTTCAAAAAAAGCGAGCGACAATAATACTGTCTCTTCTTCCAATTCTTGAGTTTGTATCTTTCTTCCCTCTTATGTTATACTCGCAGCGAGTAAAGCTCATATATTACATAAGGGGGTTGAGGTATGTCTGAATTGGTAGTACGCCAAGTATATGGTTTCGACATTCATACCCGTTTGCTGTCTAATATCGTGTGCTTTTTCCGTAATGAAATAACTAAGGTCCAGTGAGTAATCACTGGGCCTTTTTGTGTCTGATCCAAAGGTGCATAGGCTCTAAGGCCATAAATACCTACCAACTTTTCGTTGTTTAACGCTGCTTCCGGGGTCTTTTTCAGGGAATCAGCAAGTATTGGCTACCCGGTGAATAGGTATAGGTATGAAACACGAGATTGTCCACGCCGCTTTGGAGGGGATCTAAATGAAGAAAATTTTTGTGCTGGATACGAATGTGCTACTGCATGATCCGAAAGCCATGTTTACCTTCAAAGAACATGAAGTGGTTATTCCAGCTGTTGTTCTTGAAGAAATCGACTCCAAAAAACGCAACGCGGATGAGATTGGACGGAATGCCCGCAACGTATCGCGATTGCTGGATGGGTTGAGGGAAGTAGGACATCTACACAGCGGTGTTCCGCTTCCGCAAGGTGGGAGGCTCAAGGTTGAATTAAATCATCGGAGCTTTTTAAAAGTTCAGGAGATGTTCGGGGAGGTTTCGAACGATAATCGAATTTTAGCAGTCGCCTTGAATTATCAGCTGGAGGAGAAGGAACTGCCTGAACCACGTTCAGTTGTGCTGGTTAGTAAAGATGTGCTGGTGAGAATCAAGGCAGACGTGTTAGGACTGCTGACCGAAGACTATTTGTCCGACAGAACCGGTGATCTGAGTGAGCTATATCCCGGGTACTCGGCAATTCAGGTGCATCCGTCCATCATAGATGAGTTTTATTCCAATCGTTTTTTACAGATTAAGCCATTGGAGCTGTCTTATACGCTATATCCTCATGAATTTGTTATTCTAAAGGACGAGATGGGGACTGGAAAATCGGCTTTGCTGAAAGTAAACCAGGAAGCAGACCGATTAGAGCCTCTGTATTTAAGCAATGAATCGGTGTGGGGGATTAGTGCCCGTAATGCCCAACAGCGGATGGCGCTGGAGCTATTGCTTAATGATGATATCCCACTAGTGACGATGACTGGAAAAGCGGGTACAGGCAAAACGTTGCTGGCGCTCGCTGCTGGTCTGCTCAAGGTAGAAGATGAGCATCGCTTCAAGAAGCTGCTAATCGCCCGTCCTGTTGTTCCTATGGGCAAGGATATCGGTTATTTACCGGGAGAAAAGGAAGAAAAGCTGCGTCCGTGGATGCAACCGATTTACGACAATTTGGAATATTTGTTTGATGCCAAAAAATCAGGCGATATCGATAAAATTTTGATGGGCTTGGGGAGCATTCAGGTGGAGGCGCTCACTTATATTCGCGGGCGTTCAATACCTGGACAATTTATTATTATTGATGAGGCACAGAATTTGTCGCGGCATGAAATTAAAACAATCGTGTCCCGTGTAGGTGAGGGGAGTAAAATCATTTTGATGGGAGACCCGGAGCAAATTGATCACCCCTATCTCGATGCTGCTAGTAACGGCTTGACGTATGTAGTAGAACGCTTCAAGCAGGAAGGGATTAGTGGGCATATTATGCTGGAAAAAGGAGAGCGCTCCAAGCTGGCGCAGTTGGCAGCCGATCTGCTGTAGAAGCTCATATCACTATCCTATTAGCAGGATGTTTATATACTGTGTAATGTTTGTTGTAAAATAAGAAGACCTCGGGAACATCCCGGGGTCTTCTTATTTTTGTCCATGTATTAATTATGATCTATACAAGGGCGAAAAAGCCTTACTTCAGGCTCAATTCGAGCTTAACCTCAAGTACTCCCGCTATGGTGCGTACCTCTGTGGCCTTGACATAAGAAATGAGTTGCTGTGGATAGAAGCCTAGATCAAAATCCTTTTCCAGCTTGTTACGGGTCGTATCTGGTAGCTCCAGCCCGTTAAAGACCAGACGATCCACATGGAATAAAATCGCATTTTGTGGTTCGTTCTCTACCGTGTAGTGCCCCTCTACCCTCAATTTCATGGTTCCCTGTTGGCCTTCTACAACAATACGATCCTGCCCGAAGGAAAAGTTGAAGTGATTAAATAATTCATTTTCCGATTTCAGAAAACGGTTAAAATCATCCTCACGTATGCTTATCGTAATGATTTTGCCGTTTGTAATCATGGCTCCTTGCTGTTGTTGAATAAATTGAGGCAAATCCTGCATGGCTTGAGCCAGCGCTTTAAAATGCTTGTTCACCTCGTAGACGCCTACATTCTCCCAGTATGCTGTCATTTCGCCGATTAGCTTGCGTAGCGTATCCGGGTCCTTGCTGGCGTTAACACCGTCACTTACACGCGCCTGAAGCAGAACAATACGCTTACGTTGTTCCAGCAGGTTTGTTTTGACAGTTTCCAAATCTGATGAAGCCCGGGTGACCTGTTCTTCTGTTTTTCGCATATTCCGATAATTGGACTCGTATTCTTGAAGTACATCCTGATCGTGGCTAATCAGCAACAAGTAGTAATCGTATAGGGAGAGAAGTTGTTTTAGATTTTTGGCACCCAGTACTACACTGAGCAGCTTGTCCCTTTCCCCCATATAATAGGAGCGCAGCACAAAGCCCGCGCGTTCCCTTTGCATAGTCATCTGCTTCTGCTGAGTGGCAAGATTGCTTCGAAGTTCCTTTTGACGTTGTAAAAGCACTTGCTGTTCCTGGCTGATCCGTTCAATTTCATGGTCAATCTCGACGATTGACAGACTATCCTGCAAAATCCGATTCGCCTCTTCTGAAGGAACTGCCAGAACAGGACGTGCAGACATGGAGGTCCACATCATAATGATCGTCAGCAGGGCACAGCTTATCCTTTTTAGAGTGGGTCTGTTCATTGATTTTCCCCTTTTATCTATTCCCGCAAAAAATCTAACAGTAATGTATATGTTCCTTTCTTGTTCTTTAACCATTCATTTATTGTACAGCAGCCAGAGGATGCTTGAAACCCAAAACTATATTTGTCCACGTATGAGTTCTTATAGAAATGGAAATACAATTTAGTATCAAATAGATTCTATGAACTCTACGAGAGGCATAGAAATGAATAAACAGCTTTTATACCCTATTCAAATACCGGTAAGCCCGGTTCATGAAGACGGTTATTTCAGGATGTTGTTAGGAGGGCTAGAGGCATGACTGCAATAAGACAAGATGCATGGAGTGCGGAAGATGACTTGATATTGGCGGAGGTGACATTGCGTCATATTCGGGAAGGTGGAACACAGCTAGCCGCATTTGAAGAGGTTGGGCAAAAAATAGGGAGAACCTCCGCAGCATGTGGCTTCCGCTGGAACAGTTGCGTGCGCAAGCGTTATGATGAAGCCATCAGTATTGCTAAAGCGCAACGTCAAAAACGCAGTTATATTCGCAAGCAGAGTCCGGTTGGTGTATCTCAGGTAGCGGCTTTTGCCACGCTTGATATGGCTGAAGGGGTATACAGAGCGGATGGAACGAGTGAGGATACGTTGTCCATCGACGCTGTGATCCGCTTTTTGCGTCAATGGAAGGGATCTGTACAGGAAACCAATCGACAGATTAAGATGCTGGAAAAAGATTTACGTGAAAAGGAAGAGGAATTAAATCAACTTCGCTCCATTAATGATCGGTTGTCCAAAGAGGTTAATGAGGTGCAAACTGACTATCGCGTCGTGAATGATGATTACAAAGCCTTGATTCAGATTATGGACCGGGCCCGCCGTTTGGCTTTAATCACTGAGGATGAGGAAGAGCTTAAATCCAGATTCAAAATGGACGCCAATGGGAACCTGGAGCGCATTGAGTAGCAAAATTACAGCAGCAAATGTTAAATAGAACGTCAACTCGCGCTTAGTCGTAGTTGGCGTTTTTTGTATTTCTCTAGAGTGCATATGATATAGTAGAAAAAAAGATGGAAGCGAGACGATACGTAAGTGATTGATATTATTGGAGCAGGTTCGCTCGGATTGTTGTTCGCTGGAAGGCTGGCGGCCTCAGGTACAAAAGTAAGGCTATGGACACGAACGCTTGAGCAGGCACGGGTCATAGCTTGTGAAGGGATTACTGTGCTTGAAAAAGAGGGGCATGTTGCTGTTCGTGTGCCTGGAGACGCATTAAAGGCGGCGCCGCTTGCAGATTGGCAACGCTTGAATTCACAGGATCCGGCACGATGGATTTTGATAATGACTAAACAGGGGGCGATTGGGGAAGTGCTGGAGCAGATTAAATCTGCGGCTAATACAGAAAGCGATATCGGAATTGTTTGCTTACAGAACGGAATCGGACATATAGAACGAATTAGGCAAGCCTTTCCTGAAGCAATGCTACACCCTGCGGTAACGACAGAAGGAGCCAAGAGAAAGGGAGTAGCATCCGTCGTTCATGCTGGGCTGGGGTTTACTGAAATTGGCTATCCAGATGAACTGGAGGAGCTACAGGTCGTTAGTTTCGAACAAAATGTACTAAATCCGCTACTTACAGCAGGATTTGACGTTTGCTTGTCGAAAGAAATCGAGAACGGTATATACCGCAAGTTGCTAATCAACGCTGTGATTAATCCGCTGACAGCAATCTGGCGAATCCCCAATGGAGAACTGCTTTCCGATCCGGGCCGCATACATATGATGCGCAAGCTATATGAAGAAGGCATTCAAGTGTACGAAGCCCTTGATATTCGGTGGGACAGCGCATGGTGGGATCATATTATGAAGGTTTGCCGGGCAACGGCAGACAATCAGTCGTCTATGCTGGCCGATGTGCTTGCGCAATCTATGACAGAGGTTGCTTCCATTAACGGACAACTGGTGCAGATGGCAGAGCAAGCAGGGGTTGCTGCACCTACCCATGCGGTATTATGGCAATTAATTGAGGGCATGCGGCTAAAAGAGGGGTGATCAGTTGAGTCTCATACAAGGTACCATCATCACATTTAGCATTCTTCCCTTTTTTCCGTTTCTGATCGTGTTTGCGGTTTGCCGCTTCCTGCTTAAACTGGAAAAAAAGAAGTCGTTACTTCTATCTATGGACATTACTACGGCTTTTCTGATACTATCCGTCGCGGCGCTCTTTAACGTCATTTTTTCATCAAGATTCGGTTTTTATTTGATATTACTGCTTCTGCTTCTGGCGCTGGGTTTAATTGGAGGAGCACAAAATCGAATAAAAGGTAGGGTGGATGGCAAAAGATTATGTAGAGCAGTGTGGAGATTAACTTTTATAGCCATGACATTAGCGTATATTTTATTAACTATTATTGGTATATTTAAAAATATATTCAATTACATGTGATGTAACATGACATGAAAACCCAAAAAAACATGAATTAATCATGCTTTTTTGAAAAAAAAGCTCAATTTAAAGAAATGTAATGTAGATTTTTTTGACCGCTGGTTGTATAATCTATAAACATATACCACTTTAGAACTAGGGGGAAAACGCTAGATGAAAAGGAAAAGCTTTTTAGTCCTTTTGACACTCGTTCTTGCAGTTGGCGCACTGCTCGCAGGTTGTGGCTCCAGCAGTAAGAACGAAAACAATGGTAAGGGCGCACAAGAAAATGCATCAACTACACCGGCTCCGGCTGACAAACAAATTTTGCGCATTAACCTTTCTTCCGAACCGCCAACCTTCGATCCGGCACAAGCTCAGGATAGTCAAACGAATACGGTTCTCAAAACTTTGTATGAAGGTCTCGTGCGTATGGGTCCTGATGGAAAAGAAATTCCTGGCGTAGCTGAATCCTGGAAAATTTCCGATGACGGCAAAACCTATACGTTCAAGCTTCGTGATACTGCAAAATGGAGTAATGGCGACCCGGTCAAAGCAAGTGACTTCGTATTTGCTTGGCAACGGGTATTGGACCCTTCCACGGCTCCAGCACCTCCATATGCTTACCAATTGTACTATATAAAAAATGCTGAGGGCTACAACCTGAGCACTTCCAAATCTTTTAAAGGAACTAAAATTACAGACTTCAAAGATGTAGGTGTCAAAGCAGTTGATGACCATACATTGCAAGTAGAGCTCAATCACCCAACTCCTTACTTCCTGGGCTTGACTTCTTTCTACACCTTCTACCCTGTACATCCTTCTATTAAAGGGAATGACAAGTGGGCGGTTCAGAAAGACAGCATGATTACCAATGGACCATACACTTTAACAACTTGGGACAGCGGTCAAAAGATCGAAGTTACCAAGAGTGAAAACTATTGGGGTAAAGACCAAATCAAGCTGAACAAAATCACGATGTCTCTTGTAAACAGCGGTGCAACAGAGCTGGCTTCTTATAGAAGTGGACAACTTGATTATGCAGGTATGCCAAACGGTGAAATTCCTACAGACCAAATTCCGGCTGTGAAAAAAGAATTGCCGAATGAGTTTAAGGCTAAAGGGATTGCAAGTACGTATTACTATCTGTTTAACGTAACTGAAAAACCATTTAATAATGTTAAAATCCGCAAAGCATTTGCGATGGCTATTCAACGTCAACCGATTGTTGAGAGAGTAACATTGGGCGGTCAAATTCCTGCTTACGGCTTTGTACCTCCAGGTATCAAAGGAGTTTCTCAGGAGTTCCGTTCCGAGCATAAAGACGATTTCTTCAAAGAAGATTTTACTGAAGCAAAGAAATTGCTTCAAGAAGGTATGAAGGAAGAAGGCGTAACTACACTTCCTCCGGTAACTTTGCTGTATAACTCCAGTGAAGGTCACCAAAAGATTGCTTTGGCAGTCGCTGATATGTGGAAGAAAAACCTTGGTGTGGACATCAAAACCCAAAACCAAGAGTGGGGCGTATTTATTCAAACACGTAACAAGCTGAATTTCCAAATTGCTCGTGGTGGTTGGTCTGCCGACTACAATGATCCAATGACATTCCTGGATATGTGGACAACAGGCAACACTAATAATAATTCTGGCTACGCTAATCCTGCATACGATGCTTTGATTGAAGCGGCTAAGACAGAAACCGATCCGGCAAAACGCATGGAAGATTTCGCAAAAGCAGAGAAAATTCTGGTTCAAGACGATATGGTTATGCTTCCGATCTACTACTATTCAAATGTTTCTTTAACGAAACCGAATGTAAAAGACATCGCTCTTGACTTTAGTGGAGCGATTGATTTCACACGAGCGTATATTACACAGTAACTGAAGCTCAATTCTGAAGTTCGATAGTTACTTCGGGATATATATGTGGATACAACCATATATATCCCGTTTTTTTGTGTGTCATGGTCTTTTCCATTATCATGTAACCATGCAAATAAGTAGGTTGGACATTCCAATTCTATTTCGATAAAATCGAATGGTGTCGAAAAAAATTTATGGGGGGTGTAAACGGGCAATGACGCGTTATTTGGTCAGTAAATTTTTCTATATGCTGCTTTCCTTGTTCATTCTGATCTCTGCGACGTTTTTTCTCATGAAAGCAATTCCGGGTAACCCCTTCATGAGTGAAAAAGCGACTTCTCCTGAGATTCAAGCCCGATTAATGGAGCAATATGGGCTGGATAAGCCTGTATATGTCCAATATTTCAAATACTTAGGTGATATTGCTTCAGGTGATTTTGGTATTTCCATGAAAAAGCTGAACCAAAGTGTTACTGACATTATTGGACAAACTTTTTCGGTATCGCTTAAATTGGGCTTTGTCGCCATAATTGTGTCGATTATTGTAGGTATCTTACTAGGTATGCTCGCAGCTTTGTATCATCGCAGGCTTATTGACAACGTAGCGATGATTTTAGCGATTATGGGGATTGCGGTTCCCAGCTTTGTCATGGCATCATTGCTTCAGTTCTTCTTTGCACAGGAGTTAGGCTGGTTTAATGTCATGGGCTTTGAGGGTCCAATGGACTACGTCCTGCCTGTTGTAGCTTTATCCGCTTCGCCAATTGCGTTTATCGCTCGACTAACGCGTTCCAGCATGCTGGAAGTGCTTCATGCGGATTATATTAAGACTGCCAAGGCTAAAGGTTTGAAACCTGTTACCATAATGTTCAAACACGTTGTACGTAACGCTATTTTGCCGGTTGTTACCTATGTGGGGCCTATGACAGCAAATATTATTACCGGTTCCGTCGTTATTGAACGTATTTTCGGGATTGGTGGTATCGGTAAAGTGTTCGTAGACAGTATAACGACCCGTGACTATACCATGATTATGGGAGTTACTATTTTTTACGGCATTTTGCTGATGGTGGCACGCTTTATTACTGATATTGCATACGGTTTTATTGATCCACGGATTAAGCTGACCGGCGGGAAGGAGGGATAACTTTATGTCTGTGAAAGACAATGCTGTGAATTTGGAGAAGCTTCAGGTAAAACCGGAAGACTTTCAGAAAATCGGAGCGGATGAGAAGCAGTCTGAAGTTATTCAGCGTGAAAGCTTATCCGCTTGGCGTGACGCTTGGGAACGGCTTCGTAAAAATAAACTGGCAATGACAAGCCTGAGCATTCTGATTTTTATTGTACTTGCTTCGATCGTTGGTCCGATGCTATCGCCATACGATGACCGCACGAATGATTTGTTGAGCACCAATCTTCCTCCTTCGGCGGAGCATTGGTTCGGGACAGATGATCTGGGGCGTGATATGTTTGTCCGTACATGGATGGGTGCCCGAATTTCTCTGATTATCGGTTTGGCAGCAGCAATGATTGACTTGATGATTGGTGTTATTTATGGTGGAATTATGGGTTACTTTGGTGGCCGTGTAGATGAAATCATGAATAAATTTTCTGAAATTTTGTATTCCATTCCATATCTGCTTGTTACGATCCTGCTGCTCGTTGTACTGGAGCCAAGCATCACGACGATTATTATTGCACTCTGTGTGACCGGGTGGATTAATATGTCGTGGATTGTGCGTGGTGAAATGCTACAGCTGAAAAATCGGGAATTTGTGCTTGCTTCCCGCTCGATGGGTGCAGGTGCAGGCCGTCTGCTTTTCCGTCATCTGTTACCTAACGCTGTGGGCCCGATTATCGTCACACTGACTTTGACGGTTCCAAGTGCTATTTTTTCCGAGGCTTTTCTGAGCTTCTTGGGATTAGGAGTACAGGCTCCTCAGGCATCGCTTGGTTCAATGATTGAATCAGCTCTGACAGGATGGATGTACTATCCTTGGCGTATGCTTTTCCCGGCAGGCCTGATCAGTTTGATTATGCTTGCGTTCAACCTTTTTGGTGATGGATTGCGTGATGCGCTTGATCCGAAGCTGAAGAAATAGGAGGTGAGATCATGGTGAGTAGCAACAATTTAATTGAGGTTGAAGGTCTTAAAAAGTATTTTAATGTTGGCAAAAACCGTGTGCTCAAAGCGGTGGACAACCTGAATTTTTATATTCGCGAAGGCGAAACCCTAGGTATGGTTGGTGAATCAGGTTGTGGTAAATCTACAGCGGGCCGTACCATTCTTCGCCTATACGAGCCTACAGCAGGCAGCGTACGCTTCAACGGTACGGATATCTACAAATTATCACCAAGTAAAATGAAAGCCATGCGTCGTGATATGCAGATGATCTTTCAAGATCCGTATGCATCCTTGAACCCGCGTTTTACGGTTTCTGATATTATTGGTGAAGCACTGGATATTCACAACATGGCAGGTAGCCGTGCAGAGCGCAAAAAACGGATTGAAGAGTTGCTGGATCTGGTAGGCTTGAACCCGGATCATGCAACCCGTTATCCGCATGAATTTTCCGGTGGTCAGCGTCAACGTATCGGTATTGCCCGCGCACTGGCGGTTAATCCTAAATTCATCATTTGTGATGAGCCGATCTCGGCTCTTGACGTGTCTATTCAGGCACAGGTTGTCAACCTGCTAAAAGAGCTCCAAGAGCGTCTTGGTCTGACATACCTGTTCATTGCGCATGATCTGTCGATGGTCAAGCATATCAGTGACCGGGTAGCCGTAATGTATATGGGTAAAATGGTTGAGCTTGCAGAAAGCGCGGAGTTGTATGCAAATCCGATCCATCCTTATACGAAAATGCTTCTGTCGGCGATTCCGATTCCCGATCCGGAAGTGGAAGCCAACAAAAAACGGATTATTATGCCTGGCGATCAAGCTGGCCCCATTCATACAAATGATGCATCCGGCAATAAGTCAGGAGCCTATAACCTGGAAAATGCCAAGCTGATCGAAGTGTCCAAAGGGCATTTTGTAGCTGAGCCATACGCCTGATGTTGTTTTATACACCAACCGCCGAGCACAAACTTGGCGGTTTTTTTTGTAGTAAGCTTTGACGCGGACAAAGGCTTTCGGTACAATCAAGCAGTAAGGTTTTGGTGAAGACAGGAGGCAGACCCATGAGAATAATTCCGGAGAAGCTTCGCGGAGGGTCGGCTTTAGCAGAAGATTACATACAGGGTACAGGACGCGCACGCGATTTGTATGAATATGATGTTCTGCATGCCGATGCTTATGCCCAACGAGCGAAGCGGCTGGATGAGACGGAGCATCTGCGATTAAATCGCAAGGATGTCGTAGCATGTCTCCGTATATACAATGAGCAATACAATGCACACAAGGCAGTTCGTGCTTCATTGGATCGGCTGGAGCAGCCAGACGCTCTGGTGGTGGCTGGGGGGCAGCAAAGCGGACTGTTCACAGGCCCGATGCTGGTCATTTACAAAGCTGTTACGATTATTAAGGCGTCCAGGGAAGCGGAGGAACGGCTGGGGCGTCCAGTTATTCCGGTTTTCTGGATTGCGGGTGAGGATCATGACTGGGATGAGGTCAATCATACATATGTAATGGCGAATGACCCGCAAGCAGTCAAAATCAAGCTGAATAAGCAGCCTGAACGTCGTTCTTCGGTTAGCGCGATTAAGGTCGATACCGCAGAGTGGAGGCAAGCTATGGCTGATATAGAGCAAAGCTTGCCTGACTCAGAGCATAAGGCTGATATTTTACGCATGATTGAGCATGGTTTCAATGATGCTTACGGATTAAGTGAAGGCTTCGCCAGGTTGCTGGGACTTCTTTTCGGTGCCTACGGATTAGTGCTGCTGGATTCGGCTGATCCTTCGCTGCGCAAGCTGGAGACATCCGTTTTCCGTCGGTTGGTTCAACACAATGATGAACTGGAGCAAGCTTACCACGAGACTGCTGCACGGATTGTAGATTTTGGCTACCATTTGCAGGCAGATGTGCATGAAGGCGGCGCCAATCTCTTTTATATCCATGAAGAAGAACGCTTGCTGCTGTTCAAGCAAGATGGTCTATTCACGGATCGCCGCGGTCAGGTAACATTTACAGTCGAAGAACTGCTCGAAGAGACAGACAGGCATCCAGAACGTTTTAGTAACAATGTCTTAACCCGCCCTCTTATGCAGGACTCACTGTTTCCGGTGCTGGCCTCTGTGCTGGGGCTAGGAGAAATTGCCTACTGGGCGATTACACGCGACGCATTCGGCGTGCTGGGGATGCAAATGCCACTACTGCTGCCACGGATGTCCTTTACGTTAGTGGAGCCGGGTGTGGAAAAGCATATGCTGAAGTACGAATTGAGCTTTGGAGAAGTTAGGGACGGGCTTGAGGAACGAAAAAAGCAATGGATTGTCACCCACGATCAGCTTGGGATGCAGGAGCAGTTTGCCGGGGCCAAGGAAGCTTTTGTCCGTATGTATGAACCACTGATACAGCAGTCAGGCTTGATTGAAAAAGGTTTGCTTCGGCTTGGGGAAACCAATCGTGAAAAGATTCTGGATCAGATTGCCTATATGGAAGCGAAAGTTCAGGAAGCACTGTTTCGGCAAAATGAATCAGCGCTTCGTCAATGGGATCGCATTGAGTGGTCACTTTTTCCATTCGGACAGCCGCAGGAACGGGTGTATACGATTTATCATTTTCTAAACCGTTATGGTCTCAGCCTGATCGATATGATTATGGATGTGCCGACCGACCTGACGGGTACGCATCGTGTCATTTATGTATGATTTAGTATCTTAACATCTATAACCAATATGAAGGAGGAACAAATATGACTACCCATTCTTTGCAAAACAGCATCGTTCACGATCTTAAACTGGCTCCTGAGGGGCACCTAAAAATTGATTGGGTGGAAGCCCATATGCCGGTATTGAACCGTATACGTCAACAGTTCGAGCAGGAGCAGCCTTTTAAGGGGCTAAAGGTAACCATCTGTCTGCATCTGGAGGCCAAAACGGCCTATCTGGCTAAAGTAGTACAGGCGGGCGGGGCTGAGGTTACGATTACGGGTAGTAATCCGTTGTCCACGCAGGATGATGTTTGCGCAGCATTGGTTGAAGATGGAGTTACGGTTTTGGCTAAATACAATCCGGACCCTGCTGAGTTTAAAAGCTTGCAAATTAAGGCGCTGGAAACAAAGCCGGACCTTATTATTGATGACGGGGGCGACCTGGTTACTCTCTTGCAATCCGAACGCCCTGATCTGATTTCTACCATCCGTGGTGGGGCGGAGGAAACGACTACCGGGATTATCCGCTTGAAGGCGCTCGAAAAAGAGGGTCAACTCCACTTCCCTATGGTGGCTGTAAATGATGCTTACTGCAAATATTTGTTCGATAATCGTTATGGTACTGGACAGTCAGCATTCGACGGCATTATTCGTACAACCAACCTGGTTGTGGCGGGTAGCACGGTCGTAGTGGTGGGTTATGGCTGGTGTGGTAAAGGGGTTGCGATGCGTGCAAAAGGTTTGGGAGCCAACGTGGTCGTAACCGAAGTTGATCCAATCAAGGCAGTAGAGGCGCATATGGATGGTTTCCATGTGTTGCCGATGGTGGAAGCAGCCAAGCTGGGTGACTTCTTCATTACGGTTACTGGCAACAAAGCTGTAATTACCGGAGAGCACTTTGATGTCATGAAGGACGGGGCCGTGCTGTGCAATGCGGGGCATTTTGATGTGGAGGTTAGTAAGCCTGAGCTTGCCAAACGTTCCGAATCCATTCGGACGGTGCGTCGCAACATTGAGGAGTACCGTTTCAAGGATGGACGTAAAATGTATTTGCTGGCAGAAGGACGCCTCGTGAATTTGGCTGCGGCGGATGGTCATCCTGCGGAAATCATGGATACCACATTTGCACTTCAGGCGCTTGGCTTGAAATATGTGAACGATCGTTATAATGAGCTGGGCAAAGCCGTAATTAATGTACCTTATGAAATTGATGAGCAGGTAGCTCGCTTCAAGCTGGATAGCCTGGGAATCCAGATTGATTCTTTAACAGAAGACCAAAAGGTCTATCTGGATAGCTGGAATGCATAACTTGAGCATCGTCGGTCACAATCTCAAAGGTTTTAACGTGTAACACAAGTGTCTGTATAGGTTGGTATGATGAATGAGAATAAGCCCTTTATTTTCATGTTGTTTCGAAACCTGATGCATATTGTCGGGAGTTCGTCTTCATGGAATAAGGGGCTTTTTGACGTGTTCTGATATGTGTCAACAATAATAGACATCATCGTGTGGATTTGTCGTTTATCACTTTTTGGATATGTAAAGAAGGTCTTTGATTTTTTAAAGCGAATCTATTATGCTTAGGTGGTGGAAAGTGGGCCAAAGTGGGAGAATGGGGTAAGGGGTGACGAAACCAATGTTTATGGGGGAGTTCCAACATAGCATTGATGAGAAGGGTCGGCTTACTGTTCCGGCCAAGTTTCGTGAACTTCTCGGTGCCTCGTTCGTGGTTACCCGCGGACTGGACCAATGCCTCTTCGTGTATCCCATGGATGAGTGGGCTGTCATGGAGAAAAAACTTAAAGCACTGCCTTTGATGAAGGCCGATGCGCGCGCGTTTACCCGTTTTTTTTTCTCGGGCGCGACTGAATGCGAATTGGACAAACAGGGCAGGGTAAATTTACCGGGGAATTTGTGCGAATACGCCAAGCTTACCAAAGAGTGCGTCGTATTGGGAGTGTCCACCCGGGTAGAGATTTGGAGCAAGCACACTTGGGAGCAATATTTCAGCCAATCAGAAGAAGCATTTAACGACATTGCTGAGAAATTGGTTGATTTCAACTTTGAATTGTAATTTAGGAGGTCAGCCGTTTGTTTCACCACATTACCGTACTCAAGGAAGAAGCAACACAGGCACTAAACATCAGGCAGGACGGGATCTATGTGGACTGCACGTTGGGAGGGGCAGGACACAGTTCCGTCATTGCGTCACAGCTTGGCCCTGAGGGAAGGCTGATTGCCTTTGATCAGGATGACTGGGCATTGAACAATGCGCGCGAGAAGCTGTCGGCCTACGAAGGAAAGATTTCATTGGTGAAATCTAACTTTCGCCACTTGCAGGACAGGCTGGCTGAACTGGGATTGCCTGAAAAAGACGGCGTCCCGCAGGTCCAGGGTATTTTGTTTGATCTGGGTGTTTCCTCGCCCCAGTTCGATGAGGGGGAACGGGGATTCAGCTACAATCATGATGCGCCACTTGATATGCGGATGGATCAGAGTAGCTCGCTTACGGCTTACGAGATTGTCAATGAATGGCCGGAAGCAGAGATTGCGCGTATTTTATTTCACTACGGAGAAGAGAAGTTTTCACGCCGGATCGCGAAGATTATGGTTGAACGTCGAAAAAACAAGCCTATTCACACAACAGGGGAACTTGTCGATATTATCAAAGAAGGAATTCCGGCTGCGGCACGCAGAACCGGGGGACATCCGGCCAAACGCAGCTTTCAGGCTTTGCGAATCGCTGTGAATGATGAGTTGGGTGCACTGGAAGATACTTTGCATCAGGCAGTAAAATGTCTGGCTCCAGGGGGCAGAATTTCGGTCATTACGTTCCATTCTCTGGAGGATCGGATATGCAAGCATATTTTCAAGGAGTATTTGGCGAAAAGCATCTATCCATCTGATTTGCCTATTTTGGAGGACAAAATGATAGGCGATCTGAAGCTGGTGAATCGTAAGCCGATTGTGGCGTCAGAGCAGGAATTGGAGCTTAATCCACGGTCCCGGTCAGCCAAGCTGAGAGTTGCCGAAAAATTGTAAATTTAATGGAGAAGGAGAGGCGACATGGCTTATACACGCGGTAATTTGGCTGTAAGAGAAAGAGCCCGTCAGGAACAGGTTCAGCAACAACGTTATCGTGAGACCACTAAAGTCGTTACACGCCGCAGAGAGCTGCCGATTCGGGAAAAGCTGCTGTATCTTTTGACACTTGTAACGTGCATTGTCATTGCTGGTATGCTGATTGGCAGGTACGCGCACATTTATCAAATCAATTATTCGATTAATACAGCGAGCAAGGACATTTCCAAATTACAGACCAATATCGCCCAACTGAAAATTCAGAAGGAACGGCTGGAAAATCAGATTGTACCTACGGCAAAGGAACAGGGATATATCGAGCCGACGAGAGAGCCCATTCGTGTGGAAAAGCAGGCTGCCAATTAGTTAGTTAGGGCATAGCATTAAGCTATGCTCTGACGTACATTTTTTTGCAGAGAGGTTTGAGCTATGGTCAAAAGAATAAAGCTTCGCACACTGCTGATAGGGGGATGTATTACCCTCTTTTTTCTTGTTCTGCTATTTAAGGTATTTTGGATTCAGGTCGTGAGCGGGGAATACTGGCATAATCAGGTAGTTACGCAGGTGGAAAGAGACCAGGTGATCCAGCCCAAGCGCGGAACGATTACGGATCGTAAAGGAAATGTACTGGCTACAGATGCCCCTGCCTATACGGTAGTGGTCAACCCAAGCATCATTCAGGAATATGATCTGGAAAACGAGGTCGTAGCCAAACTGCATCAGCTGCTCAAAACACCTGAGGACGAACTGAGAAAGCATCTCTCGGCCAAGGACAAAGGCGGTAACTATTTAAAAAACCGCGAGATCCGTAACGGAGGCTGGAAGGTAGATCCTGAGGTCAAGGTACAGGTGGATACGTTCAAAGAATATTTAAAGGATAAGTACAAAGTGATTGGAGCTGTGGACACGGTTCAGGAATCCAAACGCTATTATCCGGAAAATAAGCTGGCTTCTCATGTTCTTGGCTATTACCGGAAAGACGGTACAGCAGGCATGGGATTGGAAGCCTATTATAATAAAGAGCTCTCGGGCACGGCCGGAAAGCTACTCTATCAGCGGGATCTAAAGGGAGTTCCTCTTCAGGGATCGGAGAGCAATTATGAACCGGCACAAAATGGTAAGAATTTAAAGCTGACGATTGATGACACGATTCAGTATTATATAGAAGACGCTATGCAGGAAGCCATTGCAACATACAATCCGAAAACGATGACGGTTGTAGCGGCAGATCCCAAAACGATGGACGTTCTCGGTATGGCGAGTTATCCTAATTTTAATCCCAATACATACGGGAGCACATCGTCAATGGATTTTTTCCGCAATAATGCAACTCAGTCCATTTATGAGCCAGGCTCCACGTTTAAGATTGTAACCTTGGCTGCGGCAGTTCAGGAAAAGGTATTCAACCCAAATGAAACCTATCAGTCTGGTATGATCCGAGTTGGGGGATGGGATATTCGTGACGTGAGTCGAAATTGGGGAACGTTAACCTATCTTCAAGGGGTTAAGCGTTCAAGTAACGTCGGTTTCGTCCATCTGGGGCTGTATAAGCTGGGCGGCGAAAGGCTGAGGAAATATATTAACAACTTCGGATTTGGTGTGAAAACAGGGATTGATCTTCCGAGTGAGTCTAGCGGAGCCATTACGTTCCACACCCAATACAAATCCGAAGTCGCAACGGCTGCATATGGACACGGACGTGTTCAGGTAACGCCAATCCAGCAGGTAGCGGCTATCTCGGCCATTGCTAACGGGGGGAAGCTGATGCAGCCTCATCTGGTGAAGGAAATTACGAACCCGGATACAGGGGAAGTACAGACGATTCAACCGAAGGAAGTCCGCCAGGTGATTTCGCAGGAATCGGCATTACAGACCAGCAGCTATCTGGAGCAGGTCGTGTCTGACCAAGAAATTGGAACCGGGCGTCTGGCTTATATTGATGGGTATCGTGTTGCTGGTAAAACAGGTACAGCGACGAAAGTTGTGGGCAAAGTGTATGACCATTCGAAGGATGTCGTGTCTTTTATCGGCTTTGCACCCGTGAATGATCCGAAAATAGCTGTCCTAATTGTTATGGATGAACCTAACAAATCGGTAGGTGGAGGTACCGCAGCAGCCCCTGTGTTCAAAAAAATCGTATCCCAGTCGCTGCAATATATGGGGGTTCCTAAAACAGGAGCCAAAGCGAATAAATCTGACAGTGCTGCTGTGAAAACGGTGAATCTACCGACAGTGCCACAATTAACCGGTCAGGTGAAGAAGGATGCGCAAAACGCATTGCTCAAACAGGGGATTGCCTATGAAACGGTCGGCAAAGGCTCCAAAATTGTCCGTCAGTATCCGGAGGCAGGCGTCAAAATGAAGCCGGGACAACGCATTTATTTGCTGACTGAAGATAGTGCCAACATGACCATTCCCGACTTTAAAGGCGTCTCGTTGCGTGACACGCTGCAAGTGTTAACGCTCATGAAGGTGGGTGTTCAGGTAAGCGGCGAAGGTTATGTTGTCTCGCAAAAGGCACAAATGGTGAGTGGCAAGCGGATCGTCAGTGTGACGCTCCAGCCGGCTAAAGAAACCGTGACCGGAGTAAAGCCGGAAGAAACACCGGACTCAACTACCGGCGTAGCATCTAGCCAAACAGGCAGTACAGCGAAAACGGGTACCGATTCAAAAACCGTTACCACCGCGAGTGCAAGCAAGGGTGGGGCCTCCGCTGTAGCCGATGAAAAAAGTGCGGCTGCGATCAAAGGCGAGGATAACTGATAGCTTGTTCTAACGTCCGATTTTTTGAATATTCATGAGGTAAGACATATCATGAGTATTTAGAGGAACGGAGGGGAGCGCGTTTGAAGAAATCTAACGTGACCATGCGGCGCAGGCTGGTATGGGGGCTGCTGGGATTGTTTGTACTATTTGCAGCCTTGTCGGTCCGGCTCGCCTATGTTCAATTGGGTAAAGGGGGCGAACTCTCGGCCAAGGCCGAGGAATCGTGGCGCCGAAATATACCATTTGCCGCCAAACGCGGCGAAATTTTGGATCGGCAAGGTACGGCGCTAGCCTACAATGTCACTTCGCCAACAGTCATGGCGATACCGGTGCAAATCAAGGAGCCGGAAGAAACGGCGCGTAGGCTGGCGCCCTTGCTAGATATGAGCGTGGATAAGGTGCTCAAGCTGATTACCAAACGAACAGCAAGTCAAAAACTTCAGCCCGGCGGACGAAAAATTACGATGGAGAAAGCGCAGCAAATTCGTGATTTGAAGCTGCCGGGTATCGTTGTTGCTGAAGACAACAAACGTTATTATCCTTATGGCGATTTGGCGGCTCATATTCTCGGGTTTACGGGAATTGATAATCAGGGGTTGACGGGGGTAGAGAAAAAGAACAACAGCAAGCTTCGTGGTATTGACGGAAGCATTGCATATCTATCCGATGCAGGCGGTCGCCTGATGCCCGGCTCGTCTGAGAAGTACGTTGAACCAAAGGATGGTCTGAACCTGCAACTGACCATTGATAAGTCTGTACAGTCTATCATGGAACGGGAGCTTGACCAGGCTATGGTCAAATTCCAGGCCAATTCTGCGTTGGCCATTGCAATGAACCCCAAGAATGGGGAAATATTGGGCATGGCTGGGCGACCAGGTTATGAGCCTGCGCTATACAAACAATATGCACCTGAAATTTACAATCGAAATTTGCCGATTTGGATGACATATGAACCGGGCTCTACCTTTAAAATTATTACTTTGGCCGCTGCATTGGAAGAAAAGAAGGTCAATCTCAAAAACGATCACTTTTTCGATCCGGGGTACATTGAAGTTGGCGGGGCTCGCCTGCGCTGCTGGAAAAAAGGCGGCCATGGCAGCCAGACCTTCCTTCAAGTCGTGGAAAATTCCTGTAATCCAGGATTTGTGACGCTGGGTCAACGTCTGGGCAAGGAATCGTTGTTCAAGTATATTCGCAATTTCGGGTTCGGTAGTAAAACGGGCATTGATATGATTGGTGAAGCAAATGGTATCTTGTTTAAGTTACCCCAGGTAGGACCGGTAGAACTGGCGACAACCGCCTTTGGCCAAGGGGTATCTGTCACTCCCATTCAGCAGGTGACCGCTGTGTCGGCTGCGATCAATGGCGGGAATCTGTATAAACCGCACATTACCAAAGGCTGGATTCAACCAGAGACAGGCAAGGTGCTGGAAAAAGTAGAGCCTGAACTGATGCGCAGAGTTATTTCAGAGGATACCTCCCGACAGGTGAGAGAAGCGTTGGAGAGCGTCGTTGCCAAAGGCACGGGTCGCCCCGCTTTTATTGAGGGTTACCGGGTGGGTGGCAAAACAGGAACAGCGCAAAAGGTGATCAACGGACGTTATTCTTCCTCGGAGCATATTGTATCCTTTATCGGTTTTGCCCCGGCGGATGATCCACAAATTGTCGTCTATACGGCTGTGGATAACCCAAAAGGCATTCAATTCGGAGGGGTGGTCGCTGCGCCAATTGTGCAAAATATTTTGCGGGATTCGCTGCTTGCTCTGAAAATACCACCTCGCACCAATCAGATTGCTAAGGAATACAAGTACGGGGAAAACCGAATTGATACGGTGCCGGATTTGGTAGGTGCCACGGTTGCAGATTTATACGAAGATATGAATATGAACTTTATGCTCGTAAAATCCGGGTCAGGCAAGACGGTTGTCAGTCAGGCACCGAAGCCAGGCTCCCGGCTGGTGCGGGGATCAACAATCCGTATATATATGGGGGATTGATAGGTTCTTTTTATACCCATACTAAGATTAACGAGAGAGCAATGGAGGAATGAAAGATGCAGCTTCAACAATTGGCTTCATTGCTGGCTGCCTCCCGCATTGTGGGGGACGGTACAGTGGACTGCCAAGGAATCGGGGCGGACTCACGCAGGGTACATCAGGGAGATTTATTTCTGTGTCTGCCCGGTTTTACGGTTGACGGACACGATTATGCACAGCAGGCAGTTGCGTCCGGGGCAGCGGCTTTGGTTGTGGAACGGGAATTGAACGTACCTGTGCCACAACTTATAGTCAAGGATGCCCGGTACGCAATGGCGGTTTTGGCGGATTATATGTTTGATTCACCGAGCCGCCGCATGCGAATGATCGGCGTAACCGGAACGAATGGCAAAACAACAATAACTTATCTTATCGAAAAAATCTTGAACGATGCCGGAGTAAGCACTGGATTGATCGGCACTATTCAAATGCGTTACGGTGGTCGGTCCCACCCTATGTCCGGTACCACACCCGAGGCTGTAGAGCTGCAACGCTATCTTAGCAATATGGCGGAGCAAGGTGTCCAATGCTGTGCGATGGAGGTATCCTCACATGCGCTGGAGCAAGGGCGCGTGAAAGGAACTGATTTTCGCACCGCTATTTTTTCGAACCTGACACAGGATCATCTGGACTACCATAACACGATGGAGGAGTACCGTGCGGCCAAAGGGCTGTTATTTTCCCGATTGGGGAATACCTTCTCGCGGGATGCGTCGGACAGTAAATATGCTGTTCTGAATGCGGATGACCCGGCCTCATCCTATTTTCAGGCCATAACTGCGGCCCAAGTGATTACATACGGCGTGGAAAAGAAGTCGGATGTGCAGGCATCCCATATCGCTGTAGGTGCCAAGGGAACATCCTTCCATGTCTCTACTTTTAAAGGAGATACCGATATTGAGCTGCGAATGGTGGGCAAGTTCAATGTGTATAACGCATTGGCAGCCATCACGGCCGCTTTGCTGGAAGGAGTGCCTCTGGCTGATATCAAGCACAGCCTGGAGTCCATAGCAGGCGTCGATGGGCGGGTAGAACCTGTAGACGCAGGTCAGCCATTTGCGGTTATCGTGGACTATGCCCATACACCGGATGGACTGGAAAATGTGCTTCGCACCGTTAAGGAGTTTGCAGTTGGTAAAGTATGGTGTGTATTCGGGTGCGGCGGGGACCGGGATCGTACGAAACGTCCTTTGATGGGAAAAATTGCTGCACAATACAGCGATCATGCTTTTATTACCTCGGATAATCCGCGGACAGAGGACCCGGAAGCTATTTTGAAAGACATTGAGCAAGGACTGATTGACGAAGGTATACCCGCAGAACGCTACGAACTGATCATAGATCGTAGAACTGCTATTCATAAAGCTATTGAAATGGCAAGCCCTGACGATGTAGTATTGATTGCGGGAAAAGGTCATGAGACCTACCAGTTGATCGGAAAAACGGTGCATGAATTTGATGACCGCATCGTAGCCAAAGAAGCGATAAGGGGTTTATCCAAGTGATGAAAAGAACAATAAGTCAGATCGCCTCCATGAGTGGGGGAACGCTTCACATAGGGGCGGACGCCGGACGAATGGTTGAGGGCGTTTTTACAGATTCACGCAAGCCGCAGTCCCAGGGGCTGTTCGTTCCACTCACGGGTGAACGGTTTGACGGGCATGATTATGTGCAGCAGATTGTGAGCGGAGAAGGCGCAGCTGCTTTTTTATGGCAAAAGGATCACGGTGTACCTCCGGCAGGGAATGCGATTGAAGTAGAGGATGCTTTGGTGGCCCTCCAGCGTCTTGCGGCTGCATATTTGCAGGAAACGGGTGTCTCTGTCGTAGGGATTACCGGAAGCAATGGCAAAACGACGACAAAAGACATCGTCAACGCGTTGCTGGGTACGACCTTTAAAGTACACAAAACCGAAGGGAACTATAACAACCATATCGGTTTGCCTTTAACCGTGCTGTCCATGCCGCAGGATGCGGACATCCTGATTTTGGAGATGGGAATGAGTGGACGCGGGGAAATCCGCCTGCTGACAGATATTGCCCAGCCTGATGTAGCGGTCATTACGAACATTGGCGAAGCGCATTTGCTCCAGCTCGGTTCCCGTGCGGAAATTGCACGTGCAAAGTTGGAAATCGTCAGCGGTCTCAAACCCGGCGGCTTGCTGATTTACAATGGAGATGAACCGCTATTGCCGCAAGTCCTTGCGGAGCCCGAAACGGTTAAGCCTGACGGCTTGAAGCTGTTTACGTTCGGTATGTCTGCGGATAACGATGATTATCCAACTGGAATAGCTACGGATGGAGTAGGCAGTTTGTTCACGACGGCCCAATCCGGCAAGGATTCTTTCCGGCTTCCGCTGCTTGGGCAGCACAATGTTGTGAACGGTTTGGCAGCATTGGCGGTAGCGCGTCATTTTGGGGTGGATGCAGACCATGTGCGCGAAGGGCTGTCGGCTTTGAAATTGACAGGCATGCGCATTGAGGTCGTGAGCTGCACGAATGGGCTTACCCTTCTGAACGATGCTTATAACGCCAGTCCGGCTTCAATGAAAGCTGCAATTCAGACGTTATCCGGTTACGAAACAAAGGGGCGTAAAATCGCCGTGCTTGGCGATATGCTGGAACTGGGTCCCGAGGAAAAGCAATTCCACGAGGAAATTGGGCTTTTTGCAGCGAAACATGGCGTAGATATGCTGTTCACCTACGGTGTGTTGGGGGCGTCCATTGCGCATGGGTCGCAAACGTCCATGCCGTCTGATGACGTACATGCTTATGAGGATAAGCAAAAACTGATTCAAGATCTGCAAGCTTACCTCCGTGCCGATGATATCGTGCTGGTTAAGGCATCCCGAGGGATGCGACTGGAAGAAATTGTGGATGCGCTGAAAAACGGTCCGCTACAGAAATGATGTTGACGAGAGGGAGACTCCCATGGATATTCAATTATTACTGCTGACGATCGTCGTATCGTTTATATTGGCGGTCATTGCCGCTCCAATACTCATTCCGCTGCTGCGGCGAATGAAATTCGGCCAGCAGGTCCGGGATGACGGGCCGCAAAGCCATCTCAAAAAGACGGGTACGCCTACTATGGGCGGAATCGTTATTCTGGTGGCTTTTACGCTGACCTTTCTTAAGTTTTCGGCGATAAAAAATACGGACTTTTACGTCCTGCTGGTCGCTACGCTTGGTTTTGGACTGATCGGCTTCTTGGACGATTATATCAAAATTGTATTCAAGCGCTCGCTCGGACTGACTGCCCGTCAAAAGCTATTCGGGCAATTGCTGTTCAGCGGAATCATGTGCTGGCTTCTGATCAGCAATGATCACAGCACTGCCATCGGTATACCGGGAACTTCCTGGTCGTTTGATTGGAGCGGCTGGTTCTATTATCCGTTCATCGTCATTATGATGCTGGCGATTAGCAACGCCGTTAATTTCACA
This sequence comes from Paenibacillus terrae, assembly GCF_005217525.1. Lineage (GTDB taxonomy): Bacteria > Bacillota > Bacilli > Paenibacillales > Paenibacillaceae > Paenibacillus > Paenibacillus terrae_C. Next base: position 1,137,287 of record NZ_PNXQ01000016.1, on the reverse strand, counting down.
GATGGACTGGACGGGCTGCTGTCCGGTACCAGTGCGATTGCCTTCGGTGCTTATGCCATCGTAGCGATTCAAGCAACCTCGCTTCCGGCTGCGGTTTGCTCAGCGGCCATGATTGGTGCTGTACTTGGCTTTCTTGTATATAACGCGCATCCCGCCAAGGTATTTATGGGCGATACAGGCTCCCTGGGAATCGGAGGCGCTATAGGTGCCATCGCTATCGTCACCAAAAGCGAAATTTTGTTCATTATTATTGGTGGTGTATTTGTAATTGAAATGCTGTCCGTAGTTTTGCAAGTAGCTTCCTTTAAAACACGTGGCAAACGCATTTTCAAAATGAGCCCGATTCATCATCACTTCGAGCTGTCCGGCTGGTCCGAATGGCGTGTTGTTATTACATTCTGGGCTGTAGGACTGCTGCTGGCAGGACTCGGACTTTATCTCAACAAGGGGTTGTAGACAAATGAACCATCCAGACACATACCGAGATCAAGAGGTCGTCATTATAGGCCTGGCCAAAAGTGGCGTGCAAGTCGCCAAGGTACTGCATCAGGCCGGGGCCAATCTGACAGTCAATGATAAAAAAGACAGGGAACAATGTCCCGAAGCTTCTGAATTAGAGGCTTTGGGAATTTCCGTTTTATGCGGCAGTCACCCGGAAGGGCTAATTCATCCAGGAGTGAAGCTGGTTGTCAAAAACCCGGGTATTCCTTATACAGCCCCGCCAGTGCAGAAAGCTGTCGAACTGGGTATTGAGGTCGTGACCGAGGTCGAGGTCGCCTATCATCTATGCAAAGCGCCGATGATCGGGATTACTGGCTCGAATGGAAAAACGACCACAACCACTTGGGTAGGTAAGCTGTTAGAGGCATCAGACATGAAGCCGATCGTGGCTGGTAATATCGGCACTCCATTATGTGAGGCCGCTGTGGATGCCAGGTCGGACGAGTGGATGGTGGTGGAGCTGAGCAGTTTTCAGTTAAAAGGAACAAAGGATTTCAAACCTGCTGTAGCCTGCTTGCTGAACGTAGCTGAAACCCATCTGGACTATCATGGGGACATGAAGGACTATGTTGCGTCCAAAGCACGTCTGTTCGCCAATCAAACGACG
>NZ_PNXQ01000016.1:1068735-1136169 GCF_005217525.1 Paenibacillus terrae | reverse complement strand
TTGTCGAGAGCTTGTGCCCTATATCCAAGCGAGGCTGCTTCCGTTCTCGATGACGGAACGTTTGCAGGAAGGGTTGTTCGCAGACCCGCCATACATACCGGATGTGACGGATGACATTGAACGCAGCATCGTATATCGCGATGCGAGTGGTGTGGTGCATCCGATTATAGGCGTGGCTGAAATAGGCCTTCCGGGCCGTTTTAATGTGGAAAATGCCCTCGCCGCTTGCGCAATTGCTATTGCCGCAGGAGCGGAACCGTCTGGATTGGCTGAACCGCTAAGCGCTTTTCGTGGAGTGGAGCATCGGCTCGAATATGTTGGAGAATATGCCGGAGCGGCTTATTACAACAATTCCAAAGCCACCAATTCCAAAGCGACGATGATGGCGTTGTCTTCCTTCAAGCAACCCATTGTACTAATTGCTGGAGGACTGGATCGTGGTTCGGATTATGCCGAGCTTGTACCTTCCTTGCAAGAGGGTGTAAAGGCTGTTGTGCTACTGGGCGAGACTCGGCACAAGCTGGCAGACCGGGCACGTCAGGCCGGAATAGAGCGTGTCGAGGTCGTCGATAATGGGGAGGACGCCGCCGCTACGCTCGTGGAGGCTGTGAACAGGGCTGCTAAACTTGCTGAGCCGGGGGATGTTGTATTGCTCTCACCTGCGTGTGCAAGCTGGGATATGTTCCGGTCCTATGAAGAGCGTGGACGTATTTTTAAAGAGGCGGCGCATAAATTGTAAGTAGGGGGGTTGGATAAGCCCCTACTTTTATGCAAGGGGTGGCCTCCTGATGAAGCAATCTCGTCCGGCGCCGGATATATGGCTTTTCGTCTGTATTTTGAGCTTGTTAGCCATCGGCATGGTTATGGTATACAGTGCGGGCGCCGTTCTCGCTTTTCACGAGTACGGGGACTCCTACTATTTTGTAAAGCGGCAGCTGCTGTTCGCCGGGCTAGGTCTTGTGGCAATGTACTTCACTGCCCAAACAGACTATCGGATCTGGCAGAAGTATGCTAGGGTTGTACTGCTGATCTGTCTCGCGTTGCTGGTTGCCGTACTCATCCCAGGCATTGGTGTAGTCAGAGGCGGGGCACGAAGCTGGCTCGGTATCAGCTCTTTTGGCATTCAGCCATCCGAGTTTATGAAGCTGGGCATGATTCTTTTTCTCGCACGCTGGCTCAGCCGCCCGGATTATGATATTAATTCCTTTACTCGTGGCCTGTTGCCCCCGCTTGGACTCATGGGACTGGCCTTTGGCCTGATTATGCTCCAGCCCGATTTGGGTACAGGCACGGTGATGATGGGGGCGTCCATGCTAATCGTATTTACGGCAGGCGCACGTATGAAGCATCTGGGCCTGCTGGCTTTAACGGGAGCGGCGGGATTTGCGGCCCTGATTGCGGCTGCGCCTTATCGGCTCCAGCGGATCACAGCGTTCTTGGACCCGTGGTCCGATCCGCTTGGCGCAGGGTATCAAATTATTCAATCGCTGTATGCCATTGGACCTGGAGGGCTGGCAGGCTTGGGGCTTGGCATGAGCCGCCAGAAATACAGCTATGTTCCCGAGCCGCAGACGGACTTTATTTTTTCGATTTTGGCAGAGGAGCTTGGCTTTATCGGTGGAATGACAGTGCTGGCGCTCTTTCTGGTTCTCGTGTGGAGAGGAATGCGCGTCGCTATTACCATCCCGGATACTTACGGCAGTTTGCTCGCTGTAGGCATTGTGGGGATGGTTGCCGTACAGGTGGTCATTAACATAGGTGTCGTAATCGGCTTAATGCCGGTGACAGGAATAACACTGCCCTTAATCAGCTACGGAGGCTCTTCTCTGACGTTGATGCTAACAGCGCTGGGCATTTTACTGAATATATCACGTTATGCGAGGTGAACGTTTATGCGCGTCGTTTTGAGCGGCGGCGGTACCGGAGGGCATATTTATCCGGCGCTCGCTGTAGCCAGACAGTGCGAAGAGATTGATCCGGGCGCTGAATTTTTGTACATTGGCGGTCAGCGGGGACTGGAAAGCAAGCTGGTTCCTCAGGAAAAAATTCCGTTTGAGGCTATTGATATTACAGGATTTCGTCGCAGCTTGTCTGTGGAAAATATAAAAACGATCATGCGTTTCTTCAAAGGGGTTCGCAGATCCAAAGCTTTATTGAAAAAATTCAAGCCGGATATCGTGATTGGCACCGGGGGTTATGTATGCGGCCCTGTCGTGTATGCTGCTTCCAGGTTGGGGATACCCAGCATTATTCATGAGCAAAATGCAATCCCGGGATTGACCAATGCGTTTCTGAGCCGTTACGTGGATACGGTGGCTGTCAGCTTTGAAGGCTCTGAAGGAGCATTCCCCAAAGCCAAAAATGTACTGTACACCGGGAATCCGCGCGCTACAACGGTTCGTCAGGCTAACCGGGACCGAGGCTTTGCTACCATCGGGGTTCCAATGAACAGCTCGGTCGTGCTTGTGGTCGGTGGCAGTAGGGGAGCAAAGGCCATTAATGATGCCATGATTGCGATGGCTCCGCAACTTTCGCAACTGAAAGACGTCCATTTTGTATATGTGACTGGTGAATCTTACTATGAGCAGACGTTGGACAGCATACGGAATCAGATCGGATCATTGCCCAATCATTTGCACGTGCTTCCCTATATTCACAATATGCCAGAGGTGCTGGCTTGTACCTCTTTAATCGTTAATCGCGCTGGCGCGTCCTTCTTGGCTGAAATCACATCGTTGGGTATTCCATCCATTCTAATTCCATCCCCCAATGTGACGAACAACCATCAGGAGGCCAATGCCCGTACACTCGAAAAGGCAGGGGCCTCTGTCATGATAGTGGAGAAGGACTTGAATGGTGCGTCCTTGTTTCAATCCATTGCGGAGATTATGGAGGATGAGGCAATGCGCAGCCGGATGGCTGAATCAGCGTCTGCGCTTGGCAAGCCTGATTCAGCCGATATTTTAGTAAAAGAAATGGAGCGTCTTGCCCGTAAAAGTTAGACCGCAGCGCAAACTGGGCGGTTGTCACACACCAGATGGTATTGACATAAGATACCCTATACATTGTGACCATCACTCAGGTTGCCGGTTGTCAGGTGAGAGCCTTATAACCATGCGGGGCAAGCAACAAGGAGGTTTCAGTACAATGCAGCAATGGATGCCATTATTAGCGGAGCATGATATCGGAAAAGTGCTGGAGCATGAGCCGCTTTCCAAATATACGACGTGGAAGATTGGAGGTCCGGCGGATGCTCTTGTCATCCCGGATACCAAGGAGCAGCTAGCAACTTTACTGCAACTGGCTGGCGAGCACGGAATCCCGTGGATGCAGTTGGGACGGGGCTCAAACATGCTCGTTTCCGATAAAGGAATCCGGGGCCTCGTGATCAAGCTGGGACCGGGATTTGATTATGTCCGTTTTGAAGATGAACGGATCGTCGCCGGTGGAGGCGTGTCACTAGTCAAGTTGTGTGTTATGGCCAGCAAGCAGGCGCTATCCGGCCTCGAATTTGCGGGAGGTATCCCGGGATCAGTTGGCGGGGCTGTCTACATGAACGCCGGTGCCCATGGGTCTGATGTGTCACAAATATTCCAGTCCGCTGAGATTGTGCTGGATACAGGGGAATTGGCTGTGTATGATGCCGAACAAATGCATTTCGGCTATCGTCACTCCGTGCTGCATGAGCAGCGTGGAATGGTGACAGAGGCAGTGTTTCGGATGAAGCGGGGCGACCGTGAGGAAATTTCGGAGGCTCTTGCAGCTTTCAAAGATCGTCGTAGGCTGACTCAGCCGTTACAGCTGGCTTGTGCGGGAAGTGTGTTTCGCAATCCGCCAGGAGACTATGCGGCCCGTCTTATTGAAGACGCAGGTCTCAAGGGCTTAAAAGCGGGAGGCGCTGAGGTTTCCGTACAGCATGCCAATTTCATTGTTAATACCGGTCAAGCGACAGCAGAGGACGTGCTTACCCTAATGAAGCATATTCAAAGTACAATATCATCTCAAACCGGCATCAAGCTAGTTCCGGAGGTTTTCGTAGTGGGTGAGCGGTAAACTCGGAGGTGATACATTGGACAAATTGGTGATTGAGGGAGGCCATCCCTTGTCAGGCACCATACGTATCCATGGGGCAAAAAACGCGGCACTGCCCATTCTTGCAGCAAGCTTGCTTGCACAAGGTAAGGTAGAAATTCGGAATGTGCCCCATCTATTAGACATTAAGGTCATGCTGCACATCCTTGAGAGACTTGGCTGTACATGCCGACATGAAGAAGAAACGGTATACGTGGATACGTCGTCCGTCCGAACGTTCCAGATTCCGGAAGATTTGATGAAGCAGATGCGCTCGTCTATCTTTCTGATGGGACCGCTGCTCGCCAGATATGGAGAAGTTTCCATTTATCAGCCAGGAGGCTGTGCCATAGGCGAGCGCAAAATTGATCTTCACTTGGAGGGCCTGAAGGCTCTTGGAGCGGAGATCGAGGAAAAAGAAGAACAAATTACGTTTCGGGCTCGCAAGCTGACTGGAGCGGATATCCATCTGGATTTCCCGAGCGTGGGGGCCACCGAAAATATTATGATGGCCGCTGCGTTGGCCGAAGGACGAACGACGATCACCAACGCAGCGAGGGAACCTGAGATTCAGGATCTTCAAAATTTCCTGAATGCGATGGGAGCACGTATTATCGGAGCGGGAACGGATACGATCACGATTACGGGAGTCAACTGTTTGAATCCGTGTACGTATGAGGTTATTCCTGACCGCATTGTAGCCGGGACCGTTATGATTGCGGCTGCGGCCACGCGCGGTAGCGTTTCGTTGACGCACTGTAACCCCTCCCATTTGTCCGCGCTGATTCACGTCCTCAGGCGGGCTGGTGTTCAAATCGGCATCTTGAATGATATAATGACCGTAAGCTGCATGAGCCGCCCCAAAGCGGTGGAGAGGATTGTTACCTCCCCTTACCCGTCTTTTCCAACGGACTTGCAGTCTCAAGTCATGGTTTTGCTTTCTCTGGCAGATGGCTTTAGTGTAATGAAAGAGACGGTCTTCGAAAGCCGATTCAAACATGTGGAAGAATTGAATGTGATGGGTGCTGATATTACGGTTGATGCGAATGCTGCCTTTATACGGGGGGTTCCCCGTCTGTATGGGGCCACGGTAGAGGCTACCGATCTACGCGCAGGGGCCGCGCTGGTTATAGCGGGCCTGGCAGCTCAAGGACTTACCATTGTTGAGCAGGTACACCATATTGATAGAGGGTATGATCGGATCGAGCGTCTTTTCCAGGGACTGGGTGCCCGAATGAGCCGTCAGTCTCCGGTGCCGGAGCAGTTGGATTTCGTAAATTAATGCCTGTAATGTCCCTCCGTTAGCGGAGGGACCAAAGGCTTTTGTGGAGAGAAGCTATGCCAAACGCTCAAATACCTGTTCTTAAACAGAACAGAATGAAAAAAAGAACAAGTCGGAAGATTGCCATTCTGCTCATATTGTTGTTTATCGTATTATTGGCTGTCCTATTCTTCCGTTCCTCGTTAAGCCGGGTTTCTGAAATTCGCTTTGACGGTAATGTATTTTCGAGCCGTGAACAGTTGCTTAATCGAAGTGGTCTGGCTGTCGGGGATCAGTATTTCGGAGTCAGTTCTTCGGGCATTTCCCAGAAGCTGCGAGAGATCCAGTCGATTCAACAAGTAACGGTGGACAAGCATTTTCCGGGAGTCATTGTTGTTCATATTAAAGAGTTTGCCACGGTTGCTTACGAGTTACAGAGTGATGGGAGCCTGCGTGCCATTCTTGCGAATGGGACAAGCGTAGGCGTGGGCAGCAGCGGAATTGCGGTGGAGAAGCCCATTTTGACCAAATGGAAATCGGATGATCCTTACAAAGCAAAGCTGTGTGATGTGTTATCTCGAATTCCAGGGGAATGGACAGCTGACATTTCGGAAATTATTCCTGCGCCGATACCTTCTTTTCCAGACCGCATAAAAATGTATACACGCTCTCAGTTTGAGGTCATTACGACGGTTTCTCTGCTGAGTTCTAAAATCAGCTATTTGAATCAGGTGCTGGAAACCGAAGAGCCCGGTCTGATCACAATGCTGGAGGCAGATTCCTACGTTCCGTTCAAACAGGACACGAGCGAAGAGGGCCAAGAAAAAGATACTACTCAGTGATGTGAAAAAATGCTAGAATTGATTTTATGGGTAATAGACTTGCCTCCTTCTTTTTTCTTCAAATTTTTATGTGACTGCAACCATAAATTGGCTTCTAAAAAATTTGTAGAAAAAAGAGGGAAAGCATGGAGTATGTTGAATATGTACAGAGTGTGTTCAAAGAACGAAATTCATTTTGGAGTCAGGAGGTGCCACAGACTTGAGCAACAATGACATCATTGTTAGTTTGGACATCGGTACATCCAAAGTTCGGGCTATTATTGGGGAAATGAACAATGGAACCTTTAATATTATTGGAGTTGGATCTGCCGACTCGGAAGGGATTCGCAAAGGTGCAATTGTAGACATTGATCAAACCGTGCAATCAATCCGTAACGCCGTGGATCACGCAGAGCGCATGGTTGGTATTCAAATAACAGAAGTGTATGTGGGGATTTCAGGCAACCATATTGGCCTGCAAAATAGTCATGGCGTAGTAGCCGTGTCCAACGAGGACCGTGAAATCGGTGAGGAGGACATTGAGCGTGTGCTCAAGGCAGCCGAAGTTATTGCAGTACCACCAGAGAGAGAAATTATTGACGTGGTAGCCAAGCAGTATGTCGTGGATGGCCTTGAAGGTATTCAGGACCCTCGCGGTATGATCGGAGTTCGTCTGGAAGTAGAGGCTACGATTGTTACGGGAGGCAAGACGCCGATACATAATCTGTTGCGCTGCGTTGAGAAGGGCGGCTTGAGGATCAAAGATTTGGTGCTGCTGCCTCTGGGCGCCGGACAATTGTCACTTTCGAAGGATGAAAAGGTGATGGGTTCGGTGCTGGTGGATATTGGTGCAGGATCTACAAATGTTGCTATTTTCCAGGAAGGAACGATTGTTGCCACATCTACACTTCCCATAGGCGGAGAATTTGTAACCAATGATATTGCCTACGGACTGAGAACCCTTACCGATCAAGCCGAAAAAGTAAAGCTTAAATACGGCTGCGCATGGTATGATGATGCGGCAACTGATGTCGTCTTTAAAGTTACTCGTATCGGCAGTAATGTCGATAAGGAATTCAATCAGCAGGACTTGGCAGCCATCATTGAGCCGAGGGTACAGGAAATTTTTCAACTCATTCAGGCGGAAGTTAAGCGCTTGGGTTACACAGAGCTTCCGGGGGGTTATATACTTACCGGAGGCACCGTCTCCATGCCTGGTGTACTACAGGTGGCACAAAGCGAGCTGGCTGCTTCTGTAAGGATCGCTGTTCCAGACTTTATTGGTGTAAGGGATCCGGGTTACACAAGCGGAGTCGGCATCTTGCATAATGCTATTCGCTACTATCGCGGAAGATCGACGAGCGTTAGCAGTAGCAGCGGTGGAAGTTCTAAGAAGCCGACCAACCGTACCAAGAGCAGTCCCGCTGCGGAAGGTGAGCAAAAGCAGGGGTTGATTGAACGCTTAAAAAACATGTTCAGTGAGTTTATATAACGTTCATTGCTAATTATGCCAATCATGGACGGGCCATCCATGCACATTGAGGGGGAGATGGAATAGTATGTTGGAATTTGATTTTGAAATGGAGAGCTTGGCTCAAATTAAAGTGATCGGCGTCGGAGGCGGCGGCAGCAATGCGGTTAACCGAATGATCGAAAATGGTGTTCAGGGTGTGGAGTTTATCACCGTTAACACAGATGCACAGGCGCTTCATTTAGCGAAGTCTGAGCATAAGCTTCAAATTGGTGATAAGCTGACTCGCGGCTTGGGTGCTGGAGCAAATCCGGATGTGGGTAAAAAAGCGGCTGAGGAGTCGCGTGAACTCATTATGAACACACTCAAAGGTGCAGATATGGTATTCGTGACGGCGGGAATGGGGGGCGGTACAGGTACTGGAGCAGCTCCTGTCATTGCTGAAATTGCGAAGGAATGCGGTGCGCTGACTGTAGGCGTTGTAACACGACCATTCACCTTTGAAGGGCGTAAGCGCTCCAACCAAGCCGAGCTGGGCATTGAGGGATTAAAAGAAAAGGTAGACACCTTGATTGTTATCCCGAATGATCGCCTGCTTGAAATTGTGGATAAAAAGACCCCTATGCTGGAAGCATTCCGCGAAGCGGACAATGTTCTTCGTCAGGCGGTACAAGGTATTTCTGATTTGATCGCTGTACCAGGTTTGATCAACCTCGACTTTGCTGACGTGAAAACGATCATGACGGAGCGTGGCTCCGCTTTGATGGGGATTGGTGAAGCAACAGGTGAGAATCGGGCGGCTGAAGCAGCACGCAAGGCAATCATGAGCCCGTTGTTGGAAACATCCATTGAAGGCGCACGGGGTGTGATTATGAACATCACTGGCGGCAACAATCTGTCTTTGTACGAAGTGAATGAAGCAGCTGAAATTGTAACCTCGGCATCCGACCCGGAGGTCAACATGATTTTCGGTGCCATCATTGACGAAGAGTTGAAAGAAGAGATTAAGGTTACCGTCATTGCAACTGGCTTTGAAGGTAAACCAAACCAACCGGCACCGGGGCGTAAACCGGCAGCCAACCCGGCTGCACCTGAATCGGCGGAAAAGGGTTCTCCTAACTTGCGCCCATTCGGAAACACTCAGAGCAGTGATCAACTTGATATTCCGACATTTTTACGTAACCGTTCACGCAATAATAATAACGATAACTAGATTGAAATCGGATAGCCCGTGTTCTCCTTGGAGATGCGGGCTTCTTTCTATTTTCTGTATCTTGTAATTCGATTCGTTGGTTGATTCCGTTGTAATCGACAAAATTAGTCGATCACCGTCCCCATCGTTAGACAGACTTTGAACAGCATGACTACTATACTTAAGCCTATCCTGCAAACGCTGGGCGGGTGAACCTTTGGTTGTTTACATCGACTTCATTTTTTTGGTCAATTTGTTCATTGATGCTGCACTGCTGATGGCTACCGCCTGGATGAGAAAAATTCGTCCGGTGTGGTGGCGGCTACTTGCTTCGGCTGTCATCGGTGCGATGTACGTGGTCATGATGTTTGTGCCGGAGCTGTCCTTTTTATTTACATTCCTGATTAAGCTGGCATTATCGGTCATTATGCTGTTGGTGGCTTTTGGATTTGGCAGCATGCAAAAGTACCTTCGTACGATGGGTGCTTTTTATATGATCAATTTTGTAGCAGCAGGAGGAATTCTGGGGATGCATTATTTACTCCAGAGTACGGGGGAATTGTTTAATGGTATCTGGTACACGGCTTCAGGTGGAATGTCCTTTGAGCTGAAAATTGCATTCTGGTTTATCTTATGCACATTTGGCGGAGTAATGCTTTTCTTTCGTATTGTGCAATCTTCAAAGCATCGCGCGGAAAGGATGAGTGGATTTCTGGGTGAGGTTCAGGTATGGATCGGACAGGATCATATTGAGTGTACAGGCTTGTTGGATACGGGGAACCAACTTCATGATCCTTTGACCCGGACACCAGTGATGGTCATGGAGGCTGCCTTGTGGGATACATATTTACCCTCTTCCTGGCTCCACAAGCTATCTGAGGGAAATGTGGATCAACTGGTGATGGAGTTGGGAGACGAATCGTTCAATTGGCAGGATCGAGTTCGTCTCGTTCCCTATCGTGGCATTAACCGTAACCACTCCTTTATGCTCGCACTCAAACCGGATCGCGTAGAGGTTCTGATGAATGGGGCACGTTATGTGCATCATCGGGTGCTGATCGGCTTGGATGGGGGAAAGCTGTCAGCAGAGGGAAAATATCGTGCAATCATTCATCCAGATGTGACGGCACGCGCAGAGGGGGCTGCTGAGCCGGACCAGAAGCAGGAAGCACGCTTTTGAAGCGCAGGATGATGATCGTGGACACACGATCAGGTCTGATGGCAATCAGCCTATTGCGGTAACGGACAAAGGGATTCAGCGAGATTTTGTCTCATTTTCGGAAGGGGGAGAATGACATGCAGGAACAGATGAAATTCAAGATGAAGATTAGGTTGACTTTACAGCTGCAATATTATCGTATTTTATTTTTATTTGGGTTAAAAAGTGAAGAGATTTATTATATCGGCGGCAGCGAGGCGCTCCCCCCGCCGCTGACGAGGGATGAGGAAGAGTATTTGCTTGGAAAATTATCTTCTGGAGATGCAGCAGTACGCTCCATGTTGATTGAACGAAATTTGCGGCTGGTAGTGTACATTGCGCGTAAGTTTGAAAACACAGGAATCAACATTGAGGATCTCGTATCCATAGGGGCGATTGGACTTATCAAGGCAGTTAACACCTTTGATCCCGAGAAAAAAATCAAGCTCGCTACCTATGCTTCCCGATGCATCGAAAATGAAATTTTAATGTATTTGCGCCGAAATAGTAAAACGAGAACGGAAGTTTCTTTTGACGAGCCTTTGAATATTGATTGGGATGGGAACGAGTTGCTGCTTTCCGATGTGATGGGAACGGAAAATGATACCATTTACCGCAATATTGAGGAGCAGGTGGACCGTAAATTATTGCATAAGGCGCTGGAAAAGCTGACGGATCGGGAACGTCTGATTATGGAGCTGCGTTTTGGCTTGCAGGACGGGGAAGAGAAGACGCAGAAGGATGTTGCTGACCTGTTAGGCATCTCGCAATCCTATATTTCGCGTCTGGAAAAACGTATTATAAAGCGCTTACGGAAAGAGTTCAACAAAATGGTATGACGTTTGGGGATATTCGGAAGCGATGGAAACGGCGAATAAAAAAACACCCTCAGGAGATAATGTACATTAATGTTGCTCCTTGGGAGGTAAGACACGATGACCCGAAACAAAGTGGAAATTTGCGGTGTGGATACCGCCAAACTGCCAGTGCTAACCAATGCGGAAATGCGCGAGCTATTCACATCACTTCAGCAAAATAATGAACGATCCGCCAGAGAAAAATTGGTTAACGGTAATTTACGACTCGTCCTGAGTGTGATTCAGCGCTTTAACAATCGGGGAGAGTTTGTTGACGATTTGTTTCAGGTAGGATGCATCGGCCTGATGAAGGCGATTGATAATTTTGACCTTTCGCAAAACGTGAAGTTTTCCACTTATGCCGTGCCGATGATTATCGGTGAGATACGCCGGTATTTGCGGGACAACAATCCGATCCGTGTATCCCGATCGTTGCGAGATATTGCATATAAGGCGCTTCAGGTGCGGGATAGTCTGACAAATCTGAATTCACGGGAACCGACGATTTTTGAAATTTCTGAGGCGCTGAACGTGCCTAAGGAAGATGTTGTGTTCGCATTAGATGCGATTCAGGACCCGGTTTCGCTGTTCGAGCCGATATATCACGACGGGGGCGACCCAATCTATGTGATGGATCAGATCAGTGATGACAGAAATAAGGACGTCTCATGGATTGAGGAAATCGCTCTGCGTGAAGCGATGCATCGCCTGGGCCAGCGTGAAAAGATGATATTGTCCATGCGTTTTTATGAAGGAAAGACGCAGATGGAGGTTGCCGATGAAATCGGTATCTCTCAAGCCCAGGTTTCGAGATTAGAGAAGTCGGCTATACAGCAAATGCAAAAGCACGTGAAGTCTTAGTCTTAAGGAAAGAGAAGCTTGAAAGGCATATTGTTAAAAACGATCCTCAGTGGATCGTTTTTGCGTTTAAAGGACATTTTTTGGGTTCTCTCGCTCATATAGTGAAATAAAGGATGTGATGCGTGTGAGTACGCCGGAAACGTCGGTAAGGGCCATGAAAATTTCCGAGTTTCAAACAAAGGATGTCATTAACATTGTAGATGGGCGACGATTGGGACAAATCAGTGATTTGGAGATTGATGTACGGCAGGGCAAAATAGAGGCCATTGTTGTCCCTGGCAGCAGCCGTTTTATGGGCTGGTTTGGTGGAGGAAGCGAACTGGTCATTCCCTGGCGCAACATTGTGAAAATTGGCTCGGATGTGGTGCTTGTACGATTGGAGGGACTGCATGAGTCGCAGGGTGATGGTGAGGAAAAATTATATATCGAACGTCAGGAACGAAATGATCGACGGGGATTTTGAGCAGTGATTTTGAGCTGTAGGAATATGTGCATTTGACAGCTATGTGAAGACACGGCGGCGGCTTTTTGGTACACTGGGCAGTAGAGGTGAAAACGAATGGAACCGTTTGTAGTGAATACCGGGGCAACGGGTGTCGCGTCAACGACAGATGGCACGCATCCTTTGCCGGAGTTATTATATATTCAATCTTGGGAGAAACAGGTTCGCGGATTGACGGCAGGTTTTACCGGACGCCATGGCGGTGTCAGTGAAGTGCCTTACGAAAGTCTGAATTGTGCGTTTCATGTAGGGGATGACCCGGAGAAAGTTATTCGCAATCGGCAGCTTATTGCGGCTCGGCTCGGCTTTGTGCCTGAGGCCTGGACCTGTGGAGAGCAGGTACACGGTAATCATGTTGCTATTGTAAAGGCTGGTGACCGCGGGCGCGGCTTTGTGGATCGTGCATCCGCTTTTCAGGATACAGATGGACTCTTGACTGATGTACCGGGCATTTTGCTGACATCCTTTTATGCGGATTGCGTGCCGTTATATTTTTGTGATCCGGTGCGACGTGTGATTGGGCTTGCGCATGCGGGCTGGAAAGGAACAGTTGCCGAGATTGCGCTGAAAATGGTGCAAACAATGCAGACCGAATATGGATCGCAGCCGTCCGATTTGCTTGGAGCCATTGGGCCATCCATTGGTTCTGAGTCATACGAGGTGGATGAGCATGTTATGAACCAAATTCGGGTTTTGGAGCATGATTGCCCGGGTAATGATAAATGGGAAGGCACTGTCTATTTCCCGTTAGGTGGCGGAAAAATGCTCCTTGACTTGAAACAATGCAATCGACACATTATGATGAAAGCAGGAATATTGCCGAGTCGTATCGAATGTACTACCTTATGCACAAGTAGCCGAAGCGATTTGTTTTTTTCGTATCGCAAGGAAGGCGGCGTCACAGGGAGAATGGCGAGCTGGATTGGTCTGGAAGAGAGGTGAGTCCTCCCGTGTCTTTGGAGGAACGAATTAAAGAAGTGTACGCCCGTGTGGAAGCGGCATGTGCCCGCAGCGGACGTTCGTGTGAAGAAGTAAATGTGATTGCTGTCACGAAATATGTTTCGGCAGAGGCAATGGCATCCGTATTAGACAATGGCTTGGAGCATGTTGGCGAAAATCGTTGGCAGGATGCTGCGGATAAATGGAGCAAGTTGGGGGACCGGGGAACATGGCACTTTATCGGTCATCTGCAAACCAATAAGGTTAAAGATGTTATTGGAAAATTTGAATTTATACACTCGCTTGATCGGTTGTCGCTGGCTCAGGAATTGGACAAGAAGGCGGCTGCTCTTGGACTAAGGATCAAAGCCTTTGTGCAAGTTAATATTTCAGGGGAAACCTCGAAATATGGCCTTTCTTCTGAGGCGGTGGTACCTTTTCTGAAACAAATTCGCGATCTGGAGCATGTGGACGTGATCGGCTTGATGACAATGGCTCCCCATGAGTCAGACCCGGAGAATACCCGTCCTGTATTTCGGGGGCTACGTGAACTGCGTGATGCGTTAAATGGACAAGCTTTAACGAGAGAGCCTATTGTTCACCTGTCGATGGGCATGTCTAATGATTTTGAGGTGGCGGTTGAAGAAGGAGCGACCTGGTTACGACTTGGCTCTGTACTGGTCGGACGAGAGGAGGATTTCCATTGGGCGTAATGAATAAGTTCATGAACTTCCTGGGACTTCAGGAAGAAGAGGAAGTTGTAGAGCGAGAGGTTATGAATACGCCGGAAGATCAAGAAATTGAAACCCCAAGCTTTGATAAACGTAAGAACCAGAAGAGCAATAATGTTGTCAGCATCCATTCACAGAAAAATGTGAAAGTTGTTCTGTATGAGCCGCGTTCTTATGATGAAGCACAGGAAATTGCCGACCACATTCGTTCCCATCGTACCGTCGTAGTCAATCTGCAACGAATCCGCAAGGACCAGGCGCTGCGCATCATTGATTTTTTAAGTGGTACTGTATATGCGTTGGGCGGGGGAATTTCCAAGGTGGGTAACAATATTTTCCTGTGTACACCGGATACGGTTGAAATTCAAGGCTCCATTACGGAAATACTAGCGGACACTGAACAAGAACTTAACAGAATGAGGTGAGCTTTTCTTGATCGAGGTAATCGGTTGGCTATTTCAGATTTATTCTTACATGATCATTGCATATGTCCTGATGTCCTGGCTTCCTAATGCAAGAGAAAGTGTAATCGGTGATTTACTTGCCAAGTTTGTGGAGCCGTATTTGTCTCCTTTTCGCAGATTTATACCGCCAATCTTCGGAATGATTGATATTTCACCCATCGTTGCACTGATTGCTCTGCGTTTTGCGTCGTACGGTTTGATGTCTTTAATTAGCAATTTCGTCTAGGAGGACTTATGCGAACCGAGATTTATGAGCATTTTCACCCGGATGAACGGGATTATGTAGATCGCGCTTCCGAATGGATCAGTCATGCGGGGGCTTATCATGAGCAGAAGCTGACTGATTTTTTGGACCCGCGTCAACTGTACATATTGGAGACGCTTGCCTCGAAGGAAGACAAGGTCACGATTAGGGTAGATGGCGGTTATGAGGCATCGGAACGAAAGCGGGCGCTATTAGCGCCCGATTATTCGTATGTGGACGGAGAGAATATGGGTATTCAGGTTCTTTCCGTCACGTCCGATGATCATAAAATTAGCACGCTGGAGCACGGGGATTATCTGGGTGCAATATTAGGACTTGGAATCAAGCGTGGAAAAATAGGGGATATTCATGTGCTGGACGATGGGTGCCATGTATTGGTGGCTTCTGAGATCAGCGATTTTATTACGATGCATTTACAGCAGGTTCACCGTGTTCATGTGTGGACAGAACTGTTGTCTCCAGAAAATCTGCGGACGAAGGATGTTGCATTGGAGCCGCTGGACTTGTCGGTGGCTTCTTTGCGTCTGGATGGCATTGCCAGTGATGTGTACAAGCTGAGCCGCAGCAAGATTTTAGCACCGATCCGGGCCGGACGGTGCCGGGTGAATTGGAAGGTGGAGGAGAATCCATCCACTTCACTTAAAGCGGGCGATGTTATTTCCATGCAGGGATTTGGGCGTTTCAAAGTGCTGGAAACAGATGGAATGACAAAAAAAGGACGATTCCGTGTCAAAATTGGTAAGTTTATATAGCTGGTGGCAGGATTCACGAGCTTTCTGTCGAAAGAATTAAGCTATAGCGGAGAACTGGAACGATTTTTCTCTGTACAGCATTCACAAAACGGGGTATGATGACCGATAGATGATAGTGAGCGTCGTGACGCGGAAAATGTTTTTTGTCAATCTTATAGGAGGTGGACGGCATGCCATTAACGCCATTGGATATACATAACAAGGAATTTGCCCGCCGGCTTCGCGGTTATGACGAAGATCAGGTCAATGAATTTTTGGATCAGGTGATCAAGGATTACGAGGGCGTTATCCGTGAAAATAAAGAACTGAGTACACAGCTGTTGAATGTTCAGGAGAAGCTTGATCATTTTTCGACCATTGAGGATACGCTGAGCAAGACGATTATCGTGGCGCAAGAAGCGGCTGATGAAGTCCGTAACAACGCCAAGAAAGAATCGCAGCTCATCGTGAAGGAAGCGGAAAAGAATGCGGACCGCATTGTGAATGAAGCGTTATCTAAATCCCGCAAAATTGCGTTGGAGGTCGAGGAACTAAAGAAGCAGGCTTCGATTTACCGGGCACGTTTTCGTACACTGGTGGAGGCGCAGCTTGACTTGTTAAGTCAGGACGGATGGGAAGCGCTTGAAAATCGTGAACGCGAAGTGCTGGAGCGCGAGCGTGAAATGAAAGAAATTTATTAATCGTCATTTCTGACAGCGATGATCGGGTCCCGTCAGGGTTGACTTTTATCTTCAAAGAGGCTATAACTGTAAATACTATACTGAATATCACGTTATCCGTTATAGATAATGGGTTGCTATTCAGGGCAGCGAAGCTGCTGATTTAATATCCCGATGAATTTAACATTTGTAATTCGTTGATGGGAACGAGTACGTCATGATTTTGTCCCTCAGAGAGTTGGCCTTTTTCCGGTGCAAGCCAACGTTCAGAACATGACCGAAGATCATCCCTGAGAAGTGAGCTGAAGCGCTTGAGTTTTATCCGGCGTGTGTAAGCTATCACCGTGTGCCATACGTTACAATGGCGCCCTGCTGTAGTTGAGTAGGGCTCGGAGAGTCGTGAAGGGACCAGTCTTTTTAGAATGGTCTGTTTACGAAATCAGGGTGGTAACGCGAGCACAGTCTCGTCCCTTTACAGGGACGGGGCTTTTTTGTTGCTTTTTTTCAGAGAATGCTACAGAAACTGATGAACAGAGAGGAAGAGTGACATTATGAACAGAGTAGATGTCAAAGAAAAGGCACGGTCCCGCGACCTGCGCATCCTGAGCAAATGGAAGCAGGAGGACACGTTCCGCAAGACGATCACG
Source organism: Paenibacillus terrae (assembly GCF_005217525.1). Classification (GTDB taxonomy): domain Bacteria; phylum Bacillota; class Bacilli; order Paenibacillales; family Paenibacillaceae; genus Paenibacillus; species Paenibacillus terrae_C. Next base: position 1,119,478 of record NZ_PNXQ01000016.1, on the reverse strand, counting down.
CATCGTGAGGGTAAGCCAAACTTTGTATTTTATGAAGGCCCGCCAACAGCTAATGGTAAACCGCATATCGGTCACATGCTGGGCCGTGTAATTAAGGATTTTGTCGGCCGTTACCAGACGATGAAGGGGTATCGTGTCGTACGTAAGGCGGGTTGGGATACCCATGGCCTGCCGGTAGAATTAGGTGTACAGAAGCAACTGGGCATTTCCCATAAGCCTGAAATTGAGGAATACGGCGTTGAAAAGTTCATCAAAAAATGTAAAGCCAGCGTGTTTGAGTATGAGCAGCAATGGCGTGATCTGACCGAAGCGATCGGCTACTGGACAGACCTCGATCATCCATACATCACGCTGGATAATAATTATATCGAGAGTGTGTGGAACATTCTGGCGACGATTCACGAAAAGGATCTGCTGTATCGCGGTCATCGCGTAAGTCCGTATTGTCCGGATTGTCAGACAACGCTGAGTTCCCATGAAGTGGCACAGGGCTACAAAGACGTGAAAGACCTGAGTGCCACGGCCAAATTTAAGCTGCATAGCAGTGGTGAATATGTACTGGCCTGGACGACAACACCTTGGACCTTGCCGAGTCACGTGGCACTGGCTGTCAATCCTGACCTGGAGTACGCTCGTGTGAAACAGGAAGACGGTGTATACATCGTTGCCAAAAACCTCGTCGAAGACGTGATTAAAGGCGATCATGAAGTGATTGGCACGTTGTCTGGCTCGGAACTGGTAGGTCAATCGTATACTCCGCCATTTACGTATTTCCAAGTCGAGAAGGGCAATCAGATTCTGGGTGCGAAGTTCGTAACGGACTCCAGCGGTACAGGTATCGTTCATATGGCTCCGGCGCATGGCGAGGATGATTACCGGGTATGCCGTGAAAATGGCGTTGGATTCATTAATGTGGTGGATCTCCAAGGTAACTATGTAGAGGAAATCACTGATTTTGCAGGCCGTTTTGTGAAGGACTGTGATGTGGATATTGTTAAAATGCTGTCGGAAAAAGGTTTGTTGTACAGCAAGGAAAAATACGAGCATAGTTATCCGTTCTGCTGGCGCTGTGATACTCCGCTATTGTACTACGCCATGGACAGCTGGTTTATCAAAACAACCGCCATCAAGGATCAACTGATTGCCAACAATAACGAAGTTGAATGGTATCCGGGTCATATACGCGAAGGACGCTTCGGCAAGTTTTTGGAGGAATTGGTGGACTGGAACATCAGCCGTGATCGCTATTGGGGCACACCGCTGAATATCTGGGTTTGTGAGGAAACCGGAGAGCAGTTCGCTCCACATAGTATTGCTGAACTACGGGAACGTGCGATTGGTGACGTACCAGCCGACATTGAGCTGCACAAGCCATATGTGGATGAAATTAAGGTTCGCAGTACATGCGGCAAATACGAAATGACCCGTACACCGGAAGTGATCGACGTATGGTTCGACAGCGGCTCCATGCCGTTTGCCCAACATCATTATCCGTTTGAAAATAATGAAACATTCGAGCAGCAATTCCCGGCAGACATGATCTGTGAAGGTATTGACCAGACTCGTGGCTGGTTCTACAGCTTGCTTGCTGTTTCCACCATGCTGACAGGCAAAGCCCCTTATAAAGCAGTTATGGCGACAGGCCACGTACTGGATGAGCAGGGACAGAAAATGTCCAAATCCAAGGGGAATGTGATTGATCCGTGGGAAGTGATTGACGAGTACGGTACAGATGCTTTTCGTTGGGCTTTGTTGTCCGATAGTGCACCGTGGAATAGCAAACGTTTTTCCAAAGGCATTGTTGGCGAAGCCAAATCGAAGCTAGTAGATACGCTCGTAAATACACACGCTTTCCTGACCTTGTATGCGGATATCGACGGTTTTGATCCGGCGCAGCATCCATTCAAGCCATCGGCACACAAGCTGGATCGCTGGATTTTGTCCCGTCTCAACAGCTTGATTCTGGTGGTGGACAAAGCACTGGCTGTGAACGATTTCCTGAACTCGTCCAAAGCGATTGAGTCGTTCGTGGATGAACTGAGCAATTGGTATATCCGCCGTTCGCGTGATCGGTTCTGGGGCAATGGCCTTACAGAAGATAAATTGGATGCGTACCGCACACTGACTGAGGTGTTATTGACGACAGCGAAGCTGCTTGCGCCGTTCACACCGATGCTGGCTGAGGATATTTACCTGAACCTGAGCAACGGGGAAAGCGTTCATCTGGATGATTATCCAACTGCCAATGAAGACCTGATTGATCTGGAGTTGGAACGTGACATGGAGACGGCTCGCCGCGTAGTAGAACTGGCGCGCAATGTCCGCAACGAAACGGGGCTGAAAACGCGTCAGCCATTGTCCGAATTGATTTTGTCCATGGATCAGGAATTTAATCTGAGTGGTTATGTGGAAATTATCAAGGATGAGATCAATGTGAAAAATATTCATGTTGAAACGGACGATAGCGGCTTTGTAGACTTCACGCTGAAGCTCAATTTGAAGGTAGCGGGCAAGAAATACGGCAAAAATGTCGGCTTTCTGCAAAACTTTTTTAAAGGAATGTCTGCTGAAGACACCCGTTCGGTTGTGGAAAAAGGAGTGCTGAACGTGGCTTCTCCAGAAGGGGAAGAGTTGCAGCTTACAGCAGAGGAATTGCTGGTGGAGAAAAAAGCGAAGGAAGGCTTTGCTTCCGCTTCCGGCTATGGTTTAACCGTAGCATTGAACACGGACATTACGCCTGAGCTGGAGCAAGAGGGTTGGGTACGTGAGGTAGTTCGTGCGGTGCAGGATTACCGTAAGAAGCTGGATCTGCCGATTGAAAAGTATGTGGCACTTACGCTGGATGTTGATAGTGAGCTGCGTCAGGCGATCGAAAACTTCGATTCGGTGTTGCGTGAGAACGTATTGGTAACGACAGTGACATTTGGTCAAGCCGAGCCTGTGGAACGCGTAGAAGTGAACGGTAAAACTATCGGTGTGCATATTGGGGAATAATTACAAGACCCTTGTCCCATAATACAATAACAGGCAGCATATAAAAAAACGAGCCTAAGCATTGGAACGGATGGATGATCTCCGTTACATGCTTCGGCTCGTTTGCTGCGTTCAGGGCAGCATGGGGAAAAGGGGGATTGTGCATGACCGCACGATCAAGGCGCAGACAGGGCAGAAGCCGCCAAGGCATGAACGGAGGAAGTAGGGGGAGCGTAGCCACAGACCAAGGTACAGCAGGTGATCAGGCTGACCAGCTAAGCCGTGTAGAAAAGCTGGTGCGTTCAGTGTCGCAGCAGTTGGAGCGCAGCCGCATTGCTGATTATGCCCTGTTGCTCAACAAGCCTTGGCGATTGCTATGGCTAAACTTAATATCAGGTCTGTCCCGGGGGCTCGGGATCGCGCTTGGATTTACTTTTTTCGCGGCGACCATTATCTATGTGTTGCAAGTGTTGGGAGCGCTGAATTTGCCGATCATCGGTGATTATATTGCTGATATTGTACGGATTGTGCAACGACAACTGCAGCTAAACACCTACTAGTTACTTGTTTACCTATTAGGATTTGGTTAACTATTCGTCTTCGTGCGTATCCGGCTCTAGCAGACCTTCGCCCTCACCATCATCCAGATAACGCTGATAAATGGAACTGCGGACAACCGATACATTTTTTCCATATATGTCTGTGGCTACAAAGCTTTCGTAAGGCTCTACAAAGCCCATATTATCATCGTTGGCCTCAATTTCCATATCGTCGTAGCTATGAATTTCTCCACTTTCAGCCATTGCTGGTGTATTCGATGTACCCCAGCTTTCAACGATTTGCCAGGCGTCCTCGCCGTCAAAGCCGTTTTGATCTTCACGCTCATCCAGACTTGTTCTGCCGAATGCGGGAGCGAGGAATTCCTCTTCCACCGGGCGTCGGTTGGAAACTTCTGTTTCAGGGCTGTATTCTTTGCAGTAAATGGTATAGGGAACAGCTAGCAGACGCTCATAAGGAATTGGTTTGCCGCTGGCTGCACAAATGCCATAGGTTCCCTTATCCATTGCCATTAAGGCTGATTCGATGCGTTCTAATTGAAATTCGTCGTGCTCCAATAGGGAAATGTCCTTGGCTCGCTCATACGTTTCGGTAGCCAAATCACCCGGATGATTATCAATAGGGGAAAGCTCGCCGGTCTGATCGCGTTGGGAATCGCCGAGTCCATAATGATCGTTGTCCTGCAAACGATGCTCAATTTCTTTTTTACGTTCCAGCAGTTCGTTACGCAATCCCTGCAATTGTTGCTCCGTCAATGGGGACATGGAATCCTCTCCTTATTCTAGGTTTAACCTGCGCGTGTGCTGTGTCGGTTATGCTCCTTGTAGTTTGCACCGGGAAGACCTCTTTTACATAGGAAATTCTGATCAAATTCGCTGGAGTTGATTTCATTCGTAATCTAGGCCCAATAGCTTGGGGGACTCGTGGACGATCTGAGAAGGCTTATGCTACAATAAATGGGTTCGACAACGGATATAAGCAGATCGGAGTGACGAAGGACTGTGATTTATTTTGGTATTGCGCTAATTATTTTTTTGATTGATCAGGGAGTCAAATATTTGGTGGCTACGCGCATGGAATTGTACGAGCAAATACCCGTCATCGGCAATTTCTTTCTAATCACGTCCCATCGTAACCGGGGAGCCGCTTTTGGGATTTTGGAAGGCCAGCGTTGGCTGTTTATCGTGATTACGATTGTGGTGGTGATTGGTATCATATGGTACTTGCGGAAAACGGTTAAGGCCGGGCAGAAATTGCTTCCAGTTGCATTAAGTTTGGTACTTGGAGGCGCGGTTGGTAACTTCCTGGATCGGGCTATTTCAGGGGAAGTGGTTGATTTTGCTCAATTCAATTTTGGAAGCTATACGTTTCCGATTTTTAATGTGGCAGATTCGGCGATTGTCATTGGTGTAGCACTGATTATTTTGGATACATTATTGGAATCGCGTCGGAACAAAGGTAATGGCAGTGATAGCATTGAAGGGAAGTCATAGCATGAAAGAAGTAAACGAAAACGGCGAAGCCACAGGTTTGTCTTATGAGGACGAACTGGAGGGTGAATCTCTGGAATGGACAGCGGAATCCGGGGATGCCAAAACACGTATAGACAAATATATCGCCGAAGAAATGAAGGATGTGTCCCGTTCCCAGATTCAATTGTGGATCGGGAACAGTCGAGTGCTGGTGAACGGGACAGCGATCAAAGCGAATTACAAGCTGGCTGAAGGTGATCGAATTTCATTATCCGTACCTGAGCCGGAGAGTGTAGATATTGTACCGGAAAATATTCCGCTGGATGTTGTTTACGAGGATTCGGACGTCATTGTCATTAACAAGCAACGTGGTCTGGTTGTACATCCTGCGCCGGGACACTCTTCGGGAACACTGGTCAACGCGCTCATGTACCACTGTCACGATCTTTCCGGTATTAACGGAGAATTGCGTCCAGGTATCGTCCATCGTATTGATAAGGATACATCAGGACTACTGATGGCGGCCAAAAATGATCAGGCTCACGCCTCGCTCGCAGAGCAGCTCAAGGACCACAGTGTCACTCGCAAATATATAGCGCTGGTTCACGGCCATCTAAGTCATGATCAGGGGACGGTAGATGCTCCCATCGGGCGTGATTCGGGGGATCGCAAATTGTTCACGGTGACAGAGCGTAACAGCAAGCATGCAGTTACCCATTTTCTCGTGATTGAGCGTTTGGGGGATTATACCTTGCTGGAACTTCAACTGGAAACAGGGCGCACGCATCAAATCCGCGTGCATATGAAATTTATTGGGCACCCGTTGGTCGGTGATCCGATGTATGGACGTAGCAAAGGGGTCCGTATGGACGGTCAGGCACTGCATGCTGCAGTATTGGGTTTTAAGCATCCCACCACTGGAGAGTATATGGAGTTCAGCAAACCGATTCCTCCCGATATGGAAGATGTACTGGCATCCTTACGCAGTCGGTAATCCATGATGAATTGCATTCGTATTCACAAACCTGAATAATGATTAAGCATAACCGCCTGATTGGCGGTTATTTTTGTTATTGGGCTGGCATATGTAAAAACAACTATGGATAATTATACAGTAAAGTTGTATAATTATTTAAGTGCTTCCGGTGGCTCCGGTTGAACAGGTGTTGACACGTGATTTTCAATCTGTCATACTTCTTGTAGTTGCGATGAACTTTGTCCAAAAGATGGCTTGCCATCTTGTACTATGAGAAGCTGGATAAAGGAAATCCTGAATAGCACCTTTAAATCAGTCCCGTGAGGCTGGCAAGGTAACGTGAATGGATCACTGATCAGTGCATCCGCTGCGGCGGCATGTCTTCAGTGTATCCGAGAGATCGGAGAACGGTGGAAGACTGTTCATACGAGACTCCTTGCCAAACTTGGGCAAGGAGTCTTTTTTGTATCCGAACACGGGACCAGGTCTGAAGGGAACATAACCTGAGGAGGCTGGAAGCATGAGTAATGAAACACATGTACTGATGGATGAAATTGCGATTCGCCGGGCTTTAACACGGATTGCACATGAAATTTTGGAAAAAAACAAAGGCATTGACAATTGTGTGCTGGTAGGCATTCGAACGCGAGGGGTTCATCTGGCGCAGCGTCTCGCTGCAAAAATCGCTGAAATTGAGGGCGCTCCGATTCCATGGGGGGAACTGGATGTCACAGCTTACCGTGATGACCGGGGGAACAATGCCGAAGCCAAGGGAAATGGAAAAGAGCTTTTGATGAATCCCGCTGACGTATCGGTTCATGATAAGAAAGTCATTCTCTTCGACGATGTGCTGTACACAGGCCGTACCATTCGCGCGGCGATGGACGCATTGATGCACTGCGGAAGACCGCAAATGATCCAGTTGGCGGTGCTGGCAGATCGCGGACACCGTGAGCTGCCGATTCGTCCAGATTACATCGGCAAGAACATCCCGACCTCCAAATCCGAGGAAATCGTAGTTGCGCTTCAGGAGACGGACGGTAAGGACGAAGTGACGATCAACCAGAACCGGGGGGAACAGGCATGATTACAACAACCAGTCAACTTAGAGAACGTAGCCTGCTCGGATTAAAAGAACTTAGCCGGAATGAAATCGAGTCCATTCTGGATCGCGCTCATTATTGGGAATCACAGCCGGAAAAGCTGGTTCCAGTGCTACAATCACGCTTTGCGGCTAACATGTTTTTTGAAAACAGCACCCGCACCCGCTTTTCTTTTGAAATGGCGGAAAAACGCTTAGGCGCTCAGGTTTTGAACTTTTCCGCTGCGGCCTCCAGTGTGGAAAAAGGGGAATCCATCTACGACACGGTACGCACGCTTGAATCCATGGGTATCGACGCAGGAGTCATTCGGCTGAAGCCAGCCGGAGTGCTGCAAGAGCTTGCTGAGAAGGTCAGTGTTCCACTGGTGAACGCCGGTGATGGCAACAACGAGCATCCAACGCAGGCGTTGCTGGATCTGTACACGATGCGCAAGACTTTCGGCGAGCTAAAAGGCTTGCGAGTATCCATCATTGGAGACATTCTGCACAGCCGTGTGGCTCGATCGAATCTGTGGGCCTTGCAAAAATTTGGAGCCCAGGTTAGCTTCTGCGCGCCGGACAATATGCAGGCATCTGATCTTGCGGCGCACGCGCCTTATATACCGATGCAAGAGGCATTGCAGGCAGACGTAGTTATGATGCTTCGGGTACAGCTGGAACGGCACGCCGAAGGGATGCTGCGCTCAGCGGATGAGTATCGCGAGCAGTACGGCTTGACAGAGCAAAGAGCAGCCAACCTTAAACCCGGAACGATCATTATGCATCCGGCTCCAGTGAACCGGAATGTGGAAATCGACAGTGCAGTCGTGGAAAGCGAGCAATCACGGATTTTCCCGCAGATGGCAAACGGGGTTCCAATCCGCATGGCGGTTATGGAACGGGCAATGAAGCTGTAGAAGCTGTCAGCAGGATCACGGAATTAGCATGGGTAACGGTTAAAGCAAAGCATAACAAGCAGCGGCTAAAGTTGCAGAAAACCTGAGCGGAGGAACTTTTTACATGAACCAATTAATTATGAACGCAAGCGTATTGAACGAGCAGGGCGAAGCTGAACTGAAATCTATTCTCATCGCGGACGGAAAAATCCTGGCAATCGTAAATGCGGACGCTGGAGTTAGTCTCCTCGTGGAAGAAGGGACATCCGAGCAGGAGAGCCAAGTCGAAAAAATCGATGCCCAAGGCAAGCTGGTGATTCCCGGTTTGATCGACATGCATGTGCATCTGAGAGAACCTGGCTTTGAATATAAAGAAACGATTGAAACGGGCAGCCGTGCGGCGGTGAAAGGTGGATTTACGACGATTGCCTGCATGCCGAACACACGCCCGGTGACAGACAATGCGGATACGGTTCAACTGGTACTGAAAAAGGGGCAGGACGCCGGGCTTGCCAAGGTACTTCCTTACGCAGCCATTACGAAAAACGAGCTGGGACGGGAACTGACGGACTTTGAAGCGCTCAAAGCAGCAGGCGCAATCGGCTTTACTGACGACGGTGTCGGAGTGCAAAGCGCGCAAATGATGAAGGACGCCATGGCGCGGGCCAAAGCACTGGATATGCCGGTTATTGCTCACTGCGAAGATAACACGCTTGTTGAAGGAGCGGCGGTGACAGAAGGCGAATTTGCCAAGCGTCACGGACTTAAAGGCATTCCGAACGAATCCGAAGCGATTCACGTCGGACGGGACATTTTACTATCTGAGGCAACCGGGGCACACTATCATGTATGCCATGTCAGCACAGAGCAGTCAGTGCGGTTGATTCGCCACGCAAAATCTTTTGGCATCAAGGTAACGGCTGAGGTATGTCCACACCATCTGGTATTGTCGGATGAAGACATTCCGGGGCTGGATGCGAATTGGAAAATGAATCCTCCGCTGCGCTCCCCGCGTGATGTGCAGGCCTGCATCGAGGGACTGGAGGACGGTACGATCGACATCATCGTAACCGACCATGCGGCACACAGCGAAGAAGAGAAGGCAAAAGGCTTGGAACTGGCACCTTTCGGTATCGTTGGCTTTGAAACAGCTTTCCCGCTGCTATACACGAAATTTGTAGCTACCGGACAGTGGACGCTCGACTTTCTGGTGCGGCGCATGACGGCTGACCCGGCACGTGTCTTCCGCCTCGACACAGGGCGTCTAGAAGAAGGAGCACCTGCGGACCTGACCATGATTGATTTGGAGCAGGAGCAGGCAGTTGACCCGCAAGCATTTGCCAGCAAAGGACGCAACACCCCTTTTACAGGCTGGAAGCTCAAAGGCTGGCCCGTAAAAACCTGGGTAGACGGCAAACTGGTTTGGTCGGCTGACCAAGCAAACTAAAAATACAAATCATTTTATAAATAGAACCTTATAGCAGGAAAACATACAGAGGAGTGAGACGGGATGCAGGCAAGATTGTTGCTTCAGGACGGCACGCTGTTTACAGGCACAGCATTTGGTGCGGACGGTGAAAAAACAGGCGAGGTCGTTTTCAACACAGGGATTACAGGCTACCAGGAGGTACTGACCGATCCCTCTTATTGCGGACAAATCGTAACAATGACTTACCCGCTGATTGGCAATTACGGAATTACTCGGGATGACTTCGAGTCGGTGCGGCCTTATGTGCATGGCTTTGCCGTTCGACGTTACGAGCCGGTGCCAAGCAACTGGCGTGCCCAATACAGCGTGGACGATTTGCTGAAGGAATATGGCATCATTGGCATTAGCGACATCGACACCCGCATGCTTACCCGGATTATTCGCCATCACGGCACGATGAAGGGCATTTTGACGACGGGCACTCAGCCTGTGGAAGAACTGAAAGAAATGATGGCTAACCTGACGATTGAAGAACTGCGTAATCAGGTTCCATTGACCTCCACGCCTCATCCGTATAGCAGCCCTGGTAACGGGGAGCGGATCGTACTGATTGACTACGGCGCTAAGAGCGGTATCTTGCGTGAACTGAATAAAAGGGATTGCGACGTAGTAGTGGTTCCGCATGATACAACGGCAGAGGAAATTCGTCGCTTGGACCCGGACGGAATTCAGTTGTCCAACGGCCCTGGAGATCCCAAAGACGTACCGCATGCCGTACGCACGGTGGCTGAACTGCTAGGAGAATATCCGATCTTCGGAATTTGCTTGGGACACCAGTTGTTTGCCTTAGCTTCGGGAGCGGATACGGAGAAACTGAAATTCGGTCATCGTGGCGGTAACCATCCTGTGAAGGAACTGGAGAGCGGACGCTGCTTCATCACTTCACAAAATCACGGCTACACCGTGAATGAGGGTTCGATCGAAGGAACCGAGCTTGAAGTGACGCATATTAATAACAACGATAAAACGATTGAAGGTCTTAAGCATACCAAGTATCCCGCGTTTTCGGTGCAATATCATCCGGAGGCTGCGCCTGGACCTTACGATAACGGCTACTTGTTTGACCGCTTTCTGGACATGATCCGTGAGCACAAAAGAAATCATCCAAAGCAACCGCGTCAGGCTGCTATCGCCGCCGCAGTGAGAGGAGAGCGCTAATATGCCGAAAAATACAGAACTTAAAAAAATACTCGTAATTGGTTCCGGCCCTATCGTGATTGGTCAGGCTGCGGAATTCGACTACGCTGGTACACAAGCTTGTCAAGCGCTCAAAGAAGAAGGCGTCGAGGTAGTGCTGATCAACAGTAATCCGGCAACCATCATGACAGACACGAACATGGCGGACAAAGTATACATCGAGCCGATTACACTTGATTTTGTAACACAAATTATCCGTCAAGAGCGTCCGGATGGCCTGCTTCCTACACTGGGAGGACAGACAGGATTGAATATGGCGGTGGAGCTGGCTCGTGCCGGAGTACTGGAGCGTGAAAACGTCAAGCTACTGGGAACACAGCTGACTTCGATTGAAAAAGCCGAGGACCGTGACTTGTTCCGCGATTTGATGCGTGAGCTGGAACAGCCTGTACCTGAGAGCGTTATTGTTACAACGCTAGAGGAATCGCTGGATTTTGCTAACGAAATCGGTTATCCGATCATCGTTCGCCCGGCTTATACGCTGGGTGGAACAGGCGGCGGGATCTGTGCGAACGAAGAAGAACTGCGTGAGACGGTAAGTTCTGGCTTGCGTTACAGTCCCATTGGACAATGTCTGGTGGAAAAAAGCATCGCAGGCATGAAGGAAGTCGAGTATGAGGTTATGCGTGACGGCAATGATAACTGTATCGTTGTCTGCAACATGGAAAACTTTGATCCAGTCGGCGTACATACTGGCGACAGTATCGTTGTAGCGCCGAGTCAGACGCTGTCAGATCGAGAGTACCAGATGCTGCGCTCTGCTTCCCTGAAAATTATCCGCGCCCTCAACATTGAAGGCGGGTGTAATGTGCAGTTTGCGCTTGATCCACACAGCTATCAATACTATGTCATTGAAGTAAATCCGCGGGTGAGTCGTTCCTCGGCGCTGGCTTCCAAGGCGACTGGATATCCAATCGCCAAAATGGCTGCCAAAATCGCGCTGGGCTACACGCTGGATGAAATCGTGAACCCGGTAACGGGGCAAACATATGCTTGCTTTGAGCCGACACTGGATTATATTGTGAGCAAAATACCGCGCTGGCCGTTCGACAAATTCATTTCTGCCAACCGCAAGCTAGGCACGCAAATGAAAGCAACTGGCGAAGTGATGGCTATCGGTCGCACGTTCGAAGAGTCCATCCACAAAGCGGTACGGTCGCTGGAAATCGGTGTACACCGTCTGCATCTTAAGGGAGCCGATCAACTGTCGGATGAGGTGCTCACGGAGCGCCTGATTAAAGCGGATGATGAGCGCTTGTTCCTGGTAGCTGAAGCATTCCGTCGCGGCTGGGAGCAGCAGGAAATTCAGGATTTAACGAAAATTGACTGGTGGTTCCTCGACAAGGTAGAGGGCATTGTCAAGTTCGAAGCCAAAATGGCTGAAGAATCCGAACTGACCTACGAAACACTCTATCAGGCCAAACGTAATGGTTTTACGGACCGCTCCATCGCCGAGGTTCGCAGTCTGGGCCAACTGGGTGGCAGCATGACAACCGAGCGCGAGGTACGTGAGTTCCGCCTGAGTCACAACCTGCGTCCTGTCTATAAAATGGTAGATACATGCGCAGCCGAGTTTGAAGCTACAACGCCGTACTATTATTCCTCTTATGAGGTGGAAAACGAAGTGATTCCATCCAATAAAGAGAAAGTCATCGTACTCGGCTCCGGGCCGATTCGGATCGGGCAAGGGATTGAATTTGATTACTCCACCGTACATGCGGTATGGGCCATTCAAAAAGCGGGCTATGAAGCAGTGATCATCAATAACAATCCTGAAACGGTATCTACGGACTTTAACACATCTGACCGTCTCTACTTTGAGCCGCTCTTCTTCGAGGATGTCATGAACGTCATCGAGCAGGAAAAACCGATTGGCGTTATCGTCCAGTTCGGCGGTCAAACAGCCATTAATCTCGCAGCTCCGCTTAGTGCGGCAGGCGTGAACATTTTGGGTACGAGTCTGGAAAGTATCGACGAAGCGGAAGATCGGAAAAAGTTTGAGCGGTTGCTGTCACGTCTGGCTATTGCACAGCCTAAGGGCAACACGGTCATCTCGGTTGATGAAGCGGTAGGAACTGCTCAAGCGCTGGGCTATCCGGTGCTGGTGCGTCCATCCTACGTCCTCGGCGGACGTGCTATGGAGATTGTTTACTCCGATGCGGAATTGCTGCGCTACATGGAAGAAGCTGTTAAAATCAACCCTGAGCATCCCGTACTGATCGACCGTTACATGCTGGGCAAAGAAGTTGAGGTTGACGCCATCTGTGACGGCGAAACGGTATTGGTGCCGGGCATTATGGAGCATGTGGAACGGGCAGGGGTTCACTCAGGTGACTCTATCGCGGTGTACCCACCGCAACACTTGTCTGACGAGCTGAAGCAAAAAATCGTGGAAATCACGATCAGCATCGCCAAGGAATTGAAAACGATCGGTCTGGTGAACATCCAGTTCGTCATTCATCAAGATGAGGTGTATGTGATCGAGGTCAACCCGCGTTCCTCGCGGACGGTTCCTTTCCTGAGCAAAGTCACGAATATTCCGATGGCGAATCTGGCGACACAGGCCATTTTGGGCGGCAAACTCAAGGATGCGGGCTATACAGAAGGGCTATGGCCTGAAAGTAATTATGTCTCGGTCAAGGTTCCGGTATTCTCTTTTGCCAAGCTGCGCCGTGTAGAGCCGACCCTGGGGCCGGAAATGAAATCGACGGGTGAAGTGATGGGACGCGACATTCAGTACGCCAAAGCGTTGTACAAAGGACTCGTGGGTGCTGGTATGAAAATCCCATCTACCGGAGCGATCATCATCACGGTGGCGGATAAGGACAAAGAAGAAGCAGTGGAACTGATGCAGGGCTTTTACAGACTGGGCTACAAAATTATTGCAACAGGTGGAACGGCGGCTGCGCTGGAGCAGGCTAACATTCCAGTGAAGACGATCAACAAGCTGAGCGAGGGTACCCCGAACATTCTGGATATGATCCGTACGGGTGAAGCCAACTTTGTCTTCAATACGCTGACCAAGGGGAAAACGCCAGAGCGTGATGGATTCCGTATTCGCCGTGAAGCGGTTGAGAACGGCATCGTCTGCATGACCTCGCTGGATACTGTACGCGCTTTGCTGAGAATGCTGGAGACGATTAACTTTACATCCGAATCCATGCCGGTTCTGAGCCACTAACGCGATACGAATAGAGGATGAAAAATAAGTAGTACAGGAAAGGACATTCATCAGCTTCGGCTGACGGATGTCCTTTATCACGGGCAAATGTACCCGAATTGACGTGAAAAGGGGATGCAGGACGATGAACGAAGCATTTCAGCAGATGGCAGGACGGTTGATGGTCGCGTTAGATTACCCGGATGCGCAGCAGGCAGAGCGGCTTATTCAACAACTGGAGGGTATTCCCTGTTATATAAAAGTAGGCATGCAGCTGTTTTATAGCGCAGGGCCCGCCTTTGTTGAGCAGCTAAAGGCGAGAGGATACTCCGTATTTCTGGATTTGAAAATGCATGATATCCCCAACACCGTACGGGGAGGTGCGGAGAGCATCACCCGCCTGGGTGTGGATATGTTCAACGTACACGCTGCCGGAGGAAGAAATATGATGGCAGCCGCCAAGGCCGGGGCCGAAGCAGCAGTTTCCGCAGACAGCTCGCTTGCCATGCCGCTCATTATTGCTGTTACACAGCTAACCAGTACGGATCAGACAACTATGAACCAGGAGATAGGTATTCCTGGTACGGTACAGGATGCGGTCGTTCGATACGCACAACTGACCCGTGAGGCAGGATTGGACGGAGTAGTGGCATCCCCGTTGGAAGTGCCTGCAATCCGCGCTGTATGCGGGGCGGACTTCAAGACGATTACCCCTGGCATACGTCCGGCAGGCAGCGCTACAGGCGACCAGTCACGTGTAGTGACACCTGGACAGGCCATCGCCCAGGGTAGCAGCTACATCGTCGTTGGACGCCCCATCACGGCTGCAGCAGACCCGCGTGCCGCAGCGGAACACATTATTGAGGAGATGAACCAAGTATGACTACATTAAATAATATCCCCGAGCAAATTGCATCCCATCTGTTACGTATCCAGGCGGTAGCGCTGCGTCCACAGCAGCCTTTTACATGGACATCCGGCATTAAATCGCCTATTTACTGTGACAATCGCCTGACCATGTCCTACCCGGAGGTGCGCGAGCTGATTGCTGATTCGTTCGCTGCTGTGATCCGTGAGCAATACCCTGAAACCGAAGTCATAGCAGGCACGGCTACAGCGGGGATTCCTCATGCTGCCTGGGTGGCGCAAAAGCTAAATCTGCCGATGGCGTATGTAAGGGACAAAGCTAAAGGACACGGCAAAGAGAACCAGATCGAAGGTCGGATTAGTGAGGGACAGAAGGTTATTGTTATCGAGGATCTCATCTCTACTGGCGGCAGCTCCATCAAAGCAGCGCAGGCCATAGAGCAAGCAGGCGCCCAGCCGTTAGCTGTACTCGCTATTTTCAGCTACCAGCTTGATAAAGCGACTCAAGCCTTTGCAGAAGCAGGTGTGAAGCTGCAAAGCTTGTCCAATTACACGGCTCTGATGGACGTTGCCTTGCGTGAGGGAACGATTCAGGAGGAAGAACTGGAGCTGCTGCGTTCGTGGCGTCAGGACCCGGCCTCCTTTGGCAAATAAGGCTTAGCATACGGGGCCATTTATTAAAGCGACTCATACTCGTTGCAGATTGTTATGATGCAGGCCGTGTAATTCGAATTCGATCCGGTTACACTAACTCCTACCATCATGTGAAAAGAGGGAGTTCGGATGTATTGGATTTACTACGGCAGACTGTACACGACCAAATTTCAGGCAGGTTGTCTGGCAAAAAGGCTGGAGCACGACGGCTGGATGTACGGCTACAACGATCCCCGCGCAGTGGAGGTGTACCGCTCGCGCAAAGGACGTTATGGCGTCCGGTTTATTCCCTAGATTCATAAAAAAAAATTAAAAAGAAAAATTTTCTCTAAACTATTGACGAAACACAAGAAAATGTTGTATATTAATTAACGCCGCTGTTTTATGTAAATGTAGCGTGAATATACATATTTTTTTGAGGGCCCTTAGCTCAGTTGGTTAGAGCGGTCGGCTCATAACCGATTGGTCGGGGGTTCGAGTCCCTCAGGGCCCATTTCCTCAAAACCCCTTCCATAGCAAGGGGTTTTTGTTGTTTATACCTTCTTTCGCTGAGGAGATAGGACACTATCTCTAAGCTCATTTACAACGACGAAATTCTTCGCCTTAAAACTAAGCCTGTGATGATCGTTAAGCTAAGAAACAAGAGAACCTCTATGTATGGAGGTTCTCTGTTTTATTCTTTGAATAAGAAGTTTATAAAGCTCCACTAATAACGAGGTCTGCTCTTTTAAAGGGTTTATGAGCTTCTACATAAATGTCTTCTGAAATCATCCAATTATCCTCCCACATCCCACGAGCACGCTCTCCGTCTCTTTCAAGACCTCTTGAAAGCCTAATTTCTCGTGGACAATCAACCCAAATTTTGAAGTCATATTTATCCTCCAGTTCCTTTCGAATGGAATATACTCCTTCGATTATGACAATGCCACCAACAGGAACAGTATGCCATTCCGCAAGCTTATCCGTCTCCCAATCATACCGTTGATAATGCCCATCCTTTTCATTTCTTATGGGCTCCAGTATCTGATTTAAAAGACGTTTCCAATCAAAATCAGCACCGATAGGTTTTTTTGAGGGATGTGTATTTAAAATGTTAGAGGAGGAGAGATAGAAGTCATCCTTATGAACAATAGTTGAGTTAGATAGTTCTTCTTTTAACTTGTAAGCGAATGTACTTTTACCGGAACCACCACAACCATCTATCCCAATCAGCAAAGTAGATTTTTTTTTAGATTTTTCGTTAATAGCATTTACGAAGTTTTGAAAAGAGTTGAATTGTCCCTTTATTATTTTAAAATCTCTCATAAATAACCACCCTTTTTAACCAACAATTCTGCTTTTGCACTATCTTGATTCGTTCCTTCCAAGTGCATAAACTGCTTTAAGGCATGTAATTCCGCACATTGGCTAATGGCTTCAGCGACCAGCTTGGCAATCTGCCGTGCTCCTTCGTCAGAGAAATGAGTATTATCCGTTACGCCAGCCGGGTAATTCGGATGTGCTTTTTCAGGCAAGTGCATAAATAGCTGCTGGGACCCTTCTTCTCCAAGGTTATGATAAAGCTGCTGAGAGGCTTCAAAAATATCAAGCAGTGGTGTCCGGGTTTCCTCGGCTACTCGTCTCATGGCTGCGGGATAAGCTCCCACTGCATGCGGATCAGGTTCTCCATCTGCGGTAAAGCGGCGGCGGCTTACAGAGGTCAACAGCACTGGAATTCCACCACGCTTCCGAGCAGACTCGATACATTGAATTAGATTTTGACGGTAGTCCCCGTCAGGATCGGTATAGCGGGTGGGATCTTCTTTCTTCTCATCGTTGTGTCCAAATTGAATAAACAGATAATCGCCAGCTCGAAGCTCCTTTTCAATATGAGACAATCGACCTTCCGCTATAAAAGATTTGGTGCTTCGTCCATTCACCGCACGATTGTTCACTTGAACAGACGGGTCAAAATAACTCTGCAAGTGTTCGCCCCAGCCTGTCATCGGTTTTTCGGTAGCTCCTTTTTGGGCAGCGGTGGAATCACCAGCGATAAACAGCCTGGATGTTATCTGTTGGCCTTCTGTAACATAGCTATGTTTTTGAAGCCATTTTTCCGCAAGAGCGAGCCATTGCTGGCATTCGCGGTTATCTTCAGCCAGTCCCAAGCCGTGGCGCCCTTCCTCAAACACATGTAGCTCAAATGAAATGCCTTCTCTGGATAATGCGGAAGCCAGCAACAAGCTGTTTTCGACTGGAACAGCGGCGTCATTGGCTGTTGTCCAAATAAAAGTTGGAGGGGTCTGTGAAGTCACTTGTTGATCGGATGAAAAGGCGTGAAGCTGCTCCTGTGTCGGCTGTTCACCTAAAAAATGAGTGCGGCTTCCGATATGCGTATAAGCATCATGAAACGTAATCACGGGGTAGCCCAACAGCAGAAGATCGGGTTTTTCCGTCCCTCTGGTGGCGACGATGGAGGCCAAATGCCCGCCTGCTGAGAATCCAATCAGACCAACTTGCTCCGGGATCACTTGCCAGTCTTTAGGCGTTTGTCGAATCCACCTCAGGGCATGTTCCACATCATCCAACAAGGAATCGAACTCAAAGTCTCCGACTTGGTAATGCAGCACACCTGCATGAATACCTAAATCATTCAACCACCGAGCTATGGGTTCTCCCTCATGTGAAGCCAAGTGCTCGTAGCCACCGCCGGGCAGTACCAATATAAAAGGGCGAGCTTCATGGGCCACTGCTGGATAGAGGGAGAGAAAGGAAGTGTCTGCTGTAAATTCTTTTTTTACAATCTGTTCTTTATGACTAACAACGTGTAACATAAGGTACCTCCAAATTCCTTTTTTAAATTCTGCAAGCTAATCCAGATGAACATAAAACGGGATGGGACGGATGTAATGGTATTTAACATTTCTGCTTAAAGAGTGGGCTTAAGCCCATGTTTGTTTTTTAAATAAATGCACACGTGAAAAAAATGATTTAAACCTTGTTATGAAAGCGCTATAATTTGATATGATGCAAAGAACCAAAGGGGGAGCGCAATGAAAAAAGGCAGGATGTTCTACACCATTTTTATTACGATTCTGGTTTTGGGAATAGGGTTGGTGGCCAGCTTCGGCAGCTACATCTATTTTACAACAATTAGCTCAGTTGTGGAAAGAGTTTCCAACAGTAAACAAAGCTACATGACGCAAATCAAAAACAGTCTGGAGCAGAAAATCCAAACAATTGAATATGCTTTTAATACGTATAGTACGACCAGTTCATTTGATGAAGTCGTAAAACATCCCATTACAGAAAAAGATTTTGTAGCGTATCGGAATGTGAATTCGCAACTCAATTATATTGCTACAATGGGATTAGAAGGAACGGAATACTCACTGATTAGCCTGGATCAGAACTGGAAGATATCCAATGGAAGCCTGTCCTATTTGACGAAAACAGAACGGGAGAAGCTATTTAAAACCTATATCGACCATCAGGATAAGGGGCTATTCTGGATTAAAACAGACAAGGGAATCCGCTTTGTTAATACCTTGCCTGTATTCTCCAAAAAGAAGCAAGCCATTGCGCTGTCGGATATTTCGTTGAAAACGTTAAATCGTACAATTCAAGCAGAGGATCACATGGCCATTCTTATTCTGAATAAACAAGGCGATTTAATGTACGAAACCGAGCCTGTCGACCAATTATTGACCACCCAGCAGCTTCAGCACATTTCAAAGGCTACGGATACACCCGATAATTCAGGCATGTTGACACTGGAAAAAACGAAGCATCAACCTGCTCAGCAAGTCATTTATGCCAAGTCTGCTTATAACAACTGGACGTATTTAACGATATTAGATAAAAAGGAGATTTCGAATGCATTCCAAACGACCAAATTCGGGATCATCACGATGGTACTTGTACTTACGTTCCTGATTGTGGTAGTGGCGTATATCATAGCCGTCTATTTTACAAAGCCATTCCAGAAAATTAAACGCAGTCTGCCTAAAAATCCTAATTTTTCGTTCAAAAATGAGCCTTCCCGAAATGAAATTGATTGGATTATTGATTCCATTGACAGCATTGTAACGGAAAAGGAAAGCCTGGAAAGCCTCATCCAGTCCGAAATGCCACAGTTGGAAACCCAACTGATCCTTAACCTGTTTCGCAGGCGTATTTCAGCGGAGGAATTGGCACGAAAAATGCCACGTTTGGGCTATCCGCAACTGGAGAACCAAATGTATATTACCCTGTTGATTCAACTGGATAATCTGGGAGATCGAGAGCCCTCGGATAAGGACGTTTTATTGCTGGCTATTAACAAAATCGTAGAAGAAACCATTCCAGAGCAGCAGCGAATGCTTCCCATTATTTTGAACGATGACATCCAGGCGACCATTTTAATGTTTACAGGCAAGAATGAACAGGAAATAAACAAGCAAGTGCTAGACGATGCTACCCTTTTGATTCGAACTGTAAAAGAGTATTTGAATGTATCCATCAGTATCGGTATTAGTAAGTCATATGACAATTTGTTAGAGAGCAAGGAAGCCTGTGAGATGAGTAAGCAAGCCTTGCACCATCGTTTAAATTTAGGCAAAGAATCCATTATATTTTATGAAGACATTTCCAATGTCATTTCAGGTCCGGTGCTGCTTCACTATCCGACGGAAATGGAGTCGCAGTTGTTTGACGCCATTCGAATAGGAGACGAAGAGCAAGTACAACTTACCGTACATTCTTTATTGACAGAAATAATGACAAAGAACAATCATTCCATGAACTTTGAGGTGCTGTTGGTGCGGTTCGTGAATAACCTCATTCAATTGGAGCAGCTGTTAGGGATTGAAGTGCTGCTGACCCAAGACAATCATGCATTGTACCATCGGCTGCTGGACATACGTAATCCGGAAGAGATCGAGCGTATGCTGGTGGAGCAAGTCATTTCCCCAATGGTAAAAAGTATGAAGGAAAAGACGAACCAGCAATTCCGCTGTCTCTCCGAGAAAATTGCCGCCATGATCAGGGCTGAATATGACCAGGAATTGTCACTGGAGCTCATTGGAGAGCGTCTTCATTACAATCCCAATTATTTAAGCAGTATTTTCAAAAAAGAATACGGTACGACGTTCAGCGAATATCTGATGGGCTACCGATTGCAAATGGGTAAAAAGTGGCTCATTGAGACGGATATGACGATTAAAGAAATCGCCGAACGATTGCAATATCATAATCCGCAGAACTTTATCCGCTCGTTTCGGAAGAAGGAGCAGGTCACGCCCGGAGCATATCGTAAGATGAAGCAAGCGAATTGAGTGAAACATTCACTGACAATCAAGGGGCAGCTTACCCTTTTACTGCCCCTAATAATGCTCCTTTGACAAAGTGTTTTTGCACAAATGGATACACGATTAGCATAGGAACGGTTGCAACCACAATGACCGCCATCTTAATCGTTTGCGCAGGCGGGATGACATCCACAGAGGTTCCTTCTGCCTGCATACCACTGGAAACGATTACAATTTGGCGAAGCAAAACCTGAATGGGCCATTTAGCGGAATCATTGATATAGAGAATGGCATGCATATACGTATTCCAGTAGGCCACTGCGTAAAAAAGTGAAATGGTTGCAATAGAAGGCATGGCTAACGGCAGCATAATTTTAAAGAAGATACCAAAATCGTTGCACCCATCCATCTTGGCCGATTCCTCCAGATCATCCGGCAGCGCCTGGAAAAAGTTACGCATGATAATCAGGTTAAATGCATTAATCGCCACGGGAAGGATCAAGGACCAGTACGAATTGATAAGCCCCATGCTTTTTACAACCAGGAAAGTTGGAATCATTCCCCCGCTAAACAACATGGAAAACACGACAATGAAATTAATCGTATTTCGTCCAAGCAGATATCTTCGGGATAATCCGTAGGCCATAAAAGCCGTAAAGATCATACTCACCACGGTACCTACGATAGTCACTCCGACCGAAACCCCCAGTCCTCTGAAAATCGTTGGAGTCGACAGGATATACCGATATGCATCCAGGGAAAAAGTGACAGGGAACAAAATGAATTTTTTAGCTACCACTTCTTGGGTTGAAGCAAAAGAGCTGGCGATGATATTCAGAAAAGGCAAGAGACAAGTGAGGGCAATGAGAATTAATAAAGTACTGTTTACGATGGTAAAAATACGACTGCCCAGCGATTCTTTTTTTAGTGATGTTTGCGCCAAGTGTTTGACCTCCTCGTAATCGTTTACATGTAAACTGTACCAAGAGGGCGGAATTCCGTATATAATCAAATCTTGAGGTGTTCTCCTAAGCATGGAAAAAAGAGGATGATCATTAGGTTGTGTAGTAATCATTAGGTAAGGTGAAAAGGCGGAAAGTAGGCTATGTATAAGGTTTTGTAAACGCTATCATTAGATGATTATATGCGTAACGCTTAAAATCACGTACTCTTGAAAACGTATACAGGAACGTTTGAAGGAGGTCGAGCTAATGAAAGTTTCAAGTGTCCCATCACCAAACATGAAACCGAATATGAAAATGAAAAAGAACAACAGAACGACGGAAAATCTTTTACGAATGCAAAAACATAAGTTGTTGTATCTGATGGTTTTACCCGGGCTAGTGTACTTCATCATTTTTAAGTATTTCCCTATGGGCGGTTTGGTCATTGCGTTTCAAGATTATCAAGCCTTTCTGGGAATCACGGGCAGCCCCTGGGTAGGAATGAAGCATTTCATTCGTTTATTTACCGAGCCCACGTTTTTCATGCTATTACGTAACACCCTGGTTTTGTTTGCGCTCAACATTGTGATCTTCTTTCCATTACCGATCATTTTGGCATTGATGCTGAATGAGGTAAGGAAGCTTGTGTTTAAAAACATCATCCAAACGATTATCTACATCCCGCACTTTATGTCATGGGTTATCATTGTTTCGATTTCTTATGTATTTTTAACCGTAGACGGCGGGGTACTGAATGAAATGATTGCTGCGCTAGGTGGTGAGAAGATCAGCTTCTTAACTTCCCAGGAATGGTTGCGTACCGTTTATATGGGGCAAGTGATCTGGAAGGAACTCGGCTGGTCTACCATTATTTATCTATCGGCGATTACGGTCGTGGATACGCAACTGTATGAGGCGGCAGAAATGGACGGTGCCGGACGTCTCCGGAAAACATGGCATGTTACCTTGCCTGCAATTCGCCCAGTCATTATTACGTTGTTAATTTTAAAAATCGGCAGCACGCTGGATTTGGGCTTTGAGCATATGTATCTGCTATTGAACTCATTAAACCGCGAGGTTGCCGAAATATTTGACACCTACATTTATACAGCAGGCTTAAAGAATGGACAATTGAGTTTTAGTACGACGGTAGGACTTTTTAAAGGCGTGGTGGGATTAATTCTGATCATGGGCTCCAATCGACTGGCCAAGAAATTTGGTGAAGACGGCGTTTACTAATGACGACGGGAAGGATGCGGAATGGTACGGTTTGTAGAAAACATGAACAAATGGTGCATGCGCCTGCTTCGGCTGGTTTACCTTAATTTGCTGTGGACGGTTGCGACGATCCTGGGCTTGGGATTTATAGGCGTGGGACCTGCAACTGTCGCTATGCTCAGCATTTTAAGGCAATGGATTCGGGGGAATGAGGAAGTTGCCATTTTCCCCACGTTTGTACGTTACTTTAGAGAAAGCTTTAAAGAAGGCGCGATCATTGGAGCCATTTACAGCCTCGTGGGCTACGTGCTCTATGTGGATATCGTCAATGTCTCGTCCTGGTATGTTCGCGTAGTGACGCTTATTGGAGCCTTTTTGTATCTTATCTCGTTGGCGTACATTTTCCCCTTACTGGCTCATTATGATTGGAAAGGAATTAAGCTGAAAATCAGAATGTCTGTGGTGATTGGGTTTTCGTATTTACAATATACACTTGTTCTTTTTGTTGCGATTGTCGCGCTTTTTACATTGATTCTAGGCTTGTACCCAGGAATTCTGACTTTTGCCGGAGCCAGTATTATCGGTTATCTCGTGATGTGGATGACGCATCAAGTATTTAGCAAAATAGAGCGAGAGGTTTTGGTGAAAGAGGAAGATATGGCATGAATATACGATCAGAAAAGGAGCAAACACAATGAAAAAAGGGATATCGATGAAAATGGGAGTATCGGGTCTTCTTACCGTACTTATGGTCATGAGTGTTTTTTTAGCTGCTTGCGGTAACAAGGGGGCAGAGGATCAAGGCAGCCAAACGTATGATCCAAATTCAAAGCTGGAATTAACCTGGTTAAATGTATTGCACACGGCCTCTCCACCTACAGACACGATTAAGAACAAAATTGAAAAATACACTAATTCCAAGATTACGTTCAACTGGGTTCCTGATGCGTCCAAAGAAGAGAGAATCACTACAGCACTGGCGTCCGGTGAATTGGCGGATATCGTGACTCTTACGATGATGACAAATTCTTCAGTTCGAAGTTCATTGAAATCAGGCCTATTCTGGGATGTAGGTAAGTATCTGGACGATTATGACAATTTAAAAAAGATACCTCCCGAAGTTAGAAATGCAGCTTCCATCGAGGGAGTTCTGTATGGAGTTCCATTCCAGAAAAATTTGGCACGAGCAGGCCTGGTTATTCGCAAGGATTGGCTAGATCGTTTAGGGCTTAAAGTACCTACGACCTTGGATGAGCTTTACGAAGTTGCGAGAGCGTTTACAGAGGATGACCCGGACGGTAATGGCAAAAAGGATACGACAGGCTTTGGCGACAGATCTGATCTGCGCTACAGCAGCTTTAAAACCTTAAGCTCTTATTTTGGCACACCTAATGGCTGGAAAGTAGATGAGAATGGCAAGTTTACGCCGGAATTTGATACACCTCAATATTTGGAGACGTTAAAGTATTCCAATAAATTATATAAGAACGGGTATGTATCCAAGGATTTCGCCGTAACTGCTAAAACTGATCAGCAGCAGCAATTTGCTCAAGGGAAAACCGGAATTTATACGGGCATGGTGGATATCACCAACTTGAGAAATCTGTCACAAGGCTTGCAAAAGGGGCTTGAGCTGGTGCCTGTAAACAAAATCTCCAATGGAGACGGTAAATATCACATTTGGTCCGAAGGCAGCGGAGTTGGTGGTTTGCTGGCATTTCCTAAATCCGAGGTGAAGTCGGAAGCTGAGTTGAAGAGACTACTTCAATTCGTCAATGATTTGATTGATGAAGAAGTATTTATGGACATGACAGGTGGTATTAAGGGAACTCATTATGACATTGATAATGAAGGAGCTTTCAGAATTATTAACACCGATTTGTGGCAAGCAGATGTACAGCCATTTGCAAGTTCCAGACCGAGCGAAGTGACGTATACGTTAAAAGATGCCAACCCTGAAAAGGAACTAGCCAATCAATTAATCAAGGAAAATAACGACTTTGCTGTTTTGGATCCAACCGTTCCTCTGGATTCTGTAACTGCCAATGAAAAAGGAACCGAACTCGAAAAAATTATAACCGATGCTACGTTCAAATTTATTATGGGTGAGACCGATGAAGCCGGATTCAAAGCAGCCGTAGAGAACTGGAAAAATTCCGGTGGATCACAGATTATTACTGAATACGAAGAAGCGTATAAGAAATCGAAAAAATAAGGATATAGATATAGGTTGAACATCAGTGTACATGAAGTGCCACTACGCAGGCGGATGGTGCTTACCATCGCTGACGCTTGTTCAGCACCATTCCGCCTACTCCGTTTTCCAGTGTATTTTTAAGTTCAGCCTATACATCATTTTCGTATTCACAAAAAATGAAGACAGGAGAGAACGAGATGCAAGTGTATAACATTGTAGATTATGGAGCACCTCAGGATGGTACGACGTTGGCAACAGGGGCGATTGCGGCTGCAATCGAAGCGGCTAGCAATGCCGGGGGAGGAACGGTTTTTGTTCCCTCGGGTACGTATCTGACAGGCGCTATTTTTCTGAAAAGTAACATTCAGCTGCATATAAGCCCCGGTGCAATTCTCTCCTTCAGCACGGATTTGGTTGATTATCCAGTAGTAGAATCCAGGTGGGAAGGCGTTCAGCGAGAAGTACATGCATCGTGTATTTATGGGCAGAACCTGGAGAATATTTCAGTTACAGGCAGTGGAACGCTGGAAGGAAATGGTCAACCGTGGTGGGAAAAGCATCGGAATCATCCCGAGGAGTTACAGTACCCGAGACCCAAATTAATCAGCTTTGACCGTTGTCAGCGGGTCACCATTAAAGATATCATGTTGAAAAATTCCCCCAGTTGGACTGTAAACCCTATCGCTTGCTATAACGTTACGATTGACAATGTGTCCATTCTTAACCCGGCGGATTCCCCCAATACGGATGGCATTAATCCCGAATCCTGCTCCAATGTTCGTATTAGTAACTGCAATATTGATGTGGGCGATGATTGTATTGCGATCAAAGCAGGAACCGAAGATACACAGGAGCGGATTCCTTGTGAAAATATAACGATTACCAACTGTACGATGGTGCATGGACATGGCGCTGTTGTACTGGGAAGCGAGATGAGTGGAGATATCCGTAATGTCACGATCAGCAATTGTGTGTTCAAGCAAACGGATCGGGGCATCCGCCTGAAATCAAGACGGGGACGCGGGGGGATCGTCGAAGATATTCGCGTTAGCAATATTGTGATGGAAGATGTGATTTGTCCATTTATTCTGAATCTCTATTATTTCTGCGGACCTCGGGGCAAAGACAAATATGTCTGGGACAAAAATCCCTATCCAATTACCGATGAAACACCTTGCTTTAGACGGATTCATTTTTCCGATATCACGGCACGACAGGTTCATGCGGCTGCTGGATTCTTATACGGACTTGCAGAACAATATATTGCTGAAATTACATTTTCCAATATTGATATTTCTATGGCGAAAAATGCGATTCCTGGCCGTCCTGCCATGATGACAGGGATTGAAGATATGAACAACCGTGGTTTTTATTTAGGCAATGTGAGAGATATCCGTTTTCAACAGGTGACGATTGAGAATCATGAAGGCCCTGCTTTTTATATTGAAAACGGGGAAGGCGTTGAGGTCAACCGTTGTCATTCGAAAAATACAAACCAGCCTGAAAAGCTGATCGAACAAGTGACGATACAACCTTCTGAACAAAATGTTTTTAATTGAGGATTTTGCAAATTCCTGATTTAAGAGGGGCATGGAAGGAGGGAGAACATGGATAAGCTGCAAGCATTATTGGGAGATCTTCCGGCAGATCGACCCGTTACAGCCACCCTGCTAAAGCAAGAGGAACAAGAGGGATACCAACTGGAATCTATTCTGCTGGACATCAACGGAATCGAGCCTGTGCCAGCTTATATAGCCACACCATTACAAGGAAACGGTCCGTTTCCATTGGTCATTTTCAACCATTCGCATGGAGGCAATTATACCCATGGACGCAAGGAATTTATCCATAGCAGCTCTTACTTGCAGCAGCCCTCGTTTGCTAAAACCCTGACAGACATGGGCTATTGCGCTTGTTGTATTGACATGTGGGGCTTTAATGAACGCGGGGGTAAAACCGAGAGCGAGCTGGTAAAGGAAATGCTCTGGCAGGGCCAGGTGCTGTGGGGCATGATGCTGTACGATAACCGTCGTTTGGTGGACTATATGTGCCAGCGAGAGAATGTTGATGCTTCCCGCATCGCAACGATTGGGATGTCGATGGGAGGACTGATGGCGTGGTGGCTGGCAGCGTTAGATGAGCGAATACAGGTCACCATTGATATTTGCGGACAGGTAGATGCCCATACGCTGATCACCAAAAGGGGACTGGATCACCATGGCTTCTATTCCTATGTCCCCGGCTTGCTAAAGCATTTTACCACGCTGGATATTCAAAAGCGGATTGTTCCCCGTCCACGAATGAGCATAACAGGCCAAAATGACCGAATGTGTCCAATTGAGGGGGTCGAGCATTTGGCGAAGGGACTGCAGGAAGCTTACCAGGAAGCAGGTCACCCTGAGCATTGGCAGCCTGTGATCGCAGGTGGCGGGCATATGGAAACCTTGGAAATGCGGACGGCGTGGCAGTCATTTTTAGCAGAACACCTGTAATTCCAATGAAAGGATTGGGGCAACCATGCTGGTAGGGAAAGAATCCTTTTGTGATTTCCATACGATTCAAGAGGCGATTGCTGCATTGGAGCAGTCGCCTTCACATGAAATGGAAACGCTGTATATTTTATCGGGTACCTACGAGGAAGAGGTGCGAATTTACCGTTCGTATCTTCATATCATAGGCATCGGGCAGGTAGACATTCGAATGCATCGGTATGCCAGGGAGCTGGATGAGGCAGGCGAGGAAATAGGAACCTTTGCGACTCCCACTTTATTTTTAGGCGGCAATCATTTGATCCTAGAAAATCTCATCATTTCCAACACGGCTGGACAGGGGGAAGCCATTGGGCAGGCTGTTGCTGTATATGCTCACTGTGATAAAACGGTTTTTAGAAACTGCACCTTTCGCGGGCATCAGGATACGTTATTTACTGGTCCCTTGCCTCCGGCACCGAAAGAACGGCTAAAGTTTGGCGGCATCCATTTGAAAGAACATCATGCCCACTATCGCCAGCTTTATCAGCAATGTTATATCGAGGGAACGGTAGACTTCATTTTTGGCGGGGCGACTGCTTATTTTGAACATTGCGAAATTCGCAGTTTACGCCATCATGAGAACCAAACGAGCTACATTACAGCCGCCTCCACTCCCCAGGGACAAGCGTATGGCTATGTATTCAATCATTGCTGCTTAACCGCAGAGCCTGATATTACCCCGGTATTTTTGGGGCGTCCGTGGCGTGAGTATGCCAAGACCGTATTTGTGGATTGTAAAATGGGTGAACATATTGATCCACGGGGTTGGGACAATTGGGACGATGCTGCAAATGAGAAAACGGTTTGCTATCAGGAGTATGGTGTATCCGATGTTACCTCGTTGCGTGGGCAGCGTGTTCCGTGGGCGGGTTGTTTTGAAGGACGAGCAGAAGCGTGGAGCAAGGAGCAGGTTTTTGAGGGAGACACTTTTTGGAAGCAAGGAGGAGTCATTTCTCATGATGATCCAAAATCCCATATTAAAAGGCTTTAATCCCGATCCGTGTATTGTACGAGTCGAGGATACTTACTATATTGTCGTGTCATCGTTTGAGTGGCTGCCGGGAGTACGGGTGTATCAGTCCAAGGATTTGGCCCATTGGGAGCACTGTACGGATATTTTGACTGATCAGGTTGATTTAAAAGGAAACCCGAAAAATTGCAGCATTTGGGCGCCTCAGCTGAGCTACGCGGATAACCTTTTTTATCTGCTCTATACGGATGTGAAGAGCACCAGACGTCCGTTTAAGGACGTTCATAATTTTGTGATGACGGCACCTGCGATCCATGGACCGTGGTCAGACCCGGTATATCTCAACAGCAGTGGATTCGATCCGTCTTTATTTCACGACGAGGATGGACGTAAATGGCTATTGAATGCATTGTGGGATTACCGCATGGTGGACAGCAATAAGTCTTCAGGTATTGTTATGCAGGAATACGATAGCGGGCAGCAGCGACTGATTGGCGAGCCTGTGAAAATTTTTGATTGCACACCTTTGAAAAAAACAGAGGCCCCTCATATCTACAAGCAAAACGGATATTACTATCTTATTACAGCGGAAGGTGGAACGGGTACGGGACATGCGGTAACCGTAGCCCGTTCGAAGCAGCTATCCGGGCCTTATGAAGTAGATCCGCATAACCCGATGCTTACATCACGCGATCGTCCTGAACTCCCTTTACAATGTGCAGGACATGGCAGTCTTGTACAGACGCCAGATGGCGATTGGTATATGGCTCATTTATGTACTCGTCCATTGGAAGGAAAGTATGCCATTTTAGGGCGAGAAACAGCCTTGCAGCACGTGTACTGGAATGATGAAGGCTGGTTGCGATTAACCGGCGGAGGCAATACGCCGCAATTAGAAGTGCCTGCACCGATCGGAACCACTTTCTCGGCAGGGCAGAAGCACAGCTTTATATTCAAAGACTTTTTCGAAGGGCCAGTTTTAAATAAAACATGGAATACATTGCGTATACTGGCGGATGATCGTTGGTGCTCACTGAGCCAGCGTCCGGGCTATCTTCGAATTCTGGCTGGAGAATCCATTCAAAGTCTGTTTCAGCATCATGTGCTTGCCATCCGGCAAACCGATCATCATTTTCGGGTAGAAACGGCGTTGGAATATCAACCTACAAGCTATTTGCAAATGGCGGGGCTCCTGCTGTATCTAAATGATGAAAATTACCTGTATGCCTATGTCAGCTATGAAGAGGGACAAGGGAAAGTGCTGCGCATGATGAGATGTGAAGCAGATACATTCACATTAGTCCCTCAGTCGATTGCGCTTCAAAAGGATATTCCTATACATTTGGCCGTAGAAGTCCATGCAATCCAAGGACATTTTTATTACCATCTTGGAAATGAGCCTACCTGGACTCCGCTTTTTGAAAAGCAAAACATCAGCTTTTTATCAGGTGGATTTACAGGGAATTTTGTAGGGATTGCCGCCCATGACATGCAACAATTTCAAGGCAGCTACGCCGATTTTATCCATTTTCTGTATCATGGACAAGATCATCTATCTTCTTAAAATACCTTTCTTTCGTTAGGAGTATTTATCAAGGTATTTTCTTCAAGCCCTTGTTCTTAGCAGGGGCTTTTTGCAATTTTTCATTAACCTGAAGTAAATTGGATTATTTTGGACGAGTCCAGTTATAATGTAATCAATATGTATAGTAAAATCATCGGAATAAGCGAAGAGGGGGTAACAATACATGAATCCTGTTTTACATCATTACATTGCTGAATTTGAATTTTCAGGGGAACTATTTTTGGACATAGAGAAGCTTTTTAACAAACATAACGCAGAAGCTACGTGGATTCATTGCACAAGGGTAGCCCATGAATCCAAGGCACTGGCTCTACAATTCCATGCTGATCCTTTCATAGCTGAACGGGCGGGGTGGTTGCACGATATAGGCACCATCATCCCTAATGAAGATAAAGTAGCTGTTGCACGTGCTTTACATATCCCCATTATTGAAGAAGAATTAGCATTTCCGTATATTCTGCACCAAAAGCTGTCCAGAGAGATGACTATTCAGATTTTTGGACTAACGGATTCGATGCTGCTGAATGCGATTGAATGTCACACGACGCTGTGGAAATCCATGAGTCTGATGGATAAAATTTTATTTATAGGAGACAAATTGTCATGGGATCAGGCACACGCTGCGCCTTTTGTACAAGAGATAAGGAAGAATGTGAACGATCATTTGTTGGATGAAGCGATTATGATTTATTTAAACCATGTGTGGAGCAATAAAGAAAAGATGAAGGTTGTACATCCTTGGTTATTAGAAGCCAGACAGTCTTTATTAAAGGCTCTTTTCTAAAATATTGTTGCTGACTCACAATGAACCGGCAATCTGTGTGGACAAGAATCTGTGAAGAAAAACAATGGTGTAGGAAGCTTGTAACAAGTGAATTTTATGACAACAGCAACATTACGGGCATAAAAAAACCAGTTGATTAAGAGCAACTGGTTCAATAAAGGTTTTATATTGGATATTCATTCAACCAAATAAATGCTTGTTCATAATTATCAAAAAATTTTACGGATTCTTTTGTATTGGATTGTTGTAAATAATTCATTATCTCCCCTTCTTCAAGGAGAAACGCAATTGCCTTGCTGTGATTCAAAATGGTTTCATTGAAGAACTTATCTTTCCATGCTTTTTGAACAGAAAAATGATCTGGCGTGTATCCTTTTCTATCCACCAACAATTTGTATTTCCGACCCTCGGAAATGAATTGCTGACAAGCTTGCTCGAAGCCATTAAACCATTCATTAACATCATCTGTTTTAATCTTGCCAATTAGATGGGTAACAATTAAATCTCCTGAAACTGTGGTGCTGATATTATGTTTGCTCAACTTGGAATCATCTCCCTTAGTTACAATTATGCGTAAAAACCTCACAAAATCAATAAGGATAAAATTCTTACGTAATAAAGCAACATTATTTACGAAAAGAGCCTTATTAAAAGAGCTCGAAGGGGCATGGATGGATATATTCGAGTAAGCCAAGCGCCTTCCGGGGTGCTTTTTCTATGGACTTGAAGCTGTACCTGTTCACCTTTTCACATTATAACCTCGCAAAATCTCTAAAAATACGGTGGTCGCTTTCGTTTCAAATACGGCAGAAGGGGTCAGAAAAGAGAATTTCCGAACGACTGGGAAACCGCTTATATTCAACATTTTTAAAGTGCCCAAGGTGAGTTCCTTTTGAATCGTCCACTGTGACAGCAAAGAAATGCCCAAGCCTGCTTCTACAGACTCTTTAATAATCTGGGTGCTGCCAAAATCCATAATATGAGCAGGGGTAAACTGAAATCGTACAAACATCTTTTCCGCCGCTTCCCGGGTTCCAGAGCCTTCTTCGCGCAGAATCCATATGTCCTCTTGTAGCTCACTTAAACCTACTTGAGATTTACCAGCCAAACGATGATGATGTGGAACGACGATATACATTTCATCTTCTGCAAACGGTTCAATATACAAATGGTCATGCTGAAATTCTCCTTCAATAATCCCCACATCCAGTTGATTACGAATCACCAATCTTTCAATTTCCTGAGTGTTGCCGATGCTAATGGAGGGCTGAATGAGCGGATATTGACTTCTCATTTGCGCAATCACATGCGGCAGTACATACTCTCCGTATGTGTAGCTTGCGCCAATGGATAGATTGCCTTTTGCTGTATTCATCAACTCGTCCACCAAATACTGCATTCGGGTGTGGAGGCGGATGATTTCCTTGGCATGATGATACACAATTTCACCGGCTTTGGTTAGACGCACATATTTATTACTTCGCTCCAAAAGCCGTGTTCCCACGGTACGCTCCAGCGTTTGAATGTATTGACTGACGGCGGGCTGTGTCATGTGTAGCTCTTCGGCTGTTCTTGTGAAGTTTTGTTTTTCTGCGACCATAACAAATACGATTAAAGATTGATCCAAAGCCGACTCCTCCATTTTCATCATACCTATTTACTTATGGATACCATTATAATGATTTATTTTTCTTATGACAAAATACGCATTAAACTTTATGAAGACAGAATTGGAGGTATTCACCATGAGCAGTCACATAAAGCGCATGAAATGTTCACTACGTTCCGGTTTACCACCAAAGCGTTTCCCACACTCTAACCGAAATCGCTTTATCCAACGTATCTTAGGCATTGTACTGACCATGATATTTGCCTTCGTCGGGTATGGTCTGAACGAAATACCTGGATTTCATTATGTAGGCCCTTTGGCTTGCGCCATGTTTCTCGCTGTCTTATACCGACAGCTATGGGGATATCCCGAAGCTTTACGTTCAGGGATTGAGTTTTCGGCTAAAAAATTGCTGCGAGGGGCTATCGTATTATACGGACTAAAGCTCAATATGGATGTTGTTATTCATCATGGTATGGGCTTGCTCCTGCGTGATGTGGGTACCGTCGTATTTTCCATCCTGTTTACGATGTGGCTGGCCAAGCTCTTTAAGGCTGACGCTTCGCTCTCGCTTCTTCTCGGTATTGGGACAGGTGTTTGCGGTGCGGCTGCGATTGCTGCTGTTTCTCCCCTGTTGAAATCCAAGGATGAGGATACGGCTATAGGAGTAGGGCTCATTGCTTTGGTCGGAACCGTATTCGCCATTTTATTTACCGTCCTTCGATCGTGGCTTCCTTTGACGGATATGCAATATGGAATATGGTCAGGCATCAGCCTGCATGAAATTGCACATGTGGCCTTAGCTGCCGAACCTGCCGGACAGGATGCTCTCGCGCTTGGCTTACTAGCCAAGCTGGGCCGTGTCTTTTTACTAATACCGCTTAGCTTTATGATCATGTACTGGATGAAGCGAACCGGAAAGATCCGCTCGGATGCGAAAATGGAGTTCCCCTGGTTTCTCATTGGATTTGTCATCACAAGTTTGATCGGTAGCTATGTTTTGGGAAAATAT
Source organism: Paenibacillus terrae (assembly GCF_005217525.1). Classification (GTDB taxonomy): domain Bacteria; phylum Bacillota; class Bacilli; order Paenibacillales; family Paenibacillaceae; genus Paenibacillus; species Paenibacillus terrae_C. Next base: position 1,086,038 of record NZ_PNXQ01000016.1, on the reverse strand, counting down.
ATCGTAGTTCCTTCTAGTCTGATGAACGGATTTTCTCACATCACCACATTTATGCTAACGATGGCCATGGTAGGCATGGGGCTGAATGTGAGCTTTAAGACCTTGCGGGAGAAAGCGGTGCTTCCCTTACTGGTGCTGTCCATCACCTCGATCATTCTTGCAAGCTTAACATTTTTAACTATGTGAATAAGGATACAAAAAAGAAGTCTCTGCTCGCTATGTAGCTGGTAGAGACTTTTTAGTGCTATAAATGATAAACTTGAGATATGTGATGACTTATTCGTAACTTTTTACATATGATTGGCGTCTATCAAAATGGCGGGTACTGAGGATACTAGATTGCACGATTTTCATCAGTGAAAATTTATAGAATGGTAGGGTACATAATGAAGAAAATATATTTTTGGGCTTTTTTATTTCTGTTTTTATGGGTATTTCCAGGGGAAACTCACGCTACGTCTTCAAGCTCACATATTGAGCTGGATGGTAAAGATTTAAGTACTGCGAAGGGAATTCAGATTCAGGAAATAAAGGGTAGTGTGTTGGTCCCACTTCGTCTCATTGTGGAGGAATTAGGTTATAAGGTCAATTGGGACTCCAAGACAAGTACGGTAACGATCCAGGATCGAGATCATAACCTCAGCCTTCAGGTAAATAACCCCATAGCATCTGTCGATGGTATTCAAATGGGGTTGACGGTAGCTCCATTGCTTAAAGGCGGAACCACTTATGTTCCGCTTCGCTTTGTATCTGAACAGACAGGTCTTGATGTGGCATGGAGCAGCAAGCTAAAAACGGTGTTTCTGACTTCCCCGCCTGTCTCAAGTGGAAGTAGTGCTCCTTTGAATCAGGATTCAGAAGCAACACTGGAGTCAACATCTACTGAGCCTGTTACATCTGCTATAGCTCCTGATACCATTGTCCCTGAGCCTGTCATCTCTTCTGACGGACATGCTCAAGGGATCGATGTCTCTCACTATAATGGCAATATAGATTGGCAGCAGGTTGCGGCCGCAGGCAAGACATTTGCTTTCATCAAGGCTACTGAGGGGACAACATATCAAGATAATCAATTTCTAGCAAATGTTCAGGGAGCGAGGGATGCCAACATACTGGTCGGTGCTTATCACTTTTTGAACGCTACAACTGCGGATGGTGCTCGTCAGGAAGCTGCTAATTTTGCCAGGGCTATAGAATCAGCAGGCGGCAGTCTGGATCTGCCGCCAGTGATGGATTATGAAAATAATCCAAAAGGTCTTACTCCTGCGCAAATTAGTGAAGTGGCTCATGCATTTTTGGATGAAACGGAGAAGCTTACCGGACGTCTGCCAATCGTATACACGGGCAATGTCTTTGCTTCCAAGTTTGATCCTACACTTTCTGTGTATAAATTGTGGGTAGCCAGATACAGCACCACTCAAAAACCGACTGCAGTTCCAGCCTGGGATAACTGGTGGGCATGGCAGTACAGTAGCACAGGCAGTGTTCAGGGTATCCGTGGTAATGTGGATTTGAATGAGTTCAATGGAACAATAGATGAACTCCGTTCTTCACTGGCGGGAGATATTGAATAGTAGAAGCTTGTGACTATAGTAAATCCTCGCGAATCCAGTATAGGATCGGCGAGGATTTTGGCGTCTGATTGTTTAAATACTTAGGTGGGCATAATCCATACGATTTCGCAGATCCGGACAAAGAATTTCTTTCCATACACATCTAAAATGACATGATCGGGTTTACAATCCACTACACAACCGTCAATTCTGCCACGAGTGGTCTCCAGTACAACATATTTGCCAATGACCGATTTTAATGTTTCTACCACATACGGGTCCACAGGGGTCACCATGATGTGATGAGGGGTATGCTGGTGATGGGGAAAAGGTTGGTTCATACTGTAATTAAGCGCTTGATTTGGATTCAATTGCTTCACTCCTTCAGGGGATTATTTGTGATATCTTATGCTCCTGCCCAGAAATGGTGTAGGCGGATGCCCAATCAACGTAAAGATTCACATCATTGCCGATAAGCCCGGTCCATAGGAAGCCTCAATACATAAGCTATGATGTACCTTGAATTGAAGGAGGAACTTATCCATGAGTGAATGTGAAAGAGGTTGTGGCGGTGGATACCCAGGCGGAGTTTGGACATCAACAGGGGCTATCTTGGTACTGTTCATTCTGCTGGTCATCATCACCAAGTCGTTATGGATCTAATTTGAAATGAGTGTATTAAATCCCTCACCGGAGCATAGCTGGTGGGGGATTTAAGCGTTTTAAGGGATTCAAGAGACTTGTTTGGATTGTAAAACACCCCAAATAGCAGCAACCACTCCCTGACGGATGATTGTCGGGGGTGGTTGCTGTCATAAGATGTGTCATCGTTTGGTAGACAGGGCTTGACGTGGAGCAGCTAATTAAATTAAAGCAATTGCCAGCAGGGTGAACAGGCTCAAGGTTAAGAGCTGATTACCATATCCATAGCCAGGATAAAAAGCAGACGTTTGAACACGCCCGTTTGATTCCCTTTTTAAGTACACGTTATTGCGATCCACCTTCACGATGGTTCCTTCGTGCTGCTGTCCGTCCATGGTCAAAACACGTACCCGTCTGTTCATACAGCCCAAGCAGTTGTAATAAGCGTCCATTCAATCACCCCCTCTTGTACATTCGCATTTTATGAGACGAATGATGTAACGGTAACGGCTAATATACAGGGAGAGGGCATTCCCGCTGGTTTATGATTTTATCAGGATTAGGTCCATTCATGATAAGGATTAAAGGCGAAGCCGGGATATCCGTTTGTAGGGGCATAGTTTCTTTCCGTGGCGACCTGCTGGTATGGGGGAGCATCGGCAAGTCTCACATGTATTCCCGGCTTTTTAGCTGCCTGGTGCTTGCAGTCATTAGGCGGACCGATGATTACAGGCTTTTTGATAGGAGCGAGCGCTTCCTGAATTTTATTCTCATTCAGGCAGTAGGTATGAGCGAGAATATTGCTTGGCGTTAATCGCAAAATGTCGGAGCCGAGGATGAATTCAGGGATGGGAGCATTAAAAATCGCTATCAAATGAGTATGATCCATTGTGGCGACCTCGTAGTGCCACCATCCCTGGGGAACATTAGCGACCTGACCAGGTGTGAGCGGGAAATGGTGCAACTCGCGGGTAAAAGGGTTCATTAGTGACACGGTCACTGCTCCAGAGACGCAGTATACCAGTTCTGCTGCATTTTGGTGGTAATGAGGCTCTATGACGTTAGCTGTGCTGAGGTAAATATCCAGCAGCGATATATTCGCCAACGTATTTAGTTGCTGGATCGAAAGCTCGTTGATGTAGTTTTGAGCATCCTTTTGAAATAGAACATTGTCTTTTACATCATAAGTAAATTGTGCGGAGGGAGAGGTGTAATCCATATATGAATCCACGTGTGGTTCCTGCCTTTCTGTTATTCAAAATTTGATGATCGTACAGCTACCCTATGCATTCGCCCAAAGTTGTGTGCAAGGAATAGGGCACGCGCAGTCCGTTAAGGCTAGCGTTTATTTGTATTCACAGTCTTAGGACCAGAGCCGGATGATACGTAAATGCGGCTTGTGGTATACTGCAACGGACGTGTGAGTGCATCCTTGTCCGATTCCGAATGTAGCAACGCGTCATTTCCGCAGCCAGGCATAAGCTATAGCCCAAGAAACATTCATCGGATAAACGTCCCTGAGTTGTACAGGCCGGTACGGTTGTACCGGACAGAACAAGAAAGAGGAGGTTGTCTGGAATATGAAAAAATGTTCTACGTTGATCCTGTCCTGCGCATGTATGCTGGGCATTGTGTTGCCAGTTGAGCCAGCACAAGCACAAGCACAAGCACAATCATCAACGCTGGCGAAAGGTACTCAGAGTGAGCAGGTGCTGGAGCTTCAGCAGCAGCTTCACTCGCTTGGTTATTTTAAAGCCGGTTTTACTGGGTATTATGGCTCTTTGACCAGTAAAGCGGTTGCCCGTTTCCAACGGGACTACGGTCTTACGCCCGACGGTGTAGCCGGAGCGGCAACGCAAGCCAAGCTGGATTCCTTTGGGGAGGTGCGTTTAACCGCCCTGGACCAGCTGGCTCGGATTATTTATGCTGAGGCACGCGGGGAATCTTTTCAAGGGCAGGTAGCCGTGGGGGCGGTCGTATTAAACCGTGTGCAGTCCAATGAATTTCCAAGCTCGATTCCGGACGTTATTTTGCAGCCAGGCCAGTTCACCGCTGTACAGGATGGTCAATACCGCCTGAAACCGAACAAGACCGCGTATCGTGCGGCGAGACAGGCTCTTAATGGTGCAGATCCGACGAACGGGTCCCTGTTTTATTACAATCCGGCCATTGCTACAGCCAAGTGGAGCAAGAGCCGTCCGGCTGTCATTTCACTCGGCCGCCATACGTTTACAAATTAATTCAACGTAAGAACACTTGTTAGCCGTCAGTTGCTCCCTGTAGCCAGGAGCAGTGGCGGCTTTTTTGCATATTCACAAATTTGTAATATATGAGTGTCGATTTATCTGTTTTAATATTAAAATTTCTACATATTTTTCCGATATTCTTAATAGTAAAAAATCTGAATTCAAAGGAGTCTTACTGAAATGAGTCAAAATCCTTACAGCATCGAAGTGGATCAAACCATTAAAACGGTACATATGGCAGTGAATGGTGTGTTTAGCCCGACTGAGTATGATAGCTTTGTCAAGGAGTATGTATCCAAGACTTCCTCCATTCAGGCTTCCAGCTTTACGCTCAAGGTGGACTGTACCCAAATGGCACTGCTGGACTCAGGAGAAGTAGAAAAACTGAAAGGTTCTTTTGTACGGTATAAAGAGACCGGGTTTGCCAAAGTGATTTTTGTGATCAGCCTTCAACAAACGATTATTAAAATGCAGCTTGGTCGTGTAGCACGTGAAGCAGGATTAAACAACGTAGATATCGTCGTACAATAATGTTTCTGAAGCGGTGACAAATAGCGAGATGCATGTGTAAGGGGGAACCTGCTGATGAGCCATATTAGAATAAAGGCATTGGGTGTGTATCATCCGCCTCATTCGGTGGATAACGAATATTATATTCGTCATTTTGATGAACAGGGCAAAGATATTCGGCGCTTCATGGAGCATATGGGCAGGAAAAAGCGTTACATTATTGATCACCCGGACGAGAACGGCTTGACGATGGGGATCGCGGCTGCCAAGAAAGCACTGGATCAAGCTCAAATGACAGGCCGTGATGTGGACATGATCGTGTTTTCCACCCAAGTCCCAGAGTCGCTGTTTCCAATGAATGCCCTGTTTATTCATCAAGCGATTGAGGCCAGACATGACGTGGTTGTCATGGATTCTAACGCGAATTGTGCAGGCATGACGGTGGCTGTTGATCAAGCTAGTCGAGCGATGCTGGCCAATCCCGATGTGCGCACGGCGCTTATTATCGGTTCGGATTATAACTCGCTCATTTCCGGCCCCGAGGATGAAATTACGTATGCTAACTATGGAGATGCTGCGTGTGCGGCTATTTTGGAGCGTACAGTAGAGGATACCGGCTTTATAGATTCCATGTATTTTACGGACGTGGTCAATATAGATAAAATTTTGTATCCGGCTCAGGGATTAGCGGCAACACTGCAAAGGAATGCACCCGGAAAATATATTCAGTGGCTCCCGTTCGATGCCAATATGGCATTGCCCCCCACATTTGATCTGCTCAAGAGAATTTTGAAGAAGAACGGACTGGCGCCTCAGGATGTACGGGCTTATTGCCTGTCCCAGTTTTCATTGGCAAATGTGCTGAAAATACAGGCTCATTTGGAGCTGGAGGACGCCCAAATGATCTATGTGGGTGACCGTTATGGTTATACGGGCACCAGTAGCCCGTTCATTGCCTTGTATGAAGGCATTGAATCGGGTCGCATCCGACGCGGTGATTATGTGCTGTTCTGGACAATTGGAGCCGGATATCAGCTGGTGGCTATGCTGTATAAATATTAAGAAATATGAAAAAGACCTTGCGGCCGCAGGGTCTTTTTGTACATAATACCCATTCAAATGTAATGAGAGATTATTTTTCGCAGGCAATTCCGTCATGATCACGGTCGAGTGCTGAGCGGTAGCCGGGATCACCTTTGTAGAGAGGTGCCTTACCTGCCTTTTTAACAGCTGTACAGTTTTTGTAATAGACGGAACTTTGCGTAGCTGATTTATGGGATTTTTTTGATTTTTTGGCCTCCACGGTGGGGGCGAATTGAAAAGAAACGCTGAATACTAGAGCCGATGCCAGTGCGATGGAGACGATTTTGGATTGTTTGTTCATCCTTACTCTTCCTTTCTGTTCATGACTATAGTCTCGGTCCTTTATACAAATTTGTAGGGGATTAGACTGGTTATAGTCTATCAGAATCAGGAATATTTTTCTATAAAAAAGGATGAGTGGATAGTTTATAGCTATTTGTTTGTATTTTGTCCGATTTTTTTGTAAAGTTTATACATTGAATTCCTGAGGGGGCTTAATATTGCGGACGTTTAATATCATGATAGCTGGAGCGGAAAAATGGGCAACATAAAACAGGAGATGAAGTGTCATGACAATCGAAAATTTATTTTACGGGGATCGGATTAAACTAGCCGCTGTTAGGGAAGAAGATGCCGAAACGATGTTCAAATGGGGAGAGGATGCAGATTATCTGCGAAATGTGGATACAGACCTGGCACTTCCTTATACGCTGAAGCAAATGGAATCGGAAGGTTCACCCAGTTCGAACGAAGTCTATTTCCGATTGAGAACGTTAGAGGATGATGTCCTGATCGGATTTGTGGCCATTCACGGGATTGAGTGGAATAATCGGATCGGCCAGTTGGCGGTTGGCATTGGCAATGGGGACTACCGTGGGAAGGGCTACGGGACCGAAGCGGTGCGCCTCATTCTTCGTTATGCTTTTTACGAATTAAATTTGAATCGGGTCGGTCTGGATGTTATTGAGTACAATGAACAGGCTATTCGGACCTACGAAAAGGTGGGTTTCCAGCTTGAGGGCAGAGTTCGTTCGGCTGTTCTTCGTGATGGCAACAGTTATGACCGTATTATGATGGGGATGCTGTATTCCGAATGGAATGAAAGCGCTAAAGTTTGAGAGATACACAATTTGTTCATAAAATATTCCATAAACAGTCTTTTAACAGGGTCAAAAGAGGTCTATAGTTAAATTGTCACATACTGAGATACATCGTGTTTTCGGTATGAGTCAAAGCTAAGGAGGAATTTACATGACAAACGTTGTAAGGTCCGTCACTTCACCTAAGAAATTTATTTCTGGCCAGAATCTGCTCTCGTCGTTAAATGACTACATTAAAGATTATGGCGATAGAGCCTTTATTATTTGTGATGAGTTTATACTCGAAAAGGCGCAAAAGGAGGCTGGCGCTTCTATTGAAGCGGCTGGCAATCAGGCCATTTTCGAGAAATTCCAATATGAATGTACTAAAGAAGAAATTGAGCGTAACCGGGAATTGGTGCGCAAGCATGGCGCTAACATCATTATAGGGATCGGCGGCGGTAAAACGCTGGATACCGCTAAGGCAACGGCTTATTATGAAAAGCTGCCTGTCGTTATTTTCCCGACGATTGCTTCTACGGATGCCCCTTGTACTGCCCTCGCGGTTATCTACAAGAAAGACGGCTCCTTTGATGAATATTTGTTCCTGCCAACCAATCCCGACGTTGTACTGGCGGATACGGGCATTTTGGCAGCGGCGCCTGCACGTTTCTTTGCAGCCGGGATCGGCGATGCGCTGGCTACTTATTTTGAAGCGCGGGCTTGTTATCAGTCCAACGGGGACAACCTGGTACTGAACAAGCCTTCCACCACAGGGCTGGGACTGGCCCGTCTCTGTTATGATACGTTGCTGGAAAATGCCGTGAAGGCCAAGCTTGCGGTGGATCGTAAAGTGTATACTCGCGCGGTGGAGGATACCATTGAAGCGACAATTTATCTGAGTGGTGTTGGTGCGGAATCAGGTGGTTTGGCAGCAGCTCATGCGATTCATAATGGCATGACGGCTGTTCCTTCACTGCATAAAGCACAGCATGGCGAGAAGGTCACATTCGGTTTGCTAACTCAGCTGGTGCTGGAAAATGCACCGAAAGAGGAACTGGAAACGGTCATCAAACTGGTTAAGGACGTAGGTCTTCCATTGACGCTTCGTGATCTGGGTGTAGAGGAGTTTGTCGAGGCTGAATGGCGTCAAGTAGCCGAAGCTGCCTGTGCATCGAATGACACGATGGTCAATATGCCGTTTCCGGTCAGTCCTGCTGACGTGTACAACGCCATCATTGCGGCGAATGCGATTGCAGAATCCTATCAGGGATAGTTTTTTCCCTAAAGAATTAAAATATCTTTTGCAAAAACGGGTCTGTCATATTACTGGCAGGCCCGTTTGGTTTAAACGCGGACTTATATCATATCTTATTCTGACCGATATACATGTAACAGATGAAATTAGGAATGGTTACAGCAGGAGGAGATTTGATGTTGGTACATGGTAAAACACGAAGAGGCAGTTTGTACATCCATATGTCCAGCGGTTTTCACAAAATTGGAGATTATCGGGAAGAATATTCAGTAGCACCGGGAGATCGACTGATGTCAAGACTGACCAAGCGGATCTATACCATTGTATCTGTGCATCTCGGTGAAGAGGCTTATGCCGATATTGATCTGGAAGAAGTAATTAGAAATAGTTAAGCGCTTGGCTTGGTTAGGCTCAAAAAAGCTTCAATTTCACTCATAGAGCGAAGTTGAGCTTTTTTTGTGATTTCAGCGCAGTGCCTCGTTGAGAAGGTCCCGCGTGATAATATTATTCTGATTCATAAATGTTCTGATCGTTGATTGCGAATTGGTTGCGGATAGCTCCTTTCCCCATGTCATGGCATAGACCCAGTCGGGTTGGTTTTTTAACACATTGGCGCTCGGTAGGATATTACTTTCCCCAATTCCGATTGGCTTGCCTTGTGCAAGCTTGAGCAGTCCTGTGTAATAGGAGTATTTGTAATCATTGTTATAAATATCAGCTGCGAGAATATCCACTCTGTTTATACCTGGAAAGGTTCGACTGTATGGTGTGCTGTATGCGTTCGGTGCATTCGGACTCCATACCCATAACAGATTATTCAGATGGTGAACATTAACGAATCGGTCATACATCACATTCCAGAGCTGGGCGTAATTTTGTTTGTTTCCCCACCAGAACCAGTTGCCGTTCATTTCATGATAGGGTCTCCACAGAACAGGCACATCTGCGTCCCGCAACGTTTTGAGGGAAAGTGCGACCTCATCAATATCGGCAATCAGCTGTCGATATTGCGGGGTACCCGGTGTGATGTAGCGATTAAAGTCAGCCTGACTGAGCTTGGTTTGCACGTTTTTCCACGTTTTAGGTTTATCTGGGAGCGCCTGATGAAAGGTGATCGCAACAATTCCGCCAGACTGGCTCCACTGGATAGCGCTGTTCACAACACGTAGACGCTGCTCTCGTAAGGCGGCGTGGGACTGGTTGGCTAATCCTCCAAACTCATAGCCATGAACACCTGCATATTGTCCGCTGATTTGTTGCAACTTGTTGTTTTGTTCATCTGGTGCCTCCAAGTAGTCATGCTGTCCGGAGATTAGCGTACCCTCTGGTACATTGGAAAGGTAGGCAAGTAGTTGCCTGGCTTTGGCAGAGGCCTGGGAATTAACAGGTGGAGCGGCATCAGCTATAATGAACGATTGCTGAGAGACACTGAATAGTAAAACAAGTAGCAGCAGCAGCACCTTTTGTATCCAAAAGCGTATTGAGTGAGATTTCATGGCGCTCCTCCTTTGATGACATCATGATGAAATTACATTTTTTCTTTGCGTTTTCTCAGTTGGATACATGCGCTAATGAGGATCACTAGCAAACAGAAGTAGACCAACCAGTTCGGTCCCTGTGAATACATCGAGTCATTTACCAGAAGTAAGACGAAAATCAACGCAAGCAAACCCATGATAAGAACCATTTTGGTTTGCGCTGGACGGCGGCTACGTTTGGAAATCCAGTGTATGATGCCCAGAACGATGGCTGCCTGGAGTAAAAACATGCCCATTAACATTAAAGTAGCTAGAAAGATTGGGGACATTGGTATCCTCCTCCTAAATTACATCAGATTATGCAGGTTGTAACCGGGATGAGGATTCATGGGATGTGAATTCAATACAGATGGACAAGTAGTTGTACTCTCGTTACGATCATGATTAAGTTGACTAAATTATACCATAACTACCGTCCTGCAATAAAAGGTGTCAAAATACCTACTCTGCCTTGCTTCGCCATCATACGCTATATTCAGTGAAATATTGACACATAGTTGTACACTTCATAAATATGCAGGTGCAGTGGGAAATATACAGTAAGCATGAGTATAAAATCAACGCGAAATCAGCGGAAAAGTTTGGTATCATTAAGGTGGTATTGATAAGGAGGCCATTCACATGAATGAAGATAACCGACCGTTTTCTAGCCCTGTAGATACTGAAGGAGCCAAAGCGAATTTTGATGTGAACCAGCGGAAGCTTCACTCTGAGGGAGCCTCTGGCTTATGGCGTCAGGTCAGCAATCTGCTTATTTTGGTTGGCGTAATTGCGTTGATTATTATTTTAGGTCGAGTGCTCTAAGGATGGCATTTAAGAAATAAAGTCGAGAAGATTAGCAGAAAAGGGATGTGGAATGGTGTTAAAGGCATCGTTACTTTTTATTTTGGCTGGCATAGCTGAAATTGGGGGAGGGTATCTGATCTGGCAGTGGCTGCGTGAAGGGAAGACATGGTATGTCGGACTTTGCGGCGGGGTGATTTTGGCTGTATACGGAGTCATTGCAACTTTTCAGGTTTTCTCCTCTTTTGGGCGTGTGTATGCAGCATACGGAGGTGTCTTTATTGTCCTTTCCATTGCATGGGGATGGTGGATTGATAAAAAGACACCTGATTTGTACGATATCGTGGGTGGATTGATTTGTTTGGTCGGAATAGCAGTAATACTTTATCCCCGGACTGGATGATAGGACAAAAAGCCCTTTTTTATTTTTTCGGAAAACATGACTATTGATCTACATAAATGAGCTCCATATTCCGAAATAGAACTTAAGGAGGGGGTTCTATGAACTGGAATCAAATGAAGCTTAGATTGAAATTTGGCCATGCTGTACCGAAGAGTGAAGGGAATTTCTCAGTGGGCATCGTGTGGGGAATCCTGATTAGTATTGTGCTTTGGGTTTCGATTATTGGCTGGTTTATGCTTATTTTCAAGTGATCACTAGAAATCACCGTTTATAAGGTGGCTTGGTTCAATGTTGTTGTTTGAGTAACCCATGCCTTATGACCCATGCTTTAATCTGTAAAATCGTTACGCAACTTGTTCAGGCCACGGCCCACAGCTTCTTCAATTATATCTGTAGCAGCAGGAGTATCGGCATCGAGGTCAGGGATCCGATTAAAACCTGGCTCGCGCTGATCTAACGACTGTTCATGTTCGACCTGATCGACGGTGCGATTCTTTTCTTCCCTAGTGTTTTCTTTCATAATACATCACACGCTCCTTTACGAGTGCAAGCATATTGTACGCTTTATATAAACGTTACGCTCAAGGCGGCTAAAGCGGCTATAATAATAAAGCCGGGGAGGAAATAGCTCCCGCCCGGCACTTCCCAAACGACTAGCGATGCTCAATCAGATCAATCGCTCCCAGAACAACATGAGCCAGTCCGAAACCGAGAATGCCTGTAGCCGCAAGCTTGTACTTACTGCTCAGCAACACAGCGCCTGAAGCCGATACTACCGTTCCAAGAACAGTTGGAATCATACCTTCACGCATTCGTAACACCCCTTCTGGTAGTTTGGAAAGACGTTTATTAGTGTAATTCAAATGCGCCCAAGTTATGCAGAAAAGAAATTTTATTATTTTAGAAAAAAATACTTTACAACTTGATGAAATTGTCGTATTATATGTTGGTGCCCATTAAAACGGTATTTACATAACGAGAACCATTTTGTACATAAGCTGGATGTTTCTCCATTACTTATAAGTCAAGTAAGTATGAAAATAACGTTCCTAAATTTATGCCGGGGTGGCGGAATTGGCAGACGCACAGGACTTAAAATCCTGCGGTAGGTGACTACCGTACCGGTTCGATCCCGGTCCTCGGCACTATCGTTTATCTCTTGAATCCCTTGATAATCAAGGGATTTTTTATTTTTTAGTGATTGAAATCATGACTTCCATATCACAGTGAGCGAGCGCCTTTTTCGCTCTTGGGGACGGATTGGGGACGAACTACTTTTGGATAGAAGACATCAAGGTGAGCTGTCGTTTTGCGACTGAGCTTCTTGGTGACGTGCGCATAGGTATCTGTGGTCACCTGAGAAGTGGAGTGTCGCAGTCGATGCTGAATCTCCTTGATGGATGCTCCTTGCCCAAGCAAATACGTTGCATTTGTGTGGCGCAGCCCGTGAAGTGAAACATTACGGAATCCGCTCCGCTCACACCAGTCTTTCCATCGCTGGGATGGGGTTGTGTGGTAATAGGGCTTGCCCGATCCAGCATGAAAGACAAAGTTTCGATCATCACCTTGCCATATTCCCAGAGCTTTTGCCTCAAGTTTTGCTTTACGCATCGTTTTAATGTGTTTGGCTAGCTCATCCATATACCATTGTGGCATGTCCACATAGTCATCATAGGCTTCATTTTTCGTGTCGGTTATATCGGCCTTTCCTTTTTCGGTGTGCGAAATGTTTTCGTCGATACGTAACTGATTATTTACAAAATCACAATCGTCTTCGTCCAAAGCAATCAATTCTCCGCGCCGGAAGCCCCCGATTATCGCTCCAAGAAAGTAGAGTCTCCAAACCGAGTCGCTTTTGATTAACGTATCAATGACCTCAGTAGCTTCCTCTTCTTCGAAAAAGTTCTTTCTGTCTTTCCGAGCCTTCTTATCTTCCTTGCTGATCTGCGGGCGCTGGATGCCGTCTAATGGATTTTTACTTAGGACTCCCCATTCTACAGCTCGCTTGAATATGCTCATAGTCACATCATAAATGTATTGAATTGTACGAGAACTGATGGTCTCTTTTCTACCTCGTTTGTCAATCCGCGCACCAGGTTTCCGCAAGTCGTTGAATAAGGTCACTAGCCTCATTGTCGTGATCTCATCCAGCCGCAAATGCCCAATAGCCGGTAAAACATGATGATCAATTTTAGAACAATGTGATAGATACGTCGTACGCTTTAACCTCGGCTCGGCGTCTTTGGACTTCCATTCGTTCTCATAGAAGTCCTTGAATGTGAGTTTAGACGGTAAAATGTAATTCCCGCTCAGCACCTCTTGTTTGAACTTAGCCAACTCGTCATCCAAATAATCTTTAAGTTTCTTTGTGGTTTTCAGTAACGCCTTGTCCTCAACAGTGATTGCCTTACGGGGACGATTGCGGCTGCCGTCACTATTGAGACCAAGATCGACGGTAAGTCGCCACTTGTTATCTCCTCGTTTTTCTATACTTCCTTTTGCCATAGATAAGCTCCTTTCTTAATTATAAGACCCGATATTAACCAAATCACCTCCTTTACAGGAATATACGTTCTTATTTTGGGCGTAGAAAAACAAAAGTCATTTAAGAAAGACTACTGGATAAATAATTTATGTAGTTCAACAGGGATTCCGCAGCGAAAGTAATAATTCGCAATTGATTCTTCAGCATATTGTTCTATCCCATGTGTAAGCAACTTTAAAGCGAATATGTTGGCTTGTCTCTCATATTTTCCAGTGTTAAAAATGCATTCTGATCAAGCCAAAATCTATTTAAACCTGGATGTAGTTGGTCATGAGCTAGTTCGTTATGTATACACCACACTATGATCCGAAAGCAACTCCTTACCCGGTACATGTAATTAACGGAGCCCATAACGCACCATGCTCGCAGGGATACATCAGATGTACTGGATGTGGAAAAGGACATCATTACCGGTGGAATCAGGATGGTCCGTGGATACAGATTAAATGCCCGGATTGCGAAACATTGTCAGCTTGGTGGGAAGAGTATTATGACAATGAAGAGGATGGGGAGGAACAACAATGACAGATAAACCACGCTTAATAGATGCAGATAAGCTGCTTAAGTGGATTGAGGAATCTCCAGAAGCAGAAGGTTTTTGGGGAGAAGGAGAGATGACCGTCCAAGCTACCCAATCATTCGACAATTTAGATGATGCTATTGCATTAGGAAAGTTTGATCCAGACTCAGCAAAGCAGCCAGATATACAGGTAGGGGATCGGGTGCGGCATAAAAGGATAGATCACGGTGTGGGTATAGTAACGGGCTTTTCAGAAGGGAATACTAACGTCCTATTCCCTAGGGTATACAGTTCTTGCCTTCCTGAAAATATTGTAAAGGTAGAAGGTGAAGAGCCATGACCTACACATATACCACTATATTAGCTGCTGACTGTTGTTTATAGGTGTAGTCAGTATAGATCGGTATATGATTATAGAAGGGTAGATCCAAGCGAGGTGAGGATTAAATATGGCAGATAACAACGATGAAAAAAAGTAAGCACTTATGAGAAAAGTGCTTACTTTAAGGTTGACTTTATTTTCTGTAAATTAAGCCTTGATATATTGGGTATACTTCATCCTTGCCTTTTTTAATCCATTTATGTAAATAAATATCTCCTGCATAGTCTCCTTGTCTGTAAAATATTGAAGTTGGAACCATCCATTTCATAGACTCTTTGACCGTTGCGCCTCTGATGCCCCGTACCATTTTTGCGTTTTCTTTGGGAGTATATGATCTCTCAGAAGAAATATTTGCTGAAGTTTTGGTTTGCTCTGCAAAACCTAAAGACGGTACAGACAATGCCCCGAGAAGAACTGTGCCAGCAGCCAAAGCAATAATAGATTTTTTCAAAAGTAAAGCCTCCTTAGTTTGTTTATCTTCGTGTGCAAACTATGGTGTAAGGTTATTATAGTGTTTCTATTTACATTAATCCACCAAAAAAAACGATTTCACCAAATTATCACATTATATAAAGGAATGATAAATGATGAATGACAATCAAATGTGTATAATTAATAATCTTGAAAATGAGTCTTCTGATACACAGAAAATAGTCCAAGTAAACTTCTTTGATGATGTAGTTGCAGTAGATATAAGAAAAACAAAGTGGCTGCTAAACAAATATACTGACTTAATTGATGTAATCAAAAACTATGAATATTCACTTCAGCAGTTGGAAAACGGAATGGCTGCGTATGATTTGCTTTCGGCGGAAGGCTCTGTAGCAAAAAGGGTAACAGGTCAAGAACTGACAGCAGACGTAACAGCAAATGCTGTTTTGCTCAAGGATCAGCGCCACATAAATTACAGGTTTTATCTCCTCATTACAAACAATATCTGTTTTGCAATCTCTAATATTAGAGATGCGCATGAAAGGCTTGCTGCAAAGCTTTTGTTCCTAGATGGAATGAAGTATCTAAAAGCTCAACAGTATATGAGCAGAGAGTATAAAAAAGGGATTCATGGTATATCGGCCACAACATTCGCTGACAAAAGACGCAAGGTCATAGAAAATTTAGCAAAAAGTCTTAAAGTCAACCGAACATTGGATTTTGTGATCATCGACTATGGTCGGGGCCGTAACAAGGAAGGCGAAATCGGACTCAGGATGCCAGAAGTAAATTAGACCGTAAGGGCTTAAGCCTTTGCGGTCTTTATTTGCTATGTAGGGTAAGACAAATCCGCAGTAGGTACGGAGTAGAAATGATTTACACTTTATTCAGGAACAAATCAAACCCACTTTAGGAGGAACACGAATTATGTCTGCACAACCACGTTTTGCATTTCTCAGCTCTGACGGTATTCTACACTTGCACGATGAAGAACATGCAGCCCAGCACGGTAAGCACATACAAACATCTTTGACTGATGATGAGAGCGGCTTCCCAGTTGTAGAAGGGCAAGGCGTTGTTTATTATGCGCTAGAAGATAAAGCGTATGTCAAAGGCAATAAGAATGATGGTCAACTCATCCCTACTCCACTAGTGCTCAAGCAGCTTGCGGCAGAGTTGAAGTAGATCGTTAAACATTTCATCTGAAAGAAAGCGGCGGCCAATTGAAGGGTAGCGACCGTCTATAGTGGGAACCACACCGCAAGTATACTGGAGCGGTCACGGTAAGCGCATGACGGAGGGTTAGGGCGCATTCAAAACTAAATCGGAGACAGGACTCAGAGGGTAATATAAACCCGGAGCAAGAAGGATGTCCACTGAAGGTCCATTCCAGGCATGGCGGATTAGCGGTAGCAGCATGTTACAAATTACCGCTTAATAACATGCTGCCTGTACTCAAAGTTATAAGCACATCAAAAAGCAGCTGATGGATTGATCGGTTACACACTCGATGAGCGTGTTAGAACCTGAGAACCATCGGCTTTTGTATTTGCTTTCAAAGTAATATTAGCGTAGTGCAGATTGAAACAATGTCTCCCTCATATTATTACTGTGTTCCAGTATCTTATCTTTAATGTATTGCGGTCTTTTAGGATACAAAGAGCTAGAAAATAAGAAATTTTTAAAAGAAGTATAAGGACACGCCTGTTGATTAACCATAATAAGTAATTTAATTAATAAAACCAGAGGTACTCTGGAGAAGAACGCGCTGAATTTGAATCAGCCATTCAACAGGTAGGTTTTGAAGAAGAGCTAGACGAGAAAAACGCGCAAAGGAAAGAACGGCATGTTTTGGCCATGGAGTCTGGGCAGCATCAAATAGCCATTTGAGCAGGACATAGACGATCAGAGCGCAGAATAGTTGCCCATAGACCGCATTTTCGGTCGTACCAAACAGGGTTGGAATATTCAAATGTTGCTTGATCCAACGGAAGAAGACTTCAATCTGCCACCGAGCTTTATACATCTGCGCGATTTGTTCTGCGGTCACCTGCATTAAATGGGTAACCACCCGAATTTCCCGACCTTCAAAATCTCGAAACATCACCACACGATGACGTTGCCTGGAACGACACTGCGGTGTCCCCAACTGGCAAGTGATATCTCGAATGACAGATGAATCCGGCTTCTGGAGGCGGTGTAGCGCATGGGTTTTTTCTAAATGGACGTTGTCGCGAAGCCGAATGACAAACGATTGCCCATGGGTTTTGAAGTCGTCCAGACGCTCCAGTTTCCCATAAGCACGGTCCATCACCACAATGTAGTCCGG
>NZ_PNXQ01000016.1:1055543-1068725 GCF_005217525.1 Paenibacillus terrae | reverse complement strand
CTTCACTTACGGGGCCATCATGACTTGAACCCAGCGTTTGTATCACCTGAAGAGGTTGCCCATTTTCAGCTCGTAAAGCGACATGAAGTTTAATGCCCGCACGCTCTCCGTGATACGGAGCCCAGGGTAGCCGTGTTTTTCCCACCGTCATGGTGGTTGAATCGATGAGGAGCAATTCTTTGGGAAACGTAAGTTTTCGGCGTGTTTCTCGGCTACATTTGTGAATGACCCGATGAAAAAGCTCCTTAAATATAGCAAAGGGGACTTCGGCTGCTTTGGTGGAAAACCGTGAATAATGAACGACAGGCAAACCACTAGAAGCAGCAAAATCTACGCCAGAGCGGTAACTGTCCCATTGCTTCAAAGCGGAAACACACCAGTATTGAAGTAAACGGGCTACCGTGAATTTGCGAGCCTTGTCTTCATAACCTGTATCCTCGGCAACCGTTTGCACTTCTTCGGGAGTCAGGATGGATTGAAGGATGGATGTAAACATGATAGAATTTTTCATGAGATCGTCCTCTTTCTGAATCGCTTGGTGGTACAAACGATTCTACAGAAAAGACGGTCTTTTTTCTACTATTTTTTGGTTATTCAACAGGCGTGCTATTATCATTAATAATAAAGAGGATATTAATGATAATAACAAAATATGAATGGAGTGATTATGAGGATAGTTTATATGAAAAAATTAATATGTTCGATTTTGTTTGCAGCTCTTATTTTAGTTTTCCCTACTCATTCTTTTGCAGAGGTTTCACAATCAAAAGAAGAGTTGAGTTCAAATTCTTCTTCAGTAAGACAACATGGTACAATCACTATTCCATTAGAAGTGACCAATAATTCTGTCAGTGATTCAGTGTACAGCGATTTTTCTACCCAAGCTACGAAGATTGTGTATGCAACTGTAGACTTCTGGGTTGATGTGGATGGAAGCACTGCATTGGGAAATTGGATTATTACAATGGATGATAAAAAGAATAAAATAATTCATGTTAATATTTCTTTAGTTTGGTCTAATGGACAAAAGGATACCTTTAATTATTCAACAAATGGAGTTCCCACATATGTAACGAATCAGGGAGAAACAGTATATAGCAGTTCGGGGCTTCATTCAGCAAAACTTTATGGCGGTGTCTCAGTGACAGGAGCTACTGGCTTTAACTTACCAACCAATGGAGCTAAAGTGACTTTTACAACTAAATAGCCCAAAAAGAGAACACAATTACTCTTCAATTCTGTGTTCTCTTTTTGTCTTAGTACTAAGTATTTGTTATTTTGTTTTTATAGAGGAGGAATAAAGATGAAACTATTTGAAGAGATTTTAAATAATCAAGAACAAACAACTATCAAAAATAACAACAAGACCACTATTTTTGATAGACCTAGCATTAAAAAAATTAAAACAAATGAGAGCATTGAGGAGAATCTATCAGTATTGGCTCAATTTTTTCTTTTGCCATTCAAAACAGGTGATTCAAATGCCGTTTTACATATTCCAGTTTTTGATGACAATACTAAAGTGCAAGTATTACAAGAGATTGGGTCACATTTTGAAGAGTGTAAAATCGTTGAGTTTAAGGAGCATACTCAAATTATGTTAAGTAAAGTAAGGGGTGTTTCAAAAAGGTTTCTTGAAAAAATGATGGACTCTGGTGAAATAAATCCAATTGCATATAGTTTGTACAGAAATAATTCTGTAGGTATTAATTATTCGGAAGAGAAAGAATACAAAGTCAATATTGAATTGATCCAGAGGTCATCTGAAAAATCAATCATTGAGTTGTGGACATTCTTAAACAATACCTTTATAAGAGAGGCGGGGGAATTAGTTTTACTACCGCACCAATGGTATCTAGGTGAAGCATTTAAGGATTATTTAGCGGTAAGATGTTTTGCAAGCGTATGTAAATCAATGAGAGTAACTGTAAATCCTGTCGATAAAGCAATTATGTATATATCTATTAGTTAGAATCAAAATAATGTGACCTTTTTTTGAGCGGAATATGTCCGCTTTATGACTCGCCACTGGACTTTTACTGTGGTAAATTTATATTTTGGAAAATCAAATAAGAGATGATGTTCAGGTCGGCTAATGTGCCGGCCTTTTTATATGGCACGCGCAGGCGGCAAGGCAGCAGTTAACCAGCGGAAACATGAACAGTCTGGTCAGAACCCTTGCGCGGTTCAATTCCGCAGCGTGCCTTATTAGGATAATGGAATCATTGTCCATTTTTTTGTTGAACAATTACAATAAAAGACTTATAATGTAAATGTATATAACTACCTGTAAAAAACTTTATTGATCATGATACTCTAATAGTTTCTATACATACTGGTTGATTGATAAAGTACACAGGTTAAAAAAAATCAGAGAAAGTGGGCTTATGAGTATGAAAAACATCAAAAAAGCTTCTGTATTATCCGTTTTGTCTTTAGCTCTTGCAATTCCATTAACTGCTTCTGCCGCAGCTACGACCGATGTTGCACCAGCTACAACTGACACAACAGCAGTTTCCCAATCTGCAAACACATCGACCGATGTGAATACACCAAAAGCGGGAGATCATGTTATTACTCCTTATGCTACTAAATCGGTGGTTGATAGAACTCTCCGCAACACAGAACTTACAGAAAATTTCGATATACCCGCAGGTTATGGCTATGTTAAAGTATGGATACGTAATGACGGTAAGCAGCCAATTAAATTTTCGGTAAACAAAGGCTCAGAAACAGGTACACAAATGTTGTCTGGAACTGTAGAACCTGGTCGCACTTACAGTGAAATTAGTTCAAGCGCTTGGCCTGGTGCTAATAGGTATTATGTATCTCTTTCCTCGGGTAAAGCATACATGGAGGGCTCTCTCTCAGTTCGTATAGGTACTTCACGAGGAGAACTGTAATAATCATTTCATAATTGTTTATGTGTAGTGAAGAGGTCGACCAATGTGTCGGCCTTTTTTGAGTTTCTTCAATATTCAATAGGAGCGATATTCATGAAGAAAAGCCCAATAGCAGGAATATGTATGCTTTGCAACGACCCTAACCCGAACCCGGAGCATACAACGATGGGCGTATCCTTTTGCGATACATGTTGGGATGTAATGAAATCTGGGGATGAGGACAAATTGGGTGAAAGGATCGTTTGGGACAAGTGATATCAAGAAAGTGAGCAAAAGCCAGCTTATTATGGTTTAACTGCCCATTTTCCGGTAATGTCCAGTTTCTGCGCTTTGACGACCATTTTCAGTAATCAGTAAAATGGTCTTATCATTCCTCTCTAGTAACTAAGTACAAATGCTTTTAGTAAAGAGCATAGCGTTTTTACTGCGGACAGCATGGACGCCAGATTTTAATAAGCGTTGTAGCAGCAGCCGATTTTGTTATTTTTTTTGCGGAAAACGTAATTTAAATAGCCAAAATCGTACATATATCAGCCAAAGTCGTTCCTTACGCGGATCGGCTTTTTATTTTTTCTAGGAGAGTGATTTTATATGAATCAACCATTGCTGGAGAAATACAAGTGTATCAAACAGGAGTGTGACAGCTCCTTCTTGGTGAATATTGAAAAATCCCAAGGCAAGGATCTGATATGCCCATATTGTGAATCCACCGCTGAAGCTGTTGCTAACGAGAATCCAGATTCAGAGCGCGGATTAGTCCAGGGCTGTTTATATCCATGGTGAAAATCATTAGATGGCTGATTAAAGTCACGCACAGCCGAGCGGAAGCACCAAGAAATAGGGGTGAACGTCGTCATGTCCCGAAAACGTAATAAGCTCCTGGTGCTACGTTCCCAACCCAAGCAGCCGAAGAAATGTAAAGGTTGTGTATGGGGTAGATGGGATGGTGTTAAACAGTTTTGTTTGCGTCCATGTATTAAAGAGGAAAAACCTTCCTGAATGTCGAATTGTGGTTTCAGGAGGGGGATATAATGAATTGGAATGATTGGTTAAGTATTATAGCGATTGTATTTTCAATAGTGGCATTTATGTTCAGTTGGAAGTGGTCTACTGACTCTTCGAGAAGTTTAGATGAGATAAGACGTGTTGCTGAACAAATAAACCAAAGTGTGGATTTAAGAACGAGAGATATCGAAAAAAAGGTCGAGGATAGGACGCGTGAAATTGAGAGAAGCGTGGACTCAAAAACAGACAAAATAGCTACGGCCATTGAAACTAGAGTTAGCGATTTAATTAAGAGAGCAGCGCCGACAGATGAAGACAAAGCATTTGGAAACATCCTTAATCAAGTTGGGCCTCAAATGTTTCAGGCAATTATGACTAATCCAGATATGCTTAAAATGATAATGGAAAATAACAAAAAAGATTAATGCACCCTAACCGGTGCTTTTTCTTTTGCCCCCATTCGACAATATGTGAGCCGTTCTGAGCGTTCTTTCTTTTATACAGACGGAATGTTGTAAGGAGTGCAGAAGAAAGCAAAGATAGGGCATACACGCGTTACGTGTCCATGTTAACCTGGTACTCGAATAAGGGAGGCTAATCAAAAAGAATTGCAATAGTGTGGGGTCAATTCTTTAGTCAGAGATGACGCCTTTATTTTGATATTTGTATAAAGTTAAAAACTACCTATTATGGATCAAAAAGTAGTGACATCTTTAATTAATCTTGTAATAATAGGTAAATGATTCTAAGTACCTAAAAATTTGGGTATATAGTCTTTCCTTATCACTACATACAGAAGGGGACAAAAGAGATGAAGAAGTGGGTTAATGTTTTTACGGCAGGAATGCTGGCGACTTCCATATGGGCTAGCCCCATATTGGCGGCCGACAGTTCACACCATGCAACAAAGGAGGACAGTTCTACTGTATCTCAACCTTATCGGGACATGGCGAACCATTGGGCAACGGACAACGTTACAAAATGGAGCCATAGAGGAGTGGTTTCGGGTGTGGAAAACGCTCGTTTTGAGCCAAATCGTCCGATTACGAGAAGCGAATGGGCTGCTTTGTTAAATCGTGCATTTCAAATACAGCCAGGAGAACCAGCATCTTTTACCGATGTAAATAAAGACGATTGGTTTGCCACAACTGTTACGGATGCAGTTTATGCTGGATATATGAAAGGATTCGAAGATAGCAGCTTCCGCCCTACGCAAGTATTGAGTAGAGAAGAAGCGGCTGTGACCGTAAACAAATTACTTCAAATCCCTTCTTCCGATACAAATAAAACCTTTAAAGATAGCGCATCTCTGCACAATTGGTCCCAAAAGGCCGTTAATGCTGTAGTGGTAGCGGGTATTATTGAAGGTTACCAGAACGGTACATTTCAGCCTCAAAAATCATTGACTCGTGCTGAGGCGGTTACGATCCTGGATCGTGCTGTGAATCATTTTGGTGCTTGGTATGGAGAATCAGGAACATATGGACCTTCGACTGGACTTGCCAAGCAGGGAGGCAATGTAGTCATCAACACAACGGGGGTAACGCTCCAAAATACGGAAATCGCAGGTGACTTAATTATTGGCAAAGCTGTTGGGGACGGCGATGTGTTTTTGAAAAATGTTAAAGTCCACGGTCAAACTTACGTTTACGGCGGTGGAGAGCATAGTGTTCATCTGAACAATTCTGTGCTGGTTAGCATCATTGTAAACAAAGTGGATGGAACTGTTCGTTTGGTGGCAGAAGGAGCAACGTCCATTAGCGAAATAAAAATCAAGACGGGCGCAGCCCTCGATGTCTCACAAGGAGCGAGTGTTGATCGAGTTACTCTAACAAATGAGCTCCCCGCAAAATCTAATGTGAGCCTTACGGGTTATTTCCACACAGTGAATGTAGAAGCATTTGCTATTAATGTAAACATTCCAAACGGACAGATTGATACGTTAAACGTAGCTGACAACGCTACGGGTACAACTATAGATACATCAAAAGAGTCTTCTATTCTCTCGCTGGTGCTTAATGCTGCTGCCAAAGTAATAGGATTAGGTTCTGTTGATAAAGCCGTAGTTAATGCTGAAAATGTTTCTTTTCAAACAAAGCCTAAATCTGTGACAAATGGCGACAAGGTAAGTAGTGATGTTAAAGTCACAATAGGCAATTCGACAAATACTTTGGGATCACAGGGGACAACATCATCAGGTGGCGGTGGGGGTTCTTCTAGTAACTCTAATGAATCCGATAAATCCAAAGATGAAGATCATAAAAAAAGTGACGACAAGAAAGATGATACACCTCAAGCACCGGAGCATAATGGGGACGCTAACATTTCTGTTCCTAAAAAAATAGTGACGGTCGGAGAGTCCGTTTATTTTACTAGCTCTTATGATGGTACTGCTTACTTTTCAAGTGATTTAATAGATTACCGTAATCTTCAATCCCTTGAGTTGGGTGTCGAAAGCGGCGAGGTGCTGAAAATGGAGGTTCCGGTCAATAAAACTGTTAGTTTCTCGACATATGATATTAACCATTGGAATTATCCTAGAAACTATGAATTTGATCTGACGGTTTATGACAAAAATAGTGACTATCATAGCAAGGAAATAACGGTTTTGGATGAGAGCGAGCCTCTAGATCAGTCACCGATATATGCTCAATATCCTGAAAGAAAGGATAGACATGATCAATTCTCTATTGATTATAATCGTTTATTACAGATTGCGGATGGGAAGACAACGGAAGATATCGTTCAGTGGTCTGTTGGCGATGGTCCTTTTACGCCTTTCACAAAGGAAGATGGGGCTGTAAGTGTTGAGGACAATAAAGTCTTTATATTGCCTAAACATTTGGAGGATCGGTTGGTTTATAAATTCCGTTTAGTCACAGGCTCCGTGGTTACATCAAATGGTGAATTCAATAAAGAATTTCAGACCTGGGGAAATAGAAGAACGGTCAGAATTACAATGATTCAACCTATCGGGGATATATTAAAGGTTAAAAAAGGAGGCGATATTACATTCTCTCTTTCAGACGTTTCAGAAGTGTATCTGCTAAATACATTTGTTTGGGGAAGCCAAAGTAACTACGACGATTTGGTCGCAGAAAACTGGGGTAAAAAGATAATTGTTACGGATGATGAAGTAAATAAACCAGTTACTATTTCTACAGGCGATTTGCCGTCGGGAAAGTATAAACTTGATGTTTGGCGTGGACAAAATATAGATTTGGAAATTATAGAATAAAACTGAATGCCTTAGGTAAGTGAACTAAACATTACGATATTAAAAGTGGTCAGGAAACTTTTCCTGACCACTTTTTTGTTCCAATATTCCGTCTTGAAAAGAGGATTTATGGTATGCATAACGCTGATACCCTCGAAAATCAGTAGTAAATCCGAATAATGCAGATGTTATTCTGTATTCATAGAAGTTTGTAGAGAAAGGTGGTGAAAACTTGAAATGGTATCATAAAGCCATATATTCATTAGTAAATTCCATTCTTCCAGCTGCGATTAAGCGTCAGATGATGGGTGTAGGCAGGACGACAGTCCTCAAGAACTCTAACCCATGGGGAATCTTTAACTGGTTGCCTAAGAAGTATCAACAGGCTCACAATTTTGAAGGAACTCCTTCTTCTAATGTGGTTGTTAAAGAGCAGTCACAAGCTATAGCTTTGAAAGAAAACCCATATACCAATTGGTCCAAGGAACTAATTGTGAAGCATATTGGAACCGTGGAGGAATTGATCGAAATACTTAATAGTGATATTAATAAATATGAAAAGTCATTAACTGACATCGATAGAAAAATAGGTGCGGCGGGCGACGATCAAAGACTTATTGAGCGCATTGAAAAAAGCGCCACTAAGACAAAAAAGGAATTACAAGAATCCAAAGACAGTTTATTAGAGCATAAAAAAGAGCTAGAACAACTTAAAGCAGCATTAGCTACTAAATAAATATGTAGTAACCTAGTAACAAACAAAATATATACTTTATACACCAAAGCCCTCTTAAACAGAGGGCTTTTACTTTTATAAAAGAAGATTAGTATTAGACTACCTTCAATAATAGAAACAACCTATGTCTTAATACGTCTATTGAATCGGAACGCAAATTTCGCAATAATGATTATTAATAAGTTCAATTGTATATCGCTCCAAGATAGGTCTGGTTTCATCTAAGCTGAACCTTTGATTTTCCAACTCCAGGAATATTTCAGTCCAAGCCTTTTGAACAGCTTCTGCTGTATGATTTATTTTAAAAACAGCGTATCTTCCTCCACTAATGTTGCTTAGACTTACTTCATCAGTATTAACACAGTAATCATCAGAAAGAACCAAACATGCATCGTAGCGACAATTTTCCGGCTTCACAAATGCAGGATTATCTTGGGCAATACCAAGGATAATAGACGTATTATTAAATAAATTATTCGATTTAACCCAACCTTTGAATTTCTCCATTAGTTGTGAATTTGCAATTCCATAAGGACCAATCTGTCTCATGTATGCAATTCTACAAGACGGTATTTTTTCAATTTCAGCCTTCATATTTTCTTCTCTTTCTTTTTAAAGTACATCGATGTCTGAAACCATCTTATAATGCTTTAAAATGATAAACAACTCCGTTTTAAAAATAGTCAAATTAGAGCCTAATACCCAAAGGGAAGACATATGCGCCTGCTCAACAATGTGTGAATGATAGTGGAGATATTTCTTTAATAATAAACTGGTTACTGTATGACGATTAAATAGAAGAGAGCTGCTAAGACAAAACGGTATAGGGCAAACCATTCCAATCCGAGTCGCTTAATTAGTTTGATGAACGTCACTACTGCAATCATCGCCACAAGAAAGGATGTCGTAAAGCCAATTAACATTAGAAAGATATCGTCAGAATTTAGCAACTCGCGACTATCGTACAAATCCAACAAGCTTGCACCAAACATAACAGGTACGGAAATAAGGAACGTAAAGTCTGCGGCGGCTTTTTGGCTAGTGCCAAGTAAAAGTCCACCTGAAATCGTCGAACCCGATCTCGAAAATCCCGGCCACAAAGCCAAACATTGGAACAGGCCAATCCCGAAAGCCTGTTTATAATTAATCCCATCAATCGTATCAGTGGTTTTAGTTCTCCTACTCCGTGCTGCGATAATCATCAACAAGCCACCGGCAACTAAACCGATCAAGACGGGAGTTGGGCCGAATAATTGGCTTTTTATTGTGTCCTTGAAGAGAAGATATACGATTAATGCTGGTAACATAGCCAAAATCATATGAATTACATTTAATCCTTTGCTTTGGGAAAAATCCATTCTAATCAGATTAGCCCCAATCTCCAAATATCTTTTCCAATAAAGAATTAGAACTGCCATCACTGCACCCAACTGTATAACAATTTTAAAAGTTATGGCAGCGTCTCCATCAAAGCTAAGCAAATTGCCTGCTAAAATAAGATGTCCAGTAGACGATACCGGTAGAAATTCAGTTAAGCCCTCTATTATGCCAAGTATTATTGCTTTGATTACATCAGTCATCAGTGGATATCCCCCTTCAGAAATAACAGTTTTCAGTATAAGGGGGACATTTACATATTCCCATCGATCAACATAACAATATTCTATTCAGAATGACATATTTGTCACATTTCTCATTATAAGTGTTTTTAGAGTTAACCTGCCTTTTAGTTTAATGACGTATATTCAGTCTAATGCTCTATTTCCACAGAACAATACTTCTCTTTAAAGTCCGCAGCGTTATAGTAACAAAACCAATTTAAGATATAAGTATGAAAGCCTCTGATAACTCAGGGGCTTATTTTGCGTTCAAAGAAAGGTGAGATCAGTAGTGGATATACTTACAATTCAAGGAGTACGAGGATTTATTGATGGAAATGGTACAGCTCAACTGAATTTAGAAGATACGGTACGCGGCCTTGGATTTACTAAGTGCGAAACTAAGAACGGGAAGGAATACAACAGCATCCGGTGGGAACGCGTCTTTGAATACCTGAATGAGTTCGGCTTCGACCACGAGTGGGCGAAAGAATCTTATGTACCTGAAAACATCTTTTACCGCTTGGCGATGAAGGCAAGGAACGAAGTAGCTGAAGCATTTCAGGTTAAGGTAGCGGACGAAATCCTACCTTCCATTAGAAAAACTGGAGATATGTTGCGAATGAAAACGCCTTTATCGAAACTTATCTTCCTTTTGTGGACGATCAAACCAGAGCTATGTTCAAGCAGACGTTAACGGTAGTAAGACAACAAAACGAAGTAATCAAATTCCAACGTGAAGAAATTGAATATAAAGAGACGGTCATTGTCGGACTGGTCGATGATATCGACCTTGCTGCTAAACGGCAAATCCTAAACAGGGTTGTTCGTAGAGGTGGCAAAAAATATCAAGAACGTTGGCGTGAGCTGTACAAACAATTTGAGATGAAATATCACATCAATTTGTCTGATCGGTTGGATCGTTATAACGAGAACAACAAACCAAAACTGAAGAATAAGATTGACTACATCGATAAAGTGATGGGAAAGATTCCAGAGCTTTATGAAATTGCGGCAAAGCTCTATGAGAATGATGTGAAAGAGCTTGCTCAGGAACTGTATGAATTAAACGAAAGGTAATGCACACACAACTTACAAGAAAGGGAAGATGAATTGTGTCAGATAAAATGATTGAGTCTAATCCAAAGGAAATTGTGCGCCTGTTTGAAATCATCAATCAGTTCGGATCGACCTGTAGTTTGGAGTTTCAAGTCGAGGGACAAGCCGATCCGCTGATAGGGATGGTTGATGAAAAAATTGTTCCTGAGCTTTATGAAGGAGATGGGAATGGAGCTGCAATAGTTCTGGAGTTGGGAGCCACTACTTTTTCCTTTGAAATTGAAAAACATAAATTTTCGAAAAATATAACCGAGTCTCAATTCATTATGTGTATTGTAGGTAAAGGATATGCTGTCTGGTTCAATAGCGGCGTTATCCCGGCAGAAGGCGTTTTAATGGCAAATCAATAACGATAAGACACTTTTTAAAAAGGTGTCTTTTTTGCGTCTTGAGGAGGTGATGAAACCCATGGCAAAGATAAAATCTACATTGGATATTCAATTGGATCTGACCAGACCGGTTGAAGAATTGACTGAGGTTATCTCTGCCGTTATTGCTTCACAGCCAGCTCGTAGGAAAGAAATACTTGAAGGTTTGGATATAGCGGTAGGAAATGCATTAGCAGAGATACAGTCCCAGGAAGAAAAAGATCAGAAAACAAACGACGATAGCTCAGGAAAAGTTTCCTGAACGTGCTCATCTGAGTGCGCTATTTTTATGGCCTTGCGCCTTATATTGATTGATGGAGAAACGGGGGAACAAGTATGGAAGACAACTTAAGTGAGGTGAGCGCGGTTGTGGAAGAGACTACTAAGGCGTTATTCGAAATTAAGGTTCAACTGGCCCGCATGGAAAAAACATTGGAAGGTATGCCAGCTATGGCAGCCACCTTAGAGGCAACGCGAGATTTGGCGCGTGAGGCATGCAGTCTACGAAGTCGGCACATCACCGACTCGATAAAATCGAGGACGGTCAAAAGTGGTTATGGCGTACAGTCAGTGGATCAGCTATTGCTGTAGTAATCGGTGCAGTTGTTACCGTACTTAAAATGGGAGGCGTATAAATTGGATTGGAATACTGTATGGTCGTTAATCGACCCTAAATTATTAATTGTTGTGGCAGTGTGTTGGGTGTTGGGCATCATTATTAAAAAGACTCCACACGTGCCAGACTGGAGTATCGTGTATATCGTAACCGCTGTTGCTGTGATCCTGACGGTCTGGATAATTGGATGGGGGCCGCAGGCAATCATTCAGGGCGTGTTGGCTGGTGCATTTGCTGTTTATGGTAATCAGATGGTGAAGCAGGCCAAGAAGGGAGCTGAAGAGTAATGCGGAAAATCTCAGAAGCAGGACTCCACCTAATCAAGAATTCCGAAGGGTGTCGCCTGGAAGCATACAAGCCTGTAGCTACTGAAACGTATTGGACTATCGGGTGGGGTCACTACGGGCCGGACGTCAAGCAAGGCATGACCATAACACAAGCTAAGGCCGATGTGATGCTAGTGGAGGATTTAGCCAAATACGAAGCTTACGTTAACAACCCGGCCTACCCCAGTTACGGATCAGCTTACGCAAAACCAGTTCGACGCACTTACAAGTTTTTGCTACAACTGCGGCGCGGGTAACCTCAAGGCGCTCTGCAAAGGCCGCACAGTCGCGCAGATTGCCGCCAATATCACCAAATACAACAAGGGTGGCGGCAAGGTGTTGGCTGGGCTGGTGCGGCGCAGAGAGGCGGAACTGGTCTTGTATAACAAACCAGATGCGCCAGTAAAGGAGGGCAAAGAAAAGATGGACAAAGCAAATGTAATCTTATACGGCAAGCCCATTACGGACGTTCTGATTATTAACGATAAGACGTATGTTGCGGTTCGGGATGAGCTGCGGTAAGCCAGGTAAGAGTATATGTAGTAAATCCGTTGAGTGATGATATGGTGGAAGTTGTAGACTATGGCGGTACAGTAGAAAAATTCTCGCCTGATTCGATCAAGATTAACGGTAAGTATTTCATGCGGGATCAGTTTGAATTTAGAGTAGATGTAAAGAAGGACTCCAACGGTATATAGCCGTATAAGAGTCCTTCTTGTTGGTTATTTAGTTGAATACTCGCTTACTTCAAACGTGAGTATTTTATTGAATATTACATAGTCCTTGCGGTTGCTGAATGGACCTTTATTGTTATTGTGCTTATCAATGGCAAAGAATGAAGGACCTCTTCCGGCATCTTTAGCGTCATACCAAGCAATGAATGCACTGAGTTCTTTTTTACTTAGATCGAATTCTTTATCGAATCCATTGTCCATTGTTACAGTCAGAATAGCACGGTCACCAGTAGGTTGTGATGATCCATCAGTATCCGATGATCCAGGCGTTGTAGATGGATCAGGCGTTGTAGATGGGTCAGGCTTTGTTGATGGGTCAGGTGTTGTAGATGGATCGGGCTTTGTTGATGGATCAGGCGTTGTAGATGAACCTGAATCTTGATAAGGTAAAAATCCCTCAGGAATAGGATATTTAAAATTGCTTGCTCCAAAATTAGCTTCATAAGATATTTTCGAAGCAGTTCCGCTTGAAACTACAGGGAAAATCTGGGTCCCCTCTAGTTCAGATGGTTTAATGGAATTAGCTCCGAGGGAAACTCCATTCCTGTACCAAACAATTT
>NZ_PNXQ01000016.1:860952-1055533 GCF_005217525.1 Paenibacillus terrae | reverse complement strand
CAACTCCAAAACCAGAACTGTAACCTATCTTTACTTGTGATGTAATGTTATTGAAAATTTCACCATTATCATAAATCGCTTGATACTGTCGATCTGATTCACCTGTTATTCCTATTAGTGAGGCAACATTGTTTACCTTTACTTCCCAATACCATTTCCCACTTGTTTTCCCTACTGTCGCTCTGTCGCTTTTTCTTGACCCATCAATAAAAGTTACTAAAGACCCATTTGTCCAAGTTACATTTGTAGTCTCTGCTTTTGTAACTGTAGGAAATAATGAGAACACGGAAACTCCAATAAATAATGCTAACAAGATACTCCCAAACTTTTTGAACATTTTATTATTCATGACTTCCTCCTAAAATTATGTAATAACAAACTGAATTATAAAACTCAATTATAGGAATGTCTAAACATTAATGTCTATATATTCAAATATAAGTTTAATAATGTATTTAAATTTTTAGAAAGCAACAAGGATCTACTGTTGTATATCTGGTACACCTTATTTTATTTCACGACAATTTACGTGATACTTCGACATGTCTCCTAATATAGTATTGAGAAGATTTAAATACTATGGAGGTGTCAGATGATAAGAGGAATCGCTTAAGGGCTATCCAACTAAAAAAGGATACGACCGCGACGAATGGCCTATGGCGATGTGTTCCGAAGGTGGAGAGGGTGCAGACATTAAGTAAATAAGTCCAAAGGATAACCGTGGAGCTGGATCGTGGGTAGGACACAAATTGGACTACTATCCCGATGGAACAAAGGTAAGATTCATAGTGAAATAAAAGCGAGGACTCAACCAGTACAGAAGCTGGTATGAGTCCTTTTTTTATAACCAATAAAAAAATAATTATGCAAATATTTAGATTATATTTATAGATTAGCAAGTTTATGTTTAGACAAAATTTTTAGTGATGTATACCCTTAATAGTATAAAAGTACTCAGGAGGAAATTTAATGAATCAAATGTCTAAGAAAATAAAACTATTGTTTGGAGCACTGGTATTTGTTTTTTTTGCTCTTACTTCAACTACTACATATGCTGCTTCTGTTGGTGGAAGCCTAACTTCACCAGAAAATGGATGGAAGAGATATGATGATAGTTCCCCAAAAATTAAATATGAAGGTATTTGGCTTGATGAAAGTAACACAGCATTTTTAAATGGAAAATCCAAGTATTCTAAATTTAACAATACAGATTCGAAGTTGGTATTTAAGTTTAAAGGAACAAAATTAAGAATAATAGGACCTACGAATGTCAATAAGCCAACTGAAATTCCAATTACTATCGATAATGTTACTGAGACATTTAGTGGATATAGTAGTAATTTAGTATATGGTCAAATTCTTCTCTATGAAAAGACAGGTTTATCAGATACAGTTCATACTGTCACAATAGAAACTCCGCCAATCGTAGCTAAAATCCAAAATGGTGATATTCAGTTTGACGCAATAGACATTGATGAAAATGGCCAACTAATAGATATGAATGTTCCAATTAATCTTAAAGCAACGCCTGGAGACAGTCAGGTTACTCTGAAATGGGATCAAACTAAAGACGCTGAAAGCTATACAGTCAAATACGGAACAGAATCGGGCAAATACACTGAAAGCGCAACAGCTACAAAAGATGCATATGGAAATTTTATCATTCCAGGTCTGACCAACGGAACGAAGTACTACTTTGTTGTGAGTGCTAAGGTGAATGGCGTTGATTCTGAATACTTCAATGAAGCTTCAGCAACACCGCAAGGAGGGGGCGGTCAACCTGATCCAGAGCCAACTACTGGAGATCGTGCGATTTTGGTAGTTACTATGACAACTGGTTTGGAAAAGGAATTCGACCTAAGCATGAAAGAGGTCAATGACTTTATCTCATGGTACGAAAGCAAGCAGGCTGGTTCTGGATCTGCATCCTATGCAATTAACAAGCACGATAACAACAAAGGACCATTTAGCAGCCGTAAGGACTACATGCTGTATGATCGTATCCTAACATTTGAAGTAAGTGAATACTCTAAATAAATTGAAAAGCTCTGCTAACCTTAATTGGTCGGCAGAGCTTTGATCGTTTCTAACAGTTCCGTGTTAGCTGGTTTATATTTCGTTTTAGCTTCTTCTTATAATTTGCCGAGGTTACGAAACTCAATTGTCGTCCTTTACCATGTTGAAAATATGCAAAAAAGAGCAGTGA
Organism: Paenibacillus terrae; assembly: GCF_005217525.1. Lineage (GTDB taxonomy): Bacteria > Bacillota > Bacilli > Paenibacillales > Paenibacillaceae > Paenibacillus > Paenibacillus terrae_C. The sequence continues at coordinate 1,053,327 of NZ_PNXQ01000016.1, read as the reverse complement.
GGAATTAACCCTCCTGCTCTTTTTATTGGGGACAAATTGGGGACAGACTGTAGTATTTTGTGTAGAATACAGTCCAAATGAGAACATATATAAACATATAAAAGCCTTGAGGATACTGGATTTCGGAACTGTATGCCATTATAGTATATTAAAAACTCATGACTTAAAATCCTGCGGTAGGTGACTACCGTACCGGTTCGATCCCGGTCCTCGGCATCCTTACGTTTTACTACGGTCACATTAACGTTAAATGAACGAAATAACGTGAGGTCTTGGGTACATGCGGAGTATTCCGTTATAGGTACACAGGACCAGCGAAACGCCTCACCGTTACTATCCGGAGGGGCGTTTTTTGTTTTGTCAAGATTAGGGAGTATTAATCCGAACGCGGGCAACGGGACCGATAGGCAACAATTATTTAATAACCATCTGGCTACTATAAAGAAACAAAAGACAGAGTGCCGGCAGTTCGGTCGATGTTGATGTGCTGACTGTGATATTAGCTGCACCTAACGAAAAAACGTTTGTTGATCTTTGCAACTAAACACCCATGCTCGTGACGCTGGATACTGGCACACGTCCATTGGAGGGCGCAAAAAACCGAATACGGGCAACGAAAAATGTAAGCATGCCTCTCCTTCTTTTGATTGGCACGGATCCCCCAATAATCGCTAACTGAAGGGCCTGACAACACTTATACAAGTAGTCAGGCTCCACTCATTATCTTAGATACTTTTAAACGATTCATTGAGCTTAAAAAAGCTTGGAGGCCATGACAAACGATTATTTGAGCTGCTTAGGTTCATTCGCTCTCGCAACATCTACCTTGCTTAGAAGCAGATAACAAATTGTAAAGGAGAGTGCGACAGCAATGATCATTCCAGAGATGGCATAGATAAAGTAAGGCCCAAAGTAAGCGGGAATACTAAATATACTGGATAACACATATCCATACAATCGGACACCGAAAAAGCTGATAAAAGCCGAAGCAACTGAACTTGCAATGATGGCGGCTAGAAAAGCTTTCTTGTACTTAGCCAGTACACCGAATAAAGCAGGTTCAGTAATTCCCAAAAGACCGGAGACGGCGGCTGAAACAATAATAGATTTTTCTTTAGGTGTGTTTACCTTGTAATACACTGCAAATGTTGCACCTACGATTGAAAAGTTAGCCATACACATCATAGGCATTAACATATCGTAACCTTGTGTTGCGAAATTCTGCAAAGCAATCGGAGTCATTGCATGATGCATGCCAGTAAAGACAGCCAAAGGTCGAATCGCACCAACAACAACGCCAGCAAGGATGGGAGAGATACTGAATAAGCCTTGAACAAGCCAAGCCAAGCCATTGCCTAGGTGAATGCCAATGGGACCGATAACGGATAATGCCAGGAAGCCCGAAATAAACAAGGTTAACGTTGGCGTAACTACGGTTTTTAACACTTCTGGCATAAACCTGTTAACAATTTTATGAATATGGCTCATCGCCCATACGGCAAAGATAATCGGGATTACTGTACCGGTGTAGTTAAACACTGGGATAGGTATAAAGCCTAAAAACTGAAACGAGGAAAGTTCCCCGGCCTTGGCCGCATCCACCATCGTTGGAAACATAATGGTAGCAGCGATTGCTATCGCTAAATATTCGTTGGTTTTGAAAATTTTAGCCGCCGAGGCTGCCAAGAAAAACGGTAAAAACGTAAATACTCCGCTTGCCATCATGTTAATGATCTGAATGGTTTCGCTTTGATCCGAGATGATATGGAGGGCGGTCAACCCTGCGATAAGTCCCTTGATCAATCCTGCCCCGGCAATAGCTGGAACGATAGGCCCAAACACGCCGGATACAATATTCATGAAGAGTGTAACAAACCCCTTCTTCTTTTCAGCGCTTGCCTCATCTTCCTTTTGAACATCCGTTAGCTTTAATTCACTGGCCAAAATATTAAAATATTCCGCGACTTTAGGACCAAGAATGATTTGGAATTGGTCATTATTAAACTGCGCGCCCAAAACCGGGTCCAATTCCTTAATTTTCTCTATGTCCACTTTGTTTTTATCTTTTAGATCAAACCTGAGTCTGGTCATGCAATGCCAAGCGTTTTGAATATTGCTTTCTCCTCCGACCCCATAAATCATGTCTTGTACCGCTTTCACTTTGTTCATTAAAATTCTCCTGTCCTAGGAATATAAAGTATTGGTTCCGTTTACATTCTGAATGGTATCACAAAGGTCTGGCGAATAAAAGCAGTCCAAAATAAGCTTTGTTTTATGAAAAAGCCTTTATACATAAGGTTTTTTTGAACTTTTTATAATAAATTGGACTGGTTTTTTTAAGTGATTCGACAATTTACCCAGCCAAATTGATTCTGCATTTCAAACATGTTTCAATAAACCTAGAAATTCTTAGAAAAGAGGAGACATATGAACCCTTCCATCATCACTAATGTGGAATGTTTTGTGCTTAAACCTGATCGACATAATCTGGTGGTCGTCAGAGTAACTACAGATAATAAAATTACGGGGTATGGTTGCGCCACTTTTCAGCAGCGCCCGAAAGCCGTTCAGCTCATCGTCGAGGAGTACCTTAAACCTATATTGATTGGAAGAGACGCCAACCATATTGAGGACTTATGGCATATGATGATGGTCAACTCTTATTGGCGTAATGGACCTGTACTGAATAACGCTATTTCTGGGGTGGATATGGCTTTGTGGGACATCAAGGGTAAAATTGCCGGCATGCCCTTGTACCAGCTGTTTGGAGGCAAATCTAGGGATGCGATACCTGCATATACTCATGCAGTTGCAGACAACATCGAGGATTTGTACCGAGAGATTGATGGTATTCTTGAGCAAGGATATAGACATATCCGGTGCCAACTTGGCTTTTATGGAGGGAATCCTTCACACTTGCACGCTCCGGAATACTCAACCCAGGGTTCCTATTATGACCAGGACGAGTATATGCGAACAACCACCAAGATGTTTGCTCTATTAAGGTCAAAATATAATGACCAGTTTCATATCCTACATGACGTGCATGAACGACTTTTCCCGAATCAAGCCGTACAGTTTGCAAAAGACCTCGAATGCTATAAACCGTACTTTGTTGAGGATATTTTACCACCGGATCAAAATGAATGGTTAAGTCAGATACGTTCGCAAACTTCAACTGCAATAGCCACCGGAGAACTGTTCAATAATCCTTTAGAATGGAGAAGCCTTATTGTCAACAGGCAGATTGATTTTATTCGCTGCCATGTATCTCAAATTGGAGGGATCACGCCTGCCCTCAAGCTCGGAGCCTTATGCGAGGCATTCGGAGTTAGAATTGCTTGGCATACACCGTCAGACATTACTCCTATTGGAATCGCCGTTAACACTCATCTAAACATTCACCTGCACAGTGCCGCGATCCAGGAGAATATTCCTATTAAGGAGAACACACGCAGCATCTTTACGCCCATCATAGACGCTAAAGACGGATATATTTACCCTCTTGAACTACCGGGCATCGGCGTGGAATTCAATCAGGAACAGGCGAAAAATTATCCGGTGGAATACAGGATGCACGAATGGACGCAGGCGAGATTGCCAGATGGAACACTGATGACCCCTTAAAACAAAAATACTCCAGCATAAAGGAACCCTTATGCTGGAGAAGCTGCCTGTTTAGGTGAATGCTTCTATAAGTTTCTTCTTTTGTGATGCTCGTTATTGAAGGCTGTCAAATACGTACATTTATAGTCAATGGCTACGATTTCGCTTATCTCAAAGATAATCCCATTATTAAGAATGCCGCGGCTTGATATTTTCATCGCCGGGCTCTTTCTCTTTTGTTGCAAGAGCATAGCCTGTTCTTTATTAAGGGAGATTGCCTCATAAGTATTTAGGTAATGCGAAATCGTATATTTATGTTTTTTCACATAGGATTGAATGGATTGTTCGGCATCCGTGTGCGTAAGGATTGGAAATAAAATAACAGGTAATCGGGACAACTCTAACTGCATCGTTTGATAGTTAACGATTCTTAGACGTTGATATACCCATACTTCATCGCGGCTTGTTAATCCGAAAATCTGTTGGTCCTCGGGAGTAGCGGGTTGCTTTTGCAACTCGATTACTTTGGATTTTATGTTGGAGTATGGGTTCTCGGTTAAAGAGTTATAAATGAGCGGACTGGTCTGAATATTCTTTCCAATGAAGATGCCTGATCCCTGAATGACTTTAACCAGGCCCATGTATTTTAATTTTTTGATTGCTTCATGAATCGTGTACCTTGAAACATTATACTGCTTCGCGAGTTCTCTTTCCGTCGGCAGTTTCCAGTCAGGATAATGATTTTGGTAGATTTTGCTCAATACATCGTGAATTACAAATTCCTTTTTGTTCACTAATAAGCCCCCTAGTTGTTGGTTCGTTGATATTTTTATCATACTGTTATAGCAACTATTATCAAGTGATCATAGTAATTATGAGATAGAGGGAGGATTTTCTTATCTTCAGGCCAGCTACAAAGAGCATTCCAAACTGTTTGAATAGCTATGGCAGGAAGCGATTGAACGGCAAAAGGGAGAGAAAATTATATGGGTATTGTCTTTTCGTAGGCAGGGAGACAAGCCTTTTTGGGAAAATGATCCTTCCTTTAATACGCCGGAGAAACGTGGACAATTAATATCTTATGTGGTTCGCAAGCAGTACAGTATGATCTGCGAATTTGTGGAGCAGCCCGTTTGCAGTATGGCGATGTATGGCGAGATTGCCGAGTTATACAAGCAGGGTCACATTGAAGTCCCCGAAGGAGTAATTAAAATATGGGCGGACAATGGTTACGGTAAAATGGTATCCCGGCGCCATGGCAATCTCAACCATCGTGTACCGGCATTGCCCGAGGTGGAGGATGAAGGCAAGAACGGAGTATATTATCATGTGACCTTCCATGATTTGCAGGTGTCAAACCATATTACGCAATTTCCCTCCTCTGCCGAGCTGATTGTTGACGAATTAACGACAGCATTTGCCGTAGGAGCAGACGAGTATCTGTTGGTCAATTCGGGTAATATTTTGCCGCATTTATATACGCTGGATTTGGCAGCGAATTTATGGACGTATGGTAACACGGATGCTGAACAGCAGCTTACTGACTTTATCGGGCGGGGGAGGAATTCTATCACCATCCGGTACGGCAAATGATGGGCTTTTGGCTGCAAGGTAAAGAAGGCAGAGATGAACGGCTGTGCTGGGCTGCTGGAGAAGGATCTTTTCCTGAGCAGGTACGCTGGTTCAAGGAAAAAGCCGAATCGGCAATCCCCGGCTGGGTTGGACTGCGAGAGAGGTGTCTGCGAATTATGAAACAATTGCCTGAAGACGAATGTCGCAGGCTTTATAATCAGCTTCTTGTGCAGATTGAATTGCATCTGAGCGGCTCCCGTGGGCTGGCTGACATCTGCATCGCTTACGGGTTATTTCTTGAAGAAGATTATCCACGAGCATTTATACAAGCTTCGCGTGCAGTTTGGAGCTACCAGATGGGTAAAGAAGCGCTCTTGCTCGCAGGAACTGGAAGATGGGAGCATTTCTACCGGGCGGATTGGTTGGCCAATCTCGATAACACCATTTCTCATACGGACACAGTGCGGAGATTTCTCCGGATTCAGGGAGATAGTCCCGATATGTTCCTGCGGTACAAACAATATGTAATGCCGGAAACAGAGAAACATATCTACCTGGAAAATACGCATCGCAAGCCGCTACCCGATGATGAATTGGCACGCTGCTTGGAGAAGGTGCTATATTAGAGGACTCGGTCCCAGTAAAAGAACCTTCCGGTCCATCAAGATGGATTGGAAGGTTCTTTGTAACTTAACCTATGTTTTGTTTAGCTTCTGCATATCTCATGATGCAGCTTTCAAGTTACCATCACCTGCAGACCTCTAAACAATTTTTTTCTTCCATCCATACCGTTTCTTGAGTTTCAGGTCTACTCATATCTTCTTGCAGAAAAGCCGTGTTCCTTGGTAATCCACGAAATGACGAAGGCAAGAAGCATAAGGATAAGCAACGTCCACGGAAAAGAGTGAACCCCAAGCGTCTCTAAAAGAATTCCGCCAAGCAAGCCGCCCCCGCCAATGGCCAGATTCCAAGCGGTTACAAGCATAGACTGAGCTACATCTGCACTCTCGCCTGCCGCTTCGGCCAATGCGGTCTGTAATAAGGTAGCGGCACCGCCGAAGGTCAGTCCCCACAGGGCAACACTTAAATACACGATGGCAGGTTGGTGACTTCCGATTCCTAGTGCCACAGCAGTTACAGCAAAGCCAAGGGTACTCATGAGTACCAATAAACGCAACCAGCGGTCGATCAATGCACCGACCAATCCAATTCCGGCAACTGAAGTTATCCCGAAAATAAGCAGCACCACATCCGTTCGGGAGGCCAGTCCAGCCTGACTCAAATAAGGAGCGATATAGGTGTACAGAATATTATGCGCAAGTACCCAAACCAAAACGACAAGTAAAATGGGACGTACACCGGCAATCGTGAAAACCCTACTCAGCGGGAGTTGCTGTTGGGAAGCCTGTCCGGGAAAATCCGGAAGTTTCCAGAGTACCCAGACGACTAAGACTACCGCGAGAAAGGACATGGTACCAAAAACTGTTCTCCAGCCAACAAGCGCACCGAGGAACGTTCCTAACGGAACGCCGAGGGCAAGAGCCAGCGGGGTTCCTGACATGGCGACAGCCATGGCGCGTCCTTTTAATGAATCCGGAACCATTCGCCGGGCATAGCCAGCAAGCATTCCCCATAACACACCAGCGGCTACGCCTGCAAGGAAACGGGCAGCCAGCGTCAAGATATAGTAAGAAGACAGTGCCGTAATGGTGTTAAACATGAGAAATCCAATGATACAGAGCAATAATAAAGGCCGTCGTCGCCAGCCCCGTGTTGCGGCAGTCAAAGGGATTGCGGCAGCGAGCGAACCGAGAGCATACAACGTGACCAATTGGCCAGACAAAGCTTCCGATATTCCCAGTCCTTTGCTGATTTGTGGCAATAGACCAGCGGGAAGCGTTTCGGTGAGAATACAAATAAATCCGGTCATAGCAAGCGCCAGTAACCCGCCCCATGGAAGTCCTTTAGATGAAGCTGTATCTCTGGTAGTGTGTTCGGTAAAATTCAGATTTGAATTCATATTCCAATCCCCTTCTAATCAAGCATTACATCTGCTCATAAGGAGCAGGAGTTGTTTTTTATCATAAGGTATGTTTTGATATAACTGAAATACTATTATTTCATAGAGGGGATAACCGTATGGTTATGTTGGGTGTATGTCTGTGAATATGAATCATCTCGAAGTGTTTATGAAGGTTGCGGAGAAAATGAATATGACGGAGGCTGCTAAAGCGCTGTTTATTTCCCAGCCTGCGGTTAGCAAGGCTTTGATCCAATTTGAAAATACTTTGCAGGTGAAATTGTTTATTCGCGACAAGCAGAATGGACTCGTACTGACCGAAGTGGGAAAAGAAATGCTGAGTCTGGCCAGACAAATGAAGGAAATCGAAGATAAAATAGTTCAGCTTGCGTGTCAGGAGAATAAGCTTTTGCGCGGTAAAGTAAAAATAGGCTCCTTCCCGGCGGCCTCTACGAACTTGCTTCCAGAAGCGATCTGCTTATTCCGCTCCCAATATCCGGAAGTCACCATTGAACTGATGGAAGGAAACTCGAATCAAATTAAACAATGGGTGGAGGATCACACTGTTGAAATTGGAATAGTAGCTTCCCCATTTGATCATTATAACGTCCGCATTCTTGAACACGATTCCATGGTTGCCATCATACCGGAGAATCATCCATTGCAAGCAGAACACGAGGTTTCTCTGGAACAGAACAGGAACGACCTTATCTTCTGTAAAGGAGGACATGAATCTGCTGTATTAAACACCTTGCATGAGCAGCAAATTCCTTTCCAGGAGAGTCTCACGGTCCAAACAGCCGAAACGTTAGTCCATATGGTCCAAAAAAAGCTGGGCATCGGCATTATATCGAAATTTACGCTTTCCTCAGTGTCCCATTCACTAATCGTTAAAGAGATTATTCCCCGGATTACGCGGGATATCGGAATTATCGCGCATTCCTTTGATGAAGCGACCCCGGCAGCCCGTGAATTTGTAAAAGTGTTGAGTCAGTTATATCGTTCGAGTGAGTAATTTAATAACAGGGCCTTTGCAAAAGCAAGGGCCCTTTTGTATGGTTTGTTTTGGGGAGATATGAGGAATGAAGTATAGAGATTATTTATAAAACGGGAGATTCATGCTGTTGTTGCACTACAGATTGAACAGCCCGCTGCCAGCCAGTATAATATTTCTCTCTGGTAGCGTCATCCATCTTTGGTTCATATGCTTCATACATTTTAAGATTGGAAGCGATTTGATCTGGATCGGACCAAAAGCCTGCGCCGAGCCCACCGAGATAGACTGAACCCATGGCCGACAGCTCGGCACATGTGGATCGGCTCACAAGGTTGCCCAGAATATCGGCCTGAAATTGCATCAGCCAAGTGTTGGAGGAAGCCCCACCGTCCGTGCGCAGGCCGACCAACTCAATCCCGGACTGTTCCTGAATAAACTCTATAGCATCCCGTACTTGGTAAGCGATGCTCTCCAACGCAGCCCGGACAATGTGTCCTTTGCCAGTTCCACGGTTCATACCGATAATTGCCGCCCGGGCGTAGGGATTCCAATAGGGAGCGCCCATTCCGACAAAGGCAGGCACAAGATAGACACCATCGTTTGCAGGAACGCTTTCGACTAAGCGCTGCATTTCCTCAAAGGTAGAGAACAGTCCTAAGTTGTCCTGCGTCCATTTGATGCTGTCACCTGTTGTCCGGATGATGGCTTCAAGTGCATACGTAACAGTTCCGCCGGCCCCCCAGGCGATAGCGGTTACAAGTCCGTCACCGCCATCCACCGGATGATTCCCTACGTTCATTAATACAGAGGTGCCCGTGCCAAAGGTTGCTTTGGCTGTTCCGGGCTTGAAACACAGATGCCCATACAATGCCCCTTGTGAATCTCCAATGACGCCCGAAATCGGTATTTTCTCATTGAAAAGGTCGCAATCTGCCGTATATCCGAAAATAGCGTCGGATGGTTTAACCTCGGGCAGCAGGGAAGAAGGAACGGAAAACAACTGAGCAAGCTCTTCATCCCACTCCAGCGTGTGGATATTGAACAGCGATGTACGGCTGGCATTTGTATAGTCGGTTGCATGTTTTTTGCCGCCGGTAAGCTTCCAGACCAGCCAACTGTCCATGTTCCCTGCAAGTAGCCTCCCTTCAGCCAGCAGGTTGGCAGCTCCTTCCGCATGTTCAATGATCCACTTGAACTTGGCAGCGGAGAAATAAGGGTCAAGCATAAGCCCTGTTTTGGCGTGGATAGTGCTTTCGTGGCCAGCTTGCTTCAGCTCGGCGCACAGGTCCGCCGTACGCTGGCATTGCCAGACAATAGCATTATATATTGGCTGACCAGTCGTCTTATCCCACACCAGTGCCGTTTCGCGTTGATTGGTGATTGTCAGCGCAGCTAGTGCGGACGGGTGGACGCATGCTTGCTCCAATACGCTGCGGGCCGTTATTTTGACATTTTCATAAATTTCGAGCGGATCATGCTCTACCCAGCCGGGATGGGGGTAATATTGCTTATGCTCCATCCCGCTGCGGGCGATTACTGTACCCTGATGGTCTACAAGGAGTGCTTTGGTGCCTGAAGTACTCTGGTCGATGGCCAATATATATTGTTGATTGTGCTCCATATGCTTCGCCCTCTACTTATTAATCAATTCGAATGCAATTTGTTTGATATTGTCACCCGTAATGCCGTAGTGGTGGAAAACTTCCGCCGATTTACCGGCAATCGCCGGCTCATCCGGGATGCCGAGCACTCTCATAGGAACCGGGTGATTCTGCACAACAATTTCTGCCACCGCTGCGCCGAGACCGCCGTAAATGCTATGTTCCTCAACGGTAATGATGCGTCCAGTTTCACGTGCAGCGGTAATGATCGCCTCTTCATCCAGCGGCTTGATTGTATGCATGTTGATTACCCGGGCGGATATGCCTTCGTCGTTGAGTGCCTTGGCGGCATCGAGTGCGATTCGCACGGTTTCACCGACACCAATAATTGTAACGTCTTTGCCTTCTCTCACAGTTATAGCTTTGCCTATTTCGAATGGGTAATCATCGGTTTCGTAAACGTCCTCAACGGGATTACGCCCGATTCGCACGTATACGCCGCCGTCATATTTTACAAGCGCTTCGGTCATTTTCTTCGTTTCGTGACGATCAGCAGGCAGGACAATCGCCAGTCCCGGAATTGCCCGGGCTACTGCGATATCTTGCACGGAGTGGTGTGACATGCCAAGCGCCCCGTAGCTGACGCCTCCGCTAATGCCGATGAGCTTCACATTTGTCCGCGAATAAGCAACGTCAACTTTGACTTGTTCAATACTGCGCATACTGAGGAAGCAGGCTGGTGAAGTCACAAACGGTTTTTTGCCGCTGTGGGCCAGGCCTGCAGACATGCCTACGATATTCTGTTCGGCAATGCCGACCTCAACGAACTGCTCCGGGAATGTATTGGCAAAGGGAGCCATTGCAGCAGAACCACGCGAATCGCTGGCCAGTACCATGATATCACGGTCGTCTTTGGCCAACTCCAGCAGTGTGTCACAGATTACTTGGCGATTAGGAATTTTATTCATGCTTAATGCACCTGTCCTTTCTGCGTCAATTCTTCGATTGTTGCCTTTAGCTCTGTGAGAGCCAGCTCCAACTCTTTATCATTAGGCACATGGTGGTGCCATGCCGGGACATTTTCGGCGAACGATACGCCTTTGCCCTTGGTGGTATTGGCCATAATTAACGTTGGCTTTCCCGCTACTTCAGGGACGGACCTGAATGCCTTAAGCAATTCTTCCATATTGTTGCCGTTGATAGAGACGACGTTCCAGCCGAAGGCAGTCCACTTCTCTTCCAGCGGCTCCAGTCCCATGACTTCTTCGGTAGCACCGCTGATCTGGAGTCGGTTGCGGTCGATAATGCCGATCAGGTTATCCAGCTTATAATGAGAGCCTGCCATAGCGGCTTCCCAGTTGGAGCCTTCGGCCTGTTCGCCGTCTCCCATTAGACAAAATACACGGTAAGGACGGTCATCCCGCTTGGCAGCTAGTGCCATGCCTACGGAAATGGGCAGACCGTGGCCGAGGGCCCCGGTGTTCATTTCAATCCCTGGAACCTTGTTGTTCGGGTGGCCAATGAGTCGGGTACCGAACTGGCTATAGGTCTCCAGCTCTTCTTTTGGGAAAAAGCCCCGGTCGGCCAGAATACACCATAGAGATTCTACGGAATGCCCTTTGCTGGCGATAAAGCGATCACGGTCATCCCATTTTGGATTAGCAGGGTCAACGTTCATGATTTCATAATATAAAGCCGTTAAAATGTCTGTATTGCTCAGCGATCCCCCCGTATGTCCCGTTTTGGCGCGGTGAATGATGGTTAGCAGGTCCATGCGGATTTGTGCGGCTTTGACTTTCAGTTCCTGGATTTCCATAATGTCCTCCTCAAGATAGATATTATAGGGATGGGCTTTGTCGCTTTAGACGTCTCAAACGTGAATGTTCGGGTGCTTATTACGGGCGAGATCGGATCCTCTAAGCCAGCTTTGAATTTCCTGTTCTGTGGGATCGACCGGATCAGGCGTCAGGCCGGGTATATAATTGCAGGCCTCATAAATGGCCGGGATCACATTGGCGTGGATACCTACGGAATGATGGACGTAAGGCCCTTTTACGAGTTTTTCCTCCCACAGCGGCCAATCGTTTACTTCCACCCATACGTAGGAGCCGCGGGTATAAGGACCTTCAATACCCCGGGCACGCCCGAGGAACATGGAGTACTCACCGTGGTCGCCGTCAAATCGGGCAATGGTCATACCGCCACCGCGGATTTCGCCTTCATGCGTTCCGGGAGAATGGTCGTCGAAGAGAAAATGCTTGCGTAACTTCGGTTTGTTCTCTACAGAGAGCGAGACCGGGAAATTGCCACAGTGGAAGAGAAGTTCGCCGTTATCATTCTCAGGATGTCGAACAGTAATATCTGCGAAGAAGGTTGGCATTGTGTTCATGGAGGCAGCCTGCACCATAATGGAAGTAATGGCTCCATGGATATCTGTTTCACAAGTAACCGGAATTTGTTCGTCAGTCAGGATTGCGTTGGCCAGACACGGCATAATGGATATGGCATCCTGCAAAGAGGACCAGCACTGGATTGCGATAGCGCTGCTTCCCGTCTCACGGGCGAAGGATTTCATGGCGACCTTTAAAGCAGCTATCCGTCTTACGTCATCTTCGGTCACTTCACTGTAATCGAGTTTTTCTTTAATGTAATCCATCGTTTCCAGAAGCTCGGAGCTATTGCTGGAGGCGATTTTTTTGGTTCTAAGCTGAATGTCGACAATGGTAATGGGGTGAATCTCAATACCGAAGCGTTCCAGCAGTTCGCCTTCATTGCACATCATCGTCCAGAACGAAGCAGGGCGTGGGCCAATCTGGAGAATGCGTAAGCTTTTGAATTGGCGCACGACGTTGGCGGCAGCCACAAAGTTGGTAAAGCCTCTTTCGAAAACCGGATCATTCACCCAACTGTTCGTTACATAGGTAAAGGGAACGTTGAATCTTCGAAGCACTTTACCTGTGGCGAAAATACCGCATTGGGTGTCGCGAAGGCGCATGCCGTCCGCAAGCGGCGCTTCATCCCGCGGTCCCCACAGCAGGACAGGCTTGCCGAGCGCCTTGCCTACACGAGCTACAGTATCTTCTGTACCAAAGTTGCAATGTGGGAAAAAAACTGCGTCGACTTCTTCCTCTTTGAATCGCTTTGCAATTAAATCCGCGTTTATATGGTCGTCATACAGCAAGCCTTCCTCATTAAGGCCCTCCAGGTCTACAATGTCGATATCCATGCCAAAGCTCTCAATTTTCTTGCGAATTTCCACTTTGTACTTAAAGGCATCGTCGGCGCTGAACGTAAATCGGCGCGTCGGAGCATAACCCAACTTTAATTTCTTCATGATCATGTCTCCTCTGTACTTGAATAAACAACATTTGCTGAACAAAATAGAATAAATAAACTAAACAAAATTAAATTAGTTTAGTTTTAAAAACTAAATTCAATGACTATTTCTATGTCGAGGCCATAGTAACATCGAATTAAAACGGTGTCAATGAATTATTCGGTGATATTTAGTTGCGAAAATCTAAATAAATAACTAAACAAATATCTAAACAAATATAAATAAATTCAGCTAACCATTGCATCACATCTCAATTCGATGTAAACTTCACTTATTCACTTCACTGCTGTGTTCATCTTATTTAGAATGGAGAATTAGGGCATGAAAATGGAAGACATCGCTAAGCTGGCCAACGTATCCAAATCAGCTGTTTCACTGGCCTTCAGCGGCAAGCCGGGTATTGGCCCGGATACGCGTGAACGTATTCTCCAGGTAGCCCACGAGGCAGGATACAGTCCCAAAAGCAAGACGATAACGGCTTCAAGAAGTGATAAGTCCTTGCTTTTTCTCGTGTGTACAAATTCGGGTATTGTCCTTGAGGAATACTATCAGCAGCCATTTTTTAAAGAATTAATCCAGTTTATTGAGGAACGTTGCCGACAAAAAGGGTATTCGTTGATCTTCTCGACGGTCGACGTAGAATTTTTCCAGAGGGATATCCAGATGGTTGCAGAGGAGAAACGCAGCGCAGGCACCATTGTTCTGGGAACCAATCTGACCCGTGAGCAGATCAGTGATATTCATGCCGAGCTGCAGAATCTGATTGTGCTGGATACCTGCTTTGATACGCTTCCCGTACAATTTATCCAGATTAATAATGTTATGGGTGCTTATCAGGCAGGAGCTTATTTATGCGACATGGGTCATACCTCAATCGGTTATATTGCTTCAAATGTACGAATTCATAATTTTGAGGAACGTAAACGCGGATTTTTGTCGGCACTCATGGAACGGGGGCTGAAGATTCCGGAGGCACAAATGCTGGCTGTAGCGCCAACCATTCTTACTTCGCAGGAGGATCTGAATCGGCAGCTAACCGTTTATCTGGAGAGCGGGAAAACTTTGCCAACGGCCTGGTTCTGCGAATGCGACTATATTGCTATCAGCGCTATGAAGACCATGAGCGAGCTTGGCATCCGGGTGCCGCAGGATACTTCAATTATCGGCTTTGACAACATTACGGAATCGGTCATTGTTACGCCGGAGCTAACAACCATTCATGTAGAAAAAGAAAGAATGGCTGTTCTGGCTGTCGATCTCCTGACCGATTCTATTGAGCAGGGAACGCAGGTTACAGCAAAAATCACAGTGGATACGAAATTTGTAGAGCGCAATTCCTGTGCTGCTCCTGCCACTTTCGTACCTAAAGGCGAGCTAACCGAGCAGGCCTGAGTGGAGGATAGATTTGGACAAAAGAACGGGGGGTCACCTTGAATGAATACGCGAATGGTTTCGATTCTACAGCATTTGCTGGCTGCGGACACTCCTGTCAAGAGCGAGCATCTGGCAAAGTTGATCCAGGTTACTTCACGTACCGTACGTAGCGATATCAGAGAACTGGATGAATTTCTGGCCAAGCATGGAGCATCGATTCAACCTGTTCGTTCAAGGGGGTATGAACTGAAAATCACGGACGACCGCAGCTTTCGTACGCTCCTACAGCAGTTGTTCCTGTATAACGAACCGGATGATCCCAATTCTCCTGAATACCGACAGCGTTATTTAATCTCGCGCCTCCTGCTTACAGAAAATTATTTGAAGCTGGAAGAGTTGGCGGATGAGTTATACATTAGCAAATCCACCGTACAAAATGATTTCAAAGAGGTTAAGCATATGCTACAGGCTTACGGAATCGGCATTGATAAGCGCCCGAATTACGGTGTCAAGCTGAGGGGCGACGAGGTTCGCTTACGTTTCTGCATGTCTGAATTCATCGTCAACCGTTCTGAAGAAGAAAGGACTGGGGGCGTGGAGGCCGCATCGAGAATGGTTACCCCTTGGGAAATGACACTCATTCGCGGTATTATTCTGGAGCAAATCCAGAACCACGGGGTCACTTTGTCGGATGTTGCCTTCAACAACCTGTCCATTCATATTGCTATAGCTTGCAAGCGTATTCGCGATGGGAACCGGGTCGCAATGTTTTCCGATGAAAGGGAAGATTTTCGGGCTACCGAGGAATTTCGAGCCGCTGAACATATTGTTAGCCACATTGAAAAGCAAATGGATTTGATCTTTCCGGAGGATGAGGTTGCTTATATCGCCATGCATCTGGCCGGGAACAAGTGGTTTGAGGGAGTTACGGAGCAACAGACAGAAGAGGCGGGACCTCAGAAGCTCTTGGATCGGGGAATTTATGAGCTTGGCAGAGAAATGCTGGCTGAAATTGACAGGGGTTTTAACCTGAATATCAGCCGGGATCAAGAACTGTTAATGGGCATATGTCTTCATCTGAAATCGGCGCTAAACCGCGTAAAATATGGGATGAATATCCGTAATCCGATGCTGGATCATGTGAAGAATAATTATCCTTTGGCTTTTCAGGCGGGGGTCATAGGTGCCAAGTTGATCGAGAGCAAACTGAATTTGGCTATACCAGAGACAGAAATGGGTTATTTGGCGATTCATATCGGGGCCGCCATGGAGAGGCAGCAGATGAACAACAGACCTAAACGCTGCCTTGTCGTATGCACTTCGGGTGTTGGAAGTGCCCGCTTGCTGTATTACAAGTTACGTAGCAAGTTCGGTGAAAGGCTTGAGGTTGCTGGCACGACCGAGTATTACAAGTTGCAGCAGGTTCCTTTGCATGGCATTGATTTTGTGGTAAGCACAGTTCCAATCCCGCAGACATTATCCGTTCCGGTCGTGGTAGTTCAGACTCTGCTTGGCGGCGGTGACATCGATAAGATTGAAGAGCTGCTGACGGATGAAGGCGAATTTACTTTCCGCTACATTATGGAAGAGCTTGTGTTTCTGAGACAAAACTTCACTACAAAAGAAGAGATTATTACTTTTTTGGGAGAAAGAATGCATGCTTCCGGATTGATCCGCTCTTCCGAGGGATTCATCGGATTGGTGCTGGAAAGGGAAAATGCTGCTCCTACGGCTTACGGAAATCTGGTAGCCATTCCTCATCCCATTATTCCGCAAAGCAACCGGACGGTATGGGCGGTCTGTACACTGAAATCTCCCATAGATTGGTCCGGTAAGCCCGTGCAATTCGTCTGCCTGCTCAGTATTAACAAAAATGGCGACGAGCCTCCGGCGAAAATGTATAAGCATCTGATGGGGCTAGTCGATGACTCCGATATTATCCAGCAAATGCTGGAATGCAAAACCTACGGGGATTTTGCTCAAATTATTGTCAAACATAAACTGTATTAAAATAAAGCTCTGCACGACATCTGCTTGGATTTTGAACAAGCATCGTGCGGAGTTTTGCTATTTTTTTCCATTGTAAGCATTTCCGCTTCTAGTGGAAAAGGGTTGCGTTTAGAAGTCGGCAAGAATCGTATACACTGAATCTGTAAGCTAAAGAGATGAAATGCATGGGGTGAATTCAATGGATGAGTATCAGGAAATCATAATGGGACTTATAACAAATTCGGGTATTGCGAAGAGTAAAGCTATGGAAGCCATCAGCTTTGCCGAGAAGGGTAATGCGGAGCAGGCAGCAGAATGTCTTGAAGAATGCAAGAACGAACTGGTCCAAGCGCATAAATCGCAGACGCGACTGATCCAGCAGGAAGCGGGTGGGACAACTCATGAAGTGACACTGCTCATGGTGCATGCACAAGACCATCTCATGTCTGCCATTACGACCAAGGATCTGGCGAGACATATCGTGGAACTTTACAGCAGATTGAACCGTTACGAAGCATCAGTATCCATCACACCATTATCGGGGAGGAATAACCAATGAAACAAATTACGCTCGTATGTGCAGCGGGAATGTCTACAAGTATGCTGGTGCAGAAAATGCAGAAGGCTGCACAGGCTCAAAATGTTGAGGTTGAGATCAGAGCTACTTCCGAAAGCTCCTTTAAAGAGTATGCGGACAAAACGGATGTACTGCTGATTGGACCGCAGGTCGGCTATTTGGAAGACGATTTTAAAACCAAATACGAGCCTAAAGGCATCAAGGTAAGCGTAATCGACAGAATGGATTATGGCATGATGAATGGTGAAAAGGTACTTGCCGAAGCCTTAAATCTATAATCGTCTGTACAAATAGATCAACACTTTTTCATTGAAGGTGGTCAAAATGAAATATCATAAATTGAAAGCGTTTGACTCCAATTTTCTATGGGGTGGATCGACCTCGGCCTATCAGTTTGAAGGAGCATGGAACGAGGACGGAAAAGGTCCGTCTGTTATTGACACCCGTCCGCCCCGGCAAGGGATCACTGATTATAAGGTGGCAAGCGATCATTACCATCACTATAAGGAAGACATTGCCTTACTGGCGGAAATGGGCTTCAAGGCTTATCGCTTCTCGGTGGCCTGGACCCGCATTTATCCGCAGGGAACAGGGGAATTGAATCCGAAAGGCATACAGTTTTACAACCATTTAATTGATGAGTTATTAAAATACGGGATCGAACCGATCGTGACCATGTATCATTTTGATCTTCCGGCAGCTTTGGAAAAAGAAGGCGGATGGTCGAACCGTAGTACAATCAATGCATTTGAAACGTATGCGAAGACATTGTTCGAACACTTTGGGGACCGGGTGAAATATTGGTTAACTATTAACGAACAAAACATGATGATTTTGCACGGTTCCGCTTTGGGAACGTTGGACCCGAACCTGAAGAATCCGAAAAAGGAATTGTATCAGCAAAATCATCATATGCTTCTGGCCCAAGCCAGGGCGATGATTTTGTGCAAAGAAATGTTACCTGAAGCTAAAGTGGCACCGGCCCCTAACATCTCGTGCGTATATCCAGCGTCTTCGCGTCCGGAAGATGTGCTGGCGGCTGATAACTTCAACGCAATCCGCAATTGGTTATACCTTGATATGGCAGTGTTTGGCCGTTACAATACGCTGGTCTGGAGCTACTTCGAGGAAAAAGGCTATACGCCTGAGATTCAAGAAGGTGATATGAGTATTCTGTCCGCCGCGAAGCCAGACTTTATCGCTTTTAATTATTACAGCTCTGCAACGGTCAAAGCCAGTACCCAGAATTCGGCAGAAAAAGGCGGGATGGGGGATCAGCAAATCTCAGTTGGAGAAGTGGGTGTTTTTGCTGGGAGTGGAAATGAGTACCTGGAACGAACGGAGTTCGGCTGGGGAATTGATCCGGCAGGCTTGCGTGTTACTCTTAGGAAGATCTATGACCGCTACCAGCTACCGCTGATCATTACCGAGAATGGACTGGGGGCTTTTGATTCCTTGGAAGAGGGCGATGTCGTAAGAGATGATTACCGCATCGATTACTTGCGCAAACATATCGAGCAATGCCAGCTGGCTATTACGGACGGGGTGGAGCTGTTTGGTTATTGTCCTTGGTCCGCAATTGATCTGGTCAGCACCCACCAGGGAGTAAGCAAACGTTACGGATTCGTCTATGTTGACCGGGATGAGTTCAACCTGAGACAATTGCGGCGGATTCGCAAGAACAGCTTCCATTGGTACAAAAATGTGATTTCCTCAAATGGAAGCGTTCTCTAGATTATAGTACAACAGATGAAACTCTAAAGCAGGAGTTGAAGGAATATGGCTAACGAAAAAAAACTATCGCATAAATTACAAAGATACGCTGGGAAAATTCAGCAAAATCGCTATATGAGCGCTATATCAAATGGACTGATGTCCACCCTTCCTTTTTTGATTATTGGAGCATTTTCGACGCTTTTCTCCGCACTTGCCTGGGAGCCTTACCAGAACCTCATCGCACCCATTAAGGGTATTATCGGATTAGGATCGACGATGACAACTGGCATCATCGCCCTCTATGCAGTCTTCTTCATCGCCTACAGACTGGCGCAAGCTTTTGACAAGGACCCGCTGGTTCCGGCAGCAACGGCACTGCTCTCGTTTCTTATTTTGACGCCGATTCAAACATTCGATAAAGTCCGGGCGCTTCCACTTCAGTGGCTTGGTGCGCAGGGTTTGTTTGTCGCTATGTTGGTTGGCTTGCTGGCTTCCCGATTGTATATCTGGATTGTCGATCGCAACTGGACCATTAAAATGCCCGAAGGAGTACCTCCAACCGTTGTCAAAACATTCTCAGGATTAATTCCAGCGATACTCGTAGCTATGGCATTCGTTATCGTTTCCGGTCTGTTCATGCATACGTCATTCGGTACGGTCCATGAGTTTATTTATACCTATCTGCAAGTGCCACTGGAAGGACTGGGTGGATCACTGGGGGCTATGATTGTCGCCCTCATCATTATGCAGGTGCTCTGGATGTTCGGAATCCACGGCGCAATTGTAACGCTTGCCATTGTCAAACCGATCTGGATGAGCCTGGATCTTGCCAATCTCGACGCTTTCCAGGCGGGAGCTCCGCTACCGAACATTATCGGGCTGGCTTTCTGGTATATCTTCTCAAACTATGCGCCGATGCTGGGCTTCGCTCTCCTGCTGGTCTTCTTGGCCAAGAGCAAGCAATTACGCACG
The DNA here is from genome assembly GCF_005217525.1 of Paenibacillus terrae. GTDB lineage: Bacteria > Bacillota > Bacilli > Paenibacillales > Paenibacillaceae > Paenibacillus > Paenibacillus terrae_C. Next base: position 1,033,566 of record NZ_PNXQ01000016.1, on the reverse strand, counting down.
ATTGGCAAGCTCGGCCTTCCGGGGACTTTCTTCTCGATTCACGAGCCACTCATTTTCGGAATTCCAGTTGTTTTGAATCCGCTCCTGGCTATTCCGTTTATCGTTGCTCCTATCGTCTGCGCCGTCCTCGGTTATTTTGCGACAACTGCGGGCTTGCTGCCTGCACCCATCGGAATTTACCCGGCATTTGGCACTCCTATTTTTGCTCTGGGCTTTATTGAGGGGAGCTGGAGACTTGCAGCTGCACAGCTTTTGCTCATTCCCGTTTGTATGTTGATTTACTATCCGTTCTTTAGAACGCTTGATAAACAAGCGTTGAACAGGGAACGCGAAGCACAGGAGAAGTCAGAGCAGGAGGGAACGGCTGGAGCCCAAGCTAGTATCGTTACTTCATAAATGAGCAATAAAAGGGAAAGCGGCGAACTGTTCGCCGTTTTCTGTCATTACAGCAATAAGGAGGATGCCGTATGATAAAGCTTGGCATAGCGGAGAACAAACGTTACTTTGTCAATGAAGGAGTTCCATTTTTTTATCTGGCGGATACCGTATGGAGCGCATTTACCAACATCTCACTGGAGGAATGGGCTGATTATCTTGACTACAGAAGTAGCCAGGGGTTTAATGTTCTGCAAATCAATTTGCTGCGTCAGTGGGATGCCAGCGGCAGTGATTTGGATTACGAACCGTTCGAACGGATTGAGGACGGGAGCTACGATTTTTATTCGCTGAATCCAGACTATTTTGACAGGGCGGAGACAATGGTCGAGATGGCGGTGAGCAAGGGATTTGTACCCGCGCTTGTTTTGCTTTGGTGCAATTACATCCCGGATACATGGGCGGCCAAGCTTCGTGATGAGAAAAAGATGCCTCTGGAGGCGGTAGAACCGTATGTGCGTTACGCGGCAGACCGATTCTCAAAGTATCACCCTATCTATATCGTGAGCGGGGATACTGACTTCCCGTCAGAGCGAGCGAACGAGTATTACCGCACCGCACTTCACGTTGTGAAGACACATAGTCCAGAGTGCTTGACTACTCTGCACATTCAGGGTAGACTGGCGGATTTGCCGGATGAGTTCATTAACGATCCTAATTTGGACTTTTACATGTACCAATCAGGTCACAATTCGCAGTTTCAGTCCAAGGCCTACACCTTGGCGTTGGACTTCTACAACAAGCGGGTAACACGGCCTGTGCTAAACTCGGAACCTTGCTACGAGATGATGGGATACAGCCGGAGAGAATACGGTCGTTTCGGCCGTGCCGACGTGCGTAAAGCTGCATGGCAAAGTCTTTTGTCCGGTGCGGGAGCCGGCGTAACCTACGGAGCACATGGAATATGGAGCTGGCACAAAAAAGGGAAGCGCTTTGGAGTTACCGGGGAAGGTTTTGATAGCCCCTATGAATGGCAGGCTGCCCTTAAATTTGAGGGAGCGTGGGATTATGGATTCGCGAAGTGGCTGTTCCAGATATACGGACTGGTAGATTTGCAGCCTTGGAACATAGTACTTAAGAACACGGAAGAGATTCGAGTTGCCTCAACCAGAGGCTTCGAAAAAATTGCTATTTATGTGCCGGTGAACACGGTCCTGAAGCTAGACGCTGATCTCAGAGAATATGACTTTACGATTCTCGACCTGGAATACCGCCGATTTGCAGCAGCTTCGGTAGCGTTTCAGGACAATGTAACGGTTATTGATATGCATAATTTTGAGGGGGATGTCATCGTGATTGGCGTGAAAGATAAGAATTGAGCGTTCCGCAATCTTCATCCGAATCTCTGTTAGATCGCTTGCAACCTTTCCATCCTGAACTACGTCAAAGAGGTTGTTAATGGCCAGGCGGCCTAATTCAACTACAAGGTGGAACTTACATGAATATGAGAAAAAGCGCATTCGCAGCCATGACCACAGTATTGCTTCTTTCCTTCTCTTTTGGAGGTCAAATGTTTGCGGCGGGCAATCCGTTCAGGGATTTGGACAGCATAAGCGGCAAAGACAAAATCATTTCCCTTCAAAATCAGGGTTTGCTCACAGGGGTCTCTGATACGCAGTTTCTCCCCGCCTCTAGAGTGACTGCTGCCCAAGGCATTCAGTTGATCTCCGGCGGGTTTCAGCTCAGTTTGGCTGCTATTGATTTTAATAAGGCGCCACAGGCCAGCGGACTGTTCACCCATGTTAAGGATACCGCATGGTATGCCGAAGCCTTTATCAACGCGCATTATAATGGCGTAGAGATTCCTAAAGATATCGATCCTTCAAAAACGCTGACCAAGGAAGAGTTCACCCATATGCTGATTCAGGGCATGGAAAAAGCAGGTAGCCTGCCGATGATCAAAATTGCACCTGTAACGATTGCCGATGATAGCAAGTTGGAGCCATCGTATCAAGGCAGCATCCAGCGTTCGCTGATATACAAGGTTAATACCCTGGATGCAAGTAAAAAATTTAATCCAAAAAGCGAGATTACACGTGCGGAAGCAGCCGTTATGTTGTATAACGCACTGGAATATCTAAAAGCTCATAAGGCTTAACCGACTATGCTGGGCCAACCTCTTGATTTTTATGAGGTGCCGTGTGGATTTGGGCTTACAGTTACTTGACACCATTATCGTTAATGCTATAATAAGGAAATCGAATTTAGAACCAACGGTAGCTGATTATCGTATGGTTTCTATCCTGGTCCTTCGGCATGTAACACAGGTAACGAATAAATAGGCTGGCTCCGGATGAGGGAGACCAGCTTATTTTTTTGTGAATAAACAGTTTAAACATTTCGGGACCCATATATCGAGAGGAGACGGGAGTTATGTTTGGTAATGATTGGGATGAAGTTTTGCGAGAAGAGGTAGAAAAGCCTTATTTCAATGAATTGAGGTATACATTAGCACGCGAATACAAGATACATAAAGTCTACCCTCCAAAGGAAGATTTGTTTTCTGCACTCAAATTAACACCATATCATCTTACCAAAGCGGTTATATTGGGACAGGACCCCTATCATGGAGAGGGACAAGCCCACGGCTTGAGCTTTTCCGTAAGACCAGGTGTGCGTACACCGCCGTCTCTGCAAAATATATATAAAGAGTTGCGTGATGATATCGGCACTCCCATTCCCAATCAGGGCTACCTGGTTCCTTGGGCAGAGCAGGGAGTGCTGCTGCTGAACAATGTGCTGACCGTGCGTGAAGGACAACCGCAATCTCATCAGGGAATAGGCTGGGAACGTTTCACGGATGCCGTTATTGAGGCGATTAATGAACGTGAGCAGCCAGTAGTGTTCATTTTGTGGGGAAGCCATGCTCAGAAGAAAGCAAGCTTTGTGAATACGAGCAAGCATTTGGTTTTAAAATCCGTCCATCCGAGTCCTTTGGCGGCTCATAGGGGCTTTTTCGGCAGCAAGCCTTTTTCGCAAACCAATGCATTTTTGCTGGAGCATGGAATGGAAGCGATTCGGTGGGAGATTCCTAACCGCTAGCACTGGAGGTGAGGACATGCGTCAATGGAAGGGACGTCAGGTCATTTTATATCACGGCAACAACGGTCATACCCAAAAGATGCGCGGCACGATTGAAAAATGGGATGACACGCACAAGTGCGTTATTTTAGGCCCGAAGATGTTGTCTATTCCTTTTGAAAATATTACGTATATTTCGATGCTCCCTCCTGGGCGTGAGCGCAGAAGCCGTCATCCGGCGAAGCTAAATTCTATCGGTTATGTGATGAGCGTTCCATTGCAGTTCGATAATGCCATTCTTTTTCAATCGGCGGTGACTGTTTGGAAAGAAGACCATCTGATTGCCTACAACACAAAATTGACCAGTCACACGGATTGTGATGTCGTTCTGGATGATGGACAAACCTTGTCCAAGGAGGATCATTTGTTCGTGGTCAGGTCGCTACACGGAGAACTTTAACTGTTATAATCCACCTTTTTTCTTCCTAAGGGTTCAAATTAAGTAGCTGTTTACCGATAAAGGTAATGGGATTGTTAATTATATCCTATTTTATAGAGCTGAAACTAAGGGAGAGAAACGAATGGAACGTATGAAACGTATGAGCAAACGGAGTACCTTCTTACTTGCTGTGCTGATGTTTTTATTTGCAGCATTGCCAGCGGGTTTGATCCAGGCGGCAGAGGAGAGCAAGACCTCTACGGTACAGTGGGACAGTCAAAATACGACTACATTGAATCTGGGTGGAAGCCCTGCCCAATTAAAAGTGTGGAATGTGACAGAGTCTGATAAAGAGGATGTTACCCAAAAGGCAGCATGGATCTCTGGAGACTCAAGCATATTAAAGGTAGATAAGGGACTCATTACTCCAGTATCAAAAGGGCAGATTAAGGTTGTTGCCACATATGAACAGCAAACGGTAAGCACAACGATTACGGTTAAATCGCCTTACAGCAAGCTGCAAATAGATCCATCCGGTCCCTTAAATCTGGTGGTGGGCGGAGATTCGAAGAAATTGATCGTCCAAGGTACGCTTACGGCGGGCGGTACAGAAAAAGTATCCGATGTGGAATGGACATCCACGAATCCGTCCGTGGCTACAGTGGAAGATGGTCTGGTTCGACCGCTTGCCAAGGGCATGACTTACATTAAAGCAAGCAAAGATGAACTCAAAGCACAAACGATCGTGTATGTACGTTCCTCTTCCCAGGCATTAATATTGAGTCCATCCGCTTCCCAATCGGTCTTCCTGGGTAGTTCACCAATTCAGGTCAATGCGACCGATGTGAACCTTACCGGAGGTAAAACGGATGTCACCAGTACGGCTGAATGGACTTCCTCCAATCCGCTGGTTGCCACAGTGGAGCAAGGGAAAATTAGCCCAATGGACGCAGGAAATTCGGTAATTACTGTGTCCTATCACGGTTTGAGTAAGACCGTGAAGGTCAGCGTATTGCCGACCATTGAAAAACTGATATCTAGCAAAGCAAGCTTATCTCTCGAAACAGGAAGCAAAACGGCTCTTCCGAGCATATCTGCTTACTTGGTCAATGGAGCCAAAAAAGCAGTACAATCTGATGTAAAATGGAGCCTGAGCAATGAAAGTGTTGTCAAAATCGCAGACGGTAAGCTGGTTGCAGTGAGCCCGGGTAGCGCGACATTGACAGCTACATTGGGTGCCATCAAGCTGGATATTCCGGTAACCGTGCAATACAAAGTTCTCAAGCTGACCGCTTCCGAGAAAAAGTATGTGCTGGTAGCCGGACAAGAAGTGAGTGTTCCCACGGTAAAAGCTCAAATGGCTGGTGGTGGTACGCTCGATGTTACGAATCAGGTAAGCTGGGTGGGTACTACTGCGGCCGTAACAGTGGGAAATGGCAAGGTAAAAGCAGTAAGTGGTGGTAACTCTGGAATTAAGGCTATGTATTTGAATAAATATGTGAAAGTGCCTGTCATCGTAGAAGGAACTATTTCTACGTTGACGCCAAGCCTTTCAAGCGCTGACATGAATTTGAAGGGAAGCCAATCCGTCAAGGTCATCGGTGCATATACAGATGGTAAAAAAGTGACGCTCAGTAACAAAGTGAAATGGACTACATCCAATGCTTCCGTGGTGATTGTAAAAGGTTCAGCCATCAAAGCGGTAGGGATTGGAACAGCGACGATTACGGGCACATACCAGAATAAGTCGTTTAACATTGAGATCAAGGTTACACCTAAGCTGCTCAAGCTGGTATTGAGTAACAAGAACTTGAAGCTTCCGAACGGTTCCTCTCAAGTGCTGAGTGTTAATGCGGTTTATGACACAGGCGCAATTACCAATGTGACAAGTTCAGCGGTATGGACTTCCTCCATGCCTTCTATCGTACAGGTTAGCGGGGGACAGGTGAAGGCATTGGCTTACGGAAATTCCAGTATTAAAGTGGTTTTTAACGGTAAGACTGTAGCCACCTCTGTCAGAGTGTTAAAATAGTCTTCATATATTGCGCATATCGCTTATGCAAAAATAACCCCGGTCGATAATCAATGACCAGGGGTTATTTTTCAACTTATTCTACGCCGTCCTGATAATGGTTCTTCCAGTGTTTGTCGCCTTTGTGTGAGAAGTCTTCAACCGTCTTTTCCAGCGTGGCCACCAGTTGAGCTTTAATCTCGGAAATGGTATCTCGGAACAGTCTTTCTTCCGTGCCGTTAATTTTTTCACCATACAAAGCCTGAGCGGCTATAAATTGACGATGTTGCTCAACAAAACTGTCAATTGAATGCAGCGCATGCTCCACGTAATGTGAAATACTATGATGCTCGCTAGGCAGTTGCAATTTTAACTCCTGTACTCTGTTTAATAATGCCATGATGATCACCTCGTACGTTTTATTATGTCAATAATTATACATCATTTTCGGAAAATTTTCATTAAATTTTGATTAAAATGTGATTTTTTTTATATCATAATTGTCATTTCCAATGGAGATGGGACTAATTTCCGGAATGCTTCCGATTTATCTTCAAATTATTATATTTTAAAATTAAAATATTTATGATTAAGCTATATGCGGGGCATGTTGCGACAACAGTCTTTCTGACATGTTATACTAGAGCAAAGCCCAGTCGGAAAGGTTGTCAGTGCGGTATGAAGCTTTTTAAAGGTTTATTTTGGGGAATATTGATCAGTCTTCTCCTGTGGTGTGCCTTCTTCGGATTTGTCCGCTGGATATCTCATTGAGTCGGGTATGCTATAGAAAAATAAAGTTCGGGGATTTCCTTGATTGAAGGTTATCCACTGGAATAGCTTGGAGGGAAGAGGGGAATTGAAGAAAAAGCTGTTAAGTTTTATAACTCTAGTGCTGCTAGCTGCTGGCGTGTATTGGTTTGAAGGTGGCAATCTTCTTACGAAAACGACAGGAGTGAACCCGCCTTCATCGTCTCAGGTTACGCTGCAATTTCCGTCAGGTCGTTATCCTGAAACGGCGCAGCATATCAAGGAAGCCATTCAGGCGGGGAAATCATCCATATGCACAATTGACCGCGAAGGAGCCGAGCAAAATCGCAAGCATTCGCTTGCAGGAGTTCCCACTCGTAAAGGATACGATCGTGACGAATGGCCGATGGCTATGTGCGCAGAAGGTGGCAAAGGTGCAAATGTCAAATACATAGCTCCTAAGGATAATCGTGGGGCAGGATCATGGGTCAGTCACCAACTGGATGAGTTTGAGGATGGAACTCGCGTAAAATTTGTCGTCAAATAATAATCTTATGAGATCGTATCGTTACTTTTTTTTTCCCTTAGTAGGCTCCTGTTTGGTCCTAACCAGAGCCACAAAATTATTATCCTTAGCAGGCTCCTGCTTGGCTCTAATCAATGCCAAAAAAGCAAAAAAATCACCTAGTGTAGTAAAGCCGGCACCTAAAATAGCCAGATCTTCAGCGGATAATTGATTGAACCATTCCATTTGCTTAGCATCAAACATTTTATCACCGCCAACCATTTATAATGTATAGTATGTACTGACGGCAACGAAGGTCAGGGCTCTGGCATACCATTTAAGTATGCCTGTTTTTTGTGCAGAGGATGTGTATAGACCACATGTTAAAATTTAATTTTTATACTAAAATCGTCTCTATCGTTATCGTATTGCTTATTCCTGTGCTAATCCTATATGTCTATTCGAACCAGACAACGACAGACGTGTTGCGTAAGGAACTGAATCAGTCTAATTATAATCAGTTGACTTTTTTTCAAAATCAGGTAAATACGAATATTGAAATGATATCCTCCTGGCCGCATCTGCTGATTCATGATCCTGATGTAGCCAGTTTTCAAGCGATTTTTTTAAAGGACAAGACCCTCAACCTGGATGGCATTAACCTTGTCAAACGGATCCAAACCAAGCTTGGACTTCAAGAAAGCTCATCGAATTGGAGAACGAGTCTGAATATTTATTCACCTTCGCTTGGACGTGTTGTATCAGAAAAAGGAGCCAGTTTTTATGATCAGAAAGAATTAACGCAAGTGATTAAAAACGGCTGGCAGGTATCTAAAAAAAAGATATATGGGAAGGATCAGTTTATATTTTCATTGTATACATTGTCCCCGTTTTCTTCACTTGGTAATCTGGATAGCGCTAATACGATTATTAAGGTCGAATTTGACAGCAGCAATATTCAGGACATGCTTGACCGCTTCAAAGGTGATGGACGGAAGGAGCCTTTTTATTATAAAAAAGGCGTGGGAGTGATCTATAATCGTACTGCCAATGAAGAGCTGTCAGGTAAGCTGATTACGAAACTGGAGAAGATGGGACTGCATGAAGTTGATAATCTGACCGTGAAAGTTGGAGAAGAGAGTTACCTTGTTCACGCCGTTCTTTCACAAACGACGGGCTGGTATTTGATTGACTACATGCCTCTGTCCGATATGATGTCTCCGATTTACACATCTAACCGACTATTTTATATAACCGTTGTTGGCTTGCTGCTGGTAGGCTTCATTGGTGCTTATCTGCTTCATTCACAGGTGCAAGTGCCAATTCTTCAGCTAGTGCGGGCATTTCGGAGATTAAAGGATGGGGACTATGCTGTCCGATTGAGTCCGAAGGGAAGTCATGAGTTTGCTTTTCTAGCTCGTCAATTTAATTTGATGGTCGGACAGATTCAGGAGCTGTTTGAAAAGGTATATGTTGAGAAGCTACATGTGAAGGAAGCGCGTCTAAAGCAGCTCCAGTCACAAATCAATCCACACTTTTTCTATAATTGTTTTTCTTTTATTACAAGTATGGCGAAGCTGCGTAATCATGAGGCGGTCGTGGCAATGGCTCATAATTTGTCCAAGTATTATCGTTATACGACAAGACAGGAACGGGATTTGGTACCTTTATCGGAGGAAATCGAGTTTGTTCATTATTATTTGAAAATTCAGCAGATGCGTATGCCGCGGCTAACATTTTCAATTCATGTTTCTCCGCAGGCCAACAGTCTGCTGATTCCGCTGCTTGTAGTGCAACCACTAGTAGAAAACGCGGTGCTGCATGGGATAGAACCTCAAGCAGAGGATGGGATAATCCACATTACAACGGAACAGATCGGCCCATATATGTGCTTGATTGTAGATGATAACGGACTCGGTTTGGGAGGGGAGGCCATAACATCCCTGAGATCAGCACTTGACAAGCCTGTGGAAGAGGAAAGCGGCTATGGTTTATGGAATGTGCATCAGCGAATGCGATTACATTTTGGGGAAGACGCCGGACTGGGCTTCTCATTGTCACCTTTGGGAGGACTGCGTGCCGTTTTAAAATGGCCGCTATTAGCAGAAGAAGAGCAGGCGAATAGCTTGATCAAGCTCAAACCTTCGTCAAATTCGAATATGGTTAAAATGGAGGGATCTGATGGTTCAGATATTACTGGTAGATGATGAGAGCTATGTAACAGAAAGCCTGGCAGCTACGATTCCATGGGAGGCGTTGGGTATTGAGAGGGTTCATCAAGCGGTTTCCGCATTAGCAGCAGTGGATGTGCTGGAAGCGTATGATATTGATATTCTGGTTACGGATATTCGTATGCCGGGCATGACAGGATTAGAGTTGATTGTTGAGGTAAACGAACGATGGCCGCATATCCGATGTTTGCTACTAACAGGCTATGCCGATTTTGAATATGCTAAAAAGGCACTTCAGCTTAAGGCTTTTGATTATATTTTAAAACCGGTGGATGATGAAGAGTTTATGAAATGTGTATCAGCTGCCATAGATTCGCTAAAGGAAGAATGGGAGGCTTTTAACAAGGTACATCAATTACAGTATAACCGCCGGACGGATTTTGGTGTGCTGCGCACCCACTTAATGCACGATTTGGTACTTGGACGTGATTTGTCTGCACAAATGATAGAAGATAGGTTATCTCAGTACGAAATTATGTTACGTACGGGACACCCCGCAGGTATGCTGCTCATTCAGATGGGCAAGCATTTTTCTGATATGGATTATCATTCTATATCCTTAATCGAGTATGCGATTGGGAATATTGCTGAAGAAGTGTTCGCACCCGATTTTCACGTCTGGCACTGTAAAGCGCCACATGATTGCTTAATTGTATTAATAGAAGCAAATTGGAATAACAATAGGGAAAAGTATGGTATGGATCATGAAGAAGGATCAGATGATGTCCCAGAACAGCATGAAATGAAGCGATTAACAGAAATTAGTATGGACGAGCATAGTAGTATTTTGCGGGCGACTATCGAAACCTTTCGGAAAAATGTGAGCAATTACTTGAAAGGGGACATTTACGTCACAGTAACAGGTTGGTTTATGTTCCCGGAGGAGCTGCCTAAGGCATATCAGACGGCGATAAGATCCTTATACTGGAACCACCAGGAGGAGACGGATACGTTGCTATTTGTGGATGAGCAGACAGAACAGTCTCACAGGTCGGTCAAGTCGCTGGAGGGACTATACATGCCTCCTACGCTCACTCATTTACTGGAGTCTAGGCAATGGGAGGAGGCTGAGGCGAAGCTGAACCGTGTATTTGGGAAGATAGAGGAAGCAGGGTATACCCGCGAACATTTATATGAGCTGTTTATCTCGGTTACGAGCGCCTTTATGTACACGGCACACAAGCAAGGTCGCTTCATTACGCAGATGGATCAAACAGGCTTCGACCCGTTGCATGCGCAGAAAATGGTTCAATCGTTCTCCAACCTGAAGGAATGGATATTCTCCATGATGAACAAGCTGAAATCGGAATGGTCTGCAAGTGAGCAAAGCGCCAAAAGCTACGTGGTCAAACAGGTTCAGGAGCTCATCTTCCAGGATAAAGGTCAGGAGCTGTCTGTTAAGACGATTGCCGATCAGGTTTATCTTCATCCGGTCTATTTGTCGAAAATCTATAAAGCTGAAACCGGAGAAGGTCTGGGAGATTATATCATCCGAATGAGAATGGAGCGGGCTCTTTATCTACTCAAGTATTCCAACAAAAAAATTTATGAAATTACAACCGAACTGGGCTATCAGAATCCCCAATATTTCAGTAAGATGTTCAAAAAGCATTACGGAATGACTCCACATGAATTTCGGGACCAGTAAAGATGAGACCAAGAAGAGAATAGTAAAGATCAGTTGGGAAAGGTGCAGAAATATTTATTTTGTGACATAGGCTGCGTAGTAAAGCCCTCTTATAATAAAAGAGTAGAAAATGATTTTTTGAGGGGGAACAATATGCGAGTTCATTCAAAAAAAAAGCTGTTGTCGTTGCTCGCCGCAACTATGGTATTAGGAGTTGGCCTTGTGGGCTGCTCTGGTACAGGGAGTGGTGGAGATACCAATAGCACAGCTAAAACTGAAAACGTATACAAAGAAAAATACAATCCGGAAGTCACAATTTCCACGGTATGGGGTGTAGATCCCGCCTTAAAATTTAAAAATGGTGAATCTATCGAAAATAACGTTGCGACGAAATGGGCTAAAGAGAAATTCGGTATTAATATTAAATCACTCTGGTCTGTCACGGATACGAATGGTGCATTTGCCACCAAGCTGCGTTTGGCTATGTCCTCAGGTCAGGAGATGCCGGACGTCGTTGTACTGGGGACGGAGAATGAGCAACTGGCGCAGGATATGATCGATTCCGGCATGTTTGCAGAAGCGGGTCCGTTATTCGATAAGTATGCTTCGGATTCCTGGAAGCAAGCGATGAATCAGGATACGAACGTATGGAACCAGTATAGTCGGGATGGCAAAAAAATGGGTATTCCTGTACTTGATTTCGCCTATAATCACGACTATGTGTTGTGGGTACGACAGGATTGGCTGGACAAGCTGGGCATGAAGGCCCCTCAGACGATGGATGAACTGGAAAAAGTGATGGATGCTTTTAAAAACAAAAATCCGGATGGATTGTCTCCGGACAAAGTTATTCCGCTCAGCATCGGTTTCAAAAAGTCCATGAACACTTGGATGGGTGACCCGTCCTGGATTTTCGGGGCATACGGTACACTCCCGCAACAGTGGAACAAAGGTACGAACGGCAGTCTGGAATATGGCTCCGTGCAGCCTGGCATGAAGCCGGGTTTACAAAAGCTTAGCGAGTGGCTTAAAAAGGGATATATCCCTCAGGAAGCAGCATTATGGGATGAGAATAAGACGAAAGAACCCACAGTCGCGGGAACAGCAGGTATGATTCCTGGTCCATACTGGATGAGTGGCTGGCCGCTCCAGGATACGGTGAAAAATGTGAAGAGCGCTGTATGGAAGCCGATCAAGATCCCAGTGGGGCCTGACAACAAAGCCATGCGGCACGGTACGCAATACACCAATGGTGTCGTACTGATCAACAAACAAATGCAGCATCCTGAAGCTTTTTTCACCTATCAAAATTACCTGTTTGATCACTTTGCAAATGTCAAACCGGAAGGGGATTTGGCGAACGGGATGTTTAAAGGCTACGACTATGATTTGGATGCGAGTGGAAAGCTGTTGCCTATCGACAAAATAGCAGGAGGTTATGTAAACTCTGTTCGTTATTTGCTGGTTCGTGATGGTGCGCGTATACCTGATGCCCAAATGAAAGCTTTGTTAAGCTTGGCTAACGGCGGGGAAGCGAAGACCCGTCTAGAGAAGGATGTAATGGTTAATTACGGGAAAGGTACTCCTGCGGCTGCCAAGGTGTTGATGGAACAAAAGGACATCTCCATGAAGGATCAGTTCACGGGGCCTACTACACCAACGATGAAGGCCAAAAAGGACTATCTGGACAAAATCGAAAACCAGACCTTCAATGAAATTATTTATGGTAAACAGCCGATTTCGGCCTTTGACACCTTCGTGCAGACGTGGAAGACTGCCGGAGGCGAACAAATTACAAATGAAGTGAACGAATGGTATAAAAGCATTGAAAAGTAGTAACAGTTAAAACTGGTAGGAAGGCTGCCCAAACGGGCAGCCTTTTTAATACAGATTAACAGAATCAATTAAAAATGTATGCGTTATCTTTATGAATACGAGATATACTTTCACTCCCATGGTGAGACTAAAAAATGATTGCTTTTGTGCCATGTATGTTGGTTTTTTGAACTGTCGGGACAGCGGAAACGTCTCTATAATTGAAGTATAACATGAGAGTTACAGGAGGAACTGCAATGAGAAGTCTGCAACGTACGTGGCCATTTCATATTATGCTGCTGCCAGCCATCATTTTCTTAATTGTATTTAGCTACATTCCGATGGGCGGCATTGTGATGGCCTTTCAAAATTACAAGCCTTGGCTCGGCATAACCGGTTCCGAGTGGGTTGGACTAGACAATTTTCGATTTTTGTTTCAAAGGGAAGACAGTCTTCAGGTCGTCTGGAATACGCTCATTATCGCAGTATTAAAGATGTTTTTCAATCTACTGATTCCGTTTGTTTTTGCTATACTTCTCAATGAAATCCGCAAGGTTGGACTTCAGCGTTCCATTCAGACACTGGTCTACCTGCCACACTTTCTGTCGTGGGTAATCTTGGGTGGGATTTTGGTTGACCTGTTGGCTACAGATGGATTTATGAACCGTATTCTCGGGAGTTTCGGGATCCAGCCCATTTTTTTTCTAGGAGATAATAACTGGTTTCGCTTTACTGTCATTGTGTCGGATATATGGAAGGAGTTTGGCTACAACACCATCGTATTTCTCGCCGCATTGGCGGGCATTAATCCTTCGTTGTACGAAGCATCCGAGATGGATGGGGCAAGCCGCTGGAGACAGACGCTACACATTACTGTACCTTCGCTGATTCCTATGGTGGTGGTTGTCGGTACGCTTGCACTCGGCAATGTCCTGAATGCCGGTTTTGACCAGATTTTTAACCTTTATAATCCGTTGGTATACCAAAAAGGCGATATTATTGACACGTTCGTCTACCGGACAGCAATAATTAATGGGGAAATGGGCTTTGCTACCGCCATCGGGTTGTTCAAATCCGTTATTAGTATGGTTCTTATTCTGGTATCTTATCGACTTGCTTACAAATGGGCAGGCTACCGCATATTTTGATTCCACGAGGCTGAAAGAGGGAGAGTCATGTATCATAAAACAACGACATATCGCATCTTCAACGTGTTTAATATTTGTTTGCTTGTGTTTTTATCCATCATGTGTATCGTTCCGCTGATTCATGTATTGGCGGTATCATTTAGTGCCAAATCAGCAGCAGATGCCAATCTCGTTGGACTGTGGCCGGTGCAATTTTCATTAGAAGCCTACAAGAAGACGATGAATAATCCTATTTTTCTGCACTCTATCTGGATCTCTGTTCTCCGGACCGTGCTGGGAACTGGCTTGACGCTACTCATTACCTTCTTAGCTGCTTATCCACTTTCAAAGGAAACATCTGTGTTCCGTAGTCGAAACGTTTATTCATGGCTATTCGTATTCAGTATGGTTTTTAACGGTGGCCTGGTTCCATTCTATATGGTTATTCAAAAGATTCATCTAATGGACAGCTTTTGGGTTCTTGTTTTGCCAGGAGCGGTCAATACATTTCTGGTAATCCTCATGTTGAACTTTTTTAGAGGAATACCCAAAGAGATGGAGGAGGCCGCACTGATTGACGGGGCAGGTCATTTTCGGACCTTGTTTAGTATATTTTTGCCGATATCCCTGCCATCTATTGCGACGATTGCTTTGTTTAGTATGGTATTTCACTGGAACTCATGGTTTGACGGACTGCTTTATTTGAGCAATGCTAAGGATTATCCATTGGCCACATTCCTGCAAACGGTAATCATTCAGAAGGATATGAGTTCTATGAGTATGAGTCCCAAAGAGATGGAGTTGCTTTCGCAAACGACAGTGAATGCAGCGCAAATTTTTATTGGTGCAGCGCCTATTCTGATTGTATATCCATTTTTACAAAAGTATTTTGTTAAAGGTATGACGCTTGGTTCTGTCAAAGAGTAAACCGCATTGGTTAAAAGGAGATGATTTATAGTGTTACAGCAAAACATAATCAAATACCCGCCAATCAGTGATCGAGTTCCACGTATGCTGCATGGGGCGGATTATAACCCAGAGCAATGGCAGCATTATCCCGAGGTGCTAAAAGAGGATATTCGTCTGATGAAACTGGCTAAATGTAACGTGATGTCCGTAGGCATTTTTTCCTGGGTGGCATTGGAGCCTAAGGAAGGCGTATTCACGTTCGAATGGCTGGACCGTATCCTGGATTCGTTTGCTGAGAACGGGATCTATGCGTTTTTGGCTACTCCTAGTGGAGCAAGACCGGCCTGGATGTCGCAAAAATATCCAGAGGTACTGCGTGTGGAGGCTAACCGTGTCCGTAACTTGCACGGGTTTCGTCATAATCACTGTTCTACGTCGCCTGTCTACCGGGAAAAAGTACGTATCATGAATACGAAGCTGGCTGAGCGTTATGCAAATCATCCGGCTGTCATTGGTTGGCATATTTCCAATGAATTTGGGGGGGATTGTCACTGTGATTATTGTCAGGAGGCATTTCGTGTTTGGGTGAAGGATAAATACGGTACGCTGGATAAGCTTAATCACGCATGGTGGTCGACCTTCTGGAGTCACACGGTTACGGATTGGAGCCAAATCGAGTCTCCGGCCCCTCACGGTGAAACACAAGTCCATGCTATGAATTTGGACTGGAGACGCTTCGTGACCGATCAGACCGCAGATTTTATTGAAAATGAGATTGTACCGCTCAAGGCAGCCAACCCGGAAATTCCGGTTACGACCAATCTTATGGAGTTTTTTGAAGGACTGAATTACTGGAAGTTTGCCGATTTGCTGGATGTGATATCCTGGGACAGTTATCCGACGTGGCATGATAGGGGAGGTGATGAGAGTCGTCAAGCAGCGAAGGTGGCTATGATGCATGATATTATTCGCTCAATCAAGGGAGGTAAGCCTTGGATGCTAATGGAGAGTACGCCGAGTTTGACGAACTGGCAAGATGTTAGCAAGCTGAAGCGACCGGGAATGCATCTGCTATCGTCTTTACAGGCTGTGGCACACGGGTCAGACACAGTTCAATATTTTCAGTGGCGGAAAAGTCGCGGTTCGAGTGAAAAGCTGCACGGTGCAGTCGTCGATCATGTTGGACATGAGCACACTCGGGTATTCGGGGATGTGACAGAAGTCGGTATTGCGCTGGAAAAACTGGAGGAAGTTATCGGTACATCAGTGCCTGCGGAGACCGCAGTTATTTTTGACTGGGAGAACCGCTGGGCGGTCAATGATTCACAAGGGCCGCGAAATAAAGGTGTGAAATATGAGGATACCGCCGAAGCACATTATTTGGCTTTGTGGGAGCAGGGTGTGCCTGTAGATGTCATTCATATGGATGCAGATTTTTCCAAATACAAACTTGTGGTAGCTCCAATGCTATATATGGTGCGCAGCGGTGTGGGCGAACGAATCCAAAAGTTTGTTGAAAGCGGTGGCATTTTTGTAGCAACTTATTGGTCAGGTATCGTGGATGAACATGATTTGTGCTTCCTTGGAGGCTTTCCGGGACCGCTTCGTAAGACGCTTGGGATCTGGTCGGAAGAGATTGACGCGCTGCATGATCACGACCGTAATCATATTTTGCCAGTTGAAGGCAATGAGTTGGATCTGCATGGTGAGTATGAAGCTGTGGAATTGTGCGATCTCATTCATACGGAAGGGGCAGAGGTACTGGCTGTATACGGTTCAGACTTTTATGCAGGACGCCCAGCCTTGACGGTGAATCGCTTGGGACAGGGAAAAGCTTATTATATCGCCTCACGCAACACCGGATCATTTCACAGTCATTTTTACAAAAGTTTAATTGATGGCGCAGGAATTAGTAAAGCGCTCAATGTTCAATTGCCGCATGGAGTGAATACGGCGATTCGTACCGATGGAGTTCATGACTATATTTTCATACTGAATTTCACTCATGAGCCACAAGAGATTCGGCTGGATGGACATATTTATGCGGATATGCTCGAAAATCATGTGGTGGAAGATGGAAAGGTTCGATTGGATGCCTATACTGTTAAGGTATTAAAGACAGAGCGGAGCAAATCGGAAATAGTATAGAGTGTGATGGCTGTCGTTTTCCCAAGTGAGGGATTCGGATCGATTTGTCAGAGACAGTGGGGTGTACACAATTCAGATGGGGGATGACTTATGAAAACAAGTAAACGGACTATGGTATTTGCGATGTTGATCTTGTTATCCAGCTTTTTGTATCCATTTGGCTCTGCGGGATTTGGTGCGGTCTCGGCCGCCCCTGCTTTTGCCAAAGGAGCAGATATAAGCTGGGTAGCAGGAATGGAAGCGCAAGGTATGACCTGGAAGGATAAAAAAGGGGTTCGCCGAGATGTACTGCAAATTTTGCGGGACGATTATCAGATCAATTCGGTGCGTATCCGGGTGTGGGTAAACCCTGACATGAAAGATTATGGAAGCGGATACATGAATGCCGAAAAGGCAGCAGAACTGGCGCAGCGAGCTAAAAAATTGGGTATGAGCGTCATGCTGACGCTGCACTACAGCGATTCATGGGCTGATCCCGGACAGCAGAACAAACCTTATGCGTGGCGAAATCTTACATTTACGCAACTTATGGATGCGGTCTGGTCTCATACGGTTTATGTTATGAACACGATGAAAAGCAAGGGGGTAACCCCGGATTGGGTGCAAATCGGCAATGAAACGAACAATGGAATGCTCTGGGAAGACGGCAAAGCCTCAGTGAACATGAAAAACTACGCCTGGCTCATCAATACAGGGAATAATGCTGTAAAATCGGTAAGCAGCAGTACTAAAACGATCGTACACCTGGCAAACGGAGATAATGGCTCCACCTTAGCCTGGAATATTGGCGGCTTGATTGACAATGGAGCTCAGTTTGACCTCATCGGGTTTTCTCTGTATCCGTCTCCTTCGAACTGGCAGGGAAAAGTGAACCAGACGATTACCAATGCCAATGATCTCATTGCAAAATACGGCAAAGGTATTGTTATCAGTGAAATCGGAATGGAATATAATGAACCTGCAACCTCCAAGGCATTTATTGCCGACATCAAAACGAAGGTTCGTAGTATCGCGGGCGGCAAAGGCTTGGGAGTATTTTATTGGGAGCCGACTGCAACCCCAGGTTATAATCAGGGCTATAACAAAGGTGCTTGGCAGGCTGACGGTAAGCCAACCTCAGCGCTGGAAGGCTTTATAAACTAGAGTACGTAAGAGTATGTCAAAGAACCTCTAATCCGCACAATATGCAGAATAGAGGTTCTTTGTTTTCGTTGGTTTATTGAAGGTAGATCGTTAGGATTTCCGATTTACCTTGAAGAATGAAATAAGCTCTCCTAACTCCTCGGACATCAAGGTAAGCTTGTCGGAAGCTTTGACGATAGAAGCCATCGACTCAGCCTGTTCTCCAATGGTGTGCTCAATTTGTTTACTGCTGTCCGCTGTTTTGCTTACTGTGGAAGACAACTCGTCAGAGGTTGCTGACATTTCCTGCGTGCTGGCTGAAATCTGCTCCGTCGCACTGGATACCTCCTGAATTTGTGACGATACATTATTGGCCGCATTCAAAATCTCCGAGAACATTTCGCCCGTCTGGCGTGTGACTTCCAGCCCGATTTGAACTTCCTTCGAGCCTAGACTCATTCCTTCTACTGTTTGTTCAATTTCCTTTTGAATTTCTCCAATAAGGTCGGTAATTTGTCTAGCGGATTCTTGAGATTGCTCAGCCAAATTACGCACTTCTCCTGCTACTACTGCAAAACCTTTACCTTCCTCACCTACTCTGGCGGCCTCAATGGAGGCATTCAGTGCGAGCAGATTGGTTTGGCTGGCAATGCCTGTAATGATGCTTACAATATTACTGATTTCGTTAGATCGGTTCTGTAGCGCATTAACGGAATCAACTGTTCTTTCAATTGTAGTGGAGATAGAATCCATTTGAGTAGATAGCTTTTGGGCTACCTGGTTGCCTTCTACCGAGCGTTTTTCCATGGAATAAGCTTGATCTGCTACGGAAGATGAGCTTTCGGCAATGGTTTGGATAACCGTGGACATTTCATTCATAGCCCGGGAGCTTTCAAGCGCAGCGTGATCCTGGGATTCAAGTCCTTGGGTTATTTCCTGAATATTGCTGTTAATGATGTTCGTATTCGCACTGTTTTTCTCGCTAATACTTAGCAATTCCTGAGCTGATCCTGTAACCTCTTGCGTCGTATCCTGTACTTTTACCATCGTATCGTTAATACGTTTGATCATGGTATTAAACTTTTGATTGATAATGCCAAGATCATCTTGGCCTGTTTTGATGCTAACATTCAGATTTCCCTCGCTCACTTCATCAATGCCCTTCATCAAGCTGCGAATCGGGGAAAGGGTACGTTTTACCAGCACATATTGAATGGTTAAGAAAATAGCAAGGAACAGAATGAGCAATGAAACACCATATATAAGCAGCTTTTGAAGTCCGGCAGGTACAGAACTTGCGTCTACGTCAAAGAAAATGGCACTTGTAATTTGACCGCTATCATCAGTAAGAGGATAAGCAATGGTAGTCCAAGTACCAAAATCATCAGTGTAAAAGTTGCTCAGCGCCGGTAGGTTGGATTGAAGCATTTCATTTACAGTTTTTGTGATTTCATTAGGGAGCGTGTACATTCCCCCTATATTCAGCTTTGAGTCTTGGAAAGATTGAACCAGATTTGTGGGAATGCTAATAACAGAGGTTTGATTCCCTTCTTTTAGCTCTGTGCCAAATATGTAAGCTTGGGCAACATTAGGATAGAGTGTGTGAATAGAATCGAGAAATGTACGCAATTCCTGCTGAACAGGACCGTTATAATCTTTTTCGTTTAGTGCTTGTTGAAATTTTGCTTTGTCAACATCATTTGCCCATTTTTTGGTTAACACCTTAACCTGGTCTTGCAACTGTGTGGTCAGAATATTCTTTTGGAGTATGTAGCTGGATGTAATGAGAATAGTACCTATTAATACGATGTTGATAAAAGAAATTAATAGATTTTTGCCAAAAAAGGACATAGTGCTCCACTTCAAATTTTTCACGTGCTTCTTCTCCTTTAATTTAAAATTATTTTTAATTTACAACCTATCTCTTATATACTTCGTCAATTAGCTTTCTAAATGTTAGGTATTTATTAAATTTGGAGAATATCAGTTACATATTAGTGAAATATAGTGACAAAAACCGACAAATATTATTTTCATTTTCATATAGAAAAAATGGGATTATCTATAATGAAAAGCGGTGTCTTACATCTAAACAACATTGTGGAACCACCGTTTGTCGGCATGAATAATTCATTTTATTGTCTGGACAATATTTAAAAAATAAGAGGTTGAGTAACGGATGGGCACCCTAAGGTCATGTATATGTATGCATCACGTCGAGGCTTATAGAAAAAAATTCTGTCCCTTAAATAAGCAATGAAATGAGCAAGGGGAGGGAAATAAGCGACAATGCTGAGCTGATGACAAATGCAAATGCGGCTAGAGCTTTTTTGGCTATTAAGCGATACCCTACGAACAATACGATATAAAAGCCGATAATCCTAAGAAACAGGGTTAAATGCTTTAACAAGCCTGCAAAATAACCAATTAAAATGACAAAGAAAATAGGAACTAAATGATGAAAATATGACCTGTAGCCATGATGTCGCCTCCAATAATGAAGATGTCCGCCAAATGACTGGCGGACATCGGGTAATCAATAATTACTTTGCTTGTAAGCAAGTACAACCTGTCGTTGATCGCTAATCTTAAACCAGGACCGTTGCATTGCCATTCTGTTTGATCGGTCTATACTTGCAGTCCCACATTGCATCCCGAACCGCTTGGTGGATATCATCGGGCTGGTGACGTGCTACGCCATCCTGGACCGCAGCCTTTGCAACTGCTACAGCTACAGATACAGATACTTCACGCAACTCGTTGATTTTCGGCAGCAGGGAAGCTCCAGGCTGAGACAAATCGACCCTATCGGCTACTGCATGGGCAGCGGCGGCGAACATGCTGTCTGTGATGATTTTGGATTTCACTACAATCGCGCCAAGTCCTAGACCGGGGAACACGAAAGCATTATTGGATTGTCCAATTTCAAACTTAACATGATTATAGGTTACCGGTTCAAAAGGGCTGCCTGTTGCAATCAATGCTTTTCCTTCAGTCCAGTGGATCAAGTCTTCTGGAGTTGCTTCAGCCAGTGGAGTCGGATTAGACATAGGCATAATAATAGGACGTTCTGTATGCTTGGCCATTTCTTTAACGATTTCCTCACTAAATGCTCCGGTAACACCGGAGGTTCCGATCAAAATGGTTGGTTTCACCCGGCGAATGACTTCAAGAAGTGGAATTTTGCCGTCCTCCACACGTTCCCAATCACGACATTCTGCGGCGTCCCGTACATAAGGAACCTGGAATGGGAAAAGTCCTTCTGTTTCATTAGTAAGCAGACCGCGGTAATCATAAGCCCAGAAGTTACTTCTTGCTTCGGTTTCCGATAGTCCTTCCAGCATCATGGCTGCACTAATTTGATCTGCATTACCGATACCAGCGGCTCCTGGACCAAAGACCAAAACTCGATGCTTGCTCAGTGGGACTCCAGACAGTTTGACACCAGACATAACACCTGCGAGCGTAACTGCACCAGTGCCTTGAATATCATCATTAAATGTCAAAATACTGCTTCCGTATTTATTGATAATGTTCCGGGCGTTGATATTGCCCAGGTCTTCCCAGTGCAGTAGCGCATTCGGAAAATAAGACAGTGCAGTCTGAACATAGGTGTCAATAAATTGGTCATATTGTTCTCCGCGAACACGCTTGTGACGGTTCCCCATGTATAAAGGATCTTCCAATAGTTTTTCGTTGTTCGTACCTGCATCAAGAACAACTGCCAGCACCCGGCTAGGATCAATACCGGCAGCGGCAGTATATACAGCAAGCTTACCGATGGAGATATTAATTCCACCAACTCCCCAGTCCCCGATTCCCAGAATACTTTCGGAATCCGTGGCTACGATGAGGTCAATATCCTCAGGGTCCAGGTCCAAATTTTTAAAAGCTTCTTTAATGGCGGAAAGGTTATCAATAGATAGATACATACCGCCGGGTTTGTGGTATTCATGACTGTATTCCTGTATAGCCTGACCGACCGTTGGAGTATAAACAATCGGAAGCATTTCGCTTAGGTGCTTGGAGAGCAAGCGATAGTATAGGACTGTATTCCGGTTAAACAGATCGTTTAACGCGATATTTTTACGCAAATCATCCGGTTGGCTCTGAAATTGCTCGTAAACCCGTTGAACCTGTTCCTCAATGGTCAATATGGTAGGAGGAAGGAGACCGTCAAGTCCAAGCTGCTGCCGTTCTTCAAGAGTAAAAGCCACTCCTTTATTCAGCAGTGGATTAGCCAGCAATTCCTTTCCGGTTAATTTGGTTTCGATAGAACCATCTTCAGTCAATTGAAAAGCACGCATTTCTAATTCCTTCTTTCTAGAAAATTACATTTAGTTAAAACTTGAACAATTCGTGGACCAGTATACGCCTTATTTTAAACCAAGTGAACAAGTATGTTGTGTGAAAAATAGTTATATAAGTGTTTACATAAGAAATTTTATGGAAATGAAAAAGTTTTTCAATCATTATTATTTGAAAACATCATTAAATTTTCATTATATTTTCAATAAATTTTATAAAATGTAAATTTTGTCACAGCAAAGCTACTGTGGAGATGAATGGCTCTTTCAATCAGGAATAGAATTTATTTCATTTTCATAGATAGGAATAGAATTTATTTCATTTTCATAGATAGGAAGAGATTTTTATAACAGGTGGATAAAGTGAATGAAGAAGAGAGAAGGGGGATATACACAATAAGTCACTTGGAGTTCTAACTATGAGATTTTTTTATTTTCAGGCAAATAAAAAAGCCTTGAGTATCAAGGCTTTTGACGTATAGGACGGATGGGGATCGAACCCATGACCCTTACCCTGTCAAGATAATGCTCTCCCGCTGAGCTACCGTCCTTCGGTTATTAGATAATATCATGTATTAACCATAATTGTAAAGTAGAAAAATAGAAATAAGCTTGTACTTCATTACCATTTATATATATAATTCAAATTTAGTGGGTTTGCAAATTGAAGCAGTGATAAGGGGGAGCGGATGATGGCCGCAGAAATTATTAGTGTGACGACAGAAGAACAGCTACAGGCAGCGATATTAATCCGTACCAAGGTGTTTGTCGAGGAGCAGAAAGTTCCTGCCGATATTGAAATTGACCATTTTGACAAGCTGGGGGATACTGCACATCATTTGTTGATCTCTGATCATGGTGAGATGGTGGCAACGGGACGCTTGACCTATTATGAGGAAGATACAGCTAAAATGCAACGTATTGCAGTTCTCAAGGAGCATCGCTCCGGAGGTTACGGACGTATATTACTGCTGGCTCTGGAGGAACGCGCACGGGAGCTGGGGCTGCGGCATTCGCTACTGGATGCTCAATGTCAAGCTGAAAAGTTTTACGAGAAGCTCGGTTACGAGACGATTTCGGAAGAACCTTTCAACGATGCCGGGATTCCACATGTACGCATGCGCAAAAAGCTCTAGCTGGTAGCCCAAAGATGCATATAATTCTGCATAGGGTGCATGCTAGTAGAAGTTCCTCCACTACACTTATGGATAAGGAGCGATGCAGCATGGCTAATGCAGAACGGGAACAAATTACGGCAGTACGTAAAAACGGTGATGGTGATCTGACGTCATTTCAGACATCTACCGGACGGGTTTTGGATTACAGTCAGGCTCTGAATGAAATTGAAGCAGGCTCGATTGCCGGGGTCAATGTATTCAAAGCCAAGGACGGAAGCAAACGGATTCGTGGCGATGCTGATGGAGATCCTACGAATAATTTGGATCAATTACCCTTGTTCTGACGTTCATTTCAAGTCTCTATCAATAAGCACATAATTACACGCAAGTATATGGCAAAGCCGCCAGGTTCTTTTCCAGTTGGAAACCCGGCGGCTTTTTGCTTTCTCACTTTGAATCCAGCATTATTTTTGCCCCATGCGTTCCAACTCCACAATGTTGTATACGCGCTGCTGCTCCAGAAAGGACATGACTCCAGCTTTTTCCTTGAATTGCTCCATATCGTCACTATAGTGCATGAGACGAATCCGCTCTTGAAGCTGGATT
This sequence comes from Paenibacillus terrae, assembly GCF_005217525.1. GTDB lineage: Bacteria > Bacillota > Bacilli > Paenibacillales > Paenibacillaceae > Paenibacillus > Paenibacillus terrae_C. The sequence continues at coordinate 1,009,398 of NZ_PNXQ01000016.1, read as the reverse complement.
GGCAAGCTGAGCAGCTCGTCCAACGTCGTATGAACTTCTCCTGCACCCTGTAATTGAACCTCATGCAAAATGCTGCGACAGCCCCGCTCGTGTACCAGTTGATTCAGCAGGCCTGGATCAAAGGTCATATCCGCACTATAAAAAAGACGGTCATTAATGAACAGGGAGTAGCTCTCTTTACCGGGGATATGACGAGTAGGAATGAGTTCAACTTTGATGCCGGATACTAGGTTGGTGGATTCACCAGGCGTCAGCACATTTACCTCAAACACATCCTCCAGCTTGTCAATCATGCCTTGCTGTGACATCCCGCCCTTAAGTGTATTTTCCCACAATAGATGAATTAGCGGCTCTGCGATACAAAGCACAGGTTTGCGACCATGAAGGATATTCAATTGAAAGCCAAACTCTTCCAAACCTCCGACATGATCGGCGTGAATATGGGTGATTAGAATGGCGTCAATTTCGGGCAATGGGACGCCCATTTGGTGAAGAGCCAGCGAAGCGGTTGTTCCACAGTCGATTAGCAGCTTGCCTTCTCCGCTGTCCAGCAATGCGTTATTGTTGTAATATTTTTTGGCAAAGGCACTGCCTGTGCCCAGCATTTGTATGGTCAGGCTCATTCGTATTTCACCCTCCTGGCTAAATGTGTATAAATCCTCTACAGTCGTATCTTACCATCTATACGATTAGAAATTAAAGATTTACTCCATATCAAAAACTTTGGACAATTTCTGATGCCTAGCGCAACTTGTGGAACTGAGCTAGGTATAAATGTAAGACAGAAGTTATTTAACAGATCATGATGGAGGGATATCTAGCGATGAAATGGAGAAAAGTTATGGCCCTAGTAATGGCCTTTTCGATAATGGGAGGGACCGTTATTTCGGCGGAATCCGCCAAGGACCAAGTAAAGCTGATTATTAACGGTGAGGTGTCGAAGGATGGCGCGGTTGTCATTGATGGCAAAACATATGTTCCTATTCGGGATTTTAACGGGATTGTCAGTTTTGATCCGTCCGGTGGAAAAGTTGTTTTCGACCAACCCAATGTACACATGTTCTTGTTCAAGGGGGATACGGTGTTCGGCAACGTGAATAAAGGCAACAAAGTGAAATTCAATGTATTCAGTCAGATTGATACGCTGAAAGCGGATATCTCCGGAGTGAAGGTAGCGATTACCGACCCAACGGGTAATGTGAAAGATATTCAGTCCCAGGATATCAGTGGAGCACAAAAGGATAACTTTTGGTTCCGTACAAACGACTTTACGTATGATTTTAAAACAGCAGGAAATTATCGAGTCGGTTTCTACATTAAAGAAAGCAAAGACGGCAGCTATACACTGGTGTCCGAAAAAGTCATTACAGCGATAAATTAGGCATACCACAAATTGACCTGTACCCTTGATCATGTTACGATACGGGGGAAAATAAAACAATTTGAAGGTAGGTATTTCCATGAGTGATCACAAACATGAACACGGTGAAGCCTGCAACCACGATCATGACCACGAACATGAAGAAATGGTTCTTACGCTAACTGATGAAAATGGCAAAGATGTAGAAATGGTGCTGGTAGAGACCTTTGACGTAGAAAATCACGTTTACGCTCTCCTGCTGGAGCGTGGCAATCCTGAAGCAGACGGCATTATTCTTCGTATGGAAGAAGAAAACGAGGAAATGGTGCTTTACAATATTGAGGACGAAGATGAATGGAAACGTGTAGAAGAGGCATACAGCGAACTGGTTGCTCAATACGAATAGCATTGGTTCTATTGGCTGTTACAACTTTGTAAGCTAATGAGAAAGCCCCCAAACGGGGGCTTTTTTTGTTAAGCTTTTAAGATGCTTACAAGATTTTCCGAGCTTGTTACGGCTCAGGAGTGTTAGGAAATAGCGTCCGTTTCGACGATAACCTTCACTTGATGTACCGTTCGATCCTCAGGCCCTTTAACAGGCAGGCCTACTTCCACATGATCGACAATATAATCAATATTGTCCTGTGAGATCACTTCGCCCGGCAGCAGGATCGGAATACCTGGTGGATATACATAAATGAATTCTGCAATAATGCGTCCCGCAGATTCTTTGAATGGCACCACTTCAGTATCTCCATAAAAAGCGTCTCGCGGAATGAGTGAAAGTTGCGGAATTTCCGGTATTTTCACAATCAGCTCATGTAGCTGACCTGTAGAGTAATGAATAGCGGCCAGCTCGCGCAGAGCCTTCAACAAAATCTCAATGTCCTCTTTCGTATCCCCAGGGGTCACCAGACAGAGAATATTGTACATATCGCTAAGCTCAACCTCGATATTGTAATGGTCTCTCAGCCAATTTTCTACATCGTACCCAGTAAGACCTAGATGACGAATATGAATGGTGATTTTGGTCGCGTCATAATCATAGGTAGCCTCTGTACCAAGGATTTCACTGCCGAAGCAATATAGTCCTTCAATCTTGTTGACCTCTGCACGGCAATATTCAGCCAAATCAAGCGCACGTTGTGCTATTTCGTGGCCGTTAAGAGCCAGATTGCGGCGTGATGTGTCCAGAGAAGCCAACAGGATATAGGAAGTGGAAGTCGTTGTCAGCATACTGAAAATCGTCTGCACACGTTGCGGATTGACGTATCCGTTTTTGGTATTCACATTCAGAATGGAGCTTTGTGTCAAGGAACCGCCCAGCTTGTGGACGCTTGTAGCTGACATATCTGCTCCCGCTTCCATGGCGGACATTGGCAGATCAGGATGAAAATGAATGAGTACACCGTGGGCCTCATCGACCAGGACCGGCACATTATAGCTGTGAGCGAGATCAACAATTTCTTTCAAATCGGCGCACACACCGTAATATGTCGGGTTGATGACGAGGACGCCCTTGGCGTCAGGATGGCGTTCCAGTGCCCGGCGTACGGACTTGGTTGTAATCCCGTGGTGAATACCAAGATTTTCATCACTGACCGGAGATACGAATACAGGCTTTGCTCCAGACAATATAATGGCAGACATTATAGATTTGTGTACATTTCGGGGTACAATAATTTTATCACCCGGCAAGCAGATGGACATAATCATAGTAATGATAGCACCACTTGTACCCTGTACGCTGTAGTAAGTATAATCTGCTCCGTAGGCCTCTGCCGCAAGCTTTTGGGCTTCTTCGATGACACCCGTAGGTTGATGCAGATCGTCCAATGGAGCAATGTTGATCATATCTATGGAAAAGGCATTATCCCCCATAAATTCGCGAAATTCCGGATCTGCGCCCACTCCCTTTTTATGACCTGGGATGTGAAATTGAACCGGGTTGCTCTGAGCGTGCTTTTTCAAAGCAGTAAAAAGCGGGGTGTTGCTTTGATTCATTAGTGTTGTCACAACCTTTCGTGCAGGATTTCGACAATCCTGGCAAGTGATAATAGAACAAAATTGAGTATAGCAGTTTGAAGTAGGATTGCAAGCGGTTGATGGTGCTTTTATTTGTGAATGAGAGGAGCATGGGGGCAGCCCGGACTTCATGACGAAAAAACGAAGATAGAGGATGTGGGACAGATGAAGCAAATCGGAAGAGAAAAAAATCCTCGGCGGTTATGGTCTCCCTTTTTTGCGGAATTATGGGTACTGGTATTTCTGGTTGAATTTATGAAGGGATCTCTTCTGGTAGCTATCCTTCCGGTATATATGGGAGAAACGCTCGGACTGTCAGCCGGAATCATCGGTCTGGCCTTTTCGCTCCAGTATTTTGGCGACAATGCGTTCCGGGCACCGGCAGGCTGGATAGCTGAACGGCTCGGCTACCGGGGAACGATGTCGTCCGCGTTGCTGTTTACACTTGTAGCGGTGATCATGCTAAGCGTGCTCACAGAGCCAGTGTGGCTCGTAGTCGCCTGTCTGCTGCTCGGTCTGGGCACTTCTCCGCTCTGGCCTTGTGTCATGACTGGAACGACTGAAATGTCCGGGCCAAATAACAGCAATGGTGCGGCGATGGGCACATTGGAAATTGCGTCCATGGGCGGAACTGGAATGGGGCCGCTTGTTATGAATTTCGCTATGGCACATTATGGTCATTCCTACGGAATGGTGTTTATGATTTTGACAGGATGCAGCATTGTGTTATTGCTGGTCTCCCTTTTGCTGCCCGGACGCAAAAAATCTGCTGACAAAGGAGCGCTGCAACGGAGCGCCTTGGTGTCCTCCGACGGTCTCGCGAAGCAAAAGCAGCAGCTACTGGTAGGAATCAAGGAAACGCTCAACTTTCTCAAAACAAAACTTGATGTAAACCCGTTAATTTACCCGGCGCTGTTTTTGCAGTCGTTTGTTATCGGTCTGATCAGCCCAGTATTAACGCTGTACGCCCGGACAGACCTCGGCATTTCGCCGAATCTGTACAGTGTATTTTTGATCGCGGGCGGCGGGGTGACGGTGCTGGCGCTTATTCCTTGCGGAAAGCTAGTGGATCGGCTCGGAACAGAATACTTTCTGCACGCCGGTTTTTTACTTGCCGGCATTACGCTGTTTTTCTTTTCCGCCATCCGATCCATTCCGCTTGTGTTTGTATCCGTAGCCCTCATTGGCTTGGGCTATGCGCTCATTTTGCCTGCATGGAACACGTTCCTCGCCAAATTGATCCCAGAAAGCGAGCGAGCGACGATATGGGGCTTTTTTCTGACACTCCAAGGTTCAGGTATGGTCATCGGTCCGCTCGTTTCAGGAGTGCTGTGGGACCGTGCAGGACACACAGCTCCATTTATCATCAGCGGAGTTGTAATGCTGCTCATGTTCGGCTGTCATCTGGCTTTGGCACGTAATCCGCGCAGAAAGACGGCTGAAGCCTGATTAGCAGCTTGATTAGCCAAGGCTGGTTACTCTTTCGGAAAAGCCATTCGGTACAGCGGCAGCAAACGCTCAAAAGTGGAACGCACCGTCTGTAGCAGCGCAGCCCCGTCACCGACGAGCAGGTCGTCCCGGTCAATACGGATACCACACATGACCTCGGCTTTTTTAACCTGCTGCAGCTTGTCAATGATCGTTTGAAAATTCTTCTCATCCATTTGTTTTTGCTCCGTACCTTCCGGGGCCATATGATCCATGGACCAGTAAAAATGCTCAGGTAGGCTAGTGCGGACATCGCTCAGATTGGCTTTGAGTGCCTGGGCAAACGTGGTTTTGTTCGGGCTTTCATAAATAATTGCGAAAATGATGAACAGATGAGAAGAAAACATCCCTACCTCAAAATGCGGCAACGCCTTATATCCACGCTTGTTTGCCGCCCAAGCTACCCAGGAATCCTTGGGCGGATTTACTTTGCGCCGTGCATGCTTTGCAACGTGAACGTGCATAGGCTCGCCACACAAGTCCGTCAGGAAAGGAGCCAAATCCGCACCAATCGCTTCCAGTTTGGGTCGAACCTGTTCAATCAGTACCTCCATGCGAGGCTCCAGCCCCGGTATTTCAAAAACATCAAAGTCCTTTACTGTAAATCCATTGAACGTCATACCTTTTCCTCCTGTAACTGGGTTAAGCCATTTCGTGTGGCGTAATATGTCCGATTATAGCATAACGTCAGCAGGCTTGGCCGACTTTAGGCCGGGTTTGGGACAAGCGCATAAGGCAAAAGTAGGATTGTGCGTTGTTACTCATAAAAATAGGTCAAATAACCAAGTACCCTTACATAAAATGAAGTATAAAATAGAGCAAGGGAAGATCAAGCGGGAAAGCCGCAGGCTTGCTGTAGCCGGACTTCTTGAATCGGACTTGAAAAAGGAGGGAATGCCGTGAACAAGGGCTGCGAGGTAGAATATTGCAATCTGGAGCTCCGGTTTAGCCGTCGGCATATCCATAATCTGATCAAGGATTTGATATCGGAAGGGTATTCGCTGTACTGGAGCGAGGATGAGTCATACCTGGTGCTGTCGGTAAGAACCGGGCGCAAGCTGGTGAAGCTTCGTTTTCAACAATTGCGTACAGGGCACTACAAGTTGGCCGGAGATTATGTGATCCGCGATGCCAAGCTGGCTGAGTGGTTGGAAAAGCTGATTGGAAGCACCCGAGGCCATGCCATTGTCAAAAGAGTCAAGGACCATCATATTTTGGTGGAGAATATTTTGTTCGGTGAGGTCATTCGTCTGGTGGAGGTTACCGGTTTTAAGCAACGCGTCATTTATCAGAAGGGACCAGTGCTGTCAGCGCAGGAGATGGAGGATATGTACATTTCCAATGAGGGAGAGACCCGACTGCTGCTGCTCAGAATGGAAGTGGATAATGAATTGGAGAAGTTGTTCAAGGCAATGACAGAGAGAGATACGATTAGAACCAAGAGCTGCCATGAACGCCTGCAAGCGCTATCCCGCCAACTGCTGATGATGGAAGCATAATGATGTAGATTTAGTATAACTGAACACCTCATGAAAATGGGGTGTTTTGATCTGCGAATAGACAGGGGTTCACTTCTGACACCAAAAACGTTAAAATAGAACTGCACGTGTTCCGATTCACATAAAGTGTAATGCGGTAAAGCGGCGATATAGAATAAAAAATATGTTGCAAAGGATGAGGAACCAGATGGCAAAACAGCAGATTGGTGTGATCGGCCTGGCGGTAATGGGTAAGAATTTGGCCCTTAATATTGAGAGCAGAGGCTTCACCGTCTCGGTATTTAACCGCTCTCCCGAAAAAACGCACGATCTTATCAAAGAAGCAGAAGGTAAGAAACTGACGGGTACTTTCTCCATTGAAGAATTTGTGAACTCACTGGAATCGCCCCGTAAAATCCTGATCATGGTTCAAGCTGGTAAAGCAACGGATGCCACGATTGAGCAGCTTGTGCCTCATCTGGACAAGGGCGACATTATTATAGACGGAGGCAATGCCTACTTCCCTGATACACAGCGCCGCAGTAAGGAGCTGGAGGAAAAAGGATTCCGCTTTATTGGTACAGGCGTATCCGGTGGCGAAGAAGGTGCCTTGAACGGTCCTGCAATTATGCCGGGTGGACAAGAAAGTGCCTACAAGCTGGTAGAGCCGATTCTGACAGCAATCTCTGCCAAAGTAGACGGCGACCCTTGCTGTACATATATCGGTCCCGACGGTGCTGGTCACTATGTAAAAATGGTGCATAACGGTATCGAGTACGGCGACATGCAATTGATTGGTGAGGCTTATCACCTGTTGAAATCGGTCCTGAATGTGAATGCTGAAGAGCTTCATGAAATCTTCACAGAATGGAATAAAGGTGAGCTGGACAGCTACCTGATCGAAATCACGGCTGACATCTTCTCCCAATATGATTCCGAAACAGGCAAACCAATGGTAGACGTTATTCTGGATGCAGCAGGTCAAAAAGGTACTGGTAAATGGACAAGCCAAAGCGCCCTGGATCTGGGCGTGCCACTGTCTATGATCACCGAATCCGTATTCTCCCGCTTCCTGTCAGCTATGAAAGATGAGCGTATTGCAGCAAGCAAAGTACTGAGCGGTCCTAATGCAGAATCCTTCAGCGGCGACAAAAAAGAATTTATCGAAAGCGTACGTAAAGCATTGTTCGCAAGTAAAATTGTGTCTTATGCTCAAGGGTTTGCTCAAATGCGTGCAGCTTCCGATGAATACGATTGGGATTTGAAATACGGAAAAATCGCTATGATCTTCCGCGGCGGTTGCATTATCCGTTCGCAATTCCTGCAAAACATCAAGGATGCGTATGACCGCGATCCTGCTCTGAAAAACCTGTTGCTGGATTCCTACTTCAAAAATGTAGTAGAAACTTACCAAAACGCATGGCGTCAGGTGATTTCCGTGGCTGTATCTCAAGGTATTCCAGTGCCAGGCTTCTCCAGCGCGCTCGCATACTATGACAGCTATCGTACTGAGCGTCTGCCAGCAAACTTGCTGCAAGCACAACGTGACTACTTCGGTGCGCATACGTTCAAACGTGTGGACAAAGAAGGCGTATTCCATCACCAATGGTTCTAATAAATTGATGGAAAATGTAATACAACGGAAGTTTTTTTTACCCTTGTGGTAGAAGAAGCTTCCGTTTTTTTGATTTCGTGGAAGGTTGATTGGATGAGGATGAAGCTGGAGGATTGTGTAATCTTTTGGCGCTGTGGTATGATAAGAACAAGATATTTTAACGCATTACCGCGTCTAAGCTTTGGGTTATAACAAAAAGACGGGAAGATCCCGTCTCTTGTGGTGAGCAGTATTTTACTGTTCTTGTGACCATTGCAGCATACCGCCGGTCATGTTAGTGCAGCCTTCATAACCGAGCTGTTGTAAATATTCGCAGGCTCGTTCGCTGCGATAACCGCTCCGGCAAATAAAGATAATTTCACCGGTACGTTCAATTTCCTCAAGGCGACTCGGAATCTGTCCGAGCGGAATATGCTTGGCACCGTCAATCATGCCTTCCGCTACTTCTTCTGCCTCGCGAACGTCGATCAATTGCAGTTGTTCTCCTGCTTGCAGGCGTGCGCGAAGCTCAGAAGGTTCAATCAGGGCGATTTGCGTCATGGCTGGACCTCTTTTCTAATGTAAAATGGGTGCTGCGTGTGTTATTGACGTGTGCAAAACATCACACTCTCTATGTATGATAGCGAAGCGATCTCTAAGCTGTCAATTAGGCTGAACCTAAAGGCAGATAAAGACGAATCGACCTGCTGGATTAAACTCCGAAAGACCTAGATGAATATTGTATATTTTTTTGGTAGAGAAATGAACACTACAGCTTGTATAATTAACGTAAACTAGGATGGTTTGAATCGAAAAGGAGCATGCACAATATGGATGTTATCGTTAGACCTACCCCTTCCCTGCAGGGAGAGATTGGGGCCTTATCCTCCAAAAACTACACTACTCGTTATCTGCTCACAGCGGCGCTCGCCGATGGGCAAAGTACCATTTATTTTCCGGCACACAGTGAGGACAGTGATGCTATGCGTCGTTGTATCGCTGATCTGGGGGCAGTGCTGGAAGAGGATGATGAAAAAATTGTCATTACGGGTTTTGGTAGCCATCCTCGTGCTGTGAAGGAGTTAAATGTAGGGAATGCCGGAGCGGTGCTCCGTTTTTTGATGGGAGTTGTATCCTTATGCCCGGATGTTACCTTCGTTAATACATATCCTGACTCATTGGGTAAACGACCCCATGATGATCTAATTGATGCGCTGGGCCAATTGGGTGTGAGAGTGGACCATCGCGAAGGTAAGTTGCCTATTCGTATCCAGGGCGGTCAAGCTAAGGGCGGCAAAATACAGGTGTCCGGTTCGGTTAGCTCACAATATTTGAGCGCATTGCTGTTCCTTACACCTTTACTGGAGGAAGACAGCGAAATCGAGGTGCTGCATGATCTGAAATCCAAGGTGGTTATTGGTCAGACGCTGGAGGTGCTCCAAGAGGCAGGTATAATCATTCATGCAAGTGACGATTATATGTCTTTCCGTGTTCCGGGACGACAATCTTATCAGCCGCGCACGTATACAGTGCAGGGGGATTACCCAGGCAGTGCCGCGGTGCTGGCAGCGGCTGCCGTAACGAACTCGGATGTCACCATCCATCGGCTAAAGGAGCAGAGCAAGCAGGGAGAACGTGCTATTGTAGATGTGCTTCGTATGATGGAAGTACCGCTGACGCACAAGAACGACACAGTTGTCGTGAAGGGGAATGGCCGTTTGAAGGCCATCGAGTTTGACGGCGATGCTGCAACCGATGCGGTGCTGGCGATGGTGGCTGCTGCTGTATTTGCTGAGGGTACGTCCCGTTTTTATAATGTGGAAAATTTGCGGTATAAGGAATGTGACCGCATTACCGATTATTTGAACGAACTGACCAAGGCCGGAGCTCGCGTGGAGGAACGTCAGGCTGAAATTATCGTACATGGCCGACCGGAGGGGGTCGAAGGCGGCGTTGAAATCAATGCGCATTTTGATCACCGTGTTATTATGGCTTTGACGGTAGTCGGTCTACGGGCCCAGAAACCGCTGGTGATCAAGGATGCGCATCATGTTGCCAAATCATATCCGCAATATTTTGACCATCTGACGACGCTTGGCGCCTCTGTAGAGTGGGTAAAATAATAATAAGCTTTAGAAGTGAACAGGAGGAGACAGGATGGCTTTTGAAAATCCGTCAAGAGAAGAAATCAAAAGCATTTTGGAGCAGGTAGGCAACATTGCGGTTGTAGGCTTGTCTGATAAATCAGACCGAACCTCGTATATGGTGTCTTATGCTATGCAAAAGCGGGGATACCGGATTATTCCGGTTAATCCTGCGGCAGCGGGGCAAACGATTTTAGGAGAAACTTGCTATGCAAGTCTTGAAGAAGTACCTGAGCCTGTCGAATTGGTCAATGTATTCCGTCGCAGTGAGTATTGCGCTGAGGTTGCTCGTGAGGCAGCTGCCATTGGTGCCAAGGTTTTGTGGCTTCAACAGGGCATTATCAGCCAGGAAGCTGCTGACATCGCGCAGGAGCATGGAATGACGGTTATTATGGATCGCTGCATTAAGGTAGAGGATTCCGTAACCCAAGCTGTACGGAAAGGATAATCTGGATATGAAGAAAAACCTTCTCCCCGTATTTCATCGGGGAGAAGGTTTTTAGTGTGGAATTAGACTATATTTGGCTTTGCTTTTTTTCATTCAATTGCTTGGTAAGTTTAGTCAGGCGCCGTATATTATACTTACAGGAATCCATATAATGTATGTATGCCATTATACTGATATATCTAGGTGAATTCGCTTATTTTATTGGTTATGGTAATGGAATCGCTGCTCCAAGCTGATAAATAAGCAAAATATAACTTAAATAAGTCATTTTAATGGAGTTATTCAAACTTCTACAAACGTATATAAGTATTTTTTATCAAGCAAGAGAATCGCTTTGACAAAAGTATTTATTCGGCTTACCATCAGGGATAGAAAGGAGAGGAATGCCATGAATTGGCTCGGATCCTTACAACAGCTTGGTCGGGCTGTCATGCTCCCGACGATGGTGTTACCGGCTGCTGCTATATTACTAAGTCTAGGCAGCCTTCCCTGGTCCGCTTGGGGATTTCCAATGGTGTCTGAAATGGCTAATGCAGCAGGGCGTGGGATTTTTTATTTTTTGCCGTACTTGTTTGCGGTTGGTGTAGCACTCGGCATGTCGAATCAGGCAGGCCAGGCAGGACTGGCGGCATTGGCTGGTATGGCTATATATGATCAGGTCACATTGAGATTTGGAAACGGACTCATTCATCCCGCGACGCTCATCGGCATCATTTTGGGTGTCATTTCAGGGGTGGCGTATAACCGCTTCAAAAGCATTAAGCTGCCCGAGGTACTCCAATTTTTTGGAGGGACTCGATTTGTTTTACTGCTGATTGGCTTGTTCTCCGCCGTGTTCGCAGGACTGATGCTGATTGTGGCTCCACTCATTCAGAGAGGATTGCAGTTTATAGCAGGTCTGGAATTGAACTTGGGCGGCTTCGGATTGTTTATTTACGGTATTTTGTATCGGGTGCTGGCGGCTTTTGGCCTTCATCATCTGCTTAATAATATATTCTGGTTTCAACTGGGTACATATAAAGCACCGTCAGGCAACATAGTGCAGGGAGATTTACCCCGGTTTTTTGCTGGCGATCCGACGGCGGGCTATTTTATGTCAGGGTTGTTTCCGATCATGATGTTTGCGATTCCAGCCATTGCGCTGGCGATTATTCAGGAAGCGCGTGAAGACTTGAAGCCGAAGGTGCAAAAGACGTTTTTGACTGCTGCACTGGTCTGCTTTTTTACCGGTGTATCGGAACAAATCGAGTTTGCCTTTTTGTTTGCCGCTCCATATTTGTTCCTTGTTCATGCGGTCATGTCCGGTCTAGCCATGTGGCTTACCTTTGAGCTGGATATTCATCACGGTTTTTCATATTCAGCGGGTTTTATAGATTACGTACTCAATTTCCATCTGTCACATAACGCCTGGTTGTTGATTCCATTAGGGGTGGCCTATGGGCTGGTATATTATGTGCTATTTCGCTGGGCGATTCGAAGGTTCCGTATTCCCACTCCAGGTCGCGAGGAAGGTTCAGTTCTGGAGGATTGGGCTGGCAATATTCCCTACAGCGCTCCTCTCATTTTGGAGGCGCTTGGAGGGAAGGAAAATATTGTTCGGGTGGAAGCCTGCATTACACGGTTGCGTCTGACCGTCCACAATGATCGGCTGATTGATACCGGAGCGATAAAAGCATTGGGCTCGGCCGGACTGATCAATCTGGGCGGGGGTAACTTACAGGTTGTATTCGGTACGTATTCGGAGTTGATTCGTGAGGAAATCGCGAAGCTTATGGAACGTGATCTACCTCAAGTGTTGTTCAACGCTCCTGTGCACGGAAAAATGCTGCCGATTCACGAGGTGCCGGACAAAATTTTTGCAACAAAGCTGGTCGGGGACGGAGTTGCTTTTGTTCCCGAACGAGGTGAACTTGTGTCTCCGGTGTATGGTACGGTTATGCATCTGTATCCGACCATGCACGCTTTGGGCATCTCTACACGAGAGGGAATTGAGGTTCTGCTTCATATAGGGATTGATACTTCACAGCTAAAAGGGAATTTTACTGCTATGGTAGAAGCAGGCGATACGGTGGAACCGGGACAATTGCTGATCAAATTTGATTTGCAGGCGCTGCGGGAACAAGCTCCATCTTTAGTGACCCCCATGGTCATTACGAACCCGGATCGAGTGAAGTCATGGAGCTTTGCTCCGTTTAAAACAGTGAAAAAAGGTCAGACCTCGGTAATGTCCGTTGTGCTGCATGACAGGAATGTTGGAGGGGTAGAAACATGATAGAAGGCATCGGCGCCGCAACAGGTGTGGCAATCGGGAAGGCTTTTGTCCTGCCGAGCTGGGAGTGGGATTTACCTGAGCAGAAAATGGATGCGGTGGATCTCGCAAAGGAATTCGAGCGGTTGTATGAAGGGATACGCACATCCAAAAGTGAAATCCAGTTTATTAAGGATGAATTTCGGGAAATGGTGGGACCGGAGGAATCCAGCATTTTTGATGCGCATCTGGCTATATTGGAGGACCCTGAATTCATGAACGAAGTTCGTGGAATCATTGAGCGTCAATATAAAGCAGCCGAGGTGGCTGTCAAGGAAGCGATTGACCATTTTGTGACGATGTTTGATCTGCTGGATGATGAATACATGAAGGAGCGGGCGATTGACATCAAGGATGTGGGGAATCGGTTGCTCAAGCATTTGCTGGGTGCGCCGGAAGTAACTCTTCCGAAGGACACGCAGCCTTACATTCTGGTCGCCAAAGAGCTTTCTCCATCTCAATCGGCCCACTTGAATCCAAGCTATGTATTAGGAATTGTGACAATGAATGGGGGCAAAACATCGCATTCTGCGATCATGGCCCGTGCGATGGGCATCCCGCTCGTTTCGGGACTGGAGAGCAATCTCAATTTGCCTGTCCAGACTGGGGATATGATGGTTGTCGATGGAGACTTGGGTAAGGTTTATGTGAAGCCGGAGAAATCCATTATTGATCATTATACGGCATTACGTGAGGAGCAGCGCCGCAGAAAAGAACAGCTTCAAGTGCTCGCTTCCGTGGAAGCCGTGACCAAGGATGGAACTGAACTGAGGCTGGCAGCAAATATCAGTTCTGTTAAGGAACTTGAGGCGGCATTGAAGCATGGGGCGCAGGGTGTTGGACTGTTCCGCACGGAATTTTTATATATGGATCGAAACTCTGCACCTGATGAAGATGAGCAGTATGAGGTGTATCGGCTGGTAGCAGAAAAGGCAGGAAACCACTCCGTTGTTATCCGTACATTGGATATCGGCGGGGATAAACCACTGGACTATCTTCAACTGCCGGTGGAGGAAAACCCGTTTCTCGGCTATCGTGCTATACGCATCAGTCTCGATTGGAAGGAATTATTCAAGATACAACTGACAGCTATTTTACGTGCCAGTGTGGCAGGGAATATCAAGGTCATGTATCCGATGATCTCATCGGTGGAGGAGATCCGCCAGGCGGATGCGATCTTGAAGGAAGCTATGGCGGATTTGGATGCGAGAGGGCTTGCCTACAATCCACATATCCAGCAAGGGATTATGATTGAGGTGCCAGCGGCAGCAATGATTGCCGATCTACTCGCTGCTGAAACAGATTTTTTCAGTATAGGCACGAATGATCTGGTACAGTATGTGCTGGCTGTAGACCGTATGAACGAGCAGATTGCCCATATGTACCATCCATACCATCCGGCTGTGCTGCGGATGCTGCGTATGACGGCACAGGCAGCTCATCAAGCGGGTATTGATGTGAGTGTGTGCGGTGAAATGGCAGGAGATGAACGCTCCATTCCCTTGTGGCTGGAATTGGGAATTCACCAGCTAAGCATGTCTCCTCAGTCCTTGCTGCGAGTTAAGCATCGTGTGCTGAACACGTCCGCAGCTGAGGCAACGCTGGTTGCCCAGGCGTGCTTCAGCATGTCTACTGGCGCAGCGATCGAAGACAAGCTGACCGCAGTTAGTGTCAGTTGTACTTCAGTCGGGCCTGGACGGCAGTAATTGTGTTGCAATGGCTGTGAAGCCTGTCTTGAAAAAAACACCTTCAAAACCATGGATAACGTGGTGATTTTGAAGGTGTTTTTGCTCATTTTATTGGACTGCCTTATTTCTTTGTGTTGTTTGCCAACAGATCGCAGAACGCTTTTCCATATGGTGGAAGGTCAGGCGGGCGGCGGGCAGATACGATATGTCTGTCTGTCACGACAGCTTCGTCCTTCCAGATGGCTCCTGCGTTTTCCATATCATCACGAATGCCCGGTGTGGATGTTACGGTGAAACCGTCCAAAATTTTGGCAGAGATTAGCACCCAGCCTGCATGGCAGATTTGCCCGATGGGTTTTTGGGCGGCGTGTAACTCCTGTACAAGTTGAATCACCTTGGGATAGCGTCGCAGTTTATCCGGCGCCCAGCCTCCGGGGACAAGAATCCCGTCATAATCGCGGCTGTTCAGTTCCTCAAAGGCATATTCTGCTTCAGCAGGTACGCCATATTTTCCGATATATTTTTTACCCTTTTCAGCACCGGCCAAATGCACTTCTGCGCCTTCTTCACGGACACGGTACACAGGGTACCATAGCTCCAGATCCTCGAATTCCTCATCTACCAGGGCGATAACCTTTTTTCCTGCAAGTCTCGACATCTAACCATCCTTTCGTGTGTCACTTGATGACACGCTGTTTTATATCTATACCTATACATCTTAAGAAAAAGAGCGTCTTAAGTCCATTCCTCTGCACATTCTCATAAATTGACTCGCTCTTTTAATACTAGCATCACCATTCCATAACCCACTAAACCTTTGGTAATTTGTTCATAGCTGCAATCTGTGGAAGGATTTGAGGTCACTAAGTCGAAATAAAAAAGGGTGTGAAAAATTTTATAGAGTTAACAAATCTTTTATAGACTAGTAGATAGATATATCTGGATTCTGATATGAAATCCTCATATAGCTTGATCCTACGTAATGAGGTGGTTAAATGCATAAGCAATGCCAATGCGGTAAACCGATGGGGCTGGAGTTGAGAAAGGTGATTTACGCGAACAAGGTTGAAATTTTACATGTTCCTGTATTTTCATGCCCTTCTTGCTTCTCCAGTGAGGTTTTGCAGCATGTGACGAAGGACATTAAGGAGCTGCTACAAAATTTGGGAAGCAAGCCTACGGCTCGGCGTATTTCCTTTGCCCGTAATAACGAGTTGGCTGAAATCATTCGCAAGCTGGTGCTGGAGGAAGCGGGGAATCCTAATGTGGATTGGCAATCCTCTTTGGAGGAGCGAATGGAGCTTCGAATCAACCTGCTGCTGGACCTTTATCGTTATGCGAGAAGTCTAGGAGATGAGGATTGGATGAACGATGTACAGAATAGATTGGTGCAATTATCCGGTTTTACCAGTGAATCGGTGTTTATGAATACAAAAAACTAAAAAAAATGAAAATTTTCATGGTCACCATTGGATTTTACATGTTCTTTTTGTTAGGATGTGAATAGGACATACGACAATACGAGGAAAGGAATGTATATCCAATGGCGACGATGACAAAAATGACTACTGTTCAACAATTAGATGCGGCGCTGGAAGCGTCATCAGACAAGGCATTGCTTCTTTTTAAACATAGCACGCGCTGTCCGATTAGCTCTGGCGCACATCGGGAACTGGAGTCCTATTTGCAAGGCACTCCCAACGAAAATATTGAATGCGGTATCATTTATGTAGTAGAAGACCGGCCGGTGTCCAATGAGGCTGCGAACAAGCTCCATCTGCAGCATGAATCACCGCAGGCTATTTTGATCAAGGGCGGAGAGGCTGTCTGGCATACATCCCATTCGAATATCACTGCGCGTGCGCTTCACGATCATTTGGTATAGATAGAATGAGCGCTGTCGTTGCATAAAGTAGTATTTTGTCGTATCATAGTCCTAATTAGTTGTTCTAGGATTCGGTTGAAAATTTATTGGCAATGGAGAGAAGGAATTTGACGGTAACGATCTATGATGTAGCTCGCGAAGCTGGTGTCTCAATGGCGACAGTGTCCCGTGTAGTTAACAATAATCCTAACGTAAAGCCTCAGACTCGCAAAAAGGTATATGAAGCGATTGAACAATTGGGATATCGCCCAAATGCGGTGGCAAGAGGTCTGGCTAGCAAGAAGACAACGACCGTTGGCGTGGTTATTCCGGATATATCGAACTCAATTTTTGCAGAAATTGCGCGCGGTATTGAGGATATAGCGAATATGTATCACTATAACATTATTTTGTGTAATGCCGATAAGCGGAAAGAAAAAGAGATTCGTGTCATCAATACGCTGCTCGAAAAGCAGGTTGATGGACTTCTGTTCATGGGTGGCACAGTAACGGACGAGCATATTCAGGCCTTTCATACGGCTGCGGTTCCTATCGTTCTGTGCGCTACGAGTGATGAGAAAGGCAGCTATCCTTCGGTTGATATTGACCATGAAGCCGCTGCTTTTGATGCAGTGAATACATTGATCCGCCACGGGCACCGTCAAATCGCGATGATTAGTGGTACTCTTCAGGATCCTGCGAACGGCTATGCACGTTTCCAAGGCTACAAGAGAGCGCTGGAAGCAGCAGGAATGGAGTATCAGGAAGATCTCGTGCGAATCGGGAACTATCGTTATGAGTCCGGTGTGGAGGCAATGAAGTATTTCCTGGGGCTCAAGAAGAAGCCAAGTGCGATTTTTGCGGCTACGGATGAAATGGCAATTGGTGCGATTCATAGCATTCAGGATGAAGGATTGAAAGTACCGGACGATTTTTCTGTCATCAGTGTGGACAATATCCGTATGGCTTCCATGGTTCGTCCGCAGCTTACGACAGTGGCGCAACCGATGTACGATTTGGGTGCAGTAGCGATGCGTTTGCTGACCAAGCTGATGAAGAAGGAAAATGTGGAAAATCCTCGCGTCATTTTGCCGCATGAAACGATTTTGCGGTTATCGGTTAATTATTTAGACTAGACAGATTTGTTAACAGGATAGATTTCGATGAAAGCTCCTTTAATGGAGCTTTTTTCGTGAATAAATAGTCCATATTGCACATCATTAAACAAAGAAAAGAGGGATTTGAGATGAGCCGAATTTATGGACTAATTGGTGCCATGGATGAAGAAATTGAGCTGCTGCTTGCTGCAATGACTGAAGCTAGTAAGTCGGTCAAGGCTGGAATCACCTATACAAAGGGAGTCATTCACGGTCAACAGGTTGTCGTATGCAAGTCTGGTGTAGGTAAGGTCAATGCTGCGGTAACGACACAAATCCTTATCGATAGCTTTGGAGCGGAACAAATCATATTTACAGGAGTGGCAGGAGCGATCCATCCAGATTTAAATATTGGGGATATCGTGATCTCCTCGAAGTGTATGCAGCATGATATGGATGTAACGCCTTTGGGTTATGCCAGAGGGGTCATTCCTTATCAGGATACCTCGGAGTTTGCAGCTGATCCTGATCTTGTTTATCTAGCTGAGCAAGCCTGTCAGTCCTTCGGCGATCGTTATATTATCGGCAAGGTGCTTTCCGGTGACCAGTTTGTCGCCAGCCGTGAGCTGGTAGCCGCATTGTATCAGGAGCTGGACGGTGCCTGTACCGAGATGGAGGGCGCAGCAGTAGCTCAGACAGCCCATATGAACGCTGTGCCTTACATTGTTCTCCGCTCTATGTCTGATAAGGCAGACGGATCTGCCCATGTTAATTTTGGCGAATTCACAGTGGAATCTTCCCATCGTTCCCATCGGATTGTGGAGTATATGCTGAAGCATTTGAGTTAAAAGTCTAGCGGTGTAACATTTAATACATGAACCTTCTCACAAACCGGATACGGTCAAACTGTTCCCGTGATGTGAGGGGGACATCCTCTCCCATTCGGACCATTAGGCAATTCGCCGGATGGGAACATATTTCAGGATCATCCGTAGCGTACCAGACCATATTCACTGCTTTCATCAGACGTTCCATCATGCGACGGTATTCCCATACGGAGAGACCGCTGCCTTTCAAATCCCAATGCCAATAGTACTCAGTCGTAAAGATGATATAGGATTCCAGTTGCCCATCCTCAAAGGCGACCCGGATCATTTGGCTTCCCAGACCCAGTCCGCGATATTCGTCGGCTACCTCAATCGCTCCAAGCTCCAGCAGGTCCTTCATTCCGGCTTCCGACCAGCGTTCCATCTCATCCGGATAGTGAAAAGTCACGTATCCGAAAATGGTTCCTCCATCATGAGCGATGATAATCCTGCCTTCCGGCAGTCCCGAAATATCCACCAACGCGTCGAATTGCTCCTTTGGCTTGCGAAAGGCGTCCAGTTGTGGATGCATTTGAAATGAACGCAGCTGTTCAACGGATACGGGGCCTTCTACGAAGATCTTTTGCCCGTTATGACTCAGCGTGTCCAAATGGTGCAGTTTTAAATGCTGCATACATGCGCCTCCTTGTTTACCATGACCTAGGTTTCCATATCCCCTACTTATAGCAAAAAAACAAATAAATGAAAAGGATGGTCGTCACATCCTCACCTATGATATACTGTTTTAGACATAAATTGTTCACAATTAGTCGCTTTTATCAAATGTTACACAAAGGAATTGGCATGCTTGTATTGAATTTGTAAGCGTTATCTTGTTCTGTATTTATTCTCATTATATCGTGAGGAGGCTGAACGCATGAAGATTGAAGAACTCCAGGCTGTAGTTCCCACATCCAATATGGGCCCGTATGAACAAGCTTACAACCGCTTTCAGTGGGAAGATGCAGAGCGTCATTTTACGTGGTATGAATCAGGCAAAGTGAATATGGCACATGAAGCGATTGACCGACATGTAGAGGAAGGGAGAGGCAGCAAAACGGCGTTGTTGTATTGTGACGCGAACCGCCATGAAGCCTATTCCTTTACTCAATTGCGTGCCAGCTCCAACAGGTTTGGTAATGTGCTGCGTAAATATGGAATTGGCAAAGGGGAGCGGGTCTTTATCTTCATGCCGCGTTCACCTGAGCTAGTCATTAGTCTGCTTGGCATTTTGAAGGTAGGAGCAGTCGTGGGACCTTTATTTGAGGCATTTATGGAAACGGCGGTCAAGGATCGGCTGGAAGATAGCGGGGCGGTGGCGCTGGTGACAACGCCTGCACTTCTCTCGCGCGTAAAGCGTGAGGAGCTTCCGGAGCTGCGGCATATTTTTGTGGTTGGCGATGTGGACGAACGGGAGCAAGGGATTATTGATTTTGAATCGGAAATGCTTACGGCCTCCGAGGAACTTGAACCGGAGTGGCTGAGTCGTGAGGATGGGTTGATTATTCATTACACGTCAGGCTCAACGGGCAAGCCTAAAGGCGTGTATCATGTGCAAAACGCGATGATTCAGCACTATTATACCGGAAAAATGGTACTGGATCTGCGTGAAGAGGATGTATATTGGTGTACAGCCGATCCCGGTTGGGTTACAGGAACGTCATATGGCATTTTTGCCCCATGGCTGAATGGGGCAACAAATGTTATTCGTGGCGGTCGTTTTAGCCCCGAGGACTGGTACCGAACCATTGAGCGTCATGAGGTGACTGTATGGTACAGCGCTCCTACGGCGTTTCGGATGCTCATGAGCGCAGGGGAGGATATCGTTGACAAATATGATCTCGGAAGCCTGCGGCATGTGCTATCCGTCGGAGAGCCGCTGAATCCCGAGGTAGTGCGCTGGGGGTGGCAGGTATATAAGCAGCGTATTCATGATACCTGGTGGATGACGGAAACGGGTGGCCAAATGATCTGTAATTACCCTGAGCTGCCGATTAAACCCGGCTCAATGGGAAAGCCATTGCCCGGCATACAGGCCGCTATTCTGGACGACAGAGGGCAAGTGCTGCCGCCTAACCGAATGGGGCATTTGGCGGTACGTACGCCGTGGCCGTCTATGATGAACCGTATATGGAACAACCCGAACAAATTTCAGGAGTATTTCCGTTTTTCCGGCTGGTATGTGTCCGGTGATTCTGCCTATATGGATGAGGATGGATACTTCTGGTTTCAGGGACGAATTGATGATGTCATTAATTCCTCAGGGGAGCGGATCGGTCCATTTGAGGTCGAGAGCAAGCTTCTGGAGCATCCCGCTGTAGCGGAGGCCGGAGTGATCGGAAAGCCGGATACTGTGCGGGGAGAGATCATTAAAGCTTTTATCGCACTTCGTGAAGGCTATATACCCTCGGAGGCTTTGCAGCAGGATATTTATCGCTTTGTCAAAGAAGGGCTGTCTGCCCATGCTGCACCACGTGAAATTGAGTTTAAGGAAAAGCTGCCCAAAACCCGTTCGGGTAAAATTATGAGACGTGTGTTGAAAGCCTGGGAGCTTAATCTGCCTACAGGGGATTTGTCTACCATAGAGGATTGAAATGCTTTACAAGAAAGATGCAAAAAAGGGAGTCTCCGAAGCCGTGACGGCTGAGGGGCTCCCTTTTTGTTGGTGCAGATAAAGTGGATTTTTACACATAATCAGTATTTGTTTTCTGTTGTGGGCTGTTATGGTCGAACGGCTCCAGAAGGAGCTGATTCTCCCAAGGCATTCATGGAAGTGATGCGGAACCAACCCTTCGGTTTGCTGCCTGCTTTATATTGAAAGCTGGTGGATGCGGTGGAGCCGATGTTTGTAAAAGGCTCCGCACCGCTTTCACTGTAATACACGTTATAGCCTGTAATCGCATCTGCAGGCTTTCCAGCACTCCATTGGAGTGCTACGGCTGAGCCTGCTGCTTTAGCTTGAGGCTGCCCAGGAGCCGTAGGAAGCTCCGTAGGCTTCGATGCTGTTCCATTTCCTTCACCCGGTACAATTGGATTCTCAGGATCAACAGGCGGCGCTACAGGCGCTGTACTTGCTTGGGAGCTTGGCTCAGACTCATGTCCGCCTACATCCACGGCGGTTACGTAGTAACTGGAGCTGCTGCTACCCGGGCTGTCAGAGAACACTTTGGAGCCGTCAGCCATGACGACTTTGCCAAGCCGTTGGAAGCTGCCCCCATCCGTAGAACGATATAGACGGTATCCTACGACATCACTGTTTCCACTCGGGCTAAAGCTGATCATAGCTTTGCCGTCACTATAGCTTACGCTAACGTTAGACGGAGCACTAGGATCGGCTCCATCGTCTTTACGCGGATCAATCCGGGTAGGAGCCGCCTTATCTGCATCCTGAGGCAGATAGTAGGACAACGAATTATGTCGTCTCATCACCGTAAAGGCTTGCTGGAGCTCTTTAATCAGCTCTGAAATCGGTTTTTCCCGCTTACTAACGGTCTGCTCATTCAACATGTCATCCGGTGTGCCGTCCCGTGGAATGTAATTGACACCTTGATAGGTAATATATTTGGTACGAGTGACACCATTTTCACTGTTTTTGGGTGGATACTTAATGTTGTAAATATCCGAACCATATGCGGACGCTGTTCTTGTTACAATACCATCTGGCCGCTTGAAGCTGTCAGTTTGGAACAGATCTGGATCCTTTGCGGTCACTTCGTTCATGATTTGCGCCCATAGGCGGCGTGCCCGCTCTTTTTGTGCTTTCGTTTCAAGCTTGTTGACAGGTTGCTTGTAACCAACCCACACACCTAGCGTGACGTCAGGCGTAAAGCCCTCAAACCAAACATCAGTATAGGATTGTGTAGTGCCTGTTTTACCGGCAATCGGAATCTTACCAGCTTGATTGAAATTACGCTTGACCAGTCTGCCTGTACCTTCGGACACGGCTGTACGCAGCATATCCGTCATCAGATAGGCGGTTTGTGGTGTAAAGGCTTGTACAGGATTAGGCTGATGCTTATAAACAATATTGCCTTGCGAGTCCACAATCTTTTCAATCATGTAGGCGTCATTAAATACACCGCCATTTGGAATCGCACCATAAGCATTCGTCAGTTCCTCGACTGTGACCCCGTGGGCCAGGCCGCCCAGTACACCCGTCTGAGCGTTGTTATCGCTTGGTTCCAAGGTGGTAATACCTAACTTCTTGGCAAAATCCCAAGCTTTGCTGATACCTACTTTTTCGTTAAACAGCTTGAGTGCTATCGTATTTAGTGACTGATTCAGCGCATAGCGGGCCGTAACCAGCCCCTGATAGCGGTTATTGGAGTTTTTCGGGATGTGATACCCATTGCTGCCATCCTTCAAAATAATAGGTGCATCATCCACGATGCTGCCAGGCTGCACAAGACCGCTATCCAATGCAGGCAGATATGCTGCAATCGGCTTCATAGCCGATCCCGGCTGGCGTACCATTTGAGTAGCATAGTTCATCTGTTCCTTTTGGAAATCCCGGCCTTCCATCATACCGAGAATCGCGCCGGTTCTATGCTGGATAAGAATGGCGGCTGCCTGTTCGTCACCCTTAGTTTTACTTGTGGATGAGAAATTATTTTTGTTCTCTGCGATTTGGCGCATCGACTTGTAAATACTTTTATCAATAGTGGTGTATACCATATAACCACCTGTTCGAAGCTGCTGTTCAGCTTCTTTGAGCAAGTCGTTATCATCCTTGGTTTTGGCATCTGCACTGGCATTGGCCGCTTGACCCGGATTTGTGACCGACATAAGTGCCTGTGCCGCTTGCCGTTCCGTTTCCATCATAAGATACGGATACGTGTTGTAGGCTTTAACCGTGCGTGGAGCGAGCGACTTTTTGATATCAAAAGCCATCGCCTCATCATACTGTGCCTGATTGATTTTGTTCTCCTCCAGCATTCGGCTGAGTACCAGGTGCTGGCGGTTGATTGCCCTTTTAAAGCCGGACTCATTAAATTCGCCCTTACCGTTGTAAGCCGAATAAGAGGAAGGAAGCTGTGGCAGACCTGCCAGATAGGCGGCTTGAGCCACATTCAGCTTATTCAGATCATTCTCATTAAAAATACCTTTGGCCGCTGCTTTGATCCCAAAGACGTTATAGCCGCTTGACCCGTTACCAAAAGGTACTTTATTGAGATAAGCCGTAATAATTTGCTGCTTGCTCAGGAAGCGCTCAAGACGCAGAGAGAGCAAAATTTCCTTGATCTTGCGGTCATCCGTGCGATCCAGATTCAGAAAGACACGACGGGCGAGCTGCTGGGTCAGGGTGCTCCCCCCGGTTTGTACGGATTCATGCAAAGCTTTTTGTTTTATAGCCCGAAGCGTTCCCGACAGATCGACACCTTTATGCTCATAAAAATGGTTATCTTCAATGGCAATGACTGCGTTAATGACGAGTTGCGGAATCTCTTTAAACGTGACAGGACGCCGATCTTCTTCTGTCCGGAGCTGTCCGATAGGTGAGCCGTCATTGAAATAAGCGAAGCCTGTAATTGCATTTTTGCCTACTTCCTGTTCAATCATGGATCTGGAGCGTACAGGCTCGCTTTTCACAATAGAGGCTACATAGCCGGCTGCGGCTCCTCCTGCAAACAGCGCTCCCATAAAACCGATGATGACGACCCACTTTATGACACGGCCGAGCCTTCGCATGTATGTCCATAAGCGGGAAGGCTTTGGCTCTGACACATTGTTTTTTTCTTCAACCATTAAGTCTTCCTCCTTTATAACAGCCATTATTATAGCATAAAATTACAAAATGAACCCATATGCTAAAAAGCCTGTCTTTTGGTGTCGTCACTTCATAAAAGCGGTATGTTATAAACAGGTCAAAGTGAATTGCGTGAAAAGCAGAGAAAGACTTCAATAGAAGGTGGAAACACGTTGTGCAGAGAGCTGAACTTCCGATCACTGTTGCAACGGCAAACGCTTTTTTA
This sequence comes from Paenibacillus terrae, assembly GCF_005217525.1. GTDB lineage: Bacteria > Bacillota > Bacilli > Paenibacillales > Paenibacillaceae > Paenibacillus > Paenibacillus terrae_C. The sequence goes on along the minus strand of NZ_PNXQ01000016.1, from coordinate 985,066 downwards.
CAACCTCCATTGGAATAAAAATCCGTGGTAAACTTAGCACAAATGATCAAACAAGCATGTGCAGGAATGTACATAATGGATTACGAAGTCTTATTAAATTCGCTTGGCGGATGAACGTCCAAACCATAACGAGTAAGGGGAAGGATCGTATGGACTACTTTAAAAGAATACAGTGTGCGATTGAGTTTATTGAAATGAATCTTCGGGAGGAGTTGAAAATTACTGAAATTGCTTCGCAAGCTTGCTTTTCAGCCTTTCATTTTCAGCGGCTTTTTCAGGCGATTTCTGGCTTTACGGTTCAACAGTATATAAGGAAGAGAAGATTATCGGAGGCGGCTGTAGGGCTGAAACAGTCTAATCAAAAGGTATTAGATATTGCTCTTGAATACCAGTACAGTTCGCAAGAAGCGTTTACACGTGCTTTTGAAAAAAGTTTTGGTGTCACCCCGGGGAGATACCGGAACGGTGATATAGATATTTCTCCACAACACAAGATCAATTTTCTGGATTATCAAAAGAACACCAAAGGGGATTTGGATGTGAATAAGCCGGTGATGTTGCAACTCGATACGATTAAGATTATAGGGTATGAATACAAAACAAACCTGAATCATGAGCAGCATTATAATGAGATTCCAGGATTTTATGATCACTTTGGAAGGAATGAGCATTTTATGCGCATTCCGAACAAAATTGCACCGGGGATGTCGTACGGTATTGCTTGCTATTTTCAAGATAATGGTGAATTTTCGTTCGTGATTGGCGAGGAAGTTGAGGGAGAAGCGGAGGATTTGGCAAAGGGCTTCATCTATATGGAGATTCCATCAGGAAGGTATGCCGAATTTAACGCTTCAGGTCCGAATGGCCGGGTTCAGGATGTACGAAACTATATCTACGGCACATGGCTTCCCAACTCTAATTTTGAGCGTAGGGAAGGACCGGATTTTGAAATCACCGATGTGATGAATTCTTCCTTTCCAGATTTGGATATTAAGGTATATATACCGATCGAATAAAATGTTGCAAGCTTCACGCAACAGTAACACAAAAAAAAGCACCCGAACCTCGTTCGGGTGCTTTTCGGTGCTATCACAAGGATTAGCGGTTGTAGAATTCGACGATTTGTTTTTCATCGATATCTTGGGACAATTCGCCACGCTCAGGCAAACGGATGTATTTGCCTTCCAGAGCTGCATCATTGTACTCCAAGTAAGCTGCCAAGTGGTTGCGGTTTTCCAAAGCTTCTTTGATGGAAGACAGGGAACGACTTCTTTCACGAAGACCGATCACGTCGCCCAGGCTTACTTGGTAAGAAGCGATGTCAACTTTTTTACCGTTCACAGTAACGTGACCGTGTGCTACCAATTGACGTGCGCCTGCACGGGAGTTAGCAAAGCCAAGACGGAACACGAGGTTGTCCAGGCGGCTTTCCAGCAAGAACATGAAGTTCTCACCAGCGATACCGTGCATGTGTTGAGCTTTGTTGAACAGAGTGCGGAATTGTTTTTCACCCAAGCCGTACATGTGACGCAGCTTTTGTTTTTCTTGAAGCTGCATACCGTAGTTGCTGATTTTTCTCCGTTGGTTTGCACCATGTTGTCCCGGAGGGAAAGGGCGTTTCAATTCTTTACCTGTGCCGCTCAGGGAAATCCCCAGACGACGGCTCAATTTAAATTTAGGACCAGTGTAACGTGCCATTATAGAGTTAACTCCTTCATAATTAAAATTTGAGTTGGGGCTCTCTTTGCGCTCCAATTTGTTCGGCGCTACCTATCAAGGTGATGCGCACTACTGACAGAAAAGTTCAGCCGCTGTCCTGTCAGCAACAAATAAGATGAGGGTGACACAAACTGTTACGCCCAAAATTTAAGATCCGCACAGTAGATAGTTCTGCCGTACAGTCTTTTTCATTAATATATACTATATGTAATAGTGGGTCAATGTCAAGAAGAGAAAAAGAGTGAAAACGTCAGAATTTGTCGATAGGGCTTTAGAACTAAAAAAGTGGGACGAATTTCTGAAAAATGGATGCATATTTCTGAAGTTAAGAGTAAAATAGATCATATCATAAGCTATAGTGGTGTATAGCCGCTGTCTTGGTACAGCTAATTTTGCTGTGAAGGAGCGCCCTTAATATGTCGGACTTTTCAACAACGGATCAGCAAACGCTTGACGGTAAAACAGCCCAGGCTAGCTGTGCCCCGCTGTTTGATGATAAAGGATATACGTCTTTTGCCTGGCTCCAAAACATGGATATGACACCATTTGATTTCCCCTATATTAATCAGCTTCTTGTCCAAGGATATCGAGACTGGTTGCAGCAGAGCAATGGCATATCATGGGTTAATGAAGAACATACCGCTGTTTTTAATTTTACAGGTGTTCGGGTTGCAGGTAGGGAAGAGGATGATGACGAGGATTTGGAGCTGGTCGAACGTTGCAGCTTGTCTGGAGAAATGGAAATAAGCCAACGCAAGCTTCGGGACGGAAGCCTTGCATTTGTGTACATGGTTCCTCTATTTTGCCGCCATCATAAGGATGAGGCTTTTGCTGCTCTTCGTTTTACACTGTCTGCTCAACATTCTGTTTCCGAGCAGGATGCATTATTGCCAGCAGCTTTGCATTTTAGATCCTGCTTTTATACGAAATTTGAGTATATATTTATGGAAGATATCCTCGGGATGAAGAACCGGAGCGACCGCGAAGGCAGGCGACGCTCTATTTTATTTCAGATTGTAAAGCGGATGCATGACAAGATTGATGTTGAAGGCGTGCTGGACGAGGTATTTGGCAGCATAGCTTACTTGTTTCCGCATGTGGATATCACGTTATATATGAGCCAGGATCGGCATAGTCGTAATCCACAGGTCAAACCTTTGTTGTTGCACGAGCGGGACGAGGATGTATGTGTGCGTGCATTTATGAAAGGTCAAATGGCTGTAAATGAGCCTGTAGGCACGGAAGGAGAAATGACCGAAATCGGCATTCCTTTACGTGGCAAGCAAGGAGTATATGGTGTATTTCATATGATTCTTCCATCCGGTGCCAAAAGCATGAAGAAAGTGGATGTGGAGCTGATCGCCATGATGGCAGACACAGCTGGCACCGCATTTGAAAATGCAAAGCTGCTGGAGCAATCCAATGTGCTCATCCATGAGTTGCGCCTCATTAATGAACTCGTTCAGCGCTTGAATCAAAGCCTTAAGCTGAATGAAATATTCGAGTTTGCTGTGCAGGAATTATTGAAAATGTTCTTGGCTGACTTTTGCTGTATTGTGCAACTCGATCAGGAGGAAAATTGCTTTAAGGTCACATCAAGCAACGTAGAAAGTTTGAGGCTGCACAGTTACTCTGGTGAGGATGGGTTTGCAGGGCTGATACGCAGAACAGGAGAGCCGGTCATCGTGTCAGATTACAGAAAGGAAGGGAAGGTATCCTCCGATTTTATGGATATGACCGACTCCCATTCTTTGATGGCGGTACCTATGAAGACCAGCGGTACGCCGAGAGGGGCTATTTTATTGTCCAGTAAGCTCCCTCACTTTTTTTCGTACGATAACTACAAAATGCTGCAAATGCTGGCTCCCCATATCGCTTTGGCTGTAACAAATGCCATGCTGCATGCTGAGGTACGGCGTCTGGCCAATATGGACATGTTAACGGGGTTGTATGTACGTCATTATGTGGACAAAGTAATTCAGAGGCATCAGGAGAAAGATTTTTGCGGATCTCTCATTCTGGTGGACATTGATCAGTTCAAACAGGTGAATGATACATACGGGCATCAGACAGGTGACCAGATATTGAAAAGCGTCAGCGATATTGTTCGTTCGGCGACTCGCAGCGAGGATGTATGTGCTAGATGGGGCGGCGAGGAACTGGCGATCTATTTGCCGCAGCTTGGGGTGCAACAGGCGTTGGAATATGCGGAAAAAATTCGTTATCGCGTACAACATGAGACCCAGCCACAGGTGACCGTCTCCTGCGGAATTGCCGAATGGAATTGGCTGGATGAGCAGATTAGTATCGAATCTTTATTTTACAGGGCGGATATGGCTCTGTATGAGGCGAAAAATGAAGGGCGCAACCGGGTTGTTATTGATCATGTCAGTAATTCATAGAGAATGTTCCTAATGGAATATTCTCTTTTTTTACTGTGCATAACCTTTTGTATACAGGAAACCCTAATTGTAGATATAAAGATAATAAATCTAGACATCTGAGTCGCATAAGCGGCACTAGAATGGATAAGTACAAGTAACGTAGTTTTCCTGAAGAGCGACCCCTTGCTTACTGGGCAATGGTTATATCAGGACATGATGGGCGGATGATTGGATGCGTTGGAAAAGAGCATGGGTTATGCTAGTTTGTATGTTGCTCGTGATGTACTCGTTGAGTGGATGCACACTGACAGAACAGCAAAATGCGCCGGAGCAGATTTTTAAAAGAGCCGTTGCAGGAATAGCGGGCAAAGAAATGTTAACGTTCAAAGGACAGGCTGGTGTCATAACCAAAAACGGATTGCTGATGAACAAACAATTTGCATATCATGGTAAAGTAAGCAATCATGATGAATTGACCATGCATTGGGGTTCTGTGGCGGCTTTTAACAAACAGTCAGGCTATGCTGCACTCGAACAGGGCGTATCCGGGGATCGGGTAACAAAGGAGCGTTTTCTTCGTATGGATGGGAAATGGATTGCGGTGACGCCTGGTCGTATAGCTATGAATGGAGTAGGGATGTTAAATCGTTTTAATCCCATTCAGGAGATGGAGGAACTGAATGCACTGAATAAGACCATTCGTATGGAGGCTGGGGCAGCGCGGGGAACCTGGGTAGTGAGGATTGAGCCAGAATCGTCCTCGGCCAAGCGATGGTTGAAAGAGCGTTTAATGAAAGAAATGGATGCCATAAACCCTCAACTCCTGCAAGCACACATGAAGCAGAACGGGAAGAATCAAGAGGTGCAGCAAAAACTGAATCGAATATGGGCACAGAGTCGTGAGGATATGAGTAGCCAATTAGAGCATTCTGAGGTGCAGGCTGTGTATCATCTGACGATAGACCGCCAAACAGGCTTGCCTCTGAAGTTGTCGTCGGAATGCAAAATTGCGCATCAGAAGGCAAATGGAGAGGGGCATGAGGAAGCTCTGATTACCAGAGTTGCTTTTGAGGGCTACAAGTAACAGGACGGGCATGATACAATGGACTTCGAATTAACCGTTGTTCAAAAAGAACGATCTAGAGAAGGAGAGACAACAAATGAAAGATCCCAGAATACTAAAGCTGGCAGAAAACCTGGTAGGCTACTCTGTTGAGGTACAGCCGGGTGAGAACGTGCTGGTTGAAATGATCGGTACGGAGCGGGACCTGCTTAACGCCATTATTCATGAGGTAGGCAAAAAAGGGGGTAACGTTTTCGTTCAGCTCACGGATCGTAAGGTACAGAGTGCCATGCTTCGTCATGCAACAAAGGAAATGGTGCAAACCTGGGCTGAAATAGACCTCAATCGGATGAAACAAATGCATTGCTACATCGGGATTCGCGCTGGTGAAAATGTCAATGATCTGTCAGACGTGCCGGAAGACAAGATGAAATTGTATAATTCGATTTATCAGCATGCGGTACATAGCGAGCAGCGGGTGAAGCATACGAAATGGGTAGTGCTGCGTTATCCGAATGACAGTATGGCGCAATTGGCGAATACGAGCACAGAGGCGTTCGAAGATTTTTATTTCAATGTGTGTAATCTGGATTATGCAAAAATGGATAAGGCGCAGGACGCGCTGGCTGACTTGATGAACCGGACGGATAAGGTGCGGATTAGCGGACCGGGCACAGATCTGAATTTCTCTATTAAGCAAATCGGCGCCATCAAATGCTCCGGTCAATGTAATATCCCGGATGGCGAAGTATATAGCGCACCCGTGCGAGATTCCGTTAACGGAACCATTAGCTATAATGCACAAACGCTGTACAATGGTATCACCTTTGAAAATGTAAAATTCCGCTTTGAGAATGGTAAAATTGTAGAAGCAACGAGTAATGATACGAAGCGGCTGAACGACATTTTGGATTCCGACGAGGGAGCACGCTATATTGGCGAGTTTGCGATTGGGTTCAATCCGTATATTTTGCATCCAATGAAGGATATTCTGTTTGACGAAAAAATCGCAGGTAGCTTGCATTTCACCCCGGGTCAGGCCTATGAAACAGCAGACAACGGCAACCGTTCTTCGATTCATTGGGATTTGGTCTTGATTCAGCGTCCGGAATATGGGGGCGGCGAAATTTATTTTGACGATGTTATGATCCGCAAGGATGGCATTTTTGTGCTGCCCGAGTTGGAGCCGTTAAATCCCGAGAACTTGAAATAACGATATCTCTCCTTGCTGAGAAAGCGATTTCAATGTATTATAATGGATGAGTAATGATACATGATAATCAAGTAAAGCGAGGGATCTCTATGTCAAATAATAATGCGGCGATTGTTGAAATTGCACAGACAGCGAGCAAGTTTACTTCTTCCATCGTCCTTCATTCCGAGAATAAGTATATTGATGTGAAAAGTATACTTGGCTTGTTTACGACATTGGTCAGCAGCCACAGCTATGAGCTGCATGTTCACGGACCTGACGCGGAGGAAGCCAAGAAAGCGATCACTGAAGTGTTTCAGAAGCACGGGCTACACATATCGGTAGCCTCCTGACTGCATTCCTGGATCAAAAGCATCCCTACCTGTAACTGTAGGGATGCTTTTTTTGTCAGGTTCTTGTATTAGCCTGCAATTTGGTCTAATATTAACGTTAGGACGTCTTGTGCGACATTGAGACATAGGGGGGAAGAATCCATGACTTCATCTGATTTGCAGGAGCAATTGAACATTAGGGCCATTAATCTGCTTCAGGAAGATGCAGATAAAATAAAGAAGCTTATTGAAGTACAGATGGAGAATCTGGCAACCCGTTACTGCCCTCTCTATGAGGAAGTGCTGGATACTCAGATGTACGGATTTTCCAAGGAAGTGGATTTTGCGGTTCGCGCCGGCCTTCTTCCGGAAATGGTAGGTAAACAGCTGGTCAGTGAGCTGGAACGCAACCTGGCTATTCTATATGAGGCCATGAACAATAAGGCCAATTAGGAAGACGGTTTTAATTGATGAGAGCATGCGGAGTCTGAGTGCATGCTTTTTTTGATGCCTTACATATGCAATGGGAACGAATCACCTGTCTTTTAAAAAGGAGATAGCAGCAGCGTAGCAGTTCATCTGAATCTGGAGAAGCGTAAGCGCTCACCTTTGCCCTTGAATTTTAATTCATTATGGGGTTATATCATCATAAAAAATTCAAGGGCAACAGTGATCAGAAGATCAAATAAAACGAAAAGCGGTCACTACCATCCTAGTGTACATTTTAAAACCTTGAAAGGTGTTTACACGAGGAAGAAAGATACGCCTAACAGAACATACACAACCAGCAGCATCAACCCCTCATACCAGTTGGTTGAGCCATCTTGGGTAATAGACTTGGCGATAAATACAGCCACGGCGATGGCGACCAGCTCAATCGTGGTGAAAACGATATTCATCGTACTTCCCATGAAGTAGCTGACAAAAATCAGCACAGGTGCAACGAATAGCGCAATTTGCAGACTGCTGCCGACTGCGATTTCGACTGATGCGCCGATTTTGTTTTTCATCGCCAGCAAAATGGCCGCGCTGTGCTCAGCCGCGTTACCGATAATGGCAACGAGGAATGCACCCACGAACAATTCGCTGAGTCCGAACTGGGTCGTGAATATCTCCAGTGTTCCTACAAGCCATTCGCTGACAAAGGCGACCATAACGGTAGCGATTACCAGGTACGTGATGGATTTGTTTCTGGACCACACAGGGGCGTGCTCATGCGGCAGTTCTTCGTCCTGTTGTTCAGTTACGTCAGATAAATAGTCTTTGTGTGTAATCATGGAAAAAATAAGCCACGCAATATATGCCACAATCAGTGTGCCTGCAACAATGAGACTGAGCGTATCCGATTCACTATCCGTAATGACATGGGTATTCAGAAATACAGCCGGAACAAACAGAGCAATAACAGCCACAATCATCAGTGAACCGCTTAAGCCAGCCAGAGATACATTAAAATTTTGTACTTTGTATTTCAACCCACCGGCGAACAGGCTTGCGCCCAGCACAAGCAGTAAATTGCCGATGATCGATCCGGTCAGACTCGCCTTCACCATATCGTAAAGACCTTCTTTTACGAGAAAGATGGCGATGATCAGTTCGGCTGCGTTGCCGAAAGTGGCATTCAAAAATCCGCCCAGACGTTGGCCTGCATAATGTGCTACACTTTCGGTCGCTCTGCCGAGAAACCCGGCTACGAACACGACAGAGATTGCGCAAATGACGAATTGAACGATCGCGTTCCAATGGGCGTAATGAGCGACTGCGCTAAGGGCAAAGGTCGCCATAAGCAAGCTGGGAGATAACCATTTTTTCAATGAAGTACACCTCGATATCGAAGGATATGTACAAGTTTGGTGAATACTGTCACTTGTATGGATTTTCTAAATTAATATACCCAAATTGATATAGGTTGTAAACGAAAGTTATTTTTCATACGCAAGGTTTGCAATTGCAGTGGCTGAGGCTTTACAATACAAATAAAGGATGGATGAAGGGGGACATAAGTCATGGCAGAGCAAATTCAACAACTGGAAGCAGGAAACATCAAGATTTCCAACGATGTCGTAGGTAAAATTGCGGGGATGGCTGCACTGGAGACGCCCGGCATTGCTGCAATGTCAGGTGGCTTATCTGAAGGCTGGGCCAAAAGACTGAGTGGTAAAAATGTGCAAAAAGGCGTATCAGTGGAGGTTGGACAGTTGGAAGCTGCCATTGATCTTCGTATTTTTGTGCTCTACGAAACACCAATCCATGAGGTGTCCCGGATTCTTCAGCAAAATGTGCGAGAAGCTGTCGAAAGCATGACAGGTCTGCGTGTTGTGGAAGTCAACGTAAAAGTAGAGGGTGTCGCTTTTAAGGACGACGCAGTGTAAAAAAGACAAGGCGGGTACATTGACGTTTTCCGCCAGCTTTATACATGCAGGGATTTTCCCCGCGAGGATACAAATAAAACACAAAAACTGGCGGTTTCAGGATCGCCAGTTTTTGTTTGCAGATAAGCAGCATCGTATATCGCCAGATTGAGCGTAATACATATACAAAAGAGCTTCCAAAACCACCATTGTCGGCGATCGTGGAAGTTCTTTTCTTAACGGGAACGGTTAGCTCTACGAGTTTGAAAACGGTTAGGTACTTGGGTCCGAACTGCTACTCCTGTAGTACGTTCCTGTACTGCCTGTTTGGTGTTTTCGCGGGAGATGCTGAGCATGATTCCGATGGAGAACATCGTGACGAGAAGGGATGATCCACCAAAACTGATAAAGGGAAGCGTAACCCCGGTGATCGGAATGGTCTGGGTTACACCACCGATATTAATGAACGCCTGAATGGCTATCAGGCCCATAATACCTGTACCCACCAACGTCCCAAACGGATCATGGCAACGCAAGGCGATAATCATCCCTCGCCAAATGAAATACAGGTACAGCATCAGAAATATGGCTGTTCCGATGAATCCAAATTCTTCACCAATTACGGAAAAAATAAAGTCATTAAAAGAGTTAGGCAAATAGTGAAGCTTGATAATGCCCTTGCCAAATCCAGCCCCAGTTATTCCGCCTTCCCCTATAGCTTGCAAGGATTGTACCAGATTATATCCAGTTCCAAGCTTATATTCCATAGGATCAAGAAAGGCTTGAAAACGTCCGATTTTGTAATCTTGCTTGGCTGTGGCTTGGCCATCTGATGCTCCAGAATCTCCTCCAAACAACGAGCCGATACCAAAAACGAGGGCGGCGCCCAGTAGCAGGAGACCAATCGAAGCCGTAATATGCTTGACACTGGCTCCCCCGGCATAAATAATCAGGCCACTGGTTGCTACGAGGATGAAGCAGGATCCAAAATCCGGTTGAAGCATAATGAGTCCCGCAACAAAGCCTACAATGACGGTTACGGGTATGTAGCCGGTTCGTAAATCTCTAAAGCGATCCCCTTTTTTGACAATCAGCGCGGATAAGTACAGGATAATGGATATTTTCGCAAGCTCGGTTGGCTGGAAACCAATACTACCAAATCTGAGCCAGCTTTTTGCGCCGTTAAGAGAGCCTGTAAAAAGAACGATGACCAGCAGTAAAACTGTAATGAAAAATAAAGGTACAAACAGCTTTTTATATTTTTCCATCTTAATATTCATAGCTACGAACATGATGAAAAGTCCAAGTATAGCAAACGCAGCTTGACGCTTCACAAAATACAAAGAGTCAAAATTATAATCTTTATTCAGCAGAGCTACGCTGGAGCTGGCGCTAAATACCATGATTACCCCGAATCCAACCAGCAACAAGGTGAGGATCAGCAATTGGAAATCCGGTGTGCCTCTTCTTCGAGTCTCCGGCTTCGTATTTCTCATATCAGCTTCCCCCGGTATTCGCCGCAAGTTATGCCTCGCAGACGTTTATCATTATTATTTTATGGTTTATCCATTTAATCATAGTATTTTTGGAGGGCTTCTGCAACCTCTATACAGCAACGGATATCGCTACAATTCCATATCTGCTACAATAGAATACAAAATAAGGGTTTGAGAGCAGTGGCACATACGTTGTGAATCTGCAAGATTTATCGGGAAGCAGCCCAGTGTTTTAAAAGGAGAGGTGGAGCAATATGACACAACATGCGACAGACAAGAGCTGGTTTGACCAGCTACAGGAACAAATGGTGGAGTGGCGCAGATATTTACATAAAAATCCCGAAATCTCTTTTCAGGAAAGCCAGACTGCAGCCTTTGTAGCGAACAAGCTGGAGAGCTGGGGTATTGAGGTTCGCCGACATGTAGGGGGGCACGGTGTTGTCGGTATCATTCGTGGTTCCAAGCCGGGGCCTGTTGTGATGCTGCGCGCCGATATGGATGCTCTTCCTATTCAGGATGAGAAAGAATGCGAATATCGTTCCAGCGTAGACGGAGCCATGCATGCTTGCGGACATGACGGGCATACGTCCGTTTTGCTCGGAACGGCTTACTATTTTAGTCTCCATCGGGATGAGCTGGAAGGAGAAATACGATTCTTGTTCCAGCCTGCGGAGGAATTGTTGCCTGGTGGCGCGGTCAATGTACTAAAGGATGGCGTGCTGGAAGGAGTGGACGTTATTTACGGCATCCATCTGTGGACACCGTTTCCGATCGGGACGACTGCGAGTTGCGCAGGGCCGTTGATGGCGGCGGCGGACGATTTTTATATTGAAATTACGGGTAAGGGTGGTCATGGCGGTATGCCTCAGTCTACCCATGATAGTGTGGTAGCGGGTTCAGCTCTTGTTATGCAACTGCAAAGCATCGTGAGCCGTTCAGTAGACCCTTTGCGGCCCGCTGTGCTGACGGTGGGAACGATTCAAGGGGGGGCTGCGCAAAATGTGATCGCGGAAACATGCCGTCTGAGTGGGACGATCCGTACGTTTGACGAGGAAACCCGGACGGTGATGAAGGATCGGCTACATGCGGTTACGGAGCTTACGGCGGCAACTTACGGAGCAACAGCCAATATTCGCTATCTTATGGGATACCCGCCTGTTGTAAATGATGCGCACGAAGCTTCGCGTTTTTTTAAGGAAGCAGGACCCGTTTTTGGTGAGGGAAAGGTTCAGGAAGCGTCAAAGCTGATGCCTGCCGAAGATTTTGCTTATTATCTGGAACGTGTGCCGGGCTGCTTCATGTTCGTGGGAGCGGGTAACCCTGCTAAAGGAGCCGTTTATCCGCATCACCACCCTAAGTTTGATTTTGACGAGGATGCGATGATTAAGGCGGTTCGTTTGTTTATTGCGATGTCTACCGGATATGCTGCGGAGCGAAAAACAGTAAATACCAGCCGCTGACAGCTACCGTGAGCTGAAACTGTACGAGCTGATTCGGTGTATGAGCAGAATGAAATGGGGTACCCTACTCTTGAAAAGGAGGGAGTACCCATGAAAAAGGTTCAGGAAGTTATGACTGAAAAATGTGTGACGGTTACCCCGCAAGACAATATTTATGAGATTGCGCTCAAAATGAAGGATAACGACACCGGTTTTATCCCGGTTGTGGAAAGCGAAGGTAGTGACAAGCTTATCGGTGTGGTAACGGACCGTGACCTTGTCGTTCGTGGTTATGCTGCAAAGCATTCCGGCTCTAGTTCAGTCGACACAGTGATGACAACAGGCATCCGTACAGCTCAAGCCGACATGTCGGTGGATCAGGCAGCCGAACTGATGGCAGAGCAGCAAATTCGCCGTCTGCCGGTAACGGAAGGGGATCGTTTGATCGGGATTGTTTCGATTGGCGATCTGGCTGTACGTAATATTTTTGCAGACAACGCTGGAGAGGCGCTTAGCCATATTTCCGAGCAGGTACACTAGGTAAAAGAGAGAGCATAGACCTGGATGACAAAGAGTTCAACCCGTATATGGGTTGGACTTCTTGCTATTCCGGTTGATCTGCGAATAAACGGACAAACTGTTTGTTATATAGAACTTAAGATGATGTGTTATAGATTGACGGGAGGTAATTATGAATCCGGATCACCCTTGTATTGTACAACGTGATTTTACCGTTTTGCTGGAAATGGGCCTGCCCGCTTCGGAGCATGCACGTTCACAGTTGCAGGTTTATGCGGAGTTGGTTAAAAGCCCGTCCGCTTTTCATACATATCATATCACTCCATTGTCCCTGTGGAATGCGGCCGCCCTCGGGTGGAGTGCCGCGGATGTTCAACATAGTCTGCATTCCATGTCCCGTTGGGATATTCCCCGTGATTTGTTAAAGGATATTGAACGACTCGTCTCCCGTTACGGGACGCTGACGCTGTCACGGGCGAGAGTGGAAGAAAAGGGCAGTTACAGCATGCATACTGCTGATCTGAATAGTATTGAGCAGGAAGCAACTATAGGCATGGAGATGGATACAGCTCATAGCCGTACAGCGGCTGACCGCTTGATATTGACGGCCGACAGCCCGGCTTTATTGGATGAACTGCTGCTCAAGCAGGATCTTGAGCAGCTTGGTTTGCTTCGTGACAGTGAAGTGACCGTGTCGGTTCCTTCAGAAAATCGGGGCCTGGTCAAGCAGGAACTGACCCGACTTGGATTTCCGGTTATGGATACGGCAGGCTACCTGGAGGGGAATCAGCTTCGTTTTTCTCTAGGTCAGGGACAAACGGAACTGAAGCTTCGTGATTATCAGGTGGAGGCGGCTGATGCGTTTGAGGGGGCGGACGGCCTGGGTGGCAGCGGTGTGCTGGTGCTTCCGTGTGGAGCGGGAAAAACCGTGATTGGTATGGCGGTGATGGAGCGGCTTCAGTGCGAGGTGCTTATTTTAACCTCCAATACCACATCGGTTCGGCAATGGATTGAGGAATTGAAGCAAAAGACGGATATTCCTGCCGATTCCATTGGGGAATACAGTGGTCAGAAAAAAGAAGTGCGTCCGATTACGGCAGCGACCTATCAGATTTTGACGCATCGCCGTACCAAAGACGGAGAATTTGAGCATTTGAAGCTGCTAAGCGAGCGCAAATGGGGGCTAATTGTATATGATGAGGTGCATTTGCTGCCTGCGCCGGTATTTCGAGCAACGGCGGATATTCAGGCCACCCGTCGTTTGGGATTGACCGCGACGCTTGTTCGGGAGGACGGATGCGAGCGGGATGTGTTCTCCTTGATTGGACCGAAGCGGTACGACATGCCGTGGAAGGAGCTGGAGCGACAGGGCTGGATCGCCCAGGTCGATTGTGTGGAGCTTCGGCTTCCCATGTCGGCTGCGCTTCTGGAACGCAGCATGCGTGCTGAAGGCAGGCAGCAGTACCGGATTGCCGCTGAAAATCCGGCCAAGCTGGAAGCGGTGCGCAGCCTGATGCAGCACCACCAGGGCCTGCCCACGCTTATTATCGGGCAATATTTGGATCAATTGCGTTTATTGGCGCAGGAGCTGAGCGTGCCGTTGATAACCGGGTCAATGAGCCAGACTGAGCGGGTGCGGTGGTTCGATGCGTTCCGCAAAGGTACAATTCGGACCCTGCTGGTGTCCAAGGTGGCGAACTTTGCTGTGGATTTGCCGGATGCGGCCGTAGCTATAGAGGTATCGGGCAGCTTCGGTTCCCGTCAGGAGGAGGCACAGCGGCTTGGCCGCATTTTGCGACCGAAGTCTGGTAAAAATAAGGCTTATTTTTATGCGCTAGTGACGGAGAACAGTAAGGAGACGGATTTTGCAGCCCGCCGTCAGCTGTTTCTGATTGAGCAGGGCTATGAATATGCGATTCGCAGATTTAGCTCGGGGGAGGCTATCGGGAACCTGAATGATGAGGCTGAAGCTGGCGGAAAGAAAAGAGAGGCGTGATCAAAGAATGGGCGTAACGAACAGGGAAGGCGGCTGGAAGGAGCTTGCATCGGATGAGCTGTTAGTGCTACGTCGATGCTTTATCCGGCACGCGGGACAGCCCATGAGGGAAGAAGAGCCATTAAGTCTTACCCGGGGAGCGCTGAGTGGAGCCGAAACGAAACTGGCACTGCACAGACTGCGCGACCGGGGCTGGCTGGAGGCGGTTACCAAATCGTGGGGCGAACGAATGTTATATATTCCAGTTCATCGGTTGCCGGATCTGTACGAAATGCTGTTGGAGCAAAGCCAAAGTACGATGAAAACGATGGATACGGATCAACCGCTGACGGTGCATGAAGCGTTGACGGGGCTTGAAGCGGAGCTGCTGCACGCGTTGTCCCGTATTGCCGTGCAGGGAGTTCCTTTGACAGCGAAAGGGATCATTCATAAACGGTCACTGCAAAAGCTAAATGAGTTGACTCCCTTTCAACCGGAAGATTTGACTGGACTTGGGCTACAATATGCGTACGCCGAGCTGTATCCGGTGCAAACGGTGGTGATGATGGACTTGCTGCTCAGCTTGGGTCTGCTGGTAAAGGAAGCTGCTACTTTTCATGTACAGGAAGCCGGGCTGGCAGTGTGGATTCGCTTGTCTGCTTGGCAAATGCGCAAGCATATTCTTGTCACACTGATGGAAAGGTATGGAAAGGCTGAGGCATCTATGCAGCATTTTCGTTATATGCTGTGCGTTGCCTCCAGCCATGTGGGACCTGAAGGCTGGATTCATATCGGGCCGTTGCTCCAATGGATGACTCAGACAGGACTGATTTCGCAGGAGAGTGTGAGCGGATTGGACCGTAAAAGCGGTGATCCTCTGGATTTATCTGCTATACATGCAAGCCACGTAAGGATTGAGGACAACACGTCATCTCATTCCAGCCTTAACGGACAATACATGGATATGGTTAGGGGCTGGGTGACAGCGCTGACCGCCTTTGGAATGGGTGATTGGGGTCTGACCGCGTCGGGAGAACTGTGTTTTCGCTGGAACGTACAAGCGTTGGATATGCTTCGTTCCGATGATGAGATGGATGGGGTTCAGGAGCGAGGTACCTTTTATGTACAGCCGGATTTTGAAATATTGGTGCCGCCGGATGTAGCTTATGATGTACGTTGGAAGCTGGAATGCTTTTGTGAACGTGTGACGGGGGACCGGATGGTGGTATACCGAATCACCCGAGAAAGTGTTACAGAGGCGATCGAGCTAGGGATGGAGGCTAAAGCTATTTCAGCACTTCTGGATAGGTATAGCCGGACAGGCGTGCCTGACCATGTACGCGTGGCAGTGGAGCAGTGGGCAGGCGATGTGGGACGGACAGCGTTTGCAACGGTAACACTTCTGCGTTGTGGTACCCGAGAGGACGCAGACAGTGCTGCACGTCACCCCGGACTGGCTGGATTGCTTGAACGGATTGGCGAAAGGGACTTTATTATTCCGGCACGTTCGGCTGCCAAAATCCGCAGGACACTTGCTACGATTGGGCTGAGTCCGCGCCGGGAGATGGAGGGGGTGGATGAGCCGGTTCACCGTTATCCGCTGGTGGCGAAAACGGAGGAAGTTTGTCCCGTTTGCTCCAACAGTCCATTTGATGCGGATGATACAGAAACGACAGTTGGCGAAACGTTAACCAACTCAACTCAGGAATGGCCGATGTTTTCACAAGAGGGAAGGGCAGGTTTGGTTTACACGGGGCGGACGTTGCACTTTTATGAACGGGAGCATACGCTACCTGACCCATCCGATTATTTTCCAGAGAAATCGGCAGTACCCGCGTCATGGACAAAAGAATGGAGAAGCTACCATGCCTCCACCGCCCGGGAGCTCATGGAACAGGCGATTCGCTGGCAAGCGGCGGTGGGACTGA
Source organism: Paenibacillus terrae (assembly GCF_005217525.1). Taxonomy (GTDB): domain Bacteria; phylum Bacillota; class Bacilli; order Paenibacillales; family Paenibacillaceae; genus Paenibacillus; species Paenibacillus terrae_C. The sequence goes on along the minus strand of NZ_PNXQ01000016.1, from coordinate 968,668 downwards.
GAATCGGTGAAAAAGAGGTCAAATGGATACCGGAAGCGGTGGCTCCCGGTGAGCCGTGGAGTGTGACTGGCTGGTATGCTACCGGCTTGGACGGTGAGACGTTTCCCCGCACGACTTTACAGCCGGGGGAATGGTCTGATATGCGCCTGCTGGTTCCTTTTACATAGAACAGCCAGGATGTGCATGAAACTCCTTCTTCTCAAAAGAAGGATGTGTTATGATAAATGAGTCTACTTTACCAGTAGAACTTTATATAAAGTGAGATGAACATTCATGAGCGTAGCCGAATTGAACACGGTCAATATGGCAGAAGTGCTTATTAACGCCTATGAATTGGGCGATATGGTCAACCGGTCCTTTGAGGTATCGGATTATTTATATTGGAAACAGCGTGTGGAATGGAATCCGTCGATTCAGGCGTGTGTGCGCAAGCTGGATGCCAAAAAGGAGCTGTTCGCCGAAACGGAACGCTTTGGGCATTTTCACCCAAATTTTCATGAAGCGAAGGATGCAGTGCAGGTCGTTGAACTGGAGCTGGAACAATTTCAGGAGGTTCAGGAGTTCAAACGGGCAGAAAGGGCGTTGGATGATATGCTCCATGCCATGTCTGAAACGATTGCTTATTCTGTGTCTGACACCATTAAGGTGCCAAGCAATGATCCGAATGTGAAAAAGGGTGGCTGCGGTAGCGGAGGCAAGTGCTCCTGCGGATAGGCCATAGGGATGATATCGAGTGGAGGGGAGATGAAGCGAATGTTTGCCGAGCGGACAGGGTACATCATTTGGGTAAGCGATATCAAGGCTGCCCGCAATTTGGAGAAATACGGGAATGTCCACTATATTTCGAGGCGTATGCATTATGTTGTCATATACATGAATGCGGATCGGGCAGAGGATACCGTTAAGAATATTCGCAGGCTTTCCTATGTGCGCAAGGTCGAACGCTCTTTCCGAAATGAGATCAGGACGGAGTATAACGACGATAAGGAAAAATTAAAAGAGTATGAAATATAATCTTTAAATGGTTTTTGTTTCAAGTTTTATTAAAAAGTCGGCCCTTGGGCTGGCTTTTTTTTATAAATCCAGGACTTTTGCATAATGGTCTTCATGCTGATAGACCTAAAATAATCTTTAAAATTAGCGATAAACTTCAATTTTGTAACTTGTAGTCCCGGGTCTGTTGAGGTAACATATGAATATATTGGTAGATATAAAGACCTATCTGGTGGGGAGAGTGATCCCGTGCGTGACAAGGCGATGCAGCGTTGGAGTACATACGAGCCGTTCTACGTAGAGATGGGCGACAAGAAGGTCGCCGATATTGTGATTACTAATCATGCGAAAACACGCTACTTAGACCGTATAGAACAGAAACAGTCCGAAACGAATCATATCGCCGCCTGGCTTTGGGAATGTCTGAAGCAAAACAGGATGGAATCCTACTATCACAACGAAGAGGATGTATATTTAATTGACGGTGACCTGGTCGTCGTGGCCGAGTTTGGGGAGTTGCCTGGCGAAATGGATATTGCGGGTAACCCGCTCCACAAAATGATTGTGATCACCTTTTTGGGGCGGATGTCAGAGACCATTGAACTGCGGGATTTGAAGTCGTACTATTCCTGGTTGCGCCATTCACGGCGTATGACACTGATGAAAAGCACCCGTAAACGGAAATAGACGTTGATTCGCGGAAGGGATTATCGTCAAGTACCTTATCTAGTAGAAGTATGCAGGAATAATCTGCATACTTTTTTTATTTCAGCATTTTGCATCATTCGATTCCCAACGCTTTAAAGTACAATATATAGACAAACTAGACCGTTTTGATCTATATATCGCTGATTTGAAATCGCTCTTGGGATTTATACAAAATGCTCATTTATAAATTCTATAATAAAAGCCCCTAATTTCAGTCTGCTTTCTTGGAAATGCTTCGACAGATGTTTTTCTTATGCTAAAATAAGGAGATCAGAGAGGGGAGAGGGCTGTCAGTATGAACTTTCATCAGCTGCATATTTTTTACACGGTAGCGGAGCGGGGAAGCTTCTCGGCAGCGGCGCAAGCGCTGCATATGACGCAACCTGCCGTGACGATGCAAATTCAGTCTTTGGAAGATTATTTTGGTACGAAGCTACTGCATCGATCTACCAAAAAAATCGAGCTGTCGGAGGCAGGAGCGACACTGCTGCCTTTTGCGAAAAAAAGCATGGAGCTAATCCGTGAAGCTGATGAGGCGATGTCTGCTTTTACTCACATGCTGGAGGGGAGATTACATATTGGCGCAAGTCTTACGATCGGCGAGTACATTGTACCGAGAATGTTGGGGCCGTTTGGTCAGGAGTACCCTCATATACGCATGGCAATGAACGTAATGAATACGACTCAAATTATGGATGATATTTTAAAGCATCAATTGAATTTAGGGCTGATTGAAGCACCGATTCAGCACCCGGATATCGTGGTGGAGCCTGTGATGCAGGATGAGCTGAAGCTGATTGTTCCTTCGGGACATGCACTGGCGAAGGCCAAAAAGGTAGTTCTGGAGGATGTGTTTAAGCATCCTTTTGTAGCAAGAGAAAAGGGGTCAGGTACAAGGCAAGTGATAGAGGACGAGTTGAGAAGCCGCGGTGTTGATGCGTCCCGGCTTTCCATCGTTATGGAGATGGGCAGCACTGGAGCGGTCAAATCGGCGGTTGAGGCTGGATTAGGCATTACGATGCTATCGCCTTCTTCGGTGAAGCATGAGGTTGCACTCGGATTGCTGAAAATCGTAAATATTTCCGATATCACCTTCAAACGCGAGTTTTATGCCATCCATCTGAAATCAGCACTGCTGCCGATTCCGGTGGTAACCTTTCTGTCATTCTTGCGCCGTCATGATCAGGGAACGGATGTGTCCGGGGATACGGTGAATGAGCTTGCAGAGATGAAAGAGGAGGAGAATGTGTAATGGGGGAGCAGACGAATTTGGGACGATACGATTTGCACACTCACACTCAGGCATCTGATGGTATGCAGCCACCAGCGGACAATGTGCGTTGGGCCAAGGAAAAAGGACTGGCAGGGGTTGCAATTACGGATCACGATACGGTAGCGGGGCTGGAGGAAGCGCTTGAGGAAGGGCGGCGATTGGGCATTACAGTGGTGCCGGGTGTGGAAATTAGCACACGGGCAGGCGGTAAGGATATTCATATACTTGGGTATTTTATGGATTACCGTAATGAAGTTTTTTTGGAACGGTTGGAAAAGCTACGTCAGGCGCGGGATACCCGCAATGATCTGATTTTGAGTCGGCTACGTAGCCTGGGTGTGGAAATCACACTGGATGAGGTGGTAGCTACGTTGGGCAGACCGCTGGCGCCGGATGAAAGCATTGGACGTCCGCATATGGCGGATACGCTGGTACAAAAAGGCTATGCGAAGGATATGAGGGATGCGTTTGACCATTATTTGGCAGAGGGATCGCCCGGTTATGTGTCTGTGCCCCGAGTGGGGCCTGCGGAGGCCATAAGCTGGATTCGGGAAGCAGGAGGGGTACCTGTGGTGGCCCACCCTGGATTGTATGGCAATGATGAGCTGGTTCGCTCCATTGTAGAGAAGGCGAAGCCTGCGGGCTTGGAGGTGCGACATTCAGACCATAATGATGAGGCTGAGAGTCGATACGCCGCGATGGCTGCACACTACGGGCTGATCCCGACAGGTGGCTCGGATTTCCATGGTGCCCGCCAAGGCGTTATTTTTCACGGTGATTTGGGCAGCCGCAGTGTGGACAGTCAGGTCGTGGATGAATTGAGAAGGGCTGTTGGTGGACAAAAGTAAGGAGTACAGGGCTTTTACGCAAAGATGAGCCGTTATTGCACATATATGAAAATGAAGCACAGAATCTCGATAGGAAACAGCAATAGGGAACACAAATAGCCCCTTGTTTTGTGCCTGCACTCATGAAGTGTTCTTTGCACAAGATAAGGGGCTTTAAGTGGATTCAAGGGACTTGTCCGCTATGTGTGCTTCGCAGCGGGTGTTCCTGAATGCATACTTGTTTACAAGATTATGCTGGTGCGGCTCAGCCGTTTTTGATGCGATTCGGCAGCTTTTTGACCAGGTCCTCGTCGGGTGTGATGAAGAGCGTGCGCTGATGATCGTATATAACAAAGCCGGGCTTGGCTCCGCTAGGCTTACGCACATGCCGGATCAAGGTGGCATCTACGGGCACGCTGCTGGACTGTTTGGCCTGGCTGAAATAGGCAGCGAGCTGAGCTGCTTCCTCGAGCGTTGTGTCTCCGAATTGCTCGGCGCGAATAACGACGTGTGACCCAGGAATATCCTTCGTATGCAGCCACGTGTCATTAGGTCCGGCCAGACGGTTCGTTACATATTCGTTCTGCAAGTTGTTTTTGCCGACCAACAGCTCGATGCCTTCGGATGACGTATATACGTGTAAGGTTGGACGGTCCGTTTTCTTCTTTTTCTTCCCTTTTTTGACTCTGTCCCGGAGATAGCCTTGCTGAACCAGTTCTTCACGTATTTCCTCAATATCGTTCATGGAGGCATGAGCCAGTTGCTGTAGTAGATTGTCCATATACCGAATTTCTTCGTGTGTCTTCTCCAGTTGTTCATCAATGACAGCCAGGCTGTTTTTATATTTATTGTACTTTTTAAAGTACCGTTGCGCATTATCTGATGGGCCCAGCAACGGGTCCAGCGGAATGGTCATCGGACGCTGTTCTTCATCATAAAAGTTGGTGAGCGTCACTTCCTTGTCGCCCTTCTTCACTTCATGTAGCGAAGCGAACAGCAGCTCCCCATAAATGCGAAATTGATCGGCATCCTCCGCCTCAGCTAAATCCTGATGCAGATGGTCGAGTTTTTTTACGTTTTTGCTCCGTTCGTTTTGCAGGAAACGCAGCAGGTCGCTGACCTTTTGCTTGACCGTATCCCGTTCTGCTTTTTCACCGAAAAAGTCCTCCATACACTCACTGATCGTAGTGTATTGTTTGAGCTCTCCTTGAATCAACGTGAGGGGAATGGCTGAAAATATTACTTTTTCCTGCACGTTCAGACCGGATACCGGCTGAAAACGATGATTCCGCACGTCATCCATGATGTGACTAAAGGTATTCCACAGCGGACGATAATCGTCAGCGGGTGCTTCGTTGGAAACTCGGGTCAGCATCTCCTCGGCAATGAGGGGGCTCAGTCCAGTAAAGGTATTCACAATCCAGCGTTTGGGAGCTTCTTCGGCTTCGATCGCTGTCTGATATGAGGATGCAAAAGCCGTTACTTCCGTTTCCAGCGGATTCAGTTTATTTTGTTCAGGAGGCTCCGTGTATTGGAAGCCGGGCATGATGACCCGATAGCTGCTGATGGACGGTGTGACATGATGGATGCCGTCCAGCATAACGCCTGTCTCCGGGTCAAGCAAGATAATGTTGCTGTGTCTGCCCATCAGCTCAATGATAATCCGCTTGAGTGAAATATCCCCCAGTTCATCACGCTGACGCACATCCATGTGAATAATACGCTCCATGCCCACCTGACTAATTTTTTCGATGATACCACCTTCGCAGTGCTTGCGAAGCAGCATACAGAACATAGGGGCCTCCGTTGGATTGAGAAAGCTTTGTTCTGTAAAATGTACACGTGGGAATGTCGGGTTGACCGACAGCAGCAGCTTGACGCTCCCGCCTTGAGCCCGCAAATTCAGTAAGATATCGTGATCGTTCGGCTGATGTATTTTATTGATGCGCCCGCCCCGTATGCCTTGCAGCTCGTGTACGATAGCGCGGGTTACGATTCCGTCCAATGCCATAATGTCTGTTCTCCTTTGAAGCAAATATTTTTGCCTTCCTTCTATGATACATAACTTTGGGACAAAACTTAAGCGGCATTGTGATATTTCAGGTCCTGTCCGAATAGATTGAATCTAGAAAGTCTGTCCAGCTTATCAGCATTCGTGGCACAAAAACGCAATAACGGGCAGCCATCCTACGCACTACCGACGGAAACGGACTATCTGACCGGGAGGGAATTGGGGAGAATGGAACAAGCACACTGGCACCAATTAAGCAATGAACAGCTTTCAACAAGCCTGGAAGTCGACCCGAAGCAGGGTCTTTCGGAGGAACAGCTTACGGAAAGAAGAGAAAGGTCAGGATGGAATGAGCTGAGCGAGGGAAAGCGTGTTTCGCCGATCCTGCTGCTGCTGAACCAGTTCAAGGATTTTATGATGCTCGTACTGATGGGAGCCACACTGATATCCGGCTTGCTCGGCGAATATCTGGATGCTATTACTATTATTGCTATTGTTGTACTGAATGGAGTTCTTGGTTTTGTGCAAGAGTTTAGAGCGGAACGTTCGCTTCGAGCCTTGAAACAACTGTCCGCTCCAACCGCCAAAGTACTGCGGGGAGGCAAACGGATTCAGATTCAGGCCAGAGAGCTGGTACCGGGTGATATCGTGCTATTGGAAAGCGGCGATCGTATTCCCGCAGATATAAGATGGCTGAGCACGAATGGCTGCAATGTGGAGGAATCCGCCCTGACTGGCGAATCGGTTCCAGTGAGCAAGCATTGCCGTCCTATTCATGCCGCTGAGGTACCGCTGGGCGATCAAAAGAACATCGGCTTTATGGGCACAATGATGACCAGAGGAACAGCTCAGGGGGTCGTTATTCGTACAGGTATGAATACGGAAATGGGCAAAATCGCAGACTTGATCCAAAATACAGAGTCTCAGGAGACCCCGTTGCAGCACAGACTGGAGCAACTGGGTAAAATTCTGATCATTGTAGCACTGGCGTTAACGGTGCTTGTTGTCGTAGCAGGTATCCTGCATGGACAGCCAGCGATGAGTATGTTCCTGGCCGGGGTGAGCTTGGCTGTAGCAGCTATACCGGAAGGTTTGCCTGCCATTGTGACGATTGCGCTCGCCTTGGGCGTGCAGCGTATGATCAAACGCAAGGCGATTGTGCGAAAACTGCCTTCGGTTGAAACGCTCGGATGTGCGTCTGTCATTTGCTCTGACAAAACCGGTACGCTGACCCAGAACAAAATGACGGTCACCAAGCTATGGGTGGATGGTCGCTTCTGGGAAGTGACGGGAGAAGGCTATGACCCGCACGGACATATTATGGACAGGGATGCTCCTGCGGATCTCAAAAACGGACAATCACTTCGCAGACTGCTGCAAGCCAGTGTGCTGTGCAATAACGCGGAAATTGTTCAAGCCGACATGGATGAGCTACGCTCGAAAAAGAAAACCAAGGAGCCGACGCCGTCCGCTGTTTGGGAGCTGAAAGGCGACCCGACAGAGGGGGCGCTTGTCACGTTAGCCGCCAAGGGCGGGGTTACGCGCCAAGGCCTGTATGAGCTATATACACGGGAACGCGAATTTCCTTTTGATTCGGAGCGGAAACGGATGTCTGTACTTGTACGGCATCAAGGAGGGCATATCATATTTGCCAAAGGCGCACCGGATGTGTTGTTGGGTCAGTGCTCCTACATTTTGTGGGAAGGAAATGTCGTTCCACTGACGGGCACGCTGCGCCAAAAGGTGCTGGCAGCCAACGAAGGAATGGCCTCGGAGGCGCTGCGTGTACTGGGTGTCGCTTACCGGGATATCCGCTCGCATGAGCGTGTCGTCTCGGTGGAAGAGGCTGAGAATCAGCTCATCTTCATCGGCCTCACAGGCATGATTGATCCGCCGCGCCGCGAGGCCCGCGAAGCTATTGGCAAGTGCCGACGCGCTGGCATCCGCACCGTGATGATTACGGGCGATCACGGTACAACAGCCGAGGCCATTGCGCAGCAGCTAGGCATTTTTCAGCGCGGCTCGCATGTGCTGACCGGACAGCAGCTATCTGTGATGGATGATGCGGCGCTGGACAAAGCAGTAGACATGGTCTCCGTATATGCGCGGGTATCCCCGGAGCATAAGCTGCGGATTGTCAAATCGCTTCAAAGACGCGGGCATGTCGTAGCCATGACTGGAGACGGCGTGAATGACGCGCCAGCGATCAAGGCATCGGACATCGGTATTGCGATGGGTATAACAGGAACGGATGTGACCAAGGAAGCGGCTGCGCTCGTGCTCAGCGACGATAATTTCTCGACGATTGTAGCAGCTATTGAGGAAGGGCGAAATATTTACGAAAATATTCGTAAATTTATCCGTTATCTGCTTGCCTCCAATGTCGGTGAAATTTTGACGATGTTTTTCGCAATGATGGCCGGTCTGCCATTGCCGCTGCTTCCGATTCAGATTTTATGGGTGAACCTGGTGACCGACGGGCTTCCGGCGATGGCTCTGGGTGTGGATCAGCCTGAAAAGGATCTCATGGAGCACAAACCACGCGGCGCTAAGGAAAATATTTTTGCCCGTCGTCTCGGCTGGAAAATCATTAGTCGCGGCCTACTGATCGGCTTATGTACGCTTGCGGCGTTCTGGCTGACGCTGCGTATTGCGCCTGATGATGCAGGACAACTGATCAAGGCACAGTCGGTCGCCTTCGCCACATTGGTGCTGGCACAGCTCATTCATGTGTTCGATTGCCGCAGCTCCCGTTCTATTTTCCACCGTAATCCATTTCAAAATAGCTATCTCGTACTTGCCGTGCTGTCTTCGGTAGTACTGATGCTGGTGGTTATGTATGTACCTGTACTGCAACCTATTTTCAAAACGGTACCGCTCGGGTTCCGCGAATGGGCGCTTTCCATTGTCGCTGCCGGTATTCCGACCTTCCTGATGGGGGCGGGAAGCGTATGGGGTGGCAGACGCAACCGTCGTCGGGACGGACATACCCGCTTTGCTTCGGGACGCACTAAGTTTTCGGCTTAAGCCTCCGGCACGGGACAGACATACTTCATCACTTTTCCCTTTTTGCCCCGTATGCTATCATGGAACCAAAGCTTCATAAGGAGCATGAGATTAGCAGCAACGGCGGGGGGAAGCTATGGAATTCACAAAAATGCACGGATTGGGTAATGATTTTATCGTTTGGTTTGGGCATCAGGAATTGCCGTCTGACGCTTCGGAATTGGCTGTTCGGCTGTGTGACCGACATTTTGGAGTCGGCGCTGACGGTCTGGTATATATATTGCCTTCTGAAAAAGCGGATTTCTGCATGCGCATCATTAATTCAGACGGCTCGGAGGCCGAGCAATGCGGAAATGCCATTCGTTGTGCAGCAAAATATGTGTATGACCGCAAGCATATCAGTCGTGAGCAGATTACGATTGAGACGCTGGGTGCAGGTGTGCAGCAGGTTGAATTGACCGTAGCGGGCGGACTTGTACGTCAAGTGAAGGTGGATATGGGAGAACCGATTCTGGAGGGTTTGAAAATTCCAACAACGCTGGATCTGGCTAGTGTCATCAACCAGTCCATCGAAGTTGGAGGCAGCGGCTTTCGTTTTACAGCTGTATCCATGGGCAATCCGCACTGTGTCATTTATGTTGAGGATGCACCTGGCTTTGATCTGGAAGCCTGGGGGCCTAAGCTGGAATGCCACCCGCTGTTCCCTAAAAAAACAAATGTCGAGTTCGCTACAATACGAAGCCGGGACCACATTGACATGAGAGTATGGGAACGGGGAGCCGGGCCTACGTTGGCATGTGGAACCGGAGCCTGTGCTACGCTTGTGGCGTCTGTATTGAACGGCTACAGCGACCGCCGTGCGATTGTCAGCCTGAAGGGCGGAAATCTGGATATCGAATGGAACGAGAATGATAATCATGTATATATGACGGGGCCGGCTGAGATTGTGTACGATGGTCGTTTGTCCTGAAATAAGCGAATGCAGCATGTGATAGAGCAAGATTGGTATAAGTGTGAAGAAGACCTTGGTCGGTCTTCTTTTTTTTGCATTTTTTCATATAAAATGAAGAAAATGCGTGGCACGAAGCAACATTCTGTCTTTTTTTGACGTCTGAACCATGTATAATATAGAAAATGAGAAAACGATAAGGAGGCCATTCATGGTGCGGAAATTTCGTTGGATTTCAGCGTTTTCAGCTCTTATATTTGTAGTCGCCGCGCTTCCGGCTCAGGCCGCGGCCGTTCCTGCTACTGCGGAAAAAACGACTGATAAGCAGGTTGGCTCACTAACCCCTACTGTCGTGAATCGTTTGGAAAAGGCAGTACAAGAACTCATCGGTACGAAGACGCCGTTTCAATTTGACGATGTGACGGATATGGGTAAAACCTGGATTGTCGAGGGCGACCTGGAGGATGGAACAGCTACGTTTCAGACGGAATATAATAAGGAAAAAAACAGAGTGGATTCCACAACCGTTCGATATAAAATAAGCAGCTTGGCAAAGGCGATGGACACGCCCCTCAAAACTAAAGTGCTGAACAGCGCCAAAGCGTTTGACAGCAAGCGTCCCCTGCAATTTGAGGCATTCTGGCGGGTCAAATCCCCTTACCAGTCTAACAAGCCTTCGAATTATTGGGTGTTCTGGGGGGCCGGGGAAAAGGCTTCCTCGCTGTACGTTGATGTGGATCGCGGCAACAGCATCACCATTAATGCCGACTACCCGCTGAAACAGGTGGACCCTGTGTTGCTAAATCGTGCGGTGAACAGCTTCAAGCGCATTAGCGGACAACGTATCACGGTGCAGCATGCTTCACGTTACAAGGACGAGGCCAAGGGGCTTTCTTATTGGGCGTTTGAGGATGCAAACGAGGCGAGTGAGGTCAAAATTGGCGCAGTAACAGGCAAAGTGCTCACTGTATCCACCTTTGGGGTGGACTGGAACGATGACACGGATTTCAAAAAATCGTTTGCCAGCCCGAAATATACGGCCTCTGAAGCTTTAAAGCTAGCCAGGCCCAAGGTCCAATTGTTATTTAACATCAATTTATCCGATTATAATGTTGAAATCCAGGAAAATGCATATACATTTTCCAAAAAACAAAAGGGGACGCCCTCTGTTGTGGGTAAAGTGAATAAAAAAGGAGCTTTTTACGCTTTCTCTCTTCATTCTTCTGATGGGAAGTTGCAATAAAGGTAATAGAATATAGCAATGATGAGTCAAGTTGCTTCGCTCCTGATCGCATAATGATGGGGAGTGGGGCTGCTTTTTTTTGTTTTTGGCTTATGTTTGCAGTCTCTTTATGTTACATTAGTATGAAAATAAAGAGCGGGGTGGAGAAGAGGGTATGAAACCGGATTTGCGTACTGTGCTGGATCGTGAAATTATTGTCGGAGACGGCGCAATGGGGACTTTTTTATATCAGCTTGGATTTCCGGTAAATACGTCTTACGAAGAGCTGAATATTACGTCGCCTGACGTCATATCAGACGTGCATCGTCAATATGTACAAGCGGGAGCACGGTTGCTGGAGACCAATACGTTTTCTGCAAACGATTATAAGCTGGCCCGATTCGGACTGGAATCCAAGGTGGAAGAAATCAACCGTGCCGGGGTGAGAATTGCAAGAGCAGCGGCTGGCCCGGAGCATTATGTAGTGGGTGCGGTAGGCTCCATATGCGGTGGCAAACGGCTTAATATATCAAAGGTAGAGCTGGCTCGTAACTATGATCAGCAGATTGATGCACTTCTGTCCGAAGGGGTGGACGGCATTTTGTGCGAAACGTTCTATTCGCTGGATGAAGTGCGCATTGCGCTTCGGGGTGTACGTAAATACAGTAATATCCCGGTGATTTGTCAGTTTGCGGTCGATCAGGTAGGGCGTACACAGGATGGATTTTCGGTGGCGGAGGCTTTTACGGTGCTGCGTAATGAAGGAGCGGATATTCTCGGATTTAACTGTCACTCTGGCCCACAGGGGATTATGAGTGTGATGGAGCAGCTGGACGGTCCGCTGTCTGTACCGCTGTCCGTATATCCTAATGCGGGTCTGGCGGATTATGTGGATGGTCACTATGTGTATGGTGCATCGCCTGAATATTTTGGGGAATGCGCTGCTTCCTTCGTAGAACTGGGTACGAGAATCATCGGTGGCTGCTGCGGCACCACACCAGAGCATATCGCAGCGATTTCTAAAGCTTTGAATGGTTTGCAGCCTCCTCCGCTTGCTCCAAGAGAGGTACGGACAGATGCGCCAGTCATTGTGGCTGAGCCGGAACAGATTACACGCAAAGGGGAACGGGGCAACGGTAGAAACGCCAGCGAACCCAACATTGTGGAATTGGTCAAGGAACGACATACGGTGATTGTGGAGCTTGATCCTCCGCGTGATCTGGACATTACACGGTTCATGCAGGGGGCACAGGCACTGAAAGCGGCCGGGGCCGACGCGCTTACGCTGGCAGACAATTCACTTGCAGTTACTCGCATGAGCAACATGGCGCTTGGACATCTGGTGAGCCTTGAAACGGGCTTGCGCCCGTTAATTCATATTGCCTGTCGTGACCGTAACCTGATTGGTACCCAGTCCCATATGATGGGCTTTGATGCGCTGGGCATTGATCATGTATTGGCCGTTACAGGAGATCCGGCGAGGTTCGGTGATTTGCCGGGTGCCAGCTCGGTGTATGATATGACTTCTTTTGAAATTATACGTATGATCAAGCAGTTGAATGACGGTGTTGCTTTTTCCGGCAAGCCACTCAAGCAAAAAGCTAATTTTGTGGTGGGTGCCGCTTTTAATCCCAATGTCAAGCATTTGGACAAAGCTGTGCAGCGGCTGGAGAAGAAAATTGCTTCCGGGGCAGATTACATTATGACCCAACCCGTTTACGATCGCGAACTGATTATAGCCATGGGGGAACAGACTCGTCATTTGGAGGTGCCGATTTTTATCGGTATTATGCCGCTGGCCAGCGGGCGCAATGCAGAATATTTGCACAACGAGGTACCCGGCATTCAGTTGTCCGATGAGGTTCGTGCGCGTATGTCTGGTCTGGAGGGCGAGGAAGGCCGCGCTATGGGCGTGACCATTGCAAAGGAACTGCTGGATACGGCGATGGAGCATTTTAACGGTATCTATTTAATGACTCCATTTATGTTCTATGAAATGACGGCGGAGCTGACTTCTTATGTATGGCAAAAATCCGGCCGCGTGCAGGCCCCCTTGTTTCGACTATAATAATCAATTACAATAGTATAATGGATGTGATGCCGATGTCATTGAGTATGACCGGATACGGTCAAGCCATCCTTCATTATGAAGGCTATAAAGTGCGCTTGGAGCTGAAATCGGTGAATCACCGCTATTGCGAAGTGATGATGAGGATTCCGCGCGAATGGACTCGTTATGAAGATGGCTTGAGAAGAACGGTTCAACAGCAAATTAAGCGCGGCCGTGTCGACGTCTTCATTCACAGGGAACGTGATGAAGAACAGATACCCGCCGCACGGTTGAATGACACTGTAGTGCAGGCTTATATGCATGCAGCGGAGCAGCTGGCGGATCGGTACGGCGTGAAGGGAACGTTGGGTATGAGTGACATTCTTGCGCTGCCTGACGTTCTGGGTGAGCCTGGTGAGGCTTGCAATGGAGACGAAGAGGGCTGGGGAGTGCAGCTTCAGCAAGCTCTGAATGAAGCATTGCAGGGACTGCTGGACATGAGAAGACGAGAAGGCGGGCATTTGGCGCAGGATGTGGAATCCCGTATTTCCCGTTTGGAGTCCCTGCATCATGAAATGACTGTGCTGGCTCCTCATGTTGTGAGCGACTACCGCAACAGGCTAAAACACAGACTTACTGAGCTTCAGGATGGTTCATTTACGCTTGATGAGCATAAGTTCGGAATGGAGATTGCTTTATTCGCGGATCGCAGCAGTATTGATGAGGAGCTTACCCGGCTTCAAAGTCACTTTGGGCAATGCAGGGGATTGCTGCTGTCGGACGAGCCAGCCGGTCGCAAATTAGATTTTTTAATCCAGGAAATGAACAGGGAAGTCAACACGATCGGCTCCAAGGCCAATCATCTTGCGCTAGTTAATTTAGTCGTCGAGATGAAGGCGGAGCTGGAAAAAATTCGTGAGCAGGCTGCAAACATCGAGTAGCTACCTGGTAGCGGCACGGCTGCAATAGTCACATGTATAGGGGGAAAGACCTGAATATGGCAATCAAATTGATCAATATTGGTTTCGGCAATATCGTGTCGGCCAACCGAATTATCTCCATCGTCAGTCCGGAGTCTGCTCCGATCAAGCGGATTATACAAGAAGCTAGGGACCGTCATATGTTGATTGACGCTACCTATGGCCGCCGGACACGAGCTGTTATTATAACGGACAGTGATCATGTGATCTTGTCTGCGGTGCAGCCGGAAACGGTCGCTCATCGACTATCCACTAAAGATGATGACAATGACGAATAAAAATGGAGTGTACTATGGCTAAGGGATTATTATTTGTATTATCCGGACCTTCGGGTGTCGGCAAAGGAACAGTAGGCAACGCACTGCGTGAAAAACTGCCGGAATTGACATACTCGGTTTCCGCGACAACCCGCACGCCCCGCATGGGTGAACAGGACGGAGTTAACTATTTTTTTAAGTCGCGTGAACAGTTTTTGGGCATGATTGAACGGGATGAGCTGCTGGAGCATGCGGAGTACGTAGGTAACTATTACGGCACTCCGCGTGATTTTGTAGATCAGACGCTTGCGCAGGGAAAAGATATTTTTCTGGAGATTGAGGTTCAGGGAGCGCTCAAAGTGAAGGAAAAATTTCCTGATGGCATTTTCATTTTCTTGCTTCCGCCTTCGCTGGATGAATTGAAGGACCGGATTCGGGGGCGGGGTACAGAAACTCAGGCAACCATTGATCACCGCATGTCGGTAGCTGTGGATGAAATGAATCTGTTGCGTCACTATGATTATGCGGTTGTCAATGATGAGATTGATTTCGCTTGTAAACGAATAGAATCCATTATTATCGCCGAACATTGTAAGGTCCATCCATAAACGAGGACTATATATGCCAAGCGTACTTAAAGAGAAAATTACTATACAAGCTGAACTCGGAAATGTACACTGGAATTCAGCCTGTATAGTCCCAAAACTACATGAAGAGGTGTCTATTCGTGCTGTATCCTTCCATTGATGAAATGATGAAAAAGGCAGATAGTAAGTATTCGTTGGTTGTAGCGGCTTCACGCCGTGCCAGACAGTTGCGCGAGGGTGAGAAGACGACTCTCAAGAATCCTAAATCCCACAAGCAGGTTGGAGTGGCATTGGAAGAGATCTACGCGGATCATTTGCGTCTTGAAAGCGGCGAAGACGAATAAGAATTGTAGACAATTATTATAACCGGGCGCAATGCCAATTTCTTTGACAACCGCAAGGTTGTTATTTTTTTCGGTCAGGGGGAGTTAACGATGTTGAAGGGGAAAGTTATTATTCTTGGTATTACCGGCGGAATTGCCGCTTATAAAGGGGCTGCGCTGTGTAGTAAGCTAACGCAAAAGGGAGCCGAGGTTCATGTCATTATGACGGCATCCGCGAAGGAGTTTATTACCGAGCTTACACTTCAGTCGCTCTCTCGTAATCCGGTATACAGTGACACGTTTGATGAAAGAGAACCGTCCGTCGTATCCCATATTCATCTGGCGGACAAGGCCGATCTGGTGCTGGTTGCACCTGCAACCGCAAATATCATCGGGAAAATGGCGCATGGGCTTGCTGATGATATGCTATCCACAACGCTGCTGGCTACGACAGCACCTATTATGGTAGCACCTGCTATGAACGTGCATATGTACACTCATCCCGCAGTAATGCAAAACATGGAGACGCTCGTATCCCGGGGTGTCATGATGATTGAGCCGGGTGAAGGATTGCTGGCTTGTGGTTATGTTGGCAAAGGACGGTTGGAAGAGCCGGAAACCATCGTACAAACGGTAGAACGGTTTTTTGAACAGCAAGAACAGGAAGGTAAGGCCGTCACCAACAAGCCGGAACCACGTTGGTTTGGCGGAGAAGCTGTGGATTCGGGTGGACAATCGCAAGGTTCGCTGCTGAATGGCAATGAACGGTTTCTGTCAGGCAAAAAAGTGATTGTAACCGCTGGAGGCACGATCGAGAGAATTGATCCGGTACGTTATATTACGAACGACTCTTCCGGTAAAATGGGCTTTGCTATCGCAAAAGTGGCTCAGGAGTTGGGTGCTGATGTGCATTTGATTGCTGCAAATACAAGTGCAGAGCCTCCTGTGGGCATTTCGATTGAAAAAGTTCTGTCCGCTGACGACATGTATAGCGCTGTGCTCAGACAGTGGGAAGTGAGCAATTTGGTCGTGATGGCTGCTGCGGTTGCAGACTATCGACCGCGTGAGGCGGCACTGACCAAGATCAAGAAGAAGGATAGTACATTTACACTGGAGTTAGTGAAGAATATCGATATTCTGGAGTCGCTCGGACGAATCAAAAAGCATCAATTTTTAATCGGCTTTGCTGCGGAGACGGGGAACCTGGAGACGTATGCTATGGATAAGCTGGAGCGAAAAAATTGTGACCTTCTGGCAGCCAACGACGTAACTGTTGATGGAGCAGGCTTTGGTGTCGATACGAACGCTGTACAAATTTATGACCGTGGCGGAATGGTAGAACGTATTCCTGTGCAGTCAAAGGAAGAAGTAGCGCGTAAGCTCCTTACGATAGCGGCTGGACGTATGGGTGGGGTGTTGCATTAATGGAAATGGGCAATTTAGTTGCCAAAGTTATTGTAGATGTGCCCGCCAAGGATACGGATCGTACTTTCGATTATCTGATTCCTGAGTCGATGCGGCCATGGATTGAGCCGGGTAGCCGGGTTGCAGTGCCGTTCGGCAAACGGACGGTGCAGGCTTTTGTCATTTCGGTAGTACCGGCCGAGGAGCCGCCGAAATATCGGATGAGGGCGATACAGGAGCTGCTGGATTTGGTACCGCCCCTGTCTCCGGATCTGGTAGAACTGGGTAAATGGATAAGCGAACGCTATGCCTGTAATCAAATTATGGCGCTGCAAGTGATGATTCCTACAGCGTTAAAGGGCAAGGCCGAACGTTATATTTCTATCGCTGAGCAGCAGGAGTTCACAGATCATCTGTCTGCTGCTGACGTTTTCAATTACGGTTCAGAAGCGGATACACATCGAGCCATGCGACCGGATATGAGGAGAGAACCCGAATGGGCTCTTCTGACCGACGATGGTATGAGCGACCCGGCTGAACGCCAGATTGTCAGCTTTATTCAGGAGAAGGAGCAAGTCCCGCTTCAGCAGCTAAGCCGCCGTTTCCCCGAAGAAGCAGAGATTATTAAATCGCTGTTGCGCCGGGGGGTGCTTCAGGAGAGTCAGGTTATAAAGGACAAGCTTGGCAAGAAGACCATGAAGGCTGTGGATTTGGCTATCGGCATAGAAGAGGCATCAGCGGCGCTGGAACAGTTTTCCACCAAAGCGCAGCGTCAGCGGGAGGTACTTGCTTTTTTACTGGAACGCAGCGAGTTCCTGCCCCTGCCGCTGAAGGAAGTCATGACCTCGCTTAGTGTATCAGCTGCAACGGTCAAGGCGCTGGAGGATAAGGGCTATGCGGTGCTTGAGGATGTAGAGGTGTTCCGCGATCCTTATCGGGGTAGAAACTTCAAGCCTACGAAGCCGTTGCCGCTCACCGAAGAGCAGCAATACGTGTATGAACGGATCATCCAGCAGTTGGATACACGTGAGCAAGGAGCTTATTTGCTGCATGGAGTTACGGGCAGTGGTAAGACGGAAATTTATCTCCAGACGATTCAACGCTGTATTGAGCAGAATCGTCAGGCGATTGTGCTGGTTCCGGAAATATCGTTGACACCGCAAATGGTAGAGCGTTTTAAAGGTCGCTTTGGCGATCAGGTCGCGGTGATGCATAGCAGACTGTCTGGTGGCGAACGTTACGACGAGTGGCGCAAAATACGCGAAGGCCGTGTGAAAGTGGCGATTGGCGCCCGTTCGGCTGTATTTGCGCCTTTTCGTGAACTTGGTCTTATTATTATGGATGAGGAGCATGAAACCTCCTATAAGCAGGAGGAGACACCCAAATACCACGCGCGTGACGTGGCTGTACGCAGAGCCCATCAGCATGGGGCTGTGGTTATTCTTGGCTCGGCTACGCCGTCGCTGGAAAGCTATTACGCGGCCCGCTCGCAAAGCAATGATGAGTTTGCGCCGCTGCTGCTTGAAATGCAGACTCGCGCACTAGGGAACTCATTACCCGAGGTGCATATCATGGATATGCGCGAGGAACTGCATGCTGGCAACCGTTCCATGTTCAGCCGCGCATTGCATAACGGAATCGCAGAGCGACTGGAGCGTAAGGAACAGACCGTATTGCTGCTGAATCGGCGCGGACATTCCACGTTCGTCATGTGCCGTAGCTGCGGCTATGTGGCGGGTTGCCCGCATTGTGATATTTCGCTCACATATCATCAGCGTTCGAACAATTTGCGTTGCCATTACTGCGGTTATTCTGAGCCCGTACCTCAGGTTTGCCCGGAATGCGGTAGTGAGCATATTCGCTACTTTGGCACTGGTACTCAGCGAGTGGAAGAGGAACTGGCAAAGCTGTTTCCCGGTATACGTGTCGTGCGGATGGACGTCGATACAACGACGGAGAAAAATGCCCATGAAAAGCTGCTCAAGCAATTTCGTGATAAAAAAGCGGATGTACTGCTCGGCACCCAAATGGTTGCCAAAGGGCTGGACTTTCCCGATGTAACGCTGGTAGGTGTTATCACTGCGGATTCGGCGCTTAATTTACCGGATTTTCGGGCTGCGGAAAAGACATTCCAGTTGTTAACACAGGTAGCCGGACGCGCTGGGAGGCATCAATTGCCTGGGGAAGTGTTCGTGCAAACCTATACACCGGAACATTACTCGGTTATTCACGCGAGTCGGCACGACTACGGTTCTTTTGTCAGGGAAGAATTAAAACACCGCCGTAATCTGCATTACCCACCGTATTGCCGTCTCATTTTGGTGACTTTTTCTCACGAGCAGCTCCCGGTACTGGTTCGACTGGCTGAGAACTATTCAGCCACTCTACAGGGGAGGGCAAGACAAATGGGGTGGTTAGGCAATATGGATCGGCTTACATCGGATGTACTTGACATTTTGGGGCCCGTAGCTTCACCGATTTCGAGAATCAAGAATAGATACCGATTTCAATGTATGATAAAATGGCGTGGAAATATAGATGCAATTGATTTGGCCCGGCAGGTAGCTGATGAAATGGCGGAATCCGCACAGGCCCAAAAGCTGCTGATCAGTCTGGATGTCGATCCGCAAATGCTTATGTAGCGTATGCGCAAAAGTTTTCGGCACAGTTAATGCGGACAAGCCGTCCGTACATAGGATAATGTAGCAGTCGCACTTGTTGTGAATACGACGAAGCTCAAATGAAGGATAAAGAGGAAGGTGTTCTATTGTCATGTCAATTAGAATTATAGTGTTGGAACCGGATGATGTGCTGCACAAAGTAGCAAAGGAAGTTACTAAAATTACGCCTAACGTGCAAAAGCTGCTCGACGATATGGCAGATACCATGTATGAAGCGGAGGGAGTGGGTCTTGCGGCTCCGCAGGTAGGTATTTTGAAGCGACTAATCGTTGTAGATGCTGGAGATGAGCACGGTTTAATTAAAATGATTAATCCTGAAATTGTGTCCGAAGAAGGCGAGCAATTTGGTGCGGAGGGCTGTTTGAGCATTCCTGGCTTAAATGGTGATGTGCGTCGTGCCGAGAAGGTAACTGTCAAAGGGCTGGACCGCGATGGTAAGGCCATTACAGTGACAGCGACCGGATTGCTTTCTCGTGCTTTTCAACATGAAATTGACCATTTGAACGGAGTTTTGTTCACGGATATTGCGGAAAAAGTATATGAGGTTGCTCCGGAACAGCCAGGACCGAACCGTCAGACAGGAGAGTGAGGTTCGATGAGTCAAGACATTCGTATCGTCTTTATGGGCACGCCGGATTTTGCTGTGCCTTCGTTGAACATGCTGCTGGACAATGGCTACAACGTAGTCGGTGTCATTACGCAGCCGGATAAGCCGCAGGGACGAAAAAAAATATTGACGCCTACGCCAGTCAAGGAAGCAGCAGAGAAGCGCGGGTTGCCCGTGCTTCAACCGACCCGCCTGCGCCAGCCGGAAGCGGTGGCTCAGGTAGCGGAGCTGCATCCTGATCTGATCGTGACAGCGGCCTATGGGCAGATTTTGCCTAAATCCGTATTGGACTTGCCCCGTTTCGGCTGCCTGAATGTGCATGGTTCGCTGCTTCCCCGTTATCGGGGAGGGGCGCCAATTCAGCGTGCCATTATTAATGGCGAAACCGTTACGGGCGTGACACTGATGTACATGGCGGAAGGACTGGATACCGGCGATATGATATCGCGGGTTGAGGTTGCTATTGAACCGGAGGATACATCCGGTACGATTTTTGAGAAGCTGAGCATAGCTGGATCGAAGCTTTTACAGGATGAGCTGCCCAAGCTGCTGGCAGGGAAATCGGGTCGTACACCGCAAAACGATGATGAGGCAACCTATGCCCCGAACCTGAACCGCGACGATGAGCGTATTCCTTGGAATGATAGTGCGCAGCAAATATACAACCGGATTCGCGGGCTGGTCCCGTTTTCCGGTGCGTTTACGCTGTGGGAAGAAAATGTTTTTAAAATATGGGCGGCCGAGCATCCTTCCATCCATAGTGAAGCGGCTGATGCGAATGCTCCGGCACCCGGGACAGTTCTGCAATTGACTGCCCGTGGTATTGAGGTGCAGACGGGCAAGGGTACGCTCTGGCTGACACAGGTACAGCCGGCAGGCAAGAAGGTTATGGAAGCCGGGAACTTTGCTCGTGGCGGCCAGATGAAGCCGGGCACGGTGCTCGGGTGAGCGGCGGTCACTCCCGTCAGGGAGGCCAAGGCAGGGACGCTGGTGCAAGAGCAGGCAAGACCCGTAACCAGACGGCTAGGGAAGTTGCGTTGGACGTGCTGACAGGGGTTGAGCAGGAGGGTGCATATAGCAACCTTGAGCTGAACCGTCGGCTTCAACAGGCGGGCTTGTCCGCGAGTGACGCTGGCTTGGCTACGGAACTTGTATACGGTACGGTTGCACGCCGGAATACGCTGGATTATTTTTTGAACAAGTTTGTTCAGAAAGGAACGGCCAAGCTCCAAGCTTGGGTACGTTCGTTGCTGCGAATGAGTGTGTATCAGATCGTATATCTGGATCGCATTCCGGATCATGCAGTCGTTAGTGAAGCAGTGACTATTGCCAAGCGGCGTGGACACCAGGGGATTTCGGGTATGGTCAACGGCGTGCTGCGCAGCATGCTGCGTGAGCCGGACAAGCTTCGCATTCCTGACGGGCTGTCAGCCGAGGAACGGATTGCATTGGAGTATTCCCATCCACAGTGGCTGGTCAAGCGCTGGATCAAGCAATACGGTGTGGATATTGCGGAAGCCATCTGCCGCGCTAATAATGAGCCACCTGCGGTCAGCGTTCGGGTGAACACGACAATGACTAGTCGTGGTCAGCTCTTGAACGAGATGGTTGCGAAGGGGTTGGATGCTGTTCCATCGGCGGTTAGCCCTTACGGAATTGTCGTTCGCAGCGGCGGAAATATGGCCCTCACTTCTTGGTATACGGACGGCTTGCTGTCCGTGCAGGATGAAAGCTCTATGCTCGTTGCCGAGGCGGTTGCACCTGAGCCGGATATGCTGGTACTGGATTGCTGCGCTGCTCCAGGCGGCAAAACAGCTCATATGGCTGAGTTGATGAAGGATCAGGGCCGGATTATCGCCAACGATCTGCATGCTCACAAACATCGGCTAATCCAGGAACAGGCGGACCGGTTAGGGCTGGATGCCGTGGAAACGGTCACCGGGGACGCACTTGAGTTGAAAAATCGTTATGCTCCGGCATCATTTGATCGCGTCTTGCTCGACGCGCCATGCTCCGGATTTGGAGTGATCCGCCGTAAGCCTGATTTGCGCTGGAGTAAAACTTCACGGGATGTCCGCGACATCACACAGCTCCAGCATGAATTGTTGGACAGCGTAGCCGGGCTTTTGAAGCCGGGCGGTATTCTGGTGTACAGTACATGCACGATTGAACCGGATGAAAATGAGGGGCAAATCACCCGCTTTTTAAGTGAGCATCCCGAATATGAGCTGGCAGAGGGACACTTCTTATCAGACGTAACTGATGGTATGGACTATGCACAGCGCGGCTCGATACAGCTGTTGCCACAGCATTTTCACAGTGACGGATTTTATATCGCACGTCTGCGCCGGGTGAAGTAGTTCGTAAGAATCCCGCAGGCAGTCCACCACCAACATTTCCACATTCCGCCGGATATCATCCGGCGGTTTTTGCATTGGGATGAAAAATTTTTACCCTCTCAGGGATTTGTGCTAAAATAGGAAGAATGAAAAACACTGTCTGTGAGAATGAAACAGAATTTAATGAAGAAGGAACGGGTGTAAACATTGATGAAACCTTTTATATATGATTTAACTCTGGAGGAGTTGCAGGATTGGGCCAAGCGCAATGGCGAGCCTCCTTTTCGCGGAGGTCAAATTTTTGATTGGCTGTATGTAAAGCGGGTCAATGATTTCAGCGAGATGACGAATTTGTCCAAGTCGCTGAGAGAGAAGCTTGAGGACCAGTTCAGCTTTGTGACGCTTCATGAAATTACAAAGCTGGAGTCGAAGGACGGTACGGTAAAATTCCTGTTTGGTCTGCATGATGATCATGCTATCGAGACTGTTATTATGAGACACAATTACGGAAACAGTATTTGTGTAACGACTCAAGTGGGCTGCCGGATCGGCTGTACATTCTGCGCTTCGACGCTTGGCGGACTCAAACGTAACCTGACCGCTGGTGAAATTACCGCGCAGGTCGTTCAGGCACAGAAAATTTTGGATAAGACGAATGAGCGTGTGAGCAGCATCGTGATTATGGGTTCGGGTGAGCCTTTTGAAAACTATGAAGCGACCATGACATTTTTGCGTACGATGATTCATGAAAAGGGTCTGAATATTGGTCAGCGTCACATCACGGTGTCGACCAGCGGTATCGTGCCGAATATCTACAAATTCGCGGACGAGGATACCCAGATTAATCTGGCAATATCCATTCATGCGCCTAATGATGCGCTTCGTTCCAAGCTGATGCCTGTAAATCGGCGTTATCCTTTTCAGGATGTTATGGAATCGCTTCGCTACTATCTTGCTAAAACAGGCCGGAGAATTTCGTTTGAATATGCCTTGATTGGCGGAGTGAATGATCAGGCGGAACATGCTGAAGAACTGGCGGACGTGCTGAAGGACATGCTGTGCCACGTCAACCTGATTCCGGTTAACCATGTGCCTGAGCGCAAGTATGTGCGCACATCGCGCAGCGATATTTTTAATTTCCAGCGCATTCTTGCCGAGAAAGGCGTCAATGTGACGATCCGGCGTGAGCAGGGTCATGATATCGCCGCTGCGTGCGGCCAGTTGCGTGCAAAGCATATGGAGTTGGGGTGAGACCATTTGATCAAAACAGTTCATGTCAGCCACGTCGGACGTGTACGTTCGGTGAATGAGGATTCTGCCTGGATCAGGCACTTGGAGCAGGGATATATTCTGGGAATTGTTGCCGATGGCATGGGGGGGCATTTGGCCGGTGATACGGCCAGCCGCCTTGCGGTAGAGACGCTTGCCGCTGATTTGGCGACGCTGGAGAGCGGTTTATCCGCACATTCTTTGAAAGCGGCGCTTAGCGACGCTATTTTGCATGCTAATGAAGTCATTTTCCAGACGGCTGCCCACGATGAAAAGTACCATAATATGGGAACAACGGTTGTAGCCGTTTTGCTAAACGATGCCTCCGGGATTATTGGACATATTGGGGACAGCCGTGCCTATGTGATTTCTAAAGGGGCGGTACGTCAGATTACAGAAGACCACACGTTGGTCAATGAGTTATTCAAAAACGGCCAGATTAGCAAGGAGGAGCGGGAGAACCATCCTCGCCGCAATGTGTTAACACGGGCGCTGGGTACTGATTCCGAGGTGCAAGTGGATATGGACTCCATTTCCCTGGAAAAAGGCGATGTGCTGTTACTGTGCAGCGACGGGCTGAGCAATCTGGTGACAGAGGATCAAATTAGTAAAGTAGTAGGTGCCGCCGAGAATCCTCTGGAGGAACGGGCGGATCGTCTGCTGCATCTGGCGCTGCTTGCCGGAGGCGACGACAACATCACGGTAGCTTTGTTTGAATTGCCCGACGACACAGTTTCATTGAGTGAAAAGGGGTGTGACGCATGATCGGGCACCTGCTTGGGGGAAGATACGAAATTATTGAGCGCATCGGCGGCGGCGGTATGGCGCTGGTGTACAAGGCTCAAGACATTTTGCTGAATCGTAATGTGGCGGTCAAGGTGCTGCGTCAGCAATTTGTTCATGATGATGAATTTATTCGCCGGTTTCGGCGTGAGGCGCAGTCTGCGGCCTCGCTCTCCCATCCGAATGTGGTCAGTATTTATGATGTCGGCCAAGAGGATGAAATCCATTATATCGTAATGGAGTGCGTGGAGGGCAAAAATCTGAACGAAATCATTAAGGAACGTGCTCCGCTGCAAGTGGATGAAGCGGTACGAATCGCTTCTCAAATTTGTGATGCGCTGGAGCACGC
Organism: Paenibacillus terrae; assembly: GCF_005217525.1. GTDB lineage: Bacteria > Bacillota > Bacilli > Paenibacillales > Paenibacillaceae > Paenibacillus > Paenibacillus terrae_C. Next base: position 944,050 of record NZ_PNXQ01000016.1, on the reverse strand, counting down.
TCACCAAAATCAGATTATTCACCGGGATATTAAGCCGCATAACATATTGATCGGGCGCAACGGACGGGTCAAGGTAACCGATTTTGGGATTGCTAGAGCCGTCACGTCAACGACGATTACCCAGACAGGCTCTGTTGTGGGCTCTGTCCATTACTTTTCACCTGAGCATGCGAAGGGAGTCGTCACCGGCGAGAAATCGGACTTATATTCTCTTGGGATTGTTTTATACCAAATGCTGACGGCGCAGCTCCCTTTTCTGGGGGAAAGCCCGATCAGTGTAGCACTCAAGCATTTGCAAGAGGAGTTTGAGGAACCGCGCAAAATTAATCCACTGATTCCGCAAAGTGTGGAAAACGTCATTTTAAAATCCATGCGCAAGAATCCAGAGGAGCGTTATCAATCAGCGGATGAAATGCTAAAAGATTTGGAGACATGCCTGTTGCCAGGACGACGTAATGAATCGAAACTGGAATTCACACATATGGATGATGAGGATCAAACGCGGGTTATTCCGGCTATTAAGCCTCAGCAGATGGGAGTGTCCTCCAGTGGAGACGATGTACCCGCCCAATCTGGTGATTTGGAAAAGCTTCCGAGCAAGCAAACAGCTAAAAAAAGTAAGAAGAAGCCGATTTTGTGGGTAACTCTGGTGCTCGTGTTGCTTCTTTGTATGGGTGGCGTGGTGTACTATGTACAAAATCTGCTCGTTGTCCCTGACGTTGAAGTGCCGAATGTAGTGACCAAGACCGAGGATCAGGCCAAGCTGTTGATCAGTCAGTCCGGGTTGACCGTTAAGGACCCGATTAAGCATGAATATAAGGACGGGATTGCGCCCGGAGTTGTTTTCTATCAGAGTTATCCAGAGAAATCTGTGGTTAAGAAGGGAACAGAAATTGAGCTGAAAGTAGGGATTGCCAAGCCGCTTACTCCGATGCCGGATGTCAAAGGGCAGAGCTATGATGATGCTGTCAAGCTGTTGACCTCCCAGCAAATTAAGGAGACACAGATTCAGCGGAGTGAGCAGTTTAGTGATAAGCCCGTAGGAACCGTCCTAAGTCAGACACCAGCGGCGAATGAATCCTTTGATAAAGATACGGTACAGGTGGTGCTGACGGTCAGCAAGGGTGCAGCTACAGTGAAAATGCCAAATCTGGTAGGCAAGACGCAGAAAGAAGCGGAAAATGAGGTCAAAAGTGCTGGGTTGAAGGTTGGCTCAGTCAAAGAGGAATTCAGCTATGAGCAGGAAAAAGGCAAAGTAACCAAGCAGTGGCCGTCAGAGGCTGGCACTGATTTGCCTCCAAATACGGAAATTACGTTTTATGTAAGCACTGGTTATCCGCCAGAAGCGATTACACTGCCATTTAATGTGCCAGTTGCGCCGAAGGAAGAGGGTAAAAACAGCAAGATTCGTATTACTTATACGGATGCACGCGGAGAAAACCAGGAATGGGGAAGCCGTACGATTAATACGACACAAGTGTTCACTATTAATCTGTTGCTGGCTCCGAACAAGGACAGTGTTGTCTCTGTATACAGAGATGGACAATTTGTTGATACGTATCCCGTTTCTTATATTGACGCGAAGAATGGAACGGTGACGATGCCTCAAATCGCTCCGCCTGCTGGAGCTACACCGATAGATACGCCAGAAGGTACTTCTTCACAGAATGGCAGTGGCGAACAAGGGAATAGCGGGGATACTTCAAATGATGGTAATACCGGGGGTGACCCAAGCAATCAGGATGGTACGAATAGTAACGGTGAACCGTCCGCTCTTGCCCCCGAAACGGGCTCCACGGGCCTAGCGCGTGGTGAGTTTGCTGTTAAACACACAAACCATTCAGGTAAGGAAAAGGGCCTCCACAAAAAACAGGGTGAAGTCATTGAGGCTGTAAAGCATCAGTAATCTTGCCGGAGGTCAGTATACTATCCGTTGTTAGCGTTCACTATTCCAATTTGGGAAGCTTAACACTTAAAGGAGGACAGCTTACACATGCCTGAAGGTCTGATCGTCAAGGCGCTCAGCGGATATTATTATGTCTCCAGTCTGGATCAGAATGGGAGGCCGGTATCCGGCGAAGCTACAGTACAATGCAGAGCACGCGGAATTTTTAAGAAAAAAGAGATTACGCCGCTTGTCGGCGACCGGGTCGTTTACGAACTGACGGAAAACGGGGAAGGTATGGTTAATGAGATTCGGAAGCGCACGACGGAGCTCATTCGCCCGCCAGTGGCTAACACTACGCTTGCCGTACTGTTGTTTTCCTTGCGTGAGCCGGATTTAAATCTGCCGCTGCTGGACAAGTTTTTGGTGCATATTGAGCACGCCGGGCTGGATACAATTATCTGTCTGACAAAGCGCGATTTGTATGAGGGCAGCTCTTCGGAGGATGAGACGGTTTTGGCTGTTCAGGAAATGTACCGGAAGATTGGTTATGAGGTGCTGGTGACCAGTGCGCGTACCGGGGAAGGTACGGCTGAGCTTAAGAAGCTATTGGCTGGTCAAATCAGCGTTTTTTCTGGACAGTCGGGTGTTGGGAAGTCTTCCATGCTGAATGCGCTGGAACCTGGCCTAACGCTGGAGACGAGTGCCATTAGTAATAAGTTGGGCCGAGGACGGCACACGACTCGTCATGTAGAATTAATTCCACTCGACAATGGCGGTTTTGTAGCAGATACACCAGGTTTCAGCCAACTGGATTTTCTGGAGCTGGGCGTGGATGAATTATCCCCATGTTTTCGTGAATTTCAGGAGTACGCAGAAGGATGCAAATTCCGTGGCTGTACCCATATTCACGAACCTGGCTGTAAAGTGAGAAAGGCCTTGTCAGAAGGACATATTTCGCAGGGCCGATATGATAGCTATTTACAGTTTTATCAGGAATTAAAAGAAAAAAAGCGGAGGTACTGAGCATATGTTAAAAATAGCACCGTCGATTTTATCCGCTGATTTTGCTCGTTTGGGCAGTGAAGTTGCGGAAGCTGAAGCAGGAGGAGCTGACTGGATTCATGTGGATGTTATGGATGGTCATTTTGTATCCAACATTACCTTAGGGCCTCCTATCGTTCAGGCTATTCGTCCGCATACGAGCCTTCCTCTGGACGTTCATCTGATGATTGAGCATCCTGAACGTTACATCGGCGATTTTGTGAAGGCAGGAGCTAATATCGTCACCGTTCATGCCGAAGCTTGTGTTCATCTGCACGGGGTCATTCATTTGATCAAGCAGCAAGGTGCTCTTGCGGGTGTGGCCCTCAATCCGGGCACTTCACCATATGCGATCAAGGAAGTGCTGCCAAATGTAGATATGATTCTGGTTATGACAGTTAACCCTGGGTTTGGGGGACAGTCTTTTATTCCGGAGACACTGGATAAAATCAGACAGATTCGCACATGGTTGAATGAAATCGGCCGTCCGGATGTACATATCGAGGTAGACGGTGGCATCGCCGAGGAGACGGCACCAGCCGTATTTGAAGCAGGAGCTGACGTTCTGGTAGCTGGTAGTGCAGTATTTGGCAGAGTGGACCGTGGAGCGGCTATTGCGGCTATTCGGGACAGTGCAGCTCATTTGTCCAAGTGAAGCTGACCGAAGCGCTGTGGATGACGGTAGCGAGTATGGCGACAGGTGTGATCCTAAGTTGCTTCTCACTGGTGAAGGCTCCTTGGAATGCCCTTCTTTCACTCGTTGCCGTTCTGATTGTGCTGTTTTATTTTCGTAAAAATGAACGGCGCGGTTTGCGTATCGGCTTTGTAATAAGCAGCGTGCTTTATTATATCCTATTTATTTTCATACTCTCAGCATATCTGTATGTTCGTGGACTTGTCTAATGGTATAGCGTGGGATAGATGTGCATAAATATGGTTACATGAGCGGGATTCTCATGTAGCCTTTTTTTGTATGGCAACAACCCTTGACAGGTTGCATAAACTACAGAGAACGGATGCATGAGGATGATGGGGAGGGTGAAGCATGAAGTTTTATACAATCAAGCTGCCAAGATTTCTGGGTGGATTCGTCAAAGCCATTCTGAATACATTCCAGAAAAGCTGAATTTCACGTAACGCACACAGGATGCAAAATGAAGAGCAAGGTACGCAGGGCATGCTTCCCGGGCACAGCAACAAAGAGATAGCTCGGCAGCAAATGGCAGGAACGCGCGGGAAGATGCCTGACATTTTGACATCAAGGACCAAATGGACGTAACATTTTGAATAACCAAAAAAGCACCCGTTTAAAACGAGGTGCCTTTTGTTTATAACATTATTTTTTTGCGACTACACGCGAGTTACTTTACCGGCTTTCAATGCACGAGTGCTGACATAAACGCGTTTCGGTTTACCGTTAACGAGAATACGAACTTTCTGTACGTTGACGCCCCAAGTACGGCGATTACGGTTGTTAGCGTGAGATACGTGGTTACCGGTGCCAGGCTTTTTGCCTGTTACAGAACATTTACGAGACATGATTCCACCTCCTATTCTGAAAATAACCAAGTTCCGTATGGAACGGGTCGCTCTTCAGGCCGACTGGGTCAGTCGGACTTTGTAAGTCACTAACCTGAACAAAACAATACTTATATATAATATCATAGTCAAAAAAGCTCCGTCAACCGATTCAAAAACTTTATTTATTTCTCTTACGCATTATAGTACAATATGGGATAGCTATTGCTGTGATTATTCTTGTAATAGTTGGAATGTGAATTCTTATTCCAGTCATGCCGGACAGATCAGAGGCGGAACCATATTTATCATTCCAGCCGATGTTTCAGTGTCGGGTGGTTGACTGGTTTTTCATATATATGACCTGTAGAAGGCTGATCAGGCCGTGAGTACGAAAAGCTTACGAAAGTGTGACATTCGTATTCGTTGTCTGGCTTTAGTATAATTCAATTGAACCTGTCCGCAGATGAACATGACGATGCGGAAGGCTGATGGCAAAACAAGTGTATTAAGCTAGGAAGGGGAATTCTCTTGAGTAATCGTTCTTTGAATGGTACAGATTTTACCGCAATGGTTTTAGCCGGGGCGGAACAATTACAGCAGCATGCGGAACACGTCAATTCACTTAATGTATTTCCGGTGCCGGACGGTGACACAGGAACTAACATGAATTTGACGATGAGCGCGGGCGTAACAGAATTAAAGAGGGGGGATTCTTCCTCCATCGGTGTCATGTCCGGCATATTATCCAAAGGTTTGCTGATGGGAGCCCGCGGCAATTCAGGGGTTATCCTGTCTCAGTTGTTTCGTGGCTTTAGCCGTTACGCTGCCCCATACGAGGAATTGAATACCCTTCAGTTCGCATCGGCATTGCAGAGCGGGGTGGATGCGGCCTACAAGGCGGTAGTTAAGCCGGTGGAGGGTACAATTCTTACCGTGGCGAAGGAAGCGGCCAAACATGCTGTGTTTTTTTCACGCCGAACGAATGACATTACTGAACTGATGGAAGAAGTGCTTACCAAAGCGAAGGAAACGCTTGCCATGACGCAGGACATGCTTCCGGTACTGAAGCAAGTTGGGGTTGTGGACTCGGGTGGACAAGGACTTGTGTATATTTATGAAGGGTTCATGCAGCATCTTGGAAGCGGTTTGGTGACAGCTCCAAGTGTAAAAGGGGAGAATGTACGCACTGCTTATGCTCCTCATGTATCCGAGAGACCGACAGCGCAAGCGATTGTTCCTTCACCGGATGCACCGATTTCGGCGCAGGCGAAGCTTGAAACGGAAAATATTGAATTTTTATATGATATGGAATTTTTTATTAATCGACAATTGGGAGAAGCCCAAGGTACGGACTTTGATGAGGAAGCCTTCCGGAAAGCGTTATCTGTGGATGGAGACTCTATCATTGTTATTTCTGACGATGATGTTATTAAGGTTCATGTTCATTCCAAGGCTCCGGGCGAAGTGTTGAATCTGGCGCTACGTTACGGGGAAATTACACAGATCCGTATTCTGAATATGCGCGAGCAGCATCGTGATTTGTTGTCTGCGGGTATGGATGGCGCTCCTGAGCCTGAGTGGTTTGCTGAAATACCAGCAGAGCCTGCACGTGAGGAGGAGCCGTCTGAGCCACCGGCTCATGAGCTGGCACCCTATGGCTTCATAGCAGTGGCTTCAGGAGAAGGGATTGCTGATATTTTTAGAAGCTTAGGTGTGGATGTTGTCCTTTCCGGTGGTCAAACGATGAATCCGAGTACGGAAGACTTCGTTAATGCGGCTCGCTCGATTGCGGCTCAGCACATTTTTATCCTGCCGAATAATTCCAATATTATTCTAGCGGCAGAGCAGGCCCGTGAACTGCTGGAGATGGAGCGCCTAGTGTCGGTTATTCCGAGCAAAACGATTCCTCAGGGTATTGCTGCGGCATTCGCTTTTCAGGAGGAGGAAGCCTTTGAGGCCAATCAGGACAGCATGCGGGACGCGGTCAGCCGCGTGAAATCAGGGCAGGTAACCTATGCAGTACGGGATACGACGCTTGATGACCTGCACATTACGGCCGGCCATTATATCGGTATTCAGGATTCCAAAATTGTAGCGACCGATGAACAATTAATCGCAACTGCTCGTCTTTTGCTGACCAAAATGTTGGTGAATGGTGATGAGATTGTTACGATTCTCACAGGTTCGGATGCGCAGCAAGAAGATACAGAGCAGCTCGTCGCATGGCTTGAAGAAAATTATTCGGATGCTGAAGTGGAAGTTCATGAAGGCGGTCAGCCGATTTATCCTTACCTGTTCTCGGTGGAAACTTAATGGGCTGTAGAGCGTCATAAAAGTTCACCACAAAAGGAGGTCTGACCGATGAGCAAAACCATCATTGTGACCGATAGCACGGCTGATATTCCACAGGAACTGGTAGACCGTCTCGGGATAGTCATTGTGCCGCTGACGGTGATGTTCGGAAACACGACTTACCTTGACGGCATTGAGATGTCTGCCGCGCAATTTTACAGCGAACTGGTACGGGCTGATGGGCTACCTACGACGTCACAGCCTTCACCAGCCCGCTTTTTGGAGACATTTACGACGCTGTTGGAGCAACATCCCGACAACCAGATCGTTTCCATCCATTTGTCTTCCGGCGTGAGTGGAACGTATCAGTCCGCTCTGCTGGGTAAATCCATGCTGGAGAAGCATGAAGACAGAATAACCGTGCTAGATTCCAAATTGGCCTCGTACGGATATGGTATGCTTGTGGTCTATGCGGCAGAGCTGGCGGCTTCTGGGCATTCCCCGGCTGATATCGTTCAAGCTTTAGAGCATCGTCAGGAACGTCTTTGCTTGTATTTTCTGGTGGATACGTTGGAATACTTGCAAAAAGGGGGGCGTATCGGCAAAGCAGCAGCCATGATTGGCACCCTGCTCAATATTAAGCCGATTCTCTCGATGGACAAGGAAGGCATCATTTATTCGGCAGACAAGGCAAGAGGACATAAAAAAGCAACAGCACGAATCATTGAATTGCTGGAGCGGGATTTAAAGGGCCAAAAAATTAATATTGCTGTGGGCCATACGGCAGATCGTACGGCAGCAGAAGCGTTCGAGGCACAGTTGGCAGAACACTTTGAGCTGGGAGAGCGAATATATACGGAAGTTGGCGCTGCGATCGGAGCCCATGTGGGGCCCGGAACGATTGCCATTTTTGCATGGCCGGCCGGAGATGAGAGGTAATATGTTACAGCTGGATCAAATACCTTTGAAACAAATACACGGCGTGAGCGCTCTCAAAGAAGGAGAGCTTCACGCTTTTGGCATTTCTAACGTGCAGGACATGCTGGAATATTATCCGTTCCGGTATGAGGATTACCGTCTGCGTTCGCTGAGCGAAGTGAAGGACGGAGATAAAATTACGGTGCAGGCTAAAATTCTGGGCATTCCGGTGCTTCAGCGCTATGGGCGCAAATCCAGATTGACTTGTAAATTGATGGCTGAGGACTGGATGTTTACAGCTACGTGGTTCAATCGTCATTTTTTGAAGGAGCAGTTAACGTCAGGCCGTGAAATTGTAGTGACTGGCAAATGGGATCTGAAACGGATGCAGATGACCGTTTCGGATTCCGAGTTTCCCGATAAAGGAGTCGCTCGTTCGGGAACGATTCAGCCTGTGTACTCCATAGGTGGCAAGATTACGCAGACCTGGATGCGTAAGACGATGAACCAGACACTCCAGCAGTTTGGTGAAATGATTCCCGAAATTTTGCCGGAGTCGCTTGTGCGTAATTACAGTATGATGCCGCGTAAGCAGGCAATTGCAGGTATACACCAGCCTCAGGACAATCGAGAGGGGCAAGAGGCCCGGCGTCGGATGGTATATGAAGAGCTGTTTTTATTTCAGCTAAAAATGCAGGCATTCCGTGCGTTGAATCGCGGCCGGGCAGACGGGGTCGTACATACGGTGGATAATGCCACGGTACGCGAATTTGTGAGGGCCTTGCCGTTTGAGCTGACGGATGCTCAGAAGAAAGTCGAGCTTGAAATACTGCGTGATCTGCGGTCGCCCTATTGTATGAACCGTCTGCTTCAAGGGGATGTTGGGTCAGGGAAAACCGTGGTTGCGGCCATCGGCTTGTTTGCTACGGTGCGTTCCGGTTTTCAAGGGGCGTTGATGGTACCAACAGAAATTTTGGCTGAGCAGCATATGCGATCGCTTCACAAGCTATTTGAACCGTTTGGGATTGGTGTGGGGTTGTTGACGGGCAGTACAACCGGGAAGAAGCGTAAGGAACTGCTGGCATCGCTCCAGATGGGTCTGCTGGATATTGTGGTGGGCACGCACGCCCTTATTCAGGAAGATGTGTATTTCCGCCAGCTTGGGCTGGTTGTAACGGATGAGCAGCACAGATTTGGTGTAAATCAGCGTAGTATATTGCGTCGCAAGGGCTATAATCCCGATGTTCTTACAATGACGGCAACACCGATTCCGCGTACGCTGGCCATCACTGCTTTTGGCGATATGGATGTCTCTACGTTGTCAGAGCGGCCAAAGGGGCGTATTCCCATTTCTACGTATTGGGTAAAGCATGAGCTGATGGATCGTGTGCTCGGATTTATTTCCCGTGAGGTGGATCAGGGACGACAGGCTTATCTGATTTGTCCGTTAATTGAGGAGTCCGAGAAACTGGATGTACAGAATGCCATCGATCTGCATATTCAAATGCAGCAGGCTTTCCCACGTTACCGCGTCGGTCTGCTGCATGGACGAATGACTCCTGCTGAAAAGGAAGAGGTTATGCGTTCTTTTTATGGCAATGAAGTCCAGTTACTCATTTCAACGACAGTTGTAGAGGTGGGTGTAGATGTGCCGAACGCGACGCTAATGATCATTATGGATGCCGACCGCTTTGGCTTGTCCCAGTTGCATCAGTTGCGTGGACGTGTCGGACGGGGGGCACATGCCTCGTACTGTGTGCTGGTCGCTGATCCCAAGTCTGAGGTGGGTCGGGAGCGGATGAAGGTTATGACCGATACGGACGATGGTTTTGAGGTGGCTAGACGTGACTTGGATTTGAGAGGGCCGGGTGACTTTTTCGGTACCAAGCAAAGTGGGCTGCCCGAGTTTCGGTTAGCAGATATGGTAGCGGATTTTGAGGTGCTGGAAAAGGCACGTGAGGATGCGACTGGTTTGATCGCGGATTCGTCCTTTTGGACATCTCCGCAGTATGCAGCATTACGTGGCTATTTGCAAAAAGAGCAGATTTTCCAGGGTGATCTTATCGACTAATACACCTCGAATCATAAGGTTGTTTTTATAGTTTTAAACAGTAGGCACAATGGACAGGCTGGCCGTCATATATTTGGGAATGACCGAATGATATGGGAGGTGCGGTAACATTGAGCTATCAGCAATATGGAATTAGTCCACAACTGGTGGAGCGGATTAAATTGAAAATGAAAAATCGTGCGCTTAAGGAGCGGGTTAAGCAGCAGATCGAAGGCGTGACCAAGGCGGACCTGCAAAACAAAGCCAAGGTACGTCAACTTGTGAAGTCCACTTCCGCTATTTTGAACGAGCGGCTGACGGCTGCACAGGAAGAACAATTGACGGCATTCGTACTGGCGCAAAAAATCGATCCGTCTAATACGTTCCATCTGATTAAGCTGTGGGGGATGTTTCGTTAACCGCACATACGTAGGATGTCTCTAAAATCTCTTTGAATGCTCGATGCTCATCCAAGCTGGAAAAAGGATTGCCTGATGTCAGGCGGTCCTTTTTTGCTTGCATCTCTACTTCCCAATTGTTCTCTGTTCAGCATAGTATTCCGTAGCCTTCGCTCGTATTTAATTCCCCGGGTAATAGACTGCGTGTTAATAGAAAGATTTTATTTGTAATGACCGCCAATTTTGATGGATCGCCCCAGAGCCTGCCCGGCGTTTGTTAACGATGATGCACGCATGATGATCGCCTGACCATATCGATCCTTTAAAGTGTCTGTAACTTTTTCCAAAGCTCGGGATCGTTCCTGATCTTCAAAAAAGTCCAGCTGGTACAACTGATCATCCATCAGGCCACTTAAGGTGACACCCACGCGCTTCACAGGCATATGGTTCCAAAAAGTATAAAAGATTTTTTTCACGGTTTCATATATCTTTTCGGTACGGTTTGTAGGATCGGGCAGCTTCATCTGGCGGGAAAATCCGGTCGGTGCCTCGTATGGACTGCATATACAATGAACGGTCACAACCGAGCCCATATATCCTTTGCGACGGGAGTCTCGGCATACCTCTTCTGTCAACTCAAGCAGGATAGTTTCCACCTCCGCAGACTGGACATAATCCCGGGGCAGGGTCATCATATGGCCGATGGATTTTGGGGGCGTATCCAATGTTTCCGGCTTGACGGGACTGTGATCCAGACCGTTAGCAGTTCGCCATAAAACCTCCGCCTGAATATCTGACTGCTTGCCGAAGTGAGACCGGAATTTGTCCTGAAGCCGGGGCAAGGGAGTGCGAGCGACGTCTCCAATGGTGTGCAGCCCAAGCCTCTCCAAATGTCGTTCCATACGCGAGCCAACACCGAACATACAGCGAATCGGCTGAGACCACAGTAGCGCTGCAATATCGGATGGAGGAAGGGCAAAAATGCCGCTTTCGTTCTTCTTGGCCCATATATCTGTCGCCATTTTAGCGAGCATTTTATTGGAACTGATGCCGATCCGAATCCATACCCCTGTCTGTGCCATTACTTTTTGTTGAATTTCACTTGCGATACTCACCGGATCTCCGAACAGGGAGAGGCTTCCGGTTATGTCCAAAAACTGCTCATCAATACTGAAAACCTCAACCAAATCCGTATACTCGTTATAAATTTCTGTTATTTTTAATGAGACGTCGATATAATGTTGCATGCGCGGGCGTACAATGGTAAGGTCAGGACATTTTTTTATAGCTTCCCCCAGACGCTCTGCTGTAGATATACCGTATTTTTTAGCAAGCGGACACGCAGCCAAGATAATGCCTGAACGCAGCGAAGGGTCACCAGCAACGACTAGCGGCTTATGCTGGTATGCGGGATTGTCGGCCTTCTCAATACTGGTATAAAAGCTTTGGCAGTCTGCTAAAAATATAGTTTTTTTTCCGCGTTTGTTCAATATCACAACCTCCTCTCCAGATGTATGCTGATCGTCTTTCCAAAATATTCTTGAATGTAAATTCATATAGTAGTATTATACACAGAACAAGTGTTCTTAATCCAAATGTATTTTCTGGAACGTTATAGTTTACGGAAAACCTAACATGGCGTATCATATTATCTTGAACGAAAGCATGTGGTAATGAATGCATATTGAGGGGAGAAAACCATTTTTATGAACCCAAAACGTCGACCATCATCTCAAAAACGCAGCAGGTGGCGTATTTTTGGCAGAGTTTTGCTGATTAATATCAAGTGGTTCTCGCTAGCGGGCGTACTTGGGGTCCTATTTGCCGGAGGTCTTATATCCGGTTATGTGGCAGCGCTGGTTCATGATGAGCCTGTGCGATCACGCCAGTTGATATATGAAAAGGTAAACGAGAACGCTCTGACCAGCTTTGTATTTTTTAATGACCAGGTAACCCCGGTTGGACGAATGCGCATGGAGGAGGATCGGCAGCTCGTGGATTTGAAGGATGTTCCCCAATCCATTGTAGATGCCCTTATTTCAACAGAAGACAGCCAATTTTATGAGCATCAGGGTGTTGATCTAAAAGGGACGGCTCGCGCCGTCAAACAGAAGCTTCTGAACGAGAATCGCCAAACAGGCGGCAGCACACTGACACAGCAGGTAGCCCGGCGAGTTTTCCTCAGTCTGGATAAGACGGACAGCCGCAAGGTAAAGGAGATGCTGCTCGCACTGCGTATGGAGCGTTTTATGAGTAAGGATAAAATATTAACGGCATACTTGAACAAAATGCCGTTTGGCAATGGCTCCGCAGGCTACAATTTGTATGGGATCAAGTCGGCTTCGTTAGGGATTTTTAATGTAAGTGATCTACATAAGCTTCATATTGCTCAAGCGGCTTATTTGGCCGGTCTTCCACAATTGCCATCTGTTTATTCAGCTTTTGACGGTAAAGGGAAGTTTGATGAAGAAGGCTTCAACAAAGCTATCGAGCGCCAGCATGTCGTGCTGGGAAGAATGCTGGCAACAGGTAAAATCACACTAATGGAATATAACGAGGGACTTCAATTTGATATTAAAGCTACTCTTGCACCACATCGCGAGAAAAGCTACAACACATTCCCTTATTTGATGCTGGAGACGGAACGGGAGGCCACTCGGTTGTTGGCGCTCCAGGAAAATCCGGATATTACAACAGCTGAGATTTCCAAACCTGAGCATGCTGAACTCCTTCAAAATACACGGGAAGAGCTGCAACGGTCCGGTTATCGGATTTATACAACGATAAATAAGAAAGTTTATAACAATATGAGACAGATTGCAGCCAATCCGCAAAACTTTTCTCCATACAGTAAGCAGAAGGGACTGGAACAGATTGCTGCCATCATGATTGATCATAAAACGGGGTCTATACTCGGTATGATCGAGGGCAGGGACTTTAATACTGAGCAAATGAACTATGCAACCCAGATGACGCGTCAGCCCGGTTCCGCCATGAAGCCTATTGCAGCTTATTTGCCTGCTTTGGAAAAAGGCTACACTCAGCCTGCTGGTCTTATTGATGATTCTCAAATTGTATTGAAAGACGGACGTAAAGGCTATCATATCCCTAAAAATTATAACAAACGGTACGAAGGACTGATGACAGCCCGCGAAGCACTCAATCGGTCGATCAACATTCCTGCGCTGAGATTGTTTTTATATGAAGTTAAAATTCCAAATGCCTGGAATTTTGTGCGTTCCCTTGGGATTACAACGATTCAGCCGCAGGATGAACATGCTCAGACAGGCGTTCTGGGTGGGCTGAGTAAGGGAGTATCTGTCAAGGAACTGACAGCGGCATATGGTACGATTCCCAATATGGGCGTATACACTGAACCCCATTTGATCAGTAAAATTACGGATGCCGACGGCAAGATCGTATATGAATTCAAACCGCAGGCGAAGCGTGTATATTCCCAGCAAACCGCGTTTTTGATGACAGATATGCTCAAAACGGTTATATCGGACCCTAGGGGTACAGGCAAACGTATGCAAAATGCTTTTAAAAGCTATGGTACCATTGATATTGCTGGCAAGACCGGTACGACACAAAACTTTGGCGATGTATGGTTCATGGGCTATACCCCGGATGTTACACTCGGCGTCTGGGCAGGTCACCGTCAACAGGCTAACACGCTATCTCAAGAAGGGCACTCCAGAGCACAATCGGTGTGGGCGCTTATCATGAATGAGGCGGTCAAGGATCAGCCCCAGCTTTTCAAAAATAAGCATTTTAAACAGCCGGAAGGTGTTGTAAAAGTTACGGTCTCCAGCCTTACAGGTAAGCTGCCGGGAAGTTATTCCCGCCAATCCGGTCAACTTGTGACAGACTGGTTTAACCAAAAATACGTGCCAACGGAAGTTGGGAGGGAGCAACGAACACGTTCGTCGATACCTGCCGTACCTTCCAAATCGGATACAAAGGATAAAGCAACTCCGGAGAAACAAGAACCTGTAACGGATCAGAGGGGAATTATACCAGAAGAAACAGTACCTTCTGATTTTGGCACAGAATTTGATACGAATGGTGAGAGTAATGATTTGCCACCAGCAGATAGTTCGCAGCCATCTGTTGAAAATAGGCAGGAGCCTCCTTCTGAACCAGAAACCCAGAATGAAGCTCCAGAAAATAAACCCAGCGAAGCTATTCATAACGAAACACCTGATCAGCCGAAAAACTAAACCAAAGGGAGCGGCCTAATTCAAAATGCCGTTCCCGACAATATTGACGGTGACCTGTGGGTGAAAACGAACATTAGGGTACTCGTTATTCCACTCCAGACTTTTCCACAAGGTCGGGTGATGGGCAATCAATTGTCTGCCGATGCCAAAGGCATCACAACCGCTTTTTTGAAGCGTATGGATAATTTCCTCCGCATCCTGGGTCATGATTTCCGAAAGCTGGCGGTTCAGGCGCATGATATTATCCTTATCCTGAGTATGATCCCGCGCGTATTCAACAACATCTACAGGGAGCTTCAGGTTGAGGTACACATCAATTTGACCATCGCGTCCAACTTTCACTATAAGCTGGCGTTTGATGTTTCGAATATGAGCCTGATAGGTAATAAAGTTTTGCAAATCACTCGCAGGTCCCGAGTGAACCCTTTTTACAAAGCGCGCTGTATCCTTCCATTTCCCGGTCATCAGGACATAAAGCACCCCTTGCTCGTCGTTAAGGGTTCCTGTAAATCTTTGTCCGTGAAACAAGGCAAGCCCTCGTGCTACGATGTCTTCTCCATCTTTGGAGAGATAGGGGAGAACAAAGTCCTGTCCTGGATCAAGCATAGGGGGAAGCAGTGTTTCTAGCGTCACTTCGGGAAATACGCACATTTCCTCCAGGCTTCGGATTTTTTTCGTTATAAATTCGCCGATTAAGAGACTGCCTACACTTTTCTTGTTCATTAATTCTCCAGCAGATCCTTCTACTATAGCTACCTTTACATGTGAGGTTGGATGATCCGGCTCCCGATACAGGACATCCAGATATGGATACAAATCTTTTTGGGCCAAGCTTGTGCCATACAAAGTAACCCCATATTTAAAGTAACGGATATCTCCTGTTACTTTGGCTCGGATTTTGTCTGTACTTTGCCGGACGGAATTTCCGGTGCCTGAATGAATTTCATTGGTGCTTTTCCCTTGGTTATTTCCAGAGTCGTCTACAATTTCGAGTGTTTGCAGCAATATGCCTTCTGGAGTAAGATCGTAGGCCGAAGCATTTGCCAGCCGGGCATCCTTCAAGCTGTCCTGATCCCAGCAGCCAGTCATAAAAATGAGTAGAGCCAGCATACCAAGTGCTCTCCTCTTTTTTTTCATGTTCCGGGCTCCTCCTTTTTGTTGAATATATACGATAGAATCAGCAACAGCAGAGGTAGTGCAATCAGGAAAAAATAAGCCGAATTGTTGGCAATTGTACCGACGAGGTCAAAATCCTCTCTTTTTTGAGGGATGCAGGCAATAATGCATGAGACGAATACTACGAAAGGAACGGCTTGTTTGTGGTTTTTCTTCTTGAACAAATAGCCTAGTCCATAGGACGCTGCATAATAATAACCGCTTATGGAGCCAAAGATTGAAATTAACCAGATGGGCAGGAAAATAAAATCAACCCGGTCCATCGTTCCCAGCGGAATAGATCTGAGCAGGTAAATGACAGGCTCCGGCATCAAATCAAGCTGCTGGGGGCTAAATACACTTGTACAGGTTAATATGGTAAAACCATACAACAGAACCACGACCCCGTTAGCTAGCAGGAGCGACTTGAGCTTCCCTTTACTTTTGCCCTCGACCATGGGAAAGACCACGAGGATGAATTCAAAGCCGAACATGGCTAGAAGCGTTTCTTTGGAGCCTATAATAATATGAGGCCATCCAGCCTCAGTCAAAGGCAGCAGATAGAGCAGATTGGCCTGTTTTATTCCATAACTGATTAAAAACATCATCGGTACGATCAGGAAGGAGATTAAAACAAGCACTCGGGCAATTGTCCTCAAATTTTCGCGAACTAAATAGATGCTGCTGAACAGAATCAGAGCCAATATAGCCCAACGTGGGGTTTTTTGCAGCATCCAGCGATTAATGACGTCATAGGCGCTCACAAGAACCGAAGTTCCCATAAGTAAGTAGTATATAATGTAAGCTACCGTCAAAATTTTACCCATCCAGGAACCAGTAATCCGAGTGAGGATTTGGTAAATGGAGGAGGAGGGAAAACGTCTTAACAGGAGCCAGCACATTAAAATGATAAGCTGGATCAAAATGCCTCCAATAATGACGGATATCCAGCCCCCTCCCTTGGATGACAAATGCATCTGATAAGGAAGTGATAGAATATCCACGCCAATCTCAAACTTGATAATCAAAAAAAACAATTGACCCTGTGTAATTGTACTTTCTTTATTCACGACGTTTCCAGCTCCTAGAGTAGTTCTGCTGCTTCATTTTTTTGGGGCGGGAATCATGCGGCCGCTGTTGTAGTGTCCAAATGGGAAAGCGAATAAAAACATCCTTCATATCGCCAAGCCGGAAAGGTGCCAGAGGAGCAAAATAAGGTGAACCAAATGTTTCCAGCTTGCAAAGGTGAATAAGGAGAATAAGCATCCCGAAGGCAATGCCAATATATCCGAACAAGGCTGCAGCAATCATCATTGGAAAACGGAGAATGCGGACAGCTGAGCTCATTTCATGGGAAGGTACCAAAAAAGAAGAGATAGCTGTTAACGAAACGACAATAATCATGGTGTATGACACGAGACCTGCTCGAACGATAGCATCCCCGATAACCAGACCGCCAACGATGCCTATTGTTTGGCCCACTCGGCTGGGCAGACGAATCCCGGCTTCCCGTAGCACCTCAAAAATCACTTCAAGCAACATCGCCTCCACAATGGCGGGAAATGGAACATTTTCCAACGATTTTTTGATCGTATGTGCCAGCTCCAGTGGCAGAATGGCTGAGTGAAAGGAAATCGTTGCAATGTAAATAGCGGGCAGTGTAAAAGCAATCAGAAAGCTCATCATTCGGATCATTCTCAGAAAGGAACTAATAATCCAGCGACCGTTATAATCATCTGGGCTTTGATAAAATGCAAAAAAGGAGACGGGAGCGATTAAGGCAGTAGGACTGCCTTCGGCCAAAATAGTTACTCGTCCTTCCATTAAATTAGCGGCTACCCGATCTGGACGTTCTGTGCTGAGTTGCTGAGGGAACAGGGAAAAGGGATTGTCCTCCGTGAATTCCTGAATAAAACCGGGAGGTAGTACCAGATCGGAGGAGATGGCTTGTATTCTTTTTTCCACTTCCTCCACTAGCTCAGGATTGGCCAAGTCTTGCATATACATGATAGCGACTTTGGTCCGGGTTTTAGATCCGACATAAAAGTAGCGCACAATCAGCGATGTGCTGATGATTTGTTTGCGAATAAGATTCAGATTGACGGACAACTGCTCAATAAATCCATTGTGCGGCCCGCGGATAATTCCCTCGTTCTCCGGCTCATCCGTACTACGGGCGTATGTTTTTTCCGAGGAAAGGATATAAAATTCTTCTGCGCCATCCACCATTAAAATGGAGTATCCCTCAATAAGCGAATCAGCGGCATTTCGGAGGTCGGTGTCCTTTTGGCTGTTCAGGGTGGTAAACATTTGGTGAGGGCCAGAATCGGTTTTATTATATAATGTGGCCAGAATATGCGTCTGAATGATCTCCTGATCCACGAGTGAGTCTATATAGAGAAGAATGCCATCTTTCCCGTCAACAGAAATAGACTGTTTTTTTAAATCATCCGTATAAAAAAGGGCTTGCTCGATAAAGGAAATATTCTTGTTCAGTTCAAAGGAAGCTGGGTTATGTTCAGTCAAGAAAACACCTTCTTTTTGGATGAGATAAGCATAATGTGTGCCAAATGGATTGGATTTATCCATGATCTGGCGACCTATCCATATCCCGCATCATGTTTCACCTCACGTCAATCGAATGAAATGGTCAAGCGCTGCTGGAGTAAATTCCCGCAGGTGGAGATGAGGCTGGGAAATCTGATGTCGATTCCTTATATGGACGGACCTTTGACTTTGTAGTCAGCAGTTATGCCCTGCATCATCTGACAGATGAACAAAAAACATGGCTGCAAAAGCTAAGCACAGGCAATCCAGCTGCTTTTACTGCTGCGCAGGCGCTGCAAATGGCTACAGTCAATGGAGCCAAGCTGCTAAACCTTGAGTACGAAACCGGCACGCTTGAGGTGGGGAAAAAGGCAGATATCATTCTGATAGATATGCAAAAGCCGCATTTACAGTCAATACACCAGATAGAGTCACTGCTTGCTTACAGTGTAAACGGTGCAGATGTCGATACGACTATTGTGAATGGACGTGTATTAATGCGAGGAAGACATTTGTTAACGATAGACGAGAAAGAGGTGCTCACACAAGCAACGGTACGCGGAAACCGCATCGTACAAGGATTGTAAACGAGATTACACAGTCGAGTGGCTTTGTGTCACATCAATTCCTAAATAATGTCCCAATTCTCGTCGAACCTCGCTACGTGCAAAGGAGGAAAGCATGAAAAACCGCTTTTGGTAGCCACGGCATACATACAGAACCTCCACGCCTTCGTGATTCCGGGTTTCCTTGTATATTTTAACTCCCTGCCTTTTCATTCGCGCCTTTGTCTCCGCCAATTGAACAGCTACACGCTGTTGCACCCCGGTCAGACTGCGAACGTATAGATCGGGCATTTTTAAGGCAGAGGCATTCAGAATGCGAATGTCCCGTTCCAGCACATCCAGCACGAGGGTCAGAAGTACACAAGTTTTGATCAGCCTTGCGTCTTCCTCGGAAGGCAGTGGGGCCTTATTCTTGTTGTCCAGTATCTTTTTCATAAGAAATCTCCTTTACTCATAGCAGGAATACAATTATAATCAGCATACAGAACAAATGTTCTTTTTATACCTCATCATAGAAATTATTCCTTTGCCAAAGCAATCATCAATTATTGGAAAGAAAGAAGGTATACATATTGTCACGCTCTTTATATGCGGCGCTATTGCTGCTAAGCCTCATTTGGGGTGGATCGTTTTTGTTTATCAAGGTATTATTGCTTCATCACGTAGGGCCTTGGACTATTGTATTTCTTCGTTCCAGCTTTGGCCTCATTTTTATTGTTTTGTTGATGCTGCTCATGCGCAAGCCATTTAAATTCAGAAGTATTCCATGGAAATCGGTTATTCTCGTAGCTCTGGTGAACATGGTTTTGCCATGGGCCTTGATTAGTTTTAGCGAGACCAGAATTGCTAGCAGCATGGCTTCCGTATTGAATGCCACCACGCCAATCTGGACCATGTTGGTTGGACTTGTCTTGTTCGGAGCTAACTTTCATCGAATGCAGTGGTTTGGAATGGGACTCGCTTTTGTAGGAATCGTTATTTTACTGGGTATTAATCCTGTATCCATTATTTCTGTCGACCCCGTCGGCTTTGGATGTATGCTGCTTGCGACTCTCTGCTATGGCTTCGGAACGCAGTTGTCCAAGCGGTTTTTATCCAATCTGTCGATGTATCAGGCAACCTTTGCGACACTATTGGGTGCGATGGCAGGGGGCGGCATCATGACGGCAATGGTGGATCGACCTGATCTGTCGGTCGTCTTCAGCCCTGGTGTGTTGGGTTCCCTTATAGGGCTGGGGGTTTTGGGATCGGGAGTAGCGTATATTTTGTTCAATTATATGATTTTGCGGGGAAGTCCGGAATTTGCCTCCTCGGTGACTTATTTTGTACCGGTGAGCGCTATTGTATGGGGCTTTTTGCTTCTGAATGAACACATCGGCTGGAACGTTCTGACCGGGCTGCTCCTTATACTCGGAGGGGTGTTTATGGCCAACCAACGCAGAACAGCCAAATTAGCCGGGGAGTATCACTGAACAACCTGCATAAACCATGCCATAAGCACATTGTATGTGCATCCGCCAAACCTTCGGTATAATGCGGTTATTCGCACATACAATAAAGCATGCTCACGCATAAAATAAAAATATGGTGCGGCATAAAAAGCAAGCTGTTTAGCAGGTGGTAAGGTGTGGTATAATAAATAATAGAATTACATGTACCACAGAAATGTCGGAGTTTTATTCCACAAAAGAAAGGATCAGGATACCATGTGTCCCCGAAGGATACTTCCCCAAAGGACGATTTGGAAACGATTTGATCTGTCTTATACTTAGCTTTTCCGCGGAGTAACGTCAAGTTGCGAAAGCCAACTCTGCGGAAGAGGGGATTGTACATGCGAAGGACCAAGTCCTCCAGGCACATCTTACCCGGTAGCTTCCGTAAGAGTGGGTTCATCCACATCAAACTTACGAGAAACCGAGGGAGCCTGTATGAGGAAAACTTACGAATCTATCGTGAACAATGGAGCATTAAGGCAGATTGCTGTCATGCTGCTCGGAACATGCATTTTAGCTTTTACGTATTATCACATCAATGCTCAAAATCATTTGTCAGAAGGCGGATTTGCAGGCTTGGCCCTGCTGGGACATTACGCATTTGGCGTGTCTCCGGCTTGGAGTATGCTACTGCTCGATATCCCTGTCATATTGCTGGCCTGGGTACTGAAGGGCAGAAGATTCATGCTGCTGGCATTGATCGGGGCGGTCGCCTTTTCCCTGTTTTATGCAGGATTTGAAAAGTATTCGACGCTGGTTATAGATCTGCACGGCAACTTGCTGGTAGCGGCTCTGCTTTGCGGAGTGCTTACAGGCTTGGGTGCCGGAATCGTATTGCGATTTGGTGGAGCAACCGGGGGCGATGATATTTTGTCCCTGCTGCTCAGCGAGTGGCGCGGATGGAAAATCGGTAACGTGTTTATCGTCAGTGACATCATTGTATTGGGATTATCGCTGTTGTATCTGCCTGTGAAGGAAACAATGTTTACCATACTGGCTGTGTGGCTCGCCGGAAAAATAATTACATGGACGACAACGTTCCAACTACACCGACCTGTGAAAAAGGTACTGCCTGCGGCTATTCCAGCCCAAAAGGTAGTTGCCAATACAGTGCCGGTCGTCCACAGCCTTCGTCAATAAGGAAAGGGTGTTACGTTAGAAGAGAAATCTTCCTGCGTGACATCCTTTCGCTGTATCCAGGCTTCAGCAGGAGGGCTTTAAAGTAGAATGAATGCGTCCGTTTTGGTCATGAATAATCGCCGAAATCTACTGTTGGTTTACTAATTTTTGAGCCTCGTTCACCGCTTCATTTTTGAGCCGGAAAGTGGAAGCAGGTTTATCATGCCCTTCTTCCTTAATAGCCCAGCCATACTCATGTGGCACGACATGAATAGGCTCCTGAGGCTCCGAAGAAGCAGAATGCTTGTTTTTCCCGTTTCTGCTTGAATGTTGTTGCTCATGTTTTTTCTGTTTCCCGTCTCGTCCAGTGGGGTGGTTATCGTCCCATTCCTCGGCTTGAGAGGTTGCAATCGCAATGGAACGTCCTTCTTCGTAGCAGTCACGAAGTAGTGCGTTAGCAATATCAACGGCTGTTTCTCGCACACGCGGCTCCAGATTTTTCATAGATGGGGGGGGAATCATGTTTGGTCCAAGGCATACCCAACACTCCTTATAGCAGATGATGTAGTATGTATTACCCGCTGTCCGCTTAAACAAACGGAAATCAAAGAAATGAATATATTGTAAAATGTATTTGGAGAAAAAGCGTATAATGGTGTGCAGAATACCTGAAAAGGAGTGGAGCAATTGCTTGCCTGGAGTTTCGTCTTTATGCTAACCATCATTATACATACTACAGACAGTTTGACCTATGCCCTCCGTCTTGGCGGTTTGCGAGCACGTCGAATTGGATTGGCTTTAACCGTAGCGGGCATGCTGCTGTTGGTTTCGCGCACCTCCAATATGGCGCAGGGACCTTTACTGGGAGGTATGGTCGATCAGGCGAAGGCTGCCATACGAGCGGGTGGGGCTAATGTTAGGCTGGAGCTGTACATGCACGGGGTTCTACTGGCAGCAACCGTGGGGACCATGATCGCTATTATTTTGTATCCGACCGTGGTACGCATGTCGGCCAGATGGATTGTGCATCTGGAGCATACTGGCTCTATTCCTGCACTGGTGCGTCATTTAATGGTGCACAACCGCTGGAAGCATGCAGGCTACTACATGAAGCGTCCAACCGGGTCCATGCTCACCTCGCTGTTCAGGGGAGCGATCCCCAAGCGCCTGATTACCCTGAATATGACTGTGACCGCGATATATACGACTGGAGTGGTGTCTGCTTTATACGCATCTTTCCTGTGGCCCGCTCAAGGGACGGCAATGTCGATGTCATCAGGTCTAATCAATGGTATGGCAACGGTGCTGCTGACCCTGCTAATTGATCCCAGATTGGCAGTATTGTCTGAAAAAACGCTGCGTGGGGAGCTGCCCTTGAACCGTATGAATAGCATGTACGGCTGGATGATCATCTCGCGTTTGGGAGGCACGTTGCTTGCACAGTTGCTGTTGGTGCCGCTCGCATTCTGGCTTGGGTGGATTATGGGCTGACGGGAAATACATATACTGATTTTAATTCCAAAAAGGCTGACCCGAGGTCATCTGCGAAAGATGATTTCCGGGCCAGCCTAAAATTTTTTTGAAGTCTATTTACTTTTCAAATAGTGACTTATAGGCTCCATAGCCTTCACGTTCCAAGTCTTCCTGAGGTACAAAACGGAGAGCGGCGGAATTAATACAATAGCGCAGGCCATCTGGACCCGGACCATCATCAAATACGTGTCCCAAATGGGAGTCGGCTTCGCGACTGCGGACCTCGGTACGAATCATAAAGTGGCTGAGGTCTGTTTTTTCTTTGACATTATAGCTGCGTAACGGACGAGTGAAGCTGGGCCACCCACACCCTGCATCATATTTGTCGAGCGAGCTGAACAAAGGCTCTCCCGAAACAATGTCCACATAAATGCCTTCACCCTCATGGTCCCAAAACTCATTTTGAAAAGGGCGCTCAGTCGCGTTTTTTTGTGTTACTTCATATTGAATAGGTGTCAGTCGCTCTTTCAAATTAGATTTATCGATTTTGCCCGACCAATTTTGCTCAATAAAATCTTCACGTCCGGAGCCTTTGCGGTAGCGCTTGTAATGGGAGGGATTCTTCTTATGATAGTCCTGATGATATTCTTCCGCTTCATAAAAGGTTGCCGCAGGCAGAATCGGTGTAGCAATAGGCTTGTCAAAACGGCCGCTTTCACCCAGCGCTTTTTTGGAAGCCTCTGCCTTGATTCTTTGTTCTTCGTTATGATAGAAAATAGCTGTTTGGTAGGATGAGCCTCTATCGTGGAATTGTCCATCTTCATCCGTCGGATCAATCTGTTGCCAGAACAGCTCTAATAATTTTTCATATGGGAAGATTTGCGTATCAAATGTAATCTGTACGGCTTCTACATGTCCCGTTGTTTCGGAACATACCTCTTCATAGGTCGGGTTTTCCGTATGTCCTCCTGTGTAACCGGATCTTACCTTTACAATGCCGGGCAGTTCCTCGAAGGGGGAAACCATGCACCAGAAGCAGCCGCCTGCAAAAGTTGCCTTCTCCACGGTGTTTGGATTGTTGGTGCTCATTATTTGTCACTCCATTCTGAGAAAGTTTCAATTAGTTGTTATTTAAATAGCTTACAATTAAATTATATACGACATGTTCGCAAAATCCAATGGAACGACAGAAACAAACCAGCTTTGCAAATTTCTCTGAACTAAAAGCCATCACCAACCTACATCCTTACAGATCCAGCGGAAAGGCTCAACAGAAGCTATGATTTATGGACACGTTGAATTCTTTTGCGATAAAGCACAAAGCCTCCGCCCACCAGTGCTGTATACAGCAGCAAAATGAGCAATCCAGTCACAGGATGTTCTGCAATAGTCCCGCCTGCATAAGCGTATACCGCAATTGCAGGAAGCTTGCCAATGGCCGTACCCAGCATAAAGCTCCAGAACGGAAAGCCTGCGACCCCGGCATATACATTCACCGCTGCCTGCGGGATGATCGGAATCAGGCGGGCCAACAGCACAGCAGCAAAAGGTTCTTGCTCCATGACCCGGTTCAAGCGCTCCAACGCTTGAATTCGTTCCAGATAAGCCCGTCCTTTGTCACGGAAGAGAATACGGACCGCGCTGTAAACGGCCAGCGCAGCGAATGTAGTGCCAAGCCAGCAGATCAGAGCGCCTTGCCAGGCACCTGCTGCATAAGCAATGGAAGCGATAATCAGCTTGTAAGGTACAAATGGAATTAACGCGAACAGAAACGCGAGCAGCAGCAGAGCCGGAAAAGAGGTTTGCTTGTTCGCCCAGGCGAGCCAATCATTTTTGTAGATAAACGCGATGCAGAGCAGCGAAACATAAGCCGCAGCGAGTAGCCATTTTTTCATTTACATACCTCTTTCAATATCCCTGTTCGGCTTGTCGCTTATACAGAAAAAAATAGGGTTCACATTCCCAATAATGTGTGCTATACTGCCACTAATAGAATAGTTCCCAAAGGGGAGTAGCTCAACGAGTAAAGTCGTCATTACGGGATTTTAAAATCCCCGGCTTTATTGGCAACGTAATGTTGTAAGCGAGACCTTTGCCAGGATTTTTGGAATCCGGGTAATGGTCTTTTTTTGATGCTAAATTTGGGTCAAGCGCCGTTTCCGGATTCCGTGAAATGGCGCTTTTTTAGTATAAAGCGCAGAACTAAGTACAGTATAACAAATAAATAAAGAAGGTGGGAGAAACGTATGGATTTTTTGTCAATTGAGTTTTTAACCGCACTATTGTCAATCATTATCATTGATTTGGTGCTGGCTGGTGACAATGCGATTGTGATTGGTCTTGCAGCTCGCAATGTAGAGAAGGCCAATCAAAAAAAGGTCATTATTTGGGGGACGGTCGGCGCGGTCGTCATTCGTGTTATTGCTACGGTGCTGGTCACATACTTACTGCAAATTTACGGCTTGCGTTTAATCGGGGGGCTCGCGCTCATCTACATTGCTTACAAGCTGCTAATTGAGGAGAAAAAGCATGAAATCTCTGCAACCAATCAAATGTGGGCCGCGATTCGTACCATTATTATTGCCGACACCATGATGGGGCTCGACAATGTACTTGCCGTTGCGGGAGCAGCTCATGGAAATATGCTGCTTGTTATTTTGGGACTGGCGATTTCCGTTCCGATTATGGTGTGGGGCAGTACAATTATTTTGAAGCTGACCGAACGCTTCCCGATAGTCATTACAATTGGAGCTGCTGTACTGGCCTATACTGCTGCCAAAATGGTAGTGGCCGAGCCGCTGATTGCACATTGGTTTACGAATGGGGTAGTCAAATACGGATTTGAAGCTCTAGTCGTTGTTCTGATTGTAGCCATTGGAATGCGTGTTAAAAAAATAAAAAGTGAAAAAACAAGAAAACAAGCGCTGCACGCCTAAGCTAAGCACACTGAAATCATCGTAGCTGAAGCTTGGACGCTCATGCATAGAGGCTGTTCCGTCAGGTCTAACTGGATCGGGGGCAGCCTCTTTTCTTTGCTTGTCAGCGGACTTCCATGTAAACTAGACAACAGAAGAAATGAGTCATCAGAGGTGGGTATGATATGAATAAGCAAACGAAAACAAGAGTGGCTATTGCAGGTCTGGGCGGTATTGCCCGCAAAGTGTATTTGCCGCTGTTGACTGCGCACGAAGGTGTAGATATTGTAGGTGTCATGAACCGTTCGCAGGAGCCGGTTAGTTCCATTATGGAGCAGTACAGGCTGCCAAGAGGAACGACGGATGTGAAGGAAATGCTGGCATGGGAGCCGGAGGCTGTATTCATACATGCTGCGACCGAAGCCCATTTTGATCTGGTTATGGCGTGTATTGAAAAAGGTGTTGCGGTGTATGTGGATAAACCGCTGTCCTATGATGTGCGTCAAAATCTGGAAATGACCGCGTTTGCGGAGGCACAGGCTGTGTTGCTGGCGGTCGGCTTTAACCGACGTTTTGCCCCGCATTATGTAGCTGCTAAAGCGTGGCTGGAGGAAGCAGGCGGTTTCAGCCAATGCGCGGCGATCAAGCATCGGACTGGATATGATCGGAGACCTGCGGCACAGACGGTTTATGATGATTTGATTCATATGCTCGATCTGCTTTTGTGGCTGGGAGGCGATGATTATGAGCTGATGCATAGCAGTTTGGACACGACGAGTGAAGGATATATGAACGTTGCTATCGGGTCGGTACGTTTGGGAAGTGCCTCTGGAAGCTACAGTATGAACAGACAGGCAGGGGCTGACATGGAGAGACTGGAGATGCATGGGGCAGGTCGTTCCGTCGAGGTGACCAACATGGAACAGGCTATTTTTATGCAAAAAAATAAACCGCCATTGTCACAACCATACGGAAGTTGGGACACAACCCTGGAAAGACGGGGATTCACTGGAGTGGTGAATCATTTTCTGGAGCATATTTATCGTCCAGAGGAGTGCAGTGTCCGTGCTGGTGGAGTGCTGGAAAGCCATATGTTGGCGGACGAGCTCATTAGCCGTTTGAATGACTAAATATAGAAGGAAAGACAGCCATCAAGGCAGTCCAGACATCGAGAAATAGATTGAAGGAGAAATGAGCGAATGGAAGAGCACAACCGCGGTAAACAACTAGAAGAGGCTATCATTGAAAATTATAAGCAGGAAGAGGATATGATGATCCTTGTGTTTGCGCAATGGTGCATCAATCACGGGCTGGAGCCAGAGGAACTGTATCGTGTAGCTTATCCGCAGCAGGATAGCAATGAGCGTCTGCTGCGAGTACGCAAGCTGACTGTATCGCGTGAAGAAGCGGGGAATATTCCGCTGGACACAGTGTTGGGAGTGCTGTCCATGTTCGGAAATGAGGACTTGGCGATGGTCGTATCTGAAGCGGCTGCCAAGCTTCCGACGGAACGGAAATAAGGTCTCCAGCTGCATGTACTCAGGACGTTGTTTGAAAGAGAGGGTAAGCCGATGATGGAAGGTATAACCGCACCAAACACCTGTAAAGGGTGTGAAAGGGACATCGCTATTTCGGAAGAGCAAATTACCAGAATTATAAACAACTTGAGGCCCGGAATGGAATGTGTGACCAATGATGTGTACGAGGCCAGACTGTTAGCCTGCTCGCAATGTGATGAGTTATTGGGTGGACATACGTGCAGGATCAGCGGAAGTATTGTCCGTGTACGCGCACTGGCAGTCAATCAAAATTGTCCCGGCCATAGTGGCTCTCGCTGGCAAGGGACATCCTTGAAATAAATAGGCTCAGAGTCCACTAAACATGCGGCTGTTTCAATAATTAAAGCTAATCTGGCTAGTTACTTCATTATGTGATATTTTTATTTGAGGCTTTCTTTGTTCATCTAAAGCCCGGGATCACGAGTTAAAATGGTCTTACTATGGTCTGCCTTGAGGGCAGACTTTTTGGTTTGGGTGGAGATATGGCTTAACGTTTGACAAATAGAAGTTAATAAAATATATTAAAAATGTAAAACGTTTTTATTTAATTATTAATATTTTTATTATCTATCCAAGCTGTTACTTTGGATCATTGTAAACGTTCAGATGGAAAAGAGAACAGGTAGAAGCCATTTTTTTAATCTATGAAAGCGCAATCATTGGAGTGTATAGTCTGATGAACTTTACTATTTTTAAGGAGGGCTTGTCATGAAGGGTTCTATTGTTGTGCATACAGACTGGGAGCAAGGCGTTATTAATAAAAATATTTACGGACAATTTGCCGAGCATCTTGGACGATGTATTTACGAAGGTTTGTGGGTTGGACAGGATTCTCCGATTCCAAATACGGACGGGATTCGCGATGATGTGGTAGAAGCGCTCAAAAAGCTGAACATTCCTGTACTGCGCTGGCCAGGTGGCTGTTTTGCCGATGAATATCATTGGAAGGACGGCATCGGTCCAAAGGAAAATCGCAAAAGAATGGTCAACACGCATTGGGGCGGTGTGGTTGAAAATAATCATTTTGGCACCCATGAGTTTTTCCAATTGTGCGAGCTGTTAGAGGCTGAGCCTTATATTTGCGGGAATGTTGGCAGTGGCACGGTGCAGGAAATGTCGGAGTGGGTAGAATACATGACCTTTGATGGAGAGTCCCCAATGGCTGCATGGCGGCAGGAAAACGGACGTGAGCAGCCATGGAAGCTTAAATATTTTGGCGTAGGTAACGAAAACTGGGGCTGTGGCGGCAATATGCGTCCGGAATATTATGCCGATCTGTATCGTCGTTATCAGACATATGTCCGCAACTATGGTGATAACCGTATCTACCGGATTGCGGGCGGGGCCAATGTGGACGATTATCGTTGGACCGAAGTGCTGATGCGTGAAGCCGGGCATCTTATGGATGGCTTGAGTCTGCATAACTACACGGTCCCGGGTACCTGGGAAGCGAAAGGGCAAGCACTCGGTTTTGATGAAACGGAATGGTTTGAGACGATGAAAAAATCATTACGTATGGATGAATTGATTACACGCCATTCTGCTATTATGGACCAATATGATCCTGGTAAACGGGTAGGAATGATTGTAGATGAATGGGGGACCTGGTTCATGACCGAGCCGGGTACCAATCCGGGCTTCCTGTATCAGCAAAATACGATGCGCGATGCGCTGGTAGCCGGACTGCACCTGCACATTTTCCACGATCATCATGACCGTGTACAAATGACGAATATTGCTCAAATGGTCAACGTTTTGCAGGCTATGGTTCTGACCGAAGGACCTGCTATGTTACTGACGCCGACCTACCATGTATTTGAAATGTTCAAGGTGCATCAGGATGCACAAGCGCTGGCTACCCATGTAACCGTAGGCAATTATGAATATGATGGTGATTCCATTCCACAGGTGAGTGTGTCCGCTTCCAAGGTGCAGGACGGAACTATTCATGTGAGTTTGTGCAATGTCCATCCGGGCGAGGTGGCTTCCTTGAATATGGAGCTGAGAGGGCTGGAAAACGTTAAGCAAATTAGCGGCGTTGTGCTCGCCAGTGACGATATGCAGGCACACAATACCTTTGACCAGCCGGAGCGTGTAAAAACGGAAAACTTCACGTCCTTCCAGCAGAAAGGTCAGAGCTTGGATGTTACACTGCCACCGATGTCGGTAGTGATGCTGACGATTGCACCGTAAATATTTTGTGAACTCAGAAGAAGTATGATTTTGAAAGTCGGAACAAAACAAAACCTTGATGGAGCTAAGGAAGGCTCTCTCAAGGTTTTAGTTTTACCAATACTACAATTGCTCGCGGTGAATCCCTCTGAATTCCTTGGGCGACATGCCGAAGCGGGAACGAAATACGCGGTGAAAATACGTATAGTTTGCAAAACCGGACGATTCGGCTGCCTGTTCCAAAGACATGGGACTGAAAATAATGCGCTCCCTCGCCATGTTGAGCCTGATATCCAGTGTGTACTGCATAATACTCGTATTAAATGTTTCTTTGAACAGATGTACAGCTCTGGATACGCTGATGCCGATGTGTGAGGACACGTCATCCAGCTTAAAATTGGAAGAAGCATTTTCTTCAATATAGTTTTTAATTTGATAAGCGAGATAACTATGATGGGTGGAAGTCGGATGCTCGGACAGCATACGGTCAAACTCCAGGCAAAGAATACGCATGTAATAGCTTGATATTTCCGGATAAGGATTAGAAATACGCCGCTGCTCCATCACAAGCTGCCGAAATAGGCCAAGCAGTGCTTCGGTAAGCTGGACCTTGATGCGGTTGGGCCGTTTGTGATGGTGCCACCACTCATCTACCCAGGAGCCTCCAAAAAAAATGTGATAATCTCCGCTCTCCACGACCTGTTCCCCCATGGGATTTAACTCACTGTGAATGTCCAGCTCGTAAGGCTCGGTCGGATTGAACAGCAGCAGGTCACCCGCCTCAATCCGTGTCATTTCCCCGTTAATGCGGGCCTGGCAGCGTCCGTCTGTTTGTAGACGAAACAAATAATTTTTGATCCCTTCAGGCTGGTTCGAATAAAAGGGCTTGCGATGGAAGGAATAGCCTGCGGTAAGAACCTGACAAGGCTCGACGATAGACATGATGATGACTCCTTTGGGCATATGGCTGCTTCAAATATTGACCAGATTGTTCATGTTTTAATCATATTATTCATTTTAAACGAAACGGAAATAGAATACTATTGTGTCTGTAAGGCTTATAGCAGAATACAGAACATGTTGGAGGCCAGGGGGGTGACGAAGTGAAACGAATGAAGGCCGGCATTATAGGCTGCGGTAACATTAGTGCGGTATACCTTGAAAATCTCCAAAACAGTCCGCTTATCGAAGTGGTGGCCGTGGCTGATTTATTGGAGGAAAGGGCCAAAGCGAGGGCCAATGAATTTAACATTGAAAACGCATACAAGGTAGATGAATTACTTCGTCAGCCCGAGATTGAGCTTGTTTTTAATCTGACCGTGCCTGGCAGCCATGCACTGACGGATATGGCGATACTGGAGGCAGGCAAGCATGTGTACAGTGAAAAGCCTTTGGCGGTTTCCTTGGAGGATGGCAAACGCGTTCTGGATCTAGCCAAGGCAAAAAACCTGCGTGTCGGCTGTGCCCCGGATACATTTCTTGGCGCAGGTATTCAGACTGCACGCTATGCCATACAAAATGGAATGATTGGGCAGCCCGTAGCCGCTACTGCTTTCTTTATGGGTAGAGGTCCCGAATGGCGGCATACTGATCCGGAATTTTTCTATGCCGCTGGAGGCGGTCCGATGTTTGACATGGGACCTTACTATTTGACGTCGCTGATCCATGTGCTGGGTCCGGTCCGGCGAATCAGCAGTTCAGTGGGCAGTCAGATTCCTGATCGTTACATACATTCCGGTCCCAAAAGCGGTACACCGCTGCGGGTACAGACACCAACGCATTTGGCCGGAACGATGGATTTCCATAACGGAGCCATTGTAACGCTCATTACCAGCTTTGACATTCAGGGGGCGTCGGATCTGCCGCGTATTGAAATTTATGGTACGGAAGGAACCTTAATCCTGCCTGATCCGAACTTTTTTAACGGAGATGTCAAGCTTCGTCGATCTGGAGAGGAAACCGCAGAGCTCGTGGAACCTTTATTTGAGTGTGGGAAGAACGAACGCGGAATAGGTGCGGGTGAGATGGTAAGAGCCATTCGCAGTGAAAAGAACCATCGTGCTAACGTGGAACTGGCCTATCATGTATTAGAGGCTATGCACGCTTTTCAGCGCTCTTCATTGGAAGGTAAACATATTACGTTGGAAAGTACATTTGAGCCAGACGAGGATTTGTATCATGGAACAGATATAACGATTCATCCATCCTAATTGAAGAGGTGAAGGGCAATGGCTAAAGTAGGATTGCAATTGTACACAGTAAGGGAAGAACTTGAACAGGATTTTGAAGGTACGTTGCGCAAGGTAGCTGAGCTGGGCTATAAAGGGGTTGAATTTCATGCCTTTTTCGGACGCAGTGCCAAGGATGTAAAGGCACTTTTGGATGAGCTAGGTTTGGAAGTTGTCGGAACCCATGTTCAATACACCCGTCTGTTGGACCATTTGGATGAGGAGATTGCTTATCACAAAGAATTAGGGAATAAGTACCTGATCGTTCCTTATTTAACCGAGGAGCAGCGTCAGTGGGATGAGCTTTTTGCAAACCTGAACCGAATTGGTGAAAAAGTGAAGGAACAGGGCTTGGTATTGGCTTACCATAATCATGATTTTGAACTGACGGAAAAAGTCGGTGATCGTCCGGTTTTTGATGCGTTATATGATGCGGTTTCGGCTGATTTGTTGCAGGTCGAAATGGATACTTGTTGGGTATACTACGGAGGCTATGATCCTGTGGAATACATCGGACGTTATCGTGGACGCCTGCCTATCATTCACTTAAAGGATATGGCACGTGACGAGCAGCAAAAAGCAGTTACCGTAGAGCTTGGCAAAGGAGAGGTGCAGCTTCAGGCCATTACAGAAGCGGCTATTGAGGCAGGCGTGGATTGGGTTGTTGTGGAACAGGATTTCAGCTCAAATCCTCCAATCGAAAGCATTGAAACCAGCTTTAAGTGGCTCCAACAATACGCAGCTCAGGGAGGAAATATTCATGTCTAAAACACTCAAAATCGGAATTATTGGTTGTGGGGGGATTGCCAACGGCAAGCATTTGCCTAGTCTTGCCAAGCAAAAACGTGCAGAGATCGTCGCTTTCTGTGACATTATTCAAGAACGGGCTGAGGAAGCGGCAGCAAAATTTGGTGTTGAAGGTTCACAAGTTTATAGCGATTATCGCAAGCTGCTTGAAAATAAAGATATTGAAGTCGTACATGTATGTACACCCAACGACTCGCACTCGGAAATTACGGTAGCTGCGCTTGAGGCAGGTAAGCATGTGCTGTGCGAGAAGCCGATGGCCAAAACCGCCGAGCAGGCTCGAGAAATGCTAGATGCTGCGAACCGTACAGGTAAAAAGCTGTCCATTGCGTATCAAAACCGTTATCGCAATGACAGCCTGTACCTGAAGCAATTGGTCGAACAGGGAGAGCTTGGTGAGATTTACCTGGGCAAAGCCATTGCTCTGCGTCGCCGCGCGGTTCCGACGTGGGGAGTGTTTTTGGATGAAGAGAAGCAGGGCGGCGGTCCGCTGATTGATATCGGGACGCATGCGCTCGACCTGACCCTCTGGCTGATGGATAATTACAAGCCTAAAAGCGTGCTGGGCTCTACCTTCCATAAACTTGGAGATCGTAAAAACGCGGCGAATGCCTTTGGACCGTGGAACCCTGAGGAATTTAAAGTGGAGGATTCTGCCTTTGGCTTTATTACCATGCAAAATGGAGCCACTATTGTATTGGAATCCAGTTGGGCACTGAATGTTGTAGAATTTGGCGAAGCCAAGACGCTGTTATGTGGGACTGAGGGCGGAGCCGATATGCAGGACGGTCTGCGTATTAACGGGGAGAAGAACAGCCGCTTGTTTGATACGAAAATTGATCTGGATGCGGGCGGTGTAGCCTTTTACTCTGGAGAAACGGAAAACGAAGCGGATCGCGAAGCCCGTCTGTGGATCGAAGCCATTCTGGACGATAAAGAGCCGCTTGTGAAGCCCGAACAGGCGTTGGTGGTTACTGAAATTTTGGAAGCTATCTATGAATCGGCTCGTACAGGAAAAGCTGTCTATTTCGATTAAGATTAAGCCTGTAAGCAACCGGATAGGCCATCATTATAAGATAAGCAGCTTCTTTCACATATAATACAGGGAGGGATTAGGTTTGAAACTTGGAGTATTTATGGTATTGTTCGGCGGACGTTCACTGGAAGAGGCTTTGGACTATGTAGCATCTCAAGGACTGAATGCAGTAGAAATCGGCACAGGCGGTAACCCGGGCGATAAGCACTGTAAGCCGGATGAACTGCTGGACAACGAAACAGCTCTCAAAAACTTCAAAAAAGCAGTAGAGTCCCGTGGACTGACTATTAGTGCACTCAGCTGTCACGGCAACCCGCTCCATCCGCAAAAGCATTTGGCACAGGCCGATCATGAGGCGTTTCTTAAAACAGTTCGTTTGGCGGAAAAGCTGGAAGTTCCTGTTGTAAACACCTTTTCCGGCTGTCCGGGTGATCATGAGGATGCGAAGTACCCGAACTGGCCTGTTGCGCCGTGGCCGAATGATTTTCAGGAAGTGCTGAAATGGCAATGGGAGAATAAAATTATCCCTTACTGGACCGAAGCTGGAAAATTTGCAGCGGATCATCACGTCAAAATCGGGCTGGAGCTGCATGGTGGCTTTTCCGTTCATACGCCAGCGACCTTGCTTCGTCTGCGTGAAGCTGTGGGGGAGGTCATTGGTGCCAATCTGGATCCGAGCCACATGTGGTGGCAGGGGATTGATCCGGTACAGGCGGTTCAAATTTTGGGCCGGGAGAGAGCCATTCATCATTTCCATGCCAAGGATACGACGATTGACCCGATTAATGTGAATAAATACGGTTTGACCGATATGCAGGATTATACGAATATGCTGGATCGTGCTTGGCAGTTCCGTACCGTCGGCTATGGACATGATATCAAAACCTGGGCGGATATTATTAGTGCTCTCCGTCTTGTGGGTTACGATTATGTAGTGAGTATTGAGCACGAGGATGGTCTGATGTCCGTCGAGGAAGGCTTTACTAAAGCCGTTCACAATCTTCGCCAGGTCCTTATTGAAGAACCGCTGAGCGAGATGTGGTGGGTCTAACCTAATAGGGGGAAGTATTGATGATTAACGTCACCATTTGGAATGAGTTTTTGAACGAGAAGCTGAATGATGAAGCCAAACGGGTATATCCTGATGGGATACACAGGGCATTGGCTGATGGGCTGTCAAGCGAAGGATTCGCTATTCGAACGGCTACGTTGCGTGACGATGCCCAGCATGGTTTGGGAGAAGAAGTCCTGAATTCCACAGATGTGCTGCTGTGGTGGGGGCATAAAGCACACGATCAGGTGAGTGATGAAGTTACAGCCCGTGTTGTAAAGCGGGTACAGGAAGGCATGGGCTTGATCGTGCTGCATTCGGGACATTTTTCCAAGCCGTTTAAAGCCCTGATGGGCACAAGCTGTAATCTGAAATGGAGAGTGGCAGGCGAACAGGAAATTATTTGGTCCGTAAATCCGTCACACCCTATTGCGGAGGGCATTGACGCTAAAATTCTGTTGGAGCACGAAGAGATGTACGGTGAGTTTTTTGATATCCCGGCACCGGATGAATTGGTCCTTATCAGCAATTTTGAAGGTGGAGAGGTGTTCAGAACGGGTTGTACCTTTCATCGTGGCAGTGGTAAAATATTTTATTTCCGCCCGGGTCATGAAACGTATCCAACCTATTACCAGCCTGATATTCTGAAGGTCATTGCTAACAGTATTCGCTGGGCTCATCCGACAAGTATTGTTCAACCAGTTTATGGAAAAAGCGAACCTTTCAGGCCTCTCGGCGGTGTATTGGTATAATTTCCATTTATTGATTCCGACAAGCTTGATATTGAACAAACTGACAGGCGAAATCTCTTGAGATTCCGTCTGTTTTTGATTTAACGCATTTGCCATATACCTCTTATGCTGGTTTGTTGTATAATCAGCTTTGGTCATGGCAACTTTATCGGATCAGGTATTAAATTAAGAAGAAAGTGTTTTCTTTCGGGATAAAGTATGCTAAAATGATATATACTAACAAAAGGAAAGCTTTATCAAGCCGAAATGCTAAAGAAGGTGAAAAATATGGAGGTTCAACCGCAACTTACAAAAATGTGTCCGCGTTTTGAAAGTGCCTTTTCATGTCTGGGTAAGCGTTGGAACGGACTCATTATTCAATCCATGATGAGCGGTCCCAAGCGTTTTAAGGATATTTCCAATCTGATTCCCACAATGAGCGATAAAATGCTATCTGAGCGGATGAAGGATCTGGAGAATGAAGGAATTCTTATACGTCATGTATACCCGGAAACTCCTGTCCGCATTGAATATGAGCTGACAACCAAAGGCCGTGCACTTCAGCCGGTCATGGAACAGATTCAATATTGGGCCGAGGAATGGATTAGATGAGTATCAAGCCGAATAAACGTTTTTCATAGCAAAACAGCCTTTTCCTAGGAAAAAGGCTGTTTTTTTTGTAATACTTAATAGCCTTTGGCGCGGCCTGCGATTGAAAACAATCCGGTCGCAGTACGACGGGGTACACGGGTTTGAATATCGAGTGCTGCTGTACGGAACGTACCAAGGCAGGAATGGCAAAGCCTTCCCGCATAAATCGGGGAATGGCAAGACTCGCAAGGATAATCAAGCTGACTATAGGTGGAGGGAAACTTACCTGCTCTCACCCAGTCTGTGAGCAAATTCATAGGTGTATCGGTTGCTTCACTAAGCTGGCGAGTATGGGTAGTGGGATGTTTCCACAAATAGTTAGAACAGCGGTCATAAAATAAATTTTCTTCTTGAATACAAGTATTGCACAGGTTTCTAAGATTATAGCGGAAAACGGAACCACACTTTGGGCAATTAGCAGTATGTATCTCCATAGAAACCAGTCCTTTATATCGAGTTATAGTGACTATTTATATTTATTAGTTATATATTACTATGACTTTATACCTATATCAATCTTTATTTAAGGAAGCGACGTTTTTTAAGTGTATGCTAAAATCTGCATTGACATAACTTTGTTACTTATGTATCATTGCTTACATAAAGTTACTTATTGAGAAAAATAAATTGATAAATGATAAGGGGATTTTCACATGATGCCATCTTTGTTTTTAGCCCACGGATCACCTATGCTTGCTATTGAACAGACAGAATATACTGCTTTTCTGGAGCAGCTTGGAAAGAGTATTCGCCCGAAGTCTATTGTTATCTTTACCGCCCATTGGGAGACGCAGGCATTGACAATTAGTTCGATAGACGACGTTTACGATACGATTTATGATTTTGGCGGTTTCCCGCCGGAGCTGTATGCGGTTAAATATCCAGCGTATGGTTCGGTGGAGCTGGCGGCTAAGTTGAAAGAATTATATGAGCAAAAGGGTATTGACGTACAAACGGACCGGGTGCGAGGGCTGGATCATGGGTCCTGGACACTTTTGCATCGTATGTATCCTGAGGCGGATATTCCGGTAGTCCAGATTTCCGTGAATCCGTTTCTATCGCCGAAAGCACAATATGCTATCGGTGAAGTGCTGCGGGGGTTGGGTGAGCAGGATATTTTGGTCATTGGCAGTGGTGTAACTGTTCATAATCTGCGCATCGTCAAATGGGGAGAAACGAAAACAGAGCCTTGGGCACTTGATTTTGATGACTGGATTATTGAAAATGTACAGAGTGGAGATGTAGAGGCTTTGGATCGCTATGAAAGAGAAGCCCCATATGCTGGTCAAGCGGTACCGAGAGCTGAACATTTTGTACCGTTGTTTATTGCCATGGGGAGTGGAGATCCGTCGAATAAGGCCAAGGTCATCCACAGGAGCTATGAGATGGGGAATTTAAGTTATCTGTGCTTCCAGTTCTAAAAGTGTGAAGAAGGATGTTGGCGGGGTGTTAGACGCTTTGGGATTCACATGATCTTACGATCGCTGTTCAGATACAAATGGGCTGTTCCGCTACTGCCTGCCTCTAAGGGGGAGCAAAAAAGATTAAGGGAGTGCTTTATAGCCAAAATGGCTCAAAACACTCCCCTTTATATTAAAACTATTTATTAGATCCGGCAAATCTCACGCGGGCACAGTTCACAATGACATACGCCTTGCAGCATTTCCAAATCCTTTACGACGATCATGCCATTATCATATTCGACTGCATTTTTTTTACGCAAATCACTCAGCATCCGGTTTACACTTTCGCGGGTGGCACCGATCATATTGGAGAGGTCGGTATGAGTGATTTTTTTATGAATAAGGATATGTTCCCCATGAGGCTCTCCATAGGTGTTACACAGGCGGATTAGCGTGGAGCACAGAGCACCGGGCTTCCCGTACATCATTAGATCGCGAAATTTGGTCTGAGTAATACGGTGGTGGGACCCCATCCATTTCATAAAGTCAATGGCAAAATCACAGTGCTGGCAAATAAGCAGCTCCAAATCCGTATGATCGACAACACCGATATCACTGTCCTCCAGAACTTCGGCAGAAAAGGAGTGCTTGGTACCAAAAAATGGATCAGCTTGACCAATCAGATCGCCGCTTTGGTACATATATAGTATAAGTTCCTTACCCTCATCCGTTGTTTTCGTTACTTTCACGCGTCCGCGCTTGATATAAAACAGCTTATCCGCTGTGTCTCCTTCCCAGAACAGGTGTGAGCTTTCTGGCATGATCCGATCCTTCATCATCACTTGCAGCCGGTTGAAGCTGGCCTCTGAGAAGCAACAGGTATTGCCGCGGGCTTCCATTACGTTTGCAGGGTTTCTCATCGTCCATTTCCCCTTTGTTTCCTTTGTTTTTTTATCTGCAACTTGATCAATTCAAATTCATTATATACCTGTGCTATGCGTTTTTGGGGCAAGAAGAGGGGGTAAAAGTGGCAGAATTCCAAACTTTGTGATTTAATTCACTTCACTTCACTTCACTTCACTTCACTTCACTTCACTTCACTTCATAAAATAAAATAAAATTTTAGATATATTGTGAAAAAAATCACAATATATCTTGAAAAGCTGTGTTACGATCAGTGCGTGAACAAGAGATAGTACACGAGATAACAGGAGGATGAGGGAAATGGCTGTTAAAAACGAGGTTATCCAAAAAGAGCAAAGCGCTGAGCAGTATATTCAAACACTGATTGACCGGGGGAACCGGGCACAGCAGGCTTTCATGAGTATGAATCAGGAGCAGATTGACGAAATCGTACAAGCTATGGCACTCGCAGGGATGGATAAGCACATGCATCTGGCGAAGCTGGCTGTTGAAGAAACAGGACGCGGTGTGTACGAGGACAAAATCACCAAAAACATGTTTGCAACAGAATATGTCTATCATAGTATCAAAAATGAAAAAACCGTCGGTGTCATTGAAGATAATGACTTTGACAGTTTTCAAAAAATAGCAGAACCTGTCGGCATCATAATGGGGATCACTCCAGTGACTAATCCGACTTCAACTACAATGTTCAAAGCGTTGATTGCTATTAAAACACGTAACCCGATCATTTTCGGTTTCCATCCATCCGCTCAATCGTGTAGTGCGGAAGCAGCTCGCGTCTTGCTTGAAGCAGCCGTCAAGCATGGTGCTCCAGCCGATTGTATTCAATGGATTGAAGCTCCATCGATGGATAAGACAAATTCACTTATGAATCACCCGGATGTGGCGCTGATTCTGGCAACTGGTGGATCAGGCATGGTTAAGGCGGCATATAGCTGCGGTAAACCTGCTCTGGGCGTAGGTCCTGGTAACGTGCCTTGCTTCATTGAAAAGACAGCGGACATCAAGCAAGCTGTGACCGATCTGATCCTCTCAAAATCTTTTGATAACGGTATGATCTGTGCTTCCGAGCAAGCGGTTATTATCGAAGAGCCCATCTTCGAACAAGTGAAAAAATTGATGATCGCTAACGGTTGCTATTTTGTAAACAAAGAAGAAGCAGCTAAGCTCACTCAAGGAGCTATGAATGTCGAGAAATGTGCAGTGAACCCAGCAATCGTCGGACAGTCTGCTGTAAAAATTGCTGAAATGAGTGGCATCACAGTACCAGCAGGAACTAAAATTTTGGTTGCTGAGATTGAAGGGGTAGGAACAAAATTCCCATTGTCTGCGGAAAAATTGAGTCCTGTATTGGCTTGCTATAAAGTAAAAAATGCTGAACAAGGTATTCAACGCGCTGCTGAAGTCGTGGAATTTGGGGGCATGGGTCACTCGTCTGCTATTCATTCGAACGATGAGGACGTTATCGCTCGGTTCGCGAACCGTTTGCAAACAGGCCGTATCATTGTAAATGCACCTTCCACACATGGTGCGATCGGTGACATCTACAACACCAACCTTCCATCGCTGACACTCGGTTGTGGTTCGTACGGACGTAACTCGACTTCGTCGAACGTATCGGCAGTCAACTTGATTAATGTGAAAAGGGTGGCGAAACGTACGGTGAATATGCAATGGTTCAAAGTACCTTCCAAAATTTATTTTGAAAAAAATTCGACTCAGTATCTTGCTAAAATGCCTGATATCACACGTGTAGCCATTATCACAGACCCTATGATGGTAAAACTTGGATATGTGGATCGTGTCATCCATTATTTGCACCAACGCCAAACACCAGTAGCTATCGAAGTGTTCTCGGAAGTAGAGCCAGATCCATCGACAGTTACGGTAGAACGTGGTACTGAAATGATGAGACGTTTCCAACCGGATTGCATTATTGCATTGGGCGGAGGTTCGCCGATGGATGCGGCTAAAGGCATGTGGATGTTCTATGAATACCCAGATACTGATTTCAACAACTTGAAACAAAAATTTATGGATATTCGCAAACGCATCTACAAGTACCCGCGTCTTGGTCAGAAAGCACAATTTGTAGCCATTCCTACAACCTCGGGTACAGGTTCGGAAGTTACATCGTTCGCAGTTATTACAGACAAAAATCAGGGCAACACGAAGTATCCGCTGGCTGACTATGAGCTGACTCCTGATGTGGCAATTATTGACCCTGAGTTTGTATATTCGCTGCCTAAAACAGCTGTAGCGGATACAGGTATGGACGTACTGACACATGCCATCGAGGCCTACGTGTCTGTAATGGCTAGTGACTACACAGACGGTCTGGCAATTAAAGCTATTCAACTGGTATTCCAATACCTAGAGCAATCGGCTCTGAGTGGCGACAAGCTGGCT
This sequence comes from Paenibacillus terrae, assembly GCF_005217525.1. Classification (GTDB taxonomy): domain Bacteria; phylum Bacillota; class Bacilli; order Paenibacillales; family Paenibacillaceae; genus Paenibacillus; species Paenibacillus terrae_C. Next base: position 903,477 of record NZ_PNXQ01000016.1, on the reverse strand, counting down.
CGTGAAAAAATGCATAATGCTTCCACGCTGGCAGGAATGGCGTTTGCCAATGCATTCCTGGGTATTAACCACAGTCTTGCGCACAAATGGGGTGGACAATACCACACAGCACATGGTCGCACAAATGCCATTTTGTTACCACACGTCATTCGTTATAATGCGAAAAAACCGACGAAGTTTGCTTCGTTCCCTAAATATTCGCACTTTGTTGCGGATGAGCGCTATGCAGAAATTGCACGCATACTGGGACTGCCTGCCCGTACCACGGAAGAAGGGGTTAATAGCCTGATCGAAGCGATCCGCAAGCTGAACAAAACACTCGGTATCGAGGAATCGTTCCAGCAAATCGGCTTCGATGCGAAGGATTTTGAATCGCGTGTAGATTATCTGGCTGACCGCGCTTTTGAGGATCAATGTACAACTGCGAATCCGAAGCTGCCGCTGGTTACCGAATTAGCTGATGTATACCGCAATGCCTTCTACGGACGTTTTGACCAATAATATATAGGTACGAATAGAATTTGTGACTAAGCATTTTCCCGTTCAATACCAACGCAGGCTCTCTATATAGAGGGCCTGTTGGTTTGGGAAGGGAGGTGAACGGCAAGGATAAAGGTACGGGCGTGAAGCTAAAGAAAATAAAGTGATAAATATCACCTGTATTGTGATTTTTATCACATACTACACTCTATCATTATTCTACAATAAGGGTGTAAGAAAGGTCCCGACACTGAGCGTAAGGCATCGGTGAAAAGGCCGGACTCGAGACTATTTAAATGTGAAAAAAATCACAAGTCCGGAAAACCAAACAATTTGGAGGGATTTACATGTCGGTGATTGAGAGAGAATTACAAGAGCAACAATCTGGCTGGAGAGGTTTCAAAAAAGGTAAATGGACTAAAGAAGTCAACGTCAACGATTTTATCGAAACCAATATCTTACCTTATGTCGGTAACGAAGAATTTCTAGTTGGCCCTACCGCCAACACAACTGCACTGTGGGATATTGTATCCGATCTTACCAAAAAAGAGCTGGCAAACGGCGGTGTGCTTGATGTAGACGTGAATACGCCATCCACCATTATTTCACATAAGCCGGGCTATCTAGACCGGGATAAAGAACAAGTTGTCGGTGTACAAACAGACGCTCCATTCAAACGCTCTTTGCAGCCGTTTGGTGGTATCCGGATGATGATTGACGCTTGCAAAGCCTATGGCTTTGAAGTACCGCAAAGCATTGTTGATATCTTCACTCATATTCGCAAAACGCATAATCAGGGTGTATTCGACGCTTATACCGATGATATGAGAGCAGCTCGTAAAGCGGGTATTATCACTGGTTTGCCAGACGCATATGGTCGTGGTCGCATTATCGGTGACTACCGTCGTGTAGCACTGTATGGTGCAGACTTCCTGATTAAAGACAAAAAAGCTCAACTGAAAAGCCTTGAAGTAGATTCCATGGAAGAAGACGTAATTCGTCTGCGTGAAGAAATTTCCGAGCAAATTCGCGCTTTGAACGAGCTGAAACAAATGGCTGCTGATCATGGTTTCGACATCTCAAAGCCTGCTAACAACGCAAAAGAAGCTTTCCAATGGGTGTATTTTGGCTATCTTGCAGCGATCAAAGAACAAAATGGTGCAGCAATGTCCTTGGGACGTGTGTCTTCCTTCCTTGATATTTATACTCAACGTGATTTGGAAGAAGGCGCAATGACAGAAGAACAAGCACAAGAACTGGTCGATCATTTTGTTATGAAACTGCGTATTGTTAAATTCCTGCGTACACCTGATTATAACGAACTGTTCAGCGGAGACCCAACATGGGTAACTGAATCCATTGGCGGTATGTCCATTACTGGAGAAACTCGGGTTACTAAAAACAGCTTCCGTTTCCTGCACACCCTGTACAATCTGGGACCTGCACCGGAACCGAACCTGACTGTACTGTGGTCAGAAAAATTGCCTGAAGGTTTCAAAAAATATTGTGCCAAAGTATCCATTGAAACCAGCTCCATTCAATACGAAAATGATGATCTGATGCGTCCGATTTATGGCGATGATTATGGTATTGCATGTTGCGTATCGGCTATGAAAATCGGTAAACAAATGCAATTCTTTGGTGCTCGTGCCAATTTGGCTAAAGCTCTGTTGTATGCTATTAACGGCGGTGTGGATGAAAAATCAGGTGCTCAAGTAGGTCCTGAATATCCTGCAATTACTAGTGAAGTGCTGGATTACGAGGAAGTGCTGGGCCGCTTTAAGCCAATGATGGAATGGTTGGCAAAATTGTACATGAACACTTTGAACGTTATTCACTACATGCACGATAAATACAGCTACGAACGGATTGAAATGGCGCTGCATGACCGTGATATTATTCGTACAATGGCTTGTGGTATTGCCGGTCTGTCCGTTGCTGCCGATTCCCTGAGCGCCATTAAACATGCAAAGGTGAAACCAATCCGTAACGAAAAAGGCATCGCCATTGACTTTGAAATTGAAGGCGAATATCCTTGCTACGGTAATAACGATGATCGTGTAGATAACATCGCAGTAGAACTGGTAGAGTCCTTCATGGGCATGATCCGCAAGCATAAGGCTTACCGGAATGCGATTCCTACTCAATCTGTACTGACCATTACTTCCAACGTGGTATACGGTAAGAAAACAGGTACAACACCGGATGGACGTAAAGCAGGCGAACCGTTTGCACCAGGTGCAAATCCAATGCATGGACGCGACAAAAAAGGTGCTTTGGCTTCCCTGAGTTCCGTAGCTAAATTGCCTTACGAGCACAGCCTGGATGGCATCTCGAATACCTTCTCCATCGTGCCTAAAGCACTGGGTAAAGAAGAAGAAACACGCAAAACGAATCTTGTTTCCATGATGGACGGCTATTTCGGAAGTCATGCACATCATCTGAACGTCAACGTATTTGCTCGTGAGCAATTGCTGGATGCGATGGATCACCCAGAAAACTATCCACAGCTTACGATTCGCGTATCAGGCTATGCCGTTAACTTCATCAAGCTGACTCGTGAACAACAGCTGGATGTCATTAACCGTACTTTCCACGGTACAATGTAACAAAGCTTTACGTATCATATATTACAACGACGCACGCATAGCGGATGCGGGAAGGATGATGCAACATGCTGAAAGGCCATATACACTCATTGGAAACCTTCGGGACCGTCGATGGTCCCGGCATCCGCTTCGTGCTTTTTATGCAAGGATGCTTGTTAAAATGCCAATATTGTCACAACCCGGACACCTGGGCTCTAAATGAAGGCAATCCAATGACCCTGAAGGAGGTATTGGCTGAAATTGAGCCATATTTAGCCTACTATCGTTCTTCGGGAGGCGGATTGACTGTATCCGGTGGAGAACCAACACTGCAAGCTCATTTTGTGGCAGAGCTATTCAAAGAAGTGAAGCAACGCTGGAATTTGCACACAACGCTGGACAGTAACGGTTTTAATGACGCAGGCCGTATCCATGAACTGCTGGACGTAACAGACTTGGTGTTGCTGGATATAAAGCATATTGACAATGACAAGCATATTAAGCTAACTGGCAAATCCAATGACCGTATGCTAAGTACGGCACGATGGTTGTCTGAACAAGGGCGCAAGATGTGGATTAGACACGTGTTTGTGCCGGGTATTCATGATGATGAGCAGGATCTGCTGAATTTGGGGCGGTTTATCGGAACATTAAACGGAGTCGAAAAGTTCGAAATTTTACCCTACCACCAAATGGGTGTATACAAGTGGGAAATGCTCGGCAAGGCGTATCCGCTGGAAGGGGTTCCGTCCCCCACAGATGAAGAGGTTCAACGTGCTTATCGTCTCATTGAAGAAGGTCGTCTGGAGACCGCAGGGACAAATGCCGCTGTCCGTCCGTCATAATGTTGAATGGCCTTTAAAATACTTTCTATTTATGAAGCCGCCGCCCCATCAGGTCAGATGGGGCGGCGTTTTTTTGTTGTAGTATTTCTTGCAGCCACAGGAGAAAGTTCCCTTTTTTTCATGTTCAGCAAAATTCCCAGCAACTTTTGGTCAACAGCCGCGTCTAATAGTATGACTTTTTACGGGGATGATAATAATTTGGTAATAGAAGGAGACAAACAATGAATTTCAAGAAATGGACCATGCTCACCGCGCTTGCGGTAGCTCAGGTGGCTGCAGTAGCCCCTGTAGGAGCAGAAGCAGTATCCACTGTTCAATCCACCGATTCGGTTAGCGGACAGCAGGCTCAGGCCAATGTCACAAATTCCGGCGTTGATAATAGTATCGGGGGACAAGGTAGCACTGGAGCACAAAATGATACAGTGACACCTGATAACACAGGCGTATCCAATGATCCTTTGTCCGGCTTGCCGACGGATACAACCAACGGATCGAGCGTATCCAATGATGTATACAGTGGAGACGGAACAATCACCAACCCTGGTGGTTCTCCAACATCCATGAGTGCAAATCAACTGATTTTGTATTTGAACAGCGCAAAAATGGAACAAAACGGACAGGTGTATACGGCGACTCAGCCGATGACAGTCAAGGACGGTGTTTCTTATGTAGCTATCCGCTCGCTAGTCAGCCGCGTCGGCTTACAGTTTAGTTATGATACTGCTACCAAGGAAACCGTTATCACCCAAGGTACAAACGTGCTGCGCTTCAAGACAGACAGCAAAATTTATACTGTTAACGGTGAAGCTAGACAAATGAAGGGACCGGCATTCCAGCAAAAGAACGTATTTATGGTGCCGTTGACCTCTATTACACAGGCTTTAAATATTCCTTATACTGTAAATAATACAACAAAACAGGTTATTATGGATTTGAATCAAAAGCCTAAAGCTTCCTTCACGGTTCAGCAAAAAGATATCTATGCGGGCGAAACCCAAGTTACGTATTTGACGAAGGAATCTTCTCCTACAGGTCTTCCGATTGTGAATCAACGTTGGGAAGGCAAGCAGGACGTATTTCAAGAGCCAGGTACATATGTAGTTACCTATTCCGTTCTTGACTCCGCAGGGAACTGGAGTGATCCATACTCAGTTACGATTACGGTAAGACCGCCGAATCAGCCGCCAGTGGCTCTGTTTACAACAGATAAAAAAGAATACAAAATGGGTGAAAAAATCACGATTACGGATCTGAGTACGGATGATGAAAATGCGATTACTAAACGTGATTGGGTGAATAAGAAACTGGCGTTTTTCGAGCCGGGTGATGTGACCATAACGCTGACTGTGACTGACAAGCATGGTGCAACAGGTACAGTAAGTCAAACGATTAAGATTACGAATGAGCTGCTATACAACGAAGATGATTTCAACAAAATCTTCACGCCTTATGGTGATAAGTATAGTGTAGACGGCAGTCAGGTGCCTACTATGGCTACCATTCCGTTAACCAGCACATCTTCACCACGCCTTCTGATCCGTGCTAACAGCCCGGAACGTGTATTCCAGGATGGTATTGTGTATCAGGAAATGGGATCAGGCAGCACACGTATACTCGTCCATCATGTGAATGAAACGGGCAGAGATGTAAAAATGTACGTTATCGCAACCAACAATAATATTACTGCTGCTAATCTGAACGTCGAAAATTCCGGCTTCGCCGGCCCATCTGAGTTTGCGACGGCTGCGGGTAAGGTTTCGATTCAGCGGTACTTTCAATCCATGCAGGATGGAAGCAAACGTTCCAGCACGGTTCTGAATCCAGGCGAAAGCCGCGTTATTTTACAGGATTTGAATGCGCAAAAAATTAAGCAAAAACAGGTCATTTCTCTCTTATCTGACTTGTATACGGATCAACCTATTCAATACACAGTTGTTGTGTTAGATGCAAATGCAGATCCATTGATTGCTATGCCTACTCTGGCAAAACTGCCTAAGGACGGAATTCATAACCGTGGAACGTATGCGAATTCGGATATTACGCTGGAATATACAGAAGAGGTTGGTAAAACAGCTCAGCGTATCGTTCTTGGCGACAATAAAGTAGACCCGAACCTGCTTGGTTCAGACGGTCTGGACGGTTCTTCTTCCTCCAATGCGGGTAATTTTGGTGTTGTGTATAAGGTTAAACTGGATCGCGTAGCGCCATATTCCCTGATTACATTTAACCCGCGTGGTGGTGAATACTCTGGCTATGCTATGGTGAATAATCAGGTCGTGGGTATCCCGACGAACGGCTCCGTGTGGGCTCCGAATGAGATGAGTGTACTGTATCGTACAGGTCATATCGAGGAAAGTGTAGAGATGTATTTCACTGCTGCGGCGGGTAGTAACTTGCCAGTTTCGGTGGTAGTTATGCCATTACCAGCTATTAAAAATTAATATGTGCATCCGGTATTGTTTATTGGTTTAGACCGAAGGGTCTCATCATTCACCGTTTAAAGTCAGATCACTTACAGAATAAAGGCGTTCTCCTGCTGCGGATTCGGTTCAAGCACAGGAAGAACGTCTTTTTCTTTATCAAGAGCGCGAATATCTCTTATAACTTTGACTTTAATCGTGGTATAATAAGCAGATGCAAGCCTAAGCCTGCATCAGATAACCTGAAACTACAGACAGGGGAGGGTGAAACGCATGCTGACAAAGGATGAGATTATCGCAACAATGTCCACTCAGGGGCTGCGTATTACGGATCAGCGCAAGACGCTGGCCACGTTATTTTCCGAGAACGAAGGGTATCTGTCCCCAAAAGACGTTTATGAATATATGGGTAAAAAATACAGCGGACTCAGCTTTGACACTGTTTACCGTAATTTGCGTGTGATGCAGGAATTGGGTGTGCTGGAGCAGGTATCTTTTGAGGATGGGATGAAATTCAAGGTAAGCTGCAATGAGCATCATCACCACCACCATATGATTTGCCTGAGCTGTCAGAAAACTTTACCGATCTCTTTCTGCCCGATGCAAATGACAGATACGACAGATCAGTTCCAAATTGTTGAACACAAGTTTGAGATTTTTGGTTATTGCAAGAAGTGCCAGAAGAAGAACGGGCAAGCAGAGGCCAATTCTAATGGGGGATACAAACAGGCGAGCGGTCACACTCACAGCCACGGAGGCTACTGAAATGAAGATTACCACACGCAGAGTGGTTCAAGCTCCGATTAAGTTATACCGATCCTATATTTCACCATTAAAGCCACCGACCTGCCGCTTCTATCCGACGTGCTCCCAGTACGCGCTGGAAGCGGTGGAAGTGCATGGTGCGTTCAAGGGCTCCTGGCTGTCCGCCAAACGTATAGCAAAGTGCCATCCCTTTCATCCGGGCGGTGTAGATTTGGTGCCTCCTGCTAAAAAGCGGGCGAATAGATCCGATGAAGATCGTTTTGCTGACCGTACTGGGAAGGGCTTGACTTGACATAGCTATGCGGGTTTGGTTATATTTTGGATAATAATGTTTTCCTGCGAAGGGATGAGTAGGGTCAACCGTCCAGTACAGAGAGCCGGGGTTAGCTGCAAACCGGTCTGGACGAAGCCTGAATATGGTCCTGGAGGAACCTTTTTCGAGCGTGCTTGCCACCGTTCAATGTTTTATAGGGGCGACCGTAAGGGAAAGGCGTGATCCAGCGTTAATGGGCGGTCAGAAATGACTGGTGAAGCCTGTAGTCTGCGAGGATACGGGGAATTTGGGTGGTAACGCGTGAGGTGACTCTCGTCCCATAGGGACGGGGGTCTTTTTTGTGCCCAATTGGTGTGAAAAACATGAATTGGAGTACCGAATTCAGGGGAGCATGCCTTATTTTGCTGCCATGAACAAAACAGGAGGCAATACACATGTCCAATGAGAAAACATTTTACATTACGACACCGATTTATTATCCAAGCGACAAGCTACATATTGGTCATGCGTACACTACGGTAGCCGGAGATGCGATGGCGCGCTACAAGCGGCTGCGCGGCTACGAGGTGCGCTATTTGACAGGAACGGATGAGCATGGACAGAAGATTGAGCAGAAGGCGAGTGCGGCTGGCAAAACACCGCAACGTTTCGTTGACGATATTGTGGCAGGGATTCAGGATTTATGGCGGAAGCTCGACATTTCCAATGACGATTTTATTCGTACAACGGAAGAACGCCACAAGAGCGTTGTGCAGGAAATTTTTGATCGTTTGCTAAAGCAAGGAGACATTTATAAGGGCGAATACGAAGGCTGGTACAGCATACCTGACGAAACTTATTACACGGAGACTCAATTGGTTGACGTGGTGAAGGATGCAGAAGGCAATGTGGCTGGAGGTAAAAGCCCGGACAGTGGGCACCCTGTAGAATTAGTCAAGGAAGAGTGTTACTTTTTCCGTATGAGCAAGTATGCTGATCGTTTGTTGAAATTTTATGAGGAGAACCCGCAGTTTATCCAGCCGGAATCCCGTAAAAAAGAGATGATTAACAATTTTATCAAGCCGGGTCTGGAGGATTTGGCTGTATCCCGCACAACCTTTGACTGGGGCGTTAAGGTGAAAGGTGATCCGAAGCATGTCGTATATGTGTGGATTGATGCGCTCTCCAACTATATTACAGCCCTGGGCTATGGTTCCTCCAATACCGAGCTGTATGATAAATTTTGGCCTGCAAATGTGCATATCGTTGGGAAGGAAATTGTACGATTCCATACGATATATTGGCCGATCATGCTAATGGCGCTGGATCTTCCGCTGCCTAAAAAAGTATTTGCGCACGGCTGGCTGCTCATGAAGGACGGTAAAATGTCCAAATCCAAAGGCAACGTCGTTGACCCTGTAACACTGATTGACCGCTATGGTCTGGATCAACTTCGGTATTACTTGCTGCGTGAGGTGCCTTTCGGCGCTGATGGAACTTTTACACCGGAAAGCTTCGTTGATCGGGTCAATTCTGATTTGGCGAATGATCTAGGCAATTTGTTGAACCGTACCGTAGCAATGGTAGACAAATACTTTGAAGGTAAGGTTCCGGCTTATGAAGCGAATGTAACAGCATTCGACGGGGCTGTGGAGGAAATGGCAACAGCGACTTACAGTAAAGTAGAAGAAGCGATGGAAAATATGGAGTTTTCTGTGGCTTTGACGGCGATCAGTCAATTTATTAGCCGTAGCAACAAGTATATTGACGAAACACAACCATGGAACCTGGCCAAGGATGAGGACAAACGCCGTGAGCTGGCATCTGTTATGGTGCATTTGGTAGAAAGCTTGCGCATCGCGTCCATTTTGCTCCAACCGTTCTTGACCCGCGCTCCGCATAAAATTTGGGAACAACTTGGCATTAAAGAAGGTGAATTGACGACATGGGATAGCGGTAAGCAGTTTGGTCGCATGTCGGAAGGAACGCAACTGATCAAAGGCAATCCTATCTTCCCACGTCTGGATTCTGAGCAGGAGGTTGCTTTCATCGTGGAAGCGATGACGGGGGGCAAGAAGCCGGAGGAAGCTGAGGCTCAAGTTCAACCACAAAATGCGGCTGAGGAAGGCCAGAAGGCGCCAGAGGCAAAGGAAGAGATTGGTATTGAGGATTTTGCCAAGGTAGAACTGCGCGTCGCTCAGGTTATCGCCTGTGAGCCTGTGAAGAAGGCCGATAAGCTGTTGAAGCTCCAACTTGATCTTGGTTATGAGCAGCGTCAGGTGGTATCGGGCATTGCCAAGTTTTACACGCCGGAGGATATGGTTGGACGCAAGGTGATTTGTGTGACCAATCTTAAGCCTGTGAAGCTGCGTGGTGAGTTGTCACAAGGAATGATTTTGGCAGCATCGCACGGGGATCAGCTCACGCTGGCTACAGTACCGGAAAGCATGCCTAACGGCGCGATTGTGAAATAAATAAAGGTTGTAATAGCGTATGTCTTTCGGCTCACATGCCAGGGCATACGCTTTTTGGGTTGCAACATATTTGGCTGCTTCCTCACGTATGTTTTAGTAATAGAGCTTGTTTTGCTCGCGTTTACTTAAGACAGGCGGGAGGAAATGATGATGACGGATGTTAACGCCGGGTTGGCGATCATAGCAGGAATGGTTTCTTTTTTCTCACCTTGCTGTTTGCCACTGTACCCCTCTTATTTATCTTATATGACGGGGATGTCGGCACGTGAACTGGCCGAAGGACGGCATAAGGCTGAGGTGCGTTACCGTACGATGGGACATACCCTAGCTTTTGTACTGGGCTTTTCCCTTGTGTTTTATTCCTTGGGTGCAAGCGTAGGGTTGCTGGGAGAATGGTTTGGCAATTATAAGGATACGCTAAGAGTGGTTGCGGGGATACTGATCTTGGCGATGGGGCTGGTATCTATTGGTGTGATACGGCCTTTGATTTTAATGCGGGAGCATAAGCTTCGCTGGACATGGAAGCCTGCCGGTTATGCCGGTTCCTTTGTGATCGGAATTGGATTTGCGGCAGGCTGGTCTCCCTGTATCGGTCCCATGCTGACGGCTATTATCGCTTTAGCGGCAGTAGAGCATCATACCTGGTTCAAGCTGGTCACAGGCTACGCGCTTGGTTTTGCGATTCCATTTTTTGCATTGGCTTTACTGGCTGGCTCTGTTCGTTTATCCTCGCGTTACACGTCGATTATCGTTAAAACAGGCGGTATACTGCTTGTTATCACCGGTATTTTGCTGGTAACCGATCATATGACAGATGTAACATTGTTTTTACAACGGATTACCCCGGATTGGATGCTGGTTATGTGAAATACTCAATACGACTTAATGGAAAATGTTCAAAAATGCGCTCAGTGATAAATTCTCGCAGGGCGTTTTGCTGTTCATCAGGGTAAACGTATTTATTTTGTCCCCAACGGCCCCATTTTTTCTTGCGTTTCTCCATGTCCATTTCCAGCTTGGTTTTGGGATAACGCTTCTCAATTACAGCCTTGGACGTTTTGGTAAAACGATGCTGGATCAATTCGAACGTCAGATCTTTTGTGGCATCATGAGGCAAGGTTTCCCCCAGTTTGCGCAGCAGTTCACCGTATCCTTCTTCCCAACCGTCATACCAGATGATCGGGGCGATAATAAAGCCTAGCGGATAACCGGCTCGGGCGATTTTACCCGCTGCTTCAATACGTTCTTCGAAGCGTGAAGTCGCAGGCTCAAACTGTTTAATAACATAATCGGAATTAATGCTAAAACGAATGCGGGTATGGCCATTATGCTGAATATCCAGCAGTGGATCGACATGATGATATTTGGTAACAAAACGCAGACGACCAAATTCTTCATCTGCCATAAAACGAATCAATTCCCCGAGCGATCCGGTGATATGCTCCAAACCAACAGGATCGGAGGTACAGGCTGCTTCAAAACGAGTAATTTCGGGCGCACGTTCCTCGATATAGCCTTTCGCTGCCGATAAGATATCGTCCGTATTGACATAGACACGTATATACGGCTTTGCCCCTAATGTCGTTTGCAAATAACAATAGTGGCAGTGTCCCATGCATCCGGTCGAAATGGGAATGGCGTATTCAGCAGAGGGCTTCGACTGGTCGAAAGTTAGCGTTTTGCGAATACCGACGACCAACGTCTTTTTCGCCATTCGATACTTTTCAACTTCGGTTTCGCCCGGTAAATTGGTAATCCGGTTATGAGATGTGGTCATACGATACGGAATGCCTTTTGCTTTGACCCAATCCATAATACGCTGACCCTTAGGATAATTCAGTGCGTCTGGCTCGAAAAACACCAGATCAGGCACGAACGGTTTGGTTCCTTTGGTTTTGACAGGAGTACGCTCAAGCGTGGACATGGGTAACGCTCCTTTCAGGAATAAATATCCAGTAGTAGCTTGGATGTCCAACTCTAACTCATGCCATAGGAGAATGATACAGGGACGTTATTAGTGTACCCTGCTTAAATTGAACAAATCGTGGCAATAGCTGTGAGCAGAGGGATGAGACTTGCCAATAGGCAATGATAACATGTATCATTACATATGTAGGTTCAACGCAGGAAATGAAGGCGGTAAGCGCCCGTTCAATAACAGAAAAGAGGGAAACAAGTGCCAACGCCAAGCATGGAAGATTATTTGGAGCGCATTTACCAGCTGATTGATGAGAAGGGATACGCCCGTGTCTCGGATATCGCTGAGGGTCTGGAGGTCCATCCTTCGTCCGTTACCAAGATGATCCAGAAGCTGGATAAGGACGACTATCTCGTATATGAGAAATATCGGGGATTAATTTTAACACCCAAAGGGAAAAAGGTCGGCAAACGGCTGGTTGATCGCCACCAGTTACTAGAGCAATTTCTGGATATGATTGGGGTCGACAAGGACCTGATCTATAAAGATGTGGAAGGTATTGAGCACCATTTAAGCTGGGATTCCATCACCCGCATTGAGACATTGGTCGAATATTTCCGCCAGGATGAAGATCGTTTGCGCCAGCTTCACGATATACACAAGGAATTGAGTGGTGATTCCTGACAGGCATCGTCCGTAAGGACAGATGCTTTTTTTATTTGTCCCTACCGCAACAAATACCCGGGTATTAGCGTCTATCCATTATATAGCAGGACAAGACAGGGTTAAAAATTAACGGGGTTAGCGGGGGATTGTAATCATATGAATTGGAAGAAAACATGGGCACTGGCTGCGGGTTTACTGCTGGCGGTGCAGACGGCAGTTGTGCCAGGAGTGCAAGCGGCTCCAAACGGAGAGATTGAAATTATATTGGACGGGCAACCACTGAAAAGTGATGCTTCGCCATACATTGTACAGGGAGCCAACGTAACGATGGTACCCTTGCGGGTGATCAGTGAGGGATTAGGCGCTCAGGTTAACTGGTCAGCATCGTCCGGTACGGTAACCATTGCAGCACAAGACAAGAACATTTCTATGGAAAACGGCGGACAGAGTGCTATAGTGAATGGCAAGTCAGTTCGATTGGACGCATCTGCGCGTATGACGAGCGGAAGAGTCATGGTGCCGCTGCGTTTTGTTGGGGAAGAGTTGGGATTAAAAGTGGACTGGCGAGCTTCAGAGCGAGTCATTACGTTAAATAGTGGTAAAGTGGGTGCCGCCACAGGCGGAACAACATCCTCCGGTGGCGGCTCCAGCTCCAATATGTCTACATCTGACAATCCGGGAAGTGTAGATACGAATCAGGGAATTAATGATGACGAGCAGGCGAGTGTCACTTCACCGTCTACATCAACCAATGAGGGCAGCTCCAATTCTTCGCAGGGACAGGTCGTGCAAGTGAAAGCTTCTACTTCCATGCGTGGGGCTTGGATTTCTACGATTAACGGGGATTGGCCTTCTTCCGCCGCCCGAAGCAGCACCGAGAAGCAAAAGCAGGAATTTACCAAAATGCTTGATGATTTGCAGGGGATGGGTATTAATGCGGTTTTTGTTCAGGTCCGGGCCAGTGGGGATGCGCTGTATCCGTCCAATCTTGTGCCATGGAGCAAGTACCTGACGAATACCCAAGGTAAAAATCCGGGCTATGATCCTTTAAAATTTATGATTAGTGAATCGCACAAGCGGGGGATGGAGTTCCATGCCTGGTTTAACCCTTTCCGCGCCAATTCTACAGGGACCACCAATGGTTTAGCTGCAAACCATGTCGCTAACCAACATCCGGATTGGATTGTTAAGAATGGCAGCCAGCTTTACATCAATCCGGGTATTCCCGCCGCTCGCCAGCATGTCATTGATGCGATTATGGAGGTTGTGGACGGATACGATATTGACGGCGTTCATTTGGATGACTATTTCTATCCATACAGCGGTACTTTTGATGATGATGCGACTTTTCAAGCTTATAATGCCAACAAAATTTCTAACAAAGACGACTGGCGGAGAGATAATGTGAACAGCTTTGTCCGTGATTTGGGCAAAAGCATTCATGCAAGCAAGTCCAAAGTGCAATTCGGTATTAGTCCTTTTGGAGTGTGGCGCAACAAGTCTCAGGACTTAACCGGATCAGATACGAAGGCAGGCGTTACAGCGTATGATACGACATTTGCCGATGTACGTACCTGGATTAACAAAGGCTGGATTGATTATGTAGCTCCACAGATTTATTGGAGTATCGGTTTCCCGGCCGCTGGCTATGACAAGCTTGTGGCATGGTGGTCCAATGAGGTCAAAAATTCAGATGTTAAGCTGTACATTGGACATTCTCCTTATAAAATCGGCACTCCTGAAAAGGGCTGGCAATCTGCCGAAGAGTTGATTAAGCAACTCAAGCTGAACGAAAATTATAACCAGATCAAAGGAGATATTTACTTTAGTGCCCAGCATTTAAGGAAAAATCCGAACGGACTTATTCAGCTTCTTCAAAATTATTATCAATAATGATGTAAATTCGTTCATATAGGTTCTAAATAAACCTCCGTTCTCATACATAAGCAGTAGAACTGCTTACTCCCAAGAGAACGGAGGTTTTTTGATCTATGCTGATCAATGCTGTGTTCCAGGGTGGAGGGGTTAAGGGTATATCGCTGGCGGGTGCAGTTAAGGCTGCGGAGGAGCATGAAATTGTATTCAACCGCGTAGCGGGTACATCATCAGGTGCTATTGTAGCTGCTTTGTTGGCGGCAGGATATTCAGCAGATGAAATGAAAGCCGTGATCGAGAAAACCCCCTTGGTCAGCTTGTTACGGCGTTCTCCGGTGTTTAACATCAAATGGGTTGGACCGGCAGCTCGTATTTTTCTTAAAAAAGGGCTGTACTCTGGAGAAGCATTGGAGCATTGGGTGCGGGAGCTGTTGCTTGCCAAGGGAGTGCGTACGTTCGCGGATCTGCCTCCAGGCAAGCTGCGCATTATTGCTTCAGACATAACGAACGGACGCATTCTGGTGCTTCCTGAGGATATCAAACGTTTCGGTATGAGCTCCTCTTCACTGGAGGTGGCCAAGGCCATTCGGATGAGCACAAGCATCCCATATTTTTTCGACCCCGTTATGCTAAGACTTGATCCTTTGCACACGAAAGGAAAAAAATTTTCACAGCAATTTGTGTTTGTTGTCGATGGGGCATTGCTAAGTAATCTGCCTTTATGGCTTTTTGATGAGCCTGTAAATGAACGAAAGGCCAAAACCATTCCAACAGTAGGCTTTCAGATGGTGGGCAAAACGGGAGCCGAAACGAAGGTTTCGTATATACGGGGGCCATTGACGATGCTGCAAGCTATTTTTGATACGATGCTATCAGCGCATGATGAGCGTTATATTGAGCAGGAGAATCGATATCGGACGATTAAAATCCCGACGCTGGGCATTCGCACAGCACAGTTCAACATTTCTCCTGAGCAAAGCAATTTGTTGTATGAATCTGGTGTGCAGGCAGGAGACGCTTTTTTCCACAAATGGAGCATCGCTTCTTATCAACAGCAGTATAACAAGTATCAATTAATGAAGGATACGATGTACGCCATGAAATAATCATTTGTTAGTTGGAACTGGAGTCAAGAGGTTAAAAAAGGAGCCATTTCCCGGTGATTTTTCATTACGCGGGTGATGGCTCCTTTGCGTACCATGTTAGAGTGTGATCGACTAATGATACTTAGGCTGTTCTTCTTCGTTTTTGCCCTTAGAACCTTCAATAACATGAAAAGGATACGCTTTGCGCTTGCTTGTAGTCTGCTGCTTGCGTGTGCTGGCTGTTTTGGCCATCGTGCGTGCAGAGGGTTTAATCTTGGGCGTACGGGTGCGTCGTCCTGGCAGGTATTTGTACAGCAGAAATATAACTGCAAAAACAAGGACAGGAATCAATAAACTTATAAGAAAGCCCCAGCTTCCTCTCCATACCATATCCACAATCCCATATGCGCCCAAGGCAAGGGTAAGCCAGAAAATAACCGCATGTCTGTTCATCTTTCACTCATCCTTTCACAGGATCAAGGACCGAGCTGTTGAAGTTCTCCTTTACAGGTACATTTTCCAACTCGGCATCCAATTCCAGCATACGCTTGAACGAAGCAATGGATACCTCTACTTGATCATCGGTCGGTTCTTTGGTGGTAAGTAGTTGCAGCCACAGGCCGGGGTATCCCAAATAACGGAGTACCGGAATTTCCCGCAGGGCATTTGTTAGCTTGAGAAATTCAAAAGAAAGCCCCAACACGATTGGAAGCAGCAAAAGCCGCTGTCCCATACGCTCCCACAGATTATCATACGTAAACAGGGAATATACAAGTACCCCGATGATCACTGTGAGCATGATAAAGCTGCTACCACAACGGTAATGCAGACGACTGTATTTTTGCACATTAGCAGGGGTTAGTTCTTCACCCGCTTCATATGCGGTAATCACCTTATGTTCTGCTCCGTGATACTGGAAAAGTCGTTTGATCAACGGAGTTTGGGAAATTCCCCATAAATAGGCCAACAGCAGAATCAGCTTAATTGCTCCTTCCGCCAGATTATGCAAAATCTGCTCGTGAAATAAATTTTTAAACAGGAAGTCCTCTACAACAACCGGAACGAGGGTTAACACAATTTTGCCGAATAAAAAGGATAAAATCCCGACCGCGGCCACACCGATGATCATACTCAGGCTCCAGCGGGATTCTTCTTTTTTCTTTTGTTCAGCGCGTTCTTCTGGGTCAATTTCATCATCAGCATACGCATCGGCTGAATAGTTCAAATGTTTTGTACCCTTGGCGCTGGAGTCGATGATGCTTACAATTCCCCGCAATAACGGAATTCTGCGAAATTTGGTCACCCAGGATTGCTCCTTGCGCGGTACTTCCAAATATGTGATTTCGCCAGTTTTGCGGCGAACTGCCGTGACATTGACACGCTTGCCGCCGAACATGACACCTTCAATGACAGCCTGACCACCGTAGCTTACAGGCTTGGATGCTTGTGACAACCGTCTCACCTCTCTTTACACGTGCTTTTTGTATATTGTATCGAATTTGGAAGGGAATATCTAGTTGGGGGAGGGGAGTTGGACTTCAAATGCTAAAAAGGCACATTATTAGTTAGTTTGAAGTGTGCTTTTACTTCTATTTTCCCATATCTAAACACCACTCATCAAGTTCAGTGTTAAACTAATCCCCTTCGGAGCATACTACTAGCAAAATGGATATGCACGAATCATCGGCAATGCGCCTTCTTCATGCGCCAATAAAGTCATCCTTATTAGCATGGAAAAAGTTTTGGATCTTGAAAGGGGATCAAACACATGAGTGAAACCTACTCCATACCCAAGGCAGGCCATGATCAGGACCAGACTCGCGAATCTCAGGATCAACGCGACCATAACAATAATAACACCCGTAGAGGCAGGCAGCAGTCGGGCAAAATACATACGCCCCTTATTCCTTTTGCACTCGAACTGGGCTTTTTTGCGGGCTTGCTCTGGGGATTGCTGCGCTGGTTGTTTTATACATTGCATTTTACGGTAGTCGCACCGGGATTTTTGGCAGAGCCTTTTTTCAAGCATTCGTTCATGAAAACGACGGCAGGGCATCTGGTGGGTCTACTGTTTTTTATAGCATTATCAGTTGTAGCTTCGCTAGTGTACACATTTATGTTTCGTAGGTATAAGGGTCCCTTGCCTGGCATCGTTTACGGTCTGGTCTGGTGGGTTATTTTATTCGTGTTGACAGGTCCCAAGCTCGGGATGATGAATCCGCTTCATCGTTTGACCTGGGATTCCATATATACGGAAATTTGTGTGTTTATACTGTGGGGGTTATTTATCGGATACACCGTTGCTGTTGAGTATACGGACGAGAGAAAGCGCGAGCCTGAGGAAGCTGGGGACTGAGCGCAACAAAAACTTCTCAAGCGGCTATCGCCTGTGTTAAAATAGCATTTGGTTATTTGACAGAGGGGAGCGGGATGAAAGATGAAGAATGACCGGGTGTTAAAGCTGCGGCAGGCGCTGGGCGAGCATGATCTGCGGGCTATATTGATTACAAGCCCTGTCAACCGCCGATATTTGACAGGATTCACTGGTTCGTCGGGTTATGTGCTGATTACGGAATCTCACAGCTATCTGCTGACCGACTTTCGTTATATGACACAGGCGACCGAGCAAGCGGCAGGCTTTACGGTGGTGCAGCACGCTGCGCAAGTCATGGAAACGGTGAAAGAGCTGTTGTCCTCCCATCAGATCGGCGAAACAGGCTTTGAGCAGGATCATGTATCTGTTGCGACGCATAAAGCTTACAGTGAAGATTTGTCCCCTGTTACATTGATTCCGGTATCGGGAATTGTAGAAAAGCTACGGGTATACAAGGATGCGGAAGAGCTGGAAGTGATGCAGCGGGCGGCGGATTTGGCAGATGCTACATTTGCACACATTTTGCCTTACATCAAACCGGGTGTCAGCGAGCGTGAGTTGGATCTGGAAATGGAATTCTTCATGCGCAAGCAGGGAGCTACGTCTTCCTCCTTTGACACGATTGTGGCATCCGGGGTTCGTTCGGCACTGCCTCACGGTGTAGCTAGCTCCAAGTTGGTACAAGCGGGCGAACTGATTACGTTTGATTTCGGTGCGTTGCTGGATGGCTACTGCTCCGATGTAACACGCACAGTAGCTACACAAGGGGATTTGTCGCCGCAGCTACGTGAGATCTACGATATTGTGCTCAAGGCGCAGCTTCACGCGCTGGAACATATTAAGCCAGGCATGACAGGCCGTGAAGCGGATGCGCTGACACGTGATATTATTGCAAGCCATGGCTATGGAGACAATTTCGGACACAGCACAGGTCATGGTCTGGGTCTGGAAGTCCATGAATCCACGCGTCTGTCGAAGGCAAGTGATGACATTCTGGAGCCTGGCATGGTTGTAACGGTTGAACCAGGTATTTATGTACCTGGATTGGGCGGCGTACGGATCGAGGATGATATCGTTATTACAGATAGCGGCATCAAGGTATTAACACATTCAAGCAAAGAATTTACAGTCGTTTAATACGATAACAGTCCTGTAGGAGGGGTATTTTAGTGATTAACGTAAATGATTTCAAAACAGGCTTGACCGTCGAGGTAGACGGAGATATTTTTACAGTACTGGACTTCCAACACGTAAAACCAGGTAAAGGTGCGGCATTCGTGCGCTCCAAGCTGAAAAACCTGCGTAACGGTAACACGGTTGAACGTACATTCCGTGCAGGTGAAACGATTGGTCGTGCGCAAATTGAAAACCGTGGTGTGTCTTACCTCTATGCGAGCGCTGACGAGCATACATTTATGGACAACGAAACATACGATCAATTCAACCTTTCCAGTGATCAACTGAAATGGGAACTTAACTTCCTGCAAGAAAACATGAATGTAAACATCATTAGCTATAATGGTGAAATTCTCGGGATTAACCTTCCTAACAGCGTAGAACTGAAGGTTATTGACACGGAGCCGGGTATTAAAGGCAACACGGCTACAGGTGCTACCAAAAATGCTAAAGTTGAAACAGGACTGAACGTTCAGGTTCCTTTGTTCATCAACCAGGATGATGTATTGCTGATTGATACACGCGATGGTAAATATATTTCCCGCGCATAAAATGGTCTAGCTTCTTCATATCCTCTGTCCTTGTCAAGGACAGAGGATTATTTGTTATGAATAACTGTTATTAAAAAACATTGGCTCCGCATAGCACTTTCGTATTATACTGTACTAAAGTTATGCCGTAGGATGTCACGTTCAAAGTCGGTTGTGCCATCTCAAGGTTACATACTGTTGAGTCTGAGGGAGTGAATATCGTTGTCTTTGTATGTCATGAAATTCGGAGGCAGTTCCGTCGGTGATACGGAGCGCATGAAACGCGTGGCAAAACGCGTTGTTGAGAAACAGAGTGAAGGGCATCAATGTGTAGTTGTTGTTTCTGCGATGGGGGACACAACAGACGAACTGATCGACCAGGCCAAATTGCTGAATGAGCAGTTGCCTGCACGTGAGTTGGATATGCTGATGACGACTGGCGAGCAAATTTCGATTGCATTGTTGTCGATGGCTATTCAGCAGTTGGGACATGAGGCGGTATCGTTTACAGGATGGCAGGCTGGTTTCCGTACGGAATCCGAGCATGGTCGGGCGAGAATTACGGACATCCAGCCTCAGCGGGTACTGGATGCACTAAGCAGCAATAAGATTGTCGTGGTTGCGGGTTTCCAGGGGATGTCTGCTGAAGGAGATATTACGACGCTGGGACGTGGTGGCTCTGACACGACGGCGGTTGCACTGGCGGCGGCGATCCAGGCAGATGCTTGTGAAATTTACACGGATGTGGATGGCATATATTCTACAGATCCACGGATCGTGAAGGTTGCCCGCAAGCTGAAAGAAATTTCCTATGATGAAATGCTGGAATTAGCCAATCTGGGTGCGGCAGTGTTGCATCCACGTGCGGTAGAATATGCGAAACATAACCGGGTACCGCTGATTGTGCGGTCCAGTTTTAACCATAATGAAGGAACGGTCGTAAAGGAGGATGCAGTAATGGAGCAGGGCGTAGTAGTCAGTGGGATTGCATATGATAAAAATGTAGCAAGAATCAGTATTTTGGGCGTAGTCGATACTCCTGGTGTACTGGCGAAAGTATTCGGAACGCTGGCGGGAGCCAAAATTGATGTAGACATTATTGTGCAAAGTGGTGTTGAGGCTGGCAAAGCAGACTTTTCCTTTACAGTGGCTCTAACGGATCGCGAAGCAGCCTTGAAGACGTTGGAAGGCATTCGCACAGAGCTTCCATACCGTGAAGTGACGTCTGAAGAAAACCTCGTCAAAGTATCCATCGTAGGTGCAGGCATGGTCAGCCATCCAGGCGTTGCAGCGCAAATGTTTGCTGTGTTGGCAGAACAAGGCGTGAGCATTAAAATGGTAAGCACATCTGAAATCAAGGTGTCGTGTGTGATCGAGGCTGGCAAACTCCATGGGGTTATTCAGGCGTTGCATACAGCGTACAATCTGGATACTGAGGAGCAAGCATTTGTAGGTGGACCGCAGGACCGTCGGTAATTTACTGACCGAAAGTGTGCACCACTAAGATGCAGCATATGAAGTTGCTTGAACGAAAGCAATCAAGTATAACGGCAGATGCATTGTACGCCTCCTATTTATAGTTTTATAATCATAGAATATAACGGTAGGTTAAGAGGTTGTTTTTCAGCGAGTGATGGGCTGAAGGGCAGCCTCTTTTATTGTGAATCTATTGTTTTTGTTCCAGGGTATCCCTTAGCCGTCAAGGCTTCGGGGTGCCTTTTTTAATTTTCGCAGATTCCATGAAGGAGCTTTAGGTGGCGTGAAATATGTTTGTTAAAGGCGGATAGGAGCTTTGAAATCAACGACTAGGTTTTCGATATATTTTCGGCATAAAAAGCGAGAGTCGGCCATAGACTTGTCTTAAAGAAAGAGGACAACTGTGAGGGGGCGGCATCGGTATGGAATGGCTGGAGTTATTTCCCGAACCGTTGCACGGTATACTCGGAAAGCTTCCGGAAACGGTATTCAAGCAACTGGAGGAAATTCGGGTCCGGGAAGGAAGACCGCTGGAAATTAATACAAATGGTGAACATCATTTTGTAACGTCCGCCGGTCGGCTGACTGTGAACCATATGGAAGCCTATAAGCCGGACCGGGAGGATGCCCACCGTTTGCTGGATTTTATCAGCAATCATTCCCTGTACACCATGGAGGAGGAGCTTCGCAAAGGGTTTATTACCATTCCCGGGGGTCACCGGATCGGGTTGGCGGGGAGAACGGTGCTGAGCAGAGGGCGAGTGGAGCATTTGAGGGATATAAGCAGCTTTAATGTAAGAATTGCCCGAGCGATTCCCGGTATAGCTGATCGCATATTGCCTTATGTAGCGGATCGAAAATCCGGTAAAATCCTTCATACCCTCATCTTGTCCCCGCCTCAGCATGGTAAAACAACACTGCTTAGGGACTTGGCCCGGCAACTAAGCTACGGGGGGATGGAAAGCAATGGGGGGCGTCGAAGCGGGCTTAAGGTAGGCATTATAGATGAACGTTCGGAGATTGCCGGCAGTCACAAGGGCATTCCCGGTTTTGATGTTGGACCTCGAACCGACGTATTGGATGGATGTCCGAAAGCAGAAGGCATGATGATGATGATTCGTTCCATGTCGCCAGATGTGCTGATCGTCGATGAAATCGGCCGACCTGAGGATGCCGAAGCGGTGCGTGAAGCGCTTCATGCGGGGATCGCAGTCATTGCTTCCGCGCATGGACGTGATGTGGCTGAAATGGCGACCCGGCCTGCTTTTGCCGGATTGACTACAGGACAGGAGCTGTTTCAGCTCTACGTCATGCTGGAGCGGACGAGCCGGGGCGTCTCCTTCCGGCTGGCAGATGCCAAACAGCGCAGGCTGACACTGTCTGCGGAAGGGCAGAACGGAGGCATATTCTATGCTTAAGCTACTGGGTGCCACGTTGGTTATACTCGCCGCTACGCTGGCTGGCTGGCAGCGGGCAAGGCAGTTTGCGCTGAGGCCGAGGCAGATCAGAGAGCTGATTCTCGCGCTGCAAAGGCTGACCACCGAGGTTTCCTACGGGGTGTCGCCGCTACCGGATGCTTTTGCCAAGACGGGAGAGCCGTTGCGGGAGCCGCTGCGAACCTTGTTCAAGCAAGCCTCACACTGGATGCACCCCTCCTTTGGGCTGACCGCCAGAGAAAGCCTGCATAAAGCGATTGAAGCCTCGTGGAGCCGCTCCAGTATGCAGCAGGCCGAGAAAGAAGCGATGCGGCAGCTAGCTTACAGTCTCGGAACCAGCGACCGTGAAGACCAGATCAAGCACATTGCGCTAACCATCCAGCAGCTATCCCATGAGGAAGCGCAGGCGCAGGCGGATCAGGTGAGATACGAGCGCATGAGCAGAAGCCTGGGACTGCTGATCGGAGCATTGATCGTCATTTTGATCTATTAGCGGGGTGCTCGAATGAATTTAGAAGTGAACGCTATTTTTCAGATTGCCGGAATTGGCATTATTATTGCCATGATTCATACCGTACTCAAGCAAATGGGCAAAGAAGACATGGCCCACTGGGTAACGGTCATTGGCTTTGTGGTGGTGCTATTCATGGTGGTACGAATGCTGGATGACCTTCTGCAAGAGATCAAATCTATCTTTCTTTTTCAGTAGGTGGACACATGGAAATCATTCAGGTGGTCGGCTTCGCCCTGATTGCCACAGTTCTTATTTTGGTCATTAAGGAACAGAAGCCGATGTTTGCTTTTCTGATTGCGACAGCTGCGGGAATCGTCATTTTTTTACTGTTGATTGGCAAGATTGGGTCCGTGGTTGCTGTGCTGGAGCGTCTGGCAAGGTCATCGGGCATGGATATGATTTATTTTAAAACCGTGCTGAAAATTATCGGTATCGCTTATATTGCCGAATTTGGAGCGCAGGTGGTTCGGGATGCGGGACAAGACGGGATTGCCTCCAAAATTGAGCTTACAGGAAAGGTGCTCATTATGGTGCTGGCCATCCCGATTATCAGCATTATCATTGACACGATTCTGAAGCTGATGCCCGCCTGAGGGGGTGATGCCATGAAAAGGCTGGAGGGCATGCCGAATCTCAAAGTGGTTGCCATTTTGCTGCTATGTCTCTGGTGTGCCTCGGCTGTGGTCATGTTTGCAGATACACCTGCGAATGAATGGATCAGACAACAGGCGGAGCAGATGCCCAAAGATGAGGTAGAGCATTATTGGGACGGGCTGATGCAGCAATATGGCGGATTTTTCCCTGATCAAAAAACGCCTTCCTTCATGGATATGCTGCTTCCGGGCGGTGAAGGGTTCAGCATTAAAGGTGTATTGAGCGCCATAGCCGATTTTTTCATCCACGAAATTCGGGTGAATGCCAAGTTGCTCGTCACCATTGTCATGCTCAGCATTATGAGTATGGTGCTGGAAACTCTGCAAAGCGCTTTTGAAAGTAATCAGGTCAGCAAAGTCGCCTACGCCATTGTCTACATGGTCATTATCATCCTGGCGATTAACAGCTTTAGTGTAGCGATCGGTTATGCAAAGGAAGCCATTGACAGCATGATTCAGTTTATGATGGCGATGCTGCCCCTGCTGTTTACCATGTTGGCTTCGATGGGTAACGTCGTAACCGTTTCGGTCACCCACCCGCTGATTGTATTTATGATCAACACGGTCGGGACGGTCATTCATACGCTGGTGTTCCCGCTGCTGTTCTTCTCGGCGGTGTTGTATCTGGTCAACTCACTGACAGGCAAATACAAGCTGACCCAGTTAGCCGATCTGCTGCGTAACGCCGGAGTAGGGGTGCTGGGGGTGCTGCTGACCATTTTTCTGGGTGTCATTTCCGTACAGGGCTTGACATCGTCTGTAACTGACGGATTAACGATCCGCACGGCCAAGTATGTTACAGGCAGTTTTGTTCCGGTGGTTGGCAAGGCGCTGGCAGATGCGACAGATACGGTCATTTCGGCTTCGTTGCTCGTGAAAAATGCCATTGGTCTGGTGGGAGTCATCATTATCCTGTTCCTCTGCGCCTTTCCTGCCCTCAAGATTCTAACGCTGGCCCTGATCTATAAAGTTACAGCAGCGATTATGCAGCCTTTGGGAGATACGCCTATTGTGGAATGCCTGGACGCAATCGGTAAAAGCATGATTTATGTTTTCGCAGCGCTGGCGGCAGTGGGTTTAATGTCCTTTCTTGCGATTACGGTCATGCTCGCGGCAGGCAATATGACAGTCATGATGAGGTGAGTAAATGATCGGAAATCAAACGGGGGGAGGGGAGTGACGTGACCTGGCTGGGAGGCTGGCTTAAGGAACTGGTGCTGATTGTGCTGCTGGCTTCTTTTATCGATATGATTTTGCCAAGCCGTTCCATGGAAAGATATGTCAAGCTCGTACTCAGCCTGCTTATTCTACTGACGCTGCTTTCTCCGGTCGTGCGTTTGCTGAGTACTAATCCTTCTGAGCTTCTGGGGCGCGCGTTTGATCTTCAACGTCAGGCAGAGACGGGCAAGGGCGAACCGACATTGGAGGAAATATTGGCAAAAGGCAACAAGCTGAAGCGGCAACAGGAGCAAAGCTCCATGCAATGGGCTGGCCAAGAGGTCGCCAAGGAAATGAAGGGACAACTGGAGCAGAGTACCGGGCTTGCGGTTCAATCAGTTCAGGTTACGCTTGCTCAGATGAAGCAGGGAGCATCCGATCTGGAGGCTGGAACGGGGATTCAGTCGGTCGTGGTTAAGTTGGCGGAGCAGCAGGCTGGGCGTAAGGAGAAAAGCACGAATATCCCGCCAGGTTCGGACTCCAAGCCGATTATGGTAGAGCCTGTCGCTGAAAAAGCAGTAAATATCCGCATAGAGCCAACACCTGTAAAAGCATCGGACCAAGAGAAGGGGACGTTAGAGGGTGCCAACAACCATGCGGAAGGCTCTGATGGTGAAAAGACAGCAGATACGCAAACTTTCGGCTTAATTACGAGACTGTTGTACGAAAAATGGGGGATCGACAGCAAAAATGTGCAGGTGCTTTCTTCACAGGACGGTACACATGAATGGTAACAGGAGGTGAGCAGAAATGGGCAAATGGATGAAAAAGTTGGAGCAATGGATGGGCGGGGGGGCAGACGGACCCAAAAGGTTCAATTCATTTCGCTGGCTGCTTATTCTCGGTCTTATCGGGGTCGCGATCATGCTTTTTAATTCGTTCGTGAATGTGAAAAAGGTGGATCCTGAAAACGTGGGGCGAGAGCCGCCTGGCGTGATGAAAAATGAACCTTCACTTCAGACAACGGGGGGGGAGGAAAGTTCCTTTGCCGGGATTGAGAAAGTGTTCGAAGATAATATGAAGCAGATGCTGGAGCAGATTGTTGGTGTAGGGACGGTCGATGTCATGGTTACGGTTGACTCCACTGAGGAAGTCATCGTTCAGCGTAATGTGAAGGATATGCAGGAAGAAAATAACGAGACGGATGCCAATGGCGGCCAGCGACATACCACTCAATATACACGCGATGGAGAGATTGTCACCTATGAATCGTCAGGAGGTCAACACACCCCGATTGTTACAAAAAAAGTAAAGCCGCAGGTGAGGGGAGTGCTGGTGGTAGCGATGGGAGCAGAAAACCCCACCGTGAAGCAGTTGATTGTGGATGCCGTACAGAAAGGCCTCAATGTGCCTTCCTATAAAATTTCAGTCGTCCCGCGCAAGCAGGGATAATTGAAATCATAAGCAGGGATAAATGAAAATCCTAATTTAATGATATTGGAGGACGGAACATGAATAATAAAAGACAAACCGTTTGGCTGGTGTCCATGCTGAGTTTAATGGTCGTGTTGTCTGCGTACTATCTGTTTACAGAGGACTCCAGCCCGGCTAACCCGCCTGTGGCGGATAGTGAGCAAGTGAGCAAGGTTAAGCAGGATACCGCCCAGGAAGCGACAGGCAAGGCAGAAGAGCAACTGAACGAGCTGAAAGTAAATGAAGTGGTGACTAATGGAGAGGTGACCGGAGAAGGAACTGTCTCTTCCGCAAAGACAGACAAGGCTGCTGCAACGGATCCTGCTACCGAATCTACTACAGGCGAAAATAAAGATACGGCCGCCACCCAGACTACTGAGTCTGCTAAATCAGATCAAAACACTACTGCTGCCACGCCAGATACGACGGCAAAAAGTGAGGACAAAACAGCGTCCACCGCGAAAACAGACCAGCAGGTACTCGATCAGGTGGCAACGGAACAAGCCGCGAAGCCTACGGCCGCTGCTGTTATCGACAACTACTTGCTGGAGCGGGATGTGGCAAATCAAAAGAAAAATGACGAGCTGACGACTGCAATGAACGATAGCACTGCCAAAAAAGCCGCTGAAGCACAAAAAGAACTACATGTACTGGAAGACAAACAGGCGAAAATCACCGGAATTGAGGAAGAGCTTCAGCAGCAGTTCGCCAATGCGGTGGTCCGCGAAGAAGATGCTGATAAATACAAGGTAGTAGTTCTGAGTGAAAAACTGGATGCCAAACAAGCGGTAACGATCGTCGATAAAGTCATGAAAGAATTGAACGTAACACAGGATAAGATCAGTGTCCAGTATGTTACACAATAAGACAATAATCGAGAAAAAGCCCGGATTTCTGCACATTTCCGGGCTCTTTCTATTTTTAATGATTGTGATATAATACATAAAGCTGTTTCAACAATGTAATCAGCAACCGGCAAAATGCTGAAGGAGTGATTAATAGAGATGTTCAAATTAAGCGAGATTAAGGAATTGATCAAGCTGGTGGATGAAACGTCTGTACATGAGCTTGAAATTGAAAATGAAGGAACTCGGCTGTTGATCCGTAAACCGGGCAAAAGCGAGATCGTTACTGTACAGGCCCCTGTGGCAGCACCTGTTTATACAGCGGCACCACAAACTGCTATTCCGAATCCACAAGCACAATCCGATGCAGGACATGCATCAGTTGGGGAAACCAAGGAATATGCAAGCAATCTACATAAAATCGTATCTCCGATGGTAGGGACTTTCTATAGTTCTTCATCCCCGGATACGGCTCCGTATGTGAGTATCGGCAGTAAAGTAGGCGAGAAAACAACGGTATGTATTATTGAAGCGATGAAGCTGATGAACGAGCTGGAAGCTGAAGTGAAGGGCGAAATTGTGGAAATTTTGGCCGAAAACGGACAGTTGGTCGAGTATGGCCAGCCATTGTTCCTTGTGAAACCGGAGTAAGACGCTCGCTTGAACCCTCTGTTTGAGGGTTCAGCAAGGCTGCTCCCAGGGAGGATAAAGTCATGACATTTCAAAAAGTATTGATTGCGAATCGTGGAGAAATTGCGGTTCGTATCATTCGCGCTTGCCGCGAAATGAATATTTCGACGGTTGCCGTGTATTCGGAAGCCGACAAGGATTCGTTACATGTGCGTCTCGCAGACGAGGCTTACTGTATCGGACCGACCCTGTCCAAGGACAGCTACCTGAATTTTACGAACCTGATGAGCGTTGCGACATTGACTGAATGTGATGCGATCCATCCAGGTTACGGATTTTTGGCTGAAAACGCCGACTTCGCTGAAATTTGCGAATCTTGCAATATTACGTTTATTGGTCCTTCTCCAGAAGCGATTAACAAAATGGGGGATAAGGCTGTCGCCAAGCAGACGATGAAGGATGCCGGGGTTCCGGTCATTCCGGGTTCGGACGGGCTGGTGGAGGATTTGCAGGATGCCATTACCATAGCTCGCGATATTGGCTATCCGGTAATCATCAAGGCCACCGCAGGTGGCGGCGGTAAAGGTATCCGTATCGCTGAGGATGAGGATAATCTTATTCAACAAATTACAACCGCCCAGCAGGAAGCGCAAAAAGCGTTTGGCAACGCAGGTGTGTATCTTGAAAAATATTTGACCGGTATGAAGCACGTGGAAATTCAGATCATAGCGGACAAGCACGGCAATGTTGCGCATCTGGGCGAACGGGACTGTTCTGTGCAGCGTCGTCGTCAGAAGCTGCTGGAGGAAGCGCCGTGTCCTGTGCTTTCGCAGGATGTGCGTGAAGAAATGGGGCAGGCAGCTGTTCGTGCTGCTTTGGCTGTACAATACTCCGGTGCAGGAACGCTGGAATTTTTGCTTGGACCGGATAATCAATTTTATTTTATGGAAATGAATACACGTATACAGGTTGAACATCCCGTAACAGAGATGATCACCGGTGTGGATTTGATTAAGGAAATGATTTTGGTCGCTGAAGGGCATCCGCTTTCTTTTACACAGGAAGAAGTCACCATCAATGGGTGGGCGATGGAGTGTCGTATTAACGCCGAGGACCCGGATCGCAATTTTATGCCTGCACCC
The DNA here is from genome assembly GCF_005217525.1 of Paenibacillus terrae. Lineage (GTDB taxonomy): Bacteria > Bacillota > Bacilli > Paenibacillales > Paenibacillaceae > Paenibacillus > Paenibacillus terrae_C. The sequence goes on along the minus strand of NZ_PNXQ01000016.1, from coordinate 874,701 downwards.
GGTAAAATCGGATTTTATTTGCCTCCAGGCGGTCCTGGGGTACGCGTGGACAGCGCAGCTTATCCGGGTTACAGCATTCCTCCTTATTATGACTCCATGATCGCCAAATTGATTGTGTGGGCGCCTACACGTCAGGAAGCGATTGCCAAAATGAAGCGGGCTCTGTCTGAATTTGCTATTGAAGGCATACCGACAACGATTTCTTTTCATCAACGATTGTTGGAGCATCCGACCTTCGTCAAGGGCGATTTTGATATTAAATTTTTGGAGGAAAACGAAGTTTAATCGGTATATTTCCTCAGTTTGTCATAATGAACGCCAAATGATATAGTATGGATAATAAGTGAGCATGTCTGCTTTGAAATCCAAAGCTGAAGTGAAACTTATTTTGACCGAAAGGTGTTGAAGGTATGAGCACAGTGCCAACCGAATTCGAGCGTACAGAAATTGGGGAGATTCAGATTGCCCCGGAGGTTATTGAAGTCATTGCCGGACTGGCAACCGTTGAGGTGCCGGGCGTAGCGGGAATGAGTGGGGGATTTGCAGGCGGGTTTGCCGAACTGCTGGGCCGCAAAAATTTGTCCAAAGGTGTAAAAGTGGAAGTCGGACAGCGTGAAGCAGCTGTAGACGTCTCCGTCATTATCGAGTACGGTAACCGTCTGCCTGAGGTGGCTGCTGCTATTCAGCACAATGTTAAGCGTTCCATTGAAACTATGACAGGTCTTAATGTTGTTGAAGTGAACGTGCAAATTCATGATGTTCAATTCAAAAGTGCCGAAAAAGTAGAAGAGCCGGAAGTTCTGGGCGCCGGACGGGTTAAATAGAGCGATACTTTGTACAAACCCCCGACCCTTAAGGGTCGAGGGTTTACTCTAATTTAAGGAGGCTGTGCGTTTCGTGGCTAAAGTTATGGACAGACTTCTGCTGTTCTTGTACAGCTTAAGTATTGGAATTATTTCCATTCTCGCCATCCTCCTCCTGAGCGGGGCCATTCCGTATGCCTTAAGCATTCAGGATGAGCGGATTGTGTGGTTTACCAGCCTGATTATTGCAGGAGTGCTGCTGCTTTTGAGTCTCCGGGTTTTCTATATCTCCATTCGCCGGAACCAAACGGTACAGCATTCTATAGATCAACGAACGGAGTACGGCGACATTCAGATTTCAGTGGATACCATCGAAAATCTGTGTCTCAAAGCGGCCTCCAGATTTCGTGGGATACAGGATTTGAAAGCACGTATTCGCGTGCTGGAATCGGGACTTGATATTACGATTCGGGCGGTTGTGGACGGGGAAAGTTCGATTCCGGTGTTAACCTCCGAGGTACAAAAGGGGGTACACGACCATGTGGAAGAAATTACGGGAATTCCTGTGTCCAATGTGTCTGTGTACATCGCCAATGTTTCTCAGTCACCAAGCTTTAAGAGTCGTGTGGAATAGAGGTGATTTTCCCTGATGCCCTGGAAAGAAATATGGGGAAGTTACAAGGGTCGGATCATGGGGATTACGGCCGGCATTTTTTTCGGGTTTATTTATTTGTGGGCAGGCTTTTGGAATATGTTGTTCTTTGCATTGATGGTGTTCATCGGATATACGTTAGGAAGACGTAGCGACGCAGCGCTTGGTTCCCTCCTCCCTTGGAAGGAATGGAGCGACTGGCTGTCGCAGCGTTGGCGTCCTTTTAAATGAACCCTGTGATACGCTTTCTCCAAAATAGAGCTGTAGCTTCTTTGCGCCCAACGTTTTGGAGGATGCGTTCACAGGTTTTTTTGTGGAATTGGTTAAAATGAAAAAATAGATACAGGCAAGCGTAGGAGGCAGGGCATGAAAAGACGTCTGGCGAGGGAAATAGCGGTACAAAGCATGTACCATATGGAAATGAATGAAGTGGATGCGGCAGCAGCTGTGGATATGCTGCTACAGGAAGCCGCAGAGGAAAACGAAGCGGAAGTAGTCATCAAAAATGCAGCAGTATTAAGGACTTACGTATTGGAGCATGTGCGAGGTACCTGGGAGCACAAGGAAGCGATTGACAAACTTCTGGTGGATTATCTTAAAGGTTGGCAGATCAGCAGACTTTCACGCGTGGATCGCCAGATTTTGAGACTGGCGGCATATGAAATGATTTTTCGTGAGGATGTTCCAGCTAAAGTTGCAGTCAATGAAGCGATTGAATTGTCCAAGCATTTTGGCACCGAGGAGTCCGGTAAATTTGTCAACGGTGTTCTGGGACGAATTATACAAGAGCTGGAGCAATTGAAAGCACGGTTTTAAGTTGAGATTATTTTACTCAGGTTGGAGAGTGGTTGAATATGTCAGCACCGATCATTGATGGCAAACAAATCTCTAAAGATATTCGAGCAAGCATTCAGCAGGAGGTCGTCCGTCTGAAGGAGCACAACTTTCAGCCTGGACTGGCTGTCGTACTGGTAGGTGAAGACCCTGCTTCTCAGGTATATGTTAGAAACAAGGAAAAAGCATGTCATGATCTCGGTTATTATTCCGAGGTACATCGGCTGGCAGCGGATACTTCGCAGGAAGCATTGCTGAAACTGGTGGACAAACTGAATCACCAAAGTAATATTCACGGGATTCTGGTACAGCTTCCGTTGCCAAAACACATTCATGAAAAAGCAGTCATTGACGCTATTGAAGTCGAGAAGGATGTGGATGGATTCCATCCGGTGAACGTAGGGAATCTGGTCATCGGTGATGATAGTCTACTGCCCTGTACTCCTGCTGGTGTCATTGAGCTGATCAAGCGTGCCGGGGTAGAAATTGCAGGCAAGCATGCGGTGGTCATTGGTCGCAGTAATATCGTGGGCAAGCCGGTATCGCTGTTGTTGCAGCGCGAAAATGCTACGGTGACCATGTGCCACTCTCGTACGGCGAATATCGCCGAGCTGAGTCGGCAAGCGGATATTTTGGTGGTTGCCATTGGCAAAGCCAACTTTATTGATGCTTCTTTCGTGAAGCCCGGAGCGGTGGTCATTGATGTAGGCATGAATCGTCTGGAGAGCGGAAAACTGGCGGGTGACGTTGATTTTGAGAGCGTGAAGCAAGTATCCGGTCCGATTACCCCTGTTCCCGGCGGTGTAGGTCCAATGACGATTACCATGCTGATGCAAAATACACTCGTAGCGGCCAAGCGGTCGCACGGTTTGGCATAAGGGCGGTTGTCTGTGGCTGAACAGCGTATTTACTCTATTAAGGACCTGAATCGCTATATCCGGATGAAGCTGGAATCGGATCAGGTGCTGTCCGACGTATGGATACGCGGGGAAATTTCTAACTTTACGCATCATTCGAGTGGTCATATGTACTTTACGCTCAAGGATGAGGGTAGCCGCATCCGTTCGATTATGTTTGCGACCCATAATCAGCGGCTCCCCTTTGTGCCAAAGGAAGGTACGCGTGTTATTGCCCGGGGAAACGTATCTGTGTACGAAAGAGATGGACAGTATCAATTTTATGCGACCCAGATGCAGCCTGATGGCGTCGGAAGTCTCTATCTTGCATATGAGCAGCTCAAGCAAAAGCTGGATGTTGAAGGGCTGTTCGACAGCGCCCGCAAGCGCAAATTGCCTGCTCACCCGTCGACAATCGGTGTCATTACTTCACCAACCGGAGCTGCCGTACGCGATATTATCACGACGCTTCAACGGAGATACCCTCAGGCTGGAATTGTGCTATATCCTGTGCTTGTGCAGGGAAAAGGTGCTGCGCCCGCTATCGTTAAAGCGATTGAAGCTATGAACCGTATGCAGGAGGTTCAGGTGATGATCGTCGGGCGGGGCGGTGGCTCGCTTGAGGAGTTATGGGCGTTTAACGAGGAAGCGGTTGCGCGTGCCATTTTTGCATCGGGGATTCCGGTCATTTCAGCCGTCGGTCATGAAACGGATTTTACGATTGCCGATTTTGTAGCCGATTTGCGTGCGGCTACGCCGACTGCAGCCGCCGAGCTGGCTGTGCCTCATCAGCAAGAGTTGCGAGATCAGCTACTCCAGCGGGAAAAGCGATTACGTAACGCACTCCGACAGCGGCTGGAAACCAGCCGTGAGCGGTTGACCCGGCTTCGGCGCTCACCGGTGCTGCTGCACCCGCGCCGCTATATGCTACAGCATGCGGAGCGCATGGACATGCTGCATCAACGGCTCATCCGTGCAGCAGGCAATCGTTCGCGTCTGAACGCGGAAAAGAACGCGCGTATGCGTCAGGTACTGGAGCGGTTTAACCCGCGTGAACAAATCCGTTCGGCCCGCAAACAGACGGATGTGGCACAACGTCAGTTGGAGTCTGCGATGCGTGCCGTTACCAAGACGGGACGCCAGCAGTTGCACGCGGGTATTCGTCAGTTGGATGCGCTTAGCCCGCTTAAGGTCATGTCGCGAGGCTACAGCCTTGTGTATGATGAGCAGGAGAAACGGCTAATCAAGTCGTTAAAAGACATACAGCCGGGGGATTCCATCAAGATTAAAGTGAGTGACGGGCAGTTGGACTGCCAAGTATGGGGAATGAAGGAGGACGCGAAGCACGGTGGCGAATGAAACGGAATTGAATTTTGAAGCGGCTATGGCCGCTCTTGAAGAAATTGTCGGACAACTGGAGCATGGAGACGTTCCTCTGGAGCAAGCCATTGATTTGTTCCAGCGTGGTATGAAGCTGTCTCAGCTTTGCAGTCAGAAGCTGGAGCAAGTTGAGCGTAAAATTGAAATGATTGTGGAAGAGGACGGAGATTTGCGCAAGAAGCCTTTCGGCGGCGGATTGGATGAAAACGGTGGTGAAGGCGTTGAATAAACCGTCGTTCAAGGAATATTTGACCGGGACGGTGGACGAGGTTTCGTCTGCATTGACCGAGCAATTCCCAGCTCATTGGAGTATTCCGGCCGTTCTTCGTGAATCCATGAATTATTCACTCACCGCAGGTGGAAAACGCCTGCGGCCTCTGCTTGTGATCGCAGCTGCCGAAGCATTCGGCGGAAGCCGGGAGGCAGCGTTACCCGTAGCATGTGCGGTAGAAATGGTACATACGTACTCCCTGATTCACGACGACTTACCAGCCATGGATGATGATGATTATCGCCGGGGCAAACTGACGAATCATAAGGTATACGGTGAGGCGGTTGCTGTACTTGCAGGGGATGCATTGCTGACCCACGCTTTTTACAGTGTCGTACAGACAGGTCGGCGGCACGGGATTTCCTCCGATGCGCTACTGTCCATCGTGGAGGAGTTGTCCGAAATGAGCGGGGCACGGGGCATGGTAGGCGGTCAGGTCGCGGATATGTCCGGCGAGCAGGGGATGACAGGGATCGAGGAACTGGAGTACATCCATCTCCATAAAACCGCAGATTTGATCATTTTCTCCCTCTTGGCAGGTGGACGGATTGGCGGAGCGGACAAGAATCAATTAGAAGCGCTTCGCCAATTTGGACGAGACCTTGGTTTGGCTTTTCAAATTCAGGACGATATACTGGATCTTATAGGCGATGAGAGCAAAATGGGTAAAAAAACGCAAAGTGATGTTGAACAGGAAAAGGTAACTTATCCGTTTTTTATCGGTATGGAGGCATCCCAGCAGCAAGTAGAGAAACTCACGGCATCTGCCAAAAAAGCGTTAATAGAAGGCAATATACCGGATTCTTCGCGTTTGCTAGAGATTGCGGATTACCTGATGAAGCGTGATCACTAGTGCGGTTAAAGTATCTTTGGCTTGTCTAGAGTTTAAGCAAGGTCACAGAGTGTGATATAATATTTGTTAACTTTACACACAAACTTGAAGGAAAGCGGGGAGATATGCGTGCTGCTTCCACACATAAAGCAACCAGGCGATCTGAAATCACTGTCGGTTGAGGAGTTGGATTCTCTAGCCGAGGAAATCAGGAGCTTTTTGATTGAGAAGCTGTCCGTGACTGGGGGGCACCTGGCATCGAATCTGGGAGTGGTTGAGCTCACAATCGCCCTGCATTACTGCTATAACAGTCCGAAGGACAAAATGATTTATGACGTTGGGCATCAGGCCTACGTGCACAAAATATTGACAGGGCGAATGGACCGGTTTGATACCCTCCGCCAACGTGATGGACTTTGCGGTTTTGTAAAAAGAAGCGAGAGCGAGCATGATGTTTGGGAAGCTGGACATAGTAGCACTTCTTTGTCGGCTGCGATGGGGATGGCCTTGGCTCGTGATTTGAAAGGCGAGGACAATAAAGTCATTGCTATGATCGGGGATGGAGCGTTGACTGGAGGCATGGCCTTCGAAGCCTTGAATCATATCGGACACGAACGTAAAAACTTGATGGTCATTCTGAATGACAATGAAATGTCCATAGCGCCGAATGTAGGGGCCATGCATAATTATTTGAGCAAAATCCGCTCGGACCGTCATTATTTGCGGGCTAAGGATGAGCTGGAAGTTTTGCTGAAAAAAATACCTGCTATCGGCGGTAAACTTGCCAAATCGGCTGGCCGTGTTAAGGACAGTCTTAAATATATGATGGTGCCGGGCGTGCTGTTTGAGGAGTTGGGGCTTACGTATCTCGGTCCGGTCGACGGACATGATTTGCCGAAGCTGATCGAAACCTTCAAGCAGGCTGATAACGTCACTGGCCCTGTGCTGGTGCATGTCGTTACCACTAAGGGCAAGGGTTACAAGCCTGCGGAGGCAGATTCACACAAATGGCACGGAATCAGTCCGTACAAAATGGAATCCGGTCAGGTACTCAAGGCAGTGGGCAACCCCATGTATACGGAAATTTTTGGACGGACCCTGATTGAGATGGCTGAACAGGACGAACGTATTATAGCGGTTACGCCTGCCATGCCTAGTGGTTCCGGACTGGTGCCGTTCAGCAAGGAATTTCCTGCACGTATGATTGACGTTGGTATTGCTGAGCAACATGCTGCTACTATGTGTGCTGCGTTGGCAATGGAAGGGATGAAGCCGATATTTGCGGTCTACTCCACTTTTATGCAGCGTGCTTATGATCAAATTGTACATGATATATGTCGTCATAATGCGAATGTGATGTTTGCGATTGACCGTGCCGGTTTTGTCGGGGCCGACGGAGAAACGCACCATGGCGTGTTCGACGTAGCATTTTTACGTCATATCCCCAATCTGGTGCTTATGATGCCTAAGGATGAAAACGAGCTGCGCCATATGATGAAAACAGCGCTTGATTACGACGATGGTCCGATTGCTTATCGCTATCCGCGTGTTAATGTGGTTGGTGTGCCGTTGGACACAGAACTGAAGGCCATACCCATCGGTAGTTGGGAGCTTCTCCGCAAGGGTGAGGGCTACGCTGTAATCGCTTCAGGTCCGATGCTTCAGGTGGCGACAGAGGCTGCGGAGGCCATGAAGCGGGAAGGTTTGCAGGTGGGTGTCGTCAATGCGCGTTTCCTTAAGCCGTTGGATGAAGATATGCTGCGTGAGCTGGCCCAACAGCATACGAAGCTGATCATTTTGGAAGAAGCTTCTGAAGCGGGAAGCTTGGGTAGTGCCGTGCTGGAATTTTACGCCAAAGAAGAAATGCAAAATGCACAGGTGCGTCTGATGGGGATTCCTGATCTGTTCGTCGAGCATGGCTCGATCAAGGAGCAACGCGCCGAGGTAGGTCTTACCGTTGAAGCCGTGTGCCTGAAGCTTCGCAAATGGGTTTCCGAGCCAGTGTATGGCATGGGTCAATCGGTATAGTAGAATTTGTGACAACGATGATATTAATGAAAAAGTATGACAAGAGCAGCGTAGCTGCCTTAAAGGGAGATTAACATGTCTGTTCCGAAGGAACGCATTGATGTATTACTTGTAGAGCAAGGCTTTTTTGAAAGCCGTGAAAAAGCCAAAGCTGCAATTATGGCAGGGCTGGTACTGGCGGACAGTGAACGGATCGAGAAGGCGGGTATGAAGGTACCACGCGACAGTGAGCTTAAAGTAAAGGGTGCAGTGCATCCGTATGTAGGCCGTGGAGGGTTGAAGCTGGAAAAGGCTATCCGTCAATTCGAGCTGGACATGAAGGGCAAGACGATGCTGGATATCGGCTCATCCACCGGAGGTTTTACGGATTGTGCCCTCCAGCATGGAGCGGAGTATGTATATGCCATTGACGTGGGATATAATCAGCTGGACTGGTCGCTTCGTAATGACGAACGGGTATGCGTAATGGAGAAAACGAATTTCAGGTATACGACACCTGCGGATTTAAACGGTCCTATACCGAATTTCGCAAGTATCGATGTTTCTTTTATTTCGCTGCGCATTATTTTGCCGCCATTGCTTGCGTTGCTGCATCAGCCTGCTGACATTGTGGCTCTGATTAAGCCGCAATTTGAAGCCGGACGTGAAAAGGTGGGGAAATCCGGCGTTGTCCGCGATCCCGCAACACACAAAGAAGTATTGCAAACCATCCTGACGTTCTCACACGAGCTTGGACTTTCGCTGCAAGGATTGGCTTATTCTCCTATTACCGGTGGAGAAGGCAATATTGAATTTTTGGCGCATTGGCGTTTGGATAAGTCTGCTAATGCAGACTTGCAACAGGAAAACGTTGATTTCCGCTCGCTAATTGACCTTACTGTTCAGGAAGCAGGGCAGACCTTCAATAATGATCCGTCGCGTAAGTAACATTCAGGGGTTCTCAAGAGTTCTGTGAACTTAAGGGAACCTCTTTTTGGTGTGAGGGATTGATTAACGAACTTACGTTCGCCTATAATGAGGTATACAGGAGAAAAGGGATTTCACCTCCTGTTCTAGAATATGTCCATGAGGTGATCGATTCATGGACACGCGATATGATACGGTTATCATTGTTGTGATCGGCGTAATATTAGCGGTATGGGCTTTTTACGGTTTACGCACCTGGTTAAAGGAGCCGGGACCGCTTGTATTAAAGACCATACCAATTAACGAAGAGTTGGACGAAGGGCCTGCTGTGGACTTGCTGGAAGACGCGGGTTATGAACTGGTGGGCGGAAAAATGAAAATACCGCTTGCTTTTAAAGTGAATGGACATACCGTGTATAGCCGTTTGTTTATAGACTACGTGGCTGTGCGAAATGGTTCAACATATATGGTCAAAACGTCACGCCGCAAGAGACCGATGGAGTGGAATGGTCCTGATTTGCGGGACAGGCTTATGCCTTATCTGCTGCTTTATCCGGGCTGTGCGGGCGTATTGTACGTTGATATTGACGAACGGAATATCCGCCTTATTACATTAGCGGAAGACATTGAAGAAGAGGAATATAAGGATTAATCCATAGGAGGATTTTATGAAGGGTCAACGACATATTAAAATCAGGGAAATTATTTCACAACGGGAAATTGAAACGCAGGACGATCTGGTCGAAGCTTTACGCAAGGCAGGTTTTCAGGTCACTCAAGCCACTGTATCTCGGGACATCAAGGAACTGCTGCTTATTAAAGTCCCGATGGATGATGGCAGGTACAAATATTCGATGCCTTCAGATCAGCGATATAATCCGGCGCAGAAACTGAAACGTACATTGGTCGACAACTTTCTACATATTGACTATACGACCAATCTGATCGTAATGAAGTGCCTTCCGGGAACGGCGAACTCGATTGCTGCATTATTGGACAATATTGAATGGCCTGAAATTATGGGTACCATAAGCGGGGATGACACCATTTTGATTATTTGCCGATCAGAAGAGAACAGCGAGGCCATTGTGAATCGTCTTATGGGCTACATTTCCTAAATATTATTTCTTAGCCCATTTAGACGTTTGAATTTGTACATCATAGAGGTGAAAGAACGATGCTGGTCACTTTATCTATACGAAATTTGGCAGTTGTAGAGGCTGTCGATGTTCATTTTTATAAAGGGTTCCACGTATTGACCGGGGAAACAGGCGCGGGTAAATCCATCATTATTGATGCCCTCGGTCTGATTGCTGGAGGTAGAGGTTCGGCCGATCTGGTCCGTTATGGGTGTGATAAAGCAGAGATGGAGGCACTGTTTGAACTGCCGATTAAGCATCCGGTTTGGGTAACGTTAGAAGAGCAAGGAATCAAGGCAAATGCAGAAGAACATCTATTGATTCGGAGGGAACTGACCGTTCAAGGCAAAAGTTCATCGCGGATTAATGGTCAAATGGTCAATTTAACGATGCTGCGTGAGGTGGGTGAGCAGCTCGTCAATATTCACGGTCAGCATGAGCATCAAAGTTTGCTACGTGCAGACCGCCATTTGGCGTTGCTGGATACGTTCGGTGATTCGGTCATCGGTCCGGTCAAAACACTTTACAGAGAGCGCTACAATGCTTTTGTCAAAGCGGAAAAAGAAGTACGAGAGCTGCAAAGTTCCAGCCAAAAGGCCTATCAGTTATTGGACATGTATCGGTTTCAGTTGGAGGAAATTGCTGCTGCCGAGCTTAAATTGGGAGAGGATGAATTATTGGCAGAAGAACGGGTCAAGCTATCCCATAGTGAGAAAATGATGGATGGGATATCAGGAGCCTACGATCTGCTAAGCGGCAGAGGTGGACTGGATATGATCAATAACGTGTTGTCCAGACTGAATGATGTCCAAAGCTACGACAGCAAAAGCCTTCAGCCTATTGCGGAGCAGATTCAATCTGCTTTTTACCAACTGGAGGATGCGGCGTTCCAATTACGTTCATACCGTGAGGATATTGAATTTAATCCGGGCAAGCTGCATGAAGTGGAGCAACGTCTGAATCAAATTACCGGGTTACAGCGAAAATATGGTGATAGTATTGAGCAGATTTTGGAATACTATAGCCGTATTGAGCAGGAAACCGATATGCTGGAAAATAAGGATGAACGGCTGGAGCAATTAATTGCAAGGCGGGATGAGTTGCTTTCGGATTTGCTACAGATTGCAGAAGAGCTTACAGAAGCGCGTGAAATTTGTGCTGAAGAGCTGGCCGAGCAGGTAGAGCAGGAGCTAAAGGATCTGCAAATGGAAAGAACGTCACTCAAGGTTCGTATTGATCCGATTGAAGATCCACGCGGATATGAATATAAAGGTCGGCGGGTACGACCAACCAAGCAGGGCATCGATAATGCGGAATTTCTGATTTCCCCGAATCCGGGGGAGCCGCTTCGTCCGCTGGGCAAGATTGCTTCGGGTGGTGAACTGTCCCGTATCATGTTGGCGATGAAAAGTATTTTTGCACGTCATGATCAAATTCCGGTACTCATTTTTGACGAGGTGGATACTGGGGTAAGCGGTCGCGCGGCTCAATCCATTGCCGAAAAACTGTATCGTTTGTCTTCTGTCTGCCAGGTGTTCTCGATTACTCATTTGCCGCAGGTGGCATGTATGGCGGATCACCAGTACCTAATTGAGAAGAATGTTCATGACGAACGTACAATGACGCAAATTGAAGCGTTAAATGAGGACGGACGTATAAAGGAATTGGCACGTATGCTGGGCGGCGTGGAAATTACCGAAAAAACTTTGCATCACGCACAGGAAATGCTGAATTTGGCGGAAGGAAAGAAAACCTGAAAAGAGCGGCTGGCGTAATGATTAACAGTTATAAAAGCCTGGGGGCAAGGTTACCTTAAAGGTACGCAATTGGCGACCACCTTTACTCGTCAAGCGAAAGAAGCAAAGGGAGCGTGACAGCCATTGAATTTTTACTCCAGGATCAAATTGCTCGGTCTTTTGCTTGTTTTTCTTATTTGTTGTATCGGTAACGCCAAGCATGTGCATGCAGCGCTACCTTCACAAGCTTCTCTGGAATTATTCGGTTCCCATGCAGTGAAGACGCCTCAAGAGAACATGATTCCCGACTTGAGGGTATATCCAGGGGGTCAGACGATCGGGGTTAAAGTAAAATCTTCAGGAGTGCTTGTTGTTGGTCATCATGTCATTCAGGAAAGTATGGATCGCAAGGTGTCACCTGGAGAGGCTGCCGGGATTCGTCTCGGTGATCGGATCACCCATATGAATGGCAAACCTTTGGATAGCCTGACAAGGGTAGCGGAGGCTGTAGAGGAAGCGGGCAAGAACAAAAAGCCGCTCGACATCACGCTTTGCCGGGGGGAGCAGACGATTTCCACCAAGCTAACACCAGCTTATGATCTTGATGATAAGGCATGGCGGCTTGGACTGTATATTAGGGACTCAGCTGCGGGTGTAGGCACCTTGACCTTTTACGCACCGGATCAGGGGGTATATGGGGCCTTGGGGCACGTTATTACCGACATGAATACCCAGACCCCCATTGTTGTGGGGAGCGGGGAAATAGTGCAATCCAATGTGACGTCAATTGCGAAAAGTCAAAGTGGTGAACCAGGGGAAAAACGCGCACATTTTCTCAAGGATCATCGGGTATTAGGTAATATTGAACGAAACACAAACTTTGGGATTTTTGGGAAGATGTCAGATGAGCCGCAATATGGTTTGTATTCCAAGCCAATTCCTGTGGCACTTGCGAATGAAGTAAAAGAAGGACCCGCAGAAATTTTGACTGTATTGGAAGGTCAGCAGATTCAGCGGTTTAAGGCAGAGGTCGTACACATTTCTCAACAGGATAAACCGGCAACCAAAGGACTTGTTATTCGTATCGTAGATCCAAAGTTGCTGGATAAGACTGGGGGAATTGTACAAGGGATGAGCGGAAGCCCAATTATTCAGAACGGCAAGCTCATCGGGGCTGTGACGCATGTATTTGTTAACGATCCTAAATCAGGCTACGGCTGCTTTATCGAATGGATGCTGCGTGATGCAGGAATCATAAAGAATAACGTAAGCTTGAAATCATCCTCTAATCTTAAGGCCAGCTAGTGGCCTTAAGATTTTTTTGTCGAAAGGCAAAGAATAAACTCGTAATAGCAAGTTAAAGAATTAATTATAATGGAAACCATAAAAAAAATAAATAAAAATAATTTTCGACAGAAGGAATTCATAATTCGATGTCGAAATCATATACTCCGACAAGAAATATTTATTTGCTGTAAACTGATATCCCAACTGAATAACACTCAATAAGGAGGAAGTACATTGCAAAAAATTGAGGTATTGTTGGCTGATGACAACCGGGAATTTACGAATTTGCTTGCCGAATATATTTCCGATCAGGAGGATATGGAAGTTACAGGAATCGCCTATAATGGTGAAGAAGTGCTCCAACACATTGCAGAATCCCGTAACGTACCTGATGTACTTATTTTAGATATTATCATGCCTCATCTGGACGGCCTCGGCGTACTGGAGCGCCTGAGAGAAATGAACCTGTCTCCACAACCGAAAATCATTATGCTGACTGCATTTGGGCAAGAAAATATTACGCAAAGGGCTGTACAGCTCGGGGCATCTTATTATATTTTGAAGCCGTTTGATATGGAAGTGCTTGCGAACCGCGTTCGCCAATTGGTGGGACCACAGTTAGTTAGCAGCAGTCCGGTGACCATTTCTTCCATGCGGTCTAATGTGGTGCCAATGGGTAAAACGAAAAATCTGGATGCCAGTATTACGGCCATTATCCATGAAATCGGTGTGCCAGCTCATATTAAGGGCTATCAATATTTACGCGAAGCCATTACGATGGTATACAATAATATCGAAATTTTGGGTGCCATCACCAAAACATTATATCCGGCAATCGCCGAAAAATTCAAAACGACGGCATCTCGCGTGGAACGCGCTATTCGCCATGCTATCGAGGTAGCATGGACACGTGGCAATATCGACAGCATCTCTCACCTGTTTGGGTATACGATTAATATCTCCAAATCCAAGCCAACGAATAGCG
>NZ_PNXQ01000016.1:847514-860942 GCF_005217525.1 Paenibacillus terrae | reverse complement strand
CCTAGGCGTGGTAAGGCTTGAGCCTGAAGGTGAAACCAACCAATTCTTCATTTTGCTGTGAAGGTTTGGCAGTGAAAACCAATAATATATTTACGAGTATAGGTATGAATCCATCAATTGATTGGTCAAGTAATTTGGCAAATCAGGAGGTGGATTTTTTATGTTTTCGGAGATTACATTCCAAATTGAGAATTTTATGCTGTATTGTACAAGCCGTAATCTTGCAAAAAGAACATTAGCCAGCTACGAGCAAACACTAAAATTATTTGCAGTGTACCTGGAACGAGAACATCAGACTACAGATTTTAAAGAGGTGGGAAGCGGACATATCCGAATGTACGTAAAGTATGTGCAAGATAGGGGGAAATACTCGGTTGTTTCGAGAGAGGAATCAAGAAACTCAAATCATCCTGAGTTAAGAGGTGATTATAATAAGCTTGTATCTGCAACGACAATTGCAAATTACGTTCGGAATATCAAAGTGTTTTTTAATTGGTTTCATACTATTGAGAGGGAGATACAAAAAAATCCAGTTGGACAAATAGCACTTCCAAAAGTTGAGAGAAAGCAAAAGCACACATTAAGTGAATCGGAGATTGTTTTAATTTTACGACAATTCGATACTACAAAGTTCCATGGTTATCGCAATTGGATGATCTTCCGTCTGCTACTCGATACTGGAATGCGAATTAATGAATGTGTAAATCTGGAACCGAAACACATTGACTTTAATAAACGAGCAATCCTTATAGTCAAACCCAAAAATAAGCAGCAAAGATTCGTTTACTTTTCATCAAAATTGAGTGTGGAGCTGAAAAGTTGGCTGAAACATCGTGATCGCTATAAAGAGTCGCAATGGTTATTTCCCACAACCAAGGGTACGCAGTTGGATGTACGAAACTATGAATATGCGCTAAGACAAGCTGGTAAGGCTATCGGGTTAAATGTACATCCTCATCAGTTAAGGAATAATTATGCGAAGTACTATATTTTGGCAGGTGGTGATTGGTTTACTTTGAGTCGTATCTTAGGTCATGCTTCTGTTGAGACTACGCAAAAAGCATACCTCGACTTCACCGATGATGAGGTGAGAGGAAAAGCTCAACTGCATAGTCCACTGAATACACTTAAAATTTAACAAGAGTGGGGAAGTAGGAAGTGAATTTTAACAATATCGCCGCCAAATACGAGGAACTTGTCTTAATAGAGGAACAACTACTCAAACAAGCAAAAGTATGTGAGGACATGATAGGACACTGCATACAGGATGCTGACAACCAGCGAACAAGTCGTTTTACCTGCGGGTGGACGGACGTTATTCATCGGTGAACTAGCGTTGGACGGCAGTATTCGTCCCGTGAACGGGGTATTGTCTATGGTTGATTTAGCCAAGCGAGAAGGATTTCATTCGGTGCTGCTTCCTGAGGAAAATGCAGGTGAAGCACGTCTGATCAAAATTCTTATGATATACATTATCACGTAGTTGTGAGAGTTGTTTTACATACGTGATAATGTTGCATAATATCCTGCTTATGGGATACATTATCACGTATTTGGAAAGCTGCTTAAAATATATGTTAGGGGGGATACAAATGTATAAGATTATATTCCGTTATAGCATTCTTCGTAACAGTGACTTTGGGAAATTTATTCTGGAGAAAAAAACTGCAACTGTGAATTATGAAGTGACCTTAAAAGATTACGAATATCAGCAGCAGAAAATAGTAAACGAGATAAGTTCAAAAGAGAGCGTTAAGGCAACACAGGTGAGAGTTACGGGGATTTCAATTCCCTATTCATAATATAATTAACAACCTTAAAACGAACGTGAGAGCATCTCAGGAGTATGTTGATTGTGGAGTGTATGTTATTCTAAGAATAAATGAACGAGACATAGGCTAATATTTTGATTAGAACAATTATCTCAAATAAAAGGAGAGGTTGAATAAGTGGAGGAATTATATAACTTGATTCATCCAAAGTATGATGATTACTTACGCCTTGATCAAGAATTAAGAATACCTTTAAGAAAAGATAATCAATTATCTATAACCGAATCGAAGATCCCGTTTTTAGAAGGTTAAGATATCTCTACATGGTCTACAACTTTTTTTGATAAAGTGGCACAGGCAGAATTTAGTCTGATTAATTTATTGTATATATTTGAGCAAGGAATTAATGATGATGAGTGGCTTGTCAAGGGAAAGGGAACTGTTCGCCTACTTCCTCATTTCGAACAGAAGGATTACTTTCTCAAATTTTATTTTGATTATTATGTTGATAATTTCTTCTATAAAGTTTCTTCTGCTTTAGATGTATTATCTCATATTAGTAATAGATTATATAATTGGAACATGTATGAGCCATCCTTTAAAAAATGTTGGGATCAAAAGGAATCAGAAAGTACTGTAAAATTATCAAATGAACAGCTTTACTTTGCCCTAAGAGAAATTATAGATAAGCCAATCTATAAAGATTTTAGACGAATTAGAAATGACTTTACGCATAATCATCCTCCTTCGTCTCCCACATCAGGTGTAATCTTTTATAAAGATAAGGAGAGGCCAGTGACTAACTTGGGGGGAGAAGAATATAGAATAACTAAATCTCTTTCTGGAGACCATATTGTGTATACTTCATCAGGTGAAATCAAAAAAATGGTACTAGAGGTTTGGGAGCTATTAATTGATGTAATTGATGTGGTTAATGAACATATGAGGTAGTTTGGAAAAATGAAGTCTATTTTAGCGAGCTTTTGCAGAAAGACAATATAAAACACCAATTTTACCATCCAGTTACCCCCATATTGACAGTGACTGGATTTTTTTGGGTTTGAATAATTGGTTAAAAATAATAAAAATAAAGGAGTAAACCATAAACTGGACGGTTAATCAAAGGAAGACTGTACGTGAAGGATTGGAATAATGAATAGATCAACCTCAAGCTGCTGGTTCAGGCCAACAGAAAGGCTATGTAACATGGATATAGATTGGTTGAACTTAGTGTATAGAAGAGCAGCACGGTTTTGTTTTTAGTAACAATATTATATGTGGCTGAAAGTAAATTTTAAAATTGAAATTTGAGCGAACTTAACAGGTGAAATTTTACATTATGTATTGTTTACTATTTTACAGATTATACTGGAAAGAAGTAAAAACAACTCATAGTCTGATCCCTAAAGAATGAAGTAACCAGGCATCATTCACACAAGGATGATCAGACCATGAGTTATTAACATATTAGCATCATCGAACGTTGCAAACTTACGAGCAAGTCCGCATAGCCTTTGTTTATCTTTTGGGATCACTAGGACTTAACTGTGTCCATTCTGATGCATCTCTATCCGTAAATATATATTCTGTGTTAGGGTCATCTGTAAACTTAACTGTAACAGGATATTTAGGCATTAAACTAAGACTTGCTTTAATGCTTAGAATATCAGATTCAGAGTATCCCTTCTCATTAATAAGATATGATTTTAAGCCTTGCTCTAGGGAATTTAATTTTATTTGCAAAGCCAAAAATGAGCCACCACTAACTAGGATAATCAAAATTAATAAAGTAATCCAAATTTTTTTCTTTTTCAATCTGTATGAACCTCCTTTTACATACCAGTATAGGGTTCATAATGAAGTTTTCATTTCAATTAAATAAACAATATTCAGATAACTGAATCCTTATTCTACATATATTTTGCGTATGCATTTTAAAAATTCTTAAGAACAGCTCTTAAGTAGTGCCTTATTAACGGGCTGTAAAAGAAGTTATATAAACAAAATTACTAGATATCGTTACTTCTGCTGGAATCACGAATCCAATAACATCAGCACTACTATGTGTACCCACAAAGTCAAATCCTTCCCCATAGTAAAATGCTTGCCATATAAACTTCGAACAATAATTAGGAGATGTTGTACTTAATTTGGAAAATGGATTGATAAAATATTCATTTACTCGTGAATAATTATTTGTTACCCATTTAGCTGCATTGACACCTCTTCCGTCCCTTGGTCTATAAACTTTAATAGTTTCTCCTTTGCCGTACCTAGCCATATAAGCTGTTAAATTATCTATTACACCGCCATTCTCTCCCGGTGTTACATGAATAACATTGAAATTAGAGTTTACAATGCCTACATGACCTACAATTTTGGAAGAACCTCCAAGAGTCTTAGTGGAGTATAAGATATCACCAATTCTCATTGAAACGTTTGTGCCTGGATATGTAGGACCAATTTCGGCGTAAGGACCAATTAAACTATCAGTTGGTAGTATGTCAGGAATAATCATATCATCTTCACTAAAACTATCATGTGTCATCACTGACTGTAACATTTTCCGCTGCAATTTTTTCCTCTGTACCAACACTATTTGCACTTACTGAGGCTTGACCTACAGGTATAAAACCCAACAACAGAAATAAGACTGATAACGCTTACATACTTTTAACTAAAAAACTTTTCACAAAAATACCTCCCAAGGATATATTAGTTCCTCCACACTATTGGATGAGCAATTAATTGCGATCAAAGGCTCAGTATTAAATCGCTTTATTATACCCACATATCCACATCTTGAAGTTAGTAGAGAAACAATATGCTTATTTTACTCATTAAATACAAAATTTTGTATAGGAATAGTTGACCAAAAATAAAGTTCTTAAGAGCTATATACTTTTTTTGGAGCTATTGATATAGATACTGTATTTACTTAAAAAATATTCCTTTTATAGCGGTGTAATGGTTTGTTATTACAGCAAAAAATAATATTATAATTAGATTAAAAGGATTTTGTCATGCGTATCCAATGATCCGGGCAAATTGTTTTGAAATAATATATTTTTTGATAATAATGCTTAGGAAGTTTGAGATTAATGTAATTATCTGTATTCCTGACATTGTCACTTTATCGAAAGGAGATTAAGATTGATATATTAGTAGAACTATATTAGGGTTTGCTGGCGCGCAGTTAATGTGCTATCTGGTACAAAACGAAAGATACGTCAAGAAAGACAAAGGACGACACTTGTCCATTATCTTTCTTGTGCACGGGTTATTGATATTGCACCTATGGGATGGAAAAGAAATGGATGAAAAGTATCACAGGAAGGATATTGAGTTTTTAGAATCAGTGTTTAGTTAAATTACTTTTGATTTTGAAAGAAGCCCTCAGAAGGAGCAGCATTATATATGAATCAAAACCAGCATCACACAATGACTTACACGCTAAACAGCGGTATCAAAGGAACAGTCAATCTATCCATTAAACAAATACAGGAATGGATAGAATCATATCGTGTAGGCCGTAAATATGTAACTACAGTAGGCAAAGAACATTTTGGATTGAATCCTGACCTTGTAGCAGATTTTAAGGTACATAATGAATACTCAGAGCAAAGGGAACATGTTGCAGCCATACAGCCTACAGCAGCAAGTAAGGCCACTGAACAGTTAGCAGAAGCATACAGTCAACATAAGGTGCTGATTCAGGTGGAATGTAAATGTGGAGCTTCCTATATAGAAGAATCAGCGTACAAGCGGAGTAAATGGGGATGTAAAGAATGCAGGGAGATTGTGTTTCTGGACAGCAAGAAGGGTATGGTGGATACTGTGAAAGGGAAATCGTGTATATGACCAACAGGTATTTCGTTGAGAGGTAATAGAGGGGGTTGGCAGCTTGGCGACCACTCGAAGTGTGAAAAGGAGACTGAGAAAGTATGGATGACGAATGTTTGAAGACAGTCTTTTATAGATAGTAAAATTCATAAGTGTTAAGCACAGTATTTCATAATGAATTGAAGAGAGGACATGATGAGTAGATGAATTAAAAGGACTGACGATGGAATTAGCTGCCAGCCCATTTGGTTTATTTTTTAGTTTGTTGTGTCTTTTAAATATGCTACACCAACTTCAGTACCCGATTCTCCATTAATCCCAACATAATATTTACAACTGTTACTCATCCAGTAATCTTGAAAACTAGCTTTTTTTGTTGTTGTGTATATATCGATAGAGTGAGCATTTTTGAAACTGTTACCATTACATGACTCAAAAAGAGTAGCCTTAGCGGAACCCTTTGTAACTTCTAGTCCGAATCTGCCATATTGATTCTTACCATTAATTGCAGTCGTTGTATCCGTTAGTTTACTTGGTGAGATATAGGCCCAAGATTCAGCAGCATAAACAGATGATATTCCAACAATACTTAATATTGCAACCAGACTCAAAGAAAATATTTTCTTTTTCATTATGAAATCAACCTCCAAATATGGAATATATTTCACTGTAGAAGATACATGATTTATGATGCTTTATCAACAAAAACTTTTGAAAAATTACGTAGAAATTATTACGCTGAAGCGAATCAGGATATTATAGAGAAATGGAGGTAATTTGATGTTCAATCTAGAAGACAAAGTGATGGGTAAGACTACTGGAGAGTCATGTTGATAGTGATGCGGTTATGACTGCGAGCTGCGTGAGTTGCATTTATGATTCAACCTTGAGACAAATTGTATTAGAGTTCAGGTGGTAAGAGTGATAGAGTGAAAGTGAAAAAATTCTTATTGATAATATCAAAATGACAATTATAGCTCTTCCTTTCCGCTATTCGTGTTACGATTGACGATACGTCTTTGGTGTTTTCAAAAACATAGATGAATAAAGGAAATTCCGATTTTAAGTTTCACAAAATTTAATTTATAAAAATACAATAATCCCTTGATGCATTAAGCTTTTCTGAACATTTTTCTCCGGTACGTACGATTGAAACCACGATACAAAGCAATTTTTCACAAATCCCTTTGTTTATCTATGTTTTAGCTATTTTCTCGATACGGCAACGATGTAAATATATTCAGGCACAATTTTGAACCATAATGACTCAGAAAGCTATACGTAATAAGGAGTTTTTGAATATATGGTCAAGTTTGACGATTGAGCTTCGATATGGGTGTCGATACAGGTTATATCTACAGTGTCTCCAAAGTTGGCGATACCCCTATAATGGTTGACACAGCGTCAACCAACCTCCTATCCTCATTACTGATTACGATAACATCAAAATATTAATTTAAAACTATATGATAATAAATGTATTGAAAATAATTGATTAGTTTGACTTTGGTTGAAGTAATGGATATAATTTCAATATATTGGTGAGGAAATTTTATCTAATTAAATGAAATTTTATCCATTTTTCGTTGAATCTATTGCAACTAGAGTAGAGTTTCCTGTGATTTGCTATAATCTGCTTTTGTCTGATTACATACTCACAAGTTAGTCACTTTTTTGTATGTATTTATGCAAAAAAAGTTTCTATAAAATAATATTATTGGAGGTTATTTATTAATGAAAAAGCAAATTGCCGCTCTTCTAATGTCAACTTCGTTGGTGTTACCTATCGCTGCCGTAGCTTCGGCTGACAGTTCTTCAATTGAAAGTGCATCGACTGCTGTATCTAGTTCAAATTCCGATGTACAAGTCATTAATTTAGGTACAACAGGCAATGATGCTTATCTTGCATCCAACCCACCAATTTTGACAGATAATTCAAAAAACTCTATAATTACTCCAATGGATACAGATGGTCAAAATATAAGTTATAGGTTTGGTAATGTAAGTAGCCAGGTATGGTCTTCAAGTCCTCTACCGACTCATAGATCTGGCAAGATTACTCTTAACGTAGTACAGGACACTGGTAGTTGGGGTACACCAGCTGTAGTTAACTATCAGTTTTTAACTAAAGACTTTAAGAAAAAGTCAGAAGTAATTCAGGTCAATGGTAACATTACTGGTGACGCAACAACCATTACATTCTATGATGTTCCTCAGGGCACATCAAGTAATCCAGTGTATTTATTTATCACAAATCAGACGAAGTTATCCATATCAGGAAATGGATACACAAAATAATAGATTGGAAGTGTCGCTGTGAAATTCAAAGCAACAACTTGTGGGCTAATTATTCTGGCGGTAGGTGCTAGTGTATTAACTGGAGTTATTTCAAATAGTGTACATGCTGATAATGATGCTCCTATTCGAAACGAAAGCGTTACTTACGATCCTGTTCCCCCAGAAGTATTAGAGGAACTTAGAATTCCTGATAAGATTTCAACTAAGGATGGTTTGTTTGTAAAAACACTTCATGCTGAAGAAAATTTTAGTCAAGATGAAGTAGTCTATAATGGTTTAAAGACTACAGATAAAACAAAAGCAATCATTCAATATGACGCTACTTATATCAAGGAAGAAGATAATGAGTAGTTAATATGAAAAGCCAGTATGGAATTGCTTCTTTTCATATTAAGTTTTATATCTAAAAATGTCTGGACGACTACTGTCGTCCTTTTCGTCGTACTTGGATTATTGATGTACGATTTTAATACTATGTCATAAAGTATACCTTTTACAATAGTAGTCTAGTATATGTCATAAGTGGTTATGTTACATGTCAAATAGTATAAAAAATATTTTGAAACATTTCATATATATTTTTATACATTTTGACATGCTTTTGCTATAATATAATCAATGACATAGCAAAGGATGATCCATATGGGTGAGATTAGACACTATGGTTACATAAGAGTATCAACGAAAGATCAGAACGAAGCTAGACAATTGGAAGCAATGCAAGATTTGGGTATCATGGAACGTGATTATTTTATTGATAAGAAAAGCGGCAAGAATTTTGACAGACCACAGTATCAGGCATTGAAGAGTGTGCTTAGGAAAGGCGACATTCTGTTCATCAAGGAACTGGACAGACTTGGACGGAATGCAGAAGAAATCAAACGTGAATGGCAAGATATAACGCACGAGATAGGCGCACATATAGTTATTCTTGATATGCCAATTCTTGACACTAGACAATACCATAATGGCTTAGAGAAAGTTATATCCAGTATTGTGCTTGAACTGCTTAGCTACATGGCAGAACGTGAACGCGAGAAGATCAATGGCAGACAAACCGAAGGGATAGCAGCAGCTAAAAACAATGGTGTGGTATTTGGTCGGCCTAAACAGGCAATAAGTAATGACTTCATTATGGTATATGAGGAATGGAAGGAAGGCAGCATAACAGCGGTTGAAGCAATGAGACGTGTGGATATGAAACCTAATACATTCTATCGTAGGGTAAAGGAATATGAGCAACAGCAACAAGTAGGATAAAATTTTATATGTGTACACTACGTACAGGGTTACAAGCCTAGATGGAATACTGTCTAGGCTTTTTTTATGTCTCTGCTGACCAATATTAGCAGTTACAATAAAATAGGGTGGGGGGTATTTTACATCGTAAACGCCTGTTTAATTTCCAGAATTGCCCCTAGCACTTCCACCTCCACACTCAGGTTATTTTTTGACTCGATACAATACGCAGATTGAAGGAAAGTTATTGAGCTGCTTCATACATCAATTTTAAGGTGAATCTATAAATAAATTACAAAGGAAAATGAGTATCAATGTTCAATCTGGTAACTTTGTATGGTTTGAGTAGTACCGCTATTTTCTACTATAAGTATAGAACAAATCGCTTGGCAAAATGATGATACCCTTAATCAAGGAATCTTTGCAAACTATCATAAAAGGTATCTTAAGTAAATATATGAGAGGTATATGATTTTGTTCCAGAAGATGGTATAATCATGAGCAATAAAGCAAACCTATTTTACTACTTGTTTCTTAATTACATAATTTATTTAACTATGCATCATATGACGATTTTATGCTGAAAGGGTGGCTTATCCATGAAAATCACACCCACGATACGCACAGAAATTCAAACCTACCTGAGACAGAAAGGATTGAGTATGACCAAGTTTGGACACATCGCTGGCATGAATCCGGGCACAGTGAGCGGTATTGTAACGGGCAATCGTTCTATTTCGATGCACCAATTAGATAGAATCACGATGGGCATGAATTTACCGCCGGATTATTTTTATGAAAGATATGTTGAAGAAAATGTTATAGATGCACCGCTGAACTGGAAAAGAATTAGTCCGTTCTTGTATCGCTGTGTGCAGTTTCAGCGCGTAGACTGTTTGCAAAAAGTAGTAAGTATACTACTGGATAAACCGAACTATCTCCAATATCTCTTTGAATTAGCCGAGGATTGTTATGAAGAAGGTTATAATGAAGCAGCGGCTTACCTATACGAGAACATCGCTGAGGGTGAGAAGTACCAACATTCTGAAAACTTGGCAATCTGTCAATATCGCATGTTCACGATTCAGGTTGGAGACGATCAGAATCGTAATCTTAGGGCAGCTACGATATTTGAAGCCTTTGTTGAGAGACTAGATGAAATAGACCAGCTTGACGCATTGAAGGATTTGGCTAACGTGTATAGGTCTTTGCGTATATGGGACAAGGTTGATGAAATAGCTAAAAAAATGAAGACGAAAGCGGAAATCCAATATGCGATGAAACATAAACAGGACAGCCGAGAACACACCGACTCTACTGATAAGCTGAGTCGTCCCATGTTTGTGTACATCACTTATGCTGATTTATTGTGTGCCAGTGTCTGTGAAGCTCAAGGTGATTACCAACAAGCTCTACAATTTACATACGCCTACGCAGATTTGGATTGGGTCTTAGAGACGGATGAGGATACTTCACACTGGATAAAACTGTTTCAAGATTGGGCGGAATGTAATATTTACGTTAATAAACTCCTGTCTGGAGATACAAGTGTGCTTCCAGATTATATTGAATACATTGCTGCATCTAAAGTCGATAAAGAAATGGTCACTAAGCTGCTGAACGTAATGTTTGCTGCTAACCGATTTAAGTTAGATGTGAATCACGTACTTGAACGTTTCGAGACGCTCATTGACTCTTTTGTGCAAATGGGACAGCCATCATCTGACATGTATACTAAGCAAGTCATACCAGAGCAGTTTGCCCGATTTGAATACGAGTTAGCTTATTATTATTTGTATCGGTCGATGTATAACGATGGCTTTAAATACTTGATGTATTCAATGGTAAGTTATCATACACTAAATAATGAGACTTATTTTATAAACTGTACAGGGCTTTTTGCACATTTCCAAGCATATGCGCTTCCTGAGAGCAGAGAAGAGCATTTCAAACTATTAGAAAAGGTGTGGTTAGACAATGTTGAAAAAAATGGTACTGCTGATCATCGCAGCTAGCTTTTTGTTTATTGTTACTGTGCCTGTTCAGTCGCATAGTCACATCCAACTTCATGATCAAGTTGGTGGGGCATAGACATGTAACAAAATTTGAATTAAAAATGCTTTGAAATAATGCACTCCTAAAATGGGTCTAATTATGAACCAACAGGTCACCACGGGGGAATTTAATCATTCTTAAATATGGATCAATAGGAAATAAGGCAGAACACTAAATCATGTAATCAGTTCAGTAAGAGGTTAGATGGGATTGTCCGTCTAGCCTTTTTAGTATGTATAGCTGGAGCTTGCCAAATGTATTGTTGAATTGGAAAGGATTTATGGAGTGAGGGATGGAAGCGCCAATCTAGAAGGAAGCAATCAATACAAAGATAAAAGTGCTGAGTCAAATAATTTTACTCAGCAAAAAACACAAGCCGATATTGCACAAGAACTTGGCATTACTAAGCAGCAGCTACACAACTATAAAAAACTCCTGACACTTATTCTTGAATTGCAGGATATGGTTGAGGATCAAAATTTAAAGCAACAACTATAAGCCTTTAGACATAGGTAGAAAGGTTAGTCCTTCACATAACAATTAGGAGTTAAGGTTATTTTCCATAAATTTGAATTGTGTTATTATGTCATAACGAACTCAAACCCAGAGGTATATTATGACAACTATTAGAGTAATGCCTGAGCAGTTAATGACTGTCTCCAAGCATTTCGAACAGGCACAACAATTAGTAACTCAAATGAATAGTAATTTAGTACAACAAATTTCATCTATGGAACGGTTGTGGGACGGTACAACCAAACAGCGCTTTTACTACAGTTTCCAAATATCTCAGAAGAATATGAATGACTTTGTTACACTTACGGACTCTATAGCAAAAGAATTGCGTCACCATGCAGATAAATTCAGATTAGCTGATCTGATGGAAGCAGGTAACATTGACGCGAGTTGTTTACCGCCTCCACCTAATTCATGTGCTGTTCCTGCTCCAGATACACGGAATGCGTTTCAGAAATCGGCAGATAGTTTGACAGAGCTAGGTCAGGATTTTGTAGCCGCTAACTCAGTTCGCTATGAGAAGAAATTCGATTCAGTCTGGAGCTTCCTAGATTATATGACGTATGGTATTCCAAAAGGAATGTATCAAGGATACATGGAACGAGCAGCTAAACAAAACGATTCATGGAATGACATGCTCAATTTCGGTACATTTGGAGTAACGGGCATGATTCAGGGAGCATTTAATCCCAATGATGCCTGGTCAAAGGAACACTGGGCTAATATGATCGGTACAGCAGGAATGGTGGGTGGAGTTAGTTCAATAATCAAGCCTAAACTTGGGATTGGTAATACAATCAAGTTTAACGGTGAAGTTAGAGCATTTCCCAAAGGCCATGACCTAGATTTGAAATCGTGGGAAGAGATGCCTGTAAGTGGTCAGAGAAAGGTGACGCCAACTGGGCACAGAATTATGAATGTGAGTGAAATGAAGTCATTTAAAAAAGAAATGGATGCAATAGATATAAAGGTTTTGATTGATAAGAAAGATAAAATTTTGCCTGAAAGTGCTGCGGCTGGTTTTAATCCAGCTACAGGAGAAATAGTTCTGAGAAAAGAACCGACAAATTTGAGCGCAATACATGAGTCTTATCATGCCAAGCAGTGGAAGGAACTAGGGAAAGATAACTATTTACAACAAAGGACTCTTGAGAGAGAAGAGTTCGTTTATAATGAAATTATGAAAAATAAAGAGTTATTTAATGAGGGGGAAATTCTTTTTTCGCAAAAATATATCTATAAATTAAGAAACGGGGAATGGCCTCCACCGGGCTGGAAAGGTTTTGAAAATAATGAGTGAAAAGATAAATAAACATCTTACAGCAGAACGAGCTGTGCAAATAGCTGAGGAATACAAGGAAAAGTACAATCTTTCTGGAACCATAGACAGTACAAAGGAACGTACTGTAAAATTTTATAATCAGTTTGACGATTCCAATCTTCCAGTTTGGCTTGTAATGGTAAATATAATTCTAACTGTATTCCAAGCAGATGATGAGTATACAATTGTGATCTCAGACGCAGAGGCACAGGTCAAATATCTAATTGATCCTAATGGACATTATTATGCTCCTCATACAAAAGAGGATGGATTGACGGACGAAGAGTTTGATAAATTATGGAATGAAGATTCAGAAGACAATTAATCTACGAAGCTTGCTCCTTTAACAATAAAAAGGAGTGAGCTTTTTTGTAGTTATCCAAT
>NZ_PNXQ01000016.1:817870-847504 GCF_005217525.1 Paenibacillus terrae | reverse complement strand
GGAATAAGATTTACAACCACCTTGCGTCAAATTTAACTCACCATGCTCCAATACCACCGTGACAAATTGTTGCGCTTGGGTAGGTGATCAGAGCGCCCAACAAAATGGTGATCGGAATTTTTCGCTTCCTTATATATATAGCTATTTTGTATCGATAAACTTTATAGCCGAAAAAATATATCAATGGAGTATATAAAAAAATTGTAATTAAGGGAATATATGCTATGCTAGATAGTGATAGAGAGAAAACAATAAATTGAAAGGAGAGACAAAGTGAGGCGAAAGTGAAACGGGATCAAAGGGAATAAAAGTTAAGTAGTAGACAATACATATTGCATTACCACGAATACAATTAACAAAGTAGATTTAAAACACAGTAAGTAAATGAGATGAATACTAGATTGGATAGTCGGAATAAAATTATTTTTAGGATTGGCAAACTTAATGTTGTTTTATTTATTCTTTCTGATATTAGATCGTTAAGTTTATTTGTTGTGTGATCTTTGAAAACTGAAAAATAAAGGGAGTGGTCTATATTTCTATAGGTACAACGTCATTAGTTTATGTAAACTGTCTATTTATCTTTAATTAAAGATATTTATTTAATGAACAGAAAGGAGAAATTTTGACACAATCAACAAGGAAAAGGATTACTGTTTCAGATGTACTAACTGAGCATATCCACAAGTGGCAACGTGGAGATATTATTACAATTGAAGCTGGCACAGGTGTTGGTAAAAGCCACTTTATAAAAAATGAACTCTATCCCATAGCTAAGAAAGAGAGAGCTAGGATTCTTTTCTTTCTCAATCGAACTAGGCTAAATGAACAGTTTCAAGAGGAAATTAAAAGGGATGGGAAGTCGGATGTAATTACAATTATCTTGTATCAAAAGTATGAATGGAGCTACTTAAAAATAGTGTGGTTGTCAAAGAGGACTATAAGTACATAGTATGCGATGAGTTTCACTATTTTCTAACTGAATCAAGGTACAACAAGAACACCGAAGATTCATTTTATGCGATGATCAATGAAACAAGTAAAATAAGAATATGTATGTCTGCAACTGCTGATGCAATGATTGCATTCTTAAAGTATAAAAATATAAAACACGAAAGTTATTCTATTCCTCATGATTACAGTCACATCAAGGAATTGATTTTCTATCAGAATGACAAAGTGTTGGAAAAGTTTCTACGTCAAATACCCAAGAATCACAAAGCGATCTGTTTCACTAAAAGTTCAGCTAAGGCGTTCAAACTACATGATACATTTAAAAACTCTATGTTTGTCTGTTCTCCTTCTGGAACTGCTCCAGAGAAAAAGCACATGGACAAAGAAAAGGTTAGTAAGATGCTGATTGATGAAAAGTTTGACGAACAGTTTGTATTCAGCACATCTACCCTAGACAATGGCATCAATCTAAAGGATAAACTAATCAAGTATGTGATTGTCGATATTATGGATATAGACGTTCTGATTCAGTGCTTAGGGTAGGAAGAGGATCGTCGACCAATCAGATAAAGTCACTGTAATCATCAAAAATATCTCGAATAAAATGTTGAACAAACTGATCAGAGACTGTGACAAACAGATCGAACCTGCCTTATACCTACAAGAACATGGAACATCAAACTATGTGGAGAAGTATAGGAAACAGCCTAATCGTATTGTATATGACCGTCCAGTAAATAATGAAGTTGGATATGATAAAGCTATCAATGATTTGATGTTCTTCAAAGAAATCTATGACAAGCAGTTTTTTGAACAAGTAGTCAGTGAAGAAAATGGATATATGAACTACATAAAAATGAAGCTCCAACAAGATACATATACAATATTGGATGATACATATGAAAAGGCTGATATTACCGATTACTTAGATACAATTGTAGGTAAACGTTTATACAAGGAAGAACAAGCAGAATTAATTAAAAAAGTAGACTTGCGTGATGGAAGAGGCAGACAACAAAAAGATGTTGAGCAATTCAATATATATTTTCAAAAGAATAGTCTACCATACAATATAAACAATGATTCTAAGATGAACAAGGATAGAAGAAGACGATTAGATAATGGTGATGCCAATCCAAACTATAACAAGAGGTATTGGATATTGGCTAAACATATAGTTTTTGACTAAATGTTGCGTCCAAACGGTGGGAAAATGCCTATATAGATACCCACAATCCATAAAATTGATAAATAATTCTTTGTTTATATAGCTTTTTGTGCGTCCAGAGCATGGATACCATAATCAAATTGAAAAAAACAAAATCAGGAGCAAAGGGGTGAATTGCCGTAGGCAAGAGGGGAAACGGTGACAAGTAATACTACTATGCAGCGTTGCGGAATAGTTTTATTGCCACTGAGTTTCCCTTGCACTTAAAGCTTTTAAAGGTCAAGTCCAAAAGGCTCTCCGCAAGCGCTGCGCTATTGCTACGTCATCCAGTCACAAGTGACTGTCTGTAATTTGGATTCTCTTTATTGTTTACAGTTACATAAGCAGCAAAAAGATGTGGAAGCTGATTTTGATTCCTTGGCTTTGTTGTACATAAATTATGGGTATTATAGCGCTAAAATTAATTTGGGGACTCATCTTTACGTTTCCCATGCAGCAGCATAGACTTACCATAGAGGCGGTTTGTAGATTAGATGTAATGAAGTAGCCGACTTATTTCTATAATGAGGTGTTAATCATGGACGGTAAAAAATTTGTTCTTATGCTTTTACTTTTTTGCTTGTTGGGTATTATAGGGCTAATGTCTTTAATCTACGGATTCATCTGGTTAGTATTCAATGGATAGCTTATAAAATCAACATTTGATCACAAAATTTGGAGGCAATAATTTGAACGAATCAAGACAAAATGCAGGTAGAGGCAGACCAAGAATTTTAAGTGAAAAAGAGATTAAAAGTTGGCAAGATACATATGGTGAAGATATTCAAATTGTGGAGCCTGAAACGTCAATTTACTGATTTGACTGAGGTTCAGAGAGTGAACAGGATATGGTAATGAAATCAGCAACAGATAAGCATTACAAAATTGAATTGCTTTATGATGTTAACGCGACAAACGGGCTGGGACAATCAATTTATAAAAAGGTAAGTTTTTTTGTTGAGGAAGACGTCTTTGATAATTATAAGATAATTTTGGTGCATGATAAAATTTTTAATTTTAGATCATAGTATTTGTTTATTTTACTGCCTTCGGGCAGTTTTTTATGGGGGTATGCTACATTCATAAATTGATTTTTTTTATAATTGCTATGATATGGTTAAGACTGTAAAACAAATTAGCCACTAAATTACTTGACCATAAACCAACCAATTGATAAAAATTGATTGCATATAACTTATGAATATATTATTTTAAATCACCTCAAAAACCTTGATGCGTAAGGCTTCGGCAATATTGACAGCATCTCTCACCTGTTTGGGTATACGATTAATATCTCCAAATCCAAGCCAACGAATAGCGAATTCATTGCGATGGTGGCAGATAAGCTGCGGATTGAGAATAAAGTTTCCTGAAAGGGTTAGAATGATTGTTCCGAGCTTGGCTGTTTTGAATCGATAAACTTATATGTAGCATACCAATTGATACCGTTATTTATTGGGGTTGTGAAAAATCCAATAAATAACGGTATTTTTGATATTTGTGAAGGCTAATGCTTCATCAAAAAAAGCTATTTTAAATCATAGAATGGGTAAATGAGGGTTTTAAGCATACATTCCACGCTGTTTATAAAACAAACCAGAATCAGCTTCACTAATTATCACAAGTAAAATTTTCCTTTTGGAAACAGTTCTGAAAAATCTCTTTAGATTGATATAAACAATGTGTCGATTCATGTCGATATAATATGTACTATGAAGAGATTGAAGGGAGAACGTATGAAATTTAACATTCGAGCAAAATTGTTATTGGGTTTTCTTGCGGTAATTGCTTTATTGATCATCATTAGTTTGGTGTCCATATCAAAAATGAAGAACTTGGGTGACACTTCGATGGAAATTGATAGCCATTGGATGCCAAGTGTGACTATCCTGGGAACGCTAAACGGTGATATATCTGATGTAGAACGGCTTTCCTTGAATATTGTTGTAGAAACCGACCCGGCAGAAGTGGAGAAAGTTCAGGCGGAATACGATAAGGTTTTGAAAAAGATCGAGAGCGGCCGGAAAACATATGAAAAATTAATTGCTACTCCTAAAGAACGTGAAATGTATGATGATTTCTCCAAAAAATATGCAGATTACCTAAATAAGTTGCCAGAAGTGATTGCAGCAGGGAAAGCTAACGATTATGTTCAATCCAGCATTCTGCACAAAGAATCCTATGCACTATGGGATAGCGCGAACAATAAGATCACAGAGCTCATCAAGCTGAACTCAGATGGCTCAAAACAGATTACGCAAGAAGGCGTTGACAACTTTACCTCAGGTAGACAAATGGTCGTCGTTTTAAGTATTGCGGCTATTGTATTGGCACTGATTATGGCATTCATCATCGCCCAAATTATTACTAAACCCATTTTGCGAATCAGTCGTGCTGCTGAAAGCATTGCATCGGGTGATCTCACAGGTGAAGCTATCGTCGTGAAGGGTAAGGATGAGATTAGCACGTTGGCACATTCCTTTAATACGATGGTTGAAAACCTTCGCCAATTGATTCAATCGGTTAGTAAGACGACTGAAATGGTAACCACATCCTCAGAGGAATTGACGGCCAGCGCAGAGCAAAATAGCCAAGCTTCTGCACAAATAACCGAAACGGTACAAGAAGTAGCTACAGGAACGGGCGAACAGGTGGATATGGTGACCAAGTCGTCTCAGGCTATTGAGGAAATGTCCATCGGTGTAGAACAAATTGCTATCCGTGCGCAAAATGTATTTGCATCTGCTCAGGATGCGGCCCACAAATCAGCTGAAGGTAACCAATTGATTCAACAGGCTGTTACGCAGATGAACGCTGTAAATCACTCCATGGAGGGATTGGCTGGTCTTATGGCTGGATTGGGGGAGCGTTCAGATGAAATTGGCAAGATTATTGATGTAATCACCAATATTTCGAGTCAGACCAACCTTCTTGCTCTGAACGCTGCGATTGAAGCGGCCCGCGCAGGAGAACACGGTCGCGGATTTGCTGTAGTTGCGGGTGAAGTGCGCAAGTTGGCTGAACAATCGGCTCATTCTGCTCAACAAATTACAGAACTTGTTGGTTTAATTCAAAAGGACACCGCCCATGCGATCGAGGCTGTAGCGTCCAATGGAAAAGATGTCATGATAGGTCGGGAAGTCGTTCAGAATGCAGGTGCTTCTTTTGAACTGATTCAGGAAACTGTTAATAAAGTAGCGAGTGAGATTGAAGAGGTATCCGCTGGATCAGAGCAAATGTCTGCAAGTACGGATGAAGTTGTTGGTTTTGTCAAGCAAATTTCAGCGATTGCTGAGGAAGCTGCAGCCGGAACACAGCATGTGTCTGCTGCAACACAAGAGCAACTGGCATCCATGGAGGAAATTGCTTCATCTGCAAGAAACCTGTCTACCATGGCAGAGGACCTTCAAGGACAAATCGGCAAGTTCAAAGTATAATTCGGATCAACATAGATTAAGCTGAGATTCAGCAGAGACAGTGTGTGTAATAACACGCTGTCTCTTTTTATTTTGTAAGGGCGATGGAAGCGATATAATGATGGGATTGTATGTTTTGAGGAGGAAGATTATGGATAAAAATAAATCGACTTTTTAGAAAAGAGGAAAAACTTGTGTTAGACGTGGCTATGCCCGAGAAAATAGTGATTGTTCATGTATGGGAAGAAGAACTTGATTATGAGACAAGCGATGCTTTCTTATCAAGCCGGGGTAGGTTATATATGCTTTGGATTGGCTAACATGTACAACATGACAGGAGCATTTGAATTTGAAACGCTATAATATAAATTGGGTATTGAAGATGTCAAAAGGACTCTAGGCATAGTAGCAGAGCTTTAAGGGATACAGTTTTCAGCGAGGGGATATTATCGTTTTTTAGAAGGATGATGTACAATTTGTAAAAAGGGTTATTGGACTTCGACGGGATAGCGTTTTTGTACTGGAGACAATCCGATGAACAGCACAGACAGTCGTTTTCCTGGATATATTTCAATGGATAAGGTTATAGGCAAGGTTATTGTATTGAACGGGATTCCGTTAGACGAAACAGGATAAAGCTTGTACTGTACGAGGAAATGGAAGCAAACCAAAAGATTTTAAAGCAAAGGCGGGGATGAAGGCATGTGGAATAGTCTAACTTGGGTGATCGTCGGCGTGTTGTTGGTGGCGTTGGGTTGGATTGTTATGGCATGGCGTGGTCGCAGCAGCAAAAAACAAGTGAATGAACAGCGGGGCAGTAATGTCGTTGAATTTCGTCCACGTAAGCCTGTTCGACAATCCCGCATCGGAAACGTGTCCAAGTCTAAGGTATCTTCCGGTTCCCGCGAGAATACAGACGCAACAGGTGTTAAAGACCAATCTGGGTTTGGACTGTCTGACTCTATCCAGGGCACGGGCAAGCAGAAATGCTCCTTTTGTAAAAAAGAAGACAAATTAACCTTTTACGCAGATGACAATGGTTCTCTGTACGGGGTATGCAAGGATTGCAAGCACAAGGCGGAACGACAGGACATGTTGCCACTTTAGCCGATGCAGATGATACGGAAACGGCAGAGTATTTTGAAGAGCATAAAAATCCCCAACCGTGAGTTAAACGGCGGGGATTTTTTTGTTATATCTACATATTTACCGAATCTGTCTGTCGATCAGTTCCTCCAGCGCATCTGCGATATGATCTGGTCCATAAGACAGCTCTTGTCTGCTTAAGCTCAACCAGGCATGACGCTCGTCCATATCAAATGCAGTCTCCAGCCAGCCGGATAACCCTCTGCCTCTGCGATCCACTTCCACAAGCACATGCACGCCTTCAGGCTCCAACTGCATAATTAGCTCCAACTCCTCGATATCGCGTGCATATTCCGATCCGGGCGTAAATTCAAATTCCTGTACATACGGAACACCGCGTCCCAGCTTGGGATGACGTTCACAGGTGGAGGAACGGAATCGAAAGCCCAACAGGTGAACGGCCTCAAACACCGTACTCATATAAGGATGCGGCTCGATTTTGAGCGAATCACGGTCGGTCGGGTCCAAGGCCATACCGATGTCTAATGCTGTATCCAGCCATACGGGCTGTTTGGCATGAGTGACAGGTGTTTCCAATGGCAACCGAAAAGAAAAAGGGATTTCAAGCTCCTGTCCTTGCTTTAAATGAAAGCCGTCGGATACCTTGACCCGAGCGATGCAGCAGGTGGAAGTGGTTTTCTTGTCATCGTGCTCTTCGATATATTCTGTTTTGAGTTCGATGTCAATTTTGCCGATTTCCTGATCAATTTTACCGCCTTTGATGCGCATGATGCCACTAAGCTCCTCACCAGGGACATACACGGCCTGGTCCACCAATGTATCGACTTTTGCTGAACCGATTCCTGCGCTAGCCAAGATCTTGTTGAAAAAACTCATAAGTAAGCCCCCGATCATATCATGGTCATAGTGTTCAAACGAAAACTAAGAAAACTTGTACAGCTTAACCGGATATACGGGGTAATTGCTCGAATCGTTCCAAAAAAATACAAGAAAAAAATCTGCTGGTTGTCGTGCCTTTATCGCAGCCTGACGGCAAATTTTCCGTACTAATCGCAGTTCACTTTATGGGGTGGTATAAAGCAATTACGGCAACGTGGCTCATACGCCTCTGAGTCGCCAATCATTACAATGGGTCCTACAGTGGAAGGCTTTCCGTTCACCATACGCTGGGTATATACAGCTTCCGAACTTCCGCATACGGCACAAAAGGAAGCTAGCTTTTCGATGTCATCTGCCATGGCGAGTAAACCGCCGACATATCCGAATTCCTTACCCCGGTAGTCCAAATTGAGTCCATCTGCAATTACATGCTTGCCACAGTAAGCTAACTCCTCCACCAACGTCATGATATGACGACTGAAAAACTGTACTTCGTCAAAGGCGACCACATCGGCATCCTTCGTTTCTTCCAAAATCCGTTGTACGAGCTCATCTGTGAGTTTTTTCGGAATGGAGATGGCAGGCAGCCGATATCCGATGCGGCTTACAATTTCATCCTTGGCGTAGCGGTTATCTTCAGCCGGTTTGTAAGCGACCACCTTACGGTGCCCGTATTGAATTAATTTTTGACAGCGGCGAATCAGTTCGCCGGATTTTTCGCTAAACATGGGGCCTGTAATGATCGTAATTCGTCCTGTAGGCAACGCGAATTCCCCTTTCTGTAACATGCGCATAACGCTGTGAATCATCATTCCCGAAAGAAAAGGCCATTATAGATTACCATAATGTGCAGCAAACAGACTAGAGAAAATATATTGTTTTTCGACATGTTATTGTATATCTATTCTTTGAACGTAAATGTGGATGTCATTGCCCTGTTGCCGTGAGCATGATATGGTGAAGTATAGTGGAATAGAGGGAAGAGGGGACAGGCATGAACCAAAATGATACGGATTATAGTGCCAAAAAAGAAGCATTACTGGAGCAAGGGCTGGTAAGCCCACAGGCACAGGAGTTGATCACGGAGCTGGAGACAGAGCTGGATCTTCTGCGCAAGCAAAATGAATCGTTTCGTAAAGCACTACGGGCCAAATCAGCCCAAACGCCGAGGATGTCTACCAAGTTGCGGGACGCCTTGTATGAATAATATATGTCAGATGCCGCGAGCGGGTTGCTAGACGGCCCATAGTCTATGCATAAACACTATATTTTGTACAGAGAAATAAAGAGAGTACAATAAGCTATATATAATCAATGTTAATGGAGGAGAAGTATGACTATACATTGTGATGTTGCAATTTTGGGCGGGGGAACCGGGGGATATGTGGCAGCCATTCGTGCAGCCCAGCTCGGCAAGGAAGTCGTTATTATTGAAAAGGACAAGCTAGGTGGAACCTGTCTGCATCGTGGATGTATCCCGAGCAAGGCTTTGCTGCGTAGTGCGGAGGTATATGCGACGATTAAGGAAAGTGCACAATACGGCATTGAGACCTCGGGAGCGCAGCTTGTTTTCCCTAAGGTGCAGGAGCGCAAGGTAGCCGTTGTGGAGCAGCTACATCAGGGCGTGCAATTTTTGATGCGTAAAAATAAAATCACGGTGCTGAGCGGCAAAGGGCGCGTGATTGGGCCGTCTATTTTTTCACCAAAAAGCGGCGCAGTTGCCGTGGAGCTGGAAGATGGCGAGATGGAGACGATTGTTCCTACCCATCTTATTATTGCAACGGGATCACGCCCGCGTGCACTGCCCGGATTGGAGCCGGATGGCGAATTTATTTTGAGCAGTGACGAAGCGTTGACGATGGAGGAACTGCCTGCTTCCCTGATTATCGTAGGTGGTGGCGTTATTGGCGTGGAATGGGCTTCCATGCTGAACGATTTTGGCGTAGAGGTTACGGTGGTCGAGGCGGCGAATCGGCTTATTCCAACCGAGGACGAGGATGTTTCGCGTGAAATGCAGCGCCTGTTAACCAAGCGTGGAGTCAAGGTTCTGACGGGCTCGCAAGTGCTGGCTGAAACGTACGGTAAGGATGAGGAAGGCGTACAGATTGACGTGCAAAAGGGAGACGAAACCGAAACGCTCAGCGCCTC
This sequence comes from Paenibacillus terrae, assembly GCF_005217525.1. Classification (GTDB taxonomy): domain Bacteria; phylum Bacillota; class Bacilli; order Paenibacillales; family Paenibacillaceae; genus Paenibacillus; species Paenibacillus terrae_C. The sequence continues at coordinate 837,793 of NZ_PNXQ01000016.1, read as the reverse complement.
CAAGCTGCTTATTTCGGTGGGGCGTCAGGCGAATGTGGAAAATATTGGGCTGGAAAATACGGATATCCGAGTAGAGCGTGGCTTTATATCGGTTAACGAGCATTTGCAGACGAATGAGCCGCATATTTATGCGATCGGGGATTGCATCGGAGGCTTACAACTGGCGCATGCGGCGAGCCATGAAGGGCTGCTGGCTGTCCATCATCTGTCCGGCGAAGTGGTTCACAGCGTACCGAATCATCTGATTCCGCGTTGTATTTATACACGTCCTGAGGCAGCCAGTGTCGGCTGGACAGAGCAAGAAGCCCGTGAGCGTGGACATCAGGTGAAGACAGGGAAGTTCCCTTTTCAAGCTATCGGAAAATCGCTGGTGTACGGTAGCCGGGATGGCTTTGTCAAAGTGGTTGCCGACGAGAAGACGAATGATATTCTCGGTGTACATATGATCGGTACACATGTAACGGATCTCATCAGCGAGGCGGCTCTTGCGCAGCTGTTGGATGCTACGCCATGGGAAGTCGGACAACTGGCTCATCCGCATCCAACATTGTCGGAGATTTTGGGAGAAGCGATGCTGGCGGTTGATGGACAGGCGATAGGGATATAATTTTATCTTAATAAATCGGTGCTTTTCTTTTTGGGGAGAAAAGGATTATAATGGGGTTAGCCAGAGTTTAGTACCAGGTTTTAAGACAAGATGGTACTAGGTGCTGGTAGTAGGATGTTTGACACTTAAGGAGGTGCCTCAATGAGTTCAAAAGGCGCTGTAGACGCTGGCTTCAGACATGAACAGCTGGGACTGACTCACGGACAAGTTATTGACATGTACAGATATATGCTGCTCGCAAGAAGGTTTGACGAGCGCAACATGCTCCTGCAACGGGCAGGGAAAATTAATTTTCACGTTTCCGGCATTGGGCAGGAGGCGGCACAAGTAGGTGCGGCTTTTGCACTGGACCGGGAGAAGGACTATTTTCTTCCCTATTATCGGGATTACGGATTCGTACTTGCGGTCGGTATGACGCCACGCGAACTGATGCTGTCGCAATTTGCCAAGGCGGATGATCCCAACAGCGGTGGCCGACAGATGCCCGGTCATTTCGGCAGTAAACGGCTGCGAATTGTGACAGGCTCCAGTCCGGTGACGACGCAGGTTCCACACGCAGTGGGTGTAGCACTGGCTGCCAAGATGCAGAAGAAGGATTTTGTATCGTTCGTTACATTTGGTGAAGGCTCCAGCAACCAGGGGGATTTTCACGAAGGCTGTAACTTTGCAGGTGTGCAGAAGCTGCCAGTCATCATTATGTGTGAAAACAATCAATATGCGATATCAGTTCCGATTCATAAGCAAATGGCAGGCAAGGTGAGCGACCGTGCTTTGGGATACGGATTCCCTGGGGTTCGGGTCGATGGTAACGATGCGCTGGCAGTGTATGCAGTCGTCAAGGAAGCGCGTGAACGTGCTATTCGTGGCGAGGGGCCAACGCTTATTGAAGCGATGATGTACCGCCTGTCTCCTCACTCCACCTCGGATAATGATCTGGCTTACCGGACCAAAGAGGAAGTGGATGAGAACTGGGCCAAGGACGGCGTTGCCCGTATGAAAAATTATTTGCTGGAATGCGGCATTTGGGATGAGGCCAAGGACGCGGATTTGTCTGCTGAGCTGCTGCTCGAGGTCAAGGAAGCGATTGAATATGCGGATAATGCGCCTTTTCCGAAGCCCGAAGATACGCTACTGCATGTTTATGCTGACAGCGATGGGGAGGGCCGGTAATTATGGCGGTTATGGAATATATTGATGCGATTCGTCTTGCCATGAAGGAAGAAATGGAGAAGGATGAAACGGTTTTTGTGTTAGGTGAGGATGTTGGTGTTAAGGGTGGTGTCTTTACGACCACCAAGGGTCTTATGGATCAATTCGGTGAGCAGCGTGTCTTGGATACGCCATTGGCAGAGTCGGCTATTGCCGGAGTTGCGATTGGTGCGGCCATGTACGGAATGAAGCCAATTGCCGAAATGCAATACTCGGACTTCATGCTTCCGGCAACCAATCAGATTATTAGTGAAGCAGCTAAAATTCGCTATCGCTCTAACAACGATTGGAGCTGCCCTATTGTAATCCGTGCGCCTATCGGTGGGGGGATCTTTGGAGGCTTGTATCACTCACAGTGTCCGGAATCTATCTTTTTTGGCACACCGGGTCTGAAAATTGTAGCGCCTTTTACACCTTATGACGCCAAAGGATTGCTGAAGGCAGCCATTCGTGACCCTGATCCAGTGCTGTTTTTTGAAAACAAAAAATCCTACAAGCTCCTCAAGGGTGAAGTACCTGATGATGATTACATCGTTCCGATTGGTAAAGCCAATTTGCTGCGTGAAGGTGACGATATTACGGTCATCGGGTACAGCCAGCCGCTACATTTTGTTATGCAGGCTGCTGAGGAGTTGGAGAAGGAAGAGGGTATTACCGCACATGTTGTGGATTTGCGCACACTCCAGCCCTTAGACCGTCAGGCCATTATTGAAGCTGCAAAGCATACAGGCAAGGTACTCATCGTGCATGAAGACAACAAAACGGGCGGCATCGGTGCCGAGGTGTCCGCTATTATTAATGAGGAATGTCTGTTCGAGCTGGATGCGCCGATTGAGCGCCTGTGCGCTCCAGACGTGCCTGCAATGCCGATCAGCCCGCCGATGGAGAAGTTTTATATGTTGAACAAGGATAAGGTTAAGGAAGCGATGCGCCGTCTTGCAATGTATTAATATAGAGCGGATTGGACGAAAGCATTCCAAAAGTGTAGCGTGGGTTGCGGTAAAACGCGCCCTCCTATGATGTTAAGGAGTTGAAAAAATGTCAGACCAAACACAATGGACCGACGTGACCATGCCCCAATTGGCAGAATCGCTTGTATCGGCGACAATTGCAAAATGGCTGAAACAACCTGGTGAAACGGTGGAGCAATTCGAACCGATTTGCGAGGTCATTACAGATAAAGTGAACGCGGAAATTCCATCGACATTGGACGGAATTATGGGTGATCTGTTAGCTGAGGAAGGTCAGACGGTAGCCGTTGGAGAATTGATTTGCCGTATTCAGACGAAGTCGGCTGCACCTGTTGCATCAACTGGAGCGACTCCTATTGTGCCAGCACCTCAAGGCAACGCACAAGCACAAGTACAATCCCAGCAGGGTGCTGCCTCCGATCAATCCATGCGGGGACGGTTTTCCCCGGCGGTGCAAACGCTGGCTGCTCAGCACAGCATAGACCTGAATCAGGTGACAGGCACAGGCATGGGTGGACGAATTACTCGCAAAGATGTGCTGAATTATGTACAACAGGGTGGGTTCGCTCAGGCAGGGGTATCCGAACAGCCAACTGCAACGACACAAGGGCAAGGTTCTCCTTTTGCAGGGAGACAGCAGTCTGCTGTTCAGAATAGTACACCGGTTCAAAACATGGACCCTGCAATTCCGGTGCGCAACAGCGGCATTCATTTGACGGAAGCTCCGAAAGCTCCTCCGATCGAAGTTGAGGGTGGCAACAACAGATCCGAGTATTTTATTGATGTTACACCAATTCGCAGTGCGATTGCCCGCAATATGCGGCAAAGTGTCTCGGAAATTCCACATGCCTGGACGACGATTGAGGTGGATGTGACCAACCTGGTGATGCTCCGCAACAAGATCAAAAACGAGTTCAAGCAAAAAGAAGGTATCAACATTACGTACCTGGCTTTCCTCATGAAAGCGGTCGTGAATGCCATCAAGGAATATCCGATCATGAATTCGGTATGGGCTGTGGACAAAATTATCGTTAAAAGAGATATCAACATTTCGCTGGCTGTGGGTACAGAGGACGCAGTTCTTACACCTGTTATTAAAAAAGCGGATCAGAAAAATATTGCCGGACTGGCGCGTGAAATTGACGATTTGGCACGTAAAACACGGGAAGGCACGCTCAAGCTGGACGATATGCAGGGCGGGACGTTCACTGTGAACAACACTGGCTCCTTTGGCTCAATACTGTCATATCCGGTGATTAACTATCCGCAGGCTGCGATTCTGACCTTTGAATCCATCGTTAAAAGACCAGTGGTGATTGATGATATGATTGCGGTTCGCTCAATGGCTAACCTGTGTCTGTCGCTGGATCATCGGATTTTGGATGGTGTGATTTGCGGACGATTCCTGCAACGGATCAAAGAAAACCTGGAAGGCTACACCTTAGATACGAAGCTGTACTAATCATCCGAACAGTTGGGTAAATGGACGGAGAGGAAGTGACAGGCCGTGAACAGACGACCGCTGGATGTAACCTATACGAACAGGATGGAGTACGCCCATGCATGGGATATCCAGAAGGATATTGTAGGGAAGCTGGATGCGGGGGAGGCGAGGGAAACGCTTATGCTTCTCCAGCACCCGCCGACCTACACGATTGGCTCTCAGCGGCATCCTGAGCATCTGCTTCTCACGTCGGAGCAGTTGAAGGCTCAGGGAATCAGCGTCTTTCAGATTGACCGTGGGGGAGACATTACATATCATGGGCCGGGGCAACTGGTCGGATATCCCCTGCTTATGCTGGGCAACCAGAAGGCACTTGACCTGCACGGATACCTCAGGAGTCTGGAAGAGGTGATCATTCGGTTGCTGGCTTCCCATGGTATTGAAGGAAGTCGCAAGCCTGAATACACAGGGGTATGGGTCGGGAATCTTAAAATCGCGGCCATAGGAGTCAAATTCAACAAATGTAAGCACCGTCGGGGCTTTGTGACCAGTCATGGTTTTGCCTTCAATATCAAATCAGGGATACAGCATGAGGGCTTTCAGGGTATCGTTCCATGCGGAATCCAGGAATACGGAGTGACTTCATTGGAGGACTGCACACAGCAGGCTTTTACAGTAGAGCAGATTGCGAAAGAGATTGTACCTTACTTTGAGGAGCAATTTTCATTTGCGGCGGAATGGCAAAGTCATTCCCTCCAATAAAGCAAAGGCGGGCTATTCTGTGATGTACACGGAAGCCCGCCTGTTTTCTTGCGCCACAGCTTGTCCGCCTACAGTCTCCATGGAGCACTGGGATGGGAGAATATCTTGAGCGGCGCAATCCATTATAGTGGCATAATCAACGGCTCAATCACCATGAACAGCGTAGAGCCAATCATCGCGGCGAGCATGATGTAGATGAAAAAACGAACCCATTTTTTGTTCTGCATGTGTAACTCCTTTAGGATAGGTTTAAGTCAGATATAAGACTATCTATCCGTATTGTAGCGTAAACGGGAAAGAGAGGGAAGTTCAATGACAGCAAAAGTAGTGAAAGACCGAATCTTACAAGAATTTATGGAACTCGTACAGGTGGATAGCGAAACCAAGCACGAGCAGGAAATATCGCGTGTTCTGAAAGAAAAATTCAATGCACTCGGACTAGAGGTAACAGAAGATGATTCCCGCGAAAGAACCGGACATGGTTCGGGTAATCTGATCGTAACCTGGAAAGCGGAAGGGGCGGAGCAAGCACCTAAATTGTTTTTTACCTGCCACATGGATACCGTTACCCCAGGCCAAGGCATCAAGCCGCAGCTGGGTGAGGATGGCTGGATTCGCAGTGACGGTTCAACCATTTTGGGGGCAGACGATAAGGCAGGGATTGCCGCTTTGTTCGAGGCGATTCGTGTCGTGCGTGAGCAGAAAATTCCCCATGGACAAATTCAGTTTGTGATTACGGCAGGTGAGGAGTCCGGTCTGTTCGGCGCACGGGCAATGAAACCGGAATTGCTGGATGCGGACTTTGGGTATGCATTGGATTCCAATGGTGAAGTAGGCTCCATTTGTGTGGCTGCGCCAACGCAGGCTCGTATTGAAATGAAAATTACAGGAAAGTCCGCTCATGCGGGTGTCAACCCCGAAGATGGCATCAGTGCCATTCAAGTAGCCTCCAAGGCCATTTCCAAGATGAAGCTGGGACGGATTGATAAGGAAACGACTGCTAACATTGGCAGCTTCGAGGGCGGCGGAGCAACGAATGTTGTATGCGATTTTGTGCTGATCCGGGCAGAGGCACGCAGTATTGTGCAGGAGAAGGTAAATCATCAAATCCAGCATATGCGTGAAGCACTGGAAACTACTGCGCGTGAATTTGGTGCACAAGGAGAATTCCGCAGCGAAGTCATTTATCCGGCATTTAGCTTCACAGAGCATGATGAAATTGTGCAGGTTGCGCAGCGTGCTATACAAGGGCTGGGACTGGCAACGCCGATCTTCCATTCCGGTGGTGGCTCAGATGCCAATGTATTCAATGGACTGGGAATTCCAACGGTGAATTTGGCTGTTGGCTACCAGAACATTCATACAACACAGGAAAAAATCAAGGCAGATGATCTGGTGAAGGTTGCCGAAGTGGTCGTAGCACTTATCCAAGAGGCGACGAAGTAAGACTGACGCGATACACATAAGGTTCAGGCTAAAGACAGAGGGAGCGTTCCCTTGTCTTTAGACCTGAACCTTTTTTGGAACCATGAGCGAGGCGATCGTGGCAGCGGAGCCGTGTTCTTTTTGCCATTGCCGCAGGAGGGCTTGAATCTGCCAGGCTTTGCCGACAATATGGAGAGTGGTTTCGGTACGGTAGCTTTTCATTGGCGAATCTCCTTTGAACAGGGAAATTTGTTATAATACCACCATATGCCCGAAGTGGACAAGTTAGACTAAGCTGGCGATGGCTGATGAAGAGATAGATGACGAAGGAGGCAACATGCTGATGAACAACCAAAAGAACGATCCAGTGAATAAACGGGTGAGCAACCCAGTTCACAAGCCGTATTCCAATCCTGCGCTGGAGGAAAAAACGGTATCCACGCAGCCTATTTTTGAAGGAAAAGTGATTTCATTGCAGGTGGATACGGTAGAGCTTCCCGACGGCTCCACGGGTAAGCGTGAAATCGTGAAGCATCCGGGGGCGGTGGCAGTGCTGGCGTTGAATGAGGGTAAAATGCTGGTCGTGGATCAGTACAGACAGGCGATGGGCCGATGTGAGGTGGAAATACCGGCTGGCAAGCTGGAGAAGGGCGAAGATCCAATGGAGGCGGCGGGACGCGAGCTGAGAGAAGAGACAGGCTATACTGCCAAGTCGCTGAAGTTGCTACATTCCTTTTATACTTCCCCCGGATTTGCGGATGAAATCATTCATCTATATGTGGCTGAAGAGTTGGAGCTGGGAGAAATGGAACCGGATGAGGATGAATTTCTGGAGTTGTTCGAGGTGACGCTGGAGGAAGCACAGTCGCTCATTCGTGAAGGTCGGATTAGTGACGCCAAAACGATTCTTGCCGTCTATGCGTGGCAGCTTTACCAACACACAGGGAGCTTCTAAGCGGTATGAATGGAAATACGGTGGAACTTACAGATTACTATGCTGATCTCCATATTCATATTGGCAGAACGGAAAAGGGAGATCCGGTCAAAATTAGCGGCAGTCGGAACCTGACTTTCGCTAACATTGCCAAGGAAGCATCTGGTCGCAAGGGGATCGGACTGATCGGGATCATTGACTGCCATGCCCCGAACGTGCAGGAGGATATCCACGCTTATTTACAAACAGGTGAAATGACGGAAATCAGCGGTGGTGGTATCGCGTACCGGGATACGGTTGTGCTGCTGGGAACGGAGCTGGAGATTCGGGCGGAAGGTCGTCCCGAGGCGCACATCCTGGCCTATTTTCCCAATTTGGCGGTGATGGAGGGTTTTACGCAATGGATGGCTCGGCACATGAAAAATGTCAATCTCAGCTCGCAGCGTATCTATGCTCCGCCACGCGAGCTGCAGCAGCAAATTTATGGCCGTGGAGGCCTAATGGTGCCAGCGCATATATTCACCCCTCATAAGGGCATATACGGCAGCTCTGCGGCCCGTATGGAGGAACTGCTGGATATGCAGCTCATTAGCGGGGTGGAACTGGGGTTAAGTGCAGATTCGTCTATGGCCGGATTGATCTCGGAGCTGGATCGTTTCAGCTTCCTGACCAATTCGGATGCCCATTCGCTCGGCAAAATTGGGCGGGAGTACAACAAATTATCCATGGCAAAGCCGAGCTTTGATGAATTCAGAATGGCATTGGAGCGACGGGAAGGACGACGGGTGTCTGCCAACTACGGATTAAATCCGAAGCTGGGCAAGTACCATCGTTCCTACTGTCAAAGCTGTGGTACGATTATGAACGAGCAGCAGATGGCGGATGAACGCTGTCTTGCTTGTGGCCATACCAAGCTGGTGCGAGGCGTGCTGGATCGGATATGGAGTATTGCTGACCGTGAGCAGCCCGTGATTCCATCGCATCGTCCACCGTACATTTACCAGATTCCGCTGGAGTTTATCCCCGGTCTGGGCAAAGCCAAGCTGAACCATCTGCTGAATGCGTTCGGAACAGAAATGAATATTTTACATGAGGTCACACAGGGACAATTGGCGGCGGTTGTCGGAGAAGTGTTGGCAGAGCAAATTATCCTTTCCCGGGAGGGACGACTTTCCCTCGTATCCGGTGGTGGTGGAACCTACGGCAAAATAGCCAAGTCCTAGTAAAGTCATGTCCCCATAAAGTCATGTCCTATTAAAGTCATATCGGGGTCTGCTTGTTCATAACCATTAAATATCTATGCCGTTGGCTTGGCACATCGCTCGTGAATCTTCTTTTGCAGCGCAAGCTGCCCCGAACCCTAGCCATCAGCCGTCGGATTACGGTTGTTTTTTGGACAAACAAGCAGTTGAAAGGGGCAGGACGCCGATGCAATGGTTTCGTCATACGTTAAAGGACCAGACGCCGTATTATGTATTTTTGGCTGTGCTGTTTCTGGTGGGAGTCGTCTTTGGTGCACTGATGGTGAACGCGCTCTCGCTGGAGCAGCTTCAGGATTTGTCGCGTTATCTGAAGGATTTTTTTATGACGGTTAATCAAAATGAGCAGGGCTTTGCTGGTTCGCAAGCGACCTCAACCTTTTGGGATAATGTGTCTCTACATCTAAAATGGGTCGGTTTAATCTGGGTATGTGGTCTTTCGGTTATCGGTCTTCCCGGCATTCTCGTACTGAATTTCCTCAAGGGTGTGTTGATCGGTTTTTCGGTAGGGTATATGGTAGGACAATATTCGTGGAAGGGGCTGTTATTTTCCCTCGTTTCCGTGGCTCCCCACAATTTAATCATCATTCCGGTACTGCTCGTGTGCAGTGTGGCTGCGATGACCTTTTCCATTCATATGATCAAAACTAAAATACTCGCTACACGGCCATCTGACGGCATGCTGCGTCCGTTGCTGTCCTACGCAGGGCTGACCGCTGCAATGATGCTGCTCCTCGTTGGAAGCGCGTCCTTTGAAACTTGGATCACCCCGGTTATGATGCAGTGGGTTACTCCCATGCTGACTGCTTCCGTGTCTCCTTGACTCCGCTTCAAAATGTTTGACTTTATTTGTATAGACCCCCTATAATAATAGGAGTGAAAAAAAGTGCAGTGGGCAGTAGCTTTTGTAGGGGGAGGGAGACACATGGAAGCACGGATCGAAAAAATTAAGCAGCAGCTGCAATCCCAGGGCTACAAACTAACGCCTCAGCGGGAAGCCACCGTCAGAGTTTTACTTGAGAACGAAGATGATCATCTGAGTGCGGAAGATGTATTTATGCTCGTTAAAGAGAAAGCTCCCGAAATTGGTCTGGCAACCGTATACCGTACCCTAGAACTGCTAAGTGAACTGCACGTCGTGGAGAAAATCAATTTTGGTGATGGCGTTGCGCGTTATGACCTACGCGGCGATACGACCAAGCATCACCACCACCATTTGATATGTGTGCAGTGCGGCAGTGTGGATGAAATATTGGAGGATTGGCTTGGACCGCTCGAAGAGCGTCTGGAACGGGAATATAACTTTACTGTAGTGGACCACCGTTTGGACTTTCACGGTATTTGTTATCGTTGCAAGGCGAAGAACGATACCACCGCCCAGAAATTTTTGGGTAAAACCAAGAAAAACAAATCTCAGGATTAATAAGCTGACAACCCAAGCTCTCACCGGCGAAGACGCGTTCGGGGGAGCTTTTTTAGTTGGGGGACTTTTTTGGTTCGGGATCTGTTATACGACATTAAGCAGTTATAAAAATGAACAGCTTGTCATACCCTTTCATAGAGAGCCTTAATAGGGCCTATAATCTAGAAAAAAGGCGGCTGATTCACATGGTACTATCGTTGCGGAGAGGACTGAAATGGTTGCGTCTGGTCATACTGTTCGGGGCTTTCGCATGTATGTTCTACTATAGCCTTGGGATGTTCAGGGATTGGATTACACCTGTGGATCATTACCGGATACCGGAAGGACATGCAGTCAAAGTATTCGGCGGGCAGGAATTATCCGACGTACCCGAGCATAAGGCGGCAGTGTCGGAGCGTCTACGGTTCTTTTACTGGTATGGTGAATAATCCATGCAGACGCTGAGACTGATCCGACTGAACCGTTGTATGCAGGACAAGGAGACTTCTGGAACTCATGAAAATGTATATTCAACCTTTTGTTCGATATATGGAAGAGGAAAAGGGATTGTCGCCCAGCACATTGGAAGCGTATCATCGGGACGTACAGCAGTTTGTCAAGTTCGCTGAAAGCTGCGGCATCGAGCTGCCGAACCATGTTCAACGCTCCCATCTGGTGCTGTATTTGGGACGCTTGAAGGAACAGGGAAGAGCTGCGGCGACGATTTCGCGCAGCGTAGCCTCTATCCGCTCCTTTTTCCATTTCCTCATTCGGGAGGGGATGACGGGTCATGACCCGTCTGTCTTGCTGGAGCTGCCGAAGGCCAACAAAAAAAAGCCTTCGGTGCTCACGCAGGATGAGATAGAGCGTCTGCTGGCAGCGCCGAATGTTTCCACCCTGCAAGGGGGACGGGACAAGGCGATGCTGGAGCTGCTGTATGCGACAGGCATCCGTGTATCCGAGCTGATCGCCCTGAACGTGCGTGATGTACGCACCGATCTGCGTTTCGTTCACTGTGGCGGTGAGGCGGGCAAGGAGCGTGTCGTGCCAATCAGCCGTGAGGCAGCGCAGTGGGCACAAGCGTACATGGACGAGCAGCGTGGGTTGCTGCTGCGATCCGGGCAGGGTGAGGAAACTCAGGCAGAACAGGAAGCCTTGTTCCTCAATGTATCTGGCCAGCGTCTCAGCAGACAGGGCTTCTGGAAAATGATCAAGAAGTATGGTCAGGAAGCAGGCATAAGCGGGGATATTACACCGCATACCCTACGGCATTCTTTTGCGGTACATATGCTGGAGGGCGGAGCGGATTTGCGCTCCGTACAGGAGATGCTGGGCCATGCCGATCTGTCTACGACGCAGGTTTATGCACGGACAGCCAAGCGAAGTATGAAGGAAGTGTACGAAAAGCACCACCCGCACGGCGGCAATCGTCCGTCCAGCGAAAGCAAGGATCGCATGTGACGACGATTTACCATAATCATCATTATAGTAACCACCAACAGCAACTATAACTAACGATTGTACAAGTCAGGAGAGATATTGATGTCAACAGCCAACCAAGCTACGATTCAGGAAGCAGCAGATTATATCCGTGCCAAGAGCGGAATCCGTCCGGAAATCGGTCTTATTTTAGGCTCGGGTCTCGGCATTCTGGCCGATTTGATTCAAGATGGAATTAGTATTCCTTATCAGGATATTCCCCATTTCCCCGTATCGACGGTAGAAGGTCATGAAGGAGAATTGCTGCTAGGTACCATTGAAGGCCGCGCTGTAGTTATGATGAAGGGCCGCTTCCATATGTATGAGGGCTATGGCCCGCAGCTTACAGCTTTCCCGGTTCGAGTCATGAAGCAATTGGGTATTCAAAGTCTGCTGGTGACAAATGCGGCAGGGGGTGTCAATACGTCTTACGAGGCAGGTGATCTGATGGTTATCTCGGATCATCTCAATTTGACCGGACAAAATCCGCTGATCGGACCGAACGATGCTGCTCTGGGCGTTCGCTTCCCTGACATGTCGGAGGCATACAGCCGTCGTTTGCGCGAGATTGCCAAGCAAACCGCTACTCAGCAGGGCTTCAGCTTGCAGGAAGGCGTATATGCCGGATTGCTGGGTCCAAACTATGAAACGCCTGCTGAAATCGTTATGCTGCGCACACTGGGTGCAGACGCGGTGGGTATGTCCACGGTGTCCGAAGTAATCGTAGCCCGACATGCAGGCATTGAGGTGCTGGGCTTCTCTTGTATCACGAACATGGCGGCAGGCATTTTGGATCAGCCCCTGTCTCACGGTGAAGTAATGGATACAGCAGAGAAGGTGCGTGAGAAATTTTTAAATCTCGTTTTGGCGATTATTCCACAAATGTAGATTGTTATATCCCAAGAACCCCGTTTCCGAACGCCATCTAAGGCCGTAGGAAAACGGGGTTCTTTTTTGCGTACTAATCATTTGGTAGGACCTAATGTTGCAGGGGTGTGCTGCATACTGTTGTGTTCGCCTTTTCTGCAATTAACAGTCTATGGCGTTCCTGTACCTTAATCACAATAACGATGAATATAATCCAGTAGATGGCCAGGGAATTTAGGAAGCGGCTGTCCGTAATGTTGTTTAACACGATGAATAAGAAGAATACGGCTGCTGTCAGCCATGTATACATGTTGGTTTTACCAATTCTGAATTTAAATAAAGTGGTTATGACGAGTGTAATGGTTGCTAACAGCCCTGTGAGGCCGATATCGATCCACAGATCCCGAAATCCGCTGTGGCTGCTTGTCAGATCAAATCGGATTCCATTGGCATAGATGCTGGGTCGGTTTGCCCAGAAGGAACCATAGCCATAACCAAACCAGTAGTGACTGCCAATGGCACCTGCAATCCCCTGCCAGATTTCTGTTCTTCCAGTTAAGGTTGTTGTTTTGCCGAATTCCGATGCAATCGCATCCCCGTAACTAAAGAGGAGCACGAGGCCCAAAAGCACAAGCAGGCAGGAACTGCTAATGAAGAAACCACGCAGGGCAACGCTTCGGATTCTTTTGAATAGCAATATAAACAGGATGAACGTGGACAGGGAAGAAGTAAGCAGCAACGAGGTGGTGGATTGGCATTTGATGAGCAGTAAGGCATTCAGCAAAACAAAGCCAACATGTAAAGCTTTTCGTGTTCCCCTGAAATAATAAATGACATGTGAAACAAAACAAAGCAGAGAGAGCGTTCCCAGTGTGTTTTTATGACCGGAAATGCCTTTCCACAGCCCTGTATGTTCGACGCCTCCATGAATGGCAAAGGAGGGAACGAGCAATACCGCCAGTAAATTGAGTATGCTCATAACACTTAACGTAATGACCAACAGGCGGATGCAGCCTTGCGTCGTATAATGGGTAACTAGATAAAGTCCGAAGGTGGAAAAAGCAACGAATTTAAGCACCATCAGCATGGATGAGGTCTGTTCCTGTGCAGCCCATAAACAGGAGGCAGCTATGTACATCATGAGCAAGGTCAGCAACGGATTATCAGCTAAGGTTGCGATCAGTGGCTTTAGCGAGGGCAACAGCATCAGATAGCTAAACAACAGGATAAGCAGGGAAATTGCGATCACTCTGGGAGACAAGCCCTGACAGGCATAAGGAATCGAAAAAGCAAGTAAACCGACTACTGTAAGGACAGTCTTCACACATCCACCACCTAGATACGATATGTATCTATTTTATACAAAATGTATCTTGTTGTACAATGATAAAATTTTTAATTTTCATTTTTCTCAGGTGTAGAGCAAGCCGTCCCGTTCATATACTCAGTCCATGTTAAGGAAATGCAAAATCCTTCAGTCTGTCTGAAAGATATATATTTTCTATGTTTTTATAAATGGGGGTGTTCGGGTGACGGATCGTTTCACAGATCGTTTGAAGTTGAATTTGAGTGGTACGGGCACAGAGCTAACGCCGCAGCAATTAAACGAAAATTTTAAAAGCATTGAAAAGGAATTTATCCAACGCAGTGTAAATGTCAGTTGGTTTGGAGCGGCAGGCGACGGTGTTCAGGACGATACGGCGGCTTTGCAGGAACTGATCAATAAGACTCCCGACTATTCCATACTTCACATCCCCAGTGGACGATACAAAATAACCTCCACCCTTCAGATTCGCAAACAGGGCGTACGCATTTTTGGCATTCATAAGGGAAGATACCGACAGGGTAAGGGGGTTACGTCGATTGAATACTATGGTACGGGTCCTTGTTTTCAAATTGGAGACGAGAGTCTTCCATCGTTTAGCGGCTTTCAAAATGTGCAGTTTCATGACCTGGCCATCCGCTACGAAGGAACGAATCGAGCAGCATTAAATAATCCCTTTTCGCAGGAAGTGAAGCGCGGATATTATGGAAAAGGTACTTTAGGCATCCAAGATTGGAAGGGCGGCGGAGTTACGCTGGATAATGTGTTGATTGAGCATTTTGAAACGGCCTTTTGGGGCTGCGAAAGTGATGTGAATTTATTTAATTGTACGGAAATTAATTATAATAAAACGGGTATTCACTTGCAGAACAGAAGTTCACAGTTTACCAGCCTTGCTTTATTTACACTGGGGAATGATACGGCGCTCGATCTGAATAGTTCCAACGGTGCGAGATTTTTGGCGAGCCAGCACATTAAGGACGGAAGCTCAAGTGATATCCCCATTCGAATTGATGACTTTATGAATGCTGAATTTATAGGCTGCTGGTTTGAGGGGCTGAGCTTAGAACATAGAGTGACGGTTCCATCTTTTATTCAAATTGGGGCCACGAAGGAGACGAAGAATGTCGCTCTTCGCGACTCCATTTTAGCCATCGCGGACAAATTCAAGGACGATAACGGCGACACTTACGGGTCAGTATGTGACTATTTTGTAGATGTGGTCATTGGCAAAAAAATTTTAGTGGATGAGGTGGGTGGATATCCACGCAATTTGAGGAATCTGGTTTCCTTCTCCGGCAGTTCATCCACGCAGCAGGCAACACTTCGCTCGCATTTGGATTTCAATTACGCGGATAACCGTTATTATAAAAACAACGGGACAGGGCAAGCCTTGCTGCTAGTCGAGAAATATTCGAACAACGGAATCGAGCATTTGGATAAAACTTTTGTCAAAGCCTATCTGGGAGCAGGACAAAGTATCCTCGCAGGCAGTTGGCAGAAGGTAAACTTCAACCAGATCAGCTATGATGAACTGACCGAGTTTGAGGCGACGGGCAGCCGTTGGCGGGCCAAACAAGCTGGTAAGTACAGAATACAAGCCTATATTTCAACCGATCCTCAAGTGGATGGCAATCGTACACGGTTGGCGCTCCATGTAAATGATCAACAGGTTGCCGGCAGCTCGGCGTATGCTTATCTCGATGATCGGGTGATTGGCGGACTGAACTACAGTGCTTTGAGTGGAACGATTGAACTGAAGCTGGAGGCGGATTCTTTTATTGATATACGGGTGTTCAGCCAAAATAAAACGGATATTTTACCGGGTGGAGGACTTACGTACCTCACGATCAGCCGAATGTAAGTCGCTGTCACGCAGATGATAGACGTTCTTTCATTCTAAATTTGAAAAATCCGCACCATGCTGACCTAGCTTGGTGCTATTTGATGTTTTCAGGCGTATGGAATATTTTTCATCCAATCTGACGACAATGGTTAGCAGCACGTGAATAGGCCGGAGGAGTAAGCTTACGGGCTCCGGTGCTTTACGCCAATATGTTGAGGAGGGAACCGATTGTGAAGAAAAAAGTGGTAGCATTCATCCTGGCTTGTCTGGTAGCCTTGACTGCTGTCCCCGTCGGTAGTTGGGCCGAGGAAAGCAAACCTGAAAGCAAGCCCAGGGAGGGTTCTGCGGCCGAGCTCGCTCCTGAGGCTCTCTCGGCAATTCTGATGGATGCGGATACGGGTACAGTCATCTATGAAAAAAATAGCCGTGAAAAGCTTCCTCCGGCGAGCATTACCAAAATTATGACTATGCTGCTAACGATGGAGGCTGTTCATGACGGTAAACTCAAGCTGACCGATAAAGTACGGGCCAGCGAATATGCGGCTTCGATGGGCGGATCGCAAATTTTTCTGGAGCCGGGAGAAGAAATGACGGTCGATGAGATGCTTAAGGGAGTGGCGATGGCTTCCGGCAACGATGCTTCCGTGGCGATGGCTGAGAAAATTGCGGGCTCTGAGCAGGCTTTTGTCGAATTGATGAATGCGA
The DNA here is from genome assembly GCF_005217525.1 of Paenibacillus terrae. GTDB lineage: Bacteria > Bacillota > Bacilli > Paenibacillales > Paenibacillaceae > Paenibacillus > Paenibacillus terrae_C. The sequence goes on along the minus strand of NZ_PNXQ01000016.1, from coordinate 821,559 downwards.
AGGCGCAGCAGCTTGGTTTAAAGGATACCCATTTTGCCAATTGCAATGGTTTGCCGGTAAAAAATCACTATTCTTCTGCGCATGATATTGCGGTCATGAGCCGTGAACTGTTGAAATATCCTCAAATTACAAAATATACAGGTGCGTATCAGGACTATTTACGCAAATCCTCGGCCAAGCCGTTTTGGTTGGTGAATACGAATAAGCTGGTTCGTTTCTATACAGGAGCGGACGGGCTGAAAACAGGCTATACAGGGGAAGCGAAATTTTGCCTTTCCGCTACAGCCAAACGTGATGGTATGCGTGTAGTCGCTGTTGTACTTGGCGAACCGAATACTAAAACACGTAACAATGAAGTATCTTCCATGTTCGATTATGCTTTTTCCCAATACACAATGAAATCAGTGTACAAGCCGGGTGACCTGCTGGGAAGCGTAAAAGTCGAGAAGGGTGTACTGCCGGAGCTGAAAATTCAGGCAGATCGTTCCTACAGTGTACTGGTGAAAAAAGGAGGAACGAAGGAAACGCTGCGTCATGAACTGCAACTCGCTCCAAGTCTGAAAGCTCCTGTCCGTGCAGGTGATCCGGTCGGCAAGCTGGTTGTCTATCAGGATGGTAAACGGCTCAAGGAGTTTAACATAACCGCACCCGTAGCGGTGGAGAAGGCTGGATGGTGGAAATTGTTTAAACGTACCATGTCGAACCTGTTTTCTTTGTAGATTTTAAGGGGTTTTCTTCTAGTTTTGTCGGAGGGCAGGAATCGTCTGCGGCTGCGTAGAAATCCTTGTCCAAGACCGGGAGGAGAGTGAGTAAGCATGAACCTGCAAATTGAAATGGAGCATCACCGGGGGGTGCTGATTGTAAGGCTGTCCGGTGAGCTTGATCACCATACGTCGGACATGGTCCGTATGCAAATGGATGAGGCGATTCAGCGCCGCCAATGCGAGCATATTGTGCTCAGCCTGAAAAATCTCCAGTTTATGGACAGCTCCGGCCTTGGCGTTATCTTGGGACGTTACAAGCTGATTAAACAGAAGGGCGGGAAGATGGCTGTCTGTGATGTCAATCCGCCGGTACACCGACTGCTGGATATGTCAGGCCTGTTTAAAATCATGCCTGTATATGAAGATGAGGGAAATGCGCTCACGGAACTGGAGGTGGTGTCATGAGAGAAAGTACGGGAAACAATTTCATGAGCTTGCAGTTTGCCGCCAAATCCGAGAATGAAGCGTTTGCCCGCGTCGCTGTCGCTGCCTTTATTTCCCGGCTTGATCCTACGATGGACGAGCTAAGTGATCTGAAAACCGTGGTGTCCGAGGCGGTGACGAACAGTATTATTCACGGCTATGACAGCGATCCGTCCGGAGTCGTGACGATCAAGGTCGGGATTGAAACGGACATGGTTACATTGGTGATTGAAGATGCAGGAAGAGGGATTGAGGATTTGGAGCTGGCGAAGCAGCCACTGTATACGTCGAAGCCTGAATTGGAACGGTCCGGTATGGGTTTTACCATAATGGAAAACTTCATGGATGAGTTTGAAGCAGTCAGTGAGCCGGGCGGAGGCACGTCGGTCCGGATGAAGAAAAGGATTGAATCCAAGAAAGCTTTGTATAATTAGGGGTTGATCCTATGGAAGCGGGAGGAAAAAAAACTTCGAACAGCTATTTGGAGGATGCGGAAGTCAAACGGCTCATTGCACGGAGTCAATCCGGTGATAATGATGCCCGTGAGACACTGGTCAATAGTAATATCCGGCTCGTATGGTCTGTCGTGCAGCGCTTTATGAACCGGGGATATGAACCTGACGATCTTTTTCAGATCGGCTGCATCGGTTTGTTAAAATCGGTGGACAAATTCGATCTAAGCTATGAAGTCAAATTTTCAACATATGCGGTCCCGATGATTATTGGGGAAATTCAACGTTTTCTGCGCGATGACGGCACGCTCAAGGTTAGCCGCTCCTTAAAGGAGACGGCCAATAAGGTCCGCAAAATGAAGGACGAGCTATCCAAACGGCTGAACCGTTTACCTACGATCAAGGAAGTCGCAGATGAACTGGGAGTTACACCAGAGGATGTTGTTTTTGCCCAGGAGGCTAACAAGCCGCCAACCTCGATTCACGAAACCGTGTTCGAAAATGACGGTGATCCGATTACGCTGATGGATCAGATTGCTGATGAATCGCAGGAGCGATGGTTCGACAAGCTGGCGCTGAATGAGGCTATCGGTGGGCTGACTGAGCGGGAACGGCTCATTGTATATTTGCGTTATTATCGCGATCAGACCCAATCAGAGGTCGCAAGCCGTCTTGGTATTTCCCAGGTGCAGGTATCGCGGCTGGAAAAAAAGATTTTACAGTCGATTCGTGATCAGATTGCTCAATAATATCGGTGAGAATTTTTGCTGAATTCTCATGAAACGTAATTCCAAAGGGTACTCCCAAGCCATGTTAGTGGGTCGGGGATACCCTTTTTGCGTTGAGAAAAAGAAAGGGCACAGAATATGTTTCATGGCTTCGCCTCATACTAAACGGTAATTACGAGGATAAGGAGGGGATCGGATGACTCATAATCCGGCTCCTACAGTGGCTCCCATAGTCTATTTACGTCTCCGCAGTCGTGTACGCATGTCACAGGGGCATGACTTGCGTTTGGGAGATGTAGCCCATCTGCTGGCAGATCCCGAATGTGAAAACGATCTGCTGGAGCTTGTTCTTAAGCGGCCGCAGCAGCAGGACGGTAATCTGATACTGGTGGACATGTTGCAAATCATTTCGAAAATTAGAGAACGCATTCCGGGTGTCGTCGTGGAATCTCTCGGCAAGCCGCATGTGCTTGTGGAAATCGTGGAGAAACCGCGTAAGCCATCCAGAATATTGTTTGTTCTGGTATGGTTGCTTCTGTTCTTTGGATCTGCGCTTACGATTATGAATTTCCACGCTGACGTCAGCATGATGGAGGTGCAGGTGCGGATTGTTGAAATGATTACCGGACACAAGGATGAGCATCCATATCTCTTCCAGATTGCGTATTCGATCGGCATCGGCTTCGGTATGATCGTGTTCTTTAATCATTTGTTTAAAAAAAAATGGAACGAGGAGCCAACGCCGCTGGAAGTGGAAATGTATCTGTATCAGGAAAATGTGGATCAGTACGTAGTGGCGGAGGAATATGAAAAGATGGCCCGCATGCCTACGAAGGATAAGCGTCGATGATGATGTATGTACAGGGTGCACTTCAGATCATTTTAGGTATCGCCGGAGGCGTTGCGGTGGGTGGTGGCGTGATCGCGCTTTTTATTGTGCTGGATATGATTCCTCGGCTTGCACAGCTTACCCGTACCTATAACCAATCACGAGCGTACGAAAAGTCTATGATTTTGGGTTCAGTGGTGGGAACGGTGGCCGATTTTTGGAATATATGCTTGCCGTTGCCGGGCGTACTTACATGGATACCCGGGTTGTTTTGCGGAGTGTTTATCGGTTTACTTGCCGCAGCATTGACGGAGGTACTGAATCTCTTGCCTATACTCGCCAAACGTCTCCATATGACCGTGTATATGTTTGGTCTGCTGATGGCGATGGTGCTGGGTAAGGTGACGGGTTCGTTTTTTGACTGGTTCGTATACAACCGTTAACAAGGAAAGTGAAGGGGGCAAGAGATATGGAGCATACACCGGATCAAGAA
>NZ_PNXQ01000016.1:776193-817860 GCF_005217525.1 Paenibacillus terrae | reverse complement strand
GAGTGAGCGTTCTGATAACGTAGAGGAATCCGTTCTTTATTGGCAGGGTAAGGATGATATATCGCCAAGAATGAAGGAAAATCAGGAAACACTCAAAACAGTAATCGGTCTGGGAGAGACCTTTGATGTCGTATTCAGGGAGATGACACTAGGCGGGCGTCATATCGGCTATCTGTTTCTGAATACCTTTGCCAAGGACCTGGTCATGGTTGAAGTGCTAAAGCGGCTCACCTATCTGACACCGGATGATTTGTCTACGGACGGACTGCAATCGTATTTTGAAAATTATATTCCGCATATTCAGGTGGAAAAGACGGACAAAATGTCGGTTGTCATCAATAAGGTGCTGACAGGCTATAGCGCCTTCTTTATGGAAGGTGAGCGCTTTTCGATCATTTTGGACACCCGTAATTACCCGGTACGCAATCCCGAAGAGCCGTCACTGGAGCGCGTCGTACGCGGTGCCCGTGACGGCTTTACAGAGACGATGCTGACAAATGTGGGTCTGGTTCGCCGCCGTTTGCGGGACCCCGGCCTTAAATTTGAGGCGATGCAGGTTGGGCGTCGCACCCGGACAGACGTATGCTTGGGCTACATTGATGATATCGTGGATAAAGTGATGGTGGATACCGTACGCGACAAAATTAAAAACGTCGATCTGGACGGCATCCCGCTGGCGGATAAGCAATTAGAGGAGACGATAATTAATAAAGGTTGGAATCCATATCCATTAGTACGGTATTCGGAGCGACCAGATGTCGTGGCTTCGCATATTATGGAAGGGCGAGTCGTTATTTTCGTCGATACCTCACCCAGCGTGATGATCTTGCCTACCACCTTTTTTGACCTTTGTCAGCATGCAGAAGAGAATCGGCAAACGGCTTTTATGGGGAGCTATTTGCGCTGGGTTCGCTTTATAGGAATTTTTGCCTCGATGTTTTTGCTTCCGATGTGGCTGCTTATGGTCATCAATCCCGAGCTAAAACCGGCGTTTCTCGATTTTATCGGTCCTCAAAAGGAAGCCCATCTACCGTTAATTGCCCAGTTCATCATTGTGGAGCTAGGGGTCGATCTAATGCGCATGGCGGCTGTCCATACACCGACACCGCTGGCTTCCGCGATGGGCTTGATCGCCGCCATTTTGGTCGGGGATATTGCGGTCAAAACGGGACTTTTCGTCAACGAAGTTGTGCTGTATATGGCTGTGGCTGCTATCGGGATGTTTGCAACGCCGAGCTATGAATTGGGATTGGCGAATCGGCTCATTCGGCTGTTTTTGCTGATCGCTGTGGCTATTTTCCACGTTCCGGGTTTTATTGTAGGCACGACACTGATCATTTTGATGCTGACGCTGCATCGGTCATATAACTCTTCCTATCTGTGGCCGTTCATTCCTTTTAATGCCAAGGCGATGGCTTCCATCTTGTTTCGTATGCCTGTGCTGAATGCGCCTAACCGTCCGTCATCTAACAAAACGCGGGACAATACGCGTATGCCGAACACGGATGCAAGCACGGATTCGAACTCTGGCAACAGGCAAGAACATTAATATAAATGATCTGCATAAAAATCCATTCTTCTTGATGCTTTTTTTGCTATACTGGTGTTAACATTCGATGGAATATGACTTGTTTGTTCCAGAAAGAGAGGCGCCAGAACATGTATTTGCATGGAAGCAGTAAAATTAACAGCAATGGACATTTGGAGATTGGCGGATGTGATACAACGTTTTTGAAGGAGCGTTTTGGAACACCGCTATATATTGTAGATGAACAGTTAGTACGCCAGCGTTGCCGGGAGTTTATAGAAGCTTTTCGTGAAACCGGCTTGAAGTTTCAAGTCGCTTATGCAAGCAAAGCATTTTGCGTAATGGCGATGTGTGCTTTGGCTGCAGAAGAAGGGATGTCGCTCGACGTCGTTTCCAGTGGAGAGCTGTTCACCGCGATGCAAGCTGGATTTCCGGCAGAGCGAATCCATTTTCACGGCAACAACAAAACACCGGAAGAAATTGAAATGGCGCTAGATGCGCAAATTGGTTGCTTCGTGGTCGACAGCGAGATGGAGCTGCATTTGCTTCAGGCCCTTGCCTCCGAGCGGAAACAGCAGGTAAATATTTTATTGCGGGTTACACCGGGGGTTGAAGCACATACGCACGAATATATGGCCACAGGCCAAGAGGATTCAAAGTTCGGTTTTGACATTGCGAACGGTACAGCACGCCATGCGGTGGAGCAGGCTATCAGGCTAGATCATCTGAACCTGCTGGGGGTACATTCCCATATCGGATCGCAAATTTTTGAAGTGAACGGCTTCCAAATGGCTGCCGAACGGGTTGCCGCTTTTTGCAGAGAAATCAAGGAACAGCTTCAGTTTTCTTTCAAGGTTATTAATCTAGGTGGGGGATTTGGCATTCGTTACACAGAAGAGGATACACCACTGAAAATTTCCACTTATGTGCAGGCTATCGGCGAAGCGGTAAAAACTCATTTTTCCGGGCTGTATGACGAGCTTCCTGAAATCTGGATTGAACCGGGACGGAGCATTGTAGGCGATTCCGGCACAACCTTATACACGGTAGGAAGTATCAAGGATATTCCGCAGGTACGGAAATACGTCTCGGTGGACGGTGGAATGACGGATAATCCCCGTCCAGCGCTATATCAGGCGAAGTATGAAGCCATGCTGGCTAACCGGGCGCACGATGCGAACGAGGAGACGGTATCCATTGCGGGCAAATGCTGTGAAAGCGGCGATATGCTCATTTGGGATGTGGAGCTGCCGCGTCCGACCAACGGGGATTTGCTCGCTGTTGCTTCAACCGGAGCCTACAATTATTCTATGGCGAGTAATTATAACCGGATACGCCGACCAGCGGTTGTATTTGTAAACAATGGTGAGGCCGAGCTGGTGGTGCGCCGGGAAAGCTATGAGGATATCGTTCGGAATGATGTCGTGCCACAGCGCCTAGTTCGTGACCAAGCCGGTTCATCGGTTCATCCCAATGCCAAGATAACGGTTTCTTCCTGATTTTGATAAGCGTGACGAAGTAGACCATTTAGCCGGAAGTGATATACCGGGGATAATGGTCTCTTTTTTGGACAAGGCTTTGCTAAGAGCGGCAATTCATAGTAAACTGGAACTTGATGCTATTTAGCTTTCAAAACAGGTTGAAAAGGAGCTACAAACAATGAAAAAAGGTAGAATAGATCTTGAAAATGGCGGTATCGTCGAAATTGATTTTTTTCCAGAAGAAGCGCCAAACACGGTTGCTAACTTTGAAAAGCTGGCAAACAGCGGCTACTACAACGGCTTGAGCTTTCACCGTGTAATTCCAGGCTTTGTTGCCCAAGGTGGTTGTCCTAATGGAACAGGCACAGGCGGCCCTGGCTACACAATCGACTGCGAAACAGCTACGAACACAACGAAGCATGCCAAGGGCGTTCTGTCCATGGCGCATGCAGGCCGTAACACAGGCGGAAGCCAGTTCTTTATCTGTTACGCTCCACAGCCGCATTTGGATGGAGTACATACTGTATTTGGTCAAGTGACCAAAGGTATGGAATTCATTGATGCTGTAAAACAAGGCGACAAAATGAAAGAGGTTAAAGTATTTGACGCGTAGTATACCGTTAAATGCATGATCTTTTTGTATAATGTTACACCTAAGCCGTTCTGTCTTTGGACAGAGCGGCTTTTTGTTGTCTTTTGTTTGACGGTTTGCTGATTTTCGCGTACATGCGGGTCTTGAAGTGAATAAAATCACATTCGAAAAGTAAGTGTTGTGATAGCCTTTTCATTAGAATGCATTTTCCATTTTTAGTTATGAGTTTTACAGCACAGTAATGGTTGCAAAAGAAGGGGGCTCATCACTTTGTCTATATTAACACGCACAAATCGACTTGGATTTTTTGAAATCCGGCTGGAATCCATTGGTGGACTCGGCGCTAATCTGGCTGGAAAAATGCTGGCCGAAACGGGTGTGCTTGGTCTGGGGCTAAATGCTTCCAATTTCTCGTCCTACGGTTCGGAAAAAAAGGGAACCCCGGTCAAAAGCTTTGTACGCTTTTGTGATCCCGGGGTCGATATCCGTGATCACAGTCCGATCGAGCAACCGCATGTGGTAGGTATTTTTCATGAAACATTGTACAAAACGGTCAATGTCATCAGCGGGCTTCCAGCGGATGGGATCGTTGTGGTCAATTCCACGCGTCCGGCAGAGGAAATACGTGCTGATTTGGGGCTGGTATCCGGTACGCTGGCGGTAGTGGATGCGATGGGAATCGCACTGGAGGAGCGGACCAAGCTGAACACGTCCATGTTGGGTGCGCTGTTCCGTGTCTGTGATTTTTTAGATCCGGAGGCGATGAGATCGGTCATTCGCAGTACATTTGAGAAGAAAAATCCACAACTGGTGGAGCCTAATTTGCGTACGTTTAACCGGGGCTTTGAGGAAATGGAACTGCACGTATATCCAGTTACAAACGATGCCCAGGATCACATTTTTGAACGGCCGCAGCCTTTGCTGGGCTATGAAACACAACCCTCGGGAGGTATTATAGCCACGCAGGGAAACAGCATGACGAGAGATGTCAGCGGTTCACGTCAGGGCTTTGTGCCTGAATATGAAGCTGATAAATGTACACATTGTGCCAAGTGTGATTCGATTTGCCCGGATTACTGTTTTGTATGGGAAGAGCAGGCGGACAAACGGGGAAGAATGCTGCCATTTTTGCAAGGGATTGATTACCAGTATTGCAAAGGATGCTTGAAATGCGTAGATATTTGCCCGTCGGGGGCATTAAGCTCGCGTCGTGAGCAATGGGGATGGGCGGAGCAGCATCGGATTGCCCATCAATTTCCGGTATATGAAGGAGGCCGTGTGTAATGGCGAAACTGGAGGAGGAGCTCAAGCAGACAGGCGCCGCACAGGTGACAACGTTCGAATCCGGCAATGAAATGGCGGCTACGGCGGCTGCGCAGATCAATTATCATATGATGGGATATTTTCCGATCACACCCTCGACCGAGGTGGCGCAATATCTGGATCAGATGAGAACGAGAGGTCAGCATGACATTAAGCTGGTCGCAGCAGACGGTGAGCATGGATCGGCAGGGATATGCTATGGTGCTGCCGCAGCGGGAGCGAGGGTTGTGAATGCAACAAGTTCGCAAGGCTTCCTGTATATGCTGGAGCAGTTGCCTGTGCAGTCAGGCACTCGTTTTCCTATGGTTATGAATCTGGTGACCCGGGCTATCAGTGGCCCGCTGGATATCCGTGGGGATCACTCAGACTTGTATTATGGTTTGAATACAGGCTGGGTGATTTTGACCGCAAGTACGCCGCAGGCTGTGTATGATATGAACATCATGGCGCTGAAAATCGCAGAGCACAGCGATGTTAGACTGCCTGTGATGGTCGCTTATGACGGTTTTTACACGTCCCATCAGAAGCGTAAGGTGCAATATTTTGCTGATGCAGAGACGGTGCGTGGTTTTGTGGGGCCAAATCCGAATCTGAATTATCCGAATATTTCCGATTTTGACCATCCGGTTACTGTCGGGGCGCATATGAATGGCGATGACCTGACGAATAATCATGCTCAGTTATCCGAGGCGTTAAAGCGGTCAGAAGGAGTATATGAGCAGGTAGCCGCAGAATATGCCGCATTATCCGGGCGGGAATATCCGATTTTGGATCTCTATCATATGGAGGATGCCGAGGTTGCAATATTCCTGTTGAATTCAGCGGCTGAATCGGCCAAGGATGTAGCCGATCAGCTCCGCGCGCGTGGCATTAAGGCCGGTGTGATTCGTCCGAATATCATTCGACCGTTTCCGGCCGCGCAGCTGCGTGAGACATTGCGCCATGTCAAGGCGCTGCTGGTGGGTGAACGTGCGGATTCGTACGGCGCCGATGGCGGTAATTTGACGCACGAAATCAAGGCGGCCTTGCAGGAGGACCCGCTGAACCGGACACTTGTATTGTGCCGCATCTTTGGCTTGGGCGGCAAGGATTTTTATGCGGAAGACGCTGAGGCGTTCTTCCAGCTTGCGATTGAGGCGGCGGAAGCCGGACGGACCGAGAAGCCATTTGATTATTACGGGCTTAATCCGGGGTCCCCGGACAAGGTCATGCCGCAGGTTATGCAGCCGCCACGGGGAGATGCGTACCGTACGGGTCTGATTCAGGTTACGCCGGATGAGGCGACCGGGAAGCTCAAGGTCAAGGTGCCGCCGCTGCGCTCGCTGACGACCAAGCCACGCCGTCTCACGCCGGGTCATGGGGCATGTCCAGGCTGTGGAGCGCTGTCTGCGCTGGAGCTGTTTTTCAAAGGCATCGAAGGCGATATCGTCGTGCTGTTCCAAACAGGCTGCGTATACGTGGTGACGACAGGTTATCCGTATACATCACACAAGCAGCCTATGATTCATAATCTTTTTCAAAATGGGGCTGCTACACTCTCTGGAGCGCTGGAGGCTTACATGGAGATGAAGCGCCGCAATGAGATTGAGATGGCAGATGACCCGACCTTTATAATGATCAGTGGTGACGGCGGGATGGATATTGGCATGGGGTCGGCTATCGGGGCTGCACTGCGTAATCATAAGCTGATCATGCTGGAATATGATAATGAGGGCTACATGAATACAGGCTCGCAGCAATCGTACTCGACTCCGGTAGGTCACATGACAAGCACATCAGGCGTAGGGAAAATGCAAAAAGGCAAGCAGGGTCACCACAAGGATACGGTGCAAATTATGGCTGCCTGCAATATTCCATATGCCTTCACGGCAGCGGAAAGCCATCCGCAGGATATGCTGCGTAAAGCGGCCAAGGCACAATGGTATGCCAATAACGTGGGAACGGCCTATGGTAAAATCCTGTGCGCCTGTCCACTGAACTGGAAATCCGAGGATAGACTGGGTACCAGCATTGTGGGTGCAGCTGTGGAGTCTTGCTTTTTCCCGCTGTACGAGATTGAGCAAGGCAGTACGACGATTACGTACAATCCGGAGGACAAGGGAAAACGGATTCCAGCCGCAGAATGGCTCAAATTAATGGGCAAAACAAAACATCTTCTCAAGGAGGAAGCCACGCTGGCTACCTTTGAGCAGGAGATTGAACGCCGCTGGAGTATCCTGAAAAAGAAACATGAAATTTCGGAGCTATAATCCAATTTTTTTGCATAATAAAATTTGAACATTGTTATAAGATATTGCGGCACCGGTACGATCAAGATTCTTTGCGCTTGTTGCGCGAAGAATCTTTTTTGTCGTTTATGGGATGAAGCATAAAAAATCAGGTAATGATTTCCGATATAGGAGTGAAGGCCTACGTGAAAAATATTGAATTAGAGCTTTCTCTGAATTTTAAGATGCAATGAGGTGCAGGTATGATTAAGCTGAATACAGTTGAAATAATCGAAATTATAAAGAAGCAAATTCCCAAGGTCATGAATATCACGCCAGTGGAACTGAAATTTACGTATGACTTTGGACGGACATCGCTGGCAGCGACGGATCACAAATTCACGCTGACGAACCAGCATTATTCCGCCAAGGTGATGGATTGTGTGCTGGAAACGCAGGTGCGTCCGATATTAATGTGTGAAATTATTTATTTTCTAAAATGTGAGTTTATTGACGGGCATGTTGAGGTACGGTTGGATTATGACGCATGCTCTGAAGGAGGTCACGGACCCACGGCTTCAGCGGTTATTACCTTTGACCATGCTACACAGCTCGGCCTGGAAGAACTGGCTGATCTGATTGATCTGGCGCTTCATATGAATGATAAAACCTGGTTTGAGGAGCTTTCCAGCCAATATGTTAAAACAAAAGCAGGAGCTTCTATCCGATAACTTGCTTTTTTTAGAAGTCGGTGCTAATATACGTAACAAGTTTAATGCTAATTCAATTAAATAAGAGCAAGATCCTTCGGGGCGGGGCGCAATTCCCCACCGGCGGTGATGACGTGTCTGTACATAGCTTCTGCGATGAACAGCGCGGCTTAGTCCGTGACCCGGATGCTGAACGATCAGCAGACGGTGGACCTGGTGCAATTCCGGGACCGACAGTATAGTCTGGATGGGAGAAGGATACGAAGCGCATGTGCATGACGTGACATGTGCCGATTTTTAGCATACGTAATGGTACGTACGGCTTATTTCGTTGCAGATAGCATACGGAAGATTGCTTGTTCTTCAAGCTTTTTTCGGAGACGCTTCTGAGCGTATTTGGTCGTATGCACATTCATGCTTTCTATTGGCAAGCTTGTTATTCATGTGGTCTCAGGATGTATATGGACTGCGCTTGCATACTGCAAATTCGACTCTCATCACCCCCATGACGGATATGATCCGGACTGGGGGTTTTTTGCGCTTACCCTGATGAATCAGGAATAAACTGAACTTTAGATGGAAAGGAGTGAAGGCATGTTTACCGGATTGGTCGAGGAGGTGGGACGGATTCAGCAGATTTCCAGAAGCGGAGAAGCGATGGTGCTGGGCATTACAGGTGCTGTGGTATTGGGCGATTTGAAAATAGGAGACAGTGTTTCCGTGAATGGTGTTTGTCTGACCGCAACACAGGTGGGTACTAAGGATTTTAAGGTAGACGTGATGCCGCAAACCTTTCGCAGCAGCAATTTGAAGGAGCTGAAATCCGGTAGCCAGGTCAATTTGGAACGGGCTATGGTGGCGAACGGCAGGTTCGGAGGGCATATCGTACAAGGACATGTGGATGGAACGGGCACGATTCGTCGGGTGACCTCAGACCAGAATGCGGTTGTGTATGAAGTTGCTCCTACTGATCAGGCAATATTCAAATATATTCTTCTCAAAGGCTCGATTACTCTCGACGGTATCAGCCTTACGGTTGCCCAGCGCACGGGAGATACCTTTGCCGTATCTATCATCCCCCATACTTTATCCGAGACGGCCTTGCAGGCCAAACGTGAGGGAGACTCCGTCAATATTGAATGCGACATCTTAGGCAAATATGTGGAGCAGCTTTTGAACTACGGAAAATTAGCAGTGACGGAGGGAACAGAGAAAGCTCCTATGAGTCTGGATTATTTGACGAAGCACGGCTTTGCCTGATGCCACAAGAAATAAGGAGGAAAGCGTAATGGAAAGCGGGAGTAGAGAGAGCCATTCAAACATAGTGGCTGACGTCGTGGAGTATGGTGTGTTGGAGCAGGAAATGGAAATTCGTCTGGATTCCATTGAAGAAGCGCTGGAGGAACTAAAGAACGGTAAAGTCGTGATCGTGGTGGATGATGAGCAACGGGAAAACGAAGGCGATTTTATCGCTCTGGCTGAAAAGGCGTCCCCCGAGGTCATTAATTTCATGATTACCGAAGGCCGCGGGTTGGTCTGTGTGCCGATTACAGGGCAAAGAGCCGAGGCACTGGAATTGCAGCCGATGGTGGAGCAAAATACAGATTTCCACGGCACAGCCTTTACCGTGTCGGTGGATCACATAGAGACGACAACGGGGATTTCAGCAGCCGAGCGTTCATTGACCGTGCGTGCGCTGACCGACGAAACAGCCACAGGAAGTGATTTCCGCAAGCCAGGTCACATGTTTCCGCTGATCGCCCACGATGGGGGTGTTTTGCAGCGTGCGGGTCATACCGAGGCGGCTGTTGATCTGGCCCGGCTCTGCGGCTCCAAACCCGCCGGGGTCATTTGCGAAATTATAAAGGAAGATGGGTCCATGGCTCGGGTACCTGATTTGGCAGTGATCGCCAAGCGTCATCATTTGAAGCTGATCAGTATTCAGGATTTGATTGATTATCGTCGTCGTATGTCATTGTAAGTACAGTTTTGCAACTCATTATTTTAAAAAAGAGAGGTTGATTCATATGGCACGTTTTCTGGAAGGTAATCTCGTATCGGATGGTTTGAAGTATGGTATTGTAGTGGGCCGGTTTAATGAGTTTATTACGAGTAAGCTGTTAAGCGGTGCAATCGACGCACTTCAGCGGCATGGAGCGGAGGAAGATGAGATTGATGTGGCCTGGGTGCCAGGCGCTTTTGAAATTTCACTAATTGCTCAAAAAATGGCTGCAAGCGGTAAATACGATGCTGTTATTACGCTGGGTACGGTGATCCGTGGTTCTACCTCGCATTATGATATCGTCTGCAATGAAGTGGCCAAGGGTGTGGCGGCAAGCAGTCTGAAAACAGGTGTGCCTGTTATTTTCGGTGTAGTGACGACGGAAAACATAGAACAGGCTATTGAGCGTGCAGGTACGAAGGCTGGTAATAAAGGCTGGGATTCAGCCCTGGCTGCGATTGAGATGGCGAATCTGGGCAAGCAGTTTTAATTTTGTGAACATCTGATTGGAACGGCATAACTATAGCCGGAAAATGGGATTGGATTGTTAAGCAAGGCGATGACGTATATACTACAGAAAGAGGGATTGATAAAGTCGAGCATACGTGCTAACGGGGAAAGGTATTGTTGAATGATGATTGGAGCAAGGCAGGGGGAAGCATATTGACAGTCGTAAATTACAAGCTGGAAACATTCGAGGGTCCGCTGGATCTGCTGTTGCATCTGATTGATAAGGCCGAGATCGATATTCAGGATATCCCTATTAGTGATATTACCGATCAGTATATGGCTTTTTTGCACAGTATGCAGGAGCTGGAACTGGACATTACGAGCGAGTTTCTGGTAATGGCGGCGACGCTCTTATCCATTAAGAGTAAATTGCTGCTTCCCAAGCCACCTGTAATGGAATATGACGATTTGGATTTTTATGAAGAAGAGGATTATGATCCACGGGATGAACTGGTTCGCAAGCTGGTGGAGTATCGTAAATATAAAGGGATTGCCCGCCATCTGAGCGAACGTGAATGGGAACGAAGTCTGATCTATGGCAAGGAACCGGAGGATCTGAGCGCATTCCTGCCCACCGAACCTGCCAATCCCGTGCACGGGCTGCATGCAAGCGATTTGGTCGCGGCTTTTCAGCGTGCACTGAGAAAAGCAGAACGACGTACGACGGTAACCCGTATTCACCGAGATGAGATTTCGGTCAAGGACCGTATTCGGCAGGTTATCGGGGCGTTGGAGCTGGTGGGAACGGGGGGACGGCTTTTATTCTCCAAGCTGATGCATGAGGATATGTATAGGCATGAAGTGGTAGTCACCTTTTTGGCTATCCTCGAACTGATGAAAATGAAACAGATTTTCTGCTATCAGGAGAAACTTTTCGATGATATTGTAATGGAGTGGAGAGGGGATTTACGGGTTAATGGATTATCTGAAGCTGAAATCAATTATTGAGGGACTGCTGTTTCTCGCGGGAGAGGAAGGGTTGTCCGCCAAGCAGATCGCCGACATTGTAGAGCAGCAGCAAGAGCTGGTTGAAAAGGGTCTGGAGGATATGAAGCAGGACATGGAGCAGGGAGGAAGAGGTCTGCAAATTGTCCGTATCGCCGGTCACTATCAGTTGGCAACCTTATCCGAACATGCACCTTATTTTGAAAAGCTCGCCTACTCTCCGGCACGTGCCTCGCTGTCGCAAGCAGCTTTGGAGACACTTGCCATTGTGGCCTATCGCCAGCCCATTACAAGAATTGAAATCGAAGATATTCGCGGTGTCAAATCTGAGCGGGCCATACATACTCTGGTCAACAAGGAGCTTATTGAGGAAAAAGGTCGGGCTGAGGCTATAGGACGGCCGATTTTGTATGGTACGACGAAGTCATTTCTGGATTATTTTGGTCTGGGTTCTTTAGTGGATTTGCCGCAGCCTGAGCTGTTTGAGGACTCGGAACATTTGGAGGAAGAGACACAATTGTTGTTCGAACGTTTGGAGAGCAGTCAGCCGGATATGAATAATACGGAATCTTGATGCCTGACAGAAGCCTTTTATACGGGTTCCTCCTCATTGTTACAGGTTCGAAATTTAGTAAACAGCCAGTCCTCGCGTAATGGGAGCTGGCTGTTTAGCATTTCAGGATGCATGTTTTCCGGGCGAAGGGCCATACTATTTTTGCCATGGTATATCCATGGAGAAAAAAGGCAGGGAGGACTCGCCAGTGTGGAAATGGATCGGTATCGCCATCATCGTCGTTTTGTTACTTGTGCTGGCTGTTCTGCTCTCCCGTATCCGATTGAAGCTGGATATTGCCAAGCATGATACTGATGACCGGGCGCATCTGGAGATCAGATTTCTGTACGGGTGGATTAAAATAAATTATGACATTCCGGCTATTCTGCTGGCTGGTTTGCAAAAAGGGCTTCTCTATCGACTCGATCGCAACAAAAACATACATAAAACCGACGCCACCATTGACAGCGGCACCATCGATAAAGAGAAAATTAAGCGATTTATACACGACGTTCGGATACTGCTGAAAGGAACGAGGTCCTTCCAACGATGGATACGTCATACACTAGCCCATGTGACAATGTCGAAAATGGAATGGTCCACCAATATCAGTCTTGCTGACGCTGCTTATACAGCTACCTCTACCGGGATACTGTGGGGGCTGAAAACGTCACTGATCGGTTTTGCCTCCAGCTTTGTGCGAATGAACTGCACACCTAAGCTGTTTGTCGTGCCTTATTGGGTGGATCGCCTGCGTTTTACTACCACTTTGACCTGTGAGGCAAGTATTTCACTGGGTTATGTCGTTTATTCGATGCTCATGCTGGCTTACCGCATATGGCGCGTACCAGGCGGTGCAGAGGCGTGGAAACGGGTATTCTCCAAGCAACCAATAAAGCATGAGGAATAATGAGCCATACATATTTCCTTGAACCCTGCGCACAATAGCGTAAGAAAAGGCAGTCTACGCTTGAACAAAGCAGAGGAGGAATAATCATGTCAGATCACCCGATTCAAGGGCTCATGCAAACCGCCATGGAGAACATCAAAGCCATGGTGGACGTGAATACGATTGTGGGGGACGCGGTGGAAACACCCGATGGTTCCGTTATTTTGCCGATTAGTAAGGTGGGATTTGGCTTCGCAGCCGGGGGCAGCGATTTTAATGTAGATGAAGAGGCGCTTCATACATCCTCGTCGTCAGGTGCTCACAGCGGCAAGGAAGGACATCCTTTTGGTGGCGGTAGCGGTGGCGGGGTATCCATTCATCCAATCGCTTTTTTGGTTGTTGGCAAACAAGGTGCACAAATCGTTCCGCTGGATAATCAGACTCATCTGATTGAAAAATTGATCGACTCTACACCATACCTGATTGATAAAGTCCAATCTATCTTCCGGAATGCCGACGTGGATATGCATACTCCGCCTCCACAGGTCCCGGTAGATGTTAACACAGATCACAATCACACTGGCCCAGCTTCTTTGTAACGGTATGGAGTAGGATTTTTAGCACAGGAGGGTGTTCCAAAGTCAGCTATTGGCTAAGGAACACCCTCTTTTTTTACATATACCTAACCATAGTACTTTTATGCACGGATATACTGTCTTCCACCAATGCTCGCATGTATACGGGGAGGGTGCTCTTGTGAAGGGCTCAGCGCAAGTTCTTCTTCCCGGTTTCCTTCAGGGGCAAACTGCGACAGATAGGCAAAATCGGGGTAGATCACTTCATTTGTCAAATAAGCAGAAGTGGTGGCCCCCGGTCGTCGATGACGATTGAGGGAGTCAATGATGCCTTCCGCTGTGCGAATGCCGATGCCGTGACCATAAAACGAGTCTTCCCTTAGCTTGACAACATTTTCTCCTTTCCACTCCGGCGTTTCGGGTGATACATCAGGATTATTGAAATACAGAATATCGCCAGGAACAGCCTTGTGACTCCCTTGCTCCTGTATGAGTTTGAGATCACTGTCATAGTGCCAATCATACAGCAGCATATCGGCAAAAATCCGATTAAATTCACTTTCCAGAATGGAATCCAGCACTCCTTTGTAGAGCACAATGACCATAGCTGTCGCACACTCAAAGGCATATTTATGTCCATTCTCAAAAATATCCCTGATCCCCTGCGCCGGAGTGATACCTGCTTTGAGCTGAAATCCGCCTTTTTCCGTCAAATTCCAAAATTGCTCGTTACAGCGTGCGGTATCAAAGGTGGCAAAGGATACACCGCTTTGATTCAAAGCTTCCGCTGCCTCGACAATTCGGCTTCTTAAGGTCGTTTCAAACTGTTGCCGCTGCATGTGGGTACCTCCATTCATTCATCAAGTTTAGTAACTATTATATATATGTCATCTGGAGTGCAAATTGCCTGATTTCTTTCAAAAAGTAAGCGGAAGAAATGAGCGGTACACCATTAATTCTGGAGGGATTTTCTGCTATAAAGGTGGACATACTTTGAACAGCTTGGACATAGAATGGTACAAGACTTGTTCAAAACCGGAGGAATCCAAATGTTTAAAAGAAAGCCAACAATCCAAACGGTCCACAGCCAGCTTTCGCCCAAGACATGTACATTTGTGTTGCCGCTGGCACTGCTGCTCGTCCTGACATTGCCGCTCACATTAATGAATCCGCAGCCTGTTCGGGGGGCAGTAAAGAAGGAGGAAGTTCCACCTGTTTTTACAACACATGCACAGGCTTCCTCTCTTATTGATGTCACTTCAGGAAGAATCATATATTCCGCCGAGGGTGACCGAGAGCTGCGAATTGCCAGTTTGACCAAAATCATGACCGCGATCGTAGCCATCGAACATGGACGCTTGCAGGATCCGGTAAAGGTGAGTCCGACGGCTTTTGCCAAAGAGGGTTCCTCGCTTTTTCTACAAAAGGGTGAACAAATGACACTGGAAAATATGCTGTACGGCTTGATGCTCCGTTCCGGTAACGATGCGGCTTCCGCCATTGCTGAGCATGTGGGAGGGACGGAAGAGGGATTTGTTCATTTGATGAATGAGAAGGCGGTTGAGCTTGGACTAAGCCATTCCCACTTTGCTAATCCGCATGGACTGGATGCCGAGGGTCACTATTCCTCTGCTAATGATTTGGCCCGACTTACCGCTTATGCGCTGCATAATCCGACCTTTGCCCGCATTGTGAAGACGGAGTTAAAAAAAGCGCCTAATCCGAATGAATCATGGGATTATTCATGGCATAACAAGAATAAGATGCTAAGGCTCTATGAGGGGGCTGATGGTGTAAAAACGGGTTTTACGAAAAAAGCGTTTCGCTGTCTGGTTAGTTCTGCTACAAGGGACGGTCGTCAGCTTGCCGCTGTTACCTTAAATGATGGAGACGATTGGAACGACCATGCCCGCATGCTCGACTACGGATTCCAATATTATCCACTTGTTCCGATTACGGACAAGCAACAACCGATTGACGGTTATCCGCTCTTGACTGGCACAAGCTTCGCTTATCCTTTGCATGATGGGGAGAAGGCGCAGCTGCACAAAAGACTGGTCCTGTATAAAAAGGCCAACTCTAACAGAGCTGACGCATCCTTTGGTTTGCGGGGACGTGTCGAGTTCCTGCTGGAAGGCAAGCTTATTGGCTCCGTACCTGTGTATGAAAAAGGTAGCAAGCTACCCAATCCAAGCACAGTACAACCACAACAGGAAATGCCGACTCCACAAGCTTCCGCAAGCGGCGGCAACCAAGAGCGCACCTGGGCGAGCGGATGGAGCGCAATTTTAAGAAATCTGTTTGGAGCATAGGGGTTAGTTTACATTCATCGGTGAAAGGGAGGGACCGGCCTTGATTCATCTCATATGGGTAGCTCTGATTTGTATTGGATTTGTGTTTGCCGCCGCGCAAGGGAATATTGAAGTGGTGACCAAGGCGGCATTTGATGGGGCGGCTACGGGCGTCACGGTATGCTTTGGACTAATTAGTGTGCTTGTGTTCTGGATGGGTATGATGAAGCTGGCGGAGGATGGCGGGCTTTTACAGAAAATATCCAAACTGCTCGCCCCGCTAGTAGCTTTTCTGTTTCCTGATGTTCCGCGTAATCATCCGGCTATGGGGTATATCTTGTCTAATATGAGCGCTAATCTGCTCGGCTTGGGCAATGCAGCAACTCCGATGGGCATTAAGGCGATGCAAGAGCTGCAATCTCTGAATCCCGACAAGCAGACCGCTACACCCGCTATGTGTACGCTGCTCGCTTTGAACACGGCCAGCATTACGCTTATTCCAACCACGCTGATCGCGATCCGGCTCAATTATCATTCCGCCAATCCGACGGAAATTGTCGGGACGACGCTGGTGGCGACTGCGATAGCCACCTTTGCCGCAATTGCTGCGGATCGCTGGTACCGTAGTCGGGAGCTGCGTCGGCCTCCAGCCAGTCCGCCATCGACATCAACATTTCCGCCACAAAAGACACAGGGACCACAGACTACGCCAGTATCTGCGTCCTCTCCCGCTACGCCGCCCGTTTCACGATCAGGACTGACGGCTGCCAAGGGAAGGAACATCACCTGGAAAGGATGAGGGCGGCATGCTCTATTTCATTAACCTCGTATCGACTTGGGCCATTCCTGCTATTCTTGCCTTTATTCCTTTATATGCCTATGCCAAAAAGGTACCCGTCTACGATTCCTTTGTCGATGGAGCTAAAGATGGCTTCTCCACGGCCATCGGCATCATTCCTCATCTCGTGGGCATGATGGTGGCTATCAGCATTTTTCGAGCGTCCGGCGCTCTGGATTATTTGATATCCTGGGTAACGCCATGGATCAAAAGCTGGGGCGTACCCGGCGAGGTACTGCCATTAGGACTGCTACGCCCGTTGACGGGCACCGGCTCGCTTGCCTTTACGACGGATCTGATCCGCACGTATGGCCCGGATTCCATGATCGGTCGTATTGCTTCCACGATTCAGGGCAGCACAGACACGACACTCTATGTGCTGACTGTATATTTTGGCGCGGTAGGTATCCGAAATGGACGTTATGCCTTGAAAGTGGGACTGTTTTCAGACGTAGTTGGTTTTGTGGCGGCGATTGCGATTTGCCTGCTTGTCTTTTGATTCCTGCATTGATTTGTGAACGGGGCTTGTGATTTTGTTCATGGATGGGTATCATTAGCATGAGGTGAATTAGCGAACATGGAAAGATTGCAGAAAATACTGGCCCAGGCTGGTGTAGCTTCCCGACGTAAATGTGAGGAGCTTATTCAGGCGGGCAGCGTGGAAGTGAACGGGGTTACCGTAACAGAGCTGGGAACGAAGGCAGACCCTGATCAGGATATAATTACGGTAAAGGGTAGACCGATCAAAACCGAGAAAAAAATCTATTTAATGATGAACAAGCCTAAAGGCGTGATTACGAGTGCTTCCGATCCGGAAGGCCGTAAAGTCGTGTCCGACTATCTGAAAGGCGTTAAAGAACGCGTATATCCGGTAGGTCGTCTTGATTACGATACGGAGGGGCTGTTGTTGCTCACCAATGACGGCGAGTTCGCCAATTTGCTTACCCATCCGAAGCATCATGTGCCCAAGACGTATGTAGCGACAGTCAAAGGCGTTCCGCACGGAACCGAGCTGGACAAGCTGAAAAAAGGGATCGTGCTGGAGGATGGTATTACCGCACCCGCTGAGGTAGAATACAAGGATGTGGACCCAAACGGCAAGGAGTCTGTAATTCAGATTACCATTTATGAAGGCAGAAACCGTCAGGTCAGACGGATGTTTGAGGCCATTTCCCATCCGGTCATCAAGCTTAAGCGGATTGCCTTCGGCGATCTTTTGCTGCAAAATCTGAAGCGCGGGCTGACAAGATCTCTCACCAAGGACGAAATTAACCGTCTCATTCAACTTGCCAAGTCAGACAACACGAAAAAGAAACGGACAGGACGGGGGTCATAACCCCGGCCTTTTTGGTGTAAAGAGAGCTGAATGAACAGAGCAAGGTTTGACCGGGCACGGGAAAATAGTAAAATAGAGAGAATGCTTTTTTTAGCGAAGGGGCTGGGAATATGTCAGAACAAAGCAACCGTATATTAATTGTAGATGATGAAGAACGCATTCGCCGGCTTCTGCGGATGTACCTGGAAAAAGAAGGATATGAAATTGATGAAGCTGAGGATGGCGAAATTGCACTCCATAAAGCCACTGCAAACGATTACAGCATTATTCTGCTCGATGTGATGTTACCGGGCATGGATGGAATTGAAGTTTGCACACGTCTGCGTCAAACCAAAGCTACACCTGTGATCATGCTGACTGCCAAAGGCGAGGAAGTGAACCGCGTACAGGGCTTTGAGGTCGGGGCAGATGACTATGTGGTCAAGCCCTTTAGCCCGCGAGAGGTTATTTATCGGGTAAAGGCAATTTTGCGCCGTTCGTCAGAAACTGCCTTTTTGACCAAGGAGACGGTGCCAAGCAACAGCATTGTTTTTCCGAATCTTATTATTGAGCATGATGCGCATCGCGTAAGCGCAGGTGGGATTGAAATCAGTCTCACGCCTAAAGAGTATGAGCTGCTGCACTATTTGGCTGTATCGCCGGACAAGGTATTTTCGCGCGAAGAACTGTTAAAAGATGTGTGGAATTATGAATTTTTTGGTGATCTGCGCACGGTGGATACACACGTCAAACGGCTTCGTGAAAAGCTGAACAAAGTATCACCGGAGGCAGCGGCTATGATTACAACGGTTTGGGGTGTCGGCTACAAGCTGGAGGTACCAAAATAACGTGAGCTTCTGGAAATCGCTGGTAGGCAAGCTGTGGATCACCATCATTTGTCTGGTAGGCTGTGTGCTTATTTTTCTGGGTCTATTTTTGTTGCCGTACATCAACAGGAATTTCGCGGCGCATGAATCGACGGAAATAAAGCACTTGTTCATCTATGCATGCATTGTCGGCTTTTTACTGACGACTTTTTTTGCTTTGTTTCTTTTTACTAAAATCACGCAGCCTATGCAGCTGTTGATTCAGGCGGCGAATGCGATCCGTGAGGGAAGGTATGATACGCGGCTTACGCTGGTAACGAGTGACGAGATTGGCGAACTGGCGAAAACATTTAATCATATGTCTACCGAGCTGGAAGCAACGATCCGCAGTCTGAATGAGGAGAAGAATCATCTGTCCAGCGTGCTGAGAAGTATGTCTGATGCTGTAATGACCTTTGACAGAAGCGGACAAGTCATTTTGACGAATCCGCCTGCGCAAAGTTTGTTGGATAGCTGGAAAAAACTGGAGTGGCAAGAGCATGATCAGGAGGAATTCGGAGTGTCTGTACCTGGGCCATTGCTGCCGTTGTTCCACACTGTTATGGATAGAGGAGATGACGGTGGGGACTATATTCATGTAAAACAGGGCTCCTGGTCGGTACAGATGGCGCCGTTGTACACGGATAATGTAATTCGTGGCGCTGTCGCTGTTCTCAGAGACATCACGGAGGAAGTCAAGCTGGAGAAGATGCGGAGTGACTTTGTTGCTAATGTGTCCCATGAAATCCGTACACCGCTTTCCATGATGCAGGGCTATAGCGAGGCCTTGCTTGATGGAATGGCTGGCTCACCAGAAGAATCCGAGGAATTGGTACGGGTCATTCATGATGAATCGTTGCGTATGGGAAGATTGGTCAAGGATCTGCTTGATCTGGCCAGAATGGAGGCAGGTCATACAGACATGCACCGTCAGGAAGTGGATGTGAATGAATTGATCGAGCGTGTTCACCGTAAATTTACGGTGCGCTCTAAGGAACAGGGGCTGACGCTCGATTATCATGAGCAAGGTCAGCATCTACTGCTGCCTGAAGCAGATGAAGACCGATTGGAGCAGGTGCTGACCAACTTGTTAGATAATGCGTTCAGGCATACGCCCGGCGGAAATAGTGTTACCATTAGTGCCGATCGGATTCTGGGAGAACGGCATGAGCTGATCCGCATTCGGATTAAGGATGAGGGTGTGGGTATTGCCAGTGAGGACCTGCCTTATATTTTTGACCGCTTTTACAAGGCAGACAAGGCCAGAGTAAGAGCCGTGGACAAAGGAACCGGTCTGGGGCTTGCTATTGTTAAAAATATTGTGGAGGCTCACGGAGGATCTGTCTCCGCTGCCAGCGTATTGGGGGAAGGAACGGAGTTCACTATTTTGCTGCCGATCTCAAAAAAACAAAGTCGGGCTTTGTAACAGTTTGTAAGCCAAGTGCAGAATATACCCCGGTTCGCAGGCATCCTCGGAAGAGGGTGCTTTTTGTTGAAAAATCAACATTTATCTTGTTCAACGTGGAACATTCAGCTTCCAGAACAGGTACATCTAATGCTGGTTACGGATATATAACAAAAGACGCCCGGTTCGCCGGGCGCCTCTCTTATAAAAGCAAAGCATGTTCATATGTTCTGCTGCTGATCATTAATCGAGTACCACTTCTTGAGCGGTATTCAGTTCCGGCAAGCCAACCAATTGGATCAGCACGTCTTTAGGAACGGCTTTATCAACGGTCAGAATCATGATGGCTTCACCACCGACAATTTTACGTCCTACCTGCATGGAGGCGATATTCACGCCGTTCTCCCCAAGCAGAGTGCCGACACGGCCGATAATGCCGGGTTTGTCATTGTGGGAGATGAGCAGGAAATGCGCTTCTGGTGCCACGTCTACCGGGAACTGGTTCAACCGGACGATACGTTCGCCATAACCTGCGAGCAGGGTACCTGCTACACGTTGCTCCTCTCCGCTTTGAGTTTTGAGCGTGACGGTGATCAGGTTGGTAAAGCCCTTGGTAGCCGGAGCCTGAGAGACGACAAGATGGATGTCACGTGTTTTGGCAAGGTGGACAGAGTTCACAATGTTAACATCGCTGCCCAGATGGCGACTAAGCACACCTTTCAAGATATAACGTGTCAGCGGCTGTGTATCTACAGAAGACAGATCACCTGCGTAATCCACCTGGATTTCACGTACAGCCTGATTCGTCACTTGAGCGGCAAAGCTGCCTAGCTTCTCGCCAAGCGAGAAATAAGGCTGCAATTGCGTCATCACGTTAGATGGTACCGGAGGCATATTGACGGCATTTTTGAACGGCTCATCACGCAAAATGTGCAGCACCTGCTCGGAAACGTCGATTGCTACATTCTCCTGAGCTTCTACTGTGGATGCTCCTAGATGCGGAGTAACGATAATTTTCGGATGGCTCAGGAAAGGGTGATCCTGTGCTGGCGGCTCTGATTCGAATACGTCAAAGGCTGCGCCGGCAACGATGCTTTCATCAATGGCTTCAACGAGAGCCAATTCATCGATAACTCCGCCCCGGGCACAGTTGATGATACGCATCCCTTTTTTCATCACTTCAAACTGCGGACGGGCAATCATATGCTTCGTTTCCGGTGTTAACGGAGTGTGTACCGTCATGAAATCCGCGTTGCGGATAATTTCGTCCACACTTGCCAGCTTGATGCCCAACTTCTCAGCGCGTTCTTCCGTCAGAAACGGATCATAGCCGAGAATGCTCATGCCGAAGGCTTTGGCACGTTTGGCCACCTCGCTGCCTATGCGCCCCATACCGAGTACGCCAAGCGTTTTGTTGCGCAGCTCAACTCCGAGAAATGTTTTACGATCCCATGTACCTCCGATGGTTTTGGCATACGCCTGTGGAATATGACGCGCCAGAGCCATCATCATGGCAAAAGTATGCTCACATGTCGTAATCGTGTTGCCGTCAGGGGCGTTAATGACGATGATTCCTCGTTGTGTTGCTGCTTCTAGATCGATATTGTCCACTCCAACGCCGGCGCGTCCGACAACCTTGAGGTTCTTTCCTGCTGTCATGATGCGTTCTGTTACCTTGGTTTGGCTACGAACGAGCAGTGCATCATAGTCACCAATAATTTGAACCAACTCGTCTTCGCTGAGACCTGTGTTCTTGTCCACTGTGACATCGTCTGCATCCATCAGTTGCTGGATGCCCAGGTCACTGATCGGATCGGATACTAACACTTTAAACATTTGGTTTCCTCCTCAAAGTTAACTTCTTTTATGGACAGGATGTACTTCAACTGAAATACATTCCATAAAGAACGTAGATAAACTTGAATTGCTTCTGAAAAGCAGAAGATCGCGGACAGCACTAACGTGATAACGCATTGACGCAGAAAAGGAATAAAATAGCATTAGGCACCAAGTTGACGGTTAAAAAGGTCATATGCAGAACCGCTTTGCGGTTTGCAGGCATCAAAAAAACTCCCGAATCACATACTATCTCCATAGTAAGGGACGAGAGTTTATCGTGGTACCACCCTAATTCGCAGCCGTTTCGCAACGGACTGCCTTCAGCGGTCATAAATATGACCGAAAGGATAACGGTTTTCTGCCGATTGCATCTAATGCCGGGAAATCATCCCAAGGCTTCGGTGCAATAACTCAGGAGCGCTGAAAGTAATTACTCCGTCACCGGCTTTCACCCAAGCACCGGCTCTCTGAAAACGAAATCAATACTTTTTCTCCATCAATGTTGTTGTCGATAATAATTTTTTCATAATGTATCATGGCTTACATGGACATGTCAATAGGACATGTGATATGCGTAGACACCGGGTTAGATAAATAGCGATAGAAAGCAGAATAATAAGTTTTAAGACTTCTTGAATCCGTTCGACTTTTTGGCTATGATGCTTAAGAAGACTATGCAGAGGACTAACTACTATGAAAAAGCTTAAAATGAAATGGAAAAGAGCGCAAATTCATGAATTGAATGACCGCTTGCTGCTTTACAATTTGTATCTAACCCAGGGACTGACCCTGTTGGTCGGCGCAATCTGGATTATTTTTCAGAAAAGAAATGTGCTGGAGCTGTTTGCCTGGCCGAGCAGTTTGCATGTTTTGTGGTGGGGTTTGGGACTGGCTGCGGCTATGCTGCTGGTGGACCTGCTCCTGTCTCGGATTATGCCCGAGGATGCTATGGATGACGGGGGCATTAACCAGATGCTGTTTCAAAACCGCCCCATCTGGCATATTGTATGTATAGCTGCCATCGTTTCGATCTGTGAGGAACTACTGTTCAGAGGAGCGATTCAGTACAGCTTTGGGCCTTACTGGACAAGTATCTTGTTTGCGGTCATCCACATCCGTTATTTGCGGCATTGGATTCCAACAGGCTGGGTTTTTCTGAGTAGTTACGGCTTGGGCTACATATACGTGCAGACTGGTAGCCTGTGGGCGCCGATTATTTGTCATTTTGTGATTGACCTCATATCCGGTTTGGCGCTACGTTTTCGGAGGTATGAAGCATGAATCAGGAACTTAGCAGAGTGCATACTTACGGCACCCGCCGAAATGGACGCAAAGGCAAGGAAGATAACAGTCCAAAACCGGTTCGCTCCCGTGCTTCACGGCCCGCACCGGAATTGGCTCACGTTGCTGCTGCACCGGAAGTTGCTGTGACGATGGAAGATGATGCTCCTGTCAGTGAGTACCGGACACGGGCAGAAATGTTTCCGTCCCGCCGTATCCGGGTGAGCAAGTGGTTTTTAAATTTTTTGAGCACACTTTTTGTGCTGATTACAGCAGCATTGCTGTGGTGGGGCATCAAAGGGGCACCGCCCATTAGTAAAATGCTTTGGTAATTACAAACCCGTGTGATCGCTTGTGTGAGAGTTATTTATAGGATCAAGCATTGCGAATGGTATACTAAAAGAGCCTCTTTACCCGCTTATAAGACTTGCGGGTAAAGAGGCTCTTTTGCCATTGTTTAGGAACGGTATATAGAAATATAAGGGCTGTTAACTGACAGGCACCTCAATACTTTGTGGATCGACAAATTGGTAACCCTTTTGCTCCAGACGGGTCAACAGGTTATCCAATGCTTCTACGGTCCATGGCAGCTCATGCATTAAAATATTACTGCCTGGATGCAATTGCTCCGTCACATTTTTGAGAATTGCATCGGTTTTATTCGGCTGGCTCTTTTTCATTGTCCAATCGAGCGAACCAACGGACCATGTCATATATAAAAGTCCGTTTTCCTTGGCGACCTTGCGGCCGACATCCCCACCTGCACCATGAGGAGGGCGGAAGAACAGCGGCGTTTGACCCGTTGTGTCCTTAACAATTTTTTGCACCGATTCAATTTGCTTCTCCACTTCGGCCTCGGATTTGTTCTTTAGCACGATGTGATCCCAGCTATGGTTGCCAATGGGCTGCCCACGGTCATGTATGAGCTTGAGCAGCTCAGGGTGCTCCTTTACGCGGTAACCGTTTACGAAGAAAATGGCTTTAGCCTTGTGCTTGTCCAGTATGTCAATGATTTTGTTGATCATGACAGCTTCCTTGGGTCCGTCGTCAAAGGTCAGCAAAACAACCTTTTTCTCCGCTCCTTGCTGGTTAGGGACCACGTTGTAAGCCTTGTCCAAATGATACGTTTTGTTAGCAGTAGCCGTTGAATTTATAGCCTCGTTGCTGTCGGCCACGGTGTTGCCAGTTTGCGGTGTTATTTGGACTGCTGAGTTGTTAACATGATTACTGCCTGCATGCTCACTGCTGTTGGTTGGGGAAGAAGCTGTGCCCTGTCCTTTGTCTGTGTTGTCACTGGTTTCAGACGTTGCCGGGGTCTGGTTATTGCTTGTGGCTGCCGATTCCGGCTTGGCCGCAGTACAAGCACTTAGCAGCAGACATGCGGTCAACAAGGCGGCTGCTGTTTTTGTACCCATTAATTCATCTCACCTTCCTGTATTTATACCGTATGAGTTTGTCTCTGCTGACGAACACTATGCTTGATTCTACCACAAAGGGAGGTTCTAAATGTGAAAACATCTTCATTTTTCCTGGGAATCGTTTTGGGTGCAGTGGCGAGCACTATGATCTCCCGTAACCGCAGTATGTTAGGCTTATCTATGAACATGGATGGAAAAAAAGGCGGTAATCTGGTTCAAAAAGCCCGTACCAAAATGATGGATGCGGCGTTCCCCGGAATGGGTGATATTACGCTTAACAAGCAAGACACCCATAAGGATCACGATCACCGTTCCACAACAGATAAAACAGCTCATAGCGCCCATACAGCCCAAACAAAAGAAGAAAATATGAAGCTGATTAAAGATTTTATCAGCACCAGTCCCGATGTTAAGCGTGAGGTCGAGCAAATCCTGAAAGAAACTCATACAGCCGTACCGGGTTTGTAACCCGGAACCTCTATCCCGAATCATTTTGCGGCTTTTTTGTAAAAGCCGTTCAAATGATTCTTTTTTTTATCATTTTTATTGCGTGCATTTACGATTATAAAATGATAACATGATTACATAGAACCATTTTCTTCACAAGCACCATAAATGCATCATAATCTGTTAATAACACTCGGCTGCCAGGAGGAGGGTCCAGTATGAAAATAGAAAGATTAAGCCAAGACAAGATACGGATTTTCCTTACCTTTGACGATTTGAGCGAACGCGGTATTCAAAAAGACGATATGTGGCAAGAGATTCCAAGAGTCCATGAGCTGTTCACCGAAATGATGGATCAGGCATATAGTGAGCTGGGCTTCGACGCCACGGGACCGTTAGCTGTCGAAGTATTTGCGCTTCCTGCTCAGGGCATGGTAGTTATCGTCACTCGGGGGAAATACGACCACCAGCAATATGGCTCGGGTCCCGATGATGATCTTCCGGAGGAAGTGTATGAAATGGAAGTTACGCTGGAGCACAGCGATTCCATCGTCTACGCGTTTAGCGATTTCGAAGTACTCATAGAAGCGGCTCACATGCTCCGTAGTAACACCACGGATGCAGGCAAGCTGTATCATTATAGAGGAAAATGGATTCTGCATTTGGAACCTGAAGAAGTGGAAGAGCCCAAGCTTGCGGCCTTGATCGCGGTTCTTGCTGAATTTGGGGAAGGCTCATCCGTAACACCGGCAATGCTGGAGGAGTATGGCAAGCTGGTCATTCCTGAACAGGCGATTGATGTCATCTGCACTCATTTTGACAGCCGCTCTTAATGAGACTAAGGAAAAGTAATATCGAAGTGACTTTGTCGGCTCTGCGCTGAATGCAGGGCCGACTCATTTTTACGGAGGGATGATCGGTGCTTCTGTTTTCTGTTTTAGCGGCAGCAACTGCGCCGGGTCTCGCCTTATTAATGTATTTTTACTTGAAGGACAGATATGAATCCGAGCCGCTGCACATGGTTATCAAAGTGTTTTTGCTCGGTTTTTTGGTGGTACTGCCTGTCATGATTTTTCAACGCGGGTTGCTGCTTTGGCTGGGGGATAATACGTTATTTCAGGTGTTCGGCATTTCGGCCGGAGTGGAAGAGTTTTTTAAATGGTTTTTGCTGTACCACTTTATATATAATCACACCGAGTTCGATGAACCTTATGACGGTATTTTGTATGCCACCGCAATCTCGCTTGGATTTGCAACCGTTGAAAATCTGTTGTACGCATGGGCAGGCCACGCTTCTGTTAGTATGATGCTGATGAGATCATTACTTCCGGTATCCGGTCATGCGATGTTTGGAGTCATGATGGGCTATTACATGGGGAAGGCCAAGTTTTCAGAGGACTGGAAAAGCAAATATATGTTGCTTCTGTCACTGGTACTTCCGTGGTTCTGGCATGGCATATATGACCTGATTCTGACGACAATTTCACATGACTGGATCTGGTTTATCATTCCTCTGATGGCATTCCTCTGGTATGGAGGGATGGCAAAAATCGGTAGGGCCAACAACCGATCTCCATTTCGATTGTTCAAACGGGATGAAAAGGTTAATATGTAACAAATTGGGGCACACTGATCTGACAAACCTGTTAGAGAAAGAGGTGTCTTTTTTTTGCGTATTAAAGTAAGGATATATTGTAAAAGGTGTGGTGAACGTTTCGTACTGAGAGGACGGATGGAGCAAGGGAGTGTTCAGACCGGATTTAAGCGCTGTATCTGCGATAACTGTGAGTTTATTATCGAACTTATGGAAAACCATGCATAAGAGAGCATTCTTCTTGTCACACTATCGGTAGTGTACTTGAAGAAAGGAGACTCCCAATATGTATAGACGACTTAGTGCCGTAATGTTTCCGATTGTTACCCTGATTCTGATAGGAGCATTTGTGTGGGGTTATCGGGAAAGCCAGATGAGAAAAGAGGTATCTCTTCAGGCAAAAAGCATGTCGATTAAAGCGGAAAACCAATATCAGCGTGCGTTTCATGATTTGTCGTTTCGTATGGACCAGCTGCACTCCCAACTTGGTAACGCGGTTGCTGTCCATAATACTTCACACGCGATGCATCGCAAATGTTTGATGAACGTGTGGAGGATTACAAGTGAGGCCCAAAATGATGTTAATCAGTTGCCTCTCAATGTAATGCCGTTTAATCATGCGAAGGATTTGCTGTCGCATGTATCTGCATTTTCGTATCAGACTGCCGTACGTGATCTGGACCACGAGCCTTTGAATGAGAAAGAAATATCAAATCTAAAAGCGTTATATAACAATTCCAAAGAAATTTCGAAAAATATGCACGAAGTTCGTCAAAAAGTTATTAGCAAAAACTTGCGCTGGACGGATGTAGACATGGCGCCAGGCTCACAAACGGGTCCAAAGGATAACACCATTATTGATGGCTTCCAAACTGTGGACAAAAAGGTGGAGAGCTACAAGGAGCTGGATTGGGGACCATCCGTGGCTAGCATCTATGATAAGCGCTCTGTGAAGAAGCTGAGTCTTCCTGCTGTGAGCGCGGAGCAAATTAAGCGGAATGCGGCAGAATTTACAGGGAAACCGGAAAGCCAAATCCGTGTCCATGAAAATGGTAAAGGAACGGAATGGGCATCCTATACAGCTACTTTGTATAACAAACAGAAGCCTGTAGCCACCATGGATTATACCAAAAAAGGCGGCAAGCTTATTTCTTACCATGATATGAGAACGGTTGGCCCGAAAAAATCAACTCGCAATGAGGCGATCCGCTATGCGAGTGAATACCTCCAACGTAAGGGATATCCGGGGATGAAGCCTGTTTCTTATGATGAAAATGGAAATTTAGCGAGCATCACATTCGCCACCCAAAAAGGGGATGTGATCATATATCCAGAAAAAATCACAGTTAGATCCGGCCTCGATAACGGGCAAGTAATCGGTTTTCAGTCGAGTGACTACGTGTACGAGCATAGCCATCTCCGCCGTATTCCGAAGGCTAAGCTGGATGTGAAGGCAGCACGTGCGAAGCTGAACCCTGAGTTTCGTGAAACGTATCACCGGAAAGCACTGATTGAAAATGAACTGTCCAAAGAGGTACTGTGTTATGAATTTGGCGGGAAAATCAACGGCTCCATTTACCGGATCTACATTAACGCTGATACGGGGATGGAAGAAACGATTGAGCAAGTTAAAGACTCGGACGAACCGGCTTCTGGAAGTCATGTTTAAGTGTAAATAGGGTAAATACGTAAAAATGAACCATTAGTCACGCTAAACCTCCTTCAGTAAGGAGGTTTTTTGTGCTTTTGACATGGTTATAGCAAATATAATGCTTAAAATAGGCATAAAGTCGTGGTATTATATACCTTATTAAAGCTTTTAAATAGATAAGGATGGTGGGCGGTTTGTTTCCTAAAATTAATGATGTGCTATACATACAAGTGGCTGGTACCGATCATGCGGACGAACATTTTGAATTTAAGTCGCGTATTGCGGAAGAGGAGTCCCAGAACTTTCTAATAGAAATACCCATGTCTCAAACGAGCGGGCAACTGAAAAAACTGTTTTTAGGAGAAGAACTGTCGATATTTTTTATGAGCGAGGGCGGAATAAAAAACTACTTCAATACCCACGTTACCGGCTTTAAAGAGGATGTGCTTCGGATGGTCCGCATTCACAAGCCTATCCCAGACAGCATCAGCAAAATTCAGCGTCGAAATTTTCTAAGGGTTCAGGCCAACCTGGAAATTGCCGTAAAGTATGGATCAAACGAATTAAGGTTTGTAGGTGAAACACATGATGTGGGAGGTGGAGGAGTTTCTTTTCAGACCCAAGGATCACATCACCTGGAAGAAGGTGAATCATTGTCCTGCTGGATTCTGATCCCTTATAAAAATGGAACTCAGGAGCATGTCCCGTTCCAATCCGAAATTGTACGTATTCAGCAAATGGAAAACGGTCGCAGGCTGATCATGCTAAAATATGAGAAAATTGCTGATCAGGAGCGTCAAAAGCTTATCAAATATTGCTTTGAGCGTCAGTTGGAATTCCGGGGGAGATAGCCATCATCCCGGTTTATTCTTTTATTGTTAACCTGCCGTTCATTTTGCATCAACTCTGAATGTGTGGTATAATTTTCACGTCGCAGGCAATGCCTGCTTTTTTCTTGAGGTTAGGTTAGGAGGAATTACCCGTTGGCAAGGCAACATGTATCTTCAAGTAATAAAATAAATGTAGCCATTGATGGACCTGCTGGTGCAGGGAAAAGTACGGTGGCCCGCTTGGTAGCGAAAGCACTTTCTTATGTTTATGTAGATACCGGAGCGATGTACCGGGCAGCAACGTGGTATATGATTCGCAAGGAAATTCCGGCGGAAAATGTACAAAAAGTGCTTCAACATGTGCCCGAGCTGGTGATTGAATTAGTACCGGACCCTACAGGCCAAAAGGTTTATTGTAACGGGGAAGATGTAACGACAGTGATTCGTTCGATGGAAGTGACAGGCAAGGTGTCACAGTATTCGAGTATTGCGGGGTTACGTTCGCGTTTGACTGAAAACCAGCGTGAAATGGCAGCTCGTAAAGGTGTCGTTATGGATGGTCGTGATATTGGAACCACTGTGCTTCCTGATGCGGAAGTCAAGGTGTTTATGACCGCAAGTGTTCAGGAACGTGCCTCTCGCCGGTTTAAAGAACTAAGCGGAACTGATGATATTACTCTGGAGCAGCTCGAACGTGACATTGCGGCACGTGACAAGCTTGATGAGGAGAGGGAGGTATCCCCGCTTCGTTGCAGTGACGACGCTATCATGCTGGATACAACCCATATGGGCATTCAGGATGTCGTCGGTACCATTGTATCTTACTGCACCACGGCGAAGGATGGAGAGATCAACCAATGATATATGCTGTATGCGTCCGTATTTTGCGTCTCATATACCGCTTTCTGTTCAGACTTGAGGCAGTAGGCAGGGAAAATGTTCCTGCTGTGGGCGGAGTACTGTTGTGTTCTAACCATATTAGTAATCTGGACCCTCCGACAGTTGGCATTTTGCTGGATCGAAAGGTTCACTTTATGGCGAAAGCCGAGCTATTTAATACGCCTGTACTTGGTCCGTTAATTGACAAGCTGGGAGCTTTTCCAGTCAAACGCGGTGGTGTGAGCAAGGAATCCATTAAGCTGGCCTTGACCATTTTGCGTGAAGGTAAGGTTATGGGGATCTTTCCCGAAGGTTCCAGGGGAGCCGGGGGAATCGGTAAAAAGGGTGCTGCCAGCTTTGCGCTGCGTAGTGGAGCGGCTGCCGTTCCGGTCGCCATTGTTGGTGATTACAAGCTTTTCCGTAAAACGAAAGTGATATACGGTAAACCTGTTAATTTGGATGCTTACCAAAAAGGCGCCGTTATCGAAGGAGATCCGCTTGAACTGGCAACAGAAGAGATTATGACTCGTATTCGTACAATGCGAGAAACCGGCGAGCCTACGATTAATTGAAAGGCCTGCATGAATTGTGTCTAATCTCGGAAAACTAGAACAGAAGTTTAACAGTGTTTTGAACTCTGCCATGCGCAGGTTTAAATAAATGGTTTTTTTGAATTGAGGAGGGTATTGACATGTCGGAAGAAATTAAAAATCAAGAAGCTGCTGAAGCGGCAAACCAAGACGAGCTCGATCAAATCGTCTCCCTGAAAAAAGGTGACACCGTTAAAGGTACAATCGTGAAATTGGAAGATAACCAAGCGGTAGTAAGCATTGGATATAAATACGATGGAATTATTCCAATTCGCGAGTTGTCTTCTGGTTTGGACAACGCAGAAGAAGCAGTACAAGTAGGTCAAGAGGTTGAAGCTAGAATTATCAGCATCGACGACGGCAAAGAAAAACTTGTTCTGTCCAAACGTGCAATCGACAGCGAAAATGCTTGGGAAAAGCTGGAGCAGCTGTTTGAAAGCAAAGAAGTATTTGAAGTGGTTGTTAATGATGTCGTTAAAGGCGGCATCGTTGTAGACGTGGGTCTGCGCGGATTTATCCCTGCATCCATGGTAGAACGCCATTTCGTTGAAGATTTCAGCGATTACAAAGGCCGCACATTGCGTGTTGTCGTGAAAGAGCTGGATCATGAAAACAACAAAGTAATCCTTTCTCAAAAAGACGTTCTGGAAGCAGAATTCGAAGCCAACAAGCTTAAAGTAATGGCTGAGCTGAAAGAAGGACAAGAAATCGTGGGTACGGTTCAACGTCTCACTCAATTCGGTGCTTTCGTTGACGTAGGCGGCGTGGATGGTTTGGTTCATGTATCTGAAATTGCCTGGACTCATGTTGACAAGCCTTCCGATGCGGTTTCTGAAGGCGAACAAGTAAAAGTGAAAGTCCTGAAAGTGGACCCTGAAAAAGGAAAAATCAGCTTGAGCATGAAAGCTGCACAGCCTGGACCTTGGGAATCTGCTGCTGGACAATTTAACAACGGTGACGTTGTAACAGGCGTTGTTAAACGTCTGGTTAACTTCGGTGCATTCGTTGAAATCGCTCCTGGCGTGGAAGGTTTGGTTCATATCTCCCAAATTTCCCACAAACACATCGGAACTCCACAAGAAGTTTTGGAAGAAGGACAAGAAGTAAAGGTTAAAATTCTTGAAATGAGTCCCACTGAAAAACGTGTTAGCCTGAGCATTAAAGAAACTGAGGAAGCTCCAGAAGCTGCTCCAAGAGCAGAAAGAGCGCCACGTGCATCCCGCGCACCTCGTGAGGAACTGAACAATCCGAACGTTTCTTTGAATAATTCCGGTCTGAGCATTACGCTTGGCGAACGTTTTGGCGATAAACTGAACAAATTTAAATGAGTTTGAATCAATACACTTTATAAGCATAACGTACACCATCGGCGGACCCAGAGGGTTCGCCGATTGTTGTTACGTGACAATATCGCTAACAGGCATGTTTTTTGCTATGATGATAGCGGAAGAATTGACAGGAGGAGTGAATTTATGGCAAGACCCGTTGTGGCTATTGTCGGTCGTCCGAATGTGGGCAAATCCACCATTTTTAATCGGATTATCGGGGATCGTTTATCCATAGTGGAAGATAAGCCTGGAATCACCCGTGACCGGATTTACGGTATATCGGAGTGGAACGGTAAATCCTTCAGTATTATTGATACTGGCGGCATTGAGATAGATGGAGAAGATGAAATCTTGAAATCCATCCGAATGCAAGCCGAACTAGCTATAGAAGAAGCAGATGTTATTGTATTCATGAGTGATGCGAAGGCTGGGATTACGCAATCTGATGAAGAGGTAGCCCAAATGCTGTATCGTTCAGGCAAGCCTGTTATTGTGGCTGTAAACAAGGTGGACAATCTGGAACGTGCGGATCTGATTTATGAGTTTTATTCCTATGGATTCGGCGACCCTATTGCCATTTCCGGTAGCCACGGTATAGGTCTTGGTGACCTATTGGATGCGATTACGTCCAATTTGCCTGAGCTGGAAGAGGACATTTATGAAGAAGATGTGATCCGTGTTGCCTTGATCGGCCGCCCGAACGTAGGCAAATCCTCGCTCGTTAACGCCATTCTGGGAGAGGAACGGGTTATTGTTAGTGACATTGCAGGTACAACGCGTGATGCAATTGATACGCCTTTTGAAAAAGACGGTCAGAAGTATGTACTGATTGATACGGCGGGTATGCGTAAACGTGGTAAAGTATATGAGACGACAGAAAAATATAGTGTGATGCGTGCAATGCGTGCTATTGAGCGTGCAGATGTCGTACTGGTCGTTATTAACGGCGAGGAAGGTATTATTGAGCAGGATAAGCACATTGCTGGATACGCATATGAAGCGGGTAAAGCCTCGCTGTTTGTTGTGAACAAATGGGATGTCGTGGATAAGGACGATAAAACGATGCGCCAGTTTGAAACTAAAATTCGCGATCACTTTCTGTTCATGACCTATGCTCCGATTGTGTTCTTGTCTGCTAAAACAAAGCAGCGCTTGCAAAAGCTGCTCCCTGTTGTTCAGCATGTGGCGCAGCAGCATGTCTTGCGTATTCAGACGCATTTGCTGAACGATGTTATTTCCGATGCGGTTGCGATTAATCCTCCGCCAACTGACAAAGGACGCCGTATGCGTATTAACTACGTAACTCAGGTTGCTGTTAAGCCGCCTACGATGGTTGTATTTGTAAATGATCCGGAAATGATGCACTTCTCTTACGAGCGTTATCTGGAGAACAAAATTCGCGCCGCCTTCAACTTTGAGGGAACTCCAATTCGTATCTTTACACGGCGCAAGTCTGACGAAGGTTAGGAGCGAATAGGTTGATTTTACAGATCGTTGCCATCGTACTCAGTTACTTGCTTGGCTCTGTCAGCTTCAGTCTGCTGTATGGAAAATTAAAAGGAATCGACATTCGCCAGCATGGAAGCGGCAATGCCGGCGCGACGAATACGCTGCGTGTGCTTGGTAAAGGCCCTGCCATACTGGTACTGCTGCTGGACGTACTTAAAGGGATTGTTGCGGTGCTGATTGGGCACTGGCTTGGCGGAAATTCACTCTGGTTACCGGGTTTGTGTGGCATTGCGGCCATTGCAGGCCATAACTGGCCGGTATATTTTCACTTTCGCGGTGGAAAAGGTATTGCTACCGCCATTGGTGTATTGGTCTCGATTGCCTTACTTCCCGCATTGTATGCTGGAATTATTGCGATTCTCGCAATCGTAATTACGCGCTATGTATCCCTTGGATCGCTGATTTTTGTCATTTTGACCCCTTGGATATTGCTGGTACTTGGTTATGAATGGCAGTTCTTCTGGACGGCTCTGGTTATTTGTGTGTTTGCTGTGTGGAGACATCGTACCAACATTGCCAAACTGGTACGGGGGAAAGAAAACAAGCTTGGCTCCAAAGGAGGAGATCGTCTTGTCTGAGAAAATAGCTGTGCTGGTCGCGGGCAGTTGGGGAACGGCTCTGGCTTCCGTCCTTGCGGCCAATAACAACAATGTCTCTGTCTGGACGAGAAACGAACAGCAAGCTGCTGAAATCAATAAGAAGCATACGAATGAACGCTATTTACCTGGCTCCATCCTGTCTGAACGGATTATGGCTACAACCGATATGGAAGTTGCGGTGTCCGGTTCTAAAGCAGTCGTAATCGTAGCTCCTTCCGCTGCTGCGCGTCAGGTGGCGCGTAGTTTGAAAGCATTCTTTAGCAAGGATATGCTGATTGTCCATGCCATTAAAGGCTTTGAAACGGAAACACTCAAACGTATGTCCACGGTGATTTCAGAAGAGCTGGAAGTTGCGGAGGGTGATATTGCCGTGCTGTCCGGTCCGAGCCATGCGGAAGAAGTGGTGCGAAAATGTCCTACGACGGTTGTCGTAGCCTCGTCTAATGAGAAGGCAGCACAGGCTGCACAGGAGCTGTTTATGAACTCCTATTTCCGTGTGTATACGAACCGGGATTTGTTAGGTGTGGAGTTGTCGGGAGCATTGAAGAACATTATCGCTCTGGGTGCGGGTATGTCGGACGGATTAGGCTTCGGGGATAATGCAAAAGCGGCTTTGCTGACCCGTGGGTTGGCAGAGATTACTCGTGCCGGAGTAGAAATGGGAGCCAATCCGTTGACCTTTGCCGGGCTTGCAGGCATTGGCGATTTGGTCGTTACCGCAACGAGTCGTCACAGCCGTAACTGGCGTGCAGGCTCACTGCTTGGGCAGGGACAAAAACTTGATGATGTGCTAGAATCCATGGGTATGGTGGTAGAAGGCATTCGGACGACAAAAGCAGCCTATGCGATCTCGCAAAAGCTGGGTGTTCAGATGCCTATTACGGAAGTGCTGTACGGGGTACTATTTGAAGGACGTGACGTCCGCAAGGCCGTCGAGGCGCTCATGGGGCGCGACCCGAAAACCGAAATGGAAGTCATGCCTCTGCAAACATGGGAACAATGGCATTCATAAAGGTTTAGCTACACATAAAAACATACAAAAGGCTGTCTCGCAAGTAGATTTTATCTACAGGTTGAGACAGCCTTTTTCAGTTAGGCGTATGGCATGTCTTTTGTAAGCTTAATCACCTTTGGCTTTCACCGTTCATACACTGAGTTGAGCAATGGCGGAGGAGGGGAGAATGTGAGTAGAAACTTTCCGAAAGATGCGTTGAAGGCCATTAACAAAAAAGGCGGAAAAAACATATCTGAAAATGCGGTGAAAAAGCTGGCAAGCACCGTGAAAGCGGACACGCTTCAAAGTGAAGCACAGTTGCGTCAGTTGATAAAGCAGGTATCTGCGATGGCCAACATTCCAGTGTCGGAAGATACAGTAAGGGATATTGTCGGTGCCGTCAAAAAGAGCGGAATCAGTCCTTCCAATATGGAATCGTTGATGAAAATGATGATGAAAAAATAAAAATTCCGGCCGTATACCGGCTGATTCTATTCTCCGTGAACCGAACAGGTTCACGTTTTTTTATATATTCCAGCAGATTCTCGTCTGCTCTCTTATGCATAAAATGTCGAACTACCAACCATAACATGTTATAATGGTGCCCAACTGGAAACGGGATGATGGATGGAAAGGGAGGAAACCATGTGATGGAGGCTATACCTTCGGTGCGATTGAACAAGCTGCCTCAGGAGCTGACGGCTGCGCTGAGCAGCTTGGCGGACGGCTGGGCATCTAATGCTGTTCCCTGGATGCTGGGAGGAAGCTGTTCGTTGCTTGTGCAGGAGGTTGAGCTGGATCGACTGCCCCGAGATATTGATATTTATGCAGATATTCACGCGGCGAAGCAGCTTCATGCGAATGCACCGGGTATAATGATCGACCAACAGCAGGTGGATTGTAGTGGTTCGTACGTTTCATTACTGAGCCACTATGAGCTGGAGGGATTTCCAGTTGAGCTTGTGGGTGGTTTCGAGGTGCTGTGCGATGGAGCTTTATATCGTTTGGAGGTCGAGCGGCTGCTATGGGTGGCTGGAATCCGGCTTGACCTGGGGCGTTCTTCACTGCGTCTGATGCCACTCAGTCATGAGTTGCTATTTAATCTATTACGAAATCGACCTGACCGATATGAGGCGATAGCAGACGCCATGAAGCGTGATCCGCAGCGACATATCGCGGTACTGAATCAACTGCTGATCAGCAACATTTGGACAGATGACCAACTGGCTAAGCTGCAAGAGCTTTTGCCTTGGCCCGAGTTGCATTCCAGAAGCTGAATGAGGCTGTAATTTGGCAGGTTTGTGGTTGCTAAAAGAATGGAGGGCCGTTTATGGATGTGCATATTACGTTTAAGCCGTCAGGCAGGCGCGTACAGGTCGGTCAAGGCACGACATTGCTCCAGGCCGCACGTAAAGCGAACGTGTATATTCCAACCCGTTGTGATGGAAAAGCGGCCTGTCTCATGTGCAAGGTGCATATTTCACAGGAATGGGCTGTACACGCAGGCCAGCCAAGTGATGCAGAGCGCCGCAAGCTGGGACCTCTGCTGGATGAAGGCATCCGCTTGTCATGTCAGGCTCGCGCCCAGAGTAATGTTGAGGTGATGATACCAGAGGATAAGCTTAAGGCGGCTGTTCGGCGACAGCTTGAGCGTCAGGCACAGGAAGACGAACTGTGGTAAAACTTAAGCTCAAATGAATAAGAAACAAAGGATGTTATCCGACGACTATGAAACTATACCCCTAAAGTGAACGCTCAAAAAAGTGTTCTTAATATGGGGGCGAGTTGGCTTAGAAAGTCAGAGAGACATCCTTTTTTTATTATAAATCTAGCATCGAAGTCATGGGGGAACCCCACCACGCATATGTTAGGTGAGTGGACCCAAACGTAAAATATCGTTTTGCAGTGATCTCTGTGACGTACTCTATTTTTTCAAAAAACTGAACATATTTTACGGAGGGGATACATATGATGGTATCAGTCCAAATGCATGTACGAGTTTACGCCGTTTCGCCGATTCCATCAGTCTCCTGAACCTCGGCGGCGGACGACTTCCGGGCATTTTAAAGGCTGTTCTGCCGCATCTGGGATCAAGCAGTTGGTTGAACACGAAGCGGATGCTCATTAAGCATTTTTCCTTCGGAGACTTTTGAGGAGGGGATTTCATTGGAGAAAGTGGACATTTTTAAAGACATTGCCGAACGCACCGGAGGAGATATTTATCTTGGGGTCGTCGGCGCAGTCCGAACAGGTAAATCAACTTTT
The DNA here is from genome assembly GCF_005217525.1 of Paenibacillus terrae. Lineage (GTDB taxonomy): Bacteria > Bacillota > Bacilli > Paenibacillales > Paenibacillaceae > Paenibacillus > Paenibacillus terrae_C. The sequence continues at coordinate 780,606 of NZ_PNXQ01000016.1, read as the reverse complement.
ATCAAACGGTTTATGGAGACGATTGTTCTGCCGAACATTACAAGTGAGGCGGACCGTGCCCGCGCCGTAGATGAGCTGCCACAAAGTGCGGCAGGGAAAACGATCATGACGACGGAGCCTAAATTCGTACCGAATAATGCTGTCCAGATCAAAGTAACGGAAGGACTGGATGTGAATGTCCGTCTGGTCGACTGTGTAGGATACGCAGTAGAGGGTGCGAAGGGCTACGAGGATGAAAATGGTCCACGGATGATCTCCACGCCATGGTTTGAAGAACCGATTCCGTTTCAGGAAGCGGCGGAGATTGGCACGCGCAAGGTCATTCAGGAGCATTCGACGCTCGGTGTTGTCGTCACGACAGACGGCACGATTGCGGAAATTCCGCGTAGCTCTTATGTAGAGTCGGAGGAGCGAGTCATTGAGGAGTTGAAAGAGGTAGGCAAGCCGTTTGTGCTGGTCATCAATTCCACGCATCCGCGCAGCGATGAAACACTTCAACTTCGCAGTGAGTTGGCAGCCAAGTATGATATTCCTGTCATGACACTCAGTGCAGCAACGATGACAGAAGATGATGTTACAGGCGTGCTTCGTGAAGTATTATATGAATTCCCAGTGCATGAGGTGAATGTGAACCTGCCAAGCTGGGTTATGGTACTGAATGAAGATCACTGGCTGCGCAGCAATTATGAGAATTCCGTCCGCGATACGGTAAAAGACATTCGACGCCTGCGTGATGTAGACCGAGTGGTCGGCCAGTTTATGGAGTATGAATTCATTGACAGGGCCGGTCTAAGCGGGATGAATATGGGGCAGGGTGTGGCGGAGATTGATCTGTTCGCACCGGATGAACTGTACGATCAGATTTTGGTCGAGGTGGTCGGGGTAGAGATTCGCGGCAAGGATCATCTGCTGCAAATGATGCAGGATTTTGCCCATGCCAAACGGGAATATGACCGCTTCGCCGAGGCATTGGAAATGGTCAAGACGACCGGATACGGTATTGCTGCTCCGTCGCTGGCTGAGATGGCGCTGGATGAACCGCAGCTAATTCGTCAGGGCACGAGATTTGGTGTGCGGCTCAAGGCCACAGCGCCTTCCATTCACATGATTCGTGTCGATGTGGAATCGGAATTTGCTCCGATTATCGGAACAGAGAAGCAAAGCGAGGAGCTTGTGCGCTATCTGATGCAGGATTTTGAAAATGACCCGATCAAAATTTGGGAATCGGACATTTTCGGACGCTCGTTGCATTCCATTGTGCGTGAAGGCATTCAGGGCAAGATCGCCATGATGCCAGACAATGCACGCTACAAGCTTCAGGAAACGCTGGGCCGCATTATTAACGAAGGCTCAGGCGGTCTGATTGCCATCATTCTTTAAGTGAAAGTAAATGAAAATCGTGTAAGAAAAATAACGCAGAGAGCTATCCGCTCTTTGTGTTATTTTTTTAATGTGGACTTGTCGCAATTTGTCATAAAAGCTCAGAAAATATTTTTATATTTATAAAACCTATTTACATACTTGGTTTAACGCGATATATTAAGTATCAAATTTGAATCATTTTGTTGAATGAACGAGGGGGAAACGAAACATGAATATCCAAAAAAACAAGAAGCTAGGACTAGGAGCTATGATGCTGCTGGTGCTGGTTTTGCTGGTCACTGCATGTGGTGCGCCGAAAACAGAGAGCGGCGGCCAAGGGACAAGCAGTACAGGAGCGAACACAACGGATACAAAAACAGACGGTTTAAATTTAAAAGGCAAACGGGTTGCATTAATTATGGAGTTTAACACAGGCACGTTCTCTCAGCAGTATGTTCAGGGCGTGGAAGAGGAAGTTAAGAAATTTGGCGGCACGCTGACCAAGTTTGTAGCAGACAACGACAAGGCAAAAATGGCCTCCTTGCTTGATAGCGCGATTAACCAGCAGTTTGATGTCATTTTGACAGACCATGGTGATGCGTTACTGGAAACAGGGTTGAAAAAAGCGGTTTCCCGCAATATCCCGGTTATCGTCTTCGATGCTGCGGTTAACGTTCCGGGGGCTGTCGTGCTTTCACAGGATGACCAAAGCATGGCCGAGCTGACTCTGGAGCAAATGAAAAAGGATATCGGCGGCAAAGGTAACATTGTAAAAGTGTGGGTTGCTGGGTTTGCACCGATGGAGCGTCGTCAGGTTGCTTACGATAAGTTCTTAAAAGCCAATCCGGATATTAAAGAAATTGCAACTTTTGGCTCAGCTCAGAATCCGGCTTTGGACACACAAGCCAAAATGGAAGCTGTGTTGAAACAATATCCTAAGGGTCAAATTACAGCGGTCTGGGCTGCCTGGGATGAATTTGCCAAAGGTGCAGCACGCGCCATCCAGCAAGCTGGACGCACGGAAATTAAAGTGTACGGCATTGATATGAGCGACGAGGATTTGCAAATGATTCAGGACCCGAAAAATTCTTGGGTGGCTTCAGCGGCTGTAGATCCGACAGATATCGGACGCGTACAAGTGCGCTATGCATACCAGAAGCTGCACGGAGATAAACCGGAGGAGCAAGTGGTACTGAAGGCGGTATACGTGCAGCGTGAAGCATTGCCAGATAAGCAAATCTCCACCTCCGAGCTGTCTCAATATGTAAAGGGATGGGGCCAAAGCGAGCAAGGCTACAAGGATTGGATGAAAGAATATGAAACGGCCAAATAAACTTTAAGATAAAGCACAAGGCGCGCTTCGGCGCGCTTTTATCATAAGCAGGCGTGAGGGAGGTACCATGAGTTCACAAGTGTATACACTGGAAATGAAGAAAATCAGCAAACAGTTTGCTGGTGTGGATGCGCTACGGTCCGTGGATTTTACGGTGCATGGCGGCGAAATTCACGCTCTGCTGGGCGCAAACGGAGCAGGTAAAAGTACACTGATGAAAATTTTATCCGGCGCGTATCGTTCCGATCAGGGGAGCATTGTTGCAGGAGGCAAGGAACTGAGCATTGGTTCGCCATGGGAGGCGAAGAGAGCCGGGATTCACTGTGTCTATCAGGAGGTCGATTCAGCGCTTGTGCCGCAGCTCAGCGTTGCGGAGAACATTGTCCTGGATGATTTGTCTGCACCTGAAGGACGCTGGTGGGCTGCGCCGGGTTCCATGCGCAAACGTGCGCGCGAGGCGTTGGAACGGCTGGAGGCCGATATTGACGTAAGGCAATACGTATCTGAGTTGACGTTGGCAGAAAAGCAGCTTGTGCTTATTGCACGTATTTTGACACAGCAAGCGAATACGATCATCTTCGATGAGCCTACAGCGCCACTCAGTGAAGAAGAAACGCGGCGCTTGTTCCGCACGATCCATACGCTTAAGTCAGAGGGCGTTGCATGTATTCTTATTACCCACCGATTGCCGGAGGTCATCGCACACAGCGACCGTGTTACAGTGATGCGTGATGGGGAGCGAGTGTTCACAGGTCCATCTGTTGATCTGAGTGTGGGCGACATCGTTACGCATATGCTTGGTAAAACATTTGAGGAGGAATTCCCAAAAACGGATGCTCCTATCGGTGAAACGGTGCTCGTAGCCAAAGGGCTTCACAAGGGATTACGGGTTCACGGTGTCGATTTGCAGGTCAGACGCGGGGAAATCTTGTCGATCGTAGGTTTGGTCGGTGCGGGCAAAACGGAGCTGTCCCGGCTTCTTACAGGCGCGGATAAGCCCGATAAGGGGGAACTGGTCTTCAAAGGCCGCTCCATTCGTCTGAGAGAGCCTGCGGATGCGATAGCTCAGGGGATTGTGTCCATACCTGAGGAACGGCGTAAGCAGGGTGTATTGATCGAAGAGACGGTAGAACGAAACCTTAGTCTTCCGCTGTTGGGCAAGTTAAGTGTTCTTGGTTTTATCAGTCGGCGCAAAGAACGTACGAACGGTAACGAAGTCGTTGCTTCCCTTGGCATTAAGACGCCATCTCTGCTCCAGAATGTTAAATATTTGAGTGGCGGGAATCAGCAAAAGGTTGCGATAGGAAAATGGCTGCATTCCGGGGCAGATGTGTTTGTTTTTGACGAGCCGACCAAGGGGGTGGATATCGGGGCGAAAAGTGATATTTTCCGTATCATTGGTGAACTGGCGGCCCAGGGAAAAGCGGTCATCTATCTAACTTGTGAATTTGCTGAGGGCATCGGTATTGGTGATCGGATTGCGGTGATGTATGACGGAAAAATAATAAAGGAATTTACGCGGGGCGAAGTGGAGCAGGAGCAGCTTCTGTTGTATGCCAGCGGCGGTGAAGAGGTGCATTCATGAAGGAAAAATGGTTAAACATCTCCTTTCGTTATGGGGCTGTAGTCGTAATTATGGGAGTGCTGGCGTTTTTTTCAGCCACATTGCCCTATTTCTGGACGTATGATAATTTGATGGACATTCTTGGCTCAATTGC
>NZ_PNXQ01000016.1:737170-776183 GCF_005217525.1 Paenibacillus terrae | reverse complement strand
TGACTTTCGTCGCAATTGGTGTGACGTTGTCTCTCATCGTGGACGGTTTTGATCTTTCGGTGGGAGCTACGGTGTCTCTGACCACTATTGTTTCAGCTTCGTTGATGGTCTGGTATGAACAGCCTGTTGCGGTGGTCATTATTGTATCTTTGGTTGTTGGTGCGGTGGTGGGACTATTCAACTCATTGTTGATCGTTAAGCTTCGTATTCCCGATTTGCTGGCAACCCTTGCGATGATGTATATTGTAAGCGGGATTCATAAAACGTACGCTCAAGGCTACACCATCTATAATCATATGCAGTTTCCTGATGGCAGCAAGGCGCCAGGGGAAATATCTTCTGCTTTTCTTATTTTGGGACAAGGCAAATGGCTAGGCATCCCGATTTCGGTTATTTTGCTGCTGCTAGCGGTAGCGGCAGTGCATATTTTCTTAACCTACACAAAGCATGGGCGTCAAATGTATGTGACCGGAGGAAATGAGGAAGCAGCTCGTCTGTCAGGCATACGGATAAAAAAAGTTCGCACACTGGCTTACGTCGCTTCAGGCGTATTTGCGGCCATTGCTGGTATTTTGTATGCCTCGCGAGTAGGATCAGGCCAAATTGATGCAGGTTCTCCCTTGCTAATGGAGGCGGTAGCCGCCGTTTTTGTAGGATTTTCGGTCTTTGGAGCGGGTAAACCGAATGTCATTGGTACGTTTATTGGTGCCGTTTTGATCGGGGTATTAGTGAACGGTCTGACGATGATGAATGTGCAGTATTTTGCTCATGATATTGTCAAAGGAATTGTACTGGTGCTCGCGCTGGCCGTCACTTTTTATGTGCTAAACCGTCGTCGTACTTGAAATTGTCTGTGGACTGTATTACTATAAACCTTGTTCCACGCAAGAAGGGTGCCATAAAACGCCAGTTTCGGCGATATTGTCTCTATATTGCGGAGGTTAGGTATATTCTATGTATATTTAACGGCGAAACGGAAACAGATGATAACATTATGGAAGGCATATGCCGCCCGGGTTATTTTATACAGGCGACTTCATATCGGTTGTACAACACCGATAACCTTAATGCTGGACTACACTTGAACTGGGAGGTGAATATTATGAATAAAACCGATTTGATCAATCAGGTTTCCGAAAGCACTGAATTGTCCAAAAAAGACGTGACTAAAGCCGTTGACGCTGTATTCGAAGCGATCTCCGGAGCGCTGCAAAGCGGAGACAAGGTGCAACTGGTAGGCTTCGGGAACTTTGAGGTTCGTGAACGTTCTGCACGTAAAGGACGTAACCCGCAAACAGGAGAAGAAATCGAAATCCCTGCGAGCAAAATTCCGGCATTTAAACCGGGGAAAGCGCTCAAGGACGGAATTAAATAAGATTTCTTACATATTCCCATTGCGCTGAAAAGACCGTGAATTTGATTCACGGCCTTTTCTTTTTGTTATGTTATTCCGTAGCAGATGTAATGCGGGATGAAGCAGAGGAAGTGATTCTGTCGTTGCATGAAGCATAGGCGATCAGCACCAGCGGTTCACCCGCCAGCTCGGTAAATTCATGCTCAAGCTGTTGAAGCCGCTCTACTTGGGCAGGACTCAGATTAGCGGGACGATAGTTTTTCATCCGATTCGCTCCTTTCGTTAGCAGATGGGCTGCACGGATAGTATGGCTCGGAACGCGGTAACTGTTGCAGTTAGCACCGAAAGCATGTGGTTGACAAAACAAGCTTGAATCTCCATCATAAAAAGTATAGCTTCGGCTCTCAGGGGGGAAATGGATATGGAAGATAACGTGAAGGGTAGCAGTGAGTACGTTGTGATTAAAGCAAAAAGCAACGGATGTCAGGTTTTTGGTCTGACAAGAGGTCAGGATACACGCCTGCATCATTCAGAAAAATTGGACAAGGGTGAGGTGCTGATCGTCCAATTTACCGATCATACCTCTGCGATTAAAATTCGCGGCAAGGCTGTTGTGATGACCAAACACGGAGTCATGGATACGGAGGACTAAAATGCAGGCATAGCCTGCTTTTTTTTGTTGTACAATGAGAGTGAGGACCTTTACCGTAGCAAACCCATAACAGGGTAGGGGTCAGGGGAGGCTCTGAATGAAACCTTGGATTGTGCTAAGCGGCTCGATTCTCATAACCACTGCGGCTGCTATACTGCTGCCATCCTTACAGGCGCTGGATTCTGGAACCGCTGCTGTTCGTGAGACACAGGCGACGGTATCTTCGCAGCAGCGGGTGCTGCTGACCGATGACAATCTGGTGGATACGCTGAATGAGCTTCCTTTGACGACACCGATTGCCCGCGTAAGCTGGGAAAATTCGGTCCTGACCCTGGATGTAAAGCTGTCCAAGGAAGAAACCGCTCCGCTTGAAATCTATCAAAATATGGCGGAGATTGCCGCCTTTAGTTTTTATGGAACGACGAATGTACGGCAATTACTGCTTCGGGTAGTGACCCAGGATGAATGGTCAGGAGAACGTCACTTGTTGCTGGCATCCGATATACGCCGGAACGAGTGGACGAGTGAAACGCTGGATCAGCTGAGAAGCAGGGAAGGCGCGGACTTGCCGGAGGAGCTGAAAACCCGCTTCCGTATTACGGTAACTCCAATGTGGCAAAGCAGGTTTAACGGTGTATACACAGATTAGGTATTTCTGTTGTTGGACCTACAGTACTTTAGTCGCTAATCATTTTAAATTGTGATATAATATAAGGCATTGCAATTATTTGAGTACACCAGAAAGTCATGGCTCGGAGGCTTAGGATGAAACTGTATCGCGTACCCCAATTAGCAAGGAAATATGTGGAATATGACATGATTCAACAACATACGGAAATGCCAGCTTTTCCTGACAGCCGTACCCGTCTGTTGTTTATGTTTTTGAACCGGAATGCGCAGGAGCTGCATGCAAGCGAGGATGAACTGTACGCACTGGTTACCTCACTCGTGCAGATGGGGCTGGATACGCATGATATGATTGATACTCTGTCGGGAACACGGAGCTCGGAGGAAATGCGTTCCAGACAGCTGAAAGTGTTAGCCGGGGACTATTTTAGCAGCCGCTTTTATCAGTTGCTTGCATTGGCAGGCAGCATTACGGCCATTTCGAAGCTGAGTGATGCTGTATGTGAAGTAAATGCGGGGAAAATGAGTCTGTACTGGGAAATGAAGCATTTTCGTCTGAACGCGGCACAGTATTTAACTCAGATGGTTCGTTTTAAAAAGGAGCTTTTTTTATCCTTTACTTCACTTGTGGCAGAACAGGATCGGGAAGTTTGGGAACAGCTTCTCAACGAATTTGCGCTCTGTGATACACTGGCAGAGGAATGGGACAAGCGTGCAGTACCGGATAAGTCCCGATTCGGATATATGTTCTGGCATGTTTATGGTAATGGTGACCCAAATGAACGGGAACTATTGTCAGAGAACAGTCCAGACGCTGATGCATGGCGAGAGCTTATTCTGAAGTACAAAGCCGAGGCCACAATACTGGACAAGCTCCGCATAGCTGTTACACACATCCGGCAGATCCTGTCAGATGATCGAAATACGGGGATTGAGGGATTCGAACGCATGCTGGAGCCTTTCCTGAAGCTGCTGAATAGTCCACACCCGGTTGTGAGGGAAGGTTAGGTGAACGTCATGGGATCAAGTGACACCAAGCCGAAAGAGCAATTCGTTCATGGCGTGTTTGAAAGCATTGCAGGTAAATACGACTTGATGAACGATATACTGAGCTTTCGCAGACATAAGGCTTGGCGTAAATTTACGATGAAAAAAATGAACATGGACCACGGGGATACGGCAATCGATCTTTGCTGTGGTACGTGTGACTGGACGCTCGCGATGGCGCGTGCAAGTGAAAGTGGTCACATCGTAGGGCTGGATTTTAGCCAGAACATGCTAAATGTAGGCGAGCGCAAGATTGCGTCGGAAGCTCGTGAAAACCAGATCAAGCTTGTTCGGGGCAACGCGATGGAGCTGCCTTTTGAAGACAATTCTTTTGACTACGCAACAATTGGCTTTGGTCTGCGCAATGTGCCTGATCTGCGCCGCGTGTTGCAGGAAATGCAGCGGGTCGTCAAACCGGGCGGGCAGGTTGTATGTCTGGAGCTGTCCAAGCCTACATGGCAGCCGTTCAAGGGAATTTACTACGCATATTTTCAACACATCTTGCCCATGCTCGGCAAATTGTTCGCCAAACGTTATGAGCAATACAAATGGCTCCCTGATTCGTTGGCGCTTTTTCCGGGAAGGGATGAGCTGTCAGGCATCTTCCGCGAAGTCGGATTAAAGGATGTACAGGCTCATTCACTTACTGGAGGCATTGCGGCATTGCATATTGGAATCAAGGAGAGTCAGCATGTTTAAGAAAATTGCTATTTTTTTGGAAATGATTAAAATTGAACATACGTTATTTGCGCTCCCATTTGCATTTATGGGGGCTGTATTGGGGTCAGTTGTTGTGATGGACACGCTTCCTTCGTGGTCGCAGATCGGATGGATCTTGCTGGCTATGGTTGGCGCACGTAGCGCGGCTTTCGGCTTCAATCGCATGATCGACCGTGTTATAGATGCGAAAAATCCACGTACGGCAGGACGTGCCATCCCGGCGGGGCTGCTCAAGTCGAGCGAAGTGGTCATTTTCATCATCGTCAGTCTGGTGCTGTTGTTCTGGGCATCATTCAAGCTAAGTCCGCTGGCGTTCAAGCTGTTCCCGCTGGCCTTTTTTATGCTCGTTTTTTACTCTTACACCAAGCGTTTTACCTGGCTGTGCCACTTCGTACTGGGTCTGACCATTGGATTGGCGCCGCTGGGCGCGTGGGTTGCAGTGACGGGGCAAATAGATTTAACTGCAATCGTGTTATATCTCACGATTGCATTTTGGACGGCTGGATTTGATATTATTTATGCTTGTCAGGATATTGATTTTGACCAGAATGAGGGCGTTTATTCCATTCCTGCCCGTTTTGGTGTAGCAGGTGCGCTCAACATCGCCCGGGCATTCCATGTCATTACGGCGATTGGATTTATTGTTCTATTCTTTATTACAGATTTAAGCTGGTGGTATCTGGCGGGCATGATTATTTCGTACATCATCTTATTCTATGAGCACTATATCGTATCTCCGAAGGACCTGAGTCGTGTGCAGACGGCGTTCTTTACGATGAACGGTGTACTAAGCATGGTCGTATTTGCATTTACACTGGTTGATTTGGTGGTGCGTCAATACTTATGAATCATAATCAGGTGAGCAACCATCAAGGCAAACGAATCGTTATTGGCATTACAGGCGCGAGCGGAAGCATTTATGGGGTACGACTGATAGAGACACTGCTTGATTTGCAATATACAGTTCACCTGATTGTTTCCAACGCCGGCTGGCGGGTACTGAAAGAGGAATTAGGCTGGAACGTGACTGACCGGGAGGGGGCGCTGAATGACAAATTCGGAAGCCGTCCCGGTTCTCTTGTATACCATCCATTCACGGATATTGGCGCCTCAATTGCGAGCGGCTCCTATCTGGTGGATGCGATGGTTATCATGCCTTGCTCAATGGGTACGTTGTCCGCAGTGGCGCACGGCTCGTCCGATAATCTCATGGCGCGTGCAGCAGACGTGATGATGAAGGAAGGCCGACCGCTCATTCTGGTGCCTCGTGAGACGCCGCTGCATGCCATTCATTTGGAAAATATGCTTAAGCTTGCAAGGCTTGGGGTCAAAATGATTCCTGCTATGCCGGCTTTTTACTTTCATCCGAAGACGCTGGATGATATGGTGTTGTTCCTCGTAGGCAAAGTATTGGACAGCTTGCGTATTGAACATCAACTGTTTACGAGATGGGGGGACTCCGATGCCGACACCGGACACCAAGACAATCACAATCGGAAAAATTAAATATACAAATGCTTGGCCCATTTTTCATTATTTTAATCCTTCACAGCTTCTCCATCCGGCGGAGCTGGTTTCTAGAGTCCCGGCTGAATTGAACCGAAGCATGCTGAAAGGAGATTTGGACATCAGCGCGATGTCCTCCTTTGCTTATGCATCCGGTGCCGAGGATATGCTGCTGTTGCCGGATCTGTCTGTCAGCGCAGACGGTCCAGTGCAATCCATTTTGCTGTTCTCACGCAAGCCGTTGGATGAAATTAAAAACGGAACGATTGCGTTGACGAATACGTCTGCAACATCCGTGAATTTGTTGAAAATTTTGATGCAGAAGGCGTGGGAAGGACAACCTTCCTATTTCGACTGCGAGCCGGATTTGGACCTGATGCTAGAGCAGGCGGATGCGGGGCTGTTGATTGGAGATCATGCGATCAAGGCATCCTGGCTGCGTGATGGTCTGTACGTTACGGACCTCGGAGAAGAGTGGAAACGCTGGACGGGTTACAGTATGACTTTTGCCGTATGGGCAGTACGCCGTGCTTTTGCTGCACAGAATCCTGATGCGGTAACTGAAGTAGCGAATGCATTTCGTGCAAGCAAGCAGTGCAGCCTGTCTGATCTGACGTCTGTTATTTCTGAAGCCTGCAAGGAAATTGGAGGCCTGCGGGATTATTGGGAGCGCTACTTTACTAATCTGTGTTATGATTTTGGAGAGAAGGAACAAAAGGGTTTAGAGCTATATTTTCAGTATGCGCATGAACTGGGGCTGCTTGACCGACGAGTGAAGCCGCTTCTCTGGAGTGACAATACGCTGACACGGGTGAAAGAATGAAACGATTGGATTTGTTCGGTTTGTTGAAAAAGGATATGAACTTTATAGAAGAAGAGCTGTACCGAAGCATAGACAGCACGGAGCCGTTGATTAATGATACGTCGCTTCATCTGCTCAAAGCGGGAGGCAAGCGTTTGCGGCCGGTATTTGTACTGCTGGGAGGCAAATTTGGGGAATACGATCTGGACAAGCTCAAACGCATAGCGGTACCGCTGGAACTGATTCATTCTGCTTCCCTCGTTCATGATGATGTGATTGACGATGCGGAGATGAGGCGCGGTCAGCCAACCGTGAAGTCCAAATGGGACAATCGGGTGGCCATGTACACCGGAGATTACATATATGCGCGTGCACTTTCGATAGTCGCAGGACTGCCGAATCCGGACATTCATCGGGTGCTGTCCAAGGCGCTGGTGCAAATGTCCATCGGTGAAATGGAACAAATCCGAGACTTTTTTAATGTGGATCAGAGTGTGCGTAATTATTTGCTTCGCATACGACGTAAAACGGCATTGTTGATTGCGGTCAGCTGCCAATTGGGAGCTATGGCTGCGGATGCGGGGGAAAGAGTAAATTCTCTCTTGTATTCCTACGGCTACAATGTGGGTATGGCTTTTCAAATTCAGGATGATTTGCTCGATCTGTGTGGCACGGAAAAAAAGATTGGCAAGCCGCCGGGCAGTGATATGAGGCAGGGGAATATTACGCTTCCGGTTATTTATGCGCTTGGACAGCCTGAGCTGCGTGACGATCTATTGGCTGAAATCGGTCGTATTCAGGCTGGGGACGGGCAGGGAGATGCTCGCAAAGCGGTGGATATGATTAAAAAAAGTGAAGGAATCGCTAAAGCGGAAATTCTCGCCGACCGATATATTAAAAAAGCGCTACACGCGCTGGACTTACTGCCAGATGTCAAAACGAAAAAGACGCTGCTCGATATTGCTCATTTTGTGACCCGTCGCTCCTACTAAAGTTGTGTTTTGGGTTTGTTGTGACAAAATACTTTAACCGTTTCCAAGCTTTCTGTTACAATACAGTTTAGTACTGTATAAATACATTAGATTGGATTGGGAGTGAGCCGATGGATCGTACGTTTTTGATGGTTAAACCGGATGGAGTACAACGTGGACTAATTGGACGTATTATTAGTCGTCTGGAAGACAAGGGCTTCAAAATGACGGCTGGTAAGCTTGTACAGGTATCTAGAGAACAGGCGGAACGGCATTATGCGGAGCATGTGGGCAAGCCCTTTTTTGAAGAGCTTGTAGGCTTTATCACTTCTGGACCTGTATTCGCCATGGTGTGGGAAGGGGATAACATCGTTACCCTGTCCCGCCTGCTAATTGGTAAAACACAAGTGACAGAGGCTCTTCCTGGCACGATTCGGGGGGACTTTGCTGCACATACACCGTTTAACCTCATTCACGGTTCAGATTCACCGGAGAGCGCGGAGCGCGAGATTGCGAATTTTTTCACGCCGGAGGAAAGCGTTCGGTATGAAAAAAGTGTGGCGACCTGGGTGTAAGTTTAATTTCGAATGAAGAAGGATGGTAGCATGACGGATATGGAACTGGGTCAGACGGACCCCGATTACACAGCGTTTATCCGCAAAATCAAGGACAGCACAGGTATTGATCTTGCACAATACAAGGAAGCACAGATGAAAAGGCGGTTAACGACGCTTCGCAACAAAAACGGGTTTCCCAGTTTTGTTTCTTTTTATGATGCCATGATGAAAGAAAAGCCTTTGTTCTATGAATTTCTGGATCGGATGACGATCAATGTTTCAGAGTTTTGGCGTAATCCCAATCGGTGGGAAGTGTTGCGGGATACGATTTTGCCACAGCTACTTACAGGTAAGCAGAAGCTCAAGCTGTGGAGTGCGGCTTGCTCGACTGGCGAGGAGCCGTACAGCTTGGCTATGGTGCTGGATGGCAAGGGGATTTTGGGTAATTGCTCCATTACAGCTTCTGACATTGATGACGGCGCACTGGCTAAAGCCAAGGAAGGCAGATATTTGGAGCGCTCGCTCAAGGATGTGCCTGAACAGGTAGCCAGTAAGTATTTCAAGCCGGATGGTGCGATGTATCGAATTGATGACCGTTTGAAGCAGGCTGTGAAATTTCAAAAGCAAAATTTGCTTCTGGATCGGTTTGAGGACGGCTATGATCTCATTATTTGCCGTAATGTCATGATTTATTTTACGGAAGAGGCCAAGCATAAGCTGTACCAGAAGTTTGCAGCCAGCCTTCGTGCTGGCGGTGTGCTGTTTGTTGGCAGTACAGAGCAAATTTTTTCTCCAAACCAATATGGTCTGGAATCAACGGAAACCTTTTTTTATCGTAAAAAAGCATAAGCCTGGACATATAGTCCATTGTTTTGTAGCCAGTTGTGCCTAACAACGAGTACGTTGGCTGTTGGCTTATCAGAAAAACACGTCCCTTGGCTTTGACCAAAGGACGTGTTTTTCTTTATCTGAACACCGTGGCTTTTCTTGTCAAAGAAAGGTGCGTATACTATAATGAAGCACAGTTAGAGATTTTAGCGATGCACAGTTTAACAGTTTAAAGGGGGAACGCGTCATGAGTTTACGTTACTTAACCGCGGGGGAAACGCATGGTCCCCAGCTTACTGCGATTGTAGAGGGCATGCCGAGTAATTTAAAATTGGATTTTGAAGAATTGAATTTTCAGCTACACCGTCGTCAGAAGGGGTATGGACGGGGTCGACGTATGCAGATTGAAAAGGATACGGCCAACATTGCCGGAGGCGTTCGTCACGGGTATACCACAGGTGCGCCGATTGCCCTGATTGTGGAAAACAACGATTGGAAGCATTGGCAGAACATTATGAATATTGAGCCCATTGAAGGCAGCGACGAGGAAAAGCGCCGGGTTCACCGTCCGCGTCCGGGTCATGCAGATCTGAACGGCGGACTGAAATACAATCTGAAGGATCTGCGCAACGTGCTGGAACGTTCTAGTGCCCGTGAAACGGCGATTCGTGTTGCATGCGGCGGTTTGGCCCGTCAATTGCTGGCAGAGTTCGGAATCAAGGTGGCTGGGCAGGTTATCCGCATTGGAGAAATCGAGGCACCTTACCGCGAGTTGCCGATTGACGAGCTGATCGCCGTGACAGAAGCCTCTTCGGTGAGAGTAACCGATCCGGAGACGGAAAAGAAAATGGAAGCCTACATTGACCTTATCAAGCAAGAAGGCGATTCGGTTGGCGGCGTAGTGGAATGTATCGTGGAAGGTGTTCCAATCGGTCTAGGCAGCCATGTACAGTATGATCGCAAGCTGGATGCACGCATTGCTCAAGGAGTCATGTCCATTAATGCGTTTAAAGGTGTGGAAATCGGTATTGGCTTTGAAGCAGGAGAACTGCGTGGTTCGCAGGTACATGATGAGATTTTGCATGATGATGAACGTGGATATCACCGCCGTTCCAATCGTTTGGGCGGTTTCGAGGGCGGTATGACAAACGGAATGCCTGTCGTGGTTCGTGGCGTGATGAAGCCGATCCCGACGCTGTACAAGCCGTTACAAAGCGTGGATATTGATACGAAGGAAGCGTTCACCGCTCAGGTTGAGCGTTCGGATGCATGTGCCGTACCAGCAGCAAGTGTGGTTATGGAGCATGTTGTAGCCTGGGAGATTGCCAAGGCTTTGCTTGAAAAATTCGGCGGGGATTCGATTGAAGAAATCCGTGCGAATATTGCATCCTATGAAGAACAACTGGGACGGTACTAAGATGAGTACGCTGACGGTACAGCTTGGGGAGCGATCCTATCCCATTCATATCGGACGTGGACTGTTACATCGGGCTGGAGAGCTTTTGAAGGAACGAGAAATTGCGCAAAAAAGTCCATTGTTGATTGTTTCTGACGAACATACAGCGACATTTTACTTGGCGACACTGGAGAGTAATCTTCAGGAATCGGGCTACAAGACGGTATCCTTTGTCGTCAAGCCGGGTGAAAAGTCCAAATCGCTTGCTGTGTATGAGCAGGTGATTACAGCAGCTATCGAGGGCGGTTTGGACCGCAATTCAGCCGTTATCGCACTTGGTGGTGGTGTAGTGGGCGATTTGGCAGGATTTGTAGCAGCTTCTTTTATGAGAGGCGTCAAGTTCGTACAGATTCCAACTACAATCCTTGCGCATGACAGTAGCGTGGGAGGCAAGGTCGGCATCAATCATCCTTTGGCAAAAAATATGATTGGGGCCTTCCATCAACCGGAATTGGTATTGTATGACGTGGATACGTTGTCTACATTGCCTCCGCGTGAGGTATCTGCCGGGCTGGCTGAAATGATCAAGCATGGCTTGATCTGGGATGCTGATTTTGCCCAGTGGTGCCGCGATCATGCGGCTGATTTGCTGGCTTTGGACGCGGTAGCCCTGGAGTATGGGCTGGAGAAGGGCTGTTCTGTGAAAGCCGAAGTGGTGTCGCGCGATGAACGTGAAAACGATTTACGCGCTATTCTAAACCTCGGACACACCATTGGTCATGCGATAGAGGCGATTGCGGGGTATGGAGAGTTTTTACACGGGGAAGCGATTTCTATTGGTATGGTCGGCTCTGCACTTCTGGGTGTGAAGCTGGGGGCAGATCCTTCTTTGGTTACAGAAACGAGGGATATGCTGGCTTCGCTTCGTTTACCGACTTCTCTTCCCGCTCATCTTGAAACAGATCGTCTGCTGGATGCGATGATGCATGACAAAAAGTTTAAGGAAGGCAGTATTACTTTTGTCGTCCCACGCAGCATCGGGCGTGTGGAGGTAGTGAAGGATATTTCCGTCTCTTACATCCGACAAGTAATTGAACAGCTAAAAGAGGAGGCGTAACGATGTACAATCGTGGAATTCGTGGGGCGACAACCGTAGCGAACAATGAAGAAAACGAAATTTTGGAAGCCACATGCCTGCTATTAGAGGAAATTGTGTCCTACAATGGAATTCAGCCGGAGGATATTAGCAACGTATGGATTACGGTGACCCATGATCTGAATGCTACTTTCCCGGCAAAGGCGATCCGCCAGCTTGACGGCTGGGATATGGTTCCGCTTATGTGTTCGTTAGAAATTCCCGTAGAGGGCAGCTTGCCGAAATGCATCCGTTTGATGGTACAGGTGAATACGGTTAAAACACAGCGAGAAATCAAACATGTATATTTGAACGGAGCGCAGGCACTGAGACCGGATTTGGCATCCCAAGGGAAGTAATCGCCTGTTTTTAAAGTTGATGGTTGCCAAAGTAACATCGTATGAGATATAGTGTGTGTAGCAGAGTTGAGTAGAGTTAGCCAGAGCTGAGATGAGAAGAGTGCAGTTGAGCCAATTCCATATGATTGATTACAGAGACCGGCGGTAGCGGGTAAGCTTTTGTCCACGGAGAATCTTCCTAGGCGAAGAGGCTTATTTGAAGTAACCCAGGTTATACAAAGGGATGAGTGTATACTTTGTATATTTGTTGTAGTCATTTTGCATATGGTAGCATTCTTATAATTTCAATAACTGACAGCCTCTACCTTCCGGTGGAGGCTTTTTATATTCTCTCCTTTGGGTTCTGCGCCAATTTGGAAAGGAAGTGATCTCATGTTAACGCCGCATGTGGAGCAAGTGATAACGATGGCGAATGAATTTAACCTGATTCCTGTGTACAAAAAAGTGCTGGCCGATATGGAGACGCCGATTCGGATTTTCCGTCGGTACGCTGAGCGGGACCGGGCCTTTCTGCTGGAGAGTGTAGAAGGAGGCGAGCAGTGGGCGCGACATTCATTCATCGGAACGGACCCGTTCCTAATGGTTTCCGGCAAAAAAGGCCGTTTGATCCTGGAGCAGCATGGTAAGCGACAAATATTAAACGACAAGCCGCTTGAAGCGCTCAAGGCGTTGCTTCGAAAGTACCGTAGCCCGAAGCTGAAAGAAATGCCTCCATTTACAGGCGGGGCTATCGGATTTTTTGGATATGATCTGCTGCAGTACTATGAAAAACTGCCAGAGCATGCAGTAGATGATTTGAATATGGATGATATTCGTTTTATGTTCTGCGATCAAGTTATCGTTTTTGATCATGTGAAGCAGCAAATTTTGCTGGTGGGCAATGTTCATGTAGGAGAAGGCTTCAACGATGAGGACATCCGTGCTGCTTATGCCGAGGTGGAGCGCAAGCTGGAGGCGACAGCGCAGTACCTGCGTAAGCAGACACCTCCAGAGACGATGGGAGCAGCCTCTATTCCTGACGATGTGGAGTTGGGTGAGATTCAGTCGAATGTAACGAAGGAGCAGTTTATTTCAAACGTGGAGCAGGCGAAGGAATATATTCGCTCAGGTGATATTTTTCAGGTCGTGCTGTCCCAGCGCTTTCACATTGACACAGATGCATCTCCTTTACAGGTATACCGCGTGTTGCGCACGATGAACCCGTCTCCTTATATGTATTATTTGAAAATGGATGACGAGATCATCGTGGGCACTTCGCCGGAGGCACTCGTCAAGGTGGAAAACGGTCAGGTGGAAACCCGCCCTATTGCCGGAACGAGGCCTCGTGGAGTGACAGAAGCAGAAGATATAGCGCTCGCTGAAGAGCTGCTGAAGGATGAAAAAGAACGTGCCGAGCATCTGATGCTGGTTGATTTGGGAAGAAATGATCTGGGACGTGTATCTCAGTTCGGTACGGTCAAATGCGATACGTTTATGGAAATTGAACGCTATTCCCACGTGATGCACATTGTATCCAATGTATCGGGTGAGCTACGGGAGGATAAAGATTTCTTCGATGCTTTCCTGTCCTGCTTGCCAGCTGGTACAGTATCAGGGGCTCCGAAGCTGCGGGCGATGGAGATTATTGCCGAGCTGGAGCGGGAAGCGCGTGGGCCTTATGCAGGAGCCATCGGATACCTGGGCTTCTCGGGCAATATGGATGCTTGTATCACGATTCGTACGATTGTGTTTAAAAAGAACCGGGCTTATGTTCAGGCGGGTGCAGGGATTGTGTGGGACTCGGTTCCGGAAAGCGAGTATCAGGAAACGGTGAACAAGGCCAAGGCGATGCTGAAAGCGATCCGCACGGCTGAAGCGATGTTCCCGGCGACGGTACAGCCATACAACAGCGTCATCAACCAGGATTATTTGTACACTCCGTAACATACAAAAATCTGATTTTGAGGAGGAGACGACGATGGAACGACATGACATGATGCAAGTGGGGTTAAGCCGGGTCATTGAGGGACAGCATCTTTCACGTACGGAGGCCCGCAGCGTGATGGAACAGATTATGAGTGGGAGTGCCACGCAGGCGCAAATTGGCGGGTTGCTGACGGCTCTGCGCATTAAGGGGGAGACGGTGGATGAAATCACCGGATTTGCCGAAGCTATGCGCAGCTATGCCAGTCCGGTGCAAACCGGAGAAGGTGATACCCATTTGCTTGACACATGCGGAACCGGGGGTTCGGGTATTCACAAGTTTAATATTTCCACGATATCCGCTATTATTGCGGCTTCGGTGTCTGTACGGGTAGCGAAGCATGGCAATCGCTCTGCAAGTGGACGTGCCGGAAGCGCCGATGTGCTGGAGGCCCTAGGGGTCAATATCCATTTGACGAGTGATCAGGCGCGGTCATGTCTGGATCGTATCGGCATCTGCTTTTTATTTGCGCAGTTGTACCATCCGTCTATGAAGCATGCTGCCGCTCCACGTCGGGAGCTTGGAGTACGAACGGTGTTTAACATGCTCGGTCCCTTGACGAATCCGGCAGGTGCGGATCGGCAGTTGTTGGGCATTTATGACGCGGGAAAAACGGAAGTGATCGCTGAGGTGCTGAATCGACTCGGCTCCAAGCGGGCCATGGTCGTCAGCAGTCTGGACGGATTGGATGAAATCAGCATTTCGGCACCGACACGGGTATCTGAGCTAAAGGATGGTCAGGTTCATACGTTTGAACTTAACCCGTCGGATCTGGGTTTACAGACGCACCGTCTCGATGAAGTGCTGGGTGGAGACGCGCAGGTTAACGCCGACATTATCGGTCGGATTTTGAACGGGGAGCGCGGAGCTTATCGGGATGTCGTGTTAGCGAATGCCGGCGCGTGCATCTATGTATCGGGCGCAGCAGCTACCTTAACAGACGGAGTAGCACGGGCAGCGGAAGCGATTGACTCGGGGCTGGCCCTGTCCAAGCTGGATCAATTAATTCAGGCAACGGGGGAATATCAATATGTATCTTGATCGAATTGTAGTGACGAAGCGACAGGAAGTAGAGCAGCTTAAGGAGCATTTTCAAATTAGTGAAGCCGAACGATTGGTTGCCAATTTACCTGCGACGAGAGGATTCGAGGATGCTATAGCTTTGCGCCGCAACCGCCCGCTCGGACTGATTGCCGAAGTGAAGAAGGCTTCGCCCTCCAAAGGGTTGATCCGGCCGGATTTTCATCCGGTGGACATTGCACGAGCATATGAGGAAGCTGGAGCCGATTGCATTTCTGTCCTGACGGATGTGACGTATTTTCAGGGGAGTCCTGAATATTTGCACCAAATTCGTGAACAGGTAAAGATTCCGTTACTGCGCAAGGATTTTATCATTGATGAACGGCAAATTTATGAAGCTCGTCTGCTGGGAGCGGATGCGGTGCTATTGATTGCGGCTATACTGGAGCCACGTGTTTTGGGGTCTTTTTTACAGATTGCCAAAGAATTGGGCCTGGACGCATTGGTAGAGGTGCATGACAGTGAGGAGCTTAAAGCTGTACTGGATCTGGGGACAGCAACCTTGATTGGTGTGAACAATCGAAATCTGCGGACATTTGAGACCCGTCTCCAGACGACAGAGGAGCTGATCTCACTGATTCCTAAAGGGGTCACGTTTATCAGCGAAAGCGGCATTGCCGGACCCGAAGATGTGAAGTATTTACATTCAGTAGGCGCACACGGCATCCTGGTAGGAGAGCATCTGATGCGCAAGGATGATGTAGGACAGGCTGTAGTCGATTTGATGGACGGGGTTAGAGCATGAATAAAACGGGCGTAAAAATTTGTGGACTTCAAAGCGTTGAAGTGCTAAAATCTATGGTAAACTTACCGATCGATTATATAGGTTTTGTGTTTGCCGACAGCAAGCGCCGGATTGACGGCGCGCAGGCTGGAGAGCTGCTTCGCGTATTGGATGAATGGACCCCAGGCAGCAGACCGCGCAGCGTGGGCGTATTTGTGAACCCTGATGATGCACTGTTAAATGATGTCATGGAGAAAGCACCATTAGATGTCATTCAACTGCACGGGCAGGAGAGTCCGCAGCGCTGCCGGGAGATCAGGGAGCGTTTTGGCGTACAGGTATTCAAGGCATGGTCTGTGGATCGTAAAGGGCAGACGGTGAAGGGCCAGACAGAACGCCCGACGGACGAATTGGATGCCTATGCCGGGACGATTGACGCTTTATTGCTGGATACATATGATCCCCTGTATGGTGGCGGTTCCGGCAAAACGTTTGCGTGGGATCGGATTCCTGCCTATCAGACCTGGACCCAACAACATGGAATTCCTTTGTTTGTAGCCGGCGGGCTGACTGCCGATAATGCGGAAAAGTTGGTTACCGAGTATCATCCCGAAGGGCTGGATGTGTCCAGCGGTGTAGAAACGGATGGAGTCAAGGACATTGCAAAAATCACGGCATTCGTAGAAAGGGTGAAGCAGGCATGACACAATTACCTGATAACAACGGACGTTTTGGAACATTTGGCGGACGTTTTGTACCGGAAACGTTGATGAACGCACTGATTGAATTGGAGGAATCCTACCGGAAGTATGCGGATGATCCTGATTTTAACGCAGAGCTGAACGGACTGCTAAAGGATTATTCGGGCCGGGAAACGCCTCTCTATTATGCAGAGCGTCTGAGTCAGCACTTGGGCAAGGCTAAAATTTACTTGAAACGTGAAGACCTGAACCATACCGGAGCCCACAAAATTAATAATGCGCTGGCGCAGGGACTGCTGGCGAAGCGTATGGGTAAGCAGAAGGTCATTGCAGAAACAGGCGCAGGTCAGCATGGTGTTGCAACGGCGACCGTCGCGGCATTGCTCGGACTAGAGTGTAAGGTGTTCATGGGAGAAGAGGATACCGTACGTCAGCAGCTAAATGTATTCCGTATGCAACTGTTGGGTGCAGAGGTCATTCCGGTTACATCGGGCACACGTACACTCAAGGATGCCGGGAATGAAGCTCTGCGGTATTGGGTGAGCCATGTCCATGATACGTTCTATATTT
This sequence comes from Paenibacillus terrae, assembly GCF_005217525.1. GTDB lineage: Bacteria > Bacillota > Bacilli > Paenibacillales > Paenibacillaceae > Paenibacillus > Paenibacillus terrae_C. Next base: position 759,191 of record NZ_PNXQ01000016.1, on the reverse strand, counting down.
TGGGCTCGGCGGTCGGACCACATCCGTATCCAATGATGGTGCGCAACTTCCAGCGTGTCATTGGCGACGAAACCCGCCGTCAAATTCTCGAAAAAGAAGGCAGGCTTCCAGATGTCGTAGTAGCGGCGATCGGTGGCGGAAGTAATGCTATCGGTATGTTCTATCCATTTATCGAGGATCACGAGGTTGCTTTGCTTGGCGTCGAGGCGGCTGGAAAAGGCGTGGAAACGGAATTTCATGCAGCAACGATGAGCAAGGGAACGCAAGGTGTCTTCCAAGGCTCTATGAGTTATCTGCTTCAGGATGAATACGGACAGGTACAGCCTGCGCATTCCATCTCGGCGGGATTGGACTATCCGGGGGTTGGGCCGGAGCATTCGTATTTGAAGGATATCGAGCGGGCCAAGTATGTTCCGATTACCGATCAGGAAGCGCTGGATGCTCTCCAATTGTTATGCCGCACGGAAGGTATTCTTCCGGCATTGGAGTCGGCACATGCAGTCGCGCAGGTCATTAAACTGGCACCTACCTTGACGGCGGATGATATTATTGTTATCTGTTTATCGGGTCGCGGTGACAAAGATGTGGACTCCATTATTAAGCATTTGGGAGGAAATCCGTCATGAATTTAATTGATCAGGTGTTTGGACGCCTCAAAAATGAAGGCAAAACGGCATTAATTCCTTTCTTGACGGTAGGCGATCCGGATGTGGACACGACGGTAGAAATCATTCGGCAACTGGAGTCGGCCGGAGCTGATATATTAGAGCTGGGCGTTCCATATTCGGACCCGCTGGCTGACGGACCTGTCATTCAGCGTGCGTCTGAGCGTGCGTTGAAACGGCAGATCTCGATCCGCACGTGTATGGAGACGGCTTCTCTGGCCCGGGCGGCGGGATCAAGCCTGCCTTTTATTTTGTTCACATATTATAATCCTGTGTTGCAAATGGGCATGGACGCTTTCTTCGCAGGCTTGCAGAAGCATGGCATCAGCGGCCTGATTATTCCCGATCTTCCGCTTGAGGAAGCAGAAGAGCTGGGAGGACGGGCAGCAGAGGTTGGTGTGCATCTGATTCCGTTGGTGGCTCCAACTTCTGAACAGCGGATTGAACGAATTGTTCGTCAAGCGCGCGGGTTTGTATACTGCGTATCCTCCCTTGGGGTGACCGGGGAAAGAGCTTCCTTTTTTGAGGGCATAGAGGGCTTCATCGCGCAGGTCAAGCGGCATACGGATATTCCGGTAGCGGTTGGGTTCGGTATCTCTACTAGGGAACAGGTAACCCGTTTTTCAGATATCTGTGATGGAGTTGTCGTCGGAAGTGCCATTGTGCGTCAGGTGGAGGAAGCAATCCCGCTGCTGGACGATTCTGCCCGCAGAGAAGAGGGACTTTTGCAAATTCATAATTTTGTGGCACAATTAAAGCAGTAACTGGCGTCAATATAGAAAGAAGCAAATGTAGTTTTGAATGGAATAGAGGAGGTAGGGGCATGCAACCTAAACCGCATATTGTACATTTGCCGGTATATCAGCCCGGTAAACCGATTGAAGATGTGAAGCGCGAGTTGGGGCTTGATGAAGTGATCAAGCTCGCCTCGAATGAAAATCCGTATGGCAGCTCTCCTAAAGTATTGCAGGCCATTCAGGAGGAATTTGCGAATATTAGTGTATATCCTGACGGCAGCGCGGTAGCTTTAACACAGGCGCTGGCTAAACATACGGGCTTGAAAGAGGATCAGTTTATATATGGCTGTGGCTCTGACGAGATTATTGCGTTGATTACGCGTGCTTTTCTTCTTCCCGGGGAAGAAAGTATCATGGCCGATCAGACCTTCTCCGTATACAAGAGCAATGTGGAAATAGAGGGAGCGGTTGCTGTTGAGGTGCCTTTGCGTGACGGGGTGCATGATTTGGAAGCCATGTTGTCTCAGATTAACGACCGTACGAAAATAATCTGGATCTGTAATCCGAACAACCCGACAGGCACGATTGTACCTGAAGCAGAGCTGGTCGCATTTTTGGATCGGGTGCCGAAGCATGTTATGGTCGTGCTGGATGAGGCGTATTCCGAGTTTGTGACGGATAGCACGTATCCAGACGGTATTCGTTTATTGCCAGCTTATGAAAATCTGGTTGTATTGCGCACCTTCTCCAAAATCTATGGCCTAGCATCGCTTCGCATCGGATACGGAATGGGGACTGCGGCAACGATCCGTATGATTAATCAGGTTCGTGAGCCGTTCAATACTTCGCGGGTAGCACAGGCTGCGGCGATTGCGGCGTTGGAAGATCAGGATTTTGTGCAAGAATGCCGTGACCGCAACGCAGAGGGCAGAGCCTATTTGCAAAAAGAGTTGAAGCGCCTTGGACTGGAATATTTTCCGGCGCATGGTAATTTTATTATGCTGAATGTACATCGCCCGTCGGGTGAGGTATTTCAGGAGTTGCTTCGTAGAGGCGTGATTATTCGTGCTGGTCATCACAAATATCCGACATACATTAGAGTGTCAGTTGGATCACAGCCGCAAAATGAGTGGTTTATCCATGCGCTGGAACAGGTCCTAGGGGCGGAAGCGGCGAAAGCGCGTCTATAATTTCCGCAGATGGGATTTGATAATTGATGAAGATTGCCATTTTCGGCGTGGGACTGATTGGTGGGTCCCTTGCGCTTTGTTTTAAAGGGAAGCCGGGCATTACCGTTGTTGGTCATGCTCATCTTCCCGAACTGTTGGAGCCGATGTTGAGCCGTGGTGTCGTGGACACCGCGACTCTTTCGGTTGAAGAGGCGGCAGTGGATGCCGATTTTATTTTTTTATGTGTACCTGTCGGCTTACTGGAGCATTATCTGGAGCTGTTAAGCAGGTTGCCGCTTAAAGAGGGTTGCATTATTACCGATGTAGGCAGCACAAAATCGTCGATTGCCAAAAAAGCGTCAGAAATCTCTTTACGTAATGCTTATTTTATCGGTGGCCATCCGATGGCCGGCTCAGAGCGTTCCGGTGTGAAGGCTGCTTCTGCTTTGCTGTTTGAGAATGCCTACTATGTACTTTCCCCGGCAGAGGGTGTGCCTGAGGAAGCTTACAGTTCGCTGGAGCGTCTGTTGAAATATACAGGAGCCCAGGTTGTGCGTGTCCAGCCTGATATGCACGATGACATTGTCGGGGCGATCAGCCATCTTCCGCATATTATTGCAGCGGCGCTGGTGAATCAGGTGCGCAAGCACAATGACGAGAATCCGCTGTACCGCACGCTGGCTGCCGGCGGCTTCCGCGATATTACGCGAATCGCTTCCAGTGATCCAATTGTGTGGCGAGACATTTTGCTGAGCAATCGTGATGTTTTGCTAGGTCTGCTGGAAGAGTGGAACGGGCAGATTGAGCGTTTTACCCATTTATTGAGAATACAAGACGGAGAGGGAATTGTTGACGAGTTTTTGGCGGCGGGGCATTTCCGCAGTGAGCTGCCGGAGCGCCGTAAAGGCGTCATCGTCTCAACGTTTGATCTGTATATTGATGTACCGGATACCCCGGGGATTATTGGCCGAATTGCAACAGAACTGGGGGATCACAGCATTAACCTGAGCAATATGCAAATTATCGAAAGCCGGGAGGATGTTCCCGGTATTATGCGGCTTTCCTTCCGTCAGGAGCAGGATTGGGAGCGGGCTAAGGCGTTGCTGAATTCGATGAGCTATAAAGTGGTGGTATAGGAAGGAAAGTGTGTGTTGGTTAAGGGGGCACCGCTCCGCGATTCATTTGATCTTACGATCGCTGTTGCCGCCGGATTTTTTCGATCAGATGCTTTAATGGGAAAATCCGGCGACAAAGGCGAACGCTCCGCTTCTCCAGATTCAAATGAACCTCTGCGCTACAGACCGCCTTAAAAGCATCACACTTTCTGTGAGTGAAGTAGTAGGAAAAGATTTAAAACGGGCGGAGATTCTTTGCGCTCGTTTTTTTTGTTATGTTTGGCCGAGAAGCCCGGTTAAGGTGATATAGCTGGGTAAGAAAATTTTCTTTGTTGTATAAGCTAAATTCGAAAATTTTATATAAAAACGGAGTAGGCGAAATGGTGCTGGTCAATAGCGATGGGAAGCACTATCCGACTGAGCAGTGGCACTTTATGTAACTTTCCAGTTCAGCTTATTATATGAGGCTTCAAAAAAAAGGCCACCCGGGTAAAGTCCCGGGTGGTAGCTGCTCTTGTAGAGTAGCTGAGTAGGATAGGAGTGGAGAGAAACCATACTGTACTTTTATTATATGTATACGTTTTCATTTTGTCAATAATTTTTTAAAGCGTTTTCTTTTGAGTGATTATTCTTACCAACATATTCAAAAGGGACAGATTCAAGGTTATGCCATTTTAACTTGAAAAAACTTAAAATAGGTTGTAAATGCCGTATATCGGAAACAGTTGCTAGCGTTACGTAGCCTGTGATGGAAATCATGGGGATTTTGGACTTTTTTACTGACGACTATTTTGTGGTACAATGGATAAGTCCATTTTGGATATTGAGAAATGTTGGGGATAGCACCGTTATTGTTGGCACTACATAGGGTATGAAAAAAAAACAAATGTTCCATGATGCTGTTTCATCATTTGCGCAGAGTGCGCAACTTTTTTTGGCCTGTTCGGTATATATAGACAGAATCGGATGGGAGAACAGCACATGTATGGGCGAGGAGGGTCTCACTCGGATGATGACAGATTCCCAGATGATTCAGGAAATCAAACAAGGTAATGTTGAGGTTTATTCAGAATTAATGAGGCGGCACCAACGTAAAATTTTAGCTTTTGTTTATCATATGCTGAAAAGTTCGAACCTGGAAATGATTGCTGAGGACTTATGCTCGGAGACGTTTTATAAAGCGTACCGGAGCCTGCACTCTTTTCGCGAGGTAGATGCATCGTTCTCCACATGGTTATATACGATTGCACGTAATACGGTGCTGAGCGAGCTTCGCAAGCATCGTAGCGGTCAGGTTCCATTGGAGGAGAGCGGCTATGTGCCGGTTGCTCCATTGGATGTGATTCCAGAGCAGGCCGTCCTTCGCGGCGAGAAGGTAGAGATGGTTCGTGAAGCGATCAACAGATTGCCAGAGAAGCAGCGGTCTGCGCTGATTTTGCGCGAATACGAGCAATTGGACTATCAGGAGATTGCTACGATTTTGGGGCAGACAGTCAGTGCGGTGAAATCGCTGCTTTTCCGGGCCAGAACCAGTGTGAAGACGCAGTTGGAGCCTTATTTTTTTGAGCCTCTCTATGAGGAAAACGAAGGGATGAGCAGCCAATGAAATCCAGGGACGCTGAGGATTTGTTCGCTACAGGCAAAAATGTATCGAAACAAGACTCGGAGCGCAGACGAGCTAAAAGCTCGTCTGCCGGATGGGGGCATGGTTCGGAAGAAAATGAGTGGAATTTGTCTAAAGAAAGTCGATCCGCTATTCGCAATATTTCCTTTGAGATAACAGATGAGCAGGCGGAAGCTATGAATCGCAGGGTCATGGATCGGATTTATGAAGAGTCACCATGGCTTGTTCCTGGCGAGCATCGGCGTGCGCGTGTGAACCCGGCATCCCGTAAGTATATGTCCGTATGGATCGCCGGCTTTTTGGCGGTATTTTTGTGTAGCTTTTTGTTTTTGAACTGGAATGGAAGCTCCTCTCAAGAAAACCCTCCTCAAGCGGCACCTGTCATGGATACGGGTATTTTACCGACAGGCTTGCTGGAAACTACAAGTACATCTCCACAATATCAATACCACATTAAAGATGTGAATAGTGGCATTATGGACCCGCTGGTTGCAAGAATTGTTCCTACTTACCCGCAATATTGGATGTTGCTGTCTGTGTTGGCACTTGCGCTTGCCTTATTTTCTTTGGGCTGGATTCATCGTGTGAGACGGGTCAGAAATTAGCAGCACAGCTGGGCTCCAATACGGATTCATAACAATGCCTGAATAACAAATTAGCGGAGGAAACAACACGATGCTTATTGGCTTGATCAGACATGGATTAACGGATTGGAATGCGGTAGGTAAAATCCAGGGTCACAGTGATATTCCGTTGAATGAGGAAGGGCGCCAGCAGGCACGCTTGCTGGCAGAACGTTTAAAAGATGAGCCCTATCATTGGGGTGGACTTATTACAAGCAGCCTTTCGAGAGCGAAGGAGACGGGAGAGATTATTGCATCTGCTCTTCACCTTCCTTTGCTGGAGCCGGATGATCGGCTGAGAGAACGTGCCTATGGTCAGGTCGAGGGCATGACACAGGCCGAGCGTGAGGAAAAGTGGGGGAGCGACTGGCATCTGCTAGACCTGGGACAGGAGAGCGATGAAGCTCTCCAACTCCGCGGGTTGGCTTTTATGGAGGCCATTTGGTCAGAAAACCGGGACAAGAACCTGCTAGTCGTTTCTCATGGCGGTTTTTTGGCTAATTTGTATAAGGCTTTGTATCAGGAGAAGTTTACGGAACGAATTGGCAATCTGTCACTGAGTGTTCTCCAGCGTGAGGATACGGATTGGACGCCGCTGTTGTATAATTGCACCAGACATTTACAGGAAAAAAGCAGTTGTAACTTAAAAGGTTGACGAAAGATCACGAACTTCTACTCAGTGTAGAAGCCGTGGTCTTTTTGTTTTTTAATTATAGCTTTGCAAAAAAAGAGGTTTAGAGTCTGAACATTCCGTCAAAGCTGTGGGTACAACAGGTAAGAATCATTTCCGGATGACAGTCCAGTGACGAGGCGATGGAACGATGAATCTGGCAGATATGCTGACATTTGCGGATATTGTGCATTTGAACAGAATCGCGGTGTATTACGAATGTGACTGTAAGCCCAATTCCAAACATGAGCTGATACAGGGCATTTTGACAAAGCTCGGCAGCAGCAGTTTTTTTGAGATACAGGTCAGAGAGCTGAAGTTGTCAGAGGTAAGGTTTTTGAACGCACTTCTATTCGATGACCGGCCTTATTTCAGTATGGAGGAATTAATTGCGGTTGCCAAACAATCTGCCGAGGAGAATGGGGATTCCGGTGAGCGACCGCGCGACATCGTGGCCCGTTTACGCAACAGTGGCTGGCTGTTCAATGGTTCGACGCACAATACGAGGTATTTGTATCAAATTCCCTTGGACATGAAGGAGCGTTTCCGTCGTGTCATGGTGCAAGACTTGCAAAACGGAATGATCCGGGTAAGTGAGCCAACGTCATACCGGGATGAAGGGCATCTTTTGGCAGAGGATTTACGACTTTTCCTTCAGTACATGGAGCAGCATGAAGTTCCGCTTAACCCCGAGGGGGCTTGGTATCGTCGCAATCAGCAGCAATTAATGGAGCATGTGCACATTGCGGAGCCACTTCTGGGTAAAGGAGGCTGGCGCTTCGGATATGGTTCCTCCTTTAAGTTTTATCCCGACCGAATGGCACTGCTGTATGATTATGCACGTCACTCCAGGTTTATTGAGGAAAAGGGGGATCGAGTTGTGCTGACGGCAAAGGGGGAGGCACGCAGGGAGTACGCGATCGAGGATGAGATGATACAGCTATTCAGGTTTTGGTTAAGATTGTATAAAGGAGCCGTTCCCAATCTACTTTCTCTGGTCTATTGGATAGGAGAATGTGCCAGGCCTTGGACGTCCTTGGAGTCACTTTTTGTACATATCGGCCCGTTGATCAGACCGTTTTATTATGATACACCCCGTTCGGTCTTTGATCAGAGAATTATACGGATGATGCTCCACTTGGGTATGCTTCGTTTGGGTGAGCATTCGACGGGGCCATCTGTACAGATGACCGCCTGGGGGCTCAAACTGGCAGGGGAGTGCCGCATTGGGCGGAATGACCCGGGTATGCGGCTCCATTGACAAGCAGCATACATGTTGATAGAATTTCACCCAAAATGAGAGGGTGAAGTTGAATGCTGATTCACTATAACGGAAACATGCCACAGCTCCATCCATCTGTCTATGTGGCAGAAGGAGCAAAAATTGTCGGAAAGGTAACGATCGGCCAAGATTCCTCAGTTTGGTTCAATGCCGTACTACGCGGGGATATGGCGCCTGTCATCATCGGTGAACGCTGCAACATTCAGGACGGTGTCGTGGGACATGTGAACACGGACCAGCCCTTGGTGCTGGCGGATGATATTTCGGTGGGACATGCTGCGATTATCCATGGCTGTACGATAGGCAAAGGCACTTTAATCGGTATGGGGGCCATTGTACTCAACGGAGCTGAGCTTGGTGAATATGCTTTAATAGGAGCAGGGTCGGTCGTTACGGAAAATACCAAAATACCACCCTATACTCTTTCTCTCGGTACACCTGCCAAAGTGGTGCGAGAATTGACAGACGCAGATTTGCAGCGGATGTCACGTACGGCACTCAGCTATGTAACGAAAGGAAAAGAATATAGGATCTCTTAAACTCATGTTGGAGGTGCATCCTATGGATAAAATGAAGGTTACTTATGAAGTAATGTTGGGCCTTTCTGCTGAAATGGTTTTGGACGAGGCATTACGTAAACGCCGGAGTGAAAAGCTCTACAAGGATATAGATGAGGCGCTGGCCTCCGGAGATGAAGTAGCATTTCGTCATCTTACGGATGAGCTGAAAGCGATCAATTGAGCTGTTTCAGGAGATCTGACCTTGGGTAACAGAAAATTGGCAATACAAGACCATAATCATCAAGCCTGACCGTAGTAGCGGCCAGGTTTTTTTGAAGATTATAGAATTTATAAATTTTCAGCGGAGCTGAACAATTCTATAATCGCAAGAAAAACTTCCACTAATGGCGGTCTGACCTCCGTGAAAGTACGTAGATAGACGTTTTTCTTATACGCTTTTATATGATATAGTCTTTGTGGGATGGAGCCTGTACGGGGCATCTATCGTATGAACGGAGGATGAGGACGTGTCGTTGTCTTATTTGTGGAGCCGGTCGTTCTTGACGAGCCGGCCTTTTTTGTGGCTGCTGTTCTGGTGTAACCTGGTTGGAACCGTGTATGGGTACATATGGTATGGAAGACAATTGGAATATACGCTAAGCTATCACCCGATATGGCAGATTGTATTTGTACCTGATAGTCCGACGGCCAGCCTGTTTTTTACGATTTCTGTATTATTCCTGCTTTATCCTCCGCGCATGAAGGGCTTGAAGGTCATTCGCCAGCTGATGGAGGCGTTGGCTGTGGTGACGAGTGTCAAATACGGTATTTGGGCCTCAGCTATTATTTTTTGGGGTGTCGCGCAGGGAGGGCATATGATATGGCAGGATTGGATGCTGGTAGCATCTCATACGGCAATGGCAGTTGAAGCCTTGCTGTTCGTTCGCTTTTTCACCTGCAAATGGGCGGCTCTGTGCGTAGCAGCTTTGTGGACACTGTTAAATGATACGGTCGATTATACATTCGGCATATATCCGTATCTTCCGAAGGCGCTAACGGATGATGTACCAAAAGTGCGTACTTTTACCTATATGCTGACCCTTTTCAGTATCGCAACCTCATGGCTTGCCATGTACGTGCGCAATCGAATGGCTTCCTCACTTAATAAGGCCAAATCATCGGAATAGTCTAATACTAATTTTATGATTAATTTTTACGAATTGGAGAATTATTGATGGATATCGTTATAAATCAAAAAGAATATAGATTTAAAAAGGGAATTCGTGATGATCTTAAAATAAGAAAGAGCTTTAACCAATTAGCAAAACAAAGTTTTGATCTGAATTTTGAAGTTTGGCATCAATTAGGATTCTGGGATGAAAAATATATTCCTTATGTACTGTTGGATGGGGATTGCGTGGTGGCTAATGTATCTGTGAGTCTGATGGATTTTAGTTTGTCAGGTGAACAGAAGAAATTTATTCAAATCGGAACCGTAATGACAGATCCTAACTACAGGAATCAAGGGCTGAGTCGCTTTTTGATAGAACGTGTATTACAGGATTGGCATGGGAATTGTGATGCAATGTATCTTTTTGCGAATGATGATGTGAAGGAGTTTTATCCTAAATTTGGTTTTGCTGCTGCACAAGAGTATCAATGTATTCGGAAAGCACCAATTAAAAGCATGGACGTTCCAGTTAAAAAATTGAACATGGAAGCGACGTCAGATTTACAGCTATTGAAAAGAAAATGTTCCTCTTTAAATCCTTATTCATATTTTTCTATGAAAAGCAGTGAATGGTTAATTTTGTTCTATTGCACCTCTTTTTTTAAAGATAAGGTGTTCTATATCCCTCTGTATGACACGATTGTCATTATGGATTTTGAAGAAAATATCATGAATTGTTACGATATTTTTGGAACGGGGGATATTCCTATAGAATTGATTTTATCTGTAGTCATGGAAAAAGAAACGAAGAAAATTGTTTTCGGCTTTACGCCAGAGCCAATGGACGGTTGCGAAATTTCTCTTCTGAATCAAGAGGATACCACACTATTTTATAGATCTGACAATGAAAGTATATGTACAGAAAATAAACTAATGTTTCCTATTTTGTCACGGGCATAACCTGCCCTGGCAGATAGCAGCACGCTAAAGCCAAGTTCTAGTCCCTGTAACCTTGCCATACAGTAAGGTGAGGAGGGATGTCCCATGATTTGGAGTCAGGCGTTTCGTGGTGTGCTGCGTGTCGTTTCGGGAGTTCTATTATCTATGGTCTTGTTGCTTTCCGTTTGTTTCCCTCCGGACATTGCGGAAGCGCGGGATCAGCCCAAGTCCACCAGTAATGCAAAGGAAATAGAGGAACTGGATCGTGCGGCTGCCATGTTGTACCGGGATGTAATGGATGGGAATATTGAAAAAGCACGCGCCGATGTAGCGGAGGTAAGCCGATGGTTCAGCACGGGTCAGGTACAGGCTGCACTGTCTGTGGAGGCCATTCATGTTTTATCCGGCAGCATTCTTGAGGTACAGCAAGCTACACAATCCGTGCAAGCATCGCCGGATGAATGGGTGAAGGCCGCTGCCAATTTGCGACTTGCGGCAGATGCGATTGCACATCCGCGCCAGCCTTTATGGCAGCAGTATTATAAAATTTTAAAAGAAGATATCAGCGGCTTAAATAGCCAGTTTGCTAAAGGAAATATGAAAGGTTTCGCTGCTGGAGCAACAGTGCTGGAGGATCATTACGAGACGATCCGGACGGCGGCGTTGATCAGCGGTAAAACAACAGAGGTTGTTCGAGCAGATTCATGGATTTCTTACGTTAAAGGATTGGGAAATCAGCAAAATGTGGATGCTTCAGCGATTAGAGGGGCACTAGAGCAGGGAAACCCGACGTTTAATGCCTTGTTTGGACGTGAAAAAGACGCTACTGCGCTGGCTCCATTCATCCCGTACGAAAGCGAGCGCCGGGCAGAACTGGCAATCGGCCTGACGATCCTGCTTACCCTGGCTTATGTGGGTTACCGTAAGTATCGATCCCGTTTCTCCCTTTAAGGCTTAAGTGTTGCCACGATCTTCGCTGTCATTGATCAAACGAATATAAGCTTGACCATTTTGCCCGGAATTCCGGGCTATTCCTCTTTGAAGCCCTCCCCGTGTACATCATGCACATCCTGAATGACGATGAACGCTCGCGGATCAACCGATTTCACAATTTGATGCAAACGCCGTATTTCCTGACGGGACACGACACAGTAAGCAACATGCTTGGTCTGTTTGGAAAATGCGCCCATAGCCGGAATGATAGTAACACCGCGATCCATATCCCGTGTAATGATATTCGCAATATCCATCGTATGGTCACTGATAATCATGAAGGCTCTCGCTGAATAGGCTCCTTCCTGTATAAAGTCAATAATCTTGGACGCGATAAACACAGCGACTAGCGTATACAGGATTTTTTCCTTGGGTATGTACAGTAGCGATGCGCCGATGATGACGATATCAATCACCAGCAAAATTCTACCCATACTCCAGCCAAACTTCCGGTTCAAAATACGTGCAATAATATCCGACCCGCCGGTGGTACCGCCAAACCGGAATACGATGCCTAATCCTGCCCCGAGGGTAACACCGGCATATAATGAAGAAAGTATAAAATCGTGCTCAGTCTGAAACGTGCCCATCCACCCGAGGTGAATCATTTTTTCAAACAACCACAGAAAAAAAGTGAGCGCCCCGATACCGACTCCGGTATAAATAATTTGCTTGCCGCCAAGCATTTTCCATCCGATTAAAAATAGAGGAATGTTCAGGAGCAATGTGGAGAGGGATGGAGATATCGAGAAAGCATAGTTCAGCAGGAGGGTGATGCCTGTGATGCCGCCTTCCATCAGCTTGCTGGGTATAATGAAATAAAGCAGGCCGAATGCGTAAATAGCAGTGCCGAGCACAATGGGTAAAATGATTTTAAGCTGTTCAATAGACCTGGTTGTTTTCATATAATCCCTCGCAGTAGCAAATTGGAGATGAACGACTTCATATGGATAGATCGTAGATCCTTATGTTTAGTATACCTTTTTACGGTCGCTTTAAAATACTGATGATTGCATGATGTGAGTAAATTCACATTAAAAAATATTTGTTTTCAAATGTGCTTTACGATAACATATGAATAAACCTGCACATTAGAGGGGATTGTGTTTCATGGAAAAATCGCTTGATGAAATTCAACGTGAGGTGGACCAGTATATTTCCCAATTCAAAGAAGGATATTTCAGCCCGCTTGCAATGCTGGCCCGGATGTCCGAGGAAGTCGGGGAGCTGGCCAGAGAGGTCAATCATTCCTTTGGCGAGAAACCGAAAAAAACGGATGAGGCCGACAATTCGATTGAGCTGGAATTGGGAGACATTTTGTTCATCACGGTCTGCTTTGCAAACTCGCTGGGTATTAATTTGGCCGATGCTCATGATAAGGTCATGCATAAATTTAACACACGTGACGCGAATCGTTGGACCAAAAAGGACACCGTTTAGGCGTTTTGTACATATGCTGTACCAAACCGGTTACCCGGAGGTGCAGTGTCATGAAGGCGGAGGAATACGTTCAGAAAGCTTATCAGTGTATTTTACAGAACGATTTTGAGCAGGCCGTGGAATGGTTTGAAAAAGCGATTTCCGCCCAGCCTGATCATGCGGAGCATTATTTCCGCTGTTCGGTCACCTATGCCCGCAGCGGTCGGATAGAGCAGGCGCTTGCTTATGCTGGCGATGCGGTTCGTCTGGCCCCACAGCAGGATGAATATGTGCTGCATTTGCATACATTGGAGGCCAGACAGCAGACGGAGAAAGCCAGAAAGATGCTGGATGTCGATAAAGCTACGCCACAGGTGCGCATAGATGCAATCCTGCTGCTGGAACGGGCAATTGCCCTTGATCCGCTGTGTGGTGACGCTTTTATGCTGCTTGCATTGGTTTATGCTGAAATGAATGAATATAAGCTGGCTGTGCAGGCTGCTCGTGAGGCGGCCGCTTTGTTTCCTCACAATGAACAGCTTGCCAATCTCATGAAGAAGCTATGCCAGCAAATGAATGAACAGATCTAGCACGAATTGATGCATAAGGAGTTGTAAGATATGCCAGAGCAAATAAAAGTGGCTGTCGTTGGAGCAGCCGGACGTATGGGCCGTGAGGTTATCAAATTGGTTCTCCAGGATGAAGAACTTCGGCTGGTAGCCGCAGTAAACAGAACGCACGCCGGCAGTGATGCCGGCCTTCTCGTCGGCCTTCCGGAAGCGGGCGTTGCACTTGTGGAGGATGTGGAGCAGGCGCTGCTGGATAGTCGTCCGGATGTGATGGTAGATTTTACAGGTCCTCGTTTTGCTTACGCACATACAGCGCTTGCCATCAAGCATGGCGTTCGTCCTGTTATCGGGACAACGGGATTTACACCGGAGCAGATTGATGAACTGGACAAGCAGTGTCGGGAACAGCACATTGGCGGTCTGATTGCGCCTAACTTTTCAATAGGAGTTATTTTGATGATGCGGTTTGCGGCTCAAGCAGCCAAATACTTTCCTCATTTGGAGATTATCGAATATCATGGCGACCAGAAATTGGACGCGCCATCGGGAACGGCAATTAAGACCGCAGAACTGATTGCTGAGCAGCGTCAGGAACTGCGTCAAGGGAACCCGGAGGAGGAAGAAACGCTCGAAGGATCACGCGGCGGCTACTACCAAGGGTTTCGTATCCACAGTGTCCGTCTTCCCGGTGTATTTGCACAGCAGGAAGTTATTTTCGGAGGATTTGGACAATCGCTCAAAATTCGTCAGGACTCCTACGAACGGGCAGGCTATATGCCCGGCGTCAAAATCGGTATTCAAAAGGTAATGGAGCAGCCCGGACTTGTATACGGTTTTGAGCATTACATTGATTAAGAATAACGTGAATGAATGGACGAACGGTGATTATAGAATGAGGCAGGGGGAATTTCGAATGTTCAAGATTGCATTTATAGCGCATGACCGCAAAAAAGATGAAATGGTTAACTTTATAACCGCGTATGAGCATGTTTTTACAGGACATCAATTGTATTCAACCGGCACGACAGGACTGCGCATTATGGAACAAACGAAGCTTCAAATTCACCGTTACATGTCAGGACCGCTCGGAGGTGACCAGCAGATCGGGGCCATGGTCGCGCAAAATGATATGGATCTGATCATATTCCTGCGTGATCCGTTAATGGCACAGCCGCATGAGCCGGATATTAGTGCGTTGCTGCGTTTGTGTGACGTACAGGGTATTCCTTTGGCAACCAATGTTGCGACAGCTGAAATATTGGTCAAGGCGCTGGACCGGGGCGACTTTGCTTGGCGTGAGCTGGTACATAAATATAAACCGGGCATTGATCAGCAGGATGATATAAAATGACACTGGACATCTTGATTTTTGGAGCTCATGCTGATGATGCTGAAATTGGTATGGGAGGCACGATTGCCAAGCATACATCTGCTGGTTTAAGGGTGGGCGTATGTGATTTGACGCGTGCGGAAATGTCATCCAATGGCGATGTAGATACCCGCATGGCAGAAGCGGAGGACGCTGCAAAAGTGCTGGGCCTTGCTGTGCGAACGAATCTGGGACTGCCTGATCGCGGTTTGTACGTGACACCTGAGAATGTAGCCGCAGTGACCGAGGAAATTCGGCGTCATGCGCCGAAAATCGTATTTGCTCCCTACTGGGAGGATCGACACCCGGATCATGTCATGTGCAGCAAGCTGGTAGAAGAAGCGGTGTTTAACGCCAAATTACGTCGATTTATGCCGGAAAAGCCTGCTGTGCTGGTGGAGCAGTTATATTTTTATTTCATTAATGATATCGGCAGGACGGATCTGATTGTAGACATTACGGAGCATGTTGAAGCCAAGGAGCAGGCATTGCTAAGCTATGCTTCCCAATTCCAGGCTGCACCTGGTAAGGACACGGTATCCACGCCATTAAACCAGGGGTATGTCGAGCGTGTAAAAGCCCGGGATTCGTTGTTAGGTCAGCGTAAGCTGATTTCGTATGCAGAGGGCTTTGCGTCCAAAACGCCTCATCTGGTTAAGCTATTCACATAAGGGATTATAAAAATCCTGACACATAAACGATAAACAGAATCCGTTCGTGTAGCGGTTATAAATACACACTGTATTTGGTGTTCACCAACATTGAAAAGTCATCACCGATGGACGGAAGGGGGCAGCTTAACTTGAATGACAAATTGAAAATTGGAATTACCTGCTATCCGTCATTAGGCGGTTCTGGTGTTGTGGCTACAGAGTTGGGCAAGCTGCTTGCCGAAAAAGGGCATGAGGTCCATTTTATTGCCAACAGCATTCCGTTCAGATTAGGCGGGGAGTTCCAGAAAAATATTTTTTATCATGAGGTCGAGGTTAACGACTATTACGTGTTCAGATATCCGCCTTATGATCTGTCGCTGGCGACCAAAATGGCTCAGGTCGCACAAATGAAAAATTTGGATGTACTCCATGTTCACTATGCTGTACCACATGCGGTATGTGCTTATTTGGCAAAGGAAATGGTGGGCGACCATCTCAAAGTAGTAACCACCCTTCACGGCACAGACATTACGGTGTTGGCGCAGGATGAATCGTTGAAGGATCTAATCCGACTGGCGATCAACAAAAGCGACGCGGTAACAGCGGTTTCCAAGGATTTGATTCGGGAGACGATAGATGCGCTGGAGATTACACGCCCGATTGATTTGACCTACAATTTTGTGGATAAACGAGTATATTATCCGCGGGATGCAGCTGCGCTGCGGAGAGATTTTGCCCAGCCGAATGAAAAAATAATGATGCACATTTCAAATTTCCGTCCGGTCAAAAGAGTGGGAGACGTGCTGGATATATTTGAAAGAGTGCAACGAAAAGTATCTGCAAAGCTGCTGTTAGTTGGGGAAGGACCGGACCTTCCGAAAATCCGCTGCAAAATCGAAAGCTTAGGCTTGCAGGATAAGGTGTTCTTTTTGGGCAAGCAGGATCAGATCGCTGAAGTGATTTCCATGGCGGATGTGCTGCTGCTTCCATCGGAAAAGGAAAGCTTTGGACTGGTTGCTCTGGAAGCGATGGCTTGTGGAGTACCAACGATTGGCTCCGAGGCAGGAGGCGTGCCTGAATTGGTTGTTCACGGGAGTACAGGCTATCTTGCTGAAATCGGCAATACCGAGAGGATGGCGGAATATGCGGTGCAGCTATTATCGGATGAAGCGATGGCAGAGCGTTTTCGTGAAGCCTGTCTGGTGCGGGCTCGTACCGTATTCTGTGATAAGCTGATTACCCGTCAATATGAGGAAATATATTACCGTGTGTTGGGACGCGAGGTGCCGGATCTTAAACCGATCAGCGTTTAAGAAGGCGGACTCGCGTCCGTTTTTTTAAATAAGTCATTTGTATCAAAGTCTTTTGAATACTTTATAAGTAAAGGGGGAAACCCTGTGAAAATAAACACTTGGCAATATGCTGATCCGGATATGGCTTTTCATGGTAAGGAAGTCGTACATACACTAACTACAGCTGGCTACGAGGCTTACTGGGTCGGTGGTTGTGTGCGGGATGAACTATTAGGCCGCGTTATTCATGATATGGATATGACCACATCGGCTGAACCTGAGCAGGTCATAGCATTGTTCCCTCATGTCATTCCGACTGGGATTCAGCATGGGACAGTTACGGTGATGCAGGGTGGGCATCCGTTCGAAGTGACTACCTTTAGAACAGAAAGCGGTTATACCGATCACCGTCGACCGACAGAAGTCGCTTTTGTGAAGGATATCCGCGAAGATCTGATGCGGCGGGATTTCACGATGAACGCAATTGCAATGGATGAACATGGGGAAAGGGTGGACCCGTTCGGAGGGGAAGCCGATTTACGCGCCGCTCTTGTTCGTTGTGTGGGACGAGCCGAGGAACGTTTCGAAGAGGACGGGCTGCGAATGCTGCGTTGCATTCGTTTTGCCTCTGTATTCCGGTTCCGTATAGCCTACAACACATGGAAAGGCATGATCCGTCGTAAAGAGGGACTTCGTTACATTGCGATGGAACGTGTGCGGATTGAGCTGGAAAAGATGCTGGTAGGACCGGACCCGTTGCGTGGACTGGAAATGCTGGGTCGCAGCGGCTTGCTCGCGTGTACGAAGGTTCCGGTTCCCTGGGAACAATGTGAAGCACATGCGCTCAGCGGGATGGTACAACTGCCGGAAGAACTGCGATGGGGTTTGCTGCTGCTGTCTTGCAGATTGACCTCAGAGGCAGCGGACAAGCTGTTAAGAGCATGGACTTTCTCCAACGCTGTACGTTTGCGGTTGGTACATCTGTTAGAATGGGAGCGTGAGCTAACGGACAGTGCTGTTGGGATAGCAGACAGTTCCACTTCAGTGGAAGATGAAGGAATCAACGATGAGGTGCTACGCCGTAGTTGGATTCGACTGTTAATTAAATGGGGACGGGATACCTCGTCAGACTGGCTTGAGCTTTACAAGACACTGCCTGCTTCGTTCCGCGAATTACCGTCACAGGCAGAAAAGCATGTAGCGAGAATGGCTGAACTGGCAGAGGCGTGGACGAAGCAAACCGCAGTCGTTCGTATCAAAGATTTAAATATTACAGGAAATGAACTGGTTCAGGCGATGAATCGACCGGGGGGGCCTTGGCTGGGTCAGACGATGGAACGACTTTTGCTGGTTACCGCCTGCGGAGATATTCCTAATGTAACAGAAGCATTGCTTCAAGAAGCGAAACGGGTGATGAGTAGTGAATAATCATGAAAGACTATTAGGCATACTGGAGGAAGGTTTATCTGATTATGTATCGGGAGAGGAAATCAGCCGTCGTCTCTCGGTCAGCCGTACAGCCGTATGGAAGCAGATCAACAAGCTGCGTGAACTGGGCTACAACATTGAAGCTTCCTCGCGTAAGGGTTATCGGATTGTGTCCCGACCCGATCGGCTGGAGGTCTCCAAACTGGCATATATGCTAAATACCCAATCGTTTGGACAACGTATAGTTGTGCTGGACTCGACGGTCTCTACCCAGCAGGATGCTATGCGTCTGGCAGAAGAGGGCGCGCCTCAGGGGACAGTAGTTCTGGCGGAGGAGCAGACAGCGGGGCGGGGGCGCTTGGGCCGAAAGTGGTTTTCACCTCGGGGCAAAGGCGTCTGGATGAGCATTGTGTTGCGTCCGAACCAGCCTTTGGGCTTTACTCCTCAGTTGACACTGCTTACAGGTGTAGCGGTATGTAGAGCCATTCGTCGGTTGACGGGTGTGGAAGCGGGCATCAAATGGCCGAACGATCTGCTTGTTCATGGTCGCAAAGTGTGCGGTATTCTGCTGGAATCTTCAACAGAGGATCAGCGGGTTCGCTATTGCATTGCAGGTATCGGCATTGATGTAAATTTAAATACAGAGGATTACCCGGAAGAACTGTCACAAGTTGGGACGTCCCTAAGAATAGAGGCTGGTCGAGAAATCGACCGTACTGCACTAATTGCCGCGGTGTTGGAAGAAATGGAGCAGCTATGTGCGCTGTATGCGGATCAGGGCTTTCAGCCTGTTGCGATGCTGTGGGAGGTGCTATCCGTAACGATGAATCGCTTCGTGCGGGCACATACGGGACAAGGAAAAGCGGTGGAAGGTACAGCCGTCGGTTTGGACCCTTCGGGAGCGCTGGTGGTTGAAACGGAGCAGGGAGAGCGAATACAGGTCGTTTCCGGTGATGTACAATTACAGGGGTAGTCTTAGCAGAGCATAGCGACTGTAATTGTTCTTTTTTCTATGTAAAACTTCACGTGAAAAAGCTGATGTTTTTTGTTATACTGTGCAGGAGGCGGCATCGGACGGTCCGAGCTGCACTCCGGGGCACATGCTCCACTATTGCAAGCAAGTTAGACCATCATAACTTCATTTGAAGGTTACGTTGGATTCTGCTCTGAGCCGAACAGGACCGAGACAGAAGGGACGATCTCAAAATGAGTGTCTTTTTTGGCTGTTCGGACCTTTTGATGACGCAAGTGTACAGGCGTTCATAAAAGGTTATTTTTTGTGCCAAAAAAAGATGGAAGGGAGCCATGTACCATGGCAGGAAAGCAAGCACTGAATATTGTGAAAATGAAAAAAATGAAGCGGGAGGGCATTCCGCTTAGTATGCTGACTGCCTACGATTATCCATCAGCGAAAATAGCCGAGGAGGCTGGAATTGACATGATACTCGTGGGCGACTCGCTGGGCAATGTCGTTCTCGGCTATGATTCGACCATTCCCGTAACACTGGATGATATCGTATATCATTCCCGAGCGGTAGCGAGAGGCGCGGAGCATACGTTTATTATAGCTGACATGCCGTTTATGACATATCACGGCAGCGTATCTGAAAGCCTCCAGGGCATCCGTCGTCTGATGCAGGAAGGACATGCGAATGCTGTCAAATTGGAGGGCGGTGCAGAAATTGCCGACGTCGTAAAAGCGACTGTTCAGGCAGGTGTACCTGTACTGGGGCATATCGGTCTTACACCGCAGTCAGTCAACCAGCTTGGCGGCTACCGCATTCAAGGCAAGGACGAAGCGGACGCACGGCGGCTACTGACAGACGCCAAGGCGCTGGAGCAGGCGGGAGCCTTTGGCATCGTGCTTGAGCTGGTGACTGAGGAGGTGGCAACGGCTATTTCCAAAGAACTATCCATTCCAACCATTGGAATTGGAGCAGGACGCGGATGTGACGGTCAGGTGCTTGTTTATCACGATCTGATTCAATATGCATCGCCTTATTACAGCAAACGTTTTGTCAAAACCTATGCCGATGTCGGCGGTTTGATTCGCAGTAGCATCGAGCAGTATGTGAGCGATGTGAAGGGGCGAGCCTTCCCGGCTGAAGAGCATGTGTTTAGCGCCGACGACAGCGTTGTAGAGGCGCTCTACGGCCACAAGAAAGGTCATGCAAAGGCACAGGTACAGAAACAAGATAAACAAGAGGAACAGGCTAAGGAAAAGGTGGAATCCCGGTCATGATGATCGTAAGAGAAGTGGCTCAGCTTCGACAGGCAATTGCTGAACGTCGGCAGCTTGGTGCAAACGGAGAAAAAGCGGAATACGGTTTTGCTGCTACGCAGCAACATACAGTCGGCTTTGTGCCGACGATGGGGTATTTGCATGAAGGCCATGCGAGTTTAATGCATAAGGCGCGTGAAATGGCAGATACGGTGGTACTCAGCATTTTTGTCAACCCGATTCAATTCGGGCCTAACGAGGATCTCGACAGCTACCCCCGTGATGAAGCGCGTGATTTGGAGGTGGCGCGGCGTGAAGGTGTGGATATCGTATTTTTGCCAACTGTAGCAGAAATGTACCCGCAGCCAACCCGAACGAAAATTCGCGTATCCTCTTTGACGGATCGGTTATGTGGCGCTTCACGTCCAGGGCATTTTGACGGTGTGACCACTGTAGTTGCCAAGCTTTTTAATATGATAGGTCCTGATCTGGCCTTCTTCGGCATGAAGGACGCGCAGCAGGTAGCGGTGCTCCAGCAGATGGTGACCGACCTCAATATGAATGTCACCATCGTTCCTTGTCCTATCGTCAGAGAGGCCGACGGTTTGGCCCTTAGCTCGCGTAATGTGTATTTGAGCGCGGAACAGCGTGAGCAGGCATTGGTGCTGTCACAGTCACTGCACAAGGTGCGTGAAGTGAGCGAAGATGTTGTGCAGAACACGTTTACGATCCTTCAGTTAAACCAACTGGTGGAGTCTACCATTACCTCTTCACCTTTGGCAGACATTGACTACATTGAAATCTTAACCTTTCCCGGTCTGGAGCCCCTTCCTCCCGAGCAGCGGCTAAGCGATGTTGAAGAAGACATCATTGTAGCGCTGGCTGTAAAGTTTGGGAACACCCGACTGATTGACAATATAAGAATACAGAAGGCGGAGGTGCTCTCCCATGTTTAGAACAATGATGAAATCCAAAATTCACCGGGCGACGGTTACCGAAGCCAACCTCAACTATGTGGGTAGTATTACCATTGATGAGGATTTGATGGAGACTTCCGATCTGCTAGAGAATGAAAAGGTACAAATTGTGAACAATAACAACGGAGCCCGGCTGGAAACTTACGTTATTCCCGGACCGCGTGGTAGCGGCGTAATTTGTCTTAACGGCGCAGCAGCGCGTCTGGTGCAGCCCGGGGATACAGTCATTATAATTTCCTACGCTTCCATGTCGAATGAAGAGGCCAAAACATACAAACCGACCGTGGTATTCGTCGATGAACATAATAAACCGGCCCAAACGGCGAATAAGGAAGTACACGCTACGATCATGTAATGAATGGGAGTACGGATGAAACCCGTCCTTTAAGCGAAAAATGTGAGTGTAATAATCCATCTTTCGTAAGGGCGGGATGCACATGTTCAAGCATGTATTCGCAGAAATGAACAGCATGTTAGATGATATCGTGAAGCATTACCCATCAGCCCAGGGCTCCCGCAGGCAGGAGTTGCTACAGTACTGGAATTTGCTGCGGAGAATGAGTGACGGAATTATGGATGAATGGCTTGCCTTTGAGGAAAAAATG
>NZ_PNXQ01000016.1:672874-737160 GCF_005217525.1 Paenibacillus terrae | reverse complement strand
GGGCTACTGGTTTTTCCGCAGAGTCCGGTATGTCTGACACGGAGTTATCTGAAAAGGCACTGCCTGAAAAGGAGCTGCCTGCCTTTACTCGGGGTCAAGGGTATTACCGACTGCTCATGTATCCTGAGGCCATCCGTCAGTTTGAACAGGTACTACAGCATTTTCCGAACAGCTGGCAAAGCCGTATGTATATGGGGATGGCGTATTTTCAACTGGAGGATACAGCGGAGGCTGTGAGCCATTTTCAGAAGGTGCTGCACCTGACAGAGCAGTCCAGACTGAAAGCGGTCATCTATAACGCGTTGGGCTGTCTTATGGCCAAGCAGGCTGATGTGGAGGAGGCGCAAAAATGTTTTGCTCTCGCTCATCAGTTCGATCCTGCGTTGCCCGAGCCGTTGCACAATATGGAAGCCTGTTTGTCCGATGCCGAAATGCTTCGGTACGACAGCTCCATAATGACCTGGCTGTAGTTGTCAGACACCGATTGAGACGATGCATATCCACCTTCCCAGGCGGTGTGTGTATCGTCTTTTTTGGCTGTCTTAATTTCCAAACAGGCGATCTTCTGCTATGCTATTATATAAAGTTATTATTTTTGTATGTGTCAAAAGAAAGGATTAAGCCCGAATGAAATTTGCGGTATTGGATTTTGAAACGACAGGCACCCAGTCCGCGGATGACATCATTCAAGTCGGACTTGCAATTATAGAGCATGATAACAGCATTTCCCGTGTTTACGGTTCTTATGTGAACCCTGGCAGATCCATTCCGCCTTTTATTACCGGATTGACCGGGATTACAGACGATGACGTCAAGGATGCTCCTGCCCTCGAAGAGATGATGATGGAGCTTGTACCTATGCTGGACGATGTCGTGCTGGTCGGCCATAATGTGGCGTTTGATTTTAATTTTTTGCAAAACGCTTTGGATCGGTGCGGGTACTTGCCGTTTACCGGCAGAATTTTGGATACGATGGATTTTCTGAAAATCATGTTTCCATCGCTATCTTCCTATCAGCTGGGTTTTGTTTCTTCTGAGTTTGGGCTGGCGCATGACCGACCCCATCAAGCAGACAGCGACGCATTGGCTACGGCTGAGGTGTTTTTAAATTGTCTGGATGAGCTTCACGCGCTGCCTTTGATTACTATACAGCGGCTCAGCGATTTGTTTGCAGAGGAAGACAGTGACCTCGGATGGTTTTTGGATGGGGTGCGTGAAGACAAAGAGCATGATCCTATTCAGGATTTGGAGGGTCATCAGTTTTACCGCCAGCTTGCGCTGAAGGTGGAGGATTGGACGGAGCTAGCTGCCCCTCGCAGAGAGGACGACCCTAATCCGCTGGCAGGTGTTTCCTTTGAGGAATACATGGATGATGTCCGAGACAATTTACGTTCATCTTTGAGCCAATATGAGGAACGCGAGGCGCAGACGCAAATGATTGCGGGTGTGAATCAGGCGCTGAGTGAGGACAAGCACCTGTTGATCGAGGCGGGTACGGGGACAGGCAAGTCCCTCGGTTATTTGCTCCCTTCGCTGTACCATAGTGTGAAAAATGGACAGCGAGTCATGGTAAGTACGCATACGATCAACCTACAGGAGCAATTACGTGAGCGTGATATTCCGATGCTGACCAAGGTGATCCCGTTCCCGTTCCGGGCTGCCATTTTTAAGGGCCGAGGACATTATTTGTGTCTGCGTAAGTTTGAACATAAAATAAACAGAAGAGACTTCGCAACGCCGAAGGAAGATTTAATTACAGCGGCCCAGATGATCGTCTGGCTGACGTTGACGGAAACCGGTGATGATGAAGAACTGAATCTAAGCAATCGTGGTGGAGATTTTTGGGAAACGGTGGCCAGTGATTCCGAGTCTTGTCTTGGTCGTTCTTGTCCATGGTTCCGCAAATGTTTTTATCATCGTGCGCGCCATGAGGCGGGAATAGCCGATGTGGTCATTACGAATCATTCCAAGCTGTTCACGGACGTAAAAGCAAGTCATCAACTGTTGCCGAGTTATGAGCATCTGGTCATTGATGAAGCGCATCATCTGGAGGAAGTCGCTGGTAAGCACCTGGGCATGCATATGAAATATTTCACACTCTTGCATACGCTGACCCGGTTGTTCAAGGACAGCAAGAACGGACAATTGCCTTCGCTGCGTCAGCAGTTGGCAAAGTCGGGGCATGAGAAATCGACGGATTGGGCTTCTACCATTGACCAACTGTATCCGCTCGTGCTGGAGGTCAAGGAGACTTGGGATCTGCTGAGCGACAAGCTGTTTGGCATGCTGCCGGAGCGAAGTGATGCGACACCGGGTGAAACAGGGCAGTTTTCTTCCCGTCTCAAGCCGTCGGCCAAGCCTGCCAAGTGGGATCAGGCGGCTGCGCTGGAAAATCAGGTTTATGTAACGTTGAGCGAAATTTTGCGCAAGGGCGACAAGCTGATGCTCGACGTGAAAGAAGAACATGACGATTATGCGGCTGACAGCCTCATTACAGATATTACGGGGCTGCTTAAGGATTTGGCAGGCATTAGGGAAAGCTTGCGTTTTTTCATGCGTCTGGATGATGAGACGACCGTATATTGGCTCGAAGCGAGCGGGCAATTCCGCAGCAAGTCGCTACAATTTTATGCGGTGCCCGTCGATGTGAGCCGCCAGCTGAAAGAAATGTTTTTTGACAAAAAAAGGAGCATTATTCTGACTTCTGCTACCTTGTCAGTGGATAAGTCGTTTCAGTACATGACCGATCAGCTCGGCTTGCAGGAGGCCGCAGATCAAGGGCGGCTGATGACTACGCAGCTTCCGTCACCCTTCAATTACAGGGATCAGGTGCTGCTAGTCATTCCAAGGGATTTTCCGAGCGTGAAGGGCAGTGTAGGAGACGAGCATTTTGTAGATATGCTCGTCAGCTCGCTAGGTGCGACTGCCCAAGCGACGCAGGGGAGAATGCTCGTTCTCTTTACCTCCTACCGCATGCTCCGGCAGGTGTATGAGCCGCTTAAGGAGGCGTTGGCATCCAGCGACATCACCGTGCTGGGGCAGGGCGTAGACAGTGGGAGCCGCAGCAAGCTGACCCGACGTTTTCAGGAAGCCAAAGCTTCTGTGTTGCTGGGAACCAGCAGCTTCTGGGAAGGCGTCGATATTCCGGGCAAGGCGCTGACGTGTCTGGCCATTGTCCGCTTGCCGTTCCAACCGCCGAATCACCCGCTGCTGGAGGCTAAAAGTGAGCTGCTCCAGCAGCAGAAGAAAAATCCTTTTATGAAGCTGTCTGTTCCGCAGGCCGTCATTCGCTTCAAACAGGGATTTGGACGTTTGGTACGTACGGCGAGCGATCACGGGGTCGTTATCGTTTACGATACACGTGTGATCGAATCCTATTACGGAAAGCACTTTTTGTACTCGTTACCGGGACCAAAAATGGAGCATATGCCGACGGAGCAAATGGTGCCCCGCATCGCCGAGTGGCTCCAATCCGCCCCGGAGACAGAGGCATAACGGACGGACATCTATACATGTCCGTTACAATTAGGGGGAGCATGTATGAAATCAGATAAAATTTCAGAGGCTGTCGTACGGAGGTTACCCGTATATTTACGTTATCTGAATGCACTGCACAAAAGGGAGGTGGCTACGGTCTCTTCCCAGGAGTTGGGACAAAGACTGGATTTAAATCCGGCTCAAATTCGTAAGGATCTCGCGTATTTTGGAGATTTTGGCCGTAAGGGTATCGGCTATGATGTTACTTATCTTATCGAGAAAATACGCCATATCCTGAAAATCGACCAGCAAATTAATGTGGTGTTGGTCGGAGCAGGTAATCTGGGGCAAGCCCTTTCGAATTATAATGCTTATTTAAAAGACAATATGAAAATTGTAGCGGTATTTGATGCTGTCCCAGAAAAGGTCGGAACCAAGATCAATACGCTGGTCGTGCAGCCAATGGATGAACTCGAAGCGACCGTGAAGGAACAAAACATTCGGATCGGGATTATTACCGTACCGGATTTTGAAGCGCAGCACGTGGCTGACAGGCTCATAGATAGCGGGATTGGAGCGATATTGAACTTTGCACCGACTACGCTCAAGGCACCAGCAAATATTCGAATACATGCCACAGATTTTACAACAGATTTGTTAAGCCTCGCTTATTATTTGGAGGACGGAAAGGAAGATACGCAACATGACAGCGAATAAATGGATGATTAAAAATGGCTCTTTTGCCGTGAACAGACCGGAAGCCGGGGTAATCTACGGCTATATGATCGTGGAGGACAGTCGCATTACCTATATTGGCGAGACTTTGCCAGCGGGTGAGGAAGAGACGGAAGCGATTGATGGTAACGGACTGTTGTTTTTACCTGGTCTGATTAATACACATGGTCATGCGGCGATGTCTCTGCTGCGTGGGTATGGGGATGATCTGGCTCTTCAAGTATGGCTTCAGGAAAAAATGTGGCCGATGGAAGCCAAGTTTACGTCTACGGATGTGTACTGGGGTACGTCCTTGTCCGTGCTGGAAATGCTGAAAGGCGGAACAACGACCTTTTTGGACATGTATGATCATATGGACGAGGTGGCTCGTGTAGCTGAAGAGTCCGGCATCCGTGCGAGCCTGATGCGTGGAGCGATTGGACTATGTTCGGAGGAAGAGCAGCGGATCAAGCTGGCTGAGGCTGTGAATTTTGCACGTAATTGGCATGGAAAAGCAGACGGTCGCATTACGACTATGATGTCTCCGCATGCGCCGTATACGTGTCCGCCTGAGTTTATCGAAAAATTCGTACAGGCTGCGCATGATCTGGACTTACCGTTGCATACGCATATGTCGGAAACCATTGCCGAGGTAGAGCAAAACGTACGCGACTACGGCTTGCGTCCGGTTGCGCATTTGGATAAGCTCGGCTTTTTCTCCCGTCCATCGCTTGTTGCCCATGCTGTTCATCTGAATGACGAAGAAATAGCTTTGCTGGCTGAACGTGGTGTAGCGGTTTCGCATAATCCGGGCAGCAACTTGAAGCTGGCGAGCGGTGTGGCAAGAGTGCCTGATCTGCTCCGTGCAGGCGTTACTGTCTCTCTGGGAACAGACGGCCCTGCCAGTAACAATAACCTGGACATGTTTGAGGAAATGCGGCTGGCTGCACTCATTCACAAGGGAGTATCTGGCGACCCAACCGCAGTTCCTGCGGGTGAGGCGTTGCGTCTGGCAACGGAGTACGGAGCGAAGTCGATTGGCTTGAATGAGGTAGGGGCGTTGGCAGCAGGCAACAAAGCTGACTTTATCGCGCTCGATCTCAATCAGGCTCATTTCTTGCCGCGTACGGATCTCATTTCCCATGCGGTATACTCTGCAAGCGCCAAAGACGTGGCCCATGTATGGGTAAACGGTCGTCAGATTGTGAAAAACGGTGAGTGCCTGACTATGGATGAGGAACGTATCAAGCATGAGGCACAAGCCGCCTTTGAAGGGCTGCTGTCGCGCTAATTCAGGTGTCACATCCCCTAAGAGAGGAAGCACAGGTTTGAAAAATAAGAAAAAATGGATAGCGGTCGGGATTCTGGGCGTTATACTGATTCTGGTCAGCATTTTCTGGTATTATTCCTACGTTACTCAAGACCAGGTGATTGAGAGGAATGCTGCTATCGTAAAGGCCAAGCAATCAGGTGGTCTGGTTAGCACAACACAGACGTGGAAGTCGGTGTGGGATCGGGTATATTGGGTAGTTCAAGGGAAAAATGCTCAGAACGAAAATATTATGGTGTGGGTCCCTTTTCAAAAAGTGGAGGGTCAACCTAATGTGCCTGTCGCAGATAATAGCAGTGTTCATACCGAGCTACTGAAAAACGGAGTCGACGAGCAAAAAATGACGGCGATGATCCAGCAGCAGCTTCCGGGTATAGATATTGTAAGGCTTGAGCCGAGTGTGTTTAATGGTCAATATGTGTGGCAGTTGTTTTATGATGACGGCAGCCATCATTATTATACCTTTTATCGCTTCTCGGATGGGGGATCGGCGGGGGTAAAGTATACTTTGCCTAATTACTAGAGTGCTGCGGGGAGTGGATGATGGTGGTTTGGGAGCTTTAGGAGCGCTGCGTGGTCCATTTGATCTTCCGATCGCTATCGCTTCTTCAGATTCAAATGGCCCACTCCGCTGGCTGACCACCGTGGAGTCACTTCAAACACCACTCTTTTCATGAGAGCTGGGGGAAGAGGGCACGGACGCTGTGCTGCGCTTGTCTCCGTTTTGGGTTTACACGCTAAAAAGACGTAAATACGAATTTAATCGTATTTACGTCTTTTTTGTTAATACCCCTGGCGAAGCTTGGCTGCAAGCGAGCGAAGCATATTTACCTACCCAACTTTCCTCACAAGGCGAAATATTCTTTATGACTGTGCAGCAGCGGAGTGGAGGATTTGAATCTGGAGAAGCGATAGCGTTCGCCTTTGTCATGGGATTCTAACCGTTAAATGTTTTATTTAATCAAAAGAATCCCATGGCAACAGCGATCGTAAGATCAAATCATTCACGGAGCACCTCACCATAACCAATGATTTTGCCTTATCGCAACTCCCCCACACATTGCCTTCGATATTAGATATACGTTATGATATACTATATTTTATAAGTGATAGACAAAATTGATAGATAAAGACTTGCTGATCACTGTAAGATCATGCAGTCTGGTTTATTTGTTGACATTCGTCCCGTTTCTTCTGTGTTTTACATTTTGAGAGGAGGATGTTATTTGAAATTACGTGCAGTTCCTATCGTTGTTGCGGCGGTTTTGGCAGCATTGCTGCTGTTCGGAGGATGGTTCATTTACCGTCAGGTTACAATGCAAAGTCCTTTGGAAAAAATAGTTTCCCAATATCCCGGCGTGACAAGCGCTCAAATAGATATTAAACCGGATCAGGTTGTTTTGAATCTGGATCTCAAACCGCAGGCAGATATTGCCGGATTGGTCAATGTAGTTAAGCAAAAAGGACAGGCTATCATTGGCAGCCGTTCTGTTAAGCTGGAAATTGCGGATCATTCCAATCCAGCCTTGAACCAGTGGTGGTCTGAGGCCATGTTTCCGGTAGCGGAAGCGATGGAAAATAAAAAATACACCCAAATTTCATCGACCGTCGAGCTGATGAAAAAGAAAAAAGCCGGTATCGAGGCCGATACCGATATGGATTCTAACAACGTCTATATCCGACTCAGCGAAGGCAAAGCGACCAAATTTATCGTTTTGCCACGTCAATCTCAGCAAATGGGGGTATGGCCTAATGCCTAGATGGATCAAGGAAGCACTAATCGGCATTGTGCCGGTGACCATTATATTTCTCGTTTTTATTGGGGTGAATATTATCCCTTTTCTTATCGCAGGCTTGATGCTCAGCGGCTTGCTAATGCTCATGCATGCACGTGGAGGCTTGGCTGTAGGGGCCGGTCAAGAACGTAAGCGTAAAAAGAATGGCCCGGACAAGCTTACTTTTGAGGAGATCGGCGGGCAAGAAAGCGCCAAGCAGGAGCTGCGAGAAGCGCTGGATTTTTTGAATCGGCATGATGAAATTTCCAAGTTTGGCATTCGTCCACTAAAAGGTGTTTTGCTTACAGGCCCTCCGGGAACCGGCAAAACACTGATGGCGAAGGCAGCTGCGCACTATACCAATTCTGTATTTGTTGCCGCTTCAGGCAGTGAGTTTGTTGAAATGTACGTAGGTGTTGGTGCAGGCCGTGTCCGTGAGCTGTTTCGGGAGGCCCGCACTCGTGCAGCCAAGGAAAAGAAGGAAAATGCCATTATTTTTATTGACGAGATCGACGTGATTGGCGGCAAGCGTGAGGGTGGACAGCAACGTGAATATGACCAAACCTTGAATCAGTTGCTGACAGAAATGGACGGCATCTATTCGGCAGATACTCCGCGCATTTTGATCATTGCGGCAACAAACCGTAAAGAAATGCTGGACAGCGCCTTAACGCGCCCGGGGCGTTTTGACCGTCATATTCAAGTGGATTTGCCTGACAAAAAGGGCCGTCTTCATATTCTTAAAATCCATGCCAAAAACAAACCGATTCAGGAAGATGTGAATCTGGACAAAATTGCTGAGGAATCTTACGGGTTTTCCGGTGCGCAGTTGGAAAGTGTCATGAATGAAGCGGCAATCTATGCGATGAGACAGGAACAGGAAATGATTGCGCAAAAGCATCTGTCGATGGCGATTGACAAGGTGATGATGGGTGAGAAGACGGATCGTGAATCAACGCTGGAAGAGAAAAAGCGTGTAGCGATTCATGAACTGGGACATGCTATTATGGCTGAAATCGTTCGTCCAGGCAGTGTCAGCCAGGTAGCGCTCAGCCCGCGTGGGAAAGCGCTCGGCTATGTGCGGCATAATCCACAGCAAGAGCATTATTTGTATACCAAGCAGTTCCTGGAGGAGCAGATCATGATCTCGCTCGCAGGGGCTACGGCGGAAGAAATGTACTATGGCGGTCGCAGTACAGGCTCTAGCAACGATTTTGAGCAGGCGCTGAACATTGTTCATACGATGATGACTTCAGGTTTGACTTCACTCGGCATTATTAACATGGAAATGGTAACAAAAGAAGAGCTCATGCGCGAAAATGGCGAGATTATGGACGACCTGCATAACCGTACATTGGAGCTTCTCGAAAAGCATCGTCCAGTATTCGACAACTCTCTTGATATCCTTATGAAGGAAGAAACCCTGTCCGGGGATCAATTTAGATGTCAATTTAGTGAAAATGCTCTATTACCAGCATAATTTTTTATGCTGGTTATTTTTTTTTACTTTTAGTCCGTGCTAAGATATTATTAGCTATTGGGACATAAACATGTATTTTTCGACAAAGAAGGATACAATATAAGAGAGTGACCAGGAAAGGGTGGAGTAAAGAACCATGCAATTTAAAAAAATCGGCGTCATCGGCGGCGGCACCATGGGACAGGGTATTTCTGAAATGCTCGCGTCCAAAGGAATTGATGTGCTGTTGGTAGAGCAGACACCAGAGAAACTAGACTACGCCTACAATATGATTGAAACGAGTCTGGACAAGCAACTGGAAAAGTGGGCAATTACACAAGCGGAGAAAAAATTGATTTTATCCCGCATCCAGAAAGTTTCCCATTTGGCTGAGCTCGGCAGCTGTGACATGGTCATTGAGACCATTACAGAAAATCTGGACGAGAAGAAAGCTGTTTTCCAAGAGCTGGACCATGTGTGTCCAAGCAACATTATTCTTGCAAGTAATACATCCACGCTGAGCCTGACCGAGCTTGCCAGCTCGACCAAGTATCCTGAGCGTGTTATTGGCATGCACTTTATCTATCCGGTATCCCGCATTGATCTTGTAGAAATTATTCGTGGTTTGAAAACTTCCGACGATACATTTGAAAACACCAAGATGTTCGTTGAAGAAATAGTGGAGAAAAAAGGGGTTATGATTTATGAATCCCCAGGCTTCGTAACAAGCCGTATCATCTGCCTGCTGATCAATGAAGCGGCTCACGTTCTTCAAGAGGGCGTTGCTTCTGCTGAAGATATCGACGATGCTATGCGAATCGGCTACAGCTTCCAAAACGGTCCTTTGGAAATGGCTGACCGCTTTGGTCTGGATTCCGTTTTGGCTGCTCTGGAGCGTATGTTCCGTGAATTCGGCGAATTAAAATATCGTCCGTCCATCGTCCTGAAGAAAATGGTGCGTGCAGGTAATCTGGGCGTTAAATCGGGCGAAGGCTTCTTTAAGTACGACAAGGATGGTGACCGGATATGAAAATTCTCGTAATTAACGCAGGGAGTTCTTCCCTGAAATACCAGCTATATGATATGACGGACGAGTCTGTTCTGGCAAAAGGATTGGTAGAGCGCATCGGTATGGATTCTTCCATCCTGACGCATAAGCCGACCAATAAAGAAGAATACACTGAGGTTAGCGAAATTCTGGAGCATACTACAGCGATCCGTAAAGTGCTGAATGCACTCACAGATGCGGAACATGGTGTCATCTCCAGCACTAGCGAAATTCAGGCTGTGGGCCACCGCGTTGTTCATGGAGGCGAAATCTTCAAGCAGTCAGCAGTCGTAACGCCTGAAGCGAAGAGTGAAATCCGCCGCTTGTTCGACCTTGCGCCATTGCATAACCCGGCTTCCATGATGGGTATTAAAGCGGCTGAATTGAATATGCCTGATGTACCGCAGGTTGTTGTATTTGATACCTCGTTCCATCAAACCATGCCTGAAAAAGCTTACATGTACGCCATTCCAAGAGTGTTGTACAATAAGTACAAGGTTCGTCGCTACGGCGCGCATGGTACTTCCCATGATTATGTAAGCAAGGAAGCTGCCAAATTCATTGGTCGTCCTTTGGAAGAGTTGAAAATCATCACTTGCCACATTGGTAACGGCGGCAGTGTAACAGCAGTTCAAGGCGGTTTGTCTGTAGATACTTCCATGGGTATGACTCCACTGGAAGGACTTATGATGGGGACACGTAGTGGTGATTTGGACCCGGCAATCGTGCCTTATGTGATGAATAAAGAAGAATTGACGGTCAATGAAGTCAATTCCATGCTGAACAAGCATAGTGGACTTTTGGCTATCTCCGGTATCAGCAGTGATATGCGTGAAATCACAGAAGGTATGGAAAAAGGCGAAGCTAATTCTACATTGGCATTTGAAATGTATGAGTACCGTCTGCGCAAATATATTGGTTCGTATGCCGCCGCAATGAACGGGGTGGACGTGATCGTATTCACGGCAGGTGTAGGCGAAAACTCCGTCGTACTGCGTAAGAGAGTGCTGGAGCAACTGACATTCCTCGGTATTGAGCTGGATGAATCGTTGAACGCTATTCGTTCTGGCGAGCCTCGCCGGATTACAACAGCAAATTCGAAGGTTGATGTATTGATCGTTCCGACGAACGAAGAGCTGGTTATTGCCCGCGACACGTTCCGCCTGGTTCAGTAGTTCGACCCAAAGTTTAAACTTTATGCATATACGGGTTACCACTCAGAATAGGTTCCGTATGCGCCAAACAGCGAGAGCAAACAGCCTGACCCAGGGGGAAGGGCTGTTTGATTTTCGGTTAAGAGGAGAGAGACTGTCATGACGAATAAAAGTACGATTGCCCTAGTGGGGCGCCATGTAGGGGAAACGGTTACAATTGGCGCTTGGGTAAATAATAAACGATCTAGTGGTAAAATTCAGTTCCTTCAACTACGTGATGGTACTGGATATATTCAAGGGGTTATCGTGAAAAGCGAGGTGTCCGAGGACATTTGGAATGATGCCAAATCCTTGACACAGGAAAGCTCTCTGTATGTTACCGGCGTTGTACGCGAAGAACCGCGTAGCCAATCCGGTTTTGAACTGACGGTAACGGGTATTGAAATTATTCATTTGACAGAAAACTATCCGATCACGCCAAAAGAACACGGTGTAGATTTCCTGATGGATCACCGTCACCTGTGGTTGCGTTCCGCCAAGCAACGCGCGGTTCTAATCGTACGTGCGGAAATTATCCGTGCGGTACAGGAATTTTTTAACGGTAATGGCTTTACAAAGGTGGACCCGCCGATTTTGACTCCTTCTTCCGCAGAAGGCACAACAGAGCTGTTCCATATCAAATATTTTGACGAGGATGCTTATCTGACGCAAAGCGGCCAGTTGTATATGGAAGCGGCAGCGATGGCGCTTGGCAAAGTATACTCGTTTGGTCCAACCTTCCGTGCGGAAAAGTCCAAAACACGTCGTCACCTGATTGAGTTCTGGATGATCGAGCCGGAGATGGCTTTTGTGGATCACGAGGAGTCTTTGCGCGTACAGGAGCAATTTGTGAGTCATATTGTACAATCAGTGCTGAAAAATTGTGCAAAAGAGCTTGAAACGATCGGACGCGATGTCTCAAAGCTGGAGCAAATTCAGGGAGAATTCCCGCGCATTACGTATGATGAGGCGATTGCTTTCCTTCAAGGAGAAGGATTCGATATTCCTTGGGGCGAGGACTTTGGCGCCCCGCATGAAACGGCTATTGCTGAGAGATATAACAAGCCAGTGTTCATTACACATTGGCCGACTCACATTAAGGCATTTTATATGAAGCCTGATCCAACTCGTCCAGAGGTTGTCCTGTGCGCCGATATGATCGCTCCTGAAGGCTACGGTGAAATTATTGGGGGTTCCCAACGGATAGATGATCCGTCCTTGATGGAAGAACGTTTTGACGAGCATAACTTGGCGCGTGAAGCTTACCAATGGTATATGGATCTGCGCACCTACGGTACCGTTCCGCATTCCGGCTTTGGACTGGGACTGGAGCGTACGGTAGCATGGATTTGTGGGCTCGATCATGTACGTGAAACGATTCCGTTCCCACGTATGCTGTATCGTCTGTATCCGTAACCGATGACCGGATCATTCGACAAGACATCAGCGGCAGAGTGGGCGGAGGGAGTAGCCTTTGCAATGGAAGCCGGAATGGTCCAGATTCCCTACGCCCTGCTCAAGCATTATCGGACACTTCGACTGACGGATGGAGAGATGCTTCTGCTTATGCAGTTGCTTGCTTTTAAACAAGCCGAACGTAATGAATTTCCAACCTGGGAGCAATTGCAGGCCCGTATCGGATGTACAGCGAACGAAATCGGGCTCTATTTCAGCAAGCTGATGAAGGAGGGTTTTTTGCGGATTGATACTGTGGAAGACCGCAACTCGTCCGTGCAATTTGAACGCTACAATCTAACGGGGCTATACCGTAAGCTGGCGGAATGTATGATACCCGAGCGCACGGAGCAGAGCGATGATGATATTTTGTTTGCTGGAAAACCGGATGTGCTGAATGGGATATTGGAGTCTCCGCCTTCGGAGGAACGGAATTTGTTCACGATTTTCGAGAAGGAATTTGGCCGACCGTTGTCACCAATGGAATACGAGACGATCACCAGTTGGGTGGATCAGGATCGTTATCTTGAGGAGCTGATTTTGCTGGCTTTGAAGGAAGCAGTGTTTGCAGGGAAGGTACACTTCCGGTATATTGACCGCATTTTGCTGGAATGGAGCCGAAACCGTGTCCGTAATGCGCAGGATGCGAAGGAATACGCTCAGCGTTTTCGTGGCGGCGGACGCAGCTAAAGCGATAGACTGAGGTTTTCAGGCAGCAGCAAGGTTTACATTATATGAGCGAACAGCAGCTTTAGCGATAGAGGACACGCCACTCCGAGAGGAGGGTGTGTCCTTTTTTAAATATTTTTTTCGAAAAATATGCAGGGGGAGGAAATTCTCCGGCGTCTATAGTATTGGGAAGGGGGAGAGCGTCATTGATATAGAGAGAATCATTGAACGAATACGGTCTGGTGACCGGCAGGCGTTCCGTGAGATGGTAGAGCTGTACAGCAAGCATGTGTATCATGTGGCCTATTCGGTGCTGCATGATAGCAAAGAAGCGGAAGATGCTGCTCAGGAAGCGTTCGTTCAGGTGTATAAATCTCTCCCCCAGTACCGGAACGAAGGTTTTAAAACGTGGCTGACCCGAATTGCGCTCCACAAGGCGCTGGATATCAAGCGCAAACAGGACAGACGGCCCGCAGAGCTTATAGATGTGACAGAAACCCTCGTACAGCTCCCTTCCCGGGATGAGGATGTGCTGGTCCGTCTGATCCGCGAGGAGCGAAATGTGGAATTATCGCAAAAAATCGCCCAGCTGCCCCAGCAGCATCGGGATATTATCAAAGCCTATTATATGCAGGGCAAAACCTACGATCAAATTGCAGAAGAGACGCAGGTAGCCTTGAAAACAGTAGAGTCCAGACTCTATCGGGCACGGCAGTGGATTCGAAATCACTGGAAGGAGGAGGAATGGCAATGACTAACCAACATGATAAACCGTGGACTAAAGGGCAGATGAATGATTGGCACGCTTATATTACAGGAACTTGCACGACAGAGGAATCCGCACGGCTGGAAAAGCTTCTGCTGGAAGATGAGCAGGCGCTGGGTTTATACCTTGTTGCACTGGAGCAGCTGGAGCCGACATTGGAAGATTGTTCTGCCTGGATGGATACGGAGCGCTTCACAGATCAGGTAATGGCTGCTCTTCCCGATAAGGAAGCAGAATCGGGTCAAGCCATTGTCAAAAAACGCCGTTGGTTTGAAAAGCCTGCGTTTCACTACGTAGTTGCGGCAAGCTTGACGCTAATTCTACTGTCTAGCGGTGCTTTTGACAAAATGATGCCGCAAACCAGTGGTAAACCGATTCCTCCGAAAGAGCGTGTCTCTTACAGTGAAGAGGTCATGCGGGCTACGACAAGCTGGCTCGACAAATTAAAGCCCTAAAATCAATGAAAGTGGCAGATAGAAAGATTTAAATTCAAACCTTCAGATGAGGTTTTTATCAAAATCTCAAGATTAGAGAGGAAGTGTAGCGGTGCCTTATACGGAACGAAGCAAGCTCCTGGCATTTCTGTTAAACATGATTCCCGGTGTGGGACACTATTACTGGACCAGAAAAGCCAATGCGTTTGTATATACCATTTTGTTTTTCGGTTGTCTGGCTGGAGGATTTTTTCTAGCGGCGGTTTCAAGTGACGAAATGCCTTTATTGGCCAGTATGTTTGTTGCCGCTCTTTTTTGGGGGCTCAGTATGCTGCATATCATTATTAGCTTGTTGCGTTATGACCCTCGTGCAGTCGCTGCTCCATATCCCCCTCATGCGGGCCCGAATCCATATGGTTTTTACCCCCAAGGTGCGCCATATGGAGATGGTGGCTTGGCGGGCGAGGCTTCGAAGGGAGCGCGAAACGGGGATACGGATATACCAGGAGTAAGAGTGGATTTTGATGCAGGCTATAATCAATTTGCGCAGGGACACTATGGATTGGCAGGTTCGCCTGCTTTTCAAAAAGGCTCGGATAATGAACGCTTTTTCACCATATTGCTGTCGTTCATCCCTGGACTGGGACACCTTCATTTAGGGCTGATGCAGCGAGGTTTGTCTTTCCTGCTGTCCTTCTTTGGCTTTGGAGCTATTCTGGTTTTTATTTCCATTATTACAAATGAATCCGGATTTATGGCGTTTGCGGGCGTGCTGCCGATCATTTGGCTGTATTGTATGTTTGATGCGGTGCAGCATGTACATCGTAAACAAGCGGGAGAAATTCTTCAGGATCGGACCTTGTTTGAAGAACTGGAGCATGGAAGAGTCGAGGGGCGGCGTAGCAAAATGCTGGCTACCATTCTATCGGTATTTCCCGGGGCGGGACATATGTATATTGGTCTGCAAAAACGGGGTCTTCAGCTCATGCTTCTGTTCTTAGGCGGTATTTATGTGCTGGATGTGCTGCAATTGTCTCTCTTTTTGTTCCTGATTCCGGTGGTCTGGTTCTATAGCTTTTTTGATGCGTTGCAGCAGATAAGCCGCTATGGTCGGGAACCGTTGATTGACAAGCCTGTGATTGGTATGCTTGCTCAATATCATCGCTGGGTAGGCTTGGGACTATTATTGTTGGGTGCCTACTACATCGTGATCAACGTACTTGTTCCTACTTTGGATCGTTTGTTTCCAAACGGGGATATTTACAATTTGGTTGATATGTATCTACGGACGATTATCGTATCCTTATTGTTGATTGGCGGTGGTATTTGGATGATGGTCGGTAATTCCAAATCTAAACGGATAAAGGAGAAACAATAGGATGGATACTGAGTTTTCAAAGAGTGAGGCTCCCTTTAAGGGAGCCCATCATCCTCATAATGATACAGGAGGCTCTACAGGCATATTTGGTACTTCATCCAAGATAAGCAGCTCCTCCAAAGCACCAAACGCCCCGGCAGGGGTATGGAAGGTTGGAAGGCTGTCGATGGGACTTTTTCTGGTCTTGTTGGGAGGAGTAACGTTTGCCTCCAAGTTTTGGGGAGCGGGCATATTGGATCAGGCGTTGACGTGGTGGCCTGTCGTTTTTGTTTTGCTGGGGCTCGAAATTTTAATGTATACGGCGTGGAAAGGGACACGTGAGCGCATCCGTTATGATCTGTTCAGTATGTTTATTACAGCAGTCCTGTTTTTTTGTTGTATCGGTTTTGCGGTGGTTAGTTCACTGGGACTTACTCCGCAAGTCAGGGATATGATTAGCTCGGTTCAGGAAACAAAGCTTCTTCCTGATTGGCATGAAAAACTGCCTGCCGGAGTGACCAAGGTAATCGTGCAGGGTGAGAATCCCTATGCAGTCAAAATTGACGCAACCACCTCACCGGAGGTGCATGTGTTCGGAAGTTATGTTTACACAGGCAACGAGAATGAATTAAAAGGACAGGAGCTGTATCAGACAAAGCATATCGGAGATACGCTGTATGTGCTACTGAGCCAAATCCCGACACGTTTTATGCAACCCCAGCATCAGCTCGATGTTACGATTGCTGTACCCGAGGGGATTACGGTTACCGTGCGCGATAGTCAGGGAAATATAATTGAAAAATAGGAGAGAAAAACCATGATAACATTAAATCCTGATACGCTTACAGGGCGTGAAAATTATAAGCTGTTAACCGGAAGCATTATCCCAAGGCCGGTGGCCTTTGTGACGACACTGAGTAGCAAAGGGGTGCTGAATGGTGCGCCGTTCAGTTATTTTTCCATCGTAGCTTCCGAGCCGCCGCTGCTGTCTGTGTCCGTACAACGTGTCGATGGGGTGTCCAAAGATACAGCACGTAATGCGATGGAGCAAAAAGCCTTTGTTGTACATATTACCGATGAGGACAATGTGGGTGCGGTGAATGTGACGGCTTCCCGTCTGTCGCCGGAGGAAAGTGAAATCACACTGGCCGGACTTACGCCGATAAAAAGTACAAAAATCGCGGTTCCCGGTGTGGCTGAAGCGAAAATACGCATGGAATGTATCTTGGAGCAGGCAATACCGCTGGGGGGTACAGAGGGTGCACCTGCCTGCGATCTGTTGATCGGGCGCGTGGTGCAGTATCATTTGTCCGAGGAAGCGTATCAAAATACATACGTGATCGCCAAGGAGCTGCGTCCGGTGAGCCGTTTGGCCGGGAATGATTATGCGAAGCTGGGAGAACAATTCACGCTGGAGCGTCCTCAATAGGGGACGTTGCTTTTTTCAGCATAAAGGGTTACGATTATAAAAAAAATAGCACGGGAGCCTGCGGAAGCAAGCTGAGAGTACGACTAATCTGTCGTAGACCGTATGAACCTGTTGGATAATGCCAGCGCAGGGACCTTAGTGTAGGAACACTCTGCTTTTGCATAGTGTTTTTTTGTTGTTTTATACACTTGAGCATGTGCATGCTGAAAACCATATCTCTCGGCTGGAAAGAAGCGCAGGCTCCTGTCATCAAAGGAGCAGGGTTCGCTTGATATTGAAATTCCTTTTACTTTATACGAATAATCAGATTCAGGATCGGCAGCAGAAATGGAAGCGGCAAGAGGTTGTCAGGGGGCCGCAGCTATGACTCATAAGGTGTACAAAGCATTAACCATTGCAGGCTCGGACAGCGGAGGGGGTGCAGGCATACAGGCAGATTTAAAAACCTTCCAGGAGCTGGGTGTGTATGGCATGTCTGTCCTGACGGGAGTTACTGCCCAAAATACACGCGGTGTACAAGCTGTTCATTCCGTTCCGGTTCCTATGGTGGAAGCTCAATTACAGTCCATAGGTACGGATTTACCTCCCGATGCTGTTAAAACAGGTATGCTCCTGGGGGCTGAGGTCATTCGCCAGGTGGCCTCGCAAATTTGCCAGTTTCGGTGGCCTAATGTTGTTGTAGACCCGGTGATGATCGCCAAAGGCGGAGCTTCTCTACTTCAAGATGAGGCAGTGGAAACGCTAAAATCGTATTTGTTACCGTTGGCGAAGGTAGTCACCCCAAACTTTCCGGAAACGGAGGCGTTGACAGGATTAACCCTCTCCAGTCGTGAGGACGCGAAGGAAGCGGCTCGAATGCTGGCTGATTTGGGGACCAGCTATATAATCATCAAGGGAGGGCATAGCGCAGAGACGGAACGGTCCGTGGATTTGTTGTTCGACGGGCGAGATTTTACCGAACTGGACGGACCAAGAATTCATACCCCGCATACCCATGGAACGGGCTGCACCTTTTCAGCGGCGCTGGCGGCTGGATTAGCGGTAGGACGAAGTGTACCCCAGGCGGCACAGATGGCCAAGGCTTTTATACAGTCGGCGATTGAGCAGGGCTTGGGTATCGGCAGTGGGCATGGACCAACGAATCATTGGGCATGGAACGCACGCTGGACAGGAGAAGAAGCGTCTGTGTGGAGCAGAGCAATGAGGGAGGAACGAAGCAATGCCAAGAATTGAAATAGGACGTATGCGGGAGTGTCTGCGTCTTTATTTGGTCATGGGCAGTATGAATTGCAGCCGTGATCCGCTGGTGGTTTTGGAGGAAGCGTTGCAGGGAGGTGTGACCCTTTTTCAATTGCGTGAAAAGGGTGCGGACCGTCTAACGGGAAGTCGCTTGCACGAATTTGCTCAAGCCGCCCGGAGACTGTGCCATCGTTATGACGTTCCATTTCTCGTCAATGATGATGTCGAGCTTGCCTTGGCTGTGGATGCAGATGGCGTCCATCTCGGACAAGATGACGAGCCTGCAGACCGCGTGCGCTCGCGAATGGGCGACAAAATCATCGGCGTATCGGTACACAGTCTAACGGAAGCGGAGCAGGCGGTACGCGCTGGCGCTGATTATGCGGGCGCAGGGCCGATGTTCCCGACTCGTTCCAAGCCGGATGCGCATCCGGTGCAGGGACCGAATCTGGTTCGCAGGCTGCGTGCAGGTGGTGCATGCCTTCCACTGGTAGGCATTGGCGGCATCACAGCGGACAACGCAGCCGGCGTCCTCCAGGCTGGAGCGGACGGTGTAGCGGTCATTTCAGCCATCTCATGGGCAGAAGCCCCCCGTGAGGCTGCACAAAGTCTGAGAAGTATCCTGAAATGATCAAATGGCTTCAATAATGATACAAAGGCAGTCCGGGACGTTATATACACGTCCAAGGCTGCCTTTGTATTTAAAAAAAAGAGAACGCTCCCCTGCTTTCGCTGGGGCTACGTTCTCCGCATTCAAACTGCACTTTTCAATTAAAGCAGGCGCACATGTAGCAAGTCGCTCTTCATAACTAAGGTCTTAGCAGCAAGGAGCGGTACGTCGCTTCAAACAAAAATTCAAACGCCTCCAGATGCTTTTTAGCCTCAAACACATCACGCCCCCACGCATAAATGCCGTGGTTACGCAGCAAAATTCCCGGCACCTGATCATCCAGCACATCCGGCACCAGTTTGGCAATCGAAGCAATATCCGCGTAATTCGGCAGCACAGGAATGTCAATCGCAGCATTTTCCTCCCAAATGTTAAAAGCCTTAATGAGTTCAATGCCTTTCACAGGTACAGAGCCTTGTTCCCCGTAATATTCGGAAATCAGATTGTTGAAAACAGTATGCACATGGAAAACGGCTCCGCAGCCTGTCAGACGGTAAATTTCGCAATGAATCAGCGTTTCGGCGCTTGGCTTGAGGTTTGTGGCTTCTGCCGCTTTTCCGTGCTGGTCCACGAACAGAAAATCTTCTGCTGTCCGTTTGGTCTTATCCTTGCCGCTGGCAGTAACTGCAAAATAAAATTGTTCAGGATGAAAATCCCCGATCCGTATCGACAAATTACCGCTCGTGCCAGGGAACCAGTTGCGAGATGCGAATAGCTCCTTGACATCAGCGAGTTCTTCCAGTGCACGGCGTTTTTCTTCCAACGTAATGTCTGCCAAGCTAAAGCCCATTTACAGCACCCCTTGCTCCTGTTTTTGCTTTAAATCTTTAATAATGTCGTCAAATGTTTCAAAGGGCACATGCGGCACGCCCAACTCTTGGCACTTTAAAGTCAGGTGCGAGCGGGAGTACACGAGGTCGGCAATTTTGGCTCCTTCAAAATCCGTCAGGCTGTCCCCGATCAAAATTCGTTCGTACTGTTCGGCAGGGTATTGGCGAATCACGGTTGTTTTGCACATACCGCAGTCGTTTGTACATGGCTCCTGACATGGATGCGGCCACGTAATCTCAATATGATTCCCCGAGAAATGGGCACCATTGCAGTAAACGTGATCCTGTGGAATGTCGAAAGGCTCCAGCAGAGGATCAATAAAGAAATCAATACCGCCGCTGGTGACAAAAAATTCAATATCCTGTTCCCGTACATAATCCAAAAAACGGGCAAAGCCCTCGCGTATACCAGCTTGTCCAAGTACATAAGAGATGATTTCATCTTTTTGCGCCGAGGGCATCAGAGCGAACATGGCACCAACGCCTTCACGAATAGACGTGTGTCCGTTCACGATATCATGCA
This sequence comes from Paenibacillus terrae, assembly GCF_005217525.1. Classification (GTDB taxonomy): domain Bacteria; phylum Bacillota; class Bacilli; order Paenibacillales; family Paenibacillaceae; genus Paenibacillus; species Paenibacillus terrae_C. The sequence continues at coordinate 716,792 of NZ_PNXQ01000016.1, read as the reverse complement.
TAATGGCCTCACAGCCCGCAGGCTGAAAATGCTTCATAATAGCGACAATATTGTCGCTGTTCGTAATCGTCCCGTCAAAATCGCAAAAAATGACGGGCTTCTTCGCTGTACTCATCGTTCCCCTCCCCACGTGTCGAGCGCGGATTGCAGCTCGGGGTGCATGCGGGCGTATTCCGCCAGCGGCACAGCCTGACGCACAGCTTCAATCGCCTGCACAAAGGCGCGTCCTCCAGCTTCGGTGCCGAGCGGATGGCCGTGAATGCCGCCCCCGGCGTTAACGACAACATCGGTGCCAAAATCACGCACAATTAACGGCACCAGGCCGGGGTGAATCCCTGCGGATGGCACAGGCATGCTGGCCTTTAGCGGCAGCTCAGGGGTGATCAGCTCATCGCGGATCGCCATGTTTTCCTCACGCGGCATCGTAACCGAGCCATAAGGAGAAGGGAAGAGCACGAGGTCGGCTCCTGCCAGTCGCATGAGCTGACCGAGCAGCACCGACGCCGAAATACCATAATGCGGTGACGGATAAGCAGCACCCGCCAACGAAGGGTGGGCTGCAATCGGCACCGAGACAGCGGGATCGCTGCTTAGTTCATGCAGCACATCGTAGCCATAGGCCAGCACGTTGAACAGCAGGGCATTTGCGCCCGCGTCGATGGCCTTGAGGGCTTGTTCTTTGAGCTGCGAGGTGGGTCCGGTTAAATTAGCAGCATACAGCAGCTTTTTGCCGGTTTCACGCTCAGCCGCTTCGGCGGCTTTGATGCAGGCTTCGACGCGTTTTTCAATCGGCGTCAGCGCATTTTCAAACAAAATCTCGTCATCCTTGATCAGATCGACGCCGCCCAGGGCTTGTCGGGTAAACTGCTCTCGCAGCTCGTCCAGATTAAGGCCAATCACCGACTTGAAAATGCTCATAAGGAGTGGGCGGTCATATACGCCGAGTTGCTCACGCAAGCCGCTGATGCCGAACTTCGGCCCCGGAAAAGCGGAACGGAATGCTTCCGAGAAGCCCAGCTTCGTCAGCTTGATACGGCCGTCCATCGAAATTTTGCCGAAGACCGTCACCAGCAGTGCAGGAATGTCCCGGCTGAAATTCACATCCGGGTAAGCGATGGTCAGGTCGGCATACCGTTCACCTGGCCCTCCATCGTGTACGTCCACGGATTGAACCGAGCCGAGATGCTTTTGCATCGCGTCCCGCTTGGCTTGCGGAAGTTCGGTCCAGCTGCCCACCGTCATGCCGATGGCAATGGATTGGGCCTTTTTGTTAAAATCGGCTTTGTCATCGTATATCCGGTAGGTCGCTAAGCAATAGCTCATTCAATTCCCTCCTTCAGTACAGCTCCCATCTCACGGGATCGTTCAGCGCAACGCTGTACCGCTGCAATGACCGTTTCGTAGAAATCGCCTTTGTCCAGCGTTTCCAACGCGGCTACCGTCGAGCCGTTGGGTGACATGATCTTGTGGCGCAGGGCAGAAGGCTCCTCGCCGGTTTGTTGTACCATGCGTGCCGCTCCAAGCGCGGTTTGCACCGTCAATTCGTGCGCTTGCTCAGGAGTCAAGCCACCGCGGATTCCCCCGGCAATCATGGCTTCCATCAAATAATAGACATAGGCAGGGCCGCTTCCGGAAATCCCGGTCAAAACATCCATTTTCTCTTCTTCTATAACCGTCACCGTACCCACAGATTCAAATATCGTAAGCACGTTTTTACGCTGGTCTTCGCTAATCTCCTTGGAAAAGCTGATGCCTGTGGCTCCCAACCCAATCGAGCTGGATGTGTTTGGCATCGTCCGGGCGATGGGCTGCTTGCGGCCAAGTAACGTCTGCATCGTACGAATGGACAGTCCGGCGATCACCGAGATGATCAGCTGTCCATCCGATAGGAGTGGGCCGAGCTGTCCAAGGGCTTGTGCAGCATCCTTGGGCTTCATGGCAAGCACAATCACCGGAGAACGGCGCAGCAGCTCGATTTTGGCGGCATCCTCGGTTTGGAACAACACCCCATATTGCTGTTGAAGCTTCTCCAGGCGAGCCTGATTGCTACGATTGATGACCGTAATCCCCCCACGTTTGACAACGGAGCGGGCCATCATCCCGCGAATGATAGCCTCTGCCATCGAGCCTGCTCCGAAAAACGTAATTTGCTCTTGAATTAAAGCCTTTGTTTGTGATTCACACATGGTTTCATAACCTCCAAGGATACGGATTGATAAATGATATTATTCCCTGATTTGTCCAGTACCGTACACACGATATTTGGTTGAAGTCAGCGCAGGAAGCCCCATTGGACCGCGGGCATGTAATTTTTGCGTACTGATCCCGATCTCGGCACCAAATCCGAACTCAAAGCCATCCGTGAAGCGGGTGGAGGCATTGTGATATACGGCTGCCGCGTCCACTTCTTGCAGAAAACGTTCGGCATGTGCTTCATCTGCGGTCACAATACACTCCGAGTGCATCGTACCGTACCGGGCAATATGCTCCAGGACTTCGTCCAAATGGTCTACGACCTTGACGTTCATAATGTAATCATTATATTCGGTGCCATAATCCTCTTCCGTGGCTGGAACAGCCCAGGGAACCAACGCCTGTGTCCTTGCGCAGCCACGCAGCTCAACCCCGGCCTCACGAAAACGTTCTGCCAAACTCGTCAGATGTGCCTGTGCATATTCTGAGTGAACGAGCAATGTTTCCATGGAGTTACATACCGACGGTCTTTGCACCTTGGCGTTCAGCGTAATGGCCTCAGCCATTTGTGTATCCGCTGTAGCGTCCAAATACGTGTGGCACACGCCAGCTCCGGTTTCAATGACAGGGACAGTGGAATTCTGAACAACATTTTGAATAAGCGAGCGCCCGCCGCGTGGAATGATCACATCCAGCAAACCGTTCAGCGTGAGCATTTCATTGACAGAGGCACGGTCTGAATCTTCAATGAGCTGAAGCGCATCGCGCGGTACGGCAGTGGTGTCCAACGCCTGTTGGAGAACTTCAATGATTTTGCGGTTGGAAAACAGGGCAGCCGAGCCACCACGAAGCACAACCGGATTTCCTGTTTTCAGACACAGGCCCGCAGCATCCACCGTCACATTCGGACGGGCTTCATAAATGATGCCGATGACACCCAACGGTACACGTATTTTCTCAATCCGCAAACCGTTTGGACGTTCGATATGCTCCAGCGTGTCACCGACCGGATCAGGTAGCTCCACAATTTGGCGCAAGCCTTCGGCGATGGCCCCGATACGCTCCTCGGTCAGCTTGAGGCGATCAAGCAGCGATTCCGACGTTCCCAGTTCCCGTCCACGCTCCAAGTCGTTTTTGTTCGCTGCAATCAGCTCTCCCGTATGGCTCACCAGTGCCTCAGCCATAGCGAGCAATGCTTCATTTTTTTGTGCTGTCGTCAGTCGGTTCATGGCCCCGGCGCTTTTTTTGGCCAGAGTCGCTTTGGTCCGTACCTCACTGAACTGGCTTTCATCTGTTGTGGCTGTGTTTGTCGTTAATTCACTCATGTTACGGCCTCCCCGCATTTATAATGTAATCCATTCATCCCTGTGAATCACTTCAAGCCGGTGAATAGGGCCGATCTTGCCCACAACCTCGCCGCTTGGCAATCCTTGTACGCTTCGAAGCTGTCCATCGTCATAATTGACAATGCCGCGCCCCAATACCTTATTTTCCGGCCCCAGCACCTCAACAACATCTCCGGCATGAAAGCTGCCTTCCACGCGCCGTACGCCAACGGGAAGCAGGCTATGACCGCCATTCACCAGTGCTTCCTCGGCCCCCTGGTCTACATGCACCGTGCCGAGCGGCGTCGACATGAAGCCAAGCCATTGTTTTTTCATCGGCAGGGAAGAGAGGTGGGTGTCAAAATAAGTCCCCGGCCCATGTCCCTCCACGGCGGCATCCAGATCGCCGTCTGCGTTGACGCGTCCCACAAACACAGGTACACCACCGCGTGTGGCGACTTTGGCTGCTTCGATCTTGGATCGCATACCGCCAGTCCCTACGGCTGACCCGGAACCTCCAGCAAATGCATAAAGCTCCTCGGTAATCTCGTCGATGCGTTCAAAACGTACGGCGTTCGGATGCTTGCGCGGGTCTGCCGTATATACGCCATCGGTATCTGTGATAATGATCAAATGCTGTGCCTTGACCAGATTGGCGACCAGCGCAGACAGCATATCGTTATCACCGAATTTCAATTCGTCAATCGATACAGTATCATTTTCGTTAAAAATCGGAATGACCTGCTGGCGCAGCAGTTCTTCTACGGTCATTCCAGCATTGTTCATCCGTTTGCGGCTCAAAAAGTCACTGCGTGTCAGCAGGATCTGCGCGCTCACCAAGCCATAATCCCTAAAAGCCTGTTGATAGGCTTGCATAAGCAGTGCCTGACCTACGGCTGCCGCCGCTTGTTTCTCATGCAGCAGCTTGGGGCGAAACGGGTACCCGATCTCACGAAACCCGGCGGCGACTGCACCTGATGTGACCAGCAGTACTTCATGGCCTTTCGAACGAAGTCCAGCGATTTCGCGTGTAAAATAAGCAATGGATTCCCGATTCAAGCCCCCTTCGACTCCTGTTAAGGAGCTGCTCCCGATTTTAATGACGATTCGTGTTGACAAGACGTCCACTTCCTTAATTTGTACTCTTTTTAATATGAGGATTTGCAAAATCCTGAATATACAAAAAAACTTTCATCCTTTGTATGCAAAGGACGAAAGTTTGTGCTTCCGCGGTACCACCTTCATTGATGATTTATGATCATCCCACTTGAAACCTGTTAACGGCAGGAACCGCCTGACTGCGCAGGGCGCTCGGGGATAGGAGTTGGGAGAGGGTCCAGGTAAATTCTTGCAGCCTATCGGAATTTACTCTCTGAACAGGACGGGTCTCTCTTAATAGTCCCTTCAACGCGCTTAATGATATTGGTAACAGAATACCATGAAAAGGTCGGGTTTGGCAAAGAAGTTGTAGCTGGGAAATACGGCTTAACCAAACAGGTTCAGCTTGCCAATTCGTTCAACCGCCTCGGTCAGTCGAGCTTCCGAGCTTAGCAGCCCCGCCCGCACATATCCTTCGCCGCCGCTGCCGAAGCCGATCCCTGGAGCGACAGCCACCTTGGCTTCCCGCAGCAGCAGATCGGCAAAGGAAGCTGAGGTATAGCCCTGCGGCACGGGCAACCAGCTAAAAAAGGAGCCGCTTGGACGCGTCGCCTTCCAGCCAATTTGCCCAAGCGCATCATAAAAAGCGTTGCGGCGCGATTCATAGCGTGCAACCAGCTCGCCCACGCAGTCCTGCGAGTACGTGAGAGCGGTCGCCGCCGCTGCCTGAATGCCACCAAACAGGCTTACATAAATATGATCCTGTAGCAGATTAATCATCGAGATGATTTCAGCATTACCAAGCGCGAAACCGACGCGCCAGCCCGCCATATTGTACGTTTTGGACAGGGTATAAAACTCAATCCCTACGTCCCTGGCACCTTCGGCCTGAAGGAAGCTCACCGGACGTTCGCCGTCGAAGCCGATAGCACCATAGGCAAAATCGCTGGCAACCACAATGCCGTTACGCTTCGCAAATTCAACCGTTTCCTCATAGAAGGAAAGAGGTGCAGTGACCGAGGTCGGATTATTCGGATAATTGAGGAACATCAGCTTGGCCCGGCGGCGGTCTTCCTCGGAAATAGCCTCATAATCGGGCAGAAAACGGTTCTCTTCCTTTAATGGGAGAAAGGACATTTCCGCTTTAGCCAGGGCTACCCCGGACCAGTAATCCGGATAGCCGGGATCAGGCACGAGACACACATCGCCGGGATTGAGTAAGACTTGCGGCAACTGCACCAAGCCTGTTTTTCCGCCAAACAGGATGGCGACCTCGGTTTCCGGGTCGAGCGTCACACCGTAATCCTCCTGATAGCGCTGGGCGATGGCTTCCTTGAGAAAGCCGTAACCGCGAAAAGGTGAATATTTATGATACAGCGGGTTAGCCGCTGATTCTTGCAAGGCTTTTACAATATGAGGTGGCGTAGGTGTATCCGGGTTCCCTTGCCCGAGATTAATGACATCATGCCCTGCCGCAATTTCACGGTTTACATTTTGTACGAGTGTGGCAAAAAATTGAGTGGGCAATTGCTTCATCACATCAGCGGAGGGGATGGGAAACTTACTCATCATTTCACACGACCTTTTGGAATAGTTTGAGGATTAATTTATCACGATTTAACCAAGTTGTATAGAGGGGATTGGTCTTATGCGGTTGCGTGGCCGAGCCTGATCGGGCTATGATGGGAGAAAATGCCGGACAAGCGATCACCGGAAGCTCCGGTTCACAGGGAGGATGAACGATTTTGACGTATCATGAAGCTCAGCCGTTCAGTGTTGCACTCATACAAGCTCATATTGAGCTGGGGAATCCCCCGGAAAACCGCAGTCATATTCGTACGTTAATGGAACAAGCGGTGACAGTCGAATTAAAGCCGGACCTAATTGTACTGCCGGAAATGTGGAACACGGGGTATGCGCTGGACCGCATTCATGAGCTGGCGGATCAGGAAGGAGCGGAAACCCGCGAATGGATATCGGCATTCGCTTCTACTCATCAGGTGAACGTGGTAGCCGGATCTATCGCGGAGAAGAAAAGCGACGGTCATGTGTACAATACGATGCTCGTTTTTGACCGATCCGGTGCAGAGGTTGCTTCGTATTCCAAGATTCATTTGTTCCGGCTTATGGACGAAGAAAAATATTTGCAGCCTGGCGAGGAAAAGGTTTTATTCACGCTGGATGGAGGGATTCAGGCGGGTGCGTCGATCTGCTACGACATCCGTTTCCCCGAACTAGCCCGCAGTTTGGCCCTGTCTGGCGCAAATCTGCTTATCGTACCTGCGGAATGGCCACATCCCCGTCTTCATCACTGGCGTACGTTGCTGACTGCAAGGGCCATTGAAAATCAAATGTACGTCATCGCCTGTAACCGGGTAGGTCGCAGCGGAGATACGGATTTCTTCGGGCATTCTCTCATTATTGATCCGTGGGGAGAAATCATTGCCGAGGGCGGAGAGCAGGAGGATATCATCACAGGAACAATTGAGTCAGCCTTGGTGCAGGACGTGCGTGGGCGCATACCGGTGTTCGAGGACCGTCGTACATCGCTGTATGATCTGTAATTTGGCAACCTTTAATCAGAAAGGAAACGTCCATGCTGAAGGAACGCATTGAATTTTTGTGTAAAAAGAAAAACCTGTCCCGTAAGGAGCTGGTGGACGGGCTGGTGACCCCCGCACATTTTGCGAATATTCTGGCTGACCGTTACCCGTTGGCCGAAGATTTGGCCGAGCAAATCGCTGAGCGTCTGGGTGTAAATCCGTCCTACCTGCTGCGTGCAGCCGCAGAGGATGAGGAGACGCTGGCTACAGCGGAAATGATTTTTACGGAGCTGTCCAAGCTGGCTAATCCCGCCACGGAAAGCTTTGTGGATCAGTTGGAGGATCGCAACGACTCGCTTGTGGTGGAGATGACCACTTATTTGATGAAGGCGGTCTATTTTCAGCAGTTAAATGATCCGACGGCTTATGAATATTTGCATCAGTCCTATTTGAATTTTTATTTGGAGAAGTTTGGGCGTTCGGATGAGGTGGAGTTGCCCGCACCGTTGAAAAAAGCGATTTTATTTTATAAAATCCAGTATTTCAGATCCAAAAATCATTATTATGATGTACTGAATAACGTTACACAGCTAAGCCGTCTGGTGGAAGAGGGCACGGAAAACTGGCTGAACGCGCAAAATATAACGATGGAAGCCTGCATTCAGGTCAAGCAATTTGATCAGGCGAAGCAGGTATTCGAGCAGACGATGAGAAGGGTGTACGATGATCGACTTTTTCACCGTTTGACGGGCTTGTATGTGGCTTACAGCGGGTATTGCTTTGCTATGGGTTCCGTGCAGGAAGCGTTGCTAACGCTGTCTATGGCGGAGGCCAATCTGGTCTATTTGGAAAATGCGGCGGATATGCTTACAACCATCTTGAACAATCGGATTATTATGCTGACGTCGATTGGCGAGCTGGATAAGGCATTGGAGGAAGTGGCGCGTTTTGAAGCGTTGGTTAGCCGGGAGCGGGAGGAAATGCAGCAGCTGATGCGGCCCGTGACACTGGTGTACCGCTGCGAAATTGCGTTTACCCGCAAAAACTGGGGACAGCTGTCACAGCATCTGGACCAACTGCGCCAAACCAGCCTGACGACGGATCAGCAGATGGGGCTTTATTTCTATGAAAGCCAGTTGGCGCTTGCCAAAGGAGATCAGGACGCTTTTTGGACGCATGCGCTGCAATGCTTGCCTTATTTTGAAGCTTTACAGCATCCGGGTCGGCTTGAACAATTGTATGAGACGCTCGCGGTTCTATCCGAGGACAGTCGTCGCTATAAGGAATCTTCGGCGTATTATCGGAAATTGGTCTATCTTTTACGCAAAAAATAGCCTGAAATCACTCGCTTTTCACAAAATAGTGGGCTGATCGAGCGAAAGAATGCTTCAAATCGCGCAAAGTTTTGTGTAAAGCATCCCATTGTTCAAAAACCAACCGGAAAAATACAGGTTAAAACTCCTGTTTTTCCGGTTTGTTTGTATGCGCCAAAACGTATTGTGATGCCGGATAGGGCCCCATATACTGAATACATAAGGACCGACAATACGAAAAACGAGGTGCAACCACATGATGAACTTTTTCGGTAAAAAGAAAAAACAAAAGGATGCTTTGGAGCAAGCAGATCAATTGATGAATACGGGCTTGTCGGGATTGTTTATGAAGGGTTTTGTACCCAAAGAGCATCGCGAGCAGATCAATCAAAGTCTAAACTCGGCAAGGCAGTCTCAAATGGCAGCTAACGGAGGCTTGGCCATGGCGGCGACTGCGGTTGTCATTTCCGTGACAGATACCGGGAAGCTCGTGAATTTTGACCCGATTATTGTGCTCGTACTGGATGTAACGGAAGCCAACGGCAACAGATACCAAAAGACACTGGAAACGCTCGTATCCAAGCTGCAAATTCCACGTACGGGTGATACGGTCGGCCTCGGCAGCAATCCCGCTAATCCGTCAGAACTGATATATATGGGTTTGGTCACAGCCTAATGCATTGAACATCTACAAGCTTAATTACAAAAATTCACATGGAAACGAAGTAGTCGGAATAGTGCTGTATAAGCAAAGTGGCATCATAGGTAACTTTTAAGTTCAGCTTATATAGATGATAAAAAAAGGGGGTATGAACGATGAAAGGTTTTTTGACTATGATTCGTCATTCCGTTGGTCGTATCGTAGAAAGACAAAATGAAGGTGGGCATTGACCTGAAAGGCCAGGTTTCACAGTCGGATTTGCAGGCACTATTGGATGAGCAGATGGTAAAGCAGGGCGTATCGCCTAAGCTGATAGAAATTTCCAAAACAGGTGAGTAAGCGTATGCGAAGGTGCTGGATGTTACACCGCTGGGCGAAGCGGGGCCTAACAAAATCAAGCTTCAATTTACACAGAGTGTAACGAAAAGCAATGGCGACATGTTTAAGGTAACCATACCAAAGGATATTTTCTATTCCCAACTCTCCAAGCTACAGCAGGGAAGCATTATAGAGGTTATTTATTCACCGCAAGATCCATCGAAGCTGGTCCTTAAGACACAAGTGAATGAATCGGACGTACAGCAAGCGTTTGGTTCTTCCAGATAAAAAATATTATCGTTCCTGTTTCAGATACAGCTCATAGGTGTATTATAATAGTATCCCGACACCAGGAGGTTGATAACGATGGATAACCAAAGTAGATCCGAACTGGCGAATAGGGATGGCCTGTCACGGCCGAGAGGCTTAAATAGACAGGTTGTCGGCAATAATCACGAAATGGGCTATGATCAGGATAAAAGTTCACCGGATTCAGGGCGACCCTGATCACGACAAGGCGAGGACAGGCACTTTGGGATCACACAGCACATTGGAACTGAGGTAGGGCATTCTTGGGAAACCAGGGCATGAGACCTTAAGGAAAGAAGTGATGCGGGATGGATAAAGTGGAGTTTCCGAGCAAGTGTAAGGTAATCAGGCGAGGCTGACATGGAATTCAAGGGAATATGAAATAAAGTTCGTTGAAACCAGGTGGAGCAGCATAGCAACATTGTAATCGAACCTAATGGAACTGAACATTAAATTTGGAATGTATAGGGGTCTAGCCCCGGGACCGTCTTCTTCTCTGGCTTTGGCTGGGGAGGAAGACGGTCTTTTTACGTGAGACTACTTTTCGGAAAGCTGTTTGACCGTTTCGCGGAAGGTTTCAATAAAAGCCTCGGCCGCTTTGGATAAATAACGCCCATTCCGATATGCAATGGCCAGTGTACGGCTTGGCGTCGGTTCAGCCAGTGGCAGCAATGCTGGAACAAATTCGCTGCTGGCGGCCCGGGCGATGAAACGAGGCACGAGTGTCACCCCCATCCCTGTCGCTACGAGCGATTGGAGGGTTTCCATATTGGTGCTTTCAAACACCACATTCGGCTCAAAGCCCGCTTGATGGCACAAGTCCATCGTCAGCTTGCGGAAGCCCTGTCCTTTTTTCAGGACGACAAAAGGTTCGTCTTTCAGCTCTTCCATATGCACAGGCTGCGGCTGGTCGCCGTTTTTGCGCAGAGTCAGCGGGTGACCCGGGGGAACAGCGAGATCAATCCATTCTTCACCGATAGGCACATAGGAAAGTGTCGGTTCTACTAATGGGAGAGAAAGCAGGCTGAGATCGGTATCGCCGCTGGCTGTTTTTTTCTCTAGATTCATGGATGAATCCTCGACCAAAACAATTTCAATATCCGGGTGCGCCTTCTTAAACACAGGCAGCACATGCGGCAGCAAATGGGAACCCGTGATAGGCATGCTGCCGACGACGACCTTCCCTTTGCGCAACTGAGAAATATCGTCCATTTCCTGTCGGAGTTGCTCGACGGCGTCGACGATCTTTTTCGCTTGTTCCACAAAGCTTGCTCCTGCATGCGTTAATTCCACCGTACTTGTATTGCGTTGAAATAACAGCACCCCAAGCTCTTTTTCCAGTTTGGACAATTGCTGACTCAGGGAAGGTTGGGCAATGTGCAATTTTTCCGCTGCGCGTGAGAAGTTTTTTTCCGCTGCAATTTGCAGGGTGTATTGAAGCTGTCTGAATTCCATCGAGTTGTAGACCCCTTTTATATGCTTTTATAATGGTTGTCGGCTTATAAGATTTACCTATTACATCATAGATTGATTATACAATATTTTAATCAAAATCCCAATCCCGATGAACTCCATGTGTTCACAGGCTGGAAAATCCCTATGCTTACTTTTATCTTTAATTTTTTAAATTATGGTATTTAATTCTGTTTGACATGTCAAATGGGTTCACCCATAATACTATTCATATTAAGACAATATGTTTTATTGGAGAAAAGGGGAAAATGGGATGTCCAAACTTATTGTATCTTTTAGGAAGCCGTTTTTAGTTGGATCTTTAGTATTGCTTTTATTGGTTCTCGTGGCAGGATGCTCCGGCTCCAAAAATGATACAGGTCAAAATACAAATGCTACTCCTAACCCAAGCAAAACCGCTGATCAACCCGCAGAAGGGGGAACCTTTACATATGGTCGCCCGGCTTCCGTAACCTCGTTTGATCTGCACAATCAGATTACATCCAATAATGCTTTTGCTATCGACAAAGTATTTGAGCCGCTGGTCGCCTTTAACAGTGATGGAAAGATTGTGGATTGGCTTGCAGAGTCGCACAGTATAAGCGCAGATGGTTTAACCTATACTTTTGTTTTACGCGATGGCTTGAAATTTTCAAACGGAACCGGAGTTACTGCCAAGGATGCGGTTTTTTCAATTCAGCGTCATTTAAATGTAGGAGGTCCTCTTGCAATAGCAGCACAGGTGGCCTCGCTTTCGGCTAAAGATGAAAAAACACTCGTAATTAAGCTTAAAACGCCGTATACGCCGTTTATTTCTGAACTATCAAACTTTTCCAATGGTATTCTTCCAAAGGATTTCGGCGGTGTCTCGGAAAAAGAATTCTTCAAAAATCCGGTCGGTACTGGTCCCTTTGTCGTTAAGAAATGGGATTCTGCCGGTGATCTTACTTTCAGCAAAAATAAATACTATTGGCAGAAAGGCAAGCCCTACATCAATGAACTTGTCTACAAGCTCATTGAAGATGACAGCCAAGCGATTAACCAGTTGAAGGCTGGCGCGATTGATGCTATTGAGTCTGTAGCTCTTGAAAATGTAAATGAATTAAAACAAGGTACGGATACCAAAGTGGCGACCAATGGAAGCTGGGTGACAGAGCAATTGTTCTTCAATACCCTGGACAAGCATTTTTCGGATGTGCACGTTCGCCGTGCGCTGGCGTTGGCGCTTGACCGTAATGGATTGACCAATGCGGTTACCTTTGGTTTCGCAAAGCCAGCCAATTCGCTTTTGCCGCCAGCCATTCCCTACAACACGAACGATACGATTAAAGCTCTCAGCTTTGATACGAACGCTGCCAAAGCAGAGCTTGCAAAATCAAAGTTCCCTAATGGGTTTTCTACAAAATTGCTCATTGCCTCTGGAAACAACTCAAGAACTCAGGAGGCACAGATTATTCAGGCGGCCGCCAAAACGATCGGCATTGATATTCAAATTGAATCTGTTGAGTTGGCCTCATTCCGCGAGCGTTTCTTTGCCTATGACTTTTCGGCAATGATCAACAGCGGACAAGCGGATTCTCCAGAAGCCAACTCGATTCTCGCTTTCCAGACAGACCCGGAAGGCTTTAGCAAGTCGTTTTGGACTCATTACACGAACAATGAAGTTACCAAGCTCCTGCACGAGGGGCAAAAAACACCTGATGGGGAAGAACGTGCGGGAATTTACGCCAAGCTTCAACAAATCCTTGCTGATGAGGTGCCTTTCATCCCGCTTTATTATCCGGATATTCTGAAAGGTGTTCGTTCTTCCGTTGATGGTCTGGTCGTGCTTCCCAATAACAGTGTTCGTTTTGAAGATGTACGTGTGAAAGGTAATTAGATCCTTGACGGCCCACAATTTATTTAAAAAGTCTGCCGGATTGTCTGCAAATCTAACTTCCCCACACAAATGGCTTGTGCGTGCTATGATAAGAGCCGCATCCGTAGTCATCTGTGTGGTGGTGGCAGTCTTCTTCATCATAAGGCTGGTACCGGGAGACCCCGCCAAAATGATTCTGGGTGAATACGCCACAACTGAGGCTATTGAGAGTATGCGTCACAGGTTGGGGCTGGATCGTTCTCTTTGGGAGCAGTTTATAGGCTTTGTGCACAATTTCTTTACACACGGTGATACCGGCGTTTCGATTGTTTTTGAGACTTCTTCAAGAGAGTTGATTGCAGAGCGGGCCCCCGTGACGCTGCTGCTCATTGCAATGACCTGTCTTTTTGCCATCATCGTTTCGCTGGTACTGGCCACCCTTGCGGCAACACATAAAGACGGACTGCTTGATCATATGATACGCATCCTGCCTGCTGTAACGCTCGGTATGCCGATTTTTTGGGTTGGACTGCTACTGATTCTGGTATTTAGCGTTCGGCTTCACTGGTTTCCCGTTGGGGGAGTCGGCGAGGGCTGGCTTGGAATCTTGTACAGTCTCGCCCTTCCTGCGATAACTGTCGGATTGTCGCAAATTCCCTCGCTCGTTCGTTCTTTAAGAGCGCAGATGCTGGAAGTGCTGGAATCTGATTTTGTTGTGACCTTGAAGGCAGCGGGAATCCCCGGCAGGGTTATACTGGTAAAGCATGTCCTGCGCAATTCCGCTCTTCCTGCTCTTATGCTGCTTGGCGTAAACATTGCCTACCTGATGGGCGGCACGTTGGTAATTGAACAGGTTTTTGGTCTCAAGGGGATCGGAAGCCTGTTATTTTCAGCCATTTCAAACCGGGATTTTCCTGTTATACAGGGGATTGCTCTTTATTGTGCGCTATCTGTGGTCATCATCGGCTTTGTGATTGAGGTTGCTTCTGGGTATCTTGATCCCAGGACGAAAGGAGAACAATGAAACGCACGCAACTAGATATTCAGATTCAGAAGGCGGGTCATAGCAACCGCTCTTGGGGAAAAATACTAAATACTCCATCTCTTCTATGGGGTAGTATTATGTTTGCGTTACTCATAGGCATTGCAGTGTTTGCACCAGTTATCAGTCCCTACCAGCCTTCTGATCCAAATATTTCGGCAACTTTACAACCCCCGTCCTTCGAACACTGGCTGGGAACCGATCAACTGGGGCGTGATCTGTTTACACGGCTGATCTATGCCGCACGGACTGATTTGAAGATTATGGTGCTGGCGGAGATCATCCCTTTTTGTATGGGGGTGTTTCTGGGAATGCTTGCCGGGTATTATGGTAAATGGGTAGATACGGTTATCACGCTTTTGACCGATACGTTGATTGCGTTCCCTTTTTATTTGATTGTCATTATCGTGGCGTTTGCAAGCGGTACGGGTGAACAGGGGATATATATTACGTTTGCTCTCGTTGGCTGGATCGTATACGCTCGTGTGGTCAAGGGGCTTAGCGCATCCTTTCGCAAGCAGGAATGGATAGCCGCTGCCAAGACACTGGGAATCCCGAATATTAAAATCATACTGCGCCATCTTCTGCCGAATGTGCTACCGCAAGCAGTGGTAGTGCTTATGACGGATATGGCTGTTCTGCTGGTGGCCATTGTTACGCTAGGCTATCTCGGTATCGGCATTGCGCCGCCAACTCCGGATTGGGGAACGATGATTTCTGATGGGCAGCCCTTTATATCTACAAAGTGGTGGCTTTCAGCCATCCCGGGCTTTGCGGTGGTATATACGGGGATAGCCTTATCCCTTGTGGGCGATGGGCTAGCAGATATATGGAGAAGAAAATGAATGCTATGAATCCAATTTTAGAAGTGGAAAATTTGTCGCTCAGGGCGCGATCGAATCATCAATTGGTCACCAATGTGAGTCTTAAAGTTGAAGCGGGCGAAAGCATAGGACTTGTGGGGGAATCCGGATCTGGAAAATCGCTCACCCTGCGCTCCATTATAGGGCTGCTTCCCTCTGGTATTGAACAGGTTGGCGGGAATATTAGGAGCAATGGCAGATGCGCAATGATTTTTCAAGACCCGATAAGGGCACTTGACCCTCTCTGCCCGGTGGTCCGGCAGCTTGCCGAGGTTGTGTACTACAGGCAGAAGGTGAGCCGGAAGGTCGCGCGTACAATAGCTTTGGAACTGCTTGAAATGCTCGGTCTTCCCGATTCCTTAAAGCATACTGACCGTTACCCCCGCCAGCTTTCAGGCGGCCAGTGTCAACGTATTGTTATTGCGATGGCTTTGGCGTGCAAGCCGCGCATCCTTCTTTGTGATGAGCCAACAACGGCGCTTGACGTAACGGTTCAACGGCAAATCATTGACGTTATTTCACGTCTTCAAAAGGAGTTGGGTTTTGCCATGGTGTTTGTTACGCACAATCTTGCCGTAGCTGCTTCGATGTGCTCAAAGCTTTGCGTTATGAAAGAGGGAAGAATCATAGAGCGGGGAGACACTTTGCCCCTTTTACAAAACCCGCAAAATCCGTATACACAGTTGCTGATAAGCTCAGTGCTTCCTCTCCCGGATCTTGAAAGGAGCGCCGATTGATGAAAACAGCCTTGCGGATAGAAAATATAACGGTTGCTTATGGTAAGTTCACCGCGCTTGATCAAGTAAGCCTGGAGTTGCAGGAGCGTACCACGCTTGGTCTTGTGGGAGAATCGGGTTCAGGAAAGTCTACCCTCGCGCGGGTAATAGCCGGGCTGATCGCCCCGGATGAGGGCCGGATCATGCTGGGTTCTCAGGTACTGGACAAGCGACGGAGCCGGGAGCAGCATAAAAGAATACAAATGGTTTTTCAAAACCCGGATTCCTCGCTTAATCCAAAGCATACGATCAGGCAAATCCTTGCCGAAGCCTTGCTTTTTCACAAGATTGTTGACCGCACTCAAGTGGACAAGAGATGTAGGGAACTGCTTGCACGTGTTCACATCGATGAAAGCGCCCTTGGCAGATTCCCTCACGAATTTTCCGGCGGTCAGCGTCAGCGGATAGCGATTGCCCGCGCATTAAGCGTTGAGCCAAGCATACTTATCGCAGATGAACCAACGAGCGCACTGGATGTTTCGGTACAACGGAGTATGCTTGAACTGCTGAGCACACTCAAATCGGAGCTTAATCTTACGATGCTTTTTATCTCTCATGATCTGGGAGTTATAAATGCCATAAGCGATATTGTTGCTGTAATGCGACAGGGGAAGCTGGTTGAGATCAACCCCAAGGAGAAATTCTTTTCTCGTCCTGAAACGGCTTATAGCCGTGAGCTTTTGTCTGCTGTACCCAAGATGCCAATATCCCATTCTGCAGGAGGTATTTATGAGTCAAAATAATAAAGGATTTGTACCTCTTACAATATCGGAGTTTGATACGCTAACTAACTTGCTCTCCAAACTCCTGTCCACTCAAGAATCACCAGTCATCATACCGGGCGAGGCGATCCTGGGAATCGAGGCCATAGCAGCAGGCATAGCCGCGCCTGACCGTACAATTCTAAACATTGTGACAGGTCCCTATGGAACGATTTTTGGTAACTGGCTTGCGCGTGGTGGAGCAGAGGTCATCGAGCTCAAAACATCTTTTGATGAAGTGGTAACTGTAGATGAAGTCGCCGCAGCGATTGAGCGATATAACCCATGTGCGCTTTCTTTCGTGCAGGCGGAAGTGGTCACAGGAGGCTCCAATCCAACAAAGGAAATTTTGGAGCTTGCCCGTCGGTCAAAAATCATAACCGTGATAGATGCGGTTTCAGCAATCGGGGGCGAACCGGTGCTGATGGACGAGTGGGGAATTGATTTTGTAGCTGTGGGTGCGCAAAAAGCATTAGCCGGCCCTAACGGGATCAGCGCTGTGGGGATTTCTTCACGTGGCTGGGAGTTTCTGGCCTCCAACAAAAATGCGCCGCGCAATTCCATTCTGTCTTTGCTTGACCTAAAGCGTTCTCATGATAGTGCGACTCCCTTTCGGGTTCCTCCCAACATCCCTGTCTTGGAAGCCCGGGCGCTTATAGAGGCCTTAAAGCTTATTGAAGAAGAAGGTCTGGAAGCGGTCAATCGCCGCCATCGTTTAACTACATCCGCTGCAATTGCTGGCATTACGGCCTTGGGCCTTGAACCGTGGCAGCGTAACAAAGACAGCTACTCAACGTTGACTACAACGGTTCGGATTCCTCAAGGCGGAAATCTCAATATCGAACAGCCCCTGGGCATTGTCGCACCCGGAGATGGGGAATTGCATCATAAACTCTTACGAATTAACCATTTTGGGGCGAAGGCAAATCAGCAAAGCGTCGAAGAAGCCATCCTGACGCTTGCAGAGCTTATGCATCAAGATCCTGATCATGCGCTGGCGGCCCAAAGGTCAATCTGGGGGAATAAAGTTGGGAAATAACATTCAAAAAGAGTTAACCTACAAAAATATATTTGTGGCGGGGATTGTTGGGAAACGATTCGATATAACAATCACTAATGGTCGTTTTTCGTCCATTGCAGAGTCCGTATCTCCATACGCCCAACAAAATAGCCCAGATGGCGACTTATGGATTAGCCCCGGCGTAATTGACCTTCATACGCATTTGGCATGGACGGATTTTAATCATGCTGACCAGGAGAAGCGGGATAAACTGGAGATCGAAGTGATGCAGGCGCAAGCCTTTGAGGCCACCTTCCAGGCTGGAGTGACTTCAGTGCGTGATGCAGGGGGGCTTTTGCCAAGTACGGTGAAGCATATAGGTCAGCATTATAGCCAGCCTTTAAGAGTTTACACCTGTGGTGATATGCTTGGAGCCGGAGATGCACGGGGCTTTAAGCATTTGGAACGGCGGGTAACAGAAATTATTGATTCCGGGGCAAGCTGGATTAAAATTCTTGCAACAGGGGGACTAGGATCGTCACCAGATACAGTGCTGAACCCGATTTTTTCTGAGGAAGAATTCTCTTTTATTGTGCGTAGCGCCCATGCACGCAACATTAAAGTCATGGTTCATACCTGGGGCGGACCTACTGTGGACTGGTCTATTGACGCTGGCGTGGAATCAATAGAGCATGGAATGTATTTGACCGAGGATCAAGCCAACCGGCTTGCGCAATCCAGGACAGTCTTTGTGCCTACTGCTTCCATCTATCGAATTGCTGCAGACCCGTCTGGAGTTCTTTCACTCGACAGGGAAATTTGTGATCGCGCCGCCCGCGCCGCCGAAGCCCATCCTAAAGCTGTCAGCTATGCCAAAAGAGCAGGCGTACGAATTGCGTTCGGTACAGATTTTGCCACACCTTCGTTACATGGACGCAACCTTGAGGAATTAGACACACTCGTAGACTGTGGATTAACTCGAAAAGAGGCTTGGCAGGCTGCCACGGAGTTCGCCGCTGATATTTTGGGATATGGGGACAGATTGGGACGTATAAAAGAAAACTACACAGCAGATGCAATCCTTTTTAATGCTGATCCATATAAGTCACAAAACGCCAATGCACTGCGTGAAAGTATCGTATCGGTAATTCAGGGGCAATTAGAGTGAGACCAATACTTCAGAGAGCATCTTTAATATAGTTAGATCGGATGAGGAAGTAAAAACGATCAAAGATGCCAAAGAAGGCAGCATGAACTATGCAGTCGGACCGATCATTAGCAAACGCGCAAATATTGGCTGAAATACAGGTGGTCATGGTATACAAAAATATCGTCATTCTGAATGGTAAAAATTCAGCAATGAACGGTGTTGTCGTTTATAACGGCGTAGATTATTTTGTACCACAGCAGGCGGTTGATTTAATTCAATAATAAGCTTGATCAGAAGCTGTTTCTTCCATTAAAGAAGAAATAGCTTTTTTTGTTGCGGTAAATATGTATTTTTTGCGGCAGAAGTTGGAGTTTATATTCAGAAAATGGGATTTTTTGTGAAGCTAGTCACGTTCTATTCCCTCTGATGTTGCTAGAATAATACATGTACGGTACAAGCTGCTGACGACGTGGAGTCCAGATGGACGAGGGAAGAAGGGATGAGTCACGGACGAATTATTACTGCGTCTGGCTGACGGCAAGGAATGGACGCATACGGAAATGATGGAGCTGTTGGCACGTCTGGAGGAAGAGCCAACGGTGCGGGCGCAGTTACGAAAATTGGCAGCTCGCATCAAAATGGAGCGTTACGGTAAAGGTGTTTTTTTACGTGGATTAATTGAGTTCTCCAGCATATGTCGTCAGGACTGCATGTATTGCGGGCTACGGGCCTCGAATAAACAGGCGGATCGCTACCGTTTACGACCGGAAGAAATTTTGGCCTGTTGCGCGGAGGGGTATGAGCTGGGATATCGGACCTTTGTCCTGCAAAGTGGCGAAGATTACTGGTTCACAGCAGCCCGGCTGGCGAAACTGATTCGGGAGATCAAAAGGCGTTTTACCGATGTGGCCGTTACACTGTCCATTGGTGAGCGGGATGATGAAACCTATGCGCTATTATACGAGGCGGGGGCGGACCGCTTTTTGCTGCGGCATGAGACGGCTTCACCACGTTTGTACGCTAAGCTACATCCGACGATGACGATAGAAAGCAGGAGGAGTCGTCTGCTGGCCTTGCAGCGAATCGGATTTCAGATCGGGGCTGGATGTATGGTTGGTTTACCAGGACAAACGAACAGCGATTTGGCAGACGATTTGGTCTATCTACACAGTCTATCGCCTGATATGATCGGGATTGGCCCGTTTTTACCGCATAGCAACACGCCGCTCCGGGATGCCAGTCAGGGAAGCATGGAAAAGGCGCTGGATATTGTTTCGTTGTCCCGGTTAGTCGTTCCAGATGCGCTTATTCCAGCATCGACAGCGATGGGAACGATTCATCCCCAAGGTCGGGAGAAGGCGCTACAGGCGGGAGCGAATGTAGTTATGCCTAATTTATCACCACTCGGGGTGAGGCCGAAGTATGCTATTTATGAAAATAAAATATGCTTGGGTGATGAATCTGCCCAATGTCGACATTGCCTGGAGCTGCGCATCCGTGGAGCGGGGTTTGAAGTCGATATGGGGCGTGGCGATAGTTTGAGGGTGCAGCGACAGCTCCTAAGTCAATGATGGGGCTGAACTAAAAAATAGTAGGTAACCATAGGATTTTGCGAAATCATCACCATAATAAGGGAGATGGATCTACGTGAGTGAAGTACGGGAGAAAGTATCGGCGGATTTCATCAATGAGGCAGAGATTATGGCAGCGGTGGAGCAGGGAAAGCAGGAAGCAACGGACCGCAACCGTATTTTAGACATTTTGGAGAAGGGAAGAGCTTGCCGGGGGTTGAGTGCGACTGAAGCGGCGGCTCTTTTGCATGTGGATGATCCTGAACTGCTGGAGGAAATGTTTAGATCCTCACGGGCGGTGAAAGAGCAGATTTACGGCAATCGGATTGTGCTGTTTGCCCCCCTATATGTGAGCAATCACTGTGTCAATAACTGCGAATACTGCGGCTATAAGCATACCAATGACAGCTTTACTCGCAGCCGTTTGACACCGGAGGAACTGGTCGAGGAGGTCAGAGTGCTTCAGCAAATGGGGCATAAGCGACTTGCGTTGGAAGCGGGGGAAGACCCGCTCCATTGTTCTATTGATTATATCGTCGATTGTTTACGTCAAATTTACGATGTAAAGGTAGACAATGGAAGTATCCGGCGGGTTAATGTCAATATTGCTGCAACGACGGAGGAGGATTATCGGAAGCTGGTGGAGGTTGGGATCGGTACGTATATTTTGTTCCAGGAAACGTATCATCGTGAAAGCTACCGCAAATATCATCTTCAAGGGCCAAAACGAAATTATGACTGGCACACGACTGCCATGGACCGCGCTATGCGAGCAGGGATAGACGATGTGGGTATCGGTGTGTTGTATGGTTTATACGATTTCCGTTATGAGACGATAGCCATGCTTAAGCATGCTGAGCATCTGGAGGAAGTGTTTGGCTGCGGTCCTCACACCGTTTCTGTTCCCCGGCTTCGTCCAGCTGAAAATGTGGACCCGGAGCGCTATCCGTATTTGGTGAGCGACGAGGATTTTATGAAAATTGTAGCGGTTCTTCGGCTGGCTGTACCTTATGCGGGGATGATCCTGTCTACGCGTGAGGAGTCGGAATTCAGGGACCGTGTCATTGGTTTGGGTGTATCGCAAATCAGTGCAGGTTCTGCTACCGGAGTAGGGGCATATGCGAGACAAGAGACGAATGATAAGCCACAGTTCGAGGTTGGGGATCATCGCTCGCCGATGGAAATCATCAAAAGTCTGTGCCGTGGCGGCTACATGCCCAGCTACTGTACAGCTTGCTACCGTGAAGGACGTACGGGGGATCGGTTTATGGAGCTTGCCAAATCAGGACAGATTCATAATGTATGCCAGCCCAATTCGCTGCTGACCTTTCAAGAATATCTGCTGGACTATGGGGATGAAGAGGCACGTGAGCTGGGGGCTGCCGCCCTGCGTGATAATTTGGAGCGTATCCCGCGCGAATCTGCACGTCGTTTGACACTGGGCAAGCTGGAACGCTTGGAAGCGGGCGAGCGGGATTTGTATTTTTAGAATATCGATCTTCTCTTTGGAATTGGGTAAATAAAAAGCAGTCGCGTGAGTGTCAACGCGGCTGCTTTTACATGCATGGGGCGAATTTGTTGCTTCGATGATTCATTTCATTCAGGAATGGCTGCCAGCTCCAACGGCTTGCTCCCATGCCAGCATAGCGGATGGAAAGCATTCGATGGCACGGGGGAAGACTCCCTGAACATAGGCGATGAAAATTCCATAGTTCACTATGGGTACACCGGCGGCTTCCGTTTCTGCCATTCGGTGAAGCATGGTACGTCGATTGAGCATGCAGGCCCCGCAGTGAATAACCAGCGCATATTCGCTTAGATCATCAGGAAAGCTGGAACCGGATGCGTGCTCGATGATGAGACGTTTGCCTATCGTTTGACGGAGCCAACGGGGGATTTTCACACGACCGATATCGTCAGACTGACATTGATGCGTGCAGGCTTCTGCAATGAGTACGCGGTCGCCATCCTTGAGACGGTCAATGGCTCTTGCACCTCGTACGAGTTCGTCAAGGTCACCTTTATGACGGGCGAACAGGATGGAAAAGGAGGTCAGGGGCACATCCTTGGGCGTATCTGCGGCTACCTTCATAAAAGCCTGTGAATCGGTAATGACCAAGCGGGGCTTGCGTCCCAGGCGCTCCAACGTCAGCCGTAGCTCATGCTCTTTGGTCACTACTGCGATGGCATCGCTCTCTAACGTATCGCGGATCGTCTGCTGCTGTGGAAGAATCAGTCGGCCCTTTGGCGCAGCTTTGTCGATTGGTACGACTAGCACGACAAAATCGCCGGGCGACAGCAGGTCACCGACGATACGGAAACGATCCTCATTTTGCGGAATGGCATCCACGATGGCCTTTTTTAGTTCCGCGTCTCCCCACAGCTTAGAGGCACTGAAAGGAATCAGGGATAAATCCAGTTCATTCTTCAGGGTTGAGGTTATTTTCTCTGTCTCTGCAAGCATATCCATTTTGTTTAATACACCAATGACGGGAATTTTCTTGGCGCGCAGCCTTTCGAGTAAGCCGAGCTCAAATGCGCTGATCCCAACAGTAGCGTCGATGATCAGCAATGCCAGATCCGTGCTATTTAATATTTCCAGCGTTTTGTTGCGGCGCAGTGCTCCAATCTCACCCTCATCGTCCAGTCCGGCGGTATCCACCAGAACAATGGGGCCAACAGGGAGCAGCTCCATCGGCTTGAAGACCGGGTCCGTGGTTGTTCCTCCTACGGGAGATACCACGGCAGCGGGCTGGCCGGTCAGGGTGTTCAGAATGCTGGATTTGCCAGCATTGCGGCGACCGAGCAGGGTGATGTGCGGTCGGTTGCTGCGGGGAGTATCATTCATTCCCATCGTGAGTTCCTTCTTCCTGCCCCGGAATACCGGGCTTGGTAACTGTATAGGGATGACACAAATGCTCAATGCGCGAGCGTGTCAGCAGACCGCGTTCTTCGGTTATATCCTCCGGTGTGCGGCCCTGGGCAATGGCTACTGAAGCAATGGAGGCAGCTTTATCGTAGCCAAGCTCCGTGACCAGCGCAGAAGCCATCACAGCGGAGTTACGTAGATTAGCTGAACAGCGGTCCTCGCATACGATCAGACCGCGTACACATCGTTCATCGAACAGCCGAACTGCGCCGTCCAGAATATGTAGCGATTCCAGCAGCGATTCGGCAATCAGCGGCAGGAACGCATTCAGCTCCAGCTGCCCGGAGGCAGCCGCCATCGTAATCGCTGCATCTTCGGCTATCACGCGCAACGCCGTTAGTCCGGCCAGTTCAGCCATCACCGGGTTAACCTTGCCTGGCATAATGGATGATCCCGCCTGAACTGGAGGTGGAGTGAACTCACCAATACCGCCGAGAGGACCGGAGGCCAGTAGGCGAAAATCGCCCGATATTTTGAAAAGGTTTACAGCGGCGGCTTTGAGCAGACCGGATACCTCCACAAAGACATCCATATTCTGAATCGGGTCCATCGGGTGGTCACTTCGGCATAGCCCAAAGCCAGTCTCGTCCGCCAGCTTCTCAACCATCCGATAGCTGTAAGCACGAGGCGCATTCATGCCTGTGCCGATCGCCGTACCGCCAATAGGGATTTCCCGCAGCCGTTCCTCGGCTTTGTAGAGACGCCAGCGGTCACGTGCCACGGCCTTTGCGTAAGCACCAAAGCCTTGCCCCGCCATCATGGGCAGGGCATCCATTAGCTGTGTGCGACCTAGCTTGAGCAGATCCGAATATTCCGTTTCTTTGTGCTGTAAAGACTCTTGTAACGAAGCCATCGCGTCACATAAAGGACGAAGCAACCGAATGGCTGCAATTCGTAATGCTGTCGGATATACATCGTTCGTGGACTGACAGCAGTTCACATCATCTAGCGGATGTACTAGCTCATACTGTCCGGGTTTTCCACCAAGCCGCATAATCGCTAAATTAGCAATGACCTCGTTGACGTTCATATTGGTGCTTGTGCCTGCACCGCCTTGCAAGGCATCGACTGTGAACATATCCAGATACCGCCCGGCGAGCAATTCATCGCAGGCGTCTATAATTGCAGCCGCCCGGTGGGGAGGGAGCCGATTTTGCTCACAGTTCACCTGAGCGGCTGTCTTCTTCACAAGGACGAAAGCGTGAATCAGCTTCCGGTTTACAGGTCTGCCGCTGACCGCAAAGTTGTTCATCGCACGTGCCGTATGAATGCCGTAACAGGCATTGGCGGGAATCTCCATTTCCCCTAGCGCATCCTGCTCGGTTCGCGTATCCTTTTGCAGAGGAAAGGCTTCGGTCATGTCATAGACCCGTTGCCGGAATGCGTGTCATATGCAGTAACTGACGTGCGCTCGCAGCTCGTTTTTCCTCAACACGAGCCTGAACCAGATCCGGCTCAACCAGCTTGAGGGCACGTGTTGGGCATTTTCCAATGCAGGCGGGACCACCCTCTACGCCTTCACACAGATCACATTTGCTGGCAATCATTCGTTCTTTGGGTTGCAAACGTCCTGATACATTGGTATATAGTCCATGCTGAACTACAGCCCGCCCGTCCCGATATTCGGGTACCATGGTGATGGCGCCGTATGGACAGGCAATCATACAGGTTTTACAGCCGATGCAGCTCTCGCTGTTAATGAGAATGGAGCCGTCCGCGTTCGTAATGGAGCCGTTCGGACAAGCGTTGGCGCAGGGGGCATCCTCACAGTGACGGCATTGGACAGGGGCAGTGACTCCAAAGGATTTGATGACCTTTAGACGCGGATGAAAATGAAACTCGTCATCTGGCGAAATAAAAGGATTACCCGCTGAATGTGCGATGACACATGCAATTTCACAGGTACGACAACCGATACACTGATCGGGATCAGCTAAAACAAAACGGTTCATACAATTCGACTCCTTTCTAACTAACAACAAAATACAATGGATACAGTATAAAAAGTTTTAAAATGCATTATTCGTTGGTGCAGAATATGATGGGCACAGGATGAACATGAGCAAGACTCAGCAGCTTCTTTTTAAGCATGGAGAGGGGGGATGTCGCATGGTTCAACCTTTTGGCTTAACGCGCTACTGAATGGAGTTATTTGTACCCTCTTTAGAAAGAACATTACAGCTACGACTTTGCTTGCCTGGTCCACGCTTTTGGAAGGTTGTGTGCAGCAAATGATGCGATACATGACCAAGCGGCTCACCTAAAAATTCATCGTAGAGCTTAATAATATGAGGGTTTTCATGCGATTTTCGCACCTGAAGCCCCGCATCATGTCCATAAATAGAGGATTTGCGTGCCCGGTAAGCTTCAATCCGGTGTTTTTCCAGCATGAGCTTGGGTTGACCACCTCCACTAATACATCCGGCAGGACAGCCCATTACCTCAATAAAATGATAATCACATTCCCCTGCCTGCACACGATCCAGCAGTCCATAGGCATGTTGCAGCCCCGCGACGACCGCTACCTTAAGCTGCAGCTCGCCCACCTGAACCTCCGCGACACGAACGCCTTCCTCACCGCGTACAAAATCCAGTTGGAGCTTCGGCAGCTTTTCGTTCGTCAGCAGCTCGTAGCCTGTACGGATGGCCGCTTCCATAACGCCTCCGGTCACACCAAAAATGGACCCTGCTCCTGAATAACGTCCTAGCGGTGAATCAAATTCTTCATCTGGCAGATTCATAAAATCAATGCCGCTCTCCTTGATCCAGTATGCCAGTTCACGCGTTGTCAGTACCTCGTCCACGTCACGGTAACCGTCGGATTCCATTTCAGGGCGATCACATTCGAATTGCTTGCAGGTACAAGGCATGATCGCGACGCTATAAATGCTCGCAGGTTCCACCTCGTCCAGTTGGGCACCATAGGTTTTGACCAGCGAGCCTAACATTTGCATAGGGGATTTACAGCTGGACAAATGGTCCAACAGATCGGGATATTCAATCTCGGCGAACCGAACCCAAGCCGGACAGCAGGAGGTAAACATCGGTAGCGGCCCACCCTCGGTTACACGACGAATCAGTTCGGTGCCTTCCTCCATAATGGTGACATCAGCTCCAAAGTTGGTGTCATATACCCTATCAAAGCCAAGGCGACGCAGAGCCGCAGCCATTTTACCTGGTGTGAGCGTGCCAAATGGCATACCAAATTCCTCTGCGATTGATACGCGAATGGCTGGAGCACATTGGACGATCCGGAACTGTCCCGGTTTCGCCATCATGTCGGTTACCTTTTTCAGGCTACCGCTATAGTAGGCAGCGAATAGGGGCTCACCGATGTCAGCAGGCATATCGCGCTCACGCAGACGCTCCTGTCGTCTGCTGTCGGCTTCCCATGGGGATGAATCAGACCAATCGGATGCGTATACGCTGCATATTTGTACACATTGGCCACAGATCACGCAGCGGTCTGCATTCACGGTTTGCGGCTCTCCAGGCTGGCCTTCTATGGCATCTACCGGACAAACCCCTGCACAGCGTCTGCACCCGGTACACATACTGGGGTCAATATGAATAATGGGATTGGTGTAATCCGTCGTCTCCCTACAAGGAGCCGAAGAGGCATTGTTAGTTGTTATGGACATCTTTTTTCTACCTTTCTGCGGCTGATTTTGGCCTTACAGGCGAGGGAAGAAGACTTCCCGCCGATGCTCGGGAAGCAGATCGGACTCGACTATAGCCAGCCGTAGTACATCGTTTGGACAGGCTTCTACACAGGCAGGCTGTCCTCCGTTTGTGTCTGCGCACAGGTCGCATTTGCCTGCGGCAGTCCGGGGGAGAGGCTTGTGAGCGGCACGGTCGGTCAAGCCGGGCTGTGTCATGGCACGTCCTTCCCGGTAGACGGTAGATACTTCAATGGCACCGAAGGGACAGGCCAAAACACAAGAGGTACAGCCGATGCACAGCTCCTCGTCAATCATGACCACACCGTTCTCCTGTCGAATGGCCTGAACCGGGCAGGCATGTGCGCAGGGTGCATTCTCACAATGCCGGCATTGCACAGGCACATACGTATCCCCGGCGCGTACAACATACACCTTAGGTACGACAGGCACGCTGACGGTTCCGACCGAAGCGCCTATGCCGTTAGCCTGACTGTGAACAGCGAAGCACGCCAGCTCGCAGGCTTTGCAGCCGATACAGTGCCCGGCATCTGCGACCACAAAGGAAGAAGCGACAGCGCTTGTTCTATCGGCTGCTCCCATTCTACTCCTCGGACGGTTCAGCGTATTTCGTGCGCCGCTCATCTCGTCACCTTATCCGCCAAAACAGCTTCCTGGACGTTCATCTGTCTGCGAATTCGTTGGTACGATTCATGCACATCACGCTCGGCCTGTGCTTGGTCGGCGATCCGTTCCAGCCGAATGGCGCAGTATTTTAATTCCGGGGTTTTGGATACCGGATCTAGAAAATCGGCGGTCAGCTCGTTACATGCTCCAACCCACCAGTGGTAGGTCATGTAGGTCGCACCCTGTTGTACACGGTCACTGATTTGTGCGCGTGCCATGATGCGTCCACGGCGGGAGGATATGGCGACTATTTCGCCATCCAGAATGTTCAGATCTGCTCCGTCTTCCGGGCTAATCTGAATAAAGCCAGGCTCATCAGACAACTGGCGTAAAGCACGGCAATTGCCAGTCATGGTGCGTACGGAATAATGCCCCACTTCACGGACTGTGGACAAGACAAGCGGGTATTTTGCATCCGGCTGTTCTTGCGGCGGACGCCATTCGCAGGCGAATAATCGGCCTTTGCCACTAGGCGTGGAAAATTGATTTCCTTTGTACAAATACGGTGTGCCTGGATGATCCTCTGTAGGGCAGGGCCACTGTACTCCACCTTGCACCTCCATTTTTTGGTAGCTTGCACCAGCGAATAACGGGCAGAGGCTTCGCATTTCATCCCAAATTTCCTCTGTGTTTGCATAGGACATAGGGTAGCCCATGGCGGTAGCAACTTCGCTAATAATGGCCCAGTCCGGCTTTACGTCACCTTGCGGCTCGACCGCTTTGCGAATACGCTGAAAGCCGCGGTCTGCCGAGGAATACACACCATCATGCTCACCCCAGGAGGTAGAAGGGAGGATGACATCGGCGTGCAGCGCCGTTTTGTTCATGAAAATATCCTGTACGACGATAAATTCCATTTTATCCAGCGCTTCACGTAATTCCGCGGCGTTCGGATCACTTTGCACAGGGTCCTCGCCGAAAATATAATAAGCTTTCAGCTTGTTCTCCTTCAGGATGAGGTGCGGTACCTCCGTAAGAGAATATCCTTTTTTACGCGGCAGCTCGACACCCCATGCTTTTTCAAACTTTTTGCGAACTGCGGTGTCTGTTACATCCTGGTAGCCAGGATACACATTCGGCAACGCGCCCATGTCGCAGGAGCCCTGTACATTGTTTTGTCCCCGTACAGGTCCAATGCCCACATTTGGCTTGCCCAGATTTCCGGTCAGTAGAGCAAGCGAGGCAAGACCCTTGACCACATCAACGGCCTGCGAAAACTGGCATACGCCCATCCCGTACAGAATTGTAGCGGTAGGGGCCTTTGCATATTCCCTCATCGCCGCCCGAATATCGGCTGCCTTGACTCCCGTAATGCCTTCCGCGTATTCGGGCGTATATTTTTTAATGCTGTCTACGTATTCTGCAAAGCCCTCTGTATGCGCTTCGATGTACCGTTTGTCATACAGTTCTTCATGCACAAGTACATGGCCAAAAGCGTTTACCAAAGCCATATTCGAACCGCCCTTTAGCGGCAACCACAAATCCGAAATACGGGCGGTTTCGGTCATGCGCGGATCACATACGATGATTTTGGCACCTTTTTGCTTGGCAGCTACAATGCGCCGTGCGACGATGGGATGCGTTTCGGGTGCATTATAGCCGAATACGAAAACAAGATCGGAATGTTCAATTTCAGGAATGGAATTGGACATGGCCCCGTCTCCAAGAGAGTATGTCAGGCCTGCCACAGAAGGGCCGTGGCATACGCGAGCGCAATGGTCAATATTGTTCGTACCGATGACCGCCCGCATGAACTTTTGCATGACATAGTTGGCTTCGTTCCCCGGACCACGTGCGGAACCTGTTCCCATTATGGAATCGGGTCCGTATTTTTCCTTGATGGCTAAAAGGCGTTCAGCAGTATATTGAATGGCTTCTTCCCACTCCACTTCCTCCATGACTCCATTTTTGCGAATCAGGGGCTTGCGCAAGCGTGAGGTCAGAATTTGCGGGTCATTCAGAAAATCCCATCCATAATGTCCTTTCAAACAAAGTGTCCCTTCATTTGTACGACCATCTGCCGGCTCCGCGCCAATTACCTGTCCCTTGTCCACCAGCAAATGAAGCTGACAACCGCTTCCGCAGTAAGGACATACGGTCAATACCTTGTCTGTCATGTGTGCAGCACCTCTTTTATTATGAAATAGATGAAGCTCGTAACATGAAAAAAAGCCAATACAAAAATGCCGCTTTACGCTGCACCCTGTACTGGCTTATCGGCGGGCGAGGAGACAAGCTCCTTCCCGCTAATCCAACCGGTGTATGTGTTGTAGTTCGAGAGTAATGATAATGTGTCCGTCTCCATGGACGGAGGGACAGACCTCCCAGGTGTAAGTAAACGGACTGCCGAGTGTATTTTCCGCTTCGCTCATAAACTCCTTTTCCAGATAAGGTCGAAGGACGTTCCAATATTCCCTGACCTTGTCCTCGGCCCCTTCATGAACGAGAATTTCGGACAGGTTGGATAATGTTCCTCGAATTTCTACCGTAATCCGGAGTGGCGAATCCAGTGAAACCTTGACGTTGTCCGGTCCTTTTCCCCGGTAATGCTTGACAATGCATACGGCCAGCTTCCTGATGCGCTCACGATATTCCCATTCGGTATTCAACATCTGGACACTCCGCTTCGAATCAAAATAAAAGCGTGCTTGCCGCACATGCCGGACAGCCTGTGTAGCTGATTTGCAGCAGAACGCACCCGTCCCGCCCAAGGTGGTCTGCCCAGCACGGCGTATCACCCTTCTATGGTAGAACAGGTTGACCAGGAAAGATGTGAAATTCATTACACTGAGCCATAATTTTACATAGATTGGGTTGGGGGACGTGATTGGCGGTTAGGGAGGTCAACCGAATGACTTTAGTTTAGTGGCCAGCATA
This sequence comes from Paenibacillus terrae, assembly GCF_005217525.1. Classification (GTDB taxonomy): domain Bacteria; phylum Bacillota; class Bacilli; order Paenibacillales; family Paenibacillaceae; genus Paenibacillus; species Paenibacillus terrae_C. The sequence goes on along the minus strand of NZ_PNXQ01000016.1, from coordinate 686,407 downwards.
TATGAAAAAGCCCTCTTAAACGGAGGGCTTTTTCAGAGGATTTTTACTTTTTTACAAAAATGGAATATTGATCCATATCATATTTTTATCGTAATTCACTTTTTTCCATTACAGCAAAGTAATTTTCTTCATTATCAGCAAAGTTAAATACCCTTCCGAAGGGCATATTTACAATTTCTCCAACTTTGACATTTTTATTGGATAAATCGCCATGTAATTTATCGAGATTTTCCGAAAAAAACATTAAAGAGGGTGTACCGAGATTTAGTTCAGGCGACATTTTAGCGACGAACTCCTTATTATGGAGAACGATACTTGTTTCTGCACCCTTTGCAGGAGCAATTTCAATCCATCTCATTTCTTGGCCATTATTTTCTTCAGAAATTACATTAAATCCTACTGTTTCTGTCCAAAAATCCAATGACTCATTTTGGTTATTTACATACAACATAATTTGACCGACTTTACTAATCATTGATTTTTCCACTCCTTTGTATAAGTAATTACCCAACTCGATGATCCTAATCCTTACTATAGGTACAAGTTTCTTTACTGAACCAGACGCCAATATTACTACTACATACAGAGCTGAATTGTGCAATAATTTACCATTGTCATTCACAAAACTAATCTTGTGGTCTATTTAGTTTTTTTTCTTTTTCAACTATTGTCTGTTCATATCTTGCAATTTTATAATCCATGCGTTCCAACACGTCCTTCATGTCTTCCATTCTTGTTATAAGCTGCTTACGTTGCTCGATTAGCAGTTCTTTTCTAGCATCCATGGTTTCATCACCCTGTTGAAACAACCCAACATACTCAATCAAAATTTCAACTGGAAGACCTACGGCTCGCATACATTTGATGTATTCAACCCACCTGCAGTCTTCTTCCGTATAATCCCTGATTCCGCTTTTATTGCGGTTCACACGTGGAATAAGTCCGATGCGTTCATAATAGCGGAGTGTATCCTGTGACAAATCAAATTTTTTACTTACTTCTGCGATCAGCATGCAGATTTCACCTCCCAATTTCCGCAAAAGAACGCCCCATATAAATGGACAGGGCGTTCTTGTCGTTTCTTATATCAAAACTGTAATCGCATCAAAATTTACTGGGCTCCAATTACCGGATGAGGAACATACGGTTCCTCCAGCAACGCAATTTCTTCAGGTGTTAACGTAATCGAGAGCGCAGCTGCCGCATCTTCGAGATGAGTCGTTTTCGTAGCACCGATAATGGGAGCTGTTACAGGTTCTTTCTGCAGCAACCAGGCAAGTGCGATTTGGACACGGGGAACTCCACGTTGTTCTGCGATTGCCGCAACCTGATCCACGATCAATCGATCAGTATGTGCAGTCGCATCATATTTAGATTTCGCAACTTGATCGGTTTCGGAACGATGTGTTGTTTCCTGCGCATCACGCGTCAATCTTCCTCCTGCAAGAGGGCTGTATGGGACCACACCGATTTTTTCTTCCTTACAAAGCGGCAGCATCTCCCGCTCCTCTTCACGATATAAGAGGTTTAAATGATTCTGCATCGATACAAACCGGGTCCATCCATTTTTCTCAGCTACATGTAACGCCTTCAGAAATTGCCATGCGTACATGGCAGAAGCACCAATATATCTTGCCTTCCCGGCCTTCACAACATCATGTAATGCTTCCATCGTCTCTTCGATGGGAGTATTATAATCCCAGCGGTGAATTTGGTACAGATCCACATAATCGGTTCCCAGTCTCTTAAGGCTTTTATCTATTTCACTCATGATTGCCTTTCGGGAAAGTCCCGCACCGTTTGGACCTTGATGCATACGGAAATGAACCTTCGTCGCGAGGACAATTTCATCTCGATTCGCATAATCCTTTAAAGCACGCCCAACAATTTCCTCGCTTGTTCCGTCTGAATATACATTCGCAGTATCAAAAAAATTGATACCAAGCTCCAGGGCCTTTTTTATAATTGGACGACTGTGCTCTTCATCAAGTATCCATGGATGAATCCACCGCTCTGCAACACCAAAGCCCATACAGCCAAGACAAAGCCGGGATACATCCAAGCCGGTATTTCCAAGTTTCACATATTCCATTGGTTTGTTCCTCGCTTTTCTGGATATTGTTTCATTCAAATGCAGTTTACTCTGATTACCCTCCACCTACTTACATCCGGTATTATTACATTTGGAGTTAACTCCAAGTCAAGCGATTTTTTTACTACGCAGTATTGGTTGCATAGTATATTGACATATGGTTAATTTTGGATAACAATAGAATGCAATAATATAAAGATTATAGAATTTTTATGTGAAGATGGTTATGAATTGAAGCATACACCTACGATTTTAGCGGAGTTTGAAGAGTATCTAAAACAAAATAACATGACATTGGCTCAATTTGCGGAATATTCAGGTGTTCATCAAAGAACACTTAGTAACTGGATTACTCAACATCGTCCTGTTTCTGTACAACAGCTTGACCGAGTCACATTGGCTATGGGCTTACCGGAGGGCTATTTTTACGAACGATACATAGAAAATTACATCATCGACCTTCCCCCGAATTTTAGGCGGATCGAGCCATTGTTGTATCGTTGTGCAGAGTTGGACAAGTTGGATGCGATCCGTCGAATGGTTGGATATATTATGGACAATCCGTTGTATTCGCCCAGACTATATGACATTGCGGAAGCGCTATTTGTACAGGGACGACATGCTGTTGCGTTGCTGCTCTATGAGAATGTAGCAGAAGTGGAAAAATATCAACATTCTGAACGCTTGGCAATCTGTCAATATCGTATATTCACAATTCAGGTTGGAGACGATCAGAACCGAAATCTCAAGGCAGCTACGATATTTGAAGCTTTTGTTGAGCGCCTAGATGAAATAGACCAGCTTGACGCATTGAAGGATTTGGCGAACGTGTACAGGTCTTTGCGTCTATGGGACAAGGTTGATGAAACAGCGAGAAAAATGAAGGAGAAAGCGGAAATCCAATATTCGCTTATTCATAATGAGAAACGCAAGGATAGAACACATGAAAAGAAAACAAAGAGTCCATTATTTGGTTACGTTGCTTATGCTAACCTGTTGTGTGCAAGTGTCTGTGAAGCCCGAGGCGATTACCAACAAGCTCTAAAGTATACATACGCCTACGCTAATTTAGATTGGGTCATAGAGACGGACGAGGATACCCGACACAGGATCGGCTTGTTTCAACATTGGGCAGAAGGTAATACTTACGTATATAAGCTGTTGTCTGGAAATACAAGTGTGCTTACGGATTATGTTGAATATATTGCTGCATCAACCAATAAAGCCGATAAAGAAGTGGTTACTAAGCTGTTGAACGTAATGCTTGCGGCTAACCGATATCAGTTAGATGTGAGTGATATACTTAAACGTTTTGAAACGGTTATTGACTCTTTTGTGCAACAGGGACAGCTATCTCCTGACATGTAAACTAAACAAGTAGTACCAGAACAATCAACGCGTTTTGAATTTGAACTGGCCAAATATTACTTGAATAAGGGAAGATACTCACAAGGCTTCGAATACTTGCTAGACGTTTTATCTAAATCATTAGCCATTAATAAAGAAACTTTTTTTATTAGGTGTCTTTTTTTATTAGGTGTATAGCATTATTTGAACAATTTAAAAAGTTTGCAGACGTTAAGGCTCATGTGAAGCACGAAAGTTTAGTGAGTGAAGGAAAAAGAGAAAGATTATTTTGTTATTGGTAGTAACTACCGTTTTATTCATGTTAAATTCAAATCCTGTACGTAAATATTATTGATAAGATCTGGATAAACAATGTTGAGAAAATGGGTTCTTCTGATCGTCGCAGCTAGCTTTCTGTTTATCGTGAATGGACCTAATCATGCTTCTAACCAGCACCATAGTATTCAGCTTCACGATACCATTGGAGGATACCAAACGGATAGGAACAAAAAAAGCTCTGCTAACCTTAATGGGTCGGCAGAGCTTTTTGTCTAGACAGTTCTATAGCGATCTTCGAAGTACTTGATAAAATCAATTACACTGTCGTGCTGATTCTCAGAAAAAAATTTAATATTATCTTTGAGACACCAAAATATCCAATTGAGGATATTCAGAATTCATACTTTTGTACAATCGGATATAATAAGAATTTCGACCGACATTGTAGTAATCGGTTAAAGAGAGATTACCTAAAGACAGGTCTTCGGCCCATTTACTCTGATCTCTTCCTCGTGGTCGCTCCTTTTCAACTGGCTTACCGTATGCCAATTGCATTTTAGAACTAATTTTAAAGAAACGATCTATATAGTTTTGCATGTTACTAAATTTTTCAGGAAATAAAATCTGTCCGTCAATCAGTTTAGTGCTGTTTTTATTATTCCCGGATAGGATATAAGTGTAAACTGCTTTGTACCCGTTGTATTCACCTTTGTAGTCCAAATAAGTATAGTACATATTACTCATACCATAATCATCCAATTCAGTGACAGCATTAATGAGGGGCAGTGTTTCAGACCTTTTAATTTGCTGAACTGTCATACCCCATACAGCATTTCTAAAATCTTTCCCTTGCAATTCTGGAGGGGTGTTTTGGTTTTTATTTGGTGCAACTCCAATCCATGCGTACTGTTCTGTTGCGTTACTGCCAAACGGTCTCCCAATCGCCTGAGAAATGGCGCGCAGAGGAAGGTAAGTTACTCCATTGTATGATTTAGACCTAACAGGCATACGAATTTCTTTTCCGTTGATATACATATTTTTATCACCTACGACAAAGGTAATCGTGTTATTTGAATTTGTTATTGTTACTCGATCAGAAATATCGGGATCTACCGCAGCTGTGTAGCCTAATTTTTTTAACAGCGGAACAGCTGGAATCATCAGGGTATTACTTTCCATGCGAGGGGCAGATTGGAGCGTCACAATCTTTCCATCCAAAAAAATACGATAATTCGACGAGTTCGCATGTATTGTTGGAATCGTTCCAAAATAGACCACACAAATGAATAATAGGACAAGAAGGCGCTTCATAATAATCTCCTCTTTCTGGTATTTCATGAATTTGCAAATGCTCATTTTATAAGTAGTCTATCAGACCTAGGAATATTTTTCTATCTGCAAATTTATTGAACGGAACATATGTTTCTATTGTAATTTGTACGTAGCGTTGTCACCTTAAAACACAAGCAGAAGTAAAGTGAAGCTGTCCGCTGGGAAATACTTATGAGATATTTATCCTAGAACTAAATACCTAGTTTCATATGATGAGGAGTAATCTTGTGGCCTTATTCCACCTTATAGCCTTAACCTATCACTTCTATAGATATCATATCTTGGATCAATCAAGCATGCCGTGGTATATTGTTGACATCCAAGAGAAAGCCGTACAGCCTTCTCTACACTAGGTTCGAAAAACATAGGGGTGAATGTTGATGAGCAAAAAGACCATGTTCGAGAAAATTTGGGATAACCATGTCATCTATCAAGAAGAGGGAAAGCCGAGTATTTTGTATATTGACCTTCACTTGGTACATGAGGTAACCTCGCCGCAGGCGTTTGAGGGGCTTCGTCTGAGCGGACGCAAGGTGCGTCGTCCAGAGCTTACGTTTGCGACAATGGACCATAACGTGCCAACGAAGGATCGTTACAATATTAAGGACCCGATTTCCAAACAGCAGATTGATACATTGACTCAAAATTGTCGTGATTTCGGTGTCACACTGTATGATTTGGATACGATTGATCAAGGTGTCGTTCACGTTATGGGGCCGGAGCTTGGTCTGACTCATCCGGGTAAAACCATTGTTTGCGGTGACAGCCACACCTCCACTCATGGCGCGTTCGGAGCGCTCGCTTTTGGTATCGGAACCAGCGAAGTAGAGCATGTAATGGCAACGCAATGTCTCCAGCAAACAAAAGCAAAAACAATGGAAGTTTGCTTTGTGGGTCGCCGCAAGCCGGGTGTGACAGCAAAGGATATGATTTTGGGTGTCATCGCCAAATACGGCACGGATTTCGCTACCGGTTATGTTATCGAGTATACAGGTGAATCCATCCGCGAATTGAGCATGGAAGAGCGCATGACCGTGTGCAACATGTCCATTGAAGGCGGAGCCAGAGCCGGTATGATTGCACCGGACGAAACAACCTTTAACTACTTGCGTGGACGTGAGCATGTAGCGGAGGGAGCTGCTTTCGAGCAGGCGGTTGCCGAGTGGAAAGAGCTTGTAACAGATGAGGGTGCTGAGTTTGACGTTGTGCTGGAGTTTGATGTGGATTCTCTTATTCCACAAGTAACCTGGGGGACTAGCCCAGGCATGGGTACAGATATTTCCGCTACCGTACCGATTCCGGCAGAATTGCCGACAGAAAACGAACGTAAAGCTGCTGAAAAAGCGCTTGAATATATGGATTTGAAGCCAGGCACACCGATCACAGATATTGCTATTGATTATGTGTTTATCGGTTCATGCACAAATGGACGGATTGAAGACCTGCGTGCTGCGGCTGAGGTTGCCAAGGGCTACCAGGTATCCGACAGGGTAACAGCAATCGTCGTACCAGGCTCAGGCCGTGTGAAAATTCAGGCCGAGGAAGAAGGACTGGACGTCATTTTCAAGGAAGCAGGCTTTGAGTGGCGTGAAGCAGGATGCAGCATGTGTCTTGCGATGAATCCAGACGTGCTTCAACCGGGACAGCGCTGTGCGTCGACCTCCAACCGTAACTTTGAAGGACGTCAGGGGCGTGGAGGACGGACTCACCTCGTATCTCCGGCAATGGCAGCCGCTGCGGCGATTCATGGGCATTTTGTCGATGTACGGGACTGGAAATTCAAGCGGGAAGCAGTAGTCCACTAGAATACAGAGGAGGAATTTACGATGGAAGCATTCACAACATTAAAAGGAATCGTAGCGCCTGTGGATCGGGTGAACGTAGATACAGATGCTATTATCCCCAAGCAGTTTTTAAAAAGAATCGAGCGCACAGGTTTTGGACAGTTTCTGTTTTACGAGTGGCGTTTTGATGAAGAGGGAAATATCAATCCTGAATTTGAACCGAACAAGCCTCGCTATGCAGGGGCATCTGTGCTGATTTCTCGCGCCAACTTTGGCTGCGGCTCCTCCCGTGAGCATGCGCCGTGGGCGATCATGGACTATGGATTTCACTGCGTAATCGCACCGTCTTATGCGGATATCTTCTATAATAACTGTTTTAAAAATGGTATTTTGCCCATCAAGCTGTCTGAGGAGCAAGTAGAGGAGCTGTTTCAACGCACAGCGAAGCATGATAACTACCAATTGAACGTAGACCTGAATGAAAAAACAATTAGCGACGATTATGGTCTGCATATTGATTTTGATCTGGATGAGCATCGCCGTCAATTTTTGTTGCAAGGTTTGGATGACATTGGCTTGACGCTCCAGCATGAGGCTGAAATTCTGGCTTATGAACAGAAGCGTGCTGCCAAGCAAGGCGCATAATTCCAACTCGATATGAGTTTGTAGCGATAAAGTGAACTGGTTTGTTGGACAAAAAGCCCGTACTGGCAATTCTTTTGCCTGCGGGCTTTTGTCATGTTCATAAGATAAATTGGTAAATAAGGGGTTGACGGTTCGATTCAGCATGGTATGGTAATGTAAAATGGCTAAAGGACTATCCCTATGCAGTAGCACAAAAAATACATATATAAGTTAGGGGAATGAGGATGAAGAAATATGGTTGGTTGATACTGGCGGCTGTCTTGATTTGGTTGTGGCCGTTCTCTTCTCATGTGAATGCTGCTGGAGCAGATTTATTTTTAGATGGAAAAAGAATAGAAGCACCCGCAGATGCCAAGCCTGAAATGGTCAATGGAAAAGTCATGGTTCCGCTTCGAGTGGTTGGTGAACAGCTTGGATATCAATTTAAATGGGAACCACAAGCCTATAAAATCTCAATCCAAAAAAACAGCACGGATATGTCTATGTATGTGGGTCGTACATCGGCTGATGTGAATGGAAAAACGGTCAATTTGGATGCACCTCCTGTGCTACGTGGTAACTCCACCATGGTTCCGTTACGCTTTGTCGGGGAGCAAATGGGGTTGAAGGTAGATTGGAATAATAAAAATAAATCCGTAAATCTTAGTCAAAAAGTGACAGCCCAGCAGACAGAAAAACAGTCTCAATCCCAAAAATCATCACAAGCGCAGACACAGATCACGAGTACACAAAAAACGTCTACGGCGACAACAACGACTACAAAGCTGACTGGATCAGACAAGCTTACACAGGATGGACTCGCATCATCCAAGCAGCAGGATTCAGAACAGCTACAAGCAAATACCCTACAGGTGCAAAACATTACCTTTCAGGATGATGCATTACAGATTTCATTGAACAGGGATATAACGCCCAAAGTGACCAAGATGACAGGACCTGACCGTATTGTTGTAGATCTGGCAGAAGCTGTGCTTACGTCGGAGCTTTCTCAGCAGTTTCCGCTTCGTAGCGATGGATTACGAGTTCTGGATAATATTGACAGAGAAGACGTGCAGGAAGTTAGGTTTGCTCCCGCCGATGGACAAAAGGGCGGCGTCCGCATTGTAATTGCTTTAAACCAGGTACGTGATTACGAGCTTTCAACTAATGGCACAGGTGAAATCACACTCCAATTGCGTGAGCGCAGTGTTGATCAGGTTGTGACACCAACCAACAGCGGCGGACGGAAAATAGTCGTCATTGATCCAGGGCATGGTGGCAAAGACCCTGGAGCAGGCAGTATCACTGGAAGACACGAAAAGGAGTTTGCACTGGCTGTAGGGTTAAAGGTCAAGCAGCTCTTGCAAAATGATCCTGATATTCAGGTAGTCATGACCCGCGATGGAGATACGTATCCTACGCTGGATGAACGCCCCCAACTAGCAAACGAACAGCAGGCGCGCGTGTTTGTTTCGATCCATGGAAACAGTATGCTGGCCTCCAATAAAGGAAAAGCCAACGGTTCTGAAACCTACTATGCACGTCAGGAAAGTCTGGGACTGGCAACAACGATGCATAAGCATCTTGTAGCAGCTACCGGATTTAAGGATAACGGGATTAAGGTGGCGAATCATATCGTGACGAGAAAGGCCCAAATGCCAGCCGTGTTGCTGGAATGTGGCTACCTTAGCAATCTGTCTGATGAAGCAGCCATGTTCTCGGAAGAAACACAGGAAAGGATTGCGGAAGGGATTGTGGGCGGTCTAAAGGAATATCTGGGGACTGTGACGGTCAACGACACGAGTGATTCTATCAACTTATAATTTTAAGAATTTTTAAATGAGAAAAGCTGCTTTTCGTCCCTAGCTATGTTTAGGGAGGAAGCAGCTTTTTTTGTAATCGGGCAATGACTTTAGCCGCAAAGCGAATGAACTATAATTTTAGCTAAAATTCGACAAAACTAGTTCTTTGGCACGTATATTTCTGTTATGATGGAATATATTCGCAACTTTTGGTGTGGAATAACGTCTAATGGGTTGTCTGATATTACATAAGCGCGTATATCAGGTCGCCGCACCGGAGCATGTGGCAAAAAAATTATGAATGGAAGGGTGACGAATGAAGAAATTTGGTTTTTTGTTGTTATTATTTGTCTTCATGTGGGCGGTTCCGGGTTATGGACATGCGGCTTCGAGTGGAACACAAATCTATCTCGATGATCAACAGTTAAGTGTCCCGAGCGGTGCTAAGGCACAAGTGATTGGCGGAAGTACAATGGTTCCGCTACGCGTAATTTCTGAAAATTTAGGTTATGACGTGACATGGAAGCAGCAGGCGCGAACCATAACGATTGAGAAGGACAGTACCTCGATCCGAATGATAATCGGAAGCAAGACGGCGACTGTCAATGGAAGCAACATTAGTCTGGATGCTTCGCCTCTGCTGCGTTCCAATTATGCCCTTGTACCGCTTCGCTTTATCGGCGAGCAAATGGGACTGGACGTAAAATGGGACAGTAGCTCCAAGTCCGTAAAATTATATACCCGTAGTAGCGGGTCGGGAAACGGGGAATTTACTCCTCCTAAATCCGGGAATAGCAGCACAGGTACAGGAAGTGTAACTGTACCAACGAATAATGCCAGTTCAGGTGTCATCCAGGTACAGGGAGTCAGTTTCAGTCAAAACCGCTTAACTATTACGACTACGGATGCAGTGAAGCCACAAGCATTTACAATGACTGCCCCTGACCGGGTAGTTGTGGATTTTCCGGCTACGGCTTTTGCTGACAACTTTGGGGCTCAGCAAAAGCTGGACAGCAGCCTGAATGGTTCACTGGATATTCAAAATGAAGCAGATGTATCCGGTATCCGTTATGCTTTATTTCAAAAGGAACCTTCAACGGTTCGCGTTGTTATTGATCTGAAGCATGCCATGAACTATACCGCTTACAATGACGGCTCGAATCGCGTTATCGTCGATCTGGCATCGAAGGATTCAGTGATTACAACACCTGATGCTACCTTACCAGATGGTTCACAGCCGGAGGATATACAGACCTCACCAGTTAACAGCAATGGCAAAAAAGTCGTTGTTATTGATGCCGGTCATGGAGCGAAGGATTCCGGAGCCGTGGGCATTTCGAAAAAAAATTACGAAAAGACCTTCAACTTGGCTATGGCCTTGAAAGTAGAAAGCATTTTGAAGCAGAACCCTAATCTTGAGGTTGTGTTGACACGCAGCGATGATACGTTTTTGGAGCTTAAACAGCGCGTTAAAGTGGCTGAAAATCTCAATGCCAACGTATTCGTGTCCATTCACGCTAACAGCAGCGGCAGTTCGGCTTCCAACGGTACAGAGACGTATTACCAGCGTAGTGCAAGCAAAGCGTTCGCGGACGTCATGCATAAGTACTTTGCACCAGCGACAGGTTTGACAGATCGGGGCATTCGTTATGGAAATTTCCATGTCATTCGGGAAACGACGATGCCTGCTGTTTTGCTTGAGGTAGGATATCTCAGTAATGCGAAAGAGGAAGCCACACTGTTTGATGAAGATTTCCAAAACCGGGTAGCTCAAGGGATTGCAGATGGCATCACAGAGTATCTTGGTGCAAAATAAATCTTCAACAAATCGCTTGCCAACGTCAAGCAAGGAGGGGGACATATGAACAAGAAAATTGTAATCGCAGGTCTGCTGGCACTATTTGCTATTGCAGGTGCAGGCTGCGCCTCCAAGGAGACAGCCGCTCCTGCTGCCCCATCTCAGGAAACGAAAACGTCTGCGGCGCAAAATAGCACACCAGAACAAACGGCCCCTGATTCATCGACTCAGTCTGCTGAAAATAACGGAGCGAGTCAAACACCTGCATCCACGTCAACCGAGCCTACAAACACCAAGACGGATACGGTAAAATCAGGAGACCGCCAAACTCAACAGATCACGGTGTACTACACCGATACACAAGAGACAGGCTTGAAGGAACAGAAAAAGGAAATTACCTACCCAAGCGAGCTGGAAAAATTCCAAAAGGCGTTTGAAGCTCTGCAAAAGAGTGGGAATTCTGCACTGATACCTTTATGGTCCGACAAAATCTCTGTGCATAAAATCAAATTGGACAATGGAGCATTGACGCTTGATATTTCCTTGCCTGACGAGGCTCGTCTGGGTGCAGGCGGCGAGGAATTGGCTATCGACGCTTTGAAGAAAACGATGTTCCAGTTCAAGGAAGTCAAAACACTGGATTTGCTTGTAGATGGTCAATCCCTGGAATCCTTAATGGGACATGTAGACCTGGATCATCCGATGAACCGTTAACAGATCAGACTGTATGAAAATTTCTTGGGAATTACACACTTTTCACGTGCAATCTGTGACAGTTAATGTTAATATAGGAGTGTATTTCTCGCCTATGCAGGCAGTCATGCACAAATAGTATTCGTTTCTTTCCGGATGATTATTTAGAGTGACCGTCTTGATGCGGGCTATCCCGTATCAAGACGTTTTTTTTGGTAGGAGGTAGGATTCCGTGAATGCAGCAACCGCACGTCATATATTGGACACCATCGGTACGATGTTTCCGGATGCCCATTGTGAGTTGAACCATGACAATGCTTTTGAATTAACGATTGCTGTGTTATTGTCCGCTCAATGCTCCGATCAGATGGTGAATAAAGTAACGGCAGACCTGTTTCAAAAATACAAGACACCCGAGGATTATTTGGCTGTTCCCATTGAAGAACTGGAGCAGGATATCCGTAGAATCGGCTTGTACCGGAACAAGGCTAAGCATATTCATAACCTGTGCCTTTTATTGATAGACCAGTACGGGGGAGAAATACCGTCTGACCATGATGAGTTGGTCAAGCTACCCGGTGTTGGGCGCAAGACGGCTAATGTCGTTGTATCCACCGCTTTTAATGTACCAGCCATTGCGGTAGATACGCATGTAGAGCGTGTTTCCAAACGACTGGGCTTTGCGGGATGGGACGATTCAGTGCTAGAGGTGGAAAAAAAGCTGATGAAAAGGGTACCTAGGGACGAATGGTCCTTGACCCATCACAGGCTCATTTTTTTCGGCCGCTATCACTGCAAAGCGCAAAACCCCCAATGTCAGGTATGTCCGTTGCTCGATGTATGCAGGGAAGGCAAGAAACGTATGAAAACGTCCCGGATCAGGAAAGATAAGGAACGTAGAGCTTAAAGACCCCGCAGAGATTACGAGGGTTTAACCATTTATATGTAGAAAAGGATGAAGAGTATGAAATGCATTTCGGTATATACAGACAATTTTGAGGCTTTTTCCGATATTTTTGAGCAAATCGTAACATCGGAGTTTGCTGAAAACGAAGAGCGCGAGCTTGAAGGAATCACGGTTAGCCATTCTGGTGATGTACCTGAGTATTATCTGGAGCGTATGTCCCAAAAGTCGGAAGTAGTCGTAATGAAGGATAAATCCCGCGGAATTACGATTTTGCAGCATGGCCAAGTATTCGAAATTTTGCTGCCAGTGCTTGAGACGGCAACAAATTAAGTTTAATTAGCGGACATGCTTGCATGTTCCGCCGTAGGCGGCTCGGCTGGTCTAACCAGCCTGGGGGCGCATGGTGTATAACTTACAGAGGAGTTATTCTTAAATGAGCATTTATGATTATTCAGCCGTTGCAATGAACGGCAAGCAAATCGCCCTTAGTGATTTTAAAGATAAAGTGGTGTTAATTGTAAATACGGCCAGCCAGTGCGGGTTTACATTTCAATATCAGGATTTGCAGCGTTTGTACGATCACTATAAGGATAGAGGTTTGGTGATTCTCGGCTTTCCGTGTAATCAGTTTGCCGATCAGGAGCCGGATTCCAATGACAACGTGCATACATTTTGTACCCTGAATTATGGTGTTGCGTTCCCTATGTTCCAAAAGGTGGATGTACGTGATAAGCATGCTCACCCGTTGTTTACATATCTTGCTTCGTCGTTGCCCTTTGAGGGCTTTGATGAAACGCATTCGGTTGCCAAAATACTTATTCCTTTAATTCATGAGCGTCATCCTGAATACTTGGCTGGAGATTCGATCAAATGGA
>NZ_PNXQ01000016.1:577906-672864 GCF_005217525.1 Paenibacillus terrae | reverse complement strand
GAACGGGAAAGTGGTCAAACGCTTTGAGGCGACGACCGATCCTCTGGATATGGAAGAGGATATTGAAGCGTTGCTGTAAAGATCAGTTTTGGACAGAATGAGATGAACTTATTGGTATTATTGATAAAAAGGCGGTTTCCCAAAGTCATGTACATGGCGGGGAGCGCCTTTTTTTAACATCTTTTTAATTCAGGATTTTACAAAATTAGATTCAGCCGCTCCAAGGTGTAATGTATAGACGAATAAAATCAATTCGATACATATATTACTGATGTCACGGCGATTTGTGGATTTTTGCAAAATCCTTAACTGTGATGATTCTCACAGCGTCTAAGGAATGCTACAATAAAGCTATTTGAGGCAGCTAAGGGACAAGGAGTGGAATTATTGCTTATGATGCAAACGATTACAGGGAATGCTCAGGAAGAATTGAATACGATAGAACAGCTACGGAATTTTTTGCGCACAGCCGGGGATGAGGAAGGAGCGAAAGCCGTAGCTGACTTGCTGGAGAAGGCGGATGCAGAGGAACTGACCATAGCATTTTGTGGGCATTTTTCCGCAGGGAAATCGAGCTTGATTAACAGTCTGTGCGGCAAAACAGTGCTGCCTTCTGGGCCAGTTCCTACGAGTGCTAATGTGGTGTCCATCCGTTACGGACGTTCGAGAGCGCTAATTCATCCGGCCAAAACATCAGAAAACCTGGAGCCTGAGGTGCTGGAAACCTCTCTGTCCGAACTGGCTGAATATTGTAAAAATGGCGGAGCTTATGAATCGGTTCAGGTATGGGAGGATGTCCCGATGTTAGCTGGCGGAGGGGTGCTGCTGGATACACCTGGTGTCGATTCTACGGACCACGGTCATGCGCTGGCGACACATTCTGCTTTGCACTGGGCGGATATTGTTTTTTATGTGATGGATTATAACCATGTTCAATCGGAAAATAATTTGTCCTTTGCCAAAAGCCTGTCAGATTGGGGCAAGCCATTATATTTGATTATTAATCAAATAGATAAGCATCGAGAACGAGAGCTTTCATTTACACGCTATCGTAGTGAGGTGGAGGCCAGCTTCCATGCTTGGCAGGTTCATTACACGGATATACTGTTCACCTCCTTGAAAGAGAAAAGCCATCCCTGGAACCAATGGGAAGAGCTGCCGTTACTGATCAAAGCACTGTTTGAGCGAAAAACAGAGCTATTGTCGTACAGTTTGGTTTCCTCCATGCGCCATTTGGCGGATCAACATGTGGAGGCTGTGCAGGCTGCCGAGGAAGAGGAACTGAATACGTTGTTGGAAGAGGCAGGCGGGGAGGAAGTCATTTCGCGTCTGGATATGGAACTGGAAGTTTTGCAGCAAGAGGATAAACTCTGGAATATACTACCAGATCAGGAGCATAAACGGCTGCGACAAGAGCTGGATCATGTACTGGAGCATGCTCATTTGACACCTGCGGAGCTGCGTGAGGCGGCGGGGGAATATTTGGAGAGCCGCAAGCCGGGCTTCAAGGCCGGGCTATGGTTTGCCGGAGGAAAGACGGAGCGGGAGAAGGAAAACCGATTAGAACGACTGACTGGTATGCTGGCTGATCAGGTGGAGGGGCAGTTGCTTCCTCATGTGCGAGAGCTGCTGCGTTCCTGGGGGGATGGGCATGGTTTGTGGTCGGCTACGATGGAGCAGGAGCTGGACGAAATTCGTCCTGTGACGGATCGGAGACTGATTGAGCAGACGGTGAAGGAAACCGCGTTGTCGCCGGAGTATACGCTGAACTATTGCAAGGATCTGCGCAGCGCCGTTACGGCAGATTGCCGCCGCAAGGCGCTGGCGCTGGCAGACCGCCTGCTGGTGCAGCTAGCTGCGCAGGCCGAAGCACACCGCGCGGCGCTGGCGTACGCGCGCACCGATCTGCTGGCGCAGGCGGACGCGGCAGGCCGTTATCGTGCCCGCCTAAGCGCCTCGGCTGCGCACGCCACCGCGCTGCGCAGCCTGCTGCCGCGTGCCGTCGCACCCGGTGCGTTGCCCCGGGCGGCTGCGCCAGCGCCTGCGGCGGAAACCATCGCTGCGGCTTTGGCCACGCCAGCGGGCGCTGCGCGTATTGCCGCCGGAGGCGCACACGCCGCAGCGGCGCAGCCGCTTGCGGGCACGGCGGCAGCACAGCCCGCTGCCGGAGGCCGCCGCACGCGGCTGGATGCAGCAGCGTCCCGCTTGCAGGCCGCCGCTGCATTGCTGAGCCCGTACCCTGCCATGCAAGCGGCAGTACGGGATTTGCACGCCCGCGCCGCTGCGCTGGAAGGCGGGCGGTTCACGCTGGCGCTGTTCGGAGCGTTCAGCGCCGGGAAGTCCAGCTTCGCCAACGCTTTGCTGGGCGAAGCGGTGTTGCCCGTATCGCCGCATCCGACGACAGCGGCAATTAACCGGATTATGGCGCCCGCAAGCCAGGAGCGCCATGCCACCGCCGACGTCCATATGAAATCAGTGGACGCTTTGCGGGAAGACCTTAAATACTCGTTTCGGCTGTTAGGACTGGGAGAGCCCGGTGTAGAGGGATGGCAGGATGCCATACATGCGTTATCCCCGGAAGGCATTCACCCTGCCGGACGGCCCCACTACAGCTTTTTGAAGGCTGCCGCCGCTGGATGGGGAGAAGCTGAACGTTTGCTGGGCCAGCAGCTTCAAGTAAATCTGGACCAATATCGGGATTTTGTCGCGTCTGAGCATAAGTCATGCTTTGTGGAGCATATTGACCTTTATTATGACTGTCCTCTGACCCGTCAGGGGATTGTACTTGTGGATACGCCTGGAGCGGATTCAGTCAATGCGCGTCACACAGGTGTGACCTTCAATTATATGAAGCATGCGGACGCTCTTGTATTTGTCACGTACTATAATCACGCGTTTACCCAAGGAGACCGTCAATTTTTAAACCAATTGGGCCGGGTGAAAGAGACATTGGCGCTGGATCAGACCTTTTTTATCGTCAATGCAGCGGACCTTGCTTCGTCCGAAGAAGAGCTTCAATCTGTAACGCGGCATGTGCAGGAGCAACTGCAAGCGAACGGGATTCGTAAGCCGCGTATTTATCCGCTGTCTAGTATGCTGGCGCTGGAAGCAGCAGAGCAAGGAGAGAGTTCGCTGCGTGCCGTTTCACGTTTTGATGCGTTTGAAGATGATTTTTCAGCATTTGCAGCCGAAGAGCTGGCCGGACTGTCCATCGCTTCCGCCATGCAGGAGTTGGGTCGGCTGCGAAGCCGGATAGTGCAGCACGCCGCAGATGCCAGATATAGCGTGGAGGAACGCGAAGGACGGTTGAAGCGATTAACCCATATCCGCGAGGAACTGGAGCAAACGTTACTGAGCTTGTCTAATAGCAGTGGTTCAGCCGTGTTGTCTGGGGAAACCGATGAACTGTTGTTTCACGTACGTCAACGGCTGGCTTATCGGACTGGAGAGTTTATGGCAGAGGCGTTTCATCCGTCTGTCCTGCGGGAAGGTGTGGGCGATCTTCGTTCAGCATTTGCTTCTTGTGGCCGTGAGCTGATGCGCCTGATCGAACTGGAACTGTCACAAGAATTGCTGGCAACTACGCTGAGGCTGGAAAAAACGGGACAAAGCTTGGTACGCAAGGCTATACAGCGGTGCGTAGAGGACATGAACCATCAGCTGGAAGGACTGGATTGCACGATTCCCGAACCCAGAGAATGGGCTGTTCCCGAACTGATTGAAATTTCCTTGCAGGAGTCCGTTCATTGGAAAGAATATTGGAACAGCTTTAAAAATCCAAAGCTATTTTTTGAAGGATCTGGCCGTGCGGGTCTGCAAACCACACTGGAGCCGGTGCTGCGTGAGCGAATCGGGGAAGCTGTAGAGCAACAACGGGAACGAATGTCCTCTTTTTACATTACATTGGTGCAGGAGGAACAAACGTGGCAGACGGCTCAGCTTCGGGAGCAGATGCTGGAGACGATTCGCGGTATGGAGCATGCACTTACGGGTGGTGAGCAGCCACAGGTTTGGGAAGAGCTTGCCAGTCGGATCGCCGCCTTGGAGCTGGAAGAATCGCTAACGTAATTCTTTGCGTGTAGACTAAGATCATTTTTTCAAATACGCTAATCAGCCACCTAATAAGCATTCCGTCCAGATTGCGGGCTACAGTCGCTTCATGAACAAGCATATCTTTCATTAGACACCGGGTTGCGGGACAATCCGGTGTTTTACGCATGCTCCAAAAAGACAGCAATACCGAGTAATTAGCCATATTCAATAATAAGAAAGCGATTTAATTTGTCTAATCACCCGCCAATTGCGAACCTGCCTGAAAACGGTCAGTTATCCTCTTTGCCGCCTTGGAATGCGAATGGTAAACTTCACTAAGCCATATAACAACGTCGTGCAACTAATGGAGGGACATTGACATGGAAGTGCTCAGGCAATTGCAGGGCTTTTTTCGTGAGAGGAGACATTATCTGTTTCTTTCCATTCTATGCCTTGCGATAGCGACGGCCCTGGGACTGGTGTATCCAAACCTGCTCCAAAGGCTAATTGATAACGCTATCATCCCCGGTGACTTTGGGAAAGTTCCCGCGCTGGCTCTAACTGTACTGGGAGTCGTGATCGTCAAAGGCTTTATGCAATTTTTACACGGATTTTTTGGTGGACGGCTGGGTAACTATCTGGCGTATCGACTCCGCAATGCTTGTTATGAAAAGCTACAATTTTTGTCCTTCAGATATTATGACACTGCCAAAACGGGGGATCTCATGTCCCGTTTGACGGGTGATTTGGAGGCGATTCGCAACTTCATCGGGTTTGGTTTTGCCCAACTCCTCAATGTGATACTGATGGTCGTATTTGGAGCTATGATGATGCTGTATATCAACTGGCAACTCACCCTCATTACGATGATCAGCATGCCTTTGCTACTCTTCGTCACGTTTAAATTCGAATCCCGAATTCACCCCACCTTTCAGGAAATGCGGATTGCGCTCAGCGCCTTGACGACAGCGGTGCAGGAAAATATAACAGGTGTGCGCACTGTTAAATCTTTTGCCCGCGAATCATATGAGGTTGAAAAATTTTCAGTACGAAATGAGCAATACAAAAGTAATCAGATCCAAGCTGCTTCCCTGTGGAGTCGTTTCTTCCCCGCTATGGAGCTGATTGCTTCGGTCAGTGTAGTTCTTCTGCTGGGCATGGGGGGCTATCTGGTTATTGAAAAGTCGCTGACCCTGGGGCAGCTTGTCGCCTTTTTTAGCTTAATTTGGTACATTATCGGCCCCATCTGGAACATTGGCTTCCATATCAATAACTATACCCAGTCCAAAGCTTCCGGTGAACGGGTCTTGGAGCTACTGAATCAACCGGTGGATGTTACCGATGAAGCTGATGCTCTGACGCTCGATGCTGATAAGGTGGAGGGCCATGTTACCTTTGAGCATGTCACTTTTGCTTACGGGAATAAGCTGCCCGCTGTCGTTGACATCAACCTGGATGCTCCCCCGGGATCAGTCATCGGAATTTTGGGAGGAACCGGATCTGGTAAATCCACCATTATTCAACTGCTTATGCGTGCTTACAATGTGAACGCAGGCAGCATCAAGCTGGATGGAACGGATATACGCCATTTGAAAATCCGTGATTTACGTGCTCAAATATCTTCCGTGTTCCAGGAGACGTTCCTGTTCTCATCTTCCATCCGTAACAACATTGCTTATGGACTAAGCCATGTCAGTATGGATGACATTATACGTGTATCCAAGCTGGCTCAGGCGCATGAATTTATTACCGAGCTGCCGTTGGGTTATGACACAGTCGTCGGTGAACGGGGACTGGGGCTGTCCGGCGGGCAAAAGCAACGGATTGCCATCGCGCGCGCATTACTCAAAAATCCGAAAATTCTGGTGCTTGATGATGCGACCAGCGCAGTCGATATGGAGACGGAGCATGAAATCCAGACCGGTTTTCAAGAGGTTATGCGGGGACGGACGACCTTTATTATTGCTCACCGTATTTCTTCACTTCGTCATGCTAATGAAATTGTAGTGCTGGAGGAAGGGTGGATAGCCCAGCGAGGGACGCATGAACAGCTCATTGCCACCCCAGGTCCGTATCAGGATGTGTATCATATTCAATACGCCGACTACATAGCCCAGACTCCTGACGGTGTATCCCAAAGGCAGGTGAGACCATGAATGTACCCGCTGAAAAAGCCAAAACGCTTCAAAAACAAATGAATGAGCGATTTGTGTACCAGGATGATGATGTCATAGACAAACCGTTTAACTGGTCCGAGTTCAAACGATTGCTCGCATACATGAAGCCTTACGCCCGGCAGATCCTGCCGATACTACTGGTCATGATGATTCTAGGTACCATCACCAAGCTGACCGTTCCCTATCTGATCAGTCTGGCCATTGACAAGGCGATTGCTCCCACAGTGCCTGCACTGCCGAGTGTAAAATTACTGCTGCTCATAACCGGAGCAGTGCTGTTGCTATATTTAATTCAATGGGCAGCCAGTACGTACCGCATTAAATTCACCAATATTATCGGTCAACGTGTCATTTACGATCTGCGTGAGGATCTGTTCAAGCATATTCAGAAGCTTTCTTTCAACTTTTTTGATAAAAGACCGGCTGGATCTGTATTGGTACGCGTTACGAATGACATCAACTCGCTTCAGGATCTATTTACGAATGGTGCGGTGAACGTTCTGATTGACTGTGTACAGCTCACTGGAATCATCGTCATTTTGCTGCTGATTAACTGGAAGCTGGGTCTGGCGGTCATTGTGACTGTTCCAATCATGTTTTTAATCTCTACCAAGCTGCGTGTGCGCATCCGCCGTGCTTGGCAGGAAGTACGCATGAAGAATTCCCGTATCAACTCTCATCTGAATGAGTCCATTCAGGGTATCCGTGTGACACAGGCATACACGCAGGAGCAGGAAAATATGACTTATTTCGATAACATGAACAGCTCCAGCAAACGGTCTTGGGATAAAGCATCGGCCATGAATCAGGTCTTCGGCCCGCTCATTGATATTACCGGAGGCTTGGGTACGCTTGTGCTGTTCTGGTTCGGGGCACATCTGATTCAGACGGATCAGCTTACGGTAGGTCTGCTGGTTGCATTTGCCAACTATGTCGGGAACTTTTGGGACCCGATTAATCGACTGGGCCAAATGTACAATCAGTTGCTGGTTGCTATGGCTTCGTCGGAAAGAATTTTTGAGTTTATGGATGAACAGCCGAATATTGCGAATAAGCCGGGAGCCCAAGACCTGCCGCCCATTCGCGGAGATATCCGCTTTGAAGAAGTTGTTTTTGAATATGAAAAGGGACGTCAGGCGCTTAAAGGCATTAATCTCTCTGTCGAGGCGGGTCAATCCATTGCGCTTGTCGGGCATACCGGATCTGGTAAAAGCACAATCATTAACCTGCTCAGCCGATTTTATGACATTACATCAGGACGACTTACGATTGACGGCCATAATGTGCGTGATATAACGGTGGAGAGCTTGCGTAGCCAAATTAGCATCGTATTACAGGATACATTTATTTTTTCAGGTACGATCCGCGATAATATTCGATTCGGTCGACTGGATGCAACGGATGAGGAGATTGAAGCCGCTGCCAGGGCAGTCAATGCTCATGAATTCATCGTTCATTTGCCGGGCGGCTATGAAACAGAGGTAGAGGAGCGGGGCGGTATGCTGTCCATGGGCCAGCGCCAGCTATTATCCTTTGCCCGCGCTTTGCTGGCTAATCCACGAATTCTCATTTTGGATGAAGCCACAGCCAGTATAGATACGGAAACAGAGCTAAAAATTCAGGAGGCTCTTCAGGTGTTGCTGGAAGGCAGAACCTCCTTCATGGTTGCTCACCGTTTGTCCACCATTCGGAATGCCGATCATATCGTCGTACTGGATCATGGGCAGATCCAAGAAGGTGGGAATCATGAACAATTGATGAAAAAACATGGAATTTATCGGGGGCTGGTGGAAGCACAGTTCAGATTTTTGTAAAAAAAAAGATCAAAAAATCGCGATTTTTGTAAAATTAAATGGGGAGCGCTATTGCATTCTTGGAGCTAAACCCTGAAAATAAAGATGAAAAGAGATCAGAGCAATATCTTCAGAGGGGGAAGAGTTCAAGATGTGGGGTGCTCCTTTTTCTGCCGGGGCTAAAAAAATGCTGCTGCTGGGTAGCGGCGAATTGGGAAAAGAAGTCATTATTGAAGCTCAGCGGCTTGGCGTGGAATGTATTGCTGTAGACCGCTATGAACTGGCTCCAGCAATGCAGGTGGCTCATCGTTCTTATTGTTTGGATATGCAGGATGCTGAGGCGTTGAAGGCACTGATTCGCAAGGAAAAGCCCGACATAATTGTACCTGAAATCGAAGCTATTGCTACGAGTGCTTTGGAAGAATTGGAGCAAGAGGGATTTCACGTAGTTCCAACGGCCCGGGCCGCCCGTCTTACGATGGACCGGGAGGGCATTCGCAGGCTTGCTGCTGAGAAGTTGCAGCTTCCGACCGCCGCCTACCGCTTTGCAGATGATTTTGAGCAGTTGCGGTCAGCGGTTCATGAGCTGGGCACGCCATGCGTGGTCAAGCCCTTGATGAGTTCGTCGGGTAAAGGGCAGTCTGTATGCCGGACACCCGAAGATGCGGAATCCTGCTGGAATACGGCGCTGGAAGGCGCACGTGCCAAAACAACACGTGTCATTGTTGAAGCCTTTGTTCCGTTTGAGAGTGAAATTACGTTATTGACTGTCAGATCGGTATCGGGTACGACTTTTTGCCCACCGATTGGCCACATTCAAAAGGATGGGGATTATGTCGAATCATGGCAGCCTCATGGCATGACGGACAAGCAGCTCTCGGACGCGGAGGACATTGCCCGTACGATTACGGATGAACTGGGTGGTTACGGATTGTTTGGCGTAGAGCTGTTTTTAACGGCTGATGGCGTTGTATTCAGTGAAGTATCCCCCCGTCCGCATGATACGGGAATGGTAACGATGATTACGCAGGATTTGTCGGAATTTGCGCTTCATGTGCGGGCCATTCTCGGATTCCCGATACCGTCGGTTACACTGCTAACCCCTGGGGCTTCGGCTACCTTGAAGGCAGAACAGGCTACACGGGATTTTGTAATCGGAGGTCTGCATGATGCATTATTGCTACCTCGGACACAGGTGCGAGTGTTCGGGAAGCCTGAAACCAAGCCGGGACGCCGGATGGCTGTAGCGCTTAGCGCTGCGGGAGATGTGGAAACAGCACGGAAGACGGCCAAAGAAGCTGCCAATAAGCTGAAAGTGGAGGTAAATCATGTCTAACAATGTGATGATTCCAGTACTGACAATTCGTTCCGTAGAGCTTGGCGATTGCGAAGCCGTAACAGGACTGCTAAGAGAAGTAGGATATCCGATGACTTGTGGTGTGATGAAAGAAGTTATGGGAACTACGCAGGAGGACTGTCAAGCCAATATGATGGTTGCAGAAATGGATGGTCGTGTTGTCGGCGTAATCGGCATGCATACGGCTCAAAGCTTGGCTTATCCTGATCCTGCCGTACAAATCACCATGCTGGTCGTGAGCAAGGAGTATCGCGGCGAGGGCATCGGCAAGCGTCTGGTGGCCTGTGGTGAGGAGTGGGGACGTGAGCAAGGAAGTCTCCATTTGTTCATTACCGGAGCGAATAACCGCATCAAACAAATAGAGGCACATGCATTCTACAACCGAATCGGCTTTGAAAAGCAAGGCTACCGTTTTAGCAAAAAGCTTAAATAATAGTCCTGTATAAGCCCGGATTATATTCAGAGCCTCATTACCATAGATCAGTCCTGTTTAGGCCATTGCCGAGCGGGGCTATTTTTTTACCAACTTTTACACCATTGATCCTGCTAGGAAACATGATATACTGCTAGAGTAAAGATTACAAAGTTGTAACCACGCATGTTCAGAGCGAACATGTACACACCAAGAAATTAATACAACAAGGAGATGACGAAATGAAGAATATGTTGAAAAAAACACTGGTGATGGGAAGTTTAAGCGCCGTTTTATCCGCAGGATTCATCGTTCCGGCATCAGCAGCACCGGCTGACGATTTGTCGGCGCAGCTACAACAGTGGCTACAAAATAGCGGATACTCTGTTCAATTGTCCAATGGGACGACGACAGTAACGAAGAACGTAAATACGGATTGTTTCGGACAGGATCAAGCGAAAACAAAGACGACGAATCCTTCTTCCGACAAGCAAGTGGCAAAGCCGGCTAACCAAAAAGGTTCACAGCCTGCTACCAACAAACAGTCGAAAGCTCAAAATACGAATTCAGGAGCAGGTCAGTCCGCCGGGTCGGATGCACAGCTCAGTAAGTCTCAATTTGCAGCAGAAGTAGTAAAGCTGGTGAATAACGAGCGTAGCCAAAAAGGTTTGAGCCCACTCGCTTCTAACTCGAAGCTTACCGAAGTAGCTTTGGCCAAGGCAAAGGATATGAGTACAAACAATTACTTTTCCCATACATCACCGACTTACGGCTCACCGTTTGATATGATGAAGAAATTCGGTGTAACTTATACGTATGCGGGTGAAAATATTGCGATGGGACAACAAACGCCGCAAGAAGTTATGAAAGCCTGGATGAACAGTCAGGGACACCGTGAAAATATTTTGAAGGCAGAATATACACAAATCGGTGTAGCTTACTATAATGGATATTGGGTTCAGGAATTTACACGTAACTAAAAGTCGATCATAAAAAAGCATTTCAAGCGTCATTATGTTATGATACTATATTGACAGCCTAACACTAGATTTAAGGGCCTGCTGACACGTTCAGCGGGCTTTTTTACGCTGTTTGCTCCTCTAATGGTGCGCTTAACTATCACTTTTGCTTATATGCAAGAACAGGCATAAGTGCGGCAAGTATAGTATGATAACACCAAGCTATATTGATAACTAATAAATTATGGGAAAGTCAGGTGAACGAATGAGCTACGAAATTGTGCATGAAGGTGCTTTTGCTATGCTCAAGGTGCAGATGAACCCCGGAGAAACGATTAAAGCGGAGATGGGAGCTATGGTTTCCATGTCTTCCAGCGTGGACATAAAGGGGACTGTGGATGGTGGATTATTGCGCGGCTTAGGCCGGATGCTGAGCGGGGAGAAATTCTTTTTTCAGGAGCTGAGAGCATCTCGGGGGCCGGCTGAAGTGCTGCTTGCTCCCGCAAGTATAGGTGATGTACAAGCGGTGGAACTGGACGGTACGTATAGTCTCTTGGTGCAAAAGGATGGCTTCCTGGCGTGTACGGAGGGCATTGAGGTCAGCACTAAAATGCAGAATCTGATGAAAGGATTGTTCTCGGGCGAAGGTTTTTTTATCGTTGAAATCAGCGGTCGCGGAACAGTGTTTTTGTCCTCTTATGGAGCCATATATCCAATTTATGTTGCACCCGGAGAGGAGCGTATTATTGATAACGCTCATCTGGTGGCATGGCCGGACTATATGGATTACAAAATTGAAAAAGCGTCCAAAGGCTGGTTGTCCAGTGTAACGAGCGGAGAAGCACTTGTATGCCGTTTTCGCGGTGAGGGAACGGTATTGATCCAAAGCCGAAATCCGGGTAGCTTCGGACAATGGATCAAAAGCTTTATACCTGATAGTAAGTAGTTTTTCGTCTATACAGAGGTAAAGGATGAGCTAAACGAACCAAAAAGGCGTAATAAAAAGGATGGCGATATGCCATCCTTTTTAACATACTTCAGCATTTTGAATCATTTGATTCCCAACGCTCGAAAATACAATAGATAGACGAACTAAACCGTTTTGATCTCTATATTGCTGATTTGAAATCACTTTTGAGATTGTTTGCAAAATGCTATGTATGCTTCATAACACTCAGAACGGTTTATTTGCAAAATGATATGAGAAGCTTTATGTTTATTTCACTAAGTAATCAGGAGGGAACACGAGTGAATTCATCAAAATGGATCTGGCGGTCTGTCGGTTCCGTGTCCATCGCCGCCACACTGCTATTATTGTACGGATTTATTGCCGCAGTACGAAGCATTACGACTCCAGAGCCGCTCGTTAGCACCAAACCGGTAAATTCGGGTTCATCGCAGATACAAAATGCGCCAGCCGCTGCAACTCAGGCGGGGGAGTTTCGGGTCGCAGCCATTGGAGATTCGCTGGCAAAAGGAACTGGCGATGACTCAGGCAGCGGTTTTGTACGACGGTCGGTGACCTTGTTAAATGATCAGGAAGGACATAAGGCTCAGCTCATTAACAATCTGGGCATTAACGGGCTGACGACTCAAGGACTTTTGACCAAACTGAATGAGCCTGGCGTAGCTTATGTGTTGAAAAAAGCTAATGTTATTATTGTGTCCATTGGCGGGAATGATTTGTTTCAGGGGGCACAAGCTGCCCAAACTGGCAAAGAGCCACCTACGCTTAAAGACTTGCGCAAAGCTCTGCCTGATGCGGCCAAGCGTTTGCAAAAAGTGCTGACAAAGGTCGGAGAAATCAATCCGAAGGCTAAAATTATATACGTTGGACTATATAATCCATTTAGTGACCTGCCGGAAATGAAAATTCCGGGAAATCTTGTCGTGACGGAATGGAACCTGGCTGCTATGGCAGTTACCAACCAAAACAGTAATATGACGCTAATTCCAACCTTCGATTTATTTCAGCAAAATTTGCCGGTTTATTTATCCACTGATCACTTTCATCCTAACGGTCAGGGCTATCAGGCAATTGCTGAGCGTATCGCTCAAGGGTTTGCGGTAGCAGCGGCCAAGGAAGGCGACAATACAGGGAATGGACAGCAGTCCACGAGCAGTCAGCCCGCTGATGTGAAGAAGGGAGGGAACAAGTGATGGGCATCCAATCTGCTGACAAGACCGGGATCGATATAGCAAAGGATTCGATAAATACAGATGGAGTATCCGACTATCATTCCGACAACCAGATTGGCAGTGCAGACGGAGGCAGAAACGACAACGAAACGGTTCTCTCTGTTCAGCACGTCAAAAAGCGTATCGGACGCAAAATGATTATCCATGATGTAACATTCGATGTACGTGCGGGTGAAATTTTTGGCTTTCTCGGTCCCAATGGGGCCGGAAAAACAACGACCATCCGTATGCTGGTTGATCTGATCAAGCCTACGGAGGGCACCATTACTGTATGCGGTCATAATGTGAACCGCGACCCGGAGCAGGCATTGCAGCATATCGGTTCTATTGTGGAAAATCCGGAGGTGTACAGTTACCTGACAGGGTGGGAGAATCTGGAGCATTTTGCCCGGATGCAGCCTGGCGTGGATGAACAGCGCATTCGTGAAGTGGTGGAGCTGGTGCGGCTGGATCGCCGTATTCATGATAAGGTAAGTACATATTCTCTCGGCATGCGCCAGCGACTTGGTATTGCTCAGGCATTGCTTGGCAGACCCAAGCTGCTTATTCTGGATGAACCGACAAACGGATTGGACCCCAAGGGAATCAAGGAAATGAGAGCTTTTATCCGTCTGCTAGCGGCAGAGGGCATGGCTGTATTTGTTTCCAGTCACTTGCTTAGTGAAATCCAGTTGCTGTGTGATCGTGTCGCGATTATTAGCCGGGGAAGGGTGCTTGCTGTTGGCGGTGTGCGGGAATTGGTTGAAACACATTCGCGTATGGCTGTATGGCAACTGGAGCCTCATGATCAGGGTCTTGCCCTGTTGAAAGACTCTCCGCATGTACAAATTATTACGAATGCCGATGAACTGATTGATGACAGCATTGTTGCAGGCAGCGGAGCGGATGCTATTTTTACAGAAATGGACGAAGAGCATATCGCGGAGCTGGTCGCACAAATGACGGCTTCCGGTATTTCCGTTAAAGGTGTAACCAAAATCAACCCTACACTGGAGCAGCTATTCCTGAAAATGACGGAAGGTGAGATTCTTGAATAACATTTTACCGCTCGTACAAAATGAAACGCTCAAAATCATCAAGAAGAAACGATTTTATGTCATTTTACTTGTTTTGCTTGTGCTTGTGCCGATTTTTACGTACGCTCAGATGAAGGTGGCGGAAAATAACCGCGAAAAATTCGGCAATGACTGGCGGCTGGAGCTGCGTCAGGCCATTACGGATAACCAAAATTCGCTGGGGAGTGACCGGGTTCCAGAGGAGTGGAAGACCTACAGACGAGTATTTGTTCAACAAATGCAATATTATCTGGAAAATGACGTTAACCCGAATGAGCCAAGTGGCGTAACCTTTACTAGAGAGTTTATGGACAATTCCATTAATTTGTTCGTTCCATTGCTTATTATGGCGATTGCCTCCGATCTGGTTTCAGGAGAACGGACGACGGGCACCATAAAAATGCTGCTGACCCGTCCTGTCAGGCGGTGGAAGGTGCTGCTGAGCAAGCTGCTAACGCTGTATATGTTCGTTTCGCTCATCATTTTGGCTGTGTTTGTGATCAGTTATCTTATATCAGGCTTGTTTTTTGGCTTTCGCGGCTTTAATGTTCCGGTATTTACGGGCTTCCAAATTGTTGGATCGACGGTGGATATGTCTGCGGTACATGCGATCCCGCAATGGTATTATCTGATGCTGCAGGCCGGATTGATCTGGTTCGTCAGTCTCGTGGTAGCCACGCTTGCTTTTATGGTTTCTGTACTTGTACGTAGTACGGCGGCAAGCATTGTGGTAATGATGGCTGCGCTTATTTCAGGCACGATTTTAACGAACATGGCCTCGTCCTGGCAGAGCGCCAAATATTTATTTATGGTTAACCTTGAATTGACCGATTATTTATCAGGAAGCCCTGCCCCGATTGAGGGGATGACCTTGCCGTTTTCTTTGGCTGTACTGGGTATTTGGGGGGGGGCGGCGCTAATTGTTTCATTCGCCGTCTTTACGAAACGGGATATATTGAATTAAAATGGACAAGGTAAAAGAAAACATCTGTTTGCATTTTTGGTGAAAGTCATCAAGAATAAGGCAAAACACGGTTACGATTAGACAAAGGGGGAGCATGAATGGTCGACAAAATCGACTTGTCTGCGGAAGCGTCCGGCACTCAGAACGGAGCTTTGGAATATGGCGTGGACGACATTCAAGTGCTCGAAGGGCTTGTGGCAGTTCG
Organism: Paenibacillus terrae; assembly: GCF_005217525.1. GTDB lineage: Bacteria > Bacillota > Bacilli > Paenibacillales > Paenibacillaceae > Paenibacillus > Paenibacillus terrae_C. The sequence goes on along the minus strand of NZ_PNXQ01000016.1, from coordinate 657,711 downwards.
CAAACGGCCGGGCATGTATATTGGGAGCACCAGTTCTTCGGGACTACATCATTTGGTATGGGAAATTGTGGACAACGCGGTGGATGAGCATCTTGCCAAGTTTTGCTCCCGCATTGACATTACAATGCATAAGGACGGTTCCGTTACAGTAACAGACAACGGGCGCGGTATTCCTACGGGAATGCACAAAACGGGAATTCCTACACCTCAGGTTGTATTTACCATTTTGCACGCCGGAGGTAAGTTCGGCGGTTCGGGATATAAAAAGTCCGGGGGGCTGCACGGTGTGGGCGCGTCAGTAACGAACGCTCTTTCGGAATGGCTTGAAGTGGAAATTTACCGGGACGGCAAGATTCATCGTCAGCGGTTTGAATATTGGCTGGACAAGAAGGGCGTGGAGCATGTCGGGGAACCGACCACAGGCCTTGAAGTGCTGGGCAATACTAACAAGACGGGCACCAAAATTACATTTAAGCCGGATATTCGCGTATTTCAGACAGGTATTCATTTTAACTACGATACGTTGGCCGAGCGTCTTCAGGAAATTGCTTTTCTGAACTCGGGTCTTCGTATCCAGCTTAAAGATGAACGGAGCGGGAAATCGGATGAATATTTTTATGAGGGCGGAGCAAGCCAATTTGTCGCTTTTCTGAATGAAGGCAAGGACGTGCTGCATGACGTCATCCACTTTAACGCGGAGAAGGAAGACGTTGAGGTGGAAATCGCCATTCAGTACAACTCAGGTTATACCGAAACGATTGCTTCGTTTGTCAATTCCATTCCGACACGCGGCGGGGGGACGCATGAAACTGGCTTCAAAGCCGCTTACACCCGTGTCATGAATGACTATGCGCGACGCACGGTAATGCTGAAGGAAAAGGATAAGAATCTGGAAGGCAATGATTTGCGCGAGGGAATGATGGCCGTAATCAGTGTCAAGATGGCCGAGGTTGAATTCGTCGGTCAGACGAAGGATCAGCTAGGCAGCGCCTCCGCACGCAGTACGGTGGATGCTATTGTATCAGAGCAGATGCAGCGTTTTCTGGAAGAAAATCCTCAGGTCGCGCAAACGTTAATCAAAAAGGCAGTACAGGCATCCAGAGCCCGTGAAGCAGCACGTAAGGCCCGTGACGAAATGCGTTCCGGCAAGAAACGCAGTGAAAGCTCTAATCTGAACGGCAAGCTATCGCCTGCGCAGTCCAAGGATTTTACACGAAATGAGCTGTTTATCGTGGAAGGTGATTCGGCTGGAGGATCGGCGAAGCAGGGACGGGATTCCAAAATTCAGGCTATTTTGCCATTGAAGGGTAAGCCGATGAACCCGGAGAAATCCAAGCTGGTGGATGTTATGAAAAATGATGAGTACCGCGCGATTACAGCAGCAATCGGGGCGGGGGTAGGAACAGAGTTTATGCTGGAAGACAGCAATTATTCCAAAATCATCATTATGACGGATGCGGATACGGATGGCGCTCACATTCAAGTGTTGCTGCTAACATTCTTTTATCGGTATATGAAAGAGCTGATTGATGCGGGACGCATATTTATTGCTCAACCCCCATTGTATAAGATAACCCGTAAGTCGGGTAAGCTCGAAACAGTACGTTATGCCTGGACTGACGAGCAGCTTGAAAATTACTTAAAGGAATTTGGGCGGAATTTTGAGCTTCAACGCTATAAAGGACTCGGGGAGATGAACCCGGATCAGCTATGGGAAACGACGATGAATCCCGAGTCACGTACCTTGCTTCGCGTCCAGATTGAGGATGCAGCCAAGGCTGAACGCCGTGTGTCCACACTGATGGGCGACAAGGTTGATCCGCGCAAGCGCTGGATTGTGGAAAACGTAGATTTTACGGAATATGTAGAGTAGTGCTATCAAATGAGGTGTATACATGAGCTTATCGGAGCAATTTTTGCCAGCTTTTCTGGAGGAAGTGGTCGGTGACCGATTTGGCCGATATTCCAAATATATTATTCAGGATCGGGCGATACCGGATGTGCGAGATGGATTAAAGCCTGTACAGCGCCGGATTCTGTACTCCATGTACGATTCCGGCAACACACCGGATAAAGCTTATCGGAAATCTGCCAAAACCGTCGGGGATGTTATGGGTAATTATCACCCCCACGGTGACTCGTCGATTTACGATGGTATGGTGCGGATGGCGCAGCCTTGGAAAATGAGTCACGTACTGGTGGACGGTCACGGCAACTGGGGTTCCCAGGACGATGATCCGGCGGCAGCTATGCGGTACACGGAGGCCCGTCTCTCTCCTATCGCGATGGAAATGCTGCGTGACATTGAAAAACGAACGGTTTTATTCAAGGATAATTTTGATAACTCGGCCAAGGAGCCGGTTGTATTGCCATCCCGTTATCCGAATCTGCTAGTAAACGGCTCCAGTGGGATTTCGGCCGGATTTGCGACTGAAATTCCGACGCACAGCTTACGCGAGGTCATTGACGCCAGCATTGCCGTGATGGAAAAGCCGGATATTGAGCTGGAAGAGATTATGACCTTTATTAAAGGCCCAGATTTCCCGACTGGCGGGCTGATTATGGGTGGCGAAGGAATTAAAGACGCTTATCGTACAGGCAAAGGACGTATTTATATCCGTTCCAAAACGGAAATACAGTCTTTGCGCGGAGGTAAGCAGCAACTGGTGATTACGGAGATTCCATATCAGATTGTTAAATCAAGGCTCGTAACCGCCATGGAGAATATCCGTCTGGAGAAAAAGGTGGAAGGGATTGCTGAGGTTCGTGACGAGAGTGGACGGAACGGTCTGCGAATTGTGGTGGAACTGAAGAAGGAAGCCGATGCGGAAGGGATTTTGGCATATCTGCTGAAAAAAACCGACCTTCAGGTGGCATACAACTTCAACATGGTAGCCATTGTGAACAAAGCGCCGCATCAGCTTGGTTTGAAGTCGATTTTGGAAGCGTATATCGCCCATCAGCGTGAGGTTGTCACGCACCGTATCCAGTTTGAGCTGGAAAAAGCGGAGGATCGTGCCCATGTGTTGGAAGGTTTGGTCAAGGCGCTTAACATTCTGGATGAGGTCATTGCGGCCATTAAAGCTTCCAAAAATCGCCAGGACGCGCAAAATAATTTGCAATGGATGTTTGGCTTTAGCGAACGTCAGGCAGATTCTATTTTGACCTTGCAGTTGTACCGTCTCACAAATCTCGAAATCACTACGCTGGAAAAGGAATTAAATGAAATCCAGAAAAAGATTACACAGTACCGTTCTATCTTGGAAAGTGATCGCAAACTGATCAGCTTGATCCGCAAAGAATTGTTGGAAATCCGTGAAAAGTACGGCATTGACCGCCGTTCAGACATACAGGGTGAAGTTGAAGAGATTAAGGTGAATCTGGAAGTCATGGTTGGGGCAGAGGATGTATTGCTGACTCTTTCCAAAGACGGCTATGTGAAGCGTACAGGTATGCTGTCCTTCACCCGTTCCGGTGGGGAGCGCTCAGCTTCTGGCGTTAAGGAAGGGGATTATGTCACCCAGTTGCTTGATGTCAACACACTTGATGTGCTGCTCGTCTTCACTCAGCGCGGACAATATTTCTTATTGCCTGTGCATCAGGTGCCAGAGTATAAGTGGAAAGAGCCGGGAACTCCGATTGTTAACGTCATTCCTTTAACCAAGGATGATCGGATCGTGAGTGTCATTCCGATCAAAAACATGGAGGAAATCGGCAAAAGTCTGGTGTTTGTAACGAAGAAGGGTCAAGTGAAGCGAACCGAGCTGAAAGAATATGCTACGAAACGCTCCAGTGCTGTAGCGGCCTGCAAGGTAGCAGGGGACGATGAGGTATTATCGGTAACGCTAAGCGACGGCACCCGGGATATTATGTTGATTACCCGTGCGGGGATGAGCATACGTTTCAAGGAGCAAGAGGTTAATGCGATGGGTCGCGTTTCGGCTGGTGTCAAAGGTATACAACTGGCGGAAGGCGATGAAATTGTCGCAGCGCTGTGGGTGGAAGAGGATGAAGGAGAAGTGCTGGTGCTGACCGAATCCGGTTATGGCAAGCGTACGCTTCTGCTGGATTATCCTGCTCAGGGACGAGGCGGTAAAGGAATCACCACCTTCGAATTCAAGGAAGGCAAACGGGTACGTTCGAACGGAACTCGGATTGTGGCTGCCTTCTATTGCCGTGAAGCTATTCAATTGTTTGCGATCACTGCAGATGGACAGACGATGTCCTTCCTTTCGGAAAAGGCTCCTTTGGCTGACCGCAAGGATACAGGCAAGCTGCTGGCTCCTGTGGAGAAGAAGGACGAAATTGTGAATGTGCTGCCTCGTAGTGAGTCGCAGACTTCCCGGTCCATAGAATAACAGGAAAGTCAAGCGTTTTTTAGCTCGAAAAAGAGAGGTCCTCTCGTGCCATTCCGGCACGAAAGAGGACCTTTTTGCCGTCATGCTGTCGAACCTTGACCAGCCTCCAAAACCGAAGTGAGACTTCCTTCCCCTTTTCAATTGATGCTCCAAAAACGGCAGGAAACCGGAGCTGAATGGCGAAAATTTAATGTGATGAAATACAATCCGGACGGTGGCCCATACGGTAACTATGATGCTTTTACTGACCCTGTTATTCAAAGGAGTGAGGCAAAATGCAAACGACCGAATTTGCGAAAATCTGGTCCAGAATGGCTAAGGATTACAAGGTTCATATGGAGCAGCAGTTGGCTCCATCATTAACTGAGGCTCAGCTTACGGTGCTGGAGGTTCTGAACGATTACGGCCGCATGAAACCGTCTCAACTGATCCCGTACCTCGCAACCACACCTGCGGCCGTTACGATGCTGCTAGACCGGATGGAGCGGAATCGCCTGGTCACCCGCTTTAGAGACGTAAAGGATCGCAGAATCGTATGGATTGTCATTTCGGATCAAGGAAGAGAAGAAGCGGAACGTGGATTGCAAATAAGGGATGATTTTCTGGGTTCTGTACTAAACCGCATTTCGCAGCATAATCAAAATTTGCTGGTTTATTTGTTAGGTAAAATCACCACAAAAACGAAAACTTCTGCATCGGTAAACGAGACAAAGGCAGTAAAGGAACAAATGGAGCGAGCGGAGTAAGCATCTCCTCTTTCATATTCTAAATAAAAATGCGCGGATAAGGCTGGCCAAAGGGGTCACACATATCCGCGTTTTTGTGCTGAAAAACCACATTTTGTAGCTGTTGACACCTTTTTTAAATGGCTTTCTGTATTCTGCAAGTTTCATCTGCTCTTTTCAATACTTATATTTGTTACAGGGGTGAATGTTGACATTTACATATAACATGATAAAATTAGTTATACATAAATAACATTTCGTATACGAATAGTTGCTTGATTATGTATATGGAATGTGAATTGGGTAATGGGAAGAAGGATGGTTCCAATGAGTGACAGAGAGGAAGACAGACTTGAGGTGTACCGGATTATTCAGTCGGTAAGGGAGGTTAACAAAACGATATTTTATGCCTTCTGGAATGAGGAGCAGCATTTGGAACTGACAGCCGTTCAGCACATGGCTTTGGCGATTCTGAATAAACGACCCAATATCGGGTTATCCGAGCTGGCAGACATAGCCCATATGGGGTGTAGCTCCATGAGCGGGGTGGTTGACCGCTTGACCAAGGCAGGATATATCGCTCGCGGACGGCATGAGCATGATCGCAGATCCTTAGTGCTGACGCTTACCCCGGAAGGAAAAGACATCATGCAAAAAGTAGACGTCATGTGGATGGAGCGCGTCTTGCCCATTCTGGACATCCCGAAGGAGCATCTGGACATGGTTCTGGATATCCATAAACAAATGATAATGAAATTGACACCGAAGGGAATGAATCAACTTGAGCAGTCCTCAAATGACACTACCAGGTAATGTACGCAGAGCACCCATTGTGGCCGCTCTGTTGATTGGCGCGTTTGTTGCGATTTTAAACCAGACGTTGATAAGTGTGGCTTTACCGAAAATGATGAGTGATCTGAATGTAGATGCCAATGTGGCTCAGTGGCTTAGTACGGGCTTTATGCTCGTGAGCGGGGTATTGATCCCAGTGACCGCATTTTTGATTGCGCGTTTTTCCACTCGTAAATTGTTTATTAGTGCGATGATTATCTTTTCAATCGGCACGCTGTTGTGCGCTATTGCGCCGAGCTTTAGCATATTGCTGATCGGACGTCTCATTCAGGCCGCGGGTGCGGGTATTATGATGCCTTTAATGATGGTCGTTATCTTGAACATCTACCCAATTGAGCGTCGTGGCCGGGCGATGGGAACACTGGGGATTGCGATGGGTTTTGCTCCAGCGATTGGACCAACCTTATCTGGTTATATAGTCCAGCATTACGACTGGCGGGTACTGTTCTGGATCATCCTGCCGATTTCAGTGATTTCGATTGTGATCGGATTTATTTTCCTGAAAAATGTAACGGAGCAGTCCAAGCCTAAGCTGGACATTCCCGGCATCATTTTGTCTACGCTTGGTTTCGGTGGACTGTTATATGGATTTAGTGATGCAGGAACATCGGGCTGGGGAAGTATTCCGGTCCTGTCTACGCTTATTGTGGGGACGATCGCGCTGATTCTGTTTATTGTTCGCCAGCTGAAGGTTGATGAACCTATGCTGGAGTTCCGTATCTTCAAATATGATGTGTATAGCTTGACGACAATCATTAATGTCATTGTGACGATGGCTTTGTACGCCGGTATGATATTACTGCCGATTTATTTGCAAAATATCCGCGGCTTTTCACCGATTGAGTCCGGTATGCTGATGTTGCCGGGGGCGATTCTGATGGGGGTGATGTCTCCTGTAACCGGGGCTATTTTCGACCGGATCGGAGCACGATGGTTGTCTGTGATCGGTTTATTGATCCTAGCTGTGACGACTTGGGAGTTCACACGCTTGACCGAGACAACGACCTACATGACGCTGCTGGCTAATTATACGGTTCGGATGTTCGGGATGTCATTGCTGATGATGCCGATCCAAACGGCCGGGTTAAACCAGCTTCCGCAACGATTGAATGCGCATGGTACTGCGATGAGTAATACACTGCGTATGATTTCCGGTTCAATCGGAACAGCAATTCTGGTGACGGTGATGTCGACTCAAAGCAGCAACCGTCTGACGAATATTGTTGTATCTGAGGGATTATCTGTTACAAATAAAGCAGAGATGCTGGCAGCAGGCAACCAGGCTACGATTTATGGTATCAACTCAGCCTTTATCATTGCGACGCTGTTGAGTGTGATGGCCCTGATTTTGGCATTTTTCATCAAGAATACGAATGCTCAAAACGCTCTGCCCCGTCAGCAGTTGGTGAACAGCAAGAAAGGGCAGTCTGTGGTCTCCTCGTCATAAGGGTGGGGGGAGTATCAGATTTTTAACAAAAAAGAACCGGCAATGCATGTTGGTTTGATTACATGCATTGCCGGTTCTTTTTGTATATGCCTGCTCAATGCTCAGCTTTGAGCATACTTTCATAAAGCGATTTGGGCCACTCACTCCATGGGAATTGGGCTGGAGGGAACGAGTGGAAGCTCATGTTCTCCTTGCTAACCGGATGCGGTGCTCCGGCAAGCAGAGACCAGAGCGCCAATTGTTGACCTGGGCGGCTCAGGTTGCCACCGTATTTTTGATCCCCGTATAGAGGACAACCGATAGCCTGCATCTGTACACGAATCTGATGCGAGCGTCCGGTGTGTAGCTCAATTTGTACAAGACTGAGACCATCTGCTTGTCCAAGCACTTGGTACTCTAAAATGGCCTCTTTGGCCCCGGCCGTACCGGGACGAACTGCCTGGACCGTGTTAGTACGACTGTCCTTTAGCAGATGATGGGTCAGACGGCCTTGTGGGGCCGCGGGAACACCGTTTAGAACCGCTGCATACATCTTGCGGAAACTACGGCCTCGAACCGACTCTGACAGCCGAGAAGCGGCTTTGGACGTCTTGGCAAAGATCATGGCACCGCCTACAGGCCGATCCAGTCTGTGAACCAGTCCTAAAAAGACATTACCAGGCTTATCGTGTCTGATTTTAAGGTCTTCCTTGAGTAAAGACAGCAGATCAGGATCACCGCTGGCGTCTTCTTGTGTCGGAACGTTGACAGGCTTTACAACGGCCAGAACATGGTTGTCCTCATATAGAACAGGGATATTCAGCTGGGCATGCCCGTGCCGGGTAAGTTCATCTGGAGTCATAGGAGGAATTAAGCCTCCCAGCGTCCGAGAATACCACAAGGCAGATTCAGCCCCGAGCGGGTAATCGGCAATCCGATTTCACCAGCGCTGATTTGACCGCCATACTTTTGTTGCATCGTCATACTCAGCATGTTGCGCAGTACGGTAGGCGAAATCCCTGTGGTATAAGAGTTAATCAGCATGAACAACGGTTGATCGGAAATGATGCTCATGCAGGATTCCAGAAACGGATACAGGCTTTCTTCCAGCTTCCATGTTTCTCCGTTGGGTCCGCGCCCGTAGGAAGGAGGGTCCATAATGATCGCATCATATCGGTTTCCCCGGCGTTGCTCCCGCTGTACGAACTTGAATACGTCGTCTGTGATGAAGCGTACCGGACGGTCGGCTAAGCCGGACAATTGCACGTTTTCCTTCGCCCACTGTACCATGCCCTTGGCGGCGTCCACGTGGACAACACTTGCTCCAGCATACGCTGCGGCAGTAGTGGCTCCCCCAGTGTAGGCGAACAGGTTCAGTACCGAAATCGGTCTGCCAGCGCCTTTAATTTTATCCATCATCCAGCTCCAGTTCGCTGCTTGCTCCGGAAAAAGACCGGTATGCTTGAAGCTGGTCGGTTTAATGTGGAATTTAAGCGGCCCGTAGCTGATCGTCCAGCGCTCGGGAGTAGGCTTTTTCATATCCCAGCTACCGCCGCCAGAGGAACTGCGGTGGTAATGTCCATGAACATCGCGCCACTCGGCTGTTTCCTGGGACAACGGCCATATAATTTGCGGATCAGGCCGCCGCAGGACAATATCGCCCCAACGCTCCAGCTTTTCGCCGCCGCCTGTATCCACTACTTCATAATCTTTCCATTCTTGTGCTACATACATGTACAATCCATCCTTCAACAGTCAATTCAGGATTCCGGCAGTCCTCTGCACAGAAATCCCCATATGGAGTCTATTGTACAACAAACCTCAGCAACAATCGAATGATTCCATGGAGAAGCTGGTATTGACCGTTATAGGTCCCTGTATTTTCTGTCGCTTTATGGCGACTTTTGATAGGCGAAAAGTGTTATGAAGCAGAATTGTTTATTTTCCAAATTATTTATGTTGAAGGAATTTAAAAATCATTGACATATTTCGAATTTATATTTTATCATGTAAATAAATAGTTATATGTTACGCTTATTTAATAATTAAAACATCCTGTCCTACATCGACGTTATGTTATCAATTTCATCTATGATACTGAAATCTTTTGCTGTAAATATAAGGTTTCACTATACTTCCATTTTTACCCACTTCCAAGATCACACAATATTTTACTCACACCACGAAATGCTATTCCATCATTCTATTCCTTTTTAAAACTTGTTTTTTATTAAAATGATTCTTCTACTGTCAGTAATAATGATTTCCGTACATATGCATGTTAATGCTCGAATTGTGAAAACATTTTTGTTTTGCCACCTTCTTGTCGAATGAAACGCTTCGTCTAACAATTTTTTTGGAATATTTTAAATTCTAAGCAGCAGCTAACCATGAATTGTCAAGTGTTCGTATAATTTCGGATGGAGGTGAGCTCAATTAGCTAGAGCTTTATCATGTGTTCATAGACCGATGAGCGTTCACAATTTGGAAGGTTGGCGTATATATCGGACTCTCCAAGGCACAGGCTTCGAATACGGGTGTTTCTTGTCAGAAAGCCGAATCGGGTGTGTTACTGAATTTTATCGAAGGTATGTAGGATGCTTTGAATTTGGGGAAAAATTCGCGATATGAAATTTTTTACGTCCAATTGAGCATACAAGATTGTCTCAATTATTTACGAGATGCCAGACGAGCTTCTAAAAACCCAGCGATAAAGGAGTATATAAATATGGCGAACAAGTATTCCGCGACAGAATCAGCCCTTAACCAGCACAAAGCCCATGTTAGACAAAAACTAGTCAGGATGATTGGAAATGTGACCCAACTTAACGAAGATGAAATAGAGCCACAAACGCATTTTTTAGAGCTAGGGCTGGATTCCATTACTCTATCTCAAGTCCGTCATAGCATCAAGGATGCGCTTGGATTTGACATACCTATGAATGAGTTTTTTGATACGCTAACCACGTTGGAATTGTTGACAAATTATGTGGCAGAAAGAGTAGTTATCCCCATTGAGTCTGCGAATCAGAAGGTGGTAGAAAGTCCTGTGGAGATCCCAGGTAATGAGATAGAACATACGGCCCCTTATGTGTTACAAACGTATGAAAAACAGAACCTTTCGATATCCGCGCCTGTGGGCTTAGAACGCATTTTGGAGCAACAGCTTCATTTAATGTCACGTCAGCTTGAGGTGCTGCGGGATCATACCATAGCACATGTGAACACTACCACTGTATATCACCCCGAGGAAAACAGTGCAAAGATCGTACAAGCAGTCAAGGACAGCGTAAGCGGCCTTCGTAAAGGAGCCTTCCTGTCCGACCTGCCGTCGAACAGAAGCGGCCCAGGTCTGGAAAAGCAAGCTCTAGCGGTATCCATGCCTCCAGAAACGGAGACATTGGTCGCTCAGGAAACTGTTATTGCACTTACCCCGGATCAAAAGCAGCTTTGGTTCGCTACGGTATCAGAAGGAAATGACTCACAATCTTTACATGAAACAGCTTTGCTGCGTTTTTGTGGCCCGCTTCAGCCCGAAGCTTTTACCGAGGCAGTGCATACCATCGTGAACCGACACGAAGCTTTGCGTACCTTTATGAATGATGATGGAGAGACACAAGTGATTACATCTGCAATGAAGATTAGCGTTCCATTGCATGATTTTAGCGACTACTCGCCAGATGAACAGGAACAGTACGTCCGAAATTGGCTGGCCAAGGATAGCACAATTCCGTTCCCATTAATACCTTATACGCCATTATTCCGTGTTCAATTGCTGAAAATATCAGTTGTAGAGCACATTGGTGTATTTACCTTTCACCATTTGATTGCGGACGGCTGGTCGATGGGAGTGTTCATGCGGGAGTTAGAGCACATCTATTCCGCGTTAGTCCGCAATGAAGCTGTTACTCTACCCGATCCGGTATCATTTCGGAACTATGCCGTTTGGCAGCATGATCAGTTGAGGTCTGGAGGAGAGGAAGCTGTTACGTTTTGGTCGGCTGTACTAAAGAGGTCCCTGCCTGTGCTAGATTTACCTTCTCCGGTGCGTGGGCTAATGATGCCATCTTCCCACGGAAGCAGACATACTTTGATTCTGGAGGCACCGTTAGTTCAACGGCTGAGAAACGTAAGTATCAAACTCGGAAACAGTTTATTCATCACCCTTTTATCTGCATTTCAGGTTTTTCTGCATCGCCTGACAGGCCAAAAAGAAGTGATGGTAAGCATACCGACAGCAGGACAAGCGCAAATGGATGCTTTTTCGCTGATTGGTAACTGTGTGAATATGCTTCCGGTCATTAGCGAAGTGTGCTCTGACGTTTCATTTAATTCATTTGCGCAAACGGTCAAACACCGGATGAATGAGTTGGAGGCCTACCAGAAATACAGCTTTGCCGGACTGGCCCCACTAGGATTAAAATATTTGCCAGTAATGAACGTTGTGTTTAATATGGATCGGCCGATTCCTCGTTTTTACTTCCACCAATTGGATGTAGAAGTGCTTGAAAACGAAATATCTTTCAGTAAATACGAGCTGTTTTTGAACGTTACGGAGGTACAGAAGCAGTTGCGTCTTGACTTTGACTATAATACAGATATTTTTCAAGAAAATATCGTTAAAACGTGGTCAGAATACTTCCTCCACCTGCTGCATTTGATTGTGGAGAATGAGGAAATTCGTGTATCCTCGATTTCTTTACTTGATGTTGTGGGACAGGAGCGACTTCGGGCTACATGGACTGATTACGTCGATTCTAACGGTAATTATCCTTGTGTGCTTGATGCATACAAGCAACCAGCACCTGTCGGAACAGCAGGGGAGGTCTACCAGGCCTCGGCAGTCAGCGGAATTTTGGGAACGACCCGGGAATGGGCTTACGTGGAAGGTGGAGCGAAGCTTTTACATATCGGTCATTTGGACCGAAGCATCTGCATCCGCGGACATCAAGTGAATTTGGAACAACTGGAGAAACACTTGCTGCAAACTTTCCAACTAAGTGATTGCTTGATTACCCCGCAAACGAATGAAGCCGGTGAAGTATTGCATTTAACCGCCTATGTTGTGGCAGCCGCTTCAAAGCCTTGGGAAGAATCCGAGCTGAAGCAAGCTGTGAATAGACTCCTTCCGGATTATACGCGGCCTCGTTGGTGCATTAAGATGGATCGTATTCCTCTCTTAGCAAATGGAGAGCCGGATCTGCAAGTCCTGCTAGAAGTGGGAAAAGCAAGTGTTAATGCAGCAAAGGATGTTGGTTCTGAGGTACAAGCCGCTGAGGAGAAGCTGACGACTATTTGGAAAGACGTTTTAAATCTGTCCGAAGTTAACCGTCATGAATCCTTTTTCCAATTGGGTGGGGATTCGTTAAAAGCGACCGTCATCTTGTCTAAAGTGAACAAGGAGTTGGGTGTACATATCCCACTCAGCCGCATTTTCGATTTGCAAACGATTGCGGAACTTTCTGCATTTATTGTCGGAGGGCAGCAGCAAGCACATGAATCGATTGTTCCTGTGGCCCCCGAGCCTTTTTACCCGGTGTCTTCAGCCCAAAAAAGGATGTACGCACTGGATCAATTGGGTGGCGGAACAGCCTACCATATTTCAGGTCAGCTCCTCATAGAAGGAGACTTGGTAGTTTCAAAGTTTATTGAAGCTACTAGGGAAGTTATTTTAAGACATGAGTCCTTCCGGACATATTTTGAACTGCAGGCTGGGGAGATTGTACAAAAAATCCGGGACACGATGACGTTTGAAATACCGTTCTCACGGATTCCGCAAGAAGAGGCAGCGCAGGCACGAATCTCGTTTATTCGGCCCTTTTACTTGGATAAAGCTCCTTTGCTCCGCATTAAACTGTTCGAATTTATTCAGGGCGGTTTTATGCTCCTGATGGATATGCATCACATCATTGCGGACGGTTTTTCTATGACCATTATGATGGATGAGATCATCCGGCGTTATCAGGGCAGAGAGCTTGCTGACATTCAGCTTCATTACAAGGACTTTGTGGCTTGGAAACAGCAGCAAATCATTGGCAGTAAATGGAAGGAGCATAGACCCTATTGGTTAGGGGCTTTGAATGGAGAGCTTCCCGTTCTGCAAATGCCTACAGACTTTTCGCGACCGCAGACACAAAGTTTTGAAGGAGATAGTTTGACGGTCACATTGGATGGAAAGTTGGCAAAATCCTTATACCAACTAGCCCAAAATACCGAATCAACGCTTTTCATGGTGCTTTTAGCAGCGTATAACGTGTTGCTGGCCAAGTATTCGGGTCAAGAAGATATCATTGTAGGTTCGCCTGTGGCTGGAAGAGAACATGTGGATACGCAAGCGATGATCGGGATGTTCGTCAATACACTGGCGCTCCGCAATTACCCGCAATCGACACTGACGTTCCAGTCCTTTTTACAGGAGGTCAAGCAAAGCACATTGTTGGCACTGGAGCATCAGGAATATCCATTTGATGAACTAGTAGATCAACTTGAACTGGTTCGTGATGTCAGCCGAAATCCTGTGTTCGATACGATGTTCAGTTTGCAAAATGTCGGGATGAACACTTTGGAGGTCGAGGGGGTCCAATTTAAACCGGAGGAATATAATGTTGGCGTAGCCCAGGTCGATTTTTCATTGCTTGTGACTGAAGAACAAGATCGAGTGACCCTTGTTTGGGAATATGCTACTAAGTTATTTAAGCCAGAGACAATCAGGAAGTTGGCAGAGCATTATATAAAGATTTTGGAGACAATCACCCAGGATAGTAGATTACGACTGGCTGACATGAATATTTTGTCTGATAATGAAGAACAGTTGATTTTATCAAGGTTAAATGAAATGTCTACACTTAATACACTTGCCAAAAGTAGACATATTGATTATTCAGATTACAAAGATCATAATGCCGCTTTGAATTACTGGAGAGCGTATTTGAAGGAGTACGAGGGTCAATCTCGCTTACCGCAGGCTCGAATGAATAAGACATGGAGTCGTCAGACCGAATATCATGACTTTCATTTGGATGCAGACATGATGGGCGGGCTGCAACGGATTGCTCAGGAATATGAGGTAACCATCCAAATACTGGTGCAAACGGTGTGGGGACTTCTGCTGCAAAAATATAACAGTACGGATGATGTAGTGTTTGGTAGTGTGGCTTTAGAAAGCACATCTGTGGTACGGAATGAAGAGCAAGCCCTCGATCTGCAAATAAATACTGTACCTGTGCGCATTAGAACTAGTCATAATAGTCGATTTTTGGAAGAGATCAAGCAACAACAAATGCTTTCTATGGCCAACCTTGCCCATAAAGTGTATTCACTCGAAGAAATTGAGGCGATGTCAGAGCAAAATCACGATTTAATTAATCACATCCTTATTTTTGATCGTGTATCAGTAGAGAAAGAAATTCAGCAACTGGGTGATAGCGATGAGGATCGCTATTGTATTGACGAAATCGATTGGATAAAGCAGACAAATTATGACTTTAATCTGGTTGTAGTGCCGGGAAAAACGATACAAATGAGAGCTATTTATAACGCCCTGGTATTTGATCACGAACATATGGAGCAAATTCAGGGACATTTGATGCAACTGCTGAAGCAAGTGGTGCTAAACCCGGATATCCTGGTGAATGAACTGGATATTGTGACGGAACAGGAGCGCGAGCAAATTTTGGATGTTTGGGGAAATACGGCGGTGGAATATCCAAGCGAGCAAACAATTCAAGGTTTGTTCGAAGCGCAAGTCTTGCAAACGCCAGAACAGGTAGCCTTATTTTTTGAGGGTGAACAACTGACATACCGTGAGTTGAATGAGCGCGCCAATCAATTGGCAAGAACACTCCGTTCTTATGGTGTACAGCCAGAGCAGCGAATTGGACTACTTGTGGAACGATCTATTGAGATGATCGTTGGTATACTGGCAGTTCTCAAAGCAGGTGGTGCTTATGTACCGATAGACCCGGAATATCCAGCAGAACGTATCCATTATATGTTGGAGGACTTCGATGCGCAGATTGTACTGACACAACGGGCATTTACTGAACGAATATCATTTAACGGGATTACTCTTGAACTGGATGATTCCAGAATATATTGTGCAGATGGCTCTAATTTGATGATGTCCACAGACAGGGTGGATCATCTGATATACGTTCTATATACCTCAGGAACGACTGGACAGCCGAAAGGGGTCATGGTCAACCATCGTAGTGCAATTAATACGGTGAGCTGGTTTTCGGAACGTTACGCAATAAGTGGTGGACTTGATATGATCCTGACGGCAGAATATACATTTGATCCAAGTATTGAGCAGATCTTTGGGACGTTGCTGCATGGGGGCAAGCTGCATTGTATCCGGCGTGCAACGCTGCTGAGTAAGCAGCTACTGACCGAATATATTAAGACTCATAATATCAGGGTACTAGACATTCCACCGGCTCTGATGAGAGCATTTTTATCTGAAGATGCCAAAATACCTTGCTTAGATACGTTAATCTGTGGTGGCGAACGGTTGGAAGATTCATTAAAGGAAAAAATAGTGAGCAAAGGATACATTCTGAATAATCATTATGGACCGACGGAAACAACCATTGATGTACTGGCTTCCGTGTGTGAACCAGAAATAGCAGTAAATTTGGGTAAACCTATTCACAATACGCGCGCATATATTCTAAACGAGCATGGGAAGCTTCAACCAATAGGGGTACTCGGTGAGCTATGTATCAGCGGTGTTGGCGTAGCCCGAGGGTATCTGAACCGACCAGAGCTGACGGTTGAAAAATTTGTGCCAAATCCGTTTGCTGGTGGTGAAGCGAACTATGAACGGATGTATCGGACGGGCGATTTAGCACGCTGGCTACCAGATGGGAATATAGAGTATTTGGGCCGGGTTGACCATCAGGTGAAAATTCGGGGTTATCGAATTGAATTGGGTGAAGTTGAGACCAACCTGATGAAGGTGGCTTACGTGCAAGAGGTCGTCGTATTGGTCCGTGAAGACAATCAAGGACAAAACCAACTGGTTGCCTATTATGTAGCTGAACAAGATGTGGATGCGGGTGAATTGCGCAGCTTGCTAGCTAAGGAACTTCCAAATTATATGGTGCCTGCATACTTCGTACAGTTGGAGCATATTCCGCTGACCTCGAACGGAAAAATTGATCGGAAGTCACTGCCAGCACCGGAAGGCAGCCTGCAAAGCGGAGCAGATTATGCTGAGCCGCGTACGGAGGCGGAATCGAAGTTGGTAAAAATATGGCAAGATGTGCTTGGATTGAATAAAATTGGTGTGAAAGATAACTTTTTTGAGATCGGCGGACATTCTCTACGTGCGATGACGCTGGTTTCGAAGATTCACAAAGAACTTAACAAATCTATCTCGTTACGAATTATTTTTGAAGCGCCGACAATTGAACAACTGGCGGTAGTGCTTAAAGATCTTAATCAGGTGGCGTATGTGTCGGTTTCGGTAACGGAAGAACGTGACTTTTATCCGTTGTCCTCGGCACAAAAACGGATGTATATGCTGCAACAACTTGATCCTAACGATGTGAATTACAATATGTACGCTGCGTTCCAGGTGAGTGGACCTCTCAATGTTAAAAGGTTAGAAGAAGTGTTTCATCAGTTGATCTCACGTCATGCCACCCTCCGTACTAGCTTTGAAATGGTGGACAACAAGCCGATGCAGCGGATTCACGATACTGTATTGTTCGAGGTCGAATATAGCAAATTACTAGAAAATCGTGCCTTAAAGGATTTGCTTGCTGTAGGTGCGAACATAAAAAAACGTATTCGTTCTTTTGTGCGTCCGTTTGATTTACAATCCGCTCCGCTGTTACGTGTGGGATTATTGGATTTGGGCGTACAAGGAGAAAAAAAAGTACCGCAGTATCTGTTGATGCTGGACATGCACCATATTATTTCGGATGGCGTATCAACCAATATTTTGGCCAATGAATTAGTTCGCTTGTACAACGATGAAAAGTTATCTCCATTACGGATACAATATAGAGACTATGCCGTATGGCAGCAAAATGGAGTGCAGCAGGGCTGGTTAAAGCAACAGGAAGCGTATTGGCTGGACACCTTTGATGGTGAGTTACCCGTTTTGAACCTGGCGACCGACTTTATTCGTCCAGAGGTGCGAAGTACAGCAGGGGCTACAGTGGAATTCGAATTGGACGGGAAGGCCAGCCAGCGCCTGAAAGAGCTGGCGGCCGAAACAGGCTCGACGCTGTACATGGTGCTGTTGGCAGCCTATACAGCATTGCTGCATCAGTACACCGGGCAGGAGGATATTATTGTAGGTAGCCCGATAGCCGGCCGACCGCATGCGGATCTGGAGCCAGTCATTGGAATGTTCGTTGGGACGCTGGCTATGCGTAATTACCCAACCGCAGGGCAAACATTCCGTAGCTATGTGGAGAATGTGAAGAAACATGCATTGAAGGCGTATGAGCATCAGGACTATCCATTTGAGGAACTGGTGGACAAGCTGAAGGTGAAGCGTGACATGAGCCGCAATCCGCTGTTTGATACGATGTTTGTGTTGCAAAACACGGAGCAAAACGAGTTGAAGCTGGCTGACCTGAGCTTCCGTCCATATGGGATGGAGCAAGCCCCGGCAAAGTTTGATTTGACGCTGGAAGCCAGTGAGGGAGCAGCGGGTATTCGGTTCGGATTAGAGTATGCGACATCGCTATATGAGCGGGAAACAGTAGAGCAGATGACGCGCCACTTTATACGATTGGTGGAGACGGTTGTGGTGAACCCGGATCTAACACTTGGAGAGCTGGAATGGGTCACTACGGAAGAAACGGTGCCTGTTCTGAAAGAGCATCAAGAACGCCAAAAAGCATTACGCTACTGGAGCAACTATCTGGCCGGGTACGAGGAACAAGCCCATTTACCGCAGGCTAAAAAGCAGAATCAGACAACATATCAGGCGGAGTATGTACATCTGGATCTGGGTATGGAGCTGACCGTCGGAATACGACGAATCGCCGAGCAGGAAGAGGTATCGGTCAGTACGTTACTACAGGCGGCATGGGGGATTTTACTGCAAAGATATAACGGAACTGAGGACGTTGTGTTCGGCAGCGTACATGTAGTAGGTCAGGCGGCTGATATGGCAAATACAGAAGCAGTGACGGGAGCATTTATAAACACGATGCCTGTGCGTATCCAAGGCGGAGAAAACAGTTTGTTCACAGAATTAATGAAGCAAAACGAAAAGTTACTCAAGTATGCACGTGTGCATGCCACATATCCACCCCATGAGATTCAGGGGCTATCTAAGCTCATTCAGGATTGGATCAACCATAGCGTCATTTTTGCAGATGTTCTGGTGGAGGAAGAAGTGGGGCATATGAGTGATAGTGAAGAATTCGACCTCAGCCTATGGACAGCAAAGGTAGCCGAGTCAACGAACGACGACTTTAATCTGGCGGTGTTGCCAGGAAAAACGATCCAAATGAGCTTTAGCTACAATGCATTGGTGTTTGACCGTGCGAGTGTAGAACAAATTCAGGGCCATCTAATACAGCTGCTGGAGCAAGTGGTGGCGAAACCGGACATTCGAGTGCGCGAGTTGGACATTGTGACGGAGCAGGAGCGCGAACAAATTCTGGCGATTTGGGGAGATACGGCAGCAGAGTACGCGCACGAGCAGACGATTCACGGCTTGTTTGAAGCGCAAGTGTTGCAGACGCCAGAGCAGATCGCCTTGTATTTCGAAGGAGAGCAGTTGACCTACCGTGAGCTGAATAAGCGCGCCAATCAATTGGCAAGAACGCTGCGATCTTATGGTGTGCAGTCAGATCAGCGAATTGGTTTACTTGTTGAACGTTCTATTGAGATGATCGTAGGCATATTGGCAGTGCTCAAGGCTGGTGGGGCTTATGTGCCAATTGATCCGACGTATCCACAGGAGCGAATCCAATACATGCTGGAAGATTCCGGAACAAAACTGCTGTTGACGCAAAGTCATCTGGTGGAAAAAGGGATGTTTGAGGGTCAGGTGCTGATCCTGAATGGGAAAACATCCATATATCACAAGGATGGTTCAAACCTAGATTCGGTAAGTGGTTCAAATAACCTCGCGTATGTTATTTATACATCGGGAACCACGGGACAGCCCAAAGGAGTTATGCTGGAACACCGAGGATTGTCCAATCTGAAAACGTATTTTGATCAAACGCTACAGATTATCTCATCAGATCATGTGTTGTTATTCGCCAGCTATTCGTTTGATGCATCCTGCTGGGAAATCTTCCAGGGGCTATTCAGTGGAGCGACATTGTACGTACCGACACAAGAGACGATTTTGAATTATGAGTGGTTTGAGAAGTACATGTCGGAACATCGAATTACAGTGGCCACACTCCCACCTACCTATACGGTGTATCTGGAACCAGCACGTATGCCAGACTTACGCATTTTGGTCACAGCAGGCTCAGCAGCCTCAATAGAGCTGGTGCTTAAGTGGAAGGAGAAAGTGGCGTATTACAATGCTTATGGTCCAACAGAAAACTCGGTCGCGACATCGGTATGGTCCGTGTCTGAAGATCCGCGAGCTGAGGATCTGATTACAATCGGGCGTCCTATACCGAATCATCGCGTGTACATGGTGGATGCGCATGGTCGTTTAGCTCCCGTGGGTGTGCCGGGTGAACTGTGTGTATCCGGTCCGGGGTTAGCGCGGGGTTATCTGGGTCGTCCGGAGTTGACTGCTGAAAAATTTGTGAAAAATCCGTTTAGTAGCGGAGAAGCAAGTTATGAACGGATGTACCGAACGGGTGACTTGGCAAGATGGATGCCGGATGGCAACATTGAGTACTTGGGTCGGATCGACCATCAGGTGAAAATCAGAGGGTATCGGATTGAATTGGGTGAGGTAGAGGCGCAAATTTTGAAAATGGAGGCTGTGCAAGAGGCCATTGTGCTGTCAAATGCAGAAGAACAGGGGCCAGACCAACTGGTCGCATACTATGTGGCAGAACGTGAAGTAAGTGTAAGCGAACTGCGTAACACGCTGCTGAAAAAGTTACCCAATTACATGGTTCCTTCATACCTTATGCAGTTGCAGTATATGCCCCTGACCCCGAATGGGAAAATCGACCGCAAAGCGCTACCCTTACCGAAAGGGACAGGTAGTTGGAATGAAGAATACGTTGCCCCGAGAAATGCATTAGAACAACAACTTGTAGAGCTTTGGCAAACGGTGCTTGGCGCGGAAAAGGTAGGCATTGACAATAACTTTTTTGAACTCGGAGGTCAATCTCTAAAGGCTATACTGCTTGTCTCTAAAGCACAGGAAAAAGGTATCAATCTAGGAATCCATCAGGTATTACAACATCAAACTGTTCGTGGTTTATCTGATTTGCTGCAAGCTGAACGTTGTGACACACACCATAACACATCATGGATTTCCAGTATTTCGGAAGCTGAACAGTGGATTAGCAACACTTTTGATGTACAAGCTTTGCTTCAATTTGTGTCGGTTGATGAGCAAGACTATCTGTTTCTACAAGTACATCCATTTCGAGCAGATCAGGTTGATAAGATCGTTGCTTTCATTCCGTCTCATGTACATCCTGACCTGCATCCGCATTACATTGTGCCTATGGGTGGAGAGGATGCAGGCCAAATTACAATAACAGATGATGAACAGGAAGACGTTCTTCACTCTCAATCAATGGAATTTATTTCAATAATTGATGAAATGAATGCAACTTGGAATGGTAGTTTGCTAAGCTCAGAGGCGATCGGACAGTTTCCACTGGCACCTGCTCAACATTATCATTTGCAGCATCCTGCTTCTTCTGGCACGGTGATTCATCTGAATCACTATGTAGATAAGCAACGTCTGTCCACAGCTGTTCAGCAGCTCATGCGCAGGCATGAATTACTGCGTAGCGTACTGATTCAATCGGACGGGGGTTGGACTTGGGAAGTCCGATCAATCCCGGAGAACTTATCTTTACCTATGGTGGATCTATCGGCATATCCGATACCAATCCAGCGTAAGCTCCTTTCGTCTATCATGTCGCATCTTTATTTTGAACCGTATGAGCAGACGAAATCTTTACAATACCGAATTGCATTGATTCGCTTGAATTTACGGGAACACTTATTGCTTCTGCCGTGCTCACACATTATTTTCGATGGCACGAGCAGCATGATTTTGGAGAGTCAGTTACTTGAAGAATATGAGGATCCACAACTGGAGCATACAACAGAGGTATTCCATTATATGGACTATGCCAAACATATTCGTCAAGGACCACAGGGGATAAGTGATCAGCAAATTGTTGAGCAATATAAGCTCCAGTCATTTGTTGAGAGTACAAGTCAAATTTATAAGCTGACCCGGGAATTCAAATATGGACAAATGACAACGTATCAATGGGATATAACACTACCGAGTATTTCAATGCAGAATGATTCTGTGAACTTTTGGGATATTTCTCTACAAATGGCATTTCAATTTTTTGGTATTTATTTCCGAAAATCAGAAATTCCGTTATGGTTAACGCAGTATGGAAGACAGTATGGGGATCGGAATTACTTTGAATCCGTGGGAGAATACATTGATCATATTCCCGTATTACTCCATAAGGAAGAAATGCCATCTTATCATGCGGTGATCAAAAAACAATTAAGCGTTGCTGCAAATCATCATTTAAACTTCTTTAATTTAATTTTTAATGAAGAAATGGAGCCTATCTATCCGCAAGCAAGCAGTATGCTAAAAAAGGGACTTGGACAATTACCAATCGTGTTCAATTACCTGGGAGAAATGCAAGAGGCCTCGAAGATGTTGAGCACCTTAAACAGAAGTACAACCTTAGTTGACGGAGAAGAAGTGATTTTCTTTGAAGCTGCCCATACTGGAGCAGTACTTCAAATATTCCTGCGCCTACCATATGAAGAGAAACATGAGGATATCTATCGAATATTGCAAGCTGCTAACGATAAGATTATTTCTGACCTAGCCATACGGCAGTAGGGAGCTGAAAACGTGAATCATTTATTCAAAGACAATCGGTTTGTCCGCTTTTTTGCTTCACGTACCGTGGCAAATATAGCGGATAGCATTTATTCCATTGTGTTGTTATATTTTGTTCAGCAATCGACGCAGTCAGTGGCATTTACCAGCTTCACGTATGCGGCGGTATCTACAGCATCTATTTTCAGCTTTTTTGTTGGCCCACTCGTAGATCGCTATTCACCCGCACGCTTGGCCAGCATTGCTTTGTTTGCGCAGGCGATTCTAATTTCGATTGTCCCGTTTCTTATTCGAGACGGGATGACCAATTTGATAATTATCCTCGCGATCGTTTTTATAGCGTCTTGCTTCTCCATGCTGTTCTATCCTGCTAACAGTAAAATGCTGCCTCAACTTGTTCGTGTACCAGATTTAATTATTAGGGCGAACTCTATGATTTCATCGTCGGACCAGATCATTAATATCGCTGGTTATCTGGCTGGAGCTTCGCTCATTATCGCTATGGGTATGCAAAACACCTTTTTATTGGCCAGCGGTATGCTGTTCCTTGCAGGTGTCGTATATATTAGACTCAGCAAACAGCTTGACACTCATTCAACGGAAGGGACACATAGCGAGGGCTCGCTAACATTAGGGCACTATTGGAGAGAACTGAAAGAAGGATATACCTTTGTAAAACGCCACACCTTTTTGCGAATTATGTTGCCATTCTTTGCTCTTGCCAACTTTTCAATGGCTTTTCTGATTATTACTATGCCCTCCATTGCTGTCGATTACGGTTCGCCAATCTATTACAGTTTGCTGTATATTTCTTATTTCATCGGCATTTTTGTAGGTTCTTTTCTGGTAAATGTGCTTAAAAGGAACGGTCTTACCATTGCAGCTGCATGGGTAGCTACAGGACTTGCCATTTTCCTGTTTTCTGTGATGCCCCAGATGTGGATGAAACTACTGGCGGCTCTCCTAATAGGTGCTTTTACAGGTATAATTAATGTATTGCAAATGTCTTTGATCCAAATTATTACTCCCTTACCGCTGTTAGGACGTGTGATCGCCTTTACGAATACCCTCTCGAATGCGGCCCTTCCGCTGGGAGCTCTGATTGGCGGCGCGTTAGCTTTGCGATTCTCACTGCCTGAGGTCTTGTTTTTCAGCGCCCTAATTACCGTATTGTCTGGACTAATCATGTTCTTTATCAAGACAGTTCGTCAGTTTGAAATTCCATTAGAGAAGGCAGGTGGGTTGGGGCATCCTCATGCAACAAATGAAGTAAGTTAAAAGTTTTAATGTCTGTTTTTCATGTAAAATAGATGATCAACTTTGTGTGGGAATTTCCTCACAACAATGCCAAGTCCTAATTATAGGGCTTGGCATTGTTTGATATGTCATGACTATTAGGGCTTACGTGCTTGTTTACTAAGATGCTTAGGACATTAACCTAGGAGAAGTGCTCAGTTTCCAGATAAAAAATATTTTTTTGCCGAATACACTTGTAATTAGAGCGCTTCCATATTAAAATGAAGTCAATCCTACTTGTACGTACAACTAATCATTTTTCATCATAATATTGAGAAAAATATTAGATTGTACGTACATAATAGTTTATCTATGAATACAGCTGCAACTATACTTATTTCCTGACAGGAGGAATTTTTAATTATGAAACCGTTTAAATTTTGGTTTGCTACAGGAAGTCAGCATTTGTATGGACCCGAGACGCTCGATCAGGTACAAGAGCATTCTCGTCAAATTGTTGAGGGATTGAACCGAAGTGGTCATTTACCATTTGAAGTGGTATTAAAGCCGGTTCTGACGAATTCTGACGCGATTCGCCGTCTTATTATTGATGCGAACGGAGATGACCTGTGTGCAGGGATTATTACCTGGATGCATACATTTTCTCCAGCGAAAATGTGGATTGCTGGCTTGACGCGTTTGGCAAAGCCATTGTTGCACCTGCATACTCAATTTAACCGTGATATCCCTTGGGATAGTATTGATATGGACTTTATGAACCTGAACCAATCCGCGCATGGTGACCGTGAATTTGGCTTTATCGGTGCCCGTCTGGGTGTAACTCGCAAAGTCGTTGTTGGCTATTGGGAGGAAGAAGGCGTTCAGAAACGCATCGGCGGCTGGATGTCCACGGCTGCTGCTTATAGCGAAAGCCAAAATCTCAAAGTAGCCCGTTTTGGTGACAATATGCGTGAAGTAGCTGTAACCGACGGCAACAAAGTATCTGCTCAGGCCCAGTTGGGCTGGTCAATCAATGGCTATGGTGTGGGTGATCTGGTTGAGGTCGTTAATAACGTGTCAGAGGGGGATATTAACTCCCTGTTCGAGGAATACCATGACCTGTATGAGCTATCCGCAGAAGCCAAGCAACCGGGAGCAGTACGTGATTCTATTTTGGAGCAGGCTCGTATTGAGCTGGGCTTGAAAAAGTTTTTGCAGGACGGAGAATTTGGAGCCTTTACGACAACGTTTGAAGACCTGCATGGTCTGAAACAACTGCCTGGTTTGGCGGTTCAGCGTTTGATGGCCCAAGGTTACGGATTCGGCGGCGAGGGTGACTGGAAAACGGCAGCGTTGACGCGCCTGATGAAGCTGATGGCGAATAATGTGGATACTTCCTTTATGGAAGATTACACCTATCATTTGGAGCCGGGCAATGAACTGAATTTGGGTTCTCATATGCTGGAGGTATGTCCGACGATTGCTGTAAACAAACCGCGTATTGATGTTCAACCGTTGGGTATTGGCGGCAAAGCCGATCCGGCTCGTCTTATTTTTGAAGGCAAACCGGGTAAGGCGCTTGTAGCATCCATCATTGAATTGGGAGGACGTTACCGTCTGATTATTAACCAAATCCATGCTGTGGAAAATAAAAACCAAATGCCGAAGCTGCCTGTAGCCAGCGTTTTATGGAAACCTGAGCCTTCTCTGGAAGTGTCCGCAGAAGCATGGATTCATGCGGGTGGAGCGCATCATACGGTGTTGTCCTATGCTGTAACCACGGAGCAATTGCTGGATTACGCAGAGCTGACAGGCATAGAAGCCGTCGTCATTGACAACAACACGAACATCCGTCAGTTCCGTCAGGAGCTGCAATGGAATGAACTGTACTGGCGTAATAAATAATGGATGCAATAAATAAACAAGCTGCTTGTTGAAGCAGCCTACTCATAGGGTTTATCAGCGAACAGCCGCATGCTATGCGGCTGTTTTGCGTATGTTGCACCATGTGTAAAACACTTATTTGAAATTAATATTTGACAATGAGAATCATTATCAAATATTATTTAAGTAATAGGGAATGAATGCATTCCATATGTCTAACAAAAGTGAGGGATGAACTTGGGTAAAATCATGATTGCTTATGCCAGTATGACTGGTAATACAGAGGAAATCGCAGAATTGATCGCCGAAGGCGTCCGCCAGGCAGGACATGAGGCGGAGTTGAAGGCTTCGTATGATTGCAGCGCGCAGGAACTGCTCGGCTATGACGGGTTCCTGTTGGGTGTATATACATGGGGAGATGGTGAGCTTCCTGATGAATTTTTAGATTTTTACGAGGAACTGGATGAGCTTGATTTGTCCGGTAAAAAGACCGCTGTATTTGGCAGCGGAGATACATCCTATACGCAATTCTGCGGTGCGGTTGACCTGGTAGAGGAAAAAGTCAAAGAACGTGGTGCAGCTGTTGTTCAGGAGAGCTTGAAGATCGAATTCAACCCACTGGATGATGAGAAGGAAAATTGCAGGGCTTACGGAAGACAATTTGCACAGGCTGGTATTGGGGTGTCCTGAGAAGAGAGCGAGGGATAGGTATGCGCAACAGCGATAGCTTAAGCGGCTTTCCTCTTCTGCACGACTATCAGCTTGAGGAGATGTGGAGAACTCCTCAGTCTACCCGTCAATCGCAGGGAAAGCGCGGGCGTGAAGGCTGGAATTGGAGGCAACGGGTTCAATATGCGGTAGGGCATGCGCTAAATGAATACTTCGGAATGGAAGTAGAGGTGCGGCGGGAAATCCCCGTCCAGTACGTGCTGGAGAAATGGTGGCCCACACAGCCAACCGGCTTCGAATCGTTGTTCCATTACTGGGACGTCAAAAATAAAGTGTCAGGCGAGCTGTCTAAAATTTGTGCGTTAAATAGGGACTTGTCAGTGCCAGTGATGTTGTACGA
Organism: Paenibacillus terrae; assembly: GCF_005217525.1. Taxonomy (GTDB): domain Bacteria; phylum Bacillota; class Bacilli; order Paenibacillales; family Paenibacillaceae; genus Paenibacillus; species Paenibacillus terrae_C. The sequence continues at coordinate 631,148 of NZ_PNXQ01000016.1, read as the reverse complement.
GCAATTTTGCACGTCGGTCCCTGAGCTTGAGGTTGACATTTCGATTATTGTGCAGGCGGCCTGGCAACTGTCAGCTGGAGCCGATTCCTTACTGATTCAGAAGTACATCGTGGATTATAATCTCAACGTTATTCATACATTTCAACATTTGACGAATGTTTTTTGTTATTATGCATTTGGTGCTCTTCCTCAGCTCATTGAGGTCTCCTGTCTGCTGGAAGGAAAAAAAGTCCGATTTATCCCGGGTCCTGCTTCTTTACAGCAATCTCTGGATTACGTTCGGTTATTACGGGACTCCAGAGAGGATGTACACGCGACAACAGAACGATGTCACTGTGGAGCCTGCATAGGGGGACAACGATCACAGGGCAATAGCAACAGGATGGATAAAAACCCAAAAGAGCAGCAGGAGGCCAAAAACTGTAAAGAACGATTATTGGGGACTTTGCTTTTCTCTTAGTACATTTTTAAACCCCTTTAAATATGAATAACACCTCTTCGTTGAAGGAGCCTTGGAAAGCAAGGCTCTTTTTTATGAATTTTTTTTGAAAAACTGAAAATTTATATTGCCTGAATAGATAAATATAACTATAATACTTCAATGTACGATATTTATATGAAAATATTTAAATATAAAGGAGACGGTGTGTGTGAGCATAGACAAGGATTGCCTACGTACATAAATAATGTTCATTCTTTTTCATGGTATGCTGCCATGTGTTTATTTTACGTTTACGGTTTGGTTTGATGCCCTAATATTTCAAAATTAAAATATTAGTGTTGAATAATAAAATTTTTTGGACAACAGGGGTGGAAGAAGTGAGTAAGAAAACTGTACTGCCAATTCTCATCGTACTGCTCATTCTGAGCGGCGGAGTCATTGGCTACTATTATTGGTATCAGGCAACACACTTTGTTAAGAGTGACGATGCGCGTATTCAAGCGGATCAATATAAGGTAATGCCGCAAATTTCAGGAGAGATTACACACATTGATGTGGAGGAAGGCGATGTTCTTCAGCGCAATGAACCGATTGCGGAGCAGGATGTATCGGGGCTGGATTCCAGCATGATTAGCAAGTCCGTTCTGCGTGCGCCGATCAACGGTACCGTTATTAAGATTTATTCGAAGGAGCATGAAATCGGTTCTCCGGGCAGTGCTGTTGCGACCATGGTTGATATGAACAGTCTGTATGTCTCCACGAATATTGAAGAAACCGATATTGACCGCATTAAACCGGGACAGCTTGTTGACATTACGCTTGATGCAGCAGGCGACAAGACGATTCAAGGCAAAGTTCGCAAAGTGGGCGAAGCCTCAAATGCGGTGTTCTCGCTCATTCCTGCCGTAAACACAAGCGGTAACTTTAACAAGGTGACCCAGCGTGTGCCTGTAGAAATAGCTGTTAACAAGCCGAAGGATATGAAGCTCATTCCAGGAACGAACGTGGAAGTTAAAATCCATACACCTTAAAAAGGAGGGGTCCATGTGGCTGCCAATGAAACTGCTGCTGCTCCTTCGACTGATTCTTCCAAAGAACGCTGGCTTGCTTTTTTTGCCATCGTTTTAGGCGCCTTTGTCGCCATTCTGAACAACAGTCTGATCAATGTCGCCATTCCTCGATTGACGACGGACTTAGGGTCAACGACGACACGTATTCAGTGGGTTATTACAGGTTACACGCTTGCATCTGGTGTAATCGTCCCGATTACCGGATATATGGAGCAGCGTATCGGATACAAAAAGTTTTTAATACTTGCCCTCAGCGTGTTCTCGCTGGGAACGGGAATATGTATTTTTGCATGGAGTGATTCTTCTCTGATCGCAGCACGGGTACTGGCTGGATTGGGAGGCGGTGTCATTATGCCGCTAAGCATGACGATTATTTACAAAATCATGCCACGTGAACAAATTGGTATGTCCCTTGGTATCTGGGGGATCGCCGCAATGGCAGCGCCAGCTGTAGGACCTACGCTGAGTGGATACTTAATTGAATGGTTTAACTGGCGTTTTCTGTTTATTGTCAGTCTGCCTGTAGCTTTATTTGCAATTTTAATGGTCATTCTACTAATCAAAGAGCCGCCTAAAGCAACACCAAAGCCGTTTGATTTGCCGGGCTTTTTGTTGGCCGCAACTTGTGCAGGGACGCTCTTGTACGCACTGACTAACGGGCAGCATGATGGCTGGACCTCTTTTAAAATTGTATCTCTACTGTTCGTCGCCTTCTGGGCGCTTGTCTTTCTTATTTATGTGGAAAGCGGAAAAGACAATGCTGTAATTGAAATTTCATTATTTAAAAATTCAAAATATACGATTAGTGTCATTGCCTCCAGTCTGGTCATGATGGGAATGTACGGAGGAACGTTTTTGACACCGTTGTTTTTGCAAAATATTCAGCATGTGTCACCGATTGATACCGGAATCATCCTCATTCCACAGGCGATTGCAATGGCGGCTATGATGCCGATTGCCGGGCGGTTATTTGATAAGTTCGGCATTGTGCCCCTGGGACTTGTTGGCCTGACGTTGACCAGCTTCATGACATATCATTTGCATCAACTTACGCCAGACACACCGCATATTTGGCTAGAAACGGTAATGGCATTTCGGGGTCTGGGAATCGGCATTTGTATGATGCCATTGTCTACGGTCGGTATGAACGCTGTTCATCCAAGTAAAGTAGCGAATGCGTCTACAGCATCCAATCTGGTACGTACCGTTGCAGCTTCTATGGCTATTGCAGTGCTGACAGCGATTATGCAAAGTCGTTCGGCGGCTCATGCCCAACAAATTTCAGAGACTGTTACACCGGACGCGGCTCATGCGCTGCAAGCGTCGTTGGGCAGCTCATGGATGTCATCCATAAGTAGCTTAATCACACTGGATGCCACATCAAGAGGAATTGGGGATACATTCCTCATTTCATCCATACCGCTGTTTTGCACGATTCCACTAATCTTTTTGTTTATTCAGAGGAAGAAAGCAAAGACACAGCCGGAAGCTTTATAAAGAACTACAAAATATCGACTGGATGGCTTACATTATTTCCACGGACAGAAAGAAAGGAAATTATCATGAAAATATTGAGAGTAGAAAGTACATTAGCGGCCTTAGTGCTCGGCGGCGCAGTGCTGGCAGGCTGCTCCAGTAATAGCGGGGCGGCGCAGGATATGGTCGTTCCTGTCAAGATCAGCCAAGCGCAGCAGGGTATCATTGGGCAAGGGAACATTTATACAGGAACGGTAACACCTTCGGAGACGGTGAATATCGTTCCAAAAGTGGGCGGTAAAGTAGTTGAACTGCCTGTGGATATTGGCTCAGAGGTCAAAAAAGGTCAAGTGCTGTTCAAGCTTGATGACAAGGACATGCGGAATAATGTGGCGAAAGCCCGTGCCGCAGCAGCTGCGGCAGCAGCAGGAGTGAGTTCTGCTCAGGCATCCCATGAATCAACAATGGTTCAAGCCAACTCGGGCGTAGTACAATCCAAAAGTGGCGTGATTCAGTCCCAAAGCGCAATCAATCAGGCGCAGGGAGCCATTAATCAGGCTACTACAGCCGTAGAACAGGCAACACACGGCGTTTCCTCGGCGGCCAATACGGTGAAGCAAACGCAGCAAGCGCTGGTGGATGCTCAGAAAAATGTAACGCGCACTCAAAGCCTGTTTGATGCAGGTGCGAGTACTCAAGCACAATTGGAACAAGCAAAAACAGCCGTTGTGAACGCAGTAGCGGCATACAACAATGCGCAAAATGCCCAGGCTAATGCCCAGGACCAACTGGTGGCTGCTCAGAAGGCGCTCACTACGGCCCGTAACAGCTACGATTCTGCAAAAAACAGCTACAGTAATGCTAACAGCGGCTACAGCAATGCACAAAATCAACTGAAGGTATCTCAAAATACAGCGGTTATCGAGTCCAGCCAACAGTCTCTCAAGCAGGCACAGCTAAATGTGAGTATCGCTCAGGACGCACTTGACGATACTGTGATTACATCACCGATAAACGGTATTGTTGGTACGAAAAATGCAGAAGTAGGCGAAATGGTATCCGCTCAGGCTCCTGCGCTGGTCATTGCTAACCTGAGTACAGTTAATACACTGATCTATGTACCTGCTGAGCAGATCAACAATGTAAAAGCAGGCGACAAGGTACAGGTTCGTGTAGCAGCTTCCAATATTGTGACAACAGGTACAGTGAAAAATGTAAGCCCGTTGGATGCAAGTGGAAAAGGATATCCTGTGAAAATTTCGGTGGCAAATCCGGATGTGAAACTGAAATCCGGTATGCTGGCTGATATCAGCTTTGTCGCTGCGAATGCACAAGAAGGTATTGTCGTTCCTACCGCAGCGATTCAAAAGGATCAGGGCAAGCAATATGTATACGTTGTGAATGGTGACCATGCGAAACGCAAGGAAGTGAAGACGGTTCAGACGACAGGCTCACAAACACTGGTTACCAGTGGCTTGAGCAACGAAGAGAATGTAATCGTGAATAATCTAGCGTTGCTGTCGGATAACTCACCAATCACCATTAGCCAATAATTCGGCTTCAAAATCTAATGTATTATATAGTAGAGATTTATTAGGGAGTATAGGCGCAGGGCAGACTGGAGTAATTTTACCGGGCTGCCCTGTTTTGATTTCATTGCGCACATTTTACATAGGATTGATGTCGGTAGGGGTCTATTTTTGACGAACATTGGTATGATAGGATAGACTAAACTGGAAATAGATAGTTTATGAGATAGGGATTTATTACATTTTCAGATCAGTGATCGGAGGTATTACGAGATGGAAGTAAAGCTGGTTGTGGATTATGAAGCTTATGAGAAGGGTCAAACGATGGCCAATTTTATTGAAGAACTGGCAGTCAAGCCAGAGAGCGCAGAAATAACGGATTTGATTATTGGAGATTGGGGCGGAGCCTATGAACAATCGCCGGAGGATTTTATTCCGGTGCTGGTAAAGCACAAAGATCAATTTCCGAAGCTGCGTAAGCTGTTTATCGGGGATATGGAATATGACGAGTGTGAGGTTTCGTGGATTAATCAGACGAATCTGTCTCCGCTGTTGGAGGCGTTTCCAGCATTGGAATCCTTTTATGTTAAAGGAAGTCAGGACCTGAGCCTGGAACCATTGCGGCATAGCCACCTTCAGGAATTGGTTATTATTTGCGGAGGTTTGCCAGCGAGTGTTCTTCAGGAGATTCGTAATGCCGAGCTGCCAGAGCTGCGTAAGCTGGAGCTGTACTTGGGCGTGGATCAATACGGTTTTGACGGTGGTCTGGAGGACGTATTACCGTTCCTGAACGACAATCTTTTTCCCAAGCTGACCTATTTGGGGCTGAAGGATAGTGAAATACAGGATGAAATTGCGATTGCTGCGGCAAACGCAACTGCGATTGGACAACTGGAGGTACTTGATCTGTCTCAAGGCACGTTGTCCGATAAAGGGGCAGAGGCACTACTGGCTAGCGAAAGCATCAAAGGGCTGAAGCATCTGGATTTGAGCTATCACTATATGTCTGATGAAATGATGAGACGTTGGAAAAGCACAGGACTGTCTGTGAATGTGGAAGATCAGCAGCAAGCGGACGAGGAAGATGATTGGCGCTATCCATCGTTGACTGAGTAAGTGAGGTGAGGCGGCTTTTATGGTTGGGATATCAGACAGAAATGTCAACGAGCGGTTTATTTTGTTTGGCAATTCGGGGAATCGGCGGACCACAGGACTACAAGAGGCGCGAAGCAGATTGAAGCTGCCGCCAGCTGTTGAGATTTCCTATAAAAATGTGCTGGAAGCCATCCGTGAAAAACAAAGCTTGGGTGAACTGATGGCCCGAATAGCTATACAGTCTGCGTCAGACAGTGTAAATGCTAGTGTATATATGCAAGAGAGCATCTGTCAGTTAAAGACGGGGGCGGCGGACATTAGTCCGCTGCTTCGTCTGGATGCACCAGGCGAAAACTTTGAGATAGAGCGTGAACTGATTGCTTTGGGAGCCCCGGATGCGGAGGGAGACGATTCTTTGTTGCCGTGTGCGGAATTAGCATATGGCCCAGGCATATTGGCGGCAGAAGCACGAGGCCTACTGGAGCAGCACGGTCGCATTTGGCACCCGGCACAATGGTTCCGGGGATATTGCCGTCTGCTGGCATGGCTGCGGCAAGAAGCGGCCCAGCTGTGGCCCTCGTCGCGCTGGATGAATGATCCGACGGAAGTGGCTGTGATGTTCGACAAACGGCGTTGCAGCACCGTATTGGACAAGGCGGGCATAAGGGTTCCGCCTGTGCTTGCACCATTAGACGGTACCTTTCGTGATGTTGCTGATCTGCACGCAGCGATGAAGGAGAGCGGGGTTTACCGCCTGTTTGTGAAAATATTTTGCGGGTCCGGTGCTTCGGGTGTAATAGCCTATCAGGTGCATCCGCGGACACGGGCAGAACTGGCGGTAACCACCATCGGAACGGAAATCGTACACGGACAGCGCGTGTATTACAATGCCGGACGCTTGCGCCGTTATACGGACAAGCAGGACATTCATGCTACCCTGGGCTGGCTATGCTCGGAAGGGGTGCATGTGGAGCGCTGGATACCTAAAGCGAGTCTGAACGGACGTGTTTACGATGTACGCCAGCTCGTTTGTGGAGCAGAGGCTTGTCATGCCGTTTTGCGTTTGAGTCGGAGTCCGATTACGAATCTGCATTTGCGCAATGAACGGCTCTTGCTGGAGGGCGCTGGGTTGCCGCAGGATACGGTAGAATCGGTGCAGCAGACTGCGGAAGCCGCGATGAGCGCATTTCCAGCCTCTATGGTCGCTGGGCTGGATGTGCTGGTTCCGGCGCATGGCGGTCGTCCATACGTGCTGGATGTTAATCCGTTCGGTGACCTGCTATATCGTGTAAAGCATCAGGGATGGAATCCATATGAATGGGAAATGCTGCATCTCGCCAATGGGACTGCAACTTTGGAAAGGAAAGACTCGTTATGACCGATATGAATCAGATTGTCGGTTCTCATGATATTGTCATGATTACGCTCGACACGCTGCGTTACGATGTAGCCAAGCTGGAGGAGGAGAACTGTCCGAATCTATGCGAGTCTGGACCATGGGAAAAACGCCATACGCCGGGCAGCTTTACCTATGCTGCACATCATGCGTTTTTTGGCGGATTTTTGCCTACACCGGCTAATACGGATAAGGCCTCCCACATACGGCTGTTTCATACAAAGGATACGGGACTGCGGACGCATCCGCATACGTGGCTGTTTGATGCACCGGATATTGTATCCGGGCTGGCGGGTGAGGGGTATCGAACAATCTGCATCGGCGGCGTTATTTTTTTTACGAAAAAAAACAAGCTTGCCAAGGTGCTGCCGGGGTATTTTCAGGAAAGCTACTGGCGTATGACCTTCGGCGTTACGAATCCCCGTTCAACCGAGCATCAGGTGAATCATGCCCTTAAGCTGCTGGAGAAGGCGGACCCGGCGCAGCGGCTGTTTTTGTTCCTGAATGTATCAGCTATTCATGGCCCTAATCACTATTTTCTGGAGTGCTCAGCTAAGGATTCGGTGGAGTCCCAACGTGTAGCCTTGCGTTATGTGGATGGGCAGCTTGGGCGTTTGTTTGATGCTTTACGAGAACGGGGAAAGACGTTTTGCATGGCCTTTTCCGATCATGGTACGGCTTATGGGGAAGACGGCTACGAAGGGCATCGTCTAGCTCATGAGGTAGTATGGAATGTGCCTTACCGCGAATTTGTGTTGTAAGGTACAAGAAATTTTAGATTGCACTGGTAAAATGTAAAGAAATCAATCCAGCGCGAGGAGGGAGCAGAAATGAAAGCCATGAATTTGAATCACTCGCTTCTAACGGGAGCAGAAGGCAATCCCTCTGCGGGGCTGGACGCAGGCTCAGCATCAGGGTCTCCATGGCCTGAGAACCCTGCCCAATGGGCACGTACGATCCGTGAAGCTCCCTACCGCTCCTATTTGTACTCTTATCCGCATAAAACGGCCTATCGGCCGTTTGATACACCGCTCTCACTGCAAGAGTTGTGGGAGAAGGAGGAGCTGGAGAGCTATTTTTTGTATATGCATATTCCGTTTTGCGCGGCTCGTTGTGGATTCTGTAACCTGTTCACTTTGCCTGACAAGCGGCTGGATGTGCATAAGGAGTATGTGAATGCGCTTGAAAGACAAGCCCGACAATGGGCGCCAATCATGGGTGGTCGGCCGTTTTCACGCTTTGCGATCGGCGGCGGTACGCCAACCTTGCTGGAGGCTCCTTTGGTCGAACGATTGTTTGACATTGCGGAAAATATAATGGGTTTAGACCCGGAACATGCTTCCATTTCGGTGGAAACGTCGCCGGATACGGTAACCGAAGATCGGCTGGAGGTGCTCAAGCGCCGCCGAACGGACCGTGTCAGCATGGGGATCCAGAGCTTTGTGGAGTCGGAGAGTGCGGCCATATACCGCCCTCAGAAGCCCAAGCTTGTACGAGAAGCGCTTGCGCGGCTGGTGGAGTACGATTTTCCGCTGTTGAACGTGGATCTGATCTATGGTCTCCCCGGTCAAACGGTGGAAACGTGGCTGTACTCTCTGGAAGAGGCATTATCTTACGCACCGGGTGAAATTTTTATTTACCCATTATACATTCGGGAAAATACGATTTTAAAGCCGGGCTATACCGGGCTGGATCATGATATTCGTCTCAGCTTGTACGAAGTAGCACGTGAAAGACTCAAACAGGCGGGATATGTACAATATTCCATGCGCCGTTTTGCCAAAAATGATGATGCACTCGGCAAGGAGCTGCTGCCATACAGCTGTCAGGAGGAAGGCATGGCCGGTCTGGGCTGCGGTGCGCGCTCCTATACGCGTAATGTTCACTATGCTAGCCGATACGGTGTTAGTACAGCCGCAACGCGCGGTATTATTGCTGATTATGTCGCCGCCGAGCGCCATGATCTGGCTGACTACGGTTTTATTTTAAATGTGGAGGAGAGCAAGCGGCGTTTTATTCTGAAGGCACTTCTCCATCGTGAAGGTCTGGAGCTATCTGCTTACGCCGCGCGCTTCGATGCGTCTCTGGCGGATGATTTTGCAGGAATGTCCTTGTTATTGGAATCTGGTATGGCGGTGGTTGTGGACGACACACTGCGACTGACCGAGGAAGGAATGGCTTATTCCGATGCGATTGGCGACTGGATGATATCCACGGCAGTACGGGAGCGGATGGAAGGCTACGTAGGCGCATGAGAGCAACCCTATATTATCGTGGCTCGTTGACTTCGTGCAACTATGCTTGCCCTTACTGCCCGTTCAGCAAAAACGTGGATAGCCGTGAAACATTGAACAAGGATCGGGCGCAACTGGAGCGTTTTGCCGATTGGGTACGGGAACAGGGAACTTTGGGGCATCGACTATCCATATTTTTCAATCCGTATGGAGAAGCTCTCATTCATTCCTGGTACCGCAAGACCATGATTGAGTTTTCCCATATGGCGCATGTGGATAAAGTGGCTGTACAGACGAACCTGTCCGCTAAGCTGGATTGGGCCAGGGAACTGAATCCGAGGACGGCTGCGCTGTGGGCGACGTATCATCCGGGAGAGACGAAGGAGACGGCTTTTATATCTCAAGGTATGAAGCTATATGAACTTGGTATTTCCTACAGTGTCGGCACCGTGGGACTGAGACAGGCTTTTCCCGCTATTCATTCCTTGCGATCACAGCTTCCGAAGGATGTTTATTTGTGGGTCAACGCTTACAAGGATCGACCACATTATTATACCGATGCCGAGATTGCTGAATTAACGTCTATAGATCCCTATTTCCAATGGAATTTGCAGGATTACAGTAGTCAGGGGCGGGCGTGTCGCGCTGGAGAGGATGTATTTTACATACAGGGTGACGGACGTGTAAAACATTGCTACCAGGATCGACGAGTACTTGGTCACTTGTACAGAGATGGCCTTGAAGGACTAAGTGCCAAGCGGCCGTGCCGTATGAAGGAATGCGGCTGTTATATCGGGTACATTCATATGGAGGAGCAACCGTTTCGGGAAATGTACGGTCGCGGCTTGCTCGAAAGGGTGCCGCAAAGGTAGATGAATTCAAACTTCTAATGGTAGCTAAAATACTGTAGTGTGGTATACCGATTTGACTAATGCAAATGAGCCCATCACCGATTGCTTGGCAGTTGATTTATTTCCAATTGGCATCGGGATGGGCTTTTGCTTAACGCCCCCCAAAGATATGACTCATCATAACACAATCGTATGCGGCTTAATGTCTGGGTCATGATTAGCGATCACTTCTATACAGTTAGGTTCATTACTCATATGTTTGACCCACTTCAACGATTCAATGGCCTGTTGTTTATTAACAAGTACACCCTGAAGAATCATTTCCTCCCAAGACTTTTTTGCATATCCTGTATCGCTAGTTAAGAGAACAAATTTCCCGTTATTTTTTACAATAGTAGCTGACAAACCATGGGAATGACCAGGAGTGTGCACAAAAATTAAAGATTCATCACCAAATAAGTCAAATGACATTGTTGTGGACCATATTCTGATGGTTTAAAAGAGAAGGTCCTGATCGGGACTCCTTCCCACATATGTTGTAAGTAGCGATGTTTGCTTTTGGGCGCGGCTTCCCATTCAATGTCACTAGTCAAAATATTCTTAGCTTTGCTTACCAGTTTAATACCGCTCGCATGATCAATATCGAGATGGCTTAAAATGACATAATCTAAATTCTTTATTTTCACACCCAAATTCTGAAGTTGTTCATCAATTGCCTGACCTTCTGGAAGAATAGCTTTATTAATTTGGTAGTGAATTCTACCCATGTATTTGCGCTGATCTTTACGTACATCGGTGTGCCAACCGGTATCAATTAATACGAGGCCCTTAGGATGTTCGATTAAATAAGCGGAAACAGGCAGCTTATTCTGATATTTTTTTGACCTGAAAATCCCTGTAAAAGCAATAGGGTTGAGTGTGTTTTGGTTAAATGGCAGAGCCATGTCGGTTTGAACTTGGCCGCAGTGCAGTACATGAATTTTAATCGTTTCAGACATTATAATAACCTCAGCTTTCGTCAGCAATTTAAATTTCATTAACCGGTTGTTGAATTTAATTTCCTATTAAATCCCTTGACACGATTATGATGTCAAGGGGTTCCATAAATCGAGCATATGATCAATAATTTGTTCCCTGGTAATATCTCTGGAAAGGTCGCTTAATAATTCAATATTGATCAATTTGCTTACAATATCCTGTATACTCATAGACATGAACTGTTTAGCTGCAATTTCAAAGTTCATTTTACGTACTTCGCCTTTTTCATATCTTCTCTGCAAAAAGCCTGCGAACCATTGGAGCCGCTCATGAAGTAAATTTGAAAGGTGAATGGTTTCAGAAAGCTCCATCACATCACTTTCTCTGAACAAAATACGCATGAGTTCTATGTCCCCCGTAAACAATTCATTTCCCAATTCATATATCTTTTTCAATGCTTCCTTTAATGGAAGGGATTCTAAATCTGAATTAGATGAATTAAGTTTTCCTAGTTGTTCTTCGAATCCTTCTTGAATAAGAACAGTCAGCAATTCTCTTTTCCCACCAGGAAAATAATGATACAAAATGCCATCTGCCATATTTAATGCTCTATGAATGCTTCTTACTGTAGTTTTATGATAGCCTTCCCTAAAAAACAGTATTTTAGCTTGTTGCAGAATTTTTCGACGTGTTTCTGCAGCTTGGATCTGTCGAGAGTTTTTTGGAGTATGCACTACATACATCATCTTCTTTCATATTCATTAACCGTCCGTTGAATGAAATATATAATAATTAAATTAAAGTGTCAACCGCATTAAGTGCCTGATCAATAAATAAGGATGTGGCTGGGCCTTACTGGAGCTACGTACTTCACACTATATTTCCACATTTCGAAGAAGCTATAACAAAAAACGGTGTCAAAAAAAGAACCGACCCTTGCATCAAGCAAAGGTCGGTTCTGATGTTGTATAGCGTGCTTAGCACGACTAATCTATGCGAAATGCAGAGTTAGTTCTGGACAATGGCTGTAATTTCTTCGTCCAGATCCAGTCTGACCTGCTCGCGATAGGCACGGATATTGTACTCGGAATGCAGGTATCTCAAGATGGCCTCGATCATGTTGGCTTCCACCAGATACTGGCTGCGACCCTGTACATGGACTTCTGCTGAGTATCCTGTATCCTCTTCCCAGCTTAATTCTACTGTCACATCAGTGGGCTGGACGCCTTTGCGTTCAGCCATATGCAGACAGATGGCGTTTACAATTTCATCCATACTTAAAATCATAACTTAGTAACGTCCTCCACGGGAATCATCAGGTCTGCGACGATTTTTAATAGCACGGTAGATACCTACTCCGACCATGATCAGGACGTATATAGCGAGAATGTTGACCGCAAGGCCAAGCAAGCTGCCCAGTGCGCCCATGTTGCCAAACAGTCCGCCGAAGAGCATACCTGCCAAACCACCCAGCATCATGCCTTTCAGGAATCCGCCGCCACCGCCAAGAAATCCACCCGTTCTGCTTGCATTACCGGCAGTTGCACTGGATTTGGTTCCGCTATCAGACTTATTGACTCCGTTGTTGTTAGTGGCCTTGCTCGGTGTAGATTGGTACGTTTTTGGCCCGGATTTAAATCCGCCGCCTCGCCTCGCGTCGGCTGTAGATGGTGCGACCATAACAATCAGCAGGGTAAAGGCCATCATCAGCATCATCATATTTTTCAAAGTAAATGTTTTTTTCATGTAAATATAATCCCCCTTGGTATGTTGGTTTGATATAGGTCAAACAGCCGCTTACCAGTAATACGAAACGGATAGAAAAGGGTTTCAAAAAATTTAAAACATTCAAATTTTATTGATATATAAAGCCTATGCATGATTGGACTAAAGCATTCAGTCTTATGGTTTAAGTGAAAATGGATTAGTGTCCGCTCTTACATCTCCGGCAAGCAACATACGGAGTACCATTTGGCACCACTCCAGACCCGCTTTGGCATTCATAAGCCCTTTTTGCACGAGAATGTAATCGCCGAAGTTTTTGCTGCCAAAATGCAGATCCTCGTCGGGAATGTCGTTCAGAATATCCTCAAGGTGCCGTATTCGCTGGATGAAATGACGTTTGCGTTCCTCCAGCATACGGTTGGCACTGCTTTTGTCCGTCAGCCAGAGACAGAACAGCCGCAGGCTTAATTCGTCCCGTGTGACCGGAGCGGCCAGTGATTCCTGGGACCATTGCTGAAGCATATGAATTCCCTTGTCTGTAATGGTATACATTTTTTTATCAGGTTTGTCGGACTGCTGAATCCAGCGGGAAGCAAGCAATTCCTTGCTTTCCATACGCGCTAGCAGTGGATAGATCTGACTGTGCTTAGCCTGCCAAAAAGGCTGGATACGCAGCATCAGATCATAGCCGGAGGATTCTTCTCTGGCGAGAAGGCCCAACAGACCATACGATAGTAAATTCATAGATTTTATCTCCTTCATCCATCTTAGTAACGGTTATAACGGCTCTACGGCAGGTGTTCTGCCGCTTCATGAAAAGTGTACACTGAAACTGTATGGTTTGACAACTTTCAGATAGGTCGTTCACAGGTTAGCCAAAATTAACTCGGATCATCATACACTCATATGTGCTTATTTTCATAAAAAAGAGGGTATTTTTAGGTCGTAAAGTACGTCCTAAAAATACCCTTTTTAATGTTAATTATAGGATTTTCACTGCTTATTTCCATCAACAACCAGCGTTAGCTCCCCGGTGTCCGGATGGATGACCATACCGTGAACAGGCGCATTAGGCGGGAGCAAGGGGTGATTCTTAATAAGCTTTACGGTACTTCTAACCCCTTCCTCAATGTTGTCAAAACCTTTCAGCCATTTGTTTAGTTTAATCCCTGAATTTTCCAGAGTGCTCAGTACCTCTTGTGAAATCCCGCGCTCCAGCATTTCATTGACCATGTGGTCGGCATTCAGCGCGGCCATACCGCATTCGTAATGGCCTATGACGAGCACTTCATCCGCTTCCAGCTCATACAGGGCAACGAGCACACTACGCATAACGCTTCCAAAAGGCTGGGAGATAATCGCACCCGCATTTTTAATAATTTTGACATCGCCGTTGCGCAGATTCATGGCTTTGGGCAGCAGTTCAGTCAGACGCGTATCCATACAGGTAATGATGACCATCCTTTTATTGGGGAACTTGCCTGTACGATAGGCTTCGTATTCTTTGTTTTCCACGAAAACGCGGTTGTATTCCAAAATCTCTTTGATGTGATCCACGATTGTTCCCTCCGTATGCTATTTAATGTTGAACTATTTTTTGCAGCAGACCAGTATGGAAAAAGCCTAATCCAGGTTTTAGCAGGCCAGAAATCAGGTTTTACCCCTTGACAAATATGTACTATCTGACAGTTTTTCAAAGCCTTCAGGAGCTGTCGCAAATGTTGTGTGTTGATTATACTTTTTAATATAAGTATCATCAAGTATAAGAAGTATAAAGTTTTATCCATTTTAGATAAAGAGGTGACCTCGATTATGGCGCAACAGACGTTGGACCAATTGGCAGCTTTAAAAGAACTAGCACACAAAATCAAAAGTTATGGCGAGGCCGTGGGCTTGATGCACTGGGACTTACGAACAGGTGCTCCGCGCAAGGGCGTTGATATTCGTTCGGAAACGTTGGGTATGTTGTCCACTGAGATGTTCAAGCTGATTATTTCGGGTGAAATGGGACAATTGCTGCAATTTTTTACCGCAGAAGACAAACTGGAGCAATTGGAGGACAATGATCGCAGATTGGTGGAGGAATGCCGCAAAAATTATGAGCTGAACCGCTCGGTTCCGGCTGACCGTTATCGGGAATACAGCGTACTCGCAGCTCAGGCGGAGAGCAAGTGGGAGGATGCCAAGGAACATAGCAATTTTGCCGAATTCGAGCCTTATTTGTCTAAAATCGTAGAGATGAAACGTGAGTTTATCGGTTATTGGGGAGTCAAGGATACGGAATACGACACGCTTTTGGATCAATATGAGCCGGGGATGACGGTTGAAAAGCTGGATGCTGTGTTTGATCGTCTCAAAAAGCGTCTTGTGCCGCTGTTGTCTAAAATTCAGGCTTCACCCAATCAGCCCGATAAGAGCTTTCTGGACGGTGTGTTTGATGTGAAGCAGCAAGAGAAGTTCGGCCTGTTCATTTTGAAACAGATGGGTTATGACTTCGACGCAGGTCGTTTGGATGAGAGCGTGCATCCTTTTGCGACAGGATTAAATCCGGGCGATGTGCGCATAACCACACATTATTTGCAAGATGATGTGACTAGCGCGATTTTCAGCTCATTGCATGAAGGCGGTCATGCGCTGTATGAGCAAAATATTGCGCCTGAGCTGGCAGGATCGCTGCTTTCTGAAGGAACCTCCATGGGGATACATGAATCCCAGTCTCGCTTGTGGGAAAATATGATTGGACGCAGCCATGCTTTTTGGGATCGATATTATGCTGACTTGCAAAAGCATTTTCCAGACCGTCTGGCAAAGGTCACAGCAGAACAGTTCTACCTGGCCGTTAATCGTGTGGAAAATTCACTGATTCGTATTGAAGCGGATGAGCTGACATATAATTTACATATCATTATCCGCTACGAAATTGAAAAAATGCTGTTTAATGAAAAGCTGGATGTGAAGCGCCTTCCAGAAGTATGGAATGCAAAATATAAGGAATATCTGGGACTTCTTCCGCCGAATGACGGGCTTGGCGTTCTTCAAGACGTTCACTGGTCCGGTGGTGATTTTGGTTATTTTGCCTCTTACTCGCTTGGCAATATGTATGCAGCGCAAATTTTGGCGACACTGCGCAAGGAGCTGCCAAATCTGGATGAGCTGATTGCTGCTGGAGAGTTGGAGCCGATCAAGCAATGGCTGATCGAACGGATCTACCGTTACGGCAAGAGCCGGACGCCGTCCGAGCTGATTGTAGCCATTACGGGCGAGGATCTAAACCCGGATTATCTGGCTGATTATCTGGAAGAAAAATATACCTCCATATACAAGCTGTGATTTACAAGCTATAACATCATCATTTGTGCATCTACCCCGCGTTCCTGGGCGAACGTGGGGTTTTTGTGTGCGATTAACCATTGAGTAGGCAGCCGCATAACAATATATGAAGTTGAATCCATTTCATAAATGATTAAGCCAACGAAATGTATACTACATATAGACAAACTAAACCATTTTGATCTATATGTACTCTTGATTAAAGCTACTGAGGGTATTATGAAATTGATTCAGTCTATAATGCAAAAAAGGTGGGGAGGGAACAGGGATGAATATCGGCGCTCGTTTCAAAGCTGTGGCGGCTGCGGCAGTGCTCGGGTTGCTGCTGCTCGGCGGGTGCGCACCCAAAGGGGAGCAGACGATTGAGATTAGACTGGGCGAAGTAGCCCGAACGGTCTTTTATGCGCCACAGTATGTAGCCTTGAGCCAGGGGATGTTTGCTCAGGAGGGGCTGAATGTCCAACTGGCGACGATTCCCGGTGGCGACAAGACGATGACGGCGTTGCTGTCCAATCAGGCGGATATCGCACTTATCGGTGCGGAAACATCTATTTATGTGTATCAGCAAGGGGCAGAGGACCCCATCATTAATTTTGCCCAATTGACGCAGACGGACGGAACCTTTCTGTTTGCCCGGCAAACGCAGGCTAGCTTTGATTGGGAAAAGCTGAAGGGACAAAATTTTCTTGGTCAAAGAAAGGGCGGAATGCCACAAATGTCGTTGGAATTTGCACTGCGCAAACACGGCATTGACCCACACAAGGATTTGAAGCTGATTCAAAATATTGATTTTGCCAATGTTGCCTCTGCTTTCGGTTCCGGTACAGGGGATTATGTGCAGTTATTCGAGCCACAGGCGTCTATTTTCGAAAAAGAAGGCCGGGGACGGGTAGTGGCCTCCATTGGTGTGGAGAGCGGCGAGCTACCCTATACCGTATATATGGCGAAACAAAGCTATCTGAACGAGAATGGCGAGATCGTACAAAAATTTACGAAGGCTGTATACCAGGCACAGAAGTGGATTGCCACGCATTCACCTGAGCAGATTGCCGAAGCCATTATGCCCTATTTCAAGGACACAGATCTGGCGGTTCTGACCAGTAGTGTCAAGCGTTACAAGGAACAAGGCACCTATGCTGTGAACCCAATAATTGATGAAAATGAATGGAAAAATTTGCAGGATGTCATGGCTTCGGCGGGTGAATTGAAAAGCCCGGTTGCGCTGGATCAACTGGTGAACCGAAGCTTTGCAGAGAAGGTGATTGCAGCAGGCTCATCGGGGAACGCCGACCAGCTTGCAAAAGCGGGAACAAATGGAGCCGCTGATACAGGCGTAGACGCCGGAGGCTCGCCATGACAGAAGAACGGAGTTGTCTTATTTCGGATGCAACGGTCCCGGTGGTGGAGCTGAAGCAAGTAACGCATGTGTATGTAACAGACCGGGAGGCCTCGCTGGCGGTTGAGGATATCAACTTCGCTGTAGGGACAGGAGAGTTTATCAGTTTGGTTGGCCCAAGCGGCTGCGGCAAAACGACAATCCTGTCCATGATCGCTGGGTTATTGCGCCCGGCGGCGGGTCAGGTGCTGCTGCAAGGTCAGCCTGTAAATGGTCCGAGTCCGGAGGTCGGCTACATGTTGCAGCAGGATTACCTGTTTCCGTGGCGTACGATCATGGATAATGCGCTGCTGGGTCTGGAGCTGGGCAACCGGGTAGATGAGGACTCGCGTGAACGGACCCGACTGCTGCTGGAGGGCATGGGGCTGGAAGGGAAGGAGCATCTGCATCCGTCCCAGTTATCCGGGGGGATGCGCCAGCGTGTGGCGCTGGTACGGACGCTGGCGACCAATCCAGGACTTCTGCTGCTGGATGAACCGTTCTCTGCGCTGGATTATCAGACCAAGCTCCAGTTGGAAGACCTGATTGCCGAAACCTTGCGTGAGCGGAGGAAAACAGCTATTTTGGTCACACACGACTTGGCGGAGGCGATTGCGGTTAGCGACCGGATTATTGTGCTGGGCCGAAATCCGGGTCACATCCGGCGTACCTTTGAAATTCCGGATTCCATCCGCGAAGCTCAGCCTTTTTATGCGCGCGAGCAGCCGGGCTTTAATGAGCTTTTTCATGAAATATGGGGTGAACTGGAGGCTTCGGGAGCAAAGGAGTGAGTAGAAAAGTGAAGGACGAAGCGGATCGGCTCGAACAGCGATGGATTCAAGGGCTGCATCAGGAGTATCAGCGCAGCAGGCGCTCGGAGCGACGGTTGGTAACGGGTGTACAGACAGCTATTGTAGTATTTTTATTTGTGTTGTGGGAAATTGCGGGTCGGATGAAATGGATTGATGTACTGCTGTTTAGCTATCCAAGCAAAATATTTACCCAAATAGGCAAGGATGCGGTCAGTGGCGAGCTGTGGGGGCATGTCGGTGTCACGGTTGGAGAAACGTTAGCGGGTTTTTTACTGGGGACGCTGCTGGGAACACTGCTGGCTGTGCTGATCTGGTGGTCGCCGTTTCTGTCAAAGGTACTGGACCCCTATATGGTTGTCTTCAACAGTATGCCCAAGGTGGCGTTGGGGCCGATTTTTATCGTCATGTTCGGAGCCGGATTTACCGCTATTCTAATGACGACCCTCTCGATTACGGTCATTATTACGACGTTAGTCGTGTATAACAGCTTTCAGGAAGTAGATTCGAATCTGATCAAGGTGGTTCGCACATTTGGTGGATCGCGACGCGATACGTTTAGCAAGGTGATTTTGCCTGCATCCTTTCCAGCTATCGTCTCTACACTAAAGGTGAATGTCGGCATGGCCTGGGTTGGCGTGATCGTCGGTGAATTTCTGGTAGCTAAAAACGGGTTGGGCTATTTGATCATCTACGGCTTCCAGGTGTTCAATTTCACGCTGGTGATGTCCAGTTTACTTATCATTGCGGTCGTAGCGACATTGATGTATCAGGCGGTCGTGTATGTGGAGCGACTGTTGCTGTCTGATCGTCCTCAGCGATAAGAATCAAACTTCTATACATTTCAGGATTTAGCAGACCTCATTTGTGTAAAACGTGAAAATAAAGTACCATGAAAATGAAAATGATTCAAAGTTTTACGAAAACAGATTTCATCCAGAGAGGACAGAATTTTTTCATGGGCTTTCGTACGATTAAAACGGCTATTGCCGCATTAATGGCCGTACTCATTGCGGATGGTTTTGGCATTCATGGAGCCACCTCGGCAGGGCTTTTGGCTATTTTGGGGGTGGATGTCACTCGCAAGAGAAGTCTCCGTACCATTTCGGCGAGATTTTTTGCATCCGTCGTGGGGCTTCTTTTTGCTTGTGTTTTGTTTGTTGTATTCGGATTCCATGATTGGGTACTGGCATTATATATTTTAACGGCGTTTCCGGTCATTGTACGGGTAGGCTTTAAAGAAGGAATCGTCACGGGTTCAGTCGTTGTGTTCCGTGTATTTAGCGGCGGTGAGATTGATATGCAGGTGCTAATGACTCAATTGTATCTGCTGGTCATCGGACTAGGGTCTGCGATGGTTGTCAATCTGGCCTACATGCCGCGCTCTGATAACACGATGCAGCAAATCCGGCAGGAGGTGGACCGGACGTTTTCCATTATATTCAGAAATATGGCCAATACATTACGCAGTCCGGCATACATATGGGATGGCAAGGAAGTTATAGAAGCGAGCAATGTCATCGCCAAAGGAGTGACCGAGGCGGGGCGTTCATTGGAAAATCAGATGCTTCGTCCGCAAGAGGGCTGGAATGTGTATTTTTATATGCGCAGGGAACAACTGGATTCGATTCAAAATATGATGCAGCTAATCTCGCAGATGTACCAGCATATGCCGCAGGCTAAACTTTTGGCCGAGCTATTCGATCAGCTCAGCAATGACGTTCTGGCTGGACATTATACGGGGAAGACGGAGAAGCTGTTGGAGCAGGTGCGTGAGGAATTTAAAAAAATGGAGCTTCCCGCAACCCGGGAGGAGTTCGAAATTCGTTCGACACTGTTGCAGCTTACACATGAATTACATCAGTATTTAAAAATTGCTAAAAAGGACAAGGCCCCCACTCCAGTCAAAGCTTAGAATCGAGGCCCAATCTAAACGGCTACTGTCTAATGATGAACAGTAGCTTTTTCTTTTTCAGTGATGACGGACGGCGCAGGCAGGGTTCGTTTGTGCTGAATCCGACCTGCGATCCATAAGGCAACGGTGATCAGGCAAGGATAAAGCATGGCCCAGCCGACAAAGGGGAACACCACCGCCGTCGAGATGAATGACACCCAACTAATGGCTACGCCCCAGCGATTACCCCGTAGCAGCTTGATGCCCGCAGCACACCCGCCCAGATAGGTCAGGATAAAGGTGGCGTTGGGGAACTGGATCAGGTTGGTAAGTGAAACAGTACCGCTACCGTAAAGAGACATAATGACGACGAAACAAAGGAAGAGAAACGCGATACCCCCAATTGGCGTTTGAAAACGTCGGGACAAGATACCCATCCAGCGGAAGGCGTGGCCTTGCCGGGATAAGGCATACGCGACGCGTGAAGCAGCACCTACATAAGCGATAATCGTAGCTGTACAAATAAAGATGCCCGTCAGGCCAGCGATCACTGCGCCCCACGGACCAATGGCCCGGCTAATCACCCATACGAGCGAAGCGTCTGATCCGCCTGCAAGGTAACTTTGTGTCCCGACTGTAACCAGTGCAGTAAGAAAATAAAGCAGGCCAACGATGATGGCTGCAACGGTGACACCCTTAACAGCCGCCCGCTGAGGATTGGTGAATTCTTCTGACAAATGGGAGACGGCCTCCCAGCCGATGAAGCACCAGAACAGAATCGCGGCCGCCTGACCGACAGGAAGCCAGCCGTGCGGAGCAAACGGTGTGAAGTGTACCGGTTTCATTTGTGGTATTGCTGCGGCAATGGCGAAGATCAGGACAGCAACAATAGCAATAACAACCGCAATCTGAATACGTCCCGCAACCTTCATCCCGACCCAGTTAATGATCAGTCCAACCGCCAGCATGGCTGCGGCCAGCAGAATGCGGCTTTCCTCTCCCCAGCCCATGGCGGCGGTCATATAGCCAGCTCCCGTGAGTGCGGCAACAGGCGCCCCAATCGGAACTGACATCAGAAAAAACCACCCGATATAAGAGCCTGCACGCGGTGAAAAAGCCAGCGTAACAAAATGCGATACCCCTCCAGCGCTCGGGAATTTGGCGGACAGCAGTCCCATGGACAAGGCCATGGGCAAGATGAGCAGGGTCATAAAGCCCCATGCCAATAGGGATGCCGGACCCGCCATTTCGGCGGCAAGACCGGGTACAATCAGTATCCCCGAACCCAGCACCGCCCCGATATATAGCGCAATGGCCTGTGGAAGACCAATGGTGGATTGTAATTTATGTTCATTTGTCATGCAGGTAAGCCTTCTTTCTCTTGTCATTTCCTTCAGCTTATCAGATAATCAATCTATCGGAAAAACGGAATATAACGATGGCTTTCATCGAAAAAAACGATTGAAGGAGCAACTTATGGAATCACGGCATTTATTTACGTTTTTAAATGTGGTTGAGGCAGGCAGTTTTACGCGGGCTGCGCGTATACTGGATTATGCACAATCGAGTATAACTGCTCAAATTCAGACGCTGGAGACAGAACTGGGCACACCTCTTTTTGACCGCATAGGTAAGAAAATCATGCTCACTGATGCCGGACGACGTCTGCTGCCCTATGCGCAGGAGATTTCCAAGATGCATGCCCTTGCCAAGGATGCGTTACGCTCAGAAACAGTGCTGACGGGCACGCTCAAAATTGGAGCGCCAGAGTCGCTGGCGGCTTTCCGCCTGCCGAGCCTGATCCGTGAGTACAGAGAGCGTTATCCCAAGGTGAAAATCGTGCTTAAACCCGGTGAATGCTGGGAATTGCGCGATTTGACCCGCTCAGGTGAGCTGGATTTGGCTTTTTTGCTTCAGCCGGAGACGGAGGATAGAGAACTGCATGTTACTACGCTCATACACGAGCCGATGGCATTGGTTGCACCATTAGGCCATCCACTGGCTTCCTATAGTAAAGTAGAGCCAGCTGACTTGAAGGACGAAACCATTTTGCACACAGAGACGGGCTGCACCTATCGAATCCTTTTTGAGCAATATTTGAACAGACACGGTATTTTTGCAGACCCTAGTTTGGAGTTTTGGAGTATTGAAGCGATCAAGCAATGTGTCATGGCCGGATTGGGCGTTGCGCTGCTTCCGCTGGTTACGGTGCAAAATGAGCTGCGTGAAGGGAAGATGGCGCGTTTAAGCTGGGATGACAGCGAACAGCAGGTGGCTACCCAGGTCGCCTATCATACGAAAAAGTGGAAATCCCCGGCGCTCAGCGAATTTTTACGGATTGTCGAGCAGCATGTAACACATTGGCGTGCATGAGTTCAAGCCGTTAGAGCATAAGCTTATACAAATAATATTTTTTCCTTTTCGCCTATTCACTCAACATTCGCCTACTTCCTGCATACATATGTATGGAATGATTGATTGTATGGAGGAGGTTCAAGAATGGCATTGAGTCATAAAAATCGTAGAGAGATTATTACAAAAGCGATCTGTGGTAAAGGTCGCAAATTCTCTACCGTAACCCATACCGTAACTCCGCCTAATAATCCGACCAGCATTTTGGGGGCATGGATTATTAACCACCAGTATGAGTCTGTGGCGGCTGGAGACGGCATTGAGGTCGTGGGGACGTATGATATCAATATCTGGTACTCATACGATAAAAACTCGCAGACCGATGTGGCAAAGGAAACGGTGTCGTACGTAGAAAATGTACCGCTCTCGTATCTTGATCCTAAGCACCGGGCGTCTACAGTGGAAGTATCCGCCGAGGCGACACAGGAGCCAAGCTGCGTTGAGGCCAGTGTGTCTTCAGGGGGCGGCAGCGTAATTATCCGGGTCGAGCGGGAATTTGCGGTGGAACTGGTGGCAGAAACGAAAATTGTTGTAGAAGTATTCCCGAATGGCAGCAGTGACGATTTTGACAAGGACTATGATTTTGGAGCGGAAGAAGGGGACTATGAGGAGCTCGACCCCGACCTCATTGACGACGAGCTCTGACGGAAGTAATCAAAAAGAGGGCCGCTTTACTCTTTTGCGCCGGCTGAAGCTGCGCAGGGGGAAAGGCCCTCCTTTTTTTGTTGTAGGGAAGGGAATTCGTCCGTAATCTGGTAGGGGGGAAGATAATGCAGCAGGCGGGACAGGCGCTTAAACGCTTTAGACAGATGTCGGATGATGAAAAGCAGCGCCGGCTGGAACGCTCCGGCATATCGGTTCGCTGGATTGACGACAACGCAGCAGATTTTGCGGTAGGCTATGCAGTGCAGATCCATCAGCTACGAATGCTGGAAATTCGAAGACGCACGATTGAAGGACACTCCAAAGTCCGCGCTTATAATCCGTCTGCGTTGGATAGCAGCTCTCAGCTGTCCGTCCGAATGGAGCGTCTGGCTGTACGTACTTTGTACACACTCGGCCTCGACAGTGGCGAGGTGACGTTGACACTGCTGGGCGAGCGCAGTTGTCAGGTACGTGAAGTCGTGGCTCAGCCATGGCTAAATGATAGACGCCTAGACATGCTATATGAAGCCGCCGCTCGCGAAGATGATGTTCAGGGAGAGGATCTTCCAGCGGCACAAGGGGATAAACAGCTGCTAATCGGGATGGACCCTGAATTTGTGCTGGTCCGCATGCCGGAAGGACGTGTCGTACCGGCTTCACGATATTTGGGTCGCCTCGGCGTGGCAGGATGCGATGCGGTTACGCGCCGGGGGCGGACGTTGTACCCGGTCGCTGAGCTTCGACCCGCACCAAGTGACGATCCAGTTCTTTTGCTGACCCATCTACGCCATGCCTTTGCGGCAGCAGCCCGGCGCATTGCCGATCGTACGCTAATTTGGCAAGCAGGCGGGATGCCGCAGTCGGGTTTTCCGCTGGGAGGGCATCTGCATTTTAGCGGAATTTCGCTGAACGGGTCCCTGCTACGTGCGCTAGATAATTATTTGGCGCTGCCTTTGGCGTTGTTAGAAGACAAACGCGCAGCCCGGCGCAGACCACATTACGGCAATTTGGGCGATTTTCGCCGCCAACCGTACGGCGGTTTTGAATACCGTACGCTACCCAGCTTTCTCGTTTCGCCGCAGCTCGCGAAAGGCGTGATTGGAATGGCATTTCTCATCGCGTCTCAATATCCGCGCTTGCAGCGTAGGCCACTAGATGAGGAAGAGGCCCATAGAGCTTTTTATGAAGGAAATCGGATTGTGCTGGGAGGGTATATGGAACCTCTTATTTTGGATATCGTTTTACTGGATGTATATCCGCAGTATAAAGCATATGTCGGGCCTTTGCTGGACAGTCTGCGCCAAGGAAAGCAATGGGATGAATCTCGGGATTTGCGTCCGTTTTGGAGGCTTTCGTAAAATGAGAGATGTTGTCTGCGATTGCTTTCATGTTATCGACTGTCATTTTTGCTATAATGAAAGGTAATGTAAGTTTAAACGGAACAATGTGTGGGGGTTAGTAGACGGTATGGCCAAATATACACCGATGATTGAGCAATATTTATCCATAAAAGACCAGGCCCAGGATGCGTTTTTGTTTTTCCGCCTGGGGGATTTTTATGAGATGTTTTTTGATGATGCGATTCTTGCATCCAGGGAGTTGGAGATTACACTTACCGGACGCGATGGTGGCGGCACGGAAAAAATTCCAATGTGCGGCGTGCCTTATCATTCGGCGGAAAATTACATACAGCGCCTTATTGAAAAGGGCTATAAGGTTGCCATCTGCGAACAGATGGAGGAAGCCTCGGCTACAAAGGGAATGGTACGGCGAGATATTGTCCGTGTCGTTACTCCGGGTACGGTGATGGAAGGTAAGGTGCTGGGTGACAAATCCAACAACTACATGGTATGTGTCACCGAGACGGACGGGATGCTGGCACTGGCAGCCTGCGATTTGTCAACAGGTGAGCTGTATGTGACCTCTGTACCGGATTCGAAAGAATGGCTATTGGATGAAATTAATATTTATGAACCGTCAGAAATGGTGGGCGATGGTCATCTGCTAGATTTCGTAACCTCCCGAATGTCACCCGTTGGTCGTCGTGTTGTATACACAGCCTGGGACAAGTCTAAGGATGAACTTGTGCGTGGTCAATTTGGTGAAGCAACGTGGGCAAGGCTCAACGAGGAACGCAGGCAGTGTGTATCGCGTTTGATTGCTTATTTGAATGAAACACAAAAAAGATCGTTAGGCCAGTTGACCCAGATTTCTGTTTATGATCCGAACCATTTTATGGTTCTTGATCCATTTACCCGCCGCAATCTGGAACTGGTGGAGACGGTTCGTGAGCGCTCCAAGAAAGGCTCGCTGCTATGGCTGCTGGATCGGACGGAGACGTCGATGGGAGCGCGGTTGCTGCGACGCTGGATCGACAAGCCGCTGCTTAGCAGCCATCTGATCGAGGAACGGCTGGAGGCGGTTGACAAGCTGTACCACCAGTTTATTTTTCGTGAGGATGTGCGTGCACAGCTTAAAGAAATTTACGATCTGGAGCGTTTGGTTGGGCGAATTGCCTTTGGTAGCGCCAATGCACGCGATCTGATTGCGCTCAAGCTGTCATTGACCCGGATTCCGGCTTTGCGTGAGCTCTGTGCAGGATCGGAATCGGAGACACTGCGCCGAATTGCCCAAACGCTGGATAGCTGTACAGACTTGTGCGCGTTGATTGAGGAAGCCGTAGCGGACGAGCCGCCTATTTCCGTAAGGGACGGGGGCCTCATTAAGGAAGGTTACCATCAGCGTCTGGACGAACTGCGTGAAGCGAGCGTGAACGGCAAGCGCTGGATCGCCGAGCTGGAGGCGAAGGAACGTGTAGCAACGGGCATTCGGTCGCTCAAAATTGGATATAACAAAGTATTTGGCTATTATATCGAGGTAACCAAATCCAACCTGGCTTCATTGCCAGAAGGACGATATGAACGCAAGCAAACGCTGGCGAATGCGGAACGATATATTACACCGGAGCTGAAGGAAAAGGAATCACTGATTTTGGAAGCCGAGGATAAGATGGTGGATCTGGAGTACTCTCTTTTCTCTGAGCTTCGCAGTAAACTAAATACTGAAATTCCGCGTTTGCAAAAGCTGGCAGAGCGAGTGGCAGAAATTGATGTATACCAGTCGCTGGCATCGGTCAGTGCAGAGCGTGGCTTCGTGAAGCCTGAGCTGACCACGGGCTATGATTTCGTGGTGGAGCAAGGGCGACATCCCGTTGTGGAAGCTGTGATGAAGGATGGCAGCTTTATCGCCAATGGTACGGCGCTGGAGGAAGCAGATGCGCATATTTTGCTAATCACCGGACCGAATATGGCTGGGAAAAGTACGTATATGCGTCAGGTCGCGCTGATCGCAATCATGGCGCAGATCGGCTGCTTCGTTCCGGCTGCACATGCCAAAGTGCCGATGCTGGATCGCATTTTTACGCGCATCGGTGCGGCGGATGATCTGATCGGCGGCCAGAGTACGTTCATGGTGGAAATGGCTGATATTCAGGTCATGACAGACAAAGCGACTCCGCGAAGCCTGATCATTATTGACGAGTTGGGACGAGGTACGTCCACCAGTGAGGGAATGGCGATTGCTCAAGCTGTGATTGAATTTGTCCATGACACGATCGGCTGTAAGGCGCTGGTGTCTACGCATTTTCATGAGCTGGCCCATTTGGAGCAAAGCCTGTCCTCGCTGCGAAACTATTCCATGGCGGTACAGGAAAGCGGCGACAAGGTGAATTTCCTGCGTAAGCTCATACCGGGCGCGGCCAGCAGCAGTTACGGTATCTATTGTGCCCGTCTTGCGGGTTTGCCGGATGATATCATTGAACGCGCGAATGGGCTGTTACACGGCTTTGAGCACGCGGCTGCCCAAGTGACGGCAGGCACCGAGGTTGTTGCAGCAGCAAGGGAAAACGTTGTAAGAGAAGCTGCATTGCAGGCTCCACTTGTGTCACAGCAAGCCACCGTTGTAAAAGAAAACACTCAGCAGGCTGTGGAAGACTACAGTGTGCTGGACCATACGGCTACCGGAGTCGTACAGCTGTCCATTTTCGGAGAGCAAGAGCTTGCTCCTGCCAAGCCGCAGCCGGAGACGGCCGAGGTTAATCCGATTGTGCGCCAGATTTTACGCAAGGTGAAAAACGCCGATGTCATGAACATGACACCTTTGCAGGCGATGCAGCTATTAAACGAACTGAAGAACAAGGCCAACGGCCTGTAGGTAACAATATTATATTTCTAGTTTTTCATCACACTTTGAAGTCAGGGGGAGGTTAAAAGGATGTCTAAAATTCGGGTACTGGATGAGCATATTGCCAACCAGATTGCTGCCGGTGAGGTTGTGGAGCGTCCAGCCTCCGTCGTGAAGGAACTGGTGGAAAATGCGATTGATGCGGGCGGTACCCGTATCGACGTATGGGTAGAGGAAGGCGGACTGCAAAGCATCCGGGTGACGGATAACGGTAGTGGCATCGAGCCTGAAGATGTGGAAACGGCGTTCTATCGGCATGCGACCAGCAAAATCGGACACGGACGCGATCTGTTCCAGATCACGAGCCTGGGCTTCCGGGGAGAAGCACTTCCGAGTATTGCGGCTGTATCGAAACTGGAGCTGCTCACAGCAGCCGGAGATGACGGACGTGCCCGCAAATTGGTTATTGAGGGCGGCAAGCTGATGCTCCATGAGGATGCAGCGGCCCGACAGGGGACGGATTTTACCGTCCGGGAGCTGTTTTATAACACGCCTGCAAGGCTGAAATATATGAAAACGATCCAGACAGAACTGGGGCACATTTCGGATGTGTTGTACCGAATGGCGCTCTCGCATTCGGAAGTTGCCTTCACCTTAAGGCATAATGGGAATACACTGCTTCAAACGCTGGGCAATGGTGACTTGCTTCAGGTGATTGCTGCGGTTTATGGAACTTCGGCTGCGAAATCCATGCTGCTGCTGGAAGGAGAGAGTCTGGATTACCGCATTAGCGGCTATGTCAGTCGCCCGGAGTGGACCAGATCGAATCGGAATGCCATCTCAACGGTGGTGAACGGACGCTTTGTGCGCAGCTATGGATTGAATCAGGCGCTGCTCAAAGCGTATCATACCTTGCTGCCGATCAATCGTTTTCCACTGGCTGTGATCCAGTTGGAAATGCATCCTTCACTAGTAGATGTTAACGTTCATCCCGCCAAGCTGGAGGTGCGGTTCAGCAAGGAAGCCGAGCTGTTTCAACTGGTTGAGGATTCGGTAAAGGCTGTTTTAGGACAACAGGTACTGATTCCGAAGGCGGTCAAGCGCGAAATTGGCGGTAAGGATAGCGGCTCGTTCGTCCAGGAGCAGTTTCATTTCTCGAAGGGAAACGATACGGAAGGAAATTCTTCTGCTGGCGAGAGCCGGAGGGAGGCACAGTCGCTTTCCGGATCTTACCCGGAGGGTCGTGACCCGCGCCAATCCATTCGCTTGGACCAGAATGAGGAAAACCACAGGCTTGGCACGGAGCGTGAGCAACTTCAAGCTAGGGAAAGGCTCCCTGCCTCTGGTCGGGGGAACCCGTCTTCTGGGCAACGTGTCAGTGACGAGGAACTGGATGCAGATTTTGTGGATGGAAACGATGGGAATAAAGCCGGATCGAGCTCATCCCCCTTGTACAGCGGCAGAGTACAGGAAGCGGCTGCTTCTGTAGCTTATCGGTCTTCTGCTTCACCGGGTGGAGGAAACGCCGAGGATTCCCGTTATTTCACGGATCAGAAGACACGTCAGTCACGGCTGAATGCAGAGCAGTTGGCAGTGGTATCGGGTGAGGCTCCCGAGTTGCCCGCTTTTCCTGAGCTAAATTTGATTGGTCAGCACCATGGAACCTATTTGATTGCGCAGAACGATCAGGGGCTGTATTTAATTGACCAGCATGCTGCGCATGAACGGGTTAACTACGAATTCTATTATGAAAAATTCGGCAATCCCGAGGCGGTATCGCAGGAGCTACTGCTGCCGATTACATTAGAATTTACGCCTTCGGAGACGGAAAAGCTGAAAACAAGGCTGCACTGGTTTGAGCAGGCGGGAGTGTATTTGGAGCATTTTGGAGGTCAAACCTTCCGTGTTAGCTCCTATCCTTACTGGCTTCCTCAAGGAGAAGAAGCGGATGTTATTGAGGAAATGGCAGGATGGGTGCTGGATGAAAAAGCAATAGATCTGGCTAAGCTACGGGAGGCAGCCTCGATCATGTGCTCCTGCCGGGCGTCGATCAAAGCAAACCAAAAGCTGACCGACCGACAGGCTGTCGTACTGCTGGAGCGTTTGGCGGCGTGCAGACAGCCGTACACCTGCCCGCATGGGCGGCCTATCGTTGTATCCTTTTCCACATATGATTTGGAGAAGCTGTTTAAGAGAGTAATGTAGGGGAGTTTGTATATGTTACAGGATCGGGAAAACCGCGAAGAAGAAAAGCAGGCGAGGCTCCAGGAAGAAAAATCCCATTTATTGGTAACTACGGGGGATTCTCCCTCGGCTGAGGTCGTGCAGCGGGCGGAACTGCTTGCAGCTGAGCTGGGAGTGCTGTATGCACCCCGTCGTGGTATATCGGTAGCAAGGCTGACTGCTGCTCATAGAGTTCGTCAAGTGCTGGTGCTCGTACAGGATGGGGTGAGGCTGATTAGCTCGGAACAACCGGCGATGACTTTTCACCCGAGCATGGGCTTCATCCGAGCCAAGCGGGTGCTGAAGGGCGAGCCTGATCCGATGTTGACCGCCGCTCGGCTCGTTCCGGGGGATACCGTGCTAGATTGCACCGCAGGACTCGGAACGGATTCCCTCCTGTTTGCAATTGGAACGGGAAGCTCTGGACAAGTAACTGCTGTGGAAAGTTCTTTTCCTGTCTATGCTTTAATCAAGGATGGAATGAGGCATTACCGTTCCGGTAACGCTGCGGTAGATGAGGCATTTTCCGGCATTGAAGTTCGTTTTGGTCATCATCTGGACTATTTGAGGAGCTTGCCAGATCGCAGTATGGATATTATCTATTTTGACCCGATGTTCCGTGATCCGTTGCTTGATTCTAGTGCAATCAGTCCATTGAGAGGGTTGGCTAACCCGGATGCGCTGGATGAGGAAAGTATTGTTCAGGCAAAACGGATTGCAAGGAAAACAATTGTATTGAAGGAAAAACGGGGCAGTGGGGAATTTGCCCGCCTCGGCTTCCGTGTGGAGCAACGGGGCACAACGAAAACAGTGTACGGAGTGATTGATATTGATAGCGGCATCTAAGCCTAAACTACTTGTTCTTGTCGGCCCGACTGCAGTCGGCAAGACGAAATTAAGCATCGAGATGGCACGGCAATTTGGCGGGGAGATTATTTCCGGAGATTCCATGCAGGTGTACCGTCATATGGATATTGGAACTGCCAAAATTTCCGAACAGGAAATGGAAGGAATCAAGCACCATTTGATTGATATTCATGAGCCGGAATACCCATATTCGGTAGCTGCTTTTCAGGAAGATTGCCGTCGCCTCATACCGGATATTCATGCCAGAGGGAAACTGCCGTTTATCGTAGGCGGGACAGGTTTATATGTGGAGTCTGTCTGCTATGAATACCAGTTTTCCGAGGTGGGAGCTGATGAAGCTTTTCGTCAGGAACAGCTTGATTATGCCGATCAATTTGGGGCCGAGGCGCTTCATGCCCGACTACAGGCGGTTGATCCCGAAAGTGCACGTCGTCTTCATCCCAATGACCGCCGCCGAGTCGTTCGAGCGTTGGAAATTTATCATGTTAGCGGAACGACGCTTAGCTCACAATTGGCCAGTCAAAAAAAGGAATCTCCCTATCAGCTCTGCATCGTAGGTTTGACAATGGATAGGCAAATGCTATATAAACGTATTGAAGACCGAATTGACGGGATGCTCGATCAAGGGCTTGTTGCTGAGGTAACTTCCTTAATGGAACGGGGAGTGCGAAGCGATGCCATCTCCATGCAAGGTCTAGGCTATAAAGAGATATCCTCCTACCTGCGAGGAGAGGTGTCTTTGGAAGAGGCGGTGACTTGGCTGAAACGGGATACGCGTCATTTTGCGAAGCGGCAGCTCTCGTGGTTTCGCCATATGAAGGATATCCAGTGGGTAGATGTCACCGATTTCGGAAATTTTTCTGCTCATGCAGCCCGAATACACGAAATTATAGCAGGAAAGTTCCGGACAGACCTTGAATATACTTCAAAACAATCCAAATGATTATTGGGGGTACGGCTAAAATGAACAAGTCCATTAATATCCAAGATACGTTTCTGAATCAATTGCGCAAGGATTCTATACCAGTAACGGTGTACCTGATCAACGGATTTCAGGTGCGGGGAACGATTAAAGCATTTGACAACTTCACAATTGTTATCGACTCGGATGGAAAGCAACAGCTGATCTACAAGCATGCTATTTCCACCTTTTCACCGCAACGCAATGTGTCGCTTGTACAGCAACAGGATAACGCCAGCGATAACTGATTACGGCTTGACGGTCGCCTGGGTTGATGAAACTTTTTAAACGACCGTCTCGTCTAACCGTATAGGAATGTGACCGGGAGCAACCTCAACAGGTTGTTCTTTTCATTCCGTTTGCTTTCATGCTGTCGACAGCAAGCTATGCATACGATCGGCAACATATGATTATTCGCGAAAGGGAGTCAGGGGAATGCCAAATGATTCATTGTCCAGATCCGGCAATCGCAATAGAAACACACCTAAAGAGAAGCCGAAGGGCAAGAAAAAGAAGATTACAGCTAAGCAAGTTGGATGGACCCTGTTTATTACGGCGGCGTTAGCTATATTTTGCGCGCTGGGTGGATATTTGTTTGTCATGGTAAATGGCGAACAAATTTACAAAGCCAATAAGGATAAAATTACAGTGAACGAGACATCAAAGGTTTACGATCGTAATGGTGTGCTTATGGGCGAGCTGTCCGTACAAAAAAGCGATCCTGTCAAAAGTGAAGAAATTCCACCATTGCTCAAAAAAGCTTTTATAGCAACTGAGGATAAGCGATTTATGGAGCACCAGGGGGTTGATATTTGGTCTATCGGCCGGGCGGCCGTAAAAGATATCGTAGCCCGTTCGGCAGTGGAGGGTGGCAGTACGCTGACCCAGCAGTTGGCCAAAAACCTTTTTTTGTCGCGTGATAAGACCTTTTTCCGTAAAGCGACCGAGGTATCCATTGCAATGGCGCTAGAACGGAATTTGACTAAAGATGAAATTATTACGTTGTATTTGAACAGAATTTGGTTTGGACGCTCCTATTCAGGAATCAAGGCAGCTTCGGTGGGGTACTTTGGGCAATCGAACTTAAAAGAATTAAAGCTATGGCAGATCGCCACATTGGCAGCTATTCCAAAAGGGCCTTCCAAATATAATCCAATCAGTAATCCGGAAAACTCAAAGGAACGACGTGCTGTGGTTCTTCAGCTAATGTTTGAGCAGGGAATGATTGGCAAGCAGGAAATGGAAGAGGCCAAGGCTGTAGATTATGATTACAAGCAGCCGGAAAAAGTTCAAAAGTATCAAAATTTTATGGAGTATGTGATGAATGAGGCGGAGGATGCTTTGCCGGGAGTCAGCGGAAACGATCTGATCGTTGGCGGCTACAAAATTCATACGACGATGGATGCTCAGGCCCAAAATGCGCTGGATCAGGCGATGGCAGATGATAGTATGTTCGAAAAAAGTCCGGACGATCAGCCTGTTCAGGGCTCCATGGTCATCATTAACAACCAGACGGGCGGAATTGCCGCAATGGCACCCGGACGGGATTACAAAAAGGGAACCTTTAACCGCGCTACGCAAAGCCGCAGACAGCCAGGCTCGGCCTTTAAACCTATTGCGGCGTATGCGCCGGCTCTCGAATCCGGCAAATTTACAATGGATACACCTTTGAGTAATGAGCGACAGAGCTTTAACGGGTATAGCCCGAAAAACTTGCACGGTTACTCTTCGACCATCAGTATGACCGATGCGATTACAAAGTCTGAAAATATCCCGCCAGTATGGTTGCTCAATCAGATCGGTGTGGAAAGAGGGGTCCAATTCGCGGAAAGCGTAGGCATCCCGATGGACAAAAATGATCACTCGCTCGCTATCGCATTGGGTGGATTAAGTAAAGGAACGAACACGCTTGAAATGGCACAGGCATACAGTGCTTTTGCCAATAATGGACAGTTCCAAAAAGCTTACTCCATCAAGCAAATTAACGATAGTGATGACAAAACGGTTTACACTCACAAAGAAGAATTTAAAACCGTAATGAGCGAGAAAACAGCTTATGAAATGACGCAGATGATGCAAAACGTAGTCAATAGCGGTACGGGCCGCAAAGCCCGTATTGATTGGCCTGTAGCGGGTAAAACCGGTACAACCCAGAGTGGAATTAGCGGGAATAGTGGCAACCGTGATATCTGGTTTGTCGGTTATACGCCGGAATATACTGGTGCGGTATGGATGGGCTATGACAAGCCGGACAGCAAACATATGCTGAGAAACTACAGTGGGCAGTCGGCAGCCTTTTTCGGAAGGGTCATGGGTGAAGCCCTCAAGGGGCACCCGGTTACGCAATTCAGCCAGCCAAAAGGATATGAACCACCAGTTGAGCAGAAGCCAGACGTGCCAGTTCAGGCTACTGCTCCAAGCGGACTGAGCGGGTCTTATAGTCAGGATACACAAATTGTATCGTTGTCCTGGACTGCGGCAGCGGGAGACAATGTGCAATACCGCGTGTATCGCAAAGAGGCTTCCGAAGGGGGCTTTACGGTGATTATGGAGGCAATGAAAGGCACAAGTGGAGAAGATACGTCTCCATTAGCCGGAGCGTCGTATGAATATTATGTAACGGCTTATGGAGCGGATGGTAAGGAATCTGCTCCATCCAATACAATCCGTGTGGAAATTCCGGCAGAGACCACTCCGGTAGATCCGCAGCAGGGAACCGATCCGAATCAGGATGGAACATTACCGGATAACAGCGGGACTACAGACGGTCAGAACGGCACCGATCAGGGGAATACAGTTCCTGGAGGTACCGATAATAGCACCAGCCCGGGACAGGTTCCGACGATTCCTGGAGACACTGGCGGAAATGGCACTGGCAGTACAGGCAATCATAGTGGCGGCTCCGGCATCGGTAGTGACACGAACCAGGGGAATGGTCAGACAACAATACCAGATGCAGGTACCTTCAATAGTGATTCCACGGTAAATCCAGTTACCACGGATCCATCTACCACAGGAACCACATCGGATGGCAGTCAGGAAACCAACTCCAACGGTCAGTCGAGCTCCAATCGTGGACTTCGCAACCGAGATTAGAAGACGTATGCTGTGTGTGATATGTATTTGTTTTATACTAAAGGTATTTTCGGACCATATTATGGTCTGGGAATACCTTTTTTGTTGTGGTAAAGGGTGTTATTTTTGAGTGTACAGTTTAAATATGGTAAGCTGGTTTTACCAATGTTGGAGAGGAACATCATTTATGAAGCGCAAATTCGGAGACCGGGCCAACTGGCGCAGAATAACGAACCGCAAGTTTGCTTGCCGGTATGTGGAAAGTGACGTGTTTACAGGATATGTGACCTTGTATACCATTTTGAGTCTCAAGGAGCCGTTATGGAAAAGCTACGGCGGTCATACATTTTGCATAGCGGATAAAGGGTATTCCTGGTTGCAATATTATCCGAAGGGTGCGCATTATGTAGTAACTGCTATGTTCGACAATCGGGAGCAGATTGTGGAATGGTATATTGATACCTGCCGAAATCAGGGAGTGACTGATCAGGGAGTGCCCTGGTTTGACGATTTGTATTTGGATGTTGTTGTACTTAAAAATGGCGAAATCTTTTTAGTGGATGAGGATGAGCTGGAGGATGCGTTACAGCGCGGGCATATCTCGACACAGGAGGCAGAACTGGCTAATCGTACTGCGGCTGAGGTTTTACGACGGATAAATACCCATATATTCCCATATTTTAAAATGTCGTTGAAACACCGGGCAGAATGGTTTCACAACGGTGATTTTAAAAGGGAACGGTGAAGGTTTTGCAGAGGATTAGAAGCACTGGGCCAAAAAATTCTGAATCAAAAAACAGGCTGAGCCGCCTAGAAAAAAAGTTTTCAGCAGCCAAACGTCTTATGCTTTGTCTGCTGGTTATCATTGTGATCGCTTTGGTATGGGGAGGTATTCGATTTTGGGATATGAATAACGCTGCCTCTACCACTCCGCTTCAGCAAGCACAGGTAGGAATTGTACTTGGGGCTTCCATGTGGGGAGCAGAGCCAAGTCCGGGGCTAAAGGAGAGGCTGAACGAGGCCCTGCAGCTATACCGCAACGGTACAGTAAAGCGTCTGATTGTAAGCGGAGGGCTGGACAAACCAACTTACCCGTATACTGAGGCTGAGGGGATGCAACGCTATTTGGTTGACAGAGGTATTCCAGCGCAGCATATTGTGTTGGAAAACCATGCGACCAGCACCTACGAAAATCTACTATATAGCCAGCGTATCATGCAGGAGTATGGTTGGAGCTCGACTGTGATTATCACCCACAGTTATCATGGTCCACGGGCGCTGGAAATAGCCCGATTTTTGAATTTGGAACGTCCTCAGATGGCTCTGGCGGAATCTAAAGTACTGAATATGCCGCTTCATCAATCGAGAGAGGTACTGGCTTACGCCAAATGGACGCTGCAAAAGTGGTGGCTCAGTGCCCAAACCTGGGTGTCCTGAAACGTATAACGGTTTCTCATAAAGGCAGCTTCTCTTATAAACAAAATGCTTTGCACAAGCTCCTGTTGCTTTTATGCTAATAAGGACATGCCGGGCCGAATACATTAATAGGGTAAGCTGTGCCTGAAGAAATGTTGAGGTGATGGATGCATGAACGGACGGGGAATCGCCGCGGGCAAGCGGACGGAGGAGAGACCTTCCAGACAAATCAATGTCGTGCTGCGTAGCCCGGAGCCGATAGCTTCGGTAAATGTTGATGAGACGGATGCAGCAACTTCGACCAAGTCGCAGGCGTTACCGCAGTATCTTAGTCTCTATCAGGAAATTCAGAAGGAACTCGATCATCTCGTTGGCTTGGATAACATCAAAGATCTGGTATTTGAAGTATATGCTTTTTTGCAAATTGCCCATATGCGTACTGATGCGGGGCTGTTGAGTAACGCGCACGTATATCACATGATTTTCAAAGGAAACCCGGGTACAGGGAAAACGACGGTGGCCCGCATTATCGCTAAAATGCTGCAAAAAATGGGAGTACTGAGCAAAGGCCATCTGATTGAGGTGGAGAGGGCTGATTTGGTAGGAGAGTATATCGGACATACAGCGCAAAAAACGCGGGATCTGGTGAAAAAGTCTTTGGGTGGGGTGCTGTTTATTGATGAGGCGTATAGTTTGGCGCGGGGAGGGGAAAAGGATTTTGGAAAGGAAGCTATTGATACCTTAGTAAAATCCATGGAGGATCAGAAAAACCAATTTATTTTGATCCTTGCCGGATACTCGGGAGAGATGGACTTCTTTTTGCGTACGAATCCTGGCTTGCCTTCCCGTTTTCCCATCCAGCTGGATTTTCCGGACTATACCGTGGATCAGCTTATCCAAATTTCCGAAATGATGGCCAAAGAACGGGATTATATTCTCATGCCTCAGTCCATACTCAAAATGAAAGAGCATCTGTTGAATGAACGCAACGACAGTCTTCATGCATTTAGCAACGCGCGTTATGTCCGCAATGTGATCGAAAAAGCGATTCGGCATCAGGCTGTCAGGCTGCTCAATCAGTACAGAAGCGGGCAGCCGGGAAAGCAGGAACTGATGACGCTGCGTCCAGAGGATTTGAAAATGGACAAAA
Source organism: Paenibacillus terrae (assembly GCF_005217525.1). Taxonomy (GTDB): domain Bacteria; phylum Bacillota; class Bacilli; order Paenibacillales; family Paenibacillaceae; genus Paenibacillus; species Paenibacillus terrae_C. Next base: position 594,013 of record NZ_PNXQ01000016.1, on the reverse strand, counting down.
GATAGGCGATAATAGAAATCTGAATCACATCGAATTGTATAACGTCGAACGGGGGCCGGCCTGAATATCAGGTCGGTCTCTGTGCGAGAGTTAATATGGAAAATAAAGGAGCAAACAATATGGCGAACTCCACTTATGATACACAAACCGAAATGCAGGATAAGGCGGTACTGGTCAGTCTGATTACGGATGAAGTCAAGCGTTCTGGCATCAATACAGAATACTCTCTGAATGAACTCGTGAAGCTGGCCGAGACGGCTGGTGTTGAAGTGCTTAGCGTTTTGACCCAGAACAAGGAAGCAAAGGATTCCAAATGGTTTATCGGCAAAGGTAAGGTAGAGGAACTGCGCGCAGCTGCCGAGGAATTGGGTGCGAATACGGCTATTTTTGATCAGGAGCTGTCGGGGGCTCAGGTGCGAAATCTGGAAGAAAGTCTGGATCTCAAAATTATCGACCGAACGCAGCTTATTCTGGACATCTTTGCCCAGCGAGCGAAAACACGAGAAGGTATTATTCAGGTTGAACTGGCGCAGCTGTCCTATTTGTTGCCCCGTTTGTCTGGACATGGGAAAAATCTGTCACGACTCGGTGGTGGAATCGGAACACGTGGTCCAGGTGAAAGCAAGCTGGAGACAGATCGTCGTCACATTCGTGATCGCATCAGTGATTTGAAACGTCAGTTGGAGGAGGTCACCCGTCATCGGTATTTACATAGAGAGCGCAGGCAAAAGAGCGGTATTGTGCAGGTAGCGCTTGTCGGCTACACCAATGCGGGTAAATCAACGCTGTTAAAGCAGCTGACGGCGGCTGATGTGTATATTGAGAACCAACTGTTTGCGACGCTGGACCCTACCTCCAGAACGATGGAGCTGCCGAGCGGCAAAGAGATTATTCTTACAGATACCGTTGGTTTCATTCAAAATCTTCCTCATGATTTGGTTGCTTCTTTCCGCGCTACTTTGGAGGAAGCGAATGAGGCTCACCTTATTTTGCATGTGGTAGATGCTTCTTCGGATATGCGTGACGAACAGATGAAGGTCGTGGAAACGATTTTGGAGCAATTGGGAGCAGCGGACAAGCCACAGATCGTATTGTTTAATAAAAAAGACGCTTGTACTCCTGAGCAACTGGAAATGCTTCCTTCCGGCGAGGGCTATTTGAAAATCAGTTCCTTCGATGAAAGTGATCTGCTACGTCTTCGTGAGCTGATTCAGGAGCATTTGAGCGGAGATACGCTGAGATTCCGTATTCCGGCAGAACGTGGGGACCTGACATCGGTGCTTTACCGGATCGGGGACGTACTTCTGACCGAATATGATGGGAATGATGTCATTTATGAGGTAGAAGTTCAGCGAGGCGAATATGAAAAATATGGTCATGCCCTCAGGGACTTCACAGAAGGTTAACATCTGATGATGTTTTTAGGTCAATTCAATGATAATGCATATCATTCCAAGCGAACGATATTATAAATACAATAGCCTAAGTCTGCGTAAAGAGAGAGGGTCATGAAGGTAAGATGGTAGTTTTTAGTCCGGAAATCCAACAAATTCAGGAAACAGCAGAACGCAAAATACAGGAACGGCTACAGCGCATAGATCATATTGTAGATGCAAATCAGTGGAAGGTTATTCAGGCATTTCAGCGGAAGCAAGTGAGCGATTTCCATTTTGCCGGCTCTACGGGATATGCGTACAATGACCGGGGACGTGAGGTACTGGAGGAGGTTTATGCTGATGTGTTCGGTGCGGAGGCGGCGCTGGTTCGCCCGCACTTTGCTTCGGGAACGCATACGATTGCCACTGCTTTATTCGGCGTTCTGCGTCCAGGTGATGAGCTGTTGTATATTACGGGGCAACCGTATGATACGCTTCACAAAGTGATCGGCAAGCCCGGCGATGGGACCGGGTCATTGCAGGATTTTGGCATTACTTATGGAGAAACGGCGCTGACAGCAGAAGATAAAGTAGATTGGAAAGCAGTGGAGGCTGCAATCCATGCCAATACGAAGGTGATCGGCATCCAGCGTTCACGCGGCTATGATTGGAGAGCTTCTTTTAGTGTGGCAGATATCGAGGAAATGACAGCCCGTGTAAAGGCGATTAAACCTGACGTTATTGTCTTTGTGGACAATTGTTATGGTGAATTTACCGAAAAGCTGGAGCCTACTCAGGTAGGTGTCGATTTGATGGCAGGTTCACTGATTAAAAATCCTGGCGGCGGTATTGCCGAAACGGGAGGATATATTTGCGGTAAACAGGAGTATGTGGAACTGGCAGCATACCGCTTAACTGCGCCTGGAATCGGTGGTGAAGTAGGGGCCATGTTAGGTACCACAAGAGGTATCTTTCAGGGCTTATTTCTTGCTCCAACACTGGTTGGGCAAGCGGTTAAAGGAAGTACATTCGCAGCGGCGGTCTTTGAAGACATGGGATTTGAAACAAAACCTGCCTGGCATGAGGAACGCACCGATTTGATTCAGGCCATTTCTTTTAGCGGACCTGAGCATTTAATTGCTTTTGTCCAAGGGATTCAGCGTGCTGCCGCTGTAGATAGCCATGTGGTACCGGAGCCATGGGATATGCCGGGCTACGAGCATCCGGTTATTATGGCTGCAGGCACTTTTATACAAGGAGGGAGTCTGGAATTATCTGCAGATGCTCCGATTCGTGAACCCTATATTGGTTACATGCAAGGGGGCTTAACCTACTCTCATGTGAAATATGGAGTGCTGATGGCCCTGCAAACGATGAAAGAACGTAAATTATTGTGAGTTTTTCTAACATATCATTGACACTTTGCATCAGCTAAATGTACAATAAGGTGAATAATAGATCACTGGAAGGTTGATGACAAATGGGCGACGAAATTCGCAGAAACATGGCCTTATTTCCAATAGGTATTGTCATGAAGCTAACGGACTTGTCAGCACGTCAGATTCGTTATTATGAACAGCATAACTTGATAGTTCCTGCCCGTACGTCGGGTAACCAACGTCTTTTTTCTTTTAACGATGTAGAGCGTTTGCTTGAAATCAAGGCGTTGATTGAGAAGGGTGTTAACATTGCGGGAATTAAACAAGTCATGAATCCGGTCACCAAGGAATCGGAAGAAGCTACTGTTATTACTGCAGATACAGAAGTCAAACGTCGTGAGATGTCCGATACCCAGCTTCACCGCTTGCTGAAACAACAGCTTGTGGCAGGTAAAAGACCAGGACAGGTATCCCTGATCCAAGGTGAATTATCACGTTTTTTTAATAAGAGATAATGTAGAGCCTGCATTTTGGCTTACAACCGCTTTACTTGCAGACCAGGCCTTATTATTTAAAAGGATTATGGAACAGCTGATTTTTATATAGTCGTTACAGAAAGGGAGAGGTTAGTGTGAGTTATACCAGAGAAGATATTCTTCGGATTGCCGAAGAAGAAAATGTTCGTTTTATTCGTTTGCAGTTTACAGATTTGCTTGGTACGATTAAGAACGTAGAAATTCCGGTTAGTCAACTGCCAAAAGCGCTGGATAACAAAATGATGTTTGACGGTTCTTCCATTGAAGGTTATGTACGCATTGAAGAATCTGACATGTACTTATACCCGGATCTGGATACATGGGTAGTATTTCCATGGGTAACCTCGGATCGTGTAGCTCGTATGATTTGCGATATTTATAAGCCGGACGGAGTTCCCTTTGCTGGCGACCCGCGCGGTATCTTGAAACGTGTACTTAAGGAAGCAGAAGAAATGGGTTATACTTCGATGAATGTCGGACCGGAGCCTGAATTCTTTCTGTTCAAAACCGATGAAAAAGGTGAACCGACTACAGAACTGAATGACCAAGGTGGGTATTTTGACTTGGCACCGATGGATCTGGGTGAAAACTGCCGTCGGGAAATTGTTCTTAAGCTTGAAGAGATGGGCTTTGAAATTGAAGCGTCCCATCATGAAGTTGCACCTGGCCAGCATGAGATTGACTTTAAATATGCGGATGCAGTCAAAGCTGCCGATCAGATCCAAACGTTCAAGCTCGTTGTTAAGACGATTGCACGTCAGCATGGTCTGCACGCCACCTTTATGCCAAAACCTTTGTTTGGCGTGAATGGCTCCGGTATGCACTGTAACCAATCGTTATTTAAGAACAATGAAAATGTATTTTATGATGAATCAGACGAACTCGGATTGAGCCAGACGGCCCGCCATTATATGGCTGGTATTCTCAAGCATGCACGTGCAATGGCAGCAATCACGAATCCAACGGTGAATTCGTACAAACGTCTTGTACCGGGTTATGAAGCTCCTTGTTATGTTGCCTGGTCTGCCAGTAACCGTAGCCCGATGATTCGGATTCCCGCATCTCGTGGTTTGAGTACCCGCGTCGAAGTTCGTAATCCTGACCCGGCTGCGAATCCTTATTTGGCACTTGCTGTGATGCTGAGAGCGGGTTTGGATGGTATCAAACGCCAAATGGCTCTGCCAGCACCGATTGATCGTAACATCTATGTTATGTCTGAGGAAGAGCGGATTGAAGAAGGGATTCCAAGCCTGCCTGCAGACTTGAAAGAAGCTTTGTCCGAGCTTATTCGGAGCGAAGTTATCTCTGACGCTCTGGGTGACCATGCGCTGGCTTACTTCTACGAACTTAAGGAAATTGAATGGGATATGTATCGGACCCAGGTGCATCAATGGGAACGTGATCAATATCTGACGCTTTACTAAAATGTGGAATCCCTTGGCGCTCTAAGCGTTGAGGGATTTTTAGTTTGGGGGACGCCTTGGAGGAAATCGTTATTTCTTCTGTGGTGTCCCTTTTTTATCCCCCAACTCTGAACCGAGAATAGAAGCTGTGTATTGCTCATATTTATCCATACTGCGTTTTTCCAACTTTTTAGAGATGTGCGCATACACATCGGATGTAATTTGAACGCTGCCGTGACCAAGCTGTACTACGATTTCACGGACGAACAAATTCAATTAGCTATAACCAAAGGGTTAGAGAGTGATCGTAGTGATATGTTTCAAGAGGAATCTAGCCGGATAATCAAAGTTTATGAAAACAATTTGCTGGAAATGAAAAAAAGCCCACCGTTAGTATATTTCATATCAAATCATAAGAAGAGCATATAAGGACTCACAAAAGATGGACATACCTTTGGTCAGTGATGCAAGATGCGATAATATAAATGAAAATTTCTTGTATTTCTCTATTGATGTAGGTATGAATAGGGAAGATGCTTACCGGAATTTTCATGCTTTCCTGAGACAGGGAGATGTTACATTACTAACATCCATTTATTCAAATAAGAATGATACTGCAAGTTACGAGATAATTCCTTCAAGGCAAAGATAAAGAGGATTGAAGACTGAATTAGAAGAAATAATAGGGCTATAGCTTCACTTAAATAAAATCCGTAGTGTCACAGCATTATACGTAAATAAAATAGAGATATAGAAAAACCTCTCTACGTTCGGAGAGATTTTTTACTCTTTTATAAAGATAGAATGATTTTATGGAAACAAAAACTGCTATAGAAGAATTATAAATCCCTTAGAATTCGTGAAATAGTATTAGACTGCACTCAATAATAGAAACAACGGCAGTCAAGGCCGAGAAAATAAAATCCTAGACTGCCGTTGTTCTATTGAACTATCATGTCCCTTTAGTTCAATCTCTTCCCTTTTCATAAAAGAGTTGTGCAAAGTTTTCTGCCGTTGAAATCATGTCTTACTCCAAGTCACTTTGTAAAATTCTAATCCCCACCGAGTTCAACCGTTTTCGTGGCGACACGGTCATGAAATTCCCGATCATGCTCCACGAATACAATGGTCGGCGTGTACTCAAGCAGCAGCTCCTCAATTTGCATCCGGGAAATCACGTCGACAAAGTTGAGTGGTTCGTCCCAAATATGCAGATGAGCCTCCTCACATAGGCTTCTCGCGATCAGAACCTTCTTCTTCTGACCGCCGCTAAACGCCGATATATCCTTCTCAAACTGGATGCGGGCGAAATCTAGCTTACGCAACACTGCCTTAAATAAGCTTTCGTCAATTCTGTGCTCTGCTGCATAATCGGAAAGCGTTCCTCGCAGATAAGAAGTATTCTGGGATACATAGGAAACGCGAAGCTGCGGCTCCCGCTGAAACGTTCCTGTATAGTGTAGCGCCTCATCGTTGAGTAGACGGAGCAAGCTAGACTTACCTGATCCATTTGGACCTGAAATTGCAATCCGATCTCCTGGTTCGATCGTCAGACAAACGTTCTTGCAAACCGCTCTTTCCCCATAGTAAATCGTGACGTGATCCAGCATCGCCAATTCCGATTTGGGATACACGAGCTGAGAGATTGCAAGGCTTTCTGACTGTTCGATATTTCGGAGCAGTTTCGATTTTTCCTCTAAAGCGGCGTGTTGCCGCTGTTCGATGGATTTCGAGCGTTTCATCATTTTTGCTGCCTTATGCCCGACGTAACCCTTGTCAAGCTTGGAACCGGATTTCGTGTGCCGTTTTTCGATTTTTCGGTCTCGAAAGACCAGCCGCTAGTACGTTTAGCAGAAGTAGATAAACGTTGTATGTCTTTGTACAGCTTTTCGTTTTGTGCCATTTCGAACGTGTCCTGGCGAGTTTTGTTCGTCCACCAGCTGGAGAAGTTGCCTTTTTGGATTTCGATATTCGTTTTGTTGATCGATAGAATATGATCCACACAGCGGTCGAGAAAAGCCCGGTCGTGTGAAACAAGAATAAAACCGCGCTTCGTATTCAGATAATCGGCGACAAGCTTGCGTGCGTGCAAGTCGAGATGATTGGTCGGCTCGTCGATGAGCAGAAATCGATTGTCTTGGATGAATAGCACGGCCACCAATACCTTCGTCTGTTCTCCTTGGGACAGCGATTCGAATGGCCGGTACAACACGTCTTCTGAAACCTTAAGCAAGTTCAGTTCACGCATCAACTTCCAGTTCTCATAGTTTGGCACGATCTCTTCGACGACGTCTAAGGTCAAATACTCCGGGTGTTCGACGGGAAACGGAAAATAATCAAAGGCGACTGGTGTGGAAATCGTACCGCTGTATTCGTATTTCCCCTGAAGCAGGTTTAAGAACGTCGTTTTCCCCCGACCGTTTCGCCCCGTAAAGCCCAACTTCCAGTCTGTATCAATTTGAAAATGAACATTTTCGAATATGGGGTCATAGCTGCCTGGATAGGCAAAAGTAAGATTGGTCACCTGAATGGCGGGCATGGCAATCATCCTTTCGTTTGGAAATAAAAAGAGCCGCAAGAAAGGTGCTATCTTGCGGCTCTAATCCATACGAGGAAATACGGCCCAATTTCAAGGGGCCGTATGACTGTCCGGAGAGGGAGCGCAAACGAAACGCAGAGCTTTCTTGCAGAGATGAAATAAAACGACCACAGCCGATCGCTGAGTCCGTTCTTTTCGTGATCTCGAAGCAAGAAAGTTCTACATATATCCGTTCAACTCCCATCATCAAATTACATTCAGTTTATCACAATGGTAATTTAACTACAACCTGCGTAGTCCCGTTTAGGCTGAAGCCTCAAATGTTACATGCAGTTATCGGTTTACTATTAGTTGTTTTTGTGCCTATTATAATATCCTCAAACCGAGAACATGCGAGAAATTTAAAACAACCAAAAATTGAACGAGTTGCAAAAGTGGTTGATAAAAGAATGAATTGGTTAGAAGATAGTTCAGCTCGGTATTATTATTTTACATGTGAATTTCAAGACGGAAGTCGAGAAGAAAAAAAGTATCCGAGTCAGAATATGGTGTTATACGGGTGACGTTTGAGGATTACGTGGTCCAGTAGAAAAATTTTCGCTTGAGTCGATCAAGATTAACGGAAAGTATTTCATGAGGGATCAGTTTGAATTTAGAGTAGACATGATAAAGGACTCCGTTGCTATGTAACCAGCGTGGAGTCCTTTGTTGTTTATTTAGTTGAATACTCGCTTACTTCAAAAGTAAGAATTTTATTGAATATTACATAGTCCTTGCGATTACTGAATGGTCCTTTGTTGTTATTGTGCTTATCAATGGCATACTTGGATGGCCCAGAACCAGCATCCTTAGCATCATACCAGTTGATAAATGCTAATACTTCATCCATTGAGAGATCGAATTCTTTTTCAAGACCAGTAATCATGGTCACTGTAAGTATTGCACGATTCCCCATTTCGGGTATATCCGGAGTAATTGGTTCTTTATAACCGAATAACTGCAGTTCACCAATACAAGTATACCCACCAGTTCTGCCATTATCCGCTGTTATATATAAACGATATTTTGAATAGCTTTTGCTATTTATGATAGCAAACTCTCTATTTTCTCCTCTTTTCCAGTTTATTTGATCTTGCTGTTTATCTAAATCTATCCATTGAGTCCCATCCCAACCTTGAAAAGTCCAAGTTTTAGGTATGCCGTTTACATATGTATCTGAATCAGTAGGACTTAAAGTATATTTTGTAACTACCGCGTTCTCCTTAAAGTCATATCCGACATAGGCTGGAAGTTGAGCAGTGGTTGCCCAATCATAATCATAACTAGTATTAACTTGATCAAAAAGCATATATGCTTGTCCACCAATACTTGAACTTGCAAAAGCCTCACCACTAGGTGCTGTATTACTTGTCATTTTTGGCACAAGATTTATTGATTCTAAACCTGCGGCGTGAGCATTTGAAGTTGATAGAGCTGCAAGACCTATGCTTAGTGAAAGCAAAATTTTGACCAATACCTTTTTCATATTTAGCACTCCTCATTGGTTATAAATTCAACAATAATAATATACAAAAAAGAATCCCTTGTCTAAACATTTATGACTATAAATTCAAAATAAAGCTTAATAATGGATTTTAATTTTCTCACTCTCTCTAGTTCGCTATAATTGAAAGGTCTTTTTTTGCGACAAGCTATGCGATACTTCGACATGACTCTCCATTAGTATAGAGAAGATTTAAATACTATGGAGGTGCCAGATGATAAAAGGAATCGCAAAAGGATTCATCGTATTCTTACTGGCAGCTATCTTTTTCGTACAAGGTGTTTATGCAGAACCTGTTTCAAGAAGTGTACAAGCAGCAACTGGGTATACGTTGGAGTTTCCACGCTCACGTTACCCTGAAACTGGAGCACACATTAGGGATGCCATTGAAGCCGGACATTCTGCGGTATGTACAATTGATAAAGATGGGGCTGAGGAAAATCGCAAGGAATCGCTTAAGGGCTATCCAACTAAAAAAGGATACAACCGCGACGAGTGGCCAATGACAATGTGTGCTGAAGGTGGCGCAGGTGCTGATATCCGATACATAGCCCCTAGTGATAACTGGGGAGCAGGTTCATGGGTAAGTCATCAGTTAGATAAATATGCTGATGGAACGGAGTCAGGTAAATATACTGAAACTGTAACAGCTACAAAGGATGCCTATGGAAACTTTGTTATTCCCAGCCTAACCAACGGAACGAAGTACTACTTTGTTGTAAGTGCCAAGGCCAATGGTTCGGATTCTGAATACTCTAATGAAGCATCTGCAACTCCACAAGGTGGAGGCGGTCAGACTGACCCTGAGCAACCAATAGGCAACCGTGAGATTCTGGTAGTCACCATGACAACAGGATTGGAGAAAGAATTCGATTTGAGCATGAAAGAGGTCAATGACTTCATTGCCTGGTATGAAGGCAAACAGGCTGATTCCGGATCAGCTTCATATGCCATCAATAAGCACGATAACAATAAAGGTCCATTCAGCAGCCGTAAAGGTTATATGCTATATGATCGTACCCTAACGTTTGAAGTAAGTGAATACTCAAAATGAAATGAAATCCTCGCTAACCTTAATTGGTCGGCGGGGATTTGTTGTTTTGGAATAGCATGCAATAGAAGTAGACAATAAAACCCTCAGAACAATAAATTGGACGTTTTTATAGTAATTAAAGATAAACTGTTCAAATACTTATCAGAAGTAATTTCAGCTTCAGTGCTTGTTTTCGCACCTGTTATACCAAGACCAATCGGCATATAAGTTGTTTCATTTCCCACCGAAACAGCAGAATTTATGCCATTTTTCCGAAATTGATGCTTTTCTTCGTCGGAAATGATAGATGAAGAAGTTGAATCCACTGGCATTTGATAAGTTTCAATCAACTTAGGCCAATTCTTATCAATGATTCTGACCATTTCCTGTGCCGAAAAGGATTTGTGGTCGAGCACTTGTATGAAGTAAGCATCTTTTTCTTCGAATCGAATAAATAGGACATCTTTTGTTCTTTCTATAAAAATCCCATTATCCTCATGTTTTTTACCTAAATGAAGATGATGTATTTTCCAATCATTCAGCAGTAGATCGTTGTATTCAGTTCTAGTTGTGGTTTTGCTTAAAAAGGGGGTTATATCAGCGCCCATTTCAATGTGTTTGATTATTTTTCTAAATGACTTTCTGTATTTGGGATTAAATTTCATTTCTTTTGAAATATGAACTTTTCTTTTCTTAGGAGCGACTATCCTACGTTTCCAATTGAAATATATGCTACTAATATCTTGAACGGATTTATTTGGGTCTATTACGTAACCGCTTGCCTCCATTTCAGCAATTAAAGCCTCTTTCCAATCATCTTTAAAGTTCAACTCAATGCCATTTGATAATGGGAACAATGATATCAAACTCCTTCTGAGTGAGATATTGAAATGTGTAAAAGAGGATTGTACACCGAAGTATTAAGTATTTTATCAGACATTGTATTCGTATTGCACTTGATACAGAACAAATGTTCGCTATATAATTTCTACATAAACATCAGGAGGCGACATACATGGGAAAGAAACTTGAAGGCAATGGAATATTCGAGAGTGCGCGGATCATCATACCAGAACATAAAGAAGCTTACTTAAAGCTTATGAAGGATCGTCAGCACCGGGGCAAGCCAGAACTCGACGATCAAGAGGTCCAATTAATTGAGCAGGCACTAATAGATTCCTACAACTCACGCGCGACCGTCTCACGGGTAGTATTTAGCCCGTTCGACGACACGGTGATGACTGGTGTAGTAACATCCATTAGCACCAGCAGGAGGGAAGTAAAGCTGTCCAAAGACGAGGATGATTTTAGTTGGGTGAAGTTGGAGGATATTGTTTCGACCAGTAAAAATAATTATCTTACATGAGGACAAAAATTACCAGTTTAATAGGTTATTGCATTGCTACTAATCCCAGTAAAATATACAATTACAGCAGGCTAAATAGGAGGATGGTGTATCTGTGTTATCTGCTTTTTTGTATATTTTACTTGGGGTATTCGATGCTTTGGCCGTTGTGACTTTGGTCTTAAAGCTTTATATGCTTCCCGTTTGGGAATATCGTAGAAAAATACTTTTCTACGCAATTGGCATAGCTTTGTTTTCTTTTCTTATGAGGGTAGTTATAGGTGTTCCTAAATTAGATTTGCCGTTTCAGTATTTGTTTATGGTTATCTTTTTTAGATTCGGTTTAGGGATCAAAACACATCTTGCGGCTTTTTCTGCAGGTTCTGGTCTAACAGCCTACATTAACCTACAGCTATTTGTATATCTATTTGCGAATTTCTTCGGAGTAGCACAGCCGGGTGCTATCAATTATTTTTTTGGGTTTTCTATTTACTTTATTCAGTTATCTTCTATCATTATTGCATACTTGATTTCTTTTGTTATGGGGAAATATAACTTTGGGTTCTCGTTTATAATTCAGCCTCCACACGATTTTTTAAGAGGTGAAAATTATTTCTCATCCCTAAATAAGATGTTAATTTTAGGTTCGCTAATATCAACGATTACTATCTTTATTACTTTATATATGCTTTATAACTCTAGCACAATAGGATTACTTTCCATTTCATTGTTTACTTTCGGATTGTCCTATTTTTTTTCAGAGCGGGGGGATTACGAGGATGCTAGAAGCGTTATCCAGGCACATCGCAACAGAGATAAAAAAAGCTGATCCTGATGGACCTACAAGTATAGAAGTGATGGAATATGCACTCGGGATAAGGCTTACTGAATTTTCGACTATATTTTTTGTCTCACTTACAGGCTGGTTAACAGGTCATTTCTTTGGGTCGTTATTAGCGCTTGGCAGTCTTATGTTAATAAGAAAATTTTCAGGAGGTGCACACTTCTCTAGTCTTACATTCTGTTTATTTTTCACAACAGCAGTATGTGTTACTATACCTTTTTTCTCTATGGGAATATCGACATTTTTAATTATTAGCGTTTGCTCATTATTAGTGTTTTTCGTTTATGCTCCTAATCATTTTATCTATATTGAAAAGTCTGCAAACCATAAGTATTTTAAAATCATATGCATTTCCATTTGCATGTTGAATTTTTTCACACAATCAACGATAATATGTTTATCTTTAGCGGTACAAGCTTTCAGTATAATTCCTATATGGAGAGGAGGGGAACGAAAATGGATAAGAGATTGGCGAGAGCTTTAAATGTAAAACTGGGGAAATACGCTGGCGAATCTACTAAAAATGAAAAAACAGTATTTGGTGCTAAACCAATACCAGAAGAGCTGAAGAAAAAAGATCAGAAGAGTAAAGAAACGAATTAATATATGGGAGATGGAAAGCAAATTCCTGCTACCAAATTGTTGAGAGACAGCGCATTAGGGGAATGATAAAGAAAATTATAAACGCTTCCAATTTGTCTCGTTGACAACATACACATTATAAATGTGCCACCATCCATGCAAAAGGATATTTTAAAAAGATGACCGTGAAAACAGTGGTTTTGTATCGGACCCAAGTGCATCAATGGGAACGTGATCAATATCTGACATTTCACCAAATGTGGAATGTGAATGGATCAAATACAAATGTAATATAGATACAGAAAAGCTTCTCCAGTATAGGAGAGGCTTTTATTCTTTGACTGCCGCTGTTTTTATAATTAAACGAGTAGACCCAACTACACTTGGATTGTACAGAAAAAGGAGGGTAAATGTATGCCAAATGTTCAAACATTCAAAGCAACTGCCCATTTAAAGGATGGAGTTAAAGTCGTTACCAATGTTAGACAATTTGAACTGGTCATCGACGAGCCTAAAAACCTTGGCGGTACTGACACGGGAATGAATCCTGTTGAAGCTTTGCTTGCTTCCCTGGGCGCATGTCAATCCATTGTGGCCCGGGTATATGCCTCCAAATTCAATGTAGAGCTTGAAGACTTTAGGGTAGATATTGAAGGTGACCTGGATCTCGACGGATTTTTTAACAGATCCGATGTCCGCTCCGGTTACTCCGATATACGATACACGTTCTACATCAAGACTAATTCGTCTGCCGAGAAGGTCGAACAATTCGTGCAATTTCTGGAGAGCAAATGTCCTGTGGGCGACACGATTGCCAACCCGGTAAATCTCAAGCTGAATCGCGTCGTTATTGAAAATTGAGACGCTGACCCCTTAACAGATTACAGAGAGGGCTGCAGGTTTGCATGAAAACAACTTTGCAGCCCTTTTTTGTTACGCATTTGATATTTTATGATCACTGGTTCAAGGGTCTAACCCAATGTGGCCCGTAAGCAAGAACATCGGGATAGCTATAAGAAAAAATAAAGGTTATGATAATTATGATGTTACTTAGTTGCTGTTAAAGGGAAAAGACAAATCATTTTAGTTGATTGTATTTTATGATCTTTTTGATTGTTTGTATCATCCTAAATAATTAAAGAAGAGGACTTGTATGAGTTGGAATGCAATTCTCGATGCATTTTTCCATGATCCGCGACTTATCAAACGAAAAATGGGAGGAAAGTGGTATTTTCCAGTTCGTGAAACAAGAGTTTTTTGAAAATCTAGCTCTTAGAGCAATACACACATTGTAAGGAAACGAGTGAAAAATATTTACCTAACATAATACATAAAATATTCCAAATAAACAGGTAATTGTATTGCTATACTGTTATAGCAAATATAGAATTATAGTATTGGTTACAATGGAGTGAAGGGGATATGTGTTATGTGGGAGCCTATACGGTTCTTGCTATTTTCTAATGTTGAAACATTTGCGGCGTTTGTTTTAATGCTTACTATTTTCAGAATCCGAGCTTTAGATTTTGTCTGGCCTGCATTGTTTATCGGCCTGATCATGAATTTGCAAAGTCTGATGTTAAGAGAAGAAACGTCGTTGTCTTTTTTTGCTCCGACTATAAACATTATATTATTCACATTATTGATAACTACTGTTGTAAGGATGCCTATTATTTGGTCAGCTATTATATCCATTACAGGTACGTTTTTGTATACGCTGTTCCAAGCAATAATTATAGTAATGATCTTTGGTACATTGACATCAGACATGGAGACCTCTCCAGAGGGATCGTTAGCTCAAGCGGTAACCAGTGCATGGGTATTAGCTATATCATGGTTGCTATATAAATTCAAAATAGGCTTTACAGCAGATTATGAAAGCTTGCGTTTTAGGTGGGAACATGTACTTGTTGTTATTTTAATAATTGGGGTACTAGCCGCTAGTACATTTATGTTCTACGTCAATAATTTTCCTCTGAGTATTTTGTTTATAGCTTTGGCATCTGGAATGTTCTTGTACTATGCGCTAAAGACGGAGCGTGATTATTATAAAAAATCTTGATACTATCGCTCTTGATATTGCAACTCATATCAAAACAGTTGTACCGGATCATCCAGCTTCTATTGCGGTTTTAAAACATGGAATAGCCGTTGTGATTAATACAGTTTCAATTATTGTGTTAACTATCGGTCTTTCATTTATTACGGGTAAGGTGGAGGAAACCATACTGGCGATGATATCTTTTTCTATACTGCGTCAAGTTGTAGGAGGAATACATTTAAGGAGCAATATAGTATGTATTGTTGTATCTACAGCTTTACTTACTGCCTTGTCCTTTGTGAATTTAAACTATAATTGGATAGTTATTACGTCGGTATTAAGTATAATACTTGTCTTAGTTTACGCCCCGTCTAGAATAGACGGGAAGACTCGTATACCTAAACGGCACTACCCATTGTTGAAGATTTTCGGAGTCTTCATAATAACACTTAATTTGTGGCTGGCTATTTCGGTGGTAGCTGCTAGTTTTTTTGTTCAGAGCTTAACATTAATAGGAGGGAGGTGCGAAAAATGAAAAGTCCTATATTTAGTAAATTTAAAATTGGCATGTACTACAATGCCGCCATATTACTGACTTCACTTGCAGTTGCATCAGTGAGTACAGCGAGTTTGTCTTGGATTCACAGTCCCGAACCACCTGAAGAACTGTTGAAATAAAGTGGAGATATGTGAAATGCTAAACCTAACCGTATCAGCTGTTCCTGGAGGTATTAACAAGGGTGAAAACATACCCGTGGACAAGGTTCTTTTCATATCTAAAGGACATAAGAGGGATCAGATTCTAGTTCACACATTCGAAAAAACATATTACATGATCGGCACCTTAAAGCATTGGGAAAGCTTCCTAAATAATAATGGGTTCCGTTTCTTGAATGTGGACAGAAGCAATACTCTGAATGTGGAGAAGGTGAAAATTGTTAATGGCATTTTCAAAGACGCTTACTTTGAATGTGAGATAACAAAAACGTCGAAGAGGTGTCCAATCTCTTATCACCGATTTGGAGAGGTTATAGAGGAAATGGGTTTCATTAATTCGAACATAATCTTCACTGGAGTTGCTACTAGATAGCGGCTCTTTTTTTTTGTCAAAAATACTCGTCTTATATTGTTAAAACATAAGAGACATTCAGCACTCATTCGCTCGTTTTTACGGAAGTGAGAAATAATGCGCTGTGGTTAGCAAGATCTTTGCACATATTCCATTCGGGTCTATCTTTTCTGTTTCAAAAGGTAGGGAAGTAGGCATCTCCACTAGGAAAAGCATTTCGTTAAAAGTATTTAGGATAATGATCATACAGTCAAGATAAAGACACAATAGTTCATAGGGAATAATAACCATAAAAATCAATTTTTATTGAATCCATTTCATAAATGATTAAGCCAACGAAATGTATACTACATATAAACAAACTAAACCATTTTGATCTATATGTACTCTTGATTAAAGCTACTGAGGGTATTATGA
>NZ_PNXQ01000016.1:539765-577896 GCF_005217525.1 Paenibacillus terrae | reverse complement strand
TATTATAGGTGTAATTTCCGTTATACACGATAATGTGGCAAAAAAACGGGAAGAAATCCTTCCCGCTTTTCACTTAAAACATCATTAACGTCTGCGTTGTCTATCATTTACGCTAAACAGATTAACAGCCAGTGCGTTACCTCTAGCACGTGCAATGGCTCTCTGATTTGAAAGGATCAATAAGCCTCTTCTTCTCACGCTACGTTTGAAATGTCTTTTACACATGATATTCACCTCCCTTCACAAGAAATGAAGGTACGGATGAATCTTAAAAGTGTTTACGCTTACGGCTGCGTTTGGAAATTTTGATGTTTAATGCGTTTGTGGCTAGTGCGTTACCGCTTCTTGTTTCGGCGGCTGCGGCCTGAAAGACTTTTACGACCAGAAATTTGTTCTTGCCAATACGATGCTTATACGTCTTGACTCTATTTTTGATCATCAGCTTATCTCCTTTTCTAAGGTCTACTTTATTCATATGTCATTAGCGCTAGCAATGTATCAGCATAAATCTATTAAAAGCAAAAAAAAGCTATCACCTATGATCCTAATATTCAGAAACAAATAAAGTATGGAGGTAAGGAACGGAAAAACTCATGCTTTCCTGCCGTATCCTTTTCCACTTACGTTGTAGGATAAAGTTACAGAAAGCACTTTATATTCCTGATGGTACTCTGTGTAGTTATTTCTTTCGGAAAGTACATACAGCTTCAAGTTGCTTTTCCAAAGATTTAAAATCTAAGGCTATCAAAAGGAAAAAGAATAGCTTTGAGGAACGTTTTGTATATATAAAATCAACACAAAACCGGCTTGCCATGGGCAGCCGGTTTTGTTGTAGAGGGAAGAATAACGGGGCTGAAAAATGAAAAATTAGTGGAAGTCCCGGAAGAGTCCTACAACCTTGCCCAAAATACTGACGTGCGTCAGACGAAGCGGTTCAAAGGCCGGATTTTCCGGTTGAAGTCGGATATGATCTTTTTCCTTGTAAAAAGTTTTAACAGTAGCCTCGTCCTCGTCCGTCATGGCCACGACAATGTCGCCGTTATCGGCTGTCTGCTGTTGACGTACAATGACATAGTCTCCGTTAGCAATACCAGCTTCAATCATGCTTTCTCCTACAACAGATAACATGAATATTTTATCCTCACCAACAAAATGTTGGGGAAGAGGAAAGTAATCTTCAATATTTTCTGTTGCTGTAATAGGCAGACCAGCTGTAACTTTGCCGACGACCGGCACACGACTAATTGAGTAATTAATCAAGTTGCTGTTATCCGATTCGTCTTGACCGAGTAACTCGATGGCCCGTGGTTTCGTTGGATCACGACGAATCAGTCCCTTTTTCTCCAAACGATCCAAATGACCGTGAACCGTAGAACTGGAAGCCAATCCGACAGCCTCACCTATTTCGCGCACAGAAGGGGGATAACCCTTTAGACGCACTTCATTGCGGATAAATTCAAGAATGGCCTGCTGGCGGCTTGAAATCTTAGACATACCGTATCAACCCCATTTAGTAACGTTTGGGAAAATTATAGCATAGAACCTCCGTTCGTACAAACATAAGTTCTAAATAATCCCTAAAAATAATCGCGAACTTTTGTTCTCTTTTCTATTGAATAAAACAAATGTTCGTGTTATATTGTGAAAAAACATAGGAACAAACGTTTGGAGGACGCAGCCAATGATGAAATATAGCACATATCAAAGTATTTTTCCGTTGAATTTAGAAAAGATGCAAAATGTCCGGAATGAGAGAAAGGCACAGCTTGTACGGACCATTACTAACAGTATTCTCTCCAAACTTCTTATTCTGGTTATCATCTCCTGGATTGCGGGTACAGGTGTACTGACGGTATTCGCGGCTCCATCGGTTCCGAATGAAGAGGTAACCAAACTTATTGTGCAGCCTGGGGACACATTGTGGCGGATTGCCTCCAATCATAAACCGAAACGAATGGATACACGGGTATATATAGAAGGAATTGTTCGGATTAACGGACTGGAAGAACGGGGAGTGCAGGCAGGCCAGGTTTTAAAGCTTCCACACTTCTGAGCAGTACCATTAGAGCTGTTAGGGAACGTGATGCGAGAACCTTGACAAGCTCTTTTCTACATGTCAAAGTGTATTATATCTTTGCTTATATGGAGGGGACAGAATTTGGATATAGACAGCTTGGTACAGCGCATCAATGAATTGGCTCGCAAAGCAAAAGCCGAAGGATTGACGGAAGAGGAAACAACAGAGCGCGCCAATCTTCGGGAAATTTATTTGGATAACATTCGCCGTAATTTCCGGCAGCAACTTGATACGATTGAAATTGTGGACGAAGATGCGTCGAAGGGAAATGGTGGGCTGACGCATTAATGTCGCTAAAGCGGCTTAGCCCACGTAATTTGCTTTTCGTTTTTTTAGGTATCTATTTTTGGTATTTATATAGATTAGGATTGGTGGCAATTGTTTTTAGGCAATATATTTGGGAAGGGAATTGAGAGATGGCCCGGTCATTTGAAAGAAAAGTTCGCAAAAACACAGCGCATTTGAATAAGTCGCGCAAAAAGCAAGGCATCCAAACCATTAGTGGCACCGGTTCTGCAATGGATATTTTCCGTGGACGTAATATTACCGTGCCAATCATGTTGGCTGGACTTGCAGTTCTGTACATGCTCATGAGTTATTTTTTGACTAAGACTGGTATGCGCGGCATGGACTGGCTTGTATTCGGCTTGTATTTGATGCTGGCTGTTATCTTTTTCATCCGACGTCCTTATTTGAAGGTTGGAAAGAGCACGTTGTACATGTTGAAGGGTGGCAGAGAGCGTCCAATGACGGCAGAGGATATGAAAGCCATCAAGATTGAAAAGGGTTACGTAACAGTTGAAAGAAAAGGTAAGGGTGGCAACTTTATTTTTACAAAATCACTGGGCCGTTATGATACGGATGCCATTGCAGAGCGGCTTGAGAAGTTTGCGCTATCTAATCAGGTTCAAGTAGACAAAAAATAACGACTTCTGTTGGTACGAATCGTTTAAATTGTCGGTGGGCCTGCAACCTCTGTAAATAAGGTCGCATGAAGTTATTTCATATAACACATTGCGGCCTCTTGATTAATATGGGCACATAACGATTGGAATGCTTGTAGACGCAATAAGGCGGAACCAGCATACATAATAAAGTGGAAAGAGAGTGGATGATTCAGATGGCGATTCAGGCCGTAATGTTCGATCTTGATGATACACTTCTGTGGGATGAGCGCAGCGTAGAAGAGGCATTTGACGCGGCCTGCCAGACAGGCTCCCAGGAAGCAGGCGTTGATTCAAAAGCTTTGGAAGAAGCAGTCCGCAAGGAAGCGCGTTCTTTGTATGAGTCTTATGAAACCTTCAGTTTTACTCAATTGATTGGTATTAATCCGTTTGAGGGATTGTGGGCGAATTTTACGGCAGGAGAGCAGCCTGAGTTCCGGCAATTGGAACAGTTGGCACCTGCTTATCGAAAGGAATCTTGGCGTAGAGGTCTCCAACAGCTGGGGATAGATAATGAGGAGTTGGCGCAGAAGCTGGCAACCCAATTTGCTTTGGAAAGACGCTCCCGTCCCCATGTTTATGAAGAAACGTTTGAGATTCTGGAGCAATTGAAAGGGCAGTATAAGCTTCTTTTGTTGACAAACGGCTCCCCTGATCTACAGCAGGAAAAGCTGGATGGGGTTCCGCAGTTAGCTCCATTTTTTGATCACGTTGTTATTTCAGGTTCGTTTGGTAAAGGCAAGCCTGATCCGTCTATTTTTCAGCATGCTTTGGGGCTTCTCGGTATTGAGCCTGAACATGCTTTAATGGTTGGGGATAAGCTGACGACTGATATTCAAGGAGCTCTGGCAGCAGGTGTGCACTCCGTGTGGGTGAACCGAAACGCCAAAACCAATACTACTGAAATCAAGCCAAAGTTCGAAATTAAGCATCTGTCCGAATTGAATGGAATTATTCAATCGTTTAAGTAAGTGCTCTCCGTTTCTTATTATAGTAATAAGGCAAAAAAACTCCCTCCGCTCAGGTACCTCAGAGCAGAGGGAGTTGCTTTATCCACATTAGGGTGAATTCTTATTATTCTTTAATAGCAGGTATTATGCCTTAATAAACGATGGATCTTCAAACGGTTCGGCAATCCAGCCATTTTCTTCGATGAACAAACGTACTGCGACGATCTTCTGATTCTCCATTAAGGTAAAGAAGTGAGGAATATTTTCTGGTACGGAAATAACGTCACCCGGTGAGAGCTCAACATTAAAATAACCGATTTCTTCAGGACCTTTAATGATGAAAATACCTTTGCCTGCTACAATAGCACGGATTTCATCTTCCGTATGGATATGAATTTGCTCAAACTTGGCAAGCAGCTCGTCCAAATTCGGCGTTGCTTCGGACAAGGTGATAACGTCCCATATTTTATACCCACGGCGGGCGACTAAATCCTTGATTTCGGCTTCAAAAGTGCTTAGAACAGCCAATTTTTGCTCATCTGTCAGGGTGAAGTTTTCTTGCAGCTCCCCGGACAGCTTGGAGGCATCCCAATGCTCGTACAATACCTCTTGACTCTCCAAAAATTCACGTACCTTGTCTTCATCGCTAATTCGTACATTCGTATTGCGTATAAAGATTTCAGCCATCTATTATCCCTCTTTTCCACTTGGTTTAATGTTGTATACAGGATATCATGTCTTGAATCGTTGTACAATATAGGTTTGAAATATTTTATGTTGAAAACTGTAACAATGAATATCGAAAGTTTCTTTTGCACAAAAGAAGCCGTATAAAACGTATGTTTTACTTCAATCTATCTAAATGATACGGTTTCTGCTAAACTAGGATTTAACGTTTTGCGGGGGGGGAAGAGATTTTGGATAAAGTTAGCTTACAGGATGCATTACAACGAAGAATACTCATTCTTGACGGGGCCATGGGCACCATGATCCAGCAAGAGGACCTTTCCCCCGACGATTTTGGCGGGGAAGAGCTAGAGGGCTGCAACGAGATGCTGGTCTTGACTAGACCAGATGTCATTCAAGGGATACATGAAGCATACTTGGAGGCCGGATCAGACCTGATTGAAACGAATACTTTTGGAGCAACATCCGTTGTTTTGGCGGATTACGATATACCGGAGCGTGCCCGTGAAATTAACCTGGTTGCAGCTAAATTGGCGCGTAATGCAGCAGATAAGTACTATACTGCGGACAAGCCTCGTTTTGTTGTAGGAGCCATGGGACCGACGACGAAAACATTATCCGTGACAGGTGGTGTTACGTTTGCGGAGCTAATTGAGAGCTATGAAGAGCAGGCCTTGGCGCTGATTGAAGGTGGCGTGGATGCCCTGCTTTTGGAGACTTCACAGGATACACTTAACGTCAAAGCCGGAAGTATTGGAATTCGGCAGGCTTTTGAACAGACAGGTATTGAGCTTCCGTTAATGATTTCGGGAACGATTGAACCAATGGGAACGACTTTAGCAGGTCAAAATATTGAATCCTTCTGCATATCGCTGGAACACTTGCATCCGGTGTCGATCGGGCTAAACTGTGCTACAGGGCCGGAATTTATGCGGGATCACATTCGCTCTCTCTCCGATATGTCCTCAGCAGCAATTAGCTGTTATCCGAATGCAGGTCTGCCCGATGAAAACGGTCAATATCATGAATCTCCTGATTCTTTGGCACGTAAAATGGCTGCTTTCGCCGAAAAAGGCTGGCTTAATATCGCAGGGGGCTGTTGCGGTACCACGCCTGAGCATATCCGGGTTATGAGTGAAAGTATGGCTCAGTTTGAGCCGCGTCCGCTGGAAGGCCATCACCCACCGGCTGTATCGGGTATTGAGCCTGTATATATTGAACAGGAAAATCGTCCTTATATGGTTGGTGAGCGAACGAATGTTCTTGGCTCCCGCAAATTCAAGCGTTTGATCGTGGAAGGCAAATACGAAGAGGCCTCCGAAATTGCCCGTGCTCAGGTAAAGAGCGGAGCGCATGTCATAGATATTTGTGTACAGGACCCGGACCGTGATGAAATGACGGATATGGAAGCCTTTTTGAAGCTGGTAGTGAATAAGGTAAAGGTTCCTCTCGTAATTGATACGACGGATATCAAGGTCATTGATACCGCCTTGCAATATTCGCAAGGTAAGGCGATCATTAACTCCATTAATTTGGAGGATGGCGAAGAGAAATTCGAGAAAATGGCACCACTTATTCATAAATACGGCGCGGCTGTTGTTGTTGGAACCATTGATGAGCGCGGACAGGCTATTTCACGTGAGGATAAGCTTGAGGTGGCCAAACGTTCTTATGATCTGCTGGTGAACCGTTACGGTCTGGCTCCGGAGGATCTTATTTTTGATACACTCGTATTTCCCGTGGGCACAGGTGATGAGCAATACATCGGTTCGGCCAAGGAAACGATTGAGGGGATTCGGATTATTAAAGAGGCGCTTCCAGGAGTTCACACCATTCTGGGTATTAGTAACGTGTCCTTCGGATTGCCGGAGGCGGGGCGTGAGGTTCTCAATTCCGTCTATTTGTACGAGTGTACCAAAGCAGGCTTGGACTATGCGATTGTAAATACGGAGAAGCTCGAACGTTATGCTTCGATACCCGAGCATGAACGAAAGCTCGCCGAAGACCTGATTTATAAAACGAACGACGATACATTAGCTGCTTTTGTGGCTGCTTTCCGTAATAAGAAAGTGGAGAAGAAGGAGAAGGTGTCCAACCTTTCGCTCGAAGAGCGGCTGGCTTCCTATGTAGTAGAGGGCAGTAAGGAGGGGCTGATTCCAGATCTGGAGCAAGCGCTCGCCAAGTATTCTTCGCTGGAAATTATTAATGGGCCGCTGATGAAGGGAATGGAAGAAGTAGGCCGTTTGTTTAACAATAACGAATTGATCGTTGCAGAGGTGCTGCAAAGCGCTGAAGTCATGAAGGCGTCGGTAGCCTACTTGGAACCGTTTATGGAGAAAAATGAATCCTCGGTAAAAGGAAAGATTTTGCTGGCTACGGTCAAAGGTGATGTGCATGACATTGGTAAAAACCTGGTAGAGATTATTCTATCCAACAATGGTTACCATATTGTAAATCTGGGTATAAAAGTACCACCAGAACGCATTATTGAGGCTTACCGTGAAGAAAAGGCCGACGCGATTGGCTTATCCGGTTTACTTGTTAAATCGGCTCAACAGATGGTGTTGACTGCACAGGATTTGAAAAATGCGAATATTGATATCCCGATTATGGTTGGCGGAGCTGCTTTGACGCGTAAGTTTACGAAAAACCGTATCCGTCCCGAGTATGACGGAATGGTTGTCTATGCGAAGGATGCAATGGATGGTTTGGACATAGCTAACAAGCTGATGAATCCTGAGTCCCGCAAGAAAATGGCAGAGGAAATGGAGGCTGAACGGGAAGCGGAAGCCGCAACGGGCGTGGAAGCCAAGCCGTTGCCTAAACTTACCCGGGCTGTTCGCTCTAACATTGCTCAGGATTTGCCCGTCTATATTCCGCCGGATACGGATCGCCATGTACTGCGTAACTATCCGCTCAATTATATTTTGCCTTATGTGAATATGCAGATGCTGATGGGGCACCATCTTGGATTAAAAGGAAATGTAGAGCAATTGCTGGCTTCGGGGAATCCGAAAGCGACTCAGTTAAAGGAAACCGTAGATAGCATCATGTTTGAAGCCGTTACGGATGGAATTATTCAGGCACATGCTGTATACCGTTTCTTCCCGGCGCAGTCACAGGGAGATCAGATTTTGGTTTATGATCCATCAGATGTGAGCAAGGTACTGCATACATTTACGTTTCCGCGTCAACAAGTAGAGCCTTATTTATGTCTGGCTGACTTTTTGAAATCGGTGGAATCTGGAGTTATGGATTATGTAGGTTTTATGGTCGTTACGGCGGGTCATGGTATTCAGCAGCTTTCCACGCAATGGAAAGAAAAAGGGGATTACTTACGCTCTCATGCACTTCAGTCGGTAGCGCTGGAAGTGGCAGAAGGACTCGCTGAGCGACTTCATCATATTATAAGGGACAGCTGGGGTTTCCCGGACTCGGCAGACATGACGATGAAACAGCGGCATGGGGCTAGATATCAGGGCATACGGGTATCTTTTGGCTATCCGGCATGTCCTGATCTGGAGGATCAGGGACCATTGTTCCAGCTGTTGAAACCTGAGGATATTGGCGTTGAACTCACAGAAGGGTTTATGATGGAACCGGAGGCTTCAGTATCAGCTATGGTGTTCAGCCACCCTCAAGCGCAGTATTTTAACGTCGAAAAGGTATAACACCTTTATCAGATGGGATAGCAAAGACCCTCCGGAGCTTCGGAGGTTTTGCTGGTCAGCAGGAAGAAGGCTAAAAAGTCATGGAATTTTATTTTCTCGGCACGAATGCAGGTGTGCCTACCATCCAGCGAAACGTGACGTCCATCGCACTCCGTTTGCTGGAAGAACGAAGAAGCATGTGGTTGTTCGATTGCGGCGAAGGAACTCAGCAGGAGGTACTGCGTTCGCCGCTTAAGCTAAGCAGGCTTGAAAAAATATTCATTACCCATTTGCATGGAGACCATCTCTTTGGTCTGCCGGGTCTGCTGTCGAGCAGGGCGTATCAGGGGGGGACGACACCGCTGACGGTTTACGGGCCGCTCGGACTCAAGCAGTACGTCGAATTATCTCTGGGAATAAGTCAATCCCATATCAACTACCCACTACACATTGTGGAGCATACGGGAGGGCTGTTGTTTGATGATGGGCAGTTCCGTGTGGAGTCGGCTTTGCTGGATCATCGAATTGACAGCTACGGATATCGTATTGTAGAGATGGATAAGCCCGGCAAGCTCAATCAGGAGCTGCTGGAGCAATACGGAATCAAGCCAGGCCCGGTGTATGGTAAGCTGAAGCGTGGAGAAAGTGTCGAGGTGGAGGGTGGGGTCATTCTTCATCCGCAGGATGTAATGGGTACGCCGAAAAAAGGACGTATCATCACCATTCTTGGTGACACGCGACCTTGCCCGAATACCGTAGTGTTGGCTCAAGATGCAACGGTTGTCGTTCATGAAGCTACTTTTCTGCATGAGCTGGCGGAAACGGCGTATGAATATCATCATAGTACAGCACTCCAGGCAGCGGAAGCAGCAAAAGCGGCAGGTGCGAGTCAGTTGATTATGACGCACTTTAGTTCCAGATATAAAGATCAGGAGCAGCTCCAGCCGTTGCTGGAGGAAGCGCGGAGTATATTCCCCAATTCATTGCTGGCGGAGCAGCATGTGCTGTTAGCCGTGCCTGATATCGGTTCATAAACGGTAGTAATAGAGGATAAAACGTGTATGGGTGCCGGGGCTTGCTCCGGTGCCTTTGTTTTTCCTGCGAAATTATTTTCCGGGAAAGCGCAGGATGTGACAAGAGTTGAGGACGACATATGGGTGGGGTCGAATGAATTTGTACTACCACATATGGAGGTGTGATATATTCCGTTTTCTATATATCGAATTTTAAGGTTTTTATATTTTAAGCAGGGTGAGGAACTACAGGAAATTTTCCTTGTAAAAAAGGCATCTTCGATGGATTTCGACGGAGGTGTAAGCTTATTCCATGGGAAAGCGACGGCTTTTAGCGAGGAATGGCATTATTTTGAACGGTTTATCAGCAATTCATGGACTTCATACGTATTTTTGACTTAAGATAGATAAGATGAAATGGGGAGCTCCTCTTATTTTATGACCTAAATGATTAAGGTGATTAAATAAGAGGGTGAACATTATTCATGGGATGAATTATCATTCAAATGTTTAAGATGAATTGATTTGAAGTGCGGGAGGGAATTACGATAAAATCGTTACTAATTGATCTGGATGGAACATTGTACCATGGGGACCGGATGATCAAGGGTGCGGATCTGCTCATATCCCAATTGCGCACGAACCAGATACCTTATGCTTATGTTACGAATAATGCTTCACGCACACCTGAGTCGGTGGCAATGCATTTGGTCGGTATGGGAATTGATGCAGTTAGCGATGAAGTATGTACTTCGGCGCTGGCGGCTGCACAATATGTTGCACAGCAAAGCCCTGGAGCAAGTGTATATTGTATTGGTGAAACGGGATTGCGTCAGGCTCTTACGGATGCCGGATTGCAGCTTGTGGAGGATCATCCCGATTATGTGGTGCAGGGGATAGATCGCCAATTTACATATGATAAGCTGGTTGCTGCTATGCGATGGATTCGGGAAGGAGCCACTTTTATTTTGACAAACCCTGATCTTCAATTACCTTCACAAGATGGACTCACGCCGGGGGCAGGAACGATTGGAGCTGCGATTGAGGCGGCATCACAGGTAAAGCCCGTCGTCATCGGCAAGCCTTCAAGCGTGTTAATGAACTATGCGCTGGATCACTTGAACATTAGAGCGGATGAAGCTCTGGTTGTGGGCGATAATATGCTTACCGATATTGCGGCAGGTGCGGCGGCAGGTTGCAAAACAGCTCTCATACTATCGGGTGTTTCGACCCGCGCTAATATGGACGGACATATGCGTGCCGTTGGAGTAAAACCTGACCTGATATTTGACAATCTGGATGAATTGCAGGATTGGCTCCGAGAAGAGTTTAAGTAATATTGAATATACATTTTAAAAAAATCTGCAAGAATCAAAAGTGATTTGCAGCTACGAAAGGAAAGATGTTGACATGCCGGAACTTCCTGAGATGGAGAACTACAGAACGCTATTGTCAAAACAAATTTTGGACATTCCGATTACCGGAGTGACGGTTAACCGTGTGAAATCCATTAATACCGAAGTGGAAACGTTTGAGAAGCAATTGCTGGGAACTACCGTTGTATATATGGAGCGTCGAGGCAAGCACTTGATTTTTCATCTGAACACGGGCGGGCGGCTTGTGCTGCATCTGATGCTGGGAGGAATGCTGTATCTGGGAACGGAGGAGCAGCGCCCTGACCGTACGGTTCAAATTGAACTGGATTTTAGTGGAGTAAAGCTTTATTTTATCGGGCTGCGCTTGGGTTACCTGCACTTGCTGACGGCAAAAGAAACAGAAGAGGCGATGTCTGAACTCGGACCTGATCCGCTGGATCGTCGTATGACATTGGAAAAGTTCACGGCACGTCTGAAGGGACGTAGGGGTATTTTGAAAACAACGCTGGTGAATCAGCATGTTTTTTCCGGTATTGGCAATTGTTATTCAGACGAAATTGCTTATATCGCCGGATTTACACCAGGTTCCAAAGTACAAAACATCGTGCAGTCGCCAGAAAAAGTGGAAAAGCTGTACCATGCTACGCAATCCGTACTTCGTGAAGCTACTGCAGAAGGCGGTTATATGGAAATTCCTTTGATGGAGGGGGATACGCTGACGGGCGGTTTTGACCATCAGTGCCGGGTGTATGACCGTGAAGGAGAAGAATCGCCAAGCGGCGGGAAAATTGTGCGGGTAGAGCTGGTGGGAAAAAAAGCATTTTATTGCCCGGTACAGCAGCATGATGCCTAAACTGCTGATCGGCTCTCATGTGAGCACGCGAGGCGGTTTTTCCAAAGCCGCTGCGCGTGCACGAGAGCAGGGGGGACGTTCTTTTCAATATTTTCCGAAAAACCCACGTAGTCTTAGGCAGAAGGAATGGAATGCTGCTGATGCGGCTGCTTGCAAAGCTTATTGTATAAAACATGAACTTCAATCTATTGGCCACTCGCCATATCCCGTTAATCCAGCTCACGGGCGCGAACGCGGACAGGAGCTTTATGAGCTGACAGTTGCTTCATTGCGAAACGATCTGGATATCGCTCAAGCCTGTGGCTCGAAGGGGATTGTCGTTCATTTTGGGCATACCCATGCGTCTGACCCGCTGGACGGCTATCGGAATATCATTGGTTGTTTTGATGATGTGCTGGAAGGTTGGCAGGGAAATGCAAAAATACTGATTGAAAATCAGGCAGGGGATCACGGTCCGATGGGAACCAGGCTGGAGGAAATGGTGCAAATTCGCCAGTTGTGCCAATATCCTGACAGCATCGGCTTTTGTCTGGATACCTGTCATGCGTATGCAGCTGGATTGTGGAACGGTGGATGTGATGAGGCGTTGATCGAAAAAGGGGAGCGACTCGGTTATTGGCCAGCTCTGTGTGCAGTTCATTTGAACGATTCTAAATACCCGTATGGCTCTAAAAAAGACAGACATGCACGTGTCGGGCAGGGATGTATTGGTCTGGAGGGCATGCATTGGATGTTGGAGCAGGAGCCGGTAAGAGGCATTCCTGTCGTTTTGGAAACCGAAACGGGATCTGATGGGACACATCGTGAAGATATTCAAATGATCCAAAGCTGGCAGAAAACAGTCTGAAGGATGATCTTCATCTTTGAGGCTTATGAAGCTTACATCCATGGGAAAAAGGAGGAGATGTTGATGCATTTGTTTATGGACGATTATCGGCCTTGTCCTCCTGGCTTTAAGCTGGCAAGGGATGCAGAGGAGTGTTTGTTACTGCTTCATGAATACCCGATTTCGGTGCTATCGCTGGACTATGATTTGGGACCGGGTCAGCCAACAGGGAAAGATGTGGCTGCTGCTATTGCAGGAAAGCAGTTGTATCCGCGTGAAATTTATTTGCATTCCTCTAGTCCAGAGGGCAGACGAGCCATGTACGAGCTGCTGTATGCCAACAAGCCGGAAGGAGTTACCGTGCATAACGGGCCGGTACCGGAGGAGCGCATGAGCGAGATCAGAAAAGAGTCGGAACGATGAAGGAGCTGGGACAAAAGGAGGTGCGTCGCGCCATATGGGAGGGATGCAAGCTGGCTTTGTTTGTGTACACTCCCATGTGCGGAACCTGCGCGGCGGCCCGGCGGATGCTGGAAGTGGCAGAGCATTTGCTCCCCGAAGGAGTCGTGTTGCAAAGCAATATTAACTATATTCCTGAACTGGTACAGGAGCACCGGATTTCCAGTGTTCCTGCCCTTCTTTTATATAACGGTGAGAACGGAAGTCCTGAAATTATCTACAAAATGGAATCTGTGGAACACTTGCTGAGCAGGATAAGGAGCGTGGTGGAATGATATCTATGAAGAACATCACATTGCAGCGGGAAGATAGACGAATATTAGACGATGTGAATCTTGAAATACGGGAAAATGAGCATTGGGTCATTCTGGGGCGCAACGGTTCTGGTAAAACAACATTGCTGGAAATGATGACCGGGTATATGTTTCCGAGTCGTGGAACGGTCAAAGTGCTTGGGCAAACATTTGGTCAATGTGACGTACGGGAAGTACGCAAGCAGATTGGATATATCAGCCAGACGTTGCTGGAGAAATTAGCTTTAAAAGATCCGGTTTGGGAAGTGGTTGCTACTGGAGCGTATGCTTTTTTGCGCTTTTATCAGGAGATTCCGACAGAGACAAGGGAAAAAGCCATATCTCTGCTGGAAGGGATGAATTTAGGCGCTCTGATGCATCATCCGCTGGGTACCTTATCTCAGGGAGAACGAAAAAAGGTGATGCTGGCTCGTTCACTGATGGCGGAGCCTCGTTTGCTGATTATGGATGAGCCTTGCGCCGGACTGGACCTATTTGAACGGGAAAAAATGCTGGTTGAAATTGATCGTCTTCGCAAGCGGGATTTGTCAGTGGTCTATGTAACTCATCATATTGAGGAGATTGTCCCCCTTTTTACCCATGTAGCGCTAATTCGTGATGGCAAGGTAGCAGCAGCCGGACCGAAAAAAGATGTTTTAACGAAAGAATTGATTATGCACACTTATGAAGTTCCAGTTGAGTTGGATTGGGATGGCGAACGTCCCTGGATTCGGGTGTGCACTGGAGGGTAACGTTATTTTGAAGGAAATATACAAGAGCACAGATGAACAGGGTGAAACCGCTTTGTTATCGTCAAGATTTGTTTGCACGGCCAACCATGGGTTTGCACCTTATGCCCAAGAAGAGCTTAGAAGAATGTTTGGCTCCGTGAAAAGCACAATACTTTTACCAGGTGAAATTTTTCTGGCTACACTACCTGCAGATGCAAGCGAGGCATTAGGGACGATTACGGGGCAGCCGCCAATGTTTTTGCGTCATCTATTTCCTGTTCATTTTCAGGAGGAAGGTACGGATTTGGCTCAGGTGCTGGAGCGTTTGGTTGCTTTTATTCGTAACCGCCGAGAACTGATAGATCAGCGTGTTTCTTTACAGGTGCGTAAAGGAGCTGACAGCAGTTGGACTGAAAGCGCAGGTGCGCTAAAGCAGGCATTGAGTGAACAAATAAGTGATCTTCCCATGGAGCTTACGGTGCAGGGAGCCGAGGTTATTGTGTCCGTTTATGCCGATAAGGATACATGGTATGCAGGTGTGTTGGAACCTCAGGATAATCTGTCTGACTGGAGCGGAGGCGCAGTTCGTTTTCAGAAGGAGGACGGACAAATCTCTCGTGCCAAATTCAAGCTTCTGGAGGCAGAAGCGACGTTTGGCATTGATTTTAGTGCTTTTCATCAAGGACTGGATATCGGGGCAGCGCCAGGTGGATGGACTTCCTTTTTGCTGGAGCGTGGACTCAAGGTAACGGCGGTTGATCCGGCAAAGATGGAGCCTTCGTTGATGAAGTATGCCAATCTGACTTTTTTGCGTAAAAATGCGAGTGAGGTCAAATTCAAAGAAAATACATTCGATCTGCTGGTCTGTGATATGAGTTGGAGTCCCAAACAAATGGCAAGGCTCGTCACCGATTTGCTGTATAGTTTACGCAGTGGCGGTACTGCCATCGTAACGGTCAAGCTAATGCATAAAAAGCCTTTGGCGCTTATTCATGATGTGATCGCTTCGTTCGAGCAGTCCGGCATGCAGATTCAGCGGGCCAAGCAGCTATTCCATAACCGGGATGAGATCACACTGTATATGATCAAGTATGGAAAATAATGCTTTACAATCGGTATAGGTGTGCTATATAATAAACCCAATTGTTCCTCAAAAATAGTATAATTACGTTTAAATAAAGGGAAAGCATCCCGCGAACATCGTTTTCATGGTGACATGAATTGTGTTTTTGCGGCAGCTTTCCCTTTTTTGCGTTGTTTGCTTATGGAAGGAGGTAGGAGAGAGCTGAAAAAACAAACGAATTTGGAATACGGCTCGATTGTAGGTGAGCGTTACCGGATTATCCGCACATTGGGTACGGGAGGTACGAGCAGCGTGTTTATGGCAGAGGATTTGAAGCTGCCAGGCAAGCAATGGGCTGTGAAGGAGTCCGTTGCCGACCCGCAAATGATGAAGCTTGTACGCGCGGAGGCAGAGATGCTTATTTCGCTGAGCCATCCACGATTACCGAGAATTGTTGACTTTTTCGAGTATCCGCCATCCGGGGCGGTATATCTGGTTATGGACTATATTGAAGGAATTACGCTGGAAGCGTATATGAAGGG
The DNA here is from genome assembly GCF_005217525.1 of Paenibacillus terrae. Classification (GTDB taxonomy): domain Bacteria; phylum Bacillota; class Bacilli; order Paenibacillales; family Paenibacillaceae; genus Paenibacillus; species Paenibacillus terrae_C. Next base: position 562,432 of record NZ_PNXQ01000016.1, on the reverse strand, counting down.
TTACCAAGGCCATATTCCGCAGGAGCAAATGGTTCCATTCGCTTTGCAGGTACTGGATGTGCTGGATTACTTGCATACTCGCCAGTCGCCTGTCATCTACCGGGATCTGAAACCAACGAATATTATGCTGACACCGGAAATGGAATTTAAGCTGATTGATTTTGGCATAGCGCGGAGCTATAAGGCTGAACTGGATCAGGATACGGTAAAGCTGGGAACAGTGGGCTTCGCAGCCCCGGAGCAATATGGAGCGGGCCAAACGGATGCCCGTTCGGATTTGTACAGCTTGGGAGCGTTGTTGTTGTATCTCTGTACAGGTGGCAAATATAGCGAGTGGACGACCGGGGTAGAAGGATATATTCGTGGGGAATTACCTCGTCATTTGATTCCGGTGATTCGCAAGCTGCTGCGTCATCATCCAGGAGAGCGATTTCAGTCTGCCGGAGAGGTGATTGAGGAGCTTCGGCGTAATGTGGATTTTCAAGCTACTCAACAAGGAGTATCCGTTGGTGATGCTTCTATTGAATATGGAGGTACAAGGGTTGTAGCTGTGCTGGGTGTGTCTTCTGGTTCCGGTGCAACGCATACGGCGATTGCGGTGAGCCACTACCTGGCCCGAAGGTCCCGTTCAGTGGCTTTGGTCGAACTGCATAGCAGAGCTAAAGCATTTGCCCGGCTTCAAGAAGTGGTAGACGGAGTACCTGTTGGGCGAGCGAGCTCAAGCCGGCGCTTTGAGGTAGATGGAGTACATTATTGGCGGCAAACATCCCGTGCGGATGTCATTGCGTTACTGGGTGGCTCTTACCAATTTATCGTGCTTGATTTGGGGAGTGGGCAGGAGAATGAGCGGCTAGAAGAATTTTTGAGGGCGGATTACCCGATAGTGGTTGGTTCTGGAGCCGAGTGGAAAATACAAGATATGGCCGGGCTATCTCGTTCACTTCAGCGCCACCCACAGCATAAATGGAATTACTGCTTGCCGCTGGCAACATCGGAGGCTGTACGCAGACTGCGTAAGGAATTGGATCACGACAAAGTATTTGCTTTACCGTTCCATTCCGATCCATTTGAGCAGGAGGACGAGATGGATCAGGTGCTGGATGAGCTGTTTCGTGGAGCCATTCCCGATACCCGAAAGAAACGCTTCGGATTCCTCAAACGCAGTCACCGCTAGATAGAAGGTATAGATCAAAAAGGCAGGGGAGAAGTTGTGTGTCCAAGCTAAGAAAAAGCAGTAGGCAGAAGCTTTACGCCGGTTGTATTGGTGCGGGAATTGTTGGCGTTATCTTCGCGAGCTACCTTATATTTAACACCCATCAATTGAATGATGTCAGGAAACAGGTCGAAGCAGAGGCAGCACAAAAATGGAAAAGTTATGAGCAAGAACTACGGAATGCGAAAAAGGGCTGGGTTGTCGTTCGTGACATTTCTCCGGGTGAGCAGATTACACCTAGTGATTTGAAGGGAATCACGGTTCCTGGCTCTCAGGCTCCAGCCAATTTGGTTGCGGGTAAAAATGAAGCTTTCGGCACCACGGCTAAAATTGAGCTGAAAAAAGGGTCCGTACTTACATCATCTATGATTACTGTCGATGAACCGACTCCTAAAGACTTGCGCAACCGGGAGCTGAAGGTAGTGGTTCTCCCAAACAACCTGAAAGCTGGAGACGAAGTGGATATCCGCATTCAATTTCCAACGGGGCAGGATTATATTTTGCTATCCAAAAAGAAAATTTCCAAGCTGGAAGGTCCGGTCATCTGGGTTACTTTGAATGAGCAGGAGATATTATTGCTTTCGAGCGGGATTGTTGATGCCTATCTACATAAAGCATCTATCTATGCATTAACGTATGTCGATCCGCAGTTCCAGCCGAAGGCGATTCCGACCTATCCACCCAATTCGAAGGTGTTAGAGTTAATGAACAGTGATCCTAATTTGATCCGCGTTGCTGAACAAAAGCTGTCCAAGCAGTTGCGGGAGTCTCTTGAAAATGCACTTAGTGCGTCAAACAATGTAATATCGACACCTATAGAAAGAAGCCTGAGTGAGGAAGTTGCAGCGCAGCATGCGGGAGCGAATGCAGGTGGAGCTTTGAATGAGAGCACAGGTACAGGGGACGGATATGGACACGGGCAGGATGCCAAAGAACAAGCAGACATCTTGACGCAGAGTGGAAGCTCTGATCCATATGGTAAATAAATCAAAGAAAAGGGACTAAAGTATGAAAACTTGGATATTTGCCGGGCTATGTGATAAAAGCGATACCTTGTTATACATCAGCAGTATATTGGCAGCATCCGGTCAACAGGTATTACTTGTGGATGCCACGCTGCGAGGACAGTATCGATATAGCATAGGGATGCTCGACAAACAACTTCCCATTGTGCAGTTTGGCGATTTTGATGTCGCCACGGGTTTTACATCTTGGGAGGATCTGCATATCGCTATGATGGCTGATCGGAAAGCAGGTTTGACTTATGACATCGTTATTCTGGATGTAGAGTCGCCCGATTTCTGCCCCGTATCTGCTTGGCAAGAGGCGGAACAGCGGATTTGGGTTAGTGACTATAGCCGGATGTTAATGGACAACGGACAGGTGTGGCTTGAGCGTTTGTTCAGTCAACCTGAATTTCCCAAGAATCTTGTTTTTCACAAGTTATTTATACACGCCGTAGATTGTGGCGTGGAGGAGTCGTATTTATGGGAATACATGAACCGCTTTCCGGCCTCTTGGCAGCAAGAGCCGTATATACTGCCATGGGATGAGGGGCATCTAGCCCTAAAGCTGGAAAATGAGCACAAACAACGGCTCAAGCTTAAGCCATTGTCCAGGGTGTACAAGAAAGAGCTGAGCCGTTGTATTGGAGAATTAATGGGTTGGGAACCCAAAGAGAGCCGTCATGCGTTAAAGCGTGCGGAAAGGAGGAAAGCATGAGTACCATTTTGTTTTGGAGTCCGGTTAAGGGAGCGAGTGGAAGCAGTTCTTTGGCGGCGTCCATAGCTGTTACCATAGGTAATCTATATAGAGGGCGATTGCTGTTGACTCATTTGGGGCGCAGACATAGCGGGATAGAATCGGGATTTCCCATACAAGAACATCGTATGGACGATCCAAGCTTACAGCTTCAGGAGGGAGGTTGGGATGCTCTTGCACGATTAGTTCTGCGAGGGACTTTGTCCAGAGAAAATATTCGTAATTATACGACGCCTGTGCTGGAGCAGACTCTCGATGTGCTTGAGGGAACCTCAAGCTTTGGAGCCGCTCCGCCCCTGTTATCCTCTGCTCTTGTACGAGCAGTGATGGATACGGCGGATCAGTATTATGATTTGACGCTGGTTGATGCAGGGAGTGGGGCAGGATGGGGAGCTGTACAGCATGAAGCATGTGTGCGAGCCAAGCTGGCAGTTCTTTCGCTAACTCAAAATATGAGAGAGCTGGATGCCTACTTTGAATCTGTGTCTCCATTATCCACTTACTCGGGATTGCCGTTATTGATCGTACTTGGAAAATATGATGTGCATTCTCAAGCGAATGTGGCGAATATTCGCAGGAGATATGGCTACAAGGGAGCCCTCCATACCGTTCCTTACAGTACTGAATTTATGGACGCGTGGAATCGCAGAGACGTGATAGGTCATGTGCAACGAGATGTACGAAGCGGGAAAGAAAAGGATCGCAAGCTTTTTACGCCTGTGGGATGGGCACAGAGCATACGTCAGATCAGCAAGGCTATTCTGGAGACGGCAGAGTCCGATCTTCGGCTCAAGGCTTTGGAGAGGGGCGCTTAAATGCTGTCCGCTCAAATGATTAACGGGCTGATTCTTACCTGCATCGTTCTGTTGTGTATCATACTGGTTATCGTTAAATACCGAGGGAGCCTTCGCTTGCGGCATTCAACCATTCAGATAGCTCTAGAGAGTGAAGATGCCACATTGGAGGCGCTGATGGAGTATATCAAAAATGCGCTGCACGAGCTAAGTCATAGTCAGATGGCGGATGCCGGATTACATGAGGAGGAATACAGGCGGCGTATCCATCAAAGGGCCGAACTGCGCAGGGCGTTAAAGGACTGTGCTAATGGCAGCAGTGGAGACAAACGTTTTGTTAAAAATTTGATGGCTGAGCTGCTGATTAACGGTTACGGCTTGAATGAAAAGATCGTCGATACCGTTATGCCATTTTCCAGACCAGAACTGTTTAGCGTACAAGATCAATTCGAGATTGTATTTTATCAATATCAGCAAAAGTTTGGCGTGGATGCCCTGTCTCGTTTGCTGGATACTTATGATTTGGCGGAAATGAGATATTCGCAGCAAGATGAAGAGGATGGAAGCTATCATATCACGGCAGAGGATATCCGCTATATCTATGACTGTGAGCATCGCCCTCTCTCCTTTCTGGAGAAGGTAGATATTATTGTACAGCGGATCTATCAGCACTATAAAGGCTTTTCCGTCATTGATGATATTCGTGACCAGCGGATCGACGGTGTCAGTGGGGGCGTTAGCGGTGTGCCGGAAGGCGGAATGCCTGTATCGGCCGATTGGCCTCAGGATCAATATGCATTCGAACAAACATCTGAACCGATAGCGAATGGCTATGAGAGTGTATGGATTTTTTATAAAGGCAAGACCATTCACCTTTCGTTCCTTTCCTTCGGTTCAGAGCGGGAGCTTAAAAGGGTGTGCCAAAATATTTACAAATACAACTACCCGGGGCAGCTTTCCGAAGCAAATGGTTATAAGGTGAACGAAATGAAGGATGGGTCACGGGTTGTTGTGGTACGACCTCCTTTTTCAGAATCGTGGGCTTTCTTTGTCCGTAAATTCGATATTCAAAGCGCATCGCTCAAGCAATTGATTAAGGGAGAAAATGCTGAGTTTCCGATACAGTTACTTTCTTATTTAATGAAAGGCAGCCGGATCACAGCAATCACCGGGGCGCAAGGCTCAGGTAAAACGACGCTGCTGATGGCGATGGTCAAGCATATTTATGCTTCGTATACGCTTCGTGTGCAGGAAATGGCCTTTGAGCTGCATCTGCGTAGCATATACAGCCGCCGTAACATTCTGACCTTTCGGGAAACGGATCATATTTCAGGGCAACAAGGGCTCGATTTGCAGAAAAAGACAGATGGAACCGTCAATATCCTTGGTGAGGTAGCGAGTGATGAGGTAGCCGCATGGATGATTCAAATGTCGCAGGTTGCCAGTCTGTTCACCATTTTTACCCATCACGCCAAAACCTTTCGTGATCTTGTGTTCTCCCTTCGTAATTCACTGCTCAAAACAGGGGTGTTCCAGCATGAAGGTATTGCTGAGGAACAGGTCGTTCATGTCATTAACTTTGATGTGCATCTCAAGCGTGATGCTGAGGGACGGCGATATATTGAACGGATTACGGAATGTGTTCCTCACGACCCCGATCATACAGATTCAGGCTCCAGCTCTGCGTCGAGTTATAGGTACCGTCATGTTATGGAATATCGGAATGGGAGATATATGGCGATGGAGCCTCTAACAGTCAAAAGCGCAGAAGAAATGTGTGAGCAGATGAACGTAAAGGATGCCGGAGATTTTCGCAGATTCCTGACTCGCTATTGGGAGGAAGCCTATGAGTCTTAAAGAAATTTTACTGTGGGTTTTGCTCATTTCGGGTGGGTGCTTTGCGCTTCTCTATGTGACTTTGTGGTGGTTGCGCAAGCGTAATGGTCATGCAGTTCGCAGAGGGCGAATCCATTCTGTGCGAGAGGGACGGAAGGGAAAAGCAGTGCTGCAACGGCAATTGCAATCTGCAATGCACAAGTTGTACACGCTAGGCATGAGATTCCCTATTACATCTGGGTATATCACGAGTGTACGCAAACGATTATCCGGTTTGCATGCCTACGATGAATATAAGCTTCGCCTTGAGACGATGAAGATGACGTTGTTCATTTGGGGGGCTTTTGCTTGCAGCGGGATTGTATTGCTTATGATGAAACCGGGGATAGAGTTTGCCATACTGGCTCTGTTATGCGGAGTGGTGATTAACAGTCTCATCTTAGATATGGCGATTAGCCGGATGGAAAAAAGACTGCTTGCACAGATGATCGAATTGTTCGCCAATGTACGCCATCATTATCATCAGCACGGCATGGTGGATGAGGCAATATCCGAGGCGGCCGATTTGGCAGGGGCTGAGGCTGGAAGGCATGCGCGACTTATTCATGAGGCGCTGACGGACGTTGATCCGCACGAAGCGCTGGAAAGATATTATGAGTCTGCTCCAAGTCGGTTTTTAAAAGCCTTTGCCGGTATTTCGTATATGGTAATGGAGTTTGGTGACCGGATTGAAGAGGGAGGCTCCATTTATTTAAAGGGACTTGGCAGTCTTGCACGCGAAATCCAGCTAGAACTGCTGCGGAGAAACAAACTGGACTACCTGCTCAAAAGTTTAAATGTGATCGCACTTGCACCTGTTTTCTTTACAACACCAATCGAAAGATGGGCAAGGTCCAGCTTTCCATCTATGGATGAGTTTTATCAGGGGAAATGGGGCTTTATCACAAAATTGTCCGTCTATATTGTAATTATTGTATCTTACTTCCTGCTCCAAAAGCTGCAACAGACTGATGAGACTGGATATCGTGCAGGCAAAGGACGGCGGGTCTGGGAGCAAAAGCTGTACCGTTTCCCCATTATTCGTAGTGTGGTGGATGCTTTAATTCCGCAGCAGCATATGCCCTCTTATTTCCAACTGACCCGGCTGCTAAAGGAAAGTGGTGCAGAGGTCAAGCTGGAGTGGCTGTACATACGCAGAATCACTCTTTTTATCGCAGGACTAGTGCTCAGCATCAGTACAGTATTTATTTTACATGAAGCTGAGAAAACACATATTCTTTACGCTCCGGTTCAATCGGGACAAATGTTTGGACGTTTGAGTACGGTGGAGGAAAAGGAAGCTTTAAAGCAGAGTGAAATGGACCGCAAAATGATGCACGCGCTAAATATGAGGGCGGACAGTACTTATGAGCAGACGTACGCAGCGCTGGAGCGCGTTTCTGGTAGCATAGCCACTCCGGAGCAGCTTTCCGAAAATACGCGTCGTATTCTGCAAAAGCTGGGAGCGTGGAACGCGGAATACATCAAGTGGTGGGAAGTGCTGATTAGTTTGGTTACCGGGTATGTAGCCTATCAGATGCCTATGTTTTTACTGTACTTGCAGCGAAAAATGCGGCGCTTGGATATGAGGCATGAGGTTTACCAGTTTCAGACGGTCATTTCGATTTTGCGAGCCATGGAACGAATGTCTGTTGAGGAAATATTGGAATGGCTGAACCGATTTTCGGTTATTTTCAAAAGGCCTATACAAAAATGCTTGCTTCATTATGAGCATGGGCCCGAGGCAGCACTAGACTTGTTGAAAGAAGAAGCGCCACTCCCCGAATTTCAGCGCTTGGTGGACAAGCTGCATCTGTCTTTGGGCAAAATTACAATTCGAGAGGCCTTCGACGATTTGGATTCCCATATGTCCTACTATTTTGAACAAAGAAAACAGGAGTATGAAAAAATGATAGACAGCAAGGCCATCTGGGGAAGGATGATTGGTTTTGCTCCGATGTACGGACTTATCTTTTTATATTTGGTCATTCCTTTGATCGGTATGAGCATTGTCCAAATGGATAGCTATTATGAGCAAATACAAAAGATTCAATAGCAGTTTTAATACGACTGTTACGATATCACAGCTAAGGAGAGAAAAATAATGAATAACGCATCAACAGCCTTAAAAGTAGCTGCTGGCATATTTTTGACCATTGCACTGATCACAATCGTAGTTATTTTGTTTATTTCAGCACAGGAGGCAACCAAAACGGCACAAAACAATTTTGCCGATATCCAGACCGAGTTGTCTCAAGCCTCTTTTACAGTATATGACGGTACAACGATCAGCGGGTCCCAGGTGACCAATGCGCTGCGAAAATTTCAGGGTAAGGACCAATTTGGTATTCAGATTAAAACCGGAAAAAACATGGCAGGTCAGTGGTACGGTAATGCTCTGAACATTAGCACAGACAGTGAACAGTATGGAGCGGTGAATGGTGGAAGTGATAAGACAGGAAAAATAACGAATACGCTGAGTGAGAAAGAAAACGAATATGTAAATCCAAGTGGTAAATTCAAGGCGGAAATCGTCAAGGATAAATCAAACGTTGTTCGCGGGCTGTTGTTCACCCAATCCTAGGAAGAAGAATAAGTATAACAATTGTAAGGGAGATGTGTAGCATGTCTGATCACGCTTCAAGTATGCTGCGGCTTGGTGTGTCAGTTACGCTGTTTATAACCGCATGTGCAGCGGCAGCAGAACTGTCCAGTCAGATGGGCACTACACTGGAATTAAGATCGCAGCAGGAGGAGCATTCCGAGGGGCGTATCAATCGTACTTTAGAGGTGAGTATGCCAGAACGGGTCAAAGGAACTCAAGTAATGCAGGCAATCCGTATGAACTTGCAGGACGGCATTACTGTCCAGGTCGATGGTACAGTGTACGATATGTATTCCGAACCGTTTGAGCCCGATGTATCGGCTCTTGATGCTTCCTCTTTATATTCCATGAATCCACAGCGTGATCAGTATGGAGAAATACAATCCATACGTTTTGAGAAATTGGGGGAGGACTGAAGTGGTTCAATCTATTTCCAAGCTGTTGGGGGCACTGCTCGCTGTATTGCTTTTGTACATAGTGCCTGCAGCTCAAGCTGCTGAACGGCAGAATGATATTTCCGGGTTAAATACGTATCATTCAACCGTACGTTTTGTTGATATGGTGAGAACCAAGGGATATATTACACCGACAATGTATAACGACTTTATACGTGAGCTAGAGCTGACGGGAAATACGTATGAGGTTGAATTGGAGCATATGCACAAAAAATATGTACCGGACTATGCAGATGCGGCGAGGCCGGATAGTTTTCTCGGTTACTATTCCTCCGTATATGACGGTTACTATAGCCCGCAAATCTTGCCTGTATTGTTTCCGGACAATCAGCAGCCAAAGCCGGCTCAAACGCGTCGGTATACCATGATGTCAGGAGATTATTTTACAGTGCGGGTACACAATACGAATCGAACTCCTGCGGACTTGTACAAATCATGGCTCCTTGGTGGGACAGATAGCGGCAAACCTGCGGTTACAGCTTCTTACGGGGGCATGGTTCTGAATGAAGATTACTGATTTTGCAGTTATATTTATACTGCTCTTTCTGCCCTTTGGCGTGGTTAGTGACCTGCGGGTGCAGAACCAGCGCGAAGTACAGCAATTGGAAATGAAATATACCTCGGCCCTTCGTACCGCAGCTCAGGATGCAGGTGTCGTGCTTTCACAGAATGAGCGTCAGGAACGAGAGGCTGGGTATGGCTCGGACAAGTTTTTTCGTGTAGATAAAGAAGAAGCGCTGCACACGTTCCTGCATACCCTTTTTCTTAATATGGGAATTGATGGGGATACAGTGGCACAACGCGCATTATTGGATTATATGCCTGCACTTATGATTCTGGACTATGACGGCTATTATGTGTTCGCTTCCGAATCTTACACAGATGAGCATGGACAAGCTGTCCAGGGACCCAAATGGAGTGAAAAAAAACCTTATGCCTACGTCGATTCAGCAGGTAACAGTGTAGGGTTTACTTTGGATAATTATGTACATGCCTATGATGCTAGGAATCACAGGTGGGTAGAGGGTTTTCAGAAGGAGCTTCAGGGACAGACAACGATCTCGTTGCTGAATGACCCGGAAGCTTTTGAGCAAGTACGACGTTCCACCATTGTTCACAGCATTCAGGAGGATCTGGGCCGACTCATTAATCTCCATAACGAAAAAGCAGCACATAATGGTATATCCTATACATTTACGCTACCGCTTATCTCACAAGAGGAATGGTATAACACGGTAGATGATGTGGGGCTGATGGCGTTTCTCCAGGGAATCCCGGTTGGAGACAGGTACTACAATAACTATGGGTTCGGTGGCGGAAGAGTCGTCAGGAAGCAAGCCATGATCGGCGGCGTAGAGCCGGATACCGGAACGAAATATTTTTACAGAGAGTCCTGCCCAGTCCCCTTTAAAGCGACAGAGCGTTTTACAGATGAAAAATCTGCGGCAGCCGCAGGGTATTTTGAATATAAATGTGATAATGATTATAAATAAAATCTTTAAACAATCTTTAAATAAATCACTCCTATGAGTGGTTTTCTTTTTTTATAAGCAGACAATATCAAAATCCTTCAAATTCACCCATTTTCAATATTCCGATAAGGCTATCGGATGTGCTACAATAAGGCTTTGAAAGAAATGTATATGAAATAAGAACAGTCGGCATCGCCGATGACAATAAGGAGCCAAAAACAGCTTATGAGTTTATTGACTGTAGAAAATGTATCCCATAACTTTGGGGACCGCGCATTGTTTAAAAATGTATCCTTCCGTTTGCTCGCAGGGGAACGTGTAGGTTTGGTGGGAGCCAATGGTGTTGGTAAATCGACACTGATGAACATCCTGACCGGAAAATTGCTTAAGGATGAAGGCAAAGTGGAATGGACTCCACGTGTACGTTATGGGTATCTGGATCAGCACACCAAGCTGACACCCGGTAAAACGGTGCGGGATGTACTGAAGGACGCCTTTCTCCCATTGTTGGAATTGGAAAAGGAAATGATGCAGATCACTGACAAGATGGGGGAAGCTTCTCCTGAAGAACTGGAAGTCCTGCTGGAACAGATGGGTGAAATTCAGGAGCAACTGGATATGGGGGATTTTTACCTCATCGATGTGAAGGTTGAAGAAATGGCGAATGGACTGGGCCTAGCGGCGATAGGACTGGATCGGGATGTATCCGCACTTAGCGGTGGACAACGGACCAAGGTGCTTCTTGCCAAGCTGCTGCTGGAAAAGCCGAATGTGCTGCTGCTGGATGAGCCTACCAACTATTTGGATGTAGAGCATATTGAATGGCTTACACGTTATCTGAAGGATTATCCATATGCGTTTATTCTTATTTCTCATGATACTGAGTTTATGAATCAGGTCGTGAATGTCATCTATCATCTTGAATTTGCCAAAATGACCCGTTATTCAGCCAATTATGAAAAGTTCCTTGAAATGGCTGATCTGAACAAAAATCAGCATATTGAAGCTTATGAGAAGCAGCAGGATTTTATTAAGAAGCAGGAAGATTTCATTCAACGCAATAAGGCTCGCGCCTCTACGTCAGGTCGGGCGAAGAGTCGTGAGAAGCAGCTTGATCGAATCGAGCGCATTGATAAACCGGAAGAAGCGGCTAAGCCAACATTCCAATTTAAAGAAGCGCGTGCAAGCGGGAAAACAGTATTTGAGGGTATTGATTTTGAAATTGGTTACACCCATGCCCTGTTGCCTAAAATGTCCATGACGATTGAACGTGGTGATAAAATTGCGATTGTGGGCTACAATGGTGTCGGTAAATCGACATTGCTCAAAACCATTCTGGGAAAAATTCCGCCGATCAGTGGCAAGACCTATCAAGGGGATTTCTTGCAGCCAGCTTATTTTGAGCAAGAGGTACGCGCAGAGAAAGTTACACCGATTGAAGATGTGTGGAATGAATTCCCGCACTTGAACCAGCATGAAGTCAGAGCGCATTTGGCGCGTTGCGGTTTGAAAAATGAGCATATCACTCGTCCGCTATCCGCGCTCAGTGGTGGTGAGCAGGCCAAAGTCCGCCTATGCAAACTGCTAATGCGGGAAAGCAACTGGGTGCTTTTCGATGAGCCTACCAATCACTTGGACATCAAAGCGAAGGATGAGCTCAAACGTGCCTTGAAGGAATACAAAGGAACGGTACTGCTCGTATCTCACGAACCGGACTTTTATGAGGATTGGGTAACCAAAACGTGGAATGTGGAAGAATGGTCAAGTAAAGCCAATTAAATATCCAGTTCTGTACCAAGCTTCACAAGAAGCAGGGTTTGCAGGATTAGGAAAATATGCTAAGCTATCTTTAGCTGATACAATAAAATAGTTACACTAGGGGAGCCGCCCATGCGGCTGAGACGGAATAAATGGATTTCGGACCCTTTGCACCTGATCTGGGTTATGCCAGCGTAGGGAAGTGAGCGCCGTACAAGCAAGGTAACGAATTTATTACTTTGTTTGTATGTGGGACGATATACGTATACGGATATAATGATCCGTTTGGTTATTGGACGTACGTTAAACCACTTCCTTCGGGAAGTGGTTTTTTTGCGTTTTCGTTCGTATTCATATATTTGTATTCATAATACCGTACCTCTTCATTTTTTTGCTGGTAAACGTGGTCAGTCCATACCGTATAGCACGATATGAGACTGTAAAGATACAGGGTCAGCTTACAACCATTGAGTCCATTGTGAGGTGAGAATAAGATCGAATTGCACGTAATTACGACGGAAGGCAATACCGATGCATATGCACATACTGCCCAAGTGGCTGCTGCTATTCATCCGTATGTTCATTATGTACACGTGCGCTTGAAGCAGAAGGGCGCATCTGGATTGCTTGCTTTAACCCGCAGTATGGTGAATCGTGGAGTTCCTTTACAGCAAATTGCAGTAAATGACCGGGTGGATGTTGCATTGCTGACCTCCGTTGGAGCTATCCAGCTACCGGCTGACGGATTACCTGTTGCATCTGTTAAAAGCTTACTTTCAGAGGGTACGCGGTGCGGGGTGTCGGTGCATTCTTTGGAGGAGGCACAGGCTGCCGAACAGGCAGGAGCGGATTATGTACTCTATGGCCATGTGTATGAGACTAACTGCAAGCCTGGTGTTACTCCGCGAGGTATAGTACAGCTTGAGCGCATATGCAGGCTGCTGAACATTCCTGTGATCGCTCTAGGCGGCATACAACCACGCCATATTCACGAGCTGTATACTGCGGGTGCAAGCGGAATTGCGGTGATGTCCGGCATCTGGGAGGCTGAGTCCCCCGTTGCGGCTGCGATGGCGTACAAGCGAATGGCGGATCGGGTAGTGCACAGCCTGTAGTGGTGAAACGAAAGTAGGAGATCGCCGCAAGCAGAATCATTAGTGGAGAGGAGAGATGGAACATATGCCAGAGATAAAAACAGGGGCACAAGCTATTGGACATGCTGAATGCTTGGTCATTGGTGGAGGTGTCATCGGTAGCTCGATTGCTTATCATGTGGCCAAGGAGGGTCGCAGTACGATATTGGTGGAACGATTCATTCCGGGCGAGGGAGCCTCAGGAGCTGCGGTTGGGATGCTGGCAGCAGAGAGTGAAGAATTCACCGATCCGGAATTGGCGCAGTTCGCTCGCACAAGCCGGGATGCATTTCCCGAGCTGGTTCGTGACCTGGAGCATTTGTCCGGTGTTCCAGTAGAATTCCGGACAGAAGGATTTGTGACCCCTTTCCGGTCGGAAGCAGAGGGACAAATACGCTGGGATGCGGCTATTGCGCGAGAGGATGATCATCCTGTGTGGTGGGATACCAGAGAATTGGCCCGCCGAATTCCAGGTTTGGATGGTCAAGTGATCGGGGCTATATACCGATCAAAGGAGACGCAGATTTCTCCGGCCCAGCTTTGCTGTGCTTATACAAGGGCAGCTACGGTGCTGGGAGCAACAATATGGACTGGTACACAGGCGGAGCAACTCATAGTACAGCATGGGCGAGTTTGTGGCGTGCAAACAGACAGTGGTTTTTTTTCCTGCGAACAGGTCATTATTGCTGGAGGCTTGGATAGTATGCGACTGCTGGAGCAGGTTGGTTTTGAATATCCGCTTAATCCGGTCAAGGGTGAGGCTGTTGCAGTCTCCTTGAAGGATCATCCATTGGAATATACTATTTACGCCGATGATATTTACCTGGTGCCCAAGCGGAATAACGAGCTTTGGATTGGGGCGACGAGTCTGTCACATCAGTTTGACAAAGAGGTCACTATTGGAAGCCTGGAGGGGCTGCTGGCCCGTGCTTCTGCCTGGCTGCCTCGCGTCCGTGAAGCTTCTTTTATACGCACTTGGGCGGGCTTGCGTCCGCAGGCAGCGGCGGGGCGTCCTTGTATTGGATCTGTACCCGGCGTGGAAGGAGTATATACTGCGGTCGGACACTACCGGAACGGTGTGTTGCTGAGCGAAGCTACCGGGCGTGCGATTGCAGCGCTGTTAAAAGGGGCTGGTGTGGCTGAGCTTGGAATAAGCAGCTTTTCTCCTGAACGTATAAAGGAGGCGAGCAAATGAAGCTGACGATTAACGGTCAGAACATGACCTTTTCTAATCAGATCATTCATGTGGATCAACTGCTGAAAGAGCTGGATTTGAAAGTAAAAACTGTAGTGGTGGAGCTGAATCGTCACATATTGACTCGTGAAGATCATGATGAAGCGGTACTGAAGGATGGAGATAGCTTGGAAATTGTACATTTTGTGGGAGGCGGTTAATGATGTTAACGATTGGAAAAGCATCTTTTACTTCAAGGCTGTTATTGGGTACAGGAAAATTCCCTGATCTGGATATTCAATCCAAAGCTATGAAAGCTGCGGAGACCGAAATATTGACGTTTGCCGTGCGAAGATTAAATTTGGAGGAACGGGATAAGCAACATTTTCTGGATACGCTGGATTTGAGTCGTTATACGTTGCTGCCTAATACGGCAGGAGCGACGACAGCGGATGAGGCAGTGCGCATCGCTCAGCTGGCGAGAGCCTCAGGTCTGTGCGATATGATTAAGGTGGAGGTCATTGGGGATAGCAAGACATTGCTGCCTGATCCTTTTGAAACGCTCAAGGCCAGCGAAAAACTGCTGGAGGAAGGTTTTATCGTGCTGCCTTACATATCGGATGATGTGATTCTTGCCAAAAGGCTGCAAAAGCTTGGTGTACATGCCGTTATGCCTGGAGCTTCACCCATTGGTACCGGACGCGGCTTGCTAAACCCGTTCTCATTGGAGCTAATTATTGAACAAGCGGAGGTTCCAGTTATCGTCGATGCGGGCATTCGCTCACCTGGAGATGCGGCAATGGCGATGCAACTGGGGGCAGATGCCGTGCTGTTGAATACAGCTGTATCAGGAGCTCAGGACCCCGTAAAAATGGCTGAGGCGATGAAGCTGGCTGTTCGCGCGGGCAGATACGGTTTTGAGGCGGGCATGATTCCTGTAAAACGTTATGCCTCTGCGAGCAGCCCGACAGAAGGCTTGGTTCAGGCATGAAGGCGACTGAAAAAACTGGTGTGCAAGTACAACCAAGTGATCGTTATTCCAGACAGGAAAGATTCGCCCCATTCGGGCCGGAAGGACAACGTCGTCTGGCTTCATCCCACGTACTGATAATAGGTGCTGGAGCGCTGGGTACCGGGATTGCTGAAACGCTCGTTCGCGGAGGCGTAGGCACTGTAACCATCGCAGACCGGGATTATGTGGAATGGAGTAACTTGCAGCGCCAGCAGCTTTTTCAGGAGAGTGACGCCGCAGAGAGGTGTCCCAAAGCAGTAGCTGCTCAGCGAAGACTAAAGGAAATCAATTCGGAAACGATCATACATGCACATGTACTGGATGTTGGGGTAGAGGAATTGGAGGAGCTGATTCAGGGAGTGGACCTCATTATGGATGCCACCGACAACTTTGATACCCGGCTACTTATGAACGATATGGCACAAAAGCATCGCATTCCTTGGATTTATGGGGGATGTGTTGGCAGCTATGGTGTAACCTATACCATTTTACCAGGGAAAACGCCTTGTCTTCATTGTTTGCTTGGAGCTGTACCGTTCGGTGGAGAAACCTGTGATACCGCGGGAATTATACCGCAGGCGGTGCAGATGGTCACGGCCAACCAGACCACGGAAGCCTTCAAGCTACTTGGTGGATACCCGGACGATCTTAGGGGGAAGCTGCTTTCGTTTGATCTGTGGCAAAATGAGTATGTAGCTATAGTAGTAGACAGTGTCAAAAAAGTGGATTGTCCTTCTTGTGGCACTCATCCTACCTACCCGTATTTGTCGGGAGCCTATCGCCAGAAAACAGATGTACTGTGCGGCCGGGATACCGTTCAAATTAGACCAGCAGAGCCGATACGGGTGAATCTTATGGAGACAGCAGACAGACTGGCTTCTTTGGGAGAGGGAAGAGTGGAGCAAAATCCGTTTCTGGTTTCTTTCAGTGAGGGAGCGCACCGTTTAGTTATTTTTGCAGATGGGAGAGCATTAATACATGGAACGAAGGACGTCACAGAAGCAAGGAAAATCTATCACCGCTATTTAGGCTAAACCGTAAAAGCAGGAAGTCTTCCTTCGTGGAATGATTTCACTGCTTTTTTGTTACAATATAATAAATAGGTTTGAATCGTTTGTATCAAATACGTCTGTATCTATTACGCAGTCCTATGTCCAAACACAGGTGGGTGAGAAGAATGAACCCGTTAATTTTACTCTTGGATGAGAATGAAGAATCTGCTACTACGTATACACGTCAGTTGGAGCAGCAAGGCTATCAGGTGGTTAACGCCCGCAATATAGCGGGAGGAAAGTCTTATTTAGAGGAGAATCCTGTGAATTTGCTGCTTCTGAATATGGATAAAGAGCAGCCTGATGGACAAGGCTTGATCCGTACCATGCAGCAAAATGATCCCACTGTTCCGATATTCGTAATGACCTCATCCGACGATGAGAACCATATTGTTTCCTGTTTTGAGCAGGGAGCACACGATGTGATTGTTCAACCCTTTTCCCTTAGGGTGTTTCAAGCTAGAGTGGCTAATTTATTGCGGATTTTTGGTACTGCACGTGATGTGAAAAAGCCGATACAGGCGGGTGATTTACATATTGATAGTGGAAGAAGACTGGTTAGCAGAGGCGGACAGAAGCTGGAATTAACTCCGAAGGAATTTGATCTTTTGCTTCATCTGGCTATACATCTTAATCAGGTCTGCAGCAGGCAGCAAATTTTGAAGGATGTTTGGAAGCATGATTATATTGTAGATACGAACGTAGTGGACGTGTATATCAGGCATTTGAGAGTCAAGGTAGACAAAGGGCAAAGCTTCAAAATGATTCGCACGCAACGAGGTATAGGCTATTCACTCAGGACACCCCCGGAAGCAGAGTAGTGTAGTATTGGAAAATATAAAAAAGCCGAGACCCTGTGTCCCGGCTTAAATACGTTAAATCAAATGAATGCTACAGCACGCGGCGTGCTTTGATGTATGTTCTTTTCCAGTTGCCGGAATTCAAATCGGAGATTGTAACGCCCGGACTACCGTATGTGTGTAAAATTTTCCCTCCACCTGCATAGACCGCTACATGTGTAATATTGCGACCCGTGGCGCGACTACCGCTCGAAAAGAAGACAAGGTCACCCTTTTTCAGATTGGACTTGGATACGGCATGTCCAACATTCGATTGTGCAACAGAGGTACGTGGCAAGTCGATGCCGTATTTCTGAAATATATGTTTCGTAAAGGAAGAGCAATCAAAATTGCGTGTAGTGCTTGTGGAAGCTCCGAATTTGTAGGGAGTTCCCATATAGTTTTCACCGTAGTTAATTATTTTTTGACCTACAGAAGTAGTAGCTGTGGCAGCTTGAGCTGTATTTGTTCCCTCTAATGCAAACGTTCCAAAGCCGATAGTGGCTGCCATTCCTGTGATAATTGCCTTTTTTATGATTTTATGCATGTTCATGTTGTAAGTACCTCCAGAAATTGATTTGTGCAATATTTTGCTGAGTTGCTAACTAACTTACAGCGTTGAGTATAACAGCTTTAAAACCGCCTAATAGTTGGAAAAGTACGCTCAAATGCTTGAGGGACAAGGCTTACACGCCAATTATTAAAAAACGATTAAAAATTACAATTTGTAAAAAATATCGAATTTTAAAATCGGAGAAAATGATAAAACCCTTGATAATCAAGGGTTTTAAAAGAAAAAATCCTTTTGAAAAGGTTACAAAAATGTCACAATCAATCTTTGCTTTGAACCACAAGCAGAAGCCCGCTTTCAATGGAAATCGTCCCTTTTGGAGCTACGAGTTGGTTGCTGACTCCGCGTGATTGTCCCATTTTAAGTGTGGCATTGTGCAATGGATACATAAATCCATCCAGCTCTATACCGGTTACTTCGGCAGTCATAGGAATGAGCGACGTATATGTATAGCCCATGGGCTCAATCTCCAGCGTCGATCCAGTGAGTTCAATATAGTTATGGGCGTCCATAATGGCACAGCCTATATGATGCTGCATCGCACGTACCAATACTTGAATGTTAGCGAGCGTATGATCCATCCTGGTACCCGTAACGCCAAGCATAAGCACATGCTCTGCCTGCTCATTCATGGCAATTTCCAGAGCGAGCTCTGTATCTGTCAGGTCCTTGAGCACCGGATCACACGAAAGCATGCGTCTACTTGCAGTTTCAACCCGCGACTTTTCCTCAGAGGTTACCGAATCAAAGTCTCCTACAGATACATCAGGTGTAATGCCATGCTCAATCAGGAAAAGTGCACCCTTATCTGCACCTATAATGAAATCTTCGGGTTGTATTTGTTGTAGATCTTTTTCGCTAAGATGACCGCCGGAAAATACAATGGCGCGCTTCTTAATCATATCGAACATCCTTTCTGTCTGTCATGCGGTCTAGATGTACTACCAGAGTTTAAGTATAACGCGTTAAATATGGCTTGCACAATTTTGGAGGGCATAGCTACAATGGAACAGGAAAAAGAAGTTGTAACGTGCAATAGGAAGGAGAGGCGAAATGATTAACGTTTTGTTTGTGTGTTTGGGTAATATTTGCCGTTCCCCAATGGGGGAGGCGGTACTGAGACATAAAGCGCAGGAACGAGGACTAGGTGCGAAAATCAGGGTAGACTCGGCAGGAACAGGAGACTGGCATATAGGAAATCCCCCGCATGAGGGAACGCTAAAGCAGCTTAAGCTGCACGGAATTAGTGAACAAGGTATACAGGCGCGACAGATGAAAAGCCGTGATTTTGAAGCGTTTGATTATATCGTGTGTATGGATGATTCCAATGAGCGAAACATGCGCAAACTCGCGGGCGGAGCAGAGGCTGACATTTTAAAATTCATGGACCTGCTGCCACAAGAAAAGCTGAGAGAGGTGCCGGACCCGTATTTTACTGGAAATTTTGAAGAAACATACCGATTAATGAACGCGGGTTGCAATGCCTTACTGGACAAAATCATAGAAGAAAAGCTATAATGTGAACGACAGAAGACGGCAAAAAATGCCGTTTTTCGTTGCAATTTTTGAAAGCGCATCCAACATGAGGAGGGAAAAGAGGAAAGAGCATGACGACCTAATCTGGTCAACAAATGCTCAAATCCCCGCTAATCTCTGTAGTTTTGGAAAAGCTTCACTCAGGAGCGATCTAAAAAATACATTAGCGCGTCAGGTAGCTCATTTTGCCAAAAGCCCCATAAATGCTTGCCATCCTTTTCTCGATAGGAAACATCGGCGTTCCGTTCGCGTAGCAAATCTGCGCATTGGCGGTTAAGCTCTACAAAATTGTAAATACCGGTGTCGCTCTCAAACGCATCTTCTTGAAGACCAACCGTCATCCACACCCGCAGTTGGGACAGATCACGCTCACGAGCGATAATTTCTTGTGAAGCTTCATAGTAAGCACCGGACAGGCTGATAATACGATTGAACAGTTGAGGATATAGCAAGGCCAAATGCAGAGACACACTGCCTCCTAGTGAATCTCCAGCCAGAATCCGGGATGATGAATCTCTTCTTATAGGATACTTCTGTTCCACATAGGGAATAATCTCTTCTGCAAAACAGGCGGTGTACGCCTCAAAACGATTGCCAAAGGGAGCATACTCCTGAGTTCTGATTTTCGTGTTGACTTCCACGCCGACGATGATGAAAGGCTCAACGCCTTCGTCCAGAATGAGACGGTTTGCCTGTGTTGCTATACGGCCAAAATTGAAAAATTCCTCTCCGTCCTGACAGTACACGACCGGGTAGCTCAAAATTTCATTATAGCCGGGCGGTAAATAAATACGGAGTGTTCTGGTTTCGCCAAGAAAGCGGCTGTTTATTTCGTCTTTTAGGATGGTTCGTTTCAAATACCGGGAATCCGTCATTTTTCGTCACCTTTCGGGGGGATGATTTTGCATTCGAGATCACAATAAGTTAAGATTACCCTGATTGCAATAGATGTTTAAAATTTCAATCATGTACTAAGCTGTTATAGTAAAAAATAAACCCTGTTACACACACAAAATGTGGCGAACTCAAAAAAAATAACTAAATCTTTGACGCAAGCAATATAACAGGTGTATAATAATCCTATAACAGCGGAACTTGATATTCAAATTTTTTTGTTGAGGTGAAGAAAATGAGCAAGGTTCCTTATGAAGTGTACACAGAGGAAGTTGAGGCTCTGTCCGTGCTTTCTCCGGATGGTGAAATTATCAATAAAGATAAATTGCCTGAACTTACAGATGATCAGTTGAAAGAAATTATGTATCGCATGGTATTTACACGTACTTGGGATGATCGTGCCGTTAACTTGGGTCGTCAAGGACGTCTCGGCTTCTACGCTCCGGTATCTGGACAGGAAGCAACAATGATTGGTAGTGAATATGCACTCCAAAAAGAAGACTTTATTGCCCCAGGCTACCGCGATATTCCGCAAATCGTTTGGCATGGCCTGCCATTATATCAAGCATTTCTGTATTCCCGTGGTCATCAACACGGCGGCCAAGTGCCGGACGGTGTTAATGTATTGATGCCACAAATTATCATCGGCGCGCAAATTTTGCACGCTATGGGTATTGCAATGGGATACAAACTGAAAAAACAAAAACAAGTCGCCATTACATATACAGGTGACGGCGGATCTTCTGAGGGTGACTTCTACGAAGGCCTGAACTATGCTGGTGTATACAAGCTGCCAGTTATTTTCTTTGTACAAAACAATGGTTACGCAATCACAACTCCCTTTGCGAAGCAAACGGCTGCTCTTTCGATCGCTCACAAAGCGGTTGCTGCTGGTATCAAAGGCGTTAAAATCGATGGAATGGACGTACTCGCAGTTATCAAGGCTGTGCAAGAAGCTGCTGAACGCGGACGTAACGGCGAAGGTGCTACATTGATTGAAGCGGTAACATACCGTTTCCGCCCGCATTCCCTGTCTGACGATGCAAGTAAGTATCGTTCGAAAGAAGAAGAAGGCGAATGGAATGCCAAAGATCCTATTGCCCGTTTTGCGAAATATCTTGAGAAAAAAGGTCTTTGGACTGAAGAAGATACAGCACGCGTAAAAGAAGAAGCTAAGGCGAAAGTGAACGAAGAGATCAAAAAAGCCGAGAAAACAGAAAAAATGACCATTTCCGGCTTGATCGACAGCATGTTCGAATCTACGCCTAAGCATCTGGAAGAACAAAAGGCTGATTTTAAATAATTGAGCTTGAAATAAATCAGAGAGACCGGGCGGCAACCCGATCCGGTCTGTTTTTCAATTGGACCTGAACTGAAACTGATCTGTCAATGTTTAAGGAGGAAATGAAGCAAATGGCACAAATGAACATGAAAGAAGCGATTCGTGACGCACTGCGCGTAGAGTTGAAACGCGACCCTAACGTCTTGCTTTTCGGTGAAGACGTAGGTCATGTAGGCGGTGTATTCCGCGCAACAGAAGGTCTGCAAAAAGAGTTTGGCGAAGAACGTGTGTTTGATACTCCGTTGGCGGAATCCGCAATCGGGGGTCTTGCTGTGGGTCTGGGTGTTCAAGGATTCCGTCCTGTAGCTGAAATCCAGTTCGTAGGCTTTATCTTTGAAGCACTCGACCAAATGGCGATTCAAGCATCCCGTATGCGCTACCGTTCCGGTGGACGTTACAATTCTCCAATCGTATTCCGTACGCCTTTTGGTGGCGGGGTTAAAGCTGCTGAGCTGCATACAGATTCCCTGGAAGGACTTCTGGCTCAAACACCAGGTATCAAGGTTGTTGTCCCTTCCAATCCTTACGATGCAAAAGGTCTGATGATTGCGGCTATTCGCGATAACGATCCAGTATTTTTCATGGAGCATTTGAACTTGTACCATGCATTCCGTGCTGAAGTTCCTGAGGATGATTACACCGTTGAGCTGGGTAAAGCGAACGTAGTTCGTGAAGGTTCCGATGTTACAATCATCACTTATGGTTTGATGGTACACACCTCTGTCAAAGCTGCTGATGAACTGGAAAAAACAAAAGGTATTAAAGTCGAAATTATTGATCTGCGTACCGTTAGCCCAATTGACATCGATACAATCGTGGCTTCCATTCAAAAAACAAATCGTGCCATCGTTGTTCAAGAAGCGCAAAAGAGCTCTGGCGTAGCTGCCGAAGTGATTGCACAAATTAACGAAAAAGCAATTCTGCATCTGGAAGCACCAGTTCTGCGTGTGGCAGGTCCAGATACCGTTTATCCTTTTGCTCAAATTGAAGATACTTGGCTTCCAACGCCAACACGTATCATTGATGCGGTTAATAAAGTACTGGAATTTTAATTAAAGCACACCGTAAATTTGGGAGGTTTTAAACGTGGCTAAATTTGAATATAAATTCCCGGAGCTGGGTGAAGGTCTTCACGAAGGCGAAATCATCAAGATGCACATCAAGCCCGGCGACAAAGTAAC
>NZ_PNXQ01000016.1:539389-539755 GCF_005217525.1 Paenibacillus terrae | reverse complement strand
AAGCACCAGTTGCTAGCTCTGAGCCAAGTGTTGCTGCACAAGGCGGAGCTGCAGGTACAGCTAGATTTGAATATAAATTCCCAGAGCTGGGCGAAGGTCTTCACGAGGGCGAAATCATCAAGATGCACATCAAGCCCGGCGACAAAGTAACGGATGAAGATATCATCATGGAAGTACAAAACGACAAGGCTGTAGTTGAAGTTCCATGTCCAGTCAATGGTACGGTTCAAGAAGTATTTGCCAAAGACGGAGACATCTTTAACGTAGGTCAAGTTGTGGCAGTAATTGCTGCAGAGGGTGAGCTTCCTGAACAAGAAGAAGCACCGGCTGCCGCTAAACAAGAACAGGATGCTGCACAAGGCGGAG
>NZ_PNXQ01000016.1:526875-539379 GCF_005217525.1 Paenibacillus terrae | reverse complement strand
AACCAGCTGCAACTCCTGCTGCAACAAACAAAGACGTGCTGGCTACTCCTAGCGTACGCAAATTTGCACGTGAGCAAGGTGTAAACATCGCACAAGTGAGTGGCTCCGGCAAAAATGGTAAAATCACTAGAGAAGATGTAGAAGCTTTCAAAAATGGTGGAGGTCAAGCGGTTGCACCAGCAGCGAAAGAAACTTCAAAAGCGCAAGAACCAGCTAAAAAAGAAGCGAAAGCTGCAGCGCCATCCGCACCAGCAGCAGATCCGCGTGCTGAGGAAGAGCGCGTACCATTTAAAGGTATCCGCAAAGCGATTTCCAACGCTATGGTTAAATCGGCTTACACAGCTCCACACGTTACGATTATGGACGAAGTGGACGTAACCGAGCTGGTTGCTTTCCGTACTCGTATGAAACCAATCGCTGAGAAGAAAGGCACAAAAGTAACATACCTGCCATTCATCGTAAAAGCATTGGTTGCAGCTTCCCGTCAATTCCCGGCTCTGAATGCCTCGATCGACGAAGAAGCAAACGAAATCGTCTACAAAAAATACTACAACATCGGGATTGCTACAGATACAGACAACGGTCTAATCGTTCCTGTAATTAAAGATGCTGACCGTAAGAGCATCTGGATGATTGCTGATTCCATTCGTGATCTGGCTGTACGCGGTCGTGATGGTAAACTGGCTGCCAATGAGATGAGAGGAAGCACTATTTCTATCTCTAACATCGGTTCCGCAGGCGGTATGTTCTTTACTCCAATCATCAACTTCCCTGAAGTTGCGATCTTGGGAACTGGCCGTATCAGTGAAAAAGCAGTCGTGAAAAACGGTGAAATTGTTGCCGCTCCTGTAATGGCCCTTTCCTTGAGCTTTGACCACCGTATTATTGACGGTGCTACTGCTCAAAACTTCATGAACTATATCAAACAGCTGCTCGCTAATCCTGAGTTGCTTGTTATGGAGGTGTAATCAATGGTAGTAGGAGACGCTTCTCTGGATATTGACACATTGGTTATCGGTGCGGGTCCTGGCGGCTATGTAGCTGCTATCCGTGCTGCACAATTGGGACAAAGCGTATTAATCGTTGACCAATCAGAGCTGGGCGGTGTCTGTCTGAACCGTGGATGTATTCCTTCCAAAGCTTTGATCTCTGCAGCTCATCAATATGAAGCTGCCCAACACGGCGAGTCTTTTGGTATTACTGCTGAGAACGTAAAAGTTGACTTTGCTAAAACACAAGAATTCAAAAACAGTGTTGTTAAGAAAATGACTGGCGGCGTAAGCGGTCTGCTCAAAGGCAACAAAGTAGAAGTTTTCAATGGTGAGTGCATGTTCATCAACGAAAACGAAGCGCGTGTTTTCAACGAACATGAATCACCACGCTACCGTTTTAAAAATGCGATTATCGCAACTGGTTCCCGTCCAATCGAATTGAAACCATTCCCGTTTGGCGGACGTATTCTGTCTTCTACAGAAGCGTTGAACCTGCCTGAAATTCCGAAAAGCCTGATCGTAATTGGCGGTGGATACATTGGTGCAGAGCTTGGACAAATGTACTCCAAATTCGGTTCCAAAGTAACAATCATTGAAGGTATGGATACCGTTCTTCCTGGCTTCGACAAGGATATGACTTCGATCGTAGCGAAGAGCATGAAGAAAACTGGTATTGAAATCTTCACTGGTGCTAAAGCGGAAAGTGCAGAGCAAACAGATAAAGACGTAACGGTGAAATTCTCCGTTAACGGCGAAAGCAAAGAAGTAACTGCTGATTACCTGCTTGTGACCGTTGGACGTCGTCCAAACACAGACGGTGAACTGGGTCTGGATCTGATCGGTGTAGAACTGGATGAGCGTGGAATGGTGAAAGTTGACCACCAAGGACGCACTAGTATTCCTCATATCTTTGCAATCGGCGATATCGTTGCTGGTCTTGCTCTGGCTCACAAAGCTTCTTACGAAGGTAAAGTGGCTGCTGAAGCGATCGCAGGAGAACCGTCTGTAGTAGACTACAAATGTATTCCGGCTGTTGTTTTCACAGATCCAGAATGCTCCAGCGTAGGCTACACTGAGACACAAGCTAAAGAAAAAGGCCACAATGTCAAAGTCGGCAAGTTCTCTTATGGAGCAAACGGCCGTGCCGTTTCCCTGAACGCTACTGAAGGCTTTGTTAAAATCGTAGCTGACGCTGACACAGGTCTGGTACTGGGTACGCAAATCGTAGGTCTGGAAGCTTCCAACCTTATTGCTGAGCTGGGTCTGGCAATTGAAATGGGTGCTACACTCGAAGATATCTCCTTGACTATTCATGCTCACCCTACATTGGGCGAAATCGTTATGGAAGCAGCGGAAGTCGTGCTGGGTCATCCGATCCATGCATTGGCACCACGTCGCTAATCCCAATTCATTATCTCGTTTTTGATTTTCATACATGGAAAGAGAGGCAAGGAGCGCTATATCTGCGTTCTTTGTCTCTTTTTTTCATATTTTAGGATTTTCAGGACGACGATGAAAATTCACACAGTAGATAGTCAATAATGTGTAGTCCATGATAAACTAAATATAGATATGGGTGCAGAATAGCAGCTCTTTTCTAGATTAGAATTTGACGCTGCTGGCTTTGGAATATCGGATGCTGTTCGTGAACGTGAAATGGTTTTAACGTTCAGTTACGTCCGGATTTTATGAATGCCGGTGTTTATTTATGCTTAAAGGAGAGAAATAAAGTGCGCAATTACTTGGAACTGCTGGAGGATATATTGGAGAATGGAGTGAAAAAAGAGGACCGTACAGGGACGGGAACACTTTCTGTTTTCGGAAGACAGCTCCGTTTTGATCTGTCCAAGGGTTTTCCCTTGGTGACAACGAAAAGAGTACATTTAAAATCCGTCATCCATGAGTTATTGTGGTTTTTACGGGGAGATACTAACATCTCTTATCTCAAAGAGAACGGGGTTACGATATGGGACGAATGGGCAGACGAGCAGGGGAATCTGGGACCTGTGTATGGCTCACAATGGCGTGCGTGGGAAACAACAGACGGACAACATATCGATCAGATTGCGAATGTCATTGAAGCGATTAAAAACAACCCGGATTCCCGCCGACATATCGTCAGTGCTTGGAATGTGGCTGAAATCGATTCAATGAAGCTCCCGCCATGCCATTTTGTATTCCAGTTTTATGTGGCCGGAGGGAAGCTTTCCTGTATGCTGACCATGCGTTCAGTCGATACCTTCCTTGGTCTTCCTTTTAATATCGCCAGTTATGCATTGCTTACGCATATGGTTGCACAGCAGTGTGGTTTGGAGCCGGGCGAATTCATTTGGTCCGGTGGCGATGTACATATTTATTCAAATCATATGCAACAAGTGCATACGCAGTTGGAGCGTGATCCTTATCCATTGCCTCAGATCAAAATCCTGCGTAAACCGGATTCGATATTTGATTATACGTACGAGGACTTTACTTTTGAGAACTACGAATATCATCCGGGTATCAAGGCGCCAGTCGCTATCTGATTTGGGGGAGCTGTGAGTTATGAGCATTTCGATGATCTGGGCGATGGCACAAAACGGCGTCATTGGCCGGGATAACAGCCTTCCTTGGCGCCTGCCGAGAGATATGGCGTTCTTTAAGGAGCAGACGATTGGTAAAACCGTACTCATGGGGCGCAAGACATGGGAATCCTTTGGCGGAAAAAGCCTGCCCAAGCGGCGTAACGTTATTTTGACCCGTGATCAGAGCTATCTGGCGGAGGGCGCAGAAGTGATCCATTCTCTGGAAGAAGGTCTCCAATTGGCGGCGCAGGAAGAACTGATGATCATCGGCGGCGCGGAGATTTATTCACTGTTCTGGACACATGCTGATCGGTTAATTGTAACCAGGATTGATGAGATTTTCGAGGGAGATACGACTTTTCCTGAGCTGGATTGGAATGGCTGGAATGTAGTCAGTGAGACTCCCGGTGTCAAGGATGAAAGAAACCCGTACGACTACCGTTTTGTCGTTTACGAGAGGACGAAGTAAGATTGGGGTACATCTGACCTCGCTCATTTGAAAAATTAATGAACCATATAAAAAATCCTTTTGGCTGTTGATGCAGAAAGTTGCATAAGTTTTCATTACTTTTGCGCTGTATTGTGATACAATAAATCAAATTCAACGAGAATAGACCCTTTCATGATACAAACAGACAAATTCGAATTTGACTTGAGTTCGGATGGGTGAACGGGGTTCATAAGCGAAGAGATGGGGGAACGTAACATGTCTACACCAACTGGATTTATGGAATACACACGACAGCTTCCTACAGACCGGGATCCGGCAGAGCGTATTAAGGATTGGGAAGAATTCCATAAGCATATGTCCGAAGAAGAGCTGCGTACCCAAGGGGCACGTTGTATGGACTGCGGAACTCCTTATTGTCATACGGGGATGGACATCATGGGAGCGACTTTGGGCTGCCCAGTTCATAATCTGATTCCGGAATGGAACAATCTCGTATATCGTGGTTTGTGGAAGGAAGCGCTGGATCGGTTGCACAAGACGAATAACTTCCCGGAATTTACTGGGCGTGTCTGTCCTGCGCCATGTGAAGGTTCCTGTACGGTCGGCCTGATCGGGCAATCTGTTACGATCAAGACGATTGAGGAAGCTATTATCGAAAAAGGCTTTGAGGAAGGCTGGGTTGTCCCTAATCCGCCTGAAAAGCGTACAGGCAAACGGGTAGCTATTGTCGGCTCTGGTCCCGCAGGACTGGCTGCTGCTGCGCAGCTTAACAAAGCAGGACACAGCGTAACTGTGTACGAGCGCGCGGATCGTATTGGCGGGCTGCTGATGTACGGCATTCCTTCCATGAAGCTGGACAAAAAGGTCGTTCAGCGTCGTGTGGATTTGCTGGAGGCGGAAGGCATTCAGTTCATTACGAATACCGAGATTGGAAAGGATATTCCTACCGATCAGCTGATTGCTGAGTATGATGCGGTTGTACTGTGTGGTGGTTCCACAAAGCCGAGAGAATTCAACATTGAAGGTAGCGATTTGAATGGCGTTCATTATGCGATGGATTATTTGAACGGTACCATCAAGAGCTACCTGGATTCCAATCTGGAAGATGGCAATTATTTGTCCTCCCAAGGTAAGGATGTTATTGTAATCGGTGGTGGTGATACAGGTTCGGACTGTGTGGCTACTTCGTTGCGTCATGGTTGTCGAAGTGTTACACAATTTGGTACACATGCCAAAGCTCCTGTGGAACGTGACCCTATTGCCAATCCTTGGCCACAATTTCCGAACGTGTACACTCTTGATTATGCACAGCAGGAAGCGAAGGCGATATTTGGGGAAGATCCGCGTGAGTTCTCCATCATGACCACCAAGTTTGTAGGTGATGAGAACGGTAATTTGAAAGAGCTGCACACGATTCAAATTCAGCGTATTGTGGATGAGACAGGTCGCAAGATCTATCAGCCTGTTCCGGGTACGGAGCGCGTATTCCCGGCACAGATTGCTCTCATTGCGATTGGATTCGACGGTCCTGAGCAAACAATTGTGGAGCAAATTGGTTTGGAAACTGATCGTCGTTCTAACGTTAAAGCACGTTACGGGAAATATGTTACGAATGTAGATAAGGTTTTTGCTGCTGGTGATATGCGCCGCGGGCAAAGCCTTGTTGTGTGGGCCATTAATGAAGGTCGGGAAGCTGCACGTGAGGTCGATAAATACCTGATGGGCGCTACCGTTTTGGTGTAAATATAAGTTATATATTAGTTGTCCAGTCAAAGCTCCATCCTCGGATGGGGCTTTGTTGCGTTTAAAGGACTAGCGTGCTCAGGTTTGTAAAATGCGGAGAGATAACCATTGAATTACGAGATTTTTCTAAAACATTATTTGTTATCATTGTATGTAAAGCGATGTAAATTTAATGTCATATAATATGACTTTATTAAAATCTCAAATCTCCAAGTCTGTTTTATACAGCGATCATAACATAAAAACAGGAGTGAAGTGTAGCTTTTTTATTGAATAATGAAATTATTTTATGAAAATGATCAAAAATTTGTTTTATATGTTATATATAATTACATAAATATAACTCGTATGGTTATGTGGGGAGTGATTTTAGATGAAAATTCATTTAAATCATCTTTCTTTATAGCTCTTTTACATAGACCTTATAGATAATGACAGTAACTATTATCGTTACAAGGTTTCGTAAATCATCACCTGAGAGAATGATGGTATCTATGGTATAATACACGTATATTGTTGGAGCGCTAGACCAAGTGAATGGACAAAGGAGCTTTCGCCGGGAGAAGGCTCCTTTTGCATGAGGCCCTGCCTGTATTTCATTTACCTTTCGTTTATTACGTGTGAGCCAGGGAAGGGAAGCAGAAGGCCGTCAGGAAGGAATGGAATATGAATGAAGACGTTAATTATTGCTGAAAAACCGGATATGGGACGCACTATTGCGGCTGTTATGGAGCCAAGGGCCAAAAATAACCGTACCTATCTGGAGGGGGAGAAATATATTGTAACTTGGGCGATCGGTCATTTGCTAGGTCTCGCTGAGCCGGATGCATACGATGCCAAGTACAAACGCTGGAATATTAAAGATCTTCCTATTATCCCCGAGCAGTTTAAAATTGTACCGAATCCGAAAACAAAAGATCAGCTGAAAATAATTGGTGAGCTGGCCAAACGCTGTAATGCAATCGTGAATGCTTGTGATGCGGGGCGAGAGGGGCAATATATTTTTGCCTTGATTCAACAGCAGTTAAAGCTGCGTCAGCCGGTCAAGCGACTATGGATCTCAGATTTAACGGCGGAGAGTATTGCGGCAGGCTTTGAACGCTTGCGAGATGCATCGGAGTTTGAATTTCTAACTCAGGCTGCGCGGGCACGAAGTGAGGCAGACTGGTTGATCGGTATGAATGCTTCCAGAGCCTTTACAACACGGCATAACGCGTTATTGTCGGTCGGACGGGTGCAGACTCCTGTACTGGCATTGATCCATGACCGTGAAAAGGAAATTGAGGCGTTTCAGTCTCAAACCTTTTATGACGTGTGGGCAGAGTTTAAGCAAGATCAGACCAAGTATAAAGGTGCGTGGCAAGGAGATCGGCTGACCAAGCCAGAAGAAGCTGAGGCGATAGCAGCGGCAGTTCGCGGAAAAACAGGTGAAATCACAAAATATGATACGAAGCAGACGAAGGAATATCCTTTCAAGCTGTACGATTTGACACTGCTTCAACGTGAGGCGAATGCCAAGTATAGTTATTCAGCTAAAAAAACGCTGGATGTTGCACAAGCGCTCTATGAGCGGCATAAGGTCATTTCCTATCCGCGTACCAATTCCAACTATGTAACGGAGCAAAATATAGACGGCATGCATAAGGCGCTTCGTATGCTGGGCACAGGTCCTTATGCTGATCTGGTACAGCAAGCGAACCCCAATTTGGTCCATAAACAGAATAAAGCTGTCTGCAATCCAGCCCGTGTTGAGGATCACCATGCTATATTGCCAACACTGAAAAGACCGGGAACGCTCAGCAAGGAGGAACAAAATGTATATGACCTGATCATCCGCAGGTTTTTGTCACATTTCTTCCCGCCTGCCGAATATAAAATGCATACCGTGATGACCCAAGTGGACAAGCATCTGTTCAAAACAAGCATTAAGGAGCTTCTGTCCTTGGGCTGGAAAGTAGTTCTGAGCAAGGCTGATCAGGATAAAGGCAAAAAGAGCAAAGCACCGAAGAAAGAGGAAGAAGAGGAAACAGACGAATGGACGGACAAAAAGTTTGAGATTGATGCAGGCCGTCCGGTGGATTGTATTCGCGCCGAGATGAAAGAGAAGGCGACACAGCCGCCTAAAAGCTACACAGAGGGCACGTTGCTAAAAGCAATGGAGAGTGCAGGCAAGCAGATGGAGAACGAGGAATTACGTGAGGTCATGAAGGATGCTGGATTAGGTACGCCTGCGACACGTGCTGCTACGATTGAACGGTTGAAGAAGGTAGGCTACATTGAAATGAAAGGCAAAAAGATTCTCGTTACGGATAAGGGGAAAATGGCAATTGACCTGATCCGCAACGCGGGGGTCGACCTGCTAGCTTCGCCGGAGATGACAGGACAATGGGAACGCCGTCTGCATCAAATTTCCAAGGGAGAAGCTGCCCAGGAAAAGTTTATGGATAACGTTAAAAAGTTTACGTTATCCATCATTGACAAGGTGAGGCAGCAACCACCGGCTCCAGCAAACGCTTTTGGTGAGGAAGCGAGGGGCAAACGCTCGGGTAGTAAGGGAGCCACCCGTAGTGGAGGAGCAAGTGGAAGCGGAAGCATCACCACCCAAGGGGCTGCACGCGCTCCGTCACGACGTACCAACAACTCGGGCGAAGCATCGTCACCGGAGCAAGTACTATCGAGTGCAGGAGGGCGTACTGCATCGGGTTCAGTCGGGAGTAGCTCAAGCACGAGGGCAGCGCGAGCTTCGTCCGCCGAGCCGTTGGGCACTTCGCCGGGCCAAAGGCAGACTTTAGGCAGCTGCCCGCGGTCGAATTGCGGCGGGAGCATTATTGAAGGCCGCAAAGGATATGGATGCAGCCACTACAAACAGGGCTGCGGCTTTGTCGTCTGGAAGGAATACGCTGGTAAGCAGATTACGGAAACGATGCTCAAATCTCTGTTGACGAAGGGGCAGACACAGCTGCTATCTTTTAAGCGCAAAGATGGATCGACCGTCAAAGCAAGAATTGTTCTGAATGAACCAGGTACAGGGCAACTTAGCGTTCGTGAGGAAAACTGATACTTGCACAGGGTATGATTTTCGGCAGATTGAAAAAGAAGGCCTTTTCTAGCTATCATCAGATGATTTCTGAGTTCATCAGGAGTCATCTTTTTTATGTTTCGCACCCCAAAATTCCCCATAAGAGATGCTTGTATAACATTTTATTAAACATTTGTAAGCTTCCAACCGATAAAACAAATAAGGGTTATGCAAAAGTATTTTTTTAAAGTAGTTTATAAAGCAGACTTTATGCATAGCGTTCAAAAAACTTCCCATGGCGGACTGTGCAAACCAGGAAGAAAAGTTATGTTTGTGCTTTAAAACGTGAACGCAATCGTTTCACATGAAAATTTTTTTACGGGAGATGATGGAAGGATCGTGGAAGTGAAAACGGCAAATGTGGCAGGCTCACTGCAATTACGTAAGCTGGGCAACTCGGATTTAAAGCTGTCACCGCTGGGGCTTGGGTGTTGGCAATTCAGCAATGGAAAAGGGATAGTAGGGAAATTCTGGCCAGTGCTGCGGCGGGAGGATATACGGCAAATCGTACAGACCAGTTTAGAAGGTGGAATTAATTGGTTTGATACCGCTGAAGCATACGGTGGCGGACAGTCTGAACAGCTACTGGCCGGCACGCTGAATGAGATCGGAGGACCGCTCGCGGAACAGGCGAATATCGCTACGAAGTGGTGGCCGGCCTTTCGGACCGCAGGTAGTATCACTGCAACGATTGATGAACGTATTCGCCATTTGGATCAACGGACGATTCACCTCTATCAGGTGCATTCGCCTTACTCTTTTGCTTCGGTTGGCGCCGTGATGAATGCGATGGCTAAACTGGTTGGGCAGGGAAAGATTAAATATGTGGGCGTAAGCAACTTTTCCGCGCAACAAATACGTGAAGCCGATCGTGTGCTGCGTGAGCACGGCCTTCGCCTAGTTTCGAATCAAGTGAAATACAGCCTGCTCGACCGGAGAATCGAACAGAACGGAATTCTGGACACGGCTAAAGAGCTTGGTGTGGCGATCATCGCATACTCTCCGTTAATGCAGGGGATCTTAAGTGGGAAATTCCATAAAAATCCTTCTCTAGTCAAGTCGATCAAGGGTCCGCGCAAGTGGACGGCGGCATTCCGGGATTCGGGGCTGCGGAGATCGAAGCCGCTGATTGAAACATTGGAACAGCTGGCTCAACAATATAACGTGTCGCCAACGCAGATTGCTCTGAATTGGCTGATTAACGCTCACGGAGAGAACGTATTTGCGATACCTGGGGCTTCAAAAGTACATCATGCTGAGGAAAATGTGAAGGCGATGCAGTTTACCTTGACAGCCGGTGAAATTGAGATGGTCAGCCATGTTTCCAACCAGGTGCTGAGATCGAAGTAACCGTGGCAAAAACACTGGAATATTTCGTTGGAAAATGAACTTCGCCTGTACGCTGTCTAACATTTCTATGACCAGGGCGATATTGCCCATGTGCGCTCCTTGACGCTTGGTTGACATTAATGCTTTGTTCACAGGCGCGACATTTCTTGCAAGGACAAGGACATTCTTTTCTTTGGGGTGCTACGCTTTGTGACTAGACCCTGGATATATCCTCCACAGTAAGCTTACTTGTTCTTAATCATTCCAACTACACTCACTAAGTAAAATGAACTGGAGTTGTCGGATGACAGAAATTTAGTGGCTTGCTGAAGTATTTTAATCGGCAGCTAACAACGTATTGTGAAACTATGTCAAGATAAATGTTTTGAGAACCCAAGGTCAGCTCCTACCGAATGTAGGAGGAAGAAGCATAAGAGCATACTCAAAAGATGTAAAAAAATATACGAAAGTAATTCCCGTTAATCGTAAACACCTCGAAAGTGGTGGACACAAAGCCATGGGTCTAAAGCTGGATTAAACAGCCATGATTGCCAGGTTGCCGAAGGAAACCGGGCGAAGTCTGCTGTCTGTTCCTGTGTTTTTTCTATGGGAACAGGCTTCTTTTATTTGTAGTGGAAATGATTTTTTGGAATATGGAGTAGAACGCATGAAATGATTAACAAACGGAGGGGATTTTATGCAAACGAGCGTAATAAGTTTCAAGGAGTATCCGTTAAGTTCCTATCAGAAAGATATATGGTTCGAACAGTGCATGTACCCTGGAAAGCCTATTTACAATATCGGTGGGTATGTTGAGGTTAAAGGAAACCTGAATACAGCTATCATTAGGCAGTCCATGCAGTTATTAATCACACAGAATGATTCTCTGAGTACCCGTTTTATTGATAAAAAGGGAGAGCCTTATTTAACATTTTTGCCGGAAGCTGACTATGAAGTTGCGTTTCATGATTTTTCGGTAAAGGAAAATCCAAACTCTTTTTGCATCAACTGGATGAAAAATGAGTTTTTAAAACCTTTTCAACCAGAGGACTTCTATTTTCAATTTGTTTTGTTGAAAGGTGCCCCGAACACATACTTCATTTTACTTAAAGTTCATCATTTGGTGATCGACGGGTGGGGATTTGCTCTCTTAATCAGTCAAATGTTTGACAATTACAATAAATTGGTGCAAGGAATTGGCGAAATGAACAGAACGGTCTATTCCTATGCTGATTTTATTTCCGATAATCAGAATTATCTGAATTCTCCGGCCTTTTTAAAAGACAGGGCGTTCTGGCAGAACAAATACCTGACCATTCCCGAGCCTCTGTTGAGCAGAGGTATGGATGTCGATGATGGTGACGGCGATTCCGTTTGGAGTGATCGGCGAACCTTAACTATAAACAAGGCGTTATACAATCAAATGATTGAATTTTGCAAAGAGGAAGGATGCTCGTCGTTCCACTATTTTTTAGGCATACTGTTCCTGTATTTCAGCAAGATTTGCAATCGGAACGAAATGGTGATCGGCGTCCCGGTTTTTAATCGGAGCAAAGCGAAATATAAGCAGACTATGGGACATTTCGCCAACGTGCTGCCGCTGCGGATCAGCCCCGAGAAAGATATAAGCTTCAAAGAACTGATTAAGAGCATCAAACGTGAGCTTATGCAATGCTATCGTCATCAGAAAATGTCTTTCGGTGAAATTTACCGGGCGGTTTACGAGAACAGCAATGAGAAAGGCAAACTGTTTGATATATCGCTTTCTTTCGAAGAACAGGAAACGAGAGAAGCATTGATCGGCGCAGCAAGCCGGATTGTAAGTATGCCGCATCATCATGAAAGAAATGCACTCAATCTCCTGATATGGGGACAAGAAGGTGAAGCGGATGTAGCCGTTAATTTTGACTATCAGATACAGGCCTTTGAAAGATTCATCCCTATTGAGAACGTTATTTCCCACTTTGAATATTTATTTGCTCAAGTCATGGAGCAAAGTGAAACTCTTATTTCGCAAATCGAAATCGTGCCAGAGGAAGAAAGGAGTACGTTAGTTCGCGGTTTTAACCATACGGAGGCGGAATATCCAAAGGATCACACGATTCAGGGACTGTTTGAGGAACGAGCGGAGCAAAGAGCAGATCATCCGGCTTTGGTCTGGGGAGAGCAAACGCTGACCTACCGGGAACTGAACGAGCAGGCGAATCGGCTGGCCACAGTCTTGAGAGAGCATGGAGTGAAGCCGGATGATATCGTCGCCATCATGGCGGAGCGTTCCATGGAAATGGTCATAGGCATCCTGGGAACACTCAAAGCGGGCGGAGCCTACCTGCCGATAGATCCGAA
>NZ_PNXQ01000016.1:523663-526865 GCF_005217525.1 Paenibacillus terrae | reverse complement strand
AGCATTGCCCGAGCCCGATCTGAGCGTGAATGCAACGGAGGAATATGTGGCACCGAGAGACAAAATAGAGGAAATATTGGCTGAAATATGGGGAAAAGTCCTGAAAGTCGAACGGGTAGGCATTAAGGATCACTTTCTGAATCTGGGGGGAGATTCTATTAAAGCCATCCAGATCGTGTCCAAGCTTCACGATTATAAGCTAAAGCTGCAACTGAAGGAACTTTTTGACCATCCTGTGATTGAACAATTGAGTGCCTATGTACAATCTGTCGAACATACTGCTTTTCAAGGAATGGTAACAGGGGAAATCATGCTCACGCCCATCCAAAGCTGGTTTTTTGAGCAGCCTTTTGCAGCAAAACATCACTTCAACCAGTCCGTTCTGTTACATAGGAAACAGGGGTTTGACGAAAGGATGTTAAGAAAAGTGTTCGATCGTTTGGTGGAACACCATGATGCTTTGCGTATTGTAATGCGTGAGAAGGCGGGACAGGTGGTTCTGTTCAACCGAGGCACGGAAGGTGAGCTATACTCGCTGGAGGTAAAGGATCTTACAAATGATGATATATATGATAGCTCCGTAAAGGAAGAAGCCGCCCAGCTTCAGTCCCGCATGGATTTAGAGTGTGGACCTCTGATGCAAGCGGGCTTGTTCAAAACGAAAGACGGTGACTATCTGTGCGTAAGTATTCACCACCTGGTGGTTGACGGGATTTCTTGGCGGATTCTTTTTGAGGATATTTCTACAGGATACCGACAGGCGGAGCAGGGGGAAGAAGTCACATTCAGAGGGAAAACGGACTCTTTCCTGGCATGGTCTGAACAACTTTATACGTATGCCAGCAGCGGGGAGCTTCTGCAAGAAATCACGTACTGGTCCGAGCTGGAGCAGAATGAAATCAAGCCAATTCCCAAGGATCATTCCGTTCATGGCAGAACATATATGGATAGCGATCATATCGAAATCGTGCTGGATGAATTCCAAACCGCCAAGCTGCTTAGAGAAGTGAATAAGGCTTACAATACTGAAATCAACGATGTTCTTTTGACGGCATTGGGAGAGGCTATTCGGGAATGGACAGGAGAAGATAAGGTGCTTGTTAACCTGGAAGGACACGGACGCGAAGAAATCATTCAGGATATGGATATCAGCAGAACCGTAGGCTGGTTTACCGCCCAGTACCCTGTGATTTTGGATATGGAAGGCGTCAAGAACGTGTCTTCCCGGCTTAAAGCCGTCAAAGAAAGCCTACGGCGCATTCCGCAAAAAGGCATCGGCTACGGCATTTTAAAATACCAGACGTTCCCTCGGGACGAGGAAATCTTAAGGTTTAATTTGCACCCTGAGATCAGCTTTAACTACCTGGGGCAGTTTGACCAGGATATCGATACCGACATATTTACCATCTCCGATGTTCTTACCGATGAGACGGTTTCACCCGACATGCAAAGACCTTACTGCTTGGACATTAACGGAAGGGTGACTGATGGAAAACTACGGTTGAGTTTCACCTATCACAAGCACGAATATGAAAAGGCCACGCTGATCACAGTGGCGGAAGGCTTTAAGCGAAATCTGGAGCAAATTATCGAGCATTGCGCATCACAGGAATATACGGAACTGACAGCCAGTGATGTAAGTTCCAGCAACATTACGACGGCGGAGGTAGAAGAGGTATACCGCGCGATGGGGGACTCTAAGCCCAATATCACAGACATTTATACATTGACCCCTATGCAGTCGGGAATGCTCTATCACTTCCTAAGGGAGCAAAACTCGCACGCGTATTTTGAACAAGCCGTGATCAGTCTGGAGGGTGAAATCGATAGGAGCTTGTTTGAGCGTGCTTTCCAGCAGATGATTCAAAGACACGATATTTTGCGGACCGCCTTTGTTTATGAAAAGGTGGAAAAACCGGTTCAGGTCGTTTTAAAGGATAGGCCGGCTGAAATGTTTTTCGAGTTTATTTCCTTCTTAACAGAGGAAGAGAAAGAAAACCATCTCCAAGCCTATTTGGACAAGGATAGAGAAAAGGGTTTTGACCTCACCCGGGAGCCACTGATCAGATTTGCCTTGGTTAGAATGAATGCCCACAGCTATCGTTTCATTTTGAGTTTTCATCATATCATTATGGATGGATGGTGTCTTGGCATTGTATTTAAAGAGCTGCTGGAAATTTACAGTGCGCTTCATAAAGGAAGCATACCGCAATTAGGGACAGTGTATCCTTATCATCAATATATCCAGTGGCTGGAGCAAAGGAATGACCGGGAGACGGGGGCTTACTGGGAGAATTATCTGACAGAGTACGAACAGCCAGCGCTGCTGCCTAAAATCAAAAGTGGTATAGCTAATCCGGGATACATTCAGGAGGAATACGATTTTACGATAAATAAGGAAATGAAGGCGAGTTTGGAGAGAATCGCAAGAGAAAACGGCGCCACGTTAAGTACGGTGATACAGGCCGTATGGGGAATCCTGCTGCAACGGTATAACAATACCCAGGATGTGGTGTTCGGAACGGTTGTCTCGGGAAGACCGGCAGAAATTCAAGGCGTTGAACAGATGGTAGGGCTGTTTATCAATACGATTCCTGTCAGAGTTCGGGCAGAGAAGGAAGAAAGCTTTTCAGACCTGGTTGCCAAACTGCAGCAGGAGGCATGGGCATCGGAGCGGCATCACTATTATCCGCTGGCGGAAATTCAGTCGCGGACTGCCCATGGAGGCGGATTGGTGCAAAACCTGCTAGCCTTTGAAAACTATCCGATAGAGGAAGCTGTCAAAGGACAGGGCGACCACGGAACAGATTTGAGGATTCTGTCCACAAAGGTCTCCGAACAGACAAATTTTGATTTTAATTTCATTGTTGTGCCTGAGAACGATTTGCAGATTAAATTCCGCTACAATAGCTTGGCCTATGACAGAGGCTTTATGGAGCGGGTAGCCGGGCAGATTAAAATGATCATCTGTGAAATCATCCGTTATCCAAAGATGAGGATCGAAGATATCGAAATCGTGCCAGAGGAAGAAAGGAGTACGTTAGTTCGCGGTTTTAACCATACGGAGGCGGAATATCCAAAGGATCAAACGATCCACGGGTTGTTTGAGGAACGAGCGGAGCAAAGAGCAGATCACCTGGCTTTGGTCTGGGGAGAGCAAACGCTGACCTACCGGGAACTGAACGAGCAGGCGAATCGGCTG
>NZ_PNXQ01000016.1:516846-523653 GCF_005217525.1 Paenibacillus terrae | reverse complement strand
TTATCCGGAGGAACGGATTCACTACATGCTGGAGGACAGCAGTGCGTCCATTGTACTGACGCAAAAGCATCTCCGGGACAAGCTCACCTATCACGGGGCAATCATGGACTTGGATGGCGAAAGCCTAAGACATATAGAACCGGACGGCAGTGCCAATCCAGAGCCTGTTAACAAGCCGGAGGATTTGTCTTATATCATCTATACCTCGGGTTCCACGGGGAAACCCAAAGGGGTCATGGTAGAACACCGGGGAATCATTAACCTCCAGTATTTCTTCCAGGAACAATGGGGGGTGGACGGATCGGACCGGATGCTGCAATTTGCCAGCAGCTCGTTTGATGCCTCGGTCTGGGAAATGTTCACGATTTTGCTGGGAGGCGGAACGCTGTATCTGGTTTCGCGGGATATTATTAATAATCTGAATGAATTTGCACGCTTCATGAACGAAAACCAAATTACGATTGCGCTGCTGCCTCCTACTTATTTGGCTGGGATTGAGCCGGACAGGCTGCCGACGCTGAAAAAACTGGTGACGGGTGGATCAGCGATTACCAAAGAGCTGGTTATGCGGTGGAAGGACAGCGTGGAGTATATGAACGCCTATGGTCCGAGCGAATCGAGCGTAATTGCAACCGCGTGGACGTACCGGGAAGAGGATATGGGATATGCCTCGGTGCCAATTGGTAAACCGATTGCCAATACGCGGATTTATATTATGGACAGAAACCAAAAGCTGTTGCCGCTGGGAGCAGCCGGGGAAATGTGCATTGCGGGAGACGGATTGGCCAGGGGGTATCTGCACCGGCCGGAGCTGACGGCGGAGAAGTTTGTAGCGAATCCTTACGAGGGTGGAGAGAAGCTGTACCGCACAGGCGATCTGGTGCGCTGGCTGCCGGACGGGAATATCGAATTTTTGGGAAGAATCGACGATCAGGTGAAAATTCGGGGCTTCCGCATTGAGCTGGGGGAAATCGAAGCGCAGCTAATGAAGCATCCGCTTGTCCGGGAGGTAGCGGTGATCGCAAGGGAAGATAAGCAAGGGGAGAAGTATCTGGCGGCGTATTTTACAGCAGAGGGCGAACCGGGAGCAGAAGAGCTGCGGGAACAGCTTATGCAGGAGCTGCCTGATTATATGGTGCCGTCCAGCTTTATGCAGCTGGATGACATGCCGATGACTCCGAGCGGAAAAATGGACAGGAAGGCATTACCCGAGCCTGAATGGCAGGGAAGCGACCACACAGTCAGCAGCCCAAGAAATGACGTTGATTTGAAAATCCAGAAGGTATGGCAGGAGATTCTCGGCATAGAATCGATCGGAATTGATGAGCATTTCTTTAGACTGGGCGGCAATTCGATCAAGGCGATTCAGGTGGTTTCGAGGCTGGCGCTGGATTTTGAAGTGGGCATTAACGACATCTTTCAATATCCGACGATTCGGGCCTTGGCGGATAACATTAAGTATTCCAAAGACAGATTAAAACAATTCGTGTACGCCTTACGGGAAGCGGCAGCTTCCGGGGAAAACGGCGTACCTGGTGTTGTCTGGAAAATGCGCGAGAGTCTCAAAGAATACCGGAAGAAAAATCAGGGTTATGAAAATATCGATCTTTCTGAACGGGCTGACTACCGTAATGTTCTGCTGGTAGGAGGAACAGGGTATCTGGGAATCCATATTTTGTTTCAACTGCTGCAAAATACGGAATATAAGGTGTATGTACCTGTTCGGGGAACGAATGACGAAGAGGCGCTGGAAAGACTGTGGGCGAAGCTGAAGTTCCATTTTGGCCTTGAGCTTGATGGACATAATGTCTGGAAAGACAGGGTGTGCGTGTTCTGCGGAGATTTAACCGAGGACTGCTTTGGACTGAGTCGGGAGCGCTATGAGGATTTGGCCGGAAGCATTGATGCGATCATTAACTCGGCGGCAAATGTGAAGCATTTTGGGCATTACTCGGAATTTCAGGCGGTCAATGTGGAAGGGAACGAAAGATTGATCAAATTTGCTGGCACAGGGAAGAAAAAGACCTACAATTTCGTTTCCACCACCAGCGTAGGTAGCGGCTGGATAGAAGACCAGAGCAGCATCATGTTCACTGAATATGACTGCAATGTCGAGCAAAGCTCTGATAACTATTACGTGATGACAAAGCTCGAAGCCGAGAAAGAGATTGTTAAAGCAAGGCAACAAGGGCTTGATTCCAATGTGTTCAGAGTCGGGAATCTCGTGTTTGATTCCAATTCAGGGATCTTCCAAGAAAATATCTCGGATAATGCATTTTATTCATTGGTAAAGTCGATGATCACACTTGGCCGGGTCCCCGCAATTCAAGATAAAACCATGAACTTCTCCTTTGTGGATGAGGTGGCCAAGGCAGTTGTACTTCTGTTCGACCGGAAAAATTTAATCAACGAAACCTATCATCTGTTTAACAGCCATCAGGTTAGCATGATAGCTTTTGCCAAGCTTTTGAAGCAGGCCGATATAAATGTAAAGCCAATGCCAGTGGAGGATTTTACCGAATACATGTTTGAAAAATACGATGAACCAGAGACAGAGCAGGAGGTTGCCCGGATTCTTGTTCATTCCAACGTCTTCTTTGAGGGAGCAAGCAAAACGTTGTTCATGACGATGAACAAGAAGACTGACGGTATTTTGCAGGCGCTGGGGTTTGAGTGGTCCAGGCTGGACGGTCAAAAAGTGAAACTGATGATGGATCATGTCAAAAAAGTAGGGTTTATGTAAAAGAATAGAAGGAAAGGAGGGAGAAAAATGGATGCGATTAAACTGGCGAGCACCTATTTTTTCGGAACTGAAGATTATATTTTGTCCAATAGCATGATCGCAACGGTTACTTTTAAAAGAAGAATCGACGCTGAAAAATTGTTTGTCAGCTACCGCTCGCTCATCATGGACAATCCTTTGCTGCAAGCCAAAAGGGTGGAACAATTCGAAAAAGATACGTTTGTATGGGGGCGATTTTCTCAGGAAGAGCTTGAACAATTTCTGGAGGCTGAAAAGATGAAGCTTTCCCAATATTTTACGGAGGAGGAGGTACTGGCTCAGTACAGACCGACCAATGCCAGACTTCCGTTTCGTATCTACCCTATAAATGAATATACAATGATATTTGCGATGAACCATGCGGTGGCTAATGGGCTGAGCTTGGTTTTCTGGATCAAGAGATGGCTGGAATATTACTCAGGCGAACCAGATTCCGATCCGAAAAATAAGGCGGCAAAGGGCGACATCTCCAAAGATAGGTTGCTGCGTATGAAAAGAAGATTTTCCGCTTTTATGTGGATGCCGGTTTTTGTTGCAGGTTTTATGTCCAGGGTTAGGGGGAAAGGGACAGGCGCTGGCGAAACCGTTGATTTGAGTTACGGCAGAAGGCCGGAGCAAGGCGGCGGTTATGTCAAAAAATCGTATAGATTCAGCAAAGAGGAGACTGGTGAGATTTTACGGCGATGCCGGAGCCTAAAAATGACATTAACCGAATACATCTGTTATCGAATGACTGATGGACTACTTCAGCATGCTCCCGACAAGCAACGCGTGTTTGTCTCCATGCCTATGGATTTGAAGTTTCTGCATAACTACTCGCCAGAAACTATGCACGGAAATTACGTCGCAAGCCTTCCAATGCAATTTTTCCGGGATGGAAATTTGGAAAAACAGGTGAAATCCGCGTTCAAATGGTTCAAAAGGGGGGTTCCCTATGCGTTGTCGCTCTTTTTTGCTTCATTTTCCAATTCATATCGGAAATATAAACAACAGTGTCTTGAATTGGTTATGAAAACAATGCCTGAAAGATTCCCCCTGTGGAATTTTACCATCACCTTGTCCAATCTGGGAGTCATATCGTATCCGATTATGGAGGAATGGGTAGATAGTATCTATTTTTCCATTAAAAACCAGTCGTTATTGCTCACAACGGCTACGCTTTCGGGACGTTTAATGATGGAGGTCAGCCTATTGGAGAATCTTTACGATTCGGAAGAAGTTTTTGGTCTTTTTGACCGGATTTTATCCGTGGAACATTTATAGAATGGTTATCCCTCTGTTAAGTAGATAAATAAAAAAAGACTAAGCAGCGAGCGCGTGCCAATACTTAACCGGCGCGCGCTGTTTGAATTTGTAAAATCGTTGGCAAGTTTTAAAATTAAAAAATATCCCCTCCAAGTTCTCTCTATCCTCATGATACCATGTGGACTTTTTTGAGTGTCTACTTGAAGGGGATATTAGAGGTGCTCTCTAGCCGAGGGTCCTTTTTTGTTGATGCAATTGAATGCTTTCGTGTATCACTCGGGGTACTTCTGTTAGCTTCTGTATCGTATACATCACGGAGTTAACGTTTTTTTGCAGCTCAACCATATTGTAAACCCATTCCTTGGGCTGCTTGAGATACACGGCATGAATGCCTGCCGCAAGGGCAGGAGATACATCGGTGCGCAGGGAGTTTCCAATCATCCAGGTGATGCTTCGGTCAAAGCGGTTCATCTGAATAATTTCCTCCAGTGCCTCGACATTTTTATGCTGGCGAATGTAGATGCGATCATCAAAATAGTTAGCCAGCTTCATCTGTTCAATCTTCTTTTCCTGAATGACCTGCTCACCGCCGGTGTAGAGATGCAGGGAATGTCCGGCTTTTTGGAGCGAGTTTAACGTTTCGACCATCCCGGGATATGGTTCGATTTCCTGCTCGTACACACTTCGGCCAAGCGAGCGAAGTTCCTGCTCTTCCCGAGGATCTGTACGGCGTCCGAATTGCTCCGAGAAAAAGTGGTACGTATCAATCAAGGACTGTGGAAAATGCTCGCTGGCAAAGCCCACCTGATGAACCCCAGCCACATCAATTTCGATTTGTTTTTCACGAATTGTATTTTTCGTCAGGTTATGGGCTGCAAACCATTCCTGGAGCAAATCGAAAAAGTGGTTGAGAATAAGATCGAAATACTTGTTGCAGTGGACCAAGGTGTCATCAAGATCGAATAATATGTGCTGCTTCGGATACGACATGTTGATACTCCTTCCAAGCCAATGCTTTAACGATGTTCGGTTATAACGGAGAACACAATTCCAATTACAGTCCGATATAGGATTCCAAAAATACCTGTAAATCAGCCGCTCCGTCGGGGCGAATGCTGAATTTTTCCTTGTGATAACGTCCAATATGGATACGGAGCAGGCCAGCTACTCGCAAAATCATCATATCAGACATGAGCGTGTCTTCCAATCGGCTCAAATCATGACGCATATCTTCGAGAGATTTAGGGCCTTGAGCCACGTAACGCAGAATCCGCAGA
The DNA here is from genome assembly GCF_005217525.1 of Paenibacillus terrae. Lineage (GTDB taxonomy): Bacteria > Bacillota > Bacilli > Paenibacillales > Paenibacillaceae > Paenibacillus > Paenibacillus terrae_C. Next base: position 518,349 of record NZ_PNXQ01000016.1, on the reverse strand, counting down.
CGTTGCGGGTCATTTACCGCCCGAGTCAGCCGAAGCAGGAGTGTAGGCGGTTCTTCTTCGCTTTCTTCAGGAACGTCTACCGGATACTGGATCAGCAGCATACGGGTATAAAAACAGTACGAATTAATCGGACGATTATGGACGACTGGAAACAGAACAACTGTATCCAAATCTTCCATATGAGGCACGATCAGTCCGGCTGTGGCGTATTCAACCAATGCTTCCGGTTCCATTTTGTTCAGAAGCATACGTTTTTCTGCTGCGTCTTCCTCTGCCAGCACACGCAGTTCGCTTTCCATTGCCCGGAAGTAGTCCCGGTCCCATAATTTGAGGAGAGGGGCGTACACCTTGCGAATGCGCAAAGATTCTTCAAAGGTTAAAAAAGGAACATGCGGAACAATCAGCTCGAACATATCTTCATCCGGGCCGTGGTCCAAATAAGCGATATAATCAGATATTTCATCCGATTCCGGTCGAAGCAAAGCCCAAACATAAAGCGCGTCATAATCGCTAAAAGGGCAATCCTGCGCTGTAGCCAGCTCGGTGCGAACTTCGTTTTGTAGCCGTGCATCCACTTTGTCGATCCACTCATGGCCCAAGTCCATATCGTGTACCCATTTTTTGGTTACATAGGCCATAAAGCTGCCGAGTAATTCGTAAATTGGAGAAGTGTCTATTTTAATTTGATAACTCATGGAATCAAGTGCCTCCTATTCTGTCTTCGAGCCCAGAGCGGTGAACGTAATTAAGCCCGTCCATAAGCAAAACATGAGCATTTTGAAATTGCTCACTTATTTATTATGGCTTGTTCTGCTGGGCATTGTCCACTATAATATAAAATAGTGCGCTGTGACGTGATTGGGTTCGGATTGAGCATACAAGACTCCCTAACGATGTGGAGTCGGTTACATATCAGACAGACTTTCCGTAAAATCGTCATTTCAGATGGCGATTTTTTTCATCTTTTCTTTTATGCACTAAAAATACTGAAATTTGCATGTATTCTGGCTGTGTTTGCATGAACGCTATACATAGTAATAAGGATATCTATTGATTATGGAATCAAATGCAAATCATTCCTTAACATTCATTTTAAGATTATGATTTTTTACATGTTATATCAGGAGGAACCATGATGTCGTCGTCAATGCGGGTGCATTATTTTATCTTAATTGCGGTTATTGTTGTGGCCGGATTGTGTCAAGGGCTACTTTTGCCGATTTTGTCCATCTCTTTGGAACAGATGGGTGTTTCTTCTTTCCTGAACGGAATGAATGCCGCTGCTTTGTATATTGGTTCATTTGCTATGACGCTGGTGGCTGAACGGACATTGGGATGGTTGGGCTTCAAAAAACTGATGGCCGGAGGACTTGTGCTTGTGCTCTTTACGTTACTACTGTTCCCGCTAATTCCAGATATCCGAGTGTGGTTCGTATTGCGACTGCTAGTCGGAATCGGGGACAGTGCATTGCATTATTCTGCCCAGCTGTGGATACTGCTAGT
>NZ_PNXQ01000016.1:431861-516836 GCF_005217525.1 Paenibacillus terrae | reverse complement strand
GCGTAACATTTCTTTTTACGGCATGTCCTACGGGCTGGGGTTTGCACTGGGCCCGCTTGGATTGTGGTTGCTTGATTATGGAATGCTGGTTCCGTTTGCAGCGCTGGCTTTGTTGTGCTTGCTCATTCTGTTGCTGGTGCTCATGAAGCTGCCGGATTCTAGACCGGAAAAGCTGGAAACAGGGGCGCGCCCAGCACGCAGATTCCGGCGCAGCTATAGCTGGGCATGGTACGCGCTGTTGCCTGCATTTTTGTACGGTTATATGGAAGCCAGTCTGAACAGCAACTTTCCGGTATATGGCCTTCGTATTGGCTTTCATACGGATGAGATTGCCGCATTACTCCCCTTTGTCAGCTTGGGCGGATTAGTGCTCCAACTGCCGCTAGGTATATGGAGTGATCGTTGGGGTCGTAAAAAGGTGCTTATAAGCGTAGGCATAGCGGGTGGATTGATCTTTATGTTGATGCCGTGGAGCGGAAATCATTTTATGCTAACACTGGTATTGTTGGCGGTGGCGGGTGGTTTGGTAGGCTCCTTTTTCTCCTTGGGACTGGCTTATGCGGCCGATCTGCTGCCCAAATCATTATTGGCCGCCGCCAATGTGCTGGCATCCTTTCATTTTAATCTGGGAAGTGTGATTGGACCTAACATTAGCGGGGCGCTACTGGACTATGGAACCCAAGGCAGCATGTTTCTGGTACTCGGGGGCAGCTACGTCGTTTTCGGCTTGTTGGGATTGTTATTTCAAAAAAGAATATCGACGGCATAAAACTGCGGTTTGCATGGTATTTGTTTCACATTTACTATAAACTATAGACAGTATTGATGGCGGACAAAGGGGAATCACAAAGATGATTAGAATACAGAAGCTGACCAAGCAAGTGGGGCCTGAACGGACCCCATTACTTCGCGGGATTAATGCTGAAATTCACCCGGGTGAACTGATAGCCGTAGTGGGACCGAGCGGAAGTGGAAAAACCACACTGCTGCGCTGTCTTGCTTTGCAGGAGCCATGGGAGGAAGGCAGTCTGATGGTGGATGGCCAGGATGTGCTGAAATCCGGATGGACGGGTAAAATGAAAATAAAGCGGGAATGGGCATATCTGGAGCAAAATCCGCATTTAAATATGAATCGGACTGCTCTCAAAAATGTGCTGATCGGCAGATCGGGTCAGACTCCATTATGGAGAATGGTGACCGGGATGGTGCGTTCTGATGATTATATGGGAGCAATGGACGTATTGGAGGATCTGGGCTTGCTGGATAAGGCCCATGACAAATGCGACAAGCTTAGCGGCGGTGAGCGGCAACGGGTAGCGACTGCGCGTGCGCTCGTTCACGGGGCCAAGGTCATTTTGGCTGATGAGCCTGTAAATGGACTTGATCCGACTTCAGCAGATCATGTGATGGATACCTTCCGTAAGCTTTGCTCAGACGAACGGGTGACGGTGATCACCGTACTGCCGCTGGAGATCGCTGAACGCTTTGCTTCCCGTATATGGGGATTGAACGGCGGCGAACTCGTATTTGATATTCAGGGCAGACGACTGACACAGGTGGAAAAGAACAAATTGTGAAGGGGACGGCAAGAGAAGTGAAAATGATGTTGTTGAGAATGTTAACCGGCTGCTGCGCATCACTGCTTCTTGTTGGATTTTTAAGCGGCTGTAATGTCATTAGCGATCCAATTTCGCTGATGCAAGCACCGATGATGTCTGATGAGAAACAGCAGCTGAATGGTGCAGTGGTTACTCAGCTTGGCATGGTACAGCCTCTGCGCCCCAATGACCCCGATGACCCCACGCCCATTCGAACGGGGGATCTGAACAATGATGGTACGGACGAAGCAGTGCTTTTTTACGAAACACCAGATGAAAGTGTAAAAATACACGGGGCCTTGTTCGAGGATCAGAACGGAACATGGGTAAAGAAGCTGACGTTTGACGGGGAAGGTACTGTGCTGGAGTCGTTCAAGCTGGTCGATGTAACTAATGATGGCACGCTCGATATTGTAGCGGGCTTTTCCAGCGGGGATAGCAGTGATGGTGGCGATCAGAAGGGGCTCATCGTGTATTCCTATACCGGAGGAACTTTAGAGAAAATATATGCTACAGGCTATACGGACTTCGTCGTAGACGATTTTAATCATAACAAGATGGACCTGAACGGGGACAATTTGAATGACTTGACAATTATCCTGCTGCGTCGCAATGAATTTTTCACGGTCAAAACATTCCAATTCAGCGGGGGAACCTTTAAGGAAATCGGATCGCTGGATTTGGACAGTCAGGCGCTTAGTATCTACAATGTGGTTGCTGGTAAGGTAGCCGAGGGTAGGCAGGGGATCATTATAGATACCAAGATTGCTCAGACGACTACGGTGTCCAATGTTATTGTGATGGACCACGGCAAGCTCAAAAAGCTTGATCTCATGGATGTGACCTTTAAGGATGCTACCATTACTAGCGGTGACGTAGATGGTGATGGCATTCTGGAATTTGGCAATTTGGAGAAGCCCAAGGGCTGGTCCAACAGGCCACTGGATGAGGTTCCGTATTTTGTTTCGTTCTATCAGTGGGATGGGGCCAAGGGAACGATTTTCAAGCAGCAGCAGTATCGTGATTCCAATGATCAGGTCTATTTCAGGCTACCAAAGGAGCTGCATGGAAAAGTGACCATTGATCCGAAAGTATCAAAAAAGGACAGCTATTTAAGGTTCATTTTGGACAATACAGACAAAACGATTGCAGAAATTAAATATTTCTCATTGTCGCAATGGGAGCGAAATAATGAAGGATATAGCCAGCTATGGAGAACCAATGCACAGGTGATTGGTATCAAGCGATCCAGTGAGCTGGAACCGCGTAAAACCATTAAAAACAAGTTGGGGGAAAGGCAGGTAGAATAGAGTGAGTAAAGTTTTAATCATGGAAGACGAGGAATCCATTCGCAGCTTTATCGTCATAAACTTGAAACGAAACGGTTTCGAGGTGTTGGAGGCATCGGATGGGCATGAGGCTCTTAATATTTTGAACACGGTGCGGGATATTGATATCGCGTTGCTCGACGTAATGGTGCCCGGTATGGACGGTTTCGAGGTCTGTCGAAGAATTCGGGAAACGAATGAGCGAATTGGCATCATCTTCCTCACGGCAAAGGTACAGGAGCAGGATAAGGTGTATGCCTTGTCTGTAGGGGCTGATGATCATGTGAGCAAGCCCTTCAGTCCGACGGAGCTCATTGCCCGTATTCAGTCGCTGCTACGCAGAGTGAATGTGCATCGCGAGACGGCGGCTAAAGTATCCTTCCAGTCTGGTCCATTCACGCTGGATCTGATTGCCAAGCAATTTAAGAAAAACGGGCAGTTGATTGAGCTGACGCCAACAGAGTTTTCCCTGATTCAATTTTTCCTTGAAAAAGAAAATACACCGCTCAGCCGGGATGTTTTGCTTGACCATGTGTGGGGCAAGGAATATATGGGCGATCCCAAAATCGTGGATGTAAACATCCGGCGGTTGCGGCAAAAAATTGAAAACAATCCTTCCGAACCCGCCTTTTTGCAAACAGTATGGGGGCATGGGTATAAATGGAAAGGTCAGGCTCAATGATCAAAAAAGGGATTGGCAGACAGATTGTGCTTCACTATTTTTTTGTGGTGTTCTTGGCGCTTCTGTTGGTAGAAGTCATTTTCATGATTGTAATCCGTGCGTACTATTACGACACGATTTATAAGCACGTGGAGAGTCGCATTCAATCGGTAAGTGAGTTTGCACCCAAATTCAAGGAGCCAGGACAGTCTTTGCAGTCGTATCTGCTTAATACGTTTTCATTAGGGGATACGGAACTGCAATTGCTTGATGAGAAGGGGAATGTAATAGATAATTCCACGAACTTTGCAGCAGAAACAAGTGTACAAACCAGTGATGTGACGCAAGCTTTAGCGGGGGATACGGGGAGCTGGATTGGGAAGCAACCTGGCACGGGTCAGCAAGTTATGGCGGTATCCAAAAAACTGGATAATATCGTCGGAGATCAGGTGTATATTGTTCGGTATACGACCTCGCTGGAAAAGGTCAACGACAAGCTATTTACCATTACGCTCTTTTCCGTAGGCATCATGGTAGCTGTACTGGTTATTGTATTTGTGGTCAGTACAGGACTCGCTAATTCCATCGTTAGGCCGATTAATAATATCCGTGATGTATCAGCTCAGATGGCACAAGGACGATTTGATGCACGAATTAAAGGAGATTATCGCTTTGAGTTGGGTGAGCTGGCTTCGACTCTAAACTACATGGCCCAGGAAATTGCCAGAACGAATCAAATCAAGGATGATTTTATCTCGTCCATTTCCCATGAGCTGCGTACACCGCTCACTTCTATTAAGGGATGGAGTGAAACGTTAAATTCTGGCGGCTATGATCCAGAGGAGACGAGGATCGGGATGCAGATTATTTCCAAGGAGACGGATCGACTGATCGGTTTGGTCGAGGAAATTCTTGATTTTTCCAAGCTGGAGCAAGATGCTATGAAGCTTGTCATGGGAACGGTTGATCTGCGCGAGCTTTTGCAGGAGATTATGCTGAACGTATGGGCCAAAGCGGAAATGAAGCAAATTAAACTCCAGCTGGACTCGGAGGAAACGGCATACCTGGTTCATGGAGACGGCAACCGTCTGAAGCAGGTTTTTTTAAACATTGCGGACAATGCCATCAAGTTTTCGCATGAGAACTCTATTATTTTTCTGTCTCTGCAACGGATCGGGGACAACATCGAGGTGTCTGTGCAAGACACAGGAATCGGGATTAGCGAGGAAAATCTTGCCAGAGTAAGAGAACGATTTTTTCAGGTAGACCATCAAAATGGTGGTACGGGCTTGGGATTGGCAATCTCGCAGCAATTTGTGGAGCGTCATCAAGGGCAAATGCTCATCAAGAGTGAATTGGGAGCAGGCACCACGATTACAGTTTCATTGCCTGCTTTGCAAGACGAGCAACCCATAGAGCCACTGCAACTCACTGAAGGCTATGGAACCGAAAGTTAGTTTTAAATAGATGTAAATTAGGAAAACAGCCAGTCCTCATTATAGTGAAGGGCTGGCTGTTTGACATATTTCCATTATGAAGTAAAACCTTCAGCGCGAAGGCGTGTGTTGCGCTCATAAGCTTCTTTCAACATGCGGGCTGTTTGTGGGCGTACCGCCATTTTACCGAATATCGTTTCATTCGGCCCGATAACCATAATTTCACTCGGGTTACCCTTGATGACTGCACCGTCACGAATTACAGCACCTTCACCGATAATCGCGTGCTCAATATGCACATTACGACCGATACGGGTGTTAGGCATAATGATACTTTCCTTAATAGCCGAGCCTTTACCTACCTCGACACCGCTAAATACGACGGAACGTTCAATTTGACCTTCTACTTGGCAAGAATCATGCAGGAGGCTGTCCAAAGGCTCCGTTTTATAGTTAGATAGCTTATGTGCGCTCAACCTTGTGCGGCGTTCACGCGTATACATAGGCCAGTCTGTCCGTTGCAGGTCAATAGCGCAATTCTTTTGCAACAGATCCATATGTGAATCCCACAGGCTTTTAACGGTACCTACATCCTTCCAGTAGCCTTGAAATTCGTAAACATACAAGGATTCTTGATCCGCCAGCATTTTAGGAATGATGTCTTTACCGAAATCATGGCTGGATTGCTCATCCTCGGCGTCCTCCACCAAATACTTTCTCAAATAATCCCACTTAAACAGGTAAATCCCCATAGACGCCAGATTACTTTCAGGTTTCTCCGGCTTTTCAGCGAATTCGGTGACACGCAGCTCCTCATCGGCACTCATGACGCCAAAACGGTGCGCTTCATCCCAAGGTACTTCCATAACGGAAATCGTAGCCGCAGCAACTTTTTCCTTATGATAGTTCAGCATTTCACGATAATTCATATAGTAAATATGATCACCGGATAAAATAAGCACGTGTTCCGGGTTTTGACTGTCTATATATTCGATATTTTTATGAATGGCGTCTGCCGTTCCCAAATATTCAGCGTTGTCTGTATTATAAGATGGAAGTAAGGTAACTCCCTTGTCGTTCGTCTTGGTAAGATTCCAAGGCGTTCCATCTCCAATATGCTCATGCAAGGATTCCGCCTCATATTGCGTTAGCACACCTACAGTGTCTATGTCTGAATTAACACAGTTGCTGAGAGGAAAATCGATAATTCGATAATGACCGCCAAAGGGTACGGCGGGTTTTGCAATCGTTGAAGTAAGGGGAGCAAGGCGGCGTCCCTCTCCGCCTGCCAGCAGCATGGCAATGCATTCTTTATTAAACATTTCGGTTCCCTCCCGGTTTAGTTGTCTGTTGTAGTACATACATAAACGGTATGGGGTACTCTTGAAACCAATAGGTGTGTAAGATCCCCCAAAAATTAAGGTTTATTTCTTTCATAGTCATTTTTCTGTTCATTGTGGCTAGAATGGGGTAATAACCTAAGTCAGCTTTGACCGTAAAGCAAATGTATTTCCGAATCATACATTTTGTTCCAACAAACATATAAAGGTGGTGACGTGATGACAGACCAAACTCTCCCGCAACAGGCTGTATCGCCGGAAGATATTTATTTGTTTCACGAAGGAACGCTTTATCACAGCTACCGATCTTTAGGTTCCCACCTTACTGTGGAGAACGGAGAACAGGGCGTCCGTTTTACGGTGTGGGCTCCTCATGCTCTCCATGTCGGGCTTGCTACAGATTGTAACAACTGGAATGGGGAACAGGATTCCTTATATAGAGTTCCCGAATCTGGCTTTTGGAGTCGTTTTTTTCCGGGTATATCCCAAGGAACTTTTTACAAATATGATATTACGGGTGCAAACGGTGAACGTTTTCTAAAAGCAGACCCTTATGCGGTACGCGCAGAATTAAGACCAGCAACGGCTTCCGTGGTCGCTTCACTGGAGGGCTATGTTTGGAACGACGCGGCTTGGCGGCGTAAACGGAGAGAGCCTTATGGAAAGCCCCTTCATATATATGAGCTGCATTTGGGCACCTGGAAACAACAAGAAGACGCTACGTTTTATACATACAGGGAAATGGCTGAGCTTCTCGTGCCCTATGTAACGGAAATGGGTTACACGCATATTGAGCTTATGCCGCTCAGTGAGCATCCGTATGATCTTTCCTGGGGATACCAGCTCACCGGATATTTTGCACTGACAAGCCGTTATGGGGAACCGCAGGACTTTATGTATTTGGTGGATCGTTGTCATCAGGCGGGCATTGGGGTGCTTATGGATTGGGTTCCGGCTCATTTTGCCAAGGATGCTCACGGTTTGAGAATGTTTGATGGGTCGCCGCTATTCGAATACGCGGACCCGCTGATTGCAGAAAAGCCTGGTTGGGGGACGCTGACGTTCGATTACAGCAAGCCGGAGGTGCGTTCTTTTCTGATATCCAATGCGCTGTTCTGGATGGATGTGTACCACATTGACGGCCTGCGCGTAGACGCTGTGACAAGTATGTTGCGGCTGGATTTCGAAAAGCAGGACGGTCAATATCGTTTTAACTCCAAGGGAGGCATTGAAAATGAGGAGGCTATTGCCTTCCTTCAACAACTGAATGAAACCGTGTTCCGCTATTATCCGTATGCGCTGATGATGGCAGAGGAGTCCAGTGCCTGGCCGATGGTTACCTCCCCGGTAAGCGATGGAGGACTCGGTTTTAATTACAAATGGAATATGGGCTGGATGAACGATACGCTTGATTATATTGAAACGGATTTCGATCAGAGGCCTGAGCGCCATAACTTACTGACGTTCCCCATAGCCTATGCATACAGCGAGAATTTTACACTGCCGCTGTCGCACGATGAGGTCGTTCATGGCAAAAAGTCGCTGCTTGATAAAATGCCGGGTAGCTATGAGCAAAAATTTGCCGGGCTTCGAGCGCTTCTCGGTTACCAAATCACCTCACCGGGCAAAAAGCTGTTATTTATGGGAGGCGAATTTGGCCAATTTACCGAATGGAAGGATGAGGAGCAGCTTGACTGGTTTCTGCTGGATTATGATAGTCACCGTTCGCTGCATGCTTTTACGAAAGCGCTCAATCATTTGTATATACAAGAAAAAGCATTGTGGGAGCTGGATCATTCGTGGGATGGATATCAATGGATTGAAGCGGAGGACCGTGGACAGAGCGTAATTACGTATTTACGTAAAGGGAAAAAGCCGGGAGATACAGTGGTTGTGCTTATTAACTTTCAGCCCGTGCCAAGAGAGAACTACCGAATTGGACTGGAAAAGGCAGGAATCTATATCGAGCTGCTGAACAGCGATCATTCGGATTTCGGCGGAACCGGCCAGCTGAACACCGAAGTGCTGCGCACAGCCAAGATCCCTTGCCATGGGCAACTGCATAGTTTGGAGGTGACCCTTCCGCCACTGAGTGTCGTTATACTCAAGAAAGCGCCTCGAAGGGCTAGAAAAGCAGATTAATGGACGCAAAACTGGTTTAAAATAGGGTTGAGGTCATTAAGGAGGAAGCACATATGAACATTTTATTTGCGGCAGCAGAAGCACATCCATTTATTAAAACAGGCGGGTTGGCTGATGTCATTGGTGCACTGCCGAAGGCACTTCGTCAGGCTGCGTGCGATGTCCGGATCATCTTGCCTAAATATACGGGGATTCCCGATACGTATAAGAAGTCTCTGCGTCCGGTAACGGTCAAGCATGTCTCTGTGGGCTGGCGTGACCAGTATTGTGGAGTAGAGGAACTGACGTTGGACGGGATCAAGGTTTATTTTATAGATAATGAATATTACTTCGGTCGTGACGGAATTTACGGCTATATGGATGATGGCGAGCGTTTTTCCTTTTTCAACCGGGCGATTTTGGAGGTACTGCCTGACTTGAATTTTCAGCCTGATATTTTGCATTGTCATGACTGGCATACCGCGATGGTGCCGTTGCTATTGAATGCCAATTATCGCCATTTGCCCTTTTACGTTGATATTCGTACGGTGTTTACGATACATAACCTGCTGTATCAGGGGGATTTTCCATATGAGGTCTTAACAGAACTACTGAATCTGGATAGTAGCTATTTTACCCCTGAGGGTGTGGAGTATCATGGCAGACTGAACTTTATGAAGGGTGGGCTGACCTACTCTGATCATGTCACAACTGTAAGTCCTACCTACGCAGAGGAGATCCAGACGGAATTTTACGGATATGGGCTGGAAGGGCTGTTGCGTAAGCTGGGAGCGCAGGGGCGTTTGTCGGGTATTGTGAACGGAATTGATATCAAAAGCTACAATCCTGCTACGGACCATCGTATTTATACGAAGTACCGCACCAGTTTGGCGAAGAAAAAGGAAAACAAAATCGGTCTTCAAAAGGAGCTGGGGCTGCCAGTACGACCGGACGTGCCTTTGATTGCGATGGTAACCCGACTTGTGGATATGAAGGGACTGAACCTGGTAACCAGGGTGCTTGATGAGATCATGTATGATGATGATATTCAGTTTGTCGTGCTGGGCACGGGAGATCCGGCCTTTGAGCACTGGTTCCGGGAAGCGGCTGGACGTTATCCGTTGAAAATGTCGGCGCAGCTGGGTTTCAATGAGCCTTTGTCCCGCAAAATTTATGCTGCAAGCGATATGTACCTTATGCCGTCGAGGTTTGAGCCTTGCGGGATCAGCCAGCTGCTGGCGCTTCGCTATGGAAGCATTCCGATTGTGCGGGAAACGGGCGGTCTGAACGATACCGTACATGCTTACAACGAGTCTACAGGCGAAGGGAATGGCTTTAGCTTCAAAAATTACAATGCGCATGATATGCTGCATACGATTCGTCGTGCGGTTGATTTTTATCGCCAGCCTGAGCATTGGTCCAAGCTTACGAGCACTGCTTTTGCAGGAGAGTACAGCTGGGATGTGTCGGCGGGAGCGTATCTGGATATTTATCGTTCACTGACAGGGAACGAATGAGCTAAGTCGACCAGGCAGGAGTGCCTGAACAAGGTAGAACTGACAAAGTACAATGGAAAAAGGGCATCCCGCAGAAGCCAATAATGGCTGAGGAATGTCCTTTTTTACTGTGATCAGTCGCCTCCACCACAGCTGCTTCCGCATGAGGAGCTACTGCTGCACGAGGAATGGCTGCCGCCGGAATCACCTGAATCGTGGTGAGATGAGTCTCCATCATGGGAGCTTCCGTGGCAAGAGTGATGGTTCGAGTCGTGCGTATCCCAATTCGAACAGCCACTTGCTGAACTACAGCCTGACGAGCTTGCTAATGCGGCACTTCCTGTAGCATCAGGATGCATGTGCAAGGCAAATTGATGGGGCTGATACCAAGAATACCATACGACGGCCAGCAGCAAATAATCAATTTGCAAATAGTTGACCTTCGGCAGCAGTCTGCCATCTGGATCATCCACTGCTTCATTCACCCGATTACGCAGATGGTCCACAATTCTCTGAACCGCTTGCTGTGCCTGCTGAGAGATGCTCATGTCCTCTTGCGTATTCCAACGGTCGCCTGCTGGCTGCCCGGAAGCTGTCAGCTTGTAATAGTGTGCAAGCTCGTTATTCGGTAATGGATGATTAAAAAAAGTCCCCCATAGGCTTGCACTATAGCGGTTCCAGCCAAAGCATTCCACATACAGCCAGTCAAACCATGCCCGTTCATCCGGCATCGGCTGTGAGCTGGCATGAGGGGCGTGGTGCAGCATGCGGCCAAAGAAGGCTTCCGAAAATTGCTGGTATTCTCGCGTAAACATTAGCATTTCGTGCCACAGTTCATCCACATCTGGACTGAACATGGGCACCCGATTCATAATTGCACATAGCATAAAATATCGTTTTAGCTCATTCCAGCGCCAATCATATTCCTGATCCGTCAGGTGAGGATGGGCATCCATCACACGCCGCCTTACACTATGAGCGTAGGAGGCTGGAATAGATCGTTCCAGAAGCTGCATGAGTTCTATAATCTCCTTATGACGCCCCTGTTCAAGGGAAGAGGGAGACGGGGAGCTAAGAAAAAATGCATTACGGCGGCGTGTCTTTCGATTTTCCCTGTTCCTTCGATATAATGCTCGAAAAAAGAACCACAAAATAATGATATCGACCACAATAAACAACACCCAAAAGCTGCTCATATGATTCATAATGACTGCTGCTCCTTTCTGGAGAGAAGACGAAATTAAAAATTTGGCGAAATTAAAATTTTAAATTTTGCTTTTCAGCAGAGCGAATTCTTCCTTAATTTGTGTCAGCAACTCAGGATTAGTGATTACATCACATGCGGTCCAGGCCAAGGTTCTGGCGGCTAACAACATTCCTTCCAGCGCCCGATCCTGCATCGCCAAATCGCGGAATTCAGGTGTATGCAAGGCGTGCTTCTCGTCAATAACTTGAATGTACGGATGAATGGCGGGACAGTGCAGCGACACATTTCCAATATCCATGGAGCCGTGATCTTCGCCCTCCGTGATGTCCTCCTGCGGAATGCCTGTCAGCACCAAATTTGCGGTAAAGGCATCGGAGAGCGCACGGTTAGTCACCATTTCATCATAAGATGTCTCATAATTCGAGGTTTTCAGACGACACCCCGCTTGTAGGGCCGCTCCTTCGGCAATTTGAATGACGCGGCGAGTCAATGAATTCAGTTCATGACGTGTAGCAGCCCGTACATAAAATTGGGCAGAGGCATAATCAGGAATGATGTTTGCTGCTTGGCCTCCTTGATTAATAATGCCGTGAATACGTACCGTACTCTTCACCTACTGGCGGAACGCATTGATGCCGTTGAACGTTTGAATAACCGCGTCCAGCGCGTTAATACCTTCGTGGGGATTGGCCGCCGCGTGAGCGGATTGCCCAAAGAATTCGAATTGTACGGCATCAATCGCCAGCGATTTGCCCGATTTTTCATAACGGTCATAAGGGTGCGTCATGAGCGCTATATCACAATCATCAAACAACCCGGCAGCCGCCATAGGAACCTTGGCACCGCGTGTTTCCTCGGCAGGTGTGCCGTATACCCGTACTTCTCCACCGATCTCGTCAATGACCGATTTGAGGCCGACAGCTGCTCCTGTACTCATCATACAGATCAAATGATGTCCGCATGCGTGTCCCAAGCCTTTGAGGGCGTCATATTCCGCCAGAAAAGCGATGACTGGTCCGGGTTTTGCAGCTATATAAGTCGCAATAAAAGCCGTTTCTATACCCAGAACAGGAGTCTGCACTTCAAATCCGTGAAAAGCCAATTCCTCTTTTAGACGAGCAGTTGCCAAAAACTCCTCATTCCCCAGCTCCGGATTTGCGCCAATATATAACGAGATGTTCTTAAAACGTTGGGCATATTGCTCAATTGTATGTTGAATCGTCTGTTTAAAACCCATGCTAAAAACTCCTTTGTATAAGCTGTAATGTGGGTACTACGTTAGAAATGCTGAATTTGTAATATAACACTCATTGCATAATCATGCATATTCATTTATAATGACACAATCTTATTTATTATAAAGAATTTAAGGAGAGAAAAAAAGATTGAAAAAGGCATATCGTTTTACCGCCCTGATTTTGACGGCGGTTATCTTGCTGTTGGCTGGTCTTCCGATGCTTACTGCATACGGGACGGAAGCGAAGACACAGCCAAAACTTGTACTCGGCATGAGTGCCGATTTTCCGCCATATGAGTTTCATAAAGTAATTAACGGTAAGGATACCATTGTTGGCTTTGATGTTGATATCGCCAATGAAATTGCCAAGGATCTGGGTGCAGAGCTGGTCATTGAGGACATGAGCTTTGACTCGTTGCTGCCTGCTCTGCAAAGTGGCCGCGTAGACTTGGTTCTGTCAGGTATGACACCGACGGATGAACGCAAAAAGAGTATTGATTTTTCGGATGTGTACTACCACTCCAAGCAAGTCATCATGGTACGCCCGGAGGATAAGGACAAATATTCGACGATGGCTGCTTTGAAAGGCGAGAAGATCGGAGCACAAAAAGGGAGTATCCAAGAGGAAATTGCTCAGAAAGTGCCCAATGCCTCAGTAACTTCACTGGATAAAATCTCCGACCTGGTGCTCCAGCTTCGGACCCAACGTGTGAATGCTGTAGTGATTGAAGACACTGTCGCTAAAGGATACACATTGGATGGCACTGTAACACTCGCCAAGGCGGTGCCTGAGGATGAGGGAGCAGAAACAGCTGTAGGTATTCGTAAAGGAAATGCTGAACTGCTGGCATCTGTAAATAAAACGTTGGCTCGCCTGAAAGCAGACGGGTCTATTGAAAAGTTTTCCACGGAAGCGAGTGCGCTCTCTGCGGATCGACAGGTTTCATCCAACAACATCGTGGATATATTTTGGAAATATCGCAGCTTTTACGCTACGGGTATCGGCTACACGTTGTTGTTGTCTGCGCTCGGGGTACTGTTCGGATTTATCATTGGTCTGATCATCTCTCTGCTGCGGATGAGTGGTGTACGTATCATTGAATGGTTGGGTACAGCCTACGTAGAGGTACTTCGTGGTACACCTATGCTGGTACAGCTTATGATCATCCATTATGGAGTTGCTTTGACGCTGGGCGTCAATTTTACGCCACTTCAGTCCGGTATTATTACGTTATCTCTGAATAGCTCGGCATATCTGGCTGAAATTTTCCGTGCAGGTATCCAGGCAGTGGACCGTGGTCAGATGGAAGCGGCCCGTTCACTCGGTATGGGACGAGGCAAAGCTATGCGTCACGTCATTTTACCGCAAGCGTTCAAGTCTGTACTGCCTGCGATCGGCAATGAGTTTATTACGATTATTAAAGAGTCCTCCATCATTTCTACCATCGGTATGGTGGATATTATGTATCAGGCCCAAGTCATTAAGAACATCACCTACGAAGGATTAAGTCCGTTCGTCATCGCGGCTGCTATTTATTTTGTAATGACATTCAGCTTGTCGAAGCTGTTGGGTTTATGGGAAAGGAAGTTGAGAGCCAGTGATCACCGTTAAACAACTGCGTAAATCGTTCGGCAAAAATGAAATTTTAAAAGGCATTGATATAGATATTGCAAAAGGCGAGGTTGTTGTCGTCATTGGCCCGAGTGGTTCGGGGAAAAGTACATTTTTACGTTGTATGAATCTGCTGGAGCAGCCGACCGATGGGGAGATTTTGTTTGAAGGCGAGCCGATTACAGCCCGTGGTCATAATATTAATGCGACTCGTGAGAAAATGGGGATGGTGTTCCAGCATTTCAATCTGTTCCCGCACAAAACGGTGCTGCAAAATCTGACGCTTGCGCCAACTCAGGTTAGAGGCCAGTCAGCAAAGGAAGCGGAGAAAATTGCACTAGAGCTGCTGCGTACCGTTGGGCTTGAAGACAAAAAGGACACCTATCCCAATCAGCTTTCCGGCGGACAGAAGCAGCGGATTGCGATTGCACGCGCCTTGGCGATGCAGCCGCATGTGATGCTCTTCGACGAGCCGACTTCTGCTTTGGACCCTGAAATGGTCGGGGAGGTGCTGGACGTGATGAAGAAGCTGGCTGAGGGTGGCATGACGATGGTCATCGTGACACATGAAATGGGCTTTGCCCGCGAGGTAGGAGACCGCATTATCTTTATGGATAACGGTCAAATTGTGGAGCAAGGTACACCGGAGCAGGTTTTTGGCACTCCAAGCCATGATCGTACCCGGGATTTTCTTGCCAAGGTTTTGTAAGAAATGAGCTTGTAAAGGCTATGAAGCAAGCCCTCCGCGGTGGAAGTTTGACGGGAGGGCTTTTTCTTTTTTTTGTCATCCTCGTTCAGATTTTTGTAACTGATTTCGATTTCATGATGACAAAATTGTAACAGATGTAGTATGATGTTCGAGGTTCCCAACATTTTCATGCAGATAAGGTTACAAAATTGTGATATTATGCAGTGAGCCAAAACTTACCGGGGCAGCAGACAGCTACATTTAGACGCTGAATGCGGGACCCAAAACCATGGGAAGTGCGGAGGACGTAACAACGGCAGTAACTTCTGATCCGTCTTCATACGAATGGATGGAAGGTGCCTAGGGGTGAATTGCACAAGCATAGGGCTTCTCCTGAGTCCGAATCCGACAGCTAACTTCGCAGGCATAACAGAGGAGGTACATATCTTTTGAAACATCTTAAACGTATTGGAAAAACAATGAAATTTGCGGTGCTGGCAGCAGCCATTGCAGGATTGGCGCAGACAGCCGGGGTAGCCGACGCCGCTTCGCTTCACACCGCCAAGGAAGGTGATACCTTCTTTTTACTTGCTCAACGTTACGGGGTATCTGTAGATAATCTGCAAAAGGATAACCCAGATCTTGCTGCCAGCAATATATATGCAGGAGTACAAATTAAGGTGCCGGTCGAGAACAAGGTAAAGGCTGCTTCGGATTCAAAGCCTCAGCTTCTTTCAGATAAAGCGCCGGCAGGTGACGGTCAACAAGTTGAAGCATGGGGCAAAACATTTAACTACAGCAAAGTAGTTGACGTGAAGGCTACAGCATATTCCGCTGCAACCAGTGAAAATGGAAAATGGGGAGCGGTGGATTATTTCGGAAATCCGCTTAAGCTTGGTACGATTGCGGTTGACCCAAACGTAATTCCGTTGGGTACGAAAGTGTTGGTTACAGGCTATTCCCACCCGGGTTTGCCGGATCATTCTTTTGTAGCCGTAGCACGCGATAAGGGTAGCGCCATTACGGGGAAACGGATAGATATTTTCATTCCAGGCAGCCCATCTTTTGTGAGTGACTTTGGTTTTCAGAATGTGAAGCTGTACGTCATTGATAAATAGACTGTATAAGCAAATGAATTAAGTGAACATAATATATATTATGTAAACTATAATCTGTGATCTATAATCAAATAACTTAATCGCAGGTTCAGGATTCATATATGGGTTTTGTCGATTAAAAAAGGGCTGTCTTGACGAGCAGAATGCATCTGCTGGTAAGACAGCCCTTTTAATGTTATTTCCGCTCCGAGGTATGAAGTAGCCGTGGAACCGTGACAAATTTGTAGCCCTTGGCTTTCAGCGACTGAATGAGACCCGGCAGGGATTGAACAGTGCCTTTCAGATTGGAACTTTGACCTCCACCTGCATGCATTAAAATGATGGAGCCTGGTCCGGTAGCCGGGATCACATTACGCTGAATTTGTGTTTTACTGAGTCCCTTCCAATCGAGGGAGTCTACGTTCCAATTCACAATCATGTAGCCGTGACGACGCGCCCACTGGATCTGAGGCTCCGTAATTTCACCATAGGGTGGGCGGATCAGCTTGGGGCGAAAGCCAACGGTGGCCTCCAAAATATGTTCTGTTTTCTTAATCTGGTTGCGAAAGCGTTCCGGTGAAGCTTTCCTAAAATCCGGATGAGTATAGGAATGGTTGCCTAAGGCATGGCCTTCACGTACGATACGGCGAATCATGCCAGGGTGTTTTTCCGCACGGTGACCGACGATAAAGAAGGTTGCTTTAATCCCATTCGCGTGCAAAATGTCCAGAACCTGCGGCGTATACCGGGAATCGGGCACGTCATCAAAAGTCAGGGCAATTTGCTGAGTATGCGGACCGCACATTTTGAAAATATCCGCATGTTTTTTTCGAAGCATGGCTAATGTGGGAGTAGCTCGTTCTCTGCTCTTATGTGCTGAAGAAACAACAGCCGCTTCCTTGGGATGGGGCGTTCCGATATCGGGAGGCGCATCCGCGTGAACGGGAAAACTCGAAAATGCTAGTAACAGTGCCATGATTGGCAATAATCCCCTGTACGGCATATGTATCCCCCCTTTCCGTGCAGTGGTACCTTCTGTTGCTTTCATTTATTATGCACCTGACATATTGAAATTATGCTGCTAAACAGGTTAGACTATTGAGTGATTGAGTGAAAATGCCCTGTGGCAACGGATGTAAGTGAAGATCACGAAGCTAAAGGCACATATTCTATTAATCCTGACCGAAAACAGCAGCATTTTCGCAACTTTTAGCCTTTTAATGGATTCGGTATCCAGTGATAGCTGGTGTATAATGGGGTTGCAATTCATATTGTACAGAGATGGAATTAAAGGAAGGATGGATAAAAGTGACCGACTTGTTTACTCCTTATCAATTAAAGGGACTTTCTTTAAAAAATCGGATTGTAATGCCCCCGATGTGCCAATATAGTGTGGAGGCCAAAGATGGAAAGCCAAATGATTGGCATCATGTCCATTACGTTAGTCGGGCAGTAGGTGGTACCGGACTGATTATTGTGGAAATGACGGGGGTCCACCCGGATGGACGCATTACAGATCATGATCTGGGCATTTGGAGTGACGAGCATATTCCTGCATACCGTAAAATAGTGGAGGAAGTCCACAAGTACGGTGCCAAAATCGGAATTCAATTAGGTCATGCCGGACGCAAGGCTGAAGATGCTGACTTGCCTGTTGCACCGTCTTCGATTGCTTTTAGCGAACGTTTCAAGGAGCCGCATGCTTTGACGACAGCCGAAGCCAGGGAGCTGGTACAGGCGTATAAGGAAGGCGCGCGCCGCGCGGTGGAAGCTGGTTTTGATACAGTAGAAATTCATGGCGCTCACGGTTATTTGATCCATCAATTTCATTCCCCTTTAACGAACACTAGAGAAGATGAGTATGGACAGGATCTATCGCTGTTCGGTGTTGAAGTGATTCAGGCTGTTAAAGAGGTGCTTCCGCCTGATATGCCTGTGATGATGCGGATATCCGCCAAAGAGTATGTTGAAAACGGATATAATGTGGAATACATAGCGGGCATAGGGGAACGATATCGTGATGCAGGTGTGGATATTTTTCACATCTCCTCTGGTGGCGAAGGGCCAATTGGTTCCAATGGCGGTCCATCTGCGCGTGCGGGTTATCAGGTGGATTTGGCACGTGATATACGTGAAAAGCTGAATGTGCCTGTAATTGCTGTTGGTCTGCTGGACGATTATGAGGATGCCCGGCGGGTGATTCAGCAAAAAGAAGCCGATCTGGTAGCGATAGGACGCGCCATGCTGCGCGATCCGTATTGGGCGCTGCATGCATCGCGGGAGCTAAAAGTACAAGCGGATATCCCGGAGCCTTACCTGCGTGGTTTTTAGAATGCACTTTTATTTGGATCATATTTTTTGAAACTCAATTTGCAATGCTTGCGTAAACATGTGTACAGAGCTTAAAATTTAAGCATTCAACACTAGGAGGAACTTCACATGTCTATTTTCAAACGTTTAAGAGATCTTACGATGTCCAATATCAACTCCATTATTGACAAGGCCGAAGATCCAGTTAAAATGACGGACCAATACATTCGTGATATGCAAGAAGACCTGGAGGATGCAGAGAAGGCAGTAGCCGCTCAGATTGCTATTGAGAAGAGATTCAAACAGCAATACGAAGAGCAGGCTGCTTTGGTGAAAAAACGTGAGGAGCAGGCCCATACGGCAGCAAAAGCACAAAACGTGGATCTGGCTCGCCGTGCGTTGGAAGAAAAGAAATCTGCTGAGCAAAAAATGACCGAGTTCAAGGCAGGCTACGAGCAGAACAAAGCCGCAGCCGATAACCTGCGCGGTAAGCTGGATGAAATGCGCAGACAGCTGACAGAAATGAAGAACAAGCGTGAAACACTGGTTGCCCGTTATAATGCAGCTAAAGCGCAAACGGAAATTAACAAAGCGATGAACGGTTTTAGCTCTGACACGGCAACTGCCGGGCTGAAGCGTATGGAAGAAAAAATGCTGCAAGCGGAAGCGCGTGCTGAAGCAAGCAACGAAATGTCCTCTAAGGAAAGATCGTTGGATGAGGAATTCAAGGAGCTTGATAAGAAAAGCGCTGTGGACGAAGAGCTTGCCGCTTTGTTGAAGCAATACGACAATAAATAAGGTTATAAGCATGGGCGCCTGCGTGGCTGCTAAGGAAGCGAAGGGGAACCGTTTTCTCCTTCGCTTTTCCCTGCCCGGAGGCGTAAATCAATAAATGAAGGTCAAGAAGATGTGGAGGATGGTATGAAATGCATTTTTTGGAAACGATGAAAGCGATGCTTGTATGGACTGGCGCGGGTGCCGTTTTGTTGTTCGTATTGATGTACATTGATTCTTTATTTACGAAGTATAAGGATTTTGCAGAAGTGAAAGCGGGTAATATGGCTGTAACGGTCCGGTTAATTATGAAGCTGTTTGCACAGGGGTATATTTTGTCAAGCTCCATTGCTACAGCTAACAATTTGCTGGAGGCGCTTGTGTATTCGGTGATCGCCTTTGTCATTCTGTTTGTTTTGGAAGTTGTCGTACGTCTGTTGCTTCGGTACTGGGCACAGCTTGATCTGGATAAAGGCACGCAGGAAGGCAAAATTGGCTTTGGTCTGTTTTCAGGTACGCTGCATCTGGTCGGCGCTTTGATCATTGCGGCATGTTTCTAGGCTAAAGAAGGGCAGGGGGAAACATTATGGGTGTATGGAAACGAATTTCGAATCTGTTTGCCAAGCCGGAGCCGCCAAAAGTGGAAAAGAGTATGCTTCATTTAAACCCCGGCGATATCTGTGAAGTGTCGCTTGTCACATATGAAGTGGTAGGCCGAGTACATAACCGCGCTCGGAATGCCGTTGTTCTAACGCTTCAGGATGGTAATCAAGTCAGCTACCTTCACATTGAGGAACGGGAAACGTTGCAATTTGGACTGTATCAGGCGATTGACGGCAGGCTGGACAATCCGGAGGAAGTGCCAACGATTCTGGAACTGGATGACACAACATATCATTTGGAAGAGCAATATTTTGGGCATGTTACGGTTATGGGCCGTGCTCCTTTTCGACAGGGTGGAGAGCAGCATGTTTGGCAGTATCAGTCGGATGATTACCATCTGCTGCGTGTAGAGTGGCAGGACGGCCGCTTTATGCTATATGAAGGAGAAGAAGTAATTACCGGAGACGTCAAGGTTATTCGGGCAAGCTAGGAGAGGGTGACACATGGGCAAACGCACCTGCCAGTATGCATTAAAGGTCATTGTGGCGCTGAGCTTGTTCGTATCCGTGCTAAGCGGCTGCGGTGCGCCAAATGTGAAAGATACGTACCCGCTGGAATCGGTCAGTGGTAGCGGCAACTCGACCTCGTACGTGTACCGGGCCGCAGGCAAAACGGTTCCAGAAGTAGCGGAGGAACTGAAAGAACAGCGTGAGCCGGAACAAATCTCGCCTCAGAGCAATGAGCGGATGTTTCTGGTATACAGCGATGAATGGTATCATTTGCAGCAAGATCCAGCCAAGAAGGAAGACACATTAATTGAAATCGACAGCAAAAAGTATGTGGAGCAAAATTACAGTTCCAGCTTTCTAAAAGGATACTTAACGGCAACCGTACTGGATGCTCTGTTTGATTCGTTGCGCGGATCAGGCTCTTACCGGGGATATTCAAGCAGAGATGTATATCGGCCTTCTCAAGGCCAGTACCGTGCACCTACGGTGCAGGAGAAGAAAGCCATCCCACCAATTACGGTGGAGCGGAAGGGTTCCGTTACCCGTAGGGGTAAGGGGTCTGATTCCAGTGTTGGTTCCAGCGGAAGTCTGTTCGACAGAGGCTCCAGCAGCAGTTCACCGAGCAGGGGCTCGATTTCACGTGACCGGGGCAGCAGCGGCGGTTCCAGCATTTTTGATTCGCCGCGTAAATCTTATAGTAAGCCTAAAACACGCAGCGGTTCAGGTAAAATCAGCCGACGAAGTCGACGATGATGGGGTTAAGGTGTGTAATGACGAGCAAACTATTAAAATAGAATTTGCAAAACAGTTCGGGAATGAGATCCCGGGCTGTTTTTTTTGCGGATAGAGACTTGCTGCTACCCAATAAACATGGCCCGGATTTGCCAGATAACGGTTTTAGCGTTATAACAGAAAGAGGGCATTTTCATAAGAACGGAGTGAAGATATGAATCAGGCACAATTAAATTCGGACAAGTTTCAGCGCCAAGCGGTTCAAGTGGAAGAAGCACAAAGCAGAATAGCTGCTCATGTTAAACAGGGAGAGCGGGAGGATGTAGGGCTGGAGCAGGCGCATGGACGTTATTTGGCGATGGATTTAACCGCACCACACCCGTATCCCCGCTTCCGTCGCTCCGGCATGGATGGATACGCCATCCTTGGTTCGGACACTGAAGTCTGTTCGTTCGGTCAGGAGATCTGGCTACGCGTGATTGATGAAATTCCATGCGGCACCGTATCGGACAAGCGGGTAGAGACGGGATTGGCAGCTCGTATTATGACAGGAGCGCAATTGCCTGAAGGGGCCGACACGGTTGTTATGCTGGAAGCAACACAGCTACGTGATGAAGATGGACAGGTATATGTCGGCTTGAAGAAGCGCATGGAAATCGGCAAAAATGTGACGGCAATCGGCCATGAGATCCATGAAGGTCAGCTTTTACTTAGTAAAGGAACCTGTCTGGGTGCAGGACACATCTCTGTGCTGGCTACCTTTGGTGTACATCGGGTACCTGTCTACAGGAAGCCACGAGTAGCTGTTTTTTCCACAGGTTCGGAATTGCTTGGCGTGGATGAGCCGTTGCAGCCGGGGAAAATTCGGAACAGCAATACATATATGCTGGCTTCACAAATCAGGGAGGCGGGAGGCGATCCGTTCATCCTGCAAGCCATTCATGATGACTTGGCTCTCGCCCGGGCTTCCGTACGTGAAGCGATAGCTGCCTACGATATCGTCGTCACGAGTGGCGGAGTATCGGTGGGGGATTTTGATATTATGGGCGATCTGGTACGACAGGAGGGTGTGGATATGCTGTTCAACAAGGTCACCATGCGTCCAGGCAGTGTGACCACAGCCGCGTTGATTGACGGCAAGCTACTAATAGCGCTTTCTGGCAATCCAGGTGCGTGCTTTGTAGGCTGTGAGTTGTTTGTGCGACCCACCATCCAAATGATGCTGTCTTCAGAGCAGCCGTATTTACAAACCTGGACGGCGCGGTTGGGAGCAGATTATACGAAGGTGAACAATTTTACCCGCTTTGTACGTAGCTCCTTGGAGATAAAGGGCGGACAAGTATACGCGATTCCTGCGCGAGTGGATGAATCCAGTGTCATGGTGTCGATCAAGGACAGCGACTGTCTGATCGTGGTTCCTCCAACAACAGAGGGCTTGCGTGCAGGGGAAGAGGTGCGAGTGCTGGTGCTTCAAGGCGGTCAGGTGTCGTGAATACGATAAATCCGTATGTATGTCAGGTCGTCGGCTTCAAAAATACGGGCAAAACGACCTTCCTCGGAGGATTGATTGTTTATTTGCGAGAGTCTGGGCTACGCATTGCTGTGATCAAGCATGATGGACATGAGTTTGAGATGGATCATAAGGGAACAGATACGTACAAGCATCGACAAGCGGGAGCCGAAGGCGTAGCCATTGTTTCAGGTGGAAGAACAGCTATTTTAGAGGAGCATAGCCGGCCTGTCACCGGACTGATCCGGCATTTTCAGGCATACGACTGTGTGCTGTTGGAAGGCTTCAAGCAGGAGCATTATCCGAAGCTAGTCATGGTACGGGAACAATCGGATGCCAAGCTTACCACAGAGCTGACCAATGTACAGGGAGTAGCGGTTTGGGAGGATCATACGGGCTGGGCACAGAGCCATTTTTCGGATCAAACGATGCAGATATTTCCTGCCGATGCCAACGGCCCGGCAGGCCGCTGGTTACTTGGACAGATTCAGAAGCAAAGAGAAGGAGTTCGGAATGAGCAGGACTGAGACATTAATCGGCTGAGCCGGCTTGAGTATCCACCCGCCGTTCAATCGCTTGGGACATGGTCTTGTCGGTCAGATGGGCATAAACTTCTGTCGTTTCTGTGGAGGCGTGACCGAGCTGTTCCTTCGTTTTGTAGATATCGTTTTGCAAATAGTAGTCGGTGGCAAAGGAATGACGGAGCTTGTGAACGGTCAGGTAAGGCTTGCCGAACCGTTTGGCATACTTGATAATCATCGCCTGAATCGCTCTTTTGGTCATCCGTTTGCCTTCTGTACTACCGTTGGGACGTGCGACGAAGAGCGCTTTTTCCTTTTTGGGTGCGCGATAACGAGTATGCCGCAGAGACAAATAGAGTGCCAGATCATCTTTGGACTGCTCGCGGAAATATACTGGCGTTTTAAAGGTCTCGTCGTTGTTGCCTTTACGATACACATATAGTAATTTATTGTTTACATCCAGATCGTCCAGATTCAGATTGACGATTTCAGATACGCGCAGGCCCGAATTTAGAATCAGACTGGCGATACAGGCGTCACGTTCCTTGTTCAGCTCATAGGAGTACAGTGCCTGCTTGTTACCGGCCAAATCTTGTCCATAGCCTTCATAAATGTAGCCGATAAATTCAAGCAGCTCTTCCTCCTCCAGTATTTTTCCTTTGAGCTTGGCCGCTGTGTCCTTGGGTTTATGTATGCGCTTGATTTCGACCTTGGCCATAATGTTGCGCTTGAGTAAAGGATAAAAGTTTTCATCCTCAGCGATCTGGCTCAAATAATGAAAGAGGGAACGCAGGGACGAAAGCTTGCGTGAAATCGTAATGCGGGAATTGGAGCCTTCACGCTTAGTCGATAGAAACAAACGATAGCCTGTAATACTATCCATATGGAGCGTCTCCAATTCTTCCAGCGTAACTTGGGCGTTCGTCTCTCCTGCAGATAAGCCTTCCGAGCGAAGCCATGCAAAAAAAGCTTCATAATCCCGCACATATTCCAGCAATGTGGAAGGGGACAGGTCAGGTAGCTTGTAATCCATAAATTGCTGCACGTACCATGGCAATCCTGGCATTTTTTCATCCAGTTTGCGCCGGTCGATGATCTTTTGTATATTCATTGGGCTCCACCTCGTCCGGTCATAATATATGTATTTTAGCATATTTTGAACAGCACCGGATGGAGTGTAATATAAGATGGAATGCGAATCGAAGTAAAGAACGAACTAATCCGTCAAGAGAGGTGAAAATATGGGGTATGACATCCAGTCGGAGTTGAAGCTGTCCATAAAAAGTGTACCAGAGTCGCAGAAGGGCATTATTGTGCAGCTCATGCAATTTTATTTATATGATTTTACAGCCTATCTTCGAATTGATGTTACTGAAAACGGCACTTTCCCGGCCTACCCGGACTTATATCAATACTGGACAAGCGGTGAACAGAAGTTACCTTTTCTAATCTGGAGACAGGATGTTCCCGTAGGTTTTGCGTTGGTTGACCGAATGTCCAGCAATCGGGAGGCTGACTACTACATGGCTGAGTTCTTTGTGCTGCGTCCATATCGGCATAATGGGGTCGGTACTTGGGCGGCTCATGAGCTGTTTGGACGTTTTGCCGGGCGTTGGAAGGTAACGCAGATGAGCACGAACAGGCCAGCGCAGTCCTTTTGGCGTAAGGTGATTGGCAGTTATACAGATGGGGACTACAGGGAGCAGACTCATCCGGTACGAGGGAATATAAGTCAGTTTTTCAATACCTGAAAAATTCAAAACTGTAATTAGCAGCGAAAAAGAGCCGGGGAGAGCATTTCTGTCGGCTCTTTTTTGCGTTGTCAATTTAAGTCTTCTATCCATCTATAGATCATTCCAATTAGAACTTGCATTGACACTATAAAAACGCGGGTATACAGTTATTTGTACAATTCATATATAACTGATTGGAATTATAAACAATGTAACATCGGCTCTAAAATGCAATATATTCATAACATTACCCATAAGATTGGAGAGTGCTTTCAAGTGAAACGAACAAGTCGATATGCCAAAATGGTAGCTCTAACCCTGTCGCTGGTGCTGGTATTGTCGGCATGCTCAGATAATGGTGGAGCCAATTCTACGAATACGGGAGCAAATGCAGCTGGAGGCGGGCAAGCCGCAGAAGGTGGAGACCTGACCTATGCACTGGCTACATCGCCGGATTCACTGGACCCGCATAGGAGTGGCTTGGCGGTAGCATCCCGGGTGTATCGGGGGATATTCGATAACTTGGTGGTAAAGCTGCCGGACAATACGATTAAGCCTTGGCTTGCGACCGAATGGAGCGTTTCCGAGGATGGAAAAAGCTATACGTTCAAGCTGCGCAAGGACGTCAAGTTCCATGACGGAACTCCATTTAATGCGGAAGCAGTTAAATTCAGCTATGACAGAATTATTGATCCGCAAGCTGTAGTTGGCAATGCCGCTAACCTGCTGGCCCCGTATGAATCCTCACAAGTATTAGACGAATACACAATTAAGCTGAATCTGAAACGACCATCTCAGGCATTTTTGAGCAATTTAACGATCCCGGCAGTAGCTATTGTTTCTCCTGCAGGAGTCAAGAAATATGGAGATCAATTCGGCAAGCATCCAGTGGGCACAGGCCCGTTCAAGTTTGTAAAATGGGACGAAAATGCAGAAATAAAAATTGAGCGTAACCCGGATTACAAATGGGCACCGGAAACCATTGAGAACAAGGGAGCACCGTATTTAGATAGCGTAACCTTTAAAATCGTGCCGGAGGAAGCGACCCGGATCGGTAGTGTGCAGAGTGGGCAGGCCTTGGCCGCAGAAACAGTTCCTCCACAAAACATTTTAACGCTGAAGAGTGACCCTAATTTTCAATTGTTGCAGGTC
This sequence comes from Paenibacillus terrae, assembly GCF_005217525.1. Taxonomy (GTDB): domain Bacteria; phylum Bacillota; class Bacilli; order Paenibacillales; family Paenibacillaceae; genus Paenibacillus; species Paenibacillus terrae_C. The sequence continues at coordinate 491,171 of NZ_PNXQ01000016.1, read as the reverse complement.
AATACCCTAGGCTTACCGTACACGCTGTTCATTAACCAGAAGAAGGCGCCATGGAATGAATTGAAGGCCAGACAGGCGTTGCAATATGGAATTGATGTGGGAACGATGGTCAAAACCCTTTACCTGGGCACCTACGAGCAGGCTTGGTCATCGCTTACTCCGGGCATTTTCGCATATGATAAATCACTGGAAAACGGCTTACAGCCGGATGCTAACAAAGCCAATCAGCTTCTGGATGAGCTGGGTTGGGTCAAAGGTGCGGATGGTTTTCGAGTGAAGGATGGAAAACGTCTGACGCTGCATTATGTAGATGGCACGCCGAATCGTGAAAAGCGGCAACGATATTGCAGCCATTATTCAGCAGCAGTTGAAGAAAATCGGTGTTGATGTGAAGATTGAAATTACCAAGGATGTTGCAACGGTTGTATATACGAACGGAAACTATGATTTCTACGGGAATAGTCAGGTCAATGTGGACCCGAACGCGTTATATGCTTTTTACCACACAGCGGCTCCGAATCAGCTGCCTACGCTGCCTAACTTATCTAATCCAGAGGTCGACAAGCTGCTGGAGCAGGGAGCGATTGAAAAGGAGGATGCCAAGCGGGAGGGGATTTACAAAAAGGTACAACAATTGATCCGTGATCAAGCCGTTATCATTCCGATTTATGTATTCCCTTATACCGTTGGAGCTGCCAAGTCCGTACAAGGTCTTAAATTTGATTTATTGGGTTATCCGCTGTTTAACGATGTGCGCATTCAAAAATAGTATGGCTAAATTGTCTCTGGCAAGCCATTCAGACGGAAAGGAGTGTGCTTTATGATCAGGGCTGTTGCAGAACGTCTGGTAACCTCTCTGTTAGTTATTCTCGGTTCTTGTATTCTGGTGTTCAGCATTTTGTATCTGCTTCCGGGGGACCCGGTGGATTCTATTCTGGACCCTTCGACGGCCACGCCAGAAATGATCGCCAATTTGCGTCATCAGCTGGGAGTGGATCAGCCTTTTCATATGCAATTTTTAAATTATTTTGGAAAGCTGCTGCAAGGCGATTTTGGAAAATCACTGCTCAATGCTGATCCGGTGCTACCTAAAATATGGGTTAATCTCCCGCCTACATTGGCGTTGACGCTTGCTGGTTCTGCCATTTCGGTTATCATCGGTGTTTTGCTTGGAGTGCTGTCGGCCATTCATCGGAATAAGCCAATTGATATCGTCGCGCGAATCGTCGGACTGTTCGGCATTTCCATGCCCACATTCTGGTCAGGAATTCTGCTGTTGCTGATTTTCTCCATTCATTTGGGATGGCTGCCTGCAATGGGCTCGAACGGTTGGAAAACACTTGTGCTTCCTGCTTTCACTTTGGGCATTGTCGGTGCAGGGTTCATTGTCAGAATGGTACGCAACAGTATGCTGGAGGTCATAAATGAGCAGTTCATCGTTACGCTCCGTTCCAAAGGCTTATCGGAGAAGGTCATTATGTATCGCCATGCACTGCGTAATGCGTTGATTCCAACGATAACGATGATTGGGATGCTGATGGGAGAAATGCTGGCCGGAGCGGTTGTGAGTGAGACGGTATTTTCGCGACAAGGTATTGGACGTTTAATTGCGGATGCGATTATGGCTAAGGATTTACCAGTTGTGCAGGGAGTTGTGTTGTTCTCTGCCATCATGTACGTGATCGTAAATCTATTGGTGGATATATCTTATAAATTTATTGATCCAAGGGTTAGACGCTCGGCGTAAGTCGTCAGGAATCAGGGAGGAGGAAGAACAGTTGAGAGAAACAATGGCGGCCAAAACAGTCTGGAAGGAAAGAAAGCAGCGGGTAGCTCGGAAAACCGGAAGATTGCGGTTTGGGGGAGTGTCGGATGGGTTCGTATATGCGGCAGGATTGATTATCGTGTTCGTGATCGCCTGTGCAGCGTTTCCGCAATGGGTTGCTTCCTATGAGCCAACAGAAATGTTAAGCGACCAGATTTTACAGAGTCCAAGCGCTGCTCACTGGTTCGGAACCGACTATTTTGGACGGGATGTATTCAGTTTGGTTGTTCATGGAAGTAGGGATTCCCTGTTTATCGGCTTTATGTCGGTGCTCGTCGGTGGTCTGGCTGGTGGAATTATAGGAGCACTGTCAGGCTACATCGGTGGGATCGTGGACACAGTGCTGATGCGATTAATTGATATTTTGATGACCATTCCCGGCATTCTGCTGGCCTTGGCGATTGCGGCAGCTCTCGGGCCGAGCTTGTTTAATATCGTACTGGCGGTAGCCATATCTGCTATTCCGGGTTATGCAAGGGTGATGAGGGGGCAGATTATGAGCATAAAAGGACGTTCTTACGTTACGGCTTCACGCTCCATCGGAGTTACACCTTTTGGTATCTTTTGGCGACATGTGCTTCCCAATTCCCTGTCCCCTCTGCTCGTAATGGCGACGCTTGGAATCGGCAGCGCTATTTTGGCCGGATCGGGATTAAGCTTTCTGGGTCTTGGCACGGTAAAGGAAATTCCGGATTGGGGAACGGTATTGTCTCAGGGACGTGGATATTTGACAGTGGCTTGGTGGATATGCACCTTTCCTGGTCTAGCCATTACGTTGTTCGTGCTGTCGGTCAATATTTTGGGCGACAGGGTGAGAGATGAGCTGGACCCGAAAATGAATGCAAACTAGCATCAGGAAGCCTATTCGTGAGTACTATAGAAGGAGGGAGTTCGTTTGTCATCATTGCTGGAGATTGAACATTTGTCGGTGGATTTTCACACTAAAAAAGGTTTGCTGCAAGCTCTCGACAACGTATCGCTGACGATCGGGGCGGGGGAGACGGTCTGCCTTGTTGGTGAATCCGGTAGCGGAAAAACGATTACCTCCAAGGCGATTATGCGGCTGATTGATTATGAGGGCGGACGAATTGCCCAAGGGCAAATTCGGTTGAAGGGTATAGATTTGACCGTTTTATCGCAGCAGGAATTACGCTCGCTTCGCGGTAAAAAGATGGCGATGGTATTTCAGGAGCCAATGGCGGCGTTTGATCCGGTGTACACTATTGGATATCAGCTGATGGAAATCATTATGGAGCATGATCGGAAGGAACGGAAGCAAGCGTGGGCTCATGCGGTTCATTTGCTGAACAGGGTAGGGATTCCTGAGCCGGAAATCCGTATGAAGCAGTATCCCGGAGAGCTGTCTGGCGGGATGCTGCAACGGGCGATGATTGCGATGGCGCTGTCATGTGGACCTGAGCTGCTGATTGCAGATGAACCAACAACGGCGCTGGATGTAACGATTCAATCGCAAATTTTGCTGTTGCTTCAGGAATTAAAGGTGGAATTCAACATGTCGATTCTGTTGATTACGCATGATTTGGGTATTGCGGCGGAGGTTGCGGATCGAATTGTTGTGATGTATGCCGGGCGAGTCGTGGAGCAGGCCGCAACGGAAGAGCTGTTCGAGCTACCGTTGCACCCGTACACAAGAGGTTTGCTTAGTTCGGTGGCAACGCTGGATACAGATCGAAGCAGCAAGCTGTTTTCGATCCCGGGGGCCATCCCCAGCCTGAGTGCGTTGCCATCTGGCTGCTTGTTTCACCCGCGTTGCCCGCATGCGACGGATCAATGCAAAAACGAAGCGCCTCCGTTAGCTACCAAGGATGGACGAGAGGTAGCCTGCTGGCATTCGAAGCAGTTGGCTGCGTCCGGTGATTGGCGCATTTCAGAGCTATCGGTGGAAGGGCGAGTCCCGGCAGATGCTGTTGAAGAAGCGGCAGAAGTAAAGAAAGAAGTGACGTACGTATCTGCTGTTGATGGGATCATGGTGAACGGTGATGGCTTACAGGTAAAGGAATCTGTAATATCCAATGTAACTGTCACGGACACCGGGCAGAACAAGCAGGATTTGTTTCGGGTGGATGGGCTTCGCAAGTATTATCCGGTGAAAAGAAGCTTTCCCGGTCGGGCAGGTGCTTCCATCCGGGCGGTGGATGATGTATCATTTTCAATCCGTCAGGGTGAAACCTTTGGACTGGTCGGTGAATCTGGCAGCGGTAAATCTACCTTAGGCCGTCTTCTGATGCAGTTGGAACGTCCAACCTCAGGGCAGGTATGGTTTCAGGATCGGGAGCTGACAAAGTTAGGGAATTCCGAATTACGAGCTGCACGCCGTGATATGCAGATGATTTTTCAAGACCCTTACGGATCACTTGATCCCCGTTGGAATGTGGGGGATATTATCGGTGAACCGCTTGCGGTTCATGAAGGGCTGAGTGGCAAGGCCAAACGGGAACGGGTTGGGGAACTACTAAGTTCAGTCGGATTGTCTCCTTCGCTGATCACGCGGTTTCCGCATGAATTTTCGGGAGGCCAGCGCCAGCGGATCGGGATTGCCCGTGCAATTGCGCTGCAACCGCAGTTTATTTTGGCGGATGAGGCAGTGTCGGCTTTGGATGTTTCCGTTCAGGCGCAAATTGTCAATCTGCTTCAGGATTTACAGTGTAAGCTGGATACGACCTATTTGTTTATCGCGCACGGGTTGCACATCGTTCGGCATATATCGGATCGGATTGGGGTCATGTACTTGGGTAAGCTTGTAGAAATCGCGCCAAGCGAGGAGCTTTTCCGACATCCGGCGCATCCCTATACCCGAGGGCTTGTTGCTTCCATCCCCAATCCGAATCCTAAAAACCGGCGGGAGCTGATTACGATACAAGGTGAGATTCCTTCGCCTGCGAAGCCACCGTCCGGCTGTCGTTTTCATACCCGCTGTCCGCTGGCAACCTCGCGTTGCCGTGAGGAAGCGCCGGAACTGACAGCGATTGGCACAGGACATTATGCCGCTTGTCACTACCCGGCCTAAATCAAAGACATATCTTCTTTGACTTGATATCGGCAGGATAGAAGATTCTCCAGTAAATTCATGGTAAGATAAGGATAAAGTATATAAATTCAATAGGAAAAGAGGGTATTATGCTAGAGAAATGGGTCCAGGAATTAAAAGATGGTGAGCAAGACCTGATTGCGTGGAGAAGACATCTGCATCAGCATCCCGAGCTTTCTTTTGAAGAAACGAATACGTCTGCATTTATAGCCGATCAATTGCGCTCTTTTGGTATTGAGATAAGAACGAATGTGGGTGGAAACGGTGTGCTCGGATTTTTAGATGGCGGCCAGCCGGGTAGAACGATTGCGTTTCGCGCTGACTTTGATGCGCTTCCTATTCAGGATGAAAAGGATGCGCCCTATAAATCCGCGGTTCCTGGTGTTATGCATGCTTGCGGACATGATGGTCATACGGCTGCGCTGCTTGGAGTGGCACGTGTATTAAGCAATAACCGGAAGGCACTGAAGGGCAAGCTTGTGTTTATTTTTCAACATGCTGAAGAAAAGCCACCCGGCGGAGCCAAGTTTATGATTGAGGATGGCTGTCTGGATGGAGTGGAGGCGGTATACGGTATTCACCTCGCTTCTGAAATTCCACTTGGTAAAATTGGATTAAAGAGCGGGCCTGCCATGGCGGCAGTCGATGCGTTTACGATCCAGATTAATGGCAAAGGCGGCCATGGCGCACGACCGCATCAGACGGTAGATTCTATTGTCATCGGTAGCCAAATTGTGAACGGATTGCAGCAGGTGGTCAGTCGCAGGGTGGACCCTATTGAATCAGCGGTACTAACCATTGGTGTTTTCCAGGCGGGAACCGCCTTCAATGTCATTGCGGATAAGGCTAAAATCGAAGGGACCGTGCGTACGTTCAATAAAGAAGTGCGCAAGGAAGTCGAGAATGAAATTCGCAGTATCGTCAAGGGTTTGACTGAGGCTTATCATGCAGGATATGAAATTGACTATCTGAATGGCTATCCTTCTTTGGTGAATGCTGAAGCCGAAACCGAACGTGTACGCGAGCTTGTCTGCAGGCTGTTTGGAGGTGACGCTTTTCTAGATCTGAAGCCGGTCATGGGAGCAGAGGATTTTGCTTATTATTTGGAGAAACGGCCGGGAGCTTTCATTCATGTGGGGGCGCGTAATGAGGATGAACGAACACATTATGCTCACCACCATCCTCATTTTGATATTGATGAGCGTGCATTGCTTGTGTCAGGACACATATTTTTGGCGCTGGCGCTTGAATATTTGCAATAATAAAGGAATATTTAAAGTTTATCGACGGCATTCACGTAAGACGGAACCGCGCATAGCGCGGTTTTTTGGCGTATATTAAAGCTTTTGACAGATATTAAAGAATGAGATATTAAATGATTATTTCAATATATGAAAAATTCATAATAGTATACATAAAAGGTATCAACGGCAAGCGAAGGATCAGGTCCACACAGTAAGCTACGAAGCAAGTAATGATCTTAACATAATCTTGATTTTTTACACAAGGAAATGTGAAAAGGATGACGAATCTATTGAGCGAGACAAAATGGAAGCGCTTTATAAAATGTAATTCCTGCTGTATTTCAATTATAACAACTGGAGGTGAGGCCGAGAGAAGCTTTTATCAGACTATGTTGGTTGTTGGAAAGACAATGATTAGGAACGAATCTGGAATCGACTGAGTTCTTTCATCTGGAAAATATTTGTATATTAAAAAAATAGTGAAGGAGGTTGAATTCATTGACTAAGGCAAAAAGCAGGTTTAGGATCGCGTGTTTGGCGCTTGTGGTAGCGGGCGCTTCCTGGACAGGGTTGATAACGCCGTCACATGCTGCCGCTCCAAGTGATGAGTACACCTGGAAGAGTGTGGTCACGGGTGGCGGTGGCGGTTTTGTGCCAGGTATCATTTTTAATGAGAAGGAAAAAAATCTGATCTATGCCCGTACGGATATCGGAGGTGCTTACCGCTGGAATCCTGCTGACGAGAGCTGGATTCCGTTGACGGATTCTGTGGGTTGGGAAGATTGGAACAAAAATGGCGTAGATGCGTTGGCGACTGATCCTGTTGATCCGAATCGTGTATATATAGCTACAGGAACGTATACCAATTCCTGGGACAAGCAAAATGGGCAGATTATGCGGTCGACCGACAGGGGCAATACGTGGCAGACAACGAAGCTTCCTTTTAAGGTGGGAGGCAATATGCCAGGACGCTCGATGGGTGAACGTCTGACGATTGATCCCAATAAGAACAATATTTTGTTCTTCGGGGCACGGAGCGGCAATGGATTATGGAAAAGCTCGGATTATGGGGCAACCTGGAGCAAGGTGAGCAGCTTCCCGAATCCAGGCACGTATGTACAGGACCCTTCCAATGAGTACACCAGTGATATCGTCGGTTTAGCCTGGATTACGTTTGACAAAAAGACGGGCTCTGCCAGTAAAGCAACACAGACGATCTATGTAGGTGTTGCGGATAAAAAGCAAAGTGTCTATCGCAGTACAGATGGGGGGACGACCTGGTCCGCTGTAGCAGGACAACCAACGGGCTATTTGCCGCATCATGGGGTGTTATCGTCAGATGGTAATTTGTACATCTCGTATAGCGATGGAGCAGGTCCATATGACGGGACAAAGGGTGATGTGTGGAAATTGAATACAGCCAGCGGTCAATGGACCAATATAAGTCCTGTTGCCAGTAGCAGCACGGACAATTATTTTGGATATGGTGGACTGACAGTAGATGCGCAGAAACCGGGTACTCTGATGGTGGCTACGCTGAATTCCTGGTGGCCGGATGCAACGATTTATCGCAGCACCGACAGCGGGGCAACCTGGAGCCCTATTTGGGAATTCGATGGTTATCCAACTCGCAAGCTGAAATATAATTTGGATATAACAGCTGCACCTTGGCTAACTTTCAATACCAACCCTGCTCCGCCGGAAGTATCGCCTAAGCTGGGCTGGATGATCGGGGATCTGGAGATTGATCCATTTAATTCAGACCATATGTTATACGGCACAGGAGCTACGATTTACGGCTCCAAAAATGTGACGAACTGGGACAAGGGTGGTAAGCTGGACATTTCGGTAGCAGCTAAGGGGGTAGAGGAAACGGCGATTTTGGATCTTGTAAGCCCTCCAACCGGTGCACCTTTGGTGAGCGCAGTAGGGGATGTCTCCGGTTTCAGACATGACGATCTGTTCAAGGCTCCCGCTAAAATGCTGGATAATCCCACTTTTACAAGCAGTGAAAGTATCGATTATGCTGAACTGAATCCAGCCTTTATGGCGCGGGTAGGCAAAGCCGATTACCAAAAGGATCCGAATGCCAAATCCATCGGCTTCTCCAATGATGGCGGAGCAAACTGGTATAAAGCGAACAGCGAACCTTCCGGCACAGTAGGAGGGGGAAGCATAGCTGTTGCGGCAGATGGTAATGGCTTGCTTTGGAGCACCTCGGACAAAGGTGTATATTACTCCAAAACAGGCGGCAACTCATGGACCGCAAGTACAGGTATTCCAGCGAACGCGAAGATTGCCTCGGATCGGGTGAATTCTAACAAATACTATGCGTTCGCCAACGGAAAAATATATGTCAGCACCAATGGGGGCGTATCGTTCACAGCTTCCGCGGTATCAGGCTTACCAACGGAAGGTAATGCCGATATTGATGCAGTACGTGGAGCAGAAGGGGATGTATGGTTCGCTGGAGGCTCTGAGGATGGAGGGCCATACGGCTTGTGGCATTCCAAGGATTCCGGCGTTACGTTCACCAAGTTCGCTAATGTGCAGGAGGCAGACTTTGTAGGCTTTGGTAAAGCAGCACAGAATCGTACCAATGCAACTGTATTCATCGTTGGTAAAATCGACGGTACACGCGGATTTTACCGTTCGGACGATGCTGGCGCAAACTGGGTACGCATTAATGACGACAAGCATCAATATGCACGGGTGACGACCATTATCGGTGACCCCCGAGTTTATGGGCGTGCTTATCTGGGAACAAATGGCCGCGGTATTCTGGTGGCAGATCGAGTGGGAGGTGATCAACCATCTGTAGGTGATTCTAGCATTACGCCGACGACTGCAACCTATGGACAGGATAACGCAAATACCGATATTTCCGTCAAGCTTACACTGAACGGTAATACGTTAGACGCCATCCAGCAGGGCAGCGTGGTACTGAAAAAAGGTGAAGATTATACGCTCGATGGCGAAACGGTTACCTTCTCCAATAAGTATTTGTCTAAACTCCCTAAAGGAGACACAGCGTTAATGTTTCATTTTAATGCAGGTAGCGATGTGCTGTTCACGGTGACAGTAAAGGAAAATACACCAAGCGAGCCGGGAACAGAACAGGGTGTTCTCAAGGTACAGACCTTCAATGGGAATGTATCCGAAACAAGTAATACGATCAGCTCCAAGTTTAAAATTACGAATACAGGAACCTCATCCGTTTCCCTTGCGAATGTGACGCTACGTTATTATTACACTATAAATGGGGAGAAGTCCCAAAATTTCTTCGCAGATTGGTCAAGCGTTGGTCCTGAGAATGTGATTGCCAGCTTCAAAACACTGTCCAATCCAAAACCGGGAGCAGATTCTTATGTGGAAATGGGCTTTAAGCCAGGGGCGGGTTCTTTAAATCCCAGTCAAAGTGTGGAGCTACAAACGAGGGTATCCAAAACGGACTGGAGCAATTACACTCAAACCGATGATTATTCCTTTGACGCCACAGCAACCAGTTTAAAAGATTCCACTAGGGTAACTTCTTACTTGTCTGGAAGCAAGCAATGGGGAATAGAGCCGTAAACCCTGATAAGGTAAGCGAAATCCGAACGAAAAGGGGACTTTGCTAAAATGGCTAACTGCTTTGCAGCATTTAGCATAAGAATAATCCTAAAGCCAGCCACTCCTGATGAGCGAGCTGGCTTTATTTTTGTTGGCCTTGTTGACGCTTAGTCGATTTTTCGGGAACAGACCAAACGACAAATGAAAATAGAAATCGATAAAGCTCCAATAACACACCTATATAAATATTCACTATATGAAAAATTCAAAATAGATAAAAAAATTCTTTCTCGCATACGATCTGCACAAAACACACATACCACTTGAATCAGGAAAAAGGCAAATTATCCCGAACGTATGTTCTTTTCTTAGAAAAAAATGCTCTTGTCCTCAGACAAAAGCGGTTCTATATAAGTCGAACACGAAAAAATGAACGTTAAAAACGGAGTAGGCGGAATAGTGCTGTACAAGCGAAGTGGTGGCGATGGGAAGCACTATTCGGCTTGTATAATCCAATCAAACAAGGTACCGGGATGCTGAAATCAACAGCGTCATCGTAATGACATTCACAATGGTTGAGAGCAGTACCGTTTGAGCTGCGAAATCGGGTTCATTTTTATATTCCTCAGCCAAAATACTTGTATTAACACCGGTAGGCATACCGGATGCAATCAGCAGGGCTTGTGCTGGAATCCCTTTAAGCCCAAGCAAGAGTACGAGCAGAAAACCGACCGCAGGACCGGCAATCAGACGCAACACCATACTGATATACACGGCTGTACGCCGCAGACGAAAGGGATATTGCACAATTTGCGCTCCCAAGGTAAGCAGAGCAACGGCAACCATCGACTGGCTGATATAATTCAATGGCTCTGCCAGTAAATTGGGCAATGGACTGTGTAACAGATTTAGCAGCAAGCCCAGCACGAGGGCATAAGGAACCGGCATTTTCAAAAAATTAATCAGAATTTTTCGAGTGTCGGCCTTACCGTTCTGTACAACAAAGGTACCGTATGTAAAGGTGACAAAGCTTTGAAAGGTCATAATCAGTGCTTGAACGGACGTAGCCAGCGGATCACCTTTGAATACTAACTGATTGATCGGCAGACCGTAATTCCCCGAATTATCAAGCATGACACTGTTTGTAAAAGCTCCCCGCATTCCGGGACTGTATTTTAGAGATCTGGCAACAGTCGTACTGATGACGTACAGAATGGCTATGTACAAGGCATAAAAAAGAGAAACCTCACCCATAAGCAATAACGAAATTTCCGAATTATACAGTCCGGTAAACACAACCGCAGGGGTAATATAGTAAAAATTGATCTTAGCTAAAGTATACAAATCCAGTCGAAAATAATATTGCATGATACAACCAAAACCGATGAGTACAAAAATAGGTAAAACCACGTCCAAAAGAATGGTGCCGAACATATCTGGTTCATCTTCTTTCTATTGTGCGATTTCTTAAAAATGCATGTGCATTGTCCATTATACTGTGGAAATAGGTTGGACGTATAATGAAATTTTATATAACCCAAGAGAGGCCACTCGCATTACGTGCTGGTCATGTGTACAATTACATTGAGAACACAGAGAAAAGGGAATGGCGTAGATGGATTTAGGATTAACGGGAAAAGCTGCCTTTGTTGCAGGCTCCAGCAAAGGACTTGGCAAGGCAAGCGCACGGGAGCTGGCACGTGAAGGTGCGAATATCGTGATTTCGGGACGGGACGAAGCAGAGCTTCAACATACACAGGCTGAACTCCAGGAAACGGCCAGCGGGCGCGTCGAATATGTGGTTTGCGATGTAACGAAACCTGAACAAATTTTCGAAGCTATCCGTCGTACAGCAGATTTGTTCGGCACCGTCGATATTTTAGTTAACAATGCGGGCGGGCCTCCTGCGGGAACCTTTGATGATTTTACGGATGAAGTTTGGCTGCAAGCCTTTGAGCAAAATTTGCTTAGCCATATCCGGTTAATTCGTGAAGCTCTACCATATATGAAAAAACAACAAAGCGGCCGAATTTTAAATATTGCATCCTCGTCGGTTAAGCAGCCGATTCCGGGTCTTATTATCTCGAATACACTACGTACGGGTGTCGCTGGATTGGCGAAAACACTGTCTCTGGAATTAGCTCCTTACAATATCCTGGTACATACCGTAGCGCCGGGAAGAATCGCAACCGATCGTGTGCGAAGCTTGGACGAGCATCGGGCCGAGAAGACCGGGCAAACTTTAGATCAGGTTCGTAAACAAGCAGAAGAGGGTATTCCGTTGGGACGATATGGGGAGCCGGAAGAGTTCGGGAGAGTGGTTGCTTTTTTGGCATCTGAAGCCTCGTCCTATTTGACAGGCAGCACCATTCTTGTTGATGGCGGGATGATCAAATCGTTGTAACCAATATAAAATAAGCGTGCCAGCATCATAATGAAACAGATGTCAGCACGCTTTTTTAGGAGGGTTAGTTAAGAAGCTGTGAATCGCTGTTCACTAACCGATCAGTTCTTGCGGCGTGGAAGCTCACAACCGTCGTCGGTGCATACACCACCTGTATCGTCTGCGGAGGAGCTTGCGCTTACCATCGTGAACGGAGAGCGTTCATCCCATGCTTTTTGCAGAGCATTATGGAATACCTCGTCCGGCTGAGCGCCCGAAACAGCAAATTTACGATCAAAAACAAAGAACGGCACACCCCGAACGCCCAACCCAGCACCCTCGGCTTCATCGGCTCTAACTTCATCCGTATAGTGATCACTGGCCAGCACAGCAGCGGCTTCGTCTCGATCCAGGCCAACCTCGGCAGCCAGCGCCGCCAGCACTTCAGGGTCACCTGTATGCTTGCCTTCTATGAACACAGCCTGGAATAAGCGCTCGCTCAGCTCCAGCATTTTGCCTTGTGTTTGAGCCCAAAGCGTTAAGCGGTGGGCATCCAGCGAGTTGGTTGGCACCATCGCATGAATATTGTACTCCAGACCCGCCGAGCGTGCATTTTCGTTCATACGATCATTCATAGCCTGAGCCTCTTGCAGACTGACGCCATATTTGGCCGACAGCTCTTCATTGATCGTTTTACCACTATCTTTTACAGCGTCCGGGTTCAGCTCAAAGCTCTTAAATGTCAATTTCACCTCATCGTGGTGCGGGAATTGCTTCACTACTTGTTCCAAACGGCGTTTGCCAATATAACAGAACGGACACATATAATCAGACCAAACTTCGATATTCATAAGGAAAAGCCTCCATATATACGTATTTTATCGAGTAACCGGGAGTAAACAAGTTCACGTTTAGCATGTCAAAGGTGAAACTTGACCAGTTACAATAAGAATTATAAGGCCAAAACCTGCTATGTGCAAATATTTAATGCTTGTCAAAAAATAAATGCTGTGATATTTTATATGTGTAACCGGTTACACAGGAGCTGAAATTACACAATGACAACAATTAAACAGGTCGCCAGCTATGCAGGCGTTTCCGTAGCGACTGTATCCAGAGTTATTAATGAAACGGGATATGTGCATGAGGATACACGCCGCAAGGTTGAGGCCGCTGTAAAGCAACTAAATTACAAACCCAACGAAGTTGCTCGTTCTCTGTACAAAAAGAAATCAAAATTAATCGGTCTGCTTCTGCCGGATATTACGAATCCTTACTTTCCCTTGCTAGCTCGCGGAGTAGAGGATCGAATGCAGGAAAATGATTTTCGAATTATTTTTGGCAATAGTGATGAGGATCGGCAAAAAGAACTGGATTACATGGATACCTTTTTACAAAATAATGTCGTTGGCGTCATTTCATCTACAAATGATCCCAATGCTGATTGCTACGCCAAGCTGAAAATCCCTGTTGTTTTTCTCGATCGGACGTCCAATGACAGTCCCTCGGTATATGCGGATGGCGCTCATGGTGGTCGACTTGCAGCGCAGGAAATCATTGCCCGTGGTAGTAAACAAATTACGGTCTTGCAAGGCCCGGCACATATTCGTCCGGCGCAGGATCGTTTTCGCGGAGCGGTTGAAGAGCTTCAGCAATCGAATATTGCTTATCATGTCGTCAAGACAACGTCCTTTTCGTTCAAGGAAGCTGAGCTGTGGGCCAAAGAGCTGTTCAACAAGCATCCTGATACGGACGGAGTCATTGCGAGTAACGATATTGTGGCTACAGCGGTAATGCATGAGGCACATCGATTAGGAAAGAAAATCCCGGAGGATGTTCAGATTATCGGGTTTGATGATATACCGTTAAGCAGTTTGTTATTCCCGCCATTGTCAACGATCCGTCAGCCTGCCTACGAAATGGGTTGGGAAGCAGCAGGATTGCTGATTCAACTGATTGAGCAGTCACAAGCTACAAAGTCAAGCATACCTAATCTTCATTCGAGTATACTTACCCATTCAAGCATACAATTGCCCGTCAAATTCATTGAACGGGAAACGACCAGAAAGGTGGATTATCATGGCTAAAATCACGATTGTCGGAAGCAGCTCGATGGATCTTGTAGTGACTACCTCCAAGCGCCCCGGCGCAGGAGAAACCGTACTGGGTGAAAGCTTTGCAACCGTACCCGGAGGGAAAGGAGCCAATCAGGCAGTAGCCGCAGCCCGTCTTGGAGCGGACGTTACGATGATTGGACGCGTAGGGGATGATCATTTTGGCCAACAGATTTTACGGAACTTTGAAGAAAATCGTGTTCATGTCGGCTATGTGAAACCGGTTACACATATGGAAAGCGGCACAGCACATATTGTACTGGCTGAAGGGGATAACAGTATTGTCGTTGTAAAAGCAGCGAATAATGAAATAACTCCAGCCTATGTAGAAGAAGCGCTCGATGTAATCCGAAATTCGGATATGGTGCTCATCCAACAGGAAATACCGGAGGAAACGGTCGCATACGTGAGCAAAATTTGCGCCAAGTATGAGGTGCCGCTGTTGCTGAATCCCGCTCCGGCTCGTGAGGTGGAAGTAAGTGTGATTGAGAATGCGACATATATTACTCCCAATGAGCATGAAGCCGCTATTATGTTCAAGGGCCAAAGCCTTCAAGAGGCTCTGCGTCAATATCCGAACAAGCTGTTTGTTACTGAAGGCAGCAACGGTGTACGGTTTTTCGACGGAGAACAGGAGGTCGTTGTTCCTACCTATAAAGTAGAAGCCGTGGATACGACAGGTGCAGGGGATACATTTAACGCTGCATTTGCCGTGGCGCTGGCTGAGGGGAAATCACTGGCAGACAGTGTGAAATTCGCCAATCGTGCTGCATCGCTGTCCGTTACCAAATTTGGAGCACAGGGTGGTATGCCAACACGGCGTGAAGTGGAGGAACAATTATAATATGAAAAAACATGGAATTCTGAACAGTCATATATCCAAGGTACTGTCGGATCTCGGCCACACGGACTATATTGTCGTGGCCGATGCCGGCTTACCTATTCCTGAAGGCGTTACTAAAATTGATTTGGCTCTCAAATGGGGCGTACCGTCCTTTCAAGATGTCGTTGATGTGATCGCAGATGACATGGTGATCGAAAAGGTAACGTTGGCTGAAGAAATGAAACAGGAGAATGATGAAGCTCTACAGTATATTATCCGCACATTTACAAAGGAAGAGTCAGAAAATTCGCAGACCACGGCGCAAACTGCCGCCATTGAGTTTTGTTCGCATGAGCAATTCAAGGAGTTGACCCGTCATGCCAAGGTGGTCATCCGCACAGGAGAAAATAAGCCGTTTGCCAATTGTATTTTGCAGGCCGGAGTTTATTTTGGATAAGCCTATTTTGGATAAGTTAATTTTATATAAAAAGGAGGGGACAGCATGCATATTCAAATGAAGGGAATTCACAAAGCCTTTGGTACCAATCAGGTGCTGAGCGGTGTGGATTTTGATCTCCGTGAAGGTGAGGTTCATGCACTCATGGGTGAAAATGGTGCAGGTAAATCAACGCTGATGAATATTTTAATCGGACTGCATCACCGTGATGAAGGGACGATTATCATTGACGGTCAGGAAACTTATTTTGCTAACCCTAAAGAGGCCGAACAAAAGGGGATTGCTTTTATTCACCAGGAGCTGAATGTGTGGCCGGAAATGACCGTGCTGGAAAATCTGTTTATCGGCAAGGAAATGACATCCAAGTGGGGGTTGCTCGACAGCACCAAAATGAAAGCGTTAGCAAACGAGCAATTCGCTAAGCTTGCCGTGAATCTTCCTTTGAATGGTGAAGCAGGCGAGTGCTCCGTGGGTCAACAGCAGATGATCGAAATAGCCAAAGCATTGATGACGGATGCCAAAGTGATCGTAATGGATGAACCAACAGCCGCGTTAACCGAACGGGAGATTCAAAAACTGTTTGAGGTTATTACTTCCTTGAAAAAAGAAGGCGTTTCCATTGTGTATATTTCACATCGGATGGAGGAAATATTCGAAATCTGCGACCGGATTACCGTCATGCGTGACGGAAAAACAGTGGATACCCAAGCGATTCCCGATACTGATTTTGATGAGGTTGTGCGGAAAATGGTTGGCAGGGAGCTAACTGAGCGCTATCCGGCGAGAACACCTGCTTTGGGAGAAGTGGTGCTGGAGGTCAAAAATGCCTCGCACAAAAGTATTTTTAAAAATGTGAATTTTACCGTGCGATCCGGGGAAATTGTGGGCTTTTCAGGCTTGATGGGTTCGGGGCGGACAGAAATCATGCGAGCGCTTTTTGGACTGGATGCTTTGGATAGCGGTGAAATTCATGTGCGTGGAAAAAAGGTGACGGTCCGCAAGCCGGATGACGCGGTGAAGCTGGGAATTGGCTTTATTACAGAGGACCGCAAGGATGAGGGATTGGTGCTGGATTTTTCGATCCGGGAAAACATGGTGCTACCCAATCTGTTCAGCTTTACGTCGAAAGGATTTATTTCAGGCAAAAAAGAGCTGGATTTTGTTAATACATTAATTAAGCGCTTACAAATAAAAACTCAATCAGGCGAAACGACGGTACGCAGTTTGTCAGGTGGCAATCAGCAAAAAGTGGTGATCGCCAAATGGGTGGGCATTGGCCCAAGCGTACTTATTCTTGACGAACCGACAAGAGGCGTGGATGTAGGTGCCAAACGGGAAATCTACCAGTTGATGAACGAGCTGACCGAGCGCGGAGTAGCGATCATCATGGTATCCTCAGAACTTCCCGAGGTGCTCGGCATGAGCGATCGTATTATCGTGGTGCATGAGGGACAAATCACCGGGGAACTGAGCAGGGAAAAAGCCACGCAAGAACACATTATGACGTTAGCTACAGGAGGACAGTAATATGACAACCATGAATGAAACAAAAGGTGGCAAAGGGTTTCAAATGTCGCAAATTACACAAAAGCTCGGCCCGTTGCTGGGACTCATTATTTTGGTCATCATCGTATCGGTCTTGAATCCCAGCTTTTTGGAACCGCTTAATATTCTGAATTTGTTGCGCCAAGTATCTATTAATGCGCTGATTGCGTTTGGTATGACCTTCGTGATTCTCACAGGCGGGATTGATTTGTCTGTCGGTTCGATCTTAGCCCTATCCAGTGCGTTTGTCGCGAATATGATGCTGGCCGGGTTCGATCCGATTTTGGCAATTATCATTGGTTGTGCGCTGGGTGGCGTAATGGGGATGATTAATGGCTTGATGATCACCAAAGGTAAAATGGCTCCGTTTATTGCAACATTGGCGACCATGACTATTTTTAGAGGATTGACACTGGTCTATACCAACGGTAATCCGATTACGGGACTCGGGGACAGTCTGGTATTTCAGTTGTTCGGCCGCGGTTACCAGTTTGGCATTCCGGTTCCGGCGATTACAATGCTCATTACCTTTGCCGTACTGTGGATCATTTTGCATAAAACGCCGTTTGGACGCAAAACGTATGCCATCGGTGGTAACGAGAAGGCTTCGATTGTATCCGGTATTAAAGTACCGCGCGTGAAAATTTGGATTTACTCTCTGGCTGGAATGCTCTCTGCTTTGGCGGGTGCTATTTTGACCTCACGTTTGAACTCCGCACAGCCGACAGCAGGTACTTCATATGAACTGGATGCCATTGCGGCTGTCGTACTGGGCGGAACAAGCTTGTCAGGGGGACGCGGACGAATCGTAGGTACGTTGATCGGTGTACTTATTATCGGGACGCTGAACAATGGCTTGAATTTGCTGGGAGTGAACTCTTTTTATCAAATGGTGGTCAAGGGGATTGTAATCGCCATTGCTGTATTGATTGACCGTAAGAAATCAGCTTAATACGCCTAATCTGCATAGAAGGAGATCACATATATGAAAAAACTTACATTAATCATGACAGCCTTGCTGCTCCTGCTGATGACGGGTTGTTCTCTGGAACCGCCGGAATGGGCAAAGCCCAAAGCAGGTGCGAACTTGAAGGAGATCAAAATCGGCTTGTCCATCTCAACGCTGAACAATCCATTCTTTGTTTCTCTTAAAGACGGAGTCGTTGCAGAAGCCAAAAAACAAGGATTGCAAGTCATTGTCGTCGATGCGCAAAATGATTCGGCGAAACAAAGCAATGATGTGGACGATCTGATCCAGCAAGGCGTAAATGCATTGTTAATTAACCCTACAGATTCGTCGGCTATCTCCACGGTGGTTCAATCCGCTAATGCTTTGAACATCCCGGTCATTACGCTGGATCGTTCTGCTGACAAAGGAGATGTAAAAGCGCTTGTCGCTTCGGACAATGTAGAGGGTGGACGTATGGCTGCCAGATACGTGATCGATCAAGTCGGAAAAGGTGCCAAGGTCATTGAGCTGGAAGGCGTACCAGGTGCATCGGCTACCCGTGAGCGGGGTAAAGGCTTCCACGAAGTAGCGGATAAGGAACTGAACGTTATTGCCAAACAGTCGGCCGATTTTGACCGGACCAAGGGTTTGAATGTCATGGAAAACCTGCTGCAAGGCAACCCGGACGTTCAGGCGGTATTTGCCCATAATGATGAAATGGCGCTTGGGGCAATTGAAGCAATTCAAAGCTCTGGTAAAAATATTCCAGTGATCGGCTTTGACGGCAACGAGGATGCACTTAAATCGATTAAGGAGGGCAAGCTCACGGCAACCGTAGCTCAACAACCTGAACTGATTGGACAATTGGCGGTTCGAGCGGCACAGGATGTACTCCAAGGTAAAACCGTGAAAAAATCAATTCCTGCCAAGCTGGAGTTAGTAGATCAGAAGAAATAAAACGGGTGTATGTCCCCATATATTTAAAATTCCGGGCTGATGCGAGAATGCGATCAGTCCGTTTTTTTATGAGTCAGGAATCATTTGCTTCGTATAATATGGAAGTTTTTAATTTTAATGTTGTAAGAAGTAGCAGTAAAAGATAGAATAACAAATGTATGATAATGAGAATCACTATCATTTTCGGATATATATAACTAAGGAGGATTTGTAATATGCAACAAAGTAACAGATTAAAATGGGGAATCACGCTTTGTCTTGTGGTTCTGCTGACGGTTGTACTGGGTGCTTGTGGAAACGCAGCTAGCAACAACCATCCGAACGAAAAGATCGACACTAAGGATCCATCCGGACAATCCAAAACGGTTGCCATGCGTGAATATACAGATGCCACTGGCAACAAGATCAATATCCCTGTAAATCCGCAACGAGTTATTACGACGCAATATTTGGATGCGATACTGGCCTTAGGAGTTAAACCGGTAGGTGCCGCTTCCCATTTGTTGGAGGGCGAATATTTAAAAGGAAAGATTGACGGAATTGCGGATATTGGGAACCCGACAAATGTAGAAAAGGTGCTGGAGCTACAACCAGACCTGATCCTAATAACAGAAGACACCACTCCCGAAGTGAAGGAACAACTGGAAAAAATTGCACCAACTGTAGTCATTTCTTTTATGAAAGGGGATGTGTTTAAGCAATTTCGGGATGTTGCTGCCGTACTCGGTAAGGACAAGGAAGCTGAGCAGTGGATTGCTAATCTGGATCAAAAGGCTGCCGAAGGGCGGAAGAAGCTGGCTGGAAAATTTAAGAAAGGTGAAACGGTCACGATTTACATGACTTACGGTAAGGATGTGCTAAGAGTGTACGGGGCGCGGAATGTAGGACATGTCATTTACCGTTCACTGGAATTGAATCCTCCTGAGTACATACGCCAAAAGCTGGCGAAGGACCCGAACTTTAATTTCGTTTATGATAGCATTTCAATGGAAAAGCTGCCTGAACTGTCAGGGGATCGAATTATTATGCTGGTTTATGATGAAGAGACCAAGGATGGAATCCTCAAGGAAATCGAGCAAAGCGCACTGTGGAGAAACCTCCCTGCGGTTAAAAACCACAAAGTATATTTCATCAAAGCTGACCCGTGGTTTACGTACTCACCGCTTGCGATTGACAAATCGCTGGATGAAGCGGTTAACATGCTTTCCGTTGATCCTAAATAATCACTTGAAATAAGAAAGGAGAAGTCATATACATGTTAAAACGTTTTTTTGAATATTACCGTCCTTACCGGACTTTGTTTATTATTGATTTCTCTTGCGCCTTGCTGGCTGCACTGCTGGAGTTGGCTTTCCCACTTGCCGTCAACCGGGTGGTCGATGATTTGCTGCCTAGCGGGAACTGGAAGTGGATTTTATATGCTTGTCTAGCTCTGCTTGGTATTTATGTAGTCAGTGCCGGATTAAATTACGTGGTTACCTATTGGGGCCATAAGCTGGGAATTAACATCGAATCGGACATGCGTAAAAAGCTGTTTGATCGAATTCAAAAGCAATCCTTCCGTTTTTTTGATAATAACAAAACAGGGCATCTCGTCTCCCGTATGACTAACGATCTGATGGATATCGGGGAAATCGCCCACCACGGACCTGAAGATTTGTTTATCGCGTTGATGACACTGGGAGGGGCCTTCGGCATCATGCTCGGCATTAACTGGAAGCTGGCAGTGCTGACGTTCATTATTGTGCCGCTTATGATTTACTTGTCCTTGTATTTTAGCCGTAAAATGAATGCTGCTTTCCATCGAATGTTTTCGGATATCGCAGATTACAACGCACGTATCGAAAATAACGTTAGTGGTATCCGCGTTGTACAAGCATTTTCGAACGAAGAGCATGAAATGGAGCGCTTTGCTGAAAACAATGGACGATTCCGTAAAACCAAGCTAATTGCTTACCGTATTATGGCTTGGAATTCTTCAATTAGTTTTATTCTGATGAAACTGGTTTCGCTGTTTGTACTCGTGTGCGGTACATGGTTTGTGATTGAAGGGCAAATGACGTACGGGGAATTTATCGCGTTTGTGATGCTGTCCAACGTATTTCTCGCGCCAATCAAGCAGATTAACTCCGTTATTGAAACGTATCCCAAAGGCATTGCCGGCTTCCGCCGATACCTAGATTTGTTGGAAAGTGAATCGGATGTAGAAGATCTGCCAGGGGCCAAGACCGTTACCCATCTCAATGGAGAAATCCAATTTGCAGGTGTAACATTTGGCTATGAAAACAAAGACAAAGTATTGCGTAAAGTGGACCTATCCATCCATGCGGGAGAGACTGTAGCACTGGTCGGCCCTTCAGGAGCAGGTAAAACGACGCTTTGCAGCTTGTTGCCACGCTTCTATGATGTGGAAGAAGGCAGTATTACCATTGATGGTATGGATATCCGTGAAATGAAGCTGGAATCGTTGCGCTCCATGATTGGGATCGTACAGCAGGACGTGTTCCTGTTCGATGGAACAGTTCGTGAAAATATTGCATATGGCAAGCTAGGTGCCTCGGAAGAAGAAATTTGGGATGCCGCCCGACGGGCTCAGATTGAAGACCTCGTTCGTTCATATCCGGAAGGTTTGGATACCATGATTGGTGAACGGGGCGTAAAGCTGTCCGGGGGTCAAAAGCAACGCTTGTCTATTGCCCGGATGTTCCTCAAAAATCCGCCTATTCTCATCTTGGATGAAGCGACATCCGCACTGGATACAGAGACAGAAGCTGCGATTCAGCA
Source organism: Paenibacillus terrae (assembly GCF_005217525.1). Lineage (GTDB taxonomy): Bacteria > Bacillota > Bacilli > Paenibacillales > Paenibacillaceae > Paenibacillus > Paenibacillus terrae_C. The sequence continues at coordinate 469,489 of NZ_PNXQ01000016.1, read as the reverse complement.
GGCTTTGACAGAGTTGTCGCAAGGACGCACAACGCTCGTTATTGCGCATCGTCTGGCAACGATTAAAAACGCCGACCGCATTATCGTAGTTGCCGATCAGGGCATCGCCGAGCAAGGTAGACATGAAGAATTGCTGGCGGTAAAAGGTCCATATAGCCGTCTGCATCAAGCCCAGTACGGTACCTAAATGAACTAGTATAAAATGTAAGCGGAGAGAGGAATGAATGTTTTGAAAAAGGAAATGTGGATTGCAATGATGCTGCTGTCATTCATGCTGGCTCTGACCGCTTGTGGAGGAAATACGGGGCAGACTGACGGAAAGCAGAATCAAACTTCTACCGAGCAGAAGCCAGCAACGAAAACAGTCAAAACAATTCATGGTGATGTTACAGTCCCAACTCATCCTCAACGGATCGTAGTAGATATGTATCAGAATGATTTATTAGCTCTTGGTATTCAACCCGTGGGGAGTGTGAAGTATTATTTGGACAATCCGTTTTCCAAGGATCTGGTACAGGGCGTCACCAGCATTGGAGATCGTGGTAGCGTGTCCTTTGAAAAGGTACTGACTCTGGAGCCGGATTTGATTTTGATTGGTTCCAAAGATGCTACTGAATATGAGAAATACAGTAAAATTGCACCGACCGTCGCTATTCCTTATGGTACGTATAAGGATGTACATGAGGAATTAACTGCTTTTGGAAAGCTTCTTGGTAAGGATCAGGAGGCTAAAGCGTGGCTAGCCCAATACGATCAGCGAATGCAGGCAGCACGCGACAAGTTAATGGGAATCATTCAACCTGAGGATACCTTCACTGTGATGGAGGCTTCAACGAAGGAGTATTATGTATATGGCGATAACTTTGGCAGAGGAGGGCAGGCGGTATACAGAGGACTGGATTTGACGCCTCCACCTCTTGTTCAAAAAGAATTATTAGGTGAGACTCAATGGAAATCCGTATCGAAAGAAGTGATTAATCAGTATGCTGGCTCTTATATTTTTCTGACGGTTAACAAGGAAACCGCCGGTTATACAGGGGACAGTATATGGAAGTCACTGGATGCCGTTCGAAATGGCAGGGTCTTTGAGTTACAGGAGGATCGCTATTGGTACTTTGACCCGATTGCCATTGTAGGACAAGCAGAAGAAATCGCAGACATGCTCGTCCAACGGAATAAAGAGAAGGTTTCACAGAAGTAGTTACTCAGGTGTTGCTGGTAGCCCTTTGGTATTGATGCCAAAGGGCTTTATTTTTTCACAAAATTGCAGGGCTTCACGGGTTCGTCGAAATTTACTATTGAAGCCATTGGCGCATTAATTTACAATAGTAAAGATTGCTTGATAATAATTCTCATTATCAAATGCCTTCATGAGCGCAGGTCTGTGTGATAGCCTACATACTATTCAACAGTAAGGGTGAAAAATAGTCATGAAATTATCAGAATCATCGGAGAGTCCCGCCCAGAGTAACAATAGCCAGCCGCCGACTCCATTCCACTCACGTCCATGGGCGGCTTCGCTCATCTTAACAGCCGGACTAGCCTTTTTGGCATTCGGTATCGCTTTATCCCTATCTTTTGGCGCAGCTCCAATTAGGCTGTTTGAGGTATGGAATGCAGTCTTTCATTTTAATCCTGAAATACAAAATCATCAAATTATTTGGGAAATCAGGCTACCACGGATTTTGGGTGGTGTGTTGATTGGAGTCTGCTTCGCTGTGGCGGGGGCAATTATGCAGGGGATGACCCGCAACCCGCTTGCTGACTCGGGTTTGCTTGGATTGAATTCGGGAGCTAGTTTGGCGATGGCGATTTGTTTTGCTCTTTTTCCCGGGTCATCCTTTTTACAACTGATGCTGTACTCCTTTGTTGGCGCGGCCTTAGCTGTTGTGATGGTATATGGTACAAGCTCCATATCCAAGGGTGGGCTTACGCCAGTACGCCTTGTATTGGCGGGTGCAGCTGTAACGGCATTGCTGTCTGCCTTGGGTGACGCGATCAGCTTGTATTTTAATGTCGGACAGGATCTGGCCTTCTGGTATGCAGGGGGACTTAGCGGAACCAAGTGGGTGCAACTGGGGATTGTCTTACCTTGGGTTGTGGCAGCCTTTATCGGTGCTCTTATGCTGTCACGGTCTATTACGTTGCTCAGCCTGGGGGATGAAATTGCGCTCAGTCTCGGTCAGCGCACTGGCATTGTAAAGGTGCTTGGGATGATCCTGGTACTTATTCTGGCGGGGGCGGCAGTGTCGCTGGTAGGATCTATCGGCTTTGTAGGGCTGATTATTCCTCATATGACCCGCAAGCTGGTAGGTGTCGATTATCGCTGGATCATTCCTTGCTCGGCCATTATGGGAGCTTTACTCATCGTGTTTGCCGATCTGGCGGCGCGTATGATTAATGCACCGGAGGAAACACCAGTAGGCGTGCTTATTGCCCTGATTGGGGTGCCATTCTTCCTTTATCTGGCTCGTAAAGAAAGGAGGGCACTGTAAGATGAATAACATCACGACTGGAGCTATTGCCAAAGCAGATCACCGTAAAAAAATCCATGATTGGATCGTTGTTATCGTTCTGCTCATTCTGCTTATTGCTGCATTTACCATTAGTGCGAATACAGGAACTATTCGACTTTCGCCAATGGAGCTTTTTAGAACCTTATTTGGGCAAGGGGCTCCACAGCAGGAATTAATCCTGTTTGAATTCCGATTGCCACGAATGGTTATTTCCGTTTTGATCGGTGCAGGTCTGGCCGTTTCCGGCTGTATCATGCAGGGAGTTTCACGTAATGGTTTGGCGGACCCTGGTATTTTGGGGATTAATGCCGGAGCCGGGCTGATGGTTATGCTGTTTGTATTGCTTTTCCCAACGATGCAAACAACGAATTCATTGTTTTTACTACCTGCCCTTGCGCTGATTGGATCGGGAGCGGCTGCTATTTTGATCTACGCTCTTTCTTACAAAAAGGGTGAAGGGATTTCTCCGACAAGGTTACTGTTAAGCGGAATTGGTGTAGCGGCGGGGATCAGTGCTGCGATGATCATCCTAACTCTCAAGCTTACGCCTGAAAGTTATACGTTTGTTGCCAATTGGTTGGCAGGAAGTATATGGGGGTCCAACTGGAAATTTGTAATGGCACTGTTACCTTGGCTTGTGGTGCTGCTGCCTTTCGCATACTACAAGGCCAATGTAATGAATGTGCTTAATTTGGGAGATCAAACGGCATCCGGGTTAGGTACATCTATTGAAAAAGAACGCATCCTTCTGCTCGCTGCTGCGGTTGGATTGGCCAGTTCCAGCGTATCGGTTAGCGGTGGAATCGGCTTCGTCGGTTTAGTCGCTCCGCATTTGGCGAGAAAACTGGTGGGGCCAAAACATAAGATGCTGTTAGTGGCCTGTGCATTGGTTGGGGCACTGTTAGTGCTTGTGGCGGATACAATTACACGATCCTTACCTTTACAGAAAGAAATCCCGACAGGTTTGATCGTGGCCATCATTGGTGCTCCATACTTCCTATACCTGCTAAGTCGCTCCAGGGGATAACATCGCGAAGAAATCATAACTTATTCATTAAAAGCTATACACGACAAAATAACCTTCAACCCCACTAAGGAAGTGGGGTTGAAGGTTATTTTGCATTTAAAAATTTAAACATTCGTATTTTTCATATCAACGGGAAGTATTCAAGGCGTGAGAAGTTTGATGAAGCTCCCTGATCATTTTGTGCAAAGTATAATTTTCTTGACGCGTCACGCCGTGTTGATTTTCCTGAACCAGCAACTGATGGATGTTCCGTTTTAGAATTTCACTTCGACGTTCCAGCATTTCGGTACTCATAAATAAATGAACACTCCCTTTGTCATGAATAACTTACATTTTTGAAATGAATATAAGCTGAAAATAGTTTGCCTTCCGACTTCTTTAAGTATAGCGTGCTGAATGATGAAGGGAAAATGGAGAGAAACAGCAAAATTCTTTTTCACATCATCCATGTCCCGCCGACGGCTACTCACCCCGTGGGTTCTTAGATATGCTCTCTGATGCTGATGATAACGGTATCTTAGGAGAAAATCAGTCAAAATGGCGGTAGACAAGGCTAAGGGCTTTATTTTATACTTAAAAAGTGCTTAAAATAACTGCGCATAATATAAATTATACGCAGTTTAGGTTTAAATCGACTTTTATTATCCCTCACGCACAAGATGTCGATTGGAATGTCGATAAAAAGTAGGCGAAAATGGACGTTTTACAGTATATTGGGAAGATGAATCGGAACGGAGGTAATCGGGGTGAAAAAAGGGGTACGGCAAATGGAGCCGGATATGATAGATGATATTGATGAAGTGTATGCTGAGGAACTGGAAGCTTTTTTGATTTGGATGAAAGATGCAGGGTATACGATACATACTCAAAAAAACTATACGGGGGATGTGAAGCAGTTCTTACTCACGTTGCGGGATAAACCACTCGATCAGGTGAAAAAGATTCATGTGATGTCGTATCTGTCTAAAGCTCGGGAAGGCGGAGCTGGAGATAGCACCCGGAACCGCAAGCATGCAGCGGTGAGTAGCTTTTTTAAAGCGCTACAGGAATTTGAATTGTGCAGCACGAATCCGGCTTTCGGAATTAAAAAAGCAAAGACCGAAAAGAATCGTATGCCCGTGTACCTGGATGAAAATGAAATTCGGCCATTTTTACTCGCGGTGGAAGGGAAATATGCCAATCGCAACATGGCTATTTTTCTGCTCATGGTATATATGGGATTACGGGTGGGAGAGGTTCATTCTTTGAATGTCCCGGATTACAGCCGGGAGCGACGCACACTGGATGTGTTTGGTAAAGGGAGAAAGTGGCGTACGCTCCCGGTGCCGGAGGCTGTGTGTGATGTTTTAGATCGTGCATTGGAGGAAAGATTAACCCCGTGGAGAGGGAAGGAGGATGCGATGTTCGTGTCGCAAAAAGGCCGCCGACTGGCGGTTCGCTCTATCCAGCAGATCGCTACAGAAACGTTCGAGCGATTCCAGCAGGATAAAGGTGCGCAAGGTCGAGTGGCTTACTCCAGCCATAAGCTGCGTCATACGTTTGCAACGATGCTTTTGCGTAGAGGTGCAGATCTGCGTACTGTGCAAGAGTTGCTGGGACACTCTTCCATTCAGACCACCACTGTATACACGCATGTCACGGATCGGGAAAAGGAAAAAGCGATGGACAAGCTGGATGTCCAGATACCAATAACGGGATTATAAGTATATACCAGGAGTTGATTTTGAAAATAAACACATTGAGTTTACATAAAAAATATTATGTAAACTAAAAAAAGAATTGCACCCTGACTTGGAAATCGCATCAACGACTTGTGTCATCCATATTGTGAACATAGTATCCTTTATCATCGTACTTATTCTTATTTTTGATTGATTTGATCCAAATGATGCTGCATATGCTGAATATAATCGTCAACTAGCCACTGTAATGTTTCGGTAGACTGGTCATCTTTTTGAAATTCTTTCTCAAAATCGAGTGATGTACATGAGTTTAACATATTTATGATTTGTTTATTTAATAGTTTCCATAGATGTATGACATCCGCGTGGGAGAACGCTTCCTGATACTGATTAGCTGCAACCCAATCATTTTGCGCATATGCTTCAATTTTCAGGGGACCTTGAATGCTTAATCATTATAAATCTTCGATGATTATTAGAAGCGGAGTCGCACAGATGCCCTAGTATTTCTTTTTTAGACCATTTTTCTGGGAAAGGTTTGGCATTAAATTCATGTTCTGAGATCGAAAAGAATTCTTTTTCATGATCCTCGATAAGCCTAGCGAGTTCTTCAACAGTAATATTCAATAGATGTGCCTCCTTATTTTAGCGATTGTCATATGATAAACCTTAGAATAATTCAGAATAAATTGGAAAGCAATGGTGAATTAAAAGCCAGTATGGTATTGCCTTGACAAAGGTAATAAAGTAAAGGTACAGAAGCTTTTTTTAATAGTAATACGATGCCAATAATGCAGCTAGCTTTATCACTAAATCCAACGAAGAGAACGGTGTCTGACTAACGATAAAGAAAATGATGGATTTACAAAACCAATAAAATTAATTATCGTTATTTAGAGAACCACTCAAAACTGCTCAATGAAAGGACTATACGTAGTATGAAAAATAAAATACTGGTTTTTGATATTGGCGGCTCTTTTATAAAATTCAGTTTGTATTTTCAAGGTGAATTTATGAGCAAGGGTAAAGTCAAAACTCCATTGGACTCACTTGAGAATCTGCTTGTAGCTTTAAAGCAAATTCTTAATCAGTTTATGGATGAGTGCGAAGGTATAGCCGTCAGTATGCCAGGTATTGTGAATTCAGCAAGCGGCCATATGGTGCATGGAGGTTCATTAAGATATATAAATGATATAAATATGATAGAAGTTTTTAAGAAAGCGTTTCACAAGCCCGTAGCGATTGAAAATGATGGAAAGTGTGCTGCTCTTGGGGAAGCATGGCGTGGTTCATTACAAGGGATTACCGATGGTGTTGTTCTGGTAGTTGGAACAGGGATGGGGGGTGGAATCATCTCTCAAGGGAAATTGCTGAAAGGTCACCATTTATCGGCTGGAGAATTCTCCTTCATCAGAACGAACAGCGAGTATGCAGACAATGATGATTATTTGTTTGGTATGCAAGGGAGTAGTTTTGTTTTAACAAAAACCGTTGCGAAAGCTAAAGGACTTCCTGCAGATTCAATAACAGGTGAACAAGTATTCAAGTTCATTGAAGAAGGTGATCGCGCGATCCAAACGATTTTTCATGAATACTGTAGGAACATCGCAACACAAATCATTAATTTGCAATCGATTCTTGACCCTGAAAAGTTTGTTATTGGGGGAGGCATATCTGAAAATCCTTTACTGGTAATTACGATTAGGGAAGAGTTGGAGAAGCTTTATATGGAATCTATCTATAATTTTGTGCGTGCAGATATTGAACAAAGTAAATTAGGCAATGAAGCGAATTTGCTAGGCGCTATATATAACTACAAACAATCGTATCATCTTGAATTATGACAAAAGTTATATTTCGACGAGTAAGGGATTGAGTAATACAAACAAATAAAATGTTAACAAAAGAGCGTGCCTTTAACTTTGGACACGCCTTTTTTGTGTTACAGACGTTTGATATAAGAGGTTTGAAAAACAGAATACTTATCCTTGGAGCTTCAGGCTCGGGAGTATCGTCGCTTGGAAGTAAGCTGGCTCTGAGACTCCCATATGTGAATTTGAATGGAGATGACTATTTTTGGATTGAAAAATACACTAGACAACGTGACCCTGCTGATGTTAAAAGATGATCTGATAAACCATAGGATTACATAATATATATTATGTTAGTTAAACTAGATTTATGAGTCCTATTAATGTATTCAAATGACAACAAGTAGAATCTGCAAGTGGATCACTCTAATCAAAGTGTCCGCTTGCAGATTAAATTTCACTGACATTCAAAAAAACTTATTTTAAATTGAGAATATACATGTGCGTCTACATTTCATTTTCCGGGGGAGATTCAATCATCAAGCCTTCGATATGCTTGCGTCCCATAAGCTTCCGTTTTTTGCGGTTTTCCTTGGTTTCTAAAACGATATCCAGATCATAGTCGTCAGGATACAATTCAGTAGCTGCGATGTGAAGGACGAGCCTCTTTTTATTCATGCTCAGCTTTTCTCCTTGGATTAAAACACCTACATTCCCTCGTTCATCCTCGGTTTTGTACACAATTCCAGTCTGATTCAGGTAGCCTACATAAACACTATCGCCAAGGGCAAACGACATAGGTTCGGCAGTGTGTTTTTGTTTCCCCTGTTTTGTGGCTGTGTGCTTTAAAGATGCTCTTTTAGGAGAGAGTTCACTTGTTGTTTTGTGCTTCTCATCTTTAGAAGCTGGGGGGACCACAAACAGTTCCTGTGTGTTCTGAGATGTTCTGCCCGCAGAAATGGCCTGAGAACGCTCGATAATCCGATTCCACATCCCCAGCTTCAAGGCAATGGCGTATGCGTAGCTTTCCCCGGCCTCACCGATTCGGAGACGGTATAATGGTTGTAGCGTTTCGGTATCAAACTCCATTCGGGCATTCTGAAATCCAGGTGTATTTTCGGCAAAATGCTTAATTTCGCTAAAGTGCGTGGTAGCTACTACCGTTGCCTGTCGGCGGTGGAATTCTTCCAGCAGCGCGATAGAGAGGCCCACGCCTTCGCCCGGATCGGTTCCAGATGCCATTTCATCAATCAGGATCAGAGTGGAGTTGCTTGCCGTTTCCAAAATACCGATCATGTTGCGAATATGTGCAGAAAAGGTGCTCAAAGCATGCTCGATGCTTTGTCCGTCTCCGATATCCACCTCGATGTTCTCGAATACAGCCATTCGTGAGCCTTCTGAAACAGGTACCAGCAGTCCGGATTGTACCATCAGAGTTAACAGGCCGACACTTTTGAGGGCCATCGTTTTTCCACCTGTATTGGGTCCGGTAATGATGAGTGAAGAGTAGCCTTCACCGATTGAGAAATCAAGTGGAACCATAGATTTTTCCATCAACGGGTGACGTGCCCCTCGAATGTCTATAATTCCGTCAAGGTTAAGCTCGACAGGCACAGCATCCATCGTCATGGCGTATTTGGCTTTTGCTAATAAAAAGTCGAGTATGCCTACTGTCTCTGTGTTGATGCTCAGCTCCCGGCTGTATGACTCAGCAAGTGCCGTTAGGTCGCCCAGTACCTTCATTGCTTCTTTTGCTTCTTCTGCGATGTTCGCGCTCTGATCGTATTGGAGACTTACAATCTCGGCAGGCTCAATGTAAACCGTTTGTCCACTGCCTGATTCATCCAGCACGTTGCCTTTCACCTGTTTTCGAAACTCTTTTTTGATTGGAAGCACGTAACGACCGCCACGCTGACTGGTCATATGTTCCTGCATGATGGATCGGTGACGGCTGGTGAGAGAATCAAGTTTTCTTTTGATCCGTTCTTCCGTGACTGCTATTTTTTTGCGGATTTTAGCCAGTTCCTTACTGGCGGTGTCCGTCACTTTTCCTGAATAAATACATCTTTCAATTTCAGACAGAAGCGGTTCCATATCATACATGGAAGAAGCATAGGCACTGACGCTTGGAGCGGTATTCGACTTGGAACCCATATATTTTATCAGTTGAACGCAACTTCTGATAAATTGGGCAATGTGAGAAAAATCGCGCTCGCTGAACAAATATCCGATTCCCAGCAAGTGAAGAATGTGTTCCATCCCTTCCAGCGAGGGGATAGGAACACTTGCACCGTGGCGAATGAGCTGGAGGGCTTCCATCGCTTCGTCAAGGCGGATCTTGATCGTACGGATATCTGTAATGGGTTGCATGGAAGCGGCATGGCGCTTACCAAGGTAAGAAAAAGCACATTCGGAAACTCTTGTTTTGATCCGATCATATTCCAAACGCTGCATTGTGGTTTCATTCATGAATAAATCTCTCCTTTAGTGTGTGATTTTAGGATTGTTTAGAGCCTTCTCTGTGAAATAAAAAAAGGGCGGAGAATGAACAAATCGTTCATTCTCCGCCCTGAAGGAAGTAGGGAATTTATCGTCAAATAAGCCTATACTCCAGCTTTTGCAGCTCCAATTTATGCGTCCCCAAATCATCCATGAGTAAACCAATTTGTAAGCTAATTAGCCCATGAATAGGAAGGATATAAAGGAATTTCACAAAATCTGAAAACAAAAAAACCGCGCTGAACACAGCACGGAATAAGGCCTAGAAGAAAATAATCCCTGAGGCGATTTATGATATCTGCATGTTCTTAACTAATGTCAGGGTAAAAACACAATATCAAAAAACCTGTCCCCGGAGGGCACAAGCGCCTGAATGGTCTTCCCTGAATATGAAGTTGCTTAGTTAAGAACGTTCACCGACATCAAAATCTCTCCCTTGATTACAGATATATCAGCACTATACTATCAGTCAGCACCGAAGTCAAGCCTAGCTTCAAATCGTAACAAGAAATAGACTACGTAATAAATATTATGTTAACTAAAAATGTTCCGAGCCCTACAAAATCAGGTTTTGTCTTTAAAATAAGAATGATAATCATTATTACGTATGATCGCACGTTTTTATGACCCGAATCAGGGCAGTGTACTGCTGGGCGCCGATGATATGAGGCAGATGGACCCCGAGGCGCTGTTACGTAAGGTATCTATTTTGTTTCAGGACGTGAATCTGTTTCAGGATACCATTGGGAATAACATTCGATTCGGTAAAAGTGATGCGACGCAGGCACAGATCGAAGCAGCCGGCCGTCAAGCTTGCTGTCACGATTTTATTTTCAAGCTGCCAAACGGGTATGACATCTGGCTAGTTGAGGGCGGCAGTACATTGTCGGGTGGCGAAAAGCAACGGATTTCCATCGCACGGGCCATTCTCAATGATTCGCCGATCGTGTTGCTGGATGAGGCCACCTCTTCGCTTGATCCTGAAAATGAAAAGGAAATTCAGCAAGTGATTGATCCCCTTGTACAAGGCCGAACCGTTATTGCTATTGCTCATCGCCTCGAAACAGTTCGCAATTTAGTCAAATGTTTTTTTGATCAAGGAGAGAACACGATACAGAAAATTAAATCTATTCTACAAATGAATTTACATAATAATTATTATGTTAACTTAAATGTATTTCTTAATAATGAGGATTTGTATCCGATGTACGTTTTAAATCCATAGTGATATAATTACGCGTACATGCCTGAAAAGGAGCGTATGGAACGAAAATGAACTTTCAAGTGGACTTTTTATCTTTTTTTGTAATTCAGGTGGATGGAAAAGAAGGACTGGGCGGTAAGTCCTACAAGCATTACGCTACGATGGATGACTATGATTATGACGAGAGCGATGTTAAGAAATTCCTGGATGGGGAATTTGCCCGCATTAGCAAGCGGAAGGTCGAGAAAAATCCGAGCACAGAGCAGGCACCGACCAAAATTGGCCGCTTTATCGTCGAACCGGAGCATGAACTGAGCAGTAATCCGAATTTCAATATGTTCGCCCGGCTGCGGGCAGCAGAGGATAAGGAGGATTTTAAAAATGCCTGCGACGATCTGGTGCGAATGTATCTGGATACGAGCGCGGTACGCGGCGGAGCGTTGATCATTGTACAGGCTACCTTGAATACACACTCCGATGATCCGTTTATTTTTGTGCTCAAATGTGATTTTGAACCTAAGATTGCCCGGATTACCGAAAGCAGTCTGGTCAGTGAGGTCGAAATGGCCATTTCAGCCCGTAATATGAAATCCATCATGTATCCTTACATGCTGGAGGAGGGGATGAACGATGAGTGGGAGCTTAAAATTCACCAGTCCTCGCATGCCCGGTATTTTGAGGATTTTCTGAAATTTGTGACCTACGAGCAATCCATGCCAGAAATCGTTAATGAGCATGTCATGGGCTTCGTACAGAACTATGTAGAGACGAAATGGCCAGATGCTTCCAATGAGGAAAGACAGCAAGAGGAACGTGATCTGGAGCTGTGGGCGGCCAGTGAAAAACGGGATTTGCAAGGAAAATGGGAACCCCTTCAGGTCGTAGAGGCTGCACAGCATATTGTTGAGCTAAAACCGGAAATTGAAGTTCGCTTCAAGCTGGATGATACGGCTGTACGTGGACTGCTGTCCGACTTTGGGGCCAAGCTGCATATTACGAAGCTGCATGATAGATACGCGCTTATCATTGAAGGCGACGCATTTACGTTTGAAAAAGGCTTTTCACCGATTGAGCTGCTTCAACCGGAATCGTTCGAAACGGTGGCTGAGCGCTTGAAAGAGAAACGCCAGCAAGAAGATGAGTTTGCCGATGGCGATACACCGCCTTGGTAATCTGAATAAACTGTTTACGATAAGCTGAACTCCTTATATGAAATAATCAAAGGGCCTCTCAACGGTATTTTCGCCGCTGTTGGAGGCCCTTTTTGTCTACAATTTCAGTTTGTTCATCTACAAGTTGAGTTTACTGATTTGATCTTTCAGCTTGTCCGCAGATTGATGCAGCCCTTGACGTTCCTTGTCATTCAGTGGAAGATCTAAAATTTCGCGTACACCGTTGTGATCTACGATACTCGGAACACCTAGATAAACGTCAGACACTCCGTTATAGTCTTCCAGCAAAGTGGACACATTAAGTACCGACCCTTCGTCCCCCAGAATGGCGGCTACGATCCGGTCGAGAGCCAGTCCGATGGCGTAAGAAGTCGCGCCTTTGGCATCTATAATTTCATAGGCTGCATTTTTGGTACTTTCAAAAATCTCATTTTTCGTTTCTTCGCCCAGCTCCAATGGAGTTCCTGCGATGTTGGCCGTGCTCCATACAGGCAGCTCGGAATCGCCATGTTCTCCAATAATATGGGCGTGGATGCTGCGAGGATCAATGCCCTTTTGCTTACCAATCAAATAACGGAAGCGTGCGCTGTCCAGCAGCGTACCCGAACCGATAACTCTGCTCGAAGGCCAGCCACTACGTTTCCAGGAGATGTAGGAGAGAATATCCACTGGATTGGTTGCGATCAGCAAAATGCCGTGTGTGTTTACCTTGACGATATTATCAATAATGCTTTCAAAAATTTCGGCATTACGCTTGAGCAGATCAATGCGTGTTTCTCCCGGTTTTTGTGATGCGCCCGCTGTAACAATGATGATATCCGCATCACGGCAGTCTTCATAATCACCCGCCCACACTTTGACACCGCCGAGAAAGGGAAGCCCATGATTCATATCGAGCATTTCCCCCTGCGCCTTTTTGACATTAACGTCAATAAAGACAAGTTCTGACATGCGTTGGCGTAGCAGGAGGGTGTAACCGGTCGTTGTACCGACCGCTCCCATGCCGACAATGGCCACTCTGCTTCGTTTGTAAGGTTTTAAGCTCATAAAATCCTCATCTCCTTCTCGGGTTGTATACCTTTTCATTTTTAATAATACAAAATTTATCTTTCCAACCTAGTTTACCGTATATGTGCCCTCCACTGCAAAGAAATATGACATTTCTCCTTGACTTCAAACAGGGGCTGGCTAATAATTAATCGGATGACAGGGACACACACTAAAGCGTTGCAGTAGCAATATTCGCTAGGACATTATGGAAAGAGGATTATGATTATGGACTTATTTCGAAAAAAGACAGGGTTGCTCCCGCATGAGGAGAATGGAACGACGAGTCACTTGAAGAGAACGATGGGCGCCTTCGATCTGACTATGCTGGGTGTAGGATGTATCATCGGTACCGGGATTTTTGTGATCACAGGCAAGGCAGCAGCGGAAAATGCGGGTCCAGGCCTGATGATCTCCTTTGTTATTGCAGGAATTGCCTGCGTGCTGGCAGCCCTGTGCTATGCGGAGCTTTCATCTACGGTTCCCGCTGCTGGCAGCGCTTATGCGTATAGCTATATTGTGTTTGGGGAAATTCTGGCCTGGGTGCTGGGTTGGGACTTAATTCTGGAATACGGGGTGGCGGCCGCCTCAGTGAGCAGTGGCTGGTCTGCTTATTTTCAAGGTTTGCTGGCTGGGTTTGATTTACATTTACCACTGGCTTTAACCGCAGCCTTTGATTCAGCCAAGGGAACCATTATTGACCTGCCTGCTGTGTGTATTATTATGTTGATCACACTGCTGCTGAGTCTCGGAGCCAAGGAAACGGTCCGATTTAATTTCGTTATGGTTTGTGTCAAAGTCGGAGTCGTGCTGCTGTTTATCGGAATCGGAATTTTTTATGTTAAGCCTGCTAACTGGACACCGTTTCTCCCCTATGGTTTTTCCGGTGTTTTGAGTGCCGCGGCAATCGTATTTTTTGCTTACTTGGGTTTCGATGCCATTTCAACGGCAGCAGAGGAGGTACGTAATCCGCAGCGGAATATGCCAATTGGTATTATTTCCTCGCTTGCGATTTGTACGGTGCTGTATATTGCGGTTTCGGTTGTACTTACCGGAATGGTGCCTTATACGCAGTTAGGGGTAAATGATCCTGTTGCGTTTGCTTTACGCTTTATCCATCAGGATTTCGCGGCAGGATTGATTTCTGTCGGTGCGATTGCCGGGATGACCACGGTTTTGCTCGTACTATTGTATGGTCAGACACGGTTAATTTTCTCGATGTCGCGTGACGGTTTGTTACCGGTATTTTTATCTAAAATCAATTCCAAAACTCAAACACCAATCCGAAGCACTTGGCTGGTCGGAAGCATCATCGCATTGGCTAGTGGATTTTTTCCATTACATGCATTGACGAACCTGACGAGTATCGGAACCCTGTTCGCTTTTGCTGTCGTATCGGTTGGAGTGATCGTTCTGCGGAAGAGACGTCCGGATTTGAAAAGAGGCTTTACCGTACCATGGGTCCCGTTGCTCCCGCTTTTGAGTGCCCTGGTTTGCGTCGGTTTGATGCTTCAGCTTCATATCAGCACGTGGATTGGATTTATCGTTTGGCTTCTGCTGGGTCTACTGATTTATATCTTCTATGGATATCACAAAAGTTTGTTAAACCGTAAATCCTAATTTGTCTGAATGCTAAAAAGCCGGCATCCTGCACTTACGTGGAGGGTGGCCGGTTTTTTTGTATGAGTGCGCGAAAAGTGTCACATAAGGTCGTTTATGGTATAATTCTGTTTCAGATAAGCTTGTGGCACGGGATTACCGCATGCCATCGAGGGGGGATCTTTATATGAAACTGCGCTGGCGTGCGCTCCTGGGGGGAGTATTGCTGCTGACAGGTATCCTGCTGGCTAGCTGTTCTTCCGAACCCGCAGAAACCGTAACCAAACCTCCGGTTGAGGAACCGGATGACCAGGGACAAACGATAACTATAAATCCACCAATGACGCCGAAGGTGGGCGATCCCAATGCCAAATATGTAGTTCAGACACGAATAGCTGATTTCCATCTGATTGATGATACCAAAGGTTTCGTTTGGGGAGTTACTCGTAATGAGCTTCGACTCTATTATACGCATGATGGTGGATATACCTGGAATAATATTTCTCCTTCCGAAAACGTTCAATTTCAAGACAAGCTTGAATATGGGAAGGATATTAGCTTTACCGATTCCCAGCATGGATGGGTTGTCCGTCAAAATCTGGACAAAACCGCAACCGTCATCCTCAGAACCGCTGATGGGGGACAGAGCTGGGATATTTCAGCGCTCCCAAGCGGGGAGCATGTGAGCTCGATACAATATGTAAATCCGTCTACCGGATGGATTATGGCGTCTACAAACCTGAATGAGCAGAATCAACAAAAGTTGTTGTATCATACCACTGATGGAGGAGCCACATGGAAGAAAGTTGCGCAAAGTTCTGGCTTGTCATCCAATGAGTCAAGCTCGGGCCTGCCCGATCAGGGCAGCATGGCGGGAATGAGCTTTGATGGCAACAAGCAGGGTTTTGTTGCAATTAATCTGGATAGCAGTGTTAAGCTTTATAAGACTTCGAATCAAGGGAAGACTTGGACCCCGGTAGCCAGCAAGATACAGGGTTGTCCGCAAGCAAAAGCCGAAGCTCCGCAGTCTTTTAAAGGAAATAGTTCCTCGTATTGGATTCCTCTTCTCTGTTATTTAGACAGCGGTACAAAGTATAGCGGACTGTTTACTGCTGATGCAGGCATGCAATGGAACCATGTGTCTTTGGGGCTGCTCAGTAATAGAAACACCGTTATTCCCGGCCGTACTTTTCTAAATGATAAGGAAGGGTGGATCGTAACCCCAGCGGGAATAACGCGAACGATGGACGGGGGCAAGACGTGGACAACCCTTACTGGCAGCAAAGTATTGCCATCGAAGCTTAAGGATTACCCTCGATCAGTCAAGCTCCGTTTCGCTTCTTCTACGGTAGGGTGGCTGCTTCTGGAACGTCTGGATGATAAGAAATCATTGTTGCTGAAAACGACGGATGGCGGTGCCAACTGGAGGATCCTATAACCTTCACCAGGGTGATTGTCCTGTGCTTTTCCCTGTATCTGCACGTCCTCAAAAGGCCATGCAGATACAGCGAAGAGACACAGGGCGTTTTATTTTTTAAGATTTTAAATTTTATACGACAATATGTGAAAAAAATCACAATATACTGGATGAGCCACTGTTATACTGAACCTGTAAACAACGATAGGAGTGATAATCATGAGAGCGAATCAGGATCAAATGTTAACCCAATACTACCTTCAGTTTTGTTACACTTGCCAGGATGCCTACGGCTGCACGACTGAAGAGGATTGTAAGCAGTGTGCAGAGCGTTACGCCGAAGCAGAAGAAAATGAAGTTTTGAATGAGACACAACGTTATCTCCAGCTTGTACATGTATAAACAGATGTATCATACTGATATCGCCATAAGTTGAGCCTCCCGGACCATTCCGCGGAGGCTCTTGGCGTTCTTGAGGGTTGCTATCAAATTTGGGCAGGAACATACATATACTATTACAGAAAGCTTAGGTCATGTGAGGATGCCCGGCCGGTTCCCTGTGGAATGCCTGGCGGAGAGGAGTGCGGTGTATGGGATTTGAGTCATTATGGATGTTCGATTGGCTGGGTACGGTACTGCCCGTTTTTTTCGTAGTCGTGTTGGGTATTGTCGTACTGTCTGCGGGGAAGGAAGTCATGGAATGGAGCCGGAATAAAAAGCAGCCTGTATTGACGGTCGGTTCCCGAATTACGGCCAGAAGGACACATCTCCAACAGAGGCGACAGGAGGAGCAAGGGACTCGTACCTATACTTTCTATTATGTAACCTTCGAGGTAGAGAGCGGCGACCGGATGGAATTCAAGGTAAGCGGGGAAGAATATGGTCAATGTGCCGAGGGGGATGAGGGGCGTCTTACCTTTCAGGGTACACGGTACATCGGGTTCCAGCGTCTCAATCGCTATAGCTTGGAACAGGTTAAAATGTAGACAGAAGCTTATTCCCCCTTTATTCATGGGCATCCCCCTGCAATACAACAGGCCAGGGGGGATGTTCTTGTTTCTTGTGCAGCACATTTTGGTACATATATACTAGGGAAGTGTATAGAGGAGGAATAAGCATGTCATTTGAGGGACAAGTTGTTATCGTTACAGGTGCGGCACATGGGATCGGAAGAGAGATCGCTTTGGCCTACGCTGGCAAGGGTGCCAAGGTTGTATTTGCCGATCACAATGAGGAAGTAGGGGCAGCTGTTGCGGCTGCGGCACGGAATGAAGGGCATCAGGCGATCTTTGTTCCCTGTGATGTGCGTAAGGAAGAAGATATTGTTGCGCTGATCCGTGCCACGGAAGAAGAATATGGCACCATTCATACGCTGATTAACAATGCAGGCGTGTCCAAATGGAAATCTCCATATGAGTTAACGGTTGCGGAATGGGACGACATTTTGAATACGAATGTACGCAGTTGCTTTATAGCCACACGAGAAGCGGCCAAGGTGATGAAACGTAACCCGGAAGGTGGCTCTGTGGTCAATATGACTTCGACACGGGCTTTTATGTCAGAACCGGATACAGAAGCCTATGCAGCATCCAAAGGAGCCATTGCAGCCCTTACACACGCGATGGCCATATCGCTAGGAAAGGATGGGATTCGGGTCAACTGTATTAGCCCGGGTTGGATTGAGACAGGGGATTACGGGCAACTACGCCCCGAAGACCATCAGCAGCATCCATCCGGCCGAGTGGGAACTCCTGCCGACATCGCGCGGGCGTGTCTGTATTTGACCCAGTCCGGCAACGACTTTGTTACAGGCACAAATCTGGTTGTAGATGGCGGTATGACGCGAAAAATGATTTATGAGCCCTGACAATCAGGCTGAACATGGGCGACTTAATTTTCATATAAGGATACGTTGCTGCAGGATAGTCCCGAATTTCGGGGCTATTTTTTTCGCTCACGCTGTCACCCATTGGGCATTTGTACCATACGATACGATATATGATTGAGTAGCAAGGAGGAGAGACGTTGGCTGTTATTAATGTCAACTCAGAGGATGTAAGGACACTCGCCCGGCTTATGCGGGCAGAGGCTGAAGGAGAAGGAGAGCAGGGAATGCTCATGGTCGGCAATGTCGGAGTAAATCGGATTTTGGCCAATTGCCTGGATTTTCAGGGTATTCGCCTCATGAATGACATGGTGTTTCAAAGTCCCGGCGGATTTGAAGCTACCCAAAAGGGGTACTTTTATCAAAGAGCCCGTGACCGTGACATTCGTCTTGCCCGGCGTGTCATTAATGGGGAAAAGATTCGCCCGGCTTCGAATGCATTGTGGTTTTTCAGACCTTCCGGGGACTGTCCGGATACCTGGTATAACCAGACTAACACCGGCCGTTACAAAGCGCATTGCTTCTTTAGCCCGACTGTACAGGATTGTCCTGCCGTCTATTAAAGCGTAACAAATGAGTTTGGATGATTTAAAACCATTTTAGGAGGAATTAACATGATTACACAGCAAGCTTACCGTCCTGTCTCTTATCCTGCTGGCGGCGGGTACCCCGAATGGCCTAGGTTGGCTCCAATGGGAACCATGCAGCCCATGAGCGGCTTTCCCCCTCATGTCAATAGTGGTAGCGCAATGACACCGACTGGTACAGTGGTGCAGACTCAGACTCCACAATTTGAGCAATCTTATATTGAAAATATTTTGCGTCTGAATCTGGGCAAAACGGGTACTTTTTATATGACCTATGAAAATAACCGGGAATGGAACGCAAAAATTTTCAAGGGTATTTTGGAAGCGGCTGGTCGTGACCACATTATTATCAGTGATCCTTCTACCGGAAGACGCACCATTCTACTTATGGTAAACCTGGACTATGCTACTTTTGATGAGCCTTTGCTGTATCAATATCCCGGCGTCATCGGGAATCCGGGTACATCCCCGGTTCGCTGATGCCTTCATATATATTAAAATACATCCGCTGCCTGATGGCAGGGGATGTATTTTGTTTATAAACTTTCTCAAATATAGTTGCTTCCTTTGTGGTGAGAGGCGAAAAATGAAGCTTTCTGACCTAAATGCTAGGGAAAACCGATTTTTCTGACATTGCTTGTGGTTTGACTGTATAGAGTATAGTTATATAATTGAATATAAGCTGATGAAGATTTAATCAATCATGCGGAATAAGGCTTTTGGAAGCCGGAAGGAGTGAACGTGTTGGGAAATTGACGCTGCTAATGATGTGTTATCGTTCTGTCTATGATGAAACTATCCGAAGGAGGTGCGCCTGTCTGCCGTAATGACGGCTGACGGGGAGCATATTGAGTGACCCTTTACCGAGTATGTTTAACTTAATTATTGTTTTTGCATTAGTATTATTAAACGGTTTTTTTGTATCTGCAGAATTTGCAATGGTTAAAGTCAGAAGTAGCCGTATTGAAACATTGGTAGAGGCGGGTAACAAAAAAGCCGTATATGCCGCGAATATGTTACACAATTTGGACGCCTATCTGTCTGCCTGCCAGTTGGGCATTACACTGGCTTCGCTGGGACTCGGGTGGATCGGAGAGCCGGCCATTGCACATTTGATCGAACCTGTATTTACCGCCGCCGGGCTAGGACCGGTATATGTACATGGTACTGCCGTGGTCATTGCATTTATTGTAATTACGATTCTGCATATTGTGCTGGGGGAGTTGGCTCCCAAAACGATAGCCATTCGTAAATCTGAAACCATTACGCTGTATTCGGCCATGCTGATGACTTGGTTTTACAAGCTGATGTATCCATTCATATGGGCGTTGAATGGCATGGCGAACAGCCTGCTGCGTTTATTCCGTCTGGAGCCGGTATCTGAATATGACGATTCCGCGCATACGGGGGATGAAATACGCATTCTGATGAAGGAAAGTAATAAGAGCGGACTAATTGATAATACGGAATTGGCGCTTGTTGATAATATATTTGATTTTACCGACACGACCGCCAGGGAAATCATGATTCCGCGTACCGAGATGATCTGTTTGTACAGCAATGAGTCCACAGAGGAAAATCTCGCGATTGCGACGGAAAGCATGAGAACGCGTTATCCAATCTGTGCCGAGGACAAGGACCATATTATCGGCTTTATCCATATTAAGGATCTTCTGCGGGCGAACAAACTGGATACCCGTACGATGATCCGCCCGATTCTTGCCGTTCCTGAATCTACACAAATTAGCGATTTGCTCAAACGCATGCAGCGTAGCAAGACACAAATTGCGATTCTGATTGATGAGTACGGAGGTACTTCGGGTATGGTGACACTGGAGGATATTATGGAAGAGATCGTTGGTGAGATTCAGGATGAGTTTGATCAGGAGCGTCCGGGTTGTGAGCAGATTAATGACGAGGAATTTTCCATTGACGGTATGCTGTTAATTGATGAAGTGAATGATCGCTTTGGATTGAATCTGGATCATGAGGATTATGATACAGTAGGGGGCTGGCTGTACTCGCATGTTGAGATTATCCCGCCACAGCCGGGTCAGTCTGTAGAATTTGAAGGTTGTCAGTTCGTTGTAGAAGAAATCGAGAACAAGCGAATTTCGCGTATTCGGCTGTTGAAGCAGCCGATTCTTATGGAGGAAGCCGGAGTCTCGTAAATCAGGATTCACCGGACAGAAAAGTAGACATTCTATAATTAAATCATCCTTGAAGCGACCCATGAACGATAGAGGGTCGCTTTTTTGATTTTGACTTCTTTACACATAAGACACGAATTGATATGATGTTTGTATTATTGTAAACCTACTATATACCTATTGGGTTGACAATTAAAAAAGGCAATTTATCCTGGATAAACATATCTGTTTAGATGCTTATTTAAATTAGGGAGGTATGAAGTATGAATTGGTCCAATGAGGTTACGGATTGGGACTCGCTGGCAGAAAAAGCGATCCACGGCAGCAATGTGACGCTGAAAGAAGGATTGGCGGTGCTGGGAGCGGACAATGAGGAAATCTTACCGATTATGCAAGCTGCATTCCGTGTGCGTCATCATTTCTACGGTAAAAAGGTAAAGCTCAACATGATTATGAATGCCAAAAGCGGCCTGTGTCCGGAGGATTGCGGCTATTGTTCACAATCGATCGTATCCACGGCACCTGTCAGTAAATACAGTATGCTGGACAAGGAGTCTCTGCTGGCCGGAGCCCGTGAAGCGTTAGCAAGGAAAGCAGGTACATATTGTATCGTAGCTTCCGGCAAGGGCCCAACGAATCGAGAGCTGGATCAGGTAATTGAGGCGGTACAGGAAATTACCAGTACGATGCCACTTAAAATTTGTGCATGCCTGGGGATTCTCAAAGGAGATCAGGCCCGCCGGTTGGCAGAGGCAGGAGTCCATCGTTACAATCACAATTTAAATACGAGCAAGGCCAACTATCCGTCCATTACAACCACACATACATACGACCAACGTGTTGAAACGGTTAAAATGGCTCATTCTCACGGGATGTCACCCTGCTCCGGCGTGATTATCGGAATGGGGGAAACGAATGAGGAAATCGTCCAGATGGGTTATGCTTTACGAGAACTCGGTGCCGACTCCATTCCGGTTAACTTTCTGAATCCGATCCCCGGAACCCCGCTGGAAGGAGCAAAGCGCACATCTCCGATCAGAGCATTAAAGATACTGGCGCTGTTTCGGTTCATTTGTCCATCCAAGGAAATTCGTGTTGCAGGCGGAAGGGAGCTGAATTTAGGGACACTACAGCCCTTATCCCTGTATGCAGCCAATTCGATTTTCGTAGGAGATTATTTAACGACAGATGGACAAGAAGTCACAGCCGATCATCAAATGATTGAAGATCTGGGGTTTGAAATTGAGATGTGTGCCCTTTCAGCCGTATAATAGGAATTGTACAAACTTGGAAGGGAGCGTTGAACGATGAGTGAAAAGGTATTTATTAGTCCGGGTAAATATGTGCAAGGGAAAAATGTGCTTGATAAAACGGGTGAATATGTCAAGCCATTAGGTCATACTGCTCTGGTTATTGCTGACAAGCTGGTATGGGGTATCGCAGCCGACCGGGTAGTGAAAAGTCTGGAACAAGCGGGGCTTGCTTCGGTAAAGGTGGAGTTTCAAGGGGAAGCGTCCAAAAATGAAGTGAACCGTATTGCTGATCAGGGACGAAGCGGGCATGTCGATATTGTCATTGGTGTAGGCGGCGGCAAGACGCTGGATACCGCCAAGGCGGTTAATGAGGTGCTAGGTTCCTCGGTTGTGATTATTCCAACGACAGCTTCCACGGATGCTCCAACCAGTGCGCTATCTGTCTTGTACACGGATGAGGGTGCATTTGATACGTATTCATTTTTTAGTAAAAATCCAAGTTTGATCCTAGTCGACACGAAGGTTATTTCCCAAGCACCGCCATTGTTCCTCTCTTCTGGCATTGCGGATGCGATGGCAACATGGATTGAAGCTCGTGCGGTTATCGAGGCTCGGGCTACAACGATGGCTGGTGGCTTGCCAACCTTGGCAGCCGAAGCGATTGCGGCCAAGTGCGAAGAGGTTCTATTCGATTACGGACTGCAAGCTTATGAATCCGTGAAGCGCAAAGTGGTTACACCTGCGCTTGAAGCAGTAGTGGAAGCTAATACGCTGCTGAGTGGGCTAGGATTCGAAAGTGGTGGCTTGGCAGGCGCACATGCGATACACAACGGTTTTACCGTGCTGGAAGGGGATATTCATCATCTGACGCATGGTCAGAAGGTGGCTTTCGGCACCTTGGTACAGCTTGCGTTGGAAAAAAGACCTTTGGCCGAGGTGGAACGGTATATCGATTTTTATCTGAAGCTGGATCTGCCCGTCACACTGGAGGATGTCAAGCTTCAGGAAGCCTCCCGCGAGGATCTGTACCGTGTAGCTCAGGCGGCGACGAAGGAAGGCGAAACCGCTCACAACCTGCCATTTGCTGTAACGGCGGGCGATGTGTTGGATGCGATTTTAGCCGCTGACCAGTATTCCCTTGCTTACAAAGCTAAAATTGGACATAAGAATTAACACCAATACAATATGAAATACACGAAGAGGTCGCTAATAAGCGGCCTTTTTCCATTATTTAACTTGCAGCTTATGTTATGATTTTTACAGTACATAAATGAGCATTTTGCAACAATTCCAAGAGCGATTTCAAATCAGCAATATAGAGATCGAAACGGTTTAGTTCGTCTATCAAGCGTTGGGAATCGAATGATGCAAAATGCTGAATTAGGAAATGTCGGAAGTATATCTACGGCTACCCTAAAACTTGAAAGGAGTAGAGCAATGGCAAAATGGAATGTAGAAGATAATGGAACTCAGTATGAAATTGAGTACAAGCGTAGCCTCGGTGGAGGGAAAATTATTGTGAATGGAAGCGTACAGAAGGTTAAAAGCCAGAATGCTTTTTTGAATTTGGTCGATTTCCCCATCAGATTGACGAATAAAGCTGTAAATGTTGTCGTCATTGGTAACAAAGCGGATCTGGCCGTGGATGGCGTATATCTGGGTTCCAATCAGCCTTACGTGCCTGTGGCTAAAGTTCCCGGCTGGAGCTGGGCTTTTGTTGTAGTCAGCTTGGTCATAGGGTGGCTGTTTGCGGGTATCTTTGGTTTGTGTTTTGGGATATTGGGCAGCATGTTTTATGTAAAATCTTCATTATCCATGCACCAATCCACGAATCGAAGAATCATAAGCTGCCTTATTGTCTTTTTAATCATTAGCATAGTACAAATTATCTTTGGAATTACAGTGAATCAGTGGCTTCGTAATTTGTAAAATATCTGTGACATAACCCGTTGAATGAAGAAAAAAGGCTCCTCCGCATGAAAAAGCGGCGTGAGCCTTTTTTGTCTTTTTAGATCGCCCAGTTTCCTTTGCGGAAGATGGGTTCCTCGGTACCATCCTCGGTGACGCCGTTAATGTCCATTTCACCTGAGCCGATCATAAAATCGACGTGTGTCAGACTGGAATTCAGGCCGTTGGCTGCCAACTGCTCCTGATTCATGTCCTTGCCGCCTTTCAGGTTAAATGCATAGGCATTGCCGATGGCCAGATGGTTGGAAGCATTTTCATCAAACAACGTATTATAGAACAAAATGTTCTTATCCGAAATGGGGGACTGGTGGGGCACAAGAGCGACTTCGCCCAAGTAGTGGGAGCCTTCATCCATTTCAACGAGATGTTGAAGAGTCTCCAATCCTGTTTCAGCCTGCACATCTATAATGCGCCCGTTTTCAAAGGTCAGTGTAAAGTTGTCGATAATATTTCCGCTGTAGCTTAGCGGCTTGGTGCTGCTTACTTTGCCGTTCACTCCGGTTTTGAGCGGGGCAGTAAACACTTCCTCGGTAGGCATATTAGCTACGAAGGAATGTCCCTGCTGATTGACGCTTTCGGCTGCAACCCACAGGTGATCTTTTGCCAATTCGATGGTCAGATCAGTCCCCGGGGCCAAATAATGCAGCTTTTTATAGCGTTTGGCATTCAAAATGTCTGATTTGCTGGAGAGTGTCTTCAAATGCTCTTTCCATGCTTCTACCGGGTTGTCGAGATCGACACGTACGGTGCTGAAAATGGCTTCCCACAGCTTATCCATTTGTTCGGAAGCTGGCAGATTCGGGAATACTTTAGCAGCCCACTCTTCAGAAGGGTAAGCAATCAGAGCCCAACTGAATTTATCGGCCATTTGAAGTTCACGGTATTGGCGCAATTCATGTGAACGTACGCGCTGAGCCGCAGTAATGCGACTGGACGGGATACCTTGAAGCAAATCCGGATTATCTGCTATGATATGCAGTACTGCTGCGCCGTTCTCGACCTCTTCGGTCATTTCGGCCGCATACCATTTGGGAGGAATATTAAAAGTCTCATCAGGAGCCAGTTCATACTGTAGGCGAGTGATGGCTTCGTCGCTCCATTTTACCTTAACCAGCTTTGCTCCAACGGTATACGCGGATTTGACAATAAGCCGCACAAGTTCAGCGGACAGAATGGGAGCATGAACGATGAGGGTTTGCCCAGGCTGGACATTAGCCCCCACCCTAACGGCTAGCTCGGCATATTTTTGCAATTTTTGTTGAAAATCTGACATGTAACTTTCCTCCATTTCACGAAAAGGCCCTTACAGGGCTTGGGTTGCCTGCGCAGTTTTTTGCAAATTCCACACACGGCTTATATATTGTACAATGTAACGAAAAGGTTCACAAATTAGTTTTGGTACATTTTGGAGAAGATGAAAGGGCGGATAGATGAATGACGGATCAAAATGCATCTCAGGAAGTAAAAGAAGTACATATTCAACTGGCACAAATGACTAGAGATGAGAATGGTGCATACTTGGGTCAGGTCGTGTTTGGAGTAGATGGACAAACCTCTGTATACGAAATTACGTTCCATAGCAAAAGGGGCAAGGAGTGGGATTACAGTCTTCATTTTGCAGGCGAGCCACGCGTAGAGGAAGAGATGCTGCGTATGGATGCCTGGATTGAAGAGAATGATGATTTATTTGATTATTTGCTTGATGCGGCTTGGAGTAAATTACCCGAGTAATGTAAACATGGTCTATTTTCGTGACAAGCGGATTATATTTAGCAGTGTCCGCATAATGCATAATCTGCCGACATGGGGGAAGCCTATAGGTCGATGATGACAGCAAATTCCATGTGAATGGGGAGGATGACGGTTTGGCAAATCATCTGTTCACCGAAGGAATGACGGCAAATGAAGAGGCTGCTCCCGATCTTCTGAGCTTACGGACGCTGTTTGTAAATGTGTGTTTTATCGGGGAGCCGGGAAGTCGATCCTGGGTACTGGTGGATACGGGGATGGCGGGGTTTACAGACTCGATTATTCGCTTGGCTGAGGAACGGTTCGCTGGCCCTCCCGTTGCTATTGTGCTCACTCATGGGCATTTTGATCATGTGGGATCGGTCATTGAGTTGGTTCAGCATTGGGGCACTCCTGTGTATGCGCACCCTCTGGAGCTTCCTTACTTGACAGGGATGAAGGATTACCAACAACCTGATCCCAGTGTGGCTGGAGGGCTGCTGTCGAGCGTTTCCTTTTTATATCCCAATGATGCCATTGATCTGGATGATCGCATCACCCGTCTGCCTGAGGATGGCAGTGTGCCTGGTGCGCCTGGTTGGAAGTGGCTGCATACACCTGGGCACACGCCGGGTCACATATCGCTTTTTCATGAACGCAGACGGTTGCTGGTAGCCGGAGATGCTTTTATTACCGTAAAACAGGAATCGGCGCTGGCGGTTATTTTACAGGAAAAAGAAATACACGGTCCGCCTGCATATTTTACGACAGATTGGCAGGCTGCGCAGCGGTCAGTAGAACTGCTGTCCGGTTTAAAGCCAGAGATTGCCGTTACGGGACACGGTCACTACATGCAGGGAAATGAGCTGACGACCCAGTTGGAACGACTGGCGGAGGATTTTGAGCATACGGCTGTACCCAAGCAGGGGCGCTATGTGTAGTGACTTGGAAAGGACGATGCCTTACGGGGCGTCGTTTTTTTGCGTTGGCATGGAATTTTTTTGCTCAGCATGGTATAGTCAAGCCAAAAGCTAAACGCTTTCATTAACCATCGTCATTCATCAAGGAGGATTTTTGATGACACATCAGCATGCTGCAATTGGTGACCTTTATTATGGAATACCGGCGATTCGCCTTAAATTTGGGCGTTATGAGGCGGTAGCCCTGCCGGGAAACGGCGCAAATCTGATTTCTTTTCGTGACAATGAGACGGGATATTCATTTCTCCGCGAGCCGGAAGCTGACAGCATAGAGGCTTTTAAACAAAGCCCGTCAGTCTATGGGATTCCTTTCCTGTATCCTCCGAATCGGTATGAGGATGGCAAATTCCTGTGGAATGGAGTTACATATGAACTGCCCATCAATGAAACGGCAACCCACAACCATTTGCACGGTTTTTTACACACCGTCCGATGGGAGGTTGAGGACTACGGATCTGGAGAACAGGGCAGCTATGTGGTAATGAATCAGCATGTGAGGGAAGGACACCCCATGTTTCACTATTTGCCGTTCACCTTTACCATCAAGCTGACGTACAGCCTGGACGAATTTGGACTGCATCAGCGTTATGTGATCCACAACGAGGGTGATCAGCCAATTCCAAACCTGTTTGCCTTTCACACGGCTATTCGGGTTCCATTCGTACCGGATAGTTCGCCGGAAGACTACAAAATTAAGGTTACTATCGGTGAGCGTAGGGAGCTGACAGAGCGGTTGTTAGCCACAGGACAGTTCCAGCCATTGTCGCCGGAAGAGGAACTGCTGAAGACAACGGGAGTAAGTCCTTATTTTGCCTCCATGGATAATCATTACACGGCAGCTCCGCAAAATGGACGCAACTATATGGAACTGACACACACTAAGACAGGCGCTACTCTCGTATACGATGTAGGCACGGCCTATAAGCATTGGATGATCTGGAATAATAAAGCAAACAAGGAATTCATCTGTCCTGAGCCGCAAATGAACATGATCAATGCGCCGAATCGTCCGGATTTGCCAGCGGAGGATATCGGACTGATTGCGCTTGCTCCAGGCCATATTTTTGAAACAACCAGCCGTTTATATTGTGTCACACCTGCACAATCGAAATCCTAGCCTATATTTTATCAAAATAAGCCTGTATCGTTTCTAACGGTACGGGCTTTATTTGGTTGACGGGAGAGGTACGAAGACAAGTATTACAGGCAGAAGCCTGATAAGGAGAGGAAGGGAAAATAAAAACAGGTTGCAGGATGGCAAGCCGCTATAGTATGATACGAAACAGGAGATGATCAGATGAATCAGGAAATGTTGCCTTTTCAAGCCGTCAAACGCAAGCAAATCGCCGATGAGGTGGCTGAACAGCTGCAACGAAAAATTACTGCTGGTGAATGGGATGTGGGTGCAAAAATTCCAACAGAGCCTGAGCTGATGAAGCTTTTTGGAGTAGGACGTTCCACAGTGCGTGAAGCGGTCAGCGTTCTCGTACATGCCGGTCTATTAGAGAAAAAACAAGGACACGGAACCTTTGTCAGCCAACCGACGACTTCCCAAGAGCCTTTGGATTACCGACTGAGCCGAGCTGAAATTATTGAGGTCTATGAGGTGCGGAGTGTGTTGGAGCTGGAAATTGCCAGGCTGGCTGCTTTACGACGTAAGGATGAGGATTTACGCTTGATGCGCGAGGCGCTGGACCGTCGTGCCGTGACATTGGCAGCTGGAGATTTGAACGGGTATCTGGATGCGGATATCACTTTTCACTTGGCTGTTGCAGGGGCTACACGTAATAAAGTGCTTACAGACGTGTATCGCAGCTTTGTAGAGGCGATTCGGAAGGCGTTAAAAAATCTCGTAACCGATCCGGCGATGCAAAATCCTTTTACACTTCAGCATGAGAAAATATATGAGGCGATCCGAGATCAGGATGCCAAAGCTGCCGAGCTGTACAGCATTCAGCATTTGGACGGCACCAAGCTGGAACTGCAAAAGCATTTGGAACATTCATAATTTTTTTAATCCTAAACATCAGATGATCGGATGAATAAATTGAATTGTAAATCTTTTATATCGAGCATCTCCTACAATAAAACCAAAGGTGGGTTCTGAATGCGCAAAATATGGGTGTTGGACACAACGTTAAGAGATGGAGAACAATCACCAGGAGTTAGTCTGACCAGTACAGAAAAGGTCGAAATTGCCCTTCAACTGCAAAAATTGGGCGTAGATCGGATAGAAACCGGTTTTCCGGCTACCTCGCCAGGTGAGATATTCAGCATGCAGGAGATTGCCAAACAGGTTACTAATTCAACCTTGGTTGGTTTTGCGCGGTCGAAAGAGCAGGATATAGATGCGGTCAGAGAGGCGCTGAGGGGAGCGGAAGACGCTTGTCTTCATCTGTTTCTGGCTACCTCACCCATTCACCGCCAGCACAAGCTGCGAATGGACAAGACGAAGGTACTGGAAACCGCAGCCGCAGCCATTCGTTATGGGCGCAAATATTTTGACAAGGTGGAATTTTCGGCGGAGGATGCCAGTCGTACCGAGTTGGACTTTATTTGCGAGGTCGTGGATATGGCGATCCGGGCTGGAGCAACGGTCGTTAATCTGCCGGATACTGTTGGTTATGCTTCACCGGATCAGTTTGGTGAAATGTTCAGAGTGGTAAAAGCCCAGGTGCCTGGCATCGAAAAGATACAGCTCAGCACCCACTGTCATGATGATCTCGGGATGGCAACAGCTAACACACTTGCGGCTATCCGTAATGGTGTAGATCAATTTGAAGGTACAATCAATGGCATCGGGGAACGTGCCGGAAATACACCGGTGGAGGAGGTCGCGCTCGCCCTTGATACGAGAACCGAGCTGTATGACGCAAAAACGGATCTCGTTCTGGAGGAATTTTATGCTACCAGTCGTCTGGTGAGCAAACGCACCGGGATGGCCGTACCAGGGAACAAGGCCATTGTTGGAGCGAATGCCTTTTCCCACGAGTCTGGTATCCACCAGGACGGGATGCTTAAGGAGCGTACGACATATGAAATCGTTTCCCCGGAGCGCATCGGCTTGAAGACGAGTAAGCTTGTACTTGGCAAGCACTCAGGCCGGCATGCATTCAAGGAAAAGTTGGCAGACATGGGGTTTGATGCTTTGACAGAAGAGCAGCTTCAGGAGGCGTTCCGTAAATTTAAAATCTTGACGGACAAGAAAAAACAGGTGCTGGATGAAGATCTGCTCGTCCTGATGGATGAGAGCCGCAGCACCTCTCCTCAAATTTACACGTTGGATTCCATCCAGGTATCCTATGGCAATCAGTCGGTTCCGGTAGCATCCATTCGACTGATTAAACAGGATGGAACAGCAATTGATGAAGTGGCGATGGGCAACGGCTCTGTAGATGCGATTTTTCATGCTATTGACAAGGCCAGTAGTGAAGAAGTGGAATTGGAGGATTATTCGATCCAGTCTGTAACGTACGGTAAGGATGCACTGGGTGAAGTGCATACTGTTCTGAGACAAGGAGAGTTCACCGCCCGCGGAAGAGGCGCGAGTACAGATATTTTGGAAGCCAGCGCCAGAGCTTATATCGACGCGTTGAATAAGCTACTCGGCAGAAAAGAGGTTCGTGCTAAAGGCAATATCTCCATTAGCTGAACCCGTGAGAGCCCGCTTGTAGCTCACGATACATTCCTCCTCCGGCCTAATCGTAAAAAAGCGCTTGCAAAATATATGATAACCTTTGAAATTTAATGTATAATAGGCAAGGAAGTCACCATATTTTGTCTGAATTACATAGGCCAAGAGGAGGAAATGAGTTGAACTACCGCATCGAAAAAGATACATTGGGTGAAATCAAAGTACCGGCAGATCGTCTGTGGGGAGCGCAAACACAGCGCAGCAAGGAAAATTTCCCGATTGGCTCGGAGAAAATGCCATTAGAGGTTATTCAGGCTTTCGCAGTGCTCAAGAAGAGTGCTGCGATCAGCAATTATAAGTTGGGCAAGCTGCCACAGGAGAAGCAGGACGCCATTATTTATGCGGCAGACGAAATTCTTGCTGGACGGGTCGATGACCATTTCCCATTGGTCGTATGGCAGACAGGAAGCGGTACGCAATCCAATATGAATGTGAACGAAGTGATTGCTCATCTAGGGAGCCAGTGGCTGCAAGAGCAGGGACAGGATGTGAAGCTGCATCCTAATGACGATGTGAACATGTCGCAAAGCTCGAATGATACGTTTCCGACGGCGCTTCATGTAGCGGGTGTGATTGCAGTGGAGGATCACTTGCTGCCTGCTATAGATAAGCTGAAAGAAACCTTCCAGCAGAAGTCAGAGCAATTCAAGGATATTATTAAAATTGGACGTACCCACTTACAGGATGCCACGCCGCTTACACTGGGTCAGGAAATCAGCGGCTGGTATGCCATGCTGGATAAAAGCAAGCGAATCATCATCGACACCGTTCAATATATGAAGGAGCTTGCAATTGGCGGTACAGCCGTGGGCACGGGTATTAACGCTCATCCAGAGTTCGGTGACCGAACCTCTGCGGAAATTTCCAGCTTCACTGGTAAAATGTTCACATCCGCACCAAACAAATTCCATGCGCTGACGAGTCATGATGAAGTGGTTGCCGTACACGGAGCCGTTAAAGCGCTTGCTGCTGATTTGATGAAAATCGCCAACGATGTGCGCTGGCTGGCAAGCGGCCCGCGTAGCGGCTTGGGTGAAATCACGATTCCTGCTAACGAGCCGGGCAGCTCGATCATGCCGGGTAAGGTCAATCCGACCCAGAGCGAGGCACTTACAATGGTCGTTACGCAGGTCATGGGTAATGATGCAGCTATCGGCTTTGCTGCGAGTCAGGGCAATTTTGAGCTGAACGTGTTTAAGCCGGTCATTATTTATAATTTCCTGCAATCCGTGAATCTGCTAGCGGATTCAATTGTAGCCTTTAATGATAACTGTGCGGTCGGCATTGAGCCGGATCTCACTAAAATTGAGCATAATTTGAACAATTCACTGATGCTGGTGACAGCATTAAATCCGTATATCGGATATGAAAATGCGGCTAAAATCGCCAAACTTGCACATGCGGAAGGGCTGTCTCTCAAAGAAGCGGCTATGCGTAGCGGATTGTTGACCGAAGAGCAGTTCAACCAATATGTCGTTCCAGCAAATATGATTCAGCCCAAAGCATAAAGCGCGGAGCTTTCGCAGCCCGAGCTATATAGAAACATACAAGCCAGCTCATGGAGTGCCAATTAGCACAGTTCATGAGCTGGTTTTTTGATTATATATATTTTTTTAAACTAAGATTAGTATTCTGTGTGATTTGAGGGTATATAGATAAAAGGCGAAAAAATGAACATTATTTTCAGGATAGGAGAAGCCGTCGTATGGAACAGACAACTGTTATTAATTTTATTGTGCTTTTGCTGTCCGGCTTGCTGCTGGTTGGCGTACTGACTACCAAATTCTCCAGTCGTTTCGGCATGCCTGCGCTCGTATTTTTTATTGCAGTCGGGATGGTGCTCAGTCAGTTTATTTATTTTGATAATGCGTTTATAACGCAGTTAGTAGGCATTCTCGCGCTCATCGTTATTCTGTTTGAAGGCGGGATGCAAACGAAATTTGCAGATGTTAAGCCAGTCATTCGGCCTGCGATGTCACTATCGACGCTTGGCGTCATTATTACAACTGTGGTCATTGGCGTTGTCGCCAAGTTTATTTTAGGCGTGAGTTGGATGGAATCCATGCTTTTCGGAGCTATTGTAGGATCGACGGATGCGGCAGCAGTGTTTTCCGTTTTAGGTGGTAAAAATATCAAGAAACGAATTACGTCCACGCTGGAAGCGGAATCTGGAAGTAATGATCCGATGGCCGTTTTTCTCACGGTAACGTTGATTGAGCTGATACATCACCCTGAGCAATCCATTTGGGTACATATTTTGCTTTTTTTATGGGAAATGGGTTTTGGTCTGGCCGTTGGTTTTGTGCTTGGACGCATAGCTGTATATGCCATTAATAAAATGAATTTTGATTCATCCGGTCTGTATCCTGTGATGGCGCTGGCATTTGCGGTCTTAACGTATGCGGCCGCATCCTTACTGGAGGCAAGCGGCTTGCTGGCGGTATATGTCATGGCCATCGTGCTGGGTAATTCGGACCTGACCTACAAGCGGTCTATTATTCATTTTAACAACGGCTTCGCCTGGATGGTGCAGATCATGATGTTCGTCCTGCTCGGACTGTTGGTTTTTCCCGGTCAGTTGCTCGGCATTGTGTGGCAAAGCTTGGCGCTTTCCTTCATCCTGATGCTCGTAGCCCGTCCGCTTGGCGTGTTCCTGAGCCTGCTTTTTTCCAGGTACTCTATACGCGAAAAGACGCTGTTATCCTGGGCAGGACTAAGGGGAGCAGTACCGATTGTACTGGCTACCTATCCACTGCTGGATAAAATGGATGTGGGGCCGCTGTTTTTCAATGTCGTATTCTTCGTCGTGCTTACCTCGGCCATTATACAAGGTACGACCATTTCGTGGCTGGCGGTGAAGCTCGGCTTAATGGACCCTAACGAAACGTCGTCGCCCTCGCTCCTGGAATTGGTATCTCTAGGGAAAACCACCTCGGAGATTAATCACATTCAGGTGCAGGAGGGGATGTCCATTGTGGGCACAGCGATTCAGGATATGCAGCTTCCCGATGACATTTTGTTCACCGCTATTATTCGAGAGGAGCAAATTATAGCTCCGAGAGGCACGACGGTGATTAAGCCGGGGGATACTTTGTATGTGCTTAGTCCGAAGCTCAAGCGCCAGCAAATGAAAGAACTGTTCATGCTGCTTGTACCCGAGTCCGCACCGTAAAAGGGAATGCAACGGCAACGAAACGTGTTCCGACCAAGCGTGAATTTTAATATAATTTTCCAATCGGTCCTTTACTTTCATGTGGAGGGCTGGTTTATTGTGTTCTTTTTCGGTATGATGAATCTGTTAAAAAATTGACACTATCATTCTACAAAATTAGTTTATGATATTGTCGTTAGATGTCGCTGCCGATATGTTACCCTCTGAGGATCAGAATCAGCAGCATGGCTGTCTTGAACAACAAACCCTATCAGCTATTTCAAGACAGAAGTCAGCATACAGGAGAGATGACGAATGAAACCGGAAGTCTTGCCACAGCGTGCAGCAGCCCGCAGGCAGAATAACAAAAAAAAGAAACGAAAAGGAAAATTCGGTCGCTTTATGTCGCGGCTTTTTATTGTACTACTGCTCGCAGGAGTCGGAGGCGG
Organism: Paenibacillus terrae; assembly: GCF_005217525.1. Lineage (GTDB taxonomy): Bacteria > Bacillota > Bacilli > Paenibacillales > Paenibacillaceae > Paenibacillus > Paenibacillus terrae_C. Next base: position 435,670 of record NZ_PNXQ01000016.1, on the reverse strand, counting down.
CGCGTGGCTGTTTTTAACGCCATCTGGCAAGGATATGCGCTACTTGGCGGCGGATACGCTGATCACAACACAACATCGTCACTGGGCAAAATATTTTATTGGTGAGGAGGAGGCGCAGAAGCGAGTGGCCGAATATTCGGCCCGTTTCGAGCAAATGGGCGAGGAGAAGGACAGACATACGATCAAGCTGCCTGATCTGACACCAACCAAATTCCAACAAACGCCGTTGGTTGAAGTAGAAGAGGTATCTGGTCGCAATTATCACGGCTATGTGATGACGGTGCATGACCCCACTAAAATCAGACTCGGGATTCCTGCCAAGGTAGGTAAAGGAGAAAGAGTATCCAGTATGGTTGAGCGCTTGGGAGCCGTTGCGGGCGTAAATGGCGGCGGCTTTGCCGATCCCAACTGGAATGGGAATGGATTTAAGCCGATCGGCGTTGTTATTTCACAGGGCCAGCTATACTACAATGATATGGGGAAAAACGCTTCAGCCCAAATCGTAGGGATTGATAAGCAAGGCAAAATGGTGGCCGGGCATTACTCGCTGTCCGAGCTGTCCAAAATGAATGTGCAAGAAGCGGTTACCTTCCAGCCACGCTTGATCGTGAATGGTAAAGGTCTCATTCGCAATGCAAGCGAAGGATGGGGAATTGCTCCCCGTACGGCAATGGGGCAAAGAGCAGACGGCGCGATTATTTTTGTGACCATCGACGGTCGTCAGCCAGGTTACAGCATCGGTGCCAATTTGTATGATATGCAAAACATTTTACTTAAACACGGAGCGGTTATCGGTGCTAATCTGGATGGTGGATCATCGACCGTGCTCGTCAAGGATCATGCCATTGTAAATAAACCTTCATCTGAATACGGCGAGCGGTATTTACCGACAGCATTCCTCGTATTTGAGCATCCAGAGAACATAAGTATCCCTAACATTTGGGAAGGTATGAATCCTGGAGACATTGACGCAGCCAAGAAAAAATAGAGTTGAAATATAAAAAGCGCGTACCGTGGAAGTGAAAAAACGACTTCCCGGTACGCGCTTTTTTTGATGAAATTTAAGCGTCATTCTCTGCTTCGAGAAATACAGAAATCAAAATACGGGCGTTGTTTTCTCCAATGTTTTTGGCATAATGCGGAATGGCTGCTCTCCAGCTAAAGGAATCTCCTGCTTCGAGGGTAGCCGAATCCTCGCCTTGCTCCACATATACTGTGCCTTCCATAACAAAATGAATCTCATCACCCGCATGAGCATGCTCTTCTTCTGTGGATGAGCCTGGCGGCATGTCCACCAGCATCATTTTGATGTTACCTTGGCCCCCCAAATGGTCAACCTGAAGCTTATTTTTGCCATAAATCGTTTGGCGTCGCTCGTCCTTGCGAATCACCTGCATCCGTTCCTCTTCTTTGAGCAGCAGAAAAGCGAGGGGTACCTTAAGTGCATTAGCGATGCTGTCCAGTGTAGCAATGGAAGGGGAGGTTTTATTGTTTTCCACTTGACTCATAAAACCTTGAGATAATCCGGTTCGTTCGCATATTTGCTGGATGGATAAATTTTTACGTTTACGCGCAGCGCGTATGTTGCATCCTATACCCATGGAGCGTTCCTCCTTCAAGGGAATATAATAAATACTAATTTATTATTTATTATACCAAATATTTTGTTGACAGACTATAGTTTCTTATGATAAATTCACATTACAAAATAATTATTCGTATTACTAATAATTTGAGCTTGAATCGTACTTATATAAGTTACAACTTAGAGCAAGATCATTTTATTTTTTAACCAAATTATTAGTAATATAAAATAATTATTATTATGTGCTCATACGAGTGCAAAAAATATTCAGAATGGAGAGATAAATATGAGTTCAGCAAGCAGAAACATTTCAACAATTATGCGGGTGGCGTTGGGTATCTTGTTTTTGGCGCACGGAATTGCTAAATTTCAAATGGGGCTGGGCAATGTAGCTGGCTGGTTTTCCAGTATTGGCGTCCCAGGATTTTTAGGTTATGTTGTTGCAGTAATTGAGTTAGTCGGAGGAATTGCTTTAATTCTTGGATTGCTTACCCGTTATGTATCTGGGCTTTTTGTTATTGTATTAATCGGTGCGATTTTCACAGCCAAATTGTCCGGCGGTCTGATGGGTAATGGTCAGGGAGCAGGGTATGAGCTGGATATTGCCTTTATTCTGGTAGCATTGCATTTGGTATTTGCGCCGACGACTCGCTTGTCTCTGGATTCTTTGTTTAGCCGTCGTACCTCAACAGAACAGTAATTTATCATTAGCGTAGTCCTCCAATCCATGTAGAAAGAGGGAAATCTCATGAGAGCACATATCCATGACAACACCAGAATCGGGCAGGTTTCATTAAAGGTTAGTAACTTGGAGCGCTCTATTCAATTTTATACCGAGGTCGTTGGTTTTCAACTGCTGCGTCAAACGGCGGATACCGCTGAATTGACAGTCGATGGAAAGCAACCGCTGCTAACCCTTAAGTTTATTGAAAATGCAGTTATTCTTCCACGCCAATCCGCAGCCGGATTGTATCACTTTGCTATTCTTGTACCGAACCGCGTGGTTCTGGGCCTGTCACTGCGTAATCTGCTTGCTCATGAGATTGAAATCGGACAGGGGGACCATGATGTAAGTGAAGCTCTGTATATCCATGATCCGGATAATAACGGGATAGAAATCTATGCGGATCGTCCTCGTGATCAGTGGAAGAAAGATGCTAACGGATATTACATTATGGGAACAGATCCTGTGGATGCAGAAGGCTTGGTCGCTATTTCCGAGAACCTACCTTGGCAAGGATTGCCCGAAGGAACGGTAATTGGGCATGTTCACTTCCATGTGTCTAATTTGCTCAAGGCGCAGCAATTTTATTGCGATGTGCTCGGTTTTGATATTACATGTCGCTATGGCTCGTCTGCTATGTTCGTATCCGCAGGTGGTTACCACCACCATATGGGTTTGAATATATGGGCAGGGGAAGGGGCTCTCCCAGCTCCTGAGCATGCCGCAGGGTTGGATTATTTTGAGTTAATTGTGCCGGATCAAAAGGAACTGGAGGCCGTTGTTGCCCGTTTGACTACGGCAGGCTATGGAGTAGAGGAACGTGAGGGTACCAAGTATGTAGCTGATCCGTTCCGCATTCATATCAAGCTGGTTAATGGCCAAACCGTTTAACATATCTGGTAAGTAAAAAAGGGTATTCCCGTAAGCTGCGAAGGCTGGGAGTACCCTTTTATTCGTTAACTAAAACAAGCTCCAATCCAAATCCCGCGACATGGTCTCCAGCAAGTGTACACCCGCTGTACTGTTGCCCATGCGGTTCAGAGAAGGTCCGACCAGTCCAATGCCATATCGTCCGGGCACCATCGTCATAATGCTGCCAGAGACGCCACTTTTGGCGGGCAGTCCGACCTGAATGGCGAATTCTCCGGATGCGTCATACATGCCGCATGTGGTCATAAAGGTTTTGGCGATTTGTACATAGCGGCGGGGAATCAGTGGTACATCCGTGACCGGATCACGTCCATTGTAGGCTAATACGAGTCCCATACGCGCCAAATCCGTACAGTTCAATTTTACAGCGCAATGCCTGAAGTAAACCTCCAGCACGTCCTCAACATGTCCGCGCAGAATTCCTTTTTCCATCAAAAAGTAGGCAAGAGAACGGTTCAAATGGCCTGTTGCAGATTCCGAATCGTAGACATCCTGGTCATATTCCAGCGTGTCATTACGGGTAAGCAGACGGAAAAATTGCAGGACACGAGCAAACTTCTCTTCGGGACT
>NZ_PNXQ01000016.1:381947-431851 GCF_005217525.1 Paenibacillus terrae | reverse complement strand
CACGAATCAAAGAGGACACGGCGATGGCTCCGGCATTAATCAGCGGGTTAAACGGGATGCCCGGCTCGACCAGTTCCAGCTTCAGCATGGAATTGAAACGGTCTCCGGTAGGCTCCATACCGACCTTGGAGAAGACCACATCCTCTCCATTATCCATCAAGGCCAAAATAAGCGTGAATACCTTCGAAATGCTTTGCATCGTAAAGCTTATTTCGGTATCTCCTGCTACCACGGTCTCGCCGGTTTTGTTCATCACGACAACTCCCAGCGCGTCGGCCGGGGCTTTGGACAATTCGGGAATATACGCTGCCACCTTGCCATGAATATACTGATGACGGCTCTGTTCCACCCATTCCGGCAGTTTGGTCTGTAGTCTCTGCCACTCCGATGTCATTTCTTTTCCTCCAGTCGAGTAATCATCCTGTGGTATTGTTATTGTGGAGCAAGATATGATAGCTATACGCCTATTCTAAAGATATTTCTGGTCGAAAGACAAGATATTATTGATCACAGTGAAAGGAGGCAGTTGACTTGTCATCTAACAATGTACACCTACTGTTCTCTCAGTCTGCTGCTGGCTCGATGAAAGTAGGCCTTTCTGGAGCAGGATTGCGTTATGAGAGTGAAGTGCTGTCTTTTAATGATCTATTTTCCATAGGGCCGTTGTGGAAGCTGGAAACACCAGAAGGACAAGAGAACCGTCACAACTGGTTGGCTGAACGGATCGTGGATTATGAATTTTTCTATTACGCGAATTGGGAGCACCGCATTGAACAGATGACGGCTACTCTTACTGCAATTTCTGATGATAAGTCTATAACGATCTGGTGCGGCTCTAATGCTCACGAACAGATCGGATTACGTTTTGCATTATACCTTTTGCGGAACAGAACTGCTCCTATCGGGGTCGTAAACGTAACAGATTCCTTGGAACGGGAGCCGAGTGATCCTTTATACATGGAAAGTAAGTTTCCTCTATCCATGAACGTGGTGTATTCGAAAGAAATTGCACGCTTCATAACGCAAAATAAAGAGAAAATTCATGCTTTAAGTATGGAAGATCGACATCGACATGAACAAGATTGGCTGGAGCTTAGTGAACAGGCAAGTGTGCTGAGATTATGGGAAAATGACCATATCGATCATGTGCCAGAAGATTCCTTTGATCAGGCTTTGCTGGATTTGATCGGTCAACTGCAAGCAGAGGATAATCGGCAATTTGTACACGCGGGAAAAATAATAGATGAGGCTTTAACACAGTTGTCACAGCTGAGAAGCGATACTTTTTTGGAATACCGGGTTCAACAGTTGATCGCTCAGGGCAGACTCGAATTTCTGGAAATGCCTGAAATGTCGGGCATGCAATATCGCTATGCTGTGAAACTAAAGGCGTAAAACGAAGAGAAAAAGTGTACTATTCTGTCACCTGATGTCATTTCTTCATCTCCAGCTAAATCCCCATTTTAATATAAAGTTGTGATTATAGTTTAACCATAAACGACTTCTTTCGAAAAAGATGCTTGTAGAGCAAACCTTAAATCGTATGAATGTTAATGGGAGAAGGAGATGAGACGGAGCATGTTACATGGTACGTTAGCGGATTACCCGCGGGATACAACGATTCATCAGTTGTTTGAGGGGGAGGCCGAGCGCACACCAGAGCAAGTGGCAGTTGTATTGGAAGACAAGCATTTGACGTATGGTGATCTGAACAAACAGGCTAATCAGCTTGCCCGGGTTCTGCGGAACAAAGGTGTAAATAAAGGCGACCCCGTCGGGATTATGGCCGAATGCTCATTAGAAATGATCGTCGGTATTTTCGGGATTTTAAAAGCCGGGGGAGCCTATGTGCCGATTGATCCGGAATACCCCAAGGAACGTATACGCTATATGCTGAAAGATTCTGGCGCAAAGCTCCTGCTAACCCGGCTACCAATTGAGCAACAAGTGGAGCTCAACGTTCCTGTACTGGATTTGTCGGACAAGAGAAATAACAGGGAAGAAGCAGGGAATCTCACCTCCATTCATGACTCAGATGCACTAGCCTGCATTATGTATACGTCAGGCTCTACGGGCGAACCGAAGGGAAACTTGACGATGCACTACAATATTACACGTGTTGTCAAAGAAACAAATTACATCCGATTCGCGGCAAAAGATCGAATCTTGCAATTGGCCAGTTTTTCGTTCGATGGTTCTACATTTGGCATTTACGGGGCACTGCTCAACGGAGCCACCCTCGTTTTGACCCCACAAGCCCACATCATGAATGCACGAGAGCTATCGAGTGTACTGCACACACAACAGATTACAAAATGCTTCATTACAACAGCACTTTTTAATGCAATGGTGGATATTGATCCGGATTGCTTTGCCACACTTGATACCTTGCTATTCGGTGGTGAAAAGGTGTCGGTCAGCCATGTGCGCAAAGCATTTGCCCGTCTGGGCTCTGGCCGTTTAATTCATGTCTACGGACCGACCGAGAGTACAGTATTTGCAACGTTTTACCGGATTGATCATTTGGATGAGGCTGCAAATACCGTACCGATTGGTAAACCCATCAGCAATACGTCGGTTTACATCATGGATCATAACCAGCATCCTTTGCCACAAGGAGTTGCAGGTGAACTGTACATCGCTGGTGATGGATTAGTGAAAGGTTATTTGAACCGTCCAGAGCTGACAGAGGAAAGGTTTATTCCTTTTCCAGGGGTGCCGGGGGGCAGGTTGTACCGAACCGGAGATTGGGCAAAAGAGCAAGCGGACGGAAACATTGAATATATCGGCCGGATTGACGAGCAAGTGAAAATACGGGGCTACCGAATTGAGCCAGGGGAAATTGAGGCACAGCTAATAAAAATAAAGGATATACAAGAAGCGGTTGTTATCGTGCGTGAAGATGGGAACGGACAGAAGCAACTGGGAGCGTACTATAGGGCAAGCCAAAGGCTGCCGGCAGATGAAATTAAAAACACGCTTTTTGCAAAGCTGCCGAAATACATGATTCCCTCTTTTTTTGTTCAATTAGAGCAGATGCCACTGACACGGAATGGAAAGCTGGATCGCAAGGTACTGTTGTCCTTTGTAGACAATGGACATACCGTGGCAGCAAACATATCTCCTGAGGCAGGGCTGGAAGCCAGGCTGATGGAAATCTGGCAGGATGTATTAGGTATTCAGCAGTTCAGTGTTGTGGACAGCTTCTTCGACCTTGGTGGACATTCTATTCATGCGCTTACGTTAATGTCAAGGATGGAGGTGGCTGGATATCATACCACTTTGGCAGATATTTACCACTATAAGACGATCCGTGCGCTCGCTGCTTATCTTCAATCGGCTCAAGATAGTGAAAGAGCCTTGAAGCAGCAGGGCACCATAGAAACCAAGCAAGAGTTGATTTCCTGGCTGCACCAAGAAACAGATGGTGTGTATGAGCTGGTGAAGTATCAAGTGCGGGATTTTCTTCACGAAGTGAGAGATATTCGAGTACTTTACTTCAATTCTGAGGACAACGTTAATCCTGTCATGCGGATCATGAACGGGAAAGTCGCTAAAGAACTCCAGCCGCATTATATTGTACCATTGCATCAAAAAGTAAAAATGGATAATCAATACCAGGTCTTCGATGAAGAGGAGTTTGTCCAGCGTCTGGGCTTGAAAACCATGGACACGGATCAGGCAGCAAGGTTGCGCGAGCGACTGGAAGACGATTATTTAAAAAGAGATCAGTGGGTTAAAACGGGGCAAGTGGCACAAGAATATCCGCTAAGTGGAATTCAACAAATGCAAATTTCATTTCATACACCGCCGAGTATTGGCTTATTTAGGCTGGACGAGTATGTGAATTATGATTTTTTGAATCAGGCTTATGCTCAATTTGTACAAAGTCAAGGATTACTAAGAAGCATTCCTGTGCAAAGAGATGAATGGACGTATTGGAGGGAATACGTACTTCACGACGCCGATTTGCCAACACTCACCATCCTTGACGTAACGGACTGCAATCCATATGGCCCCTTTATGGAAATGATAAATGACTACATGACGAATACCCGATACACGGGAGAGCGTGCTTTGTTTCAGATGTTTGTGCTAAAACGAAATCTGCGTGAGCATGTTGTTATTACGCTTTATCATCATGCGATATGCGATCGGGTGACTTCGGAAGTAGCTGAACGACAGGTAATGGCTTGCTACAGGAGTCTGCTTCAAAACGAATCCCTTCCTACGGATGAAGTAAAACCCTATAAGGATTATGTAGAACAAATCCAAAGCGGACCCAGCGGAATCACCGAACAGGCATTGATATACGACTTTCATCTGGAAGCATTCCAGCAAAGCAAGCAGGACCTGTTACAAACTCCGAAGCTAAGAACGAGCACAGAAGCCTATCTGTTTAGCGTGAGCATCCCGGCTAAAAACCCATCCTTGGAGTTTGCGCTCTCTGTCTTTACAAGGGGCATGCAAATCTATTTAGGTATGAACCAGTTGCCATTGTTATTTTTATATGATGGAAGAAGGTACGATGAGGCGACGTATTATAACACGGTCGGTGAGTTTATTGATTTTGTGCCTATGCTGATGGACATGAAGCAGAAGCCGGATGAAATGCTGCTGACTGTCAGAAATAGGCTGGAATTATTAAAACACCACACGATTAATTTTATGAACCTGCTTACAGGACCTGCCTATAAAAACAGGTGGGAACGGACCAGAACACTTGTACAATTTGGGAAGCAGTATGAGCATCTAGATGTATTCATGTTTAACTATTTGGCCAATAGCGCAAAGGAAGGGTTGAAGTATAGCCAATTTTACGATGATACGGTCATAAAGCAACCGAATCCGCTGCCGATCTATTCGCTGTTCAACTGCATCGCTACCTCCTACACAGATGGTCTTATTTTTTCGATGCGGTGCAGTTACGAGATAGAGGTTGAGGAAGTTAGGGCTGCTTTTTATCAGGCCGCCGGTATAGCATCTCAGATAGGGGAGGTTCTATAAGTGATCCAACCTTACTTGCCTCTATTTTCCCATCACAAAGGGGAAGCCGGACAGCCTGAAGACAAAGTTCAAGTCCTTTACCATATTCGTTTGGAAACAAGACAGGTCAAACCGATCATGGAGTTTGTACAGCAGCATCAGTTGGGCATGCCTTCTTTTATCGCAGCCATATGGTCCGTGCTTTTATCCCATTACGCCAATCAATATACAGTACCTGTTTTATACTCCATGTTATCAGACAATGAGGGAACACCACGTCGTCAGGACTATCCGCTTTTTATCCATATTCAGAAGGAAGATCATCTTCTCTCCTTGATGAAAAAAATAAAGGGAAAATGGGATAGAGATAGCAGCAGTAAGTGGAGTGAGGATTTTTCGCAGCACATGAAAGTGGATTACCTATCTGAAAAAGATGAGGATTTTTTTAATGTGGGCATCGTAGAGACTTGTGGTGAACTCTCGCATTCAAGTTTGAGCACAAAAGCACTAGCTTCTCTAAGCGGTATAAATCAGCCTGAGATTGCGCTCTGCTACCGTTATGGTTCGGAAAGATTAGAGTGCGCAATACAGTATGATAGCAGGTATTTTGGTAAAAAGCAGATCGCTAATCTCGCAGGCCACTTTCAGATACTACTGGCCAATGCACTCCATCTTCCGGAGAAAGCGGTACTCCTTCACCCCATACTGACAACGAAAGAATACGAGCAGATACAACAATGGAATGATACGGAACAAGCCTATCCTTTGGATAAAACCGTGGTTCAACTGATTGAAGAGCAGGCTGCCAGAACTCCCGATGCAATCGCATTGGAGTTTGAAGGGCAGAAGCTGACCTATTCGCAGTTAAATCAGCGGGCTAATCAAATCGGCCGCGTGATTTTAGAATCGGTTTCCACAGGAGAGGAGGGCGTTTTACAACCCGGCACGCTGATTGCCATCTTTATGGACAGAAGCGCAGATGTAATCCCGGCAATACTAGGAGTTATGAAGGCAGGGGCCGCTTATCTTCCGGTCGATCCCCAATACCCTGGAGAACGGGTTCGATTTATTTTAGAAGATGCGCAGGCCAAAATGATTATCACGCACAGCCATCTGGTAAACAAGCTAAATCCATCTATGAATCAAATGAGAATGAAAGCGCATTCGGTTATCTGTGTAGATGAATGCTTAGTGCAGCAGTACGATCATCCCGACGAGAATTTGAATATTCAGGTTAAACAGAACGACCTGGCCTATGTCATTTACACATCCGGCTCCACTGGAAATCCGAAGGGGACGCTTATTGAGCACGCCGGACTGGTTGCGTTAACTCCTTACCTTATTGAAAAGTTTCGTATTACCCCTGTCTCCAGAGTTATGCAATTCGCTTCCATCAGTTTCGACGCTTCGGTCTACGAATGGATCGGAACATTAACAGTAGGCGGGACACTTGTTGTGCTGTCGAATGAGGAGCTGCCTCCTTATGCGGATATTTCAGATGTACTCGAAGAGAAAAATATCCATATTGCCATGCTGACGCCGTCTGTGCTGCGAACCATGAAACCAAGAGAACTGTCTGAACTGCACACAATCGTATCCGCTGGAGAACCCTGTACTCCTGATATTGTGAATTATTGGGGAAGAGGACGACTGTTTGTGAATGCTTACGGACCGACCGAAGTGACGATTTTATGTTCCACCGCGGTATGCAAGCCAGAGGCAGCAATCACGATTGGCAAACCCGCCTATAACAAACGATTGTTTGTATTCAATCCATTTGGTAATTCTGTGCCGGTCGGTGTTCCCGGTGAATTATGGGTGGGCGGCATAGGGCTTGCCAGAGGATACCTGAATCGTGAGGAGCTGACCCAGGAGCGTTTTGTTCACAAAGAGATGAGCATCGGAAATGAGTATCCACAGCGAGAGCGGTTATATCGAACCGGGGATGTCGTGAAATGGACGCCAGAGGGTGAACTGGTATTTATCGGCCGTAGTGATGAACAGATTAAAATCAGAGGCTACCGTATCGAACTGGGTGAAATAGAGCATCAGCTTCGCCAGCACCCTGACATCCGTCAATGTGTCGTTCGAGCCTGGAAGGACGAGTCCTTCCATAAACTAGTGGCTTACTATACTGCCTTAAAAAGGCTGACTGAGGCTGAATTGGCCCAGTATGCAGGCTCTATTTTACCTGCTTATATGGTTCCTGCTTATTTCTGTCAGTTGGATTCAATCCCCGTAAATACAAACGGGAAAGTTGATCGTCAAGCTCTTCCTGATCCGACCACATTATTTGTCCCTGCTGAGAATGCTGCGGAAGCAGGGGAGGGCAGTTTCGAAAAGCGACTGCTTTGCATTTGGCGACAAATTTTAAAAAGAGGAGATATCGGTGTAAACGATCATTTTTACGCGGCCGGGGGAGATTCAATCCTTGCCATTCAGGTCGTCTCTATGGCCAGAGATCACGGTATGATGCTGACTCCAAGACAAGTTGCAGAGCATCCAACTATCAAGGAATTAGCTGCTGTGGTTACTTGGACAGAACGTGAGAAGAAGGAAGATAGTATGGTTGATTTGACAGGCGAATTTGGTCTGACGCCGATCCAGCACTGGTTTTTCGAGCAGCAGTTCAAAGAACCGCATTATTTCAATCAATCCCAGTTGTTTCTACTCCGTGATTGTGATCCCGTAAAGCTGGAAACGGCCATCAGACAATTGATCCGACTCCATCCAGAGCTTTCAATGGAGATTGTAGCTGACAAGCATGGATATGCGCAGCGCTACCGAACAGATACCACCATTCAACTTGCCAGTCACACCATTCAGCACATTGCTGATCCCGAATCTGAAATTTCAAGCATATGTGATACATGGAACAGACAATTGAATTACGCGACAGGCCAGATGATTTATGCAGGCGTAATCCAGGGTCACCCTGACGGTCAAGTCCGCTTGTTTATGACGATTCATCATTTGGTTATTGATGGCGTGTCCTGGAGAATATTGGTTCAGGAATTGGATCAATTGTATCATGGCTCAGAGCTGCCTCCTGTTTTAAATCCATACAAAAGGTGGCACTATGCATGGATGGATTATTCCAAACACCAGAATACTCTAAGTCATATAGATTACTGGAAAAAAGTACATCTCCAAAATGCAGCATTTGTGCTGCCGGTAGACCATTGCGCGGATCATAAAATGAGCAGTGAATCTTCGGAATTGGTTACAATGCTTACTCCCAACGATACGCAGCTACTCTTGTACCATTGCTCACAGGCATATCATACCGAGATCAATGATCTGCTGCTTACGGCCTGGTCGCTGGCGCTCTCCGCTTGGTCTGGGCAGAAGACGATCGCGTTTCGGTTAGAGGGTCATGGACGTGAGCATTTTGTAGCCGATATGGATCTGACAAGAACCGTCGGCTGGTTTACCTCAATGTTTCCGGTGTGCATTCGGATCAAGGACAATTGCAGCTTGGGGGCGACGATTAAATCAGTCAAAGAACAGCTGCGTTCTATTCCTCATCGCGGCATGTCATACGGTGCTTTGAGATATTGTCATCCGAACGAAGAAGTCCGTTCCGAGCTAACAGCTTCCGAGCCACAGGCTCTATTCAATTATTTGGGTCAATTCGATCAGACAAATACGAGCGGGCTAGAGCAGTGGATAGGTTTTACACGTGAAGCAGCACAGGACCATAGCTCGCCGCTTAATCATGGAACAAGCCTGTTGGAACTTAACTGTTCCATCGTTCATGGACAACTGCATTTATTCATGAAATATAGCAAACGTCACTATGAAGAAACGACCATTACTCAGTTCATAAATACTTTCATATCACGTTTACTTTCTATCATTGAGCATTGCAGCCAGGTTAGTTATGAAGAGTTTACACCAAGTGATTTTCCATCAGTGTCACTGGAGCAGCATTCGCTGGATCAGATTGTAAAGACCTATTCTATGCAATATGGTCTGAATAAAATGATGTATTTAAGTCCTTTGCAGGAAGGGCTGTTGTTTCATTATTTAGAGTACCCTGCTTCCGATCAATACTTTGTGCAGGTTAATTGGAAATATCGTGGGAGGCTGGAGGTAAACCAGTATCGGGAAGCCTGGGACAGTGTCATTGCCGAAAATGATTGCTTGCGGACATGTTTCATTTGGGACACGCTGGATAAGCCCGTACAATGCATTATCCAAACAGCAGAATGGGACTGGACATTCCTGGATGTTGGAGCAGAGCAACCCAAGCGGCAGCAGGAATGTATTGAACAGTGGATGGAGATGGATCGCAATCGTCGTTTTGATCTGAGCCGGCCTGCGTACCGCATCACACTGATTCAGACTGCACCGGAAGAATGGACGATGCTCTGGAGCTATCACCATATTTTGCTGGACGGTTGGAGCCTGCCGCTGCTGCTAAACCGGGTTCATGAACTTTATGCCTGTAGATTGCAAAACAGAATGCCACAGCGCAGCTTGTCCCGCTCTTTTGAAGCGTATATTCATTGGCTGAATGATAAGGATCGCACAGAGGCCGAGTTATTCTGGAAGGCTTATTTGGCGGAAGTAACGGAGCCGACCCTGCTGCCAATCGAGAAGGGAAGTGCGATTCCCGATGTACATCAACCGATTAAGAACCAGCAGATCCAGACTCTTCACATGGATTCGAGTCTAACCAAACGTATTGCCACCTTTGTACAGCAAACACAGGTTTCGCTCAATACCTTGGTGCAGTTTGCATGGGGGAAAGTGCTACAGGTCTATCATGATGCAGATACAACCGTATTCGGCATGGTCGTTTCCGGGAGAGGATCGGATCTTGCAAAAGGGGATCGCATTACAGGTATGCTGATTAATACGTTGCCCTTGGTGATGCACTGGAATGTGGAGCAAACCATCACAGAATATGTTAAGCACCTGCACCAGACGATTCAGAAATTGAATGACTACTGCTATGTGAGCCTGAACGAACTGAAGAGGTGGAGTGCTATTCATGGTCATGCCATGTTTTACAGCATCGTGGCCTTCGAGAATTATATGAACGACTACCGTCAGCCTGAACATGGGTTGGAGATGTCAGCTATGGAGGAACGGGAGAAAACCAATTACCCGATGACTATCACCATTGCCAATGACGGGGAACAGATCACTGTCAAATTTATTTACGATGCGGATCGCTTGAAGCAAGCAACGGTTTGTCGCCTAGCTGAGCATCTGCTAAATACATTGCACTATGTGCTGGAACATCCGAGTCACTCCGTCGGAGACGTGTGTTTTATAAGCAAGGACGAATATGATCAAGTCGTCTACGACTGGAACGATACGTATACAGACTATCCCAGAAATCGTTCGATTGTTGACTTGTTTCAGGAGCAAGCGAGGCTGCGCCCTTCACAGCCGGCGGTAATTGCAAGCAACAAGATTATAACTTACCGCACCATGAACCAAATGTCCCGGCAGATTGCCCATTTGCTAGTAGATGATACCGACAGTCATGGGAAGTTGATCGGGGTTTATTTGCCGCGATCCATCGAGTTCATTGTCTCCATTCTGGCGATTATGAAAGCGGGATGTGCTTATGTGCCGATAGACCCCGATTTTCCGGCAGAAAGAACACGTGAATTGATCGAGGACGCCAAGCTGGACACCATCATCACCTCACATAAAGGAGCGGAAGGTATCTCGAAAGCCTGTAATGGAATCCATTTAAAACTGATTGATATAGAGCGTTTTGAACAGACTGGAGTTGTACCGCAAGAAGAGAAGGAGCCTATAATTGCTCCTAATGACCTTGCTTACCTACTGTATACATCCGGCTCAACGGGAAAACCGAAAGGCGTGATGGTAGAACATCGCAATGTCATCCGCTTGGTTAAAAACACCAGCTATATCCCGTTTTCCTCTGACATCAGGTTGCTTTATACAGGTTCGCCTGTTTTTGACGCTTCCACGTTTGAAATTTGGGGAACATTGCTAAATGGAGGTCGTCTGTTTGTAGTTTCAAAAGATGATCTTCTCAATATCCAACTGCTGGAGCATCGAATGAAGGAGTGGAAAATTAATACACTATGGCTAAGTTCCGCATTGTGCAATCAATGGATTGAAGAAAATGAAAAGATGTTTGCTGAACTTAAATGGTTGGTCGTGGGCGGGGAAGTTTTATCGACTAAGCATATAAACCGTATCCGGCTGGCCTATTCAGAGCTTTCGATTCTTAATGTATATGGCCCAACGGAGAACACCACGTTTTCAACGAGCTATCGGATCAAAGAGACTTTTGAGCAAGATATCCCCATTGGCAAGCCGATTAATAATTCAACTTGTTATATCCTGGACAAACAGGGTCGTATTCAGCCTATCGGGGCGGTCGGGGAACTATATGTAGGAGGAGACGGGGTTGCGAGGGGCTATTGGCTGCAAAACCAAATGACACAGTATGCTTTTATTCCGAATTCTTATACTTCTGCCAAAGATCGTGCAAGAGGAGGAAATCGGGTTCTTTATCGTACAGGAGATCGGGCGAAATGGCTACCGGACGGTAATATCGAATATATTGGACGGGTTGACGATCAGGTGAAGCTTCGCGGCTATCGAATCGAACCTGGCGAAGTCGAGTTCAGGCTTGGCCGCTATCCTGTCGTGAAAGAATGTCTGGTTGCTGCCCGCGAGCTTCACGGTGAATTACGGCTGATCGCTTACTATACAGCGGAAGAGGAGGAGCGGGAGGGAGAGCTTCATACGTTTATGGCTGAGGTGCTTCCGGCTTATATGCTACCCTTCCGTTACATTTGGCTGAAGTCGTTCCCATTAACAGCTAATGGGAAAATCGACCGTAAAAAGCTTCCTTTACCGGAAAGCCAGAACAGCCATAAAGAACCAAATTCCAGTCCAAAAACTGAATTGGAACAAATTATTGAAGAGATTTGGAGCGAGGTTCTGCAACTTGAGACTATCCGTAAGAATGAAGATTTTCACACGTTGGGAGGGCATTCGCTTCATGCGCTGCGTATAGCCAGCATGCTGCAAAAAAGCGGATATCCGGTTACAGTCAACCAAATATTTCGTGAACAGACCATCGAACGTTTGGCCCTTGCATTGAGCAAAGCCAGGACGGAAACTGTAACTGCCCTTTGTTCGGATAGGCATATCCCATATATTCAGACGATAAAAAAGGTGTACCCGAATGACGGATTTCCACTGTCTGCTGTACAAAAACGTTTTTTTCAAAGAGATCTGCTGAATCGCAACATGTTTAATGTACCTTACCTGGCTCTGCTCAAGAAATACATCCCCAGACAATTGCTGGACTCGTCGCTGGAGGCACTATGGAACAAACATGCGGCCCTACGCTTGTCATTTGCTCAGCTGGATCATAATGAATGGTATCAATATGAGCAGACCATGAGTGTGGAGCAGGTTGTTTCTTATGTAGATTTGCAAGCGGTCCCAGGCTCACATGACGCCTGCATTTCGGAATACTGCTCGAATGCTCAGCATGGATTTGACATCGGGGCTGGACCTTTATGGAAAGTCGTGCTGTTTGACCATTATCGCGGAGAGAGACGGCAGGTGGTATTACTCCTGTTTCATCATTTAATTTTTGACGGGATATCCATAAACATTTTTTTGGAAGACTTGAGGCATCTTCTCTTACTGGAAAAGGGGAGTGATTGGCTCCTGCATAGGGAGGAAGAAAGCAGCTATCGGGATTGGTGCATGGGGTTGACACAATATGCGGCAAAGGACCTTTCTCCTGACGCTTCAGCCTTCTGGGCCAAGGTTGTGGAAGGCGGCAAGTCTTTACAGGTTGACACGGAATCGGAGACACGACCTCTCCACCGTCATATGACAACCATAACACAAGATTTGCTTGAAGGAGAGGAACATATTCGCCTTTTAAAAGCGTTGGCTGTCAAGCAGCATACTACACCGCTGAGCTTGATACTTACGGCATTGTCGCAGGCTTGTTACCAATTGAAAAGGCAATCGGATTTGCTGCTCCATGTGATGTCTTATCAGCGTGAGTCCTTTTTGCCTGGGATTGTAATTGATCGTACGATCGGTTTTTTTGCCGGAGCTTATCCCATTCGAATTCAGATCCCGGAAGAGGGGTTATCTAAAAATGGGGAGGCTGTACTGGAGCATGTCAAGCGCACATTGCAGCATATTCCATCTGAAGGACTGGATTACTTTATTTTACAATATTTGATACAGGATATGGGTTCTCATACAGAGCCGCTAAAAGACGGAACACACATGCTTTTTCATTATCAATCCGAGGAAATGAACGGGCTGGCTGATGATTTGTACGAGCCTTTGGCCCTTCCTTACGGAAATACGAACGCAGCGGACAACCCCTCCGCTTACAAGCTAAATATGACGGCAAGCCTTAAACATGATCGGTTAAGTTTAACCTGTTATTCCAGTTCACTCCATTATGAAGACCGAACGATTACTGAATTTGTACGCTTAATATCCGGCTATCTGTGCCAAAGCATCGGTGTTCGTCCAAATACTATGATAGTGAAAGGAGGCTTCCTGCTATGAAAATATACGAATTTTGCCCTTTTTTTAATGAAAACCGGATTGCTGATATCAAAATAAAAGAAAACGCCCGCTGGATTGACGAGTTGCATGTGATCGAAGCCAACAAGACGTTCAGCTATTTGGAGAAGCCCCTCAACTTTAATGTGGATGTTCTTGGCCCCAAAGTCATTCATCATCCATTTCATGCCGATGAGCTGTTTCGCAAACCAGAGAAGGAATCATTGTATTTTAATGTGGATAGCTGCGGTGCGGATCATTTTGACCGCTGGTACTGGCGTCTGCTTAGCTACAACAGCGCGTTTCATAACGAAGCTTGCCAACGAAACCAAAGTGCCTCTATTTTGCGGGATAAGGTTGAGGACGATGATATAATCATTTTAGCTGATTTCGATGAGATCATTGATAGCCGAATGGCGGATCGTTTGGTTTCAGAAGTGAAGAGGCATGAGATTATTACGATAAAAATGCACTACTCTGTATTCTTTCTGAATCTTTTTTGCCAATCCAATCATGGCGCTCCTCATTGGAGCTATCGCGTATTTGCCATGACAGGCCGGTATTTTAAAAGTATGCCATTCTCATCTGACTATCTCAGGAAGAAGGGGATTGCTGAAGCACTGTACCAAGACATCTATTGTCTGGAAGAACCAGCAGGATTCCATCATTCGTGGCTTGAATATCAGAAAACCGCGCTTCCCAAGCTACAGGCATTTGCCGCCAATGTAGAGGATAAAAGTATATTGAATGCAGATTATATTGATCAATGTTTGCATGATAAAAAACTGTACTATATCGATACCGAGCTTTATGTTGATAACTCAAAATCGTTTTTGAGCAGTTTGCAGGAGCTTGAAATAAAAGATCTTTGGTATAAGTAAAGGTAGCCAGGTTTAGCTGGCAGAGAAGCCCGGTCGATACAAAACGAGGGCTTCTTTTTTCTTTTTTTAGACATAGGAATGGGGTGTCCTTTATCTGGATTGGAGACGTATATCATGAAGATGCTGTTGACGAATGACTTATATATTATTATATTGATATTAACATTTTGTTGTTATCATAAAAGTGAAATTAAAACGCTTTACATAAGCGACCTTACCCATATATGAACAGGCAGGTGACGTAAGTGACAAATACATCAAAGCACAATCATAACGGCATGACGGAGGAACAATTTTTGGCTGCATATGATGCCAAGCAGTATGAGCGTCCATCGGTAACAGTGGATATGTTGCTTTTTACTGTGATGAATCAGCTCCAGCACAATTACCGCAAGCTGCCGGAGAAGACACTCCAGCTACTTCTGATCCAGAGGGGAGAGCATCCGTTTCTGGGACAATGGGCGTTGCCAGGCGGCTTTGTAGGGATGGATGAAAGCCTGGAGGAGGCTGCACGACGTGAGCTTAAGACTGAAACGAATGTGGACCGGATTTATATGGAGCAGCTATATACGTGGGGAGATGTAGCACGTGATCCACGTACGCGGGTCATCAGCTGCGCTTACATGGCATTGGTAGATCACGATTCACTGGAGATACAAGCCGGTGATGATGCTGCGGATGCCCAATGGTTTGAGCTTGGCTACAGTGTGGCTCAGGAGACACGGACAAATCACACGGAAGGTTACAGGTGGGAACAAGACATTAACATTACATTGAAGCATGGGGACATTCACCTGTCAGCCAAAGTAAAAGTAACTGAAATTCTCAAGGGCAAAACGATTGAGGTCAAGCGAGAAGTTCTGGAATCTCAGGGAATTGCCTTTGACCATGCCAAAATCATCGTGTACGGCATTGAGCGTTTGCGCAGCAAGATAGAATATACAGATATCGCTTTCCACCTGATGCCAACCCTGTTTACCTTGAGTGAGCTTCAACAGGTGTATGAAATTATTCTGGGTAAGGAGCTGTTGGCTGCAGCCTTCCGTCGCAAAATAGCCGAGCTTGTGGAAGAGACGAATGAATATAGAAAGGCTGCCGGACATCGTCCGTCCAAGCTATACCGTTTCAAGCCCCGGTCGCGTTTAATGTAAATGAAGGTATATGAAATGAGGAATTTTCGTGGAAAAGTTTACATTTTTTTATCGCAGTCAGTCGCCATTTTCACAATGGTATCCCTCTGTGTTTATCGTGGATGGATTGGAATTCAACTGCGTTGAGCAATATATGATGTTTAAAAAAGCACAGCTTTTTGGAGATGAGGAGGCGGCCAGTAAAATTATGCAAGCCCCTACCCTGCGTGAGCAAAAAGCCCGAGGACGTAGTGTGCGCGGATTTGATCAATCCTTGTGGGAGGCGAATTGCCGACAATTTGTGTTTGACGGTAGCTACGCCAAATTTACACAAAATCCGAATTTACTTAAGCATCTGCTCAAAACGAAAGGAACTACGCTGGTTGAGTCTAGTCCAACGGACACGATTTGGGGAGTAGGATTGGCGAAGTGATGCTGGAGCGAATCCGTTACATACTCAGCTGGCTATGCAAAACGTGGTAAAGCATCTCGTGCTGGATCACACATCAGGGCAGCGAACCTTGAACGCTTTTAAACACGGCCTTTCCTAAAGCTGGAGGACGTGTTTCAATAACTATATACTATGATAGGTTATGAAAAAGGAGAGTGCTGAATGAATCTGGATTCGAACGTCACCTGGCATGCGTCAGACGTTGACAAGCAAGCGCGCCAGCTTCTGAATGGGCATAAAAGCCCGGTACTGTGGTTTACAGGATTGTCAGGCTCGGGAAAATCAACGGTATCCTCCACATTGGAAAAAGCACTGTTTGCACGAGGTATACGCACGTTTATTTTGGATGGGGATAATGTTCGGCATGGTTTAAATCGCAATCTGGGTTTCCTGCCCGCTGACCGCAAAGAAAACATCCGTCGTATTGCTGAAGTAGCGAAGCTGATGTCACTTGCGGGGGTGTTGACGATTTGCGCTACAATCTCTCCTTATCGTGAGGATCGGGAAATGGTCAAGGATATTTTGCGGCAGGAAGGCTGTTATGAAATCTATATCCAGTGCAGTCTGGAGGAATGCGAACGACGTGATCCCAAAGGCATGTACAAGAAGGCGAGAGCCGGAGAAATACGTCATTTTACTGGTATTGACGCGCCTTACGAGGCACCTTTGGAGCCTGAGCTCATCGTATCCACTGAAGACCGGGAGATTGGCCAGTCGGTACAGGATATACTGGATTTTCTCGATAGGGAATCATTGTTGCTCTAATCTTCGCCAAACCTTTTTCAAATCTTCCTGAAATCTTCATTATCAAAAATGGAATTCATGTTTAAATAGAATAGACCTCTCGATCTTGAAGCCGTCTGAAATTTCCCCCTAGTTTTTTTAGATATTCGGCGCTAGAGGCGGGAGGTTTTTTGTTTACAGCACATAGCCAACCAATTCATTCAAGAGGTGATTTCAATGATGAATAAACAACCCACCAACCTGACTACCAGCTGGGGCGCTCCTGTAGGTGATAATCAAAATTCCATAACGGCTGGATCACGCGGGCCTACATTGATTCAGGATGTGCATCTGCTAGAAAAGCTTGCGCACTTTAACCGGGAACGTGTGCCGGAGCGTGTGGTTCATGCCAAGGGTGCAGGAGCGCACGGCTATTTTGAAGTCACTAATGATTTATCTGCGTATACAAAAGCAAGCTTTTTATCTGAGGTGGGCAAGTGCACACCGATGTTTATCCGTTTTTCTACGGTTGCCGGTGAGCAAGGCTCGTCTGATACGGTACGCGACCCACGAGGTTTTGCGGTGAAGTTTTATACCGAGGAAGGCAACTACGATCTCGTAGGCAACAATACACCCGTATTTTTCATCCGGGATGCGATCAAATTTCCAGACTTTATTCATACGCAAAAACGTCACCCCCAAACTCATCTAAAAAACCCTAATGCCGTTTGGGATTTCTGGTCCTTATCTCCTGAATCGCTGCATCAAGTAAGTATTCTGATGTCCGATCGCGGCATTCCCGCTACACTCAGACATATGCATGGATTCGGTAGCCACACGTTCAAGTGGGTCAATGCCGAAGGGCAGGCGGTATGGGTAAAATATCATTTTAAAACAGAGCAAGGCGTACAAAATCTTGATGTAGAGCTGGCTGCCAAAATTGCCGGTGAAAACCCGGATTATCATACCGAAGATCTGTTTAATGCCATTGACAAGGGTGATTTTCCTGCATGGAGGCTTCATGTGCAAATTATGCCTGTGGAGGATGCGGACACATACCGCTTTGATCCATTTGATGTGACGAAAGTATGGTCGCAAAAGGATTACCCGCTGATCGAACTGGGACGCATGGTATTAAATCGCAATCCTGAGAACTATTTTGCAGAAGTAGAACAGGCAACGTTCTCTCCAGGCTCGTTCGTTCCTGGTATTGAAGCGTCTCCGGATAAAATGCTGCAAGGACGCCTGTTTGCCTACGGAGACGCACATCGCTACCGTGTAGGCGCAAATCACAATTCACTTCCGATCAACCGACCACATGCAGAAGTACACAACTATCAACGTGATGGTGCATTGCGCAGTGACGACAATGGAGGTGGATCGGTCTATTATGAGCCCAATAGCCTCGGTGGGCCGAAAGAGTCTCCAGCGCACAACATCGCTCCTTTTGAAGTGAGTGGAGAAGCACAAAGTGTGGGTTATGATCATCATGATCACTATACTCAACCGGGCGATCTGTACCGCTTGCTCAGCGAAGAAGAACGGGCGCGACTGGTACAAAACATCGTGGGTGCGATGAAGCCTGTGGAAAGTGATGAAATCAAGTTGCGTCAGATCGGACATTTCTACAAGGCTGATCCTGAGTACGGACGCCGTGTAGCCGAAGGTTTGGGCTTGACCGTTCCTCAAGGCGAATAAGGTATTTGTATACGTTAGTTTCAAGGCTTCTCCATAAAATAAAAGGATGTCCCAACGCCGTCATATAGATGGTTGATGGGACATCCTTTACTTTTGTGTGCGATGTAAAGCAGGTGTTTGTAGTAGACGCTCCGCGAAAGGAAACGTTGCTCCAGTCGCTGTTGTCTCCAGATGTATTGAATCACACTCAGCTGCTATATCCTCTGCAACCGAGGCAAATAGATCACAAGAAACAGCGACCGCCCTAAAGCAAATACGATGAACGAGAGCCAAAGCCCATGATTCCCATAGTGTGGAACGCACCAGAACAGCGAGATCAGAAAGAAGACCAATGAAATGAGCATGGAATTACGGATCGGGTACGTCACCGTCATGCCTGTAAATACACCGTAGAAGACCAGTCCCAGTCCGGCGGCCAGTGGAAAGGCGACTAGCCAACCGTTATATGGACCCGTAAGGCTGATCACGGTAGTGTTATCGGTAAACAGACGGATAAGCGGCTCCTTCAATGCAAAATACAGCCCACCCGTCAGCACGCTAGTTACAATCGTCCAGAACCAGGATAAATGAATCACTCTTTGCAGCATTTTTGGATCTCTTGCACCCCGGGCCTGACCCGTCATAATGCTGCTGGCGTTGGCAAATCCGTCAAAAAAGTAAGCCATAAGGTAGTGGATTTGCAGCAAAATAGCGTTGGCCGCAAGCTGATCGGTTCCAAAACTTGCACTGCGCGATGTAAAGAGATTAAACATCGTCAGCAGACAGGCTGTGCGGATCATAAGGTCCAGGTTCGTAGCCATAACGTTTTTCAGCTCCGAAGCTCCAAACCACCTCCGCCAATCCCGATGTCCGCTGCGCTTCCATTCATTCCAGACAGATGAACGAAGTACAAGCACAAAACCCAGCACACATGCGAAGACCTCAGCAATCAGAGTAGCACCAGCCACACCTGCTACATCCCATTGCATGATTTGTGTGAATACAATAGCCAGCACCATATTGATGACATTCATGGAAATTTGCAAAAGCAGTGTCGCCTTTACGCGAGACAATCCCATTAGCCAGCCGAGCAGTACATAGTTCACCAGCGTGAGGGGCGCTCCCCAAATACGAATGTTAAAATAGATTGATGCCTGCGCCGCCACATCCGCAGCAGGATGAATAAGCTGGAGAGAAGCGAGCAGAATCGGCTTTTGCAGCAGTATGAACAAGGCCCCGATCACCAAAGCAATCCCCATCGGACGCATGAGGGCGGCTATACCCTGGTCGTTATTTTTAGCCCCGGCAGCCTGTGCGGTAAAAGCCGATGTGCTGACGCGCAGAAAGCCAAACAGCCAATATAAAGTATTGAAAATAAGAGTACCCACTGCCACACCGCCCAAATAGGCAGAATGGCTCAAATGACCGATTACCGCAGTATCTACCGCACCGAGTAGCGGGGTCGTAATCGTTGAGATAATTAAAGGAATGGCTAAAGCAAGATAGGCTCGGTGGGAAGGCAACATGTTGAAAAAACCTCCAGTAGCGATTGTGTATAGGAATGGCGATCTGAGTGAAATAAAGCTTCCTTGGAAAAATGCTCAAGGACATTGCCATCTTTCATAACCATGATTCGGTCACTCATAAAGTGTACGGCTGCCAGGTCATGGGAAATAAAGAGATATGCCAATCCCAGTTCGTCCTGCAAATCCTTTAGCAGATTTAGAACGGTGGCCTGTGTGGTCACATCCAGACTGGCCGTCGGCTCATCCAGCACGATAAAATCCGGCTCGGTGCTGATGGCACGCGCAATGGTTACGCGTTGCTTTTCCCCGCCGCTGAGCTGATGGGGATACTTGTCCAGATAGCTGGAGGGAAGCTTCACCATACCGAGCAAGTGCTCGGCCATGTCCCTACGTCCCGAAGGCATACCCGTCATATAGGAGGGAACATAGCCTTTGAGCTGATCCAGCGGTTCCATCAACGATTGCAGGATCGTCAGTCTGGGGTAGTACCAGCGCTGCTGACACCACCCGCAAACGAGTGGATTAAATAGGGAATTTATTAATAACCTCGTTATATTCATTTTGTGCATCGGTAATCGCCAGCTTTGAATAAACTTCTAACGACTTTCTGCTTTCATGAACAAGGTTGAATCAGCGCGTCATCAATGCCCTGCTTTTTTAGCCAGGTTTATAGCCATTCTGTCATTTCCTGTGCATCCTCGATCGTATCCTCGCGGAACCCGAAGAACTCCCGGATCTGCGTTCGGTGGTAAGTGAAGTCCAATCGTACTTAGCATATAATTCCGGCTCAGAGAAGAATTTGTTTTGCAATGTACGAGATCACTGCTTTCGGAACTTCGTACTTATGGGTTGGGAAACGGGCTTCATTTTGAAAGAACTTGAGGAGTACGGCAAACCCAATCCTGGTTTCCCCGGTTTTGTTCTCGATCAACTTCATTTCGTTCGGTAGGATCGTAAAATGCTCGATTAATTCGTCTAGTTCTCAATTTCGCTTCATGTTATCCCCTCCAAATAAAGTTCCTATAACAGTAAGTATCGGAACAAAAGATGTAAAACTAGAGATGGTATAGCGTATTTCTTTTTAGCCAGAGAGGCAAACTTACCATATTTCCGTTTACAAAATTATAACCGGAACTTTTGAAAAATCTCAAGAATAATGAAGACGCTTTTCAATAACCCCCACGATCACGCGCATGAACACAAGTATCGAAAACAAATCGTTAACCGATTAGCAAGAATCGAAGGTCATGGGAAAGCTGTAAAGAAGATGACAAATGAAGGCCGTGATTGTTCAGAAGTTTTACTACAAATCGCCGCAGTGCAGAAAGCATTAGACAATGCGGCCAAACTTCTCCTCAAGGATCACTTGGAGAGTTGTGTTGTGGACGCTGTACACCACGGAAATCAAGAAAAGGTACTGTCCGATCTAAATAAAGCATTAGATAATTACATTCGATAGGAAGTGGTTGCTTTGGCAAATGATCTAACGATAGCTGACACCACTAACCGGGTGGTGTCAGCTACGCTGGTACTACCCCAAGTAGATGACTGCAATTTTTCCTGGCGTCAGCTCGCATGGTTGCCTTGACAAACGGATCAGTGATCCATTATAATTGGATCACTGATCCGAATACAGTAATCGGTGACTGGATCAGTGAAATCCATAAGATACAGCAATCTGTGCAAATGGGCCAGAGATGCTGTCCAACACAACGAAAGGGTGAAAATTCATGGGAAAGCTTGAAGGTAAGGTTGCAGTCATCACGGGGGGCGCTACCGGCATCGGCCGCGCCGCAGCAAAGCGATTCATCGAGGAGGGCGCCTTCGTATTCATTTTCGGCCGCAGGCAGGAAGCGCTCGACGCCGCTGTGGCCGACCTTGGGCCCAATGCCCGCGCGGTGAAGGGCTCGGTCTCCGATCTGGCCGACCTCGACCGACTCTACGCGGCGGTGAAGTCCGAGCGCGGAACTCTCGACATCGTCTTCGCCAATGCCGGGGCGGGAAGCCAGCTTCCGCTCGGCGAGATCACCGCTGAGCACATTGACGAAATCTTCGACACCAATGTGAAGGGTTCGATCCTCACGGTCCAGAAGGCGCTACCGCTGATGGGCCAGGGCGGTTCGATCATCCTAACGGGATCGAGCGCTGGCACCACGGGCGCCCCGGCAATGAGCGCCTACAGCGCGAGTAAGGCGGCAGTTCGCAACCTCGCGCGGACCTGGGCGGAGGACCTGAAGGGCACCGGCATCCGGGTAAACGTGCTGTCGCCCGGAGCGACGGCAACCGAGCTCGCGAAGGAATCGCTAGGCGAGGAGGGCCAAAAAGTCTTCGCCTCGATGACTCCGCTCCAGCGCATGGCTGATCCGGCGGAGATTGGGGCGGTAGCCGCCTTTCTCGCATCATCGGACAGCAGCTTCATGACCGCCAGCGAGGTCGCCGTCGACGGCGGTCTAGCGCAAATCTGACACGCTACGCCCGGCCGGTCACTCCATTCGATATTAGGAGCCCGTAGGGCGTGGTAAACCGAAGGAGAAGAATATATGAGCTACGCAATTATTGGCTTCGGCAAGATCGGCCAGGCTCTTGCTAAGGCGTTTGCCCGAAGCGGCATCGAAGTATCCGTTGCAACCACTCGCGACCCGGAAAGCTTTGCATCCGCTGCGGCCGCGATCGGACCAGAGATCATTCCCAAAAAATTGGCGGACGCCGTCAAGGCGGACATCATCTTTTTGGCTGTCCGTTTCGAGTCGCACCCGGATGTCGCGAAGGCGCTCCCCACCTGGCAGGGGAAGACCATCGTCGATGTGACCAATGCCTACGGTGTGCCCCCTGAGGAACTGGGAGGACAGCCTTCTTCCAAGTTCGTCGCGCAGGCCTTCACTGGTGGACGATTGGTCAAGGGCTTCAACCATTTGGTGGCTGCCGTCCTTGACCAAGATCCGGCCGTTCATGGTGGCAGGAGAGTCGTGTTCCTGGCGAGCGACGATGACGGCGCAGCAGCGGAGATTGGTGCGCTTGCGGAAAATCTCGGTTTCGCGCCGATCAAACTTGGCGGGCTTTCGGAAGGCGGACTGCTTGTGCAGGCGCGCGGAAATAGCTGGGGGCAACTGATCTTTAAGGATTTGGTCAAGCTCGACTGATGAATCGTGATCGCAAATTCCGATGCAATCCTGCCTCGTGGACAAAGAGCAGCCACAGTTTGATTGAAGCGAGGGCGACGCCGGTAGACAGACGCTTGCCGATCATCTGGCGGAGGAAGATTGAATTTGATATAATGATTTCGATGGAATGTCCCAAAAACAAATCTTTTTGTGGTTTTTACAGATCAAGTTATAACTAGGCGTATGCCGAGAAAAGTCGCGTATTTTGAGTGGGGTGAAAACATGATGCGAGCCGACGCCAGAAAAAATTACAGTCATCTACTTACAGTCGCGCGTGACGTCGTCGCCGAGCATGGTGTCGATGCGTCCATGCGAGATATCGCCCGCCGGGCCGACGTCGGGTTGGCCACATTGCTTCGTCATTTCCCGACGCGGGAAGCTTTGTTCGAAGCGTTGCTGCGTACGAATCTGGAGGCACTGACGCAGAAGGCAGGCGAACTCGAAACGTTGAAACCACCTGACGAAGCGCTCGTGTCTTGGGTTCGCGAACAGGTGGCTTTCGTCCAAAGCTATAGCGGCGTTGTCGCTTTGATGGCGAGCGCCCACGCGGACCCGGACTCCGCGCTTTACGCTACATGCGCAGCGGTGCACTCAGCAGGCGAGCGACTATTGCTCCGAGCTCAGACCGAGGGAACGGCTCGCGCCGATATGAATGGGGACGACTTGTTCGCCCTGATATCGGCGCTCGGCTGGCTTGTCGGCCAACCTTCATTCGCGCCACGGACCGATCATCTCTTCAATGTTATCACGAGCGCCATCTATGCTACCGGAAAATAGCACCCTCCCTGGAGGCCTTAGAGTCTTTCATTGTCGAAATGAAAAGCAAATTTAAACCTGAATAATGTCCTGCAGTTGGGGGCATGCCTCCTTCAGATCGATGCATAAATAAAATCCCGCCAGTACTGGCGGGGTTTTATTTTTGTAGGACGAAGGGCCATATTATTTTTAGCTGAATTTAATCTTTTCTTGCGTAATTTTCGGTTGCGTCTGCGATACTTTGTGTTTCGCTTTAAACTTCTTCTTGATTGCATGTTTAAATCGGTTGGACACAGAGGCAGCTGCGGCGGCTTCGGATCATTGTTATCGTCTTTAACAGCTTTTGCAAAGAGGATGAATTCCAGGCAGCTGCAGGCGAATTCAACCGTTTCTTTCGCACCCTGGAAACCCTTGGACCAAGGAATCCCCTTTCCCCATTCGACTACGTGATTCACCATTTCCATCCATTGTTGTTGCATTTGTATTCCTCCTCATTATGATTTTGTTACAATATTCTTTTGTCAAAATCTTTAAAGACTCCTAACAGAGATGCGAGAATTTTAAATTTTTTGATGAATCATATCGTATCCTTCCTTATAAGCACCTCCGATTCTGTATATTCCAGGATTCCATCGCTACTGTGTCTAACCATTCAGGAGCCTGTTTTTCCCGTTATCTAAATAAAGAGAAAAGTTCAAAGTTTACTCCAAAAATCTCGAAAAATATGAGTACCGCAAAAAATTAGGCAGAACTGGCCAACGTGTTACGCGGGGGAGCTCGCAGGCTTGGAGGCTTGATCGAGTCATTTTATGCCTATCGAGCGAACCGGTTGGATTATTTAGCTGCCTCTCGATTCGTCCAAGGCAGGTACGTGCACCTTCCCGGGTTAACCATTGTTCCACCAGGGACAATAGTTACTACAGGGTCTAAATTTTTTCTGGGAGGGATAAGTCCGGCAATCGTTTCGTTGTCTTTTCAAAAAGAAAAGGCCCTCTTCAATTCGAAGAGGGCCTCTTACCAGTATCAAAACGTTTGATTTATTATCCATTCCTTGCTTACACTAATTTATCAGCATTGGAGTACCTTCTATTGGTTTAATTAGTATTATCGATCATCTGCTTGGCTGCATCTACCGTGGGAAGCTCAATAGAGCGCTTCGTACCAAAGTCTACCCTATAGCCATCCTCCATTCCATACTGCAAAATAGAGTAGCCCTTATGCTCCTCGATCTTCGTATAGGGATCCGGAGTAGCCAGGGAAAAGGAACGTAGCATCAGCAATTTTATCACCGCTGGCCAATTCCACGTCGGCCGTCCCGAGTTGAGACACTTCGTAAATGTTCCCCAGAAATTCAGACTCATCGGTAATTTCGCCTACTTTAGATAAAACGACTTTATCCTTTGGGGGATACTGCTGCAGTGGTTAATACGCGTTGTAGGGGTTTACGTGTTATGCATTTATCTAGGGTTGGAAATCGCTGGCGTATGGCTTTCGGTTGCTATTGACTTACTCATGCGTGCCGTTTTCTTGCTGTTGCGTTTCAAACGAATATTTCGGAACCCCCCTTGGATCAAACAATCACGGTTCGTGATTCATGATTTAACTTGGGATTCCTAAAATTTAACATTTTTATCCAAACGTTACACAATATCGACATCCTTGGCTTGAAAGGCAAGCTGACGTGCATTGGCGTCTTCGTTAAACATGAATTTGGCATGCTTCAGCTTCACTTCGCCATTCCAGTATTGCTCATTACGATCCAGATTCAGTTCACTTCCGGCGCGGAAGCTGGCGGCCTTGAACGGGCCTGTCCCTGATGGAAGATCACCTGTAAAGATGGTATCTATCACCGCCGTATTCGGATGAACCAGCTCAGATACAAATTCCGGAAAAGGCTTGTCTGTCGTGATGATTAAAATCTGACCATCTGCTTGAATATCACGGATATGCAGCGCATTTTTAACTGATGGATTGAGTTTTTGTGCTCTTTCCAGAGAGTCTTTGACAGCAGCGGCATCGACAGCTTTACCGCTATGGAAGATCACGCCTGAACGAATGTTGAAGGTCCAGTGTTGTCCGTCTTTACTGTCCCATTTCTCTGCAAGCCAAGCTTCCAGCTTGAGATCCTTGCTCACCTTGACAAGCGTTTCACTCACTCCGGCACGAACGGCTGTGTAATTCACATCCGTATGAGGATCTACAGAAGGGCTTTGCACATTGAACAATAGGGTAACACTTTTATCTTGTGGTACATTTGCAGCAGATGAAGAGGGTGAAGCTGATGGTGCTGAAGAGCACGCCGCCATCATCCCTGCCAGTACCGACAGTATGAAGAGTTTAAAATACTGATTCTTAAACAACAGATGTTCCTCCTTGATCGTAATCGTAATTTTTACACTTTAGTCCATGAGGCATATCGTAACCAAATGGAGAAGGTTTGTGAATATGTAATTATAGAAATATGTATATAGGGTCATAAAAGAAAAAAGCTGCTTGACCATGGAGATAGGTCAGCAGCCTTTTCACTTTTAGGATATTTTTGAACATAGATAGCTATAAAATTATCTATTAATGCATGGGAGCTTGAGCAGCCCCTTTTTCTACATGAACTCTGCGAATGAAGAACGCAAGAATTAATCCAATTACACTGACGATCATGGCAAAGAAGAAAGAATTCTGTGATCCAAACGCCATAGCATTCGCCAATTCTTCTACAGATTTCGGCATGCTGGATTGGCTCAAATAGCTTTCCATGCCCTTGGAGAGAATGCTAACCGCCACGGCTGTACCGATTGCACCGGCAACTTGCTGGAGCGTACTCATAATGGCTGTACCGTCCGGGTACAGATCCATCGGCAACTGATTCAGACCGTTCGTCTGAGCAGGCATCATGATCATAGAAATGCCGATCATAAGGCAGCTATGCAGCACAATAATGAGTACGATAGCTGATGTCGTCGTAATGCCGGATAGGAAAAACAAGACAGCGGCAACGATCACAAGTCCCGGAATAACGAGCCATTTGGGACCGAATTTATCGAACAGGGAACCCATGATGGGTGACAACAGACCATTGATAATTCCGCCGGGCAGAAGCACCAATCCTGCGGACAGCGCGGACAGGGCCAGCCCTTTTTGCAAAAAGAGTGGGAGAATCAGCATTGTAGAAAGGATCGTCATCATACACAGGAAGACCATCACAACGCCGATAACAAACATCGGATATTTAAAGACGCGCAAATTCAGCATAGGCTGCTTCATTTTTAACTGGCGTACAGAGAACAGAATCAAAGATACCAATCCGATAATCAGAGGGAGCAAAACAACCGGGCTAGCCCAGCCTTCGCCGCCTTCTCCTGATTTACTGAAACCAAACACAACACCACCGAAGCCAATGGAAGATAACAGGATAGATGGAATGTCAATTTTCGGCTTTGAAATTTCCGAAACATTTTGCATAAACAGGATACCGCAAATCAGCGAAAGAATCAGAAAAGGAAGGGAAATCCAGAAAATCCAGTGCCAGGACAGATTTTGCAGCACCAGACCCGCAATCGTAGGTCCAACCGCAGGAGCAAACATAATAACCAATCCGATGATTCCCATAGCTGCACCTCTCTTTTCAGCCGGGAAAATGATCAAGATCGTATTAAACATCAACGGCAATAAGAGCGCCGTACCGACGGCTTGAAGAATGCGTGCGATCAATAGCACCGTAAAGCTTGGTGCTAACGCAGCAACGAGACAGCCTGCAATAGAGAACAGCAGTGATGTGACGAAAAGCTGTCTTGTCGTAAAGGTTTGAAGCAGCAAACCCGATACAGGTACCAAAATACCGAGTGTCAGCAGAAAGGCCGTGGTCAACCATTGGGCTGTTGCTGTTGTAATGTGCAAAATCTGCATCAAATCATTCAGCGCAATGTTC
Source organism: Paenibacillus terrae (assembly GCF_005217525.1). GTDB lineage: Bacteria > Bacillota > Bacilli > Paenibacillales > Paenibacillaceae > Paenibacillus > Paenibacillus terrae_C. The sequence continues at coordinate 404,085 of NZ_PNXQ01000016.1, read as the reverse complement.
AACGCCGTTTCACTGAACATTCCGATAAAGCCGCTAAGCAGCAGGGCAATCATAATAGGCAGCACCTTGAACGTCTTGGGATCAGACGGAGGGCTTGTTTGAGTCATTGTACTCATGTTGTTTTTGTTCCTCCAATAAATTGATGGTATTGAATTATAACGATCGGTCTATATATAATAAACATGAAGTTATTTCTTTGTCAAAATAAAAATTGTAAATATTATATTAATGAAGGATGCTGTATATGGCTACTAAACCCGAATCATATGAAAATATTGTACAAACCGCTTCGAGGCTCTTTTTTCATCAGGGCTACCATGCTACCGGACTCAATCAGATTCTTGCGGAGAGTGGCTCACCGAAAGGCTCGCTTTATTATTATTTTCCACGTGGCAAAGAGGAATTAGCTTTGGAGTGCATCAGAAGAAAGAATGAGTTTATTAAGCAAAAGTTGAAAGAAACGCTATCAGGGAACGAGGATCCTGTCCTCGCCATACAGGATTTCATCCGCAATGCAGCTGAGGAAGCGGACCAAACGAACTTTAATGGCTTTATGCCCATCGGATTTTGGACTGCTGCGGAAACTTCCTGCATCAGCGAATCGCTTCGACATGCTTGTGTGAATACGTTTACAGATTGGCAACATATCTATATGGAGCATCTTCAGACGGCGGGATGGACGGAGACAAAGGCACATAGTCTGGCGGTACTTATCATTTCCATGCTGGAAGGCGCCTTAATTCTGGCCGTTACTCAGCAGAACAGCGCACCTATTTATAATGTAGCGGATTACATTCCACAGCTGATAAAATAAAAAAAGGATATGGAATTGCTTCCTGGCTGACCAGCTTTGAGAACCGATTTTCTTGTTCGTGAGAAAATCGGTTCTTTTTTATACGCAAGTGACACGATTTAACTCAGATTACCAGCACCAAATGATGAAAAGTATGGTAAAATGGAATGAATTTGATTTGCAGCAAAGGAAGGGTGAAAACAAGTGGCAAAGGCGAAGGTGGCCAAACGTCCTACCCGGGATGAATTTGTGCTGGAGGAAATCGGGAACCAGCTTGCAGAAGCGCAGCAAGAGCAGTCCGAGGTTGTGTTGACCGTATGGGGGCGTCAGGAGACAACCCGTGGGCAGATCGTTAAAATGGATCCGAGAACGGGCAGAGTGCATGTAGAAAGTAATGGTGAAACGGACAAAGTTCCTTTTATGGATATCATGAGTGTGAATTACCCAAGAGATTAAGCAGGGTTTATATATCATTTTACATAATAGGAATCCACGGAATTGTCTGAAGGGATATATTATTGGCGTTGCTTCTTTGTTGGTTAACGTGAGCAAAAACACGGCCGATCCGGGGTTATGTAACCTCGAAAAGCCGTGTTTTTTTGTGCTATAAAATCCTTATGTCCATAGAGTCTTTTCTTTGACTCCCCTATGTAGCTTTTACTGGAGTAGCACCGTTATCGCGTACTTCGGCTTTCTTCAGTACCTTACGGTCAAAAATGAAAGGCCCGAAGGGCAGCAATGAGGCAATCAGGGCTACAAGCCCTTGCAGTACCGAAAGCTTTCGCAAAATCAGCATGACCACAATCGCAACTACATAAGTCACGAACAGTATACCATGGATCATACCGACCCATCTTACCATTTGCGGCATCCCGGCTGCGTATTTAAGCGGCATAGCGATACATACGAGCAGCAGATATGAAATCGCTTCAATATTACCAATGACGCCAAACGTCTTAAAAGCATTTTTGAACATGAATAAACCTCCCTTGTTACTATTACTTAAAATTTAATATAGCCTATAAAATGATTTTGTTAAACGGTAGAAAGTTACGAAATATTGAATATTTATTATTCAGGAGAAGAGCTTGTTCAGCATTTGGCGGATATCATGTATAAAGTTGAAGTTTGCAAGCGTATTCAAGAAAACTGGGACTGTCGCATGCGACATGAAAACATACCCTGTTAGCACTCAATTGGGTAAGTTTAAGGGAGATCGATATGCTAAAATCCATAGACTGAAACTATGATTCAGAACATAAAATAGCATTAGAATTTATAGATTAGATGATATAAAATCAAGTCATAAGGAACGGTCGTACTCAAAGTACCTCGACGCTCCTAAAAGTGAAAAAAATCACATGTAAAATGTTTTAATGAAAACTTGAACATGAAATCTGCAAACTCGCAAGGAGGAAGAACAATGAACCACTATCCTGCTATTTTTGAACCTCTGACAATACGTCGTATGACGTTAAAAAACCGGATTGTTATGCCACCGATGGGCACTAATTTTGCGGCTATGGACGGAAGCTTTGTTCAGGATCATATTGACTATTACGTGCAACGGGCCAAAGGTGGTACCGGCCTGATAACCGTAGAAAATGTTTGTCTGGATTTCCCAATGGGTACGAACGGAACGACCCAGTTGCGTATGGATAATGATCAGTTTATTCCCGGATTGTTTAGATTAACAGAAGCCCTGCACTCTTATGGAGCTTGCGTCTCTGTCCAAATTAACCACGCAGGTGCTTCCGCTTATGCTGGGCGATTGAATGGAGTTCAGGCTGTATCTTCTTCGAATATCCCTTCTAAAAAGGGTGGAGCGATTCCAAGACCTTTGCAAAAAGAAGAAATTTACGCCATTGTACGCAAATACGGAGAGGCAGCGGGAAGAGCCCAACGGGCCGGCTTTGACTGCGTGGAAATACATGCGGGTCATTCCTACTTGCTGAGTCAGTTCCTGTCCCCCATGTATAATAAACGTACGGATGAATTTGGTGGCAGCGCAGAAAACCGCACACGGTTTGCCAGATTGGTGATTGATGAAATTCGTTCGGTGGTTGGCCCATTTTTCCCGATCTGCTTACGCTTTAGTGCGGAAGAGTTCACAGAAGGCGGTAACACACTGGAGGATACATTGGAATTGCTGGAATATTTGAATGATGAGGTAGATATTCTGAACGTGTCTGCTGCTCTGAATGATTCCATTCAGTTCCAGATTGATGGGATGAACCTGCCGGATGGCTGGCGCTCTTATATGGCCAAAGCGGTAAAAGACAAATTCGGTAAGGTCACCATGACCTCAGGTAATATTCGGAGCCCGCAGGCTGCCCAGGATATTTTAGAGAGAGGAGACGCTGATCTTCTGGCGATGGGTAGAGGACTGATCGCAGAACCGAACTGGGTACTTAAAGTGCAGAATGGCCATGAAGAATTGCTTAGAAAATGTATTTCCTGCAACATCGGCTGTGCCGATCACCGTATTTCCAAGAGCAAACCGATTTGCTGTACGGTAAATCCTGACCTGTTCAGAGAAGCTGAATACCGGAAACAACACGTTAAGAATAATGTTCAAGTTGTTGTGATTGGTGGGGGTACCGCAGGGCTAGAAGCGGCATGTACAGCGGCAGAAGTAGGCTGCAAAGTAACCCTATTTGAACAAAATCCAGAATTGGGTGGCTTGGCTCGTGATATTGCACGATTGCCGGACAAAACGCGTATTAATGATTTCCCAGATTATCTGATTCAACGCACCAAACAACTGACCAATCTGGATATTATTACAGGAACCCAAGCAGATCTGCCGATGATTACGGCTTTAAATCCCGATATTATTGTCAATGCAACGGGTGCCAAACCACTGCTTCCGCCCATTGCTGGCTTGCATGACCAACTGGGTAAACCGGGTACCAAAGTATTCTCTATCTTTGATCTTTTGCACAATATGGAGAACTTCCAAGAGTTTGAAGGGAAACGTATTGCTGTAGTAGGTGGCGGAGCCGTGGGATTGGACGTTGTCGAATATTATGCAGAGCGTGGCGCTCAAGAGGTTTCCATTATTGAAATGATGCCGTTACTGGGCAAAGACCTTGATATGATTACCCGTATTTCCATGATGAAAATGGTTGAGGAGCGGGAAGTGAACGTTCATACGGAAACTGCTTTGACAGAAGTATGCAGCGACCGTTTCAAAGTAAAACACGGAGAACAGGAGTTTGAGATTCCTTTTGATCTCGGTTTCGTATGCTTGGGAATGCGCTCATTCAGTCCGCTTATGGACAGCTTGCTCGATTACGGTAAGGAACATCAAGTGGAAGTCGTGAATATCGGGGACAGTAAACAAGCTCGTCGTATTATTGATGGTACTCGTGAAGGTCGGAATATTCTGCATATCATCCAACGCGTGGATGAATTCAAAAATGAGTTTTCTTATTCTTACTAAGTATTGACCTCCTTTGCTACTGACTTGGGTTTGAAATAAGCCTATCAGCGTAGCAGAGGGGGCTTTTCTTTTTTTAGTGGCATTATCAGGGAAAGATTAGTAAAATATAAGGGCGAAATCATACATACTATAACCCTATTGCTTCAAGAATATATTATCCCACAGTAGGTGTAACGAAATGATTAACAAGTTTAGCGAAATACCGGATGCCCATACATGGAATACAGTAGAAGAAGTCCATAAAGGCTGGTCCAAAGATAAAAAATACGATATCAAAACAAAAGATAACAGGGAGCTACTACTTCGAGTGTCGGATATATCCCAATTTGAAAAGAAAAAATGGGAGTTTGAATCTGTTAAAAAGCTGGACCACCTAAAGGGCATTTTAATGTCCCGGCCGCTTGATTTCGGGATTTGCAATCATGGCGAGTCTGTATATTCCTTATTCACCTGGATTAAAGGGGAAGATGCGGAGAAGATGATTCCCGCCTTAAATGCTAACGATCAGTATCAACTCGGGGTACAGGCAGGTGAAATCTTGAGAAAAATGCATGACATTCCTGCGGAGCCAAATCAAGTACCCTGGGCTGAATATTATAATGCCAAAATAAACAGATATATCACCAATTATATAGCTTGCGGCATTCCCTTCAGGGGAGCAGATCAAGCGCTCCGCTTTATTGAGCAGAATCGTCATCTATTAGAAGATCGTCCTCAAACCTTTCAGCATGGAGACTATCATGTGGGGAACATGGTAGTCTCCAAATCTGGTGAACTGGGTATCATTGATTTTAACAGATTGGATTATGGCGATCCTTGGGAAGAATTCAATCGCATTACCTGGTGTGCAGGCGTAAGCCCGCTATTCGCTTCGGGTCGTATCCACGGTTATTTTAATCATCATGTACCTGATTTGTTTTTCAGATTAATGGCCTTGTATATTGCAAGCAATCAACTCTCATCTATTCACTGGGCGATTCCGTTTGGACAAGAAGAGGTTGACGATATGGTGCATCGCGCTGAGTTGGTGTTGGATGCCTATGATGAATTTCAAACCTACATTCCCAAATGGTACTTTTCCAGCTACCCCCAATGACTTAAAGAAGCTACTGATATAAAAAGTTCCGAGACTTGCCAGCAACTTGCCCAAATCGGCATACCCCGGATCGGAGAAATCGGTCGCGAGATGGTTACCGTGCACGATTAACACGAGCGGGAAGGGGCCATCGTCTTCAGGATACCAGACCGTGCCGTTTAACGGCATGGCTTTCGGTCCAAAGCCGAAGGTCTTTGTGAGCCAGGATGCCTAGTCGTCCACAAAGGCCGATCCGTCGACGGACTCCGTCGTCAGTCGCCCTTCAACGTCAAGATCCTTGCAGTACGTTGGATCGCATGCATAGGTTATGGATTTTAGGCAAATTGCACCGGGTTCCGCTGGATTGGCCATTGTCGTTTGGTATTGCTCCGCTGTTTTGGCGGTTTGCAGTGGATAGGGTAATGCAAGTTCAGCATGACTGTCGCTCGTGAGTCAATATCCCAGTACGCAGATAACATTTGCTAGCTTTATCTGTTGTATGCAAATATTAATGAATACCTGGGATACAAACGAGATCATGCCAAAGGATTAAAACGGAGTGCGGATGGCAAGGTAATCACTTTGCATAAAATCACTGCCAAAATATCACGACCGGAGGTGGCGGAAGCCTTTCTCAGTCCTGCGCCAGAGCAGATCATTCAAAGTTACCTGGAATATAATGCTGATCTGCTCAATTAAGCCTACGATGGAATCAATGGTTGAATGATACTTTGACATTATCCAGAGGGTCGCTGAAAAACCAGATGGAAGAGTGTCGAATCTCGTGTTGGAAACGAGACTTTAATACATGTAGTCGGAGGTAAAACAATTGAACAATCTTAACAAAAATACGAAAAACAAGTTGTTGTCTGAAGCGGTCGCCCCTCTATCGGAAGAGAGGCGACGAAGCATTCGAGCGGACTGCGAAAAATGCATCGGTCTGTGTTGTGTGGCACTACGCTTCTCTGCTTCAGATGGTTTTCCAATAGATAAAAATGCAGGTCAGCCCTGTGTCCATTTGCAAAAAGATTTTCGCTGTGGGATTCACGAAAGTCTTAGCAAACCGGGGCTGAAGGGATGTGTATCATTTGATTGCTTTGGCGCAGGACAAAAGGTGTCACAAGTGAGCTTTGCTGGACAAGATTGGCAGTCATCTCCAGAGGTTGCCCCAAAGATGTTCAAGGTGTTCACGACCATGATGCAAATTCATGAATTGCTGTGGTACTTGACAGAAGCAGTGATGTTGCAGCCGGCACGTTCGATTTATGATCAGATCCAGGCTTTGCTGGAAGAGACAGAAAGGCTCACATATCTTAGCCCAGATGATTTGCTGAAATTAGATGTGGGAGAACATAGGGCTTCAGTGAACGTTCTACTCTTGAAGACGAGTGAGCTTGTAAGGGCCGAAGTTCATCAGAAGCAGAAAGGCCACCACACAGGACAGAAGAGACGCTCTGGCGGGAAAAAGAATATTGACCGTGGCGCAGACCTCATTGGAGCTGATCTTAGAAAAGTGGATTTAAGAGGGGCCAATTTGCGCGGAGCTTACCTAATTGCAGCTGATTTGAGAGGAAACAACTTAACAGGAGCGGATTTGATCGGGGCGGATTTCCGGAATGCGGATCTGAGAGGAACGGATCTGTCCAACAGTATCTTTCTTACCCAGAACCAGATCAACTCGGCCAAGGGAGACCACAGTACGAAATTACCTTCAGCACTTCAGCGTCCGGAACACTGGAAACATATGAATTGGACTATATAGATTTTCTTTAGGGGTGAAAGCATGTTAACCATTTTAAACAATTATGCATATGGTTATGTCACCATCCCAGTCATTCTTGCCTGCAAAGCACAAGGTCTATTTGATAAGTTAAGCTACGTGCGGCCTGTGCATTTTACTCAATTAGTAAAAGAGCTGAGAGCGAATCATGGATACAGTTAAGAATATAAAAAACAAGCATTTTAAAATCGCCTTTAGTAGGCGATTTTTTTATTATGGCTTTAGCCAGTTGAGTGCGTGAAACGCGCGAAACAAAAAACCACCCGCTATGCGGGTGGAGGGATCGAGGGTTTCACCACTAAGACCATTCCAATAAAATTGAGATGTTCAGGCTCAAAAGAAAGGAATGGTCTTAGATGGCAAACAAGACGACCGAAGCTCGTCCATCTTTTGATTTTTGAACTCACTGCCACGGTCGGTATGAAACCATTGAATCTGACGTAGATCACCCTTAACGGTCGCGAAGGCATGGGTAATCAGAGCAGCGTCCTTGTTCGGGCCTGCACTATGACCCATGATTTCTCGATTAAACAGATCCACCAGCACACAAATGTAATGCCATCGATTGATTTGATCGAAATGCTTGGTGATATGGAAAGCGAAGACTCTCTTTATGTACTACTAAGTGAAAACATCTTTAAAAATTATATAAGTGTGTTCGAAGATTATTTGAAAGATATATTAGAGTTCCTATTCAACAAATATCCAAATAGTGATTGAGCTATCGAAAAACGATTGTTCGATGAACTTGACAGCAAGGCTATAGCATGCCAAGTTGCATTAGAATTTAAAGAGCTGGAAGTTGCAGCTTCATCTGCCCAACCTCCAGCCCGCCAAGCTCAACTATCCCGTCGCTCAGGCCAGCTGCAGCGATAGCTTTCCTAATGAGAACCTTACGGTCAGGGCACCCACAATTATAGTGAGTTCTATGATGTCCTTACATCATTGGGGTAAAGCGACAGACTTGACTTGAGCAGAGGTATTTCCGTAAATATCCTTGGCCAGCACAAGAATATGCAGCGTATCGGCTTGGGAGGCGCCAGCCTGTTTGTATTTAGCAGTTGGAAGCGTTGCAGACCAATTGGCTTTATCTTCTGTAATAACGACACGAATGCCATTGACATAAACTTTAAGCTGTGCAATAGCGCTTTGATCTGTGACTGAACCTTCCAAAGAGAGGACATCGTCCTTGATTGAGGCATTCAAATTGAGCACAGGCACGTCTGTTTCCTTGCGTTTAGAGGGTGGGAGCGTAGTTTTAGGGTTATAGGAAAAGGTTTCATCCTCAAGCGCTGGCGTACGCGTTGCAATAGGCCGGTTTTTTGTCGCCTGCTCATAGGAATAAGCATAACGCAACAGGTCATTATCGCTGTATGCGGCACCCGCCATCGTTAGATTAACGGGCATACCGGTATCCTTCATAGCGCCCATGCTCACGGACACACTTGGGATCCCGTACTCGCGTAGAATGAAATTCGTATTGGAGAAATAGTTGCCATTTTCCCAAGCCTCCTCATAGGACGTTTCATTCACATCGGAGTCGGCTTTGCCGATATTGGAATTTGCCGGGAATACAATAAAATCAAGGTTGTTTTGCTTCATCCAATCTTCAAAATCAATCTTCCGTACATTCTCAAGCCCCCGCAGCCCTTCATGAAACTGCGGAATTTGTTCGTATGGGGTGACGCCTTTCTTTATGGTATCAATGAATACGTCATAATGGCCAAGGTCTCTGCCACGTTTGGCATCTACCGAACCGGGCGGATTCGGGAAGACGGTTGCAGGGTCGATATTAGCCCATGACGGGAAGTTTGGATCGCCCACACTTTTGAGGAATTTCTCAGCCGCATAAGGATTAAGCAGCCCAAATTCCTTTTCGGCCCACTTTACCGGCATCAAACCACGTTCTTCAGGTGTTTTCGCTGTTGCCCGGTCCTTCTCGCTGTTCGCTTGCAGGGGGAAGTCAACTTCCACAACCTCAGCTCCGAGAGCAGTTAAATCCTTTACAGCTTTTTCCCATAATGCCTGTATCGAAGGTCTGAATTTGATCGGAGTTGTGGTTTCATGGTCCTTACCGATATAGATTTTCGGAACGCCAATGCGTTTGTCTTTCAAAGCTTGGGTGTCTCGCAGTTCTAAATAGGATTTTGGGCGGATACTGTTGACAGAAGGCAGCCGAACGGCTTTCTGTTCTCGCCAGAAATCGCCTTTGGTGATCTTATCCTCTACAACGATCACGTCAAGCAAGCGGAGCATGTCCTCGACAGTTCTCGTATGTGGGACAACGACATCCCGTATTGGGAAGAGCGGCCAATTCCCCCGAATGGAGATTAGGCCCCGCGATGGCGTGTAGGCAATTAAACCATTGTTAGATGCTGGTGATCTTCCAGAAGATACCGTTTCTTCCCCCATACCGAAGGCAGCGAGGTTGGCGGCTGTTGAGACGCCAGATCCGTTAGAGGAGCCAGAGTACCAGGCTGCAGCCAGATAATCTGGATTGTACGGACTTTCAGCACGGCCATAAACCCCTCTTTGCATTCCCCCCGCTGCCATTGGCGGCATGTTGGTTTTACCAATCAGTACCCCACCGGATTTGCGTATCTTCTCTACTGTAAAGGCATCATCCTTTGCCATCAGGTTTTTGAAAGCCGGAGATCCAGAAGCGACAGTGAGTCCCTTAACCTTGTAGCTGTCTTTAACCGTGTAGGGGATGCCTTGCAGAGGCCCGGTCTTGATACCCTGCGCCCTTAGTTGATCAGCTTGAGCGGCTTCTTTTAGTACATCAGGGTTCAAAACAGGGATGGAATTGAGCCTAATGCCACTAGAATCATAGGCATATACCCGGTTAAGGTACATGGCGGTAAGCTCGACACTCGACAGTGCCCCTGACTTCATCGCGTCCTGCATCTGAGCAATCGTAGCCTCTTGCAATTGAAATGTAATTAGGGAGGAGGCGGGTTCACTATTAGTTTCACTTGAGGAGGGCGAAGGAGCTGCGGATGCAAGGGAGCATCCCGTGAAAGTTAAAATCATACCAGCCGCGATCCATTTGCAATAACTGCCGATTACATTCCTTGTATTCGCTTTTATCATTCGTGCGCACATAGCACTTTCACTCCTTAGTATGGATAGGATCAGGAGAGAGGGGAATGGGGAAAAGTCTCTTCTACAGATAAATGTTTTTTATTCTATTACTTATTAACGCCTGTTAACACCACCATTTCTAAGTCGCGGAGATTTTGAATAGGTTTAAATTATCCGTAAAGAGAAGATGATGTTTTTACATAATATACACTATTTTCCTCCCTGTGTGTCAATATATTTTACTATAAATCCTTCTGCAATAACATAAAATTATCCATGAAAATGTTTGAAAAATTATTCGTATGAGAAAAGAGAAGGGAGAATTATGTAACACCCTCGCAAACATAAAAGTGCGTGAGTGTATTTTTGTGATCAAGCAGATCATTGTTCTGCTATAATTCTGTTTATGACTTTTTATTTGTTTAGAATAGGTATTTCTCCAAGTAGATTTTTCAAGTTAATAGAATCCCACGGCATATGCTCCGTTATACCTAATCCAACCACATCTGTTTCTTCAGATAGTTCTTTAATCAGATGAAGCAGTTGAGGCATTTGCATTGTTCCCGCAGGAGAATATTTATAAGGTGCTTCAGGGTTGGCGAACAATAAAGAACGAAATGCCTTGGGATCAAGCACATCTAAATCCAGGTGAATAGCCAGGTGCTTAATGCCACTTTCTTTAATCCACTTTTTTATAGATGCAGTACTGTTCGTTAACTCTTTGGTTCCTGCAGTTTTAATACCTAGTCTTTGAATCATTTCTGTATCTTGTTCTGCAGTTTTAATGCCTAGTCTTTGAAACGCTTCTGAAATCACTTCTGTTTCTTGTTCTGTAGGAGTCGCTAATCCCGCGATAAAGACATTTTCAGGTTTAAGAGGGATTTTCACATGTTTTGCGAACTCCTCATCTCCTTCCCCCAAAAGATTCCCGAGCGGTAATGTATGTCCGTTATCATAACCAACATATCTAACTAAATCACTGTGAGCATCGATCCAGATTAAGCCTAATTCACCTCTGTATCGTTCGTTTAAATAGGCAAACGGGGCTTGCTCGACTAAGCAGTCACCACCAAACATTACAATGCGATCTGGCTTATGTGCGTCAATGATATGTTGAGCAGCCTCTAATTGTTCAAGTAGCTGTTTTCTCCCATACATACCGTTCTCATTTTGAAGCGGAATTCCATCATAAGCTTGAACTGGAACATGAATAAGAGGTTGATCATTGTCCGGGGCTAGCCAAGCAAGCAGTTCGGCTCCAAAAGAGTAGTTAGGGTTGTTCCCCCCTTGCCATTGTGGCATTAAAAGACGTATTGTTTTTTTAGTCATGTTGTTCTCTCCTTTACTTCAAAGTGAGGTTAGTATAAACTGAACTCGAATAAAAACGTAGTACGCACTTTTTTGATAGGTACTACCCGAAAGGATAGTGTAAATATGAGTATGGCCGAATTTAAAGGTAAAGTTAAAAATATTCAAGATACACCTTTTGGTTATACATTGTCAGTTATTGGTGGTAAATGGAAAATGGTTATTATTTACCTCCTAGCAGAAAACGAACCGGTTCGCTTTAATGATCTGAAAAGACAGATAGGAGCTATTACCTATAAAACATTGAGTTCACAACTTAAAGAATTGGAAGCGGATGGTATGGTGAAACGAAAAGAGTATCCTCAAGTTCCCCCTAAAGTCGAGTACAGTCTCACCGATAAAGCGAAAACACTATTACCTGTTTTGGAAGAATTATGTGAATGGGGAACGGAAAACCAAAATAATCCAGTTTTCTAAATGCTCTCGGTATTAGAGAGACCATACTGCTGATGGCTGGAGAAACCCATTTATTTTTGTACATCATACCCAAGACGGCTACTACTATGAATTGTGGAAGGATTCCGATACCACAAATATGACTCTTTCTGATCTTGAGAATCATTTGATAGCAGGTAATATTTTTATTATTTTTATGATAATATGGTTAGGTCGTTTTGATTAAACTGATTTTTACTTTTGGAGGCGCTAGAATGAAGTACATAGTGAAAAGAAGGGCACAAAATAAAGGGGACATCGCATCACTGGCCCTATAAACTGCGTGTTCCCCTGGCATTTTTAAGGGGTTTGCATGATGGAAAAATCGGTTGAGGAACGCATCCCTAAATCCTTGATTTGGCTGTGCGTGCTTGCATTTTTCAGTGTATTGAATGAGACGGTGTTCAACGTATCGTTGCCCGATATTGCTGTTCAATTTGGAATTGAGCCATCCGTCGCAAATTACGTCAATACCAGCTTCGTTCTTTCTTTTGCAGTAGGAACGGCCGTTTACGGAAAAATATCGGACATCTATGGCATAAAAAAACTGTTTTTCATCAGTGTGCTGATATACGGCGGGGGATCGCTAATCGGCTTGCTTTTTCATTTCTGGTTTCCGGCTTTACTTGCCGCGCGATTTATTCAAGGAGCGGGTGCTTCTGCCGTTCCCGGGCTGATTATGGTCATCGTTACCAGAAGTATCGAAAAGCAGCATCAAGGAAAGGCTTTTGGAATGATCGGATCGACCGTTGCAGGATTTATGTCCATGATCCCTTACATGATGAGAGAAGTACATCGGATGTCGACAAGCCTCATTGGAGGCAGTGTTCTGTTTCCTGGAACGATTGGCGTGATTCTTTTCGGGATCATTGGTGGTTCTTTAGTCGACAGGCGGGGAGCACGTTTTGTCATGGTTGCCGGACTATTGCTGCTCGGTGCGGGACTTTTGATCGTTTCACTTTTCGCGGATAGTACCCCCTGGATCATCTCGGGGGCCTTAGTTTTGATTTTTGGTGGACTATCCTTTGTCAAAACGGTTATTATTTCTTTGCCGGATATTTCACAAAGACCGTCTAATCTAACAGTGGAACGAAAAATGGAAGCGTCACCCAATGTTCTGTATCAAGCGTGGACCAAGCGGTTTGACCATTGGTTTGCAGCCCCAGGGTCTGTAATCATGGAGGCCCGAGTGAATACGGCCTTTTTTTTCGAAACACATTTTGAGGGGAAACGCCATCCGCACTACGGACGATTTCTGAGACTAGAACAAGATCGCCTTATCGAACTGACCTGGGTTACCGGGGAAGGAGGCACCAAGGGATATGAAACGGTGCTTACCGTTGAGCTTGAACTTAGTGGAAATGGCACGTTACTTCGATTAACCCACGCAGGTTTTCCAGATGAGAATTCGAGAAACCAGCATGAACAGGCATGGCCGTTTGTACTTGAGCTGCTCGACAAGAGGATGATGACAAATAGCTAATGAAAGGCCTGCCTACTCTTTGATAACAATATATAAAGCATTCTTGTACCAAGACGGCCGGTAACCGCAAAATCCAGGTCAGTCTACCGTACTTCCAGTATAAACGGAAGATGAGGGCAACACTGTATCCCTTGCCCATAATCTGCTAAAAAAGCACAAAGTGGACGAAAAAAACAACCGAACCAGACAAGAATGACCTCCTTGCCCGGTTCGGTGTTTTTTTCATTTAGGAGACTGTCCTTATTTAATGAAAAAGCTGCTTTTGGGACAGCCCCTTCTTCTACGTTATGATTGGGAAGTCTGAGACAAGTTGATTTATCAGGATACGATCGAATTCAGGAGACCCTGCTTCACCTGATCCGACAGCGGCATAAGTGGCAGACGTAATTGCTCGGCGGCAATAATCTCTTGCTGGGCAAGCCACCACTTGATCGCGGCCGGGGCTGGCTCTGCAAATACATGCTGGATCATCGGCTCCAGTAGCATGAAACTGTCTCGCGCCCCGTTCATATCACCAGTCACAAAACGTTGGTATATCTCCACATACTTCTGGATGTTGATATGAGCGGATGCAAGCATACCGCCAGCAGCCCCCTGACATAGCATGGCATGGAAATAGGCATCCTCTCCGCAGAGGATAGGCTTAGTCTCGTACTGGGTCAATTTCAAGAGCAGATCAAGACCGCCCGTGCTGTCCTTGAGCCCAATTACGCCATCCAGGTCGAGTACTTTGCGTATTGTATCTAATGTCATGCGACTGCCAGTGCGAACCGGAATCTCGTATACAAGCACAGGCAGGCCTACACGAGATACGACACGGAAATGCTCCAAGATTCCTTCCTGCGTCGGCCGGTTGTAATACGGAGTGACCACCATGGCTGCATCCGCTCCTAATTCAGCCGCCATTTCCGTCCGATGCACCGTTGAATAGGTATCGTTCGTTCCCGTGCCAATGATGATCGGAATAGTTTTGTTCATGCTCTTCAGAACATCCTGCGTTACCTGTACCATCTGTTTGACTTCATCCCAGGATACGGTCGGTGACTCTCCCGTCGTACCGTTAACCACCAGACCCTGGATGTCATGGCCTGCAAGATAGGTAACATACTTCCGGTACGAATTGATGTCCAGCTTATAGTCACGCGAAAAAGGTGTAATCAGCGGTATAAAAATCCCATGAATATGTTGTTCGTTCATCATCATCAGTTATCCCTTCCCGTTGAATTAAATCTAATGTAACATAGGAGATAGCATCAGAGTTATCTATAATAAGTGATAATTCTCATCAATAATTTCGATGGGGTGATCAGCTTGGATTTCATCTATCTTCAGACATTTCGGGAAGTTGCCATTCGTGAAAGCTTTACGAGAGCAGCAGAAGTGCTCGGTTACGCACAATCCAGTGTCACGACCCAGATTCAGAAGCTGGAGAAAGCGTATCAGGTCAAATTGTTCGATCGCTACAGCAACAACAAGATTCGTCTTACCTCCGCCGGGGAAGAGCTGTTCAAGCTTGCCGGACAAATGCTGGAGCTCTTCGAGCAATCCAAAGAAAAATTGGCCAAGCAGGGCGGGGGTTCCATGATGATCGGTACCATGGATTCCATCGCTTCGTATTTTTTGCCGCCGTATATGCAGGCGACCCGCAAAGAATACCCTGATCTGAACATACGGTTGCATACGGATCGCGAAGAGATGATTTTGCACCAGGTCAGGGAAGGGGAGGCTGATGTCGGGCTGATCCTCGCGGACGATTCAAGCGATCCGGCCTTACAGTGGATTAGGATTCGCGAAGAACCGCTTGTGCTGATTGTCCATCCGAACCATCCGCTTATCGCTAAAGAGCGAATCAGGCTGGACGATCTGGTGGATGCGGAGTGGATCATGCCCGAGCATACGTGCAACTACAGGCAGCTGCTGGAAAGGGTGCTTCGCGCAAATGGAATCGCCTATCGAGTGGGCCTAGAGTTGGGTAATCCGGAAGCGATCAAGCGGAGCATCAAAACCGGAGAAGGTATATCCATTCTACCGCTAATGGCCGCGCTGGAGGAGATTGAACGGGAAGAGCTAAAGGTGTTACCCTTTGAGCATACCGAGCTCAAGCTGGAGATCCAGCTTGTTCTTCATCCCAAAAAGTGGGTGTCCAACGCATTGAGCTTTTTTATGGAGAGTCTGAGAATATAGATTTTCGTCCAAATCAAACTAAATAGCGCGTCCTAGCGGATACCGGAAGAAAGCCTGTAAAAAGTCATCCATATCGACGGCGGTATTGTATCCCAGCAGCTCGTGCTGATTGCACTGGCATAGCCGATGATCACTCCGGATTTCGTGAGCTTGTCGATCGCTTGTTGCCAGAAAAAGTAACCCTTTGCGCTTTTATCAAGGTAAGAAATGGGGAGCGATAACTGGAATCCGAAGTAGGAATTCGCAGATGAGTCGAACATCGGAAAGCAGCAGTTTTCATATTTTCTGGAAGCTACTAACAGCAGTTCCAGCTACTTTGGAATTGTAAAAACGGGGCAGGTATCACCCTGAGTTATAACAAAAAATCCAACAAATTTAGTTTTATGAATGAACAGAGCCGAGAAATGACAACATAAGGAAGTGGTATACATCACAATTTCCAAAGGAGGATATCTGTTATGGCTCACCAGAAGAGAAGAAAAGAAGCTGCCTGGAAGTCACGAAAGCAAGAACAGCATCCCCATGGTAAAATCAAATCGCTCAAGGAGTTATCCAGCGAATAGGATTGAGGAGTATACTACTTGGAAGAGAAGGACTGTCGGTGAAATTTATCGGCAGTCTTCTTTATTGTAACAATCTTTCCACTACCGGAAAGGGCGAATTACTATTTCATGGTGTGAGAGCATAATGGCCCTTAATACTGCAACTGGATTTGATAACAACCATCCAGCCATTCTATGATAATGAGGGAATTAACCAAGAAGAACTATCGAACATGAAATTTTGGGATAAAGTTACTACTGCAAGAGCTATAAAGTTACCTATATAGAATGCTTTTTATCTTTCTCATGATTTGGTGATGTACCAGAGTGTGTTAATATGCGGTCTAGTACTTTCCCAGTAAATGGCATAAAGCAATTGAGTATTAGCCCCCCTAAGCAAACGGTTAACAAAGTTCCAACACCAATGGGTCCATTAAACCAATTCCAAAACAAACAGCTTTGCTGTACCATAGTTCAGATGTTATTAAATTGTGCAATCCCCACATTTATAGACAGTCCTACCAAACCTCTTTATCATAATTACATGTTGCAAATACAACAAAATTAGAGTAAATTTAATACATACCATTTTTATTGCATTTGCAACAAAATAGAGACAAAGGAGTTAATTATGAAGGAAGTACTTCGTGAAATTGGAATGATAGCAAGGGCATTGGATTCTATAAGTAATATCGAATTTAAGGAATATGACCTTACAAAAGGGCAGTATTTGTACCTTGTGCGAATATGCGAAAACCCAGGAATCATTCAAGAAAAGTTAGCTGAGATGATAAAAGTAGATCGAACAACAGCATCTCGTGCCATAAAGAAACTTGTAATTAATGGATTTATTGAAAAGAAAGAGGATAACCATAACAAAAAAATCAAAAAACTCTTTCCAACAGAGAAAGGGAACAATGTTTATCCTTTTATAAAAAGAGAAAATGTTTATTCCAATAACGTTGCATTAGAGGGATTTTCGGAAAGAGAAGTAGAAACCATTTTCAATCTTCTTCAAAGAGTAAGAGAAAACATAGGAAATGACTGGGAATTCGTGAAAAAGGGGAACAAAAGAAATTATTGATTGATTTATATGAAGGAGCGATACCCAAAAAATGACTGTAAAAACAATAAAGTGCAGCCGTGAAGATTTACAAATACTCCAAGAAATAAGTGTTGAAACATTCAACGATACTTTTAAAGATCAGAATTCACATGAAAATATGAAAGCCTATCTGGAAAGAGCATTTAACTCTAAACAGTTGGAGGAGGAATTGTCCAATGTCTCTTCAGAAATCTTTTTCATCTATTTTAATGAAGAACTTGCTGGATATTTAAAAGTAAATATGAATGATGCCCAATCCGAAAATATGGGTGATGAGTCACTCGAAATTGAGAGAATCTATATAAAGAACAAATTTCAAAAACATGGACTTGGTAAGTATCTGCTAAATAAAGCTATGGAAATTGCAATGGAACAAAATAAAAACAAAATCTGGCTCGGCGTATGGAAAAAAAATGAAAATGCTATTTCTTTTTATAAGAAAATGGGGTTTGTTCAAACTGGAGCACACTCTTTTTATATGGGTGATGAAGAACAAATTGATTTCATAATGACCAAAACAAAGCATTATCCAAATGATCATGATACAAAAGGCACATAGTTGCATAAAGAAATATACATTGGGATATGTGATATTGGGACAGCTTACTTAGCACTACCTGATGATATCCAAGTCCTTATTAATTTTATGTTGTTATTTATTCACTAATATGTATAATATTAACTATAATTGAATTCAAAAATGTTTTCTAGGGTTCCGCGATGTAATATCGGCTGGTCCGAGAGAAAACTCACAGTCGTCGTACTGTGTCACGGAGGGATAAAAGCCTGGGAGAAAAACTGCTGTATGCAGTATGATCTCAGGCTTTTTTTATTTGCTGCTTTAAATCCATACTACATTTGCAGCGTTATCAAAAAGGAGGAAGCACAGAATGAACAAGACATGGTTATCTGTTGTAATTGCAGCATTATTTGAAGTTGGATGGGTTATCGGCTTGAAACATGCCAGTGGATGGTTAGAGTGGGTGGGGACTTTAGTCGCCATTTTTGTCAGTTTCATACTCATGATTATGGCTTCCCGTACACTTCCGGTAGGAACAGTATATGCAGTGTTTGTCGGTTTGGGAACGGCCGGCACTGTATTGGCAGAAATTTTGTTGTTTGGTGCTGAGGTACAGGGATCTAAATTGATGCTGATCGGGCTGCTTCTGCTCGGGGTTGTAGGACTCAAAATACAGAGCAAAGAGAAGAAAGAAGGAGAAGAGGTGCACTGACATATGAACTGGGTCTTTCTAATTTTGGCAGGCGTATTTGAGATGATTGGAGTTCTCATGATTAATAAACTCCATAAAGACCGGAATTTCCTGTCCGCTTTCTACTTGCTTGGAGGCTTTGGATTGAGCTTTTTGTTCCTAAACCTGGCCATGGAAACACTACCAATGGGAACAGCCTATGCCGTCTGGACCGGTATTGGAGCTTCGGGCGGGGCCATATTAGGTATGATCTTTTACGGTGAACCGCATAATACCGCGAGAATTCTGTTCATTGCAATGGTACTCGGTTCAGCAGTTGGTCTAAAACTGGTAAGCTGAATAATGATGGTAATAGATAAATTGGTCGTTTTAGAACAGCAGTGAACTATATGAATGCTCATGGATTATAGCGACATGGTTCGTTGTATGGTCGTCGTAAGACCGACCAAAAAGCTGGTGTTGGAGGTGCTGATTGTTTTTAGACCGTATGTAATGGATAAGAAACGCAGAACAGGATTTACCCCCAGTAGGGCACCATGCTTGACAGTTATCATAATTTGTGGGAATTGGTCTCCTCACAATATCTCGCTATGACTCTAGACTCAAACTGGTCATGCTGATTGAGAGTCAGAGGTCTCAAGAGTGGAGCCAAGATCGCCTGATCTGATGTCAGTATTTTACGGAGTAAACCATTGAGTTTCATCCCTTTCGGTTTGCTCTTTTTTAAAATAGAATGATATTGTTATTTTTAATAGAGCATGTTACAATTACGCCAAATAAAACCCATTATTTTCAATCAATAACTGGAGCTGCCAATAGAAGAACAGAGATAAGTATGTAGCGATTCCCCTCTCGTAGAGCGCTCCTAAATAATAATTTTGTAAGCGATTTCATTTTTGTTTCTATCTCTAACCATTCTTCACAGCCGTTCCCCTTACGGGTAGAGGTCTGAGCATATTCCTGAATTTGATGAATTTACGGGTAGCTCGGCTTACCATATAAAAAAACGGAGGTAATGTTATGATTAGAAAATGTTTAGTTTTATTTCTTTCCTTCGCTTTATTGCTCGGTGTCTTTCCCATGCTAAATGTGAATGCTGCCAATCGACCACTGGCTAAACTACCAGGAAATTCCAACCCTCTGATGGATCATAAATTGGGAGCTGACCCTTATGCATTGGTGTATGACGGAAGGGTGTATATCTACATGTCAAGTGATACGTATGTGTATAACAAGAATGGGTCGATTAAAGACAATGACTTCAGTGCACTGGATCGCATCCAGGTCATATCCTCTGCGGACATGGTGAACTGGACGGATCACGGAACGATACCAGTCGCAGGTGCCAACAACAAGAACAACGGTAGAGGCATTGCCAAATGGGCTTCTAACTCCTGGGCTCCAGCCATTGCGCATAAAAAAATAAATGGCAGAGACAAGTTCTTTTTATATTTCGCCAATGGCGGAGCAGGTATTGGCGTCCTGACAGCGGACACGCCTATCGGACCTTGGACAGACCCGCTTGGCAAAGCACTTGTGACACATAGTACACCTGGGATGGCTGGCGTGACTTGGCTTTTTGATCCGGCTGTACTGGTGGATGATGATGGTACAGGATACCTGTATAGTGGTGGAGGAATTCCTAATGAATCCGATTCGGCTTCCATTGCTAATCCGAAAACTGCCAGAGTCATCAAATTAGGCGCGGATATGATCAGTGTGATTGGGAGCGCTACCACCATTGATGCTCCTTACCTGTTTGAGGATTCCGGCATTCATAAGCACAACGGCAAGTACTACTATTCGTACTGTATCAATTTTGCCGGATCACATCCGCCGCAGTACCCTGCAGGTGAAATCGGCTATACGGTCAGCGACAACCCGATGGGTCCTTTCACTTATAAAGGCCATTTCCTAAAAAATCCGTATACGTTCTTCGGCGTTGGCGGCAACAATCACCATGCAGTATTTAATTTTAAGAATGAATGGTATGTCGTGTACCATGCCCAAACGGTCAGCAAGGCTCAAATTGGAGATGGAAAAGGCTATCGCTCTCCGCATATTAATAAGCTGGTGCATAATGCGGACGGGAGCATCTCTGAGGTGCAGGGGAATATGACAGGAATCGCTCAACTATCCAATCTGAATCCGTATACCAGAGTTGAAGCGGAGACCATTGCATGGCAAGCAGGCGTTACGACCGAACCCACGCAAGCCAGCGGTGGGCCGATTAGTAATCTGAATGTAACCAACATCCACAATGGGGACTGGATCGCTGTCGGGAAAGCCGATTTTGGTTCTAACGGAGCGAAAACCTTCAAAGCTAATGTGGCCACGAATGCTGGTGGCAATATTGAAGTACGGCTTGATCGTGAGACAGGCCCTCTGGTCGGTACCTTGAACGTACCTTCAACTGGAGGGATGCAAATCTGGAGAGAAGTACAGACCACGATTAGCAATGCCACTGGAGTTCACAACATATATCTGGTGTTTACTGGGGCAGGCAGCGGCAATCTCTTCAATCTGGATGCCTGGCAGTTCACTCCCAACACGGGGGGCAATACGGGGACAAAGGTTGAAGCTGAAAATATGAATATTGGCGGCACTTATGCGGGCAAGATCAGTGCACCGTTTGACGGGGTCGCCTTGTAAGCCACTGCTGACTACGCATCATATTCACAGTATTTTGCTAAATCTACGCATAATATCTCAGTGCGGGGGGCTTCAAGCAATGCTGGTACGGCCAAGGTGGACTTGGTTATTGGAGGAGTAACTGTAGGTTCCTTCTATTTCACGGGCAAAACGCCGACTGTCCAAACCTTGTCCAATATTACTCACGCTACCGGAGATCAGGAGGTCAAACTCACCTTGACGAGCGATGACGGCACTTGGGATGCCTACGTGGATTTCATTGAATTTTCATAATGATCGCTCGTATAAACAGTAGTTGTTTTGGACCTTTTGTGAAACCGGGACATCCGTGAACAGATCTTTCACGTCGTCCTGACACGAATCTTAAAAAGTGAATATACTTCTTTAAAGTTTTCTATAGTTTACTGCACTATGTCCATATATAATGAGGACACCAAATATGTAAGCGCTCTATTATTTGGTTTCCGGCAGCCCGTACCACATTTTCTGGAAACCGTATTTCCACAACATTGTTCATGTTTGGAATTACATGGAGGTGTATTTATGAAGAAGAAGTATTGGTTTACGCTGGTAACCACGGGTGTAGTTTCTCTGTTTTTTTCGGTAAGCGCTTTGGCGGCGGATGTGTTCTGGGAACCATTAAGTTATTTTAATTCGAGTACATGGCAAAAGGCAGATGGATATTCCAATGGGAGCATGTTTAATTGCACTTGGCGTGCCAATAATGTCAATTTTACTAACGATGGCAAAATGAAGCTTAGCTTAACAAGTCCTGCGTACAATAAATTTGACGGCGGAGAGTATCGCTCGAAGAATACTTACGGATACGGCTTATACGAGGTCAGCATGAAACCTGCTAAAAATACAGGAATCGTATCTTCCTTTTTCACATATACGGGACCTGCTAATGGCACGAAATGGGATGAAATAGATATTGAATTTTTAGGCAAAGACACGACAAAAGTGCAATTCAACTATTAT
>NZ_PNXQ01000016.1:380223-381937 GCF_005217525.1 Paenibacillus terrae | reverse complement strand
CTTTCAATCATATAAATATATGCTTATATACTAATTTATCTCCATTCTAAAATCAAGTATATATATTACTTGCAATTTACAAATTTAAATCCAAACAAATGGAGGTTTTAAAAAGTGCGAAAACATTTATGCGCCGGAATACCTATGGTCAAATTCAACTAAAAAAGGTCGGTTGTCTTTTGACTTTTTTCTCCCAACGCCAGTTCAAACCTCTACTGCTGCTAACTAAAACTAAGAGTATTCAGATTCTGTTCCACCTATCCCATCCAAATTAAAGGAGTGTTTTGATATGAATAAACTTACAAATGATGAAATCCGCCAAAATGTACGGAACCATTACCAACAATGTTCTAGATCTGGGTAGTGGCGGCGGATTCGATTGCTTTTTGGCTTCTCGCCAAGTAGGGGACAACGGCAAGGTCATCGGGTCGATATGACGCCGGATATGATCAGCCGCGCCCGCAGTAACGCAGTCAAAGGGAATTTCACAAATACCGACTTTCGTCTAGGTGAAATCGAGCATCTACCACCTTCCCCTTTAATGAAAACGGTCAGATGCTTTATCGGAAGATCGGTTACTGTGAAGTCGGCGTTTTTGAAAAGCAAGGGGTTATGGACGGCCAATATATAGACGTAATGATTTTGGGAAAATTGCTCTAAACCATAAAGATAGCAAGCCCCCCTAAAAAGGTCTTGCTATCTTTTCTTTAACCATCCTTCTTTGATTCAACTTCTATAGCACGATGATGAAGCGTGGCGGCTCATGATGTGTGCATGCCATCTTGGATTTGGCCCACAGCTCTTTTGCTCCGTGGGCTGCGTGAAACGAACGACAGGAACATAGAGCTCTTTGGCCGGGGTGGGCCGGGTGCTCTCGCCCGGCGTAGGCGCTCTAGTTATCGGCGTGAGTAACGGCCCAGCGGTGCATTTTTAAACCACAACTTGATAAAATTTAGGTTTTTTAAAATTATGTTTTGAGCGTTAAGTTTGCTATTGTGTACGCCTCAATATCACGCTACAATGAAAATACCAAATATGGAAGCGCTTTATATTTCTTCGGTAAGCCGGTCAATACTTGAAATAATGTATCATTGTCAGACGTTTCTTCATGTTTGGTCAATCTTTTATGGAGGTGTAAAATGAAGAAGAAATCTTGGTTCACTTTAATGGTCACTGGTATTGTCTCTCTGTTTTTTTCGGTAAGCGTTTATGCGGGGAATGTTTTTTGGGAACCACTTAATGGTTTCAATTCGGGTGCATGGCAAAAGGCGGACGGATATTCCAATGGGAACATGTTTAATTGCACTTGGCGTGCCAATAATGTCAATTTTACGAACGATGGCAAAATGAAGCTTGGCTTAACGAGTTCCGCGTACAATAAATTTGACTGCGGAGAGTATCGATCGACGAATACTTACAGATACGGCTTATACGAGGTCAGCATGAAGCCTGCTAAAAATACAGGGATCGTATCTTCCTTTTTTACGTATACGGGACCTACTGATGGCACGCCATGGGATGAAATAGATATTGAATTTTTAGGCAAAGACACGACAAAAGTGCAATTCAACTATTATACAAACGGGGTCGGTGGTCACGAGAAGATTGTTGATCTGGGCTTTGATGCATCAAGAGGCTTTCACACCTATGCATTCGATTGGCAGCCAGGATACATTAAGTGGTATGTTGACGGGGTTCTAAAGCATACAGCAAC
>NZ_PNXQ01000016.1:369144-380213 GCF_005217525.1 Paenibacillus terrae | reverse complement strand
ATACCGAGCACGCCAGGCAAGATTATGATGAATTTATGGAATGGCACTGGTGTTGACGACTGGCTAGGTCCATATAACGGAACGAATCCGCTATACGCCGAATACGATTGGGTAAAATACACGAGCAATTAGCCCGTAGTACAAAACCAGCCCTGTAGTGAAGTGCACCCCTTAGAATAGACATTGGATAACCCCCCTGGTTAGTCCGATGAAATTCTAGGGGGTGTATTTTTATGGCGATTAAAGGACAGAGGTTTAAAACTTACTCGGGTGAAACCAAAAAAGAGGCCATTCGTTTACATGTGGAGGAAAGATGGACTTATCGGAACATTACGGAGCATTTTGAGATTCAAGACCACGGGCGAGTAAAGAAATGGATGAAGAGCTACCGAGAGCTAGGGGAATTTGGGCTACTGGATCAACGGGGGCGTCGTAAAGAACATATCGATCAGGATAGATATATTCAAAAGCTCAAACGGGAAAATGAAATGCTAAAAAGTGTTTGGAAATCTGGATGCAGGAGGTAAAACGTCTAAATATAGAAGCATTGAGAGCGCCGCAAAAGATTACGCCGTTAGCGACCTCTGCAAACTCTTTGCTGTCTCCAAAAGTGGATATTACGCTTTCTTGAAACGTAAAGGAGTAGAACGGGATCAGGCCGCGAAAGAACTCATTCAGAAGGTGTATGAACGGTATAACGGAGTCTTGGGTTATAGCCGAATTCAACTGTTCCTGCTACAAGATCATGGGGTTTGGATGAATCATAAGAAGGTACTCAGAATCATGCAGGATCTAGGAATTCGTTCGAGAATCCGCCGAAAGCATCGTTGTAATTATGTTTCTTCTGAAGGAGGTCGGGTGACAAAAAATATATTGAAACGGGATTTCAAGGCGGATGCTCCCAACCCAAAATGGGTAACAGACATTACACAATATCGTGTAGGCGAGAAGTGGCTCTATCTCTCAGCCGTGAAGGATTTGTTCAATATAACGAAATTATCGCTTATCAAATGAGCACCCGGAACGACAATGAACTGGTTCTCCGAACCTTTCAGCAGGCGTGGACTCAGCAAAAAGACATGACCGGACTGATCGTTCACAGCGATCAGGGATTCCAGTACACGTCCCATGCATACCACGACATGCTGCCAAAGGTTAGCGCCCGAATCAGCATGTCTCGCCGAGGCAATTGTTATGACAATGCCTCCATGGAGAGCTTCTTCTCGCATCTCAAAACGGAAGGACTCTATCCTTATGATATCCGAAATATGGATGAGGGCAAAGGAAAATTGAAGATTACATTCGATTTTATAACCAACATCGGCCACAACGAAGGCTAAACAAACTGCCCCCGGTAGAGTACCGGAAGCGGCTTATAGCCTAGGGGTTTTTTTTCAGTATCTATAAAATGGGGTCTTGACCAACCCGGAATACCTCTCTTTTGTTTATATTTATAATCCATTATTTGCAATAAGATTTTTGTACCAAAAGAAACTTTCTTTTCGTCTTCTCTCCAAGGTTCCTTTTCCTTCATCATCCTGGTCTACATAAATGGATCGTCTACACTAAGTTGGACAGAAAAAATAAGGGCTTGTAGAATAAATCTATCAAGTTAAGGAGCGGAACTCTACAATGCCAAAACAACAACGACGTACCTTTACAGCAGAATTCAAAAAACAAATGGTGCAGCTCTATGAAAACGGAAAACCTAGAGCAGCCATTGTGGAGGAATATGACCTCACAGCCTCCGCTTTAGACCGTTGGATCAAGCAAACCAAGACCACAGGCTCCTTCAAGGAGAAGGACAATCGTTCACCCGAAGAAAATGAATTGAATGCTCTAAGGAAAGAAGTTCAGCGTTTGCGGATGGAGAACGATATTTTAAAGCAAGCAGCGCTGATCATGGGACGAAAGTAGCTATCATCCAGAACAACCGTGATAAATACTCGATATCAGCAATGTGTGACGTCCTGCAAATGGCAAGAAGTTCATTCTATTACGAAGCGAAAGAACAACTAAAAGAAGATAAACTCACGGAAGCGATTGTGGAGATTTTCCACAAGAATCGAAAAGCCTACGGCACGCGAAAGATCAAAGTTAAGCTCCAGGAACAAGGCTTCATCGTGTCCAGACGCCGCATTGGCCGGATCATGAAAGAGCAAGGCCTAGTTTCCACTTATACCGTAGCCCAGTATAAGCCCCATAAAACGGCTTGTAATGAAGCGACAACAACGAATGTGCTGGATCGCGAGTTTGAGCAGACAGAAGTCAAACGCTTTGTCGTCAGCGATCTGACGTATGTGAAAGTCCAAAACAAGTGGCATTACGTTTGCGTGCTCATCGACCTGTTCAATCGAGAGATTATTGGTCATAGTGCAGGTCCACATAAGGACGCTGCTCTGATTTCACGCGCCTTTGCTACGGTACAGGGTGATCTGCGTCACATTCAGTGGTTTCATACGGACCGCGGTAGTGAATTTAAAAATCAAAGGATGGACGAGCTTCTGAAGACATTTGAAATCGGCCGATCTCTGAGCATGAGAGGCTGTCCCTATGACAATGCCGTGGCTGAAGCCACTTACAAAGTCATGAAAACGGAGTTCATCCACCAGATGAGATTCCAAAGCCTTCGTCATCTGGAATTGGAATTAGACGATTACGTCAACTGGTTTAACAAGCATCGAATTCACGGAACACTGGGATACATGACACCTGTTCAGTATCGCCATGCAGCCCTTAAAAAAGCTGTCTGATTTACTGTTGACAATCCAGTTTGAGCTCGTCTTCGACCATTGCGGGCGACCGCTCATAGGAGGGCAAATAACGCTTGTTATGGTAACGTACGCACTCAATAAGAATCGTTTCAAATTCATATAGATCCAATACAGCTTTGGAACGGTAGTCTGTCTCCCCCCTTTCTTTTTCTCTTTCGATAACGGCACCGGGTATCCATTTCACATACAACCCCTGAATTAAATCAAAGGTCTTCTCGACAATTGGTTTCCAATCTGGACGAAACGGAGGAAGCGGTTCTAATTCCACATTTAAAGTCTTTTTCAGATGTTTAGGATATTGACTGGTATATTCAGTGCCCCGATCCGTCGTTAGAATCTCAGGTAACCCCATTGCAGGCCATTCTTCTTCCGATATATCAATGTCAAATTGTTTACAGTAATTCACCTTATTTGATCCAGCATTTTCTAAAGCAAGCATAGCCCCAACCCAACTTGGACCTTCCAGACCAACATAAAGTCCTGTTATTAGGGAGCTAAAAGCATCGGTTACCATATAAATTACGGGTCTACCAATAACCCACTTCCGGTTAAGCCGACTCACAACATAAATATCGGCTACCGTAGAATCGATCTGATACGCTGATCCAGGCCCGAAATCCCTGTATTTTAAATGTCCCTCTGTTTCTCTGTACCTAATGTTAAACCTTCTTTGCCCTTCACGTTTTAAATAAGTTTCCTTTACATCATTTTCTTTGTAGAAAAAATATTGAAATTGCCTAAAAGTAGGACGTAAATGTCTAGGCTTAAGAATAGCCACCTGTTTTCCTTCTACAAGTTCGTATCCATCAAGAAAGAAGCGTTCCAGCATCAGCTCATACACTTCTAACAAAGTTCGCTTCTCTCGCTTGTTGTACCATTTTGTAATAGATATTCGAAAATAACGTTTTATTTCTTCCGTAATATTAATGCCTTCTAGATCTTCATCCAGTCGACTCTCTGCATTGGGTCGGCCCAACTTTCTCCCTGTCCCTGCGCGTTCTTTGCCCCTTCCTCCGCAACGATTAAAGTCAGGAAGTAAAGTATTTTCAACCATTCCGCGCTGCCAGTACCTTCTTAAATTGTGCCACATCCATGCTTTTGAAACTCCGGTCTGATGATGAAGTTCCGTCATTAGTTTGCCCCTCATTTTTTTATTGAAGATATGAGGGATGTTTTCTTTTTGGACTAAACGACGGATATATTCCCATCGTTCATCTCGAATTTTTAAATCCTTCTCACTAATTTGGGTATCTGCTAAATTGACTTTAGGAACGACTAATGAAGTAACTTGTATCTGCCTGTCTTCTATATCCGTTTGTAATGCTAAATATGAAAAAAACTCTGGAATTGGTGCATGGCCCTTCTCTTCCTGCTTGGTATCAATCATAACCACGATATCTTCAGTTTGCTGCACCCATAAAACACGATAAAGAATAGGTTCGACTAAATCTTCCTCTTTATTTCCCCCATCCCAAAGGGCTAAAACCGTGTTCAAATAGATTTCAGTCGACATGTCGAATCCCTCCTTGATTGCCAAGGGATTTTTCATTTATGCTTCGCAGCTCCAAAGGGCGATTGGGATCTATTTTCACATTCATGTTGATAGCCCATTTTTTTGTAGTAATTAAATGTCTGACTATCACCAAACTATTGCCAGGCGAAAATCCCAATGTATCATCAACAAAGTCAGTAATGTCTGTTAACTTGTCGCTTTTTTTTATTAAAAGTGGCTCCATTAGTAACCTTGCCTTAGTCACTTGTTTACTGGAGATATGGTGTAGGCTTAAATGATGGGCTTTATGCACGTACCGTATGTTCATTGCGTAAGTAGTCGGAATGTCTTTTTCTGTAACCAGACTCCACTCCACCTGTCTCTTTTCCCAGTACAATCTTTCAATCTCCATCTTCTCAACTTCACGTACAGTGATTTTGTTGGACGGTTTAATGTTCACTACTGCATGAGGTATGCCATCCTTATCAATTACAAAGTCAGTTGTAATCACTTTCAGCTCTTTTTTCCTAGGTTCTATCGGATGATCAACTCCTAGCTGATCTGCAATTTCGATCGTTTCTTCAATAGGTAAAAGGGGGTACTGTTCTCTAAATCCTTGAATAACATTAGACCATTCAAGTAAGTAAAAATAATACCATTCTAGGTCAGATAGCAGCAGGTGCTCTCTTCCCGTTTTTATTCCAGTTACATTATGGGTTCTCCCCATGGAAGAAACCTGCCTTGCTGTAAACCAAGGTTTATAATTTTCTCCTATACCTTGTCCCTTACCCTGCTTTATCCAATTTTCAATATGTGATGGCTTAGCATATGATTGAGTCATAGGGTACCTCACTTTATTTATTCTCAGTTTAAAACAAAAAAACCTCATTGCTCAGTTTGCCTGACCATGAGGTGTGTGTTAATGAAATAATAGCTGATTTCGAATCATATTATAATTTACCTTATGCAACCTTAAGCTAAAATCAGCTCCTATTATTAGCTCGAAATAAGCTCGCTAATTGGCTATTACATCTTTCTCAATAGCCTATATTTACATTCTATATCATTAAATGAAAAACAACGCAATTCATTTTAAAAGCAATATTGTAATTTTAATCTACTTTGTTTCAGTATCTTTATAAGTTTTGGCATAATAAGCATCTGAGCATCCTTTAATCTGAAATTCTCTATCTTTCTCATAGATTTTAATTAATTGGTTTAGAACAAAAATCTTTTGAACAATATTCTCGCTAAAGAGACCCAGTTGACGATTGTAGAAATGAATTTCCTTTTGGAACAAACGGGAACCATTTCGGCTTTTTTCATAAACCTCAAGAAGTTGAATATGTAATTTATATAATTCATTATGATTAATCCCAATCACCTCCT
The DNA here is from genome assembly GCF_005217525.1 of Paenibacillus terrae. Classification (GTDB taxonomy): domain Bacteria; phylum Bacillota; class Bacilli; order Paenibacillales; family Paenibacillaceae; genus Paenibacillus; species Paenibacillus terrae_C. The sequence goes on along the minus strand of NZ_PNXQ01000016.1, from coordinate 374,558 downwards.
ATTATTTTAAATTCAGTGTAACCAAATAGAAAACAATTTAGACACAGTGACATATAGAGGTACTTTTTTACTTAAAGAATTTGTTAAGTATAAAAACCTATTGAGTTAGAACAGCTCCTTTGGGATAAAAAAAGATATCATAACCAATAACTTCTTAATAAAAAATAAGGACTATCTCCCATAGGAAATAGTCCCTTTACTGTATAGATTAAATTACTTGGATGGATAAAATCCCTTCAATACATCACGCATTTCTTGCTTAATATTGATATCCGGACGTTTTTCTTTGGCCAAGGCTTCCGCCTCTTCCACTGTGGTAGCCAAACCCAGCTCAAGTAACACTCCAGTTGCTACGGTTCCTGTACGATTCCGTCCACCGGCACAATGGAAATACACAGTCTTCCCGCTGTTCACCGCTTCTTTAACAGCCTGAATAGCGGCTTGCACAGAAGCCTCCTGACCAGTCTCATCCTCCACGATCGGATAGTGATGCCGCGTTACCTTTGACGGAAAGCCCTCTGCCTCTGTACCGTTATCTCTCAGATCAAAAACATCTGAGATTTCTTCCTCCCGAAGAGCTTCGAGCAATGCACTCTCTCCGCCAATGTATACTTTATTCTCAACAAGCGTGTGATAATTCGACATGTTCATTCTCCTTCTATCAGCTTAACAGCAACTGCTGCCGCCACTCATCGTTAGTCCTGCACCTTGCTCATCTTGGATGTATCCAAGGGTAAGTCCACTAACCTGGTCAGCCACCTGCGGGTCAACCGCTACCTCGACCTCATTGACTAGACTTACCGCATCGTTCTCTTGTGGCTTCTCAAGGGACAACTGGTAGCTGGGCCCACAGCAGCCTGCTCCGGCATATTCAATACGCAAGGTAAACACTCCAGCTTCCTTCATCATCTTTTCAATAAACTCTCTCGCTTCATCGGTAATTGTCATTTTAGTACCTCCGGTATCTATTCCAAATTTGCTTCTCCGAGGGCTTTGAGCTGTTCATATCCTGTAATCTCATGGGGTATCCAGGGAATAATAACGGCATGTGCATCTGACATTTGGTTCACGCGGTTGATCCATTCCAGCTCCGCTTGAGCCCGTCCGTTCAGGACTGGATCTATCGTTCCAGCAGCCGCGAAGCTTTGATTGATCGTCCACCACTTGACTGGAATCCCTGCCCGGTCCAGATCGCTCTCCAACCGTGACGCTTCATGCACTGGCGTTGCCTCCGCCAGTGTTACAATAACGACACTCGTCTCCTTGGGATCACGCAGCCGAGGTAGCAGATGCTGCACAGAGGCCGGAATGACACCGGAAGAACGGGAGATTTCCTTGTGATACTCCTCTGTCGCATCCAGCAGTAACAGTGTGTGTCCGGTCGGAGCCGTATCAATCACTACGATCTCTTCTTCGGCGCGTTCTACTAGATCAGCAAATGCCCTAAATACGGCAATTTCTTCTGTACAAGGTGAACGCAAATCTTCTTCCAGGAAGGCTATCCCTTCCTCATCCAGAGCATCCGCATTCTCGCTCATCACCTGCGCCTGGTATCTCTCCAGTTCCAGCTTCGGATCTACCCGGCTAAGCGAGATTCGTCCAGTGGCTTCACCGAGAACATACTCCAAATGAGCGGCCGGATCTGTCGTGCTCAGATGGACACGGTGTCCCCGTTCAGCCAGCCCAACCGCAATGGCAGATGCGACCGTAGACTTCCCTACGCCCCCTTTGCCCATGGTGAAGATGACCCGGATGTTATCTGCCTCCAGATCCTGAATTAAGATGTCCAGTGGGACCATCGCAAGTTTCTGATCTGGGGAAGCCATAGCGGCAACAGCCGTACCTGAAGGGGATGATTGGAAAAACTCGCGCAAATGCTCAATCCCGGTCACGTTAAACGGAGCAAGAGGGATGGAGTAACTCGGAAGCTCTTGTAGTTCTTTAGGCATTTGTTCGAGCGCCTGCGCCTGCCTGTTACAAAAAGCTACTGCTACCCTATCTTCAACGGAATAGTCGGTCAATACGCCGTTAATGACGAGCAGTTGATTCGCAATCCCCGTTCCTCTGAGTTCCGATGATGCACGTCCTGCTTCCACTAAAGGAGAGGCTTCCGGACGGGTGACCAAAATAAGTGTGGTTTGTTCTCCATCTGACAGCGTTTGAACCGCCTCTCCATACAAAGCCTGCTTGGATTCCAGACCAGCCAGCGGTCCAAGACAAGAGGCGCCGTGAGTGCTCTCCTCTAGGAACCCGCTCCAGGCCGAAGGCAATTGAAGCAGCCGTAGCGTATGACCCGTAGGTGCGGTATCGAACAGGATATGATCGTACTTCGCTCTTATCTCTTTGTTTGTCAGCAAAGAGGTGAATTCATCAAAGGCAGCAATCTCCACCGTACAGGCACCAGATAGCTGCTCCTCCATGGTTTGAATCACTGCTTCTGGCAGAACGCCTCGGTAAGGATTGACAACCTTAGCCTTATATTCTGCCGCAGCGGTTTCAGGGTCCAGATTGGCTACATCCAGATTAGGCACTCCCTCAATGGAGACTGGATGATTGGACAGCTTCATATCAAAAACGTCCTGCAAATTGGAGGCAGGGTCGGTGCTCACAAGCAGGACACGTTTGCCAGAGTCAGCCAGTACTACGGCTGCTGCACATGCTGTTGACGTCTTGCCGACTCCTCCCTTGCCTGTAAAGAACAGATACGGTGTACGCAAGATCATGTATGGATCGAACGGGATAAACATATTAGCCCTTCTTTCCTTTATTGTGATTTCGTCTTTATCTCCAAGCGTATCCGGGGCTTGGCGGTCAGTTCCGAAACAGCGATTCCTGTCCACTGCTCCCATTCTTCATTGGTAGGATAGCTTTGCTTCTTAACCACTTGTCCGTCTACAACAATAACAGGTAGGACCTCCGGTCCTTCATCGGTCAATAATTGTCTGACTATGACATTCGATACAAAGGCATCTGGCTCACTGGCCAGATTATATCTAGATACGCTCACTTCTTGCTTTTGCAAGTTATGAACGACTGAGGACGTGCGAATTAATTCAGGGTCAACACCGGGCCCACATACGCCTGAGGAGCAGCACATAGCTGGATCATAGATCTCGATGGATTTCATACATAAGATCTCCTTCCTTGCACTCTTTTTAGAAAATAAGCCGGGATGGCTCCCGGCTGGACTCTATTACTCGCCGGTTTCCTCAAATTGTTTAATGCGTTCTCCCACCTGATTCCGAACCCGCTGGAAGACGGCCCACTTTTCTTCTTCCGTTCCCTCTGCTTTGGCCGGATCATCAAATCCCCAATGCTCACGGCGAACTTGTGGAGGTGTGATGGGGCATTTATCCGCAGCATCCCCGCACAAGGTCACAACTAAATCGGCGCTGTTCAGCAAGACAGGATCAATGATATCCGAGGTTTGACCTGAAATATCGATGCCTACTTCACTCATCGCTTGCACCGCTTTAGGATTAAGACCATGCGCTTCAATGCCCGCACTGTACACATTCCAACGGTCTCCCAAGTATTTTTTGGCCCATCCTTCTGCCATTTGACTCCGACAAGAATTACCAGTGCACAAAAAGTAAATTGTCTTTTTTTCCATCATAAACGTCTCCTTTAATGTTCTATTATGAAATAGCTAACCACAGATATAAGCCCAACAGGGTAATAAAGAGTGTAGGAATCGTTAAAACAATGCCTGTTTTAAAATAAGTTCCCCAAGAAATTTTCACGTTTTTTGAGCTGAGCACATGTAGCCACAACAATGTGGCTAATGAACCAATCGGGGTTATTTTCGGTCCTAAATCCGATCCAATCACATTAGCGTATATCAATGCCTCTTTGACCATACCGGTTGTATGAGTGGCATCAATGGCAAGCGCATCAATCATGACCGTAGGCATGTTATTCATCACTGACGAGATAACCGCCGCGATAAAACCCATGCCCATGGTGGCCACAAACATACCTTGATCGGCAGCTGCTTGAATCACATGAGCCAGCAGATCCGTCAAACCGGCATTACGCAGGCCATACACCACAACATACATCCCGATGGAGAAAAATACGATGGCCCATGGAGCGCCCTTGATGACTTCTTTCATGGGTACCGCAGGGCTTCTTCTCGCCATCAATAAGAAAAAGATTGCAATAATGCCGGCTACCACGGAAACGGGAATGTTAAAAAATTCGCATGCAAAGTAGCCAACCAGCAGAATCGCGAGAACGATCCAGGACATGCGGAACATCTTTGGATCTTTAATCGCTTCTGCAGGCGTTATTAATTGTGCCGCATCAAACGTTTTTGGAATCCTTTTGCGGAAAAAAAGATACAGTACCCCTATACTAGCTGCTAAGGAAAACAAATTAGGGACGATCATGCGACTCGCATATTCCATAAAGGTGATCCCAAAAAAATCGGCTGATACAATATTCACCAGGTTGCTGACCACAAGCGGAAGCGATGTCGTGTCGGCAATAAATCCGCTCGCTATGATAAAAGGAAAAATCATTTTCTCATCCAATTTCAGTGCCCGAACCATCGCTAGTACAATCGGTGTCAAAATTAGGGCCGCTCCGTCATTCGCAAAAAAAGCAGCCACAACGGCGCCAAGAATGCTCACGTAAACAAACATCCGGGTTCCGCTTCCCTGCGCAGCTCGTGCCATATGAAGCGCCGCCCATTCGAAGAAGCCGATTTTATCAAGCACTAACGAAATCAGAATGATGGCCACAAACGCCAGAGTTGCATTCCAGACAATCTGAGTAACTTCCCAAACATCATGCAAATCGACGACACCTACCAGTAGAGCAAGTACGGCTCCACCGCAGGCTGACCAGCCAATAGACAGATTTTTAGGCTGCCAGATGACCAGCACTAAAGTGGCTAAAAATATAATGCATGCCAACAAAACCAATGTTCAAAACCTCCATTACCCATGATATCTCTAGTTCTCCATCCTCTCGTTCTGCTAATCCCTCCCCTTTTTTACCCATCACCTTATAAACATATACTTATATATTGGAACATTTATCCCCGCAAGGAGATAAACTGAACAACCTTTAGGAGGAGCAAGCTGGGGAATCCGGTCCACAAGATGCTATGGGTTCCTCTTTATTCATCCATTTTAATATTTGCTTAGAATCCGGCATACACTCAAGCACAGCTTGAATATGGGGCTTGTCGTCTACGTTTAAAGAATAGTATACCCACTGACTTCGTCTTTCTTCTTTTACGATCCCTTGCGACTTTAATTTTCTCAAATGTTGGCTAATGGCAGGCTGCGACATATCGAAGATATCTACAAATTCGCAAACACACCATTCTCTTTCTCTTAGAAGGGAAAGCATGGCCAAGCGGGTTTTATCCCCCAGTAGCTTTAAATGATCGGCTACATAACCAA
>NZ_PNXQ01000016.1:340663-369134 GCF_005217525.1 Paenibacillus terrae | reverse complement strand
TCTAAAATCAAGCAAGAATATTACTTGCATTTTGCAAATTTATAATGTATAACTAAGACATGAGGTGAAACATACATGGAAAATACACGAGAGTTATTTCAAAACATGACCCGTCGTTTAGGCTTACTAAACAAAAACTGTTGTACCGTGGGTGGACACGATATTTCACCGGTTCAAAGCCATATACTTTATGAAATTGACCGTCAGCATAAACCTTCCATGCAGCAAATTGCTGAAACCCTTGGAACAGATATCACCACGTTTAGCAGACAGGTTCAGAGCTTGACCAAGATGAATCTGGTTGAGAAAACGCCGGACCCTAGCGATCGTAGAGTCTATACCCTGTCTCTTACCGTGGAAGGTAAATATGTAGCAACCACCATTGATGCACAAATGAATGAATACTTAAACGAAGTCTTTTCGTACTTGACTGATTTTGAAAAAGAAACCGTGATTCGATCTGTGAAACTCTTTAACGATGCCATGGCCCAATCCAGCAAATGTTGTTTTCCGGTAACAGGATAATACTCTCCTTTAATACTTGTAACTTACAAATTTAAATCCAAACAAATGGAGGTTTTTGGAAATGTATGAGAATATTTATGTTGCGGAATACCTGATGAAAGCTCGCGAATTGGAAAAGCAACACCGATCTCAGTCCGTATGGAAGTGGTCAAATTCAAATCCTAAAAAAGGTCGTTTGTCTTTTGACTTTTTTCTTCCAACGCCAGTGCAAACCTCTATCTGTTGTGCGCCTTGCTGCTAACTAAAACATAAGAGTAGTTCAAATTCCTGTTCCACCTATCCCATCCAAATTAAAGGAGTGTTTTGATATGAATAAACTTACGAATGATGAAATTCGCCAAAATGTACGGAACCATTACCAACAGATTGCTGTTAAGGAAGTCACTCCCCCCCCAGCAGGCAGCTGCTGTGGATCTCCGTCAGATGCGGATAGCCTCTCATCGCAAATGGGTTATTCGACTGAGGAGTTAACAACTGTCCCTCAAGGAGCAAATCTCGGACTTGGCTGTGGTAACCCGCAAGCTATTGCAGAACTGAAAGCAGGAGAAGTTGTCCTTGATCTGGGCAGTGGCGGCGGCTTCGATTGCTTTTTGGCTTCTCGCCAAGTAGGGGACAACGGCAAGGTCATCGGGGTCGATATGACTCCGGATATGATCAGCCGCGCCCGCAGTAACGCAGTCAAAGGGAATTTCACAAATACCGACTTTCGTCTAGGTGAAATCGAGCATCTACCAGTAGCGGATGGTACAGTAAACGTTATTATTTCCAACTGCGTGATAAACCTTTCACCGGATAAACAGCAGGTCTTCAACGAAGCCTATCGTGTTTTACAATCAGGCGGCAGGTTAGCCATTTCCGATATCATTACCACTGCAGAACTTCCTTCTGAAATAAAAAACGACCTGAATGAGTTATATTCCGGCTGTATTTCCGGCGCCTCTTCATTGGAAGAAGTGAAATCCATGCTTCTGCAGAGTGGATTTACGAGTGTTAGCATCGAGCCTAAAGATGAGTCCAAATCATTCATCAAAGATTGGGTGCCTGGCGCAAACGTGGATGATTATATTGTTTCCGCAGTTATAAAAGCCAAGAAAGCCTAATGTGCTTATGAGCGGGGGGATCAGTATGCCAATATTAAACGTTCGAACAGCAACCTCAGAAGATCTAAACCGTATTCTGGACATTTACAATCAAGGGATTGAAGATCGAATAGCTACACTAGAGGCGGAAGCCAAGGACCTCGACTACATGGTTGACTGGTTTAGAGAACATCAAAATCGTTATACCATTTTGGTCGCAGAATCCGACGGGGTCGTGGTTGGCTGGGCTTCTTTGAATCGCTATTCTCATCGTTGTGCTTATGATGGCGTTGCAGACCTTTCGATTTACGTAGACCGAACCTTCCGCAGTAAAGGCGTTGGCAGTGCGCTTCATTCGGAATTAGAGAAAGAGGCCAAGAAAAACAATTTTTATAAGATCGTCCTGTTCACCTTTCCCTTTAATGAAAACGGTCAGGGGCTTTATCGAAAAATGGGTTACCGTGAAGTTGGCATTTTTGAAAAGCAAGGGGTTATAGATGGCCAATATGTAGACGTAATGATTATGGAAAAATTGATCTAAACCATATGGATAGCAGGACCTGTCCAAAAGGTCTTGCTATCTTTTCTTTAACAACCATATGCGTGAAATGTAGCAAACAAGTAAAGGTAAGGCTCCTCACTTTGGGTTCATCGTGACTTTTAGATTCTTATCAATATTTGACCAACTCGAAACTTTACCATTTAAATCAAATTGAACCGTCGAAAAACCATATCCCCACGAATCCCTAATCACCGATGTAGGGGTACCCATGGCATGAATCACTTGCTGTTTGGAGGACCCTTTCGTAAAAGGAGCTGCCGTTTTTATTCGTGGACCCATAAATACATTTAAGTTATCACTAATGTTTGACCAACCAATAACCTCTTCACCACTTGAATTAAGCTGTACTGCCGAATAATCGTAGCCCCATGAGTCTCCAATGATAGACGTCGGTGTACCCATGGCATCAATTACATCTTGGATGGAAGATCCTATCGTAAATGGAGTAGCCCCCTTCTTCTTTGAGCCAATAGATACTTTCAAATTATGGTTGATATTATTCCATCCAATGACATGGTCATTAGAGTCCAACTCCACATTTGAATCCCCATAGATCCATGAGTTTCCGATCATCGAGGTCGAAGTTCCCATAACATCGATCACTTTTTGCTTCGGTGACCCTATAGTAAAAAAATTAGGATTTCCTTCTTTTATAAACATGCTTTTTTCGGTAGGATCTGTCAACTCTGTCTCATTGCTTACCACATCTGGAGTCGAAATCTTCTTACTACTATCGTTATTGATAGTTTGAAATTCGTTCGCAGAACTCGGAGAATCATATCCACTGTCTCCTTCATTTCCAAAGCCAGTTTGATTAGAATCATCGATTACTTGTGGCGTATCTGAAACTGAATTTTCATCTGGGTTACCTATGCTTGTACTTTCATTCATCCCAAAAGTAGACCCGTTTCCTGATGATGAACGATCACCCTTTGAAAATCCAGAATGTGGGTGTGTAGGGGATGAGGAATGATTAAAATATATCAATAGTCCAAATCCGACTAAAAGTGGAATTCCCCAATACTCTCTAATCATGTTTAAAACGGTACCTACAACATTTAAAAATGCTCCCCAAATCTTTGACAATTTCGGTTGCTCCGGCAATATCTCATCGAGGAAATGTCTCTTCCTTCTATAGTCGGTGTGCGTGTAATCCAAAAACAATTGATGCTCCGCTTTTGTTTTCACATGATGAGCATACCGGGTAGCACCTATTTTGTACATCAAGTGATAATATTCTGGACTCATAGGGAGGTTGGTTTTTAAATTGTTTGGGGTCTGCATGGAGCTATCCAGATTGAGAAAATGGCTAAGAACTTCGTTACGCGCCATAGCGGTAAACACTCCAATTTTAATCTGTCGTGGTGTGTTTCGGTAAACGACGCTATTTTCGATGAGCAGTTGGTTCATTTGAATTTCCTTTCTCATCGCGTAGCGTACATCTGTTTTAGCAAGTTCCATTATAGCTCCGTCCAACTTCCTCTCTCCCGTCCTCGTTCAAGTACAATAATGTTTCATTAACCATTCTCTATTTTATAAAAAATATCGATTAATGTTAATAAAAACCCGATGATACTTGCTCATCGGGTTTTTATTAACAAATAATCTCTTTAAAGGAAAAACATATTGCTTTATTACTTTTTATAAATTTTATATCCACACAATAAAAAAGTAATAATTTTGAAAACTCAACTTTATTGTTCAGAACTCAACTTTATTGTATTTGATCAAAGTGTCCAAAGAAAATAAAGTATTAGACTGGAGTTGTTGATTTTACACGGTTTTTGAGTCTGAAAATCGTCAGCTTTTGAAAAATAAGTGTTAGACTGAATACAACCGTTGCTGAACATTCAGCAAAAGCTGAGAAAATAAAGTATTAGACTTTCGTTTTCTCGCCAGTACTCACGGTTGCTTAATTTCGGATATTACAATTGAAGATGCTTGTGAAATCCTTTATTCCACGAAGTGAACCGTAACTCAAGGATTAGCTATCGTTGAAATAATTAAAAGCCAGGCTGACTAAAAATCTTCACGAGTTGTGGCCTACCTCCCATTTTCGATCCTTGTTAAAACGGAGGGCAGGTCACAATCTTTCTTTCCCGGCTATTTTAGTTCAACTAAGTATAGTTTTGTCTATACAATTTTTAAGTATTCCCCAATATTACCTACTTCTGTTTTGTTTGAAAAGAACATAAATTCTTGTCCTTCTGTAGGTGTTGCTATAGAATAATTCAAGTAGTATTTCGTATGAAGTTGCTTTCGATAAAGCTTTTCTATTTGAGTAGCAATATCATATGTTAGAATCCAGTATCTATTCCTCATTTTCGATCGTATGGTCTTTGCCAACTCAACATGATCATCATGGGAGTAGAAATTTGTATATAAATCAGGTCCTTTATCGTAATATGGTGGATCAAAAAATGTAAGTGAATTTCGTGTTTTTTTTATCTCAGCCTCAATAAAGTCCTTTGCATCATAATTACAAACTCTTATTTGCTTCGAATAAGAAGCAATCAATCTTATTCTATTAATTATCGTTTCCTTATTAAACCTGCAGTCTAGTTTATAAGCTTTATTTTGATTCTTACCACCAATAACTCCTGCTTTTATAATTCCCGATCTATTAGTTCGGTTTAAAAAAAGTGTCGAAAATGCCAAAGACAATTCGTCAATAGTATCTTTTTGTTTTTGGAGGTCTCTTTGAATATACCATTGCTCCATATCTATAGGAGTATCCTGTATGAGTTGAATTAATAGTTCAGACCGATTGATGATGGTATTCCATAACGCGTAAATTCCTCGATCATAATCATTTATTATAATTTTTTTTACATCACGATTTATTAGTAAACGAAGAGCTACAGCAGCTCCTCCAGCAAAGGGCTCTATATAAGTTGATAAATTATTTGTTCTTACTAAATGCCTAACATAATAATATGTTTTATTTTTACCACCTGGATATCTTAAAGGAGATATACTGGCCACATGCAACCACCTCGCTGATATAGTAACAAATTTGATTCCTCTTGGCCAGCCGTTCTATGATAAATGTAAATAGTTGTGGAAAAAAACTAAAATTGGTGTAACTCTTAAATTTACCTTTTCAACCAGTTCATCATATCCTGCAGCATAGCTATCATGAGTTATCAAATTTAAGTAATCATATAACTTATCAGACTCAATTGCTCCTAGTAAATTTTTAGTATATTGAAATTTAAGCTTGTTATCTCCGTTACAAATCTGATTCAATAATGTCCTATTAGTCAATTGTTCAATTAGAAATTTCAAGTTCTGCTTTGGATTTCCATGGTTTCTAAGATTCTTGTCTTTTATCACTTTGTCTATTGATAGCTCTAATAATTGTCTCACTGATGAAGCGATCATGTATCTATAGTTTTTCGCATTATCCAAGGATTGAATTTCATTTATTAACATATTGACTGTATTGTTTATATTGATTTTCACTTCTCCCTCGGTAAATGAAGCAATTGACTTGAAAAATTCATTTTTGGGTTGATCAATTTTGATAGTTTTACTAGGTAAATATACACAGATTTCTACACTTCTCGAAATGAAAACCCCGTTATGATCTAACTTTGCCTGTATTATATAGTTCCCTGTTGGTGCGTTTCCTGAAAAGATATTCTCCCTTATATAATTCCCCTCTGAACTAAATAGAACTTTACTTTTTAAATTTTCACCATTAGAATCTGTAGCGACTTCTATTAAATCGTTCAAATCGTAATCATTATATAATTTCACATTTTTTTTAACAGATTTTAAATTCAAAAACAGATTATACGGTTGAGTATCTTTGTCTTCAGCATCACTGACATTATTAGGCATAGTATCAGTATTAGTAGTATCATTGTCAGCGCTAGTATCAATATCACTATCGAAGCCAATCTCACTAGTAGAATCGGTTTTATTTCCTGAATTCGGTTCCTTTTCTGCATCTTTGGGATCAATTAATTTAATTGGCAAAATATCAGCAAAAAAAGTACTTGTCAACTCAGCAGTGTATACATCTGCAACCGATGCATCCTCTGTAATAAAATATTCAATCATTTCACATACCTTGTTAAATTGTTCGACGTTGTCCAAATCAACTTTGACTCCACGTTCTAATCTAAATATTCTTGTCCTAATATCTGAGAAATTAAATATTCGTTCAAATGTGGTAGCATAGCCGTTGTTTTTGATATTATCATAAAGAATTTTCCTATCAGTAGCTTGTTCAAGTTTTCTGTAAATCATATTTCCAATATTTAAGGGTTTGCTAAAGAACTCAGAAGTGAATGTGTCTTTTTCATTAGAATCCCATGTGATTTGTCCAGCACCCGACTGTTCGCCAGAGTGAATTTTTATTACATGGTTTGCCATTGCCTCAGGATCTAAATAAATTTTAGCATAAAGATTCATCCTTTTTACATCAATACTGTGCTTAACTTTTTCTACATAACGGTAAGTTCTTGGATAGAGATCTTTTATAAGTTCTGCTGTATCATCTAATAATAATTTTAAGGCAGTTAATCTTCTATTTCCATCATAGACGATATATTCATTGTCTTTATGAAGTACAATAAAATCTTCAAGTACACCTCCAGTTTCTACGATATCTTGTATTATAGCTTCTATTTTTTTTGGTCCAACTCTCTTCAATTTAAAGAAAGTCAGGATTGCCTCTTCCTCGCTTGTAACAGGCTTAGGAAATCTAGGATTTGTTTTTGATAGAGTTAATTCAGTTACAAGCATCTCTCTAAAACGAGGTTTTTCATACATGCACAATCCTCCTAGCAATATGTTTTTACTCGCTAATAGAGCAAGTTAGCGTAATCTCCTTGCTGTCTAGAAATAAATCACATAGGACAAAAGAAATAGTATCATATGCCCACTGAAAATATTGTCGTTTTTTGTCGTCCTGACGAAAATATTGAAATGATCAATTTTTACAAAATGTGAAACTAACTACTCTGATTTAAGGGATTTCGTACTTTGGGACTTAGAGTGGTCAATACAAAACTTTAGTTTGTCTGCAAAATGCCCTGTCTTGTACAATATCACCCTATAGTTTAGTTTGGTGATACTCATTACGTTACATGGATTGAGTGCATATTAATCCCAATGTCCACCTTACAAAACAAATCATTCAGGAGTTTTGTAAGGTTTTATTCAAATTCTCTTATATAATTTTACCTCTGGGCATAAAATTACTGTCGTGATAGACCAGTCATCTGGTTTTGCCACTGCAACTATATAAAGACTTATCATATGTCTCTGAACATTATTACAAGTTCTACGGGCTCATATGGCGAATTATATTTTGTATTTACGTTATTTTCCCCATAAGTTTATAAGCCCAATCATGTTTTGAATCATTTTGATAGTGCTTTAGCTTTTCAACAGTCACTCTACTGGCTTGTTCCAACATAATCTGATCCCAATGTCCACTTTTCCTAACCAATCCATCTAAGATCTGTTTTATATGCTGTTCTGTTATCATGAATTCACTTTGATCTAACGGACTTAAAATAAGTGTCGAAATCGACCAATCATCTGGTCGAGCAACCTCCAAAATATACTTAGTGAACACAGCGTTAGACACCTGAACAATAGCGCAAGTCCGTCGCGCACCGTTAGGGCAAATCGAAAACCGCTTCCCGGGAGGAATGCGTACTACAGACATCCGAATAGAATACGATGTCATTTCCTTCAGAATACTGATCATCTGAAAGAAATCTTCCAGCCCGAAGGCTTCAGTAATAGGAACCATTTCTAATGTTTTGAAATCAATTGGAGGCAAATCGCCACCTACGACTGAATCTTGAACACTGACTTCCCTTGATTCTCCTGAATTTTTACCGCCTCTACCTGAGCTAACGATTACATCATTTCCAGCATTCGTTTGCCTTACACTTTTCTTTCGGGTTCTCACTACGGGATAATTAATGAACTTCATGAAAGTGGGAGGAGCGTCTAGCACATCCAGATTCGTATTCTCTCTTGCATTTTCACTTTCATCATTTATGATGAAGTCATCATTCTTGGAACGAGACGTCATTCTCAAACGTCTGTCTCCAAAGACAGATTCCTGCCGTCTTTTGGAATGATGCCAGAATTCTATTTCATTGGCCGGATGCGTGAACCCCGCGAATCCCAAAGCCTCTTTCACAAGGATCATATTTATAAATTTATCGCCGCGTACGATCAGTTCAACGGGACCAGTAGACGGCAGCTCTACATTAAGAGGAGCTCCTCTTCTCAGCATTTTTGCCGGATTAGTGTGGGACTCGGCTATTGCTTGGCTAAATAACACTTGGTAAATCGAATCCCACATAGCTTTCATTTTAAAGTCTAGATAAATCCACGAAATATGACGAGCATTGCTCTCCGTAGCCATTGTATTTGGAACACGAGGACCTAAATGAAAATGAAGAATACTCTTTTCAAACTCACACTCTTCAATGAGTTGTTCCAAACCATGCGGCTGCATCAAAGAATACGCCATTAGCCTTGAATTAATAAACATCGCTCTGACAAGCTCAATAACAGGAATACACAATGTTATATTCCCGATGGTATACTGAACAATTTTTTGCATGCCCAACTCGGGATTCTTCCCAAAGTCGATAAGGCGCTTTGGCATTTGGAATGCGTTCACAACCACACCAGTATCAAGCGAGGGTATGGTGAATGTATAAGACGATCCACTCATTGGACGAACTTGATTAAGTACACCATTCGTATAAATTTGGCCGATTCGTAATAAAGGAATTGTTCCCCAAGCACGCGTCAAGATCTTCAGTTCCCCGGATGCTCTTCTGAAAGCAATACGAATTCTCCAATCCCCCTTATAATCCGTATAGGGAGAACCAAACCAAAATAATTCAACATCTTCATTTTCTAAGAATGGCCAAGGGCGAAATTCTATTGATGCCACTGCGACGTCACCTCACCTGTGATGCTCAAAGTATACAGTCCCTGACCGCTATAGTAATCAAGAGTCTCCGACACAGTCCGCGAATAGCCAGGTCTTAATGCAGCTTTTTTTATAAGCTTCCATCGTTTGATGGGAAATTCATCTTTCATTTGTTTCGCTGCCCATTGAACTCTTCGTATCTGAAATTGATCGACCGACTCTATGTAGTTAGTTAAGATTGCTGTAGTTACAGGAAGTCGATCTTTATGCTTCTCAAGTAACGCAAGCTTCCCAATACGCTTACCGATTGAAGCAACAGTGATCCGAACTGGCTTCGCCTGACTGTCTTCAAGTAGTCTTTTACAGGCCGCTTCAACTTCCCAACTTATTTCAAGGTCGCGTGTTTTCCAATCAACTCGGATGTAACCTGTAGCAGATTTCTTCCCAGAAAGTTTTACTTTTTTAGATTTCAAACCTGATGGAGTCTTACTGTAATCCAATCCTTGATCTACCTGATCATGTAGTGCGTACTTAATGACAGTATTCGTATCGACCCCAAGTTTTTCGGCAGTAGCCCGATATGACAAACCATTCTGCAAATGAACTTTCAGTTGATTCATCCAAACAGGACCGAAGACTTTTATACGACCAATTCTTAGACGATCCTGCAATGTCTGATCCGGTCCTCTTCTGGAGTACGAAAAGCCACACCTACACGTAAATGTGCCGACCGGTTTACCCGTACCTGTACAGCGAGTAATCTGTACCCTCTCTATAGTCGATTCTTTATAATGATCTGCAGCTTTACTCAGACAGGGCCACGGTCCTTCTCCGAAAGGGGAATACCTGATATTCCTTTGCTCTAAAAAGAGCTTAAAAGAACCAAAGAGAAAACGTATAAGCAGCAGTTGCCTTAATGGATGCACAGCTCTTCGAGCCTTCCTTGTTGCCAAGGTCAGCCAGGAATAATCGTTCCCAATGAGCATACATCCCAGTACCTCCAGCAGTTCTTTGCCGTAATAGACAGTAAACTGTTCTGCAAGTTCACGTTGCCGAATTCGTGTAGCTGGTGTCAGCCAACCTTGCTCACTCAATTTATACAGTAGTGACTCCCTCAAGTCATACAACTCATGCGACTGCCCCATACCAATCAGTAATTGAACATCCAGAGCAATCTCTTGCAATCGTAACAGGACTTTTTCTGAAAGATCCATCAGCACCGGCTCGGATTGAAATAAACACCTCGCAATTGGCAATACCGTTAATCCATGACGATCTGCTACCGGATCAACTATTCGGTGAAGTACAACACCATGATTTGGACAGGTCATTACTCCAGTAGCCTGAAGGGTCCTATGCCAATAGGGTTCTCCATACCTCGTTATGTCCTCCTCGTAACAAATAGGACAGAATTTCAAATTACTGCTTCTATCAACCGTACTGGCCGTAATTCCTGTCAGCGTATGAATGCCAGCCCCGTCTTTGCTTTTCATCATCTGCCGTAGGCGTCTACAGCGTTCCGATGGAAGGAAGGGAGCATAGAATGCAAATAACGTATGATCGTCAATCCATTGATCGGAGGATATACCAATCAACTGGCTTCGCTTGGAGAGATCCTCGATATGACTGGGAAGATCCACCGTGGGTATAACATTCTCTGTACCGAACACTTCTCTTAACGTCCATTTTGGACTGGTATTGCTCATCCGCAAGTGGTGACGTGTAATTACGCTATAAAGTAATTCATCTGGGTAGGGGAGAGGAAAACAGCTGTATTCTCTCATCCGGGTCACCTCCCCTTAGCCGATAAACTCCAACGGATTTTTAATATAACCCGCAACTTTTAATGATTCATAAGCTGCTAACTTCTGTTTCTTTCCTTGAGACACAATAACTCGCAGATCACTCGGCTCTGTTGGTAGCAACTTCGCTTTACTACGCTGCCGTGGCTTTGATGCAGTTGATTCATTCTGCTCATGTAGCGCGATCTTGAGCGCTTCTTTATGCACATCAACGGAATCCAATTCATCCAGATGCTTCAGGGCTACTGCCTGTGCTGCTTTCAACGCGCTGGCTTCTTCTATACCAGCTTCAATCAGCCAACCATGAATTTCGGCAATCGTCTGTTCCTTAAGATCATAGCCAAGCTCCGTCTTTATAACTTCAAGACGCTCTGCTTTTCGTCTTTCCGCTTCAATTCGATCTAGGTAATCATCTACAGATACACTGTCATAGATATCTGCAAATTTTTGAATTTGCTGCTTTTTCCCTGAACGCAAAGCCTCAAGTGCTGGCTTAATCAATGTGAATCGGTCTCTGGCAACGGATCGCACCATCTCTGGCGTAATTTGCTCAATCTCTTTGTCTAACGCACGCCACTGGGTCAGCATAAACAGCTTAATGGCGATATCTGATATGCCTTGCGATTCATCAAACATTACATTGATGAACTCAGGCGTCAATTCAACCTTTTTATCTGTCCACTGATACTTCCATAGTCCTTGCAGAAGCCATTCCCACTCTTCATCCTTTTGAAAAGGATGCCATGTGGCATCGCCTTGTCCGCTATTGCGCCGCGCATTCCTGAATTCTCCATTCAGGGCAGGCAACGCTTTATAGGTACCCACAAGAATGACCGGAAGACCAATCGTATTCACCAGTTGGACGAAGAAGTTCAGCATCTGCGCGGCACGATCATCCTTAGCCTCTTGCAAATTTTGAATCTCATCAATGACAAGCACCCCAAGACAATGTACGGCAGCCGCTTGAGCCATAATCGGCAATAATTCATCCGTCGTTTTTGTGGTGTTCTTTTTGTAATATTTCGTTCCGACCAAGCTATCGACAGCTAGAAGAAAGTTCAAACACAAGCCTCGAATTGAACCATCATGTGGGCAATCCATTTTTAGCCACACGATCTGATAGGGAGCAGGCATGTCTTGCCCTTTATACTTCCGATGCAAGATCACTTGTGGATACATCCGGAGGATACGCATTAGACTGCTCGATTTCCCGATTCCGGATATACCAACCAGAGCAAAACCTGCCGATGTCGGTGTGTTCACAGGATAACCGCTTGTATTCCCCCTCAGAATGAGCTCATATGCATCTTTACGGGCTCTAAAGGCATAGTTAGGGGTAAGAGGATTACGACCCACATAACCATCCCTGATCAATCTGGAGAGACTTTGTTGCAGTTCGAGATGCCTCGATAATGGTCGAAAGAAATCTCTTGAAATACGCTGTACACAATGCATTCTCAAATGGACGGGTAATTCTCGTTCAGATATTTTAAAACTCGGATTGTGTGCGAGATTTTTGGCCACCGTTTTGTCATCCCAGATAGGAGGCAAAGCCTCCAAGAGCGGATTATTCCGATAATCCTCAAGTAGAGGATCTTGATAATCGGCTTCTATAAATTGTCCTCGACTAAAATGAAACAACGGAACGTCTATCTCGTTCACTATTCATCACCTTCTTCCTGCAAATAGGCTTTAATCTTGGACAGCTTGTCCGCTGGAGGAATGTACACTTCTTTTGCTTTAGGCGGTTCGTCTTGTTTCATTGGTACGACATTATCGGCTATGAAACTCTTGTCTTCTGCTGCATGGGGTTCGTATAACTGGAAGACCTCTTGTTGCTGATTTAACTGCTTTTCTTCACTCCGATTTTTTCTGATCCCCTTGACGCGCTGATTATTACTTTTATCACTATGACGCAACGCTTCGTCTGTCTTTTTCGTCGCTTGCTCTACAATTGCCCTAGTCTGTGCATCCAAGTCGATTTTGGATAACATGTTATTTACCTCATGATGCCTGCCTTGATAACGCTCAATTTCTAGTAGATCATCTACCTCCTCAAACCTCTTATTGAGATATCTTTCTTCTCGATCAAGCAGGGTACATACCTCAAATTGTCTTCCATTATCCAACCACAAGTAGACTTCGTTGGTTGATCGCGGGTCATAGCATACTTTTACACGCCAGGTCTTGCCGACTCTGGCTTTAACGAACCATTGTTCTCGCATCGCCAGATCGCAGCTGTAATGGACACCTTTGAACTGAATACCAGCGGATGTCACGGTCGCTTCTCCTTGAGGGAGCAGATTAAGCTTAACAATCACCTCGGGAAGCTTCTTCAAACGACCAGTCCGATTTACAATTCCCCATTGCCATAGCTCTTGTGGCACAGGTGATACATTATCGGCTACCATAAATTCATTGCGATCATACCAGAGCATATGATGGTTGTTGTTATGATAAAGAACGTACCGGATCATAATCTGAGTAAACTCTCGAAGCGTTAATTTTGCGTCAAGACGATAATCGCGCTCGCCGCGTTCTCTAAAGCGTTCCTTGATCGCTCCAGGCATAAATTGAATACTTCTTAAGTTAGCAAGTCGAAATTGCTGTTCCACAATCCCTTTCCAATCCGCTCTGTAGGGCGGTGCATTCTCAACGTCCACCCCTAGAACATCTATAAGTCGAGTCGGCTTGTCGCCCTCCAATTCACCACGATCTGCTGTGAGCTTTTGCGGCAAATGACTACTCACCCACTCGGATTCGGTTATTTCAATGCCATATTCGGCACAATACCTGACTTTATCAGCCGTTGTATTGGCTAATGCCATCATGGCACCTACCCAACTCGGACCTTCCAAGCCAATATACATGCCAGTTATATAGCGGCTAAACACATCAATGACGATATATATAATCGGGCGGCCAATAATCCATTCCCGTTGATATTCGCTTACCAAATAAACATCTGCAACAGTAGCATCAATTTGAAATCGTGACCCCGGTCCAAAGCTCTCATGAGTAGAACTTCCAAGTATCGGACGGTAATTCAACTCGTATCTCTTTTTTCCGAGCCGACTTTTCAACGTATCCTCAAGATTCATTTCTTTCTGAAACCAGTACTTATATTGGCCGAAAGTGGGCAGCTTCTCTGGAGGAGGGAGAATAGGTACAAGAGCTTGTCCTTCTTTCCGATACCCATTTGCAAAAAACTTCTCCAGCGTTTTCTGATAGGCATGTTTTAAAGGAGATTTCTCCTTTGTGTTATAGAACAATCGAATACCCGATCTCAGCAACTGCTTAATTTCCTCATCAATATTTATGCCGACAGGCTCATTTTCAAACTTTCGAGGCCGTCCCCGTTTGACATCGGTAGGAGAGCGATCTTTGCCATAACTTCCGCAATTATTATAGTGAGGCAGCAGAGTGTTCTTCATTTTGCCGCCTTGCCAATATCTGCGCAAATAGCGGTATATCGTGCTTTTATGAACAGTTGTTCGCATCTGAACTTCGCGGATTCGAGCTCCCCTGAAGCTTTTGTCGAAGCAATTCGGCTCATCCAGTACAATATCTTTGATGACATCCCATGACTTTTCACGAAGCGCTAGATGCTCTGGAGCAATATCAGTATCAACCACAGGAACACTATCGTTAACCCACTCGACCAACTTGCACATTTTAGAATCAAGACCCACCTCATATTCCGAGTAAGGCTTCATAACAGGAAAGGCCCTATCATCATCCATTGCAATACAATAGAGATATTCTTTGTTAGGAGAAATCCATAGTATTCTCTCAACCTGACACAAGTCCGACTCAGGCAACTGCCATTCGACAACCATATTTTCATAGAGTAATTGCATACCTTAGCCGCCTTTCGCCAATAAATCGTTTGTCTTAATTACACTAAACCCATTAGCATTGTTCGAAGGATTAATCTTTTCATGCATATTAACTGCCCAAATCTTCTGAGCTATAAAGTGCCTGAACATCGCTAAAGATGTCCCGGCTTCCAATCCCATTTGTTCATCGCAGGCAAGACACGCCTTTGCTATTGTTGCACCTGATAATAGCAAAGTTGCCAGCGTACGTTCTAAGCTTTGGATGGCAAATACTCCTAGCGTTTCGACATCTGCGTTGGAATACTCTTTATGAACCCACTCTACGTTGCGGATCAACGTAGATGGTAGATCCCGTTCAGTTACAATTCCCCAATCAACATGGTGCGTCTCCCAGTACACCCGCTCAATTTCAAATTTTGCAAGTATACGTTCGTTCTCCAGGTCCTTAGCTGGCTTCACAGTTCTTGCGTATTCCTTGTCCTTATATGTAATTAAAAAGTCCGTAGTCATGACGATATCCACGCCTGACTTAGGATCTTTTGGATGTTCTATACCGTGCTTGTCCGCGATTAGCTTCGTTTCTTCCAGTGGAAGAAGGGGAAATTGCTCTCGAATGTCTGTTACCTCATCGGCATAATCCAATGCATAGAAATAATCTCGCTCTAAATCGGACAGAAAGGTATGCTGCCTGCCCGTTGTCCAACCAACACCACGGGTCGATCTGCCAGTAGAAGGCACATCCTGTACTCGCAACCAAGGAAGATAGTCGGCTCCTGTTCCTTGGCCTCTACCTTCTTTGATGATTCTATCAATTTTGGCATCCGTGATTTCACGCTTACGCTTTGCCATGGTTACGCCTCCTTATAAGAAAACAGGGCTACCCGAAGGCAGCCCCGTTTGGAGTCATGATGCTAATCTGGATGTCAGTTCTGTAGACAGTAGAAGAGCTTCTAGTAGTAGTATGGCCAATTTTGTTAGTCTAATACTTTATTTTCTCAGTCTACAACTTTATTTTCTTAGTCTAATACTTTATTTTTCAGTCTAATACTTTATTTTCTTTTAACACAAAGCCTTTGTATCGATATACTGACCTTACTCAACCGTTACACTTTTCGCCAGGTTACGTGGTTTATCCACATCATGCCCCAATGCAAGGGAAGCGTAGTAAGCCAGCAACTGGAGAGATACAACCGAAATCGCAGCAGACAGGATTGGAAGTGTCTTCGGAATTGCAAATACCTGATCCACCGATTTCAGTAGTTCAACAGCGTGCTCTTCGTACGTAATCGCAAGAACATCTGCGCCACGTGCTTTCACTTCCTTGATATTGCTCACGGTTTTCTCCAACACGGATTCCTGTGTTACCAAAGCGATAACCGGAATGCCGTCTTCGATCAATGCCAATGTACCATGCTTCAGTTCACCCGCAGCATAAGCCTCGGAATGAATGTAAGAGATTTCCTTGAGTTTCAGGGAGCCTTCCTGTACTACAGCATAGTCCTGACCGCGACCAATAAAGAATAGGTGCTTGTGGCTAGCAATTTGCTCAGCATAGGCTTTGATCGCATCTGCTTTACCCAGCATTTCCTCCACCTGCTCTGGCAGTGATTCCATAGCAGCCAACACTTGAGCTACTTGCTCATCCGTTTGTGTGCCACGTACTTGAGCCAGATACAGACCAAACAGATAAAACGCAATCAACTGCGAAGAATATGCTTTGGTTGAGGCTACGGCAATTTCCGGTCCTGCCAGTGTAACCAACACATCATCTGCATCGCGGGCAATGGAGCTACCAACTACGTTTGTAATCGCCAGTACATGAGCGCCGTTCGCTTGTGCTTCACGCAGTGCTGCCAACGTATCGGCAGTTTCACCGGATTGGCTCACTACGATTACCAATGTCTCTGGTGTTACAATTGGCGAACGATAACGATACTCGGAAGCCACGTCGTTTTCCACCGGAATACGAGCCAGGCTTTCAATAATCGTACGACCAATCAAACCAGCATTGTAGGCTGTACCACAAGCAACAATTTGGATATTGCGAATATTTTTAATTTGTTCTTCTGTCAGCTTCAACTCAGGAAGAACAACTTTTTTAGTTTCTTTGTCGATTCGGCCCAACATCGTGTCACGGTAAGCCTTAGGCTGTTCGTGAATTTCTTTCAACATGAAATGCTCATAGCCGCCTTTTTCCGCTGTTACAGCATCCCATTCGACATGAATCATTTCCCGAGAAATAAATTGACCTTCGATTGTCATTAATTCGACGGCATCACTGGTCAAAACAGCCATTTCGCCATCGTTCAAAATAAATACATTGCGTGTATATTTCAGAATAGCCGGAATATCGGAACCGATAAAGTTCTCGCCTTCTCCCACACCGATAACCAGCGGGCTTGCTTGACGAACAGCTACCAGCTTATTAGGCTCGTGCTCTGTCAACACACCCAGTGCAAAAGCACCGCGCATAAAGGTAATTGCTTTTTGTACTGCTTTAACGATATCCCCTTTATACTCACGCGCAACCAGATGGGAAATAACTTCCGTGTCCGTTTCGGAAATAAAGGTATGACCTTCGCTGATCAACTGTTCTTTCAGTTCCAGATAGTTCTCAATAATCCCGTTATGAACCACAGAGAACTTTTGGCTCTCATCCAAATGCGGATGGGAGTTTTCATCTGAAGGCTTACCGTGTGTTGCCCAACGTGTATGCCCGATGCCTGCATGGCCTACCAGCGGCGCACCATCCAGCTTCGCTTCCAGATTCGCCAGACGACCTTTAGCCTTAGCTACTTGCAGTCCTGAATCTGTAAACACAGCAATACCCGCAGAGTCATAACCGCGGTACTCCAGCTTCTTCAATCCGTCAATCAATACCTCTTGCGTATTCTGATCACCAATATATCCTACAATGCCACACATATTCGTTATCCTCCCGATCATCATTTCACAGGACGACTCATCACAGGACTAACGTGTGCGGTAGATTGCGGAATAAAGTTCATTCATCTATGAAGTTGTCAATGATAACTATAGAAATTACAGGCATCTCTTCACGAATGTAACGAAATTCCCAAACCGCGCACGCCAATGATGATGGCCGCACATTCATGAAATGAATCTTATAATTTAGGTTATAAAATAAAAGCATCTATCGGTGCGTTGTGTAAACAGTTGCCTGCTTATTTTCCGCTGCCGATTTACGGGTCGATGCCTCACCGGAAGGTCCCCGCCGAATGTTTCGAACACCTTCACCTCGTCAGCTCGCTTTGCCGTGAACCCATCTGTGAGCAACATCATCCAAATCGAATGGTCTGCCTCACCAACAAGTTCCCCCGCGCAAAATCAAGCTCTGGCGCTTGTATTACATTACCTTACAACCCTCACTTTCTCTTTCTGAGTCACAGCATCCCTATATTATATTCAGCTCAGCATCATTTGGCAATGACACTTTATTCATATTTGCAGGTTCTGGTAAGTATTCAATTAAAAATAATATCTGCAAACGCGGTCGCCTGCTTACTTTCAACAGGCAACCGACGTTTACAAAATTTTAAACCAATTCTTTTTTTACAACATCTACGATCTGTCCGACAAACTGCTCCAGCTCATCCTTATTCGGCCCTTCAGCCATAACACGAATAAGCGATTCTGTGCCGGAAGCACGAACCAATACGCGTCCATTATCACCCAATTGCTGTTCCACCTGCTCAATCGCTTCTGCAATGGCAGGATTGCCCTCGTAATTGCGTTTGTCCTGTACACGCACATTAACTAGCACTTGGGGATACTGCTTCATGAGCGATTTCAGCTCACTCATCTTTTTACCGGAAGCTTTCAGGGTATCCACCAGTTGAATCCCGGTCAACATACCGTCGCCTGTCGTATTGTAATCGAGGAAAATCACGTGACCTGACTGCTCACCGCCCAGATTAAAGCCGCCCCGGCGCATTTCTTCCATCACATAACGGTCACCAACCGCAGTTTTTGCAGTCTTGAGCGCCAGCTTTTCCGTTGCTTTGTAAAAGCCAATATTACTCATCACAGTCGATACAATAGTGCTGTCCTTGAGCTTTCCAGCGCGGTTCAGCGCATCCCCACAGATGCAAAGGATATAGTCGCCGTCTACCTCTTCCCCGTTCTCATCAATCGCGATCAGACGGTCTGCATCGCCGTCAAAGGCCAGACCAATGTCAGCTTTCAAGCGACGCACTTCCTCTTTCAGCTTCTCAGGATGGGTTGAGCCACAATGATCGTTGATATTCAGTCCGTTTGGCTCAGCACCTATGGTGTGAACTTCGGCTCCCAATTCCGCAAAAAGCTTCGGCGCCAGCTCATAAGCCGCTCCGTTCGCACAATCCAGCACGATTTTGAGCCCTTCAAAAGAATGGCTAATCGTTGTTTTCAAAAAATCCAGATAATCGTAGCGAGAATGCTCGTCTACAACAACCGTACCTAATTCGCCGCCAATCGGACGAGGCAATTGATCCTCTTTCGCATCCATCAGCTCTTCGATTCTTAGTTCCGTTTCATCTGTCAATTTAAACCCGTCGCCGCCAAAAAACTTAATTCCGTTGTCTTCCACCGGATTGTGAGAGGCCGAGATCATGACACCAGCGTCCGCTTTTAATTGACGTGTAAGATAAGCGACTCCCGGCGTTGAAACGATACCCACACGAACCACATTAGCCCCTATAGACAGCAAACCGGCTACAAGCGCCGATTCCAGCATCAGACCAGACACCCGTGTATCCATACCAATAACAACTGTCGGTTTTTCTACATTCCCTGCTAAAACATATCCGCCGCAGCGACCAATGCTATATGCCAGTTCTGCTGTAAGTTCCTGATTAGCAATGCCTCGTACACCATCTGTACCAAAATATTTCCCCATGATAATGACTCCCTTTTTTGTCTAATGAACCTTAAATATTTACTACAGATAAATCATGTTATGGCTGACCGCTCTCCGGGGTTCCATTTGCAGAAGAATCTGCGCCGTTATGAGGATTTGTTTTATCCTCCGCAGCCGCATTGTCCCCGGGTTTCGCATCAGAGGAGCCGCCTTGACCGCTCTGGCCCTCCTGTGGCCTCTCCTGCCCCTTATTACCGCTGCCGGGAGGGGTTGATTCATTCCCACTGCCCGGATTCGTTACAGTTGGCGTTGAAGGGCTCTCAATGTTTACCGTTGCCGTTAACTGGCTGGCGTTTCCGGATTGCGTAATGTATTTGGGCAGGCCTACCTTCAAAGCAACCTCATGCTGACCAGCCTCCAGACCACTTACGTCTGCGACCAAACTAATATCATCATTGGTTAAATTGCTGATCATATCCCGCGGCCCCTTCACGGTAACATCCATCGTCTTGTCCGCAGGCGTTGTAATAGTCGCTGTCGTCCCATCTCCTGCCCCTTGCACAACAATCGGAATGCCTGACAATGTCCGCTCCGCATCGGTCACCTGATTAGAGGGTGCAACTGTCACCTGAATTTGTATTGAGCCAGGCTCGATTTTATCAGAACCGGCGGGCGCTGCCAAATTAGCTTGAACTGTTTGGGTCCCTGCTTCCGTGAATTGGGTCAGATCGAGTGTAGCCGTAACATAGGAGCTAAGGCTGCTCAAAACATCCTGCGAAGCGTAAACGACCGCTTCTTTTACATTTGCATTAACTTTGGAAAGCGCCAAACCGTTCGGCAGCTCCCCGGAATAAACAACCTTCACAGGCACGGATTTCGTTTGTTGGGTTACCGGGATTTCAACTGACACTGTGGAAGGCTCAATAACCGCTCCTGTAAGTTCCTGTCCCTTTTTGTTGTAAGCCTTCAGCTTCACCCGCTTCTGCTCAAATTTCTCCGAGATTCCCTCCGTATCCACAGCCCCCTGCACCGCAGCCACTGTACTCAACTGGCTTTTAGGCAAGGTGACCTTCACCGTTTGAGGGGCAACCACAGGCACACCAAGCTGCAAGCCGGTATCCGGTTTCCCCTTGGAAACAATAGAAACATCAAATGATTTCGTTGCCTTTTCCTCAATCGTGACCGTAACACGATTAGGAGTCATAGACACCAACTCCACGCCATTCGGCAGATTGGCTACAAGCGGTAAGGTTTTAGTCCCTGCTCCTAACCCACTCAAATCCAATTGAGCCTGGTAATTATCTGCGAAAAAAGAAGTCAGCACGGAGCGCTGTCCTCTAACCTCCATCTTCACATGGTCAGTATCCATTGTAGATAATACATATTTTGACTCATCCAGACCACTGGCCTGAATGCCTACATTATCAATCACTTTATTATCATAAGAAACGGTCAGCGTGGACGAAGGAGTGCCTGTGTCCAGATGAACCATTCCCCACAGCAGGACTGCAACCGCGAGTGCCAATATTTTAGAAATCGTATTGTTGTTAATCCATTTGTCCATCATGAATTTCCACGGCCTCCCCTCCGATTCCAGAATGAGCCGCGTTTTTCCTTCAAAGATGGTGCCGGTCGCAGCTCCTCATACAGCTTGGATATTAAGGATTCTTCCTTAATATCACGCACAACCTGTCCATTGATAGCCAAAGAAATTTGACCTGTCTCCTCTGATACTACCACAGTTACGGCATCCGTTACCTCACTCACCCCAATGGCTGCCCGGTGACGGGTTCCCAGTTCCTTGCTGATAAATGGATTTTCCGACAGTGGTAAGTAACAGGCCGCAGAAGCAATCTGATTATTTTGAATAATGACCGCACCATCATGCAGAGGCGTATTTGGAATAAAAATATTGATCAGCAACTCAGAACTGACCACTGCCTGTGTCTTGATACCGGACTCCGTGTATTCGTTTAGCCCCGTTTCGCGTTCAAATACGACCAAAGCCCCTATTTTTCTACGTGATAAATAATTCAGCGCCTTAATCATTTCCCCGATTAACTTGTTTATCTCCTCATCATCCGCAGACGAACGCCCAAACAGCTTGCCTCGCCCCAGTTGTTCCAGGGCACGACGCAATTCAGGCTGAAAAATAATGAAAATAGCTACCACACCGAAGGTAAACATCTGGTTCATCAGCCACTTCAGCGTATACAAATCAAACCACGTACTAACCGCCCAAATGAGCACCAGGAACAAAATTCCTTTTAGCAATTGAACTGCACGCGTTCCACGAACAAGTAAAATAAGCTGATACATAATATAGGTTACGATCAGAATGTCGATAATATCTTTAATGGACTCTTTCCAAGTCAGGTCCGCGAAATAATCCAACATGCGCATGCCCCCGCAATTTTCTGTAGTGAGTGAATGTAATATGTACACAGTATGCTCTCTCTATCTAGGTTATAACGATACGGTCCGCGTTGCAAGCTGCATGACAAAAAGAACCACTAAAATCAGTAAAATACAGTACAAATCGCCAGCTTGATATACAAAAAAAGCGCCTTTTCCAGCGGAAGAGGCGCTCGATATCATTCTTGCCAGTTCAAGCTTCTTTTATGGAGAGGACGTACCCCCGAACAAATCAGTAACTTTATACCAAATCCAGTCCAAGGTTTGATCAATACTTTTGACCTGTCCTGCAATATGTGCTGTGGACGCTTGATAGTAGGAACCGTCAATCACAGTTACATTCCCTTCCACATCGCCATATACCCGAGCCTCGCCATTTTGCACGGTCAAATCTCCAGCAATGGATTTACCCTCAGGCACAATTACAGTATCCCCTTGAATAACAACCTGATCCAGATGGCTTCCCTTGACTACCAATTGATGGTCTGTGGTTGAAAAGCTTGCCATACTTGAGCATATAATAACAAGAAAGAAAGCAGCGGCCGTAACAGCCGGGTGCCTTTTTACCCAAGTCAGCATAGGCACCATTGGTGCTCTTCTATGCGGCGGCAAAGCATTCATGATGCGAAGTGTCAGCTCATCCGATACACACGGCACTTGATGCCGTGTACCATAAAGCATCGCATCCGTCCGCTCCAGCTCTTTAAAACGCATGCGGCATTCCGGGCAGGTGAACAAGTGGTGCTCTAACTCCTGTTTTTCCTGCTCGGACAGGTCGCCATCCAGATAGTCATGCATAAAAGAGACGGCTTGTTTGCAATCCATATGAGCCAATCCTTTCTAATATTCTTCCGTGTTTCTCTACATAACATGCTTCGGCTTAGAAACTTTGCTCACTTTACATACGCTACAACGAGCAATATGTTTCACAAAAAACATCTGTGCGCGCACTTTCCAAGATCCTGAACACATGATTTACAGCTTGTGTTCCAATTTTTTGCGTAGAAAATCCCGGCCCCTGTGAACCCTCGTCTTAATGGTAGTAACTGGAAGATTAAGCACATCGCTAATTTCCTGCAACGAAAGCTCCTGCAAGTAACGCAAAACCATAATCGTCCTGTATTTGTCTGGAAGGCTGTCAATGGCATCATGAATTAAGGATTGTGTCTCGGACAACAGCGTATACCCTTCAGGTGTAAGATCTTCGCTAGCGAGCATCGCATACCCATCCACACCTTCCTGCTCATTCATCTCAGCATCCAGTGAGTATGTAGGCTTTCTCCTTCGCAGACGGTCAATGCACAGATTCGTCGCAATCCGGTAAATCCATGTGGAGAACTTCTGCCCATGATCATATTTTTCCAAATTACGATATACACGCAAAAAAGTTTCCTGCACCAGATCCTCCGCCTCATGGCGATTCCCCAGCATCCGGTAGGAAAGATGAAAAATCCGATCTTTATATAACTCGACTAACTCCGCAAAAGCTCGCTGATCACCTTTCTGCACCAGCCTAACCAAGCGGCTTTCCATATTATCCACTCTATACTCCCCCAGACTTGCTGATGGGTTGCTCATTACCTTGTTATAATAATTCATCGTAGTTCAATTTTATCGGAAAATCAACTGTAGCGTTGACACCAATAGGACTCCTGCTCCGTCATATGCATACAGACAGCACAATCGGGCACCCATAAGCGCCCGATTGCCTGTGTTCATGCGGTCAATCTGTATCAGCCCGTGTTTCTAAGCCCTGCGGCGATTCCGTTAATAGTTAGGAGCACCTCACGTAGCAGCTCCGCATCGTCCCCGTTCTGCTCACGCAGTTCGCGTAGCTCACTAAGCAACTGAACCTGCAAGTAGCTTAACGGATCAACATAAGGATTACGCAATCGGATGGACTCCTGAATTACCGGCACATCGTCCAGAATTTCCGATTGTCCTGTTATTTTCAAAATCAGCTCGGATGTCAGCTTGAATTCCTCTGAAATTTGTCCGAAAATGCGCTGGCGAGCCTCTTCATCATCAGACATCCCTGCATATTCCTCTGCAATCAGCAAATCCGCCTTGGCAATCGCCATTTGCAGTGTATCAATAAGGGAGCGGAAGAAAGCTGATTCCTTGAACATCGTTTGCAGCACCTTGAGGTTCTCCTCATTGTCCTGATAGAAGCTTTGCAGCCCTGTTCCAGCCGCGTACCAAGCAGGCAGCAAATAACGGCTTTGCGTCCATGCAAAAACCCATGGAATGGCGCGCAAGTCCTCAAAACGTTCACTGTTTTTACGCTTGGACGGACGAGAGCCAATATTAAGCTCGCCCACCTCAGGCAATGGCGTTGATTCCTTGAAAAAATTGAAGAAATCCGGATCACGGAAAATCAAATCCTGATACTTCTCCAGTGATACCTCGGAAATACGGGCAATGATCTCCTCCCAGCTCTCCTCGAACACTTCCTTCTTACCGGAACGGTTATACGCCACTGCGGTAATCAGAGCTGACGTTGCCTGCTCCAGACTTCGATAAGCGATGCCCTTGAGTGAGTATCTGGATGAGAGCACCTCACCCTGCTCCGTAATCTTGATGCCGCCTCCGATCGTATGAGGAGGTTGGGCCAAAATGCTGCGATTAAGCGGCATGCCTCCGCGTCCCAGTGCTCCCCCGCGTCCGTGGAAGAACTTTACTTTTACGCCGAACTCATTAACCACTTCCGTAATGCTGTTCATCGCAACCCTAAGCTCCCAGTTCGCCGTTACCACACCGCCGTCCTTATTACTATCCGAATATCCCAGCATGATCTCCTGAAGCTGATCCATTGCTGCTACGGATTGGCGATATACAGGTAAGTTCAGCAGCCTTTTCATAATACTAGGGGCAGCATGCAGGTCGTCTATCGTTTCAAACAAAGGAACGGATTGCAATGTACATACGACTGTGCCATCTTTCTCGATACGGAACAAACCCACTTCTTTAGACAGCACCATAACTTCCAGTAAGTCGCTTGCTCCCTGAGTCATACTGATCAAGTAGCTTGTAATGGATTGCTTTCCAAATTCCTCCTGAGCCAGATAAATCGTACGATATACATCAAGACATTCCTGAGTGCTGTCACTATATTTCAAATACGGCGACGTAATCGGACGAGGCTCGTTCAGCAGCTTTTCCAGCAGGTCTATTTTCTCTTCCTCAGGTAGCTTGCCATAATCCGCAACAATATTCATTTTAGAGAGGATTTCAGTCATTGCATTTTCATGCTCCTGACTATGCTGACGTACATCCAGCGTAGCCGTATGGAAGCCGAACAGCTCTACCTGACGAATCATCTTCTGAATATAAGTATCTGCCACATAATCTGCAAAATGATGACGCAAGCTGTCATCAATAACGTTCAGATCCGCAATAAGCTCTTCAGCTGAACTATAACGTTCCTTCGTGCCCTGCTTGCTTTCATCCAGGATATTATTCACCTTGGCTATCATATAGGCCAGCTTGATACGGTAAGGCTCTTTCTCGTTATGCCACACTTCCATCTTTTTAAGCGTAATATGGGTCCGGTCTTCCTCAATAGAAGCCAGCAAATCATCAGAGACACGTATAATGCTAGTGCTAAAGCTCAGATAACCCATAAATTCCTTCAGCGTGTGCTGATATTCTCTCAAAGCCAGCTTACGCTGCATACGTAACGTTTCCCAAGTAACATGAGCCGTAACAGACGGGTTGCCGTCCCGGTCCCCACCGATCCAGGAGCCAAATCTCAAATAGGTCGGAATATGCCATTTCTGCTCAGGATAATATTTGCCTAAACATCGTTCCAATTCTTGGTATACGTCAGGCAGCACATGAAACAAAGTCTCATGAAAATAATACATCCCGTTTCTCACTTCATCTAACACAGTTGGTTTACGATCTCGCAGTTCGTCCGTCTGCCATAGTGTAATCACTTCATTCAGCAGATTTTCTCGCACCTGTTCCCGCTCCCGCAAGGTAAGCATAGGATTATCCAGCAGCATGACGTCCTCGGAAATGCGCTTGTGAATGTCCAAAATCACCCGTCTCGTGGCTTCTGTAGGATGTGCAGTCATAACCAGTTCCAGAGAAAGCTCCTCCAGGAGATTGCTAACGTCCTCAGCAGAAAATCCACCCTGCTTAAGTTCCTGAACAGAATTTTCAATTGAACCACGTTGAACATCTTCACCAGTAGAATGCTCATAGTCTCGTTTGCGGCGGATACGATGATTTTGCTCGGCAATATTCACTAACTGAAAATAAATCGCAAACGCGCGAATAACCTGGTGACGAATGTCCGTATCCAGCCCACTAACGATTTGTTTGAAATTCTCATACAACTCCGGCTGATACCCCGCACGTAACGATTTACTTGTCTCACGTATCTTTTCTACAATATCCAAAAGTTCGTTACCACCCTGATGAACCAGAACCTCACCAAGAATATTCCCCAGAAAACGAACGTCCCGCCGTAGCAGATTGTTGGATTGGTTTTTGTTAGCGGTTAACGTAAGCTCAGTCATGCTTTTCCCCCCATCTGATCTGTTCACACTCAATACAGCTTTGTTGAATAGGTACGTATACACACGAAATTTGACACTTTCTTAACATCATACAATAAAAACGCGTGAAAAGCTGCAAAATTTACAGTAAAAAGTCACGTTTTTAAAATACTTTTTTTGAGAATATATTGGTTTTTTATGCACAAAAATGAAATTTAATAAATAAAATAACTTTATGACCCAAAGAATCATGAGACTTTATGCACAGGTGTTATAAACAGCATGATTTTAAAAACAAAAAAATCATGCATCATTATGTGCATATGTTTATTATTTGTTGACAAAGTGAAAGCCAATAGCCTTCTATCCACAAAGATATACACAAAACTGCCATCTTTCAATATTTCTGAGCTTTTTTTTCCTTCCATACGCAGCTATACCCACATAAAAGAAGCCCTTGTGTACAACTGAATACAGCAGGCTTGGAGTTATCCGAATCATTATGGTCATAGGATTCCTATAATGAAGGAATTTGATTACGAAATTAGCCTTACTATAGGAGAAAAGAATACGTAAGAGGGGGGAATACGGGATCTGGATCTTAAAGCAACGAGCGCCTATGTACAATATGCACAAGTCATCCCCAACTGTGCAAGACAGGAGATTCTTGCAATAACCTATACACAGAGAACGTTTATATAATGTGGACAAAATAAAAAGAAGCCTCTCGGCTTCTAGGTGATCAGTAAGCGGGTGATGGGAATCGAACCCACGCTATCAGCTTGGAAGGCTGAAGTTCTACCATTGAACTACACCCGCAAATTAGTATCGGGATGACACGATTTGAACATGCGACCCCCTGGTCCCAAACCAGGTGCTCTACCAAGCTGAGCTACATCCCGACATATAATTTTTTTAAAAAATGGCGCGCCCTGAGAGATTCGAACTCCCGGCCTTTTGATTCGTAGTCAAACGCTCTATCCAGCTGAGCTAAGGGCGCAAATATGGAGCGGACGACGGGAATCGAACCCGCGACCCTCGCCTTGGCAAGGCGATGCTCTACCGCTGAGCCACGTCCGCAAAAACAAGATGCGCGTGGAGGGACTTGAACCCCCACGTCAAAGACGCTAGATCCTAAGTCTAGTGCGTCTGCCAATTCCGCCACACGCGCATGTAATAAAATGGTGAGCCATGAAGGACTCGAACCTTCGACACCCTGATTAAAAGTCAGGTGCTCTACCAACTGAGCTAATGGCTCTTAATGGCTGGGGATATAGGATTTGAACCTATGCATGACGGAGTCAAAGTCCGTTGCCTTACCGCTTGGCTAATCCCCAATATGCATATGATTCACAATACCCCAATATTTCAACCAGGTAAGAGGATGAAATATGGTGGAGGCTGAGGGGCTCGAACCCCCGACCCTCTGCTTGTAAGGCAGATGCTCTCCCAGCTGAGCTAAGCCTCCATACTACCCTATGACCCGTAGGGGAATCGAACCCCTGTTACCTCCGTGAAAGGGAGGTGTCTTAACCGCTTGACCAACGGGCCATAACACAAGCTCTCAACCGGGTTCGAACCGGTGACCTCATCCTTACCATGGATGCACTCTACCTGCTGAGCTATGAGAGCAAATGGCTCCCCGAACAGGACTCGAACCTGTGACAACTCGATTAACAGTCGAGTGCTCTACCAACTGAGCTATCAGGGAATAGTAATCATAAGGATTTGCTTGGCGACGTCCTACTCTCCCAGGACCCTGCGGTCCAAGTACCATCGGCGCTGGAGGGCTTAACGGTCGTGTTCGGGATGGGTACGTGTGGAACCCCTCCGCTATCGCCACCAAACATGAATTTACATCGTAAATTCTACCGTGTAGATTCCTTGTACCACGCCTACTGCGTGTATAGAAATCCAACGTATTCGTATGTATCTTCTACATACCTTCAAGGTATTACACCCTGAAA
>NZ_PNXQ01000016.1:340119-340653 GCF_005217525.1 Paenibacillus terrae | reverse complement strand
CCTACGTGCCGATTGATCCAGAATATCCGGCGGATCGGATCCGCTTTATGCTGGAGGACTCGGGAGCGAAGCTGGTACTGACGCAATCGCGTTTGGAAGAGCAAGCGTCGCTGAGCTTCGACGGCAAGGTGCTGGTGCTGGATCGTCCGGTGCTGGGTGGTAAGGACATGTACCACGCAGATGGCTCGAATCTGGAGCGGCTGGCCGGGCCGCGTCATGTAGCCTACGTAATTTATACCTCTGGTTCTACAGGGAAACCGAAGGGCGTTATGGTCGAGCACCATTCCGTGCTGAACCGGATTTTGTGGATGCATGATCGGTACGGATTGAGAGCGGAGGATACGATCCTTCAAAAGACCGCCTTCACATTCGACGTATCGGTGTGGGAGTTGTTCTGGTGGTCGATGGTCGGCTCGAAGGTGAGCCTGCTGTCGGTTGGCGGAGAAAAGAATCCGGAGGACATCGTAGACACGATTGCCCGCGATGGCGTAAGCACGATGCACTTTGTGCCTGCGATGCTGCATGCGTTCCTGG
>NZ_PNXQ01000016.1:339971-340109 GCF_005217525.1 Paenibacillus terrae | reverse complement strand
TGTTATGGTCGAGCACCATTCCGTGCTGAACCGGATTTTGTGGATGCATGATCGGTACGGCTTGAGTGCGGAGGATACGATCCTGCAAAAGACCGCCTTCACATTCGACGTATCGGTGTGGGAGTTGTTCTGGTGGTC
>NZ_PNXQ01000016.1:339887-339961 GCF_005217525.1 Paenibacillus terrae | reverse complement strand
CAGCGAAGAAATGTACCACGCAGATGGCTCGAATCTGGAGCGGCTGGCCGGGCCGCGTCATGTAGCCTACGTAA
>NZ_PNXQ01000016.1:339107-339877 GCF_005217525.1 Paenibacillus terrae | reverse complement strand
GATGGTTGGCTCGAAGGTGAGCCTGCTGTCGGTTGGCGGGGAAAAGAATCCAGAGGACATCGTCGAAACGATTGCCCGCGATGGCGTAAGCACGATGCACTTTGTGCCTGCGATGCTGCATGCGTTCCTGGAGTATGTAGAGCAGCAGCCGCAGGAAGTGATGCAAGCGAAGCTGGGAACGTTAAGACAGGTATTTGCCAGTGGAGAAGCGTTGCCGCCGCAGCATGTGGCACGTTTCCAACGACTCGTGTCAGGTATCGCTGGAGCGAAGCTGATCAACCTGTACGGCCCAACCGAAGCGACGGTCGACGTATCGTACTTTGATTGCGAGCCGACGGAGGAATATGGGGTTATTCCGATCGGAAAACCGATTCAGAACATCCGTCTGTACATTGTGAAGGAAGGCACGGAGCAATTGCAGCCGATTGGGGTTGCAGGGGAGCTGTGCATCGGCGGTGTAGGCGTAGCGCGAGGCTATCTGAACCGTCCAGAGCTGACGGCAGAGAAATTCGTTGCCGATCCGTTTGCGGATGGCGAAGCAGGCTATGAACGGATGTACCGCACGGGTGATTTGGCGAGATGGATGCCGGACGGCAACATCGAGTACTTGGGCCGGATTGACCATCAGGTGAAAATCCGGGGGTACCGGATCGAGCTGGGCGAGGTCGAATCGCAGCTGTTGAAAGTGGAGTCGGTACGAGAAGCCGTCGTCATGGCCCGTGCGGATGAAACAGGCCAAAAACAAATGGTGGCGTACTACGTTGCCGGGC
>NZ_PNXQ01000016.1:332421-339097 GCF_005217525.1 Paenibacillus terrae | reverse complement strand
CTGCCAGCACCGGAAGACAGCCTGCAAAGCGGAGCCGACTATGTCGCACCGCGGACGTGGGTGGAAGTGAAGCTGGCGCAAATTTGGCAGGATGTGCTGGGCTTGGCGCAGGTCGGCGTGAAGGAAAACTTCTTCGAGATTGGCGGACACTCGCTGCGTGCGACAACCCTGGCCTCGAAGATTCACAAGGAGCTGAACAAGCCGCTTCCACTGCGCAGTATTTTTGAAGCGCCAACGATTGAACAACTGGCAGCGGTTCTGGATAGTCTAGATCAAGTGGCGTATGCTTCCATTCCGGTGACGGGAGCTCGTGATTTCTATCCGTTATCCTCGGCGCAAAAACGACTGTATGTGCTGCATCAGTTCGACCCGAATGATGTGAACTACAACATGCCGTCCGTGCTGCAGGTGAGTGGTCCGCTGGACGTGAAACGAGTAGAAGACGTATTCCGTCAACTAATCGCTCGCCATGCGACCTTGCGTACCCGCTTTGAACTGGTGGACAGTGAGCCGATGCAATGGATTGAAGACACGGTGCCGTTCGAGGTGGAATATGCAAAGGTACGGGCAGAGGGTGCGACGATTACAGATACGGACACGATGGTTAGCAAGGAAGCACAAGAGCAGGTGCGGCGCTTTGTCCGTCCGTTCGATCTGGAAGCTGCGCCGCTGCTGCGGGTAGGCTTGGTAGACCTGGGCGTTCAAGGAGCAGAGCAAGAATTGCAGCATTTGCTCATGCTCGACATGCATCATATCGTTTCGGATGGTGTGTCCATGGGCGTACTGACCGATGAATTTGTCCGCTTGTATGAGGGTGAAGAGCTATCGCCATTGCGGATTCAGTACAAGGATTATGCGGTATGGCAGCAAAGCGAAGCCCATCAGGAGTGGATGCAGCGTCAGGAAGCGTACTGGCTCGACACCTTCCGGGGTGAGTTGCCTGTGCTGGATGTACCTGCGGACTTTGCCCGTCCGGCGGTACGAAATACGGCAGGGGATACGGTCGTGTTCGGACTGGAGCATGAAGTTAGCGAACGCCTGAAAGAACTGGCGGCGCACACAGGCTCCACGCTGTATATGGTGCTGCTGGCGGCATACACTGCGCTCTTGCATCAATACAGCGGACAAGAGGATATTGTGGTCGGTACGCCAATTGCAGGACGACCACATGCGGATCTGGAGCCGATCCTCGGGATGTTCGTCGGAACGTTGGCATTACGGAACTATCCGACGGCGGAGCATACCTTCCGCAGCTATGTGGAAGAAGTGAAAGTTCATGCTCTGCAAGCTTACGAGCATCAGGACTATCCATTTGAGGAACTGGTGGAAAAGCTGAATGTGAAGCGGGATATGAGTCGCAATCCGTTGTTCGATACGATGTTTACGCTGCAAACCACGGAGGAAGGCGAACTGCAGCTGGCAGACCTTAGCTTCCGTCCATACGGCTTGGAACAAACGCCAGCCAAGTTTGATTTGACGCTGGAAGCCAGAGAGGAAGAGGCAGGTATTCAGTTCGGATTGCAGTATGCAACCGCGTTGTATCAACGGGAAACCGTAGAACGGATGACACGTCACTTCATTCGTTTGGTCGAAGCCGTGGCAGCGAACCCGGATGCGAAGCTGGGTGAGCTGGAGCTGATAACGGCGGAAGAAACCGAGCGGATTCTGAAGGTGTTCAACGATCCGAACGCGCATAGCGTGCGTGGAGGAGCACAAGGTCGGGCGCTCAGCGAACGCTTTGAAGAGCAGGCGAAGCGCAGTCCTGAGCGGGTAGCAGTCGTGTCTGGGGATACGATGCTGACCTACGCTGAACTGAACGAGCGATCGAACCGATTAGCCCGTGTGTTACGGGAGAAAGGGGTCGAAGCAGATCAACCGGTAGGCGTATTGCTGGAACGTTCTGCGGAAATCCTGGTGTGCATTATGGGGGTACTTAAGGCCGGAGGCGCGTATGTGCCAATGGATAGCATGTATCCGCAGGAACGCATCGACTACATGCTCCAAGACAGCGGGGCAACGGTCGTGATTACAAGCAGAGTCGCCCAGCTATCACTCAGCTTGCCATCCACAGTACAGGCTGTAGTCCTTGATGACGAGGACGTTCAGGCTCAACTGAACGTACAGGATGCGAGCAACCTGATCCCTGTTGTTGGCCCGCACAACCTGGCCTATATGATTTACACGTCAGGTACAACCGGTCAGCCGAAAGGGGTCATGATTGAGCAGGGCAGCGTCAGCAATCTGGTAGATGCTTTATCTGAGCGGATATACAGCCGCTATGAACAGCCGCTTCATGTCGCATGGCTGTCGGCATTTGTATTTGACGCTTCGGTGAAGCAAATCTTTGCCAGCTTGCTGTTAGGCCACACCCTGCATGTGGTATCCCGTGACGTAAGCCTGAGCGGTGAGCAATTGATCGCCTACTACCGCACGCACCGAATTGATCTGTCAGACGGCACGCCTGCGCATCTGCATATTTTGAACGAAAGCGTCAGCATGACGGAAGCGCCAGAAGTGAAGCATTACCTGATCGGCGGCGAAGCATTATCTGTACAACTGGTCAATGTGTTCCTGCACAAGTGGTCCGGGTACCGTCCGGTGATTACCAATGTGTATGGTCCGACCGAAACGACGGTAGATGCAACAGCTTATACGATTGAAGATGTAGAAGCCCTAAACGTGCTGCTGGAAAAAGGTGAGCACACGGTATCCATCGGAACGCCGATAGCGAACCAGTCCGTATACATCCTGAACACCCAGCAACAGCTGGTGCCGATCGGTATCGCGGGTGAGCTCTATATCGGGGGTGCAGGTGTAGGACGAGGATACCTGAACCTGCCGGAACTGACGGCAGAGAAGTTCCTCCCGAATCCGTTCGCCTCAGCTTCACTGGAAGCTGAACAAGCTCCAGATGTTCATAGCCATCGCATGTATCGGACGGGCGACCTAGCACGGTGGCTGCCGGATGGCAGCATCGAGTATTTGGGCCGGATCGACCACCAAGTGAAAATTCGGGGGTATCGGATCGAACTGGGTGAGGTGGAAGCACAACTGCTGACGGTGAACGGCATTCAGAAGGCCGTGGTCACGGCATGGGAAAACGAAGACGGACACAAGGACCTGTGTGCCTACATCGTAGCCACAGCACCGCTGAGTCTGCCGGAGCTGCGCAACGCACTGCAGCCGAAGCTGCCGGATTACATGATCCCGACGTATGTTGTACAACTGGATCGCTTCCAGCTGACCCCAAGCGGAAAAATCGACCGCAAGGCGTTGCCTGCGCCGGAAGCACGCCTCGAAGGAGGCCTGGAGTACGTTGCGCCACGGACGCCGCTCGAAGCCAAGCTTGCTCAAATCTGGCAGGATGTATTGAAGCTGTCCAGCGTAGGAGTCACCGACTCATTCTTCGACATGGGTGGACACTCTCTGCGGGCAACAACGCTGGTGGCCAAAATCCATCAGGAGCTGGACAGCCGGATTACACTTCGTGAGGTGTTCCAGCACATTACGATTGAGCAGCAAGCCCAGCTCATAGCTACGCACGGTACAGACACCTATACGGTGATCCCAGCGGCGGCGAAACAAGCCTACTACCCGGTTTCCTCGGCTCAAAAACGGCTGTACATTTTGAGCCATCTGGAAGGCGGGGATGTCAGCTACAACATGCCGGGTGTGCTAACGGTGGAAGGTCCGCTCCAGGCAGATCGACTGGAGGCTGCGTTCTGTCAGTTAATTGAGCGTCATGAAACGTTGCGTACTTCCTTTGAAATGGTGGAAGGTGAGGTCGTTCAGCGAGTTTACGATCAGGTTGAATTTGCAGTAGAACGTTTGCAGGTCAGTGAACCCGAAGCCGAAGCGTATATCGAGTCATTTGTACGCAGCTTTGATCTTCGGCAGGCACCGCTGCTGCGCGTTCGTCTCATTCAAACCGGATCAGAGCGCCACTTTTTGATGTACGATATGCACCATATTATTTCGGATGGTGTATCGTCTGACAATATCGTGCAGGAGCTGGTACAGCTGTACGAGGGACAGGAATTGGAGCCGTTGCAAATTCAGTACAAGGACTTTGCCGTGTGGCAGCAGCAGGAAATGCAGCGTGAGTCATACCAACGTCGGGAACACTTCTGGCTGGAGCATTTAGCCGGAGAGTTACCGGTACTGGATCTGCCGATTGCTTATCCAAGACCTGCTGTTCGCAGCTTCGAGGGCGCACTGTATGATTTTACAGTTGACCCGAATGTATCCGCGAAGCTGCACCGAATTGTGGCTCAGACCGGAAGTACGCTGTACATGGTACTTTTGAGCGCCTACACCGTTCTGTTGTCCAAATACAGCGGTCAGGACGATTTGGTCATCGGCACTCCGGTAGCAGGCCGCCTGTTGCCTGAACTGGAGCCACTTATCGGAATGTTCGTCAATACGCTAGCCATCCGGCATCAGCCGAAGGGCAGCCAAACATTCCACAGCTACTTGCTGGAAGTCAGAGATCGTACGCTGCAAGCCTTCGAGCATCAGGATTATCCATTGGAAGAGTTGGTGGAAAAGCTGGATGTAGCACGGGATGCAAGCCGTAACCCGTTGTTTGACACCATGTTTGTACTGCAAAATATGGAGTCGCAGGAAGCGAAGCTTGAGACCCTGTCCTTCAGTCCGTATGTTCAGGAGCATAATATCTCCAAATTCGATCTTACCTTGTCCATGAGTGATGAAGACGGGGTGATCAAGGGTTCCTTCGAATATTGCACGAAGCTGTTTGGAGCAGACGCTATTGAACGATTAACGGGAGATTTGATAGCGATCCTGTCACAGGTAGGGGCCAGCCCGGATTTGCTGTTAAGCGATATTCAGGTGACCTCCACCGACGAGAAGCCGGAAGGCTTTTCACCGGATTCCATCGACTTTGTTTTCTAAATCAGTTTTCTAAAATACAATGATTTCACTTTGCGTGTGCAGAGGGCGGCGGCTTGTCCGACTGCCCTTGCCTGCAAAGTATTATTTTTCCGACACAACGCTCATCTACGTAATAACGCACCATTCCAACCGGGGTACAGACCCCATGAAGCAGGAGGGATGTCATTGAAAGCCTTATTTGAGAAGGAAAAAAATTACTGGAGTCATAAGCTGGAATCTGAGGATCATATCATCTGCCTGCCATATACCAACAACGTGTCCAAGGATGCAACTGCAACGAATTTAAATTCCCTTACGTACACGCTCACATTTCCATCTGAAATTTCCGGGCGAATATTGTCTATAACAGGTGGCGCTCCATGGGCAGTGTTTATGGTTCTGCTTGCTGGAGTAGAAAGCCTGTTACATAAATACACAGGTGAGGAACGTGTGCTGTTGGGCATTCCGGTAGCCAAGTCTGGCAACGGTGCTACAAAGCCGATCAATCATCTGCTCATACTGAAAAACTCGCTGGATTCTACAACGACCTTCAAAGCCTTGCTGTCTCAAATCAAAACCTCTGTCAGCGAAGCGATTGAGCACCAAAATATACCTTTTTGGAACTATACCGAGGGGCTTGAAATTCCACGTAACGAGGATGAACAGCCTCTTATTCACACCACGGCATCCTTGCAAAACATCCATATTCCCGATTTTTCGAATCATGTACAATCTGAGCTGGATTTTCAATTTCAATGGGACAATGCAGCGGTTTCCCTGAATCTGAATTACAGCAGCCACCGCTATAATGAGGCGACAATTGAACGCTTTGTTGAGCAGCTGTTGCGGTTGTACAGCGTTGTTTTGCATCAGCCAGAGCTGGCAATTTCCACAGCACAGGTGTTGTCAGAGCAAGAAGTGGAGCAACTGGTT
The DNA here is from genome assembly GCF_005217525.1 of Paenibacillus terrae. GTDB lineage: Bacteria > Bacillota > Bacilli > Paenibacillales > Paenibacillaceae > Paenibacillus > Paenibacillus terrae_C. The sequence continues at coordinate 333,271 of NZ_PNXQ01000016.1, read as the reverse complement.
CATACCTTCAACGATACAACTGCGGATTATCCACGTCATGCGTCCATTCATGAGTTGTTTGAGAAACAGGCGAAGCAGGCACCGGAGCAGGTGGCGGTAGTGTTCGGAAAAGACAGTCTGACCTATGGAGAATTGAATGAAAAAGCTAACCGTCTGGCTCATACATTACGTAAGCAGGGGATCTGCACCGAGCAGACTGTCGGTATTGTGGCTGAACGCTCGATGGAAATGATCGTCGGTATGCTCGCGATTCTCAAAGCAGGCGGGGCCTATGTGCCGATTGACTCTGATTATCCGGATGAACGCGTGCGCTATTTGCTGGAGGATTCTGGTGCAAACCTACTTCTAGTGCAGCGGATGGAGCATCGGCCCGCTGATTTTCAGGGGATTGTGCTTGAGCTGAGCGATTCAGCAATCTATGGAACGAATGATGCGGATCGTTTCGATCTGGTTTTGCCGAACGATAACGAGACATATGCTGACAGAGCTAGCATCGGATATGTAGATTGCTTAAACCCGCTCTATTCCATTTCCGCTAGTCCTGAGCTTGCTTCTACTACAAGCACACAACCAGAAATCCTGCAACCAGAAGTTACGCAATCAGAACAAGCGAAGGCAGCCGCTGCTGATCGCTTGGCATACGTTATGTACACCTCAGGGACAACAGGCCAGCCGAAAGGCGTTATGGTGGAGCACCGTAATGTCGTGCGTCTGGTGAAAAATACAAACTATGCGCAATTGGATGCGGATACGCGCATTTTGCAGACCGGGGCTGTTGTTTTCGATGCGTCCACCTTCGAAATTTGGGGTGCGCTATTGAACGGTGGACAGCTGGTGCTGGTGAGTCAGG
>NZ_PNXQ01000016.1:332055-332411 GCF_005217525.1 Paenibacillus terrae | reverse complement strand
TGCGCCGAAGCTCAAGGAAGCTGTTCGCAGTCATGGCATTACGACGATGTGGCTGACAGCGCCGCTCTTTAACCAGCTGTCTCAGCAGGACTTGGCGCTGTTCGAAGGGATCCGGGAGCTGCTGGTTGGCGGTGATGTGCTGTCCGTTCCGCATATTAACCGGGTGCTGGAGGCCCATCCGACTCTTCGGATCATCAATGGCTACGGCCCGACGGAAAACACAACCTTTTCCACGACACATGCGATTACTGGTGTGCAAGCAGAATCGGTGCCGATTGGCAGCCCGATCCACAACTCAACGGCGTATGTCGTGGATCGTTCGATGCAGCTCCAGCCTGTCGGAGCATGGGGAGAGC
>NZ_PNXQ01000016.1:271683-332045 GCF_005217525.1 Paenibacillus terrae | reverse complement strand
GTACCGAGCACGCCAGGCCAAATTATGATGAATTTATGGAATGGAACCGGAGTAGATAGCTGGTTAGGTCCGTATAACGGAGTTAATCCGTTGTACGCCGAATATGACTGGGTAAAATATACGAGCAATTAGTATGGTTACAGCAGAAGAGGCAGCCCTATAGGGCTGCTTTTGCCTATTCAGTAAAAAAAATTCACTAATCCAACATTTATATCCAATTTCCAATATCCTAAATTAGTGCAACAAATGTTGTAAAGTTAGTATGGGCAGCTACCTGATTCATTTATTATTATTAATGCTGTAATCTACTTTACATAGACTGGGGGAGACAATATTGAACGAAAGTAAAAAAAGACGAATCGGCAGCCTGCTGATGGTAGGTGTGTTGACCATGTCGGCCGTGTTGAGCGGGTGCAGCAGCAATAGCGGTCACAAGCCGGCTGACACAAATACTACACGTGCCAAGTTGGAGATTAAGAACGGTAAATACGATCCACCGGTAACGATTACGTATTTACGACCTTGGGGCCCGGATGTTAAGTTCAAACCAGGAGAAGATCAGGATAGCAATGTTCATACCAAATGGGCAAAAGAAAAGCTGGGAATCGAGCTTAGAATTCAGCATGTTTTGTATGATAATGAATGCATTTTCTGCTTGCTGATCAACAGGGGAAATGAATTGTCGTCAACTCGAATAAATGAGTCACCTCGGTCGTGATCAAATCCGATAATTCTTCAAAGGGATAAACTTGTTGTCACTGGACACATGAGACACGTGTTTTTGAACTCGGTTTCACTGCGTTTTTAATATATATTCACAAAACTCGTATTTTGTACATATGTATATAAAACAATTAAATGCCATGAGCTATATAGATTCTCATTTAGTGTCATACATTATATTCCCCATTTTTGCAGATGCAAAATAATAAGTTGGTTTCGATGCATGTCTTCATGCAGCGGTATTCAGACACAAAACTGTTTTAATAAGCGATACAACTTACTACAACTAAAACTAAAACGCGAGACAAAACTTCAAGTTTTGTCTCGCGTTTTTAAGGTAGCCAATTGGCTTCATCTCGATACTATGCAAATCACGGTTGGTTGATCAGTAACATGAGCTTCTCGTTTGCTGATTATTATGATCCGAATACCACAAACTTGGAAATATTTGAATCATGTAGTCACCTACTTTAAGGATTGTTTTTTAGATGCTCCAGTTAAGTTGCTTCCCCATTCAGCAACTGGGATTAACCAGCTAACCATTCTATCATTCAGCAATTCGGAGAGAACTCCTTCATACTCCTTGCGGTAGGGCTTAGGAAACTCTTCTTGCAGCCAGCTTTCTTGTGTGCCTTTCCATATCTCGTAAATGACGATGTCTTCCGATTGATCCATGTCATCATGAATAATGGCGTTCACAAAGTTAGTTTCATTTGACATAATGTCAGCCAGTGAGAATAATTGCTTGCGAAAATCTTCTTTCTTACCGGGTTTTACTTTGAATCGTATGTTAAGGATAATTTGATTATTATTGTTTGTCATAGTTGATACACCTCTTCTTTAGTTTATTAGCACTGTTTTTGTTTCTTTGAAAATTCAATACATTTTGTATATTGTATCCATCGGTTAAATAACTGGTTATTCTTCTGACTTTTCAATAAAGACAACTAAAGATTGGATTAACCCATTCTCAATGACTATGAAGTCCTGACCAGAGATTGTTTGTGGATTGTCAGAAGGTCCGAAATACCAGCTAAACTTTACTTGACCATGGTGTTCTTCTAAGGAACCTGGCATAATGGTAAAACGAAAATGAAGAAATTTTCCCTGGACCTCATCAATTAGTGTCATTAGTTCGTCGCGTCTCCAACAATTACTTCTGGTTAATAAGGGTCGTAGACACGGCAGTTTTCGGAGTAGACTTCATCTATTGCCTTTCTTCGGCTTTCATGGTTTGTATTACTCCAAATTTCGAGATGTCTCTTCATAAGATCAATAACATTGCTCATTAGTTAATCCTCCCCACAATATTGAAGCAAAAGAGAGATTACAGTTAGACTTTCCCGCCATTAATTCATCTTCGTGGTATATCTCCGAACTAAACTTGTGCAGTTCCGCCATCCACGAACAATTCAATTCCATTTATATAGTTGCTTTCATTAGAGGCAAGAAACATTACAGCATTTGCAATTTCTTCAGATGTTCCCACTCTGCCTAGTGGAGTTACGGTCTTGGCATGTTCAAGGACATTTTCGACCTCGGCTCCAAATAAGTAATTATAAGCCGGTGTATGAACGAATCCAGGACTAACGACGTTTACACGAATTTCAGTTCCTTTTAGATCAAGAATCCAGTTGCGAATTAACTGCCTTATTGCTGCCTTTGATGCGCCATAGACACTGAACGCTGGGTCACCAACGGAACCAGCCGTGGACCCGGTTATGATAATCGAACCTACATTGTTCGGAAACAAGGGCAACGCCTTTTGAACCGTGAATATCGTTCCTTTTACGTTAACGTCGAATGTTTTGTAATAATGTTCTTCTGTAATCTCACCCAATGGAAGGAATGACCCAAGCCCAGCATTTGCAAAGAGGATGTCCAAATGTCCTTTCTCTTGCTTCACTGCTTCGAACAGACTGTCTAAATCCGCCAGATTGGAAACGTCACCTTGAATACCAGTTACATTATCTCCAATCAGCTTCACCGCTGAATCAAGTTCACTTTGTCTGCGTCCTGTAATAAAAACATGTGCACCTTCTTTTGCAAACTTCTGCGCTGTTGCAAGACCGATGCCGCTAGTACCCCCTGTTACAACCGCTACTTTTCCATTAAACTTTCCCATGTTATGACTCTCCTTGTAAGGTTAATTTTTGTTCTAAGTATATTATCTCTTGACTGCCGTTTTTTCAAAAAAACTGTTAATAACATCCCACAAATGATATTATGTATCAAAAGTAATAATAATAGAAGTACCCACTTTTTTGTTATATAGTAACTAAAAAGTAATAATTGACACTGGAGGAGTTTACTACATGAAAGTTTATTATTGTAACCTTGAAGTTACATTGGAGGTAATTGGGGGGAAATGGAAAGGGCTAGTTTTATATTATTTGATACATGGTCCAAAACGAACGAGTGAGTTAAAGCGACTTGTACACAATATAACTCAAAAAATGCTTATCCAAACGCTTAGAGAATTGGAAGCTGATGGACTTGTAAGCAGAAAAATGTTTAATCAGGTCCCTCCGAAGGTCGAATATTCGACCACAGAGCTTGGGCAATCGCTTGAACCGATTCTAAGAGCGCTTTGTCAATGGGGTGACGGTTATGCCGATAAAACATTCACTGAAGGAGAAGTGCAAATTTTGAAAGTTGATTAATAATCACTAGCGTTGCATTAATGATCTCAGAAATTTCATAATTTTCTATGTTTATGTGCTGCACAAAAAGAAAAATCCTTTACAATGGAATGGAAGGTAGTACCTGTCCATATTCCACGAAAAGGATTAGTCACAAGTGCTGCAAGTGTAAGCCGAAGGGAATCTATATCTATGCGATGGTTGATGAAATAATGCAAAGCGGATTTACGAATGTGACCGTTGAGCCGAAGGATGAATCTAGGACGTAATCATACAGGTCTTCTCCCTTCATCCCTTAACGTTTTGCGCCGAGGTCGCACAAATAACATACAGTTTTCACCAAAAAATTATGAAAGCTGAGCATATTTGTTTCGACGTGGTCATTAATTAAGCAGACTTGTGTCTCACAAAAACGGCATAAGTCTGCTTAATTACATTTAAAGATATACTGTTTTCGATCATTTTATTTAAGCTGTTTTGTGTCGCTGCACAACAAGGCTGCCGATTGATTGCGGGGCAGTACCGTTTGATTTAACAAACCAAAGTTAGGTTTACTCATTCATATACTTTTCAAATTCACTTTTCAGCCAATACTGATTCTGATATGCAATATACTGTTCCATCCGAATTAGCAAATCAACCAATTCTGGCTTAGTTAGCTGCATATAACGCTGTCTGACTCGATCTATGTCGCGATCTTCTTTTATGTGCTTAAATGCATCCAGATCATCGTCTAAGGGCTTATATGACCTTTTTCGAGGCCTATAAGCTTTAGTAGTACTGTGCTTTAGGAAATGGTTATGAAGTTCTGGGTTCTTACGGATTGTATTTTGGTGGATACCTATTCCATCTGGATCAATTGCTTTTGACTTGTCCGAAACAGTTCGGTACGAAACAGATTTACCTTCTTTAATTAGCGCATCAATCGCCTTTACACCAAGTTCGACTGAACGGTTCTTTCTCTTGTCGTATGATGCTTGAAGCCATTCCAGCTCATTTGTTTGAGATACGGATTTCCGGCGCATATGTCTCATCCCTTTGAGATTTCTCTATCAGTTGGATCTCCTTAAGTTCGTTTTTAGCTCTATTTTTTGCGATCTTCATCTTCTTTGCTTCAAGGAGTAAGCCATTCTTCATTGATGATCTTAAAATAAGAATCCGTTTGTTTTCTGAAAGATAGCGGTTCCTCGGTACCTGCCGCTTTGGGCATCCTTGGTCTGTTCCCCCTTTCCCCTGGTTGCTCAGAAACACTATCTTTATATTCTATATCGATAAGTGGATTGGCCTGTGTATACTTCTTTAAGCGAATCATGGTCTTATAAAAACCTTTAATAGCGGACAGAAACAGTTGAACAGTTTTGGAGCTTTTACTCGTTAAGTACACGCCTTCATGCCTATCTCTACCACGAATCTTACAATGCATCTGTTCTATTAAATATTGCCTTACCGCTTCCTTAACAGCCTCTGGCTCATCATCCCAACAGACCTTTCTGGCCTTGTAGTAGCTTTTGTACTTTAACCAATAAAAGAATGGCTCTAAGGTATTTAAATAAGCGATTACGGAACTCTCACTGATCCTGTTGAACTGATCGTGATAAAACACTGTAAGAGGAATGAACGCCTCCTTCTTATCGTCAAAAACAATGAGACGGTATTTGCTGTTCACTCCTTCAGGACAATATGCATGAAAAAATGAAGCCATTTCCTCCACTACCTCCACCTATCTTCTACACAAAAAAAGGACACTTCCGTTCCCATGAAACGGATGTCCACATATGATGTGTAACACTATATGAAAATACAGTAGTTTCATAGCTTCGTCAACAAATCTTAGAAATTAATATTATATAGTATTTTGTACATAAGTTATTGTTTCAATCAATTGAAGGAGCTGTCATTGGAGTGCTCGTCCCTACTCAACATCTTCCGAATGACGCTGGCTATGGCAGGGGCTGCGTTGATCTCTTATGCCACGATGCCACTCGTGAATGCTTTTGGTGGCGGCAAGTCAGGCTGGTTCTTTACATTCCTGATTTTTGGCTGTCTAGCACCGTTCATGTACCTGATTACATTCAAAACAACCAAAGAACGTGTAAAACCGGTGGTAACACAAAAAAAATACCACTGAAGCGTTCAATCCCTGCTCTGCTCCGCAATAAGTACTGGATCATGATTGTCCCTCTGTGCCTGGTTGGCTATATTGGAACTCAGGAACAACAGTCAACTGCGGCCCTGAGCACAATCAAGTTCATGTATCTGTATTCGCCTATTATTTTCGGACTTCTCTCCGCTTTGATTCTTGTATTTTATATCTAGCGAAAAATGACAAAAAAACTCTGATTGATTCACGCTGAGAACTGCACCATTAAGAGACCCAAAGAAGCTCATCTGCCTGATGAGGCAGCTACGTGATTTGGTTCGAAGCTACAATGAGCAGACGCTTGGATATACAGCAAAAACAGCCCCTTCGCGGCTGATTTGAGGTTCATTTACCCAGATCAGCTGCAAAAGGGCCCAAACAACGGAGCCGCAGCGATGTCGCCTGTCAGGGCGATGAATCTGCTTGGCTATCTGATGGAATGGCTACTGCAACTGTTTGCTATAGCTACGCCAGCTTTACCAGGCTGTAATTCTTCTTCCCTTTACGTACGATAATAAAGCGGCCACCAATCGCTTGCTCGGCTGTTATCTCATGGGCAATATCGCTTATCCGCTCACCATTAATAGAGATCGCTCCCTTGGTGATATCCTCGCGCGCCTGCCGCTTGGAAGGCTCGATGCCCATATCTACCAGCCAGTCCACGATATTTTTGGAGTCCCTGGTTGCCTCGTAGGTCGGCATTTCCTTGAAACCCTGCTCAATTTCATCTGCCGTCAGGGATTGGATATCGCCGCTGAACAGAGCTGACGTAATCCGCTTCGCTTGCTCCAGCATCTCCTCGCTATGTACGAAGCGGGTCATTTCCTCAGCGAGCATTTTTTGCGCTTCGCGTTTATGCGGCTCGGTCTCGACCTTCTGGGCCAGCTCGTCAATTTGCTCCTTCGACAGGAAAGTGAAGTACTTCAGGTATTTCACGACATCCCGATCGTCCGTGTTCGCCCAGAACTGGTAGAACTCGTATGGCGTCGTCTTCTTCGGATCGAGCCATACCGCCCCTCCGGCGGTCTTGCCAAATTTTGTGCCGTCGGACTTCAGCATCAGCGGAATCGTCAGACCGAATGCCTTGGCTTCTGCCCCTTCCTTCTTGCGGATCAGATCCAGGCCACTCGTAATGTTGCCCCATTGGTCAGAGCCACCAATCTGAAGTTGCACATCCTCATTCCGGTACAGATGCAGGTAGTCCAGCGATTGCAGAATCTGGTAGGAGAATTCCGTGAAGGAAATGCCGCTATCCAGTCGGCTTGCAACGACATCCTTCGCAAGCATCGTATTGATGCTGAAGTTCTTGCCGTAATCCCGCAGGAACTCAATCACATTGATCTGTTGCGTCCAGTCATAGTTGTTCACCATACGAATCTGGTTGTCGCCCTCCGTAATGAACAGCTTCTTCATCTGCGCTGTGAGCGCATCGACGTTAGCCTGAATTTGTTCCAGAGTTTGAAGGGAGCGCTCGGTCTGACGGCCACTCGGATCACCAATTGTACCTGTTGCTCCGCCGATCAGAATGACCGGACGATGCCCGGCAAGCTGGAAGCGCTTAAGCACCATGAACGGAATCAAGTGTCCAATATGCATGCTGTCGCCTGTTGGGTCTACCCCACAGTATACGGAGACAGACTTCTCGTTCGACAAGGCCCGAAGCCCCTCTTTATCCGTCTGTTGGTTAATGGCATCGCGCCATTCAAGTTCATCAATAATGTTCATGATTTATTCCACTCCTTCAATTTGTCGCGTGCCTTATATCGAGTCCTTATTCTCGGACAGCTGGCCAATTTTGGTCAACAGCCATGGAGAACTACTACCGCGAGCCGTGCACAACTCACAGCATTTGTTGAAAGACAAAAAAATCGTCCCCACGTCTATTAGTAGACATAGGGACGATTATATAACCGTGTTACCACCCTGATTGTATCCGGCACAGGAAGCATAGACTGGCTTGACGTGTCCTGGATACCACTCGATAGCGAGTTAACGTTCGCAACGTCCGCCCGGGATTAGCCAGGATACTCCAGAGTGTAATTCGCTCGCTTCATGTGTACCGGGTCTCATCTCCCCCCGGCTTTCTGGAACAGGGATGAAGCAACTACTGGGCTCTTTCAACGTATATCGTATATAAGATTACAGACAGTATAAGTGAAAGCATTAACGAATGTCAACCAGGCTCAATGGCACTTGTCGTTGTTCTGGACTAACGCAGAGATGAAGAAAGTACTCGTTGCATCGATAACGAGATTGCCCGAGTTCACCCATTGAGTTGATATTTACCAGCCACCCAAAACTATTATCCGTCCATATTACTGGTTGAAAGCGATTTGAGGAATCGTTTTAATCTTCAGCGACCATAGTCCTGTTCCTTCCCCTGCTCTTGGCCAGATACAATGCCTGATCCACCTTCTTCTAGTAGCTCCTCACGCTCTAACGCATGTAAAGGAGTTAGTATTAGACTTTCAATTCGATCTACTCTAAAAATAAGGATATCATTCCTTAGAGTAGTTAGTTTAGGTTTAATTCTTCACAATCTATTTCCGATTTTTAGTATAACCCATCAACTGTGTTATTCCACTTTATGAGACACTCCAAACTGCGATTTTATCAGTCTACTAGACTTCTATCAATAGAGTATACTCTATTGATACATAGCTGGCTTCTTACGGTATGCTGAGAGACCTTAAGAGGGTATTGAAAAGATATTGAAAGGATATCATTTGAAAATATAAATATTATTGTTATTATAGATAGAGAGATTCAGTGAGAGCTGCGGTCTCTAACGATGCATAAAGGAGTGATGATGAATGCTACACATATTAATGGTTAACTTTCCGGCAGAAGGACATGTGAACCCTACGATTGGGATTACGCAAGCCTTTGCAGCACGGGGAGACCAGGTACATTACATTACAACTGAGAAATACAAGGACAGACTTCAAGCAGTTGGAGCAACGGTTCACCTGCACCCCGATCTGATCAGGACTGCTTACATCGACACTGCATCTCCAGCCGGATTGAACGCATTTTTGAAGATTCATATTCAGACTTCGATGGACATATTGGCAGTTACTCAGAGGTTATCTGAAAATATTGATTTTGACTTTGTATTCTATGATAGATTTGGAGCTGGTGAGTTAGTTAGAGATTATTTGAATATCCCAGGCATTGCTTCATCACCATCCTTTTTAATTTCAAAGAATCGGATGGCCAGCAATCTTTTTAGCTCTGACGCAAAAGCGCCATTTCAACTTGATGAACATGCCACGACTTCACTGCATCTCATGAAAGAAAGATTCGGGGCTGCTCCTGAGGATATGTTTCAATTTATGAACAATTCTGGGGAACTGAATGTGGTATATACCAGCCGATATTTCCAACCGGACGGTGACCGTTTTGGTGAGGAGAACCTTTTTATTGGTCCGAGCTTCCCTGAGCGCAAAGGGGAATATTCTTTTCCTTTGGATGTATTACAAAATAACAAGGTTCTGTATATTTCGATGGGAACGGTTTTGGATCATGTTGAAGACTTTTTTAACACCTGTATTGAAGCTTTTTCCGATTTTGAAGGCATGGTTGTGATTGCAGCTGGCGAGAAGGCTGACTTTACGAAGATCAATCCGGCCCCTGAGCACTTTATTATTTCTCCTTATGTTCCCCAATTGGAGGTATTACGTCATGCAGATGTATTTATTACTCATGGTGGAATGAACAGCGTGAATGAAGGGATTCACTTCAATGTTCCCTTGGTCGTGCTGCCACAGGACAAGGATCAGCCGATGGTCGCGCAGCGGTTAACGGAACTTCAAGCTGGCTATCGAATAACCAAAGAGCATATCAATGCACATTCGTTAAGAGAGGCCGTACATGAAGTGATATCGAACGCAGCGTATAAAAAAGGCATACAAAAAATAAATGATAGCTTCCAGCAATCTGGCGGTACAGAAGAAGCCCTTGCAAAAATTGATGCTTATCTTCAAAAAGAACTCGTGTAAATCCGGGCTTTCATACAAAAAAGGAGAAACCCTAGGTCATGGAAATGACCGGGTTTCTCGACAAGCTGTGTTCCAAATGATTTACTATGAAATTGTTTTTACAGAAGCAGTTATTTTGTAATCGTGATTTGTTTGGATACAGCGTTATAGTTCACCTGATAGCCCGAAAGCTCGCTAATGACTCGTAATGGAACCAGTGTGTGCCCGTTAATAATAACCGGAGCTGTGATGTTCGTCGAGTAATTCCGAGAGTTGTTTAACTCGTACACTGCAAGAGTCGAATTCTTGACTTGAAGCACCACTTGTTTGCCATCTGTAAGGCGATTCATGATAATCTTTTTAGTCCCTTTATCATAGTTCACTTGGTAGCCCACACGTTCACCGATAAAGCGCAGCGGGACCATCGTTACCCCATTTATTATTCGTGGTGCCTGAGCCATCGTCGTAGTACGACCATCGACATAAGCTGATGTAGCTCCTGGTGTCAGGGTAAATGAAGTTGAATATGAGGAAAACGCATTGTTAGAATATGAAGACGCTGTGCTGGAATTCGATGTAGCTGAGCTTGTCCCGGTCGATGAACTACCGGTACCAACCGCTCTATTGCGAATAGCTTCTAGACGATCCAGAAGATCGCTTTTACGTGTCCCGCTCGGCAGGTCACTGATTGCGTCTCTGGCAGAGCGCCAATCAGAAGCATTCAGACTGTTTTCCGCAATTCGCATCAAATCTCTTGCTTTCTCATAGTTAGATGAACTAGATGACGACGAGGAATAACTATAACTATCTGCACGTTCTGAGATCCTTACACCGCTGGATTCCCTTCCACTGCTATTTACAGTTGTAACCTTAATCTCATACCAGCGTCCTTCACGTAAATCAGTAATTTTATAGGATTCAGAGGATGTAGTACCCCTATAATTACCGTCAACATATATTTTTACTTTTTCAGCCTGACTCGGCATATCGTAAGTAATTTTGATCCAGGTATCACTCTTGCTATCTACTTCAAGATTGGATACTTCCGACGAATTGGAGGACGTGCTGTTCGTTGTGGCAGTCAGCCTCACACCGGAGGACAATACACCTGTGCTTCGCTTGGATCTGATCATAAACGTGTATGTCTGGCTTGCCGAAAGATTGTTGAATGTATAGGATGTTCCCGTTGAATCGGTTACCAGCTGTCCGTCTTTATACAGACTGACCGTATTAATTCCGCTGGGCCTCGTCCAGGAAACCGTAACGCTATAGTTATTAACTGATGTCACTGAAGCTCCTGTTACTTCTGGCACTGTATCGACGGTGAGCGCTGTAGTCGTAACCGGAATACTGACCCCTCCAGATATGTTGCCGGATTTGTCCACTGTCTTAACTGTTACTTTATAGTTTGTCGAAGCAATCAATCCACTGAACGTATAGGACGTCCCTGTAGTTCGCTGCACCTCTTTGTCATTTAAATAGATAATGGCTTGGCTCAGGTCAGTATCCTTCGGCAATATATAATTCACAGTAAAAGCGTTGTAACCCACATTCGTCGCTGTCAGCCCGCTTACCTCTCCTGGAGGTGTCTTATCTACAGGAACATTAATGGAAGCAGTTTTGGTCTGTACTGTAGTACCTTGAGATTCATTTCCACTTTTATCCACCGTCTTCACTCGAAAGGTATATGTCGTATCTGGCTGTAATCCGCTCATCGTATAAGAGTTACTGTTAATGTTATTGACATACACATCGGTACTGACATTGACCACCTTTACATGGTCAAAATTGATGTCTGACGGATTGGTCCAAGACAAATTCACCTTTGTTGTATCTAGCGGAACCGCTGTCAGATTGCTCACCTCTGCTGGTGCAATACTTAGAGCAGCGGTTTGGCTCGCCATCGCTTTTATCATTTTGTTAATATAGGGTGTTTGATTACTATTTTTTGTAAACGAAGTCACTTTTGTGCCTGAAGTAACTGGCACATGGCGCCCTTGAACTGATGCTAATTTCGTATGTGGCTGTGCTATATTCAAGCCTGTCAGATTCGAATTATGCCCTTCAGTCGGCAACGCACTCGCCACTGCATCGGTTCCTCCGCAGATGCTATATCCCGTATTCAAAATCAATGTAGCCGTTGCGAACGGAGCCATCCATTGGCGCAAACGTTTCTTATTCATGATCTATGCTCTCCTTGATAACAGTATGTATTTGTCTAACCGGTAAGCAAGCTTTCAAAAACCTACTGCTGTAATCCAGCCTTGTAAATCGCTACATAAGCAGTATATGTCCATTTAATAGTTATCGGAATATCTAGCGGAAATGTTTAGGCTACTCCACTGCAGTTTGCCTGCTCCCGTTCCCCGGTGCATGTCCATCAGCGATTCGGCCTCCAAGGACAAGGCATTGATCTGCGAAGCATAATGATAGAAGGCTTTCCCCGCTTCAGTCAGCTTAATGACATGATAAGATTTCGTATGAAACAGTGAAACGCCAATATCCTCCTGTAATTTATTCAGATGAAAAGTAACGGTAGGCTGCGTCACCTCCAGTTTTTGCGCTACCAGATACAGCTTCTGCAGTTCAACTGCGAGAACAAACACCTTTAATTGCTGCAAATTCACAGGCTTCCTCTCCTTCAATAAAACATAGATTGTATCGCTGGCGGTACCCGGCGTAGTCCTGGGGATCGGGTATATTTTCATCTGTGTACGGCACCCCTTCCCTACTGGTCATTGCCGGTATTGCCGGAGCAATTCCATATGCGGTTAGGGTGCAGCTTGGGGCTTTTGGCAATCTGTCGGGTACAATGCTGCGGGCGGCAGCGATTCAAGGCGCCAGCATTTTCGACCGGATGCGGCATATCGTCCTGCCCCTGGTCCGGCAATTGCTGCTGATTGCGGCCCTCGCTTCGTTTGGCTCGATGAGCAGTACAGTCCGGCCCTCCGCCATATATCCAAATCTTACAAAATGGGTCGGTGCCTTTTCAAAAAAGTAGGACAGCGCGCACCACAGTATCAAAGCAAACAAAAGTTGCCCAATGCTCACCTTATCGTCGTATAGTGTATTTCCCACAATTTCACTTAAAACCAATGACGTTAAAAAATCGAGCGGTGTTAACTGACTGAGGGTTTTCCGCCCTGTAATTCTAGCGGGCGCACCCTACCGTACTGGCGCACATCGTCCGGCGTTACAGCGAACAGCATATTAAGCAGCTCGATCTGAAAGCTTCCTGGTCCTTCTGCACCTTTTCGTTCCGCTGCCATTTCAGCAGCAACGCCATATACGGCAAGTGCTACCATACCAGCAGTAAGCCTGTCGTTTTCGACAGCAGCGAAAGCGCCCAGCACCGAAGTTAATAGGCAACCAGCTCCCGTAACTTTGGTAAGCATGCCATGGCCGTTTTCAATGATCCATCCTATACGGCCGTCGGTAATGACGTCTTCTTTGCCGGTGATTGCAACAATCGTATTCAGTTGATGGGCTGTTTTGACTGCAAGTTGTGGAATATTCAAATCACCTGTTTCTCCAGCATCGACACCTTTAATCTGCATGTCTTCGCCAATGATTTGTGCAACTTCAGCAGCGTTACCGCGAACAATATCCACCTTGACCCGATCTAGAATACGGAGAGCGGAGGCTGTGCGGAATGGAGTCGCCCCCGCACCCACGGGATCTAACAGCACGGGTACCCCATGCTCATTAGCCGATAAACCAGCCACAATCATGGATTCTACAAGTTCCTCATTTAACGTCCCGATGTTAAGTACAAGCGCCCCCGCAATACGGGCCATATCTGCGACTTCCTCTTTGGCGTATGCCATAACTGGTGAAGCGCCGAGCGCGAGCAGTCCGTTTGCCGTAAAATTGGTGACGACCACATTAGTTATATTGTGAATGAGCGGATTCGTATCCCGCATATTTTGTAGCAATAAAGCCTTTTTATCTAACACAAAAAACCAACCCTCTTTCTTCAGGAACCTGTGAAAGACTGTTGGCTTATACATATGTATACAGTTATCCCTACGCTGGCATTATCCAACAGGTTCACACGGTCTACGACGGCTTAGTCATACTCTCAGCTTGCTTCCACAGGCTCCCGTTATATTTTTTTCTAATGTTACGGGTTCGTCTTACAAAAATCAACAGGTAATTGCCATAAAGACATGGATCTGGAAACGGATGTTCAACAATCCAGCATTCATTTAAATGAAATCATATCCAATGGAAATGGGGGTTTTGGTATTCGGGTTACGAACGAAACTTTTCGAAATCCTGTTTATTTTAACAAAAATTTAGGCACTTATGTTCAGCGTTCCTTATGTATAGAGGGCAACAATTATTTGAAATAATATTGCCCTAAGAAAAATTTTATGCTTATACCGTTGTATCTGTCCACTCATTCATGCCACCGATCATATTAACCGCATTAAAACCTTTTTCGCCAAGTAATTCACATGCCAGCCCGCTGCGGTTTCCGCTTCTGCATACTATAATCGTTTCTTGCTTTGGATCAAGCTCGTGTTGTCTTTCCAGCAATTGACCGAGGGGAATGTGCTTGGCACTTTCAATATGGCCTTCTGACCATTCAGCAGGTTCGCGTACATCTATAATGACAATTTCCTCATTTTGTTTCAGTCGGGCCGCGAGCTGCTGAGGAGTAATTTCTTTTTCAACTTTAAAAGACATATAAAATGACCTCCTTAACGGCTTTTTACGAGAAGCTGAATCGCTTCCTTAACAAGTTTATCTGTATCTCCACCAGCTTCTTGCTCTTCCAATATACAACGTTGCAGATTCTCTGCCACGATTTGGGCAATTGCCTTATCGGATGCGTTGCGTACGGCAGATAACTGGCTTACTACGTCCTTGCAGGACTGTCCTTCATCCATTAAACGAAGCACCCCACGCACCTGACCCTCAATTCTTCTCAGGCGTGTTTTCAGTTCATCACTATAATTGTAATCCATAAGGTATAGACTCCTTTTTGATTTAATCATATACATGTATAGGTATATTATAAACCAAAAAAATAATTAGGACACCCTAAATGAATAGATTTACCTTGCCCTGCGTAGCATCCCCCAAGTAGGCAGCTACTCCGGCATATTCCAAACCGTCCATCAGTTCTTCCTGTTGCAGCCCTAGCAGATCCATGGTCATGGTACAAGCTACCAGCTTGATTCCCTGCTCTTGCGCCAGCTCGATAAGCTGCGGAAGAGAAAGCGCATTATGCTTTTTCATGACATGCTTGATCATCTGCGGGCCGAGTCCTGCAAAATTCATTTTGGACAATGCCAGCTTTTGGGGTCCACGCGGCATGATCCAGCCAAAGGCTTTTTCGAGTAGCCCCTTATTTGTGCGTACGAGTTCCTCCTTACGCAACGTGTTTAGCCCCCAAAACGTAAAGAAGATGGTCACTTCATGGTCGTAAGCTGCCGCGCCATTTGCGATAATAAATGCAGCGATAGCCTTATCCAGCTCCCCGCTGAATAATACGATGGTAGTTTTTTGCTGAGTATATTCCTGATTCATCCTGAAAGCTCCTTTTTCACTGCAACTTTGTTATTTAAAATCTTAATATGGAACTCCAAATTTTAACGGTAGTAAGAAGGATCAATACCACTAAACAGTATCGCAAAATAACTGGATTGATTTTCGCACTCCATTTGGAGCCCAGAGGTGCGCCGATCAAACTCCCCAATACCGTAAAAGCAGTTACGATAATCGGAATATGGCCCGTTGATATTTTGCCAATCACACCGCCAATGGCAGAAATGAACACAATAGCGAGTGAGGATACAATGGTCGTTCGGGTAGGAATCTTGAGCACGGTTAACATAATAGGAATTAAAATGAATGCCCCTCCTGCACCTACGACGCCTGATATGATACCGACCAAAAAGGCGGACCCCATCGCGATCCATTTGTTAAACGTAATTTCGCTTGTGGATTGCTCGGGTTTCCCTTTATTAGGTATAAGCATCAGCACGACGGCGATCATCGCCAGCACCCCATAAATAATATTGATCACTTGTTCGTCCAGAAAATGAGATACCATTCCGCCGATCAGACTTCCAAGCATAATGCTTGTGCCCATATACAAGACAAGTCCCTTATGCACAAGGGAAGGCTTGTTTTTTCTATTGCGAAAGGCCAATACTCCCGCTAATGAGGCAAAGAAGACCTGAAACATGCTAATCGTGGACACTTCTTGCGCTGAAAAATGCGCTACACCCAAGCCAGCCGGGACAAAAAGCAATAACGGGTAATTGATAATGGCTCCGCCTATACCCAGCAAACCGGAAAAGAATGATCCGATCAGACCCAGAAGCACCATGACTCCATACAGGAGAATATCCATCATGCACCCACTTTAGTGGTCATGTATGGCACAGCGGTTAGGTCCCATTTCCATGTCTCGCTGTTCTTCTTCCGTGGGTGTAATTTTTCCCATATTGGTCTGCCGAATTTCTTGATAGGCATTAGGGTGTTCTGGTAAGTTAGCAGTCACTCTATTCCTGAATTCAGTCTCACTTTGCAGGCTTAAACCCGGATTCGTCTGGTAAATGTCTGCTAATCGTGCCGAAACTTTACCCCCTTTACCCAGCTCCGTGATGCTGCCAAAATGCGCAGGAAGTACGATCAAATCCTCCGGCAAATCCTTGTAACGGGTATAAAGTGTGGTGTGCAGGTCGCCAACCCAATCCTCCGCTTTCCCCGCCAAATCTGGACGGCCAATGGATTGAATGAACAAAATGTCTCCGGTCAGCAGATATTGTTGATCCACAATAAGGGATGTGCTGCCGAAGGTGTGACCAGGAGAGTAAATCGGCTGGATGTTAATCGTTGTGTTACCAACCGTAATGGCATGACCATCTTCCAGCTTGGCATAATCAAAGGTCAGCTCTTCAGCGTCTTTGGAGGGCAGCCAATAGGTTGCCCCTACGCTCTCCGCCAGCTTTTTGCCTCCCGAGATATGATCTGCATGTAGATGAGTGTCTATTGTATGTGTGATTAGGGCTCCTTTTTCGCGGGCAAATTGTTCGTAAATATCCGTCATCCGCAGTGTATCTACGACAGCCGCTTCTCCTTCGGAAATGATCATGTAGGAAAGACAGCCTTTGCCGATTCGAACGAATTGAAATAGTTCTCCGCCATTCTGTAGTTCAGCAACTTTGACAGGCGCCAAATATTCACTCCAGCTTTTCATCCCTCCTTGAAGGTAAAATAGTTGGGTCCGACCGGCTGCAACCAACTGTTCTGCGACAAATATAGAAGACCCTTCCTTGGCGCAGATGACTAGTACTGGTTCATTATCCGGAATTTGCTCCAGTACATGGTCAACGCCATCCAGCAAATCGAAATACGGAAGGTTGATAATCTCAATCTGTTCGCCCTCCACCTTCCAATTGTTAAAATCACTTTCGTTACGGACATCTACAATAAAGAGATGTTCTTTATTTAAAATGATTTTAGTCAATTCCTGCGCTGTCATGGCGTTGATTCCTGTTGTCGTAGTCATATGGTTTTGCTCCCCTCAGTCGCACCTGTCCATGCGGATATGCCTAAAAGCACATTTTTGACGTTTTGGGCGCCTTTGGCTGCTAATTGCTGGCAGGCCAGATCACTACGGATTCCAGTACGGCAAATCACTACGATCTCTCCATCTACATTTAGCTCACCGAGTCTACTTTCCAGTTCTCCGAGAGGAATGGATTTTGAGCCAGGGATACGTTTGAAAGCAAATTCCGCGGGTTCACGGACATCCAGCAACGTTATTTTCTCGTTTGCGGATAGTTTCGTCTGCAATTCTTCGTGGCTTATCGTCCATGGAAAGGTCTGTTCTCCCCTCGTTTCATCAGGATGGGATTTACGTAAATAATGCTGCATGACATCTCCCGATTGAAGAGTACCTAAATATTGATGTCCGGTGTTTTGGGCCCAGCTCTGTAAATCGGCTAATGAGCCTTTGTCCGTGGCCTGAATTTCAATAACCTGCCCGGCATTGAGCTCATTCATGGCTTTTTTCGTTTTGACAATGGGCATGGGGCAAGCAAGTCCTTTACAATCCAGAATTTGATCTGCTTGGATATTAGTTGATGACATTGTACATACCTCCGCTTATTTTTTGAGGGGCATGTAATCTAAAATCTTCATTATACATATACCCCTATGGGTATAATGATAACGAAGCGTACACTCCTTGTCAACCTAATTTAGCAGTTGGTACTCACAGGCGCACGAATGAGTACACTTGATATAGCCTCTCATCATAGATATTATTGACGTTTCTTCAATGCCAGTATGGTATCCGTTATGCCTGTTTCAAAAGGTGTCTTGGGTATAGGGCCTACAACACGCTCGTATTTGCTGCCATCCAGCACTACAGGTGTTTGGGTCAGATATAGCATCTCTACGATTTCACGAATCACCGGATTAAATAATCCGATCAGACGGAGTGCGGTTTTTCGCAGTGGAAAGACAGGTTTAATTTTACCACTTGCTTTTTGTGCAATCTGAACAAGCTTTTTGCCGGAAATCACACCCGCGCCCGGTATGTTCCAATTTTGACCGTATGCTTCTTCCCGGCTGGCTAATTCCACGATCATTACTGCCGCATCGGGCAGATACACATATTCGCGTGGGACATTTAATCCTCCTATGAAAATAGCCGGTTTTCCAGAAGCCACAGCCTCCATCGTTAATCCTAAATAAGAGGACTTGTTCGCGGTAGGTCCGTAATAATCAGGCAATCTTGTAATCATAGGCCGTGCATGATCCCAGCGGGAACTGAATATAAGATTTTCAAAATCCAGCTTGACCTTTCCCTTGCGGGTATGCGGGTTTTTGGGATGTTCCTCATTCACTAAAGGGGTCAATGCCTTGCCGTACGGATAAATTCCGTCAACGATGACTATTTTCTTCCCTAAACGGTTGGCTGCCTCCATAACGGATTCTCCTAAAGGAAGCTGACGGGTCTCCATTTCGTGGTATGGAACAGCTGCACATTGAAAAATGACATCTGCATCCTTAACTGCGTCACTGACCTGATTCGCATCGAATACATCACCTTTATAAACAGACAGATGCTTTGGCTTACCTAATGACACTTGTAATTGCTGGAGCTTGTTGGAAGAACGTCCGAAGGCGATGGTTTCAATGCCTCTGTTGAGAAGTTCTTGTAGAATTGCCGCCCCAGTTCCTCCGGTTGCACCTAATACGATTGCTTTTTTCATTGTGAACACTCCTTAAATAAATTAATTGTTTAGTGATCAATCAATAATAAAATGTGATGGAATAAATTTTATTATTGATTGATCAATTACAAAACATGAAAATAAACGAACTTAATCGTCTATTTTCATTAGCTCCGGCAGATCCAGGGACATTGAGATATTACAAAGCATACCTCTTGCTAGAAAAAGCATCGTTCTTTCCAATGCTTGTTCAATACCTGCTTGGCGGAAAGCATCATACACCGTCGCATGAATTTCACGAAATCCCTGCTGCATCACGTTCACAACCACATCCTCGTGGATGGTCTGCGCCTGCATTTGCAAAAGAATCTCATTGCGGTATTCCACCATAATTTGCGAATATGCTGCAATAAGCTTCTGCTCTAGCCGTTCAGACAAAACCGAATGAATAACTCGGTGAAAAGAGTCGATGATACGTGCAAATGAAACCTTCAGCGCTTCAATCAGCAAAGCTTCCTTGGTAGCGAAAAAACGGAAAACATAAGGCTGAGAAATGTTGGCCCGTTCAGCCACTTTGGCTGTGGTTGCACGATAGTAGCCCATCTCTGCAAATACTTCAATGGCGGCGGATATGATTTCCTTTTGGCGATTTATTGATGTTGACGTAGCTTTGGTCATGAAATCTCCATCCTTTTGTTCAACACAGATTCACATTAGTGATTAATCAATCACTAGATCCAATATAAACAACACTGCGCGAAAATGCAATAGTAATCGCTTAGAAAAAATAAGTCGCCTCCGGGATGGTTACGGAAGCGACTCTTTTATTGTGTCTCAGATTTATGGAGTCATGGAGTTAAAATACAATCTGACATAGTTGACCTTTTGTGTTTTTGTCTGATAAGAAAATACTAGATACTGATCCAGCGCGGAAGCTTTTTTGATCATATAACTGGCTTCTGCTGTACCGGGTACGTCTTTGGATGTATCATTCGTTTCGGTCGGCTTACCCAGTTCCTTAACGACTTGGTTGATGAGCAGTTTTGTATAAGATGGATCGGATGATGTGATTTCTGTAACTTTATCACTTCCATCCAGTACGATATCCGTATGGTGCTTGGTGTAGCTCCGTAGATGGCCGGTTGAGCCTGACTCGGATTTTCCCCATAGCTCGAACAAAAGATCGCTACCCGTTCCCAAACCAAGACCTTTGGGCAAATTCGGAAGTGTCCCCTGCTTGGCTGCGCTGAGTATGGTTGCTGGGAAACTGTGTTTGTTATTAGTTAGCACATTAGATGGCGCCCTACTGCTAGCAGATGACTGATGGGCCGAGGTTGAGCCTTGCTCAGACACCTTTCCGGTATCTTTGGAATCTGCTGGACTCAGACTTTGCTGGTCTGCGTCCGAACCTTGCTTGTTCGCATCTGCACTCTTACTATTATTGTCCGTTTTCTGAGCCGAAGAATCGGTAGATGGTGCAACCGCGCCTTCCGTAATTGGAGCAGTTGATTTTGTTTCTCCGCTATTGCCGCATCCGGTGATGGCAGCGAAACTTATAGCCATCAAAGCGGTAGCTGTGACTAGCTTATAGGGAAGCTTTTTTGGTTGATGTGGATGTGAATGTTTCATCATGAGATCACTCTTTCCTTGTTTCAATGAGGTACAAACCAAGTGTAACCGAACCACATTTCCAGAATACCTCTACTTGTTTCCAACTTGTAAACAAGGACATTGAAGATCATCCAACATACACTATTTTCGATAATACGATCCTAACTGTTGCTTAGAAAAAGGATAGGGAGAATTGCTGTTTTTCAACCACATATTCCCTTTTATGATGAAGATATATACAGCAAAAGCAAAGTAGATCGTCCCCCAAATCCAGTCTGTTAGGGTCGGTGCATTGTACTTCACAATATCGTGAATGTACCAGATTCCGACCGGAACATGCACGAGTACTGCCGTAAACAAGCCAGGATTATATAAGGTTTTTGCTTTTATATTCACCACAATGCCGTGCCAGACTACCTGGAAGAAACCCATAAAAACAGGTGCGAGTCCAAGCCATATCACGTGTGGAAATAATATCGGGAGTAAATAAAACACATAAGCAATCACAACATTAATAATCATGGCTGATTGAGTGTTTAAAGGATAGCGATCCGGGGTTTCACTTTTAAACATGACGTTGTTAAACAAACCGGCAAAATATCCAGGCCAGCGATACTCCTCAAATTGATGAAAAAGGATGGCTACAAAGCTCAACCATAAAATTCCTGTTATATCGGAAAAAATGGTTCTGTTCATAAGTAAACCAATACATACGATCACACCGATGATAGCCCCTGCGTCCTGCCAGTATTTTCTCAGAAGATTCATAGTATTCACTCCAGTCATTTATTATTTATCAAAATATCTATCAAACAACAGGTTTAATTGCTCCTCGATTGAAGGCATTTCCACACCCGCTCCGGATTCAAGAATCGGGCTCATCAATGCGGGAAGAAAAATAGCCCCAAATATTTGCAGCATCATCGCTAACAATCGCTCTGGCCGTTGCTCACCTGTCAGCTCCTTGATCGTACTTTGCACTTTGGGGAATCCCATCATGTTTAAAAACCTTCCGTATTCCTGTTGGGAGGTAAAGGGCGTGCTGCCCATGACAATGATTCGGGAGAGAAGTTCCGGGTATTGGCGAATGACCTGCAAGTAATCAAACAAAAATTGTTTCAGCCGATCTTGGGGTGGGATCGATGTATTGTCCAAAATAGAAAAGGTGTGCTGAAAGCCACTTAATATGACCTCAATGGCTTCACTGAGCAGATTTTCCTTAGAGCCAAAATAATAATTAACCAAAGAAATATTGGTGGTCGACAGATCGGCAATTTTCCTGATTGTAACCGCCTCGAAGCCTTCCTTTTTAATGAATTCAAGCGCAGCGTGTAATATTTTTTCTTTGGTTTGCTGTTTTTTGTCTACGTGATTCATACTTCTCCTCCTCTTACTTGGTCCAATCAGAGGGAATTGAATAGACCAGAATTCTATAAGTTAAACATAATTTAAAACACCGTTTTAATTTATGTTTGAACTCAGTTTAGCACTTTATATTTCGCAATACAAGCGCAGTTTGATATTTAGCATATACAAAAACCCGCAAACGAATAAGATCGCTTGCGGGTTGCTATGCATTGAGATTGAGAAAAGGTTTTAAATCGCCCAGTTACCATGACGGAACACGGCCTCTGTACTTCCGTCTTGCAGCTCGCCGTCAATATCCAGTTCAGCGGAGCCAATCATAAAGTCAACATGGGTCAGGCTGACATTGGCACCGTTCCGAAGCAGCTCTTCCCGGTTCATTTGTGTTCCTTTTTCGAGGTTAAACGGATACGCACTGCCGAGCGCCAAGTGACAGGAGGCATTTTCATCAATCCCTGTGTTGTAAAAGATGCGATTGAGATTGGAAATCGGTGAATCGTGCGGCACCAGCGCAACTTCACCCAAATAGCTGGCCCCTTCATCCGTAGCCAACAAATTCGTCAAATGCTGCTCACCGGATTCCGCTGTATATTTGGTGACTTTGCCATCCTTAAAGGTAAATGTAATGCGATCCACCAACTGTCCGTTCAAATTTAACGGCATCGTGCTGGTAACATAACCATTCACACCTGTACGTTTAGGCATTGTGAACACTTCTTCTGTCGGCATATTTGCCACGGTATAAATTCCTTGGGCGTTTTCACCGCCGCCGCCGCGCCAAATGTGTCTTTCGGCCAGTTCGATTCTCAAATCTGTTCCGGGTGCGCGATAGTGTAGACTTTTATAGTTTTTATGATTCAGCTTATTTTGTAGCTGTTCGAGATTATTTAGATGGCCCTGCCAATTCTGAATAGGATCAGAGCCGTCTACACGATTCATTTGGAAGATTGTATCCCACATGACTCGAATGCGGTCCTTCTCTGCTACATCGGCAAATACTTTATCGGCCCAAGCCTTCGTCGGTGCTTTAATCAAACACCAGCTAATCTTAGCATTCCGCGTATAGTGAGCATAGCCTTCTCTCGCCGTAGCCGCCGCCTTTGTCGCACGAGAAACATGTTGCGGATCAATACCTTGATATAAATCCGGATTCGGCACCTTAATCATTAGCGTGGCTCCACCCTCTTCGGCGAATTTCTCCATCATTTCTGCCTTCCAAGCTGGATAGTAATCAAAGCTGGCTTCGTCACCATGCTCAAAACGGCTGCGCGTAATCTGATCGTCCTCGAACTCCACCTGCACATATTTGGCTCCTGCTTCATAGGCTTTGTTAACAATCAGCCGCGTAAATTCGACAGTTTCCAGTGGTGCAGTGACCAAAAACACCTGTCCGGGCTGGATGTTGACACCTACTTTTACAACCAGCTCTGCATATTGCTCCAGCAATGCTTCAAATGAACTCATTTTCCCACGCTCCTGTTCCGCTTTTCATGATATTTACAATCTACAATTACAGTACAGACTGCTTCTCCAGTTCACGCAGCTCTACTCTTCTTATCTTACCCGAGCTGGTTTTGGGAAGCTCCTGAATAAACTCTATTTTTCGTGGATATTTGTAAGGTGCTGTCCATGCTTTCACATGATGTTGCAGTTCCTTCACCAACTCTGGAGATTCTTCTATTCCGGCTTTGAGCACAACGTAAGCTTTTACGACATGCCCACGGATTTCGTCAGGACTGGCTACGACAGCACACTCCTGAACGGAGTCATGCTTCATGAGCGCTTCCTCCACTTCGAAGGGACCGATGGTATAACCAGAGCTGATAATGATATCGTCACCGCGTCCTTCGAACCAAAAATATCCATCCTCGTCCTTGCGCGCCCGATCTCCTGTAACAAAATAGTCTCCATGGATGCTGAATCCTTTGCGCTCTGGGTCAAGATAATACGTATGGAATAATGCCGGCAGATCAGCACGTACTGCAATATCTCCCACCTGACCCGGAGTCAACGGAACACCGTCCTCGTCTACGATCTCAACCAGTCCCGGCGCAATAGATTTACCCATTGAACCTGTGCGCAATGGCGCGTCCTTCAAATTACCAATAATCAAAGTGCTTTCCGTCTGACCGTAGCCGTCACGAATCGTAATGTTGAACTGCTCCTGAAACTTGTTAATGACCTCCTGATTAAGAGGCTCTCCAGCAGAAACCGCACTGCGCAATTGGGACAGATCATATTGATCCAGACCGTCTGCTTTCGCCATAATCCGGTATTCCGTCGGGGTACAGCACAACACTTGAATTCCGTACTGCTGCATGAGCTGTAAATATCGACCCGGACGAAACGAACCATGATATACGAATCCAGTCGCTCCATTACCCAGTACGGATAAAAACGGACTCCAAATCCATTTTTGCCATCCTGGCGCAGCTGTAGCCCATACCGTATCGGAGGCTTGGATATCCAGCCAAGGGGATGTAATCCGAAGATGGGCATACCCCCAGCCGTGGCTATGTACGACACCTTTAGGATTTCCCGTGGTACCGGAGGTATAGGCCAGAATTGCCATGTCATCCCGGTGCGTTTTCACAGCTTCAAAGGTATCTTCCTGTCCTGCCATCAGCTCATTCAGCGCAAGCCAGCCGGGTTCAGCTACCGTGTCGTCGCTGGAAACCGCGATACGGTAATCCAGGGAAGGCAAATCCCCGTCTACTTTGTTCACCTCACCAGTTACTCCGGTCCAGGCAATCACCCCGCGTGCTTCCGAATGGCGAAGCCGATAGGCAATATCCTTGGCCCGCAGCATTTCGGAAGAAGGAATGACGGCAAGTCCCAGCTTTAAGCATGCCAGGTAAATCACATACGCAATAATGCGACGCGGTACTATGACCAGAACCCGGTCTCCTTTGTTAAATCCCAGCCCTGCGAGTCCTCCTGCCAGTCGATTAGCCTTTTTGAGCAGCTCCCCGTAGGTAATTTCCTCGTAGTCTCCTGTGTCGCTTAACCACTTGATTGCTGCTTTGCCAGCGTCATGGTGCTCCATTTCCGCAGTCATATTGTAATATTCAGGCGCAAGCCATTGCTGTTGATCTGTCAAATTGTACATTCCCCTTTATACATAAGATGAAAGCTACGATATAATCTTATTATAACACGTCCTAGTACCAGGTTCTAAACCCAACATTATTTTTTGGGAAAAATAATGCCCGTAAAAGCGAACGACAAAAAGAAAGAGCCTGGTTTCAGACTCTTTCTCTCTGCTGCTATAAAGCTTTTAAAACTGGAGTTCGACTTCCGTAGATGCAGCTTCCTGTCCGTTTACCAGCAGTAAAATACGGTGTGCTCCTGGATAATGGCGGCGGGTCGTCAGGTCTGCAAAACGGTGTGTCCGCATACCTGTAAGACGGGTTCCTCCGGGGACGGTTTTGTCAGAAAGCAGAAACAATTTACGCGAGACTTGTCCTCTCGCCTTCACAAAGTCGATGCCATATTCGATGCGGACTCGCACCGGGTCGCCTTCCCGAAGTTGAAGCGCGTAGCTCAGCTCACAGCTATCCCCGAGCTTCAACACAGCAGGATCGGCGGTAAAAGACGCTTCCGTGACTAACGGGGACCCGTTTGTTTCTTCGGCATAGCCGAACAGTGCCATCACCTCGGGGCTGGACTTGCGAATCAGGGTCCTGCAGCCGTGACGTACGATCCAGTCGGTGTCAGGATGCGTACCTTTCCATCGTTGAGCTGTTGCAATGACCGTTTCGGGATGGTCCTTGGCGATGTCGTTCAGGTTGTTGGCTACACTTTTACGTACATAGAGTGAGGGATCGGTTTTCAACAGTTCCAGCACGGCCAATACCGGAGCGGGATCGCGCTTAAATATGGGCAGCGCCTGCCCCCACGGCAGACGTGGACGACAGCCTTCGCTGGCAAGACGGCGAACGTGCTCGCTCGAATGTCCCGCCCAGACCGTCATCTGGCGCATCATCCGTTCCGGTTCACGCAGGAGGAAGGGTCTCACGGCAAACTCCGCAGATGACTTCCTAGTGAAACGCTCCAGCGCTTCCATGGAAAGCGTCCAGTGTTCCTCTCCCTGTCCATACACCTCCACAAAATCCGGAAAGAATAGGTACGGGAAACCGCTGCAATGCTCGTCTATGGCAAAAAGGACAGCCAAGGCTTCTTCATAACGACTTGGCAAGAATGTTCCCAATGTTAGCGAAATCCGCCGCATCCGGGCTTTTAGCTCCAGCTCATTCCACGTCTGGTCCATGACTTGATGGATAAATCCCTGGGTATCAAATGAGCTATACGCCGTTTGTACTCTTTCACCGAACAGGCGAAGAAAATCCTCTGTGTATATATTTTTTAAAGGTTCAGCCATCTTGTATCTCCTTTTGTATCCGAATATAAACGATAGATTCACACCTTCGTCTATGATAACCATAAACGATGCTCCAACACCAGCACCAAAATGATCTGCCTCGACGTGGCGAAGCCAGACATACTAAAAATGCCAGGCCCTATGATAAGGCCTGACATTTGGCATGCGTGGCTTACGAATTGCGGGAAAGCTCTCCCAGGGTGAAAAGTTTCTCATTCAGTTCTTTGGTGATCTTATTCATTGAGAGTCACTTCGTTCCGAGACAGAGGTAAACCAGAGCTGTTTTTGATCTGGAGTCAGCACAATAACGTTTTCTGGAGCGCCCACTGCTTCAGCCTCTGCAGGTATGGTTACAGGTTGCTTGCCCGGCCCAGGGCCGTCTCCATTCGGTGGCGGGTCCGGTAAAAATCCTCCTTTACGCAGCTCGTTCACGCTATCCTTGACCGCTTGCACGATTCGCGCAATATCTTCCTCGGTATGAGCCGTGGACAAGAAGCAGTTTCGTCCTTCCCAGATATAGATGCCTTTGTCCAGCATGTGATAAAAGAATAATTCCAGATCGCCTTTGAGCACGAAGCGGAACAGGGAGCCAAAGTTAACAACTTTCATAGGTACGTGTTCGTCCGTGAAATAGCTGTTCATCTCGGCTGCTAACGCCGAGGTGCGGCTGTTCAAGCGATTTTGCAGCTGCTCGCCATTGTGCTCCAAATGATCCAGCACCGCTAAGGATGCAGCCATTGCCAGCGGATGATGGCAGAAGGTTCCTGCGACAAAGGTCCGCTGCTGCTCATGTTGTGGATAGGAATCGTCTCCGAAGCTCCACGTACCTCCGTCGATCCCGTTCATAAAGGCGGCTTTCCCGGCTACGATACCGATGGGCATCCCGCCGCCAATGATTTTACCGTAGGTCACAAGGTCAGCTTGCACCCCAAACCACGCCTGTGCCCCTCCCGGGTGAATTCTGAAGCCTGTTATGACTTCATCAAAAATGAAGGCAGTACCCGACTGTTCCGTAATCTGGCGAATGTCCTGCAAGAAGGCTTGAGGCTGAAAATCTGGTCGACGGCTTTGCACCGGCTCCACTACAACCGCGGCCAGCTCATGCGCATGGGTGCGGATGTAATCCAGGGAATCGTCCGCTCCATAATGAAGCACGACGATATCGTCCACCATATGCTGCAAAATACCTGGAGCGAGAGGTGTCGATTGCTCCTTGTTGTCACTCGCGCTCCCCAGCGCCAGCACGCCGTCAAATGTACCGTGATACGAGCCGGCAAAAATGACGACTTTAGCCCGTCCCGTAGCAGCACGTGCCAAACGGAGCGCGACCATGACAGCCTCCGTGCCGGAATTGTACAGCGCAATCCGTTCCACGCCGGTCATCTTGCAAATTTTCTCGGCGACCTGCCCAGCCATGTTGGACATCGGGCCGACACACATGCCGTTTTTCAGTTCTTCCTCCATTTTTTCTCGGATAAAGGCCGGATTGTGCCCAAACAGATTCACGCCAAAGCCCATCGTCAAATCGACATATTCATTGCCATCCAGATCCCAAATTTTTGATCCGTCTGCACGTTGAGAAACGATTTGGTACACCATTTCCTTCAAAACAGGCCGGAAACCAGCCACATTACGGTTATTGGCGTATACGCAGCGATACTGCTGGGTGTACTGCTTGGTGCTACGCGTACGGGCCGTGTAGCGTTCAATCAGCTCTTGCAGATGTTGTTCCTGACGGAGCGAAAGCAATTCGCGTGCTTTAACATCCAGCTTTTTATAAGGCGTAAACGGCTTGGCTTCATTGCCTGTCTGCTTGGGAATAGCCTGTACGGATGGAGCGGGTGCTAATGCGGCCGCAACTTCCTGCTTGGATTCGGTACGGATAATCTCCGCGCTTCCTCTACTTGCTGATGGCAAAACGCCGGATTCCGTGTTAAATGGCTCAGAAGCTATTACGGATGCAGATGGCTGATGCCGGAGAACATCAAGCTGCTGTGACATCAGATGTAGCTGTTGCTCCAAAATTCGCTCTACACCCGGAGCTGTAGCGATTGGGAAGCTTTGAGCCCGTGTTTGCCCAGCCGGAACGCCGGATTCATGAGACAGTTGGGTTAACGGAGAAGCTGCATGATCAGCTTGACTCAGAGTGGTTTCCGAACGATTTACCACAGACTGAATCGGGGTTTCAGCAGACGTGGAAATGCTCACCCGCTCGGCTACGTAGCTGGTTAACAGCTCCAGCGTGGTCAACGATTCGAAAAATTCGTTCATCGGAACGTCCAGTCCGAAGGTATCCTTGATGCTGTGGCGAACCTGGGACAAATTAATGGAATCTAGCCCGAGCTCCAGAAAATGTGTTTGTGGCTCCAGTTCCTCCAGACTGAGTTGGGACACGTTACTGATCATTTTCGCTAACTTTTGAAGGATAGATGATTTGTTCTGATCGGTAGCCGATGCTGACACCGAGTACTCGTTCCCCATAATTCCAGTCTCCCTTACTGTTGAGTTTTCATGAACGGGTGCCTTCGGTTCCGTTCGAACCTGTTCGGGCACGTTAATCCAGCATCTTTTCCGTTCGAATGGATACGTAGGCAGAGAAACCTTTTTGTAGTGCTTACCTGCATATAGGGCACTCCAATTGATCTGCGCTCCCTGCACATACTTGGCAGCCAGTTGCTCCAGTGATTGCAACGTGTCCAAGCTTCCAGTGACCGTCTCTGCGCCACCTGTGCTATCCGCTTTCCCGGTGTATACACCTTCGACGGCTCTGCCTTGTTCGTGCAACTGAAGCACCTTTGCTTTCAGCGCATCCGCTCCTGCGGCAGTCACCGCAATCCGGTGATTGAGGTGGCTTCTGCCCGTGTTAGCCGTATAGCATATATCCTTCATCACAAGTTCTTCCGCCCGTCTGAACCGTTCTGCGTACCGACCGATCAGCTCGCGCAAAGCGGGTTCACTCCGCGCTGACAGGGTCAGCAACAGCGGTGACGACCCATTGTTGCTGTCCGTGGAGGATTTATCCGATTCCGTCTTTGCTATATATTCCTCCAGCACCACATGGCAGTTTGTCCCACTGAATCCAAAGGAACTCAGCCCGCTTCTTCTCGGGAAGCCGTCCGTCTTCCATTCCCTCAGCTTCGTATTGGCATATACCGGAGATTCCTCGAAATGGATCTTCTGGTTTGGCGTGCGAAAATGAACGAGCGGCGCAATCTGTTGGTGCTTCATGGACAGTACGGATTTGATCAAGCCCGCAATTCCCGCGGCTTCGTATAAATGGCCGATATTTGTTTTGACTGTGCTGATCGCCACAAACTGCTTGCGCTGTGTATGCTTGCGGAAAGCCTTGGTAATGCCGTCAATCTCGACCGGATCACCCAGCTTGGTCCCGGTGCCATGCGCTTCGATATAGCTCACCGTTTCTGGATCAATCTGTGCATCGCGCCACGCCTGCGAAATTACTTCCGCCTGAGCGAGCGCATTCGGCGCGGAAATACCAATCGTACTGCCATCCTGATTGATTGCACTTCCCTTGATCACGGCCAAAATGTTGTCACCGTCTTGCTCCGCTTTACGCAGCGGCTTCAGGAAAACCGCTCCAACGCCTTCGCCCCAGCCTGTTCCATCCGACTGATCGTCGAAGGCGCGTGCCCGATCATCGGAGGATTCCATGCCTATACCCGCTTTCAGCGGAAGCAAAATCGTCTTCACTCCACCTGCCAGTGCCATATCGCAGTCTCCATTGAGGATGGACTTGCAGGCCAGATGTACTGCCACGAGTGAGGAAGAGCATGCTGTATCAATCGTTAGTGCCGGTCCTTTTAGATCGAGTAAATACGCAATCCGGCTGGAAATAATGGACGATAAATTACCAATGGCAAAGTTAGGCAGCGCACCCGGTTCCACCTCGGACAGCAGGCGCTCATATTCAAAGCTGGTTTTGGAAAAGCCCACATACACGCCGACCTTTTGGCCTGCCAGTTGCTTGCCTCCATACCCCGCATCCTCAATCGTACTCCAGGCGGTTTGTAGAAATAGCCGTTGATTCGGGTCCATTAGCGAGGCTTCCCGTGGAGTCAGCTTAAAGAAGGAGTAATCGAACTTGTCTACTTCGTCCAAATAGCCACCTTCTGCGATCTGCATATTCCGTCCTTCCGTATACAGACGGGAAATGAAAGCTTCGGCATCTTTTCTTCTTTCATCGGTGTACGGACCGATATTGTCTGCCCCTGATGACACATTCGCCCAAAACTGCTCTAGTGTATCCGCTTGAGGAAACTTGCCGGACATGCCGATGATGGCGATATCCCGGTCATTCGCTTCCTCCTTGGCCTCAGGCTGTGTTGTTGCAGTCGCGTCCCTACTTAGGCTTTGACTGGAGATATGCGAAGCCAGCTTGGCGATGGTCGGATAGGAAAAGAAATCCGTCACCT
The DNA here is from genome assembly GCF_005217525.1 of Paenibacillus terrae. GTDB lineage: Bacteria > Bacillota > Bacilli > Paenibacillales > Paenibacillaceae > Paenibacillus > Paenibacillus terrae_C. Next base: position 301,567 of record NZ_PNXQ01000016.1, on the reverse strand, counting down.
CAATATGAATCCCTAATTGGTCCTCCAACTGGTCCACAATTTGAACGAGCTGCAAGGAAGTCACTCCGATATCAAAGTAGCTGTCATCCGTTCCAATCGACTTTACACTTAAAATATCCTGGCAGATTCCAATCAGCTTTTGTTCTATTTCCCCTTGAGGCAAAACTGTACGCTCAGCCGCTTGCGCGATTTGAGTGGCCTCGGCCAGTGATGTCAGTATTTCATCAAATTCACCCTGCTCATAATTCTGGGCTAATTTGAAGCGCTGAACCTTCCCGCTGGTTGTTTTAGGAATACGTCGAATCGGAACTACATCCTGAATATGCCAACCTCCCCGGTAGTTCAAATGGCTTTTCAGCTTTTGAACTAGCGGCACAAATTGCTCTATCTTTTTCGTGTGCATCACAAAAACAACAATACGATCCTGCCTGGTTTGCCCATCATGAACACCACACACCGCTACTTTCCCGAGATCCACGCCATCCAGTTCCTCGGCAATTCTCTCGATGTCATGCGGATAGACGTTCTGTCCGTTCACGAAAATGATATCCTTGGCTCTACCAGTAATAACCAGACGGCCATTTCTCATAAACCCTAAATCTCCGGTGATGAGCCAGCCATCCTCTGTTTTGACCTTCGCGGTAGCCTCGGGATTGTTGTAGTATCCAGCTGTCACATTTTTGCCGCGGATCTGTGTGTGTCCAATCATCCCATCTTCCAACACCCGATTATGTTCATCGCAAATGCGGACAGAGGTACTGGCCAACGGATTCCCCAAATCCACAAAAGTAAGACACCGCTTGTCAGACTTGTCTACTTCTTCTATCGGTTCACCTACGTGTAGCTGCTGCCGATTCAAATGAAACGGAATAAAGGTATCTTGGTCCAGAGGGGGAGTGGAAACACCTACGCTCGCCTCTGCCAATCCATAGACTGGATACATCGCATGTTTATTCAAGCCGTGAACACTCATCGCATCCATAAACACATGGCAAAGCTCTACAGATATCGGCTCAGCTCCATTTAAAATCATGCGTATGCTTGATAAATCCCAGTTAGTTGCTGTTTCAGGCTTGTACTGATCGAGAAAAAATTTATATCCGAAATTGGGAGAGCATATTTGAGTCACCTTATGCTCCGATACTTTTTTTAGCCATAAAGACGGGCGGCGGATAAAAAGTGCCGTCGGCATAATCAGTTGCTTGGCATTAGCGATTACACAGGTTAAATGAAAGGCGATCAATCCCAGGTCATGCGTAAGCGGCATCCAACCCAAATAAGCATCCTTGGAGCTCATGCCCGTTTGATTTGCGACATCCCGAATATTGTAAACCAGATTTTCATGTGTCAGCATGACCCCTTTAGGATCACCTGTAGAGCCTGAGGAAAATTGGATAAAAGCCAAATCCTCCGGTTTGGATACATGAACTACACCTTTATTCAGACCGGAATAGTCGAATGTATGGCTTAAAAAAGTTGCTTTTTTAACAGGCTCAAAGGAATTCAGAAGTTCGTGCTGATGCGCGTACTTTTCCAGTTGCTCCAAAACCTTGTCATCTGCAACCATATAAGGGCGGGAGAGCGTATTCCAGATTTTAAACAGTTTCATTTTATGCTCATCATTATTCCCGATGCTTACAGGAACAGGAACGATTCCACCGAGCAGGCAGCCCCAAAATACATTCACAAAGGTATGATTGTCGTCGATCTGCATGATCAGCTCATCGCCAGGTTGTATCCCTTTTTCCTGTAATACATGAAGCACCTGTGATGCTTGCTCCAGAAGTTTACTGTAGGACACATATTCCTCTTGCTTATCACCGGAAATAAAGGTGATCCCGTTCTCATCCCGGCGTGCACGGTCTTGAATGATTTCAATTAAAGTTTGAAACTGCTCCATCCTGATCCCTCCTTAATTGCTCTAGCATTACTTTCTGCTCTCCTTCGGAGACCCGTTTGGTTTGCAACACCAGGCGAATACACCCCAGTATTTCCTGTCTTTGCTCAAAAGCTGGTGGTCGACTACTGCCTGATTCTGAGTTCCGCAATAATTCTTCCAGTCTCCGGACAGGTGAAATAACACCCTTTAGATACTCATCTTCATTCCAATTGGCATTGGGGGTAGACACTGCCAGTGACAGGGAACGGGCAACCCAATCACGGATCGAGAAACGGCGTTCCATTTCAACGCGATCCAAGTCTCTGTCCAGAGACAGCACTTCGATGGTAGTGTTTATTTCCTTCGCCAAATTTTTCAGCACCGTTCGCGGGCCTAACTCGATGTTCTGCTTCACGCCATGATTCGCCATATACTGCATGGTTTGTATCCATCGAACCGGGTGAGTCATTTGCAAAATCAATCCTTGACGAATGCTGTCTACATCAGGGTATGGCTGGGCGGTCATATTGGAGATCACGGGCCACCGCGCTTCATGGAAGGTGTATTTTTGCATCTCGATGGTCAGCCTGTCCGCAGCATGCTGCATAAGCGGACTATGAAAAGGACCGCTGACCTGCAAGCGAGTAATTTGGGCCCCCCGCTGTTCTAACTTGCCAGCTACCACAGCTACCGACATATGATGACCAGAGACGACATACTGATTGGGCGAATTGTAACAGGCAATGACAGCAGGCTGATCGACTGTGGAATGCAGACGACAGAATTCTTCCACGACGTTCAGCTCCGCTCCACGAATGGCAATCATGCTGCCCAGCCCTGCCTCAGCGGTTTCTTCCATGAAGCGTCCCCGCTCTTGTACCAGTCGTAAAGCGTCGCCAAAGGATAGAACACCGCTACTTACCAGAGCTGAGTATTCACCCAGGCTATGACCTGCTGAAAATTCCGGAATAATCCCGATTTCGTGCATATAACGTCGGAATGCAATGACGCTGATCGTAAGAAGTGCAGGCTGAGTATAGAATGTCCTGGATAATTGGGTGATCGGACCTGCCAGGCATAAAGCTTTTAGATCATATCCCAAAATATCAGCGGCCTCTTCAAACAAGCGATCCGCTTCTGTAAAATCGCTATGCCATGCGGCTCCCATTCCTGTATACTGAGATCCTTGTCCTGGAAAAACCAAAGCCATTCGATTCATACCAAACCCCTTTCCTCCCCACAAAGATGTGGCAAAACAAAAATGTTTTTACGATTCAGGTGTTAATGTACATATGTATGGAAATGTGAAAATATGGAGATGGATACAACAAACCATGACAAAGCAAGGTTGTAAGGTTGACAAGAAAAGAAATAAGCGACAATTTAAGATTTAATTTGGTGATTAAATTGCCAAACGTAGTGTAATTGGATATAAATTCAGATGTGTGTGAAAAGCTTAGAAGTGTGAAAAGCTCGGAGTGGACTAAAGACTTAGGTTGGGACCTAAGAATCTAGTATCATAGATGAGTGTGTCGAGAAAATACCGAAAACAACGCAATTTCATTCCAAAAGCAAGGTTTAATTGTGAAATATTTTAATTATATAATAAATATGGACTCGAAAAAAGTCAATATTTTTTCAAATTCCTTTAATGGAAAAAAATAAATAAATAGAGACTAATAGTATTTTATAAACACAAAAGTAAATTAAAGTATAAATTTATAATGTATAAGTATATTATACAAACAATACCCTCTTTTGTATGAAAATCAGGCATTGTTTGTAATTTTTTTAATGAATTTTTGTAAAAATTTCTGTGTCGTAAGTACAAGAAACGGATGACGTGTTATATCTGGTGCTTGACAAACCAATTTGAAATGCGTTGCAGTCGTTCCACACGAAGCTGCGGATGCCCTTTTCGTGAAAGCTCATGGCTTGAGGCTGGAAAACGAACAAATTGCGTGGATTTACCCAATCGCCGTAGTGCTGTAAATAGCTGCTCTCCCTGCTCAATGGGACAACGAAGATCCTGCTCCCCGTGCAAAATAAGCAGTGGTGTATTTATTTGCTTAACATATGCCAGTGGAGATTGTCTCCATAAGACCTCGAAATCGTCCCAAGGATTGCCGCCGACCTCGTCTTCTGTAAATGAGTAGCCAATGTCGCTCACGCCATACATGGATAGCCAGTTGGATATGGAGCGCTGGGTCACGGCTGCACGGAAACGGTCTGTGTGACCGACAATCCAGTTAGTCATAAAGCCTCCGTAGCTTCCCCCCGTAACACCTAGTCGTTCTGGATGAATGAATGGAAACTGCCGAATGGCCTCATCCACCGCACTCAGCAAGTCCGTGTAATCTCGTCCACCGTACTCGCCAAGAACGACATTGGTAAAAGACTGGCCATACCCCCTGCTTCCCCCCGGATTTGTGTAAATGACCGCATATCCCTGCGCTGCTAGCAACTGAAACTCATGAAAAAAAGAGTGGGAATACATCGCATGGGGACCGCCATGGATTTCCAAAATGGCGGGATAGGTAACTCCCTCCCCAAAACCGACTGGCTTCATCACCCATCCCTGGACCCTCCGACCATCCTCGACCTCAGTCCAGAAGCTCTCGGGCACACTTAACCCGATCTCTTCCAGCAGCAAGTCATTCACCTGCGTCAGTCGTTCCTCTGTCCCGGAAGAGATCGCAATTCGAAACAAATCGCCTGGCAATGTCACATGAGTTGAAGCTGCAATGATATGCTGCTCATCCGGGGTGAGCGTGAACTGATAAATTTCTCTGTCTCCCTGCGTCAAAACTGTAAAGCTTCCATCAAGTGCAAACTGATATATATGCACATTCCCTTCACGGGTTACAAGCGTATATAGGGATTGACCGTCCATACTAAAACGTGGTGGCCCTACATGAAGGTGTGAGCGCATATCGCTCATACCCGCGTTACCGAGGTGTGCGTCCAGCGTTTCACTAATGCATACTGCCAAGCCACCACTCGAAGGGAGGATGTATAATCGGGTCTGGGTCGCGTCTTTAGCATGTCGATCATGTCCGTAAAAGGCAATCGTTGAACCATCGGGAGAGTATTCAGCACTCTCGATTTGCAGTTCGGAGAAGGTTAGCTTTCGCGGTGCTTCCGCATTTCCTTTTGAAATAGCAGGAGCTATCGTAAACAAATCATTTTGCTTGCGTAAATCCGTATCCTCTTCTGCATGCTCCGCTATTCTGGCCACGAATAAAATAAGTTTGCCATCCGGCGACCAGACAGGTTCCGCGACGTCATACGCGCCGAACGTTAGTTGGACGGTGTCCCCTGAATTTACATCAGTCACATATAAGTGATTACGTGTATTATCCCATAGCCCGTAGCCATCTGACTTGGCTTTTGTTCGATTAACGACCTGTCCTTCCGGCTGCACTGATGTCGGGGATGACAGACTCTCTGTGGTTTTTGCGACAAAGGATATGTAGGATCCGTCCGGTGACCAAGCCAATGAATGAACGCCTTTCCCTGCCCATGTAAGCTGCCGAGCCTCTCCTCCGCTAGCTGGAATGATCCATACCTGACGCTTACCTTTCAGCGTACGGAGAAAAGCAAGCTGTGATCCATCAGGTGACCAGACAGGTGATTTGTCTTTCGGCCCATATGTGAAGGGCAACGGCTCGGAGTTTTCTGATGGCAAAAGCCAAATGTCAGAATTATAGTCTATCCGGTCTTCATTAATATACTGCTCGACGTAAGCGACTGCACCGTTACCTGGATGCACAGCAGGATCGCTGACCCACCGAAGTTGATATAAATCCTCTGCTGTTATATGTCGTTTAGCTATACTGGTTTGCGAGTCGCTCAAAACAATTCCTCCTCCAATCATCAGATCTCTATAAGATTCGAAATATATTAATCCGATGAAATATGTAAGATTTAAATGATATAAAATTCACGTTACTCTTTTTACTTGTTTCTGTCAATTTGCTTCTTCATGTATTTCCAATACAAAAAAACCTTATCTCTCTGGTCGCAACGGACCTGAAAGCCTCCTAAACTCGGAGGCTTTTTATGAAATAAGGTGATTGAACAGTCAACAACTATAGTTGAAAAATAGGAGATATGGGTGGCGCATCATTTTTTACAGGGATAATCGACCTGCTTCCATCATCCAAATTCGGCCCATGCTGCCAAATCGTGCTCGGAATTTCCCGCCGCAGCACCGGTATGATATTCTCGCTAAACCGATGTAGCTGTTCGAGCTGCTCCTGCTCATCCAGCCCGTCTACGCTGATGCTGAGTACCTGGTGACCAAACGCGGTATGATAGTTCCGTATTTTTTCAAGAACGCTCTCCGCAGAGCCGATCAGAACAGGACCGTTACGAATATTATCCTCCAGACTCGTGAAGGGCGACTGATTGTGCTGAGCTGCCGCTGTCAAGTGGTAGGCATCATAATAAGGACGATACCGTCGAATCGCTTCCTCATCCGTATCTGCCAGATACAGACTCCCTGCTCCGGCACCAATCACAGCCTGAGACGGATCATGCCCGTAATAAGCCAGTCGTTCCCGGTAATGATCAATGAGCGCTTTATACTTGGCCTGCGGGTGGAAAGAATTTGAGGAAAATATCGGCTCCCCGTATTGCGCGGCCAGTTCGGTCGATCGTGTACTGGAAGCACTGCCATGCCAGATGGGAATCTGCTGCTGATACGGCCGCGGCTGTGTCGTGACTTGATGCAACGGTGGACGATAGCTTCCTTCCCACGTCACCTCTTCCTCACTCCACAATCGTTTGAGCAAACGATAGCGCTCGGCAAGCGAGTCCCACTGTTCTTCCTCTGTAATTCCAAATAACGGATAATGGCGCGGATCATTTCCTTTCCCAATAATAATCTCTAATCTTCCACCCGATAAATGATCCAACGTCGCATAGTCTTCTGCCACGCGCACCGGGTCCAGCACGCTAAGCACCGTCACCATAGTCAGCAGACGAATCCGTTCGGTTTTCGCCGCAATAGCGGTCAGCACGAGCGGGGGTGAGGATGACAGAAATGGCGCACCGTGCCTCTCCCCCACACCGTATGCATCAAAACCAAGCTCCTCTGCGAGAACAGCCTGCTTGATTACATTTTGGATTTTTTGCTGCGAGCTCCAGGCTTCCCCGGTAATCGCATTAGGCAGATTAGCCATCAGACTGAATAACGCAAACTTCATTTCATGAACCCCCCTTTCGGAGAATGAATCCGCTTCGTCCCATCCCAGGTATCGGCTCTAATTACGGTTAGCAGTCTCGGCTTCGTTTTTTTCACGAATATACGTTTTAAATAATTCCGGATTCACAACTTTACGCAATAAATGCATCGTTCCGTCTCCTGTACCATGGTCAAATGCATGAATACGCTCATACCCCCAACGCTCATACATAGACAACAGATAGGGATGCTTTTCGGCTGTTGCCAGCGTAACGGCAGGAGCTCCCACCTGATCACGGATTATAGTCTGCTCTACCCAGTTGAGCAGCTTGCGTCCGTAGCCCTTGCCCTGAGCAGCCGGATTGACGGCAAACCACATGACAAAGGGGAGATCCGTTATAAAATTAAGAGCTCTATTTTTGAGATGACTAACTGTAGCCTCAATTACACCATCGACTTCCAGCACGTAGCAGTCATTATTTTTAATATTCTCCTGAATGATAGGAATGTCCGCCTGAGCGGCAGGCCATTTAAGCTCCAACTGCCGAATCGTTTCGTACGCCTCATAAGTCACGTACTGCAATCTTTCCGCATCTTCCTGTTGTGCCAGACGATAGATTTCGCTCATGTTAACCCGCCTCTCCATAAAAAATATTAATCCTATCTACTTAATCAGGAATAAAAGATAAAATAACTGTAGCATGCTCACAATCCAGCGACAAATTAATTTTTTCTATAGGTATATTTAAAATAACGATAACCTAGCGAAAGTGACCCCGAATTGCAAAATCTTCCTCCGTCAAATCCATGTTAACGCACATACCAGTTCGGCTGCCGTCGGCTGCGGCAAAAATCAATTGGGAAGGCATGAAGTATGAAGAATCCCCGGCGGCGTATACACCAGGTATAGAGGTTCTTCCTGATTCATCCGTCTTGATCCCGCCCGACCCCAGCTTTTCACAGCCCAAGCGTTCTGCAAACGGTGTACTTTGTACAAATTTGGGAGACACGAACCCGCCAGTCCTTGAGACTTGAGTTCCATCCGTAAATTGAACATGCTCAAGCTGTCCATTTTGTCCGATGAAAGCTGCAACAAGCTTCTCTATCACCACAATTCCCTTGGATTGAAGCCATTTTTTTTGCTCGAATGTCAGGGAGGCATGGCCGTTCGTGCAGGCGATTATATCTTTGCTCCAATTCAGGAGTAATTTGGCCGTATGATAGATGCCCGGAGATTCGGACACAACGACAAGCGGTTGATCCCGTAGCTCCCAGCCGTCGCAATAGGGGCAATTAAACAAGCTTTTTCCGTATAGTGGATAAAAGCCTTCGATCTCGGGAAATATCTCCTTTACGCCCGTCGCCAAAATCAGTTTTCGCGCTTGAACGCGAAGGCCTGACGAATCAAGCACCTCAAATCCGGGTTCAGTTTTTTCAATCGAAACAACCTCGGCTTGCAGATGATCGACAGACGGATAGCGCAGTACTTCCTCATAAGCAACGCGACGGAACTCGGATGGCGTTACGCCGTCTCTTGTAATAAAGCCGTGCGATGCATGCGTAACGGCATTTCTGGGCTGGTTGTTGTCGATCAAAGCCACACTTCGTCTTGCCCGGCCAAGCACAAGGGCTGCATTCAATCCGGCGGGGCCTCCGCCAATAATAGCACAATCGTAAATCATGATGCTCATCTCCTTAAAAAAGATATTAAAGACTCATTATATCTATAATATTCTCGAATTTGCTAATGTGTCAAGCTGCACCTGATCATAAAAAACGCAAAAAAAGCCCGAAAACCGGGCTTTTCTAATTCCTCGTCTCATACCATGCCAGCCATATCCTTAGCATTCAGACGAAATGTGCATGTTGCTTTATTCCGCAGGGGCTGTAAAGCTGCGTTGGGCAAATTCACTGTCCAGCATATAAAAAGCGTTGCTATCTCTTTCAATACGCTTGAGCTTCTGGATCACATTGTCGAACAGAGCTTCCTCTTCGACTTGCTCATCAATAAACCATTTCAGAAAATGGATCGTCGCATGCTCACGTGCGTCCAGGGCCAGGTCAGCCAAACGATAAAACTTCTGTGTATTTTGCTGCTCGTGCTTGTAGCCGTGCTCGAACACATCCAGCATGGAATCGTAGCTGTTTTTAGGCTCAGGTAATGCAGCCAATGTAGCACGTCCTCTGCGATCATTAATATATTTGTACAGCTTCATGGCATGAAAGCGTTCCTCTTCAGCTTGTACCAGGAAAAAGTTTGCGAATCCATCCAGACTTTCGCTGGAGCAATAAGCAGCCATTGCCAGATATACATGAGCGGAGTAAAATTCAAAATTCATTTGCTCATTTAGAGCCTGTGCCAAATTGTCTTTCATGTCTCAGGTCACCTCGGTCATATATGTAATGATGTAGCGATCTTAGTGTACCACAAGAGTGTCGACGGGAATATACAATATCGGAGAAATATCATTGGAAAACGGACGCAATACAATGTGAGGTCTCCCCTCCTTGCATTGCGCTCGTCTCACCCAATGTTTATTTTACATTCAAGGCTCCAGGCCCCATACGCGTTGGTCGTTTATATACAAAGGTGTTTTGTTCCAGTCCCCATAAGATGTCTTGGTTGAATCATAAGAAAAATCATCACTTTCGTTATAGTTGCTCCAGTCCGTCTTGTTAATGCGAATCTGAATATCTCCTGTATTTTCCCCTGCCGCCAGACTTCCAGCTCCAAAGGAAATTTCCAGATAATAATCTGCGCCTGTAACGGCTTTATCCAATTTAACAAATTTACCCATAACATTACTACTACCCAACTGTGCAAAGTCACAATGGAATTCCTGTGACTTGTCGCCATCTACAGTATAATAGTACCGCAGCTTGACATTCTTCAGATCAACAGTTTCTTTACCCTTGTTTACAATACGGAATAGTGGCCGAATCTGGTTATCTCCCGGGTTCGTGTCGCCCACGCGGTATTGGGCAACCACATCTCCCGTTGCCGGAATGGCTGCTGCCGTAGGCTTGGCACTGACCTCGGCGGAATCCGGGCTGGTTCCCAAGGAGTTGGTCGCATTCGCTACATAATAATAGGTGGTTTCATTCACCACACCTGTATCCTTGTAAGTGCTATCCGTTACCGTTGCTACCGTGGTATAAGGTCCTCCACTGGTTGTGGAGCGCTTGATGGTATAGTTGTCCACCCCCGTCGCTTTGCTCCAGCTCAGTGTGACCTGAGCATCCCCGGCACTTGCTTTCACATTTGCCGGAGCTTTGGGAGCTGTAGGCTCGGTTGGTCCACTACCGTTAATAAGACGGTCATACTCGGCATAAGCCGTTGCCATATCCACTTGGGCCCAGAAACGATGATAGGTAAATTGCGGAGCTCCTTTATCCCATTTTTGGGTCTGATTGTTCCAGGAAGTCGTGTATTTGTCTTTAAGATAAGACCACTGCGGATCTTTAGTGATATTAGGACGAATATCGCTATAGGTGGAATACGTACCATTACCGCCCTTCGACGGATCAGACGGGGTAGCATCTTTGCCAGGGATCGTGTTACCTTGTCCAGTCTTACCGCTCCAGCCGTTCGGAATATACACTTCTTTACTGAAATAACGATAATAATCCTCGCGTGCTTCCTTCGTTGTAATACCTATACCATCGTTATAACTCCATGCAGCATCAAGTAAAGCTTTAGACAGATCCTTAGCTTCCTTGCCTAATTCGGAATAGTCTCCTTTTTCAGCTTTTGTTCCAGCAGCAAAGAAAGTAAGTGCCTTAGCATAGCTGCCTAGCACTCCTGCATCCTGCACCGGTTTCTTTGTTACCACATGAAGACTGGTATTCCCTTTATGATTGGCAAATCCGCTCCAGGTATCAGGCTTTCCGCTCCATTCCAGATCGCTCGGCAACCAGAACTCGCCTTTAGCTACTGTAGTAGCCACTTTCGGATTTTTGCCACCTAGAATGCGCTTGCCCTGAGCATCCAAATAATAGCCCTGCGCATCAGTCACAGGCCGTTCGTTGGCAAATACATAGCTCTTGGACCATGCTATCCAGTTTTCCGTCACTTGTTTAGCCATTTTAAACTGCTCAGACGAAGTATCTCCTTTCTTGGCTAAAATGTAGTACAGCTCGGCAATCCGCTCGACGGGCCAAGTCTGCATCCCGAACCAATTGTTGGATGGTGGATCGTTATATACAGGAGCCCCAGTATAAGCCATGCCATAAAAGGTACTCGTGCCAGATGGATAGGCCTTATAGTCACCATTTGAGTTATTCGTCGCTCCACCTGCAATAGCTCCCTCATTGGATTGCAGCCAAGTATAAAACTCCAGTTGGCGCTTCAGCGAGGTCGCCCAGTCCTGTCCCGCCGTTGGCGAATTCGGTATTAATCCACCGTCTTTATCAGACAGAGCATACGCTGCGACGACATTTTGGTAGCCCTGATGCGCATGGCTGGCGCCAATCCGCCAAGCCCAGTTGCCGCTTTGGCCAAGTCCGCCTCCCCAAGCCGTATACCATGCCATCAGGTAAAAACTGGCATCCTTGCCCGTACCAGCAATCGGACTTCCTTTGGAAGCGCTTCCTGCTTTTTGGAAGTACTTATCGTACATGCCGTAACGCAAGTAGTCTCCCATCTTTTTGGCTTTATCCAAATATACAGAATTATCATAACCCAATTCCTTAGCCCAGTACATCGCTTGGACTGCCCGTGCGTCCGCATCAGTAGCATTCGTGTAGCGCCATTGCTGTGCCGGGGCATTATTTTCCTTGGTGAACAGGCTCATAAAGCCCTCATTAGACTTGCCAAACTTATGATTATCCTGCGATGGATGCGGTATAGCCTCCCATACCGATTCCTGTTCCCCACGCTGGAAAGTGTTCACATAGGTTGCTGTATGCGACGGATTCAGCAGATTGCCGAAGCCGTACCAATTATCCACGTCCAGCAGCCAGTGCATCAGATAAGTCTGATTATTGCCATAGGTTGCCTTCAGTTCGGAATCCAGCGGATCTTTGCCAGCACTATACTGATCACTCAGACGGCTTGGGTACAGATCCGGCTGCGAGTATTCTGCGGCATAAGTAGCAGGGCTGTTCGGGTTGTAGTTACTCATTGTCGGCTGCTCTTCCTTACCTGGAATGATGTATTTCTCCATGTTGTCCCATGCGGATTCCAGATGTCCCCAATCCCCAGTATAGTTACCATACAGTACCTCCAGCCACATCCAGTAACTGTAGGCTTCCGAGGTCGTTAGGTGTCCGTAGTCTGGAGCTTCACTCAAGAGTGTTTCAACGGAATGATAAGGGATACCTTCTTTTGAGAAATATCCACTAGCCGGGTCCTTCAGCTGTTTATACAATTGAAGAAAGCGTGTCGATTCTGGCGTTGCAGCTGATGCACGGTTGGGTTCGGCCTGAAATAAGCCTATGGATAAAGGAAGTACCAAAATTGCTGACATAACCATAGAGACAGATTTCTTGAACACGGATTTTTTACTAATCACTTTTGCATTCACCCTCTCCATTATCAATTTTGACTTTACATAAGATTTTATTTCGAGAAACGACAACACAAAAAGACAGCATCATCACCTCGCTTTCCCAAAAAAAAGGTGGAGGACACGCTGTCTATAGCCCCAAATGCTTCGCATTGGCCCTGGAAAAAATATACCACATTAGACATCAAATGAGAGTCGAAAAATTCTATATATTTAGAGCTTCACAACGAAAATTGACGAATCCCATTGGAATCGGTACTATTTTACAGGGAGGCGTTAAAACATGAAAGTTTTGCTATTGCTTGGTTGTATAATGATGTTTTTAGCTGTAGTTCTGGGAGCATTCGGAGCACATGCTTTGAAAAAAAGACTTTCCGCAGACATGATGAGCATATTCCAGACAGGTATCCAATATCATATTGCTCATGGCTTGGGCTTGATTCTGCTCGGAGTAGTTGCAGGAAATCTGGTCCATTCTTCTCTGATTGTTACCGCAGGCTGGGTAATGCTAGCAGGTATTCTCCTGTTCTCCGGCAGTTTGTATGCCCTTAGCTTGTCCGGTCTGAAGAAGCTCGGAGCGATTACCCCGATTGGCGGGGTGGCTTTCTTGACAAGCTGGGTGCTTGTGATTGTGGCGGTTGTCCAAGGTTAAACATAGCTAATGAAAAGAGACTTGGAAAGTAGACGCTTCCAAGTCTCCTGAGCAATTCCCGAATATGAAAGAATACTATGATTTCGTCTGTACTTCTTGCACCTTCTGAGCCGCTAACCGATGACCCTCGATGTAGCGTTTGGATTCAGCCATCTGGTGCTCCTGCGCGGCCTCCATAATGATGTGAACCCCCGGCTTGTACTGTTCCAGTAGCTCCATGTATAGACCATAGTTCATGTCACCAAAACCCGGCGGTACGGTCTCGATCTCACCTGTCGATGACAAACGCCGGTCTTTGGCATGGGCCGCTATAATTCGAGGTCCTAGTAATTGGAACGCTTCGCGGATAACCTCATCCTGCCGTGCCAGATTTTCCGTTTTCAGCAGATTGCCCGGATCAATTACTACACCGATCTGGGATGACGGCACTTCCTCCAGCAAGGTAGCAAGCTCTACCGCCGTTCCGACCAAATGATCGTTAGCGGCCTCTAATCCGACGAATACGCCCCATTTTCCCGCCTCGTCCGCTAATTCGCGCACGACTTCCTTTACAACCTTCCAGTCTCGTTCCGTATATGCGCTTCCATCCTCATTACGTCCGACTTCGGCTGCCACCATCGGTGCCCCTAACAGGCTCGCATATCGGATCAGCTCTTTAAAGCGCTCTACATTTTCACGTAGAAGCTCCTCATCCTTTTCGAAAAAATGCAAATAGCATCCAAGCACCGATATAGATACTCCATGCTGACGGAATGCCTCCGCGATAGACAGTGCCAATCCCGGACTGAACTTTCCCGGTTTATTAAAGTCCACATCACTGATCGCTCTCCACGGAGCCAGTTGAATATGAGTAAAGCCCGCTGCTCCTACCTTTGCAGCCAACTCGTGATAAGGCAACTTGCCAAATAAATGAGCCAGTACACCTACAGTCACTGAAATCACCTCTTCTTTTTAATGTTGCATTCTACTTGCTACAGCACTGCGTTCCAAGGTCTCATTAATGATTTGCGTAATCTGCTCCACCTCGTCATGAATAAAAAAGTGACCTCCATCAAAGGTGAAAATACGAAAATTCTGATCCGTATGCTGCCCCCACGCCTCCGCATCCTGCAAGGTCATTGTGTTATCGGTCAGCCCTGTCAATGCTGTGACCGAACAATTCAAAGGTACGGCTGGAGTCATGTACTCATACGTCTCAACGGCTTTGAAGTCCGCTCTTAGCACCGGGATAAAATAGTCATACAATTCGCGGTTGTCAAAAATAGCCTCTGAAAGCTGACCATATCGCTGTAAATGTGTCCTGAACTGCTCTGCGGGCAGATCATGGGCCCACGGGAAATCTCTTGGGACATGCGGTGCCCGTCCACCAGATACGAACAGATGAGCAGGTTTGCCATAACCGCCAGCCACCAGCTTGTAATACAGCTCGAAAGCGATCATCGTTCCCATGCTGTGACCGTATATTGCATAAGGATCGCCAGGGGCTATCTCTTGACTGATTTTGAGCAGTAAATCCTTACTCATTTCCTCGATGCTATCCTTTAACGGTTCTCCAGAACGAATACCTCTGCCCGCCAGTTCCAGCGGAACAAGCTTAATCTGCGGAAGCAGCAGCTTTTTCCATTTGAAGCTGACCGATGCTGATCCGCCTGCATATGGAATGAAAAACAATGTGATGCGTGCCATCCTTGCAACCTCCTGCCATGCTGAGTGCTAACTCTTTCATTTTAGCATAAAGAGGTATATTTACCCATTTCAAATATTTTGCAAATTCAAGAAACAAGGTCGGGGAAATCAAGCATCTTTTGCATCAGGCAGGAAACCGCTTCTTTTAGGAAGAACAGCTTCATGTTTGAATATAATAATGTGTTTGGCCTTATTTCTGTAAATTCGAGAGGAGTTCTGCGCCATGAAGTACGGTTTCTTCGATGATGCTAAACAAGAATATGTCATCCACACCCCTCAAACCCCTTATCCCTGGATCAATTATTTAGGCAACGAACGATTTTTTGGACTGATCTCCAATACAGGCGGCGGCTATGCATTTTACCGGGATGCGCGTTTACGTCGCTTAACAAGGTATCGTTACAACAATATTCCTGTCGATAACGGCGGCCGCTATTTTTATATTCATGATGAAGGGGATTACTGGACTCCAGGCTGGATGCCGGTCAAACGGGAGCTGGATCTGTATGAGTGCCGACATGGGCTTGGCTATACGTCAATTATGGGTGAACGTAACGGTATTCGGGCCACGCAGTTGGCTTTTGTACCGCTGTCCTTTGATGGCGAAGTACATCAGGTCAAGCTTCAGAACACTTCTGCACAGACTAAAAGGATCAAGCTCTTCTCTTTCGTGGAATTTTGCCTGTGGAACGCCTATGACGATATGACCAATTTTCAACGCAACCTGAACACGGGCGAGGTCGAAATACAGGACTCCGTCATCTATCATAAAACGGAATATCGTGAGCGTCGCAACCACTATGCTTTCTTCTCAGTCAATCGCCAGCTGGCAGGATTCGATACAGACCGTGAAGCTTTTCTGGGACTATACAACGGGCTGGATCAGCCGCAAACCGTCACCGCCGGGCAAGCCTCGAACTCTGTGGCCAGCGGATGGTCGCCTGTAGGGTCGCATTGCATCGAAGTAACCTTGGAGCCAGGTGAAGAAACGGGTCTTCACTTTGTACTTGGTTATGTGGAAAATCCGGAGGATGAAAAATGGGAATCTCCTGGTGTGATTAACAAAAAGCAGGCCCATGCCATGATTGCTCAATTCGCGGAGGAAGCCGATGTTGAACGAGCCTTAAGTGAGCTGCGGGCCTATTGGAACAATCTGCTCTCCAAGTACACCATTCAGAGCCACGACGATAAGCTGAACCGGATGGTGAATATATGGAACCCGTATCAATGTATGGTTACGTTCAATATGTCGCGTTCCGCTTCGTATTTCGAATCCGGCATCGGACGTGGAATGGGTTTCCGGGATTCGAATCAGGATTTGCTCGGCTTTGTCCACCAAATACCGGAGCGGGCGCGGGAACGGATTATCGATATCGCTTCCACTCAATTTGATAACGGCGGGGCTTATCATCAGTACCAGCCTTTAACCAAAAAAGGAAACCACGAGGTCGGTGGCGGTTTCAACGATGATCCGCTGTGGCTAATTGTCGGCACCGCTGCGTATATCAAGGAAACGGGAGACTTCGCCATATTAGACGAACAGGTGCCCTTCGATGGGAATGAAGAGCATACAGCTACCCTGTTTGAGCATTTGAAGCGATCCTTTTATCATGTGGTTAACAATCTTGGCCCGCATGGTCTTCCACTGATTGGCCGGGCAGATTGGAACGACTGCTTGAATCTGAACTGTTTTTCCGCCACACCTGATGAGCCCTATCAGACCACTCAAAATTTGGAGGGCCGCACAGCGGAATCGGTATTCATCGCCGGACTCTTCGTATATACAGGACCGGATTTTATCGAGCTGTGCAAGCGCAGAGGATTAGATGAGGAAGCAGCCACGGCGCAAGCCCATGTGGATCGGATGCGAGCAGCCACTTTAGAGCATGGCTTTGATGGGGAGTGGTTTCTGCGAGCCTACGACCACTATGGGAACAAGGTCGGCAGCAAGGCTTGTGAGGAAGGCCAAATTTTTATTGAGCCGCAGGGTTTTTGCGTAATGGCCGGAATCGGCGTTGAGGAAGGTCTGGCTCAAAAAGCGCTCGACTCTACACGGGATCGGCTGGAGACTCCCTATGGCATTGTGCTGCAAAATCCGCCTTATTCCCGCTATTACATCAATCTGGGTGAAATATCCTCTTATCCTCCAGGGTACAAGGAAAATGCGGGCATCTTCTGTCACAATAACCCGTGGATTATGATGGCGGAGGCCGTGATTGGCCGTGGGGATCGTGCATTTGAGCTGTATAGCAAAATTGCTCCAGCCTATCTGGAGGACATCAGCGACATCCACCGCACCGAGCCTTATGTATATGCGCAAATGATTGCGGGTAAGGATGCCATTCGTGAAGGCGAAGCCAAAAATTCCTGGCTGACCGGCACAGCGGCGTGGAACTTTGTAGCCATTACGCAGTCTATTCTTGGCATTCAGCCGGAATGGGAAGGTCTGCGCATTGATCCGTGCATTCCTAAAGCTTGGGATGAATTTACAATCACTCGTGTCTTCCGAGGCGATACCTACGTGATCCAAATCATGAATCCACAACATATATCCAAGGGTGTAGCAACAGTCACACTAGATGGTACCCCTCTCACGGACAATGTTCTGCCGATTGCAGGAGATGGTGCTATTCATCAGGTACACGTGTTGCTGGGCTAACAAGTGCTTACCCTCTAAAAATTTAGCTTCAACTTCATCACATAGTATCTTATAATACGAGAATGGCTAAAGATACATTAAGTGTGGTGACAATCATGAATAGAACAAAACGGGATACTCAAACATTGGATTATAATACAAAGCAAGGTCGCTGGGTACGCAAAATGCTATTGCTTTACTGGATGATTATAGCAGTACATTTTATTGCCCAGCTTGGAAGCTATCTATTTCTCGACTATCGTGCTACACCTTATGAATTTTACGTTGAAACCCTCATTGTTCCCACGCTAATCATGTGCGGTTCCAACTTACTTGCAGAGCTGGCTCATCATAAATGCAACAGGTTTTCTTTCGTAATCCTGTTTATGGCAAGTACAGTTATTTGCTGGGTGATTATTCGTTTAAACTATGATGTCCGGATTATTACAGCATTGTGCTTGTTGCCTGTTTTCTCATCCATCCTGTTTTTCAATCGTCGGCTGATATGGCTTTCCTTTGTCTTACAAGTTGTAGTCTTTTTTTCCTTGCTTGCAATTGACGGCTCGTTCCATACCTCCTTATCGGACTTTGACATCGTAGCCATTCCGGCATTTTTGATTATGTCCACCTTTATTGCGCTCATCATTCAAGCCAGCGGTCGTGATCTGCTAGTAGATTTGTATAAAACACAGCACGCACAGCAGGAACTAATGATCAGCAACGCGATTATAAGCAAAATGTCAATGACCGATGGACTGACAAAGCTATACAATCATTTATCGTTTCAAACTTTTTATGAGAAAGCGCTCGAATATGCCAAGCAAGGTGCTATTATCCATTTAGCGGTAGTAGATATTGATAATTTCAAGAAAATTAATGACACGTACGGACACCAGTTTGGAGATAAAATTTTGGAGAGCATCTCACAAATCATTACAGAGCAGATTACAGCCAATGACATTGCAGCCCGATATGGCGGTGAGGAATTTGCTATTCTGATGTTCGAGCATACTTTTGAGGAAGCTTATCAGATTGTCGAGAACATCCGGCGTGAAGTAGAGAAAAAGACCTTTGAAGACAAATTGCAAAGAGTTTCTGTGACCGTAAGCATCGGATTAAAAAGCTATTCGGAAGAAATGAACAAAGATACATTCTTCCAGGGAGCAGATGACTATCTGTATAAAGCCAAGCGTTCTGGAAAAAATAAAATTGTTGCTGGGCTTAACCATATCGCTTGAAGTAAAAATATTTCATTTGATGAGACTCCTGCATAAGCTTGCCGGAGTTTTTTTGTATGCAGAGCTTAAAAATTTAAGGAGTTGACAATCTTATTAGTTGAAACTAAAATAGTTACATGTGTATTGGTAATTTACTTACATAAACTAAGTTAAAGGAGATGTTTTTCACCATGTCAACACTTGTTATTGTAACCCACCCTAATCTTGCGGAGTCCCGTGTTAACAAAAGATGGGTCCAAGAGCTCAAGAAGCAACCCGGCGTGACTATTCACAACCTGTATGAAGTATACCCTGATGAGAAAATCAATGTAGCTCAAGAGCAGGAACTGCTGGAGCAGCATGACCGTATTGTACTGCAATTCCCTTTTTACTGGTACAGCACCCCTTCCCTGCTGAAAAAATGGGAAGATGAGGTTCTGACTTACGGCTGGGCTTTTGGAAGCGGGGGTGACAAATTGGAGGGTAAAGAGTTGTTGATCGCCTTGTCTGCTGCGAGTTTAGAGGAAAACTATCAACATGACGGACGGAACAGATACACAATCGAAGAGCTGTTGAGACCTCTCGAAGCTACAAGCCACTTGATTGGTGCCAAATTGCTCCCTTATTTTGTACAATATGGTGCTGCGGTACTGACCGATGAGCAGTTGGAGCAATCCGCGCAAAACTATGCGCAAACCGTTACTTCTTAATTGAATGAGGATTTTGCAAAAATCCCCTTGCTTGGAGCTGCCACTTGCTGTGAAGCAGAACGTGGCAGTCTACCGACCAAGGGGATTTTTTGATTTTGGAAGATTACAAAGTAACCAGTGTGCTGGACACCTGAACCATGCTTTCTTTAATGATGTTGCAGCCTTGACGCAGGTTTTCCAAGCTGATCGTTAGCGCAGGCATAATTTTAATCACCGTATCGTTACGTCCAGCCCGCTCAATAATGAGCCCCCTGCTAAAGCAAAGAGCAGCTACTTCTTTGGCAAAGGTTTCTCCCAGAGGTGACACATCAATGCCCCAGATTAGTCCCAAGCCGCGAATGTCAATGAGAGGGTCAATCGTTTGAATATGTTCATACAAAAATTGCTGAACAAAAGCTTCTTTCTCTTTTACCTGTGCTTCCAGCCCTACCGTATCCCTGAACTCCAGCGCAGCCTTGGCGGCGACAAAAGCAAGCTGGTTCCCCCGGAAGGTACCATTGTGCTCGCCAGGGCTCCAAATATCCAACTCCGGCTTGAGCAACAGCAGTGACATCGGCAAACCATAGCCACTGATCGACTTGGACAAAACGACCATATCAGGAACAATACCCGCACGCTCAAACGAGAAGAACGATCCGACCCGACCGCAGCCGACCTGAATATCGTCAACAATCAGCAAAATATCATGATCATCGCACAGTTGTCTCAAGTCACGCAGCCATTCAGTATCGGCAATGTTAATACCACCTTCAGCCTGTACCGTTTCCAGAATGATGGCCGCTGGCTTTTCCACCCCGGAATGGGTATCTGTTAAAAGCTGCTCCATATACAAAATGGTATCCAAGCCGTTAAACGTACTGTTAAAGGGGATGAAGGTAACGTTATTTAGGGATACACCGGCACTCTCTCTCATGGAGTTGTTACTGGTAACGGACAAACTTCCTAGAGACATGCCATGAAATGCGCCCATAAAAGCAAAAATCCCATTTCTTTTTTTGACTTTGCGTGCAAGCTTCAGCGCTGCCTCTACCGCATTGGTTCCCGTTGGTCCGCAAAATTGCAGCTTATAATTCAAGTCCTTGGGCTGGAGAATATGCTCGGAGAAAGACTCAATAAACTCCTGTTTCGCCGTTGTGTACATATCCAGACCGTGCATGATCCGATCTGAGGTCAAGTAATCCAAAATCCGATTTTTCATAAAATCGTTGTTATGCCCGTAGTTCAAGGCACCTGCTCCGGCAAAAAAGTCGATATATGCCTCTCCTGCCTCCGTGTACAGCACATCGTTTTTCGCTTTGTTGAAAACAACCGGAAAGCTTCTGCAATAGGATCTTACATTGGACTCCAGTGCTTCGAATGTGTTCATTAATTTCTCGTCCTCCCGCTAGACCTGATTTGGAAAAAAATACAAGCATGGAAAGCAAAAAAAGTGTAAATATGTAAGCTAAAATAAGAAGACAGCCTGAATCTCGATGGGGTAGCCACACCAAAGAATCATGAGTACGATCACGGGAACGATTAGAGTACGAATGAATACATGCTGAATAGTCTATGGAGCGTGAATTAAATTCTAGAAGATTAAATGGTGGGGTTTTCTAAGGGGCCTATCAGTGTATGTCACTCCTATGTAATAAAATACCATAACTTTTTTTGAAGTCAATGCATGTTTCTGATATGTTTTGTTAAATTTTTGTAATTGAGTGTCGGAGGCTTGATGCATTTTGTTAATTCTCCACGAAAAATGTCGGAATAGAACTAAAAATCTCAGAAATAGAGCATATCCATATCAAAAAGATATAAATTCGTTCTGCCCGGCTTTTGGTTTGCTCCGATCCCCTGATCTTTTGACAGACTGTCCAAAGGCGGTTACTCTATCAAAAGAACCTGACAAAAACTTGTTGTATGCATTGAAACTATCTTAACCATTTGGCTCGAATTCGATAGAAAGATAAGGGAAATATCATCATGTCTAATGTTTTGATTATTGAAGATGACAATATGCTGGGAGATACCCTTTCCTTGTATTTGACTGGAGAAGGCTACAACGTTACCCGGGTTGAACAAGCGGCTGAGGGAATTGCCCGGCTGGGTATGGTGCAGCCTGATATTATTTTGCTAGATCTGCTGCTTCCAGATTTGGACGGTGTCAATCCCTGCCCACTGATACGCAAGCATACGGATGTGCCAATCATCGTGGTTTCTTCAGAAAATGATATCTCTGAGCGCATTCGTACACTTACGCTGGGAGCAGACGATTACATTTGCAAACCTTTTAGTATGCAGGAGCTAAAGGCACGAATCGAGGCTCTTTTCCGTCGTATTGAAATTACACGGTTACAGGCAAGAGGCCTTGCGCCTGAGGCCGCGCCTGAAACAGACATTGCTTTGGATCTGGCGCGAAGAATGATTACCGTTGATGGGCAGCTTGTGGAGATGACATTTTCGGAATTTGAGCTTATGAAGCTTTTTTATTTGAACCGGGGAATTGTATTCAGCCGATATGCCTTGATTCAGGCTCTCCGTGGAACAGACTCCTTTATTAATGAGAGGGCTGTAGACGTACATATTAACCATTTGCGCAGGAAAATCGAAAAAGACCCTAAAAAGCCAAAATTGATCAGGACCATCTGGGGAATTGGTTATAAATTTATGCAGTAGCACGATCAGCTCCAGGGAACCGATGACTTGATTTCGTTAATCTCCTTTTGAACCAAGCTCAATTGCTCTCTCCAGTCTGGATACAGCTCCCCCGCTGAGGTTTCATGGCTACGCTTCAATCCCTTTTCCAGCTCTATGACCTTTGCCAGCAGCCCAGACGCAAAGAGGTTTCCTGCTCCTCCCTTAAGCGAGTGGATTAATCGGAGAGCGGCAGATAACTGTCCGTTGTCCATTTTCCTCGTCAATCTTTTATCGAGATGCTGGTATTCCTGAATCCATTTGTAAAGGGCGAATTGGAAAATATATACCTTTCCATCCATCCCGGCTATCGCCTGCTCCGCGTGAACACCATGTAATTCTTGCAGCCATGCTAAATGAATCCAGCTGTTTAACACTCTTACAGCATTCAGTTCATGGACAGGCTTGAGCAGCACAGCATTAATGCCTGAACGAAGGCAAACCTCCTGTTCATGCTGCGCAGCATCGGCCGTAAAGGCGATAATTGGAAGTCTGTTAAAAGCTTTGTTTCTGCGAATATGTCTGGCTGTCTCAAAACCATCCATCTCTGGCATATGCAGATCAATCATTACCATATCCCATGAACGCAGCTCCAGTGACTCTAGCAGTTCTCTTCCATTTGCAGCCATAGTTACTTCAAAACCGCGCTCTTCCAGGAACTCGGTAATCACCACCTGGTTAATCTCATTGTCCTCTGCTATAAGAATTTGATACTTCTGCGCTGTAGTCTCTCCTTTATAACGAGGACTCATCATCGTATATGTATCCAGAGTATTAATATCTACAGAAACTGCCTTTTCCTTTTCCAGCAACCATCGGATAGACTCCAATAGAGCGTTCTGAGTTACGGGCTTGGACAAAAAGGCATCCACCCTGCTATCCTCCTCCCCAGTCGCTATCCCTTCCATCTGGTACACTGTTGTAAGTCCAATGACCTGAGTCATCTGTCTATCCAGCAATTGAAGCCACTGTCTCCGGGTCCCCAGTTCCCGAAAGCCACCCATGCTCATGTCGACCATAACTAAACCAAAATGGTCACCATTTTCAAAAGCCTCCACACATTCCTGATAGGAAGAAATGTTGTAGGTTTCTAATCCTGTTCCTTGCAGTAATTCGTTCAGACTATATCTCAACAGCTCATGCCGTACAACAATTAAGGCTTTGCCGTTTATTTGTTTTTCTATCTGTGTGCCTGCCGGATGTAGATCCCCGATATCCAGCTCAACATTAAAGTAAAACCTACTGTATTCCCCCAATCGGCTTTCAACCTCTACATTCCCGCCCATGGCTTCAGCCAAATGCTTGCTAATGGCCAAACCCAGCCCGGAGCCCCCATATCGGCGACTGGTTGATGTATCCGCTTGGGTAAAAGGGACAAACAGCTTGTTCACACCCACCTCGGAAATACCTATGCCTGTATCCTCCACCATAAAGGACAACGCTACCCGTCCGTTCTGCTGGCTTAGCATGTTCACCTCTAACAGCACATGTCCCTGATCCGTAAATTTGACGGCATTAGTCAGAAGGTTTAAAAGCACCTGTTCCATCCGCAATGGATCACCTTTAACACTTTTGGGTAATTTGGGGTCCGTTATAAAAATGATCTCTATTTCTTTGTGTTCCAGCAAAGTACTCACCGTATCTGCAAGATGCCGAAGCATTTTCTCCGGCTCAAACTCCAGCCTTTCCAGTTCCAAACTGCCTGCTTCCATTTTGGAAAAGTCCAGTACGTTATTGAGCATGGATGAGAGGGTTCGTGAGGAGGCGAGCAGCTTGTCAAGGTAGTCTTTTTGGGCAGCAGTCAATTCTGTCTTGTTCAACAGCTTGGACAGACCGATGATCCCATTTAGCGGCGTGCGAATTTCGTGGCTCATATGAGCCAAAAAAACGCTTTTTGCATGGTTAGCCTCGTCTACCTTCTTTCTTTTCTGCTCGGAAGCTTTATACTCCGTAATATCCATTACATGACCGATGACATGCTTGGTAATCCCATCCTCCCTGACCGGATGTAAGGTAATTAAAGCTGAGTACTCCCAAAACTCCAGCTCAAATACCGTCCGGTCACCGAACCATGCCTGTTTGTAATATTCACAAAGCTGCTCCAGAGTTTCAGAGGATAGTTCAAAAATGTCCCCTAGTTTCTCCACATGCTCCCTTCGATTATAGCTGACCTGCATATTCAGGCCCATGAGCTCCAGCAAGCCACCTTCGAGCAGTGTATAATAAAATTCGTCGCCGCTTTTCTCCAGCCTGAAGGTAAAGCCAGGTTGAACCCGAAGCACATTTAGGAGGTCACGGTTTTGGTCCAGCAAACGTTGTTCATATGTATATTTAACGTTCCAAACGCGTACAAACAAAGCGATGAACATCAAACCAATCCCTAGCTCCAACACAGAAGTCATGCTTGCTCTAGCGCTGATACCAAAATATAGAAACAGAATTCCGGCCACCCCAAAAAAAACACGCGCGATTGTCTGCCTAATGAGCTGAGAAATCAGATTGGGGCGTCCAAATGTAATAGATGACTGAAAAGTCAAAACTATTAATAATATCACGATAAAATATAGCACCAAATCTCGAACCAAATGTTCTCCCTCCTGTAATCTGCAAGAATGAAAATATAAAAAAACTCAGGACAGATTCCTTATGCCATAAGGCTTAAAGAACTGTCCCGAGCATTCATTGTACTATAGATTCCATAGGGTTCAAGTTCGTTTTAATACTTGAAACGACTAATCATAGACCTCAACTCAGCAGCCATTGTTGATAGCAGTTGAGCAGAGGCTGATATCTCCTCCATGGAAGCCAGCTGCTCTTGCGAGGAAGCAGCGACTTCCTCAGATGTAGCAGCATTACCAGTTGCAATTGTCGCCAGTTCGTTGGCTGTCGCTGCAATCTCTTGTACACTCGCTGATATCTGTTGTGCAATCGCAGCGACCTCCTCCACCTGAGGTGTGGTCTCCCGAATGCCTTCCATCGCGTCTCCCAGCTTGACAATGGTTGCTTTGGAAATCTGCAGCCCATCCTGAACCTCAACCGTAACACGGTTCATCGTCTGAACCGTGGTTTCCGTTTCATGCTGAATTTCGGCAATCAATGTGGCAATCTGTGTTGCAGATGCCTGCGATTGCTCTGCCAGCTTGCGCACCTCATCAGCAACGATGGCAAAGCCCTTGCCATGATCCCCTGCCCTGGCCGCCTCAATCGCCGCATTCAAGGCCAGCAAGTTCGTCTGATTGGATAGTTCACCAATAACCTTGGTAATTTCACCGATTTCCTGAGAGCGAGCTTGCAAGGCTTGAATCATTCGGTTGGATTGCTCTACCGAATGGTGAATCGAATTCATTTGTTCGCCTGTTTGCTCAACGGATTTCCGTCCTTCCTCTGCTTGTAAAGAGGATCGTCTGGCCAAATCGGCTACCGAGATTGAGCGTTCCGCAATTTGTGTGACCCCCTGTGCAATTTCGTCAAGGGCTACTGAGTTATTTTCCAGGCCTGTAGTCTGCTTCTCCGCTCCGCTGGCAATTTCCTGTACAGCCTGGGATACCTGCTCACTTGCAGCACTGGTTTGTTCTGCGCTTACCGTTAGCTCGCTTGAGGATCTAGCAACATGATCTGCACTATCTCCTACGTTCTGAATGACAGATCGCAAGTTATCCTGCATGTTTCGGAAAGCCAGTCCCAATTGTCCAATCTCATCTTCACTTTTCACTTGAATGTCCTGCGTCAGATCCCCTGCGCTCACATTAACCGCTTGTTCCTTCAATTTTAAAATAGGTTTAATGATGGAACGGATCAGGAAATAAACAATGATTATCCCCACCACAAGACACCCGACGACCGTAAGCAAGGTACTGATCAAAATCGGTCGTGCTGCTTCATCCACTTCAGATAAATACAGCGTTCCGCCTATTTTCCAGCCTGTCAGCTTATTGGTCGCATAGTTCATATATTTGGACTGACCTTCATACTGATACTCGTATTCACCAGCGTCGCTCTCATACATGCGTGATTCAATATCTGCTATTTGGGTGCCTGGTGCCTTCGTCGGATGAACAATGTAAGTACGATTGCTGTCCAGCAATATGGCATAACCCTCATGGCCTACTTTAATATTGTTCAGCGTCTCCTTAATACCGCTAATCTTCAGATCAATGCCAATAACACCCGACCCATCCGTCGTGGCTCTGGACACTGTGACTGTCATTTGCTTGGAGGAAGAGGAGAGATAGGGCGAACTAATCACTGTTTTTGCTTGTTCCTTCATGGCTTCCTCATACCAAGGTCTAACTCGAGGGTCATAGTTATCGGGTAATTGCTTCTGTGGATAGGTTGTAAATTTACCATCCTTTGAACCATAATAAATGGATTCTGTTTCAGGATGGAGTATAATATATTGCTTGAAAAATCCCTCCAGCTCAGCTGCCTTTTCCTCTGTCTCTACTCGATTGCCTTTTAGCCTCTCAGCAAAATATTCTGCGTCGTGTACCTTAGGTGAAACAGCACTGTCAATAACATAATTAGTGCGGACAATGGCCTGCTCGGCGCTATACTCAATCTGGTTTCGAATCTCCTTGCTGGCGCTCACAAACGACAAAGCCCCAACAATCATAGATGGTATGATCAAAAAAGCAATAAAAGCAACCATCAGCTTCGTTTTAAAATTATTGCTGAGCATCCTTCTTACATCCCATGGTTTTCCTGCAAAATTCTTCATTATTCAACATCTCCAATTCATCATCTGGATTGCTTGCATATTGTGAACCGCTTCGCTCTGCTGATGATTATTCCCTTGACAAATTCACTTCCCCTTTTTCGTTCTTCATCATCTCCTTCTAAAACGCTTCGACACAAAAAGGATATAAAAACGACAACGAATAGGTATATGTACTTATTTTTCAATGCAGCAAGGCTCCTTGGAACCGATTCCTTAATATAATATACCTAAAAACTATTAAAAAAAATGCACTGAACATGTTAAGGAAATATTAGTTTTAACTCACTATACCTACCTCTAAACATGAAATAATCCCCTTGAGGTTGGCATACATGAGGTCATTTTTCAAAAATCACCATATGCTTGTTACCACCCCAAGGGGATCAAGTTTGTTTTTAATTTAATCAATTCAGTAAAGCCTTAAGTTCAAAGCTTATTACCTTGCACAAAGAAAATCAACGCCTCAGAATGGAGAACGATATTTTAAAGCAAGCCGCGCTGATTTCTATTATGGTTTGGCTAGCTTAGATTTGCGTACACGCTCTAGTACATGCCATATTCAAACCAATCAAAATCAGCCGCATTGTCAGAGGCTGTACCGTTACTCGTGCAAAACATTCCAATGCAGCAGCCAACAAATCCGCCCGCAACCTCGGTACTCAAACTGCTCGTATCCACCTGTTCTGCTATCAAATAATATTGATCTCCGTCGGTACTGTAATAGAAGCTAAGCTCCTGCCCCCTCGCAGCCATTTTTAAATATAACCGCTGAGCATCAACATCTGCCTGCGCAACGTTCGTCTCCTGGCCATTTATGCAGGTCACAACACTCAATACTTGCCGACCATCAAGTATCACGCACTCAAATCGGATATGATACATATCATTTTGAATGACAACCAAACCTGCAGATTCATGGATACTACGTGGCTTAAACTCCATCGCAGCCGCGGCCGTATAATTAAAATGCTGCTGGCGCAAACAGATAAAGCTGAGATTATCTTTATCCTTAAACGTTTGAGGCTTTAGCTTTAGCCGCAAATATCCTTTACGTTCTGTCAAAGAATACAAATCCGTTTGCGGATTCCTTAAGAACATCCATTTAAGTGCCAGCTTATCACTGTCAAAATGATCACAGCGCAATTGCGGCTCCACCGGGACCGGTGTCAACCTCATGACGTCCTGCTCCTCCAGCATTCCTCGGCCCTCATTGACTACAGGCCATCCATCCTCCCAATTCACTGAAGCAAGGAACGTCTCCCGCCCCAAATTACTATAGCCGCCTCCATAAGGACGTGAAGCGAGCATCACCATAAACCATTGGCCATCCGCAGCCTGCACCAAATCCGCATGCCCCACATTAATAACCGGATAGCGCTTGCCCAGATGACGATGAGTGATAATCGGGTTATTCGTATTCCCAACATAACCTTCTGTCAGCTTCTTGCTACGTGCAATTGTCACCGCGTGATTCGGCCCTGTTCCTCCTTCTGCGATCATTAAATAATAGTAGCCATCTTTCTTATACAAATGCGGTCCTTCAGGCCAAATCACTTCTACCATGGCGCCTTTCCAAAGTACAAAGCTTTCATCCACAAGCTGCATGGTCTCAATGTTCAATTTCTGAATCCATACTTCCCAATTGCCGTCATAACGTACTCCCGATGAGTTAGGGCGTGTTCCCAAATAATAGGTTTGCCCGTCATCATCAAAGAAAATCGTGGGATCAATACCAACCGCTCCTTGAATAAAATAAGGGTCAGACCATGGCCCAGCAGGATTGGTTGCTGTAACAACGAAATTTCCACCATGCGTTACATTGGTCGTAATCATATAAAAAATACCTTCATGATAACGTATGGTTGGAGCAAAAATTCCCTGTGAATGCCCTGCTCCCTGTAAGTTCAATTGTGAAGGACGGTCAAGTACATTACCAATCTGCTTCCAATTCACAAGATCACGGCTATGGAAAATCGGCACACCAGGGAAATAAGCAAATGTCGATGTCACCAAATAATAATCTTCCCCAACACGGCATACCGAGGGGTCTGGATAAAAACCAGGCATAATCGGATTATTATACATAACTGAATTGTGTTTAAGCGTTGTCATTCTTTCACTCCTCCAATCATAAATCCGGTCACAAAATATTTTTGTAAGAACGGATATAACAAAACTATTGGCATCGCCGTAACAATCGTTATAGCAGCCCGAATAGATACAGGCGTAACAAGATTGGTTACATTCTTATATTGGTCCAAATTGACGCTTCCACCCTGAGAAGTAGCAGACGACAATAATTTCATAAGCTCATATTGCAATGTGGTTAAATTTCGATTACCGGCTGCATACAACATAGAATCAAACCAGGAGTTCCATTGTCCCACAGCGATAAACAAAGCAATTGTTGCCAGAACTGGCTTGGATAAAGGCAATATGATGCGGAAAAATATTTTAAAATCTCCCGCTCCATCTATTTTCGCCGATTCAATTAATTCTTCTGACAGCCCTTGGATAAAAGTACGAATCACAATCATATTAAACACGCCAATCAGGCCGGGAATGATGTATACCCAGAAATTGTTCAACAGACCCAACTGCTTAATCAGCATGTACCCCGGAATAAGACCGCCGCTGAAGTACATGGTAATCACAAACAATGTCGTTACAAATTTATTAAACATGTATTCCTTACGGCTTAAAACATAAGCAAGCATCGCAGTACAAAACAATTGGATGATAGTACCAATGACCGTTCTTGCCACGGAAATAAACGCAGCTTGTCCTAAATGCGGATTTTTGAACACCGAAACATAGTTCTGAAGCGTCCATTCCCGTGGCCAGAGATAAACCCCCCCTCGAATTGTATCGATCCCGTTATTAAAAGATACGGCGATGGTATTAAGAAACGGATATAATGTGGCTACCACCACCAATAGCATAACAAGCCCGTTAATAATCGAGAATGTAATATCTCCAAGCGTTTGTTTTCTCAATAATACTTTCACTATTAT
>NZ_PNXQ01000016.1:261728-271673 GCF_005217525.1 Paenibacillus terrae | reverse complement strand
GCAAATCCGTTGGCCATAAATATGAGCACAAGACTAATTACACTCTTGAAAATTCCGGCTGCCGTGGCAAAAGAATAGTTTCCTAAATTAATCCCGTATTTCAATACAAAAATATCAATCGTCTCGGATACATCCTGTACCAATCCGTTGCCAAGCAGATATTGAACCTCGAACCCTGCGTTTAAAATATTACCAATGTTGATTATAAGCAGAATAGTAATCGTTGATTTAATGCCGGGAAGAGTCACGCTGAACATTCTTCTAAATCGTCCAGCCCCATCAATAGATGCCGCTTCATACAAGCTGGGATTAATAGATGTCATTGCGGCCAAGTAAATAATCGTCCCCCAGCCGATTTCTTTCCACAAACTAGAAAATCCAACTATACCCCAAAAGTATTTTGGATCCGCAAAAAAATTAATCGGTTCACTGATCAAATGAAGCTTGGTCAACAAAACATTGACAATTCCTGTCTCGGTCGACAATACGTCGGCTACAATGCCTGTAACGATAATCCACGAAAGAAAGTGCGGCAGGTAAGATACCGTCTGTACAATACGCTTGAACAATACATTCTTCAATTCGTTTAGTAGGAGAGCTAACCCGATAGAGCCTACAAAGCCAAGAATTAGGCAAATTAAGCTCATAGCCAATGTATTGCGGATAACGCGAAGGAAGTCAGGATCTGTAAACAACATTTTAAACTGATCCAGTCCAACCCATTCTTGCTCGAAGAAACTGACACCTGGCTTATAATTTTGAAATGCCATCAACCAGCCCCAAAGCGGGCCATAAGCAAAAATACAAATAAAAATAACAAATGGAATTGACATCCATAGTAATTGCTGCTGACTTCTCATTCTGCGCAGATTATATTTGAGCCAACTTTCCTCTTGCTTGTCATCAAGTATTATTTCTGGGGATCGCATCTCTGTTCTTCTCATCCTTTTCTCTCCTTGATTACAATTTACCCGTTAAATAAAGGTTATGGGAGAGTAGTCCCATAACCCTTATACTGCACTTGGGCATTATCCCCACAAATCAACACGTCTTCGAACTTCCTTGGTTAGCGCATCTTCGTAGGCTTTAATATCCACATTCTGCTTAAGAGTGCTTTGATACTCTTCCCATGCTTTGTCAAATTCGGACGGTGGCGTCATGATAACCTTGGGAAGCCATTTTCTCTTCACGTCATCCATCTTTTGTTTCGCTATCGTTTCTGGTGCGTTCGGTGCAAAATTATAAGTATAGATAGGGAACCATGGTTCATTTTCTTCTGCAGGCTCAAGAAAATCCGTGAATTTCTTATATCCGTAAGCTTTCAATACTTTTTTGTCAATCTCGTTTAAAGTTGCAATGTACTCGTCAGGTTGTTCCTTAGGATCCATCGCATTTTTCCCTTTAGCGGTCATGCCTTCATGATGCGGGAAATAAACTAAAGGACTTCCTGTATTCGCCAGAACCCAATCCGGGTCTTTAGCATTTGCGCGTTGTTCTTCATTCCGATAGAAAACGCCGTTCTTATCAACCTGGTAATCAATTCCTTCTTGTCCCCAAGTTCTCAAGATTTCTATTTCAGGATCCAACAGATCATTAATGTATTGCAGAGCTCCTTCAACGTCATCACAACTTTTCGTAATCGCCAGGCCTCCATTTACGTTCAGAATTGGATTGTGTTGATAACGGCCTTTTACTTCCTCTGAAAGTGTGATGGATAAAGGAACGTACGTTCTTTCAGATAATTTTTGTTTTACGAGCGATGCCTCAGCGTCTAAAAACTGCCAGCCTTGATCGACCATACCAAGTACGCGTCCAGTCGACAATTTGGAAATATACTGATCATAATTCGCAGTAAAGGTTTCTTTATCAACTAGTCCTTTATGGTAAACTTCATTTATTTTCTTAAAATATGCCTTGGCTTCTGGTATCGTATTATAATTTAATGCCGTTAATGTTTTTTTATCTACAATTGCGGCACCTTCATTTGGATAACCTGCCAAGAACAGCGGGGGATTTTCTAAAGCGAAGTAACGCCAGTCATAGGAGATAATTTCAAATCCGATGGTCGGTTGACCATCAATTGTCGGATGTGCGGCCTTATAACGCTCAATCAAATCAAAATACTGATCAAGAGTTTTAATAGTTGGATAACCACCCCACTCCAGCACTGCTTTTTGTATCCAAAATGCCTCTCCATTATGAGTAACATTCATTTGCTTACCTTGAATATTGCCGAACTGCGGAATGAAATATATATGTCCATCTTTTGAGTTTTTCATTTTCTTCCAATCGCTACCTAAATAATTTTTAATATTCGGGTATTTGTCAATGTAATCGTCTAATGGAACCAATGCTCCTGCCGCTACCAGTTGCTGTGTCCCATCGCTGCCATCAATAAAGTCAGGGTATTCCCCGCCGGCAATAAGCACACCAATACGTTCTTTGGCGGTTTGACCGGTAAGCCAATCCATAGTGACACTTACACCCGTCTTTTCTTCAATCGCTTTCAAAATACGGTTGTCTTCAGGCGCAAGCTTTCCCGGTACGGCAAAAAATGCCGAAAATTCTTTAAGCTCCTTCCCATCTTTCGTCTTGCTTTGTAGATTGGATCCGCATCCGGCGAGCACAACTGTAAATACCAAGCACGTCAAAATAAACAGCGTGGTAGTTCTTCCAAGAGACTTTTTCAAAAGGACCCCTCCATTATTATTTTTTATCCCCAGCATAAGAAAGCGCTTTCTATATGCTATATTCAAAGTATCATGTGCGATATAGCGCCTCAACGGGGCAAATTATAGTCAAAACATTAATTATTCCAGTTCATTAAGGATTGAAACAAAAAAAATCCTGTGCTTTTCTGCGAAGGAGTTACGTAAAAAAATCCAGTTTTTGGTTGACGCACTTGAACCCCCTCTACTTTTACCATTCATTCCCTTGTGATAAGGTTTTCTCCACATGAGTTAGTGAAACGACAGGCATAGTTTTTTTCCGATATTGCAGGGGGGTCTCCCCCATCATTTTCTCAAAGCGGCTTATAAAATAATCCGAGTCTCTATATCCGACGGCAACTGCTATTTCATAAACCTTCTTATCTGTTCTACGCAGTAACTTTGCCGCCTTCCTGATACGTAATTGATTCAAATAATCATTGAATGATAAGTTATAGTGCTTTTTGAAAATCTGCCCCAGATAGGCACTATTGATATAAAACTGTTCCCCCAATGACTTAAGGCTTATATTCTCCTTGTAATGTTCGAGAATGTAAGCTTCTATTTTGGCCAAGACTCCCATTGAATTTAATCTGTGCTGTTCCTTCAACTTCTCTACACATTTCAAAGAAAACGCATACAGATTTTGAATATTTTTCTCCATAGATAGGGTTGTATAATTCCCTTTAAGAAACTCTGATTTTATCAAATCGAGGTCCATGCTCCCTTTCAAGCTCGTTATTAATTCCAATAAATAATATGATAAATAATTCAAATTTAGCCTTATAATATTAGGATCTATGCGCTCGGCTTTAAAATATTTAAAAATCGCTTCAACATGTGTTTGAAGCACATCTGTACGCTGGTCTTCAATTGACTTGATCAAATTATCGAATACGTTTTTTTCAAGATTACTGCGCTGAATGTTAAATATCTCCATGTCCATTTTCTCATAATAATAAATCGGTCTATTATTAGTGAAAAAAAGCATGCTTTTCATCTTTCTACAGGATTGATACGATTCATGAAGTGCCGACAGGCTTCTAACTTCCTTGCCAATATAGATTGAAAAGGCTACTCCCTCACGTTGACTTAAATCAGAAAATAATTGATTGATATATTCATCTAATGTGGAATGATCGGCTTGAAGCAATTCATCAGTAACGATGATACAAATGGCATTCTTCTCCCCTGTACACTGCTTCATGATTTGTATTTCAAAATGCTCGCCTACCATGCTGCGCGCCCAAGGATACAATTCAAATAATGAACCTTTCGATTTATCCATCTCAATCAGCACATAACGAAATTTACCGGACTTCTGATAAAAAGGCAGTACATAATCAATCGTTTCCTTTTCAAACATCCCCCACAAAATCGCCTGCATATGCTGATCCAGGATGATTTTATTATTCTTCACTTGGTTCTGTCTCTCTTCCTTCAGTTGTTCATGTTTCATTTTGAATTCCGCTAACACTTGGATAAGCTCTGTTTGGACAATTGGCTTGAGGATATAGTCATTTACATGATACTTAATCGCTTTCTTAGCATACTCAAAGTCATAGAACCCGCTTAAAATAATAATTTTAATTTCATCACCATATTGTTCGAATACAGATTCGGAAAGTTCGATTCCGTTCATTTCCGGCATCTTAATGTCAGCGATGACAAGATTGGGGCGCAGTGTTTTGATGATTTGAAGCGCTTGCAAGCCATTTGAGGCTTGACCGCAGATCTCAAAGCCGTATGACTCCCAGTCAATCAATAATTGCAATCCTTGTCGAATAAACGGTTCATCATCTACAATCAACACTTTGATCATATCTATGCTCCTTATTCCTGTGCTGGTTAAAGAGGCACTCTGATTTCTATTACTGTTCCCTTGCCCATTTCACTAGAAATTCGAATATTCACTCGTTCATCAAAATATATGCGCAGCCGAATATATGCATTTAACATACCTATGCTATCAAGCTCACTCATTCGATCAATGCTTGGATTGCCCATTATATTTCTAATATATTCTAGCTTTCGTTCATCCATTCCCGCACCTGTGTCTTGAATCGTCATGTAGAGATGTTTATTCATAACATCAAATTTGACAGTCACGCTGCCGTCTTGCGAGGTACTCTCAATGCCATGAATACAAGCATTCTCAACAAAGGTTAATATCGTTAACTTCGGAATTTGCAAATCCAATAATTGCTCATCCAGTACCTGAATCTCATACTGCAGCTTGTCTCCAAAGCGATATTGTTGAATGTTTAAATAACTCTCAACAAATTTAATTTCTTCACGGATAGAGATCAGATCATCTCCCCAATTAATTGTTTTTCTTAATAGTAAGGAAAGCTTCTTAATGATTTCGGAGGTTTCGATTTCATTTTTGATCAAACTCCGCATTCGGATGGTTTCCAGTGTATTGAACATAAAATGCGGATTAACCTGACTTTGGAGGGCTTTAAGTTCAGCCTGTTTCTTGGAGAGCTCCAGAGCTTGTTTTTCCACTTGATCTTTATATACAATTAGGATCAAGTCTTTGATCTTGGTCACCATCATATTGTAGCTCCGGATCAAATTACCGATTTCATCCTTCCCCTCAGGGCAGACAATCACTTCAAATTTCTCTTGCTTCACTTTATCCAAATGCTTAGATATCATTTCTACCCGAGTAATGAGAGAGCGAGAGATCATCCAAATAAGCATCGTCGGCAACAATAAATTTAAAACAATCATTATCACAAAATTCACTTTGGAATTCAGTACCTCGGATAAAATATTCAATCTCTCCATACTAACAATAATTTTCCAATCTTCGGATACCATCGAGATCACTTCAGTCCTTTGAACCGGAAAAATGTCACAATTGGCAATGCTGTAAAAAGATTTTTGATTGTTATTTATTTTCTGATCATTAGAGAAAATGACCTTATCATTCGCTACGACATACATCTTTCCATCCATGCTCTCATTTCTTAAGGACTTATTGATAAAATTATAATCCAAATCGACCTTAAGGATTTTTTCAACTTGATTGTCCCCAAAATAATCAAATTTTCGAATAATGCTTACCTTGCGTCCGCCTTGACTTTGTGACATCTGAGCCTGCTGCTTGTCAAAATAAGAATAAATCATAATATGATCTTTTGTATTGGTTAGCGCTTGGTACCATTCGGTCTTACGGATGGTATCATCCAGTTTTATAAAGTTTCCCCCATTGACAATCGTTTCATTATCCACGTAAAAGGTGATTTGATTCACCTTTTGATAACTGTAATAATATCGAAATATGTTGTTATTACTCAGCATATTATAGTATGCCTGATAATAATCCTCTTCATTGTGATACACAGAATCCATGAATCGGTTCAAAATTTCATCCGTATAAAGAAAGTTTGACACATATAAGCTGTTATCAATGATATTGCGTAAATTAAATTTTATCCTTTGCAGAGATTGATTAGAGTTGGTATATTCCTTCTGCTCTATACTCCCTTTAATACTCTGATAAAATAATAAATTCGTTGCAATCACAGGGATTAATACACAAAAAACAAATAAAACGTATAGCTTAGTCTTCAGTCTCCAATTATCCAAGGCACGTATCCGCTTACAAAGATTTCTTAGCGTAATAATCATAAACCTGTTTCATCCTCCACATACTCCATTCTTATGTATCCAAAAGCTTTCACCCAATGAGATACCGTTACCTTTTACACAAACTTCTTGATGCCGGATTCGGGGCATGCTGCATTCCTTACATATGCGGTTCTTCTCCTTCCCGCTGCCTTATGGCACGTAGCCGAATCCCAGGATAGTAAACCGCTTATCCTCGTGGCCGGCTGCCATTCGGATTTCCAACGTATGCTCCCTGGACTCACGCTCGTTGAACAAAATAACGGCATTGCAGTGTGTCCAATTCACTTCATGCGGATCGGCGGCCTTTATATGCTGCCCATCCACCTTTATATCCGCAGTTCCGAAATCGTTGCTTCGATCAACGAATCATACAAAATATATAAACCACTGCGTTTGGCCACTGGGTCCTGCGGCGCGACAGCAATGAACTGTAATCTTATTATACTATGAGATGGAAAATTATGACGATTATTTAACCCATTTTTAAGAAAAAAAGCTATTGCCAAGGAATATGGAATATATTACAAAAAACATTCACACGAACATCCCATCAATGAGATGTTTGTGTGGGTCCATAAGTATATGTAACCAATAATACGAAGACAGGTTTATTCTCCTGCTTAGCTTAGTCAAAACTTCTGCCGACTAAGGGGACTAACTTACCAACATATATACGTATTGCGGCAGGCTCGATTTTGTGAGAGTTCGCTATTAAGTTTTGTTTCAGTCAGTTCTTACCATTTTAATATAGTAACTATTTTGCTATGTATCTTCATTTAAAAGGTAAAACAAAGCCCATAGTGAATTTCTACACTACAGGCTCATAAAGCTTGATTTAAATAAAGTTATAATGAATACTTTACGACAGGTTTCCCCAATCCCTAACGATTGTCCAAGGGTTCTTCCTTGTCCAGATTACAATTTGCTCCGGCATAAATGACTCGGCGGTTACCTCCAGTTGGATAACTTGTTCTGGACTCAAACTCAGTAAATGTGGTTTTGGCTGGCTATCCAAGTCCCACATATGATATTTGTAAAATTTGATCTTTGCTCGTTCACTGGGTGCTAAATCCAGCGGCGCACATCGTCTACTCCGTTCCTCTCCACTTCTGGTTGTAAACGCAACTCGTAGTAACCTTTTTCGCTGAATGGCATCTGCAAATATCAGCAGCATTTGTTTATCCATAATTGACATTTCCCTACACCTTATTTCCACTTCTGCGGCTCAGTTTAAGCATATATCTTGTTGGACAGGACATAACCCGGTCGATTAGCTATATACTGAAAGTGTAAATATTCATCGGACAAAAAATTAACAGTTTGACCACTTCAAGGCTATTCTTAGAAAAAAGCTATTCATCAAAATCAGTTGCCGCCCATACCTGCTCCCGACTAATCATCTGATCTCCTTTAAAATACTGTTGTCCTTGTTTATGTAAGCGTTCTCCACATCGTTTGCAGGAAAAACGTTCTTTACCAATATACATCTTCAAACCAGATTCCTTCATTGCTCGTACAAGCTTATTCCCACAAGAGCAAGTTGCAACCCATACATACTTTACTTGTCCCGGATAAATGTTCGTTCCTTTGGCATTGATGATTTGCTTCATTAGTAAAACGCCTCCTTCATATGCTACTGAAAATGAAAAAGACGTTAACCAGATGTATAACATCCGTTAACGTCTTCATAGGTTAAGATTGAAATAAACATTATCCAGCTCTTGTCGAGTGATTCCTATGTACGCCAGAGTGACACTTGGGGCTGAATGGTTGAGCAGCTTTTGAATGCGGGTAATATCTACACCACTTTGGTAAGCATGGAAAGCAAATGACTTTCTCAAGGTATGCGTTCCAACGGCTTCTTTAATGCCAACACGACTTGCCCCTTCACTCAGTATCCGGTAAGCATGTACTCGGCTAATTGGATTCCCACCTTTGCGGCTGGCGAACAGCGCCCCAGACTTATGACCTGTTGCTTTTACATATTCCTGAATTGCTTTTTTACAGGTATCCGACAAGGGAAAATCTTTTCTCTTGCCCGTCTTCTGCTCTCGAAGGCTGATCCGATCTTGATTGTATACCTCTTCCACCTGAAGCTTGAGCAAATCAGATATTCGCAGCCCTGAATTGATGCCAAGCACAAACAATAGATAATCTCGGATATTCTG
Source organism: Paenibacillus terrae (assembly GCF_005217525.1). Classification (GTDB taxonomy): domain Bacteria; phylum Bacillota; class Bacilli; order Paenibacillales; family Paenibacillaceae; genus Paenibacillus; species Paenibacillus terrae_C. The sequence goes on along the minus strand of NZ_PNXQ01000016.1, from coordinate 263,158 downwards.
CCCTCGCAGATACTTCTTCAAAGCATCAATCTGTTGCTTACTTCTTATTGGTTCAACAAATTCCATACCAAACACCTCTTCAACTATATGTAACTAACTATATAATAATTATATATTGTGTTACTTTCGACGTAAACGGCAAAGCTCCAGAGCGCCGAAAAGAACCCGGATGTCTTACCCCGCCTACCCTCGTGGACATTTGGCCTATGTAACACTATTCTATTGTGTAACATTCGATTATCATCCCCCGTTTTAAGTGACTTAAAATCAACTTTACTTCGTAATAATTCCTGACTGCACTTTAAATAATCCCACATTGCACTCATTTCTATATATCTTATTCTATATATCTACTATTTCTCACAAAGTTCGAAATAGTAGCAGCGAGCTAATGCTCGCTGCATAAATTGCAACTCATCCCTCTTCTTTCACAGCTACTCGTTATCTAGTTCTTTTTCATATATCAAGATAATTTCCTTGCTGTTACGCTCATAGCTAATGAATCCAGCTTTCCGCAATCGTACTTTGATTTTATCTACTTGATTTGGTGAGCATTTTAACAGCCCTGCCAATTGCTCCTTACTTAAATAGCTTGTATAGTTTCCTTTATTCAAGTCGGTATATCTCTTCATTACACAGTAAGCGATTTTATCATAGGCGGTTAATTCCTCATGCCATGCAATCGGGTATGGAAGCTGTGCAAAATTACTTTCATCACATAAAATACGATAAGTATTGCAACCATAATTACCTGCATAATTTATCTGTTTTCTAGACAGTACGTTGTGGCGGCACAACGTAGCTAAATGCATCCCTGTTTGCCTGATTTGGAGTCCTGCGTTTCGGGCTACAGTATCCAACCTGACTTTGATTTGCTTACTACTGCCACTACGGGCCCTCATGAGAGCTAGGTACACACACTTGCACTGTATGGATACATTCAAATCCAATATGGCATATGGAACTTTAATGTACTGCATCATCCTTCGTTCTTCTCTTCCTTCAATATTTATTCTTCACATAAACGGTCTGACAAGCACTCGCGATGTGAGAGGCAACCTTCCAGCGCCCAGACCATTTCCCTGTATTTTTATTTCATTTTTAGCTTGATTGTGACGGAACCCATCCAGACGAGCGTTAAACATAATATGGATAACTATTAACCTTAGATATTTAATTCATCTGAGGGTATCCTGAGAACTGCTGAATCAAGGTTTCAGCATAGCTTCAAATTCATACTTTGTTTGTTCAGGTATTAAGCTAGAATACAAGCAAAATTGAATAACCTTTCTAACATCATCAGTTGTCATGTCATAAAACTGACAATCATTTCTAAACCATGTAAGTAAACCTGCAAAATGCTTTGAATCCTTTATCCATGGATTCGATTTCTTACACCTTACATTACGAAAATACAATTCTCCTTCAAC
>NZ_PNXQ01000016.1:138876-261718 GCF_005217525.1 Paenibacillus terrae | reverse complement strand
CTTCTGAAAAGCTGTAATCTTCACATTCCATATTCCCTACAATCTCTGTGGTTATTTCAACCCTGCTTCTACCAGATTCAAATATCGCTCCCCAGACTTCTTCACATAAGAATGTCGCATATAGTTCTGCATCAACACATTGGGAGGTCAAGTGAATAGTGCACTCAAACATACCTTGCTTCGTACCTGATTCATGTAATCTAATTCCTAATCCATGGATAGCAGCGTAATACAATAGTGCATTAATTCGGCATTGATCCCTGTTATACAAATTAAGATCATTATTCTGCTTCATCGACATAGACATTGCCGTTCCCTCATCATTAAATCCATAATCTTCTTCATGCACGTATTTTTCCTCATCACGTTCATACTCACCTTCTGATGTTTCATACATTACATTATCCTTAAATTCAAACTCAGCTCCGCAAGTAAAATCATTTCTCCAATCAAGAGTTTTTACATTATCAATATTCATATTTTTCATATCTCCTTAGTGTGTATTTGGTCAGCATTTGGTGCTATATGACTGGTACTTGCCTCGTTTGCCTAAAACAAACATGCCAAATAACCGCAAGCCAAAGACAGTATTGTGCGGTCATAACGATTCATACTATCCTGTTGTCAAAGATCAGATAATCTATCAATGCATTAATTTCATTTTTATCTTCTTCAATTCATAATATCAACTCCGTGTCATTAACTTATAAATGTATTATGCATGAGAAACTTTGGAATTACATTGATTAAATTTTTTGAAAAAATGAGTACTCTGAATTGAAAACGATTACATATAAAAAATATCTTCATTTCCGTTCACTATTTAGACACAATCCCATTTATTTGGGTTCTATATAGAAAAAAACCGACTCCTCCATTAAGAGCCGGCTTGAATAGTTGCTACTTTTAGTTGTATTCGATAACCCCAAGATTATGAAGTGAAGCAAGATTTGTAATCCCAAACTCAAAATTGGGGTCCCACTTCAAATCTTGATGATTCAATAGTTCAGTTACAAATGCTTTTGAAGCATTGAAATAACTATCCGTTCTATTTAAACCTTCACTTTGGTTTTTGTAAAAATTGTATGTGAAGTAATACAAAGTTGGTTTCATATCTTCCAAAGAAGCAATATTATTTAATCCACCTGGTAAAACCTTATTGCTTCCTGCAAATACGCTAATTGCTTTACCATTTGCCATCATTTCATGGACCAAACTCTTGTTGCTGAGATTTTTAGCGTCTTCTGCTTGCATCATAATCATTGTGTAGTAATTCTTTGATAGAACTTTGTTCACTGTTTCTGATGTCATAATCTTTTCAGATGAGTCTGAGCCAATTGAGGGAGCTTCATCCCCTCTTTCAACTACTTTGAATTTTGTTTTAGTGAAACTACCTGCTCCGTTAAAGAAAAAGTCAACAATTCCAGTTCCATTTTCTTTAGCAACGTTATCCTTTGTGTAGTCTCCAGATACATTGGCTTTGACTTTAATGTCGCCTTGTTGGTTGCCATACAAACGATAATTCTTTAAAATGTTAAATTCTTTATCCAGACGTTGAAGGATATAGCTGTAATCATCTTTTTGGTAAAGAAGTCTACGTTCATCGTTTGGATCCCGGAAATCTTCTCCATCCTCAGGAGTTCCAGGGATATTCCCATAGGTTGGACTTGAGAAGTTTACAACTGGAATAGATTTTTGAGCGTTACGTTTTGTGGTGTATTCATCAAATCGTTTGAAGTAACCTTCAATTTCACCCTTAGAAAGGGGAAGTCTAACTACTTTCCACTGAGGTTCAAAATCAATTTTAACTGTCTTTTCATCAAATACCGCATATGGGCTTATTTCTTTTTTTAGCTGAGCAGAATCATTGTTGAAATTTGAATAGAAATAGTCTGTAAGGAAAGATTCACCATTAAGTACTAAATCAAATCTGCTCATACTCCGATCTGGAAAAATGGTGGCTGTTTTACTTAAATAATTGAATGCCGGAACATCTTCAGAAGCTCCAAAGATTTGAATACCCAATAGCTTACCTGATTGCAGAGTAGAATCAGATTGTAGCCTCTTGTAGATTTCAACTGCATCCTTTGCCTCTGTCACATCCATCAATATGTTGTTTGAGCTGCGAAATTTACCAATATAGCTTTTAATCGCCATCAAATCACTAGCAGAAACACTTTTGCTATTATATAGGAAGTAGTAGTAATCGCTTGCTGTAACTTCACCTTGCAAAATAATCACCGTGTTAGTCGAAGCGTCCCATTTCACATCAGCGCCTAGACTCTCTGCAATAAAACGAACTGGAACCAAAGTGCTGCCTTTAACGATTGTAGCTGGTGCATCCAGAGTAACCGCTTTGCCGTTTATGTAAGCTTGCTTTTGATTAATGGTTAACTTAACCGTAGTTTCCCCTTTTAATCCAATGACGCTCTGTGTCACCCTATCCCATTTAATCTCTGCACCAAGCGCTTCAAAGATTCCTCTCATAGGAACGAATATCCTACCATCAATAGATTGCGGGTTTACATCGAAATATTGCTGTTTGCCGTTGATTGTAACTTTAATATCGTTGTTGGCTGCAAATGAAGCTGTTGGAAAAAGAGCAATTAACACCATTGCCAATCCAACCATCCATAGCAACCTAGGCATTTTTAACATACAACATTCTCTCCTTCAAATATAGTAATTACAATATCCTCTAAGACTTGTTTTTCACAATGATAAAGTTATACGCATAATCTGTTTGCATTCCCGAACCTTCAAAGTTTGACAGCATAAGCGTATAGGTATATCCGTCCTTGCTATATGTAGCGGTCTTCACATTTTCGGTTTCATTGAAATGTTGAGAAAGATAAGTTGAGATTTCTTCCACGCTAGCTGACGAGTTTGTACCCAATATCGTGGAAGACATAAACTCAAAGAAATCCTCTGAAATTTGCTCATTTGAAGCTTCCAGCACGTTCACCATATCAATATCTTTGTCCCCGATATGTACACCCAAGGTAATTTGATTATGCTTGATCTCATAGCTTTGCGGTGCATACTCCAGTTCCCTCCAGCCTCCGATATTAATGAGTTGAGGCATTGTGCTAAAAACCCGGTTCATCCGCTCTGTAAGCTGATCTAGTTGCACTGATACATCTTGTAGAGCAATTTCACTCTTCATCCCCGAACCATTAGCCTCATTAGTATTCAGTACAGTGGTTTTGATATCACTTTCGCTGAAACTGTGCAGCCATTTTAATTCATCCATATAAACATAGTACAAATCATATAGGGCATTCTGATTTTGTTCAATATTATACTGTGCATAGATATACGTAGAATCATCATTTAACACATTCTTCCAATCCTTGAGGGTATTGACTGGCCACCACACCAAAAGCAACTTCCATGGAATGGGCGGTTCTGCCTGGCATTTTCACAGCCATGTACACCAGCATGGGCCTTTTTGTTTTACGTGTCGCACTTCATAACGGAAGTTAGTTTGATTAATTCATTTGAATTAATTATACTCAACAGTATGGAGGAATGGACATTGAATACAAACCTAAGCAGCGATATGAATAAAGGAAATGAAGACTCCACCCAAACTCGTTTATTAGAAGCAGGGCTACGGATCTTTGGATTAAATGGCTATGAAGGCGTACGTACGCGGACTCTTGCACATGAAGCTGGTGTGAACCAATCGGCGATTCCGTATTATTTCGGTGGAAAAAAAGGATTGTACTTAGCGGTTGCCCGTCGCTTGACAGAAGCCGTTCAAGATGATTTTTTGAAGCAAGCTCTAATTGAGACAGAAGAGATTGAGAAACGGTCAAAAGAAGAAGCCGCAGAAGCTCTTAAAAAAGTCATGACGCAATTTTCCAAGACGATGATTGGCAATCATGAAGCCAATGCAAGAAGTGTATTTATCGCAAGAGAGCAGTTGCAGCCTACAGAGGCTTATGACATTTTGTATGAACAATTCTTCCAGCCACTACATCAGATGATTGCCGTCTTGGTGAGTAAATTAATGGATCTAGACGCAAAAGATCCAAAAACGATATTAATCGCACATGCAATTATTGGACAATCGGTTGCGTTCTCTGTGGCGAAGGAAACCTATTTCAGACGCCAAGGGATTCAAGACTTGGATGAAGCACACGTTGCTTTGATCGCCAAGGAGCTTGGCGAAATGTCGATTCGTACATGCAGCGGCTATTCTCATTAAAAAGAGGGTGCGTAACAAAGACATAAACACTCTTCTATACGTACCCTTTTGCTATTTTACCAAGTTGCCCTCATCAGATGAGTAGAATTTTTATTTAGTTCAATCCCCCCAGCTTCACCCACGATCACCGTTCCGCCAAGATTAATGACCTTCTTACCAATCGCACAATTCGGCTCAAATGCAAACACCATTCCTGTCTTGAGTTCGGTCTCTAACCCTATGGATGGGATCGGCAGCACTTTCCCGTACTCTCTCGCCTCAGGCAACCGTGCAATCTCATCGCCAACCCCAATAAGACCAAATGGACTAATGGAATGAATAAGCGGATGAACGTGCCAGCCTCCTGCTTCACGCATTGGCTCATTCATCGCTTTGACCACGTCTCCGAAAGTAGCCCCATGCCGCAGTTCTTTTACTCCGTTCTCATACGATTGTCTCGCTGCCGCTGCCGCCCGCTCAAAATCCGGATGCACAGCTCCTACAGCGATTGAAGGCTGATGCTGCGTCTCCAGCATTCCGAATGATGAAAATACCTCGGCCAAAATAATATCTCCTTCTTGGATCACCCGCGGCCCCTCTGGTCGATATGTCCATGCGGGCAATCCCCATCCTACGAACTCTGGTCCTGATCCCATTAATATCGTTGTCGTGAACCCGACATGGGTCGCACAAGCATTCATCGCTGCCGCATAGATCTCATTTTCTCTCACGCCTGGCTTCGTTGCCTCAAGCATCGCCTGACACATTTTTTCCCCAACGTTCGCTGACCATTTTAATACCTCGATCTCCTCCTGACTTTTCACAGAAGACAGTGCGAAAAATTTGTGTCCCACAGACTTAAAGGTCCCATTCGGTAATCCCTTTAGGATCGTTTGCCAAGTATTATAGGGCATGGCTCCATCAAAGTAATAGGGAGGATAAGGCTCTAAGCCAATCACACCAAATGCTTTATTTGTAAGTCCTCTCTCTTCCATAATCTTGACAATGTGCGCACCCATTTTTCCGACATACATATTTTCCGGGCGTATCCAGCCTTGCGTATTCGTATATCCAGCTTGAATATGATCTTCCACAGCAGTGGCTAAAAAGACAACTGAGATCGGCTCTTCATTCTTAGGGAAAATGACAATAGAACCTGGACGCTCATTCGTAAAGTAGGTGTCCGGGTTAAATACAGCAGGGAACGCACCTTCTCGATCTCCATACACAATCAATACATCCACATGCTCTTCTTCCATTAGCTGATTTGCAATATTCCATCTACGATCTCTTTCCTCAAGTGAGTAGGTAGGGATTCTAGTATCTTGATTGTTCATACCTCTTTCTCCTCCTAACATTTATTTCTTTCCAGAGTTCATTGCTGATCGTTGCCTTTTGTCATCATCCAACCGTATACATGCGAATGGCTCCCTTCCAATAGATGTCATGAATGAACCTGTTACATTGCAAGTATAATTCATTCATTTGATTAATTCAATTGAATTAAATTGACGGAAGCTTCTTAACAATGGTTTCATACGAACATCTCATCAATGACAGGTGCGTGTGGGTCAATAAATAGCTGTATTCAATAGATAAGAAGACTGGCTTGTTGTAAAGCTTGGCGATTTCAAAAGCTTCTTCGGACCAAGAGATATATCAATTTTAGCATAGGTAGTTCACGGTGGAACACATCGCACAGATCTATAAAATTGGATATTTGTTTTTTATTTTCAACTTCTTTTTGAATATCATCTTGCAAATGATCCAGTCCTTCGTTTTCAAAGGCATCTGAGATTGATTATTTAAAAAGGTGACATACAGACTACCAACCTTCCGGACAAGTCTAAACAATTTCATTGATTGATTCATGTGTAACAGTTGGCTGAATGTTTTTATCTCCGTTGAATGGGAAGGATCATGGTCAAAAATGGATGGGGGCTGGCTCTATCGGTTTTAAATTCTTCCAGTTCTCGACGCCCTTTAAAAATACCCAAAAGAAAAAAGGGCTTTAATACACGCCCTTTTAAAGTTTCCAAATCAGGTACCGCAAAAGGTTCGATAAGGAAGCGGGGATTCCTCTGGCAGTGTCGAGTAATCAGCCTGTTCGGGAGAGTACGCGTAAGGATTCGCAAGAACTTCAAGAAGCCGCTCCATCACACTGTAGTCTTCTTGTTTCACCGCAGCTTCCAGTGCTTCTTCTACCCGGTGGTTGCGTGGGATTAACGCAGGATTACTGCTGCGCATCAGTTGTTGCGAAGAGGCTTTCGTTTCCTGCTGTCTACCCAGTCTTGCCTGCCACTGTTCATGCCACTGGACAAATTCCTCAGTGCCATACAGTTCTGCATCTTCAAGCTTGCCCAAAGTTAAAGCACGGAAGGTATTGGTGTAGTCCGCACGATGTTTTTGCATGATACTGAGAAGGCCTTCAATAAGAGATAGATCCTGTAACTCTTTATTAAAAACACCCAGCTTCGCCCTCATTCCCATGAGCCAATTACGGTGATATATCTCGGTAAAATCTGAAATTGCATCCTCGGCCAGTTTTAAAGCCTGCGCCTCGTTGTCATGCAGCAGCGGCAGGAGGGTCTCAGCAAATCTCGCCAGATTCCAAGCGGCAATACTGGGCTGATTGCCATAGGCATAACGGCCCTGAACGTCAATGGAACTGAATACCGTCTCAGGATCATAGATATCTAGGTAGGCGCAGGGACCATAATCAATCGTTTCTCCGCTAAGGGACATATTGTCGGTGTTCATCACCCCGTGAATAAAGCCGACGAGCTGCCATTGGGCAATCAGCTCTGCCTGACGTTTGATCACTTCTTGTAGCAGGAAAAGATAGCGGTTCTCTCCACCGTAAGCCTCTGGATAATGTCTTTGCAATGTGTAATCTGCCAGGGCTTGGAGATCCTGGGCATTGCCCAATGCTGCGATGTATTGAAAGGTTCCGACGCGCAGATGACTGGCCGCCACACGGGTCAGAACGGCACCCGGCTGCTCGGTTTCCCGGATTAATGACTCACCGGTTGTTACCACCGCCAAGCTGCGGGTGGTAGCAATGCCAAGCGCATGCATAGCCTCACTGATGATATATTCTCGCAGCATCGGCCCAAGTCCCGCCCGGCCATCGCCCCGGCGGGAGTATGGCGTTCTGCCTGAGCCCTTAAGCTGAATATCCACCCGTTCGCCCAGGGGAGTGATCTGTTCGCCAAGCAGCACTGCCCGGCCATCTCCTAACATGTTTAAATGCCCGAATTGATGGCCTGCATACGCTTGAGCAAGAGGCACAGCACCTTTGGGAACCTCGTTACCTGCAAGAACCGCAGCGCTATCATTGCTTCGCAGCGTTGCCCCGTTCAATCCAAGAGAGTTTGCTAACGGATCATTAAGTATGACCAGTTTCGGTAAGCGTACAGGAGTTGGCTTGAGCCTTGTATACAATATTTCCGGCAGACGAGCATAACTGTTGTCGAAGTTCCACCCTGTATCTTCTATTTGTTTTTTATCCGTCATAATATCTCCTTTTTCTTTTATCGTATTTGACAAATACAAACTATTGCATTGTTGGACTTGCCGTTGATATCAGGCTACTGTGCTTTACGTAAGTTGCTATTACGGGGACTGCCCTCTAATTTTTGCATGAACTGATTTGTTGCATACACGGTTACACCAATGTTCATTATTTCATCTAATCCTTTGCGATAAACTCTAGAAACGGCATCTTCTACCATTACAACTTTAAAATCCCGCTCACTTGCTTGATAAATACTAGTTCGTGGACAATTCGGAAAATTGCAACCTACGAAAATTAATACTTCTGTAAACCAGTCCGTTATCATTGTAATAACTTTTATAAGTCAAAGCAGAAAATGCATCTGTGATACACAATCTTTTCATTAAAGATAAACTTAAATGCAAACTTCTCTTGTAGGGACAACTTCACCATAGTAATTCTTCCTCTAAAAATTATTAGCTTTATCTATAATAGCTATAACAACTAATTTCCTCAAGAATGATCTTTACTTAAAATCCTGAAGCTTATTAATGACATGTCAATCAAAGCTTCACTCCTCTCGTATTAACTTGTATACAAGTCAGATTTTAGCTAGTAGCTTTTAACATTTGGCTTAGATGTATTGAAAATGGGTATGCCAGAAGATAGCTTCAAGCATTGTTTATCCAGTCAACAAGTAAAAACCGACTCCAATTATGGAGTCGGTTTAGTCCATTCATTTCCCCCTGATATCTCAATGGAGAAGTCCGTAATTTCCTCTGAGCTTTTCAATTCATGTGGCCTAGCATGGTTAGATTTTCGAACCGAAGAACCTTGAAGGAGCGCAAGAAACGAACTTAGATTTCTATTGGTCCTCGCTTTCCTTGATTTAACATCTGACAGATCCAGGGAGTTAAATCCACAGCTTCAAACCCTCTTGTTTGTCACTGCAAGTTTAAATAATCAAAATCAACAAAACCACCCGTTGATTTAGTAGCATAATTGAACAAAGCAAAACGGTATCCCATAAAGTGAGGGATTGTATATGACATCTGAAGTGTGTTGCCTATAGCCGTCCAATTTGTGCCGTCAAGACTGTAGTAGAAATATGCTTTATCCGTCTGATTTGTAAAATCACAGATAAGCTTAAGATATACTCTGTTCTGGGTGAAAGGGACACTTGCCACTTCAGTCATTGCTCCAGAGCTGGCATTCACCATAACAATGGATTTGGAGGTCCCGTTCATCTTTATGCCTACAAATCCATACTTAGCCTGAAATGCTGCAAGACCGGAATAGTCTCCGTCCTTCATCCCGCTTGTTTCCATTGCAATGATTCCTGTACTTTTCGGTCCAAATGTCCTTTGGGTAAGCGTATTTCTGGCATCCAGAATACTTTTACTCACTTTCCCTGTAGTCATTCTCATAAATCCAGGACGCTGTGTAAGGGACCAATGAGTATTGTCAGGATTGTGGTTCCATTGCCACTCCTTTTTAAGAGTCGCTTCTGAAGACGAGGTTCCTGTAAACGAAACATCGTCCACATAGAAATTCATCAAATCATTTGTTGGGTCTGGGGTTGAACTGTAGGGAGTCTCAATGAAAATAAACGTTTGTGAGAGGTCGGCACCTGCCGGAAGTGTATATGTTCCTTGAATCGTGCCCCATTGGCCCTTGGTTAGCGTGGTGGACCCAAGAATCGATATACCTGTGTAACTTGGACCATTCTGAATACCGAAATTAAATTGCTTAGTGGCAGGACCTTCAGTGTATTTAACCTTTGCAGAAAAATGATACATTCCGCCGGCTGTTACTTTTCCGGTAATTACTTGTTTTGGACCAGCAGCTGTTTGTTGTCTGCCGCTGACAAACAAGCTTTTTGAGCCGCTGTAATAGTCTGTAGTGGTTGCTGCAACAATTGCAGTGTTATTATTCGTCCACGGGCTTATGGTGGCATTTTCAAATCCACCGTTTGCAATAAGTTGACTGGAGGCTTGAGAAGATGAAAACTCATCAGACGCATAAACCTTCTTTTCGGGATAACCTTCAACAGGAACATCCATCGTAAGAGGAGCCTTACCGTTAACACCGAATACCGGCCAATTATTTGACCATGTAACCGGAACAAGATACGGCATACGTCCAATTGCTCCGCTGTCTTTAAACAGCATAGCATACCAGGAGCCAGAAGGAGTATCAACAATTCCCCCCTGTGCAATGCCTGAATCATTCAATGACACCTGACCTGTATAGGGTCCTGTCAAGCTACTTGCACGATAGGTTAATTGTGTGCGTTTGCCTCCCGATGGCCAGCATATAAGAAATATATAGTACATTCCCTTGATCTTTTGTATGTGCGCGCCTTCAGCCTTGACTATGAAGCTCGAACCGGCAATATTACTGGCAGCGGAAATAATCACCTGATTAAGTCCCCCTGGCTTGATAGCCTTTGCATCTGCAGTAAGCTCAATAATGCTGATATTATCACTGCCATAAACCAAGAATACACGTCCATTATCAAACAGCAGCGATGCGTCATGATAATAGTTGCCAAGCACTGATGATGTCCATGGACCAGTTTCTATATTGCTGGTTTGATAAATGTATGTTTTGCCGGTAGAATTGGAGCCAAAGGACACATAGTAGATGCCGTTATAATATCTAAGGCTGCTTGCCCACGAACCTTTTCCATATTCGTTCTGCCCGTTGTTAAGATTTTGTGCGTCATTGTTGGCATACGTATCGTAAACATAATTTACGATTTCCCAATTGACGAGATCATAAGATTTCATGATCGGAACTCCAGGATTCATGTGCATGGTCGTGCTAGTCATATAAAAAGTATTACCTACCCTGATAACATCGTTGTCTGGAGAATCAGCATTTATAAACGGATTTGTAAAAGTAGTAGCTGCAAATACAGAAGTATTGGACATCATACTCATCCTCCTATACATATTAGAATCGCCCCTAATCTTTGATAGGTTCAAAAGTTTTTAGTTTTAGTTAATTAAATTCTAAATAATCCACATAGGCATCCCATGTCCCGTTATCGGTGGTTACGATCAGTCTGACCTCTTGATTTCCGGTTGCATGGGTGATATTAGACAAGGTTTGGACCGTCGGAGTAGTTCCGGTAAAATTAAAGGAACCAACTGTGCTTCCTCCTATTTGCAAGTCTACTCTGGCGGTACTGGAGTTATTCGAAGCACCCCTTACTGAAATACTATGAGTAGAGTTGGCAAAATACTGAGTGTATGCACTATAATCATCATTGGCGTATAAAGCGACCCCATTGAAAGGAGAACTGATCTTCCCAGCGTAAGTACCGCCGAGGGTCATATCCTCAGCTTCAACCCTTGTTCCAGTAGTGTTGGGTGTAAACTGCCAGTAATCAATATTAAATAAGTTACCAGTCCCTGTTCCGGTAAACACTAAGAAAACTTTGTGGACTCCTGTTGCATTGCTTACAGTGGTTTCGACTTCCTTCCAGGTCTGTGTTCCTCCAGTAGAACTGACATTAAGAGTTCCAACCAGAGGACCCGTTGCACTGTCCAGACGTATTTCTATTTTACCGCCTGCATTGGATGCTACGTTGGCTTTAAACGTCTTGGCTCCGCCGCTACCAAAGTCGGCATTTCCTACAGCGATCCAATCTCCATTGTGTACGTTTGTCACATTAAGATTATTTGTCGGTCCGCCTGATGCTTGACTCGCTTCGGTTGTAATCCCTGCATTCCACCCGATTGTTTCAGCCTCAATTCTATTGTATGGATTAAGATTGGCTATCTGAGGCACGCCTGCCATATTTCCCTGAACCTCTTGTATCGTTCCATTCGTATTATGGACAAGCTTGTTAATATTAGGAGAACGATATCCTTTCCCTTCTCCCAATAGAGCCTTGCTGACAGTTTGGGAATGGTACACTACATACCATTGGTTATTAAAGTTAAACACCGAATGATGGTTATTTCCACCAACTCCGAAAAATGCTTGTGGATTTTTCAGGAAATGTCCTGTATAAGTAAAGGGTCCCATAGGGCTGCTGCTCACCATGTAGCCTATTTCACCTGCTGGGTAATTTGACGGGTGTGTACCGGAGAAATTGATACAATAAGAGTAATAATATTTGCCGTTATACTTATGAATTCCTGAGTCTTCAAACATGTAAGGAGCATCAATGGTTACTGCACTTCCAATAATACTGGTCATATCAGCGCCCAGTTTTAAAACTCTGGCTGTTTTAGGATTTGCAATTGAAGCTGGGTCCGAAGTATTGGGTATACCTCCACCAACATACAGATATCCTGTACCATCATCATCCACCAATACTGCTGGGTCAAAAAGCCATGTAACTCCAGACATTCCAGTTGTACTGTGTGTAACTAGAGCCTTTCCAAGTGGGTCTGTCCAAGGTCCTATCGGAGTGTCTGCAGTTAGCACACCAATACCTGAGGCACCATTTGCAAAATAAAGGAAGAATTTATCCTTACCATTTATTTTTTTATGTGCAACGGCCGGTGCCCATGAGAGTGATGCCCATTTTGCAATACCTTTTCCATTATTTGTGTTATTGTATCCTGCGACCGGAATTGCACCGTGGTCTGTCCAGTTCACCATGTCAGCAGAAGATATGACGAATATTTTATTTAGTTCACTAAAATCATTCTCTTTCACCGTCCCATTACTGTTATATACATATGCATCACTTGACATATAGATATAAACCCTTCCATCATAGACCAACGCATAGGGATCTGCCCCCAATTTATGGTCCATAAGAGGATTTGAATTCCCTGGAAGCTTTACAATTGCATTGTTAGCAGCATGTACAGGTACCATTGGTAAACAACTCAGCAATAATGTAAAAGCTAATAAAAACACCGAAAACTTTTTAATCATAAACATATTACCTCCATTTTTATATTTCATGTCTATTAAAAGTTTACAAATTGCCTATGCATAGATTTAATTAGTAATTTTGTATCCTATTTGAAGGTTGGTGCTCCGAAACTTGGACTTGTAATATTTTTAGCAGGTGTTATAGCCTCCCCTTTAAAATTGAAACCGCTTTCAAAATTTGAGGATTAGGTTCCAATAACTGGATTTTTACGATCATTTTTGATAAACTGCTATGCTTCATAGCTCCATAAAGACTCGAATCAAGCCGAATTAGCCAGTTCATCATTTTTATTTTCGCCCAATAAATTCCATTTAATAGCTTTTTATAATTACCTTGGTTACGGTACATCCAGCAAACTGCGTTACACGGTTCCAGGCATTCTTTTGGATATCAACGCCTTAATTCACCGATGGCAAGCCATAACTGTCGTCTTCACGCAAGATGGTGTATTCGAGCTGTTTGTGCTCAAATATAGTGTCTGGTTCATAGGCAACCCTGTATATTGACGAACTGCAAATCGTATTCCCAAATTCCCCTCCCTTCTTTATCATTTACCGATTGAAAATTTTAACTTTCGAGCTAAGATTGAAAACGTTTACATAATTACAGAGGAATATTATGTCGTTGGTAAAGTAGAAGTGAGCTTTAGGCTGCACAGTCGGGAAAACGATATCCAGGAATATAATACCATAAACTCCACTTTGGTACAAGTGGTCTATACAATTGGCGTCATTCCTGCATGGTTTGCCAAGACTTTATTTTTAGATCAGGGATATTTGGGTGTTCAATGAAATTTGCCTTCTGGACCTGAACAACACACAAAGAAAAAGCCACCTCTCCACTGCAATAGTGGAAGGACGACTATGAATTAGCGGTGTTAACGGTATTAGCAGCAAGTGCAACCCCCAGCACCGCTGCCTCAAGGTATCCAATAGAGCCTGATTTGTCTTTATCCACGGTTTCGGGATTTTGCAGAATTCCTTCGAGGTCGAGACATATTCCAGACCAATCCAGCCCTGCAAGTCTAGTCAGTACCTCGCCAGTTCCTCTCGGAATAACTGCGCATGTGCTGGCGAGTTACCTGCGTCTATGGGAGCAGGATCTTTGAGGCAGATTTTGCTGATAGCAGGCTGGTTAACTGTTTGGAGGTAAGATCGTGGCAGTACAGCTGCACCAACCCCTGCCATCGCGAGCTGTAGTAACGATTCCAGAGTGGAGAGCTCCAGGATCGGCTTGACATGGAAGCCTGCATTCTCGCAATACCTGTCAAAAAACTGGCGTACGAGAAACTTGGGCTGAAGCATGGCGAGAGGATGCGCTCGAAGCTCTACGAGGGAGACGGCATCCGCCGCCACGAGTGGGTGCCCTGCCGCGAGGGCAAGTTGAAGCTCGTCCTCGAACAACTCAATGCTCTCAAGTGCTTGTGATCCAGCGGTAGATAGACAATACCGAGATCGACCCGATTGGTGAGCAGTCCCTCCTTTACTTCCTCGGTCGCCAATTCCTGAACAGACGGCTCAATCTCCGGATACTGTTGATAAAACGCGGCGATGGCTGACAAAAGTAGATGGTTGCCCGCACAGCCAATCCGCAGGCGGCCTCGCTTCATGCCTCTAGGCTCTTCGATCGCAGCCCAAGCTTGGTCCAACTCGTGAAAAGCGTTTAACGCATGGCTTCTCAAAATGCATCCTGCCTCGGACAAATAAAACTTCTTACCCATACGGGTAAACAACGGCATGCCTAGCCGGTGCTCTAGCAGTTGGATCTGATAGCTGAGCGGCGGCTGACTGATCAACAACCGTTCAGCCGCTCGCATAAAATGAAGCTCTTCACAGACCATTAAAAAATAGGTCAATAATCGATGCTCCATTGGGTTGCCACCGTCCAATCATAGATATCCTCTATGATCATAATCAAATAATCGACATTGATCAATTGTTTGGTTTTTTCTACAGTAGAAGTAAACCATACCACACCTGTTGATTATATTGTCTGCCATTTGTATAGATTAGCTTTTCCATTGGAACCTCCGTATCTTTTTACGTTCTCAGTACGTTTACAAGGAGAAATCAACTGAAAACAGGAAAGTGGGGGTATTAAAAAATGAGTGTTTATGTTCCTTATGTTGTCGAGCAAATCGCTTGAGGTGAAAAAAACGGTTTAGGAATCGAATGATGCAATGCTGTATGTATAAATTTCATTTTACGGAGGCTCGATCTTATGGAAATTTCAAAGGGAGTAGAAATGCTTCATCTAGATTATCATGGGAATATTATTCACCCCATTTTTTTGTGGGATCAAGAAATGGCTGTTTTAATAGACACCGGATTCCCAGGGCAATTTGAAGATTTACGCGTGGCCATAGAAAAGGTAGGCGTGTCGTTAAACAAACTAAAAGCTGTGATTTTGACGCATCAGGACGTGGATCATATAGGCAGTCTTCCTGAGATTTTGCAGGAGTGCGGCCATAATGTTAAAGTATATGCTCACGAACTGGATAAGCCGTATATTCAGGGGGAGATCCCTCTTTTAAAAGATGATCACCTTGAGAATCCCCCGAAGGGCAAAGTGGACGATACCTTAATAGATGGTCAGGAACTGCCGTTTTGCGGCAGGATTCGCATCATCCATACTCCTGGGCATACTCCCGGCCATATCAGCCTTTACTTAAGGCAAAGTAAGACTCTCATTGCCGGGGATTCGATGTACAGTGTAAACGGGATTCTCGGGGGCATTCATGTCCCGACCACACCGGATATGAATGCCGCTCGTCTCTCATTGAAAAAGTATTTAGATTTCGACATTGCATCCGTGGTTTGCTATCACGGGGGACTAAGTAATGTAAATGTGAATGATCAGATATTAGGACTTAGCCAAGGATTATGAGTTTAGGTTTCAACGCCGATTATCCAATCAGCAAGTAAAAACCGACTCCAATTATGGGGTCGGTGTAGTTCCTTCGTTTTATCCGTTCAGGTATGCTATTGCGTTTGGCCTTTCTTTTTACTTTACAAAGATATACCTTAGTTTCGATAATTTCTCCCATCAAATATTTCTAACATCATCAAAGCTCCCGTTTTGTACCCAGAAATATAATCAGAAGCAGATAATATAGAAATTAGAACATCATTTAAATCCGATAACTCCTCAATTAATTTATAGTCGTGTTCTGGTAATCTTGCTTTTAGATTTTCCATAGAAGCGGATATTTTCTGATGGGTTAGTTCAAGCTCAGGGTTTTTCGTCCTGATTCGTTCACTTGGATACCATTCGCCGTAATATAAATCCTCCAAGATACTCATATTCATCTTCTCCTTCTTGATATAAGCTTTCTGTACATTTCGGATTCGTAGATGCATTTTGTTACCCAAAATAATAATATCCTATTGGAAATATCAATATTGATTTTTAGCGACTATTTCGCTATGAATAATTGAAGGACTACTGGCCAATTTCCATCACACAAGCACAGACTATTTACTAAATAGAAAGAACCAAAAAAAGCTCTCTCCCGTAGGATAGAGCCCCAGAAATACCCAATACTTTTAAGCCTACAAAATCAATGTAGTTAGATGACGTACAAATTTCAGTAGGTATCAACATGCTATCTCAACGTAGAAAGAAGCACCTTTAGCTCTTCACCATCCAGATGTCTCCATTTCCCTCGTTCCAGATGATCCAGTGTAATATTCATAATTCGAATACGCTCCAATTTTAGCACGCTGTATCCCAGAGCCTTGCACATCCTACGAATTTGCAAGTTCAGGCCCTGGGTCAAAATAATGCGAAACTCATATTCACCTTGCTGGTAAACATCACATGGTTTGGTGATGACGTTCAATATTTCAACACCGCGGGACATGGCCTGCGTAAACTCGCCTGTAACAGGTTTGTCTACGGTCACCACATATTCTTTCTCATGACCATGCTCAGAACGCATCATTTTATTAACGATACCTCCATCATTCGTTAGTAAAATCAACCCCTCCGATGCCTTATCCAGCCTACCAATGGCAAAAATCCGTGAAGGGAAGTTTACATAACTAATAATATTGCCAGCAACCTGTTCCGCCGCCGTACATATAATGCCGATGGGCTTATTCAGGGCCAAATATACAGGCTCGCTATTATTAACCGGAATCGTTTCCCCATCAATCAGTACGGAATCCTGCGGCTCTACATTCGCTCCAGCTTCGCAAACTGTGCCATTAATCGTAATTCGCCCGGCTGCAATCAATCTATTCGTTTCCCGGCGTGAGCAGAACCCCGTTTCGCTTATGTACTTATTGATTCGCACTATTCACCTGCTTGCTTCAAATTAAAAACACCTGATTGCTTTTGCCAAATCAGGTGTTCACTTTTTTGAACGACGATATACTTGTCCAGCTTACTTACTTCTGCCGCCGCTTTTATTACCACTTGGTTTGGTGCTGCCACCTTTTGCGCCGCCTGCGGCTTTACTTCCCGGTGCGCCTGTAGCAGCGCTTTTCACCCTTGTGGGCTTGGCTGTTTTGTTCCAGCGTGTCCAGCCCTTACTACCTGTACCTCTGCCGGTTCCGCCGCCCTTGCTTTTTGCACCCATATGATCACTCCAATAGTAGTCGTTCAGTTTTAACTAAGCTATCATACCATTACTTCGGATATAATGCCTGCTTGTTTTTAAAATAAATGCTCACATAAATATGTCATAACAACATATGAAGTTCACTATTTTATCATTCAAATTAAAAAGGCGTTAACCAGACAAGCTCACAGCTCACATCGGTTAACGCCTTTTGGCTATATATGAATCAGTTGGCCTTCGACAATAAATAGAGGAAATAAGGAGTCACCAGGATCGTGATAATGATGCCTGTCGGGATATCTACACCAAAACTAATGGTTCGGGTGATCGTATCCGCGATCAGGATAACGAGTGCTCCTACCAACGCTGTTGTAGGCAGTAGCAGCTTATGATTAGGCCCTACCAGCTTGCGCGCCAGATGTGGACTAACCATACCTACAAAAAAGAAGTTCCCGCCAAGGGCTACGCTACCCGAAGCAAGCGCCACCGCAGCAATAGTAAGACCAATAAATTCCCCTTTGATCGCTACCCCCAGTCCCGATGCCGTCTGGTTCCCCAGGTTCAACGCATTAAGAGTGTACGACTTATAAAAGACGTAAAAACTAATGATGAGTACCCAAGGAAGCAGTACCATAATGTAGCTCCAGTCATCTCCCCACAGATTTCCAGCCTGCCAACGCAAAGCAAAATCATATTGCTTCTCATCTAGCTTCAGTGTAATCATCAATGACAATGCGGAATAACCACTGCCCATAGCAACGCCTGTTAAAATCAAGCCGGTCGGCGAAATTTCCTTCCTCCGCCTATAGGCGAACAAGAAAATGAGGATCGCCGCTACAATGCCCCCTGCAAAGGCCAGTCCCGGCAGGACGATGGGCGAAAACAATCCCTCACTGGTGAATACAGTAACATACAAAAGTACGAACAAACCGGAGCCGGAACTGATTCCCAGCGTACCAGGACTGGCCATGTCGTTTTTAAGTAAGCTTTGCATAATACAACCCGAAATAGCCATACCGATGCCAACCAATATACCTAGAACGATACGCGGCAGGCGAAAATCAAACACAATCAGATTCTGCTTGCGAGTCCCCTCACCAATGATAACCTTGAATACTTCCATAGGGGACAGATTCATCTTGCCCACATTCATACTGAGCATCGCCACCAGGATCGTCAGCACAGCTAACAATACAATAATCCCTATACTTCTGGCAGTTGCATTGCGAGGCTGGTTCAACTAAACTCCCTCCTTTGCTTACGCACAAGGTAGAGAAAATAAGGTACACCCACCAATGCAAAGATAATACCCAACGGTGTTTCATGGGGACGGTTAATAAGTCTTCCCAGCAAATCCGCTACTACTAAAAAAACTCCACCATACAGTGCTGAAGCAGGAATGATATACCGATAATCCGTTCCGATCAGATGACGCATGATGTGCGGTACAATCAGACCCACAAAACCAATAGGACCCACCACAATGACAGAAAGCCCTGTGAGCACCAAGACAATTAAGGTCGAAAAGCCTTTGATTCTATTGGCACGAATACCCAAGCCTGATGCAACATCCTCTCCGAAGCTTAAGATTGTGATGGAGGGAGAAAGAATAATGGCACAGATCACGCCCAATATGAATAAGGGTGCAATGATAGCCAATTCGTTCCATTGGGCGCTGGCTGTCCCACCTGCCGTCCAATAATCAAGTGCTTGGCCGATCTTATATTTAATAGCAATAAAAGAACTAAACGCACCAAAAAGCATGGAGATCGACATTCCGGCTAACACCAGACGCTGAGGGGTCATCCCCCGTTTACCTATAGATGCAATGTAATACGTAATTCCAGTAGTCACTGCCGCACCCAGACAGGAATACAGCATCGTTTCTGCATAGGTACGACCCGGTAAAAAGGCCATACATAATGCAATAGCAAATGTCGATCCTGAGCTAATACCAATGAGCCCGGAGTCTGCCAGCGGGTTACGGGTAGTTCCCTGCATAATGGCCCCGCAAACGGCCAGACTGCCCCCTACAATGATGTCAGCAACCGTACGCGGGAAACGAAGAGTGTGAATAATTTGATGCTCTGTAATACCAGGATCAAACTGAAACACAGCGCCCCATGCTAATTTCAAGCTCATTTCCGCGGCTCCAAATGTTATAGAAGCTGCGGTTACAAGCAGCAGCAGGATCAGCCCCAAGATCATATATCCCAGAAAATGAAGTGTTCCTTTTTTGTTTTGCTCTTTATGAGTAGACATACATTACATCCTTAATGGGTCAATTATATGCTCTGCTTACTTCGTCTTTTCCAGCAATCTATTTGTGATATAGTCCAATTGCCCCGTCATGCTCAAAACGTCAGAGTAGTAGAACAGGCCTGCATAATCCGCTGGAATCTCGATGATATTCCCATTTTTCACGGCCGGGATACTGCTCCATATTTTCGTTTTGGCAAACTGAGATTCCTTACCCTCCTGCTTGAACCAGAGGACATAGTCGCCAAAATATTCAGCAGCCACCTCATAAGATAAAGACCCTCTGCCCTCTCCTGAATCTTTAACTAACTTTTCGAGTTTTTCCGGTTTGTGAAGTCCGATATAGTTATACAGCAACGTTCCGCCGCGTGAGCCTGTTTCATAATATACTCCGTAGGAGTCGCTACCCCAATCCTCGAATATACTAAAGGTTTTGTCTTTGAAAATGTCGGATTTTAATTTTTCCTTAGCGTCATTGAGCTTGCTTTCAAAGGTAGCAATCGCCTTGTCAGCTTCTGCTTCATGACCCGTGGCCTGTCCTAAGAATTTAACCCGTTCAAGTGCTGTCATTTTATTGTCAGGCATCACCAAGACAGGCGCAATTTTGGACAGCTTGTCATAATCCTTTGTATCATATGTAATGATCAAGTCAGGATCATACTTCATGATTTCCTCGGATTCCCACTTTTCAATATTTGGAACTCCATTTAGCTTATCGAAAAAAGGCATGGTTTTTTGCGACCAGCCTGATACCGCAACTGGTGTCATTCCCAATGTAAATACATCCCCAATATACCAGTTGACCACCACACGTTGAGGATTGGCAGGAACCTCAACATCCCCCATGACTGTGGATACGGTACGGGTACCAGAGTCCGTGCTTGCCTCCTTTTTCGTGTCGGTTGTGTCGGTTGCAGACTGCTTGGTAGAGGACTCGGAGGTGCCTCCAGCGTTGCCGCAGCCCGAAAGAACCAAGATCCAAACAGTAAATACACATAAAAACATGTAAAACCTCTTGTTCATCTTGCTATTCATTCTTTAAAACCCCTTTAGTATGTAGTCATTGCAGCGTTATTTAAAATTAGTGATATTGATAATCATTATCACTAATATGAAATTGTAAATTTCTCCTTGCTGCTTGTCAACCCTTTCTTCGAATTTGTTACTTTTGTATCACAAAATACATTTGTCCTGTTTTTGATCATCCAATAAACATATCTGCCGTTTCTTGCATAAGTTTGCTCAACATTTGAATGAAAAGCAGAACAAAACAGGCTGCCTTTTAAGGACAGCCTGTTTTGTTTATGCCGATGAACTGTCCTTCGACGTTAGTATTTTTGTTTATGTACAGGTAAATAATAAATGTTAAAGCCACAGTCTGTTCAACGAATTAATCCGAAGGAGTGAATCGCATGTCCATTGATGTTTACCTTAATTTTAATGGGAACTGCCGTGAAGCAGCGGAATTTTACGCAGAAGTATTTGAAACGGATAAACCAGAAATCATGACCTTTGCTCAAACGCCGCCTAACCCTGAATATCAGCTGCCAGAAGAAGCAAAAGATTTAGTCATGCATACACGCCTTGATATCGATGGGAGTAATGTTATGTTTTCTGATGTTTTTCCTGGCATGCCTTTTGTTGTCGGAAACAATATAAGCCTCTCCTTCGTCAATAAGGACATTGATAAAATTAAATCACTATTTGATAAACTGAAAGAAGGTGGAGAAGTAGGCATGGAGCTTCAAGAAACATTTTGGAGTAAATGCTATGGTAGTCTTAAAGACAAATTCGGAATAGAGTGGCAGTTGAATTGTGAAAGTGAAGAAACAGACGAGGAAGCTCCTGAAAAATAGATTGGAACAGCAAGGTGGAATTTTTCTTGAATAGAAAAGTTCCACCTTTTTTTGTTTGAAAGGATTATTTACCGCTTCGGGGTTTTCAGTTGATCTCTAAATAGTCAATGTAAGCATCCCATGTCCCGTCATCGGCTGTTACAACGAGCTCTATCTCTTGATTTCCGGTTCCATGGCTGACATTGTTTAAGGTGTAGACCGCAGGACTGCTCCCACCGAAGTAGAAGGTTCCCTTTGTCTGTCCACCGATTTTTAAGTCAACTCTGGCCATGTTGGAGTTATTCGAAGCACCACGGAGTGAGAAATTATGGGTACCGTTTTCGAAATACTGCGTGTATTTCAACGAATCATTGTTGGCGTATAAAGCAACTCCTGAGAACGGCGAGCTGATATTCGTGGTGTACTGACCGCTTTTGGCCATATTCTCGGCTTCCATTTTCGTACCTATGCTTGGCCCACTTCCAGTGCTTCCACCGTCAGGTGCGACCGCCCGGCCGGTGCTCGGCGAGATCATGCCAGAGCATAGGTTCCGGTTCTTGAGGTTCTGAGCAATCTGCGGAACCGCTTGGAGCGTAGTCTGATATTGGTCATGCATCAGGATCACGTCGCCGTTTTTCATCTTGCCCACGGCGGCTACGATCTGGGCGGTGGTGGCGCCGTTCCAGTCTTGGGAGTCAACGTTCCACAGCACTTCGGTAAGACCGTTTTGGGTCTCGATTGACTTCAAAGTCGCGTTGGTATCGCCGTACGGCGGACGGAACAACTTCGGTGCCGTGCCGGTAATGGACTTCAGCGTTTGTTGCGTGCGTGTAATTTCCGAAGACATTTGTGAGGTACTCAGTTGTGTCATATATGGATGCGACCATGAATGGTTGCCGATCCACATGCCTGCTCCCTGCTGGTCGCGTACGAGTGAAGGGTAATTCTGCGAATTCTGTCCAATGTTGAAGAACGTCGCGCGCAAGCCGTTTTGCTTCAGTGCGTTAAGCAGTGTTGTGGTGGTGTTGGGATTAGGACCATCGTCGTAGGTTAATGCTACATAGCCGTTCGAACAATCAGCCGCAAGGGCCTCGTCGTCGGACATCACCAGCGAGCCCATGAACACAGACACGATGAGCGACCCGATCGCCACCCATTTTCCTGTTTTAACTTTAAACATGGTTCTACCTCCTTACAAATTGGATTTATTCGAAGCACCACGGAGTGAGAAATTATGGGTACCACTTTCGAAATACTGCGTGTATTTTACCGAATCTTGTTGGCGTATAAAGCGACTCCTGAGAACGGCGAGCTGATATTCGTGGTGTACTGACCGCCCTTGGTCATACTCTCGGCTTCCATTTTCGTACCTGTGCTTGGATGAGTTGGATTCGTACCACCGCCTCCGCCGATCGTAAGTGTATTACTAATCAAATTTGCACTCCCACTACTTTGACATTTCCTCTACCGTAAGCGAAACTTTATTCATCTTCCTCATTTGCATTTCACTCGTACGTTTCGATGTCCGAACACTTCAATACTGCTTAAAAGTTGCAGTGCCTCCTGGCGGACGCCAGTTGCCCCATCTGTTGACAATGTAAAATTCTACTAGTGGGTCAACCATCCATCCATAGATACATAAATATGAATTGCGTCTGACTGGTAGTCAGCACCGTAGTTTACTGGCGGTTCCTACTGGTCCTGTATGCGAAAAACAAATTAAAATCACTAAAATAATCTCATTCTTTTTTGTTTCATTAGACATTCCTCCTCTTTGGTTAATTTGCATTAAGCCTTACTAGGATGCCGTGCAGCCCGTAGTAGACCTAAAACAGCATTTCTTTACAATGATTTTTTGTAAGCGATTACAAAAGTGATTTTATCATAGCTTCCTTCATATTTAACCTGCAAAAATTTAAGTTTATACTGTAAAATGTTTAGTTTCTTTGTGGTTTAAAATGGAAATACATAATCCATGTTGTCCAAAAAAATCTTCAAAGTATAGCACATGCCCCCAGTTCGTAGGGTGCTATCAACTGCGAAGTTGCGAGCGTTATTGCAGGACGACTTGAAAGAGCTAATACCGTATTCCTATATGATCGAGAATGAGCTTGCCTATAAGACGCGAACTTCCTGGAGTAACACCATCTCCGAAAAAAACAGATTGAAGATCAGGCAACAGATGAATAAGATGAAAGTTCGACTTAATCTTCGTAACGAGAAGGTGCGTCCTGAAGGGATGACCAGCAAAGGCACACCACGCTGTTCGATGGGATTTGCCATGACCTATTGGGTCTGGAGAACGGACATTTGAAGTTTCAGTGTCCACACGCCACGAGCAAGGTCCATTGCCCGCTTGGCATGGCCACTTGTTCTGGCTCGAACTATGGCAGGGCGTGTTTATCGTCGTCAGTCAACAGCCGCCCTGGTTTCCGGACGAGCGCATGCCTGGAGTGTATCGCACGAAAGCAGTCTTCAAGGGGGCAAACCCGGAAATCTCCAATTACAGGGCGACTTGTACGAGCTTATTTCAAGTTAACTGCAACATATCCGGGCGGGGACAAAGAGACAGCAAAAAACACCCTGATGAAGGAAAGAAAATAGTTTCCTTCCCGATCAGGGCGTTTCTACTGTGTAATGTTAGGGCCATGTTCCGTTCCTGGATTACCAGCCGATGGCCGCTCCATCGCAGCGGGGGTCCGTGCCGCCGAGCCGTAAGCTGCTGTCATCAATCAAAATGGCATGCGCGTGCCCCATGGCTCCAGCAAAATCCTCAACCGGTTTTACCGCGTGCCCGGCCAACTTCAAACGACGCTGCACTTCTTTAGCGATCCGACCTTCCAGTCTCAGCTCTTGCGTTTCTTCCCCCCAGGTTCGACCCCACACCCAGCGCGGTTCATGCACGGCGGTCTGCGGGTCCATGCCGTAATCGACCATGCGGGTCAGCAGCGCGGTCTGCGTCTGCGGCTGACCTTCCCCTCCCTGGGTGCCATATAAAATATACGGCTTCCCATTGCGACAGACCATCGCCGGCATCAGCGTATGAAATGTTCTCTTGTCGGGTTCAAGCCTATTCACATGCGACGGATCAAGGGAAAAGAACGAACCCCGGTTCTGCAGCAGAATGCCGGTATCTCCTCCTGTCACCGCCGAGCCAAATTCAAAATACAGGCTCTGGATAAAGGAGACGGCATTGCCCTCTTCGTCTACTACCGCTGCGTATGCCGTATCATTGCCTACTGGCTGGGTATCCATCGGCAGGGAGCGGCCCATATCGATGCAGGCTGCCAGATCCGCGGCGTAGGACTTGGACAGCATACGGTCCAGAGGGATGGAGGAAAATCGAGGGTCGGTCAAATACCGGTTGCGGTCGTGGAAGCTCAGCTTCAGTGCCTCTACAAGCAGGTGATAGTAATCAAAGGAACCGTGCTCTATACTGCCCACATCAAACTGTTCAAGAATATGAAGCGCCATAATGCCGGTAAAACCCTGTGAGTTCGGTGGAACCTGGTAAAGGTCAAGACCACGGTAACTCCCTTTGATCGGCTCCACCCATTCACCTCTGTGCCTCGCAAAATCCTCCAGCGTCAGTAGACCGCCCTGCTCCGTAAGTGAGCGAACTATCTCCTGGCCAACACTGCCTGAATAAAATACGTCCCGACCGTGATCCGCAAGCTGCTGCAGGCTGCCTCCCAAAGCAGCCTGCACAAAGCGGCTACCCTGCTCGGGGACCTTCCCTCCGGGCAGATAGATGGCAGCCGTCTGCGGATAAGCCTCCAGCACCTCGAAGCGCTCGGCCGTATTGACATGCTGGTTCGGCGACAGCGGGAAGCCTTCCAGCGCATAGTAGATCGCGGGCTCAAGCACCTCTGCCAGCGTCTTTGAGCCATATTGGCGCAGTACGGCATCCCAGCCGTCCACCATGCCCGGCACGGTAATGACGCTGCGAGGTCCCCGCTGCGGGATGGCGGATTCGCCCGCAAAGCAGGCGGCTGTAACCCGGCTGCCCGAACGGCCGCTCGCATTATAGGCCCTGACTTTTCGCTCCTGGGTGCTATAAGTCAGCCAGAAGGAATCGCCACCCAGTCCCGTCATATGCGGGTATACGACAGCAAGACAGGCGCTCACCGCCACAGCGGCATCAAAGGCATTGCCTCCCTGCTGCAAAATACGCGATCCGGCCGCGCTTGCCAAATAATGAGGGCTAACAACCATCGTCTGTGTTCCTGTAATCGATGCAACCATTATGCCCCCACTTCCTCTCCCCTTTTATAACTGACAATTCAATTCTGTTTGATGCCATTACTTTATACGGCCTTACGCATATGCCTGAGCTGCATGCAGAGCGGACTGCCAGCCGCCGCAGGTATACACCCAGCGGCTCATTTTTGTGCCTGACAGCAGTTGCGTCACATCAGCCGCATCCGTTACAACAAAGTTGCAGGCATGCTCTTCTTCTATTCCGTACCCTTCGCAGCCTGTAATCCCAGCAGGTATATCCGTGATCATCCGCAGCAGCTGTACTTGGTCCCGTTCACTGCCCATATGGGCCGCATACGATGTGATTTGGGCGATCTGTATCAGATCCCCACGCCCGAACGGATGGAACGGGTCTTGAATGTTGTCGGAGGCCGCTGCCAGCGGAATACCTTCTGCAAGCAGCTCACGAATTCGTGTTGTGCCCCGTCTTACCAGGCCGCGATCCTCCCGTCCCTGAAGATACAGGTTCACAGCAGGCAGCGTTACCGCGTTCAGACGGGCTTCCTTCATCTTCTCCATCACATGCTGTGCATCCTTTTCCGTCATTGCAGACAGCGAGCACAGATGATCTGCCGTCACCTTGCCTTGATAACCGCAGCCAATCGTATGCTCTGCTATGCTTAGCACAGTTCTTTTCCCGGGATCGTCACTTTCATCCGCATGCAGATCAACGGGTACCCCAAAACGTTCTGCCAGCCGAAAAACCCTGCCAATCTCCCTTTCAGGGTCGTCTGCCAGATGAGGGGCACCGCCCAGTACATCAATCCCCATACACAGTGCTTCCTCGACTGCCTCATCCGCAGCTTCATGATTGGCGCGGAACGGAACCATCAACGCATATTGGATCGCCATACTGTCCTTTAGCTTCTCCCGTACCTCCAAGGCCGCCTCAATCGTCCTAAAGGCCACCTCTCTCCCCAGATGAACAGGGAAGTCAAGATGGCTCCTTATGGTCGTGGTCCCGTAGCTCAGCGCCATTCTGGCGGCCGTCCACATGCGCTCCGCCAACTGCTCCTTGCTGAAGCTCTGTACGGCCTGGCTGTAATTATGAATGGCTTCCTGAAGCGTGCCGGAGCGGTTCGGCACCTGTTCGAGTGAAAAGGCTTTGTCCAGATGCATATGACAGTCGACCAGCCCGGGAAGCATAATGCCGCCCCGCAGATCAATGCAATCCGCGTCTGCCAGCCGTTTCAGGTCCGATCCGGCCTGCTGCGGAGCAATCAGACGG
Organism: Paenibacillus terrae; assembly: GCF_005217525.1. Classification (GTDB taxonomy): domain Bacteria; phylum Bacillota; class Bacilli; order Paenibacillales; family Paenibacillaceae; genus Paenibacillus; species Paenibacillus terrae_C. The sequence goes on along the minus strand of NZ_PNXQ01000016.1, from coordinate 234,981 downwards.
GAAGCGGCGTTATCCCCCGCATCAAGGAAATGGTCTTGCCGGCGGATGCTAACCCATTTCCCACCCTCCGCCTTTAGTTCATACAGATGGGGGTCTTCCCGATGCGGAAGCTGTACATTAATGAAATGCAGCCCTGTACTCATTGCGCGGTAGCCAGCGCCTGAAGCACGGCCAGATCCTCCTCATCCAGCTCGGCGGCAGGGCCTGCTTTGATCATATCCGAGAACAATTCGTCCGGTACCATGGTCGTCAGACAATACAGGCGTGTGCTGCCCGTATTGATAATATCGTGATGGTTGCCTGGCGGAATAATAATGAATGAGCCTTGGCGGATCGGAGTCTCATATTCGCTGCCAACTTTAGCAATCCCATCCCCTTTCAGTACATAAAAATATTCATAAGCTTCCCGGTGTTCATTGGATGGAGTTCTGCCTCCCACCTCGAAGATTTCTACAAATGAAGTGAAAGGCACCTGCTCCCTGTCGCATAGCAGTATGAACTTGTTCGTATCCTGTACGGAAATTTTGTGGACGGGACAATTCTCAAAATTACCGGCAACCAGTCCTGGAATGTTCACCATATACATTCAACCTCACTTTGATTGATTTTTATTTATGTCTCGCTTTTCATCTTTTCACTGGCAGCTTCAAACAGGATATGTCCTGTTCTGTACTGCGCACAGCCGTGGTGGCAATCTTCAGCCCGCCTGTTCCCGTGCTGTTCGTCTCACCCCTGACACCGTTCGGATGCCGGGCGAACAATGGGAAGGCGCTGCCTGTCAATTCAAGCCGGATATACGTGCCAGCCGACAGGGTGGCTGCCAAGGGACGCAACCTGATCCGCGCAGTAGTCCATTCATTGGAGGCTTCTGCTCCTTCACTACAGATTTCCGTACGGCCCACGCTGAGCAGCCGGGCCGTTCCATTCTCGGATACGGTCGTGAGGACGGCCACCAGATCCGTCGGACCTCCCAGTGTCTGGTACTGCACGGACAACTCCGGGGACCCAAAAATCGGGATATCCTCTGCAAGCGGCCCTCCCGTATATACCAGAATCTCTTGCCTTTCCTGAATGGCAATGCGGTCGGACGGCAGGTAGGAGTCCAGACGCATCGGCAGACGCGAGTCGTATACGAATACATCCGGCACAGCCTCCTCCACGTCTTCCTTACGCCTTTCCAGTCTGCCGCCTCCTGCCGCACCGTTTGCCGGGGTCTGTGACCCCGATAAATAGAACCATTCAGACGCAGAGGACTCATTCTCAAGTACAGAAGGCAGTTGTTCCGCCGTATGCCATTTATGACTCAAGGAGTCAAAATAACGGATCGGCGGTTCTCCAGACAATTCCGTGTCTTCCTTGCCCTTCAGCCAATAATCAAACCAGCGCAGTTGCTCCAGATGATGTCCGCCGTCCGCCTGCTCTCCATGATCGATTCCGCCTGCTCTGCGCCCCCATGGAATGTGGGCCCACGGGCCAACAATGAGCCGATGAAAGCAATCCGGAGTGGCAGTAGCTTGTAGAGCCTCGAATGACTGCAGCGTACCCATCAGGAAACCGTCATACCAGCCGCCAATATGCAAAGCTGGCACCGGCCCCTCGACGATCTCGTCGATCCAGTTCATCCGCTCCCAGTACTCATCGTACGCTATATGATCGATCCAATCATAAAATGCGGGAAAGTATTGCTCCAGAATCGGATGTCTTTCATTCAGCGGCATTTTCCAGAGTATCTCCTCGGGGCTGCGCATAAACCTTGAGCATTGCTCGGCCGTCTCGAAGTCACCCGCCCTTTGCGCCGTATCACGAGCCAGCTGAAAAGCCCACGGCAGATGATTGCCAAGCGCGAAGGAGCCATGTGGGTAAAATAAGCCGTGGTACATGTCTGCCGGGCACATGCTCGGCGCAATCGCTCTGAGCGCAGGCGGGTGAAGAGAAGCCGCAGCCCATTGTGTGAGCCCTTGATAAGAGAAACCGTACATGCCTACTTTCCCGGTCGAGCCGGGCAGACCTACTACCCATTCGATGGTATCAAATCCGTCCTCTGCTTCCTGTACAAACGGATCAAATTCGCCTTCCGACTCTCCCCGTCCCCTGACATCCTGGATTACAACGATATATCCCTTATTGGCATACCAGACGGGATGGGCATGTGTAACGGTGGAGGCAATCGACCGGCCGTAAGGCTGGCGCATCAGCAGTACGGGATATTTTCCCGTCTCATCAGGCATGTATATATCTGAATACAACGTTACACCGTCACGCATCGTGCAAGGAACCTTGCGGTGGATGACCACATTTCCAAATTTCATGCGACTCGCTCCTTTGCTGTAGATCCAGATTTACTATAAAAATCCGTAGGGAACATTAGCTGCTGCTGTATGTCAATCTCCTGTCACCCGTTGATCAAATGCCGCTGACAGCCTGATGCTTTAATTTCTCCTGATTCAGAATTCCCTTCGGATCGTTGCGGTGTTTGATCTCCCACAAATGGTCGTGGGCGTATGATCGTCCGCCTTCCTTTAAATCCCAGGTATGCGGATTATTGACTACAACCCCGTTTTCCTCGTAATGCTCCATCAGTTGATTCAGGCGTTCCTCCGTTGTGAAGGGAACCAGCGGCAGGCCAGAAATCAGCAAATTTCCGTTTTGCCGGGCAAATTCTATATGATTCATCACTTCCGGATATTCTTTTTTCATAGCCGAGATTTGCTCAAGGGCATGGGCAGGATCAAAATTCAGTTGCAGATAGGTCAAGCCCGGGTCTGCCTTGCGCGCCCACAGGGTAGTATGGTTCCATGTAAAGTCGGATACACCGACGCCTTTATGATACTGCTCGGCGGAGACCTTTTTAGACGATAACCCACCGTTTTCTACTATGACACGCTCCAGCCGCGCTTCACAGGCCGTGTCTATTTCAAGCAGCACAGCGGTACGCCCTTCGGGAATATCAAGAGGTACAAAATAGGATGGAATCGGCCATTCATGAATCGAAATGAGCCTCTTGACAACGGACGTATCTTCAGCAACCAACTGCCCGAAGCGAAAAGCTTGTTCAAAGCTATCAAAGGTTACTGCCCACTGCATCCATTCCACCCGCGGGGCCAGATTGATTTCCACCTCGGACAGAATGCCAATCGTACCGTAGGTATGCAGGTAAGGCAGCACCTCTTCTCCTTGGAGCTCAATGGTACGGGGCTGAATCTCGACGGTCTTGATTTTCAGGGAACGTACCAGCCCGTCCCAGATGGTTCCCCAACTAATCGAACCGATGCCGCCAAAACCACCGCTCAAAAAACCGCCGATCGTCGCAGTTTGAAAGGTGGAAGGCATCGTTCGCAGCTCATAGCCCGCCTTGCGCGCAGTGGATTCCATTTTGCCCAGCCTTGCCCCAGCCTGAACCCGCATTATGCCTTCTCCTGTTTCAAGCACCTTGTTGTACTTGGCCAGATTCAGCACGATTCCGCCTGTGACCGGGACACATTGTCCATAGTTGCCGGTGCCGTTGCCCCTAACAGTAAGTGGAACCCCCAGCTCCGCGGCAATGGATAGCAGAGTGTCAAACTCATCCTCGGTGCGTGGACTGGCGATACACTCGGCGACCTTTCCCTGTAGCTGGCTGGTCAGCACAGGAGAGAAGTGATGATAATCCATCGAATATTTGGCGATTGCTGGCTCCTCCCACTGCAGCAGCTCAGAATCGATGCGTTCTTTCAGAATGGCTGTCCAATGTTCATTCATTCGGTTCCCCTCCCGTATGCTTTCATTCAACCCACCCAGAGGACCGTTCTCCTCCTAAGAATGCGGCAGGAACTTATCCGTGAATACCTTGCTGACATCGGGCTCTTTTTTCAATGCTCCAATCTTCATCAACTGCTGTCCCAGCTCCGCCCAGCGCTCCTCTTTCATATAGCCGACACCGTGTTCCGCCGCATTACCTTCATATACGAACGGGATGAGCGCTTTCGCCGCATAGTTCAGCTTTTCTTTTGTAAAATCCGGGTTTTCCTTTAAAATGACGTCATTCACGCTATCATAATTGGTCTTGTAATAATCCCAGCCCTTCATCGAAGCCTCAACATAGGCACGCACAAGATCAGGATGGTCCTGAATATACTGCTCTGTCGTGAACAGCACATTGGAATACGGATTATAACCGGCATCTGCCAGCAGCAGGAATTTAACGTCCACATTCTGCTGCTTCATCTCGTACGGCTCACTGGTTACATAACCCTGAATGGCAGAAGTTTCATCGGGGATAAAAGGAGCCAGGGAACCGGTATAAGCCATTTCCTTCACATGATTCAATTGGTATTTGTTCTTCACATAATCCCAGAACACCGAGCCTGCCCCCACGTAAACGGTACGGTTATTCAAATCGGCAAGGGAGGAAATATTCTGATTGGCATGAACCATGAGTCCCTGCGGGCTTTTCTGGAAAATGGTCGCAATCGCTACCAAAGGAATTCCTTCTTCACGGGCGACCAGCAGCTGATCCGCCGTGGTAAGTCCGAACTGCGCTTTGCCGGAAGCCACGATCTGTGTGGGAGACACCTGCGGCCCCCCTGCCTGGATGGTCATATCCAGACCAGCCTCTTTGTAATATCCCTGCTCCTTTGCCGCATACAGACCGCCATGCTCCGCCTGTGCAAACCAGTTCGTCACCTGTGTGACTGCCGTGAGTTCCCCGCTGTTCCCAGTGGGACCTGATGTCTCGGCAGCGGCATTTTGAGCAGTTTGCTGATTGCCGCAAGCCACCAGCAATGTTGATAAGGAAAACATTGCTACCAGTAAAACAGCAAATCCCTTTTGTCTGTACTTGTTCATCTCATTACCACTCCCCAAGTAAAATTACTGATGGTTGTATTCTGCATCCGCTACGGGATTACGAAGCGTCGTAAAGCTACTGATTCTGCATTCGGCAACATCTCCGTGCTGAATCCGAACGGACCCCGGTGTGCCCGTCATGATCACGTCGCCCGGATAGAGAGTCATCATCTGTGAAAAATACGAGACAATGAACCATGGATGATAAATCATACGAGACACGGTATTGCTATGAATAACCTCATCGTTCAACACGGTTTCAACGGCAAGGCTCTGCAAATCGCTTATTTCGTCAGGTGTTATTAGTTGTGGCCCGAGACTGAAAAATGTGTCGAATACCTTGGATCGCTGTAGAAATCTGGGATTCCGTGCGTGAATGTCCTGGCTTGTCATGTCCAGTGTTGCAGCAAAACCGGCGATGACGTCCCGCGCGCGTTCTTCCGGCACATTTTTGCAGCTTCGGCCGATAATAATACCAAGCTCCGCTTCGGATGTCACATTCACGGACTGAGCCGGCAGCCGGATATACTCTTCCGGCCCAATCAGGCTGGAGTCCGGCTTCATAAAGCAGACCGGCTCAAGCTCTGGAGGAGTGGATGCGAGATCAATCGCTTTCTGTACATAATTCATGCCAATTCCCCATATTTTGCGGGGGTGGCGGAAGAGAGGAGCCAGTATGGCCTCCTCCGTCGGTATGAAAGGGCTCGATGACCATGTTCTGTTCCCGTGCTTCTGATACCACTGAACAAGCTCCTCCAGCTGACCCTGCTGCAATATCTTCATGACGGTGGTTCCCCATGCACTTCCTTCCGCCCTATTGATCTCCTCCAGTAGAAAAAATCGGTCTTCATGCTCAATCGCGGCCCGCTCCCCATCGCCGTGTTTAAGACTGACGAGCTTCACGGACGGCTTCCTGTCGACTGCTGAACCGGCTCAGTCCCGCGGACATCGGTGATTTCAAAATCACACAGCTCCTCCAGCGCCTCCGACAGAATCGCCGTAATTCGTTCCTGGATGATTCTTCCTTTCTCAGGCGTGGCCGTCGTAGCATCTCCAGCAATGCCGCTAGCGGATATATCAGCCATCTTCCAGGCGAAGCGTATTTTTCCTTCTAATGTAAGAAAGCGGTACGAGGACATATCGGGAAGCTCTTTGACAAGGAACTCCTTCTGCACCCAGTCCGGTTTGATGGACATCACCAAAGAAGTCTCATAATCGCCACCGTGAATACCGTATTCCAGTTCCTCGGAAGACAGGAGGTCCTCCGCCACATTCAGACTGCTGGGACTGAGATAGAAAACCATCATCCCCGTTCTGATCCGGATTTCCCGTGATACGGTATTCAGCAAATCCATATTGCCTCCATGCGTATTAAACAGCAGTAGCTTGCGAAAACCGCTGGCCTTCAGACTTTCTGCAATGTCCAGCATTATGGCATGCAGCGTACTCGCAGACAAGGAAATGGTGCCCGGCAGCCCGATATGCTCATTGCTTTTGCCATACGAGATCGGAGGCAACAGCCAAATCTCCTTATCCGGCCGCACGCGCTCCAGCGTTTGTGTTAATGTCGCCTCTCCAATCAAAGTATCCGTATATACAGGCAGATGGGATCCATGCTGCTCCACAGCTCCGACCGGCAGAATAACCAGCGCCTTCTCCTTTGGCAGTTCTTTGACCTGTTTGCTTGTCAGACGGGGCAAAAAGCGCTCCTCCCATACCGTTCCTTCATATCGTTGAAACATAACTGACACCCTTTCTTCTGCGGCTTTGATGTTCTTTTCACATGGCTTAATGGCTTCTTATACATCGAACGATGATTTTATCCTTGTTACTGCCGGAACAAGGGATGCGGCCCATTCCAGCAGACGCCGATCTTGTCCCGGGCCGGCGATGAGGGAAATACCGACCGGGCAGCCCAGTACCTCGGCAGCGGGGATCGTAAGCTGCGGCAGTCCCGACAAGCCGGCAATGCAGGTCAAACGCATCGTTTGCACTCTTCGTTCTTCAATTGGCGGCCCGTTTAGTCCCAACTTCGGGGCCGCTCCGGTAGTCGTCGGTATCACAAGCACCGCATCCGTTCCAAGCAGGTCGGCCATGCGCTTGCGCACCTCAATCCGACGTTCTGCTTCCTTCTCCTGATCAGCACGTTCAATGGTGCCTGCCCAGGAGAAACGTCCGGCTATATCCGGTCCGAAGACTGGCTGCTCACGTTCAATCCAGGCCCCATGCTCCTGCCATATTTCGTAGCCCTGGATCGTCCTGAACATGGCCATCCATTCAGGCAGACCCTGCGGGGCGATGCGAACAGCTTCATGGCTCTCAGCCAAGCCGCACAGCAACTCCAGCCAAGTGGTAAGCGCCTCTTTGCTCTCCGTGTCAGCCAGCTCCCAGGCATCCTCACCGATCAGCACACGGCTAAAGCCGGAACCCGAGGTTGTCTGTGGCAGAAGCACCTCACCTACCCGGCGCAACGTCTCGGGATCGCGTGCCATCCAGCCGATGGTGTCGAAGCTGGGAGCGAGCGGGATAACGCCTTTCTCGGAGACACTGCCATGCGTCGGACGCATTCCATAAACTCCACAGTATGAAGACGGCACACGTACCGATCCTCCCGTATCCGTTCCAAGGGCAAAGTCGGCAAGCCCTGCGGCGACGGCAACCGCCGATCCGCTGGATGAACCGCCAGGAATACGGTCCGGGGCCTTCGGATTCACCGGTGTTCCGTAATGGACATTTTCACCGTTCAGGCTGAACATCAGCTCATCCGTATGAGTCGTGCCTGTTAGTCGCGCGCCCTCCTGCAACAGCAGGCTGACCACTTCCGCGTGCTCCGCCGCCGGGCTGTGCGTCTCCAGCCAACACGGATTGCCCGCGGCGTTTGTATGATCACGGACAGCAAACACATCCTTGGTCATAAAGCTAAGTCCGCTCAGCGTTCCCTGTCCTGTCGGTTCAACTGTCACCTGGTTGACAGCGGCGTTCCATTGATCTTTCATCGAGTCATCCCCTCCCTTCAGCTCACCCTTCCAGAGGAGCCGGCTCTTCCGGTGCATTTCCCTCTTTACGGGCCGCTGCCCCGTTTAGCTCCTCCACCAGCCAGGTGGAATCAGCGACGAAGCCATAGCATTGCTTGATATTGTATAAGGTGGCTTCCAAGCAGAAGGCCGGGGAGCTCGTTGCCGAGCAGTCCTCCAGAAGTATGCCGTCATATCCGAGGCAAGCCGCGTCCTGCAGTGTATGCATGACACACTGATCGAGATTTACCCCGGCAAACAACACCGTCTGAATATTCAGATTTCGCAGTATACTGTCCAATGGTGTGTCCCAAAACCCGCTCATGCGGTATTTATCCACATAGATATCATCAGGGGACGCATCCAAATCATCGACAATAGCTGCTCCCCAGCTGCCTTTCTCCAGCACCTTGGAGCCGTTCCCCGGCAGCGGGTCCCCAATTCCGTTGCCCCGTCCGTCTGAATTGTACACATGGAGCACGGATGGCGGCACGTTCATCCGGTCCTCCCGGTTGCCCCAATTTACCCAGATGACGGGCACATCCGCTTTACGCAGCTTGGGCAGTAGCCGGTTCAGCCGGCTGACCGGGTTCAGGAGCGGCGTTGTATCCGCCCCGATGGAATCCAGCCAGCCTCCCGGTGTGCAGAAATCATTCTGCATATCGATGACAATGACCGCTGTATGCTCCAGATCAAATATGACTTCCTGCGGCTGTGCAGGAAGAGTTATGGGCTTGCCGTACTTTTGTGTCCGCCTTAGATCCACCAGCGTTTCGGACACTTGCCAATAGCTCTTTCGATTTCCAAGTTTGAACATATAAAGTTCCCTCATTTTCCTGAAAATTCTGGTTTGAGGCTATACATACTTCGGTTCACACTTATGGTTTCATCAGATATTCGGTCGTGAACGCCTTGGCGACATCCTGTGACTTCGTTAATCCTTTGCCCTTGATCATCTGATCCTGCAAGGTGCTCCAGCGTTTCTCTGTCATGTAACCGATACCGTTTGCCTCGGATTCCTTGTTAAGAATAAAGGGCTTTTCCTGCTCCGCCTCATAATTCATTGCTTCTACCGTCATATCCGGATTGTAGGTCTGAATGAGCGGGTTTACCTTTTTATAGTTGTCAAGATAATAGCTCCAACCCTTCTGGCTTGCCTGCACCACAGCCTCTACGACATCGGGGTGCTCTTTAAGGTAGTCTTCGGTTGTAAAAAGAACATCCGCATAGTTCGCATAACCGGAATCGGCGATTTTCAGATAGTCCACCTCAACCCCTTGCTGGGAAAGCGCGTAAGGCTCGTTCGTGATGTAACCCTGATTCAGCGAATTGGGGTCATTAATAAAATTAACAAGCTGTCCGTTATACTTCATTTCTTTTACATCCGTCAGATTGTATTGGCTCTTGATATATTCCCAGTAAGGCACCGCTGTACCGATGTATACGGTTTTGCCGTTCAGGTCGGTGAAATCCTTGATGTCTTGCCCTTTGTGGTACATTAGAACCTGCGGTGTGCTCTGAAAACCGGCAAGGATACCGACAACAGGGATTCCCTGTTCCCGCGCCTTCAAAATTTCATCCGCATAAGAGATGCCGAATTCAGCTTTGCCCGCAGCGACAAGCTGCATAGTTGACACCTCGGGACCTCCCGGCTGAATCGTCATTTCGATCCCCTTGTCCTTATAGTAGTTCTGCTGCAATGCCGCAAAATAGCCTCCATCTTCCCCTTTGGAGTACCAGCCCTCGATTAGCCTCACCTGCTTCAGATCTGTTCCGGCTTCCCCTTTCGCCGGGGCGGAGGGTTCTGGAGCGAAGGAATTGGAGCATGCACTCAGAAGCAGCATGATCAAAGCTGCAACCGACAGCAGCCACTTCTTGTAACGTAAGTTCATATGATGTTTGGACATGTTGGATCCCTCTCCCGGTACTGGTATCATTTCATTGCCGACTCATGCCAAGACTTCAAAAGCTTGTTCGACACCATATTGATGATCAGGAAAAATGCTATGCCCAAGACGGATGCCGCTAAACCGCAGGCGAACAGATAAGGAGTTTGCAGGCGGGTTGCCGCAACGGTAATCCCGTATCCGAGTCCACCCTGTCCGCCGCCAATGCCGGCAATGTATTCACCCACGATCGCTCCGACAACCGAACTGGAGCATGAAATTTTCAGCCCCGCCATAATGTACGGGAGCGCTGCCGGAAATCGCAGCTTCCAGATAGTCTGCAGCTTGCTCGCATTATACAAATAAAACAAATTTTTCATGTTCTGATCCGTTGAGTTCAATCCGATCAGCGTATTCGATAAAATCGGGAAAAAGCTGATCAGGAATGAGATGATCACAATGGCATTAATCCCCGCTCCGAACCAGATCACAATGATCGGGGCTACCGCTACGACCGGAATAGTTTGCAGAATAATGGCGTACGGATAGACGCTTTTTTCCACCGTTTTGGACAGCGCCAGCAGAATGGCTAATGAAATACCGAGCACTACACTGATCGCAAAACCGATCAACGCCTCTACAATGGTTGTGCTTACCGACGTAATCAGATTGGTACTATTCTCGGCCGCCGCTGCCGCAATATCGGATGGCTTGGGCAAAATATACGGAGGCATTCCGATCATCCGCACGATCATCTCCCATCCGCCGATAAACAGGACAAACACCACAAATGGCGGCAGAGCTTTCTTTAGCAGGCTCAGGATCTTATTCTCGCCTGATGGATAACCACTGCGGGCAATTTCCTTCGCAGAAGCCCGGATACCTACCGCCGTTTCAACGGCCGAACTGGCTGCCATCTCTTCCATTTTTCTTCCCTCTCCTCTCATTTCTGGCTATCAATGCTTCAACACAGCGGACACGCTGCGTACATATTCACCGAATTCCGGACGTGTCCGGAATTCATCATCTCTCGGATAAGCAAACGGAATATCGATGATATCCGAAATTTTACCGGGACGGGGCGTCATCACCACTACTCTTGTCGATAGAAACACACTTTCAAACACGTTATGCGTAATGAACAGAACCGACATCTTTTTGTCCTGTTCCCAAATATTCAGCAGTTCATCCTGCAGTGTCTGCCTGGTAATTTCATCAAGGGCGCCAAACGGTTCATCCATTAACAGTAACTTGGGTCTGGATATCAACGCTCGTGCAATCGATACCCTCATCTTCATTCCGCCTGACAGCTCACGGGGCAGCACCTTCATATATTCCTTCAAGCCTACCAGCTCAAGAACCCGCTCTCCTTCGGTGATACGCTCCTTCCTGGATATGCCGCGCAAGGTAAGAGGCATGGTGACATTATCAATCAGCTTGGCCCATGGCAGCAAGGTATGCTCCTGAAACACAAAGGCAATCTCATTCTGCTTGCGCGCTTCCTTCGGTGAGGTGTCCAGCACGGACAGATGACCGGAGGTCGGTTCCGTCAAACCGGCAATCATATTAAAAATGGTCGATTTACCGCAACCGGAAGGGCCGACAAAACAGAGAAATTCCCCTTCCCCCACATGCAGATCCGCATGCTGCACGGCTACAGTGCCATTGGGGTAGATTTTGCCGACATCATCGATAACAAGCATGGAACGGCTGCCCTTTTCGGCCGCAGCCTGTTGATTTTGGGTAAGCTGCATCTGAATCCCCTCTTCTCTTTGAAGTTGTGTCCTATCATAAAGCTAAAAAATATGAATGTAAATATTTCTGACACAATTTTGGTTTTAAATCTAACAAAATGGGCTTATCGTTGGTTTGAAAACAGAATTAACAGTAATTTATGTTAGATTATATTACACAATGGAGGCAAAAAGGATTGCAGAAAGTCGAGGAAAGCCTATATAATGGCTTAAAAGGTTACGTCGTGTTCGGCATCTGAATCATATACGCATCATGGGAGTGATTAAAAATGCATTTAACTGTAGAGGATGCCTTGACGGTCTATCCGTTATCGGAAGGGAAGCTGGCCGCCGGTAAAAAGGGAATTTTCCGAACGATCAGTTCCATTAATTTGATGGATGCGCCGGATGTGATCAATTGGATAAAAGAAGGGGAACTGCTGCTGACTACAGCTTATGCGATCAGGGATTCACCCGAGGAATTTGTCAATTTGCTGCAAAAGCTGAATGAACGGGGAGCCTCCGGGCTTGGCATCAAGCTTGGCCGCTACTGGGCGGAAATTCCAGAGATTGCCCTGCTTGAAGCCGACCGGTTGGGCTTCCCCCTAATTGAGCTGCCTTTTGAATTCACCTTCTCCGAGCAGATCACCGCTCTATTCCAATCCGAGTTCCAACGCGATACCCGCCGGCTGAATGAATTGCTTGAAACGCAGAAAAAGCTGGTTGATTTTGCGATGCAGGCGGATGAGTACACCAATTATTTTCAAAGCATCACAAGCATTTTGGGGCGTCCAGTAGCCATCGTCACCTCTGAGGGACAGGCCTTGTATAACGTGACACGCTGTTCCGAAATAGAGCTGTTGAACGACTGGCCCTGGCATCAGGACCATCGGTTTTATAAGGCGGCAGATAACCTGTTGTATCGGGTCCCCCTGCTGAAAAACGGAAAATCATACGGTTACTTGCTGGTTCAGACCGAAAATCTGCTGGAAGCACATGATATGGAGGGTATTTTTCACCAGGCTGCCGTTATTCTTTCCTATCATCTGGAGGTCATCCGGAATCAGGAGACTTCTGCGGCAAGCAGTCGTCTTGGCGCGACCATGGAGCGTTACTTGAAGGGAAACGCCTCTCGGAAGACGGTGCTTGAATTTGCCGAAGCGTTGCGAAGCACATTGTGGAGCACACCCTACGTATGCATGATATCCTCCACAGGAGCTGATCCGTGGGACCATGAGAGTCAGCGCCGCAGACTGAGGGAGATTCAGGGTAAGCTTCAGGACCATCCGAAAGCGGCCTCCTTGGAATCCCATCATTTCTATGTGATGAACCGCATATATTCCCTCTTTCCCATTCTGGAAGAGGAGGCCAAGGAGCGCAGACAGTGTGAGAACTCCGCACGTTTGTATGCAGATTTGATGCATGCATGGGACCACGGAGCAGGAGCAAGGACATGTTTTATCAGTAAAGTGAGAATGGGTATGGAGGAGTTCATAGACGGCTTCCGGGAGTGCGCCGAGGCCGAGAGAATCAGCACAGAGCTCGGTTTAAGCGAACCGATTGTCATGTTTGCCGATCTGGAGTTCATTTATCTCTTCAAGCATATTCCGCAGGAGGTCATGGGCAGGTACTGCTCTTATTTGTTCCGTCCACTGCTGGACAAGGACGAGGAATACGCTGGCGAGATGATGCACACGCTTGAAGCCTATTTCGCCAACAACGGCCAAGTGAATGAAACCGCGCGTGAGCTGTTTATCCATCGCAACACGGTGCTGTACAGGCTGGAGAAAATTTCGGGGCTGCTGAATCTGGATTTGAAGAATACCGACCACCTGCTGCTGTTAAAGCTGGGGCTTATGTTTAGGCATTTGATGCCCTAATTGGTCACTTACTTTGGGGGATGTTTAAGTGGAATTATTCACCAAAAAGAGGTTGTTTTTTTCCGCTCTCCTCTTTTTGGTGAATAGTCTAATTTTAAAATTCCATTTGTTTTATGCCCTCATCGAATCATTCATTCCAGAACCTATGAGAAACTTTAGGATTCAATATTTTTCACAGGTTCTCAAAATATAGGATCCTATATATCTCACTTATGGCGAATCGAAAATAGAGCTGATTTAAATCGTTCTTCGAATCACGCTTTTGGTTGCTGCCGCCTCAAAAATCGTCTCAATCAGTACCAGCACACGATGCACTTCTTCGCTTTTGATCGCAAGCTCCGCTTTTCCTTCGATGGCGGAGACAAAATTTTCATAAAAGCTTTCTGCTGCCACAGGTATTTTCTCAATCGGGAACTTCAGAGTGGATTCCTCTGACGGCGGCGCCATCGTTTTCGTCAATCCTTGACCTGCTTGAATCGGTTTTGGTTCCACATGAGCAACATCCGGATTTCGGGTGACAATCTCTCCGCTCAAGTCCCAATCCCTGATCACTGCGGTACCCTCGGTTCCTTTAATATACCAACGCGGCAGCTTTACGTAATTGGTCGTACCCACTTCAATGACCGCTGTCAGGCCGTCCTTGAACTCAATAAAGCTGGTAAAGCCGTCATCCACTTCAGTTCCCAAAATATAGCTTAACTTAGCAGCTACGCTTTCTATTTGGCTGTCCGTAATCTGAAGCAGCTGGTCCAACAGATGCACTCCCCAATCCAGTAGCATTCCTCCACCGTACGCCTTCAGTTGCCGCCAGTCACCTGGAATGCCGTTAGCCCCCTGAACCCGCGATTCCAGTTGGAAAAGCTCGCCCACGGTCTTCTTGCCGATCATATCTTTGATAATTTGGAAGTCTTCATCCCATCGGCGGTTCTGATGTACCGTAAACACGCGGTTTTCTTTCTTCGCCACCTCGACAATTTCCGAAAAATCCGCGCTCGTTATCGTAACCGGCTTTTCGCAAATGACATGTTTTCCGGCTTGCAGTGCTTGGATCGCTATTTCTTTATGAACGTCATTAGGCGTTGCTATCAAAACAATATCCACGGCCTGATCGGTCAGAACGGCATCCAGACTTTCGTAGGTTTTATAGCCGGCAGCGGCAGCCAGTTCCATCCGGTAATCGACAATATCATATACACCGCCAATGGCAAGCTGCTGAACAGGTTCGATCAATTGAGCATGGTAGCTTCCCATGCCTCCATAACCGATAATAACTACATTATATATCCGATTGCCCATTTTCAATTTCCTCCCACTTCTGATTTAAGTCCAATACATATCAAGCGGTTACTCGCGGATCAAAATCGATTGCAGATGGTTACTGCAGGATTAAATTCTCCTTCGACGGACATCATAGGATCTTCGTGTTTGAGGCTTATTACATATTATACACAAAAATCCGAAAAACGCTGATTATGTCGGACTATTCGGACAAGCAGTGACCGCAGCCTACAGAGCGGAAAGTCCAGGCTCTGGTCTGCACATCACCGTAAGGTTGCATATCCAGCAATCCATACATGTTGATGTTGTCCTGATCCAGATAAGTATCCTTGCATGGAAATGATGGATCGCGCCTACGGGACCAATCCCCTGCCACCATAAATGGCTTGGATCCAGATTTACGCCAATCGCATCGCAGGTTTCTTCTCGCAGCTTCAGAATGGTATACGGTGTATGGCACAAAAATCCGCCATGCAGCTCGATGCCGATCTTCACGCTATGCTCTTCCGCCAGCTTGCCGATTTCCTTCCAAATAGGGAACAAGTTTGTTATCCCACTTCCATTTCTTGATATCGCTATATACGGTTGGTCATGGCGTTGGAACCGCACGACGCCGAATAGCCTTTGCCTTGGCGTAATAAATTTCCCTAATTGCTGTTGTTCGCAAATCTTATGTAAATACAAGGAATCCTATCTGAAACGTTTTTGATAACCGATTGTCAACTTCTTACCGGTCCGTTTGGAGGCATCGATCATGGCCCGCGCTTCTTCGGTCGTTTTGGCCATTGGCTTCTCGCACAAGACGTGTTTTCCGGCTTCCGTGGAGGCGATCAAAATTTCCACATTATACAACCGAGTTATCACATCCGAAATCGGCTTTTGCCTTCTCAGCACGTTCGGGGGAAATGTCGCAAAAAGCAACCATACTTGCTTTTCTTGATCTGCTTCAAAACAGGCATATGTTTACCGACTGCAATAAGCCCACAACCAATAATCCCAATTTTTAATTTCATCGTAACTCTCCTTTCACTTCGTTGGATAGCTCAATCATACAAATCTCATGAAAAACTTTCTTCCTCAGTTCTTGCCGTTTTATTCCCGAATATTGCCCTGCGGTATTTCAATGGTGATGTTCCTGTCGCTTCCTTAAAAAAATGATGAAACGTCTTCACGCTGCTGAAACCTGCAGCCTCTGCGACCTCAGTGATCGGATTGTCTTCATTCAGCAAAATCCATTTGGCCTTATTCAGTCTGTATTCATTCAAAAATGCTATAAAGGTCATCCCTGTATTCTTCTTAAACAGTCTGGCGAAATAATAGGGACTGAAACCCATATATTCAGCTATATTCTTCAGCGAAATAGTTTCATGATAATGGCATTCCACATATTCAAAAATACGTTCCAGTTTACAAAGCATGTCCTTTGATTGTGTTAAGGTACTTTCAGAGATTTCGGGAAGCCTAGGCGTCATGCTTCTCGGCACTTCCCGCAAAATAAGAGTCAACATCTCAAACAGTTTGGCTTTGATCATATAGGCATAACCTTCTTGGTGGTCGACGTTCTCATCATAAATGCTTTGAATCAGCGGCAGCATTTTAGCAGTTGTTTCTTCTGGCCAGTTCCAGCTTGATTGCTCCATCTCCGTAAATATATCTCTAAGAGGGCGCTTCTGATCGTTTAATGTGAATACCTCTTGAAAAAAGCTCAAATCAAATTGAATAACCACCCGTTCGCTGTCGGGAGAAGCCAAGAAATAATGAACATCACCACCATTTATAAATTGAACTTCACCTTGTTTCATGCGTATCGAATTATCGTTAATTCCCAGATCCAAGGTTCCCTGGGTCACATAAATAATTTCAATTTCTTTATGCCAATGAGGATAGCAAAGCACGTCGCCTTTATTAATAAAACTCCGGAAAGGAAAATGTCTGTCAAGCTCCGGAATTTCTAAATACAAATTCATTTTGGTAGACTCCTTTTATTGTAAATTCAAAAAAGCCGCATACATGACTATTAATAATCATGTTGCCTTTTCATACAGATGGAATATCGTAACGTTTACCTTATTAAGATAACACCTTTACAAACGAAAAAAGCAAAGATAAATTACTCATTCCATCCATGATTTCTCCACCGGAACCGACAGTCATATTTCCTCTTTAGCGTAGATTTTTGAATAGGCCATAAGGATAAAACTCTCTACTATAAGTGAACATGCAATTAATCCACTCTTTCAGACTGTATGGCGTTTATAAATACCTTCCGCCACAGGTGAACCATCCCCCCTTGGACTGTCATTCAATCGTACCGTGGTGTTAGTGTACACCAGCCAGTATGTTCAACGGTGCATCGTTTTCTGGTCAGAATCCCATCTATGATTTATTCTACTGGTCTACTGTTTTTTAAATAAGTCTTGATATTACGGCGAGTCCTGATATTTAGGCGCTTTCTAATGATAACTTAAACAAGGTAAATTCTCTCGTATGTTTGTCCACAGCTGAGTGCGTATCACAGTGACATGGAACATGACGAATATCCGTAAGATCATGCCGATTTATGTTAAATACGTGTAAGATTTTTTGGATCATTTTTAGCATTTTTTATATAAATATATATATACATTTCCATAAAAAAGGTATAATCTAGTAAAGAAAAAAAACCCATATAAAAATACAACCTTATGGAGGGACGGACCTTGAAGAGACTATTCGCTTTAAGTTGTGCTTTCTATCTGTTAATCGGCGTCACCAGCGTGGTTCTTGGGGCATTACTACCGATACTGCTGCCACACTATGGACGAGGATACAGCGATGGCGGATTACTGCTGTTCCTACAGTTTTCTGGATTTCTTGTCGGCGTTCTGCTCTCCCCCTTCATGGCACTGCATATCGGTCGCAAGTCGATGCTGTCTATTGCCCTGGTCAGTATCGTGGCAGGGTATGCCTTCCTGGGTGTACTCCCCTCATGGACCTGGGTCATCGTGATGACCATCTGGGTTGGCTTCGGCTCAGGCATCATTGAGTCGTCCATCGGAGCGTTCACGATTGAGTTCACCGAGGAGCAGAAAGCCGTAGCCATGTCCAAGCTGGATGTCTATTTTGCACTTGGTGCACTGCTCATTCCGGCGGTGGTAAGCCTGTATATCTGGATTGGAATGTGGCATCTGACCTTCTACACCATCTCCCTTCTGGCGTTTATTCTGGGGCTGTTCTGGCTTACCATGCCTGCTTCCGCCTCTTCTCACCTTACCCAAGCAGACCTCCGAACCTCTGAGCGATCGGTCGAACAAGCCCGGTACTCGGGACAGCATCGTGTGTTACTGGGAATATTCATTGTATTCTTCTTTGTTTACATGGGTCTTGAACTGGGACTCATGAACTTCCTGCCCTCCATTCTGATCGAGACGTTGCAGCTTCGGGAATCCGTAGCCTCGCTGGGTGTCAGCATACTCTGGATTGCGATGATCATCGGCCGCATGTTCTCAGGAAGGATTGCAGAGTCATCAGGATATATTCCTTTCCTGCTGTGGAGCGCAATCGGGACTTTCTGCTTCCTGGTTGCCATGGCGTTTGTATCCAGCCAGTGGGCTACATACCTTCTAATTTTTGGTGCAGGGTTGTTCATGTCCGGACTCTTCTGTATCGCCCTCGTCTATGCGAACGTGCTGATTCCGGGAATGACCGAGAGAACGACCAGCATTCTGATTGCGTCGGGCGGAATTGGCGGCGCGGTGCTTCAATATGTAACAGGCTGGAGCATGAGCGAATGGTCGGTGACGGCTACCCTCTGGATTCTGGCGGCTTTCAGCCTGATTCTGCTGCTAGGGGTTATTCTCTCGCATCTGTGGAATGGCAGGGGCAGCCGGGTAGTTGACTCCCTTGTCCATCAGGGCAAGGAAGGATGAGATCACTTTATTCTTGGGGGAGGTGAGGCCCGCCGCGTTATGCTGTAACAGGGGCTGTACACTTTATAAGGATGTACTTAGAGAAATGTATATTCTGATATGGAGGGAAAGTATTGTGCATACCTTAACCAAAGAACGCTTCAGATACGGAAAAGGCATTACTCTGATTGACGATTCAGGTAAGGAGTATTTGGATGGCGTATCCGGCACCTTCAATCTGTCGCTCGGTTATAATCACCCTCATGTCGTTACCAAAGTACAGGAACAAGTCGCTAATCTTGTCCACATGTCCTCATCCTTTACCGAGCCTTACGTCGAGGAAGTCCTGGATCATCTGATCAAGTATACGCCAAACGGCATCGACGCGGGGTGGATGAGAGATATTACCGGCTCCACAGCGAACGAATGCGCTGTGAAGCTGGCCCAGAAATATACCGGAGCATCCGATATAATCAGCCTGTACCTGTCCCATCATGGACAGACCCAGTTCGCAACAGGTATATCCGGTAACGCCTTCCGGCGGAGGAAATTTCCCAACTCGGCTGCAGCAAATTCCCTGCATTTACCTGCTCCCTACTGCTATCGCTGCCCGTTTAATTCTTCGCCTGACAAGTGTGGCTATCAATGCGTCGAAGCCATATCGGATGCCATTGAGTATGCAAGCTCAGGCTCTGTGGCCTGCATGATTATTGAACCCATCTTGGGCAACGGAGGCAATATCATCCCACCTGCAGGATATTTTAAGCGTCTCCGTCAGCTGTGCAACGAGTACGGGCTGATCCTGATCGCTGATGAGGTGCAGACCGGGATTGGGCGGACAGGCTACATGTTCGCAAGTGAGCTGTTTGATATCCAACCAGATATCATTACTCTCGCCAAGGGTCTCGGCGGCATTGGTGTACCGGTAGCAGCGGTATTAATGCAGTCTCGGCTTAATGTCCTCGAGAAGCACGAGCACTCCTTCACCTCAGGTAGCAATCTAATCTCGGTCACGGCAGCCAAATCCACGCTGGAGGTTGTAACCGAGCCCGGTTTTCTGGAAGCCGTCCGGTCTAAAGGAAGCCTGCTCGGATCCTTGCTGACGGAGATGGCCGACAAGCACGATTGCATTGGTGAGGCTCGTGGCGTCGGACTGATGTGGGGACTGGAAATTGTAGACGAGGACGATGCCCCGGATGCAGTGAAAAGCAATGGGATTATCGATCGTGTATTTGACGAACAGCAATTAATTCTCAGAGGTTCCCGTTACGGTTATGGCAATGTGGTCAAAGTGAGACCTTCCCTCACGGCTACAGAAGATGAGATTGTCGAAATTGTTAAACGGCTTGACGCGGTTCTGGCCACCCTTCACTAACTATCTGCCCAATAGGCAAAAAGGAGGACTTATTTATGCTTGCACTGGTATACAAATCAGCTTGGGATGTCGCACTTGAGGAAAGACCTATCCCAGAGATTAAAAAAGATAACGATGTACTCGTCCGGATCAGGGCGACAGGCGTATGCGGTACGGATTTAGGCATCATCAGTGGCAAATATCATGCCGTGTCGTCCACTATCCTGGGCCACGAATCAGCGGGGGAAGTAATCGCTGTAGGATCAGCCGTTAGTTCAATGCAGCCCGGGGACCGGGTCGTGATTGATCCGACATACTACTGTGGTCAATGTGATATGTGCCGAACAGGAAGACAGAATCATTGCACACATAAATCCGTAACCGAGACCGGAGTCAGCGCCGACGGGACGTTCACCGATTATTATGTGACGGAGGATCGTTTTCTGTACAAGCTGAAGGATCATATCAGCTACGAAGAAGCAACACTGACCGAACCGCTAAGCTGTATGCTGACCGGAATCAACCAGATTCACCTGCTGCCGAACTTCACAACCATCATTCTTGGTGCAGGCCCAATTGGAATTCTGTACAGTTATGCTCTTGCTTCCAAAGGTGTCACAGGCTGCCTCGTTGACATCTCGGAAGAACGGCTCGCCATAGCTGATTCCGTGGCCCCTGATCGGTGGTCCGTACACGCCACAATGGAATCAGCCATTCATGAGCTGGCACCGCTAAAAAATCAGGTAGACATGATTGTGGATACCACAGGCGTGGTCGGTACACAGGTACTGTCCCAGCTTACGAGCGGCGGATATCTGATGCTGGTGGGACTGAGAGATGGGACAAGCACGTTCAATCCGAAAGAGGTAGTTGATCGTAGCCTCAAAATCATTGGCTCGATTGATTCCCTGGGAACGTTCTCCACGGCTCATTACCTGATTGAGCAGCAGATCGTTCCCGCCAAAAAAATCATTACCCACTCCTATCCGCTGGAAGACTACCGTGAGGCTTTTCTGACCCTCGGATGCAATATCAGCGAGCGGACACTTCAGCCTTCTTCACAGGCGATCAAGGTTGTGCTGCAATCGAACGGCTCCGGTAACTAAATCCGGATACTAACAAGGGGGAGAATGGACATGACAACCATTCATCATGATGCGCAGCCAAATAATGAATGCTTGGGAGACTCATTAGCGTCCGTTCCGGTCAAGGCGGTCATCTTCGATATGGACGGAGTGCTGGTAGACAGCGAACCGATTTATTTTGAGATCGAGCGCAGCTCCTTTGCCCATTTCGGTGCGTCTATGACGGAAAATGAGCACCACACCTATGTTGGAGTGACACTCGAATCCATGTGGCGCCAGGTGCTGGACAGACATCAGCTCACCAATACAGTGGAAGAGGCTCTGTCCTATCACCGGAAAAATGTGATGCAGACGATGATTGCACACGAGAGCCTTGTGGCAATTGACGGGTTGGAGCGGTGGCTGGACTGGCTGCAAGATAGAGGGATTCCAGTCGCGGTGGCCTCTTCCTCTCCACGGGAGCTGATTGATCTCATCATGGAAAAGACAAGGCTTGGCCGTTACTTCGATATTCGAATCACTGGAGAAGAAGTATCGCAGGGTAAGCCGGCACCGGACATCTTCCTATACGCCGCCGAGCAGCTTGGCATTGCCCCGGCCCATTGCATCGTTATTGAGGATTCACGGAACGGTGTCCAGGCAGCCAAGAGTGCGGGTATGCGCTGCATCGGCTTCCACAACCCCGGCTCGGGCCGGCAGGACCTGTCCAGAGCCGATCGCCGGATTCTCAGCTATAACGACCTGTGGGCAATTAAAGAAAGCCTGCCGTTCGAGGAGTAGCTGCCTGCCAAGACAAAAAATTAAATGTACGAGAAGGCTTATCCCCTTTATAATCATATGGAAGCGCCCGATCTTTAATATGGATGAGAGCATTAAATAACGCCCCTTGGACTACACACTGGAGAATGTCATTTATTCTGCCCTGTGTGTACTCTAACGGGCGCGCTTTACATTGAATTGGCCTAGTTGAATCGAATACGTTCCCCGTTCATTCCTCCGCGTAGTGTTGACATATAACTGCTCTCCTGACGTTCAATATCTTCTATTCGGATGCAGCAAAACTCATATAAAAAAATGGGGTGCTCTTAACACCCCAACATGGATTCGTCGATATATATCCGCTTCATTTGAACGGTAAGTTTGCGTATGTTCAGCTCTATCTGTCTTCTCCAGTAATCAGAGAACTGTAGGCAGGAATCGTGACCATTCCTTTCTTCACCTTCACATCCTTCGAGGTGGAGAAGACCACTTTCCACTTACCCTTATCCAAATCTTTCATCTGCAGGGTAACCGGCTCTCCAGACAGGTTATGATATACATACAATGTTTCTTTGCCTGAAGTGCGTTTAAATGCGGTCACGCTGGCAAAACCTGTTTGGATAGGTTGCAGACTGTCGCTGCGGAGAGCTTCATGTTCTTCCCTTAGACGGATGAGCGTGTGGTAGCTTTCCAGCAGGGAATCATCGTCCCGCAGCTGCGCTTCCACCGATACTTCGCCTGTGTTGTATTTGGGTTCCTCCCACGTCGTTTGACCAGGGCCAGCTCCCTTGTACCAGCGCATAGGCTCCCGCAGATACTCATCGGGCTTCTCTCCCTTCATGCCGATTTCTTCCCCGTAATAGAGGAACGGCTGACCCGGAAGCGTCAAAAGTATGGAAGCGGCCAGCTTAGCTTTTTGCACATCCCCTCCCAGCTCGCTCATGACACGAGTCTGGTCATGGTTGCTCAGGAACGGAGCATCGAGTGCCGCTTTATTGTACGATTTGTACAGTTTCAGCGTTTTCTCGGCAAATGTAGCGATACCCTGATCCCGGCCGTTTTTCACGGAATTCAAAATCGTTCCGCCCAGGTCAAAATTAAAGAGGGAGTGCAGCGGTCCGTAATAAGGAGCTATTGTCTCCGGTTTGTCCCATACCTCCCCCGCTAGATATACATTCGGATTTACCTTCTCCATCTCGGAACGGAACTCATTCCACCAGGCGATGTTTTTATCGGCCCCCTCCTTTGTCTGTCCTTTAAAAATGTGCATTGCCGCGTCGAGCCGGAACCCATCTGCACCTTGCTGTAGCCAATATTTTCCTACCTTGATCATTTCTTTGCGAACTTCGGGATTGTCGAAGTTCAAATCCGGCATCCCCGACCAGAACGTGCCGTAGAAATACCCTTCGCCATTCGGATTCTTATGCCATACCTGCTGACCCCACGAGCCCTTTTCTTCCAGATCTGTGTTCTCATCCGCCCATACGTAATAGTCGTGGTATTTGCTTTGCGGGTTGACGCTACCCTCTTTGAACCAAGGGTGCTCACTGCTCGAATGATTAATAACAAGGTCCATAATCACCTTGATGCCCTTTCGGTCCGCTTCTTTCATCAAGGTGCGGAAATCATTCAGATTCCCATACTGTGGATCGACCTGATAGTAGTCGGTTACATCGTATTTATGGTAGCTTGGAGACGGATTTAGGGGCATGAGCCAGAGGCCGCTGATCTGCAGATCCTTGCCCGAACGGGGGTTGCCGTCGTTTAAGTAATCAAGCTTTTGTGTAATTCCTTTCAAATCACCGTGTCCGTCTCCATTCGAATCATAAAAAGAATTAATATAAATTTCATAAAACACGCCGCTTCCAGTAGAAACCGGAGGCTTATGTCCGTTCATTTCCTGCTCTGCCATTGCACCTGAAGCGAACATCGTGAGCATTGGCACCGTTAACATGGCGGTGGACAATCTTCTTAAGCATTTGTTACGTGTCAAAACATACCAACTCCTTTGATTGTTATGGATGCGTCTTCATTATAAAGATAAAAAATCCAAGAAAGGGGGTATATTATTATCTATTTTGGTGGAAAATATCGCTCTTCCTGTTTTCTCTGTATTCAACTGCAAATGATGAGGTGGCATTTCGGAGTCATACAAGGAGATATCCATCCCAGAACGCTACTTTTAGACTACTTATGGTCATAATCAGAATCACTATAGAGTGCTATGAGAAGACTGAGTTGGCGATAAACCATAAAAAAAACACCCCCACAGCATTCCTGCTGTAGAGGGGTGCTTCCCTTTCAAGGTCAATCAAGTACATCCCTATATGTCCTACTTAAGTGTGTTCCTTGATGGCTACGATGCGCAATCGGCTGGTGTCGGCCATCCATTGACCTCCCTGGTCTATGGATGGCTTAACCTTTGCCTCAATGGCGCGGTAGATGGATACTTTGTCTGCGGGGGTGACGTCCAAGAAGAAATAATCGGCGAACTTGTCCAGCCAGCCCCGAACCCCAGTATCTGTCCTGAGCGGAGTGGGTCTGTCGAAGTGCTGAGCCAACGTGACACGGAAGCCGGCCTGCTCCAGCAGGCTGGCGTATTCTCCAATGGTAGGAAAATACCACGGATTCCTTCCAGCCCACGCATAACCATGCGCCTCAAGCGTCTGCTCCATGGCGGTTGTCAGAACGGCGACATTGCCGTTACCTGCGAATTCGGCAACGAATCGCCCACCCTCCCGGAGGGCCAGCCAGATAGAGCGAACGACAGCATCAGCATCCTTGATCCAGTGCAAAACCGCATGGGAGTACACAGCGTCAAAGGGGGTATCCGTCCGGTAATGACAAGCGTCTTCCACCTGAACATTCAGAAAAGGGTACTTCTGTCTGGCCCGCTTTACCATTTCCTCCGACAGGTCGAGACCTGTAGGTATTGCTCCGGCGGCTGCAATCTTGGCGGTCAAGTCCCCAGATCCGCAGCCCACATCTAGGATTCGCTCCCCGGGTCGGGGCTGAAGTAAGAACAAGGCCCCTCCTCCCAGCTCAGCTACTAAATTCAGCTTATCATCATACGTTCCCGAGTTCCATTCATTGGTAAAGGGTTCGCTGCACATTGTCTCAGTCTCCTTTTTGCATGAATATTATAAAGACTTTGCAGATATATGTTATCTACAAATAATCAAATCGTGGATCTTCACTGCCACAGCATTCAGAACAGTAAGCAGTGCCTTCCATTGCATGAATGATGTGCAGAAAAGAAATATCCACTTTCTTCCCTTCAACCGATACCTCCGTTGGCACCCGGATCCGACTCGATCAGTTCAGTTTTCACCAGCAGCGTGAGTATTTTCGATAGTTATGTGGGAGATAGACCCTGATTGATGGCAATCAATCAAAGACTTTATGTGTCCATGATAACTATAATGTTATCAAACTGTCAAGAAGCTTTTCGATGACGTCGCTTGACAAGCGTTCCGGATGTCAGAGCGGAATCGGTACACATTCACATTTCTTATTATTCCCGGTTGCTTAGGTCCACGCGTGGCGCACAGGGATCTCCCGCATTATCCTTTTGCGCATAGGTTCCTCGCCGCTTGTAATCAGCAGAAGAGATCCACATCACGTAGATCTCTTCTGAATTTCTTGCTAATGATGTTCAATATGACACGGGATTCCCGGTCTATCCATCTGTATTGTAATATGCTTGATCTTGTATTCCTCTTTCAACAACCCCTGTGCCCGTTCCATTACAACACTGCTGTACATTGGATCTTGGATGATGATATGGCAACTCAGCAATGGAACATCCGATGATAACGCCCATACATGAAGGTCATGCACTTCAACAACATGCTCAAGATCAAGCAGGGATTGCTTAATTTGATCTGTGTTCATATTCAGGGGTGTACCTTCCATCAGAATATGAATGGAGTCCCGAGTCACCCGATAAGCACTGATGATCACCAGAACCGCCACCAAAATACTGGCGATCGAATCAGCCAAATTCCAGCCAAAGAACATAATCAGCAATGCAGCCACAATCGCACCTACAGAGCCTAACAAATCCCCTATTACATGTAAAAAGGCACTGCGAATATTGAGATTTTCAGATGTATCTCCTCTCATAAGGATAAAAGCAGCAGCTATATTGACAACCAAGCCAAGCACTGCGATTATCAGCATTCCTGAAGTCATGATTCCAGGCGGGTCAGAAAGCCGTTCGAAAGCTTCCCAGAAAATATAAATCGATATCAGAGCAAGTGCTAAGCCATTAATAAAAGCAGCCAGTACTTCAAATCGTTTGTAGCCAAACGTCTTTGACTTGCTCGCTTGCCGTTGTCCCCAGGTCATCGCCAAATAACTTAACCCCAATGCACCCGCATCACTCAACATATGCCCAGCATCAGATAACAGCGCTAGGCTGTTAGTCAGTAATCCACCAATAAACTCTATGATCATATAACCGGCAATTAAAAAGAATGATAACTTCAAAGCATTTTTGTTCGCTCCATGTCCATGAGAATGCCCGTGGCTATGGGAATGCCCATGCCCGTGAGCATGTGAATGCTCACTGCCTTTAGAATGATTATGTTGAGGATGTTGGTTGCAGTCATGTTCGCATGCCGTATTATGGTGGTGTGTGTGACTTTTCTTACTCATCTACCTGCCCTCTCTTCTATAAAATTCTGATGACTTGCAAATTAAACTAATATATGATCACTTATTCATATATTATAAGTAATACAAATGTAGTCTGCAAGAAAAATGTTGAGGATCTGCCTTTGGATATATAGACATTGATACTAAAAAGCTTGAGGAATTGTCCTCAAGCTTTTCAACTCTACTTCTTGACTGGAGGGTCTACATGCAAATCGTGATCAGCTTCGGTGAAAGCCCAGCGGGTAAAAGTAACCTCCAGGCCGTCTCGGGTCGGCGAACAAGCAAAGGGACCTGCTTGATTACCGGAAGCGTACGGGAAACGGGCCACACGAATGGTTCGCCATCCGTGGTGCTCAGTGCGTGCCCGAATAATCACGGCATCCTTCATAATGGAAGCACGAATGGTAACCTCTTCCCCCTTCCATTCCGGTACAGCAGCCAAAGACCAATCGGAATAACCGTCCGTTACTACTGCGGCCAGTTGAGGAACTCCATCGTTGATTTCAATTCCTATTTTAATCCACTGCGCTGGTCCGTGATATAATAAAATACCTGCTTGATCATAAAGCTCTGTAAAGGATGTCAGCAGAAATGACACCTCCACCGCGTTGTCTGTTTGCCAGTCAGCTAACAGAGCAGCACCATCCTCATATTCGAAACCGTATAATGTCTTTTTCCAAAAATCCCTTCCCTTTTCCGGTACAACCTTCAGATGATTGCCCTCTTGCCGGACTGACAAAGGCTGGTTGATCCAATTGCCTGTCTCCCAATTCATTATGTTTTTGATCACGTGCTAACTCCTCCTTTTAGGAAGGGTCTGATCGACATACACCAGCAATTCCATCCCCTTCCATATCTCGATTGTATCATAAATAACTAGCAATTACGGAGTATAGGCGCCTGTCCTTGTCCCAATTTTACATAATCGCCTCCAAAGAGGAAAACACAGTTATGATTCAGATATCAAACCGTATTTTACAAAGCTTTTATATAGTCCGTCTTCCTCAACGTGGTCAGTAATATCATCTGCAATTTCCATCAAACCCGGATTTGCATTGCCCATAGCAATGCCTACGGCGCAATATTCGAGCATCTCGGCATCGTTCATTCCATCTCCAATGGCAATCGTCTGTTCCTGGGGCAGGCTCAAATGATTCAGCAAATCAGCAATGGCGATTGCCTTGTGAATACCAGGAATCATCATTTCTCCACTGTCCTTCCCAAAGATCGGGACGGTGCACTGGATGACCTCAAATCTTCCCTGGAATTCTCCCTTAATAAATTCAAAGGGTACAGCGCTTTCCAGAAAGCAGACCTTATTTACATCGTCTTTATACAAATCAGTCTCTCCATATGTCAAACCCGCGATAAATGGATGGGGGAAACGCTCCATTTTATCTCTGGCCACAGAGTCGTTCTCAACATCTCCATAGATCCGTCTTTCCAGATGAGGTTTTAAATTCTGGCTAGCATAGAGAGCCGAATTGGACTCCAGATAAAAATCAATTCCATGTGTATTAAAGAAATCCACCATATGCCGAACATCCTCAGGCGTGACTTTTTTATGATAAAGAATCTCATCTCCAGATTCTACATATCCCCCTCCTGCTCCAATAAGACCATCAAATCCGATATCCCAAATAGCGTCGTAGATTTCAGCTTTCGAACGACCTGTGCACAGATAAAGCAGATGGCCATTCTCGCGTGCTATTTTGCAGGCTTTTTGTGCCGATTCAGGCACCATACCGTCATCACCGACAAGTGTACCGTCAATGTCGATAAACACAATTTTTTGAGTAGCTCTATTCATTACAATTCTGTCTCCCTTGTTTAAACGAATGATGTTTTATGAGATGATTGTTGTTATGTTCTACAATTACACTGTAATTTGTGTAACGCATTACATGTCAAGTCTCTTTTGATCTGCCGATGGCATCATCATTATGTTCTTTGGTTCAGCATAATCATACTTTCCTGCTGTTTCTAAGCAGTGGAATGTCCTCTCTATGTCCAGCAAATCCTGAAGCTTGGAGAAGAAACTTATTCTTGAAAACAAAAAAGCCGCCAATATGGCGACTTCTTAAATGCCTAAAACCTGCTATCCTCATTGGGAATCGTTAAGTTTAAATATTTAAAATTGACCCGGCAACCTGATCCCATCGGTGATTGGGCTAGTGCACCCGCTATAAACGGATCAGTAATTTCCATTCCAAAGTAGCGGACTAACTTCCAATCCTCACCATCAGGCGAATAGTAAAAAGATATAATCTTCCCAATCTTCGTGATCCTTAAATGCGGGTTATCAACCACAACACGCTCAGAATTACAATCATCGGAGGAGCCATTCTTAGTTACAACAGACACAATCGTAGCATCATTGCCGTTAAATTCATAACATAGTTTAGCCCAATTGTCCTCGTCAGACATCAACATCAAACATCCTGAATCATAAAGATGACGCATGTCTACCTGAAGCTGTGTCGTAAGCTGAAATGATGAATCAACCTGAAGATGTAGAAAAGGAGCCGAATGGGCTACATGTTTTCCCCCAGGATCCTTGAAAAAATCAACCTTAGCCGGTGCATCAATGATCAATCTATCTTCTTCGGTGTACTCCCAGTGCTCAGGTTCATTCATCCATCTTAATTTTCCCCTTACATTTGGTTGAAATAAATTATTATTCATATAAATTTCCCTCCATTTAAATAAATTTCAATTATTATGCAAATCGAATACTAGTACACAATAAACACTTCTTATATATAAATATAATGTCATTATACTCGCATGAGTTTCGCCTATAAATATAATATTATTGCAAAATGATATAACAATAAGGAAGTAAATTTTGAAAACAAAAAGCCGCCAATATGGCGACTTCTTATGCGTACGTGTTCATATCCCCTGACAACATCTTTTGATTTCCAGGTTCATATTTTTGGCTGACAAAATTAGTATAATGCACATATACCGTAAAAAAGTGAACTCGACACTTGATGAATGCTAATTTATTTTCACGAGATTCCATTGCTGATTGGAGCCCCCATTATCGGACCATTGAATGACTGCCGCACCTGCGGTTACAGCCCCCTGATTCACATCCATCGTCAGGCCACTATTGCGGTTAACCAGAACAAGATAGCCCCCGACGTCCACAGGCATCCATTGCTGGTTATAATTTCCGTTATCCTGCCACTGGATCAGGGAGGCGCCCCCTTGAGTGGAGCTTTGGTTCACATCCAGCAGCAAGCCACTACCGACGTTCCGAAGCTTGTAAAAACCTTTTCCTGTCGCTTCCAGCTTCCATTGCTGGTTGGTTCCTCCGTTATCATTCCACTGGACGATCGATGCGCCGTCCGTGGTCGAAGCTCCGTTCACATCCAATGCAAGACCGCTCTTGCGGTTGACCAGTTTATAGATGACACTGGAGTCATATCCTTTGCTGCCTGTGTAAGCCATGCCGGATATAACGTAGGTGGTAACCGAACCCGCTTTTGCTGTGACCGTTAACTTTTTGTCCTGTACCGCGATGTTCGCCAGTGTCTTGAGATTCTCGCTGGAGGATGTTCGGAACATCTGGGCAGACGTGCCTGTCGAAGTAAAGCGGCTCAGATCATACGTAACGGTCGTATCTGTGGATTCCGAATTGGTGGTTACCAGAACTAGCTTGCCTGAAGCTGCATCGTAAGCGGCAAGTGTATTGGCGTCACTCATACCGATGATCTTGTACCCCGGACGAATGAACTTACTATAATTGCCCATCACATAATATTTCTGATTCACAGTGTAGCTGGTCGTCTGTGTGTCATTAAGTACGTTCTTGAAAAATCCCCATCCCTCAGCACTGTCAACTGCCTGCCAGTAAACCCAAGCACTTGCGCCCATATTGCGCATGTCCTTCAGGATCGTCCGCGACATCGTCAGTCCACTGGCGTCCCCGTCCCCGTACTCGGAAGTCCATAGATGTTTGTTGTCCGAGGTGGCCGCATTGCGAAGGGCCGTTCGGTTGCTCCCCCCATACGTATGGGTATTGATCTGCGCGATGGCCGACTTCACAGCCGGGCTGTATCCGGCAAAGGAACTGGTTGAGTCCTCCAAATTGTATTCCTCCGGTGCACTCAGCCTGGTAGATAACCCTTTGGCCGTGAGAGAAGATTGTACTTGGCCCAGTATAGCATTCTGCTCTGCTCGATCAAAATGCATTCCCTCCTGGTCATTACCGAGCTTCCACCATGTCGAGATCGGTTCATTAAGCGGAGTCAATGTATCAAAAGATATCCCCCATTCGTCGTGAAAGTGCTTAACGACCTCTGTGAGATAATCGGCAAAATCATCATAATATTCCGGCTTGAGATTGTTAACGCCATTGGCAGCTCCCGATACACTACCGCTGATCGTCATCCAGTAGGGAGCCGAGTTCGCAAACGCTTCGAAGACGTTGACCCCGTAGGATTTGGCTGCCTGAAGCATGTATCTTTGGTTGGCGTCTGCATTCCAGTCATATCCCCCTTGCGAAGGCTGATAGCCCGGAACAGCCTTTCGGTACTCCAGGTATTGGGATGACGGATTTTCTCCCCCTCCAATGTTATAACGGATGACGTTCAAGCCGAGTCCATTCGTTGGGCTGAACATTTTTTCCGCATACTCATCCCGATTGGAATATGAGCCTACCACCTTCCCCCACCACGCAAGCGAAGTCCCCCAGCCTTCAATGGTCTGATACTGCTGTGAGGGATCAACCACGGCTGTATCAGACCCTGCGGCGGACGTTTTCGTTCCGAGGATGCTCAGAACCAGACTGCCTGCCATCAGCAAGGCAATTATTCGCTTGAACCAATTCATTGCGTTCACTCCTTTATGGATTTGAAATAGGTATAAAGTAAATGGGGGTACATGCTCCCCTTACAACTTCAATGGTGTACAAGACTGTGCCTGCCCCATTATTCCGCGGTCTCCTTGAAAGTAGCATCCGATTTGTCGATCGTCGTAACGATCGGGTCCAAACGGAGCAGCTTATCGTAATGTCTCAGGTATCGGTCAGGATAATTGTATGATGCGTACGACGTCCAGGCCGAATTAGCAAGCCCATCCTTGCGTCGAAACGTGGCATCCGTTGTGAAGGCCCGGCTACCATCATTTTTTTCTAGGTAGATCAGATCGTTTTTATGGCGTAGATAATATCCTGGGAAGTTGACAGACTCGAATGAGATGGCAGAAGTATCCGCAAGGCCTGGAACGATTCTAAATTTCGAATCTTCCACAGGGCTGACATTCTCATCAATCCGTGCCTGATAGTTGTAATGTCGGATATAATTGCCCTGCATATTGTAAGACTCCAGCGCTCGGACGTCACCCGGCTGCCCGGTTTCTTTTAACACGGTCATGTGTCGGACTAATCCGGTCAAACCTGGGAGTTCCTTTTTCACAGTCCATGTCTTGAACCCATCAGAAGAGTCGCTGTAGTAATATTTTTGCGTGGAATAACCGTCAAAATAGATGCGCCATGTTCCGTTGTCTAGCTGGACCAGTGCAGGACCTTCTACCCAAGCCCCCCAGTTTGCCCAGTCTCCGGTGCCCTGGAAAGTATAAGGGCCAGTTAGAGAGGGCGCTATGGCATATTCGATGTATTTGGTTGTTTCGTTCTTTGTAAACGCATGATAAGTTGATCCGGTCTTAACGATGAAAGTGTCGATGTAATTTGGGGCAATGCCTGCAAGCTCGACCGGAGCCGACCAGGCCGTAGAAGCAAGATTGCTGTTTGCTGCCGTAATGGCATAAGGTCTGAAGTTTTGATAGTTACCCGGCGATAGGGACACGATGACATTCAAGCTGCCATTATTGTCCACGAACCATTCGGGAGCCCAGGTGTGGGCGATTCCGCTAGGCAAGGATAATGGGATGTTGCGGACAAAATTCCAGTTCACCTTATCCGGGCTTGACGCTATGCCGATCGTATTGCCGGACCAGTTCGTGGTGTAGACCACGTAATACAGGCCATCCGTGTGCTTTATGATGCTGGGATCGCGGATTAGGCCCTCCGGTGGGGTGTATGCAGAGTCTTTAAGGAGGCCATAATTCGTGGCATTATAGGATTGGTAGATATACAGATTGGACTCGCTGCTATTGGTAAAAGCCGAGATGGTATAAACACTTGTTGCTGCACTCGCTGTATTTGGGCTTAGAATGCCGCACAGAATCATTGCTGTAAGAAATACGATGAATACCGACTCGCATGCTTTCAATAACCATGTGCGTTCTTTCATAAAGGTACACATATAGCTCTCTCCTTTACGCTAGATGATGGCCAGCTTTGGTTTCCAACGCTTCACTTCCTGAGATTCTAACATGTGATCATATGACATACCCTCCTTTTAAAGAACGGAATTTTATAGAAATGTAAGCGATTGCATAATTATTGTTATTAGGCCTCTGTCTGGCTCACACTATCCAAGAAGACTGAATTTGGTGATTGCACCTGTTTTTTTTGCAGTTATATGAAGATCTGTTTGATAGTACGTCGGCAAGAAGTTTGGAGACTCTGACTGGCTAACAAACGACACAATACTTCAATTATTGTATACTAGGAGGGCTTACCATTTATTCATTTAACACTTGCATACCATCAACAGATTTCCGTCAGGATCCTGAAAGTTAAACCATTGGTCATGCTCTATGGTTGTCGTTATATTTACATGTTTAGATTGCATAAATGCATAGGCTTCTTCAATATTATGAGTATCAAAATGAAATGCCGGCGTTTTAAACGTATGGTTCTTGGCATAGATTTTGCTGTCCAGCACAATACGTGTTCCATTCATCGGAACGATGTACAAATGTCCAAATAAAATCTCTCCATCCGCAGGCAATCCCAATATCTCGCAGTACCAATCGCGCGCTTTTTCAATGTCATTGACAGGGATAAACACAGTACCAATTTGATTTAAAATGGGATTCATGCAAGTCTCTCCTTTTCGATAAACTCGTCTTTGGTTACGCTTATGATACCCCATATTGTGGAATTTGCAAAAGTTTGTTTTCGAGCAGTATAACTGAAAATAGCCCCAGGCAAGATTATCCTGCCGGAGGCTATCATCTATTTTATAACATCATATCATGACTAATCATTGTGGGAATTAAGATTTGGTCACGTTATTGGGAACTGATTCGTCATAAACGTCCTGGCCGGGATAATCCCGAACTTCCTCCTCATGCAACTCATGATTTTCATAATCAAAACGATGCGCGGTTCTCTGATCTACTCGCCACGGCGAGCTTTTTCCAAGAGATTCAGACATCAGAGCTGAACCGTAAGGACCTTCAGGGAACTCTTCGAGAACCAGATCATTTCGCTGTGACTCCACCGTAGATACATCCGTATATTCTTGCTTTTCTTCCTGCAAAAATTTATCCTTCATCGTTGCCCCTCCCTATCCGCTTTGAGATGATCAAAGCAAGCCTATTTTGAGCAAAAACGAATTTATTTATGCATGATGTTTGAAAAGCACTGCGTTTCAGGCTCTGATTCAGGTTTGGTTCTGTCGCAATAATTTTCTTCTTCAGAGATTCCGAATGGATATAAATAATGCAAAAACAATAAGGCCTGTGATACAGATCATCGTATCCCGCTTGGACCATACCAGCAAGACGAAACGTGTTCCTAGCAGGGAATGCTCTTTAACTTTCCGCATTTCCATCCCGATCGTCATGTCCTCCGCACGCTGAAACAGCGACATCAGCAAGGGAATCACCATCGGTCCAAGATCCCGCACCCGCACCGTGTTTGGTCGTAGTGCAGCTTTGCCGCGTGCCCGGACAATCAGCGAAAATCGCTGCCATTCACTCCAGATCATCGGAATGAACCGAAAGGTTAACGATACGGCAAGTGCAAACGAGGTAACGGGAAGCCTCAATCTTTTGCCAACACCAAGCACCCAGTTCAATCCTTCCACCATGCGTCCATAAGGCGTAGTCAGCGAAAACCAGAGACTGGCCAAAGTAACAATTAACAAGCGGTACACATTCAGCAAAGTAGCCTCCGCCTGTATCAGGGAGAAACCGAACTGGAGACTGCCCCTTTCTGTTGAAAGAGTTGTTCCTGACAAAACCGTGGATATGAGAAAAAACAACAATAACGGCTTCATTAACTTCACGCAGCCAGCCAGAGCTTGTCGAGGCAGAGCAGCTAGTGCCAGCGCTACTGGCACCAATGTGAATGACAGTCCCAGCCAGCGATGTTGAAGCATCGACGCAGTTACGAGCAAAATATACAAAATCCATTTGAGACGCGGGTCCATGGCACCGTACAATCCGATGCTTGAAACTGCCTGGCTGTCCGCTGATGCCAGATTAATAATTTCTGCGGCTACATTACCTTGAGCCAGTGCAGAAGTTGCCGATTCATTGGTATGCACCTTTTCCTGTTCCATCTTTTCTGCTGCACGCAGCTCATCATCCGGCTTGAGCTCCTGCACCATATCCCATCCATGTAACCTGGAAAAAACAATATGTTCAGCCATCTCCTCCGGCGTCAATGCGGTAAAAGGCAGCTCAATACCTGCCACAGCGAATTGCTGTGCCAGTCGCATGGAAGGTGGCAGCCCAAGCCCAGCCTGCTCCAGCAGGTCTGGCCGTGAATGGATTTCTTTGGGTGCCAGATCAGCGATCAGACACCCTTCTCGAAGCAAAAGAACCCGATCCGCACGCGGCAAAAACGTATCCAAGTCGTGCGTAGCCACAACGGCTCCCCCACCTGCATGCCGATGCTGATCCAGCGCTTTGAGCAGAAGCACTACACTTTGCGCTTCCAATCCGGCGCTGGGTTCATCCAGAAGCAGCCAATGCGGCTCGACAGCGGTTCCCAATGCAAGACCAAGTCTTCTTCGTTCCCCTCCGCTTAGTGCAAATGGCGATCTGTCCAGATTGAACCGCCGCTCCGACTCTTTGCCTGCTGGCGGGTCCCACTGTTCAAGGGCACTGGAAATTTGGCGTTTCTTTTGCTCCTCGGTAAATCGATATGGACGCAGAGAATACGCGAATTCACGCTGAACGCTGCGGGCAAACAGTTGTTGCTCCGGGAATTGAAATACCAGCCCCATCCGCAAAAGAATAGACTGCGGCACTTTTCTGTTTTGCCAGAAGGGCTCATCATCCAGCAGAATACTCCCTGCATTTGGTGGTTTTAGGCCAGCTATCGTTTGCAGCAGCGTAGTTTTTCCCGACCCTGTGCAACCCACCAGCAGGGTGATTTCCCCACTGTTCATTGTAACGGACACATCCTGAAGCAGTGCACGTTTATGGGGTTCCGGCGCTGCTACACTTAAATGATTCAATTCGATATGCAACAGGCTACCTCCTTAACCAGCTGCTCAGGTCGCAGTGGAGTGGCATGACGGAGCATGCCTTGCTGCTTCAGCAGGAGCGCCGTTTGCACAGTGAAAGGTGGATCAAGCCCAAGTCGCTCACAAGGTGATCGCTGCTCATCTTCTTTGGCAAGGATCACCTCCTTCTCACGCCCATAAAAGAAGGACGAAGGCACTCCGTCATACACACAACGTCCTCGCTCCATAGCAATGATTCGATCACATAAGGTGGCTTCTTCCAGATGATGCGTAATCCAGATTACCGCCGTCCCCTCGCGGACAACGGCATGCACAATGGCTTCCATTCGTTCTCTCGCACCGGGATCCAGCATGGCTGTTGGCTCGTCCAGAATGAGTACGTCCGGTTTGGCTGCCAGCGCTACCGCAATGTTGAGCAATTGTTTTTGCCCTCCAGAAAGCTGTGAGATTGCCGCACCCGGCGAAAAGTCAAGCCCTACGGTATGTAATGCGTGTTCTCTACGCCGTAACTGTTCGTCTACGGATCCAAGCAATGGCGACAGGGCAAAGTGAAATTCCTCTTCAATGGTGTCACCGATTACCTGCGCATCAGGCTGCTGTAGGACTCCACGAACGACAAGTTCTGGAGAAGCCTGCCTTGCTCCACCGGATAACGGAGTGAACCCAATCAACAGCCCGGCCAACGTACTTTTGCCGCTTCCATTGGCTCCTACTACACTCATCCATTCTCCGGCATGCAGTTTCAGGGAAACTCCATCAACCGCCTTACGAACACGCCCAGACTCTGACTCATAATGAACACGAGCATTCTCCAGCGTGATTAATGGTATAACGTTTTGCATCACAAATTGGTCCTTTCCCTTTTGATTCATTTGTGGTACGATCCAAATCGTTAACCAAATTATATTTATTTGGTTAACAATAAGACTACCAAAATCGAAAGGAGTGTTCAAACATGAAATTATCTTTGCGAGGTACTGTATTTAGCGCACTCATGGCGGCCATACTGGTCCTTTTCGGATACATAAGCATTCCGATCGGTTTCTCGCCTGTCCCGATTACATTGCAAACTCTTGCCGTGATGCTGGCTGGAGGATTGCTGGGCCCATTGTACGGTTTTCTAAGCATTGCTCTGGTCGTAATTTTGACTGCACTTGGCTTCCCTCTTTTGCATGGAACCGGAGGGCTGGCCGTTCTACTGGGTCCTACAGGAGGATACGTCATGATGTGGCCCATATCCGCTCTCCTGATTGGATGGCTACTCGCTCGAATCAAACTGAAAGGCTTCTTCGGTTACTTCCTGGCTTTTATCGTATTGGAGCTGTTTGGTTCAATGCTGATCTATGTTTCAGGTGTGCCCTGGCTTGCCTTTGCCTATAAAATGTCGTTCTCCGAAGCCATGATTCAGGGTTTCTATCCTTATATTATCGGAGATCTGATCAAAGTCTTGTTCGCTGCTATTATCATTGCACCGGTGCAAACGGTTTTCCCGCCACAACGACTGACAGGCCACATGAGTTCGACGGTTGTACAAGCGGATTCCTAAGGGCTTTCAACCTGATTCCTTTTATCCTTTCACGGCGGAACCTACTGTCATCGCCCGCTCCACTTGTTCACTCAAGAATAGATAGACAAGTACCATCGGTAGGGAAGCTATAGTCATAACAGCCCCCATGGCCCCCCAATCCGTGCTGTAAGAGCCCTGGAAGAAAAGCAAGCCTAACGGCAAGGTCTTCATATTCTCATCAGAAATCAGAATATAGGCTAAAGTGAACTCATTCCAGTTGTTCAAGAACTGAAAAATGGCTACAGTCGCAATTGCAGGCAAGGCAAGCGGCAAAATGATCTTCAGGAACAGGCTATAAATACTAGCTCCATCTATGCATGCCGCCTCTTCGATCTCCTTAGGGATTCCTACAAGAAAACCAAAGAAAACCATTGACGAGAAAGGAAGCCCAATTGCGATATAGGGAAGAATAAGAGCTCCATACGTATTCGTAAGGTGAAAATCTCGAACCAGAATGGCCAGTGGTATCATAATAACCTGTAGCGGCATAAACATTCCTATGATCATATATGTCCGTATGGCAGAACGAAACCTCCACCTCATGCGAGCAACTGCAAAGGCAAACATCAGAGCCAGCAAAAGGATGAACAGAGTCGAGATCATAGATACGACAAGACTGTTCAGAAAATAACGGGGAACATTAAATTGCGTCCAGGCATTGATATAATTTTCGTAACGAAAATGCATTGGTAATCCGAATGGGTTGGTGACGAAAATCTCATCATTGTTCTTCAACGAGTAGGAAACCATCCAGAACAACGGATAGACGGAAACAATCAGATACAGCCACAGCGGTATCTGCAGGACAGCTTGTCTGAACTTGCCCAAAGCGGTTTTACTCATCTCGTTCTCCTTTTCAATACACGCCTTATCAGGCGGTTTGTCCGCGGTTGAACACCTTATTGATAACTACAGTTGCCAGCAGCGAGATCAACACAAGCAACACGGATACAGCACATGCATAGCCATAGTTGCTCTCCATAAAGGCATAGCGATAAATCATGAATGTCAATGTATAGTTTGTAGTACCAGGACCTCCGTTTGTCATAATTAGCATCTGCACAAAGGCACCTATTCCAGAGGTAATCGCAATAATGAAGCAGAATTTGTACGTTTCCCTCATCAAAGGAAGCGTGACATGCAGGTGCGCCCTCCACTTGCTGCAACCGTCAATCGTCGCGGCTTCAAAGTAGTCCTCGGGTACTGATTTTACCCCTGCATATAGCAGGGAGAATTGATACCCCATAAACTGCCAGGCGTTAACGAAGGCGATGGCAATGATTGAAGCTGTCGGAGAGCTCAGCCAATTTTGCTGATATGGGATATTCAAGAGATCGAACAGCCGGTTGATCAGTCCGTTGGTCGGGTCGTAGATTGCAATCCACAGCTGGCATACCACGGTCACGGATAGAACCACCGGGATAAAATAAGCTGTTTTCAGTATTTTCCGCCCGCGTGTACGCGGGTCCGCACAGATTAGCGCCAATAGAGTTCCCAAGCCGATCTGAAAGACCGCCAGCACAATTGCAAAGATCAATCCGTTCTTAAGCGAATTGGCAAGTAGAGGATCGGAGAACAACTCCCGGTAGTTACTCAATCCCGAAAAGGTCGGCGTACTAAGGCCATCCCAATCATAAAAGCTACGAAGAACGGTCTGCAGAACCGGATAAATCAGGATCACACTGTACAGGATCAAAGCAGGGAGCAGAAACAGTGCCAGCGCCGGTTTGTTCCCCAAATATTTATTCATGTCTTGCTTCCACCCCTTATCTTCGGAACAGCCTCCCCTAGCGACTTAAGCCGCCAAGGGTTGCCTTGTCCCTGGATTATCAGTTTTCCTTCTCCAATGTACTGTTCAAATTGTTCACAAAATCCTCTGCCGAGAAGTTGTTCACCATCAGATTCTGGGTATTGTCATTAATTACGTTCTGAATTTTTGTATTGCTCAGAAGTTGAGCATATTTTTGGGCGTTTGGCAGCAACTCTTTGGCGACCCGCTGCATCATTGTTGGAACATTGGAGGCAATTTGCTTATCGACCTTAGGCGAAATGATTGGACTTCCAAGTTGGGTATATCTGTACTCGGCTGATTTTGTTGCAAGGAAGGCTGCTACCTTTAAGGCCGTTTCCTTACTCTTGCTACTTGGCGATACTGCATAACCCTGCGGCGCCCCCGCGCCATCGATGAAGTATTTGGACTTCTCGTATGTTGCTTCATCCTTTGCAGGCCAATACATCCAGTCAACCTGGTCGCCCAGCTTTTCCTGCGAGCTGTAAATTTCCCATTGTCCGTTCACAAACATGGCAGATTTGCCTTGATAGAACAGGGACGATGCCTGGTCATAATTGGTATTCGTGGCGTTCGCGTCGAACAATCCGGCTGCCTGCAATTGCTTCATCTGCTGTGCCGCTGTTACGAACGCTTCCGGCAATGCTTTTACACCTTCCTGATCAAGTGCTCCGAATCCTTGCGGCTGCTCTCTTGTGACCAACCCATTATAAAAAGCGGTCGTAATCCATTTTTCCTTGGCAAAGATCGACATGGGCACATAACCAGCAGCTTCCAACCTTTTCGATGCTTCGGCCATCTGCTCTATCGTCTTAATCGGCGTTTTGATTCCGACCTTCTCGAAAATCGACTTATTGTAATAGAGAAGCTGGAATTCAATGCCGGTATCCGGATAAGCATACACATGATTGTCTGGAGCTACTAAACGCGATTCAACACCCGGGTTAAGATTCTCCTTGAATCGGGCCGTTGTGTCATAGTTGTCCAGCACCTCGACATTTTTCGATTTCGCCAAAGTTTGCAGGGTCGGCCAATCCGTGAAATAGATATCCGGCATATTTCCCGTTGCTGCATAAGTCTTCAGCTTCTGGTATCCGTCCTGAACAGCAGAATCCAGTTCAATCTCGACGTTTGGCATTTCCTTTTTGAGCTCTTCCACTGCATAATCGAACGGCTTTGCGGTATCGTCATCGAAATGCTGCGCATATACCTTCAATTTGATCGTTCCGTCTCCCGCCTTCGCTTCAGAGGAGTTTGAGTTTTCCCCGCCACAAGCGGCCAATCCAACGGACATGGTGAGCACTAGCAATGCTGTACTCCAACGTTTGTAAGTTTTTTTCATTGGTTTATATCCCCCTTATGTGTTTCTTTGTTGATTGCGCTTTCATTTGCATGGCTAAAGTATACTCCTGACTCTTTCCTTCTTTAAGGAATAAAACGGGCCTTATCAGTAAAAAACGGGACAAAAGAACGAGCGGCCCTCCCATAAGGAGAACCGCTTGTCTGTAAATTGGATTTTCCTGCCTCTTAGGACAGCTACCTTTTTTTGAGCTGCTCATATTCAGTCGGCGTCATGCCAAAGCGTTTTTTGAAACACTTGCTGAAATAATTAGGGTCGCTGTATCCGACGCTTTCAGCGATTTCCGACAGCTTCCGATTTCCGTTCAGCATGAGTTCCTTGGCCTTCTTCATCCGGATGTGTGTAATATGATCCACTATGGAGAAGCCGGACTCTTTGCGGAAGATACGCCGCAGATAGCTGGGATCGACGAATACCCCGCCCGAAACCTGTTCAGCGGACAGCTCTGTGCCTGCATAATGCTCCTCGATATAGGCGATCGCCGCAGCAAAGAGATTGGAAGCCTTCGTAGGTCGCATATCCTCCATCAACTGGATTAGCCTGCGGTAGAGGGTGAGCATCCACCCTTCAACAGCCTCCCAGGAACCTAACTCCCGCAGTCGATCGTAAGGAGATTTTTCTCCTCCGTTCTCCCATAATCGATCATAAGAAATGCCGCGTTCACTTGCAAAGGAAAGTGCAAGTGACACGATCCCCATGATCATGGCATCAGCGTACTCATCTCCCCACTCATATACACCTAGCTGACGGATTGCCTTGCGGACCTCCTCTAACGTTTCACTGTCTTTCATACGGAGATCAAGCACGACCGCATCTCGCAGGTGACCCAAATCAGGCATACATGCTCTACTATGCAACGCTTCACTATGATCCCTCCACTTTGCGGTTTCGCTGTCCCTCGGAAGCTCCGGTAGTTTCGGCTTAATACGATCCAGCATCGAGACCATTTCTTCTGCATTGAACGGCTTTAGTAAATAATCCTGCACTCCGGTTCGAACCGCCTTCTGTAGATATTCAAATTCGTTATGTCCGGAAATGAATACAATAACGATACGTTCGAACTTGACTTTCAACCTCTCTGCTAACTCAATTCCGTCAATGAAGGGCATATTGATATCAACGAGGGCGAGATGAGGCTGGTGTCGCTCGGCTTCCTGAAGCGCTTCCCTCCCATTCCTTGCCTCACAGCAAACCCGAAATCCGTGACTTTCCCAGTCTATCTTAATTCGCAGAAAATCCCGGAACAGCGGCTCATCATCGACAATCATCACTTTATACATCTTTGTGCTCACTCCCCTTTGGTAGCGTCGGCAGCGAAAGGTCAACAATGGTTCCTTCTCCGGGAACACTCTGCACCGATATCCCATACTCCTCACCGAAGTACAGACTCAGTCTCTGCTGAACGCTGTAGGTGCCAATTGACCGTATTCCTTCATCCGGTAAATGTCTGGACA
Source organism: Paenibacillus terrae (assembly GCF_005217525.1). Taxonomy (GTDB): domain Bacteria; phylum Bacillota; class Bacilli; order Paenibacillales; family Paenibacillaceae; genus Paenibacillus; species Paenibacillus terrae_C. Next base: position 193,114 of record NZ_PNXQ01000016.1, on the reverse strand, counting down.
TTATGGTCTGAACCTGGATTTCGTCCATCCCCACTCCGTTGTCCTCCACTCGAACGACCACCTTATCACCCTGTTTAAAGGCATAAATGCGGATAAAACCTTTTGTTCCTTTCTTCTTAAGACCGTGGTAGATCGAATTCTCGACAAGCGGCTGGAGCGAGAGCTTCGGAATCGGTGTACCCGCAAGTTCCGGTGGAATATCCACCTCATAGCGGAACACATCGGGATAACGGATTTGCAGAATCGTCAGGTAATCATCGGTAATCTGAGCTTCCTTCTCTAGAATAATGAGCTCCCGTCCCTTATTTAGCACCATTCGATAAAAATCTGCCAGCGCCTTTGTAGTATCTCTAGCCTCATCACTACGGTCCAACTCATTGAGTGCGTAAATGGTATCCAAAGTGTTGTATAGAAAATGCGGTTTAATTTGGGCGCTCATCAATGCAAGCTCATATTCACGCTTACGGTTCTGTTCCTGCCTCACCTCATCCAGTAGCTCCCGAACCCGTCTTACCATAAAGTTAAACGCTTCAGCAATGGTACCGATTTCATCCTCAGTGCGGACTGTTGCAACCGGTTGCAAATCACCGGTTACTACTTTTCGCATTGCCTTAGTCAGTTGTTCGAGAGGACTAACGACCATTCTGGACAGAAAGCTAGCACCCAGCCAGGAAAAAACAAGGCATAATACGCCGATTAAAAGCGACAGCCTAACATTTTGCCGGACATCAGCCGTAAGCAGGCTGAGAGATACAATATTGACCAACTTCCAATCCATCCGGTCATAATCAATGACCGTTACCAAATTGCCCTCATCCTCGAAAGAGCACGTTTCTTGGGACATATCAGGGGCGCAACGTTGAATGGCCTCAGCCAGATGTGGATTCACCGGATTCATCAGCATCTCATTATCTTTTGCCACGACCACGCGAGTTCCGTTATTCAAAAAATAATAGGATTTGGGCACATCCGGATCACTAGAACGAAAAAAAGCGGACAGACCTTCTTCCTTCACTAGCAGAAAAAGCGTTCCATAGGGTTCGCCGGTGTCTATATTAATGACCGTCTTCCCCAGCGTCAAAACCGGGAAGTTCGGATCTGGAGTTAGGAAATCTCTCCTCTCCATATCAAACCAGAGTGCCTGTCCATAACTTTTTGATTCCCTTACCCGCTTAATCATGCTATAGACTTTGCTCTCATCCCCACTCTCGGTGTAAGATGCGAAAATTGTCCCTTTATTATCAATGAATACAGCGGCATCTACCTCACGAAAGATTGACAAGTCAATGGATAGGCGGCTCTGCATCAGGTTTCCAAACTGAATACGCTCCATGGCAGTATCAGGCTTGGCACCGTATGAATCATACACCCGGTTAATATTCGTGACCATAATATTGGCCGCCGTTTCCACACTGCTGAATATGTAATCGGTCCGAGACAGGATAAGCTGAGACTCGTCCACCACGTTGCTGGTGGTACGGTCTATCAAAGAACGACTGAAGAGTTGGCTAGATAACAGCCCAAGAATGAGCAGAGAAACAATAATTAGCGGAAGAAATACCGTAATAACCTTGCTTTTGAATCGAAGCCGACCAAACCATTTTCGAGCTAGTGACAGAATATTCAATTTGAAACCCCTCCGTCCTCAAGAGAATATTCATCATGTTAACACAACTAATCTGCACAGTAGTAGATCAAAAGTAAATTCAACAGCTATCTTGAAAGTATAAAGGGGATGTGTTAGGATGAAGTTGATTTTTAGTAAAATTATTAACTAAAAAGGTGTGAGCTCTTTGGCAACCATTAAAGACATTGCCCGCGAAGCGGGTGTGTCTGCCGCAACAGTTTCAAGGGTTTTAAATAACGATCTGTCTCTGTCCGTGAGCCCAGACACCAAAAACAGAATTTTTTCGATTGCCGAACAGCTTGGGTATAAGCCTTCCCGGCTGAGACAATTAAAGCGGAACACGGAACGTGCTGGAAAGACGGTCTCCCTCCTGTTGTGGTGTTCCATTGAAGAGGAACGGGACGATCCGTATTACGCCTCGATCCGTCGTGGAATCGAGCTGCGCTGTGAAGAGCTTGGCCTGACGTTGGGACAGACCCTGCGGGGCCGCTCTTCCATCTTCACCTTGCAGAAGACAGACGGTCTGATTGTTGTGGGCGGCGTTGATCCTGAAGAGATGATCAAATTGCATCCCGACAAGAACTCCATTGTCCTTGTGGACCAGTACCATGAACAACTGGAGTACGATTCTGTACGCCTCCACTTCCGTCAAGCTGTTGATCAGGCACTCGGACATCTAATTGAGCTGGGCCACCGACAAATCGGGTTTATCGGCGGCAAGAGCGACGGAGAGCGACGGGTGCATTATTTTGAACGGTTCATGCGGGAACGGGGGTTGTACAATCCTCAATTCGTTCGTATAGGCGCCTGGAGCACCGCGGATGGATATTTGATGATGAACGAGCTCCTTGTCAAAAAGGAACGACCGACGGCCTGCTTCGCTGCAAGCGACCCGCTCGCCATCGGTGCGCTCCGTGCCCTGCATGGGCATGGAGTCAATGTACCAGAGGATATGGCTATCGTCGGCTTTGACGACATTGAGATGGCGGCCTTCGTACATCCTCCGCTAACCACTGTACGCGCCTACCCCGAAGAGATGGGAAAGGCTGCCGTCCAACTGCTCTCTGAACGGTTTGAGGGACGTGAACCACCTGCGCACAGCGTGATCGGGACTAAGCTTGTCATACGGGAGAGCTCGTGCAGAAACATACGTGAAAACAAATTGATATGAAGAATCCTCAAGGAGTGAATACCATGAACATTCATGTAGATGAGACGCTTGGTTTGTTTCACCTGCAGTCCAAGGATTGCAGTTATATTATCCAGCTTGTAGAAGGATATCCCGCACATGTTTATTGGGGAGCACGACTTCATCATGACAAAAGTCTGGCAAGTATATTGGAGCTTAGGGAGCGGTGCTCCTTTTCTCCCAATCCTGTTCCTTCCAATCGTACGCTTTCCCTGGATACGCTTCCCCAGGAATATCCCCAGTATGGAACAAGCGACTTTCGTCAGCCCGCTTATCAGGTTGCACTTGCGGAAGGAACTCGCATTACGGAGCTAAAATATAGTGGCTACCGCATTGTACCAGGTAAACCAAAGCTTGAGGGACTTCCTGCCGTCTATACCGAATCGGATGATGAAGCGGCAACTCTCTTTCTGATGCTTGAGGACAAATACTCGGGTCTTAAAACTACACTGCTCTATACTGTATTTGCGAATCACAGTGCTATTGCTAGGTCTACCCTTTTTGACAATAAGGGAAGCGCTGTCATGAATATTGAGCAAGCAATGAGCGCCTCTGTCGATTTCGCCGATTCCAACTACCAGGCTCTCTACCTGTCCGGAGCGTGGGTGCGCGAAAGACATATCCAGCGCCGCGACCTAGGACCCGGGGCCATTCGGTTGGAAAGCCGTCGGGGCTCCAGCAGTCATCAGATGAATCCCTTTCTGGCACTGCTTCGTCCGGATGCAACTGAAGATCGCGGAGATGTGTACGGCTTTAGTCTGGTCTACAGCAGCAACTTCGTCGCACAGGCAGAAGTAGAGCAGTTCAACCAGACCCGTGTAAGTATCGGAATCAATCCCTTTGACTTCTCCTGGCGACTTGAACCGGGTCAATCATTCCAGACCCCCGAAGCCGTCCTGGTCTTTTCCGAAGAAGGTCTTGGAGGCATGTCGCGCACCTATCATCGTCTCTACCGCACTCGACTGTCCAGGGGGGCTTATCGTGACAAAGAACGCCCTATTCTCGTAAACAATTGGGAAGCTACTTATTTCAACTTCGACGCCGATAAAATCGAAGCGATTGCTAAGGAAGCGGGGCCCCTCGGTATTGAGCTCTTTGTTCTGGATGATGGTTGGTTTGGCAAACGAGACAACGATGATAATTCGCTTGGAGACTGGTTTGAAAACAGCCGCAAGCTGCCTGGAGGTCTTGCCGACCTAGCCAAAAGGGTTAATGAACAAGGATTACAATTTGGCTTGTGGGTAGAGCCGGAAATGGTATCTCCTGATAGTGAATTGTACCGCAAGCATCCCGACTGGTGCCTGCATGCTGAGGGTCGGCGGCGGACGGAAGGTCGATCCCAGTTAGTGCTCGATCTCTCCCGCAAGGAAGTATGCGATTATTTATACGATACGCTTAGCTCCGTTTTTTCGATCGCTCCGATTACTTATGTCAAGTGGGACATGAATCGTAATATGACGGAGATTGCTTCGGCTACAGCTTCTAGCGAACGTCAAAAGGAAACCGCACACCGTTATATGCTTGGACTTTACGACCTGCTGGAACGTCTGACCTCCCGGTTCCCGGACATCTTGTTCGAAAGCTGTTCTGGAGGAGGCGGACGTTTCGATCCCGGAATGCTCTACTATATGCCGCAAACATGGACCAGTGATGATACCGATGCGGTTGAAAGATTGGCTATCCAGTACGGAACAAGCATCGTATATCCAGCCAGCACCATGGGAGCACACGTATCGAGCGTACCGAACCACCAGGTGGGACGAATGACCTCTCTCGCCATGCGTGGTGACGTGGCAATGAGTGGAAACTTTGGCTACGAGCTTGACCTTACTGCATTTACAAAGGAAGAAAAAGAGCTCGCTGCCAAACAAATCGCCCAGTATAAGGAAATTCGCTCCCTTGTACAGCAGGGGAATATGTATCGGCTGCTTAGCCCGTTTGAAGGCCGAGGCGATACGGCTTGGATGTTCGTTAGCGAGGACCAGTCGGAAGCGTTTGCTGCTTATTTCCGCGTACTGGCTGAGCCCAATGGTCCAATCCTGCGATTAACTTTAAAAGGACTTGACCCAGAGAAGAAGTATAAGATCGAAGCCGGCGCAGCAGGCAATGCTGCAGACCATACAGGTAATACCTTGGCGGAAGACGGCGGTTCCCCTTTCCACGAAGCGTTCGGCGGCGAAATCTTTGGAGGTGATCGCTTAATGAAAATAGGGCTTGTTGTCTCGGATCTGTCAGGAGATTTTGTCAGCTCTACCTTCCGCCTTAAGGCTATCCCCTGCGGATAATGGAGCAGCTAGTGACGATAATAGGACGATAAAAAAATTAAAACAAGGCAGATTGATTCTCTGGTCTGCCTTGTTTCATTATTAATCCGATAATTTAGGTATATTCATTCACTTTCGTTTGCTTCAAATCCTGTCTGCCACAGTGCGTGGAACCATCTCATCACTTGCCAGCTTCTCGATGTATTTCGGAACGACCGTTGGCTCTTTACTTCAGGGATTCTGTATGCGAGCAACTCCCTCCACCTTGACGTTCACCACGATCGACGATAATCCTGTCATATTAGTTATATCCTCCATGACATTTTTCTGTAACTCTCGGGCCACCTCATGAATGAAGCATCCGTAATCGACGACTACTCTGAGATCAATAATCGTTCCATCCGGGCTTACTGTCACTGAAATTCCTTTTTTGAAATTTTTTCTATTCGGACGTTTGATTGCTTCTTTTGAAATCCCTCCGTAGATTGCTGATATTCCGGGAATTTTCAATGCCGCCAAACCAGTAATTTGGGATAGAACATCATCTGATATTTGAATGTGGCCGTGCTGCTCGTTTTCAGTCATACAATGCTCTCCTTTGGTACCATCTAAAATTCTGTTTATACTGCTTTTGAATAATAAGACTACTCTTACTGTATTACGCCAGCAAAAGAAAAAAATCGTACATTAGGGCAACAGCTTAATGTACGATCGGGTAATATTCAAGCATAATTATGTGCTATCGTTATTAGTCTCCATTTCTTTCTTCTGCTTCCGTTTCAGCTTCAGTTGAGCTACGACCATATAAAGAGTCGGAACTACAAACAACGTTAAAATAGTTGAAAAAATCAGTCCGAATATAATAGTCGCTGCCAATGGCTTGAATAGAATTTCTCCCATCGTAGCAATCGGTATCATACCAACGATCGCAGTTAGCGAGGTGAGAAAGATCGGACGAAAACGGGCAGAGCATGCCATTAAGATGGCTTCTGTTAATTCGGCGCCTTCACGCCGCGCGTCTTCAATAAACTCGATCAATACAATACCATTACGCACGACGATACCGGCAAGGGAAATGATACCCATGATACTCATAAAGCCGATTGGCATACCTGTAATAAAGCTTCCAAGCACTCCTCCTGCTGCTGCCAGGTAAACAGTCGTCATAATAATGAGCGGTGTGGAAACCGAGTAAAACTGCATGGTGATCAAGAGCAGAATGAGAAAAACAACGATAACGGCTAATTTGCCCAAATCCTTAAACAAATCGGACTGCGTAGATGTTTCCCCATCCATTTCCCAAGTGTACCCCGAATCGAAATGTGTACTTGTAAGCTTGCTGCGGATATCCTGGGTGAGCTCCGTAGCCGTACGCCCATTTGCATTGGCTGAGATCGTTACCGTCCGTTCCAAATCATAGCGGTGAATTTGCTGAATGGAAAAATCCGGTTTCATCGTGGCTAACTGGGATAACGGGACCTGCTCTCCTCCCGCATTAGTGACACTCAGCTGTTGGAATAACACCTCAGGATCATGGTTGGGTTTATTCATGTACATATTGATATCAAGCAGTTCCTTACCCGTATCAAAATCCGTGACCTTTACTCCGTCACCCATTAGCAACAAAGTGCGGGTTAAGTTGGAATAGTTGACCTGATATTTATCCAAGGCCTGCTGGTTGACTTGAAAATTCAAATTATAGCTTTGCATCCCCATGTTATCGGTCACATCTACAGCCCCGTGAGTTCCCGCAACGATTTCTTTTATTTTAGCTGTCATGTTTTGCAGCTTACCAAGGTCTTCTCCTTTAATACGGACAGACACTGCGCTGCCGACTGGGATACCTAATTGAGGAACACGTATACTTATTAATGCTGCTGGATATTTGGCTTGCAGTGTACTTGTCCAGCTGTCCACTGTTTTTTTGATATCAAAGACTCCCTCTTTTCCAACAACAGCAAGTTGACCGTGCACCGCGCCCACGGAGCCACTACCGGCTACTATGTCACTGTACATTTGAGGTGCTCCACCACCTGCCGTTGCTGCCAGATGTTCTGTTTCTGGCTGCTTCTTAACCCAGTTCTCAATCTCAGTTATAACCTGATTGGTTGCCTGCAACGACGTTCCTTCTGGCATCGTTACGTTGATTGTGGCATCTGGTTGGTCCGATTCAGGAAATAATTGAATGGGCACAATAGCAAGCAGTCCATAAGCTGCCGTACCAATCATAAGACCAATAAGCGCAGTGAAAAGTGGTCGACGCAGTATTCTTGGCATCCAGTTTTTAGCGTATGCATTAGAGAGGGACTGAATTTGGTTGCCGAGGAGCCCCGGAGGCTTGGTCGGTTTGCTACGTTCTTTGCCCTTACTTCGTTTATCGTACCATTGACGGAAAATAGGAATGATCGTAAGCGACATAATCATGGAAGCCAGCATCGTTAACGAAATAACGGTAGGGATCGGTTTAATAAAGTCTCCCATATTGCCCGGCAGAAATAAAAGCGGGGCAAATGCTGCAACTGTAGCCAGCGTGGCTGTAATGATTGATAAGGATACCTCTTTCGTTCCTTTAATTGCCGCCTCCGTAGCATCTTCTCCAAATTCAGAGCGTCGGCGTTCAATGTTGTCGTTTACCACAACGGCATCATCAACCAGTATCCCCAGTACGATGATTAATCCGATGACTGAAATTTGATTCAGCGTCGTTCCTGTCATCGGCAAGACAATAAAACCGATGGCAATAGAAACAGGGATAGCCAAGGCCACAAATGCAGAGGTCAGCAAGTTTAATCCTAATGTACAAATGACAATAACTGATGCAATAGCAATCATCATTTCTTTGGACAGATTACCAAAGATTTCACTTACGCGATCATTTTGAGCAAACAGCAGTTCAAAATGTACATCCTTTGGCAAGCTACTCGCAAGTTCGTTGATTTTGGCTGTCGCCGCTTTGGATACCGTTGGTACGTCTGTGCCTGTATCTCCACTCAAACTGATTGAAATAGCAGGCTTGGTATTCACATACGTATAACTCTCCGTTTTTTTTAAAACAAGTGAGGCCGTACCTATATCCTTCAAGGCTATAGGAAACCCTTCTTCGTTGCTTGAAATCTGAACGTTATTTAAAACATTCGGATCAGTTGAAGCATCTACCGTCAACTGATAGGTACGCTGATTGAAATCCAGACTTCCTGTAGGCACTCTATCGTTTTCATTTTTAATGGCTTGAAGGACCTGTTCCCAGGAGATGTCATATTGCTGCATTTTTTGAGTGTTTAGGCTTATCCGTACTTCTTGTTCTGGAATTCCTTGAATATTAACTTTTGAAATACCTGAAACCGTTTTTAATTGATCTTTCCAGGTGTTCATCAACTCATTTAACGCATACAAATTTTCAACTTTATCAGAAGTGATTGCGTATGATCCGATGAAGGAGCCTGCCATGCTATCATTAATAATGGGCTGCATCGCATCGTCCGGAAGCTCAGACTGTGCATCCTGTACTTTTGTACGAAGATCAGCCCATACTTTTGTCGGATCGGCCTCATTCAAAGCTTCTATACTTATACTGGATTGGCCTTTTGACGAAGTGGAAGAAATTGTTTTGACACCTTGCACTTCTTTAATTTTCTGTTCCAAAATCTTCGTAATGGTTTGCTCGATTCTTTCAGGCGAGGCCCCCGGATACACGGTTGTGACACTGGCTCCCATAGGAACAACATCAGGCATCTCCTGTTTAGGTAACGATGCAAAGTTGTAAATTCCTAGCAAAATGCACATGCCAAAGAAAATAAGTGTGATTTTCTGTTTTTTAACGATATATTTAATCATTCGGACGACTCCTCCGATTTCCCAAGTACATCATTCCCGAGTAAATCACCATTATATAAGGTTCCAGCTCCTTGCGTAACGATTTGATCGCCCGCCTGTAGTCCAGAGACAACTTCGAGCTGATTATTAGTCACTTTCCCCAGTTTAATCGCCGTTTTAACGGCTTTTCCATTTACAGCCTTAAAGACATAGGGGTCATTTCCCGTACTAATTACGGCCTCTACGGGCACTAAAAGCGCTTCGTTTTGATTTATGCTTTTAGATGCACTAATGACTTGACCAGGCTTCCAATTGAGTTCGGGGTTGGAAATGCTCACTTCCACATTGATGCTTCCCGTTTTGGAATTAGTCGATGGATAGATCTGGGTAACAGTTCCTGTTCTAATTTCATTATATAAAGATATATTTACTTTTTGATCTTTCTTCCACGATAAGATTTCACTATCCGGTACGGGCAGGAGCACTTTTAAAGTACTAATATTTCCGACAATAAACGCCTCACTCCCGCTGGAGCCCAGTTGGCCATCAGATACCTTTTTCTCAATTACAACACCAGCTATGGGGGATGTTAAAGTAGCTTTCTTAAGAGCTAAAGCCGTTTGCTCATAAGCAGCTACCGCATCCTCGTAGGAAGCTTGTGCCTGAGCTTTACTCGCTAACCCTTGTTGCTGAGTAGCTATAGCTGATTCCAGCCCCGCCCTGGCCTGATCGACGCCTGCCGAAGCTTGTGTACGCTGTTCCTGGGAAGCCCCTGCAAGCAAAAGGGACAATTGCTCTTGCGCATCACTTAAACTTTTTTGTGCGTTCGTTACTTCCAACTGCGCATTTTCATTTTCCGTTAATGATACGGCCCCTGCCTGAAATAGACTTTGGGTCCGGGCGGCATCTGCCTTTTTCTTGTTGTACATATTGGTTGCCGCAGTAACCGCATTTTGCGCCTGTGCAATTTCCTGTTTTTTGGCTCCATTGTTCAATTCCTGCAATTTAGATTGGGCTGAATTAATCTGGGATTGTGCATTACGAATGCTTGCATGTGCCGATTGGACAGAAGCGTCCGCTTGGCTAACACCGGCTTTCGCCTTCTCCATAGTTGCCTTGGCCTGAGCAAGCTGTAACTGATAAGTGGTTGTGTCCATTTTTGCGAGGACAGCCCCTTTATGTACCTGATCCCCCACTTCAACCGTTGTATTTAAAATACGTCCATTCGCTTCTAAGGAAACAGCGGTTTGATTGCTGGCCTGCAATGTTCCCGCCAGATTAAATTCATTAGCCAAAGGCTTCATCGTTACTTTTTGAATTTCTACTGGCTGACTGGATTTTACAGTGGAATCCTCCGAAGCGCTTGAGCAACCGGAAACCACCATAGCGAAAGTTATTCCCGTGACTAGCATTTTGATTCGTGTCCTATTCAACAATTTCATCCTCCTCAACTTCCTCTAAGCAGTTTCAGCAATCCATTGTCTAAACTGCATTTATTCTCTTTTAAGAGTACAACAGTTTATAAACAAAAAAATCGTACATAAGGGCAAGCACCTCATGTACGATAGGGCAAAATAAAATGAATATATGTTTTTATTTTCGATTTTTAAAGATGCAGAATGCCTCGTTCCAGAGACACGGCCACCGCTTCAGATCGGGAATCTACACCGAGTTTATTGTAAATGTTCGTTAAATGTGCTTTCACGGTGCGCTCCGAAATCCCCATGTCGAACGCAATTTCTTTACTCCTAAGTCCCCGTGCAACAGACTGTAATATGTTTCTTTCTTTCTCGGTCAGGATTGTTGGCTCTTCACGCTGCTCGCTCTTGAGCTCTCTCTCACTTGTTTTAGCAAAAATTCTTGCTGTAATTTCCGGCTGAAGAAGGGTCTCTCCTCTTAATGCTGATTCAATAGTCCGAAACAAATTTTCACGGCTGGTATCCTTTAATAAATATCCTTTCGCTCCCAAGGATAGTCCCTGTATCATTAAATCATTCTCATTATAGGTAGTCAGGATAATAACCGGCGTTTCATTTTGCCTCTCCTTTAAAGCTTTCATCGTCTCCAGCCCGCTCATTTGGGGCATATATAGGTCCATTAGTATTACATCTGGATGAAGCTCCTCAATCAGGGTAAGAGCTGTTTCCCCTTCCTCAGCTTCACCAACAACTTCATAGCTGTCATTTGTCTCCAGAACAAGCTTTAGCCCTTCTCTAACCACCCAATGATCATCTACAATTAATATTTTAAATTTCATGATACGTCTCCTTTAGTAAGGGGAGCCTCTACTTTAATCGACGTCCCTTCTCTTACTGTGCTGTTGATATTAATGGTTCCACCCAGCAAACGCGCACGCTCATGAATGCCTATTAATCCATAATGTCCTGCTTGTCTGGCGATAATATCCGGGTTAAATCCTTTTCCGTCGTCACGAATCTCTATAGAAATTGTACCATGTGCATCCAAAATATACAGCCATACGTTCTTGGCATGCGAATGCTTGGCTACGTTCGTTAGACATTCACTTATGATATGTAGCCCATGTTCCATCCATAGCCTTGATACCGAGGATTTGATCCTGATGTCCAGCGCTGTTCGGATTCCGGTAGCCATTGTAAAGCGCTGCGCTTCTTCCCGGACTGCATCAGCAAAGTCGACTTCCGAGGCCGATTTTGAACGCAGGTTATCTATAGCCCGGCGTGAGTCTGCCAACGCCTTGCGTGCCTGGGACATGGACTGCTGAACGATTTCATGTGCTCTTTGTGAGCTGCCTTTTGTCAGATGGGCATCTACGGCTTCCAGCTGCATAATCAGGCCAGCAAGACCTTGAGCCAGTGTGTCATGCAAATCCCGGGCCATGCGTTGCCGCTCGTTGGCTAACGTAAGCTCTTCCACTTTTTGATGTGCAAGCTCCAATTCAGTAAGAAAGTTTTGGGTACGAATCCGCGCATTGACTTGCCTGAAGAAAAGAATAGCATATGCAGCGACGACAATAACAATAAGAATGAGCAAGCCAATAAACAGCACGGAGTTCTTGCCATCTTGATGCCATATAATAGAAACACAAAAAAGAAAATAGAAACTAAAAAACACCAACACAACTTTTTTCGTTTGATAATAAATACCTATGCTCTGCCCGATTAAAATTGGGATTAATCCAATCAGCACAATCGGAAAACTCTCAGGCAGGAGAAATGCGCTTGAAAAGATAATTACTGCTTGAATAATAAAATAAATCCATGAAAAGTACTGTAGAATTTTACGAGCATGCCAGTACAAAAGTACGTGCAGAAACATTGTAAAAGTGAATAATATAATTTGAAGCGGTAGTAGTGGGGGAACATTTTGAAAAATAATTCCGTCGAGATAAATCAAAATGATCCATAATATAATAGGAACTCTGGATATATCAAGTCGATCATTTTCTCCACTGTGTATCTTTAAGTCTACATCTTGGTCTTGTTCCCTGGATTCTTTGCCCATAGTCCACCTCTTTAATGTTTACAAAAAAATTATACTTATATTTTATCACTTTGTAGCTTAGTTATAAGTAAGTAAACTGTTTCTCAAACCATTTTACAAAATGATGGAGATAAAAAAAACGTACACATGGGCGAGGACGTGTGTACGTTTGGGCAAAAATAGATATTCGTATGCTAAATATTCAATATCAATTATAAATTTTCCCATTTTTCTCTGTAAAAAAGAAAATATACCTTGCTAAAGATGACTTTAATAATCATGTATAATGGGATAGCCAGCACGATTCCTGTAATTCCTGCCAAATCTCCTCCAATCAGCACGAGAATGATGACTGTCAAAGGGTGAACATCCAGCTGCTTACCGAATATATAAGGAGAAATGATATTGTCTTGTATTTGCTGGGCCAAAAGAATAACGATAAGTGACCATATAGCAACAGTCGGTGACTGAATGAAGCCAATAATAACAATAGGGATTGATGATAAAATGGCGCCGACAAAAGGAATAAAATTCATAATCACCGCAACCACGGTTAATAATAGTGCATATGGCAATCCGATTAATAAGAATCCCAAATACATTAACACACCAAGTGCCAAGTTAATAACTACCCTTCCCACAATAAAGCTGCCAAGCGCACTATCAATATCATCCAAAACCTCGTTTGCAGCTATTAGAAAGCGTTTAGGAACAAAACTAACCAGTTTGCGACCGAATTTGTTCCCTTCCTTCAGCATGTAAAAAAGGATTAAAGGGAAGGTAAACAATGCGATTGTTACATTGGAAACAAGACTAAACAATCCGGTTACATAATCCGTAATTAAAAAGAAACCTTTGTTCAAGTATTCGGTTAGGTGTGACAGTGGATTAATGTCGCCCAGGAAAATGGCAGAAAGTGCCCCGTTCTGTTCTAATTCTTGAACTTTTTTACTTAATGTACTAAATAGACTGGGTGCGCTCTCCACCAGATTGATCATTTGGTTACGTATGGAAGGCCAAATACCAACAACAAAGACAGCTAAAATGACTGCAATGGCGATATAAATGAGTATGATCGCAAGAGAACGATTTAACTTGTGTTTTTCCAGTAAATCTACCAACGGGCGCAGAAGATAATAGAAAAAAACAGACAATATTAATGGAAGTAAGACAATGCTGATTAAAGAAGTTAGCGGTTTAAATAAAAAATTGACCAGTGTGCACAAATATATAATGATGAGAACAAAAATAATGCCTATACACCATTTAAAAAACTTATTGATTTTGGAAGTGTGATTAGTCATTAAACCCAATCCCTTCTATCTTTACATATTTAATGAACTTCTTCAACTGACCACACCCTTCATATCATAAAAAGAAAATTCGCATTATGAACATCCTGCTAATTTACTTAGATTTCTTATATTCATCTTAAATCGAATACCAAATAAAAAAATCGTACTTAAGGGTATACACCTCATGTACGATAGGGCAAATTATTATTTTGTAACTTTGCAAAGTCCTCGGAGAATCTTAATTTTATCTTTAGTCATATTCGCTCAAGCATTCGAAAAATCCCCTTCCCGAAAAGCCGAGCGAATCCGAATGTGGGAAACGCCTTGGCTTATCAGCAAGGGGAACTTTGTCTATATTCGTATAAAGGTTATACTTTTAAATCACCATCATAGGTAGCAATCATGTTATATAGTTCCGGGCGGCGGTCACGGAAAATGCCCCATTCAATCCGCCCCACTTCCAGCTCGTCCAGATCAAATTCAGCAGTAAGCACTTCCTGATCCGTACGACCAGCTTCTGCAATTTTGTTACCCTGTGGCCCAGCAATAAAGGATGAACCGTAAAATGTGATACTGGAGTCCTCATCTGTCTCCATTCCAATGCGATTGGAAGCAACAACTGGCATCAGATTGGAAGCAGCATGACCGAGCATGCAAGTCTGCCAGTGATCCTTGGAGTCAATGGAAGAATCCTGCGGTTCCGAACCAATCGCTGTCGGATAGAACAAAATCTCTGCACCCATCAGCGCCATACAACGGGCAGCTTCAGGATACCACTGATCCCAACATACGCCTATTCCAATTTTGGCATATCGTGTATTCCACACTTTAAAACCGGTATCGCCCGGATTAAAATAAAACTTTTCCTCATACCCGGGACCGTCCGGGATGTGGCTCTTGCGGTATTTACCCAGCACTTCACCGTCCGCATCAATCACAGCAAGGCTGTTGTAGCGGGCGTAGTTTTTTTTCTCATAAAAGCTGATTGGCAGCACAACCTGCAATTCCTTGGCAATCTTTTTAAAATGGTTAACCGCCTTGTTATGCTCCAGTTCGGTTGCATATGCAAAATAATCGGACTTTTCCTTCTGGCAGAAGTACGGAGTCTCGAACAATTCCTGAAGTAAAATAATCTGCGCGCCTTCCGCAGCCGCTTCACGTACCAGCTTCTCAGCTTTGCTTATATTTTCATCAATGTTGGTAGAGCAACTCATTTGGGTTGCTGCCACTTTTACTTTTCTCACGTCAGTCCTCCTCGGGGATGTTTATATAGTTCAATTATTTGCAGCAGGCATCTGCTGGGTAGTGCAGTGTACGTTGCCGCCTTCACGTATGACCGCCATGCCGTCCACGGTACGAATGGTACGTTCCGGAAATACATTGGCCAGGACCTGCTCGGCTGCGCGATCGCTTTCAGTAGCAGTGCCTCCAAACACCGGCAAAATAATGCCGCCGTTCACAAAATAGAAGTTGATATAGCTCAGCGTCAACCGGCTGTCGTCAAAATCCACGCGCGGTGGTTGCCCAATTTGGATCACTTCCAGCTTGCGGCCTTTTGCATCCGTTGCCTGCTCCAGAATGCGCAGATTTTCCTGCGTGATTTCGTAATTTTCATCCTTAGGATCATCGCATACTTGCATAATGACCTTGCCGGGAGCAGCAAAGCAAGCAATATTGTCCACATGCCCATCCGTTTCATCGCCACTAAGTCCACGTTTCAGCCAGATAATCTTCTCAACGCCTGTATATTCGCAGACATACCGTTCGATTTCTTCTCTGCTTAATTCGGGATTGCGGTTCGGATTCAGCAAACACTCTTCCGTTGTAATAAGTGTGCCTTCGCCGTCTACGTGCAGTGAGCCACCTTCCATTACAAGCGGTGCATCAAATCTTGGTAATCCAAGCGTGTCTAAAATTTGCGGCGCTACCTGATCGTCCAGATCCCACGGAGCGTATTTGCCGCCCCAGGCATTGAACTTCCAGTTCACACCTGCCAACTGTCCATGCTCATTCGTTAGAAAAGTAGGACCATTGTCGCGCAGCCACGCATCACTATGCTCTATTGGAAGCAGCTCCACCCGTTCCCCGAGCTCAAGTGCCTGGACGCTCTCCAGATCATCTGGATTTACGACCACGGTAACTGGTTCAAACTCAGCCATGGCACGTACAATTCCAGCGTAGCCCATGCATACATCGGCATGCATATCCGGGTAAACCATGGAAAACTGTACAGGCCAAGAAATATACGTACGTTCATGCGGCGCCCATTCAGGCGGCATCTTATACTGTGAATCCTTAATTTGCATGTATTGAAGCTCTCTTTCTTCATCATAATGTTGAGTCTTTTCTGTAACTGGAAAACGTTGTCTAATAAACAAGACGGACAGACTCCGTTCCTATCATACAATAATATGATCTTTGTCTCAATCAGATCGAAAAAGTTTTGAAGGGATCCCATTCAAGCTAAAATGGATTACATTGAAAATGTGATCGTTTTAATCGTGTCGCCATCAAAATCCTTAACCGTGAATTGCACTCCCTCCAATAGCCCATAGGATGGAGGATAGTTTTCCTTCGGCAACGCTATCGAACCGGGGTTCAGCACAAAGACTCCCTTTTCCACATCCGTTACCGGAATATGGGTATGTCCCTGGATGAACACATCCCCCTTTTCCAGTGGTGGTAAGTTCCCAATGCTGAAGCCATGTCCGTGCGTGATATAGATGCGCCGACCTTCATGGTACAATAAAGCATAATCGCCCATCATCGGGAACTCCAGCAGCATCTGATCCACTTCTGCATCGCAGTTACCTCGTACAGCCACTGCAATATGCGACTTGTACTGATTCAGTTTAGCGGCCACTTCTGCCGGATTATACCCTTCCGGTAGCCGATTACGCGGTCCATGGTACATATAGTCTCCGAGCAGGACAAGACGGTCTGCTTTTTCCTCCCTGAACTTTTCCAGTGCCAGCTGCAACCAGTGCAGCGAGCCGTGAATATCCGATACAAACATAAGCTTCATAATGGTTCATTCCTTTCTGAATATGCTTCTCACCGTATCATAGCCTTTCTGACAATCGCTCGTCAGTAATAAAATTATCAGCTAAGGGCCTGATCGTGATGCAAACAAAACTAAGCGACCGCTTCCCTGAACAATAGCAGGAAGCGGTCGCTGTATAAAATCCTATTTTGTTGAATTGCTGCCTTGATCAAGCAAGCAGCATCTTATTTCCGTCGCAAGCTTGCACCATTGGTCGAAATAATATCTTTGTACCAATGGAACGATTTCTTCCGATATCTTTCAAGTGTGCCGCTTCCATCATCATGACGATCTACATAAATGTAGCCATAACGTTTTTTAAGCTGAGCCGTCGATGCACTAACAACGTCGATGCAACCCCAAGACGTATAGCCCATAACTTCTACTCCGTCGTCAATAGCTTCGCCAACTTGAACCAGATGATCATTCAGATAGTTGATCCGATAGTCATCTTCAACGGTTTTTTCGCCTTTTTCATTGGTGATAAGCTCGTCAACGGCGCCCAAACCATTTTCAACTATGAATAGTGGTTTTTGGAAGCGGTCATAGAATGTGTTCAGTACATAACGCAAACCTTGAGGATCAATTTGCCAGCCCCACTCGCTTGCCTCAAGATGCGGATTGCTGATACCACCGAGGATGTTGCCTTCACCTTTCGTTTTCTTGGCTTCGTCAGCCGTTTCACAAGTGCTCATGTAATAGCTGAACGAGATAAAATCAACGGTATGCTTCAAATCTTCGGCATCTCCTGGTTCAAAATGAATAGAGATTCCGTTTTCTCTAAAGAAACGTTTCATGTAGCCTGGGTATTGACCTCTGGCATGAATATCTGCAAAGGCCATATTTCTGTGATCAAACTCCATCGCAGCGATCACATCGTCTGGATTAGGTGTCAGCGGATAAGTAGGCATACTCAGCACCATACAGCCGATTTTGAAATCAGGATTGATCTGGTGACCGATTTTTACCGCTCTTGCACTCGCCACAAGCTCATGGTGAATGGCTTGATAAAGATCTTGCTTAGTAAGCTGATCCTTTGGCGTGCTAATCCCGCCACTCATGAATGGAGCTTCAAGAATGGAGTTGATTTCATTAAATGTCAACCAGTATTTTACTTTATTTTTGTAACGGTTAAATACCGTTGTAGCATAGCGCTCATAAAAATCAACAAGCTTGCGGTTTACCCAACCATCGTATTCTCTGGACAAATGTAGCGGTGTTTCATAATGAGATAATGTAACGAGCGGTTCAATTCCATATTTGTGAAGCTCATCGAACAAATCATCATAAAATTGCAGTCCTTTTTCGTTAGGCTCCAGCTCGTCCCCTTTAGGAAAAATACGCGACCATGCGATAGAGGTCCGGAACACCTTGAAACCCATTTCTGCAAAAAGTTTAATATCTTCTTTATAATGGTGATAAAAATCAATACCAATCAACTTCATATTATCTTCTGTTGGCACATCCGTAACGGGTCCCCAACCACCACGAGGGGTTACATCCTGAATAGACCAGCCTTTTCCATCTTCTTGATAAGCGCCTTCCAGCTGATTAGCAGCAACTGCGCCGCCCCACAGGAAATCTTTTGGAAACTGTATACTCATTGTTCTCTCCGCCTTTACTTATGTTTTTTCATTAACCAGGGTAGGACTTGTCCCCTTATGCTAATGTGTTATAAAGTGTTTCTATATTAAATTCTAAGTTTTGTAACGCGTTTCATGTCAAGTGTTTTTTTAATATTATTCTTTTCCCCGTTCATAAAGGTTTATCCGTTATAATGTGCATTTTTCGACTTCTACTTATAGAGAAAAGAAACCCTCGTCTTCAAAAGACGGGGTTTCTGGATATATCCGATTTCTTCTCTTCCCCGTGAGCACGTCTGGCAAAGTTGACAAATTGGAATTTGTCCAGCCGATGCCTTGACTCGGTATACTGAAACAAGCTAGTATCTTCCAGATAGACATAATTGCGCACAACTACCACGTGGACATAGTCGTTGAGATCCATCAACTTCTGATCCTCTTCGCTTGCATCTTCTACGGACACTACTTTTTTGGCATAACTGATTTGAAGATGAAGCTCATTCTCCAGATATTCATAAATGGATCCGCTGCTAATCTCTCTGGTAAGCACAGGCACAATGTCTGATCGAAAATAATCTTTATCCAGAATAACGGATTCGTCCTCAATCTCTCGCGCGCGAATCACTTCCCAGACAAGATGCCTATGCTTGTCGAGCTCAAGATGACCGGCTATCTCGTCTGAAGCCGGAATCAGGCGATTCTCATACACAATCGTATGTGATTTACGCCCGATTCGTTCGGACATCTCTTTGAAGCTGACCAATCCGCCAACTGGAAAATCCATACGCCCGATATCCAGTACAAAGGAACCTTTAGCTTTTATTTTATGGATATACCCATTTTGCGCAAGCAAGTGAAGTGCCTTACGTACGGTCTCGCGGGAAGTATTATATTCCCTGGCCAACTCATTTTCAGAGGGCATCTTCGTGCCTGAGGCTAATTCACCTGCCCGGATTCGTTCCAAATAATCCTGATAAATTTGCAGAAAAATATTCGTTGTCAATTATCATCACCACGTTTATTGTAGCATTCTTTCACTTCAATTTGGCGACCTATATGCTTTTAAAGCTTGTGATTTATTCATGTCTCTACAGATAAAGGTTTTAACTGAATTTTCATAGAGATATACTGCAAATCGTTCGCCTCACCTGGCAGTTCTTCAATAGACTCAATCATTTCCTGACCATCCGGAATAATTACTGGTGTAATAACCGGATATCCGGATTCCTGGATTAGATTACGGTCGAATTCCATCAGCAATTGTCCCTGTTCAACAGTCTGACCTGTCTTCACATGCATAGTGAACCCTTCACCCTTCAGCGACACGGTGTTAACGCCCACATGCACCAGAATCTGTACACCTGACGCATGTTCCAGAATCAGGGCATGCTTGCTCTTCATCATAATATGGATGACCTTTCCGCTGAAAGGAGCAAAAATTTTACCCTCCTCCGGTTGCACCGCAATTCCCTGTCCCATCTGACGCTCGGCAAAAGCCAGATCAGGAACCTGTTCCAGAGGCACAATACGTCCCCGTACCGGAGTCATGACTTCAAGTACATCGAGCGCAGAAGTCTTATGGTCAGTTCCTTTTGTATCGGCAGGTATGTTAGCTGGACTGTTCTGATTTGTGAATGAAGAAGTTGAATGATTAGCATTTGGCGACTCTTCCTTAGTAAGATCTGATTGTTGTTGGCGCCTATTTAATAATTTTCCATACGCTAAAGTTAAGCTGAACGGCAGAATTAACACGATCGCCATTCCAATGAAGAACACGCCCCAGTTCATAGGGAAAATAGACAGGAAACCTGGAATACCCCCAACACCGATTGAAGAAGCCATAACATGATTCACTGTTAGCAATACACCCGCAATACCTGAACCGATCATTCCGAACACAAATGGATATTTATAACGGATATTTACCCCAAAGATCGCCGGTTCCGTTACACCCAGAAAAGCAGACACGGATGAAGTAAAGGCCAACCCTTTGCCCTTCTGATCCTTTAATACCAGCATCATTGCCAGTGCACCAGCACCTTGAGCAATGTTGGAAAGCGCCAGCATCGGCCATAGGAAGGTCCCGCCATGTGTTCCAATTAATTGTACGTCTACGGCCAAGAAAGTATGGTGCATTCCCGTGATGACGAGCAGCGCGTAAAGACCTCCATAAATCAGCCCTCCCAGCGCAGGTGCTTGAGCGAAAACGTATACAAGTCCACCCGTAATAGCATTACCGATCATAAAAGTAACCGGTCCGATAACCGTAAATGCAAGAAATCCCGTAATTAATAATGTAATCGGCGCGACCAATAACAGCTTAAATGAATCAGCTATTCTGTTGTTCAAGAATTTTTCAATTTGTGCCAACACGTAAGCGGATACAAGAACCGGCAAAACCTGTCCTTGATAACCAATCTTGTTCACTTCCCAGCCAAACAGATTCCATACCGGAACCGTTCCCTTAGTCACTGCATCTGCATAACTGTAAGCGCTCAGCAGGTCTGGATGAACCAGAATCAGACCAAGTACAATCCCGAGTAATGGGCTGCCACCAAATCGGATAACTGCCGACCATCCGATCAAGGCGGGCAAGAACGTAAATGCAGTGCTGGCGATCGTATTAATAATAGCAGCAAAATCAGTCCATTCAGGATAGACCTGAACCAGAGACATTCCCTCGAAAAAAATCCCCTGACCCGTCAGAATATTGTTAATGCCAAGCAGTAAGCCTGCTGTCACAATCGCGGGCAATATAGGGATAAAAATATCTGCCAGTGACTTGATGGCACGCTGAATAGGATTCTGTTTCTTGCTGGCCGCATTTTCAACATCATTTTTGGAAGCCCTGTTGCCGCCTGTAATTGCCATCATTTCGTCATATACCTTATCGACCAGACCTGGCCCAATGACTACCTGATACTGTCCTTGTGAGGAAAATTGGCCTTTGACCAAATCATTTTGATCCAATGCATCTTTATCAACCTGTTTGTCATCATAGAGGGCAAACCTCAGACGGGTTACACAATGGGTAGCTGCCTCAATATTATCTTTGCCGCCAACGGCTTCTATAATTCGTTCCACCTGTGCTCTTTCAATCGACATCTAACCCACTCCCTTAATTAATAAAGTAGCAGCCCAGGTTGCCATAACAGTGAAGGAACCTGGAGCTATTGGTTGTTGCTACACTATAAACTGCGTCTAACGAACGAGCCACATATAGGAAGCATATGGGGACAAAGTGATAGACTGCTTTAATTCAAGAACTTGTTCGGTATTACCAATTAACAGTTCAGCAGAAACCAATGCCTGATCTTTTAGTTGTAAGTAGCATGAATCAGGTATATGGAATTTGGCCTCCTGCCCGCTAAAATTAGAGATGACGATCATAGTCTCCTTTTCATTGCTGCGTTGGTAGGCATATATCTGAGGATGGGCCTCGTCCAGTCGCTGATAATTCCCATCGGTAATGACTTGCACCGTCTTGCGCAGTCTGATCAGCTTTTGGTAATGATGGTAGATGGAGTTCGGATCCTTTAACTGGGCCTGCACATTAATTTGTGGATAACGCTCATCTATCTTGATCCAGGGAGTACCTGAAGTGAACCCCGCATTTGGACTATCATCCCATTGCATCGGCGTCCTCGAATTATCGCGGGATCGCTCCCGGATCATATTTAATGCTTCTTCAGCACTCTTACCCTGTTCTTGCAGAATACGATACATATTTAGAGATTCCACATCTCGAAATTCTTCGATATCTGACCACTTCGGATTGGCCATACCAATTTCTTCGCCTTGGAATATATAGGGCGTTCCTTGAAGTCCGTGTAGTGTGGTCGCCAGCAGCTTAGCGCTTTCGGCATGGTATACGCTATCATCTAGAAAACGGGAGATCGCTCGTGGCTGATCATGGTTGTTAAAGAATAATGCACTCCAGCCGCCACCCTGTTGCATGCCCATTTGCCATTCCGAGAATAGGCTTTTCAGCATTTCAAAATCATAGGGCATCAGTTCCCACTTTTGACCCTTCGGATAATCTACTTTCAAATGATGAAAATTGAAGGTCATGGACAATTCTTTTTTCTCTGGATTGGAGTAACGGATGCAGTGCTCCAGCGACGTAGAGGACATCTCGCCCACAGTTAAGTTATTATACTTTTGAAATACTTTTTCATATAATTCGTGAATGTACTCATGTACGCGCGGACCGTCCGTATAGTACTTGCGTCCATCGCCCGGAGCAGTGCTGTGATCATCACTCAGGAATCGCTGATCTTTGGAAATTAAATTAATCACATCCAGCCGAAATCCGCTGACTCCCTTTTCAGCCCAAAACTCCAGCAGTTTTACGACTTCCTGACGTACTTTCGGATTTTCCCAGTTTAGATCTGCCTGAGTTTTGTCAAACAGGGTTAGAAAATATTGATCTGTTGTTTGATCATACTGCCAAGCGGATCCACCGAATTTAGACTTCCAGTTGTTAGGGGGCCCACCATCGGGTGCAGGATCATGCCAAATGTAATAGTCCCTATATGGATTATCCCTTGATTGTCGTGCCTCCTGAAACCAGACATGTTCTGTCGAAGAATGATTTACTACAATATCTATCATCAGATGCATTCCACGTGCTTGGATCTCCTGACTCAATTCCTCGAAGTCCTTCATAGTTCCAAAATCGGGGTTGATCCTGCAATAATCGGCTACATCATACCCATTATCACGCTGCGGGGAGACATATACCGGCTGTAACCAGATAATATCAACGCCCAGTTCATATAGATAATCCAGCTTTTGTGTTAATCCTCGTATATCACCTGTTCCATTACCTGTTGTATCATTAAAGCTTTTGGGATAAACCTGATAGACCACCGATTTGCGCCACCAGTCTGTATCTTGATGAATCAAAGCTTTGTTTATCGATTGCATCATACTCGTTCCTTTCTCCCTAAATTAAACATTATAACGCTTTCACGTTTCTTGTATATACAAGAATATATCATGTATATACAAGTTGTCAACAGATTTAAAATCGCATTCTGATTTGTAATGAAGACGATATTTTTCAATAACTTGTTGTCGGATAACAAAAAAAAACAAAGGTTGATCATCATAAAACTGAAGATCAACCTTTGTCTGAGCGTTTGAATTTTTTTGAAATTACTCGGCGGTTATTGTCTCTCCCTGCACAGGAGCAATTCGGTTTTTCCAATTGATGTTGATCGAACGAGACTTGAATAAATCTGCACCGTCTGACACCTGAAAATGAAGATGGGCTTCGCTGGAATTGCCTGAATTACCAAGTAGCCCGATTTCATCGCCACTCTTCACCTTATCTCCTACCTTCACTTTAACAGAGCCTTTCTTCATATGAGCTAGCACGCTATATTCCCCGCCATGGTCAATCACAACTTCATTCCCAGCAGGCACCTTCTCGTTCATCACGCCGACAGGTTCGTTATCAGGAATGTTATTTACAACCGAGACCACGGTTCCGCTTGCCGGCGCAAGAATCGGTTGGCCGAAAGCATAATAGCTTGTATTTTTCAGCGGATCACCTTTATAGGAATAGCCATCTTTTTTCTGTATAAGGTCATAGGCATATCGCTGGCTTTCATATTCATAGTGGTAATTCACAAGCGCATTGGTTCCACCCCAGGTAACAAACCATTCCCCCTTCAATGGCCAATCGTATTTGAATTTGGTCAGGCGATTGTCTGTTTCCGGCGAAGGGGAAAGTTTCTTGGCTTGAAGCCCCAATATAGTTCCTTTCTCATCAAAAACAGTGATCAGCCCTATTTTCCCTGAGTCGCTTATCCATGAACGTTGTTCGCTGCCATTGAGTTTCATGACTGACGCCTGCTTAAATGAATCAACACCTTTTAGAGAGTCAGGAGCCAATTTTTCAAAATCATCTTCGCTCAGTCGTTGTTTAAACTCATTGCTGAATTGGTCATAAACCTCCGCATACTTGCCCTCAAGCAGTTTTTCCGGTACCTCCTCGGGCTTTACCGTTTGGTCCTTTGTATTTGTTGTTTCATTCGGTATGTCTTTGGCCACTTCCGAGCTCCCTCCTCCTCCGCATGCCGTTATAAAAGCAGCAAACGCACTTGCCACCAGTACCATTTTGCCATAGTGGAAGATTTCTATCCTGTTCTTTCTAGTTGCCTTCTTCACTGCTGCACCCCCGTTTTGTGTATATTATTATTTTATCTACCCCATTCTAACAAGACGGTCTTAGATCCCGTGTAACATCACTTTAACTAAGCCTTAACTCTTTTTCAGATCTACAGAGCACAATTAAGCTTCCGTTAAACAACGCTTCGTTCATCCCTGAGGAATCATGATATGATGAAAGGGATAAAGATATAGAAGAAAGGAATGAAAGCATGAACAATGCGGCAATTTTACTTGTCGACGACGAGCAATCTATTCTTGAACTCTTGCTGACCGTCCTACATAAGGAAGGCTACACAAATGTCGATACAGTAATGACCGGTGAAGCGGCCATTACTGCCTGTGAAGGGAAAATCTACGATTTGATCATATTAGATGTCATGTTGCCAGGACGCAGTGGAATCGAAATATGTCCGTTTCTCCGTCAAACGACGGATGCACCCATCTTGTTTTTAACCGCTCGGGAATCTGATTTTGATAAGCTGACTGGGTTCGCTGTTGGCGGCGATGATTACATTACCAAACCGTTTAATCCGTTAGAGGTTGTCGCACGCATACGTTCACAACTACGGCGTTACTTGACCATTAATAATACAACCAAAGAATCTGGATCTGCACAGCCCTCCAGCAAAATGAACGCCATTTATGACTATGGACATTTTCAGATCGATGAAACAGCCGGCGAGCTTCGTGTTGAGCAAACAGTCGTAGCCTGTCCTGCGCTAGTCTTCCAATTATTGCTTTTCTTATGCAAAAACCCCAATCGAATTTTCAGCAAAAGCGAGCTATATGAAGCCGTCTGGGGAGAAGAAGCATTAAGCGATGACAATACCGTCATGGTACATATTCATCGCATCCGGGAACGAATTGAACCTGATCCTGCCAATCCAAGCTTTATCGTAAATGTTAGAGGACTTGGCTATAAGCTCGTACAAGCGAAAATAGGGAGTTCCCAACGATTATGAATATTAAACGCAAGCTAATGATGCGATTCGTGCTTCAGTTGGCTACCGCTGAAGCTTTTGCGTTCCTGATTGCTGCTGTTACGTTCTTTTGGGCATATCAACGCTTGGTCGATATCCGCCTCTCCAATGATTTTGCCTCTACTGGATTAGAACAGCTTGTAGCGTCCTCCGAAATAGGCAAGGATGGCATACACTTTGATCCACTTTTGCTAGAGCAGGTCAAGAAAAACGGCGGCTGGCTGCAAAGTCTTGACGAAAACGGGCAGGTGAATCAGTCCTACAATACACCGCAAGATGTACCGAAGAAATATGCACCCGGCGAGTTCGTCTCTTATTGGACAGGTACCCGCTCCTTCCCCTATGCGCTTTCTCTTTGGGTTCAGGAGAAGGATGGTCGAACTTTTACGCTGCTATACGGTCAGCCTAATCCTATGGGAACCCTATTAAAAACAGTAAGCAGTCAGGGAACATTGTCTTCGGATGGAAAGCTGATATTACCCCATGAAGTCACTGCCCGTCTCAAACACCTTGGTGGCTACGTACAGTTACTGAACGCAACCGGGTCGGAGCTTGCTTCCTACAATCGCCCGATATCTGCACCGACAGCCTATACTCTTCAGGAGCTTTCCCTTCGCACCATGTACAGTGAAAGATACGGCTTCCATCTTTCCTCCGAATATATGGAAGAAACAGGTCGTACATGGGTCATTAGTCTTCCGAATGCTGGCGGTGCTGCTACAGGCAATAGCTGGCTTCCTCCTGAGGAAGAGAGAACGATACTAAAGTCCATAGTCGCCATGTTCTCGGCTATTTTTCTTTTATTCCTGCTTCTCTCACTATGGCAGGCGCATCGCTTTGGAGTCCCGTTACTTCATATGCTCTCCTGGCTCGATGCACTCGGTAAATCCGAATATCAAGAGCCTGTTGATCATAGAGGCATTCAACGCAGCCGAATGGGTTCAGGCAAATGGAAGCGACGTTACCTCATTTTTGCGGATGTGATGAATTCTATTGATAAGCTCTCAGGTACCCTGCAAAGAGATCAGGTACTGCGTCAGCAAACCGATAGTCTCAGAGAGGAATGGATTGCCGGGATCACCCATGATCTGAAAACACCGCTCGTTTCCATCAAGGGCTACGCTCACTTACTGGCTGAGCCGCAATTTGATTGGACCGCAGAGGAAGTTCGTAAATTTTCGGGTACAATGTTGGAAAAATCCACGCACATGGATATGTTGATTAATGATCTTGCCATGAGTTATCGCTTAAAAAGCGGTGCCCGTCCCCCGGAATCTGAGGAAATTGAGTTGAATAGCTGGCTACGTGAAACGTTAAAGCAGGTAGGTACCGACCCTTTTTATAAGGAAGAAGCCATTTTGTTCCGGCCTGCTCCTGTCGACATCTTTGTTAAGCTATATACGCCTTGGCTAGAAAGGGTCATTAACAATTTGACTGCCAATGCTCTGCTTCATAATCCGCCTGAAACGACACTTACCGTCTCGGTTATATCCAGCGAAGGTGGTAAAGGGTTCACGATTGAATTTGCTGATAACGGTAGAGGAATGGATGAAAATACGGTAAGCCGATTATTTGAACGTTATTACCGGGGAACCAATACCTCTACTACGCCGAATGGGACAGGTCTTGGT
The DNA here is from genome assembly GCF_005217525.1 of Paenibacillus terrae. Classification (GTDB taxonomy): domain Bacteria; phylum Bacillota; class Bacilli; order Paenibacillales; family Paenibacillaceae; genus Paenibacillus; species Paenibacillus terrae_C. Next base: position 166,047 of record NZ_PNXQ01000016.1, on the reverse strand, counting down.
ATGGCTGTATCCAAAGGGCTGATTGAAGCCATGGGAGGGCAAATTACGGTCGACACGGCTTTAGGGAAAGGCACGGTCATTCGCCTTATTTGGCATGACGTTATGGCTAACAGTGAAAGTTGATTGGGCAGGAAATAAAAAGTATAGGATGCACACGTATAAAGGCCGCCCTCGATCGATTTGAGGACGGCTCTTTTTCACGGGTATGATTTATTGTTAATTAAAATAAGATCTGTTATAACGTTCTGTCTGCAAAAAGTCAATTTGTAGCCACGAGGCAACCTCAGTGATGGGAAATTGAATTTCTCATGCTATACTATTTGTAATTAAACGATTATTAATGTGTCAGTTTTAAGCAGAAATAAGGAAATAAAGGGGGAACATTAGTGGAAACTATGGAATTTATAGCATTGATCGCGTTGATTATTTCCATCATACTTTTGATCAAAGTCTACAGCTTGCAAACTCGGCTTAATGACCTGAAAGCCGATATAGATCGTCTTGAGAATCGTTCTGGAGCGTCGGGAATATCACTATCTGGCCCAACTGCTACTGCACCACCACATGTGCTAAACACAGAAGTTTCAGAGGATATCAATGAAAGACTGCTCATGCTGATTAGAGAAGGCAAAAAGATTCAGGCAATAAAAGAGCTAAGAGTAGCTAAAGACCTCTCTTTAAAGGAAGCAAAGGACTATGTAGATGACTTGCAACGCCTCTAAGTAAGAGTAGAATGATTCTGCCGGGGTATAGGATTGCAACAATTGCCTCGGCAAGAGCTTTAGAAAGGACGACGATATAAAATGAGTGTGAGTAAAACAAACGCGATGCGAATATTGGATGGACAGAATGTAAGCTACAAAATTCTGAGTTATGATCATCAGGATGGAAAAATAGATGGTATGAATGTAGCCGAGAAAATCGGAAAAGCCCCAGAAGCAGTTTTCAAAACATTGGTTGCACATAGCAAACAACATCTGTTTGTTTTTGTGATTCCTGTACATAAAGAGCTTGATCTCAAAAAGGCTGCCAAATCAGCGGGAGAAAAGAAAATCGAAATGCTTCCAGTCAAAGAGTTGCAAAAGCATACGGGCTATATCAGGGGTGGCTGCTCTCCTATAGGAATGAAAAAGCTCTATCCTACTTTTATTGACCAACCCGCAGTAAAGTTGGAAACCATTGTTGTGAGCGCCGGGAAAATTGGAACCCAACTTGAATTAAGTCCGAAGGATTTAGTTCAGCTCATGGATGCACAGTTTGCTGATCTGGCTCAGAAGGCATAAAACCCTCCAAGAGTTCATAAAATCTTTATGCGGATTTTTTCTTATTCTAAGATTGATGAAGCCCCAACTTGGAGAGGAAGATCAAATAATGCATAATGATTGCTCGAAAAATTCCAAAGTGCCGCAACCCATCAGAAGTGATGGCGCTGGAGGCATTGATAAGGGTCCCCGGGATGTGATGAGGGATTTGCAAAATCCTGACATGCTGGTTCCACCCGTAACAGATAATGGACTCATCCCGAACATGAGGTTTTCTTTTTCAGATGCCCATATGCAGTTGAATCACGGTGGCTGGTCAAGAGAAATAACCGCAAGGGAGCTACCCATTGCAACCACTCTTGCCGGAGTTAATATGAGTTTGACACCAGGCGGCGTACGCGAGCTTCATTGGCACCAGCAGGCAGAATGGTCTTATATGCTGTTGGGGAGTGCCCGTATTACAGCCGTCGACCAAAATGGTCGGAATTTTATTGCTGATGTGGGTCCTGGTGATCTCTGGTATTTCCCACCCGGCATTCCACACTCTATACAAGGTCTTGAGGAAGGCTGTGAATTTTTGCTAGTTTTTGATGACGGCAACTTTTCTGATCTGAACACGTTATCCATCTCCGATTGGTTTGCACATACTCCAAAAGATGTACTGTCTGCCAATTTCGGCGTTCCTGAAGCTGATTTTTCGTCCATTCCTCAAGAACAAGTATACATTTATCAGGATAACGTTCCTGGTCCAATCCAAAGCCAGGCGGTTTCCTCTCCCTATGGTACGATACCTCAATCCTTTAAATATGAATTACTCGCTCAGCCCCCCATCAAAACGCCGGGTGGAAGCGTACGAATCGTCGATTCTTCCATTTTTCCGATATCCCAAACGATCGCCGCTGCTCTTGTTGAGATTGAGCCTGGAGCCATGCGGGAAATGCACTGGCATCCCAATAATGACGAATGGCAATACTATCTTACCGGGCAAGGCCGAATGACTGTTTTTGGCGGAAATGGCGCGGCGCGCACGTTTGATTTCAGAGCCGGGGATGTTGGATATGTTCCTTTTGCTTACGGTCATTACATCCAAAATACAGGCTCAAGTACGTTATGGTTTCTTGAAATGTTTAAAAGTGACCGTTACGCGGATGTTTCCCTGAATCAATGGATGGCTCTTACCCCCACAGAGCTCATTCAGAGCAATTTAAATGTTGGTGCTGATGTGACCTCTAATTTGCGGAAGTTAAAATGGCCTGTCGTCAAGTATCCAGGTTATTCTTTTTATCCAAAGGATGAACTCTGAAGAATTCGGTGAATGTGCGTCTTGTCCATGCTCTCAGAAAAAAGCATATCCTCATGCATTTCTTACTGCTTTCTAATGTGAATTTAATTATCTCCGAATATATTAAAGCAAATAGCACTTTATAAAAATAAAAGGCTATTAAAATTCGGGGAGTGAGAAATGAAAGATGCAAAAAATTGCACAAGTCACGGCCTTTTTTTGGATTATGAAGATTTGCGCTACTACGCTGGGTGAAACCGCAGGTGACTTATTGTCACAAACCCTTAATGTAGGCTATGCCATTAGTTCCATGATTTTGTTTAGTGTTTTTTTAATTAGTCTTATTTTTCAACTTTATTCTAAGAAGTACCATCCATTTCTTTATTGGACTGTAATTCTTACAACGAGCACTGCTGGCACGACCATGTCTGACTACATGGATCGTAGCCTAGGGTTGGGTTATGCAACGGGATCATTAATTTTAGTATGTATATTGTTAGCCATTTTTTCATTTTGGTATTTTAGTGAGCGATCATTGAACGTCAATAATATTACTACACGGAAAGTAGAATTGATTTATTGGATTGCCATCTTGTTCTCAAACACTTTAGGTACTGCTTTAGGTGATTTTCTGGCGGATAGTTCCGGTCTTGGTTTTGTAGGAGGAGCGGTTTTAATAGGTAGCTTGCTGGGTATTATTCTACTATTAACTTATTTCACAAATATTTCACGAGTATTTCTGTTCTGGCTAGCATTTGTATTAACACGTCCTTTTGGAGCGACATTTGGAGACCTTCTTACCAAATCCCACGCAAAGGGAGGATTGGATTTAGGGACTATGGGATCTTCGCTGGTACTGGTTACAATTCTTATAGCTTTAATTATCTATACTACTCTAAATGCTTCTAAAATGAAACAAACACCAGAGTTAAACGCAAGTTAATCATTTAACGGGGTCCCGCCAACATTTTAACGAAAATATACGCTAAGCCTTTGAGCATGACCGGCTTGGCGTCTTTTCTTACTCTAAATACGAATATTCCGGGGTGTACTGCCCGGACTATCGGTCATCGTCACAGGAGTTGCTTCGGTAATGACGTTTGCGAATCTTGTATCCACTCTTTAAGCTAAGTTGGACAGAAAAAATAAGGGCTTGTAGAATAAACCTATCATGTTAAGGAGCGAATCTCTACAATGCCAAAACAACAACGACGTACCTTTACAGCAGAATTCAAAAAACAAATGGTGGGACTCTATGAAAATGGGAAATCCAGAGCAGCCCTTGTGGAGGAATATGGCCTCACAGCCTCAGCTTTAGACCGCTGGATCAAACAAGCTCAGGCGACAGGTTCCTTCAAAGAGAAGGACAATCGCTCATCAGAAGAAAATGAGCTGATCGCTTTGCAAAAAGAGAACCAGCGTCTGAAAATGGAAGTGGATATTTTAAAGCAAGCCGCGCTGATCATGGGACGAAAGTAGCTATCATCCAGAATAATCGGGATAAATACTCGGTATCAGCCATGTGTGACGTCCTACAAATTGCAAGAAGTACATTTTATTATGACGCCCAAGAACGAGCCACTGAAGACGATGTCACCGAAGCTATTGTGGATATCTTTCACAAGAATCGAAAAGCCTACGGCACACGCAAGATCAAAGTGAAGCTCCATGAGCGTGGGTTGATCGTCTCCAGACGTCGCATGGGCCGCATCATGAAAGAGCAAGGGCTCGTTTCCACCTACATGGTGGCACAATATAAGCCCCATAAAACATCATGTAACGAAGCAACGACAGCGAATGTTTTGAAGCAGGAGTTTGAGCAAACGGAAGCTAAACGCTTCGTCGTCAGTGATTTGACGTATGTGAAAATCCAGAACCGATGGCATTACATTTGTGTGCTGGTGGATCTGTTTAATCGAGAAATCATTGGTCATAGTGCAGGCCCGAACAAGGACGCTGCTCTGATTACCCGTGCCTTCGCGACCGTTAAGGGTGATTACATCAGATTCAATGGCTTCATACCGACCGTGGCAGTGAGTTCAAAAATCAAAAGATGGACGAGCTTCTGGAGACGTTTGAAATCGGTCGATCGCTAAGTATGAAAGGCTGTCCGTACGACAACGCTGTGGCTGAAGCCACCTACAAGATCATGAAAACAGAGTTTGTGAACCAGATGAACTTCCAGAGCCTTCGTCACTTGGAACTCGAACTATACGAATACGTCAACGGGTTCAACAAGCATCACATCCATGGAACCTTAGACTATATGACGCCTGTTCAGTATCGCCAAAAAGCCCTTAAAAAAGTTGTCTGATTTACTGTATAAAATCAAACTCATCCCGTGTTTATCTACTTTACAATTCCGTTACGAATGGCAAATACAACCGCTTGCGTGCGGTCTTCGACCGCGCATTTTTGAAGGATTCGATGAACATGTGTCTTAACCGTGCTCTCACCGATATAAAGCCTGGCGGCGATCTCTTCGTTACGTAATCCGTAAGCCATCTGTTGCAAAACTTCCAGTTCCCTATCTGTAAATGGTTCAGGCGGCATAGTAACTGATATCTGATCTGGTGCCCGAAAGTCATGTGCTGAACGAATGGCCTTCCCAATGACTTTGGCGGCAATCGCAGTTCTGAAGATCGCTTCTCCCCGGCTGGCTGCCCGAACCGCATCAACAAGTTCATCAGGTGCCGCGTCCTTTAGTAAATACCCTACTGCTCCCGCACGGATGCCATCATACACATAATCCTCTTGATCGAATGTGGTCAGAATGACAACTTTGCAATCCGGTATAGCGTCTATAATGTCACGGGTTGCTTCAATTCCTCCCCCTTCTGACATTTGAACATCCATCAGCACCACATGTGGCCGGACGTGTTTCGCCAGTTCGACCGCTTCGCGACCGCCTGATGCTTCACCCGCTACTTCCATATCTTCCTGAGCGTTAATAATAAATCGTAAACCATGCCGGACCAAATACTGATCGTCCACAAGGATTACCCGGATCAATGGTCCTGTCATTCCTCTTCACCCTTCATTTCAGTTTTCCCAAGGGCCATCGGCACCTGAATCACGAGCTTCATTCCATGCGGCTCAGCCGTTAGAATCTTTAAAGATCCCCCTGCCCGTTCGCACCGTGCCTTTATGCCTGAAAGCCCAAAACCTGAATAATTCTGATCAGCCCCTGTCCATCCTCCATTATCGGTTACGATCATAGTCAATTTCCCTGTATGATCTGAGACTGTAATATCAACCCGGGACGCTTGCGCATGCCGAATAACATTGGTGAGTGCCTCCTGAAGAATCCGATACAGTAATTCGGATATGGTAGATTCCCATTTTCCAGTTCGTCCATTTACAGAGAAGCTGATATGAAATTCGACCTGCTCTTGAACTTGCTTAACCAAACTTCGCAGAGCAATCAGACCAAGCCCCGTTTTATCGATGGACATCTGGTGAACGACGAAACGCACCTCCTGAAGACAGCCGCGTGCCACCTCCAAAACGGTCCGTAAAGCTGTCTCGGCTTCAACAGCATCCATTTTCATCATATAAGGCAATGCCTGAAGCTGAACAATGACGGAGGTTAATCCATGTCCGATGCTATCATGAAGATCATGCGATATCCGGCTTCGTTCTTCCAGGACTGCAAAATGCAATAAACGATTCGTAGCCGACTCCAGTTCACGATGCGTTTCTTGAAGCTCAAGGTGGGCATCCTCTAATTCCGCATGAACTTCCCGCAATTGCTCATAATGCCGTTTGCTCGTTTCGGCGGCTTCCCGCTTGATCCTCGTTCCCCAGAATAGGATGTATATACCTGCATGCATTACGGAATACGCAATAATATCACTTGAGTACACATGCTGCATGTGGAGAATGGCTGCATCCGCTGTAATGATCGTGAGGGTCAGTAGAACAGAGACCAGGATTGGCAATCGCAGTACGATATAAGCAATGAGATAGCAAAGCAGGGCAAACACCAATTCACCCGCATCGAACGCTATCCAATAAAAGGCTGTTAACATCCAGATTCCAATGACAGCAATCGTTCGTTTTCCGCTATGAAGTAACCACTTTGCGCTCCAAAGCAAAACCAGATAGACGATTCCTAATAACAGACCTGCCATCGCGCTCCATAATGAAGACGTGTTGAGCATTCCTGCAAGAGCATATAACAAAATCAGGCTTAAAATCATGTTTCGGGAGTGGGCCATTATATATTGCCAAAGCACCGCCAGCTTTTGTTGAATCGGCATAGGTGACATTTTCATTGGTGACACCTTCTCCATTATTTTCTTTTACTGCTCAGATTATAGCAGCTGGTCATCCCTAATACCTAACTGCGTTGTCCCAGCAATTGCTTGTACTTTAGATAAATGAAATATCGACGTGCAATGACACTGCCCAACGGAATAAATAAGAGAGCCGTGCTTAAAGACAGAAAAGTATGATGTGCTCCCCGTGAACCCGCCAATACACGAAGAAGCATAACTACTATGAAAAGAATAACCCCGGCAATGGAGCCTTGAGAGGTTGCTTTTCCGGTTACAGGATGGATTCGAACCTTATCCAGCTTCCCTCTCCATGCGCCGATAGCAAGCCCAACAAGCAAACAAATCGAGTACAGAAAGAAGCTTCCTGCTGTCAGGGTGTTTCCGGTCATGCTTGAAAAAGTTAGATACGCGAACAACGCTGGTGTGATCCATAAACGGGACGGGCGAATTTCTTTCTCTTTTAGCATTAAAAAAACGACGATAACCAAAATGATGACATAGCTGCCCATGTTCTCCCCCCACATTCCTTATTTTTCTCAGCTGCACGTAGCCAGTTTAACCCATAGCAGTCGCTTTGGAGTCCATCTGCAGGTTGATTTTCTTCCTTCCCTAGATGGAGCATTGAATACATTGAAGTCCCTCATTCCTAATCAGTTTCTAATCTAAGCTTAAATGTTCTATGTTTTTTCACATGTAATTCTCACTATCGTTTCATGTTCTTTATGTACATTGTTCAGGAGGGACAAGTATCTAAATAGGTTCCCCAGAACATGAGGAGGATTATCAATGAAAAAAGAGGAACAGGATCAGAACATGAAAAGCGAAAGTCTCTCCATTTCCACGGAGGAGACGGCGAACATATCCATAATCCGCAAAATGCTAAACAAGGTGCCGGAGGTCACCATTTTGTTTTGGATTATTAAGATTATGACGACGACCGTGGGAGAAACCGCTGCCGACTTTCTTAACTTTAATTTGCATTGGGGCTTGACTCGTACAACTGTGGTCATGGTTGTTCTCTTACTCGTCACACTTCTATTTCAGTTCAGGTCGCGCAAATATATACCTGGAATCTACTGGCTCGTGGTGACTCTCATCAGTGTTGTGGGCACGCTTGTCTCAGATAACCTTGTGGACCACATAGGGATCTCGCTGCAAGTTACCACGACTGTCTTTGCCCTTGCTCTCCTGGTGACTTTTACGATTTGGTATGGGAGCGAGAAAACATTATCCATTCATTCTATTTACACGACCAAGCGTGAAATATTCTACTGGGCAACGATATTCTTTACCTTTGCCTTGGGTACAGCGGCTGGTGATCTTATATCAGAGGGCCTTGACTTAGGTTATTGGAGGTCAGCGCTTATGTTTGCTTCACTGATTGGTATCGTAACGATTGCCCGCTATCGGTTTAAATTCAATGCCGTGTGGTCCTTCTGGATGGCGTACATTGTGACCCGGCCTCTCGGCGCCTCTCTTGGGGATTATCTGTCACAATCTCACACCGATGGCGGACTCGGCCTGGGTACGGCCGGAACCAGCGTGATTTTTCTCGTAACTATTTTAACCTTGGTGATCTACCTGACGAAATCCGGAATAGATCAAACCCAACCATCATCATAATCAGCTAAAAAGCATAGAAGAAAACGTACCCGGGACATAGCCGGAATAATCCCGGGTAGATTTCATCTTGATTCTAATGCTATATTTTCACAATAAAAATATAGTAAAAATATTGAGATTAATAACCAAACATCTTATAATTACAACAAATAATCTCTTCTAACAATTAAAATTCGCAATTATCAGCCAAATTTATGTTCAGGTTTTTCTTTCTCTCACATCACTAAATTTACACTATTTTTGCGCTATTATTCCATTATCAGGGGAGTGGCTTTAATTATGTTTAAAAATGAGATTTTAACAGGCTCACTACAGGAGCGCAAACAGATCGTAATCGACGATGTAGCAGCATTGGGCTACCCTTATAGTGAGTATGATCAGGGCCGAAAGGTCGGTGGTTATGCGGCTATGGCGCAATTTTCCAAAGGAAATATCAGCACTGGACTTGCCTACGTCAACATTCATTTGGATCGAAACAAAGACATGTTCTGGGGAATTAACGTAATGGAAGCTTATATGAAGTATAAAGAGTATTACTCCCCCGCATTAAAGGATAAAGTAAAAGCAAAAATGCTAAGTTTTAACATTTTGAATGCCGATGGGACGGCTCTGTCGGGAAATACAGAAAATCAACGGCTCATGTATGCGGCAGTCGGGGTTGTCGGAGCGGAAGAATGGCCAGATTATCCGGTGAATTATGCTACCATCGCCAGAAGCTATCTGCTGTCCGAACTTTCCACAATTACAAAACAGGGGTACTTTGAATACGACTCCCCAACATATTTTATCCATCATGTAGGACCGCTATTGTTCATTACCGAACACTTGAAAGATGCGACATTGCGGAATATGGCCAAACTGACGTTGGAGTGGTATTTTGCCAGTATCGTAGGGGAGTGGCTGCATGGGTACTGGGTGACCAGTCAGGCCAGAACTTATAATGCGCAGCAAGAGCCGGGATATACACTTGATGAGAGTGCAGTGCTACTGTGGATGTTGTTTGGAGACAGTCGTAAGCCGATATATCTCGGCAATGAAACCAATCTGAAATTTACCACGATTCCATTTACGGTTGCGAACTACGAGTTACCAGACATTTTCAAGAGTATAGCGACAGCCCGTTCTACAACTTACACACATAAGGAACGGATGCCTAGAAACAGTAACAAACCGTATAAGACAAGCTACATCACCCCGGATTACGCCGTATTCAGTCAAAAGGACAATCGACTCGCACAAAACCAGCTTCATCGTTGGGGCATCAAATGGGTGGGAGATACATACAGTGACGAACCAAATACGTTCTTCATGAAGCAACACTTCAGTGAGCCGATTAACTTGAATCCGTCCAACTCGGAATATTGGATTGGCGGAACGAATATGGAGGAAGTGCTTCAGGACGACGGTGCACTCATTGCGGTATACAATATCACAAATTCAAATACATGGATCGACGGCCCTGTTTCATATAACGGAATCAAAGCAACGATCGAACAGGACCCATTCAACAGGAACGGCTGGGTATTCTTCCATACAGGTAAAATGCTGATGGCTGTCAGAACGGCACAACCTTACGATTGGCCTTATGACACGGAATCGTGGAAATACGGAGGTTATCAGAGAGCGTTGCGGAGTGACGGGGCAAAAAATGCGGTCATTGTTGAAACAGCACCTCTTATGGACTACGCAGGCGGTTCTTGCATTAGAGAGCTTGACTGGTTTGCTGAGGCTGTCCTGACGAAAACCGTAGTGGATTTCAGCGGTGTTAACGATACCAATCCCCGGGTCTATTACAAAGCATTAACAGGTAAAGAGATGGAAATCGTATATGCCACCTCACGTAAAATTCAGGGTGCAGAAGTCAATTATGCTAATTGGCCTCTGCTGGATGATCCGTGGATGCATCAGAATTATAATGGAAATAAACTCAATTTGGTTCATGACAGAGAGAGACGGACCTATGATTTCAATAACTGGAAGGTAACATCAAGCATTATGTAAAGTGTCTGTCGCCAACTGACAAGGGCGTCTCAACCAGGCTATCAGATCTGTTTGAGACGCCCCTACATTTACTTCCAGGTGACTACATGGGTTTGCACAAATGTGCTGAATCGTTTTTCCTATAACATGGCCGATCAACTGAGAAACTTCACCATATGTCAACGAATGAGGTCCAGTGATTACATGAGCTGTGTTATGAGGCTTATCGTCAATCAGGGCTCTTACCCCCACTTCTGCAATGTCATCTGCGCTGACGAAACCCACTCTCCCATCCCCTGTCGCACTATAAATCGTGCCGGTGTTTTTGATGGTGCTAACATGCTGACCTTCGGTAAAGTTCTGCATAAAATAGGATGGCTGTAATACTGTCCACTCAGGAGCTAAATTGCTGAGGGCTTGATGCACCGGTCCGAATACCGGGCCATCCGCAGGGACAGATGCGCTGCCCAGAAGCACGAACCTTTTCACGCCTTCATGGATGGCTTTTTCAATAAAAGGAATCATGACTTTGGCGGGATTTACGTCTAATACAGGCACAACCAAATAAACTTTATCTACATTCGTCAACGCTTTTGTATGTGTTGATTCATCGTACCAATCAAAATGTACATGATCTGAGCCGGGCAAATTTGTCGAGTTGCTAAGTCCCGCTAACCGGACTGGATGCTGAAACTGCTTAAGTCTGGCAGCAATGCGACTACCGGTTTTGCCGCTTGCCCCTGTAATCAACGCAATATTGGTGTCTGTCATTGGACTTATCTCCTTATCGAAAACAAATTTTTCAGACTAAACAGTCTGGAATATCCAAAAAAAATTGACTAATCGGTCCGAAATCATCAAAAAATAAACGCTATAAAGCGCTCAAAATAAAATCAATCCAAAATCGACAACGTCGTACGCACGATATCTTTAAGCACATCAGGGCTTGCGCCCGTTTTGGCAGTAAATGTCAACGATAGCCGGGCATGATTTAGAAATCTGGCCATTGACAATAGCTCAGGTTCCGTAGAATGAATCTCTCCCTCTTCTTGGGCACGAACCAGGGCCTTGTAGAAAGCAAGCTCAAGCCTTTCTGTATTCGCAGATATAAAAACTTTGATTTCATGATGATGCGGAACCTGTTCAATAGCACTGTTCATAATAAAGCATTCCTTGGATAGCTTGGGGTCCGTCAAAACCCTGACAGATTCATTAAAAATCATCGCTATGGCTTCCTTAATGCTCCCTGGTTGACTTAGAAGATGAACTACGACTTCAGTTTTGTCACCCATATAGAGCTGAATAGCCGAAAAAAATAAATCATATTTCGTCCCATAGGTATCGTAAAGACTCTGCCGTGCTATACCGAGCTGATCCAATAAAATGGCAAGAGAAGTTCCCTCATAGCCATGCTCTCCAAATACAGCCATGGCTTTTCGCAAGACACTCTCTGTATCGAATTCTTTAGCTCTTCCCAAACTTCACTTTCACCTCCGATTGCCTATGATCATACCTTTTATCAGACTAATCAGCCTAGAAAAAACGCCAATTCTCCCATTCAACAAACCAGGGCCCGTTGCCCAATTACACAGAAATAGCTGTATTTACACAAAAAACACCGTATCGGAATACGATGTTTTTATGTTGCTCATAAGTGAGGATTTTGCAAAATCCTGAAGTAACTATTCCTCAGAGTCTACGTTGTGGTAAACCTGCTGAACGTCCTCCAAATCTTCTAATGCATCAATCAATTTGTCAAATTGAAGCTGTGCATCTTCTGGAAGAGTAATATCATTTTGGGCAAGCATGGTAAGTTCGGCCACTGTAAATTCTGTAACTCCCGCCTGCTTGAAAGCTTCCTGTACAGCATGGAATTGGTCAGGCTCCGCGTATACGATAACAGCCTCATCCTCTTCGATGATATCACGCACCTCTACATCTGCCTCCATCAACAGCTCCAACACTTCATCTGCGGTTTTACCTACCAGACCAATAACCGCTGTTGAATCAAACATATAGGCTACAGATCCGCTTACACCCAGACTGCCGCCATTTTTAGTAAAAGCAGAACGCACATCAGATGCCGTACGGTTTACGTTATTGGTGAGTGCATCTACAATGACCATGGAACCGTTCGGTCCGAAGCCTTCATAGCGAAGCTCAACATAGTTTTCATCTCCGGCGCCTTTTGCTTTTTCAATCGCTCGGTCAATGATGGCTTTCGGTACATTGTACGTTTTTGCACGTTCTAGTACGACTCTTAAAACCCGATTGGATTCAGGATCAGGCTCACCCTGTTTGGCTGCTACATAAATTTCTACGCCAAATTTAGCATATATACGACTCGTATTAGCATCCTTGGATGCCTTTTTTTCTTTAATATTGTTCCACTTACGTCCCATAATATCCCGCTCTCTTTCTATATGAATATACACAACGGTATTCATTATATCCTTGAGCATTTTGCATAAATCCCAAGAGCGATTTTAGATCAGCAATATATAGATCGAAACGGTTTAGTTCGTCTATATATTGTACTTTCAAGCGTCGGGAATCGAATGATGCAAAATGCTGCCTTGTATATTATATCTCCTAAAGGACACTTGAACAAGTTCAAAGGATTTAGTGATAAAAATATCTCATTTTCTCATGAAATTCTAATTTTCATCTAAGGGTGCTCCCATGTTCAAGAGTTAAGATCATGTTACTTTCTACTTTTGAATCACATAAGAAAAGGAGTAATCCCTAATATGTTATCTAATATGTTATCTAACCTGGACTATCAGATTTTTCACCTCATTAATGAACAAGCGAACAGCTTTTCTGTTCTGAATGGGCTGATGCGTTTTTTCGCCGAAGATGCCCAATATGTGTTCGCCCTGGCCTTGCTCCTGTACTGGTTTTCAAGAAATAAACTTAACCGGAAAATGGTCATCTCGGCGGTGGTATCCGTTTGTCTGGGCATGGGGATCAGCTTTATCATCGGACATCTTGTGTATCGGGATCGTCCCTTCGTCACCCACGCCGTCATTCAGCTAATCAAGCACCCGGCCAATGCCTCCTTCCCGAGCGACCACGCCATTGGAGCTTTTGCGCTGGCGGCCACGTTTTGGCTGTACGGTAAGAGGTTTAGATTGTTGTGGCTCGCCGCAGCTTTACTTATTGGTTTTTCCCGTATCTGGACTGGCGTTCATTACCCGTCAGATATTGCGGCTGGTGCGCTGATTGGCACCTTGTCTGCAGTTAGTACCCGATATCTTCTCCTGCGTTTCAAACATCCTCGGAAACTGGTAAATTCTTGCTTGAACCTGTACGAAAAAATGGAACATAAAATCTGGAACAGATCAAACAAACCACAAGCTGACGATGCTTGAGTGTGAAAGAAGCTCCGTAAACCATGGATATGGCTTACGGAGCTTCTTTGATTTATCTAACCTATTTAGAGTCTGTATATTGGAAAACAAAGCGTTACGGTTGTCCCTATATGTTCAATACTGCTTACTCTGATGTTACCGTTATATCGCTTGACCAGCTGCTTGGCTATCGCAAGGCCCAAACCTGTCCCGCCCTGCTCGCGGCCTCTGGCCTTATCCACCCGATAAAATCGGTCGAATACATATGGCAAGTCCTCCGCCGGAATTCCGATTCCGTAATCGGTAATATGAATATAAACCTCGTCTCGTTCCAGCGTCCCCGTTACAAGGATTTCTTTCGAAGAGCCAGCATATTTAACGGCGTTATCCAGCACGATCAGTAACAGTTGTTCCAGATGCTGAGGCGTGATGTGAATCTGCACCTTTTCGAGGGGAGTCAGTTCCTCCCGGAATATCATATCAGGATGCAGCATGGCAAAATTGGTGAGCGTATACTGAACGGTGTGACGGATTTCTATTACAGGCACATTCTGTTCAGAAGTTCCCGATTCGGCCCGCGTCAACTCCAAAAGATCGTTTACAATGCCTTTCAAACGCTCAAGCTCCTGGACGGACACACTGAGCGACTCGTCCAATATGGCCGGATCGTGTTTGCCCCAGCGGTTCAATAAGGAGATATGGCCTTCAATAATCGAAATGGGTGTACGTAATTCATGGGAGGCATCCTCAACAAACTGCTTTTGCTGTAGAAAAGAACGCTCCAACTGATCAATCAGCCCATTAAACACTCTTCCCAGATTTGACAGCTCGTCATTGTTATCGGATACTTGGACACGTTCCTCATGCAGCCCTTTTTTCCGTATTCTTGTCATCGTATCCGTCATGGACTGAATCGGCCGGATTAACTGGCGTGAAAGAAAAACTCCTCCTAGAGCGCTTAATAGAATAGCACCTATACCGCCCATAATCATGACACCTTTTATTTTGTCACTCACCTTCTCTAAATTTTCCATATTATTGATAATTTCAATTGTTCCCCTAAAACCACCTGAATTCAGCGGACTTCGCATGATCAAAACCTGGTCCTCCAGATGCCAGGCAGTCATAATCCGAGTGCTTTGCGCCGTTTGCGGCGGAAACCAATCCTCAGGCATCTCATCGCTGACGCTCAATAGCGGGGTTCCTTGCTGATTCAATATGCGGATCATTTGATGCGGATCATTCATATCCTCAACAAAACGTTGACTGTTTACTATTTCCTGCGCAGACATCTGTTTTTCCTGAAAAAAGTTTTGGATTTCATTCATACTCTTGCGGATGCTCACTTCTCCCTCGCTGATCATCCATTGGTTAATCGTAAAATATTGGACACCGTTGTACAAAACAAACAGAATACATAGCAGCAACGAAGACCACACCGCCAATTTCCAACGAATAGGGAGTCGGGAGAATATGAATTTTAACGTTGTCATCTTCGGATCACATACCCCAATCCGCGTAGTGTCTGAATAAAGCTCGGTTCCCCAGGCTCGTCGATTTTGCTTCGCAGATAACGAATATATACATCGACGACATTCGTTTCCACCTCTGAATCATAGCCCCATATGAGTTCCATTAGCCTCTCCCGGGTCATGACGCGCCCAATATTCTGCATTAATATGGACAGCAGATCAAATTCACGCTTCGTCAACTCAATAATCTGCTGGTCTTTGGTCAAAATGCGGGCCTCGCTGTCCAACACCAATCCATTGTAGATAATTTGATTGGTATCCTCCACAGAGCCACTGCGTCGCAGCAAAGAACGCATCCGTGCCAGCAACTCTTCAATAGCAAATGGCTTAGGGATATAATCATCTGCCCCGCTGTCCAGCCCCATCACTTTGTCCATCACACCGTCTCTGGCGGTCAGCATAATGATGGGAGTTTGCTTCGTTTTGCGAATCCGTCGGCATACTTCGATTCCGTTGAGACCTGGAAGCATTAAATCCAGCAGGATGATATCCCATTCCTCGTTTAACGCAGACTCCAGCCCCTTCCGACCTTCATAGTTGACGGTTACCTCGTAAGATTCATGCTT
The DNA here is from genome assembly GCF_005217525.1 of Paenibacillus terrae. Lineage (GTDB taxonomy): Bacteria > Bacillota > Bacilli > Paenibacillales > Paenibacillaceae > Paenibacillus > Paenibacillus terrae_C. The sequence goes on along the minus strand of NZ_PNXQ01000016.1, from coordinate 150,169 downwards.
TAGTTCCAGTTCAATGAAACGGGCCAAATTTTTCTCATCCTCGATCAGCAGTATCTTCTTCATAGCTATCCTTTCTATGCTCGGGGCGTCTTTTCCTAGTATGCTTGATATAGAAATAAGTTTACTCTATGTACATTAAAAAATAATGATCTTTTCACTTTATTTTTCTCATGATATTTTAATGTGTCCTGAGTAAGCTTGATCATGAATCTATGAACACAGTTCTGTGATCAATTAATCATGAAATGAGGTTCCTCTGTTGAAAATGAAAATACTGTTGACCGCCATCGCTCTAACGGTAGCCTTTTGTATAATGTCTCATTCCGACTGGTTTACGAACCGTTCTGATGCTAAGGGCGTTCAACCCTCGGCTTTGGCGGTCACACCCGTCAAGTCTGAAACAACGCAGTCCAATGCCGCCAAGTCTCCGCACCGTATGGATCATATCGTCATTGTTGTGGAAGAAAATCATTCGTCGAAAAAAATATCAGGCAATTCTTCCGCACCCTTTATGAATGACCTGATGAAAAACGGTGTTTCTCTGATGAATCATTATGCGATCGAACACCCGAGTCAACCGAACTATCTGGATCTTTTTTCCGGTTCCAATCAAGGGGTGAATAATGACCTGACTCCCAAGAAGATGAACGCCAACAATCTGGCATTGGAGCTTACGAAACATGGATATACGTTTGGGGGCTACTCAGAGGGACTGCCCAAAACCGGATTTACAGGCCCTTATGATCTGAAAACCCGATATGCCAGAAAACATAATCCGTGGGTGAATTTCACCAACCTGCCTGCCTCGATCAATATGCCTTTAACCAGCTTTCCGCAAAATTTTAATCAGTTGCCGGCCGTTTCTTTTGTCATTCCCAACCTGAACCACGATATGCACGACGGCACGATCCGGGAAGCAGATCAATGGTTGCAAGCCCACTTGTCCTCTTATGCCCGCTGGGCGCCGCAGCATAACAGTCTTTTAGTCGTAACATGGGACGAAGATGACATGAGCAGCAACAACAAAATCCCGACTATGATCATAGGTCCTCATTTGAAAAACGGCCCATACAACGAGAAAAGCAATCATTTCTCCGTGCTGCGCATGATCGAACAATTATACGGATTGGAGCTGCTGGGCAAGAGCAGAACGGCACCGCCGCTTAATATATGGACAACAGGCTCATAAATGTCTAATATGATGGTGGAGTATGACTTGAAGGGGATAGATCACTTGGATGTACTATATAAAAAGTTGAGCAATAATCATGAAATAACGGTATACGATACCACAGAGCTGTATGGTGAAAAAGGATTATTCCGGGTGATGCAGTTTTCAAATGCAGCCGTACAAGGCGCGGTGGATTTGAATCATCCTCAACGCATTCTGTTCGAATATCCGAGAGCAATCATCCATCTCATGGAGCTGAACGATCCGTCATTTGAAGACGTGTTTGTAATCGGGCACGGTATAGGTACGATTGCGGGTCATTTTACAGATAAACGTTTTAAGATTGCCGAGCTGGATGCACAAGTCGTGGAGTTCAGTCGTACATTCTTTGGATACAATAAGGACAATGTGACTGTCGGTGATGGTCGCCTCATTTTGGAGAAAGAAGCGCCAGATGCTTATGATTATATTATTTTAGATGCCTTCACAGATCAGGGAACGCCGCCGCATTTAATATCCAGAGAATTTTTCGGGATCGTCAAAGAAAAGCTGGATTTGGAAGGGTCCATGATTATGAATGTAATGGGCAAAAGTGAACACGATCATCTGATGAATGCCATTCATACAACGTTGCGTGGGGTATTCGCTTATGTCACAGCTTTCTCCCTCCCCTCGGAAGGCGCTGCTGACCTGCAAAATATCATTATGATAGGCCGAGACAAGCCGATCCGATTTCAGGCACGCCATATGGCTGGCTTCAATGAGATTGCACTTGGAGAAGGTCACATTCTACAAGACAGAGATACTTGATGATATATAGTAATTGTTGTTAAAGATACGCCCACACGATTATAGTCCGGGCGTATTGAATTGTGGGAGCGTAGGTGGTACAGGCCTGTAAATGAATAAGCTGAGTAGCTATTGTTGAATAAGCTCCAATATCCGTCTCTCTACATCTTTGATATGAATCGTCTCTTTGTTGCTGGTTCTCCGATCTACTAGCTCTATTTTCCCGTGTTCAGCATCTTTGCCCACAACGATGCGCACGGGAATACCCACTAAATCAGAATCCTTGAATTTAACCCCGGGGCGTTCCTCTCGATCATCCATCAACACCTCGACACCGTGATCCTGTAGCTGGTTGTATAAATCCTCAGCCATCTGCATTTGCAGACTGTCTTTAACAGAGATCGGAATAATATGAACTTGAAACGGGGCCAGCGCATGAGGCCATATCATTCCGTTCTGATCATGATTTTGCTCAACGATGGCAGAGAGGATTCGGGAAACGCCAATGCCGTAGCAGCCCATAATCATCATCTGATTTGCTCCAGACGCGTCCAAAAAATTCGCACCCAGCTTATCGCTGTATTTGGTGCCCAGTTTAAACACGTGTCCAATCTCAATTCCACGATGAAGCTTCAATTCCCCTTTGTCACAGCGAGGACATAGGTCCCCTTCCATAACGTTGCGTAAATCTGCCACATGACGAAGGTCCATATCGCGTCTTGGATTCACATGCCGATAATGATAATCCAGTTCGTTCGCGCCTGCGATACCGCTGGACATTTGAACAACGGCGTAATCCACCCACACAGGGATCGTCAAGCCCCAGGGACCTATGAACCCCGAAGGGGCTCCAGTCGCCTTTGATACGGTATCTGAACTTGCTATTTCGAATTTTTCACTACCTAAAATATGTTTAACTTTCACTTCGTTGACCTCATGATCTCCCCTGACGACTACAGCAACAGGTTGATCATCAGCCATATAAATCAATGTTTTGATCATATCCTGTGGCTGTATTTGCAGCGATTCAACCAGTTGATCTATCGTGCGCAGACCTGGAGTGTGAAATTTTCCCATTTTATCTGCGGCAGTTAATGCTTCTGATTTTTCCATGCTTCGTGGCTCGGCTTTTTCAAGATTAGCGGCATAGTCACAGCAATTACAAGAAGCAATCGTATCCTCGCCAATGTCAGCCAGCGCCATAAATTCATGTGTTCCACCTTCGCCGCCAATAGCACCCGCATCTGCTTCAACTGCGCGAAAGTTTAGGCCACAACGGGTAAAAATACGATGATAGGCCTTAAACATACTCCAATAAGCTTGATCCAGCCCTTCCCAGCTCGCATCAAACGAATAGGCATCCTTCATCAAAAATTCTCTGCTACGGAGCAGGCCAAATCGTGGCCGTCGTTCATCCCGAAACTTGGTTTGAATTTGATACAGCATTACAGGTAATTTTCGATAGGAGTTCACCTCATTTCGCACTAATGACGTAATGACCTCTTCATGGGTAGGACCCAAGGCAAACTCCCGATCATGTCGGTCTTGAATACGCATCAGCTCTGGACCATACACATCGTATCTCCCTGACTCTTGCCACAGCTCAGCAGGCTGCAATGCAGGCATTAACAGCTCCCCAGCTCCTGTACGATCCATCTCATCCCGTACGATTTGCTCCACTTTCCGGAGAACACGTCTGCCGAGTGGCATGTAGCTATACACTCCGGCTGCGAGTTGCCGGATAAACCCTGCACGCAGCATAAGCTGATGACTGATCACTTCGGCTTCTGCGGGCGATTCACGTAATGTTGTCAGTAATAATCGACTTTGGCGCATGTGTGGCTGCCTCCTTGTATGGACGATAAAATGTACGCAAAAAAGACACATCCGTCAGGGACGAATGTGTCGTGGTACCACCCTTAATTTGACCATATCCATAGTATGGAACGGCCCTTCATCAGATAACGGCGTCTAACCGGTAACGGTCTAAAATACACACCGTTACAGCTCGCAAGGCAGGGAAACGTTCATTCGCGGCGAGAAACCTTTCAGCCCATGGATTTCTTCTCTGTACGGCGGTTGTTGAACCTTTGGTCCTTGGTCTACACTATTCCTGTATATTACAATTTTCATTACATTACACGAAACGGAAGCCGTGGTCAAGCAGATAATTATCTATCTGGAATTCTTCCAGAGACATGAACGATATTTTGATTTCAAAATAATTAAACTTCGTTGTTTTCCATATTGCATAATGAATGGCCAAATTTTAGGACGTATACGCCTGCGAAAGCCTAAAACAAAGCGGATAAAACGAGGCGAAATGTCCCAAATACGAATCGCTTCCTGTTCTATTCCTTTGGGCAACTCATTGGAGAAGAGAAAACGGTTAAGCGATCGTGTAATAACTCCTGTTATCGCTTCAATCGTGCTGACATCCATCACAATGATCGTATCAGAGCGCTGGAGCCGCTCTGTAAAATAATAATCATGATAATTCCCTTCGATAATCCATTCTTCCTTTTCGAGCACTTCGCCCAGCTGTTTGAAAAATTGTTCATCCGTGCTCCGCTTCCACTCCGGTCCCCAATACAAATCATCCAGAGAGATGTATGGCAAATGAGTCCACTTGGATAAACGTTTGGCAAAAAAGGTTTTGCCGCTCCCCGGCGAACCGATCACGATAATACGTTTGGCGTGCTGCACAGCAAAAATTTCGTCATTCAGCCTTCGATGTAAGGGCAGCATTGTATAGATCAGTCGATAAAGCGAACCTACCACGAAAGAACCTCCCTTTAAAAACACATACAGGAGGAACAGCGGCAGAAAAACGATAGCGTATTTCACACTGTTCATCAAGCGGCCTGCTCCTTTTACAGTTTCAGCAACAAAAAGTAGGTTAGATTCTCTTCTTCATTTATGTATCTTTCTCCTTAAAATAAACCCCCTTAAAAAACACAAAATTTCGCGGATGTATGCCGTACAGCTCTTTGAACATGGAATGAAGATTATTTAGAGAAATAGTCTCTGAAACCGTCCGATCTGTTTGAATAGTTAAGGCGACACAGCTGATTCCGAATTGACACACTTGCTCCATAGGATATCCTTGGATAATGCCATATATCATTCCGGCAATAAAAGCATCATCTGCGCCCGTGACATCCTTAACTTCCTGAACTGGGTGCATCAAAATTTGTCCATGAGATCCATCCTGCGAGGCAAACAAAACACGGTCAGCTCCCCAAATAAGAATTACATTTTGAACCCCGAGTTGATGAAAAATTCGGGTTGCGTCCAGCATTTTCTGATCATCCGTAAGTTCTATTCCCAAATAGGATTCAGCTTCTACCTGGTTACATACCAGCCAACTCACCCCATTCAAATTTCGAGGAAGCCTTCTCATTTTGGAAGCGGACACTGAAGAAACGACAAGCGGAATCCGATGTTCATGGCATAGCCGTATAATGGAAGCAATTACGTTCATAGAGAAATTCGTGTCCAGCAGCACTAGTCGGGACGAGGCGATCAAAGGAGTATTTTCAAAGATTACTGAAGGAAGGATCTGATCATAAATTTCCATCTCTGCTGTCGCTACAATCAGGCCCCCACGCTCGTCCAGCAAAGCAGTGTAAACTCCTGTTGACGGTTCACCTTTGACTTGCAGAGGAATCACTTTCATATAATGTCTAGACTGCTCGACTATAAATTCGCCTTCCGCATCATCCCCAACTGCGGTTAACAGACTGACCTGTTGGCTTAGCCTCCCCAAATTTTCGGCTACATTGCGAGCCACCCCACCACATGATTGCTGCCTGGTGCTGCTCGGGTTGGAGGTGTGAAGCTGAAATGTACCTTTAATCATAATTTTACGGTCAAGATTAGCCCCCCCGATACATAGTATTTTTTGTCTAGAGGGCCAAGGCTCGTCCAGTTCATTTTTGTGAATCTGTTTTAATTTCATCATTTGACTCCTTTCGCAAGTCTATGGGCATTGGATGTTTTAAATTTGTACAGAAATAGGTACTATATCAAATTAACATGTTCCAAATGTCAAATTCTCAAGAATAATGTCGATTGCATTAAAAAATCACCTATTCGTAAAAATACCAGCCTTTTACGAATAGGTGATTTGGTTTAAAATACAGCCTAAATCCTTCGTTACAATATGCTATTTTAAAATAAATAGAGCAGCTCCATGAGGAGGTAGCTCTGCGGACAGTTCTTGCTCTAAAGTGCCCAGATTCACACGATTCCATAAGTCTCTGCCACAGGCCTGTCCTTCAATGCCCAGGTCGTGCAGCGATACACAGACCCGCGAGGCTTTGTCTCCAGCATTAAACAAAGCCGCATATACATGACCCTCCTCGTTATGCGAAGTCCAGACAATATGTTCATCCTTTCTGTACACCTGCCGGGCATCCAAACCGTTGCGGTGAGCATCCAGCACCTCTTCATTGGTCAGCAGAGAAAGCGTCCACGCATCGTTATCCCGCAATTCTCCCCCAAACATCAGCGGGGATCGGAAAATACTCCACAGGGTCATCATCGTCAATTGCTCATCCTTCGTAAAGCGTGTCCAGCGGTCATGGCTACCGGAATCTACAGAATCTACCGAGCGAATACCCAGATGACCCAGTGGCAGCATGTCGCAATCCGGCCAGTGGCCTGGCCCCACGTGCTCAGCCCATTTCTCGCAGCGCTCAAACATGCCATGCAGCAAAGGCCATACATCCCAGAAATCGTCTGTCATGCGCCACATATTGGCGTTGGCGATTAATTCGGCTGCATGCTCCAGGGGTGCCGGACCGGGCGACAGACTCAAAACCATCGGACGCCCGCATTGGGCGATGGCCTGCCTAATCAATTCAATTTCCGCCAGATGAATGCCGTAGAGTCGGGAGGCCGCAATGTCATCCACTTTTACAAAATCGACACCCCATTCGGCATACTGATCAAACAGCGAGTTATAATACTCCTGTGCGCCTTCCTTGGTAGCATCTACCCCATACATATCTGTATTCCAGGGACAAATGGAGTTGGGATGTGCAATCTGCTTTGCTGTTGCCTGAGTTCCCAAAATCGGCGTATCCTGATGCACCGCCTGCCTCGGAATGCCTCTCATAATATGTATACCAAATTTCAAACCCAGACGGTGTATATATTCCGCAAGAGCCTGGAAGCCGCGTCCATCTGCTGCGGAAGGAAAACGATTCACCGCTGGAATGAGACGTGAAAATGAATCCATTTCCAGTGGAACAAAGGAGCGATATTGTGAAGAAACAGCTCCCGGCTCATACCACTGAATATCCACCACGACATATTCCCAACCGTATTCCTTCAAGTGCTCTGCCATATACTGCGCATTTCCCCGTACCTCCTCCTCACGCACCGCTGCGCCGTAGCAATCCCAGCTATTCCACCCCATTGGTGGTGTATGCGCTACCAAATGATGCTTCATTCCGATTCATCCTTTCATCATAAGAATACTCATCCTGCTGCCAAAATCCACCTCGTCACTACGGTATTATTATAATGTAAACCCTTACTTTTGTCGCTCGTCACCTGCCTCTTTATTTTCCAGTCCCACTTTTCATACAAATTAGTTGACTAACTTAAAGAATGTGGTACATTTAAAATTGGTTGTTAAAAAACTTTGACTTGAATCAGAGGGTGATTTTACGTGTGCAAGCATGCTTACAGAATTTTGTTGTTTTACAAATATGTCAATATTGAAGATCCTGCCACCTTTACGGCAGAGCATCTGGCTTACTGCAAGGAGTTGGGCGTCAAGGGAAGAATTTTGATCGCTCAGGAAGGAATTAACGGAACACTGTCTGGTACGGTAGAGCAAACCGAGCAATACATCCGTGATTTGCGCGCCAATCCGAAATTCCACGATATCGTTATTAAAATAGATGAGTCTGACAGTCATGCGTTCAAGAAAATATTTGTACGCCATCGTCAGGAGTTGGTTACGCTGCGTCATGAGGATGAACTGGACCCTAACGAAATCAGTGGCAAGCGTTTGTCACCGAAGGAATTTTATGAGCAGCTTCAAGGTGAAGATGTGGTTGTGCTGGACGGACGTAACGACTATGAATATGACATCGGTCATTTCCGTGGAGCCATTCGTCCGGAAGTCGAGTCTTTCCGTGAGTTTCCACAGTGGATCCGCGACAATATGAGTCAGTTCAAGGACAAGAAAATACTGACGTATTGTACTGGCGGAATCCGGTGCGAAAAGCTGTCCGGTCTTCTGATCAAAGAAGGATTTGATGATGTGGGCCAGCTGGATGGCGGCATTGTAACCTACAGCAAGGACCCGGAGGTTCAAGGCCGTTTGTTTGACGGAAAATGTTATGTGTTTGATGAACGCATCTCGATCCCGATCAACCATACCGACGAGGACGTTATTGTCGGCTCATGCTTCCATTGTGAAACGCCAAACGATCATTATATCAACTGCCCGGTGTGCAATCTCCAGCATATCGTATGTCCAGACTGTGAAGAGCAGCATCAACACTATTGCTCTGATGAATGCCGGACCAAAGCAGAAGCCGTTGCTTCTGCATAAATTAGCAGGATAATTGGTTTCATCGTAAAAAGGGATGCCCCACTAGCCTATCAACATGGCTCTGGGCATCCCTTTTTGTTATTCTACTCGTTGCGAATTAGAATAGCTGTCTAAAGATTCATAGTATATACCTATAGCCTTGATCGCATTTTCATCTTGGACGGGCTTAAAAGCTGCGCCTTATAATGAAAAATGTCATTACAGAAAGGATTGGTGGATTTCATGATTCAAATCGTACTTTCAACCCTTCTATCCGTTATCGTTCCACTGTCCATTCCGGTAATCGCCGGTTTTTTACTCGGCAAATTCATGAAGCTGGAAACGAAACCGCTCTCGACTTTATACTTATATTTTTTAAGTCCCGCGATGATTCTGGACACGTTGCTCAAGGCACAGCTTTCTTTGCATGATGTGGCGCAAACAGCCGCCTTTTCGATCTTGAATCTGCTGCTGTTATGGGGAATTGCACAGCTTGCAGGAAAAATTTTTAAGCTAAGCGCCCCTGAAACGGCTGGACTCACCTTGATCTCCACGCTGACCAACAGTGCAAATTATGGATTACCGCTCATTTTACTAGCCTTTGGACAGCTTGGATTGGACAAGGCCTCTGTGTATGTTGTCATCCAGATGATTCTGGTCAATACCCTTGGAGTTTACTTTGCGGCCCGCTCTGAATTTTCCGTTCAAAGCGCCGTTAAGTCCGTATTCTCGCTGCCTGCGATCTATGCGGCATTACTCGCGCTGAGCCTTCGACTACTGGATTGGCATCTGCCCTCCGGCATCCAATCGGGTGTCTCGATGATTGCAGCAGCCTATTCTCCAGTCGTGCTGGCAATCCTTGGCACCCAGATGGCTTATGTAAAAATATTCAAGCTGGAGCCGTCTATTAAAAAAGCCAGCTACGCAGGGCTTATCATTCGGCTTCTGCTCTCTCCGCTTGCGGCCTGTCTTGCCATGCTGATCCTGGGGATATCGGGCCTTTTGTTCTCCGTGCTCTTTATCCTGGCTTCCATGCCGGTTGCCGTGAATGCTGTCATCTTGGCAGAAAAATTCAATGCATCGCCCAAACTCGTGTCCACCTGTATCCTGTGGAGCACTTTAGCCTCATTCCTGATTTTACCTATCCTCATTATGATTGTAGCAGGATAGCTAGAAAAAAGACTCTCTGGGGTATAGAGAATCCAGTATGCAGCCTGCTGTCGACTTAGGCTGCATACAATTGATTAGCGTATTCGTGGAAAACTGATCCAGCCCAGCAGATTTAATCTTGATTTTTTTCCCTTTTCCCGGATTTGTCCCATAAATTCTCCAAGGAATCGTTCCCACTTTAAACCTATTTCTTTTTTCGTGCTATCGTTTTCAAGGACGCATCTTACACTCTGGTTTAAGGCAGATTCCAAGTGCAATAAGGCTTCGCGTAAATGATTATCTATACTTTGTTCGTTCATTTATCTGTTCTCCTCATTTTTGGGTATTGTCAAGCAATGCGATTTCTTGGTCAAGCTGCTTTTTCATTCTTTCAAATTGGGCCTCGGCAACGATATCTTCCACTTCTTGCCGGGCTAATTCAATGTAAGATTTGCTCCGATTGATCAAGTTGGCTCCGCCTTGCATACCAGCTTCGGCAAGAGGGCGGAAAGTAGTTTTAGCAATAGGAAGCAAAGCAGAAGCGGCAAAGGCGAGCGCAGTGCCAATTACAATTTTATCAATGTTATTTTGCAGCATCGTGATCCTCCTAGTAATTAAGTATTACTGCGGCCGTTTAAGCCGCAGCATAGGTTTGATTTGCAGGCAAAGCCCTGATTGCTTGCTTTTTTGAAATTAGAGCCAAAATCGGTTTGGACAAAAGAGATACCGATCCGGCTACACCAAGGATGGGAATCCAATATTTCAGCGGCAGACTGGCGGTATGGAAAAACCCAGCCAATGGCGGAATATACAGCGCTCCTAGCAGAGCCAGCCAAGAAACGCAGAGAGCCCCGATCAAAAAGCGATCTTTCGTCCAATCGCGCACTGTTTCTTCAGAGCCTTCTTGTCGCCACGAAAAGGTTTGGATCAATTGCCCTGAGACCAATGTTGCAAAAGCAACGCTCTGAGCGACAGGCATTGGCGTACCGACTGCAAGGCTTGCAGCAAATAAGCCGAGCGATCCCAATCCCAGCAGAACCCCTCTTGTAATCACTTTCTGGTACAGGTCTTTATCGATGAAATCGATTCGTTTCTGCTGCTTCGTTTTCTGCCCTGGATTTACAGCGAGAACCATTGCCGGCAAAGCATCGGTCAACAAATTCATCAGCAGAATTTGAATAGGAACCAAAGGGATCGGCAATCCAACCATCACGGCAACGCTGGTGACGATGATCTCAGCCAGATTTCCGGTTAATAAACAGCCGAGTGCCTTACGAATATTTCCAATAATTGTTCGGCCTTCTTTGACCCCCTCCAGAATCGTGCCGAAATGATCTTCCGTTAGCACCATATCCGCAGTTTCCTTCGTTACTTCCGTTCCTGTTCTTCCCATTGCGATACCAACGTTGGCTTGTTTGATAGCAGGCGTATCGTTGACGCCATCGCCAGTCATAGCAACGATTTGTCCTCGTTTTTGCAGCGCTGTTACAATGCGAAGCTTATGCTCAGGCGTGACCCGGGCAAAAATGGATACTTGCTCCACAATTTGGCTCAACTCTTCGTCTGATAAACGGTCAAGCTCATGCCCAGTTATAACACTCTGCGCATCATCACTGTAAATTCCGAGTTGC
>NZ_PNXQ01000016.1:95359-138866 GCF_005217525.1 Paenibacillus terrae | reverse complement strand
GCAATGGCGGTAATCGGATGGTCACCAGTAATCATCACAGGTTTTAGCCCAAGTGCAAAAGCTTCCTGAATATTTTGTTCTACTTCCGGTTTGGGAGGATCCATCATGCCGGTCATGCCGACATAAATTAATTCACGTTCGTCGTCAATGGATTCGTTATCGATACTCTCATCCAAAGGTCGATACGCGAAAGCAAGCACACGCAACGCTGCCGCTGAAAACTTTTCATTTTGCTGTATAATGTGCTGCTTCTGTTCTTCGGATAGAGGCAATATATCTCCGTTCTTTTGATATCGATTGCAATGGCGGAGAATCGTCTCAACGGCTCCTTTGGAAAAGAGGTAGCATTCCTGCTCCGCCCGAACATCCTTGCAAACCACGCTCATTTTCGCAGTTTTAGAATCAAATGGAATTTCATGCCCGCGATGCCAATGGGTCATATCGTTAAGCCACAGTCCGTTTTTGGCTGCAAGCGTCAAAAGCGCGCCCTCAGTCGGATCCCCTTTGGTCATCCACTGTCCTTCCTGCTGCTCAAGCTTGCTGTTATTGCATAGCAAGCAGATTTGCAGCAAGCGAGTCAAATCAGGATCGGCTGAAGGGCTTTCGTAACTTCCTACATTTTTGAGCCCTGCCGCTGCTGCAGCAGCCTCTGGAGCAAGCTCCTCCAATGCTCCTGTCGGTTCGTAACCATCGCCTGTTACAGTCCATGCGCGGTCCGCAGTAGAGAGCGCTTTTACCGTCATTTCATTTTTGGTTAACGTGCCTGTCTTGTCTGTGCAAATAACCGTAGTTCTTCCTAATGTTTCCAATGAGGAGAGCTTTCGGATCAGCGCGTTTTTCTTCGCCATACGGAAGATACCTGCGCTGAGGGCAATCGTGATGGTGACCGGAAGCCCTTCAGGGATGGCAGAAGCCGCCAGTGTGATCGAAGTCGAAATCATTTGTGGAAAAGGGATGCCACGGAACATACCAATTGCGAATACGATCCCTCCAACGATAAGAGCGCCTTTCACAAATTTTTTACTAATTGACGTTACTTTTTCCTGTAAAGGGGTTACTTCTTTTTCCTGCTGCTTTAAAAGCGACATTAAATGCCCCATCTCAGTATTCATCCCGGTTTGTACAACAATACCCATTCCCTTGCCTCCGCACACGTCGGTTCCCATGAAGAGCATGTTGGTTCGCTCAGATAAAGCACAATCTTCTGAGAGAGATGGCTCATTCTTTTCGACGGGAACAGATTCCCCAGTCAGGGTCGACTCATTGACTCGCATGTTCCATGAGTTGATCAACCGAATATCGGCTGGAATGCGATCCCCTGCTTCCAGGGAAACGATATCGCCGGGCACCAATTCCACAGCGTTTAGCTCTACGTGCTGGCCTTGTCTGATGACTTTACATACCGGGGGTTGAAATTGATTCAGCTTGTCCACAACTTTTTCCGCTTTACGTTCTTGAATCGTGCCAATTGCGGCGTTCGCAAGCAGGATTGCCCCCATTGCAAGTCCATCGAATAATCCCCCCGTAAGAAAGGCGAGTACACTTGTGCCAAGGAGGATCAGAGTTGTGAATTCCTTGAATTGGCCCAAATATGCAATGAGCCAAGGAGTAGGTTTTTTACTCTCAAGCTGATTTGAACCATATTGGTTTCTTATAGAAAGAACCTGATCTAACGTCAACCCGTTTTGCAGGTTTGTTTGAAACTTTGCGATAATCTGTTCGCTAGGTAGCTGGTGCCAGGCAAAGGCTTCGGAAGCGGCCGCAGCCTCGTCCTTATAACCCATTTCCGGTGGAGCTGGCAAGGCTTCACTCCTGTTTTTCATTCTGGATATAAACACAAGCGATAAAGCATCACCGATCAAACTGACCACTGGGGCACTAATCATGCCTAATGTAGCAAAAGCAGATCCAAAAATATTCCATTTTTTAGCAATTAAAGTATGCTCGTTTACGATTTGTTCTGTTTTCTCGGCGTACAAAGCGCTTTCCTGAATAGGTTGTAGCTCATGAATAGAAATCGTCTGGAATCCGGCTTCTTTATAGAACTCATTGAGCGGATTTTGCTCCAGACCGGCGACAAATAAAACCTCTTCGCCTTGCTGCTTGAGCACTGCGATTCGTTCAATCACTTCGCCTTGTTCAAAAGAGGACCAGCTTGTATCCATATCGTATTGCAAAAGCTCGTCAGCGCTGAGTTGCAGACTGTTATTCAACAGTCCAAGCCTCCAGCCTTTTTCGCTGAATGAAAAGGCGGCAGAGCCGTATTCGTTGACCGTTAATTGCCGATGTCTGGCAATTAACCCAAGACATTCGGCTTTGCCATTCCCCTGGCTTCCGACCAAAAGAACGTCGTAATCTTTTCTTGCAAGCCTCTTTGATTTAAGCTCATAGGAACTGCAATCAATACCGTACTCCTCCATATATTTGTAGCTGCCAATAATAATCTGTCTATCATTGACTTTTCCTTTTATACCCTGTGACTCTTCTTCCACATGAAAAGCAGTGCGGATCGTCCGGCAAGTTCGTTTAGCCTTGCTGAACACCTCTTCTTTCCACGGATGTTCTGTTTTCTCCATTAATGAAGCCGCCAAACAGATCACTTTATCCGCCTCTTGCTCCTTCTCCGCCATACATTGAATTTCTTCAACCTCTGAACGGTTAAACAGGAGTGATGAATCTTCAAATAAAATCGTTTTCGTTCGAGCGAGTTGAGATAGTGATCCTTTTTCCGGAACTACGTATTTTCTTTCTTCTGAAACGAGCTCGGCCTGTTTCCAGGCATACTCAGCAGGTACGGTCATCACCCGCGGATTTGCTGCCAGAAGCACGGCGATGGCACGGAACGGATTCCGGGTAACGGCCCAAGTCATTCCGGCTGCAACAAACCCTAATTTGCCTGCTTTATCGCTATATGCTTGAATTTCCGGTGACAAAGAAGCCCCTTGCTGTCCATTTAATGCAGAGTGGCTTCGCTTCCAGTTTACATATTGCAAAATGCTGTGTCCGGCAAGCGCTACAAGATTTTCGCCCATAAGCGCAAGAGCAAGAGCGCTTGTACCTAAAATGAGATCTGAGTTTATTTTTTTCTTATCCGAATAGGTCTGAATTCCTCGTTTGAGAAAAGGATAGCCGGTTGCGACAGATACGAGCGCCGATAAAAAGAACGTCGCCGGACTTCTTGCCAGGGCTGAACGTCCGAAAAAGACCTGCTTGATTCCCAGCACGGCTAAACCACTCATGGAAATAGCCAATGCAATGGGGACTTTTTCCCTTGGCTCGCCCGTATTCGTCTTAGGCGCCGTTGGGATCATCGGCAGATCACAAGGAATATCCAATCCAGCCTGAGCAGCGGCAGCTTCTCGCTTCGCTTCCTTCGACCCGGTAACCTCGTTGTGGGTATCCGGGCGGGCTGTTAGATTGGCCAAACAGATCCCATCTTCTATTTCGCGGAGTATATGGAAAATGTGCTGCTCAGAAACAAGCTTTACATCGTAAAGAAGCAGCACTCTGCCCGTCACTGTACAGGGTTCCGCTCTGTAAATTCCACTACAAGTGGACAAGCTTTTGACTAAAAGCTCTGCGGCAGCTTTGCTTCCCTTCAAGCCGTAAATTTCCATCCGTATTCTGCCAGGAAGGACATGAAGAAACCTGTTTTTGTTTCGCAGCGATACCATATCTATCCTCCCTTTTCCATAATCAAAAAATCAGCTTTACTTATGATTAACAATAGTTAGCAGAATATGCATTTTGTTTTCTGGATGTAAACCAGTATAAAAATTTCATATTAAGGAATTATTTTATTAACAAACTTTTTTAAGGAGAGGGTATTGTGGTTAAATCACCGCTTGGTATTATTTTCACTGCTGCCGCTTTAGCACTTGCTGTGTCCCCCGAAGCCCGAAAAGCCGCACGCAAACTTGCCGTTAAAGGAGCAGGAATTGTGCTTGAGCTTGCGGATCAAGTCAAAGACGGCGCTGGAGAGCAACAGTCCGCAGAAGCAGTAAAAAATGAAGAAAAAAATACAGAAAAGGTTTGGCTTCCGTAACAATTGGCAAATGTAAAATAATTAAAAAAAGGCATAATGGGGAACCACTATCCTGGAATAAAAAATCAAATAAAGGAGAGATCAGCATGCTTCAAGGCGGTTCATTATGGGGAGGTCTTATCTCCGGAGGTATAACCCAACTGCAGAATACCATTAGCTTGACGAAAGGACATATGGATAACAAAGATTATATGGTTCATACGTCGGGGAATCTGACAGGAGCACTCGGCGTCATGGCCGGTATTGAGTATGGGGCTATCCTTGGAACTTCGTTGCTGCCAGGAGTAGGGACAGTCCTTGGTTCCGTTGTTGGTGGGTTGTTAGGGAACAGTGTGGGCCAAACAGTTGGAATGCAAGCAGGCAATGTGCTTCTTAACAATCGTTTGGTCAGCAACATGACACAGTACGCATCGAAAGTAACCGAGTCCATAACGAGCCCGGTCGCGGATGCAATGCAGACGACAGCATCTCACGAATAAAAAAATATCCATGTAACTCGCTAACTTCGTTTAGCGAGTTTTCCCTATTTTAAAAACGAGAGGAACCTGACAATCATGACTAAAAACGAACATGAGAATATTCCCGACACGATCACGATTCGCCTCAGCGCCACATGGCAATTGTTTCAAAAAATACGGTATTTATTATTTAGAAAAAAAGAATAGGCAGATGGAGGCATGCGCTGTGAACTATATTAATCGTGAAATAAGCTGGCTTCAATTTAACAGACGTGTTCTTGAGGAAGCGCAAGACGAAAGCACTCCTCTGTTGGAGCGAACAAAGTTCATATCGATTGTTTCCACCAATCTGGATGAGTTTGTCAGTGTCAGGGTCGCAGGACTTATGGATAAAATTAGAGCGGGCAATCAAGAGATCGATTTCACTGGCTTTACCCCGCAACAGTTACAAGATAAAGTAATCGCCATGATTGAGCAATTAGTAGCAGATCAGTATGCAACCCATGTGCGGATTATTCAACTGTTAAAGGAAGAGGGCCTTATTTTTACTGCTTATTGTGAGCTTAATCCTATTCAGCAGAAAGAAATGGAAACCTATTATCTTGAAAAAGTATTTCCGGTGCTAACCCCTCTAGCTATCGATAAAAGCCGCCCTTTTCCTCTGATTCGATCGAAAAGTGTATATTTGGCCGTCTGTTTGAAGCCGCCTTCCGATGCATCGGGAAAGGACGCTTATATTGCCTTGGTTGAAATTCCGTCCAATCTGCCTCGCTATATTAAAGTTCATTCTCTACCAGCTCATGATCATTGGCAGTTTATTTTGCTCGAAGATTTGATTAAGCAGCATATTCACACTTTGTTTACTACGTATACGCCTGTTACTTTCCATACATTCCGTTTAACTCGAAATGCAGACCTTGATTTAAACGAGGAAGAGGCTGAAGATATCCTTGATGAAGTGGAGAAAGTATTGCGCGCAAGAAAATGGGGCACTCCGATTCGTTTGGAAATAGAACAGGGATTTGATCCATTTGCACTGGAATTACTAGAAAAAGAACTGGAAATTGAAAGACAGTTTTTAATTACGAATAATGGACCTATTGACTTAAGCTACTATATGTCATTCGCCAATTCGATTGAGGGTTATGAGCATCTCAAGCATTCGAGATTTGATCCTCTATATCCGTGGGAGTTCACGAACACGGACGATTTTTTTTCAGTGCTGCGAAAAAAAGATGTGCTCTTATTTCATCCGTATGAATCGTTTGACGTTGTTAACGATTTTGTCGAACATGCTGCTGCCGATCCATCCGTTATGGCTATCAAAATGACCTTGTATCGCGTAAACGGCAATTCACAGATTATCCGATCTTTGAATCGAGCTGCCGAAGCAGGAAAGCAGGTCACTGTAGTCGTCGAATTGAAAGCACGGTTCGATGAAGCCAAAAATATTGGGTGGGCAAAAGAATTGGAAAAATCAGGATGCCATGTCGTCTACGGCCTGTCCGGGTTGAAAATTCATGCCAAAATGATTTTGGTTGTACGCAAGGAAGCGGATTCTCTTAGACGTTACATTCATGTCGCAACCGGAAATTACAATGAAGTGTCGGCGCAAATATTTACAGATATCGGACTTTTCTCTTCCGATCCGGAGATCGGTGAAGATGTGTCCAATTTATTCAACAAGATTACGGGATTTTCCGCCCCAAGCCAGTGGCATTACCTCAGCGTAGCCCCGGCTCATTTGAAACAACGGTTGTTGGGATGTATTCAGCGCGAAGTGGAAAATGCCTTGAGCGGTAAACCTGCAAGGATTATAGCCAAAATGAATTCGCTGTCGAATAAACAGTTGGTCGACGAGCTATACGTAGCTTCCCAGGCAGGCGTCCGAATTGATCTGATCGTTCGCGGGATCTGCTGCTTGCGTCCAGGAATTCCCGGACTGAGCGACAATATTACCGTTCGCAGCATTGTCGGCCGATTTTTGGAACATTCTCGAATTTTTTATTTTGAGAATGCCGGCATACCCCAATTGTGGCTATCCAGTGCGGACTGGATGACCAGAAATATGGACAAGCGGATTGAATTAATGTGCCCACTATTGAATGAAGAACATCAATCTGTCGTCACCCAATATTTATTGCTGTTGCTGAACGATAATATTAAAGCCCGACAGCTGCTTCCCGATGGACGATATGTTATGGCGCACAATGAACAGCCCCCCTGCCGTAGCCAGTCAGAGGCTAAGAATCTTGTAGTAAGGAAAAACAACTCCTTTCCTGTTCAAAACGACGACTGCATAATCCCGTTGGCACCCTCTGCATACACAAACGGGTCAGACCTGATTCACTGACTGTTATCATCTCCTGTTTGGTATTGCTTAATAAGATTGTTCAATTTATCCAAAAGTTGTGGCGCCATATCCAAAATCTTGTCGTATACAGTAGGAGAGTTATCCAGGTAGACCGTTTGAACACCCATTTTGCCGATAATTAAAATTGCGAGAGGTGTTACGGACACACCTCCGCCCATACCTCCACCAAATGACGGCATCACCCTTGCGGATTCCTGATTGTGCCTGTCCAAATCGCTTCCACCTGCCGCAAAGCCATAGCTCACTTTACAAACCGGTATGATAATGGTGCCGTCAGACACGTTAACCGGTTCTCCAAGGGCCGTATTGACGTTCACCATGTCCTTTAAGTGATCTTTCGCCGTTTTTACAAAAGATTGTAATGGATGCTCTGACATTCATTCACCTCTCTACAATGGTTCTCCTATGTCATTGTAGTCAGGATTGAAAAAGAATAAACCGCATTGACTCTCTACTCCATAGAGAGCCATGCACGTTCCTGTCTCCACTCTACCTGCACCGGCGTTTCAAAAAAATCGCTAAGCGTTTCACTGCTCAGAATATCAGTCGTTCTGCCTTTGGCAAAAACAGTGCCACGGCGAATCAAAATCGTATGCGTGTACATCGGCAGAATTTCTTCGATATGATGTGTAACGTACAGCAAATTCGGCGCACCAGGAGACTCGGACAGCTGACGGATGCTAGTTAGTAGTGCCTCCCGGGAAAAGAAGTCCAGACCGTTACACGCCTCGTCCAAAATCAATAGCTTGGGCGAGGCCATTAGCGCGCGGGCAATAAGCACTTTTTGCTTTTCCCCCTGTGAGCACCCCTGATACAATCGGTCCACGAGATGAGCACAGCCCAGTTGGGTCATGAGGAGTACGGCCTGCTCATAATCCGTATCCGTTGTTTGATCATAAAGTCCAATAGAGGCAAATTTACCGCTAATAACCACATCCTGCGTGCGCTGGCTACCATTGATTCTTTCCTGCAACGAGGAGCTGACCCAGCCGATAGATTTGCGCAGCTCCCTCAGATCCACATCCCCGAAGGCGTGACCCAGCACACCGACACTGCCTGTAGTTGGCCATATGTAACCATTGATCATATTCAGCATCGTTGTTTTACCTGATCCATTCAATCCAAGTACAGCCCAGTGCTCTCCCTCGGCTACCTGCCAGTTGATTTGATCCAGTATGGTGCGATTGTCCCTTTTCCAGCTAACATTGTTAAGTTCAATAACAGAGTTCATAGCTCCCTCCTCCTAATGATCATATCATCTGATGTTTAAAAACATAATAAAAAGACTATTTTCACTACGTTAAACTTCACTTTTGTATAAGAATAGCACAGTGTTGCAGGTTGTTCAATTTTAAATTCACTGTATAGAATTATTTATAGTACAGTACCGATACCCTGACTAATAGCCCGCTTTTGGCTCCCCCATACATACGGGAGCCAAAAGCGGGCTGTTTCGTTGTTTTATGATTTGGATGTTGGGGCGATGAACACCGATTTGTGCGGCAGTTTATTCGCTATTGCTCTAGGAAGGTGCAGATTCGTTGCTAATACATCAACAGGGTTCCCAGCCAGCCACTCACTCAGATCAATGGCTTCGTAATGACCACTGTTAAAACCAATCAAAATCCGGCATATCTCCGATCCGGTATTTTTAATATAATGTCCGGCTCCCATCGGTACATACCCAACATCTCCGGCTTCAAACTGCTCTGTCACTGCATTCCCTTCAGCGAGAAATACAGTCATTTCTGCATTCCCATCCAAATAGTATTGCCATTCGTCCGCATTGGGATGCCAATGCATTTCTCGCAATCCGCCTGGCTCCAGCTCAATTACAGATCCTGCCATCGTCGAAGAAATCGGGAAATCTTCTACCGTAACGGTCCGCTGCGTCCCTCCACCTGGTGCCAACCTGGGCTGTTTGGCCAATAGAGGATACCGATGTTTAGTGACCAGATCGGAAGAAATGCGAGGATATGCATCATGTGATCCGTTAGAAGGTACAGGTCCTTTTGCAAAATAGGCTTCCTTATCTGGCAAAAGAGCCAGTTCGTCGGCTGCAAGTCCCAGATTCTGCATGACAACCTCCGCAGGAGTTTGCGCTATGAAATCCGTTATACTGAACGTGTGGTCCTCCGAAAAATCTCCATTATCAAAAATCAATATAAAATGACACTCTCCAGGACCAAGACCTTGAATGGAATGACCATAACCACGCGGAAAATACCATACATCACCGGGATTGAAAATATCGACATATGAAGAACCATCCGGATGGATAACCGTTGTCCGACAGGAGCCGCTAATCACATAAGCCCATTCAGCCGCATTGGCATGCCAGTGAAGCTCACGCATACCACCCGGCTCCAGACGCATGGAAACCCCTGCTATTCCTTCCGATACAGGAAAATCATGAACCGAAGCCCCACGTGTAATACCTCCCGGTCCGGTTCTGGGTTCCTTTTTCTCCAAAGCATACTTAAATGATTTCATAGCCGATTCCTCCTCAAAACCATTTTATATGTCTATGTTTACTCATTTAAACATATCTATTATATGCCTTTAATGTGAATAAAATCAAATCTATTCATTCTTTATCAACAGGATGTTCAATTTGATCCTCATATTCATCAAAATATACTTTTCCATCAGAACTAATTACGGCATAATTGACATTTTCAATAGAAAGCCCTTTCTTTTTTATCTGCGAATGTAACCACTCGGTTGTAATGTCATTCTGCTTTAAATTTGCTTCCACAATGTGTCCGTCCATAACTAATTCAATGGGAAAAGTCTGTTTGGAACGAACGTCCAAATGTAAATCTTTTCTGGTTACAGGCATACACTCCGGCTTGGGTAGTACGGAAATGCTACCATTCAACTCAAGTACGGCATACTGAACATCTTGAATATTAAAAATATTTTTCCCCCTTAGCTCTTGATTCAAAGTATCCAGCGTAATCTTAAGCTTTCTCATATTACTCTCCAAAATTTTTCCTTCTTGGATCAACACGGTTGGTTTTCCCGAAAACCAGTTTCGCAGCTTGCGGTTCTTCATGGAAAAAAACATCAGAAGGTAAGCAATGACGGTAAAGGTCAATAGAGCTGTTAATAAGAGCCAAATATCTATTGTATTATTAAAGGAAATATTCGCAGTAATGGCCCCCAAGGTAATCGCGGCTACAAAATCATGATAGGTCATTTGCGCAATGGTGGATTTGCCTAAAATACGTGCTATGAGCATCATGATGGTAAAGGCTAGTACAGACCTAAATATTATTTCCCATATTTCCATATACCAAAACTCCAGTTCTCATTGTTTTCATATAGCTTTTCCAATTCCTCTTTTTTCATTACATTCATTTCGATAGGTCAAGGTTGTATCGTTTGTATGGCCCATTTTCATTTCGTATCATGACTGTACAATCAGAGACTTCGAGCAGCGGCATAAACCAGGAAAATGAGCATATAAAAAGGATGAATCAATAATAAACTGTACCCCTTGTAAAGGACATTTTAAAAAAGGTTAGGCAACTTCTTTAAGCTGCTGTCTGTATTTTGCAGGCGGCAGCTTCTTTAAATTCCATTGACCTCGATAATGATTGTAATACATCATGTAGCTTTTAATTTCGCTTTTTACTTCTTCTAATGTTTCGCATGCTTTTATATTCGTTTCATCTTTAAAATGGCCAAAGAAGGATTCTTGTGGCGCATTATCCCAACAGTTTCCCCTACGAGACATCGATTGACCTAAGCCGAGTTTCCTCACAAGTTTCTGGAATTGCGGGTGGGTATAGTGAAATCCCTGATCTGAATGAATAAACGCATCTTTGGTTAGATGGCGATGCTTCTTTAACCCATGAAGTGTATTTAATGCAATCTTCAAACTTAGCGAAGAAGAAACTTCATAGGCTAAAATTTCATTCGTTTCGGCGTCTTTAATCGTGGATAAATAAGCTCGCTTGCCTTTTCCATAGGATAAATAAGTGATGTCTGTTAACAGTACTTTACCAGCTAGACCTTGCTTAAATTCTCGGTTTAACTTGTTTTTACAGGTTCGATGCTCTTGAGTTGCTTTTGCCATACGACGTGCTGGATTCGCTCTACGAATAGGACAGCGAATATTGAATTTATTCATAATACGACGAATACGCTTGAGATTATAGGTAATGTTATATTGGTTTTCCAGCGTCATTTTAATTTGGCGTGCCCCCTTCTTTCTTCCTCGAAAACGGTACGCTCTTAGAATCAATTCTTTCACCACTTCATCTGCTTCATTCTCTTGCTGACGTGTCAACATCGCTTCTTCACTGAAATAGCGATAATAGCCTGAACGTGAGACCTGAGCGATTTCACAGAGATACTGTACAACACGTTTTAATTGATATTTTCTAATGATTTGATGAATTAACTCGAATTTTTGTGTAGTCGTTATGTTGATTTCTTTTTTCTCATCTGCCTTTCGAGTTGATCGAGCTTTTTTAGAAGTTCATTTTCTGCTTCTAACAAGTTTAGTTTTGCCTCTAAGCGAGCATATTTTTCTTCTAAACTTAATTCACGCTCTAAAGGACGGCCTGACGCATGTTTTCTGGCATCTTCTAATCCGATGAGTCCCTGTTCTTGATAAGCTGTACGCCAACGATTCGAAGCCTTGAACATCCGTGTAGGACCAAGGGCTTCGATGTCAAAACCCGCATCAAGAAAGATTTCGCTCGGGGTTTTTCCTTTGCTGTATTCATCAATAAAGAATCTTTTAAAATCATTTGTATACGTAATGGCTTTTGCACTCACATTCTTGACATACGGGTTTAATTTTAACTGTGCTTGTTGTTGATCCGTGAAAGATTTCTTCGTCATCTCGTTCCTACCACCGCTCATTTTTTCTTCATTATAAACAAAAAACACCCTATAAGATGACCTTTTTCAAAGTGTCTATCTTATAGGGTACATTTTATAAGGCATTCATCCTTTTATTTCTCTGGTTCAGAGCTTCTCAGTCACTGTAACGTTTCCTCGCTCATGAACTTTTTGCTTTTTTAGCTTTTTTAGCTTTTTTAGCGTCTTTACTGTTACTGTTACTGTTACTGTTATTCTTATCTTTACTGTTATTCTTATCTTTACTTTTAGCCTTATTCTTATCTTCGCTCGGGACGGTGACTTTCTTCTTTTCATTGGCCAGTCGCCAATAGCTTATTACTTTGCGGTACATAGACTTATCTTTTAATTGATTAAAAATGTATGGATCAGGCTTCGTATTCACCTCAATAATCCATGGGGTAAAGCTGCGATCCAGTCCAATGTCCACTCCGATTTGCCGGAAATTCGGATATGTTTTTTGCAGCTGTGAGGCAATGGTAATGCCCAGGGCATTCAGTTTCTTTATCAGCTCAGCCTGTTTGCTTTGGGATAAATGAGACTTTAGCAGCTCCTCCAGTGCCATCGGCGTACCACCGCTATGATAGTTGGTTACGATTTTGCGGGGATGACCGAGCCGACCAATAATTCCGGTAGATTCCCATGGCCCTTTTGCATTGCGCTGCACCATGACCCGGATATCAAAGTAACGCTTCTGATGACGCAGTAAATGGATTCCCTTTTGAATGAGATAGCTTTTCTTCCCCGTTTTCTTCGACAGGCTGGCATATAGTGCCTCTACATTTTTGAACTCCACACGCTTTTCCTCATGTTGATAGGCAAACCGCTGACCTTCCTCCTGCTCTACTCTCATGACACCTTTACCGAACGTACCTCGCTCGGGCTTTACATAGACCATACCGTACTTCTCCAGCATTGACTTCAAATTCGCTTTGGTATATCTTCGGGTATCCGGCACAAACGGCTTGATGCCGCGATGCGGGAGAAGCAATTGGGTTTTATGCCACTTGCTGAGCAAAGCCTGTGCTTGTGAAGAATTCACTTGACCCTCTCCTCTCTAATCCCAAGGTAGAACGCACCTGTTACAAAAAGATCAATCCATCGTATGCAACAACTCCCTAGCCGAAAGCTACATCAGCCCTGTTCTGCTTAGAAATGGACGTTTGGCCTTGCCCGGTCGAAGTTGCCTGTCCAGGCATACGATAGGATAAGACGCCGGACGCGTACATTTGCTTATATAAGGAGTGAATAACATGTCAGTGCAATCGGATGGGCCACAGAAGGGTTCCCTTACCATCGATGTTCTGATTCCTGCAATTGATAAAGATATAGCCACTTTGCCACTGGTAATTAACAGCCTTCGCCGTCACGTGCAGCACCGAATTGGAACAATATATATCGTTTCACCGCAAAGCGCTGGAATTCGTCGACTATGTGCAAGCAAAGGCTGTACATTTGTAGATGAAAAGACGGTGCTACCCATCACAAAAAAACATATCCGTTATGGTACAGCACGCTGGGACCGCTCAGGCTGGCTGTATCAGCAATTGCTCAAAATGAACGGCGATAAAATCAGTAAAGCTTCTTTCTTTCTCGTCATTGATGCGGATACGATTTTGATTCGTCCACATGTGTTTCGAAAGGATGGCAAAACGATATTTTACTATCGGAGCTGGAGCCAGCCTGAGTATTTTCGCACCTACCGCAAGCTTATGGGCGTGAAAGCCCCTTCACCAAAGTCCTTTGTTACTCACTATATGCTATTTGAAAAAGCGCGACTCACCCGGCTCAAGCAGGTCATTGAGGCCCGTCATGGAAAACCCTGGTACAACGCGATTATCCAAAGTATAGATCGGAAAAAACAGTTTGGTTTTTCCGAATATGAGACGTATGCCAACGATCTGTACAGCAAGCAGCCCTCTCGGATGATTTTACGCAAGTCACTTAATAAAGCGCTTCATTGTCGGGCTTCTTCCCTCTCGCAAAAACAATTGGATGCCTACGCTAAAAAACATCGTTCTCTATCCTTTCATCAACGTAAAGTGTATCAGCTTGTTAAAAATCAACAAAATTCCGCAAAATGATGTGATCCATAATGGATCTGTATCGAAGGAGGAAGTGCCTGTGCACATCGTATTGCTATGCGGTGGTGCTGGAAAACGGCTGTGGCCATTGTCCAACGATATCCGCTCGAAGCTGTTTCTCCGACTGTTGCCTGCCCCTGACGGGCAAAAGGAATCCATGCTCACTCGGGTGGTCCGACAGCTTACTGTAGCGGGGCTGGATTCCTCTGCCCTGCTGCTGGCTCATCAAAGCCAGGTAAATTTAGCCTACCGCCATACGGAAGGTCGTCTGCCCGTACTAGGCGAACCTGCCAAACGGGGAACCTTCACCGCAGCTGCACTGGCAGCCGCTCATTTTCACGCCAAAGGCGTGGGGCTGGACGAAATTGTTTGTATAGCTCCAGCGGATATGTTTGCGGGAGAGGATTTCTTCCACCGTGTAGCGGCGCTTTCCTGTTTGTTGCTTGATCGTGGAACCGATCTGGCCATGCTTGGGACAAGGCCCACTCATCCCTCCGACCAATACGGATATATCGTTCCGGGTCAGGAGAGGATCATGAAAGGAAACATCTCCTATGCGTCAGTTGCCCGCTTCACAGAAAAGCCGGATCACCTGGGGGCGCAACAGCTTATCAGCCAAGGTGCGCTCTGGAATTGCGGCATTTACGCTTTTAAGCTACGATATATGCTGGCCTGCATGGAGCGTAGTCATTTGCCGCTGGACGACAAGGCATTATGCGCGATGTATGACTGCCTCCCTGTTCGCAGCTTCGACGAGGAGATTGCGGAGCGTGCCGAACATGCCGTCGTCCTGCCCTACGAGGGTGAATGGCGTGACATCGGCAGTTGGCAAGCATTAACGGAGCAACTGGGCAACCGAGTGACTGGACGCGGACAGATCAGTGGCCCCGCTCATGGTACGCATATCGTCAATGAGCTGCCCTATCCGCTTCATGTCATTGGCGTGGAGAATATTATTGCTGCTGCCAGCCCCGATGGCATCCTCATTGCCGCCAAAAGTCATGCCCACGGGATCAAGGAGAAGCTGGGGACTCTTCAGCTACGCCCTATGCATGGTGAAACCTCCTGGGGCAGCTACCGGGTGCTGGACGAATATGATCATCGGAGCTTGAACGATATTCTTGCCATACGCTTGACGGTGCTGCCAGACCATCGCTTAAACGGACAGCTTCACGGCAGTGGGCTGAAAGTGTGGACGATTGTTTCCGGCCGGGGGGAGGTCATGCTGAACGGAGAACGCTTTATGGCGGCAAGCGGTTCAGTCTTTCGTATTCCGGTTGATATGTATCACACGATCCGTGCCGATCTCGATAAACCATTGGAGCTGATCGAGGTTCGTCTGGGAGAAAGCTTGGTGAGCGCCTTCTTTAAATCCGAAGCCTGACGCATATCGATGCCACTAATATGTATCCATTTGTGTACGAGAATGACATATAAAAAAATCGCTCTTGAGTGTAGGAAAGGAAAATCCCTTGCTCAAGAAGCGATTTTTATTTTGTCATGATACATTTTAATTAGGTTACAGCTCTAACCTTGGCAGATAGATATACCTCGTTGGCCTTGATCATCCTGGCTTCTTTTAAGAAATGCTGCACGATCTCCAACTGATACTTTATACGTACATTCTTGGGCAGACTCCAGCCTGTTTCCACGGTGACCGCGCGTGCGCCTAAGATACGTGCGGCCGCTGTACGTGAGGAACCTGGAAGCTCATGCAACCGAAGGTTGAAATGGCGGCCTTTGTCCTTGATGGAACGGTTCATTCGCTTTATAGTTCGACGCACTGCAGGGACTACCGGATTTCCTTTATTGGAAATTAGTGTTTGACCAAGCACCCTGGCATCCTTTTGTGACAATCCGTTGGCTTCATGCAGATCGAGATACCACTCAGGTTGATGCTTTCGTGTTAATTGGAATACCGCAGCGGAAAGTGGATTGGATGCCGCCTGCTTATTATTGCGTGGAAAGGTTCGATTCAGATCAGGTATCCCCCTAATCCGTTTGCGGTAAGCTGCTTGGTTGGCAATAGGCACGACTATAAGCTTGCCTTGGCTGATTAGCAGCTTCTGCTGATTCAACAGCTCCACCAGCTTCTCAGCCGCGCGGATGCTTGCGATTTCCTTGCCGTGTATGCCCGCGACCACCATCACATGCGGACCTCTCTGTCTCCCGGTGGCTATATAATATGGAGTCACCCAGGAACAACCCTTTCCAAGCATATGCTTTTTTACCTTCATTCCCTTCACCTCCGATTAGGCTCAGGCTTTCGATGCACTTTTCTCATCTCCTTGCCGTCGGATTATTTCACGGTATAGTTTCACATATTTGTCGGTCATCTGTTTGTTAGTAAATCTTTGCGTGACATACAGGCGAAGCTTGGCTGGTGACGGGTAATTTTTTTGCTTTACCTTTCGTGCCATTTGACCAACAGAATTGCAAATCAGCTCTGGAAAGCCTGAAAGCACCTCGGGAACGGAGCCATTTTTTAAAGCCAGTACGGGTGTTCCACAAGCCATCGCCTCTACCATCACAAGTCCGAAGGGCTCTTCCCACAGTGTCGGGAACAACAGACATTCCGCATGCTTAAGCAATTTCTGCTTCTGATTACCTCCCACCGCCCCCACATAGCGGATTTTGGGATTGTGCTGAATTCGCTTTTGAATCTCCTGGCGAAAAAATAAAGGTGCTCTGATAGGACCGGCAATAAGCAATCTTTTTCCTGTTCGCTCTGCAACCTGAATAGCTTGCAATACACCCTTATTACGTATAATCCTGCCCATGAACAGCAAATAGCCGCGCTTCTCGCTGCTGAACTCGTATTCATGTGTGTTGATACCGTTATACACATAAAATCCTTTGCCCCCGCCCATAAGCTGGCGTGCCCGTTTACTGACAAATACCGGGTTTTTACCGTGTCTCTTCACGGGAAGATGAACTGTACATACTGATGGACAAGGCAGCTTCCTGCGTCCTAGAGCAGAACGAAAGGTATGATCATGAATGATTTGCGTGCCGGGAGGCATCCGCTGAAGTACGTACTGAGGGATCTGATCGTGCTTTAATCCCTTGGGATAGGTAATCAGCCGCACGCTGCTCCTGCTGCCACGGGCGGCAAACAAAGATACGTGAT
Organism: Paenibacillus terrae; assembly: GCF_005217525.1. Classification (GTDB taxonomy): domain Bacteria; phylum Bacillota; class Bacilli; order Paenibacillales; family Paenibacillaceae; genus Paenibacillus; species Paenibacillus terrae_C. The sequence continues at coordinate 121,900 of NZ_PNXQ01000016.1, read as the reverse complement.
GCCCTCGTCTTACCAGTTCCTCCGTTAGTTCATACACGACCTTTTCCGTTCCACCCTTAATGGAGGGTACCGGCTGTGCATTGGGATAGTTGGAGATGACCTGAACAATGGTTAGACGTTGGCCTTTGGATGTTTTAACCTGCTTTGAAGCCATACGAATTCCCCTTCCTGATCGAAATACGGTGTGCTTTTTAGGAAATGAACGGGAGACTGAGCTTATTCCCGTACAAGATATAAACCGTAGTATATAGGTATGTATATTTTGCGTGATTGCTTGTGCAAATCGTCTCCAGGTCATTCTTTGTCATACGTGCCCAGGAGTAAGGGGAAGCTTCATATTTTGTCAACCCAAAATAAGGTGAAAATTCTCATCGTTTTCTAATAAATGAGGGGAAACCGTTGGGGTAACAGGATTGTAACCTTTAGTGGTAAATTTCGGATATTTTATTTGTGTTATTGTCATCTCAAGGACATCATGATAGATACAAAATACGAAATAATGGAGGTAATTTACATGAGACATACTTCAAAAAAATTATGGATGGGTATTTGCTTTACAATGACATTGGCATTCGGCGCCGGGAGTTTCGTTGTTGCACCAACAACCACTCATGCTGCTTCTGTCGATAAAGCTGATCAGATTATTTCCACAGGTTCTCAGTTTATGGGTGTACGCTATCAGCATGGAGCACCAGCGGGCAACACAAGCTCTTTTGATTGCTCTTCATTTACTCAATATGTTTTTGGGCAAAACGGCATCAATCTGCCGCGCTCTTCCAGACAGCAATCGACTGTCGGCACTTTTGTACCACGTAGTCAGCTGCAAAAAGGCGATCTGGTCTTTTTCTATGCTCCAATTCATCATGTAGCGATTTATATGGGGGACGGAAAAATTTTACACACATTCGGTAAAGGCGGCGTAACGATTACGGACCTGAATTCAGGCTGGTGGAGCTCCCATTACACTACAGCACGTCGTGTCCTCTAGGACAGATATAGATTACATTCTCATTCATCTGTAACCACTTACAAAATATCAGCAAATAAGGGCTGTTCCGCGAGTAGATATGTCTACTGTAGGGACAGCCCTTCCTGTTGTATTCTAGGGAGCGAGACGGTCACCTCCGTTCCTTTTCCTTCTACGCTTTCTATACGTATCGTCCCCTGATGCACGTCTGTAATAGCCTTGGCAATCGGTAGCCCAAGCCCGGTTCCTCCTGTTTTACGATGACGAGAGCTATCTACCCGATAAAATCGTTCAAAGACTCGCTTGATTTCGTGCTCTGGTATCCCGATTCCATAATCCTTGACGCGGATGTACACATCCTTTTCATCTGTAGACAACTGGATATCGATGGGATCTGAGCTGTACTTTAAAGCATTATCAAGCAATATAACTAATAACTGCTTGATTTTTGCAAGGCTGGCATCAAGCCAAATTTCTTTTTCATCTGTAAAAATAGTGATTTGACGATCATGTACAGGCTTCAGATGTGCTACTACCTGTTGACAGCAATTGACCAGTTCTATCTGTTCATACGGCTCCGGATCTTTCTGCTGTGAAGAAGCCAGAGTCAGTAATTGCTGTGTCATCGTGCGCATCCGCTGAGTTTCTTCATAAATCGATTCAATGGATTCCTTATGAATGTCCTCGTCACGAGTGCCCCACCGTCGCAGCATATTAGCATAACCCTCAATGATCATTAATGTCGTATTCAGCTCATGCGAAGCATCTGAGACGAATTGTTGCTGGCTTTGAAAGCTCTCCTCCAATCTGTCCATCATTCGATTAAAGGTTGCGGTCATTTGGGACAATTCATCTTGATTGTGAGCGCGAGCAGGGATTTTTTTGAATTTAAGGCTTCGTTCAATTTCCTGCATCGTCTGGATACTGCTCGAAATCGGTAGCAATATGGCATTCGCTAAAATCGTGCTGCCTACAAGACTAAGCAGCATGGCTCCTGTAGTCGAGGTGACCAGGATCGTATTTAAAATATCGAGGTTGTTTTCGAGCGCATCCCATTTTTCCACGATCTCCAGCGTTCCCTCTTGATTTCCCTCTGGAGAAAGTACTGGAAGATGAATGACCAAGATTTTATGACCCTGTACATCTGTTAGCTGTGAGCTTTGAGAAGGATTAAAACGTATTTCGCCCAGCTTGAAGCGGGACTGACGACTTACTTCATACAGAAGGCGGGATTGCTGATCAAAAACCCTGAGGATGGTGTCTCCTGAAAGCTCATCCTTCAACTCAGGTCCCCATGCATTTTTTAGAATCATCTTGGAACCGGTTTCGGACATGATTTCAGTCCACTTATTTTGCAGCACTTCTCTTTCATTACGAGTGGCGATTTTGACAAACAACAGATGAACGGTAACGTCTACAAACAGGAGAATGGTCATCACCAGAATCGAGCTGAGCAGGGTAATTTTGGTTCGCAGCTTCAATGGTCTTCCTCCCTAATGCAATACCCTACGCCACGAACAGTTTTAATCAACTTTTTTTTGTAGCCATGATCCACTTTTTTACGAACATATCTGATATACACATCGACTACATTCGTATCCCCCACAAAATCAAACCCCCACACGTCCTGAATCATTTGATCCCGCTGCAATACTTGATTTTTGTGCTCCATGAGGTAATGAAGCAGATCAAATTCTTTGGGTGTCAGTTCGATTCGTTTCCCTTCCCGCACCACAGAACGTGTCTTGGGTTCCAGTTCCAAGCTATCGACCCGAAGATACGGCAGCTTGTCCTTTGCTTGAGAAGAGGTAGCTTTGGATTCCAATTGATGTCTCATACTGGCCCGCATCCGCGCTAATAGCTCCTCGATTTCAAAAGGTTTCGTAATGTAGTCATTCGCACCTTCATCCAGACCGGAGACCTTGTCAGTAGTTTTGTTACGTGCAGTGACCATAATTATGGGTGTATGATGGTCCACTTTTCGAATCTGCTTTAGCACCTCGACTCCGTTAAGCTCAGGCAGCATCACATCCAAAATGATGATATCCCATGTGTGTGCCAAAGCTTTTTCCAGCCCCTCTTTGCCCGTCTGAGCGATTTCAACTGCATAACCTTCGTGGGATAATTCCAATTGTAGTAATCTGGATATTTTCTCTTCATCATCAATGATCAGTACTGATTTTTCCATCGCAAAACCACCTAATTTCCTATAGAAAAACAAATGGAGTAATGGAGAAGACATGCATTTTTTTATTTGATTTTTAGCTTTTATTCGTTGGGACGCTCTATAATGTAATTTTGTAATTCATTTTTTGATGTTAAGGAGTAATTTATTCATGTTAATTAATGTAGACTATACTTACCTCACTGGATCAATGAACTGGCTTAGGTTGGCTTTGCGAGTGCTTGGGGTTATCCTGGCTGTTCTCATTAGTTCTGACAGCATACCAAGGATTACATGTACAAACTTAACGCCGCCGTGATGAGGCTACATTTATTCGTTCTTCATAACGCTGATAAAACCAAATACAGGCAGCCATCCAACAGCCACTCATAAAATAGCCACCCACAACGTCACTCGGATAATGTACACCCAAATAAATGCGGCTTGTCCCGATCGCTATAATCAGCAGGCTGCTGAGCACAATAAGAAGGATACGGCCTGGCCTGAAAGGAACATGTTTCCACACTAAAAACGTCAACGCCGCATACATACTAAAAGCGGTCATGGAATGTCCGCTCGGAAAGCTGTACCCATTCGCTTCAATAATACGGTTAATTTCGGGTCTGGCACGCTGAAATAGCCATTTCAAAACCGTATTCAACAGCGCCGAGCCCAGCACAGCAATCACCAAAAATAGCAGTTCTCTGCGGTGTCCCAATACTCTGTGCAGCACAAACATAGCGATTAAAATAATAATCACAACCGGAATTCCGCTTCCGATCATAGTGAAAGATTTCATTAGACGGGTCATGGCAGGCGACTCCAACTGTTGAATATCCGTAATGATTTTCTGGTCAAAATACCGTACTTGATGGTCGCTAACCCATAATGCGATTAAACCGAAACCGAGCGCACATACTACACATGTAAGCAGGGCTAAGGAGATGGGAAGCTTTGTTGGTGTTTGTTTCATGTCTTGTTTGTCCTCCGTGATATTCATTCGTGTGTTTACTTTACCCACAGGTTGAAGTTTTCATATAGCCTCTCCCAACTTCTAAGAATTAACTTATCCAATAAGGATTTCATAATCACTAAATTAACGCAAGCTAAATGTCCACAATAAGCATAAAAAAAAGATGCCTCTCAAACCTTATAACGGCTCGAAGGGCATCCTGTTATTACATACTACAAACGATAAACACAATTCCCATATTTAAACTAATATCATCTTTTTTAGGTTGCCGTAGCTTCTCCAAGCTTAACCTTATCCTCTGCTTCCTCCGTTGGATAGCGTCTACGGAACCATAGCGACTGGAGCAGTAAAAAGGTACCACTTACCGTCCAGTATAACGGCATGGCAGCAGGCGCGTTAAAAGAAAAAACAGCCATCATAATGGGCGAAAGATATCCCATGATCGCAAACTGCTTGCGCTGGTCAGCCGTCATTTGAAGCTGGGATAGCTTGGCCTGTGCCAAATAAACGACTGCGACGATGATCGCTAAAATCCAGTCAGGCTGTCCGAGCCGGAACCATAGGAACGAATGAGACGCCAGTTCCGGGGTTAAGCGGATGGCTGTGTACATACCGCTCAATATGGGTAGCTGAATGAGAATAGGCAGACAGCCGATATTCAGCGGATTAAATTGATGCTCTTTGTAAAGTGACATCATTTCCTGCTGCATACTCTGCTGGCTGGCAGCATCCTTCTTATTTTCGTACTTCTTCTTAATTCGGTCTAAGTCGGGCTGCATAGCGCTCATTTTGCGCTTCATCCCCTGTTGAGCACGAGTTTGGCGCATCATAAGCGGCAGTAACGCCAGACGGACGATTAACGTCAATGACATGATCGCCAGTCCAAAGCTTCCGCCAAACCATTGCGCTAATTGCTGAATGAGCCAGGATAGCGGGAACACCACATAATGATTAAAAAATCCGGGTGTCTGTGCATTAATCTCCGCAGCATTCGCGCCGCAGCCGGAAAGCAGCATAACCACCGCCAGCGCTACCATAATTCCGAATATCCGTTCTTTTTTACCCCAAAAGGTGAATCCCTTGAATCGTTTCATATGTTCCTCCTCGTTGATTGGCTGTGCCATCGTTCAACGAGGGGGAACAATCTGACGCGTCTTCATCCGGCGCTTCCTTCCGCCGGATATGACGTGCCAGCCGGACAGGCATGTCCTGCCCGCGGGCAGTTAACGGCATCAGCGGAGAAGCATGCGACCGCACGGCCCCGCCTTCTATCCAGCATTCAGGCACATTGCCGTGCAAATGAGCGAGATATGCGTAGGTTACCGTACACAGCAAGCCGATCGTAAATAAGTAGGGGAGCAGGTCCTGAAGCTCAAACAAGGGATTCACCTCCTTCGATTCGTTGCTACGATTATAGCACGAAACCAGGCAAGCGACTATTACATTAGAAAGTGATAAAACAGGTTGTCGTACTACTAAATTTAAGCATCCCTCTTACTCAAAAAAGAACTGAAAATGAAATGGATTATGAAACTTTTGGTTCTTTTTACAGTCTAATCAAAGGTAGGCTTACCCAAGCCTTACACCCAATTTAACTATTAAAGGAGCAAGCATGAATGAAGAAAACGATACATAGCTCATTGCTAACAGGATTGGCGATAGTCAGCATCGGGCTGCCTTTGACTGGCGGTGGGTTTGCCTTAAAAGCAAATGCAGAGCAAGCGACGGTTTCTATGAGCAACGGGGCTTATAGTTCTCCAATCCAAGCGCCTGTGATCAAGCCCTCCTGGTCTTTTCCCGTTATCCCAATCGATAGAAATCAGGTTCCAGATCAGGCAGTTGCGGTTGCGGAAAACGGTAAGGTGTTCGCAGTGGATTCTAACCACAGACTGGTTGCCCTGGAAGGTACTTCGGGACGGAAATTGTGGCAATATGGCAATCAGCTTACCCCTGTTTTGATTCATAGCAACGACACCATCTACGGAATGACACAGAGTGGTTCCATCTATGCCGTTAGAGAATCAGGCAAGAAAGCATGGACCACTTCATTAGGATTTACCAAGGCAGATCATATTTATAGAATCGACTCTACAGTATACATTACACAGTCGGAGCAAACGGCTGCCGTTGATGCTGCCAGCGGCAAGCTCAAATGGAAAATCAGTGAGGATAAGGACTCGTACCACGGTCTGAACCAGTTAATGGAAACTGATGGTGTCCTTATCCGCAACTATAACGTACAGGGCAGCCTGACCTTTGAACAGATTAATGCCTATGATGCTAAAACTGGCAAAAAGCTTTGGGAAAGCTTCAGAACTTCCTTTCCACTAACCATTAAAAACGGGGTCGTCTACTCTGTTGTCAACACGTTTATGATGGATGACGACCCGGTAAACAGAAAGATTACGATAGCACAGTATAATCTCAAGACAGGAGAATCCAAAGGGGAGCGTCAATACCGCTGGACCGACCCTGAGAATAAAGACGGTATCTTCCGATCCGGAGGCATTCATGGCTCTGCTTTTCTGGACGGCAAAGACCTTTATGTTTTTCAGGGAAAGGCACTGGCTTCCTATGACTTCTGGAACTACAAGCCAGACAGCAAACCTGCTCGCAAGTGGTCGCAAAATGGCTATGAGCAGCTTGTTCCTTTATGGTCCATTCATGAAGGCCGCATGTTCTACCAGGATTTTAGCACTGGTGGATTGATTGCCATGAAGTTGGCCTCCGGGCAATTCATCCATTATGATTACGGAGATAATCCAACCATTCAGGCTGACGTATTCGGCAAAGGGGTCTATGTTGGACAATCAGATGGCGTGTTTCATGGTTATGACCTGATGACCTTGAAACCCGTGTTTACCGTCAACATTGGATCACGCTCCTTCGGTCCAACGCTCAAATCCGGCGGGATGATATTTATTCAAAGCGGCAACCGTCTGCATGCTGTCAAGCTACCTGCTTCTTTAAAATAATTTCAAACCTTAAGGGATAGCAAGCATGCGGTTCAGGGCCAGCACAGCATCCTGCCTAACCTGATCGTTAACACGAATCACACCCACAGGCTCTCCACGGTCAATCTGCTCCATCGCCCACAGCAGATGGGGAAGATCAATCCGGTTCATCGTCAGGCAGGGACACATATCGGGATTGAGCGATTCAATTTGCTGTTCAGGGTACTGCTGCCGGATACGCTGCACGAGATTCATTTCCGTACCAACGGCCCATTTTGTCCCCGGCTCTGCCGCATGGATTGTGTCGATGATGAATTTCGTGGAGCCCGCGCAATCTGCAAGCTGAACAACCTCATAAGAGCATTCGGGATGAACAATGACCCGGATGTTTTCGTCACGCTCACGGATATGACGGATATTCTCGACTGTAAATTTTTCATGAACAGAGCAATGCCCTTTCCATAAAACAATTTTTACGGCTGCCGGGTCACGGTCCGTCTCCAGTTGATCGGTCATTGGATTCCACACCGCCATTTCATTCAGCGGAACTCCAAGATCATAAGCTGTGTTGCGGCCCAGGTGCTGATCCGGCAAAAACAAAATGCGTTCCTTCTGCTTCAGCGCCCAGTCCAGCACTTGCTTGGCATTCGAAGAGGTTACCGTAGCCCCGCCATGTCTCCCGACAAAAGCTTTAATTTCTGCCGTGGAATTCACATAGGTCAGTGGGATGATTGTGTCGCCTACCATCTCCTGCAAATGCTTCCAGGCCCGCTCTGTCTGCTCCATATTCGCCATATCTGCCATCGAGCAGCCTGCGCGCATATCCGGCAGCACGACCGTTTGCCGATCCGTAGTCAGCATATCCGCTGTTTCTGCCATAAAATGTACTCCACAAAACACAATAAATTCTGCTTCCTTATTTTGTGCCGCCATTTGGGCAAGCTGAAGGGAATCCCCTGTCATATCTGCAAACTGAATAACCTCATCCTTCTGATAGTGATGGCCCGGAATTAGCAGCTTTTGCCCCCATTTTTGCTTTAGCTGGGCGACACGCTGCTCCATATCAGCAACCGTCAGTGTCTTGTAGTACTCTGGCATGAGTCCACGATTTCCTTGTAAAACGTCAAGCATAGACATTTGAATCCCTCCATTATCTCTGTGGCTTGTCTGCCCGCCTTCCCAGTAATAGACAAGCGCTGTGTGTACATATATGTTTACAAGTGTCTTGACACTTATATTTACACATGCCTACAATAATCTCAAGGCTTTTTGGATGGAATTATTTTTCGCAGGGGGAGATTCGCCATGATTTATCTGGACTACGCCGCTTCTACACCGATGTGTGACGAAGCTTTGAATATGTATAACACATTAAATAAGGAAATGTTCGGAAATGCCAGCAGCCTTCATGATGCAGGCGGTCAAGCGGCTTATGCACTGGATTTTAGCAGACAACGGATCGCAGACATGATTGGAGGTCAAAAGGAAGGAGTTTATTTTACAACAGGGGGAACGGAGTCTAACATGCTGGCTGTACAGTCCATCCTGAACGGACTGCCACAGCATAAAAAGCACTGGATCATGAGCGCCCTGGAGCACCATTCGATGTACAACTTGGCTGCTTTGCTGGAGCGGCAGGGCTTTGAGCTGACCATTGTACAGCCGGACAAGGAAGGTCGAATCACCCGTGATATTCTCTTACCTTATCTCAGAGAAGACACCGGGCTTGTATCCATACAGCATGCCAACTCGGAAACCGGGCTTATTCAGGATCTTGCCACCTTGTCTCCCCTGCTACGGAAACGAGGGATTGTGCTGCACAGCGACGCAGTCCAGACCTTTGGGAACATTCCCATTGATGTAGCCGCCTTGGGGGTGGACGCCATCTCTATATCAAGCCATAAAGTGTATGGTCCCAAGGGTGTGGGGGCGGTATATCTCAGGCCGGGAACACCGTGGCGCCCTGTGTATCCTGATACACTGCATGAAAACGGCTTTCGCCCCGGAACGGTCAACGTTCCCGGCATTGCAGCGTTTGTTGCGGCAGCGGAAATGATGACCAAACAAATGGAGCTGCATCAGGAACGATATGCCACACTGAGACAGTATTTTTTCACCAAAATTCAGGAAAGATCAATTCCATTGCGTTTGGCCGCACAGGAAAACAATAAGATTGAGAGACTCAGTCATATACTGGGATGTTTTTTTCACGGTTATGAGGGACAATATGTTATGCTGGAATGTAACCGTAGCGGTGTCTGTATATCCACCGGAAGCGCCTGTTCTGCCGGACATCACGAGCCTTCACCTGCTTTACAGGCGCTTGGAGCATCCGGTCGGGAGGCATTGCAATTTATCCGTATTTCCTTCGGAAGAACAACAACCGCCGGGGATCTGGATGTGTTGGTGGATATTTTAACAGACCTGACAAGCAGACAAGAAAGGAGCTTATCCCGTTGACTGAACCTTTAAAACGGATGGGCACGGAACGCCGCGAACAGCTACTGCAGTGGCTTAAGAGTGAGTCCCCGCTGACCGGGAGCGAGCTGGCACGCAGGGCTTCCGTCTCCAGACAAGTAATCGTACAGGATATTTCCCTGTTAAAAGCTGGCCAAGAGCCTATTCTTGCAACGAGCCAAGGATATATTTATATGGAGCCTGCGGGTCAGGCCGCTCCCCCGGCCTCACGTATTATCGTGTGCAAGCACCGACCTGAACAGACAGAAGAAGAACTAAAGCTGATCGTCGACTATGGCGTAAGTGTACAGGATGTTATTGTGGAGCATCCCGTATACGGTGATCTGACTGCTCCGATTCGAGTAGGAACCCGCAAGGAAGTGGACGATTTTATCCGCAAAATCAGCTCCACCCAAGCGACTTATCTGTCCCAGCTGACCGGAGGTATTCACCTTCATACCTTGCATGCCCCTGATGAAGCTAAAATTAATGAAGCCTGTGCCGCATTGGAGAACGCTGGTTTTCTAATGACGGACTAGCTTGCAGTGTTATAGCAGATACTATGTAACCCCTGTCTCACATGTGGAGCGCACCCTGCGCTCCGGCGGGACGGCTATTGGCTTAAAAATGTGCTCATTAAAAAGTAAAAATCCCGGCCCCCTCATACAAGGGAATCGGGAACGGATTACGTCAGCTTAATTTCGAGCAGTTCGTATTTGATTACAGCCATGGGTGCATTCACATGAACGATACTGCCCACTTCTTTACCCAAAAGCTCCTTGCCTAGAGGGCTTTCGTAGGAGATTTTATTATCCAGCACGTCCGCCTCAGCAGGACTTACAATTTTGTACTCCATCTTCTCTGAAAATTCGATGTCATTCAGAATGACTGTCGATCCGATACTAACGGTTCTAAGATCCAAACTACTCTCATCTACGACCCGAGCTTTGGTCAGCATCTTCTCCAATATGAGAATCCGGGTTTCCATAAACGCTTGGTCATCCTTGGCTGAGTGATACTCACTATTTTCTTTCAAATCGCCGTAGCTGATCGCCAGCTTAAGCCGTTCGGCGAGTTCCTTGCGTTTTACGGTCTTCAGTTCCTTAAGCTCATCCTCCAGCTTGGTCAATCCCTCTTTAGTCAACAAAACTTCTTCATTCGACATATTTTATCTACAACTCCTATTTCAGCATTTTGCATCATTCGATTACCAACGCATTTAGCTTTCTTTATTGTAGTTTACTCTATATTGAGCCAACATGCGAAAAGAAATTACAGGGTGATAGGAGTCGGGTTCACCCAGACAGGGTTATTCTTACAGTAACCAACGCTTTCTGGTTCGCATATCATATGAATATAACGGCATTTTGAATGAGTACGTGCAGTTCCGTTGTCCTTGTCCCGCAATGGCAAGGACAACATATGGCGGGAGGAAGATTCAATGACTTCCTTAGGAAAGAATGGAAACCAAAATCGCAATCAAAAATCCAAATCATCCCCTAACCCCAACGGACAAAAGAAAAATGGGTTAAACAGTAACTCGGCTATCTTCTCCGCACTGCATGGAAAAAATGTGGAGGTCATCGTAGCAGCCCTGTTATTAACAGGAAAGCTACATGTCGATTCCGTTACTTTATACAGACAAGCAACGCTGCTTGTGGGATTAACGGGAAAATACAAAACATTAGCAGCAGACCCTTCCAATGTCGATAATATGGTGAAATTTTTAAATGATAACGGGAATATGACGCTGGATCAAGTGATGCAAGCCTTTCAAAAGAAAATGCAAAAGTAATATGCCGATTACGAAAGGGGTTATTTGTGGTGAGTGAGCTTGCGCCAAGTGAGTTTGATGGAGAGCATTTTGCAGAGTTTGTTATTATTACAATTCTGATTGTTTTATTCTTCTTTGGCTCTACCAATATAGAGAATCTCTCGACTCAACCAACCCAATCTTAAATGGGTCAACCCAAAGTTTCTGGCTGACCTAATAATACGAAAGAGCATCTATCGACACTTGAGAAGTCAATAGATGCTCTTACAATTTAACGGTCCTTCACTTGGACGATTATCGTTTTGCTAGAAGTTTCTCCTGATTCATTGACGAGCTCGGCCCGATACTCATAAGTGCCCGATTTGTGGCCTTGGATTTCTGTGACTGCACTTTGGGCCTGCGGCGTTTGGTTAGGCAGCTCTTGCGTGTCGATCAGCTCACCATTTTCATATAAATGGTATTGGGTCGCATTCGTGCCCCACCACATGTTCATAGCAACGGTGTAATTGCCGTCACCATCCCAGTTGTTGTGAGACAGTACCGGAATGCCGGGCGAAGCATCGGTCACTTCGACGGTTAACGGGTCGCTCACCGTTTTACCGGAAGCGTTGATCAGCTCAGCGGTGTACGTATAAGTGCCATTTGCCTTGCCCTTTACCGGGATGACTGCGTTCTGTGCCCCGGGGGAGGCGGATTTCAACGGTTGAGTCCCGATCAACTCGCCGTTTTCATACAGCTTGAGTTCGTCACCGTTCGTACCCCACCATAGATTCATAGTGATATTATAATCGCCGTCCTTCAATCCGGTATTCTGCCCGTTATCATGGGACAGTACAGGTTTGCCCGGCACTTCGCCTGCAACGGCTTTCCGGACTGTAACGGATACTGGATTGGATACGATGGTTTTACCTTCAAGGGTTACGCTGGCCGTAATTTCGGCGCTCCCCTCTTTTTCTGCCTTAATTTGTCCATACGTATCGAGGGTAACAGACTCCTGACTGCTGGCATACTGAACGGACGCATAACTTAAATCGGCTTGGCTGCCATCCGTGAGCGTACCACTGAGATGTGCTACTGCTGTATCTCCAACATTGAGAGCTGTTTGATCCAGTGAAAGCTTCACCTCTTGCAATGTCGCCCCTGCCTGAGCAGTAAAATCATCGAGACCACGAGGCTTTAACTGGTAATTCCCTTTGAAAATCGCTGAAATCCCCTTAATCTTCACTTGCTGTCCTTCTTGATATGGAAAAGAGGTCCGTGTTACACCTGTACGTGCATCCACACGCACATGGTGGCTTATCTCACCGGACACCGCATCAAATTCAAACGAACCGACGGGAGTCGCGTCTACTACATTACGAATAATGGCATGTGGAAGCTCAACCAACTGCCCTTGGTTAGCATCGCTTAGCTCGGTGATCTGTACAGCTTCTGGAAGCTGTCCTTCACCTGTTTTTTCAATAGCAACCGGATCGGTCAGCTCCAGCTCGCTGTTATACAGCGCCAAGGATGCCGTAATTTTCACCTGATCACCTTGGTGAAAACCGCTTTGGTTTTGATATACATAAATACCGCCGCTTTCATCCTGCATATAAAAGGCTTGCCCGCCATATGCACCCGGCTCGGTCGTCACCGTACCTGCCAGTGTAACCACTTTGCCAGCCGGGAGGCTACGTGCTTCTGCAACACGGATACGAGCCGGAACAGTATTCCCTTCATCTGGCAACGGCTGGGCCGGAACATCTGCCAGCACGACCGATTGGGTCAACAGGTTGCTGCCGTTTTGTCTCAGTCTAAGACTGGCTGAACCGCTGGTTCCAGGTTTGATCCGTACGGTGAGGTCTTTGTAGGCATGTCCCTTGCTGTCGGACTCTAGGCTGAATGCTCCGCTATAGCCGTACGAGGTCGGCCAGGTGCCATCCTGGTTTTGAATCTGGGCTACCTGATTGCCGCCCGCTACATAAATACCTGTGCTGAATCCACTAACCGTGGTATTCGGAGCCAGTTGGTCCGCAGTAATTCGAATTTGAAAAGGCTCTGCATTCGGCAGCTGATCCTGACGAACGATGCTGTAAACAGGCTGCGTACTGGCCGTAGAGCTGCCATAGGCTCCGGGCTTGTAGGTCTGCTGATCCCACCACTTGTAGCCTGCTGCGGGAGCGGACCAAGGCTCGGCTTGTGGCTCCGTCGAAGCCTGCGGCTCCTCAAAAGGCAGCAGTGCTGTCGGCTGATCAAGCTGCAAGCTTTTCACATCCGTCAGACTGGTGTAGTTCTCCTTCTTGGATAACCAATCGACGATATTAACCAGCAACACGGCATCATCTTGCTCCTTAAAGCCGTCATACGTCGTCTTCTTGGTTCCTGTCTCTTCGCGCAGATATTTTGGCGTCGCATCTTCAACAGGAGATGAGTCCCCCAGAAAGGCAGCTTTACCGAGTCCTACTTTGGATACGGCTGCATAGGGTCCTTCCGGTATGCCGCCTCCGTTATAGACGCCCTGATCTACCGCGTTGCCCCAAGCCTGATTGGTTTTAGGGAGATATACGATCCCCTTGGCTTTCGCCGGGTCGATAATCGCCAGTGTTGATCCTGCATGCATGGCGACATTGCTCACCCCAGCTGTAATGCCGAACGCCTGCGCAGGCTCTACAACTTGATTAGCGGTAATATCGCCTAATGCATTGTAGCGAAAACGCACGCCAAACTGGCTACCCAGCCAATCCGAGCTGACTACGCCCTGCATCGCTGCCGAGCTTCTTTCTTCCGCACTCATTCCCTTGGCTGGATCTTCCCATGCTCCACGACGGTAGCCGTTAATACTCTCCGATCCGTCCCAACGGTTCTTGTTGCGGTCCGCATTATAGTGATCTCCAATGAAGAAAATGCTGTTGCCTGCTTTGACATACTGCTCCATCGCAGCCTGTTCGCTTTGTTTGAAAGGAATATTCGGCTCTGCTGTCACAAATACATCATAATCCTTCAGATCATTGTAAGTAATCGGCGTAGATTTGCGAAGCTCATGTACATCATAGCCACGATTCGAGAGGGCCTGTCCAAAGTCTGAAAAACCTCCGTCAATGACCCAGTCTGCAGCGCCAGCTGTCTGTCCGTGTGTATTATCGAACAATACTTTTTTGCCAGCATTCTCATTGACCACCTTGGCGGCGATAAAAGGGGCCGAATCAGCCGGACCTTCCGCCGATGCAGGGTTTAGGCTGCTCACAGCACCAGCGTACAACGACAAAGTGAACACCATTGCAGTTGCGTATTTAAAGCTGCGGGATGCAAAAAGTCGAATGATTCCCAATTCCTATTCCTCCTGTTTATTAGTTTGCGTCCCCAGTTAATGGGGAACCAAGTATAAATTTTAGCATTCATTTATGTTCGGACATGCAAAGTTTTGTAAATTAGTTTCCATCTCTATTTGGAAAATGAATCTTGGATTCATGCAAAATACTTTGAATGTTTATGAATAATCAAAAGGGAGGAAATTCCAGTAAAAAAGATATACAGTATGCAACAATGTGAGTACCGCAAATAGGATTTTTCCAGCAGCCCGGAGTCTCCTTTCCCCTGTAACCAGCTTTGCACCATTCACGATCAATACCCATACGGCAATGAGAGCTGAAATGAGCGGTAACGTGCAAATTCCCCAGATATACCAGGCGGAATAGCCATACACAATCTGATTGTTACCATAGATGACCTGCACCCCGAGAAAAATCGAATTTAGTACCGCAATGAATGCAAGGTTGGACGAAATGTGATTATTCGTTTTACGGATAGTTCTCATCACATATCTTACGATCCAAATCAGCAAGGTCGTGATGAAAAATAAGGAGGCGGCAGCGTAGCTAATAAGCAGAGTCCAGGTACGGTGTAAAAATGCCGTCTGCTTCATGGTCTTACTATCTGGAGCAATCATCTTCCAGGTACCGTTTTCCTGGTACAGCAAAATTTTAAGCTGGCCCCCCTTTTCCACAAACAATCCATCACCTGCTGCTTGGAAAACTTTGTCTGTTGCTTCATTCCCATTTGGGTATTTTCCGTTAACAATTAACGTTCGATCATCTTGAATTCGCACAGTGTATGTAATGCTTCCCAGTATCCGAATCCATTTTCCCCAACCATGAACAGGGTTAGAATCAACCTGATATACACCCTCGATCTCTGGCGAAAGCTTCACTTGGGTGGAAGAGTGAGCTAGTGACTGCGAAACGGCCTGCGGCTCTGAGGGCAGCATTTGGGCTATCGCATTGATGACTTTTCCATGAAGCAGGGTGTCCGTGTCAGCTGAATTAATGATCACAAAAATACCGATCTTTTGGGACGGAATCAATACCATTTCAGAAATAAAATCATCAATTTCCCCGGTAGCCCACAGCGTAGGTACTCCTGTCTCCAAATGACCACGGAAAAATCCGTAGCCCACGCCATCCAGGCGTGCATCGACTGCAAATTGCTGCGCATGCATCATTTTTACTGTATGTGGCTGGAGCACCACTTTGCCCTCATACTTGCCTTGGTTTAAATGAGTGATCAGATAATGTGAAAACTCGTTGGGTGTGACGTTCAACGCTCCTGCTCCCGGCAGATTGATATACGACAAAGGCTGTTTCAAATACGCTCCATCCTTCCACTGATACGATTGGGCCAGTGCAGGATGATTTAACGGCAATTCCAGTGTCGCGCTGGGCATATTCATCGGCTGGAACAGATGTGTACGGAAGTAATCATTCAGTCCCTGACCGCTTACTTGCTCCACGATATTACCGATCAGACCGTAGGCGACATTGCTGTAATCATACTGAATTCCAGGTTTGCGGATGGGAGGCTGATTTTGAAAATACGTGCTGAGATACTGCTCTGTGGGTAAAACGCCTGCCCGAGTCGAGCTGTTAATGTCGTACAGCGCTTCATCCAATCCCGAGGTATGTGTCAAAAGCTGATGCAAATTGAAAGGCTGATTTTGGTATTGCGTTGTTTTATAGCTGTGGAGGTAGCGGTTCACGTCTTCATGCAAATCAAGCTTGTTTTGCTCAACCAACTGCATCGTGGCACTTGCACTAAATGATTTGGTTAGAGAGCCGACACGAACAATGGTCTTCGCTGGATTGAATGCCACTTTCCGCTCCAGATCTGCATATCCATAGCCCTTACTAAAAAGGATTTGGTTTCCTTGGGTCACGACGACCGCAGCCCCCGGAATATGCAATTTTTCCAATTCTGTACTCATGATATCGTCCACTGTTTTTTCCAATGAATCAGGTGTTAGGCTGTCTTTTGCCCATGCCGAAGCAATGAGCAGGTTCCAGAGAAACAGCGCTGCTAAAAATGTGGATAGGTAGCAAATGCCTTTATTCTTCATATTAAAGTACCATCCTTACGTATGAAGTTGATTTAATGATTTGAACCGTGCGGTGATTGCATAGCGAGCAGATATTTATACTCCATATATATGCCATCAGCATGGCGCTATGGAATCATCGCACTTCCCATCGCGGGAGTGCACATGATAGAGCGAATCCTGAGCGAATCACGTAAGCAGCAGGCTTCTTACATGTTCGATCAGGATTCATGGGTTACAGATTAAAAATTAGTGAACTCCAGTCAAACCATCGACCGTAGATTTTCAAGAATTATGATGTGCCATGTCTTTGTCCATGTTCCGGGTTATGTTTTGTATTGCGGAACGGATACTTTTTACATTTTCCTCGATAAATCCGGGTTCCAGCAGTTCATAATGATTGCCAATCAAGCTATGCTCTTCATAGCTTCCTTGTGTAGCGTCTTTCCATAAAAGTCGATTGTCTCCAGTTCCCCTAACTGTTTCCGATCCGACAGCAACAAAGCCGTGAATATTCGCCCGAACCGTCTCTGTATTCAGGAGATGGTTACCATACACCGCGTAAGCGATCATTTTACGCTGGTACGTTTCATTCAACAGCTCACGGTAGGATTCGGGAACCTGTTCCAGCATGGCATGAATTTCATGCTCTGTTTCTTCGACTGTGAAGGACAGGGCTTCCGTCCTTTTGACCGAATCGAGCATCAAAATGTCGGATACAGCATGACCTTGACGCTCCAGTGTGTCGGCAACCTTATGCGCCAGATTACCGCCTATGGAATAACCAAGCAGCACATACGGACCTTGCGCTTGTGTGCTGACGATCAAATCAACATATCGTGCCAACATTTCCTGCTCATCCGCAGCATCATCTACGAACTCCAATCCATACACGACTGCGTCCTGATCCAGTTGTTTCGCAAGCTCCGCGAACGACAGCCCGTATCCAAGCATAGGCGGAAAGCAGAAGATGGAGAAAGGACCGTGTTCATTCAACCGAATGATTGGACTATCTGCCTTGGATTGCAAATCCGATTTCAATAATGCGAGCGCCTGCTCTTCTATGGTCGGGAACTCCAGAACACTGCGGATTGGAAGCTCGATGTCTGTGGCAAGGTGGACTTTGCGTACAAGCTCCAGCACTTTCAAGGAATGTCCCCCCAACGTGAAAAAGTCATCGTGGATACCCACTTGCGGGATTTCGAGCACTTCCTGCCAAATGGCTGCCAGCAACTGCTCCACATCGGTTCGCGGTGCGACATATTCTATGCCCGTGTGCAGCGCTTTGTCCGGCACAGGTAAAGCTTTGCGGTCGATTTTGCCGTTTGTCGTCAGCGGTAACCGATCCAGCTGTACGAATGCGGATGGAATCATATAGTTCGGCAGACTGGCCGACATCACAGCTCGAATCTCACGGATGGTCAGCTGTTCATCGGCAGTGAAGTAAGCACATAATTGCTGCTGGCCTGTTCCATCCCGTAAAGCGATGACAACGCTATCCCGCACGGACGGTACATTTGCCAGCCGCGCCTCCACCTCGCCAAGCTCAATCCGGTAACCGCGAATTTTAACCTGTTGATCAATCCGTCCGGCGTATTCCAGCATGCCGTCTTCACGCCAGCGAACAAGGTCTCCGGTACAGTACAGGCGATCTCCGTCCACCCACGGGTTAGCAAGAAATCTCTCAGCCGTCAGCTCAGGACGGTTCAGATAACCGCGTGCAACTCCGTCTCCGCCGACAACCAGCTCACCCCAGGCTCCGACCGGCTGCAGGTTAAATGACTTATCCACAACATACGCCGTCGAATTGCGGATGGGACGTCCGATCGGCACAGAATCCAGCTGTTCTTCCGTAATGTGATACGTCGTCGAAAAGGTTGTATTTTCCGTTGGCCCATAGCCGTTAATGATGTTCATGTCCGGATTATCACGCAGGACCCGGTTAATATGGGGCGCAGACAAAACATCACCACCAACCAGCAAATACTTCACATCGCCGAAAAGCTTACTGTCCTGCTGCGAAAGCTGATTAAATAACGGTGTAGTCAGCCACATCATCGTGATGCGATGATCCCGTATCGTCTCCTTGAGCTTGGACGCGTCCAGAAGATCATCCTTATGCACGAGTACAAGCTGACCGCCGTTCAGCAGCGCGCCCCAAATTTCAAACGTAGACACATCGAATACAAACGCGCAAGTCTGCAGCATGCGGATCGATTCATCAAATGGTACATAATCCGTATTGCGGACCAAGCGCACGACACTTTGATGCTCAACAACGACGCCTTTAGGCTTGCCTGTGGAGCCTGAGGTATAAATGACATAAGCGGCATGATGGCCCGCTTCATCCATCCCCAGATTGGAATGATCCGTACTGTAGGACGTATCATCATTCAGATTGACAATCTGTCCGTCAAAATAGCAACGATCCAGTAAATCCTGCTGTGCCAGCAGCAGCTTGGCTCCCGAGTCCTCCAGCATATAACGGATACGGTCCTCCGGATATTGAGGGTCTACCGGCACATACGCGCCTCCAGCCTTCAAAATAGCGAGTGTTCCAGTGATCATATCCAGCGAGCGCTCCGTCAAAATGCCAACAGGTTCGTCGGGCTTCACCCCTGCATCCCGCAGCGTATGCGCTAATCGGTTGGCTGTTTCATTGAGCTCCCGATAGGTCAATGATTGATGACCCAAAGCTACGGCAATATGATCCGGCGTGCGCTCAGCCTGCTCCTCAAACAATTTTTGGATCGTCTGATTCCGTGGATATGCAGAGGCAGTGTCATTAAACTCTCCTGTAATCTGTTGTTTTTCCGCCGCTGTAACCAGTTCCAGCTCTTCTACGCAAACACTCGGGTTCAGCAAAATTTGCTCCAGCAGATTCACAAAATGTCCATGCAGACGCTCAATGTCTGTCTGATCAAAGCTTAACGCGTTATACATAAAACGAATCTTTATGCATTCTCCCGGCATAACGACGAGGTTCAGATCGTAGTTGGTCTGCTCTGCAGCCACCACGTTGGAAATCGGGAATGCATCCCGCCCGTCACTTCCCAGCTCCTCGACCTGCTCCTCCACCGGGTAATTTTCAAACACCATAATATGGTTAATCAGATCCTGCTTCTGGTCGGTCAATGCCTGAATTTCAAACAATGGATACGTATCATACGCATGCGAAGCCAGCGCCTGCTCCTGCATTTTCTTCATCACTTCTGCAAAAGATTCCCCTGCCTCGCAGCGGATGCGAACGGGAATGGTATTAATGAACAAACCGATAATATCCTCAACCCCGATAATATCCGATGGACGACCTGAGACAACACTGCCAAATACAACATCATTGTGGTTGTTATATTTTTGCAGCACAATCCCCCATACGGTTTGTAATAACGTATTCATGGTTACCTGGTATCGCTTAGCCGTTTCCTCCACCCGGAGGGTCAGCTCACGCTCCAAATCCGTCGCCCAATCGCTGGCCGTGTAGCCTTCACTCTTGCGACCGGATTTTATAGCTGGTAGTGCTGTTTGCTGCTCATACCCGGATAAATAGCTGCTCCAGTAGTCGGCTGCCGCCTTGCCATCCTGTGCTTCCAGCCATTCAATAAAGCTGCTGTACGGCACTGCCGGTGCCAGCTCTGGCACTCTGCCCTCCTGAAGTGCTGCATAGCTTTCAAACACTTCTTTATTTATAAGGGACAGACACCAGCCGTCCATGACGATATGATGGAAGCTCCATACAAAATGATAGCTGTCTTCTCCGGTACGTAAAATCGCTACACGCAGCAGGACATCCCGACGCAGATCAAAGCCCCGTGCTCTATCCTCCAACTCGAAGTTTTTCACCCAGGTATCCCTTGTATCCACATCCAGCTTGTGTAAATCCTCATATTGAAAGCCGCAATCCCGACTTCGATACACTACCTGCAACGGCTCCGTATCCCGGCCAAAATAAAAATGTGTACGCAGCGCCTCATGTCTCCGAACCAGAATATTCAGACTTTCTGCAAAAGCCTGAATGTCCATCCGACCTCGCATATCATAAGAAACCTGCTCAAAATACGCGTCATTCGCGGCTGCTTGACTATCCAGCTGGCTGTGAAACAGCATCCCTTTTTGCATCGGGGTCAGTGCATATACATTGTCAACCTCACCCGCAGCACCCATTTCAGATAACAGGCTGTCCAAGCCCTCCACACTCATTCCTTTATAGGAAATATCACTTGGGGTCAGCTCCGGCTGTTCTTTATGAATGCAATGCGTCAAAATTTCACGCAGGCTCGATTCCAGCAATTTCGCCAACCGCTCTATCGTCTCTGGTCGATAGCTGGTACGGCTATAGCTAATCGTCAGACCCAGCTGACCACCCGAAATGATGCCGCCAAAATCCAGCGTATACGTCCGAGCCATGGTCGGGCTTAGTGGCATGCCCCCACTGTAAGGGGATGACTCCAGATCATTTCCTTTCATATCCTGATCGAATTGTCCCAAATAGTTAAAGCTTATTTCTGGATCTGCCTCAAATAAGGCTGGAGATGTTACCTGCTCCTGGTGATCAGCTACATATTTCAGTACACCGTAGCCAATCCCTTTTTTCGGGATGCCGCGCAGTCCTTCCTTCACATGCTTAATCCGTTGCGAAAGAGTAATTTCTTGCGGCATATTAAGCAAAACAGGATATTGGCTTGTAAACCACCCAATTGTTCGGGTAATGTCTACCTCAGGTAAAATAGCTTCGCGTCCATGCCCTTCCAGATTTATCAGGAAACGCTCATTTCCGCTCCAAGCTTGCAATGCCATCCCTACCGCTGTCAGCAACAGATCGTTAACCTCCGTGTGGTAGGCACGATTGGCCTGCTTGAGCAGTTGCTCTGTCTCCGCACTAGTCCATACAGCGGTAACCGACTCACTGTCACCAATCAACGGATTTTTGTGCTCATGATGCCCGTAATCCTGCGGCAAGGGAGCCAGCTCGGCTTGTGCAAGCTCCTCCCAGTACGAGCGCTCACGTTCCATGGCTGGGCTATTGGCATAAGCGTACAGCTGCTGGGCCCACGTTTGGAACGAATCCGTTTTATGAGGCAACTGAATCACCGGTTCCCCCTTGGAGGCCTGATCATAAGCAGTTGCCAAATCCTCGAATAAAATGCGCCAGGATACCCCGTCCACCACCAAATGGTGAATCGCGACCAGCAGATGATCTCCATCCGGGCAACGGAACAGCCCCAGCCTCATGAGCGGCCCTTCGCTTAGGGAAATGCTGGATTGAATTTCATTGCAATTGGCTTCAACCATCTTCGCCAAATCGCCCTCGTTTACTTTGCTGTCCCTATAATCAAAGATTTCCAGATGGTATGGTTCGCCTTCCTCTATACCACGATTCCATGCCGTATACCCGTTCTCCGACGAACGAAAAACCATACGCAATGCATCATGGTGCGATGTAATCTGGTTGAGTGCCTGCCGAAGTGCCTGTTCATCGTAGCCTTCTTGTCGATAAAGCATGACAGATTGGTTAAAATAGTGCGGCTCTGCCGTTGACTGTTCAAAAAACCAGCGCTGAATCGGTGTAAGCAAAACAGAACCTGTAACCTCTCCCTGCTCTGCTATTCGGTTAACAGGCTGAATAAATTTGCTTAGTCCCGCAATCGTCGGGTATTTGAACAAGTCCTTCATTTCCAGCTTGTATCCAGCCTGAAACAATCGGGACGATACTTGAATGGCCTTGATGGAGTCGCCACCCAGATGGAAAAAGTTATCCTGTATGCCCACTCGCTTAATCCCAAGAATTGCCCCCCAGGCGGTAGCCAGTGCTTGCTGAACATCCGTCTCGGGTGCCACATAATCCATGCCTGTATCGACGTTTTGCTCCGGTGCAGGCAGGGCCCTGCGGTCTACTTTACCATTCAGCGTCAAAGGCAGTTTGGAAAGCTGCACAAAGTAGGAAGGCACCATATAGCCAGGCAGATCCTGCGACAAAATGTTACGTAAGTCGCTGGCGCTCAATTCGCTGTCTGTTACAAAATACGCACACAGCTGTTTTTGCCCGTTATCGTCCTGCCGTACGGTAACAATTGATTCCTTCACCCCTGCAATCGTGGACAAACGGGTTTCTATTTCACCCAGCTCAATGCGGTAGCCCCGAATTTTGACCTGCTCATCCATTCTTCCCTTGTACTCCAACACGCCATCTGCGCGCCAACGTACTAAATCGCCTGTACGATAGCAGTGCTCCCCGGGCCGGAACGGACTTTCTATAAACTTTTCTGCCGTGAGCTCCGGGCGATTCAGATATCCACGTCCCACACCGTCACCACCGACGATCAACTCCCCCCAGGCTCCGATTGGCTGCAGCTTCAATGAACGATTGACCACATATGTGGTTGAATGATCAATCGGACGCCCAATGGGAATAGCTTGGGTTTGCGGTTCTGTAATGTCATATATGGTGGAAAAGGTAGTGTTCTCCGTCGGCCCATAAATATTGGCCAAACGAAGCTGCGGGTGCTCCTTCAGCACACGATTGACGTGTGGTATGGACAACACATCACCACCCACAAGCAATTCTTTAAGGGAGGCAAACACTCCAATAGCTTCCTGTGAATGCTGATTGAATAAAGCTGTGGTCATGAACATGGTACTAATACGATACTTATCAATCGCCTGTTTGAGCTTGGCGGCGTCCAAGATAGTGTCATGGCTTACCACATACAGTTGACCCCCATTCAGCAGCGTACCCCAGATTTCAAACGTGGAGGCATCGAACACAACTGCACCCATTTGCAGCATACGCGTATGCTCGTCAAGCGAGGCATAGCTTTTGTTTTTCACCAAACGCACGACATTGCTGTGATCGATCATCACGCCCTTCGGCATGCCTGTCGTACCAGAGGTATAGATCACATATGCAAGATCCGAGGATAATCCCTCCATTGGAATAGCAGCAGATTCATCCACATGAGCGTAACATTCAGATTCACTACTCCATCGTTGTTCATCACTCAAATCTATGATCGGAATGCCTGGTTCAAAAGGAACCTGCTCACGTCGCTGTGACAGTAACAGCCTAGCACTGGAATCCTCCAGTAAATAACGGATACGCTCCTCAGGATATTCGGGATCAATGGGAACGTAAGCTCCCCCGGCTTTTAAAATGGCCAGCATGCCGACGATCATTTCAATGGAGCGCTCCGCCATAATCCCTACTCGCTGTATCTCTGGCTCGGAACCGCGCCGTATCCCATGGGAAGCGAGTATACGTGCCAGACGGTCGGAGCGCTCCTTCAGTTCGCGGTAGGTGAGTTGTGTGTCCGCGAAGGTGACGGCCAGCCGATCCGGTGATTGTGCTGCCTGTTCCTCGAACAGCCCATGCAGGACTTGATCACGTGGATACGGATAGTCTGCTACTGTATCGTTGAATTGCATTAGAATCTGCTCTTTTTCTTGGGACGAAACCATTTCAATAGCCGAAAGAGCGATATCCGGCTGTTCTATCACCGCATGGATAAGCTGTTGCAAATGTACAGCCAGTCGTTCGATGGTTTCCCGTTTGTACAGCCGGGTTCCGTATTGAAGACCGCAGGCAATTTGCTTCCCATCCTCCATCGCGAACAGACTCAAATCAAATTTTGCGGTATTTTGTTCACTCGGATAGGGTGTCAATTGCAAGCCTTCCAGTTGCTGCTCCTTTTGCTCCAAATTTTGCAGAGCAAACATGGTATCAAATAACGGATTACGGCTTAAATCTCGATCCACGCCCAGCTTGTCCACCAGCTCTTCAAACGGATAATCCTGATGTTCAAATGCCTTCAGCGCGTTTTCCTTGACCTCCAATACATAATCGCGGAAGGTCTTACTACCTTCCGGAACATTGCGGATTGCCAGTGTATTCACAAACATCCCGATCAGGCTACCAAGATCCGCATGGGGCCGCCCCGCAATCGGCGAACCGACAATAATATCCTCCTGCCCGCTGTAGTGGCTAAGCAAAGACGTATACGCAGCCAATAGCACCATATATAATGTCGATTCCGTCTGTACCGCAATGCTTTTTAAACCTTCGCTCTGCTGTTGATCGAGCGTAAATTCCAGCACATCTCCTTCAAAGCTTCTCACCGCCGGACGTGGATAATCGGTCGGTATATCCAGCACGGGCAGCTCTCCCGCGAAGGTATTCAGCCAGTAGCTTTCCTGCTCCCGGTAGCGTTCACTTTGCTGCTGCTCCTGTTGCCAGGCGGCATAGTCCTTATACTGAATGCGCAACGGTGGCAGCGTGTCACCTGTATATAAACGGATGAAGTCCTGAATCAGCACATTTATAGACGTACCGTCCGAAATGATGTGATGCATATCCAGCAGTAAAATATAATGCTCTGGTTCTGTTTCAATCAAACCGGCTCGGAATAGCGGAGCCTGTCCAAGATCGAACGGCTGGACAAAGCCGCGTACCAGTTCATCCGTCTCCTTAGGGTCAGCGCCGTGGGCATGAATCAACTCCATGCGAAAAGGAACCTCGTCATGTACTCGCTGGACAGGTTCACCGTTCATGGTCTCAAAGCTGGTACGCAATGTTTCATGGCGGTCAATAAGCTGGCGGAACGCATTGTCCAGTGCCTTATGATCAAGTGAACCTGTCAGTGTCAGAGCACCAGGGATGTTATAGCTAATTCCCGCTCCATCAAGCTGATTGAGGATATACATTCGTTTTTGTGCCGAGGATACCGCATAAAATGGCTTATTCTCCGTAACAGGTATGGATTCAAAGGCGGTTTGCTCCAGCGCTTCAATCACCTGCGCAAGCTGTTCAATCGTCGGGTGCTGGAACAGGTCCTTTAGCTGCACATTTTTATGCAATTCCTTATGAATCAGCGATATGACATGTGTCGCCCGCAGGGAGTGCCCTCCAGCTTCAAAAAAGTTATCCTTAATCCCGATGCGCTCAAGCTCCAGCACATCTTTCCAGATACTCGCCAGTTGTACTTGTAATTGATTTTGAGGAGGTACATATTCTGTGCCTGAGCTTATACTTCCCTCCGGCTGTGGCAACGCCCGCCGATCCACCTTGCCGTTGGGCGTCAGTGGCAATTGCTCCAGCTGTACAAAATACGACGGCACCATGTAGCCCGGCAACTCCTGGCTCAAAGCGCTGCGCAACTCGCTTGCCGTTACATCCTCATGGGTCACCACATAAGCGCAGAGCTGCTTTTGCCCCTGCTCATCCTCTCGTGCAATTACGACCGCTTCTCGCACCGCCTCCAGCTTCAACAGCTGTGCTTCCACCTCGCCCAGCTCGATCCGATACCCACGGATTTTCACCTGGGCGTCGATCCGTCCCTTGTATTCCAGCGTCCCGTCCGCATTCCAGCGCACCAGGTCGCCTGTGCGATAGCACCGTTCTCCGCTGCGGAACGGACTGTCGATGAACTTTTCTGCCGTCAGGTCCGGGCGGTTGCGGTATCCACGTGCCACCCCGTCACCGCCGACGATCAGCTCTCCCCATGCTCCGACAGGCTGGAGCTGCATCGAACGATCCACGACATACGCCGTTGAGTTATGGATCGGGCTGCCAATCGGCACCGATTCGGCTTGCACGCCAGTAATCGCATGTGTTGTGGAAAAGGTTGTGTTTTCCGTCGGGCCGTAGCCATTGATGATCCGAAGAGTCGGATGGGCCTCCAGCACCCGGTTAATATGCGGGACGGACAGCACATCACCGCCAACCAGCAGCTCACGGATTCCCCCGAACAGCTCCAGGTCCTGCTGGGACAGCTGGTTAAAGAGCGGCGCGGTCAGCCACATCGTCGTAATGCCATGGCTGCGAACAGCTTCCTTGAGCTTCGGCGCGTCCAAAATGACATCCTGACTCACCAGCACCAGCTGTCCACCGTTCAATAGCGCACCCCAAATTT
>NZ_PNXQ01000016.1:0-95349 GCF_005217525.1 Paenibacillus terrae | reverse complement strand
GTCGAAGACAACAGCCCCGGTCTGCAAAATGCGGGTATCCGCATCCAGTTGCGCATAGTTTGTATTTTTCACCAGACGGACGACGTTACGGTGCTCTACCATAACCCCTTTCGGCTGGCCTGTTGTCCCTGAGGTGTACATCAAATAGGCGAGTCGATCCCCGAATGTACCCGTTTTTGAAATCTCATTTTTCGGATTTGTATAATGGGTATAATCCGCATGATAAGCCTCGTTTTGCTCCAAATGTACGGTATTTAAGCCTTGGTCAGCCACTGCCCCGTATACAGTAGCATCGCTCAGATCCAGCACAATTCCGCTGTAGTCATCCGGCTGCTGCTCCGCATGCTGCACCAGCAGCAGCTTCGCTCCTGAATCCTCCAGCAGGTAGCGTACACGCTCTGCCGGATAGTCCGGGTCAATCGGTACATATGCGCCGCCCGCCTTGAGGATTGCCAGCATGCCGACGATCATATCTGTGGAACGCTCAGCGACGATACCAACCGTTCGTTCAACAGTAACACCGTAACCGCGCAGCGTGTGAGCCAGTCGGTTGGCCTGTTCATTCAGCTGCCCATAGCTTAGACGACGGTTTCCAAACACAACCGCAGTCTGATCCGGCATACGCTCTGCTTGTTGCTCGAACAGTTCATGAATCCCTGCATCATGTGGATATGGCACTGCTGTAGCATTGAATACATCCACAATTTGCGTCCGCTCCTCGTCACTAATCAGTGACAGCTCCTGTATACACTTCTGCGGACCCTTCACCATATGCTCAGCCACACTCAGGAATTGTCGGATAATTCGGGCAATCTCCTGTTCGCTGAACAGATCGGTACGATAATCCAGATGCATTATAAACTTATCGTCATCCAGCATATCTACCATATGAATATCAAAGTCATTCACCGTATCTCCACAGAAATCGGTATCCACCTGCTGAACCGCTTCATCAAAACGGGAGAAGCTCAGCGTACGATACTGAATTGAAACACCAAAGAGGCGCTGAATATCCAGACTGCTTTGCTGTTCACGCAAATCCTGAATAATTTTGTTGTACGGGTAACGCTGATGCCGCAAAATGGACGACTGCTCCTTGCCCACACCTTGCAGGAAGGTCAGCAGCTCGGATTCCGGCTCAACCAGCAGACGCGTAGCCACGGTGCTGACGAACATGCCGACCGTATCCTTCTCCTTCTTCGACGTACGGTTAGCGTACAGCGTACCTACGGTTAAATCCTGTTCCCCTGTCACTTTATGTAAATAAATATACAGGGCGGCCAGGAAGAACGTAAAAATACTGATTTTATGCTCCTCGCAAAAAACCGTGACACCACGATACAATTCAGGCTCCAGTGTATAGCTCTCCCGGCGTGCAGCTGTGCTCAGCGTTAACGGATTGTATGATTTCAAACCTGTCGTCTCTGGCAAATCGGCAAACTTTTCCGTCCAATATGCCTTGTCCTTCTGGTAACGGTCAGATTGCTCATAGCTTTGCTCCACCTGAATGAAATCCAGATATGGATTCGCTTTGGTCGGTGTAGCCTGACCTGTACCATGGACAATATCCATGTAATGCGTCGTAATTTCATTAATAGCCTGATTCATGGATACACCATCTGAAATAATATGGTGCATTGTGAAATTGTACCAGGTTTCTTCTGCACCCAGCTGCAAAATTACCAATTGGTAGAGCTGTGAATCCAGCAATAAAAAGGGCTGGGAATTAAGACGGTTTACCAGTTGCTCGGCTTCCTCCAGGCTAACCTGGAGCGTTTCTATGCTTTGTGCAGTAAATGGCTCTACATATTGATACGGAATACCATCCTGAGCAGTGATTTTAATGCGAAAAGAATCGTTTTGTGCAATCACCTGATGCATTGCCTGCTGCAATGCATCTATGTGAACAGTTCCCTTGATTTTAACAGTTGTAATAAGCGTGGACGTGTTGCGATTGGGATACAAAAGCTCCGTGTACCAAATACGTTGCTGTGGCTGGCTTAATGCAAACAATTGAATATCGTGCTGAGTCATATGTCTCTCTCCTCGCAAAATAGATATGTTAAAAAGAAACCTCGCATATTTATGCGGTTTGTTCCTCGGGATGCTTTCGAAACTGAAGCTCATACAGCTTCGCATAATGACCATCCTTGGCAATGAGTTGGTCATGAGTACCCTGTTCTTTCAGCTCGCCTTCGGCAAGAACACAGATCGTATCCGCCCGCTCAATCGTAGACAATCGATGGGCAATGACTAATGTTGTACGATCCTTCATCAGCTCATTCAAGCCCTGCTGGACTTCATATTCCGATTCAGCATCCAGCGCCGAGGTCGCTTCATCCAGCAGCAAAATCGGTGCGTTTTTGAGCAAAGCGCGAGCAATCGCGAGCCGCTGTCTTTGACCACCGGATAAGTTGGCTCCGCGTTCACCGACAATCGTGTCGTAGCCCTCTGGCAGCTCGGCTATGAAGCCGCTCGCATAGGCTGTTTTGGCCGCAGCCTCTACTTCCTCATCCGTGGCATCCGGTGAGCCAAAGCGGATATTATCCGCTACTGTACCGTGGAACAACGTAGCCTCCTGTGGTACATAGGCCATCAAATCCCTGACCTCATCTAACCGAAGCTCACCTGCCGAGCGGCCACGGACCCGCAGCACACCCTCATCCGGTGGATAAAAGCCTAGCAATAGCTTCATGACTGTGCTTTTTCCACCACCACTTGGGCCGACGAGCGCAGTGACCTGCCCTTCCGGTACGATCAGGTTCAGCCTTTGCAGCGTAGGACGGTCCGGTTGATAACTAAAGGTGATGTCGTGCAGCTCCAACGCAGCCGGAACTTGTTCAATGGCTTGGCCTAAACTCACAGTTTCGACATCACTATGAGATCCGCTAGGTTCACGAGCCGATAAAACTGCTGCCTCCGGGTCGATCAGCCCAGCCCGCAGTTCCTTCTGTTTCGACGCTGGAAAATGCTCCTCTTCTTTCGACTCATCCAGAATTTCGCGGATACGCGCCAAGCCCGCCAAAGAGTTTTGTAACAACGATACAGCCGCCCCCAGCTGCAAAAACACCGCGGAAATGCCGCCTTGGAGTTGCACAATCTGCCCCAGTACTCCCAGCTCCATCTGCTTCTGTGAAACCAGAATCAGTCCGGCGACAAGCACACCGCCCAACGTAATGAATTCAATTACAAAATTATACATATCCTGCAACCCCATATGACGTCCCTGCCGGATGCTGATACGGTTAATGTCCTCGCTTGCATCGTTACAAAGTCCGCCTACCTTTGTCCGCAATCCAAACAGCTTCACCGTCTGCAAGCCGGACAGCAAATCACTTAACCGTTCCGTGAACCTGCTCATCCGTCCCTGTAACTCATCACTCGTCTGTCGCATCTTATTCGCGTAATGAGAATTTACCCAAGCTGAGGCCAGTCCAAGTAAAACCGCCATAATCCCAAATCGCCAATCCAGCACCATCATAATGACTAACGAGCCAAAGAAAAGCGAAACTTCCAGTATAATCGAGCGAATATGAACAGTGTAGGCCTGCTCCAACGTCTGCACATCGTTTGTCATGCGGGATACAAGATCACCTGAATGGCGTTTTTCTGCCTTTTCATAGGATAGCTTGACAATATGCCCGAATAGTCTTACCCGTACATTGGCAATCGCCAGCCTCACACATCGCTTATACATGTAGCTGCACAGCGGAGAAATAAGACTTAGTGCCAAAAATGTACCGCTGACCAAATAAACTGCCTGGTAAAGCCCCTGTACTTTCCCATCAACCGCAAAATTCAGCAAATAATGCACCACAAAGGAAAGTAAAATCGTGATGCTCGCATTGGTCAGACTGTTGCCAACCAACCCGATAAAATACCATTTTCGGTACGGCTTCATCAGGGACAGCAACTGCTTAAACTCATAAAACCCCTGCTTGAAGGTCACGTTTCTCACTCCTTTCCTCTGGCATCAAATTGCCGTTTTCCATCGTATGCGGTTCTTCTTCGAAATTTTGCAAATACAGCTTTCGATATTCACCGTCGCGACCCAGTAATTCCTCATGCGTACCCGATTCCACAATGCTCCCCTGATCAAGTACAATAATCCGGTTCGCCTGACGCACGGTTGACAATCGATGAGCAATCACCAGTACCGTCCGATTATGCATGGCTGCACTCATCGCGATCTGTACCTGAGCCTCCGACTGGCTATCAAGCGCTGAAGTTGGCTCATCCAGTAGAAGCAGCGGAGCATTTTTCAACAATGCTCTTGCTATGGAAATACGCTGCTTTTGTCCACCGGACAATCCTCCTCCCCTCTCGCTCAAAAGGGTCTCATAGCCCTCGGGAAGCTGAACAATAAAATCATGCGCATGCGCCGCCTTCGCCGCCTCGACAATCTCTTCACGGGTCGCCTCCAAACGTCCATATCCGATATTTTCTGCAATCGTGGCCGGAAAAAGCGAAGGCTCCTGAGATACCATCGAAATATGGCTGCGCAGGCTTGTTAAATTCCAATCTGTCAAACTCTTTCCAAATAGTTGAACCGTTCCAGCATGCTCTCCCGGTTCATTAAATCCGCAAAGCAGCTTAAAAATCGTGCTTTTGCCGCCACCGCTACCGCCGACAATCGCTACCGTTTCTCCTTGTCCTACCTGAAAGCTGATATCCTTGAGCACCGTGTTCCCTTCGTCGTAGCCAAAGGTCAAATGCTCAAGCCTGACTACAGCAGCGTCATCATCACCTTCTGCTCCGTCTATCTCGCTTTTACTTGCTTGACTAGCTTGGTTGGCTTTCCTTTCTGCATCGTCCTCAAAACGTAGGCCCTTATCCCCTCGGTCATCACCGAGTGAGGTGATATCACCACCTTGACGTTCATCCGGCCAATCCAATACCTCAAACAAATGCTTCGCAGCTCCCCCCGCTTCCTTCATTTGCGAGATAATCGTCGGCAGCATGGAAACAGGCTGCAATATGAACGAAATCAGATATAAAAATAGGACAATGCCTCCAGCATTCAGCTCGCCTTGTTGAATCAGGTATCCTCCATACGCAATGACCAAAATAATCGGTGTTGCCAGCATCATCACACCTACCGGAGTAATAGAAGCATAGCGCTTTTCCAGCCCCAGGCCGCGCCTGACGACCTCCTCCATCATCACCATATACTTCTTCAGTAGCACAGCCTGCATATTGAATGCCTTGACGATAGGAATTCCTCCAATTGCATCCTGACCGACCGCGTTCAAATGAGCCATTTTCTCCTGAAGCTGCTCGGAATATTTTTCAATCCGCCTGCTCATCAATGTTGTTACGATCATTCCTAAAGGCATAAGCGCAAGACTGGCCAAGATTAGCTTCCAGCTTGTCATTAAAAGCAACGTTAGTGATGCCGTAAACACAAGCGGTAAGTAAAACAGGTTGGCAAAATGCTCGATAAAAAAATTCTGTAACTTCGCCGTATTGTTCGTAAGCCGGGATACCAAATCTCCAGTGAACTTCCTCTCCACTCTGGAAACTGGTAAATCGCAAAACTTATGTACGAGGTCACCTCTCAAATCGCGCAGTGCGCTAACGCTAAATCGCGCCGAAGCGTACCTCATCACAAACTTACAGGGCATTCCAATTAGCGTCATACCAACAACTAGATAGATCATGTTCTGGGTGGAGGAGAAGGTCCCCTCTACCATTTGTTCAATGGCTTTACCCAAAATAATATCTATGGCTGCCAAACATAAGGAGGCGATCACTGTTATGAAAACCCATAGATTGTACGGTCTTACATAACGCGCGAGTCTTCGAAAAGCAGAATTCGATCGAAACAAGGACATCCCTCTTTTTCGTTGCTCACACTTTCGCAGTGCGAACTTTTTTAGTGAGGATTTTGCAAAATCCTGAAGTTGCATTGGACATGGTGGGATTGGCTCTGGCTCTGGACGTATGAGAATTTACATGGAATGTAATCATTATTGAATTATTCTGGGAATTGCATCATGGTGGTGGGTTGATAGTTGAGTAGTTGCCGAGTTGTTAATAACGTTGTGTATCGCGTGGTGTATCATGATGTGTGGGACTTTTAACTCTGTCTGAATCGTGGTTGTAGGGTATTGGTGCTGTAGGATGCATGAGCTGCGGCAGCGTGGTTCAGGGCTAAGGATGCGGACAAAATATTCACGACTGCGCTTAGAACTTCTTGCTCTTGTTCATGAATAAAAAAGTGATTGCCTTCGAACATTCGCACATCAATGGGCGATGTGGTGTGCTGCTGCCAGGCATGAAGTGACTCAGTGCTCACCTCATGATCCTTCATGCCACCCAAGATGGTCATTGGACAGGCCAAGGGGCTTCCTGGCTGATACACATACGTTTCGCACACCTTAAAATCCGCGCGCAGACGGGGCATAATAATTTGCATTAACTCTGCATTTTGCAGTACTTCTTCGGGTGTTCCCTGCATCAAGCGAAGCTCATCGGTGAATGGTTGATCTGCTAAATCATGGAGTTGTTTTTTTGAATACGGACGATGTGGTGCGGATTTACCGGATACGATGATGTGGACAGGCAGTTTTCCGGTTTTGCTATACAATTGCCGTGCTGTTTCAAAAGCAATCAGCGCTCCCATACTGTGTCCAAAGAAAGCAAACGGCTTATGTACGTATGGAGCCATAGCAGGAAGCAGCGAGTGCACGATGTCCTGAATAGTATCCATTGGGGCCTCAGTTGAACGGCTTTCACGCCCTGGAAGTTGTACAGGCAACACCGTAATGTCAGGCGCAAGTCTAGACTTCCAGGAACTAAATATAGAAGCGCCACCACCGGCATAAGGGAAGCAAAATAGCTGGAGCTTCTCAGCTGGATGAACCGCTGCTTTCGCAAACCAAGATTGTGACCGAGTCGTCATATGAATTCCTCCATCCTCTATGCAGTTCATAATTTTACAATAAATCCTTATATCTCTTTTTTTCTTCCAACACTTTCTATCTGTTTTTAAATATACAAACTTTAAAACCGCTTGACATGGGACAAAAGTTCTAAATTGATAGAATTCATAAAAATAAAACAAAACCCATATTATGATATTTATTTCCAGTCTTTAAAAGCAAAAATCTCACTTTATTTATTAATTTCCTGCTGATAATGATCTGTTAACTGGATTCAAAACGAGCTTTCAGATTTTCAGGAATTTTGTAAAATCAAAATGATGACGATTTGCAATAAAGCTAAAAAGCCTTGTACTACAATGATTATACCTTTACATGCCATTAACATAAATGTAACAAATTCAACCTGATATTATCCGACAAATTCCGCCTTTTTCCGCAATAGCCTTCGACCTCCTGTTTTATGGGATTAAATTTCTTCAAGCTCACATCCATCAAAATTAATAACTCTTTAATTTTTCAATAAATCACGTCATTTTATAGTCCTATAGAACTAATTTTCACGATTTTTTTTTGACTCTCTGTCTAAAAATTTTAGTTCAGATTGAATTTTTCTCCCTCAAAGCTATGAATTTTCTTTTCAAACTTTTATAGAAACGTTTTTATCTTCCTTCAAAAGTGCCGATTTTCAGGAATTTATATCTTTGGTTATGCCCCTTCTGCAATCGGTAAACGAACAGGAAACACCAAACAGCAAGTCTCCATAGGGTAAGAGACTTGCTGTTTTCATGCTGTATTATGACCTGGTCTTTGAGTTAGCTGTGAAGACCTAAGAGGATGCGGCTGCAGCGAGCGTACCCAAAGCGTCTGTTGTGTGGTGAATACTGCGCACGAAGCGAATCGTTTTTGTTTCCGAGTGCATCACGACCGAATGAGTTTCTGCTCTATGACCAGGAAGGGAACGAACTCCTTGCAGCCACTCGCCTGGCGTCACGCCAGTAGCCACAAACATCACACCTTGGCGTCCGACCATATCATCCATGGATAATAAAGCCCCAGGATCAGCAATGCCCATACGGTTGCACCGTTCGATCTCTTCTTCACCATGAGGCAACAGGCGACCTTGAATCTCGCCACCCATGCATTTCAGCGCAGCAGCAGCCAGCACACCTTCAGGCGCTCCACCGGAGCCGATATGCAGATCAACACCGCTATCCAGGCATGTTTCAATAGCACCCATTACGTCTCCATGCCCAAGCAGCTTGATCCGAACGCCGCTCTCCCGCAGAAGCTTGATAATCCCGGCGTGACGTGTACGATCCAGAATAGACACGGTAAGTTCGGACAAGGATTTACCCAGTATCCGTGCGGCCTTTGAAAGGGTAGCCGGAATCGGATCATCCAGCGATAGCTTTCCAGCCAGTGCCGGGCCTACAGCCATTTTTTGCATATACATATCCGGAGCATGGAGCAGACCTCCACGGGGGGCAGCAGCAATGACCGATAGGGCATTGTTCAATCCGTTCGCCACCGTTTCGGTTCCCTCCAGCGGGTCGACGGCGATGTCTATGGCTGGCCCTCTGCGATTGCCTACTCTTTCCCCGATATACAGCATGGGGGCCTCATCCATTTCTCCTTCGCCAATGACGACCGTACCGTCCATAGATACCGCATTAAAATGAGTGCGGATGGCTACGGTAGCCGCCTCGTCCGCGCTGTTCTTATCTCCACGTCCTGTCCATTGCGCTGATTGCAGCGCTGCCGCCTCTGTAACCCGAACGAATTCCAATGCCAGTTGACTCTCCATACCTTCCCTCCACCTCTCCTATACATAATTGTTATCCTATGGAAAATCATTTTTATAGGGCAGCTATACTGCCTTTTTTATCTATAACACTCCTGTATCCTACAGCAACTATTATCTATTGAGCAGCTACGCTTCTATAACATCCTGATAATCAAACCTGCTGTTTCTTCAATCGCTTTATCGGTGACATCAATGATCGGGCAACCTAATTTCGTAAATAGGCATTGCGCATACGCAATCTCTTCCTCCACCCGCGTCGATGTAGCATATTGCACATTGTTAGGCAATCCCATCACCTTGAGTCGCTCACTGCGTATTTTTAACAGCAGCTCCGGCTGGATCGTCAACCCGAACACCCGACCATGCTGTACATCCTGCAACTGTGCAGGCGGTGTCAGCTCCGGTACGACGGGAATGTTGACCGTTTTATAACCTTTATGCGCCAAAAACATCGACAAAGGGGTTTTGGAAATACGTGATACGCCTAGCAATACAATATCTGCTTTGAGGATGGCGCTCACATCTTTGCCATCATCATATTGAACCGCAAAATCCACGGCTTCCACACGGCGAAAGTAATTGTCGTCCATCCGATGCAGCAAACCGGGCTTTTCCTTGGGATCATCATGGAACGTGTCAGCAAACGCCTGCATCATCGGGCCCATGATATCGACAGCCCGCACATTCAGTCGCACAGCCTCCTCTTTCATCGCTTCTCTCAATTCCGGCTGTACCAGCGTATAGGCTACAAAACCTTTACGCTCAGCCACCTCTTCCATCACCCGGCTCAGTTCGTCTTCATCTCTTACATTCATAAATCTCTTGATCTCTGTGTCCTGTAGCTCAAATTGGCGCATAGTGGCCTGAACGACAGCTTCCGCCGTCTCGCCAATCGAGTCTGAACAGATCGCTATAAAATGACTACGCGCCTGAACCATTCGATTCCTCCCATTAATCCTCTGCTACCATATCGAGCAACATTTTGATAATATTTGTTTTCGTAATGCGTCCCACGACTTTCCAGTGTTCCCCTGGTTTGTCGGAGTTGGAAGGGACGACGACGGGCAGACTGTCAATTTGACGAGCAATGATTTTGCGCGCTGCCTCCAGTACAGTGTCTTCCGGGGAAACAGTGACGACATTCGCCTGACGAGTCATCACGAGGCTGACAGGGATGGTCGCCGCATTCGGATTGCCTAACGTAACCTTGAGCAGATCCTTGCGGGAAGCTACTCCTGCCAGATTCCCTTCTTCATCGGTAACGATCAGGTTACTCACGTTCTCCAGAAAAAGAGCAACCACAGCTTCCTGAATCGTTGTTGTTTCACGTACGATGACTGGAACTCCGTGAAGATCGCCGACCTTCATTTGCATGAGCCGGAATTTTTCCTCCCGGTTCGGCGTGCCCCGTTTTCCGACAAAATAACCAACCTTGGGCTTCGCATCTATATAATTCAGAATGCCCAGCTTGGATAGGTCGGTCCGAATGGTCGCCTTGCTGAGATTGAGCATTTCCGCAATCTGATCACCGGTAATCGGGGCATGCTTTTGTACGATGTTTAAAATTTCCACTTGTCTTGCCGTAAGGTCGATGATGAACGCCCCTCCTTTTTTTTCCTTGCTATCTGATATTGAATATAATACGTCATATATAATTATAAATCAACCTTTAAAAGCATATAAAACATCACATATATAAAATTAAAGCGGTTATTGATGATTTTTTATCGTTTAAAGCACTTATACCACACCAAAAAAGCGGATACTTCACACCCTGCTCTTTCGAGTAAGACGAAGTATCCGCTTCTTTATTCGTATCTTAAAGCATCGATCGGACGCAGCTTGGACGCCTTCCGTGCCGGGTACACTCCAAACAGTACACCAACACCCATGCAGCACAGAAAAGAGTACAACACCGGTTCCATCGTATACACAATCGGCATATGGACAAATTTCTCCAGCAGCTTCGCGCCCCCAAGACCCGCCATAACACCAACCAGTCCGCCCATCAGACTAAGAAAAACAGCCTCGGCCAGAAATTGCAGCATAATATCACTGCGCTGCGCACCAATCGCCTTGCGAATCCCGATCTCCCTCGTCCGTTCCGTGACGGACACCAGCATAATATTCATGATGCCAATGCCCCCAACACCGAGCGCAATCGCAGCAACGCCGAGCAACAGCATATTCATAACCTTGTCTACACCTGAGACCGTTTTTAGAATCTCCGTCTGGGTCGTGATTTGGAAATCATCGCCCTCTGATGGCTTCAGCTCATGCCGGGCGCGCAGCACCTGTCGGATTTCAGCACTCGCCTGGTCAATCTTCTCCTCCGTTGTTGCAGAAGCATTCACCTGCTGAATGCTCATATTCCCCAGTCGTTCCATCCCTGTTGTAATCGGCACATATACCTGCTGCCCGCTGTTACCCATATTGGAATTGGAATTCGTCAGTACCCCGACCACCTTAAAAGGTAGCTGCTTGATCATGATCGTTTCCCCCACTGCCTTGGAGGCATCCGGACCAAAAATATTACGGGCTGCATCGCTCCCTAGCACCACGACATTCAGTCTCTTCTCCACTTCATAGTGGGTAAAAGACCTGCCCTGAGCGAGCGACAGCTTTCTCACATGGATGAAAGCCAGCGAAGTCCCCTCAATCTGCCCGCTGACCTTATTGCGGCTCCACGTAATATCCGCACTGGTCATGGCACTTGGAGCTACCTCGGCTACGGCTTTTTGCTGCTCTAGCGCAGCGATATCCTCCAGAGATATTCCTTTCGTCTGACTGAACGACATGGAGCTGGACCCATCATATGGGGCATAAGGATAAATCATGAGCAAATTGTTTCCCATACTGTTAATCTGCGACGTAATCGTGGCCGTAGAGCCTTTACCGATGGCTACAATCGTGATTACAGCAGCCACCCCAATAATAATGCCCAGCATGGTCAGCAAGGATCGCAGCATATTGGTTCGCAAACTGTTGAGCGATACCCGGATAATTTCCCGAAATTTCATGCCTTCACTTCCTCTGCCGCCATTCTTCGGTTCCCAACAGGCTGATCCTCTTCAATCCGTCCATCGCGAAAATGAATCAGACGCTTGGCGTATTCCGCAATTT
This sequence comes from Paenibacillus terrae, assembly GCF_005217525.1. Classification (GTDB taxonomy): domain Bacteria; phylum Bacillota; class Bacilli; order Paenibacillales; family Paenibacillaceae; genus Paenibacillus; species Paenibacillus terrae_C. Next base: position 83,535 of record NZ_PNXQ01000016.1, on the reverse strand, counting down.
CCTGATCATGCGTAACGAGCACAACCGTTTTCCCCCGATCGTTCAGGCGTTGGAAAATCTCCATAATTTCAACGCTCGTTTTGGAGTCCAGTGCGCCTGTCGGCTCATCCGCCAAGAGAATCACCGGATTGTTCACAAGTGCGCGCGCTATGGATACCCGTTGCTGCTGACCGCCTGACAACTCATTCGGCTTGTTGTTCATCCGATCGCTCAGCCCCACACTGGTCAGCGCCTCAATGGCCCGCAAGCGCCGCTCCTTGGCTGGTACGCCTGCATAAATCATCGGCAGCTCTACGTTCTCCAAAGCTGTGGCCCGCGGAAGCAAATGAAATTTTTGAAATACAAATCCGATTTTCTGATTACGGATAATAGCCAGCTCATCCTCACGAGCATCCAGTATGGAATAACCGTCCAAATAAAACTGTCCCGAGGTAGGCAGATCCAGACAGCCGATGACATTCATCATCGTGGACTTGCCTGATCCGGACGGGCCCATGATTGCCACAAAATCACCGTCAGCAATGTTGAGCTGCACATCACGCAGGGCATGAATTTCCTGATCCCCAACCTGGTACACCTTTTTCAAATCCTCAATTTGAATGACGTATCTCATACCCGTTTAAAAGCCTCCCTGCATGCCGCCCATAGCGGAAGGGTCCGGCGGAGGTTCAGGAGCAGGCACAATAAGAGTGTCACCCTCCTTCACACCCGACTTGAGCTCGACTCGATCTGGCGTGTAAAATCCGAGCTCTACGGGCTTGAATGTGCGCGCCCCTGGATTTGCCGGATTAGCAGCAAAATAGACGCCGTCCTGTCCACCTTCGGATCTCAGCGCAATCGCTGGAACAAACAGTACATTTTTGTGTACTCCCAAAATAACGGATACATTCATAACCATGCCGGTTTTCAGCTTGCCTTTCGGATCATGAACGGACAGCTCCATCAGATAGGTCGTCATGCCTTCATCTGTGGATGCTTCCGGTGAGACAAATTGCACCTTGCCCGGGAACGACTCACCCGGGTAAGCATTGGTGGATAACACCGCTGAAAGTCCTTTTTTCACCTTTACAATATCGTTCTGACTGATTTTTGCGCCAATCTTGAGATTGTTGGAGTCCGAGTTATTCATGACGATAAAAGGAGCCGTCGGACTGGTTCCGACATCCCCGTTCACCTTTAAAATGACTCCGTCCCACGGTGCCGTGACCTGAAGCTTGTTCAGGTCATTTTTTTTCTGCTCCAGCTCGGTGGCCAGTCTTCTAACCTCAATCCGTGCGGATTGGATATTGGAAGCATCGGCTGGAACCTCTATTTTGCGAAGCTCAGCCATAGCCGATCGATAGCCGATTTCAGCCTCTGCGATAGCACGGCGCTTTTGCGACATGATTTTGCGGAATTGTAAATCCAGACCGTCATAATCCGTCTGTGCTTTATCCAGTGCTTGCTCTGCTTGCTCCATTTCACTGTTGGACACCGCTCCGGCATCATGTAAAAACTTTTGGTCTTCATATGCCTTTCGCGCCTGCTCCAACTGCTTTTTGGAAGCCTTCTTCTGACTTTCCGCTTCTTCCAGCTCAAAGGATTCCTGCGCTGTATCGACAGCCATTTTAGCCCGAAGCACATTCGTCTTCTGAATTTCAATATCCTCCGCCTTCGGCCCCTTCTCCAATTCAGCCAGCTTGGATTTGGATATTTCCAAATTATCGGATGCGCTCTGGATTTGCATCTTAATTTCAGAACTGTCCAGAAGAGCCAGGACTTGTCCTCTTTTCACCTTATCTCCAGCCTTCACATTTACCGCCGCCAGTTTATTTTCGCCTGTACTTGTAAAATTCAGTTTTACTTCCTTGGAAGCCTGCACGGTACCAGACGTATCCAGCTTCTCGCTCACATCCCCACGTTCCACTTTAAGCGTCTCGTCCTGAACCAATGGTACAGCCTGCTCTTTGGGCAGCTTCAAATATACTGCTGTTCCACCCCCGCCTATTACCAGCAGCACAACCATGGTCCAGATCCACTTTTTTCTCCGTTTTCTTCGTAACTTTAATAAGGCGTCGTTTAAAACCGTTTCTGCCAACTTCGTTTCCTCCCTATGTGCTCCATGGCTTGCTCAACGTGTATTCATTCTGACTCAGCTCAATCGCCAGCTCTTCCATTTGCCGTTCAATCTGGTCCACCTTCAACTGACTATTTTTCAGCTCCAGCTCAATAATTAAGCCTCTGGCCCACTTTTTGCGGGACAAATCCAGCCCCTCTTTTGCCGTGCGCAGGCTTTCTTCCAGTTGAACGTATTTTTTTTGGTTTTCTTTGACCGTGGCATATAAATTGCGAAGCGATTCGGCAAAATCCTTTTGTCCCTTGTCCAGCTCCTCCTTGGCCGTATCCACGTCCATTTTGGCTAAATCGTAAGCACCTGCGCCGCTGTTAAAATCGAAATATCTCACATTGAGTTCCGAAGTTTTGATACTATCCTCCAGCTTCCACAAGTTTGGATTCATATCCATCAGCTGTTGTATATGTATTTCGATATCCAGCTTCTTCGGTTCCTTGTATACGGGTCGATCCACCATTTCATAGGCTGTTCCGTTTGGCTGACCCATCAGAAAATTCAGAGCGTCACGCGATTTTTGCAGCGTAATTTTCCCCTGCTCGACTGTCTGCTCAGCCTGGCTTCTGGCCTGTGTACTCTCGTTTTTCGCATACTCAGACAGCTTGCCGCGCGCAAATTTGGCGAGTGCAATCTTTTCCTCCGCTTGAGCAATTTCAAGCGCTTCCAGATCATTTTTCACCTGATTCTCTGCCACGAACACGCTCTGGTAGCTTTTCATCACATTAAAATATATCTGATCCTTAGCGAATTGCGCCTGCTTTTTGCTGGCTAGATAGGATAACGTCGAAGAGTTATAATTTTTCCAGGATGACTCATCACCAACATATTCACCATCTATAAAATCCACGAATGCATTGCCCAGATCCTTTTCCGCATTTTTTAGTTCCATTCTTCGGCGCTCCACGTCCCGCTCAGCAGTACGCGTGTTGTAGCTATTCGTTTGTGCCCATTCCGCTGCCTGTTTGAGCGTTAATGGAGGTAAAGCCTGACCCGTTATGGAGGCGGTCTTCGATGTAACCACAGCAGACGAGGTTCCTGATATACTTGCCGACGTATTTCCTGTTGTGCTTCCTGCTGCACTGTCAGCCTGAACGGTGGAAATCAAGCCTGACGACATCGTCAATACGAGCAGCGTGGCAGCCGCTTTATACTTCATAGGATGAATCTCTCCCCTCTCGGTGTAATCTTTCAAATGATTTTTATAGATTTCGACATAAAATTCCACAGTCTATCCGCCACCTAATTGTACTTTCAGGTGAATGTTGGTACAAGGTGTCAAACCAATACATTTTTGTAACCTTTATTTCAGGATTGTCGATTCAAGCTGTTCTCCTGCAAATCAGATATAAAATGAACCTGTTTTTACCTGAACTTTACCTAAATTTCAGCTAATTTTAAGGAAACCAACAGCATCTATTAAGGTTAGGAGCATATAATAGAGAAAGAATAACAGCCGCTCACTGGGAGGGTTAATAGATGATAAAAGAATCTCGCATGACTACTACGAACGTACCGTCTGATTTGTGGATGACCCGATTTTTACGTGAATCCGAACAGCAAAAGAAGCAATTGATCCGGGAAGCCCGGAAAAATAACGATTTACCGCTTATAAACAGTATTTCTTTCCACCTTGCCCAACGGAATCAGCAGCATCTGATCAGCTAGGGATGATTTTAATAGAATTATATCTCGCTTCTAACCTAAAATGCCGATCAACGTCGCTTTGGATGCGTACGTGATCGGCATTTTCAGGTTGCTTCTATTCGTCTTCTATCACCGCTTGAGAATCATACAGGTATTTTTCCAGTGAAATTCGTCCGTTCTTCATAAACTGTATACCTTCCGCTTCCAAAAGCAGCCTTTGTAAAGAAGCTCCTTCATCGTCCTGTAGCGCAATTTCTCCCAATCGGTTTACGACCCTGTGCCAGGGCAAGCGGTGCTTGCTGCTCAGCGTATGCAAAATACGCACAACCTGACGCGCCCCTCTCGGACTGCCTGCTTCCGCTGCAATTTGTCCATAGGTCATGATTCTTCCCTCAGGGATGAACTTGATTATTTTTAATACACGAGCTGTAAAAGGCTGCATGTGATCGTCGGATCTCCTTTCCCCTAGCCGTAAACTGTGGTCTTCACGTCTCAAAACAGTGCTGACACCAGACAACAAAACCATTCCGGCTCTCGTGCTGTTTTTCTATCATTATAGCACCCACAGTCTTCAGATGGCGAAGGCTAGAATCCGCTTAGACCCTGCCTTTTTAAATCCTTGGCTACTAGACGTGCCAGTTCCTTTGCTCCGGCAACATTCGGATGCAGCGTATCACCATTCATATACAGGGCGAGTGTGGCTTGCGGACCAATGGAGGTAAAATAAGCTGAGCTAAGCACGTTCAGATCGACCAAGGGCGTTTGTTCCTCTTGCGCCAGCGCTAAAATAGAGCCTCTATACCATCTATTTTCAGCGGTGTGTACATTATTCGCGTTAAAATCAGTGGCTCGCCCCTGCGGTGTTGAAAGGATTACGGTTGCCCCTTTGGCCTTGACCTGCCGGATCATATCCCGCATCCAGTCCTTAAACTCCGCTTCGCTTTCGTTATGCTTCGGGTTGGTGTCATTAATGCCCAACTGGAGAATGAAATAATCCCCCGGTTTAATGTATTTGACGATCGCCTCTAGCTGACCGTCCTGATGGAAGCCCCTTGCAATTTGCCCCCCTGACGCCATGTTACGGATCTGGAATGTATTTGTGTTTACGAATTGCGGCAATAGCTGCCCCCAGCCGGCCTGCACGCTGCTATCCAGCGGATAGTAATTGCAGACGGTAGAATCCCCACCGATGTAAATCGTCCGATTCGTGACGGGATTGTTAGACAATCGCCTGATTTCCAATGCACTTATTGCAAAAGAGGTTCCCTCTTTACCTTCTGTAATTAGTAAATTCAATTGTCCATCGGTCACAGGAATTTGAAAGCGGTCCTTTGCTCCGTCCCCCGTCATATTGATGACCTGATATACTCCCTCGGCGGCAACGCTCGCTCGGGTTGTATTCCCTAGCGTGACCGATACCTCATATAGCCCAGGAGCTAGATCCACATCAAATGTATTTTCGCTTTTCGTACCAGTCGTCAGAAAGCGTACTGCATCACTAGCGACACCAGTACCCGATGCACCCACATTGCGCACATTCTCGGGTGTACGAAATCCATAACCGCGGGTTGAATCGTATCGCAGGGATGCACTCACCCCAGTATAGCCAGATTCCACTGGACCCGCGCCAAAATCAAATTTGTAATCGCCAGCTGCTCCATATGCGGGCGTTGTCCCATTCAAGCCCGGCGTACTGCATAACAGAGCGACCAAAAGCATACTGGTCATTCCTTTTATCCACTTCATATCATCATTCCTCCTCCAAAATGTAGAATAGTCCAAAAGTCTTTCGATATTTGTAAGCGCATACAATAAGTTATATTCATTTACTTCATAGACACAGGTTTGTATCCATTGGATTTCTAAGCAGGCGAAGGCTTACTTAGAAATCCGATCCCTCCTTTCAAATAAATCACACTCTTAAACATTATAGAATAAATGGTTATATTATGTAAATGAGTATTTTGCATAAATCCCAAGAGCGATTCCATAGCCCCTTTCATGTGGAATGAAAGTTCTTTTTTTGCCTTTCCTCATTAATTCTTAACAAAAGTTAAGAACTTCATAAGCGTTTCTTAAGCGCTCTCCTTCCGGGGTGTTAAGAACTTTAGCTTTTAATAGAGAGAGTTCATACAAGGACAGTTCACAGCCGAAAGGAAATGAAGCTTATGAAGCCCCTTATAAAGCCTACGACCAAAGAAATAATTCCCGAGTTGCAGTTGGTCCGAGCCATGGCGATTCTGGCCGTCATCATGGTACATGCCACCTCTTACGCAACCGTTCAACTTACAAATTCCAGCCTATATATTGTGTATAATGCGCTCAATGTGCTCATGAAGTACGGCACACCTGTATTTATCGCGCTAAGCAGCATGGTATTGTTCTACAACTATAAGGATCGTCCCATGGGACGAGAGCTGCTAATCCGCTTTTATAAACAGAGACTACGGTACATCCTCCTGCCTTATATTATGTTTTCTCTATTTTATTTCGTCCTGTCCCTTGCGGCTGGCAGCTCCGAACCCTGGACTGCAACCGGACTGGCGGAAAGCTTTGCTGTGAAGCTGGCAACAGGTAAGGCGTATACGCATTTGTACTATATTTTTATCATGATGCAATTCTATCTGGTATTCCCATGGATATTGTGGCTGCTCCAGCGTTACCGTCGTACACCTCAATGGTCTGTGGCCATTGGACTGCTGGTGCAGTGGTCGTTCGTGATTGGCAACAAGTTCATATTCCAGGTGCAAAATAAAGGAAGCTGGGCTTTGTCATATATGGCCTGCTACATGCTGGGCGCTGTCCTTGGCTACTACTATCCGCAGCTCAAATCATGGTTTCTGATGAGCAAGAGAGAAAGACGCTCTACCGGGGCGCTGACCTGGATCGGCATATGGGCTGTATGGCTCATTTCCGCCACCGTGCATGTCTATATGTGGTACGAAAGAAGAAAATACGGAACGTCGTATAATTCCTTGATATTCGAGCTTGTGTACAATATGTACAGCTTGTCCAGCGTGTTGGTTTTGCTACAGGTCTCCTTTCTGATGTATCGGCAAAAACATACCTTTATTACCCGTAAACTGGATCACTTGGGCGCATTATCTTTTGGTGTGTACCTGATTCACCCGTTTTTCCTGCTGCTGTATCGTCAGTTCTCGCCGCATATCGGTTCACCATTGCTTATTCATGTATGGTATGCCGGGGAGTTTCTCTTTGCACTCATTTGTTCTTGGGTCGTCGTTGCGGTCACCGCACGCCTCCTTCCCTTCGCCTGGATATTCTTTGGTCAGTTGCCGGGAATGCGGAAAAAGAAAGTGGATCAGGGGAAACGCATGTCTTCACTGGAAACACTGCTGTCCAAAGGATGATCATGGAAAACAAGCGACCAGAGCAGCGGACTGAATGGCCTGCGTGTGCAAAAAGGTATATAATACGCCCATATTGTATACTGCTTGAAAGAAGAGAAAGGAAGCCGCAATGATGCATAATGGAACGATTTTATTGGTTGACGATGAACCTGAAATCATTAAGCTGATGCAGATTTATTTGGAAAATGAAGGCTACCGCCTGCTGACCGCCCGTGACGGTCTCGAAGCCTTGGAGCAGGTCAGCCGGGAAACGGTGGATGTGATGGTGCTGGACATCATGATGCCCAATATGGACGGGATTGAAGCCTGTATGAAAATCAGGGAAACCGAGCATTTTCCGATTATTATGCTATCGGCCAAAGGACAAGACATGGACAAAATTACGGGCCTGAGCGTCGGAGCCGACGATTATGTGACCAAGCCATTTAGTCCGTTGGAGCTGGTAGCACGTGTCAAATCACAGTTGCGCAGAATACGCAAATACACCCAGCCTTCCGCTGTGCTGGAGCATGAAATGGTATTGGACGAATTATCCATTAACTCTGCCACTCACGAGGTTACCCTTTCTGGAGAGCCCATTAAGCTGACGCCGCGTGAATTTGCCATCGTAGAGCTATTGGCCCGTAATCGCGGTCAGGTGTTGAGCATGGAGCAGATTTATGAAAAAGTGTGGAAGGAGCAATATCTGGAATCCAATAACACGCTAATGGTTCATGTACGCAAAATTCGTGAGAAGATTGAGACGGACCCGAGAAAACCCAAATACCTGAAAACCGTGTGGGGCATCGGCTACAAAATGGAAAAATTGGATTAATGGAGGACTTATGTCTTGAAGGCAAAACGATACGATACGTTGGGATGGAAGCTGGCAGCCCTTAGCCTCGCCGCCTTTACTTTAACCGGACTGATTCTGATGGTATTTTACAATGGGGCATCTTTACTATTGTGGCTGAACCCTTCACGTTCGTTTTTTGGCACTCGCCTGATTCGCTGGGCTGTGAACAACATTGGTTCTCCAGTGATCATGATCATGGGCGGATTGCCATTGTATGTGTATTTCTTTTTTCGCTTTTCCAAAAATACGATTGGTTATTTACGCGAAATTACGACCGGTATGCAGGAATTCGCAGACGGGCATCTGTCCTACTCGATTCCCGTTTCCTCGGCGGATGAGCTGGGGACGCTGGCAAAAAATATGAATACTATGGCGGACAAGCTCCGTCTCTCTATGGAAGAGGAACGGGCTTCCGCCAAAGCCAAAAGCGACCTGATTACGGGCGTATCCCATGATCTCCGCACCCCGCTAACATCTGTCATCGGTTTTCTGGAATATATCGAAACCGACCGCTACCGGGACGAAATTGAGCTGCGCTACTATGTGAACATTGCCTATGAAAAATCATTGACGCTTAAAAAGCTGATCGACGAGCTGTTTGAATATACACGCGTGAGCGGCGGCAGTCTGCCACTGGAACTGGAGCCTGTAGACCTTGGCAAATTGCTTACCCAGTTGGCCGAGGAATTTGTCCCTTCACTGGAACAGGCGGACATGACCTACCGCGTGCGAATAGTCGAGCCCGTGCGGATTTTGGCTGATACGGACGAGCTGGTGCGTCTGTATGAAAATCTGTTTTCCAACGCGATTCGATACGGAAAAGACGGCAAGCGCCTGGATATTACAGTGGGACGCGAGGGCGACGAGGCTGTGGTCATCTGCACCAATTACGGAACTCCGATTCCTTCAAAAGATGTGCCGCATCTTTTTGAACGTTTTTACCGGGTGGACAAATCACGTTCCAAGGAAACTGGAGGTACCGGGCTGGGGCTGGCGATTACGAAAAGCATTACCGAGCTGCACGATGGCAGTATTTCGGTTAGAAGCAGCCGCAGGCAGACGGATTTTGAAACTCGTTTCCCTCTCTACCATTCTCGCTAGTCCATATACAAACGAACCAGCCAAAGATCGTATCTCGGGCCGGTTCGTTCCTGACTTTTATGGAATTAAAGGATTGTACCCCTTTATTTTTTAGGATTCGAACAATACCTCCCCATTGGATTCAATAATCTTTTGGTACCAGTAGAAGCTGTTCTTTTTTCTTCTTTCCAGCGTACCCGTACCATCGTTGTTTTTGTCTACATAGATAAAGCCGTACCTTTTTTTCATTTCTCCCGTTCCTGCGCTGACAATGTCGATTGGACCCCACCAGGTATAGCCGAGCACTTCGCAGCCATCCTCAATAGCTTCATGCAACTGGATCAGATGCTTGTTCAGATAGTCCACTCGCTCGGGATCATGAATTGAACCGTCTTCCAGAATTTCGTCATGACTGCCGTAACCGTTCTCTACAACAAACAGAGGCTTCTGATATCGGTCGTACATTTCATTACATACATAGCGGAAGCCTTTCGGATCAATTGGCCATCCCCATGGTGTTTTTTCCAAATAGGGATTGTCGAGTCCCATAATGCCACCTGTATTGCCCAGGATGGGCATACCTGCTTTATGCGTAGTACTCCGATAATAGCTAAATCCCAAATAATCAGCCGTATGCTCCCGCAGTAATTGTTCATCGCCAGGCTCCATTTGAATCATGATGTTATGCTCTTTCCAGATCCGTTTGGCATAGCTTGGATAATAGCCTCTAAGGATCACATCGGAATAAAATAAGGATCTTCTTCTCAGCTCATAGGCGTCAAACACATCGTCCGGATTGCAGGTATTCGGATAGATCGGACTCAGAGACAACATAGCACCCATCATTGCACCAGGGATAATTTCATGGCACAGTTTGGTAGCCAGCGCGCTGGCAACGAAAACATGGTGACTGGCCTGATAAATCGTCGGAAGCTTATGCTCATCGTCTTGAACGACAATGCCTCCTGCCGCCAAAGGAATCGTGTGAAAATGATTGATTTCGTTGAAGTTCATCCAATATTTCACTTTGTTTTTATACCGTTTGAAGACAACTTCCGCATACTTTACGTAGAATCCAATCAGCTCGCGGCTTTTCCAGCCTTCGTATTTGCGGATCAGATTCAAGGGTAGCTCAAAGTGAGAAATAGTGATGACCGGCTCAATTCCATACTTCAATAGCTCATCAAACAAATCATCGTAAAATTGCAGCCCTTTTTCATTCGGCTCGGCATCATCCCCATTCGGAAAAATTCGGGACCATGCAATGGAAGTCCGAAAGCATTTCATGCCCATCTCCGCAAACAGGGCGATATCTTCTTTATAACGATGATAAAAATCAATCGCTTCATGGCTGGCATAATACTTGTTCTCATCAATCGTCTCATCAAACGTTCCGCCTACAATGCCTCCCCGGAATGCATCGCTGATCGCTGGCCCTTTACCATCCTCGTTCCATGCCCCTTCGGCCTGATTCGCCGCTATAGCACCGCCCCATAGAAAATTCTCAGGAAAACTTTTGCCTATTTGTTCTGTCATGACTATCTTCCTCCTTTATTTAATGTATTGTGAGCAAAACACTTTGCAAATCTACGGATTTTTGCTGTGTTTGGGTAACCTTTTGGTAAGCAGTGCTGTTGGTAACAATAATCGGAGTGGTCAGGTCATAACCGGCTGCCTGGATTTTCGGAATATCAAATTCAAGCAGTAAGTCTCCCCTTTCAATCCGTTGCCCTTGCTCCACATGCTTTGTGAAATAATCGCCTTTCAGCTTAACCGTATCCAGTCCCACATGAATTAACAGGTCCAGATGGTTGTCAGAGGTGATGGCCACCGCATGGCCGGTTCGGAATACGAGCGAGACGACCCCGGAGACGGGTGAATATACCTTTCCTTCGCTCGGCAAAATGGCTATACCTTGACCCATCGCTTCCGTAGAGAACGCAGGATCAGGCACTTCATGAAGCGGAACAATTACGCCATTTATAGGAGCATAGACACTCTCAATGACTACGGTTTGTCCAGATTCAGTCTGTAAGGCAGGCCCGGATTTTTCTGGTTCCGTCTTTCCTGTCTCCGCATCCGTTGCCCCGTTACCTTCATTAAAGCCCAGAATATAAGTTAATACGGTAGTAATCACGAATGAAATGGTGATGCTGATCAAATAAAAAGCAATAGTATTCGTAAAGAACGCTGGAATAGTCGTTATGGCAGGGAACACATAAGCGAGCACGGTTGTCTGGAAATGCCCGGCAATGGCCCCACCGATCGTTCCCCCGATTACGGCGGCAATCATCGGTCTTTTCAGCTTCACGGACAGCCCATAAACGATAGGTTCCGTAATACCGGCGAACAGTGAAGGGAGAATAGATGACAGAGCGTAAGCTTTCAGCTTTTTGTCCTTGGCTTTCAGAAAGACCCCAAGAGCGACACCGGATTGGGCAAAGGTCGCGGAAGCCATCATGGGTCGGATCGTATCAAACCCTTTGAGGGAAAGATTGTTGATCATCGCAGGTGCAATCCCCCAATGTAAACCAAACATCACCAGGAAGGTCCAGCCGCCTCCCAGAATGGCCCCGGTCAAGAGACCGCTTTGTGTACTTAAAAATTCAATACCATCTGCAATGCCTTTACCGGTGTACACTCCCAGCGGACCGATCACAATGGCAGTAAGCGGAACCATAATTAATAAGGAAACGAGCGGAACCATAAATAATTCAATGCTTTTCGGAACCACTCGCTTCAGGAATCGTTCCAGATATGAATACAGCCAAATGGCTAAAATAGCAGGAATAATGGATGTCGTATAACTCATCAGGACAACGGGAATATGGATAAAGGATGATATATCCCCCGTGTTTTCCATCAGCTTGGTGAAGTTAGGCTCCAGCAAAGCGGCCATAATGGCGGCAGATACAATAGGCTGGGTCTTGAACGTTCTCGAAGCTGAAAATGCTAACATCAGTGGCAGGAAGTAAAACACACCGTTGCCTGCGGCAGCAAGGATAGCATAGGTGCTGGAGGCACTGTCCAGCCACTCTAACTGCGTAAGAATAACCAGGATAGCTTTCAGCATCCCTGCACCAGCCAAAGCAGGTACAATCGGCTGGAAGATCGAGCTCATGACGGTAAAGGCTCGACTGATAAAATTACCTTCCTTTGAATGGTCCTCTTTCTCATTGTTGCCGCTTTTTACCTGAAGGTTGTAATTCCCCGCAATCGCATCATAGACCTCGCTAACATGATTGCCGATCACCACCTGGTACTGTCCTCCGCTTTCGATCACGGAAATGACCCCGTCGGAATTTTCCAAAGCCTCTTTGTTGGCTTTTTTCTTGTCCTTGAGTGTAAATCTCAGACGGGTCATACAATGGTACAGATCACGGATATTTTCCTCTCCGCCTACATTTGTTACAATGAATTTCGCTAATTCATCATGCTTGCTCATAACGCCTGCCTCCAATGCTCTCTGGTTGATATAAAAAAAACCTGAGTAATATCCGATACCAAAATGCACTTTAGTATCGAAATTACTCAGGTAATGCCCACGAATGGTAACACCCTGCTAGTTTTCTGTTCTGTTGACCAATCTGGAAATGTGGATCATAAGGTACATCATTTCATCATTGGTTAGTTTCTGTTCAAACTGCTTATTCACATAAACCCCTATTTTTTGTACGCATCTGTGCTCTTCCGGAAATTTGGTTTTCAGGTCTTCAAACAAATTCATGTACTGTGGATCTGCCGATTCATGGGCAAAAAGCCGCTGGGCAAAAAATTTAAGATGAGTTACAAATCGGTTATAGTTCCATGAATCTTCATCAAACTCAACATTGAAGTGATATTTTACAATATCCATAATATCCTTGATGACTTTTGACGTTTTTAGCGTCAGGTCTAGCTTCTGGTTATCCAGACGGGCGTTGACGAAATGCAGAGCAATAAATCCGGCTTCATTTTCATCGAACGTAATGTTGATCCTGTTACGGATCATCTCCAGCGCATGTTTTCCGATCGCGAATTCTTCGCGATAAAACCGCTTGATTTCCCATAGGAACCGGTTTTCAATCGGGGTGCCCCTTGCATGCCGTTCAATGGCAAATGAAATATGGTCAATCAAGGCCAGATAAATATAATCACTAATGTCTCCGGCCAATCTCGGTCTGGCATACTCCACGATTTCATCTGCAATTTCAATGCATTCCATCTTCACATCTTTCAGCAAATCCGCCAGCTTCGCGGATAGATCCTGAGTTTTGACTACAAACAGCTTCGTGATTTTACGCTCATCGATGGTATCCCCCGGCTTCAGGTTGAATGCGATTCCATTCCCTGTCGCAATGACCTCTTGGGCGTCCTCTTCCTCTGCTAATACGACATTGTTGTTAAGCGCTTTCTTCAAAATCATGCGACCACCTGCTTTTATTTACTGGAAGGCCATTTTTTAAAGAGACTCTGTTAAAAAATGTGAACACACTAAAAAACCTGAACAGAACACCGCTTAATAGACGTTATCGCCCACTTACCGGAACTCCATTCAGGTTATGCCTAAAATAGTAACACCCTGAAATTATAAAATTCATTTCTGTAACCGTTTTCTTGACTTTATTATAATAGAGTTTCTTTTTTACTGTCAACCCTTTATTAAAAAAAGCCTTCCAGCCGCTTACTGCGACTTCGGAGTCCCTGAACGATTCACTATCCAGATGCCCGCCAGTACTAAAAAAATGCCAAGCAGAGTAGCCGCTTTGAGCTCCTCGTGAAGAAAGATCCAGCCGGATACAACACCGATGATGGGAACCAGCAACAGTGTAACAGAAGCTTTACTTGCTTCCATTCTGGTGAGAATATGGGTCCACAGCAGGAATGCCAGAGCCGACGCCACAATACCGGAAAATAAAATATAAAAGATCGACGCAGCGCTAAAATGCGGCTCCCATCGCTCAAACAACAGGGAATACAATAGCAGTCCGAGCGCACCGAACGCCATCTGCCAGGTCGTAAACTGGGTTTTATCGCAATGCTGGAGCTTGAGCTTGATAATCAGGTTGGAAAGTGCCCATGCAATCGCCGAACTCACTCCAAGCAGCATGGCCCACAAATTGCCGCCCAAATGAATGTCCATAGCAAATAACAGCCCCATCATGCCTGTAGCAATTCCAATCGTTTTGCTTGTGTTGAGTCGCTCACCCGGAATAAGAAAATGCGCCATAATGGATACAAATAACGGCATGCTGTACGTAAGCACAGAGGTTAAGCCAGCATTAATGTAGTTCAGGGAAATCTGAATCGCAATATTAAAATAGGTAGTCTGGAGAATTCCGCAGAGTATAACCCATTTCATCGCGTGCCTGTCAGGATAGGGAACCCGCTTCCAAAAGAGAATTCCGAACAGAAGCAGCGTGCCCGTGAGAAACCGGAAAGAGGCAAATTGGACAGGTTCAAAGGCTCCATTGCCCAATTTCATGATGACAAAATTAAAGCCCCAGATCAGGCATAAGAGCAGGCTCAAGCCTTTCATGCTTCATACGCCTCCGTTTAGAGCACTTCTCCGCCCGATTCAATCACTTTTTTATACCAGTCAAAGCTTTTTTTCTTGTAGCGGTTCAGTGTTCCGTTGCCCAGATCATCCTGATCGACGTAGACAAAGCCGTATCTCTTGGATGCCTGTGAAGTTGAAGCACTGATCATGTCGATTGGGCCCCAGGCGGTATAGCCGAACAGATCTACTCCATCCTCAATCGCTTCCCTCATTTGCTCGATATGTTTTTTCAGATAATCAATACGATAATCATCATTAATCGTCCCGTCAGGGCTCATTTGATCTGTCGCGCCCACGCCGTTTTCCGAGATGAACAGCGGCTTCTGGTAGCGGTCATACAGGTTGTTCAGCGCATAACGTAATCCTTTAGGATCAATCTGCCAGCCCCATTCGGACTGCTCCAGGTAAGGATTTTTCACACCGCCAATCAGATTTCCGCTTGCTTTGGCATGCTGGTCGGCAGTGGCGCTGGCATTGTTGGACATATAGTAGCTCAAGGACACGAAGTCCACGAGATTATCGCGCAGGATTTCATCATCGCCCGGTTCTTTATGCAGGACAACGCCCTTTTCCTTGAACATGCGTGCGGTATAGGACGGATAATAGCCTCTGGTTTGTACATCACTGAAAAAGAAGGACACACGTTCTTCCTTTTGGCATTCAAGCACATCATCCGGATTGCAGGTATTCGGATAAAGTAACAGATAGCTGATCATGCACCCAATCTGGGAGTTTGGTATAATCTCATGACAGGCTTTGACTGCCAGCGCACTGGCTATAAACTGGTGATGGGCAGATTGATACTTGTCCTGCTCCAGGTTCGGGTGATTCTCTTCAATGATCCCGGCGCTGACAAACGGATGGTGCTTGACACAGTTCATTTCGTTAAACGTAATCCAGTATTTCACCTTATTCTTGTAACGAGTAAACACGGTTTCGGCAAAACGGACGAAAAATTCAATCAGCTTCCGATTTTTCCACCCACCATACTCGGTGACAAGATACAAAGGCATATCGTAATGGGTAAGTGAGATGACAGGTTCAATACCTTTGGCTAGCAGGGCATCAAAAACCTTGTCATAGAATTGCAGCCCTTTCTCATTGGGCTCTGTCTCGTCGCCATTCGGGAAAATACGTGTCCAGGAAATGGAAGTTCGGAAGCATTTAAAACCCATCTCGGCCAGCAGATTAATATCTTCTTCATAACGGTGATAGAAATCATTTCCCCGGCGTTTGGGATAATTTTGGGTGCTGTTTGGGTCCAATGCTTCCTTGACTTGGGCGTGGGTCATCATATGCCACTGATCCAGCCAGCGCTTTTTGTCGAGTTCCGGATCAAAGGTAAATACATCAGAGATGGAGAGCCCTCTCCCATCTACATTGTAAGCCCCTTCAATCTGCATGGCAGCGGCTGCCCCGCCCCATAGAAAATCCTTGGGAAATCCCTTTGCCTGTTCCATGTTGCATTCCTCCAGGTCGTATATAATTTGTGAAGAAGTATGACGGAACCCGTGCGCCTCAAATGCATTCCGGATTGCTGCATACGCTTTATGCTTTCATGCTACAATCTGGGATGCATTCCAGGTCAAGAACTAAATTTTTGGAGTTGAATTCTATGCATAATATTAAAAGAATTGCTGAAATCGCAGGGGTATCGACAAGTACTGTATCTCGGGTGCTGAATCATCATCCTCATGTCAGTGAGGCTACGCGGACCAGGGTGATGGAAGTGATTCGGGAACTGGATTATATTCCGAATATTAATGCGGTGCAGTTAAAAGTGGGCCGTACCAAGGTCATCGGGATCATGACTCCAACGATTAACAATTATTACATGCAAATCATCAAGGGAGTATCCAATGCGGGTAAAGAGCAGGATTATCAAGTTCTTATCTACCAGACGGAGGAAAAGCGGGATTTGGAGAGCGCGGCGTTAGAGTTATTGAGGCAGAAAAAAGTGGACGGGCTCGTCATTTTACGGCGTATGCTGGAATGGTCTGCTGTGAGGCGTTATACCCAATATGGGCCGATTGTGACCTGTGAGCCATTAAAAAATAAAGAGATTTCATCCATTTATCTCGATCATTATGAAGGATTTCGGATCGGATTAGAGCATTTGGCCGAGCTGGGATTTGAAAAAATCGCCTGCACCGTGGGCAGGAAAAACAGCATAAACAGCCAAAGAAGACTCCAGGCCTATAATGACCTGCATGCGGCAAGGAAGCTGCCAGTGAATGAGGAATGGTTGCTCAGCGGTATCCATACGGTGCAAGACGGAATGCGGGCGTTCGCCAAGCTGGATTCATTAAAGGAACGTCCACATGCCATCATGACCACCAATGATTTTGTGGCCTGTGGTATTATCTCCGCCGCCCGTAGTAAGGGCTGGAATGTTCCAGGGGACTTGGCGGTGGTCGGTTTTGAAGCTGACGAAAGTCAGGTAGCCGACGCCATGGGACTGACCAATATTACGAATCCGTTGCAGCGCATCGGACAGGAAATGTTTCGTACGTTGTATCGACAGTTGAATAGCCAGCCTTTGGAGCCAATCTCCCTTGCTTTTGAGTTGAAGGTCCGCCAGTCTACCTGCTAAATCCATCTACAAACTAACCAATTAACAACGTATAAACGATGCCGGGTCCGTGTACGCCAATGGTCAGATCATTTTCAATATCCGACGAACGGCTGGGTCCGGTAATAAAATGAATGCCTGCGGGCAGTTGCTCCCGTCCTACTTCGTCAAAGCGGCTTAAAATTTCACCCAGCCGCGTCCGCAGACGCTCCAGCGGAAGGAGAATGATCAGCACCGTCGGCAGCAAACTGACTGCGCGGCCCTTCTCCGGTGAGGACAGCACCGCCACCGATCCGGTGTAGGCGGCAGCTTCATCGGCGATGACGATGCCGATGTCCGCCTCGGCAGCGCGTGCCTTCCAGTCCTCGACTGGATCGGTGTTCCACACCGATAGACGGGCTTCCGGCAGCGCCGATTCCAGCTGGAGCGCATCCAGGTCCGGCTCATTCTGCCGGACGATATAGGCCGCTCCCAGCTCACGCGCCTTGCGCGCGATCCAGTCTGCCGTCTGCTCCAGATCCGGCAGACGCACGACATGCCCGCCAACACTTGTAAAGTTGGCGGTAAACTCTTCGATGCGCTGCTCCGCGCTCCATTCGAATTCGTGCCAAAATGCAGGTGCGCCGCGAAACGGCTGCACGGGCGGCTCCGTCTGTCGCGGACGCTTGAGCTTCGTTGCAATGCTATCCATAAAGCGCACCTGCTTGGCGCGGGATTCGGCTTCCATTTGATGGAGCCACGCTTCATGGGCCGCCTTTGCTTGCGCAGAAGGTCTATTCTGTTCAATCATGCTGCCCGCCTCCTTTACTTCTATCTTCCAAAATTCTCTCCATTCGGCTGCGAACGTCAGGCTGCATCACGTTACGTTCCTGCTCCAGCTCACGTTCCAGTGTGTTCCATTGCTGACGGAAGGACTTTTTCGCCAGAGAGGGGGCCACGCGGTACGTATTCCAGCCCTTTAGGGGACCAAGCTTCAGCGTAATTTCTCCCTTACGGACGACAGCCTTTTGGGCAATTTGTCCGAGCCGAATCGCCGCTGCGAATCGCTTCGAGCTGGAAACAACGGTCGCAAACCCTTTCATCCCCACCGCTTCCAGTCTATCTCCTTGTCCAGCCTCAACTTTGCGTCTGCGCAAATAGACCAGCATGTCGTGCAACGGTATTTTGACCGGACAGGCTTCATAGCACGCACCACACAGACTGGACGCGCTTGCAATATCGTTCCACTCTTCGATGTTGCCATGCAAAGCAGGCGTAAGTACCGCACCGATAGGTCCGCTATAAGTCCCGCCATACGCATGTCCGCCAATGTGGCGATAAACCGGGCAGGCGTTCAGACACGCCCCGCAACGAATGCAATTCAGCAGCTCCTGAAACTCGGGATTGCCTAGCTGTAGCGAGCGTCCGTTATCTACGATGATGATATGCATTTCCTCAGGCCCATCGGCATCTTGACTGCGCCGTGGGCCTGAGATGCCGGACATATACATCGTCAGCTTCTGTCCGGTAGCGGACCGTGGCAGCAATGTAGCCATGACCTCCAGGTCCGTCCATGATGGAATAATCCGTTCCATTCCCATCAGCGTAATTTGTGTTCTAGGCAAAGTAGATACCATCCGCGCATTGCCTTCATTTTCGAACAATACCATGGAACCCGTCTCCGCGATGGCAAAATTACAGCCTGTCATGCCAATATCCGCCTCCAGAAACTTTTCACGCAGTTTCTTGCGGACAAAACCAGCCAAAATCGTCGTATCCGCAGACAGTTCCTCGCCCGCTTCTTTGGACAGCAGTTCGGCAATCTGATAGCGGTTTTTGTGAATCGCCGGAATGACGATATGGGACGGGGCCTCACCTGCAAGCTGAATAATGTACTCTCCAAGATCGCTTTCAATCGTCTCGATATCCACGCCCTCCAGCGCCTGATTCAAGTGTAGCTCCTCCGACACCATCGACTTGGATTTAACGACAGACCGGGCCTGATTGTGAGCAGCAATATCCAGCGTCATTCGTACGGCATCTGCGGCTGTATCGGCAAAATGGATATGCACCCCGTTGGCCCGGGCATTGTCCACAAACAGGTTTAGATAATAGTCCAGATGGGCAATGGTATGCAGCCGAATTTGACGGCCCCGCTCACGCCATTCCTCCCAATTCCCATGCTGCTCTGAAGCCGCCTGCTTCCCGTTGCGCAAACGCTCGGTTGTGAAACGAACCGCATTCCGCAGAAAATCGTCGTTCAGGGCCAGCTCGGCGCGTTTTTTGACCTTTTCGCTCATCGAATGTGAATGTACAGCGGTCATGTGTGCTTCACCCCTTCATACAGCAGCTCGGCCAGGTGCATAACCCGAACCGGCTCTTCCCGGTACCGGAGATTTCCCGCAATGTTCATCAGGCAGGCCATATCCAGTCCAACCAGCACCTCGGCCTCCGTCTCCCTGATATGATCCACCTTTTCCGTCACCATGGCTCCCGAAATATCCGACATTTTTACCGCAAAAGTACCACCAAAGCCACAGCAATCCTCGGCAAAAGGAAGCGGCACCAGCTGCAAGCCCTTTACACTGCCAAGTAGCTGCATTGGCTCCTCCTTTACGCCTAACAAACGTGTGCCGTGGCAGGACGGATGGTAGGTTACGGTATACGGAAAAGACGCGCCCACATCGGTCACGCCAAGCACCTGCACCATAAATTGTGTAAACTCATACGTCTTTTCCTCCAATCGCCGCGCTGAGTCAAGCCATTCCGGCTCATCCTTGAACAACTCCGGGTAATGATGAATCATATAAGTGCAGGAACCGGAGGACGATACAACAAAGTCGCTGTCGTCAAACGCTTTCAAAATCGTTTTCGCCGCTGCCCTCGTTTCATTCCAGTAGCCGCTGTTATAGGACGGCTGGCCGCAGCATGTCTGCACCTTCGGAAAATCCAGTTGAACACCATATCTGGCAAGCAAGCGTGCCATCGCTTCCCCCACCTTGGGATAAATCGCATCACTCAGGCAGGTAATAAATAAAGATACCTTCACACGAGACACCCCTTCCGTCCATGGAATAGCTATTACTTTATACATAAACTGAGCTGGAAAGCTACATATAGAGCCACTGCGCAGTCGGATGGTGCTTTCCATCGCCACCGCCACCGCCACCGGATTTCTTGAATAAAGCCTCCATCACAGTAGAAATCCGGGGACAAAAGCGACCGCTTCGCTTGTACAGCACCATTCCGCCTACTCCGTTTTTGTGTACATTTTACAAGTTCATCTTATATAGATAGTAAAACTTTCCAAAGGAAAGCTCTTATCGTAAGCATAAGCTTGCAGCGGGATTCTCACCTATACTTGTTTTACATCATCAAAGAATCCCGCTGCAACAGCGATCGTAAGATCAAATGAAACGTGGAGCGGCCTCCCCCTCGGCAACTAACTGCTTTACACTATCGTAACCGGAATCGACAGCTCTGCTAATTGACTGCGAATCGGGTCCGACAAACGCGCATCCGTAATAATCTCGGATACCTGCGACAGCTTCACGACATGCGTGAATGCCTGCTGCCCAAATTTGCTCGCATCTGCCAGTAAAATCACGCGGTCTGCAATACTGACCATTTTTTGCTTCAAACGGGCTTGCAGCTCATTCGATTCACTAATTCCCCGATCCAGATGCACCCCCTGGCTGGAGAAAAATAATTTATCCACATAATACGATTCCAACGAGCGCTCTGCGAGTGGGCCTACAAAGGACAATGAACGCTGTAGCAACTGTCCTCCGGTCGAAATAACCTCGATTTTTTCCTTACCCGCCAGCTCAGTAGCCACGCGGATCGAATTCGTCAGTATCGTCAGCGGAATATCCGGCAAAATCGACGCCATATACCAGGCCGTCGTGCTGGCATCCAGCAAAATACGATCATGCGGCTGAATCTGCTTGACCGCTTCCTCGGCAATACGGCGCTTTTCCTCTGCGTTCATAATTTCCCGTACCGCATACGGCGTTTCGGGCTGCTCATTTTTGACGCTGACTGCTCCACCATGTGAACGGCGTAGCCGTCCCGCCTGCTCCAAACGGTCCAGATCGCGGCGGATCGTTTCCTCCGTTACTTTGCACAGCTCACTCAACTCCGACACACGGATGCTTCCTTTTTCATTGACGAGCTGTACGATCATCTCATATCTTTCTGCGACCAGCATGGCAATCTCACTCCACATCTTTAATGTACAAAAAGTCCCGCCACACGCCGGAATCGTCCGTAGGCATCCTCCCACGCTTCCGACTCGGCAGGTTCATATACCTCTACGGAAGTAGAATCCGCGATGACCCGGCGTGCTTCCCATATATCGGCGAACTTTCCCTGTGCCATCCATTGTACCGCAAGATTGCCGATTGCGCTTGCTTCTGCGGGTCCAGCCCACACGGGTTTTTGAATCGAATTGGCCGTCCATTGGCACAACAGCCGATTTTGAATCCCCCCGCCGACCATATGCAGCCCGTTAAATCGTTGTCCTGACACACGCTCCGTAAGCTCTAGAACGTAACGGTATTTCAAGGCCAGACTTTCCAAAATACAGCGCGTAACCTCACCCGGTGTCTCCGGCAAAGGCTGCCCGGTATTGCGGCAATATTGGCGTATGCGTGTTCTCATATCCCCGGCATGCAGAAACAACTCATCGTCCGGGTCGATCCAAGAAACGAACGCCGGAGCTTGCTCCGCCATGTGTACCAGCTCAGGGAAGGAATAAGAGGTTCCTTGACGCTCCCACTCTCTGCGTGCCTCCTGTAAAATCCACAAGCCCATAATATTTTTAAGCAGCCTGTAGGTCCGGCCTACCCCGCCTTCGTTCGTAAAATTAAATCTCAGCGTATCATCGTTGATCACCGGCTGCGGGGTTTCCGTTCCCATCAGGGACCACGTTCCGCAGCTTAAATAGGCAAATGACCGCTCCAACGCTGGCACCGCAGCCACAGCCGATCCCGTATCATGTTCCGCGACCGCAATGACAGGAATCGCCCCGATGCCCAGATCAGTCATGACCGAGGAACGGATCGTACCGGCGGCACTTCCCGGCTCCAGTACCTTTCCAAACCAGGAACGGGGAATACTGAGACTGGACAAAAGCTCATCATCCCAGTCCTGCTGCAACGGATTATATAACTGCGTGCTGGTTGCATTGGAAAATTCATTAACCATTTCACCCGTCAGAAAATACCGCAGCAGATCGGGTATCATCAAGAAATGCTCTGCCTGCTCCAGCAACGGCGATCTCGCATTTCGCATAGCAGCCAACTGATACATCGTATTAAAGGTCAGAAACTGAATCCCTGTGCGCTGAAAAATAAACTCCTTGCCTAACTGGCCCTGTACTTCCTCCATCACCCCATGGGTATGCCAATCCCGATAATGATAAGGGTTACCCAGTAATTCTCCGGCTTCTCCAATCAGTCCAAAATCGACCGCCCAGGAATCAATCGCCAGACTGGACGGGTTCACACCCATGTGCTTGGCTTTGAGCAGCCCTTGCTGAACCTCGTGATACAGACGCAAAATATCCCAGTGCAGACGCTCCCCGACCTTGACCGGATCATTCGAAAAGCGATGGATTTCCTCCACCTCTATACGTGAATCCGTCAATCGACCGAGCAGAACCCTGCCGCTGCTTGCCCCCAGATCATATGCGAGGATGCTCACCAGCTTGCACCACCCTTGCCTCTTTGCAAAATCTGCGTGCCATAATCAGACGCTAAATAGGCTTTCATCGGATCAGCGGGTAGCCCTTGCTCCTCACGTATTGCCTTGAGCAATGGTGCAACGTCGAACTCAAACGCTTTGCGCACAGCATCCTCCGCACCCAGCACATCCTGACGATTCGCCGCTTCCTCCACCTCTGCATGATTGATCAGCAGCGCCTTCGCATATTGTGTCTGCACATTCAGCACCGAGCGAATCATCGCCGGGATTTTTTGTTCAATATTGTGCGATTGGTCGATCAAATAAGCAATTTTGTCCACCGTATGTCGGATATCCGTATCCACATCCTGAGCCGCATTTAAAATTTGATAAAAAATCAAGAACAGCTCATATGGATTCGCGGAGCCTACGATCAGATCATCATCTGCATATTTGTAGCTATTAAAATGAAAACCGCCCAATCGCTTCTCATCTATTAAAAATGCCACAATATGCTCCACATTTGCTCCCGGCAGATGATGCCCTGTATCCACAAGCACCTGTGCCTGCGGTCCCAGCTTGGTCGCGTAATTGTACGCCATGCCCCAGTCGGCAATATCCGTATGATAAAAGGCTGGCTCGAACGCCTTGTATTCAATCAGCATGCGCATATCAGGTGTAAGCGCCTTATACATTTCGCTGAGTGCTTCCAGCATCCAATTTTTCCGCTTGCGGATGTCTCCCTGACCCGGATAGTTTGTTCCGTCTGCAAACCACAGGCTAAAATCGTTGGAGCCCGTTTCCTTCGCAATGTCCACACATTCCAGCAAGTGGTTTGTTGCCTTGCGGCGGATGGCCGGGTCTACATTGGTGACGCTGCCGAGCATGTAATCTTCATCCTGAAACAGATTCGGATTAACCGCCCCAAGCTGCAGTCCCAGGCTTTCGGCATGACTGCGCAGCTTGCCGTAATGATCCACCTTATCCCATGGAATATGAATGGCGACCGATGGACACAATCCCGTTACGGCATGTACCTGTGCGGCATCCTCCAGCTTTTCGAACGGATCACGCGGCACGCCTGTTTTTTGAAAAACTTTAAACCGTGTACCTGAGTCGCCATAGCCCCAGGACGGGGTTTCTATGCTAAGCGCTTTCAGCTTTAACTTTACTTGTTCCAGGTCAATGCCCCTTTGTTGCTGCTGTTCCTCGAATAAGGCGTACGCTTTGTCACTCATCGTGGTTCCTCCTTGGAAAATGAAGTGAGTTATGGGCGGGGGAGATCGCTTCGCGGATGGATCATTCTTCCTATCGCTGTTATCCCCAGATTTTTTTATTTTATAGAACATATAAAGGTAAAAATCCGGGGATAAAGGCGAACGCTACGCTTCTTCAGAACGATTCCATCCGCTCCGCTGCCAACCACCCATAAAGTCACTTCTATTTTAAAGTGTTAGTGTGTATATTTTCGAAAAATCATAAAACACGAAACGTAAATAAGTAATTATAACTTATTTACGTTTTTCTTATTTAAAAGAGCTGGCTATCTTATAATCAGAGATTTATTTGAAAGTAGTCCAAGCTCATAACTTCCTAGCGTGTAAAGGCAGCGGGTACGCCGCCGTCGATGGTGAGCATACAGCCTGTCGTTTTCTCCGCCTTGGATGAGGCGAAAAAGGCAATCCCCTCGGCGATATCCTGCGGGTAAATGTTTACCAGCAGCGTCGTCCGCTTGCGGTAGTGTTCTTCCAGTTGGTCTGGCTCGATGCCGTAGGCGGCGGCGCGTTCGTTGCGCCAGTTGGAGTTCCAGATGGCGGAGCCTTGCAGAATCGCGTCCGGCAAAATCGTGTTCACCCGAATGCCGTATTCGCCGCCTTCTGCGGCAATACAACGGGCGAGATGCGCTTCCAGCGCCTTGACCGAGCTGTAGGCCGTTACATTTTTACCTGCATAGACGGAGTTTTTCGAGCCGACGAACACCATGCTGCCGCCAAGTGTCTGCTCCTTCATCAGCTTGAACGCTTCCCGTGCTACCAAAAAATAACCTGTGCCCAGCACGTTTATGTTCAAATTCCATTCCTTTAATGATGTTTCATCGAATGGACTGGAGGTAGCAAGTCCTGCATTGTTGACGATGATATCCACTCCGCCGTAGGTCAGCGCGGTTTCCGCATAGGCAGCCTGAATCTGGTCCTCCTGTGTCACATCCATTTTGACTGCAATAGCGCGGTTTTCTCCGTAGTGGTCATTCAGCTCGGCGGCCACCTTTTGTGCGCCTTCCAGATTCAGGTCGGCCAACACGACATGTGCTCCTTCATCCACCAAACGGCGTGCGGTTGCACTGCCGATTCCGCCTGCACCGCCTGTAATGAGCGCGATTTTGCGTGAAAATTCCGCTTCTGCCGGAGCGAGTGACAGCTTATACAACTCCAAGGGCCAGTATTCCACGTTATACGATTCGTTTTCACTAAGCGAAACAAACTGTCCTAACGCCGTCGCACCCCGCATCACCGCGATAGCACGATGATACAAAGCGCCACTCACCTGTGCGTTACTCCAGCTTTTGCCTGTGTTAATCATGCCGATCCCCGGGATTAAAATGACACGTGGCGCAGCCTCAAACATAACGTCTCCTTCATGCCGATTGCGTTCAAAATAAGCTTGGTATTGCTCCTTATAGGCTGCGATACCCTCTACGAGCTTTATTTTTAAACCCTCGACATCCTCTACGTCCGGTGTCCAGTCTACAAAAAACGGCACCACCTTGGTATGAACCAAATGATCCGGGCACGCTGCCCCGACCTGTGACAATACAGCAGAATCCTGACCATTTACAAACTCCAGCACGTCCTCTGCATCATCAAAGGTAAGGATCATCTTCTTCTCATCACTGACCGCTCCCCGAACGGATGGCATGACACGAGATGCAATACTACGGCGTTCCTCTTGAGTAAGCGCTTTATATCTTGCGCCTCCAAACGACTGTTTTTCCTCTTGACGAGCCTTAATATAGCTTTCTGCTTCCTGAATGATTTCAATGGTTTTCGCATAGGCTGCCTCGGATGTTTCTCCCCATGTAACCAGACCGTGCTTTTCCATTAATACCAATTCTGCTTGCGGATGATCGAGTACACCTTGAGCAATCATCTTGGACAGCTTAAAACCAGGACGAATATAAGGTACCCATACAAAACGGTCACCGAAAATCTCTTTCGCAATGTCCTTGCCGTTATGCGCACAGCACAAGCTGATAATGGCGTCCGGGTGGGTATGATCCACATGTCTAAAAGGTAAAAAAGCGTGCAATAGCGTTTCAATCGAAGCGCGCGGATGCTTGGCATCTATCATACAATTCGCCAGATACGCGACCATATCCTCGTCAGACATATCTTCCCTTTCGATCAAGGGACGGATATCCTCCATACGAAGCCCTGTAAAGTTAGGCGCTTTCATCGTAGCAAGATCGGAACCGCTGCCCTTGACGTACATTACTTCTACTTCACGCCCGCGAAAATCCTGTATCGTCGTTTTGGCCGAAGTATTGCCGCCTCCCCAGTTACACACGCTCCTATCTGTGCCGATCAGGTTAGAACGATATACGAGCTGTTCCAGCGTACTTTTTTGCTCAGATGCTTGTGAAGAATTCCACAGACTTTGTACCATAGGAAAAAGACCTCCAAGTTCATTTTTATTTTTGAATCGATTTATTAATGTGAGTATAATTGGTTTACGGAGACTATAACACTTTTGTTTTATTTTGAAAATACATAATACAAAAATAATCAAAAATAAATTTTAATTTTGAATAACCTGTAAAACGGATACATTGATCTGTAAAACGATAATTGCCATATGAAAAAGAAAGCGCTTTAATAAATGTAAGTTTGGAAGGCAATCCGGAGCCGCCTCATTCAACTTACAACATGACACACATCTTCAAGAAAGATGAGCTACTGAATTTTATCCTCTATCATGCCGTATCGGCGTCATAGGGATCTACGGAGGGATGAGTATGGTTACAAAGACAGGCATCTGGAAACAACGTCTTGGTTACGGAGTTGCCGATTTTGCGTGTAACTTGATTTGGCAAATGATCACGCTATATTTAATGTTTTTTTATACGGATGTCATGGGATTAGAGGTGCTTGCGGTCAGTGCGCTGCTGCTAGTTACTCGTATTGTGGACGGTGTCGCGGATGCGGTCATGGGGATCATCATTGACAAAACGCGTACACGCTGGGGCAAATCGCGGCCATACTTTCTGTTTGGTGCAATTCCATTCGGTCTTTTGGGTATCCTGACCTTTTATGTACCGGATATCGGTCCTGTGGGCAAATTAATCTACGCTTATATCACATATATGGGGTTATCGCTTGCCTATACGATGGTAAATATTCCGATGGCCTCCATTTTGCCAAGCTTGACCCGTGATGGACAGGAACGCACGATGCTGGCAACCATCCGTATTATTTTCTCCTTTATTGGAGCTACGGCGGTCAGCGTTTTGACTATGCCCCTTGTCAAAATGCTGGGTAACGGCTCACAGGCGCAGGGCTTCTTTTGGACCATGGTTATCTTTTCGGTCGTCGGTATGATGATGTTTTTTGTAACCTTCAAAAATGTAGAGGAAAAGGTAAAACTCCAGCAGGAAAAAGTGACGGTTACCCAAACCTTTTCGGCGCTCAAAGGGAATAAGCCCTGGTACATCTTCGCAGCCAACATTATCTTTATGTTTGGAGGCATGTTTTTTCATCAAGGCAGCCTGATTTATTATTTTACG
Organism: Paenibacillus terrae; assembly: GCF_005217525.1. Taxonomy (GTDB): domain Bacteria; phylum Bacillota; class Bacilli; order Paenibacillales; family Paenibacillaceae; genus Paenibacillus; species Paenibacillus terrae_C. The sequence goes on along the minus strand of NZ_PNXQ01000016.1, from coordinate 55,940 downwards.
TATTATGTGAATCGCCCAGATCTGATCGGTCTGATTGCAGGGATTGGTTCATTAATTCCGATTATTGGAACTTTTATCGCCCCGCTGCTGGCACGTCATATGTACAAACGAAAGTTGTTTCAAATTGGGAGCGTTATCAATCTTGCAGGACTATTGATGATGCTCATTTCCGGTACCAACGTCTTTGGATTGATTGCGGGTGCAGTCATTGCAGGATTGGGCAACGGTGTCCGAATGCCTATATATTTTTCTATGCAGGCAGACCCGGTTGACTATGGAGAATGGAAATCCGGCATTAGCGCAGGTGGCTTTATTTCTTCTATTAATGGTTTTATCGGAAAGGTAGCTATGGCGCTGGCTGGCGCTCTATCCGGCGTATTTTTGACTTGGGGACATTATATTCCCAACCAGACTCAAAGTGCCTCAGGGCTGTTTGCCATTCAGCTTAATTATCTCATCATTCCGATGATTCTCACTGTTATTTCGATTATGATGATGTTCTTTTATCGTCTGGATCACATTTTCCCGCAGATTCGCGCCGAACTTCAGGAGCGGAATCCGGAGCCGGATGATTCTTTAGATGAAACAACACTGGCGGCTGGAAATAAACCATTCCCACATTCCGTTTAATTATTTTAAAGGAGGCATAACCATGTCAAATTCAATCCCTGTTCCTCAAACTTCCACAACTACAATTGTGCGTAACGAAACCTTCATCCATAAGGCCACTGATCTGAAGCCACATTTAAATACTTCTACCGTCCAACCACAACAAATGGTTGAGGTATTGCAGGATACGAACGCGATGCATGGCTGGTTAGCACTTCCGCTTCACTCTGCCGTTAGTTCTTCGGAGCAGCATTATGGCAAGGGGGATGAGTTCATTCTTGACTTTGGCATGCATCAGGTGGGGTACCTCTCCTTCTCTGTTAGCCCTGTGGGCAGTCCCCCAGACGCGCCGCTGCATCTCAAGCTGACCTTTGGCGAAATGCCGGTTGAAGTCGGTGAACCTTTCGCCAATTATACAGGCTGGATCAGCAGTTCATGGCTACAGCAGGAAACGCTATATGTCGATGTACTGCCTGACGTCATTCGGTTGCCGCGCCGCTACAGCTTCCGATATGTTAAATTTGAAATTATAGATACCTCTCAGAAATATCGGGTAGCCTTCGATAACATCCAGATCCAGACCGTTACCTCTGGTGACGCTTCGCGTATAGTCCCATTGGAGCATCCTGACCCACTCTTGCAGGACATTGATCAAGTCAGCATCCGAACCTTGCAAAACTGTATGCAGGAAGTGTTCGAGGATGGCCCCAAACGGGATCGACGGCTGTGGCTAGGTGATTTGCGCCTTCAAGCGCTGGCTAATTACGAAACCTTCGGCAATAATGATCTCGTCAAGCATTGCTTGTATTTATTTGCGGGGGTACCGAATCATCAAGGTCAAGTCGCAGCGAATCTGTTTATCACTCCCACACTCATACCGGACGATACGTACTTGTTCGATTATTCCCTGCTATTTACAGTCTCCTTGTACGATTACTATGAGGCGACTCAGGACAGTGGCACTTTGCAGGAGCTGTGGCCGACCGCGTACCGACAGGTGGAACTGGCTCTGGAGCGTCTGAATGAGCAGCATCTTCCACCACACAGTGACGAATGGTGGTCTTTTATCGATTGGCAGGAAGAATTGGATAAGCAAGCCCCTTCACAAGCGATACTCATTTATACGTTAAAACGAACCATTCGATTAGCTGAACAGGTTGATCCCGACAAGCTTCCGTTCCTTAACCAGCGGCTGGAGGACGTTACGACCGCAACGCTTGCCCAACTATGGGATGAAGAACAAGGCTTCTTCGTCAGCGGTCCCAACCTCCAAATTTCGTGGGCCGGACAAATCTGGATGGCTTTGGCAGAAGTGCTGGATGCAGAGCAAAATGCAGCTCTTATGCAACGACTGCTGTCCGAGCAACCGGATATTGGCCTGACGACACCGTATATGCATCACTATTTGGTCGAAGCTTTGCTGATTACTGGAGACCGGGACGGGGCCGTAAAACACCTCAAATCCTACTGGGGAGGTATGCTGAGGGATGGAGCGGACACGTTCTGGGAATTGTACGATCCTCATAATAAATCCTTTTCACCCTACGGCAGTTATTTAATCAACAGCTACTGTCACGCGTGGAGCTGTACCCCAACCTATTTGATTCGCAAGTATAAGCTTTAAATGCCATAAGGCCGTGCCAGGATCGGGTTAAGAGAACCTCTTCCGGCACGACCTTACTATGTGACTGTTCGCATCACTTGAGCAAGCAGCTCATACGACCGCAGACGCGCTGGATGATCATATATGGGATGTTGTAATTAGCTCAATGGCTCTCATCTGGTTCATAATCAAGCTTTTGTTTGACCGTATCAGGGCTCTGGTGCACTTTTTCTCTCATTCGAGTCTTGCTGTCAATGTCAAACATCATCCACCCGCCCTTGATACTCGCGATATTGACTGGGGGTATGTCCCGAATACTCCTTAAACTTCCGATAAAAAAATCCCAGGCTTTCATATCCCACCTTGTACGCTATTTCGCTGATACTGTGGTTTGTATGGCGAAGCAGTGTCTCCGCGTGCTGCATACGTTGAGTTTGGACAAGCTCCCGAAAGGTTTTGCCTGTCTGCTCTTTAAGTAAATTCCCCAGATAATTAGGATTAAAATTAAACGTCGCCCCCAATTGGGGTAGCGTACAGTCGCGGTAATGCTGCTCAATGTATTGCAAAATATCAATAATGCTCGCTTTACCCGGCTTATGATCCAGCTCAAAATTCATATCCAGTTGATATACCCGCATCAGTTCGGTAAGCAGCAAAGGCACATAATGACTTAGCATTTGTTGAGCATAATCCTGGGGGGATAGAAATTCACACAGCATATTTTTAAAAATATACTGTACATTCTCATACTGCTGGGAATGAAATAAAATATAACGGTTATGCCTTCTGTCCCGGGATACCGCGTTAGCCAGAAAATCAGCCACAATACCCGTATTGCTAAAACCTCCAAAAAAAGTGGTTGAGAACGTTTCCATTTTCATAATCAAATTAACCAATATATCATTTTCCCCAAGCGCATAAATGCTGTGCGGAACATTCGTATCCAAAATACATATCTGCCCCTGCTCCAGCCTGATTTCCCTACCATCAATAACCTGTGTGCATTCCCCGGAATACATATAATTCATTTCAATAAAATCATGATTGTGTGAGGGCATGTCCGCAAACCGATGGTGCTTGCTCATATAAATGGACCCGCTATCAAAAAAATACTTGCCTTGCATTCGAAGAATCTCATGCCCTATTTCGCTTTCCGTAATATGAAACCCTAAGTGTTCTAAATCGTTCACATTTTTCCCGGTGCGAATCTGTATTTGCTCAACAGCGTCCAGACTTCTGAGAAATTCATCCAATTGCTGATGGTTCATCGTTTTCCCTCCTGCTCTCTCTCAGATGACATACGATGAGATTGACAATACTTCCTGGTTCTCCTATGAAAACGAAAAAGTTCCCCTGCGTGCAAAATCTTTATCCACACTATACCTAACACCTGACGCTCGTGCAATGTCTACCTTTCCAGCCGGGCATTCAAAAGCTGATCGTATCCGAACTGCTTGCGCGTAAGCTCCTCCTTGCGCTGCTTTTCCAAAGCTTTTTCCCCCAGTTCCCATGCTTCCCCTGGCTTTACTACAAATACACCATCGTCATCACCCAAAATGAGATCACCTGGATGTACGCTGACCCCAAATAGGCTAATCGGGGTATTCACCTCTCCCTCCAGTTCCAGTGTACGTGTAGTCAAGGCGCTAATTCCTTTGGAAAAAATGGGGAATTGTAGCTGGTTCAAGACCCCCACATCTGTGACGCAACCGGAAACAATCACTCCAGCCAGTTGTTTTTTCATCGCCACATAAGCTCTGAATTCTCCCCAGCAGGCTCTGGCATCATCACCTGACATATCGACGACAAGCACATCACCCGCTTGTGCCAATTCCAGCGCATGACGTACAGCGGTGGAGTCCATATGGGGAAGCCTCACCGTAACTGCATTTCCCAGCAATCGAATGGGACGAAACAACGGCTGTACTGCCTGCATACATCCAAAATCCGTGAAATGCCCAAGGGTAGAAGCACTTACATGCTGATAAAGCTCCAGCAGTTCCGTCGTTATCCCCTGAACCCGAGGTTGAATGCGAAACATACAAACCAGCTCCTTTCGTGATATAACCCAACTCACATTAGCATATAGAAATCAAAGCAGGCGAAATGGCCGCTTAGGCAAAGTTTCAGTTCACTGTAGCCCAAGCATCGTAGCTTTTATTTAGCTCGTACAATGTATCTTCGGACAGGTAGGGCAATAGCTGCCCTTTTCCTTCATCTGGTAAAAATAGCAGCAGGTTTTGCGAACACGTACAGCTTTCACGGCCGCAGTGGGTGCGATGGATACAGATGCCGTTACAGGTACCGCCGCTCTCTCTGAACGGGGAGAGCCGAAATACCGGGCCAGTGGATTTTGCCGTTCACCAAACAAGTGAGCCGGAGCTTCACAGGTCAGATATTTAAAATCCTCCTCCATTCGTAGCCGATCCTCGCTCTTTAGCTCCTGACGGATGCGGTTTTCATATAGCGCATAGACATAGATGGCGGTGTTTTCCCATAATACCGTTCTTGAAATGGAAGCAACAGCGGATACAGATCGCCACACCAGAGCCAAATGCTCTGCAAATACATGCTGAATGACGTGATCACGCCAAGCATGACGCTGCTCCAGACTGATGCCTCCCCCATCCTCACCCTTCTTTCCGATGTCACATTCCGTAACCAGCAGTCTGTTCAAATGCAACCTTGGGAGCCAGGTATCCTTGACAAAAGCAGATTGAATTGCACATTCAGCAATCCCGACTTCCAGCATCTTGTTATACACCGACATGGCATACAGTACCGGGGACACGATCAAAAAACCGTACCGCTTCGCCAAAACAGAGGCCGTCACCTTGCGTGAAGAAAAATCATGCAGCCCTGCCAGCCGATCCAGATACATAGCACATGGAGTTGCTTCCAGCAAATCAGCTGCAGGTAGATCATAACGTCCGGTTGGAGCTTGCTCTCCGCTGCTGCTTATTCGCAATTTTTCCGTCAGATACGACCATTCTGCAGGCTCAAACGAAGATCCTTTGGCGTACGGCATCCATTTTCCTCCCCTTTCCATGAGGAATAAACATCGGTGTTCCGTACAAGGGATCAGGAATGACTTGGCAGCGCAGTTGGAATACCTTTTCCACCGTCTCTGCCGTCATGATTTCTTCCGGCTTTCCCTGCACGTAAATACGTTTATCGTATACAGCAACCATATGGTGCGCATAGCGGCAAGCCAGATTCAGATCATGCAGCACCATGACAATGGTTCGCCCTTCTCGTTCATTCAAATCAAACAGCAGGTCCAAAATCTCAATTTGATGCGTCATGTCCAAATAGGTCGTTGGCTCATCCAGCAGGATCATATCTGTCCCCTGCGCCAAAGTCATGGAAATCCACGCACGCTGGCGCTGCCCGCCAGATAAGGAATCTACCGGACGATTCGCAAAAGCCTCCAATTGCGTCGCTTGCAGCGCGTTTTGCACCTGTGCTTCATCCTCTGCGGACCACTGCTTCAGCCAGCTCTGATGCGGATATCTACCCTGCTTGACCAACTGATACACGGTCAGTCCTTCCGGCGCTGACGGTCCCTGCGGCAAAATGGATAGCCTTTTGGCAATCTGCTTGGAGGGTAACTGGGCAATAGCCTGTCCATCCAGCAGTACCGCCCCCGCCGCAGGCTTCAATAGCCGCGCCATGGCACGCAAAATCGTCGATTTTCCACAGCCATTGCTGCCTACCAGCACCGTAATCTTTCCCTCCGGAATTTGCAGGTCCAGCTCTTGAATAACCGGGTCTGTCCCGTAGTTAATCATCAGGTTCTTTACCTCTAAACCCATGCAGCTTCCCTCCCCTTTTATAAACTGCGAACTTAAGATCTTGTATATTCCATTTAAAAAAGATGAACCACCCATATAAATGTTCAAATAAGTGTTCAAAAAAATCCCAGCTCGGCTTTAATACTGATTTCGGCGCTGGAGTAGCAAATACAGGAAAAACGGTGCACCCACCCCTGCTGTAAAAATACCTGCGGGAATATCAATCGGATAAAAAACCGTACGGGCCAGCAAATCGGCGAGATACACCAGCAATCCACCCACCAGCGCCGACACCAGCGTCAGGCTGCCCATGGATCGGCCTACCAATCGGCGCGCAATATGCGGCGCGATTAAACCCACGAAACCAATCGCTCCCGCAACTGCTACCGCAGTTCCAGCAAGGATCACACTGAGCAGCAGCAACATCACACGATGCCGCTGTACCTCCACCCCCAAGCCGGTAGCCACATCATCCCCCAACTCCTGTGTGTTGAGGCTGCGGGAAAAGTAGAGAACCAGAGGTGTGCAAATCACAATAGCGATCAGCATCGTATATACGTTATTCCACGATGCTCCATACACGCTGCCCGTCAGCCAAATATAAGCCTTGCCGGCTGTAAAGGACGAGCTCATGACCAGCAGCAGCGTCGTAATCGAGCTCATAGCAGAAGCCAAACCAATCCCCACCAGCACCAGTCGGATTGGTGTCACACCATCCTTCCAGGCCAATGTATACACAAGCAGCGATACGACCAGCGCTCCGGCAACAGCCGCCACAGGCAGCCACTGAATGCTCAAAACAGCTCCCCCGTAAGCAATGAACGTAACTGCCGCTACGGATGCGCCGCCCGTAATCCCGAGAATGTCCGGGGATGCCAACGGATTGCGGATAATGCCCTGAAGCACCGCCCCTGCGATGCCCAAAGCTGCTCCAACCAGCACTCCCGTAAGCGCTCGCGGAAACCGCAGCCTGTACAGAATAAAATCATAATCGCCTGAGCCACGCCCCCATATCGCTCGAAGCACTTCCCAAGGGTGCACATACGTATCCCCCCAGCCTACACTAATCACGCCAATGATCAGTAGCGCCAAGGCCAGTCCACACATCATCCATAGTGCTTTCTTTTCCAGTTGGATATGAAACCTGCCGCTTCTGCTGCGCAGCGTCACATAACGCTTCGCATTCATGTCGTCTCTGCCAGTCCCATGCTTCAAAATCACACGCTTCATTTCCACGCCACCCCTTTACGGGCAATGTAAACGAAAAAGGGAACCCCGATTAAAGCTGTAATGACGCCAATCGGAATTTCCTGCGGCGAAATCAGCATTCTGGCTGCGGTATCCGCCGACACCAATAGCAAAGCACCCAGTACCGCCGAAAAAGGGGTTATCCAGCGGTAATCCGCACCAACCAAGGCACGCGCCACATGCGGAATGATCAGGCCAACGAAGCCAATGGCGCCCGCAATGGCGACAGAGCAACCAGCCAGCACCACAATAATCACGCCCATCGCGCATTTTACCCATAGGGTATTTTGTCCCAGTCCCTTCGCCACATCTTCCCCGGTCACAAGCAGGTTCACCGCTCTGCCCATACATATGGCTGAGATAGCCGCTACCAGCATAAAAGGAAATAATGGCTGTAGCATCTCCAATGAACGTCCGCTGACAGAGCCTGCCATCCAGAACAGTACATTTTGCATCCCCGTTTCATTCATCACCAAAATAATCTGGATCATCGACATGAACAAAGCGTGAATGGCTGAGCCTGACAGCACAATTTTGATCGGTGTCAAACCATCCCTGCCTAATGAACCGATGACGTACACCAGAATAGCCGCCAGTCCTGCGCCGATCAAGGCAAAGCCCATCAGAGACATCATGGACTCGACCGAAAACACGACCGCTGCGATAGAGACGAAGAACAAAGCACCCGCATTGATACCGAACGTACTGGGCGAAGCCAGCGGGTTGCGGGTAAGTGCCTGCATGAAGGCTCCTGCCATCGCCAAGCTCGCGCCTACAACAGCAGCAATGACCGTGCGCGGCAAACGTTCGGTATGTATCAGCACATGCTCTACATTTTGAGCATCATAATGCAGGAGGGAAGATATCATAAATTCCGGAGGAATCAGCGTTCTGCCCAGTAGCAAGCCAAGAAACAAAGACCCTGCCAATAGGATCAGACATACACCAAGTCCCGTCCATTTTCTTAGATTCGTTGTTAGCATCTTTGCATAGCCTCACTCTTCCAGCAGCATGGTACAACACAAAAGAAGGATGAGAGATATAGACCCCTCACCCCTCCTCTGCTGTATTTCCGTCTTGCTTTTGAAATATTTATTTATGATTTCAGATCATATAATTTATAAAGATCATCCAGCATCCGATTTGCGCTCAGATAGCCTCCAGCCAGATTCCAGTTCACTTCATCGACCTTGAAAATACTCTTTTTCTTGTATGCATCAAGGTTTTTCCACAAGGGATGGCTTGTCCAGGCTTCAACATTTTTTTCAATCGCTGCCTGATCCTTGCCCGAGTTAAAGACGAACAACGTATCTGCATTCATGTCCGGTATACTTTCCTTGCTGTTGACTTTAATTCCCCACTTGTCTCCTTCTTGTGCAGGAGGGCGGGTGAAGCCCAGTTCCTTCAAAATCTGTCCGGCAAAGCCCATATAGTAAATACGTGCATGGTCTGCCCGGAAATTAACGATGGAAGCCTTGATCGGCAGGCGATCGCCCATTTTTGTTTTGAAGTCCGCTACACGTTGGTCCCAATCCGCCAGCAATTGTGTGCCCTTGTCTTCCTGATTCAGCACTTGTCCGATCAGCTTCACTGTATCCTTCCACTCATATAGCTGATCGACGGCAACCGTAGGTGCAATTTCCGACAATTGCTGATACGTTGCTTCGTTACGGAACTTGCTTGCAAGGATGACATCCGGCTTCAGCTTATAGATTTCCTCCATATTCGGCTGTGTCTCCAGACCAACGGTCGGAATCCCTTCAAGATCCTTTTTCAAATAATCGTATACCGGCTCCGTTCCACTTGCCTCCACAATCCCCACAGGCTTGACGCCGTAGGCGATCATGACGTCTGTAGCGCCGTTATACAGTGTTACGATCCGTTTGGGCGTACCTTTAATCTCGGTTTTCCCCAACACATGCTCAATGGTACGCACCGAATCGGTTGAAGTCGCTCCCTGCGTATCCGTCGTTCCTTTATCCGTTCCAGTCGCTTCACCGGAATTTGCACTCTTACCCGCGCCTCCAGCTCCGCAGCCGGATAAAAGCAGCAATACAACGATGAGCGCAACCCATATACTCCCCTTGCCTGAAGCTCGAAACATTTCTCTATTCCCCCTATTTAGATCGCCAATAATGATATTGATTCTCATTATTAATTATAGGGAGAGGGGCCATGATGAACATGGACGTTAGCGTCCCTTATTTGGACGAATCAGACAATAACAACGTGACCGTTTTGTCCAATAACAGGTCGTGGGACAACGAAGTATAGCATGTATACAGGTGTCGGCTATCACACATAGAGTGTACAGCTCCGCTTTGCACCGCCTTCAATTTCTGCCATACAGGGGAGCGCCACAGAGCCAGACATTCCTGCTGAATCGTCTGTTCTTCACAGGCATTTCCATAGTGGCGGAAACAGGTCAATATGATGCGGTCCGCGTCATATTCAGCCAGATCGTCCAACGTCACCTCACGGTAATGGGCAATATCCTCCACTCCCACAGGCATAGACAGCTTTAAATCCCCATATAGCACCGTTCCCACATTCCGTTGTCCATACACACACATTTTCTGGTTCCCCACTCCCACGATTAGCACCGTCTCCCCGCCGAGCTTTTGCCTGAGCTTTCGAGAAATGGTCGCAGCCTTCGTTTCATACCGTTCCAGCCATTCCACCGCTTCTGCATCCTTGCCGACAATACGGGCAATGGACTGAAAATGAGTGCGCCAGTTTTGAAAAAAGGGCACGGTGACGGTGGGCGCAATCTGCTCGTACATTTTTTCCTTTTTCGACTTCTCAAAATCCCTGAACTCACAGGTTAAAATCAGATCAGGCCGGGCTGACATCAGCCTCTCCAGATCGGGCTGGACCTCACCCACCGAAATGGTATTACGGAAGCCTTCGGTGACAGGATAAGCCTTGTTGATGACTGCCGCGTACGGCTCAATGCCCAATGCCACCAAATGTCCGGTTAACAGATGCTTGAGCGAAGCGATTTTATCCGAATACCTAATTGTATTCACGTAGGCTGAGGGAGAACGTCCAGTAGCGGCTTTAAATTTACGGCTAAAATAGAACTCATCGCTAAACCCGACACCGTGAGCAATAGATCGGAAGGAATCACGAGTGAGCACAAGCGCCTGCTTCGCATGATTAATACGAATGTCCGTCAAATATTCCATCGGGCTTTTGCCGATCAATTTTTTGAACATACGCGAATAATAATCAGCGCTCATCCCTGCCAGCTCCGCCAGCTTGTCCCGTGTAATATCGGAAGCATAGTGCTGCTCCATATAATGGAGGGTCAGCGTCACCGCCTGCTGCACATCGGGCTTCTGATCACGGCTCGTATGCTGGAACAAGGACATCAGCATTTCCTGAAATACAATGTTGGCCTTCATTTGGTCCCACACGCTATTACAATGATGCTTCCTCTTGATCTCCTCGACCATATCCATTACAAAACGAAAGTGGGGAATGATCCAATCATGCGGTCCAAGCGCTGGTGCAGGTATGTAACGGTCCGGCTCCCCGGACGGCTGTAATGCAAGAAAACGGATGATATAATAATCCGCCAGAGCGCCGGACAGCATATGGAGCTTCATGACTGCGCCGGGAGCAAGCATAAAGCCCTTTTGACGGTAAAGAGGATATATCATTCCATCAATGGCTATGTCCCCTTCGCCTTCATTGAATAATAACAAGGTATGAAAGGACGTTTCTTGCCGGGAGAAAGAGCGACCAGAGTACACATGCTGAATATCCTGCAGTTTATAAAGAAATGAAGTAAAAGATGGGTCTTGAGTATTCATGGCTCCCAGCCCTTCTATATATCGATAATTATTCTCATTTATGTGAGAACTCATTTCATTATATATAGACTGGGTCGGATTTTGCAAAATGGAATTGCGCTCAAGCTTATAAATGATGAAACGGGTTCTGTATGCGGCTTTGACCAGATGGCATGCTGCCGGGTACCCCGGACTGCTCCAGTAAAGGTTTAACCAGCAGCTTGAGCGGCCAATCCGGCTTTTCAAATAAAATATGCTCGATTTCCTGACGAACGTCAGCCTTGAAGGGCACACGTTGGATCGCTTCTTCCAATTGATGCTTTAGTACAGACCACAAAGTGGACTCATCTATTCCATAAACATTGCTAAGAGTATCTATAATGGCGTACAGATTGACTTGAATGCCAAGGGTTTGCAGGTAGAACAGCAATTTCTTCGGTGTTTCATTATATAGGCTGTTGGAATAGCCGGGTCGGATTTGGTATTCAGGATCGGCAATCCCCTGCTCTGTCAGCCAGGGCAGATGCAGACGCACCGAGTCATGGTCACGCAGCAAAATGTGCTCGATCCTGCCATTTTTCCAGACCAGTACACAGTTTTGTCCATGGATTTCAGGCATAAGCCCGATCCGATACAGGCGCAGCATGATTTCAAAAAATGTCGAGCACACTTCACCGAACAGTTGTTTTACCGATTCTGCCGTGTCTGGAAGTCCGCGCTCAGTGGCCCATTCCCGGAAAAAATGATGCTGGCCTGCGGCCAACGCAGACATGGGAATCAGGCAAACAGCAGGATCATGGATCAATTCATGCGGATAAATCCGCGCCATCGCTGCCAGGTGCCGGGGTGGATCATCATACAGGCTGCCATTTTCCGGCATATAGGCCCACCAGGAGCCTTCATCGCATAAAAATAAGCGTTCCTGAAGCTGCGGGTCACGGGTCTTGGCCTGCTGCAACATGGCTTGTCCACGATCTCCGTTAATCAGCTTTACCGCAGGGAGATAGCGGGATGCCCCCAATGAAAACACGCCCAGCGGCAGCTTGACATAATTTGGCCCGCCATCCTTGGGAGACAGGGAGCGCACAGACGAGGTTGCCTGAAAAGCTCCGGCCTTCACTTCCAGTGGAATCCATACTTTGTCCGCCTGCTCGGTATGCAAATGCTGGGGCAGCATATACGTGAGCTGCCACGGATGAACGGGGATTGCAATATAATCCGCAGCAAATCCGCGTTCCTGCATCTCCTGCTCTACTAGCTGACGCTCGGAACTGGACAGAAGAAGGTCACCCGGCTGCTGCCCATCGTATGGACGCTGTGTAACCGATTCGACTACTGCTGCTACTGCTTCTGTGTCCGTAAAATGAGGCCCTTCTGCGATTCCCACTCCGGTCATCACCGCATCCTTTCGGAGCGCCACCCAGTTCAACGTGATGGCTTGCCCAAATTCAGCGATATATTTGCGATAGTCCTCCTCGTTCAAGCCCGTTTTGGCCTTGGATGCGGGGTGAAACGGACGATCACGCAGCGAAGAATACTGTTCCAATCGTTGAAAAGCCTCTGAGGGCGATTTCTCCAGTATACTTTCATCCGTCAGTCCGCTATCCAGCGACCATGTAGTCTGTTCAATGGTTTGCTCCAGTAGCTGGACAAACCGTCCCACTCCCTCCTGTTGGCGGTATTCTTCATCCAGGCATCCCTCAATCACACGCTGCATCAGCGTTACGGGGTGAAGCAATACTGCATCAAACCCGCCACCCTCTGGCCACCGCCGAATTTCATACACGCCATTCGACTGTAGATAGCGATGGGGTTGAACCACCGCAGCTTGTACGGGAAAAATGAGACTGTGCTGCTGCTCCCGATCCACCCACCAGCGGTAAAGGCTTATAGAACGGCCGTTGGGAGAGATTTCCCCTTTTGCATCCGCAATTGCTTCAGGATCGGCAAAAGAAAATAGCTCGCCTAATTCGGGATGGACGGTAGTATAGTAGCTTTGCCATTGCGGCATAGACAACAGTTCAACATCGGCATGCTCCCAAAATCCTTCTGCCAGCAATGTATTGATGAGATCCTGCATGACATGGTTTTCAGCCTGCTTTTTCTTCTGCAAAAGCGTTGTTTCTTCGGACGAAAGCACCGGGGTCGTGCTTGTTGTGTACTTCATATGGATTCATTCCTCCTTCATGTTAGTGCTGCTTTGACTGATTTCGACCCTGATCATAGGCTTTATTTTAGAAATCCGGGGGCGGGGCGATGGGAAGAACTTTCTGTTTGCGTAGTAGCGCTATAGATCACTCTCAATTTTGGTTTATATAGTAAAAATGTGGATGTGGATGACTGAGAAAGTCATGATGGGAAATCGTCCAGCCATAGGCTCCCGCAATATGGAACAGCAGAACATCGCCAATCCGCAAATGCTCCACATACACTTCATACGCAAGTACATCCTTGGGAGTACAAAGCTCACCCGCGATGGTCACCGCTGTTTGTCGCCGCTCTGTTCGCGGAAAAGGATAACGCCAATCGTCAACAGCAACCACCTCAAACGGCTGATTATGCTGCCATGACACTGGCAATCGAAAATGATGGGTTCCCCCACGAATAATGGCATAATGCTGGTCATGATTCGTTTTGAGGTCGATCACTTCTGCCGCATAATACCCGCAGTGTGCCACCATATAGCGCCCGGATTCAAAAATGAGCTGGATGCCTGGAATACGGTATTCCTCCCACACTTGATGCAATTCTTCCATGAAATCATCCCATTCAAACCTGCGCTCCAGATCGGTATACGAAATGCCGAAGCCACCGCCCGCGTTCAGATAGCGGATAGATAGCTCATGCTCCTGAATCCAGCCCTGCACACACTGCAAATACGTAGCGACCATGCGAGCATGCAGCCGGGCATCCAGATTATTGGACAGAGAGTGCATATGGAAGCCCTCCAATTGTACATACGGCAGGCTTTGGACCAGTCGGATCGCTTCCGGCACCTGAATTTCGTCGATACCAAACTGAGTGGGACGACCGGACATCGTAATGCTCGCCTCCGGCAAGGTACGCCGTAAATTAATGCGCAGCAAAATAGATACATGCTGTTGCCTGCGTTCCGCAATCCAGCCGATACGCTGCAACTCATGCAGACTTTCAGCATGAATCAGCATCACCTTCCGCTCCAACGCTTCCTCAATTTCGGCGTCCTTTTTCCCCGGACCTCCAAAAATAATCGGCACGTCGGCTGACACTTCACGAATGGTCCGAATCTCTCCAATAGATGCAGCTTCAAAGCCCTTTACGATGGGAAGCAGGCTAGCAATCAAATGAGGATCGGGATTAGCTTTGACCGCGTAAAACAAACTGCAATCGTCGGGCAAGCTGCTCACACAACGTTGTGCCCGTTCTCTCAGTGCGCCCAGGTCATATATATATGCGCATACCGGCTGCTGCTCTCGCTCCCGTGTTTGCTGGATAAGCTTTTTCAGATACGGAACGATCTGCCCTCCCGATAATGCTGTAACAAGCTGACTCATGTTCTTCCTCCTTTATGTTGAGAGCTACTGTAGGTCAGACCTTCTTTTTTGCAAGGCGCGAAAAGCAATTCCCCGCTCATCACCCAGCACGAAGGCATGAACCCCTTGTCCTGCCCGTGCGCCGTATTCACCGTCCCTACGCGGAATGGCACAGTACGGAATACCTGCTTGCCGTGAAGCTTCAAAGACGCGCTGTAGCCCTTCCTGCACAATCGTTGCATCGGTCTGCCACGGCACCCCGTACGATTGGGACAAATCCGCTGCTCCCTCCAGCACCATGCCCATACCCGATACAGACAAAATATCGGTGATGCGTTCCACACCCAATCCGCTCTCAATCATCGGCACCAGCATGATCTGATCATTGGCCTGCTTCATATAGTCCACCAGACTTCCTTTGCCAAATGCGGCAGGCCTGCCGCTGTTCAGGCTTCGTTTGCCCTCCGGGCTATATTTTGCAGCCTGCACCAGCATCTCCATCTGCTCCCTGCTCTCCACATGCGGAACGACAATTCCCTGTGCTCCGCTATCCAGCACACGCAGTATTTCCTTGGCATTGACCTCTGGCACACGCACCAAGGGCGTGATTTGTGCAGCTTCCGCAGCACGGATCATATGCTCCACCGTCTCGGGATTGACCATGACATGCTCCATGTCAATGATCACAAAATCATATCCGGCATGTCCGATCATCTCGACCGTAAGCGCCGTTGGGATGGAAGCGATGAGGCCAAATACCTCCTGACCTTTCCGCAGCTTCTCCTGAAGCCGATTTACAGTCAGCATGTCGGCTCCCGATACGCATATAGCGGGTTCATTCCCGGTTTGAAATGAAGGTCCTCATCCCCAAGCAGCCGCCGTTTCATCAATTCTTCAATCTGTACGGTCGGGGCAAACAAATCAAACAGACGGAATCGCTCCTCATGCTGAGGATGCTGGCGCTGATAATCATGAATGACCTGTGCGGACATTTTCCAAAAGCGCTGCTCATCCAACTGATATTGTTCAGCCAGGAACATCGCCAGCTCGGCGGCAGCAATAAAGAAAAAAGCATCGTAGGAAAAGTCGCGTACATCGTCCGGGTTGCTCGTTTTAATAAACGAATTGCGGTTAATCCGGGCATGACTTGACGGCTCAGGATGAAGATCGGGGCATTTCTCCGGCTCTGTCAGATGCTTCACGGAAAACCGCACACCATCATGAAAATCCTTAAGCGCCACCCGTGTCGGTTGCCCGTTCCGGTGGATCAAAATGATATTCTGACCGTGGGATTCCATACCAATCCCATGCGCATACAGCATATGAATAATCGGCGATATTGTGGCCTCCAGCACACGCCGGGTCCATTCCTCTACACCGAATTGCTGTATCCACGGATCTATGAAGGGCACCCCGTTTTTTTGCACATAGCATAGTCCGTTAAAAGGAATCGCATCCTCATCCGACTGCAAATAGCCATGGATGCTTTCCCGCCAAACCGTCCCCAGTGAGCCGTAGGTTTTCGCCTGACGGTATTCGGGAAGCTGCTCATAGTCATACGTGATACCCAAAATCTCACGTAAAACAAAGAACCCCTGCTGAGCGGCATATTCATCGTGCTCTAGCAACCCATGCAGCCAGTCCGTGATCAGCGCTCCGTTCAGCACCGTATGTCCAGCCATGATCCGGCTGGTGGAGGTGTTCGTAATGCTGAGCGACAGCTTCACATACGAGCGCTCCGGTGTGGTCCGGTTGGACCATGTGCGGATCGACTGCTGCGCCTGATACACATCGCTCGCTTCACCGAGCCATACGATCCGCTGATCCGTCAGCTCTTGATGAAACCGTGGCAAAATGACCTGCTGCCATTGCCACGGGTGGACAGGCATGAAGCGATAGGTCTCCGGTTGCTGACCGTAGCTGGTTAACAAGGCTTGGAAGCGCGCAACTTCACCTTCTCCCAGCTCCTGGCGAATAAATGCTTCATACTCAATTGCCTGCGACTGCCCCGCCCGGCTATGGCTTTTAGCGATAGCCAACCAAACAGGACGGAGAGGCTGCTTGAACTCGGGACCATACAGCTCATTATCTGCCAGCGTAAATCCGATTCTGGATTTGTAACATGGATGGTAGGGATGTCCATCCCCCAAATTGCCTTCCAGCTCATCATATCGACGCTGGTCATCCGTCAGAAATGGCGCGGTGAAAGAGCTTTGCGCCTGTACATCCTTTAGCAAGGTCTGCTCCAATTCCTCGATAAAGCGCTGAAGCCGTTCACCCTGCTGTGCGGCACTGAGGACCTCATTTGCAAAATCCGCCAGCATGGCTGTCGTTTCGCTTCCGTCTGTCCCAACTCGAATGACCGGAACAGGAACCAGCCGAATGCGCCCAAAGCTGTGCATCCATTTCCCGACAGAACGGTATTGGACGGGGCGACCTGTAAGGTCCTTGCCGGACAGTATAAAATGTGGATCACCGCTATCCACGGAATCGCTGTACGTGTCATAAGGCAAAATTTCTTCATATAGCAATGCCTGAATCAGTTGACGGATGATACGCTGCTCGACCTGTGTAAAGGTATCCGAGCGGAGCGCCTGAATGAAGCGTTGAGTCGTCGAAGCGTTGCTGGCGGGAGCTGTAGAAAGATTGCTTGTGGAGAAAATATGATCCGAAATGTTGGTTACAGACATGAAGTCACCTCACGAAAATGAATTGGATTAGGGATCAGGATAAACGACGGCGTATCCCCTCTGGACTGAAAACAGCTTGTAAAATTGGCTTTGGCAGGCAGCGTAGGTGCGGTCAATAAATCCTGGATATAGGCGGCTAGACGGGGGCAAGAACCAGCATCTTGTTTCCGTAATTGCTCCAGCACCTTGCGAACCACCCTCCAGTGCTCCTGCTCACTGTGTTGCTCATGAACCGCAAGGGCATGAATCAATGCCCCCAAATGGTTAACAAAGAAATAATAACGGGTTCGCATCCACGGCTCTTCTGCACCGTACAATACAGGGCTATCCTCAGCAATCAGTGAACCGACCCACCCGACTGCCTCGGCCTGTTCACGCACAATACTTACGCCCTCCAAATCCCGTACATAGTAGCAGTCCGGCCATCCATCCTGTAGGGACAGAAGCGAATTTTGTACATGGGCCTCGAAGGCGATACCCTTCACCGCAAGCAAACGCAGCATGGGCACCATGGATATGTGCAGATACCGTTCCAGCCAAGCTAACAGGTCAGGCCGATTTCCATTTTTGCCCGGGTAATTGTCCCGAATTACTCCAATAAGCCGCGGCTCCTGTTCACCCGGCAACGGCTCCAGCAAGGAAGCCAGTACATAGGTGGATTCAGGGTTCAAATCCATGGGACGATAAAGAACCGTAAACTGGTCAGAAAGCTGCTCCAGCTCTTGAGCCGTCGCTGTTCCTCGTTCTGTTGCCGCCGGGCTATACTCATGTCCTGCGTCATACTTTGCATCACTCGTGGTGACCTGTGAAAGCCCTGCATCCTTAGTAAACTCAGGACTCTCTGTGCGTTTCGCTTCCTCATTCGCCTGGAAGCATACGCGGCTGTATCCCGTTTCTGTCAGCACCTTGAAGGACTCGGATTGGATATGAGACGACCAGCTGGCTGAAAGCTCGTGAATGACCTTCGCAGCATCCAATGTACGCCGAGCCTGCTCCTGTGTATTGTCACGCACCAGATTGGTAATCCGCACATGCAGCGGCAGCTTATAGCCGTTTCCGGTTTTTAAATCCCATACTGTTCGTATCGAAGAAGTCGGATAAATGACAGGACCTAGCGCACCCAAAGGAATCAACACCCGCTGACGTATCAAACCTTGAATGCAGGATTGACGCAACACCTGCTCGGCCTGCCATGGATGCATGGGCAAAATGCGATATCGTGCCAGCTCCTCTCCCCATTGACGCCGAGCATGGAGCCGCACAGATGGGTCAATGGCATCCCTGCGATACTCTTCACCAATCCATTCCTCCTGCACGTTATCCTCATGAACCGCGAAATAATACAGCGGAAACGCCGCGCCCATCTCGGGACTGTATAATAGAAGCTCATCATCAGCAAAGCCCTCCGTGCTTTTCGGAAAAGGATGAAAAGGGTGCCCGATCAGCAAAGACTGCTCCGAACGTACATACGTCAGGTGGGCTTCTGTACCAGAGAAAGAGTGTAGCTTGCTCTCGCCTATGGTCTTAATATGGTGATCCATAAAGAGCGTCATTTTGTGTATACTGTTACGAATACGCTGCTTCATCTTTTGCTGCTCTGCTTCCCGTTGCTCGGGCGTAGCGTGATAGCTCATCTCGTCCAGCAGCCTTTGTATAACTCCATCCATCTCCAGCGGCCTGTGCATCCCACCTTCTTCTACCTCGTACCAAGCACTCCCATACACATGTTGCCCGGTTGCAGAGAAGTGGTGTAGAGTTCCCATGATTTGCAGCCCGACTTGGGGCAGAGTCACCCTTATTTCCGGTGCTTTCGTATTCATTCTCGGGTCAAATTGTTGCATTTCCCGCAGATAGCTGTTGACCAAAGCCCGTAGTGTCGCTTGCTCCGCCCAGCTCTTGCTTTTGGACAGCTCTCCAGCGATCGTGGAAACCTCCGTTGATTGTGTCAGCATGTATACTCTTTCTCTCCCTTCCTGTTCAAACCTTAGGTGCAGCCGCAGATGCTTTCGCTTCCTGGGTATCTCTGGATGTACGCCGCGCTCCTTTGTTGCGAAGGAAATCAGGGGTCTTCAGGAAAAAAGCAGTGGGAATCGTGAGTAAAATCAATATACTCAACCCGATAAAGCCCTCCCTGATCGCTTGCAGCGTTCCCGTTTCCAGCGAATAGCCCCCCACCAGAAGCTGAGCCTTGCGAACTTCAAAATAAACCGAAATCACAACCATTCCAAGCGAAGAGGTCAGTCTTCGCATCACATTATTCATTGCTGAGCCTTGGGCTACCAGCTCGTCGGGAATCGCATTCAGCCCGGCCGTTGTGGCAGGCATATTCGACAGACCCAGCCCAATCCCCCTCAGCATCATGAGAACGAAAATCATCCACAGCGGTGAATTCATCTGGAGCATACCGAGCATCGCCGTAGTGGCACAGGTGATGATAAGTCCCGTGCTGATCATTCCTTTTGGCCCCTTGCGATCTAATTGCTTGCCCGCTATCGTGACGAACCACCCTGTACATATAGCGGAAGGCAAAAACACAAGTCCTGTCATCATGGCGTCATAGCCATACACATGTTGAACCAGCATCGGAACCAGAAAAATGCTGCCGAACATCGCAATCGCCTGTACACTCGCCACGATAACGCTCAAGCTGTAGGTCGGTATTCTGAAAATGTGTACATTCAGCAGCGGCTGCTCCTTCACCAGCTCCATTCGCACGAACAGAACCAGCAAAACCGCTCCTGCAAGGAACAGCAGAATAGGCAGCGGGGCAATCAGATCCGCAACTGTCGTTGTCCTGCCCAGCGCAAACAGAATGAATCCCACACCCAACGTAACCGTTATAAATCCGCTGCTGTCAAAGGTGCGCGACGGATTGCTATGTGCGGCTGTTAAATAACGTAACCCCAGCAGCAAGCCCAGCAGTCCGGTTGGCACATTTATGAGGAAAAGCACCTGCCAGCTACTTAGAGACAGCACGATTCCTCCCACCGTAGGCCCGAGCATCGGAGCCGCCATAATCGCAATCCCCCAGATTCCTGTCACCTTGCCTCGCTCCTCCTTGGGAAAGGCTTCAAAAATCAGCGCCAGCGATAACGGAATCATCAGCCCGCCTGCCATCCCTTGCAGTCCCCGACAGAGGATGACGGCGGTAAGCCCCCACGATAACGAGCCGAGCAAGGAACCTGTGACAAAGAGCGCAAGTCCGCTCAGGTATACTTTCTTTTTGCCAAAGCGATCTGCCAGATATCCCGTTAAAGGCATCGTCATCCCCATCGTGATCAGAAAAATAGTGATGAGCCAGCTCGCCGCAGCAGCGTTCGTATGAAATACTTTAATGAAGGACGGAATCGCCGGGTTCAGCGAACTGTTATTCAGCAAAACCGTAAAGGTGCCGAGCATCACCGTGATGACGACCTTCCATTGCTCGGACACAGCCCGTATTTTCATTCCTTGACCTGCTTAACCATGACCGTGCTGCAACCCGGCATAGGCCACATGCACCGCTTCACTAAAGATGAGGAAAATGTCGTCAATTTGGCGCTCCGTCACAATCAGCGGCGGTAAAAAGCGCATCACGGCCGAATGCCTTCCCCCCACCTCCAAAATGAGTCCACGTTTCAGGCATTCCTGCTGTATTCGAGAGGCTAGCTGCTTATGAGCCGGATGATGTCCTAGCTGATCTACAGGCTGTCGGTCATCCACAATTTCCACCCCGATCATAAGCCCCCGGCCGCGTACATCTCCGATGCAGCCTGTTTGCTGCTTCAAGGAATTCAGATGCCCCATTAATTGTT
Source organism: Paenibacillus terrae (assembly GCF_005217525.1). Lineage (GTDB taxonomy): Bacteria > Bacillota > Bacilli > Paenibacillales > Paenibacillaceae > Paenibacillus > Paenibacillus terrae_C. Next base: position 34,893 of record NZ_PNXQ01000016.1, on the reverse strand, counting down.
GGCCTCTGGCCGCGGCATGGTCGGGTATACCGTGCTCCTTGATATATTTCAGCGTGGCCAGCCCGGCAGCCATGGCCATCTGATTGCCACGAAAAGTACCAATATGTGCACCCGGATTCCATACATCCAGCGCTTCGTTATAAATCACAACCGACAGCGGCAGACTGCCGCCGATCGCTTTGGACAAGACCAGCACATCGGGAATAATGTCAGCATGTTCAAAAGCAAACAGCTTCCCCGTTCGTCCAAGCCCGGTTTGCACTTCATCAATGATTAGCGGGATATTCCGTTCCCTGGTGATACGGCGAATTTCCCGAAGCCACTCCACAGGCGCAGGAATAGAGCCTCCTTCCCCCTGAACCACCTCCAGAATAAAAGCGCAAGGCGTAGCAATCCCGCTCTCGGGATCATCCAGCAGATTTTCGATATAACGACTGCTATGCGCCTGCGTCTGGTCTCCACCTGCTCCAAACGGGCAACGATACGCATAGGGATAGGGCATAAAGTGAACATCCGGTATCAAGCCCTGTACCCGCTCTTTTTGCCCCAAAGTACCACTGAGACTCATCGTAGCGTGGGTCGAGCCATGATAACCTCCCTGAAAGGAAAAAATGCTTCGGCGGCCCGTAGCCGTTTTGACCAGCTTGATCGCGGCTTCCACCGCATCTCCCCCGGTCGGGCCACAAAATTGAATTTTTGCCTGACGGGCAAATTCAGGAGGCAGACTGGCGAACAGCTCTTCTACAAATTGCTCCTTCACCGGAGTAGTCAAATCCAGCGTATGCAACGGACGCTTGTGATCCAGCAGCTCCCTGATCGCCTCAATGACCACCGGATGATTATGACCGAGTGCTAAAGTTCCGGCCCCGGCCAAGCAATCGTAATACATTTTTCCATCCATATCCTTGACATGAATGCCCTCTGCTTCGGCGATGGCAATGGGAATACGTCGGGGGTAGGATCTGGCATTGGATTCCCGTGCAGCCTGACTCTCCAGATAACGAGTATTTTGCGAGATAGCAGTAGTAGCTTTTGGCAACTCGACCACTCCTTTGATATTGATAATCATTTTCAATTAATTCACCTCCTTATTATATGGAATAAATATCCTCATTCCATGGACATTTCAGACTGGAATTTGGACAAAAACTGCTTTTAATTCCTAAAATAGAATAAAAAACCACAACAAAAATCGTCATTTCGACCATTTTCACTGTGGTTCTTTGGCATTTCTTCCTGACAGAATCAGGAGTGCGGCTTTTCATATGAGATTTTTGCTACTGTTACGAACTATCTCCATCATGTACAAGCTCTTCCAGTAGATTCAAAGGATATTTTTAATGAAAAGACCAGTCAGACATGATTTATATGTGCTGCTTTAGCCAGTGCGCTGTTCGCTCCGGTTGCGAGATCGGAAAATGATGGGCTGCCGAAATATTATTTTTCAGTCAGGACCCGATCACCTCTGCTCGCAGGCTGAGAGATCACCAAAAATTCAACATCCTCATTCGTTTCGTTAAACATTTGATGAGGAACCAAAGGAGGAACCTCACAGCCTTCCTGAGATCCTAATTGGATTCGTTCACCATCCATTTCAAGTATGGCTGTACCTGATAAAATGAAGAAGAATTGGCGTGCATGATGGTGATAATGTCTGACCTCGTGTGTGTTCCCGGGCATACGCTCATGAATAATACTCAAATCCTTATTTTTCACCAAACGCCAACCATCACATTGGTCTCCCCATATGTAATGTTCGGCATTGTTTTTACTTATTTTCAAGCTGAACCCCTCCTTTTACCATTACTGATTCATTTTATGCCTATATTCCTACGGCTACAATCTTATTTTCATCCAACAGAACGAACGTAAAAAAGTCCGACTTACCCGGACTATTTTTTAAAATCAGCATTTTACAACATTCGATTCCCAACGTTCGAAAGTACAATAGATAGACGAACTAAACCGTTTCGATCTCTATATTGCTGATTTAAAACCGCTCTTGGGATTGTTGCAAAATGCTCATATATCTGCCTCTATAATTTCCTCCAGCTTAATCCAGCTAAAATCCTCTTCCCCACGGGACAGCTTCACTTCCCGCCGACTCGTGTTAATCACCGTCACAAACCCGCACAGCTCCTCATCATCAAATGGATTAAATACCCGCAGCGTAATGGGCTTCCGCTCGTTATAGGAAACGATGATCGCCTGCTCAATCTGCTGCATTTCCTGATCGTCCAGTGTCGGCTTGCCGCGTCTCCCCTGCTCCTTCATCAGTCGCAAATATGCATCCCGATGTTCAGGCAAGATCATGCGCGAGCTTTCCCATATGCCGTTCCCTTCAAGCTTTTTCCCCATTGTAAACGCCTCCTATGCTGTTCTGGTTACCGGATGCCATGCCAGTACCTGATCTAATCGAAAAACGCGTGGCTGGCCTGTCTGTAAACAAGTGGCCCGTATCAAACCATTCCGCACACGATGCACCTCAATGCGCCGCTGAGACAGCTTGCCCTTCCGGTCCATATACACGATTTCCACGATCTGTCCCACGTATTTTTCCAGCATGCTCCTTCACTCCTTATCAGAACGTTTGTTTGTATTATATGCGAACATGCGTTTGATTATCAATGTTAAATAATCCCCTGAGAGAATGTGATGCTCTCAGGGGATTATTTAACACACTTTGGCATCAAAAAATGAATCTTCCCAATCGTAATTCCAGCCCACATGTAATAGATCATCATAGTATTATGCCTATATCCTGGAACGTAGAATATTCCAAACTCCAATATATATGGGTTTTATAAACATTTATTTATAAATATAGGTATTAATGTTTAGACAATACTTTTCATTTTTTGTAGTCTTGGTAAGAAAATAAAATTTAAAGGAGTGTAATGATTATGAAATTTGTAAAGCTAACTTTATTCACGGTAGTTTGGATGATGGTCCTCTTTTTTAGTACTAGCCACAGCACATATGCTGCGGCTACGGGGGATGTCCTTAATAAACCGGAAGAAGGATGGTCTCGTTATGAAGCGAATACGCCCGAGATCACCTATCTAGGTGGTAATTGGTTTCGTGATAATACTGGCCCAATCACCTGGACTTCTCCCTGGCAAAAATCTGGAACCAGTTTAAAGTTTAATTTTAAAGGTACTAAATTAAGATTAATTTCCACCACTTGGTGGTCTGGTTCCAGCAGCATTGATGTCGTTATAGATGGCGTTAAGGTTGATAACTTTTCTTTGACTGGAAGTGACGTAGCAGCCCGTAAAATCATGTACGAAAAATTAAACTTGCCTCAAGGAGAGCACTCTGTTGAATTTGTAAATAAAACACCAAATTATTTATTTATATATGCAATTGATACGGATGGGTCGTTACTTCCTTTTAAACCTGTCGAGGTAGCGCCAACTCCTGAACCGTCAGAACCAACTAAACCTTCCGAACCGTCAAAGCCCTCTGAACCATCCGAACCCTCACAGCCGAGTGGTGACCGTGCAATTCTGGTAGTGACTATGGATAACGGGCTTGAAAAAGAATTTGATATAAGCAAGAAAGAACTAGCCTCTTTCATTCAGTGGTATGACGCTAAAGATGCCGGACGGGGTGCTTCTTTCTTCGCCATTGATAGACATACCAATAACAAGGGCCCTTTCAACAGCCGCAAAGACTATGTAATATTCAATAAAATTTTGACATTCGAAGTAAACGAATATTCATCTAAATAATAACGAATCACAACACATCCACAACTAATTCAATATTTAAACACTCCCTCGAAGTTGGACAGTTCTTAACATTAGAAAAGTGGCAAGCCTCCAAGTGATGAGGGGCTTGCCATTTAACGCTTGTCAGAATTAAATCGCTGGTGCGGAATTAAAATTCGTAGGTGGACAGCTTGATATCCTCTTTATTCAAACTTTTCAACGGATAGGCTTGGCCACTCCAATAAGTCAGGATATCAACAGGCTCATTAGCGCTATGTTCTTTTAACATAAGAGATAACTCAGGCAACAAATGTGGAAGCTGGTAAGAGCTTGTTATAAAATGGTACTCTTCCGGGCTTTCACATTCTTCAGCTCTGTAAAAAACAAAGCAACCCTCGGTGTTGTCCCCAATGAGCACAATGTAACGAGCAAGAAAAATAATGTCACCATTGGAAAAAGGAATGGAATACGTCGAAGCAGGAATTAAATCCGTTTCCACCCCTTCTATGCGCGCGGTAAGTTCACTGTTAAGAGCATCTATTCTTTCTCGTTGCTCGCTAATGAGGTGTTCATAACATACAGGGACAAGCCCTCCTTTCCTAACCGTGGTGATCAGTTCATCGATAAATACCTTTTGAGATAAAACCCGATTGCTCATCCTATTCATCTCCACATTCATTTAAATCACAACCCTCTTACTCATTTTCAAGATGCTTCATATTTATGTAAATTAAAATCTTATGTCATAGAATTGCTCTCTCGTTCAACTTATGGATTGCAGCCATCATCATGAATGGGTACGGTTAATCCGATCAATCAACTACCAAATATTTTTGTGATTGCGTTCACAACTCTCTCCATTTGAAATGGTTTAACAATGAAGTCCTTTGCACCTGCCTGAAATGCTTTGATAATCGCTTCTTGCTGACCCAAAGCAGAGCACATTAAAATTTTAGCCTGAGGATCAAGCCTTATAATCTTTTCAACAGCCTCAAGTCCATCCATCTTGGGCATATTAATGTCCATGGTGATTAGATCTGGACGAAGGTTCGAGTACTTCAAAACAGCGTCATACCCATTTTCCGCCTCCGCAATAACAGAGTGACCCAAATCCAAAAAAATATCCTTAAGCACAGATCGCATAAATAAAGAATCGTCGACGACTATAATGGTTGCCAAGGTTAATCTCTCCTGTCGTTGTATATATCATACTTCTTCATTCAGATGCTGACTGCTGAACAAAATGCATATCCAAGTTTCAATATCGGTGAAATAATAACTGAAGTTAATAGAAAAAATCTGTTAAAAATAAAAACGTTACCAATGGATTACAAACGGAATTTTAAACCAGATACTATTGAATTAGTTTTCAAAACAGGTTTTCATAATGACGTAAATTATTCCTGTAGGGTGAAGATCACAAAGTACTAGGTATACACTGGAACCTTAGCACTATATAAGCTGGACTTAAAAGTGACCTATTGTGCCGTTCCGCCTACTCTTTTTCATGCATAAAAAAACAGACGCCCATATAGTCCCAGCGTCTGTCTGCAAATATATTCTATTCATTCAGGGCTTTTTTCAAAGCCTCCATGTTGTTTTTCATAACGCCAAGGTAATCGAGGTTCTTCTGTTTGTCTTCATCCGTCAGTCCTTCGAGTGGGTTCAGTACATCGGTTTTTGCACCGATTTCAGTAGCTACAGTTTCAGCGACCTTTGGATCAACAAGGGTTTCAAAGAAAATCGTTTTAACATTATTCCCTTTGGCAAATTTGATAATTCCCGCCAGCTTGTCCGGTGTAGGCTCTTGCTCCGGAGAAAGTCCAGCAATCGGCACTTGGGTCAGGCCGTATTGCTTAGCCAGGTAACCAAAAGCAGCATGCTGGGTAATAAAGTCTTTGCGCTTTACATCTTTTAGAGCTGTTTTAAACTCGGTATCCAGCTCTTTCAATTTAGCAATGTATGCATTGGAATTTTTTTCATAATCTGCTTTGTTCGCAGGATCTGCAGAGATAAGACCCGCTTTAATGGACTCTACTTCCTTTTGGGCCAATACCGGATCAAGCCATACGTGAGGGTCCAGCACATGATCGTGACTATGACCTTCCTCAGCGTGTGCTTCTCCTTCTTCCTCCTCAGCAGTACCTTCCATCAGGTTAAGCCCTTTGCTTGCTTCAACCACAACACGCTTGTCGTTAGACGCGCTGCTCAAAGCCTGCTCTGCCCAGCCTTCGACGATACCGTTATATACAAAAACGTCGGCATCCTTCACCTGTGCCATATCTTTGGCGCTTGGCTCCCAGTCATGCGGCTCCGCACCAGCAGGAACCAGCACGGTTACATCAGCATGATCTCCAGCGACCTGCTTTGTAAACTCATACATCGGATAAAAAGTGGTAACCACTTTCAGCTTTTTGCCGCTGTCCGTCGTTTGTGCCTGATTCGGCTCGGCTTGGGGAGCGTTGGTAGCTGTATGATCAGATTTAGCTCCGCAGCCGGACAAAATAAGTGCCAGCCCCGCAGACCATACGAATGATTTTTTGAACCATGTATTCATGCTCATAACTCCTTTATTTGTTTGGTTTTTCAGAATACGCACTGTTTCATTCACTGGCGTGCTGCATTCTTCTGCCGGGAGGCCTGCTGCTTACCCAGCTTGCGGACCAGCTTTTGAATACCGGTTCCCACGATCAGGAATAATAACAGCACCATGGCAATCGTTCCCCCTGGGGGTGTACTCAGTTCATACGACGCCGTTAAACCCGAAAATACCCCGATCAATGCGGTCACCATAGATATCCAGATGGCTGCGGCAAAGCTTGGAGCAATTCGAATCGCCAACGCAGCCGGTAACACGATCAGTGAGGAGACAAGCAACACACCGACAATCGGCATGGCAGCGGCTACAATCATCCCTGTCAAAATGCTAAACGCAAATGAAATGGATTTGACAGGAAGGCCATTTGTCTTCGCCGTCTCTTCATCAAAGGTAATCTGGTACAAAGGACGCCGAAATACGAAAAAGAAAATCCCACCGATCACAGCCACTGCGATCATCAACATCAGCTCTGTCTGATTGACCGCTACTACCGAACCGAATAAGTAAGCTGAAAAGCCTTTATTAATGCTCTGATTCAGGTTCATTAAAATAACAGCCGTCGACAGGCCACCTACCATAATAATTGCCACAGAAATCTCGCTGTACGTTTTATAAGACCTGCGGACGTATTCAACGATAATCGCTCCGATTATAGCCACAATAAAACCGGTTATCGTCGGATTAATGCCCAAATAGGCTCCCGCTGCCACCCCTGCCAGCGATACATGCGATAGCATGTCCGCCATCAGCGCCTGACGCCGCAGCATCAGGTACACTCCAAGCACCGAGGCCAGCAGTGCAATTACCCCACCGGCACAAAATGCCCGCTGCATGAAGTCGTAGTGCAGCATTTCCATCCGCCATCTTCCTTCCTCTCAAGCTCAATAATACGATCCAGATAATGCTGCACTTCCGATAGGCCATGCGTAACCATGACGACGGTTCTTCCATATTCCTTAACCTGCTGATTCATCAGATCGTAGAAGTGATGACGGCTTTCCTGATCCATTCCGGTCGTGGGCTCATCCAAAATGAGCAAATCCGATTCCTGAGCGAGCGCTCGTGCAACACAGATGCGCTGCTTCTGTCCACCGGACAACTCACCGATTTTACGATGACGCAAATCCCACATGCCTACCTGACGAAGCGCCTGCTCTGTCCGTTCATGATCCTCGGGCCGCATGCGGCGCAACCAGGAGCCATGAGTGTATCTTCCTGAACGGACAAATTCCAGGATAGTACTTGGAAATCCGCCATTAAAAGCAGCAATTTGCTGCGATACGAATCCAACAACAAGCTTCTTGCCCTCACCTGTGCGGTCGGACATAAACACCTTGCCCTTCCAAGGTTGAAGCAAACCGAGCAACAATTTGAGCATTGTCGATTTGGAAGCCCCATTCGGCCCGGTAATGGCCACAAATTCGCCAGAAAAAATTTCAACATTGGCATCTACCAGGTTAGGAACATCCCCGTAGCCAAATGTAACTTGTTCCAGTGAGGCTAATAACATGACGCAAATCTCCCTTTCCTTTAAAAAGCCTGGAGCCATCTGAACGGCATACCTCCGCGCAGATTCTCCAGGTCGTTTATTCTCATTAAACCATCTACCGTAATTATTACGATTAGATAATAAAAAAACAAGCGTTTGATAAACGTAACCTTTACGCATTAGCAAGTTTAACAGTTTAGAAAAGGTTCGTCAATGTTTTGCAGGTCTTTTACTCGTTTACTTTACATGCCACTCATTCCTGACGTCATGAACCAGTCAAAGGCTTTTCAGCCGCTTCCAGCTTTCTCAACCGTTCCTCGATTTCGGAAGCAGAGAAATTTTCGCCCATGACGACGGCTACATCGTTTACCTGTTTTTGCGGGCGAATCGGAATGATTTCCAGCTCCCGGTAGGCAAACTGGAACATCATCTGACCCTCTGATTCCAGAAAACGCACAATTCCTTTGGCTCGGTAAATTTCAGCTGGCAAACTGCGAAACAACTGTTCAAACTCGGAGCGTGGCACAGGTTGTCCAAAGAAATGCGTGTGAACAACTACATGGTCGTAGGAATGATAATGCTCCCCATGTTCGTGGTCATGGTCATGATGGTGATGGTCTGCATGGTCTTCATGATCATGAGCGTGTGGATGATTTTCCGAACGATGAAGATTATTTTCGCTATCGGCAGTTGACTCCTTTTGCCCCGAAACGTCCATGCGATCCTCTCCTTGAATAGCGAAAAAAGTATCAGCGTCCACGTCGCTCCGTTGCGTGCTCACCGTCAGCGCATACGGATTTAATTCTTTGATGAGTGCCTGTACCTTTGGCAACTCCCCGGCAGCCAATAAATCAGTTTTGTTAATAATCAGCCTGGAAGCGCATCGAAGCTGATCCTGCATCAGGCGATACGACTTGTTTCTCTCGTGACCTGACGCAAAATCCAGAAACTGACGGGCATCCACCACTGTAATGACGGATTGTAAAATCATAGTGGAATATATGGAGGCATCTGTCACGGCATCTACAATTTCCATCGGATTAGCTACTCCGGTACATTCTACGATAATCACGTCCGGCTTATATTCCTCGGCAAGATTCATCAGCTCAACGCCTAAATCTCCACGAATGGTACAGCATATACAGCCACTAAGCATTTCCTTCATGGGAGCCTGATCGTTCACCAGGCTGCCGTCCAAGTTAACATCGCCCAACTCGTTCATCAAAATAGCTGGCTTGAGCCCCTGCCCTTTATAGTAAGCCAGCGCATGCTGAAGAAGAGTTGTTTTACCGCTACCCAGAAATCCAGACAAAACAACAATCGGTATCATAAAATCCTCCTTGTCTTTCCAACGTTTTAATATGGATCGTACCGTAAAAAATTCCTTCTTGCAATCGTTTATCGGATTTTAATCGTAATATTTACAAATTGGTATAGGCACATTGTCCAATTAAAGAACACAATTATATAGATGTTCACGCATGAACCGTCTATAAGGGAGTACTTCATACGCTACCAGCGGACATGTTTGTCCCATTACAGGCATAGAATGTAGACAAGAACCCTTATTCCCAAGGAGCCGTGGAATGAAAACCAGTACGCTGTTGAAAATGCTGCCTTTTATGATTCCGTTTGCCTTTCTCATCCCTGTGCTTGTTACGCTATCTCCCCGATGGCTTCGTTTGTTAGATATGAGTCAACTGCAACCGTTAAAAACGGTATTTATGGGCATCTTTCTGGAAGCTGTCCCGTTTCTCCTTATCGGTGTACTCGTCTCATCCCTTTTGCAATGGCTCGTACCAGAGACATGGATTCGTAAAATAGCGCCTGCGCATCCTGTGTCGGGTGTCCTGCTGGCCTCCTTGCTGGGTCTGCTGTTTCCCATCTGTGAATGCGGCATGATCCCTGTCGTTCGCCAATTGATGCTCAAGGGAATGCCTGCCTATATGGGCATCACCTTTATTTTAAGCGGGCCGATTATCAATCCCGTAGTGCTGGCTGCGACGATGATGGCCTTCCCTTCCCATCCCGAGGTCACTGCCGTTCGAATAGGGCTGGCCTTTGCCGTTTCCGCGATCATTGGGCTGATCGTGTATGCCTTTGTGCGTGTGCATCCGCTCAAAAGGTCATTGCTCTCTTTTAGCCAGCAAAGGCAGAACAACCAGACTCATCAGCACAATCGCACATGGCGGGGCTTTTTTGTACATGCTGGCGACGAATTTTTGGACATGAGCAAATATCTCATTATCGGCGCGTTGCTGACAGCCTGCATACAGACCTTCATCCCGCGTGATGAAATGCTTTCGCTAAGCGATGGAACGGCTGGCTCGTACGCCTTTATGATGGGCTTTGCCTACGTCCTGTCGCTATGCTCCACCTCCGACGCCTTCGTCGCTACTGCTTTTTCGCATACCTTTACACTGGGTCCGCTGGCATCCTTTCTCGTATTAGGCCCGATGCTGGATTTCAAAGGCACGCTCATGCTGCTAAGCACCTTCCGCACCAAATTTGTCGCCGTCTTGTGCTTACTCATTGTTTCGTTCGTCCTGGCGGGCTCTATAGCTGCTGAATGGTTATTGGGGAGGTGAATACGAACGTGAATTCAACCTTTAGCATGCGCTGGCAGTATGGCATGCGCTCCTTGCTCATGATTGGATTGGCTGTGTATATCATCACCTTGAGCCGCTCGAATTCCCTTCATTACTATCTGGCTCCGCAAATGCAAAAGCTGCTCCTGCTCTGCCCCGTGCCCTTGCTGTTTATCGCTTTGGCCATGGCATGGCACGGCATAGCCGGGGACCGAGAAGGTGAGGATTTATGTGATTGTGAGCATCCGTTACCGCAAGGCTGGTTCAAAAAAATGCTCGTATATGGAATGCTGCTCATTCCGCTGCTGTTCGGTTCGCTGCTGCCCAATCAGGCGCTTGGCAGTGATATGGCGGCCAAAAAAGGCATGTCCTTCACGTATCCCAACCCGGAGATCCGACGCAAAACAGATACACAAACCACGAAAGCACCTGTATCCTCCATTTTATCTACTGCATCTTCTAGCTCAGCCTCGCCCCCCGCAGGGGGAAAATGGAGTCAGGAAACGCTGGATAAGCTGTTCGTTCCGCCTGATAAGTACAATGTAGAATTTGCCGAGCTGGCGAAGCGTCTGTACCAGCAGCCGATCATACTGATCAAACCGGAAATTTTCTCCGAGACTATCGGGGCCATCGAATTGTATAAGCACGCTTTTGAAGGAAAAAAGGTGCAGGTGACTGGCTTTGTCTATAAAGACGGCAGCCTGCCGGGCAAAGGTCTATTTGCGGTGGGAAGGTTCCTTGTTATGTGCTGTACCGCCGATGCCATGCCATTCGGAATCATCGTCCAATCCAAGAAGGCCCCGTCCTTTGACAAGGATACGTGGGTGACCATTGAAGGCACATTACATGCCACACAGAAAGGCAATGCACCCGTACTCGAAATTCGATCCGAGAAAATAACCGCAGTCGCACAGCCGGAATCCCCTTATGTTTATACCCAGGCAGATTCAGTAGCCACCTTTGATCGCTTGAATGCAGCACACTAACCCTATCAAGGAGGAATAATGATGAACAAGGTTCCTGTGATATTAATCAGCGGTTTTCTTGGAAGCGGTAAAACGACGCTGCTTCTGCGCTTGCTGGCCCATGCCCGCCAAATTCCGCTCCGTCCCGCAGTATTAATGAACGAAATGGGTGAATACGATGTAGACGGTGCCATTATTACTGAAGAAATGCCTGACGTATCGGTGGAGGGACTGCTGGAGGGCTGCATTTGTTGCAGCAAAAGAAATGAGCTGGCAGGCGCTCTGCACACCCTGCTCAGTCAGGACCCGGATCTGATCTTCATGGAAACCACCGGAGTAGCCAACCCTGAGCAAGTGCTGGAAGAGCTTCGCTCCCCGTTGCTGGCGGATCGGCTTTATCTGGTTCACAGCATCAGTGTTGTGGACGCTGAGCTTTTTCATGAATACAATAGCCGCTTCACCGCTGACAAGGAACTGGTCCAGACCCTGCACGGGCAGCTTCGCACCGCAGACTTCATTGTAGTGAACAAGACAGATGCGGCAAGTAGCCGCGAAGTGAAGAGGGTTGTCAAGAGCATTCGCAAGCTCAATGATACGGCCAAGCTGCAAACCGCTGAGTATAGCCGGGTTGACCTTGGACCCCTGCTGGAGCCTGCACTGGCCTCCGTATCCGTTGCCGCAAAACCTGTACAGGTATCTCAACCCGCACCAGCAGCACAGGCGCAACGAACCGATGCAACGGCATCGGACGACCCTATTTCTGTCAAAGGTATCGGGCAACCCGGCAGTATTTCCAGAAGTACAGCATTCAAGGTCATTTCTGGGCACAGTCATAGCCACGATCCCAACCAGCCCCATTCGTTTTCCCGTCTGGAGAGCTTAACGCTGCATCAATATACTTTACAGTCGCTGGAAAAGGAACGATTGGAAAGCTTCCTGACTGGAATCGGCTCCTCCCTGCTTCGCGCAAAAGGCTATTGCGTGCTTCCGCACGAAGGTACGATGCTCTTGCAATATTCAGGCAGTCACTTGGAGTGGCAGCCCACCGCGCTCCCCGTGAGTCAGGGGTATGTCACGCTCATTGGGGAGCAACTGGATAAAGCATCCATTACCGACCAATGGGAGCAGTGCTTTATTTCGCTTTAAATGGCAGTTCTGGATTAAGACAAAAACACCTCCTGCATCTGCAGGAGGTGTTTTAAAAAGCGACGTCCACGAATTATTTGTATAATCCGTGAACATAACGCTCGTCTTGTTCTAAAGGTTATATTTTTTGTTAAAGCGATCCACACGTCCACCGATATCCACGTTTCTTTGTTTACCAGTGAAGAACGGATGAGAAGCGGAGCTGGTATCTACACGGATAACCGGGTATGTGTTGCCATCTTCCCATTCCATCGTTTCTTGGGAATACTTAGTGGAAGCACTCAGGAAAGAGAATCCACAGCTAGGGTCCAAAAAGATAACTTTGTTCAATGTTGGATGAAGATCTTTTTTCATATTATTCACCTAAGCTTTCATATCATTTTATTGGTTCAAACTCAAACGTACTGGCGCAACATTCCATCACTTAGCAAAAGGAACGGTTATGTCCCAGAAAAAAAAGACGACAGATCGTAAGGGTTGTGCTCAGGTTCGTAAACGACAAGCAAACGATGCCGCATATATCGCATCGCCCATTGCACGAACGCTCCGAATCTTTCGTCAGCCTTCATCGTTATATAAGCATATAGTGAATGGTCCTCCGGCTCGTCCCAAATGCTGACACCAGCACAGGAGAACTCGGTAGCCACGTGCTTTCGATTCAAAAGGCAAAGCGTACCATGCAGCTCCGCATCTATCGTACAGCCATGAAAAAAGCCATTCGCTTAGGCGTAAGCTTTATCTTTGGACGCTCTATCCACTGGACTAATTCAAGTTTTCGCCGGTTCCATAACGCAGGCTTTTGCAAACTTAACACGATTTCTTCATCATGAAGTGGAGAGACCATGCTATGGCTCCTTTATGAAGCCCTGTATCAATAGATTTCAGACTTCGTTCAGGATGCAAAATAATTCAGGTTGCTATGTAGCAAACCCAAATTATCTAGTTTCACGATGGATCGTATACTTTTTCAGACGCGGAGAGTATTTTTTCATTTCAAGACGCTCCGGGTGATTTCTTTTGTTCTTGGTTGTTGTATAGTTGCGGTCACCAGATTCGGTGCATGCCAAGGTAACAATTACGCGCATTTCTCTTCCTCCTTAAATGGAATACATGGTATACAATTACAATAGTAATTTTTACGATTAGTTCTATTCTATAATTCATGGTGCTCTTTGTCAACCTTTGACTGACGGTTTATGGCTTCTTCTACTGAATTCCAGCGATTACGGTACTGTGCCAGCTTCGGATGAAGTTCTAATGGCTCAGTGGAAAGCAGCAATCTGACGTTTCTGATCCATTCATCAAACGATGCATAGGATGCACACAAATTTGCAGTTTCAGGACTCATGTACAGAAAAAGCGGGGGAGTATATTTTTCCGCCAGAAAACGGATTGCTGCTTCAATCGGCGTATACTTTTTGCGTTTACCTTCCCAGCTCTCGATTACGACAGCACCCAAAGCCTGCTCGCGCTGCCACTCCCCAAGAGCATCCACCCGCTTGTAATACGAGCGAACCGACTGCTTCCACATTCTTCTGACTGTTTCCTCATGCAACGGGTATAGTACCAGCTTTTTAAAGGATAACGCAGCTCCCGTTTCAGCAAAAATCTCCAGCTCTCCAGCTGTAATCTGCTCAAACATATCATAATAGATCATAGTCCCTTTATGCGTCTCGACTGGAGGCTCATAGCCATAGGGTACATATTGAAGGTTTCTTGTCATGCCGGACACTCCATCCTTCCGTAGATGAACTTTTCCTTCTATATTATACCCTTGTTTTGGCATGAGTTTGCATAAAATGTTTATCCTTGCTGAGCAGCAGGCGTATTGCTGCGTGGGCCCTGGCGGAGCTGCAAGGCGTAAAGTGCCATGGTCGCGAGCGCAATCAGCGCAAGCACCGTAAATATATTGCTAAAATTGAACACCTGTACGTTGGATACGACAGGATTCAGGTGAAAGGTAGACGAGGTATCTAGCGTTTTGCCCAAAATACTTGTCGTCACTGCACCGGAAATAAAATTCAGCAGAGACAGCAGCCCCATTCCAACACCAATCTGATCCCTCGACAAGGTACGGGAAATCGTGTTAGACATGGCAATCTGCATAAAGGTTTGACCTACGTTGCCGAAAATGAGCAAAAATAAAATGAGATACGGAGACGCGCCCACAAAGGTAGACAAGCTGATAAAGCAGATAAACATAAGCGTAACTGCCGTGTAGACGAGAAATGAATTTCCTTTGCTATCGGCCAAACGCCCACCGCTTTTACCAAGCAACGCCGACGCAATAGCAGCCGGAAACATAATCAATCCAATTGTTGCAGGCGTAAGCTGATTGAGACTGTTCAGAAACTGCGGCGCCAGGTATGGCAGCCCAAAGCTGACCCCTGCTCCCAAAAAGGCTATAAACAATCCGTAGGAATATTGCTTGTTTCTGAACAGCTTGGGCTGAATGAATGGATCTTTAGCGGTAGTAATCCGCCATATAAACAGAGCAAACAGCACAATCCCGACCAGAAAAAATATACTATTGCTTTGCGAAATGGAAAGCAATAAGAAGGCCACCGTGCCACCCAGCAGCAATCCACCGAGAAAATCAAATTTCTGATTCTCTCCACGCTGGTCGTCCAAATATTTGCGAAAGAACGGCAAGGCGATAACCGGCAGCATGGAAATAACGAACAGAAAACGCCAGCTTGCAAAGCCTGTAATCAAGCCGGAAATAATCGGAGCCAGCGCCGTACCCAGTGCCAATCCGATTGCAGTAATGCCCAAGGCGCGTCCTCTTTTTTCAGCAGAGAAATAGCGGACAGGAATGATCATAGCTGTCGCCGGAATAACAGCAGCCCCTGCGGCCTGAAGCAAACGGGCTACAATCAGCAGCCAAAATTGATTGGCCAACAGACCAATAAGCGAGCCTAACGCAAAAAAGATAATCCCAAACGTCAGTAAATCCTTGAGACGGTATTTGTCCGCCAGCTTTCCATAGGTCACCGAGCCAACCGCATACACAATCATATAACCGGTCAACAGCCAGCTCACATCGGAAGCACTAATATGGAACTCCTCGCGAATTACAGGCATGACTACATTAAACATAAAGGCGTTCATCACTGAAAAAACAAGTGTGAAGGCCAACACACGCATAAGCTTATCCGCATTGGGATAAGTTTGTTCTTTTATCATCGGGTCTCTTCCCTCTCCTGTAAAATCTATCTATGCTGTAATAACTCAGCTTTTGAGTACCCCTATCCGTGCATATCCGTTCAAACGCGGGCGTTCGCAGGACGGTAATTGTGAAGTATTTTTTTCAACAGACCTCGAAGAATCTCTAACTCCCCCACAGATAATGTTTCGCCTGCCGAGCTTTTAATCTGCTCAACTGTATGCTCAGCTACCTTGTGAATTTTCCAGCCTTCCTCAGTCAAATAAATCTGCTTCATACGCGCATCTTGAGGGTGACTTTTGCGTACTGCCCAGTTTTTCTTAACGATCCCGTTCACCAGGCTGGTAACGCTTGATTTATCAATAAGCAGCAGCTTTTCCAAATCCGTATTGGTCACTCCTGGCGACATTGCCAGTATATAAAGCGTCTGCGATTGCGGGGAGGTAAGCCCCAAAGGACGCAACGCCGTCTCAATCTCGCGCCGGACTGTTGTGAAAATCCATTTAATTAAATACATCGTGCTCTCTTCCTCCCAAGGGAGACAAACGGGATACACCTCACTTCCCATGTCGTTACTAACCTCCACAATCATTGAATTTTAATAGTTTGAATTCCAACTAATCTTAAACAGTCGCCTATCTGGTGTCAATACTTACGGAAAATATAAAAGAGATTACAGTAAAAGACGAGCCCTGTAAGGAAGCCCGTCTTTTACTTCATTTCTATTTCATTTTGCTTGTTTAATCAGCAGTCTTCACTTGAACCAGCGGGTACTCTTCTCCATCCACCGTAACTGTACTAGCATCGTCTAGCTCCAGTCGTTGCCAAATGGTCAGCAGTGTGCGATAAGGATACTGCTTCAGGTCATACTTGGTTGGTGCGTCAGAGCCGGTTCCGGTTCCATCGGTTGCTGTGCCGCTCTCTCCTGTAGGAGTCCCCGATGTCGTGCCTGCGCCCGATTGGCCTGTCACCGTTCCAACCTGATACGCGCTGTTTCTGCTGGATGTACCTCCGCCAACCGTTGAGCCAGTAGCCTCCCCTGCTATCGTGCTTCCTATAGTGGCACTGCCGGTTTTCGCATCACCGGGCTGACCCGTGTTAGCTTTACTGGCTGCTTCCTTGTCGTTCTGTTCAGCAAGCGTAAAATTTTCGTATGAATACTCCTGTTGATCCGCACCGACAATGACGAGCTTTTTAGGCTTAAACGCCGCCTGCTCCGCCGATGTTTGAAAAGCAAACAGCAGCTTGACCATTTTCGTAGTCGCCTTGGTGTTGGGTACATGAGTCACAATCGCCGTAGGCTCTTCCTTTACGGGTGCTGTTGGCTCCACTACAGGCTGCTGCACTGGCTTGGGTGTAGTGACAGGTGCTGGCGTGGCTTCCGAGCCGATTACGCCCGCTGCTTTCAGGCCGCCTAGCGCGCCTGCAATGACGACAAGCACGATCCCGGAGATCAGCCCACCCTTGCGGAAGCGACGAAGCGTTTTGACTAAAGGTGTATCCGTCTCATGCCTCGCTGTCAGATAGAAATTTTTAAAAACAGGCTTGGCAGGCTCAAAATATTCACGCCACAGCGTTTTTTTATGCAGCCCTTCGCGTCCTTCCTTCTGGAAGAACAAAAGCAACGCACGTCGGTAGGCTGGTTCAAAACCGCCTCGTGGCGTAGCAAATTCGGCATGTCCCTCCGACCAGCGGATAAAACGGTACATCGTATCGTTATCCTTCGCCCATTTGCGGATCGAGCTAACCAGACGGGCAAAATCCAGTATTCCTTCGCCCGTGCCATCAGAACGATAGAAGGCGGGCAGCAGACGGGCAAAATAGCCCTCCGCAAGCTGCTGGGGCAGCCAACTGTAAGCCCAATCCTGCACCTTTTCCACTTCGCCCGGCTCCAGCCCCTCCAGCACTGACGGTTCCGGGTTCTCCGTGCCAAACCAATCGTAAGCCGCAATCAAGCGCACCGCTTGTCCCTTGAGCGGGGCATGCAGTTTCCCGACCCACTGCACCAAATCAGGACGTGTCAAGAACGGAATCTGTACGACCTGATCAGGCGAGATTTCCTTGAGCTCCACTTCCGTAAGCAAATACCGATCCGACGCTTCCTGCAAGCGTTCCGTTAACCCGGATTGCTCCAGTGGAGAGAACTGGCTCACCGCAGAGCTAGTTTCCCATTGTTGCAACCGTTGATGAATAGCAGCCACAGCCTCTACCGGCTTTCTTTCGGCACGCAGTTTGCCCATCAATGCGGACTCAGCCAAAAGCTGAAAATCGGCATTCGCCGATACTTCAATATATCGACTGCCCCATTCATGCACGACAGCCAGCAGCCCCTTCACATCCGGTGTTCTTTTCATCTGGCTATCCATGTAAGGAATAAACAGCAGCTTTGTGAGCGCCGGATTACCCAGTACCTTCGTAAAATACGACTTGCCCAATGAAGGATTTTCTTCAATCGTATGATAAATATAAGTGACAGCTTCCGTATTTCTGGCGGTATAGGCGTTATTCAGCGAGCGGATCAAATATTCCACCAACCGATTCTCGCTGCTACGCGCGTGAACTTTATAGTAATCCTTGAAGCAGTCAACCAGACCCACGTCAGGAATATATCCATCCTTCACCCGATCAAATTCATGATCAAAAAACGACAGAAATAAGTCATTCAACCGCATTTTACGTGGCAACGCATCGGGAGAAGATAAATAGTCGGTTAAGCTTCTCAGTACGGAAATGCGCCGTTCGTTATATAACCCGCGTTCTTCCTGTTCTATTCTGTACAGTGTAATGAGCTCGTGATAGCTGGATAGCGTCAGATCACGCCCTGCCTCCATGCCCGTCAGCATTTGCTCCGCAAATTTGAAAAAATCGTCTGGCGTCTCGCCATTCAGCAACGTACGGGTAATCCAGTCAAAATACGGCTGTCTCACCTGCTCTGCATCCACATTGAGTACCCGACCACTGTTAGTCAGGTCAAATACAAAATCCTTTTCCACATTCCGATCCCCGGGACGCAAACTGAAAGGCTCAACAAACATCAAATGAATGCCTTTTCTGCTGTGTGGCTCCTTCGCATATGTAAGAAATCCGAGCCTGTTGCGAAATGCATAAGGCAGCGCCGCATACAACACACCCAGCAGCAGCTTGGCTGAAGATGCCACCGCTTCTACTGGAACGTTCAGTGCTATATATACCTTTTTACGGCCCGTAGCCGACATCATGACTGCATATAGAATCTGCTTGAAAACTTCTTCGCTGAGCTGCAATTGAGACAGCACCGCAGACGGATCAACAGATGGAAATACGCTCCCACCCGGCAGACGCTCCAATTCCGGCAATTCCGTTCCTTGCTCAATATCGTAAGTATCGACAAAAGATGTGTTCAGCCACTGCTTGTAATCCGACGGAGATTCACCATGCCCGCCTGGAATCACATAATTGTGCGTAAAAAAGGCGCTCCGCAACCCAGTAAAATCCGCTGCCTTGTAGATACTGCGTCCTAGCACCACATCTCCGGACTCCGTCCGTACCAGATGCATGGCTTCCGGGTAGACGCTCTCCTGCTTCTCGCCACGCGCCGTTAAAGCAGCAGGCGCATCATACACACACAAGGGATGCAGCACCTTTTTAATAAAAGAAGTGTCCAGCCCCTTGGAATTGGCCACCGTATCGAAACCTTCCGTTGAACGGAAAATACCACGCCGTTCCCGTGTGTACATCTGCTGCTGTATCAAATGAGAGGTAGAATTACTCACTGTGATTCTCTCCCCTCAATGTACTTCAGCTTGTAGAGCAGCCAAATGAAGGGCTCATCCACACGGATCGGACTAACCAGCCCTTGCAGCTTTTGATCTACTGGATTGCTGCCCAAGGCGGAAACCGCAAAATAGGCCGTGTCTGTAAAATACACATCCATCGTGCCCTTGAACGGCTTATCCACCTTTTCAATGAACCGTCGCACTTCGCCATCAATGTTAGCAAACTCATTCAAATCCATATATTTCCGGTGCTCCATTGGATTAAAAATATTGCTGTTTGTCTTGATGTACGTGCCTTCTTCATCTGACAGCGCAGTGAGCATGTCGCTTTTGGTCAGGACAATGGCGGTTGGAATGTCCGTCTTCCCTTTTTCCTGGTATGCGATAAAATCACCGAACATCGTAAGTACAACATCACGCGGCTCATCATATTGTGAAACAAACTCGCCCGGCTTGTCCCCGATGTTGATCTTGATACGCTCCCGAATAGAGCGGATTTGCAGCGGATCAACCATAAACAAAATGCCCGCCGAGTTTTTAATATGCTGACCGTGCAGACCCAGATAGTCCTGATCGACCATCCCCTCACCGGCGACATCAAAAAACACCAGCGTCAGTGGCGGCTTCTCCTCATCCTTAAACACAAACTGGAAGATAAAAGGCTCCTGCATCTTTTCTTTCTGTGTGGAGGTCAGCAGATCCCCACGCTCAAACAACGGTTCCTCATACATCGTACGGAACTTGCGGCTGATCTCTGCATTCAGTGGCATGCAAGCCGCATCAAAATGATCGGCCGTAACATGCTGCAACGTGTGAATTAGGGAGGTCATATAGACGGATTTTCCTGCCTGTGAAGCTCCAATAATCGAAATGATATTACTCGGCACCTTGCCTGCGGTCACCGGCAGCTCATTATGGCAATGTGGACACAATCTGCGACGTGTCAGCTCGCCGTAGCGATCCGTCAGACCTGTCAGTACATGATCCGAGTACAAACGGTGTTCCTCAGGAACATCAAGGGGACGAAGAATGGCTTCCATATCATGCACGCTGTCCAAACCAAAGCGCTCCCGATATTTGTTCAGCAGCTCGTCCTCGCCCAAAGCGTAATCCTCGTCATCCTCACGGTGATGGGAAGCACGGAATACAACTTCCTCCGGGGAAAACTTACTAAAGCAATAAGGGCACACAATATCATAAAATAACGGCCTTGGTGCTGCCTGCGGCTTTCTTCTGAATAAATTGCTAAGAAAACTCATCGGTTGCGGCCTCCTTTCATTCAGGGACTAATTCATATACCGTGCCATATTTCTGGCCGTCCGTAAAAAACAGCCGCACAAATTCATCTCCGCCCACTTCGACAGCGGGCAACACATTCCGTCCCGCGACAAACGGTGCCGTAAACGGGTACAAGGTTCCGTCTTCCCGGTCAGCCGGATAGCCACCACGCTTTTTCACATAGCAAAGCGCCTCCTGCGGAACAGGAACTTCAGCCGTCACCTGAATCTGCACCGTTTTGCGGCTGCGAAACCAGCCTTTTTTGTGGTGGACCGCATATCTGATTTTAGCTCTACCCGTGCTCAGCTCCAGCCGGTTAGCTCCATCCTCCTGACGGATCACAAAAGTATCTCCGTCCTCCCGTACAGCCGGATACACGGTATATCGCACGCGTCCAATGCCATCGATTCGGTCACGGTAGCTGCCAGCAGCCTTGTACTCCTCACGTGTGAAGAGCTTAAGGCTTGAAAAAGGCGGCAACGCTTCGGCATCTTCCTGCCCATTCACACCCGGATCGGCTAATTGTTTCGCAATATATACCACGGCGATTCCTTCTGGCCACTGCCAGCGAAGCACAACCCGGTTATCGTCAATTTTGTGGCTCAGCTCCGAAATAACAGGATCACCGGGCTGCGCGTCCCTATACTGCATTAGTTCCAGCCTCCCGTTCTAAAATCCACTGCTGCGTCGATTGCGCGGAGGGCCTTCCGGTTCCCCTCTCCGGCGACCTGATGGGTTACCAGGGCTTCCTCCTCCGGAAGAACGGCGAGTATTTTCCGCAACTGGCAACACGAGCGAGAAGACCGCGATCAGAGCCGCCAATACGAGCGCAGCCACCAAACGAATCATCAAATCACCGATGGGCGAGCCGGACAGGCCCTTTTCCAAAATAAAGCCAGCCAGCAAGCCCGCAGGAATCCCGCCAATCGCGAAATTCCGGGCCAGAAAACGGTTATCGAACATCAGTCCGAGTGCCAATCCCAGCAGTACTCCAATAATTACCAGTGCGGTTACACGGTAAATGGCAAAATACAGACTGTCGGCATACTCACCTGTTCGCTCTGTTACCAGTGTACGGTCGCCGATTTTGTCATAAATTTTACCAAACGCCTGAGTAAGACCTTGCGCATTCGCCACATTGAAGTAAGTTCCACCCGTCATTTGGGCAATATTTTGCAATAATGCTATACCATCGGATTCAGCGAGCTTCAAACCGATTGTATTAATCGGAATCTGCCGGGCGATGTAAGGAGCCAATGCCGTCTGGCTATCCAGATCACTAAAGCCGTCAGACAGCATAATAACGAGAGAGCCCTTGTCCGCATTACCCTGAGTTTCGATTTCTTTGATGGTTTCATCCAAAGCAAGACCGATTTCTGTGCCGCCTGTCATTAAGGTCTGCATGCTGTCGATTTTGGCATAAACGGCTTGCTTCTCCGCATCTGTGCCAATCGGGGTAAACGGCTGAACCAACTGTGCAGTGGACTCAAAGGAAACGATGGCTACCCGCTTGTCTCCATCCATTTGGCCAATTAAACTCTTGGCGGCTGTCAGACGTTCATTGTCGGGATCTGTTTGCTCCATACTCCCGGAATTATCAATGACGAGCACGAGGTCCTGTACGCTTTTGCGGCCCTCCGGGTTCACCTGATAGCCCAGCTCCAGTAACAGCCCTGCCACGAACAGCATTACCAGCGTAGCAGGCACCAGCAGCTTCCAGGACAGCCCAGAGTACCGCTGCCGCCATGACGGCCCGTTCAGTTGTGGCGAAATCCATTCACCCATCAGGCATCCCAGACCAATGCACAGCGCTATGATGCCAAAATACAGCCCAATCACGATGATATGTGGCCAGTGGCCTATCAGTTTGTTAAGAATCAGCTCTCCAATGATGAAGCCCACCACAGCGCCCAGCAAGCCGAACAGCAATAGGAGAACATTAAATTTACGGTGCTTCATAAGAATCGTTGCTTCCTTCCATAATTAAAGTAGGAGGATTGTGCAAATTCCTCGTAGGATAAATCTGCTGCTACCGCAGTTCCGGCAGCCGATCCGCGTTGATCCCGTGAAACACGAAACCATTCGCGATATATGTCTCATAATACGTCTTGCCGTTGCGGTAGACCATCAGATCCTCCAGATGGAAACCACCCATCAAATGAAGCTTTTCTACCCCGCTGCTGCGACGCTCATGCACAAACCCCAGCTTGTAAATACGCGAGGTAATATCCACATCCAGTGCATACGGGAGAAATTCGCCTTCATAGTCACCAAAGAAATATTTTTCCTCATACCGATGCTCATGGGTGTAATCCAGCAAACGTATGTTAATACCACCGTTTTCCTCCAGCGTTTGGTACAGTTTTTTAAACAGCTCATCCTTCGGAACAACCAGCCGATTTTCATAGGCAGCAGCCACATTCGCCCGCCGCAGCAATTCTTCCTCGAATGTCTGGTTAAACGGCTGTGCGCTAAGGATCAGAGTGCGGCAAGTCTGTGTGAGTCGATCCACCAGCTTTGACGGACCTCCATCCAGCAAACCGGATACAGGACCCATATGCCGGACATCAAAGAATACGGCTTTCCCCCGCTTGGTCTCCAGCTCACGCATGACATCCTCCGTCACACGCTCGTAATACTCAAACAGGTTTTGGCCTGTATAGCTGTCAGCCTGACGGACGCTGTCCGTTGCAGTCTGATGGAGATCACGCTCCAAATTGGCAAGCTGTACGGTAATATGTCTCGCCTGCATATGCCACTTTTCAAGAGCCAGCTCATAACGGCGAAATAGCTCCAGATCCGTTTGAATCCGCAGCATGTGCAGCTTGTGCCCGTAAACTGTCTCAGTCAGGTAACGGATCAAGCTGCGCACATTATGCTTATCCATCAGCGGTAAGCGTTGAAATGGCTGATCCTCCACCCGTCCGCTATATAGGGCATCCAGCTCAGCAGCGCTGATCTGCAAATCATTGGACGTATCACGAATCAGTCCCCGAAGGGCGGTAAGCACATTCCCGGTCTTATTCTCATCCGTCCAGTCCGTAAGCTCGAACAAACCGATCTCGGGGTGCTCCTTGGCCGATTCGTTCACAGCCGTTTGCAGACGTAATTCCGCCTGAAAATCCCCCAACCGTTTCTGTACGATCCGTTCACAATTATCGCGGAAAAAGGCTTCACAGCCCTGTCCGAACAAGGCTTCCTCCGCCTCGCGCAGTGTCATTCGCTTTAACGAGCCGTAGCTGGCTCCGCTGGTCATTAAAGCGCTCATGTCCGTAATGGCCTCATTACCAGGAACGAGGTCATTTCGTGTACGGCTGCGCTCGGCAGCATCCAAACCGAAATAATCCAGCTTATCGCGTATATCCCATTCCTGCTCTGTTCTCATACGGGCCAGCAGTTTCACATAAAAGTGATGCAGCACCGTAAGCGCAATCGACTCATTAGGGCGCTTGACCCGGGAAAATCCGGCCGACACATAGCCCTGACGCCCGGATTCCGTCATAATGTTGTTTTTAAACGATGTATTGTTGTACCCCCCATCCTGTGACCGATAGGAATCTCCCGCCTGATAGCGGTTTTTGAGAAGCTGAATGTGGCAAATGATATCACAGCTCTCTCGCAGGCTATTCGGCACCGTTACACCGCGTTCGTTCTTGTCGGACAGCACATAGACGAGATCGAACAACGGCGACGGAGCATGAGATACTGGAATGGTCAGTCTGTCCTCAGTCATATGCAGTGGCGCCGTGAACGTATAATCCGGACTTTGGAAATAGTCCAGTTCTCTCATAAAAGCGACTGACGCTGCGCTGCTATAGCCAAATTGGGCTGTCTGATCGCTTTCGCTGATCAAAACGTACAGATCCATCTGCACCGACTTAAAGGACTGTGCAAAAATATATTCCGCCAACAGCGTAATCTCGGGAACCAATACATTCATGGGATCGTCGGCTGTCGTCAGGATCGATAGATGGACACGCTCGAACGACGAATACAAACGACCGTAATCCGCCAAGTGCCCACTCGCCCGGCGCAACGCGGTGTTAAGCTCAACCAACTGCGACTCATGTGTATAAAAAGCCTGATGCAAATCACGGCGTCCGGTTTTGTGGCTGTTTTCCTCCGGTACCGCTACCGTATGGACAATAGCATCCACCGAACGGTCTACAGCGGCATGGTTTTCCTGCGACTGGATGTGAATGTACGTTACCCCCGTACTGTTATCCCACTTGGTCCGGTTGATATCTGCAATGGTGTTCATCACCGGGCCCATACGGTCACCGATAAAAAGAAACACGGACGGGAAATGGATGCTGCTGCGTCCATCCCCGCTACCGATTAATTGGTCCTCTGCGGCTGCATAGTCAGCCGCATAACGTAACAGCTGCTCTCTCATACTTTACTTCAACTTTCTGCGAATATCGTTTAATTTCCCGGACATTTGAGCGTAAAACGCATAGAGTTCCGCACCGTTAGCCAGCTCCACCTTTTCATATTCCAACTGATTCCGGGCTTCCGTGTAGGTTGCAGCCAGCTCATCCAGCTTCGCCAGCAACGGCGCAATGTCCTCAGACGAAGTCAGGACAGCATCACGGCGGTCCGCCTTACGCATCAGGGCTGCATATTTTTTATCTTCCAGACCACGGAAATTCGTAAACACTTCAAACTCCACGTAATTACGGCTCTTCATGACATTAGCAAACGGCTCCCATGCCTCTTCCTCTTCGTCACGGTCATATACGTATAAAGCGCCTTTTTTCGTAATCGTGTCGGTATAGAGTGCCTGAATGAATTGATCCAGCCATTTTTCCTCATCCTGATATTTGCCCAGCAAGGCTTCCAGTTCAGCAGCCTTCGCTTCCATCTGTGTATATTTCGCCAGTTCTTCACGAACCACCTGCGTTAACTCCGGTGAACGGATTAGATTTTCCTTCGCCATCTCTTCATTGATGCTGCCAAAGATGTCCTTGCTTCCCGCCTGTTCCAGCCCTTCAGCCAGCAGACGTTTTAGCTCAGACCATGCTCTCTTTACCTCACCCAGATTCGGCTTGGATTCTTGCAGACGCATATCGTAGCCTGCCAGCAGACCATTCAGATCCAGCGCACGTGAACGCAGCACAGTAAAGCGGCTGCTCGTATTCTGGTCAACATCCTTCTCACGGATCACGCCAAGTGACTTGGCACGGTCGAAATCGTTACGGATGCGGGCATTGTAAGCTTGCACACGCGAATTGACATACGTTTCGCCCCACGATTTTTCAGGAATCGGTGACGGCAAATTCGTCCAGTTGTTCTGGCCCGTTTGCACTAGATGGCGGCCAA
The DNA here is from genome assembly GCF_005217525.1 of Paenibacillus terrae. GTDB lineage: Bacteria > Bacillota > Bacilli > Paenibacillales > Paenibacillaceae > Paenibacillus > Paenibacillus terrae_C. The sequence continues at coordinate 8,872 of NZ_PNXQ01000016.1, read as the reverse complement.
TACCTTCGCGGTCAAGAATCGTTTTTTCATAGCTTTCTTCATACACCTTGAGCGGTGTATATACAAACAACGGCACACCATTGCGCGTATTGAGCCAGAAAATCCGGTTACGGACTTCGCTCTCTTTAATTGTAAAGTGTGATTTACCAATGGCATTATTTTGATAATTGCGAACGCCTTTCAGAATATTAGGCGACTGCACCGGAACCGAAACGAAGCCCCATGACGGGAAATACAGGTTACCAGAGCTATTGCTCAGATGAAAAACAGGTACGGCCTCTTCATCCAGCTTGCTTGCAATATAGCGCTCCACGAATTTTTCAATGGCCTCATCCTGCCCGTATTTCATCACGAGGAAATCCTCCATCGAACGGGTGATCAGATCACCGAACTTATCGGTCAGGAAGTTGGAGATAGAACTAATGATGTCGATATCCTGATCCTTCACCCATTGATCCGAATTTTCCAGCAACTCTTGGGCAAAATCACGGATCAAATCGTCACCGTCACGCTTATCCAGCAACTTGGTTACGACTTCGGAAATATCCGGGACACTGACCAGGTTCCAATAGTACGTCTTGTTGCCTCTGTGATCGGATTGTTCTTCGCCGTTGATCAGCAGATCGCCATTCTTCTCGAAAATTGCGCTCAGGGCATTCAAAATTTCAGTAAATACATTATAAATGCGGCTGTTTTCCTTGTTCAGCAGATCATACAGGTCTTCATAAAATTCAATAAGCTGCTCTGTTCGCTCCACGTCGGCCCGAAGCCAGTATTCATTGATTTTCGCTTCAATGTACGCATTTTTCTTTTTATCCTTGGACACGAACGCGCTCTTGGCATCGCCCAGCTTTTCGCCCGCCTGTTCACGCGCCCATTCAATATCCGTTGGGATACGATGTAGTGATTCACGCAGCGTCTCAATGTAGGAAAGCAGCATTTTCAGCAAGCTAAAACCTTTTTCCGTATAAATCATACGGGACACATAAAACGGCCCTTGCTCGGGATGCAGGAACATCCGCCGAATTTGGTCGGTAAACTGCCCCGTAATTTCACCCGGAAGCTGCTTCTTCGCCTTGATATATTCCTCACGCGCACGTGTCAGGAAGGTCTGCTCCAGCTCGGTGTCCATATTCACAACTTGCATTTTGACCACATTGTTATAGCTTAATCGTTCACTGTTTTCAAAGCCTGGCAACGGCTCAGGGACGCGGGATTCGAAGTTTTTGATCATACTGTCCAGATCCACGCCCAGCTTGCGGGCAAACTTCTCGACATCCTCTTGATTCGGCGATTGCTCGAACATTTTGGACATTTTGCCAAACATCCGGTAGGCCAGATATGTCGTCATTTCCTCCATCGGCAGTACCGCCGAGGAAGCCCCGATAATATTGTAATCGTAGTTGGCAGGATATGCCTTGTTCATTTGTGCAATATTGGTACGAATGTTGCTGATATAGTCATGAATGGCAAATTCTTCGCCTGACTGCTTTTCCTCACTCGCCATAAAGTTGGTGATGTTCTCGGCGGTAACATTCATGCAGTAATCATAGGCGTTTTCCAGCAGCTTGCCTTCTGTGTTCGTCGCAGAAATAAGGTGGCACAGATTAAACGGCGGCAACGGTGAATTCACAGTCAAAATGTTGCCATACTGCTGCTTGAACCGTTCTCCGCGACTGTCTACATTCATCCAGTAGTCCAGCTCTTTGAGCGCGGCATAGCCGTTCTTTTTAATATATTCGCGTGTATGCTCGCTCAGGCTTTTGTTCGCCAGGTTAATGTCCGGTGTAAACAGATACCCTAATGTATTTACACGGTCCACACCTGCGGAGCCGTAATCACGCTCAATAATCCCACGGACGATATACGAGATATCAAGGAAGGTACCGCTCCCCGTACCGCCGGACAAACCGGACAGCAGGAACACCATCAGCTTCTTATTGGTGCCTTCAGACAGGGTTTTGATTTTTTTGTCAATGCTTTGCACGACTTGATTGATTTTGGTGAACAGCAGCAAACGTCCAGCCTGACGCACCCCTGCTGCCCCGTTCATGCCATCGGTAATACTCAGCTCGGGTGACAGCCAATCCGTAATGTACGGCTCCAAAATGCTGCGGTTTTGCAGCAATCCGCCGATTTCCGCATTGGACAGCAGGACAAACTCGTTGATCGGGTCCAGGCCAATCCCTTTATATTTTTTGTTGCGATCCTGTTCATTTGTTTCAAAAGCCAGAAATTCCACGTTGTCCGGCTTCTCGCTCTTTTTCTTGGAAACCGGATCTGCCGGCAGCTTGAATCTGCGGTTAATTTGATATTTCAAGCGGAGAAGGGCATCAATACCCGTACCTCCGAGTCCGATAATCAAAATGGGATTATCAATGGTATCCACTCTAATCTTATCGCTTACGATCCCTCCGCCGAGTGATACGTCTAATTGCTGGATATGCTCTCTAACTACTGGTTTCATAGATTTGACCTCCTAAGGGTTCGTTTAGCTGTTTACTGAAATGAATTCCAGCAAAATGGTTTTGTCCACGCTTGCCAGCGGAATCGTCAGACGATCGCCGTTTTTCAGTTCAAGACCACTGCCTGTATCTACAGCGCGTCCAGATTTTTCAATCGTAATCTCCGGAGTGCTGCGCACCATGATACGGTCCTGATTGGCTGGCGTGAACACTACCTTATCGGTTCCGGCAAATTCCGGTGCCAGTTGCAGCAACTGGTGCAGATTGAATTTACCCCGGAAGGTGTTCAGCTTTTTGTATTGCGGATACGTTTTTTCGCCGGTATTTTCGTCCCTGATTTCCAGAACGATTTGTCCAACGAAGCCACGGTTGGCTTTTTTGACAGCCTTCCAGATGAAGTAGGCTGCAAGCAGCAGAACGATCAGTCCCAGTCCCAACAGAATGAGGGGGAGCAGTTTGGACTTCTCGGCAGATGCTGCCGGCGCCGTCGTAGTACCATTATTTGTGCCACTGCCCGCCGCAGCCTTGGCACTGATGGTCACAGGCTGGGTTTCACGGTAGAAGCTCTTTTCCTCTGCTCTGACGGTCAGTTCATAGTCATGCGTTTCTGGTATCGTGTACGAGCCAGTAAAAGCGTCCCCCTCATTCTTCAATGGAACCTCATTCGTTGTACCGGAATCAAGGTCCTTGACCTTCAGAACTGCATTCATATTTGCATACAGTTCCTGATCCTGAAGCTGCTGGTTGTTACTCGTCAGGTAGGAACGAATTTGGACAGCGTCACCTTTTTTGAAGGCTTTGGCAGGCGGTGCGTCCAGTTTCAGTTCCAAATCATAGTTGAACACCAGATTAATATCAATCTGATCCTGTTGGACTCCCTTGACCTGAAGCTTCCAGTCGCCAGCCACAGGCTTGAGCAGTTTAATCAGCGAGTAGCTTTTCGATTTGGACAGCAGTACATCACTTGAAGGAATCGGCTTGGTGTTGCCCGACGGGTCTATCAGTCTCGCATCCACCGGCTTGGAGGACATAATCGAAATGTTAGCCTCCTGCACGCTATCGTTCGGTACAGTTACCGTAACGTCTTGATAGTTGCCGTTCGCTGTAATGGACTTCAAAGGAACAACTTTCAGCTTCAAATTGCTGGCGAAGATTTCACTCAAGATGTTCGGCAGGTCATCCGCCGAGCTTGTAATAAAAGATTTACCGCCCGTTTGCTGCGCAATGTCTGCGAGTTTGTTTTTATTCAGTTTTCCGTCTGCATTCAAACCGATGGTGTAGATCGGAACACCGCTATTTTTAGCTTCGGCCACAGCCTTCGCCATATCCTGATCGGATTGGCTTTCAGTTCTGCCCGCTGTTTTATTTAAATCGTTGTTACCATCGGCCAGCATGACGATCATAGGCGCATGTCCGGCTGTTTTGCCATCCTGCAAAATGCGAATCGCTTCCTTGACACCTACGGAGGTGTCAGTATACGCCCCCCGGTTCAGCCCGTCAATGAACGACTTCAGTTCCTGCTTGTCCGCTTCGGACGTAATATTAAGCAAAGCCTTCTCGCGCTGTACGACATCCGTATACGCTACAATACCGACCTTGTCATTTTGCGTCGACAGCATATCAATGAACATTTTCATGGCTTCATTGCCAATTTTGCCTGGATCACTGGTATTCATGGAATTACTCACATCGACAACCAGCACCGCATCCACCTTGGAGGCTGAGGTTGAAGCGGCATTCGCCGTCTGCGGCTGCCATGCCGAAATTGAGGTCATGATCATTGCACATATGATTCCGATGACCAAAAACCATTTTCTGTCTCTACTATACATCGCTTGTACCCCTTTGCCGGTTAGTTCTCATTCTAAATTACAGTTGTACTCTCCTACTATTAAATTATAATGAGTTTTACATGAGAGCCAGCTGAAAATGATGCCCGAATAGCCTGATTACAGCCAAGAAGCCTATTATACTGCGGGATTTTACCAATATCCTGCAGTAATGATATAATTATACCCCAACAAGGGCAATCGGGCACCAGCCTTCTCCTTTATACGACAAAAATGACAGAAGCGAAACCCGCTCTTGCAAATTATCGCTGTAAAAATCTGAGCAGAAAGAGGAAGTACACTATGATCTCATACGGATGTTTGGCGATTTTGTTTCTTTTTGTCGCCATCAAATTAATCACTTACTCTATACATAAAAAACGCGCTCCCTCGATTACACAATTGAGCACCGAGCTTCTAGCCCTGCTGAACCGGAGAAGTGATCGCAATGAGTAGTGCCAAACAGCCTGTACAATTTCGTCCGTTTATCCACACCGAGCATGCGTACCAAAAGCTGCGGATCTGCAAGCGTTGCGGACAGTTTACTGCCCTATGGGAAGATAAATGTACGTCTTGCGGTCGGGATGCACTGATTCCTGTAGAGCAATATGCCCACCACAGAGCCGAGCTTTATTTTCGCAAGGACCTTGCCTTCGTCATCGTGCTACTGGTCGCTGCCGTCTTTTTCGGCCATTCTACCCAGCAAATGCTCCTGTGTGGTATCGTCGGCGCACTTCTCCTGCTACCCTTGGTGCTTTTACAGCAGCGTATTCGTCCCTATGAGCAGCGCAGGCAGCTTATACGCCTGTTCAGAAGCCGCATAGAGCAAGTTAAACAGGGCCTGAATATCAATCATAAAAACGCAGTTGCCCTGCGACAGCTCAACGAGCGTGTCTCCTATGAAATGCTGCGTGAGATTGCCGTACTCATCCACAATGACCGGATAAGGCTCCAGCAGGTCGCTCTGCTGCAATCCTTTGTGCTCCGCAAGGATATGGAGCTAACGCTCGACCCTCTCCTGATCAAAAGCTTTGAGCCGCTTATGGTCAGATATATCGGAGAGATTGCCAGATTAAATCGTGAGCTGATCAAGGATCGGACGTTCCGTTACGTGACCTTTTATGAACGCCGCATTCTGGAAATGGCAGGAGGCGAGGATATTCTCGTCCGTGTCGCCAACGCTGCTGTCCGTAAAAAACGCTACGTGGTCACGCACGCCGGTTTTATTTCCAGATATGTGCGCAAACTGCCAAAGGAACGAGTCCAGCGTTTATATCATATCATTCAGGAGAATCCTTATGAACCCTTTGGCGATTTGGCCGATGAGGTCAAGATCGTATATCTGATGGAGCAGTATAAAAACTGATCTGTCCTAACGCCCTTCTATATATGACGTCATTACCATGACAAACCACTGCAATAAAGCAGCAAAAAACCGTCAGGATCGCCAGCGTGGCTCCGAACGGTTTTTTTCATTACGGCTTTTGGATCAGTTTTGTAGCTTTTGCTGCGCATGATTTATGGAAGTAAAATTAAAAGCACGCACACCCTTGCTGTCATACACGATAATATCCTTGTTCAAATACGGGTGCAGACCGTTAAAATAACCGGGCATAATCAGCCTGCGCGTGAACAGGTTTTTAGCTAGCATGCGGGGAGAATTGGTGGCCACAACAAGCATTTGTTGGCGTGGGGACCACGGGACAGGCTGGATATACGAAAGACAATACTCGCCTGACGTGAAATCACCACCCAGTACATACCCTTTTTCCGTACAGGTGATCTGCAAATGGGCTTGATACCGCTGAAGCAGCTCATGTCTGGACAAACCTGAGGTGATACAAATCACGTTACTGTCAGCCAGTTCTTCCTCCGAAATCATGTGAGAAGCCACCACAGGATAATGAACACCAATATAAGGATTCCAAGTCGCTGTCCGAGGGCTGGCCAAAGCCTTTGCCGTCCGTTTTACCGCCTGCTCTTCTTCGGGTGTAGCATAGCTGGATGGAAGGACAATATGCAGACGATCCATATAAACGTCTAGCACTCCCATACCATGGCCAGAAGGATTCCGACCTGCGCCGTCTAACCTAAACATAGCCGTTTCATCATCTGTTGCTTTTCCAGAAATCCCATCTGTTTCGCTGCCCCGTTCAGCAATTAATCGATATTCAGGTGAGGGGCGTTTCCGCAACTCTATTTTAACGAAGCGAAAGCGGTTATATTCTAGCAAATCCAACACGAAAATCCGCCCTCCAATACGGACATGTGCAAGCTCCAATGGTACGATCTCATGTGAGAGGTGAATAATAAATTCATCAACGTGGACGGCTCTAACATCCAGTTCACCCGTTTGGCTTAATTCACCGTACAGCTCCGCGTATTCCTCGTTTTCATCTGCCTGCGACAGCTCCAGCCAATAAGCCCGATGATGTCTCCCCCGCTCCGTTCGGTAGGCAATACGCTGTGGCAGCATCACTCTCGTCCATTGCATAAGCCAGCTCAGTACACCGTCCAAAAGCCTCAGTTCATGCGTGTCCCAATGGTTGGCATACCGTTCCACCATTCCTTTATAATAGTCGGATGCAAGCTCGGTTTCAGGTGCTGTATAAGCTTGCGCAAACAAGTAATCCTGATCTCCCACCACATTGAATATGGGCATATTCAGCAGGTTCATCAGATGCTTCGGATGCGGTGCGCCGGCAATGACAGCAATAGCCGCAAAACGCGAAGGATACGCCTGTGCCATCGCCCAGGCAGCGTATGCGCCGTTAGAATAGCCCGTCAGATAGATTCGGTCTTCATCCACCGGGTACGCTTGCAGAATGACATCCAGCGCCTCCAGAAAAGCGGCTTCGCCAATGTAGCTGCCCAGCGTAACTCCACGGCACGAAAAAGTGACGAATATCGCTTCCTCTTCCCAGCCCCGTCCAAACCCCCGTTTCTGAAAATCCGGCAGACCCAGCTCATACCGTTTGCCCGGCATCAGGACGATTAGAGGATACTGCCGATCCGCCGAATAGCTTCGGGGAAGCTGTATCGTGTAGCGTTGCAGGCTGTTGTCCAAACGGGAGACAAAAAAGCCTTCGCCAATCCCGTCAGGGCACAAAAGGATGTTATCCTCCCGAGATGGATGCTGAGGCCGTTCCGTATACGCATGTGTGAAAATCCGTTTTAGCAGCTTGATATATTCCCGCACTATGCGATTATCCCAGATTTCAAAAGGATCTTCCGGCAAAGCCGTTAACCTTTTCAGCTCAGCCAGCAAGCCTTCTGCCTGTAATTTCTTCGCAGAGCCAAAAGCATCTATATTATAAGCTTGACTATACTGGTCGTACTTTTCTTGCAAACTCTCCACAACCGCCAACAAAGGCCGCACAAGCATCGAGTACACAAAATAATGCTCTCTTGCCTCATGGTCCTGATATGTAACCGTAAAATGCAGCATTCCCGTATTCCCGACAACTTCCTCATTCCAAGCATATTGCTGCTCCTGCTCCCAAAACGCCTGAAACCGGTCCAGCAATGTTCCCTCATCATTCGTTACCTCGACCCATAACGGCTGATCTTCAGGAAGATCTATCCGATCCTTGCGCAGCAAATAAAATGAGATCGGACTGTCTTCTCCCTCCCTGCCAGCGGATTTCTCCACCTCCAGCCATGCCATATGAAAACGTATATTGCGCTCTACGAATTCCTGATGCAGCTCCGCCACATCTGCACTATCATAAATAAGAGTTCCACTAATCCGAATAGAGCGAGCTTCATCGGGAATAAAGGCTGCAACGACCACCACCGTATGATCGCCTTCATCCAGAACCAGGCGAAAAGGACCGGATTCCGCATATACCAATATGCCGTCCACCCAAATTTGTCCTGTTCCTTCAAACGGTCTGAAAATAACTTCCTGTGCTGCCGCGCAGCGGAGATTAGAAACCAACAAAAGCCTTTCTTGCTCAGTCAGGGGCGAAAAGACACCTAATTTCAATTCGGCGTTCCGGGGGTCCAGCTCAGTTAAAAAGCGGCACGCTGCCTTTCCTCCAGCCGAAAGCTCCAGTCCTTCTTCATTACAAGCCCTTTCCAAATCCCATTCCTCAGGGGTAAAATGATCGGACCATGCCCTACCCACACCGCAATTTTCCGGCAGCTTGACCGGACCGACTGCATAAGCAGACGTCAGACGAACCGGATGATCCAACAGCACAGTTGTCGCTTTTTCCAGATGCGTGAACCTCATAACATTCCCCCTCCAGGTTTTTGTTTCCTCAGAGACGTCGCGATAATACTCCGTTAACATTCATTTTAACTATATAAAGCTATTCGTTATCGTCTTGGCGTACTCCTTTCTTCTCTCAAAAAAAGAAGCCATTCTTAGAACACAAAAAAACAAAGAAAGCAGAGTGCTTAACTTCGTTATCGAAAATAATTATTTTTATTGAGCATTATTTGAATCAATTTCATAATACCCTCAGTAGCTTTAATCAAGAGTACATATAGATCAAAATGGTTTTATTTATCACGTCTGTTGATTAACCAGAATAAGTAATTTGATTAATAGAAGCAGAGACACGCTTAAGA
>NZ_PNXQ01000015.1:84853-122427 GCF_005217525.1 Paenibacillus terrae | reverse complement strand
ACAAACATTTTACCGAGTTGACGGCTCTTTTTCTACCATTTAGTGGTTAATCAACAGGTGTGTTTATTTATATATATTTCGTTGGCTTAATCATTTATGAAATGGATTTATTTTTTAACACTTATTCTTGGCATTGCAGTTGTAGGCTGCATGCCTTTTTTTATCTATTTTATGTCATCTCTATTTGTATGCTGAACTCTCAATCATGTGAATAGCTCGCTTGAATTTTCTTTTCCAGTTTGATGCGTTCCAGCTTCAGTTCCCAAATCTGTTCGCTCCAAGAATTTCTCTCCACAGAATTATTGCTATTCCGTAGAAGATCAAACAACTCCAATAATCTATCATTGATCTGGTCAAAATGCCGCCATAACGTATTAATTTCAGAATCCTTAGTTTCCCTGCCATTCTCCAGCGATTGATGCTGCAAGGCTTCTATAAGCTCTTGCTGCCACTCTATATCGTTCAGTTGTTTCGCATAATTAAGTATATCCAAATAGTCATCCACTTGCAGGTAGCTATGTGTTTTTATCAGTTGCATATTGTCTCTCTCCTTATGATGCACCCTATTACCAAGTATTATACTCGGTTATTAAGGAAAAACAATGCTTTGTTCCACATTTTCCGAAAAAAAAGAGGCGGCCTCAGCCACCCCTTCCTTTTCAAACGATTCTTAACCTTGTAATGCCGCCTGTAAGTCCTCGATTAAATCCTCCAGATCTTCAATTCCTACTGAGATCCGTACCAGTCCTTCGGTAATGCCCAATTCTGCGCGGCGTTCTACCGGGATAGATGCATGGGTCATGCGTGCCGGAACGCTAATCAGACTTTCAACCGCTCCCAGGCTCTCAGCCAGTGTAAAATATTTCACCTTTTTTAGGAGGGCAACCGCGTTGGCATCGCTACCTACATCAAAGGAAATGATACCGCCAAAGCCTTCGGCCTGAACTTTGGACAGCTCGTGCTGCGAATGGCTTTCCAGTCCAGGGTAGTACACTTTGCTGACCTTCGGATGCTTCTCCAAAAAGATCGCAATTTCCTTGGCATTTTGCTCAATCGCTTCCATACGCAAACCCAGTGTTTTGATCCCACGGATCAGTAACCAGGAATCCTGCGGGCCGAGAATAGCACCGATGGCATTTTGCAGAAAATGAAGCTGTTCACCCAACTCGTCGCTGTTCACAACAGCCAGACCGGCTACAACATCGCTGTGCCCGCCCAAATATTTGGTAGCCGAGTGAATAACGATATCGGCTCCAAGCGTAATAGGTGTCTGCCAATATGGAGTGGCAAATGTATTATCCACGATCAGCAATAGGTCATGCTTTTTCACCAGCTCCGAAACCACACGGATATCCGTAACTTTCAGCAGCGGATTCGTAGGCGTTTCTACATACAGTGCCTTCGTATTCGGACGGATCGCCTTGGAGACGGCCTCCAGGTCAGTTGTATCCACAAATGTAGCCTCAATGCCAATCCGGTTCAGCACCTTGCTTACAATACGGTAGGTGCCCCCGTATACATCGTCGGTCAGCAAAATATGATCTCCAGCATTAAACAGTGAAAATACTGCATGAATCGCCGCCATACCCGAGCCGAAAGCAAAACCGCGCTTTCCTTCCTCCAGCTCCTTGATCAGCTCTTCCAGTGCAAAGCGAGTTGGATTGCCTGTACGCGAATATTCATAGCCTTTATGAACGCCAATTTCCTCTTGCTCATAAGTGCTTACCTGATAGATAGGGACGTTAACCGCACCTGTATGGGGATCGGTAGGAAGGCCGCCGTGAATCAGCTTTGTTTTACGTTTCATTTTATATCCCGCCTTCATATATTTTTTTGCTCAGATAGCGTTCGCTGCTATCCGGGAAAATGGTGACGATATGTGCGCCATCCGGTGCGTTCTCTGCTTCCAGTAAAGCGGCATGTAATGCCGACCCGGAAGAACTGCCGACAAGAAGTCCTTCACGCGCCGCCAGCTCCTTGACACGGTCGAACGCATCGACGTCGCTAATCGTATGAATGGCATTAAAATAACCTTTATCCACAAACTCAGGAATCAATTCCATGCCAATCCCTTCGGTTTTATGCGAACCTGATTCTCCGCCGTTCAAAATAGAACCTTCCGGCTCCACGATTACGGTTTTAATGGATGCATTTTGTTCCTTGAGGTAACGCGAGGTCCCCATAAAGGTTCCTCCCGAACCTGCTCCTGCTATAAATACATCTACTTTTCCGTCCAGATCGTTCCAAATTTCCGGTCCCATCGTCGTGTAATAAGCCTCTGGATTATCCGGATTGCTGAATTGACGCGGCAAATAGGCATCTTGAAATTCAGCAGCCAGCTCCTTCGTTTTTTCGATGGCTCCCTTCATCCCCTCACTTGTCGGGGTATGAACGATACGCGCTCCCAGCGCCTTCATTAAATCTTGCTTTTCTTGGCTGAACTTTTCAGGCACAGCAAAAATAACCGAGATATTATAATGGAGCGCTGCCATCGCAAGACCAATACCTGCATTGCCTGCTGTGGCTTCAATTAAAGTTCCACCCGGCTTCAATTGACCTGTTTTTAAGGCTTTTTCGATAAGAGCCTTGCCCACCCGGTCCTTCACGCTGCCGCCGGGGTTCATAAACTCCAGCTTGGCAAACAGACGAATTCCCCTCGGCAGAGAATAGCTGTTCAGTTCTACTAGCGGTGTACGCCCGATTAATTCCAAGGTATTATGATATACATTCATGATTTCAAGCTCCTTTTAATGGCGAATCCTAATAAACCAATGGTCAAAATATAGCAACCTATTGCCGGAGAAGTTCGCCGTCATCCCCAAAAAACATAGTAATGCGGTGTGTATTGGTGCAATAAGATTTTATGTTTAATACAAGCATTTGTCAAATAGTTTCCTTCACAGCACAGTCTTATATTCATTTACTCGGTTGGACTGCTCTCGGCATGATAGGTTTGATCTATGTAGCCTTTCCTGCACTTTCGGTTACTGTGCTGGCACGCCTACATTTTTGGCTGCATAATATCGGCTTGCCAGTGCTGGTGTTAGCGATTGCAGGCAAAAAGTACGGCATGCCTGATATTGGAGTTTTGATCATCATAGGGTGGGTACTACTGGCGGCCGGAGTTGTACTGTTTATGGTGAATGTGTGGGACAGATTGCGCTGAGACAGATGAATATTCCTTGAATGAGCATGAAAAAAGGAGCCTGATCCACTACATCAGAACTCCTTTACATACTTCGTTATACGGTGGCAATCACAGCCAAGCGTTCTATTACGTTATTTTACGGCTCCGTCCTGCACATGCTCTTTGCAGAAGCTCTCCACAGCCTGCAACTCATCCTCTTCCAGTTCAAGCTCGATGTAACGGTTCGTTACTTTTTCAATCAGCTCATACTTCAATATTCCTGTTTTCTCTTCGTCTACTAAATAAAGCGTACGGATATACAGCCCGTTTTCAGTGTAGAGCTCGTCGTCCTCTTCAACCTCTACATCAATTATAAATTCATAACGCTGCCCGCTCAAAATACCAAAAGCGTCTTTAATCTGATCTACCGTGTACGATGTGAAATTTAACATGTCTTTATTCCCTCCGGATTTCCTTCGATTACAGTGCATTCTACGCCTGCAGGCAGTAGTTGTAAAACCTGTGTACGTACTTCTTCGCGGTTCAGATCCTGGCCCATAATGGAGATCCAGCCCCGATCATTACGCGAGCGAATTAATCGCCCGATGCCTTGTCTGAGTCTGAGTGCCATGTGAGGCATATCTATCTCCATAAACGGATCTGTCGCATCCTTGCGCAGTGCCGTAAAAACCGGATCATTCGGAGGAAAAGGCAGCGACCAGATGATGACGTGCGACAGGGACGGGCCTGGAATATCCAGTCCTTCCCATAACGTTACAGCACACAAGACGCTTTCCTCATCATTCTGGAAAGATGAGATCAGATGGCTGATTTCAGCCGATCCTTCATACAGAAAACGAAAAGCAGACGCTTCATAGTAAGCCGCGAGACCCGTTCTGAACGCATCCAGTTCCTCCTGTGAAGGAAACAGAATAAGCGCTCTACCCTGCGATTTCTCCAGCAGAGCCAACGCTCTCTGGATTGGATCATGCCCCGTCTGTAACGGATATAATGCCGCCTGCATCTGATCGTTGTAATCATACGGTGAAGCAACGGAAAACGTGAGCGGATTTTCAATACCGAGGCTTTGCGCCATATAATCAAAGGAGCTCTCCACGGAAAGTGTAGCTGATGAGAATACAATCGGTATATGCTGCGCAAATACTCGTTCTTTGAGAATCTCCTTTACCATCTTGGGCATAACCACAAGCGTTAATCCATCCTGATCCTCCATCACCCATGAAATCAGGAGTTCCGGACGCTTAAACAAGGCCAGCGCCGTTTGAATCATTTCCAGATGCTCTTCCACGATTTTGACCTGGTACTCATCCAGAGAGAATAACCCGCTTTCAAATACAAGCTCTTCCTCAATCGTACCGATCAGTTCACCAAAGCGGTTTACCTCTCGAATCAGCGACTCATTCAAGGTAAACTCCTTGCGATTAGAACCCTGTACCGGCTGACTGTTCTTATCGAGCACAGCGAACAAGGCTTCACTTTGGGATATCGCATCTTCAATCGTCATTGCCAAGGACTCTCGCACTTCCCCCTCCAGCAGACGGGTAATAATGGCCTCAAATTGAGCGTGCTTCAGCTTATAAGTGAGTGCATTCTGCGCCGCTGTCTCCAGCAGATGCCCTTCGTCAAAGACGACAGAGCTGTGCTCCGGCAGTAACGGCAGCTGGCCCTCACGCTTTCTCGCCTCATAGGTCCATACATGCTCCATATAAAAGTCATGAGAGCAGATCACCAGATCTGCTGCTTTGCGATAATGATCGCGGGACAACGTCTGTCCACAACGATGCCGCTGATGGCAAACGAGACAGTCTTGAAACACATCCCAGCCCAGTCTGCTCCACTGTCCATCCGTCAGCTCGGGATACTCTTTGCGGTTCCCGTAAGGTGTAAAGGACTGTAGCGTATCCGGAAAATGGACAAAATCCGGCAGGTCCTGATAGATATCACGGAACACATCCGCGTCATCATCCAATCCGCTTCGTACGTTATCCAGCTTGTTCAGACAAATATACTGATCCGGCGACTTACCCAGTCGGGCATCAATCGTCAGACTCAAATGCCGGGCCAGCTTGGCGATATCTCCCTCCGGCTTCACCAGTTGTTCAATCAACGATTCGTCCGCACAGGCGATAATCGCGGGCTTTCTCATGTACCGGGCATATGCAATAGCGTACAGGAGGTACACCAGCGTTTTGCCTGTGCCCACACCTGCTTCCGCGAAAATCGTTTTCTTTTCCTTATAGGCGCGCTCCAACTGGAATGCCATATAAATTTGTTCATCCCGAACCTCAAAGCCGACTTCAGGCAAAACTTCATAAAATACATCCGCAATCCAGTCACTTGCCTGCTCAATAAACGGCTTGGACGGATCAAAGGCAAAAGGATAAGTAGTCAATCGGGCTGTGCCTCCAATTCGTTCATAATGTGCATCCTTTCATTATAACGCAAAACAACCTAAAAAGAACATGGAAACTGTACGAACAGCTCACATTTTTTTATTTCGCTATGAAATTCTATAAAAGAAAGGACATCGGGGTTCGTTTGTGTGAGGGTGCTGTGCGTAGGATTTGATCTTACGATCACTGTTGCCCTGGGATTCTTGGATTATAATAAACCTTTTCAAGGTTAGAATCCCACGGCAAAGGCGAGCGCTACGCATCTCCAGATTCAAATCCTCCGCTACGCTGCAAACAGCCAAAATATTAGAATTTTGTGGAGAGAGCTAATAAAGAGATAGGAAACAAGCGAAGTTTTATTTATATAAGCTGAACTAAAAATGTACATGTAAAACGGAGTAGGTGGAATGGTGCTGCCTGCGCAGTGGCACGATAGGTAACTTTTAAGTTCACGCATGAGGTAATTTAATGGAGAAATTCACTCCTTACCCATAACTCAGCGCTCCCTGATTTCAATTCATTGTTACAGTCTGGTCCCCATCTCCGATTTCTTAGTCGATTTCTTCTCTGTCTCTATCTCTCCACCAGATTTCTCAAGGGATAGAGATATGATCACATCCAGTAATTGACTGTATGTCATCCCCGCTGCCTGTGCGCTTTTGGGAAGTAGGCTATTTCTTGTCATGCCTGGCAAGGTGTTCATCTCCAGCACATAGGGAATACCATCCCTCAGCAGCATATCTACGCGGGCATACACATTGCATTTCAAAGTCCAGTAACTCACCAATGCTGCGGACCGCACCCGCTCATCCACCTCAGGCGTCAGATGAACTACTTGCTCCTCTGCGCCGCCATCCTCATACTTGGCATGGTAATCAAACCACTCCGAGCCCTTGCTCTGGATGCCAATGATCGGCAGCAGTTTCCCATCTACAATGGAACAAGTCAATTCTTCCCCTTTGATATATTGCTCAATAAGCACTTCTACATCCCACCGGAATGCTTCCTCTACCGCCGCCCTCAAATCTTGGCTGCTCTTTACAATCTGTATTCCGATGCTTGATCCGCCTGAGTTCGGCTTAACAACTATCGGATAACCCAGCTTCTCTACGGCCTCTGCTGAATAGTCGCCTATACTGCCCCAGCACAGCCAATCTGGAGTAAAAAGACCTTCGTAGCGGAGCAACTTTTTTGAAACATCCTTGTTCATGCACAGGCTGCTGGATAATACGCCGCTTCCGGTATACGCAATACCCAATGTTTCCAACATACCTTGAATCGTACCATCCTCACCATAGGAGCCATGCAGAGCCAGCAAAGCCATATCAAGACCTTTCACTTTGTCAGCCAGTTCATCAAGCCTTGTTATTTCGATCGGATAAACTTCATATCGATTCTGGTCGAGATGCGCCATGATTTCCTTACCCGACTGAAGCGAAACCTCACGCTCTGATGATAATCCTCCCATAATAACGCCTAACTTCATCTCTGCACCTCTCATTCCATTAACTGTCTGGCAGTATCACCAATCATCTTAATTCCCCTGATAATATCCTCATCGGTGACACGAGAGAAACCCAACCGCATCGTATTACTACCACGATTATCCGTGAAGAAGATATCTCCCGGCGTAAAAATCACCCCCAGCTCTGAACATAGCTCCAACAACTCCCGTGTATCAAATCCTATATCAAAAGTGACAAACAGATGCAGCCCCCCATGACCGGAAAGCTGAGCATACGGGATATGCTCCTTGCAGCACTGCATGGTCAACTCATATTTGCGCTTATATTCGGTACGTGCTTTCTTTAAGTACTTCTCCAGATTTCCATTGTGCAAATATTGATAAAGAACCGATTGGTCCAATGTTGACGTATGAATCGTACGCGCTCGCTTAATGCTCTCCAAATAGTCAATCAGCTCAGCGTCCGCCAATATCCAGCCCACTCGGATACCGGGAAATAGCACCTTAGAAAAGCTTCCTAAATAAATCACACTATTGCCGTTGCCCGCCCCTGCCATTAATGGAGATACATGCGATCCGGTGTAGCGTAGCTCCTCATTAAAGCCATCCTCAATGACAGGAATCCCGTACTGGTTCATTAGGCTCATCAGTTCTTGTCGTTTCTTCGGGGACATTACAATCCCAGTAGGATTATGATAGGAAGGTACAAAATAAGCACAATCGTAAGGTTGTTCAGACAACGCCCGCTCAAGCTCTGTTAAGCTAATACCATCATCCTCCATTGGGATGCCTGTAATTTGAAATCCATGCAACTTAAAATTCTTAATGGCTGTATAATGGGTCGGATTTTCACACAGCACCCTGCCACTCCTTTTTCCAAGTGCCGACAACACAATATCTAAGCCCTCTGTGAACCCATTAGTAATCAAAATATCATTGCCCTTCAGATCGACTCCCTTATGCTGCATATAGCGCAATAAAAAGTCCATCAGCGGCTTATAGCCCTTGGCATATCCGTAGTTGAGCAGTACATCACCCTCCACAGACATCCGATCTTTGAACGCCCGCTTTACATTACCTATATCAAACAACGTCTCGTCTGGCGCAATACTGGTAAAAGAAATCGTCCCCTTCTGTGCACGAATGCCGTGCTTCATCAGGTCGAGCTGCTCAGCCAGTCGAGCATGATCATTAATCCGATCCAGCCAATCGATCTGGCAAGCTTGAGTCGCTGTTCCACCTGATACAGCAGCCACATAGTTTCCTTTGCCCCGAACAGCATAGATAAATCCATCTTCTTCCAGTTCAGCATATGCCGAAATCACCGTATTGCGGCTAAGCTTCATCTGTACACCCAGCTCACGGGTAGATGGCAACTTCTGATGAGGCTGTAAGGCACCTTTTATAATTATAAGTTTCATGTAATCTTTCAATTGAATATAGACCGGACGGTCACCTATAGGTTCAAAATCACGAAACACAACATCGCCCCCAGAGCTATCATGTCACAGAGTGAGGTATAAAAAAAGAACCACCTACCTGGATGTTTCCTCCGGTTGTGGTTCTTTGCACACATCGCATTTGAATAGCACATTATTTTTATTCAAGGAAATGTGTGAACCTTATATCAAACTTTAATTCCTAATGTCCTATTACTCAACCATGAATTGAACAAATTTTTACATTACACACTAAACAAGCCTTCTTCTCCACGCAGCTTTGCCAGTGCCTCGACAAAGAAATAATCGCCGTAGATGATGGGAACGTTAATGTATTTTTGCTCAGGATAATGTACAGTTCCATTCATGAGCAGTCCCTCATGATCCTGCTCCCATGCTGTACATGTCTCATGCAAGCCCTTGAGAATGGATGCTGCTGCCGTCGTAAAATGCTCCGCACGCGTCGAATATTTTGCCAGCTCCAGCAGACCGCTCGCCGCAATCGCCGCAGCAGACGAATCCCAAGCTTCACGGTGCCCCTCCTCCGCTCTAAAATCCCACACAGGCAGGCAAGCATCGCCCAGTTGGGACAGGAAAAAGTCTGCCGTGCTCTCGGCTACCTTCAAATAACGCGAATCGCGTGTGTACCCGTACGAAAGCGTAAAACCGTACAAAGCCCATGACGTGCCACGTGCCCAGGCAGAGCCGGGTGCAAATCCCTGTCCACCATGCTCGGCGCGTTTTTTTCCAATCTCCGGATCGAACTCGACCACATGCGCAATCGAACCGTCAGCACGGACAAACTCACGCGCTACGGTATCGGCATGCTGCACAGCCAGAGCGGCAAAACGCGGATCCCCGCTTTCCTCCGAGGCCCAATAGAGTAAGGGCAAATTCATCATACTGTCTATAATCGCTACGCCCCGCGTATCCATGTCCTTGGCGTGGAAATTCCACGCACGAATAAAACGGCCATTCACGTTAAAACGCGCAGCCAGCAGATTAGCGGCTAACAGCCCACGTCTTCTGGATTCTGGATCTCCAGTCAACCGATGGGCTGCCACACCGCTGGGCAGCCAAATAAAGCCAAGATCATGGTCTACGGCCTCACTATTGTAGAGCACCTTTTCCAGACGTTCCTCGCATTGCTGTGCAATTCTGGCAGCTCCGCTGTCAGGACGTGACCGATTTACCAGCCACAGCAAACCTGGATAAAAGCCTGCCGTCCACCATTCTTCCTCACGATGATCATAACGTCCACCTTCTGCAACATGTGGAAAGGCGTTTCCCAGTCTTGCCGCCAAGGCAAGCGTTTTGTCCATAGCCAGCTCCCACGATTGTTCCAGCCATGCTGCTGTTTCAGTCATTGCTCTTCACTCTCCCTTTTCCACATGTTCAAAAAATCTATGGGTCCTGCCCTAATCTATGCCGGCAAATGAATGATAAAGGAAATACGGCTGCCCTCGCATTCCAAACGTGCCCCCTTGAGCAAACCATTCCGACAGGCGACAGAAGCCAGTTCTTCCGGCCACACAACATTCGTCCCTTCCGTTGCTGGAATAACCTCCAGACTCGCACCTGCATACTCCACCCGAATGCTTTCCTTTTCTTCACCTGCGGACATCACATGGTGAATGACACTGCGTTCCCGGCCGTCATACGCCATTAAAGGAATAAGTGCCCCCACAGCCTGAATATTGCCTTGAAGCTCATATGTCACCTCAATTTTGCCGGGCACCTGCCGATAATGCGTTCGAATTTCCCACACGCCCGGAAACGGACCCTTCCACAACAACGTAAAATCAGTCGCTCCGTCAGATGCGGAGCTTTGCTCCATCTGTACCGATCCCCCACCGTCTAACGGATCAATACCTCCATCCCGGTCAAACTCCAGCGTGCCGGGAATGCCTTCCGACAGGCTGTGCCATTTCCCATCCTCCGTTTGCCAAGCGGGGGTATAGCTAAGCGGGAAAATATCCCCTTCCGCAAAGCCCGTAAACCCGCGGTCTGCATGCCCTGCCGAGGACGGACCGATTAGCGGTGGCAACGCGGAACGCTGAATACGCACAATGCCGGGGATATTGTACGGGTCATTCACTGACGTCTGCACAAGCATTTGCTGCCCATTGGCGGTGGCAATGACGGTCTGGAACCAGCCGTCCGTTTCCAGCACTCGGCTGCCTATTTCCGCCGGAATAGAGGCTGGGGAAATGCGCTCCAAATCGGCTCCGTGCAGGAGTGTATAAGCCAGTGCAGCAGCCGTCCACAGGCTGTAGCAGGTATGGTTCGAGTACACCTCGAAGCCATGCCGTGCCTCGGACGAATAATGGTTGCGAACGATATGCAGCTTGCCTTCGTCGGTCTGCCAGCGACCAATCGCCTGCCAGCACAGGTCCGCTGCCCGCCGGAATGCTCCTGCCAGCTCGTGCTCGCCCGCTGCAAAAGCCTGCTGCGCATGTGTCGTGAAAACGAAGGCCGCCGCCGCTTCGTTCCACTGATGCTGCGCACTTCTTCCACGCGGTGGAATTTCCCCGTGCGGGGATAACGCCAGCAGCGAGCTGAGCGCCCCTCTGTGAAGATGATCGCGCAGTTCAGGGGCACACCCGCCATCATATCCAGCCTCTAGCATCACGCCCAGATGAAAGCGTGTGACGATATCATAGGCAAACGGGCTATTGGGCCGGTCCAGCGGACCATCCTGATACAATCCCAATCCGGTAAAGCGAGGCAAATGATAGCTACGGATATACGTCTCCATCCATTCCAAATCTGTGGCAATTCCTTCCGCTGCACGCATAAACTCACCGGAAATCATAATCGCGTTCCAGTTGATCATACGGTTCGGATTTTTCATTTTGCTCATCGTAAAAATATAGGTAGCTTCCGGCTGAATCTGGCTCAACTGCTGCTTCCATGCTGTAGCCTGCTCTGGCAGCAGGTTTTTGAGCAGTCGATATGCCCCCATCATCATGATCGGAAAAAAGTCCGGGTGGTGATCCGGGGCCCTCTCCTCCACCACACACGCTATGCTATGCGTTAAGGCCGCCGCAGCGGATTCGAGCAAGTCATGCCGACCTTCTTTGACCAGTACGGCCGCCGCCAAAGCGTAGGATGGAGTCGAGTAATACCGTTCACTATCAGAATGCGGGTCGATGATGGCCCCATTTTCATCCTGATGCGGGGTATAAGCACGAACCAGCTTTTCCAGCACAGCAAGCTTACGTTGGTGAGTCCAGCCGTCCTCCACTCGATTCAGCCCGTTTTCCAACTGTTCGATAAATTCCTCCAGCTCCGTCTGCCAGGGATACACGCTGCCTGTGTGCAGTTTATTCATTCTGTCAGCCTCCCATTCAAAATGAAGAATGATTTATGGTAAAAAACAGCTCGCAATCCACGCTTGCAGCGCCGCCACAGCGATCCGAGTCCAGCCCTAACGATGTTTTGTACAGCACAAACGGTACCCCGTCATGATCCATATGCTGCACAGCCTCCACCTCCAGACTCAGCACGCTGGCATCATAATCCAGCCTGACCACCGCACTCGCTCCCTTCCATTCTACGAAGCCCGCGCCCGTGTAAGGCTGAATACGACTGATCAAGCGCTCTTCTACATCCCACGTTTTCCTGCTCCCGTCAAAAGACGTCTCAAACTCAAAATGATCTGTGACGGTAAGCTTCGCCTCCTCATTCCCCTCCAACACATGCCATGCAAATGAGCGGGTGAACAGCGCCAATTCTTCTATGGGATACGCAGATGTCAAATCCAGCTTAAACCTTGTGTCCGCCTGTGCCGACCCTCGCTCTCCCATGGCAATATCCAGCACAGCTGCCTGTGCCTCCGCGCCTGATTGCTGCATGGTCCCGTTAATAACAGGCACAGAATGACCACCAGAGGAAATGTTGATGATCGACTCTCGCCCCGGTGAAAAATAGGCTTTCGTATATAAGCCGGCTCCCAGATCACACAGCAGATTTTCACCACTGCCATGAAGGATAAAATGCCCCAGATCATTATGATTGTGCGGCTCGTCGTTATGCCCCCCCTTAGCTGAAAAGGCAAATATAGCGGTCTGTTCAACTGTTGGAGTTCCAGATATGCCGTGATTGGGGCTGTGACTGCGGCACATCAACCACCCGAGTTGTGGCAAATAATCGACTACAGCCTCACTGTTCCCAAAGTCCAACGGATCCGTCCAGACCAAATTGCGCAATACATGCGCCCAACGACGGCAAGGGTCCTCCACCAGACCCGGTACACGGAAAGGCAGTGTGGACGGTCGTCCTTGCAAAGCATTTAAACGAGAGATGAGTCCAGAAGGAAGACGTTCGGTTTCACTGCTGTCCGAATAATTGGAAAAAATACCATCCGACAGATGAACCCGCTCCGCAAAGGCTGCTATTTGCCTAATCTTTTCCGAGCTGAGGACATCCGCAGCCCCCTCGGTAAGCTCTCCCAGCATATCGGCAAAATAGATAAAATAGCCGAAGCCGTACACCCAGTAGCCGACTCCTTCGGGACAACCACCGTCCTCCCTGTAGCCTGCCAGGAAGCAGTCCAGCGCACCGAGCATTTTCTCGATAGCCGCAGCTTTGCGTGGATCGTCTTCTGCCAGCAGCAACACGGCAATTCCGCAGCCGGAAGCGCATACAGCCGCCCAGTTGTGATCCGCCGTTTCCCACTGAAAATGACGCGGCTCCCAGAATACAGGTTCTAAAACACGTCGTTCTACCTCACCACGCACCTGAGCAACCACATGGCTATCCAGTTGCTCACCAAGCAGCAATATGATTTCAGCCAGCGTTTGCGCGGTTTCGGAAGCGAATAAATCCACCTGCTGCCAGGGCAGCGTCACTATGTCCTCTTCTCTGACATGTGCAGGAAGTGCCCATGTATACTCCCCGCAGATGTCCAGCAGACCGTTTTCCACCTCTTTGATCCGCCAAGACTCCGGCTCGGCAGTGGCTGCCAGCACTAAAGCAACCAGACGTCCACGCCGTTCAAAGTACACATCCTCATACGGCTTGCGCTCCCCTGTATTCGCAAACTGACGGAACAGAGACAACGAAAGCGTCGGCCATGGCGTTTCCCGGTTATTCTCACAGACACGCTCAATATCCTTCCAAAGCCCGGCGTATATCGGCTCAGAAACAGTCACCCGCAGTCTTTTCGTCCACTCATGCCTCAACCGCTGCCTTGCTGCATCTGACGCGCCGCCAGCCAGCACCGTGACGAGCCGCGAAGCAGGCCAAGCCTCCTTCAAAAGACTCATTTGTATTTCCTCCCCATGAGACACATTCGTTTCGCCTTCTTTTTTGTTAACGCTTTCATTGTATCTAACAATCAGCCTAAATTCAAAGGGGTAGCAAACAATATCGCAAAATGCAAAAGAACCTCCACGCCACGTTGCTATGGTCATGGAAGTTCTTATTTTACGCTATTGCCAAGCTTCGTCAGATTCGCCGGACTTATCGTTCTAGACCTTTGACTTTTCTGGCTTCCAGTTTTTAATCCCGTCATCCTCCAGAATACCAAGTGCTGCATCTGAGATATTAGGATCACGTAACAGAGCATCCTCGACTCTGAATTTGATATCGTCTGCATCTGCCAGTGTCATGCCCGGTGTAAGTTCGATCAGCCCTTCTACGTGATAATAGCGTCCCTCCTGCAAAATACGCATTTGATAAATATCCGTCACATGCGTATCTGCAAGAATAATGGAAGCCACACGTTCTTCGATATCAGGGGGAGCAGATACCCCAATCAAGCCCACCATATTGTCGTAGCCAACCCGAAACGCAACGCCTATCATAAGACAACCGATGAGAATACTCGATATCCCATCCAGCAGCTTAAAATCTGTCAGCGAGGTAACCACAACCGCCAGCAAAGCAAGCACACCACCCGTTGTTGCTACCAAATCCTCATAAAACACCAGACGAGTTGGCGGCGCAGCACGTCCCACATGGCGAAACGCAGAGGTAAAAATACCAAACCCCTTCGCCTCCACTCTGGATTCATGCAGTACTTCCTTCATCGCTTTACTCCATACAAACCCGTCAACCACCAGCGACAAAATCAGGACCACCACATTAATCCAAAATCCATGTGTGGATTCAGCCGGATGCTGCAACAAATGGATGCCTTCTAATGCGGTTTCATAGGCCATGATCGTCACGACAATAACCGCGACCATACAAAACAGGTTAATTACCCGTCCAAAACCGGTAGGAAAGCGTTTTGTCGGCTTTTTCTCTGCCAGCACACTGCCCGCGAATACAAACATCTGGTTCACCGCATCTGCAATCGAATGCATCATGGTGGCAAACATGGAACCGCTGCCTGTCAAGGCAAAAGCAATCCCCTTAATTATCGCAATACCGGTATTACCCAGTGCCGCCGAGCCTGAGGACTTGTTCCCCTTTTTCACCAGACTCCAAAATGAATCCTTATTCTGCTGCTCATCCATCCTGTAGCTTCCTCCTGAGGTATACATAATCTGATATCGCCACATTATGTAATCTTTTGCTATGTAATATTTTTAGCCCGTCCATATTTTACCTAACCACTCGGGAAGAATCAATACATACAGCGATATAAGCGCCATAAAAAAAGAATGCTCCACGTCATCCTGTGACGCGAAGCATTTCCTGTCTACTCCTCTACGATACATTGCATCAGGTTAAGAGCACGGATAACCTTATTACCAGCTGGCTTTCGTAACGCCTGGAATTTGGCCCTTATGAGCCAGCTCGCGGAACGCGATACGGGACAGCTTGAACCTGCGCAGGTATCCTCTCGGTCTGCCTGTCAGCTCGCAACGACTTTTCAGTCGAGTCAGGGAAGAATCACGCGGAAGCTTTTGCAATGCTTCGTAATCCCCTTTTGCTTTCAGCTCACGTCTCAGGTCTGCATATTTAGCTACAATTTCCTGACGTTTCTTCTCTTTAACTACTTTCGACTTCTTGGCCATGTAAAGCTCCTCCTTGTGATATATGCCAATCATGGACATAAACATGATCTTCATTTAAATAGTAATAATTACGATTACTATTTAATATAACGTTGTTTCAGGTGAGTTGTCAACCCAATCAGAATTCCATACTACCGCTGCTATTGCGGAATCATATTGGCAACACTGCTCATTCGTAATTATCAGAAACCCTCGCAAGCTCTCATTCTGTAATTCAGTACAGCAAAAAAGGCCAACCAGCAAAAGCTGGCAGACCCAGTTCACACGGAGATAACCTTTCCAATGAAGAAAGATGCCTCCTTATGACTCATATTGCTACTCATGTTGCTTCAAGTTGTTGAAGCCGCGCTGAATAAAACTTGTAAACATTGCTTTTTCCTCAGGGGTAAAACCACCCAAAAGCTTGTTATTGAAGTCTTTAACCGTTTGTATAACATCCTGCTCCAATTTTCTTGACTGATCGGTGGGAAATAGTTGAATTTCTCGTTTGTCATGTTCATTTTGTTTGCGAAGGAGCAGCCCTTTTTTCTCCATCCGTTTGATGACCCCGGAGGCTGTTGAGACCTTCACATCCAATACCTCCTGAATCCTAGATAACGCAATACCTTCTTCTTCCCATACGATCGATAAGACCGCCCACTGGCTCAATGTAATATCAAATTGGAACAATAGCTCTCTTTCCAGTTGGTTAGACCCAATATGTGCGAGTCTATTCAGCAAAAAACCATGGCTTCTAAATAAATTCATCCATTATGCATCCTTATATTTAAGTAGTTGTTCCTCTGTCCAATCAAACATGACTTGATGAGCATAGGAATGATTGCCTTCCTGGCAATGCTCTTGAGCGCCGAATGTAGTATCAAAAATATGAACATCATAAGGCCCTCCCAGATGATCCTTCAAATAAGTCAATTGATCCTCTGTAACAAAATGATCGTGTGTTCCGACCAACAATAACGTCGGGCATTCAATCAGGTTTGCAATCCCTTTCACGGTGAATGGTTTGATTTTAGCCGGCAATTCCGACATTTTCTTGCAACCGAACACCCAAAATCCATTTTGAATCAGCCAACGCGTATTCGCATCCAGCCTGGAGCTGTCCAATGTGATGGTGCCCGGGCTGGATGCGAGTTTTTCCATCATTGGATTTTTTTGACTAATTGATTCCCACACATCAGTAAATACATCAAACAAGATACAAGCATTTATTCTTTTCTCAAAGGCAGCTGCTCTTGCCGCATAATAACCGCCCAAGCTCATGCCCAATAAAGCTACAAATTGGTTCGTATCTATTACGGTATGGTCTTGCAAATAATCAAGAGCAGCACTTATCGGCTTTTCAAAATCATATCGGGCTACAGTTTTTTGAATGCGAATGGCTTCTCCTTGACCAGGACCATCAAAAATCAAAACATTGAAACCTCTCTTCAGGGCAGCCGCACCACCAGCGAAGTACAGTTCTTCCACTGTAGAGTCATATCCGCCAACGAAAATCAGGGTTGGTGCGTCTTTGCCAACGGTAAATAAATAGCTGCTCAAATATCCGTCTTCAAAAGGAATATTAATTGGCTCACCATGTTCATCCATGAGCTGCAGGGCTTGTCTGAATGTGTCTACGCTTTTTTTGTAGCACTCCATTCGGATCGGCTCGTCATTTTTCAAGAAAAACTCGGCTGTGCGGTAGTAATTGCTTGCACGCAGAAAAGCTTCTTTGGCACTGACTGTATGCTTGCCTTGTAATGACTTGTTAGCCAATGCGCTTACCTTCTCTGCCATGTCATACCATTCTTTATACCAACTACCGAAATCTCCTTCTGTAATGCGATTGGCAACACCTTGTACTTCTCCCAGCTCTGCACCTTGATAATTATAATAGTTCAAAGTGCGGATAGTTTCAAACTCAAAAGCTTGGTCTTCAAAGAAAATACTCATAACCATTCTCCTCCTCAAGAGATCATAAATAATACATAGCATACTATCGAAAAATAATATAGCATGCTATGTATTAAACTGTCAAATGGAGTTACAAGAAAAGCTCCCGCAGCTTTGAGCCACAGGAGCCTCACTAAAGAATTTAAATTTTAAAATACCGTTCTGAAAGTTTCATTTTATGGGAGTGAAATACTTCTTCTAAAGGAATGTCATATTTATTGGCTATCACAATTAGGTTACCTAATACATCACCTAATTCTTCAATAAGCTCCTGTTTGTTTTCCTCAAATGAGCCCTTTGGCTTCAAAATGTACGGGCTTAGCTCTGTTCATTCAGCCAAATGGCAAGCCACCCAATGATCTGGTCGAGCCTCACGATAGAGAGGCACTTCCCTGGTGCAGCGGTCAATCGCAAAGGGGCAGCGAGTATGGAACTTGCAGCCGGAAGGTGGATTCACCGGACTTGGGATGTCTCCTTTGAGCAAAATCCGCTCTCTTTTCAGCTTCGGCACCGGGATGGGTACAGCCGACAGCAGCGCCTTCGTATATGGATGCAGTGGATTCCCGAACAGCTCGTCACGCGAAGCCGTTTCGGCCATGGAGCCTAGATACATCACTCCTATGCGGGAGCACAGATGCTCCACCACGCTCAAATCATGCGAGATGAACAAATACGTCAGCCCCCGCTCGGCCTGTAGCTTGGAGAACAGGTTGATAATCTGCGCCTGAATAGACACGTCCAGCGCCGATACCGGCTCATCTGCGATGATCAGATCCGGCTGGAGCGCCAGCGCGCGGGCAATGCCGATCCGTTGGCGCTGCCCCCCCGAAAATTCATGCGGAAAACGGTCGATATGATACTCCGACAATCCGCACAGCTTGAGCACGTCCAGTACAATCTGCCGGATCTCCCCTTTCGTCGCTATACCGTGATCCAGCAGCGCCTCCCCAATGGCATCTCCGATGCGCACACGTGGGTTCAGTGAGCTGTATGGGTCCTGAAAGATCAGCTGGATTTTAGGACGTAGCTCCTGCATCCCTTTGGCGGACAGGCTGTGCAAGTCCACTCCTTTGTATTTAATGGTGCCGTCCGTCTTGTCCGTCAATCTGACAATCGTGCGGCCTACCGTGCTTTTGCCGCTTCCCGATTCGCCCACCAAACCGAAGGTTTCCCCCTGCCGGATCGTAAAGCTGATATCGTCCACTGCCCGCACATGCCCTGTGGTACGATTCATAAACCCGGACTTGACCGGAAAATACGTTTTTAAGCGGTCGATTTCCAGCAATGGCTCAGCCATGAACAACCGCCTCCTCATATAACCAGCAGGATGCCTTTTGCTGTGCTGAAACTTCTTTTAATACAGGCTCCTTCACTCGGCAAATGTCCATGCAATGCCCGCAGCGGTCATGAAAATAGCAGGATGTTGTCAGCTCCAGTGGATTAGGCACTTGTCCAGGGATGGAGTAGAGTTCCTTTTGCCGCTGATTCAGCACGGGCTTGGATTTCAGCAACCCTTGCGTGTAGGGATGCTTGGGATGATTAAATAGCCGTACCACTTCGCCTTCCTCGACGATCTTGCCTGCGTACATCACAATTACATAATCTGCCATTTCCGCAACAACGCCCAGATCATGGGTGATCAGCATCAGCGACATTTGGGATTGCGCCTTGAATTCACGCAGCATATCGAGAATTTGCGCCTGTATCGTCACGTCCAGCGCCGTCGTCGGCTCATCAGCAATAAGCAGCTTGGGTCCGCAGGACACGGCAATGGCAATCATGATGCGCTGTAGCATTCCACCGCTCAGCTCATGCGGATAGCTTTTCATAATCTGCTCGGATCGGGAAATACCTACCTGTTCGATTAGCTCCAGCGCCCGCTTGTGCGCTTGCTTGCGGTCCATTTTCAGATGCTCCATCAGCGGTTCGGATAACTGTTCCCCAATGGTCATGACCGGATTCAGCGATGACATCGGCTCCTGAAAAATCATGGATATCTCATGACCGCGAATCGTGCGCATCTCATTTCTGCTGAGCCCCAGCAGATCGGTATCCTCAAAACGGATGCTTCCGCCTGCCACTTTACCGCCGGGGCTCTGGATCAGGCCCATGATTGACATCGCAGTGATGCTTTTGCCACAGCCTGATTCGCCGACAATACATACCGTCTCCCCCGACTTCACACGGAAGCTGACATCATCCACCGCCTTGACCGTGCCTTCTTCTGTATAAAAATGAGTGCTTAAATGCTCAATCGAAAGTAAATTGTTCATGGTGTATGATCACCTACCTCTTATGTTTCGGGTCAAGTACGTCCCGCAGTCCGTCACCAAAAATATTGATGGCGATGACCGTAGCAAAAATGGAAAGGCCGGGCGGTATCCACATCCACGGACGCTGCTGAAAATCCAGCACATTGTTGGCCGCATCAATCATGTTGCCCCAAGTCGGTGTTGTAGGTAGCACGCCAAGGCCGAAGAAGCTAAGTACAGATTCACTCAGGATAGCTCCGCCAATGTTCAAGGTGGCGATAACAATCAGCAACGGCATAATATTAGGAAATAGATGCTTGAACAGCTTGCGTCGATTCGACAGTCCCAGCACTGTTGCAGCCTGCATAAATTCACGCTCCCGCAAACTAAGCATCTGACCTCTCACCATCCGCGCGATCCCCGGCCAATTGACCAGACTGAGCATCAGCATAACGATATACATACGTTGATCCGGGGGAACCTTCCAGTCGGACAGTAGCGCGCCCATAATGAACAGCAGCGGCAAGCTCGGAATGGTCAGCAGCAAATCAGCGATCCGCATAATGATCTGATCCGCAATCCCGCGAAAAAACGCCGATATGACGCCCAGCGTAGCTCCCAAAAAGACAGACAACACCATAGATGCCAGTCCCACGGTAAGGGAAATTTGACCTGCCTGCATCACGCGGGTCAGCACATCCCGTCCCAGCTTATCCGTTCCCAGCCAGTGGTGGATATTAGGTGCCTTGTTCATCATCAATATATTCGTTTTGTTATCAGCATAGGGAGAAAATAACGGACCGATAAAACAGAGCAAAAACATAAATACAACGACGAGCAGCCCGATCATAGCCAGCTTGTTTCTAAACAGCAGGCGTAGCGCCTGCCGCCACATTGAAGATTTTGCAGCTATTCGAAGCTTGCCGCTGCTTTTGCTCAAATTACTGCTAACGGATGACATTCCATAGCCCCCTCCTTACACCTTCACACGCGGGTCCGCGATACGATACAGGATATCGGATAACAGCGTCCCAATGACGCTCAAGATGGCAATCAGCATCGTAAAGCCCATGAGCAGAGGGTAATCGCGAAGCGAAAAGGATTGCATGTACAGCTGACCAATTCCCGGCCAGTTGAAAATCTTCTCAATAATAAGCGATCCGCCAAACAATGCAGGCAATTCGAAGCCAATCAGCGTAATTGCAGGCAGCAACGCATTTCTCAATGCGTGGGTAAAGAGTACCTTTCTTTCTTTTAAGCCCTTCGCGCGGGCCGTACGGATATAATCCTGCTGAATCACGTCGATCATATTGCTGCGGAAGTAACGGGTCAGTGAACCCAGTCCCAGCAGCGTCATAACGGTCACCGGCAGGATCATATGCTGAAGGACCTCCTTCACATACTCCATGCCTGTAGCATTACTGCCTGTATTGAGCATACCGCCCGGCGGCAGCCATTTGAGATCGACCGCTGCAACTTTGATCAGATACAGCCCGATAAAAAAAGATGGAACAGACATCGCGGCAAAAATAAGCACCATGACGAGGGTATCGAACCACGAATACTGCTTATAAGCAGCAACCACACCAATAATGACGGCAATTACCCACGTCAGGAAGGTCGATACAATCGCCAGTAAAAACGAGTTCCAGATATATTCATTAAACAAGGTCAGCACTGGCTTTTGCTGGGCAAGTGAATAACCAAAATTGCCATGCAGCGCATTCCACAGCCAGCTTCCGTAGCGTTCCAGAATGGGCTTGTTCAGTCCGTAGATTTCCCTCAGCTCTGCCTTTCTCTCTGGCGACAACTTCAGATTACCGCTGATGAAATCCCCCGGTGTCATGGCGTACAGGAAAAAAATCATCATCGAAGCTGCCAACAAAATAATCATCATGTACGTCAGTCTTTTCGTTAAAAACGAGCTCATGACAGACTCCTTTCATTTCCCCCATTTGGGAGGCCCCTTGATCCGAACCTGACGATTTTTCACAAGGGGCTCGCAAGCATGGCTTTATTTAAGGGACCATTCAAACAGATTGCCGGACAAGCCAATGAACGGACTGACCTTTACATGTTCCATACGGCCATTGTAGGCATACACCGTCTTCTTGTAATTGGTGAAAATAACGGGCAATTCATCATTTAATAGCACATATAATTCTTTATATACTTGCTTGCGTTCTTCAATATTCGTCGTAGACAAGCCTTTTTCATATAACTCTTTGACCTTTTTATTGTTATACCCTTTGACTTCTCCATTGACGAATTGCTCGATTCCATCAGATGGATCCGTCAGCATGCCCGTCGAGAAGGCAGCCAAATCATAATCCTTGCCTTCTACTTTGGCGACCATGGCATTAAAGTCTGCAAAGATTTCCGGTTGCAGATCAACGCCAATCGCTTTGTAGTTTTCTGCCGCAAGCGCAATAAAAGCATCTGTCTCTGGACGCTTGGAGGTCAGCAAGTGAATGGTCAGCTTCTGGCCGTTTCTCTCACGGATACCGTCACTTCCTTCTACCCAACCCGCTTCATCCAGCAGTTTTTTTGCTTTTTCCGGGTCGTAGTTGTATGGGTTGATTCCGTCTGTCGTATAAGACCAAAATATAGGAGAAGCTGGAATGTTAGCCACCGCTCCTGCTCCCTGGGCTGCATCTACATAAATGGTTTTGCGATCCAGACCATAAGTTAGCGCCTGACGAACCTTTTTATCCTTCAGCTTTTCATTTTCCAGATTGACTTGCAAATATCCATAAGTGCTCGGGGTGTAAGGCAAAATGTTCAAAAAGCCAAGTCCTTTCAGCTTGTCGATGTTTTCCTGAGTTGCGGTGAAGGAAGCGAAATCGGTATCACCCGTTTCAATAAACTGCCAGGCATCGCCTTCCGCTGTTTTGTAGATGAAATGCTGTGTTTTCGGTTTGCCTTTGAAGAAGTTTTCATTCGCTTCCAAACGAACCTCTTGCCCCGGAATGAACTTCTCTAGCTTGTAAGCGCCATTACCCAAAGGACTACCATGCAGGTTTTTAAAGTAATCCAGTTGTCCAAACTTGTAATCCTTGCCGTAGTAGGCTTTGGACAAGACATCGGAGCCCAGAGTTGTCAACGCCAGGGCGTTCGCCTTCTCCAGCGTTACCGAGATCGTTTGCGGATCAATGACCTTGATCCCGTCAATTAGTTTCGCTTTGCCCTCGGTATAGGCATTGCCGCCTTTAATGTTCAATTTGCGGATTGGGCTGTCTCCAGCATAGGCTTTGTCATAAATCAGCGTCCATGTAAAAGCGACATCCTCTGCCGTTAGAGGCGAACCGTCGCTGAATTTCGTATCTGGAACCAGATGAAACGTGTACGTCAGATTATCCTTGGAGATATCCCAGCTCTTAGCCAGATTCGGCAGCGGAAGTCCCTTCTCATCTACCGTGACCAGAGGAGTCCACAACTGCGAAATCACGTTGCCGTCATAGCCGCTTTGGTTGAAATACGGAGTGAACACCCCTGCCGGGTCGGTCAGACCGACAATAATCGTGTCGTTTCTCTTTTTGGACACATCCGGCAGCTTGGTCAAATCCGATGCTTGCACCAGACTTGTCAAAGGCTGCGCAGTAGCAGCCGTCTGTGCAGCCTCATTACCCTGCGGAGTGGTGCTGTTAGCACTGTCCGATCCACCGCTAGAGCAAGCTGCTAATAAGGTTGAGCTTACTAGTAGTAAACTGCTTAGTAGAATGATTCCTTTTTTCAAAATAATCCCCCCGTGTTAATTAGTTAAATTCCGATCAAACAAGTTGTAATTAGTAAGATAAATCCCATTATAGGAATCTAATGCGGTTCTGTAAAGGGAGAACTCAACTTTTTTTACATAAAAACAAAAAAACGCCGGATCATCTGGATTCCATCTCCAGGTGACCTGCGTCTATTCATTTAAAGTATTAAAGTCCTGCCAGTTGACGCAGCTTAATTACGCTCCATATAGCCGAGGATGCTGCTATGCATTTCATTCACAGCCGAAAGCCGTGCACTGTAGCCGAGCAATGTTTCGCCATCAAAATGAGCATGGATGAAACCAGAGGCACGAAGCTTAAAAATATGGTCGTGCGTGATTCCCTTGGACAGCTTGAGATGACGGACAATTTCAATAAAGGTACGCGGGTTCTGGCTTTGGTACAAATATTTTAAAATCTTGAGCCTGCTCTTCTCCCCCAAGCTTCGAATCATCCGGTATTCCTGTGGGGATAAGAAGTCGTCTTCCTGAACATAAATTCCTGCCGAATAATGGCACAGCAGGAGTGATCCAAACCGGTAAATGATATTAATCGGTTGAAAATGGTATTGCGGCACCAGCAACACCCGCGCTAGACCCTCGGAAGGCTCAAACCGGAAGCCATTGGTTGTACGATCCACCCATTCCACAGTGCTATAGACATCCTTCTCTTTGTTTCTCTGTTCAGCTTCCTGCTCCAGCCCGCTTAGAATACTCGAATCCACATGCCGAAAATACTCCTCATACCAGCCGGATAACAGCTGCAAAGCAAGCCTGCGGAGCTTTTCCATATCGTCAGGCAGCGGAATACCGTAGGCTAGTGCCTGTTCATTCAGTTCCAGCGTTGTCCGGCTCTCCAGACGATCTACAACCTCCGCAATGCCTACTTGATCTGTAAGCATGCAGACGAGTCCGTAGATGACCTTCCAGTCTGCATTGATTTCCATAGATGCCAGCAATCGGGACAAACTTGGAGACAGCGTATCACGCACTTGCTCCGCCCAATCGGATGATAAATCAGTCTTCTTGTAAGCCTTGCGGCAAATAAAGGTATGCAAACTGCTGAGCAACTCAAACACTGGTCCATAAGCTACATCTACACCATAAGGAGTATTCACGTCGTAACTCATCGTTATCTGTCCTCTTTTCTTTCATGTCTGACGTTCATTATACATATTATTGTACGTCCGTTCATTTCCAGTAATCCTTGCATACAAATATGAACGAAACAAGCGCCGTAATCAAGATACAAAAAAAGCCTGATAGGATCAGACTCCAGTTGTTCCAGCTATGAATTAAACAAGGCTGTCTCCCGCAATATCGCAAGAGACAACCTTGTTTAGCATAAGCTGAGCTTTATAGAGTTATTTATTAATAGCTGCTACTTTCCACTCCAGAATTCCGGTAGATGCGGAACCCTTGGATACCATTTCAATTCTTAATTTCGTTGTTTTCACAGGCGTAAAAGTGGTCGTATTATATTGATCTGCCGCAGTGCCCAATCCTTTGGCCTGCTTGACATTAGACCAGCCTTGACCATTCCAATACTTAATCTTGTAAGACTTGGGAACATCAATGCCAGCGCCATCCTTGAACCAATAGATATCCGTTTGAGATACCGTATGTTCTTGATCAAAATCGTATTGAACCCATTGTGTTCCCACCTCAGGCCAGTTGCCATACACGGCATGACTTCTGTCATCAGAACTAGTTGGATCAAAGCCATCATTGAGTGCACTCACATTTTCCCAGGATGAAGTATAAGAGCTGCTAGCTGTTGCCGCAGACGCAATGTTCACGATTTCATTAGGATCTGTTTCAATTGGACCCTCGTCGTCTTTAGTCGTGGTTGGGAAACGAGACGTATCCTTTTTGATTTGACTCCAGGTATAACGCAGCATCCAAACATCCCAGTCGGTGATATGATTCGAATTCCCGGCCCACATAATGGTGTTGGTGGGGAAGCCACCCGGTGGACGCTCGTGTTCTTCATAGAAATCGTTTAATCCAAATCCATGCCCAATCTCATGTTCAGTAATCTCAATCTCATCAGCGTTCACCGTACTCAGAATGTATGCATCACTCATACGCTGTCCCCAGTCGCCGCCGGCTCCCCCACCAAAATTTTCTGTAGCCCAAAGATACATATCAAAGCGTTTATCCAATCCACCCGGATACGAATAGTTGGGGTTTGAAAAATGCTCAAATCTGGATATTTCATCAGGCGCAATGGGAAGTGCAGCAGGAATTTCCGGTTGTTCGGAAGCTAATCCATCTGAAATTGTATCCGTATAAACAACCTCATCAGGCTGCTTGTCCAGCAGCAGTGACGGATTAGCAACAGCCCAGCCTACCACTTTAACCTTAATATCCTTATAGGGCCATCCATCATATCCCTGGAGATGCTCCGTCCAATGGTTCATCTGACGATCTAGCATTCTAGCTATATCTTGACGCTGCTTAAGCGTAACTGGCTTAGAAGATTGCCAACGCACTACATAATTTAGAGTTCCTTTTCCCGCAAAAATTTGATCAAAAATCAAATTTTTGCGGTTAGTCGAGCCTTCGGTCAGCATTCTATTCTTCCAAACCCACTCCACCGATGATTTGAGATAGGATGGCATATCAGCCAGTGTCGAATCACTTATTGCTGCAACCGCTACACTTCCATTTTCTGAAGAAGCCGCAGACATGATCGTAGCATTTCCCATCAGCAATGAACTGGCGATCACCGCTGAAAAGGAAGCCATCATCATACCTTTTCTATTCAGCATACATATACCTCCATAACTTTTTATATGATCACAGTAGTTTTTCTGAAATAATTAACTCCATCACCTCTTTTTCGTGTTTATGTAATGATCTATAAGATCAACGATAATCTATCAATCCTCCTTGTCGTTTTTTGTAAATAATCACAAATCATATTATCACTGGATTATTGCATCGTCAATATTTTCCTTAATGAATTAAAATAGGTATTACGAGATCATATTGGAATAAAGTCGTCCCTACATGTGCAAAAAACTGGGATTTTGTGAAATGAAAAAACCGCTTCTCCACTAAAATCAATTCCATCACAGAATTTGATTTTGGAAGAAACGGTCCTATTCATCAGCTTTTTAACACTATTCTACGTCTCTTTTATCGGGCAAGAAAACGAGAGGGATCCTTCTTGACCTGGCTCCAGGTATAACGCAACATCCAGGTATCCCACTCTGTTATCTTGGAAGAATTTCCGGCCCACATAATGGTTGGCGTAGGAAACCCACCGGGTGGACGATCACTCTCTTCATAAAAGTCTGGCAAGCCAAATCCATGCCCCATCTCATGCTCTGTAATATGGACTTCATCAGAGTTCAGGGTGCTCAGGATATAATCATCGGACATACGTTGTCCCCAGTCACCACCGGCTCCACCTTGAAAATTGGCAGTCCCCCATAAATACATATCAAACCGCTTGTCCAAACCACCGGGATAAGTATAGTTTGGATCTGTAAAATGCTCAAATCTGGAAAGCGCGTCAGGAGCAACTGGAAGTTTAGCAGGGATATTCGGGTTGGTTTTGCTTAAATCATCTGTAATCGCGTCTGTGTAAACGTTTTCATTTGATTGTTTGTTAAGAATCTGAGACGGATTTGCAACAGCCCAGCCTACTATTTTTACTGTAATATTGTCATAAGGCCAGCCATCATACCCTTTCAACTGCTTATTCCAATTATTGACTTGGCGACTCAGCATGGAGGCCATATCCTTGCGTTGCTGAAGCGTGAGATTTTTGGGAGATTGCCAGCGTACCACATAATTTAGAGTGCCTTTTCCTGCATATATTTGATCAAAAATCAAATTTTTACGGTTGGTCGAGCCTTCTTTAACGATTCTATTCTTCCAAACCCATTCTACGGATGGCTTAAATTTTGCAGGTATATCCGTAGCAGCCAAGCTAACACTCGTGGACTCTATTTCAGAAGTGCTTTCCAAATTAGAAGCTACTGCACCAACATTAGCCCCGCCAACCAGTAAAGAAGCAGCCACTACCAATGAAAAAGAAGCCATCATCATTCCTTTTTTCTTCGGCATTTCTTTAACCTCCATATCATTTTATTTGATTGTTGTATTCATTAAATAGCAATCGGAATCTCTTACCTCTCCCCTTTCTTTTGATTTGAAAAAAAATACAATTTTGTATTTTCATTAGGATATTATAACGTCAATATTTTCCTTTATGCTTTAGAAAAAGGTTATTCTTTTGATCTTTTAACAAATCAAAAACCCCTTCTCTATACAAGAAGGGGCCTAGCATTGAAGGATTAGACTCACGTCCTGCCTTACTCTATGGATACTAATGCCGATTCTGCCAGTGAAGCCAGCAGCTTCGCTGTTCCCGGCAACGCGCGTTCGTCCAGATCGAAGGCTGGATGATGCCATTCCTGACTCCCCGAAGTGCCAACAAAGACGAACACACCAGGGATGCTTTTCTGGTAAAGCCCGAAATCCTCACTCGCCGAGGAAGGCACGGGGCGAACGACCTCCAGACCAGCCGCTTGGGCCGCCTGCTCCGCGATGACGGCCAGCTTGCCGTCATTCAGTACAGGTGGCGGTCCTTCGATCCAGCGGATATTCGCTTTTGTGCCAAAAGCATCGGCCACGCCCTTTACCACCTGCTCGAAGCGCTCAGCCACCTGTGCGCGCACGTTCTCGTCGAACGTCCGGATCGTGCCTTCCAGATGGGCACGGTCCGGAATGATGTTCCAGGCGTTGCCGCTGTGAAGCTTCGTCACGCTAATCACCGCGCTGTCCAGCGGGTTGACGCTCCGACTCACGATGGATTGCAGCGCCGTGATAATGTGCGACGACACGACGATCGGGTCAATCCCTGCTTGCGGCACCGCCGCATGCGTGCTCAGACCCTCTACCTCGATGTAAAAGCCGTCTGCCGCCGCCATCAGCGGGCCTTCCTTGATGCCGACCGTGCCTACAGGCAGGTCCGGCTTGTTATGCAGGCCGAATATGGCCTGCACGCCTGCCAGCGCTCCGCTGTCCAGCACCTGGGCTGCGCCCTTGGCCTTTTCCTCCGCTGGCTGAAACACCAGGAGAACCGTGCCTTTCAGCTCCTGCTCCCGTTCTTTTAACCATACGGCAGCTCCAAAGAGGGACGCCGTATGAAAATCATGTCCGCAGGCATGCATTTTGCCCGGATGCAGCGAAGCATAGGGCAAGCCCGTCTCCTCCTGAATCGGCAATGCATCAATGTCCGCGCGAAGTGCTACAATCGGCCCTTCCTGCTGCCCGCCGATTTCCGCTACCACCCCGGTGCGCAGCGGCACTTCCAGGATGGTTATGTTCTGTTCTTCCAGCAGACGGCGGATATAGGCGGTAGTTTCAACCTCCTCGTTAGACAGCTCGGGATTTTGGTGAAGATGGCGACGAATGTTCACCAGCCTCTGCTCCAAAACCTGCTCCTTTGTCCCGGTTGATCCGCTCATCCCTATTCCTCCTTTGTGATTCCAAAATGGTAACAACGTTCTCAAGCCAACGACATCTAGGACTGCACAGGCAAACCGGCAAAAGCTTCATGCAACAGTTCAAATGAACGCACGCGCTTTCCAATATCCCGTATTCCCGTCGTTACGATCAGCTCATCAGCCTGATATTTTGCTTGAATTTCCGTCAATGCAGCATAGATTTCCTCTTTATTTCCCTTGTTGATTTGCGCCTGTGTAACTTCAATTGTATATTCTTCACCCGATTGCTTAGCGAACTCCTCTGCACTTTCCAGCGTGCCCACCGTAGCCGTTTTACCGCTGGCCAGATGAATTTTGTACAGTTTGTGCTCACCTGCCAACTCCGCAGCTTCCTCGGAAGTATCAGCTACAATGACGGATAGTGCAAAAAGAGCCTTCGGCTCACGTCCATGACTATAATCGAATGACTCCCGATACGTGCGGAATGCATCCAATGCGACCTGCTCGCTACTATTGATAAACTGCGAGAAAACATAAGGCAACCCCAAACGTGCAGCAATTCCTGCGCTGTCTGCACTCGTGCCCAAAACATAAATATCCGCTGGTGTTTCCGGAATTGGATTAGCCTGTAGCCCTGCTAGCGGTCCTTCTTCAGACGGAATATTATGAATATAACGACTCACTTCATCAATCTTTTCTTCAAGAGAAGGCGCATCATGCACGTTGCGTTGTAACGCCTGTGTGGATTTCGGTAGACCGCCCGGCGCACGTCCAATGCCCAAATCTACGCGACCTGGTGCAAGAGACGCCAGTACATTGAAATTTTCGGCCACTTTATAAGAACTATAATGCTGAAGCATAACTCCGCCAGAACCGATTTTAATACGCTCGGTGCGTGCCAGCAGATGAGAAATGAGTACCTCCGGCGAAGAGCCTGCAACCTGCTCGGAATCATGATGCTCCGATACCCAAAAGCGTGAAAATCCCAGCTCATCTATACGCTGCGCCAGCTTTATCGTGTTTCGAAGCGCCTGTGCCGCTGTTTCCCCCTCGTGTATGGGGCTTTGATCCAATACTCCGATCTTAATACTCATGTCTCCCTCTCCCATCTAAATTGAATAGTTATATTCCGGTGTAATCCGTTTCAGGAATTGCTTCGTGCGTTCCTCTTGGGGACGATTGAAAATGTCGTCCGGGCTGCCTTCTTCGATAATGTGGCCATCATCCATAAATACCACGTGATTGGAAACATCCCGCGCAAAGCCCATCTCATGCGTGACGACAATCATCGTAATTCCTTCCTTTGCAATCTTGCGAATAACCGACAGCACCTCACCGACCAGTTCAGGATCTAGCGCCGATGTCGGCTCATCGAACAAAATCACTTCCGGGTTCAGTGCCAAAGCGCGCGCAATACCGACACGCTGCTGCTGTCCACCGGATAGCTGACTCGGATAATGATTCAGCTTTTCGCCCAGACCGACCTTTTCGAGCACTTCGATACTGATCTTCTTCGCTTCCTCCTGCTTCACCTTGCGGACGACGACAAGCCCTTCCATCACGTTTTCCAGCGCCGTTTTATGCTTGAACAGATTGTATTGCTGGAATACCATGGCCGTTTTTTGGCGCAGAGCCAAAACATCCTTCTTCGCAGGCCGCTTGCAGTTTACTGTAAAATTGCCAATGCTGACCTCCCCGTCATTCGGCTTTTCCAGATAATTGATGCAGCGCAGCAACGTCGTTTTCCCCGAGCCGCTCGGTCCGAGAATGACAACGACCTCTCCCTTATTCACAGTTAAATCAATGCCTTTGAGCACCTCATGCTTGCCGAACGATTTCGTTATATTTTGCAGACGGATCATGATGCTCTCCCCCCATTAAACACATTGATTTTTTTCTCCACCAAGCCGGAAATTCGTTCAATCAGCACCGTTAAACCCCAGAAAATCAGTGCTGCCGCGATATAAACCTCCAGGTACTTCCAGTTTGTAGATGCTAAAATTTCAGCCTGAGCCTGGATTTCCGTGACGGAAACGGTAAAGGCCAACGTAGAGCCGTGAAGCATCCCAATAACGGAATTCGTCAGGTTTGGCAGACTGACCACGAACGCCTGCGGAAACACGATACGCCGCAGCACTTGCCACGTCGTCATGCCAACCGCATAAGCCGCCTCGATTTGCCCCCGGTTCACCGATTGAATCCCGGAACGGACCACCTCGGACATATACGCGCCACTTGTAATCGAGAACGAAATGAGTGCGAATACCATATAGGGAACATCTTTGGAATGAAACGACCAGCCAAAATGCTTGGCTCCCGCATCAATGAACAAAGGTAAACTGAAATAAATAAGCAGCAAATGCATCAGCATCGGCGTACCCCGAATAAAGGTAACGTAGCCATGGGAAATCTGGGACAACACAGGCACCTTATAAATTCGGGCCAGAGCCGTTATAATTCCGATGACCAGTCCCGCCAGTACGGAGACCACCGTAATGATTAACGTGTTGGGCAACGCCGAGAACAACCCCAGAAAGGCGGTATATATAAATCCAAAATCCAGACTCATATGCTCTTGCCTCCTTTACTCAAACGGGGGTTCAGATAACGCACCACAAAACTTTTTCGTTTCCTGCGCTCGCTTTGGACTGTATCCCGATGCTCATGCCTAAGAAGCGTATTTTCCAGTACCTTGAACAGTTTTTGCAAAACCATACTGACGACCAGATAAATAAGAGACAACGCGATATAGGTTTCAACAAAATGCTGGGTAGCCGCGCCCAGTGTCTGCGATTTCCCCGTCATCTCCATAGCTCCAATGGTAAACGCCAGCGAAGTATCCTTCAGATTGGCGATGACCAGATTGGAAAATACCGGAACCACAACAGCCAGCGCTTGCGGCAATATGATACGTGAAAAAGTCTGATAGCCTGACATGCCGACCGACTGTGCTGCCTCGATTTGTCCCCGATCTACCGCCTCTACACCCGATCGGATAATCTCGGAAATAAAGGCCCCGCTGTTTAGCGCATAGGTCGCTACGGCAAACCACAACACATCCCATCTGGAGGAATTGATATCTACCAGCTTCAGCAGCTCAGGCAAGCCGTAATACACCAGAAAGAGCTGGATCAGAATAGGTGTTCCACGAAAAAATGAAACATACACCTGTGAGACACGTTTGAGAAAAGGAATATTATACATACGAGGCAGCGCAACCAGCAAACCGATGATTAGTCCTAACAAAAGCGAGCTAGCCACAATAAACAATGTGATGTGTAAATAAGACAGCATTTTCGGGATAAAGCTAAAAACATAATCAATATTAAACTCTCTGCTCATATGCCTGCCTCCTTTCCTATACATCAGCGGTCAGAATACACGGGGTACCCTGACCGCTGAAATATTCAAGCTTATCGCTATTTCTTGCTGCTTGTTCCTTCTTTTTTCACATCTTCCAGAGACTTCGTGAAATCTTCTCCAAGCCATTTAATGCTCAGCTTCGACAATGTACCGTCGTCCTTCACTTCCTGAATAGCTTTATCCAGATCATCTGCCAATCCTTGCTCATTTTTGTTCAGTACATACAATACATCCGATTGAGTCAAAGGATCACCGACGGTTTTCAGAGCTACTTCTCCTTTTTCATCGGTGTTAAAGCGGTTCGCAAAGTCTGTCGTAATGGTAGCGTCTATACGGCCGCTCGTAATCTGTTGCACCGTATCATTGGCAGCACCACTTGTATAGACAATGTTCAGGGCATCTCCATGCGTCTTGTTGTATTCCTTCAACACATACGCCGCATTACTCGTCGGGCTGGTGAGTACCTTTTTGCCTTTCAGATCATCAATCGAGTGAATGGTATTGTTATCCTTTGCTACTGCGACTCTGTTCAGGAAAATGCTGTACGGATTTTTGTTGAACAGATACTTCGCTTCACGCTCCGGGTTTTTTTCCATTTGATGCGATACCAGATCAATTTTACCGGCATCCAGACTCAGCAACAGATTGCCGAAGTCCATCGTTTTAAATTCAAATTCGTATTGAGGCAGGCGCTTGTCCAGCTCCTTAATCAGCTCAACGTCAAAGCCTGTTAAATTTCCGTTTTCGTCAATAAAGCATACATTTTTAAATTGAGTGCCTGTACCTACAATAATTTTTTTCACGTCTCCGTTGGAACCGGACGCGCCAGACGCGTTAGACGCATTATCAGAGGAGCCGCAGCCTGCCAACACCAGAATAATCGCCATAACGGATAACATTGCAAACCACTTTTTCATATGAATCCCCCTCGTCTCTTTGTATATCAGCAGTTTGCGACATACATGGTAGCTGCCACATTAATAAATTAATAATTCCTATGAGTTTAATCGGTTTTAGGATGTGACTAATTTAACACCTGCGCTCATTTACGTCAATCCACCAGGCAATAGAACATTTCTATAACACCATTGAAAAATCAAAAGCATATTTGAAAAGAACATTTCATCCATTACATACAATCAGGATTTTGCAAACTCCTCACATTTGCAAAAAAACGGTTTACAAAATAGCGCCCCGAAATCCTTCTGTCAGTGCATCTGCAAAATCCGAGTTCACCGCACAGTCTTCCTTGGTCGCCACAATGCTAATCTGCATGGACACCCCGGCTACCTCTGGTACATGAATACGGAACAGTTTTTTATCCTTCACCTCACGGTTCACGCAAACGTCCGGCAAAAAGGCAATCCCCGCTGCTTCCAGCACCAGCTTCTTGGCTGTAACCACATTATCTACCTGAAAGGCAATATTCGGCGGTTGCTCCAGTGATTCAAAAGACCGATGAATCCTCATCCAGTCCAATGATCCGCATTCAAAAAAGACCAGCGTTTCATGCTGAATATCCTGTATGCTGGCCTTTCCAGTCTTCATAAACGGATGACCGTCGTATACATATAGGGAAATGGGATCTTCATAAAAAGCAAGCGTACGAATGGCCGGATGCATCACTTTACGGACAAAACTAATGTCTACCTCACGGTTCAACAGCTTATGTACCAGTTGATCCGTTGTAGCCGTCACAATTTTGTAGTTAATCTCCGGATAACGAGCGCGGAGCTGCTTTAATATCTCAGGAATGATATAGTTCGACACCGATATCGTGCAGCCGATTCGAATTTGCTGAGGAGTTTTTTTGCGCTGTTGAAGCTTTTGCTTCCCTTTTTGCAGCACTTGAAGCATTTGCTCGGCATAAGGAAGAAACTTTCGTCCATCCTCCGTCAAAATGGTTTGCTTGCTTTGGCGGTCGAACAGCTTACATTCCAGCTCGCGCTCCAGCGTCTGGATCCGTGCTGTGACAGAGGGCTGTGACAAGAACAACGCTTCTGCCGCCTTGTTAAAACTGCCATAATGATTCACGTATACAAAGGCTTCCATATTCTCGATATTCATACACAAGTCCCCCAGTGAGTTTCAAATACATTTTATCCAATGCGCTAACTTGGTTTTTTTGTATCATAAAACTCACTGAACGCCCTGTCAATGTAAAAATTGAAAATATTTATGACTTCAATAGCTCCGTCAGCTCTTTTACAGAGCGATCCAGCCGTGAAACCAGTTCCTCCGACAGCCCATATGCTCCATCCGGCAACCGTTCAATCCACTGATCTACCGCATACACACCGCCGAGAACATGTCTTCCTCCCAACGCGTTAACCACTGGCTTCAAAGCGTAATCAATGACCAGCAGGTGAGCCAGCGTACCTCCGATAAATAAAGGAAGTACGGGCTTACCTCGCAGCCCCTCCTGCGGCACCAAATCCAAAAATATCTTTAACAAGCCGGAATAGGCTGCTTTGTACACGGGAGAAGCCACGATAATGGCGTCTGCTGCTGCAATCAACGCAAGTGCTGCTGTAATATCGGGACTGTTAAAGTTAGCCCTCACCAGATCCTCGGCTGGCAAGTCGACCACATTCAGCAATGTGACCTCCGCTCCAGCCTGCTGCAATTGCTCGGTCGTATAGTTAATCAAGCCGTATAGACGGGATTGTGTCGACGGACTGCCTGACAGGATGACAACCTTGGACATGCTTTTCCCTCCTTCTGTTATGCGTCTATCTTCACTTTAGATTTAGCAGCTGTGTAGCGGTTCTCAGGAATCGGTACACCCAGGTTTTCACGCAATGTGCTAAATTCATAATCCTGACGGTAAATGCCGCGCTCCTGCAAAATAGGCACCACCAGGTTTACGAAATCATGCAGACCCGACGGTACATCAGAACCGATAATGAACCCGTCCGCTCCTTTTCTTTCAAACCATTCCTGCACCCGATCCGCCACCTGCTCAGCTGTACCGATAAACGCGGTTCTAGGTGTTGCCGAACGCAATGCCACCTCGCGTAGTGTCAGATTTTGCTCTTTGGCTGTCCGTTTGATTTTATCCGTGCCGCTGCGGAAGGAATTGCTGCCGATACCATCTAGCTCTGGGAATGGCTCATCCAGCGGATATTGTGAGAAATCATGATGATCGAAGTAACGGCCCAAATATTTTAAAGCAGCCTCAATCGTAACCAAATTGGTAATCTCCTCATACTTACGCTCTGCTTCTTCCGTCGTGCTGCCAATAATCGGTGAAATGCCCGGTAAGATGACAATATCCTCTTCGGATCTGCCATAACGTACCGCTCGTTCCTTCACATCACGGTAAAACTGCT
The DNA here is from genome assembly GCF_005217525.1 of Paenibacillus terrae. Lineage (GTDB taxonomy): Bacteria > Bacillota > Bacilli > Paenibacillales > Paenibacillaceae > Paenibacillus > Paenibacillus terrae_C. The sequence goes on along the minus strand of NZ_PNXQ01000015.1, from coordinate 86,913 downwards.
GCGCTTCCTCCAGCGTTTCATGTCCCGTAAATACAGCATCCGCTTCCTTGGCAGCCAGATTTTTGCCATCCTCCGAGGAACCTGCCTGGAAAATAACCGGCTGTCCCTGCTTGGATCGTCCAATGTTCAACGGACCCTGTACAGAGAAAAACTCGCCTTTATGGTTCAGGGTATGCAGCTTTTCAGGGTCAAAGAACACGCCGGATTCCTTATCACGAACGAACGCATCCTCTTCCCACGAATCCCACAGTCCTTTGGTTACCTGCAAATATTCCTCCGCAATTTTGTAGCGCTCTGGATGTGAAGGATGCTCACCTTTGTTAAAGTTAAGGGCGGAGCCTTCCAGCGGGGAAGTCACCACATTCCAGCCTGCACGTCCTCCACTGATATGGTCAATGGAAGAAAACTGACGTGCTACTGTAAACGGTTCGCTGTAGGAAGTCGACAGCGTGCCAACCAGCCCGATATGCTTCGTTACCCCGGCCAAAGCGGATAAAATCGTAATCGGCTCAAAACGGTTGAGAAAGTGGGGAATGGATTTCTCGTTAATGAACAAACCGTCTGCGATAAAAACAAGGTCAAACTTGCCTTCCTCCGCCTTCTGCGCCTGTGTTTTATAAAATTCAAAATTAACACTCGCGTCCACAGGCACTTCAGGGTGACGCCAAGTCGTCATGCTTCCTCCAACACCGTGAATAATGGCACCAAATTTGATTTGTCTATCTTTAGCCATGAAATGTTCACACCTCTCTTGAAAATAATTGTTACCCACCGGCAAATCATTTGTTTTCAAGGCAGCTTAGCTGCTAAATCTTTTTAGGAAGTTACACTTATGCAAGCAGCTATACCTGGATTCTTTTAGGAAGTTTACTCTTTTGCAGCGCAGTCTACACTGCCTATGTTGGATAAGCAGCGCAGCCTTCTCCCCTTATACCGCCTGATTGTAACTTTCCAGCACTTTACCCAGCTCTTCCAGATCCGGGTTGAGTAGTGCCTCATATTTGTTATCCCCGCCTACCTCAACAACAGGGACAAAACGAACACCATATTTAGTCTCCAGTACGTCACGCAGGGCATCATTTCCGTCCACCTGAATATTTTCATAGGGCTGATTTTGGGATTCCAGATACGATTTGATCTCTCCACAAAAGTGACAGCCTGTTTTACTCCACAATATAACTTTAGGTTTGGATGACATATACATACCTCCGTGAAATTAATGTCTATAATCCCGATGAATTAAATAAGAATTATAGCTATAATGTATCCTGCCTGCGCTTTTCCGTCAATCGCCTGTGTAATAGACATTGATAATGCAACGATAGAAAATTTTAATGCGGTAGTTTCTTTGTACACTGGCAAGATTGCTGATTTGAAATTGCTCTTGGGATTGTTGCAATATGCTTATTTAAATCGTTTAAAGGCAGATGAGTTAATTAAAATAAGAGGGATTGGAGTTTAAACGAACCTTGGTGCGGACATGCTTGGAATATCAGCGCATTTGCAGCAGAATGAAATGAAATGAGGTTGAATATATGCAGGATTGGGCCGAGGTTGCTTTACGCACATTAATGGCTGTCGCTGTATTATTTTTAATTACCAAAATGCTTGGAAAACGTCAGGTTTCCCAGCTCTCCTTGTTCGAATATATCACCGGAATAACGATGGGTAACCTGGCCGCTACCATTCCTATGGAACGAGAATCCACTTGGTACTTGGGTTTTATAGCTTTGGCAGTATGGGTCCTAACAACATTTGTCATTGAAATATTGCAAATTAAAAGCAAGAAGGTTAGGGATTTTGCCGATGGAAAAACCAGAACCCTGATCAAAGACGGCAAAATTTTAGAGGATAATCTGCGAAAGGAACGACTTACGCTGGATGAACTCATGGAGCAGTTGCGGAGCAAGAATGTATTCAAGGTGTCTGACGTGGAATTTGCCATTATGGAAACCAGCGGTGAAGTCAATGTGCTATTAACCAAAGAAAAACAGCCCTTAACGCCTAAGGATCTGAATATGCGGCAACTACCGGAAAAGGAACCAACAGCCATTATTATG
>NZ_PNXQ01000015.1:12915-84843 GCF_005217525.1 Paenibacillus terrae | reverse complement strand
AATGGCATACATGGGAATTACTCACCAATGGCTCGATGCCAAGCTGAAGGAAAAGAGCCTGACGGTCAAGGACGTATTTTTCGCGCAGGTGGACCCGCAAGGGGAGCTATTCATTGATCCTTACAGCGATAATGTACAGATGTCCAAGGTACAGGACTCTAATCAAGCCGTGCTGACGCTGTTGGAACAATGCACGACTGAATTACAAAAGCTGGCAACGGGCTCCAGTGAGCAGCAAAGCAAGCAGCTTTTTGAGCAATGCTCACAAAGCTTAAAGCAAGCGATTCAGGAAATGAAGCCGATAAATCCAACTGAACCCTGAGTATACACGTCCATGACATAAGCATACGAGCTGGTAACCCAAAGGAGCGTCTTCAAGGCCATAAATGGCTGAAAAGGCGCTCCCTTTGGCTTTAATCATTTCATCTATTTTATATTGTAAAAAAATAATCTCGTTCTACCTTGCTCACTCTTAAACCAAACGTTTTATACCATTCGGCTTTCCCTTTCTCCTGTGCTACCTTGTGCATCTCGTTATGTTTCCAATTTTTTATAGCGTCTAAGGATTCCCAATAAGAAACCGTGATGCCTACTCCGTTTTGGTCACGAACACTTTCCATGCCCAGAAAACCAGGCTGTTTAGCAGCCAGTTCCTCCATTTTGTCTCCCATCTTTCCATATCCGCCATCTCCTTCAGTACGTTCAGAAGTAAAGATAGCAGCATAATAAGGGGGCTGTGGCGTTTTTGCAATTGAATTCATAGGTACCTCCCAGAAATGAAATGGTTATCAGCTTTTTTCTTAAGTCTGGATTTTGCAAAATCCTCAAGTTCGATTATAACCACAAAACTAAGATAAAAAAAAATGAATATATATGATACTATATATGAATATATTTCATGCAATGTAGGAGGACACATGAATTTGTTTAAATATAAGGTCTTTCTTAGCGTAGTAGAAGCAGGAAGCTTCACCAAAGCAGGAGAACTTCTTAATCTTACACAATCCGCCATTAGCCATGCTGTTTCCGGTTTGGAACATGAATTGGGCTTGACTCTTCTGATTAGAGGACGTTCAGGCATCAAATTGACCAGCAATGGAGAACGTCTGATGAAGCATTTCAGAGAGATCGTGCAAATGGACGAAAGGCTCTATCAAGAGGTCGCTCTAATTAAAGGACTGGAAACCGGAACTGTCAAAATAGGTACATTCTCAAGTGTATCCATCCAGTGGTTGCCCGGTATTATTCATAAATTTAACGAGCAGTTTCCACTTATTGAACTGAAACTGCTCGACGGTAACTACCATGAGATTGAGCATTGGATAGCCAGCGGAGAAGCTGATTTTGGCTTCGTTAATCTGCCTGCTTTAGACGTACTGGAAGTACTGCCGCTAAAAAAAGAAAGAATGCTGTGCGTACTGCCATCTAATCACATGCTTCGGGAGCAAACAACCATACGTGTGGATCAACTCCTTGATGAGTCCTTCATTATGCCTGCTTCTGGCTGCGACACCGATGTACGGAGAATTTTTTCCCAGCACAAGCTTGCTCCGAAAATCAAATATGAATTAGAAGATGATCATGCCATTATGGCTATGGTGCAAAACGGACTGGGCGTAAGTATTCTTCCGGAAATGATTTTAGTTCAAAATCCTTATGAACTTTGTATTCGGCCTTTGGAGGGAAAACATTCCCGCACTATTGGTATCGCTGCTACTTCTTTGAAGAACATGGCTCCAGCCGCCAAAAAGTGTATGAACTTCATTGCTGAGTGGATCACTAAGTCCATATGACATCCTATTTCTGTAAATTGGATTCACCTTTTAATTTATAGACGACGATTCATCCGGTGTTGGCCATGGCAATGGATTTTCAAAGCCTGACCAGTCCATGTCCATTTCGCTATCATTCAGCAGACATTCATCCAACTCTTCTTCCAGTTCCGGTTGATTCATTCCGATACCAATCATGACGATTTCGTTCATACGATCGCCCCATTGCTCATCCCAATTATCTAGAACCTCAGGATCAGCCGCGACGATCTCCTGACGTTCTTCCTCGGATAACGCCGCAAGCCAACTTCCAGCAGGACCAAACTGAATGGAGGACCCTGCCTGGCTGATACTGGCCGCCCAATCCTGAGGGGTTGCAATCCAGGCCAAACCTTTGGCGCGAACGACCTCCTCCGGCCAGTAGCTCATAAATTCAGCCAATCTGGCAGGATGAAACGGTCTTCTGCGGCGATATACAAAGGAATTGATTCCATATTCGTCCGTTTCCGGTGTATGGCTCTCTAGCTCCAGCTCACGAATCCATCCGGCGGATTGGCTGGCCTTATCAAAGTTAAACAATCCCGTGTTCAAAATGTCCGAAGGAGCAACCTGTCCCTTGGAAGCGCGAATGATTCTGGCTTCAGGCTGCAATCTGCGCAGCACGCCCTCAAGTTTGTCCAACTGCGGAGGCTGAACCAAATCGCATTTATTCAGAATCAGTACATCACAGGTTTCAATCTGATCAATCAGCAAGTCCGAAATATCACGCGTGTCGTCTTCTCCCGTAGCCTGCCTGCGATCCAGCAGTGTTTCTCCCGATTCAAAATCATGCCAGAAACGGTTCGCATCGACCACCGTCACCATGCAATCAAGCTTTGCTAAGGAAGTCAAATCAATGCCTGTCCCTTCGTCGGCGTACGTAAAGGTTTGAGCGATAGGCACAGGTTCACTGATCCCTGTGGATTCGATTAAAATATAATCAAACTCGCCTTGTTCGGCCAGCTTCTTGACTTCCAGTAGCAGGTCTTCGCGCAATGTGCAGCAAATACAGCCGTTGGACAGCTCAACCAGTTTCTCTTCTGTTCTGGACAAGCCACCTTCTTTTTTTACCAGTTCGGCGTCAATGTTCACTTCGCTCATGTCATTGACGATCACGGCCACTTTCATTCCATCCCGATTGTTTAACACATGATTCAAAATCGTTGTTTTCCCTGCCCCCAAATATCCACTCAGCACCGTTACCGGGATTACTTTCTTATTCATTGGTGGTACGCTCCCTTTAATATAAACTCATCTTCATCGTATTTTTTAAATCGTAATAATTACTATTAATGCAGGCATTCAGTAATATACATGATCCCCTTCGCCTTGTCAACTGCGAAGAAACCCTTGAAATGAATCATAAAAAGTTATTAATATATGATAATAACGATACTTAAAGAATAAGGTGAATGTTTTGCAATCAATCTGGCTAGGTGTATTGGCTGCTTTCTTTTTTGCTTTTACTTTTGTTCTCAATCGGTCAATGGAGCTATCAGGGGGGAGCTGGATATGGAGTGCTTCTTTGCGATATCTGTTTATGCTCCCCATTTTATTCGTCATCGTCTTGACCCAACACAAGCTTAAACCTCTTTGGAACGTCATGAGAGAACAAGCGTGGACCTGGGCTCTATGGAGCTTCGTCGGGTTTGGATTGTTTTATGCTCCATTATGCTTCGCATCAGCTTATTCACCAGGCTGGCTGATCGCTGGAACGTGGCAAATTACCATTGTTTCCGGTTCTTTGCTTGTCCCGTTATTTTCTGAAATTGTGCAAACGGAGAACGGTCCTTTAAAAGTACGAGGGAAAATCCCCATTCAGGGACTTATGATGTCTTTGGTTATTTTACTAGGCATTATTCTCATGCAAATCGAACAGTCGCAATCCATTTCTGCTCAAGATTTTTTATTCGGTATCCTGCCTGTCGTACTCGCTTCATTTGCCTATCCACTAGGTAATCGTAAAATGATGGAAGTTTGTGCAGGACGGTTAGATGCCTATCAACGTGTACTCGGGATGACTTTAGCCAGTTTGCCGTTTTGGCTACTACTTTCGTTATATGGGGTTTTTAGCGTGGGAATGCCGAGTCAGGAGCAAACGATACAATCTGCTTTGGTGGCCGTGTTTTCAGGGGTGATCGCCACAGTCCTGTTTTTTAAAGCCACAGATCAGGTTCGTGGAAATATGCAAAAGTTAGCAACGGTTGAAGCGACACAATCTCTGGAAGTACTTTTCGCATTAATGGGAGAACTGATCTTTTTATCTATGCAGATTCCTTCCCTTTTATCATGGATCGGTATGTTCATCGTGATCCTCGGCATGATTCTGCACAGTTATAGTACACATGATAAAAAAATTCTCCCTCGGATGATGCCTAAAAAGACAGATCACGTTTAGCGCAGGATTATTCTGTTCATGATCGCTTATCGTTCAGGTTCTGACAGGGCAATCTAGTAAAAAAGCAGCAGACTCAGGAGACTACTCCTGATCTGCTGCTTTTTTGTGATTCTCTTCTTGTCTTCGATAGGAAGATGCTAAATTACCATGCGTAGGCTTCCGGCGCAGGTTTGCCGGGGCCAGGGAAAATCTCATTCAGCTTGGTAAGCACATCCTCGCTCAATTTGACCTCAGGCACACGCAGAGCATCCTCCAGCTGATCCAATGTCCGTGGGCCGATAATCGGAGCCGTTACGGCCGGATGAGACAATACCCAAGCCAGCGCAATCACGTCTTCCTTTTCGCCCAACTCGCGGGACAACGCTGCAAATTGCTCCAGCTTCCCACGATTTTGTTCAATCTTTTCCTTGGAACGTGCGCTACGCGAGCCTGTGCCTGCCAATGCATTACGTCCCAGCAATCCGCCAGCCAGCGGGCTCCATGGAATAACACCGAGTCCCAGCTCCTGAGCCGCAGGTAATACCTCTAGCTCGGCGGAACGCTCATTCAGGTTATACAAATGCTGCTCGGATACCAGCCCCAAAAAACGGCGTGCCTTCGCTTCGGCCTGCGCCACAGCAATATGCCAGCCCGCAAAGTTACTGGAACCAATATAATCCACTTGTCCCCGATCCACAACCGACTCGAATACGCCCCACAGCTCATCCCATGACACGTTTCGGTCAATATGATGCATCTGATACAGCTCGATATGATCGGTCTGCAAACGTTTCAGAGAAGCATCCAAATGACGGCGAATTTTGTAAGCTGACAAGCCTGATCCTGCGTTCGGCCCGTCGTTCTCATTTTTCATATCCCCGTATACCTTCGTCGCAAGCACGACCTTCTCACGTCTACCGCCACCCTGCTGGAACCAGCGTCCGATAATTTCCTCCGTCCACCCTTTGCGGTCATGACCATATACATTGGCTGTATCAAAGAAATTAATGCCCGCATCCAGCGCAGCATCCATAATTTTAAACGCTTCCTTTTCTTCGGTTTCCGGCCCAAAATTCATCGTGCCCAGACACAACCGACTAACCTTTAAGCCTGACTTTCCCAAGTATGAATACTCCATATTGCCTCCCGCCTTTGCCTAAGAGTTTTAAATACCGTAAAAATCCCACGCCAAAAAAGACCATACTCATTTCATTAACCAGAAAGCACCGCCTTGAAACACCCCGAAATGCATTTTAAGGTTTGGCAGCGCACGCAAAAAAGCTCCGCACCCTGCCGAAGCAGCAAATGCGAGGCCATCTCCCCTCATACTACCACCCACCGTTAAAAGGAAAGTGACTTTACGGTGGTAGCCCCAGCGTAGCGGAGGATTTGAATCTGAAGAAGCGCCAGCGTTCGCCTGAAAGCTTTCCATTGGAAAGCTCTCATCGTAAGCATAAGCTGCCACGGGATTCTTACCTTTTCATGTCCTATCCAATCCAAAGAATCCCGTGGCAACAGCGATCGTAAGATCAAATCCTACGCGGAGCGCTCAATCCAACCACCGTAACTCCCACTCTTTTTAACAATCAAGGAATCAATTTCGTCTCTTTCGCTCGCTCAGCCATCTTCTTCGTATACTTGCTGAGCGGCTTCTTAAGCACCAATCCAAACAGGAAACAAACCCCGATAAATACAAGCAGCATCACCACATCCCGTGTTACCGTCGAAGGCAGCATCCCCCCTACCGTTTCCCGTAACAGACTAACCGCATAGGTGAAAGGAACGAACGGATTCAGCGCTTGAAAAAACGGCGTGCTCGTCGCAATTGGAAACGTGCCCCCTGAGCTGGAGAACTGAAGCACCAGCAAGATAACCGCCAGCCCCTTACCGATATTGCCAAACACCGAAACCAGTGTATAGGTCATAGCTGTGAATACGAGACTAATCAGTATGGAGGACAGTACAAATGCCACTTTGGCATCCACATATGCCCCGAGCAGGAACAAGTCACCGAGCGACACGCTAAGCGCCTGAAATATACCGATAGTGGAGAACGTCATAAGCCGCCCGAAGTACACTTGGTAGCTTTTGTATTTACCTTCCGGGTCTTCTACATCTACCCTGAACATCGACACCAGCAGCATCGCGCCTACCCAAATCGACAATGTAGTATAAAAAGGCGACATCGCAGAACCATAGTTCGGAATCGGATAAATCCGCTCCTGTTTCAACAAAACCGGACTGCCGAGAAAATCGCTCTCCTTTTTCACATCCCCCTTGAGCAACGCAATGGCCCGTCCAAGGGCATTTTCACCTTTGAGCTTGCGAATCGTGTCTGCGGCCTGACGTATGGAATCCTCAGCAGCAGGAAGATCCGTTCTGACAAAGTTGGCTACCTGGTGCACCGCATGTTCTGCCTCGGGAAACTTGTTCTCAATCAGGTCAGCCATTTTGACAAACTGCTGCTCCGCCTTCGGCAAATCGTTGCGCACAAAATCCGCCGCCTGATGAATTTTACTTTTCACTGCTGGCAAATCGTTATTCACGAAGTCCGCTGCCTTGTTTACAGCATTCTTAAATTCGCCCATGCGTCCCTGAATCGTCGTAGCCGCTTCATGCAGTTTTTGCCGGTATTGCGGCAGGTCCTGCTGGAGACGGGTCAGTTCTTCCTGACCGAATTGTGCGGCAGCCTGAGCGTCGTTTAATATTTTTTCAATATTCGGTAGCTGCTCTTGAGCCGTATTCAGCACATTCGCGGAATTGCGGGCAACGGTCTTCATTTGATCCAACGCTTTTTGAATGGCTGGTGCGTATTCCGTATCATAGTTGCCCAAAATGCTGTCAATCCCACTGCTGATTTCTCCAGCAAGGCGGTCAGCGTTATCCAGTAGATTTTGTGCAGGCTTCTCGCCGCGCTGAATGGCATCCCCGATGCTTGTAACCGTGCTATTCAAGCGACGGAAACGGTCCTCTACACCGCTCACACGGGAAATGAGCGAATCCAGCGGCTGACTAGGCAAATATCCGTTAACACGGGACAGCAACTGAGAAATACGATCCAGCACTCCCACGGCAGTGGTCAGTCTTCCGCTAACCCGCTTCACCGCAGCCTGTGCTACTTTAGGATCAAAATCAACACCCCGGATGATCCCTGTGATCTCCGAAACTTCATTCGCCATTTGCTGTACCAACTGTAAATCCTCTTTGACCACCGTTCCGATGGAATCAAGCGCACCATCATTTTTATCCAGAAAGTCAAGCAATCCGTTTGTAAAATCCTTGCCCGCATTCGCAATTTGTTGTACTTCCGGCAACGCTTTTTGTGCGGCATTAATGACCTTAAGCGCCGTTTGCGTGTCCTCCAATGCCGTAGCCAATGCGCTTTCTACCTTACCGAAATTTTGATCCAGCTCCACGATCCGATCTCCGGCCTTTTGAATATCCGGCAGCCTTTTTTGTATATCTAAAATAGTCGCCGCCACCTTGTCCAGCTCGGGCAAGTTTTTTTCAATTTTGAGCACCAGATCGCCAGCACGGTTAATTTCAGGGATTTTCTCCTTCAATGCGATGATCTTTTGTCCCTGTGCCTTAATTTTCGGCAAATTCTGCTCCAACTCGATTGCTTGCTTACCTAACCTGTCGATATCCGGCAGTCGGTTGTTCAGCTCCAACACCCGGTTCTCAATGTTGCGAATGGTTGGTAGCTCCTCCTCCAGCTTCACCCCGGCTTCCTTTAACTTGGTTAGCACGGCCTGACTGGCGGTTTCAATAAAGTTTTGGCTAATCTGATTCGTCAGAGCGGTTGCCCCCGAAGATGTAATTTTCGGTGCGACCGCATTAATTTTTTCATTGACGGCGTAATCAATCTCTGGCTTTTGCGGATTTTCTGTGAGTACGCTCGTAATTTTTTTGGAAAAATCCTTTGGAATGAGCAGACTCGCGTAATAATCTCCGTTCAACACACCTTTTCTCGCTTCTGCTTCGTTGACAAAGGTCCAGCCCAGTTTCTTGTTATTTTGAAGGTTATGCAAAACCTCGTCACCGATATTAATCTTCTTCCCGTTCACCTCAGCACCCTGATCCTGACTCGTTACTGCAATTTTAATACCTGATGTATTTGCATAAGGGTCCCACATTGCTTTCAAATTCACCCATGCATAGACGGAAGGCAAAAGAATAATACCAATGACCAATAAAGTCCCGGTTGATACTTTAAATACATTTTTCCAGTCTGTTAAGTAGATTTGCCATATCTTCCGCAACTTCACCACTCCTTGTATGTACATTAACCTGTAGTCCAGTGTTGTATGCACACGTATTGTAAACGATTCGAACGAATGAAGCCAATTATTGTGTGCATACTCACAAGCTCTCCTTCAATAATATGCGGGGTACATGATATAATAAATGGGAATGGAGATGATCTTGAATGAGCGAGCTACTGGACCCACGAAATGACTTTGTGTTTAAACGTATTTTTGGCAGTGAAGACAATAAAGATGTACTCTTGGCTTTTCTCAATCGTACTTTCGCGGAGTCAGGCGAGTAGCCGTTAACTGAAATCATTTTGCTAAATCCTTATACGGATAAAGATGCTCCACTTGATAAGCAATCCATTTTTGACATTTGGGCCAAAACGGCAACAGGTAAACATATTAACGTGGAAATGCAGCTATTTAATAAATATGATATTGAAAAACGAACTCTGTTTTATTGGAGTAAAAGATATTCGGGTCAGTTACAAGAGCGTCAAACCTATAAAGAACTCAAAAAATGTGTCACTATCAATATTCTAAACTATTCCTTTCTGCCGAATGATCGATATCATAATGTGTTTCATTTACGGGAGGATCATACGGGAATTGAGCTTAGTGATGACTTTGAGGTACATTTTATGGAATTATCGAAGGTAAATGACACGTCCGTTCCAGTGGAAGGTGGCTTAATTAATTGGCTTCTCTTTCTGAAAGGGGCTGACAAATCCAACTGGGAGGTGCTTAGCGTGAATGAACCAACTTTAAAAAAAGCGATGGATACACTCGAGTTCCTAAGTCAGGATCGGGAAGCGCGGCGTTTGTACGAGGAACGTCAAAAATACCTTCATGACGAAGCTTCCATGATTGAGTGGGCCACGGAAAAAGGTCTGAAAAAGGGGCTAGAAGAAGGTTTGGCTAAAGGTTTGGAAGAAGGACTGACTAAAGGCGAGCGTCAAAAAGCTGTTTAAATCGCAAGGAACATGCTATCTTTAGGTATTGAAATTGAAGTTATTGCCAAAGCGAGCGGATTATCTGAATCCGAGGTTCAATCATTGAAACCGATTCAATAATTTATTTTTAGCAAAGCGTTTAACCCTGAAAACTCGCCTTGTTCTTTAGAAAGAACAAGGCGAGTTTTTTGTAAACAAAAACATAAAAAATAAATCAACCCTTTTTAGTCTTACCACTCCTCGTTCATTGGCCGTGATCCTGGCAAACACGTTCATGTCATTCCCTCTCCCATCACTAACAAACCAAAAGAAGCCCCTCAGACCTAGTTCATAGGCTTAAGGAGCTTCTTCCTCGCTACATTATCCGTTTTTCAACAGTCTGACCGCTGAAAAGGCTGCGCCATGACGCAACTTCCGCTTTTCCAGCCGTTTATGCAGCGAACGGTTATACAGAACTTGAATGACAAAATACGAGATAACCCCTAGCACCACACCGAAAATCGACATGCCAATCAGAATGTGCAGTCCTCCATGCAGCAAGTCTCTAAATACAGCCCAATTACCATGAAACAGTTCCATAAAGGAATGTTCATGGAGCCTGCCTCCCCGTACATGTACCGGGTAATGGGACGGATAAATCCAAGCTCCCAATTGCTTGGCGAACGGCATCAGCACAATCGGCAAAAAGGTCAGCTTACCTACAACGTTGCCCACAATTGCCGCAGGCAACGAGCCGCCAGACAGCCGGACAACCGGGTAAAACACGAGATATACCAGCGAAGCCGTGGAGATAACAATCATCTCCAAAGCGAAGCCAATGGCAAAGCCCAAAGAGATTTTCTTCACTCCACCCGGCGCACGCAGCAGCTTGATGAAATTCAGACGAATCGCCCGCCATATATTTTGAAACATATTATATTTCTTCTTTGATTGGTTAGGTTTGAGCCTGTTCGGATTGAGCTTTATCAATAGGAGGACTCCTTCAACAGTACAATTCAAGTTCAGGAATGAGGTTATACAGCTACCCATCCTTACTTATGTCTATACTGTCATTATAACCCTCAGCGTTCGAAAAGCAATGTCATTCCGCCTGTTTCGCCGTATTAGGACAAGATTCGCTTGTTGACATCGTTTTGGAGAGGTACAATGTTCCAAATATCGGCCGCGTACTGCTGAATTGTGCAATCACTGGAGAACTTGCCGGCATGTGCCATGTTTACAATAGCACGCCGCGTCCACTCAGACGGATTTCGGTACACCTGCTCGATATGCACCTGAGTATCTACATACGCCGCAAAATCCTTGAGCACAAAGTATTCGTCATTGTGATCAATCAGGGATTGATAAATAGCCTCAAATTCCCGTTCATGCCGCGTAAAAGGAGCATCATTCACCAGTTGATCCAGCACTTCACGCAGCCGTTCGTCGCTGTTGGCTGTTTTGCGCGCTGAATACTGCCCGTCCCGGTAATACGCCTCGATCTGATCCACCTTCAGTCCGAAAATGAACATATTGTCATCGCCCACCATTTCATGCATTTCTACATTGGCTCCGTCCAGCGTACCCAGGGTGAGTGCACCATTCATCATAAATTTCATATTTCCGGTGCCTGAAGCTTCCTTGCCTGCCGTGGAAATTTGCTCGCTGACATCAGCCGCAGGAATAATCAGCTCGGCCAGTGAAACCGAGTAATTTTCCAGAAAAACGACTTTCAGCTTGTCCCTGACATCCACATCCCGATTGATCGTGTCCGCTACGTTGTTAATGAGCTTAATCGTCAGCTTGGCAAGATAATAGCCTGGGGCAGCTTTAGCTCCAAAAATAAACGTACGCGGCACCACATCCAGGGAAGGATTATGTTTGAGCTGATTGTATACGTGCATCACATGCAAAATATTAAGCAGTTGCCGCTTATATCCATGCAGTCGTTTGACCTGTACATCAAAAATCGAGGACGTATCCAGTCGCACGCTCTGTTTAGCAAAAACCTGCTCGGCGAGCCTGACTTTATTATTTCGCTTAATCGCCTGTATCCGTTCCTTGAACGACTCGTCCCCGCTGTAACGAAGCAGGTCGATCAACTCGCGTGGACGAGTTCTCCAGCGTGTGCCTATCGTTTCATCATACAAGCTTGCCAGCTCGGGATTCGCGTGCATGAGCCAGCGGCGATGGGCAATCCCGTTCGTTTTATTGTTAAAACGGCCGGGGTACAGCTCGTGGAACGGCTTCATTTCCCGTTCCTTCAAAATTTGCGTGTGCAGCGCAGCCACCCCGTTGACGCTGTAGCTGCCAACAATCGCCAAATGGGCCATACGAATCTGCTCACCATGAATAATTGCCATTTCGCCAATTTTAATGTCCTGACCCGGATAACGCTCCAGCAGCATGGCACAATAGCGCTTGTTCATTTCTTCAATGATCAGGGAAACACGCGGAAGCAGCTCCCGCACCATGTTGACAGGCCATTGCTCCAGCGCCTCGCTCAATATCGTGTGATTCGTATACGAAACCGTCCGCGTCGTAATATCCCACGCTTCCTCCCAGCCCAAGCCCTTCACGTCCATCAAAATACGCATAAGCTCCGGTATAACGAGCGTCGGATGTGTATCATTAATATGCAGCGCTATTTTGTCAGGCAACTGGCTGTATGGCAACCGAAGCTTCTCAAACGTCCGCAAAATACTTTGCAAGCCTGCCGAGCAGAGGAAATACTGCTGCTTCAAGCGAAGCAGCTTGCCCTCATAATTCGAATCATCCGGGTACAGGAACGCCGAAATGGATTCCACCGAGCGATTATAGTCGAGAAAGCGATAGTAACCGCCCTCGCCTCGAATCGGCCCTCGAACAGGATCGAGCGCTGATTCCGCGCTCCAGATCCGCAATGTATTCACCTGCGCATGTCCGTAGCCCACCAGTGGAATATCGTACGGAACGGCCCAGACCGTTTCGGCATCTTGTGTCTCGAAAACAAGACGACCATCCTCCTCCCGAGTTTCCACATGTCCCCAGAACTGAACCTCGACCTTCTTGTCAGGACGGCGTTCCTCCCAAACGTTTCCTTTTTGCAGCCAGTAATCCGGCAGCTCCACCTGATTTCCATCCACAATGCGCTGCTCGAACAGACCGTACTTGTAACGGATGCCGCAGCCATGTCCAGCATAGCCAAGGGACGCCAGCGAATCCATGAAGCAAGCTGCCAGACGGCCGAGACCGCCATTACCCAGCCCTGCGTCCGCCTCCTGCTCTTCAATCTCTTCCAGATCCCAGCCCAGCTCTCCCAGTGCCTGCCGGACCATATCCACCACGCCCAAATTCAACAAATTGCTGCCCAGCAGACGGCCTATCAAAAATTCCAGTGAAAAGTAATAGACCTGCTTCTCTTGTCCTTCTTTATAGGCTTGGTTCGTTTCCGCCCAATTTTTGCCGACTTGTTCGCGGATCATACCGCCCAAAACCTTGTATATGTCTTCCGCCTGAGCTTCCTGCATCGGCTTGCCCAGCCTTCCGACCAGTTGCTCTCGAAAAGCCTGCTTAAATGCTTCCTTATTGCTGAACAAAGGTGTAACCTCCTGTTATTTCCGTTTTAAATGCTAAATCACGCTATTTTTGGCAATGACATAGGGAACTCTGGCGTCTCCAATCAAGGTACGATCCGGTGAAAGCTGCACATCCTTATCCAAAATCACATTTTCCACCATTGCGCCTTTACGGATGACACATTTTTGCATAATGATCGAGTTGCTTACACGTGCACCTTCCTCCACTCGTACCCCACGAAAAAGGATGCTGTTTTCCACCTTGCCCCCAATCGTGCAGCCATTGGCAATAAGCGAATGATCCACCTCAGCAGTGTCTGTGTATCGGGTCGGAGCTTCATATTTGATTTTCGTATGCACCGGCTGATTCTGGAACAGTGCTTGATACTGCTGCTGATCCAGCAGCTTCATGCTGTTTTTATAGTAACTCTCAATGGAATTAATCACGGCATGATAGCCTTCATAGGGATATGCATAAATGCGCAGACCGCTTGGATTTTTCTGAATGGCATCCCGAAAAAAATGGTTATCCTGATGAGCAATGCAATGCTTCACCTGATCAAGATACAGACTTTTGTCCATGACGAAAATTTCCAGATAAATATTATGATGATCCTGCTCCTGATGAATGCCCGTCACCCGTCCGTCCTCACCAATCTCCAGCCGAACACAGGGAGCGTGCTCAGATTCGAGCTGATCTATTTGTTTGTACACAAGAGTGACGTCCGCGTTCTTCTCCCGATGGTAACGGTATACATCCTCAATATCGACCTTGTTGACATGCTGGGTTCCGGCGTGAACAATCGTCTGACCTGATGAGCGATGAAAAAAATCCAGATTGTTGTGTACATGCTGCAAATCTCCAAGAGATGCATCCGTCGGATCATTCCAGTCTGGTGGCAAAATAAACAGCCCGCCCCGTCTGCGGTCCAAATCCCAAGGCCGACCTTCACCCAGATGATCCAGCAGCGAACGGTATTTGCGACGGATGAACAGTGCAATATCATGCACCCCTGCATGCATCATGTTGGATAAGGTAAAATCAATGAGCCGATATCGACTGGCAAAGGGTACTGCGGCCCCGCACCGGAAATAGGTCAATTCCTTCAACTGATCCAGTTCGTGATCCAGGTTGATGACTCCAATGAGTCGGCTCATAGCGGACACCGTCCTTATCCGGGTTATATTCGTGCATGAAGCTGGCTTTCCTGATCGAACAAAATAATTTCATCCGAGCTGCCCTCAGATCCGATGACCGTGTTGTCTTCAATGATTATGTTTTCGCTCACAATGGCCCGGTGAATACGAACATTGCGGCCAATTTTGACGTTCGGCATAATGACAGAATCAGTAATAACACTCCCCTCACCTACCTCAACTCCATAAAATAGCACAGAATGCCTGACCTCCCCATCCACCACGCAGCCTTCATTCACGATGCTGTTTTTCAGAATCGCCCGTTGGGTGATATACTGAGCCGGTTGATTAGGGCTACGGGTATAGATACGCCAGAAAGAGTCATTCAGATCCAGCGGCGGGTCCTGAGCCAGCAGATCCATGTTGGACTCCCACAAGCTCTGAATGGTGCCTACATCCTTCCAGTACCCGGCAAACGGATACGCATACAGCGACCGCCCATGCTGGAGCAGCAACGGAATGATATCCTTGCCAAAATCATGCGAGGATTCAGAATCACTCGCGCTCTCCAGCAGATATCGGCGCAACACCTCCCATTTGAACAAATAAATGCCCATGGAGGCCAGCGTGCTTTTCGGCTGCTCCGGCTTCTCCTCAAAGTCGTAAATTTTCAAATCATCATCGACGTTCAGAATCCCGAATCTTTTGGCTTCCTGAATCGTGACGTCGATGACGGAAATGGTGCAATCTGCTCCCTTTTCCTTGTGATAGTCGAGCATGCGACTGTAATCCATTTTATAAATGTGATCTCCTGACAAAATGAGTACATGCTCCGGGTCATACTGATCCAAAAAATGCAGATTCCGATAAATAGCATCCGCCGTACCTCGATACCAGTTGTTTCCATTCTCCTTCTCGTGGGGAGGCAAAACAAAAACTCCCCCATCCAGGCGGTCCAAATCCCAGTCGCTGCCTACGCCGATGTAGGAATGAAGCACCAGCGGTTCATATTGGGTCAGCACGCCTACGGTATCAATGCCGGAATGAGTGCAATTGCTGAGGGGAAAATCAATGATGCGGTAGGTTCCTCCAAAAAATACAGCCGGTTTGGCAAGTGTACGGGTCAGTCCTTTGAGTCTTTTGCCTTGTCCGCCAGCGAGCAGCATGGCAACTACTTCCTTCTTTCTCATAACAAAGACCTCCCTGTCATGTGCATCTGAAGCAATTGCGGCAGGATACTTAATAATATCCATTAAACGTGAATAGGCAGTCGTAATCGTTTCATGGACGAAGGAACGGGTAAGATTTGATGGAAAGGGTAAAATCATAGTTATGCGGAACGGGCGTAATGAAGCACTAAATCGTGAAATCCCGTTCATCATTTCACATTTTGGATGATTTTAAATCGTTTGTGTATGACAACATGAGCATAAGGAGGCATGAATCATGAAGAATAAAAAATGGGTCATAGCGGCATTGGGAATGGGTGTTGCGTATCTGATGAAAAATAAAGGGGCCCGCAATAAGGTATTGAACAAGGCACAGACCTTGATCAACCGCGCGAGAACATCTACAAAATGGTAAAGCTTTAATCCAAGAAAAAAGAGAGCCTCTCTGAATAGTCATTCAGGGGGGCTCTGCTCTGGCTTCCTCTGCATCCACGAACACAATGCCCGTTCGAAGCAGTATTTGAAGACGGTCAGACATTCTCCTGATGTTCTTCTACTTCCAAAATATGTTCGACGGTAAAGGTTCGATGCATCCATTCGGAGGAACGATAGGCCTGTAAAAGACCTGCTGTACGAATTTGCTCTTTATCTACCTTTTTGAAGGTATGGGTTATTCTCACCTTGCCTTTAAAAGGGAAAAAGGAAAGGCCTACAGTCTGATCGGACAGCCACTCGACCCGTACTCGCTCGCTTTCATGGCGAACTGCCGGAAAGCTCAAGCCGTCAGCGAACCATTCATAATCCGCAGTAGGTGTACCCGGCTCCCGACTACACAAAAACAGGCTCAATTCGTCGCAGAACAACATTCTGCGTACATCCGTCCGCACTTGATGGTCAAAGGTTACACCAAATGACATCTCCTGCTTGAGCCTGTGCCGACGCTGCTCCTCTGCCTCCAGATAAGCACACGCCACTTGCTTGTCCTGAGCATCCTTATGCTCAGTCCGTCCGACTAGCTCCTTGTACATCAGGCTGCATAGCAGCGCGGCATAGGAATTCACTTGCTCGACTTCATCAATCCCGAGACGATAGAACACAAAACGTGGATGGAGTGGAAAATCAATAAATGTATAGGGTGCAGATACCTGATCATTCCAAAAAGGAGCGGCGTCCAACTCAATCCACCCCCGGTCATGCTCCCGAGCTGCATATACAAAATCCTGCTTGTGCCGACGATTCTTAAAGGCACTTTCTTCCCACTGTGAAGCCAGCTCCCCTGAAATATGGGCATGGTCATGCTGCGTCGTCATCATATAAGCTTGGTCCGTTTCATAAATAACCATATGCTCTCCCCTTCCGTCCGGCGATTCATCTGATTCGTGTAAAAAACTCTGTTTGAAGGCATGGTTATACTTATTTTTATTATATCAGGATAAGGGTAAAAAGGCAGTGAAGTTTTCCGCATCCTTACTTCTAATTACCCGTAAGCTTCCTCACTCGAAACTGCTGCGGCGTCGTCCCTTCCAGCTCACGAAATACCTTGTTAAAATGCTTTGCATTGTCAAAGCCTACGGCAGCTGCAATTTCATAAATCTTGCCGCCTTGACACCCCAGCAGTTTCTTGGCCTCTGCAATGCGCAATTTTTTTACATATTGAACAAAGCTCATGCCTGTATAGGCTTTGAACGCCTGACTAAAATACGTGTAATTCAACGATACCGAATTGGATACTACCGCCATATTCAAATCCTCGCTGTAATGAGCATGGATGTATTGGATAGCTCGCGTCATACTACCGCTTCTATCGGCGGTGACACTAGCACCATCCATACTTCCGGCCCGTCTATCCTTCTCCACTCCGACAATATTATCGTTTATGATAGGGTTCCTCTGTTCCAGTCTGTCCTGACCTGCGTGCTGCTCCAATTCCTCGTTCAAGGTTGCCAGCGCACCGAACAGCTCCTCCCTGACAATCGGCTTGAGCAAATACTCCCGTGCTCCGCAGCGAATCGCTTCTCTTGCATACTGGAACTCGTCATATCCACTGAGAATGATCACCATAGGCCTGCGTCCCGGCTCCAGCTCGCGGATATGCTGCATCAGCATAATGCCATCCATGACAGGCATACGGATATCCGTAATGACCAGCTCAGGTGAATAGTGCTGTACATGCTGCCAAGCCTCTCTTCCGTCCTTGACTAGTGCACATTCATATAAGCCGGAAAATTCCCGTTCAATCATGGCCTGAAGGCCCATTCGAATGTTCTTTTCGTCATCCGCAATCAATAGTCTAGTCGCCATTGTCCACCCCGCTCATCATGTGACGTCTGGGCAAAATCAGGGTCACTGTCGTCGATTGTCCGAGGATACTGTCCAGTCGGATGCCGTACCCGACGCCATAATGCATACTCAGGCGACGATGCACATTGCGCAAACCGATCCCTCCATTCACTCCCGGCTCACGAGAATCCATATCTTTTTGTCCCAGACCTGACATAATGTCTTGTCTTCTCTCCTCGAGTATCCCTGCTCCATTATCCCGAATGCGCAGCTCAAATCGTTCCTGCATCATGCAGGCTTCTATGGTAATGCTGAATGTCCGTTCAGGCTGTTCCCATCCATCCATTTCATTGTGTAATGCACTCCAGCCGTGCTTGATGGCATTTTCCACCACAGGCTGTAGCGACATTTTCAGCACTTCCTGCTCCATATACGCTGGCGGCAGATGAACCTCCAGACCAATTTGGTTGTCATGGCGAATGTTCATAATAGCCACATAATGCTGAATATGGCGGATTTCGTCCCGCAGCGCAACATATGGACCGGACCATTGGAGATTGTAACGCATCATCGAGCCAAGAGAGGTCAAGGCATCCGACAACGGATACTGACGCTCCAGCTCTGCCATCATTTTTAAATTTTCCAGCGTATTATAAAGAAAATGGGAATCAATTTGATGCTTGAGTGCTTGCAATTCAGCCTCCTGAGCAGCAGCCTGCTTGTGTACTGCCTCAGCAATAAGCCCGTTAATCTGACTCAGCAGACTGCGGAAATACAGGGCCAGCTCCGCCACCTCTCCACGTCCATACACGGGAATCCGAAGCTGAAAGTCTCCGTCCTGCTGTACCTTCTTCATGGATTCCCGCAGTGTATGAAGCTGTTTGAGGATAAAAGCGTGCAAGGTGTAGGAAATAAGTGACATCAACAAAATCAGTACACAAATAATAAGCAGCATAGCATTGCGCTTCTGACGGAGATCACCCAGCGAACGGTCCAGCGCTACCACGTTTAGCAGATAAGCGTCCAGCCCTTCTATAGAACGGTACAGACCGAGATAAGGCTTATTTTCATAAGTAAAATCAAAAGCACCACCCGGTCCCTGAACGCGGGACTGAAACAGATGGCGCAAATTGGACTCAGGTATGGGAAGCGCATCGGATAGAGGGGAGGCTGTTGCTATATCGTTAAAAGACATGGGCTTGCCGCTGTTCCATGGGCTGGAATCGCTGCCGCCCCATATGAGCATTTGTGACGATGCACGGTTATCTTGCGGAGTATCAAATACTCTGGGCGAAAATAACTCCAGCCTCATGTTCGTCTCCACCAAACCCGCGTGTCTTTCTCCAGCACTTCCTACAGCCTGAATTTCACGCAGCAAAGCCATATACTGCACCGTTTCGCTTTCCTGTCGTGCTTGCCCTCGAAGCAAGCTTTTCGGTCCCTGATACATTTCCCACCAGATTTTTCCTTGCTGATGTTGAGCCGTTTTCAGCCAGGAAACCATAGGTAATCGTGACTCGTTGAAAATCATCGGCCATATTTCGCGTACGTGTGGATTGCTCGTATACAGCCGAATATTCGCCACATTGGGATTGCTGTACAGCAAATGCTGCAAATTCGGAAACACGTTCATGTTGAATTGCACCAGCTCATCACTGCTCATTTCACGTTCCTCAGTCAAATAACGGAGTACGTTGCGATCTGAAATCGCAAGCTGTGCGGTTCGCTCCATAATTTCCATATTGCTGTGAATATGGGCCAGCTCTGTATCCAGCACATACTGATTTTGGGCGGTAATCTCTTGCATGGTGTTCTCGTATAGCTGGTGAAAGGTATATAGCGAGAATAATACAACCGGGATTAAAATAACGGCGATATATGCGACAATGAGCTTGACTTGAAGAGAGCAGCCACCAAGCCGATCCGCCGTATCCGTCAGCCACCGCCATACTTCGCGGAGCAGCGGTCTTTTTATTCGTGGACGTCTGCGGCTTGGCATGAAATCACATCCTTAGGTTCAATAAATCAGATCATTTGGTGAACTGCTCTATTTTCTTGAGGTTTTCTTCATAGGCCTTTTGCTGATAAGCCATGACCTTGTCATATCCGGCTTTTCTGCGATCTTCCAAAAAGCGGGCAAACAATTGGTCGAATTCTTCATCCGAGGAAGCCAGCAGCAGCTTTGGCAATGCCTTGCCCCAGATTTGGTCTATCCGTCCTGACGCAATGCCCTCTGCCGATGTTCCGGTCGGTTTGATGTTGTCGTATTGGGAGAAGCCTTTTGTCTTGCCCTTCGTCCAATCCTCCGGCTGCTTGTATGGATCCACGCTGGGCGGCGCCCACTGCAAATTCATATTCGTGTCCATCAGCATCCAGAAGGTGAAGGCAGCACCATATTTTTTATCAAAAGTAGCGCGGTCCTTGTTCATCTGCTCCAGCACCTCCGGCTTGAAGGCTGGCTTACCGTTAACCGTCTCCCACAGCTTCCCCTGCTCCCCGAGGTACAGGTCACGGTTCCCTTCCTCGCTAATCAGGTAGGTCAGGAATTCAATAGCCCGCTCCTTGTCTTTGACATCCTTGGAAATGAGCGTTACCGTCCAGCCAGAAATACCCGGTCCAGCCAGCGCAGGCGGATCCAGCTTGCTGTTCGAAGGCCCATCGACCGCGATATAGACGGAGTTCGGGTCCTTCGCATACAATGTAGCCTGTTGTCCAGCAAAGTCGGAGCGCTGATACAGCATAGCAAAATACCGGCCCTGTGCTACCTTTTCCTCCATTTGCGGACGCTTGTCGATAAATACATCCTTGGCGATCAGCCCCTGCTCATTCGCTTGACGGAAGGTTTTGAGCCACCGAATATATTCTTCGTCTGAACGGCGGTCGTACAGCTTTCCGTCCTTTTCATGAGGAATGGCTAGAAAATTGAGTAAATAGTCTTCAAAAGAGTAATTCCCGTTGTCCGTAAATTCGTGAAACCCGATCGGGATCAGCGGCTGACCGTTCACATCAGGAAATTTCTCTTTCGATTTTTGAAGCGCTTTCAAAAATCCTTCCGGTGTTCTCATATCCGGCTTACCAATCGCCTCATACATGTCCTTCCGCACCATAAACGTCTGGTTAGAAACAAAATTTTGCCCGTATTTTTGATAATCCTGCGGTGAAGAGGAAGCGTTGGGATAGCCGTATACATTTCCGTCCGGTTGCTGATACCAGGACATTTTCGCCGGGTCAGCCATTTTAATCAAATACGGATCGTATTTCTCAGCCAGCTTGTTGAGTGGAAGCACCATTTTGCCCTCGATCATTTTTTTGACTGCATCCTCTCCCCAACCGAGCGTCACAAAATCAGGCAGCTTGCCCGAGGCCAGCATGGTATTAAGCTTCTCATTTTCATTCCCTGCCGGTACGATAAAATTGACGCTGACCCCGGTTTTCTGCGTAACATACCTCGAGGTCTCATCCGTGCCCCACTTGTTCGGGAACCAGGAAAAGTTCAAATACCAGTCAAACGTAATCGGCTCCGTATCCGCCTTCCATCCCGGCGCATCTGCCGTAGCCTTTGTCATCTCGTCCTTCAATTCCGTGACAGCTCCGCCTCCTCCGGACGTACATGCTGCGAGCGAACCCGCCAGCAGAGCGGCAGCCAGCAGCCCCTTCTGCCATTTGCGAATGTTCATCATAAATCTCCCCCTTGGATGATGTGCTATCCTTTGATCGAGCCGATCATCAGACCCTTGACGAAATATTTTTGCAGAAAAGGATATACCAGTACAATCGGTAGTGTCGTCACGACCATCGTCGCCAGCTTGATCGACTGCGAAGTGACGGACTGGGCAACAATCCCCGGTGCAGCAGACATCATCTGATTAGAGCTGGATTGGGCAACAACACGGTACAAATACGTCTGAATCGGCTGAAGGTCCGTATTATTGATATAGATCATTCCGGTAAAATAATCGTTCCACTGGTACACCCCATGAAAAAGCGCAATCGTCGCTACCACGGGCATGGATACGGGAAGCACAATCCGGCAAAAGATACTGAAATCGTTCGCCCCGTCTATTTTCGCCGCTTCCTCCAATGCATCCGGCAGCTCCCGGAAAAAAGCCATAAAAATTATAAGATCAAAAAAGCTGAACATCGCCGGAATAATATACACCCAAAAGCTGTCCAACAGCCCGAGATCACGTATCAGCAAATACGTCGGAATCAATCCCCCGCCGAAAAACAGGGTTATCGTACCGATCAGCATATACAGCTTGCGCCCAATCAGCTCCCTACGGGAATATGCATATGCAATCATGGCGGTAAAAAACACATGTACAATCGTGCCGATTACCGTCTTGGTAATGGTCACCCCCATCGCGGTCATAATACCGTTGTTCGCAAACACGGCCTGATAGCTGCCCAGACTAAATACTCTCGGCCACCAGTAAATACCACCCCGCATGGCGTCTGCTCCTTCGTTAAAGGAGTTCACCAGCACGTACCACACCGGATACAACGTTACAAAACATATGATCAGCATGAAGACGCTGTTCACGACATCGAATATCGCTTCGCCTGTCGTTTTGCGTTGCAATAGCTGCATGCAGCCGTCCTCCTTCAGAATAGGGATGTATTATTAATCCGCTTGGTGACCGAATTGGCGATCATCAGCAAAATAAGAGCAAGAACCGATTTCAGCAACCCCACTGCGGTCGAATATGAGAAGCGCCCCTGCTGTATGCCCACCTGATATACATAAATATCCACAACATTACTTGCGCTTTCATTCAGTGAGTTACGTAATACGAGAATCTGGTCAAAGTTAGAGTTCAATATCCCGCTGACCGCCAAAATAAACAAAATGGATATCGTGCCCTTGATCGCAGGAAGCGTGACGTACCACATTTTCTGAAACCGTCCAGCTCCGTCAATGGTCGCCGCTTCATACATATCCGTCGATACACCCGCCATGGCTGCCAAATAAATAATGGCCGACCATCCAAGCTCCTTCCAGATATCCGAGCTGACGACAATGGCCCAAAAGTAGCTCGGCTCCGCCAAATAACTGATTGGCTGTTCGATCCAGCCCCAAGCCAGCAACAGATGATTGATCATCCCGGTATCTGCCAGCCACGTCGTTAAGATCCCGCCAAGAATAACCCATGATAAAAAATGAGGAAGATACGAAATGGTCTGAATGGACTTTTTAAACCGCGTAGACCGGATTTCGTTCAGGAACAAAGCAAATAAAATGGGCAACGGGAACCCGATTGCCAGCTTGAGCAGACTGATGCCCAGCGTATTTTTGACAACATACCAAAAGTTATCATCCTCCAGAAAGGCCCGAAAATGCTCCAATCCCGCCCAAGGTGCGCTTGATATGGTGCCAATGATGTCAAAATGCTTGAAGGCAATCAGAATGCCGTACATCGGAATGTAATGAAAAATAATCATCCATACCACACCTAACAGCGCCATGGTCTGCAAATGTCTTTGTTGCACCCATTTACGAGCCAGTACTCTCCCTTTTCCGGGTTGGCTAGGCGGCTGTTGTCGCGGCCTCCATTCTGTACTCATACGACAGACCTCCCTTCTCTATAATGTAAGCACTTACATTTCTTATTTTAGAGGCTTCTGCTGTTCATGAGTAGTACCGATTTTTTTGATTTTGGTGTCTAAAGTTCAGGTAGCAGCATTCCGAGTCGCAGAATATTTTTGGCCTGTTGCGAATTTTTTACAATCTATTAATTTACGAAAAAGACTATCCAATGGTACGATAAGACCACATGTTATTCCAAACATTACCTATACATCTAGATCAGGAGGATTAAGAAAAATGGATGAATTAGTTCGTTCGATTCAAAAACAGATTCGCATTAAAAGAGTTGCCTGCTGGGCGGGGATCATCCTGTGCGGGCTGTGCGCCTTAATTGGCATAGTTGCTCAAGAGTGGCTCTTGGCTCTCATTACAGTTGGAGCTACTATTTTATGTATCTATAGCTTAATGCTTATGCGCGGGATGACGAAATTTTCTGTGGAATACCAACCGGGAAAACGCTTCCGCTACTATCGTCGTACCGTTCAGCAAAAGTTGCGTTATATCACCTGGGTGCAATGCTTGTTAGGAGTTTTTATTGTTCTGAATTTCACTGTGCTTAGCGGCGGGCTGATTCCTTTTGTTGCAGCCATCTTTGGTATTCTGACCCTTCAGTTCAGTATCAAGAAACGGATTAAAAATCATCAGGAGCCTGATGCCGCCGACTTGGCTGAGTTTGTACGTTTGGGGATCATCTCTCCCCATGAGCAGACGATTGGCGTGTATAAAGATTTTGTGCATCTTACCCATACGTTTCGAGGGAACCAAATTATGATCGTGACGAATAAACGCCTGATTTCCGTGTTTATAGAGGAACAGGGTCGTGCGTTGAAAACAGAAATGCTGCTCTCAAGCATAAATAAAGTACGTGCAATCGAAACGGGTTTTCAGGGCAAGGGATTATTGCTTTCGGTGAGCAACCGGGATCATAATGAGCTTCACATTCACATGATCGGGCAAAGCATTTACTTTTCTCCAGAGCAGTTCGTCGGTTCTTTTCTACAGGCATTGGATGCGGCATTCAAAAGTGCACCGTACCTTTTAGAAGAAACATTCCCGACCTACCAGCAGTTGAAAATTTCATTGCATCCATCAGAGCAGGGTGCTCTGCGTAAGCCTACAACTGCTTAGTCTTCATATAACGGCGCCAAATAGCAAGCAAGCCCGATTCCTAATGAGCTTACTTGCTATTTGGCATACTTTTACATCAAATATCTACTTGCTGGAGAACTTTTTCTACTTACTTCTGTCCAATTAATGATTTGCTCCATGATAAAACACGGAAATGAGGTCATGACTTGTAACAAACACCAGCAAGCTAAACAGACTGAGCGACAGAGGCTGTGAAATCAATTTTTTCATCCTTTAACACTCCTTTTAAAATAGTTATATATTGGTCTTGCTGTGTTGCCGTAGCTTGGGATCTGAAAATCTCAAATATGGCGGTACACTTCCTGAACTCATGCTCATGTTCCATACCCAGGGTATCTGACAGCATGAGGGATTGCAAAATATAGTCCAGCGCAACCGTGAACTGCTGCTGCTTGATGTAATAGAGAGACAGTTGATAGCAAAAGCGAAAATAATAAGACACATTCACAGGCTCTTCGAGATATTTGAAATCGTCAATTTGTTCAACAAAGGGCTCTAGCACAGTCTCTAAAGAATAGTCGTGCCTGGATGCCCCCTCCACGATGGAAAGAAGCCCCGGTAACAGTTCTTCTGGATTGTCCTGAAGAAATTGAACATATTCCTGCAACACTTCGAAACAGCCTGACAAAATATCAAGAGCATACTGATTGGCTTTAGCTGCATGGCGATAATACTCGACTTCCGCTTCCCCGTGAGGATCAAGACCATTGAACCAGCCCAATTCGGCATACTTTTCGATGCAATCTCGGGCTTCATCATATTTGCCCTGTTTCTGGAAGGCCATTCCTTTCATCAGATGACTGTATCCATAGTAATATACTAGTGGACGTCTGGTATGTATGGGTTGTACGGGTTTCTTGTGTGCTTTGTAGAACTGTAACTCCTGATACTTCTGGCTGGCACGGTCGTACAGATGATCACATAATGCAATCATATTGGCTCCGTCGTTAAACGAAAATGACAGCTTAATCATATTAACAAGTGTATCTAAATCTGTGATGTCGGAGTGAACAAGTTCATCCACCCTCCCCACCTCCTTGTCCGACTTATCATATTCACGAAATAGAAAGTTCACCAAACCAAAGAATGAACTGAATGCCGTTCATGATATGATTTAATGATAAAATAACTTAATTACGTAATTATTACTTAATTAAGTTATATCATAAAATCAACTATGTCGCAAGCTTTTTATGAGAAAAAATCCCATTTACGCAGAGGTAAACGGGATTTACGGATTTGGTAAACTTCAATCGTTCATTTGTTTTTCTCCAAATGAAGTAAAGGGAATGCTCGCCCTGATCCGTCCAGTGCGGATCGCCCTGTTTGTACAAAGCCATAATGTTTGTAGAAAGCATGTGCATGTTCGTTTTGCTCATTAACGTCCACTTTGAGACGTTTGCCTTTTATTTTTTCAGCATGCCGGATTAAGCGGCTGCCTGTGCCCTGTCCGTGTCGCTTAGGGTCAACGAATAACATCTCTATTTTAATCCCGTCCAGTCCGATAAACCCTATTGGATCTTGGTTTTCGTTCCACTCCATCCAAATCTCAACTTCTCTTAGTGCACCATTTCGCACGATATGATGGTAAAATTGAATGTCTTCTTCCGTCAAAAATGTGTGAGTCTGACGTACAGCCCGATGCCAAATATCTACGAGCTGATCATGATTTTCTTCCCGATAAGCAACAATTTCATTCTGCACTTCATATCCCCCCGTACTCGTAAAATTTCATTAAGTTAACTTTTCCAGTAAGTCTAGCATATTTATTAAGAGACAAACAAACACCAAAAGGGAGACAGAATTCTTCCGCCTCCCCACTCGTTGTAAAGGATTACAACGTAACACCGTTTTTAAAAATAGCCAGCTCTCTGAAATTGTTCTTCTCGTTGTTCACCCAGGTTCCGCTGGCTACATCGACAATGTAATCCACAAAGCTGCGGAGCGCATCCTCCATACTAACATCCTCCACCAGTGAACCTGCATTGTAGTCGATCCAATGGGGTTTGGCCTTATAAAGCGGCGAGTTGGTCGAAACCTTCATCGTCGGAACGAAGGAACCGAAAGGCGTACCGCGTCCAGTTGTGAAAATAACGAGCTGGCAGCCCGCTGCCGCAAGCGCCGAAGAAGCAACCAGATCGTTCCCCGGTGCGCTGAGCAGGTTGAGTCCCTTGGTTTTGAGACGCTCCCCGTACTGAATGACATCGGTGACCGTAGAAGAGCCGGACTTTTGCGTACAGCCCAACGATTTATCTTCCAGTGTCGTGATGCCTCCTGCTTTGTTGCCCGGCGACGGATTTTCGTATACCGGCTGCTTGTAATCCAGAAAATATTGCTTGAAATCGTTAATCAGATGCACGATTTTGCCGAATACTTCCTCGTCTGCCGCACGTTCCATAAGAATCGTCTCCGCGCCGAACATTTCCGGCACCTCAGTGAGTACCGTCGTTCCGCCCTGCGCAGCCATATAATCCGACAGCCGACCGAGCAGCGGATTGGCGGTAATACCGGACAGGCCGTCAGAGCCGCCGCATTTCAGCCCGATATTCAGCTCAGCTAAAGGCACGGGCTCCCGCCGATCTTCCTGCACGGCCGCATAAATTTCATGAAGCAGCCGTACCCCTTCCTCCACTTCATCCGATACTTCCTGGGAAAGTAAAAACTTCACCCGTTCCGGGTCATATTCCCCGATGGCTTCCTTAAACTCCTTCATTTCATTGTTCTCGCAGCCTAAGCCAAGAACCAGCACGCCACCCGCATTGGAATGCTTCACCGCATCAATCAAAATCGTGCGCGTATATGCATGATCGTCTCCCAACTGGGAACAGCCGTAGTTATGCTTGAGCACAAGTGCATTTTCAAAAGGCGAAATATCGCCTGCTTCCTGCTTGAAACGGTTTAAAATAAGCTCGGCAATCCCGTTCACACAACCGACCGTTGGCACAATCCACAACTCATTGCGAATCCCCACGCGGCCGTCCTTTCGGCGATAACCCTGAAACGTACGACTTTCCTGTTCATATAAATGAGGCGCTGGCTTAGGCTTGTAAGAGTACTCCTCCACGCCCGTCAGATTCGTCTTCGTATTATGCGTATGCACATGCTGCCCTGCCTGAATGGGCTGAATGGCATGGCCGATCGGATATCCGTATTTCAGCACATTTCCACCTTCAGGAATGTTCTGCAATGCAATTTTATGCCCACGCGCCACATCCTCAGCCAACATCACGCGCTGTTCTCCATGCGTTCCCCACGCCAGCGTCTCGCCCTGCTTGTAATCACGTAAAGCAACAGCCACGTTATCTTGATCATGAATTTGAATGAATTCCAGCATTCCAGTCTCCTCCTTGCTTATGCTCTGGGTACGCTGTTCCCGGTTAGAGAATCCAGCGTATCCTTCATTCCCCTGCTTGTAATCTCATACACATGCTGTGCCGTCTGTTCAGCCAATCCTGCAATCTCGTTCAGGTCTTGCCCCCACCAGGTATGCTTGCTCAGTATCTGTGCCGTTAATTGCTTCGCTCCGGCAAGTGTTCCGTTATATCCGCTCCACAGCTCGCCAAATGCGGTCAACACTTCCGCTTCGTCTGCCAAGGCAATCGGTTCGCCGTCTCTCTTTCCCCCGTAAAATACGAATAAGGATGCCAGCGAAAATACCGTTTTTACAGGTAATTCCTTATGTTGCTCCACATATTGAAGCAAGGAAGGCAAATTACGTGTCTTGAACTTGGATATGGAATTCAGTGCAATGCTCATGACATAATGACTCACATACGGATTATGAAACCGTTCAATGACATCATCGGCGTATACATTCAATTCCGCTGCTGGGGAATCCAGCGTTGGAATCACTTCTTCTCGAATGAGTGACTGGATAAAAGCACCCACGACATCATGCTCGACCGCCTGCCCTACCGTATCCAAACCATATAAATAAGCGACAGGCGTAAGCGCCGTATGTGCCCCGTTCAAAATACGCACCTTGCGTGTACGGTATGGCGCCATATCGTCGACGATCAGTACGTTCAGTCCAGCCAGATGAGCAGGTAATTCTTCCTTGAGCCATTGTGGTCCTTCGATGACCCACAGGTGATACTGTTCACCGACAACGATCAGGCTGTCCTTATACCCCAACTCTGCTTGAATCTCTGTGATCCGGTCCTTGGGATAACCCGGCACAATCCGATCCACGAGGCTGTTGCAGAACGTATTCGCTTCCTCCAGCCAGGATGTAAACTCAGCTCCAAGCTTCCACTGATCTACATATTTCAATACAATTTCCTTGAGCGCATCTCCATTGCGGTCGATCAGCTCGCATGGAATGATTACCAGGCCCTTGCTTGGATCTCCATTGAAAAATTGAAAGCGCTTATAGAGCAAAGCAGCCAGCTTACCTGGAAAGCTCTTTTGCGGGCGATCTTCCAGCCGATCCTCCGGTCCGTAAGCAATTCCTGCTTCTGTCGTGTTCGATACGACAAAGCGCAGCTCCGGTTTTTGGATCAGTGCCTCATATTCTGACCAATCTGGGCCGTACGGGTTAAGCCCTCGGGTGACGCATTCCACAACAGTATGCTCCTTCACGGCCTGCCCATCCTTCATCCCTTCGAGAATAACCGTATACAGGCCACCCTGCTCGTTGAGCTTCTCCACCATGCCTCCTGCCTGTGGCTGTACAATAACGACACCTGTATTCCACTCTGCCTGCTTATTCATTTTATCGAATTGCCAATCTACAAAAGCACGCAGGAAATTGCCTTCCCCAAATTGCAGCACCCTTTCAGGAAAAGGACTTGATACAATGAAGCTTTTTCTGTTTAGTTGGTCTAGTTCATCTACTTGTTTCATCCGGAGTAACCTCCCATTATTACCTTAATGATTTCAACAACATTTTATCACAATGCACACGTTAACAAAATAGTTTTCTCAACATTTTTGGTTTTTCAAAATATTAATGACAATAATATGAACACGTTAACATATAAACTATGCAACCTTTCGCGGATCTATGATTATCTTCCCGCTGTTTCGCACCTGAGCTAGGACGGTTAAGGCTAATTAGAATAGATGCAAGATAGCACGGGCAGGATAACGTTACTTACTAGGCAGGAGGAACATCTATGAAGACAATCGCAGATACTATTGTAGAAGTTTTAATCAATGCAGGGGTCAAGCGAATTTATGGTATCGTTGGAGATTCCTTAAATAATATGGTCGATTCCATTCGAAGCGACGGTCAAATTGAATGGATTCATGTGCGGCACGAAGAAGTGGCAGCCTTTGCAGCCGGGGCTGATGCTGATCTTACCGGCAGCATTGCAGTGTGCGCTGGCAGCAGTGGTCCCGGAAATCTACATCTTATTAACGGATTATATGATTGTCACCGCAATCGGGTACCTGTACTCGCTATTGCGGCCCACATTCCAAGCGACGAAATTGGAAGCGAATATTTCCAGGCTACACATCCTGAGCATCTTTTCGGGGAATGCAGCCACTTCTGTGAGGTCATTACGACTCCACGACAAATTCCAAGAACCGTTACGATGGCTATACAACAGGCCGTTTCACGTTCAGGTGTCTCCGTCATTGTTCTTCCCGGGGATGTGGCAGCTTTAGCAGCGGAAAAGGCGCCTATTCCTGAACATGTCTACCATCTCACTGCACCTGTGGTGCATCCGTCAGCTTCGGAAATTTCCCGGCTGGCCGAGTACCTGAATCAAGGCAAACGAATCACTTTGTTATGCGGCTCCGGCTGTGCGAAATCCCACGAATTGCTCATGCAACTGTGCGACAAGTTGAAATCCCCTATGGTTGCTGCCCTTCGGGGCAAGGAATATCTGGAGTATAACAATCCTTATTATGCAGGCTTGACGGGGCTGATCGGGTATTCTTCCGGGTACCATGCAATGATGGATTGTGACGTCCTGCTTATGCTCGGAACAGACTTTCCTTACAGACAGTTTTATCCCGAAAATGCAGTTGTGCTGCAAGTGGATATTGAGCCTGCCCACCTCGGCAGACGCACTCCTTTAACGTATGGGCTGTGCGGGGATGTACAAGCAACGTTGGAAATGCTGCTTCCTCATTTAACGACAGAGCATGATTCCAAGCATTTGGAAAAAACCGTCTCCCACTATACCAAGGTGCGTCAGGAACTGGATGAACTGGCGGTTGGTAAACCCGGTCATACACCAATCCATCCACAATATCTCACCAAGGTCGTCAGTGATGCCGCACATGAAAATGCCATTTTCACCTGTGATGTGGGTACGCCTACCGTGTGGGCAGCACGTTATTTACAAATGAACGGCCAACGCCGACTGATCGGCTCCTTCAATCACGGAACGATGGCAAGTGCATTGCCGCAAGCGATTGGGGCACAAGCCACTGAGCCTGACCGACAGGTAATTGCTCTATCTGGTGATGGCGGATTGACGATGCTGATGGGCGATCTGCTTACCCTGAAACAGCATCAGTTACCTGTAAAAGTCATTGTTTTCAATAACGGCGCCCTCGGTTTTGTTGAACTGGAAATGAAAGCAGCCGGCTTTCTGGAAAACGGCACCGAGCTGGTGAATCCTGATTTTGGCGCTGTAGCGGAAGCCATGGGTCTCAAGGGAATTCGAGTCGAAGATCCGGCGATGCTGGAGGACGCGATTCAACAGGCATTGGCTCACGATGGTCCTGTGGTGGTGGATGTAGTGGTCAATCGTCAGGAGCTATCCATGCCACCCAAGATTAATCTCAAACAGGCTGAAGGTTTTACACTGTGGATGATGAAAGCTGTGCTGAATGGGCGCGGTGACGAAATTATTGAACTGGCGAAAACCAATCTTTTACGATAAAAGCCGCCACACTTGCACATATTTTAATAAAAAAGGGGCAGGAACAGCGCGTCATGCACTGAACCTGCCCTTTTTGGTCTGCCCTTTTCCAATAAAATCAAGCTTAACGCTACCTGTCTGCTGTCGATTTCCGCTTCATGAGCGCGGTTTCCATAAATATGAGTTCGCCCTCGTTTGACGGTGACTGGATTCGTTCCAAAATACATGCGGCTCCACGTGCGCTAATCTGCTCAATCGGTCTTTTGACCGTCGTTAACGGCGGGGTCGTATACATCGAAAAGCCGATATCGTCAAAGCCAATGACAGAGATGTCGTCCGGTACTTTTAAGCCGTGCTCGAATACTGCGTTCATCGCCCCGATAGCCATATCATCGTTAGAGCAAAACACCGCCGTCGGTGGTTCCTCCAAGGAAAGCAACTGCTTCATCGCTTGGCTTCCACTTTCGGTGTCATAATGGCCATGCATGATGTATTCGTGCCGAATCGGCTTGCCGCTGTCAATCAGCGCATTCATGAAGCCCTCGCGCCGTTGCTGGGTGGACTTAAAGCCTTCTACCCCTTCAATGATCGCGATGCGTTCATGACCGCTTTCAATGAGAAAAGAAACTGCTGCATAGGATCCTTCCTTATCGTTCGAAATGACATTCACAATGCCTGCCCCGGGCACTTGCCGATTCAGCACGACGAGCGGAATGCCCTGACCGAGCACATGATAAATAAACGGGTTGTCCGCCTCGCTCTGACTCATCAGGATGATGCCATCAAAACGCTTGCGGTGAATGGCCGAAAAATCGGCGTAATCGTCAATCCCTCGCACAAACAGATTGTAATCCACCCCAATGACATGATTCACTCCACGGATGGTGTCCGCAAAAAAGCTGGAGCTGGTGCCTTCTGAAATACTGGTGAAAAACAGACCAATCGTATGCGAGCGCTGGAGGACAAGGCTTTTGGCGTTAAAATTAGGAATGTAATTGAGTTGCTCCGCCAGCTCCATAATTTTGCGCTTGGTATCTTCTTTGATCAGTGGGCTATTGTTGAGCGCCCGGGAGACGGTCGTATGGGAAACATTCGCCAATTTGGCAATGTCTTTAATGGTAGCTGCCATATACGTATCCTTTCTTTACTGAGGCTCTAAAAAATTATATACCCACCATACCACAAGAGCCGCCCGGAAAAGAAGACTTTCACAAATTATACGCGGTTATCAGCATGTCGACGCTGTAGCTCTTGAACCATTTCTGCATGTCTGCTGTCTGTCAGCTTGTACATTTTACCGATTACCAGCATAGCAATGAGCAGGGCAACAGCAGGATAGAGACACAGCAGCGCCTTAATTCCGAGCAGCGTTCCAGAGGTTTGAACCACATTCGGGACATACCCGATAAGCGCCAGCCCAATACCGGAAAGAAAGCCGGATAAGGATTGAGCCAATTTACGTGAGAAATTAAACAACGAGTAGGTAATCCCTTCTTTCCGCTCCCCGGATGACCATTCACCGTAGTCAATGATATCGGATACAAAGGCCCACGTAACCCCGTTAGGAATGCTAATACCAATGAACGAAATACTGGCCAGAATGGTGAAAATATATACATTCGATGGCATAAAGAAGTTCATAGAGTCGGCAATGACACTGACCAGCATCCCAAGCATGGCTGTTTTTCGTTTACCGAAGCGCCGCACCAGTTTGGGCAAGAACAACACACCCAGCAACGACGAACCGATAATAATAAAATTCATATAAGCCATTAATTCTACATGCCCCAAATTATATTCGGCAAAATAGATCAGCAGCGCGGACTTGATATTGTACGCGGAAATGGTAAAAATCGTCATCAAAACGAGTACCAGCAGAGGCTTGTTCGTCGTAAAGGTATGCACGATCACACCAAAAGAGAGTTTTTCCTTGGGTCCCGACTGACTGACAATACGCTCCTTCGTTCCCCAATAACATATCATGAAAGCGATCACACCAATAAGTGACATGATTCCCATCACAACAGGATACCCCACATGATGGTTGGGAAACAGCAAAATAAGCGGCATAACGATGACACTGGTTACGAATAAAGCGCCCAGTGAGCCTGCCTGACGGAAGGATGATAACGAAGCCCGCTGAATGGTATCCTGCGTAATAGCCGCACCCAGTGAACCATACGGAATATTTACAATAGAGTAGCCAATTCCCCAGATCATATAAGATGCATAGGCATAAATGAGCTTGCCAGTTGGTGAAATGTTCGGTGAAATAAAGGTTAGAACCGTAAGAATTGCAAGGAGAACGCTTCCAACGATAAGAAAGGGTCTGAATTTCCCGCGTGGACCAATATGCTTGCGATAATCGACAAAGGACCCGACAATAGGATCGCAGATGGCAGCAAACAGCTTGCTGACCAGAAAAATGCCTGCGGCTGCTCCTGCTGAAACACCTGCTACATCCGTAAAGAATTTCAACAGGTACAACTGTCCTAAATCAAACATGAACCCGTTTCCAAAGTCACCCATACCGTAAGAAATCTTTTCTTTCAGGCTGATTTGCTCACCTGTCTTGTTGTCAGTTTGGATGCTCTCCTGAACGATAGGCACTCCCATACCCTGCTCACTCCTCTATCTTTGTAATTATTTTCACATACTTAATGATACGTATTCTGTTTTCAATCCCCCTTACCCGGAGCTTGAAAATACTCTAGGCAAGGGCATCTATTGAAATATGAATTTACAAGTTCATTCTGTATATCATCATTTGCTGTGAACCGCTGTCGGAAAATTAAAATATTGCTTGGCATTGTTGTAGCAAATATTTTGTACCATGGCTCCGAGCAGATCCAGATCCTCAGGCGCCTTGCCCTCCTGAACCCAGGTTCCGATCAGATCACACAGTATACGTCGGAAATATTCGTGGCGTGTGTAGGACAGGAAGCTACGAGAATCCGTTAGCATACCGATAAAGCGAGACAGCACTCCGTAGTTAGCCAGCAGCTTCATCTGCTCCTGCATGCCTTCGATATGATCGTTATACCACCATGCAGTGCCAAACTGGATTTTCCCCACAGTTCCGCCGGATTGGAAGCAGCCCGCGAGACTTGCCAGCACTGGATAATCAACTGAATTAAGCGAATACAAAATCGTTCGCGGCAATCCTCCTGCCTGCTCCTGCGCGTCCAGCAATGCCGCCAGCGGGCCGGCGATGGAGCCGTCATTTACAGCATCGTAGCCTGTATCCGGTCCCAAACGACGGAACATGGCAGTGTTATTGTTACGCAACGCGTGAATATGATACTGCATTGCCCAGCCATGCTCTGCATACTGTTTCCCAAGGAATACCAGGACGTACGATTTATATTTCGCCTCTTCTATTGGGGTTACATGGCCTTCCTCCAGCGCCTTGCTGTATATCGCTGCCGCTTCCTCACGTGTCGTTTCTTCATAAACGACTGTATCCAGCGCATGA
The DNA here is from genome assembly GCF_005217525.1 of Paenibacillus terrae. Classification (GTDB taxonomy): domain Bacteria; phylum Bacillota; class Bacilli; order Paenibacillales; family Paenibacillaceae; genus Paenibacillus; species Paenibacillus terrae_C. The sequence goes on along the minus strand of NZ_PNXQ01000015.1, from coordinate 50,295 downwards.
TCGGACACCCGTCCTCCGACAGCATGGAAGTGACGCACCCGGCTCGCCAGCGCGTTCAAAAATCCTTCCAGACCGGAAACATCCAGTCCGCTCACTTCACCCAATCGAGCCACCCAAGGCTGGAATGTCTCACGATTGATCTCCAGCGCTTTGTCCGGGCGGAAGCTTGGCAGTACAGCCACCGGAAAATCGGCCAGTTTGCCAATTTGCTTATGATATTCGAGATGGTCCGTCGGATCATCCGTAGTGCATACAACGGTTACCTTTGAATTCACAATCAGATCACGTGCCCCAAAGCCCTTCCCTTGCAGCTTTTGGTTCACCTTTTCCCAAATCACAGATGCATTCTGTTCGTTCAGCAGCTCATGGACACCAAAAAAGCGCTGAAGCTCCAAATGCGTCCAATGATATAGCGGGTTGCCGATCAGTGTAGGTACGGTTTTGGCCCAAGCCAAAAATTTGTCATAGTCTTCCGCATCTCCGGTAATCAGGCGCTCCTCCACTCCATTGGCCCGCATGAGTCTCCACTTGTAATGATCTCCGTACAGCCAAGCTTCCGTAATGTTTTTGAACGTTTTATTTTCGTAAATTTCCTGTGGACTTAAATGACAGTGATAGTCAATAATCGGCAGATCCTCGGCATACTGATGATACAAAATTTCAGCCGTCGGATTGCTCAACAAAAAGTTGTCGTCTAAAAATGCTTTGGTCATGGCTCATTCTTCCCTTCTATAATCATGTTTCTTAGTAATTGTTAACGTGAACAAAAATGAATTCAATTTTGCTGCTATTCAGTAATAGATTCTACAACGCACAAAGGTTACCTTCTATATCGGATGATACCGCTATAAAATGAAACCTGCATGTCGAATCATCGTTGATTACTTCTTCTTAAATTTAATGTTTACGTTAACAACAATTACATTGTAACCGCTATCCTTTGCAGAGGAAAGTGATTTTTATCATGAGGAGGAACAAAAACCATACCTGCCTCAACTTCGACTGATCTGTTTTCTCCGTCCACCTTTATTTCAGACTATAACCCAGTCTGCACAGACTCGTGTTTCAAACGAGCTGATCCGGCACAAGCCTCTTCCCCTTCATCTTGTCATTTTCAATAACAATGACCCTCACTTATTTTTCGGCGTGAAAATGGTTTTCAAACCCTTAATTACCAAGTATATATATTTTTCAATCCACCCTCTTAAACCGATATTTGAAAACGTTTTTTTATTTTTCAATCTTTTTCAGAAAATATTCTTCTTGAAAATACCAGTTATTGTATTATAATTGTCATATGCAACCAATGTTTTACATTGAAAGTATTTCATAATCATATTCCAAAGAAAAGGTGATCGCGTTGAGTACAAAAGTGCAAGCTATCCATGCTAAAACCGCTACAAAAGGAGCCGACCTCGTTGTCGATTGCTTGATTAAACAAGGTGTAACACACATTTTTGGTATTCCAGGTGCCAAGATCGACTCGGTTTTCGATGTCCTTCAAGAACGCGGCCCGGAGCTGATCGTATGCCGTCACGAGCAAAATGCCGCCTTTATGGCAGCAGCCGTCGGTCGCCTAACTGGTAAACCGGGCGTATGTCTCGTTACTTCCGGCCCCGGTGCGTCGAATTTGGCTACAGGACTTGTCACCGCAAATGCGGAAAGTGATCCCGTCGTCGCTCTCGCTGGTGCAGTTCCAAGATCCGAACGTTTGAAGCGCACCCACCAATCCATGGATAACGCCGGGTTATTCGAGCCTATCACCAAATACAGTGTGGAAGTGGAGCATCCGGATAGTGTGCCAGAAGCCATTACCAACGCATTTCGGATTGCGACCTCAGCACAGCCTGGAGCAACCTTTGTCAGTCTACCGCAGGACGTGTTGACTTCGTCATCCGAAGTAACCGCCATTGAGAAGCTTTCCCTTCCACAGCTTGGAACCGCACCAGCCGGGCTTATCAAACAAGTAGCAGGCCAAATCAGCCATGCCAAGCTGCCTGTTCTTTTACTCGGTATGAAAGCCAGCACTCCCGAAGCTACAGCAGCCATCCGCGCACTCATTCAGAACACAGATCTGCCTGTCGTCGAAACCTTCCAGGCTGCCGGAGCCATTTCCCGCGAACTGGAGGACCACTATTTTGGCCGAGTGGGCTTGTTCCACAATCAGCCGGGTGACATGCTCCTTGGAGCCGCAGATCTGGTGCTGACCATTGGCTATGACCCCATTGAATACGATCCGAAAAACTGGAACATTCCTGCAAACCGAACCCTCATTCATCTCGATGATCATCAGGCGGATATCGACCATGATTATCAACCGGATTACGAACTGATCGGTAATATAGCTCTGATCGTGCGGAGTCTCGCAGAAGAATTGCCTGCATTAAAGCTGTCTGAAACCTCATGCGCCCAACTGAACCGTCTCCGCCACGATCTAAATGAGCAAGCTGCCGTCCCTGCTCGCAAGCACGACTATCTGATTCATCCATTGCAATTCATTCGTACGCTGCGCAGCCTGATTGATGATCATGTCACAGTCACCTGTGATGTTGGTTCGCACTACATTTGGATGGCTCGGTATTTCCGCTCATATGAGCCGCGTCGCCTTCTGTTCAGTAACGGGATGCAGACGCTAGGTGTAGCTCTTCCCTGGGGCATTGCTGCCACTCTCGTCAATCCTGGTCAAAAAGTCGTTTCCATTTCCGGCGACGGAGGATTTCTTTTCTCATCCATGGAACTTGAAACCGCCGTACGTCTCAACTCCCCACTGGTGCACATCGTATGGAGAGACGGTGCCTACGACATGGTCGCTTTTCAACAACAGATTAAATATGGCAGAACCTCCGGCGTAGAATTCGGGGATGTAGATGTCGTGAAATATGCCGAAAGCTTCGGGGCAACCGGATTGCGTGTACATTCCCCTGAAGAACTGGAAAGCGTATTGCAACAGGCACTACATACCGATGGCCCCGTGGTCGTCGATATTCCGATTGATTATCAGGATAATGTCCAGTTGGGACGTAAACTGCTGCCCAATCAGTTAAACTGACTTCACTGTTACCCAATCGTGACGACTTCGTGACAATAAATGAAGTTTAACGTTTTTTCATGAGTTTTTTGAGTTGTTCATGTTATTTACTGAAAATTTACGTTTATTATTGAAAATAAAAGAAAATAAATGCATCCAATCACAAAAGGAAGTGTATTGCCATGACCATTGCAGAACTGGAAACAAAGCAAGAAGCTGATCATGATATTTACCAAACGTCCACGATGCTCGCTTTATTGGATGGTCTTTATGACGGAGTCGTTTCCTTCAAGGAACTGCAAAAGCACGGGGATTTCGGGCTCGGTACCTTTGATCAACTGAATGGTGAGATGATTGCGTTTGATGGTGAGTTTTATCACTTGCTGCCAGACGGTACGGCCCATCGTGTAAAACCGGAAGAGACAACTCCCTTTTCCACAGTCACCTTTTTCCGTGAAGATTTCACATACACTATTGACCGTTCCATGTATCGTGAAGAGCTGGAAGCCCTGCTGCTAAAGTTGTTCCCAAGTCGTAATCTGTTCTACGCCTTCCGTATGGACGGCACTTTTCGTGAAGTGAAGACACGCACCGTGCCTCACCAGGTGAAGCCTTACAAGCCTTTTATCGAAGTAACCAAATCACAGCCAACGTTCTCTTTTAACGACGCTTCCGGCGTGATTACCGGGTTTTGGACACCTGCTTACGCTCAGGGAATTGGAGTGGCCGGGTTCCATTTGCACTTTATTAACGACGAACGCACCGGAGGCGGGCATGTCTTTGATTTTGTTGTCGACAAGTGTACAATCCGTGTTTGCCAAAAATCCAATCTGCACCTCGTCCTGCCCGATACACCGGATTATTTGACCGCCAACCTGTCCAGAGAAAATCTGGAGAAAGAAATCGCCGTTACTGAAGGTGTGCAATAATTACAGGGTATGACTCAACAAGGTACAATAGAATTTGTTATGAATGAGATTCTACATTATACAGAAACCAAAAGATCGCAGCCTGGAAGAGATGCTTGATGCTCTCCGGCTGCGATCTTTTCTAATATGCAATTCTGAAAATGCTCGATGTTGGTTAGTCTGTTGTCTTTTTCATCATTTCATACTTACGTCTCAATCTGATCTAGCTTATCGGCATAATATTGAATCGCGCGTGAGTAGGCTTGTGTCGATGAGTCCGAGGTCGTTTCAGCCAGCTCCATGAGCAGCCCCTCCATCGCCTTCCCGTATTCACCCAGATTATATAACACCATCGCATAAAATACCCGAAAGGGCCTGTAATCTGAAAATTCGTCCATCCCGGTTTCCAGCCAGACTTTGGCTTTGGCGTACTCTCCCAGTACACGATATGTACTGCCTAATCCCAGAATGGCTCCTTTCCTTGATTCTGCGGACAACGTCATACCTAGACTTTTTTCATAAAAAGAGACTGCTTCCCTCTCCAGGCCTAAAGCATCATGCGTCCAGGCTGTCTGATACCATAGCTCTGCATCATTGGGCTCCTGCTCCAGTGCCTTTAGTAGAAGCTCACGCGCTTCCTCTGCCTGTCCTGTGCGTCTTAGCTCACTGGCTTTTGCAATAATTTGATCCATGCTAATCCTCCAACTCTTTACCATTCCCCCATCCATACGGATTGGAGAACCTTTAAATGCGGATGCCTAAGGACTACATACTAATGTAGTTATTCTACCCTATTTCAATAGGATTGATAAATCGCTGTATTTCAGATTGAGACCATTAAGACATGCCAAATCGTCTTCCTCTCATTAACAAAGCTTCATTGCATTGTTGTATGAGGCAATTATCTAATCGTCTATGAAAACAAAAAAGCCGCTAAAGTAGCGACTTATTATTATAAATGCATGTTCTTGTCTTCCGACAGTTACGGCTTATTTAACATGTAATGATCCTGCGCTCAGTATTCCTGCTACACACTGAGAGTCGAAAATACGGGAAAGCTCCTCGACTGCCGTCAAGTACAACAGCCCGTTGCCTTCCAGCTTGGCAGAATGGCCGAGTGGAATGGTGCGTTTGATCAGTTGGGCGTATAGCTCCGGCTCGGTGAGATTCCGTTCAAAGCTCGCGTTCGCCAACTGCTTAATCAGTGCCAAAGCACCTGCTACATGCGGGGTAGCCATTGAAGTACCGCTGAAGGTCGCATATTTGCCGCCCGGAACGGTAGACAGAATATCTTCTCCCGGCGCAACCAAATCCACCTCATTATTGGAGTTGCTGAAATCGGAAGCATGTCTGTCAAAGTTTACAGCGCCTACGCTGATCACCTCGTTATAGCAGCCGGGATAGCCCAGTTCGTCCGTTCTGTCGTCACCGTCTCCCTCATTACCTGCTGCGCAGACGACCAAAATTTGGTTCGCTACCGCCTTCTGCACCGCTTCATGAAGCTCAGGCACATCCTCGGGGCCGCCAAGCGACATCGAGATGATGTCTGCCTTTTGCTCAATCGCATAATGAATGCCCTGAATGATCCAGTCGTATTGACCGGAGCCTTGCTTGTTCAGGACCTTGATAATGAGCAAATCCGCCTCCGGGGCGACACCCACCACACCATCTCCATTTTCTGCTGCCGCGATTGTGCCTGCTACATGCGTACCGTGACCGTTGTAATCCGTGAAAATGTTTGGATCACTGTCATCATCATCCGTGAAGTTCCGGCCACCAATAATGCGTTCCTTCAAATCAGGATGGTCCGCATCACAGCCCGTATCCAGTACTGCCACCTTCACTCCCTGGCCTCGGGCTCGGCTCCACACCGCAGGGGCCTGAATCAGCTCCACCCCTCGCGGTATTTCATTCACCTGTTGCTCCTGCTTGATCACTTGGTAAGGAATGATATACACTTTACGTTCCATCCTATTCCCTCCTTCATGGATTCAATCGGAAACCATCCGTCTTTAAAACTTTCAAAACCGAAACTTGCAAAACCTCTACTGAAACTCTTGTTTGAGGTTACTATATTCTAGCAATTTTTGAAAAGTTTGAACATCCCCTTTTGTTTATTTTTGTAAAAACATAGACATCCCCCATATCCATGGAGAATGCCTATGTTAAAAGAGCCAGAGCAACTACAGCTTCAAATGTCAGCCTGACAACGAATCCGCTTGAAGCTCAGCCTTGGACAACAGCGACTTGTGCTGCCACTTCCGACCTTTCCAGCGCAGATAGTGGAAAATGCCTCGTACCCACTCATCACAGGCATGTGCAATCCACACCCCAAGCACACCATATCCCAGATGAATGCCCAGCACATATGCCAACGGAATTTTGATCCCCCACATCGAGATGATCGCCATCATCAGCGGAAACTGTACATCCCCCGCCGCCCGCAAGGAGTTAATGACGACATGATTGAACACACGGCCTGGCTCCAGCAGTATACAGAACAGCAAAATCGCTGCCCCCAGTTGAATAATCGCCGGCTCATCCGTAAAGATCGCCATCACTTCATACCGGAAAAAGGATACCACCACGATCACCGCAATCGTAATGACCAGCGACCATTTCAGGCTGCGCAGTAGTTGGTGATACGCCTTTTCCTTATCTCCTGCACCTATCAGGCGAGCAACAATAATTTCCGTCCCCTCACCCACTGCCATTCCGAACACCATAAAAAAGTATACTATCGTATTCGTATAAAAATGAGTAGCAATCGCCGTTGTGCCCATGAAGCTAACAAACCGGGTCACCATCATTTGGCTGAGTTGATAAGACAACCATTCCAGTCCCGCCGGGATGCCGATTTTCAGGATGGCCACCAGCTTGCTCCATTGAAGCTGTACATAATACTGGAGGCGAATCGGCGCACTTACACGTTTGTATAACAGAATAAAAATCCAGACACAGGCTACAGCGCGGCTAATTACCGTTGAAATCGCTGCTCCGGCCACGCCCATTTGCGGCAGACCCAACCAGCCGTAAATCAGCAACGCATTCCCCACAATATGCAAAATGTTCATACCAATGCCCACGATCATCGTATCTTTCGTAAAACCGTGTGAACGAATCACCGGACCTGCGGTTAGCATAAGCGCTTCGAGAAACAGCGAACCCCCTGCCAGCATCATATAGATCTCGGCATTTTCCTTAATCGTCGGGGTAATATGGTAAAAGGACAGCAGAAAATCCCGGCTCACAATAAACATCAAGCTCAGCGCCAAACCGAATATCAGATTGAAGGTCAGGGCAGAGGCCGTAACACGGCTCGCATCCACATGCTTTTGTGCACCCAATAGCTGAGCGATGATGACACCTACTCCAAGACCGAGCAGATTGAACAAAATAATCGTAAATTCAATCAGTTGTCTCGACACACCCACAGCCGACACAACCTCGTCCGACACATGGCTCAGCATGAACGTATCCACACTACCCATCAAAATATGAAACAGCATTTCTATAAAGATCGGCCAAGTGATTGCAAAAACTGTCATCGTTTTCACAACTTGTGCTTGCTTGGAGCCGTTTTCCTGCGAAAGTGACATACTTATGTATTCCTCCCAGATGTGAACCCTGCATATTACTCAATCATAAAAAGTCATGTGCTTTTTCTCATTTTTATAATATTCCAGGCGATCCTGCAATTGCCCTGTATGGAATTCAAACTTATGTCCGTCCGGATCTGTAAAATAGACTGACCTTTTGTCCTGTTCATTCCGCTCTCGCCCGGGCAAAATTGTGACATTGAAAGCTCTCAGCTTGTTAAGCATATCCTCAAAATCCGCTTCCGCTACCGAAAATGCAACATGCGTATAGGAATGATGAATTTCATTTCTCGGGATATCCTCCTCCACATTGAGAGCCAGCCACATGCCCAGGCAGTCAGATAAGCCAGCTTACGTCCTTTGACAAGCAGCTTTCCATCTAATACATTTTGATAAAAATGTATCGACTTCTCCAAATCTGACACCGAAAAGCAAATATGATTCCATCCTTGTATACTCATATTCCCTATTCCTTTCAGCGAACCCTGTTCAGCCAATAAGTCCACGCTTCTGTATATTGATCGAGATCTTTTGGGTGGTGCCGAATGCAGGTAGCTATTCGAAAATATAATCCCTGTAGCACCTCCCTGTTCAGCTCGAAACTCCTACCACCGGATCATTCTGCTTGATCACATATCGCGGCCTGATTCCGTCCATGATGGCAGTCACTTCGCTTGAGGTTCCTCCAGTCAGGGATTTGAGTTCTTGCATATGGCCTTCAAGTATACCTGCTTCCTGAAGCTCCTTTAAGATCAGTTGAACGTCCATCAAAAGCCTCCCCTCATCCATGCCTCTGATTCACTACGCGACTGACGCTGGGATTCATCGCTATGATTCAATCCGTTCGCCAGTCGCACCTGCTTTAAAAAGAAATCTTTTCATGCTCCGCATAAATTTCAAGCGCACGCTCCATTTTATGGACATATTCCTCATCCTGACTGGTACACAGGAACGTAATGTGTCCCTCCTGCGATTGACCCGCTTTTGCCGGAGATACCAGCAAATTGCGTTCAGACAATACCTGTTTTAATCGTCTGACCGTTCCCTGACTCCCGTCGATTAGCTGAATATGGGAAGGCAGCAACCCCTTCAAGATCTCCTTATAAAAAGGATAGTGTGTACATCCCAAAACGACTGTACCGTATAAGTTCAGATCGAACGCAGCCAGCTTACCGTTAAAATATTCGGCCATTACTGCCCGGTCAAAATTTAACTGCTCACAATAATGCACCAGTTCGGGCAAAGGCAACGAATCCACACTTCCATGATCGTCAACTCTGGATACCAGCGCTGCATAACCGGATTGTTTTAATGTCAACGGCGTGGCTAACACCAGCACTCTTTTACCATTCGCTCGATTCATCTCCACCGCAGGCTTCACGGCAGGCTCCATACCAATGATCGGAATATGATATTCGTTCCTCAGCTCTGCAACCGCTATGCTCGTGGCTGTATTACAGGCAATGACCAGCGCCTTAACATCCTCTTTTAAAATCGTTTGTACCGAAGCCTTGACGTATCCGCACACCTCCTGCGGTGTTTTCGTCCCGTAAGGAACATGAAGCGTATCCGCCAAGTATACAAAATTTTCGTTTGGCAGCCGTCGGAAGGCCTCAGATAATACCGTAATTCCACCCAATCCTGAATCAAAAAAACCAATCTTCAAGCTACTCACCTTTTTTCGTTCATCTGTTGTGTCTATCCTGTTGACAACATAATTTCATTCTTTGCCTATGGAATCCATTCTTCCAATCGGCTCATACTTAAATTTTACCGCAAAACTGATATTTTGCAAAAGAAACACATAAATTTTATAGTGTAAAAAATAAAGTAGCTTGTTAAAATAAATTTAATATAAAAGTGTTGACAGATATTATCTTTATATTGTAATATTACGAGGTAAATGACTTACTTAACTTACCTAGGGGGAAATAAATCATGTCTAAAGTACTATTTGTCAAAGCTAACGATCGTACAGCCGAAGAATCCGCAACCGTTAAATTGTATAACGCCTTCGTGGAAAGCTACAAAGCTTCCCATCCATCCGATGAAATCACTGAACTGGACCTGTTCTCCGTCGAGCTTCCTTATTTGAACGCCAACATGATTAACGGCACGTTCAAATCCGCTAGAGGCTTGGAGCTGAACGCTGAAGAAGCTCGCCTGGCGGGCGTAGCTAACGGCTACCTTGATCAATTCCTGGCAGCAGACAAAGTCGTATTCGCTTTCCCGCTTTGGAACATGACGATTCCAGCTGTACTGCATACTTACATTGACTACCTGAACCAAGCTGGTAAAACGTTCAAATACACTGCTGAGGGTCCAGTTGGTCTCGTAACTGAAACGAAAGTAGCCCTGTTGAATGCAAGAGGCGGCGTATACTCCGAAGGTCCTGCTGCTGCTGCTGAAATGTCTTTGAACTTCATGAGCAACATCTTATCCTTCTTCGGTGTGAAAGACATCGTGAAGGTTGTACTGGAAGGACATAACCAAGCTCCAGATCAAGCACAAGCCATTGTTGAAGCCGCTGTACAAAGTGCAACAGAAGCTGCAAAATCGTTCTAATCCTATATATATGAACAAAAGAGGATATTCGCCCCTTGGTGGGAGGATATCCTCTTTTTTATTATAACGTATGAAAAACACGTGCTCCCCTGACATGAATCCAGTGAAAAGCACGTGTTTGTTATGCAATACCTTGTATGTTAAGGAATGAACTGCTGCACGATTTTAACGACCTTACCCTCACGCAACGTCACATGGTATGGAAATTGGCTGAGATCCAATACATCTTTTTTGGCAAAATCTTTTTCAAATTGTGCCAAAGGGATCGATTCGTTCCATTTTACATCTGTATCTTCTATACGACCTGTATGATCATAAATTTGTACCTCTACCGAAGCATCTGGCGCAACCTGATACACATCATTTTGCACAGAATTGTTTATGATGTAGTAACCGTCTGGTGCTCCATCCAACCCTGTGTTTCCTTCATGCTCCAGGAACGCCTTGTCTGCTGCCTTACCTTCATACCATTCAATTGGATCTGCCGACAAATAGATTTGTCCGTTACGCATCTCCATTTGGTTTATATATACGGTCTCCTGATTTTCGGCAGGTACTACGGGCGTGTAGCCTTGTGCTGTTGCTCCCGCCGCCGTCATAAGCATCATCATTAAAGCCAATACTGTCCATTTCGAAGCTAGTCTCATCATGTCTGATCTCTCCTTACCGTCTGGGTATGTACACGGTGTCTGTAAGCTTCATTACCCTTATGCACTTACTATAAACGTTGTAAGGTTAAAAAGTGTATCAGAACCATAAAAAAGAAGTTACGATTTTTTAAGACTTGGTCTTAAAACTTGCTTACATGTCCCATTTACGGCTTATTATTTGATCAATCCGACCTGACGCGCCTGTTCTTCAGTGAGAATAAACTCTTCATTTTGCCACACCTCGTCCTCTTTGGTTACAGCGAACATGCCCATGATCTCTGTCCAGATTCCTTTGTCGGCGGCTTCCTTTTGTGTAATGATAATTTTCATGCAAATCCCTCCCCTTGTAAAATATATTCAATCCGCAAGCTTGTCCTGAATTTGCTTAATCATTGTCTGTTTATAACATATGTACCCTTTTTCAGCCGAAATTATTCGTATCTTAAATTAGAAGAACATACAGAAAAACATGCTAATGAAGTGTTCATACGATCATGCACCATAACAAGCCACCATCGAACTTCAATCAATGGTGGCAATAATCAGTATTAATATTCTATTTTTTGAACTGATGTGCTCCATGTTTCAAAAGGCAGCTTACTTTCGGGCGGGTATATTTGACTCATAATTATTGAACGATCTTCCATAGGCAAAGCAATTTGTTCATATATAAATTGGTCGTCAAATCCTATGATTGCTGCTTCTTCTTTTGTACATGCGTAGTAGACTGCATCAGGCCTTGCCCAATAAATGGCCCCAATACACATCGGGCATGGTTCACAGCTTGTATAGATCACACAACCATTTAATTGAAAATCATTTAAATTATTACATGCTTCTCGTATAGCCTGTACTTCTGCATGTGCTGTAGGATCGCAGGACGAGGTAACTTCATTAACCCCTCTTCCGATAATTTTTCCAGCCTTAACTACAATGGCACCGAATGGACCACCATGACCAGAAACAACATTTTGCTGGGCTAACTGGATTGCTTGATTCATTAAGTTTTCATTACTCACGGGATCATCCTCCTGCTATTCATTTCAAGGTCATTCATCCAATAAAAACGATAGTATCCGCCGTGTGTGAGTTTTAACCCTTGGTTCATGCCTTTTTCGGCCACTCGCCAACAAATTCAGCCTTATCATAGGCAAAGAAGTCTTTCAGAATCTCTTCGCGATCATCAAGGAATAGCTGATCTGCCACTGCCGACGCGAGCTTGGGTATAGCAAATCTCATGCCAGAAATCGCAGAAGCCGAGAGCCCGCAACTGACCAAAGCAGCATAGTTAAAAGCAAAAAGTCCATTCAGCAGTTTTGGGTCCTTGTCATCGCGGCTCAAGAAAGCAAAGCCCGGACTCAAATAAGGATGTGCATCAAGCAAAGGATTAGCTACCGCTTTCGGGGCCTTATAGCGGTCTTCCCAGCGCGCAATGTGGCTTTCGACAAGCCTCAACTCCGGTCGCAAAGCTGGATCGGAGAGGAGACCTGTGCTGATAACGAGAAAATCGAAGGTGAATTTACCTTGAGGCACAGTCACTGTCGCCCCTTCGTCCGCAGCCTCCACATCAAGCCATGGCGCACCCAAATGCAATTGGAAACCGGGCCACGAAACCGCACGCTCAAAGGTGTCATTGGTCGGCGGCTGACTGTGCTTGAAAAAATGGGCGATCACCGCATATTTCTCGGCATCCGACAGCGTAGCAAACCGTTCAATCATGCCGGACAATTCCATCTGACGGATCGGGTTGATCCTAGGCAGTTCCTTTCGGCGGACAAAAATATGGACCTCAGCCACTCCTTCCGCTAGTGCGAAATTGGCATTATCAAAGGCCGAAGCCCCACCACCCAATATAGCGATTCTCTTGCCTTTCAGCGAATCAAAGTCGATGATTTCCGAGGTGTGGGCATATAGGTGGTGCGGCAGTTTATCAGCAATCACGGGCGGAACATACCATTCTCCACCGCCCTGAATACCGGTGGCCAACACAACCTTGCGTGACAGCAATTGAGCAGATGGCGCTCTCGCCCCTTCGATATACAGGCGATGAACCCCACCCTCCACGGGCTCGATCAGCTTCAGCCTGACCTCATTAAGGACAGGCAGATCAAGGACCTTTCGATACCAGCGCAAGTAATTCATCCAGTCGCCCCGCGGAATCTTGACCACCTCTTCCCAGCCTTTCTGCCCGGCTTGTGCCTCCCACCAGGAGCGAAAGGTCAGCGAAGAAATCCCCAGGTCGATGGAGGTCAAATACTTGGGTGTTCTCAACGTCACCATGCGGGCATAGGTTTCCCACGGCCCTTCGGAGCCTTCCTTGTTTTCGTCGATAACGAGAATGTTGGAAACACGTTCTCGCAAAAGGCCGAAGGCTGCACCCAAGCCGCATTGTCCGCCGCCGACGATCACAACGTCATAGACATGCCCCTCAGGATGGCTCAGTGGGCGAACCCAGTTAGGTCCCCTGAAGTTGAGATACGAAAGATCGGTTATTACTCGTTCGTTTAAAGCCTCTAGGCTCATGATTGCTCATTCCTTTCAGCGGTCGGTAAGACGAAAGAGAGAGCGATCGGGCTGACGACCATGACCTTGGTTTCGATTACCGGTTTATTCATACGTATTCGCCATTCTGCTATAAACGTCCAATGCGGCCTGCGAAGCAGCTCCGATATGAACGGGGACGCGATGACGGAGCAATGCAGCCTCAAGTGCTCCAAGCAAGTGCAACACATTTTTTTTATTGCAGCTATATCCCATAGTGCCGATCCGCCATATTTTCCCTTTGAGCGACCCGAACGAGCTGGCGATTTCAATGCCGAATTCGTGAAGAAGCATCGTCCGAACAGATTCGCCGTCAACACCGTCCGGTATATTTACGCACGTAACCATCGGCATCTTGCAGCCAGGATCGCCGAACAGCGTTAATCCCATCGCACGAATTCCAGCCACCAATGCCGCTTCATGCTCCAGATGGCGGGCAAAACGCTGCTCCAACCCTTCTTCCAATACGAGACGCAAGCCTTCCCGCAGGGCGTACAGCATCGAAGTCGCTTCGGTATGATGGTTTAATCGGACTGGACTCCAATAGTCCTGAAGCTGGCTTAAATCCAGATAATTACTTTGAATTCTTTTACCGCTCCAACCGGTTTCCGTCTGGGGATCGCGCAACCCACGTTCGATTCGTTTTCGCTTCAATATTTTCGCTTCTGCTCGCTCATTATAGGTAACAGGTGCCATGCCTGCCGGAACGGAAAGACACTTTTGTGTTCCTCCGATCACAGCATCCAGCATCCACTCATCCGTCGCAACCTTCGTTCCACCGACCGTCGCAACCGCATCGACGACGAGAAGAACATCCAACTCCCGGCAAGCTTTCCCTATTTCCTTCAGCGGCTGCATACGTCCTGTCGATGTCTCGCCGTGGACGATCGCCACAATATCAGGACGCTCTTGACGGATCCTTTTCACCACTTGCTCCGGATCAAAGACTTGCCCCCATTCCTGCTCCATGGTAGAGATCTCGGCTCCGCAGCGTTCCGCAATTTCTACCAACAAATGGCCGAATCTGCCGTAGATCGGAACCAATACACGGTCTCCCGGTTCAATTAAGCTCGTCAGCACAGCTTCGATACCGGAACGAGATGTACCGTCAACCGAAAATGCCCAGTGATTGTTCGTTTGGAACAACGCCCTAATCATGTCCATCGTTTCATTCATGATGTCGGTAAATTCTGGATCAAACTGCCCCAAGATCGGAAACGACATCGCCCGCAGCACACGCGGATCCACCTCCACCGGTCCGGGGGTCATGATTGTACGAGGGGACGGTGACAGATCACGATACGTTTTCAAAGCGCTCCCCCCTGTCATAGGCCAATACATACAAGAGATCGGTTAGGACGGAAACACCAGCAGCAAGCTCCTTCGTGGACGTGTATTCATCGGGAGAGTGGCTGATGCCGCCGCGGCTAGGAACAAATACGAGTGCGGTTGGACAGACGGACTGCATCACTTGCGTATCGTGACCGGCACCGCTGAACATGCTGAGAAAGCTCAAATTTCTATGCATACAAATATGTTCCACCATTCGAGTCAGTTCTACGTCCATCATGACCGGCTCTGCGTTCATCCATTGGCTGAGAGCCAGCATAAGCCCCCGTCTGGCTGCAACTTCTTCGAAGCTTATTTTCACGGCTTGACAAAAAGCGGATAATTCCATAGATTCCGAATGCCGCACATCAAGCGTAAACGTGACTTTGCCGGGAATCACGTTAGATAAACCAGGGATCACTTCCAAGCTTCCTACGGTCGCTACCATCGGGGAGCCGTAGCTTTGCGCCAGCCCTTCGAGCAACTGAACCATTTCGGATACGCCCGCAAGCGCATCTCGCCGCAAGGCCATCGGCGTCGTTCCTGCATGATTTGCTTCACCTGTGACCTCGCACGTAAACCGCTTTTGCCCGACAATGCCTTTGACCACCCCAATCCCCTTCTCTTCCCGTTCAAGAACCTTTCCCTGCTCGATATGAAGCTCGATAAACGCTTGGATATCGTCCCGTTTTGCAGCGCGCCCAGCCTTGGAACCAAATCCTGCCGACATCATCGCTTCCCTTAGACTAACGCCTTCGGAGTCGCATATTTCCGGTACTTGATCGACCGAATAACGTCCTGAAACATTACCTGAACCCCAGTATGTTAACGGAAATCGGCTTCCTTCTTCTTCACAGAACGAGACGATCTCAAGGTTGCATTTCGGCCTTCCGTATCGTTCCAATAAAAACTGAAGAGCTGCTAACCCTGCGGCAATGCCGAAAGCCCCGTCATATTTGCCTCCATTTATGACGGTATCTATATGGGAGCCTGTCAGAATCGTTCCCCGATTCGGTTCCGTTCCTTCAATTCGTCCATAAAGGTTCCCTACTTCATCAAAGTAAACCTTAAGCCCGGCTTGCTTCATCCTGTCGTTTAGAGCCGTTTGCGCTTGTTTCCATGAATTCGAGTATAGAAACCGGGTAATACCTCCCCCGCCGTCTGCACCATATTCGGATAACCAATGCAATGTTTCTTCGATAGAAGCAGCTAATCGGTTGATATCCGGCAGCTCTTGCGGTAAGCGTGGTATGACATTGTTCACCATCTATCCCCTCCCTTTACGTTTGAATGGATGCAGCAGCATTCCCTTTCTCGACAGCGAAACTCCTTCACCCAACCTATATACCACTTCACCACGGCATAAAGTGGCAGTTACCCGGCAGTTCAATTGCCTACCAACATAAGGACTATGCTTATGACGGTAATACAAATCATTCGCGGCCAAGGTATACGGACTGTTCAAGTTGAAAATCGTCAAATCTGCATCCATTCCTACTTGAATCGTGCCTTTGCGGGGAAATAGACCAAAACGGCGGGCCGGATTTTCAGACAGCAGCCGAGATAACAAGGGTAAAGGAATCTTTCGTTTCAGGTGCCCTTCATCCAGAATCAGTTCCATCGAGCTCTGTGCTCCGGAAATGCCTCCCCAAGCTTGAAACCAGTCGTCGGATCGCTTTAACTCGGTCGGACACGGTGAATGATCCGAAGCGATCATGTCTATCTTCCCGGCAGCAATTGCCTTCCACATCTCTTCCCGTTCCGCTTCGGACCGGAGCGGCGGGGCACATTTCGAAATGGTTCCGAGGGACCCCATATCATCACAGGTCAGCATCAAGTAATGCGGACAAGTTTCCAACGTAACATTCATGCCTGTGCGTTTTGCCTGATCAATCAGCTCTACGGCTTGAAGATTGCTAATATGCACGAAATGCAGCGCGCAACCTGTTTGCTTCGCATAAAACAGTGCACGATGAACGGCTTCCAATTCCGCAAGTACCGGCCGTGATGCCGCATAATCGCGAAACCCGGTTTTGCCAGCATGCTGTGCTTCAGCGCCAAGCCCCGCTACCAGCGGCTCACTTTCTGCATGAAGGGCAAGAATACCGCCAATTGCAGCAATTCGCTGCATCCCCTCGTATAAGGTAACATCATCGACTCCCCGGAAAATGTCCTCTCCTTCTCCTCCCGGGTCGGACATAAAGGCTTTGAATCCGGCAACTCCTGCCTCTGCCAAAGCTTCTAGTGATTTCAGATTTCCTGGTACAAGTCCTCCCCAGAACGCGTAATCAATGTACGACTGACCATAGGCCAAAGCCGATTTTTGATTTAATGCGCTTAATGAAGTTGTAGGCGGCCGGCCATTTAGAGGCATGTCAATGTAGGCGGTGCATCCGCCTACAGCGAGCGATGCCGATCCACTGACAAAACCTTCCCAATTACCTAATGCCGGCTCGTTGAAATGAACATGAACATCTATCATTCCAGGCAGTACAAACTGTCCGCTTGCATCAATGACTTTGCATTCCTGCGATGGCTCCAGCAATTGCCGGAGTACGTGGATTTTTCCATTTTTAATTCCGATATCGAGAACATATACCCCATCTGGCAAAACGACTTGGCCTCCACGTATGATAACCTCCAGACACTCCGTCATAATCCATGCACCCACTTAACAAAAAATACAGTATTTTGTTTCAATTAATCAGCTTCCCCGGTACGTGCTGTAGCCGCCAGGAGCTACAAGCAGCGGAACATGATAATGGCTGCCCGCATCACTCACACCGAAACGAATCGGAATGCACTCCAGAAAAAGGGGCTCTTTCTCGGCCAAGCCCTTCTCCCGAAAATATTCGGCAACGTAAAAAAACAGCTCATACTGCCCCACCTTCAACTCGCCGCATGACAGCAGAGGCGCATCCAGGCGTCCGTCCGCATCGGTTACGACAGAACGCAGCAGCCTCCGTCCCTCCTCACCGCCGATTTCCCACAGTTCGAGCTTCATTCCGGACGCCGGTGTGCCGCATGACACATCGAGCACGTGGGTAGTTAATTTTCCGTCGTTAGGGCTCGTAATCAAGTCGCTTAATCGAAATTGGGCAATCTTGAATACTTCCTTCAAGGCCAGGATTCTCTCTTTATCCCATTCGCCACCAAGCCGTTTGCCCAAGGCAGCATAAATCGAATCTGTATTCAGGCCACGTACGGCTATAATGAAAGGAAATCCGAATTTATCCTTGTAGGCCTGATTGCTAGCCCTAAATTGTTCATAATCCTCTGGAGAAAGCTCATTCAGGCCAGCGCCCCGCTGCTCATTAACGGAGATCTCCGTCATTTTCAGCTTGCCAGCAAGATCAGGGTGAGCGCAGAGCAGGGCAAGTTGTTCATCAAGCGCAGATTGCTCCACCGCTTCTTCCAATTTACTGGACAATTGCCCAAAAGAATAAAAAGGACGGGATATCCATGCGCGTTCCGCCACCCAAGGCGAGTGCTCGAACACCCATCCCAGCGCATCGACAAACTGCTCTCTATTCATTCGATTAATAGAATCCAAGGATAATTTCATTTTGCTCCCCTTCATATGCTTCTGCAGTTGTTATTTTTGCCATTGTGACACTTTTCCAATTTTCGAGAATTTCCTTTAGGCTGTATAGGACCTGCCGAGCCCCATCTCGCTAAGAAGCTGCCGGTAAGCGATAGAGGTGCAATCTGCCGGAATATGGACCTCTGCTTGCAAATCGAGTGGCAAATCCTCTGGAGTCTGCGCTTCTACCATCTCTCGATCTTCCTGAAACACTTGTAAATTGAACTTGATGGTATCTTCAACGGATGCATCTTTATCAAAATTTCGTGAAATCGGACAAAACAACCGGGTGTAGCGGGCCGATACTGGGCAGGCACAGTTCAGGATCATTAGCTTGCCGCCGTTCGGAAAGTAGACCGTAAGCGAAGCCGCGAACGGAGGAAATACGCGAAATTCGCGAAGCCATTTAAAGCCTTCCGGGACCAGATTGTCCTGACCTTTGCCGTAATTGCTAACCGTGCTCCAATATTCGGCAAGCAAGCCGCTGCCTTCGCGCTTGACGGTGTACTGAGGCACAAACGGGTTATCACGGTCTCCGAAGGTATCGGTATGCACAAAGGCAAAGTGCGATACATCCAGGAAGCCTTCCATCTGGCGCCCTGCTGAACCTGCAATGTCGAAGCTCGGCGGCAGCACGTTCAGGTAATCCGGGTCATCCCATCCCGGAAACTCGGGAATTTGCACGTCGCTGGACGTAAGAGATGTCCAGATCAGACCGTACCGCTCTACTACGGGATACGTGATCAATTTCAGCTTAGGCGAAATTTTGGCGTCGGGATGCGCCGGAACTGATGTGCATTTGCCCTCGCAGTTGTAACGAAGTCCGTGATATGGGCAAACAATTTCTCCGTTTTCAACCCACCCCTTGCTAAGGGGAGCACCTCGGTGGAAGCAAAGGTCACGGGCGACAACCAACTTGCCGTTGCTACGGTAGCATACGAGCTTCACATCAAGCAGCTTTACGCCAACCGGTTTATCCGTGATTTCGCTTGCCTGCGCCACCGGGTACCAATATTGGGCCAACACCTGCCAATCCTCCGGAGTGAACGTGCAATCCCGCGGAAATTGAACCTCAGAATGGTTATTTTTAGCTTTAGGTACCATCATGGCACTCTCCTTATCCGTAAATTGATTTTATAGTCTAGTGTTCTTTGAAGAGACAACCGAAACGTCGCTGCCGTAGGTCACACCCAGCTCTTTCAGCCACCCCCGGTAAGCAATGCTGACTTGGTCCGCCTTCAAATGAAGCTCCGCCTGTAAGTCGAGAGGAAGTTCCTCCGGCTTCTGGCTTTCTACAATTCCCGCGTCCTGCTCGATCACCCGCTTCTGAAAATCCCGAAAATATTCGTCAGACTGGTCTAATGCGTAATTTCTAGAAATAAGTGCAAAAACAGTTGTTTTTATTTCTTCGTGGGGAAGCGCCGTAAATAACATGGATAGAATCTGGTTGTTTTCATAGTTCACTTTTTTGAGTCTTGCTGTCATAGGCCGCAAAATTTCAAACGTATAGTAAATCGTTGCGTAATTTCCCGAGCCGTCCGCATCAGCGTAAATGGCGATTTCGTCGGAAACGTAGCGGTTTTCATGCCAATAAACGCTGTAATGTGGTATTTCAGGAAAATCAGAGTCGCCCAATAGTCTGTCGTGAACGAAAGCCAAATGACTTGCATCCAGAAAATTTTCAACGACTCTCGGCGCAGTTGCATGCAGGATATACGGCTCCGCATGTACGGTTTGAAAAGTTGAATCCTCATATTCCTCATAAAAGGGGACCGGAGCTTCGTTCCCGGAACCAGCATCAAGTTTCACCCAGATGATGCCGTATTGCTCCGTGCAGGAATAAACCACTGCTTTAGCTTTAGGAGGAATGGTTTGTCCTGCTGGCTGCTGAGGGATTTTGACGCATTTTCCTTCCGCATCATACTTCCAGCCGTGGTAAGGACATGCCACTTTGCCCAGCGACAACGCCGCCCCCCGGTGTATGCATAAATCTTTAAATGCCTGAACTCCGTCCCGGGTTCGGAAAAGGACGACCCTCTCTTCCAAAATCGTAACAGGTACCGGTTCGCTTCCGATATCCTGAGAATAAACTGCTGCTATCCAATCTTTTGCCAATATGTGATCTTTCATCATAGTCACCTTCTCCTTTTAAGATCCGGAGCGTTGCCCGTTCGCCTTTACGAGCAAATCCTTTAAGTCGCTGCGTGCATACACTCTGGTACCGATCCGAAGCTCATCCTCCAGTTCCAAGGTATTCACCACCACCGATCGGCTGGAGTTCAGAAGAATTTTGCCACGTTCATTGGCATAACAAATTGGTAAACTCCACGTAAAGTACCCGCACTGCAAATTTTTAGGTTCATTGATTTTCGCTTCACATATGTTATATTTAATAACATATAATTCGTTTATTTTTCTTATTATATGACTAACTCGGAAAATATGTCAATATAATTAACATTAAAAGAATTTTAAGCGGAAATAACGACCTTGATCCCTTGAATTTCACACATTAAAGTTATTAAATATAACATAATATTTGCGAAAAACTTCACACGCTCATACATGCCGATTGCGGAAGAAGATAAACCTGCTTTATCAGCAAACCCTTCCAGAACAGATCCTGTCCTAATTTTATGTAACTTTATTTAACACAAAATTATAGATTTTTTTCTATGTTTCGATCGAGATCATGTCAGATAATATTCATTAATCAACTGAAATAAGGTGCGTGCCAATGAGTAAAGAGAAGCTAAATAAAAGCGAGATGGCAAAACTTCGTGGAATATCCGTGGACACACTGAGGTATTATGACAAGATTAATTTGTTCAAACCTTCACAGGTAGATGAAAAAAACGGGTTACCGATATTATTCGATATTACAATATGAAGTTCTCGGTACGATCATAGAGCTTCACCAGATCGGACTCTCTATTGAAGAAATAAACAGTTTATGCAAATTACACTCTTACAGATCAGCCAGACGAGGCCTGCTATGAAATCCAGATTCTTGTTGCAGAGATGGTGTGATTCCCACAATAGGACTTACATAAAATCAAAAGGGACTCACATAAGTGAGCCCCGGATTGCTATACGGAAAAGTAAAAAGGCTGTACGCATACTGGCTTGGAGACAGTTACTTGTTGTCCCGTGTAGGTCAGTCGTCCACTAGCCTTGTCCACTTTGAACGTAACGATGTTATTCGTATCGCGGTTAGCTACGAGTATATGATCACCGTTTGGAGTCAAAGCAAAATGACGTGGATGCTCTCCTTCGGCAGAAACATGCTCTACCAAGCTCAGCTTGCCTGTTGCAGCGTCTACAGCGAACACTACGATGCTGTCATGCCCACGGTTGGAGCCGTACACATAAGCACCATCCTCCGAAATAGCAATCTCAGCGGTTGTGTTTTCGCCCGTAAAATCAGATGGCAAAGTCGGTACGCTCTCAAGCTCGGTAAGCTTGCCTGCTTCTGCGTCATACGCAAAAGATGTAATCGAAGAATCCACCTCATTAATAACAAAAGCAAATTTACTGTTCGGATGGAACGTCAAGTGACGTGGGCCTGCCCCTGCATGGGTTTTCGTTTCGCCATGAAGCACCAGTTGTCCTTTACTGTCATCAATGGTGTAGACACGGATCAGATCCAGGCCGAGGTCCTGTACGAACAGGAAACGACCATCAGGGCTAAAGAAGCTGGAGTGTGGATGCGGACGATCCTGACGCTCAGGATGCGCTCCCTTGCCTTCATGCTGTTTAACATCCAGCAACTCGCCGATACGGCCATCCTCGGTTAGAGACACCAGTCCCACCATTCCTCCGTGGTAGCTGACTACGATCAGGTAGCGATCGGATGGATCACGCTGAATGTGACAGGTTGTTGCGCCAACGTTTTCCGCCCGGTTAAGCAATGTAAATGTCCCTTTGACCGGATCAATTTCAAAGGCAGCAGCCTCGCCCACCTTCGCTCCTGTAGCAGAAGTCGTTTCTCCAATAGAATACAGCTTCCGGTTCTTCACATCCACGTTCAGGAAGGTTGGATTTTTCAATCCGGAGAACTCATTCTGTAATGTAAGAACCCCTGTCTCTTCATTAAAAATGTACGCATAAACTCCGCTGCCTTCCAATTCGGCGTAAGAGCCTGCGAAAACGAGCAATTTTTGTTGTGTTGTCATGGTTGTGTCCTCCTCAAATTAGAAAAATAATGGGCAATTGGAATGATTGCTCCTGGTTTAAATAGCGCTAAGAGGCGCGATCCACGACGGGCTCTGTAGATAAAGCCACATTCTCCGCTACGGCACGCGAGATCATACAAGAGCTCTCAGCCTGCTCTGCCAGCCGCAATGCCTGTTCGATCTGCGATTCTGTCGCATCGGCGGCCAAATGAACTCGCGGACGATGGATAATTCGACGATATGTAAAAATATTGTTCGTTACATCGACAATGCCTTCAGATTCCAGTGCCAGTGAAGCCACCGGAAGACCCGCACGCTCCATCATCGCCGCCAATGTAATCAAATAGCAGGTCGCGGCAGCGCCTAGCAGCATTTCATCCGGATTGGTGCCCACACCGGGACCGCCCATCTCCGCCGGGATCGAAATCGCTGTCCGCAGCTGTCCGGCCTCAATATGGCCATCGCTGTTGCGCCCCCCGTTCCAGTCTGCCTTGAGCAGAAAGGTATGCTCCATTTCAGGTCACTCCTCTCTCTTATATTATGAATCTTTATAGAGGTGAATGTAAAGGTTAGTCGATCTCCCGATTCTTCGTTTCGGTCCCCAGCAACCATACCGCCGCCGCTCCAATCAGAATCGCTCCGAAGAAAATGACAAAGATAGATTGCAACGCCATGCCCTGTCCGACCAGCATTCCGACCAGAAAAGGTCCGATCACGCCACCAATACGGCCAAATGCAGCCGCCATACCCACACCAGTAGAACGGACCGCTGTTGGGT
Organism: Paenibacillus terrae; assembly: GCF_005217525.1. Taxonomy (GTDB): domain Bacteria; phylum Bacillota; class Bacilli; order Paenibacillales; family Paenibacillaceae; genus Paenibacillus; species Paenibacillus terrae_C. Next base: position 27,139 of record NZ_PNXQ01000015.1, on the reverse strand, counting down.
ACAATTCCGGGGTATAGGCATACATGGCTCCCCACGCGCCGAGATTGAAAAAGGACAAGCAGATACCAGCAGCCAGCAGCATTCCTGCAGTTTCCGAGGTACCGAACCAAATAGCGGACACCGCCGTTAGCAGTAAATAGACGATCAGCACGAATTTGCGGCCCAGCTTTTCAATCAGATATGCCGCAGTAAAATATCCTGGCAATTGCGCCAGCGTCATGATCAGGACATACTCAAAGCTTTTAACCAGTTCAAAACCCTTCATAAACATAATGCTTGGCAGCCACAGAAACATTCCGTAATAGGAAAATACAACCGTAAACCATAAAATCCACAGCATGAGCGTGGACTTGCGGTTCGGCCCTGTCCAAATGGAAGCCAGTCTTTCACGCAGTGGAAGCTTGACACTCTGCTGCTTGTATCGTGGTGAATCCTCTACCGCTTTGCGTAAATAAAGGGCGTACAGGGCTGGTACTGCGCCGAGAATAAAAGCCATCTGCCAGCCGTACTTTGGAATAACAAAATAGGCAATAAGCGCTGAAAGAATCCAACCCGCGGCCCAGAAGCTTTCCAACAAAACGACCGCTTTTCCCCGTTCCTGAACCGGCACTGATTCCGACACCAGCGTCGAAGCTACAGGCAATTCCCCTCCCAAGCCTACGCCCGCAATAAAGCGCAGCACCAACAGTACACCGAGCCCAGTCGCCAAAGCTGACAAGCCGCTTGCAATAGAAAAGATCAACAGCGTCCACACTAATATTGCACGCCTGCCGTAGCGATCAGCCAAAATCCCCGCTAAAGCGGCCCCGAACACCATCCCTATCGAATTCATCGCAGTCAATAGACCAACCTGCTCTGATCCCAAATGCCACTCCTTAGCCAGCGCTGCGGCTATGAACGAAAGCAACCCAACGTCCATGGCATCAAAGAGCCAACTGAGTCCTGCGCTAAACAGCAGCTTTCGCTTTTTGGATGGTGGTAATGAAGCCAATTCACTCATGATTCGCTCTCCCTTAAAAATGCATCATATATAGCCGTATATTCAGGTGTCTTGTCACCTGTAGCTTAGCATCTATTGTACCGCAAACTCCCTCCATCTGCGAGCATTTTAAAAAAATCTCTTGTTGCCGCACTTGAAAGGAAAACGAAAAAAAACGGAAGATTGCCTAGGGCAATTCTCCCGCCTTCTGGAACCTGCCACTTACCGGTTTTGGACCAGACCGATGATCGTCACCATGAGCACCAGCAGTTGGATGAGTGTATCGTTGCTCATTCCAATCGCCTCCATCCCATATGAGATACTCCTTCGGCCGTTTCCCCTCTCCCCGGATCATGACGCTTGTTCCCCAATACATACCTATGCAGGCGGCGGGAAGCTTATGATCTGTAGTGAATGAAAATTCTCCATATTCATTTAAGGCTTGATCCAGGACCATTGCAAATCCATTTCCTGAATGCATTCGCGGTTATCGTGTTCATCATTGGCGACCAGCGGGGTCACCGGATAGATGCTCATATCGCCCTGTTCATACGTACACAGCAGCGGCAGCAACTCATCTATGTTCTTAATAGACGGGTTCAGCCATGAATCCATATTCGAGGGTTCCAAAATGGCGGGCATACGGCCGTCAAATTCACGAATATCCGCATTGGCCTGCACCGTCATCATCGTACAGGTACGCAGCGGCTCCTTACGGCTATCCTGCCATACCTCATACAATCCCGCGACCGCAAACATTTTCTGTCCCGGCAACACCACCCGCACCGCACACATACGTTTACCGAGCTTTCGCCAATAATAAAAGCCGTTGCAAGGAATGACACAGCGCCGGGTTTCGGCCATTTTGCGGTAACTAGGATTCACTCGTACCGTATTCAAATCGGCGTTGACACAATCCTTGCCCCAGTAGGGGATAAATCCCCAGCGAAATTCATCTAGCACCCGTTCTCCATTCTGATGCAGGACGATGGGAACATGCTGGGTAGGGCTCATGTTATAACGCGTTTTATAATAATACATCACCCGTTGGATGCCAAAATGATCCCTTACCTCGTCCAAATCCGCCGATAACGAAAATCTTTTGCACATATGCTATTCATCCTTCCGCCTTCTTTTTCATCTATTGTGCGGATATACAAGGAAAAATATGCATAAAGCAAAAAGTGCACGCCAAGAACATATAGCAATATCCCCGCAGTTTTGAAGCTGCGGGGATCAATGCTAACTTATATCGTTACTATTTCTTTTCTACTGCATGACCGCCAAATTCATTACGCAGCGCGGCAACGACTTTCCCGTTGAACGTATCTGCATCCAGAGAACGGTAACGCATTAGCAAGGACAACGCAATAACCGGAGTAGCCGCCTGAATGTCCAATGCCTCCTCAACCGTCCATTTACCTTCGCCGGAAGAGTGCATAACCCCGCGAATTTCATCCAGATTTGCATCCTTGGAAAATGCACGCTCGGTCAAGCCCATCAACCAGGAGCGAATAACGGAACCGTTGTTCCAAACGCGTGCCACTTGCTCATAATCGAAGTCAAAGCTGCTTTTCTCCAGCACTTCAAAGCCTTCACCAATGGAGGCCATCATACCATATTCCACACCGTTGTGAACCATTTTGAGAAAATGTCCGCTACCGGATTTACCTGCATACAGATAACCATTTTCCACCGCTGTGTCGCGGAAAATAGGCTCAACAAACGCCCATGCTTCCGGGTCGCCGCCGATCATGTAACAAGCGCCACTACGTGCACCTTCCATACCGCCGGAGGTACCGGCATCCATGAAGCTGATACCGTATTCCTTCAGACGGGCATGACGAGCAATCGACTCTTTGTAATGAGAGTTACCACCTTCAATAATAATGTCCCCTTTGGACAAAATTGGTTGAAGCTGCTCCAGCACGGAATCAACAATTTGATGGGGAACCATAATCCACAGTACTCTTGGGGATTGGGTCGCTTGCACAAGCTCTTCCAGTGTGGAAGCACCTGTAGCACCGTAATCCTTCATTTCTTGAATCGCTGCTGCATTGACGTCGTAAGCGACAACTTCATGCTTGTGATCGATCAAGTTTTTTCCGAGGTTCAAGCCCATTTTTCCCAAACCGATTAATCCAACTTGCATTGTAAAGGCCTCCTGCCGTAGCAAAAATATATTCTCAATGTAGTGATGTGTACATGTTTACGAACGAACAACCGCTTTTTCAGAACGTTCTGACTTTTGATCCAGCCACCATGTAAAGCCCTGTTCCTCCAACAATTGGTCAGAAGCCTCTGGACCGTAGGAGCCTGCCGCATACGTATGAAGCGGAACTTCGCCGCGAGCAAATGCTTCCAGCACTGGCTGTACCCACATCCATGAAAGCTCAACTTCATTCCAGTGGGCGAAAAAGGTGGAGTCGCCGCGCAGCGCATCAAAGATGAGGCGCTCATAAGCTTCCGGTACTTCCTTGGCCTCTGATGTGTAATTCATCAGCACCGTCTCCAGTTGACCGTTATTCAACGGGTCCTTACTGTTCAGACGCAGTGTTACCTTTTCATCCGGGTTCACATGAATCGTAAGCAAGTTCGGCTCGGATGGCTGTCCTTGAGCCGCATACGGGTCTGTGCTATCCTTTTTAAATTCTACGACGATACGAGTGGATTTTTCATTCATGCGTTTACCTGTACGAATATAGAACGGCACACCTGACCATTGCTCATTGTCAATCCACAGACGAGCTGAAATGAAAGTATCATTTTGTGAGTCCGGTCCAATGTCCGGCTCTTCTTTATAGGAAGGAACTGCTTTTCCGTTAATCTCACCGTTCGTGTATTGGCCTCTCACCACGCTGGAAGCAATATCGGAAGGATCAAGCGCACGCAACGCCTTCATAACCTTACTTTTTTCGTCACGCACCTGATCTGCCGTTACATGCCCCGGCTTATTCATAGCCGCCATCATTAGCACTTGCAGCATGTGATTCTGCACCATGTCCCGAATAGCTCCGGAGTGATCATAATATCCTGCGCGTTCCTCGACGCCTACAGTTTCGGAAGCGGTAATTTGCACATTGGCAATGTATTGATTGTTCCACACACCCTGAAGCAATGGATTAGCAAATTTCAAGGCTTCAAGATTTTGCACCATCGGCTTACCCAGGTAATGGTCAATACGATAAATTTCATCCTCGGCAAACGTTCTGCTTAAGCGATCATTCAGCTCACGTGCCGATTCCAGATCATGTCCGAATGGTTTTTCGATAATAAGCCGTTTCCAGCCCTTCGTATCAGCCAAACCGCTTTCCCGGATGTTGAGGGCAATCACATCAAAAAATTCCGGTGCCACCGATAAGTAAAACATGCGGTTCCCCGGAATTCCCAAGTCATTTTCACGTTGCTCAGCAAGCTGCAACAGCTTTTTATAGTCTTCAGGGTGATTGACGTTCAATGCACTGTAGCGGAAAGCGCTCAAGAACTGATCCATCTGTGCACGGTCATTATTCACGTGCCTGGAAAAATCCTTAATGGATTGTTCTACGTTACTTTGAAACTGTTCGTCAGCCACTTCACGACGCCCCATACCAATTACAGAAAAGGAAGCCGGAATTTTACCTTCGACAAACAAATTATACAAGGCAGGGTAGATTTTACGTTTAGCCAAATCCCCTGTCGCTCCAAATAAGACAAAAGTCATTGAATCCATGAATTATTCCTTCTTCCCATTATAAAAGATGAGGTTATTAAAAGTTACCTGAGGAATTAACGTAACCCATAATACACCCAAAATAAGGGGCAAGTCAATCAAATTTTAGCGAAATCGTGAACATTCGATATTTCCTGTAATGATAACGTTTTCTGTGGTATGATTGACGTAAGGAATGAGAAAAAACTGTTAAAAATGTCACAGTTGACACAAGCCAAGATAGTTACTATTGGTAAACAGAGTTACTTTTAGTATACTGTTTAAAACAACCAATGAAATTGAGGGGATTCAGATGAGCGACGACAGGCAGCCTAAGCTTTTGTGCGGCAAGGTGGAACAGTCCTTTCAGATCATCAGCAAAAAATGGACCGCTCTCATCATCCATACTTTGATGGAACATCCCAAACGATTCAGTGAAATTCATGTTTCTATACCTGATCTTAGCAAACGTATGCTGAATGAACGCATTAAAGAGTTGGAACTTAGCGGCCTGATCCTTCGCCATGTCATTACAGAGCGGCCCGTGCGCACCGAGTATTCGCTGACCCGCAAGGGTAAGGAGCTCGGTGATGCATTGAATGGTGTAGAGATCTGGGCCGAAAGATGGCTCTAACCGCTAACAGGAGCTCGTCATACACGGTCTCCTGTTATTGTGTTACCCTTTAGGAAGCGTAATACAGGGCAATAATACGAAAATAATGGTACGCCTCCGACCACTCATGATTTCGGAAGAAACCAAGGAAGGATGAACTCGATGGCGTTTGGTATTAACCGACAGGAGCTTTCAGCCTGGAAAAGAGAGGTCAGTCGCGGCGAAATTGCTTATCTGACTCATTACTGGCTGGATGATCGCTTTCCAGGTATTACAACCGTAACCAAGGTGGGTTGTTCCAATTTGGACAAGCTGCGTTTATGGTGCAGCCATAATGGTTTGGACCCCCAATATATTCACCAGCGTCAGCCCTATCCCCATTTTGACCTGATTGGCAACAAACAAACGGAAATTTTGCGCAAGTACGGCATGAGCGAGCAATTGGAACGCTTCGGCCTTCATTTTCACACAGGTACACGTCCACCGTTGTAAACCGCAGCTCTTAGAGCTGCGATATTTTTGTTTTCATACCGGATAATACTTTGTGTATCCAGATTGCTGACATTGCTCCTTCTCCCATCGCAACAGTCGCTTGCTCAGCATGCGCTCCCAAATCTCCGGCTACCCATACATTCTCTACATTGGTCATTTTACTTCGTGGATGAGTTTCAATATGCTTGTTATCCAGCAAGTGCACGCCCAACTGCTCGGCCAGCTCTGAATGGACATGGTTGCCTCCAAAGGCTAAAAAGCCTCGCTCTGCCCGAACAACCTCTCCATTAGCCAATTGAACTCCTTCAAAATGTCCCGGTTCCTCGGTCATGATCCTGGAAATAATCTCCTCCTTGTATCCAATTCCTTTCTCGCACAGCTTCATCATCAACTCGTCCGGCACCTCTGAACGATCATGGTTCACATAAATCAGGTGGTCCGTACGCGCCGATAAAATCAGAGCCATGGAAGCTCCGGCTTTTCCCGCTCCCAACACAACCGTACTGCGATCTTGAATCTCGTATCCGTCACAGTCCGGGCAGACATACACACTATTGCCCAAGCAGCCCAAAAGCCCCTCCAGCTTTGGAAAGCGATCGGTCAGCCCCGTTGCCAGCAGCAGCGTCTTTGAGGAATACACCGTTCCCTCTTCCACTTGAATGGCAAAAAGCTCATCTCTCTTGGCAGCTTTCACCGCCTTACCTTCAACAAATTCAGTTCCTAGCTTCGTTGCCTCATGACGTCCAAGCCGTCGCAGGTCTTCACCTGAAATCCCGTCAGGAAAGCCCAAAATATTATGATACTGATGACACAACGTGGACCGACCATAGCCCGAATCTATCACCAGAACCCGATGACTGCTGTATCTTCCCAATTGAATAGCCGCTTGCAGCCCGGCAATCCCTCCGCCAACAATAATGCAATCATATGGCATATATTTTTCCTCCCTCATCAATAACACCTATGTAACCCTCTCATACAAATTTAAACGTAGCATCACCCGCTTCCGCCTGAATTAACCCCTGAATCATCCCTTTCACAAAAAAAGAAAAAAGTACATATCCAGAAGCTCACTCCTTAAAAATGGAATAGCAAAAAGCACTGTGGAAATCCACAGTGCTTTTTGCAGGCCAAACCTGAATCATTGTAGCATCGTCTGGCTTATTTAAACGTTTTTACGCGTTCTTCAATTGGTTGGAATTCTTTTTCACCTGGTTGGAATGTCGGTTTACCGAATGGCAATTCAGCAATCAACTTCCAATGCTCAGGAATATTCCATTCATTTTTCACTTTTTCGTCAATCAAAGGATTGTAATGCTGAAGGGATGCGCCCAGTCCTTCTTGCTCCAAAGCTGTCCATACAACCAATTGCAGCATGCCGCTGGATTGGTTAGACCAGATTGGGAAATTGTCCGCATAAGCTTCAAATTGTTGTTGCAATCCAGCCACTACATTGTTGTCTTCAAAGAACAATACAGTACCGTAACCGCTACGGAAGCCGTTCATTTTCTCAGCAGTAGATTTGAATTGCTCTTCATTGCCTACAACTTCGCGCAAAATATTTTCTGTGATATTCCACAGTTTGTCATGATGCTCACCGAGCAGTACAACTGCACGTGAGGTTTGGGAGTTGAAAGAGGTAGGTGTATATTTAACAGCTTCCTCTACAATCTCTTGAATCCGTTGGTCGGAAATTACTTGTTCTTTGCTAATACCGTAATAGGAGCGTCTTTCTTTCAGAGCTGTGAAGAAATCTTTAGCCATTTTTGTTACCTCCTGAGAAAAATTAATTACTTTTCGTAACTAAATATATATTGTATTTGTCTTAAGGTCAAGAGATTTCTTTTTAAATATTACCAGTTCCTTGATTCATGATGGGCTCCGCCGTTTGTTCTTTCCCCGCTTGTCCCTTTCTTACATCCTGATGGTGCAGGCCATCGTCATATGGGGACATTTTCGCTTCCCTCCCTATCGGATTGGTGTCCACAGTATACTTTTACCTTTCAGGCCAGGGATTAAACGCAAAAAAAAGAAAATCTCCGCAAAGATTTTCTCTATTCACGTTCTTGTTTATAGTTTGTTGTTGAATTATTGTGAACTGGATTCCCCTGTACACTCATGAAAAAGATATGGTTTCAGCTTCTCTCCTGCTACAAGCTTCTGCACCAATTCTGTACCCGCAGCAGGCGTCATCTGACCATACCAGTCCCCTTGAGGGTATACGATCACAACCGCAGCATCGTGACAACGGCCATTACAGCGAGTTCTGGTCGTATGAATATAAGCTTCTGCGTTTTGTTCACGGATTTCATCCCGAATTGCTTGTGTAACTTCTTCACCTTCATGCCGCATACACGTGCCTCCATTACAGATCAACACATGATGCTTCATCGGTTCCAATTCAAAAATAGCCATAGCTTCCCCTTTAATCAACGGTTGTTGGTTTATTCATGCTTATCTGGATAAAGAACAAGCTGTGCATCCATCTGCTCGTCTTCAATCGTCAGCACGATAAATGAATATTCGTCCTCGCCGCGCTTGTCTGTCGGAGATCCGGGATTGAGGACAAGCAAGCCGTCCAACTTTTTGACAACTGGAATATGCGAATGTCCGTAAATCAGGCAATCCAGCGTTTCTCCCTTAAACGTATTCAGTGCGATATTCTCTGTCGAGCCGCGCCAGCCGTGACCGTGGACCATGCCGATCCGTCTGCCCTCGACTTCAACGATTTTTTGATAGCCCAGACGCTCTACGATGTCTACTCCATCATTGTTTCCGGCAATCCCTTGCACAGGTGCAAATTCGGATAGCCTTTCATATACGAACCAATCCGTCCAGTCTCCAGCATGGAGAATGAGATCGCTGCCTTTGAGCTCCTGTACAAGCCGACCAGGAAGCGCTTTTCCTCGGTGCGGCATATGAGTATCTGAAAGTACGATGATTTTCATAGCATTTCTCCTTACCAGCGTCTTTACACGGATGAGCTCTGCTGCTCAACCCGCTGCTGAAGCGCCTGCTCCAGATCCCGCAGCGTAACCGTCTCGAAAAACGCCTGTATTTTCTGCTCTGCTACGGTATATAATCCGTCTAGCAAAGCATCGATGTTCTTACCTACCTCGCAATTGTGATTGCTGTCACTATGGATAGCGAACAGCGGACCGTCGTCTTTGGTCGCTTCATATATCATTTTAAGATTAATATTTGAACTGGACATGCTCAGACGAAAGCCCCGTGCTCCTGGTGAGGAATCAACCAGACCAGCTTGCTTGAGCCGGCTCATGATTCTTCTAACAACCACCGGATTCGTATTGATACTGGAAGCGACAAGTGTCGAAGTCATCCGCTCCGGCGCTCCTTCAGCTAGAAGAAGCAGACAATGGATACTAACGGAAAAATGGGTACTCATGTTAACCACCTTTATATGTGTGCCTCATTAATATTTGTGTACATATGCATAGTTTCATCATACCACAATGAGAGGCACCGACACAGCGCTTACTGCACCTTACTCCGGAAAATAGTCATTTTCAGGGCGTACTCGCACCTTTAGCTGGCGGACGCTATATTCCAGTTGCTTAACGATGTCCTCCAACTGGCGTCGGTCAAGTGCGTTATAATCGGCGGCAGGCTTGGGTGCGTTTTTCAAATCACGTATGGTTGCCTGCTGCTCCTGCCACTTGTCCATCAGATCGGCTATGTTCGCATAGAAGCGTTCATAATCCTTTATCACTTCATCCAGAAAGGCGTCCACCTCATCAGGATCATAGCCGCGCATTTTATTTTTAAACTGTTTTTCATGGATAGAGAGCGCGTCCAGTTGAATTCCCAGTTGCTTAAACAACTGCTTTTGCTTATCCAGACGACGCTTCATATGTTCATCCATCGGTTATTCCCTCCTTAACACACTATTCTTTTTATATCACATTCTACGTGGGGAATAAAAGTCTCTGCTGATTGCCCAGTCCTGTGAGCGGGTATAAAAGAGCATACGCACAGTATGTATAGATCCATTCAGACTACGAAGGGGAGATATAATCATGAGCCATTTGAGCGGAAGTTCGCCAGCGGAATACAGGACGGTTTGACGATGCATGCGTGTGGGACGCGGTGGAAGAATACGGTACGTCCAACTCGCCTGCCACAGCCGCCAAACGCGATGTCACTGATTACGATGAACATATGTAATCGTTGAAGACTTCATGCTTCTCTGTATGCCTAGGTATTCGTTTATCTAAAAAAGCAGCTTGTCCCTGTGACAGGCTGCTTTTTATGCTTTCTGAGGACTCGTTTATCCGGTTTATCCGATCTCTACCCGTTTCCGGCTGCGGGCCGACTCGATACAAGCGTCGATCACCTTCATATTGCTTACCGCGTCTTCAGGTTCATATGGCAACGGAACACCGTCAAGCACCGCTTTGGCAAAAGCATCCGCTTGCAGCTCAAAGGAATTGTAGCCTTTAAGTCTTTCCTCGCGTGTAACCGAGCCGACATGGACGAAAATTTGCGGTACGACAGATGACCTTTCCCAGCCGAACATTTTAGGCATCGCAATCGTCCCTTTGCTACCCAGAACCTCCATATTAGAACGGTCCGCTGCCCACATGCCACAATCGAAGGTAAGGTTCACCCCGCCCGGAAATTCCAGCAGGCCGGATGCCATCATATCGACATTGTCATGCTCTGGTGAAAATAAAGCATGTACTGTCACCGCCTCCGGCTCCCGGTCCAAGTACATACGGGCCGCCGAAATCGGATATACGCCTGCATCGTACAACGATCCACCGCCCATGCTTTTATTGAAGCGCACATTATCTGCCTGATCGGCATTGTTGAACGTGAATGTGCAATGAATGCCGCGAATGTCGCCAATTTCCCCGCTATTGATGATTTCCTTAATTCTTCGATGCTTCGGATGATAGCGATACATAAAAGCTTCTGCAAAAATGACTCCTGCATTTTTACATGCCTCAATCATGCGGCTTGTCCCGGCTGAGCTAAGAGAGGATGGTTTTTCGCACAAAATGTGCTTCCCCGCTTCCGCGGCCCTGATCGTCCACTCTTCATGCAGATGGTTCGGCAACGGGATGTACACCGCCCCGATTTCGGGATCAGCCAACAATTCCTCGTAGCTTCCATAGCTTTTCGGAATATCGAACTCCTGGGCGGCCTCAGCGGATTTATCCGCATTGCGACTAGCAATTCCAAGTACTTCTCCGCGCTCGGATTGCTGAATCGCCGGAATTACAGCAATTTTGGCAATCTCCGCAGTGCCTAAAATTCCCCATTTCAGCTTTCTACCCATCATTCTCATCCTTTCGTGGTCAGGAATAGTTGTCCTGTTCCGCTTTGTGCAGCATACCCAGGCAACGGTCCAAATCGGTTTTGACCTGCTTCTTGTACAGTCGCGCTTTCTCCTCCCCATCATCTGTAAAATGATAGAGTACAATTTCCTGAAAATCCACGCGAGGATCTGTGCCTTTTAACCGTTTGGTACGGTAAAAGACGCCTTCCTGCACTAGTTCATGCAGCGCCCGATAGACTTCACTCTGAGGCGGAACATATCCAAAACCACTAAACTCATCCTTCATCGATTCAAGCATCTGATATCCATAACCGCGATGCTTCTCCACCATTGTGATTAGATAAATTTTGATAAAAGCTCGCTGGGATATCATAAACGCCATTTCACGGCCTCCTCTTCACACCATTCTCTTATATCTTACCTTCCATTATAAACCACTCAGCGCCCATACACTAATGATAGGGGGATTTTCAATCTCTCCCTTGTGACCTGTTTGAAGTTGGCGGGAGATATATAATGAAGCGTTGTGAGATAGTTGGCGAAGTGGCGGTCTGTGAATCTGTCTTTTTCTATTATGAATTTTTCATATATTGAAATAATATAATAAGGACTAAAAAAATAGAGTTACAGATTATGAAGACTTAGTTAATTTCTTTAAGGCATCCGTATCGTTACTTGTCAAAACAGGAATACATTCTGTTATTTTTTGGATATCCCAATTCCACCACTCTAGTGTTTTGAGTAGTTCAATCGTTTCCTCGTCAAACCGATAACGAATTAATTGGGCCGGATTTCCCCCTACAATAGAATAAGGCAAGACATCTTTAGTCACTACGGCATTGGACGCAATGATCGCTCCATCTCCTATATGAACTCCAGGCATAATGGTAGCATTGTAGCCTATCCAAACATCGTTCCCAACCACGGTATCCCCTTTGAAACCTCCACTTAAATTGGGTAAACCAGCTGCCCACTCTCCACCAAACGCCCCAAAAGGAAAAGTGGTAAATGCATTTGTATTGTGATTTGCACCATTCATAATAAATTTGGCCTGGGTTGCAATTGCGCAAAACTTACCGATTTTTAATTTATCCCCTATAAAATCAAAATGGTAAAGGACGTTTTTTTCAAAATCCAGAGGATTATGTTGGTCGTCATAATAGGTATAATCCCCAATTTCGATCTGTGGATTAACCACTACATTTTTCAAAAAACACAGACTTCTAATATTTTTCATCGGAAAAACGCTTCCTGGATCTGGACCACTCATGTAGCAACACCCCTATCATGTTATAGATTCACCTTAAATGAAAAGGCACGTCCAAGTCTAACAGCATGCATGCCATTAAACAAATGGAGAAAATAAAAGTATCCCTCGGCCTTGTTACATGGGCTTCGGGATACTTTTTGTGAAAATATGTGATTGGGATTACCGAATCAGGCTTGCTTTTGCAAGGCTGGCGGACCTCCGGCCGGGCGTGGACGAATCCGAAGCCCCACAATCCATTTTCCCAGAGGCAGACGCGCCAACAGCCACGTGCCTGCAACGGAAAAGACCATACAAAGGACGAACGAAGCCAGCGTGCGAAGAATCAGGCTCCAGTCTGCAAACAACGTCTCGTCAAAAGAGTACGTGACACGCAGCATAAAGGCGTGCATCAGATACGCTCCATAGGACAACGTCCCGATGGCAGTCAGCAACCTCGCGGCACGTCCGCCCTTATGAGCAATCCACGTTGCCACACGGTAAGCAACAAAAATAGACGTGACACAATATACAGCCATGACCGGACGCAGCAGAGACAAGTAGTTAAAGGAAAGAACCGTGCCTCTCGGCGTCTGAAACAGACCGATCATCTCATACAGCAAGTAGCCTGTAATTACAATAAACAACGGCCAGTATACGATTTGCGCCTTAGTTACCCAAGCATTCCAGCGCCGGACATTCATCCCGGCTGCCGCGCCTAGCACAAAATAAAAGAAAAAGTAAATCACATTACGGTCAGCATAGATGGTGAACCAGGAAGTAACTACCGGAAGCCGGAGCCCATCCATCCATCGGTACATCGGCCCCACCGCGAGCATGAGCATGATGTACAGCACGCCGACTCCAGCCAATGCAGCGGGTCGCCATGCTGACGGTAATAACGCTGACAAACGGCGGACAGCATAACGAAACACAGGAAATAGCACATAACACTGGATAATCATCACGATATACCACAGATGATAGCTGCTTTTCCCATTCAAAAGCTTCTGGAAAAAATCTAGCGGGTGAAGATGCCCTCCGCTTTGAACAAGCTGATTTCCCAATTCGTACAAAAGAGACCATATGATATAAGGCACGATGATGTCCATGAACCTTTTACGTAAAAAAGTTCCATACTTTAAGGGTCCATCATAATTGTAAAATAACACCATCCCGGTGATAAACACAAACACGGGAACTGCAAATTTAGAACACAGCAGTAAAAGTGTCATCAAAACTCCGTCCTGGATGCGCGCCCCTTGCGCAACCGCAAAATGTGCGACGGAATGCTGAAGAACAACGGCGGCAAAAGCCAGCCCTCTCAGCAAAGCGACTTCGGAAATTCTCTCTTTTTGACTCATGTCACTCTCCTGTTATGTCTAGAAATATATAAGTCTATTATAACGACAATTCTGTAAAAATATATAGAAGGATAAACGACAATCCAAGCAAAGCTTCGCTTATCTCTGGTTTATCAACGGGCATACATATGGAAAAGCAGCAGCCTTCCCTTTCGGGGAGACTGCTGCTGTAAGCGTAAGCTATAAAGTTACAGGTTCCTTCTGGTATCCGTGTACGCATCTGTCCGGGTATCGGCTACCGTATTATCATACGTTCTGTAACGATCCGCATTCAGAGAACGGTTGGTGCGGAAAATATCATACACATCCCTGTGATGATCAGCGTAATCCACCAGCACTAAAATCTTGCCCTGATCGACGTAGGTCTCGTATTGACGCGCATCATCTTCAGGGATGCCCAGCCCGACCAGTCCACCGACCAAGCCACCTGCTCCCGCTCCGACAGCCGCTCCGGTTAGGGTAGCCGCGATAGGTCCAGCAGCGAGAATGGGTCCGATGCCCGGAATAGCCAGGGCCCCGATGCCTGCCAGCAAGCCA
>NZ_PNXQ01000015.1:7237-12905 GCF_005217525.1 Paenibacillus terrae | reverse complement strand
CCCCGCCTACAACTCCGCCTGTAGCCGCACCTGTCGCTACACCCTCCGGTGCTTTGGTACCTGTCTCTTTACTGATCGTCCTCAGCTCGTCACGGTCACGTGTGATGACGGAAATTTCACTGCTTGGAATGCCTCTGCTCTGCAATTGTCCAATCGCACGAGATGCTTCCTGCTCTGTATCAAAAACACCGACAATTTTCTTTTCGTTATAATCGTTTATGTTATTAGCCATGGTAGTTACCTCCCAATATTTTGGTGTTGAGTGGTTCGTCCTTCATTACCCGGCTGTCCTGACGTTTAAACGATTTTATGAAAATTCAAAAAAACGATTACTTTGAAATTTAAACCATTCTATAAGCTATACTGGAAAGTTACATATGGAGCCACTACGCAGTCAGATGATGTTCCCATCCCTGTTATCCCCGGATTTCCTGAATGAACGTTACTGCACCATTCAGCCTACTCCATTTTTATGTGAATTTTTCGAGTTCAGTGTTGATTTGGACAAAACAGCTGCTGTTTAACGCTTTGGCTTTGCTCTGTTGGTCGCCACAGCTTCCAACGGATCATCCGGCCAATAATGCTTGGGATATCTGCCCTTTAGATCCTTTTTGACCTCAAAATAACCCTCGCTCCAGAAGCTCGACAAGTCGGAAGTTACCTGTACAGGTCGTTGCGCAGGTGACAGCAGATGCAGCACGATTGGCACGCGTCCGCGTCCAATACGCGGTGTATCTCGCATACCGAACAACTCTTGCAGCCGCACTGCCAGTGCGGGCGCCTCGGGATTGGAATAATCGACAGGAATACGGGAACCGCTGGGCACACGGATATGCGTCGGCGCTTCCTGCTCAAGCTGCTGCCGCTGTTCCCAATCCAGTCGGCCCAGCAGCAAGGCAGCACCGTCCAGCCGTTGCAGATCGGATACATTTTTGGCTCCAAGGGCAAAGGGCAGCAGCCACGAGTCCAGTGAATCCAGTAATGCTGGCTCGGTGCTGTCTGGCCAATCCTCGGGCGATGAGAAATGCATAAAAATCAAACGCGCCTGCAACTGGAGGGTTTGCCGATTCCAGGACAGCAGCTTTAGACCGCGTTCACGCACACCCTGCATCAAGGCGGCAGCGATTTCCTCTGTCGGAGGACGCTCATAGGAGGTTTCCTTTAAAACAAGTGAGCCGAGCTGTAATACCTTACGCGCTCTCACTGCTGACGCTGAGCTGTCCCAATATACATTTGCTTGCTCCAGCAGCAATTCGCTGCAATGCTCGATCAGCTCTTGCAGTTCAATCGGTGCCGCCAACTGAATGGCACCGTCCGCTCCCTCGTCGTCCACTTCGGCGGCGACGAGATAGGACGAACGCGACATCCACTCCACTTGTCGGAGTCGCGCACCCCGGCCGCCGCTCAGCAAAAAGCGGCCATCCCCCCGGCCCTGCGCGATCCGGTCCGGATACGCAAAGGCCAGCAGCAGCCCGCAGGCCGCGGAGCCGTCAGGCTCGTCCTGCCCTGCGGCTGCTTTCGGCAGCGTGGCTAATAGCTGCCGACTCTCCTGCACGATACGGCGAATCACCGTATCGTCTGCCGCCCGCAGCAGGCTGTGCGTGCTGCGGGCGTGAGCCGCCTCGCGCAGTGCGTCCAGCCGCGGGCGCAAATCCGTTCCGCCATGGGTGCGGAACGGGTCCCGCTCTTGCAGCAGCGCAGCGAGGCGGCTGGCGGTCGGCGCCAAGCCGAGGGTTGCCGCGCGCAGCAACATGTGCCCGAGGCGCGGATGTGCGCCCAAGGCGGACACCTCGCGTCCGTGCGCGGTGATGCCGCCTGCCGTGCCATCGGCTGCGACATCCAGGCAGCCGAGCTGGCGCAGCAGGCCCGTGGCCTGGCGGTACGCCGCCTCAGGCGGGGCATCCAGCCAGGCCAGCTCGGCGGGCTCGCGGACGCCCCAGGCGGCCAGCTCCAGCGCGAGCGGGGCCAGATCCGCCGCCGCGATTTCCGGGCGGCTGGCATCGGGGAGCGCGGCGTGCTCCTGCGCGCTCCACAGCCGGTAGCATACGCCCGGCTGAAGGCGGCCCGCCCGGCCGCGCCGCTGATCGGCGGAGGCTTTGGACACCTTGACGGTGGTCAAACGGCTCATGCCGGTTCGCGCGGAGAAAACGGATTCCCGCGACAGCCCGCTGTCTATTACGACCGTAATCCCGGCTATCGTCAAGCTGGACTCGGCAATCGAGGTTGCCAATACGACTTTTCGGCTGCCCGAAGCCGACGGGCGTATCGCTTCATCCTGCTGCTCCAGCTTCATACTGCCGTACAGCGGAATAACCTTGACGTGTGTAGGCAAATTCCTTGAAGCCAGCTCACGTTCCGTTCTATGAATTTCTCTGGCTCCCGGGAGAAATACCAGCAGATCGCCTTCATGAGCATGAAGCGCCTTGTCTACCGTCTCTGCCGTAAAGGATTCTAACGTAGTCGATGAAGGCTTGGGTATATGAAGTGTCTCTACCGGAAATACCGTACCCGGACATTCCAGTAATGGAGCATCCCCCAATAGACGGCATACAGGCTCGGCCTCCAGTGTGGCAGACATGATCAATATTTTTAAATCAGGCCGCAGCAATGCCTGACTTTGCAGGGCAAGCGCCAAGCCTAAATCTGCATGCAGGCTACGTTCATGAAACTCATCAAAAATGATCAGGCCGATTCCCTCCAACGCCTGATCATTTTGCAGCATTCGGGTCAGCACGCCCTCCGTAACCACTTCAATCCGCGTATTCGGCCCTACTTTTGTATCCATGCGAACCCGGTAGCCCACCGTCTGCCCGGTTTGTTCTCCCAGCGCCTTCGCCAATTGCGCCGCCGCTGCACGTGCCGCCAAGCGCCTTGGCTCCAGCATCAATATTTTTTGCCCCGCCAGCCACGGCTCGTGCAGCAATTCAAGTGGCGTAACCGTCGTTTTGCCTGCGCCCGGCTGTGCAATCAATACGGCAGCGGAATGGGATTGCAGCGCATTTTTAAGCTCGGGAATAATTTGAATGATAGGCAGTTGTTTATCTGTATCTGTCAATGAAATCTCTCCAATGATACGCGGATGCGTAGAATCTAAGTGTTGTTTCTATATGAACAACGAATTTGCTTTTCCTATTGTGAATTTTTCACTACCTGCAATTATTATATTTTGAATGACGAAGCTACGATTCTATCCCTCCAACCGCTTACGCACAGCCAGCTCATATTCATAAAATACCGACGAAGCGTTCAGCCCTCTTTCCTCCAGCAGCATGCGTAGACGAAGCGATTTTTCAGTCAGCTTGCGACGAATGCGCTGTTGCTCTCCCGCCTCACGACAAGCATGGAGCAAATCGCGTAGCTGGACGCACTCCTTTTGCAATTGAAGCTCCTCCGGTAAAATGCCCGCATTTTTCAGTAGCTTGTACGACATACGCAGCTCCTCTGGAACATGTGATAAATCCTCAATAATCAGCGGCTTGCCCGCTCCTGACAGATTATCAAACTCGCCTTTCGCCATCGCTTCGGTAATTTTTTGCTCGGCCATTCTGGAGAACATTCCCATAGATCAACTCAACTCCTATATAAACATATGTACAACCATATTGGATCATAAAAATGGGGTCTTTCGTCACTGTAGCATAAATCTCCAGAAGATGTCCTGCATTCATGGGAAAAAGGGAAAGAGGGGAGGATTACTCTTCTATTCCAAGCAATTGGGATACTTGTGTTCTATGTTTCTTGGCCCTACGCGTTCCGTGAATGAGATTGGACAATCGGCTAGGTGGTATATGATATGTCTCACAAAATGTTTTCTGGTCAATTTGTTTCTCAACCAGCTTTTGTTTAATTTTCCACCCAAAAGGGAGTCTGTAACGTGATAATAGGGAAGAGAATAAAAAAATCGGCAGATTGGTTTTGTACAGCGCGAAGCGGCAATAACGCAGGCGTATTCACATAGAAAGCATCAGTCCACCAGTGCGATCAGCACACAGACGAGGGATAATGCCCTTTTCGGCGGATCAAGACCGATGCAATCGATATTTTAGCCAGAGCACTAAAGCTGACACGGTACACTTATGAAAATTCTCTTGTATCGGGAGGAATTGTAGTTTCATAATAAAAAGAACAGATCGGTAATCAGTAATCAGCCGACCTGTTCTTTTTAGTGCTAAAGTATTAATTCATCGAAAAATCTAAATCTACGATACAAAAATTTGGAAATATGATATCATAATATCTGCATTTATATATTTATTAGGAAATAATGGAATGAATATGAAGATGTCGGGTAGTCGTCGCCTTTTAGCGTATTTATGTCTGTTGCATTATTATTAACTTCTTTCTTAATTAGCTGGGGTTTCACATGCTGCGGATACTTCTGTCGAACCTCTTACCAAAGAGCAGTATATCAATTTCTTGCAAAACTATGATTCTAGTACAGCAACCAAACTTGGTGTACAGACTTTGGATGCCAAAAGTGCAGTTACCGATGCTCAGAAAGCACTCGAACAATTCAAAGCACTTACCGAAGAGCAGCAAGAAAAATTTGTTGCGACTCTAAGTGATCCTAAATTTTTATTTGAAGCGCTTCAAGGTCCTGATCAAAAAACACCAGAGGGGATCGAAACCCAGACCATCATTCAGCCTGCGGCGGTACAACAAGCAACCGTTTCGTACTCAAGAGTTGCGACCTTGTTTGGAATAGAGTTATTGGAATATAAAGCGACCGGATCATTTTCTTATGACAAATCAAAAGATAAAGTTGTCCAGACAATCTCTTATAATGCCTATGTAGCTAAAAACATTAATCCGTTATGTCAAACAACTTTGCTCTATGCAAACAAATCTATAATTAATAACCGCTTTAAAGGTGAAGCCGTTTTCTCATATGGGGTAGGGCCGATAAAAGGATATGAATGGCAAACAGGTAGCTTCCGTTTCGATACAACTGGCTATTCTGACGGAACTAATTATACGTTGGGATATATGGAGTAACTGAAAATGAAAAAATTAATAATATGGACTTTGATTATCATCATGGCGATTTTTCTCATATTAGTAGGACTTGTCTTTTACACATCTAGTCAGCTCAAGGTACCTGATGCACAAAAAAGCTCATTTAATTTAGAGCAAACACATCTAAATAATTCGTGTCCGCTTTTTGACCGGAAATTGTCCGTTTAATTGCACGCCATTGGACTTCTGATGTGGTAAATTTGTAATATGGAAAATCAAATAAGACGAATCGAGGCGCAACGCTTCAGTGATCAGGTCGGCCAATCTGCCGGCCTTTTTGATTTTTCGAAATACCGTATTAGGAAGAGATGAACCATGTCTACTACACTACCACGTTTCGCATTTTTGGATTCAGAAGGCATCCTGCATCTTCACGATGAGAAACATGCCAAGCAGCACTGGCAAACATGTACAAACTTCACTAACTGATGACATGAGCGGCTATCCAGTTGTTGAGGGTCAAGGCGTTATTTACTATACCCACGAGGTCAAGGCTTATGTTCAAGGCAACAGGTCGAAAGGCCCGCTCATCGCTACGCCGCCAGTGCTCAAGTAGCTCGCAGCAGCAGAGCCTCTGTAACCAAGCATCACCAGAGCCATTCCACACTCTCATATAGAGTGCGACATATAATATCGGCTACAAAAAACAAAT
>NZ_PNXQ01000015.1:4632-7227 GCF_005217525.1 Paenibacillus terrae | reverse complement strand
TTCAATCCACGCACTCATATAGAGTGCGACGGCGAAAATACACGTAATAAAATCATTTCATATAAATATCATTACGTATTTTCAATGATTCTAACAAGTTATACCTACATCATAGGATAAAAAATGGTATTAACGCAATGTTAGTGTTGCCAAAAGGTTATGAAATCGTTGTTTTCGACAAAATCTGAGGTGCGAATCTCCCGGGAAAATCCTGTGAGCTTGAGGTTCACACCTGATTCAGTCTACCTCTCGGCATACCTCAATCTGCACAATTCCATGTGGTAAATACGACGGCAGATCCACATATACCGCAGTGTCAAGCTTAT
The DNA here is from genome assembly GCF_005217525.1 of Paenibacillus terrae. Taxonomy (GTDB): domain Bacteria; phylum Bacillota; class Bacilli; order Paenibacillales; family Paenibacillaceae; genus Paenibacillus; species Paenibacillus terrae_C. The sequence continues at coordinate 6,901 of NZ_PNXQ01000015.1, read as the reverse complement.
CAAACTCTGCATTCTTAAACACACCAGATAACGCAAGCCCTTTATACCCTCCGAGCAATAATGTACATGCCTCGCGACTATCATCTATGATGGATTGTATATTATTTTTCAATTGATTAACGTATCTCCTGGTTTCATCATCAATTCGAATTTCCTTACTGACGACACTCAGCTTATCTCGCAATTGTGAAAGTTTAAGGATTGTCCCTCTTCGAGCTGCCTGTAAGTATATATGTATTTCCTCTTCACAGAACAACTCTCCGATATACTCACATCCTGCCGCCAGCATCTCAACAGCTACATTGGGAAAGAAAGGTTGCAGAATAATTGACTCGTTCGTTTCTTTTGACAGATTTTGCAGCTTGTTAAGCTGGGTTAACTGCAAATCTTTACTCTTAACCTGAATATCATCGACCAACAGCCTCGATGCAAACTGTCCCGTACAATGGGAGAGCATCGCACCTTTGAGCGAAGAACCGGGAATATAGTATTGCGTACTATCTGGATTATATGCGGAGTATCCTCCATATTGATAAAAGGGATAGATAATATTAACCTTGTTCTCCTCCGCATTCTTATCGGTTTCGCCATCTGGAGACATACGTTTCAAGATATTTTCCCTTTTGAAATCCCCAGCAGCCAAATAAAATCCTTGATGATCCCTTGGCGACATGGCAAGCTTAGACAGAGTTTTTAAACGATACTCGTATCTCTTGAGCGACATTTCAATCCCCCTCCCTCTCACTCAGTGGGTATAACAAGGCACTTCCAAACACTATATCTCGCGGATGAAAAGGTGACTGAATTGAGTGCCCGGCACATTCAATTCCTGTTGGTGCGTATACTATGCTACCCGCTTCGATAAAACTAATGAACTTGCCGCTATTTCCAGTGTCCCAACCCCCAGGCGGATTATATGGTCTGCGTTCTGAGGTAAACAGCTTGAGGCTGGACCTATCAAAATCAATATTCTTGGGCAGCAGCATACCCAGATTCAAATAATAACCTGTTTGATTCGATGTTACGCTAGATTCCTCATGGATTTGTGTGACTTTGAAAGTATTCAGACCTTGAGAACCACGAGGCCCGAGTATGAATGTCTTGCCTTCAGCTCTAGCTAATTCCAACATTTTGAGCATTAAATCTCCTTCAGAGCATTCCTCCATCGCGAGGTACAACGAAAATCCGCAAATCGTTTGCTCCTGTTTCCCCTCTTGAGTTACCTCTTTCACAATAACTTCAGGCACAGAGTAGAGGTTGGGATCAAGGCCTGGCAAGTTATAACGCTTACTGTCAATTGACGCGTGAATCTGCTGTGTGAACTCAATATGCGCATAGGGATAAAGGTCGCTCGCCCGGCTCGGTTCCTTCATCAACTCAGTAAGCTGCCCGCTTTTCACATATGAACGCCTCTTCAATGCCTGATATATTTTCTTGTTGCCTTGACCATCCACGCTCAGCTGATGTATTAACTCCGTATGTGGAGCAGGCAAATACCCACGCGGGAGCATGTTAGACAGCGACAAAGGCATCGCTCCACCCTTTATCTTGTCAACCATCTGCGTTGCTTGTACAGAAGAGTAGGTTTCTGAAAAGCGATGCACCAAGGCTCCAAACATTTTCTGGGAATCTGGAAGCTGAGTCATCCTGCCCATCAAATCCATATTTATCCGGTAATATTTCCATTCAGCCATGCCAGGAATCCTCCCCAACAAATTCAATCTCCACTCGGCCATACCCTCGGCTACCTGAATTACCCAAGCGATAGATTCCTGAATTGAATTGGATCATGGCTTCTTTAATAAAATCTGTAATTCGAGACCCGATATTTTGTCCGTTTAATTTTAATTTTTCAGTGTTATAGAGCAACACATCTCCCACGAATGAAACCCCCGGACGTACAACCCTGTATGTCCGAGGATTAGCAAGAACTCGTGGCATTCCACCTTGACTACTGAGTTCAATGCTGTTTTTGGAATCAATCGAGAACCAATCATCTTTATTAGCTTTTTCTCTTATTGGCAGCAGGTCGTTAAACAGCAGCTTTGGCGTATCATTAAATCCTTCGATTCCAAACAAATCCTCGGCAGATGCCTTTTCAATGATCTTGCCAAATCGTTCGTCCATCCGTTGAATCCGTTCCTCTTCAATGCCATATTTCTCACACTCCAGATTGTTTTCCTCCCGAAGTCTCTCCAAGTATTGTTTATATGCTTGAGCAATTTCTGCGCTAGCTCCATGACCTTCAAGCATTTCCCGGACAATGTAG
>NZ_PNXQ01000015.1:310-4622 GCF_005217525.1 Paenibacillus terrae | reverse complement strand
AAGAGGCGGGAATATAAGGCAGCCCCTCTTTGTTCGTAACCGTGAACAGATCAACACCGCCGATTTCAAACGTTGCCGGAGAACCGCCAATGAAGAGATTGGAGCGAGTTGTTACTTTTACTGTAATCTTCTTCTCTGTAATCTTCTCTGTATCCATGTTCTATTGCCTCCTGGCTATTTCGAGTATGCTGGATGTACTCTTAATTGAATCAATTGCTCTCGTAATTGGTAAAAGATTAGCAACGAGTCGATGTATTCCGATTTCCACATCTGCTGGCTTCGAGCCATCCGCAGAAATGTTTCTTTATCAAAATACAGCCCGGGTGGAGCCTTATGCTCCTCTCGACGTAAATGCTCAATGGTAATAATATCCTCTTTCTGCTGAGGATTCGTTGCCTCGATCATCTCAGCCACCCGTTGAATGTCATTCATTCCTTTGAAGCGATGCAACAAAGAGTTCGATAAACGCAGAGTACGATACACTTCAACCTCTGTTTCTTTTCGGATGCCCCCACCTCGTTTACTCCCAGCATCAGACAATGGAGTATATCTGGCATACTCTACAAAAATCTCCCGAAACACTTCACGATCCTTCCATCCCCCAAGGTTTTGATCGAACAGGTAACGTAATGTTTTGTTAAACACCGTACTTCTCACCCGTTTAATATCAAAATCATTCTCAACAGATCGAGTCTTCTTCTGGACAATCTTGAACCGAGGATCGGAAAATAGCAGCAATAACCGAACATACTTTTCAAGTTGCCGGCGTTGATCCATGTCGAAGGACAGCTTTCCTCCTTTGCTTGTCTTTCCCGACTTCGTAGTTTTAACAACCACTTGCTTCAGCATAGATTCAAGAATAAGCAACTCCGACTCTCTGAGTTTGCGGTTATTACTATTCAGATATTGCGGAATCACATGGTACAGCACAGCATTGCTATATTTCACAAGGTTATTGCAAACGTCAGGATCTGTAATTTTGTTCAGAAGCCCGTAGAAAAAGTGATGCGCAGCAAAACCTTCCTCCATGGCATCCTGAAGCCGTTTGACTTGTGTAACGAAGTGCTTCCAATTGTTCTTTTCCGCATGAAATTCCTTGAATTTTTGCTCCGGCGTATCTTTACTCTTGGTTGGTTTCAAGCGCCCTGAGCTGTCTGATGCCAGATCATAACGATAAAGCACATACTCGTTAATACTGATCCTCATACAGGACAGCGGAACAACTCCTGCAACAGCCACCATGCTTGGTGCTTTCTTGGCAAAATCAAGCTGTTTCTGAACCCTCTCATAGTAGTACCGGATTGGTTCACGGTTGAATGTAAAATCAATACCAATGCTCATGGACAATGGTTGAAGTCCTGTTTCCCTCTTGCGGTTAATTTGTTCAATTTCTCCATTAATCTGCTTCAAAATATCTTTACACAGATTAACCCCATCCACGAGCTTGGAGGTCGGCACAGCAAAGAAAATATCATCCCCCGCAATATACAGCGGGTACAGCCTGAATTCGGGATCATTTCTTTTAAATTGTTTTACCCTGTCATGCAAGTATTCCAGACATATGTATTTCGAAAGCAGTTCGCTTACCTGCTTATAAGTCTCATGACTGTCTAATTGCTTAAAAAGTTCCCCCATCCCGTCCAAGTCAGCCTTAATGACTGCAACCCTGAAATGATTATCGTTGTTCTCATCCTGTTTCGAATACAAGTCATTAATCGTATTAGTGAATGCACTAAAAACATTCGTTACCGATGACGTCGTCAAACCCCGTTTTTGTTCTCTCTCAGGTGATGAATGAAACATAAACAACAATTCGCGATTCTGTGCAATGATCGAGTTAAAACAAGCTTTCTCTCTCAGCCGCTTCTTGCTTTCTTTAATCGCCTGCAATGGCGTGTTGTTTTTTAAATCGGTCTGCTTGAAATACACATACTTCATGAAGAGCTGCCCGCTCAATTTCTTATAATACGTTTCAAATATTCCATTGAGATTCTTAACAATTTGATCCTCCGGAAGCGAAGTTACAAACACACACATGCCGGAACATTTTAGCAACTCTTCGTCAATATGCTTGGCAAATGGACCCCTCTCTCCCTCCATTCCAATATCCTGATAGAACTGATCTGAAATTAATCTGGAAGATTCTATGATCGTGTTCAAAGTCCCGTTATTACTTTGTTTCTCCTGTATCTGCGCTTGGAGCACATAATATAAGAAGGACTGCACCTTGTCCATCGACACAGCTATCACGTATGAGCTCATCGGAATTCATTCCTTTCCTTTTCGGTCAAATAAATCTACATATGCTCGATGCGGAAATAAAATAGGATTATTGATTAGCATTAATAGCTGATTAAATTGGAAATTAAAGGTTAATAGTGAAATGCTTTGACCATTCTGATCGCGTACCTTGTAGTTTTCAAGTGAAATTTCATCAAGTATTTTTGATGTTTGCTTTTCCAACTCTGCATCCATCGTGAATTCATGAAAATTAAGACTCTTGAACCAGGAGAACAACGTATCATCCGCATTACACTCAATCTCAATACGTTCATTTCCCCCTTTTTTCCTGGAGGCGAGCAATGTAAAATCAAAATGCCGCTTGATGTCATCCCCACAATTTTCCTTCAAGGCACACAATATACGGATGGGACGAGTAGATTTTTGCGTTTTAACAGCTTCCATAAAAACACCCAATGCAAAGCGAGCGATAGATTGCCCCGAGGTTTTCAAAGACGTGATGCTTTCTGCCCATTTTTCAATGGTACTTTCTTCAAGCCGCTGGCTCTTGCATTCTATAACTGCCGCAATGGCTTCGATTGGAACAAACTTGATGCGGCCATAGCGGAAGATATAAGGTGTATACGTTTCATCCAAAATAGCAAAATCTACTTCCTTGGACACACCACCCTGAGAATCAATAATGAATACCGATTGCTCAATGACAAATTTCTTGGGAATAATCATTTCAAACAATTGCGACCAGATCAGCTCTCTCTCAGAGCCAACCGTCGTTCCATGCAAATCGTGCTTCATGTAGAGCTGGTTGACAATAGATTTTTCCACTTGAATATAATTTTCTGTAACATTTTTAATCATCTTCTCTTTCTTCTCATCAAATGATAATTCCCTCGTCACGCCTTAACACTCCTTCGCTTATAAATAACGTTGTACAGCTATTAATAGTATAACAGTTTTCCTGAAAATTCCATATAAAAAATACAACCTAAGCCTTAGCCCAAATTGCATTTTTCGTTATTCCTATGAAATTTAGTTTGCAGGTACAACAATCACTACCGATCAAAGCTTACAGATCACGTAGAAGTTCAGCCATCCAATATTCAAGAATCTATTGCTAAAAGGTTGTAAAATCACATCACATTGACCTATAGACTACATCCATTTGTCCGCAGCCAAGAGTAGAATTCCTGCCGATATGTAATACACGTGCAGCGTTCAACCAAGGCGTAAAGGGAGAAAGCTCTCCCTCAAAAGTTAGTGTACCCAACATGCCGCTCCAATCAACGGATTCCTTTTTTCGATTCGAGTATCGGTGCATCTGGTTCAAATACAACGCGGCAGACACGGCTCGAACATGGCTCGCAAGTTCACATGCCTTCATGGATATATCCGTGTTCATGTAACCTCCATAACGCTCGGTCAACGTCTGAATTCTCCTCGTAATACTCCGAATGATGGTAGGAAAATTAATCTCCTGCACCAGCGCCCCACCTCGCCGAATGCGAACAGGGGTCACCATATGGATAGAGCACCAGGAAGCATGATCTTGCAGAGCATGAACAGAAATGTTTTCTGGTGTAGCCGCGTTCATATCTAATTGTCCTTGTTTCCAAATCAATCCATACTGATTACCATGCAAAATGTCTGTCAGTTCGAAAATCTTTCGTTCCGCTCCAATCCCGAATCTCTGTACTTGAGCCAACGAAGTCACTAAATGCCTAGCATAATGAATCGCATCTCCTAACAACACTAATTTGAAGCATAACTGATCCCCTGTATAGTATACAGACTTTGGCCTAGGCGGCTCAATGATATAAGGGTTGACAATGTCCTGTTTAGCTCCACCTAATCGGCGATTCTCGAATAAGTACGCATATGATTCCGAATGTTGAAGTAGCGCCCATCCTGTCACTCCATGAAGCGTTGAGCCGAGAAAAGCAGGAAATCGTGTCGTTTCCTTACATTCCAGTCGAATAAGTAACGGTAAGTATTCCAGTGAAAAAATAGGTGCTTGTCTATTCATAATTTACTCCAAATCCAATTTAGTTAAACAAGGTGTGACCGAATCTTT
>NZ_PNXQ01000015.1:0-300 GCF_005217525.1 Paenibacillus terrae | reverse complement strand
CAGCTCATTAAAGATGCTGATGTGGTGGTTGTATTTCAATCCACGCACTCAGATAGAGTGCGACCCTGGGCCATGAAAGACAGAGCAATTACAGGGGACTATTTCAATCCACGCACTCAGATAGAGTGCGACGAGCTTGAAAAGAAGGTGAGGGAGCATGTCCAAAATCATTTCAATCCACGCACTCAGATAGAGTGCGACGACATGCTTCTAAAAATGCAGGACCGTCTGTTCCTATTTCAATCCACGCACTCAGATAGAGTGCGACCCTTTTCCTTTTTGATAAACACTTACATATTC
>NZ_PNXQ01000014.1:513077-513203 GCF_005217525.1 Paenibacillus terrae | reverse complement strand
GATTGTTGCTCGTATGCGAAAAAAACATTTCAATCCACGCACTCCATACAGAGTGCGACGCATTTGCGGAGGTGGCGGCAGTGAGTAAATTTGTAATTTCAATCCACGCACTCCATACAGAGTGCG
>NZ_PNXQ01000014.1:503913-513023 GCF_005217525.1 Paenibacillus terrae | reverse complement strand
TCCGGGGTTTTTATGTGAGCTTCACATTCGCACCTTACAGAATCAGCGGGCTTTCCATATCGTAAGATTCTTTTGCCCCCATATGCTCTACCTTCTTTTTATAGTTATCTCCTAAATTGTAGAAACGCAGACTGTCTTCTTTTTTGTCTATCAATTCTTCTAATTCATACTTCAAACGGCGAAACTGGGCCGAATCCAAAATGCACTCAAACACGGAATTTTGCACCCTTTGTCCGTGATCTACACACTTTTTTGCAACCTTGGCCAATCTTTTTCTGCCTTCCCTGTCTACTGTGCTTACATCATACGTAATTAGAATTAACAAGATCACACCTACTTCCACAAAAATGGAGGGTACTCGTCCAGATCTCCCCGAATATGTCTAGCCAAGAGCAAAGCCTGTGAATAGGGCACAAGCCCCCAAGGCATTTTCTCATTCAAATAAGGATGAATAATCTTCTCCTGCTTGCGTTCCTGCCATGCCTTCAATACTATTTTTCTCGTATCATCGTCCATAATCACAGCGCCATTTTCTTTCCTGTAAAATCCTTTGCCATGAATCAACTTTTTATTAATCAGTGTAAGAACAAAACGGTCGGCATATACTCCACGAAGCTCTTCCATCACATCCAATGCCAACGAAGCTCGTCCCGGACGGTCTCTATGCAGAAAACCTACATAAGCATCCAATCCGACAGCTTCAAGTGCAGATTTCATATCGTTGGACAGAAGTGTTAGGCAAAGGATAATAAAGCATTGACATTATCCAACGGCGGGCGTTTATTGCGTCCGTGGAAGTAAAAATCCTTCTTTTGCTGCAAAATCAGCTCATCAAAAACCGAATTGTACTGTACAGCCGCCGCACCCTCCAAACCACGCAAAATGTCCAGGTCCTCCACTTCACGGACTTGCTGCATGGCCCCTGCTAAAGAAGCAGTCACCTTTTTCATTCGATCAGCGTCAATACGTAGGGGATAGTCCCTTGTCGCTCGCTCCAAAATCCATTTATTATTATATATCTTGCCTATAATCATATTTCTGGCTACAAGAGCACTTCTTTGGTCATCATCGGAAATCCGATATTGTTCTTTTCGGAGTACCACATTTCCACGGCTCTCTCCGATCACACGTGCCAAAAAGCGTCCAGTTCGCGTCATAAAGGTTAAATCTATATTGCGTGATGCACAAGCACCCATCAGACCCGGACTTACCCCTGCATAGCCAAAAGTACATACAGCTTCCAGGTTATGCAACGGGTAGCGTGCCAGAATGGCCTCTTCTTGTTTAATCACAATGTTGTCCCCATCCAGTGACAAGTACGTATCCGGCAAGGTAACAAACAACGTATTCAGTAATTTTTTCATTCAGCTATCCTGCTTTCAATGAAACTGGAAACAGACCTTTTATTTAAAATTTCCGGCACACATATGTGCTGAAGCGAGCAGCTTTGGCAATGTGGCCCTGCTTTGGATTTAGGTGTATGGTTTCGCTCAAAATAATGCCGCATTTCCTGAATACTTGCTCGCACCCGTTCACGGTCAGCAGCAGTGATCACAACCTCTACCCGATGCTTGATCTCATCGTAATAAAAGTAACCTTTTGCAATATCACACACGAGCATTTCTTCAAGACACATCACTTGTGCGACCAACTGGGAATGGTCCGAATCATTTCGTTTGGGTTTGCCACGCTTGTATTCAACAGGAAAAGGAAGATACATCCCTTCCTCCCCTGCCAGCGGAACCCCATGAGCATCCCGTACAAACTCTACGACGTCACAGATTCCAGTAATACCAAGCTCTCTGGAGTGTATAGGTAATGCGCGTACGACGAGTTTATCCCCTCTTTTTTCACGAATCATGGGCTGATCCGCTTTTCGGTGTAAATGATCCCCCTCGATCGTCCGCACGTTTTCTTCCCATTGCTGCTCAATGTGAATTAACGCCCATTGTCTTCTACAGAAGTTAAAATGCTGAATACCGGATAGCAGCAAATAATCCTCTTCGTTATAGTTCTGGATATTCACGGGGCACTAAGCCTTCAAGTGGTGTGAGTATGCATTCATAATGGTCATCAAAAGATCTGTTGAGTTCGTCTGCGTTTTCTTTCAATCTCACCTTTAAAGAACGGTGTACCTTAGCCGATGAGTATTGTCCAAGTTTGGAATGATGCTCCCACCAATATACCTTATGGACCTCCATGCTACCGTCAGGACGAGCGGAGGATACGTCATTTTCAAACAGTGTTTGTAAGGCTTCCCGAATTTTCTCTGCATCCTCATAGGTAAATCCTGTTTTTTCAGCTAGTTGCGTATTGATACTTCCCTTAAATACGTACACACCAAAATCCACCCGATGCTTCATCCCCATCGTATCCGAGCCTCTTTCTTTCCCCGGTTCGGAGTTTACACTTTTAGTGATTTGCATACTTGTAATATCAATGGGATCAACACTGGTAGCCGTATGTATAGATACAGGACCTCTTACCCCGACGGATACTCCTGCGCCTTTACTAGCCGCTTTGAATGCAAAAACCTGACCGAAGCTACGAACATCCATCCATTCGCGGCAGGCGATGCTGGCAAATTCATCGCTGGAACCTTCCTTGCCCTTAAAAAATTTTTCCAACTCAGGATTTGCATCTGCACGCTCTCTTAAACTACTAAAAGAATCCAATTTCCGATCATTAGATTGAACAAAAATAGACGCTCCCATATCTTGCAGACGATTTCTTATTTTCCGTTTCAGTGCCACATCCGAAATTTCGCCATAGCCATCGTAATTTTGGCGTGGACGATTACCATTCAGCGGATCGCCATTGGGATTTGCTTTCGTGACAGACAATACAACTGCAAAATCAATTTTATGATCCAAAATAGACATGTTATTATTCTCCTTTGAATGTAAACTCTATATTTTTAACGTTTCTGATGATCAGTATTATTTTTTCACATCTGCGATGTCGCTGTCTTGGTCGTCGTCATTTCCTGTGGTATCGCCCTCATGATTCTTTTTATCCTTGTTATGATAGATTTCATAGCGTTGACTATACAAGCCGAGCAAATACTTGCCGGTTAGCGGTTTGTTATTGAATTCATCCATGGGTATTTTTGAGGCTACTTCATCAATCATATTGGAGTAATAGTTTAAGCGTTTTCCAAGTTTAGCCTGATGTGGCTGCAGGGCATTCTGAATGGTCCTCCAAGTTCTTTCAGGATGTTGTGAGAATGCGCTCATATACCGTATGGCATTAGTGGATCGCTTATCCTCTTTGTCCAATGCACCTCGCTCCATCACATCTGCTATCGCTAACAATCTGCCAAATAAATAACTACGATCCGTATTTTCTTTATCTAATGCCACACTGTATCCCTCCTGTTTGTTAATCAATGCACATGTTATACTCAGTGTCTTCTCCCATTCCCATTTTTCCATAGATACCGGGTTAGAGGCACGGTGAATAGCACTCCTCACAATATCCTGCGGAATGGGCCGACCATCTACGATACATGGAAGCATTCGTTCCATCAGACCTTTAACGAGTTTGTCATTCGCCTTAGGGCCGTAGGCCGCGAAAGCAATATCTTTGGTCGCCGGAGCACCCCAAAATTGTAAAAGCTCACCTTGCTCATCCTTCTGGTAACGGTGCAGCCAGGCGCATGTGGAATGCCAGTCAATCAGCTTGTCAAAATACAATGCTTTATCCAAATTCCGATAATACAGTACAGCCATCCGTCCCGTTGTTGCTGAATCCAGCACAAGAATATTAACTTTGGCCTTGGAAGCCGATTTGACAGCTAGTTTATGGCTATAGCCAGTTAGTGCTTTGGCCAAATCAAAGGCAATCTCTTCGTTGGTATGGCTTTTGATTGCTTTTGGCCTGGATGATTCAAGACCAAAGCCCATTGCAAAAATGTTTTCATTGTCAGTAGGGTTAGGCACATCAGCAGAATCATTACCCCAGACTAGAAAAACACGGTTATCCATGATTTTACCTTGACGATGAATCAGCCACTTTAAGGCGTTATGAGCTTTTTGGGATACCTCATAACTGATGCTTGCTGCTTCATGACTATGGGCAAACCGTCCTCTGAATGTGAACCCACTCGTATCATTGGCAGAAATCAGCTTCGCTTTGTCCCCAGAGTTTCTGATTTTATTAGCGTGTTTATCTGTGCTGGGGAGCTGGTTCCCAGTTACATAGCAAATATCTTCTTCGCCTAGTAACTTACTGTAATAACCAATAAATGAATTAAATAGTTCTTTATCCTGCCATACTTTAGTTAACGCTTGATTTGGTGAATAGACATTAAAACGGATAAATACGCTCTCCAGTTCACCGGGAACTGCCGTAAATATACGTGGTTTTTCCGCAGCTAAATGCTCATACTTCTTGTCCCATTTACTTAGTAATTTCTGATCCTCATCGAGATATAAAATAGACGCGTTTACCAAGTCTTGAATCAGTTGGCGCTTGCTCAAGTAACGATAGATGCTTTTCAGCTTGGGAGTCGCATATTTTGAAGTAGCCCAACCTTCCAACTGATGAATATAAGCAGCAAATGGTTCTTCTTTTTTAATTTTTCCTCCATAAGCTACAAAATCTCCGGCAACATAGCTTAATTTATCATGCAGCGGATAAGGTGCTACGACAGAGCCAGCCCGGCTGGCTGATTTCTCCGTGCAAGGAATCAATGTGCTAAAATCGTCTTTATCCAGCACTTTAGCTGAATGAAAATCACCTTGCTCTGTAATCTCTACTTCAATCTGCGCATTTTGGGTCGTGTGGGAGATGGGCAGGAGCGTGTATTCACGATCATTGTATTTCTTCTCAATCACACCAACACGGTCAAGGTTGGATTCATACGTTTCATATAGATTTAGCAGCCAGCTCATTTCATGCTCCACCCCTCCCACTCTGCAAGCAGCTCGTCTGCGGATTGAACGTTATTTTCAGCAAATTGTTTGGGCTGCATTTCGCCTATGATACGAACTTGTGGGCATTTCTCCGGTGGAATAAACTCAATGACCCCGTCCTTCATCACAGCATTCCACAAGCGCACCTCCAACTGATTTCGACCTGTCTCATCGGGGTAGTTCATTCCATGCACCATATTTCCCAAATGAATATCTCCATAATTATCATAGAAACCGGGGGATTCACCAAAAACACATGGCTCTACATAAGCTTGGCATTCCCGTGTGCCCAGGAAAATATCTCTGCGTCCACCCGCCAGTAAGGAGCGTTTGAGTATATTGTGATGCTTGTTTTCGTTACGATCATATTCCATCTCGGGACGATGCGGATTAAAAATAAAATGAGCCTGAACCTCATAGCACGGGTCTTTCAGGTAAGTATAATTAGCAAGCGTATTACCGCCGCCGTATTCAATGGGCCGAATCCCCTTGGACTCCATCCGAATAGGCTTTAGTACACGAACCTTGTCAACAATCATCGTAAGGGTGGGTTTCCAATAAATACTTTCTACGATCCCTTTTAGCGCCTGATAGGTTGGTACACTATACGTTAATTTCTCACCACCAAGTTTGGTTAGCGGGTCTGTGAACAGTGCATAGTCTCCATACACTTTGAATTCGATTGCGTTTCTCAACTAGCATAATCCTCCTTTCTATTCCTATTTTTTCTACATACAATACCAGAATATTACTTTCGTCATAGTCAGTCAACGTAAAAGATAAGTCCTGAGTCCCAATAAAGGCCATGTTAAAGGACAAAATCACTAAGAGGACTATCATTTTCAAGGTTAATACCATAACAATCATGATAGGCCCCATCGGTTAAAGCCAATATTTTTCCATCCAGAAAAGAAACTAGCGCCTTATTTCGATCCAGTTGTTCTTTCTCAAAGTGAGATATATTAATGGTGTATGGTTGCGCCCTGCGCAGCAAACGGGTAAGATCATCTATGCTTTGCTGTCCATTGAGATCAGCGATAATTTCTCTTCCTTCTTTTTCTCCATTCCCATATGGAACAATTACAGCTGTCGTATGATCCTCAATGACTTGAAAATGGTTCGCCGCTGTCTTATAGCTATTCGCTAAGAATAGGGGAAGAACCCTACCCTTCTCATCGTAATAAGAGCGATAATACGTATTTTCACTGCGATCGGCAGATAATAGTTCAGTCATATTTTTTCTTAGCTTAGGTACAAAATAGTTCAAATCTATTGCCAGTTCGGTGTAATATTTTTGGAAATATACCTCCATAGCCTGTGCTGACAATACATTACCTCCGAAGCAAGTTTCGTCACGTTTTAAGTCAATGAACATTTTTCTAGTAATTTCTTTGCCGATCTTAATTTCTTTTAAACGCTTGAGATTTTCTTCTTCATGATCTATGACATACACTTGCTTCTTGTTATCTTCTCCGTGGCGATTACATCTGCCCGCTGCCTGAGCAATAGAATCCAAACCAGCCAACGACCGAATCACACACTTAAAACTGATATCCACTCCCGCTTCAATCAATTGTGTACTGATGCAAACGACAGGCTCTTTATGCTTCAAATGTTTTTTCACTTGCTCCAATATATCATTGCGGTGGGCGGGGCACATGGATGTACTTAAGTGGTAAATTGGAGCTGTACTATTGCCTTCTTTTAATCGGCGGTATAAATTTTTGACCACCGCTTTTGTATTGAGAATAACAAGTAGGCTTGATTCATCAGCAAGTCTTTGCTCAACGAAATCGGCAAGTTTCTCCGTATTCATGTTCACGTCCGTTGCTTTATCCACAATTTCAACCCGCTGAAACGATTCAATGACATGATCGAGTTCATGCACCATTTCGGCATCCGGTTCAATGTCCAGCTTGTTGTGAACAAAATCCAATTCCGGTTGCGTAGCCGTGCAAAGAACAATACTTGAAGAGGCATACGTTTTCAAAAAATTCAGCGCTTGGTTAAACAATGAAATACAGTGTGTGGGGACTTTTTGGACTTCATCAAAAATAATAACCGACTCACTCAAATTGTGAAGTCTACGGATATTTCTGCTGCCATCTGCGTAAAACACATTTAAAAATTGCACCATGGTGGTGAAAATGATCGCTGAATCCCAATGATCCTTGGCCAGCTTTAATTTTTGCTGCGTGTTCACCACAACATCTTCAAGCTCATGACGCTCACCGTCTATATCCTCTATTTCATTCATGACCACATTGGAGTGGTGCTCCAGAAGGTTGCCGTCATCTTGTATTATTTCACGAACCTCCCGTGCGTTTTGTTCGATAATGGTCGTGAATGGAACCACGTATATGATATGCTTCTTTTCAAATGTGACCGCATGTTTTAGGGCATAACGCAGACTAGCCAGCGTTTTTCCACCCCCTGTAGGGATTGAAAGAGTATGTATGCCGGAAGGATTGTCTGCAAATTGCTCACATTGCTCGGACATTTGTTTTCTAAGCAGATTAATGGATGTGTCGGCATCCTCTCCTGATTGCAGAGCGTTAATACGCTCCATTAGTCTGTTATAATACGTTTGAAATAGCTGTTGGCGATTCATAGATTCATCTGTACTTTTATCGTCCATACTCTTATTTTCTTCAAAGCAGCGGGTATTCGTGCGATCCGCATCAATCAAAGCACTGAACACAAACTTGGATAAGAACATCATTTGGAGTTCAACGTCTGGACTATGATCCCGCTGCATATACTCAGCCAACTCGGCCCCTGCTTGATTGACATAATGATAGAATTCAGATTTTTTCATCACCTGCTCGTAAAAAAGGGAGACTGCATGATCAAATCCCTCTAATTCCCGGTCACGCACCCGATCCAAAAATTTTGATTCCAGGTCAGGATCTAAAAAATCCTGCAAATAGGCATGATGTGAAATAATCGCATTTCCTACAACTTCGGATAATAGTGCCTTGTTCATGAAATCCTGCTGATCAAATGTCCCTTGAGGGGGGATATGAAAGAGATTGTATAGCAGCTTTCCACCAGCCGTGGAATGATCTACACTTCCCCGCTTCGGTGGATTGTCAGGATTTTGTACAGCTAATCGTATGTAATCTTGAAACTTTTCTGTGTATTTGCCCAAGTCATGCAACATACCGGCTAGTCCGGTGATATGTCGAATACCTATTTTGGCACCATAAGATTCTGCTAATTTTTGAGTCTCTAGCAAGTGTTCGACTACCGTCTGAATCTTTTGGTCATTTTCCCGTATGTGGGCGATATAGTCCATTTTTTAATCTCCTTTAATTTTATTTAAAAATAGCCTTTTCCAAGTAATCACTAGCCACATCGGAAGCCAAAAAAGCATAAATAAAATGTATATGATAGCGATAACTCCTTTTTGACCTATTACAAGATAAAGATTATGTAGAGATTGATAAAGATCCTCTCTAGCTGTTGACATTTCCTCATCTTTTTCCGCTGGGTCCTGTTCCTGCATTTCCTGCTGTACACGCTCTGTTAATTCCTTTGATATAAACCAATATCCTACTATAAGGCCTATAACTAGATAGATATAAAAATACAGACTAGGAATATATAATAAATTCATTCGTTTTCCTCCTATACAACCAGATGCTGTTACTGAATAAATGGAAATATATTGAATCCTTCTTCTCCATCAATTCTTGTTCTCCGTGTCCTCCAATATGGTAAGCTTAGCAACCATATATCGCTCGTTGTTTATGGTGACTTCAACAGCAGACTTCCATTCCTCTTATCTTTCAACTGGGGCTACACATATAAAATAAACCCTGTTCCTCTGCCTTCATTTATTATTGGTGTAAATGAGCTTATATGGTCTGGTTCTGAATATATATCGGCGTCAATTCACATTTTTCAAGCATCCGATAATTGATATTCCAAGATTGGCAGTGAATAGAGATGATGATTCCGAAAAGACGAATGGCTTTATTAATTATGGTAAAACTCTTCTTACTATGTAAACATCTATATTATTTATCGTCATTTGATAATTGATTTTTCAGATTGAACTGATCTAACAGAAATAAAATTTTCTTTTACATCAGTGTACAAGATAAATATTCACCGAATAAATAAAATCTCATAATCCGCTTGTGTATTTTAGTGAAGTGTAGGGTGCAGTTAGGGAAGTTTACACGAGGA
>NZ_PNXQ01000014.1:273352-503903 GCF_005217525.1 Paenibacillus terrae | reverse complement strand
TCATTTCAATCCACGCACTCATATAGAGTGCGACTGTAGCCCATCCGGTCAGATCGACCAACCGCGGAAATTTCAATCCACGCACTCATATAGAGTGCGACATACCAATATCCAGCATTCAGTGTCGTTGTCCTTAAAATTTCAATCCACGCACTCATATAGAGTGCGACGACACCGGATATCGTCAATATCGGTATGCATACTTGATTTCAATCCACGCACTCATATAGAGTGCGACGAATACAAACGTTTTGATGGTTTATTAAGTACAGTATTTCAATCCACGCACTCATATAGAGTGCGACTCACCCATACCCTCAATGTACTTATCAACGTATGGCCATTTCAATCCACGCACTCATATAGAGTGCGACCCAAATGATAATGATGTAGCTGGTTATTTTGTTTATCTATTTCAATCCACGCACTCATATAGAGTGCGACCGCGGTATCATGGATGCTTTTACCGATCCGAGAGTTATTTCAATCCACGCACTCATATAGAGTGCGACGGCGAAAATACAGCAATTGATACTCTAATGATATCAATTCCATACATTTTCGCAAAAAACGATGCTAAAAAAGCTTGAATTCACCCTTGACTTCTATTATAGAAAGTGGATTCTAATCCTTTTCGACAAATTTCGAGGTGCGAAGGACCCGGGGTTTTTATGTGAGCTTCACATTCGCACCTTAACCAAGACAATACACTTAGGATACCACAAAATATTTTTCCCTCACAGAGAATTCTCTAGCACTAAAACAATAAGGATTCCGCCCCGTCAATCACAATTTGCGCACCAGTGATATGACGCGAATGATCGGAGGCCAGGAATGTTACCAAATCAGCTACCTGCTCGGGTTGACCAGGCCCATCAGCCAATGGCTGCCCTCCTTCGGGAAATTGAACGGGGATGGTAATCTGCTTTAACCTTTCGGATTTCTCCGTAGTTTCGTCAATATTCGTCGAAATCGCTCCGGGATAGATGACATTGACACGGATACGGAACTTGGCCAGCTCTAGCGCAGCCATTTTAGCAAATCCGGTTTGACCTGCCTTGGACGTACTGTAGGCTGACATTCCAAAGCTGGTAAAGCGCTGATTTCCATTAATAGAGCTGGTAATGATAATGCTGCCGCCACCGTTTTTTTTCAAATGCGGTACGGTATACTTCACCGTCAGGAAAGTACCATCCAGATTCGTAGACAGCGTCTGCCGCCAATCCTCGATGCTCAAATCCTCAATCGGTCCAACAACCCCATTAATCCCCGCATTGGCAAAAATGATATGTAGTCCGCCAAACAGCTCAACCGCTTCCAAAACCGCTTTTTCCACACGCACCGGATCGGCAATATCCACGTCAAAGGCCCGAGCGGCACCTTCACGCATAGCATTAATCTCTCTCTCCGTCTCTACGATCCGTTCATTGCTGACATCAAAAAGAGCGACATTCGCTCCCTCTCTGGCCATTTGAATAGCTGTTGCCTTGCCAATACCAGATCCGGCTCCCGTGATCAAAGCGGTTTTGCCTTCAAAGCGCGCGCCTCCTGCCAATGTGTAGCTCATATGTATCGCTCCCTTTCAGTATCCTGTATTATCACAAGATTACCCAAAAAGGGTTACTTTATAATCACCATTTTTACGCATTTTTTGCTATTCCGTTACGATATTCGTGAAAAGGACACATCACACACCATTATCGCCTCTTTTCTTCCGCTTTCTTGTTGACCGTTAGTTTCTTTCTATGTATTCAGCAAAAAAAAGGACGTTATACAGCCATCAGTATGGATGCTTACGTCCTTTTCCTGTTCCGCTTACCACTGCAATTCAATAAATGCAGCATCATCATCAAGCCCTCCGGTATGGGGGGCGTCCAGCAAAACCTGTATCTGCTCATCAGGGACAGGCTCACGAATAGGATCCAAATCGGATAACCCGTCACTGTATACCTGTAATCTCATCGACATATCTGCGGGTATGCTTCTTTCGTACCAATGAGGTTTACCTCCAATCGGCCCACGACTTGTGGACCAGCGTTCCGCTGTAGAGAAGGTATGATCAAATAATTGGCTGATCTCCTCCGAACCGTTCCATAGCCGCAATCGTGAATCTCCTTGCCAGGCAAGTCTGAGACGCCCGCGGGTACCACGCTTCGGTAGCTCGATTTTACCGCAAATATACATCGACTGGCTTCCCTGACGACGTTTATCCTCTAGCACCGAACGCATCAACCCCGATTCATGATGCAGAGGCTGCCGATCCAGTTCCTCCGCAGCCGTGCCTGCCAAACGTTCGAGATACAACCCCAGCTTATCGGCAGACAGATCCTGCCCCTGTTCCATCCAATCCAGCAAAGAGGAACCCAAATAACGGGCTGCAAAATCTCCCTGGTAACTAAGCCCGACACCATCACACAGAACAAAACAACAGACGGATTTATGAATACGCACTGCGGCGAAATCCTGTCCGCTTTCACCCATACTGGCAGATTCGGCAGATCTTCCGTAACCATAACGGCACATAAAGCGGCTATGATGAGTCGATAGTGGCTGATCGCCCGTCTGAGAGCTTATGTAGGCAAAATGCTGCGCCAGCCGTGCATTTATTCCCTTCCTTTTGCTCGTGGGGAGCAGAGACAGCAGTGGATTCATGCGTTTACCTCCTTACCGTACAGGCGTTGCTGCCGACATTTGGAAACCGATGGACACCAGTTCTGGACAGGTTCCAGGCAGCATCATAACTGCTCCCTCACCTAGCTGATAATCTGCCTCAAACAGCATTTCCCGATAGCTTTCAGGAAGTACAGAAGACATATTACGCAATTTCACAGCATGTTCATCCTGTAACGGCGTATTATGCGTAAGACCTTTCCAGCGACGGGGATCCTGAATAGGCGTTTCCAGTAATCTGTCCGATAAAAATATGTTTTCCACCAGTACATTACCGTCCGGTACGCTCATGCTCATAATACGCTTCGCAATCGGTTCCGGATCATCACCTGTGGAAACACCATCTGTCATATGACAAACCAAAGGCGCAGGGCAATCCTGCATCTCCGGCAGCTCCGCCTGTAAAATACGTTCGGCTTGCAAAAAAGCTTTTGCCGAATCTGAAAATCGTTTGGGTGTCAAGTCGGGCAACGAACCAATCGCTGCGATTTCATCAATTCCCTTCACACCGTTGAGCAGATCATATACGTCGTCACTATAGGCCAAAATCGCAATCCGGTAGCGTGCAGTCAGCCGATTCCCTTTAGTTGAACGGAAAACCATCTGCCGGATCGCCAGTGATATGGCTTCATAGACAACATCAATTCGCCGCCGCCCGTCCATAAGCATGTTCATTGACGCGCTAATGTCAATCAGGTAAATGATCAGGGCGGGGGTACGCTGAGAAGCCTGTATGGTATAATTCATCGTTTGCACACGCTCCCCTCAGTTACCTTTTATCATCTTGTGCCAAGATATTAAAATATGAAAAAAATTAAATTTTAGGCAGTCTAAAATTCGTATCGCTTAAAAAGTTATAGATAGAGGAAGCCCGGTACCCGACTTCGCCTACCGAACGATAATAGGAAGAATTACTTTCGTACAACGCTCTAAAGCGATTGGCAAACCCCTTCGCCTTCGCCGTGCTTCCACCCTCCTGAGAAGCATAAGCCTTGTTATACAGGGAAATAAGCTGGAGAACATTCTGTTTGTTACTTGCATGAATTGATGCTTTTTGCTTTTGCTTCGCCTCTGCCGCCGCCTTACGTGCTGCCTCTTCCTGCGCTGCGCGGGCAGCCTCGTTCTTTTTCCAGGCTAAATATTTTTCGTATTTCGCCTGCTGATCATACGCTTTCTGCTTTGCCAGCTTGGCGGCCGCCTGCTTGTTTTGCTCCTTTTGAGCAAGGTAGGCTTCATATTTGACTTGCTGAGCTACAAGAGCCTGTTGTTTTTTCTGCTCTTCCTGCTGCTTTTGGGCAACAAGAGCCTGTTGTTTGGCCTGCTGCTCAGCTTCCTGCCGCTGCTTCTCCGTCAGTGCCTTTTGAGAGGCCTCCTGCTCGGCAGTCAGCTTCGCTTTCGCCGCCTTTGCGGCTTCTTCCTGTTTGGTTGCCTCGATTTGCCGCTGATTGGACTGATCCGCCAGAATATTCACGGCTGGAATGCCAACAGCCAGCAGAACGACAGCCGCCGCCGTTGTCACAATGAACGTTTTGGAGCGGTACCAGGCTGCTGATTTTTCAGGCTGCTCAGGCGGCTTGGGGTTCAACTGTTCCTCCAGCCCCATAATGGCAGCCGATACCTCCACATGCAGAGGGCTGCCGTCTTCTACAAAATGATACAACGACCGATATACCTCTAGGGCCGCAGCAGGCTTGTTTTGCTTCTCCAGTTCACGCGCCTGCCGGAACAGCTTGTCCGTCACCCCGCGCTCTCCTTGCTCCTCGACCGCCTGGTTCAGTATCGCAGCTTGTTCCGCTTGGAGCGGTGCAACCAAGGAGGATGCGGCTTCCCCGGACTCGCCAGTAGCTAATGCTGCTGCCTCTGTCGCCTCGGGTTCCACCGTCTCTACTTCAACAGGAATCTCTTGCTCGGTAAGTGCATTGAGTACAACCAGCCATTCACCAAAGGTAGGGCAACTACTCAGATCCTGACTGTCCCAGGCACGGCTAAACAGCTCCACCACTTTGCTTCCCCAACGGGCTTCCAGCGACTTGCGTAAAATATAATAACGTTCGCAAGGCGTCTGCATTTCATGCTGGTCAAAATAACTTTCGCCCCACGCTTTATCGACCACCACACGGTCTGACCATCCCAGCATTTCGCCAATAATAATGGCCCCTGCAAAACGATCCGCATACGCGCTCCATAATCCGCTGTGAACGGTTCGGTGCGCAGCATACCCCGGCGAACCCGCCAATAGAGCATCCGGACGATCCATTTTGGTACTGTACATTTGTTCCACATCGACCAATTCTACAGCTGATGTGCCTTCAGGCAGTTCCACTTCAGAAAAAAACGGAAGCATGACATTCGGCGCAGATAAATCACAGTGCGCTAGTCCTTTTTGCTCCATAGCTGAACCGATCCCTGCCAGCGCCCGGGCCAAAGCCAGACTATCGGAAGCCTCAAGCTGCTGCTGAGCTGTGAGACAATCGAACCATGTCGTCCCATGAATCCATGGCATCAGCACTGCGTATAACAAATCAGGCTGCTCGGCGATCAGACTTCCGTTTCTTTCTGGAGTGAGCACATCACGCTTGCATACCTGCAAACCGGAAATATCCCCGTAGGCTTCCATATGCTCAGATTGATAAACCATAGCCGGGATACGGAACTTTGGAAAAAACACTTTAAGGGCTTTAGCCTCATGCGGCGCTCCGCTTTTGGCATTGAGCTGGTATACGATCCCCTGCCGCCCTGCTTGAGCATAAGCCAAACCGGGTGCAACAGGATGTCGCCCAATCACATAGGCTGTGCCGTTTATGATCAATTCGTCTCCCGGATTCGGTTGAAAAGACATGGAACATCCCTCTCCTTACATCGTTCAGTATGCTAGTTTCCTCACTCTATTATATACAATCTGTGGATGGCAAGAAAACCGGGTGTCCGAAGATCGCCCGGTTTTTCCTGATAACCACTATACCAAATGTACAAACCATAAAGAGGTTCATCCATATTGTTTCCTCATAGAGTGGTATATTATAGGGTGATGCTTATCACGCATCTTACTTCGTTTGGTCAACGGTACGGAATTTGTTAGCAATAGCCGTCAGTTCCTGGCTGATGCTGTTCAAAGTCGTTACGAAAGCTTGCATTTGCTTGCTGGCTTCCTGAAACTCTTGAAAAAAGCGTTGTTTAGTCATACCTTCCCATTGACCTTCCATACCTGAGATGGATTGTGTCAAGCTGGAAACGATCTGCTGGCTTTGTTCGCCGCTTTGTTTAAATTGGTTAGCCACCTGATCAACCTGCTCCGGGGTAATTAAAATGCGTCCCGCCATATTATGAGTCCTCCTTGATGAGAATAAAATGTATTGTTTAACTGGTTCAAATTGTACTATGTTTATTTAATTTCCTACAAAAGGCGAAGGTCCTAATTGTAATAACCACACTTTTTGACTATAAAACAGCATCTAACAGTATAATATCAATAGAATCAGTACCTAATAAGTCCCAAAAAATCAGGATTCTATAAACTGAATTTATAGAATCCTCATGGCTGGCATGAGAGTCCCGGGAATCTACTAAGCGACAGGCTGATCCTTAACTATAGCGGGATCAGCAAAATACCATTCCTGTGGATTGCTGGAAGACGCCTGCTTTAAAATATCCTGATTCAGCATACCTGCATCCGACGACTGTACACCAGCAATAGCATTCACGACAGACTGCGGGTCCGAAATCGGACCGCTGCTTCCTTCCGAGGGTTGACCAGGCAAAATAGACGGTGACTGCTGATTCGACCAATCCAGCATCGTGACTGGTCGTCCTAATGGTTGGCTGGCAAATGACAGAATCGTATGATAGTTGTGGTCAACAGACTGAAACTCTTCTGCCTTTCGATTCAGTTGTGTCCCTGATGTATGGAGGTAAGCATGAATCTGCTCCGACATCCGTTTGGCCTGCATCCAATGATTCAAGACCGACTCACGCGCAGATACATCCCAATCAAACGATTGTAACGCCTGCTCCAACCCTGCTGTTAACTGTTGAATTTGCTCCGCCGCATGCTGTAGCTGCCCGCTAAGCCCCCGAAGCACATCCGGCTCAACTCGAATGCGCATATCCATCACCCTTCTTCTGTCGCTTCTTCTTTCACTGCCGACTGTCTCAACCAATTCAATAATAAATCCACAAACTGATCTCTTGATGCCATGGCTGCAATAAGCCAATCTCCGTTGCCATTAGAGCTCATACGAAATATCCAGTTCGTCATTGGACACAGGACAAAGGCAACCCGCTGTGATTCCCACTCCCTGCCGTTCCAGACCAGCAATTGCAATTCCCCTTCGGCTATACGGGAACTCAATGATTGGGCAAGTCTCGTAGAACCTTCTACATCACCGCTTGCCTCAGTCAGTTTGCTGTTAATCTGAGAGACACTCTCTCCTGCAGATTGCTTGTAAATTTCATTAAATGCCTGCTTGGAGAACATCAGCGCAGGTGATTCAGGCACAAGCCGATCTACCCAGCCCATTTTATCGATCAATGTCTCGCAAGCCTTCTCCACATTACCCAGATCATACAGGCGGTACTCATCAGGTTCATCAACGGATTTCACTAGCTCCACGACACGCTCGTTCGTGCAATGGAGGTAACCTTCGAACTGCTTGCCGCCCCGTTCATAACGTATGTGGCAAGCCCGGTTAGATAATCCCGCGATAGCAACCCTTGAAAAAACGGTAGGGGGCATGGCCAACTCAGTGCCCTCATCTACCCGCTTTAGATAACCTTTTTCCAGAAGAGAGGCTTTTACCCGCTCCCACTCTTCTGCCAACTCGTCTGCCAGATAGCCCTTAAACGGATCTTCCACCCCAAGCAGTCTGTCAGAACCCAATATGCCTGCCAGGAAAAAAAGCTCCTTCGACTTGAGGGTTATTAACTTCTGCTTGGAAGCTTGAAACGTTAACATTATGAGCCACCTCCCTTCAAACTACAACATGCCAACGGTCACAAATTTTCGTTATCCAATCCTCACAGCTCACTTGCTCTGAGAAGGGAATTGCCGCTTTTAACCTGGTAAATTTGCGTCGTACGTAGTATCCCTGCCCAGGGGGCAGGACTTTTAGGCCACCAGCGGCGGCGTTTGCTTCTGAATAGGGAATACGAAAGAACGATAAATCATTCGAATCCAGTGTTCCAAAAAGCATACCACTTTGACTTGCTTTAACATCATTAAACCAGTCCACACCAAAGGTTGGAAAATCAGATGGCACGCCCGAAAGCACGACATGCACATTGCGATCACGTCCCAACCGCACAATGGCAGAAAGCTGATCCTTTATCGTAAAATCGTTCAATTGCTTGCTTAGCATATCCGCATCATCAATGACCAACAGCAATTCGGAATCATTTCCGTCCTTGCTCCGCTGTTGAACGATATCATACATTTGCTGTACCAAAGGTCCAATCTCTTCCTCGCTTTCAGCAGCAGCCTTGACATGAGGAAGATGCCGTAATCGAGATAGTCCCCCGCCTCCATAGCGGGTATCGACCGTATAGACTTCCAATTGACTCGGTGATGTGTAATAAGCCAGCGATATGATCCAGCTCATGAGGAAAGAGGTTTTCCCTCCCTCCATAGGACTGCCCACGATAAAATTGGGACCTTCCTTGAGATTCAGTAAGAAAGGCTCCAGATCGTCGCTCTGTAGCCCTACAGGCACCTCGTAAGGAAGCGCGCCCGAAGGCGCACTCGTCCGGTCCCACTGCTGAAGCAGTTCCGCCAACGGGATTCGCTCGGGCAACGGAAGAATGGCTGGCGCATTTGTTCCCTTTCCTTCCTGTACGATGCCCGCAATATTACGACGCAACTGTGCTGAACGTTCCGTTTCATCTTCTCCGGGTGAAGGTAACGCCGTCTGGAGCTCCAGCGGCGGGATATGCCCTTTAACCAAAGCCCGGCCCGGAATTAAAGGCCCCGGTGTTTTGGCTGGTCGTCCTACCGCATAATAATAATCACTTGGGTCAGACATTTCAAAAGAAACGGCATTCGGAATATTACTGCGGAACTTCTCAAACACATCGGTAATCCGATTCGCTGTAATGATAAATGTAATGCCCAGACTGCCACCTTCACGCAGAAGAAATTCCAGTAGCTCATTTTCATCTGTATAAGCATTGCGGAAATTAAGGTAGCCATCAATGACTACGATAATTTGCGGCACATCCTCAACAGCAGAACGTCGAAAAGAGCTTATCGTTTTGACACCCGCTTCGGAAATCATTTCCTTGCGTACAGCCACCAGCTTGAACAGATAATGGAACAACCGCTTGATCCGGTCGTCCTCCTCTGCCATCATAACAGCACCGATCTGGGGAAGTTCCCCAAAGTCGCGCATCGTTCGCCCCATATCAATGATGTAACCATTCCAACGGTTCGCATGAAAACGCTGAGCCATCGACATTAGCATTGTTTGCAAAAAGGTAGTTTTACCCATGCCCGGCATACCGTACACTGCCCAATGACCATGATCCATCGATGCATAAATCGGCTCCTGTCGTTGGTTCGGCAAATCATCAACCAGACCCATGACCGCCTTCAGCTCTTGAGGCGATGTTGGACTGCCCGTTTCGACGCATAGAGGCAAATCAGTTAAATCCAGCAATTCAGGCAGCGGTGGAAGCCACGGTCCCTGAAGCCGTTCAATTCCTGCCTTGGCAGCTTCTTCTGCAATATAATCAATGAATATCTGAAGCTGTTTGGGAGCTTCTTCCCCTTTTAAGCCTGAGCTTGCCCGTTCGCCACCAGTCAGCAGCGCTTCACGCTTGCCGTTCAGTCTCACCTCGTGCACAGGCAGTGAGGATGAAATATCACTGTTGCCTACATACGGCGCACCACTCCAGGCAAATTGCATCTCTTCAAACACCTCATCACTGCCGACCTGAAAATACCCTCGCCCTGGCTTCGTGATCCACGCGGCATTCGGTATTTTCAACATATCACGGCTGTCGCCTTCGCTCTGCACCCGCAAGCAGATACGGAACCTGGAGTTACTCCAGATTTTATCGTCCACCACGCCGGCAGGCTTTTGGGTCGCCAAAATCAGATGGACACCCAATGTTCGTCCAATGGCGGCAATACTGATGAGCTCATCCATAAATTCGGGTTGATCCCGCTTTAATTGTGCAAATTCATCAATAATAATAACCAGATGAGGCAGCGGTTGTGCGTGCCGCTGCCGAAGCAATCTGTAATATTCATCAATATGCTGCAAATTGCCCGCATCGTTTAATATTTTCTGCCGGCGAACCAGTTCTGCTTTTAGTGATATTTTGGCGCGTTCGATCAGGTTATTGTCCAAATTCGTAATTGTACCCACCACATGCGGCAAATTGACGAACGTATTGGACATGCCACCACCCTTGTAGTCAATCAGCATAAACGCAAGATCATGCGGGTGAAACTCAGCAGCAAGGGAAGCTACGATGGATTGAATAACCTCACTCTTCCCTGAACCTGTCGTACCGGCGATCAAGCCGTGCGGACCATGCCCGTGTCGCTCGATTTTATCATGCAAATTAATCATGATCTTCTTGCCACCTGCCCGCACACCCATAGGTACAGGCAAGGT
Organism: Paenibacillus terrae; assembly: GCF_005217525.1. Classification (GTDB taxonomy): domain Bacteria; phylum Bacillota; class Bacilli; order Paenibacillales; family Paenibacillaceae; genus Paenibacillus; species Paenibacillus terrae_C. The sequence continues at coordinate 493,620 of NZ_PNXQ01000014.1, read as the reverse complement.
GTCAGGATGACGGTTACGCCGCCACCGTTCTGTAACGTCCAGTTCTTCCACACCCGCTACGCTCATCATATCGAACAGTGGCAGCACAGAGGGAATATCCGAAGCCGAGGAACGCTTCAAGCGAACAGGAGCCATATACCGCGCCAATGCATCTGCTTCCTCTCTAGACAGACGATCCGGTTTAAAGCTTTGCTGTTCAACCTCTGGTGACTCCGATTTGCGGGCATATACGCCCTGCTCCTTGGAAGCCTCCACGATAAGCTGACACTGCATCGGCAAAGCTTCCTTTCGGGAAGCCAGCACGATGGTACACGCATCAATTGCCCGTCCGTCCTCCAACAGCAACGGGAGCAACGGTTCTTCTTCAATGAGCTGGCTATCTGATAAAACAACCACATAACACGGGATTTCCATCCCTTTTCCATTACGTTCGTTGCGGTTGTTTTTACGGCGATTCAATCTGGCAAACAGAAAGTCGGCCAATTGATGGGCGCTGCTGCTGCGGTCTGACATCATCCGCCCAGTTCTGTCATCGTCCCACACATGCGGGAGCCAACGCATCCAGTTCCATTCATTTTCTTCCCGTTTATCATAAAAGGAAGCTATTTTCACTTCATCCGGCGAGTGACGAACAGCCACCTGTGCCAGAATCACTCTTAATGCTGCCAGCGTATGCTCTCGCTCTCCAACCAATCCAACCACCTTGGATTGGAACAGCGGCAATGCAATGGACGCAGCATCCACCAGACGAAACTCTTCACCCAATTCATCCGCAGCTCCCAGCAACGGGTCTCGGTCATAGCCGTCCGGACGCGGGATTTGCAGCTTGATATGAAACGGAACTTGTCCGGTTCCAATACGCACCTGCAAAAAATCCTCATCCTCCGGCGAACGCTCCCAGAGAGAGCTGTTACGGTTTTTGACGATTTGAGCGCAGATTTGCGGGTCACCGTGAATTTCATATAGCGTACGGATTTGCTCTTCGCGTTTCAATTCAAGCTCTTCCCGATGCTTCTGGAGCTGTTCCCGATACATCCGGTCACGTTCCTCCAGCTTGCGCTTGTATTCCTTCTTATTGTTCAAATAAACGAAAAAAGGAATGGTATAGGATGTAAGCATCATGACCACAGTAACCATCTGGAACATCAGGTAGTTACTGTTGCCCATCCTGCCTGTTTTGCTCATATATACGTAAAAACCAATCGTTACCAACGTCATCATTAACGGAATAAGTATAGATATAATAGAAAAAGACGGCTTGCTCGGCTCAGCCGGAGGCCGTAAAATCTCCAGCTTCTCCTCTCGGAGCGCCGGTCTTAATCGCGGGGAGCGCTGGTATAATACATTCAAGACAAAAGTCCCCCTTTTCGCTTACTATTTCATTTTACCAAGGTTTCATATAATTTCATGTGTGTATTTACCCATTTTTTTCACTTTGAAACAGCGAACGCCGTCCATATACAGGAGCTTCGTCCCGGGTTGTCGAAAAAGCACGCTGAATACGCACCGTACAGCCTTCCCGCAGACCTGCACCTATCAGCAGTTGGTCGTCCTCCACCCTGAACCAAAGCCCCTCCGGGAATTTTGCTTCCATAATATATTGCATTCCTTCCGCCGGAGGCTCACCAAAAATACGAACACCCAGCATCAGCTTCAAATGATCCACCGAGTATTCATTAGCCACCTCGATGTCAAACCACTCTGTTTCCTGTCGTCCCGAAAGCACGGTCAGGATCATCTGTCATCCCTCCCGATCCTTAATGTATACAGTAAAGCTCACACAAAGAGCCTATTTTCTATGAAAATATGGCTATCGTAACTGTAGCATTCGCCTATTAGACTGTCAATTTGTTACAAAATACCCACTCGCACTATAAAATCATGACTTTAGTTGTATTTTTATATCTTAAAAGAGTCATATGAATCAATAAACTATATTTTCAGAGTTTTGTAGAATTCGCATATACGTCATTTTGTCGATGGGTTAAACCAAATTCGATTGTTTACCAGAGTATTGTGAACACTTTGTAAATTTTTCAGACCTTTATGTTTTTATAAGGTGTTTTTAAGGTAATTTTAAGAAACGGGCTCTACAATAAAGCCATGAAATAACTCAAGCGAGGTGATTTTTGTGAGAACATTAATTACATTTCAAAACAAACGTATTCCCGTATACTTCAATCAAGAAAACAAACAACCTGTACAAAAAACGTTAAAACTTCTAAGCAACACTTTGGAGAACAAAATCTCCAGAGGCAAGCGTGCCCTTCAAAAATGTCTTAACTCTTTGATCAGTATAGAAATTGTTGGTTGTGAAGCCATCCTGCATAGCGTTAGTGAAAATGATTCATTGGCACTGTCCCTCTATTAAGAGGGATTTTTTTTGTTCCGAAATCATAGCAAATAAGAGAGAGTGACTAAGCACCCTCTCCGTATCAGCGGCTTTAAAACATGATACATGTAACTAGCAATCTGCTTATAGTATTCTTCTGCGATAACCTTTTTTGCCGCCTCGTTCCAACTTCTGCGCCTTCTCAATTCGTATTCTAAACAGTTCCAGTAAATTAGCGCGTGTATGCTCTTCCCGGCAGTTGTCCAGCTTTTTCAGGATAAAACGGTCAATGGACATATGACACTGGCTCCTTTACATCATGCTGCCCCTGCTTTCCAAGGGGTAATTAGACAATCCATTTTTAACCATTCTGTTTGGTGTTCAAACACCTAACCCCCCTGTTGGATAAAGCAAGCAGGATTGCATAACCTTTAAAAATTGAAGTCCATGTCCCTATTCAACCCAAATCATAATTGCACAGCACATGACTTGCAGTGTGTTGTAACTTGTCGGTCACTAAGGCTGTATGGTGACCGGCGTGCCAATACTCACCTTCTCTTGAAGCTCCAGCACATCCTTGTTCTGCATACGTATGCAACCATGCGACACCAGCTTGCCAATGGACCAGGGCTCATTGGTGCCGTGGATGCCATAATGCGGCTTGGACAGCCCCATCCAGAACACTCCGAAGGGGCCGCCGGGATTGGGCTGTTTGTTGATGATGGTAAATTGTCCGTGCGGTGTCTGTGTAGCGATTTTACCAATTCCGACCGGATAACTAAGTACAGTCTGATCGCCATCTTTTAAGTACAGACGACGATCCGACAAACTCACCACGATACTATAATTCGGCATATACTCACCCCTCTACAGGATATGCCGACCACACCGCAGATTCTCTTGTGATTTTTACAAATAACCTTTCTTCATCTCACCACTCCACATCACGTCTCCAGCCACTTCGATTACCGCCTCGGCCCTGATTTGTGCTTGATCGTTGATCCTTTTTCCGCCGATCTGCTTCTTTACGCGCCTGATACTCCAGCTCCCGCTGCATTTTGCGATAATTGTTCACTCTGGATTCAGACAGCTCCCCACGCTGCACTGCTTCCTCTACCGCACATCCCGCTTCTCTCTGATGCTTGCAGTCTGCAAAACGGCATCTTTGTGCCATTTCCGTAATATCCGTGAAGGTATTAGCGACCCCAGTGGAATCATCCCACAGATTCAGTTCACGCATTCCCGGCGTATCCAGCAGAACGGCTTGCTTCAATATGGGGAACAACTGTCGGTGGGTTGTTGTATGGCGCCCCCGACTGTCCTCTTCCCTCACATCCTGTGTAAGCTGGACTTCGGCCCCGGACAGCCAGTTCACAATTGTTGATTTGCCGCTGCCGGATGAGCCTGTCAAGGCAACAGTGCGTCCGGGTTGAAGAAACGCCTCCAGTTGCTCTCTCCCTTCGTTCTGCAAAGCGGAAATAACGATGACTGGTACACCAGGAGCAACCCCCTCCGCTTCTGCCACCCGCTCTTCCACATCGGGACAAAGATCGCTTTTGCTCAGTACAACGACCGGGTCAACTCCGCTGTTCCACGCCATAATTAAATACCGTTCCAGCCTGCGCACATTAAAATCGTGATTCAGTGCATTGACGAGAAAGAGGGTATCTACATTTGTCGCAATCAGCTGCTCCTTCGTCTCAAGGCCCGCAGCCTGCCGAGAAATCCGACTTTTACGTGGCAGCACGGCATGAATGACTGCATCAGAGACTCCATCCGGCAGGGTGACAGCTACCCAATCCCCCACAGCCGGCATTTCCGCCGGATCAACATTAGCATGTCTCAGCTTGCCGGAAGCAGCTCCCCAGCGTTCTCCTTCCATAGTCATAAGCTTTACTTTTTGACCATAATCGGCAATTAGACGGGCAGGGCGTACCTGTGTATTTTCTGCTCGTTCTTCAAAGCTTTGTTTCCATTGGTCCCAAAAGCCGTTCCAGTAATCAGACCAGCCGTATTCATGTATACTCATTGTTTTCCTCCTGTGAATCATCGTTTATTGCTGATGTTTAAAGCTGGTGTTATTTATTTTCGTGCTATTCTGTGCTTCCAAATGTTCTCTCCCGCGAGCAAATAACGCAAAAAATCCGCAGGGAAATCCCTGCGGAGGGTGTATGATTCAGGCCGAGGCTATCCCAAGACCCTAATCATAAAAAAATCCGCAGGGAATCGCTCCCTGCGGATTTCATCGGTTCTACTGCTCAACCGAATGCCATGTAAAAACTATACTTATTTCATATAGTCTTCAACTGTGCATCATCCGTGCGGGAGACAACGTCATACTGCTGCTGAACCAATCCATTCATGTTCGTACGCATATAACATCGCCTCCTCCTAAAATTTTCTTAATCATACAAGTCCACAATTCGTCTGTCAAGTCTGCCGCAAGCCTTTTTTTAAATCTTTTTTCAAGTTGCTTTTAGCGCACTTGATCCCAACGCGTCCACATCTCACGAGGATTCAATTCATACATTTCACGTTCTCTGTACATAAAATGATGCATAATCAACTCACGCCGAATCGTCGCAAAATCTTCATGATACTGCTTAATCCACTCGTTTAGCTCACGTTCAGGATACACGCGGCCCGGCTCCAGCTTTTCTGCCAGCATTTGAAGCACGATCAGCTTTTTCTTGTACTGCGAGGGAATTTGACGCAGCTTGCCGTCCTTGGAAAAAAAATTGCGCAAAACTGTCGCTTCCAGCGTTTCATTAACCTCTGACAGCTCTTCCTCCCCCTCTCCTTTTTCAAAAATAAACCGCACTGTCGCCTCGGCATACTGCCTGATCAGTTCAGGATTCAGTGTGAAAAATACCGTATTCTTATCACGCCGTTCCTTGATTAATCCGGCCTCACGGAGCTTGGAAGCATGATGCGTTACAGTCGGTTGGGATAAATTCAGTTTTTCCGCCAAAGCCTGACCATGCATCTCTCCACGTGACAAGAGCAGCAATATACGCATACGCGTTGGATCAGCAAGCGCTTTATGATAGTTAACTATTTTATCCAGTTGCATCGTTAACGCCTCTTTTCATCACTACATACATTGCCGTATATTTACCGTAAAAAATAAATTCCACACATAAAAATAGATGTATATCTAATTATATGATTGTTAAAAATGGTTGTCAATCGTAGCATTCTTTGACTTCTTTCTGAAAACGGCTGGATATTGTGTACGCATTGCGGTAGGATGATATTACTTGACTTTTGTACAGAGATTGCATATATTCAACTGTTTTGCCTTTTCAAATTTTTATGAATTAGCGCTTTGAAACGTCCTACACACTACTGCAAAACTGGCGCTACAGACCAATACAACGGGAGGTTCATCGAGATGCACGACGTAGTCATTATCGGAGGCGGGCCTTGCGGGCTGTCCGCTGCAATCGAATGCAGCCGCAAAGGCTTGCAAACCGTCATTATCGAAAAAAGTAACATTGTTCACTCCATTTTTCTGTACCCGACGAACATGCAGTTTTTCAGTACGGCTGAGCTGCTGGAAATTGGGGATGTTCCGTTCAGTACGCCTAATGACAAGCCTTATCGTCATGAAGCACTGGCGTATTACCGCAAGGTGGCGGCACATTATAACCTGAACGTCCGTCATTACGAGGAAGCAAAAACAATCACACGACAGGATGATGGTACATTTACTGTACATACGGTGAGCAAGCAGGGAATAGCCAAAACGTATTCGTCACGCCATGTCGTCGTGGCTACAGGATATTTTGATCATCCGAACTATTTGGGCATTCCCGGGGAACAATTAGATAAAGTTACTCATTATTTCAGTGAAGCTCATCCCTATACCGGTACACGGGTCGCAATCATTGGCGGCAGTAACTCTGCGGTGGATGCAGCGATGGAACTCGTACGCGTCGGAGCCACCATTGACATGGTGTATCGCAGAACCGAGCTGTCTGAATACATTAAGCCGTGGGTTCGTCCACTGTTTGACAGCATGGTACAAAAAGGAAAAATCACACTCCATCTGGGAGCGCGCATCACTGAAATTCGTCCAGATCATGTAGTGGTCACCCCCTCGGAGGCAGAAGCTTTCCGGCTCGAAAATGATTTTGTACTTGCACTAACCGGGTTCCACCCCGAACGGAAGCTGCTGGAGTCTGTCGGTGTTCACATGGCTGAGGATCTGGACAAACCGGAATATGATCCTTCCACGATGGAGACCAATATACCGGGTATATATGTGGCGGGTGTCATCGCTTCCGGCAGTAATGCCAATGAGGTGTTTATTGAAACAGGCCGCTGGCACGGTCGCCAAATCGCTGAACATATTCAAAGCTAAATGAACCAAGGAGAAATCATATATGGATTACAGTTCACTCATCCTGCTGGTACTGGCTGCTCTTGGAATTGTCAGCGGCAACTCCACAGTCACCATTGCCATGGTCGTATTATTGCTACTGCGGGCAACCCATTTTTATACTGCTTTTCCCTGGCTCGAAAAGTATGGATTGACGATCGGGATCATTATTCTGACCATTGGTGTGATGACGCCGCTGGCCAGCGGTAAAATCAGTATTAGCCAGGTCATGGAGTCCTTCCTGCATTGGAAGTCACTGCTCGCTATTGCCATTGGCATCCTGGTAGCCTACCTTGGCGGCCGTGGAGTAACCCTGATGTCCGGACAGCCCATCATTGTGACGGGCTTGCTGATCGGAACCGTGATTGGTGTCGCCTTCTTCAAAGGCGTTCCTGTAGGGCCGCTCATCGCCGCCGGGCTGCTATCGCTGTTAATCGGACGCACCTAGACTTCCCTGCTTTTCCTTCGTCTGGCGCTGGCAGATGCTGTCCATAAAAAAACGTATTTGACCAGCGGCAGACATAAAATTGAAAAGGCAGTCAATGCAAAAGACGAATGAACCTGAGCAATCTGCATGACGGGCTGAATTCAGTCCCGCTTTGTGTTATACTCTTATCGCATAATTTGGTAAATGCAGGAGGCTTGACCGATGTCCCGACAATTTGTAACGGAAGCTGTAATGGTTGCCATATATGGCCAACTGCTTACAACTCCCGCCCCTGTGGAATATATAGTACCTTACACGTCGCTGCTGGAGCTATACGAATTTCAGGATAGCACGGAACCGCTCATGGATAATCCTGCGGACGATCAGCATGTGAAGCGCAAGGTAAGCGAGCTGATCAGCTATTTCGAGGAGCCATTGAATCAGAAAAAAATCCGGCGTGCGCTTCAGATGCCCTGGGCCAAAAGCTTACCCATCCTGTTCGACGCCAACACCTCACTGATCATCATTAATGCCGTCGATACTGCGCATTACGGAGAATATTTCGATCCAATCGAGACCGAATTGGTGCTAACAGCTCAGCGTGAAGAATTACCCATTTTGACTGATCAACTGGACTGGATTCACCGCATTATTGAAGCTTCCGTTCCTGTACATGTGTACGACATAGATGATTTTGATTTTGCGGTGGAAGGTCCGATGCTTAACAACCCTTAACATGCAGCACGCGCGCCCCAAGGACAACAAAACGGCGGAGTATCACACACAGGTTAATCCCCTGTCTTGAGATACTCCGCCGTTTTTTCATGCCCCTAAACTGTTAACCTACACGCTATTTCTAACGTTAGAGCATTAAGACTGCTCTTCCTCGGCATACGTGTAAATAATGTCGTCATGTTCCTCCACATACTTCACTTCCAGGTGATGCCCCTTCAAGTACCAGTAATCCTGGTCCTCCATATAAAACGTAATACCAGCCGCTTCATGTTGTAACACGGGATGCTGCGGAGGCTCCACGGCAATTCCCAGAGAGAAGCCTGGATGTAACCCTCCTCCTGAACTATAGCGGGCAAAAAAACGAATGGTATCTCCACGGTTCAGACCAAGCTCCTTGATGTACCACTTTGCCGCTGGTTCAGTTACCTGTATGCTCATGCGTTATGCTCATCTCCTTGTACAATTACGTCCTGTTAAATATATCATAGCATGATTTAGAATGACCACCAACCGCCCCTTACTCAAGTGAAAATCTCCAGCGATTGATATACATTTTTTTGAAAAAGGTTTGACAATTCGCAAAAGACGGTGTTAAGATTCAAGCATACGAGATCCATTTTGAAATTAATTACCAATTTGAACGATTACTTAAATGTTTAGAATGAATCCAATTCGAAGAAGAAAGGAGTGCTACCGGTGCCAAACATTCATCTCGCCTTTAACCCACATCTACAAACACAACAACTTCATATCGGAGCATCTCCCCTGACGCATCCTTCGAAAATGGACCATTCACATTGTATGGTTTAATACGAGTGGCTGCCTGCGTTTAAGCAGTTTTTCAGCGGTGAGTGTGCTGAAAACATCTGCGCGCCATATGATATTGAGATTTAAGGCATATCGTCTGCGGACGGTATGCCTTTTTTGCGCCTGCTACCGGATTGAAGCTAGTGGTAGCAAGCCGTTATTGTTTATTCAAAATGGCACACAACTCTCGCATGAGCTTTACATGAAAGGATGGGATTCGTCTTGTTTTCGGTACTCAAAAATTTAAGCTGGTTTTTTAAAAGAGAACGAAGCCGGTACTCGATTGGGCTGTTTATGCTGATAGCCGTTGGCGTTGTGGAGCTGGCTCCACCTCGACTGCTAGGCAGCGCCATTGATGAGATCGTACGCGGTTCAATTTCATGGTCCTCGCTCTGGCGTTATATTCTTTACATTTTAGGTATTCTTGCTTTCATCTACTGCATTACGTACATATGGATGCACAAGCTGTTTGGCGGTGCAAATCTGGTGGAACGCCTGTTGCGCACACGCTTTATGAATCATCTGCTGCGCATGACGCCCCCATTTTTTGAACGTAATCGTACTGGCGACCTGATGGCTCGTGCTACGAACGACCTTCGCTCCGTGGCTAGTACCGCGGGCTTTGGCATGCTGACGTTAACTGACTCTACAGTTTACCTGAGCGTCGTACTGGTCGCCATGGGCACCCTGATTAGCTGGAAACTGACGCTGGCGGCGGTTCTGCCCCTGCCATTTATCGCACTGGCAATGAGTATTTACGGCAAAGCCGTTCACGAACGCTACACGCTGGCACAGGATGCATTTGGAGATATGAACGACCAGGTGCTGGAATCCGTGGCAGGTATCCGGGTTATTCGCGCCTATGTACAAGAACGGATGGATGAAAAACGCTTCGCCGATATTACCGATGACGTATTTCGCAAAAATCTGGCGGTAGCTCGAATGGACGCTCTCTTTGAACCGACGATCCGCCTGTGCGTAGGACTTAGCTATGTTATCGGACTCGGCTATGGTATTTATCTGGTATTTCATAACGATATTACGCTGGGTGAGCTGGTATCCTTTAACATGTATCTGGGGATGATGATTTGGCCGATGTTTGCCATTGGCGAGCTAATCAACATTATGCAGCGTGGTAGCGCTTCCCTGGATCGGGTGAACGAAACCCTTAATGTCGAGCCGGACGTACAAGATGCAGCTCTGCCTGTATCGGTTAACCACCCCGAGTCCATTACGATGAAAGATGTTACCTTCCGCTATCCAACCTCATCTGTTGACAATCTGTTACATGTGAATTTGGAGCTGAAACGTGGAGAAACGCTGGGTGTCGTCGGGCGAACAGGTAGCGGGAAATCCACCCTGCTCAAACAGCTACTGCATGAATACCCGACGGGCACCGGTGACATTTTAATATCTGGCACTCGGCTGGAGGACATTGCAGTTGAACAACTGCACAGTTGGATCGGCTACGTGCCACAGGAGCAAATTCTGTTCTCCAAATCAGTGCGTGAGAACATCCAGTTCGGTAAACCGCGTGCAGATGATGACGATATCATGGAAGCGATTCGTACCGCAGCCTTTGATCAGGATTTAGGCACCCTGTCTGATGGACTGGACACACTCGTCGGAGAAAAAGGCATAGCCCTGTCCGGCGGCCAGAAGCAGCGTGTTTCGCTGGCACGCGCCTTTATTGGCGACCCGGATATTCTGGTGCTAGACGATGCACTGTCCGCGGTTGATGCTCGAACAGAAGCACGTATTATTGACAATATCCGGCGTAAACGCTCGGGTAAAACAACTCTGATCTCCACTCACCGTCTCTCGGCTGTAGAACATGCAGACCGGATCGTCGTGCTGGAGCAAGGACGCATTATTGAGGAAGGAACCCACAACGAGCTGCTTCAGGCGGACGGATGGTACCGTCAACAGTATGAACGACAGCAAGTGGAATCTGTTCTGACCTCAGGGGAGGTTTCCTGATGAAATCCAATATCGGCAAAAGGCTATTCCAGTATGCCCTGACGAGCAAAGCTGGCTTTATCGCGGCACTCATCGCACTGGCTATCGGGGTAGCCGCCGAGCTGGCCGGACCCTTCATCGCCAAAACGATGATCGACGACCATATGCTCGCTATTGAAAAACCATTTTACGAGACAACTAGCGTGGACGGCACCGTCAGCTATGCCGGAACCCATTTTAAGCGTGAAGACCGCTTTGAAGCAGGGGAGGCCAAAGGACGTGAAGCCAGGATTTTACAAGTCGGCAAATCCTTCGTATTTATTGATGGCTCCGTGCAGGTGGCTGACGGTAACCGCTCCTTTGCGAACGGCACACTGACCGTGACGCGCGGCTCCGACACCTTTCGCTATAATGCCAAGGCTTTGACTGCCGATGAGCTGTATAGCTTTTACAAGCCGGAAATGCCCGGTATCTTTCAATTGATTGGCTGGTATTGCTTCTTTTTGGTCATTTCGATCTTTGCCGAATTTGGCAAAACGTACTGGCTGCAATCCTCGGCCAACAAGGTCATTCAAAAACTTCGGCTTGACCTCTACGCGCACATTCAACGGTTGCCAGTTTACTTTTTTGACAATCTGCCCGCAGGTAAGGTCGTATCCCGTGTTACGAATGACACAGAAGCAGTAAAAGATTTATTCGTAGCCGTACTATCGAACTTCACTTCCGGTATTGTGACGATGGCCGGGGTATATGTCGCACTCTTTTTGCTGGACTTCAGACTGGGTCTGATCTCTCTGTTCATTGTACCGCTGCTGATCTTGTGGATTGTGCTGTACCGCAAGGTCGCCACCCGCTTTAATACAATCATTCGGTCCCGACTCAGTGAGATTAATGCGATTATCAACGAGTCTATTCAAGGTATGTCCATTATTCGCGTGTTCCGGCACCAGAAACAAACGCAGCATGAGTTTGAAGAACTGAACGACGATTATATGAAACATCAGAATAAAATGCTGAATTTGAACGCCTTCACCTCACACAATCTGGTCAATGTGCTGAGAAATCTTGCATTTGCCGTCGTGTTGTGGTATTTCGGAGCAGAGGCGCTCGGCACGACAGGGAGTGCTGTATCACTAGGCGTACTATACGCCTTCGTCGATGTACTGGGACGACTGTTCCAACCGATGACTGGTATGGTCAATCAACTCGCCGTACTGGATACTTCCATCGTATCCTCAGGACGGGTATTTGAACTGATGGATGAAACCGGAGAACAGGTAACGGACGGCACGATGCCGCGTTACAAAGGTCTGGTGGAGTTCGACGATGTGACCTTTGCCTACAAAAGGGATGATGTCCTTAAGCATATTTCCTTTACTGCACATCCCGGCCAAACGGTTGCTCTCGTCGGACATACCGGATCTGGAAAAAGCTCAATTATTAACCTGCTGTTCCGGTTTTATGATCCTCAAAAAGGAACGATCACGATTGACGGAACCTCTGTCAAGGACATACCAAAGCAGTGGCTGCGCCATCATATGGGTATCGTTCTTCAAGATCCGTATTTGTTTACAGGTACAGTAGCCTCCAACGTCAGTCTGGGAGACAGCCGGATTACCAGAGAACAGGTAAACAAAGCACTGTGTGATGTCGGGGCAGACAAACTGCTGGCCCACTTGCCGCAAGGCTTTGACGAGCCAGTGATTGAAAAAGGAAGTACTTTATCAGCCGGGCAGCGTCAGCTCATTTCCTTCGCCCGCGCGCTGGCCTTTGATCCGGCGATTCTGATTCTCGATGAAGCTACCGCCAATATTGATACCGAAACCGAGGCGCTTATCCAATCTGCGCTGGAGGTACTCAAGAAGGGGCGTACTACCTTCATCATTGCTCACCGTCTGTCGACCATCCGCAGTGCGGACCAAATTCTGGTACTGCATCGAGGTGAAATTGTCGAGCGAGGCAACCATGACGAGCTTATGGCTCAGGGTGGTCGCTACTTCCAGATGTATCAGCTCCAGTCAGGAACGACGGGAACAGCTACAAATGCATCCTCTAGTGCATCGTCGGAACACGAAGCTTTACTTGCAGAGCAAACTGCTGTACCAGCAGGAGCTGCCACTTCTGGAAAAGCCGGTACCCGAGCAGGTACCATTTCCTTGCAGAAACCGGGCACAGGTCAAAATGGCTCCGGCTTGGCTGGAGGAAGCGCATAAATTAAGCACACAAAGCATGCATAAAAAAAACAGCAAGTCTCCGAATAAACACAATGGAGACTTGCTGTTTTACTTTTTCTAAACACGTGCTTCAAGTGTAAGGATACGACTATTATTGAGCTACCGAGGTGCCTGATCCTGAAGGAGGAAAAACCGTTCCTTCTACCGCCTTAATTGTCACTTTATACTTGCTGTCCACCAGTGTGCTTGTCTGGGTATCTGTAATGACCTGGATGTTCATTTCCCCCGGCTTTGGACTTGTCAGCTTGTAGTAAATCACTGCATTGGTGTCATTTACGTAGTCGATATGATCGACCTCAATGCCGTAACCGGGATTAGGTGCCTGCAAACGGGTTAATGTTATCTTGTTCTGCTGATCATTTGCCTTCTCTATGCTCATACTAATCCCATTTTGCTGGCCCGGATCTGAAGGCTCAGCCGGATTTTCTGGAGTGGATTCAACCGGATTATGATTTTGCACAAATTCGGATGCATGATAGACCATCTCCGCTGCCTCCATTCGGGTTACTTTACGTTCCGGATTAAAGTTGCTCTTTTCATCCAATTTAGCAATTTTGGTCAACAACAGGAACTGAACAGCTTCGCTTGAATCCTGGTCCAGCTTCTTGCCATCCGCAACATTAATGTACATGCGGACTGTTGGATATTCTCCGGTTGCACTAACCGCTTTGTACAGTATATTCGCGAATTGTTCTCTTGTCATCTGGGTGCTTGGATCAATATCCGGTGACAAAGGAATTTGGTGTTGAGCTGCGATTCGATAGGACTTGGCATACCATGCCGAAGACGAAATATTGGCGAAGGAACCCGTCGTGAAATCCGGCATAACCTGAAGATCCATCGCATTAACGACCATATGCACTCCTTGTGCATACGTAAGTGATTGATCAGGCGCAAACTTATCCTTCGTGATGCCCTGAATAATCCCTTTGTTCTGAAGCGAACTTACAATCTTCTCCTGCTCCGTTCCTTTTATATCACGAAAAGCAGAAGCTGACGTAGCCACTGCCAACGAACAGATCACGAGCAAAGCTGCTGTCACGCTTTTGTTTTTTTTCATGAGGTGCACCTCCATATTTACTATGTTTCTTCTATACTTATCGACGCAATACTATCAACAAATGTTTCAGATACTCAAAAATTGATTGTAAAAAGGTATATTGGGCTACATCTGATAAGGTGCTTTCAGGCCAAGAAGATGCAGCGTATGTGCCAAAATATCAGCAGTTTGTTCAGCCAACTGAATGCGCCACGGCCCACCATCGACGATCCGTTCCTTGGCATAAAAGCGGTTGAACGCCTGCGCCGTATCCAGCGCAAACCTCGCGATAACCGAAGGTTCCAGTTGCCGAGCCGCACGCGCCAGTTGTCCCTGATAACGAACCAGTTGCTTAAGCAGCGCCCAGCCTGCATCCCCCAGCATTTCAACTGATGCATCGGTGTAATCAGATACTGGATGTTCCCTCATAAGAACGTCGATACCAGAACCATCCACCGTACCAGCGCCAGCATAAGCTTTTTCCAAAAGACTTCGTATACGTGCATGTGTGTATTGTACATAAGGACCTGTCTCACCTTCAAAGGTTAATGCATCTTCCAGTGAGAAATCCACTTCGTTCAGGCGATTATTTTTTAAGTCGCCAAAAATGATTGCCCCGATGCCGACGTCTTCGGCTATTTCCTGTTGATCCTGTAAATCGGGATTCTTCCGGGTGATGATAGTTAAAGCGCGGGCTACCGCTTCATCCAGCACTTCCTCCAACTTCACGACCTTGCCGCGTCTTGTGGACATTTTTTTACCTGCAAAACGCATCAGTCCAAACGGCACATGCTCACACCGCTCTGCCCATGACTCCCCTGCACGCTTTAGCACCGCAAATACCTGGTGGAAATGCAACTGCTGCTCTCCACCTACTACGTACAGCAAACGATCAGCTTTCATCACCTCATGACGGTAGAACGCCGTAGCCAAATCACGGGTTGGATAGATGGTCGTCCCATCCTTTTTCAAAATCAGACAAGGCGGCAGTTCTTCGTCCTCCAGACGCACCACAAGCGCACCATCGCTTTCTTCCAGCAAACCTTTCGTCCTTAATTGGGCAACAACCGTATGCATCTTATCATTGTAAAAGCTCTCTCCCAGCACATGGTCGAATGTAATGTTCAGACGTTCGTACATGCGATTAAATTCACGCAGGCTGACTTCAACAAAAAACTCCCATAGCCGCTGAGCCTCATTATCTCCATGTTCCAGACGACGGAACCATTCTCGACCTTCGTCCTCCAAAGACGGGTCATGCTCTGCTTCCTCATGAAAACGTACGTACAGCTTAAGTGACTCTCCAATCGGATCTTGCTGTAGCTGCTCCTCATTTCCCCATCTTTTAAAAGCCGCAATTTGCTTACCAAATTGTGTTCCCCAATCCCCCAGATGATTTACACTCATTGGAACATACCCTGTTTCCCCGAGAATGCGGTACAATGCGGCGCCGATGACAGTAGAGCGAAGATGACCAATACCAAACGGTTTGGCAATATTGGGCGAAGACATATCAATCACTACCCGCTGTCCGTGTCCGAGATCTGGCTTGAAAAATTCAGGTTTCTTCAATTCAGCCAGCATCAGTGGAATATGAACAGAACGCCCCAAAGTTATATTTACATAGGCCCCTGATGCCGAAGCAGTCAGTCCTTCTTCACGGCTTATGGCTTCCGCCAGTTCCAGCGCAATTTGCTGTGGAGCCTTCCTAAACTTTTTAGCCAGCATAAAACAGGGAAACGCCACATCTCCCCATTCTGGCTGTGGCGGTACCTCCAATAAAGAGGAAATCTCCTTTTCCTCCAAGCCTGTATGGGCGGAAATAGCTTGAACAGCGATTGGCAATAGCATAGGTTTCTCTCCTTTTTTTCATTAAAATCAAACAAAAAAAGCTCCCGCCTCTTGAATTATTCAAGAGACGAGAACTTTAATATCCCCGCGGTACCACTCTTCGTAAATCGGATTACACATCGAACTTATGCATAATCGCCGATTTCACTCTAATGACCAATAACGGTGTCTGCCGGGCTGATCTACTAACGGAACTCCGTGTTGGAACAACCGCCTCCCGGGTGCGCTTCACATCGGACCTCATACCGGCTTCCACCTTTCCCGGCTCGCTGTAATGATATGGCTCCGCTGCTACTCTCCCGTTCCAAGACGTTAATTCCCATCATTATACAAACCTATCCAGTGGAAAGCAATCTTTTATTTTCTGTTCATATGTTGACTTGATAATATGTAATTACACAGCCACCATTTGGCGGCAAGTCTGAACACAACGGCGGCAGGCTTCTGCACATTGCTCGCAATGCTCAGGGGAGTGCTTACTGCATTCAGCAGCACATACTTCACAGGCTTTGGCACATAACTCACAAATTTGCTCGGCAAATTCCTTTCCACGTTCCAACATTTGAGCGGCAAACCCGCATATTTCTGCACATTCCCGGCTCACTCGAATACACTCGCGCAGCATAGCCAAATCATATTCCTTCAAGCTCGCCACATAACAAACGTTGCAAGCGTTCATACACTCCAGGCAAGCATCCACGCATTGTTGGTATGAATGTTTCATAATACATTACCTCCCTGTTGTTGACCCTGCTGTATTATTACCCGCCGACAATTGAGATTAATCAACCGTTGTGCACGCTTTCATCAATGACCAGACAAAAATCCCGACTTATGTAAGGGAGTGTACTATATTCCAACCCACCCGTGCAAGGGGATAAATCACACAACTCCCTGATGCCTGCTCCTGACTTGCACACCCGCAATCATTCCTCTATTGTAAAAAGAGTATGTCTAACCATAGATCGAGGAGTGAGCATTGCAATGAATATATCTTCTGTAGATGAGCATCGGCGGGAGGCCCCGCAGCAGGTTAGCTGCATGGTTGTAACCGTCTCCGATACCCGTACGCTGGAAACAGATACCGGTGGGCGCTTACTGGTGGATCTGTTGGAAACGAACGGCTATCAGGTGGTCCGATATGTTATCGTCAGAGACGACTATGACGGCATCCGGCACCTCGTATCCGAAGCCGCTGAACGCGATGACATTGAGGCCGTACTTTTGACAGGCGGCACCGGTATTTCCCCGCGTGATACCACATATGAAGCCGTATCCTCTCTGCTGGATAAGGAACTGCCCGGATTCGGGGAAATCTTCCGTTATTTAAGCTTTGCCGAGGATATTGGTTCTGCAGCGATATTGAGTCGTGCTGTAGCTGGCACTGTCGGCCGGACAGCCGTGTTTTCTATGCCAGGCTCACGTGGAGCCGTCCGTTTGGCGATGGAGCGCATTATTATACCTGAGCTGCGGCATGTCATGAGGGAAATTTACAAATAACACACAGATTTTCCTCTTACGCTCTGAAACACAAAGAGGCACCCCATCATTTGCAGGGTGCCTCTTAAAACTATTCCTTTTCTTCCACTTCTGGCTGCATATAGCTGTCGATCAGCTTTTGTTTCAGCCCCCATACCTTTTCACTGAGATTTACACGGTAAATTTCAGGGTTCATTTTCCGCAAATATTCCGGCCAGAACAGTTGCAACTGGGAAGTATGGTATGCGCGAATTTCATCCAGACCGGGAAGTTCATACACTTTCTGCCCATTTACGAAAATAGGCTCCAGCATCGGAACTGCCTCGTAATTTTCCACATACTTCTTCATGTACGGATGCAACGGGTTAAAGAGTTTCAGCCGCTTTCCATTGCGCGGACGGTCTTCGTCCGGAAAAGATATATAATCGGCAACAGCTCTCCCTTTCTTCTTATCTATAATACGATATACATCCTTCTTGCCCGGTGTGGATACCTTTTCCGGATTGCCCGAAATTTTAATCGTCGGCAGCATTTCGCCTTCTACTTCCCGTTCGACCAGCTTGTACACCCCGCCCAATGAAGGTTGATCCGAAGCTGTAATGAGCTGTGTCCCCACACCCCATACATCGATACGCGCGCCTTGGGCCTTTAAGTTGAAAATTGTATTCTCATCCAAATCATTGGAGGCTACAATTTGTACGTAATCCAGCCCTTCGGCATCCAGCATTTCCCGAGCCTGAATGGATAAATAAGCCAAGTCACCACTATCCAGCCGGATCGAATTCATCCGTTTACCCTGACTCTCCAGCATCTTCGCTGTCCGAATCGCATGGGGAACGCCACTCTCCAGCGTATCAAAGGTATCCACCAGCAGTGTGACCTGATCCGGTAAAACCTTCGCATACACGTCAAAAGCTTCCTGCTCGCTCATAAAGGTCTGCACCCAGGAATGAGCATGTGTTCCCTTGGTCGGAATACCAAAGTGCTCACCTGCCAACATATTAGAAGTTGCGTCAAAGCCCGCTACATAAGCTGCCCGTGCTCCCCAAATCGCCGCATCTGCTTCCTGCGCCCGCCGTGTGCCAAATTCCAGCAGCGTATCTCCGCTTGCAACCTGCTTGATGCGCGACGCCTTCGTCGCAATCAGCGTCTGGTAGTTCATAAAATTCAACAACGCTGTCTCAACCAGTTGTGTTTCCATAATCGTTCCTTCGACGCGTACCAGAGGCTCATTCGGAAAAACGAGTGCCCCTTCTTTCATCGAATGAACGGCTCCGCCAAACCTAAACTGGCGCAATGCCTCCAGAAACATGGGATCATACTTCTCCTCTTGCTCTGAGAGGTAACGGATATCCTCTTCTGTAAAGCGCAGATTTGCAATATAATTCACAATGCGTTCCAGACCTGCGAACACCGCATATCCGTTTCCAAAAGGTAGCTTGCGAAAATATGCCTCAAACACAGCTTTGCGCTGGTGACTTCCGTTCACCCAGTGGGCGTACATCATATTAATTTGATATTTATCTGTATGTAATGCGAGGCTCGTTGACTGCATCGTAATCATCCTCTCTGACTGTCCCCGGTTTTGCAGCGGCGTACCGTCTTGTCCATCCGTATTCAGCAATATCCGACTCCATTTTGTTATCGGATATTGGTGCACAATCGTTAAGTTATTTACTTCTTCTGGCGTAAAATCGTATCCTCAGCCGACCATACGTCGGCTCCGAGACTGCCCTGAAAATGACCCAAAGCCCAATCATGTCCGGCCTGATTAAAGCTCGCCACAGCGTCCTTGTATACCGTAATCGCAAAACCTTTGTTATAAGCGTCTACAGCCGTATGCAGTACACATATATCCGTACAGACACCGATCAAATGAACTTCCGTAATACCACGTTCACGCAATCTGAGTTCCAGATCCGTGCCAGCAAAGGCGCTGTATCGTGTTTTATCCATCCAATAGATGGAATCACTCTGTGTAGCATAGAGGTTATGGAGCTTGCCATACAAATCTCGTCCCCCGGTTCCACGAATATTATGTGGAGGAAACAGCTTGCTTTCCGGGTGATAAAAATCATTTTCCTCATGCAGATCCACTGCCATTACGACAAAGTCCCCCTGATCCACATACAACTGCGTAATAGCTGCCATCCGATCATCCAGCTCAATTGCCGGTTGGCCTACAGGCAGACTGCCGTCCACAAAATCATTCGTGTAATCAATAACAATCAATGCCTTCATCGTACGGCCAGCTCCTTCATCCTCAAATTGGAGATTGTGCGCTTCTTTACGTGACCTACTACATTACATTAAGTGTAGATAGACAACCGCGGCACCCTGTCACTAAAACGATAAAGCTGTGCCGGTCTCTGTGAATACTGATTGGAGCTGAGCGGTTTGCCGTTCTCGTCCCGTACCTCTTCCAATATTCCCTGTCTGCTGCGAGTCGACGTTATTTTGCGAATAAAGTTCGGCTCTTCGAAATCCGGTACAACACTTTGAATGACCTGATACAGCTCACCCAATGTAAAATGCAGAGGCAAAAACTGCTTGGCTATCGTCGTCTGGAGCATTTGCAACTGAATCTTCCGGTAGGCATCCACAATAATGTCCCGGTGGTCAAACGCCAGCTCTAATTCCTCCAGCGCTTCACGGATCGTGAACAGCCCAACCTCGGAAGCATCATCCGCCGCTTGCCGCTGCTCCAGCATCCATTCCTCTACCAGTGCAAAAAACGCATGCGATATAATCCACCCGCGCGGATCACGCCCAGGTCCACTATACACACCTAGGTACTCCAGATGACCGCCGTCCACACCGGTTTCCTCTAACAGCTCGCGCTTGGCAGCTCCGTAAATGGATTCATCTTCCTGACAAAAGCCCCCCGGCAACGCCCAACGTCCGGCAAACGGCCAACTACGACGCTTGATAAGCATTACCTTCAGCTCACGGATCGGCAACGTCTTTGTCACCGTCTTGCGCTCCCGCTTGGTTAAGGTGAACATGACGATATCTGCCGGAGCACCATCCGGGGTGCGATATTTCTTAATGTTGTACGACGCCTTCTGCGTCTCTTCGTTTATACGTTCGTTATCCATTGGCATCACCACATTATATCGTTTTGATAAATTCATTATGACATAATAAAAAGTTTTGTCAAGCGTCAGGCCTTATCCAAATGATCAGGTTGTTTACGCAATACCCGGAATGTCGCCGTAGCCATGCAGCCGAGCGTTCCTTCACTATCCTTCACTTCCGCCTCCGTCGTTATGGTACGTCCCCCTTGATGGAGAATCCGTGCCTTAACCTCTAATCGTCCTTGTTTCATGGCTGACAAAAAATGAACGTTCAGATTCGTCGTCACACATAATTCCATATTGCGTGAAACCATACTAACCATCCCCATCGCCTGATCCATCAATGTTGTGAGTACGCCACCGTGAACAATACCCACCACGTTGGTATGTTGTGGCCCAGCCTGTAAAGCGATATGTACCTCTTTCGCATCAGCTTCGATCAATTCACAGCCCAAATACTCCCAAAATGTATTTACTTCATCCTCTACCAAACTACGCAAGATGTCCATTCCTTGTTTCCATCCTTTCTATGAGGCCCCATTTCCTCTTGGAATCTGGCACAGTACATATGATTACAAGTTGCTCCTGAAAAAAAGGCGTGGAGGCTGAGCCTCCACACCATACATCATTCTAGTCACTGCAATTGGAGGAAGAAGTACTTTTTCCCTCTTCTACATTCACCTTTTCGGCAACTGTATCACGAATTGCCATGATAACCATTTGCAGCAGCTCATTAATTTCTACCTGGCTTTGTTGAAACTCCGTTACAATCGGAATACCGTCAAGCTCTTCTTGAAGCTCCTGAAGCTCGGCCTCTATTTTGGCAATCATGGTTTGATTCTTCAAGGATTCGAAGGCCACAATTTCCTTTTGCTTTTTCTTCATCGCTGTAATCAGATGCTGGATGCGCTCATGATCGCGGATTTTATCTTCTGCTTTCCGAAATACCTGCACTTCCTCACTGTTGCCCAAAATACCCGCCAACTCTTGGGCTTTCGCCAATATCATATCGCGATTGACCAAATGATCATGCTGGCGCGCCGCCGGTTGATGCTCTGACTGTTGCAACCGCTCCTCTGTCACTGTCCATCGCTCCTTTTCTCACTTAATAAGGTCGTACATACAGTTCATATTTGATCCACATGCAAACCTTGCTACGATATTTTGTTAACCGTTGACCGCGACGGCAGTTTGAACCAAATCACCCTTGATGTAAAAGGTCATAGGCTCCGTAATTTTCACCTGCACAAAGGTCCCGATCAAATCCTTGGAGCCTTCAAAATGCACCAGCTTATTGGATCGGGTCCGGCCGGCAAGCACCTCGCTGTTATTTTTGCTCTCGCCTTCTACCAGCACCTCAACCACCTCGCCACGCAATCTACCATTAAAGCGGAGACTGTTTTGGTTCACTACATTGTTCAGACGCTGGAGACGCTCTTTTTTGACCGACATAGGAACATTATCTTCCATGGACGCGGCTGGCGTACCTTCCCGTGGCGAATAAATAAAGGTGTAGGCAAAGTCGTAACCGACCTCGCGCACGAGAGAAACGGTATCTTCAAACTGTTCGTCCGTTTCGCCTGGAAAACCTACGATAATATCCGTTGTCAGCGAAGCATGCGGAACTGCCGCTTTGATCTTCGCCGCCAGCTCCAGAACGCGCTCACGTGTATATTTTCGGTTCATTTTCTTCAATATATCCGTATTGCCGGATTGAACAGGCAGATGGATATGCTCCACCAAATTACCGCCCTTACCAAGCACTTCAACCAAGTGGTCATCAAAATCACGCGGATGTGATGTTGTAAAACGTATACGGGGGATATCAATCTTACGCATATCGTCCATCAGATCTCCGAATCTGTAATTCATATCCTTCAAATCCTTGCCATAGGCATTGACGTTCTGACCGAGCAAAGTAATTTCCTTAAAGCCCTGACGTGCCAAATCCCTTACCTCAGCAATGACATCCTCGGGACGACGACTTCTTTCCTTACCGCGTGTGAATGGAACAATGCAATAGGTGCAAAATTTATCGCAGCCGTACATAATGTTCACCCAAGCCCGCATACCCTCGCGCTTCTTAGGCAGGTTCTCGATAATGTCGCCTTCCTTGGACCACACCTCGACCACCATTTCTTTGCTAAAGAGTGCTTCCTTGACAAGCTGCGGCAGGCGATGGATATTATGGGTACCAAAAATCATGTCGACAAAACCGTGCTTTTGCAAAATCCGGTTGACGACGCTCTCTTCCTGCGACATGCAACCACATACGCCAAGCAGCATACCCGGCTTCTCGGTCTTGAGATGCTTGAGGTGACCCAGCTCACCAAATACTTTGTCCTCCGCATTTTCACGGATCGCACATGTATTCAGCAAGATGATGTCCGCTTCCTTACGATCCTCTGTCGCCTGATAACCCATTTGCTCCAGTAATCCTTTAATCGTTTCGGAATCATGCTCGTTCATCTGGCATCCGAATGTGTACACAATGTAATGCTTTCCCTCACCGATATGCCTCAGCTCATCCGGAACTGCATTATCGTACAATACCTGTACGTCTTCTTTACCGCGTTGCTTTTCTTTTCTATGATTCGGCTCCGCCATAATATTGATTTCACGTCCGCGAATGCGGATCTTCTTGCTGTGCTCATCCTGAGAAATGAGCTTTGCATCCGAGAAATCAAAATATTTGGAGTAATCTTTCGTTTCCTTGGCCATTCCTTTGGTCACTCCTTACACCATCTATTTCACGCCAATTACGCTTTTACTGTATCTTTGCTATGGGTACATCTCTTTTTAGCCCGTAAAAACTCCTTTGAAAAAGGCATTACACTAAATTATAGCATGATTTATAAGCCATCGCCATATATCCCCGTGAACGCCCATTGGTTACGCGGTGAATCTAATGTCCATAATTTTATAGGTAACCATTTTGAGAATCCTTAGTATGTAAAAAAGCCCGACTCTTTAGCAAGAATCGGACCCTTAGCCTTTCGGCATTAAATACGTATATTAGTCTACGATTTCAGCGTTGTCACCGTTTTTCACACCGGCTCCGTTCGCTTCATCTGTATCAATGTGCATATCCAAAGCAAAAGAATCGGACACACGTGCAAGAACATTTTCGAATACAAGACCACGTTCGCCGCCGACGCGTACTTTCAGCAACTGCTTGTCCTTAATGTCCCATTTCGCTGCATCAGATGTATGGAAATGAATATGACGGGCAGCTACGATTACACCCTCTTGCAGTTCCACTTCTCCGGCTGGTCCTTTTACTGTGATTCCTGGTGTACCGTCAATGCTGCCAGATTCGCGTACAGGCGCTTTTACACCAATAGCAAAGGAATCTGTGCGAGAGATTTCAAGCTGGGAAGCCGGACGAGCGGGTCCCAAAATACGAACCTTATCAAATTGGCCCTTAGAACCAATTACAGCTACCGTTTCATTTGCGGCAAATTGTCCTGGTTGGGACAATGGTTTAAATTCAGTCAGTTGATAGCCTGCTCCGAACAAAATTTCAATATGCTCTTGAGTCAGGTGAATATGGCGTGCGGAAACGCCGACAGGTACGATTTTACTCATCGTATGGTCACTCCTTTTTCTCTATACAATACTTTACACATCCACATTATTATACTCCTACTTTGCCAAGAAAGAAAAGGAAAGCGATACAAAGTTCCGTATTTCGCCCTATTCAGCCTTTAATATCGTGAACTGTCATTTTAGCGAACAGGATAAAGAACAGCATGATTTCAGCTAACATAAGATGAGAGGGAACAACAATAAATATGTTAAGGATAAACAAGACACAGAGGACTCCAGTTAAGAAAAAAATAACTCTAAGGCTTGGTTTAAGATGACTTAATCTGTACCGATGGAATACCAGCAAAACCGACAAAAAGTAAATAAGTACTGAAGCAAAGGTAAAGCAAAGAACAAAGATATAGGCTACTTGTCCCAAAAATAAGAGCTGTATCGAAGCTGCCAGCATGCTAAGTGAAAGATAAATAAACAAATGACCATACATAATAGTTTGCCCTGCTGTTTGTTTTGATTTATCTACATGCTTCTCCATGTTCTCAAAATACTGCCACCAGATTGCGATGACTAATACAAAAGCCAAGGCAGCAAATACAACGGAGGATACCGTAAAATGATCGGATTGTAAAACAGAAAGCATACTGATCACCGATTCGCCAAGCAGGACTAAGGTGAACTGTGCAAAACGCTCTAAAAGATGCTCCGTATGGATAGGTGTAATCACCAATTTTTTACGACCGATCAAAGGAACGAGGATATCAACAGCAATGCCAACATATAAAATCAAATATCGAATCCAAGAGTCAAAAAAGAGGGAGAAGCTAGAGATGGCGATTCCAATCCAAAAATAGGTCCCAAAAAAACGAGCTGTTTCCTGTTTATTAGCCGTTTCTTGAGGTGCTGAAAGTAAATATTGAATGACGGTCAAGCCTCTTAAACCAATATAGCCAACAAAAAAAGATACATAATATGCATCAAAATCTACATTCAGGCTGGCGGTCATAATTAACACGAAAAACAATTGCAGAATCATAAAGATTCGATGCGTCATACTGTCTTGACCAAAACGATTGTTGTAGACCGTTTGTCCTACCCAAGCCCACCATATCGGAATAAAAATCAAAATAAACTTCGCCAGATGCTCCAAAGAAATACTACCATGTTCAACATGTAGTAAAACATGAGTGGCCTTGGAGACAGCGGCTACGAACAATAAGTCATAAAAGAGTTCAAGCCAGGTAACCTTTTTTATCAACATTATGTAATGGAGCTCCCCTCTGACATGGCGGTACAGCATGGTGACTCGTCAGGCTCGCCCCAAGGTATGTCATATTTCAGCAAGCGTTGTTTTAGCACCATGCAATACTAGGATGCTCCAATTATTTCGTAATATAACTCGCATTGTCAAGGGTATGAAGCAACCAAAAATAACTGCTATTAAATAGCTATTTGAATCCATTTCATAAATGATTAAGCCAAGCGAAATGTATACTACATATAGACAAATCAAACCATTTTGATCTATATGTACTCTTGATTAAAGCTACTGAGGGTATTATGAAATGGATTCATTTAAAAAGACATTTTAGAAGGCAGATTCGTTTGCAGATATTCCAGCGCATGTTCTCCCAGCCACCCCTTGACCAGTTCCTCGGAATAATGCTTCAGCAGCAGTTCCGCAAAACGTGGATATTTCCCTGAATGCTCCAGCCCCTGCACATGATGCTCAATACCGTCAAAATCAGATCCGAACATCAAGTGCCGTTCGCCGCCTAGTGAACAAATATGTTCAATGTGTGGCAACAAATCCTCAGCGGTCACCGTACCCTGCTCTTTGAGAAACATCGTTACGAAAGTCAAACCAATCCGTCCATTACGCGCAATCAGCGCACGAATCTGTTCATCCCGAAGATTACGTGGGTGAGGACATACCGCGAAGGCGTTGGAGTGCGAAGCAATCGGCGGTTGAGCCGCCTCCTCCAGCACCTCCCAGAAGCCTTGTACAGACAAATGCGATACATCTAGTAGCAAACCTAGCTCATTACAGCGCTTGACCAACTCATGCCCCTTGAAAGTCAGTCCGCCTCCCCTCTGCTCCATAATGCCGTCAGCAGCCCAATTTGCATAATTCCACGTCAGCCCGATCAATCGGATTCCCAAGGCATAGCACAGTTCAGCATAAAACGGATTTCCTTCCAGCGCTTCCACTCCCTCCAGCGATAGCAGAGCCCACGGTGATCCTTGATGTTGTTTTATTTCATTCCCTTCCAGATGTCCCACTGATATATCCTTACGTTCTTCCAAGTCTTCCTTCCACAATAGCGGCTTCAACCCGACAGATGGGGATATCATATGCTGTCTGAAGAGTTCAACCTGACGAATGACATGCTCAAATCTTGGCGTACCCAGCACCTGGGAAATATATATAGCGAATGTCTGCAAGTTCACATGGCCTTCTAACAAACGCTCTCTTGTAACATCAAGCGAAGGATGACTGAAATCCACCTGCGGGTTAAGCTGCATCTTACACAACACATCACAATGCAAATCGGCAACCGACCATTTCGTGTGTAGTTTACTGTTCATGCATCTTACCTCCATTCATAGATTACAACGAGATAAAGTTGATCTTACAATCTATGTAATAACAGGCGACCTCCATGCAAAAAAGCCCGTTTACACCATCGTAAACAGGCTCAACAACTAGCATTTATTATCTTGGCTCTACAATCAGCTTGATTGCAGTCCGGTCTTCTCCGTCAATAACAATATCCGTAAAAGCAGGAATACAAATCAAATCCACTCCGCTTGGTGCGACAAATCCCCGGGCAATGGCTACAGCTTTAATGGCTTGGTTCAGTGCACCCGCTCCAATCGCCTGCAATTCGGCATTTCCGCGTTCACGCAGTACCCCTGCGAGTGCGCCTGCAACTGAATTGGGATTGGATTTTGCTGATACTTTTAATACATCCATAGTAAGTACCTCCCCTGGGAATGATGATGGTTTGATTCCACTATTAGATGTTATTCGAGGGTCAGCAAAAAATTCCTGCTTTTTGATGACAGTTTTCCTTATTCTTTCCTAAAGCAATTTCCAAAAAAGGTTAATCCATCCGCCATTCATCTTCTTTGAGTCTAATTTTCTGAATTTTACGCGCCATACCGTCGTTGTCATTCAGTTCTACGCTAACAGCGTGAAAATGCCATTTTCCGTTGTCCGGTTGAAAACGTACTGGAAGCTGAGTCTGAAATTTCTGCAACACGGCGTCTCTCTGCATGCCAAGTACTCCTTCATAGGGACCTACCATACCCACATCTGTCTGATACGCTGTTCCTTGTGGTAAAATCGTTTCATCGTTGCTCTGCACATGGGTGTGTGTACCAACCACAATTGAAGCACGGCCATCTAGATGCCAGCCCATAGCAATTTTTTCCGATGTCGCTTCGGCATGAAAATCAACCAGAATGTGCTTATGCTTCTTGCGCAATTCATCTACGATCTCATCTGCTGCACGGAACGGGCAATCGATGGGCGGGAGAAAGGTTCTGCCCTGCAAGTTAACGATCGCCAACTCCTTGCCTCCACCTTTCACCACGGTATAGCCTCGCCCCGGCGTTCCTGGAGGAAAGTTTGCCGGACGTATAATACGTGGCTCATCGTCTATAAAATCAAATATATCCTTATTGTCCCAAGTATGATTACCCATTGTAATACCATGTACGCCCCAATCAAAAAATTCTCTGGCGATGGCTGGAGTAATGCCTCTTCCTGAAGCTGAATTTTCCCCATTCACGATAATGATATGCGGGTTGTATTTTGATTTTAGCGAAGGAAGATTTTCCCTTAATGCCTTTCTGCCTACACTACCGAAAATATCTCCAATAAATAATACGTTGATAGAAAACCCTCCCTAGTCTGCCTTACATAATGAAAAGTGGCCCTACACACAGCGGCCACTTTTCGTTAAATTACTTTATTTTGCGTATTCTACCGCCCGGGTCTCACGAATGACGGTAACCTTGATATGTCCCGGGTAATCCAGTTCATTCTCGATCGTTTTCGTTATATCACGAGCCAGTCGGAATGCTTCCGCATCATCAATTTTCTCTGGCTGCACCATGACGCGAACTTCGCGTCCAGCTTGAATAGCGTACGATTTTTCCACGCCTTCAAAAGACTCGGAAATGCGTTCCAGCTTCTCAAGACGACGGATGTACGTCTCCAGTGTTTCACGCCGTGCTCCCGGTCTTGCTGCCGACAAGGCATCTGCCGCTCCAACCAGCATGGCAATCACTGAAGTCGCTTCGCAGTCGCCGTGATGTGAAGCAATACTGTTGATGACAACCGGGTGTTCCTTGTACTTCTTCGCCAGTTCCACGCCAATTTCAACGTGTGATCCTTCCACTTCGTGATCCAGCGCCTTCCCGATGTCATGCAGCAACCCTGCCCGTCTTGCCAGTGTAACGTCCTCGCCCAATTCCCCGGCCATCAGACCTGTCAAGTATGCAACTTCCATCGAGTGCTTCAATACGTTCTGTCCGTAGCTTGTACGGAACTTGAGACGTCCCAGGATCTTGATTAAATCCGGATGCAAGCTATGCACGCCCACCTCGAAGGTGGCCTGTTCGCCATACTCGCGGATTCGTTCATCCACTTCTTTACGGGATTTTTCCACCATTTCTTCAATACGAGCCGGATGTATCCGTCCGTCTGCTACGAGCTTCTCAAGCGCAGTACGCGCAATCTCTCTGCGAATCGGATCAAATCCGGACAAAATAACTGCTTCCGGCGTATCATCAATAATAAGGTCAATTCCCGTAAGGGTTTCAAGCGCACGGATATTACGGCCTTCACGTCCGATAATCCGGCCTTTCATTTCTTCGTTCGGCAACGTAACCACGGAAACCGTCGTTTCCGCTACATGGTCCGCCGCACAGCGTTGGATGGCCAGTGTGATGATTTCACGAGACTTTTTGTCCGCTTCCTCTTTAGCCTGCTGCTCAATTTCCTTAATCATCTGAGCGGTTTCATGACGTACTTCCTGTTCTACGTTGGACAGAATAATACTTCTCGCATCTTCTGTCGTCAGATTGGAAATACGCTCCAGCTCAGTTACCTGACTCTTGTAAATCAAATCAATCTGCTGCTGGGTTTCATCAATTCGTTTCTCTTTGTTGGCCACTTGTTCTTCTTTACGTTCCAGCGATTCCAATTTTTTATCCAGCGATTCTTCTTTTTGCAGCAGTCTTCGTTCCTGCCGTTGAATTTCATTACGACGCTCACGAGTTTCCTTTTCAGCTTCGGCACGGATGCGGTGAATTTCATCTTTCGCTTCCAATACCGTTTCCTTCTTCAGCGCTTCTGCCTCTTTTTTCGCGTTCTCCACGATTTGCGCGGCAGCTTCTTCCGCACTGGAGATTTTAGCTTCTGCAATAGATTTGCGAATAAAATAACCAATCCCGAACCCAAAGAATAACGCGGCTACAGCAACGAGAACGAACCAGATCGCAGTCATCATCATACTGTTCACCTCCTCGTTGGTTCCTCCAAGGCATTCCTTGGGACTTTTTGCAATTGTCACATTAGCTTTGATCGTCAAACTAAGATAACGGCACGCAGCCGTTTCATTTCATATGCACATGCTTTCACATGTACAATTCCGCCTGGCATAGCGGCATCACTTGTTATTTGGCGATGAGAACGTACCCATGGACTCCACTTTTTTGGAAGGAAAAAGGGTGTTCCACAAGCATCGTTTCATATATATTTTATTATTTGACAAATGGCATTGTCAAGGGAATGCAAACTTTAGTAGATTACCATGTGGCTTTCCATGTGATAACCAGCTCATCCTGTTCGCCTATGCCAGCTAATGGATGCCCGGCTGTTTGAAGCTATTCATCCCACAGTGATAATTCCTCGTCATCGGAAGCCCCGTCTTGCTCGGCCATCGTAAGATGATTAACTACGCGGCGTGTCATATCCCCCGAGTACCCGCGTCTCATGAGAAAGGGGTACGTTTTCCGTTTTTTCTCCATTATATCTCCACGCACCTGATTCCATTTCTTGCGTCCGACTATCAAAGCACTCTCCCATTCCTCCTGATCGCTGACCTCATCTAAAGCTTCCCCGATAGAGGCTTTAGAAATGCCCTTTTGACGCAGTTCCTGCCTTACCCACATCTTCCCCTTCCGTTGGCTCGTTATGCGTTGCCTTGCCCACTGACGGGCGTACAGATCGTCATCCACAAGTTGTTCCCGCTCCAGACGGTCCAATACCTCAGCAATTACAGCTTGACCCATTTCCTTTTGCGTCAAACGCTGCTCAATCTCCTGACGTGTACGCGGCTTTCGTCCCAAATAACGAAGTGCCTGCACATACGCCTGTTGCTTTTCGTCCGCCAGAACGATTTCTTCCAGTTCCTTTTTGACAAAAGTCGTTCCCTTGAACATATTGAACTTGATCATTACATCTTCCAGTATGGACAATGAATACGGACCAAAATGAATCGTGTATCTTCCGCGTTTCCTGCCCTGTCCCTGTTCCACCCTCGTAATCATCAATTCCTCATGATCGGGAAAAAGGAAAATACCTTGCTGCTTATCTTCTTTCGAAATATGTCCACCTTCATCTTCCAATTGCAATGTGCTTCCCTCACTTTGATATTCACGAAGGCAAGCCGAGAACGCCCGCCACGCATCAGTAAAATGTCAGCTAACATTAGGCCATATTCGATGCAAAAATGCCCTGCACAACTGTGCAGGGCATCAGAATCATGCTATTCAAACAGACTGTGCCATAACCCCGGCTTCATTCACAAACCAGGCATTAACTAAGCTTTATTCAAGCTCCAGCAATTCCTGCTCTTCCTTGGCTTGCTGTGCCAACTCTTCTTCTGTCGGGGGAGCTACCGTCGTAATCAGATTGCTGGCCACACGAATTTTTTGCTCGATCGTACTAGCAATGTTCGGATTTTCCTTCAAAAATTGCTTTGCATTTTCACGTCCCTGACCGAGTCGCTCACCTTCATAGGAATACCAGGCTCCGCTCTTGTCAACAATGTCATGCTCTGTGCCAATGTCGATCAAGCTGCCTTCTCTGGAGATGCCTTCGCCGTACATAATATCCACCTCGGCCTGACGGAAAGGAGGTGCCACCTTGTTCTTCACTACTTTAATACGTGTGCGGTTACCTACAATGTCGTTCCCCATTTTCAAGCTCTCAATACGACGGACATCCAAACGTACAGTGGAGTAAAATTTCAGAGCACGTCCGCCTGGTGTCGTTTCAGGATTACCGAACATAACGCCTACTTTTTCACGCAATTGGTTAATAAAGATAGCAATCGTTTTCGACTTGTTAATAGCACCGGACAGCTTACGCAATGCCTGTGACATCAAACGGGCTTGAAGACCAACGTGGGAATCTCCCATCTCTCCTTCAATCTCCGCCTTCGGCACAAGTGCTGCTACAGAGTCAACAACAACAATATCCACTGCCCCACTACGTACAAGCGCTTCGGCAATCTCAAGTGCCTGCTCCCCTGTATCTGGCTGCGATAGTAACAGCTCATCAATATTAACACCCAGCTTGCTGGCATACGACGGATCAAGCGCATGCTCAGCGTCGATAAAGGCGGCTTGTCCGCCTGCTTTTTGTACCTCTGCGATAGCGTGAAGTGCTACTGTCGTTTTACCGGACGATTCCGGTCCATATATTTCAATAACTCGGCCTCTCGGGAAGCCGCCCGTTCCTAACGCAATATCCAAAGCAATCGAACCACTGGGAGAGGTTTCCACTTGCATATGTGTGGACTCACCTAACTTCATAATGGAACCTTTACCGAATTGCTTTTCTATTTGACGGAGCGCCATATCCAGCGCAGCACGACGATCTGACAATAAACTCACATCCTTCGTTGTTTGTACTTTAATAATACCTTGTTTTGACACGCTTGCCAAGCATTTTTTCGAACATACATTCGTTTTTTTTGTTAGTCAGTTCTCTTCTATGCTTCCATTTGTCTCATAAATCAAAAAAGAACCGCAGGCAAAAAGGCTTTTGCAACGGTTCTTCCGATAATATGATTATATCATTAGTCGTTTACCTAAAACAACTCTATGAAAACTCGCGTCAGATACAGCTCATTAAGAGAGCTGCTCATTTTCCACCAGTCTGCGCCATAATCTGTACAGGATTGCCTTAACAGACCGCAGACGGATCGTTTCACGATTCCCGCTCAGTTTCAGCTCGTATACCTCAGTTTCTTTGTCACGCTCAGCAATACCGATATAAACCAGACCAACCGGCTTCCGCTCAGAATATCCTGGCCCAGCTACACCAGTAACCGAGAGTCCGAAATCACTGTCCGTGACCATTCTTGCCTGCTCCGCAAGTACAAGAGCTACCTCCTCGCTTACTGCACCGGGCGCATTGTCCCCCTCTAGATAATCATGCGGCACGTTGAGCAGCTTCTTCTTCATTTCATTGGAATAACACACGATACCTCCCTGAAACATAGCTGCACTACCCGGGACGGAAGTGATATGCTCCATTAGCATTCCACCTGTGCAGCTTTCCGCCGCGCTAACAGTCAGTCCGCGATCGGACATCAAATCCACAATAACCTTCTCCAGCGGGACGTCCTCGCTCGCATACATGTATTCCGAAAGACGCTGTTGAATTTCTGCTTCCGTAGCCCCAAGCTTGACCAGTGCCTCGCTCTCGCTGGCCGCCTTGGTGGATATACGGATTGTGACCTCTCCCTCCTTGGCATAAGGAGCAATCGTCGGGTCTGTCTGTGATTGGATCAGATCCAATAAGCGGGTTTCGAGAGCTGACTCACCGATTCCTGCAAACTTTAACATTTTTGAATAAATCGGCAGTTCCTCACCGCTCAGTGCTTGCTGGAGCAACCAAGGTTTTGCCTGATTCTCAAACATCGGCTTGAGTTCCTTCGGCGGTCCAGGCAAAACCACATAATATTTACCATTCTGTGCAATCGCATCGCCCACAGCCAGACCTGTCTCATTTCCAAGCGGGGTAGCCCCTTCAATGGAAAGCGCTTGACGCCGATTATTTTCGGTCATTTCTACCCCTCGATTACGGAAAAACTGTTCCAGCTTATCCATAGCGAGACGGTCTATATGCAATTTACGCCCCAGCACAGCGGCGATTGCATCTTTCGTCAAATCATCCTGAGTCGGTCCCAAACCGCCCGAGAACAAAATAATATCCGCACGCTTCTGAGCCAGACGCACCGCTTCCTGAAGCCGATCCATGTTATCGCCAACAACCGTCTGAAAATATACATCAATCCCAATCGTAGCCAACTCTTGTGACAAATATTGGGCATTTGTATTCACAATTTGTCCGAGCAATAATTCAGTACCTACTGCGATGATTTCAGCTTTCATCGTTTCTGCCTCCTGTAGAGCGAATGTTGTGAGAATTATGTAAAAGAAACAGCAATAAGTTTAGTCCCTATTGCTGTTTCCATAAAATTTATCCTGTTAAACTTTGGAGGAACTCAGCAAATGGATATTCTTTACAAAGTAATCAATCCCCGAATAAATGGTGATCAACACAGCGGCCCATATCGTTATTAAATCAAACGGAATACCCAGAAAAACAAACGGGAAGTTATTAATGAGTAACGCTACAATGGCAACGATCTGGATAATGGTCTTTAATTTGCCCCAATTGCTTGCAGCGACCACAGAGCCATCCAATAAAGCAATCTGACGCAGACCAGTAACCGCAAACTCACGGCTAACAATGACAACAACAATCCACGAATCAATTTTGCCCATTTCCACCAAAGAGACCAAAATAGCAGTTACCAGAAGCTTATCCGCAAGAGGGTCCAGTAATTTCCCCAAGTTGGTGACCATGTTATTTTTACGGGCCAAGTATCCGTCAAGGCCATCCGTGCTGGCGGCTATGAGGAAAATGATAGCCGCAATCAACTGATTATACGGCAGCTCAAAAGCTCCGATCTCAATCGGCGGCGGATAGAAATCAAAATCCACCAGCAAGGCCAGCATCATTACCGGGATGAGGCAAATCCGCGTTATTGTAATTCTGTTGGGTAAATTCACAACACACTCTCCCCTGATTATCGTACTTGATTAAAAATGGCAGTTTTCGGATTGAATTCAATCCTATGTAAATCGTTTTGAATACCGCTATACACCTGATCATCTGCATTTTCGTTACAAGTATAATATGGTGCAAAACGCATGTCAAAATAACCTGCCGGCGTATCAAGCATCATTTTTTCTTGCAATCTACATAAGGGAAAACGGCTTTATTTCATATTCATAAATTGAAGTTCCAATGGTAGATCCGCTTTGCGCAATAACTGAATGACCGCTTGTAAATCATCCTTGTTTTTTCCGGTCACGCGGATCTGATCACCTTGAATCTGACTTCTCACTTTCAGCTTGGAGTCCCGGATAAGAATGTTAATTTTTTTGGCATTATCCTGATCAATCCCCTGCTTGAGTGCAAGACGCTGGCGCACTGAACCCATAGACGCCGGCTCCAGCTTCCCGTACTCCACGTTTTTAAGAGATAAACCGCGCTTGGCCATTTTAGATTGCAAAATATCAATTACCGCATTGAGCTTGTATTCGTCCTCCGATGCAATTGTAAGAGCTTCCTTTTCAAGCTTAAGGCTGCTTTTGCTCCCCTTAAAATCAAATCGTGTTTCAATTTCACGCTCCGTCTGATGAACCGCATTGGTCAATTCCTGCATATCCATTTTGGAGACGATATCAAATGAATTTTCTGAAGCCATCGTTTCACTTTCCTTTCCACAACAAAGTTCAATAACTAATTATAGGCTAGTCAATTACAAAAATCCAATAATCCGCTCACTAAAAAGGCGCTCTTGCCAGTTAAGGACAAAAACGCCTTTATTTCATTCAAGCTGTAAACTTTTCTAACTATGGCTACGGGATGGATTCCGGAACATATCCAGAAGTCCCAGCACAATGTGTGCAAGACCAAAGCCCAGTATGCCATAGCCCCATGCGCTTGGGGTCAGATAATAACCAAGCAGGCTGACAATGATACCAAGCCCTGTCACAATCCAGCTGACGGTCATAATGTATACACCTCACTTTGCGGAAAATGAAATGACTGGCTTTCCATGAATTACAGTCATTAGTATTTCCGCGCAATAGAGGGTTTATTCACCGCCAGTAGTCGAAGAATCTATACCGCTCTGAGTTGAACCCGTACTGCCTGTATTCGAATCCGTAGTAGTACCACTCACCCCGGCACTCGTTCCGGTCGAAGAAGCTTCTCCTTGCTGTATTAAAACCCGAGTCGTCGATTTATTATCTGTTATCGGTTGGCCTGCTACGGAAATATCCGTGGCAGAAGAGCGTCCTGATTTGATATACAAGCCTTCCGGGCCTATATCAAAGGACATGACATCTCCACTTTTGGTCATGCCATAACTCAGCTTTTCACCACGGGAGTTTTGCCCCTTGTATACCTCAAGCCAGCTTTCTCCCGTTGCCTTAATATCAACTTTGACTGTAGCTCCGGTTGTACTGGACACTTTAAAAATCGTCGTTTTGCCTTGCTTGCCATCCTGAGCCACGGTTACACCTTGTTGCGGAGTAGTGGTATTGGGCTGTTGGCTACTGTCAGGAGTGGTCGTATCCGTTCCTGTACCTCCCGATGGTTGGGTTTGCCCCGTTTGCCCAACATCAGGAGTGGTTTGTCCGCCGCCACCATTTGGAGCTGCCGTCTGACCGTTATTCGGCGTGGTCGTCTGAGCACTTCCCTGAGGAGGGGTTGTCGTCGTATTTTGCGGCGGTGTCGTGGTTCCCTCCTTGGTGCTGTTTGGAGTGGACGTAATCGGTGTCGTAATCGGCGTTGTATTCTCGGCTGTTTTTGGAGCTGTATGATTGTTACTCACCCAATATGCATAAATAACCCCAACAATGAGAACCAGAAAAAGCCACATTAAAGCAGTCGGCAACCACTTAAGGTTTCCAATCGTAGCGGGACGGCTGGAGCGTTTCTGTGTCACAGGCTCCATGACAGCTTCCGGCTCCGGTTCAGGTACATTGCTTTTATGTCCTTCCAGAATCTCGTCGGGGTTTAAACCCACTGTTTCAGCGTACGTTTTAATGAAAGCTCTGACATAAAAGCTTCCCGGCAGCACTTTGTAATCGCCCGTCTCAATGGCTTCCAGATAACGTTTGCGTATCTTCGTCATTTCCTGAACATCGTCAAGGCTCAATCCTTTTTGCAGCCGGGCCTCCTTTAATTGCTGACCCAGTTCTGACATGTCATCATCTCCTTGTATAATTACGCTTATTTAAAGATCTTCAGTATAACTGGCTGTAAAGGTATCATAAATAATTTCCTCAGCCGGATTATTGCGAAGTTCAATAATGAAATTGAAATCGTCGAAGCTGTATCCCGATTCACGCACAAAAACGTCAGGATGCTCGATAACCTTCGTACTCGGCATGCTCATAATTTCCTGAAGCAGGTGATAATGTCTTTCATTTGACCGAATTGTACTCACAATGCCGTCAATAATAAATACATTGTTAGGGTTCATTTCCTCTTCGGATAGCTGACTCCGCACCGTCTGCCGTAAGAGCGTTGAAGACACAAAAGTCCAGCGCTTCATGGCGCATACGCTGCTGGCAATGATGGATTCGGTTTTACCCACACGAGGCATTCCGCGAAGTCCAATCACCTGATTTCCATCCCTCTTTAATACTTCACCCAAAAAATCGACCAGTAACCCAAGCTCGTCGCGTGTAAAGCGGAATGTTTTGCGGTCGTCCGAATCCCGATCAATGTAACGTCCGTGTCTTACTGCCAATATATCGACCAGCCTCGGAGCGCGCAAGGCCGTAACTGTAATATTGCTGGCCTTTTTTAAAGTATCTCCCAGAATGCGTATCTTCTCGTCATCGTCCGTTTCCAGCAGCATCCCCCGTCTTTCGCCTTCAACACCGTTGATCGTCAGTATATTAACCCCCAGAATACCAAGCATGGAAGCAATGTCTCCCAGCAATCCGGGACGATTTTTATGTATCTTGTACTCCATGTACCACTGTTTCAATTCCTCCGTCACGTTAGCACCTCATTCACATTCAAAACCGTTAACATTTCCAAATCAAAGCCTTATTGTATCATAGAATAACACCATTCGACAAAACCAATTATTGAGACCCTAAAGGCTTCCTGTATTCAACACAATCGCATAAGCCTCAATCACGTTTATGATATATAAATTACAAAGGAATTACAAGAACAGCTCTGTAACCATTACAGAAAAGCCCCCAAAAGGGAGCTTTTCATGTTGGTTCCTGCTTATGCGTTGCTTTTGGCTAATTTGACCATCAGCCGGGCGATAGTGTGACGCTCGTCCTCATCGGCAACTCCCCACAGTTCTTTCAGTGCGCGGTTGGAGTGGTTGGCCGGATCGACCTTCTCATCCAGAAAATCACCGATTTCATAAGCAAGCTCTGAAATGGTATCCTGGCTGATTCCCAGCTTCTCCGCCTGTTCCACACGCTGACCAAGGAACTTCTTCCAGGTATCGAAATTCTGAACAACTGTTGACATACTTAAATCCTCCTTAGATGATTCAGATTTAAAATCAACAGTTATAATATGTTCTTCTCAGGTACACTCTATACTGGTGATTTCCTCCAAACACTGTACTTGTCGTCAAGTCACCCATCCTCCGTTAGGACTAATGACCTGCCCGTTAATATAACCAGATTCAGGAAGCGCCAGAAAATAAACCAGTGATGAAATTTCATCAGGCCGAGCCAATCGACCGGCAGGGATTTCTTCTTCGAGACTGGAAATTTCCCCTTCGTCCAGATGATCCAGCATAGACGTATCCACTGCACCCGGAGCTACCGCATTTACCGTTACGCCGGAAGGTGCAACTTCTTGAGCCAGTGCTTTAGTGAATGCGTTGATCCCGCCTTTGGTGGTGGAATACAGCACCTCGCACGAAGCGCCGCATATTCCCCATACAGAAGACACATTCACGATACGGCCATAGCGTTGGGAAATCATGTGCGGCATAAAAACCTGCGTACACAAAAAGGTTCCCTTCACATTGACGGCCATCACTTCATCCCATTCCTCTTCCGACACATCTGTCAGCAATCCATAATGAGATAATCCAGCGTTATTCACAAGAATATCTGGCTTCATTCCGTGATTCTCCAGCTTCTCCCGCATGCGTTCAATCTGCTCCTTGCTCCGCAGATCCGCTGACACGGTCATCACCTTGCCTGAATAAGCCATACAACGGCGGGCAACTTCATTCGCTTTTTCATGGGACTTCATGTAGTGAATGACCACATTCATCCCAACAGCCGCAAAACGCTCCGCAATAGCCGCTCCAATCCCGCCGCTTGCTCCTGTGATCAGCACAGTCGTATCGCCAAGGGCTTTTAATTCCCCATCCTTGGTGGTTATCGGTTCCCTCTCCCTGGGCATTACGGACTCACCACCAGCGATATGGCCATCTGATCCCACTGAATATGATCATTCAGACGACGGTTAACATCCTCAAGTGTAATACTTTCATAGACCGGAAGCAATTGGAAAAAATCGCTATCCCGGAAGCGGTGTCTCGTAAACTCATGCGCTATATTTTCGGGCGAATTAAGCATACGCAGGTAACCGCCGATTTTCTTTTTACGTGCCCGTTCAAAATGTTCTGCCGTGAAGCCCTGTTTTTGAATGGAGCTCACCTCTTCACGTATCCGCGCCAACAGCCCATCCGGGTCCTTTGTATCTCCACCGATAGCAGAGAACGCATACTGCGGTGTACTGTTGTACTCATGGCCGAAGCTATCTGAAATGAGGTCTTCATCGTAGAGCTTTTGATACAGCTGCGTGCTGGAACCAAACAAAAGATCAAGCATCAACTTGGTTTCCAGATCATGACGAAGCAGTTCCCCACCCGTGAGACCTACCTTGGCTTCTTTGAATCCGAACAACAGCTTAGGGAGAGAAACCGCCAGTTTTACCTCACGACGCTTCTCTGCCACAGTAGCAGGCTCTTCGTCAAAAATACGCTCAATCTCTCCTTGCGGCTTGTAATCCTTTTTCGCCTGATTGTTACGCACCAGTTCTATTACTTCCGCCGGATCCACTCCGCCTACCACAAAAAGAATCATATTGCTCGGGTGGTAAAAAGCCTCATAACAGCTATACAGCGTTTCTTTCGTAATCGTGCTGATGGATTGAACGGTACCCGCAATATCAATATGCACCGGATGGACCTTGTATAGCGCTTCGATCAGGCCAAAGTAACTCCGCCAGTCCGGATTATCCTCATACATATTGATTTCCTGACCGATAATGCCTTTTTCCTTTTCCACATTTTCATCTGTAAAGTAAGGGTGTTGTACAAAATTGACCAATGTGGTCAAATTCTCCTGAATATGCTCGGTTGCGGAAAATAAATATACCGTTTGATCAAAGCTCGTAAATGCATTGGCCGATGCCCCATTGGAGGAAAAAGTAGCGAAAATATCACCTTGAGGCTCTTCAAACATTTTATGCTCCAAAAAATGGGCGATGCCATCCGGCACCTTAACCGGCTGCTGACCTT
This sequence comes from Paenibacillus terrae, assembly GCF_005217525.1. Lineage (GTDB taxonomy): Bacteria > Bacillota > Bacilli > Paenibacillales > Paenibacillaceae > Paenibacillus > Paenibacillus terrae_C. Next base: position 454,124 of record NZ_PNXQ01000014.1, on the reverse strand, counting down.
CCACACGAAAATGATTATCGACTGAGCCGTATTTGGTCGAAAATGTAGCGTATGTCTTCTGGAATCCCGGTTTGGGCAACACATAAACGTGCAATCCGTTATCCATCACTTCATAGTACAGCGTTTCCTGCAAATGCTCATAAGGTATGTGCTCCACCCGCTATTCCCCCTTCTGGTCTCTCAAGAAATAAATGGTGTCCAGTCGGAACGTCCGGGCGGCATCCTGAACATCCTCCACCTTGACAGCTTCCACCTGGCTCAGCAACTCATCTACCGTCCGATCTTTGCCGGAAAGCTGTCTGTTAAAATCGTAAGCGATCATTTCAAAAGCGGAATCCTGCATTTCCTTCAATAAATTGCGGATCATCGCCTGTGTCTGGGTCATTTCCAGCTCGGTAATCGCACCATTTTGCGTATCTTCCAGTTGCTTGCGAATAATGGTAACCGCTTTTTCATAGTTGGGTATTTCGATACCGGATTGAATCGTCCCTATGCCCTTGTGCCCGTCATACCGTGATGAGGCGTAATACGCCAAACTTTCCTTCTCCCGCACATTGACGAACAGCTTGGAGTGAGGATAACCACCTAAAATCCCGTTGTACATCAGTGCGGAGGCGTATCGATCGTCACCATACGTAATCGGGGTGCGCAGTCCCATGTTTAGCTTGCCCTGATTTACATCAAGACGCTCCACCACCGTTTGTACATCACGCTCCACCGCTTTTGGTTGTTCATGAGCATATCCCTTTTCTTCAGAACGGTTCAATTGGAAATAGCGGTCTACGAACTTCTCCACTTCCTCCAGCGTTGTATCTCCAACCACATACAAATCCATGTTGGCGTTATTTAGCCATTCTCCATAAGCTTTATACAAGCCTTGCGCATCTATACTATTCAGATCAGACCGCTGACCGAGGGGATGCAGACGATAAGGCTCATTTTTGCACATTTCCTCCATGCAGCGCTCTCCAGCATAACGGATTTTATCATTGACTATAGATTCCAGCTTCTTACGTACGTTTTCCCGTTCCTGCTGGACGTATCCGGTGTGAAATGCTCCATTCTCCAATGCAGGCTTTGTCAACACCTCTCCGAGAAAAGCAAATGAACGATCCAGCAAGCTGTCCGAGCTGTTGACAAAGCTGTCATTAATCGTATCCATGCGAAATTGCACGATTTGATAATCTCCGCGTTTATATACATCAAATCCAAAGCCCGCGCCATACAATTGCTCTAATTGTTCTCTGAATTGTGTAGTCTGCGGATATGATTCTGTACCCCTTCGCAATACGAATGGGGTCAGTCCGACTCGGGTTACCGTTTCCTCTCGTAGTGGAGTACCTACATACAATGATATGGCAAACGTCTTGAAGCGTTTGGTTGGCAGTACATGAATCCTTAATTGTCTGCGCGTCCCACGCTCGAAACCTGTTTTGTTCAAGTCCAAAACTCCTTTGTTACGTCAATTTCGTCTAGCCTTTGATTAGCATGAGCCGCTGTAAATCTTTTTCCTGTAAGGAGGTAAAGTGTGCCAATCTTTATTCTAACGATGCAAAAGCCAAGAAGCAACCGGAGACAAGCTCCCGGCTGCTTCGGTGGTTTACATGCAGAAAATATGCTGACCAATCGTCTTTACCTGCGGGCGGCTCCAAATCCATTTGGAGGTGGCTGTTTTTGGATTAAAATAATAGAGGCAGCCTCCGCTTGGGTCCCAGCCGTTCAGTGCCTGGCGAACTGCCTTTGTTGCAGTTTCATTTGGCGTGAGCCAGATTTGACCATCAGCTACCGCTGTAAAGGCCCCCGGTTGAAAAATCACTCCAGACGGTGTGTTTGGAAAGCTGGGGGATTTGACCCGGTTCAAAATAACTGCCGCCACAGCAACCTGTCCTTCAAACGGCTCGCCACGGGATTCACCATAGACTGCGTTAGCCATAATTTTGAGATCGTTGTCAGACAGTCCCATCGTATTAGCTGATCCCATTGTTTCATCTTTTTGATCCGGTTTATTATTATCCGCTGTCTTCCCCTGAGCAGAAGCCTCATTTTTACGATGTAAAGGCGTTTCCGTCGGTTTCCAATTAGGGGTTGCATTCACCAGCTTTAGCTTTGTTTTTGCCCCAACCACTCCGTCAGGGGTGATACCAAACTCTTTTTGAAAGCCCTTAACAGCCTTCAATGTACTGCTGCCAAAATGACTGTCCACTTCCGCCCCGAAAAAGCCCAACAGCTTCAAACGGGATTGCAGTTCATATACATCCTGACCGTAGGAACCGTAATTAACCGCCTCTGTGCTAAATGTCGCTTGGGAAGGCTGTGTTGCTTGTACTTCCTGCTGTGTGCTCAGCGGCTCTGCATGCTGCGCAGAGACGTTCGCAATAAGTCCTGTGTACGTGATAGCCGAGGCTGCGAGAATACCCGTGCAAATCCAGACCATTGTCTTTTTCATATGCTGCGCTCTACCTTTCTTTTGTTGGATTAACAGGATGGCTACGTTTATTATGACAAGCTCTGCTTAAAGCTATTCACCCTTTTAATCTTCTTTCATTCGGCCACTCCTATTCCTTAAAAAAAACAAAAAAAATCGCTGTCTGTACGCTTAGTGTTGTCGGATTTAAACAACCACCATACTTACAAACAGCGATTTTGGATACGATTTTCGGTAAAGCCTATGGTCAGGAACTGACTTTGTTTTGCTGATATTGCTCCAATGAAATAAGCACCTCACGGGGCTTACTTCCCTCATAAGGACCGATGACACCACGAGCCTCCATAGAGTCAATCAACCGGGCCGCACGTGTATAGCCGATTCTCATGCGGCGCTGAAGCAGAGATACAGATGCTTGCTTGGCCTCCAAAATGATGTTGACAGCCTGATCGTACAACTCATCCAGCATTTCATCGGCATTAGCCGATACTTCCTCTATCTCCGGTACCAGCGTTTCATCATATTGTGCTTCGCCCTGCTCACGCACATAGTTAACGATGTTCTCCACTTCCTGATCGCTCATGAACGCTCCTTGAACGCGAACCGGCTTGGAAGCACCCATCGGCATGAACAGCATATCCCCACGCCCAAGCAGCTTCTCAGCCCCACCCATGTCCAGTATTGTACGGGAATCTACCTGCGAGGACACGCCAAAGGCAATACGCGAAGGAATGTTGGCTTTGATAACTCCGGTAATTACGTCAACCGACGGTCTCTGCGTTGCAATGATAAGATGTATCCCTGCGGCACGCGCCATTTGGGCCAATCTTGCAATCGCATCCTCCACATCCCCCGCAGCTACCATCATCAGATCCGCCAGCTCGTCCACAATAACGACGATATAAGGCAGGAACGCAGCAGGATTGTCTTTCATCAAATTATTATAGCCTTCTATGTTACGGGTTCCTGATTTGGAAAATAATTCGTAACGTTTTTCCATTTCTACTACAATTTTTTTCAAAGCGAGTGAAGCGCGCTTCGGATCGGTAACGACCGGTGCCAACAAATGCGGAATACCGTTGTACACGTTCAATTCCACCATTTTTGGATCGACCATGAGAAATTTAACCTCATCCGGCTTCGCCTTGTACAAAATACTCGTGATAATACCGTTAATACACACCGATTTGCCTGAACCGGTTGCTCCGGCCACAAGTAAATGGGGCATTTTAGCCAAATTACCAACAATCGTCTGTCCTGCAATATCACGTCCGAACGCGATGGACAAATTGGATACAGATTCCTGGAAAACGGTCGTCTCCATAACCTCACGCATTGTTACAATAGAAACCTCGTTGTTCGGAACCTCAATACCAATAGCCGATTTGCCTGGAATTGGAGCCTCCATACGAATATCCTTCGCAGCCAGCGCAAGCGCAATGTCATCCGTCAGGCTCACAATACGGCTGACCTTCACACCAATGTCCGGCTGAATTTCATAACGAGTCACCGCAGGTCCACGGACAACCTCCAGTACCTTTGCCCGTACGCCAAAGCTTTCCAATGTGGCCTCCAGCTTGCGTGCCGTTTGCATGTAATCCTTTTGCCCAAGACCCTTGCCCACGTTTTGTGGCTTGGAAAGCAAACGGAACGAAGGGAGCTTGTACGGCTTGGGTGGCGGTGGAGTAGGAATGGCCGCAGTTGTGCCCTCAGTCTCTTCGCCTGACGTCCCCGTTGCATTCACTTGGGCCCGTCCGTCTGCACTGTCCGGTGTATTATGACCTATTGTTGCCATACCGTCCGTGTCTGTGTTCACAGCGGCATCTATAAAGTTGTCATCCAGCGACTCATCATAAGATGAATCCGTCTGCTCTGACCCAGCCAAGGATGCCTCTGATTCATCCTCAGGTCTTTTTTCCTCATGCTTCACCTGCTCGAAGAAATCCCGAATGATCGGTGACCTTTTTATCGGAACAGAAGCTTCCTCCTCTAAGTGTTCAACAGTATCGGGCAATTCTTCTGCTTGCTTGGCGTCTCTCCATAAGGGCTGTGCTTCCTCAGCTTCATAAGCAGGCTCATGATCAACCTCATCAGCATGAACGGAACGATCATACTTGTCCTCTCCAGCCGGTTTTTTAAGACCAAACAGCTGAAAGAAAATCGGCTGCTTACGTGCAGGAGGCTGCATTTCATCAAAATCATCATCCATATCTTCCTCATACGCAGGAATCGTCTCGGACTTGATTTTTTTATTCCCAGTACCTCTGACAGATGCCGAAAGTGGAGTGGCTTTACCAATCCATTTTTTTCGAACGCTTCCCCCTGCCGCCAGCAGCTTCGTCCGAACAATTCGCACCAGATCCACATAAGACAGCTGGGTCAGCAGCATAAAACAAATCACAAACATTACAATCATAATCAGCTTGGCACCCATAAGACCAAACAGCCACAACAGCACGGTAAGCTGCAATGCGCCGATGTACCCCCCGCTAATATCCTTATTCAGCATTGAGGTATGGCCTTCCTTGTCAGGCGACAGCAACTGCTCACGCATATCTATATGTATCTGGCTCATCACCCCGCCTGGTTGAAGTGCATTAATCGGCCCCAAACGCTGCTCCATAGATGAAATAGAGCTCATAAGCGTAAAGGCAAATACCAGTAGCAACAGCCCCGTTTTACGTGAGTTCCACTGATTTGGCCATTTGCGGTGAATCATCACCATCAGACCGTAATAAATGCCAATCAGGGGTATGACAAAATAAAACTTCCCCAGTACCAGCCCAAACATCTTGGAAAGCGACCGACCGACTGCCGCTTCACCCGACAGCGCAATGACCGCCAATGTAATCAGCACAATGCCGTAAACTTCGAATTTTAGAACTCCGCCAAACGCGGCTTTCTTTTTCCTTTTCCTTCTTCTGGACATTCAAGGTCACCCCCCAGAAGAATATTATACCACGTCACCAGGTATCCGCACATATGTTCTTTTCCAACATTAAACGACCTATTTTCGTCCTATTCGACACCTTCTACGACCATTCGATGACTTGTCCAGGTGCATAACGCGGATTAAGGTAAGTCTCCAGCGGACAATCTAGCAATCGCACGATAATCCCTCTGCGACTTTCGAGCGGCTGCACCTGCATAAGTAAACCGTCAACCCGAATCTCTGCAAACGCCTCCGCCTCCTTCCACATGCCCTCCCACACCATTTCCATTGGCATTACGGTATATAATGTCATTGAGGCAACTCCCCACTATGCTCATTAGGAAGCGTTCCAGTCGAGGTATCTGTAGCATTGGGGGGGAAAGGCACGAACGGAGTCTGCTGCTGAGTCCCTGTAATCCCATTTTGCTGACGTCGAGATTCAATAATGGTGTTCAGTTGTTTCAATGCTTCTCCGATGCCACCAACCGCGTCCATCAAGCCATATTTCACTGCATCGGCTCCCCCAACCGCAGTACCAATATCCCGATTCAGTTCACCGGTTTTAAACATAAGCTCCTTAAACCGCTCCTCGGTAATACGCGAATGGGAAACCACAAAACGTACAACACGCTCCTGCATTTTTTCCATATATTCAAACGTTTGTGGAACTCCGATAACCAAGCCATTCATACGAATCGGGTGAATGGTCATCGTCGCGCTCTCGGCAATATAAGAATAGGTGGACGAGACAGCGATAGGTACACCGATACTATGCCCGCCTCCAATGACAATGGTCACCGTCGGTTTACTCATTGAAGCGATCATTTCAGCAATAGCCAGCCCTGCCTCGACATCCCCACCTACTGTATTCAGCAGAATCATTAAGCCTTCAATATGTGGATTTTGCTCCGCTGCTACCAGCTGGGGAATAATGTGCTCGTATTTGGTCGTTTTGTTTTGCGGTGGCAAAACCAGATGTCCTTCAATCTGACCAATGATTGTCATGCAAAAAATATTGGATTCGCTTCCGGGCATGGAGGTTTGTCCCAGTTGCTGCAAGGCCTCCATAGCAGGGGAAATGGGTCTTTGCCCAACTTCAGGCATAGGTTGATCCGGTGCTTCCGTTTCTTGTCTGCCGGATAATAGATTGCTGTATTGTTCCATGTGGGCGACCTTCCTTTCGCTTTACGCGTCTTTGTGACCCGTGTTCACCCTATAGTATGGGATGGAAATGGAATATTTTATACTCGCCCCCATGGCTTTCCTTCTTTCCTCACCCGGAAAAGCCAAAAAAGCCTCCCCTCCCGCGGAAACCGTCCAATATTTCCTGCGGGAAGAGAGGCGACTGTGTGCCTGTGACTTAAGTTTTTAATTCAGGATTTTGAGCAAATTTCAATTGACTCACACTTCCATAATGATTGGCAAAATCATCGGTCTGCGACGAGTTTGCTCATACAAGAAGCGACCCAGCGCATCCTTGACGTTTGTTTTAAGGGAAGCCCATTCATTTACATTCTCGCTCATGAGCTTATGCAGTGTGCTTGAGACAATGCGATTCGCTTCATCCAGCAAACCTTCCGATTCACGAACATATACGAAACCACGGGAAATGATATCCGGTCCGGACTTGATCGTGCCGTCCTGCTTGCTCAGGGTGACAACAACAACCAAAATACCGTCCTGTGACAGCAATTTGCGGTCGCGTAATACGATATTCCCTACATCTCCTACACCCAGTCCGTCGATTAACACGTTGCCCGCTGTAACCTTACCAGCTCTGCGTGCTCCACCGTTCTGAATTTCAATAACTTCACCGATATCTGTGATGAAAATGTTGTCCGGCTCTACACCTACCGATTCGGCAAGGAGGGCATGACGACGTTGCATTCTGAACTCACCATGAATTGGCAAGAAGAATTTAGGTTTCATCAGATTCAACATCAGTTTGAGTTCTTCTTGGCTTCCGTGTCCGGAAACGTGAATTCCCGGATTAGCTGCGCTGTAATAAACATTGGCACCTAAACGGAACAGTTCATCAATCGTGCGACCGACGTATTTTTCATTACCCGGTACCGGTGTAGCTGCAATGATAACCGAATCTCCCGGAAGAATATCCACCTTACGATGTGTGGAACGCGCCATTCTTGTTAGAGCAGACATCGGCTCGCCTTGGCTACCTGTGCAGAGAATAACTACGCGATCCGCTGACATTTTGCCAACTTCCTCAGGCTCGATCAGCATTCCATCCGGAATTTCCAAATAGCCCAAATCAGATGCAATCCCTACGACATTAACCATACTGCGACCGATAACCGTCACTTTGCGTCCTGTCGATTCAGCAGCATTAATGACCTGCTGAATACGGTGTACGTTGGAAGCAAAAGTAGCTACAACTACACGCTGTTTCGACTTACGGAAAATGTCTTCCAGCACGATGCCGACGCTTTTTTCCGATGGGGTAAAGCCTGGTTTTTCCGCATTGGTACTATCTGACAAAAGTGCCAGTACGCCACGTGTGCCAATTTCAGCCATACGCTGCAAATCTGCATATTGTCCGTTAACTGGAGTATGATCAAACTTGAAGTCACCTGTATGAACAACAGCACCTTCAGGAGTATCAATGCATACACCTACAGAATCTGGAATACTGTGGTTTGTTCTGAAGAATGTTGCTTTCAGCGTAGAACCCAGCTTGATTTCGGAATCAGCATTGATCAATATACGTTTGGTTTCCCCAAGCAGATTCGCTTCCTTCAGCTTGTTTTCCACCAGCCCCAGCGTCAATTTGGTACCGTATACGGGTACATTCAAATGTTTCAGCACGTAAGGCAAACCGCCGATATGGTCCTCATGACCATGAGTCAGCACAATGCCTCTTACCTTGTCGCGGTTCTCCGTAAGGTAGGAAATATCAGGAATAACGATATCAATGCCAAGCATGTCCTCTTCCGGGAATTTCAGACCCGAATCCACCACGACAATGTCATTGCCGTATTGAACGACATACATATTTTTCCCGATTTCACCGACGCCGCCCAAAGCGAAAATCATCAATTTATCGTTGTTTGTTTTTTTAGACAAATGAATCTAAACCTCCTATGGTAGTTGGACGTCGTACCTTGATTTATTTATTTAATTTTCAAAAGAATACCGCACCCAGTCACTTGACCTCATTATACATGATTAAAATAAGAAAAAACAAGTCATCCTGTTCGTTGCGCATAGGTTTCCCACTGCCGTCTAAAACCATTACTCCCTGTTCAATTATCTTGATACATGGTTAAAAGGTACAGCAAAAAGGGCGCCCTATAAGAACGCCCTCATGCCGGAGTACTTTGTCAAGGCTATAAAAATCCTCCGGATTCTTTGCTCCCGGCTACCTTTAACAAGGGTACTCCCCGTATCATTTAACAATTAAAATTCATTTTTCCCGATTAGCGAGCAAATAAGTTCTTAATAAATTCCGCTTCCTCTTCGGTAGGAGGAATAAGCGGCAACCGAACAGAACCTACGGAAACATTCCGTAACTCCAATGCATATTTTACAGCCACCGGATTAGGCAGCGGATGAGGACAGCCGAACAAACCCTTGAAAACCGGAAACAACTGCTGATGCAATTTTGCTGCCTGCTGTGCGTGTCCCCCTACAAGTGCATCAATCATCCGCTTCATTTCTGTGCCTACTACATGACTCGCCACGCTGATAATACCATAAGCCCCTACAGCCATAGCAGGCAACCCAGAAGCGTCATCCCCCGAATAAATGAAGAACCCTTCCGGAGCTGCGGCTGCAATCTGTGTGACCTGCGCCAACGACGCGCATTCTTTGGTTCCTACAATGTTAGGGATTTGAGCAAGACGCAGCGTCGTTTCCACGGTCAGGCTGGCTGCGGTACGGCTTGGTACATTATACAATATGGCTGGAAGAGATGTGGAATTTGCAATACTTTCAAAATGCTGATACATCCCTTCCTGATTCGGTTTATTGTAATAGGGCACTACTAGCAAAACACCGTCTACACCCGCCTGTTCCGCAGCACGGGTCAGATTAATGGAGTGACGTGTATTGTTGCTACCGGTACCGGCAATGATTTTACATCGTCCGGCTGCTTTTTCTACAGTAAATGCAAACAACTTGATTTTTTCATCATCGCTCAGGGTAGGAGACTCGCCCGTCGTTCCTGATACGACAAGAGACTCCGACTGTTGTTCTTCTATTAAATAATCAATCAACGAGGACAATGCAGTCCAGTCAATCTCTCCTTGCTGATCAAAAGGTGTCACCATTGCAGTAATCAGTCTGCCGAAGTTCATCATGCTGCCTCCTTTTTTTGCAAGTCCGAGCACGGACATTGCGCCTATTGATGGAGTTCAAATTTATTATGCAATGCGCGTACAGCCTGCACCATATCTTCTTTTTTAACGAGTACCCAAATCGTCGTGTTGGAGTCTGCCGATTGAAGAATCTGTACGTCTGATTCTGCCAATGCCTCTACAATCGTCGCCATAATGCCAGGTACCCCATTGATACCGCCGCCTATGACGGATACTTTAGCGCACCCTGCCAAAATTTTAGGCTCCAAGCCCAGACCGTTCAATACTTCAACCGCTTTGCTTCCATCAGCATCGAACACGGTATAAACCGCCCCGGATGGAGTAACATTAATAAAATCGACGCTGATTCCATGCTCAGCCATGGATTTGAATACTTGTAATTGCAAATGCTCCGAGCCTGGCTTTAATTCTACGGTAATTTGTGTGACGTTGCCGACATACGCAATACCGGTCACGAAACGGTCAACGATGTCTGCCTGTACGTCCTTAAAGCCCTCCGGATGGGTGACCAGCGTTCCTTCCCCTTCGGAAAAGGTAGAGCGAACCCGAACCGGAATATTCGCCTGCATGGCAATTTCAACAGCACGGGGATGGATAACCTTAGCCCCCTGATGAGCCATATTACAAATCTCCGTATAGCTGACATGGGCAAGCGGTTTTGCATTTTCCACGATGCGCGGATCGGCGGTCAAGATGCCGTTCACATCCGTATAAATGTCTACCATGTCCGCTTGTAGAGCGGCACCCAGAGCGGTAGCGGAAGTATCGCTGCCTCCACGACCCAAGGTAGTCATGTCACCGTTTACAGCCTGACCCTGGAAGCCTGTCACAATGACGACACGGCCCTGGTTCAGCTCTTCCACGATACGGTCTGGCTTTATATCCAAAATACGAGCATTGCCGTATTGATCATCCGTAATAAAGCCCGCCTGTGCCCCAGTCAGCACCGTAGCAGGAATACCTTCATTTTCCATCAGGCTGCATAATGTAGCGGCAGAAATGATTTCACCACAGCACAGCAGTAAATCCCGTTCGCGCTTAGGAAGACTGTCGCCGTTAGACGCCGCCCAATCGAGCAGCGTGTCCGTGGCATAAGGCTCTCCTTTCCGCCCCATGGCCGACACAACGACAACCAGTTGAAAATTTTGTTTCAGCTCTCGCTTCACATGTCCCAGCACTAGTTGACGCGCTTCGGGTGTGGACAGCGAGGTTCCCCCAAATTTCTGTACTAAAATACTCATCGCTCTTCCCCCATCTTACTCCCTACTTCAGGAACGTTATTCCGCATTTGCAGCAATAATCTCGGCGATTTGCACTGCGTTCCATGCCGCTCCCTTGAGCAGGTTGTCGGATACGACCCACAGATTCAATCCACGGCTGTTGCCCAAATCACGACGTACACGTCCAACGAATACATCAGGTTTCCCTGCGGCTTCGGATGCCAGCGGATAGAGCTGCGCAGCAGGATCGTCTACCAGGGTTACTCCCGGTGCCGAAGAAAGCAGATTGCGGATTTCTTCCAAATCATAATCTTTTTTAAGCTCTACATAGACGGATTCCGAGTGTCCGTATACGACAGGAATACGTACACACGTTGCTGTTACGTCCACGGATTCATCATCCAATATTTTTTTCGTTTCACGTACCATTTTCATTTCTTCCAGTGTATAGCCGTTGTCCTGGAATTTGTCGATTTGCGGGATAGCATTGAAAGCGATTTGATGCTTCACCGGCAATGAGCCGACTGGCAGCAGATCAGGCTGAACTTCTTCACCGTTAAGGATAGCTGCACTTTGACGATTCAGTTCATCAATGGCACGGCTTCCAGCCCCGGACACCGCTTGATATGTGGATACGATGATACGGGAAATGCCATACTGATCATATAATGGTTTCAAAGCAGCTACCATCTGGATGGTGGAGCAGTTCGGGTTGGCAATAATCCCTTGATGCTTGGCAATTTTGTCGCTGTTCACCTCAGGAACGACAAGAGGAGCTGTAGGATCCATCCGGAAGGCGTTTGTGTTGTCAATGCATACTGCGCCATGACGAACAGCATGTGGTGCCAGTTCCTTACTTACGTCTCCGCCTGCGCTGAACAAGGCAATGTCGATTCCTTCAAAGCTGTCGGGGGTTGCAATCTCTACTGGAATTTGCTGACCTTTAAAGCTAATTAAAGTGCCGGCAGAACGAGGCGAAGAAAGAAATTTAATTTTATCTACAGGAAAATCCCGTTTTTCCAGCAGATTTACGATTTGTTCTCCTACGGCGCCTGTGGCTCCAACGACAGCTACATTAAACTTTCTATTGCTCATCTGGTGTATCTCCCCTTCTCGACTAAAAAACCATTTTTTTATTCTGAAAGCATCCACCGCCAACAAGAAATTAGACCCGATGCATCATCGAATCATCTTCTAGGCGAGGGATGCTCAGCAGTTAACTATAGTACTTCATGGAGTCTTGCGTTCCACAATCATCGGTTGAAGCTGTTTGCCCTGCATAGCAGCATAAGCGGCTTCCGGAATCAGCTCCATGTCAGCCACAAGTGAATTGGGCTTTTTAACTGGATTGTCCTGTCCGAACGGCACAAAAAATATATTTTTGGCTACCAGTAACTTGGCGATATTCGCAGCATTCAAACCAAGTCCATCATTGGTTGATATGGCCAAAAGAAGTGGACGACCGTTGCGCAATTGCGCCTTGGCGGCCATCAGAACCGGACTATCTGTCATGGCGTTCGCCAGCTTGCTCATCGAATTCCCCGTCAAAGGTGCAATCACCAGTACATCGAGTATTTGGGAAGGACCCAGTGGCTCAGCCTCTACAATTGTAGAAATGATATCATTCCCTGTTATATCTTTCAACTGTTTTTGCCAACTTTGCGAAGTACCGAAGCGGGTATCCGTTGTTAATACCGTATTGGATATAATGGGAACGACCTTCGCGCCCTCGTCAACAAAACGCTGTATAACAGGCATAACCTCTTCAAATGTGCAGTGTGAACCTGTAATTGCATAACCTACCGTTTTCCCTTGCCAACTCATTACGCATCACCCCGATCAGGATTATCTTCCATTAACAACTGCACCAACGTATTCGCTATAATGGCACCAGCAGTTTTGGGAGCGACAATACCGGGAAGGCCGGGGGCGAGCATGGCCGTGATTCCACGCTTTTCCGCAAAACGGAAATCACATCCGCCCGGGGCGGAAGCAAGGTCAATAATCACGGTAGCCTGTTGCAATTTAGACAAGATTTGCGCTGTGATAATCATAGAGGGTATCGTATTAAAAATCAAGTCAACTCCCTGAGTCTCATCCGCCAAATCCCTTGTCATAAAAGGCTTCCAGCCCATTTCCACCGCTCTCGCCGCATCCTCTGCCCTACGTACCCCGACCTTCACTCTGGCTCCCAATCCTTGTAGCGCCCTTGCCATGGTAAATCCAGTCCGTCCCATGCCCAGAACCATACAATTTGCACCATGAATCGTAAAATCCGTATGCTGAATCGCCATCATCAGTGCGCCTTCCGCCGTAGGTATCGAGTTATATATGGCCACATCGTCTCTTTCCAGCAATTCCACCAGCCTTAAATCATGTCTGGAACAAATTTCTTTTAAGTACGTCCGCGCCATCCCCGTATATACGACGCAGTGCGGTGGAAGAGCAGCAGCGTGCTCATTCAGAAACTGCAGCTTTTGCGATCCAAAAAGTGCATTCACATTGCCTCCCTCATCGCACCCCACAACTGGCAGCACAAGTGCATCTGCCGATTCCAGCAGCTTGACAGACAACGACTCCCGCGATGTTCCTCTGAGCGGCTCTTCAAGCTGGTCATAGCCGACCACGCTGACGGTAGCATCCATGTCTACACATTTTCGAATTACCTCAAGCTGCCTCGCATCACCACCCAATACAACGATGCGTATTCCTGTTAGCATCCGGATCACTCCTTTCCGAGACACGATATGCTTTTAGTCTATGCAGCCACCCATAGATAGGTGAAGAAACACAAAAAAACCGCCCCTTTTTGGGACGGCTTTCATGTGTATCCATATTCATATGCTATTCATGCTCTAGCTTAAAATCGACAATTCAGTTACATTCTCCAAAATGCCGATTCAAGCCGTGACATTCAGTCGTTTGAAGAAAACTGTAGACTCAGCGTCCTGTATGACCGAAGCCTCCAGCACCACGCACTGTTTCAGACAAACGGTCTACCTTCTTCAACTCTACCTCAGGTACAGTCTGAAATACCATTTGTGCAATTCGCTCATTACGTGTAATGGTGAAAGGTTCCTCGCCCAAATTGATAAGCAATACCTTAATCTCCCCACGATAATCCGCATCAATGGTGCCTGGTGTGTTAAGACAGGTAATACCATGCTTGAGAGCCAGCCCGCTGCGCGGACGGATTTGTGCCTCCAGCCCTGCCGGCATCGCTATAGCCAATCCGGTTGGAACAAGACAACGCTTGCCGGGTTCCAACACTAAGCCTTCCTGTACCGCAGCATACAGGTCAAACCCGGATGCAAGCTCTGACATTTTACGGGGCAGCTCAATATCCTCATTGCCCTCTAACCTGTTAATCTCCACGTAAGTTAACAAAATAGTCCCTCCTCATGTCCTTAACCGCTGAATCACTCGCTCCGACCATCGACAGGGCAAACGGCTCCGAGAACATCCGGTCCAGTACCTTGTTCACATCATCAGCTGTCACTTGCTCAATGTGTTCGATCATTTGATCCAGCGTGTAATGCTGACCTAGCATCAACTCATTTTTCCCAAGACGATTCATCCGACTTCCTGTGCCCTCAAGGCTTAATATCAGGCTTCCTTTTAACTGCTCCTTGCCTTTACGAAGCTCGTTATCATCCAGTCCCTTGACAGCCACATCCTGCAACAGCTCAAGTGTCAGATCCAGCACGTCCTTCGTTTGCTTGGGAGCCGTACCGGCATAAATGGTGAACATACCACTGTCCGCATGAGAGCTATGGTAGGAATAGACAGAATAAGCCAGCCCACGCTTCTCCCGAATTTCCTGAAACAGACGTGAGCTCATACCGCCGCCGATCGCGTTGTTCAGCAATACCATAGCATACTGGAGATCGTCACCCGTTGCAAATCCAGGCAGGGACAAGCAAATATGATTCTGTTCCGTTGCCTTTTCATGATACAGCAGTTCACCGTTAAACGCAGGAACCGTCAGGGGCGAAGCAGTTCCATGGTTATCAAAGTGCCCAAAGTGACGCTCCAGTAGCTCTACCAGACTATCATCAATATTACCAGCCACACTGATGACCGTATTGTCGATTGTATAGTGTTCTTTCATATAATTGCTGAGATGGGAGCTGTCCATAGCTAATAAATGCTTTTCGGTACCGAGAATGGGGTAAGCCAGCGGATGGTCGCCATAGGCGGCCCGTGATAAGAGATCATGCACCATATCGTCCGGTGTGTCCTCGTACATGGAGATTTCCTCCAGGATCACGTTTTTTTCTTTTGCCAGCTCTTCATGATCTAATTTAGAATTAAAAAACATATCGGACAGTACATCAACCGCAATCGGCAGATGCTCATCCAGTACTTTTGCATAATAGCACGTATATTCCTTCGAAGTGAATGCATTAACATTCCCTCCAATGGCGTCAAATTGCTCGGCAATTTCCTTCGCGTCGAAACGCTCTGTTCCTTTGAAAAGCATGTGTTCAATAAAATGAGAAATACCGCTATTGTCCGGGGTTTCATTTCGAGAGCCGGTTTTAACCCAGATGCCGAAAGAAACGGAACGCACGGTTGGAATTTTTTCAATGACCACTCTTAGGCCGTTTTTGAGTTGAATTCTTTCCACGATTGGCCCTCCTAAACTGAATTGCAAACTTTGCCATAATGTTCAATCCTAACAGAAAAAAGACGTTCACTCAACCGGAGCAGGTAGCTGCCGATCAGGGGAAAGCGTCTGACTGACGGTTCCGGGCACCAGTCCCTTGCTGCGAATGGCATGAATCATGCCTTTGAGAGCGGCCGATGAAGAATCTGTCGGATGCATCAAAATCAGTGATCCCGATTCGACCTTGCTGCTGATTTTAGCAATTACCGATTCCGGCGAAGGATGTCTCCAGTCCACTGTATCCAGTGTCCACAGCACTGTTTTAAGCCCCAGACCTGCTGCTAGATCAACGGTTTCTTGATTAAAATCGCCCGACGGCGGAGCAAACCAGCTATTTTTCACACCTAAAATTTCCTGAAGAAGCACTTGTGTCTTCTCTATCTCCTGTGTAGCTCTTTCCTTGCTCAGACGACTCATATTCGGATGAGAATAGGCATGGTTTGAAAGCTCATGTCCTCTTTTCTGAATCTCTTTGGCGAGTTCAGGGTTTTTTTTCAGCCAGCTGCCATCGAAAAAAAATGTAGCCTTGACCTTTTCCTGATCCAGCGTATCCAGCATAGGCACGATATACTCGTTTCCCCAAGCCACATTGATCATGAAAGAAACCATCGGCTTCTCCGGATTTCCCCGGTAAATCGGGACATTGCCGAGTTGGTTCAAATGTACCTTGGGCGCAAGCTGTCGATACACATATTGTATGGGGCGGTCTGGAGCCGCAATTGCCTTACGATAAGTAGCGTCCAGGTCAACCTCCAAGCCGTTATAGCCAGGAATAGCCTTCCATACACGGTCGATTTTGGCATCAACCGGTTCTCTTCTTTGCCGGGCAGCATCTGATCGCAGTCGCTGCATGAGTGCATTATCAGGTAAAGCTGCAATCGCCATCGTCGTTGCAGCCTCGGGCTCACTCGTTTCCGTGCCGTGTCCGGCTCGTAGTTGACTCACATACTCACGTACCCCGCTAAACTGTCCAATCACCAGCGTAATGACCAGACTAGCTACAACCCACGTTGCTCTCTTTGCCTTTCTCATGATCCCTTCATCCTCCCGCCCGTTTGTCCACATTGTATGCGGGGAGGACAAGAACTATGACGTAGCGGGCCCCTGAAAGCCCACTTCGACACAGCTTGTGCATATGTATGAAAAAAGAGCCAGAAACGCAGCTCTGCCTCTTTCCAAAAGCTTAGACGATGCTATTCAAATCCCGAATGTTCTGTAAAACCAAATATTATCCCTGTTGTAGTAATCTCTGTTGTACGAAGGTACTAGGATTTTGCAGGAGCTTCAGCCGTCAGAACCGCTTTGCGGGACAAATTGACACGGCCTTGTTGATCAATTTCGGTTACTTTCACCGTAATCGTATCTCCAATGGCAACTACATCCTCAACTTTGGCTACACGTTCGGTAGACAGTTGGGAAATATGAACCAGACCGTCCTTGCCCGGTAAAATTTCGACGAATGCACCGAATTTTTCAATCCGCTTCACTGTGCCGATGTAAATCTCTCCGATCACGACTTCTTTCACGATACCTTCAATAATGGAACGCGCCTTTTCATTCATCTCTTGGTTTGTGGAAGCGATGAATACACGACCATCTTGTTCGATATCAATTTTCACGCCGGTTTCTTCGATGATTTTGTTAATGATTTTACCACCCGCACCAATAACATCACGGATTTTATCCGGATTAATGTGCATCGTCATAATTTTCGGCGCATACGGAGACAATTGCTCACGCGGCGTCTGGATGGCTTCCATCATTTTGCTAAGAATGAACAGACGTCCTTCTCTGGCTTGATTGAGCGCGTCCTGCAAAATGTTACGGTCGATACCGTTAATCTTGATATCCATTTGAATAGCAGTTACGCCTTCTGCTGTACCAGCCACTTTAAAGTCCATATCGCCCAGGTGATCTTCCATACCCTGGATATCGGTCAACACGGAAACATGCTCCCCGTCCTTGATCAATCCCATCGCTACACCTGCAACCGGAGCCTTGATCGGTACACCCGCATCCATCATAGCCAGTGTGCTTGCGCAGATACTAGCCTGGGAAGTCGAGCCATTCGATTCCAGCACCTCGGAAACGAGACGAATCGTATATGGAAATTCAGTTTCAGAAGGAATGACTTTGGAAAGCGCACGCTCACCAAGAGCACCATGTCCAATTTCACGACGACCCGGCGCACGCAAAGGACGAGCCTCGCCTACACTGAATGGAGGGAAATTGTAATGATGCATGAAACGCTTCGTTTCTTCCAGATCAATGCCGTCCAAAATTTGCACATCACCCAATGCGCCAAGTGTACAAACGCTAAGCGCTTGCGTTTGACCGCGTGTGAATAAGCCCGAGCCATGCGTACGCGGCAAAATGCTCGTATCGCTTTCGATCGGACGAATCTCGTCAAGCTTACGACCATCGGGACGCACTTTATCATGCGTAATCAGACGACGGACTTCTTCTTTAACGATATCATAGAGAACTTCGCTCACGTCTTTCAAAAGCTCAGGCGTCTCTATGTATTGTGCTTCAAAATGTGCAACCGTCTCTTCGTTGACTGCATCAATCGCCTCTTGACGGGCATGTTTTTCTACAATTTTGACGGCTTCCACCAAACGTTCAGCCGCATAAGCACGAACTTCGCTGTTCACTTTTTCATCGACAGCATGCAGTTTAACCTGCATTTTCTCTTTACCTGCCACTTTAACCAGCTGCTCAATGACTGCCACAATGTTCTTGATCTCGTCATGGCCAAACATGATTGCTTCCAGCATGACTTCTTCCGGAATTTCATTGCCTTCTGCTTCCACCATCATGATGGCGTCTTTGGTTCCGGCTACAACCAGGTACAAATCGCTTGCATTCTGCTGCGCAATATCCGGGTTAATCACGAATTGTCCGTCCACACGGCCTACAGCAACTCCGCCAATCGGTCCGTTAAAAGGTACGTCCGAAATACTAAGCGCTGCCGAGGTTCCGATCATCGCTGCAATTTCCGGCTCACAATCCTGATCGACACTCATCACCAGGTTTAATACCTGTACATCATTCCGGAAGCCTTCCGGAAACAATGGGCGAATCGGACGGTCTGTCAGACGGCTGGACAAAATCGCTTTTTGACTCGGGCGTCCTTCCCGTTTAATAAATCCGCCTGGAATTTTTCCCACAGCATACAATCTTTCTTCATAGTTCACCGTCAGCGGAAAAAAGTCCAAATCTTTCGGCGCATGGGAAGCGGTCACGGTACAGAGAACAACCGTTTCGCCATAGCTTACTTTAACTGCCGCATTGGCCTGTTTCGCAAGGCGTCCTGTTTCCAGCACCAGCTTTCTTCCGCCGAGCTGCATTTCTACACGTTGCTCCATGGTATCCCTCCATTTCATTCCATTGTAAAAGTTCTATACATATCCAGTATTTCCTGCGCGGGCCTAATTCATAAGAAGACCTATGCATTATAAGCACCAGAACCTTACTAGACTCGCACTTCTAAAGGATCTGCACGTCAAAAAAATTCCTTACTTCAAAAAAGAACCCGGCTGCTGTCCGCCGTCGCCTTAGCAGGGACAAGCGGTGAACAACCAGGCTTCTTTTCTCATTACATGTCTGAAAATTAACGACGCAGTCCGAGACGCTCGATCAACGCACTGTAACGTCTAACATCAGTCTTCTTCAGGTAAGCCAAAAGTTTACGACGCTGACCGACCATTTTCAACAACCCGCGGCGGGAGTGATGGTCTTTCTTATGCGAACGAAAGTGGCTTTGCAAGTTAACGATGTTTTCAGTAAGGATAGCGATTTGTACCTCTGCAGATCCTGTATCGGATTCATGAGTTTTGTACTCCTCGATCAATTGCTGTTTACGCTCTTGAGTCAATGCCATCCTGTTCACCTCCTTCATTATAATCGCCATTAGCCTCGTAGCCGCTGGTGAAAGCGGACAACCAAGCCAAGGTTCATCGTTGTTTACACAACATAAGTCAGTATAACACAGCGCCTGTCTTATGTAAATAAATTAGCCTAACAGCTTTTTAGCCGTTTGTACGTCATTGCCAATTTGGGTAATCAGCTCGTCCACCGAAGAGAATTTGCGTTCAGGACGGATGTAATGATGAAGCTCAACCAGCACAGGTTCGCCATAAATCTGCTGGTCAAAATCAAACAGATGAACCTCAAACGACGGATTCAGCACACCTTCATGAAAAGTAGGCTTAACCCCTACATTCATTACCCCGCTTCTCCAACGCTCACCCACCAGTGCCCGTACGGCATATACGCCCTTGACTGGAATTACGTAAGTATCATCCAGCTTGAGATTAGCTGTTGGGAAGCCGATGGTGCGCCCACGCTTCTCTCCATCCATTACGGTGCCCCGAATGTGGTAAGATCGTCCCAGCCAGCGAGAGGCATGCGTTAAATCCCCTGTCTGCAGGGCACGGCGGATGCTGGAGCTGCTCACTTTTTCCCCATCCAGCTCAAATGACGGTACGGTGTGGACGGACATACGTTCTCCTCCCAGTTCCCGAAGTGTATGCTCATGTCCGGCTCCCCGGTAGCCAAACCGGAAATCAAAGCCCACCACCGCCGTTTGAATCTGCAGTGGAAGCAAGATGTCCGTGATGAACGCCTCAGGGCTGACTTTGGAAAAGTCCTCGTCAAATCTCAAAATATAAAGCACGTCCACACCCATATCAGCTAAAATATCCTGCTTGTCCACAAGCGGGGTCAAATAGCCTTCATAGTCGCCTTTTTTCATGACTTCCTTCGGGTGAGGATGAAATGTCATAACAGATACCGGCAATTTCTGCTCCCGAGCCAGCTCGACAGCCTTGCGTATGACACTTGCGTGTCCGAGATGAAGACCGTCGAACTGACCGATCGCCGTGACCTGTGAACGTCCCCATTGGTGCAAAAGCTCATCGCTCAATGGATAAGATAACGATACGGTAATCATATTATTTCACCTGCATTTCACATCATTTGACTAACTTCGTCAAAATTATAGCACAATTCAAGGTAAAAAAACTTTAATTGGCGCGATAGCCCCTGATTCATCCCGTCCATATACGCCCAAAAACGTTCGATCCTCTTTATACAACCGGAAGGGCTGGCTGTCCGTCACAGGGGGAGAAATCATGCTCAGCGACAAGCGCTGACCTTGGAGAGCGGCAGCTGCCTTCACTTCGGCCACTGTATGATCAGGCATATAGTCAATGGCCTCATCAGTGGCAATAAGCCGCTCACCCAGGCTGCCATCCGCTACGTAGCGTTCAATTTCTTCGAATGTTAAGCAACGATTCGCAGGAATCCCCGCAGACATGGTTCGTTCCAGCTTGGCCATCGTCGAAGGATATCCCAATTTGCGGCCGATATCGACGCAGAGCGTACGGATATAAGTTCCTTTAGAGCATAATGCACGAAAAGAAATATCCACATGGGATCCCGTCTCCGCGAATCCCGTCATTTCCAGCTCGTAAATGGTCACTTCACGGCTTTTACGCTCCACGGTTTTGCCTTCTCGGGCCAGCTCATATAGACGTTTGCCTTCCACTTTGAGGGCCGAGTACATTGGCGGCACTTGGGAAATCGTACCGACAAAACGCTCCAGAACCGCTTTGGCTTCCTCTTCTGTGACCTCTACCGGACGGTCACACTCTTCGGTAATCGTCCCCGTAAGGTCCTCCGTATCCGTGGCAAGTCCCAAGCGTAACGTTGCATGGTATTCCTTAGGTAGCTCCTGCATGTATTCAACTACCCGGGTAGCACGTCCCAGACACAACGGCAGCACGCCCGTCACCTGAGGATCAAGTGTTCCGGTATGTCCGATTCGCTTCATTCCCAGCAAACGGCGAGCCTTGGCCACCACATCATGAGAGGTGAATCCAGCGGGTTTGTAGACGGGTAGCACGCCTTCCCAATTTGCTTGTTCCTGCTTTATCGGTTTCATAGCTCGGCCATCACCCGCCCTACAACGACCTCGATAATATCCTCCAGCTTACCCTCCAGACGACAACCTGCAGCACGTACGTGTCCCCCGCCCCCAAATGATTGGGCAAGCGCAGCTACGTTAACGTTACCTGCCGATCTCAGACTGGCTTTGGCCGCTTGATCACTAATCACTTTAAAGAAAATGCCTACTTCAACGCCACAAATATTTCTCGGATAATTGACGATACCTTCCAAATCCTCATTAACAGCTCCGCATTCCTTCATATCGTCAGGAGTTACAACCACCCAGGCGATTTTACCATCCTCCGAAATCTTGAGCGTTTGCAATGCTTTAGTCAGCACCTTTATTTGCGGGAAGGTCATTTCTTCCAGCAGACTCTCCGATAGATAGGGACCGTCTACCCCATAGGCAAGCAGCTGTGACACCGTAGACATGACCTTAGGTGAAGTATTCGAATACCTGAATCCTCCTGTGTCCGTCAGCAGTCCGGTATATACAGCCGTCGCCACTTCAACATCCCAGTTGATCGCAAACTTTTCCAGTAAATCAAAAAGAATTTCTGCCGTTGCCGCAGCATCCGACTTAATTACATTAACCGTGCCATACGCATCATTCGTCGGATGATGATCAATATTCAAAATGATGGCATCTTCCGCAAAAAACTGATCTGTCAGACCAACACGACGGAAATCTGCACAATCCACACAAATAATCCGGTTGTATTTCCGTTCCGGCGGTTGCTGGCTCATATCCATAATCTCATCGGCATGCCATAAAAAATCCATGCGTTTGGGGATAGGCCCCTCATTCAGCATGGTAAATTTCTTCCCCAGACATGAGAGAAGCCAGCCCACCGTTACGGTGGAGCTGACTGCGTCTCCGTCCGGCTGTACATGCGATACGATCAGGTAATCATCATGCTCCAGAATAAATTCCTTCGCTTGTTGAAGCGCCTGTTCATAGGTATGCATTGCCGTCTCCTTTACATTCAGTTCATGGTTCCTTCGGATAAACTAGCTCTTGCTATTTCTCATCCTTGTCGATATCACTTAGCAGCTTTTCAATCCGGCTGCCATAAGCGATAGATTCGTCAATTTTGAAAATCAGCTCAGGAATATGGCGAAGCCGTATCCGTTTGCCAAGTTCGGAACGAAGATAACCGTTCGCTTTGTCCAATGCTTTCAGGGAAGAAGTTTTTTGCTCTTCATCCCCAAGCACGCTCAAGTATATTTTCGCTTGGGACAAATCGTTTGTCAGATCAACACCCGTTACCGTAATAAAACCGATACGGGGATCTTTTAATTCGGTCTGTATGAGTTGGCTCAGCTCTTTTTTAATCTGCTCGCCAACCCGACCAGTACGTATTTTAGCCATGGATGCTCACCTCTCTGCCGTTAGCGCTCCACTGTTTCCATGACGAACGCTTCAATAATGTCGAGTTCCTTAACATCATTATAGCCATCAAGGGTAATACCGCATTCGTAACCTTGGGCAACTTCTTTTGCGTCGTCCTTAAAGCGTTTCAGTGAGTCGATTTTACCTTCAAAAATAACAATGCCATCACGTATCAGGCGTGCTTCTGCTGAACGGGCAATTTTACCGGACG
The DNA here is from genome assembly GCF_005217525.1 of Paenibacillus terrae. Lineage (GTDB taxonomy): Bacteria > Bacillota > Bacilli > Paenibacillales > Paenibacillaceae > Paenibacillus > Paenibacillus terrae_C. The sequence continues at coordinate 430,988 of NZ_PNXQ01000014.1, read as the reverse complement.
TCACCATACAACCGGCAATCGTACCGACCTTAGTTACTTTAAACACGTTACGAACTTCAGCATGCCCAATCACATTTTCTTTATATTCAGGATCCAGCATGCCTTTCATGGCTTGCTCGATTTCTTCAATGACATTGTAAATGACGCGGTGCAGACGAATGTCCACTTTTTCTGCTTCAGCTGTAGATTTCGCCTGATTATCTGGACGAACGTTAAAACCAATCACAATGGCATTGGAAGCCGCAGCCAAAATAATATCGGATTCGGTAATTGCACCTGCACCGCTGTGAAGAATTTTAACGCGTACACCTTCAACTTCAATCTTGTTCAAGGAGCCTTTCAGCGCTTCGACGGAACCTTGCACATCACCTTTGATAATGACGTTCAGATCTTTCATCTCGCCATCCTTGATGTGCTGGAACAGGTCATCAAGCGTTACACGGGTGTTGCTGCCCAGATCGGACTGACGTTGCGTAATCGCACGTCTGTCAGCGATAGCACGAGCTTTGCGCTCATCCTCGAACACCATGAACGGATCGCCAGCAAGTGGCACTTCTGTCAAACCAGTGATTTCAACCGGTGTGGAAGGACCCGCTTCCTTGAGGCGACGACCTTTGTCATTGACCATGGCACGTACACGTCCGAAACAGTTACCTGCTACGAAAGCATCGCCGACTTTCAGTGTACCATTCTGAACGAGGATACGGGCTACGGAACCGCGGCCTTTATCCAGCTCAGCCTCGATGATCGTACCACGTGCCCGTTTGTCAGGGTTCGCTTTGTACTCATTCACTTCAGCTACGAGCAGAATCATTTCGAGCAGATCTTCAAGACCCATTCTCTGTTTCGCAGAAACGTTAACGAAAATCGTATCGCCGCCCCACTCTTCAGGAACCAATTCATACTCAGTCAGTTCTTGCTTTACTTTATCCGGATTAGCATCTGGTTTGTCGATTTTATTCACAGCCACGATGATCGGCAGACCAGCTGCCTTCGCATGGTTAATAGCTTCAACTGTCTGTGGCATAACCCCGTCGTCAGCTGCAACAACAATGATCGTCATATCTGTAACTTGAGCACCACGAGCACGCATAGCCGTAAACGCTTCGTGACCTGGTGTATCCAGGAAAGTAATTTTCTTATTGTTGATTTCAACTTGGTACGCACCGATATGCTGTGTAATACCACCAGCTTCGCCACCCGTTACATTAGTGGAGCGAATAGCATCCAGCAAAGTTGTTTTACCATGATCGACGTGACCCATAATGGTAACAACAGGTGGACGTGCTTTCAAGAGATCTGGATCATCGTTTTCTTCGACTGTTTCAAAACGATCCTCTTCGACCGGAATTTTCACTTCTACTTCTACACCGAAATCTCCGGCAAGTAGCAGGATAGTATCCATATCCAGCTCCTGGTTAATAGTCGCCATCGTTCCGAGCGTGATCAGCTTTTTGATAACTTCCGATGCATCCTTGTGGAGAAGCTTCGCTGTTTCGCCTACTGTCATCTCACCACGCACAATGATTTTCTTAGGCGTGTTGTCGATTTTCTCACGGCGCTCCTGTTGTTGACCTCTGCCACGATTGTTGAATTTTCCACCACGATTGCTACCGCCGCGGTTATTGCCACCACGACCACCGTTACCGCCACGTCCTCCGCCTTGACGATTATCGTCAAAACGACCTTGACCAGAACGGTTACCACCGTTATTGGAGTTGCTGCCTGTACGGTTGCCACCACCGCTACGGTTTGCATTACTACTTCCCGTGGATGAAGCCGTTCTTACTGCCGTACCACCTTGACTGTTCCCTTGTGGACGTGAGTTGGTGCTTTGGCTACCTTGAGGACGTGAACCCGTGTTAGTGCTTGGGCGCTGTTGCCCTCCCTGTTGCTGGCCGCCGCTACGGCTCTGGCTGCTGCCTTGCTGTCCACTTGGTCTGCTTGTACTCTGTTGACTGCGGTTTTGACCGCCCTGCTGACTGCCTTGCGCTTTTGGAGCGCTGCTTCGGTTACTGTTTTGGTTGTTGTTTGTCCTATTCATACTTACCTGCTTTTCCTGTTGATTTTTGGTTTGCTCAGTTGAATGATTACTGTTTTGACCTGAACTGGTCTGACTTGAACCGGCCTGATTCGAGCTTACTTGCGCCATGTCTGCTCCACCTTGCTTGGCCGCAGCATCGGATTTAATATCCTTAAAAAACTTTTCCACTTTACCCACAGCGTCGTGTTCCATGACGCTCATATGGTTGTTCACGGGAATATCCAGACGTTTAAGAATGGTGATAATTTCTTTGCTGCTCATGTTCAACGATTTGGCGTATTCGTATACCCGCACTTTGTCTTTGCTTTCTTGTTTACTCAATATACTCCACCTCCGACATTATCCCCGCATGTTTCTTGATCAATTGCGCGAATCCTTGATCCGTCACAGCCAGCACAACCCGTTCAGGCTTGCCGATGCTGCTTCCCAAGCTTTCCCGGTCAAATCCTATCAATAAGGGGATTTTGTACGTCCCGCATTTGTCGCGGAATTTCTTTTGAGTATTCATTGAAGCATCTTTCGCAAGAATGACCAGCTTGGCTTCTGAAGACCTGATCGCTTTAAAAACGATCTCATCACCTGTTAGCAACTTGCCAGCTCTCATGGCAAGGCCCAATCCAGACAGCGCCTTATTCATCCTGCACGCTGCCTTGTGCCGCCAGGAATTCTTCCTCGACGGCAGCAAAATCACGACTGAGCTGCTCATAAATATCAGGATGAACCGAGTGCTTCAATGCCCGATCCAGTGCCTTGCTTTTTTGAGCAAGCTTGAAGCAGGCGGCTTTGCCGCACAAGTAAGCGCCGCGTCCCGACTTTTTGCCAGTCAAGTCAATCAGCACTTCGTCTTCAGGGGTTTTGACGACACGGATCAACTGCTTCTTAGGCATCATTTCATGACAGGCCACACACTTTCGTAAAGGTATCTTTCTCTGTTTCATGCATTAATCCCCCTACACTCCGTTTAATCTACAGAAACGGAATCCTGATGCATTTCATCGGTGGATGTTCTCGGTCTACCGAGTTCTTCCTCCGCCTGCGTTTCGCTCTTGATATCAATTTTCCAGCCAGTAAGCTTGGCAGCAAGGCGGGCATTTTGCCCTTTGATACCAATGGCCAGAGAAAGCTGATAATCCGGCACGATGACACGAGCCATTTTTTCTTCTTCAAACACCTGCACCTCAAGCACCTTGGACGGGCTCAACGCATTAGCCACATACTCGTCAACATTATCGGAATAACGCACAATGTCTATTTTTTCACCACGCAACTCATTCACAATCGTTTGCACCCGCGTTCCCCTCGGTCCTACACAAGAACCGACCGGATCTACCTCGGCATTACGGGAATGAACTGCGATTTTAGAACGGAAGCCTGCTTCACGCGCTACAGAACGAATCTCGACGACACCGTCAAAAATTTCCGGCACCTCGAGTTCGAACAAACGCTTAAGCAGACCTGGATGTGAACGGGACAACATGATTTGTGGCCCTTTGGTCGTATTCTCTACCTTGGTAATATAAGCCTTAATCCGGTCCAGATGACTGAATTTCTCATTAGGCATCAACTCGCCCAACGGGAGAACCGCCTCCACCTTACCCAGGTCAATATAAATATTACGCGGGTCTTGACGTTGTACCGTCCCTGTTACAATATCCTCTTCCTTGTCCACAAACTTGTTGTAGATCAATCCCCGCTCCGCTTCACGGATACGTTGGGTTACGACCTGCTTTGCTGTTTGTGCAGCAATCCGTCCAAAATCACGAGGAGTAACTTCAATTTCAGCAATATCCTCCAGCTGAAAATTCGGGTTAATCTCACGAGCCGCTGGCAACGAAATCTCGGTGCGAGGGTCCAATACCTCCTCAACAATCAGCTTGCGGGCATATACCTTAATGACACCCGAGTTGCGGTTCATATCGACACGCACGTTTTGTGCGGTGTTGAAATTCCGTTTGTAGCTGGAAATCAAGGCTGCTTCAATGGCCTCAAACAGCACATCCTTGCTGATCCCCTTTTCCCGTTCCAACTCGTTCATTGCTTCAATAAAATCCATACTCATGGATTACTGCTCCCCCTTTCAAATGATGCACCTGCGTCCTGGTCGGCACACGAGGCAAAAAAACATGAAGTCCATGTCAAACAGCAACGGTCAAATCCGAATTAAAATATGATCGCGAGCCTGGCTCCAGCCACCTTGTCATAAGGTATGGCATGCTTCTTTTGTCCGCTCTGAACGGTAAGTTCCCCATCTTCAAAAGAAAGCAAACGACCTTCAAATTCCTTCAGGCCGTTGATCGGCTCGTATGTAGTAACAAATACATTTTTGCCTACCGCTTTGGTTACGTCTTCCGCTTTTTTTAGCGGTCTTTCAGCGCCTGGTGAAGACACCTCCAGAAAATATGCTGTAGAAACAGGGTCGTTTTCGTCCAGCTTTTGACCCAAGTATTCACTGATCATACTACAGTCGTCCAGATCAATTCCCCCATCTTTGTCCACAAAAACGCGAAGAAACCAATTGCTGCCCTCTTTGACATACTCGACATCGACCAGTTCAAAACCATGCTCATCGAGATAAGGTTGGGCCATTTCTTCTACTACTGACTTGATCTTTGGTGTGCTCAAAGATTATAACCTCCAAAAGTAAACTTTCCTGTGGTGAAAAAGAGACGCCCCATTGCCATGGACAATGCTTCTCCATCACCGGCATTTTCCATTTTCATTTGATGTAATGTTCATTTTGGGCTCACTGCAAATAAACCGGCGTACCGGTTCCTGCCCAAAAATCGTCTTTTCACGTTGTAACTGTATATCAAACAGTAAAGAGTGGGTTTCCCCACTCTTTAAGCAACGGTTTTATCTCCATGATTACCAAAAAAATTATAACATAACCGTAGTTATGTGACAAGTGCCAGAGCTTGACTACTGGGATTCCAATTAAAACAGAGACAACTGATTACTCTCCGGCAGTCCGCGGAAACAGCCCATCTGGGACAGCATTTCGACAATCGTTTTACTAGCCTTTGATTTTTGCTGAAAATCCTCGACAGACAAAAATTCACCCTGTTCACGGGAGGCTGCGATGTTACGTGCCGCGTTGTCACCAATCCCCTGAAGCGCTCCGAACGGGGGAATGAGTGAATCTCCGTCTATCTTGAAGCGCGTAGCTTCGGAACGATACAAATCAATCGTCTTGAAACTGAAACCGCGAGCCGTCATTTCCAGCGCCATTTCCAGGATCGGAAGCATCCCTTTTTCCTTAGGCGGAGCCTGAAAACCGAGCTGCTCGATTTCGACAATTTTCCGTGCGATGGCATCATACCCCTGACAACACAGCTCAATATCAAAATCGGCTGCGCGTACCGAGAAATAGGTCGCATAGTATTCAATCGGATGATACAGCTTGAAATAGGCGGTCCGGACTGCTGAAATAACATAGGCTGCGGCATGCGCCTTTGGAAACATGTACTGGATCTTGAGACAGGAATCAATGTACCATTGCGGAACCTTACATTTTTTCATTTCCTCGATCCATTCCGCACTAAGCCCTTTACCTTTACGCACGCTCTCCGTAATTTTAAAGGCCAGACCTGCATCCATCCCCGCCTTGTAAATCAGGAACAACATGATATCATCCCGGCAACCAATTACGGTTTTAATATTGCAGGTATTGTTCTTGATCAAATCCTGCGCGTTACCCAGCCATACGCCCGTACCATGAGACAGACCCGATATTTGCAGCAAATCGGCAAAAGAACTCGGCTGTGATTCCACTAGCATCTGACGCACAAACTTGGTCCCCATCTCGGGTACACCATAGGTTGCGACAGGAGTGCGGATCTGCTGCGGCGTTACGCCAAGCGCCTCTGTGGAATTGAACATGCTCATAACCTTCGGATCATTCATCGGAATCGTCGTTGGGTCGACTCCGGTCAAATCCTGAAGCATTCTCATCATGGTCGGATCATCATGGCCCAGAATATCGAGCTTGAGTAAGTTCGCATCAAAAGCATGATAATCAAAATGCGTCGTTTTCCACTCCGAGCTCGTATCATCAGCCGGGAATTGTACCGGCGTAATGTCCTCGACCTCAATATAATCGGGAACGACGACGATCCCACCCGGATGCTGTCCGGTGCTGCGTTTGACGCCCGTACAGCCGGAAGCCAGTCTGTTCAGCTCGGCCCCACGCCATTTTTTATGATGCGCCTCTTCATATTTCTTCGCAAAGCCAAAGGCTGTTTTCTCCGCAACCGTACCGATGGTTCCAGCACGGAATACACTTTTCTCACCAAACAGTACTTTCGTATAATTATGTGCGACTGGCTGATATTCCCCGGAGAAGTTCAAGTCAATATCGGGAACTTTATCTCCCTTAAACCCAAGAAACGTTTCAAACGGAATATCCTGTCCCTCACCCTTCAGCTTGCCACCGCATTTCGGACAGTTTTTGTCAGGCAAGTCAAATCCGCTCGGCACACTGCCATCCAAAATCCATTCGCTATGTCTGCATTCAGGATTACCGCAAATATAATGTGCAGGCAGTGGATTAACCTCGGAAATACCGAGAAAGGTAGCCACCACAGAAGATCCAACAGAACCCCGCGAACCTACCAGGTATCCATCCTGATTGGACTTTTTAACCAGTCGCTCGGAAATGAGATAGTTGGCAGAGAAACCGTATTTAATAATCGGCTCCAGTTCTTTTTCAAGACGGGCTACGACCACCTCGGGCAATTCCTCACCATAAATGGATTTAGCCGTCTCGTAGCAAGTATTGCGGATTTCCTCGTCTGCCCCATCCAGCAAAGGCGTGAACAGCTTGTCAGGGAACAGCTCCAGTTCCTCAAACCGCTCCGCCAGCTCGCTGGTATTCTTCACAACGACTTCATAGGCTTTCTCCTCGCCCAAAAACTCGAATTCTGCCAGCATTTCGTCTGTCGTGCGCAAATGCGCATCCGGTTTCCGGATATCTTTTAACGGGCTAAAGCCAGTAATTCCATGTATCGTGATATCACGGTACAGCTTATCACGCGTTTCCAAATAGTGAACATTGCCTGTAGCAATAACGGGCTTATCGAGCCGCCGCCCAATTTCGCATACTTTACGAACTGCCGTTTTCAGAGCATCAGGGCCACTTACCAGTTGTTTTTCCACCAAATGCATGTACATGGTTAAAGGTTGGATCTCCAGCACATCATAAAACTGTGCAATTTCCTCGGCTTCCTCCTCCGACTTGTTCAGAACTGCCTCGAAAAACTCTCCCTTTTCGCAACCTGAAATAATAAGCAGCCCGTCTCTCATCTCTGACAATTTCGATTTAGGAATACAAGGGACACGCTTAAAATATTCGGTATGTGACATTGAAACCAACTTGTACAGATTTTTTTTGCCAATCGGATTAAGCGCATAAATGCAGCAATGGAAAGGACGAACGGTCGATAAATCCTTACCAACATAGTCGTTCAAGCGGTCGAGCATTTTCATACCTTTAATTTGTTCCGCATCATTCAAAAGTCCATTCAACACTTCCGTTAGCGCAACTGTATCATCAATGGCCCGGTGATGGCTTTCGAGCGCAACCTTGTATTTGGTAGTCAATGTGTTCAGACGATGATTTTTCATCGTTGGAAACAGCAAACGGGCTAATTCCAGTGTATCCAGTACCGGGTTCGTCATCTCAGGCAATCCCATATTCCTAAGCGTAGCCTGAATAAAACCGACATCAAATCGCGCATTATGGGCAACCAGTACAGCATCGCCAGCAAAAGCCACAAACTCCTTCATAACGGGCTCCACATCCGGTGCATCCTTGACCATTTCATCGTTAATGTTGGTCAGTTGCTGGATATTGTACGGAATACGCTCATGCGGATTTACAAAGGTAGCATAACGGTCTATCTCTTTACCCTCATGCATCTTGACAGCAGCAATCTCAATAATTCTATTTTGTGTGACTGACAGACCAGTGGTTTCAATATCAAAAACGACATAAGTCGCTGTTTTCAAATTAAGCGGCTGTGCCTGCATCACAACCTCAACCGCATCGTTGACCACATTGGCCTCGATACCATAAATCATTTTAATTCCGTTTTTCTTGGCGGCCTTAGCGGCATCGGGATAACATTGCACTCCACCATGATCAGTGACCGCAATCGCCTTGTGCCCCCACTTGGCGGCCGTTTTAACATACTGATCAATGGAACTTACAGCATCCATCGCGCTCATCTTCGTGTGAAGGTGAAACTCAACCCGTTTTTCCTCTGCATTATCTTTACGGGAAGGAGGAGCCTGCACCTCTACCAGATCAGAAGGAATCATAACCAGCTCAGGAATTTGCATAAAACGATCATATTCGACGCGGCCGCGGACCTTAACCCATTTTCCGTTAGCCAGCAAGCTGAGAATTTTTAGATCTTCTTTTGTTTTGGCAAACATTTTCATTTGCAGCGAATCACTAAAATCGGTCAAATAATAAGTGAACAATGTACTGCCATTGCGCAACTCTTTACTATCGAGACCGAAAATCGTTCCCTGTAACGTGACTTTCTTCTCTTCATCCTGAATTTCTTGCATCGGAACAGGCGGCTCCTTGATGTCATAGCCAAATTGAAGCCGTACATCTCCTTCCTCTTCATCCAGAGGGGGCATTTCTGATTCCATGCTTTCCATCATCTGCTGAATAACTTCACGTTCTTCCTGCATCTTTTTCTCTTGGAATTGCTGCAAAGCCTCTTGGTTACTTTCACCCACCTGGATTTTAATGCGCATCGAGATACCAAAATATTTATCGTAGAATTTGATGATTGCTTGGTCAATCTGCTTTTTGCGTGCCAGCTCCAGTGACATGCTATCGCTCATCGTCAGCAATAACAGGCCTTCTTCCCACTCATGTACAGCCCGGTTCATCCAGCCGTTCACGGATGGGATTTCACGGTGCACCCATTCCAGAAAAAGCTTCCAGTATTCACTGATGATATCCGCAGACTGAACCTGCTCACTATACCGAAACCGAAAGGTAATTTTAGCGATGTGGTTCATTTTCTCCTGCACCTGAATACAGAAGGCCCGATATACCTGAGCGGGAACCAGTGTTTCCTTGGCGATGATAATATTCCAATCCTTATTGGTACGGCTTATTTCCACCTGCTCAATCCAACCGTCCAGGAAATAAGGTTCCACCACTCCCGCCGGCATCACTACCTGCTTCATCAGCAGTTCCAGCCGTTTTCTCTTTTCTTCAGCTCCGTCCATGGCTCTCCCCTCGTTTTCCATTGACTTAACAACTTTAATCGTACCCCGGATTCCAAATCTACAATTCTGAAAACATGAAAAGCTTCTGCGTCTAAAACATCTCCGACCGCAAAAGCTTTTCGTAGCCCCCTCAATCCTCCACCATAGCAACCTCTTACAATTATGCTCGTTAGCGGAGAGAATGAAGTGAGTATAGTGGTGTAGCTTTACTTCTTTATTAGTACGCCCGTGCGAACACTACAGTATGTTTGGCTGGTTTGCCGCAGCACAGACATGTGGTCTTTTGCTCGGTAGTTTTAAAAGGTATATTGCGGCTTGTAGCGCCTGTCACTTCTTTAACCTTGTCTTCACATTCTTCAGATCCGCACCAGCCTGCCAAAGTAAAGCCGCGTTTCTCTTCCATAAGCGCCTTCATTTCATCCAGCGTATCTACGGAATAGAAGTTTTCATCCATAAAGCTCTTGGCACGATCAAACATTTCCTGCTGTACCTGTGCCAGCATAGCATGGACTTCCTCAACAAGGTTATCCTGCTGTACAATCTTTTTCTCGCCACTGATACGGGATACGAGCACACAAACGCCATTTTCCATATCACGAGGTCCGATTTCCAGACGCACCGGTACACCGCGCATTTCATATTCGTTAAACTTCCAACCTGGACTCACATCACTGCGGTCGTCCATTTTCACACGTACACCCGCTTGTTTCAGTTCAGCGAACAGTTCATCTGCACGGGCAATAACTGCGTCACGCTTCTTAGGTGGCCCGATAGGAACCATAATGACCTGCGTAGGTGCAACTTTAGGAGGCAAAGCCAACCCTCGATCATCCCCATGGACCATAATCAGTGCACCAATCAAGCGTGTACTTGTTCCCCATGAAGTGGTATGTGCGAATTCCAGATTATTTTCACGACTCAAATATTTAATATCAAAAGCAACGGCAAAATTGGTTCCCATATAGTGAGAAGTCCCTGCTTGCACCGCACGTCCATCCTTCATCATCGCTTCCAGTGAGAATGTATCCTTCGCACCAGCAAATTTTTCAGAAGGTGTTTTTTGTCCGGTAATAACTGGGATAGCCAGTACTTCCTCGATAACCTCGCGGTATACTTCCAGCATTTTCATCGTTTCTTCGCGTGCTTCTTCCTCATTTTCATGAGCAGTGTGACCTTCCTGCCACAAAAACTCACTCGTACGCAAGAAAGGAAGCGTGCGTTTTTCCCAACGAACCACGTTGGCCCATTGGTTGATAAGCACTGGCAGATCACGATAGGATTGAATCCATTTGGAGTACATATGACCAATCATTGTCTCTGAAGTTGGACGGATCGCAAGGCGCTCCTCCAGCTTTTCCCCGCCAGCCTCAGTTACCCAAGGAAGCTCCGGGTTAAATCCTTCGACATGCTCTTTTTCCTTCTGGAAAAAGCTCTCGGGAATGAACATCGGAAAATAGGCATTGCGATGACCTGTTTCTTTGAAACGCACATCCATGGCTTCCTTGATATGCTCCCAAATTTCAAAACCGTCAGGGCGGAACACAATACACCCGCGAACCGGGGAGTAATCCATCAGCTCTGCTTTTTTAATAACATCAATATACCATCGAGAAAAATCTTCGCTCTGTGGCGTAATTTCCTCAACAAACTGTTTATCGTTCGACATAGAAACGCATGTCCTCCCATACAGACCCTGTTAAATAAGTCCGTCTCTAATTATCCGTTAATTAATCGTAAAATATCATTATAAGTGACCGCAATCATGAGCAGGAATAGCATGGCAAAACCAACGAAATGGACCATACCTTCCCTACTCGGATCAACTGGACGTCCTCTCACCGCCTCTACACCGAGGAAAACAAGTCTGCTTCCATCCAGCGCAGGAATTGGCAACAGATTAAATATCCCCAAATAAAGACTCATTATAGCAGTCCAATACGTAAGCTGCTCAATGCCCTGCTTGGCAATTTGTCCTGTCACTTCAAAAGTACGTACCGGACCTCCCAGATCATTAATGGAGAAGCGTTGGATAAGCTGACTAAACCCCTGGAAAATAATATCGGTCGTTCGTACCATGGATTGTCCAGCAAATTTAAACGTTTCCCCGACTCCGGCTTGCCGTGTCGGAAGTTCAGGCACGATGCCTACTTTACCAACCTTTTGTCCTTCCATTGCACGAGGTGTAATCGTCAGATCAAAAGTTCTGTTATCACGACGAACAACCCATTTCATCGGCTTGTCTTGGGAATCGGCAATCAGCTTGATCATATTTTCAACGTTTGCACCAATCGCAACCCCGTTCACCGATTCAATGATATCGCCCTTATGCAAATCAGCTTCAGCAGCAGGCATACCCGCTGTAATGTCACTAATCTGAACATAAGTTGGGTTGTCCACTTGTACGCCGACCATCTGGATATGCAGACCAAACAAAACAAAGGCAAGAATAAAATTCATCAGCGGTCCGGCAAAAATAGCCATAGAACGCTGTCCTACTGTTTTGCTGCCATACTGTCGATCCTTAGGCGCAATCTGGATGGATTGCCCTTTGGTTACCATCATCGCTTGGGGGTGCACCGTATATTGCTGATCTTCGCCATCCACATCCAATTTTACAGTTAGTGCCTGCTCCAGATCAATGTGCTGCACTTCGCCGCGCACCACATTTTTACGGTTATCCAATTGGTCCAAATAAATGGTTTTGACGATACCGTCCGTTACGCGTACAGCAATTGTTTGTCCGGCTTCAATTTCATTGATTTCCGGATCTTCTCCCGCCATGCGGGCAAAACCACCGAACGGCAGCAAACGTAGTGTAAATCGCGTCTCGTTTCTTTTATAAGAAAACAGTTTCGGACCGAAACCGATCGCAAACTCCCGTACCAGAATCCCGGCGCGTTTGGCAAAATAATAATGCCCCCATTCATGCACCGTCACTATGACGAAAAACATGAGCACCGTCATCAAAACTATTCGAATCGTTTCCAATCGTTTCCGTTCCCCTTTCAATGAGATCGAGTTTGTCTTCCTAAGATTATCATTATTCTCCGATCCCGCACAAGAGAATCACAATTCGCTTCCCGAACCCAAAGTCAGCTTATATCCCGGCAGCTATGCTGCGAACCTCACGGTCACAGGCTTCAATCGCAGCCAGATCAGGGTTAGTGACATTGACATGCCGTTCCAGTACTTGATCAATAACGGCTTCGATATGCAGAAAAGAAATTTCTCCACGCAGAAAACGGGCAACAGCAATCTCATTAGCCGCATTAAATGCAGTTGGTGCTGTACCACCCATTTTACCACATTCAAAGGCAAGCCTTAAACAAGGAAAACGATTAAAGTCCATTTCCTTAAAATGGAGCCTACCCACCTCAGCCAGTGACAGCGGCTTGGACGGAGACTTCATCCGTTCAGGATAGGTTAAGGCGTATTGAATAGGCACTCGCATATCAGGGTTGCCCAGTTGAGCGACAATACTGGTATCCACAAATTCTACATACGAATGAATGATGCTTTCAGGGTGCAATAGTACGTGAATCTGCTCATAATCAAGTCCGAACAACCAATGCGCCTCAATGACCTCTAGCCCTTTGTTTACCATCGTTGCCGAGTCAATCGTAATTTTGGCACCCATCGACCAATTGGGGTGCTTCAATGCATCTTCTACCGTAACCTCCCGGAGCTGTTCCCTTGTCAAATCACGAAAAGAACCACCTGATGCCGTGAGAGTAATATGTGCCACATCTTTCATACGCTCACCATTCAAGCATTGAAAAATAGCTGAATGCTCACTGTCAATCGGCAGCAACGGCACTCCTTTCGCCCGGGCCCGTTCTGTGACCAGATGACCAGCGGTAACCAGTGTTTCCTTATTGGCCAAACCGATCTGTTTTCCAGCCTCAATCGCGGCCAGCGTGGAGTGCAATCCGACACTGCCCATTACAGCTGTCACAACCATATCTGCATCCGTATTCGCAGCCAGCTCGACGAGTCCTTCATTCCCCCAATGCAGTTCTATTCCGGAAGGCAACAAAGGACGGATTTGCTCCGCCAGTTGCTTGCTGCCTACGGAAACCTTCTTGGGTTGGTATAGATGTGCCTGTTCGACAAGCAACTTTATATTTGAGCCGCCTGCTAAAGCCTCTACGGCAAACTGATCCGGGTGCATAGATACGACATCCAGCGTCTGTGTTCCAATAGACCCGGTTGAACCGAGTACCGTAATTCTTTTCATGAAGCACCTTCCTATCTTGAAAATAACCGTTACTCTGCGGCTAATTTTAACCTGAGCATGAACTGTAACCACCAGGTAAGGGTCATGGAAGCAGCATCAGCATATGTACAATTGGAAAAACAACAATCCAGCTGTCGCAGCGGTCTAATATACCACCGTGCCCTGGCAACAGATTACCGGAATCTTTAATGTCGTACACCCGCTTGTACGCAGATTGGACTAAATCGCCCAATTGACCCACAACTGCACAAAATAAACCGATAACGAAGGCTTTGTCCCACGGCAGCAGCCCTTCTGACAATCCGGCAAATACCAGTGCTGTAGCTAACGCTAAAACAATCCCGCCAATAGATCCTTCGACTGTTTTGTTTGGACTGATCGCAGGCCATAGCTTTGTCTTCCCCGCCATTTTGCCTACAAAATAAGCCCCTGCATCACTTGCCCAAATGCAAGCCAGTAACAGAAAGGTCCATAAGAGCCCATGTTCCATATGACGTGATTCCGCCATATACGAAAATCCGAAGCCTATATAAACGGTACCGAGAAATAGTATGGACACCGTTTGAATTGTAATTTTATTTTTCGTTCCCACCGTAATGATCATAAAAATAATCATCAGCAGCCAAAGCAGAGTTATAGACGGTAATGGTGAGTTCAGACCCAAGGGCTGATAAGGAAATACAAAAGCTAATATTCCTGCATACCCAACTAACGCTGTACCGCCGAAAGGAGATACCCTGGTCATCCGCGCGAATTCATAGAATCCGATTAGGGCCATGGCCAAAATGAGCAAATGGTAGGCCAAGCCGCCCCACAGGACCATCGCCAAAAAAAATACGCCTGCCAAAATACCGGTAATCAATCTCTGTCTCAACGGCCTTCATCCTCCATTTACTTCAGTCCACCGTACCGCCGTGATCTTCGCTGATATTCGACTATTGCTTCGTATAAATGTTCTTTCTTAAACTCAGGCCAATAAATATCAGTAAACCATAGCTCACTGTAAGCAAGTTGCCATAGCATAAAATTGCTGAGTCTTAGCTCACCGCTTGTCCGAATCAGTAGGTCAGGGTCCGGCATACCACTTGAGAGCAAAGAATTCTCAATCAGTTCAGGCGTAATATCTCCGGATTTAAGCTTCCCATCCTCAATTTCACGACCCAACGCTTGCATACATTCAGTGATCTCCAGCCTACTTCCATAATTCAATGCAAAATTAAGAACAAGTCCGGTATTATTTTCGGTTCGCCGTGTCGCTTCAGTCAGCGCATCAACAGTATGAGAAGGCAAATGCTCCTTATTTCCCATCATACGCACTTGTACATTTTTTTCAATCAGCTCATCAAGCTCAATAGCCAGAAATTCTTGCGGCAGCCGCATCAAAAAATCGACTTCATCCTTGGGACGCGACCAATTTTCAGTTGAAAAAGCAAATAAGGTCAAATATTTAATGCCTAGTTCATCCGCAGCAATCGCTGTGCGCTTCACTGCCTTCATTCCATTTTGGTGCCCTACAATCCTCGGCATCCCAATCCGTTTGGCCCATCTGCCGTTCCCATCCATTATGACAGCAACATGCTGCGGAATATTGTCTATTGAAATGGCCGGTGTTTGCTGTTTTTGTTCCCCGTTCCACCAAGACCGAACCCGTTTGATCATTCCAGTTCCTCCAGCATTCTCTGAAAATGTGCCTCAGGCTTAAAAGAGACAAACCCCACCGTAAGGGAGGGGCTACCAGTCTCTTATACTTCCATAATTTCTTTTTCTTTTGCAGCCAAAATTTTATCCACTTCGGCAATAAATTTATCGGTTGTTTTCTGGATTTCTTCCTGATACTTGCGGGATTCATCCTCGGAAATATCAGTTTTCTCCATTTTTTTAATATCATCGTTCGCATCGCGACGAATGTTACGAATGGCAACCTTCGCTTCTTCGCCGTTTTTTTTCGTCAGCTTCACCAGATCCGTTCTGCGTTCTTCTGTCAATGCAGGAATACTGAGACGAATAGTATTTCCGTCATTGGAAGGAGTCAAACCCAGATCGGATTTTTGGATAGCACGCTCAATGTCGGCTAGGGAGGATTTATCCCAAGGCTGAATCATCAGAGTCCGGCTGTCCGGTGTATTTACATTAGCTAACTGATTGACCGGAGTCATTGCACCGTAATACTCAACCTGAACGCGATCCAGTAGAGCTGGAGTCGCTCGACCAGCGCGTAAAGATGCAAGATCCCGCTGCAACGACTGAATGGCTTTATGCATGCGCTCTTCAGCGCTCTTTTTAACAGATTGTGGCATTAATTTACACTCCCTTTGACGATCGTGCCAATTTTCTCACCCAACACGACACGTTTAATGTTACCTTGCTCTGTAATAGCAAAGACAATCAACGGAATATTGTTATCCATACACAGTGAGGAAGCCGTGGAGTCCATGACACCGAGATTTTTGTTGAGCACATCCAAATACGTAAGTTGCTCATACTTCTCGGCTGTGCTGTCTTTAAATGGATCAGCTGAATATACGCCGTCCACTTTATTTTTAGCCATCAGAATCACTTCAGCCTCAATTTCAGCAGCACGCAAAGCAGCCGTAGTATCGGTCGAAAAGAACGGATTCCCCGTACCTGCTGCAAAAATAACAACCCGACCTTTTTCCAAATGACGGATAGCTCTACGACGAATGTAAGGCTCAGCAATTTGCTGCATTGCAATAGAAGTCTGCACACGCGTAGGTACTTCAATTTGCTCCAATGCATCCTGCAATGCCAGTGAGTTCATCACCGTTGCCAGCATACCCATATAATCTGCTGTCGCACGGTCAATTCCGTTGGCGCTTCCTGCAATACCCCGCCAAATGTTGCCGCCTCCGCACACGATAGCAACTTCTACTCCCAGTTCGACAACGTCCTTGACCTGCTCGGCGATCGACGCAATTGTATCCGCATCAATACCATAGCCGTTCGAGCCTGACAGCGACTCTCCGCTGACTTTCAGAACTACACGCTTAAACACAGGTTTTTCCAAATGATCACCCTCCAATAGGGACTATATTGTATGTACAGGATAGATGTCCTGTTGCAAGAAAAGGAACACTGATGTGTTCCATTTCTTTGCTCTTTCCGTATGCAATTACCGTTCGTTGGTAATTATTGCTTCACTTGAGACATAACTTCTTCGTAGAAGTTGTCTTCTTTTTTCTCCAAACCTTCGCCCAGTTCAAAACGAACAAAACGACGCAAAGAAATGTTTTCACCAATGGTGCTGATTTTTTCGTTGATGAGTGTGGAGATTGTTTTGTCCGGATCTTTAATGAAAGATTGCTCTAACAGGCAGAACTCTTCATAGAATTTACCGATGCGGCCTTCAACCATTTTCTCAACGATTTTTTCTGGTTTGCCTTCGTTCAAAGCTTGTGCTTTCAGGATTTCTTTTTCTTTTTCGATCTCTTCCTGTGGCACTTCTTCGCGACGAACATAACGAGGGTTTGATGCAGCGATATGCATAGCGATGTCACGCACAAAATCTCTGAACTGGTCTGTTTTAGCTACGAAGTCTGTTTCGCAGTTTACTTCTACCAGTACGCCGATACGGCCGCCAGCATGGATGTAGGATTCAACAACGCCTTCAGTAGCGATACGGCCTGCTTTGTTCGCTGCAGCTGCAAGTCCTTTTTCACGCAGAACTTCAACTGCTTTTGTCAAATCACCGTTTGCTTCTTCAAGCGCTTTTTTACAATCCAGCATTCCTGCGCCTGTTTTTTCACGAAGCTCTTTTACTGCGCTAGCATTAACTGCCATATTAATTCCCTCCAAATTTGATTTTCAGTGGTGTACACAAGCTTTATTCCTTAAAAAAAGGGTAGTGAGAGGTTATACACCTGCCAACCACCCTTTTCATTTAATTCATATAGGTATTTCCGTAAGGAAATATTATGCTGTAGTTTCTTCGCCTTGGTTTGCTTCCATAACTGCATCAGCCATTTTACCTGTCAGCAATTTAACAGCGCGGATCGCGTCGTCATTACCTGGGATAACATAGTCAATTTCGTCTGGATCGCAGTTTGTATCAACGATACCCACGATTGGGATACCCAATTTGCGAGCTTCAGCAACCGCGATGCGTTCTTTGCGTGGATCAATGATGAACAGAGCGCTTGGAAGGCCCTTCATGTTTTTGATTCCGCCCAAGAATTTTTCAAGACGATCTTTCTCTTTACGGAGAATGATAACTTCTTTTTTAGGAAGTACAGCGAATGTACCGTCTTCTTCCCAAGCTTCCAGTTGTTTCAAACGATCAATACGTTTTTGAATAGTTTGGAAGTTAGTCAGCGTACCGCCCAACCAACGTTGGTTGATATAGAATTGACCAGCGCGTGCTGCCTCTTCTTTAACGGAATCTTGTGCTTGTTTCTTCGTGCCTACGAACAGAATTGTACCATTCTCAGCTGCAATGCTTTTTACGAAGTTGTAAGCTTCCTCAACCTTTTTCACTGTCTTTTGCAAGTCAATGATGTAAATACCGTTTCTTTCAGTGAAGATATAACGATCCATTTTCGGGTTCCAGCGACGTGTTTGGTGACCAAAGTGAACCCCAGCTTCCAAAAGCTGTTTCATGGAGATTACTGCCATCTTCACACACCTCCTAAGTTTGGTTTTTTTGTGTGTCCTCCGCCGAAATCATTTCTCGCAAAGACTTTCCATTTGGAAAGCACCCTTTACAAAATTAATCGACGTGCGTTTTTAACACCGTCAATTAATATACCATAACACCCGCAGCGTTGCAACTAACTTTTCGACAATAGGAGGATAAGCGCGAAAGGTGACTGGTTATTCCCTCCTGTCGAGCTTTTAAGCGAAAAATAATGCCGCCCACTTTCCAGATCACGGTCAGTTGGACGGCTTCTTTGTAATTTTAGTAATGATAGAACCAAAATCCTCACCCTTGGCAAACTCGTAGGTACCAGTACGGATTTTGGTATTGATTTTTTGAGCCTTAGCCTCAGCCTCAAACGCACTGGCATCCGATACGATGCCTGCCTTCTGCAAACCAGATGCCACACTCCTCAAATTGCTTCCGGATGCAATGCGATATTGCACTTGCGGAGTGGATGGCTGTTTGGGGGTATCTGGAGTAGTCGTAGCAATCGAACCTTTAGTTTGCGGCTTATCCGGACTTTGGAGTGGAGACGTGCTTGCTGAAGGCTTAGAAGTAGCCGAAGGCGTTCTGCTGGCAGGAGTCTTTGGTGTCGACGGAATTTGCGCAGCTTCTGCCTTTTTGGGGGCAACCGGTGTTTTATTGCCTTCCTTGATCACCTTGTTACGCCATTCCTCTTCTGTCATCTTCGGATCAGAACTCTCACTGATTTGAAGATTCAGTCTGGCTGCCGCCTCATCCAATTGCTCACGTGTCATGTTTTTTGGGTCCGCTGAAGACGGCTGCGATTGACCCTGACCGATCATCGCCAATTGCAGCAGTAGTGCGCCTGTAATAAGTCCGGTGCCCATGCCGAGCATGAATGAACGATTTTTGATCACGTCAGGTCCTCCCTTTCCGCCAATTGTAATATGAGCTGTACCTCGCCCCGTTGGATGCCTGATTGCTTAGCAATGTAATCCACCGATTTGCCCTGCTCATACAGCTCGAACAGTTCCTGATAACGCTCACGGATAGATTCCTGCTGAGCTTCAGTCTCAGCCTCTTGCAACGGGGTCTGGTCTTCCACAGCTACAATAGAAGCGTCAGACTGTTCTGCCTGTATGGGAATAACAGTCTGCGCATTGCGGAACTGACCATAAGCTGCCACCGCCTGATGCGGAGTACCTGTATGTAGTTGTACCTCAGATCCAGGCACTGTCTGTGTAGAAACTGAAGCAATCGCAGCTTGGCGTTCTAGCTCCACAATTCGCTTCCGAAGCTCAGCCACTTGCTCCTGCAATGAGGCCTGTTTAACTGCATATTCCTGCTTTATGCCGGATACTAGCTCAATCAGCTCATCATTGCCGTTTTCAATATCGGCCATATATTGCTCCAAGGTGGCCTCAACCTTTTGGACGACGGCCTCTTCTGTTCCCCTGCCTGCCTGCCGCTTCGGCAGCAGCCAGGCGTAGACAACAGCTACGGCGCCCAGCAGAACAATATATATCCATGGTTGATCCACTGCCCATCGTCTCCTTTTATAACGCTACTCGACCTGTCGGATCAGAGCGAAAAATCTATATGATGTCCCTTGTATGGATGCTCTGCAGGATGCTCCTTTGGCAGTTCATTCTCACCGGATTGAGATCGGCTCTGGCCGGAAGTATTACTACCCTGCCCTCCATTTTCCCTCTCACCGACGAATGTTTCGGCAGATTCATCCACCGCACTGCTTCGCTGGCGAATCTTCTCCGTCTCCTGCTCGGTCTTTTGCCCTAACAACGCTTGCTCATTCATCGGACGTTGCTGGTATTCACTTTGATACTTACCCGCTTCACTGGTACGAGGTACGGCGACTTGTAATTCAACAGCTTTCAAGCTCATTGGACCACACCCTTTCCGATTGGGCATCCGTATCTGTTTTCCGAGGAATAAGGAAACTCGTTATCCCTGTGCCAGATTACACGGAGGAGGACATACTGATATCACCCTCATGATAATAAAACGCCATTCTTTCCACCGAATCTTTAATAAATTTTGTATATCTGCCGATAACTATTTTAGAGCCGCCGTAAATAACGTTTTTGACTTCTACCCGCGCGCGGGTTGTATCTTCCAAAGTTCGTTCGATCTCCAGCATTCTTGATTTAGTTTCCAGAAGCTCGTTGTCATTTGATTTTTTAGTAGATGTCAGCTTGATTCGCATCGCCATTCTTTCAGGGGCAAGCTGTCCAGTAGCAGCAAGCTGATCCAGTATGGTGAGCGCCTTATTGGTCTTATCCTGACTGTCTGTTTGTTGCTTCAAACGTGCTCGGAGTTCAGTCAATTCATCTCGAAGCTCCGGTAATACACCTACTTCGATTATAGTGGCCGTAGACATCGTATTACCAATGGTGCGCGCCACCACTTTTTCACCAGCTTGTACACTACCACCTACGATGAGTCCTTTAGCCCCTCCGCAAAGTACATTCTTACTGGCTTTGATCTGGGAATGCATGATGCTTTGGGATACAAGGATATCGCCACCGGCAATCACGTTACCATCCTGTATAAAGGAGCATTTCACATTTTGCGCAGCTTTCACATACCCCTTATGGTATCCAATAATACCACCACTAATGTCGACTGAGCCTTCCGCATCCAATTCAGCGCCTTCCACACCGCCGATAACACGAATGTCTCCAGCCGCCCGAATACGGAAACCTGTCAGGACATTACCACGAATGACGACGGTTCCAACAAAATCAATGTTGCCGACGCTATAATCCACATCCCCGTTCACTTCATATACGGGAAACACATTGAGCTTACCCTTTTCAGTCGTAGTCACCAATCCATCGATAGCTGCGTACATTGCAACACCTTCTGGATGAACAACTACATTTTTCCCTACTTTAAAACGTGCCTCTTTGCCTTGAAGATATGGAATTTCCTCTCCCGTGACGGCAATACCAGGTACACCCGGCAATGGATCAATCCGCTCGGCAATCAGTTGTCCACGCTTTACATTTTTTAAACGCGTCAATTCTTTATAGTCCACTCGTCCATCCAAGGTTTCGAGCGGCTTACGTGCATCTTCACCGGTCACAACTTCAGCCAAATTAATTTTTCCGTCCTTACCATGAACTGGCGGTGTTCCCTCAGCAATCAGCAATTTGGTGAAGAAATAATCTTCCGATCTTGCCACAAACGAGTAAATCTCATTATTAATCAAACCATGACTTATTTTTTGGCTGCTCAGGAAACGCTCCAATTCTTCTACAGAACAGGAAAAGCCTTCTTCACGTTTAGCAAACTCCAAATAAGCGCTAAGTTTATCGGGTGAGACGACCACTTTTAAATACTGGTCCAAAGCATAGTGCTTCTCCACAGGGGTGCTCCTTCCGTCTAACTGTTACTGTAACCTCCCGTACGTTTAATCTTTACGCATTAGCAGATCCCGCTGTTTGTCCAGTGTTGCCCTCAGCCGCAATATGGCTTTGGAATGTAGTTGTGAAATACGCGAAGGGGAAAGGGACATGACCTCAGCAATTTCACTGAGAGACAAATCCTCGTAATACAATAAAGAAACAACGATACGTTCTTTTTCAGTCAATTTGTCAATGCCTTGTGCAAGGGCATCACGAAGTGTAAATTCATTGACCTTGTGATCCGGGTTTTTCGCCTTTTCATCCACTAAAAGGGAAAGTCGTGTCTCCGATTCTTCTTCGCGGATCGGGTCCTCCAGTGAAACGATCGACATAACGGCGACCTCCTGGATCATATTTTGAAACTCTTTTTCAGAGACGTCCAAATAATGGCTCATCTCTTCATCACTTACTGTGCGCAAGTATCTCTGCTCCAGATGCTGATAGGCATCCTCAATTTTTTTCGCTTTTTCCCTGACCGAGCGTGGAACCCAATCTCCCTGGCGAAGACCATCCAAAATCGCTCCTCGAACGCGCCAGGAAGCATAAGTCTCAAACTGCAAACCACGTTCATAGTCAAACTTTTCAAGAGCATCTATCAAGCCCATGACACCGTTACTGGCCAGGTCATCTTTAGATACATTTTTAGGCAAACCTACTGCAAGGCGTCCCGACACATACTCCACAATATGGAGGTACTTTTCAATTAGCTGCTTTTTCGCTTCCTTGTCACCGTGTTCTTTCCATTGCTCCCACAGTTCGGAATGGTTTAAATGAGCGGCTTTTCGCTCGTTCATCGGCTTCACCCTCCTTGTTTGTCTGTCAGGTGACGAACGGCCTTGGCCAATTCTTCAGGGTCCTTGTTTGAAACCAGCTTAGGCGGGTTTAAGGGCGCAAAACCGATGTTTTTCCCATCCGTCTGCTCTGGTTTCGGCTTCAACAATTCATTCAGGTTTTCATCTTCGTCTGGTGTCGTCAGGTCCAGATTCCCCCCTACGCCATCCACCTGAGAGCTTGCCCGGCTTTGGGCATTACCCAGATCTGGCCGCGCTACGACACCCAGTGTCCAGCGCAGCACAAATGCAAGCAGGAACCAAAAAACGAAAGCGACCAAGCCACGAATTAAGCTCGTGGTCAGCAGATTGCTGCCAGTGGACAACACAAAAGTCAGAATAAATCCGACTACTCCAGACCAAAGATTAATGCGTAAGCTGCCAAATAACATGATTATAATTCCTTTACACCTTTTTGTACGCTTCGAATATTCAAAACGCCAGTTTCACAGTCCAGCTCAATCGTTCGGCCATAACTACCACCTGTATCCTCCGCAAGCAGAGGAATACCGAGATCTACGAGCATTTCCTTGCATGACTCCACATTGCGCGGACCAATTCGCATGGTGTCCCCACTGCCGGCAAAGGCAAACATTTGCGCTCCTCCTGCCATTTTGGCGACCAGTCTGCGGCGTTCGGCTCCCAATTTCAGCATCCTCTCAAATAGCTCCGGCAACGCGGTATCGGCATATTTGGCGATGTTAAGCTGCCCTTCACGCGCAATGTCTGAAGACGGTAACATTACATGTGCCATACCAGCCAGCTTTAAATGAGGATCGTAGAGGGTCAATCCGACGCAGGAACCAAGTCCTGTCGTACGAATGGAGTTTGGATTGCTGGTTACGTTCAAGTCTGCCATGCCCACTTTGATGATGCTTTTATCCTCAATCATCGTTCATCGGGACTCCTAACGACCTGAATATTTTACCAAACGATTCTGGATCCGGAATCAGGAAAAATTGACCCTCAATCTGATTCTGCCCCTCCAGAAACGTTGTGTCAATCAACAGGGCTGCATCCCCCATCTGACCAAACTGCAACAATCCGTAGCTGAGAATGGCCCCGGCCATATCCAAAGCTAGTGCGGGAACCGTCGGATACATGGACAACCGGGTGAAATCGGCCAACGAGGACAAGTATGAACCCGCTAAAATATTACCGATTTCAGACAGAGCCGAATGCTCCATTTCGTTAAAGCTGTCCTCATCATCCGAGGGAATATTCGCAAGCCGGGAAAGCAGACTTTTTGCCGCATGGGGTTGCAATATGAAAAAGAGATTACCTGGAGCTTCGCCCTCGACTCTGAAAAATATAGCAACGACAAGCTGCTCATTCCCACCAACCTTTTCGGCAATTTCCTCAAAAGGCAGCATCTGTACTTTAGGTACGCCCATATCAACCGGTTTATTCAGAAGTCGGGAGAGCGCTGTAGCAGCGTTCCCCGAACCAATGTTACCGACTTCCTTCAAAACATCCAACTTGAAATCTTCGAGATTTTCAAGATTTTCCATAAATTAATCCTCTAAGCCTTCCAGTTGGTTCATTTCACTCCGATTCAGCACCTCAGACAAATTCAGCATGATGAGCAAGCGCTCTTCACCGATTTTAGCAACTCCACGCAAATATTTAGCCTTGACTCCGCCAACGACTTCCGGTGGTGTCTCAATGTTATCGGTATTCAGGTCAATTACATCGTTTGCCGAATCAACGATAAAGCCGACTTGCATCTCACCCACTGCAACGATGATAATCCGGGTTTGATCGGTATACTCCGCCTCAGACAATCCAAAACGACCACGCAGATCAATAACGGGAATGACCACGCCTCTCATATTGAATACACCTTTGACAAAATCGTATGTTCTTGGAACACGTGTAATCGGCACCATGCGCTCAATGGATTGGACTTTTTCTACTTCGACACCGTATTCCTCTTCACCAAGTTTAAATACGATAACTTTAATTTCTTCTCCCATGTCTAAAAACCCTCCTTATGGATGTCAGCAATCTCACATTTCTTTCATTTTTAATGAAGACATTATTTAATGAAAACATTAGGGTCAATGATCAAAGCAACCTGACCGTCGCCCAGGATCGTGGCGCCTGAAATTCCTTGGATGTTCGGTAGGTATTTGCCGAGGTTTTTAAGGACAATTTCACTTTGTCCCAAAAAGTCCTGAACAGAAAGAGCTGCTAGACGGTCACCCTTGCGGATAACAACAACCTCTGTCTCTTCTTCTTCATCCTCATTGAAGTCTGGTACTTCAAACAGCTGACTCAAGGAGATAAGCGGAATATGGGATTCGCGGAAAGCGATCATTTT
The DNA here is from genome assembly GCF_005217525.1 of Paenibacillus terrae. Lineage (GTDB taxonomy): Bacteria > Bacillota > Bacilli > Paenibacillales > Paenibacillaceae > Paenibacillus > Paenibacillus terrae_C. Next base: position 406,257 of record NZ_PNXQ01000014.1, on the reverse strand, counting down.
GTTGCCGTGTACAGAACGGATTTGTGTCCGTTTGACGATTGCAGTCTCCACAATAGAAGACAACGGAATCGCATATTTTTCGGATCCGATCTGTATCATCATGGCAGCAATAATGGATAGTGTCAGTGGCAACTGCACAGAAAAATTGGTCCCTTTGCCCAGAACGGAATGAATCGTAACGTTACCGCCAAGGGAAGTGATTTTAGATTTAACTACATCAAGTCCAACGCCGCGTCCTGAAACGTCCGAAATGACCTCAGCTGTACTGAATCCCGGAGCGAAAAGTACCTGATGGGCCTCTTCATCGCTCATTGCAGCTGCTTGTTCCTCCGTCATAATCCCTTTGGAAATGGCACTTTTCAGTACCTTCTCACGATTAATGCCGCTTCCGTCGTCTTCAATCTCAATGAACACGTTATTGCCACTGTGGAAAGCACGTAAATGAACTGTTCCTGTCTCCGGTTTGCCTGCCGCAATACGGGTTTCTACTGACTCAATGCCGTGATCCACAGAGTTGCGCAGTAAATGCACTAACGGATCACCGATTTCGTCGATAACGGTACGATCCATTTCGGTGTCCGCGCCAGTAATGACCAAATCCAGCTTTTTATCCAACGATTTGGCCAGATCACGCACCATACGCGGGAAACGATTGAAAACCGTGTCCACAGGTACCATTCGCAATTTAAGCACGACATTTTGCAGGTCACTGCTTACGCGGCTCATATGTTCTACCGTTTCGGTCAGCGCAGGATTAGAAGCCTCACTCGCCAGTTGCTCCAACCGTACACGGTCAATAAGCAATTCACTGAATAAATTCATCAATACGTCCAGACGTTCAATGTCTACACGAATCGTACGGTTGTGCGTAGGTGCTGCAGGCTTGGCTACTTGAGCTTTACCATCAGATGGCTTCGCACCGGAGGCCGCAGTTGAAGACTGCGGCTGGGATGCAGCGGGCTGTTGTTGTACAGCTACCTGGGCTTCCTGCACCGCAGCAGTCTCTGCAAGCCCGGCCTTGACTTCGCTCATTTGCTTAAGCGATTCCTGATCCAGCTGTACAACGGAGACGGATTCGATTTCGGAAATACCAGCGATTTCCTTCTCCAGCTCTCCTACCTCTTTCTGCGTTATATAATATAACGAGAAATTTTGTTCGAATTTCTCTTGCTCAATATCCTGTACAGACGGATAAGCTTTTACGATTTCGCCAGAGTTCTCCAGTGTATTAAATACCATAAAGGCACGCGCGGCCTTCAACTGGCTTTCTGAGCTAATCGTTACCTGTATATAGTACACCCGATGCCCTTCAGAAATAGATTGCTCCAGTACAGAATACTGGAATTGATCCAGAACAAGACCCTCGCTTTCGCTGTCCGCCGCTTTTTTCGGCGTAACCGCCTCAGTAACAGCATCTGTGTGGGATTTTTGGAAATCGCCACGCACGATGGATTGCAATGAAGCTACAATAGAGGATACATCCGCTTTTCCATCGCCACCCTCTGTAATGTTCTGTACCATGGACTCCAACGCATCCAACCCTTTAAAAAAGGTATCGAATATAAATTCCTGCATCGCAAGCTTGTTGTTACGCACCAGATCAAGAACATTTTCCATTTGGTGGGTGAGCGATGCCAGGTCTTCAAAGCCCATTGTAGCAGCCATTCCTTTGAGGGTATGGGCAGACCGGAAAATCACCTGAACGATGCCCAGATCGGTAGGACTACTTTCCAGTTGAAGCATTTTTTCGTTAAGAGATTGCAGATGATCATTCGACTCATCAATAAACATGTTTAAATATTGGTTCATGTCCATTGTGAGACACCTCCTCCATGAGTTACACTCCGATTATTTCACAACTTGTACAAGCTTGGGGGCGATCTCCTGCATCGGCAGAAGGTGGCGCACACATTTTAACTCTACAGCCGAGCGAGGCATTCCGTACACTACGCAAGTTTCCTCATTTTCAGCAAATGTGGATTGTACCCCTGCATCATAAAGCTTTTTCATCATTTTAGCCCCGTCGCTTCCCATCCCAGTCAGCAACACCAAATGCCGTTCCAGAGAGGTTAACGGGAGTAACGATTCGAACATCGTGTCTACAGAAGGACGGTGACCGTTACGAGCTTCTTCCGTCTTCAGTGATACCGTGTATTTACCACTGGCTCCTGGCACAATTCTCAATTGATATCCTCCCGGAGCAATATAAGCTGTTCCGGTCTCCAACGTCATTCCCTGCTCAGCTTCAACCACCCGGAGCGGACTCAACGTATTCAGACGCTGTGCCAGTGAACGGGTAAAGTTTGGCGGCATATGCTGCACAATGACAATCGGGGCGGGAAAATCCCCGGGAATGCGTTCCAGTAACGTCTTGAGCGCACGTGGACCACCTGTAGAGCATCCAACCGCCACCAGTTTGCGGAAATTGGGCGAGTACACTCCTTTTTTAAGGGAGAACCCATTGAAGGCTGTCTGAACTATTGGTGCAGTCACTGGGGGCGTAGCAGCCGTAGAAGCAACTGGAGCCGTCGCAGACACCGTTTTTCGGGGCTCCGGCTTGATTAGTCCTGACTTATCCGTCCCGTGCAGCGATTTGGCTGCGACCGTACCGGAAATATTCAACTGTCCTGGCGTACGTTCAGCTGCCGTAGGTAGCTCCTTCTTCTTCTGCGCAGCAGAAGCTTGCGCCGTCTTCCGTGGCTCGGCGGCTGGCTTACTAAAACGGCTGTCAGGCACAGTGTTTTCCGTCTGTGGCCGTTTTGCTTCCGGCTTGGCTGGCGAATTAGACTTGCCAGTATCCCTCTTCGGCGGAACCGGTGCAGCAGTTGCAGAAGCAATCGGTGCATTGGGAGTCTCGCCTGTAGATGCTTTACCTTCCGTTCCTTTGTCAGCTACAGCCTGTCCTTCTGGAGCCTTATCTAGAGCCGCTTTTCGTTCATTAGCTTCCTTACGCTCCAATCGGCTGCGGACTGCTTGCATAGCAGCATGCATCTGCTCCAGTAGCGCCTTGCCCACCTGCCCGATATCCTGCGCATGAGAGATGGAGGGCTTCCGTATAAAATCGAAAGCTCCTGCTTCCAGAGCCATAATGGTCTCCTTCATACCCTGCTCATTAATACCAGAGAGCATAATGACCGGAAGCGGATGGGCCGCCATAATCATAGGAAGTGCTTCAAGACCATTCATTACAGGCATTTCGACATCCATTGTGACCAGGTCAGGCTGTAGCTCCTTCACTTTCTCTACAGCCTCTTTGCCGTTAGAGGCTGTACCTGCGATGTCGAACGAATCATCCCTTACAATTAAATCTGAAATAATTTTGCGCATAAAGGCCGAATCATCCACAACCAGCACCCGGTAAGCACACATGTTAAACACCTCTGTTTCCTTTCATCAAAATCATTGTGCCGAACGTCGCAACCATTTTTGCATAAACCCTTTAATTCCGCTTAAAGCACCTGGATGCGGAGCCTGTGGCATCGCTGCAAAACGGTGCGCCAGATTCAATACATCTCTGGATGCCGCACATCCCGGATAAGCAATTGAAAAAGGCACCTGCCTTTTGACTGCCTGCATGACATGAGTGTCATCACTGATATGTCCCAGCAACGGAATGTCGATCTCCAAAAAGCGTCGTGCAACCAGCGCTATCTTATCGGCAACTTGACGGGCCTCATTATCGTTATCGGCACGATTGACTATAATTTTGAATACTGTATCCTTTTGCAATCCACTGACGACTTTGATCAGCGCATAAGCATCCGTTAAGGACGTCGGCTCCGGCGTAGTTACGACCATACATTCGTCAGCGGATGTGATAAATTTAAGGTTTTCTTTAGATAACCCCGCACCGGTGTCAAACAGAATATAATCCATATCTGCGGCAATCTTCTCCACCTCATCGGCAAAATAATTCAAATCGTCATCGGATAACGTAAACAGCTCGCTCAAGCCAGATCCTCCAGCAATATAAGGCAAGCCTCCCACGCCCGTTTGAACAATTTCGGCCATTGATTTCTCACGTTTTAACAGGTGAAGAAGATTGTATCTTGAATTGGCTCCCATCAACACATCGATATTGGCCATACCGATATCAGCATCAAATACGAGTACCTTTCTGCCAAGCGATTGCAAGGCCAAAGCAAAATTGAGGGTGAAATTAGATTTGCCCACACCACCCTTACCACTGGTGACTGTCACTATTTTCGCATGGCGATTACGTGCAGGCAGTCGATACTTATCCAGGGCTGAAGCCATTTGTCTAAGAGATTGGGCCTGGTCATTCATACAGAATCCCCGGTATCTCCTGACGATTCTGTGTTTCCAAACAGCAGGTTTGTCACCATTTCTGTATCTGGATGCAGTAGATCGTCAGGTACATTTTGACCGTTCGTAATATAGGCCAGTTGCATAGGAAACTGGTGCAACAGATTAAACATACCACCACAACTACCTGTCTCATCCATTTTGGTAAATACAACCTTACCAAGGCCAAACTTACTGAAATGTCCGGTTATGTTGAGCATATCCTTGCTTTTGGACGTTAGGCTAAGCACCAGGTACGTCTCACTTTCCTTAATAGGTGAAAGCAGACTTTGCAATTCCGAAACGAGCAGCTCATTACGGTAATTTCGTCCTGCAGTATCCATCAGGATCAAGTCACAATGTTCCAGACGCTGAATAGCTCTGTGAACATCTCCGGGAGATTGCACGACTTCAAGCGGAACATTCAAAATCGTAGCGTATGTACGCAGCTGTTCGACAGCCGAGATACGGTACGTGTCAGAGGTAATAAATCCGACTTTGCGGTGATGCTTAAACAGCTGTTCTGCTGCCAGCTTGGCAATGGTCGTCGTTTTTCCCACTCCGGTTGGACCTGCCACATACACAATTTTGGTATCTTTCGAGATGCCCTTGTCCAGCCTTTCCTGAATGAATCCGGCCACTTCTGCACGAAGAGCATGTTCCCAATCAAAAGATTCAGAATCAGACGGATGCTCACTTCGGCGCTCATATACCCGTTCAAGCCAATGCTCTAGCAAATCGCGTTCCACTTCCTGCTCCAGCATACGCTCACAAATCTTTTGTAACGGTTCCGGCCAAGTATTTTCCATCACAGAATTGCGGGAAATTCGAGTCATCATAGCTTTCATTTCCCGTAATTCATGAAGCAGGGCTTGGTTTTCCTCTGGCCCTATCTTGTCTGGAACGCTTGCCTCTGAAGGTAGCTTAAACAATTCGTTGGATGTTTCCTTTTTCGGAACCGCTGCTTTGTTGTTAAAAACTTCATTTTCTGTTTCCCCACTAAAACCAGGCCCGTGTGAAGAACGCTCTATGCTTGAGGCAGCTTGTTCGGCGCCAGCCAGCAAATCAGCCAACCCCTCTTTGGAACTGTTCGTCATCTGCGTTACCCGTCGATAGGCTTCAGGAGCGGCTTGTCTTGGAACCACTGGTGACGATGGTACTTCCTGCTGCTCAGGAGCATTCATGGGTGGAAAAGCCTCAACCGACTGCTGTGGGGGTTGAACCCGTCGTGGTTTTTGAAGCTGCTGCTCCTCTACCGCAGCGACGACCTCGATTTTCTTTTTTCCGAACATACCCATGAATCCGCCGATCTTCATTTCCTTGGTGCTCAAAATGACGGCATCCGTTCCGAAGTCACCTCTGATTTGCATCATGGCCTCCGGCATTGTATCCACTACATATCGTTTCACTCTCATAAGTTCACCACCCCGACACTTTGAATTTCAACGTTCGGCTCCAGCTCACTGTACGACAGTACCGGGACATCCTGCATCGTCCGTTCCATCACTTGCCGCAAATACATACGAATCGTCGGTGATGTTAATACGATAGGCTGCTGCCCGGATTGAATGAGACGATTGATTTGCTCCATCATCCTTTGATACACTGTCTGCGTTGATACCGGATCAAGAGCCAGATAGCTGCCCTGCTCCGACTGTTGCACGCTTTCGGCAATTTTCTTCTCCAGCCCTGGTCCGACGGTAATGACACGTAGCGTCTCTCCCTGCTGGGCGAACTGTTGTGTAATCTGGCGAGATAACGCCTGGCGAACATATTCAGTCAGCACGTCTGGATCTTTTGTATAAGTGCCGTAATCAGCCAGCGTTTCGAAAATGGTCACCATATCGCGGATGGAGATTTTTTCTTTTAACAGCTTGGCCAGCACTTTTTGTACATCTCCAATCGCCAGCACGGAAGGAATAAGATCGTCCACAAGCACCGGATAATTTTCCTTGAGATTGTCGACCAGAGACCGCGTTTCCTGTCTGCCAAGCAACTCGTGGGCATGTTTCTTGATCGTTTCCGTCAAATGAGTAGCTACAACCGAAGGAGGGTCCACAACCGTATAACCGGACAGCTCCGCAACATCCTTGGTATTCTCATCAATCCAGAGCGCAGGCAATCCGAAGGCTGGTTCTGTCGTTTCAATCCCTGTAATGGAATCGTCGTCATATCCCGGGCTCATCGCCAGATAATGGTTTAACAGCAATTCCCCGCCGCCTACCGTATTGCCTTTAATTTTGATTACGTACTCGTTCGGCTTGAGCTGGATATTATCCCGTATGCGAATGACCGGCACAACCAATCCCAGTTCCAGCGCACATTGACGGCGTATCATAATAATCCGGTCAAGCAAATCCCCACCCTGCTGTGTATCAGCCAGCGGAATCAGCCCGTATCCAAACTCGAATTCGATCGGATCGACCTGAAGCAAATTAATGACACTTTCCGGACTGCGCACCTCTTCAATCTGTTGCTCTTCTTCCATCTGTTCATCAGCAATTTGCTTACGTTCCATATTGCCCTGCATTCTTCGGGCCGCAAAAAACAACAGAACAGCCAGTGGAAGGGTCGTAATGATATGAATAGGAGTAAAGAAGCCCAACAAAGCAATCGTGGTAGCCACGATGTAAATCAGCTTTGGATATGAAAAGAGCTGTCCTGTCAAATCATCCGCCAAGTTTCCATCAGACGTAGCTCGTGTAACGATCAAGCCTGACGCCGTGGATATGAGCAATGCGGGGATCTGGCTAACCAGTCCATCACCAATGGTCAGTACGGAGTAAGTCGACAGCGCCTCCTGAAACCCTTTACCCTGAACAGCCATACCAATAATAAAACCGCCGACCAGATTGATAATCAAAATGATAATACTGGCAATGGCGTCACCTTTAACAAATTTGCTGGCACCATCCATTGCTCCGTAAAAATCCGCTTCTCGTTCGATTTTACTGCGCCGTTCACGGGCTTGCTGTTCGTTGATCAGACCTGCATTCAGGTCGGCATCAATACTCATTTGTTTGCCCGGCATCGCGTCCAGTGTAAACCGTGCGCCTACCTCAGCAACCCGCTCGGAGCCCTTGGTGATCACAATAAACTGCACAACTACGAGAATCAGGAAGACAACAAAACCAACCGCAATTTGTCCACCTGCAATCCAACTACCAAACGTAGCCACTACTTCCCCGGCATGTCCCTCACCTAAAATGAGCTTGGTCGTAGAAATATTAAGCGCCAGACGAAATAACGTTGTGATGAGCAGCAATGAAGGAAAAATAGAGAACTGTAAAGCTTCCTTCGTGTTCATGGACACAAGTAGAATCATCAAAGCAATCGATATGTTGATCACGAGCAAAATGTCGAGCAACCATGAAGGGATCGGTAGAATCATCATAAGGACGATGCCGATGACGCCTGCAAGGACGGTTATTTCTTTTATTTTCACGGGTCTCTTGGCCTCCGATCCCTTTATTTCACTTTACCTTTTAATTTATATACATACGCCAGCACTTCGGCAACAGCCTGGAACAGATCAGCTGGAATCGCATCCCCGATTTCGGCTCTTTGAAACAGCGCCCGTGCCAGCGGCTTGTTTTCCATCGTTATAACGCCATTTTGCTTGGCAATTTCCTTAATTCGGAGCGCTAAATAATCTTGCCCTTTCGCAATAATCTGCGGCGCTTCCATCTCCGAACCGTCATATTTCAAAGCCACAGCAAAGTGCGTAGGGTTGGTTATGATGACATCTGCATTGGGAACTTCCTGCATCATGCGCTGCATAGCCATTCGGCGCTGTCGTTCACGAATTTTCCCTTTGATCAGCGGGTCGCCTTCCATTTTCTTGTATTCATCTTTGATGTCCTGTTTGGACATTTTTAGGTTTTTCTCATGCTCATAGCGTTGGTACATATAATCCAATACTGCTAAAACGAACAGCACCACACCAATTTTGAGTCCCAGCTCCATTGTTAATGAAGCCGCAAAGCTCAACATCTGGTCACCGGACATTTCGGCCAGCTTGGGTAAGTCTGCTTTTGTTTTCCACAGCACGCCGTACACCAGATAACCGATCACGGTCATTTTTAAAACAGATTTGAGGAATTCGACCAGTGACCGCATGGAAAAAATATTTTTAAATCCTTTAATCGGGTCAATCTTGCTAAATTTGGGCGTAATCCCCTCTCCGGTTAACAAGAAACCGATCTGCATGTAATTTGCCACGATTCCGATGACAATGGCCCCAATAAAAATAGGAGCCAGCATAATCATGATTTGCACACCATACTCACCCATCATGAGCATTGTAGTGTTCGGCGTTACTTCCATCAATAACCGATTTACAAAAACATCCCGAAACAAGCGAACCGCATGATCCTTGAAATACCCACCAAAAATCATTAGGGCGAAAAACGTTACCAGCAGGACACCTGCTGCGGGCAATTCCATACTTTTGGCAACCTGCCCCTTTTGCCTGGCATCTTGTTTCTTTTTGGGTGTGGCTTTTTCCGTTTTTTCCCCTGAGAACAACTGCAGGTTCATAGCATATTTAAATGACAAACTACGTTCCTCCAAACCAGATATTAAGGACGGTTGCCCATAATATCCAACAAGTTGCGCATGGATTCGAACATCACAGTAAACAATTTTTCGAAGATAAAAGCAAAACTCGGCATCAGAAGCAGTAACATGAACAGTCCCACAATAATTTTGAGTGGCACACCAATAACAAAAATGTTAAACTGCGGAGCCGTTTTAGCCAAAAATCCGAGTCCCACATCCGTTAAAAAAGTAGCTACTACTATAGGAGCAGCAATTTGAAAAGCCAGCATAAAAGATTCAGCAAAGGAACGGATCAGAAATTCCGTCACACTGCCTCCATACAGCTTTACAAAAAAATCATTCGTCAGCGGCACCCAATCATAGCTGTATAGAATAGCGTTTATCAGGTGATGATGCCCGTTTAAGCTTAAAAAGAGCAACACGGCTATCGCAAACTTGAAATTTCCCGTTAAAGGCGACGAAGCTCCTGTCATCGGGTCAAACACACTGGCCATCCCGAAACCTACCTGAAGGTCAATAAAGGAACCTGCGGTTTGGATCGCTGTCATGAATAAATAAGCGGTAAAACCCAGCAACAATCCAATCAGCACCTCGCGACCTACCAACAGCACATACACTGCATCCGTCGGTACTTGCTGATGCGTACCATAAGTGAGATACACGATCAATGCGAGAAATCCAGAAATCCCGACCTTAAAGGTACTAGGTACTCCTCGGGTTGAAAATATAGGCGCTACTACAAAAAACGAGGTAATCCGACAAAAAATCAGCAAGAAAACAGGAAAGCTCTGTAACAACATATCCATAACTTCAGCCTAACCTATATATTTGTACAAATTGTCCAGAATGTTAAACGTAAAATCCACTAATGTCGTCAATATCCAAGGTCCGAACAAGAGCAATGCCAGTAATACGGCGACAATCTTCGGAACAAATGCCAAAGTCTGCTCCTGAATTTGGGTTGTCGCCTGAAAAATACTGATAATCAAACCGACGACCAGTCCCAAAATCAGCATCGGAGCGCTAACTTTAAGCACTGTGTACACCGCTTGTCCGGCAAGAGAAATAATAAACTCCGAAGTCATTGCCGTCCTCCTTGATTGCTGTCCCTACGGGAAATATTCATGTGTTAAAGCTCAGAAGCAATGATTTGACGACCAGATACCAACCATCTACGAGCACAAACAGCAGTATTTTAAAAGGAAGCGAAATCATCACTGGGGGCAGCATCATCATCCCCATAGCCATGAGCGTACTCGCCACCACAATGTCAATAACCAAAAACGGTATGAAGATCATGAAGCCCATCTGAAATGCTGTCTTTAACTCACTGATGGCATAAGCCGGAACCATCACCGTTAATGGAATATCCTGATAGTCTTTCGGTTTTTCCATCTTGGTGTATTTCATAAAGAGCAGTAGATCCTTCTCCCGTGTATGAGAGAACATAAAGGTCTTGATGGGTACCGCAGCATTGTCCAGCGCCTGAGACTGTGTCAAATCCCCCTTGAGATACGGCTGGAGCGCAGTCTCGTTCATAGCCGAGAACGTCGGCGCCATAATAAATAAGGTAAGAAACAGGGCCAGCCCGACAAGCACCTGGTTAGGTGGCATCTGCTGAGTCCCCAGCGAGGTGCGAACAAAGCCCAGTACGATCACAATTCGCGTAAAGCTCGTCATAAGCACAAGCAACGCGGGCGCTACACTGATGACAGTAATAAGTAAAATAATAGACAGCGAGGTGGCACCGGGCTGTCCTTTATCCGAGTTGCCGACTTGAATATCAATGTTCGGAATCGGTTCCGCAGAGGCCGCCGTCACCGAAATGAAGCTGAATAAGACAAGCAGCAAACATGCAAGTATAATCTTTTTTCTCATGAATCTCCCGACCGATCTGTAATATTCTCCTCATTGCGCAACTTTTCGAGTTTATCCTTACGATTCGGCATCTGCCGAAGCTTGGATTCGAACATCTCGTGAAAAGATGTTTCCTCTTCAGGATGCTGCTGTACCGCGGTGTTCCGTCGAAGCTTATCCGCAATTTTAGCGAATAGCGGGGCAATTGGGCCGCGCTGCAGAGAAGCTTCTTGCTCCAGTGCGGCCAAAATTTGCTCCACTTCTTCAGGATCGGATACTTTGTCAACAAGCCGGATATCTTCTCCCACACCAATGAGGTACACACTGCTGCCAACTTCAACAAGCTGAAGGGATTTGTTAGGGCCCAGCCCCACACCTCCCAGTATGCGAACGGAGCGGTTGCTGAACCAGCTCTGATTTCTTTTACTCAAAAACCGTATCAAGTACACGATCAGTACGATGATAAAGATCAGCACGATAAGGACCCAGGCAATGTTGCCTATATTGCTGGATGTACTCAGTGCGTCAGAGGCACCCTGTTGTGTATCCATACCGGATGCGCCTTACACACCCAGTGTTTTGTTGATGGCTTCGATAACCCGATCCGATTGGAAAGGCTTGACAATAAAATCTTTTGCGCCTGCTTGGATGGCATCAATAACCATCGCTTGCTGACCCATCGCGGAACACATAATGACCTTTGCGTTCGCGTCAATTTTTTTGATTTCCTTCAGAGCGGCAATGCCGTCCATTTCGGGCATCGTAATATCCATCGTAATCAGGTCCGGACGAAGCTCTTTGAATTTTTCAATAGCCTGTGATCCATCCTGGGCCTCTCCTACTACTTCATATCCATTTTTGGACAGGATGTCCCGAATCATCATTCTCATAAATGCAGCATCGTCCACGATCAAAATACGGTTTGCCATCTGAAATAAATCCTCCCTAAATTATGCTATTATTGTAATTTTTGAATACGGTCCCATTGGCTTACAATATCCGTCACACGCACACCGAAGTTCTCATCGATTACGACAACCTCACCTTTGGCAATCAGTTTGTTGTTAACCAGAATGTCTACTGGCTCCCCAGCAAGCTTGTCCAGTTCAATAATTGAACCTTGTGAGAGCTCTAGAATATCTTTAATTTGCTTTTGGGTCCTTCCTAATTCTACGGTGACTCTAAGGGGAATGTCCATCAATAAATTTAAATTGTTTTCATCCACTTGCGCAAATGCACCGGACTGCAAGTTTGAAAATTGTACAGGCTGCACATTTACATTTCGTCCCGGTATCGAACCATAATGATGAGGCGCTCCATATGGGGCCTGCGGTGGGACACCTCCAGGCATTCCATAACCTGGCGCTCCCTGCTGACCGTATCCCGGGTCTTGAGGGTACATGGGCGGTTGCTGTCCATAACCTGCATCCTGCGGCGTCTGTACAGGCACCTGTGCGGCTACCGGTGGCTGTTGATACGTTGGTGCGGGTTGCTGTTGCGGAATCTCGGTTTGTTGCGGCACTTCTGGAGCGGCCGTTGCAGCTACTTGCTGTGCGGACGCTTGCGGTTGCTCGTCTTCCTCTCCGCCATTCATCAGAATGCTCACCATCTTTTTAGCAAAATGCACAGGCAACAGTTGCATCAATGTAGAGTCAATCAGGTCACCGATCAACAAACGGAAAGATACTGTAATCAACGTCTGTTCGTCTGGCAGGCTGGATACTCCATCACCATGCATTGGATCCAAAATATCAATTCCAGGTGGAGAAATATTAACAAAACGGTTAAACATAGTAGACATTGAGGTTGCCGACGAGCCCATCATCTGGTTCATCGCTTCCTGCACAGCGCTGATATGAATTTCATTCAATTCTTCATCTACCGGATTTCCTTCACCGCCAAGCATCAAATCCGCTATGACCTGCGCATCACGCTTTTTGATCACGAGCGAGTTAATACCCTCAAATCCATCTACATAATTCACATGTACCGCTACGTGCGGCTTAGGAAAAGTTGTTTCGAATTCAGAACGGGTAATAATTGAAACTTTAGGGGTTGTAATATCAACCTTTTGACCGAGCAGTGTGGAAAGAGCTGTCGCTGCGCTGCCGAACGTAATATTACCGATCTCTCCGAGAGCATCCTGCTCCAGAGGAGTCAGAAAATCGTCAACGGTCTTGTTGGCGGGAGTAGAATCCGTGCCCGCTTCAGACTGTTTCAGCAGGGCATCAATTTCCTCCTGGGACAAATAGTCTTTACTCGTCAATTTCTTCAACTCCTTCGCTGACAATTTCATCAATCTGTACGGCAACACGATCTTTTACCATACCGGGACTTCCCAAGAATTTCAGTTTTTCGCCCACCCGGATGGAGAGCCCTTCCTTGACGGGTTTGTTCAATGAAATGACATCCCCCACCGAAAGACCCAAAAACTCGGCCACATTTATTCGGGATTCACCTAGCTCGGCAATAATGGGAAGCTGTGCTTTCGTGACCCGTAATCTCAAGGCGTCAATTTCTTCAGGCGCCCTTGATTTCTTTTCGGATGTAAACCACTGGTGCGTGGACAGTCTGGCCATAATCGGCTCCAATACCACGTGTGGGATACAAAGGTTAATCATCCCTGTGGTATCACCAATTTTGGTACTAAGTGAGATTAGAGCAATCGTTTCATTTGGTGAAACAATCTGCATAAACTGCGGATTGGTTTCCATCGCCTCCAAACGCGGTTCAATATCCAATACCGTTTTCCAAGCCTCTTGCAGGCTGTCAAAGGTACGACTAAAAATCCGCTCCATGATTGTCGTCTCAATTTCTGTCAACGCGTTAACCTTGGACGGCGCTGATCCGGTTCCCCCGAGAAGCCTGTCCAGCATTGCAAAAGCTACGTTCGGGTGAACCTCAAGCACCATGCGTCCTTCCAGCGGCTCGGCTTCAAAAATGTTCAAAATGGTCATTTTTGGAATGGAGCGAATGAATTCATCATAAGGAAGCTGCTCCACCTGAACGACATTAATTTGGACAAACGTCCGAAGCTGTGCTGAAAAATAAGTGGTCAGATACCGCGCAAAATTTTCGTGTATCCGCGTCAAACTCCGAATATGATCCTTAGAAAACCGAAGCGCTCTTTTGAAGTCATAAGCGCGAACTTTCTTTTGGGTATCTTCCTTTTTAAGTTCTTCCGCATCCATTTCACCAGACGATAGAGCTGCTAAAAGGGCATCAATTTCCCCTTGCGACATTACATCCACCAATGTTATTCACCCCCTTACATGTTCTGACAAGTTCACCTGGAATCAAATGGATGCCAGCAAAAAGTCTGTAATTTTGGCGTTCCCCAGGTGACCTTCAGGGAGCGACTTATTGATGAGATCCGTCAGCTTGTCACTGAACTGGTCCCGGCCTTTAGCTGTTCTCAGCTCATCAGGCTTGGTGTCTGCAAGTAATTGAATAACGATTGGCTTTATACTGATGTCCTTGATTTTTTCAAAAGATTCCTTTGCTTTAGCATCGTTTAATTGAAAGGAAAGGTTCATTTGGACAATATAATCAGCGTCTGCCAAATTTGTTTTGATACCGGTAATTTCAGAACTCACTTCCACTAATTCATCTGCCGACAGTCGGGGAAGCTGTTCTGCTTGAGCGGCTTGCGCATTTGGAGTGGCTTCCGACTTCTTCCCACTAAGCGCTGGTATAAGTACAAAGGCCGCACCTGCAATCAAAGTAATCGCGAGTAAAATTGTAATGAGCCATGGCAGCATCTTTTTCATTCGTCTTCCTCCATTTGTTGCACTTTTATCGTGGCGGCATGTATGCCGATTTCACGGCTGTAACCCTTGATCAAGGAGACGACATCTGCCGCTTTTTCCAATACAATCAACCGTTTCCCCGTCACTAAAGTGACGTATGTATCCGGCGTTTCCTCCACAGTCTCAATGAGCAGAGCATTAAGCCACATAGGCGAGCCGTTCAGCCGCGTTAACGGGACCATCGTTACACCAACCTCCTGATAGGAGCGGGGAAGCCTTTACTTCCCCGCGTTTAGATGCGATTATCGTTTCAAGTTTACAACTTCCTGAAGCACTTCATCCGAGGTCGTAATGATACGCGAGTTCGCCTGGAAGCCGCGCTGCGCCACGATCATTTCGGTAAATTCACCTGTCAAATCGACGTTGGACATTTCCAACTGGCCCGCAATGATAGCGCCCCGGCCCTCCGAATTAGCTACTCCAGGCTCAAGTGCATCAATGTTGGAGTTAACCGTGGTACGGTACAAGCTACCTCCGATTTTCTCCAAGCCTTCGGGGTTTGTCACTCTGGCTATACCAATTTGCGTGCCATTGTCTACTGTGCCATCATCCAATTGTTGTACAATCGTACCGTCCTGCGAGATAGAGAACGATGTCACATTGTCAGCAAGTGTGATTGGATCCCCACCCGCATTTCCTACGAAAAAGCCATCTGAGGTAACCAAATTTCGGTTCGCATCCACGTGAAAATCACCCGCGCGAGTCAGATAAGGAATGTCCTGTGCATCATTCATTTTGACCAGGAAAAATCCGTCACCGTTAATCCGCAAATCTGTCGGATTGTTCGTAGTCATGGCACTACCTGGAAGATGAAGTGTATCAATCGAACTGACCGATACCCCTAAACCGACCTGCTTGGCATTTTGTCCCGCAGTAGTCGTTCCGTCCGGCGCACTTGCGCCCGAACTCGTTTGGCTCAAAATATCCTTGAACATGACACGGCTGGACTTGAAGCCTGTTGTATTTACGTTTGCAATGTTGTTACCGATAACGTCCAGCTTTGTTTGAAAGCCCTTCATACCCGATACACCCGAATACATTGATCTCAACATTGAGTATAAATCCTCCTCTGAATGCTTGCTCGATTAACCGCATCAGTCGATCCGCGGCTTCTTCATGACTTTCCTGCTCGGGCCAGCCACTTCTTGCTAAATTTTCTATGAAATAATAACGGCACTATCAATTTGCGTAAATACGTTATCCTGCATGGATTGCTTATCCATCGCGGTAACTACTGTCCGGTTGGGCACACTTACGATCAACGCCATATCCTGCATTAAAATCAATGATTCTTTGGCGCCTTTGGCAGCTGCTTTATCCACAGCGGAGTTAATCTTCGCCATCTGGTCACTTCTCAGTTCTATCCCCCGCTGTTCCAAGCGCTTTGCTGCATGGTTGCTCAGCTTTAGTACTTGATCCTGCAACACCTGTCCGAATGGCCTACCATCCTTAGGTACTGGATTTACCCGGTTCTGCGAGATTGCTGCCGGAGGGACATTGGCGGGAAAAAGACGTCCGACCGTTATCCGGTCATTCATGTGTCTCACCACTTCCAGTAGAGGAAGAAGTTGTAGTATCCGATGTCCCTGCCGAGGAAGCCGTTGTTTGAGCCTGGCTTACCGATGTCACATCTTTCAGGGCTACCTCTGACTTTCCGATTTTGGCATACTGTACACCGTCACGAATAACGATGGAATCCACGATTCCACTTTTCACCGCACCTGCGCCCGTTTCACCCGTAAGCGAATCCTTTTTACCAGCCTCAATCCAACTGACTTCTTTTCCAATCAAACCGGAGGATATTCCTAAAGACTGTCCCAACGTATTCAACTGGGTAGAAATGTTCATCAACTGCTCCACGGAAGAAAATTGCGCCATTTGCGCGATAAATTCCTTATCCTCCAGAGGCTGCATTGGGTCCTGGTTTTGGAGCTGGGTAATCAAAATTTTCAAAAATTGATCCTTACCCATCGTTTTGGTATCCTTGGCGCTTGCCGTTTTGACGTTATTCACGTTGTAATTCGGCCAGACGTTACTGGTGGATACATTATTGTCCGTAGTCGTCATTGTGTTCTCACCTCCATGCTACGCTTGTGCTGTAAAGGAGCCTGTCCGATTTACATCATCTGTGCGTTGTTCTGCTGTCCAATTGCGGAGTTCCTCCGCCATTTCAGCTACCTTTAGAGCATCCTCGGCTTCTTCCCTACTCCGCGACTTGGAACGTTGCTCGGATTGTTGCTGCTGATTTGCACCTGATCCACGGCCATCCTGATACATGTGGGAAGAGAGTGATTCATTTTGCGTCACTTCCACTTTATCTACCTGAATACCCTGGCTTTGAAGACTTGCGCGCAGCTGTGACATTTGCTGTTCGAGCAAATCCTTAGCTCCACTGTGCTCAGTCATAAACTGGGCGACCAAGTGCCCATTCTGCATCGTCAGTTTAACTTCCAGTTGTCCCAAATGATCTGGACGAAGCATGATAGTCGCTTCCGTTAACCCAGAATGCTTCACGATATCAAGCTTTTGCACTACAAATTCCGTCATTTCCTTAGCAAATTGTCGTACATGTACAACAGGCTGCGCCGGAGCCGAAGGAGTTGTGCCTTGCGTCTGCACCGAAAGCTGGCCTGCGGTCGTAATCACAGAAGTTTGACTGTCGGTCGCTGCCGGATCAGTCTGCTCGGTTACGTCTACTACTGCACCGGTTTCATCCGTTGGAGTGGCTTTAACAGCGGCTTGAACATGAATATTAGCTGATGAACGTTGTCCTTCTGTACCTTGCTGACTTGTCCCACCTTGACTCGTCTTCTGCTCAGTAGCAACTACCTGTTTGCCTGTAGAAACAGTCGTTAATGTCTGAGTGCCATTCGCCCGATTCGCGGAAGACTGAGCTGCTTGTGAATTTGCGCCATCAGCAAGCTCCACAGCTTTCAGTACGCCGGTCCACTGCTCATCGGAAAAAGCTCCCGTACCAGCCGTCGTATTTTGAAGCGATTGTAACAGCTGTGTAATCTGGGACTTTTGGTCTCCCGTAGCCTGATTCGCTACATTTGCAAGCTGTGACAAAGCATCCTGTAATGAAAACCGAATGGTAGCTGGATGAGTTGCCAAAGCCGTTAAGCCTGTCGTCTCATTCGTTCCTGCCCCGTCTGTTTGCTGCTCCGCTCCACCGCCTAAAAACTGCTGTACTTGCTGAACCCACGACTGCAGAACTGCAAACAAGGCTGGATCAGCTGTTACCTGATCATCTAAGTTTTCAAGATTTTGCAGTAATGGAGCCAATGTCTCAACAAGCGGTTCTGCTAAAGCTTCTGTCGATTCTCCGGCAGTAATCAACGGCAGCACCATAACTAATGGAGATTTCCCAGCATCTGTGCTTGTAGAACCCGTTTGCCCACCAGTCATCATTTGCGTAAGCGTCTGATTAAAAGCACCGCCTGTGGCTCCTGCTGCTGCTGTCCCTGCTGTTGAAGTTGTCGCTGTACTAGCTGTGCTACCGGCCGTCTGACTGGAACTGCTGAGAGATACACTTTGAGAAATAAGCGTCATTTATTTTTTCACCTCCCTTCATTCAAATCACTTGCTGCCCATCAGCTTGTTCAAAATTTTCGCCGTCTGTGCAGCATCCTTCGCAGACATATTTTGCAGTAAAGAAGCTCGTGTCGAATCATCTACTGTGTTTAGTATGTTTAATGCCTTGTCTGGACTAATTTTGTAAGTTTGTAAAATAAGCTCGGCTCCGCTTTTCTTGTCCATGGAAGCGAATGTACTGCTAATTTGAGTATTTTGCAGATTTTTACTCGTTTTTCCCGCTGCAGTGCTCTGGTCCTTTTTTAAGCGTGACTGCAACGCAGCCAACGACAAATCAGTAGATGGTGTTACGTTTTTCAGAGCCATCGTGATATCGGCTGCTTTTTTAGCATCCATCTTTTGTAAGATCTTCGCACTGTTTGCTGGGTCCATGTAGCTTAGCAGTTGTACCGTTTCTTCGGTGGTCAAGTTTTCCATAATCGGTGCTGCCTTACTTGCCGTCATTCCTTCATACATAGAAGCAAGGTCTTTGGCCTGTTTTACATATGGGTCTTCATTCGCTGTTCCATCTGCCGCTTGCGTACCTGTCTGTGTCTGTCCCTGCTGACTGGCCTGCGGCTGTTGTTCCTGTTGCGTTTGGAACGTACTAACCTGATTTTGCAGTTCTGTAACTTTTTTATCCTGAGTCGCTTTGGCATCACTAGCCTTTTTAAGTTCTTCTGTCTGCTTGGCCAAATCTGCCTTAAGCTGCTGAATAGTGGCTTCGGAGCTTTGGGACTGGGCTTTCTGATCAGCCTCTTTGCTCTTGGCAACCTTGTCTTTCGGTTCAGGAAGCCAATTCTTCACAATCGGAATCTTGTTTCCCAATGAAATCATTTCACTTCTGAAATCCATGTTGAACAGCGTAAGCAGGACCCCGACCAGAACGATTGTAAAAACAATTGGAATCAGGAAAAACATAAACCGTTCAAATCCCCCGCCTGACTCTTTTTCCAAATCCATATCCAGTTCATTTTCTGCTAAATTCCGTGCCATCGTCTTCCTCCTCAGGCAGCTGATATGCGTATCCTGTGACCTTCCGCTTACCGGGCTTTCATGGCAAATCTCACGGAAGCCATTTCATCCAGCTCGTTCTGCTCGCGCAGGAGCATTTCCTGTTGGAATTTCACGTTGGCCTTCTCTCTCGCTTTCAGCCAAACTTGTTCATCCAGCATTTTATCGGTTAAAACGGTTTGTTTGCTTTGCACATTTTGCTGCGCATATTGAACGTCCCTATGCTTGCGTGTGATACATTGATCCAGATGATTGACGTAAGCCTGTAATTCCTGAATGGTAGAGAGCGGCGCACAATCCTCGGCAGCCTTTTGAATGGCTGATATGACCCGATTCCTTTCGCCTAGTAGCTGTATCAATGTCTGCTCCTCAGCCTGCAATTGTCCAACAGCACTGGAAAGCAACCATTCGGCCTGTGACTTTTCGTTGGTTTTCAAGTCTACAACTTTCTGAAAGGAATACTGAAATCTCATCGTTCAACCTTCATCTCCTCGTAAATTCAGAAATCAAACGCTCACGAACCTCGTCCAGTTCAACCTTTTCATCTGTTCTTTGCCTTGTAAAATCCCATATATCCCGTATGCGGTCCATAGATTCGTCAATTTCTGCATTCGAACCCTGCTGATAAGCCCCAATGTTAATCAGGTCCTCTGAATCTTTATAAACCGCCATCAGGCGCTTAATATTCTCGGCAGCGTCAATCTGGTCACGTGGTGCAATATCCTTCATGACCCGGCTAATGCTGGCTAACACATCAATTGCGGGAAAATGTCCTTTATTCGCTATCCCCCGGTTGAGCACGATATGCCCATCCAAGATCCCGCGTACCGCATCCGCAATGGGTTCATTCATGTCGTCACCATCGACCAGCACCGTATAAAAAGCGGTTATGGAACCTGTAGGCCCGGTTCCCGCACGCTCCAGCAACTTGGGCAAACTGGCGAATACTGAAGGGGTATAACCCCTCATCGCTGGTGGCTCCCCGACTGCCAGTCCTACTTCACGTTGCGCCATCGCATACCGGGTAACCGAGTCCATCATCAGCATGACGTTCAATCCGCGATCACGAAAATATTCAGCGATCGTCGTTGCAATGAGCGCACCCTTAATACGGATCAACGCGGGTTGGTCGGAAGTTGCCACGATGACTACTGAGCGTTCAAGCCCTTCCGGACCCAAATCCCGTTCAATAAAGTCCAGCACTTCACGTCCACGTTCCCCGATCAGAGCAATTACGTTCACATCTGCTTCCGTATTACGAGCAATCATTCCCATTAGGGTACTCTTACCTACACCGGAGCCTGCGAAAATACCGACCCGCTGCCCTTTACCGATGGTAAGCAATCCGTCAATGGCTCGTACACCGATACTGATCGGCTCCTGCACACGCGGGCGACTCAGCGGATTCGATGGAATGTTGAAGGTCGAGTATCTCGCCATCCGTGAGGGAATCAACGAACCATCCAATGGTTGGCCCAAACCGTCCAGCACTTTACCTAACAGCTCCGATCCCACCTGCACGTTCAATGGCTTCCCAGTTCCTACGACATCACAGCCCGGACCAATGGATTGCAGTTCTCCGAGCGGCATCAAAAGTACCTTGTTGTCTCTAAAGCCTACAACTTCCGCTTGCAGTGGCTTAGCCGTTTTACCCGGATAAATGTAACAAACATCCCCGATACTCGCGTCCGGACCTTCCGATTCCACCATCAAACCGATAACCTGCGTCACTTTGCCGTTTACCCGAACCGGGTCTATTTGTCGCAAATGATCCATGTAGCGCTGCGCATTAAGCCCCTTCATGTCTTCGCTCCTCGTTCTCATGTGCCAGACGCAGCAGTTCCTTTTTGATCTCAACCAGTTGTGTATCTATCCGTGCATCCACACTTCCAAAGGAAGAACGAATAACACAGCCGCGATCCTTCACAGTTCCATCAGGAATAATTTGCAGTTCTGCCTGCGAATCGACAGTTAATGACAATTCTTCGCGTGCACCTTGCACAAATGCGAAATGCTGAGGCGACACACACAGTGTAATTGTTCCTTTTTCCCGCTTACGAGCCAAGTTTTTACGAATGAGCTCAATTGTATATTCAGGCTCAATACTAAGCTGTTTTTCAATAACTTTCTCAGCAATAGCACTACTCAGCTCGACCAGAAAAGGCTCAGCCTCCTGAATCAATTGCTCCTTGGTCTCATAGGCCTGACGCAAAATATCCTGTGCTTCTACCATCATCTGTTCCGATTTCACCTGAAGCTCAGCCTCAGCCAACTTTTGGCCTTCCTCATAGCCTTGCTGAAACCCGTCAGCCTTTAAGGACTCTGTTAACTGCTCGTCCTGCTCACGGCGTTCCTGCCACCAGGCTTCAATCTGCTGCTGTGCCTCCTGAAGCATCCGTTCCGCTTCTTCAGCCGCTTCACGAACCTGCCGTTCGGCAAAATCCTTGGCATCATTCAGCATTTCGTCCCGGAGCCGTTCAGTCTCGTAATCTTTCTGTGGTTCCGGCTCTATATGTTCAGTTGTGACTTCCTCGTCCGACGTTTCCGGCGCATACGTATGTGCCACATCAATGGTTTTCAAAGCTTCAACAGGCACATATTGGAAAGATTTGATCAAGTTAGACAATGATGTCATCTCCTCCGCCGCGTGCGATTATAATCTCACCAGCCTCTTCCAATCTGCGGATCGTCGATACGATGCGAGTCTGTGCTTCTTCCACATCACGCAGCCGTACCGGTCCCATATACTCCATTTCCTCTTTGAAAGTTTCTGCCATCCGTTTCGACATATTTCGGAAAATCACATCGCGAACCTCTTCGCTGGACACTTTAAGCGCCAACTGCAAATCGGCATTGTCGATATCGCGGATAATACGTTGAATGGAACGGTTGTCCACATTGACGATATCCTCGAATACGAACATTCTTTTCTTGATTTCCTCGGCCAGTTCTGGGTCCTGAATTTCAAGCGAATCGAGGATCGTGCGTTCTGTTCCGCGATCTACTCCATTTAAAATCTGAACAATGGACTCAATACCACCCGCATTCGTGTAATCCTGCGTCGCGGTTGCTGACAGCTTTTGCTCCAGCACACGTTCCACTTGTGAAATGACTTCCGGCGAAGTGCTGTCCATTACAGCGACACGCCGGGCCACCTCAGCCTGCTTTTCCTGTGGCAGGGACGACAGAATTGCCGCCGCCTGCTCAAATTGCAAGTACGAGAGCACGAGAGCAATCGTCTGTGGATTTTCGTTCTGTATAAAGTTCAAAATCTGGTTTGGATCAGCCTTGCGGGCAAAATCGAACGGTCTCACCTGCAACGTCGCCGTCAGACGGTTAATGACCTCAACTGCTTTTTGCGACCCGAGTGCCTTTTCCAATATTTCTTTGGCATAATTGATGCCGCCTTGGGAAATGTACTCCTGAGCCAAACAAATTTGATGGAACTCAGCCATAATCGAGTCTTTTTCCATTGCATCGACCTTCCGCACATTGGCGATTTCCAATGTAAGCTGCTCAATCTCTTCATCACGCAAATGCTTGAATATTTGAGCAGATACTTCCGGTCCCATCGTGATTAGCAGAATTGCCGCTTTTTGTCTTCCCGTTAAACCTTGACTGCTTGCTTTTGCCAATGAACTCACCTCTATTCGTCAGCCAGCCATGTACGAAGCAGATTGACGAATTCGTCGGGTTTCTTTTTCGCCAGACTCTCAAGCTGTTTACGCACTTGACTTTCATTTGTCACACTTTCCATGGTAATGGACGGGAACTCCGTCGGTGTTGGCATAAGTTGCAGATCTTCATCTAATTCTTCTTCCTGCTGCTTACGACGACCGCGAACAATCAGGAAAATTACGCCTGCCAACAGTGCCAGTACAGCAGCCCCGATGCCCCATACCCAAGGATTGGAAGCTGAGAAAAACGTGTTGGTGTTCGCTGGCGTCGGTACGGATTGAGAGAACACTGAAACTTTTTTGGCTAAATCAGCGTCTGTAATAGTAACCCCGGAATTCGCTAATGAAGCTCTTACGATATTAACCAAGATGTTTTGGATTGCGGCCTGAGTTGCTGTATCCAAAGTTTGCTGCCCCGTTGGTGGTTCAACTGCTACATTAATGGTTAAATCTTTTACAGTGTAAGGACTTTGGATAATGTCCTTGGCAATTCGGTTAACTTCGTAATTAATTGTGCTTGAGCTCTTATCTGAGCTTGTATTGCCCGAATTGCTTCCTCCAGGGTAACCAGGTACATCCTGTGTTCCTGTGCCTGCGACTCCTCCGGTTTGTCCACTACTACCAGTGTAGCTTTCCTGAATTTGCTGGGCGCTGATTTCAATGCCCTTCATTTTCGCTTGATCAACTGGTGTGACCAACTGCTCTTTCGACGTTACTTTGTCGAAATTTAGCTGGGACATAACCAGCACATTCACTTTGTCTTCGCCAACAATTTTCGACAAAAATTGTTGGACATTATTCCTTACATCGCTCTCAAACTTCTTCTGCAGAGCCATGTTTTCCTCAACACCACTGGAGAGACCTCCCTGACCGCCCTTGGCCGTTGGAATCAGTTCATACTCCTTATTGGTGATGGTAATGTTTTCTACAGGCAAATTCGGCACTGCCGTCTTTACCAGATTAAAGTATCCGTCGATGGCTTGCTGATTTGGCGTAAAGCCAGGTTCAAATTCCATTTGAACCGAAGCAGAAGCTTTGTCCTTTTCTTCAAGCCCGGCAAAAATGTTTTCCTTCGGCATATTAATGACAACTTTGGAGCTTTGGACACCATCCATCCGTTCCAACAGTTGCTGCACTTCGCCGTTCAATGCGTTATTGTACTTCACATTAAACTCGTTCTCCGTCATACCAATGGCCGAGGAGGACTGGTCAAAGGCACTCATGCCGATTGAACCCTTCTGAATTAGGCCCTGAGACCCAACATCTACCTTTGCCTTATCCGCGTTTGCGGTTGGGACTGCGATTTGCGTCCCGCCAGCATTGAGCTGATACGGAATACCCGCAGAATCGAGATATTTAATGACCCCGGCAGCATCGTTTGCGTTTAAATCCCGGAAAGCCACTTCATACTCGGTTTTGGTAAACTGCATCGTTAGCACTACAATGGCAATGATGATAAATGCCAATGTCGAAACAAGTAATATCTTCTGTTTTTTACTGAAATTATTCCAATACCCGGAAATCTTATCCCGATATTGGGCGATTCTCTCGTTCACTCTGTCACCCCATCCGAAACTTTGCTAGACCCTCTTTACATCTGTGTACGCATGATCTCCTGATAGGCTTCAATCGCTTTGTTTCGGACCTGAGTAGTAAGCTGCAGAGAAAGCAGCGCTTGTTGGGAAGTGATCATGACCTGATCAACATCAACTTTTCCCGCCATGAACTGGTCGGACATCGTGTGTGTAGCGGCTTCCTGCTGCCCCACTTCATTGAGCGCATCCTTTAGGAACGAACCAAAATCCTTCAAGGATTCGGAGGGCGTCGATTTCGTCAACTCATTGTTAGGCGATTGAGTTTGCTGTATTGCCGGTGTCTGTACATTAAACATGGCGTTCTGAATCATGTTCTACTCTCCCTATTCTGTAGTTAGTAGTCCTGGAACTTAGCGACCGATTTCAAGTGCCTTGGAAACCATTGCCTTGGATGCATTCAGAGCTGTTACATTGGCTTCGTAAGAGCGTGTTGCGGAAATCATGTCTACCATTTCTTTCATAATGTCTACATTAGGCATATACACATAGCCATCTTTATCAGCATCCGGGTGACCCGGATTGTACACAGGCTTCAAAGGTGACTGATCTTCCTGTATTTGTGAAACCTTGACGCCAGCGGCTCCTGTGCTATTTCCATCCATTTGAGCCTGCAAAACATCGGCAAACCGAGATTGGTTAGGCTCCAAAACAACCGTTTTTCTCCGATATGGAACCGCCTGTCCATTCTCCACTTTTGCCCGGGTTGTCTCTGCGTTGGCAATGTTGCTTGATATGACATCCATCCGCAACCTTTGGGCCGTAAGAGCAGATGCGCTGATATCAAAGCCGTTGTTAATCTTCACCTGGTCCTATCTCCCTTCTACCGCTGTTCTCATCATTTTGATGCGTTCACTAATTTCTTGGATATAGGTATTATATCTCAGTTGATTCTCAGCCATAAGGCTCATTTCTCTGTCAATATCCACGTTATTCATATTGTTGTTCATGACAGAATACCCATCTTTGGTAACCACAGCATCTGGAATGGAGTTCACAGGTCCTATCTGAAAATGTTTCACATTGGTTACTTTTCCACGTAATGGTGTCACGTCGCCACCCATTTGCTGCTGAAGTAATTCTTCAAATGAAACCTCTGAACGCTTAAAATACGGGGTATCCTCATTGGAAATGTTGTTGGCCATCACGCGTTGTCTCGTATTTGCTGCCTGAACACCTGCCTGAAGTTTTTGAAAGCTCATATCACCCAGCAGATTCATTTAGCTCCTCCTTCCAGCGTCTACTCCAAAGTAAGATTCAATAAAACAAGATTTTTCACTTTTTTTCGACAATAAAATTTCATAATTATACATTTCTCTTAGGTCTTAAGTAGAAAATAATTGCTTCCTGTCATATATTCTAAGTTTCGTAGAGTTGGGACCTAATTACAATAAGAAAAAAGCCCTATCTTTTTTAAAAAAGAGGGCTTTCGATGCATAAAATGTTAAATTTTTCAGGTTTTTTTCAATGAAATGAATGTTTTTTTAGCACTTTGCACCTGTAAAAGATTATACGTCCTACTTTTGGAATAGACAGTAAAATCATCTAAGGAACGTTCATCTAGGTCTATATGACGGTGCAAGATAGTGTTATTCTAGCCAACGCATCCTATTTTAAAAGCTTCTACTCATAAAATATACTGACTAAGGTCCCTGTTTTGGGCAATATCACCCAGCTTCTCCCGAACATATTCCGGGGTAATGAGCATGCGGTCCAAAGTAAGCTCTGGAGCCTCGAAGGACAAATCCTCCAACAACTTTTCCAAAATGGTATGCAAGCGGCGCGCACCGATGTTTTCCGTGTTCCGGTTTACTGACTCGGCAATGCTGGCAATTTCGCGAATGGCTTCCGCCGAAAATTCCACTTCAATCTCTTCGGTACGAAGCAAATCCGTGTATTGCTTGGTCAGTGCATTCTTAGGCTCTGTCAGTATAGACACAAATTCATCCAATGTGAGGCTGCTCAGTTCAACACGGATTGGAAAACGTCCCTGCAGCTCAGGGATCAGATCAGAAGGCTTGGCAACATGAAAAGCTCCAGCGGCGATAAAAAGAATATAATCTGTCCTTACCGGGCCGTATTTAGTCATAATGGTAGAACCCTCGACAATAGGCAAAATATCGCGCTGGACACCTTCTCTAGATACATCAGGACCACTGCCCTTGCCCTGACTGGCAATCTTGTCGATTTCATCAATAAAAATGATACCGGATTGTTCAGCACGTTTCACCGACTCCTGAATGACATCATCCATGTCGATCAGCTTGGCAGCCTCATCCTGAATGAGCACCTTGCGGGCTTCCTTCACCGGCAACTTGCGCTTTTTGGTCCGCTTTGGCAGAAAGCTTCCGAACATTTCCTGCATATTCATACCCATTTGCTCATTTCCCTGCCCAGCAAACATATCCAGCATATTGGGTGCGGTATCCTCCACATCAATCTCAATAACTTCATCCTCAAGCTTGCCGGACAATAGATCGAATTTAGCCTTACGCCGTTTCTCTGCCAAGGATGTGTCCTGTTGCGGGGGTTCTTCCTCTACCGAATTCCCGGTGTTATTGCCAAACAGCATTTCAAAAGGGTTGCGTTGGGATTTATTTGATTTCTCCGCAGGTACAAGAATACTGACAATCCGTTCATTCGCCATGTCCTCGGCTTTGTCCTTCACATTCTCCGTCCGCTCCGCTTTAACGATGCGAATCGAAATTTCCATCAAGTCACGCACCATGGATTCTACATCCCGGCCAACATAACCCACTTCTGTGAACTTAGTCGCCTCTACCTTAACAAAAGGAGCTCCCACGAGCCGGGCCAGTCTGCGTGCAATTTCGGTTTTACCCACGCCCGTTGGACCGATCATCAGAATATTTTTGGGCACAATTTCATCCCGGATATCATCCGGCAGCTTGCTGCGCCGATAGCGGTTGCGTAAGGCAACGGCAACGGATTTTTTAGCCTGCTTCTGTCCGACAATATATTTATCCAGCTCGGATACAACTTGTCTGGGCGTCAACGATTGATTATTCATTTTGCACTCCTCCACCCTTGAATACTCAGAGCCGATTTACAGTTCTTCCACGATAATCTGATTGTTCGTATAAACGCATATTTCCGAGGCAACCTCCAGCGCTTCCCTGGCCATATCCTTTGCCTCCATACCGGAGCCATGACGCTTGAATGCGCGCGCCGCCGCCAATGCAAAATTGCCGCCTGAGCCGATCGCAAGCACATCATCGTCCGGCTCGATAATTTCACCGCCCCCGGAAATGAGCAGCATTCCGGATTGATCCATAACAATCATCAAAGCCTCCAGCTTACGCAGGATACGGTCCTGCCGCCAGTCCTTAGCCAGTTCCACCGCAGCCCGCTGAAGATTGCCATGATGTTCCTCCAGCTTGTTTTCAAACTTTTCAAACAATGTGATGGCATCCGCCACTGAACCAGCAAAACCTGCGACTACCTGACCACGGTATAATCTGCGTACTTTTTTCGCCGTCTGCTTCATGACGACACTGTTACCGAACGTTACCTGACCATCACCGGCAATAGCTCCTTTGCCATTGTGGCGTACAGCACAGATGGTGGTAGCATGAAAGGACATATCCATAACGCGCTCCTCCTTTTCCTTCATCCTTATGTCTGTACTTCCTCTGACATAACTGCCGCTTCGTTGATATAACCCCGCAAGCTTTCCAGCGCACGGTTAGCAAGCGCTTCGTTCTTTTCCTTCTTGTTGCGGATGCGTGTCTCCAGCTTTGGCAGCAGACCGAAATTTGCATTCATCGGCTGAAAATGCTTGAAATCAGCGGTTGTGATGTAACGGGCCATACTGCCCAGTGTCGTTTCCGCAGGGAATACAAACATTTCTTGTCCACGCGCCGCACGGGCTGCATTCATCCCCGCCAGCAAACCCGAGGCCGCAGATTCTACGTACCCTTCTACTCCAGTCATTTGTCCGGCAAAGAACAGATTACTTCTGCCTTTGAACTGGTAGGTCGGATGAAGCTGCTGTGGGGAATTAATAAAGGTGTTGCGATGCATTACGCCATAACGCACAAACTCTGCATTCTCCAAGCCCGGTATCATGGAAAATACGCGCTTTTGCTCTCCCCATTTCAAATGAGTCTGGAAGCCAACCAGATTGTACAGTGTACCCGCCGCATTATCCTGACGAAGCTGCACAACAGCATATGGCAGCTCTCCTGTATGCGGGTTCACCAGACCGACTGGTTTCATCGGCCCAAACAATGCCGTCTGCTTACCGCGTTGCATCATCACTTCAATGGGCATACAGCCTTCGAAATATATTTCTTTTTCGAATTCCTTAACTTGTGCCACCTCAGCCGTAATCAGCGCCTCATAAAAAGCGTCAAATTCCGCTTCATTCATCGGACAGTTCAAGTAGGCTGCTTCTCCCTTATCATAGCGGGAAGCCAGATAAACCTTACTCATGTCGATAGAGTCCTTCTCCACAATCGGGGCCGCCGCATCGTAAAAGTAAAAATACTCTTCTCCCATCAACGATTTAATCTGTTCCGACAAAGCCGGAGAAGTTAAAGGCCCGGTAGCAATGACCACGATCCCGTCCTGTGGAATTTCCTGAAGCTCCTCATTGACAACCTCAATAAGCGGATGTTGATGAAGAGTATCCGTAATATGGCCGGAAAATCCATCTCGATCCACCGCCAGCGCACCACCAGCCGGAACAGCATGACGATCTGCGGCATTCAAAATCAAGGAGTTCAATATTCTCATTTCTTCCTTCAGCACACCTACCGCGTTAGTTAAGCCGTTAGCCCGTAAAGAATTGCTACACACCAGCTCGGCAAATTTATCTGTATGATGTGCTGGTGTTTTAACAACCGGTCTCATTTCATATAACTTAACAGGCACACCACGGCTTGCAATCTGCCAGGCAGCTTCGCTGCCCGCCAAACCTGCTCCGATGACCGTTACCTTTTGTAGTTCACTCACGTTTAAATCCCCCTGCTATTGTTGTTCTTATGAAGTCTCTACACCCTCGTCGCTCTCTTCCAGCATTTCACTGTGATCGCAGACAGTACAGTTGAGCTTCGTTCCCTGTTTGGTACGTTTTTCGACCATTAGGCCACTACAGCTTGGGCAAGGCTTAATGGAGGGTTTATCCCAGGATACAAAATCGCATTCCGGATAACGGTCACATCCATAAAAGATGCGTCCTTTTTTACTCCGCCGTTCCACAACATGGCCCTCACCACATGTAGGGCAATTGATTCCGATATCCTTGACAATCGGCTTCGTATTACGGCAATCCGGGAATGCCGAGCAGGCCAGAAATTTACCAAAGCGGCCAAGCTTATACACCATCGGGCTGCCACATTTGTCACAAATGACATCGGATTCTTCATCCTTTATCTCAATTTCCTTCATTTCTTCCTCTGCCACTTCCAGACGCTTCTCAAACGACTCGTAAAAGTCACTCAAGACCTTGACCCAGTCTCCTTCGCCTTCTTCTACGTGGTCAAGATCACCTTCCATATTGGCCGTGAATTCCACGTTCAGAATTTCAGGAAAGAATTCCTCCATCTGCTCGATGACCAGTTCTCCCAGCTCTGTAGGGAAGAACTTCTTCTCTTCAATGGCGACATAGCCACGCTTCTGAATAGTTTCCAGTGTCGGTGCATACGTACTCGGACGTCCGATACCCAGTTCTTCCAGCGTTTTCACCAGTCGTGCCTCTGTATAACGGGGAGGCGGTTGCGTGAAATGCTGCTTCGGCTCAACCGATTCCTTTTTCAGCTTGTCGCCCGGTTTAAGCGGCGGCAGCAGCTTATCTTCTTCGGTTTTGCCATCGTCATTCCCCTCCACATACACTTTCATGAAGCCTGGAAAACGAACCTTCGAGCCGGCTGCCCGGAATATAGTCTCACCCGCTTCAATATCAACAGACAAGGTATCCATAATAGCGGAAGCCATCTGGCTGGCCATAAAACGCTCCCATACCAGTTTGTACAAACGGAACTGATCCCGGCTCATAAACGGCTTAACCGTTTCCGGGTCACGCAACGCGGAGGTTGGACGAATCGCTTCATGCGCATCCTGGGCGTTGGCCGCTTTTTTGGAATATTGACGAGGACTTTCAGGTACAAAAGCTTCGCCATATTTCTGAATAATGAATTCCTTCGCTTCCTCTTGGGCCGAAACGGCTATTCGTGTGGAATCCGTACGCATATACGTAATCAGACCCACGGTTCCTTCTTTGCCCAAGTCCACACCCTCATACAACTGCTGGGCCACGGACATCGTTTTGGATGCACGGAAGTTAAGTTTCCGAGCCGCCTCTTGCTGCAAGGAGCTAGTCGTGAATGGTGGAGAAGGATTGCGCAAACGCTCTTTCTCTTTCACATCACGAACCTTATAAGACGACTTGCCGATAGCCTCCAGCACTTCTTGTACATCCGCTTCGCTGGAGAGCTCTTTCTTTTCGCCACGAAGCTGATGGAATTTCGCCTCAAAGGTACTGTCCTTAATCGCCAGTTTAGCTGTGATTGTCCAATACTCTTCCGGTACAAACTCATTAATCTCGTTTTCACGGTCCAGGATAATTTTCACGGCAACCGACTGCACGCGCCCTGCGGACAAGCCCTTCTTTACCTTTTTCCAAAGTAATGGACTGATTTTGTAGCCGACAAGCCGATCAAGAATCCGCCGTGCTTGCTGGGCATTGACTAAATCCATATTGATTTTGCGCGGTGTTTTAAATGCATCCTTGACGGCCTGCTTTGTGATCTCATTAAATACAACGCGGCAGTCTGCTGTATCGTCCAGATCCAGCGCATGCGCCAAATGCCAAGCGATAGCTTCGCCTTCGCGATCCGGGTCAGCCGCCAGATATACTTTTTTCACTTTTTTTCTGGCATCCTTTAATTCTTTCAAAATCGAGCCTTTACCTCGAATGGTAATGTATTTGGGATTAAAATCATTTTCGACCTCTACGCCGATCTGACTCTTTGGCAAATCCCTGATATGACCCATGGAAGCCTTGACGATATATTTGCTGCCCAAGTATTTGCCGATCGTCTTCGCCTTGGAAGGCGATTCCACGATGACGAGTGAATCCGCCATAGGCTCTTCCTCCTCTCAATTACGTACAACTAGGATAGACTTCCTGAAATGTGGTGAGTTATAGCGCGAAGACGCTCCGAGCTATAAAGTCAACACATTTCAGGAAGAAGGGAGGGAGCAGGAATCCGCTGTGCGGATAAATATCAAAACTCCCATCCCCGGTTGTTTAATACTGAATTTGTACAATTACTACATTAAGGATTTGCAAAATTAACTAATTAAATAAGTTTGTATTTTGTACCCGTAAGCTGGGCGATCCTTTTTTTTATGATTAACGATAACAGAACTGAGTGTAAAAGTCCAAAATCCCATGCAGTTGCTTCAAGCAGTTCATCCAGTGTCATGGTTCCTTGCTCCAGCAAAAGCACGACACGCTTTTCCTCCGGTGTCTCACTCGCTGGTGCTTTGGAGACCCCATTCACATCCAGACCCTGCTCTCTATTGTATGAAGAAACATCCCTTATACGCAAATCGGCTACGTACTCCTCTACAATATCCGAAGCTTCGGTGACCGTTTTAGCCCCTTGCTTAATCAGGCTTAACGTACCTCTACTCTTCGGTGATGTAATCGGCCCCGGAACGGCGAACACATCTCGATCCGCCTCCAACGCAGCATCGGCTGTAATTAGGGAACCGCTTCTTACATCTGCTTCCACCACAACGGTTCCCTGTGTCAGACCAGCAATGATCCGGTTACGCTGCGGAAACATTCCCGGATGCGATCTGGTACCTGGTGGATATTCCGATACAATCAAGCCTTTGCTCGCCATTTCTGCAAATAAAGATGCATTTTGGGGCGGGTAAATTTGATCAATCGCCGTTCCAAGAACCCCTATCGTATTTCCTCCCCGGCGCAGGGCGGCTTCGTGGCAAATACTGTCGATCCCTCTCGCCAATCCACTGACCACTGTAATGCCCGCATCACACAATCCTTCTGTCAGCATCTCGGCCGCTCTGCGTCCATATGCCGTAGGAATGCGGGTCCCCACCATAGCTACAGAGCATGTATGCAAAAGAGAAATGTCCCCTTTCGTATACAATACCCAAGGCGGGTCAGCCGTTTCCTTCATTAATAGGGGGTAATCCTCATCCACATAAGTAATTACTCCGATATCGCTGGATCGAACACGGTGACATATTTCATGTACCCAATCTTCATCGTAACGCTGTGCTGCCATACGGGCCTGAGCGGGATTTAATCCTACTTCAACCCAATCCTGCTCGCTAAAATGCAGCAGTTCATGCAGTCGATAGCCACTCAACCAAATACGCTGAATTGTTTTTCTACCGATACCCTCTAATTCATGCAAACCCAGCAAAAGCCATCTTTCTTCCAAACTGCGGTTCCCCCATTCACGGGAAGAGTGAACCCTCCCTTATTTTGTGGCACAACGTAGCATTTTGCAAGCGTTTCCCAGATAAGCCTGTCTCAACGCAAAAAAAAGCAACCTTTTCATCCCCTGTTTAAGAAGACAAAAAGGTTGCTTACCTTTCTTTCATTATACACTAGCAAGCGGCAAATTTCGATGCTATTTTACTGCTTGTATATTAATGAAGAAACACGATTTAATGTGTCGTACATAAATTCAAAATACCACGTGCTTCCAGCACACTGACCAGCGTGGAGCCCATCTCGGAAGGAGTCGGTGCCACCTTGATACCACAGGCTTCAAGCGTAGCGATTTTCTCCTTGGCAGTTCCTTTTCCACCGGAAATGATGGCGCCCGCATGCCCCATTCGTTTGCCTGGAGGCGCAGTCACACCGCCGATAAAACCGACCACCGGTTTCTTCATATTGTCGCGAATCCACTCGGCAGCTTCCTCCTCGGCTGTACCGCCGATTTCTCCGATCAGAATGACAGCATGCGTGTTAGGATCTTCATTGAAGCGTTGCAAAATATCAATAAATTCCGATCCTTTAACCGGGTCCCCGCCGATACCTACCGCAGAGGATTGTCCAATGCCACGAGTGGTCAGCTGATGCACCGCTTCATAGGTCAGCGTGCCACTACGTGACACAACGCCTACATGGCCCGGCAGATGAATGTAGCCCGGCATGATGCCAATTTTGCACTCTCCAGGTGTAATTACGCCTGGACAGTTAGGGCCGATCAGAACGGTCTTTTTACCTTCCATAAATCGTTTGACCTTGATCATATCAAGCACCGGAATGCCCTCGGTTATACAAATAACGAGGTCTAACTCTGCATCCACAGCCTCCAAAATGGAATCCGCAGCAAAAGCAGGCGGTACATAAATAACACTCGCTGTCGCGCCTGTAGCAGCCTTCGCTTCGCTGACTGTATTAAACACAGGTAGCTTGACCTGCTGTCCGTTCTCCAACGTAATTTCCACCTCGGTGCCGCCCTTGCCTGGTGAGGTGCCTCCTACCATCTGTGTGCCATAATCAAGCGCACCCTTGGCGTGGAATAACGCCGTTTTTCCCGTAATCCCCTGTGTAATCACCTTTGTATGCTTATCGACCAAAATACTCACGATCTTCACATCCCCTATCGTTTATTCGGCATATCGGAATGCAAACAGGCTATTGAACAAGTTCGACGATTTTCTGGGCACCGTCCGCCATGGAATCAGCCGCCACGATGTTCAAACCAGATTCTGCCAAAATCTGTTTACCCAACTCGACATTCGTACCTTCGAGACGGACAACAAGCGGACGTGTCAGCCCCAATTGCTTGGCAGCCTCAACCACACCGTTCGCAATGATGTCACACTGCATAATTCCGCCGAAAATGTTCACAAAAATGCCCTTTACCTTCGGATCGGACAAAATGATTTTGAACGCTTCGGTTACCTTTTCTGTCGTCGCACCGCCCCCTACGTCCAGGAAGTTGGCCGGATCGCCACCGTAATATTTGATAATGTCCATCGTCGCCATTGCAAGACCTGCGCCGTTGACCATACACCCAATATTTCCGTCCAATGCGATGTAGCTCAAATCGTATTTGGAAGCTTCGATTTCTTTCTCGTCCTCTTCGTCCAGGTCACGCAGCTCCAAAATATCCTTATGACGGAACAGCGCATTAGAGTCAAAATTCAGTTTGGCATCCAACGCCAGCACATTCCCGTCACCTGTGACGACTAACGGATTGATCTCTGCAATCGAACAATCCTTGTCCACAAAAGCTTCATAGAGCGCCTGCATGAACTTAACCGCCTTATTTACCAACTCATTCGGGATGTTAATGTCATACGCCAGCTTGCGCGCCTGATATACCTGAAGCCCAATCGCCGGATCAACAACCGCTTTAAAAATTTTCTCCGGAGTAGCCGCAGCTACCTCTTCGATTTCCGTACCGCCTTCTTCCGAGGCCATGATCACGACACGTCCGGTCGCACGATCCACGACAACACCAACGTAATACTCTTTACGAATATCGCAGCCTTCCTCTACCAAAAGGCGTTTAACCTCTTTGCCTTCAGGCCCGGTCTGATGTGTCACCAGCACCTTACCCAAAATTTCTGAAGCATAGGTGCGCACTTCATCCAAGCTTTTGGCCACCTTCACACCGCCGGCTTTACCACGTCCACCAGCATGAATTTGCGCCTTTACCACCGTAACAGCGCTTCCAAGCGATTCTGCTGCAGCAACGGCTTCCTCCACCGTATAGGCAACCTTACCGTTCGGTACAGCCACTCCGTACTGCTTCAATACTTCTTTACCCTGATATTCATGGATATTCATTCTGGAATCCTCCTATCAACATGACTGCAACAAGGGCGGTTCACAAGGAAATCTATACTAAACCTACATCATTGTAACATGTTTTTAAAACGCTTTCCTTATATTTTAACGTTATGAATTACAGTATTTTGATATCATTATCATTCCCAAAATCGAATGCTTGGATATTAATGGATATTTTATTTAGATAGAATACACACAAAAAAAGCACCTCTTCATGTTCGGGATTTATTAAATCCGTATGAGAGGTACTTCAGTTCATCGGGGCATTCTTACATCCAGTTACAGGCGGCTACATAACAACAAGTTTCATATAAAGTAACCGGAAATGCCTATTATGATTTTTCAACCTGCACATTCGCTTCATGAACCCGATCCAGCAGATCATTGAACTGATGCAGGAGCGAACCGAAATGATCGTGGGTCATGCTTGTTTTTTCTTGAATACATCCCGGTACAGATAGCGCTTTTTCCCGCAATGTACTCCCTTCTGGAGTCAAGGAGATCAGCACCTTGCGCTCATCCTGAGTCGAACGCTTCCGGTCAATGAGTCCGGCATTCTGCAATCTTTTCAATAACGGGGTCAGTGTGCCTGAGTCCAAATACAGCGCCTCGCCTAATTCCTTCACTGTACATTCCTCGCGCTCCCACAACACAATGAGCACCAAATACTGTGAGTATGTCACACCAAGCTTTTCCAGATAAGGCTGGTATAGCTTCGTAATCTCTCTGGAGCACGCATATATGGCAAAACATAACTGATTATCAAGTTTTAATGCTGTACCTTTATTATGTTTGTTGTTGTCCATCCTGTCAGATCACCTACTTTCGTCATTATTTTATCACATTATATAACAAAAAACATTCTAATTGCACAAAATACTTTACAAACAATAATTATTTTGATAAATTAAATTGTGTAAAATATAAATTGAGCGAGAGGCAGTGATTGAATTATGATGACCATTCAACAAAAAATGTATGAAACAACAGTAAAAGCAGTTGGAGGACGTAATGGTTATGTCGAGTCTTCTTCTCCTGAACTTCGTTTAAATATTGATACACCCAAAGAAATGGGCGGTGCAGGTGGCGCGGGTACGAACCCGGAGCAATTGTTCGCAGCAGGCTATTCAGCGTGTTTTGACAGTGCCTTGAATATGGTTGCCCGCATGCAGCGTATTAAGCATGAAGGTACCGAAGTAACAGCAACCGTCAATTTCGGTAAAGTTGAAGATGGCGGCTTTGGTATCGGAGTAAACCTCGATGTACTGGTGAAAGGCGTTGACCATGAAACAGCGGTAAAACTGGTTGAAGGCGCACATGAACAGTGTCCTTACTCCCGCGCTACCCGCGGCAATATTGAAGTCAAGCTGAACGTGCTCTAATCCGAATTTTACAAATAAACCTCCGAGCTGTTTCTGGTTCGGAGGTTTTGTTACTTTCAGCTACACTTTCTCAACAAAGGATGGATAGCTGGTTTTTCTTCCATCAAGTAACATGGGGAATGATGCATAATCGTATATACGAAACTGATATACTTATTGTATAATCACGTTGTCATAATCTTTTTTTCTTCTCCAGAACTTAGCGTCTGGAGCTTTTTTTTGTCTTACATGGGGATTTGCAAAAATCCAGTTAGC
The DNA here is from genome assembly GCF_005217525.1 of Paenibacillus terrae. GTDB lineage: Bacteria > Bacillota > Bacilli > Paenibacillales > Paenibacillaceae > Paenibacillus > Paenibacillus terrae_C. The sequence goes on along the minus strand of NZ_PNXQ01000014.1, from coordinate 369,420 downwards.
GACTTCCAATGAACAATATATAGATCGAAATGGGCTAGTTCGTCTATATATTGCACTTCGGAGCGACTGGAATCGAATTTTGCAAAATCCTTACATAAAAATTATGGACATGGAGTTACTTCCTATACCGCTTTATTCTTCTGGAATATTGGCCTGTGCCCTGTCCATATTCCGATATTGAATGGCTTCAGCTACATGCGACACCATGATCTGCTCTGATTGACCCAAGTCTGCAATAGTGCGTGACAGCTTGAGAATTCGATCATACGCACGCATGCTTAAACCAAGCGCATCCATCGTCTGATCAAGCAGTTCTGCCGCATGGAGTTCTAATACCGCATATTTCCGGAGCATTTGACCGGATAATTCGCTATTCCATGAAAAAGGAAGCTTGTTGTACCTATCGATTTGTATCCTTTGAGCAGCTAACACCTGTCTACGCATTTCAGCGGACGACAGTGACTCTTTTTCCTCACGCCAGTCCTTCGGCTGCGTTACCTCAAGCTGAAGATCGATCCGGTCCAGTAATGGACCAGAAATACGCGAACGATAGCGAGCTACCACAGAAGATGAACAGGTACAGCGCTGATGTTGCGTATCACTTCCGAAAAAGCCGCAGTGACACGGGTTCATAGAAGCTGCAAGTAAGAAATGTGCCGGGTACTTAAAAACTGCACGTGAACGGCTGATTGTCACATTGCGATCTTCCAACGGCTGCCTCAGCACCTCTAGCACATGACGACTAAACTCAGGCAACTCATCCAGAAATAAAATCCCCCGATGTGCAAGGCTAATTTCTCCCGGCTTGGGAATGCCGCCTCCTCCCACCAGTCCAGCAGCAGAAATCGTATGATGAGGTGAACGGAAGGGGCGAATGTTCATTAAATGAGGCGATGACTCCTTCCACTTCCCGGCGGCGCTGTATATTTTGGTAACCTCCAGTGCCTCTTTTTCGGTCAAGGGCGGCAGAATGGATGGAAGCCGGCGGATTAGCATCGTTTTTCCGGCACCAGGCGGCCCAATAAGGATGATATTGTGCATTCCGGCAGCAGCGATAACTAGGGCTCGTTTGGCGTGTAGCTGGCCCAATACATCGCTATAATCCTCCATAACGTCAATCACATCTTTGACCTCACACATGGGTATCTGATCTGCCTGGGGCAAATGGTCATAAGAATGGATCATAGCCCGCTGCCTAACTGTAATACGCTTGCCTTGGACATAATGCTCGGCTTCATTCGGGATTGCCTTAGGAGCTGGATCCATAGCTTGCTTAATATCTTGACTAATTATTTGATTACCTGTTTGATTAGTTCCCTCATCATCCATTGGATCAGGTAAGTCGTTAGTATTCCGATCTTTTGATTGTCCTTCAATAATGTATTGTGCGTGATCTTTTGCTGGAATAAGATCCATCAGATGACGAACAGCGTAAATACGTATATCCGTGATCAGGCGTGCTTCACCTGCATTTTCCTCAGGAAGCAGCACCGAATGAAATCCTTCTCGCTTGGCCAAATCAACCATAGACAATACCCCGTTCACGGGGCGAATACTGCCGTCCAGCGCTAGTTCACCGATGAATAACGTCCGTTCACCCGCAGGTAAAACGACTTGTTCGCTGGTTGTCAGCAATCCCAAAGCGATTGCAAAGTCAAAGGATGAACCTTCCTTACGTAAATCAGCAGGAGCCAAATTTATGGTTACACGCTGGGAGGGATACTTGAAACCGCAGTTTTTGATCGCTGCTCTTACGCGCTCTACGGCTTCCCGAATTGCTGAATCCGGCAATCCGATAATCGCAGTTTGAGGCAACCCATTCGACAAATCCGTCTCCACCTCAATCAAAACACCATCTATTCCATAAAGACAAGCTCCATGTAGTTTTCCATACATAACAAAAAACACCTCTCCTCATATTGAAATGTCTCCCCTAGGAGCATTGCGTATATGAAAAAAGGTGCTTCCAAATTTTCATGCGTTGCAAATATAATGTTACATCTTTAATTTCCAAACTGTCTAATCAAGGTTATTCGACAAAAGACTATTTGTCAAATAAGGTCAGCTTATCCACTGCTGGGATACGTGGTCTTGGCTCTGGAATGACTTCAGGATAACCTGCATACACCATTCCGATGACCTTCTCACCAGGCTGGATTCCCAAATGCTTGCGGAATTTCGGCGAATACAGAAAAGGCTTTGTGACCCAGAACGTTCCGATTCCTTTACTCCATGCGGCAAGCATAAAATTTTGTACAAGGGCACTAACTGCTGCAAAATCCTCATCCCAAACTGCCTGACGAGGGTCTTCCTCCAACACAACTAAAAGCTGAATTGGATTGTGCAAAATGCCGCTTTCGAACTTGTTATCCTTGCCCATATCAGCTTCAATAGCTTCAGCGAGCTTTCTCCGCCCGTCGCCGGCAAACAAGAGAAAACGCCATGGCTCGCGCATTTTATGATTGGGGGCCCATACAGCAACGTCCAGCAGTTCTTTAATGGTATCTACCGGAATGGGGTCGGATTTGAACCGTTTAATGGTCCGCCGTTCCTGAATTACATCTATGACATGTTCACTAAAGGTATGCTCTGTCACGTATATCCTCCTTCGCAGGTATAGCTTGTGAATGCTCACTATAACAATATAATCAAAATGATAACCATTCTCAATAAAATATACCTGTAGCATTCCTTCCTGTCAACCTGTACATATGAAATTCGAAATGAGCCTTCAAAAAATTTACTGTTCTTTTAAAATGCCTCAATTATATGCTCCGTGACGACTGCGGTTTCGTCAATCAATCGTACAGAAATCATATCAAAGCGGATTGGAATATCTCTAATCCCGTTCATATGCAAATAAACAGCAGCTGTCTGGCGAACCTGAGTTATTTTACGTGCAGTGATTGATTCTGCGGGCGTTCCATAATTGGAGCTACTTCGGCTGCGTACTTCAATAAACACGAGAGTATCCTCCCGGGAGGCAATCAGATCCATTTCACCACTACGACATCGCCAGTTACGCTCTATGATACGATACCCCAGATTTTCCAAAAACGAAGCCGCTGCCTGTTCACCCAAAGCTCCTTTGGCTTTTCGTTGATCCTTGCTTCCGGTCCTCATATCGTTCCTCATCAGCTATCATCCCTTGGAGCAAGCTTATCCATTTGATATATATAGGTGAGCACCTCTGCCACCAATTGATATAGCTCAGCAGGAATTTGTTCATCCAAGTCAAGCTTGGACAATACCTCAACCAGTGCGGCATCCTCTTGAACGGGAACGCCGTACTCCTTGGCTTTTTCCAAAATGCTATCCGCAATACGACCACTGCCTTTGGCAACGACGATTGGGGCTTCGCTCTCACCGGGCGTATATTTAAGGGCAACAGCCTTCTTCCTGAAAGGAGAAGGAGCCTCCAACGGCTCTTTCATATTTTAAGATCGACTCCTTTATACGGCTGAGGCACATAGCTCTGTACCTCCGAAAAGACCATACCTTTGCTCTCCTGTTCAGTCCTTACTGGCATCGGTTCGGTTCGAAGCGTTAAAAGCTGATAGCCTATCGATTCCAGCGCCGTATGAATGGATTCACGCCCGCTGGTCAACAGCGAAGCGACCCAATCCTGATCGTTATGGAGCTTGAGGCTCACAATCCGGTCCACGACTTGCACATCCACCAATGTCGGGCCGAGCGCCTTCATCTCCAAGTCAAACCAAAGTCGGCAGTTGGATGCATCCAGCTCTCCGCGTTTACCGCGTCGAGACTGAATCTGAATCGTAGCTGTTTCACGACCATCCGGACCGACAAATGGAATAAACATGTGTACCTGTGCAAAAGGGGCCGTCCGGTCCGTATTCAGCAGCAGCTGCTGACCCGTCAGGTGCTGCACGACCTGCTGCGCCGCCTCTTTCAGCGCGGGCGGCAAGTCATCGCTGCTCATCAATTGGAGCAGCGCTCCTTTCACGGTGTCGGCGTCCGCTGACACCGCACCGCCCGCCGCTGCCACTAATCCCGGCAGCGGCTGCGCTCCTTCCGGCGGCTCCATACGGGCCGCCGCCGTTCCCTGCGCGGTCTGTGCAGCCGCGCGATGTACCTGCTGCTCGTGCTCTGCACCGAGCAGCTTCAGCACACGGCCCACCCACGGATCCTCCGTGGGGGTGAGCTGCGTGCTGGACGGCACGGCCGCCGCTGGCTGGGTAGCAGCGGTGTCCGTAGCCCGCTGAGCGCCAGCCGCAAGCTGCGGCGCTTCTGCGGCGGGCTGCTCCGGCGCAGCCGTGCCCAGCGCGGGCGGCACCGCCGCGCGCAGCTCTTGCAGCAGCGTGCGCAGCCGCTGGAGAGGCGCCTCCGGTGTGGCCGAGTTGCCCGCAGCGGCCTGCGGCGCGGCGGTGCGGTCGGCCGCAGTGGCGGTTGCAGCGGGCTTCGCCCCGGCAGGCTCTGCCGTTGTCGCCGCTGGAGCGCCGTCGGTGCCCTTAGGCTGCTGTGTACCCGCTGTAGCAGCTTGCGGCTGCTCCGCTCCGGCGCGTGAAGCCCTCAATACATCAGCGGCCGATTCAGGCGCATTTACACCAGAATCCGCCACCAGGTCCGTGGCTATAGCTCCACGCCCATTAGCTACAGCTGATTCTCCCGAAGCAGCCCCTTTAGCTACAGATGCAGCAGTTCCAGTCGGTGCATCCATGTCTGTCGCCGAGGCGCCCGCTTCACCGACCATAGCAGCAAGATTTGCTGCCTGAGTCCCTTTCAGCGTCTCCTTGCCTCCTGCTGCCTGTGCCGCTTCTGACTGCTTTGTAGCAACAGCAGCGGCATCTTTGGACAATACAGGAACTTGGCCTTCTGGTGCATCTGCAACAACAGCTGAAGAAACGCCTGATGGAGCAGAGGACGTTCGATCAGCCCACTTTGCAGCTGTTGCTTCTCCCGCCATACGGTCGGCTGATGCTCCCTGTCCTTGCTGCTTGAATACTGCTTCAAGCTGCTGCTCCAGCGAAGACAAAAGATCATTTAAAGGAGGGCCAAACATCGCCTGTCGCAAACCGTTTATACTTTCCGCCGTCAATGGCAATCCACGTTGAAAGGCAACCGCTGCTGCCTGCACAAACGTCTCCATTTGTAATTTTCCTGGCTGCTTCGCCAAAGCGTCCCGTAAAGAAGCCGCATTTTCCGATGTCAACGGTACGCCATTCTTTTGCATCGCCTGTATCAGTTCCCTGTTCTGCGCTGTATCTGGTAGTCCCACCGAATCCAGTACGTCTGCCAGCGCTACAGTCTGCTGCCCTGTATTGGCTGCATCGTTCAAAGGCTTAAGCACAGTCATCCCGCTGGGTGAGGCTGGCTGGACCTGAAGTAATGTGGACTGGCCAGGTTGAAGAGGGGTTTCCAGCTTGGCTCTCACCTGGGAGCCTTGGATTTGCAACACAGCCTCACCGCCGTCCTCGGACACTTTTAATACGACACCTCGCACGACTTGACCTGGCTGCATATCAAGCTTTTTAGCCTCTCCCGCCTTCACATCACCAAGTAATCCTCGAAATACAGATCCGATATTCATAGGGTCCCTCCTCTCTTCATGCCCCATATTCAAAGGGGTTTATTTATTAGGTCAGGATTTTGCAAAATTCAATTCCAGCCGCTCCAAAGTAGCAATATATAGACGAACGAAATCATTTCAATCTATATATTGTCGATTACAGGTTGCTTTCCGGATTTTTGCAAAATCCTTAGGTATACATTATATCGGCACAGTCCCGACTCATAATAAGTATTTACAGGTCAAACAACGTCGGTTGCTCGATCAACAAATTACCAAGAAAGCTACGTCTATGCATTGCAGTAGCCCCCAGCGCCAAAATTTGTTCCCGATGCAGCTTGGTAGCGTAACCTTTATGTATGCCAATCCCATATTCCGGGTACTTTGCATCCCATTCACCTTTGCACAGTCGATCACGGGTTACCTTGGCAATGATAGAAGCCGCAGCAATAGATTGGCTATTCGCATCTCCTTTAATAATAGAGAGTTGGGGAATAGACAAGTCCACCTTTTCTGCATCTACAAGCATATAATCAGGAGATACCTGCAATGCCTCAACTGCCTGCTTCATCGCCAAACGAGCTGCCTGTTTAATATTGATGGCATCAATCGTTTGTGCGTCAACATACCCGATTCCTACGGCAATGGCCTTCTCCATAATCAGCTCATAGTAGGTTTCCCTCTTCTTGTCCGTCAGCTTTTTGGAATCATCTACACCCTCCAGCAGCTCACCGTTCGGCAAAATGACCGCCGCAGCCACAACATCCCCGAATAAACATCCTCGGCCTACCTCATCAATGCCAGCGATGCGCTCATAGGATTGCTCCCAGCACTCTTTTTCATAGCGCAGCATGTCCGTTACCGCTTTTTCTTCCATACTCCATACCCGCCTATCTCTATGTATTTTAAGTTCTGCATAATTTAATTCAGCTTAACACAGACCTGTCCATCCCAAAACCCCTTTAGTTAACCTACCTTCACATACCAAAAAACCTTCCTCTCTCCGAAGAGATGGGGAAGGTTCTTCCTTGCCAAACTATGCTATGCGGTGTATCCGATACATCAGGCAGAATCGAATCAGTAAGGAGCTTCCAAACTGAAACGTCCCAGCTTACCTGCACGCAGCTCACGTAAAATGATTTTTGACGACTTTTCGAGATCTACACGTCCACCGCTGACAATACAGCCGCGTTTACGTCCAATCGCTTCCATGACACTAACAATTTCATCGGCATTTTCCGTATCCTCGGGACGTTCAGTCAGCTCAAAACGTGCTGCCAGCTCATCCCAGTAATATTGAACCAAATATTTTGTCGCGAAAAAAGCGATATCCTCAACATTCAAAATTTCTTCCTTGATCGCACCTGTAACCGCCAGACGATAACCAACATTCTGATCCTCAAATTTGGGCCACAAAATACCCGGTGTATCCAGTAGCTCAATTTCACCAATCTTGATCCATTGCTGTGCTTTCGTCACTCCCGGACGGTCGCCCGTAGCTGCAATGCTACGTCCTGCCATACGATTGATCAGGGTCGATTTACCGACATTCGGTATACCAACAATCAAAGCACGCATAGGCCGTGGGTTCATACCTTTAGAAATCTGCCGATCTATCTTTTCCTTGAGCAACAACTTGGCCTGAACCGGAATTTCTTTCATTCCTGTACCTGTTGTAGCATCCACCTGAAAAGCGATATGCCCTTGCTCCTTAAAGTAGGCAATCCACTGCTGTGATACGACCGGGTCTGCCAAATCTGCCTTGTTTAAAATAATCATTCGCGGCTTGCCCTGCAAAATATCATCAATCATTGGATTCCGGCTGGAAAGCGGCAACCGAGCATCAATCAGCTCAATTACCAAATCAATCAGCTTTAATTTTGCTTCAATTTGGCGGCGCGCTCTGGTCATATGACCAGGAAACCATTGAATCGTCACCGTCATCACCTCATTGATCGTAACTCCTAACGTTCCCCCTAAGGTTAATCGTCAGGATTACGGCAGCTATGCTGCATATTAGTTGTTCTAGTGGTTAATCCACTTCATATCCTTCACCGGCCAGAAAATAACATCAGCACGACCGACGACTTCCTTCAAATCAATATACCCAATCATCCGACTGTCGGTACTGTTGGAACGATTATCCCCCATAACAAAAATATGTCCTGCCGGAACTTTACCATCCTTAAAATTTTCATTTGGGAAATTTGTAAACTTGTTGTAAAGCTCACCATTTTGATGCGCTTCCTCCACTGGAGCTTTCAAGTAAGGCTCCTGAATAGGTTTACCATTCACCGTAATCGTGTCACCTTCTACCTTAACCGTGTCGCCCTCAACGGCAATGACACGCTTTATGAAGTCTCTTCCCTCATCCGGCACATGAAACACGATCACCTCTCCCGGTTTTGGGGAACGGAAATCATACAAAATTTCATTTACAATGACACGTTCTCCGGTATGAAAGTTTGGCTGCATCGACGGGCCATCCACAATAAACGGCTTAAAAAGAAACCAACGGATTAAAAAAACCAACACTAACGCGATAACGATGGCCTTGATCCACTCAAAAATCTCATTTTTCGGTTTACGCTTGGGTGTACCATCCTGTTCAGTCGGATGCTGTATAGCTCCTTGACCTACTTCTTGCTCCATAGCTCACTGTCCTCTCTTTACGGTCAATAATCCACAGTTCCCTATGTACGTAGAAAAAACGAAAGGAGCTTGTAATCAAGCCCCTTTCGTTATTCGTTGTATTAACGACGAATTTCTTTAATTCTCGCTGCTTTACCGCGCAGTTCACGAAGATAATAAAGCTTCGCACGACGCACTTTACCACGGCGAGCCACGTCGATTTTATCGATTTTCGGGGAATGAAGCGGGAAAGTTCTTTCCACACCTACACCGTAAGAAATTTTACGAACTGTAAAAGTCTCACTGATTCCACCACCACGGCGTTTAATTACAACACCTTCAAACAACTGGATACGCTCACGAGTTCCCTCAATAACTTTCACGTGCACTTTCAAAGTGTCACCGGGACGAAAGTTAGGCAAATCTTTACGCAGTTGTTCTTCAGTGATCGCTTGGACGATATTCATCTATGACTCCCTCCTTCCGTACAGGTGTTCATGCATCTTCTGGAAACACATCCGTTTCCTTCATCATCCACAGAGGACCACCGTATTACACACAACAGATGTATTGTATCATGGAGGATACCGCATTGCAACAAGAAAAAGGGATTTGACCAAACATTATATTTAATTAATTACATTATAAAACAGGTTAGCCCTGCTTTCAAATCCACTCATTGCTAAAGCTCTTCAATACACTCTTCCCATGATCAATCCATCTTGCGCTGTTCCTCTATCCATACCCGTTCCTTGCTTGTCAATTCAGCCTGCTCCAGCAGATCCGGTCGACGTTCCATCGTACGACGCAGCGCCTCCTGTCGTCTCCAGGCATCAATATTAACATGATGTCCTGACAACAGCACCCCTGGTACCTTCCAGCCCCGAAACTCAGCAGGTCTCGTATAATGCGGGTACTCGAGCAGACCCGTACTGAAAGAGTCCGTTATCGCACTCGTTTCATTGCCCAGCACTCCAGGCAGCAACCGTGCCACACTATCTATAGCGACCATAGCGGGCAGTTCCCCACCAGTCAACACATAATCTCCGATAGAAAGCTCATCCGTCACCAAATACTCGCGAATACGCTCATCATAGCCCTCATAATGCCCGCATATAAAAATAAGATGGTCCTCTTTAGCAAGCTCCTCCGCTTTCTTTTGCGTAAAAGTCTCACCTTGCGGACACATCAAAATAATACGCGGAGCTTTCAAACCTGCACTCAACCCGGCCTCTTCACCTTGAACAACTTCGTCTGTGTTCCCTAATATGGTTGGATGCTCTGCTTCATCCAATAACGTCTCCACCGCAGTGAAAATCGGGTCAGGCTTCAATACCATCCCGCCCCCGCCACCATAGGGTGTATCATCCACTTGACCATGCTTGTTCCCGGCATATTGGCGAAAATTAACCGCTTGCAGTGATATGATTCCCTTTTCCCTTGCTTTTCCCAGAATGCTTGCATTAAATACACCTTCAAACATTTCGGGAAACAGGGTCAGCACATCCACCCGCATTACAGTAGTCCTTCCATCAACCGTACCGTAACCCGTTTTTCAGGCACGTTTACATCCAAAATGACATTTTCTATATACGGCAATAGCAGTTCCTTGTCATCGGGCATTGTGACTACCCATACATCGTTCGCTCCTGGTGTCAAAATCTCTTTCACTACACCAAGCTTTTCTCCGTCTTCTGTCACTACTTCCAGGCCAACAACTTCATGAAAATAGAACTCATTTTCCTCTAGTTCACCTAGCCGTTCAGCGGATACCTTCAATAAACTGCCTTTATACTTTTCAACATCATTGATGTTGTGATATTCCTTGAATTTGGCTACAACCATATTTTTTTGAAAACGTGCTGTTTCAATAGTTACAGGGATCGGCGCTTTACCATCCGCAGGAATGATCAACAGCTCACTGCCTTTGGCAAAACGATCCTCCGGGAAATCAGTCGTCGTTAATATTTTAAGCTCGCCGCGGATTCCGTGTGTATTCACAATTTTCCCGACATTAAAGAATTGCTGCATCATGTTCCTCCTGCATATAATCGGTCCCGCTCCATATTATCTTCATCATGTACGAAAAAGGGTTAGGACATACATCCTAACCCACTTTCGTATATCTTTAAGATATGATGTCTACGGTAACCCGTTTATCCATCTTAACGGCTGCTGATGCAACCACAGTGCGAAGCGCCTTGGCGATACGACCCTGCTTGCCAATGATTTTGCCTACATCCTCAGGATGCACGCTAAGCTCATATACGACAAGCCGATCCTTCTCCAAGGTCTTCACGGTTACATCTTCCGGATGATCGACTAAAGCCTTAGCAATGATTATCACTAATTCTTCCATGGTTGACCCTCCGCATCAGCACCTTATTTCTGTTGTTTAAGCTCATGAAACTTTTTCATTACGCCCGCTTTGCTAAGCAAGTTGCGGACTGTATCGGATGCTTGTGCACCATCTTGCAACCATTTCAACGCTTTATCTTCATCAATTTTTACAACTGCTGGTACTGTAATAGGGTTGTAATAACCGATTTCTTCGATAAAACGACCGTCACGCGGGGAACGGGAATCCGATACCACGACGCGATAGAAAGGAGCTTTATGTGCACCCATACGTTTCAGACGAATACGAACTGCCACGAAAATTCACCTCCTTCAAAAAGTAGACTGTATATTGTTATCCTATAATTCCAACGGCCTATTGGCCTTAACGGAAAGGAAACTTCATACCTTTACCCATACCCTTCAACTGCTTCAGGGCTTTGTTTTTGCCACCCTTGGGTCCCATCATGTCTGAGAACTGCTTCATCATGCGCCGCATTTCATCAAATTGCTTGATCAGGCGGTTTACCTCAGCCAGTGATGTTCCACTGCCTACAGCAATCCGTTTGCGGCGGCTATGATTAATCATGTCCGGGTTTTTCTTTTCTTGTGTGGTCATGGAATGAACGATAGCCTCAATCCGGCCCATCTGCTTGTCATCCACTTTGACGTCTTTCATTTGCTTCATGTTGCCCATGCCGGGAATCATATCGAGAATCTGGTCGATCGGGCCAAGCTTTTTAACTTGGTCCATCTGCTCTAGAAAATCTTCGAAGGTAAATTCAGCATTGCGCATTTTCCGTTCCATTTCCTTCGCCTTATCAGCGTCGATATTGGATTGCGCTTTTTCAATCAGGGACAACATGTCGCCCATACCCAAAATCCGTGAAGCCATTCGTTCCGGATGAAACGGCTCCATCGCATCCAGCTTTTCACCCAATGTAGCGAACTTGATCGGGCATCCGGTCACAGCCTTAACCGACAAGGCCGCACCACCGCGGGTATCGCCGTCCAGCTTCGTTAGTACAACCCCTGTTAACTCCAAGCTAGTGTTAAAGTGCTCCGCGACGTTTACCGCATCCTGACCTGTCATGCTGTCAACAACCAGCAGAACTTCGTCAGGATTCACATTCGCATGAATCTGGCGCAACTCTTCCATAAGCTCTTCATCCACGTGAAGACGACCGGCAGTATCTATAATAACGTAGTCATTACCGTTATCCTTGGCATGCTGTAAGCCCTGCTTTGCAATCTCCACCGGGCTTGTCTGATCACCAAGCGTAAATACAGGAGCGTTGATCTGCTCACCAAGTACCTGTAGCTGCTTGATCGCAGCCGGTCTATATATATCACCAGCTACAAGCAATGGGCGATGATTTTGCTTTTGCAGCAACTTCGCCAGCTTACCGGATGTCGTCGTCTTACCTGCGCCCTGGAGACCCACCATCATAATGACCGTAGGCGGTTTGTTTGCCTTGGCAAGCTTGGCTTGACTGCCACCCATCAACTCGGTCAGTTCCTTGTTCACGATGTCGATGATTACCATACCTGGTGTAAAGCTGTCCATCACTTCCTTGCCAACGGATTTCTCCTTCACCTTGGCAATAAAGTCCTTTACAACCTTGAAGTTAACGTCCGCCTCCAGCAAAGCTAATCGTACTTCGCGCATCGCCTGAGCTACATCATCCTCAGACACTTTTCCTTTGCCGCGCAGTTTGCTAAATACATTTTGCAAGCGGGTCGATAATCCTTCAAATGCCATGTTTTCGCACCTCCTTGTCTACCAGGGTTGTTTATTCACTAATCTATATGACCTACAATTCCTGCAGGCGATTTACAATTTGATGAATATGTTGCAAAGTGCCTTCATCGGGTTCACCGATTTTACCGAAGGTCTCATACAACGCCGTATTTAGTTCTTCCAGGTCTCGGCTTCTACGCTCGTGTTTATGGAGCAATCCGAGCTTTTCCTCATACATTTCCAGCACCTGCTCGGCACGTTTAATATGCTCATACACGGCCTGACGGCTAATTTCAAATTCCGAAGCAATCTCTCCCAGAGAAAAATCGTCATGGAAGTAATATTTCAAAAACATCTGTTGCTTCTCCGTAAGCAGAGGTTCATAGAAGTCAAACAGTCGGTTAATCCGGTTTGTCTTTTCCAGCCGATTCTCCTGACTCATCGCGTATACCTCCATCGTCAAGGAAAAACACTTTACAGTTCTTTTCAACGATCCTTATCATACATAAAAGAAAAGAAGATGTCAAGCGTTATCCCTTGTCAACCAAAAAAAAGCCGATTTACTGCCCTTAACGGAAGTACGAATCGGCTTTTTGCCTACTAGGGTTTAAACTCTTACCGGAGTAAGATACAGCAGAACAGCCAGAAAATGAAGTATGCTGCCTGCCAGCACAAACAGATGCCAGATCGCGTGATGATACGGAAACGCCCGCCACACATAGAAGATTGTGCCCAGCGTATACATTAGACCGCCCAGGAACAATAGCGTCATGCCCCCGGCGGGAACAGCCGCCACCAGCGGGTTCCAGGCAATCGTGATGAGCCAGCCCATCACGATGTAGAACACGGTAGACATGAACAGGAAGCGCTTGGTGAAGAATGCCTTGAATAGCACACCAAACAGGGCGATTCCCCAAATAACGCCAAACAGCGTCCAGCCTAATGTCCCGCGCAGTGCAACGAGCATAAACGGGGTGTAGCTGCCTGCAATGAACAGGTAAATGCAAGAATGATCGAATATTTCGAACAAATCCTTCAATTTTCCTTCGCGCAGACTATGAAGCAACGTGGAATTGGTGTACAACAGCAGCATCGTAATTCCGTAAATCGTGAAACTGACGACATGCCAAGTGGTCCCTTTCAAGCTTGCAAAAACAATGAGCAGCACAAGTGCCGCCACACTTAAAACGGCTCCAATTCCATGTGTGATCGCATTGGCTATTTCTTCCCTGCGGGAATAAGTATAGGTATTCGCCATTGGTTCTTCACCCGGCTTCCTGTGAAATATTTTTACATCCAAAAAAATTCATATCCGGCGCCGACAGACCCTTTTCTTTCATTATACATCCCTGTGATCTCACGCAGCAACCAGACCCTACTTAGCCCCAGACCTGGCAGGCCTTAAGAACAAAAAAAAGCCTCATCCAACCTTACAACAAACCTGATTAAGCCTGTTCTTCCTCACCCGGAGCGGTTTCATCTATGCCTTCTTCCTGAATCAAACCAGCGAACAACGCGTGAACGAATTGCTCGGAATCAAATGGCTGGAGATCATTCACCTTTTCACCCAATCCCACCAGCTTCACCGGCAAATTCAGCTCTTGGCGAATCGCCACGACAATGCCGCCCTTCGCTGTACCATCCAGCTTCGTCAGTACCAGCCCGGTTACGCCGCTTTTCTCGCCAAACATTTTGGCTTGATTGAGCGCATTTTGTCCAGTCGTCGCATCAAGTACCAGCAATACTTCATGAGGAGCATCTGGAATTTCGCGCTGGATCACGCGGAAAATCTTGTTCAGCTCCTCCATCAGATTGCTTTTATTCTGGAGACGTCCTGCGGTATCACACAGTAGCACATCCACCTGACGCTGCTTGGCAGCCTGTACCGCATCAAACATAACCGCGGCTGGATCAGAGCCGGATTGCTGCTTAATGACCTCTACACCAGCCCGTTCACCCCATACCTCCAGCTGCTCAATTGCGCCAGCACGGAACGTATCCCCGGCAGCCAGCAGCACTTTTTTACCCTCTTGTTTAAAGCGATGGGCCAGCTTACCAATGGTAGTTGTTTTGCCAACACCGTTGACGCCAACAAACAGGATAACCGTAATCCCGTCAGAGCTCATCTGGAGTTGGCTGTTGTCATTGCCCCGCAGTAGCTCAGACAGCTTTTCCGATAATACAGGCTGTAGCTCGGATGCATCCTCGATTTTGCGTTTTTTCACTTCTACCCGAAGGTCTTCAATGAGGTTCATAACGGTGTTGACGCCAACATCGGCACCAATCAGAATCTCTTCCAGCTCCTCATAAAACTCCTCATCAATCTTCTTGCGGCGAATCATCAGATCCGATACTTTTTCAACAAACCCTTTGCGTGTTTTTTCCAGACCGTCCTTGAACTGTTTGGTGACGGACTCGGTTTTGCTTGCAATGCTTTCCTTCAATTTCCTAAAGAAACTCATAGGTTCCCTCCGTTGATCTGAAAGTATGTTATTTTATGTCAGGCAATCTCGGCTTCATCGTTGTCCAGCTTGACGGATACGAGCTTGGAAACTCCGCCTTCCTCCATCGTAACCCCATATAGCACATCAGCTTCTTCCATCGTTCCCTTGCGATGTGTAACTACAATGAACTGCGTCTGCTCGGAGAACTCTCGTAAATATTGGGCAAAACGCACCACATTAGCTTCATCCAGAGCGGCCTCCACTTCATCCAGCACACAGAATGGGACAGGCTTGACATGTAAAATGGCAAACAATAGCGCCATCGCCGTTAACGCCCGCTCGCCTCCTGACAGTAGTTGCAGGTTTTGCAGCTTTTTGCCTGGCGGTTGAGCCACAATATCAATTCCCGTCTCTAGCATGCGTTCCGGGTCAATGAGCACCAGATCAGCACGTCCGCCCCCGAACAGCTTGGAGAACACCGTACCAAATTCGCGGCGGATGGCATCGAACGTGGCTTTGAAGCGTTTGGACATTTCATCGTCCATTTCACGAATAACCTGATAGAGTGTTGTCTTGGCTTCCACAAGATCAGACTTCTGCTCATCCAGAAACGTATAACGCTCATGCACGCGCTGGTATTCCTCAATGGCCCCCAGGTTTACTTCACCCAGCGCAGATATACCGCGTTTGAGCCTTTGCACCTCAGCCTGCGTACCTTCGATATCTTCCGGTATCGGATAACGCTGCTTGGCCAGCTCATAGCTCAGTTCATAGTCATCACTTAATTTTTTCAGGACATTCTCAAGCTCTACATCAAGCCGATTCACTCCGATTTCGGTCTGACGGAGCTGTTCCTCGACCGACTTGAGCTGAATACGCTGCTCTTTCGTCTCGTTTTCGGCCACTTCCAGCTTTTTGGACAAGCTGTTGCGTGCAGCACGCTTAAATTCCAATTGCTGCGAAGCCTCTGCCTTTTTAAGCCGATATTGATTGAGATTTTCAATTTGCTTCACGCTTTCCTGCTCATTGGTCAGCAGATCAGCTTCGATGGAAGCAAGTAAGGTCTTGTTCTGTCTCGAATCCTTGCCAAGGGTATCATAATCGCCCCGTAATCTACGCAGTTGCTCTTCCAGTGAAAAACGCTCCTGATCCAGCTTTCCTTCTCTTACCTTGAGATTCGTAAGCTCTCCCTGTAGCTGCTCTTTGGCAGATTCGTTAGCCTTACGGGCAAATTCAGCGGCATGGATAGCCTGGTGGGTTTTCTTCTCTTCTTCCTCCAACGCAGCTAATTTCAGCAACGCCTCTTCACGGGAAGCTTCCAACTCCTTGATCTCCTGATCAAAGCCCTTCTTCTCCTGGCCAGATGCAGCCACCTGCTCCAGAACATGACGAAGCTCATGCTCCAATTGCTTGAGCTCCATTGCTGCCTGCTGCTCTTCGCCGCGCTTCACATCGCCGCCCTGACGCAGCTCGTCCAAACGAGTCTGTGTCTCTTCCAACTGACGTTTTGTATCTACCGTGCTCTGACGCAGCCTTGCAATTTGTTGCTCCGTATCGATAATATCCTGATCCAGCTGATCCAACTGACGTTTACGTCCAAGCAGGTTGGCATTTTTCTTGAATTGGCTACCACCTGTCATGGAACCACCTGCATTGACAACATCGCCTTCCAGCGTCACGACGCGATATCTATATTGACAACGAGCCGCAATACGGTTCGCATCTTCCAGCGTACGGGCAATAACCACATTTCCCAGAAGGCTGCCTACAATGCCAGCATACCGTTCATCATACTGAACAAGATCCGCACCGATTCCGACAAAACCCTCGGCCCCTTCCACGATTTGGCGTTCACCCGCCCCAATTTGACGCGGACGGATAACATCCATAGGCAAAAATGTCGCTCTGCCCAGCTGACGCTGCTTCAAAAAGCTGATCGCCTGTCTGGACACCGATTCATTTTCCATCACGATATGCTGCACCGAGGCACCTAGAGCCGTTTCCATCGCCTGCTCCAAATGCTCAGGTACACGGATCAGCTCTGCTACCGCCCCATGCACACCATGTAGGGTTTCTTTACGGGCTGCTTTCAATACTTCTTTAACACCCAGCATAAAGCCGTCGAAGTCATCCTGCATTTCCTTCATCGTATCTCGCCGTGAAATTTGGGCCTCTCGTTTTTGCTCCCATTTGCGGACAGTGCCCTGGCTTTCTTCCAGCAGCTTTTGCAGTGACTGGTATTTTTCGCTCCCCTGAATATATCCGCTACGCAAGCTGCTGATTTCCTGACCCAGTTTCTGCACAGCCGCTTCCAAACCCTTTTTACGCTGTTCCAGTTCAGCTTGCTGCGCTTCCCATTTACCGGATTCGTCACTTACACGAGTCACTCGCCGTTCTAACGCTTCCTTCTGCTGGTCGGTATAACGGATTTCGTTACGTGCCTGTGCCATCTGATTCATCAGCTCCAGCAGTCCGCCCTTCAGGCTTTCCTCCTGCTCCTGACTGATTCCACCTGTGACACCAATCAGCTTCGCCTCTTCGTCGGATAGCCGTTCACGTAGCTCATCAAGCTCGACGGTCAACGCAGATAGTTTTTCGTTTAGTAGATCCAGCTCACTTTTACGCTCGGAATGACGTGATTCGCTCGTGCTGAGCGATAAAATGAGCTGCTCCCGATTTGCCTCCAAATTGCGTGTGCGCTCTTTCAACAGTTCGCCGTAGCCTTCGCTCTTTTCCGTAGCTTCACTGTACTGCAACAGATCACTTTGCAGACGTTCCACTTGCTCCTCCAGCTGACGCAGCTCGTTGCGATCACTCTCCAGCATCGCGTCATGACGGGACACCACCGTAGACAGCTGTAGCTGCTCCTGCTGCAACAAAGCCAGCTTGGAAGTCGCATCGCTCCACGAGGTATGAATCTGTTCAATCTGATGGACATACATCGAAATTTCCTTTGATTTCAGCTCACCCCGCAGCTCCTTATAGTGGATCGCCTTTTCCGATTGCTCCTTGAGCGGTCCGATCTGATCCTCCAGCTCACTGACCAAATCATGAATACGAAGCAAATTTTGCTCCGTGTCATCCAACTTGCGAACTGCATCTTTTTTACGTGATTTGTATTTCACGATACCTGACGCTTCCTCAAAAATCCCCCGGCGGTCCTCGGAACGAGTGCTCAAGATCTCTTCAATGCGCCCCTGTCCTATAATGGAATAAGCTTCTTTACCAATACCTGTATCCATAAAAAGCTCAGTAATATCTCGGAGTCTGCATGATTGTCGGTTAATGAAATATTCACTATCTCCACTGCGATGCACACGCCGTGTAACCGTGACTTCGCCAAAATCAAGAGGCAACGCCTGATCCTCATTATCCAGCGTAAGCGACACCTCGCCGTAATTAACAGCCTTACGAGCATCACTACCCGCAAAAATAATGTCCTCCATTTTACCGCCGCGCAGTGATTTGGCGCTCTGTTCACCCAGCACCCAGCGAATACCGTCGGATATATTACTTTTTCCGCTTCCGTTAGGTCCGACGACCGCTGTAATGCCGCGGACAAATTCCATCTCCGTTTTATCTGCAAACGATTTGAAGCCCGCCAGCTCAATGCGCTTTAAAAACATACTCAATCTCACCTCTAACATTTAAATATGCTTGTACAACACCGTTTACCCGATTAACAAGAATCATCCCTATTGTAGCACAAGACTAACCCGGATAAAGCGCGGCAAAGACATACAAAGCTACAGTAGCAAAGCCACGAAAAAAGAGCAAAACGCAGTCCATTCGCCATTTGCGGGCCGGGACTCCCCCGCGGACTGCCCTTTGCTCTTACTTTGTGTCCCCTGCTCGTGTAACCCGTCCGGGCCGCTCAGGTACCAACTACGATTCTGCCAGCTTCAAACGGTTTAAGGCCACTGCCGCCGCCTGCTGCTCAGCTTCTTTTTTGGAGCGTCCTGTACCTGTACCCAGTCGTTCGCTGTCCATATACACCTCAGCTACAAACTCGCGCTCATGGGCAGGTCCGCGTTCCTCCACAATCTTGTATTCAAGCATCCCCATGTTATGATGCTGCGTCAGTTCCTGAAGCTCTGTTTTGAAATCACTCATCTGAAGCTTACCATTTAACACGATTTGAGGAAAAATATAACGTTCCAGAAACGACCGGACGGCATCCAGACCCTGATCCAAATAAAGCGCGCCTACGAACGCTTCGAATACATCGGCCAACAGAGCAGGACGAGTACGCCCGCCTGTCAGCTCTTCACCTTTGCCAAGCAGTACATATTGCCCGAACTCAAGTCCGACAGCAAATTTCACCAGAGAAGGCTCACAGACAATGGCTGCACGCAGCTTGGTGAGCTCGCCTTCCGGCCGATTAGGGTACTGATTGTACAATTGCTCGGATACGGTCAGCTCCAGAACTGCATCGCCTAAAAATTCAAGCCGCTCATTGTCTGCATGCTGACTAAACCGATGTTCGTTTACGTAGGAAGCGTGCGTAAAAGCCTGCTTCAGAAGCTGCCGGTTGTTGAATTGAATATGAAGTTTCTGCTGTAATTGCTTCAAGTCTCCACTCAACGAACTGACCCCTTACGCTTCATATTTTTTTAGAATAACCGTAGCATTGTGACCGCCAAAACCAAAGGAATTGGACATCACGACATTCAGTTTCGCTTTTCTCGGCTCGTTAGGTACATAATCGAGATCGCAAGCCGGATCCTGATTATCCAGATTGATCGTCGGTGGAATGATCTGATGCTGGAGAGCCAATCCGCAGATCACGGCTTCAACACCTCCGGCTGCACCCAACAAGTGCCCTGTCATTGACTTGGTTGAGCTAATCGCAACTTTATAGGCGTGCTCTCCAAGCGTTTTCTTAACCGCTTCTGTTTCCGATTTGTCACCAACTGGCGTAGATGTACCATGCGCATTGATATAATCAATATCTTCGGGATTCAACCCTGCGTCGCGGATCGCCATTTTAATACAGCGTGCTGCACCTTCCGGATCTGGCTCTGTCATATGATGTGCATCACCGGACAGTCCGTAGCCGATCACTTCGCCGTAAATACGTGCGCCACGCTTCAAAGCGTGCTCCAATGATTCCAGGATCAGAACACCGGAGCCTTCACCCATAACAAATCCGTCTCTGTCTATATCAAAAGGACGGCTTGCCTTCTCAGGCTCATCGTTACGAGTGGACATCGCCCGCATCGAACAAAAGCCAGCCATTCCTATCGGACGAATCGTTGCCTCGGCACCACCGCAAATCATAGCGTCAGCATCACCACGTTGAATCATGCGGAACGAATCGCCTATCGCATGACTACCTGTTGCACAAGCCGTAACTGGTGATGTATTCGGTCCTTTAGCGCCGAGTGAAATCGACACTTGACCGGAACCCATATTAGCAATCATCATCGGGATAAAGAAAGGGCTTACGCGTTTAGGTCCTTTTTCAATCAGCGCATTGTGCTGATCCTCCCAGGTACCCAATCCGCCAATACCGGAACCAACAGATACACCAACACGCTCGGCATCGGCGTTCTCTCCGATTACGAGTCCGCTATCCTTGAGTGCCAATTTACTGGCGGCAACGGCGAATTGTACAAAACGGTCCATTTTACGGGCATCCTTGCGCTCTATATAATCCTCAGGATTAAAATCCTTAATAGAAGCGGCAATTTTCGTTGTATATTCACTGGTATCGAAAGCTTCGATTTCACTGACGCCAGATTTTCCAGCCATCAGATTATCCCATAGTGTGTTCAAATCCTGTCCCAGCGAAGTGATTACACCCATTCCTGTTATGACAACACGTTGTTTCAAAGATAATCACCTCTATGTCTACTGCATATTGTATTTCAAGGCCATACGCTCTTGTGTGCAAAAATAATATAGAATCAACTAAAGTTAGTAATGCCGCATACTCCAGCCTTGACTAAGTCATGCCAAGCTCAAGAACACGCGGCAATTCCGTCTTTAGTTCAATCTGTATGATTAGGAGAAAGTCCCGCCTGTAACAGAACGGGACTTTTGTTGACTTGAATTAGGTATGAGATTGTATGTACTTTACAACTTCACCTACGGTTGTAATTTTCTCTGCATCTTCATCAGAGATTTCCATATCAAACTCATCTTCCAATTCCATAACCAATTCAACTACATCGAGAGAATCAGCGCCTAAATCATCTTTGAAAGATGCTTCAAGTGTAACTTCGGCTTCGTCGGCTCCCAAACGGTCAACGACAATGCGCTTTACGCGCTCCAATACGTCGGACATCCGGCTCACCTCCTCCTTAGGTATTATACGAAAATTACAATTAAAATGCCATAGAAGAGAGTTTTCAATCACTACTCTTCTTCCGGGCATGAGGATTAGCAACATGTAGCTACATGTACATGCCGCCATCCACATGCAAAGTCTGGCCCGTCATGTATGAGGAAGCATCAGAGGCCAAAAATAGCACCACATCCGCAATTTCCTCAGGCCGTCCGAGACGGGCCAGCGGAATACCGCTGAGCATATTGTCACGCAAATCATCAGCAAGCACCTGTGTCATTTCGGTATCAATAAATCCCGGGGCTACGCAGTTGACTGTAATACCTCTCGAAGCAAGTTCTCTCGCAGACGATTTGGTAAGGCCGATCACTCCTGCTTTGGCAGCCACATAGTTGGCTTGTCCTGCATTGCCGAGTACACCGACAACGGAAGAAATATTAATGATCCGACCGGAGCGCTGCTTCATCATCGGACGAGTCGCTGCCTTGAGGCAATTAAACACACCTTTCAGATTCGTTTCGATCACCTGATCGAACTCCTCTTCCTTCATACGCATGATTAAATTATCTCTTGTTATTCCGGCATTATTCACCAGAATATCGATCTGGCCCCAAGCGCCGATCACATCCTTGATTAACCGATCTGCCTCGTCGGCGCGACCGACATTAGCCTGGACCATAATAGCTTCTACGCCTTTGGCACGAATTTGCTCCGCAACCTCTGCCGCAGCCGCTTCACTACCAGCGTAGTTTACCGCTACATTAGCGCCCGCTTCAGCCAACGCCAATGCAATACTGCGACCGATCCCCCGTGACGCCCCTGTAACGAGCGCCGTTTTTCCACTTAATGGCTTAGACATGATCCTACCTCCCCTTGCAAGTATATAACCGTTAAGGCGGTAATTGCTACTTTTAACGGGCCTCCAAGGCTTCCGTTACCGAAACAAGCGATTCCAGGCTGCTTATATTATACAGCTTAACCGTTTTGTCGATCTTTTTAACCAGTCCGGTCAAAACACTGCCCGGTCCGAACTCGATAAAAGTGTCAACTCCCTGCTCCAGCAGCCATGCTACACTGTCTTCCCACAATACCGGGGAATAGACCTGCTCGACCAGCAGCTGGCGAATTTCGCCACCCTCACGCACAGGTTTCGCAGTGACATTGGCTACAACCGGAACCTGAGACTTGGAGAAAGCTACGTCTTCCAGCTTGCCGGACAACTTAATCGCTGCTTCCTTCATCAACGAAGAATGAAAAGGACCACTGACCTCCAAAGTAATAGCACGCTTGCCACCCGCTTCCTTCACGCGTTCAGCGACAGCGGCTACGCCCTCCTTCGCACCGGATACGACAATCTGTCCCGGACAGTTGATGTTCGCCAGTTCAACCAGTTGACCGGATTCTGTAATATCACGGCATAGAGTTGCCAGCGCTTCACGATCGGCTCCCAATACAGCAGCCATCCCGCCTTGTCCGTCAGGAATGGCTTGCTCCATGAACTCACCACGAGTACGAACGATTTCAACTGCATCCTCGAATGCAAGTACGCCGGAAGCAACGAGTGCGCTGTATTCTCCAAGACTGTGTCCAGCCACGTAATCAGGGCGAATACCCTTTTCCTTGAACGCTTCATACAACGCAATACTCGCCGTCAACAGCGCAGGCTGCGTATTGGATGTTTGCTTCAAGGCCGTATCCGGACCTTCAAAAATCAGTGAGCTTAGCGCAAAGCCCAACCGTTCGTCCGCTTGGCGAAACACTTCTCTTGCCGCAGGAACCGCTTCATAAGCATCTTTAGCCATACCTACAGCTTGTGAACCCTGACCGGGAAATATAAATGCCGTTTTGCCCATCTTGCATGCACCTCTCTGTATCCAATGCTTGTCCTGTAAAGTACCAGACAAATTCAATATTGTATCAAACCCGCCGCTTTCTTACCAGACAAGAACCGACGCGCCCCAAGTCAAACCACCACCGAAGCCCACCATTAATACCCGGTCGCCTTCCTTCATGCGGCCTTCCTCGGCTGCTTCCACCAGTGCAAGAGGAATCGATGCTGCTGATGTATTCGCATATTTATGAACATTAATAACAACCTTTTCTTCCGGTAGATCCAAACGCTGCATCGCCGATTGGATAATGCGAATATTGGCTTGATGCGGAACGAACACATCAATATCATCTTTGGAAAGCCCTGCTTTTTCAAGCACATCGACGGTTGCCGTTCCCATAACACGTACCGCAAACTTGAAGACTTCGCGTCCGTTCATATAAATATAGTGCTGCTTGTTCTCCACGGTATCCGCACTTGCAGGCAAACGTGAGCCGCCAGCTTCCAGCTTAAGCAATCCGCCTCCTGCTCCTTCGGCTCCTAGATCAAAGGATTGGAATCCTCTACCCTCAGGTACTTCACCAATTACTACTGCTCCTGCACCGTCTCCAAAAAGAACACAGGTATTGCGGTCTGTATAATCCGTGATTCGGGAAAGACAGTCTGCCCCAATGACTAGCGCATTATTATAAATGCCCGTTTTAATAAAGCTCGTGGCAGTTGCCAGCCCATATACAAACCCTGAGCATGCCGCAGACAAATCAAAAGCCGCTGCGCCTTTGGCTCCAAGCTTGTCCTGAAGAATGCAGGCAGTCGAAGGAAACGCCATGTCCGGCGTAACCGTAGCCACAATAATCAGATCCAAATCCTGTGCTGTCATACCTGCGGATGCCAATGCCTTAATCGCTGCTTCATAAGCCAGATCGGATGTGGCCTGCTCTGGAGCCGCAATGTGGCGCTCCTGAATTCCTGTACGGCTGACAATCCATTCGTCACTTGTTTCCACAATTGCTTCCAAATCTTTGTTCGTCAATATTTTCTCAGGCACGTATTTCCCTGTTCCGATAACACCAACCGACCGCAAATTATTCATATCGTCACTCACTTCCTGCTGATTTCCTTGGATATACTTTCCACCAACTGGTTTTGCAAGGCCGTACGGGCCTGTCTTACCGCGTTTTTGACGGCAATGCTGTCAGATGAACCGTGGCCCTTCAAGACGAGTCCGCTAAGCCCCAGCAAGGGAGCACCGCCATGCTCTTTGTAGTCCAGCTTATCTTTCAAGCCGCGAAGCTCACGCATAATCAGGGCTGCTGCCAGCTTGGTCTTTAAAGATTTACTAAACTGCTCCTTTAAGAGAGAAAATATCGCACCCGCCGTACCTTCCAGCGATTTCAGCATGATGTTTCCGGCGAATCCGTCACACACCAGCACATCGCAATTCCCGGTCAGTACGTCTCTGGACTCTACATTCCCCACAAAATTAACAGGCAACTGCTCAATCAGAGGGAAAGTCAGTTTCGTCAGTTCATTGCCCTTCCCGGCTTCCGTCCCAACATTCAGCAAACCCACTCTGGGGGAAGCCACACCATGAACCTTTTGGCGGTACAAGCTACCCATCAGCGCATATTGGGCAAGATGTTCAGGCTTGGCGTCCATATTAGCTCCCAAGTCCAGCGCCAGCACACCCTGATCGTCAATCGTCGGAATCATCGGTGCGAGAGCAGGACGCTCAATGCCTTCCATTCTCCCGACCACCAGCAGCCCTGTCGTCATCAGCGCACCTGTATTACCTGCCGATATCATGGCATCGGCTTCGCCTTCTTTGACCATTCGGCCAGCTACGACCATTGAGGCATCCTTTTTACGTCGTACTGCCTTCACAGGCTCGTCCTGTGCATCTATCGTTTCAGATGTATGACGAATGCTGAGATTCGCGGGCAGCACTCTGCCGTTCAGCACCGATTCAATTCGTCCCCGGTCACCAACCAGCGTAATGTCTGTATCCTTCCATTCCGCCGCCGCAGATAACGCGCCCTCTACTGTCGCCTCGGGAGCATTGTCTCCCCCCATGGCATCAATGGCGATCCGCATGCTGACTTCCTCCTTCGCTGTACTCTTCCTCTGTGGAGCGGTAAATGATAAAGTTCCCCTGGAACACCATTTCTTCTCCCACGTAAGCAAACACTTCCACTTTGGCTTTTCCCTTTTGCTCGGGATTTGAACGCACATATGCTTTGGCAATGCACTTTTCCCCCAAATGAACAGGGCGGACAAAGCGAATATCCGCTGAAGCGGTCAACGCTATCTCATCATTAATCACGGCAACAGCCAATGAATTAGCCTGGGCAAACACATAATGCCCCCGCGCAATGCCGGTACGTGAAAAGATATGCTCTTCTTTAATTTCAAAAATGGAAATACCGCTTCTGTCCAACTGGAGATCAACGATATCCCCGATCACTTCATGTAAAGGCAGGGAGCGAACCTGATCGTAGGAACGCTCAGCCATCAGCTTCAGTCGCTCCCGCAGCTCCGGGATACCCAATTCCATCCGATCCAGGCGAATCGTCTGAATGCTCACCTTAAGCTGTCTTGTCAGTTCCTGATCCGTTACGAACGGATTCTCATCAATTAATTGAGTCAGCCGTTGCTGTCTCTGTCTCTTTGGCAAACGTTCGATATCAGTGGCGCCTCCTTTCCCTGCAATAAACTACCGTTTAGCCGACGGCTCGGGTTACTCCACGTGCTAGCGGCGAATGCTTATGCCGATTTGTCATCCTGTATGTATAAAGAACCCCTTCGGTCCTTCTTTCTTAGAACCTGGTACTAAAATAGTATATAGCATGCCGCAGCAAAAAGAAAGTACGAAGACAAAAAAAAGTAGCGCCTCACTAAAGTGAAGCGCTACTTTTCCTGCGAAGATTCCACAGAATCCGCTTATCGGACATTATTGAGAGATAATCTCTCTAGCTTTGTACGTTCCGCAAACTTTGCACACATGGTGAGCAAGTTTCAATTCGCCGCATTCGGAGCATTTCACCATACCTGGTACTGCCAGTTTAAAGTGAGTACGACGTTTGTCGCGACGAGTTTTGGATGTTCTCCGTTGAGGTACTGCCATTATTCCCACCTCCTTAACCAGATCAACCCGTATAACGGGTGTGACTTCTTATCTCATTCAAGACTGAAGGAAACTGCCCAAAGCAGCTACCTCACAGCCGGTGAATCAAGCCTGCAACATCCATGCGTCGGTTAACTCCTCCGCACAAGTGGATGATGATTTGTCAGAATTGAACTCAATTCTCATTTAAAAAAATCCTTAAGCCCTGCCAGACGCGGATCAATCTTTTTTGTATCGTCATCGTCACTGTCATCGGAGCCAACGCTCCAGTTTTGTCCGGCCGCAGGAGCGATCCCTTGACAATTCTCACTGCACACAGGCGCAAACGGCACGTGCAGTACAAACAGCTCTTCACAATACGGTGCAATGTCGAAGGAATCCCCCGTCACTGCGATAAATTCGCCATCTTCACCCTCCTCTTCGCCAACCGAAGAGGTTTGCTTAAACCGTTCACGGAATTCAATTTTCAAATCCTCGTGCATCGGACTCAAACAGCGTGAGCACAGCATGTCCAGACCTGCGGTCAACGTGCCTTCCACGCTCATTAAGCCTTGACCCAGACTAACGGCGACCAAATCGGTCTCCAGCGGGGAAACGGCCGTAACATCAGGACGATCATCCACCAATTCACTCACATTAAGAGCTTCACGGACCGGAAAAGGACCATCACTTGTTGCTACTTTGCGAAAAAATAGTTGCATCACTATCACTCCAAACAAACAAAAATTATTATACCGACTGATCGAGTCGTTTGTCAACACCTTTCACTTTACACCTCTCACAAATCCATCGGTTTTCCAATGGTTCGGCAAGTTTTATGCGGAAGCGAAAATACGTTGCATGGATCATGTACCTGAGCGTACTCGTACCCCCGCCACTCTTCGTGTACAATAATGCGTAGTATAAAGGTTTTTTCTCCAGGTCTCAATGGCCTTGTTCATTTCTGATCACGAAAAATCAGCATCGTTGCCCTAAAAACAATCATTAGCTGATGGATAACCATCATTTTCAGGATAGTTACCAGACTAGCAACAAAAGAAAGGAGCCGACGTACAGCCTTGAAAACACTCGGTATTATTGTAGAATACAACCCGCTGCATAACGGTCACATTCATCACTGGAAGGAGTCTCTTCGCATCACTGGCGCACAGCGCACGGTGGCTGTGATGAGCGGTCCCTTCCTCCAGCGGGGGGAACCCGCGATTGTGGACAAATGGTCCCGCACCGAAATGGCACTCGCCATGGGCGTGGACCTGGTTTTGGAGCTGCCTGTGGCCTATGCCGTTCAGCCCGCAGAATGGTTCGCCCACGGGGCGGTGGCCCTGCTCCGCGCCACTGGCGTCGTCGACACGCTCTGCTTCGGCAGCGAGAGCGGCGACATCGGCCCGCTGCGCGCGTTGGCCCGCGTGCTGGCGGCAGAGCCGGCAGAGCTTAAGGCCGGCATCGCGCTGCGCCTGAGCAGCGGCGCAAGCTACCCCGCCGCCTATGCGGGGGCCGCAGCCGCGCTTGCGGCCGAAGAGGCGGACGGCACGGCGCTCGCCGCTCTCATGCAGCAGCCCAACAATACGTTGGGGCTGCATTACTTGATTGCGCTGGAACGGCTGGACAGCGCAATCAAGCCCTTCACCGTAGCCCGCACGGGATCGGGCTACCACGAGGCCGAGGCGCCCGCGGACGGAGTCATCGCCAGCGCCACGGCCATCCGCCGTCTGCTGCTGGACGGCGGGCCGGAGGCCGCGTCGCCGTACGTGCCTGCGGCGACGCTGGAGATTTTGCGGCGCGAATGGCAAGCCGGACGCGCGCCGTTGCAATGGGAAGCGTTCAGCCAGCCGTTGCTGAACGCCCTCATCACGCGCAGCCCACAGCAGTTGGCGGAGCTGCACGGGGTTACCGAAGGGCTGGAGCATCGCCTGCGGCACTCGCTATACACGCTGCCCCAGCCCTCTGTAGAGGCATTACTCGCCGCCGTCAAGACAAAACGCTACACTCGTACGAAGCTTCAACGTATGTTCACACATGTTTTACTGAATCATGCCAAGGCGGATATGGCTCCCTCCGAGTTGGCGAAAGGCCCCGGCTATATCCGCGTGCTCGGCTTTAACGGTGCCGGACGCGAGCTGCTGGCCCGGATGAAGCAGACAGCGACCCTTCCGGTATGGGTCAAGCCATCAGCCGGATCGCATCCCCATCTGGACTGGGATACGGCCGCAGCCGCCATACACGCGGCCGGAATGCCACATCCCGCCATCCGTGACATGTATGCTGATTACTTGCGGCCGCCCGTCATGGTTTGATCGGGAGCTTCTCCATATAAGTTAACGCATCGTCAAGCTTGCGAACCGGAACGAGCTTCATCTTAGTTCCGATTTGCTCTGCTTTGGCCTTGGCTTCCTTATAATTGTCCTCCGGGACGAAAAACAATTCAGCACCCTGACGGTCAGCGGCGACAATTTTATACTTTGCACCACCGATCGCTCCCACCTTGCCGCTCTTATCAATCGTACCCGTACCGGCTACACGATATCCCTTGCTCAGATCGCCCGGTGTCAGTTGATTATAAATTTCCATCGTAAACATCAAACCAGCAGAGGGTCCACCTACATCCGTTGACGTAAAATGAATCGTTTTACGCTCATCCTTCGGCTCTACTTTCTGAACCGTGGCAATGCTGACTCCAAAACCGGGTCGTTGTTTGCCTGTTTCACTGTCTGTGATGGTCATTAATGGAGCTTGCACCGTCAGCAGCTTGCCATCACGTTTTAGCTTCACTTTGGCAATCGTTCCTGACTTTTCATACTCCAAGGCGTTTCGGATGGAACGATTATCTGTTACCCTTACCCCGTTCAGCTCCAGAATTTCATCTCCGGGATGAAACACATTACTTGAGCTGGGCACCTTAAATACGTACACATAATCCGGCACAATGCGATAAGGAATATCGGCCCGGGTATAAGCAGCCTCCATCGCTGAAGATTGGGAATCTCCCATATACCACACCTGCTCTGCTGCATATTCGTCTTCACTTCTGCCATGCAGCCGATCCTCCTTGCGCTGAATCTCTGAATTGGCATCCAGCTTCGATATCCCCAGCATCACGATATTGGCATAACGCGCCGATACCGTCGTCATCATAAAGGTCCCCCGTTCGCTTCGGTCGCCTTCCTGAACAGTTACCATCGGCTTGATTTCATTTGCCCCACCGGGTCCATAGATCAGATATGGGGTTGGCATATATACCAGCACATAGACCATGGTGGCCAGGAACAGAACATATCCGGTTGTAAAAAAAGCTCTATTCCGGTTTATTCGCTTCATCGCTTCTCCCCCTCACAGCCTTAACTTCTTCTATTTCACCCAAACTAACTCAGCGCCCTGCCTGTTCTCAATTCTTACAAAAAAGCATACATTGTTTACCAACAGCGTGTACGAGCACCTCGCCCAATATTCCAAACACGAAAAGCGTTAGAAACAACATACGATGCATCCTAATATATTTATGCACGATGAGGTTCGTTTTTTTAAATGTTAAATCATATCACTTCCAAAGAGGTGAAACCTTTGCTACAAAAGGAAGCCCATTCCGCTCCCTATTGGACAACCCTGTTGCTTGCCCTTGGAGCCATTCTGCTTGTGCTGGCTGTTGTCGCCTCACCGGAAGAGGTGTTCCAAGCCTCTGCTCAAGGGCTTAAGCTATGGTGGAGCATTATTTTCCCGGCCATGCTCCCTTTTTTGATGCTGTCCGAAATGCTTGTCGCCTTCGGTCTGGTGCATGGGCTTGGCGTCCTTATGGAGCCGTTCATGCGCTCCTGGTTCCGTCTTCCAGGTCGCAGCGGCTGGGTACTGGCCCTCGGCCTGACCGCCGGATTTCCGGCTGCTGCGGAAGCTGTGCGCCAATGGGCACAGCAGGAGGATATGACCAAGCGCCAGCTTAGAAGACTGACCGCTATCGCTCATTTCTGCAATCCGATGACCATCCTGCTCGTTATCGGAACAGGATTGTTGCATAATGCTGCTGTAGGAGTCATGCTGCTTGCCGTTCACTGGGTCTCCGGCCTATTG
This sequence comes from Paenibacillus terrae, assembly GCF_005217525.1. Classification (GTDB taxonomy): domain Bacteria; phylum Bacillota; class Bacilli; order Paenibacillales; family Paenibacillaceae; genus Paenibacillus; species Paenibacillus terrae_C. The sequence goes on along the minus strand of NZ_PNXQ01000014.1, from coordinate 339,434 downwards.
GCGGGATGGATTACAGTCAGACTGACTGCGTCCTCAAAAGAATCGCAAAAACGGGAAACGCCAGTTGCCCTCCGGCGAACCTCTGTTTCCCGTACTTCTACCACTCTCATCCGGTCCGCTTGGGACGCCACACGCTCTGCCAGAGAACGGGACGGCCGCAGCTTTGGAAAGCTGCTGGGCGAAACCGTATCCCATGCCGTACAGACGCTTATGATGACAGGTGGATTCATTATTTTCTTTTCCGTGCTGATTCGGTTGCTATCCATGTACTCAGGCCAAGGAGCATTTTCTTTCATATGGCCCGCGTGGATGGAAATTCATCTCGGTTCCTATGAAATCAGCCGCCTGCCATATGATCTCCGCACACAAGCGGCTCTGATCAGCGCCGTACTAGGCTGGGGAGGGCTATGCGGCTGGCTCCAAATCACAGCTGTCACCAAGCCATCGGACAAAGGTATCACGTTCACTATATCCAGGGTGCTTCATGGCATCATCGCCTTTGTGCTTACACTCGTTGCATGGACGACTTTTAGCCGTATGACAAGCAATACACTTCCAGCTTATGTTAGCCGTAGCTCCGTTTCTTCTTTCGCCGAAGGCGGTTATGATCCCGCCGCGCATTCCGTCATGGCGGAGAGCAGCAACCTGTGGACACAGTTGGAAAGTCCGTCGCTGTATCCCTGGCAACTGACCATGTTGTCTATTGTGCTTCTGGGCGCGATTATACTTACACTGCTTGTCATTTCCTTTATAACTTCATGGTGGAGCCGTCGCGCTTGGCGTTGACCTTGGCACGCAGCGCATCCTCGACCTCAGGAGCCACCAGATCTACAACCTTGCCGTCAAAATGGGCGATTTCCTTCACCATACTGGAACTCAGATATGAATAAGTCGGGTTCGTCATCATAAAGATCGTTTCAGCATCCGGGTTCAGCTTATGGTTCGTGGAAGCCAATTGCAGCTCATATTCAAAATCGGTCACTGACCGGATTCCTCTGACGATAACCTGAGCCCCTTTTTCACGTACATAATTGGCTGTCAGGTCACGGAAGCTGTCCACCTCAATGTTCGGAATATCGCGGGTTACCGTCCGCAGCAGCTCCATTCGCTCCTCCAGAGAAAACAGTGGATTTTTACTAATATTGTTAAGTACCGCGACAATAAGCAGATCAAACTGCCTCGCCGCTCTTTGAATAATATCCTGATGCCCCATCGTCACGGGATCAAAGGTCCCAGGATATACGGCAATACGTGGTTTGTGCTCAGTCATGATGGTCCTCCCCGCCTGATTCGGCTATATCAGATTTTTCCGTTCCGGTCTCAGTATGTTCTGCATCGTCCGGTTGCTCTGCTGCAAAGCGGTAGATAGATAACGTTGTTTCGCCATAGACTGCTTTTCTGACCTGTTCGAACGGCCCAAAGCTTTCCGGGTACTCATGTCCCGACTCATACTCCAGCACAATGACTGCCTCAGAACAAAGCAAGTCCAGTTCAGCCATACGGCTCATCAATTCATCACCATGCTTGAGACGATAGGGCGGGTCCAGAAAAACAGCATCAAAAAGAGCTCCACGTTTTGCCAGCGCTTTGAGCGCTCGTCCGGCATCATTGCGGAACACTTCAGCCTGTCCTTCCAATCCGGTTTTTCGCAAATTTTCTTTAATGACATCAATACTTTTCGATTCCATATCAATAAAGACTGCCTTGTCCATTCCTCGGCTAAGCGCCTCTATACCCAGGCCGCCGCTGCCTGCAAACAAATCAAGCGCGACTCCCCCATCAAAATAAGGACCTATCATGCTAAATAGCGCTTCTTTGACCTTATCCGTGGTCGGCCGCGTCCCTGTGCCGGGAACTGCCTTTAACGGCCTTCCTTTGGCACTACCCGATACCACTCTCACGCTGAAACTCACCTATTTTCTATATGTGTTCATAACCATATAAAGATTATGACGTTATCGTACCACATGGATCGCCGTTTGAAAAACGCAGGATTTGAGGAGGTATAAAAACCCATATCGTGGGCATCCTTAGGATATCGGCATTCAACCAATGTCGTAGACAACCGCGGAGAAGACTTACGTTTCCCCATAAGCTCTTCGTCCGGTTTCTCCTCTCCCATTCGGGCGCTCTTATTGGAGCGCCTGATTTTTTTTACAAAAAAAAGAAGCTGCTCACTGGCAGCCTATGTATATCAGCATTTTGCATCATTCGATTCCCAACGCTTAAAAGTACGCATCTCCTTTTCAAGGATTGGATAAATTCTTTAAGCACTTCAACAAATGTTATCGGATGCAGAAAAAAGTTACATCTCAGGCAACACTTTCATTGACCGAATCTTCCTGTGAGCGTACAGACTTCATACGTGATATGATATTTTTCCCCCAACGGATGCCGGGTTGTTCGATCCATGAATAGGTGAGCCAGGACAAACCTGTGGTCAACAGAAGTGTCATAACAAACATAAGAGTCAAATTAACAACGGGGGAAAATGGAAACTCAATCTGACTTACAATCTCCAGAGCAAGCATATGCGTCAAATACATACTGTAGCTGAGGCAGCCGATCCATGACCATCCCCAGTTTAACAGCCACACAGGCTTCCAGTGATACAAAGCATAGGCTCCCAGCAGCAACAGGACACCGATGAGATAATCCGTCATACCTGTACAAAGAGCAAACAGCATGGAGCCAAGCAGCAATACGCCGCTGAATCGGTCTACACTTTTCCAATGCCGCTCGTCTTTCCATATGAAGAACAGCAATATACCCAGTCCGAAGACAGGCAGTTGGTTCGGAAACCATAAATATAGATAATGCCCCCACAACAGGTGATCACCGATCCATGGAGCATTCGCAAATACCGTGTTCAGCCCAAAGCTCAGTAGAAGCGCTCCCACCACAAACCAGGCAGCATGCCGAATCGATCGGATCAGCTTAAATAATAACGGCACGCATAGATAAAACATACATTCCACTGCTATGGACCATTCCACACCGATAATGCTATTGATCCAGTACGGATTCAGTCCATTCAGAAACAAGATATGAGCTGCGATATTCGCAACAGTGACCCCTTCCTGATCCCCAAGCCAGAAACGGGGCCCTGCTCCGTTCACATGCAAATAGGTGATTAACATAATGTAATACAAGGGAGCAATTCGAAAAAAACGACGCACCAGATACGCCGAGACACGCTCTTTTCTGTCACCGGAACGTCTGCTCAATGACAGAAAGAGTGTAAAAGCACTGGCCAGATAAAATAAAGCGACCCCTTTCGCTCCCAAGCTTAATCCCTTTTGCAACCATCCGTTTAATCCATCTACCTGCTGGCTGACATGTACAAGCAACACGCCCATAATTGCCAGCGCTCTCAGCGTATCTACAAATTGCAGCTTGTTATGTTCCGTTTCACCCTCGGTTCCTGGCATTGTAGCCCTCCATATCTATTCTTTAACGATACGTTTTGTATCAATAATACATAAAACGTATCGTTAAAGTAAATATGCAGGTATAAAAAAAACACCCTCCAGCCGCAACGACATGCGACCAGAAGATGTTCATTTTGTCATGCTATAATCGCCTGTTCCATTTATTTGTTTAAATGAAAAGGGACCGTCGTTACGATGACGTCTTTGTAATTGATCAGATAAGCTCTCATCAGCAAGCTGGTCTGGTTGTGCAAAATATTTTCCCACCAGTGCTTCGTGATGAATTGTGGAATAAGAACGGTAATATGATCCTCGTCCGCTTTTTTCCACTCCACCGTATCAATGAACTTGCGAAGCGGATTAATAATGCTGCGATAACGGGATTTCAGCACCACCAAACGGATACCTACATCCCACTCTTCCCATTTTTGCTCCATCTTGCGGATTGCTTCATCATCCACACCTACATATACAGCAACCACATTGTCCGACAAGGTCTTGGCATAGCTGATGGTATTCATCACGACTCGTGTAATACCAGCCACTGGAATAATGATCGTATTGCCTTTGACCATAGGCTTATCCTTCGTAATGTCGATCCGCAGCTGCTCAGCCGTATTTTTGTAATGACCATTGATCTTCATAAAGAAATACAAAACCAAAGGCAGGAAGATAAACACCATCCACACCTGACTAAACTTGGTGAAAATAAAAATAAGCGTAATGGACAGCGTGGTCAGCATCCCAACCGTATTAATAGCAAGCTTGACGACCCAGCCTGACGGCTTGAGACGAATCCAGCGAATCATCATTCCAAGCTGGGAAAGCGTAAACGGGATAAATACCCCTACAGCATAAAGTGGAATCAGATTTCCTGTATTGCCACCAAATACGATAACCAGCAATGCCGAGAAAATACTCAGAAACAGGATACCGTTCGAGTAACCGAGTCGATCTCCGCGAACCATGAACATATGCGGCATGTATTTGTCTTTTGCCAGCATAAATGCAAGCAACGGAAAGGCCGAATAAGCTGTATTCGCCGCCAAAAACAAGATTAACGCCGTCACGCCCTGAATGATGTAATACATCACACCGCGCCCGAAAGTGGCGTTCGCAATTTGCGAAATGACCGTTTCGTGCGGATTTGGACGAACACCATACCAATAAGCCAGCAGACTGATTCCGATGAACATACAACCGAGAATCAAACCCATCATCATCAGCGTAGTTGCCGCATTTTTGGCAGCAGGCTTACGGAAATTCGGAATGGCATTCGAGACAGCCTCTACCCCAGTTAGCGCCGAGCAGCCTGAGCTGAACGCCTTCAGCAGCAGAAACAGACTGACGTTGGATACCGTAGCTCCAAATTGCGGTGCCGCAGCATGGGCTCCTCCTGCCACGTAATGGATGATACCGCTAATAATCAGGACAAAGATCGAAATTACGAATAAATAAATCGGTGCAGCCAGCACTGAGGCTGATTCTGTTACTCCGCGCAAGTTCATAATGGTCAAAAAGATGATCATGATCAGTGCAATGGCGATCCGATGATCATGCAAGGATGGAAACGCCGATGTAATGGCATCTGTACCCGCTGACGAGCTGACTGCTACCGTCAGAATATAATCGACCAGCAAAGATCCGCCTGCAATCAGACTCGGAGCCCTGCCCAAATTGTCCTGAGCGACGATATAGGCGCCACCACCAGCGGGATAGGAAAAAATAGTCTGTCTGTAGGACAGGATCAGAATAACCAGCAATCCCAATACCGCGATGGATATAGGAATGGAATACCATAAAGCAGTGAAGCCCGCTGTAATCAAAACAATCAGAATTTGCTCCGTTCCGTAAGCTACAGAGGACAACGCATCCGAGGACAGGATGGCCAGAGCCTTAAGCTTGTTTAGTTTCTCATCTTCAAGAGCCGTCGATTTTCGTGGACGACCGATTAGTAATCTTTTGACTTTACTCAGCATTTCGTTAACTCCTTCTTTGGATGAGGGTTTTGCAGAAGAACTTTGAACTATTTGTTATTATGTCACCTGAACATCAGATTGATGAAACAAATGAACTATTATTTTATACTCCCACATCCGGAAAAAAACAATAAGGAATGCTCACTAAAAAGAGCATTCCCGCGTAAGAAAGAGTATTTCGATTAAATACCCTTATATATACAATAATTTGAACCTTTCAGGGGTAATTCCTTCGGTCTTGCGGAAAGTCGCCACAAAATGACTGACATCACGGAACCCTACCCGCTCGGCGATCTCTTTTACCGTTAAGTGCGGGGATTCAGCCATCATTTCCTTAGACTTGCGCAAACGTATGACGATCAGATACGCATAAGAGGTCACACCGAATGCCTGCTTAAATAACGTATTCAAATGACGGGCGCTGACATTCATCATCACCGCCATATCAGACAGGCCGATATCCGGGCTGGCATAATTTTGTTCCATAAAAGCCAGCACAGGCCCCAAACGTTCTACATTATGAGACAAGGAAGGCATAGAGCTGTATTGACCATGTTTGCGCAGCAAAGTTAGAAAGCGGTACATATTGGCCGAAGCGTCCAGCCCTGATAAATCCCGTTCACTTGCTATAGTATGAAGCATACTTTCTCCGAAGCTGTGCAGTTCACTATGGGCGTCCCAATGATACCCGCGTGTATGCTTCAATCCTAGCTCTGTCAGCACAGCAGCGGCTATCGGTCCGTCAAACGTAATGTACAGCGTTCGCCATACTTTCGTCGCCCGGCTGTAAGCATGGGACTCGCCCGGCAGCAGTAGAACTCCGGCCTGTTCTCCCAAACGGAAGGAGCCCCCCTTGAACGTGAACACCCCTTCCCCGGACACCGTCTGAATCCAGTGAAAGCACGGATAGCCCTCCGGCCGGGATACATCCTCCTGCCTGCTGTTAAATCCGATACTTTCGATAAAAAGCGGTAAAGAATGCTCACGCGTAGTTAGAAAAAATCGCAAATGATGGGGAGTTAAAATCATTAAAAGCACCTCCGGCGCACGCGGTTATGTATTCCTTAATGTAGATCCATATTGTTATATCCATGTTCATTTTATTATATTTAAAAGCATTTACTTGTATTATAAGATAGAATTATTCTTATATATAGAGGTGATTGGCATGATAAGCGGTAAACTGCCTAAAGTATTTTACGGCGGAGATTACAATCCTGAGCAATGGGATAACACCACACATCAGGAGGACTTACGCATGTTCCAGCTGGCAGGAATTGATATCGCCACAGTCAACGTATTTTCCTGGGCCAAAATTCAGTCGGATGAAATCACATATCATTTTGAATGGCTGGATCAATTCATCGATAGTTTATATGAAAGCGGTGTCTTTGTGTGTCTTGCCACCAGCACTGCAGCTCACCCTGCCTGGATGGCGACTCGATACCCAGATATTCTCCGGGTCGATGCCGACGGGCGCAAACGAAAATTCGGCGGACGCCACAATTCCTGTCCGAACAGTCCCACCTACCGCAAATATGCGGAGAGCATGGCTGACCGACTGGCAGAACGCTACAAAAATCATCCTGCGATCCTCGTGTGGCACGTGTCCAATGAGTACGGCGGGGATTGCTATTGCGATAACTGTGCTGCTGCATTCCGGGTGTGGCTCAAACAAAAATATGGAACACTGGAAAAAGTGAACCGGGTATGGAATACTTCGTTCTGGGGGCACACCTTCTATGATTGGAATGAAATTGTACCCCCAAATAATCTGAGCGAGCATTGGGGCGAAAACCACTCCACCTTTCAGGGCATTTCCCTTGATTACGCACGCTTTAATTCAGACAGTATGCTGGAATGCTATTTGCTGGAGTATAACGCGATCAAAAAGCATATCCCCGAAGCTGTCATAACGACTAATCTGATGGGCTTTTTCAAGCAACTGGACTATTTCAAATGGGCAAAGCACATGGATATTGTGTCTTGGGACAGCTATCCGCGGGCTAATACCCCACCGAGCTATACCGCGATGGCCCACGATCTGATGCGCGGTCTTAAGGATGGGCAGCCGTTTATGCTGATGGAGCAAACACCGAGCCAGCAAAACTGGCAAGCATACAATTCACTCAAGCGGCCTGGTGTCATGCGGTTATGGAGTTACCAGGCAGTTGCGCATGGCGCAGACACGGTCATGTTCTTCCAGCTTCGCCGTTCCATCGGAGCCTGTGAGAAATTCCACGGGGCTGTGATTGAGCATGTCGGTCATGAGAATACACGCGTATTCCGGGAGGTGGCACAGCTCGGCAGAGAGCTTGGCACTTTAGGTAATACGCTGCTGGATGCAACCGTTAACGCAAAAGTAGCCATTTTGTTCGATTGGGATAATTGGTGGGCACTGGAGAAATCAAGCGGTCCTTCTGTAGCGCTGAATTACGTCGATCAGGTGCACAAATATTATGCCGCTCTATTCCACCGTAACGTGCAGGTAGACTTGATTTCCGTGGAATCAGATTTCCAGAAATATGATCTCATTATCGCGCCTGTACTCTACATGGTCAAGCCGGGTACAGCGGAAAAGCTGGAACAATTTACTGAACATGGCGGCACCTTTGTCACCACCTTTTTCAGCGGAATTGTGAATGAAAACGATCTAGTCACAACCGGAGGCTATCCGGGTAAGCTGCGTAAGCTTCTCGGAGTTTGGGTAGAAGAAATTGACGCGCTTTTGCCGGAGTCACGAAATCGGATCGTATTGAAGGAACAGGTAGGAGCATTACAAGGGGAATATGAATGCGGCTTGCTCTGCGACCTGCTGCATAGCGAAGGTGCCGAGGTGCTGGCGGAGTATGGCGATGATTTTTATCAGGGGATGCCCGTGCTGACACGCAATCGTTTTGGTCAAGGCGAAGCATGGTATGTGGCTTCGGACCCTGAAGAAGCTTTCCTGGACGGCCTGCTGGGCTATATTTGTGAGGAAAAAGGGATTCCGTCCTTGCTGCGTGCTCCTGCGGGTGTGGAGGCCAGCGTGCGCTCCAAGGATGGAAAATCGTATTTGTTCATCCTGAACCATAACGCCCAGAAACAGAATTATCATCTGGATGAACAAAAAGGACATGAGCTGCTCAGCGGCGAATTCCTGGAAGGAGATGTTACCATCGAAGGCTATGGCTTTCATGTGCTGGAATTATCATAATTCGATTCCCAACGCTCGAAAGTACAATATATAGACGAACTAAACCGTTTCGATCTCTATATTGCTGATTTGAAATCGCTCTTGGGTTTATGCAAAATACTCAGTATAATTGAAATTTCAGGTATCAAAGGAGTTCATCATGAAACGACTGCTATGGATTGGCAGCTTATCTTATTTTTTAATTGGCCTGGCGCACGTGGTTGTAGGGTCTCTGCTGCCCGTGCTGCTGGACCACTATGACCGGAATTATACGGAGGGCGGAAGTCTGATCTTCGCCCAATTTTCCGGTTTTCTGGCTGGCGTCCTGCTGTCGCCATGGCTTGCAAGGCAATTCGGCAAACGCCGGACGCTGGTATTCGCCTTGCTACTGCTGTGTGCAGCAGAAGGGCTCTACTCACTGCTGCCCCCATGGGGTTGGCTATATGCCGTCGGAGCGGCAGCCGGCTTTGGCTTCGGTATGGTGGAAGCGGTCATCGGCACCATCGTGATTAGCGGTATTACCGAAGGAACGGGTGCAGCTATGAGCCGTCTGGAAGTCTTCTTCGGGATCGGCGCGTTAGCAATGCCCGCGGTTGCCAGCCAGTTGATCGCCCTTGGCTGGTGGCGGTTGGCCTTTCCTGTTATCTCCGTCTGTGCGGCGGTGGCAGTCGTAGCCTGGCTACGGGGATCCTTCGGCAAGCTGGATGCCGTATTGGACGAATATGAGGGTCGTGGGGAAAAGCATATACATTCCGGCTCGGCCCCACATTCTCCATCCACGGGAGCTTCCAAAGGGGGCCCTGCGGGAAATTGGCTGCTGCTGGCACTGTTTATCATCTTTTTCTTTATTTATGTAGGGACAGAAATGAGCCTTGCCAATTTCCTACCTTCTATGTTCATTGAACGGCTGGGCCTTACACAAGCTGAGGCGGCACTCAGTGTTACTTGCTTCTGGCTGGCGATGGCCGCCGGGCGGCTGTTCGCAGGCAACATTGCCGATCGTTACGGCTATGGTGTCTTTGTCGCCCTAAGCTCACTGGCGGCGACCGTGCTGCTGTGCGTGTTCCCGCTGATCAAGGGCACTGCTGTTACCTTTGTCCTTATTGCACTCCTGGGGCTATGCATGTCCGGCATATTTTCCATCGCACTCGTTTTTGCCAGCAAAATGATGCCAGGTACAGTAGAATCCACCACCAGCCTGCTGATTGGTGCAGGTGGAGTCGGGGGGGCTCTGCTGCCCTTATGGCTTGGAAACAGCATGGATCGTGGCGGAGCAGTCGCTTCAGCCTGGTTGCTGGCAGGCTTTGCTTGTATCCTCTGCCTGCTTGGCGGCATTCTGTACGTCCTATACATGCGCAAAAAACGGCTTCAAACCGCTACATCCTAATATATGCCTCTTTCGGCGCATCGGCTGTTCCTTGGTATCATCCTAGGGAACAGCCGATGCGTTATTTTACATACTGGACGAATGTACCTTGTACAAAGGCCTAATTTGAGCTAAAGATAGACATAATATTTCAATGTGTATATCAGCATGTCAAAAAGGCTTACCCCAACTCAGGCTCGAATTGGCATAAACCTTTATTTAATAAGAGAGTATCATTCATCCAATAGCTTAAAACGCCATAATAATTCCTTTGTCATTGGCATACATCGAACTGATTCCTCTGGTGGACACAATCAGAATATCCTTAAATTGATAGCGGTTCTTTAACGCATTCATTAGCTTCTCCGCAAGCCCGGGATTATTACAATGGGTAATCACAATGCTTTCCCCCTCGGTAGCCCGACCACTCTTTTCAATCGTATCTGTCAGCTTTTCAATGATTTGATTTTGACCACGCGCTTGGGTAAACAATGCGATATTTCCGTCACCGTCTGAACCCAAAATGGGTCTGATATGCAGGAATGAAAGTATCTTTCCCGTAATTTTATTCATTCGTCCGTTCTTCACCAAATTATCCAGGTTCTCTAGCACAAAATAGGTTTTCATCTTCGTGATAAAGCTTTCCAGTGAAGAAATAATCTCTCCTTTATGATACCCCTCGTCGATCAGCTTGCGTAATTTTAGAGCTAACAATATTTGTCCAGCCGACGCGCTTTTCGAATCGAATACATGAACATCAGCCCCTTCTTCCTCCGCCATATCCTTACCAACCAATGCACTTGAATACGAACTGGACAGATTGCTGGATATTGTAATGGCAAAAGAAGTATGCTCACCTTGAAATGCTTCCTTATACAGCATAGGTGACGGTGAAGCCGATCCGATCTTGGTTGTACAGGCTTTCATTTCTTCCATAAACTGAGGTAAATCTAGCGTTTCATCATCTATAAAGCATTTTTCTCCCAAAGTCATGTTTAACGGGATCGTCGTGATTTTCATTTCTTCTCTAAGCTCTGTCGTTAAGTCACAGCAGCTATCTGCTATTATTTTATACTTCATCCTGTACACCCTCACATTATGTTATTTTTCAGTTGAATCCGCATTCATGATATTTATGGAAAGCTCGATCAATCGTATAAATTCCTTGACATCGTCCTCACCCAAACCCTCTACCAGTGCTTCAAAATAGCCCTCAATTCTCTCTTGTTTTTGTTTAATCAGGGATGCACCTTCTGATGTGAGCCTTACACACATTCGTCGTCTGTCATGCTCAGACATTTCCATGGTCACATAACCTTTTTTTCTTAAGGCCGTAAGCGCTGCCGTAATTCTTGATCTGGATACATGCAGGTGGTCACTGAGTAAGGATGGGTTAATTTCATCATCTTGATGCTGAACTAAATATTGAAGCACATGGTTTTCCCCTTGGATAAGCTCCGTCAGGCTGCTGAATAATTCCATGTCATAAATCCGGTTAACGGATTCTCTCAAATCATCCCTTAATTCATAATCTTTCATAGTGAACCTCCGTAAAACGCATAATACATATAGTTAACTATTAATACTATGTACTATAATGAATTGCTGACGATAATAACAATGAATTATTTGTGAATTTTAATACATAGAGGAGTTGTTACATTAGATGAAACCATTTACTCTTCGCCAATCCCAAAATTCCGATGTTGAAACCATTGCTCATTTACGGGCCACTGTACTGCGTAACGATTTAACCAGGTTAGGGAGATTTGATGAAGAAAAAGTTCGTCAACGCTTCCGTGATGCATTCGACTCTGTACATACCTGGATCATCGAAGTAGATTCTTCTTTTGTTGGTTGCATAGCTTTTAAACCGACGTTAGACGGTTATTTATTGGAGCATTTTTATATTCACCCCAATTACCAAGGTAAAGGAGTCGGAAATCAAGTATTAAGTAATCTGCTTGAACAAAATGATGTAAAAGGAAAACGTGTAACCTTAAATGTCCTGCAAGGAAGCTCTGCCAGACGTCTTTATGAACGGTTTGGTTTTAAAGTTGAAAGCGAGGATCCTATTGACGTTTACATGTCCTTAATCGTAGAGGGACATTCCAAAACCGTCGAAGGATATTAGCATCTATATAAAACTGAACTTAAAAATTTCATGTAATTGCCACTGCGCATTCGGAGTCAGCTTATATAGAAGAAAAGGCCAACCAGTAAATGCTGGTTGACCTCATCATTTGAAGACTGGCTTATATTTTACAGTACCGATTTGACGGTGTCTTGAACCTGCTTCAACAGTCCTTTATATCCATCTTCATCAAGGTAGCCGATACTTCCAAATAGTAAATGACCCACGGATTCAATTCCAACGAAATCAAAAATTCCTGTATCCGAAGTGATTTTCAATCCTGCCGTCATCCCGATTCCATCGTAAATTTCATTCGGTGTACCATGTGTATTTACAATAAAACCTTTTTTGCCTGTAAGAAGCTTATTAATCCCTTCCGGACCAGACGTATATGCAAAGCCGTATGCAAATACACGATCAACGTAACCTTTCAGGATAGCAGGAAGACCTGTCCACCAAATCGGAGAAATAAACGTGATCGTATCGGACTGCGAAATGTATTCCTGTTCTACTTTAATATCAGCTGGAGTTTGCCCAGCTCTCATAGCGGCAGTATCCTCAGTTTTTAATACAGGTTGAAAATCAAGGGCATATAGATCGCGTATAACGACTTCGTCACCTTTTTCTTTCAAGGTATTTACAACAGTTTCCAGTATCGCGTGATTGAAACTTTCAGCGTTAGAGTGAGCATAAACGATAAGATGTTTCATTTTAATTACCTCCAGATGTTTTTATGTTATTTTGAATTTAATATAGATATCTATACATTAATTTAAAAAAATTTATAATCTGTTTTTTACATGTTCCAGCAGATACTCCAGTTGTTCTTTTTCTTCGTCTTTGAGACCACCATAAATGGTTTCTTTTAATCTATTGGAGATCACTTCAAATACAGGCTCCAGCTCTTTCCCCTTATCGGTCAGATATATCAGGGTTACTCTGCTATCCTCCCTTTCTTTTTTTCTTTCGACATACCCCAGCCTCACTAGCTTGTCGATCAGAACCGTGACTGTGGGCTGCTGACGAGAAATTTTTTGCGTCAATTCTTTAATAGAAAGCCCGTCCTTTTGATAGAGGAACATTAATATTCCACCATGGGAAGGAACAATCCCTTCAACTCCATAGGATTCGAGTTCAGACACAATCAATTTATTGATCGAGTCTCTGATCGTTCCTATCAGTGCAGCTGCGTTATTTTTTAACATACTAGCATTATTACATAGACATCTATATATATCAAGTATTTTTGTCAGTCTTATCTGGTTTTAAGTTTAACGTATGAATGCTCTCATCTCACAGACGCATTAAAAAGCCAAAATACCCATAGTTCATTAATGACTTTGAGTATTTTGGCTTACATTGTTTAATTATGAAATTAAGGGGTATTCGAGGCATGAGATACATTAGAAGAGCATTTTAAGCGCCTCTAGAGTGAACGTTTGAAGATCATGAATTCGACCTTCACGTATTTTCGTAACCCATGCAGGATCGCTCAATAGCGTGCGCCCAACGGCTACAAGGTCAAATTCATTGTTGTCCAGCCGTTCCAGAAGTTCATTAATATCTTTGTGTCCTGCCCCTTTCCCTTCCGTATAAAGACTAACAAATTCTTCATCCAAACCTACAGAGCCAACAGTAATCGTAGTTTTCCCAGTCAGTTTCTTCACCCATCCGGCAAAGCTCAGATCGGAACCTTCAAATTCTTGCACCCAAAAGCGACGCGTCGGGCAATGGAAGATGTCTACGCCCGCTTGTACTAACACACTCAGGAATTGTTCCAGTTTGTCAGGTGTATCGAACGGTTTCGCATTATAATCACTCATTTTCCATTGGGATAGACGCATCGCAATAGGGTCTTATCTGACACTTAGCTAAAGGTGAAATCCTGCGAATCCATGAGCCTAAGTGAGAAAACCAAATCATATTGAGGGAGTTTAAAGAGATCCATTAGAACTGTGGAAAACGATAAGTCTTTATTCATCCGTCTACCTCGGAATGTATGGCCATTCATCACCGGGGGATTCGGTAACCTCTATTCCTATTGACGAGTATCCTGCGGATATTGAGCCAGCAAAATAAACAGACGCCGCCCTGACAGGACGACGTTGTTATGTTCCATTAGGGGAAGGCCAGCTTCCCCATAACGGTAGGGCGTTCCGCTCCGGTGGCGGAAGGCAGATTATTGCAGAGACCGTGCATAAAATCGTTGCCGAGCAGCGCGAAAATAACGGCTTCTTTGGCATCGTCGCTCACTCCGAGCGCCCCCGAAGTCAGCACCTTCTGCTCCGGCAGCAGGCGCTCCAGCATAGCCAGCAGCGTGCGGTTATGCGCGCCTCCGCCGCTGACGATCACTTCATCCATCCGGCACACCGGAAACACATGGCGGCGATAGCCGTCGGCGATCGTACGAGCGGTAAAGGCGGTGGCTGTTGCCACCATATCCGCACCGTCAAGCCCGTGCTGCCGGGCCGAAGCTACGAACTGCCGGGCATAGTCTTTGCCGAATATTTCCCGGCCCGTCGACTTCGGCGGCTTCCGGGCGAAATAGGGATGCTCCAGCATTTCTGATACCAGCGTCCCGTCGGGCTGGCCCTGCAATGCCCAAGCTCCGTCCTCGTCGTAGGACAAGCGGCCATCCGTCAGCAGGTGCACCACCTGATCAATAACCATGTTGCCTGGACCGGTATCGAACGCGAAGACCTGTTCAGGAGTGCACGAAGGCGGCAATATGGTGCAGTTGCCGATACCACCGATATTCTGGAGCAGCCGTCCTTTTTCAGGATGCCGGAAGAGGATCAGGTCGCCGTACGGAACCAGCGGCGCTCCCTGGCCACCGACGGCCATGTCAGCCGGGCGGAAGTCCCCGACAACATACCTGCCCGTTCGTTTGGCCAGCACGGACAAATCTCCAAGCTGCAAGGTGGAACGGAGCAGATGGGGATCATGGCCGGCTTTTTCCGGGATATGCCAGACGGTCTGTCCATGGGAGCTGATCAAGTCGATCTCTTCCATCTCCATTCCGGCCCCGCGCACCGCCTCAATTGCCGCTTCGGCAAACCGTTCGGCCAAATAGACATTCATGCCGCATACCAGCTCTACCGATGAATGCTCCACGGTGCACAGCAACTTGAGCCGCTCACGGAGCGCAGCTTCATAAGGCACGCTGTGATAATGCAGCAGCTTCACCCGCGCACCCATTCCACAGCCTTCAATAGACACCACTGCGGCATCAATACCGTCCAGCGAGGTGCCAGACATCAAGCCGACTACAGTGGCATTAGTTTTGTTCCAGAGTGGACCGATCATAGGCTCATTCCCCACCCCGCCGGATAGTCGGAGCCCAGTGAGACTGGCAGCCGCCCGCGGAAAGGAATTTCCCCGAGCAGCGCTTTGGCCGCGCTCTCCAGTGCGAGCGGACGACTCTCGTAAACGGCGGCATAGACCTGCACGCCCGGCATGACGAGCAGGTCATACGGATTGCGCAGTGCGACGACGGCCATTGGCTTGCCGAGCGTCTGCAATGCTTCGGCCAGCTTGGCCTGCGCGGGATTAAACCTGGCGTTGTAGGTGCCGAGCACAATCTGACCGATTTCCTCCGCAGCGGCTACCGCCAGCAGTTCTGCGCTGTACTGTGCGAATTGATCGGACGGAATGACGCGGTCTTCGCAAGCCAGGCCATGCTTGCTCAGCGCCGTACCAAGGCCAGGAGCAGGCGCGAAGGATTCATCGACCTGCGTGGCGACCATCGGAGCAGCCGTAATCACCAACGTGCGCAACCGCCGCAGGGGCAGCACTGGCGCATCGTTGCGAACCAGCGTCACGCTGGCTTCGCTGATCCGCCTCGCCACCTCCAGGTGTGCTGCGGTTCCGCAGCGTGCCAGGCCGGATAACGCCTGGCCTGCTGCACCGCCGCCCCCAAGCAGACCGCGCTTCGCCTTCAGGGCCAGCAGTCGGCGCACCGACACATCGAGGCGTGCCTCGCTCAGCCGTCCCTCCGCTACCGCCCGGCCGATCGCCGCAATGGCGGCAAGCTGGCGGTCGGCGCGGTGGCTGATCAGGATCATGTCCGCGCCCGCTTCAATCGCCATTACGGATGCTTCCACTGTTCCGTAATGTTCAGCGATCGCATTCATTTCCATGCAATCGGTCATAATGATGCCTTCAAAACCAAGCTCCTCGCGCAACAGTCCGGTCAATACCGTCTTCGACAGGGTAACGGGCAACTTCTCCGGCTCCAGCGCCGGAAAATAAATATGCGCCGACATCATGGCATCCACCCCTTCAGCGATTGCCAGTCTGAACGGCATCAATTCCACCTGCTCCATCCGTATCCGATCATGCGGCACCGTCGGCAGATCCAGATGGGAATCGACGGCGGTATCGCCATGGCCGGGAAAATGCTTCGCCGTAGCGGCAACACCGGCATCCTGGAACCCGCGCAACGTTGCCGCTCCGAAATCGGCCACGCGCTGTGGCAACTCCCCGAAGGAGCGGACTCCGATTACCGGATTGTCCGCATTATTGTTGACATCCATCACCGGAGCATAGTTCAGATTGATGCCCATTGCCGCCAGCTCGTTCCCGCTGACAAAAGCGGCATCATATGCATCGGCTTCCGACCCTGCTGCGGCAATTGCCATTCCGCCAGGCATTAGAGCAACACCCTCGGTAATCCGCGCCACCATGCCGCCTTCCTGGTCAATGGATATAAAAAGCGGTGGCGTCCCGCCCTCCAGAGCCGCACGCTGCAACGACGCCGTCAGCCGTGCCACCTGCTCCGGCGACTCCACATTGCGGGCGAAATAGATAATTCCCCCGATTTTGCCGGTTGCGACAAGCTCCCGAACTTTATCCGTCAGGACAGTTCCTTCAAAGCCGCACATTAACATTTGGCCGATTTTGTCCGCAAGGCTCATGTCAGCGAGGATCGCATCGGGATCATCCCCCGTCCCCCCAGTGTTGCGCAAATCCATATTCACAGCCGCTCCTCCCTTCGCTTCAATAATATCGTCCAGCCTCGCGTCTTAATATCGTTCAGTCTTTCGCCCCAATATCGTCGGTCGTCTCGCCCATCCGGCTCTGTATCTTCCCAATGTGCTTCAATGTATGTTTCCCCGCGTTACCACGCCTTCCGCTTCAGCCGCCGTATTCGCCATTCGCTCAGGTATAGAGCAGATACGGGCGAGCCAGCTCCTTCCAAGCTGCACTGTCCTGCCCCCAGGATACTTGAATATCGCGCAGACCCGCTGCCGACGCGATGGAGCGGCGCACCTCTTCGCCTCCAGTCAGCAGGTCGATGAAATATCTGGAGCCTTCCTGCGGCGGGGCCAGCCAGCGGAATGCCTGCGGGTACAGGGCGTTGACCTCGTGCAGCAGCAACAGCCCTGTATTTACGGATTCGTAACGCTGCGGATCGGTAATGAACAACCGCACGCCGCCGCACAATTCCCCCTGATACTTGGAAAAGGCCGGGGTAGCATATACAGGGTGCACATGCACCCCCGGCAGTCGGTGCTTGTTCATGGATTCGGACAGACGAGCGCCATCCAGCCAAGGCGCACCGATCCACTCGAAAGGGCGGGTGGTGCCACGTCCCTCGGATAGATTGGTCCCTTCAAAAAAACAGGTTCCCCCATAAGCTCTGACCGTCTCTAGGGTCGGCATATTCGGCGAGGGCAGCATCCAGGGCAGCCCCGTGTCTGTATATTGCATGCTGCGGCTCCAGCCCTCAAGTGGAATCACGTCGAGATCGCAGCCCAGCCCTTTCAGATCGTTGACCATTCGCGCCAGTTCTCCAAGAGTCCTTCCGGTGCGGATCGGCATTGACCATGCGCCAACCATGGATTCATAACCTTCCTGCAACAGTCCGCCTTCGCAGACGATGCCGCCCAGCGGATTGGGACGGTCGAGGATAAGCAGACTTTTGCCATTCTCGGCGCAGGCTTCCATTATATACAGCATGGTGGAAACATACGTATAGAAGCGCATCCCGAGGTCCTGCACATCAAAAACCAGCGTATCCAGGCCGACCAGCATGTCGGGGGTAGGCTTTTTATGTCTGCCATACAGGCTGTATACCGGAAGCCCCAGTACAGCATCCCGTTCATCTTCGAACTTCACACCTGCCTGATACTGCCCGTGTATGCCATGCTCGCAGGCAAAAAGAGCTATCAGCCTAGACGATGCCAGTCCGCGGCAGACCTCGGCGGTGGAACGGAAATCCGCCGTAATCCCGGTCGGATTGGTCACCAACCCGATCCGCCGCCCCTCCAGCAGCGGGTGTGCCAGCCCCGCGGCCAGCCGGTCCGCCCCGCTGCGCACGCGGGCACTCATCGCAGGCTCCCACCCGCCATTCCGGCGCCAGTCTCCGCCGCTTCCCCAGCTTCGTTGTCCTCATCCGGGTGCAGCACATTATAAGCCGCTTTATGCAGGTAAACGGCAAGCACGCCGTTGTACAAAGCAGCAAAACCGACAACCGTGACGGCCAACATCACACTGACGCACAGTGCTTGAAAAAAAGCACCTATCGTATAAGCCGGATGGCGCAAGAACAGCTTTACGCTCTCTCCCATCGCCTTGAAGATACCCAGCTTCTGCTGGATGACAAGCTGGAGCGTATAGAACTGGGAGACAAATACCATGGCGACAAAATACGTCTGGATGATCGCAATCATCCGGCTCAGCATCCCTTCGCGTCCCCCGTAATACCACCAGGTGGACCACAAAATGAGCACCAGCAACGAACAGAGCAGCCCGAATACCGCCGCAGGTGCAAAGCCGCGCCACGCCCCCCGGAACATCTCCAGCACTGCGAACTTCTTCCCCTCCGTTCTCCGGTGATAGGCATAAAACGCACCGAACACCAAAGGCATATAAATGAGCGGAAACAGGATAAACGCAAAGGCAAGCGGCGCGAACAGGACGACCGGCACCAGCACGGCCGAGCCAGCGAGGCTGAGCAGTGTAATCGGTATAATCTCCCTGAACGCCTCTGTTCCTGTGCGAACCAAAACGTCATTCAGCTTGCGCATGATTGTCTCCCCCTTTTATCATAGCAGTCCAGCTTGCTTTTAACGGCTGCCGAGTTGTCCGACTACCAGAGAATTCTGTCCTCCGTCACCGGATCGAAGTAACGCGCTTTGGCCAGATCGAGAATAAACGGCTTATCCAGCCCATTGTACGCCTTGGTCTCCGGATGCACCTTGGCGGTAACCAATCTTTCGCCTACGTGAAAATAGACCAGGTTCTCGGAGCCAAGATGCTCCACAACCTTGATATGTGCATTCAGCCGGTGCTCAGCGGAAACGCCCGGCGCAAAGTCCTCGCCGTAAATATGCTCCGGGCGGATGCCGAGAATGACCTCGCCGCTTTCATATCCTTGAAGTCCCGTGGCGGCATCCTGCGGCAGCTGGAACTCTCCGCCGGATATGAACAAGCGGCCCCGCTCCACGCGGGCATTGATGAAGTTCATAGCCGGGGAGCCGATAAAACCGGCCACGAACATATTTTTTGGGTTAGCATACAACTCTGTCGGTGAGGCAATCTGCTGAATGACGCCTTTGTTCATGACGACGATCCGTTCGCCCAGGGTCATTGCCTCCACCTGATCATGAGTGACATATACGATGGTTGCGCCAAGCCGCTTATGAAGCTCGCCCAGTTCGACCCGCATCTGAATGCGCAGCTTGGCATCCAGGTTGGAGAGAGGTTCATCGAACAGGAACACCTGCGGATCGCGCACAATCGCACGGCCTACGGCGACCCGCTGACGCTGCCCGCCGGACAACTCGCGCGGCTTGCGCTCTAGCATATCCTCCAACCCAAGGATCGTTGCCGCTTCCCGGACCTTTTGCTCGATATAATCCTTCGGTTTCTTCAGATTGCGCAGGCCAAAGGACAGGTTCTCGCGGATCGTCATGTGCGGGTACAGCGCATAATCCTGGAACACCATCGCGATGTCGCGGTCCTTGGGGTGGAGATTGTTGACGATGCGGTCGCCGATGATGATATCACCGCTCGTCTGCTGCTCAAGGCCCGCTATCATCCGCAGCGAGGTCGTTTTGCCGCAGCCCGACGGACCGACAAACACAACAAATTCTTTATCTTGAATAACAAAATCAGAGCCCGCCACCGCTGTAAAAGCCTGCTTGTTCTGATCGTTAAATTGTTTGCGCACATTGCGGAATTCAACACGTGCCATAGCCTTTCCCCCTTTAAGTTCCCCCACAAAAACTTACACATGGACATTGTCAAAATCGCGGGAGCGGCATCCATGCCGTTTTATCACCATGCCGTTCTCCCATACAAGCAAAGCCTGACCGCCGCTTCAGCCTTTTACCGCTCCGATAGTAATTCCCTGCAGGAAATACCGCTGCAGCGAGAAAAACAAGATAAGCATCGGCAGCGCGCCAACCGTCGCCCCGGCCATAATCGCTCCAAAGTCTGTCGATTCGGCAAAGACGAAGGAAGCCAGGCCCACCTGGATCGTCCGCATCTCCGTCGAATTCGTTATCAGAAACGGCCAGAAAAACTCGTTCCAGGAGGCCACAAAGGTGAAGATCGCCAGCACGGCCAGCCCCGGCTTGGCCATGGGCAGAATCACCTTCCAGAAGATACCGAACTCGCTACAGGCGTCAATTCGGGCCGCATGAATCAGCGAGGTCGGAAGCGAAGACATGTATTGCTTCATCAGAAAAATATTGCCGACCGTTACTGCGGTAGGCAGAATAATCGCGGTATAACTGTCACCAAGATTAAACACATTGACGATCAGAATATATAGCGGAATCAGCGTCACTTGCGCCGGAATCATCATCGTGCTGAGCAGCACCCAGAATACCGCATTGCTGCCGGGGAACTTCAGCTTGGAGAAGGCATACCCGGCCAGGGAAGCGAAAAACACGTTGGTTACGGTCAACACGGTGGAAATCAGCAGGGAGTTGAACAGCCAGCGCCAGGCTGCTGTTTTGGCAAAAAAACGCTCATACGGCGCAAACGACAGCGCCTCGGGAATCATCCGGGGCCGGAAGCTGGCCGTCGCCATCGAGTCCTGCACGGAGCCGATCAGCATCCAGTACAGCGGAATGATCGTTACGATCGCCCACACCACAAGGATGAGGGTCGCCACGGCCAGAAACACGGTTTTTGATCTGGTTTTCATGTAATGCTCACCCCTTCGCCCTAATACTCGACATCGCTCGAAAAGTATTTAAACTGGATGACAGAGACCAGGATAATCAGAAATGCCAGCACGAACGATTGGGCCGAAGCCAGGCCGAATTCATAAAATTCGAACGCCGTCTGGTAGATTAAATAGGCAATTGTCGTGGTCGCAAAGTTGGGGCCGCCTTGGGTCATCATATACACCGAAATAAATACCTGGAAGGAAGTAATTACTCCCGTAACGAGCAAATACAGCGTCGTCGGCTTCAGCAGTGGCCAGGTAATGCGTGTGAACTTGGTCCAGCCGCTGGCATGGTCAATGTCGGCAGCCTCATACAGCGATTTGGGCACCCCGCCCATGGAGGCCAGATACAAGATGATTCCTGCGCCGTGCGAGCCCAGCCAGTTCATCAGAATCAGGGAGAACAGCGCGGTTTTGGACTGGCCCAGCCAAATGACAGGATCGAAGCCGAACCAGCCGAGGAACCGGTTGAGCAGGCCCACATCGGTCGGGTCAAAAATGGCCAGCCAAACGATGGAGATCGTCACCCCGGAAGCTACCGCAGGCAGATACAGCGTTGCTTTGAAAAAAGTCTGCCATTTCGTCTTCATCTGGTAGATCAGATATGCAAGCACAAAGGTAATGATGATGTTCATCGGCACCGTGCACACCGTAAAGATGACCGTATTACGCATTGATTTCCAGAAGGTCGCATCCTGCACCAGCCGCTCGTAATTGTCCAGTCCGACCCAGGTTGAATCCATAATGTTGTACTGCTGAAAGCTCATGATCAGGGCGGAGACGACCGGATACAGTGTAAACACGAGAAACAGCAGGACGGGCGCCAAAATGAACAAGTATGCCCATCCGTATTCACGCCATAACCGCCCGGCGGAACTGCGCACCCGCTTTGGCGCGATTGTCGTCATCTTTTCCTCTCCTCCTGTCTATTTGCCGAGCATTTGCGTTCCTTTGCTCTTGAACTCCTCAGCGATTGCCTCCGGCGTTTTCTCTGAGGAATAGAGCGCCTGAAGGTTTGGTGTCACCACCTGCTCCTTGAACTGCTTCATTTTGGCGGCAGTTGCCGCATCAAGCTTCAGCGTGACCGGATTTACGATATGTTTGGCCATGGCCGCCGATGCCTTGATCGTCTCTTCCGAGCCGAGCGCCTTGCCAGCGAACAGGTCCGCCTGGGATTTACGCACAAATGGCAGCACCAGCTCATTGGAGGAATTTCCGGCTTTGGCATTGCTCAAGTATTCAAGCACTTGGAATGTATTTTTGGCATGCTGCTCGCCCTTGTCGTTTTTCTGTTTGAAGGCGATGTAGCCTTCCGCCCCCATCGTTGTCTTGGCCGGAGCATTGTCGTTATGCGGAACCGGCAGTAGCACAAAATCGATTTTTTCACCTTTTACCTTGCCGGAATCAATATCCTTGTTGCGGTTCTGGATCATGACGTCATAATACGGAATCGCTTTGGAAATAATCGCCGCCTGTCCGGCATAGAACATATCGGAGCGTTTGGCCGGGGCGATCGCCGCCGTTTCCTTCGGCATATATCCTTTATCCAGCAGCCCTTTGATGAAATTCAGCGTCTCGACGATTCGCTCGTCACCCCATTGGAACGCCCCGGACTCATCAAGAACATCAGGCATATTGTTGTTGCGGGAGAGCATTTCGATAAAATCAAGCGAGGTACCGTCCGTAACCAGCGGATATTGCTTTGAGCCGTCGTTCAAGGTTTTGGTCAGCTTGGCCGCCGCCTCGTTGAACTGTGACCAGGTCCAGCCTTCTTGCTGGATTTTGGCCCAATCAATACCCGCTTCCTCCAGAATGCGCTTGTTGCCTCCCCAAGCCCACTGGAACTGGTACAACGGAAGCCCGTACTGTTTGCCGCCAATCTGCGCAAGCTCCAGCGTTCCCGGCAGGTAATCAGTTTTGATGTCGTCGGTCATGTAGGGATCAAGTTTAAGGGCAAGACCGGTATTAACATACGTGCCGTCCACGCTGTGAAAATACAGGTCCGGCGGGCTGCCGGCGTTCAGGGCAACGTCAAATTTCTTCGGCCCCTCGGCCCAGGACAGCACTTCCGTCTTCACTGTAATGTTCGGATGCTCTTTTTGAAAATTGGCCACCATTTCTTTCAGATCATCTTCATATGTGCCGTGTACCGGATAGGTCCAGACTACAACGGTATCCTTGTCATCCGGGCTTTCGGCTTCTTTGTTTCCGCCCGATTTGCCGCAGGCGCTCATCAGCATCAGCACAACAACCATACAGAGCAACAGACTTTTTTTCATCGTTTCCTCTCCCTTTTGCATATGTTCTTGTTAATTGGCGGCAATGCTGCACTCTGCCCGAGGCGCTATAGCCGTTTGATTTGCTGCCTGCTTCTCTCCAGATAAGTGACGGACTGCTCGTAATTCCGGCTGGCTACAGCGAGATACAGAATGTCAACCAGATTGAGTTGGGTAATTCTCGACGCCATCGCTCCGCTGCGGATTTCATTTTCGGTGGCGGAGGTACACAGCGATATGTCTGCGTTCCGGCTTAATGTGGAATTGCCGTATTTGGCGATGCTGATCACAGTGCCGCCGTTCTCCTTGACGATGGACGCGGCGCGGATTACTTCTTTCGTCTCGCCGGAATACGAAATGCAGACAGCCGTATCTTCGATGGTTGCCGTTATGGCACTGGTAAGCTGCACATGCGGGTCGGCGAACGAAAAGCTCGTTTTGTTGATCCGCAAAAACTTCTGCTGGGCATCCATCGCGATGAGGTTTGAAGCACCCACTCCAAAAAAGTAAATCCGCTTCGCCCGGTCAATCGCCTCCACCGCCCGCTCCACCATCTCTTCATCCAGAATTTTCAGCGTATCGCGGATCGATTGGATGTTATTGTTCGATACATTCTGCATAATCGCGGCAATGGTATCGTTCGGACGAATTTCCTGATAGCCAACGATTCCTGGATCTCTTCCCTGTAAATCGCCAGCAACTTTGATTTTAAGCTCCTGATACCCCTTGAATCCGATCGTCTTGCACAGCCGGACAATGGCTGCCTGGCTTGAGCCGCTTTTTGCAGCCAGCTCAGCAATGGACAGATGGATCATCTCATCCGGATTCTGTAAAATATACGCGGCAATCTTGTGCTCAGATGGACTGAGCGATTCATGCAATTCCCGCAGACGAATTAAGCTGCCATTCATTGAAAGTAAGCACCTCCCTGATAAAGTGGTATTTTGCAAATGATGCTCGAAAAATACCTTCAAATTTAAATGTTAGATTAAATAACATGAACGGTTTATTATCCTTCCAAAACATTGGATTGAATTCATTATATGAGTAGTGAAATAAAATTTCAACTCATATTTTTCATGTGAAATTTTATTTTACTTTAAACGAAGTTTCCCCTATAATTAGAAAAAAATCAAAGTGGTGATTGATCGATGAAAGTGTATGTAGGCCTTGATGGAGGCGGCACAAAGACCGATGCAGCCGCTTTGGACGAACAAGGAGTCTTGCTGACCCGCTGTACCGGAGGGCCTTCGAATCCGCATAGCGTCGGATTCGAGGTAGCGCTTACAGAAGTCATGTCAGTTATTGACATAGTATCGGAACAATTACAGACTAAAATTGAAGATTGCGCTTCCATCTGTCTTGGTATGTCAGGTTTTGATACCAAGGAAGAATGTGATCTGCTTAAAAGCTCTGTTCAGCAGCATCTATCAGAACGTGGGCTTGTCCTTCCAGTGTTTGTGCGCTCCGAAGGAGAGATTGCCCTGATGGCCGCGCTCGGCAGCCGTTCCGGAGTGCTTATCATCTCAGGCACAGGCTCCATATGCTACGGTTATCTCCCTGACGGTTCCCGCCTACGCTCCGGCGGCTGGGGACATTATCTGGGCGATGAAGGCAGCGGTTACCAGGTCGGCCTGCGCACGCTGAAAGCGGTCATGCGCAGCTTCGACGCCGTTCATCCCCCGACCCTAATGACCGATATGATTATGCAGGAGTATGGATTTCAGCGGATTACCGACTTGAAGGGTTACATCTATAACCCGGCCCACAACAAAGCGCAGATCGCCGCATTCGCCAAAATCTGCATTCAGGCCGCCGCGCGAGGAGATGTTGCCGCCACTGGCATTCTTGCAAGCGAAGCCGAAGCGCTCGCGGATACGGTGGCAGCGCTGCTGCGCAGATCGCCCGTACTCCGGCAGGGGCTGGCCGTGCTCAGCGGCTCCATGTTCAGATACGCCCCGCTCTTCCGCGAAATGCTGTGCGGTAGACTGCAGGAGTCATTCGGTGGACTGGTTTTTGTTGACGGGAGCCAGGGAGCGCCGCCTTCGGTCGGAGCAGCGCGGCTGGCCCGCGAACTGGTGGACGGGCGGCAGGATGAACCCCCATCCACCTTGTTGTAGATTCAATACAGAGAAACAGGATTTTGCATATTCAATTGAAATACCGCTGTAATATTGCTTGGGAAATTATGCGAAATACTCAGTATACTAGACTGGTAGGAGGAACCTCATGAACCATATTTTAGGTAGTTTGATTACAGAGCAGCCCAATGACCAAACAAATGCAATCGATCATCTCGATTCCGCTGGAATTATGCATCTAATTAACAATGAAGACCGCCAGGTCGCCGAGGTAATCCACGGTCTGATACCGCAGATTGCCGAAGTAGCCGACTTTATCGTGGAGGCGTTCCGCAATGGCGGCAGGCTGTTCTACGTTGGTGCCGGAACGAGCGGGAGAATCGGCATTCTTGACGCCTCGGAGTGCCCGCCGACCTACGGAACCACCCCCGAGATGGTACAGGGCTTAATCGCCGGCGGATTCCGGGCCGTCAAGGACCCGGTCGAAGGCGCGGAGGACAGCGAGGAGTTGGGCGCCTCCGATATCGACGATGCCGCAATCAGCGTGAACGATGTCGTCATCGGCATTGCCGCCAGCGGACGTACACCTTATGTGCTGGGCGCGATGAAACGCGCCGGAGAACGGGGAGCGGTGGTTATCGGCCTCTGCAACAACTACGGAACGCCGATGACCAGGCTCGGCAAGCTGACGATTGAAGCCGTCGTCGGCCCCGAGGTTGTCATGGGCTCGACGCGGATGAAATCGGGAACGGCGCAAAAAATGATTCTGAACATGCTGACCACAACAGCAATGATCCGTATCGGCAAAGTGTACCGGAATCTGATGGTCGATTTGAACCCCTCTAACGAGAAGCTGGTCTACAGGGCCAAGCGTATTATCGAACTGGCTACAGATGCTTCCGGGGAGCAAATTGAACAAGCCTTCCATGAATCGGAAGGTCACGTGAAGACGGCGATTGTTATGCTGCTGGCTGGAGTTGACGCCGCTGAAGCACATCGCCGGTTGACGGCGGCGGATGGATTCGTGCACGGCGCCTTGAAGGAAAGCTAGAATCGCTCCAATATTTGGTACACAACTAATTAAGGTCAGCCTCGTACAACTTAGATGAACATATCAACAACGAGGTGATGACAGCATGACAATCAAAAAGGGAGTATTGCTGGCTCTACTGGCCGTATCGCAGCTCCAAGCGAACCCGTCTTATGCGAAATCGGTGCCGCTGACTCCAGTGACGACCGTCTATCTGGATGACCGCCCGCTCCAGCTTGCCGCCCCGCCGCTGCTGCTAGACGGGACAACGCTCGTCCCCATGCGCCAGTTGTTTGAGGCGCAAGGAGCCAGGCTCTCCTGGAACGGATCCAGCAAAACCGTAACGGCTACCAAAGACGACACAGTGCTGACCTACCGTATCGGGGAACTCACCTCCACCCTAAACGGCAATGAGCTGTCCCTGAATGTTCCCGGACAGATTGTTCAGGGTAATACGATGATTCCGCTGCGCTTTGTAAGCGAAGCGCTTGGGAGCACAGTGAAGTGGGATGCACTGACTCGGACGATTCGGATTGTCTCCAGGAACGATTTTTTCACAACGGTTCTTTCCGGGGTCAACCTGCGCAGCGAGCCAGATTCATCGGGAGCTTCCCCTTCCCTGCGGCTTATTTCAGGCGGCGAAAAGGTTCATGTCATCCGCGAGGTCAATGCTCTCTGGCTGGAAGTGCGCACCAAAGACAATCTGACCGGATACATATCGGCAAAACCAAAATACAGCGATTATACCAGCCCATCCCTGGCGGAACGGCAAGGGGAAGAACTGATCGCCTACGGGGAGAAATTCCTCGGTACCCCTTATGAATTCGGCGCAGCAACCAGCCAGACATCGACCTTTGATTGTTCTTCTTTTGTAGCGGAAGTGTTCCGGCATACGCTCTCCATCGAGCTCCCCCGGGTCTCTTACGATCAAGCTAAAGAAGGCCGGAAGGTCGGGCTAAACGAGCTGCGCAAAGGCGACCTGCTGTTCTTCAGCGCACGCGGGCTGGAGATCGGCCATGTGGCTATCTATGCGGGGAACAACAAATTGCTCCATACGTTCTCCAAAGAACGCGGCGTTCATTTTGACACGCTTGACGATAAATGGCAGCAACGTTTCGTAACAGCCCGCAGGCTGTTTTAGAATGAAGTCGGCCCTATTTTATATTGTCGAAGGCTATTATGTAGAGGTATTATACTTCAATGGATACTATGACATGGATACAAAATTGGTTTGCTCAACATTGTAATGGAGTCTGGGAACATGCAGAAGGAATACAGATTTTAACACTGGATAATCCAGGCTGGTCTATATTCATTCATTTAGAAGGAACGATACTGGCTGAAAAAGATTTTGAACCGATATCTGTCGAACGAAGTGAATCAGATTGGATTCATTGTAAAAAAGCCGAAACAACATTTAAAGGCTACGGTGGTGTACAAAATCTAAATGAGTTGCTGATTATTTTTAAAAACTGGGTAGAGTCTTTGGAATAAAGACAAGAGGAGTAGTTATGCAATTCGAGACAAACAGGCTTTTATTTCTCTCGTTTTGATAATGCAAAATTGGTTATCTGTCCAATTACAATTCCGGTCAATTCGATTTAAGCAAAAAAGAACTGAGTGCCTTCATCGCTTGGTATGACGCTAAAGATGCTGGTAGAGGTGCCTCATTCTTTGCAATTGACAAGCACAATAATAACAAAGGCCCATTCAGCAACCGTAAAGACTATGTAATCTTCAATAAAATACTCACGTTTGAAGTAAGCAAGTATTCAACTAAATAAATGATATGAAGGACTCCATTCCGGCTATATACCAGTGGAGTCCTTCTTTACATCTACTTTTAATTCAAACTGATTCCTCATAAAATAGCTTCCGTTAATCTTAATCGATTCAGGTGAAAACTTTACTACGGGGCCTCCATATAATCAAAAGGGTCATTTGTGTTCTTCATTCATTCGGTTGTTTAGAACAAGTAAAAGTTTTTTAATCTCAATCAGCTCGCCTTCGATCCGATGAAGGTGGCTTTGCATATCGTCAATCTCTTGTTCCGCTTTGTAGTTGATCGCGAAGTCAATGATCGATTCATGCTTATCCCTTGCAGCTTGGCGGTTCTGACTCATCATAATGACTGGAGCCTGGAATGCTGCGATAAAAGACAAACACAAGTTCAACAAGATAAATGGAGGTTCATCGAAATGAAAGCGAGTAAACGGCAAGCTGTTCAAGAGTATCCAGATGGTCAGAAAGATAGCAAAATAAGTAATAAATCTCCAGCTACCGCCGAATGATGCAATCCGATCAGCAAGACGATCTTGCCAGCTTGTCGTTCTTTGGTACGCTTCATCTAAATGAGAAAGAATGCTATTTTCGTAACTATCGACTAGCCGATCAATACGACGAGTATTTTCCGGATTCAATTCAATATCAAAGCCTTGAATTTGAGCAGCACTTTTATTTTGCTGCTTTTTTTGAAAAAAATTCATTTTTGACATGTCGACTACCTCCTTGTTTTAAGGCAGTCAGGCCCAATACTACCCCGTAGGAGAGGAGCTGCAACCATACTCAATTACGGTATCTAGTTTTAACCCGACTGCCAATAGACTCACTGGCTCTGGATCCGGTTCAGTCGAACTTCGACTACTCATAGAATGGTTACCCCCCTCTCCCATATCGTATTGTTGGCTCCATATTTTACTGATCTCACAAGAACCATGTCACTGCCAATACCTAACACATTGAAATAAAAACGCCCCTCAGTTCAACTGAAGGGGCGTCGTTCTGCATGCAAGATAAGGCATGCAAATATCCGATTCCCCCAAGTCGAGCTTTAGCACTATACGACGTAAAAGAACCAAAGTTCTTTAGCCACATTAAGAAGAGCCTTAATCCGGCAATTCCTGTTATACCCATTGGCATCTTTCGATGTTTCCGGGCAGTGGCTTATGTTCGTATAGGAGCCTCACCTAACGAGGACATCCATATTTCCCTAGCAAGCATACTGCTGTCCAAATGTGCTGTCAACCCAAATATATTCACTATATTTCACTTATGTTTGCACCTGGTGACAACGACGCTGGCACTTCCCCTTATAATGTAAAATAAAAAGTCGCTGTGCCTCAGGTGCGGCAAACAGGTAGTCTACAACCCCCACCATATCCTCACTCAACGGCTTTACTACATATACTCTTACCTGGCTTAATGCTGCTGCAAATAGTTCGATACGCGACTTTAACACTTTATATGTATGATTCATGCTGATCACCTCAGTAATTCATATTGAAACAAGGATATCGACACATAAGGATAAAATATGACAAACAAAGACAATAAAAATATTCTTCTTCACAACCAAAGAACTATGTACAAGTATGTGCCACATGTATAACATTAAATACAAATACTAGAAAGGTGGTAACAATTTAATGAAAAAAGTATCTTTACTAGCATCAGCACTGTTTATCTCATCTGTAGCTTTCGCAGCGCCTTCTTTTGCCGATCAGGTCACAAGTGACACTTATAGTTCATTTCAAGACTCTAGTAGAAGTATAGAGTCAGTTACACCTTTTGCTAATGTTGAATATGTTGTTACTGTAAACACAGCCAATCTTAAAGATGCTGGAACAGATTCAAATATTTCTATAACTCTGTATGGTTCTAATGGAGATTATGCTACCGCTACACTCAATGGAAGCTTTGAACAGGGAGATTCTGATACAACAAGAATCAGCACCAGCAACCTTGGTGACATCAGAAAAATTACGATTAGAACTGATGGATCTGGATATAAACCTGGTTGGAAAATCGCTAATATTAAAATAACTGGAAACGCGAAAACTTTCTCATTTGCAGGCCCTAACCGCTGGCTTGGTGATGGCGGTTCCGCAGATTCCGAAACACTTTTCCCATCCTAATAACAAAACTTATAACAATTAATACAAAAGACTCTGTCAATATTGATGGAGTCTTTTGTATTGGATTGATTAATTTCCTTTTAATGTTTATCCCCTTAAATGTAAAAACACCCCCCAACGTAGCCAGTAGCGTGTCACCAATGCTTTCAGATTGCACAACGGTGCTTTCGAAAATACTTATATGTACGGTTCATGCTGATCACCTCAAATAGCTATTCGGTGAATGGTTTGAGAAATCCTTCAACAAAAGAACTCTGACGACCTGTGTGAAGGCCAGCAGAGTTCTTTTGCAATTATCTAATTAACTAATCAATTAGATAATTATATTTGTTTATAAGGTGCCATGATCATGATCAGCCCCCATTTAGGGAGCCGACCAAAACACCCCTAAAAGTCTAATCTTATTATTTGAATATTTTCTTTTAGTCCAGAGTCCGCTAACTTAAGGTAATA
Source organism: Paenibacillus terrae (assembly GCF_005217525.1). Classification (GTDB taxonomy): domain Bacteria; phylum Bacillota; class Bacilli; order Paenibacillales; family Paenibacillaceae; genus Paenibacillus; species Paenibacillus terrae_C. The sequence continues at coordinate 308,411 of NZ_PNXQ01000014.1, read as the reverse complement.
ACTACTCGTTGCGCTATATCTTTTAATTCTACACCAATAAATAAAATATAAAGCTGTACGCCGCAATTATCATAAGAATAACTACTACTCCACTGCTAATTAAAATTTATACAAAAGTTTGTCCATTGTTTGCTCCCTTTCCAAGCTTATAGGAGCATCGTTTTGGTCGACAATAATATAAAGCAAACTAAGGAAAAATGTCAAAAAGCCCTACCAACCAATTAAGGTTAGTAGGGATTTTACATCAAGTTTTACGGTTAATCATTCAAAAAAAGAATTATAAATTTCAATACACAAAGGTGTTACTCTTATAACTAATATAGCATACAGCACGTAAATGACACCCTGTCGGCATAGCCAGCAGGGTGTCCCAATAAAACATAGTCTAGTACCAAGTCGGTTTAAATAAATAATCACATCCAGCCAAATGCTTTAGCGATAGAAATTCCAGCAGCCGATACTTGTATAACTTTAGGTAATGCACCAAAAATCATTTTAGCTGCATCCCAATTCTTGTTCATTATACTTTCTTCGACCTTACCTGCAATCTCTATGTCTCTTTCATCTCCGTTATCTTTAATTGTTTTATACAAATCATCAAAAAGTTTCTTTATGTTATCTTCAGATAAAGCCCCTACAGTTTGACTCATACTTACACTGTCACCAAAATTCAATTGTTGATTAGTTGCGGTAACGCCGTTAACAACGTTTTTTCTATTATCAATATTCATAATCATTACGCCCCCATTAATAGTTTTAAGCAATAAATCTATATCTAAACCTTCCCTCTTAAGATCACCCAAAGTCTTAACTATATATCGCTCATCTAATGACACACTAGCTTCTTCAATCTGAAGAGGTCTTTTTTTTTAATATCTTCCCTATATTCATCAGTAAAACTAAAAACTAAAAAACTATGATCTAAATCATTAACAATTTCTTGTTCACAAATATGACAAGTCGGCAAATCATACTCATCAATTTCCTCGTCTACTTCACAATAAAACGCCTTGTGATTATTAGGACACATATAAACCCGTGAAACACTTAATTCAAAACCATTTCTGGAAATGAGGAATTTCAACACGTAATCATAAGTTGCTTCGTATCTAATTGCATGAAGCACATTTTCAACCGTAAAATCAACCATAGGAGGATCATAAAGCGCCCATTGTTCTAGCACTGAGGTTATCTTAGCTATTGGTTTTGTCACATTAATCCCCTCCTATTAGTGTCATGCATCTAAATTGTGGCTGCTAAATCTTGCTGTTTATCCAAAAAGGCGACTTTGATTATAGCTTCTACGACGTGATCAATAGTGCCTTGTGTAATAGTACCTGACTTAAACTTTAAACCGCCACTCTTCAAGTTAATTTCAAATGAAAAAGGAAGCTCAACCTTTGTACGCTGATCTATAAAATCATCCAATTTACAAACAACATCAAGCTTATCATCTGTCGGTACATTTACATCGTTTAATGCTTGTTTCATAATCACCATTAAAGGATCAATATCCAAATCAACAGAAGATTTCCCTCTTGTAAACGTAATAGAACCTACCGAAAAAGGAATGGAAATTTGTTCAGATGTATAAGAACCTTTTAAATTTTCTTTTACTTTACGAGCATCAGCAGGTGTTAGCTTGGTCAACCTGGCACATTCCACTTTTTCATTTAAGCCTAGAATATTCAATGCAAATTTTTTGTACTTATTAACGCTAGTTACAGGACATCTGTATTCAATCAACTGATTGGTAAAATGAAAAACTAGGGACGCGAAATAAGCATACTCATTAGGCGATCTTTTGTTCCAACCAGTTTGATAGGTACTAATTTTCTTTTCAACTGTGCTGATAAAAACAGATTCTTCTTCAATTTTAATACCACATATTTTTATTTCATCATTATATTCAACAAACCAATTTTTCTGTTTTGAAACATCATTAGGTATAAGCTTATTTTCTTTAAGCCGCGTAATGAAATTAGCTGCATTGCTAGCATCCTCTGGAAAAGCATCAATTGGTTTTTCAATAATTAATCCACTTATCTTTCCGGTAAAAGCAAGTTGATCATTAAGATATTCCAAGTCACTTTCGTGACCAGCCTTTATAATTTCTTGTTCAATCTCTTCTATCTCTTTCCCTCTAATCCCTTTTATCTCTTTGATCTTAGCTAGTTGTCTTACAAGTTTATCAGGAATTTCAGTAAATTTACTCATATATGGCCTCCGAATAAAATATTGCAGGCCATTGTCAAATGTAATAAAATGAGAACTAGGAAGCGACTAGGGCCTGCGGGTTCTGGTCTTTTTTCAATTTTATACCATAACCTCCGGTTTATCCATACATATTTTTACATTATTCGACATTTCAATAGGGTATTAGTACTAATTATATAGAAATATAGCATTAAATTCATAAAACAATTATACAGAACACGCGTTCGTGTTTCAAGCAAAAAATAATTTACCAGCCGAAACCAGTAGGGCATTTGTTAGTTCCAATCAGACTTACTATTCTTTAAGCTACCTAGTCGATCCTTAGATGCCAGCTAAAACTAATCAGTAGCACTTAATCCAGCCATTCTTCCGGTCCATATCAGCAAGATCAGTAAATAGATATGCTACCTATCAATGAATAGTCCAATTAGCACGCCTACAAGTGGCACTACATTTATAGGTAAATTAACAGACCTTTTTACAACCAAACACGCAGCAGAAAATTTATTTTATTTTTTGTTACTTAGTTACAGTTGTTTGAACTTTTTTATCTGGATATATATTCCTAGTTCTGATAGACTACGACTAGAATATCCAATGTAAAGGGGAATGTATACTTTGGAACCTGAAAATCAAATCAAAAATGAACGGAAGAAGATCCGGATAAATTGGAGACTGGTATCGATCTATCCTCTTGTATTAGCGTCTATTGTATTATTTGGACTTTTTATTTATCCCACTATGTACAAGTACGATAAATTGGATCAAAAGTACCCTGTAATGATCAATCGGTTAACTGGAGAAACAAAGATTCTGACTCAAGACGGCTGGCAAAGCACCCCTGATATTGATTCTGCACTAGGTAAAATGGAACAATATAAAGGTGAAATATCTATGGAAATTGACAAACAGGAAGAGAAAATCACACAGAATGTAATGGCTGCTGTAGAGAGACAAGTCGATGAAATCAAAACCGAAAGTACATTGGCGGATCAAACTATGTCAGAAAGTGAGTTTGCTGCTGTACGGAACCGAGATGTAGACCTTCCTAATACCAATCCTACTCAAGATGATCAATTCATTGAAAATCAAGAAAATAAAAAAGGTACCTTTAGCAAAGGCGACTCAATGGATAAAGTAAAGGGAGTAATGGGCACACCAAGTAGTATTTCTGGATATGGAATGTATGAGATATGGAGGCTTGATTTATCTTCGGTTAGTTTCACTGACGGAAAAGTGACTGGATGGAATGATATAAGCCATAACTTGAGAGTGAAATAAATAAAGCCCCGACCAGTGCTCGGGGCTTTAAAATTATTTTGTAACTATTTATGCTGATTTTACAGGTAAAGTCTGCTCAGGCTGTCCTCAGTTGGCGAAGCTGACGATACATCCGCTGTTGCTTGTGCCAAGAAATTGTTAAGCTTTGCAGCCAGATCCGATACAGCTTCCTTAGCTGCTGCCTGTGTTGCCCCTTCACTTGTTAGTGATTCAGTAGTCAACACTGCATTTGTCTTAGCCTTATATTCCAAGTATGCCTTCTCAATTACGGATCTCAACTCTACTTTGGATACTACAATACCCTGACTGGTAAGAGTAAGTGAAGCATATTGTAAAGCTTCCTCCAGCTTGCTTAAATGCCGTCTGAGCAAAAGCAAATCCCTCTCCAGCAACCTTATGGATTACTTCCCTCTGTGCTGCCGTTGTACGTGCCTCCAGCCATGTGTGTTTGCTTTCCCTTTAACCGTGTTCAAGCCAGCCAAAACGAATGTCGTGAGTACGCCTACGGCGGTTGTAGCAATAGTGGTCACGTACGGTTGTACACCTTCGATTAATGTTTGCATGATTATTTATCCCCTTTCGTTTTCAGGCCAGCAATTTTATTTTTAGCATCCCACGAAATCTCAGCTCCGTATGATTCCGCAATGGGCCGCAATTGTACATAAGATGTTCTTTCAACCAATTTCACAGACTGCAATTTACGATTGTTAAGATATGCGACCTTTTTGGCATAATCCCAACGTAAAGGGATACCGAGAGCATTCGCCAGCACACGCAGTGGAACGTAGGTCTTGCCATCAAACAGCAACGCCTTACCCGCATTCTCTCCGTTAATCTGGAATGATCCTTCTTGATGGTCACTGCGTCCTCTTTGGGTAGAGTCTTCTTGCCGAACCGCGTCCGAAGCTCATCTGCCGTACCGTCAAATTCATTCAAATCGACTGAACCCGCTATTCCAGCCACCTTACGTGTGCCGGACGGTAGTGTGCCACGAGCCGAACCATCGCTATACTGACAGAAAATCCCAGATTGACCAGCCAGACGCACCAGGAGGAACCTGTGTGACGCTGTACTGGGCAATCCACAGCGGGTAATCTGATAAGCCGCTGAAATTACCGATGAATGAAGGATATGTTGTACACGATTGGTCGTACTCCAGTAAGCCGCGCAACCTCCTGCAAAAACGCCTTAGCTACGGCTGTAAGCGCCGCTTTGCTCAAGTCGGACTTAATTTGGACTCATAATCCATTACAGGCGGCAGGTCGAAAGCCGAGATACCTCCGGCTGAATCAATGGCGCTCACAAAGTTTGCAGCTTCCCTTCGGGCATCCTCCGGCGTTTTCGCAGAGTCGTCTAAATAATGATAAGCTCCAACCATGACTCCGACAGCACGTGCAGCCTGCGCATTACCAATGAACGTTTTATCGCGGTATGATTTCCCCTGACTTGCCTTAATGAAGGCAAACGATATGCCATCATCCTTCACTGCCTTCCAGTCAATCTTCCCCTGATATCGGGATACGTCGATCCCTTGAGCATTACGGCTGTTTCGTTGTTGCATCCTTCCCATCTCCCTTGTCATTTAACTGCTACAAAAAATTTTTAAGCTTAAACGCTAACGGAACGCCCATCGTGCCCAAATTTTCAACCACGGACAGCCCCTCCCTCCCTACATAAAAGTAAATGGCGCTGTGCGAAATATTGGAGTGCCTGGCTGTATCCCCAATCATCCAATTGTGCGGCCAGCCCCACCACGAACAAAACCGTGATCTTTCGAATCCCTCCCCAAAACATAACGTCACTATTAACACTTTTCGTTTTAACGGCTCCCAGTACACCGAAAATATAATCAATCGCCATCATTATAAGTAGCACCCGAAGGGACTTATCCCCCCCCTGCCAGCGCCTCCTTTTCCGTTGCTCCGACCATTGCGGTCCATACGGTGCTGCCAAACATTTTAATTTGGCTCACTACTTACTCCCCTCTCCGTTCAGGAAACTTTTCCTGAGCTATCATCATTTACTTTTTGATTTTTTTCCTCTTGAGCCTGAATCTCTGATAAAGCATTTCCTACAGCTAAATCCAAACCTTCAAGTATTTCTTTCCGGCGTGCTGGCTGTGAAGCAATGACAGCAGAAATGACCTCAGTCAATTCTTCAACTGGCCTAGTCAGATCCAATTGAATATCCAATGTAGATTTTATCTTTGCCACGAGTCTCATCACCTCCTCAAGACGCAAAATAAGCCTCTGAGTTATCAGAGGCTTTCATACTTGTATCTTAAATTGGTTCGATTGCTATAACGCTGCGGATTTTTAAGGAAAGAGCAAATTATTCGTTTTACAGGAATTCTAACGGGCAGGTCTTCAGAATAGCGACTACCGGCTGTCATATTATTGCTTATTTTATTCAGTGCACACAGCATTGCACCGACTCCAACTCGCGTTGTTATTCATTAGGGAACTGGAGTAAACGCCGCAGTTGGTACCGTTTCCGAGCCGAGGACCCTTTGAGCGTCAATTAGATCTCCATTTTCATCCATCGTGAAGATGTTAGCCGTAAAATCGCTGCCTGAGGTTGTATCTGCTTGTAATTCATAACCCAAGGCTCCGGCAATACTATAAGTCTTAATAATATTAGAAAGCGGAGGCACTGAAAATAGTTCATGAGCAATAGGTGTTTTCGGCAGCCCGTTGCCAGTGATTATGAAAACTTCTAATTGAACCATAGGTATTTGCACCGTACTGCTATTTCGGATTGCCAAAATGAGTGTTGTTGCCAACCCATTATTCTGAATGGGTCCCGACGTCCTTGGCATCTGTGTCCCCTCCAAACCATTATTTTATGGAACAGGCGTTAATTGAGATATTTCCTGGCTCTCGCTGCCCAGTACTCGCTGGGCTCCAATTATACTGCCATTTACATCTGTTGGGAATATATTTACTGTTAAGCTGGTCGTGCCCGTGACATTATATTGAACTTCATATGCGGCAGCACTAGAAAGATTGAAAGTTCGAATAGAAGTAATCAATGGAGGCACTGAAAAAAGCTGATGGGCTACGGGTGTTGAAACACCCTGAATCGTAAGAAACACTTCAATTTCGACAACACCGGCAGTGCTGAGATCATCATTGCTTAGTAAAATCGTTACAATTTCAGCTGGATCGGAAATATTATTCCATATAAGACTAGTGGTATTTGCCATATGCTTTGACTCCTTTCCGGGTGTACTTTGAAATATATAAAGAGTATATGCCAGCAGAAAATAATCGGATTGGATGAAGCACGAATTTTAAATGGATGCGTTAGTTGAGCAAGGTTAGTTTGAGCTGGGATGATTGAAGTTGCGCCAACTTACCAAACAACTGACTCGATACCACGATGTTCTATTGAATTATCGTTCCCAATAGTTCAATAGAACATCGGCAGTCCAGGATTTTAATTACCGGTTAATTTAATACCTCGTATTGTACTTGCAGTAACTGTACTGCCTTTATATCTGAAGCGTTCATTTCTGAGTTGTCGATCTGGCCTGTAAGCTTGATTGATCCAGCAACTACATTACCCTTCATATCCACTCATCCCTTGTTTGCAGTACAACATAAATATAAGCTCAAATACATCAGAGGACAGGGCATACAGGTAAACATTACAAAGACTCTACCGGTTACATACCGATAGAGCCTTTTATACCGAAACAATGATCGGGCATTACCGTGACATTGCTTTAAAAATTAAACCCAACAGGCTTTAGTGATGATAACCAACAGAATAAAGAGCACCAAAATTGCTGCTGGCGATGTGAAAGCACCAAAACAGTTTTCCCTACGCTCTTCCCTACGCTCTTCCCTACGCTCAGCTCCCCCAACACATCCACTCACATGAACTCCTCCTTTTTTTAAGATACTGTATACCGTATGTGTCATTCAATAAATTTGACAAGGCTAAACGGAAATTACTTCAATTAAAAAATTCTGTTAACCTCAGGTATCTGTAACAGTTTGTCAGGTGGAACTAATATTCGCTCCATAAGTCCACGCTTACTATAAAGCAGTATATACACGATGTTATCAGAAGTTTGAAATGACGTATATACGAATTTTATTTCCTTTTGTATCGCTCAATAAGATTCCTTGAATAAACCTTTTTCCCCTTACTGAATGAACAATGTTGCTACGATTAAATAATAAGAAGAAAGCAGAAAACCCCTGCCGCAGTTGGCAAGGGTCAGACGTAATTATGTAGTTTATGTGAGTTATGCTCTATAATATCTCCGAAAAGTGCGATCTCGTTTTATCAAGCCCAAGTAACAACAAAGCAATATAGTTGCGATGGCTAAGATCAAAACTTTCGTGTTCTTTAATCCTCTCCAGCAGGTTTCTGTATTTGTTTTGTTGAGAGTCGCTAACTTTATCTTTACAAGATTCAAAAAGAGATATGCCTTGAATAAATAAACTAAAATCGTTACATAGAATTGATGACTCCAGCATCTCAAAAATACTATCCGCCCCGTTTTCTGTCTGTCCATTGCGTAACAGATAAACAGCAAGTTGATAATGAAATTTCAAGTACCATCCTCCTTTAGAGATAATCTCATCTCGTCGCTCTTCTTCTACCATTTTCTTTGATAATTTGGCCAGCGTTTCTTCAATTGCAAATCCATACTTGTTTGCTGCTTCTATGATAACTACCAGACCAGTTAGAATCTCTTGCGGATGATCTAATAGATATTGGGTATATTCCTGTAATATATGAACATGTCCCATAAGCATATCCAGTGTATAAGAGTTGGCTATAGCAAACATTTTGAAATTTTCTACATCATTGGTCGCATTTTCATCCAAACCTTTAAACCAACTCAAATCAGCATAACCTTTAATGTATTTTTTGGATTCTTCATAAAGGCCTTGCTTCTCATAAGCAACTGCCCTCATTAGATAGCCCTTTCCATAATATACAACAAGATGTCGCTCCGTTTTTAAAGATGACTTCTTCCCCTTACTCGTTGTTCTTTGTTGCTGTTCCTGATATACGATCTTAGCTAATGCGATTAACTCATCAGCACTTTCCCCCAACTGTTTCCAGTCATTCAAAGAAAAATATATGTTTCCCAACTGTAATAGTCCATCCAACTGATAATTCACAGGTAAACGATTACGAAAAGGTGAAAACCGTGTTACCGCATCTCTATTCTTTTCTAAATCCTTTCCCAATGCTGCTCGAAACAGCCGATATTGGCTGATTGCCAAACGCTCGGAGTGCTGATATCTCTCATGTTCTGCTACACATTCATAAAACACAAGCGACTTACGAATATTCCCTTTAGCGTGCAACTCCTCTGCAACTTCAAACACCAAGGAAATATAATTCAAATCCTCCATCATTCGAGATAATACTTGCTCAATACAATTCTTTTTGTCCAACTCCGCGCAACGTAACAAAAAAGGCTTCACACGACTACGATGTGGTTTTCCTGACAAAAAACATTCATCTACATACAACTCATAAAAGCAACCCTCCGGATTATTTAGAGTAAAGTTAATTCGATCCAGTTGATGAACCGATAATGGCCGACTAGGTCTTTCACTAAGCAATGAACTAAGATGACTGGATGTAATAGTTGATTCTTTTGCAAAATTTGATAAGTTATATCCCTTCTTTTGCATACACTTCCGTATCTCTGTACGGATTGCAATCGCATATTCCATAAACCTTCCTCCTAGCATCGGAATACACCAAACAACGAAATTTACCTATATTTTATGGCTACTGTTTTTTTACATAACACCCTGATTATACAATCAATTTAGAATAAATATCAATAATATCCAAGTGAAATTCGGTTTTCACATTTTTAATATAGAGCAGAAATTATGGTAATTCATAGTATTCTAAAAAAACAATAACTTAGCATCATAGTAATAATTCAATTCCTCCCTTTACTTATCCCTACAAATAATAAAAAGAAGGTGAATCATGTTGGACAATAATAAAAAGCATCCTGTAACGCCCTTCGGATGGACGATCAAGCAGAAGCTTGTGGAAAGGCAACTGGATCAGAAAACGTTTTGTGAGACGTACCAAATTCCGCCTTCTCGTCTGTCGAATCTCATTCATGGTACAAGAAAAGCCAAACGACACAGAAAAATAGTATCCCAAATACTTGGCATTCAGGACGAGTCATAGAAACCTATCGTACATATGAGGGGAGACTTTGAACATGCGACATTTTTATAAGCATAAGCCTGAACGTTGTTTACTCTGCCATTCGACCGAATCTATCATTATGTCCAAAGGTGCCTTCATTTGCGCCCACTGTTATCTCAAAAGCACGTACAAGTACCCTACCAAGTTAGAGAGCTACCACCGTTCCAAAGTTGCCTTTCTGGTAAGAATGTACATCGAACATCATAAATGAACACACTACTTCACACTGCCTGTTTTACACTCCTTTACAACCTCGTCATGCTAATGACCCTTGAGATAACCCTATGCTATAATGTGGAAAGTATGGATAGTGACATATACAGGAGGATGGGAGCAGAATGATCGGGAAATTTTTAATTTTCTCTCTATTATGGAGCTTGCTCGGCAACCCGTTTCTGGCGTTGCTCGTACTGCTGATTGTGATCTATATATTGGATCGCAGCTTTGTCGGTGTATTGCCCAGCATCAGCAAGCCATGGAAAAGAAGGCGCAATGCTGCCCGGCTGCGTCAACAGATCGCTTTAAATACCAATGATGTGGCTGCCAAGTTCGATCTGGCTCGTATTTGGATCGAGAGCAAGAAATACCATCAGGCTTTGGAGCTGCTGCTGGACATCGAGTCCCGCTATGAGGACTCCGCAGATTATTGGAACGCACGGGGAACGGCTGAGGTACATACGGGGCACATCGAAGATGGAGGAGCGCATTTGCTGAAAGCACTGGACATTAACCCGCGGGTACAATACGGCGAACCCTATTTGCATTTAGCCGCAGCTTTCAAGGAACGTGATGTAAATAAGTCGCTTCACTATCTTCAGAAATTTCAGGAAATTCAGTCCTCTTCCAGCGAAGGCTATTATCTGACAGGCTTGATGTATCGTTTGCTGGGACGCAAGGAGGAGGCCACGACAGCCTTTAACCAGTCGATCGCGGTCTACCGTTCTCTGCCCAAATACCGCAAACGAAGTGAGCGCAAGTGGGCTGTACGCAGCTTTTTCCGTAAATTAATCGGCTGACGAGCTTATATTTTTTTCTTAACGACCTTTCTCATCCTTTGAGAAAGGTCGTTTTTATGCTTGTCCACCCTGCACCTCCACTCGCCTGAATCGGCTTTTTTTGATACCTGAATTTGGAATGTTTTTTCATAACAGTTATTGACATGCCACAGATCAGACCCTATAATCCGTTTATGAACTAATGAGTTTAAATATAAACTGTAAAGTACAAATCAGGAAGGATGATCATCTTGTTGAAACACAGTCTCTACATATCTGCTATATTCATTCTTCTGTTCACCTCAGCTTGCTCATCTACAGGATCGAGTGATCATGAAGCAGCAGAACAACAAAACCAAAAGGTTGAAGCAATGATCGTTAAAAAAGAGCCACTGTCTGCGTCTTTTGACCTTTCAGGCACACTACAGCCCTATGAGGATACCTCTGTATCTTTTGAGTTATCTGGACTAATACGCGACACAGTTGTCAATGTGGGAGACTCCGTATCCCAAGGGCAGATATTAACGAAGCTTGATCCATCCAGCTATCAGCTACAACTGGAGCAAGCGAATGCGACTATTTTTGAAGCACAAGCAGGTATCAAAAATGCTACAGCCGCCATTTCAAGCGCAGATGCCTCCATTCAATCCGCCGACGCGAAAAAGATGGCCGCTCAGGCCGGAGTGAATAAAGTGAACAAGGGCGCCCGTGAACAAGAAAAAGCGCAGGTGCGTACCAAAGTGCAAAGAGCACAGTCCGCTTTGACTAAAGCACAGGCTACCGCTGAACGCACCAAGCTCTTATATGACCAGGGAGCTGCAACCAAAAACGATTATGAAAATGCGCAGCTCGCTTTGACCAATGCCACCAAGGACCTGGAGGATGCACAAGAAGCCCTCTCCTTAATACAGGAGGGAGCGACATTAGAAGATCGGCAATCAGCAGAATCCAGCCTACAGCAAGCCCAAGCCGGGAAAGAGGCCGCTACCGCCGCAAAGGAACAGGCTGTAGCTTCCAAAGATAATTCTTCAGCGGCATATCAGCAGGCGATCATTGCTAAAAAGCAGGCTGAACTCGCCCTCTCCAAGACAGCTTTAAAAGCACCGATTTCCGGCGTTATTCTGGAGAAAAAAGCAACCGTCGGACAATTGGCGAGCGCTGGACAGCCGGTATATCGTATCGGACAAATCGACAGGCTCAAGGTGTTGCTCCCTGTTCCCGATCATGAAATCACGAACTGGAAGCAAGGTCAGATAGTCCAGCTTCAACTGTACGATGAGAACAGAGAAGGAACGGTCAGCAAAATTTATCCGGCCACCAACACCAATACGGGCAGTATCAACGTGGAAGTGATGGTTCCCAACATCCAGCATGATTGGGCCCCCGGACAAGTCGTAAAGGCAGGCCGCCAATTGACCCAAAGTGAGCAAATTTTGCTCCCGGCCAAGGCTGTCATTAATAACGGTACAAATACCTTTGTTTATAAAGTGGTGAACAACAGGGCGGTTAAGACGGTCGTGAATGTCGGTCAAATGTCCAACAACAAGCTCGAAATTACCAAGGGGCTGAATGTCGGGGATCGTGTGGTTACGACCGGAGTAAACCTGATCTATAATGGACTTCCTCTTCAGGTCACGGAGGGAACCAGCAAATGATTGCATATTTTATCCGAAAGAAAAAACTGACCCTCTTTATTTTTATCATGGTGATTGTTGCCGGGCTGTATAGTGTCTCTCAACTTCCCCGGCAGGAAACGCCGGATATTATCAAGAAAACCGCTGTGGTCACGACCCTCTACCCTGGAGCTACACCCCAAAAGGTAGAACAAACGGTCACGAAGCCTTTGGAACAAAAAATGAAAGAAATCAATCATATTAAAAAGATTTCTTCTACATCTGAAAATGGACTTTCGACGATTATCATTGAGACCAAAGGCAATGCCAATGCTAAGGAAGCCTGGGATACATTACGCAAAAAAATAAACGATGCCCAGTCTTCTCTGCCCACAGATGCTCAAAAGCCTGTCGTTAACGATGATTTGAATAAAGTATTTATCCATTCCTACGCCATCACGGGGGACTCTATAGAGCAATTGTATCAACTAAATGATATGGTGAAATCGTGGAAGGATCAATTAAAAACCATTCCCGGTGTATCGGAAGTAACAATTAAGGGATTACCGGATCAAGAGGTTCAGATTCAGATTGATGCTCAAAAGCTACAGCAGTACCATATCGGTTGGGAACAGCTCATGAGTGCAGTGCAGAAGGAAAATGAGCAATATCCGATAGGCAATCTGGATTACAATGAACGTACGTACCGAATGAATGTAACGCAGTCCAAGGATGCTCAGGATTTGAGTAAAGTCATTATTTCCAGAACGGACAGCGGCGCTCCTGTGTATCTCAGTGATGTGGGCACCATATTGCTTACACATAACACCAGCAGCTATATGGCCTTTTTTAACGGTAAACCAGCTATTACACTGACGATTAACGGTAATACCGGCTCTGACGTAGACACGATTTATAGCAAAGTAAATAAAGAGATGCAGTTGTTAAAACCAGATCTGCCTAATACGTTTCAACTGAATACGTTATTTTCACAGACCGAGCGGATTGATCATATTTTTCATGGCTTGACCCGTGAATTGCTGTTTGCCATTGCGGCGGTTGTGATCGTATGTACATTGGGCTTGAATCTGATTACATCCTCTTTTGTAGCACTGGCTATTCCTATTTCAATCGCCATAGGTCTCATTATTCTCCCTATGCTCGGAATAACATTGAATCAGGTTACGGTCATTGGCTTAATTATTGTAATGGGGATTCTAGTCGATGATGCTGTGGTGGTTAATGATAATATTGAGCGCAGGATGATGACCTTGGGTGAGAATCCCAAGATAGCTGCATTAAATGGAACAAAAGAAGTTTCCATTTCCATTTTGACCGCAACTCTGGCAACTGTAGCCTCCTTTGCCCCGCTGTTCTTTTTATCAGGCGATGCAGGCTCCCTTATAAAACCATTACCGTTTGCTGTTATCTTTACGTTATTGGCTTCCATGCTCATGTCCTTTACCGTCATCCCAATCTTTAGAGAATGGTATGGACAACGAAGTCAAAAAACGCCCAACTCCACCATGAAGCCGCCGGGACTGCTGGGCAAACAAATTGATGCTCTTCGTAACGTATATGTCAGTGAGCTGATTCCCAAAGTCATCAAGCGACCTGCATTGTATGCTTCATTAGGATTATTGATTAGTACCACGCTGTACGGTGTACTTGCTCTGATTCCGATCGACCTGTTCCCCAGAACCAACGATCCGGAATTAAGCATTAATGTGCGTATGCCTATAGGTACTTCTATAGAAGAAACCAAGCGGGTCACCGAGGATATTGCCAAATGGGTGAAGCAGCAGCCTCATGTGGAAACGATCAGTTATGCGGCTGGCGGCGACGCCCCCCCGTTGTTTCAAGATATGACCGCTGACGCCAAAACAGGCACAACCGTGGGGCAGATTGCTATTGTTGGGGAAGAAGGTGCATTTGATCCCGATGAAATGGCAGACAAATGGCCCTCCATCTTAAAGGATCGTTATCCGGGTCAATCCATTTCCTTGAAAATAGCCAAAGTGGGGGTGCCTCTCGGTAAGCCGATCTCCATTCGGATTTTAGGCAATGATGTAGATCAGTTGCGTTCGTTGTCACAGCAGTTAAAAGAAGGCATTATGGCTACCAGAGGAACACAGGACATACAAGACAATATGGAAAATGAAGGCTATACGCTGGATTTCCAAATCAATAAACAAGCGATGGATCAATATCAGATTAGCAATAATGATCTGACACGTACACTCTTGTTAATGGGTAATGGCGTGAGCTTTAGCCGATTTGATACGGGGAAAGATTTGATAAATATTAAGCTGAAGCTAAGCCAAACCGATCAAAATCCTGAAATTTTGTTTCAGCAATTGAATGTGACCAATGCCAATGGTGTTCAGATCCCTTTATCTCAATTGGCTGAGTTGAAGCCATCCTTTGCAACACAAAAAATTAACCATTATAATTTAAAGCGTTCGATTACTGTTGAAGCTGAAGTTCACGGGCGTACAGCTTCCGAAGTCATGAAGGATGTCAAGCTTAAATTGCAGGACATTAAATTTCCTCCAGGCTACACTTGGGAAATTGGCGGCGAGATTTCAGGACAAGATGACATTTTATCAGAAATAGGATGGTTATATGTTGTCGTCATACTATTAATCTTCATGCTGATCTTTTTGCAATTTTATTCGTTCTCAACCCCACTTATCATCTTGACTACCGTGTATATGGCGGCTGCGGGTGGATTCCTCGGCTTGTTCATTCTGAACACACCGGTCACTTTTATGGGGGTGCTGGGATTGATGACCTTGGCAGGTATTGTCGTACGGAACGGTATTGTGCTGATCGAGTTTATAGAGGATGCAAGACGCGAAGGGATGGAACTGAAAGAGGCGGTTATTGCAGCGACCAAAGCGCGCTTCCGCCCCATACTGCTTACTTCGCTGACAGCCATTGTCGGTCTGATTCCGATTGCTCTTATTGGGGAACTTATGTTTAGACCTCTGGCGTATACCATTATGTTTGGATTGATGTACTCGACCATTCTTACGATGTTTGTGGTTCCGTCCCTGTATATGGTTATTGCCCGCTGGAAATTAAAAAGACAGAGCAAAAAATTGGGGGTACAATGAAAAAAATAACGAGCGATGATATTATATATGCCGCCCTTTCCCTGTTTTCAGAAAAGGGATACGATGCCACCTCGGTCGATGAGATTGCCCGCGAAAGCGGGATGGTGAAGGCTTCCTTTTATAAATACTTTCAAAGTAAAGAAGAGTTGCTGCTGGGGACAATCGTCCTGATTGAAAAACTTCTTGATGCAGATATTAAAGAACTTTATTTGAAGCACCAGCTACCTTCCCGTGAAAAGTTGAGACAACTGAATTTGATTGCGCTGGGCCGGATTTATAAGAATAAAGTTCATTTGCTGGTATACTCCGTCCCTTTAATCGGTTCCAAGGAAGAAAAAATCGCACAAGCTATTGACCGTGTTGAACATCATTTATCTAACGTGATGGTTGATTTCTTAATTGATGCTTATGGAGAGTCCATAAATGACTATGCGTACGATATTGGGTTTGTCGTCAAAAGCATTATTATCAATTCCTTCCGAATGAGCGATTCAGAGCTGTCCTGGACGGAACATCAAACACTGGCTGAATTTATCGTCAGCATTACGGATATGCTGGCACAAAGTATGCTGAGCCCTGATGTTCAACATCAAATCATGTGGGGCCGCGATTCCGGATTCCATGAAGATTCTGATCAAATCTGGACCAAAGGAAGACAAATCGCCCATGTGCTTCAACATATGGACGCAGTCTTGAAACAAATCGAATTAGATGAAGCAATCCAGAATGAACATATGCAAATACTAAGCAGGCTACAGGGGGAGCTTTCGGAACAAAACGTGGAAACTGCCCACGTTAAAGCACTCCTCCTTTTTTTGGAGCAGCTACCCGAGTTACAGGAAGACTGTACCAAGCTGAAAGCTATTTTGGAAGTTTAAAAGGTTCAATTCAGCTAAAGATAAAGAGGTCCACTATGGTCAGATACACAGCCATGATGGACCTCTTTCTTCTGTTGCAAATTCCTTCTACGCTCACCGTAATGGCGAATATCCAAGCCGATTCAGCTCCTCCGCAATGACGCGATAGCCGCGACTGTTCGGATGCACCCGATCCAGCGAGAGCAGTTCCCGTTCGTTGCCCTCAAACGCAGGGTAAATGTTCGCCACCCGGTAATTGGGACCGCCCAGCGTAGCGAGAAATGAGTTATATTGGCGTACATATATCCCCGCCTCCCGCACGCCCGGCAAAGGATTATACAACCCCACCATTCGAATGATAAATGGCTCACGCTGGCCGGATTTTATCTGATACAGGGCATGTACGATTTGGCGTACATGTTCTTTCGTGCGGTTCACCGCTTGCGGAATGGACGATGCAGACGAACCGGAGCCTCCAGCAAGGGCGCTGACGTATGGACGCAGATCATTCCCGCCGATCGTCACCGTTATGAGTTCAGCCGCGCTCAACGCCGACCGAAAGAGCGGATTGTTGCGGATCAAAGACAGCAGTTCCTGCGATGTCAGTCCGTTGATTCCCAAATTCTCGTAACTGACTGGAGTACGAAGACGTGCTTCCGCCATTCGTCGATAGATAGGCACAAATCCGCCAGTCAGCAGCGTCCCGGCACCTGTCGTTAATGAATCTCCTATAGCCGTATAGTGGTAACCCATTAGAACCCAACTCCCCCGCTAATGCCTTTGGAACCAAAGGCACATCAACTTTTACATGAGAATAATGTCAATTCCCGACATATCATATCTTATGTAAAAAAAGAGACGCAGGACCCGGAGATTCGCTTATTCTTCGTCCATTTCATACACACAATGAAATTGCCCATCCTCGGACAAGTCCTCCGATCCGTATACAGCAAAGCCTACGTTGCGAAAGAAGTCTGCCCCTTCCGCATCGGTGTCCACAGTAAGCCGTTTCGGATTACGCTCCTGAATGAGCGTCAGCAGCATACCTCTGGCATATCCTCTATGACGGTTTTCAGGCAACACAGCCAGATGCCGGATTACGATGGTTTCATCCTCCTGCTCCTCAAATCCGACAATACCTACAATAAGTCCTTCATCTTCTACACCGAACAGCTTCCAGTCATCCGAGGTTTGATAGGTACGTAAAGCTGCTTCTCCGCGTTCAGGGTGATCCAGCACGGCGTAGGTTAGCAGCTCCAGAACCTCCTCACGATCTGAATCTGTTTTTATATTTTTAAACATCGTTCGTCGTCTCTCCTTATATCCTGAAATTGGGATTACGTTCTAGTTCTCCAACATAAGCAACGGCCAGTTATCCAGCCACTGCTTCTCAAATACACGCTGACGAAAGGCCGTCGTATGGCGGAACAATGGGCTTTGGCGTACCCGCATATCCAGCAGATCCTTTAATCCATGCGGACAAACGACCTCCATTTGATCCTCGTCATTCAATCTAATCGCTACTGCCGTAGCCGTCTCCGGCCAGCGGCTCATCGCATCCTCTACCGAAGCATAAGGAGCTGTCCCGTTGCGAAGATGCATCCTCGCCTGATTTTTGACAGACCAGTTGCGTCCCGCCTGCTTGCGGTTCAAGGACAGTTCAAGATGCTCGTCCCGTTCCTCCAGCGTATTTTTCGGGTCAAAATAAATAACATCTATATCATTCAAAGGTGTAAGAGTTGTATATCCATGCAGCTTGTCCCATACCCGATTACGTACATAGCCTGCGGCAATACAGCCTTGCGGCAACCTCAGCTCTCGCACATAACGCAAGTCTTCCAGCACCTGAGGATCATTCATATATTGTATGATTCGTAGCACATCTTCTTCCGACTTCATCCTGCACTCAGCTCCTTTTTTTATCATGACAGTTACTGCACGGGCTCTCCTCCTTGAGCTGCAATCCGGGCTGTACGCTGCGCCAAGCGACGACGTGCGACCAGCAGGAACGGAATGCCAATCACAACCGACAGCGCAACCGGAACAAAAACGGCAAGCGGCGCTGTTTGGCCATAAGTATCCAGCAGCCAGCCACCAAACAAAGGAGCAAGCACGCTACCCAGATTATTAAAGCCAATCGTACCGAAATAGGTCCCTTTATATTGAGCATCTGCAATTTGGTCAATCAGTACGTCCAGCATCGTGAACAATAGCACTTCGCCCACTGTAAACAGCACCATATCCAGTATAAACAACCAGCCCGAATGTAACATACCGCACAGCAATAGGCTGACCGCAATACATATATTTCCGACAATCAAGGAATTCACTGGGGAAAAACGGCTTGCCAGCCGTACAAGCGGATATTGAAAAGCCAATACACACACCGCGTTGACTGTAAGCATATATGTAAACCACCGGGTTCCTTCCTCGAAGGATAAGGACAAGAATTGAGGCATCGTGGAATTGGAATGAGCATAACCCATGACGCAAAATACCGTCCCCAGCAAAATCGGCATAAACACCGGATCACGGCTGGCTGTACGGAACGCCTCACCCATCCGTAGTGGAGCCTCTCCCGCCGTTGTCCCTGTACGAAGATCCGATGCATACCGAGCAAATTGGATCAACAGCAACACCCCGTACAGCGCATACACACCAGCCGCTACCATAAACGGTGTACCCGAGGATGCCGATCCTAACATCAAACCAAGCAACGGCCCTGCCACTACACCTACATTAATCGCCGCATATCTCATATTGTAGATGAGCAATCTTTTTTCCTTGGGGGTTACATCTGATAACAGCGCCCGCGAGGTTGGCTCGAACAAGGATCTGCACAGACCATTCAGAGCATTGATGACAAAAAAGGCCCAGGCCGCTTCAGCTAGCGCAAAAGCCACGAATACAAGCGCCCAACTGGCGATGGACACCAGCATCACTTTACGCCGTCCGATCCGATCGGAAATGTAGCCGCCATAAAAGCTGGCAAAAATGCCAACTAATGAACTGACGGATACGATCATCCCTGTATGGAAAGGGGATACCCCCAACCGGGTAGTCAAATAAATAGACAAAAACGGGATACTCATGGATGTCGCCATCCGACCAAATATGGTACCCACAATAATCGTCCAGGCCAGTGGGTGAATCGAACGAAGCTGTTCCTTCATATCTGTTATCTATGTCTCCTTCTCTGCCCTGTCTCCAGAAAAAAACTTGCACACAGCTCTTCCATCTGTGTGCAAGTCTAACAGGGATAATTCCAACGATCACTGATGGTGACTATTCGTCAATTATACCTGATTTCCGCCTCTACATTAACCCCGTTGCCCAAAATTGCGACAAAAAAATAAAATACCGGACAACCGGTATTTTATCTACAAGCCTATTTAACGTGGATTTTTGCAGCTTATTAGTCGTTACTCTTCTGGCCTTCAGCCGAGAGTCCCAGCTTTTTTAGCAAATGGATAACCTGCTCTTTCTCTTCTACGGATAAACCGTCTACTGTCTCCATGATGACACGATGATGCTGCGGGAATATTTGCTCAAAGAAATGACGTCCCTCGTCAGTCAGTTCTGCATAAATCACACGACGATCATCCTGTGATGCACGCCGGGTAAGCAGCTTTTTTTTCTGAAGTTTATCTACGACATACGTAATATTTCCGCTGGAGATCAGCACCTTTTCACCAATTTTCTGCAAGGGCTGTGAACCACGATAATATAACAGATCAAGTACACCAAATTCCGTTGTGTTCAATCCATGACTATGAATATCCCGATTCGTGCGGGATGTGACCGAATTATAGGCGCGCGCCAGCACAACAAACAAGTTAAGCGCCAAGTCCTGATCATCTGGTTTTACTGACATATTAACAGCCTCCGTTACTCATATCTTTATTCAAAGATATCTTAATTGCAAACTTTTGTCAAGTTCAACCGTTTTATCCCTTTGTTCATAAGGTGTATGATGTGAAAATTACAGTCTATTATGTAAAAAAGCCCGTCCCCAATCGGCACCAGAAGCACCGTTCGTGAGAGCAGGGCTTTCATTATTCATTCCCTAACCTCTTTCGTAGAAGCTCGTAAACAACCCGGCCGAAAAGCACACCCGTTACATTCAGGATCACATCATCCACGTCCATCGTGCCTGCGCCGAGCAGCATTTGGGACACTTCAAGAATCACCAGCGCGACCACCACTGTCAGTAGCAAGCTACCTAATCTGCGTAACGATACCCAAATGATAGGCAGAAGGATGCCAAACGGGACGAAAACAACAATATTACCGAGCAAATTGACACCCCACACCCGGAAAGAAAGCGACTGCGCAGCCCTCAGATATCGCCCAATCGTATCCAACGGAACCATATTATACGAATATGGAGGACCCGGTCGTATTGTACGTCCAAAACCAAGAAACATCCAGTATAATAACAGTCCCGTATATAAAATGAAGACCACGAAAGCTACAGTACGAAGCAGACGGACGCTAGGCATCACTTGTTTCGAATATCAATCTGCCCATTGGCCCGTGCGATGATAACCTGGTCCGCCATGTTAATGAACAGTCCGTTATCAACCACACCCGGAATTTGATTTAATCGGATTTCCAGCTCTTGCGGATTATCAATGGTTCCGTAACGACAATCGACAATATAATTGCCGTTATCCGTAAGGAAACGCTCACCGTCCTTCATGCGCCATTCAGCCTGGCAGCCTGTTTGCTGTATTGCCTCCAACGTCCATACACTGGCAAAAGGTACGACTTCGACCGGTAATGGAAATGCACCCAGCACCTTCACATCCTTGGACTCGTCCACAATAATGATTAGCCGGTTGCTGTTGCTTTCCACGATCTTCTCTCTCAGTAAAGCTCCGCCTCCGCCCTTCACCAGAACAAGCTGCTCATTCACCTCGTCCGCTCCGTCAATGGTTACGTCGAGTCGTCCAATCTGATCAAATGGAACGATGGGAATTCCCAGTTCTCTGGCCTGATCCTCCGAGGCTTGGGAAGTAGCTACAGCCTGTATATGTAAGCCTTGCGCCACACGCTCACCTATTTTTTGAATGGCCCAATAAGCTGTCGATCCTGTGCCGAGTCCTACTTTCATGCCGTCCTGAATGGCTTCAACTGCTTTTTCAGCTGCTTTTTGCTTCAAATTCATTGTCATCTCTCCCGCTTTATAGACTAGTATGGATCCTCATTCATTTTATATGAAAACGTTTTATAAAGACACTGTCAGGTTCTTACCGTAACAAAGACTATTTTCATCCTCTTCATATTCACCAAATCGTTCAATAGGCTCATATCCCTGCTTCGTATAAAGCGCAATGGCTTCAGGTTGAGCAGCCCCTGTCTCCAGCTTGATTCTTACAGTGCCTCGTTTCCGGGCCTCACCTTCCAGAAAAGCTAACAGACTGACGGCAATACCTTGCCTGCGATAAGAAGAATCGACATAAAATCGTTTAAGCTCCATCTCTTCCGCATCTATAGGCCTAAGTCCACCGCAAGCGACCGGTTCTGCATCCAAATACACAACAGCGAAAATCATTTCTTTAACTTTTGGATTGGAAAAATCAACCAAGTAAATTTCATCAGCAGGATACCTTTCCAGCAAATCCTTATCCAGCCTTTGAATCAATTCATGCAGATCTGCATGATCGCTTTTAACCTTTACTATTGTAAGCTTGGACATTCTCTTCATCCCTCTCCTATGTCGTGTAGCTACATTGGCTCATTATGCAAGGAATCCGCAAAAACCGCGGCAAATCAAGCATCTGTAACGCCAAATATGAAAAACCTCCCAAATTGACAAGTGCATTTGACTCTATTATAAAGTATGATGGTTTCTGTTGGATACCTGCTTGAAGCCTGAAACGAGTTTGAATTTCAAGTTGAAGTATAAAATGGAATATACTGAGATACACACAGGAATTACCCGGTAAAAATTAAATTTTTATTGGGCAAGGTATTCATTTCAAGGGCTTATCGTACGACATATATATAGGGATACATACTTAATTAAAAAGGACTAAAGACCTATTAGAAAAATTTCAAGAGGTCAATTTCCTTAATTACTATGTTTGTAAGGGGGACTTAATTATCTCATTTGATAAGCGGTTCAACACCATGTACAAAAATTACAACCAGGGAGTGGAACATTTTGAAAAAGTGGAGTAGCTTATCTTTCTTCACCAAGAACTTATTATTATCCTTCTTCAACATCGTATTGATCGGGCTAGTCCTCATCGTGTCCAGCTATTTGATCCAACGTACGATTTTGATAGACCAGCTGCATGGACAAGTGGAAAAAATCACATTAAAGTGGGCTGAGGGAATTAATGTAAATGAAGTAACCCAAGCCATTCAGGAAAAAAGTTATGATGGTCCCGTTCAGACCAAACTCCGCGCTTATCTGGATAACATCACAGCAACGAACCCGAATATCTCTCAAGCTTATATCTTCGGAACCGAGCTGGAAGACGGTGACAAGACATCTGTTGTAGCGATGCCTACCGCTCTTAGAGAAGCATTCGAAAAAGATAAATTGGGTGTCGGCGGTATGTATAAGCAACCATCTGTAGTTGTGGAAGGCGTAAGCCACATGCTGGATACTGGAAAACCGACGTTTACCAGCTTCTATGATGACAGCTTCGGTACGTGGACAACCTTGACGTATCCACTTAAAGATTCAAATGGCAAAATCTTTGCATATTTTGCTGTCGATGCAGATGCAGGCGCTGTACCTGCGGGTTTGACTAAGCTGCTGATTAGCGGTACTACAATTCTGGCTGCTTTCCTGCTCATCTGCTTGGCGCTCCAATATTGGGTCGTAAGGCGTACGCTGTCCCCTATTAAACAACTGATGTATGGTATCAGTGAAGTAAGCCGTGGAAATCTGGATGTTCAGATTCAAGCTGGGCAAGACGATCTGGGTGTTGTGAATAGCAACTTCAATGATATGGTTAGCCATATTAACAGCATTATGACCAAAGTGAAGCTGACAACTGATGAAGTGAATGAATCGGCGAAGGAATTGCTCGCGATCTGCGAGCAAAACGGAATCAATTCCAACATCATTAATCAGAACATTAATGAAATTACGGATAATATCCGTGCACAGGAAAAAGCAACGGGCGATAGCGCACGTGCCATGGCTGAAATGGCCTCGGTCATCCAAAATATTGCCGCCAGTTCCGCCACCGTTGCAGAGGAAGCCAATTCGGTAGAAAAGCGTTCTAATGAAGGCAACGAAATCGTAGGCAAGGTTTCTTCACAAATGCATTTGATTACAGACACAGTTACGAATACATCCCGCATTATCAAGTTGCTGAACGACCGTTCACAGGAAATTGGTAATATCATTGGTACGATTTCAGGCATTTCCAGTCAGACGAACCTGCTCGCTCTGAATGCTTCTATTGAAGCAGCGCGTGTCGGTGAGGAAGGTAAAGGCTTTGCCGTGGTTGCCAGTGAAGTACGCAAGCTGGCAGAACAAACAGCGGATGCAACAAAACAAATCACACCGCTGATTGAAGAGATCCAAAGCGAAATCGGACAGGCTGTGAAGTCGATGGAACAAGGTAATGTTGAGGCACAGAACGGAATCATCGTAGCTGGACAAGCGGGCGAGCTGTTCAATAACATACTTCAAGCAACCAAGACAGTAGCATGGCAGATTCAGGAAGTATCCAGTGCTACCGAGGAAATATCCGCCGGTACGCAGGAAATGACAGCGACAGCAGATGATCTTTCTTCCACTGTAAGCAAAACAGCTAACAACAGCATTCATATTGCACAAACAGTTGATGAACAAAAAGCTTCTCTGGACTCCATCATTGAATCGTCTCATAAGCTGTCAACCATGTCTGAAGAGCTTCAGGAAATTACTTCATTTTTTAAAATTGCGGACCCTAGCCGCACCAAATCATAATTTCATAAGTAAGTCGTTTGGTAGTGCCTCCCTCCTATTCATGCTTTTGAAGGGATCGGAGGCATTTACTGACTTTAGCATCATATTACGACATCATACGTTCAGGAGGTTAGCGTAATGACTTCATTGCTACAAAACAGTACACAAACAGCGCCATCCCCATTCCTGGTTCCTTTGGATTTTGCACGTCTGCAACGCAAGTATACATACTCTGCTTATCAGGCAGAGTTAGAACCATCCCTCTCAAAGTTGCTGCATCAGCAAACGTCGGCGGAAGAACAACATGCTTTGCTTCTGTCTGTGTATGCAGCATGGCTGTACCGTCTGTCCGCAGAGGAAGAAGTCTCCTTCTCTACTTTGGTGCCTCAATCCGGTTTACTCACGGCTTCGCTGACGATGGAAAAGAATACTACTTTCCATGAACTGGCAGGCCTGTTTCAGGACATGCTCCATAAACCACATGCTTATCTGGCAGACCCGCAAGCTGATACCTCGTTCTCGGCAAATCTGCTGGCAGATGAAGGCGCAGAGCCTTGTATCATGGACTGGGCTGTCATCGAGAGCAACGGCACTTACCATATCCATATTCGGTATGATGATTCGCTTCTTCTGAAATCAACGGTTGTCCGGTATGCAGAATACTTCGAATTGCTACTGCGCGGCGCACTCACCAACAGCCATGCCCTTGTCAATTCGATTGACATCTTATCCGAAGCAGATCAGGCAGCTCATGAAGCCTTAAATAATACAGTTGTGAAGTATCCTGAGCATCAGACCATTCATGGAATGTTCGAGGAAGCCGCTTCGCAATATCCTGATCGTCCGGCCATCTCTTCCCACGCCGGGGAATATACGTACCGTGAGCTTAATGAACGTGCCAATCAAGTCGCACGTGTGCTGTTGTCCAAAGGTCTTGCCAAGGGCGAGTTCGTGACTATTTTCATGGAACGAAGCCTGGAAACTGTCATTTCCCTGCTCGGCATTCTGAAAGCCGGGGGGGTATATGTACCAGTCGATCCAGCCCACCCCGCTGACCGGAGTAGCTACATTGTCGAGGATACGCGTTCTCCCTTCGTCCTGACGACTTCAGCATTGATCGAGCAAGCGACTGAACTGTGCGGTTCCATTGATACAGTAAAAGAAATTTTAGCCATTAACGGACCACTGGCAGGTTATGCCGCAAGCAATCCAAACGTTAACGTAGGTCCGGATGATCTAGCTTATGTGATCTATACATCCGGCTCGACAGGCAAGCCCAAAGGTGCCCTGATCGCTCACCGTGGCGTCGTCAACCTGGGTGCTGTCGTACAGCGCGATTGCGATATTACACCTCAGGATGTATTGACGCAATTCGCCACCTATAGCTTTGATGCATCTGTTTGGGATACGATTGGAGCCTTGTTCTACGGAGCCAAGCTGTACCTGTTGTCCTCCGAAGAACGCGTGTCTGTTGAAGAATTCGCAGAAGCCATCGCACGCACAGGCACGACGATCATTACCATTTTGCCAACCGTGTTCTTTAATCAGCTATCCACGTATTTGTCGGACGAGGGCTACCGCAAATTGACTAAGGTACGAATTGTCACCGTGGCAGGCGAGGCGCTGTACGGCTCACAAGTTCGGGCGTTCCAAAGCAAATTCGGCACAAATACAGACATCGTAAACGTATATGGACCGACCGAGTGCACCGTAGCGACCACGACACACCGGGTTCGTGGTGCTGTGCCTGAGCACGTCGTCAACATCCCAATCGGCAAGCCGATTTACAACTACAAGGTCTATATCGTCAACGATGACAACAAGCTATGCCCAATTAACATTCCCGGTGAAGTATGCATTGCTACACCGGCACTGGCTCATGGCTACCTCCATCAGCCGGAGCGAACAGCACAATCGTTTGTGGACAACCCGTTTGTTCCGGGTGAAAAAATGTACCGCTCAGGCGATATCGCCAAGCTGCTGCCAGACGGTACGATTGAATATGTAAGCCGGAAGGATTCACAGCTCAAAATTCGGGGCAATCGGATCGAAATCGGAGAGATTGAAGATCATTTCTCCAAGCATCCTGGTGTTCAGGACGTGTCTGTCGTAGCCGTCAAAGATCACACGGATCAAAATATGCTAGTCGGCTATTACACTACTTCGGACGGACAGTCTATTCCGCAAGACGTGATTCAGTCTTATATTGCGGGTAAGCTACCTTCCTATTTTGTTCCGAGCCATATCGTTCATCTCGAAGCTATGCCGATTTCACCGACGGGCAAGATTGATCGCAAGAAGCTGGCCCTGCTGCCGCTGCCCGAGGCTTCCGACAGCTCCTATGGCAGCGAACCTCTCCGCGAAGGGACTGAAACGCTTATTGCCGAAGCATGGACACAGGTACTTGGCAAAGCCAACATCGGCGCAACGGATGACTTCTTCCTGATCGGTGGCGACTCCCTTCGTGTCATTCATGTGCTGGCTATTTTGAAGCCGCGTTATGGCACGTTGCGCATTGGAGACTTTTTCCGCTACAAAACCGTTCGCGAGCTTGCTGAATACGTGGAGCAACTGGGCACGGAACAAGCGCCGCAACGTAAAGCACTAGCGGTTCAACAAGAAAAAACAGACCTGAATGAGCATCCTATCGAGCTGTCAGGCACTGCGGGTGTAGCCGAATTGCGCGACATGAATGTTGTTTTACTGACCGGGGCTACAGGTTATCTCGGTTCGCACATTCTGTATGACCTGCTTCAACGGACAGAAGCCAAAGTGTACGCGATGGTACGTCCATCACAGAACGGGCCATCCGGCATCGAGCGTATTCAGGCCGTACTGACCGGATATTTTGGACAAAATGTCTCGGCCCTGATCGAAGGACGGGTCAAAGCCGTATACGGTGATCTGGAGCAGGCAGACCTTGGTCTCTCTGCCGTTGACCGCCATATGCTGGAGCATCAAGTTGACGGCATTATTCACAGCGCCGCTGACGTTCGCCATTTTGGTGATTCGGCTGCCTTTGACCGTACGAATGTAACCGGAACACTGGAACTGCTGAAAATTGCTCAGGCCAAGCCAGGTGTATCCTTCCATCATGTCTCAACTATGGGCATACCGGAGGATCTGGCGAATGAAGGACAATGGGAATCCGTATTGGAACTGTCCTCCTTCCCAGACGAGCTACAGGTGGACAACCTGTACACGAACAGTAAGCTCGCAGCGGAAAAGCTGTTGTTCCAGGCAGCTCAGTCAGGCACGCCTGTCTCTATCTACCGTGCAGGCAATCTGACGGCCCATTCGGCCAACGGACGCTTCCAGCGCAATATCGACAGCAACGCCTACTATCGAATGATAAAGGCCATGCTGCTGCTGGGCAAAGCACCACAGGCTGATTGGCATACGGACTTTACACCGATTGACTATGCGAGCCGCGCCATTGTAGAGCTGTCTGTGCATCAAAAAAGCGCGAACCGCATTTTCCATATCTGCAATCCGAACCCACTGCCATATGATGAGTTGATCGCTATGGTCAACCAGCTTGGATATGCAGTAGACACGATGCCTTTTGACGATTATAGCGCTTGGCTGCTGAACCCCTCTTCCGGTATTCAGGAGGATGCGCTGCACCTTGCTATGGGTCAGTTGGAAGGTGACGGGGCCAAGGATTCCGCTTACCGATATGGCTGCCCTGTGACCGCCGCGCTACTGGATCAGGCTGGCGTTAAGTGCCCGACAACCGATCTGGAGTTTATTCGAAATATGATCCAGCATGCGGTCGAGATCGGTTATTTCCCTATCGCGTCATCGGTATCCACAAAAACAACACAGAGGTAACAAAGTTGTGATATTTTCCCCGCGTGTATTAGGTATGATAAACTAGGTTTTGCTAGTTGATATCGGGTTTACATATCTATACTTTTAGAATTTCTGCATGCGGGGGATGTCATTCATATGAAACACGTCATATTTAAAAGAACAATGCTTATTATGAGCATGCTAGCTATTTTAGGGATTTTGGTGTACGAAGCACGCACCATCTACCATCCCCCCCTTGTTAAAGGGACTCACCGTACACGCACAGCAAATGCAGATCGACTGGTACGACACCTGTTCTCTCTGACACCAACGCCGGATAGAGTATATTACCAGGACAAGGTTATTGTCCTGATGTATCATGAAGTAACCAAAACTCCACCCGATCCCGGCGCTCTCAAGCTCAGCAATTTTACGAAGCAACTGGATGAAATGAAAGCCAACGGCTTCCACTGGATTACCATGAAAGAGTATACGGACTTTATTCTGCATAAAGCCAAGGTGCCCGATAATGCTGTACTTATGACCTTCGACGACGGCTATGAATCTTTTTATACAGACACCTTTCCCGTGTTGAAAAAGTACCGTGTACCTGCAACCAATTTTCTCATCACATCCACGATCAGTAATCCCAAGCACATCGGTATTAAGAAGCTGACGTGGGAGCAAATCCAGCACATGCATGCCGAAGGTGTTGATTTCTACAATCACACCAATGATCAGCACGCGTATGGATACACAAATGTAGCACGCACCAAGGAAAAACCGCTTCTCATGGGCCCGGTATATTCGAAAAAGCTAGGGCGTATGGAAACCGAGGATGAATTCAAGCAACGGGTTTACAACGATTTGGACACCGCTGACAAGAAGCTGTTCAAGCATCTTCACAATGATCGTAACGTCCTTGCCTTTCCGTATGGAGGATATACCAAGGAAACCTTGGAAATTTGCCGCGCCTTGGGCATTGACGTTACCTTCACGGTGAAGCGTGGCATTAACTCACCTGGACAAACGAATGGCTATCGCGTTAATGCAGGTGGGATACACAATATTCCGGAAGTATTGGTGCAATACATGAAGGAAGGCGCTCCGGAACGACCATTGCCATTTGCCCAAGGTCCTAACAAAGCGTCCTAAACTTTGGAATAAAAAAGAACCTTTGAAACCATCTATATCGTGGTTTTAAAGGTTCTTTTGCTGATTTTGAAGATACTGAGCTTATGATTAGAGCCAGAGACGAATGACAGCAATAACAGCCAGATGCACCGGATAAAAGCTGCGCCACAACCAGCGCGGTACCCGGCTATAAAATCCGCTCTCCCCGGATGCGAAGCATGCGATAAGAATAGTGGACAGCAGGCTAAAATGCTGGAGATTCGCGTGATGCACCATATCATACACGACATTCAGTGCAAAATGTGCCGCAACCATCCTATAGGAGCGGGTATAACGGTAAATGAGGACGAGCAGCAGTCCATAAGCTCCGTAATCCATCAGGCTAAGCTCCATGACCAGAGATGTGAGCACATATAAGCCTGTTATAGCCGCCCAATTCTTCAATCGCGACGCAGCACCCATCACCAGCAACGAGATCAACAGCGTCCAGACCACGTTTGGCCTATACACATCAAAGGCCAGCATATAGGGCACCTGAGAAATCAGGGCAATTCCGAGCAAGCGAAGCATATAGCTTCGCATATTCCGAGTGCGGGCATATCCCATATACAGCGCATATGCATAGATTGGAAAAGCAAGCCTGCCGGCAATTCTCCAGGCCGGATCAGTCGGAAAAAATACAAGTCCGATATGATCAATCAGCATGGTCAGCATGGCCAACCAGTACATATAAGGCCCCCTCTTCTTCTTTCACGTCTTCTTTACGTCTTCTCTTCCGTCAAGCTCAAAATAGCGTTCAGAATGTCCGTTTTGGTAACCCGACCCACCAATCCATTGGCTTGAATGAAGGAGGTCTCCATACACTGCTCGTCCATGACCGGAAGGCAATTGACCTGATGACGAACGAGTCTTGATATCGCCTCCAGCAGAGAATCCCCCGGAGTGAGTGTCGTCATTTGTGCGCGTCGCGTCATTGCTATCGTTACCGGAACGGCGTGAAGATCGGTATGTCCCAGCGTCACCTTCAGCAGATCCTTGCGAGTAACAATTCCGATTAGCTCCTGATCCTCTCCCGTGACCATCAGCGTACCGGTATTTTGCTGAAACAGCATCAGTACTGCATCGTAGGCCGTAGCGTCACCGGAAATTAAAATCGGATCACTGAGCACATCAGCCACGGTCAGCTTTTTGAGCATCGTGCCGACATGACTGTCGTATTTAGGGTAACGGCCTGGCAGATATCCTACCTTCGGCTTGGCGTCTACCAGACCGAGCATGACGAGCAGCGCAAGATCGGAACGAAGGGTTGGTCGCGTCAGCCCCAACTCCTCAGCAATTTTATCCCCCGTAACAGGCGCCAGGCGCTGGACAATATCAACAATTTCACGCTGTCTTTCAGACAGTTGAATAATGATTACCTCCTTATGAAATGGGGTAGTATACATTATAGATGAGCATAGATCGGTAAATTTCCGCATTTTCCGACAATTCATCAAATTTTAATCAAAGACAGCTTGTTTTCAATTTTAAAATGTGTCACAATCAAGTATGTAATACATACTAATTATAAGTTTAACGTGTGCAATATGCTACCTTTTATTTAGCTGATGTACATGTGTGTGATATGTATTATGAATTAAAAAAACCTGAGGAGGAAATCAAATGAAATTTTTCTTGGATACTGGTAACATTGAAGAAATCAAACGTATTGAACGTTTGGGTCTGGTTGATGGTGTAACAACGAACCCTTCGCTGATCGCTAAGGAAGGTCGGGTGTTCAAGGAAGTCATTCAGGAGATTTGCGGTATTGTCGAAGGTCCCGTGAGTGCTGAGGTCATTGGCTTGAAAGCCGAGGATATGCTCAAGGAAGCTTATGAGATTGCCAAATGGGCACCGAACGTTGTTATCAAGCTGCCTATGACTGAAGACGGTTTGTATGCTTGTAACGAGCTGACTAAAAACGGGATTAAAACGAATGTAACGCTGATTTTCTCCGCGGCTCAAGGTTTGATGGCTGCCAAAGCGGGCGCTACTTTTATCAGCCCGTTCGTAGGACGTCTGGATGATATCGCTGTTGATGGTATGAAGCTGATTCGTGATCTGAGACAGATTTTGGACATTTATGGTCTGAAAGCCGAAATCATTGCAGCCTCCATCCGTAACATCAAGCATGTGGAAGATGCTGCTCTGTCTGGTGCGCATATTGCCACCATTCCTGGCTCTCTGCTCCCTTCCCTGTGGAAACACCCACTGACTGACAGCGGTATTGAACGCTTCCTGAAGGACTGGGAAACTGTACCTAAAGCCTAATTCGCCCAAAACGGCAAAACTATATTGCTTTAACCCGAACAGCCCGCATATTGCAGGCTGTTTTTTTCGTCCGTATCATTTTCTCTCCATATCTCGCAAGTCTGCCAAAGGCCGCGTCAAGTTTCTCCAGCGTTCAGGCACATCCTCACCATGATCCACGTAAACCGATCTCAGATAGCTAGACATATGGTTAACCCGATCCTCTACCAAGACCTCTCGTATGTCGGATGGCTTAACAGGCACGAAATTATTCCGTACCACCTGGAAGCGGTCTAGAGGTAAAAACATGTCCAGACTTTTCTTGTAGGAACAATGGGCCGGAAAACGTGGCGAGCTTCCTGAATCATATTTGGTGAGCTTCACTACGGAAGCATGCCCGGATATCAAGGAATACGCGTCCAATTCCAGAACGGCAAACCTTTCCTCCGGTTCTCTTCGTGAATAGGTATTCATCATTTTCTGACAATCCTTTAACGTGGGCCAAAAAAATACATGCCGATCTAGCGCCTCCCGAAATTGCTCCTGAGTGATTGCAGCATCTATCATCTGGTCAGGAATCCGCAGGTGGGTATTTATAGTGATATCATACCCCTCATAATCTACTTGTACCGCCTTTACGCGGCGTTCCCCTGCTTTGTGGTGATTGATTTGGTAACTGGACAATATAGCGTCGAAATGAGCAATCACCGATACATTACATACTCGTGTAAAATGAAATAAGGAGTTCCTGT
Organism: Paenibacillus terrae; assembly: GCF_005217525.1. Classification (GTDB taxonomy): domain Bacteria; phylum Bacillota; class Bacilli; order Paenibacillales; family Paenibacillaceae; genus Paenibacillus; species Paenibacillus terrae_C. Next base: position 276,234 of record NZ_PNXQ01000014.1, on the reverse strand, counting down.
TTTTGGCTTTGGTGATGGCAGTTACAATCGTATTATCCATGAGTTCTCTCCTCTCTCCAATGAAGTCCAGTTCAAAGTAAATGGTGAATAAAGTACAACTTTTTTTGACAAAATAACTTGTTTTACATATAATTGTTACAACAATTAATTTGTGTACGGAAAACAGAAAGGAGCTACTCATGAATAACTTGCCCCCGGATTGCTCCATCGGCATGCTGCTCGGCATTACCCATCGCAAGATGAGCCAGCAGCTTATGCATCGCCTTAAACCTTATGATATTTCCCCTGAGCAATGGTCGGTTCTGTATCAAATCTACCAGGCAGAAGGTCTGAATCAGAAGGAAATTGCAGCTAAGGCGGTCAAAGACCAGCCAACTACGACCCGAATTATTGATTTGTTGGACAAAAAGGGTTGGGTGCAGCGTGTGAACAGCCCGCAGGACCGTCGAGCCTATTTGCTTCATTTGACTGAAGCCGGTCGACAGCTCGTGGAGGAAACTCTTCCGGTCGAGCGCGGCGCCAACCACGATTTTGTGAATGGAATTTTCCCTGCTGATCTGGAGCAGTTCCGTCATACTCTTTTACAAGTCCACGCTAACCTGACTCAATCGGAAAAACAAGGAGAGAACGACTAACATGCAACAAGGCAAGCAGCCTCTTTGGACCAAGGAATTTATCGTTTTAACCGTATCTAATCTTTTTTTGTTTCTGGAATTACAGATGATCGTATCTTCCATTCCTGCGTATGTTAAAAATACATTCCACGCCAGCTCCGTTCAGGTCAGCCTCGTCACTACGCTATTCGCATTGAGCGCGATTGTGGCAAGGCTTTTTTCAGCCCGTATGCTGGAAAAAGGGCATCGCAATACCCTGATTTTCATCGGTCTGCTGTTCGGATTAGCGAGTACGCTCGGATACAGCGTTTCACCGACGATCACGGTGTTGCTACTCATGCGTATGCTGTTTGGCATCGGCTTCGGTTTGAGTAGTACCGCCTTTCCAACCATGGCCTCAAATATCATTCCTGCCAAGCGTCTCGGTGAAGGAATGGGGTATTTCAGCTTGTCCACAAGCCTGGCGATGTCGATTGGACCGACCATCGGTATTTCGATGCTGCAATATGGCAGTTTTAATCTGCTTGTATATACGACCTCAGCTGTCATTGTCCTCATTTTCCCGTTGGCCTACTGGCTGATTCGCACCCTGCCGAAAGGACATGTTGAGCCGCCGATGGTTCCTGTGGAAGAAGGACGAAAACCGGCATTTAACCGCAAGCTCTGGATTCCCGCCTTGCTGAACATGCTCATGTCTATTACGTACGGCGGATTGATCGGCTTTATGGCGCTTTACGGAGATGAAGCCAATTTGTCGCACCCGGCCTATTTTTTCCTGTTTAATGCGCTGTCCGTTCTGATCGTACGTCCCTTCTCAGGCCGTATCTATGATAAAAAAGGAGCAAAAGCGCTGCTCATCCCCGGTTCCCTGTTCCTGTTTGGCGGTCTTATCCTGCTTTCCTATGCGCACAGTGATGCCTTCATGTATCTGTCTGCCCTTTGCTATGGCATCGGTTTTGGCGTAATGCAGCCGACTTTGCAAACGTGGATGATTCAGGTCGTGTCGCCCAAGCAACGGGGCATGGCAAACGGTATGTTTCTAAACTCCCTTGATTTCGGAATCGCTGCCGGAGCGCTTATTCTTGGTATTATCGCCAAAGCCAGCGATTATGCGTGGATGTATCGCCTTTCCTCGCTGTTTATCGTATTGTTCCTGCTGATCTATATCATTCAGCTTGCTGTAGGTCGCAAGCCCAAAACGCGTGTCCCTGTCGAGGGGTAAAGCATATTTCAAAAAGAGCACCCAACACCATGGCTTCATGGAATCGGTGCTCTTTGGTTTTATATCGCTCTTATTTGGCCGGGGTTTTGCGTCTCAGCTTGGAAGAAAGCGGCTTTTTCCGGGATACGTCTGTCAGCCCCCCAGTGGTGTTCATATGTTCACCGGATTTTTCGTCTGAGGGTTCATCTTGCTTCGGTTTGACCGCAAACAGCATGAGCAGAGCCGCAATTCCGCCCACTCCGGCCATCACGCCAAAAAGCAAACTATGTCCACTGCTTCCGATCAGCAAGGATACAACCGGAGGACCTAGTGACACCCCGACAAAGCGCATACTACTGTACAAGCTGGTAATCGTTCCGCGCTCCTCCTTTTCAATCCCTTTCGTAATCAGGGCATCCAAACAAGGCAGTGCTAGTCCAATTCCGGCTCCCCCCAATGTAAACAGTCCGATCACCGCATAAATATGTTGAAAAAATCCGAGAATGCCAAAGCTGATCGTCAACACTGCCAAACCGGAAAAACCGATCCATTTCATCCGTTTTTTGTGCTTGCCGATGATTTTCCCTCCGATATAAGAGCACAGACAGAGAGAAACCAACGGAATCGCCAGCACGAATCCTTTCCAGACCCCATGAAGGTTGTAACGACTTTCCAGTATGTCGGACAAGTAGAACAGGACGCCAAAAATGACAAACATACAAATGCCACCCACCGCGAAAATAGCATATAGCCAGCGTCCTTTTTCGGCAAGCACCTGCTTCACATTTCCTACAAACTCCCGAAACGTGCTCGGTTGGTTCTTACGCTTGGGCGCATGAATCAGCCAAAGCACCAAAATGAGCGAAATCAGACAGAGGCCCGGAATCACTGCCAATGGCAAAAACCAAAGGACTGCGCCCAATGCCGCACCCAGTATTGGGCTTAGCACTTTACCGAATGTATTATAGGTCTCGACTATACCCAGGTTTTTGCTGGCTTCTTCCTCGTTCTCATACAAATCCCCCACGAGCGGTATGACAATGGGAAAAGCACCCGCCGCTCCGACC
>NZ_PNXQ01000014.1:230752-273342 GCF_005217525.1 Paenibacillus terrae | reverse complement strand
CAACCGTCCCCCAATAATGGTCCAGTATGCTGGCTGATCATGAAGCAGCCATGCCCCCACCGCAGAAATTCCCCCGCCAATCACTGTCAGGATCAGGCAGGGTACAATCACCGCCTTGCGACCAAATCGGTCGGAGAGATATCCCGCGATTGGAATCAGCAAAATGGCTACTACCGCATATACCGTAATCAACATGCTAATGCGAAAGGAGCTGACATGTAGCTTACGTCCGATTTCCGGCAAAACAGGAATCAGCATGGAATTGCCTAGCGTCATCATCAGCGGGATGGAACCTAGTGCAAGCAGATTCCCTTTATTTTGTTGCATCCCGTTACCACCTTTGCAAAAGTAATAACATAGCTGTCCAAAATGGTTCAACAAATGTTATTGTGTTTACAATAGTGCGGATTTATACAGCTACACCTTAAATCCTCCAACGCTTGCATTCAGCAATTTCGACATTTCAGCCAGCGTATGAATGGATGACGCGATATCCTCCATGGAAGCAAGCTGCTCCTCAGCCGCTGCGCTGACGCTCTGGGTTCCGCCAGCGGACTGTTCTGCTACTTCACGGATACGCTCCACGGCTCCCACCATTTGCCCCGATCCGGTGGACATCTGTTCCACAGACCGATTTACACTGTGAATCTGTTCGCTGACCTGTTGAATGGAGCTGCCAATCTGGCGAAATGCCGTTTCGACCGATTCCATGATCTTCACACCTGACTGCACTTCAACTGTTCCGGCTTGCATGGTTGATGCGACATGACCAACATGGTCCTGAATATGCTGCACAAATTGTGTAATTTCCGCTGCTGAGACGGATACCTGATCAGACAGCCTTCTTACCTCAGATGCTACGACAGCAAATCCTTTGCCCTGTTCTCCTGCTCTGGCGGCTTCAATTGACGCGTTCAGCGCCAGCATCCCGGTCTGCTTGGCAATGCCGGTAATGACTGAACCGATCATTCCGATCTGTTCAGCCTGTTCACTAAGCATACGTACAGCACGAGCAGAGCTGTCTACACTTTCGCTTACCTTTTCCATCTGTCTCATCGCTTGACCGATGGATTGTTCTCCTGCTACTGCGTCCTTAGCAGCCGAATCCGACAGCTTGTACACCTGCTGGCTCGTCACCGCAATATGCTCCAGTCCATGAGCAAGCTCTTTTACTGCATCTGTGGCCTGTGTGATGTCATCGACCTGATGCTCCATGCCAGTCGCTAGCTCTTCCATCACACCGGAAGTATGACGATTGGCCTGATTCATTTCTTCAGTGCTCAGGCTTACCCGCTCGGCAGTCACAGTTAAGGTACGCGCCGTGTCCTGGGCATCTACAATAATATTGCGAAAGCCCGCGATCAGCTTGTTGTACGAGCTGGCAATCATGCCAATCTCGTCCCTGGACGTAATATCGAGTTGACTACGTAAATCTCCGCCGCCCGCTGACATCTCCAGCAACTGTTCATTCATATGGTACAACGGCCGGATGGAGCGAATCAAAATGATCGATTGTGCAATACTGTAAATGATAATAAGACAGCCCAGAATGCTCGTAATCCAGATCGTGTTGGTCATGGTTTGGTGGGCTTGTTGTACTTTCGCCGCTACTATGTCCTCCTGAGATTTAACGAACGCCATCATTTTCACATCAAGCTGTTTCCGTTGAACCCGTTCATTTTCATAGGTATCGAGTAAATCCGAAAACGGTGGGAACATATCGCTCGTACTCCGGTAACCCGCTGTATTCAGTAATCCATGAACGCGGTTGAAATAGGAGTTGATTCCCATTTTCAAATCATCCATCGTTTTCTTCATATCTCCTGCATTCAGATCGAGCAAAGCTTCCGTTTGCTGAAGCAGCTTCACAATTTCGCTCTGCTTGCTTTCAATTCCTTTTCCATATTGTTCATCCCGAGTTAGCAAGTATCCTCGCTCGTCATTAGATATCCCGTTTAATAAAAACTGAAGAGACTTTGAATTATATACAATGGTCTCTTCACGATTCACAACATCCTTGTATTTATTCTCATTTTGTACGCTCAGAATGTAGTTTGTCAGCAGCATAGCTGCAATTACACCTGGAATAAGCAGCGCACTAAGAATCATTTTAGCCTTAATCGTTAAATTCATGAATCGGTCCCCCAGTTATGTCTGAATATAATGTCAACTTACTATATATCGTTTAATTCGCTGAAGTTTTTGAACGAAACAAGAAAAGTGTATAGTTTTTTCAAATTATTGTGACAATATGGTGAATTAATATGTTCTTTTCTGAAATAACACAAAAAAAAGTAACGCCTTCCTTATATTCATCTCTTATTAGATGATCATGAGATTTGTCAGATTGGTGATCTTTAAAAATGATATACTATTTATTTATGTACTTTAAATGTCAAGGAGGGACTTACTTGAGTAGTCTGGAACTTACACCGCTTGTTTGCGGGCTGACCGAGCTGGAAATCCGTAGCTGCCTGATCTTCCAGCAGGGGAGCATGGCATTGGAATACTATCGTGAACCTCAATTTGCGAATGAACTCTATAAAATAAATTCCTGCACCAAAAGCGTGCTTGCCGCATTAGTCAGCATCGCCATGGATCAGCAAATCGTACCGCAACCAGCCACACCGATCCTCGAATTTTTTCCCCAGATTGCCAAGGACAGTGATATACGAAAGCGTGATATTACGATTGAACATCTGTTAACAATGTCCGCGGGCTTTAACTGGACTGAATTTGGCGGGCAAAATTCATTTCCGACGATGAGCAAAACATCAGACTGGGTGCAATTTGTGCTGTCGCAGCCGCTCGCTGATGTACCAGGTACCCGAATGGAGTACAACTCCGGCTGTTCTCAGCTTCTGGCTACCATTTTGCGTCAAGCTTCTGGACAAGCGGTAGCTGAATTTGCCGAGCAGCAGTTATTCCAACCGCTGGGTATTGAAAGCTACCACTGGGAAACCGATCCTCACGGCACTCATACGGGTGGCTTTGGGCTGCATCTCAAACCCATGGACATGCTCCAATTTGGCCTGCTTTACCTAAACGAAGGAAGCCGGGAAGGCCGTCAGTTCATCCAGGCAGAGACAATCCGGCAGTCCACTCGTGCGCTCCTTCCTACGGCCAAACCCCAAAAAGCCTTTTACGGCTGGCACTGGTGGGCTTCTTCCTTTTCAGACGAAACGGAGAAAAGCACTGAAACGGATTATTATTACGCGCTCGGCTTTGGCGGTCAATACATTGTTGTCGTACCCTCTTATGACATGGTGGTTATTGTTACTGCTGACAAGTTCAAAAAGAAGCGGACTCCTGTGGACATATTCAGGCAGTTCATCGTACCGATGCTTGTTCAGCAAGGGTAAACAAAAATTGAAACCTACGTTGAAAATTTCCATTACGACTCCAAAGCAAAAAAGGGCCTGCCCGTTTGATCAGGCAAGCCCCTTTTTGCAATACATTGCTACACTATAGAATGACGAATTTTACTTGTGAGCGAGTGTACATGATCTATCCCAAGTGAATGACAAGCTCCTGCTGTCCGCTTGAGGCTGGTGTAATGATCACACCCTGCTCTCCCGTTTGAATGCTGCCATCCTCGACCTGAATAGCCTCGTGAATACCCCGCAGAACCAGTGACCATGGTTTAACCGCACCCTCTGCCTTCACCGTAATCACAGCAGCCTTGCGACTGACAGTAACGGTTAGCTCTTCTTCACCAGAAGTGTTCACGATAACCGTCCGAGCCTGCTGCCCTTCACCCAGCTCGAACAAGTGAAAAGCCACTTGTTCTGCATAATCATAATCCGGACGGCTGTCCTCATGACCGATCGCCAGCAGCGTGTTCGGCTTCACCAGCACGGGCAGGGTTGTAAAATCGTGATGCTCGTTAACCCAGCGACCACCCGACACGGTTTCATTCGTCAACAGATTCGTCCACTGGCCCTCCGGTACGTAATACTGTACGTTGCCTTCCTTATTAAAGATCGGGGCCACCAAAATGGAATCGCCCAGCATGTATTGCAGATCCAGCGTTGCACAGCTCGGGTCTTGCGGAAATTCCAGCACCATAGCACGCATCATCGGCAGACCCTTCACCGAGGATTCCACAGCGGACGGATACAGATACGGCATTAATGAACATTTGAGCTTCGTAAAGCTGCGTACCACATCCACCGATTCTTCATCGAACAGCCAAGGTACACGGTATGATTCATTTCCGTGCAGACGACTGTGGGAGGACAATAGTCCAAATTGTACCCACCGTTTGTACACGTCCGGCGCAGCCGTTAATTCAAAGCCGCTAATATCATGGCTCCAGAAGCCAAAGCCGCTCAAGCCAAGCGATAAGCCGCCCCGCAGTGATTCCGCCATCGACTCATATGTCGATGAGCAGTCACCGCCCCAGTGAACCGGGAACTGCTGTCCCCCCGCCGTAGCGGAACGTGCGAATAACGCCGCTTCATTTTTACCCAGTTTTTCCTCCAGCACGTCAAATACAGCCTTGTTGTACAAATGCGTGTAATAATTGTGCATTTTCACCGGATCAGAGCCGTCATGATACACCACATTCGTAGGAATCCGCTCGCCAAAATCAGTTTTAAAACAGTCCACACCTTGATCCACCAGCACCTTCAGCTTATCCTGATACCAGGCCACCGCAGCTGGATTGGTAAAGTCAACCAGCCCCATACCCGCCTGCCACATATCCCATTGCCACACGCCGCCATCGGCGGTTTTGACCAGATACCCGTTCTCCATGCCTTCATCGAACAAAATGGATTTTTCCGCAATATACGGGTTAATCCATGCGCAAATTTTGAGTCCCTTCGCTTTCAAACGCTGTAGCATACCTTCCGGATCCGGGAACATATCTTGATCCCATTGGAAATCGCACCATTGGTATTCCTTCATCCAGAAGCAGTCAAAATGGAATACAGAGAGCGGCAAATCACGCTCAGCCATCCCGTCCACAAAATGATTCACCGTCGCTTCATCATAATCGGTCGTAAACGAGGTCGTCAGCCACAAACCAAAGGTCCAGGCTGGTGGTAACGCGGGCTTGCCCGTCAGCTTGGTGTAATTGTCCAGCACTTCTTTAGGGTTAGCTCCGCCAATTATAAAATACTCTAACGATTCGCCGGAGACGCTAAACTGCACCTTCGAGACATTTTCCGATGCAATTTCATACGATACCTTTTCCGGATGATTGACAAACACACCATACCCTTTATTAGAAAGGTAAAATGGAATGTTTTTGTACGCCTGCTCACTGCTCGTGCCGCCGTCCTCATTCCAGATATCGACCACCTGCCCATTTTTCACAAATGGAGTGAAGCGTTCCCCGAGGCCGTATATGTACTCCCCGATTCCCAACTCCAGCTGCTCCCGGAAAAAAGGCTGAGCCTGCGGGTCTGTAATGTATCCTGGCCCACGATGTCCGCTACCCGTGATTTTACGATCCTCCACATAAAAACCTACGTCCCAGCTCTTTCCACGGCCGACGCGCACACTCAGATTGCCGCTTTTCAGAACCGCTGTGTCCTCACCTACCGTAATATCCACCTCTGTTGGCAAGGTGCGAATTTCAAAATCCGGTCCATGATGCACCCGCCCCTTGTGGTGGTTAAAGCGTACCCGAATGACATTCGGCATCGGCGAGCTATAGGTCGCTTTCAGCAACGCCCCGTTCAGGGTGTCTCCTTTATGCTCAATCCGGTGGGTCGCCGCATATACCGTCATGGAAGCATCTTCCGTCACAATATCACGGATTTCGGCAGGGTTTTGGATCTCATAGCCTTTGCGGATCATCCAATAGCCATCTGTAAATTTCATCTGTTTATTTCCTCCGTTTCGATCTATATATTGTTGAACCCAGATAAAATCACTGGTTGGATTTTTTCGAAATCCTTACTATAATAATATTGATTTATGTAAGGGTTTACTTCTTTTATTTTGACGTATTGTATCAATATTTTGATATTTTCTATACAAAACAAAAATCAGGAGGGGAGCGGGTGAAATGAATCGGGAAATGTTGCGGGAAAACCGCATTCATGGTAACCCTATGTATCCGGTCAGCGTGTATCCGAGCGTAGAGCAGTTGAACGGAAACAGCGTGCTGGAGTCTCATTGGCATGAGGAAATGGAGTTTATCGTCGTGGAGCAGGGTAGCGCCGTCTTTCAGACGGATATGGAATACACCGAGGTCAGTGAAGGTGAGGCTCTTTTTGTCAACAGCGGAGAGCTTCACGCCGGATATTTAAAAAATGCTCCAAGCTGCGTATTCTCTGCTGTGGTGTTTCATCCCGATCTGCTGCACAGCCGGACACAGGATACGGTGCAGGAGCAGTTTATCGACCCCTTTATCAGCAAAAAGCTCGTCGTTCCCCCTCACATTCGCGGGGTCCTGCCCTGGGAACAGGAGGTGCTGACCTCGCTACGCCGCATCATTACCAGCCATGAGCAGAATGCACCTGCCCGTGAGCTGGCGACCAAGGCACAGCTCTATGGCATCATCGCCAGCATGTATCCTCATATGACCCCGGCTAACGGAGAGGATGTGATTATGGCAGGTCAACGCAGCAAGGTCGAACGGATCAAAAAAGCGCTGGCGTATATCAACAATCATGCTCATGAGCCCATTCGTTTGCGGGATATCGCGGATGAGATTCGTATGAGCGAGGGACACTTTTGCCGTTTCTTCAAGCAAATGGTGCAAAAAAGCCCGGTCGAATACATCAATTACCACCGGGTTCAGAAGGCTTGCAGACTGCTGGAGCAAAGTGACCGCAAAGTGGTCGATATTGCGCTGGAGGTTGGCTTTGACAATCTGAGTTATTTTATCGCAACCTTTAAAAAATGGAACGGCATGCCCCCTTCACAATATCGCAAGCAGCACGAAGCCGAGCAGATGCTTGCAGCAGCCCCCTTGGTCACAGATATAAGCTGAATGATGGCAAAAAGAAAGAGGCGAATTCCTAAGCTGAATATGAACAGCTCAAGAATCCGCCTTCTTTTGCATGGGTATCCATGTTATTTTTCCATCTGTAGTATTTCTGACTCATAGGACTGAAATGCATTTTCCATGCCCATGACCACATCTTTTATCTTCATATACCCCTTGGTGTATGGCTCCGAGTCCCGAATTTCTTCCCACATATAATGATACTGTCTCATATCCTCCGTTTCGCATACGACGAAATCAGTGTAATCCTTGCCGGGAAGCGCCTCTGCATCAAAAAAACGAACTTGAACATGCTCGCTATATTTTTGAATGCTCTCCTGCAAGGATGCCGCATGTTTTCGACGCTCTTCCCGAGGCAAAGCCAGCCAGGAAGGATAAAATTCCAACATTACAATCATCATATACCGCATATGCCTATCCCCTTTTTTATAAAGCTCGAATGGACTAACGTTATTGTATGCTGCTTGTCCTCCAAGCTGCATTAACCTATGTTAATGCGGATCGCTGCGGAGCAATCGGCTAAGCGAAACGGGGGATACACCGATGTACGAGGCGATATGATACTGGGCAATTCGTTTATCCAATCCGGGATACTTGAGCAGAAAGGCTTGGTAACGTTCCTTGGCGGAAAGATACAGTAATTCGCGTTCCCGTTCCTCTTTTCGAATGTATAGTCTCTCTACACTCTTGCGTACGAATCTTTCCCACATATGGCTTGTATCCATAAGCTCCTTCAGTACGTCATAGGGGATTTCAATGACTATCGAATCCTCCATAGCCTCAATGGTAAAGGTCGACGGCTCTCCTTGGACCATAGCTCCGTAAGAGGTTACGTAATCATCTGCTGGCGAAAAGCCAACATTATACTCCCTGCCATCTGCTAAAGTGTAGAATAAACGGAATAATCCCTCTGAGCAAAAATAGGCATGATTCACGGGTTCACCCGTTTCGATCAGATACGTTCCCTGTTGCACATGCTTCACATGGGTTCGTTCTACAAATCTGTTCCAATCCTGCTCTATAATCGAGGCCTGATAAACCATCTGCTCTAATGAACGATAATACTGATGCATATGCTCATTGCTCCCCGTATTCCTGCTTGGAAGGAAAATTTTTGATATTAAATGCAGTAAACAGGGGCTACTAGCCTATCAGGCTTCCGCAGTATCCTCTTCCACGAAGAGCGATACCTTGCGGATACCGTCTGCTCCGATCACAACAAGTCCCTGATCCGACAGGCGGATTTCAGGGATAACGACCAGCGCCAGCAGCGACAATGTCATCAGCGCGTTGTTCAGCACACAGCCGGATTGCTGAAGTGCCCGGCTGATGCTCTCGGACTGCGCAGCCACCTCTGCAAACGGCGCAGGAGACATCAGCCCGGCGATAGGCAGCGGGAAGCGTGTTTCGCCCGAGGCGGACACGACCACCACGCCGCCGCGCATAGCCACGGCCTGCTTCGCCGCCTGGATCATCAACTCGTCATCGTTGCCAATGACGAGCAGGTTGTGGCTGTCATGCGCCACGGTCATGGCAATGGCGGCTGGCTCGGTGAAACCGACGCCCGTCACGAGTGCCACCGCGTGGCTGCCACTGGCATGATGCCGCTCGAAGACGGCTATTTTGCACAGATCCTGCGCGGGATCTGCCGTGACCTCACCACCCCGGACCGGAACGGTCATCCGCACTTCCTTCGTGTCCACATGATTTTCCGTGACACGAATGACACGTACAGGCACGTCTCCCTCCTGTACGGGAGCCGCAATGCGGAAATCCGCAGCACTCAGGTCGCGTCCCAGACGGACCGTGTCCATCACTTCCGCCGGATAAGCGAAGCCATCCCAATCGGCGACCATTTGGCCGTGCTCGGCCACCAGTTGACCCGCCGCAATTGTAGCGGTCACGTTCACTTCGGCCAGACGGCCATCGAGCAAAATAATATCGGCAATCGCCCCCGGAATGATCGAGCCGATATCCCGCGCTACGCCGAAGCGCTCTGCCGTATTCAGCGTAGCCATCTGAAACGCGGTCACGGGCTTGACGCCCTGCGCAATAGCATGACGGACGACGAAGTCCATCTGACCCTCATGGAGCAAGGATTCCGCGCTGCGGTCATCCGTCACCAGCATCATGCGGCGCGTGTCGAGACCCATTTCCGTGCTGGCACGGATGGTCTCGGCCACATCATGCCATGCGGAGCCCTGCCGCATTTTGGCATACATGCCGAGCCGGATACGCTCGGCTACATCCTCGGGCGTGACACATTCGTGATCGCCCGTAATCCCTGCGGCTGCATATACCGGCAGCCGCCAATCGTCGGAGGCCCATGTAAAATGGCCGTCCGCCACCTTGCCCGCGCGCAGCGTGGCCTGAATTTCCCCGATCATCACATCGTCTCCATAGACGACGCCCGGGAAATTCATGACTTCGCCCAGCCCGATCATATCCGGGCCCCAGCTTAAGGCTTCCTCAACTTCCGCAGGGCCAAAGGAGGCCCCTGTCGTTTCCAGTTCCGGCCCTGTGGACGGAACACAAGAAGCCACCTGCAAGTAAGCAGCCAGCGGTGTCGTACGTGCTTCATCAAGCATCAGGCGAAGCCCTTTCAGACCGAGCACATTGGAAATTTCATGCGGGTCAAAAAAACCTCCCGTCACGCCTAGCGGCAGCACTGCTTTTGCAAACTCCGTTACGGTAAGCTGCGTGCTTTCGATGTGGCAATGTCCGTCCAGTAATCCCGGTGCCATATAGCGGCCTTCCGCTTCGATGATTACTGTGTCTTCTCCGATGGTATGGCTAACGTCCCGACCGACGTATGCGATACGGGAGCCCTGCACAGCAATAGACATTCCCGGTAATAATTCGCCCGATACCACATTGACCAGCGTTCCTCCGCGGATAACCAGCGATGCCTTGCGCTCCCCTCTGGCTGTAGCTACCAGCTCGGGTACACAGTCCGCCAGCGGCGGGCGTTGAAATACACTCTTCATGTCCATTACGTTTTGTAACCTCCGTTTATGCTTCTTGCCTGTTTTGCTTCAGGATTTTTGCAAAATCCTCACTTATTTGCTTATGTTACTGGAATACACACCATTATGCCAATCTTACATAACTGGATCACTTTCTTCCACCTTATAGGTATACGTATCCGATTCCTGCGAACTCACGAACGGTGTAATTTCGCCTATCGTATAGATGTGCAGCAAATGCATAGCCCGTGTACAGGCAGTGTAGAACAGCTTGCGCTCACTTTCACGCTGATATTGCTCCGCTGATCCGTCATAGATCAGGACCGCATCAAATTCTACGCCTTTCGCCAGGTAAGCCGGAATGATATGGACTCCCTTTTCAAAAGCCGGAGTTGTCTTCTTGATCAGCCTTGGCTTCACAGGCAACTGCCCTTCGAGCGCTTCGAAAGCCGCTGCACTTTCTCCAGCATTTTTGCAGATTACTGCCACGGATTCATAGCCTTCTGCCAGCAATTCCGTGATGTTCCCGACGATCAGACGATGCAGCGTTTCATGCGAATGTACCTCCGTAACACGAGGCTTCTCACCCTTGCGGTTAAACGGTACAATATGCTCGCCCCCGGCCACCATCCCCCGGGTAAACTCCACAATTTCCTGTGTCGAGCGGTAGCTGCGTGTCAGGGAAATCATCTCGGTCTGTTCCGCTCCATACAGCTCATAGAGAGGCTCCGCATCCTGAAGCACAGAAGCATGCGCATAGATCGCCTGATTAAAATCGCCCAGCGCGGTCATTTTAGCCTGTGGAAACAAGCGTTTGAAAAAAGCCAATTGGAAGGGTGAATAGTCCTGTGCTTCATCAATAAACACATGACGGATATGGCTATTGGAACGGAAGCCCAACATCAGCTCACGCAGATATAAAAAGGGGGTCACGTCCTCATACGCCAGTTCCCCGGCCTGCATCCGTTCCAGCGTTTGACGGCTGATTTCGCTCCAGCTATCCGGCAGCTCGGCGTGATCGGCCAGTTGGCTCAGGAGCGTCTCATTCTGAAACAGCTCACCGTATAAGCGGGTCGTGTCCACAAAACGAAGCGCTTTGATCCATTTACGCAAAGGCTTCAAGCGATCACTGACCACCATTCGCGCCAATATTTCCCGTTCACGTGTAAAATCGTCGAAGGTATGGCCCTTATTCTTGGATTTACGCCGCATGCGATTATAAGCACGCTGGTAATCCTCCGGCTCCATCAGATCCATCTGCTGATCCACCCATGGAGCGGAGCATTCCTCCTTACCGAAACGGGCCAGTTCCTTGAGCATCCAGTCCCTCAGCAGCTCCAGCCGATTCGCCAGCCGAACCGAAGCATCAAACCCATAAAACTTATGCACCATTTCCTCCAATGGAACCACCTCGCGCCCTTGAAACCGGATCGGTTTAAAACGCATACCCTCCTGCTCCAAATACGCCTTATATCCGGTAATGGCTTGCAAAAACGTCTTGGAAGACTTAAAGCGGATGCCTTCCATTCTGGCCTCATACCCCGGCTGTGAAGATGCCGACAATACATATTCCAGCTGCTCAAAAGGGTCTTCCAATTGAAACTCCCGGCCCAGCCGACGCTCCAAATACTCCTGAAGCGTTGCCTGGAGCATGTTTTCTTCACCTAATTCTGGAAGTACCGTTGAAACATAGCTGTTAAACATCGGATTGGGCGAAAATAGCACTACCTGATCCGCGCGTAAGCGGTCACGGTACTTATACAGCAAATAGGCTACTCTCTGGAGCGCAGCAGAGGTTTTGCCGCTTCCCGCCGCCCCCTGTACGATGAGCATACGGCTTCGATCATCACGAATAATGCGATTCTGCTCCCTTTGGATCGTTGCCACAATACTTTTCATCTGAGCATCCGAGCTGCGGCTCAGCACCGCCTGGAGCAGCTCGTCTCCAATCGTTACCCCTGTATCGAACATAAAACGAATCTGTCCACCTCGGATCGAGAATTGGCGCTTGAGCGTCAGTTCTCCTTCCATTTCCCCTGCTGGAGACTTATAAGAAGCGGGACCCGGCATATGATCGTAATACAGATTGGAAATAGGCGCACGCCAGTCATAGACCAGAAATTCCTCGTCCTGATGATCCAGCAGGGAGGCGATCCCCAGATAAACACGCTCTGCGGGCTGTCCTTCCTCAGCGAAATCAATACGTGCAAAATACGGTGATTCCAGCAGCTTTTTCAGACGGCCCAGCGCCTCAGTGGAATGCTTGTGCCTGCGCTCCCTTTCCGACAAAATTTCGGATTGCTGACGCAAGCTGGTGGAGGTCTCGCCCACATCATCCGCCTCGCTGAAATTGATCGTTACCTCATCCCAAAAATCTTTACGCATATCTACGACATCTCCACGTACAGAGCCAACCTCCGTCTCCAGCTTCCGAATACGCCCGCTAATGACAGCAGTCACATCCTCTACTCTCCGTTGTTCCTCGTTCCATTGCTGCTCAGTAGTCACTGACATCACTCCTGTTCCGTTTCCTCCTGCTCCACCGCAGGGCTAAACTATGCTCTATTATGGACCTGGGTATACCCATGGCATCCCTCTGATCCGGGAAAATTGACTTACACTTTGAAACATGCTATAATGTAATAAGAAGTGTAATTAACGACTTTAAATTCATGGTTTTACCATAAACATAGCATCCTCTATTGTAGCAAGTTCAACCCCTGTTCGCAACCAGCGGGCTTTTTTTATGTTTTCATATACGCAAAAAGCGGTCGTCCATCTGTAAGATGAACACGGCCGCTTTTTGCTTTTTCATATATTCGCTACTTGCTCTCTTCCACAGGATGAATATGTTCCGCCAGTCTGCTCAACCGCTCCAGTTGATGACCATAGTCATACATCGCAGCAGCCACAATCGAGAGTCTCAGCATCCCCTCCTGACAGTGGTCAAAACGGGTAATCGCATGCTTCATAAACTCACCGTTCGCATGCTGGAACATTTCGCTTTCGTCCTCGTTCGGTTTCAGCTTATCTTCAAACTTCAGCAGCGCATGTTCATGGAACCGAATCAGCAGTTCCAGATGACCATCAAAAAACGCATCCGTTCCCTTCGGTCGCACAGACTGGAAGTAGTGCCTTTCCACCGCATCCAGTACCTCATACCCTTTATGCAAACTTCCGAGCATTTGCTTGTATACCACCATCTGTCTCGTCTGACTGAACCGAGAGCGCTTGAGCTTCTTCTGCTCTTCCTCGAACAAATGATATTTATCCGATAGCGATTTTATGGCTCCCTCCAGATTACCTTTTTCCTCTTTAAAGACAGACTCCTTAATCTCATCGGAAATGGCGGTGCGCAGCAGCAAGGACATACTGTTAAATACACTTTGAATCTGATTGATAAACTGTCTTTTCGGTTTCGGAGGAAACACCGTAATATTAATAACAAAAGCAGAAACAATCCCTATTAAAGTAAGCACAAAACGGGTCACGGCAAATTTCCAGTCATCCGAGGCTTCCATGACAGAAACAACGGTTACCAGTGTTAATCCTACCGTATCTGCCATATTTATTTTCAGACATATCATTAGTACCAGTACACATACTAATCCGACCGCAATCGGTTCATTTGAAAATACCATTCCGCCCAGCAACGCCATGATTGCACCTAATGTGCTTGTTTGGAGCTGATCCAGAAAATAACGCCACGACCTGTATATTGACGGTTGCATGGCAAAAATAGCGGCTATCGCTGCCCCCACAGGCGAATGGGTATTCAAAAGCATGCTCAGAAAAAGGGCGAGCGTCACTGCGATCCCCGTTTTTAACACCCGTGCTCCAAAAGCCAAAGCCATCCCTCCTGCTTACCCTTCTAATTTATTCATACCGAATTACTATAATGAAATTTCATTGTAAAGTCCATGCTTTATTATTACCCAAAAAAAATCGAAGCCAAGGAATGTTTATGAAATGCACAGATCCTGCTAGAATACATATCAATACAATTTACTGATCTGCATCAACGTCACAGGAGGATCGCATCGTGCCATGGATTAACAAAATGTTAGACGAGCCTCGAAAGTGGCCGCGTAATATCCAATTATTTTTTATCGCCAATCTGCTGTACCAGATGGGTACGGGAATGTTTTCCGTTCTGTATAACCTGTATATCCAGGGGCTTGGCTTTGGGGATGACATGAATGGCCGAGTGGTGAGCATGCAAGCACTGGCTACAGCCTTGCTGTTTATTCCGGTCGGTTTTTTGGGGGATCGGAGGAGCCGCAAACACATGCTGGTCATCGGTGCGTTATTCAGCGGTGTTGCCTTTCTCATCCGTACCTTTACAGATACCAGCAGCAGTATGCTGGTTTTCGCCGTCGTTTCGGGCGTATTCGCCGCCTTTATTCAGGTGCTGGCTGTACCCTTTTTAGCGGAAAGCATCAGCAAAGCCCAACGCTTGAAAATATTCAGCTATTACTCGGCTCTTGTACTCGCAGCACAGGTCATGGGGAGCTTTGGCGGGGGTGTGCTTGCAGATGGGCTGCAAACGTGGGGGATCACACAGCTCTCCAGTCTGCGGGTTGCTCTGTTCCTCGGGGGAACGGCAACATTAACCGCTTTTATACCATTATTGTTCATGACAAAAGCAACTCACGTCGAAGAAGAAGCGGCCCTTGCGAAATCGACACCTGAACCGGTATCAGCGAATACGGCGGAATCCACGTCCGCTTTACCAGTACCACCTGCTCCTGCTGCTTCTTCGGATACCCGGGTCATCGGACAATTTGTGCTTGCCCAGTTTTTTCTCGGGTTGGGCTCAGGTCTGGTCATCCCGTATCTCAATTTGTATTTTACGAACCGCTTTTCCGTATCGCTCAGTGCGATGAGCTTGCTGATTGCTCTCGGTCAGCTGATGACGATCCTCTCCATGCTGATCGGGCCTACACTTAGCAGCCGAATCGGACTGGTCAAGGCTGTCGTTGGCTTCCAATTGCTCTCGCTCCCGTTTCTCCTGATTACCGGCTTCACGAATGTCCTCTGGATTGCTTCCATCAGCTTTCTGTTCAGGCAAGCGTTGATGAATGCCGCCAATCCGCTGCAAACCGCCATTCTGGTGGAACGTGTATCGGATAAAAACCGGGGTATTGCCAACTCGGTTCTCCAGACGACCTGGATGCTAGGAACCGCAGGCATGGGACCTGTACAAGCCTATCTGATTACGACCTACGGCAATTACTGGGGCTATGCCATCACGTTCAGCATGACAGGTGTGTTTTATATTTTGTCCTCCCTCGTCTACTATTGGATGTTCCGAGAAAACCGCCCGTCCGCGGGTCAGCTTTTACAAAACCCGGCAAGCCCGTAAACAAAATCATGGCACAATAAAAGCCGGAGCCTCCAAGCGGACTCCCTTGGTACGTCATAGGATAAATGAGAATGGCGGAGGAGGAATGAAGGCATGCTTCGAGTCGCATTATTTACGGACACGTATGCGCCTGACGTAAATGGCGCTGCCCTGACACTGGAACGATGGATTGGCTATCTGGAGAAACATGGGGTATCTACACTTGTCTTCGCACCAGAGGCAGACTATCATCTGCCCTCTGGGCCGGGTGTAGAACGGTTTCGGAGCATCCCTTTTTTGCTGTACCGGGAATGCAGAGTTGCAATTCCCAACGCCAAACAGATTAACGACCGTTTGACCGCCTTTTCCCCGCACCTGATTCATGTCGCTACCCCGTTTAACCTTGGCCTGTACGGAACAAGCTACGCAGCCAAACACCATGTTCCACTCGTCGCCTCATATCATACCCACTTTGATAAATACCTCGAATATTACAAGCTTCGCTGGCTTGAACCTGCCTTGTGGAAATACATGCTCTGGTTTCACAGACATTGTGAAAGAGTATACGTACCCTCTCGGTCAACCATGGAGCTATTGCGCAATAAAGGAATGAGTCAGCTCGAAATCTGGGGCAGGGGCATTGATACCCAACGTTTCCAACCGAAAGTGGACCGTTATGCAGTATGGAAAAAATGGGGCATTCGTGCAGACGCATTCGTTATTTTATATGTTGGCAGACTTGCACTGGAGAAGGGAATAGACACCTTACTGGATGCCTATCTCCAGTTGCCGGACGTTGTCCGGGCAGAATCTGTGCTGGTCATTGCAGGAGACGGTCCACTGTATAAGGCCAAAACAGCGGCAGACATGGGGGTGCCAGAGCATGCAGTCCATTGGCTTGGCTTTGTGAAAGGGCAGGAATTAGCGGAGCTATACGCCGCAGCGGATGTATTCCTGTTTCCCTCCACTACAGAAACATTCGGCAACGTCGTGCTGGAAGCCATGGCGAGCGGAACACCCGTGGTCGGTGCCGATGAAGGCGGGGTAAAGGATAATCTCATCCATGGGAAGACGGGCTTGTTGTGTCCTGCCGGAGATGCCGCTGCCTTTGCCGAAGCTGTGCACCTGTTGTACAAAGACAGACCATTTCGTGATTCTATGTCTGTTGCGGGTAGAGCCTACAGCATGGAACAGACGTGGGATCGCATTTTCGAACGGCTGCTGGATAGCTACATGGATGCCGCAACCATACATCTCAACAACCGTCCCATGACGCATATATAGCCCCAGAAACTGGATCTCAGGATACATCAAAGGGTGGTTAGAAAATGCTTTAGCATGCATTCTATAACCACCCTCCACTATCATTACAGCTTTATTCTAATTAGCTACGATATGCTTGACACGCCCAACCTGTCCGTCTGCCAAACGCACTTTAATTCCATGCGGATGACGTGGAGAATTGGTCAAAATGTCCTTCACCGTTCCTCGCGTCAACTTTCCGGTAGGCTGATCTTTTTTAAGCACAATATCCACCTGAAGCCCTGCGCGAATATCTGATCGGTTGTGTCCGTTCATTGTCTCTATCCCCCCTCTCTATTCAATCTTATGAAGCTACTCGGCTACTCAGCCACTCGGTCGCATCGAAATCACCAGTTACGCCATTCATCCCGACGGCTATTGCCGATCCAAACCACGCACATTGTGGACACATAACTAATGAACAAAATAGCAAATACCATCCCGCTAAACTCTACAAAATGAGTACGCTGTAGGGTATCAGCCCATATGGAGGACACCTGCGCATACAACTGGGAAGGTGCAGAAATAATGTCCCACGTGTTCCCTCGAAAGAAACGGCCAATATAAATGCCCAAGCTGCTGAGCAGCAGTACCGCCAGCACAAACAGCCAGCTTACAAACCCGCCGCGTGCACGTTGTACCAGTTGTCGCACAGATTCGAGGGATACAAATCCCATCGTCAACCCAAGGACAGCGACCAACAGCATCCCCAGTACATGATTCCAGAAATACGGCTCTCCCCAGAAGCGCTGCTCCCCAAGAAATGGATATCTTGCAAATACATGCAGCAAATCTGTGATTAAATACGGAGTATTGGGATAAAAAAAGAGCCATACCGCTCCCGTGATCCACAACAAAAACGTCCTCGTCCCCCTTCTCCAGGAACAATGAATGACGTCCAGCAGCAAGGTCAAGATCATGGGAATCCAGGCTAGCATCATATTCCACCATATAAAGCGATAAGGGCGTCCTCCCGAGGGCAGCTGCACGTTAATGATCCATAGAGTGCTGATCACTGAGCATACAGCTAATACGATAAAAACATACCCTTTTATAGGATAATTTAGCGATCTTAAACGGGCATACATGTGTGTCTTTTCCTCCTTTACAGCCGTCCAGCCTTTTGTCGTTCCAATTTACACCTGTTCTGGACAGTGTACACCACAATCGCTTCAAGCTCAATGGAAGCGCTCCATTAACCAGTTTATATTCCCCGCAAGTGAATTTTCCCTCACGCCCAAAAACAAATAAAATCTGTGTCATGCAATCCAACGGACCTTCTGAACGAAAACGAAGCGTCCACACATCCACCCGGATTTCATGCTTCTGTTCATGGGTTAGTGGTCGTTTGTGATGCGGGAGCAGATACCACGGACTGATCTCCTCCTGCGAGATAGGCGGCAGATCGGAGGCAGCAACAGGCCCGTAATAGCCCTTGACCTGCTGACCCAATAGCGTCCAGCCGGTTTCATGGACAGTCAACTCCTGCATAGGCACAAAGCCTGGCGAGAAATAGGAAGCTGCCTGAACCGCCAGCAGACGCGCATCTCCATGCCGCAACGACAGGAACGATGAAACCTCGGATGAGCGTCGCGCTGGTATCCTTCTGCCGATATCGAGCAACTGGAGCGCCAAAATCCGTATGCAGCCTGCTGTGATAAATGTGCTGGTGATGCCCTGCTTCATCTATCCGGCTCAGATAATCAGCTCTCGGAAAATCTCCGTTCAGCAGCTTGTTATAGGTGACATGAACATAAGGGCACCAGTGATCGGATAACCCTATCGTTTCATGAATGTGGACACCGAGAATATAGTCGATCATTTCATTGGCTTCCTTGGCATTATCGTACAATCCCATTCGGTCCATGATCATGCCATGTCCAATGCATACCATAGATATACGGGCGCGTCCTTCAAATCGTCTATGATCGTCTTGGCCTCCTGTAAGGTAGGCATCTGATAGCAGCGTGAACCCGTTTCGATACCAATTGCTACATCATAGCCCTTGAAGACGATACGGTCACACACCTCTTCCAAGTGATTTTTGTTAAATATATTAACATAATGAAAACGCTCTACATATCATCATAAAATGCTTTAGATAGCAAAAAGGCTTATCCGCTTCGCCTACATGAAGTACGGATAAACCTGAGCTGTTTATTTTCTATCCCTGTATCCAATCTACCAACGAGCATACCGTCAGTTTGCCTGGAGAAGCTGCCTCAAAAGCCGAGCTCCCTCTGCCCAGAGCCAAAAATCCCACCGTTTTAGGAATACCGGGAGCCAAATCCAGATGATTGTCGCTAAAAATGCCTTCCCGCTCCGCCGACAGCCATACATGCCTCGCCAGTACATCCGAGCAAAGGCTAAAGCTGCTTCCTCCACTTCCCTGTACCTCTGTTACTTCAATATTCGGCTGCGGCAACTCCATCTCTTTTGTGTCTGCAAAATAAACTTCACAGGAAGCCACCTGCTCACCGTTTTGTATCAGACCTGCTACCACTATATGCTCTGCAGGGTTCAGGCCATTCAGCCATTTGTCGGCAGGCAGTATATGTACCAGCCCAGCTGCATTAGCTTGCTGCTCTACCTGAATGTCCTCTTCACGGACGGCCTTGCTACCCCGGATATGCAAAAGCGTCAGCCGCAGCGTGCCTTGAACTGGCTTTAGCGTATCGTTGACAATATGCAGCGCCTTATTCCCCTGCTCCGTATCCGCCACGCTCAGCAGCACATCGGCAAAGCTGCGCTTAGCCGTATATTGCAGCGCCTTCCAGCGACCAAAATAATCCATGCTCGACCAGGAGGCAACGGGCCAGCAATCATTCATTTGCCAATACAATGTGCCCATACAGTAAGGCTTGCAACGCCGATGCGCCTCAATGGCCATTTTCATCGCTTCCGCCTGTAAAATCTGACTCATGGGAAGAAAGGCTTTAAAATCCTTCGGCTCCCGCATGTATCGCTCCATATATTCTTTAATCAGGCGATTGCCCGCCCCGTTCTTCTGATGCGCCAGCATTACTACCGATTCCAGTTCCAGATCGTTCTCTTCCGCATAGGCACGCACGGACCTGTATTCGGGAAAGGACTGAAAGCCATATTCACTCATAAAGCGCCCCACATGCACATGGTAATGCTCAAAAGGCTCAGATGCGTGCCATACGCCCCAGTAATGAACATCTCCCGCCGTCGAAGACGGATGAGCATGCTGATTTCGGTCTCCAGACAGGCCGATCAGTGGAGACGAGGGCCAATATGCCGTCTGCGGGGACCAGGTGTGTACCATTTCCGGTAAAATCCCGTGAAAGAGCGTCTCATAATCAGACCACATGCACTCTCGCTGCGCTGGCGAATAATCCTTTTTCCAGCCCCAGCCCCCGTTCTCCTCATAATGCGCCCAAGCTGAATCAATCTCATTATTGCCGCACCATAACGCGATACATGGATGATTACGCAGACGCTTGATGTTGTCCTCCGCTTCCTTAGACACATTGTCCAAAAAAGCTGGATCGCCCGGGTACATGCTGCACGCAAACATAAAGTCCTGCCATATCAACAAACCGTATTCATCACACAGCTCGTAAAATATATTTTCCTCATAAATACCGCCGCCCCAGACCCGTAACATATTCATATGAGAGGCCGCAGCGCTGGCAATCTCATGCCGATACCTTTCCCGTGTCACTTCAGGGGCAAAGCTGTCATTCGGAATATGGTTGGCTCCCTTCGCAAACACTGGAACCCCGTTCAGTTCAAAATAAAAACTCTCTCCCGCCGCATCCTGTTCACGCACAAGACGAATCGAACGCAAGCCCGTTTTCACCGTTTTTTCCGCGATTACAGCTCCTTCATCCTGCTCCACAAGCTCGGCTGCAAACGTATATAGATGCGGCTCTCCCAGTCCCCGGCACCACCATAGCCTGGGTTGCCCCATGTACAGCTCCAGCTCCACCGTTTGCCTTCCCTTCAACAGACGAACAGGCTTCAGCCATTCCCTGCCGTCAGCAGAAATACGCAGATCGGCTTCTCTGATCTCACCCGCATTTTCAATTTCTGCAACAGCCGTGAGTCTGGCTCTGTCTACACTGATTTCATCCTGCCGGATAAATAAGTCTCTTACGATCAGACCAGACCATGCCTCCACCCGTACCTGTCTCCAAATGCCGCTCGTCACCAGCCTCGGCCCCCAATCCCAACCGTAATGGTAAGGAGCCTTACGTGCGAAAACGCTTACCTTTTTGTCCGCCAAACCACCTGCTTCGGACTGATCATTCGGCGCGGGAAGCGCGTAACCCAATTGCTCCAGCTTGGGCAGATCCTCAGCTACCGGAGAACGGAACTTGATTTCCAGCCGATTCCCTCCCTGCTGAACCCATGCCTTCACATCCCTCCTCCACATCCGAAACATATTGTTGGCCGACAAAACGGGGTGCCCGTTCACTTTTACCTCCGCATACGTATCCAAGCCCTCCAGCACCAATTCTACACACGGGCACTGAAGCTGTTCCACATTCATTTCAAAACAGGCTTCGTATATCCAGTCCTGTTTGTCAATCCATTGTACCTCCGCCTCGTTCGTTCCGATAAAAGGATCTGGAATTTTGCCATGTCGTAAAAGGTCCGTATGCACACATCCCGGTACTTTCGCGCTAAGCCACTCATCACCTGGTGCTTTCCTAAACCTCCAGTTATCCAACCCTGTCACATTGAACATCGTCGCAAGCCTCCCTATAAGGATGATTGGGAACATCTGGACTCCTCTATAAACATAACAAAAATAACATTAAGCTAACAAAATAGTCAAATCGTTTTTTGCGACAAAAAAAATTGCAAAACAACAAAGAGAAGCCGCCCTCGCCCCAAAAGGCTAAAAAGCGACTTTTTTATCAGTCCGCGTGTATGGAACTACCTATCTATATCTGGACATCAACTATATGTGATTGTACTTATCGGGTGTTCATGATCATCCTTACCCTGACTGAGCCGCGGCGCATACCCCTCTCGTACGACCAGTTCCGCGTGCAGAAGCTTTTTCTCGACGGGGGAATCCGGGTTGGTTATGCGCCATAGCAATTGATCCACCGCACGCATGCCCAAAAGCTCCTTATCCACTCTAACCGTAGCATAAATCGGCATCTGCTCGCTCGTATCGTCAAAACCGGTCACTCCACAGCGCCTCGGGACGTCAATTCCCTTTCGTTTGAGCGCATCCACCACGTGCCCGGCAGTCACATCATTCACACATACAAACATCTCCGGCAATTCATCCTCGGTCAGCTTGTCCAATTCCTCGGCAAGCTTCTGCGCACCCATGTGGAGCAAGGCTCTATTTTGCTTTAATCCTATTCCTCCAAGCTCCAGTGTGGAGCGAAAAGCTTCCCAACGTTCAGAGAAACTATGAGCATCGTCGATATTTCCAACAAATTGAAAGCGGGTATAGCCCCTGCACAGCACATTTCTCATGAGCTCAGACATACATGTGCGGTTATCTGTAAACACCGTATCGCTTAAAAACGCAGCATCCCAATGATCCACCATAACGACCGGAATGCTCATCCGATAAATATTCAGCAATATAGAAGTAGAAATCGACCCTACCGTAATAATGCCCCTGATCGCTTCTGGATTCAGCAAAGCAAACATATCCTCTGTTGAAGGCTCCGTTAACGTCAGCATGTTCATTCCTTTTCCATTCAAGCGCTCAGAAATGCCTTCAAACACAGGACCCCAATACCTGGATTCTCTATTCTGGTGCCGTATATTTGGAAATAACACCAGCACAGTTCCCGACCATTCCCCGGCATCTGTGTCCCGAGGTTCCACCCCCGTTGTCTTTGGATGATTGCGAAAATAGCCCATCTGGGCAGCCAGCTTGACCAACACTGCCCTCGTTTCCTCACTTACTCCGGGCTTGCCGGACAATGCACGCGAAACAGCGAACTTTGAAACACCAGCCGCATCCGCAATTTCCTGCAACGTTACTTTTCCACGCATCTTCTCACCCAACCCTATTCGGAATCTTTTTTTGCCTCTGCCTTT
Organism: Paenibacillus terrae; assembly: GCF_005217525.1. Taxonomy (GTDB): domain Bacteria; phylum Bacillota; class Bacilli; order Paenibacillales; family Paenibacillaceae; genus Paenibacillus; species Paenibacillus terrae_C. Next base: position 250,724 of record NZ_PNXQ01000014.1, on the reverse strand, counting down.
CCAATTGCATGGGTGTACCCATAAACTGGTATCATCGTAGCACACTTTGTTTGAGATCATCAAACGATAGATTTGCACAAATCCACACCATCCACCAAAATATGTTTGCATAATAAAAAAACAAACACATAACAAATCAACATAAATGACTTGACGTAAGGTTCGGTATTTTCTACAATTTACTATTGAAAGCACTTACATTATGTAAATCATACTTATAAAGGGGGATTTTGCAGATGTTCAAGATCAGGTCGGTACGACAAGGCTCCATCCTTCTCTTGGCTTTGTTGCTGCTCGTCACGACGGGCTGCGCAAACGGAACAGGCGGTACGGCAGAAAATGAAAATCCCGATGATACCAGTCCTGTTACACTTACTTTTTTTGGTGGTGACGCCAGCTCGAACTGGAATAACATGAAGGATGCAATTGGACAGGAAATTATCAAAAAAACGGGCGTGACACTGAACGGAGAACATGCCGTCAATGGCCGGAGTGAGGAAAAGTTTGCTTTGATGGCTGCCAGCGGAGAGTATCCTGACCTAGTCTATCCCAAAAACGATGTCGGTAAGCTGGTCGATGCCGGGGCACTCATTGACTTAACCGACCTGATTGATAAATACGGCCCCAATATCAAGAAAGTGTACGGAGACTATTTTAACCGTATTAAATATAGCCATGACGACCCCGCCATCTATACCATTCCGACAAATTTAGGCGTAGATCACATTGCATTTGACGCACAAGCCGGGTTCGAAATCCAGCATCAGGCGCTGGAGAAGCTCGGCTATCCGAAAATTCGCACAGTTCAGGATTTTGAAAAAGCACTCAAGGACTATGTAGCCCTATATCCCACCACTAACGGTCAACCTACCATCCCCCTCTCCCTGGATGCCGAAGATTGGAAAATTCAAATTACCGTAACAAATCCGGCAGTTACCGCTACAGGCGGACCGGACGATGGAGAGTATTATATCGATCCCAAGACGCGTAAAGCCATTCTCCACTACAAACGCCCGGAGGAACGGGAATATTTTCGCTGGCTGAATCATATGTACAACGAAGGACTGCTGGATAAGGATACTTTTGTGCAAAAAAGCGATCAATACAAGTCCAAAATCGCCGCAGGTCGTGTGATTGGACTCATTGATCAGGAGTGGAACTATCAGGATGCCGAAAACGCGCTCAAAGCGTCGGGCAAGGATGAATTTACCTACGCGCATTTCCCGGTTACGTTAAGCGAGAAATACAAGGATCATTCCCTCCAGCCGCTCGGCTTTGATGCTGCATACGGGATCGGAATTACGACCTCGTGCAAAAATCCCGTGCGTGCCATCAAGTTTCTGGATTTTCTGGCCTCCGACGAAGGACAGATTTTGCGCAACTGGGGAATCGAAGGCCAGCATTACAATGTAGAGAACGGCAAACGGGTTATTCCGCCCGATGTGCAGCAACGTAAAAACACCGATAATTCCGCCTTTATGAGAGAGTCGGGCATCGGTTTGTACTGGATATGGGGGCCGCATTACGGTGACGGCATCAAGGACCCTTCCGGCAACTACTATACGACGAACTATCCAGAGATGATTACTGAAAATTACAGCCGGGCCGAAAAAAAATCACTGCAAGCCTACAATGCTCGAACGTGGAAGGACCTGTTCCCGAACGAAAAGGATTTTCCGGTGAAAGAATGGGGCGCCGCCTACAACATGCCCGTTCCGACCAATACAAACTACAATGTCATTTATCAGAAGTCGCAGGACATTGTGCGCAAACGGATTCCCGAAGCTGTACTCGCCAAGCCCGATCAATTTGATGCTATCTATGACCGCATGCTCCAAGAGCTGGATCAGGCAGGCGTGCCGAAGGCTGAAGAAATCTACACCGGACTGATCCAAAATCGTCTCAAGCTGTGGAACGCGGAATAATAACGATCAAAGGGGCTGAACTTAAAAGTTACTTATCGTGCCACTACGCAGTCGAATGGTGCTTCCTATCGCCACCTCCCCCGGATTTCTTGAATAATCATATAACTAGGTAAAAATCCGGGGACAAAAGCGACCGCTTCGGTTGTACAGCACCATTCCGCCTACTCCGTTTTGATGTTTATTTTTCAAGTTCAGTATAGTTCGAGTTTGGCTTGTATAATGAAAGATTACAGGGCTGCCTTGATGATTCCCATGATCCAAATGCCTTGTTCGGAAAGGCCGATCTGACGTGGCTGTTGAAATGTATTCCCCGCCGAGTTCGAAAAGCTGATCAACAAGCCGATGATAAGCACAATCCAAATCTTCACTTACTGTATTTCAGATCATAATTGACTCTTGCCTCTTCTACATGCGAATAATTCGTTCTGCCCCACTGTCTTAATTCTTTCATCGGTAGAAGTAAGGTTTCGCCTAAAGGGGTTAGCGAATATTCCACAGTAGCAGGTACTGTTGGTGTAATATGGCGTTGGACTAGCCCATCCCGCTCCAGCTTTCGTACCGTTTGTGTCAGCATTTTTTTGGAGATGCCCTCGACTCTTCTTGAAATATCCCCGTATCTGATGCGCCCATTCTCCAATGCGTAAATGACGAGCGCCGTCCACTTGTTGGAAATAATGTCGAGAACTCTGCTATAGCCACAACCCGCCAGCGTGATGTCGGGTTGTTTTTTGGTGATTGAAGATGTCAAATCCTACCCCCTCCTATGCACTTAAAAGTACCCTGGACACATTAAAGTGCCTCCTTATGTAAGTTTAGATTTTATATTAAGGTATGTCTATACCTGCCGCTACGGCAGCGTAATCGTCACGAGTGAAGTCAGAGATCTACTTGTAAATTACTCTTCATTGGGAGGAAACAAACATGCCAAATATTATTAAACCGCGGCCTAAACTGTATGTGATGGATAACGGACGAATGAGCATGGACAAGAACTGGATCATTGCGATGCATAACCCGGCTACGATTAACAATCCTAATGCGTCAACAGAATTCGCAGAATTCCCCATTTATACAGTATTGATCGACCATCCTGAGGGAAAGATTCTGTTTGATACAGCATGTAATCCGAACTCGATGGGCAGCGAAGGGCGTTGGGCCGAATCAACGCAATTGGCATCTCCTTGGGTGGCCAGTGAGGAATGCTACCTGCATAACCGGCTGGAGCAGTTGAACGTAAGACCCGAGGAAATTAGGTACGTCATTGCCTCTCATTTGCATTTGGACCACGCGGGGTGCCTGGAAATGTTCACAAACGCTACCATTATCGTACATGAGGATGAGTTGAACGGTGCGCTGCAGAGCTATGCCCGTAATGTAAAAGAAGGAGCTTATGTCTGGGCGGACATTGATGCATGGATCAAAAATCACTTGCAGTGGAAAACAATCAAACGCCATCAGGATAACCTGGAGCTGGCTGAAGGCATCAAGATCCTCAACTTTGGCAGCGGGCATGCTTGGGGGATGATAGGCTTGCATATTGAACTGCCGGAGACAGGGGGGATCATCCTCGCTTCGGATGCTATTTATTCAGCGGAAAGCTACGGTCCACCCGTCAAGCCGCCAGGCATTATTTATGATCTGCTTGGTTACCGGGATACGGTGGAAAAAATCCGCACTCTGGCTGCACGGACGAATTCTCAAGTGTGGTTCGGTCATGATGCTAATCAATTCAAACAATTACGCAAATCAACCGAGGGATATTACGAATAAAATGTTCAATATGTCAGGTATCTACCCCAAAAGCCCGCAATCTCGCGGGCTTCTATGATTCGCTTGTCTGCAATCGCACCTGTAGTAAGAAGTTCGCACTTTGCAGAGAAAGTCCTTTGGCTAAGAGAAATAAGATGAGCGTAGTCCCTGTAATCTCACTCATAAAAAATTGAAGAAAGCTGACGGAATAAAATAACTTATGTACTTTCATTATCGAGATTCCGTCGTTTGCTCCGCAGCCTTATACTCACTTCGCAAAATGCCCATCTGAATAACGTCATAGTATTGGCCCTCCCTGAACAGCTTTTGCCGCAGCCGACCTTCCTCCTTGAAGCCGCAGGCCAGATAGCAGCGATATGCACGCTCGTTGTATGCATAGACCTCCAGCTCCAGCCGATTCAGGTTCAGTGTATGAAATACAAATTTCTGTAATAGCCGGATCGCTTCACGTCCGTAGCCTTTGCCCAGGTTATCATCGCGCCCAATCACAATGCCGAGCGTGGCGTGCCGATTCAACCAGTTGATTTTAAATAAATCCAGTTGTCCAATATAGTCCAGTGTGTCTTTATGTGCAATAACAAAGCCCTTGATCTCGGAGTTACCATCGATCATCATCTGTACATAGGCTTCGCTGTTCGTCTGAGAATGAGGATAAGTAAAAGCATCGCTCAACCCGCGTGTAATATCCGGGTCATTGACCCATTTTCGTATTTCCGGTATATCCTCCTGACGATACTCTCTCAGCACAATGCGTTCACCAATAACATGTGGCATATTACATCTTCCCTCCAGTAATGTAATGGTATCCTGGCAACGACCCGCTCCCAGCTAATGTGGCTTACGCTTCCATCACTCTCACGAACTCCTGAAAACGTGTCCCTTTATAACGAAGCTCCCCACGATCTCCAGTGACAATCATTCCAAAATCCCTATCCTTCACCTCCAGCTCCTTACGCTCGCCCCCGTCAAACTCAAAGGTAACATAATAATCTGTCGAAGCTGAAAAATCGCCTGAGCCCCCGTGAACCCTCGTTCTCTTGTCCACCACCTTGCATGAACGTTGCTCCAACTCAGCGGCTTGATTCGAAAGCCCTGTACCGATTGCCTTGGCAATGATAGCAATAAATCCAATTGCAATGATTCCAAAAACGATAAAAAATATGGCATCAAACGACCCTGAATCCATAAATCCATTTCCCATCATACGTATTCCCCCTACAGTAAAAGGTAGATTTACCTCAGTATCTCCTATTGACAAATCGTACATCTTCATCCTTCAAAACTCCAGTACAATTGTAAAATTCGCACGAAAAAAAAAGTTATTCTGCTTATCCCGCACCCCGCTTGGACTTGCCCCCAATCCTTGTGCCCAACCTTTTAAAAGTGATTGACCTCACCTATATATAGATATAAAATAGAAATCGTACTCTAAATATAGTGTGCAACGCGTATTTTACACATATATCTTGAAAATACAGATATGGAAGAACCGATATAAATAGCGTAAAAATTTTGGCGAAGTACAGCCAGCAAGGGGTTGCGAATCTTTACAGGATTTCGAGCCTTGGGCAGATGCTGTTTTGCCAAATGTCAAGGAGGATGAATACAATGCTGATTGCTTATGATTCCAAGACCGGCAATGTAAAAAGATTTATCGGGAAGCTCAAGCTTCCGGCGGTCCAAATCCAGGAGCAAATGACTATAGAGGAACCATACGTACTCATTACATATACAACGGGGTTTGGACAGATACCTGAGAGGGTATCTTCCTTTTTGCAAAAAAATGCTCAAAACCTCGTGGGTGTGGCTGCCAGCGGCAACCGTAACTGGGGCGAGAGCTTTGCCAAAAGCGCGGATTTGATCTCCGACCATTACAACGTGCCTGTCATCAGTAAATTTGAATTATCCGGAACGTTCGGCGATGTAGAGCGTTTCAAACAGGGGGTGAGCCGAGTTGCGGCATATTGAACTGAACAACATGTTGATGAAACGCGATACAGATGGCTTTTTCCAATTGGAAAAGGACCAAGAGGCTGTAGAAGAGTTTATGAAGGAAGTCGAAGAACGGAGCTTGAAGTTTGCAGATCCAGCGGCTCAAGTGCTCTACATGATTGAGAATGATTATTACGAAAATTTCTATAGTAGCTATACAGCTGACGAAATTAAGGATATTTTCCATATCACTCATAGTTATCATTTTAAATTCCCTTCCTATATGGCAGCATCCAAGTTTTATACGGATTATGCAGTGAAAAGCAATGACCGTAAGGTTTATCTGGAGCACTATCCTGACCGGGTAGCGGTCGTCGCCCTGCATTTGGGACGCGGTAACGCCGATACAGCGCGCTTGTTGTCCCGCTCGATGATGGAGCAGCGTCTCCAGCCGGCAACACCAACCTTCCTGAATGCAGGCAAAAGCCGTCGTGGGGAATTGGTATCCTGCTTCCTGCTCGAAATGGACGACTCTCTCAACTCGATCAACTACGTGCTGAACACTTGCATGCAGTTGTCCAAAATCGGCGGCGGTGTCGCGGTCAACCTGTCGAAACTGCGGTCACGTGGCGAAGCGATTAAAGGTGTGGAGGGCGCGGCTAAAGGCATTATGCCTGTGCTGAAACTGATGGAGGACGGCTTCTCCTACGCGGATCAGATGGGTCAACGTAAAGGGTCCGGTGCTGCATACTACAACATTTTCGGTTGGGATGTACTGGAGTTCCTGGATAGTAAAAAAATCAATGCCGACGAAAGAGTACGCCTCAAGACACTCTCCATCGGACTGATTGTTCCGAACCGCTTTTATAAGCTGGCTCAGGATAATGAGCCGCTGCATGTATTCGCTCCTTATAGTGTGTACAAGGCTTACGGTACGCATCTGGACGATATGGATCTGGATGAAATGTACGATACATTGCTCGCTGACGACCGGGTGAAGAAAAAGGTTGCGATGAGCGCGCGTGACATGTTGACCAAAATTGCCATGATCCAGCTGGAATCCGGCTATCCATACATGATGAACAAAAGTAACGCGAATCAAGCACATGCCCTTAAAAACGTAGGTCAGGTTAAAATGTCGAACCTGTGCACAGAAATTTTCCAATTACAGGAAACCTCTGAAATTACAGATTACGGCCAACAGGATACAATCCGTCGGGATATCAGCTGTAATCTGGCTTCTCTCAACATTGTAAATGTGATGGAGCATGGCAAAATCCGCGAATCCGTTCACGAGGGGATGATTGCCCTGACCTCGGTCAGCGATATGACTCAAGTCGCAAACGCGCCGGGTGTTGCCAAGGCAAACCGTGAGATGCATTCTGTCGGTCTGGGTGTCATGAACCTGCACGGCTACCTTGCCAAGAACAAAATTGCTTATGAAAGCAACGAAGCGAAGGATTTTGTCCGTACCTTCTTTATGACGATGAACTATCACTCGCTGGAGAAGAGCATGGAGATCGCGCAAGCGGCCGGACAAAGCTTTTATGGCTTTGAGGAATCGGATTACGCGACTGGGGTGTATTTTGACCGTTATCTGAACACCGATTACCGTCCGACAACGGAACGCGTACAAGAGCTATTTGGCGGTATTTATATTCCTTCTCCAGAGGATTGGGACAAGCTGAAAGCAGATGTGCAGAAGAACGGCCTGTATCACGCGTACCGTATGGCGATTGCGCCGACGGCCAGCATTTCATATATTCAAAATGCGACGTCCAGCGTAATGCCTATCGTGGAACAAATTGAAACACGTACCTATGCGAACTCGACGACCTATTATCCAATGCCTTACTTGCAAAGAGATAATGTGTTCTTTTATAAATCCGCGTATCAAATGGATCAATTCAAAGTGCTTGACCTGATTGCAGAAATTCAGCCTCACGTGGATCAAGGAATTTCAACCGTGCTTCATGTGAACAGTGACGTGACTACACGCCAATTGGCACGTTGCTATCTGTATGCTGCTCACAAAGGACTCAAATCGTTGTACTACACACGTACCAAAAAGCTGTCTGTAGAAGAGTGCCTCACCTGCTCGATCTAAGACCGTACTCATAAATTAACATTAGAAGTCCTCATATATATCGATGCTTTTCATTAGAAGCTGTATCCAGCGTGATGTTCCGCCCTTTATGGGTTGGGACACGGCCTCGCGGATGCAGCTTCCGTATGTCAAGCATACGATGATTCGCCTATGTCATTTCGTTATGACTCTAGGAAATCTCGGAAGCTGAAGGGAGAATGCTAAACAATGACAGGTATACAAGCTGTAAACTGGAATCGCTCGGACGATGATTTTACACTGATGTTCTGGAATCAGAACATTATGCAATTTTGGACGGATGATGAAATTCCGCTGTCCGACGATAAAATGAGCTGGGTAACCCTCAGTGATATTGAAAAAGAAGCCTATATGAAAGTATTAGGCGGCTTAACGTTGCTGGATACGATTCAAGGCGGCATAGGTATGCCGCAAATTATGGAGCATGTGGACGGGCTGCAACGCAAAGCTGTACTAAGCTTTATGGCGATGATGGAGCAAATTCATGCGAAGTCGTACAGCAGCATTTTTACAACCCTAGCTTCTACGGAAGAGATCGATGATATATTCCGTTGGGTAGAGGAAAATCCGTATCTTCAGACCAAGGCGGAAACCATTCGTCAGTATTATTTGAATATTCATACACCAAAAGACTTGTATCTCGCTATGGCAGCGTCTGTGCTGTTAGAAAGCTATTTATTTTATAGCGGCTTCTTCTATCCTCTCTATCTGGCGGGTCAGGGCAAGATGACATGCAGCGGAGAAATTATCGACTTGATTTTACGGGACGAAAGTATTCACGGTGTTTATGTGGGTGTGCTGGCACAGGAGATTTATGCAGAGCTGGACGAGGAAGAGCAACGGGATCTGTACCAGACGCTGGTAGGGTTGCTGCGCTACTTGCACAATAACGAGGAACAATACACCGAGCAAATTTATGCTCCCATCGGGCTGGTGGACGATGTCAAAGTCTTTTTACGCTACAACGCCAATAAGGCTATGATGAACCTGGGCTTTGATCCACTGTTTGAAGAAGAAGAAGTCAATCCAATTGTAATCAACGGCATCAGCACTCACACCAAGCAGCATGATTTCTTTTCTAAAAAAGGAAACGGCTACGTGCGTGCAATGAATGTGGAGCCGCTGACTGATGATGATTTTAATTTTGGAGTGTAGATAATAGGAATATGTGAAAATAGTTTGTTTAGGTGATGCTGAGGAAGACCAATCCGCAAGTGGATGGTTTTTCCGATCGCCGTTGTCAGGGGGTTCTTTTGGATTAGAATTTAAGGTTAGAGTCCCCCGGCAAAGGCGAACGCTTCGCTTCTCCAAAATCCATCCACTCGCTGCGTTTCTCAGCATGATTCAATATCCAAAAGTATTTTACATATTCATATAAGTCGTTGAGTTATTTATATTTACAAACCATACAGGCACCATCTAAGAACGAGTTATAGTCATCTCTGCATACTGAGTCATATATCTTTGGATGCAAGATCGAACTTCTGACGACTCATTTTACCATTAGGTCTGTGATATAAGATTGTAACTGCATCCTGATGCGGTTGAACCTCAATATCTGCTGCTGGAAAAAAGCCTGTTAATTTCTCTGATGTAAAGCTTGGATGATCTGCATCTACTAATACTGGAATCAGCCATTGGTCTCCCAAGTCGCATAAATAACGTCTGCCATCTTCGTTTTTAGCGATTACAGCGACGTGCGCCTCTGCTGTCCCCAAATCATGGCCGATGGGATAAGCCTCAATTCCTTCTTTTTTAAATTCGTGCAGCAGCCATATCGCTAAGTCAAAACAATTACCTGTAATCCCATACCGCTCAATGGTTAGTTCATTATATGTACTAATCTCCTCTATTTTTTGTTTAAAAGAAATATTAACTATAGCTTTAAAGTTTAGTATAAATTATTTAATATATTGAGGATAAATGCTTTCTTTGGGAGTGGCATTGTGAGAGTACAGGAAGTAATTCTTAATGATAATAAAAAGAGATATTTGCTGTTGGATGAGGTAGGAGTTCCAGTTGTTCCTGTGATGAAGTATTTAAAACACCTCGATCAGACAGGTAAAAGCAACAACACACTAAAGACTTATTGCTATGCATTAAAACAGTATTTCACTTAGCCCTCAACAGCGCGGTCCTCTTAGGCCGCGTCTTTTGCATTTATTTCCTCCATAACGAACGATAAAATCAATATTACCCGGGTAATATTGATTTTTTATTTTTACCCGGGTATAATTGGTGAGGCAATCAGAGAGGAGGTCAGCATGAGTAATGCCCTAACGCACTTTTACTGCACGGCATTTTTGGGTGTGGGAGTCGTCGCCAGTGGTTCGTTACAGCACGTTGTTACTACAGTGAAGGATGCTCTGGATGACAGAGACCTCACACAGTTGCTTATATTTGACGATTCCACAGGGAAGCCAATAGATGTTGATTTTCGTGAGAAGACAGATGATGTGCTTAAACGATTAGGAGAACAGTTAGGTGACCTACCCGGTACGGAAGTGAATCACCAGCCTATACGGCGGGTCGGTCGACCCAAGCTGGGGGTTGTATCCGGTGAGGTTACGTTATTGCCACGGCATTGGGAATGGCTCAAGAGTCAACCTGGAGGGGCGTCGGTAACATTACGAAAACTCATTGATGAGGCTCGCCGTGCTGGAGAAAAACAGAGCAATATCCGAGAGTCACAAGAAGCAACATATAACTTCATGACAGCTATGGCCGGGAACTTCCATCAATACGAAGAAGCTCTACGGGCACTGTATGCTGGTGATTTGGATCGTTTTTACCACTTCATCGATGACTGGGCACCTGATATCAGAAACCATGTCAAAAAATTAGCCGCTAATGCATTCCCTGAAGGGAACTTATGAATGAGAGCATGTGGAGGCGTAAATATTTAAATAAGGAACTACGAAAGGAGCCGCTATGACAGAGTTTGAATCTATTCGTTACATCGAACCATCGCAACGCGCTGGCATGAGGTTTATGCAACGAGGCATTGAGGGCAGCATCGTCATGTTGAACCTGCTGCGTTTTCGTGACGTTGCCGATTACACAGCCAATCCTGAACTAACACCGGAGGTCCCGATCAGCGGTGCCGAAGCTTTCAACCGCTACATTGAGCACACCCTCCCATTTCTCCGTGAAAGCGGAGGTGAAGTGCTGTTTCTTGGCGATGGCGGAGAGTTTCTTATCGGACCCGAAGACGAAAGATGGGATCTTGTTATGCTGATCCGCCAGAGCAGTGCGCAGTCTTTTCTTGCTTTTTCAAGTCATCAAGACTACCTGGCCGGTATTGGGCATCGGACTGCAGCGATCGAAGATTCACGCCTTCTGCCTATGACAGAATTTCCGATATCGAATTAATTGGAGGAGAGGATGATCATGAACATCCTGAAAGTAAACGGCATCGATTTGGCCTATGACAGTTTCGGTAACGAAAATGACGAGGCTATCATCCTAATCGCCGGGCTTGGAACCCAGATGATCCGATGGACAGTTTCGTTTTGTCGGATATTAGCAGCGCGGGGCTTTCGCGTGATTCGCTTTGACAATCGCGACGTAGGTTACTCGACGCACTTTAGCCATTATCAGACCCTAGATTTTGACGCACTGGCGACTGCTCGTATGTCGGGACAGCGACCGGACATCCCTTACACTCTTGATGACATGTCCAACGACGCTATCGAACTGCTCGACGCCCTTTCAATTGACCGGGCACATTTCGTTGGCAGGTCGATGGGCGGAATGATCGCCCAGATTGCAGCCAGTGAGTACCCTGAACGGGTTTTATCACTCACTTCCATCATGTCCAGTTCCGGTAATCCCACCCTTCCGCAATCTCCACCGGAAGTCATGGCGATGATGACTACACCGGCGCCGAACCCATTTGAGAATGAAGCAGGATTTTTGGCGCACAGCCTCGCTTTTGCCAAACTCATCTCCGGCACCGGCTATCCGTTTGAAGAGGACGCTTATCGGGCGCTCATTCTGGAGGAAGTCCAGCGAGCCTACGATCCAGGCAGTGTCGGACGACAAATTGCTGCGATCGCTGTCTCCGGTGACCGGCGTCCGCGGCTGGCGACCATAAAAGTACCAGCACTTGTCATTCATGGGGTGGACGATCCCCTGTTCGTCCCAGCGTGTGGCGAGGACACGGCTTCTGCCATCCCGGGCGCCGAGCTAATGTTGGTTGACGGCATGGGACACGACCTGCCGCACCAACTGTACAAAGTAACCGCTGATGGCATAGAGCGAACGGCTCGTCGCAATTAACACGCGCTTCCTGAATAGCAACCAGCCGGAGTCCCGCGGTGTCCAATGGGGCTGAGTAGGCCCAGGGGTGCAGCGCTAATCAATTTGCACCCTTGGCGCATACGACCCGGGTGGAAGCGGCGGTGCTCTTGGAACGGTTGTTAAAGCAGTTCCATTTCATCAATTAACGGGGCTTCCTAACAGAGACTCCATTTGAACGTATATGTAGAAACGATCGAATAAGCACCGGTTTCATGATAACATCGTGAGCCGGCGCTTTTTCTGTGGGGATTTTTCCAAACAGACGATGGTCAGATTCAGAAACGAATTATTCAAGTAAAGGGAAACGATAGTTAAGCATAAAGGGTTCCACATTGTTTTTTTTAACGGTCATGAGTGCTTTTATCTTGCCGTTTAATCATTCGTTTGAATCCATCGTTTTTTATTTGGCTTTGTCCATTTTTTTAGGATGGCTGGCGTTACTTTTATGGTCAGGGTTCGGCTCGATTTTCAAAAGTTCTTTGCTAAACATGACAAGTCATTTCGATTAATTATGTGTTTGTTGTTGATATACTCAGCGATAAGTATTTTTATTTAAAACTAACGAGGGGATAAATCCTTTCTCCTTGTGTCCCACCAGGCCAGAACCGCCATTCAGGATAGCGATGGTCATACTTGTCTGCATATGGCTGCATATCATCACGATCAACCGGAAATCATTCGTCTGTTAATGGAGCAACCTCTTGAACGAGGATTCATACAAAAAACAGCCAGATCGCCAAGGTAGCGAAATCAGGCCGTTTTCCATTGTTTAAGGCCGACCCTCCGTGAAAATTTGAAAAGTGACACCAAACTTGTCTGTTACATTCCCATAAGCAGGACTAAAATGGGTTTCTTGCAAAGCCATCCCCACCTGTCCTCCCTGCTGTAGAGCGTCAAACATTTTTCTGGATTGCTCGACACTGTCGGTGGTAATACAGATGCTCACCTGATTCCCGCTGTTAAACGGCGAACCAGGAAAGGTGTCGGAAAACATAAGCTCTGTCTCACCGACTTTGAGAGTGGCATGTCCCACACGTTCCTTGACCTCTGCGGGAATGGGGAATTCCGGATTTTCAGGCATTTCACCGAAGGTTTGGATAAAAAGAAGTTGGGCATCCAATGCCTTTTCATAAAATTGAATCGCGTCCTTCGCATTTCCATCCATCGTAATATAGGGGATCAAACGCTTTGACATTTTTCAGCACAACTCCTTCATTTTTTATAGTTGAATCAATTTCATAAAAGCTACTGAGGGTATTATGAAATTGATTCAGTTACCCGTCATTTCTCCTGTATTATATGCAAAAAGTAATAATAAAAACAGAGTTGTTTGTTATCTTTCTTCAACCGAAATACCAAGGTGCTGTGCCAAATCTTTTTTTCAAAATCGTCTTTTCTTAATTTTGGTAAATTATTGAGACGCTGTTACCGATATATTCTATAGAACCCAACACTGCAAACGTTCTCTTCTACTTTGAGGGTCATATAAAAACTTCGATTAACAAGGAGCTTACAATTCATGAAAAAGAAAGTCGGCATAACTGCTTCTGTCTTACTGCTCGCTCTATCCGGTTCTTTATCCGTATCTGCTCATCCGGGCAGAACAGACTCCAGTGGCGGCCATACCTGCTGGACCAACTGCTCGAAATGGGGCCTTTCCTACGGAGAATATCACTATCATAACGGGGGTTCTTCCTCCAGCAGTTCTTCCTCTTCCAGTAGCTCTGCATCCAAGAAAACCTCGAAATCAAAGCAAAAATCAAAACAGCAGCAAAGTACACAACAGAGCCAAAAACCCGCTTATACTACAACCAATCTGAAAGTACTCGTGAATGGAACGCCTATTTCTTTTACAGCCAAGCCCGTTATCTACCAAAATACAAATCTTGTTCCCTTGCGCGATATAGCAGAAAGCTTGAAGGCTGAGGTCGTGTGGGATCACGGTACTGGAACCATAGGGGTTACCAAGGCCAATCACAAAGTTACGTTAACCCTGGGAAGCCAAACCGTATTTTACAATGGACAAGCGGAACAAATCGCTGTGGCCCCCAAGACGATCAATGACACCACTTATGTACCTGTACAGGTATTCGCCAAAGGATTGGGTGCGCAGTTAGTCTATGATGAAAACACAAATACGCTAAAAATCTCTCTATAAGCCACTCGAATATGCCAAAAAGCCTTTTGATCGCACTTGGCGCAATCAAAAGGCTTTTTTTGTTCAACTGGATCAGCTTAACCTACTCTATTGCGGCTTCTCAATCACAATCAGACAGGTGCTATCCGGCAGGGAAACAGGCTGACCCTGCTCATCGGTAAATTCAATACGCCCGGCCAGCGCTTCCGCATATCCCTCCTGCAAATAGTGACGGCTCTCCCGGATTATAGCGTGCGATCCAAGCGTGCGGCGAATACACTCTTCATACTGTGAAGGGGTAAAATACCCAAACTGCTCCTGCACTTCATGCACATAGGCTTCCGTCCCCCACGTGTAGGTGTACAGAAATTCCATCGCATCGTTCACAGGCAAAATAGCCTCATGCTCACTCACACGCTCAACTTCAATGTGGCGACCTGCAAAATCCTCGGCATATCGCAGCAACCATTCCATTCCGTCCGGCTCCAAGAACCGGATTCGTCTGCGCTGTTCTGTCGGTTCAGTCATAATGCCGTCACGGATAATGATACGTCCGCCCGGTGCCAGCACATGATAGGCGCTTTGCAAAGCAGCCTCCACCGTATGCAGATTGAACCGGGCTCCATCCCGTTCAATGTAAGAATACAGCTCGTGGAGAATGGAAGAAAAAATGACCGTGTCCATGCTCCCCGGCTCTATAAATTCCTCCAGTTGGAGAGCATCTCCTTTAATCACATCCCAGCGGTGGCCCTCCAATTGCTTTTTACGTTTGAGCGCTTCAATAACATTCACAGAAATATCGAGTCCCAGCGGCTTCACGTCCGGTATCTCCTGTTCAATCAGATCCAGCAGCACCCCCCCGCCAGGTCCGATATCCAGTACACGAGTCCCCGTCACATAATCCAGAATGACCTTTTTGTAATCCACAGTTTGATTCATATCCATAAGGTATGTTTCCTCATTGTGAAAACGATCATAAGCATCACGACGCAAGCCGAACAGGTCAAACAGTAATAATATAGCTTTGTCATACAAAGGCGTTTTTTCCGCCTCGATGCAAAAGTCGATCAGCTTCTCAGCCGCAGATGAAAAATGAAAATTGAAAAATACGGTACTCGGCAGTTCCTCTTTATGCTCCACGATCACATTCAAATGAGGATTATGCTTCCGTTTTCCTTGCAAGATATCCTGCCAGGATAGCGCATGTAAATATTTCTCAATCATTCGTTTTTTGTATACATTAATTTTCTTGATACCTCGATAGTCATAATGCATCGTGTTCATGAGGGATTCAAAGCTGATATGTCGCACCGTTGCAGGCAATTCCTGTCCCGTACCATCCCGTAACGCAACTAAAAATACCTTCACCAGCTCCGGAAGCGAAAAATCCTGTAAAGCCGACTCCACATACCAAAGCGTTCGATTCTCCAACGGAGCCAACGCCTTATCTACATTCAACTCGCGCTCCAGCTCGGCGTAAGCCTGCTCGAAGGGTTCCCCTTCATGAATAGAAACCGACCGTAATCTCTCCAGTCGTTCCTTCACACTCCAGGCCACAGGCGCGTTATCCCAGGCGATCCAGCCAATCAGTTGCTCCACTTCACTCCGTACCTGCTCCCATAACTCAGGGTCTACCCCGGCGATAATGCATTCATTTAGCGCACGTAAGGCAAGCTCCAGTTCTTCGTGGCTTAACCAGCCCTTACGGGTAATTTCCAGCAGCGCCCGATTTTCCGCAAAAGGAATTTCACCCCGTATATACTGTCCGATTAATCCATGGGTCTCAATCAGAATCCGAGTCATAGTGTTGCGGGGGAACACCGGTTTCTCCGCTTGAGCCTGTCTGACGTACAGCTGGGCGGAACCAATATTATGCACAAATAAATTGATGCCCTCCTGCTGCCAACGCAGCCGTTCGCGTACTGTGCCTCCTTTGGCCGTCTCAGACCATACCAGCACGTCTTCCAGCAGCTCCTTAATCCAGAAAGACAATGGAAGCCCGTCCAAAATAAGCAACGTACGCTCCACATAATCCAGTACAGGATTAGCATCCTTTAACTCCCCTATAGAGTGGATTCGTTCCAGGTTCACAATGCGCTCCTCAGCCGAAACGAGCAGCTTGAGCCAAGTCGGCGTATCCCAGGCCAGATCGTTTTCTTTCCGATAGTTGGCAATGGCTTTTAACGATTGCAGCATTTTTCCTCACCTCGATTGATTCGGATTCGGTAAATACGTGTAGATAAGAGCCTTGTATAAAATACACTTTACCATACATTTATTGTTTACATCCCGTGGAAAATATTAAACTTTTTTAACAATTATAAGCCGAGTTTTTGATAAGGGTTTTTCCGCTGCCACGAAAAAAAAGATATCTCCCAGCCTTACGGCTTAGAAGATATCTAATCATCCTTGTTATACGTAGTTAATCTATCATTTCCTGCATTGTTCAGAAAACTGCGTCGCTGTTATACAACACGCCACTCCTGTAACATTCGTATCGCTTATTTACCGACAGGAACTCCATCCGATACCGGAATGCCAAAATGAGGCGTCCCGTCCTCGTGCCAATTCAACGGCTGAACACGTGTATGGCGATTCGGGTCATACAACGGGTCACCCGTAATCTCCTTGTAATTCCGTGCATGATACACGATGACGTCATTACCGTCAGCCCCAACCGTAAAGCTGTTATGACCCGGTCCAAACTGGCCCGTTTCCTCATTCGTGCAGAATACCGGCTCAGGTGATTTCGCCCATGATTTCGGGTCGAGCAGGTCTGCATTCTCGTCTGCAGTCAGCAGTCCCATGCAATAATTGTAGTCAGTCGCGCTGGCTGAATAGCTGATAAAGATTCGTCCGTTCCGTTTCAGAACTGCCGCTCCTTCATTTACCTTAAAACCGATGACTTCCCAATCATATTCAGGGGTCGAGATCATTACCTGCTCACCGCGCAGCGTCCACGGATTGCTCATTTCAGAAATGTACAGATTGGAATTGCCGACAATGTCCGGGTCCTTCTGTGCCCATACATAATACAAAATTCCATGATGCTGGAAGGCTGTTCCATCAAGCGAAAATGTTTCCCAACGGGTTTTGATCTGCCCCTTTTCCACCCATTCTCCTTCCAGTGGGTTGGCCGAAGCATTTTCCAGCACGAACATCCGGTGGTCAAACAGACCTTCCTTCGTTTCAGTAGTGCGAGCTGCTGCAAAATAAATGTACCATTTGCCCTCAATAAAATGAATTTCCGGCGCCCAAATGTTAGCGCTTAACGGACCTGTTTCATATTTATGCCACACGGCGACAGGCTCTGCTGTATTTAATCCCTGTATAGTAAGTGCCCGCCGAACCTCAATACGATCATACTCGGGTACAGACCCGGTAAAGTAATAATATCCATCACTATGCTTGTAAATCCAAGGGTCTGCCCGTTGCTCAATAACCGGATTAATAAAAGGTATAGGTTGATTCATAGTTCTTCTCTCCTCTATTTATAAGTATGTAGTTCATACAATTAATCGCCGATACGCTTACCCCAAATGGAAATCCCCTTGTCGTCCATACCTGTAAAAACTAAAGTGTGACGACCCAACTCCCAGTCCCATGAAGGAAGCAATAACAGTTGCTCCTTGGTCCCAACGGGCGTATCGCTCCAATCCATTGTTAAAGTACGCTTGCCGTCAAAGCTCCACTGGCCTTCAAGCATTCCGCTGGTTGCCCGACCTCCATCTTCCAGACGAAGCGGTTCAGCTTCCACTTGACCGTCCACTTCCTGCTTCATCACGATGCGTTCCCAACTGCCGGATAATAATCTTTGAGGTATATCCTGCTCTTGCTCGCCCGCATACCGTTCCGGCGATACGACAGGCCAGCCCTCAGCGGTCCATAATATTTTACGTACATGCAGATACGGCCATCGCTTATCCGTCTCTCCCCGTGCATGATGCACGATATAATAATCCTCTCCGTCCTTCAGAACGGAATTGTGACCTGGCGCAACCCAGCCTTCTCCTTCGCTGAACCGATAGCCACCCAATACCTTGTTTCCGATCTCATATTGGGGCAAATAGCTGGTATCTGCCATATCATGTCCATTGATATCCACATACGGACCTGTAATCGAATCCGAGCGGGCAACGCGTACATTATAGTCCTCGAACAAAGAATCATATGAGACAAACAAGTAATATTTGCGGAATGCGGGATTGTACACAATGTACGGCCCTTCCACAGCACCATCCTCTGTTGCCCGATCTCTGGCGGCAATATTTTTCCCGTAGCCAGACTCCTTCAGCTTTCCAGTCTGGGGATCAAGTGGCGTAATATAAATGCCTCCAAAAAACGAGCCGTATACCATCCACGGATTCCCCTCCGCATCCAGCACCGGATTGGCATCAATTGCATTCAGCTTGTCATGCTCCTTCGTTTTAACGACCAGCCCTTCATCCTTCCACGGGCCTTCCGGCGAGCTTGATGTCTGCAATCCGATGGCTGACCGTGTGCTGCCAAAAGTAGAAGCTGAATAATACATCCGATAGATATCGCCCATTTTAATAACGTCCGGTGCCCACAGATTGGTTGCTGACGACCATACCTCTGCTTCCTTTGGAATGCCAGGCAGCGCATACTGCACCCAGTTCCAGTGGATCAGGTCGGTTGATTTACGTACCATGACCCCCGGTCTTAGCTCTCCGCCTACCTTTACATCCGTGGAGTAGACATAATAGCCCTGATCTGTTTTGATAATCGCAGGATCATGCGCATTGTTAATCGTCCAGCGCTGCTCATCATTTATCGTACTTGGATCATACAAGTGATCGGGAGGCGGAGCCTGCGGATACACAGGGTCCGGGGTGTTATTCTCACAACCGGATAGGCCCAGCATAAGCAGCATCACCATAACTGTTATCTCCCTCCTTCCTTTAGATTTGTGATTGCCTTGCATCATTCATCCGTGCCCTCCAGTGGCTACACTTAACCTTTGACACCGGAAATAGCAACCGACTCAATAATCTGTTTCTGGAAGATCAGGAATATAATCAGCACAGGTAACAAAGCGACTATAGAAGCTGCCATAATGAGCGGATAATCCGTCTGAATGGCATAGGTCGCATTAAAGTTCGCTATGACCAGCTGCAATGTTTGCGTTTCCGGTGAATTCAAATAAATAATAGGTGCCAGATAATCGTTCCATATCCCCATGAACCATAAAATAAGCTGCGCGGCGATAGCTGGCTTAATGAGCGGGAACGTAATCGACGAGTAGAGTCGGAAATAAGAGCTTCCGTCAATTTTGGCAGCTTCGATAATGGCATCAGGTATGCTAAGTAAATACTGCCGCAGGAAAAAGATCATGACCACATTCCCAAACAGACCCGGAACGATCAGCGGCAGAAGCGTGTCTACCCAACCGAGCTTGGAAAACATCATAAACTGTGGAATCATAACCGTCGGATACGGAATCATCATGGATGCGATCAGGGCCAGAAACAGCTTGTTTTTATGAGGAAATCTCAGCTTTGCGAATGCAAAAGCGGCCACACTGGATGTAAAAGTACCAATAACGGTAACACTTACGGCCACAATCACACTGTTTTTAATCCCGCTGAGCAAGGGCCCTGCTTCCCAAATCTCCTTGTATTTGCTGAACTGGAACACTTCTGGTATCCATACTGGCGGAAGAGCAAAAACATCCTGCTTTTCCTTAACCGAGGTGGACAGCATCCAGAGCAACGGTGCGATCATCACAATAGCTCCAATGGCCAGGGCAATAAAGATAAT
>NZ_PNXQ01000014.1:204726-230742 GCF_005217525.1 Paenibacillus terrae | reverse complement strand
GTATTGGTAACTTTTATTCTTTGACTATGGGACATAATCAGACTCACTCCTTTCCGCGAAAATCAATCCCCATCAAAGGATGACTTTTCATTCATTTTGAATTGAATCAACGTTACGATAAAAATGAAGATGCCGAGAATCATAGCCATCGCGGAGGCATAGCCCATTTGCAGGTTTTTGAATGCCTTATCCCAAATATAGAAGACAATTGAGGCGGAGGAGTATTCTGGACCACCCGTTGGTGTCATAATGTTCATTTCGGTAAAAATTTGCGAACCGCCAATGATATTGGTTACGACCAGGAAAAAGGTTACTGGCTTCACCATAGGCCATGTAATGTTGCGGAACATTTGGAATCCGCTGGCTCCATCCAGCTCTGCCGCTTCATAATAGGAGCGAGATACACTTTGCAATGCCGCCAGATACAGCAACATGGTGTAGCCAAGTCCTTTCCAAACTGTCATGAGAATCAAAGCTGGCTTGACTGTATCCTTATCCATCAGCCAGTTCGGACCTTTAATGCCGAACAGCTCAAGGAATTGGTTCACCAGACCATAGTCTCCGTTATATGCCCAGTTCCACATTATGGAAACGGCAGCCAACGAAGAAATAACCGGAATATAGTAGATCACACGAAATGTCGTCGTGCCTGGAATCTTGCGATTCAACCCCAGTGCCAGCAGTAAAGCTAGTACTAGACCAATCGGAATACCCAGCATTAAGAAAAAAGTATTGTACATAGATTTGTAAAAGAGCTCATCGCTAAATAAATCCCTAAAATTGTCGAGACCAATAAAGTTCATTTGTCCCAATCCGTCCCAATCTGTAAAAGAGCCGTATAAAGAATAGAGAAACGGGAACAACGTAAAGATTAGCAGACCGAGAATAGGAGGAAGGATAAATAAGTATCCATATATCTTCTCTTTGCGGTAGAGATTAGATTTGGTTATCACAGGACTCACCTCTGTTTCTAATTTGGAATGAAGATGATGTCAGCAGCATGATATCAGCCACTAACATCATCCCTTATCCACTATTTACGCATTATTTCTGTGATTTTTTCTCTTGCTCCACCGCTTTATCCAGCAGTTTCTGCATCTTTGGTTGTTCCTGTTTCACATAATCCGCTGCCGTAATCTTACCATCCAGCACAGGCTGGATATCAGTGAAGAAAATATCGTACCATTCGGCGTTATACGTATAGTTGCCTGGCAATGAGCGACCATAGTCATTCACAATATCAATAAATTCTTGTTTGTTAGCAGGCTTGGTTTTCGTATCTTTGGCCCACTCATCCGCCATATCCAGCAGATTCGGAATTTGTACCTTTGCGTCTACGAGCTGCTTCATTCCTTCTTTGGAAGTCGTCAGATAGTTGACCAGAGCTACAGCTTCATCCGGGTACTTTGTTTTAGAGGAAACACCGATACCCAGAGAACCAATCCAAGTTGCCGATTTGCCAGTCGATCCTGCCGGGAAAGGCAACAGATCATATTCAAATGGCAGTTTTTCAAATGTACTCATATCCCAAGGACCTACCGGGAAGAATGCCATTTCGCCCTTCATCCAGCGTTGATAGGTATCCAGTGTTTGTGATTGTTCAATACCAGGTGTAATTTTATATTTGTTTTGCATATCAGCAAAGTACTGAAGCGCTTCCGCAAATTTCGGATCATCAATCGTTACTTTGGTTTTGCTCTCATCCAGCCAATCTGCCCCATTGCTCCATACAAAGGCTTGCAATGCCCACTGAACGTTAAAGCCTGTACCGTATTGATCTGGCTTGCCGTCACCATTTGTATCTTTGGTCAGCTCTTGGCTGACCTTGATGAATTCATCCCATGTATACGGTTTGTCTTTATCAGGCAAGGGAACGCCCGCTTTTTCGAACATTGTCTTGTTGTAGCCGAGTGCGAATGGACCCAGGTCCTTCGGCATACCGTAAATATCTCCTTGACCGGCCATTTTACCGTCATAGCGATACAAATCCACACCGTATTTCCAAATGTTATCCAGATTTATATCCTTGTTCTTCTCAATGTAAGGGGTGAGGTCCTTCAGTACCCCACTGTTTACATAGGCTTTCACATCTCCAGGGTTAAAATAAAAGACATCTGGAAGATTATTTCCTGTGATCGCAGCTCTGAGCTTTGTAGCATATTGATCCGCGGCCGTCACGACCATTTTAACCTTGACGCCGGGATGCTCCTCTTCAAATTTCTTGATTACCTCCTTATAAGCCTTCTGCTCATCCGTTCCACCACGGAACATGAATGTCAGCTCCTTGCTTCCATCACTACTGGAGCTTCCTCCACTACAACCAGCCAGTGCAGCAACCATCAACAACAGCACAACCATTGTCAGTGCAAACCCTTTTTTCTTCATCAAAGCGACCCCTCCTAAAATTGAAATGAAACCGCATACATATAGTGTTAAAATAAACTCATACCACTTGGCCTCTATTCACCTGTGCGGTACATCATCCTGTTGTTCATTCCAGCCTGTGATCATCATCCCTCTCACGCACCATATAATTAACATTTTTCTTTATCAATAATGTATTCGTTTACAAACAAAATATAGCATGTCGTTTAGCGGTTCGTCAATGTATTTCTAAATCTTTTTAAACAAATATAAAGCATAGATTTGAATGGCACAAAAAGTGAAATTGAGTCGTATTTAAGATCATTATAGCAATACAATCCAATAAAAAAACTTAAATACGTTTAAAAACAGAAAAATACTAGCCTGTGGTTGATTTCACTTCTTTTTTTATTGTTGTGAAAGTAATTTACACCAAAGCAGTTTACTTCTTTCTGATTTTATTTTAACATAAGTCAAAACAAATATATAAGCGCTTACATTACATTTTTTATAGATAAGGAAGGTATATAGATATGATTTATATTAAGGACTTAATGTCAGGGCTAGATATATTCAAAGCGCTCGGTTCAGAAATCCGCATTCAAATTCTGGAATTACTCGCCGCCCATCAAGGACAAAGTATGAATGACATCGCTAATAAGCTTGATCTGAGCAACGGCACAATTACAATGCATATTCGCAAGCTGGAGGAATGTGGACTTGTCGAGATCAATACCGTGAGCGGCAAACACGGAACCCGAAAAATGTGCTATCTGAACAAGGAGAAGCTGATGGTGGACTTGCGCAGCAGAGAGCAGAAAAATGTGTATGAGGTTGAAATTCGCATCGGCCATTATAGTAACTATCAGGCAGTACCTACCTGCGGTTTGGTGACCAGAGACAGCATTATTGGCGATTTTGATGATCCCCGTTATTTTGCAGATCCCGGGCGGCTGGACTCGGAAATGATATGGATGGCAGACGGATTTCTGGAATATCGGATTCCCAACTATCTGAAAGAGAATCAATCCTTTACCGAAATTCAATTTTCCGCAGAGTTGGGTTCGGAAGCACCGGGTTATTGTGAGGAATACCCGTCCGACATTTGTTTCCATGTGAATGGCATTCCCATCGGTCACTGGACTAGCGCCGGAGACTTTGGAGAAGTGTCCGGGGTCCTGAATCCGGATTGGTGGCCACCACATTTGAACCAATATGGCATGCTTAAATTAATCCGCATCAATCAACATGGGAGCTTCATTGACGGGTGTCGTATATCCGAAGTCACGATAGACGATATCGGGCTTAACTATAAAAGCGATATTACACTACGTGTATCCGTATCCGATCAGCCGCAGCACAAAGGGGGGCTCACTATTTTCGGTAAAGGATTCGGTAATTTCAATCAGGATCTGCTGGTGCGTGTGCTTTATGAAGAGCCCGGGGAGGACAACGATAGCTAATGATTCCCCCATATGTAAAAAGGCCGAAGCCGTATTCATGGAATACATATCCTCGGCCTAAGCGTGCTTCTCCTCACTTAAAGAGATATAGATCAACAGATAAAAAATGACCGCGATTCCAAACACCAGCCAGCTAAAAGACAACACATGAAGCCTTGCTCCGGCATGTACCACCCATTTCCAAACATCCATCACGATCACCATCGGTTGCAACGCCATATCCCAGCTATTCCAGCGAGCAAATCTGCCGATATATACACCCACACTGGACAGCCACAGGAACATCAAAACGATAGCCCACGCAAGCCAGCCGGAACAAACCTCTTTCAGCATATAGTGGATCATAAATATACAAATGGAAGTAAGGAAAAGACCAATTCCTGCTGCCGAAAAAGACGTAAATAAGACCAACCAAAATTGAGTATTCAGCCAAAAAAGCGAGTCAGGTTTCACATCATAAAAACGGAACGCATGCAGTAATTCAGTCAGCAAATAGAGTGCATTGGGCAGAAAAAACAACCATACGAATCCGGCAATTAATAAAAGCCCTCTTCTCACTTGGATGTTTCCCAGTCTGGATAAGGTGATCATTCCCAGAGAAATGAAGACTGGAACCCACGCCAGAAATATATCCCAGTACAAAAATTGATACATTTTCGTCCCGCTTGTGAACTGCACATACATAACCAACCCATAACAGCCCAACGTAGCTACAAGCAGTACACCCAGCAAGCCGAGCAGCTTATATTTCTTTTCTCTAAACAGCAAACTCTCGTACCACCTCCACCTGAACATACGTATATACGTCCTTTTATTCATCATGCTGCCATACTGGTTTATGGAAATGCTCACTCCGTTTATTACACAGTTCGTATGTCCCCGGATACATGATTCTCCACAGTCAGGGCTTCAAAAGTAACATCACAACCTTCTCCGACCGGAGATTGTGCAACGACCCCAACCTTTAGCTCCTTTGGAACATCCAAGCCAAAATATCTCACCAGTTTCCAATGCTGACCGTCTGATGAATAATGAAAGGCAAAGCAATTTCCGGCTCTTGCCACTCGCAAATACGGATTGGAAACGTCCATCGTCCCAGATATACAATCATCGGATGTATCCCGTGTGACCACACTAAGAATAGAGGGAGTGCTTTCAAAATATTCAAAGCATAGCTTGGCCCAATGGGTATCATCCGCCATAATCATCAAGCATCCTGAATCATAAGGCTGCTTCATATCGACACGAACCCTCGTCCATATTGTAAAATCACCTTGAAGCGTTGTATGCAAAAAGGGTGCAGACGATTTTATCGCTGCGCCGGACGGATCTCTAAAGAAATCCGCCTGTGAAGGTGCAGATACCTGTAAATTCTTGGATTCATCGAATCTCCATACAGTCGGTTCGTTGATCCAGCTCCATCCTGTAGGCAAAACCTTGCCGTTAAAGCGTTCAAATACGTTCATATGGACACCATCCCTCTCTAGCCAATATAGTGCAAATATCATGGTGAAATCGGGGGCCAATCCCCCCTTGATACCACTATATACGTTATTTTCCAATCGTCAATGATGATGCTCCTGTCTTTAAATTCATAAAAAAAGACTTGCCATCCTGAAATGTTGTGCTTATAATTACACCTAACTTGATACGGTAACAAATTTCAATGACGAGAACGAGTAAGCTATACAGCGGATTTGCAGAGAGTTGGGGCAGGTGAAAGCCAACATTCCGAGGGTAGCCGAACGCCATCTCCGAGAAGCGGGCTGAACTTGAAGTAAGCTCTGCCGCCTTTCCAGCGTTAACCGGAACACGTATTGATGGATACGTGAACAGAGTGTCATTTCTTATGGAATGAAACTAGGGTGGTAACACGGGTATAAACTCGTCCCTTTACAGGGGCGGGTTTTTTTGTTTTTCAAAAAGGAGGAAATCAACATGACGAACGTATCGACCACAGTATCTATAAGCGATTTTTTAACTCCAGCTGTACGGGAAATGCCGCCTTCAGGCATCCGTAAGTTTTTTGAATATAGTGCAGGCAGAAAAGATATTGTTTCGCTTGGTGTCGGTGAACCGGACTTTGTGACCCCTCAACATGTCAGAAAGGCTTGTATCACAGCACTGGAAAATGGCAAGACCTCGTACACACCGAATGCTGGCCTTCCCGAGCTGCGTGAGGAGATTGCCGGGTATCTGGAGAGCAACTTTAACACGTCCTACAATCCGGCAAATGAAATCATGGTAACAATCGGTAGCAGTGAAGCGCTGGATTTGGCGCTCCGCGCCCTGATTACGGAACACGATGAAATTCTCATTCCGGCTCCCTGCTATATTTCGTATTCACCGATCACGTTCCTGAATGGAGGGCATACCAGAACGGTTGAAACCTCTGCTAATCAGCAGTTCAAGCTGACGGCTGAAGCGCTCAAAGCCAAGCTGACTCCACGATCCAAAGTACTTATTCTCTGTTATCCGAACAACCCGACAGGTGGAGTGATGACCTATGAGGACTGGCTACCGATTGCCCGCGTGGTGGAGGAGCATAATCTAGTCGTGATCTCGGACGAAATTTATGGTGAACTGACCTACGGGCAAAAGCATGTAAGCTTCGCTTCGTTGCCGGGCATGAAAGAACGAACCCTGCTCATCAGCGGCTTTTCCAAAGCCTTTGCGATGACGGGTTGGAGAGTCGGCTATGTATGCGGTCCACAGGAGCTAATTGCAGCCATGCTGAAAATCCATCAATATACCGTGATGTGCGCTCCTATTATCGGGCAAATTGCCGCTATTGAGTCCCTGCGCCACGGGCTGGAGGAAAAAGACCGTATGATAGAATCGTACAATCAACGTAGAAAATGGTTTGTTGAAGGCTTGCGTCAGACCGGACTCCCCTGTCATGAACCGAATGGTGCCTTTTACACCTTTCCTTCCATTATGCACACGGGGTTAAGTTCGGAGCAGTTTGCCAAGCGGTTGCTGGAAGAAGAGGGTGTCATTACCGTACCCGGCTCCGCATTCGGACCGGGCGGCGAGGGCTTTATCCGCTGCTCGTACGCATCGTCGCAGGAACAACTGGAAATTGCCTTGGAGCGCATCAGCGTATTCTTGAAACGTCTGTAATCAGCTCTCCATATCGTGAAATGAACGAGCACTGGATAATGACTACTTTAGCAGCTCCTGAATAAGCGTTTTCTGGTGTGCTGGCAAACCTTCCGGCCATTCCCCTACACGACAATAACAAATGTCAGAGATTTCGGAGCTTGGTTGGAAAGTACCTGGAATAACCCGGCCTGTAAAAATGAGATCCACACGGTTCGGCTTCTGGCCAAATCTGGCTCGCGCCAGTGAGGTGACCTGTACCTCCAGCCCGGTTTCTTCCCGGACTTCACGCCGCAGTGCGGCTTCCGGCTGCTCCAGCTCCATCCAGCCGCCGGGAATCCCCCACGGCTGCTTCCGGTATACGTGCTTTAATAGTAGCACTTCCCCGGCATCATTCGTAAAAGTGCCCAACACAGCAACCAGAAATTTGTGTTGCGCCCAATACACCAATGCATTTTTCAATCGGGTAAACGGCATATGCATATACATGAATACAAGCCAATCTCGCGGGATTTTATTTATCAGCTTCGCCAGCATCGTACACCTCCTGTTGGGCATTTTTCACATGGATCATCGTTTGCTTATGTTGAGTGGGGAGCTTAAATATGTATAATCTCAAAAATATAACATGTAATGACCTATTCCACATAAAGGAGCGACATGACATCATGAACATTCAAATCAGTCCACTGGCTGAACAGCGGCTTACACAAATTCTCGGTGATCAACCGGGCTATATCAAGCTTTTTTACGACACAGAGGGCTGCGGCTGTGATGGTATTACGGTACTAAAGATCGTCAACGCACCGGACAACGGCGATATAGAAGTACAGGCGGGAAGCTTGCCTTTTCTCGTTAGCGGTCAGCAGGCGATTTATTTTGAGGAATCCATGCGCCTTGATGCAGACGAGAAGTTCCCTTCCTATAAACTATCCAGCGATTCTACCTTCTATAGTAACAATGTGAAAACCCGGGATGTCCGGCCGTCCTAATCTTTAGGATGGTCCGGCATCCAGAACGTTTTGCACAAAATCGGTTTTAGCGTCCGTGTACGCTTCACGATCATGCTGATTTTCCATCGCCAGCTTCCTTTTTAATGCATCATATTGCTGAACCAGCTCAGGCCGTTCACGAAGACGGTTCCGAAACAACAATTGTTGGTCCCAATGCTCCTCATGTTCCAGCATGAGATGCAGATGTCCCTTTCTTTGATCCTGTTCCACTTTAACCAAAAATCTTCTCCATTCCCGACCATCCAGCTCAGGCGGAACATAGCTCCAACCTGCTGGTTGCAAAGCAAATACAATCTGTTCCAGCCTATCCCAGGATTCCAATTTTGCCATAATGTCTATAATGGGCTTGGCGGAAAGATTGGGAATTGCCGTGCTTCCTATGTGCTCCATCTCCGTCACCTTAAACGGCAGTAGCAGCTCCCGCAACTCGTGAATAACCTGCAAGCCCTGCTCTGACCAGTCAGGATCAGGATTCACTATTTTTACAGGCTCCGTAGCCCACACCGGCCAATGTTCCTGATTTTGCTCCTCATGCATACCTTATCCTCCTTATCTCCACTCATGCATTCTCTCATTCAACCGTATCTTTTTTAATATCCTTTACTTCATCTTGCAACTTACGGCTGTATAACTGAGCATTATCCGCATCAAAACAAACAAAAAGTCCATCCTTACTTCTTTGAAATTTATGTTTACGATTAAAAATCATCTTAGATAACACCCATTATTAATATCAAAGGTCGCTCCCGTATAATGTCTGGATCTTTCCGATAGCAGAAACAGGACAGTATAAGCAACATCTTCTGCATTTAAAGGCTCTGGAATTAGCTGATGATTTGTATATTCCTCCTTTCTCCATTCAGGAATATGATCCATCATTGGAGTACTTACCATCGTTGGTGCCACAGCATTAACTCTTACATAAGGTGAAAAATTCATGGCACAGCTTTTAGTAAAGCCCAATATTGCAGCTTTTGATAATCCATAGATCGCATCCGAGCTTCCTTCCATTCCAGAAACAGAAGACATATTTACGATAATCCCCTGATGCTTCTTCTCAACCATGAACTTTCCAAAAAATTGCGAGAAATACACACATCCCTTAATATTTATGTCCAGCACCTGCTCTATTTCTTCCATACGATAGTCGAGTATACTCTTTCCTCTATAAACACCTGCATTATTGACTAAAGCTGTTATGTCCGTATGTTCTTCCTTAATGTATGTAAAGAAATGAGTTACTTCCGTATAGTTACTTATATCTATCAGATAGGTGTACAAACTTGGTGATTTCAGTTCAGCCTCAAGTTCATTTAAAGAATGTTTATTCATATCACACGCAATAACACTTGCACCTTCCCTTAAACATTGCTGAGTAATTTCCTTTCCAATGCCGGAAGCAGCGCCTGTTATTATAACTTTCATTGTATTAAGCAATGAAGAACCCCCTCTCTCGTTCGGTAATATAGTTTTATTCAAAATGAAATAGTCACTTCAATAACATAAGTGTAGTCGCAACCGCATGATCCACAAAAGAACGCTCCGGACGTGACTTCATCATTACGGTAATCCCGATTAACAACGAGATCATCGTATGAGCCAAAGCTCGCGCGTCCGTAGTAGCCTCAAGCTCCCCTGACCGTATACCACGCTCGATGGTTTCTTGAAATACAGTAGAAAGATACATCTGATGTTCCCTCGTCAAAATTTCAAACTTCTCATCATGTGGGGCCAATTCTACCATTGTATTGATGCAAAAGCACCCCAGGTTAGGGCCTTCATCATATTCTTCTGCCACTACCCCTTCAAAAAAATTGCAAATTGCTTCTTTGACAGAAGCACTACTTAGCAGTCTGGACCGTACATTAGCAGCGTGGGATTGTGTGTATTTGCGCAGCGCGGCTTCGAATAATTGCTTTTTATCCCCAAAGGCAGCATAAATACTGGGGCGCTGAATTCCCATTTTGGAGGTTAAATCGCTTAAAGACGTAGCCTCGAACCCTTTTTCCCAAAAAAGTTGCATCGCTGCATCCAATGCCTTTTCCTCATCAAATTCCCGTGGTCGAACCATAAATAACCCCTTCTTTTCGTATCGTTCAGTATATTAAGATTGTATGATCATCAGAAGCGACTGTCAAATATGCACATGATAAACTCTTGACATCTCTTATGGACGCAAGTTATATTAACCTAAAATCATTACGTACCAATCGGTATATTATACTTATCGGTATGTAACTCGCAGAAAGTGATGTGGTATGTGAAAATGAAGACGTCAGAAGAAAAAGCGGTACTCCTGCCCCATCAAACTGTAGCCAACGCTGCCGAAACAGCCCCCGTTCATTCCATGTCCCGGTCTGTAGCGCTCTTATTTGCCATCGCCTGTGGGCTGGCTGTCGCCAACATTTATTACGCGCAACCATTACTGGACGCGCTGGCACACGAGTTTGGCATCACACATTCATCGGTGGGCATCGTCATTACAGTCACGCAGATTTGTTATGCATTGGGACTGTTTCTGCTCGTCCCGCTTGGCGATCTTTTGAATCGGCGGCGGCTGATTACTGGACAAATGCTGTTATCCGTGCTGGCGTTAATCGCGGTTAGCTTGGCCCCCACGCGTACAATCCTGCTCATGGGCATGGCAGCGGTTGGACTGCTGGCTGTCGTCACACAGACTCTTGTCGCGTTCGCCTCAACCTTGGCCGCCCCGGCTGAACGCGGACGTATCGTAGGTCTGGTGACCAGCGGAGTCGTTATCGGCATTCTGCTGGCACGAACCGTTGCCGGTGTATTGACCGATCTGGCAGGTTGGCGTTCGGTATACCTTATTTCCGCCGCATTGACACTATTCATGGCTGTAGCGCTGTTTCGGGTACTGCCACAGAATGAACCCAAAGGAGCAACGCTATCCTATCCGCAGCTACTTCGCTCGGTTCTCACCCTGTTCGTGCAAGAACGGATTCTGCGTGTCCGAGCCGTGCTGGCTTTGCTCATTTTTACTGCGTTCAGCATATTGTGGACTTCGCTGGTACTGCCTCTCAGTGCCCCGCCGCTATCTCTTTCACACACTGCCATCGGGGCCTTTGGTCTGGCCGGAGTCGCCGGAGCATTAGCGGCTGCTCGGGCAGGGCGTCTCGCCGATCAAGGCTCAGGACAGCGGACGACGGGTATTGCGCTGGCTCTGCTACTGCTATCCTGGTTGCCTATCGGCTATACCGAGCACTCGCTGTTCGCTTTGGTCCTTGGCGTCATCCTTCTGGATCTGGCGGTACAGGCTGTGCATGTGACGAATCAGAGCATGATTTTCACTGTACGTCCTGAGGCACGCAGCCGACTGACCGCAGGCTACATGATATTTTATTCCATCGGCAGCGCCACCGGGGCCATCGCTTCGACTCATATGTACACATATGCAGGCTGGAACGGGGTATGTCTGTTGGGTGCTGGCGTCAGCACCTTGGCACTTATTTTTTGGGCCGTAACCCGTAACGCATCTATAGATCAGCAACTGTCACACACTAAAACCAAAACAGCTCCATGATAAACAATGTCCGCTTTTTAGCGGACTACATATCCATTTTTTAGGACATGTTTATTTTTACGGGTATTATGATGCGTACTCCCCCACCACCATATGATGCTACCTCGTTGTGATTTTCCAACACCGGCAAACGAACCATAACTGACCGTATGGTCGTATAACACTTTTATAGTCATTCACCTACTTATTTTGAATTGTGACATTTTATACTATAAAACAGAAATATCAAGAAATTCTCAAGATGGAGCAGCAAAAAACCTCTATATGCCGAGTAGCACACAGAGGTTTCATCTTTTCTAGTATGAAGCAGATCATCACTTGATTGCAATGTAAATTAGCACAGGCTCATCAGGACTGCCATACACTTCAAAATCACCTGTGTACGTCCGCTCTGCTTGTCCCGTGGTAGCCCAGTTCCAAATCGCTTGCCATACCCGAAAGACCGAGGAAGGTTCGGATGTAGCTTGAAAAACAGCGTAACGCGCAGCTGGAATTACGAGTTGTTCAAGACCGTCAGGAGTCTGGAAATCTGCTGCAGCTTCCTTCCCGATAAAAAACGTATACTCGCCAAAAACTCCATTTTCATAGTTGGCATAGCAACCATAGACAGAACCGGGTTCTTCATGCCCGCTTATCCGTCCAGGCACACCCTCACTCCAGAAACGTTCCCACATGCCTGGAATGATCGCCTGGGATGTTTGTTCGTTCCGGTTGCTTGTACATGCTGCCAGTCCGATCAGACGAATCTCTGCCCGATTCTCCTCCCGGATCGGCTCAAGATTTTCTTCATGTCCCATATCCTCCTGTGAACGCCAGCGTTTTAAATTCGGCAAATAACTACGCATCATCGCGACGGCCTCTTCTTTTTGCATTCCTTGCTCTGCGAGAATAGGCGCGCACTGCTGAATCATCTCCTCCATCGTCAGCTCAGGCTGCACAAACGCACCTTCCTTATAACAATACTTACAATATTCATCTGTTTTGACCTGTTGTGCGTCTGTTCCGTATTGTTCCTCATGCTCCAGCGGCATCCCGCAACTTTGACAAGCTTTATCCATTTTCGTAAATCCCCTTTCGTGATTGGTATGGCACCAGTATAACGAAACAAACCTGACAGCTATCAGTCAGGTTTGTTTCGTTATATGCTATGTTTTTCAAGATTCTCTGTAGGAGTCTCTCCATAATTGGATGCAATACGTAACGCCATATCCCGAATCTTCTCCCGTAAATGAGCGGGCTCCTTGACGATCACATCCGGCCCCAGACTTAAAATAAATCCATACATCCACGCATCCTCGGGAAAAGGAACCGAAACTGTATACGCCCCTTCTTCCTGCTCAGTCAATGCTTCCACGCCAAACCAGTCTTCCGCCAGATGCCGGGATTTGTGGTTAAATTGCAGCGTAAAAGGCTGTACCGCCCTGACCGCCGCCAGCCGTTCCTCATTCCATGGCAGCACTTCATAGGAAAGGTCCCGGCGAGTGAAAGCCGTCTCCATCACGACAGGATCACTCATGCGGGATAGTTTGAACAGACGAAATTGCTCCTTGTCGAGACAATAAGCATATACAAACCATTGCTGTCCTTTCAAAACGAGTGTGTGCGGTTCAACCTTCCGTGCGGTCACGGCTCCCTGCGCATTCCTGTAAGTAAAAGCAATCGTACGCGATTGGCTCAGCGCCTCTTTCACCTTCAGCAGCTTGCTCTCCTGCGCAGACTGATTTCCCCAACCCGAATGATCGACGATGAACTGTGTGGTATTAACAGTGAATTTCGCTTTTCCCGAATCTGGTATAATGCTTTCAAATTTATCGAGCAGCCGGGTTACATTCGGTCCACCTAACGACGAGGACAAGCTCTGCAAGCCCATCACAATGTCCTTCACATCGCCATCGGTCAGCACACTTCGATCCAGACGGTAGCCATCCATCAGGCCGATTCCCCCGTTCGCCCCCTGATAAGTTACCACCGGAATACCAGCCAGGCTAATCGCTTCGATATCTCTGTAGATCGTCCGTATTGAAACTTCATATAAATCTGCCAGTTCCTTCGCCTGAATTCTATTTCTTTTCAACAACAAAATGACAATAGAAAGCAACCGATCAATTTTCATTTCTCCAAAACCTTTCACCATTAATAAAAATAAGCCATTAGCTCCTCATCATACCCTTGTCCGTTATACTCCAAAGCATTCTTCTCTATACCATAGGTTTCAAATCCTAATTTCCTGTACAGCTTAATAGCAGCTTGATTGGTAGCAACCACACTTAGGTGCAATTGCTTCAAAGCTTCCACATACTCACCCTACTCCCCAAATCATCCCCTTATGCTGCGTCTTTATTTTGTGCTCTCTTTGAAATCCAGTGATACCCGCCAGTTGATGATCCTTTGTAAACGCGCCAAGTATGTAACGATCTCTCTCATTTTGTATCTGCTTCTCTACATCAGATAACGGAATTCGTACAGATTCCTCATAAGAGGCTCCGAAAGCCTCCGGGTTCATTTTAAGGGCTTACAGCCTCAAATTCCAATACGTTTCAGCATCTGCTGATTCTATATTCCTGATTACAATCATTACTTCCTATGCCTCCGAATGTTCTCCTCCATCTTACTCTATCTCTTATCTAAAATGAATCTGTTATTTCTCGAATAAAAAACCTCAGGTTCCCATCCAACTGGATAGAATGCCTGAGGTTTCAATTCCTTATTACACTTATGACTCATAACGTTTCAGCACAATCACCGCATTGTGGCCGCCAAAGCCGAAGGAGTTGGATAGCCCGATATTTAATGAGGCCTTGCGTGCCTCGTGAGGCACATAATCCAGGTCACAGGCCGGGTCCGGATTGTCCAAATGAACCGTTGGCGGAATAATGCCTTCCCTTAGACTTTGTACGAGTGCAATGGCTTCGACACCACCTGCGGCTCCCAGCATATGACCAAGCATGGATTTATTAGCGGTTACCGGAATTTGGTAGGCATGGTCACCAAACAGTTTGTGTATCGCGAGAGTCTCAGCCAGATCGCCAACGAGCGTACTCGTTGCATGCGCACTGATCACGTCCACCTCTTCAGGCGTGATACGGGCAGAATGAAGGGCTGCTTTCATCGCCAGATAAGCACCGGTTCCTTCCGGATGCGGTGCGACCATATGGTAGGCATCCGAGCTTGCGCCATAGCCGATGACCTCGCCAACTATTTCTGCGCCACGCTGAACAGCGTGCTCCAGCGACTCCAGTACCAGAATACCAGCTCCTTCGCTCATAACAAAGCCGTCGCGGTCCTTATCAAACGGTCGGCTCGCAATCGAAGGCTCCTCGTTACGAGTCGATAAGGCCGTTGCATTGGAGAAGCTCGCCAAGGCCAGTCTGGTAACCGCTGCCTCCGCTCCACCCGCAAAAATCACATCCGCATCTCCTGTGCGAATCGTACGAAACGCCTCTCCAATCGCTGTATTGCCAATGGAACAGGCCGTAACCGGCGAAAGCGTTGGCCCCATCGCTCCGAACGCAATACTAATTTGCGCCGCAGCCATATTTGAAATCATCATAGGTACCAGTGTCGGACTAACTCTACCCGGCCCACGATTCTGCAATACATTCACATTGTCCACCAACGTATCCAGACCGCCGACTCCTGATCCTACATAGACACCGACACGCTCCAGATTCGTGTTATCCAGCTCCAGACCGGAATCCTTCAGCGCTTGCTCTGCTGCAAACAACGCAAACTGAGTGAAGCGATCCATTCGTCTGGCGTCTTTACGTCCCCATTGCTTTTCTGCATCAAAATCCTGTACCAGTCCAGCGATCTGTGCTTTCAAATCGGACACATCGAACGTGTCTATTTTCCGTATACCTGAATGACCCTCCAGCAGATTCTTCCACAGCGTGTCCACATCATTGCCCAGTGGCGAAACGACACCCATACCTGTAATTACAACTCTTTGCATACGCTCTTCATTCCTCCTGCTCGTTTGCTTACTTATAATCCTCATTTTACCCTCAGCTTATCCTATTACAAGTGTTTGTTTATCCTGGTATAATGAACACTACTATAGTTAGTGCCTTAACTGCTCATTACTTAACCCCTCGTCGAATGGAGAGAATTCGCCTATGAAACCGGAAGCACGTCTGGAAGCACTATCTGTTTTTCTCAAAACCAAAAGAGCCCGTTTACACCCGCATATGGTCGGTCTGCCGAACGGATCACGCCGCAGAACACCCGGCTTGCGCAGAGAAGAAGTTGCTCAGCTAGCAGGTGTCAGCACGACATGGTACACCTGGCTGGAGCAGGGACGCGATATCAAGGTGTCCGCCTCTGTACTGGATGCCATTGCCGCCGCCTTGCAGCTAAACACGGATGAACGCAAGTATTTGTATGATTTAGCGCTTGAAACCGGATTTCACACACCTCCTGCTCCCGCAGAGCAAACGGTTATTTCTCCATCCCTGCAAAAAATAGTACAGGAGCTGCGCTACTGCCCTGCTATTATTTCAGATCGGCGCTGCCATATTGTCGGCTGGAATGCAGCCGCGGCTCATGTGTTTATGGATTTTGCTGAGCTGCCCCATGAACAACGCAACATGATTGAGCTGCTGTTTACCAAAAAAGAGTTTAAAAGTCTCGCTGTAAACTGGGAGCATTTTGTCAAAGGATTCCTAGCTATCTTCCGCGCTTATTACGGACAATATGTGACGGACCCTTGGTATGCACAGTTCATACAGAACATGAGCCGGGCTTATCCGGAGTTTAATGAACTTTGGAATCAGAGTGAGGTCAGCTCTGCGCCGGAGGTGCTGATTGAATTTCGTCATGCCAAGGCAGGCAAAATGTTGTTTGACCTGACCTCCCTTCAGGTACAAGGCAGCGTTGATCTGCGTTGCAGCATCTACACCCCGAACGCACAAACCTCTACAGAAAGCAAACTCCAAAAGCTGATGGAAGGCAGCTGAAGGATTTCTTCCCTCTTGTTATGAATATACCTTTTTCCGTCCATACTACATCTACGATCTGTGCAAAAAGGAGGGAGGGAATTCATCATGAAAGCCAAATCGACAAGTTCCTCACAATCACAAACTCAGGCACTCCTGCCTGTTCCGGTGCAATTTGACCGTAGCTGGCAGGATGAGCTGGACCAGCGCCTCCGCAAAGGGGGCCCTTGGGGAGATTGGGGTCTTTATCAGTTGGCGATTGAGGCGGAAAAGGCCAAGCTGGTCCCCAGCTTTGATGAGCTTCAATGTCTGAAGCATTTGCAAGACCTCACTCCGCTACCCCATCAACTGGATACGGCCCGTAAGGTATTGTTTGAAATGTCCGGTCGCGCCATTCTCGCTGATGAAGTCGGCTTGGGTAAAACGATCGAAGCCGGAATGATTCTAAAAGAATATCTGGTTCGCGGGCTTGCCGCCAAAGTGCTTATTCTTGTCCCCGCTTCTCTGGTGCTTCAATGGGTCCGTGAGCTGAATAGCAAATTTGGCATTCCGGCTGTCGCTCAGAAAAAGGCATATTCCTGGTCGTCCGAGGTCGTCGTGGCCTCTATGGATACGGCCAAGCGGGAGCCGCATAGTAATATCCTGCTGGACACCGATTATGATCTGCTTATTATTGACGAAGCGCACAAGCTGAAAAATAAAAAAACATCCAACTACCAGTTTATTATGAAGCTGCGTAAAAAATATTGTTTGCTCCTGACTGCCACCCCTGTCCAAAACGATCTGTCCGAGCTGTTCAATCTCATTACATTGCTCAAGCCTGGTCAGTTAGGACGACATGGGGATTTTTCAGCCAACTTCGTAGTGGATAAACGTCTACCCAAAAATGAGGACCAGCTTAAGGATGAGCTGTCCAAAGTCATGATCCGCAACCGTCGCGGCGAAGGGCCGGTCCAATTCACCAAACGTAATGTTTCCAACATTCACTTGGAACTTTCGCCAGAAGAACAAGCGCTATACGATGGAGTTACTTCCTTTGTCAAGGATCAATACCAAGCGAATGGCGGGAATTTGAGCAGTATGCTATCTCTCGTTACCCTTCAGCGGGAAGTGTGCAGCAGCCGGGATGCGGTATTCGTAACACTTGTCAATTTATCTAAAAAGATGGCGCCCGACTCCCCTCTACGCGATCGCGTCTGGGAATTGGTCGCGCACATCAAGGCGATTAAAGCCAATTCCAAGGCGGAAAAAGCGCTTGAACTCATTCGTCAAATGAACGAAAAAGTGATTATTTTTACAGAATACCGGGCTACACAGGAATATTTGCTGAACTACTTTCGCGACCGGGGGCTATCCGCTGTTCCTTACCGGGGCGGCATGAACCGGGGACGCAAGGATTGGATGATGGATTTGTTCCGGGGACGCATTCAGGTGATGATTGCCACCGAAGCGGGCGGCGAGGGCATTAACTTGCAATTTTGCCACCATATGATTAACTTTGACCTGCCATGGAACCCCATGCGCGTAGAACAACGGATTGGACGTGTGCATCGGCTGGGACAGACGCATGATGTCAATATTTTCAACCTGTCCACAACCGGAACGATTGAAGAGCATATCCTCCATCTGCTGCATGAAAAAATCAACATGTTCGAAATGGTCATTGGCGGGCTAGACGTCATTCTGGAACGGCTTGAAAAGAAGGAATCCATTGAAAAGAGCCTGTATAGAATCATGCTTGAATCCAGCAGTGACGATGAAATACGCCAAAAAATGCAAAAGCTCGGCCATTCACTGGATTCGATCAAGCAGGAAATGAAACAGCTGCGTACGGACAGTCCCTCTACTTCGGACATGACAATCGATATGTCCTCTGAGACAGATCAGATCAACGGGCGCCTGACGGGAACAAGCCAAAGCACCGCTGATTTGCTAGGCTTATCAGGTAGCGCTGTTCCACCAGCCAAAGCCCGACGCGACGCAAAAGGAGGCCGCTGATATGACCATGAATTCACAGCAGGTACAGCGCTTTGTCCTCACGTATCTGGAAGCCACCGGATGCAGCGTGATCGAGAGAACGCCA
Source organism: Paenibacillus terrae (assembly GCF_005217525.1). GTDB lineage: Bacteria > Bacillota > Bacilli > Paenibacillales > Paenibacillaceae > Paenibacillus > Paenibacillus terrae_C. Next base: position 212,239 of record NZ_PNXQ01000014.1, on the reverse strand, counting down.
AACCATGTCACCGTCAAGCTTTCTCCTGAAGCGGATAAAGCCTTAACAAACCGCCCCTATTATTGGGGCTATGTGGAGCGTACTGGTGTTCCGGCGCAAACGATGTCGTTCACCTTTATTTTCGATGGGGAAGCCTACCGGACAGCACAGGAGAGTTCAATGGACAATATGTCGTCCACCAAGAATACGTCGATCCCCCCGTCACAAGCACAACCGGGGCAAGGACCACAACAAGCCCCAGTGTCCGGCAGTCCGGCGCAGGATCAGGTCATGGGCCGTTACTTCGGCCATGTTCCAGCGTTACCACAGCTGGGGCCTGGACGTATTTTGCAGGAGGAGCTTCGCTATGGGAGTCGTCGGCTGCATCAAATTTTTGAAGCTGCACGGGATGGAGGAAAATATGTCAATTTGTTCGAGCAGCCCAATGCTCATCAATTATCCGCCCATTCTCCCGCAGTGTATGAAGCCTGGCTCGGCGTCTGCTACAAGATCGAATTTGCCTGTGATTTGAAGCGGGAAGAGCTTCATTGGCTCGGAATTTCGCTCAAAAGCGGCACCATCGTACCCGACTTTGGCAGCATGCTCCAATCCCGGCTGCTCAGCCCGCTGTTGGCAGGCAATATGCATGTGCAGCCTGCAAAACTATCTGTTCCAGAAGCCTCTACCTCGCTGGAAAACTACCTCAATGTTCAGCTAAGCCAGCAGGATTACGAGTGGGCTGAGCAGGCCAGAGAACGGCTGCGCGAGGAATTGGAGGTTATTGATCACTATTACGACGATTTGGTCAAGGAACAAAAAGAAGAAGAGGAAAAAAAAGAAGCCGTACAAGAGCAGCATCAAGCCCGCCGCAAAGAAATGGTATGGCAATATGAACCCAAGGTGCTTGTATCCGCCATTAACTGCGGGATATTTCATCTGCGGTAACCAATATCTCACGCTCCTTCGCAGGCTGGTTGCAGAAGTATCGTCAGCTTTTAACATCGTGCTTCAGACTATATCGGGTTTATTGCTGTACCGACAAGCTTTGCCAGGCCTGCCGCTACTTATCGACAGCAAAAAACGAACCCGGTCAGGGCAGATGTGCCGACAAGGTGTAGCAGTCTTTTTATTGGACAAGCCTTATGCTTGAAAAAAAGCTTTCATCGGTGCATTAGCCGTCAGAAAGGTGGATTCCATTGAAAAAAAATTCCGGGCATTATAGTGTTGGTATGATTGCGGCTGTTCTGATCGGTCTGTCCGCAGTTTGTCCATTTACTTCCATTCAAGCAGCCCCCTCAGCAACTCTAGACCACAATGCAAACCCGTCCTCCCTTTACAAAGCAAGTTCATTGGTTTCCCCATCGGAACCCACGAATCAGAACGAAGATGGGAAGCAGGGGCAACTTGAGGCGATTCCTGTAAGCCCTTCCCTGTCTCCAGGTAACTCTTCCCAAAGTCCTCCGGCTCAGGAGCAAGGGGTGCCAACGGACGTAAAGCGGGTTTCCGCCGATACGGTGCAGTCGCTATCCACACAGCCGCCTTTTGCCCAGTGGAAAGATGCCGAGCTTAGCTACCACCCGCTCGGTCCCGGAACACATAGCTGGCTCGTGCAGGTGAATCGTGCAGGTGAATATATTGGCTACCTGATTATCGGGGCAGATCATAATGGCGCTTATCAGCTAAATGAATACGGTAACGGACCGGGCGGGCCGTACAGTATGAATTTACTTCGTCAATCCCTTAAATCCCTCCCAGAAACCAAACTTTCATCCATCGACAAGCTGCAAATTATCCCCATGTATGAGGAACCGCTATTAGCCTACTGGCTGGTGCGTTCCTCCACTGGCAGCGAAGTGTGCATCGACGCTTTTACGGGCGATCCATTGCCTGCGGAGGTAGCCAATGGAGACTGGAAAAATAAGCTCCATAGCAGCACAATTCCTTCACCCGCTCTCTCTCTGAAAGCAGGGGCACAGGCGATTACACTTACATCAGAGCCTTTTGATCCCTACAACGATCTTGGTTGGCTTCTATCCAAACAAAAGCTTTCCATCTATAACGTACAGCAGTTTACCAACACACTGAGTGAATCATCACGTATCGTATTTTCTGCTACAGATATAAATTTCGCTTTTGGCGGCCCATTGGCTATTAACGGATATCAATCCTGGAATCCTTCTCATGATCTCTCTCATCCTATTATGTATGCGTTAACCTGCCGCACCGGGCTTTTCCGCTTTGTGCCACTGGACCGGCTGTTATCTGGCGGTGAATTTTATCGTATCCACTCTTGAAATCATTTTAAATGATCTGTATAGCACAAAAAGAGACCTCAAACGGCATTCCGTATGCCTCTTGTGGTCTCTTTGGCGAGTTTAATGCCGTTCCTTTCGTCCTTTGCGTGTGGATTTAATCCACATATTCAGAGCGAGCGGCAGCATACCGAACCATTTGTATACCCATGGCTCTCTGGATTGTTTGCGGCTACGGCGTACATCGCGCGGCGTTTCCATATACCGAACAATTTGTTGCGTAATGTAGGTCACCAGTTCGTCACCCTTGGCCATCCTCCGCGACCTCCTTTAATCTGCATCCCTGACATTTTGTTTGCATTGCAGGAAAACATTAAATTCACGCGTTGGATGCAGATAAGCTTAGCTTGCTCATTTTCCAAGAAGTCTAACCCTGCGGAATAACTATGCATGGTTCCCCTTAAATGGTACATACTATCTTAAACAAAATCGTTACCCGAAGGCTAATGATTTTGTTTAAGGCAGCTTTGCTGCTTGGTTATTTTAAGGCAGCTATGCTGCTTGGTTAGTTTTTAAGGTGATATGCCGCTTTGGTTATAGTTATTTATGTCTTGCAGTACCTGAGTAACCAAATAAATCAATCCGTCTACTGGAGGAATGGGATGTGCGAAAAGAAAAGTTAAACATTATATGGCTAACAGGAATGGGATTGAGTTTAAGTATCCTTTGCAGTGCTGTATTTGCCTCCTTTGCCTTTGCAAGCGCCCAGCCTGGCGAAAAAAGCACTAACCCGAACAAGGACACAAAAAGCCAACCCAACGTACATTCGTCCTATCACGCTTTTGCCAAACCGGTTGTGCTCATAGACGTCGGTCATGGAGGTGTGGATGGCGGAACAAGTCACAAAGGACTTTTGGAAAAAGATATCAATCTCGCAATTGGACAAAAGCTATACCTGATTTTACGCTCACAGGGCTATCCTGCGGTCTTAAACAGAGACAAGGATTATGCTCTAAGCGACGATAACCGTTGGCTGCAATCCAAATCCCGACATCTGAAAGACCTGGCCCAGCGTAAGAGCCTGACAGAACAACTGCCCACCGCTTTGGTCGTCAGTCTACATGTAAATTGGACCAAACGTGCCGAAAAACGGGGGCCAATTGTTTTGTACCAGGATGAAGGCAGCAGCTATCTGTTGGCAGAGCGGATTCAACATTCATTGAACCGCTTGTTCTGCATGAATAGAGAAACGGTTTACGGAAAGCCCTTCTATCTTCTGAACAAAATCCAGCATCCCGCTGTAATCGTGGAAACCGGATTCATCAGCAATGAACAGGACAGGGCCATTCTTTCTGGGGATCGCGGTCAAAAAAACGTCGCAGAAGCAATAGCCGAAGGCATTATTGCTCATTTGACGGTATGGTAGTGTGGGTGGCAGGAGCTCCCTTCCATCCCCATACGGAACGCACCAAATCACTAATGCCCACAAACTTGGCGTGATCTTTTAGCGCGGGAACAGATGAATGAAGTGCCGAGGACGTGTGCATGCCAGCCACACCAACATGGCCAATGGTTACACAGGTATCGTGCTCATCCAGCCATTCTCCAACCTTGGCCAGTTGCCGATTCACATGGGCGAGAGTATGGGTATCATCCAAAAAAATGTCATTGCGCACCGGTGGCATTCCCTTTTCAACAGCAAGCTCAGGCACTACAGACCAATAGTTCGTACGGCTGTCGACAAAAAATAGTCCATGCTCCTTGCAAACATCAAGTACAATGGACATAATGCGTTTGTCTGAGGTGACCTTGGAGCCCATGTGATTATTCATACCTATCGCAAAAGGGACTTCCTTAATGGCTGCTGTCACCTTGGCGCGTACTTCTTCATCCGACATGTTAGCCTTAATCGCTCCTGGTCCAAGCCATTCGGGTTTTCCCTGCTTTGGCTCCATTGGAAGATGCACAATAACATCATGACCCCGCTTATGGGCTTCAAGTGCATCCTGCTTGGTGGAAGGCAAAAACGGCATCACGGCAACCGTAATTTTAACAGGTAAATTTAAAATTTGCTCTGTCCCTTTCATGTTGTTGCCCAAGTCGTCAATAATGACGGCCACCATCTTTTGGTGCTGATCCTGCTTACCCGTAGCGCTCGCTACATCCATGCTCCAGACATTACCGCATACCGTAAACACAAGACCCACCACAATACACGCAGCTAAGTTTTTTTTCATTCTCGGATTTTGGCAAACCACCTGTGCACAGCTTGGCTCTTTACGGCTGCGAGTAGCCTGTATAGCCTTCTTTATGACGTTTCTCAGATGCAGTTTCATTCGTTTACTCATTACAGGTCAGCCTCCTTCTCTGTCCCTTCATTGTGTGAGTAACGTCGCCTAAATATGTATGGGCAGACCCAAGAGGTCATCCCTGATCTGCCTTACGTACGCAAAACGTATGCTGAACTTGCTTACCAGTTCTGATTTATAAACTCATCACGACCCGATTGGGCGCGGTCTTCCTTATAATGCTTCACGTTCTTTTTGTGGTAATCCTGATGGTAGTTCTCTGCCGGATAAAATATGGTGGCCGGAAGAATTTCCGTCATGATGGGCTTATCAAAGCGTCCGCTTTGTGCCAATTGTTCCTTGGATTGCAGTGCGAGTTCCCGTTGCTGCTCCGTGTGGTAAAAAATAGCGGGTTTGTACTGTGTGCCCCGATCCTGAAATTGGCCTTCCCCGTCTGTGGGGTCCGTTTGGGGCCAATACAACTCCAGCAGCTTTTCGTAAGGAAACAGCTCAGGCTCAAACGTAATCTGCACCACCTCGTAGTGACCTGTAGTTCCTGTTTTAACCTGTTCGTAGGTCGGATCGGGAATCGTCCCTCCAGCATAGCCTGAGACAATGCCATGAATGCCTGGCTGCTCCTCAAACGGAGTCACCATACACCAGAAGCATCCACCTGCAAAAGTTGCTTTCTCCATCTCTCATCCAACCTTTCAATAGCATCATTATAAGTGTGCTAATTTTAGCATATCTAGCCATCCGAAGTCGCTTTAAGATCAAAATCATCCTTTACGAGCTAAGCCCTCACACCATAACCATCTTTGCCACATGATGCATCGTAGCTCCTTATCCCCCGTATTTCTTCTTATAATGGCTTAGGGTCAGAAGCGGCCAGATGTAACGATAGCTATGATAGTGAGAATAAAAGTTACCCGGGAGCCCGGCGCCCATGGGATATGTGGTCGGCCAATCGGCATTTTGCAGCAATTCCATCAACTTGTATATTCCTCTATTAACGGCAGCAGACGGCTGCTGCTGAACCGCGATGAGTGCATCGAGTGCCCACGCAGTTTGGGATGGCGTGCTTTCTCCTAAGGGCATGTATTGCATCGCCCGGTCGCTGGTGCAGGATTCACCCCAGCCCCCATCCGAATTCTGAATCTGCAAGAGCCATTCCGCTCCTTTTTGAATCGAAGTATGGTCTGCCGGGAGCCCGGAAGCCTCTAAACCAGTCAGTGCCGCCCAAGTGCCGTAGATGTAACAAATCCCCCATCTTCCGTACCATGATCCATCTTTCTCCTGATGGGAGATCAACCAGTTGACCCCCCGTTTGATGAAATCGTGCCTCGTGTCTAGTCCGCAACAATTTCCTAGGTATTCCAATGTGCGTCCAGTAAGGTCGGCCCCCGAAGGGTCGATGGCGGCGGACTTGGCACCGTCTATGGCTAGCCATGTGAGCATTTTCTTATTGGTGTTTTTTTCGAATGCAGGCCAACCGCCGTCCTTATTTTGCATGGACATAACCCAGTTTAGTCCCCGATTGGATGAGTCACGATATTTAGGATCCGTAAGGGACAGGCTATGAATCGCTCTTAAAGCGGCTGTTGTGTCGTCTACATCGGGATTTAAGGTATTGGTCTCGGAGAATCCCCAGCCGCCAGGAACCGTATCCGGATTATGAACACTCCAATCCGATACTTTGTCATGCTGTCTGGATAAGAGATAGGCTGCCGAACGCTGCACGGCCTCATGATCCCCGGCGACGCCGGACTCCTGCAGCGCATAAGAGATCAAGGCCGTATCCCAGATCGTTGAGGGCGAATTCTGAATGGTAGCTTTACCGTCAAAGCGGTACTGCATCTCTGTCAACCCTTGAACGGCCTTTAAAATAAGCGGATGCCGTTTATCATAGCCCCGTGCAAGCAGAGCAAAAACCATGAGAATGGTGCTGCTCGCATAACTGTATAGGGTGCCATCCGATTCGATTCGATTCAGCATGAACTGCTCCGCCTTGTTTAGAGCTGCTTCATGGATATATCTGGGAGTTCCGAGAAGTCTGCTGAAACCGATACGTATGCTTTCCACGATCTCCCGTTGCTCCTGGGATTGCGGCTCATCGTCATCATAGCGTGAATCGAAGAAATCTGACATAATGGGGGCTTTATCCGTTGATATAGAGAAATTCCGGTCCGCCATGATCAGCATAGGGATTAGATGGATGCGGGAATAACCTGAGAATTCATACAGATTGATAGGCATATAGGCAGGAAAAAGAATGATCTCCAGCGGTATGAACGAGATCGATGCTGGCCATTTGCGCTGCCCCGTTGCAGCGAGAATCGCCTTTGTCAGAATACTGGTCGATTTCCCCGGTCCACCTTGCGATTGGATGTAACGCCTGGCCCGCTCCATCGACGCGTCCGTCGGTTCACTGTACCCGGAATAAAGCAGGGCATAATAGGCATCAATGGAAACGGATAAATTACCTTCTTGCTCGTCCCGGTACCAACGCCAACAGCCTTCCGGCTGCTGCTCCGCAAGGATACGATCATGCAGACGCCGGATCAACTCTTCATTCTGTATATCCAATATCCGAAAGAGAATCATGACATAAGCATCCATCGTCACCCCGTTCTCAAAGCAAAAACGCCATGATCCGTCTTGATGCTGCTGTCGCATAAAAAAGTCCCTCAGCTTCCTGATCCCCTCATCGACCGCGCTCTGTACATCGCCCATTTCCTGTACCTCCATATAACGTCATAAGTAGATTATATGAACGCCGATATAAGGAAATGATGTGCCGCTTGCTGTCCGTCTGACAGTTAACATTAAACACCAAAAATCTTAGCAGGAAATTTTGCATATTCCGAATATACAAAAAGCTCCTGAATCTCCACAGGAGGAAATTCAAGAGCGTTCATTGTTTAAGATGATGCGGTCGAGAGGACTCGAACCTCCACGGGGGTTAGCCCACACGGACCTGAACCGTGCGCGTCT
>NZ_PNXQ01000014.1:51485-204716 GCF_005217525.1 Paenibacillus terrae | reverse complement strand
TATATGTTGTCGTTTGTCCTCGAAAGATCAATCTCCCTTGGCGACAAGATAGATCATACCATGCTCATAAGAAGAAGTCAAACCTTTTATATTTTCATTCTCTCTTGATAAATTAGGAATAATACACTAAAATAAGAACACAGGTTCTTGAGAACACTTATTCTCTTCGTTCAATCAGATATGGATTATCATCACATTTTCCTAAGGCGGTGAATGGTTATGATCTCTTCAGTTACTACTCAGAATGAATTGTCTCTTGTGAAAAGTTATCTGCTCCTTATCTTTATTCGAAAGGTATTTGAGCGGGACAGTCTTATTTTTGAAGAAAGCGGTATGCTGAAAACGCCTGAGCTTTATGTCGAAATGGTTAACGCAGGAGTAGATCGTACCGGAATCTTACTATCTGAAATAAAACATGAATTCAATAAATGTCATATTCGTGTTTTGGACATACAACAAAACCACTCAAGCGTTCACGCCACCTATATAAGTAAAGGAAATAAAGAGCAGTTCAGTATGGCTATGCCTGCATTCCGCAAAGAAATGTATGAACGTATGCGCGCCTATTTGGGGCTTCCTACTTCTATGCCTCATACAGCTTCCTTCCCTTTACCCGAAAATTTACGTTCCGAGTTAACAAACATCCGCTCAGCTTCCAAGCCCCTACGGTTTGTTGAACGAAGCCTGGTTACATCCTCCTCGGCCTATAAGCGTAAATCGCTTCGCCCTGCTGCTTCTGCCGCAAGCGGAAGTGCGTAATCCCCGCACAGTCCGTAAACTAAAGAAGCTTCCGCAGACACCAACCGTGCTCGGAAGCTTCTTTACATATCCATCAATACCCGCTATGAAAGGAGTATGAAGCTTCATTAATAATTCGCTTTATTGCAGTGCCTTCTGTACACGTGTAACCCCTTGGCTAAGAGCGTGTCCTCCGCCTACCGCTGCAGCTACAGCAATGGTCTCCATAATCTCTTGATCACTTGCTCCTTTGGATCGGGCCTCGTCCACATGATAAAACGTACATACCTCATTATTGGCAAATAAGCCAATGCCAAGTGCAATCAGTTGCTTGGTTTTCTCGTCTAAGCTCCCGGCTTGAAAGCACTCTCCGGTGAAACGATGATAGGCATGAACTACCTCCGGCAACTTATCTTCCAAATGGCTGATTTGATCCTTGTAGGCATGTATTTTTTCATCCATAACCGTCATTGACACGCACGTCCTCTCAAGTTGAGTTCTACTTCATTACTGTGTCCGGTTTGGAGTTTCTGTATGCCTGATGAAGCACCAAAATATTTTATCTGAGCTCACCCGAAGCCCATGCCTCTAATCCAGTTCTACCGGATTGTAACGCGGCTCGCTGAAAGGCTGATATGTATAGCTGCGATCCAGCTTGACCACACGCCGATTCTGGCGGCGGATAAGCACCTGTTCCTCGTCCCACGCCAGTACAATGCCAACCACATCGTTAGACTCCAGCCCATCCCGCACAACACGCACCTTCTCACCGGAGAGCCGATAGGCGTCTAATTCTTCATCATTAATCATCCCTGTCCCCCCTTATACAATCTTTTCTAACACGGTGGCTATCATTTATGAACATTAAAAAGTTTAAAAAGAGACCTAAACGAAATCATTTAGGTCTCTTCCCGCTTACTACTTATATGGATTGCCAACAGAGCGACAAATTATCCCGACTGATTTACACTGTGATCATGTTCTTTTGTATCGTTCTTCTCATACCAGAAGTCCAGCACTTGTGCAGACAACACTCGCTGATCTACGTATTCCACTTGGTGGGCTGTAAATTCTTCTTGCCAAGAGAAGGACAATTCTTCGCATAAGTTAACCAACGTCAACAACTCAGACCAGGCCACATAGCGTTTGTACCAAAAAAACTGAGGATGTTCAATCATATAGGGATACAAATCGTCAAATTCCGTATGCTTACAATCCAAGGCACGTTCAAAATGTACTTTAGCCGCTGCCAGTTTTTCCAGAAAAAACTGTTCGGTCAATTGCTCTTTCCCCATGTTGCTGCCTCCTCTCCCAAAACCTTATCTATATTATAAGCGAAATCGAAGCTCATGCAAAGGTTATTATTAGAAATAAGGAGCAGCGTTTTCTGAATTGTTACTATTCGGCAAACTCGATCTTGCCGTCAGTTAACGATGAAATTCTGACAAGCGACTCTACCCGTATCCCCTGCTCACGGATCGTTCTCGCCCCGGCTTGGAAACATTTTTCCACGGCCACCCCGAATCCGACCAACTCCGCACCGGAGCGTTGAATGATTTTGACCATACCTCTTGCAGCATCACCATTGGCGATAATATCATCAATGAACAGAACACGGTCATGCTCATGAATAAATTGACGGGACAGCATAATGTCCGTGACAATGCCTTTCGTAAAGGAAGGTACACGTTCGCATAATGCGTCCGGGTCGGCCAATAAAGTCTTTTTGCGGCGGGCAAACACCAGCGGTACACCCAGCTCCAATGCGGTTGCGAATCCTATGGCAATACCTGAGGATTCCACGGTTACCACTCTCGTAATATTCTCTTCCCGGAAACGGACTGCGAACTCTCGTCCCATTTCCATCGTCAACTCCGGATCCACCTGGTGATTAAGTAAACCATCCAGCTTCAACACCTGATCCGACGCAACGACGCCTTCTTTTAAAATTCGTTCCTTTAATACTTCCATTCCATGACCTCCCACGGCAATCCTATGCGGTAAAAGTACCATACATCACCTGACGCTTTCAAGCCATAGCTTGCTTTCCGATACGGTCATGTGACATTTTTTTTGCGCTTATTCCAAAACCACGCGACGATTCCTCCCAAAATAATCAGAAGAATAACCGCCAGCCCTACCCGATGCGTCACCTTTTCCATCAGCCTTGCGACCTGTTCCCAGCGCATACCCACCGCATGTCCAATCCCCAGAAACGTACTGCACCACAGCAGTGCTCCTGCTGATGCATAAATGATATAGCGAAAAACACCTAGACGGGTTGTACCTGCCAGATATGAGGACACATGTCTCAAGCCGGGAACAAAATAACCGAACAGTATCCCCCAGGTGCCATAGCGCCCGAACCAATTTTCAGAAGAGGCGATTCTTGAGGGTGTAAGCCTCACCCATTTACCGTATCGGTACAACAGCGGCTTACCCAGCAGACGACCTAGCGTGTAGCTTACCATCATGCCCGTCATACTTCCGGAAAATGTAACCGCCAGCGCAGCAATAAAGTTGTAGTGTCCTTGTGACACGAGCCCACCGAAGGCGATCATCAGCACTTCGTCGGGGATCGGCATACCAGCTACTCCAAGGGCAAGCAAGCCGAACATTGCCAAATATCCGTATTCCAGTATCCATGCAAGGATTTGACCCATAAATTACGCTCCCGTCAAGCTATTCGTTAAACTCACTATAATTATTTTCAGTCTCATCGAGTCATGTCCCATTTCAGTTAAACATAGTTTGTATTATATGCTCGCTACAGCGTTATTCAAGCAGGCAAGGAGGGACTGGGGATGAAACGTAATATTCATGTTTTGCAGATTGCTTTTACATACATCGGAACAGTCGTCGGTGCCGGATTTGCTACCGGACAAGAAATATTACAGTTCTTTACACAGTATGGACGTTGGGCTACACTCACCATCATGCTGTCCACACTCATATTTGTATGGTTGGGTACGAAAATGATGCTGATCGCTCATGATATTTCGGCCCGGTCCTATGAGGATCTGAACAGACACCTTTTTGGAACCAAAGTTGGAAAATGGATCAGTTGGTTCACGCTCATTGTATTAATCTGCGTCAACAGCGTCATGCTGGCAGGCGCCGGCTCCGTTTTCGTGGAACGCCTTCACCTGCATTACCAGACTGGACTGCTCATTACACTCATTGGAACGTATCTGCTCCTAAGTAAAGGCATCAAGGCTATCCTGCATATGAACACCATTGTTGTCCCTATGATGATGATTATGTCTATCCTGCTCATTCACAGTACACTTTCCATGCCAAACCCGCAGAGCTTTATTACAAATACGTCCGATCATAACATGCTGCGAGCATGGATTTCTCCGCTGCTGTATACTTCCTTCAATCTGGCAATGGCCCAAGCTGTGCTTGTACCACTCGGCAGCCAAACCTTCTCCCGCAAAACGATCCGCTGGGGCGGGATTTTGGGCGGGATCGGCGTCGGGTTCATGCTGATGTCTGCTCACTTTGCCATGTCGGCACATATGCCGGGAATTCGGCAATTTGAGATCCCGATGGGAAGCATTGCTTACCGTCTGGGGGCCTTGGTCGAAATCATTTATATTTTTCTCATTTTCATGGAAATTTTCAGTACCTTCGTGGCCGACATTTACGGTGTCAGTCTGCAAATCCGCCAGCATATCCAAATTTCGCCCAGGCTCATCACACTATTCATTATGCTCACATGTTTTTTAATCAGTCAGTTTGGTTTCAGCTCACTGCTGTCTGTTCTATACCCCATCTTCGGGATGCTTAGTCTGGTGTGGGTGGGCAAGCTGATCATGGCAGGACGTGGCGGACCCTTTCGTTCCTCGCGTCCTCGCTCCAGCTTCCGACATTCTGATTCGAAATCAGGTGATACACGCCATGGTTAGTGCTGGAATTTCAAATACATTTTCTTTAGCTCATTAACAGCCCTGCTCAGGGAATAGCTCGATTTAGCCTTGTCGCAGGCAGATCGCGCCAACTCATAACGATAGGCAGGGTCTGCGATGACCTTTTCCAATGCGTCTGCCAGTGCCCTCGGACTGTCGGGTGGCACAAGCAGACCATTTACCCCATCCTCAATTTGCTCCGGTATTCCTCCGACCTCTGTACCCACCAAAGCTAAACAACTCAAAGCCGCCTCCGCGAATACGGAACCAAAGGCTTCCGCTCGTGAAGGCAAAACAAACACATCAAAGAAAGGCATAAATTCTTCCGGATGAAGGGTGTATCCATAAAAGATCGTTTCATGGTAAATATCCAACTGTCTTGCCATCTCTTCAAGCTCGGGTCGAATGGGGCCATCTCCGATAATGTGCAGCACATAATTCTGATTTCTCTTTTTCAGCTCGGCACAGGCCTGTAACAAAGTATCCAGCCCTTTGGCAGGGACAAGGCGACAGACAGTTATAAGCTGCGTCACTTCATTTTCATGTGGTATGGGCTTAAAACGCTTCTCATCATATCCATTCGGAATGACCACAATATCTTGCGGATTTTGTACATAAGGCGTCAAGTAATGTTGGAAAGAATGAGATACTGCAATCAGGCGATCCGCCTTATGCTCCAGCTCCCGATACAAGGACACCAGAAATTGATGCTCAGGCCCGTTCTCCTCGATTTTATCGTTTAGAATTAACTCCCTCTCATAAGAAGAGTGAATCGTCTGAACGAGCGGGATGTCGGGAAAAACAGTTTTCATAGCAATCCCGGCAATCGGGTGATGAGCATGAATGAGATCAAAGGGCTTCTGAATACGCAGCCGGGTCCACCACAAATAGTCGCGGTACGTCTGTATATATTTTTGGACAATCGGATATTGTTCATATTGCGTCCAGTCAAAGGTATCAAATATGACTTCTTCCCTGCCCTTGTTGCGAATCCGTTTAGGGATTGAAAATAGCTCCATTTCCCAACGAGGGGACATAAATCGCTCTTGCAGATATGGAATCATAGATGAAACGCCGCCCGGTTGCTCGGGTGGGAAAAAGAGAGCCTGTAGCAATTTCATGACGTGCTTCCCCTTTCAAGCGTTGTACTGCCCGGAACACAGGTTGTATGTATAGGTTTCCGGATTTTCTGAAAAATGATATATTGAGAATAATTGTTAAGTTCAAAAGAAAATTATAACATTTTAAAAGGAAAAAATCCTGTCTATTGTATGGGAAGCATAATTCCCGTTCAATAGACTGACTATCTATGCAGATGGAGTCGGTGACGGTGACGGTGTTGTCCTTATCGGGAACTTTTGGTTTCCCATCTCTGGCCGGGGCTGTAAGTGCCGCCTGCGGTTTGTATATTATACTCATGATGGCGCTGATGTGCGTGATCATATATAGCAGACAACGAAAAAAAGCCTATATCCTTTTTTCGGTTGCCGCTATTTTTATTATGACATATGAAGCCATGAATCTCTATTCGGCAGGTGGCGGCAAAATGCCGCTACAAGGCACCGTGTGGCAAAATACGCTGGAGGCTGCTGCCTTTGTGCTTACCAATGCCGCCGTATTTCAGCTCTACCGGAAGCTAAAACGTGCAGGAGCATGGTCTTTGCTGTTGCTGGGAGCGCTACTGATATTGCCGGTTGGGGCATGGGCTGCCGGAATACTCCCCAGTTGGATCAACGCAGCAAATCTCGTCGGGTTCACCCTGCTTTATCGACTCATTGTGCTTACTGTAAGCCTTGTGTTCATCATCCCACGAATCGGTCAGCCCAAAAAGTTTGCACTGGGCTTACTGTTCTATTTACTTTGGCTTGGATGTCTGTGGCTGCAAAGCGACATTCCGGCAGAAAAAGGTGCAACAAGCACAGTCCTATGGATGTCATTTTTGCCATTGCTGTATTACACTACGTTGTTTCTAATCCTGTTCGAACGGATTGTGGAGCTGCTTCAACGGATTTACCGTTCCTCCATTACTGATGGTTTGACTGGCCTGTATAACCGTAAATACTTTTCGGGGCGATTGCGGCGATATATGGAGCAGGGAATCCGCGTGTCGGTCATTTTTTGCGATATTGATAATTTCAAAAAGCTGAATGATACACAGGGCCATGCCCGCGCGGATGATGTGCTTAAACAGGTTGCACAGATTATGGAAGAAGAACTGGATGAAATCGGGCTGACCGGAAGATACGGCGGCGAGGAGCTGGTCGCGATGGTCGTTGATCGCCGGGCCAAGGTCGGACAGGTCGCGGAACGAATCCGTGAACGGGTCGCCGAGGAAAGCATCGTAACCATCAGCGTCGGGCACAGCACGTTAAAGAAGGAAATGAACCCGGATGAATTGGTTAAACAGGCCGATCAGGCTATGTACCTATCCAAAACAACGGGCAAAAACAAGGTCACAGCTTATATGGCAGCAGAAGTGAAAAAAAGCCGTGCAGCACGCGCACAATAAACATGCAGTCTGCCATATGTTAGCTGTAAATCATAGTCTGTAAAGTAAAATGACGCACAGGGAACTCCCATATGAGCCTGTGCGTCATTGATATTTTTATCGGAAAATACTTAACATTTTTAGCATGCTTGCTGTGATTTACTTATCCATCAAGCCTCTGACGTTGCAGATGCCAAATCCCGGCCGATCCATGCCAGTTCCTCGTTTGTCAGCTCACGATAGCTGCCCAAGGGTAGCTGATTATCCAGCGTTAACGGACCCATCGCCGTTCTTTTCAAATACGTAACCTTTTTGCCAACCGCCTCAAACATACGCTTCACCTGATGAAACTTTCCTTCATGGATCACAAGTGAAATGTATGAAATGACTTCTTCATCTGCCCCTTGCGCTTTTTCATGATGAAGAATGGTCAATTGGGCCGGAAGGGTAGCATAGCCGTCATCCAACTCCACCCCTGCTGCAAATTGACGTATATCCTCCTCCGTGACATGTCCCGACACAGTAGCCTCATACGTTTTGGGAACATGTCGCCGTGGAGACAAAAGTTCATGCGCCAGCTTGCCATCGTTCGTTAACAATAGCAGTCCTTCCGTATCCTTATCCAGTCGTCCGACCGGGAAAGGCTCAAAATGCCGTTCCTCCGCACTCAGCAAATCCAGCACCGTTCGTTCCCTCGTATCCTCGGTTGCGGATATAACGCCCGGCGGCTTATGCAACATGATATAAATGTATTCTCGAAAAACAACCCGTTCCCCGTTCACTTCTATCTGATCGTTGTACGGATGAACCTGCAGGCCACTATCCTTGGTGGTTCGACCGTTCACGGTAATTATCCCTTGCTTTACCTGTCTCTTGATATCACTGCGTGAACCATAACCCATATGGGTCAGAACCTTGTCCAAACGCTGCGTCTGTCTTCCCTTTCCACTCATACCGATGTCCACCTCCAGCCTGCAGGGTATTCATTTTTGAGCATACCATCCTGCCATTTGCCCCATCCGGTAGAATATCCGTCAATGCATACGAGAGTGTAGCCTTTGGGCTGTGCTTCGTTCTGCAGCGCCATTCGCTGGGCCGGGATGGATAACGTTTCACCTTTCAAATAACGGAGGGCCTCTGTGTCTGAACTGGAGAGGTTTATGCTCCTGACCGCCTCAGAAGGGCGCAAGGCCACCGCCAGCGGATGCGAAGGTACAAACCGACCATTCTTGTCAGTTCCCATAAACCAGCCCGGACGGACCACCTTAAGCCCGTTCAGACGATAGGATTCTAACGGCGATTGATAAATACGATCTCCGTAGACTACCGTATGGCCTGCAAATGATGCCTCAAGCTGCTCCTGTACAAAAGAGCGATAGGGCTCCAGTACATCAAGTTGTTCGCATCCATCTCTTTTTGCCGCATCTTTACCAGAACGAGACTTGTTGTTCTCGAAACCGCGTGCATTCGTTCCTTTACTCGATTTCCCGTGCATCCCTTTTCCATTCCGTTTGTGATCCCCAGTTGCAGACCTGCCCTGTCCGTTTGCCATTGGCGCTTCCTTGATGGACAACCGCTGCTTCTTACGGGCACGATCCGAACCTATGTTTAAAGCCCTTTCGTCCCTGTCGGCAGACCCAACCATTTCAAAGGAACCGACTGTTCCCTGCTGATTATCCGCTGTAGCTGTGCGACTGCCTTGATGCTGCAACACAGCGATAAAATGACCCTCACCCTCTATAAGATGGGGCCAAAGGCGTGCCGTTCCACGCAGCTCTGGATGGGCTTCCGCGACCGCTTCACTCACCCATTCCGGGTGACCTGAAGCAAAGCCCGTTCCTGAAGGAGCAGGAACAACGCCAAAATCAGGATGTGCCTCCAGGAACTCCGCGATCATCCCTTCATTTTCTTCCGGTGCAAAGGTACAGGTCGAATAAACAATTCTTCCTCCGTCACTTAACATAGATGCTGCCACTCGCAAAATATCCCGCTGCATAACTACACATTTGTCCACCGAATGGTTTTCCCATTGCTTCGCCATATCCTCATCCTTGCGAAACATCCCTTCCCCCGAGCAAGGTGCGTCAATTAATATTTTGTCAAAAAAATGAGGGAAGGCATCTGCGATCCGATCCGGGCTCTCATTCAGCACCACAGCATTTCGCACACCGTATAATTCCACATTTTTAGCCAACGCCTTGGTTCGATCTGCGCTAATATCATTCGTCACAAGCAGACCGCTTCCTTGCAGCTTGGCCGCGATTTGGGTCGATTTCCCGCCCGGTGCAGCACACAAGTCCAATACAGCCTCACCCTGAGCAACATTCAGCAATTCTACCGGAGACATTGCACTTGGTTCCTGCACATAATACAGTCCCGCATGATAATAAGGATGCAGCCCCGGCTTTGTGCCGTACGGAACATAAAAACCTGTATCACACCACGGAATCGGCCGCAGTTCAAACGGCGAAATCGCCTTAAACGCCTCCACCGAAATTTTTAACGTATTGACGCGTATCCCGGCATGGGGCGTATGGTCATAAGCAGCCATAAAAGCTTCAAACTCGTCGCCGAGCAGTTGCTCCATGCGCTTCACAAATGCTGTAGGGAGCTGTACACCCATAATTGTAATCATCCTGTCCTGTTAAAATAAAATTTATTGTACCATAATCAACCTGTCAAGCTGCAACATCCGTGTGATTTACAAACTTTCACTACAAGCTGTAATGTTGTATAATAATGAGATTCATATAGCTACATATTTTGTATTTTGATGGGAGAGATTGCATTTGAACACCCAAAAATCCAACAAAAAAAAGCTTATACCTGTCATTGGCTTTTTTGTTGTGCTCGTCATTTTGCTTGGCGTGCTGCTCGCTTTGAATTCAGGCACTAAAAACAAGCTGTATGGCGTTTCCACAGCCTCGTTAAAGCCTGCCACCCAAGAGCTGCTGAATGATCCAAACTATCAGCAGATTATTAAACCGGAGGATCTGCAAAGCAAAATTGACAAAAAGGAAAACTTTTTCGTCTATCATTTTGCATCCGACTGTGTGCATTGCCGCGCCACCACCCCCAAGCTAATGCCTTTGAGCAAGCAGGAGAACATCACCATGCACGAATTTAACCTGCGTGAGTATGAGGACGGCTGGGACAAATACAAAATTGAGTACACCCCTACGCTCATCTATTACGAAAAAGGCGTGGAAAAAGAGCGTATGGTGGGTGGTTTGAAGGAAAGCCCTTCCGACAACGGCTATACACTCGACGATTTCAAAGCCTTTTTTGAAAAATATAAAAAGAACGTAACTTCCTAAACAACCTCCTAAATGACGTTCACACGGTTTAGGCTACTGAACGATAAAGCAGCCCGATCCCCTGAAACGGATCGGGCTGCTTGCTTTCATGGACACGCCTCAGATTACGTCGTGCCCTTCGTACCGGGCGAGGCAGAGCAGGAGCTGTCAGTCGCCTGTCTGCGCCTCACAGAAGTCTCAAGCGCCTGCTGACGCTGCTCATGCTTTTCCCCACGCCGCGGGCCTCTCTGCTGCGGGATGTTGGCTGCTATGGACGGCGATGCGTCCTCCACAGCCTGGCGCAGCCCGGGATCGACGATTTCAATCGTCAAATCCCGAAAATCCGGCGGCTGGCGCTGGAGATCTGCCGAGCCAGCTACAACGGCCTCGACAAGCTGACGGGCGCAAGCGCGCGCCTCGTCCACCAGTTTCGCCATGTTAATGCCCAGCGCCTGCGGAGACGCATGCTCCAGCTTGTGTACCGCGCTGTCCAGCATCATATGTCCGCCGCGGAAATTCCCGTTGCGAAAATGATACAGCCCTACAGCAATTTGCAGCAAACCTTTATATACAGGGTCACGGTCCAGCTTTATCCACAGCTCTTCCAGTACCTCGTGACATTCAAAATAATCCCGATCCCGATTGAAATATACCAAATAAGCCACGTATAACGGTTCATAGGAAACGTTCACCATTTAATACTCATCCCTGTCGTCTTCCTTGGTAGAAGCTACCAACAATTCCCTGACTTCATCATGGAGCAGCTTGATCCCTTCCATGTCGTGCCGTTCCCACAGCTCATTGAACCTGCGCTGCGCATCAATCGTTTCACTGATCTTATGGTAGAAATACAGACGGTGCATACCCGTCAGCACCTTGGATACGATATTCGCTTCATCCTCGAACTTCTTCTGCGCTTCCAATATTTCAAGACGCATCGAAGACATTTCATTATCCAGTACAAAGGCCGCCTCAGCTGCCTTTTTCAACCGTGTCCGCATATTATCCGGCAAGCTTTCCCGATACTTATAACTGAGGGAATGTTCGATGGTTGCCCAAAAATTCATAGCCAAGGTACGAATCTGAATTTCTGCCAGCACAATTTTTAATCCAAGCGCTGTCTGCACTGGATATTCCACAATCATATGAAAGCTGCGATATCCGCTATCTTTATAATTGGTGATATAGTCCTTTTCATACAGTACAGTCAAATCCTTGCGTCTTCGAATATACTCTGCTACCCGCCGGATATCCTCAACAAATTGGCACATGATGCGGATTCCTGCAATATCCTCGATTCCCGTCTCCAGTTGATCAGAAGGGACCTGTAATCTCTTCGCTTTATCGAGGATGCTTGATATTTTTTTCACCCGTCCGGTTACGAATTCGATAGGAGCGTATTCCTCGCGCTTTTTCAGCTCCGCACGCATTGTTTTGAACTTGACCTTAAGCTCCTCCACCGCCTGATCATATGGCAGCAAAAATGTTCCCCAGTCTCTTCCGTCCATCCCCATACCTCCTGTCTCTTTCGACAACACTTTTTTATCTGTGATCTGCACCAACAGCCTCGGTAATGTGTCTAAAGCCGTCCTTTCGCAGCAGCTCACGCAGACCGGCATGTAATGTCCGGTTCACTTCCGGTCCCTCATAGATCAATGATGTATAAATTTCAATCAGGCTTGCACCTGCTTTAATTTTGTCGTAAGCATCACGACTGCTGAAAATGCCACCCGATCCGATAATCGGCAGCTTGCCATCTGTTTGGCGATACACTCGTCCGATGACCTCTGTAGAACGGTCACGCAGCGGCTTACCGCTCAGCCCGCCCGTCTCACTGGCATTCCGGTGCGTCAGGCCAGCCCTCGAAATTGTCGTATTCGTCGCGATGATACCGTCTACTCCACTGGCCGCAATCGCATCTGTCATATATTCCAGTTCCTCATCTGATACGTCCGGCGCAATTTTGACCAGTACAGACTTGGCTCCGCCATACTTCGTCGCCTGCACTCCCATCTCTGCTCGAACAGCTTCCAGCAGCGATTTCAGCTCACTGCCATGCTGGAGCTTTCGTAAATCCGGCGTATTCGGTGAACTAATATTCACTACAAAAAAGTCCGCATACGGGTACAGCGCAGAAATGCACTTCTCATAATCCTTATGAGCATCCTCATTAGGCGTGTTTTTGTTTTTACCAATATTAACAGCGACCGGGACAAGTCGATGTTTTAGCGCAGCCAGACGTTTAGCCATGCTTTCCGCCCCCAGATTGTTAAAACCCATCCGATTCACTAACGCCTCATCGGGAGGCAACCGGAACAAACGAGGACGGTCATTGCCGGGCTGCCCCACAGGTGTCACCGTGCCTACTTCCATAAACCCAAACCCGATCGAGGAAAAGCCGGCAACTGCTTCCGCATTTTTATCCAATCCCGCAGCAAGTCCAATCGGGTTGGGAAAATGAAGGCCGAACAGATCAACCGCAAGATCCTCCGTTTCCTTGACTCCGTACATTCCCCGCAGCGTTGCTGCTCCACCGGGAAGCGCGCCCGCATACTTCAAGCCATCAATGACGACATGATGGGCCGTCTCTGGACTCATTTTGAAAAAAACAGGTTTCACAATCCTTCGATACAACACGATTCATCCACTCCGTTCTATGCCCTTGCGCAATCCTAAAAAAACATCTCTACAAAATAGTTTAGCTTTTTCCATACCAAAAAGAAAGTAATTTGCGAGGTGCAGTATCAGGAACAATTCGGTTGTCATGGAGATGTCATTGAAAATGTATAATCAAACCATTTACAATGGACATAGTAAGACAGGGTTATAGCCCGTCAGAAAAGAGGGAGTGCTGATATGAAGACCAAGCGCAAGCCGCCAAGTCTGCAAAAGAAAAAGGACGAGGTGAACAAGAAGGCGATTGTATGGACCGCCATCAGTTTTGTTCTCCTCATCATTGTAATTGTTCTGGTCGTTGTTTTGGCGCAAGCAGGAAATCGTTAAACTTCATGTAGCAATGGCATCTAAAGCTAATTTAGCCAGTGATAGGTTTTGCGGGGATTGGTCTGGTCGTGCTGCGGCTCAGTCGTAAATCGGGATCCAGGCACAAGCACTTGATCAGGCAGTCCTCCGGTACCAATGACCACCTCCGTACCCGAAGGTACGAGAGCAAATAACTCCTCCACATCCTCTTTGCCCATGCGAACGCAGCCAAGTGACTCATTTTTGCCAATGCTGTCCGACTCGTTCGTCCCGTGGATGGCATAATTCGTTGCAGACAGTTGCATACCACGGCTGCCAAACTCACCGTTGGACTTGCCGTTCGGATTTACGACTTTATCCGTAATCACAAACTTCCCTTCCGGGGTTCGCTCTCCGCCCAATCCGACAGGATAATTGCGGATCAGCACATTGCCGCTCACCAACCCGAGCCTGTGCTTTGACTTGTCTACCACAATCCGCAGCGGCTGCCCCAGAAAAGGCCGTCCATACAGCGACGACGCCAGCAAAGGACTGCTTTCAACTGACGAGCCAGCTTGTTGACTTGCTGCTCCTTTAGCCCTCTGCCCCTGTGATACGAGTAAATTACGCATAGGTGTAAAAGCCTTCTTCATTCCGTCTGTCGTACCGTACATCATATTATCCGGAAAGCTTCCGGTCAGCTCATCGAGACTTCGAGGGAGACGTTGATGCTGCGTACGAAAAGCACGCATGGAGCTATTCAGCACAGCCAGTTCTTCCTGTCCCGTAGCCCATTGCAGACCTGCTTTTCGAAGCGTTTCACGATCAGACGGCTTACAAGCACACGCTGCTGCGTCGTAAGACTGGACGGCCAAACCACCATTACCTTTGTTTTGCAAGCTAAGCAGCGGCTGTATACGATCTCTCCAGAGCAGCCAAGAACCGCTTTGCTCCATGCCCAGCACTGTAGTCTCAGCGGGTAGACGATTAGCCTTTGCCAACATATCTGCAAGTACCGTTCCTGCTGAACTGCCTGTGCGCGCTTGGGCCGTAAACACACCACCAGCACCAGGCCCACCGATCTGAGCCACTTCATTCGGGTCAGAAATCTGTACTCCTGCCACTTGGACATTGTCGGCTGTCACACGCTCTGTTCCTGACGGAAAAGATGTACTTTCCCTCGAATGGCCCGGCGAATTGGCTGAAGGCACCCATATCAGAAGAAGTACCATCAACGTAGTTAGCAAATAACGCGTTCGGGCCGTTCTCCGCGCCTTCTCCTTAGACATCTGAACCAGTTTATCCTGATACTCCATCCATACGTCTGCCGGAATCTGTTTATGCTCGAAGGCCTCGAACACTTCCCCCGCACGATTGAAGCAATAATTTGCTTTGCCCTCCTGACCGCTGCTCTCATACTCTTTGCCGAGCAAATACCAAGCCATTTTATTATCAGGGTGCATTTTTACATACGATTTAAGATGAGGCGAATGATTCATCGGATCCTCCTGATCGTGTAGTCTTGCCCTATTCTTTACTATGTATATCGGCCAAAATAGGCCATATGGATAGCACATGAAAAAAAAAAGCACCGATAGCACCTTCTTACCGTTGTACGGCAAAGAGTGCTGTCGGCGCTGTGCCTATCCAAGTAGAATTAACCTTCTTTATTGAAAGGCTCGTCTGCAACTTTAATAGAGTCTGTAGGGCAACCATCGCAAGCATCCTGCATATCATCAAACAGGTCGTCTGAAATTGCTTTGATGCCTTGGTTTCCATCTCCATCAAAGATCACTTCAGCCAAGCCCTCATCGTCATAATCATAAATGTCCGGTGCTGTAGCACCACAAGCTCCGCACGCGATGCATGTATCTTTTTCTACCCAAGTGTATTTAGCCATATCTTTTCTCTGCCTCCTATACAATCAAACAAACCAGCTTTTGCATTCTATTCACATATTAATACAAACAAAAAATTATTACAAATTATTTTCATTGATCCTTTATGCAAAAAATACTTATAGCGTACGTCTCCGCTGCTTTATATAAACTCGCCAAAAAGTTTATTCCGGCGTCTGGAGATTGTCTTTTTGCAGCGAAGTTCCGCGCAGTTTGGAGTTCCGAAGAAGTACCGAAGGGTCATCTCCCAGCATCCCGGCGGTCAGAACTGCATTTTCGCCAAACTTGTCTCGTAATGCATCCATCGTTCTTAGCAAGCTTTCCTTTTTGGGCTGGTCCTTGTATTCAAATAGATCCATTTGAACAGCAGCTTCTTCCTTCGGGATTAGCTGCTGAAGCGTAATTCCCAGCAAGCGAACAGGCTTGCCCTCTCCCCAATGCCGCCGATACAGCGCACAAGCTTCCTTATATATGTCCTCTGCGCTTTCCGTAGGAATACTCCTTACCTGAGAACGCGTAAAGGTCTTCATCTCCGGCGTCCGAATTGTCAATTGGATACCCCCTGCCAGCATGCCATGCCGTCGAAGCCGGCGGGCTACCTGATCACTGATATTGAGAAGCACCCGTTGGACTTCCTCCAGCTTCACCACATCCAAGGGCAAGGTGGTGGTGTGTCCGATGGACTTGTTCGGCTCCCGCTCGGTATTGACTGGAGAATGATTAATCCCGTTAGCAGCCAGCTTTAACCACGAGCCAGTCACGCCAAATACGCCGATCAGCATATGCTCGTCCGCCTTGGCCAATTGGCCAATGGTGCGAATGTTCATTTGCCGAAGCTTGTCGGCCGTTTTTCGCCCCACACCAAACAATTGACCACAGGGAAGACTCCACAAAATTTTTGGCACATCACGCAAGCGCAAAACAGATATCCCGCTCGGCTTTTTCAGGTCAGAGGCCATTTTGGCCAGCAGCTTGTTGGGCGCCACTCCGATAGAGCAGGGCAGTCCCAATTCGTCCGCTACCCTGCGCTGAATTTCCTCCGCAATCTCCATGGGTGTTCCAAACTGCTTGGAACCTGTAATGTCCAGATAACATTCATCAATTGAAGTTGCCTCCAACATAGGCGTATACGAATAAGCAATGCTCATAAAAGCTTTGGAATAGCTACGATACAGATGAAAATCAGGCTGAATCACGATAAGCTGCGGACAAATCCGCCGGGCTTGCTGGACGACCATCCCTGTTGAGATGCCCAATCGCCGGGCTTCATAGGAGCAGGTTACGATTACACCTCTGCGCAGTTCACTGCTGCCCGCGACGGCAGTAGGCAATCCCTTGTATTTCTCCGGTTCCTCCGCTGCATGAACAGAACAATAAAATGCGTTCATATCGACATGCAGAATAACCCGCCCACCAACCGGATAATAAGCACTGACATCTCTCACGCTCAACCCTTCTTTTAACTATAAATTATAAAATGATTCTATGCCCTATTTTACATGAAATTAAAAGTTTTGCGGTCAAAAATGATATTTATATATTACATTTGAAGTCATAAGTTGATATAATCAAAAATCATACGAATCAAGGCAGGTTGACACTTTTCTATTTTCACGCGTTAAATCATTTAATGAGCTGCTTAAAAAAGCAAAGCACTGCCAATCTATGCAATCCGCGAAGGAGGAGTCCTCATGTCCACCGCTATCTCTATCTTCGATACAACACTGCGCGACGGAACTCAAGGAGAAGGAATTAGCTTGTCTGCTGACGACAAATTGAAAATCGCCAAAAAACTCGATGATCTCGGTGTCCATTATATTGAAGGCGGGATTCCCGGGAGCAACAGCAAGGATATCGAATTTTTTAAACGGGTGCAAGAACTGGGACTCAAGGCCAAGATTGTTGCCTTTGGCAGCACACGCCGTAAAGATAGCATAGCGGCACAGGATGCCAACCTACAACGGATTCTGGAATCCGGCGCCCAAGCGGCTACTCTCGTCGGCAAATCATGGGATTTTCATGTACACACAGCCTTACAGACGACACTCGAAGAAAATCTGTCCATGATTTACGACTCCATCGCCTTTTTAAAGCAAGGGGGCATGGAGGTTATTTTTGATGCCGAGCATTTTTTTGACGGATATAAAAACAATCCCGAATATGCCCTCGCCGTCATGAAAAAAGCGGAAGAAGCAGGCGCAGACTGGCTTGTCATGTGCGATACCAATGGCGGCACCATGCCGCATGAGATACAGGAAATTGTCACCACACTGCATAGCCAGCTCACAAGGTCAAAGCTGGGCATTCACACACACAATGACTGTGAATTGGCTGTAGCCAATACACTGAGTGCAGTGCAAGCAGGCGCGAGACAAATCCAAGGTACGATTAACGGATACGGCGAACGTTGTGGTAATGCTAATTTATGCTCCGTCATTCCAAATTTGCAGCTCAAGCTCGGCTACGGGTGTTTGGACTCCGACAAGTTAAAGCAGCTTCACAACACGGCCCGCTTTGTCAGCGAAGTTGCCAACGTGAATTTGCCAGTGAACCAGCCTTATGTCGGCAATGCTGCCTTTGCCCACAAAGGTGGTATCCACGTGTCAGCTATTCTGCGCGACTCGCGAACCTATGAGCACATCGCTCCCGAACTGGTAGGCAACAAGCAACGGGTACTTGTCTCTGAACTTGCCGGGCAAAGCAATGTTGTGTCCAAGGCGCAGGAGCTGGGCATAACCTTTGATCCGTCCAGCAATGAGGCACGTGGGGTCATTAGCCGCATCAAGGAGCTGGAGCATCAGGGCTACCAGTTTGAAGGGGCCGATGCTTCGCTGGAGTTGCTCATTCGTGAAGCAGGCGGCGAAGTGAAGGAAATGTTCACATTTGAGTCCTTCAAGGTGCTGGTGGAGAAAACAGCGGGGCGTCCGGTTGTATCCGAAGCGTTCTTGAAGCTGAATGTTGCAGGCACAAGCGTTTATACTGCCGCTGAAGGCAACGGTCCGGTCAACGCGCTCGATAACGCACTGCGTAAAGCTCTTTCTCAATATTTTCCGGCACTGCGCGACATGCATCTGGCCGACTATAAAGTACGTGTACTTGACGAAAAGGATGCCACCGCCGCCAAGGTACGCGTGCTCATTGAATCCAAAAATTACGAGGACGTCTGGAGTAACGTGGGCGTATCCGAAAATGTAATTGAAGCCAGTTGGGAAGCACTGGTGGACAGCTTCCGTTATGCGTTGCTGGAAGCTCCGTCTCCGAAAAATCAGCAGAACGAACTATCGCCCCAAGGACTGGTAAATCACTGATTGGATGGTCGGTCTTTGATGTATGCTTTTTATTTAATAAGCGGTGTCTTTTGCGGTCTATTCGGCCCCTAAAGACACCGTCTTTTTTTGCAGTAACTCGATTTTTCGTTCCAGTTCCCGTTCGCTAATCATCCCGATTATGATTTCACGCACCTGACCATCACGGTCAACCATAACATTCGTCGGAAATGCAACACCCCCAAACCGTTCAAACAGCGCCCCTTGCTCATCCAGCAAAACCGGAAATTGAAGGTTTAGCGAGCGGGAAAACTTTTTCACATTCTCCAACCGATCATAGCGTGTTACATTAATACCATATACGTCCACATCGTGCTTGTATTTGCTATATAGCTCATTCAGTACAGGTGCCTCCAAACGGCACGGATCGCACCATGAGGCCCAGAAGCTTATTATCAGCGCTTTGTTGCGCTTGACTCCCATATTGTAGGATTTGCCGTCCAAACCTTTTAAAATCATGGAAGGAAGCGGTTGACCAGGCTGTATCTTTTGCATCACTTCTATAGTATCTAACTCTGTATCTCCCCCTTTGCCAGCTTCAAGTCTTTCTCCGTCCTCATTTTCCTCCTGAGTTTGCACATTTTTAACCGGTACGCTTGTCGCATAAGTATAAGTCATGTTTGTTACTCCTCCCGATGAAGCTACTCCTACAATCAGCATAACTATCAGGAATTTAATAAAAACAACTTTTTTCACAGTACAATCACCCGGCCTTTCATCTGGTTCACTCTCACCTTCTCCATATAGTGCCCATCCTGCTCCCATCTCTACCCCTTCCAATCTATGCAGGTACACAAAAAACAGCAAACCCACGAATGATCGCAGACTTGCTGTAATGTGGTCCTATATTGAAGCTTGTGCCTTGTACTGAATCAGGCATGGCTTAAATGAGCATACACATCTGCCAAATTGGTCACATTACGCTTCAGCATTTCCTGAACGTACGCCACCCACAGCTTTGCCGTCATTTTCGCGTCCTCTAACGCATGATGCCGTCCCTGAATCTGTATGCCCTGATAGGTCAGCAACTCATCCAAACTATACGTTTGGTGCTGCTGCGGCTCCAGCCATTTGGCGAGCATCATCGTATCCAGAACACGATGGGTCAGTTGCACTTTAGATGTTTTCCATAACGCAGCATTCAAAAAAGCCTTGTCATGAGCGCTGGCATGCGCTACAAGCACCCGTCCTCCTACAAAGGACATAAAGTCATGCAGCCCATCCATAAGCGGCAAAGCCTCATCTGTCATTTCCCGGGTAATTCCGGTAAGCTCCGTAATGTGTTCAGGAATTGCCGTACGTGGATTGACAAGCGTGTAAAATTGCTCTTTTTCCATAATCGTATCCCCGACAACCCGAATCGCACCGAACGATAAAATCTCATCTCCGTGCTGCGCTGAAAATCCCGTGGTTTCCAAATCAAAAACAACCGTTTCCAAACGCTCCAATGGGATCCGTAATACTTCAGAGCGCCGTTGCTCCCGGGTCAAGGAACGTATAAAGGCCATCTGCTGAGCCGTAGGAGCTCCCATCACAGAGGCGATGGCAGACGGCACCCCCCCTCTGCGAAGAGCGTTCCAAAAGCCGCCTCCCTGCGCTGGTTCCTTCATGACCTTCTCCCTTCCGTAAACCGCAACTGTCTTTGCAGCGCACGATGCAGCCGTCGCACCGTTGAAAGCGCCTCGCGCAGTTCATGCCAGCCCTTACCTTGCTTCAACGGTTTGACAGAAAGATAACCCTTGCTAACCAAGAGTCCGTTCTTCTCCTGCACCGGAGTAGCCATCCGAAGCTGAAGCGCGATCCGAAAGGCCCGCTCGCAAGCATCCAGCAAAGGAGACGGTGCTGCTTCCAGCAGCGCGAGCCGCCTGAGCCTTTTCAACGTAGAGGTCTCCTCCACCCCGTGCTGCAAAGCCCAAAACCGTACTGCATTTACCAACGGGATGTACAAACCGTATTTCACATCAAAATCACCCGCGTGCTCCCCGAAGCGCTCGGTAACGATCTGACCCAAAATATTAAGTGTCGCTTTATGCCTTACGGTGTTCCTAAGTACCGCGGACGGCAAATCGGGATGCTTGCGCAGCAACGCATAAAAGTTTCGTTTCCATTGTGCTGACAATCGCTCATCTCCAGCGATATGCTTCATGTCAGACGAGATAATCAGATACCGAATCGGCTCCCAGGCAAAATCATCCGACCATTTTGCCAGCTGCTCCTGCCATTCAGATAATGTTTGTCGCCATAGCGGCTCTGAACACATTACCTTCCCTTCACATTTCGGATATCCCAAATATTCCAACATTGCTGACACCCTCCGGCCGAACTCCATAAAATATGTTTCTTTCCCGGCAGATGCAGCATCACTGATAATCATACCGTTATCCTGGTCACTCCACAGCGTCGACTCCGAGCGTGCCATGCTGCCGAAGGCAATAAATGCGTAAGGGACGGGAGGAGGGCCGAAGCCATCCTCAACCATCCCTTTTTCGCACATTTGCACAGCACTGGCCGCAATGCGGTCATGCATATCATTCACCGTTTGTAACCAGTCTGATAACGGAGCGGAGGCTTGGGAAGCCAGCAGCCATTTCTGAGAATCGACCCTGGCCAGCCTTAGCGATTCAGGCGTATCTGCATGATCAATCGCTTCGGCTGAACTCACCCAAGGTGCCGTATTTTGCAATTCCATACTTCCATCTCCTCCGCTCATCCATACTGGCTTTTATATTTTACATATTAGCTTACAGTCCCAGAACGCTTCTCAGCCTCGGCAACCAACTTCATTTGCTCAGGGTAGCCGTACGTACCATGCTCGCTGATATCCAGTCCCATCGTTTCTTCCTCTTCTGTAACACGAATACCCATAATGGCTTTCATCGAACCCAGAATAATGAAGGAAATGACGAACACGAAAGCCAAAGTGCCTATCAGGCCTAGCAGCTGCACTCCCAATTGCGTAAATCCACCACCATAGAACAGCCCCGCTTGACCGACACCTGTTATTTTCACCAGCTCAGGAGTAGCGAACAATCCCGTGGATACTGCACCCCACATCCCCGCAACACCATGCACGGAGAATGCATATACCGGATCATCTACTCTTGCACGCTCAAACCATTGTGCTGTGAAGAAGGTGACAATCCCTGCTACCGCACCGATGACCAGAGCAGCCCAAGGAGCTACAAAAGCACAAGAGCCAGTAATGGCAACCAAAGCCGCCAGCACACCATTCAGCATAGCCGGAATATCTGCTTTTCCATATACCATCCAGGATACGAGTAGAGCGAAAACTCCGCCTGCTGCAGCCGCAATATTCGTAGTCAATGCCACATATCCGAAAAATCCGTCATTCATAGCCGATACAGCACTACCCGGGTTAAATCCAAACCAACCAAACCAGAGAATAATAACCCCCAGAATGGAGTATACCTGATT
Organism: Paenibacillus terrae; assembly: GCF_005217525.1. Lineage (GTDB taxonomy): Bacteria > Bacillota > Bacilli > Paenibacillales > Paenibacillaceae > Paenibacillus > Paenibacillus terrae_C. The sequence goes on along the minus strand of NZ_PNXQ01000014.1, from coordinate 182,663 downwards.
ATGTCCAGGTATACTGTTCGGCTTGCCGTCCTTGTTGAACTTGCCCAGTCTCGGTTTCAGCAGCAATGTAGCGACAAGTGCCGCCGTAGCTCCTGTCAGATGGACTACCGTCGAGCCGGCATAATCCTGCATGCCCAGCTTGCTAAGCCAGCCGCCGCCCCATACCCAGTGAGCTACAACCGGATAGATTACGATGGAGAACAAAATACCGAAAATGATGTATACACTTAATTTTGCACGCTCTGCCATTCCCCCGCATGCGATAGAAAGAGATACCGCCGCAAAAGCAAAGTGGAACAAAAACATGATTGTAATCGGAACATCCAGACTTGAAAGGGAGTCAAAAGATACAGCAGCATCCGTGCCGCTCATAAAGAAACCCGTTAGCCCCATAAATCCGTTGCCGCCATCGTTACCAAAGCCTAGCCCGAACCCGAGAGCCCAGAAAGACAATGCAGCAACGCCCGTGGTGAGTATCGTTTTACCAGCGACATGCCCTGCATTCTTCATTCGTGTGGAGCCAGCCTCCAGCAACGCAAATCCCGCCTGCATGAAAAACACAAGAATAAATGCCAAGAAGGTAAATGCCGTGTTTAATCCTGCTTGAAGCTGAATATTTGTCGGACCATCAGCAGCGAACGCCCCTACCGGAAAAGCCAGTACCGTCAGCATGGCCAGTAATGCAACAAACCACTTTTTTCTCATGAAGCCCACTCCCTCGAATGTTAAGTTTCTTTACATTTCGTGAAATTCTTATTGTCATTATAATCAGAATACATGAAAATTGACAAGATTTTTTTTATTATCTGAAAAAAAATCAATTACGAACTTTCTATGTCATATTTACTAACTATAAAAGTAGCTTGTTTTTCACCCTTAAAAAAGCATGACGTTTGACTGTACGGTTGGGAATCATGTAAAATATTTTTATAAGCACTCTGTTTGCAGATGCGTAATATGAAAGGCTGAATGAAGAGCGCGAGGTGAGGACAGATGGGGATATGAAGCTATACCGAATTGGCGAGCTAGCCAAGACGGCTGGTGTCAGCGAACGGACCATTGATTATTATACGAAGCTTGGTTTGATCACACCTGAAGAACGGTCTTTGAAAAATTATCGGCTATACAATGATGAAACTTTAAAAAGGCTTGAACGTATTAACCAAATGAAACAGGAGAAGTATAGCCTTGAGGAAATCAAACAGACCTTAATGAAGTGGAATTCGGTTTCTGGTGAAGAGCACGTCACCGACAAGCTGACAAGTCTGGAGATGCACATGCAGCGCCTGGAGCGGGAAGTCAATGAGCTACAACCTCTTTTGGGGCAGCTCAAGCCCGTTCAAGCGCGTAAGCTGCTTACGGGTCTACTACCACAAAGCGCCGCTTGTATCGAAGCTCTGAAGTATTTGCTTGAGCATAGCTCCATGATGTAGATTCCCGGGCTGTATGATGAAATAATAATGGAGGGTTGCTTTATGATGGGAATGTATATATTGATTATTCTTGCGTTCGGCTTATCCCTATGGGCGCAATTTCGCGTTAAAGGTACCTTTAACAAATGGTCTGATGTGCCCAATGAAAACGGCATGACAGGCTACGATGCCGCCCGGCACATGCTGGATCGCAACGGTTTGCATGATGTGCCCATTGAACCCGTACCCGGTGCGTTATCTGACCACTATGATCCGATGCAACGCGTAGTACGCTTGTCCGAACCTGTATATTATGAAAAATCTATTTCCGCAGTTGCTGTGGCTTGTCACGAGGTTGGTCATGCGATTCAGCATAAAGAGCATTATCCTATGCTCGCCCTACGTCACCGGATTTTCCCGATTGTCAACTTCGCATCCGGTATTGCACCGTTTCTGCTGATTGCCGGGTTCCTGTTCAGCTACACTAACCTGATCGGCTTGGGCATTATCTTTTTCTCGGCTACTGTCGCTTTTCAATTAATTACATTGCCAGTCGAATTTAATGCTTCCAACCGCGCCCGTGAAATTATGGTGTCTGAAGGATTTATCCGCAGTGATGAAGAACGAGGTGTAGCTAAAGTATTGAATGCCGCTGCATTAACATACGTGGCCGCCACTCTCGTTTCCTTGCTGGAGCTGATTCGCCTGATCGGTATCTTCAACAGCCGTGACTAATCGCTTTTGTAGCAAAAAAGGTTGTTCCTCCGCCATGATGATGGTAGAGGAACAACCTTTTTATGTTCTATCCAATTCTCTATACTCGCCTGTCCGTCAGTCCGCTTTAACACTTCCATCCATCACAGTACTGCTACCTTGAAGGCCGAAATATTGCAACAAAAAAGTACGGAACGATTTGGCAACCAATGGAAGCTTGTCATCTCTACGGTGAATTAAGCCAATGGTTCGCGTCACTTCGGGATCAACAATCGACACTCTCGCAGGTTGGAGAGGATTGGTTTGGAACAGCGCCATCTCCGGTAAAAGGCTGACCCCCATACCTGCGGCAACTAATCCGCGGATCGTATCCGTCTCCTCACCTTCAAAAGCGATGTCCGGCGTAAATCCAGCCTCAAGACAAGCCTGCCAGACAATCGGGCGCAGGGAGTAACCATCTCTGAACAGAATGAACTTTTCTCCTTTAAGCTGATCCAGCGTGATATGCCCGGCTGAAGCCAAGGGATGATTAGGAGGTAGTACCGCAAACAGTTCCTCAGTCAGCACCACATCTCCCTCGACATGATCATGACGATCTGGAAAAGGGGATACAAAAGCCAAATCCACCTCACCCGCTAACACATCACGGATCAGGCTCGGATACATCCCCTGTTTAAATCTGAATTTAACATTCGGATACCGTTTGCGAAATTCAGCTACAACCGTAGGAATAAGATGAATGCCTAAACTATGCGGGAAGCCTATTCGAATTTCTCCACCCTCGGGGTCTAAAAACTCATGGACCTCCAGAACAGCCCGCTCCAAATCCTTTATAATCGTTTCAACCCGCTTGCAAAATAACTGCCCCACCGGTGTAAGCTGCAAGTTGCGACCCTTCTGCATAAAAAGGTTCACCCCCAGCTCCTCTTCAAGCTGATGAATTTGCCGACTGACCGCAGATTGCGCCACATGCATCTCCTCGGCTGCCTGAGTGACATGTTCCTTTTGCGCTACCTTCATGAAGTATTGCAACTGTCGTAGTTCCACTCCGTTATTCGCTCCAATCTATTTTTCAACATCAGGAAGAAGAGGTTAGATGAACCCCTCCCTCTTTCTCGCTCTGCTGACTGACGGTAAAGCTGTCTTTAGTGACGTTTACGTTGGCCAGTCAATCTGATCATTAATCCATACAGGAAAAACCCGCTGAGCAGTCCTCCAAAATGGGCGGTCCAGTTAATGTTCGCCACAGCAAACGAAAACAGGATACCAAAGCCGAGCAGCGTGTACAACGTTTTGCGCGAGGCCTCATCCATAAGCGTCCGCTGGAACAGGGCAACGTACAAAAATGCACCGTAGATGCCATATATCGCTCCTGAGGCCCCTACAGAGACCGTGGTTTCCGCTACCATGTTGTAATGCGCAATAGACAGTAAGTTTCCTACAATACCTGTAGCGAGGTACAACAGCACGTAGCGAAAGGACCCGAGCAGACGTTCCAGCGGCGGAGCAAATACGAGAATCGCAAAGGAATTAAAGAAAAGATGATCAAACCCCGCGTGTAAAAACATAGCTGACACATACCGCCATAACTGGTCGGTAAAGGGCTCCTCATTGATCAGGGCTCCATACCGGATCAGTGTCAAACTATTTTCCGATCCACCATGTACAGTCAGCACAATAAACATCACGATATTGATAAATAAAATCAAACAGGTTACCGGGTAAAAACGCAAATAACTTTTCCAGTTCTCATAACGTAAAAAAATCAATGTAATCCTTCCTTCATAGGTGTCTCCACCTTATTCAAATTGGACAATGTCTTTTATAAAAGATTATAATAGATTTCAGCACCGATAACCAATGCTAAAAACCAAGGAGGCTATTACATATGGCACAAGAACGTAAAGAAGTTGCTACTTTTAAAGGCAATCCTTTGACTCTCGTGGGTCCTGAACTGAAAGTTGGTGATCAGGCACCTGATTTTAAATTGCAAAAAAATCTACTGGAAGCTACTACGCTTCAAGACTTTGCAGGTAAAGTCAAGCTAATCAGCGTTGTTCCTTCTCTCGATACAGGCGTATGTGACGCACAAACCCGTCGTTTTAATCAAGAAGCGGATTCTCTTGGGGATCAAGTCGTGATACTGACTGTCAGCGTCGATCTGCCGTTCGCTCAAGCTCGTTGGTGCGGCGCTGCGGGCATTGACCGTGTATTGACACTATCCGATTACAAGGACCATTCCTTTGGTGAAGCCTACGGCGTGTTCATTAAGGAATTCCATCTGGATCATCGCGCTATTTTCGTTATTGATCAAAACGATAAAATCGCTTACGTAGAGTACTTGAGTGAAATGTCCGAGCATCCTGACTATGACCAAGCGATTGCAGCAGTGAAGAAGCTCCTCTAATTTACGCTGCTTGCGTTAAGGACTGATACAAATACTAAAAAAGCGAGTGAAGGGTTGCCTTCCTCGCTTTTTTGACGTTTATCTGCCACTTTGCTGCTCACACGCTGCAATCACTGTACAACCTTATGAGCGGACAGTTTCTTGTCAATCATAGCGAACAACTGCAAAATAATGCGATAATTTGCACCCAGATCCCCCAGCGATCCACGTGATGCAGAATAAATATCCACAGCACTCCGAACTGGCGAGACGGACAGTATAGAAACGGTAATGTCGACAGTTCTGCCGAATGCCGTCCGCTTCTCAAGCGTAATCTCACCTACGGATGGCACCTCATGCAGCACCTTGTAACCAGGAATTTTTTTTAAAACGGACGATACCTCTTCCCAAGCCTTGTCTCTCGATAAGTTATAATAGCGTGTCTTCATTTGGGGGTCTTTGACCCGGTCGCTTGTACTTTCTTGGCTGCGCACAATCCCTACCAGAGTCCTCTTCAACGACAAGACATTTCCTCCTTCACGATAATCGTTGCTGAACACAGCACACCGACTCCCCTTTGCTGCAAGCGCTTTATAAAAACGTTAAAACAACAAAGTGAACCCGATCATACCTGCAGTATGCGATTGAGTACCTTATTTCTTATTTTAGCATTGTTACATACAAAAAACACCCTATTTCTGCACGGAGCAGTATCAGGGTGTGTTGATTACGTCATTGAGTACCCGCCGATGCCGTCCGACCATAGCGTCTTCTGAACCTGCTTTAGCAGGTGGGTGACCGCAGGACAAACTTTTGAAGTCCCCTTGTCAAAATTGACAGGGCTTTTCAGCTGTCCACCCGTATTGGTCTCCCTAGACATTGTCATTGGTTCAAAACAACAAATGATCGTAACGTGCATCGCAGGATGTGACCTTATTATAGCGCTTCTCACTTGGAAAGTAAATGCCAGGAGAAATCTGTTTTATTTTTGGAGGTTATCACTTTTCTTGTCTTTCGTGCTTGCTTCCTCTTCGTCTTTCTGTTTCATCTTTTCCATCTGATCCTGCATTTTGAGGAACGTTCCATAAAAATTAAAGAATGCGAACCAGGCCACCACACTACCAATGAAGAACAAAAACAGCACAGGGTATTTGGCCCCAATAAAGATAACAACCGCGCTACCGAGCATAGTAGAAAATACACGGAACGGTCGAATGAGCGTCAGCAAGACCGCATTTTTGATCAGTTGTCCGATGGACATATGATAATGAGCAACCATCGAGAAAAAGTTAAACATGGATACGAGCAAAATAATGATGAGAATAAGCATGATAATGCCTACAATTTGCAAATTGCTGAGCTGCGTCATATACACGGTATAATCCACATACATAATGACAAACAGCAGCGTGTAAAAGATGCCTCCAATCAGGCTCTGCTTGTAGTTTTCCTTGTATCCTTTAAAAAAAGTACGAAACACACCTAAATCCGTATCGCCCATTACCCATTTGCGAACAACGCTAAACATGGCCGATGTAGCCGGGAATAAAGTAAGCGGTGCCAAAAAAGCCATCGCCCAATTCATTTGTAAAGATTCATTAACCAAGTTCTGATTCATCACAAGTAGTTTGAGTATGAGGCAGAACATAAAAGGCGACGAGCATAACACCCATAACAAATTGGTAGCCGCCAGTCGGGTAATCCATTCAGTCAGGCGATAAATACCACCCATAGCTCCTTTAAACTCCAACGTTAGCCTCTCCCTCCGCAAGCCTTGGCAGTTCCACGGCTCATGTTGCTGTGCCTGTAAATTCCGGCTGTTGACTATATCATACCGTATATCATCCCCAATGCGCCAGTGAAATCAATACTTCGGGAATCGAAGCAGATTGCTAAGAAATTTTATACTCATTGAGTTCATAGCAAAAAAACCGAAGCGAGAATTCACTTCGGCTTTCCTGTTATTCAATTCTTATTCAGAAGAGGAATCATCGCGTCTTGCAGGACGACGAGTTTCTCCGCTATTGCTTGGACGTGGTCTGCGATCTCCGCTATTGCGGCTTGCGGAATCACGGTTGTAGCTACCGCCTTCTTTGCCGCCACGGTTGTAGCCACCATATCCGCCTTTGCTGCCACTACCGCTGCCGCCAGTACGATTGGAGTTATAACCACCGTTACTGCGTCCGCTGTAGTTAGACGGCTTGCGTCCGCCGGAACGAACATCCGGTTTACGACGTTTTGCACGAATTGGATCTTCCGGAGTCAGTTCAATAGACGCTTCTCTTTTCTCGCCAGTCATAAGCTTCAAAGCTGCGGAGAGAAGTTGTACGGAGTCATACTGCTCCAGCATTTGAATAGCTAAGCCTTTGTATTCGTTCAGCTCACCGCTTTCTACAGCCTCTAGGAGACGTTCTGCGATGATGCGTTGTTTGCCTTCCAAAGCTTCAGCCAAGGTTGGAAGCGGCTTACGCGCAATACGGTGACGAGTTACGCGTTCAATGAAATGCAGATGATCAATTTCACGAGGCGTTACGAAAGACCATGCTTCCCCTTCTTTACCTGCACGTCCAGTACGTCCAATACGGTGAACATAGCTTTCCGGATCTTGCGGAAGGTCAAAATTCACAACGTGAGATACACCGGAAACGTCCAAACCACGGGCAGCTACATCAGTTGCTACGAGCACGTCAATGCTTCCATCGCGGAATTTGCGCATTACAGCATCACGTTGGTTCTGAGACAAGTCACCATGCAAACCGTCAGCGGAATATCCACGTTTTTGCAGAGCTTCAGCCAGCTCGTCTACCCGACGCTTGGTGCGACCAAATACGATAGCAAGTTCTGGAGATTCCATGTCGATCAAACGGCTCAAAGCTTCGAATTTTTGACGTTCAGGAACTTCAATGTAGGCCTGATCAATCAGTGGAGCACTAACTTGTTTAGGGATAACTGAAACATGCTCAGGGTTTTTGAGGAATTGTTCAGCCAGTCTTTTGATATTAGGAGGCATCGTAGCCGAGAAAAGCATCGTTTGACGCTCGTCCGGAACCTGCTTCAGAATGGATTGGATATCTTCCATAAAGCCCATATCCAACATTTCATCCGCTTCATCCAAAACAACGGTGTTTACGTCTTCCAGCTTGATGGTTTTGCGGTTAATATGGTCGAGCAAGCGACCTGGTGTACCAATGATAATTTGAGGTTTCTTTTTCAAAGCGCGAATCTGGCGCACGATATCTTGACCGCCATAGATCGGCAGGGTGCGAAGGCCTTTGAAGCGGGACAGCTTTTCGATTTCTTCAGCTACCTGAATGGCAAGCTCACGTGTAGGTGCCATAATCAGTGCTCTGATTTTGTCGTCGTTTCTAGAGATTTTGCTGATCAATGGAATACCAAAAGCTGCGGTTTTACCTGTACCTGTTTGGGCTTGGCCAATCATGTCTCTTCCTTGCAGCGCAAGAGGAATGGATTGGGATTGAATCGGCGTCGCTTCTTCAAAACCAAGCTCTGTAATCGCCTCAAGTACTTTCGGTTCAAGATTAAATTCTGCAAATGTCGTCAAATTTATTCAAACTCCTTCATAATGGTGGATGTGGTGGACAATCCACAATGTTGTCTGTATTCTTAAGTAGCGATATTATTGTATAGGTTTTCCCAATACAGTAACAGTTTATTTAGGCCTATAACTGCATCATTCTGTATAAACTCGGGTAACCTTATCCGATACATCTTAAACGAATTTATCCTTTTTAAAACAGTTTAAATTTTAAGTGTTTCTCTGGACAGAAGGTCCCTACTCAAGAATATCCACATCGCATTATAGCACAAAACAATTCATGAATACCAGCAAGTTGCTTTCCGTATATTTTAAATGAGGTGAAAAAACGTTGTTAAAAATAGTGTTAAACTGTTTTGTTGTCATTTTGGGGGCCGCTGCTATAGCAAGCGGTTTTAATCTGTTTCTCGTGCCCCACCACCTGCTGAGCGGCGGAGTAGCAGGGCTTTCCATGTTAATTGGCTACTTTACAAAATTCGATATCAGCGTGATGTATTTTGTTCTGAACATCCCGATGCTTATTGCTGGCTGGTTTATTTTAGGCAAGCGATTTATTAGTATGAGTATTTTATCTGTTGTCGCTACAACATGGATTTTGGCCTGGATTCCAGTGCAAGCTCTCGTTAAAGATACGCTGCTTGCCTCCGTTTTTGGTGGAGTGTTGATTGGCGTTGGAGCAGGGATCTCCTTTCGGGTGGGAGGATCTACTGGCGGCTTTGACATTATCGGCTCCATTGTCACCCGTTACCGCGATTTCCCTGTAGGGACCGTGATCGTCGGTTTGAATGGACTGGTTATTCTGGCAGCGGGATATCTGAATCAAGACTGGAATATTGCCCTTGCATCCATGTTATCCATTTTCGTGACCGGCAAGGTGCTGGATCAGATTTATGTGAGCCACACCAAAATAACCGTTTACATCATCACAGAGCATACTGAGAAATTGCTCAGCCGAATGCTGACGACTCCACGTGGAGTCAGTAAAATTAAAATTGAAGGTGCATTTTCTCATACTGAAAAGGATATGCTGATGACAGTTACAACACGCTACGAGCTGGCAGAACTGAAACGCATTATTAAGCAAGTGGATCCCTCTGCTTTCGTTAATATCGTGGAAACAGTAGGAGTTATGGGCTCTTTCCGTCGAAGATAAGCACGAACCCAAGTGTCAAAATGTCGTTTCTGTGGTACACTATACGTGCGCTGTTCCCATACTATATAAAGACCAGCTTTACCTGCTATTTCACAGGCACTTTGCTTTTCCGATTCGTACCGAATGATTCTGATGGAATGATTCCGAGCAGGAAAGGGTGATTTTTGTGGAAATGGAAACGGTAAAACTGTCCGACATTGTCTTGAGGTGGTATCCAGAAATGCTCCCGTTTCTCAAAAAGAATGAGCTGAACTCGATGATTGTACTTCGGGACGGGATGGCCATTCTCAAGCCCACGGATGCGCTCGAAATTATTCAGTACAGTATTTGTGAGCATCAGGACAATACGTATCTTCAGTAAACATCTTCATTAAATCTCTCCACCAAGTGCCGCTCCTTCCGGTTGCAGTCCGCAGCCACGAAGAAAGCGGCATTATTTATGCCATTTTACGGATTCAATGGACACGGGTTGGGTTAATCATGTAAGACTGTGCCTGATGATTCCAGCATTGGTTACAACCGTGTTGTTTTTTCGATACATAACTTTACGTATAATCAGGTAAGCGACATACATAAGGGAGAGAGTTAAGAAATGAGTATGATTTGGGCAATTATGCTATTGGCAATAGGAATGGGCGGAAACGAGACACAATCAGTCAACGGCCCAAATGTAAAAGATACGGTGGCAACGACAATCAACAGCGCGATGATTCAGGCCCAACAAAGTGATCTGAAGGTGGATGCATCCAATCCTCCAGTTAAAATTGACCCCCAGCCGACGACTCCTGCTATCAAGGGGATTTATGTCACGGCTTATAGCGCAGGCGGTTCACGTATGACCCAGTTGCTTGAACTGCTAGACAAGACAGAGCTCAATTCCATGGTTATTGATATTAAAGATGATGCAGGCTACATCACCTATCCAACGACCAATCCCGAATTGCTGAAATTGGGTAAGCCGCAAAAATTCATTCGGGATATCTCCGGTTTGATGGAGCGATTGAAAAAGCATAACGTTTACCCAATTGCCCGTATTGTTGTTTTTAAAGATACGGTATTAGCCAACAAGAATCCCGAAATGTCCTTCCGTAATCCTGACGGCTCTGTCTGGAAAAACGGCAAGGGAGACGGGTTCGTTAATCCCTACAATAAAGAGGTTTGGGATTATAATATTGCTATCGCCAGGGAGGTGGCAAAGCTGGGCTTCAAGGAAATTCAGTTTGACTATGTACGTTTCCCTGAAGGCTTTGAGAAAAGAGCGGACAAGTTGAAATATACCAAATCCGATCAATCACGTGTAGATGTGGTCGCTGAGTTCGTGCAATATGCCCGTAAAGAGCTTGCTCCACTGGGTGTGCGGGTATCGGTAGATATTTTCGGGTATGCCGCTTCCGTTCCTGCTGCAGAGGGAATCGGACAGGATTTCGCCAAAATTTCGGAAAACGTGGATGTCATTTCTCCTATGATCTATCCTAGTCACTATACTACAGGCTGGTTCGGTGTAAAGGACCCCGACAAAAATCCGTACCAGACCATTAAGGGTTCGATGGCGGATACGCACAAAAAGCTTGACCCGACAGGCAAGCTGAAACCGATCATTCGTCCATGGATTCAGGATTTTACCGCAAGCTGGTTGGGAAACGGTCATTATGCCAAATATGGTAAAACCCAGGTTGAGGATCAAATTCGAGCGCTTAAGGACATGAAAGTGGATGAATATTTACTCTGGAATGCTACAAACCGCTATACGAGCGGAGTAACGTACAAATAATCCATATATCCCGGTCTTATTATTAATTTTAAGAAATACACCCAATGATTTAGAAGTTTCGAAGGCTGTCCCATTCGTTTGATCATGGGTACAGTCTTTTTTGTTGCTGTTCAAATGCTGCCGCATCCCTTACAATAAATACTTGACATGTTATGATATATTCGATTGATAACTCCAAGTAAGTGAGGACATAAAAATGCAATTAACTCTAACTAACAGCCAGAAATGGAAGCAGCTTTTTAACATTTTGCTCCCTATTCTGGTAACACAGCTTGCACTATCCGCGATGACTTTTTTTGATACTAATATGTCAGGACACTTTTCTTCTGCCGATTTGGCTGGTGTAGCCATCGGTGTGAGTCTGTGGGTACCCGTGCAAACAGGCCTCAACGGAATACTTATGGCCGTTACCCCTATTGTATCGCAATTGGTTGGAGCACAGCGCAAGGACAAGGTTTCTTACTATGTCATTCAGGCGCTGTGGCTTTCACTCACTCTATCCATGATTGTTCTGATTGCAGGTGTTTTTCTCGTTAAGCCCATTCTCCACGGAATGAATCTGGAGTTGAGGGTTCATAATGTGGCTTTGTACTACCTTTGTGCGATGGCCTTCGGCATTGCCCCGCTCTTTGCTTATACGGTCCTTCGGAGCTTTATGGATGCGCTGGGACAAACTCGGTTTACAATGACCATCACACTGATGTCGTTACCCATCAATGTCTTGTTGAATTACTTACTTATTTATGGAAACTGGGGGTTTCCGCGCCTGGGAGGTGTGGGTTCCGGAGTGGCAACTGCCGCCACGTACTGGATTGTTATGCTTGTTGCTGGCATCACCGCACATCGGGGAAGGATATTTGCCGAGTACGAGGTTTTCAGCAAGATATACGGCATCGCTGCTAGCGCTTGGAAAGAGCTTATCAAAATCGGCGTACCCATCGGCTTTGCGATCTTTTTCGAGACCGCTGTCTTCTCAGCTGTTACCCTTTTCATGAGCAGTTATAATACGGCAACAATTGGGGCACATCAGGCAGCTATGAACTTTGCATCCACGCTGTATATGATTCCACTCAGCATTTGTATGGCACTCACGATTCTAGTTGGGTATGAGGCAGGGGCAGGACGATCGCGGGATGCAAAAATATACAGCGTAATGGGGATCAGCAGTGCGATTGGCCTGTCATTGATCACGGCTGTTGTGCTTGTGATCTGGGGCGAACAGGTCGCCCGGCTGTACTCCACCGATCCACAGGTTATTCAGTTAACGCAACATTTCCTGCTCTATGCGATTTTCTTTCAAATATCCGACGCTATTGCTACACCTACTCAAGGAGCACTGCGTGGGTATAAGGATGTCAATTCGGCCTTTCTGATTACGTTCCTGGCCTATTGGGTTATCGGACTTCCTGTAGGGTATATTATCGCACGTTGGACATCATTTGGTCCCTACGGCTATTGGATTGGCTTGATTACAGGTTTGGCCGCGGGAGCAGTGGCACTTCTCTTCCGCCTGCTGGTTGTACAACGACGTTTTACCGAAAATAAACGACGCGCAGAGGCTGTTTAGCCTTTGCGTATCAGCGTGTTTCCATGACATAGGCAGTACCCGAAGCTATTCTTTTTTTCTCCACAATAGCTACTTCGTTCAGTTTCGGAGGATACAGAAAATGTCTCTCCACATGCTGATCTACAGCCTGGAATGCCTGCTCCTCATTTTCCGCAACGAGAATAACCGTTAAGGCTCCTTCCGAGCTGTCCACTTCGATTTTGAACAAATACATGGTTTATTTCCTCCAGATCTGCTTTAAATGTTAAAAAATAAGCGGATGACTGGAGTCATCCGCATGAATTTAAGAATTCCTAAATGTGAATCAATTTGTTACTAAAACAGCTTTCATTACTGGGACAAGCGCAAAGCCAGCTCGTAAAGCTCCATATTGAATTCTTTTTTCGTATTTACGACCTGATCAATATCTGTGGCTACCAGCTTGCCGTCAATCGTTCCACAAGCCTTGTCAGATACGCCCTCAATCAATTGACGAACAGCAAAGTCACCCAAACGGCTTGCCAGATTACGGTCAAATGCGGTTGGTGTGCCTCCACGTTGAATGTGCCCAAGCACTGTTACACGCGGCTCATAATCCGGACAGTTTTCCTGGATTACCTGTGCTACGGTCTCGCCTTTGCCTGCGCCTTCAGCAACGATAATGATACTATGGCGTTTGCCATGCTTAAAGTTTTGCTTCATCCGATCAGATACTTCATTCAGGTCAAACTCTACCTCGGGTACCAAAATCGTTTCCGCACCGGAAGCCAGACCTGCATGCAAAGCAATATCGCCGCAATGACGTCCCATAACTTCTACGATAGAAGAACGCTCATGCGATGACATCGTATCACGCAGCTTGTTGATGGCGTCCACTACGATACTAACTGCCGTATCAAAACCAATCGTGTAGTCAGTGAAGGAAATGTCATTGTCAATCGTACCTGGAAGACACATGGTTTTAATTCCTTGCTTGGTCAGTTTGTTAGCCCCTTGATAGGAACCGTCTCCACCAATCACGACTACACCATCAATTCCACGGTCACGCAAAATTTGTGCGCCTTTTTTCTGCCCTTCTTCAGTCGTAAATTCCTTGCATCTTGCAGATTGAAGTACAGTACCCCCACGTTGGATAATATCTCCGACACTTCTCAAATCCATCGGGAAAATATCATCATTCAACAGGCCCTGATATCCGCGCTGAACCCCGAATACTTCAAGTCCAAAATACAAGCCACTGCGCACAACGGCGCGAACTGCGGCGTTCATCCCCTGTGAATCTCCACCACTCGTTAATACTGCGATTTTCTTAACTGCTGTCATGATTTATGACCTCCTCAAAATGTTCATAAAAGCCTTCTTATCCATCGACTGTTTAAGAAGAAAAACAAGCGCATGAGCGGACTGTTTTTCATTAAACGTTTCGAAACCGAGCGCACTTCCTGCTGCTCGCTAACTTTGGGGTCGGATAAATATAACGCCAGCAATCCCTCGATAATCATCCGGTGAAAGGAGCTGGCAGGGACATCTGCAATATCAACCCGCGCCCGATTCACAACATAGGCGATCCGGTCCAGCATCATGTCGGTATCTTCATAATAATTGCAGAAGTTAAGATCTCCGCCCTTCCGGTCTTCGTCTTGATCGATTAGATAATCCAGCAAAATATGAAGACTGCACACATGTGGAAAATACGATGCATGTATTGAGGCAGCCCCCGCATCCGTGAGATGCCGGTCGCTGGCAGCAAGAAACAGCATAAATACCCCCAGGGTTGAACCGGTAGCAGCAGCAAATTCGTTCCAGCGCAGCTCCGGTGTACGGCCCTTATGAACCGACCACCAATCCAGTAGCGCTTGTTCGCGCAATTCGGGTTTAATATGCTTGTAAACTTGCAAATCCGTGTATAATCCCGCCAGATCCTGAACGTAAGGCATTGCCGCCTCATAGCCAGGAAGCCTGCTTATACAAGACTGACAGGTTGTCACCAGCCCGGTCAAATAACCGCCATCCTCCTGCTCACGACGCAAAGCGTAATAATTCACTGGCTTGGCTGCCGGGTTGACCGCATCCAGCATAGACTGATGCAACAGCCTGAAATCATCCGGATCCATGGACGTGCTGCGATCACACAGGTTGTCCAGATAATCGCTAATCGTCTGATACGCCACAATAAGCGGAATTAACGTCTGCCGGGCAGACATATTCCCTGCGGCATACACCGCTCCGCCTACACAGTGAAATGTCTTTTCTGCTATGCTTGCAAGTGCCTGACTTCTCAGCTCGGGATCCGGAATCTGTTCAGCCTTATGTTTCCAATTTGCCAATTCGTGCTTCGTTTCAGGGAGAATGTGCTTGTACATTCGGCTCATTAGACCTATGGGGCCTCTCGGAACTTGATAACGTCCTTGCTCAACATAACTCAAATGACGGTGCCTCCACATTGTTGTCTACGTAATTATACCTATCCAAACCATACTCATTATAATATGATCGTCCTTTTAGCACAAATGAACAACCTCACTTTTTCTTTATTATTTAAGAAAAACGAACCATTTTCATAAAAAATCTTTTTACCTGTCTTGATCAAATGCACAAAAATTGAAATTAAACAAAATTTCCCCTGATAAAATTATTAATTTAAAATAGGCTTAAGGCCCTGCCTATCCCTCATCCTCTACAGGCTTTACGCCATGGAATCCATCCATGCTGGCCTGCTTCCATTTTCCAAAAGCATAATAGAAAATAACTGCCACTGCTGAGATGGCAAAGCCAACAGGGAAGCTCCACCATACAGCATCCAGACCGTATTCATCGACAAACGCATAGGCCAGAGGAATACGAATGCCCCATAATGAAATGATGGTAATTAAAAGTGGTACGACTACGGAACCCGTAGATCGTACAACCCCTGTAATGACATTTGTAATACCGAATATGACAAAAGACCACAACGTAATCAGATTAATCCGCATGCCCAGTTCCAAAGCGCCGCCACTAGAAGGAAGGAACATCAGCAAGGCCTCCCGGTTTAAGATGTAAATCAATACTACTAATCCACCAGTCAGTACAAAATTGTACACAATTCCAATCCATGTAATCTTGCGCACCCGATCCCAACGCCCAGCCCCGATATTTTGTGCCGCAAAGGAAGACACAGCAGCACCTAGTGCCATGGCTGGCATCTGCACATAGCTGGACAAGTTATTTGCTGCAGTATAAGCTGCTGCCGCCACTGTACCGTATCCGTTAATCAGGTTCATCAACGCGATTGCACTGGAGGAGACAGCAATCATTTGCAGCCCCATAGGCACTCCCTTACGGATTAAGGCCCAAATAATTTCCCAATCAAATCTCAGCAAATGAAGCTCTGAGGATGTAATACGCAAAAAGTATTTTACACGGTAAAGATAAATGAGAATCAGCACGAAGCTGACCCCTTGAGCGATCAGTGTAGCCGCTGCAGAACCCCCGATGCCCATCGCGGGTATAGGTCCCCATCCAAATATTAACAATGGATTAAGCAGCACATCCAGTACGACAGAAATGAGTAGAAAATAAAATGGTGTTTTGGAATCCCCCGCCCCTCTCATCACGGTCATAATATAGTTATAACCGTACAAAAAGGGCATACCCGCAAAAATAATACGCGTATATGTGATTGCCATATCCACAGACTCAGCGGGTGTGTTCAGCACACGAAGAATCCATGGAGATCCAAAAAATCCTATAATGCCAACAGCCAGAGCAAGTACAAGAAAAAAGACTGCACTTGTGCCTACTATACGCTTGGTTTCAGCAACATCTCCCGCACCAATCTTCTGCCCGATCATGATGGTGGCAGCCATGGTGACGCCAAAGATGGCGCTGATGAGAAAAAACATAATAATGTTTCCGTTGGAAGCGGCGGTCAATGCAGCCTCGCCCAGAAACTTGCCGACCCAGATCGAATTGATCGTTCCATTCAACGACTGTATCACGTTTCCGAACAGCATTGGCAAGGAAAATAAAAACAGTGTTTTGGCAATTGGACCTTCGGTCAAGGAAGGTTTACGACTAGCCTCTGCTGCGCTCATCTTATCAACTCCTTCAATAATAACGAATGCTTTGTTTCCATTACGGTATAATACCCTATTCCAGTTCAGCTTTGTCATATCATAAACTTTTTTACGCAAAAAAGCGCAGTCCCTTAAATTTCAAGGAACTGCGCTCTCAATTCATCGTTTAACCGTAATATATAAGACATCCGCATGAGCGGAACATTTCTTACAATTCAGTTACACTTACAGTTTATTTACGTTAGCTGCTTGGGGTCCACGGTTACCTTCAGTAATTTCGAATTCAACCGCTTGACCTTCTTCCAAAGTCTTGAAACCGTCGCCTTGGATTGCGGAGAAATGTACGAATACGTCCTCGCCACCATCCACTTGGATGAAGCCATAACCTTTTTCTGCGTTAAACCATTTTACTGTACCTTTCAAGTGAACAACCTCCTAAAAATACCGCCATCTATGGCGAATATCCATATTATACTTCATGCTTTTTCACAATGCAATTGATGTTTTGAGGGCTTTTACAGGCTGGAATGATTTGCTTTTGTCGCGGAAACTGCGGTATCATGAACCAAAACATCTTTAAAATCGGAGACATGCATATGATGAAAAAACACGAAATATACAAAAAAGACAATTGGAACATGATGACTGTCGAGGTGCAGGGCCGTTACATCGTTCTACGGGAAATATCCGATGATTGGGGCGAAGAAGCCCACACGTTTTTGAGCCGTCCGGCGCTGATGCATTGGGCTCAAAATCGGTTTCCCAAGCAGTCCTTTCAAGATAACGAGGAAGAGTGGCAGCGGATCATGAACGCTTTCAAACAGGTATAGCGCATTCATGGTGTCCAATAGCTTTCTCATCTTCATTATTCTGGCCTTTACGCTGGGCGGAGTGCTGATCATGAAACGTGATACGTTACCGGCTCCTCTCAAAAAGTGGATGGCCCTCACTGCCGTAATCATGGTTTGCTTTGCCTTTTATCTTATTGTATACAGCTTATTAAATATAGGTTCCGACCCAAGGTAAGGAAAATGATACTTTTGGGCGCAAGAGGTCATACTATGGCATAACAAGCCATGGTATAAGGAGGATATGCCGTTCATGCATGCCACAAAACCTCTTGCTCTGCTGCTCACGGTCAGCGTGGCGGTTTCTTCATTTTGGCAGCCGCCCCGTTCCGCCGCAGCCCCACCCCACATTTCGTTCGATAAGAGGAGGCTCTCCATGAGTGAAATCGTAAAACGCGCAGATGCGCCTGTGGAAAATACCTGGAAGCTTGATGATCTGTTTCCAGACCGTAAAGCATGGGATCAAGAGTACGAAGAAGTCAAACAATTAGCCAAAAAGGCTACACAATTCCAAGGCAAGCTCAATTCAGCCGAAGTGATTGTCAATTGCTTTAAGCTGGAAGATGAACTATCACTCAAAACCGAGCGTGTATACGTATACGCCCATCTACATCATGACGAGGATACGGCTGAACCTACATATCAGGGCCTTTCACAAAAAGCCAAAAAATTAGGCGTTGAGGTTAGTGAAGCCCTGTCTTTCGTGACACCTGAAATTTTGGCGCTGCCCGACAATCAGCTCGATGCATTGATTGGAGATCCGAAGCTGGCAGATTATCGCTTTACGCTTCAAGAAATGAAACGGGAGAAAGCGCATATTTTGGGTAAGTCGGAAGAAGCCCTGCTCGCACAGGTTGGTAACCTGGCTCAAGCACCACAAACCATTTTCGGTATGCTGAACAATGCCGATATGAAATTCCCAAAAATCAAGGATGAAAACGGCAAAGAGGCTGAGCTGACACATGGCAGCTATATTCAATTTCTTGAAAGCCCGCACCGGGAAGTACGGGAGCGTGCTTTTAAAGCGGTCTATGATACGTATGCCAAAAATAAAAATACGATTGCTTCCACATTGAGTGCCAATGTGAACAAAAATGTTTTTTATTCTCGTGTTCGCAAGTACCCTTCCGTACTGGAAATGTCATTATACGGTGACAATATTCCGAAGGAAGTGTACACCAATCTGATTGATACCATTCACGAGAGCTTGCCTTTGCTGCACCGTTATATCAAGCTACGTAAAAAGCTGCTGGGTGTGGATGAGCTTCATATGTATGACCTGTTTGCTCCGCTTGTGGACGAATACAAGCTCGATATTTCATTTGAAGATGCTAAAAAGCAAACGAAGGAAGGTCTAAAGCCGTTGGGCAAGGACTACCTGGCTTCGTTGCAAAAAGGCTACGATGACCGCTGGATTGATGTGTACGAAAATGAAAATAAACGTACAGGTGCATACAGCTGGGGCGCTTACGGCACTCACCCTTATGTGCTGCTGAACCATAAAGATAATCTGAACAGCATGTTCACGCTCGCTCACGAGATGGGACACGCGCTGCATTCGTATTACTCGGATAATGCGTTAAAGTATCGGGATGCCCAGTACACCATTTTCCTGGCTGAAGTAGCATCGACAACGAATGAAGCGTTGCTGATGGACTACTTGCTGAAAAAATCTACCGATGCAAAAGAGAAAATGTACCTCCTTACCTACTATGCGGACCAATTCCGCACGACGGTATTCCGTCAAACGATGTTTGCGGAGTTCGAGAAAATCGTACATGAACGCGCAGAACAGGGAGAGTCCCTTACACCGCAGCTTCTATCAGAGATTTATTATGATCTGAATGTGAAATATCACGGCCCTGGCATGAAAGTAGACAAAGACATTGAAATGGAATGGGCGCGTATCCCCCATTTTTATAACAGCTTTTATGTCTACAAATATGCTACCGGCTTCTCTGCGGCAACCAGCTTCTCAAAACAGATTCTGGAAGAAGGCCAGCCAGCCGTTGACCGTTATTTAGGATTCCTGAAGAGCGGCGGCAGCGATTATTCGATTAATATTTTGAAGAAGGCCGGCGTGGATATGTCCTCTCCACAACCCATTCGCGAAGCGATGAGCGTATTCGAGGAAGTTATTACGGAAATGGAAAAGCTGACCGCCGGAAAGTAAAACCATACACGATTAGAATCCGGCATTGAAACGATGCACGGATAAATCCCTTGTCCATGACGGGCAAGGGATTTTATAATGTAGCGGAAGGAGGTGGCATTTTGAAAACACAATGGTCTTTGATTGCAGCTCTTGTTATTGCTTTGTTAACGGCTGTATTCGCTGTCATTAACGTGAAATCGGTCCAAGTAAATCTACTATTTCGTACGGTCAACGTTCCTTTGATTTTACTTATTCTCGGCTGCACTCTTCTTGGAGGGCTTATCGTCGGTTCCTTCGGTATTTTCCGTCAATATAAGCTTCAGAGAGAAATCAAACGTCTGACCACCCAGCTTCATACACTACAAGAAGAGCACACACCCGCTGTGGAAGCATATGCGGATACCGTCTATAACACGTCTGGTTCGTCCAGTGTGGTGTCTACATCCGACAAGGTTACAGAGCAAACGTCCTCTGAGCCTGACCGGTTGTCCAAATGAGGAGGAGCAACAACATGACGATTCACCTGAATGAGAATTATATAATGAGCTTTCTGAATCAACTATTGAACACCCCTAGTCCCAGCGGCTACACACATCATGTGATGGAACTGATCCGTAAGGAAGCCGCAAGCCTTGGGATGCCCATAGAATGGAACGCCAAAGGCGGTGCCATCTTGACCCTGGAGGGCCATGAAAAAGGCCCTACAATTGCACTGAGCGCGCATGTGGATACATTAGGCGCAATGATACGCTCGATTACCAGTCACGGCACCTTGCGCCTGACATCTGTCGGCGGTTTCATGATGAACAGCATCGAAAACGAATACTGCCTTATTCATACCAGAAGCGGACAAACGTATACAGGCACGATTTTGTCGAGCCATCCGTCTGTGCATGTCTATGATGATGCACGCAGCTTTGAACGCAAGGAAAGCCATATGGAGGTGCGGATCGACGAGCTTGTTGAATCCAAAGAAGATGTGCTCCAGCTCGGCATTGCGGTAGGCGATTTTATTTCGTTCGACGCCCGTCCGGTCGTGACACCCAGCGGCTTTATCAAGTCGCGGCATCTGGATGATAAAGCCAGCGTAGCTGCGCTGTTTGGTTTATTGGAATCCGCTGTACGCGAAGACTGGAAGCCCCGTCATACTGTTAAGCTGCTCATCTCCAACTATGAGGAAGTCGGTCACGGAGCTGCTTACATCCCTGAAGGGGTCAGCGAGATGATTGCTGTCGATATGGGTTGCATAGGCGAGGATCTGAGCTGCAAGGAGACGGATGTATCCATTTGTGCCAAGGATTCTTCCGGGCCTTATGATTATGACATGACGACTCGTCTGATTGAGCTGGCCAAGGAGCTGAATATCCCGTATGCGGTTGATATTTATCCGCACTATGGTTCTGACGCTTCGGCTGCGCTGAAAGCAGGCAACAATATCCGTGCTGCGCTGATCGGCCCTGGCGTACACGCCTCCCATGCGATGGAGCGTACGCACAAGCTGGCTGTGGTGAACACTGCTCGTCTGCTTGCCGCTTATGTGACGGTTTAATCCGAACGATGACGACCGGCCTGTTCCACTGAGAATAGGTCGGCGAAGGCTTGCCGAAAGGAAATCACAACTATGGATTTGAAGAAACTACGTTATTTTATCGCAGTCGCAGAAGAACTACATTTTAATCGTGCTGCAAAAAAACTGAATATCACCCAGCCCCCCTTGAGCCAACAAATCCAAAGCCTTGAGGAAGAGCTTGGCGTGAAACTATTGGAACGAACCAAAAGGCAAGTTCGACTTACGTCCGCAGGAGCCATCTTTTTAGAAGAATCCAGAAACATGGTTTCTCAATTGGAAAAATCCATTAAAATGACACAGCTTGCAAGTCAGGGGAAATTCGGACATTTATCCATCGCTTTTGTTGATTCGGCATCTGGCGGTCTGATGGTTAACGCCTTAAAGAAATTCCGGGAGCGTTTTCCTGACGTGAAGCTCACGTTGTTTGAAATGACATCTGTTCAACAACTGAAAGCCATACACGACGGTAAAGTTCATGTGGGCTTCCTGCGCTGGGCAGATCCATCTATACATATCACCTCCCAGCTCTACAGCAACGAATCACTCATCGCCGTGCTTCCCGCAACACATCCGCTAGCCCACCACCCAACCTTGTCTTTACGTTCTTTAGCGGAAGAATCTTTTATCCTGTCTCCGCCTCATATGGGAGCGTCTTTTCATGACCTCATATTAGACTTTTGCAGACAACACGGCTTCCAGCCCAAAATTGTACAGGAAGCCGTTCAAATGTATACAATCGTTAACTTGGTAGCTGCTGGTATAGGCATTTCCATTGTTCCCTCTTCTGTTTCTGTGTTCCAACGTAGTGATGTCGTATTTCGTTCTTTTCACGAAGATTCTCCGTCCATCCCACTTTACGCTGCATGGAAAACAGATGCGAATGACGCTGTTCTAACTCATTTTCTGAAGGTGGTTGAAGAAATAGCTTGTAGTGAGCCATTAGACATGTAAACTCCATCAGTGTGTAGTCCTAACCCGTTTTACTCGGATCGAGTTCAACAACACCGTTTAAAATACTGTCCATTTGTCTCATAACCTCTTCATCGAGACGGACACCCGCAGCTTTTACGTTCTCCTTCACCTGCTCTGGCTTGGAAGCACCGATAATAGCTGAGGACACCTGCGGGTTTTGTAAAACCCATGCCACTGCAAGCTGTGGTAACGTCAAACCATTTTCTTGTGCAATCGGCCGGATCTGCTCCACTGCCTGAAGGACCTCTTTACGTAACCATTGTCCGGCCAAGCGTTCGAAAAATGGTGAACCTGCTGTCGTAGAAGCACGTGAACCCTCGGGAAGCGGCTTGTCTGCTGCATATTTGCCAGAAAGAATACCCTGTGCCAGAGGTGACCAAACGACCTGTCCAATTCCTTCCTGCTCGCAAGCGGGAATCACTTCAGCTTCAATAATACGCCAGAGCATGGAATATTGGGGTTGACTTGCCACGAAGGGGATCTTTAGCTCTCTCGCTAAATCCGCAGCTTGCTTTATCTGGTCTGCTGTCCACTCGCTCACCCCTACATACAAAACCTTCCCCTGACGAACCAAATCGGATAATGCCAAAAATGTCTCTTCTAGCGATACGTTTGGATCAAAACGATGTGCATAATAAACATCAATATAATCCGTCTGCAAGCGTCGAAGGGAAGCATGGCAGGCCTCCATAATGTGCTTGCGGGATAGCCCTTTATCATTCTGTCCGGTACCTGTTGGATGAAAAACCTTTGTACAAAGTTCAATACTTTCACGTCGTATTCCCTTTAAAGAATGACCTAAAACCGTTTCCGCCATCGTTTCTGAATAAACATCAGCAGTATCAAACGTTGTGATTCCTGAATCTAATGCAGCATGGACACATGCTTTCGCTGTGGTGTCATCCACTTGTGCACCGTGGGTTATCCAGTTCCCCAATGCTATCTCGCTTACCCTCAAACCGCTTTTTCCAAGTTTACGATATTCCATTTTGAATGCCTCCCTTCCATATAAATTTGATTATAGCAAGCAAATTTTAATATTAGAAATATATATTAAACTGATTATTAATATGAAAAACATATTAATAAATTCATACATTTGCATAATGATAGGTAGCTTCGAGTTTCTAAGTCCGGATATGAGTTATTTCCACAACCGATGTACTGGAATAAATACGAAAAAGCAAGTCTCCAGTGCTTAACGGAGACTTGCTTGTTTAAGTAACAACGGAAAAACGATTCACGCATCATACTTATTTCGTATTTTAAGATTTACTTTGTTCGATTTGCTCGGCCAGCTCGTTCAGATAGGTCCAGCGCTCCATTTGATGCTCCAAATGCTGTTCGGCCTTTGTTTGCTCAGCCATAAGCTCTTGTAGTCGTGCGGAATCATTGAAAGACTCTTCCATCTGTCGCTGGATGCTAGCCAACTTCTCTTCAGCCTGTTCGATCAATTCGTCAATTTGCTCATATTCCCGCTGTTCCTTAAAGGTGAATTTAAGCCTGGTTTTGGTAGTCTCCTTGACTGAATCCGAAGCATCCGCAGACTTAGACGTGGAAGACTGAGCAGAAGAAGTACCCGCCGAGACAGACGAATTCGCAGCGGATGGAGCATTTTTACTGATCCATTCTGCATACTCGCTGTAATCGCCCACATGCACACGTACCTGACCTTCTCCTTCAAATGCCAGTACCTTGTCTATCGTGCGGTCCAGGAAATACCGGTCATGGGAAACGATAAAAACAACACCCGGAAATTCATCCAGATAGTCCTCCAGCACGGAAAGAGTCTGAATATCCAGATCATTCGTTGGTTCATCCAGTAACAATACATTCGGTGCGGACATCAGGACGCGCAGCAGGTACAAGCGCCGTTTCTCGCCCCCTGACAACCGGGAAATGACCGTCCATTGCGCGCTTGGCGCAAACAGAAACCGCTCTAGCATTTGTGCGGCTGTAATAGCCGAGCCATCTGCTGTCCGGATGACTTCTGCTTCTTCCTTAATATACTCGATGACACGCAGCGATTCGTTCATTTCCTGATGTTCCTGGGTAAAATAACCGAGCTTCACGGTCGGTCCCAATACCACGCTGCCTGAGTCCGGTTCTACGCGCTGTGTAATCATTTGGAACAGGGTCGATTTTCCGCTACCGTTGGGACCCACAATCCCGACTCGGTCACCGGGCACAGCAATATAACTCAAATCCTGTATTAGCTTGCGGGAATCTACCGATTTGGACAGATGCTCCAGCTCCAGTATTTTTTTACCCAGACGCGTGGAGGCTACCGACATGTCTACAGACCCGGAACGAGCTTCCGGCTGCTGATCCTTAAGCTGTTCAAATCGTTCAATACGCGCTTTCTGCTTGGTCGAACGGGCTTTTGCCCCCCGGCGAATCCAGGCTAGTTCATTGCGCAACAGGTTTTGCCGTTTCTGCTCCGAAGACGCTTCCCGTTCCTCGCGTTCCGCCTTTAGCTCCAGAAAACGGGTATAGTTAGCTTCATACCGGAAAAGTCGACCATGATCCAGCTCCAGCATGACATTCGCCACTCTATCCAGAAAATAGCGATCATGCGTAATCATCAGCAACGCGCCGCGTCTTTTCTGCAAATACTGCTCCAGCCATTCCACCGACTCATTATCAATATGGTTAGTAGGCTCGTCCAGAATGAGCAGCTCACAGGGCTGGATCAAGGCTGCTGCCAAAGCAACCCGCTTGCGCTGTCCCCCAGAGAGCACACCCATACGTGCTTCAAACTGTGTGATACCCAGTCGGGTCAACACGTTTTTGGCCTCACTCTCCAGTTGCCATGCCTGGAGCGTATCCATCTGCTGGCTTGCCCGCAACAGGCGGTTTTGAAGCTCCTCGCTACCCGGATTCAGCTCCAGCATCTCCATCGTTTCCGTATATTCGCGCACTGCCTTCATTTCAGGCTGGTTGCCGTGGAAAATATGCTGGAGTACCTTCACCTCGGGGTCAAACTCCGGATTTTGCGCTAAATATTGAATACGTACATCGTTGTTGACCGCAATATTACCATCATCCGGTGGCTCCAAGCCGGAAATCACGCGTAAAAAAGTAGATTTCCCGGTGCCGTTCACACCGACCACTCCTATTTTGTCACGTTCATCCATGCCAAAGGAAGCATCCTCAAACAGCATTTTTTCGCCATAGCTTTTCGTTATATGTTCAATGGTCATAATATTCATACGGATTCCCTACTCTTCCCCTATTTTGTGATGCATCTTGTTTATTTTAACACAGTCACACCAAATGATTAAAAAAACCGTAATCTGAACGAAGTCAGTACGGTTTCTGGCTTTACAATATCACGGTCTGCGTATCCCACTCCCGGCCTTACAGCCGTACATAAACAAGTTAGCCGCAAATCCAGCCGTCTGATCCACATCGCATTCACGGAAATTTTGCTTTCATAAAAGCCTTTGGTGCCGAAGACTGTGTAAGCGGCGTCCAAAATGGCCTCATATTTATCTCCATGTATACCGCCCATCTTCGCACCTCCCTGTACTAGAGTATAAACAGAATGCCTGCGAGAGCGACCAGCCCCCCGAAAATCGAACTGATGCTATTCACTCTATCATTGCTCATCCAACGCCAGCCCCGCACATAGACCGTCGGTTGTCCACAGTGCGAGTCTACCTCTACTTCTCGGCCGCAAACCATGCAGGAACGCATCATTTGCACTGTAGCACCAAGATAGGAATCGGCAAAGGCCCCAGCACTACCAGATACCCCTCCGATCAGTGCCCACAGCCATAGCGACAAGCCTGGCATTCCTATGGCGTATCCAAAGACCCATGCGCCTATTCCAATCAGCACTCCCCCAGCCAAGGCCGCAGCTGTCCCCAAAACAGATACACCTCCCGAGGTTCCAGGTGCCAGCACCTTGCCATTCAGTATCGAGCGGGGCGGCTTACGGCTCAGGCTGCCAAATTCCGTTGCCCACGTATCCGACGTGACTGTAGCCATGACGCCAACAAAAGCCAACTGCCAGGCAACATGAGGCCAGATTGCATAGCCCAGGCATAACAGCATACCTAATCCCCCGTTGGCCCATACCTGACCAGCATCCCGATTTCCGGTTTTGGCATATGATTTTTCAAGCTCTGCCTTGCGCTCCTTTTTGAACCTCGACAGCAAGGTCGATGTAATAAAGAACAGAAGCAAGGTCCCGAACCAAAACAGGTTGCCTGCACCATAATACACGGTTCCCATCAGCACAGCCGCCGCAAAGCCCGATAAGGTTAAGGATTTTTTATAAAAAGCAGCTCCCGCCACTATACCAGCGCCAAGCAATCCGATGATCCAATCCATGATATACCCCCACTTTGAATGAATCTCTCGTTTTTCATTTTTCAGTTCGTATTTTATTGTACAACGCTCTACACTTATATAAAAGCCGTGTCCCATGCTATATGGCACAGGACACGGCCCTTACGTTCTTGCCTGTGGGAATCCCTCCATACTGCCCAACTGCCAAGGGAACTCCCTTTTTAATCAACTTAACCTATTGTGCAGCTTCCTTGACGGTCAGTTCCCCAAAATAGCTCGAAGCGGTCTCCACTTGTTGTAGGCCCTACACCTGCCGGAGTGCCTGTAAAAATAATATCGCCCTCACCCAGTCCATAATGGCTCCCTATGTAATCAAGGATATGCTCGATGGAAAAAATCATATCCTTGATATGACCGCGCTGTACTTCCTGTCCATTTTTGAGCAATGAAAAATCCTGCTGCTCCAGCGTGTCCAGTTTCTCTAAAGGCAAGAACGGTGTGACGGGAGCAGAAAATTTAAAACCTTTAGCCGCCGTCCATGGATGACCTTTTTTCTTGAGCACGCTTTGTACATCACGCAGGGTAAAATCAATACCAAAGGCAAATGCATTCAGAATCATTTCCGCAGACATGCCCGGTTCGTAATTACGGCCTACCGCCACAACCAGCTCTACCTCATAGTGAATGTCTCCTTGATCTTTAGGAAGCTCCAGTGTTTCTCCATCCAGCGGTACTACCGCATGGGAAGGCTTTAAAAAAATCATCGGTTCTGTAGGAACCTCATTTCCCAGTTCCTCGGCATGCAGCTTATAATTGCGCCCGACACAGTAAACATTACGAATTTCCACGTTCATTACGACCCGTCATCCTTCCCCCGTATGTAGTCCAATTATTTAATAAATAGATTACGTATATAGTGCCACATCCGATGCCTGGAATGCAAAAAAACCTGCTCCCAGCGATCCGGCCAATTGGTACAAATCATCAATTCAGGATGCAACGAGGCCAATCTTCGCATTATGCTGCGGTCATCCACCGTCCACGCCATGACAGTGATACCGCGTCCGGTCAAGTCTTTCATCAGCTTTCGATCCAAACGCGGGTAGCCCATGGATAGAAAAGAGCATTGCAGCCCTTCCAGCTGCTTTGCCAGATCATCCGGACGAGCATCGATAATCAGACCGGTACGGATACCTGGCGCCAGCTCTTTGGCCCGACGTAAAGCCGAACGCTCAAAAGAGGTCAATACCACCTCATTCTCCATATCCCGCGCCACAATTTCACGGAGTACGGCCTTCTCCAGCCCCGGATACATATCCCCTGCGGTTTTTAGCTCAATATTGAGCGATACGCGGCCACGACACAAATCCAGCACCTGTGCGAGAGCAGGAATCCTTTCTCCTTGGTATTCCGCACCTTTCCAGCCACCTGCATCCAGACACTTCAGCTCGTTCCAGTCCGTATCCTTTACTTTACCTGTGCCGTTGGTCGTGCGTTCCAGCGTGAAATCATGAATGACCACCGGAACGCCGTCCTTCGACAATTGCACATCCAGCTCAATCCAGCGCACAAACGGCTGGTCGATCGCAAGCTTAAAGGCCGCCAACGTGTTCTCGGGAGCAATTCCCGAAAAACCACGGTGAGCCACGCACAAATGATCCATTCCGGTTATCCCCTCCAACCACAGGTGGTAGCCTCCATACAGACCAGCCTCGTGTAAAAGCTTTTCTTCACAATTATCGGGCGGTTACTGTTCCGTCTGCGCCTACTGAAACATTAGCCGGTGACATCGCCGCTACTCCTTGCAAAATTTTGCTGGCCTCCGCATCCTTCATCGGAACTGGTTGACCCAGTTCCGCCCGGTAAGGAGTCAGCTTCATGCTGCAAGCCCCGGCCCGGGTACAGGTTGCCTGAAATATCGCTGTATCCCAGGTGGCTGGTACTGTAGATTTAGAAAAAATAAAATTACCTGTGCTGTATGCAATCCATTTGCCTTTATACTGCTCCATCCCCTGTAGCACATGCGGGTGACCTCCAATTACGAGATCTGCCCCTGCATCAATAAAAGCGTGCGATAGCTCGGTTTGATGAGGCTCCAATACAGTCACGCGCTCCTTGCCCCAATGGGCAATGACAATAACCAAATCAGCCTGCTTGCGCGCCTCGCGAATCGACTTCACGATTGCAGTCGAATCGTAGGCTCCTGCAACACCGGGCTGCTTGGTGCCTGCATTCCAGTGGGCCTCGGGCATAACCCGTGTAGCCCCCAACAACGCAATTTTAAACCCTTTACGTTCCAAATAGTGCGGAGCATACGCTTCTTTTGCATTGCGTCCGGCTCCGGTATACGCTATATCATTTTCTTTCAAATATTTCAGCGTATCCAGTAATCCCGCTGTGCCCTGATCCAAAATATGATTGTTGGCCAAATTTACAGCGTCTATCCCTGCCGCAGCCAACGCAGTCAACGCCTTGGGAGATGACTTATAAACATACGTTTTATTCAGCGCACCCACGCCCCCGGTTGTAACCGGCGTTTCCAGATTGGCTATCGTCAGATCGTCCTTGCGAAACAGATTTCCGAGATATTGATATGGAAAATCAAATCCGTTCTTTTCCAACCGCTGCTCAACCTTACCGGAAAACTGCACATCCCCTACAAAATGGAGGGTGACTGTCTGTGAAGCTGTTCCATCCGATGCCACGTTCTTTCCCTGCTCCGATTCGTTGGGGTCAGTAGAATTTCCACTGTTCGATACATCCTTATTTGAAGATCTGTCCGGTGATTGCCCAGCGTTCTCCGAAGATTCTCCTGATTCTGACGAGTTGCCTTCGGCAACATTTGTGTCAGACGTTGTCGCGGGCGGGCGGGCTGTGTCTTTAGTAGTATCAGAAGGATGCTCCGTTTTATCGTCAGCAGCTTGTTCGTCGCCATTGGGGTTATTGTCCAGTTGTTCATTTGAAACGGCTGTAACGTTCTCCCTTATCGGACTAGAAGACTGTCCTCCACCCGCAGAATCCGTTTTGGCCTTGTTCTCCTGTTGCAATAGTCCGGCGTTTTCCACAAGAGAGCTGCTCTCCCTGTGTTCAAATATGTAATAATATCCAAAAAGACCTACGATCATAAGCAGCAGGACAAGATTTGTAATAATCCAGGCCTTGCCTATTTTTCGCTTCCTTGCTTTCTTTCGACCTTCATTTTTCTGTGATCTGGGAGGGTACATTCTTCACTCCTTCTATGCTATTGCATATGCATTACATTCTTGAATGATCCGGCGATTTTGACACCCTCTCCATTATATATCAAATTTCGGTATAAATAGAACCCCTCGCTTGGGATCGCGAAGGGTTCGTTATTCAAGTAGCTCCATTCATTTAATTATACCTGTACCTCAACCGCTTCCCGTTCCGCAGCTTGGACGGCGACAGAGGCCCATTCCTTGGCTTGGCGGATACAATCCGGCAAGCCGATGGCATCATAGCCAGCACCCAAAACATACACTCCCGGCATCGTTGTACGCAGTTCTTCACGCAGATCAGCAATAGCCTGCGGGTGTCCTACCGGATATTGCGGCATGGAGTGGCGAAGACGGGTAATTTCCGTAAATAGCGGAGTCGCCGTAACGCCCATCATGTCCTGCAAATCCTTGCGTACCAGCGCAGTCAGTCCATCATCGGGTAGCTCTACTGTTTCTTCGGCTCCGGCACGCCCCACGTAGCAGCGCAGCAGTACCTTATCGTCTGGACTGGTATGTAGCCACTTAGCGGACGTCCACGTACATGCCGTCACACTGCGTCCCTCTTTACGCGGAACCAGAAAACCGGAACCATCAAAGACATTCTCGATGTCTTTTTTATTAAAGGCCATGACCACATTTGCCACGGACACATAATTAACGGCTTCCAGTGCTGCCACATTCACATGTCCCCGCAACAGCGGCGCAGCGGCAAAATTTGGAGTCGTGACAAATAGATCGTCCGCCTCCAACGTCTCCCCATTATCCAGTACAACATGGTAGACGCTTCCTTCACCGTCTGCTGTCTTTGTGAATTCGGTAACAGCAATTCCCGTGCGCAAATCACAGTCATGCAAATCATTCAGCAACGCATGCACCAAACTTTGCAGCCCTTGACGGAAGGTCAAGAAGGCGCTTTTTTTCGTACCTGTATGCGTCTCTGCCGGTTTCCTTCCGGTCATCATCCCGTGAATGAGGCTCCCATATTGCTGCTCTACTTCAGCAAATTGCGGGAAGGTCGCTTGCAAGCTCAGCGTCTTCATATTGGCAGCATATATGCCAGCCAGCAGCGGCTCGGTTACATTCTCCAGCACTTCTTTGCCCAATCGGCGTTCAATAAAATCACCCAAGGCTTCATCCCCCGGTACACGACGGGGTTGAATAACAAAATCCATCATGGCCCGCAGCTTGCCGCGCAACGAGATCAATCCGCTTTGCAGAAACGGTTTCAGCTCCGTCGGAATCCCCAGTACCAGGCCGGGGGGCATCGGATGAAGCTGTCCTTCATGCAAAATGTATGTTTTTTTTGCCTCAGGATTTGTGCTTACCAGCTCATGATCCAGCTCCAGCTCTTTCGCCAGATCGATCATAGCCGTTTTACGGGCCAGAAAGGAATCCGGCCCTTTTTCAATCACAAACCCGTCTTTATGCAACGTTTCGATTTTCCCGCCCAGCACCGGGGCCTTCTCCACCAACGTAATCCGTGGTGTGTAGCCTGCTTCTTTGTACATTTTACGTGTATAAAAAGCTGCGCTCAGTCCGGTCAATCCTCCGCCTACAATCACAATGTTGCGTAATTTTTGCTCCATTATGTCCTCATCCCTTTTTCCATTGGTCTATGATGACATCGCTAAGCGTCTCCATGTACAATGGATCACTGTTAAGCGAATCAATCCGCTGGAAACGCATATCCAGTTCTTTCGCCAAAGCCTGCGCCTCAATATCCAGATCGTACAGTACTTCCAGATGATCGGAAACGAAGCCGACTGGCGCAGCCAGCACATATTCAACCTGGTCTTCCTTGAGACTATGCATGGTATCCAGGATGTCAGGACCCAGCCAAGGCTCTGCTGTGCGGCCTGCACTCTGCCACGTAAACTGCCAGTTGGTGATTCCTGCCTTATCCGCAATTGCTTGCGATGTAGCCATTAATTGCTCAACATAAGGATCACCCATCGCCAAAATCCGCTCAGGCAGGCTGTGCGCACTGAACAATACACGTACCTCGTCCCGATTCGCCCCTGCCTCTTCGAAAAGCGCCAGTTTTGTATTCACACGCTCAGTTAACGTCTTGATCAGCTTTGGATGAAGATGATAGCTCTCCACAAACGATATAGCCAGATCCAATTCCTGTGCCTTGGCCTGTGCGCGCTTGATATAAGTGCCTACACTCATCACGGAATAATGCGGAGCCAGTACGACACCCACCGCTGTATGGATACCTTCCTGCACCATAGCCTCCACGCCATCCTCGATGAACGGCTTGGCATGTTTGAGTCCTTGATAGCAGACAAATTCAATATCTGGATTACGATTTTCCCGATTTAAGGTTTCTTGCAGATTTTGAACCTGACGATCCGTATTTTGACGTAGCGGGAATACACCGCCCACAATAGCTTCATAACGGTCCTTTAATTCTTTCAATTGCTCCGGGGAAGGAGGGTTACCACGACGAATATGCGTATAATAGGCTTCCACCTGATCCAAACTTTCCGGTGTCCCGTAGGACATAACCAGTACACCCACTTTGGTTTTCATCAGCACAACACCTCTTAACATTTTGGATTGATTACTTTTTTGTCAAAACGGATCGGGAATACTCGTGCACATACTCTGTAAGCTCTCTCAGCTTATCTAACGAAGCCTCTGGAAATAAACCATGACCCAGATTAAAAATATATCCCGGCTCCAAAATTCCTTCATCCACAATCGTTTTCGCATACTGTTTAATTACATCTATCGGCGCTGTGAGCACATAAGGGTCCAGATTTCCCTGCACACCAAAAGCATTACCCAAACGACGGCGTCCTTCAGGTATACTCACCCGCCAGTCCAGTCCGATCACATCGGCTTTTACCCCGCCCAGCAGCGGAAGCAACTCACCCGAGCTTACACCTGGAAAATAAATTTTCGGTACGTCCAGATCGGACATCTCATGGAAAATACGTGTAATCGTCGGCAACACAAACGTTTGGAAATCACGAGGCGAAAGCGCCCCTACCCAGCTGTCAAACAGTTGAAATGCCTTGCCACCGTTAGCGATATGGGCACGCACGTATGTAATAACCATGTCTCCAAGCTTGTCCATCAGCCGACGCCATAATTCAGGCTCTCCGTACATCATGGCCTTAGTGCGGATATATCCCTTGGACGGTCTGCCTTCTATTAAATAACTAGCAATTGTAAAAGGAGCTCCGGCGAACGTAATCAGCGGTACTTCCAGCTCACGGTCTAAAATACGGATCGTTTCCAAAATATGACCCAGATCTCGTTCTACATCAATCGGGCGCAGCTTGTCCACGTCCGCCGCTGTACGAATCGGATGTTCAATAACCGGACCAATATTTTTGACAATATCAAAATCAACCCCCAGCGAGGCTACCGGATTCATAATATCAGAATATAAAATAGCAGCGTCCACCCCGAGCTTGCGCACGGGCATTAAGGTCACTTCTGCGGCCAGCTCGGGCTGACGACAAATTTCAAGCAACGTGTATTTCTCTTTAATTTTGCGATATTCAGGATCATACCTTCCGGCCTGCCGCATGTACCATACGGGAATATGATCCACAGCCTGCTTGCGGCAGGCGCGGATAAAGGTATCGTTGTAGGTCATGACTTCAGCCTCCAGTTCGAATCGTAACTACTATTTTTTATTATGCCCTTTTTCAGGAGTCGTAACAACCGCCGCTGGCGGACAATCCATGACAAACCCATGACATTTGGATAAAGTTTCAATGAAGTGTGCTATACTAGAGAAATGGCTTTTTTAAAGCTCCGGGAAGTTCTACATGAATAAGTAGTTTTGCATCAGCAAGAAATGACAGAAAGGAAGTGAAAGCACATTGAAAACGTGGGAGACGTGGAAAGTCAATCTCATTGTGCTTTGGTTCGGTCAGTTTCTGGTCAATGCGGGTATTACGATGATTACTCCATTCCTCGCCCTCTATCTGGCTCAAGACCTTCATGTGAAGGGAGAACATGATATCGGGCTGTGGGCCGGAGTTATTTTTGCCGCAAACTTTTTGACTTCATTTATGTTCCAGCCTCTATGGGGCAAGCTGGCTGACCGATATGGGCGCAAAGCAATGCTGCTCCGCTCGGGTTTCGGTATGGCTCTGGTGATCGGCTGCATGGGTTTGGTCACCCATCCGTGGCAATTGTTGGCGCTTCGTCTGCTGAATGGTACGATTTCGGGCTTCAATCCAGCTTCGATTTCTCTGGTGTCGGGTACCACACCCAAAGAACGGACTGGTTTCGCTATGGGGATTATGCAATCCGGTCAGATGGCGGGTACGATTCTCGGCCCTCTAATGGGCGGTTTTTTGGCTGACTGGGTTGGATTCAGACCGATCTTCTACATTACAGGCGCTCTTATTCTTGTAGCCTCTCTCATCGCAATGCTTCTGGTTAAGGAAGATTTCAGCAAAGCCGAAGCTGCACGAATACCTCAAATTTCGGTTCTTGCCGGATTAAAGGAGCTAAGCCATACGCCCCAGCTTCCGGCTCTGTTTACCGTAACGTTCCTGCTCCAGTTTGCCATGATCAGTACGGTATCTTTGTTGCCGTTATATGTGCAAAAGCTGTATGGGTCTGCAGAAGGAATTGCGCTCATTGCTGGCTTTGTTACAGCTATTACCGGCGTATCCAATATGGTCGCCGCGCCGCTGCTTGGAAGATTGAGTGACAAGATCGGGGCACACCGCATTTTGACCCTCGCTCTGCTTGGAACAGCACTTATGCTCATTCCGCAAGCTTTTGTCAATCAGGTGTGGCAACTCGCCACGATTCGTTTTTTCATGGGCGTGTTTATGGGCGGTCTGCTGCCGAGCGTTAATGCGCTGATTCGCACGTATACACCGGAAGGCATGGAAAGCCGTTCGTTCGGCTTCAATACCAGCTCGCTGGCACTGGGGAATATGCTGGGCGCTGTCATTGGCGGGGTGCTGTCCGGATTTATCGGCATCGAAGGACTATTCATTATGTCAGGTGTCCTGCTGATCGTCAACATATTCTGGGTACGTATGAAGCTCTACGATCGTAAGCCTGCGCCTGATTTCAGGTAAGCTAGTCCTCTGGTAAGGTCAGCCTTCCAGATCAGACAAGAACCTCCGATCCACAATTTTGTGGACAAGGAGGTTCTTTTTGGTATCGCTACTTTTTTTAATCTATATCAGTGGCATTACAGCCTATTTTACTCGGGCCAACGCCAATCCGTCATAGGCTGGCAAAAGCGTACTGACCAGCCGTGGATCCGTAGCTATCGTTTCGTTAAAGCGTCTCACGGCCTGTACGGCGGGACCGTTCTTGTTCGTATTCAGCGTCCGTCCACGAAGGAAACAGTTATCTCCCGCAATAATGGCACCTGGATTTGCCAGAGCAATCGCATATTCCAGATACACCGGGTAATTTTCCTTATCCGCATCGATGAAGAAAAAATCGAATGTTCTCCCCTCTTCCTGAAGCTTCTTCAGGCTGTCCGCTGCGGGTCCGATACGATATTCGACACGGTCACCGTAGCCGTTTTCCTCCATATGTCGATGTGCCAGCGCCGCATACGCTTCTTTCAGCTCCAGTGACACAATGCGCCCCTTTTCTCCCAGCCCACGGGCCAGACATAATCCACTGTATCCGCCTAATACGCCAATCTCCAGTACCTGCTGCGCGCCGGATACCTCAATCAGAAAGGTCAGCAGCTTCCCGTAAGGATGAGCCACCGATACCTCAGGCATTCCCTCTGCAACTATGGCCTCCCTGATGCCGCGTAGCGCTTCATCTTCCTGTACCAGTTGGTCTACATATTGTTCAGGTGTCATATTGGGTGTAATTTCCACGTTTCATCTCTCCTTCTCGCTTTATCATAACGCAGGTTGGACGCGGTGTCCTTCGTAAATTATTTGGCTTAATGATTTGTCTCTTGGTGTACAATGACCTATACTATAGGGATTGAACCAAGCTTATATGATTATGGGGACGGAGTGAATACGTTTAATGACTCAACTGCAACTAATTGCAACTGCGCCGATGGGACTTGAAGCCGTCGTGGCTCGGGAGCTTAGAGAACTCGGATACGAGGACCTGACCGTCGAGAATGGCCGCGTCGTTTTTACAGGAGATTATATGGATATATGCCGGTGTAACCTGTGGCTGCGCACATCAGACCGCGTTCTTATTAAAATGGGTGAATTTGCAGCCACAACCTTCGACGAGCTGTTCGAGGGCACCAAAGCATTGCCTTGGCAGGATTGGATTCCTGTGGATGGTGAATTTCCTGTAGAGGGACGCTCGCACAAATCACAGCTTAGTAGCGTACCAGCCAGTCAGGGAATCGTCAAGAAGGCAATTGTAGAAAAGCTCAAGGAAACTTACCACACGGATTGGTTTGAGGAGGATGGCCCTCGTTACGTAATAGAGGTCATTCTCTTAAACGATCGTGCATTGCTAACGCTCGATACGACAGGTCCGGGGCTGCACAAGCGCGGCTACCGCAAGCTCGTGACAGAGGCCCCTCTCAAAGAGACTATGGCTTCGGCTCTTATTCAGCTTAGCCGCTGGACCCCGGATCGACCATTCTATGACCCGTGCGCCGGTTCCGGTACTCTACTGGTAGAAGCAGCAATGCAGGCATGGAATATTGCCCCGGGATTGAGACGTACCTTTAACTCGGAAGACTGGCCTGTCATTGGTCGCGAGCTATGGGATCAAGCTCGCGACGAAGCGATGGATTTGACCCGCGATGACATTCCTTTCGAGATTGCAGGCAGCGATATTGACCCGGGTGCCATCGAAGTCGCAGAGGCTGCTGTAAAGGCAGCTGGCTTCGCTAAAGATATCTCATTAAAGGTGATGCCTGTAACGAAAGTCAGACTTGAAGGCCAATATGGTGTGATGATTACCAATCCACCTTATGGTGAAAGATTGAGTGAGCAAGCCGAGGTGGAGAAGTTGATCCGGTCAATCGCACGCACGGCAGCGGAAATGAAGACATGGTCCTTCTTTGCGATCAGCTCCACCAAGCAATTCGAGCACTATTGGGGACGCAAAGCCGATAAGAGACGCAAGCTGTTTAACGGACGGATCGAGTGCCAATACTATCAGTATCTGGGCCCTCTGCCTCCGCGCCACAAAGACACTTCGCCGTCACAGTCTTAAACAGATCACGCTCAGGCCAGGAAGCGAACCAGCTGTTCGCTTTCTGGCCTGATTTGTGCTTCGCACCTGATAAAATAGGCTCCTTCCCTATTGTGCAGGAAGGAAAATGCTGTATTTTCTTTACTTAATCATTGAAATGCGCGGGATGAGCGCTATAATAATTAAAGGCGATTTCGGTTTTAACATTACGTTAATATGTAGTTTATACTAGCCGAATATTTATGCCGAAGGGGGTAAAGTGTTGGTTATTCGCACGGCCGGTGCAAATCGCACTGGAAACATGTTCAGCAGAATGCTGCTGTCCCGATATTTTGGGTTTGGTCTGTTTTTTGTACTTATGATTGGCAAGCTCGTTCTGATCCACCATAACCTGCATGCCCAAAATATTGACATGAATATACTGGATTATGTCATCGCTATCGGTTCGCTCTTGCTTGTGAGTTTTTGGACCTTATGGCTGTCAAGGCGCGGACGCTTGGTCGCTCTTGTAGTGCTCGATATTTTGCTTACCGCTCTCATTTATTCTGACATGGTTTATTATCGGTACTTTCAGGATTTCATTACGATCCCCGTCTTGCTTCAAGCTGGACAAGTTGATTCCTTGGGTGGAAGTATCGTATCTCTGATGTACTGGTGGGATCTTTTCTTTTTTGCAGACTGGATTCTGTTCATTCCGTATGTGCTGTTCGTAGCTTCCTTACGGCGTCGGTATGTAACGAGTGATCCTTACTCTAAAACGTCCCACCGCTCATTCACTAAAAGCTTTCTGCTTCGCTTCTCCAAAGGCGCGCTGGCCTTCCTGATCGGCTACATTTTTACCTTTGGACCGATTAAATATTATACGTCCACGTGGGCAACCGGCATTTTCGTCGGTAACTGGTGGTCGATGGCCCTGTACAATGTAACCGGGCTGATCGGATTTCACGGGTACGACATTTACCGCTATAGTCAGGACCATCTGGGATCCCAGCCTACGCTGGCTCAGGCAGAGTCCGATAAGGATAAGGAATGGTTTAATCAGCATCAAAAGCTGCTTCAGGTGAAAAATGACCTATCCGGCAAGTATAAAGGCAAAAATGTGATGGTCATTCAAGCTGAAGCGTATATGAACTTTTTCATCGGCAAAAAAATCAACGGTCAGGCTATTACGCCTAACTTTGACAAGCTGACGAAGGAAAGCATGTATTTTAACAATTATTATCACCAGACTGCACAGGGTCGTACCTCGGATGCGGATTTCTCTACACATGCTTCTCTGCATCCGCTCCCTACAGGCTCGGTATTCATCCGTTATGCGGACCATAAATTCGATACGTTGCCTTCTATTCTAAAAGATACTGGCTACAGCCCTAATGCATTTCACGTATACGACAGCAGCTTCTGGAATCGCTATACAATGTATAAGGCAATGAACTATGACAAGTTCTACAGTAAAAAGGATTTTGAAATAGATGAGCCATTGGGCTGGTCACTGGGAGACAAATCCTTCTTTCGTCAAACGCTCAATGATCTCACCACTGAGGTCAAACAGCCGTTCTACGCCTATATGGTCGGAATTTCGAGCCACCACCCGTACAATCTGCCACCAGACGCCGTGGATTTGGACGTTGGTGAGTTTGAAGGGACCATGTTCGGAGACTATCTGAAATCCGTCCATTATGTGGACGAAGCACTGGGCGAGCTGGTCGATCAAATGAAGAAAGACGGATTGTGGGATAATACAATCCTCATGTTCTACGGGGATCATGACAATTCTATTAAAGATAAGGCACTGTATGAGAAATTTTTGGGTAAACCACTCACAGATCTTGATATGCAGAAAATCATGAACCAGGTGCCGCTGCTTGTGCATCTTCCCGATGGAAGCCACGCGGGAACTTACACCGAACCGGCAGGACAGCTTGATCTGACACCGTCAGTGATGCATCTGCTTGGCATTTCAACGAAGCCGTATCACTTTATGGGAAATGATCTGTTCAGCGGGAAGCCTCGTATGGTCGTGCTGCGCAGTGGTGCTTTCACTGATGGTCGTTTATACTATATTCCATCCGAGGACGGTACATTCTCCAAAGGAACCTGTTACAACCTCACCACAGGCCAGCCTACGGATGTGAACGCCTGCGGACCGGGGTATACTGAAGCTCTCAATCGGTTGAACATTTCCGATCAGGTGATCACGTATGATCTCATTCGCCAATGGGAACCGGAAATCAAAGAAGTCACTGCGACTCCTTCGACATCCAACTAAATTTTCTGAGGAAAGTTGCTTACACAGCACTCTTCCCAGATTCCCGGAAAGTTAATACCAACAAGAAAAGCCCGATCAAGCAGCAATATGCTGATGATCGGGCTTTTTGTATTCTTGAGCTAGTAAACGGCGCTCATTTACATTTACGAATGCTTATGGGCGCAACGCTTTTTTGGCTTGCTCCAGCCGTTGTGTCTCTTCACCAAGCATTTCCTCGGCAACCTCTACCGCATCGTCGCCAAGGCTGTCCTTCGCCTGCTCTAAGGCATGCTCCGCATGAGTACGGGACTGCTCCGCCTGCTCAATCAGTTGCTCAGCCGGATGTGACAATGCCTGTGATACGGCATGGTGAAGCTTGTCCACCGAGTTTTGCGTTTGGGCCTCGACACTGTGATTGTCGAGATTGGAATCATATTGAGCCATGAGTCACTCCTCCTTCTGGGCAGTGGTCTGCATCCATTAGCATGGATCAGAAGAAGGGGAACTATACAAAGCTGTGAATGCTGCGCACTGGAATTATTTTATAAAACGCGCAGCCTTCTCCAATACTTCATCCTCTGTAGCTGCACTTATATAACGTCCGTTCACATATACAAACGCCCGCTTTCCACAAGGACCGCAATACGATTTGCAACCGATTTTGATCTCCGCATCCGGTGCCATCTTTTGCAGCTTGGGCAAGATCGTTTTCAAGCGAATATGATTGCATTCATCACATACGCGAATATCATTGGCCATCTGTCATCCCTCCGTGCTCCGGCTTAGTGATCGCCGTGATTACCTTGGGAAGGGTTAGTAATGACAAAGCCTTCTTCGGGGAAGTACAAGTAATCAATTTTTACACCATCCAGCAACGGCTGGCCGTTTTCTAAAATAACATCAATGCCTTTATCCGTTGATACGACGGTATCCGTTTCTTTAGGCGTGTCCAAATCCAGCCCGTAATGAGCATGGTCCCCATGGGAATGAGTAATGACAACGCGCAGGCTCTTCCCTTGGTTTTCTTCTTTATCCAATTCAAGCTTCAATACTTTAGCTGCGTTGCGAGTAATTTTGCAATTCATCAACTATCATCTCCTTCATATTAATCAAATGAAGTGTGGTCCATTGGAGTATGAATATCCGTACCACACCAATTAACAGGTAAATTCAACAACTATAAACTACAAAATAGCCTCTATATATTAGAAAGGCAATATTCCTATTGTAAAGAAAACTGCGAAAAATCGCAATCACGAAATTCATAAGCTTTTATTCCTACCGGACACGTACGTGCTGCTTCTCAAGCACGTCGGGATATTTACGTTCAGCGCGGGTCACAAACCAGTTCATCATCAGCAGCGTCACCCCAATGTCGTCAATAGGCATAAAGGGCATGACATCTGGCAACACCCAATAGAGCAATACAGGGATGGCAAACAGCAATTTTTCACTTAATGGAATCTTCGACGAAGTAATCAATCGGGGCATGCGACGAAACACATGTGACCATTGACGGAGAGACAGTAATCTTTTCCACTTCATAGGTTGTTCACTCCATTTCCAATGCTCCTAAGTATATACCCCAATGAAGGGACATGTAAGAGGAACACTTGTAAAAACACGTGCTCCTCCTAATACGTGCTGATAAACCATGGAGTTTCAGGCTAACTTTTTACCATGAAAGCACCGTTGCCATTAACATGCCCACCTCTGCCGCAATATCGTCATAATCACGCATAGGCAGCGGATTTACACCCAGCCCGACTTCAACGGTAAAGCCCGGTTTTCCAAATCGCTGTATAAACCAATCCTTATATCCCGCATCGCTGCCCCCCAGCTTTACCGCCCGGTATCCTGTTGCAGCCGCCAACCGTGATGCCCAGTCCCTGCTCTCCTTTGGCTCCAAATCCCGGTAATTCCAATAGATTTCCTGTCCCTGACTGTGTATGGACAACACCATATCAAACTGTTCCCGCTCCGTCAGATCGACAAGCGCTTTAGCCTCCGGCTCAGACAAAGGCGCAGGACCCGCATAATCCCTTCTGGACGGGCTTGTTTTACCACGTCTGCGTACCTCTTCCTCCCAATACGCCGGAAACTGATCGTTAAGGTCCACACCGCGAATGTTAGCCTTCCATCCACGATAATCAGCACGGCCTTCATTCCACTTTCTTAAGTTATGGTACAGGGGATGAGACGGAAGGACACCCTGTTGAACCAGTTCCACCCCGTCTGGATTAACCATGGGCACTACCCATAAGGAAGTACGGTTTAGCCAAGTCTGTGGAGAAACTCCATATATCCATAGAGGAGCCTCGCCTGGATCCTCTCGTTCATCATGATGCTCCCCCCCTTCATTTCCATTCATACTGTCGACCCCTTGCGCATATCGCTCAACAAAACGCAGCAAACATGGCGTCGTCAGCCATTCATTGGCATGTACGGAGGCGTTGGCGTGAATTTTCAACGGTCCCTGTCCAATGCGTACATAGGGGATATCTTTTCCCATGACACTGGTGCCGATGCTGCCCACTTCAATAAACGGATACCTTTGAGCCAGGGCCGCAAGATCTTCTCTCAAGTCCTCGTATCCATACTCTCCACGCAAGCGTACAATCTGATTCTGATGGTTTTCAGGTATAATAATGGTTTTTCCTTCCACAAAATCATGCTCCGCAAGTTTGGGATTGGCCTGCCACAGCTCATCAAGCTCCATACCAAACTGCTTGGCAATCTGTCTGGCATGCTCAGCGGCCTGAATAACGTATTTACGATCCATTGACGGACGAATGTACAGCACTTGACCACAAATCAGATAGGGTTGCGCGGCAGCCCACGGATTGTCTGCCATCAATGTATCTGCCGATAATTTAAAAGCCGAGGCGACCCGGTGCAAAGTATCTCCTTTTTGTACGATATATTCCCTCATCTTCTACGCCCCTTCCATCTGTCTTACTGCATGTTATGCAGACGCGGCGTGTCTTGATGTAACGAATACCAAAACAGCCGATTCTTTTGTCCCATGACAAAAAAATCGGCTGTCTCATCAATCCAGATGGGTGACCTGCCAAACAACAGGCGTTTGACGAATTTGCTCCCCGAGCCACTGTGCGGCAATACTCTGGAACAATTCTGGATCACCAGAACAAAAAAGCTGATGCACTGGTGTCTCATCCCCGGCTTCCAACTTGCCCTTGTTATACAAAATCGTACTCGTCTCACGAGCCGTTTCGTCTGCGGAGCTAATCAGCTTCACGTTGGGGCCCATCACTTCCTGAATCGTTTCCTTCAAAAAAGGATAATGCGTACAACCAAGAATCAGACAATCAATCGGGTACGCTTGAATCGGTCTCAATGTCTCCTCTACAACCTCTGTTGTTCTCTCTGAACGGAACAATCCCTGTTCCACCAAAGGAACAAGCGAAGGGCAAGCATGACTCACCACGTCTACATAGGGGGATAGTTGCTTCAGCGCAGCCGTATAGGCTCCGCTTCGAATCGTACCGACAGTCCCAATCACCCCGACATGCCCGGTGGCTGTTGCGCTGATTGCAGCACGTGCCCCGGGGTGGATCACTCCGATCACCGGAATGGATACCTTTTGGCTAATATAATCCAATGCCGCGGCTGTTGCCGTGTTGCAGGCAATAATAATGACTTTCGGATCAAATTGAATCAAAAAATCAACCATTTGCTCTGTAAATTTCTTAACCTCTTCCGATGGCCGAGGTCCATACGGGGTGCGCGCAGTGTCTCCAAAATAAATGATTTTTTCCCGTGGAAGCTGCCGCATAACTTCTTTAACAACCGTCAGACCTCCTACACCGGAATCCAATATTGCAATCGCTTGCTGCACGTACATACCGCTTCCTTTTTTGTTCAAGTATGAGTCGTTCCCTCGCGGGAAGCGATCCGTTGCTACATTACCTTATGTTGTATTCGAGTAAAAGGTACCCCCAAATATTACTCGAAAAAGGGAAAGCCATCAACAAAGAGGCTCCATCCCAACAGGAGAAGCCTCAAAGCGAATCCATATTCAGTTATAATGTATTCATTTAGAAGCTGCTTACAGAGAATCCTTTTTCGTATCTTCTTGAACAGGAGCGGATGAAATGCTGACCTCAGGAAGAACTTCGCCTTTTTTGCGAAATTGCCCGATTTCATGAATGACCGCTGAGGCCGTATCCTTAATTTT
Organism: Paenibacillus terrae; assembly: GCF_005217525.1. Lineage (GTDB taxonomy): Bacteria > Bacillota > Bacilli > Paenibacillales > Paenibacillaceae > Paenibacillus > Paenibacillus terrae_C. The sequence goes on along the minus strand of NZ_PNXQ01000014.1, from coordinate 139,413 downwards.
ATCCGTATACTCAATAGAGACATCTGTAATTTTACCGGCCAGCTCCTGCCCCTTATCACTGACAAGACGTGCCTGCTCCGTTATGTCCTGACGCAGATCACGACCTGACTTGGGGGCAAACAGCAGCGCAGCCAGCGAACCGACAATGCTACCTGTCACCGCACCACGGATAAAGCTTTTGTGGGTTTCTTTCATCATCATCTCTCCCTTTGTGCCCGGGCGAATGCCCATCTGTTAATGCATTATAAGCACGGGGAGCTTGTCATGACACAGCGAACAAGCCGTGAAAGTTCCTACATTTTTCGGGACCGGATACGGTACAGGCAGCAACGTCCTCCATCCGCTAGGCAATCCTCACGGACAACCTCGGCATCAAGCAGCTCCTCGAACATTTGCTGCTCACATTCACAAGCCTTGCGGTAACGGCCTGCAATTTGAGAAATCGGACAATTGTATTCCACAATAGAGTAGCTCCCGTCCTCTTCTTCCCGCCACTCCGCCATATAACCGGAGGCGTTCTGAATACCGGAAAGCTTTTCCACACGTGAAGCCAGCGTGGTCTCACTTTCGATCTGAGGAGCGTAACGCTTCATCATTTTGCGTTTTCTACCGTCAAACAGAGAGTAAACAGCTTCCATTCCCTGCTCTTCATCCAGTTCCTCCAGTAGTTCCAGCAACAAATGATCATAATTCCGAGGAAACTGCTCACTTCCCTGCTCACTCAGACTGTATAAAAACGTCGGACGCCCCATCGCCTGCCGCACTACTGTAGCGACGATGAGACCATCCTGCTCCATCAATTTGAGGTGTCTGCGCACCCCCATTTCGGTAATGCCCAATTGAGCTGCCAAGCTTCCGACACCCACAGGTCCCTTCGTTTTCAACAATGTCATAATCATGCGCCTGGTGGGCATTTCGGGTACGATATGCTTATCCGTCACTTTAGCCTTTACACTCCCTCGGGCTGCGGACCCAATTCCTTATTTAAATAGTCATGCACACTGGATACAAAACACTCCAATAGCTCAGGCAGCTCAGGTGTAAGCGGATGAAGGCTCGTCCGGTCCCAATCGAAATACTCCTGCACCAAGGGTTTCCGCAAAGCTACCAGTTCCAGCAGCGGATTAAACACGGTATCATTCAGCACGCCCTCTTCATGAATGATACCGATAATATCCTCATAGCTGCTCGCATCACGCATAATAAATCCGTCAATGATATAGCTCCCTACATCTGTTACCGTTTCAATCGCCAAATGTAGACAGCGCTCCTGCACCAGCCCCTGCAACAAATCTCCGTTCCAAGCGGCCGTTATGCGGCGGAGTCCTGCAACAATCTCGGGAACGGCACCGAGTCGAAGCTCAATTTGCTCCCGGTTGACATAATACAAGGTCCTGCACCTCCCGTAACCGCTTCAAATTTCATAATCTACTGCGATCGATACATCCTTCACTTCATTCATGTGTACAATGATCTCCTGATGCACAGGGTGTACCTGATACGTTTGCAAGTCCTCCAGTGTTTCGACAACAGCCGTAAGGGAAATATCATAAGATCGTTCCGAACGAATCACATCCGTACCTATTTCGAGTGACAGAAGTTCTTTGATTTTACCGTTCATGCTGCGCAAGACGGACGCCGTATGCTCAATGCTTTCAGGGGAGCGGTCTTTCAATTTGAACAAAACAATATGTTTAATCATATTTATAGGCTCCTTATCTTTTAAAATGTTCTCTTCAAAATTTTATCATAACGCCCCACATACGGAAAGAAGCTTTATAATTCTAGCGATCTTTCCCACCAGACTCCTTGTCCTTCAGCAAAGCAAAAAAATTCTTGAGCTTTGGTGGAAGCGGCAAGCCCATGCGTGAGCAGTTTTCTGTAATAGAGATTAATTCGTTGGATAAATAAAAATACGTCGCCGCCCCTTTCATGATTTCGGTGCCCATCAGAAGATCCATATGATGTGCCAAAGAAATCACCATCAGCATCAAAGCCTTTCTCATCAACCCCCAAAAACCGGCTTTGCTGCTCAAGCCTTGTCCTGTCTTAATCGCTGCGGCAACTCCTGTCACATAATCAACAGCCATCGCAACTGTGAACAGCACCATCAACTGATTCCAGCCGCCAAATGCAAATGTAATAATGGCACCTGTGGTAGCACAAAACATACTAAACATTGCCGGGTTAATATTCATACCTGTTCCTCCTCTCGGGGCGGTTACTGCAATATATGCAGCGACGTGGCAACCCGTAAAGTCATATGACCTGGACAGGGATAAGAATTCATAGATTCATATAAAACAAGCTGTTAAACCTCATGATTTTCTGTGCAAACACGAAAAAAACAGACCCCCCTCTTCAAAAAATAAAGTAGGGTAGCCTGTTTTTCTGACAGCTATTCAATTAACGATGATCATTCCAAAAATTAAGTGGAGTCAAATTGCCATTTAACGGTTCGAACGAATAGCCTTCTTTCTGCAAAGCTGCCATGATCTGTGGAAGAACCTTGATCGTAGATGGCTTATCATGCATAAGAACGACAGGTGTTCTGCCTTGTTTTTTCAATCTTTTAATATCACGCAGAACGCTCTGTTCAAAATGCTCTGGATTTTTGGTATAACGCCAATCGTTGGAATCTACATTCCAATCCCAAATATGATAGCCTGCACCCGTCAGCTGATCACGGAATGCTTTATTCAAATACGGTTTGCTGCCATAAGGCGTACGAATTAAAGAAGTGCGTTGTCCTGTTGCCTGGAATAAAATCTCATTATCCTGATTCATTTCTCCAAGCGCCGCTGCCGGAGAAGCATAGATTTTCTTCACCTGGTGCGTCATACCATGCAAGCCCAAACCATGCCCTGCCTCTACCATTCTTTTCATAACTGCACTATGTTGACGAATTTCCGGTCCCAACATGAAGAAAGTCGCCTTGGCATTATATTTATCCAAGATATCCAACAGCTGTGAAGTATGGGCTGTAGGACCGTCATCGAAGCTCAAATAAATCGTACGGCTTGATGGGGAAGCGTTCCCCTTAGTTCCTGCATTGCTGGCTTTGCCTGGCTTCACAGCGGCATACTGTTTAATTTCTACGGCAAATTTGTTCAAAAATTGTGTATCAGACAAGCTTGAATTCGCATTCTGAATTCGGTATAGATTGCTTGAAGGTATCGTGATGGTAAAACCGAAGGCATCCGCCAAGGTGCGAATCGGCACCATCGTACGTCCTCCGCGCTCAAAAACATCACCCTTGGTCAGATCCAGCGTAAAGCTGCGATTATGTCCCGTCAACTGCAATGTACGACCGCTGACCGAAGTGGAAATCCCCATCTTTTGACCTAATGTAACGATAGGTACATACAATTTGTCATTTTCCATCACTGGCCGAATCGTATTCGAATCCAGTAATACATCATTGACCCCCAGCAAAGGAGCCTTCGCTTGCGCACTTGCCGTATTCGTATGTACGCCCAACAGACCCAAACAACATATTGCCATCAAACATACAGCCATCCATTTTACATTCAAAAACTTCATTACTTACACCATCCTGTGCTGTATTTTATATTGTGCGGGAGCTATCTCTAGCTTGTCTATGAAGTTATACAGACATGACGGTATAGACATGGCAATATAGACATTCACTAAACATATAGAACATAAACGCATCTCAACTTATTGAATCGGAACGCCTTTCCGTCCCACCTATATATATTAATAGATTACCAGAGTATAGTATGTAAATATAGTGAAACAATTCGACAACAATCTCGCAATCTCCCCGACCATCGAGGTTACAAAGTTGTGAATAAATTGGAGACCCCTCAACCTGATTGCTTGGGTGCGATTTTCTTCGTTTTCCTCTTATACATCTCATCTAGATACAAGGTATATTTGGACTCTCCGCTATATGTAAGAAACAACCATTCGAGCGCACGGGTCATGCCAATATATAGCAGAGAGACCTCTCTTTCTTCAACCTCTTCCCTCTTAAATGGCATGTTCTCAATCGCCACAATAAAGACAGCACGAAAATCCAGACCTTTAGCACTGTCGAGAGTAGATATTTTTACCGTCTCTTCTTCTCTTATAAAATTACGTTTGGATTCACGGCTTTCAGTCATCCAGGTATACGGTACCTGATGCTTCTGTAAGCTGCTTTTGATCTCATTAATATAAGAGATTTTGTAACTGTTCTGCACCCTATATAAAATAGCTATATCATTAAGCGGAATAGCCTTTTCTTGACGCAGAAATGTAATAGATTTAATAATAAAATCCATCTCCTCGCGAATATTTCGGCATCTACGGAAGATAGGTTCAGGTCCCTTGCGCTTGGTTGACTGTGGGGGAATAATTTCAACTCCTTCAAGTGATCCGCTTTGCACCTTGTTCTGTAGTTGTGAATGGCTGCGATAAAAATCCCAAGCAAACTGTACAATTTGGGCCGTATTTCGGTAGTTAATAGAAAGGATTTTCGATCTCCCCCGAAAATCGAGACCCGTTTCCTGTACAAGACTATTCTTCCTTTTGAAAATAGATTGTGCCCGATCCTCTACTAACAGTAGGGACTTCGTATCAGGATTGAGACAATGACTGACCAAACGCAACCAATCTGGCTCAAAGTCCTGTCCTTCATCAATGAGTATGGCATCGTAGATCGGAACAATGGCTTCAGATTTGTCCAATTTCTCTAGCAACTCAGGTATCGCACTGTCCTTGATCCGCATATGACTACCAAGCCATTCATGAAAGTTATATACTTCAATATTAGAAGACTCCCATTCACATTCTGCATTAGCAAAACCAAATAAATCTTCCGGCTCCCTCATTTTTTGGCCAATCCACTGCTTGAGAGTCCGAGATAGGGGGATACCATAGCAAAGAACAAGAATTTTCCAATCAGGATGGGCTTGAGCCAGCATCTTAGCCCGACTGACAAGAACCAGCGTTTTTCCACTACCTGCCACGCCACGAATAAGACGATGTCTGTCTCCCAATTGTTTAGCCATATTCTCCTGGTGCAGATCCATGGTTTTGATATTATGAAGAGATAGCAACAACTGATCCTGATAAGGTACAGGTTCCTTGAACTCTGCGCTAATCCGTACTTCGGGAAATAAATGAAACCGGATAGCCTGAATGTCCTCATCTGTAAGGGTATAACGACGTTTGCTTTGAATCGTGAACATACCAAACAGCTTTTCCATCAAAGTTTCGCTGGAAAATCCTTCGTCTTCTGTATCAATCTCATCTCTGCACAGCACAAAAGAAGGATCTATTACATTGTATAGTCCTAATTTAATGAAATCCTCTTGCTTCAAACGTGTAAATACCGTACCGTATCCATAGGAAAACTTTAGATAACCAGATAAACCTTGAAGTAAGTTTTTGTCTTTTTTCAATTGGTCCGAAATAAGTCGGGCATTGTCCCGCGCCTGTTTCAGCGGACTTTTCACCGTTCGTGTCTCACCGGCTGAGGTATGTAGCATCCATTCGTCCTGATTAATTTGATGCAACGTGCTTTTCGTATAATCCTTTACTTCAAGAACAACGAGTCCAAGATCCGGGCCGATAATAACAAAATCAGGTCGTCGTCCCCGAATTTCCGGTTCATAATAAACAATATAATCACTAGGTAAATATCTCTTTAAGGTTTCAAACAGAAGTCGCTCTCCTGCTGTTGCATTCTTCGGTATATACTCCGGTACCATATAAGCCATGTGTTCTGTCTCTCCATTTCGCGGTTCTTCCACAGTAATGTATAGATTTCAACAGCATATTACATATATAGTATATCAAATATTTTCCAAAGGGCGAAGTACAGCTATCCATTTCTCTCTTATAAACCTTACAATCATAAAAAAGAACATATTTCCTCCATTTCCACAATAAATATAATAATTTAATATATCGGTCCCTTAAACGCCTCTTTTCATAGGTCAAATGGACCTTATTTTCCATAAACCGGTTAAGCCCATGGGATTAAAAGAAAATCAGGAGGGGAGTCACTTGCAAAGCCCCCTCCGGGTATAGTAGTATGTGGTTAAAAAAAATCGGAGGATATATGCCTAAACAACAAGATAAACATTCCATTCAGGCGTGGTCTCTGATCAATCGCAAATATTTGGGAAAAGGTGTGCGCGTCAAACGTTTTCGCAAGCCGACACGCTGTCAAGTACGAAACCGTGTTCTGCTAGCCGTTTTGATGGCTAATGACATTAAACTGTCTCAGCTTGCCGAGGAGCTTTCCATTTCCTCACGTAGCGTCAGCGCGTGGGTATATGAGGGCCGTATTCCCGGCAACACTAATCTGGAAAAAACGTGTAACACACTTGGGTATCCACACCATATTCTGTTTAATGAAGAGGTTGTCCGGCGTTCACCGCTCATCTGTCAGCCATCACCGTCCCGTTTTATGAAACGGACTGTGACTCGTTCCCCGGTCAAAAACCGGATTTTGGCGGGTCTATGTATGGTCCATGATATTTCGGTGACCGATGTCAGTCATTGGATTGGCGTTCATCCCGGCACATTCCGAAAATGGTTGCACCAGGGTACCGTTCCTTCTCAAACCTTCCAGGATCAGGCGGAACAGTTTTTCCGTATTCCGAAATCCATTTTGTTTGCTGATGCCATGCTGAAAAAGTGAGAATGTCCGTTAAAACTAAACTTTTGTACTTTACCTGAAAGTCTATGAAAGGAACGCATTACCATCTTTCATTTCATAAGACTTTCGCTTGCTGCAAATCACGGAATATAAGAACAAAGAAAGCACAGTCTGCCGTTTTCTCGGCACACTGTGCTTTTTTAGATATCTTATCTCTTTAAGAATGAGTGCTTGCCGCTTGTGTAGAACGTCCGGCTTCTTCCTTAATCGCCTTCAGCTTCTTCATCACCGGATTGCCTCCACGTCCAAAGTAGTCGTGAAGACGGCTGTATTCCTCGTACAGCTTATCATAGACGGCCGCGTTCTCTGGGATCGGCTTAAAGCTCTCGTCCCGTACACGAGCCATATGGCGCGCTGCTTCGACGATATCGTCATACCCTCCGGCTTCTGCTCCCGCAGCCACTGCCGCGAACATCGCTGCGCCCAGCGCAGGGGTTTGAGTAGAAGCCGCCACTTTGATCTCCCGTCCAGTTACATCCGCATAAATTTGCATCAAAAGACGGTTTTTCTGCGGTAATCCACCGCATGCGTACAATACATCTACCGGCACGCCGTTGTGATGGAACGCATCGACGATTTTACGTGTGCCGAACGCTGTTGCTTCCAGCAATGTACGATACACTTCCTCTGGCTTCGTCAGCAGCGTATAGCCGACAATAAGACCCGTCAGGTTCGTATCCACCAGCACAGAACGGTTGCCGTTCCACCAATCCAGTGCAAGCAATCCGGTTTCGCCCGGTTTGTACGCAGCCGCTTTGCGCTCCAGCCACACATGAACGTTCACGCCTTCTGCCGCAGCCTGCTCCTTCACCTCGCCGGGAACAGCATGCTCAACGAACCATGCGAAAATATCTCCTACCGCCGACTGACCAGCCTCATAGCCGTAATAGCCCGGAATAATTCCGTTTTCTACAACACCGCACATACCTTCGACTTCTTTTTCTTCCTCACCGAGCAGCATATGACAAATAGAGGTGCCCATCGCCATAACCAGCTTCCCTGGTGTCACGACACCTACCGCCGGAACAGCCGCATGTGCATCCACGTTACCTACGGCTACCGCAGTTCCCGGATTCAACCCGAGTTTTGCAGCCATGTCCTCTGTTAATCCACCTGCACGGCTACCCAAGTCATAAATCTCACCACGCAGCTTCGTATCCGTCAGATTTTCCAGACGAGGATCGAGCGCTTTGAAAAACTCACGGTCCGGATAACCGTCACGATGATGGTAAATGGACTTGTAGCCTGCTGTACATTGATTGCGTTTCAGCTCTCCACTAAGCTGGGAAATAACCCAGTCGGTCGCTTCTACAAAGCGATCTGTCTGATCATAAATATCCGGCGCTTCGTTCAGAATTTGCCAGATTTTTGCGATCATCCATTCAGATGAAATTTTACCACCATAACGGGGCTGGAATGCCTCTCCCCGCTGTGAGGCAATTTCGTTCAGACGGTCCGCTTCATCCTGTGCTGCATGATGCTTCCACAGTTTTACCCAGCTATGCGGATTATCCTTCAGCTTCTCGTCAAAGCACAATGGTTGTCCTTGTGCGTCGATTGGCAGCATCGTACATGCCGTAAAATCAATGCCGATCCCGATGATGTCGTCCGGAGAAATTCCTGTCTCCTTCATGACAGCAGGTACAGAAGTTGTCAGCACTTCAATATAGTCAGCCGGATGCTCCAGCGCCCAGTCCATTTCCAGCTTGCGTCCGTTGCCAGGTAGCACTTCATCAATAACCCCATGGCGATAAGGTGTTACGTGTGTGGCAATTTCAGCTCCGTTAGATAGATCAACAATGACTGCACGCCCGGACTCTGTTCCATAATCGACACCAATGGTATACTTGCTCATTTGTGTGTCTCCTCCTTTTTCGTTTGACCGTAGTAAGCGTTCGCTCCATGCTTGCGCAGAAAATGCTTATCCAGCAGCGCCTGATCCATGGAAGTTAATTCCGGGTTCAGCGCGAAGGAACGGTACGCCATCTTGGCTACTTCCTCCAGCACCACCGCATTATGAACGGCATCATCGGCATTTTTCCCCCAAGCGAACGGTGCGTGCTGATTAACGAGTACACCTGGAATATCCGCCGGACTAATATCCTGAAACGTCTCAATGATCACATGTCCCGTCTCCAGCTCATACTCTCCGGCAATTTCCTCTGAAGTCATCGCGCGAGTACACGGAATCGCTCCATAAAAATAATCACCCTGTGTTGTCCCTAATGCAGGAATCGCGCGTCCTGCCTGCGCCCAGCTTGTGGCCCAAGAGGAATGCGTGTGTACAATACCGCCTATTTGTGGAAAAGCACGGTACAGCGCCAGATGTGTTGGTGTATCCGATGAAGGACGAAGGTCCCCTTCGACAATATCGCCTTGCAAATTGAGTACGACCAATTGCTCTGCTTTCAGCTCCTCATAGGCCACACCACTTGGCTTAATTACAACCAGCCCCTGCTCACGGTCGATACCGCTTACATTTCCCCACGTAAAAGTAACCAGACCATGCTTGGGAAGAGCCAGATTGGCCTCCCATACTTCCTGTTTTAATTGTTCTAACATGTATAAGACACTCCTTTTACTATCATTTCTGAAATCTAAAATGGAAGTGCTAAACCTAGCTTCAAATGGAAAACCACAAGAGGATCATAATGTCCCTTATCCTTGGTTCCGCTTTCATTATACACTTGTACGTACAACTTAGCCAGTGTTTTTTTATACGTTTTTTCACTGCGTAACTGTCTATATTTTCAGAAAAAACATAGCAAAAACAGCCTATTTTCTGCAATACAGAAAACAGGCTGTACGATAAGGCGCGTAGGTAGGCCGAAACGCTATGAGGTGTCAGAACTACATTCATTCCAACTTGTCCTTACATGTATCCAAATAAAAACTCGACCATATTTATTAGGTTCTTATACGTCACTGGCAACAGGACCCGTAGATTCACGGATAATCAGCTCTGGTGGAATAATCCACTGGCGATCCTCTTCGCGGAAGCCCTTTTCTTCGATCATCGACAATATTGTATCAGCAGCGCGAAATCCCAGTTCTTCTTTGGGATGGCGGATTGTAGTTAGCTTGATTTCCGTTGCCGTTGCCAAAAAAGAGTCATCAAACCCCACCAGCGACAAATCGCCCGGAATGCTCAGACCCGCCGAACGCACAATGTCCAACAAACGCACAGCCAGCTCGTCATTATAGGTTACCCATCCAGTAGGGCGCTCTTCCGGCTCCATACTCAACAGTGCAGACGCACGCTGTAACGGAACCTCATTTTTTTCTTCTGTCCGGTAGGTGGTCACTGCATTCGGATGCAGCGTAACCCCATATTTACGGTGGGCGGCCACAAATCCCTTCATACGAAGAATTCCCTGCATATCATCTGTCTTGAAAAACCCGGCTAACCGCCGATGTCCCAGCTTAATCAGATGCTCAGCCGCTAAAAATCCACCCTTCTCATCATCTACACGCAGACATGGCGCATCCATTTCCTCATACCGCGCATTGATCATTAAATAAGGAATTTGGCGATTTTCCAAGGTCAGGTAATAATTCAGATTGGGATTGCGCTCCCCACTTTTCGTCGGCTCAATAATAATCCCGCTCAAGGGCTGACTTAACAGCATTTCCAAACACTGCCGTTCCTGCTCGGGGTCATTGCCTGTGCTTGACAGCAGTAGCTTATAGCCCTGACGACTTAATTTGGACTCAATTCCCTGCACTATCGACGGAAAAATATAATCGGATATATAGGTCGTAACGACCCCGATCGTCCGTGGGTCCTCGGGCTGCTTGCTATCCCGTGTGGCGACAAAGGTCCCCTTGCCCTGCATGCGAAACAGCCAACCTTCCTGCACCAGCTCACCTAACGCCTGACGCACGGTTTGCCGACTAACCGCAAATTGCTCAGACATTTCATGCTCAGATGGAAGCTGGCTTTGAGGCTCCAGCCTGGATGAATGAATCCATGACAAAATTTCCTGTTTAACTTGTATATATTTGGGCGCCATAATTTCCTCCGTCACTTGCAATATCGTGTACCCTTTTGTATTTCACGATTATAGCATATCGTTCATTTGTACATACAAATGTCACAGGAGCAGGATATCGTTGTATAGCTGCCGGAGGCGTAAACCCATTCGCTAATCCCTTCCATGTTACAAGTGCTTGGTTATCCTGTATAAATATCGCTTCTGTAAATGTGCATTTTATGAGCGAAGCAATTGATGATCGTTCATATACTTGAGCCCTGTATAGCGATTACGCAGAGTATGAGCCGTACGAAGTGCGCGCGCAAGCTGCTCCTCGCTTACGCCCAGCTCGGCAATCGTAGATGGACCGCCGACCTGAGTCAGCCATGCACGCATCTGCTCTGACGTGGGCAAGGTTCGATATACCTCCAAAGCATCCACAGCTTGGCTCGCAGCCAGGTCCCTGTACAAGTCCGCCAGTAAAGTTGAAGCTACGCCCACTTTGGCACCATGCAAAACTTGCTTGCGCCCCTCTGCAATAAAATCCATTTCAATTCGGTGAGAAATGTGGTGCTCTCCCCCCGATGCTGGACGGGAATGATCAATCATCAGCATGGAAATGCCTGATGCGATCAGCGCGTTCATCAGCACTTCGACACCTGCCTGGCTACCCGCCGCAATCTCATCAACATGCTCTACACAGGCCCGCAGCGCCTCCTCCGTGATTCGATTAGCCAAAGGCGAATACGGTTCGCCCCCCAAATCCCTGGACACCTGCCAATCGGCTAATGAGGTGAATTTGCCGAGCATATCGCCAAAGCCTGCGGCAGTCATCGCTTGTGGCGCATTCGCCAGTACGGATAGATCAGCAAAGATCGCTTCCGGCGGAACAGCCTGGAATGTCTGCTTGCTGCCGCCCACAATCAACGGCGCGCCTGCCGATGTGAATCCATCCACAGAAGCGGCCGTCGGCACCGACAGAAAAGGACGATTCATTTTATAGCATGCGAAGCGAACCAGATCATGAATAGTGCCGGAGCCTACGGCCAGTACAGCCTGACTCTCATCTGCCACGCCCAACAACACCTTTACGATATAGCCTTCATCTGCAATCACATCCCCCACAGCATTGGGAGGCAACCGAACCACATCGACCACCAAACCTGCATCACGTATCCGTTGCGTCACCTTTTTCCCTGCCGCCGCAGAAGTGTATTCATCCTCTACCAGCGTCACATGATGGTAATTCTGTTGCTTCAAATAAGGGACGACGGCTTCAAGCGCTCCATCACGCACCTCAATAAATAATTCTACCTTTCGATAAGGGTGATCGGTGTTGTTCGCCTGTGCCTCTTCGTTCCACTGCTTGATCTGCTCATTCATATTCATTTCATCTACCTCCTGAAAAGGAATAATTTGCACAAGAATGATCCATACTGTTAAAAAGATTCTCTTTGAAAACGATTTCTATTTAATTGTACGCACAAGTTCCTGTCCAAGTCCAGATGAAAAGTACAAGTTGCTTTGCAAATACTGATTCCGAAAGGAAAAATGCTTATGAAATTCAGAACAGACATCGCTTGCGCACTCGGTTTACTGGCAGGCACAACCTTTGGCAGTGGTGTTGCTTTTTTATTCGGCTGGCAAGCCTACCGGGCTCTAACCTCCGTTGCTGTCTTCGGCGTTGCCGGGATCATGATTACCATCGCTGTTTTTCGTCTGCTTCATCACAAATCGGTATCTACGTCAGATCCCCAATAGTTTCAACTGTTAAAAATAAGAACACTATACATTTGCCTAACATATGAGGAATTTTGCAAAATCCTGATATATAAAAACGGGCACCACAAGCCATTTAATTCGCTTGTAAGTGCCCGTTTTTATTATATTTGCCGTACAATTCGCGATCAGCTACGATGCTACTGAATATCTGGATTTACGTCCAAATCATAATCAATTTCATCAAACCCGAATCCAAACAACTGAAGGAAATCCAGACGATATTGTTCAAGGTCGCCCCGTTCAGACACATTTTCTGTAGTAATCCCGGACCAAGCCTCTTGGACAGCCTGCTGGACATCAGCTCTCATTTCCCAGTTGTCCAGACGAATGCGCCCTTCCTCATCGGTTTCCACTGTCGCTCCACTATATAGCTTCCCGAACAGACGCTGCGCTTGCTCGATACAGCCCTCATGCAAACCCTTTTCCTTCATAACCTTAAACAGCAAAGAAATATACAGAGGTACAACTGGAATAGCCGAGCTGGACTGTGTAACCAAAGCTTTATTTACAGAAACGTAGGCTTTTCCATCATAACGCTCCAGTTGCTTCGTTAAGGTATGCGCTGTGGCCTCCAAGTCATTTTTGGCTTGGCCAATGGTTCCTTTACGGTAAATGGCCTCTGTGATCTCTGGACCAATATACGAGTAAGCCAGTGTGGTTACCCCTTCAGCCAGCAGATCAGCTTCTTCCAGCGCTTTTAGCCATAAGGACCAATCTTCGCCCCCCATTACCGTTATCGTATTTTCGATTTCCTCCTCTGTAGCCGGTTCCAGCGTAATCTCCGATACGACACCTGTATTGGTATTCACCGTTTTATCAGAAAAGGGCTGCCCGATGGGCTTGAGAACGGAGTTGAAGGTTTCACCCGTATCGGGATGCGTCCGTCGTGGTGAGGCAACACTATACACAATCAGATCTACCTTACCCAGCTTTTCCTTAACCAGTTTCAACGTCTCCTGCTTGATTTCATGGGAAAAAGCGTCTCCATTAATGCTTTCTGCTATGTAGCCAGCCGCTCTGGCTGCTCTTTCAAAGGCTACGGTATTATACCAGCCTGCTGAAGCCGTGCGCCCCTCTGATGCGGGACGTTCATAAGATACACCTATGGTGTCCGCTCCCATACCGAAGCTCGCAGCAATACGAGAAGCCAGCCCATATCCAGTAGATGCCCCAATGACAAGTACCTTTTTAGCTCCTTGTAGTGATGTGCTGTTTTTGATGTAGTTGATCTGAGTATTAACATGAGCCGCACATCCTACAGGATGTGCAGTCGTACATATGAAACCACGGATTTTCGGTTTAATAATCATTGCAAGGGTCCCCCTATTTTGGCATTCATTTAATATGGATGGAATCGTTGTCCAGTCATAACTATATAGTAAATCAGCTTGCGGCTCAACCTAGACTACAGCATATGAAATATCACTAACAACAAAATTAGCATCTCATTATATTATGAGACAATAGCACTATCATGCAAGCCGTAATAATGAATTCGCCCGTCATTAACAGGCGTAACCATTTAGGTGCTCAGCAGATGTCGAAGAGCCTCTTTATACTCCTAACAAAAAAACCGAAATATGTGTATAATCATAATTTTTAGTGAATAAAAAAATTCACAAAAAAACAAATTCATGATATAAATAAGATAAAATAACAGTTTATTATCTGTTTAATAGACTAAATTCAATGCCTCACCACTCGTGTTTAAGAGCTAGAACGTTATCTCGGGCAAAACAACCAGAACAGTAGCAATTCTCCTTATTAGTAAGCCCCCAGGATTTTACGCAATCAGACCGAATAAACGCTTCCTTTCGGAAATAAAGACCATTCCCTTCAATATCCAACATCCAGATGAGATTGTGATTAAAGTGCTTTTATATCAATTATAAAGCGCTCTCAATGATTAAAGATCTATTTTAACTATTATTATTTGCTGCCCTTGGACTAAACCTGTCCTTTGAGGGCTGATCTTGTAGGATAAGTTCCAAGCGAAACCTCATTTATGGGGGACTTCAATGAAACAAGGTAAGAAATGGGTGACCCTGTGCTCCACAATACGAAAGGGGGTGATCAGAATAGACCGATCGTTTGAACATTCGTAAAATAGAAATTATATTTCCACAGCTACAGGATTAGGAAATTATTATTTTTATTAGGAGATGAAAGAATGATTTCACGTGTAAAAAAATCAATTTGCGTATTATTGGCATTTGTAACTGCACTGCCGCTCATGTTCAGCATGTCAGCACCTGCAGAAGTTTCAGCAGCAAGTGATGTAACCATTAACTTATCGGCACAAAAACAGGTGATTCGCGGTTTTGGAGGAATAAACCATCCGGCTTGGATTGGAGATTTGACAACATCTCAAAGAGAAACAGCTTTTGGTAATGGAAATAATCAGTTAGGTTTTTCAGTGTTAAGAATTTATGTAGACGACAATAAAAATAACTGGTACAAAGAAATACCAACTGCAAAACGTGCAATTCAAAGCGGAGGAATCGTTTTTGCTTCACCATGGAATCCTCCAAGTGACATGACTGAGACCTTTAATCATGAAGGTGATACAAAAGCAAAACGCCTTAAATACGATAAGTACGCTGCATATGCGCAGCATCTTAACGATTTCGTTTCTTACATGAAGAATAATGGCGTGGATCTGTATGCTATCTCCGTTCAAAATGAACCTGATTATGCACATACTTGGACATGGTGGACTCCACAAGAAATGCTTCGTTTTATGAAAGAAAATGCTGGATCTATTAACTGCAGAGTTATCGCTCCTGAGTCATTTTCATACTTAAAAAATATGTCAGACCCAATTCTAAACGATCCGCAGGCTCTTGCTAATATGGATATTCTTGGTGCTCATACTTATGGTACTAAATTTAGTGATTTCCTTTATCCTCTTTTCAAACAAAAAGGAGCGGGAAAAGAGCTTTGGATGACGGAAGTATACTATCCAAATAGCGACAATAACTCGGCAGATCGCTGGCCCGAGGCATTGGATGTTTCATATCATATGCACAATGCTATGGTAGAGGGAGATTTTCAGACATATGTATGGTGGTACATTCGTAGACAATACGGTCCTATGAATGAGGACGGTACAATAAGCAAACGTGGTTATAATATGGCTCATTTCTCGAAATTTGTTCGTCCCGGATATGTACGAGTAGATGCAACGAAGAATCCAAATACAAACATCTACACCTCTGCATATAAAGGTGACAACAAGGTAGTTATTGTTGCAATTAATCGAGGTACTTCAGCAGTAAACCAAAGGTTCGCCCTACAGAACGGGACTGCATCGAGAGTATCTTCATGGGTAACGGACGGCAGCAGAAATCTGGCAGCAGGATCGGCCATTAATCTGTCTGGCGGTGCCTTTACAGCCCAGCTCCCTGCCCAAAGTGTTACAACTTTTGTAGGTGAATTGGGTGGCAAGACCATCAGCAACACGACTTATGGAGGGGAAGCGGATACAACATTGACCCACTCCGTAGTAGAAGCCACCTATTCGGGTGATGACACTATCCAATATGTCAACTTTAATGCTGCAACAAATGCAACCGTACAGTGGAATAGAATCTACTGCGCTGTTTCTGGAACTAAAAATGTGAAATTCCGATATGCACTGGAGTCAGGGGCTCGAAATCTAGATGTTTATGTTAACGGAACGAAAGTGATCAGCGATGCTGCCTTTACAGCAACCGGTAGCTGGGCAACCTGGGGCGAAAAAACGATTCAGGTACCTATGAATAGCGGAAACAATACTTTTAAAGTGGTAACTACCGGTGCGGAAGGACCGAATATAGAAAGTATAAGCGTCTCAGCCGAGTAGGTGCATTCAGGCGAAAAACTCAAGAACCCGGGTCTTTTCCAAGACTCGGGTTCTCTTTTTCTCAAAAGGATATTGTCTACAAAGACCTAACCAGTCCTTGTTTCTACATTGTTCTACGCCTGATTCAAAGCTGTTTAGAGCTTATCCGGATATTCAGCACGCCTAAATCCTCTTCCAATTAAATGGAATTGTTTACTACAACTGCAACAAGAGGTAGGACAACCGGAACGTTACAACCACTCACCTCTCGTATAAGGAGGAGCTTTTGGAAAATGATCCCCGCCAAGTGCTCAGGTGAAGAGCAATACATTCCAATTTCCGATGATATCAAAAAAGCTCCTGATCGCCACAAGGACAAATTCAGGAGCTATTGCATTAAAGCTTAAATATTTCAACTATTAAGACAGAGAACTTTATCTTTGTCATCTATTTGAGTGGCTTGACTATGGCTGAATCGCCAGCGCAGCAACACGCTCATAAGCCAGCTTCGGACGGTGCGATTGATCGAATAACAAAGGCCAGTTCTTCCGGCCTCTTACCGGAAAGCCGTCCAGCCAGGTATAATCGTCGGCAGCCCCCCAGAATGTGACTGCACTGATACAGTTGCGGTATTCCCGCAGGAGACGAAAAACCGCTTCGTAAAGCTCCGCTTGCCGTTCCACCATTTCCTCCGAAGGATGAAGCAGGTCGGTACGTCTGTCATCAAAGCGAAAAACTGACAGATCCAGTTCAGTTAGCTGGAGCTGAAGTCCCAGCTCTGCATATTTTTCGATGGCTGCGCGGATATTGTTTAGGGAAGGATCGAACAAATTCCAATGCGCCTGAAGACCCACGCCGTGAATCGGCACTCCCTGGTCCAGCAGCGACCTGACCAGCCGATAGATACGATCCCGCTTATAAGGATGGGACTCATTATAGTCGTTGTAGAATAGCAGAGCCTTAGGATCTGCTTCATGCGCATATTCAAAAGCCTTGGCGATAAAATCAGGTCCGACGATGTCCAGCCATTTCGACGGGCGAAGGAACTCCTCCTTGTCTGACTCCTCGTCCGAGATGACCTCATTCACCACATCCCAGCAGTATACAGTATCCTTATACCGTCCAACTACCGTTTGGATATGCGAACGGAGCCGCTCCAGCAGCAAGGCACGATCCGCTGGACCGCCTTGTTCATTCTCAAACAGCCAATCCGGCGTTTGATTATGCCAGACCAGGGTGTGACCGCGCATTGCCATCCCATGCTCCTTGGCAAATGCAGCTAGTCGGTCGGCATTCTCAAAGGTATACACCTCCTCCTCTGGATGCAAGCTTGAGAACTTCATTTCATTTTCCGCTGTTATACTGTTAAAGTGGTAAGCAAGCAACGATTTCTGAATCTCAATGGTTAGAGGATTGACCGCCGCTCCGATCTGGAAATCGTTTTTGTATAATTCTTTTAGTGAAGCTTCTTGCCGAGTCGATAAATTCATCCTTTTCCTCCTTGTGCAGGCTATCGGCAAACACTTACTGCTACTTAGCCTGATACTTAAACCAATCGAAGTGCGCAGGTACCCCACTTAAGCGGCCATTTCCTGTTGCGTACAGCCCAATGACTACCCCAGTGAAGCACATTTTATTCACAAAATCCTCCGGAGACAACGCCCGTGCCGGACCTGTAGCTATACTGGACCAGTTCTCGCCATCCTCCGAATATGAATGAGCATATTCATCCTCAGTCGCTTCAATTCTTAGCAAAACTCGCTCCGATTCTGTCTCAGCCCCATAGACGATCTGGGATTCTCCGCGAATGGTCAGACGGGCCATGACTCGGTTGCGGTTACCAGAACGCAACACCCCGATCTCATAATGGGCATCCTCATCCCGGCGTGCACATAATCCGGCCTCTTCACCTTCAGCGGTTGGCGCAAACGACATGCAAGTGGTGAAGCTTGCCTGCTTATGCTGCTGTCTTTTGCCTGCAAAAGTAATCCGGCCGGCATCCCCGAGTCCCGTCGCCTGTCCATGCAATGTCAAAGACCCAGGAGCTTCATCTAGCGAATAACTACCCTCGGCCGGATTTCGCACAAAGATCCACTCGGGTCCGAGATGGTCTGCGGCAAAATCGTCCCGGCCTTCGCCCACAGTGACGCCCGTAGCGTTGGGTGTCGCTGCGGGCAGACGCGCAACCGACATTTTCAGCTTGACACAGCCCTCGTTATTGTCGATATACGGCCATTCGTCCTTCCAGATGACCGGAGCCAGAAAGGTTTCACGACCAAGTACGCTGTAACCATCCTCAGTCAACCGAACGCCGAGAAAAACAGCCCACCAATTCCCTTGTACATCTTCTACCAGGTCGGCATGGCCCAGATATTGAATCGGATGATCAAGCCCCCGATGCGTCAGGATCGGCTCCGGATAACGTTCAAACGGACCATAAGGATTGTTGCTCCGTCCGATAATCTCCCTGTGTTCCTTCGCTGTTCCGCCAGAGGCGGACATCATATAATACATTCCATTAATCTTGTATAGATGAGGACCTTCTGTCCATGGACCTCCATCACCGTACCAAACCACCTGCGGCTCCGAAAGCGCTTCTCCAGTCACAATATTAATTTCATACTGGATGGCATGGGAGTCGTAGTCTGCTCCCTGCTGCGCGGTGACGTACACCTTGCCGTCATCGTCAAAAAACAGTGAAGGATCAATCCCACCGTAAGGAACATGGATCGGATTCGACCAAGGTCCGGCCGGATCGGTCGCTGTAACATAAAAATTCCCGATCCCTCCTACATCGGTTGTAATCATGTAGAAGGTGCCCTCGAAATAACGAATTGATGGTGCATAAATGCCGTCAGAGCTCTTGCGATCCGTCAGATCAAGCTGATTGGGCCGGTTCAGCACATGACCCACTTGTTCCCATTGAATCAGATCCCGACTCCGGAAGATAGGAACACCGGGAAAATATTCAAACGAACTGCAAATCAAATAAAAGTATTCTCCCGCTCTAGTAATGCTAGGATCAGGATAAAAGCCAGGAAGTATGGGATTTGAGTAACGAATGGTTTGCGATACCAATTGATTATTCATTTATTCCTTCACACTCCCAACGTTAAGCCCAACAACAAAATATTTTTGCATGAACGGATACACTACCAGGATTGGAATAGAAGCTACTACAGTGACAGCAGCGCGAATTGAAATGGGTGTAACCTGGGTAGCATTCTGCATTCCAACACCATTGGACACTGATGGATTGCTGTTGGCGTTCATACTAGAGGAGAGCAGCTTCATTAACTCGTATTGCAGTGTGCTCAGTTCCTGTTGGGACGAGGTATACAAAAAAGCGTCGAACCAAGAGTTCCAGGCACCTACCGCAACAAACAACGCAATAGTAGCCAGCACAGGCTTACAGAGCGGTAAAATAATTCTCCAAAAAATCTTAAAATCCCCTGCCCCATCTATTTTAGCCGATTCCACCAAGCTCTCTGGAATTGTATAGATATAGGTACGGATAACAATTAGGTTAAATGCGCTGATCATTGACGGCAGTACATATACGAAGAAATTATTAATTAAATTCAGGTCCTTCATCAAGAAGTAGCCAGGAATCAAACCTGCATTAAAATACATGGTCAGGACAAAAACTGTAGTAATAGGCTTGCGGAACACAAAATTCCGCCGACTAAGTGCATAAGCCAGCATTGTGGTCAAGAAAATATTCAGCAAGGTCGAAAGCACGGTACGTGCAACCGAAATCAGGAATGCATTATAAATAGTGCCCGAAACGAATACCGCTTTATAATTCTGCAACGTGAACTGCCGAGGCCACAGATAGAGACCGCCTCTGATCGTGTCGTTCCCCGCATTAAACGACACTACAATTGTATTTAGGAACGGATATAAGGTAACAATGACCAGGATAATCATAAATATTGTATTAAGTGTGTTGAAAACAAGCGGCTCTAATCCCCTGCTTCCTGGACGGCGTCTGGAGATTGCAATTGTACTCTCTGGGCCAGACATCTGAGTTTTCTTCATCACTATAATAACCTCTCTTCCCCAAGCCGCTTTGCTGTCCAGTTTGCGAGCAGCAACATTGTAATACTGACAATGGTCTTGAATATGCCTCCCGCAGTGGCCAAGGAATAGTTACTTTGCGCAATACCGTATTTAAGAACGAAAATATCAATCGTTTCTGACCAATCCACAACAAGTCCGTTGCCTAGCAAATACTGTACTTCAAAACCAGCTTCTAAAATATGTCCAATTGACATAATCAACAGAATAACAATAGTTGGCTTAATGCCTGGCAAAGTAACGCTCCACATTTTTTGATATCTGTTGGCCCCGTCAATATCAGCGGCTTCATACAAAGCCGGATCAATAGAGGCTATGGCGGCCAAATAAATAATTGTATTCCAGCCAACTTCTTTCCAAACGTGTGAGGCTCCCACTACTCCCCAAAAATACTTTCCTTCACTCAACCATAAAATGGGTTTATCAACCAAATGCAGCTTCATCAACATTTCGTTGACAATGCCGTCAGAGGCAAGAGAAGTGGCAACAATTCCTGTAACGATAATCCATGACAAAAAGTGTGGCAAATACGAAATGGTCTGAACGGCTCTCTTCCAGATAATCTTTTTAATTTCATTAAGCAGCAATGCCAAAATAATGGCAGTGACAAACCCAAAAATCAGGTTGATCATACTCATAGCAAGTGTATTACGAAGGACACGTAAAAAATTATCATCTGTAAACAGGAACTTAAAATGCTTGAAGCCAACCCAAGTTTGTTCATCAAAGCTTCGTGCGGGCTTGTAATCTTGAAATGCCATCGACCAGCCCCAGATCGGCACATAAGCAAATAAGACTATATAAGCAAGCAGAGGAACTGACATATAGATAAGTTGTCTCTGATCCTTGATAATAGCCCAGGTCACGCGTTTGTCGCTGCGTTTCTTCTTCGGGTCTGCCTGTTTAACTGACTTGGCGCCAATTGCAATCTCCTCCATAGTATCAAACTCCCTATCCATTCTTATATTTTTCGGAAAGGGAGGAGTGCTCCCTTTCCGGTTTAGAAATAGTTCTATTTAGCAGTCCAATTCTCAATTCTCCACTTCAGCACTTCGTTTATTTTGTCTTCATAGGCCTTGATGTCAAGCTTATGAATCTCGGAGGTGTATTCGTTCCATACGGAGTCGAAGCTAGACGGACTCGACAGGATTGCTTTAGGCAGATACTTTGTAGAAAGCTCGTTCAGCTTTGTGCTGGCAATCTTGGCCGGAGAACCATCCACGATATCGGCGGACCAAGCCGGGTAGTAGACCGGGTTCTCAGGAGGAGCACTAAAGAAGTCAACGTAGCTATTAAACCCGTATGCCTTTAGAACTTCCTTATCGTAAGGCTTCAAGCTTGCTTGATACTCTTCAGGCTGATTGGTTGCCGTGGTGGCGTTGCCATCGCTAAAATAACCCTCCAGCTTCGGTGCGGTATTGTATAAAGCTTCTGCCTTATTGGCGAGCTTCCAGGCAGCATCATCAGTGTTAGTACGCTGCTCTGGTGTTTTCATAAAGCGACCTTGCTTATTAACATAATAATCCTCGCCTTCAACACCCCAAGTAAATAGCTTTTGCCATTTTTCATCCATTAGTTTATCGAGTACTTTGAGGATTTTTACCGGATCCTTAGCGTTAACAGTAATACCAAAACCATTATTCAGATTAAGCGCTGGACGGTCCCGATAGTAATCCTTAATGCTGGAATCATATACCAGAGGGAAGCCTACATATGTCCGCTCCAGCTTCTTCTGCGTCTTCAATGAATCCTCAGCTTTGAGAAAGTTCCAGTGCTGATCGAACATCCCCAGAACATTACCGTTAGACAACTTCGCCAAGTACTGATCATAGTTCTGTGTAAACGTTTCCTTATCGAGTAAGTCTTGAGCATTAATTTCATTCAGCTTCTGGTAGTACTTCTTAGCGTAATCTTTATCAGCAAAAATTTCTGCCACGCCTTTGTTTACAACTACACCGCCATCGTTTGGATGACCAATCAAATGTTGTGGAGGATTCAGCAATCCCCAGGTTTTCCAGTCATAGTTCAGGACTTCAAAACCAAGGGTCGGGCTGCCATCAATCGTTGGATATTTATCTTTGTACTTTTTAATCAGATCGAAGTATTCATCCAATGTTTTAGGAGTCGGATAGTTGAACTCCTTGAGAACAGCCTTTTGAATCCAGAAGGCAGGACCACCGTAATAGGTATCAGCAACTTCACCATTATAGACACCATAGTTTGGCAAATAGTAAATATGTCCATCATTAGGGTCCTTCATTTGGTTCCAATACTTTGCATAGTGTTTCTTCAGATTAGGCGCATGTTTCTCGATCAAATCTTCCAACGGGATGACACCTCCCGCAGCGGTCAGCTTTGTGTCTGCCGAGATCAGGTCCGGGTAGTCCCCGCCAGCAATCATAACGCCGAGCTTCTGGTTCTTATCGCCCGCAAGAAATTCAAATTTGAAGGTAACACCAAGCTCATCCTTCATCATTTTGTAAAGCTTGTTGTCCGCTGTCGGCTGCTGTCCAGCTTCATTCAAGAAGACTGAGATTTCAATTGGACTTGCCGCTCCAACCTCTCCGCTGTTGACATTGTCCGCATTGGAATTTCCACCTTTGCTGCTGCCGCTGATTGAGCAGCCAGATAGAACAACGCTCAGTGACAAAAGTGCTACCGCTCCAATACGAAGTAACGATTTTTTTCTGTCCCCCATAAGACACCTCCGATAGTTTTGTAATACCAATAATGAAAGCCCTTACATTTAATTAATTTTAGTTTAAATTTATATCTGATCGGAAACTATATTCGAATTAAAGCTTTTCACATGAAAAGCTTTGATTTTCTTATATTCGTTTGGTGACATACCCAAGCGCTTCTCAAATTGCTTCAGAAAATGGTTATAATTAGTATATCCTACCATTTCCGATAGCTCGCTATTTTTATATTGGTTCATACGAAGCAGGCGACTTGCCTCTTCAATCCTCAGATCATGGAGCAATTCATTGAACCCGATACCGTTTTTGCGTATCAACAATTGTCCCAGATAGGTAGGATGCAGAAAAAATTGCTCTGCCAGTTGTTTAATGGTCAGACTTTCCCGGAAATAACTACGGATGTAGTCATTGATATCCTGCACGATCCCCTGAGGCTCAATCATGCTCTGTTTGAGAAGAAGTTCAAAGCAAACCTGTCCACAAGAGCGTAGTATCCCAATCATATCGTCAAAGGTCAGCAATGCCTCGTCCATATTGGGAATATCGAACAGATAGTCGGAAGGCTCCCTGTCATCGGCAAAATGCACACTCATATACGCCCTGATTTCGTGAAGGATAAAGACGACAAATTTTTGGACCTCATCAGGATACACTCGCGTCTCCCAAAACATTTGCTCCATCGAATCGACAATTGACCGATAGCCAGCATAGTCGATGATTTCAAATGTCTCCAATATGCGTTCCAAAAGTTCCACCTGATTGTAGCAATGTTGAAACACGCTGTCTTTAATTATGTCATAGTGAATAATTCCATTATTTTCCGACTCATAAAACGCATGCAGCAGCGCCTTGGACGCCGTTTTGTAGGCGGTTCCAATGCCAGTTAATGAGCCTACCGGGGCACCAACAGCCATGAAGACACGAAAACCCGCCAAGCGACGGGCCAGTGCTTCTATAGTCTTCTCAGCACTGAGCCCATCACCTTGATACGCCGAGTCGCCGAACACAATGACGAAATGTTCCATGGACAGATGCACCAAATATACTGTCTCTAAGTCATCGAGTAATTCAAGTGCAAACTCGCCCAGTCGTCCGGACTGGTCCCGATGCGCTTGCACCAGACATACATTCCATAAATCGGCGGATTGGGACACAGATTCCATGAAATCATTACCCTCTGTGGACATCGATTTGCCCAGTAGTGCCTCCTTAATCATCTGCAGCACCTCTTCCCGACGAGCAATCTGCCCGATGTAAATGAGCTCCTGTTCCTCTAACAATTCGCGCTGGATTGCCCGAATCTCCAGTTCAGTCTGCTCCTCATCCAAAGGCTTCAGCAAATACCGGGAGACTCTGTATTTGAGAGCCTTTCGAGCGTAATCAAATTCGCTGTACCCGGTAAGAATGATAAATTTCGTGGAGACATTCCCTCTTTGCCGCCATTGCTTTATCATTTCCAAACCATCCATTATCGGCATATGGATATCCACCATCACCAGGTCTGGGCTCAATTCCTCCATTAGCCTCAAACCATCCATTCCGTTGCCGCAGATACCACACACCTCAAAGCCCATCTCTCCCCAATCAATACAAATCTGCATGCCCTCCAGTGCCCAAGGCTCATCGTCAATCAGCAGCACTTTAAACCCCATTCCCCTTCCCTCCTTCTCCATCCTGACATTTCAACAACTGCATCGGAATTTCGAAGGACACCTCGGTACCTTCTCCCACCTTGCTAGTCAGGTTAAAACTAACCCTGTCGTTGTAGTACAACTCCAGCCGTCGGTATACATTACGGATACCGATATTACCTCCTATAGTCTCCTTTTCGCTGCGCATGTTGTACAAAACCTCCTTTAAACGATCCTCGTCAATACCTTTGCCATTATCCGATACAACCACGCGCAACTGCTCATCGGCTACTTCGACGCGGATTTTGACAACTCCAAGCCCCTCAATAGCCTGTATTCCATACTTGCAGGCGTTCTCCGCGAGTTGTTGAATACTCATCTTCGGTATCTTGTAGTGACGCACTTCCTCGGTGATCTCGATGGAATACTCGAATTTGTCCTGGAAGCGGAATTTCTCGATGCCGAGATACATCACGGTAAAATTTATCTCTTCCTCCAGCAGCACCAGATCGTCCTTCCAGTTCAGCAAGCGGCGGAGCAGCTTCGACAAGTTCTTGATGATGTCTTTAACATCTGTGTAATTGTTTTTGGTACTGACCACTAGAAGCGCATTCAGCGTATTGAACAGGAAATGGGGATTCATCTGACTCTGCAGCAGATTGAGCTCAGCTCGGACGCGCTCGGCTTCCTGGCTTTTTTGCTGAATCTCCAGCTTATACACATTATTGATCAAGGAATGGATCTGGGAGGTCATCATGTTAAAGTTGCGGATCAGATGCCCGATTTCGTCGCGCCCCTCATCGATTGTGATCAAGTCGAACTTCTCGTTCCTTACCTTTTGCATGTGCCGGGCCAAGCGCTTGACCCGGTGATTATACGAGCGCAGCATGACGTAAATGAACACTGAGGTGAACAGTGTAATCAGGCCGACCAGTATGCTAGAATAAAGCTGCATATCCAGCATGGCCTTGCTGACGCGCGTCCCCTGGGGCACGCCGATCAGCTTCCACCCCCGCACATAGCTGGCGTTACCGATCGGCATGATATGCAGATCGTTGTCCGCCTCTTTGTCCATTTTGAACAAAGGAAAACTGGGGGTATTCTCGCGCTGGTATCCGCTGTCCATAGATACGATGATCTCGTTCTGGTCGTTAACCAGATAGAGATCCAGGTAATCCCGCTCGCGGGCGATGACATCGTAAAAGCGGCTGAGATCGAAATCGATCCGCACCAGCTTCTGGTAAGAGTTGTTGACGTCGTAATTATCCATTTTCTCAACGACGCTGAGATAAGGCGTGGCAGTTGCGGGGGGTTTGGCCTCCATGTCCAGATACGCAGACACCAGCACGGTTCCGTTGAACGACTTCCACTCCTGATACCAGGGGCTGGCAAAAACCGATTCATTCAAGTAATAATAGTCGCTGCCGGGCACGATCGTCGGATTGTCCGTGTAAATGCCGATCCGCTGGATCTGATTGTTCACCGGAATATAGGATGTGACCCGATGACGGAGCTGTTCGTTGAACGTATTATAGAAATCCAGCGAATCCTTATAATTACGGTCCAGGGTCTCGTACAGCAGCTTATCTGTAATCAGGGCATGACTGACCGCAACTCCGCCATCAATCATGCCGTGGATATCCTTTCTCGCCCGCTCCAACGAGATTTGCAGATTCTGCTCTTCCCGCTCCTTGATCAGCCCGGACATCCGGTCCATAAACAAATAATTGATTATAACAATAGGCAGCAAAATCCCGATTACATAAATCAGCATGAATTTGTAATTCAGCGGGATATCGTTCACTATACTGCGAAATCTGAACTTTCTAATCATGGCTTCCACCACCATCTCCCATTGAACATTCTTTCGGCCTGAGCCGTCTCTATTCCCGCCGTCTGAAGGCAGACGGCGCTATCCCTGTTATCCGTTTGAACTGGCTTATAAAATAATCAGTGTTGGGATAACCGGAATTCGCCGCCACTTCGGCGATGCTCAGCCGGCCTTGTCGCAGAAGCCGCTTCGCCTCTTCAACCCGCTTGTCGTTCAGATATTCCCGGAACGACTTGCCGGTCTGCTGCTTGAACAGCTGTCCCAAATAGATAGGATTCATATGGAACATCTGGGCAAGCTCCTGAAGCTGCAGCTTCTTCCGAAATTCCTGGTCCACATGCTGCACCACCCGGAAGATCGTGCGGCACTCGCTGCGTTCACGCTGCTCGCGGAGGGCAGCCGCTCCGCTCAGGCATAGCGCCAGGGCATACCGGCGAAAAGCCGGAAAAGTGGTTGTCTCCGTCAGCGTACCGAACTCTCCCTGTATGCCCCGCATGAAGGCATCGGCGTCTCCACCCAGCTCCTTCAGCTTCTTGGAGATGCCCATTTCGAGGGCGGACAGCTGAATCCGCACATATTCGATATCCGGTAGCCCGGGGGGCGGTGCAGCAAGCAGGGCGTCCGCCGCAGCCTCAATCTCTTCGGGACTGTCCGAGGAGACCCGTTCGATCAAGGAAGCCAGGGCCGCTTTGTTCACTCCCTTCATGCGTTCGTTCCGCGGAAGCTCGTTGCAGGCGATAATGCCTCCCTCATTGTGATAGCGCTTCCATTTGAGCGCTGCCAGCGCTTTTTCGTAAATAGGCCGAAGTGTGGACGCCCCTCCTGTACCATAACTCAGCGCCGCAATTGCGGGAGAGGGAGCCTCGCCCGGCCACTCTTCACACAGCCGACGCCCAAGAGCCTCAAGCCGATCTGCAGCGTGCGGTTTCCCGGAAGCGACCAGGCCTACTCTTCCTTCGGGATCCGTGAACAGCTCCGGCGGTTCCGGCCCGGCAAGCTCCGGTATCTGACGCTTCAACTCTTCTTCGCTCATTTCCGTTTCAACCAGCAGGCAGCCGATCTCCTCACTGCTTCCGATATTCAACAAGGCCGCGGCTTCTTTTTCAAGCTCGGTGCCCACCTCGCCCTGAATCAGCCGATTGATCAGACTATTGACGTACAGGGATCGGTCGCGGCGGCGGAGCTCCTCCTGGGCCGTCTCTTCCCGAATCTTGCGGCTCATCTGGTCCAACACCGCCTCGATCTCATCCTCGTCAATCGGCTTGAGCAGATAATCATCGACACGTTGGTCAAGCGCCGTCACTGCATACTCGAAGTTATTGTACCCGCTCAATATGACAAACCGCGGCGGCTTTGCCAGCTTATGCTGTGAGCGGTCGATCAGCTCCAGACCGCTGACGGAAGGCATTTGAATATCGGTAAACACCAGTTCGGGCTGAAGCCGCTCTATCAGAGACCAGGCGGCGCTGCCGTTCGAGGCCTCTCCACAGACCCGGAAGCCATATTTGTCCCAGTTCACAATTGTGCGCAAGCCCTCAAGAACCCACGGTTCATCGTCTACCAACAGCACATTCATCATCTATCCTTCGCCCCCTTCGTTAAATGAACCTTGCCTTGTATACATGAAAGCGCAATTACAATTTACGGTTCAGATATCAAATTTGCCCCACGGGTATAAGTGTCCCCGGCCTAGCGTTCCCACCGTTTAATGCAGAGCATTTAGCCGATCAGCTGTATATTTTCCGGTATGCCTGTCGGCAATACCGCTTACGAAGAAATAGGTATTGATACTAATCTTCCTTACAGAAGCTCTCCTCGGGGCCAAAATAGGAGCAGAGAAGCGGCTCGCGGGACAAGACCAGCTTCTGTAGCACCAGACCCGCATCCAGCACATACAATCGTAGGGTGTGCACGCCGGCGGTCAATGAATGCTGCGTTGTGGAAGTATGGATATTATTCATAACGGACTCTGACCAATGCCGGGATTCGCCCGCAGCAAACTCCAGAGGCAGCATATCTGTCAAAACCGGTTGATGACCATCAAAAGCCACCGCATATTTCAGCCGTCTACCCTCCCCCAGAGGATTAGTCGGGGCCGCATAAACCGTTAAGCTATAGATCTGTTCTTCCGCGGTGCAGATACGATATTCCAGATATGGAGCGTCTTCGATCCGCTCAAAAAGAGCTGTTGTGGGGAACAGCTTCATGGAGGACAAGGAGCGTCCATATCCCTTGATTATCTCCCAGCGAAGCTCCCCCGCAGCTTCCCGGCCACAAGTGTGCTCTGCTTCAATTGCAATCACACCGTGTGCTTCAGCAAAGGTCAGATCGGGCAAATTATCGATGTGTACAACCTCTGCGACGACCGTTGCCTTTACCGTCTGATTGCCGCAGACAATCATAATTTCCCCCGTTGCCGATGCGTCAAGCCGTCCCCAATCGACATGCACCTCAATGGTTTCCCCGGTCAAAACGCTTCCATGCGTTGGATCAGTCTTGATCCAGTCGGCGTCAGTCTCCAGATGATAAGCAAACGCCTGTTTTCCGGCATTGCTGACGGTTATACGGTAGCGTTCCTTTTGCAAGCTAGTGAATGGCGGGAGCGCTACCGTTCCAGCGGTAAACCCTCCGTCTGTCCCTTCTACATCAACAATCATCATCGCTTTTTCCTTAGGCTCGATATACTTGAACTCTGGATACTGCCAGCCTTCGTCATTCCAGTTTACATAGCCGATATGGGCAGAGGACATCATTCCCTCCCATTTGCCGCTGGAAATTTTGTTATTGTAGTCCTCTTGCATTTGTACATCTTTGGCAATGGCTTCCTCCACCAAAGCCGCATAATGATTGGCAAGAACGCTCTGAGGTTGGAATCCGCTATATTTGTGATTTAAGCTCGCGTATATCTGCATTTTGGTCACATTGGCCGATGCTACGGCCGGATAATACACAAGCTGATAGTAGGCATCCTTCTGCTCTTTTTGCACAAGCTCATAATATGCCTTGGCGTCCTTCTCCAACCGGATCGCTTTCTCTAGCACCCGTTGCGCTTCGTTGTAGTGAAGCAAGCTGTATGTGTCAGCATAGGTCACTTCCGGCTTGCGGCTCCCGTTCATTTTTGTATAGTCCGCCAAAACCCGAGCAATGCCCTCGGTGGTCTCTTCATCAGCAGCATGACCAAACTGTCGCTCCGTCCATGTCTGCAAAAATTCTTCCGTACGATTGGGATTTCCTGTTCCCCAGGTCTCGAAATCATAGGCTAGCTCCATGAAATAGGAAATGGGCAGTTCCATCGGCTTCAAGTCGCCGACATTCACAATCCAGAGGTCTCGGATTCCATAGTCATAGGCCAGAGACATCTGCTCCCATGTTTTCTCAAGCGGAACCGTATTAACCCATTCATAAGACCGGGGGCCACCATGGTAATCAAAATGGTAGTACATCCCCCAGCCAGCTTTGCGTTTCCGATCCGGGGCTTCGGGAAGCTTCCGCATATTGCCGAAGTTATCATCAGACAAAATGATGGTCACATCATCCAACACCTCCCAATGCTTCAGACCCTGAACCGTATCTGTCCCATGCCAGAATGTCTCCACTTCCTTGTAGATCGTCAATGCTTGCGGTGCATTGTCCAGGCCATGCTTGTGCAACAAAGCCTTCTGGGTCAAAATGATGTCCTTCAGCCGCTGAATATTCTGCTCCAGGGTGCCACCAAGAGCCGAATCCTGTTCGCCGCGCATTCCCAGCGTAATCATATTGGACAAATGCTTATTACGGATGACACCATCTTCCCAAAATTTCGTAATGGCCTCTGTATTAGCCCAATAATCCCACAAGCCGCTATCCCCATAATGTTGATTAATCTTTCTCCATTCCTCGCCGGCTCGAAACATGGGCTCATGGTGAGAGGTACCCATCACAATGCCGTATGCCTCGGCAAGCTCAGCATTAGCCAGTGGATGACTTTTCCCATCCTCGCTGAAAACAGCGCTCCACATGGCCGGCCATAGATAGTTGCCCTTCAGCCGCAGCAATAGTTCGAATATTTTCTCATACATCCCTTCGTTAAAACCCCCGCAATGATCCCTCGACCATGATCCCAGTGAAGGCCATTCGTCGTTCAGGAAAAAACCTCGGTAACGAATGGAGGGCTCTTTAGAAGTGTATTCCAATTGTTCCTTGGTAAAGACCAGTTCCTGCCGCCTCGGGGGATGTACATCGGCCCAATACACCCAGGGACTGACTCCAATCAGTTCCGAAATATGGTACAGCCCATACAGCGTTCCCCGCTTATCACTGCCCACAATAACAATGGCTTTATCCAATTCCGGGCATGGACGCTCTAAAACCCGAATCATATAGGTCTCCCGGCGATTCTGCAAATCTGAAACATCAAGCCTGTATTCCGCAATCAGGGAATCAATGATATCATTATGTCCGGCGGAGCCGACGATGACCGCGATCCCGCTTAACTGCGCCCTGTCTGTAATCAGGTTGGGCAAAACGGTGGTAACCAGCTCAATGTCCTTGACCAGTGATAACGAGACGCGCCGAATACCGTCATAGTCGTTTCCCTTCGCATCGGTGTATATGGGGGTCGCCTTGCCCTTCTGTACGAGAACGGCCGCTTCCTTTGAGTATTGCTTTGCATCGTTCATAATCACAGCACCTTCGTTTCATTTTCTAGTTCATAATCTACCTTGGTTATGCGCTTCTGACATGCCATAAAAAGATACCGCTTTCATCATATGAGGAGGAGATTATTTGAATTTGGCTTATCACGAGCATCTGATCCCCCAAGTATTCCTGTTTGTAGACCGCAAATGCTTTGCAGATTGGTCGATTAGAAAAGCAAAAATAGACTTTCACGATCTCACTTTCGTTATTAGCGGAAAAGCCTGCTATTACATCAATGATGAAGAGGTCATCGTTCAAGCAGGCGATTTGTTGTACATTCCGGAAGGCTGCACCCGGGAAGCTCATACCTTCAAGGAGTTGCCCATGCACTGCTATCCCTTTAACTTTCATTGGGCTGCTCCGCATAATGACGTCCATCTTCCATTGGAATACGTAAGCAAGAAAATGATTACTAAAGAGATCCTTGACTATATTCGTGAATTCAAACAAGCATGGATGAACAGGAAGCCGCTCTACACCTTCGAGACCCGTGCATTGTTTGAATTGATTCTTCACCGACTGCTCTCCGATTATCACCTGCTATCAGCGACCACAATTGATCCGAGAATCAAAAACGCAACCTACTACATTAACGAGCACTATTCGGACAATATAACAGTTGGCATCCTGGCTGAACAGGCAAACCTAAATACGGTTTACTTTGGCAAGCTGTTCAAAGAAACCACCGGCTCAACCTGCAAGAAATACCTCAATCGCATCCGCATCAACAATGCGGAGATGATGTTGTCCTCAGGCGACTTCAACGTTTCGGAAACAGCCGAGCGCTGCGGCTTTCACGATATTTCTTATTTCAGCAATCTGTTTAAAATGATGCGGGGTTACTCACCATCCTCAGTAAGAAAAAAATAGGAACTTTGAAATAGAAAAATTCTTAAATATATCCGAATCCAAGTATAGTAAAGCGTTTTGTTTCATGTCCGGGAGCCATGCGGATCACCACCGTATGCTCCTTGGACACCTGCTCGTTGTACAATATTACGGCATTGCAATGTGTCCAATTGTTCTCATGGGGATCGGCTGTCTTGATATATTTTTCATCCACCCAAATATCCGCACATCCAAAATCGCTATTCCCCGAGTCCTTGAACACCAGGATAAGACGTTTGCAACAAATGGTTATTTTAAATTCGGAGACACCATTTTCTGGATGATTCATCCAGTTATAAGGAAACTGGGGAGAGCTGTACGGGTGATCATCCATTTCCACCATTTGCAGGTCTGTATCAGTTTCGGTGAAACTACCCATATTGATTGTGGCAATATGCTCCGAATTACTGCGATCAAGCAGCTCTGTTTCGGCAAAATCACAACCAATGACAGGAGGCTTACTGGTATCCACATCCGTCTGATCGAGTGATGCCTCATCTGCTATGTCGAACAGCCATCCCAAACAATCAGCCATTACCCGGTGCCCGGCATTGGCCGGATGGTAGATGTCAAAGAAAAACTGTCGTTTGGAAATCACATTTCCTCCTGCCTTGGAAAGCCGGAACTGCCCCTCTACAGCATCCTTTACGCTGACCATAGGAAGATCATAATGCCAGCCCACAGGTGACAGCCGTTCCTGCAGGTTCCAGTCATTGACAAACACACTAAACAGTAAAATAACCGCAGGTTTATTGGATGCGTTCAAGGCCTTCAATGTCAGGCTTTCATAACAATTTCCCTTTGTCTCATCACCCGCGTCATTCACGGCAAATTCGATTACCACAATATCCGGCTCTACCGTTCCTCCCCGAAGCACATCCCGGTCATAGCGGACAATACCCAATTCCGATGGGGTACCGCCTACGCCTGCTTTTACCAGTTGAACCGATTCCTCACCGTCTTTGCCGAATTTTTGCTTAAAAAGAGCATAGGACTGGTATGCATAGCAATTTTCATGAATCGGAACGGCCCCTGCCCCCTGTGTAATGGAGCCTCCAATATAGGCCACAGTCACCTGTTCTCCTCTTTTGGCCTTTTCAATTGCAGCCTTGAGCCTTTTGTTATTGCCTTTATTCAAAATTGATTTAGCGATCATCTCGCGATAGGCTTGCGAATCGAAATCCACAGGTTCCTCCATGGAAACTTCGGGAACATGGAACCCGTCGTGCAGGTAGAACGTAATGTTGACTGTAGCCAGTTCTCCCACCCGGTCGAAGAGAAAGACGAAGCTTCCTGGAACATCATCATCCAAAGACCAGTCGTATTCCTCCATAAACAGCATAGTTTCAGAGCCATCTGCCGGACAAATAAGCTCAAGGCGGGTGCCGGATTCGTACTTGCTGGTTTTACCCCAGTTATGGTACACAAACCGAACGTCAGCTACTTCCGGATTATGCGCCTTCACGGTAATCCCAATACTATGGACCAATCGGCGCAAGCCTTCGCAATTGGTTAGTAGCTCCAGTATGTCCTCATCTCCAACTCCTCCCGTATACTTGGCCTTATCAGCCAGCCTCCCCTCCAAATAAATCTCCTGGGCAAAGCTTCCGTCTGGCCGAGCGGTTCCCTCGATCATGGTTTCATACATAACGGAAAATCCACTTCGTCTTGTCACCGGGTCTTTAGGCGCCTTGGGGCCTTCCATCTCATCCTGCTGCGTAAGTCCTGAAAAACTGTCATTCATGGAAATGTCTCCTTTTACTTTTTATTGTTGGATAAGGACAATGCTGCTGGTGAGGAGCGTGTTTGAACACACCATTACTCCCTGGAGTACAATCAACTAAACCAGAACCAACCGAAGTCGAAATTAGAGCCTGGCAAAAATATGAACGTAACCTTCTACATTCCCTTTACCGGCTCCAGCATGAAAGTGCGCTCCTCGTAGCCTTAGTCATATGTAGGCTCTACAAGTTGTCTGCTTCCCCCTTCTGCTCCTTGTCCGCCACCAGTTGCTACTATCCGGCAAAAGCCGGATGCGGCTGGCATTGCTGGAGGAGCCTTTGAAATCAGCGGTAATTTTGCAACCGTTTTCAATATAAACTATGGCATTCTCCGACCATTCTGCTGTTTCCAAATCGCTTATTTGCAAATTCCCATTATCATTAAACAGTACCTTTGAATTTCTAAACAATATCCTCCCCTCTTTCGGATTATGTTTATCTACGATCTTGCAGATTCTACCTTGTTCATCCATAGTATGGCATATTTATCCTTTTTCGTCTTTGTAAAAATTAAATATTTGTAGAAAAAAAGGGGGCTTGAGGGTATTGGAAAATAAAGTATTGGTAAATAATACCTATTTATCAATACTTTATTTCTAATCAAGTATATGAATTAGCCTTATAAAAGATTAATTATTAAAGTCGGGTACAGTTTGGGAATAGTCATTATTCCACGACCACCAACATCTATGTTCATCTTGAATACAGCTCAAAAATTTCTTCGGCTCAAGTGATAGGGCAATACATTGTAAATCCCTTATGCAAAAAAAACTCCTAAATCGCCACAAGGACAAATCTAGGAGCTAGTTGATTAGGATTGTATCTCCCATTGAACATAAAATTAAGCCAATTTTATATTATAATATCTATGAATCATTACTATAAATACAAGAAAATCACTGGATATAACAGACCATATATGGTAAAATGGGTACATCAGGAAAGGAGGTGCGTCAACATTAATAATTATATGTTGAGCGTATCCCTTACCCGGTCCGTTATTCTCTAATTTACAGAGTTGACGGAGGCGCGGGATACGGATCAAAGCTTTAATTAAGCGCTACGGGTAAAAAGACCGTCCTCGGACGGTCTTTTTTATGTTAAACACCACACTATCGTAACAAGATTACATACTGGGAAAAGAGGTCATTCTATGTCTATTCGACCGGGGAATGTGGAAGAGTTTAAAGATTTAGCAACTATATGGCTGGAAGCTTCCATAGAGGCCCATCATTTTATTGATCCACAATATTGGACATCACAGGTTGGCGAAATGGAAGACAAATACCTTCCTCTAGCTCAAAACTACGTTATTATACAGGACGATCACACTATTGGTGGCTTCGTTTCTATGATAGATGGATATTTAGCGGCCTTGTTTATACGAGTAGATTCCCAACGAAAAGGGTATGGCAAGTTACTACTAGATTGGGTTAAGAAGCAATATGATCAGATCCAATTGAAAGTATACCAGTCCAACACGAAGGCATTTAACTTTTATACCAAAAATGGCTTTATCATTCAAGAAGAATCCGTTGATCCAGCAACCCGTGAAAAGGAATTTATAATGGTTTGGACAAAGCACAAGTAACATTAAGTTATATTATCTCAATGAAGTCAAAGGCTCTGCTCCCGTATAAATACGGTAAAAGCAGAGCCTTTTATATTTTACCTGCGCTAATATATATATTCTCTCATTCCAGCCCGTAAACCTCGGTATATAGAATTTGTCTAAACGGCGCAAAATCCTGCTCTGTCAGCGCATACGGATAGCTCATAATTTGAAGCCTCAGATCGGTCTGCCCTGCCCTCAAAGGTGGCTGTACATACTCAAAATCGTTGAGATGGAATCCCAAGCGTTCATAAAAACCAATTCTTCTCCGAGTCCATTCGTCCTCAGGTGGCTCAACCTCCAGCACTACCAGTTTATCGGACTGTGAAATAAATCTGCTCATGAGCTTTTTACCTAACCCGCCACCACGTATAGCCTGATCTACCGCAATATGCTCTACAAATCGAAAATGTGTAAATTCCCAGCCTGCCAGAAAAGCGATCGTATGCCCTTGTTCACCCTTTTCAGTGATTAAGCGATAAGAAGGATGAGTAAGCAGTGCCTTTTGCGACGCAAAGATTCTACATTCCGTTTCAGGAAAAGAGGCTTCCATAATGGCATACACTTGTGAGAATTCAAGTTCATTCATTTTATATTCCCTGCTCCTTTAATGATTATGTTATTTCATACCTTGTGCAATTCCGTAAGCGTCAGCAAAATATGCTCCAATAGCTCCGGGATATCCTCCATCTGATCTTCATTTATTTGTCTGGAAAATTGAAGCTCAATCTTGTTTTGGTATGTAGCTGCCTTCTCCCCGTAAACAAAGCTGAGCGTTTGGAGCGGCCTAAGATCCGGTTTCCAAATTTGTGTCAATATATCTTCAATCTGGCTGCATTGTGTTTCAATCTCACGAACCTCCATATAGAAGCTGAGCAGCAGTACACATCCAGGGATTTGATCTTCAATTTCCAAAATTTCCGCAGCCAGGTTGTTTAAATCTGCATTCAAGCGAATTTCTGCCGTCACACCGGGTCGTTCCGTCAGCCTAAACTGTATAGCGAACTCACGCGACATCACGGACATTTCCAATCGGTCGATCCGTTGCGTGATTTCAATACGTGAATCCAGATTATCCAGATCATATACTGCATTTTCCATAGCTACTTTTAAATTATCAAAAACCGTCGGGTCAAACATGTTCAATTCACCTCTGCCTGTCATTCCATATGCTTCATACATTTAACACTCCAATAGGTTTCCAATCCAATGAGTATATCATAAATGTTGGCCGCCAAGAAATTCACCGAATTTCCAGCAAAAAAGCTCTGATTATATTTTCCATTTTGAACTGTTAGTACATACTTCATTTCCTTTTCTACAGAACTTCCTTAGATTTTACTTCTGAGGGATGAAAAAATACACCTTTGTAACAAAATATTCTATTATATTTATTTTATTGATAAATATTCCTTTTTATTGTTCCAATTTACTGGTAAATTATATACAATAGATTTGAGTCCTATTACTAATATATTCATATAAATGAATATAAATCCCAAAAAGAGAGGTCGTTTATTCATGAAAAAAACGTTGTTAGCTTCATTAGGTCTGACACTTATGTTAAGTACTTCTGCAGGAGTTGCCTTTGCTCAAGAAGACATTGCTTCACCAACTAAGGAATCGATTAAACTCTATGATAACGGGACCGACAGAGAGCCTAATAATAGCTTTGAAGAAGCAAGCGAAGTTTGGTTGGGTGATGATATATATGGAAGCATTGGAAAACTTACTCAAGGGAATTGGGATTCATACGATGTTTTTAAGTTCAAGGCTTTTCAGACCAAACGGGTTAATTTTAAAATTGAAGGGGATAAGTATCCTAATGCATGGTTAAGATTGGTTCTATCCGATAGTAATGGTCATGAGATTAGAACAGCGGTAGATCGTCAGAACACTTTAGGCAAAGAACTTGAAGCTGGAAAATGGTATTATATAGCAGTTGAGGTTCCAGGCTACGAAATTGGTCAACAGTTCGATTATAGGCTTTCAGCTACGATTGAACAATAAATATTAAAAATCCTAACCCTTATAAATCAAAAGCCTCGCCCCTATCTCAAGGGACGAGGCTTTTGTAGTTCAGTCATTCCATTCGGTACACTCAGTCATTAAAGCCCCATCTTTTTCTTACGACAGACGTGAGCTAAAATCCTCATAGGAGAACTGGCGGATCACCTTAATGCCTTCTTCGTCATTGTAGCTGGCGATGGCTGGCAGGTTGACTCCGTTGAACATGTGGTTTTTGACCATCGTGTAATGGGCCATGTCGCAGAACACAAGCTTGTCTCCCGGCTTCAATGGCTCTTTAAAGGAATAGTCGCCAATCACATCTCCTGCCAGGCAAGTAAGTCCACCGAGTCTGTAGGTGTGTGCATACTCACCAGGCTTGCCTGCATCAATGATATTCGGACGATAAGGCATAGCCAGTACATCAGGCATATGACATTCAGCCGAAGTATCCAGAATCGCAATATCCATTCCGTTTTTCATCGTATCCAGGACTGTAGCAACCAGATAACCGGTATTCAAAGCGATAGCTTCGCCCGGCTCCAGATAAACCTGTACACCATATTTATCCTGAAAATATTGGATGCAGCGTACCAGCGTGTCCAGATCATAGTCTTCTCTGGTGATATGATGACCGCCGCCAAAATTAAGCCATTTCATTTGCTTAATGTATGGCCCGAACTTCTCATCCACGACTTTAATGGTGCGCTCCAGCGTGTCGGAATTCTGTTCACACATCGTGTGAAAATGAATACCATCCACGCCATCCAGATCCTCAGGTCTAAAGTTAGCCAAGGTCACACCCATTCTGGAGTTGTTGTAGCAAGGATCATACAGCGGAGTTTCGATTTCCGAATATTCCGGATTGACCCGAATTCCAATGTCTATCTTTTTGGAAGTCACGCCTTGCACCTTACTTTTGAACCGTTTCAATTGATCGAAGGAGTTGAAAACGATGTGGTCAACATACTCCAGCAGCTCGTCAAATTCACTGTCAACATAAGCTGGTGCGTATACGTGAACCTCCTTGTCCATTTTTTCGCGACCCAGTCTCGCCTCAAACAATGAACTGGAAGTTACGCCTTTTAAATATTTACCAACCAGAGGAAATGTCGAAAACATCGAAAATCCCTTAAGAGCAAGCAAAATTTTGCAGCCTGTTCGCTCTTGAACAGAATTTAAAACCTCAAGGTTTTTCACAAGAAGTCTTTCGTCAACAAGGTAACAAGGTGATGGAAGTCCGCTAATATCAATATTCATCACAGACCTCAATCAAGCAACGTTGGCGTGAAGCTCTCTTGCCATGGCAATCCGTGTTTATTCAGTGCTTCCATGAATGGATCTGGATCAAATTCCTCAACGTTGTATACGCCTGGTTTTTTCCAGATGCCTTTAATGATAAGCATTGCGCCAATCATGGCAGGAACACCTGTCGTGTAGGAAATGGCTTGAGAGCCAACCTCTGCATAACATTCCTCATGATCACACACATTGTATACATAATACGTTTTTGGTTTTCCGTCTTTAACACCCTGGATGATACATCCAATATTCGTTTTACCCTTGGTTCTAGGTCCCAGGGAAGCCGGGTCTGGCAAAATGGCTTTCAGGAATTGCAATGGAATGATTTGCTGTCCTTCGTAATCAATAGGCTCAATGGAAGTCATGCCTACGTTTTGAAGCACGTTCAAATGATTCAGGT
This sequence comes from Paenibacillus terrae, assembly GCF_005217525.1. Taxonomy (GTDB): domain Bacteria; phylum Bacillota; class Bacilli; order Paenibacillales; family Paenibacillaceae; genus Paenibacillus; species Paenibacillus terrae_C. The sequence continues at coordinate 100,250 of NZ_PNXQ01000014.1, read as the reverse complement.
AATTGTCCGAGAAAGTCATCCAAAAACGGATTTTTTTCACACCTTTAATGTTCACTGCAAGAGATTCCAGTTCTTCATGGTACAAAAGATATATATTTTTCGGTCCGATTTCAGGAAGGTCGTATACCTTTTTCTCGGAAAGGGGCTCAGTTTCAATCCACTCTCCATTTTCAAAGTAACGGCCCTTCGCCGTAATTTCCCGAATATTAATTTCCGGATTAAAGTTAGTTGCAAAAGGATATCCGTGGTCCCCTGCATTCGCATCTACAATATCAATTGTATGAATTTCATCAAAATAATGCTTTTGAGCATAAGCCGTAAATACTCCAGTCACGCCTGGATCAAAACCGCTGCCCAGCAGAGCTGTAATGCCCGCTTTTTCAAATCTTTCTTTGTAAGCCCATTGCCAGCTGTATTCAAACTTCGGCGTATCCGGCGGTTCATAATTCGCCGTATCAACGTAATGAACGCCTGTCTCAAGGCAAGCATCCATAATCGTCAAATCCTGATAAGGGAGAGCCACATTGATAACTACATCCGGTTGAAAGCTTCGAATCAGGTCAATGACCATGTCGGTGTTGTCAGCATCCAGCTGAGCCGTTTGTATCTTCGTACGGCCTCCACCCAGCTTTTCTTTAAGCGCATCGCATTTCTCAACAGTTCTGCTCGCGATACAAATTTCTTCAAATACATCTGGGTTTTGGCAACATTTATGCACCACAACGCTGGCCACGCCACCGGCGCCAATAATCAATGCTTTTCCCAAAATAAATAACCTCCTTATTCCATACGCTAATCGCTAATCATTCTTGCAAACAAAATGATTATAATGACATCCCACCAAATAATCAAGAAAAACGATAATTTGCAGTGTAAAAATTCACACCACTATGTCACAAAAATTTTACAAATCCCAAATTCAAGCAAGAAAACGCCATAAAATAAAGAAAACAATAGCTCCTCCGAAGGCGCTCCAAGGAAGTCAGTACACGTTTAAAGGAAGTTTTTTCGCACTCCAAGTAAACAGCCTTAAAGAGTTAATATTATCTTATTTCTAGTAAAAAGGCCACCCGCTATTTCTTATGAAGAAGATTCAGAGGGGGGAAAATGATTGGCTGGTACTGTAGGATTGTTTATCCATGAATAAAGCCGCCCCCGATGCGGGAGCGGCTCTCTATAAAACTAAAGCAAAACTAAAGCTTGTTAAACCATAATTTTGCAAATGTCGTTGGTGAATTCAACCGGGTCTTGCAGTGGCAAGCCTTCGATCAATAGTGCCTGATTATACAGCAATGCCGTATAGAGATTGACCTTCTCCTTGTCCTCGGCAAAAGCCTCTTTCAAAGAGTTGAACACCGCATGGTTGATGTTGATTTCCAGCACTTTATTCGCTTTGACATCGGCGTTGTTCGGCATGGCATTTAAGATTTTCTCCATTTCAATCGTCACTTCGCCGTCTGCGGACAGACACACCGGATGCGTCTTCAAGCGCTTGGAGGCTTTAACACTGGATACCTTGCCTTCCAGCAAGCCCTTCATGTACTCGAACAGCTCTTTGTTGTCGTTTTGTTCCGCTTCTGTTTCCTTCTCATTCTCGTCAGCCTCAATGCCCAGATCGCCACTGGATACGGATTTGAATTCTTTCTCCTTGTAGCTTATGAGCATTTTAATAGCGAACTCATCAATATCATCGGTGAAGTACAGAATTTCGTAGCCCTTGTCGGCCACCATTTCGGTCTGCGGCAGCTTCTCGATACGCTCGTTGGACTCCCCGGAAGCATAGTAAATATACTTCTGATCCTCAGGCATACGCGATACATATTCGTCCAGTGTAACCTGCTTTTTCTCCGTAGAAGAGTAGAACATCAGCAGGTCCTGAAGTGTTTCTTTATGGCTGCCATAATTGTTGTAGACACCAAATTTCAATTGTCTGCCAAATGATTTGTAGAATTGATCGTACTTTTCCCGGTCATTTTTGAGCAGGGTCAGCAGTTGGCCTTTGATTTTGCTTTCGATATTTTTGGCAATCAGCTTCAACTGGCGGTCATGCTGCAACATTTCTCTGGAAATGTTCAGCGATAAGCTTTCGGAGTCCACCATACCTTTGACAAAGCTGAAATAATCCGGCAGCAGGTCAGGCGATTTTTCCATAATCAGCACGCCGTTAGCGTACAGCTCCAGTCCTTTTTCATACTCCTTGGAATAGAAATCAAACGGGATATTTTCTGGAATAAACAAAATAGCCTGGTACACCACCGCGCCGTCCGCGCTGACGTGAATATGCTGGAGTGGCTTGTCGTAGCCATAGCGTTTTTCCGCATAAAAATTTTGATAATCCTCGTCGGTCAGCTCGCTTTTGTTCTTTCTCCAGATGGGAACCATACTGTTAATATGCTGTTCTTCTTCGTAATCTTCGAACTCGTTGTCACTGCCCTCTTTCAAACGTTTGCCTGTAACATCCATCTTGATCGGATAACGGATAAAGTCGGAGTATTTCTTGATCAGTGCTTTTAAACGATACTCGTCCAAATATTCGTCGTAGGACTCATCCTCGGTGTTTTCTTTGATTTTCAAAACAATCACAGAGCCGACCTCGTTTTTTTCAGCCGGTTCAATGGTATATCCATCTGCACCTGTGGATTCCCACTTATAAGCGGTATCGCTGCCCAGTGCCTTTGTAGTCACTGTAACAACATCCGCAACCATAAATGCCGAATAGAAACCGACCCCGAATTGTCCAATGATGTTATGTCCATCCTTGGATTCATTTTCATTTTTGAACGCCAGCGAGCCACTTTTAGCAATGACACCCAGATTGTTTTCCAGTTCTTCCTTGGTCATACCAATCCCGGTATCACGAAGAGTGAGCGTTCTGTTCTCCTTGTCGGCTGTTACTTTGATATAGTAATTTTCTTTGTCAAAGACCAGTTGATCATCCGTCAACGCTTTGTAATAAATTTTGTCAATTGCATCACTTGCGTTGGAGATCAGCTCTCTTAGAAAAATTTCCTTTTGCGTGTAAATCGAGTTAATCATCATTTCGAGCAGACGCTTGGACTCAGCCTGAAACTGTTTTTTCTCCATTCTGATATCTCCTTTCGAATATGAACCTTATGTAAGGTAAGGCTGCACATGGGGAACCGTCCAAACTGGAAAGTCTGTTAGCACTCCCCTCATTTGAGTGCCAGCCTACCTTTTTTTATAACATTCCTCATTTTTTATGTCAATACGATGGATGCATGATATAGTCCCAATTCCGAAATTGTTAGTGCCTGATCTGCTTAAACATCACGTTAAACATCTCGACAGAAGAGGGAAACAGCCCTTGTACATGGGGAATCAGGTTATCCCTGATGCGCAACTCATCCTCGCCCAGATGCTTCAAATCCTCATGAAAGAACCATACGACAGGATAGTCCCCATCCTTATGTCTGCTTCCTGCATTCAGACAAACGGGACCCTGGTCGTCCTCTGCAATTGCAAAGGGAATATAGCCTGCCGATAGCAAGGGCGACCATTCGCGGAGCAAACCGTGAAATCCCTTCAAGCCTTGACCCACAGGCAGTCGCGGAAACTCAATAAAGGCACAATCGCTCCAGTATATTCCAGGAATAAATTCGTTATCGAATTGCAAAGCCACATAATGATAGGACATGATGAAACTTCTCAGCAAGGGAGGAAGCTCGAAATGATAGGTTTCCTCAAGATCCCGAACCTCCTGCTCTGTGATCTGCGAAGGAAGAGGCTTCCACTTGATCCAGCCTTCCTCATCGGCATTGCCGTCACGCATCTCGAAGGGTACATTTTCTACCAAGTCCATAAAAAAAGCCTCATCCATATGTGCAAATAACTCCTTCATGGATGTGCGAATATCCGCCTTCTTGTCCATGTCCCCGCACCTCTTTCCTTTCTATATCAGATCTGCATCATATGCCATTAAACATTTTTTCAAGTTCAGCTTAACAGATTTTGCTTTTATCATCGTTTTTAAAATATTAGTATTACCAGCGCAGAGGCTCATGGTTACCCAGATGGTCCAAAGCTCATGGATACATACATTTATAGCTTATAAAACCCGATATAAGTACAAGCACCTCGTAAAGTGTCAAGACTACATAAGGAGATTGATCTATTCATGAAAAAAATCACCGCACTTGTTATCCTGTTCCTGCTGATCCTTGTAACCCCGATCTATGCTGCTGCACCAGTACCCATGCTGGTTTATGTGGATCAGAGTAACCATTCTTTTATCCCACTCCGTCTCCTGAACAGCTATGAAGGGGTCACCATCAACAAGACGACTAAGGACAAAAAGATTGAGATTGCCCAGGGCGATACCCGGCTCACGTTATTTGCAGGACAGTCTGTGGCCAAAGCTAATGATCAAACGATCCGTTTGCAAAAGGCTCCTTTTACCGATAATGGTTCCACCTACGTTCCCCTGAAGTTCATCAGTCAGCATCTAAACCTGCAAGTCTCATGGCAAAAGGAAGCCTCATCGGTACATATCAGTCAAGGCACAACGTCTGTCTCGCTTCCGGTACTCACAGGCAAGCTGCCCGGCAGTACCACACCGATCACGAAGGCTCATAAAAGCTTCAAGGTCGGATCACGCACCTTCTCCGCTAAGGTGGTCACCATCTCCATGCTTCATCCCAAGGTGAGTCTGGACGTGGCGCTGGCAGGGAATAGCATCGGCAAGGTGGAGAACTTAAGCGGTCTCGCCAAACGCAATCAAGCGGTTGTAGCTATCAACGGTACCTACTTTGACGCCTATACCAAAAACTCCTACAAAACGCCTTATGGCTACCTGGCCAGCCACGGGAAATTGTTGAAAAAAAGCTCTGGCGACCAACGAACCGTCTTCACGTACGATGCTAACCATTTGGCCGAGCTGGTTTCAGGTCCTGCCTTTGAGCAGCGTTTAAGCCAAGGCAACGTCGAAGGCGCCCTTCAAGCCGGACCTCGTTTAGTGACGAACGGAAAGGTTTCCCTGAATATAAAAGCCGAAGGCTTCAAGGACCCCAAAATATTAACAGGCGGCGGGGCCAGAAGCGCCCTCGGGATTACACGGGATCATAAGCTAATTCTCCTGACCACAAGCGGAGCCACTATTCCACAGCTTGCTCAAATCATGAAGCAGGCTGGTGCTTATCAGGCCATGAATTTGGATGGCGGTGCTTCCAGTGGGCTGTATTACAACGGCTCCTATCTCACCACACCCGGCCGCCAGATCAGCAATGCAATAATTGTAAAATATCAATAGATTTTAAGGCTGTCTTCGCGGATTTGTAAGCCGTGCGGGTAGCCTTTTTTCCATTTTCATAAGTTCAGGTTTGCACCTGTTCAGGGTTTCCGCATATTCAAGCGGCTTGTCCGGGTCGTTACAGGGTTTATCCTGTCTTTACAATCGGATCAGACTTGTAAAACTATTACTGCCTTCGCCATGCTACGTTCATTGTGTAATCCTCTTGATTTTGGTCAACGAATCTCCGTTTTTTTCGCGTATTCTGCGTATCCATGTATGTCACATTGCTAAGGGGAATTTTCCCAGTATATAAAGTATAGCAATGCTTGCAGGGACAGACAACATGCTTAGGTTGGCATCCGTTCTACACAAAAAAAGCCTTCCCTCACTATATAGTGAAAGAAGGCTGCTTTGTGAATTTAAGCGACGCTAACCTGCTGTTAGATCAGAAAAGATTTAGAGATAATAACCAGTAAAATAAACAATACCAGAATCGCGCCTGTGGATGTCCATGCTCCACCGCCACCGTAACCAACTTCACCCATGTCTGAATCCCTCCTTGCTTTAAAGCATACTCTTATCGTATGAAGAAAAACGGTTTACGACAGGGCACATTGGCAACGTTTATTTGACGTACAAGCTTATTTTGACAGGATAGGACTTCTTAGAAAATGGACTGATACGTTTCGGATGGATCGGTAATCACACGGGGGGACAACTGGCACAGAATGTCGTCGGTTCTGCGCAGCAACCTGCTCACATCCTTGTTCTTCATCTTTTGAAGGAGCGGGGTTTCTAACTGGGATGACAGAAATTGAGTGGTGCCGATAAATACGACAACATCCAATCCCGGGTTGGTTTCGGTATGTAATAAGTTCAGTAAATCAGTCATGGATAGGAATTTTGGAGGGAAAAGCCTGTTATGTTCTTTCATATATAGAGCTTTCAGCATGGAAGTTAAAGCCCAGTCGCACAGGATAATGCAGCATTGGAGTTGGTTGTGCTTTTGCAGGATTTTGGCTAGTTTCATATGGTATTGGGCTAGGGTGTGGAAATCGGTTATTGAATGGTATACGTGTTGCTCGTGTCTGGATGGTTGGGTATGGCTTCGGTTAAGGGTAGAAGGATTTTTTTTCATATCTATTCCTCCAGAGAATTTCAATATTAGTCTCATTATACCCCAAAATAATACTTATAGATATCATTAATATTTATTGTATTCATCATTTAATGTTTTCCTTTAGATATCTTGTCTACACTTTTAGAATAAGTGAGGTGTAGAAGATGGACGATAAAGAAGTTCTCAAATTAGTGGGTGCCAGGATACGTGCTTTGCGAAAAGAAAAGGGCTTGTCTCAGGAATCGCTTGGAGAAAAAGGTGGATTTCATTTTTCATACATAGGGCAGATTGAACGTGGGGAAAAGAACGTATCGTTATTGAATATAGCTAAAATTGCAGATGCACTGGATGTTAATTTGATTCAGCTTTTTGCTTATGTAAATGAGGAAATTAAGGTTACAAAGCATGAAGCCGAACTAAATGAAATACTAACATTGCTTAGAAAGTCAAACCCTCAAAAAATTAAGCTAGCGAAAAATATTGTTAAAGAGATTTTAAACAATGAATAATGACACGCACGCATACGTGGTTCAGTTACATCGTGTAGAAACATATCAAAAAAGCCGCTCATCAGATTGATCTAATGAACGACTTTTTTGAGTACTGCTTAGTAGCGTGTTTGCGTCTTTTCAGTGTTTCTAATTTCCTATCATTTCCTTAATTCAGCAAGTACCTCTTTCGCTAAAGCAACAATATTGGGTACGTTAAAGCCAAAGGCTTCTACAACTTCGGTTCCTTTACCGGATGCGCCAAAACGATCAATGGCTAACATCTTTCCGTCCAGTCCGATATAGCGTTCCCAGCCAAAGCTTGCCCCCATTTCAATGCCGACGCGGGCACGTATTGCTTTGGGCAAGACTCTTTCTTTGTAAGCTTCGTCCTGCTGATCAAAAACAGATGTGTTCGGTAAGCTTACGACAGATGCTGAAATGCCTTCGTTTTCCAAGATACTCTGTGCTTCGACAGCCAGCCTCACCTCTGAACCACTTGCGATTAACAGCAAATCTGGTACTTCTTTGAAAGCAGGCGCTAAAACATATCCGCCTTTTTTCACACCTTCCAACGCCTTTTCAGAGCTGCCTGCAAGGATCGGCAGAGCCTGACGTGTAAGGACAAGTGCTGTCGGTGTTGAAACTGATGAGATCGCCACATGCCAGGCAGCGATCACTTCATTGCCGTCTGCGGGACGGATTACATTTAAATTCGGCATCGCACGCAATCCTGCCAGTTGCTCAATCGGCTCATGGGTAGGCCCGTCTTCTCCTACGATAATAGAGTCATGGGTTAGTACGTAAATCACTGGAAGTTGCTGAATGGCCGCCAAGCGTATAGCTGCTTTTAAATAATCGGAAAATACAAAGAAAGTTCCTCCATAAATCTTTAACCCACCGTGCAGTGCTATGCCATTCATTTCAGCTGCCATCGCAAATTCACGTACACCAAACCAAATGTTACGTGCTGCTGGGGCTGATTTAGAAAAACGTTCATCTCCTGCAATTAATGTCTTATTGGAGCTCGCTAAGTCAGCTGAACCTCCAAAGAAATAAGGGACTCGCTGTGCAATCAAGTTCAAGATGTCGCTGCCGGTATCTCGTCCTGCTTTACTTGAGCTTGCTTCGTAATCAGCCAATGGTTTTTCCCAATCTACGGGCAGTGTATTGGTAAAGCTGTCATGAAACTGTTTAGCCAGTTCTGGATAACTTTCCGTATAATTCACCATTAGAGCCTGCCATTCAGCCTCGGCTTTGGCACCACGAGCTGCTACTTTTTCACGAAAAAGGGTATATACTTCCTCTGATACGGTAAAAGCCGGTAGTTCCCATTGATAGCTCAATTTTGCCGCAGCCGTTCCTGCTTCTCCCAGAGGTGAACCATGAACTTTATGCGTACCGGCATGCGGTGAGCCATACCCGATCACAGTCTTCACTTCAATAATTGTAGGTTGTGTATGATTTTCTCGTGCCAAGTCAATCGCTGCAGTAATCTCGGTAAGATCATTCCCATCTGTAACCAGGATATGTTGCCACCCACTGGATTCAAACCGCTGTTTTATATTTTCTGAGAAAGAGTGACTCAGTTCTCCATCCAGCGATATGTCATTGGAATCGTATAGCATGATTAATTTATCCAATTGCTCATGGCCGGCATGAGAGATCGCTTCATTAGCCACGCCCTCCATTAAATCACCATCTCCGCACAAACAATATGTGTAGTGATCCACAATCGGAAATGACTCCTTATTATATAAACCTGCTAAATGCCGTTCTGCCAATGCCATGCCAACAGCCATCGCCACCCCTTGTCCCAAGGGTCCCGTCGTCGCTTCCACACCGTCGGTGTGTCCGACTTCTGGATGCCCGGGCGTTCGGGAACCTAGCTGGCGAAATTTCTTCAAATCGTCAATCGTCACATTAAAACCGGATAAGTGAAGCAAACTGTAAAGGAGCATGGATCCATGGCCAGCAGACAGAACGAACCGATCCCGATTTTCCCATCGCGAATTTTTGGGATTTACAAGTAATGCCTGTAACCAAAGAGCATAAGCCATAGGTGCTGCTCCTAAAGGTAATCCGGGATGCCCGGAGTTTGCTTCATCAATCGCGTCTAAAGATAATGCTCGGATGGCCATAACGGCTTGAAGGTCTTGCTGGTCAAATCTCATAAAGTTTGTCCTCTCTTCCTGATCCTCGTTTTTTATAGTGTTCATTTATATTGTTTATTGCGCACTGCTTTTCGGCTTTTTCAGGCTTACCAAAATCATAATGAGCAGCACCACACCGATCCCGATCATCGTTATCGTTTTTCCACCCATCTGGTTTAGCCCGCTCAAGAACAGCCCCACTACACCAAAGTCGGAATCGGAGAAGGTTGCGTTGGCTAACCCGAGATCCCCTAAAACAGGTATTAATAGAATGGGCATGAAACTGATGAGCACTCCGTTCACAAATGCGCCTAAAATGGCGCCACGCACACCGCCCATGGTATTTCCAAACACTCCTGCTGCTGCTCCTGTGAAGAAGTGCGGGACAACCCCAGGTAAAATAACAATCCCGCCGGATAAAACCAGAATGAGCATGCTGACAATCCCCCCCACAAAACTGGAGAAAAAGCCTATCAGTACCGCGTTCGGAGCATAGGTATAAACAATAGGGACATCCAGCGCCGGTTTGGAATTCGGTACAATTTTCGAGGAAATCCCTTTAAATGCCGGTACAATTTCAGCCAAGACCAGACGTACACCCGACAAGATGATAAATACGCCTGCAGAAAACAACCCTGCCTGAAGTAGCGCAAATAAAATATAGTTTTTCCCGTTACTCAAGTGACTTTCGACATAAGCCGGACCTGCAAAAAGGGCTACAATGATGTAGAAGACCGCCATCGTTAACGCAATACTGACCGTACTGTCCCGCAGAAAGCCGAGTCCTTTAGGGAAATTGATTTGTTCAGTGGATACAATGTCTTTCTTGCCTTTCACTGCCATACCTACCAGCCCGCCAATAGCAAAGCCGACCGCGCCAGAATGCCCCAAAGCCACATTGTCATTGCCCGTTAATTTACGGACAAATGGCTGCACAACGGCTGGAGAAAGCGACATGAAAATACCTACAGTCAGCGCTCCAAAAAGGATAAGGGAGACGGATGTGAAACCACTCACTGATAAAATGATAGCAATCATACATGACATATATAGCGTAATATGACCTGTTAAAAAAATGTACTTAAATCGTGTAAAACGAGCAATCAACAGGTTCACAATCATACCAAAAAACATAATCAATGCGGTGGAGGAACCATACTTACTCACGGCAAGAGCCACAATAGCTTCATTATTTGGAACGATACCGCTTACATGAAACGCTGCTTTAAACATATCGCCAAAAGGGGCAAGAGCTTGCTGCAAAACACCTGCGCCTGCGCTGATGACAAGAAATCCTACAAACGTTTTGGTCGTTCCCTTCAGGATATCCGAGAGATTTTTCCGCTGAGCCAGCAACCCTACCAAAGCAATCAACGCAACTAGCACAGACGGCTCACTCAAAACGTTAATCAGTATATTCAAAGCTTTATTCATATGGGCCAATTCTCCTTACAATAGATTTTTATCTTGTAAGACTGCTGTTAGTTTTGTGCGTAATTCCTCAAGATCGATAATGTTTTCCAGAACGACCACATCACCCAGGCTCGCTCCGCCTTCAGCAATGTCTCTGGCAAGAAAAAACACATCTGCGCTCCCAGGCGTAGCGGAACCCAGATCGGAATGATCTACTTCCACACCCTCTACGCCCATCTCATTCAATAGCTGCTTAATATTCATTTCCACCATAAAGCTTGTTCCCAGACCAGAACCACAAACTGTTAAAATTTTCATTTTTTATCGTCTCCTTTTTTTTGCATCATGGCTATAATTTCGTCCGCCGTTGTAGCTTCTTTCAAACGGTTTAACGAATCGTCGTTGACCAGAAACGAAGTCAATTCCGTCAGCGCCTTTAAGTGCAACTTATTGTCAATCGCCGCTAGGCAAATAAACATATCAATCGCATGCTCCGGCTGATCAAGCAGCAACACCGGTTTTTTCACTCGCAACAGCGACATCCCCAATTTCTGCACACCTTGTTCCGGCCTTGCATGTGGGATAGCAATTCCTTTGCCGACATGAATAAAAGCACCGATTTCCAAAACTCTGTTAATCATTGCCTGTGTGTAGTCAGGTGTAATATAGTTCTGTTCCTCTAATGGTTTGGCTGCTAGTTGAATCGCTTCCTTCCAATCCAGGGGAGCATCCGTGAATCGAATTTTATCTACAGTTAAAAGCTCGGACAACATAGGGGAATGACTCCTTTCAATTGAACGCATCTGTCGTAAATGATTTGTTAAATCTGTATAAAGTGCTTTTTCGCTTTTAATCGTGGCATGTTTCCGTATGGTAGCCATTAATTCATCTATGGGCACCGCAGAAGGTACGGGCAGATCAAAATCAGCAGCAACAGCTTGTTGCAAATAATCTTCTTCTAATGCGGTTAATAATGGGCGAGTCAAGTAAACAGGTTTGGATGATTCCAAATAAATAGTAGAAAAAATCATGTCATAGCTATCCGGAGATATCTTTTTTAATTCTGCAACCGAATGTGATTCCGTAAAATGCACGCCCGGAAATAGCTGACACAATTGCGTCCGTAACATCATGGAGGAACTGATCCCGTTTGGACATACAATTGTAGCCCGGTATACTTTAGGTTCAAGTTCTAATCTGCGGACATGCCCCCCAAACAAAATGGTAAAGTATCCAACCTCTTCATCCGAGATCCACTCCCCTGTAAAATCAGACAATGGCTTCAACGCTTGCTTGACCAGTTTGAACAGGGCATCATGTTCTGCTTTGATAGTGTCAATTAAAGGATTAGATAAAGGCACTTCACACATAATCCTAAAGTAAGCTGGTACCAGATGCTTGTACAAGATCGATTGCAAAATAGGTTTTTCTTTAAAGGGTACTAGGGTCAGGCGTTCTACTTCCCTGATAATTTCGTCAGATACATAATTCAGCTCTTCACTGGGATAAATATGGGGCACGCCCTGCGTAGCTGACAATAATTGAATCGTTAGATATACGATCTCCATCTCATGCACTTCATTAAACAAATAAGCGGATAATTTCTTGCCCATTAGAAAGAGTGGTTGTTGTTGTATTAACTCTGTTTGCTTAACGGGCAAAAACAGTGCATTACGTCCATAGCGGAATTGCAGAAACAACAGCTCATAAATAAGTTGATCCAGCCTGTTGCCCACAAAGACGACCTGATACTCATGAGCCATATCGGTTAATTGCTGCTTGATCGTTGTACTCGCATCTTCATATTTCCAACTATCCATCACCTGCTTGATACCCGGGCGTCCCATCGGCAACTGTAATAGTGTCCCAATACATACCGATGCAAATCGCCGCTTGTGACGCTCTTCTCCCTCCAATTTAAAACCGTCCGTTCGGTTATAATCTAATTTGACACCTTCTCCCTGACAAAGCGCACGTAGCTTTTTGACATCTGCCAAGGCCGTATTCCTGCTTACCTGGAGCAAAGACTGATAATGAACGATCGAAATCGGCTCCCGCCGGATATACGTGTATAAATAAATCAAATACAGTCGTTCATTCTCTTGAAAAACCAGTTGCTTGCGACCAAGTGATAACTCCTCATTTTTCCAGTATTTCTTAACTCTTTCGTCAATCTTAAACCCCATTTCAATTACTTCAATCTTCGGTAATTCCAACTCAATTAGTCCGGCATTTAATTTATTCAGCGTATATTCAAACTGTCGAGGCGATAAATTCAATTGAAGTCTCAACTCCGGAATTGACAACTTCGGATAGTTAACCATCTGAGTTAGCAATTGCAATGACTTGTGGTCAAACATCTTATGAGCCTCCTTGTGCTTATTATAAATGAAAATTATGAGCCATATCATAGCTGTTGAATCCAATCTTTGTTGTGATGTTGGCAGGTGTATTGGACTGAAATGTCATCCTTTACTTACATGCGAAAGGCAAGAGGCTCCTGTAAAATCAATAGTGTGACTTGTAGAGGGGAAGGCAATAATTCTACAAAACAGGTATGCCCTCTACAGGGTGCGCTCAAACGCAAGCTAAGTCACACGCCAAAATAAAAAAACACGCCCCATGTGGCGTGTTTTTTATGATAACGGGATCTTTAGTTTAAAGAACCTACCCAATCAATTCCCCTAAACCCTTACTTCCAAATCTCGTCCGCAATCTCTTTAATGAAGGCAAGCTTTTTCCACTGCTGCTCTTCTGTCAAAATATTGCCCTCTTCTGTCGAAGCGAAGCCGCATTGTGGGCTGAGGCAGATGTGGTTGATGTCCACGAATTGAGTGGCCTCCCTGATGCGGTTAATGACCGTCTGCTTGTCTTCCAATTCACCTATTTTCGAGGAAACGAGGCCCAGGACGATCTGCTGCTGGCCTTTCAGATGCTTCAGCGGTGTGAAATCGCCTGCACGGTCGGTATCGAATTCGAGGTAGTAGCCGTCGATGTTGTCAATGCCGAACAGAGTTTCGGCAACTGGCTCATAGCCACCCGAGGATGCCCAGGTGGAGTGGTAGTTTCCACGGCATACGTGGGTCGTAACCACCAGATCGGCTGGAAGATCCTTCACGGTTTCCTGATTCACTCGGGCGAACAGCTTTTTGGTATCTTCCACATTCTCACCCGCATGCTGTCTGGCTTCCCAATAGTTTTTATCGCAGAGCATGCCCCATGTGCAATCATCCAGCTGCAAGCTGCGGCAGCCCTCATTATAGAATGCTTGAATCACGGATTTGTAAGCTTTGGCGATATCCGTCACCAGCTCATCCAGATTGCTGTAATAGGTATCGGTTGTTTCTTTATTTTCTCCACGCAACAGCTCGGCCAGGAACTGTGCTGGTGCCGGAATGGTTTGACGTGCAATCGCATCCTCACCTGCTACTTGCTTCAAGAATTTGAAGTCTTCAATGAAAGGGTGAAGGGAGTGACCGATTTTACCAGTCAGGCGTGCAGTTTCCGCTCTTGTTTCCACGCCTTGGAATTGGTAACCGTTCGAAAGCTCTACCTTTTCCACGCCATCCAGGCCCCACATAAAATCAAGATGCCACCAAGAGCGTCTGAATTCGCCGTCTGTCACAGCTTTAAGTCCTACGGATTTTTGCTTTTCTACCAGCTTTGTAATTTCGTTGTCTTCAATCTTTCTTAGTTCATCCGCAGAGATTTCGTTGTTTTGAAATTTGATTCTGGCGTCTTTGATCGCTTGTGGACGCAGAAAGCTGCCGACCATATCATGTCTGAAAGGGGTCACTTTTCGTTGGGATGCATTGTCAAGGATGCTGCTCATTAGGGTTATCTCCTTTTTCGCTTCTGTAGTGAAGTTCTTGTAAGAAAGATAACACACATTTTCAGTTATAATGTAACTCCAATAAACTATAGCTAGTTATAGCCTAAAGCTATACCAAACTTTTTACTCGCCTATCGCCTCATGCAGCGCTTCTACATAGACGGAAGCCAGCTTGGAGAGCGAAGCATTTTTATGACAAATCCACCCCACATTAATAGATTCCTCACATTCCAAAGGCACAGAAATAATCTCATTACCATTCAAGTCCGCGCTGATCACCCCGGTAGAAATGGTATACCCATTCAGGCCAATCAGCAGATTGAAAAGAGTTGCCCGGTCATTGACACGAATGCTTTTCGGATGCGACAACGTACTGAGAATTTCCTCGGAGAAGTGAAAGGAATTGTACTCCCCTTGCTCAAAGGACAGATACGGATAGGGATGAAGCTGGTCGATGGTCACGCTGGACTGCCGGGATAACGGATTATTCGTGCTGATAAAAATATGCGGCTTGGCGGTAAACAGGCTGTTAAATTGCAGGTTTGCATCCTTTAGCAGCTTATTAATGACCTTGGCGTTAAATTCGTTCAAATACAAGATTCCGATTTCGCTGCGCAAGCTTTTGACATCCTGTATGATTTCATGGGTTTTCGTCTCCCGCAAAGCCAGCTCATACTCATCCTGTCCATATTGATTCACCAGATTCACAAATGCATTTACAGCAAAAGCATAATGCTGCGTGGATACGGAAAAATGCTGCGGTGAAGGCTTGGCATCCAGATAGCGACTTTCCAGCAGCTCCGCCTGTTCGACGACCTGACGCGCATAACCGAGAAACTCCACACCCTCCTTGGACAAAGAAATACCCTTATTGGTACGATCAAAAATCGTGATATGAATTTCTTCCTCCAGATCCCGAATCGCGTTCGACAGACTGGGCTGGGAAATAAACAACCGCTTTGCCGCCTCATTCATGGAGCCACGATTGGCAACCTCGATGACATATTTTAATTGTTGTAAGGTCAATGCATGGTGTCCTTTCCGTTTGTGTTTCTTCTATTATATAACATATGATAACACTGCTGTTTAAGAAACCCCTAGACCCAAAATAACACCTCCTCAAAATGGTAACATCCATTTCAGGGAGGTGCTTGTACTGCTGCTTTAATTAACGAATTTCACCATTCGTGGCGATCAGTTTTTGATACCAATAGAAGCTTTGTTTACGAATACGGCGCAATTCTTTGAGATCAAACTCTTCCCGATCCACATAGATAAACCCATACCGCTTACTGGAGCCCTGGTGGGTACTGACAAGATCAATCGCAGACCACGGACAGAAGCCGAATATGTCTACGCCATCTGTAATAGCCAATTGAATCTGCTCGATATGTTTCTTGAAAAAGTCAATCCGATAAGGATCATTCACGACATCACCTTCTTCAAGCTTGTCAAAAGCGCCCAAACCATTCTCTGTCACGATGAGAGGCAAATGGTAGCGAGAATAAATTTGACGCAGTGTGGATCTAAAACCGACCGGGTCAATCTCCCAGCCAAACTCCGTCGTTTGCAGATTGGGATTCACCGAGCCTCGGTATGCTCCAGGCTCACCCACAATTTCATGCTGATCTCCTGTATGTGAAAAATCATTTCCGTCATCCAAGCTTTCTCCTACGGTTTGAGAGGTGTAATAATTAAAGGCGATAAAGTCCGGATTTCCCTTCGCTAATATGTCCATATCGCCCTCTTCAATGACAGGCTCATATCCTTTTTCGACCAAATAGCTCCAGGCAATGTGATTGTATCGACCAAATACCGCCATATCCAGATAGAGCCAGTTGCGAATGGCTGCATAGTTATCAGCCGCCAGCATATCTTCTGGCTTGGAACTGGCCGGATATATGACCCCAATATTCGGCGCAGGCCCTATTTTCGCATCAGGCAGCATCTCATGGCACAGAACCATCGCTTTCGCCTGCGCTACTAACATATGATGATTTTGTTGGTACAGTACCTTTTGCGGATTTTCCAGGCTTGTATCTAAAGTTCCGATGGAGCCGGGATGGAGAATCAGCATATTTTGCTCATTGATGGTTAACCAGTATTTCACCCTATCTCCAAAGTTCTCATACAACGTTTTGGCATACTGCTCGAAGGCGTCAATCGTCTCCCTCTTCGACCATCCGCCTTGTTTTTCAAGAGCATATGGCAGATCAAAATGATACATGGTAACAATAGGTTCAATACCATATTTAATGAGTTCGTCAATTAATGAGCTGTAAAACGCGATTCCCTTCTGATTAACTTCACCTGCGCCCTGTGGATAAATACGCGTCCAGGCAATAGAGAAACGGTACGCTTTAAATCCCATTTCAGCCATCAAAGCTACGTCTTCTTTGAACATATGGTAGTGATCACTGGTTACCTTAAAATCAGTGACCCCTTCGACGTGATTAGCCATGTCAATGACAGAGGGGCCTTTTCCATCTTCGTCCCATGCACCCTCTACTTGATAAGCGGAAGTTGAACCTCCCCAGAAAAAATCTTCGGGAAATGCCTTCAATTGATCATGTTTCATGATATAGTCCCTCCAGTTATAGTTATATCCTTCTGATGTTCGCAATCCATGTATGTGATGATGACGCTTTCCTATATCATACAACCAAAGTTAACAATACTTCGTTTTTCTGAACCTGCTCCTGATTTGTCTCGAATACGTCCACTTTATTTTTAGTAAGTGTAACGATGACAGGCGTCACGATTTCGTATCCTGCTTCTATAATCTGTTCCCTGTCAAATTGGATTAACAATTCGCCTTGTTTCACACTGTCGCCCTCTTTAACCACTGGATTAAAATGCTTCCCTTTCAGAGCAACCGTGTTAATTCCGATATGAATCAATATCTCTGTACCCCCATTTGAAGTCAAGCCTATCGCGTGTCCTGTGGGGAACAGCGAGGTTACGACTCCATCTATCGGCGCTACGACCTCACCGACAGACGGTTCAATGGCTAACCCTTTTCCCATGGCCTCTGTAGAAAATGCAGAATCATTCACTTGGCTCAGTGGTATAGTCTTGCCTGTGATCGGGCTGTATATCGTTTCTTTCTTGATGTCGACGGCCACGGGCTCTTCTGTTTTCACGGATTCAACCGTGCCAGGGATCTCCTTCTTAACCTTACTTTCATACCCAAAAATAAGGGTCAGTACCGTTGCAACTATAAATGAACATGAAATGGCAATCACGTAAATCAAGGTTGGCGTATACACTGGAATAGCAAAAATATTATGAAAAACATAAGCCGTCATTTTTACCCCAAAGTGTCCATTGATGGCTCCGCCTATAGCCCCTGCGATAATGACAATGGGAATGACACGTTTAAAGCGAAGCACCAGACCATACACAATCGGTTCTGTCACACCAGCCAGCAATCCTGTAATACTCGTGGAACCCGCAAGAGTTCTAAGTGTTTTATTTTTTTTCGCCTTCAGGAAAATACCAAATGCCACACCAATTTGAGCAAATACTGCTGCTGCAGCCATCGCTTCAATCGGATCACCACCAACACCGATATTTTGAATCGTGATGGGCGTAAAACCCCAGTGAAGTCCGAAGACGACCATAAAGGTCATAAAACCACCAAGAACAATCCCTGACAAAATGCCACTTACACCGATTAACCATGTCACACCTGAAGAAATCCAATCTCCTACCCCTGTACCGAAAGGTCCGAATGCGATCGCAGATAGCGGAACCATAATCATTAAAGCCAGCATCGGAACTAAAAAAAGCTGTAGATCCTTAAGAATGATCTTCTTCAAAAACTTGTCCACCAACGCATATATGCTGATGGATATGAAAACCGGGAAAACACTGGCCGAGTAGTTCATCATGACCACCGGTATTCCTAAAAACGATACATCAGAGCCTTTGTCCATCAGCCCGGTAAAGCTGGGTTCCATGAGGGCCGCACCGATGACACCTGCTACATAAGGATTCGCCTTCAGCTTTATACCGAGCGTGATCCCTAGCAAAATCGGCAAGAAGTAAAACACAGCATTCCCCGCAGCGGACAGGATCAGATAGGTATCACTTGTCGCAGACATCCACCCCAGCAAGGTCAAAACCGTCAGGAGTGCTTTCAGCATACCCGAGCCCGCCATCACCGGAATCAACGGGGAGAAACTGCCGGAAATAACTTCAAAGATTGTAGATATGACCGATCTCTTCTTTCCGCTTGGTTCACCAGCCGCAGGAGAGTCCGATCCAAAATCCCTGTTTTTCATGATCTCCGTATATACATAGGCAACGTGGCTCCCGATAACCACTTGAAACTGCCCTCCGCTTTCGACAACAGTGATGATGCCCTCATGCTTCTCTAGCGTTTCTCTTTCGGCTTTTCTTGAATCTTTCAGGTCAAATCTGAGCCGTGTCGCACAATGCACAAGCCCGTTAATATTTTCTTCTCCTCCAACGAGGCGTACGATGTCATCGCCCATTTTCTTATGGTCCATGTTCATTCTCCTTCTGGGCAGATTGTCTGAAAACAAAAAAATACCTAAACGAAAGGCCTGTGTAATCAAAGAAAATGATCACTGCCATTCATTTAGGTATCGCCTGCTTAACCAGTAACAATCCTTATATTTAAGTTGTGAGCCTACTATAAATCACTTAGAAATCGTTTGCAAGCTTTTTTTTCTAGGAACCAGCCATATCGGTTCTGGAAGTCACACGCTGTATATGAATCGTCAAGTACACCTTTTCATCAATCGACATAGCGCTTTCATGCTTGCTTTCCAGGTATTGATTAATCAAATGGGTACATTGAAAAGCCTTCGTGTATTTATCTTTGACCTGCTCATACAAGAAGTTGTCGCCTGAAGCTCGTTGCTCTTGTTCGTTACTCAGCATTCTTTGAGCAAAGTATTGTAAATGAGTAATAAACCGGGAATAGTTGAATGAAGTTTCATCCAATGCCAGCTGATAGTAATCGGTTACAATGTTGAAAATGTCATCAATGACCTCCGTAATCTCAACCGTTTGCTTCATTCCCTGACCGTCTTGCCTTGCATTGACAAAATGCATGGCAATAAAGCTTGCTTCATGCTCGTCCATGTGAATACCAAATTGAGCGTGGATCATATCCAGTGCATTCATACCAATCATAAATTCTTTTTTGTAAAATTTTTTAATTTGCCACAAAAGTGAATTTTTTAGTCCCACGGATTTCCTGTACCGAGAGATAGCAAATTGAATATGATCAATCAAAGAGATATAAATGTTATCACTAAAAATATCTCCCATTTCCTTTTTCGCGTTCCCTACAATTTCATCCGCCACCTTTAAATACTCTACAGATGTTTCTCCAATGAGATCAATTAATTTTTGCGGAATTTTATCGGACTTTAATACAAAAGTTTTTTCTATTTTTTCCTCATCGACCCTCTGACCATTTTTCTTTTTAAAGCCCAGACCATTCCCTATGACAACAAATTCATGACCAACCTGATTTTCGGCCCGAATAACATTGTTGTTAAATATTTGCCGGATGATCATATATCTACTCACCTCATTGATGTAATGACAAAGTTTGTAATAACAAAAAAAAACCAAATAACGACTAAATAATTAGTCATTATTTGGGTATCGCCTGCTAACCAGTAACAATCCCGAAGGTTATTTGCCCCTTCATTCAATTACTTTTACTATAACGCTTTCAAACCAGAATAACAATACAATCGTGATTAAAAGTCGTTTGGTAAATATAGATTATGATATAAGTCAGATAAAGATACTCAGTACCATCACGATACCGAAAGCACTGAACCCGAGAATGGTTTCCATGACCGTCCACGTTTTCAGGGTTTGCGGTACGGACAGGTTCATGTATTCTTTAACAATCCAGAAGCCGGAGTCATTGACATGGGACAAAATGATCGAGCCTGCCCCTGTAGCCAGTACCAGCAGTTCCGGGCTTACCCCCGGCATGGTGACCGCAATCGGGGCAACAATACCCGCCGCAGTCGTCATGGCTACCGTGGCAGAACCGACGGCTGCACGGATCAGACCCGCAATGACGAAGGCAAGCACAAGCGGTGATAAATGTGCATGCTGGGCAAAACCTGCAATCGCGTCACCCACGCCACTGGCGGTCAAAATCTTGTTGAAACCGCCGCCCGCGCCGATCAGCAAGATAATGGAAGCAACCGGACCGAGACAATCGTTCGTAAATTTCAATAGCTGTTTGCTGTCGAAATTACGTGCATAACCAAAAGAGTAGAGCGAGAACAACAAGGCAAGCAGCAACGCAATGATCGGACTGCCGATAAAATCAATGACCTGTCTAAAGCCGTTGGCTTCTGGCAAAATCAGATCAACAATCGTCGCCATGAGCATCAGAATAACAGGCAGCATAATGGTGAAAAGTGTAATACCGAAGCCTGGCAGCTCTCTTTCTCTCGTTTCTGTAAATTGCTCCATCAATTCACTGGAGGTTTCCACCTTGATACGTTTGGAAATCCAGCTTCCGTAGATCGGACCCGCAATGGCTGCGGAAGGAAGCGCTACGATGAGCGCAAGGAAGATCGTTTTACCGATGTTGGCGTTAAAAATACCTACAGCCAGCATCGCCGCCGGATGTGGCGGAATCAGACTATGCACGACTGCCAATCCAGCTACAAGGGAAATCCCGATTTTGATCAGCGACGTTCCCGTATGCTTGGCAATCACGAATACAAGCGGGAACAACAGCACGATACCCACCTGAATGAACACAGGGATACCGCAGATAACAGCGACAACCATCATGGCCCAATGGACGTTTTTCTCACCGAACACCCGAACCATCGTTTTGGCAATCTGCTCCGCGCCACCAGACTCAGCCATCAGCTTACCGAGCATCGTACCCAGACCGAGCACAATCGCAATAAAACCTAGGACACTGGCTACGCCCTCCTGAAAGGCCGTTACGATGCTTTTCAGCGGCATGCCTGCGATAAGACCCATAAATACAGCGCCGACAATGAGCGCGACAAAAGGGTTCATTTTGACTTTAGCAATCAGTACAATCAATCCGATAATAGAAATAAGTGCATACAACAACAAACTTGCGTCATGACTGAGTCCAAATACGGAATACATCACATAACCCCCTTAGTTAAGTAAGCGCTCTCTATGTTGTTAAAATACAGGGGTTCCCCCTGCTAGTTTTCGATTTTCTCTACGGTTTCCAGCAATGTCCGTTCTCCGCCCACATTCCCGGGGAACACGATATACGGAATACCGCTGAATTTGGCTTCGTCTCCGGTCAACCACACCGGGATACCTGCCGTTACCTGACCAAGTACACGCGCTTTGCGGATGGCAAGGCCCTTGGTCGCTACATCACT
The DNA here is from genome assembly GCF_005217525.1 of Paenibacillus terrae. Taxonomy (GTDB): domain Bacteria; phylum Bacillota; class Bacilli; order Paenibacillales; family Paenibacillaceae; genus Paenibacillus; species Paenibacillus terrae_C. The sequence continues at coordinate 78,608 of NZ_PNXQ01000014.1, read as the reverse complement.
GGAAGTGATGCCGCCCTTGGCAATGATAAACTTGGGCACAATGTCAAGCGACTGTACGATCTCGACCAATGCGCCGGATACCGTTTGGCTAATCTTGAAATTGTCGGCTTTGTTATTCACTGCGATCAGCTTGCGGCTACTGTATACAACCACATTACTGCCCGCAGCCAATTGTTTGTTGGCTTCTTCTATGACGCGGCTTAATTCCTGTTTGTAGCCCGCAGGCTCAAGCACCCGCTCTACATCAATTTCCAGACCCACAATACCCGGATACGTCAGTAGCTGCTCCAGTTGGCGTGTTGTTTTTTGAACATAGGAACCAACGACGACAATACCGCCATGGCCTTCCTGTCCACTTGCAATCAGACGTTCTTTAGGCAAGTAATCCCGGTCTGATATCCCGGCATATGATTTGACAAAGGAAGCGGCTGTACGGAAAATGAACGATTTCCCCTGCTCCTCTGCTTTCAGCAGTCCCAGTGACAACACATCCATATCTGCATATGAAAGCACGTTAACGATGATCGGCACATTATCTTTGGCTTGCAGCAATATCTCTTGAACAGCGTCCGGTCCCTTGCGAATCTGTTCCAGTGAAATGACGAGACATTCCGAGGCGTGAATACGGCCTTCTGTCTTCTCTTCCACCCATGCTGTTAAATCGCCGTTTTCATAGCCGAATACTTTATCCTTGGCAAACTCCGACTCATGTACGGGAATCAGCGTGTCGTTCTCCACCATATAATGGGTGTTGCCTCCGGTCACGCGCCCAGCTTCGAAAAAGGCTGGAATGATCAGATGACCATCGTAGCTCCGTCCGCTCTGACGTGAAACTTCTTCTGCCAGTACATCCGTTTCCAGCGGGTAATATCCACGCAGCATGGAATCACTACGGCTCACAAAGGTAAATGATTTTCCCTTTTCAGATGCAACAGCCTGTACATTGCAAGCAATCTCGCGGTTAATCCGTTCTGCGGTCTCCGCATCAAGCCCGCGAGTATTGGTCAGGATATAAAAGAGTGTTTCCGGGGAATCAAATGCTTCACGAAGCAATTCTTCATCCCACTGCGTCAAAACGTCGATATCATGAACTGTTTGTACACCTGTTGGGTCATCGTCCAAAACGATAATTTTCCGGCCTCTGGAGTCATTTATCCGTTGAATCTCCTGACGCATCCCTTTGTTTTCCCATTCGGAAGGTAGTTCTGCCTGAAGGGCTGACAACGAAGTATATCCTGCTTTTACATTCATGTAATCTCCACCTTATTCAAATTCTGGATTAGCATGCTCTACCTACTCTGCTTTTACCTGTACACCCGCAAGCTTTTCAAAATACTGCACGATTCCGCCATGATCGTCTGCCGCTTTTCCGTCCACTTTCAGTGCGTGAAATATCTCCAGCAGTTGGCTGCTAAGTGGCAAAGGTGCCCCGATATCATGAGCCGTTTCCATAACATTCGTGATGTCCTTGAGATTAATATCTATCCGTCCGCCAGCTACAAAATTACGTTCCAAAATCAGAGGAACTTTGGCGTCCAGTACCGCACTGCCTGCTAATCCACCACGGATAGCCTGGTACATTTTTTCGATATTAATACCCGCCTTGGCTGCAAATACGAGCGCTTCGGACATGGCTGCGATGTTCAGATTAACCATAATCTGATTAGCAAGCTTTGCCGTTGCACCGCAGCCGTTATCACCAACCAGGGTGACATCCTGACCCAACACATGCAGAACATCCAAGATATGTTCAAACACGGACTCTTTTCCACCAACCATAATCGCCAATGTCCCATCAATTGCTTTCGGTTCGCCACCGCTGACAGGTGCATCCAGCATATGCAGACCAGCGTCAGCAGCTTTCACCGACAGCTCTTTGGAGACAACGGGGGAAATGGAACTCATATCCACGATAACGCTTCCAACACTAGCCCCTTTTAAAATCCCGTTCTCGCCCAAAACCACTTCCTTCACATGGTTGGAATTCGGCAGCATCGTGAAAATAATCTCACTGCGCTCGGCAACTTCCTTGGGAGATGCGGCTGGATGCGCCCCTGATGCCACCAAAGCAGCGACTGCCTCCTGATTAATATCAAATACGGTTAGCTCGTAATCTGCTTTCAAAAGATTCAACGACATCGGACGACCCATAATACCTAATCCAATAAATCCAATTTTCTTTGCCATGTTAAAGTCCCTCCGTAGCTTTTCAAATTCGATTTCCTATTCAGGATTTTTATAAAAATCCATTTGTAAACGCTTTTTATCACATGTAAGCGCTATTAATTTGTCTTTACATTTGAAATTGTACACAATAAATTCATTTTTGTATACAAAAATTAAAAATTTGTATCAATTTTTATTGAATACATAGGATAAACGTTGTTTAACCTCCGTCTTTTCGCTAAAGTAGACATAGAGGTGAATGACATGCAGTACAGCAGCAATAACTCCCGAACGGCGCACCAGCAATCCTATGAAACGCTGCGTGATATGATTCTGAACGGAACGATTCCTCAGGGAACCAAGCTGGTCGAGGAAAAGCTTGCTACGCAGCTCGGTGTGAGCCGTACGCCTATCCGTGAATCCATCCGTAAATTGGAGCAGGAGGGGCTTATCGTCAATAAGCGTGTAGTCAAGCTCTCTGAAACCGACCTGCGTAATACCTTTGAGCTGCGTATGCTGCTTGAAGGACATGCGGCGCGAAGTGCAGCGGCCTATCTGTCCGAGACAGAGCTGCTGGCTTTGGAGCAATGTGTGGAAATTGGGCGCTCCGGCTCGCTGGATGAGGTGATGCAAGCGAATAAAGAGTTTCACGAAATCATTATGAGCGCCAGCAATAATTCGATGATGATTGATTTATTTGACCGGATGCAATCCGTCATTTATTTATTCCGTCATACGGTCGTTTACTATCATCGCCCCTTTCTGATTGACGAGCATCAGCACATTTGCGAAGCGATTCGGGCGCATGATGGTGACACGGCAGAACGGCTGATGAAGGAGCATCTTCAAGCGGATTTGGATTTTTGTCTGCATCTGATCAGATAGGCTTTTCTATTATCCATTTCATGCCATGCCAAAAAGACCGTTAAACACTTGAGTCCTTGTGCTTAGCGGTCTTTTGGGTATAAAATTCGTGGATGATCGAACGCCTAACTCTCTTTTCCTTCCCTAAATACGTCTTTGGCGATTTGAATCGCTGAGGCGGCTCGGGGCCATCCTACATAAAAGGCAAGCTGAGTGATGACCTCAACCAGTTCTTCTTCCGATAATCCGTTATCCTTAGCCAAATTCAGATGATAGGGAAGCTGCCCCCCATGCTCACCCGCTACCAATGCGGAAACGGTTATGAGACTCCGTTCTCTGAGAGATAGCTCACTTCTTCTCCATACATCCCCAAAAAGAACATCCTCCGTATAGCTCACAAAAGCGGGTGCAAAATCACCAACCTTTTCCCGCACACTCGACGTGATTAATTTATGCTTCATTCATTCAACACTTCCCTTCGTCCCTGATGTGCAGTTATGCAGATCGTATGCAGATGTGCAGTTTCCAGCTACAGAATCATCTGGGCAAGTCCGTTGCCAAAGGACCAATCCTCAAATTCCGTTTCCACCAGTGTGACAAATACATCCTCCGGCCTGATCTTACATTCGGTGGATAAGAGTTCGGATAACCTTTGGTAGAAACTCTTTTTTTGCTCCGTAGTTCTACCTAATCCCATCGTAATTTGGATATACAGCAGCTTATCTGTTCTGGGTATATCCAAATAATCCGGACTATAATAAAACTCGCTTTGCTTATGAGCATGAAAAACCTGAAAGTAGTCCTTTTCCGGTACCTGAAAATGCTCGATCAAAGCGTCCAGGATACAGCGGCTAATTAAAGGCAGCTCCTTCTCTGTGTATTGATCCTCCATGTAACCTACTCGTACAAATGGCATGTTCATCTCTCCTGTCCGTTGGGATAAATTAATTGTACTCCATCTATTTTCATCTATATAATTGAAAATAATCATAAATATATTCATTTTTATCGATGGAGATGAGTGTTCATGGATCTGAAAGAGCTAACCACGTTTCGTACCATTATTGAAGAAGGAACCTTCTCAAAGGCTGCCGCCAAATTAAACTACGCACAGTCTACAGTAACCAGCCAAGTTCAGCGACTGGAGAAGGAGCTGGGATTTCAGCTTTTTAAAAGGGGATGGGATGCAGAATTAACGGCCTCAGGAAAAGTGTATGCAGACGAGGTAAATGGGCTTATTCAGCATTGGAATTATGTATTAGATCAGGCCAACTCTCTGAAAAAGGAGGAAATCGGCACCCTCCACATCGGTGTGATCGAAACGGTGGCGGCTTCCGTACTACCTGCGGTTCTGCTTCAGTTTCGGGAGCATAAACCGAATATGACGTGCCATTTTACAGTTGGAAACACGGATACGCTCTCGCACGCTTTGCTGGACAACACGCTTGATTTTGCAATTTGCGGGGAATCTCACTCGGTTCCCGCCCTGCACTTTGAACCTGTGTATCACGAACAAATCGCCTTTATTGTATCCCGTGATCATCCCTTCGCTGCAAAAAGCGAGCTTCATCTCGAAGATCTGTATGAGTACCCGCTTATCGTTGGAGGGAAGAACTGCCTGTACCATATCCGGCTGGAAAAAGAGCTTTCCCGCTTTCCGTCGATGCCGTTTTTTTATACCGTAAGCCAAATCTCGTCTATAACTTTATTTGTAAAAACGATTCCTTCGGTTGGAGTGGTTCTATCGTCATTGCCTCTGTCGGATGATTTAGTCACCTTACCCCTCCAGCTAACAGACCCTAATATTCCTATTGGACTATTACAGAGCAACCAGCATCAGCAATATATGTCCTCAGCCCGAAAACTGTTTATGCAACTGGTTAAGGAGCTTTGTAGGCGATAGCTCAGGCTAGGCGCAAATCGTTTTAGTTCGCAAGCCGACACCTTTGCATAAAGAAAAAGCCGCCAAACACTCATAAACCTAGTGTTTAGCGGCTTTACTATTATGGAGACTAGAGGAAGTGACGCCAGTTATTTCGTTTCGAGCGGTTTTTTCCACAGTCCCAGAATGAGCGCGGAAATCACAGAGCCAATCGCCACCGCAAGCAAGAACAGCAAAGCATGATTGGCAAGAGCTGCTACAAAAATTCCGCCATGTGGAGCTGGAAGATTGATTTTCCAGAACTGTGTCAGACCACCGGCAATCGCTGAACCTACAATACAAGAGGTTAAGACGCGCAGAGGGTCAGCAGCTGCGAATGGGATTGCTCCTTCCGTAATAAAGGACAAACCGAGTACATAGTTCGTCAAACCAGACTTACGCTCCTGCTCAGTAAATTTATTTTTGAAGAACGTCGAAGCCAATGCGATCGCCAGCGGAGGTACCATACCGCCCGCCATAACAGCAGCCATCATAGCCCCGTTCGTGTTACCACTGGAAGTAAAGACACCGATTGAAAATGCATAAGCCGCTTTGTTGAAAGGTCCACCCATGTCAATCGACATCATTCCACCAAGAATCAGACCCAGAATCACTGCATTACCTGTACCCAAATTGTTCAGAACATTGACAAGCCACGTATTAATACCACCGAAAATCGGATCGAACAGGTAGAACATAATCGCGCCTGTAATTAGGAGTCCAAATACCGGGTATAACAAGATTGGTTTTAAACCATCCAGCGCTTTCGGCAAACCTTTAAAAGCTTTACGCAGGAAGATAACCACATAACCAGCCATGAAACCTGCTGCCAGACCGCCAAGGAAACCTGCATTAGAGTTTACAGCCATCAGACCACCAACCATACCTGGCATCAATGCCGGACGATCCCCAATACTCATCGCGATAAATCCGGCCAGTATCGGAATCAGGAAGTGGAACGCACCTGTTCCGCCACCAATCGTTTGTAACAGCTTGACAATCGGATTCTCCGCTCCCGCTATCTGTTCGAACAGGAAGGAGATAGCCAGCAAAATCCCGCCGCCTACAACAAACGGCAACATATGAGAGATACCGTTCATTAGATCCTTGTAAATTTTGCTGCCGACGCTGGTTTTTTCTGCTTTCGTCTCCTCCGCGTTCCCCTTACCTTCGCTGCGGTAAATTGGAGCATCGCCGTTTAGCGCTTTGCGGATCAGTTCTTCAGATTTACGAATACCGTCACTTACCGGTCTTTGCAATACAGGCTTGCCGTCGAAGCGGGCCATTTCGACCTTCTTGTCGGCTGCGACGATCACTCCTTTGGCACGACGAATTTCATCCGGAGTCAGTACGTTTTGTGCACCTTCGGAGCCGTTCGTTTCTACCCGGATATTTACACCCATCTCTTTCGCTTTCTTAATGAGAGCGTCTTCAGCCATAAACGTGTGTGCGATACCTGTAGGGCAAGCGGTAACCGCAACCACAAACTCGTCAGAATCCGGGTTGCCAACGATAACGTCTGGCGTTTGCTGTGCCTTGGCAGCTTCTTCCTTCGCCTCTTTTGCTTGCTTGGCTGCTTCTACTTCGGCCTGCTTAGTATCAAACAGCTCGGATACTTCACCCGGTGTTTGCGTATTCATAAGTTTACCGATGAAATCGGTATCAATTAATAACCGGGAAAGCGCCGCCAGTGTGCGAAGATGCGTATTCGCTGCTCCTTCTGGAGCCGCAATCATGAAAAAGACTTTCGCCGGCTCACCGTCCAACGATTCGAAATCTACGCCTTTACTGCTTTTTGCAAAAACAACAGTCGCTTCATTCACAGCTTTGGTCTTGGCATGCGGCATCGCAATGCCACCGCCGATTCCGGTGCTGGATTCTGCTTCGCGTTTGTAAATCATTTCTTTGAACAATGCCCGGTCGTTAATGCGTCCGCTGGCTTCGAGACTGGCGATGAGTTCCTCAATCGCCCCGTCTTTTGTCGTTGCCTGCAAGTCCATGATCATCGTTTCTTTAATCATCAGGTCTGTTATTCTCATTTTTCTCACTCTCCTATGTTCGATCAGCGTGTCAACACACGCCTAATAAGCTCATGATGCAGCGGAATTACCATTTTGTAATCGTGACTTGCGGCCGTAATTGTTCAATTTTCTCTCTGGTAGCCAGATCATCAGAGAACGCGGTTGCACTTCCGGATGCCACTCCTGCACGGAATGCTTCGATCGGATCGCCAACAAGAGCTAACGTACCCACGAATCCAGCAATCATGGAATCACCTGCGCCTACAGAATTTTTAACCGTTCCTGCCGGTACATTTGCGTGGTACACTTCGTCTGCCGTAATGAGCAAAGCTCCATCTCCTGCCATGGAAACCAGAACATTTTTTGCGCCTGTTTCCAGCAGCTTGCGGCCGTAAGTGACGATTTCCTCCTTTGAATGAATGGTTACGCCAAACAACTCCGCCAACTCATGGTGATTCGGCTTGACGAGCAGCGGCTTATGAACGAGTGACTTCATCAGCGCTTCACCTGTGGTATCAATGACGAATTCAGCCCCAGTCTGCTGGCACACGTTAATCAGCCGATCATAGAAGTCCCCCCCAAGTGATGGCGGGATGCTTCCAGACAAGACGACAATGTCATTTTTCTGGAGACCCGACAGCTTTTGCACCAGCGCATCTGCCTCTTGCTCACGTATAGCAGGTCCCAAGCCGTTAATTTCCGTTTCATCACCATGCTTGAGCTTAATGTTGATCCGTGTATCATCTTCGATGATTACAAAATCAGTTTTGATGGATTCCTCCCGCAATGTATCGTTGATAAACCTGCCTGTGAATCCTCCGAGAAAACCAATCGCCGTGCTGTCTGCTCCCAACTGATTCAACAAACGCGATACATTAATTCCTTTGCCGCCCGGCAGTTTCAAATCACGTTTCATCCGGTTCAAATCACCAAGCTTCAAGTCGTCAACTTCCACGATATAATCAATGGAAGGGTTAAGCGTTACTGTATATATCATCGTTATCCCTCGATTATCTTAGTTTTCTGAGCAATGGATCGGCGTGAGCGTTCAGGCACCGATTCTGTAATAAGGATAGCTTCCTTCAGTTCGAACAGCTTCGCAAAGGTAACTTCACCAATTTTGCTGGAATCGGCCAACACATAGGTTTTGCCGGATAGCTGATGGGCACGCCGTTTAACCAACGCTTCTTCGGGATCAGGAGTTGTGTATCCCATTTCCACATCGACACCGTTCGTTCCTAAAAAGCATTTGTCGAACCGAAAATTATCCATATTCTGCAGGGCAATACTCCCGATTACAGCCTTGGTATGAATTTTCATCATCCCTCCCAGTAGATAGCTTCTGATTCGTTTGCTTACCAGTGCTTCTACGTGGGATAGGCCATTTGTCACGACCGTCACGTCTTTAGCTTCAATGTAAGGAATCATCGCCATCGTTGTTGTTCCCGCATCCAGATAAATACATTCGCCATCCAAAATTTCTTTGGCGGCCATACGAGCGACTGCGTTTTTCTGTTGAACGTTTTTGAATGTTTTTTCTTCCATGCCAGGTTCTTGACTTTTCTGATTCAGCAAGGCTGCCCCGCCATGAATCCGCTTTAGCAACTGACGGGCTTCAAGATCGATTAAATCACGTCGAATCGTTGATTCAGAAGCGCCCAACAGATCGACCAATTCCTGCAACTTTACAACACCACGCTCTTGTAAGCGCTGTATTATTAACTTGTATCTTTCTTCCGTCAGCATCTTCATTCCCCCAACTATTCATATCGTACCATAAACCTCACAAAAAACAATCATTTTTATTCAAAAAGATTCAAAAAACTTCATCCCAACTTCATTTTTTTACAAAATGGTGAATTCCAAGCCCCAACGCCATGGTTGCGTTTACATTGAAAGGGAATGGCATCCATTTTTATGTAAATCCATTCTTCTTACATAGGAATTCAGCAGTAAACGTTCAAAAACGTTCTGCTGCTTCCATCAGCACCATTTTACCACAACAAAAAAGCTAAACACCTGGGTTGGTCCCCTCTGTGCTTAGCAGATTTCGGCCATTTAACCATTTACGATTCCGATGACGAAACCATCATAGCCTTTGCTCCCTACCGTCTGAATGGCTGTAGCTGTAATCCTCGATTCTTCAGCCAGCAAATCATAAAATTTTCTTACCCCCTGTATACGAGGGTCTGTGCTTAAGGCTTGAATGACTTCTCCTTCACGGATGACGTTATCGCCAATAATCACCGTGCCAGGATGCGAAAAACGGAGTGCCCAAGCTAGATACAATGGATTATTCGGTTTATCTGCATCAATAAAGATTAGATCAAAAGGGGCAACGCGTTCTTCCTCCATCTGTGCTAACTGTTTTAATGCGTCTCCCTCACGAAGTTCGACCATTCCATCCAATTGGGCCAACACTATGTTGGACCGGGCTGTTTCAGCATGAAGCGGATTGGCTTCCAGCGTAACAATTTTTCCGTCCTTCGGCAACGCCCTTCCCAGCCAGATTGTACTATATCCTCCCAAAGTACCGATCTCCAGCACGCGTTGTGCACCTTGCATTTGAGCAAAGATATTTAACAGTTTTCCCTGATTGGGTGATACATCATACGGAGGCAATCCCGCTTTTTGATTAACAGCCAGTACCTGTTCCAGAATAGCATCATGCGGAATGAGACGATCCGAAATATACTGGTCTACTTGATCCCATGTGTTCGTTTGATTCGTTTGATTCATTTGCTCCACTCTCCTTTGTATTAACTTACACTTTGATTGTAAATGAATTATTATTATAAAAATAATATATGTTTTTGCGTTATTTATAATCTAAATATATGAATGATCGAAAAAGGAGAGTTCTACAATGAACCTGCATGCGTTACGTTTATTCCATGTGGTCGCCTCCACCGGAAGTGTGACCCGAGCCTCTGAACTATTAAATATCAGCCAACCTGCTATTACCGCTCAAATTAAAAAATTCGAAAAAGAAATATCCCTCACACTGCTCATGCCGCTGGGAAGAGGAATTGCCTTGACCGATGCTGGTGAAAAGCTTGCTTTACTCGCCAAACGGCTCTTTGCCGTTGAACAGCAAATCGAACAATTTTCACAGGATTATCGTGATGGAACCCATGGGCATATCCGGCTGGCTGCTACTTATTTACCGGCTCATTTTCTAATTCCGACCTGGATTGCGAAGTTCAAGCAACAATATGAACACGTTGAAATGACGATTAACACAACCAATTCCAATGATGCATTGAAGCAGCTATTAAATATAGAAGTGGACTTTGCCGTCTATGGGGGACTGCCAGAGCAACACCCGGATACGATTGAGACAGAAGAATTGTTTCGTGATGAGCTATGGTTTGTCGTCGCACCGGATCACCGATACGCTAATCAGCAGGTCACTTTATTAGAGATGATGCATGAACCCTTTGTTATGCGTGAAAAGGGAAGCTCGACACGGGAGCGATTGTTTTCCTTATGTCGAACCTACAATGCTCCAGTTCCCCAGATCACCCTGAACTTCACGGGATTGCATGAGGCCATTACCGCAGTTATTGCCGGATACGGTGCGAACTTTGTGTCTTCGTTGGTCGTACGCGAATATGTAGAACGCGGCGAGCTGTGCCGGGTATACGTCGAAGACATCCAGCTTCAAAATTCAATCGCTATCTGTACCCGCAAAAATGAACCTCTATCTGCCGCTGCCCTGAACCTTATTCAGCTCATCCGCAGTAACTCCTGAGGGGGGAGATTAATGAAGCCCCCCTCCATAATCTTCTCCAGATAGACTTCTGGCTGTGAGTAATAGAAGAGACCAAAGTTCCTTAAAAAAGCTATAATTGTATTATGATTCTGTACACCACCAGCAACCATAAGGAGAACATATGAATAGCATTCAATACCTATCCCAATTCAATCTGCTTGATAGTCTCTCATTAGAGGATTTAGTTGAAATGGATCAAATGACTTCCATTACGACCCTACCGAAAAATACATTTATTCAAACCCCGGATACCTTTTCCGAAGGGCTTTATTTTGTAAAGAAGGGAAAAGTACGTCTTTATAAGCTAAACGCTGACGGAAAGCAATTTACTTTGGATATCCTCAGCGAGGGAAATGTATTTGGTGAAATGGATATGATTTCACTAGGGACAAGGGATATGTATATAGAAACGATAGAAGAATGCGATATCTGCCGGATGGACAAAGACCGTTTTGAGCATTTTTTAATCCAACATCCCCGATTCATGATGAACTTGATCAAAGTGTTAAGCGATCGAATCTCAGGTATGAGCCGTTTGGCCCAACACCTGGCTTTGGGGAATTTACAGGATAAAATTTTATATGTTCTTATAAAACTGTCCGATCAGTTCGCCCTCCAAAGTGAAGATGAGTATTATAAAATCAATTTCCCGCTATCCCATCAAGAAATCGCTCATTTGGTCGGTGCAACCCGAGAAGCTGTAACTGCTGCTTTACAGGAGCTTGTAAAAGAAAAGGTCATTAAGACCGGATTTAAAACCATTTATATCCATCGCGAAAAGCTGCTGGAGTTGTAAGCTACATTACATCTATAGTACAGAGAAAAGAAGTATCGTATACCTACCAGAAAAAACATACGATATGGAGTGAACGGAATGGAATATCAAAAATTACAAAGTGATCTGGAAGCAGCCAAAGCAGACATGGAAAAAATGCTTCCTTCAGAAGTACTGGATATATTTGATAAAACGATCCAGGATATTCGCACTTTGAATGCCACTTATGGATTAAGCCTTGGAACCAAAGCGCCGGAATTTAGTTTACTTGACTTTACAGGCCAGACCATAACCTTATCTGAAGCAACAGCAAAAGGTCCTGTTGTTCTTATTTTTTACAGAGGGAGCTGGTGTCCATTCTGCAATCTGGAGCTGCAAGCATATCAGCGAATCATGGATGGTATTACGTCCGCCCATGCTCAATTAATCGCGATTAGTCCACAAACTCCCGAGTATTCAACTATAGTACAGCAAAAGAACGAATTGAGTTTCCCTGTGTTAAGTGACCTGCATAATCAAATAGCAGAAAAATACAATCTCAAATTTAAACTCCCTGAATATGCACATGAGCTTTACAAATCATTAGACATTTCTCTGGATACTTTTCATGGTAACAGTGCCTGGGAACTCCCCGTACCAGCTACCTATGTAATTGATAAAGAAGGTATCATTCGTGCAGGATATGCTGATGCTGATTATAAAAAACGTATGGAACCTTCGGAGGTACTACATGTTCTTCGTTCTCTCTAGAATTACCATTAAAAAATAATTCTTATCTATCTGCACTGATGGGGGCAATATATGAATCCTAAAAAACAATTCTTAATTCCAGATTCGATATTACAACGAAAAGGGGCTCGCAAAGGAATAGATATCCCTGATGATGTGGTTCAACTACTACAGCAGGGGCAGCTTGAGACGGTGAATCTCACCGAATGGCTGGCTGTCGATCATATTGTACTGCTACGAAATGCACTTGATGAATTTGGCTTACAGCGAGAATCCGATGTCTTTCTCTCCGAACTGAACCATTTGCAGGAAAAGAAGATTATGAAAATGATCCCTGCAATCGCGCGAGCATGGCTGAACCTGTTCGAGCAGCAAGCACAAGAAGAGCGCTCACGGATCTTTGATGCGATGGCCTCTCATCTTTCAGACAGTATTCGCTGCTGGGCTGCCTATATCATCGGGGTTGATCCCCTTTTAAGGGTAGAACAGAAATTGGCGAGCATTCGCCCTTTTGCAGCAGATTCACATTTTGGGGTGCGTGAAATTGCCTGGATGGCCGTAAGAGAACCGATTTCCAAGCAACTGGTTGAAGCGCTTCAACTGTTAAACGGTTGGGTACAGGATCAGGATGCTAATATCCGTCGTTTTGCCATCGAATCGACCCGTCCACAGGGCGTTTGGGCCAAGCATATTCCCGAATTAAAAGAACACCCAGAGCTGGCTCTTCCACTTTTGGAAGCTGTCCAATCCGACCCGATCAAATATGTACAGGACTCCGTGGGCAATTGGCTGAATGATGCCAGTAAAACCAAGCCGGAATGGGTGCTTCAGGTTTGTGATGCGTGGCTGGAGACTTCGGATACGAAGGAAACCAAACGAATAGTGACCCGAGCCACAAGAAGCTTGATAAAAAATCAGTAATTAGAGACTCTTCCCTATCCAATCCTTATCCAGATGATACACATAAACTATGAGATATATCTGGAATATTAGGAATGGAGGAATTCATCATACAAAAACCGCCAAACACAGGGTTTTCCCTCGTATTTAGCGGTTTATTTCTCTTTGGACCAAATGATTTATCGGAAATGTATGTTACACGTTCTGCACGAATCAGGCTAAGAGCCGATTTGTTAAAAGTTATATAAAACTTTATTTTTTGTGAGCTAATAAGATATTAACAATCGTGTCAAGTTGAAGCTCCAGCGAATAAGGATCTTCCATGACAAACTCATCGCCCTTTTCGCTGAATGAACCGTACATATAAACCTGTCCTTTTTTTACAGCCGGAAGGCCTTTCCATAGCTCACTATTTAGAACTTGATTGGCCCCATCATCTTCCGAACCGTACACAAAGATATGATCCCCTGTATACTCAGGCAAAACCTCAAGCGAAATATTTTCAAATCCTTCTTTCATGTGCAATGCTTTCTTCGTAGGTGGCAGCTTTAACATCTGATAAATGGTTGGACTTCCGTAATTTCCGCCTTCTGCCGCTAAAACATATACTGATTTGTTCGCAACCTGCACGATCGAAACTGTCTCTCCGTCCTTAACGATACCGTCAATTTTCTTTCTGGCCTCTGCGACTTTATTCTCATATTCAGTGATCCACTGCTCGGCTTCTTTCTCCTTACCAAAGATTTCACTAATTCTGCGGAATTTATCCAGCGGCCCCGGTGTAGATTCGCCCTCCCAATATGGCAGGAACACAGTTGTTCCAACCTTTTGGTAACTGTCGATGTTTTTTTCTATCGAACCTATGATTAAATCCGGTTGCAGAACCGTCAGTTTCTCCAGATTCATAGGAAATTCGCCGAGATCCTTGATTCCGACCAACTTCTCTTTGGGATATCCTGATTTATCAATCCAGGCCTCATTCAGCATAAAGCTTCTGACCCCTACCGGAATAATTCCCAGTTTCAAAAGATGACCCATATACTGATCAGATGCAACTCGCTTCGGGTTTGCAGGTACTTCTACATCTCCTTTTAGTGTCGATACTGTTCTTGTCTTTGCTTGCACTGTCGCTTGTCCATCGCCATTGGATGCTGTCGTTGTAGAATTAGCCTCTGATTGCGAGCTTCCATTTGTATTGGCAGGAGCTGAACAAGCTCCCAGCATCAATGATAAACACAGCATAATCATCATGGCGGTTATTTTGACTCTTCCGTGCATGAATAAATCTCCTTCCACGTTATACTGATATTGATAATCAATATCAGTATAACGTGTGGAAGAAGTCTGCTGAAGGGCATATGTTAGCATCTTTTGGGGCATATCCTGATCTTGCTTCCTGACATGATGCTGCCGTTCATTTTTAAATCGTACAGGAGAAAGTCCTTTATATTTCTTAAAGCTGCGGCTTAATGAATGAGCATCCAGATACCCCACAATCTCCGCAATTTCCTGTAAAGTGGCGTCCGTCTCCATTAAAAGCTGAGCTGCTCGATCTATCCGTACCTGACCCAAATAATGAATCGGACTGGTATGCATTTTATTCTTGAACAGCCTTGATAGATGCCCGGTGCTACACTGCAGTTCCTCTGCAATGGACTCAAGTGTCATAGAGCGGCTGGAGTACTCACGAATATATGCTACAGCCTGCACTACCAGGTCGGGCTTAAGGGGTTCAATGCCTTGTCGATACAACTGCTGCAACAGCTCATATACAAATTGTTGAAATAAGACTTTGACATGCAGTTTTCCAAGTCCGGAAGCTTTACGCCATTCTTGCTCCAACAGCTTTACTTTATCATACAGGGGCAGTGGGTAATGAGGTGCGAAGGCATACTGATTCTGAAAAGGATTTTCCTTTTCCAACAATTGTGCAATCTCCTTGCGACAGGTCAGGGCCAACGTTGCCTTGTACAGGATGATGTAATATTCAAGCACATCATCCGTAATGACGCTCAGGCACATTCCTTTTCCCCCATGCAGCACATGAAAACGCTCCACCCTATGAATGCTGTCGTCCAGCCGCACTCGCGCACTACCGCGCAGAGTAAACAAGAACGCACTAGCCGGAAGTCTATAGCTCCGCAACTCCTCCTCTTTACCCATTTTCTTATGACGAACATCCAACACTTGTATAAAAACATGATTCCAGAGCAAGATGTGATCATTTAATTTCATTGCTTTTGTCCAGCCCCCGATCCAAACCATCCACGTACCTGATCGCATTCACATTCAACTATAATATATTATAGTTGATAACCATTCTCACAGGCAATGAATTGATTTCGTACGGTGCCTCTACTTTGCACTGTCCATTTTTTTGACCGCGTTCTCCGCAGCCTCCATAATTACTTCTCCCAATGTGGGATGGGGATGAATGGTTAGAGCCAAGTCTTCTACGGTTGCGCCCATCTCGATAGCTAGAGCAAGCTCCGAAATGAGTGTTGAGGCTTCAACACCCACGATTTGCGCCCCCAGTACGATTCCCGAATCTTTTTTTGCTACGATTTTGATATATCCGTCTGCTGCCCTTAGTGCCAGTGCTCTGCCGTTAATCCCAAACGAGGCTCTGCCAATGACAATCGGTAATGCTTGTTCCTTGGCTTCGGTTTCACTTAGGCCAACACTAGCCAGCTCCGGTTCAGAAAAAACAACCAGCGGTATGGCTTTATAATCCACTTTGGCAGCTTGACCTGCAATCGCTTCTGCCGCAATCTTCGCTTCATAGGAAGCTTTGTGGGCAAGAGCTGGACCCGCCGTAATATCTCCAATGGCAAAAATATGGGGTATAGCCGTTCTACACTGCTCGTCTGTCTCAATCAGCCCTCTGCTCGTCACTGGCAAGCCAATGTGCTCCAGTCCTAACGTGCCATCTGTATTGGGCTTTCTGCCTACAGTAACTAATACAAACTCTGCGGTAACATGATACTGCTCCTGATCTTTTGAATAATGCAGCGTAATGGCATCCGTATTCTGCACGGCTTTTTCGGCTGTCGCACCAGTTACGATGTTTACGCCATCTGTCTTCAACTGCTTGACAACAGGGGCCACAAGATCCGCCTCAAATCCCGGCAATATCCGTTCCCCTCCCTCCAGAATTGTTACCTTAGTTCCAAATTTGGCATACATCTGTCCAAGCTCGATGCCGATATATCCACCGCCTATCACGACCAGACTGGTCGGAGCCTCTGGAAGCGAAAGCGCCTCTGTAGAGGACAAAATACGTCCGCCAAACGGAAATGCTTTCAGCTCGATTGGGCGGGAACCGGTTGCCAATATGGCATGCTTAAAGGATATCGTTTGTTCCGCTCCATTTTGCTTGATGATAGCTGTATGCTCATCAACTAGGCTTGCCTCCCCTTCCAGAATACTCACACCTGCCGCTTTCATTAAATATCCGACTCCGCCTGCCTGCTTATTCACAATCCCCTGCTTGAAGGCTTGAGCATTTATGAATGACGCTGCTGTATCGGCCTGATTGAACTGCCTGAGTACCTCATAGCGATGTGCTTCGGCAATCAAAGCTTTGGATGGAATGCAGCCCACATGCGTACAGACTCCACCTAGCTGACTGCGTTCGACAATGGCTGTCTTCATTCCAAGCTGAGCAGAACGCCCTGCCGCCACATAACCCCCCGGACCTGATCCAATGACCAGTGTATCTACAGATTCAAGCTTGCTCATAACCTGATGCCTCCCTTTAAAATTGCCGATTTAAATATGATAATCATAATATATTATAGTCATCATATTTTGCATACGTCAATAGTCGTGGTCAGCTCTGCTGAAGTTGTTGTGGCATGAAGAACAATTGACACGCTTTATTATGATGATTATAATATTTTGAAGTTAGCATTATGAAGCCGTGGAGTGATTACAATGCCTTATCCAAAAGGCCACAAGATGAAAGTACGGAGCAAGATCGTTGAAAGTGCTGCCCAGGCTTTTCGCGCCAACGGTATCCACGATGTAAGTGTGCCCTTTATTATGAAAGGGGCTGGATTAACTCACGGCGGATTTTATTCACACTTTGAGAACAAAGAACAGCTAGTCGCTGAAGCCTGTCGCTATGCTGTCAGTGATACCCTCGCACTGCTTCAGAAAGCTGTTGACCAAGAAGCGCAAGATCCCAAAATTAATGTTATCATCGACTACTATTTAAGCACCCATCACCGTGATCGAACAAAAATGGGCTGTATTATTCCTGCTCTTTCCGTAGACATAGCCCGTTCTTCCGAAGAAATCCGGCAGATATTCACGCAGGAGCTGAAACGTATGATTACGTTTATCTCCAATCTGGCGGGAATGGATCTGTCCAAAGGTAGCGCGTTGTTCAGCAGTATGGTCGGTTCTCTAGTGCTTGCACGTTCAGTTAATGATCCTGAACTGAGCGACAGCCTTCTCTCGGCAGGCAAACAATACGCCAAAGCGCTGGCTAACAGTTGAATGTGAACATGTTTCACGTACGCAAAAAAGCCGCTAAACACCAATCAATCCTTGGTATTTAGCGGCTTTTTCCTATGGGTTTAAACTCAATATGGGAACGGCGATTTGTCAGAGATTCCATGTCCCACTCGCCCAATCTCTGTTAGGTTCCAAATCGTTTACGGTACCCGCACTTGCGGCACAGCTCTTCCACCGCTTCTCTCTTGGAGAATCCGAAGTACAAGCGATTTGCACGTTCCCCTTCAACAATGTCGGTAAAAGATTGCTCGTGCACGTTACCTAAATTTATAACGCCTTCCCCATCAAGACAGCAAGGGACGACTGTTCCATCGACCAATACCGCAGCCTGACTGCGAAGCGCATGGCAAAAGCCTTTTCCATCATCCTCCGGGGCACTCAGACTTGGCCATTCAAATTCGTGATCCTGATTTAAATAAACGTTTGGTGCGATTTTGACCCCACTGCCCGGTATCACTTTTTCCTCAATCCGGTAGTCTAACCCAAATTCTTGCTCCAATCGCTCAAGTGTCTCCCGGTTGCGCTGACGCTGCACATTCGTCAAATTATCTTGAGTCAGGTTCCAGAGACGAAACGAAATAATGACATTATGCTTGACAGCTTCTCTTGCAAACGTAAAAATATTGCCCAAATATCCTTCCCGGTCTACCGAGCCTTCATGCCCGTCAAAGCTGTGAAGCGAAAAATTCATCTGTCGTAGCGCAGGCTGACCCAACAGCTTATGTCCGGTTTTCGGCAGCAAAGTGCCGTTGGTGGTAATATTCACCTTCAACCCTTTTTCATGAGCACTCTCCAGCAAAAGGTCAATTTTCGGATGAAGCAAGGGCTCTCCTTTTACATGCAAATAAATGAAATCCGTATGCGGCTTGACCTGATCAAGAACATTCCGAAAGATTTCAGGATCAATAAATTTTTTCACACGCTGCGTCTGAGGGCAAAAGCTGCAAGCGAGATTGCAGATACTTGTAATTTCAATATATACCTTTTTAAAAGTCTTCAACATGATTTCCCCATTCTAAACTTCATCCTGAACATCTTATTATGCTCATTAATCTAATTCCTATGATTATACCGGGTTATCGCGGACAGGTAAATCATTTATGTTCGTTCACTTGCGCATCTTCTGCTGTCCTCCATTTGCTATTGACCTTAGGTCAGACCTAAGGTTTATAGTAGTGTTATTCAACAACACAGAAGGAGTCCTGTCATTGAAAGAATACATTACGATCAGCCAGCTTTCACAGCTTATGAATGTATCTGTACATCAACTGCGATATTTTGAAGAAAAGGGGATTCTATATCCGTCATACACAGAAAAAAATCAATATCGAATGTATGGTCTTCATGAGATTTATCAGCTTTCCCATATTTTAATGCTACGTAAATTAAATGTCTCTGTGGGTCAGATTGAAGAATGTATGACTTCCTACTCATCCGATGACTATAACCATCTTTTAGAGCATTCGTTGCAGAAAGTACAGGATGAAATAGCTAACTTGAAGCAGCTTGAGCAGTTTATTCACAAAGTGCTAAAAGAACATCATAACCTCACCCAGCAGGACCATGGATATCAGATCCGGCTGTTTGGCCCCCGATATTTAAAGCTGTGGTTTGAATTGGAGGAGGGTCAAGAGCTAACTGCCAGAGATCTATTCGAACAGCGGCCCGCCCCACCCCAGTTATTTGAAAATGATCTGCATTATCTAGCTGATTCTGGACAGGTGAAGCTATGTTATGAAACGACAGAAATAACAGATACAGCTGACTATATTCTGGAAGAAGGCAGCTATCTTTATAAGCCTTTTTCCGTCACTGAAGACGCTGAGATTGAATATGAAATCCAACAGCTGGAGCGCTATGTTGCTCAGCACCAATATAAGTGCCAAAGTAAATTTATTCTGGTGGAAAAATCCTATCTTTCCATGTTCGACAACAACAGGTTGTATTATGAGATTCAAGTTAAAGTAAAATAAACTTTTTGGAGTGCGGGAGGCCGTTACATGAGTCCAGAGTCAATTGATATTGTTGCTTATCAAAAACAAGACTATGAAGCTGTATGTAAGCTCTTAGTGGAATCATTTAAAACTAAATTTCAAGCTCTTGTTACACTGGAGGATCAGGATATACAGCAGCTACTCATGAAGGTCTGGGTTCAAGACCCTCATCCTTCAACGATGAAGCAATTTGTAGTTAAAGAGAACAAAGAAGTTGTCGGTGTCCTCTCCCTCAAATGGAAAGCACCTTCCTCTTCGCTCCCTAAAACAATACCTATTTCTTGGGTTCCGCTCATAAAACATTTTGGCTGCTTCAATGTATTTAAATTTTTGACAGGTATGCATGCGTTGGAATATAAGCCTGCCCCAGATGAGTGTTACATCGATCATTTGGCGATTCGCGCAAGTCATCGTAATCAGGGGATAGGACGACGTTTTCTAACTTTCGCACAGCAATTTACGGTTGAATCCGGTTTTGATGTGTTGACGCTTCATGTAGCGCATAAGAATCAAGGGGCTATCCGTTTGTATCACAAACTAGCGTTTGAAGTAGAACAATCCAAATATAATGGTTTGCGGCATTTTTGGTTCAAGGAGCCTGTATGGCATCTGATGAGCTGGAAAGAAGCTACACTGCATTCGAGGAGAGAACATCATTGAAAAAAACATTAACACTTACTCTTGGTATTGCGGCAGTTCTGGCCGCTGCCTTAATATTGTTTATTTTATATCAAAATTCCTACAAGATGACGGAAGAAAAGGTACAAATTGAGACTCCTAAAGGGATATTAACGGGTACATTAGCTTTGCCTAAGGACTACTCAGGAAAGGTTGGACTGGTTGTTTTTGTCCATGGAGATGGTCCGATCAATGACACATACGATGATGGATACAAACCACTGTGGGAAAGGTTCGCTTCCAAGGGTTATGCCTCTTTGTCACTGAACAAGCCCGGTATTAATGGCGCTCCTGGAAATTGGCTGGACCAAAGCATGGAGGACCGGGCACAGGATATCCGATATGCAATAGCCTGGGCGAGAACCTTGCCGATGATCGATAAGCAGAAAATCGGCCTATGGGGAGCAAGTCAAGCAGGCTGGGTCATTCCGAAGATCGTGAAAGAGGAGCATAACATTGCTTTCAGCATCCTGGTATCACCAGCAGTGAACTGGATTACACAAGGGCAATTTAACACCAGAAAAGAGATGGAACAAGCTGGGGCTACTCCGCAAGAAATTACAAAGAGATTGGACTATAATCAACAGATTTTGCAGTTACTGCAAAAACATGCTTCTTACGAAGAATACCTGAAAATAGCTAACTCTGACAATTTAATTTCCAGAGAAAGATGGTATTTTATAGGTGAGAATTATCAGTCTGACTCTACTGAAGAATTAGGTTACTTCCATTCTCCAGTACTATTGGTTCTAGCTGGAAAAGATATAAATGTTGATGTCAAAGATACCGAACGAGTGTATCGACAGAAGGTGCCTTCGCAGTTGCTATCCGTCATCCATTTACCTGAAGCCGATCATTCCATGATGAATGAAAAAATCGCGCATTCCAAGTCTCTCACTTTCTTAACTGCCGTATTTGCCCCCCGAAAATTGGTGAATGATGTGTATCTAAAAATCCTTGCTGATTACGTCATTCGGCGTTAAAATGTTTCCCCATTTAGAGAAAAGGAAAATAAAATAATCCACATGTGTAGTCCCAGATCTGCTCCCCTCCCGGACTACACATATGGATTACCATGAATGAAAGCCTTGACCTGATGCTTATCAGCGATAGTTCTTAATGTTTAGAGATATCCCTCCTCCTTCTTTTTAATAATGGGAGCTATTTTTTAAGCAGCAAATAAGCAAAATAAGGCACACCGATTAACGACACCATGATGCCCGCTGGAATACCGTCGGGATCTGTGAGATTGCGACCAATCGTGTCCGCGGTTAAGAGCAGCCAGCCGCCAAGCAGAACAGCGACGGGAATGAACAACTGATTGCGTGGGCCGACCAGTGACTTGGCCATGTGCGGGGCCATCAACCCGATAAACGCGATACCGCCTGTGACGGATACCGCAGATGCAGCCGCGGCGACCGCCGTCAGAATAAGAACGAGGCGTTCCCGTTCAAGCCTCAGACCGACGCCAATCGCCGACGGTTCGCTCAAAGCAAGAAGATTGAGACGTTGAGATTTGTACAAGGTAAACGGTATAAGCAGGATCAGCCAGGGAAGCAGTGCCCAAATGAACGGCCAGTCCGTGCCCCATATATTGCCCGCAATCCATTTCGCGATAAAATCGACCTTCGAGCGTTCAGCCGAGGAGATGATTACAATCATGATCCCCGACAGCGCAAGGGAGAAACCAACCCCCACCAGTACAAGCCGGATGGGATCAAGTCCGCTCGTTCGGCTATACGAGAAAACATAGATCAAAGCTGCTGTTACCAATGCGCCCATAAAAGCGACAAGTGGCAGAACATAGACGAACGATCCGACATCGATCGGGAAATACAGAAAGAAGCACGCAATCGCTACGCCCGCCCCAGAATTAATGCCGATGATGCCTGGGTCGGCCAAGTCGTTACGGGTGATACTTTGCAGAATAGAACCGGATAACGCAAGCGCCATACCCGACAACAACGTAATAAAAATCCGTGGCAGTCGGACGGAGAACAGAACAAACTCTTCTTTGAAGGTGCCTTGACCGAACAAAACAGGGATCAGCCTGTCAAACGATAATGAAGAATACCCGCAAGCCATGCTGGCTATAGCGGTTAGAACGATTAGCCCTAAACTGATGAGCAGAATCAGGCGTTGTTTTCGAACAAGGGCGGATAGGATCATAAGAAAGCTTTACCTCCTCTACGCACGACGAGCAGAAAGAATGGCAAGCCCAGCATCGCCACGATGGCCGTCACCGGAGTCTCGTAAGGTGCATTAATCGTGCGCCCCAGCGTATCTGCAAGCAGCAAGAACGTAGCTCCTACAAAAATCGAGAAAGGCAGGATATACCGATAATCGGTGCCAACCATTTTGCGGACGATGTGAGGAATCATCAGCCCCACAAATGCCATGTTTCCAACAAGCGCGACCGATGCGCCCGTAATCACAATAACAAGAACGAACAGGATGAATTTGATCCTTAACAGATTTTGCCCTAATCCTGCCGCCACCTCATCGCTCAGGCTGAGAATACTCAATTGGTTGGAGAGTATCAGAGCTGCCACAATTCCGATAAGGATCACTGGCGCAATGGCCTGTATTTGCCCCCATGTCGTTCCAATCAGGCCCCCGGCGGTCCACATGGATACGTCCTTTGAAATCTTGAAAGCGATGCTGACGCCATCCGAGATGGCATACAAAAACGCAGAGACAGCCGCTCCCGCCAGAACGACTCGGATCGGGGACAGGTGTCCTCGGCGCATTGAGCCAAGGACAATGACTAACACTGCTCCCAGAGCAGCACCGAGAAAGCAGGCAACCATGATGCCGAAGTAGTTGATCCCGGGGATGAATACGAAAGCCAATGCGAGCGCCATATTGGCGCCGGAAGTCAGGCCCAGCAAGCCTGGATCAGCCAGTGGATTTCGGGTAACTCCCTGCATAATAGCACCGGACACAGCAAAAGCGGCACCAACCAGCATCGCCGCCAGCTCGCGGGGTAGCCGAATCTCACGCAGGATGAGAATCTTGTCATCCTTGGTACCCGAGGTGAGAGCAAGCCACAGGTCGTGGAGCGTCGTTTCCGCTGCACCGAATATCATTGAAATGATGAAACACAAAATGAGCGCCAGCACGCTGCCAAGAAGCTTATATGCAAAGGGAAAGGCATGTTGTTTAATCTTCATCGGACTCTCATCTCTTCTTTAATGAAATATGCGAAGAAACTGTTGGTTAACAAGTTCCTTCGCATCGGGTAAATTGGTTCACAACGAAAGACGAATCGTTGCCATGATTTGAATCGTAGACGACCCTAAGCGTTGCAGTCCCGAAATAGGAATCAACTCTTACTGACCGAGAAAATGTTGAATGAAAAATTTCAATTGGTATTCCATACTCAGTGGATCGTTAAAGTAGAACGCCTTCGCATCGGCCTCGAAGACACGTTGATTCTTGACTGCGGGAATATTCTTGTACGTTTCGGTATTCTGGAACGAATTATCCTCATCCACGTTTTTACTAAAAATGACATAGTCACCTAGGTAATCTTTCATAACCTCCGTCGATAAGGCAAGATAGCCTTCTTTCTGGGTCGCCTCCTTGACTTTCTTCGGCATGGCGAGTCCGAACTCCTGATAGAGAATTTCGGTTCCGCGGCCAAAGTTATCGCCATAGACATAGAGTTGCTTATTGAATGTTTCGATAACGGAAACCGTCGCATCTGCACCGATCTTCGCCTTGATTTCTTTTCCGGCTTTTTGAGCACGGGCTGTAAAATCATCGGCCCAGGCTTGTGCTTCTTTTTCTTTATTCAACAATTTTCCGATTTCACGTTGCTGGGTTAAGAAATCCACCTTGCCATATGTATAAGTGACCGTAGGAGCGATTTGCTTAAATTTATCGACGTTCTTAATATCTGAAAGCCCGATAATAAGATCCGGATTCAACTCGATGATCTTCTCCAGACTTTCATCTGTCACCGCCTCGGCGCCTTCGAGCTTCTCTACAAAATTCGGGTTGGTCTTGGACATTTCGTCCACGCCGACCAGAGGCACACCGAGCGCCATAACGTTACCTGTTAAGAACCTGGTAAGCACAACGACGCGTTGTGGATGGGTCGGAACCTCCACGGGGCCATTCTCGGATTGGTAGACGAATGTGGTAGATTCCGATTTAGAGTCCGAAGCAGCCTCAGAGGACGAACTTTTACTATTCTGGGTATGGTTCGCTTGGTTTCCGCCACAAGCACTCAATACAACCACAAGTAAAAGTACCAGCGGAATAAAAAGCTTTTTCATAAAATAACTCTCTCCCTTTCAAAACGCTATGTTCAATGAGTCTTCATATCGTGCATGAGACGCTAATCTTAAACTTAGCACCTTTTCATTGATTATGAAATTCATTCTCATTTGTATGAACTAATTATATGGAACCACTATGCACCGATCCATGCCTTTTTGTTTGGAAAATGACTTGGACTATTGGTTACTTGTAAATAAAGCTACCGCGCGTTGAAGCTGCAAACGAATAGAAACCGGATTGTAGGGCAACCATTCATCCAGGTCAAGCAGATGTACATTATTCCGCTGTACAGCGGGAAGGCTGCTCCAATAGGAGGACCTGAATATCTTTTCACTATGTGCGGTGGAGCCCTTCTCATCCGGAAACACAGCAACCAATAATTGAGACCCAGCATAAGCTGCAAGTTCGGATATCTCAATGGGAATAGAATGAAATTGATCCCCACGCTTCTTCATCTCCTGCCCAATCAATTCAGGAGGCCGTAGTCCAAGCGATTGATAGATAATATATCCGACATTTCTCGCTCCGTAAACGAGCAGCTTATCTGGCTTAATCACCAGAATCGTTATAATTTCATGAGCGACTGCGCATTGCTGGATCAGTGAACGGGCTGCCTGTTCTTCCTTTTCAAAAGCAGCCAGCCACTGCTCTGCCCGATCGCTCCGCTGAACAGCATGTGCAATACGACGCAGATGCTCTTTCCATCCCATTTCCATCCATGAAATTTCCACGATAGGCGCTACAACTCGCAAATGCTCAGGATTTAGCCCATATTGGTGCAAATGCTGTTTGGCTGCAATGATCAACTCAATGTTGGTATCGAGCAATACTGAGTTCACCTGTTCAGCAGAACAGTTCGTGCTTATAAACTTCATCGTTTGCGGTGGCTCCAGACCATTCGTCTTCACATATTCGCTGCTTTCCGAAATGGTGACAGCAGGTTCCAACCCAAGCAGCAACAGATGGCTGGCGTAAGGTATAAGCAATACAGCCACACGCTGGGATGATCCGCGGTTGTAGCTTGAAGGTGATGCTCCTGTATGCTGCTTAAAACGACGGCTTAGATAAAATTCATCCTTGTAACCTACCTTCATTGCAATTTCCCGGAGCGTGCCTGATCCGTTAATTAACAGCTCTTTGGCTCGATGAACGCGCAGCCGCGACAAATATTCGTTCGGGGAAAAACCGGTAAGCTGCTTAAGCTGGATAGAATAATGTGATCGGCTTACGCCTGCAATCGCGGCCAACTGCTCACGCGTTATTTTCTCGTTATAGTGATTTTCCAAATAAGTAATGCTGTGTTCCATCGACGGCTGCTCACTGGCAGCATACTTGGCCTCCTGCTGTTTCAACAGTTGAAGAATGATTAGGTGAAAGATAATTTGATTCTGCACATGACGGGCTTCACTAGCAGGTAAACGATGGATATACAGCTCCTCCACATTAGCCACAATCGCAGGTTCATAATGGGAAAACTGAATATTGGCATTGGATGCCACCTCGCTTTTCCGCATCATTGCGCCTGCGGGCAGAGCGCTCACCTGCTCAAGCGTACGGATTAAAAGTTTATAAGCATGAAGTGGTTGCTGGAGATTCGTAATTAAAGCGGCATGGCTATGCGCCGGGAGAAGGATGACGCTCCCTTCCACAAGCTCGTACATTTGGTCATGAATCCTGAGAATGCCTTTGCCGCTGGCAATCGCAATCAGCACGGTTACACTCTCATGAATCTTGTACATCGGAAAATTAGAGGTGCTGTACAGCGAATGGATGCTTTCAGCAGTATATAAAGGAAAATGGGACTCTGCCCACTCCGAGACAACGTTATCCACAAGCAAAGCCTCCATTACAAAATATTGAGGAATGTCTTTCAGTCCTCTGCGTTGTATTAAGCAAAAAAGTCCAATTATATAGCACAAAAACGATATCTACACTATAAATGATCAAACCTTTTTCATGCTACTGCTATTCTCCAAATTCCACATCTTATGCAGATCATGTATTCCGCAAGAGTATACTATGCTCATGCTACCCCACCTTGGATTTTTACAATACAGTCCTCAGTTTAGCCGCTGTAATCCATAAAATCAGGTCATATTGTTAAGAAAACCTCTTTGTTGTAGTAATTCTTTCGTACAGTTCCACAGTTTATTTTGCATAGCAATATCTCCACCGGGGTGTACAGGTACAATCGAATGTCCGGTTCCGACATTAAAATACCCTCCTGTAACTGCCTGGTACTGCGGATCCACAATTAAACGAGTCATAATATCAGCTCCTCTGCGTGGATCACCAATATGAAAAAAATTCAATAAACGCTCAAGCATTGATGCAAACCAGAGCTCACGTCCGAGACCAGTAACATTAAACCCCGGATTCAGAGCGTTAACACTGACCCCCGTACCAGTCCATTGACGTGCCAGTTCACCCGTAAACATAATGTTAAACAGCTTGGTTTTTCCATAAATTGCAGACGAGCCTCTGGCAGTAAA
>NZ_PNXQ01000014.1:0-51475 GCF_005217525.1 Paenibacillus terrae | reverse complement strand
GGAGCTCAAGCTCGCCATGATTGCGTGAAGCCTCAGAGGCAACATTGACAATTCTGGAGCTTCCTGCATTTTTCAAGGAATGCTGTAAGGCGTGCGTCAATAACCACGGTGCTAAATAGTTCACAGCCATCATTTCTGCTAATCCCTCGGAGGTTACCCGTTGTTCGAATGCATGCAATCCTGCATTATTCAAAAGCGCATCTATTTTGGGGTATGCAGTTGAAATCTCGTTTCCCATACGTCTGACATCTTTCATTAAAGATAGATCCCCTAAAAAATAGTCTACTTTTGTTGAGGGCCTCATACCTTTAATAATTTCTTTAGTAGCTTCAGCGCGATCCCTGCTCCTGGCTGTCAGGACAAGATGAGTACCACGTTTAGCCAATTCAATCGCAACGAGTTGCCCCAAACCACTTGTTGCGCCAGTTATTACAACAATCGGATTAGCCGTCATATTGATTCTCCTTTGTGCAGAAATAGTCATTGTCAATGTAATGGGCCGTTCATTGCTTTGCTCTGTTAGACCCGTCTTAAGTTTTGACATTCAGTTGGCGTGACTATATACTTGATATAAATCAACTATATTATTTTGATTGATATATGTCAATTAATTAACTTGAATGATTTACTTTATCAATTAAGGTTAGGTGAAATAGGATGAATGATAATCAACACAAAAATACGCAGAGAGGACAACTGGAGTTGGAACTCGGCGAGCAAATCAATGCGCTCATAAGCGCCTCACATGCGCTAAATGTCAAAACTGCAGCACGTTTTGACCCTTCAATACAACCTGCGGGTTTCCATATTATCCGTTGGCTGTACTCATATGGACCAACAAGCGCCACTATGCTGGCGGAATCAACAGCTATGGATCGCAGTTCGGTTAGCCGTCTCGTCAAACAACTTGAGCTTTTGGGTTATGTGAAAAGGGAAGCCTCCCCTGATGATCGTCGAGGAATACTTCTATCCCTCACTGAGCTTGGACAACAAAAGACGATTGATGCTCTAAAAGAGAAAGAATTTGTATTTTACGAACACATTTCAAGATGGGACAATGAACAACTTGAACATTTTATCGGAATGCTCAGGGACTTTAACGGATTTGATCACAAGTAACAAGTTCATAGGTTGATGACTGCCTTTCTTAAAAGCATGGAGTAAAACTAAAATAAACGTCGTGTCCTCATTAGAGAGAACATGGCGTTTATTTTTCATCAAGAAATGTAGGGCCTCCTGTGACCGAACGTGTGACCACGAAGGAAAACAAAGCTAAATTCAAAACAAAAAAACGGCATTTCTGCCGTTTTTCTAAAGGATGGACTCTCAGGGACTCGAACCCTGGACCAATTGATTAAGAGTCAACTGCTCTACCAACTGAGCTAAGAGTCCATATTATTATGGTGGAGCCTAGGGGGATCGAACCCCTGACCTCATCGCTGCCAGCGATGCGCTCTCCCAGCTGAGCTAAGGCCCCATTTTATGTAATTTCAATCATCTGTTTCAAGCGACTCCTATATCATATAAAATTATTACCCCTGTGTCAATACTTTTATAAAAAATTTATAATTACCCTTCCTCCATCAACCAAAGATACAGTCAGCGATCTAGTCGCTGGCTGCATCTTTGGATAAAAGTGTTTTCAGTTCCTTCATAAACATGTTGATGTCTTTGAACTGCCGATATACGGACGCAAAGCGTACGTAGGCGACCTCATCAACAGGATAGAGCTGTTCCATGACCAGCTCGCCGATCTGCTGGCTGTCCACTTCAGTGGCGGCTGTGTTGCGGATAGCATTTTCCACCTGGGATACGATCATATCCAGCTGCTCGACTGATACAGGACGCTTCTCGCAGGCCCGAATGAGACCGCGCAGCATTTTATCACGGCTGAATTCTTCACGGCTGCCATCTTTTTTAATGACCATCAACGGAGTCTCCTCCACCATTTCAAAGGTGGTAAAACGCCTAGCACATTGCTCACATTCACGGCGGCGGCGGATGGACTTGTTGTCATTCGCGGGCCGCGAGTCCAGCACCTTTGTTCCATTGTAGGTACAGTACGGACATTTCATAAATTCACCACTTCCTTTTTCCAATAAATTCTCTATACTTTTTCGTAATAATTTTGTCAAAACGGTTCATAATATGTTTACCACGTCGCGAGGAGGTGAACAACAATGGCACAAGGAAACAATGGCAACTCCAACAACCTGGTAGTCAGCAAAGCCTCCGGCGCTCTGGAGCAAATGAAATATGAAATCGCTCAAGAGCTGGGTATCAGCATTCCTCAAGATGGATACCAAGGTAACATGACTTCCTATGAGAACGGTTCGATCGGGGGCTACATTACAAAACGCCTCGTAACGATCGCCGAACAACAATTGGCAGGTCAATACCAATAATCGCGGTAACGCAGAAGTAACAAAAAAAGTGTACGGATGGGCTGCCAAACACAGTCTGTCCTGCACTTTTTTCATTTTAATGGAAAAAGGCCCATATTGTCATGATATATTTACATGCTGCCTCGTCACCCATTAAAACTGATTATAAATCTTCGTATACTGCCTGTAGTAGTATATAACCCGCTGTACATAATGTCGTGTCTCGCCAAAAGGGATTTGCTTAATGGATTCTTCTTTCCCATCCCATACGCCCTTATCTAGCCACTCCTGCACTTTA
This sequence comes from Paenibacillus terrae, assembly GCF_005217525.1. Lineage (GTDB taxonomy): Bacteria > Bacillota > Bacilli > Paenibacillales > Paenibacillaceae > Paenibacillus > Paenibacillus terrae_C. Next base: position 48,793 of record NZ_PNXQ01000014.1, on the reverse strand, counting down.
CCGGGGCCCGCGTTGTAAGCTGCAACGATAGCTATGGGATTATTCTTAAATTTTACCGACAGGTTATGCACATACCAGGTTCCCAGCTCAATGTTGGTGCCGGGCTCGTGCTTGACGTTATCCAGCGGAACCTTTTGGATCTGGGTGCTGTCCATAATCCAATTCGCCGTATCAGGCATGATCTGCATGAGTCCCAGTGCACCTTTGTGCGACTGCTTGCTGGCCTTAAAATTCGTCTCAACACGGATAATGGACGCCACCAAAAACGGGTCCACTTCATACGTCTGCGAGTATTGCCGGATCTCATCCTTATATTGAATCGGATAGAACCACGACATCCAGTTTGAATTAAAAAACAGAATCAAGACAAACCCAACAAACAAAGTCAGCAGGACTCTTTTTTTGCGCAAAATATTCATGCCAGTCCCTTTCGCTGCCAGAATTGATCAATTTGCTGTTTTGTTTCAGCCTGTGTTCCACTATTGTCGATGACGATATCAGCCAGGCTTCTTTTTTGTTCAATATCCATTTGCGCGGATAACCGAAGTCCGGCTTGTTCCTCGGTCAATCCATCTCTGAGCATCAGACGCTGGAGCTGCACATCGCGTGGTACGTATACCACCATAATTTCATCGTACAAGCTTTCCAGCCCTGACTCATACAGTAACGGGATATCCGCCAAAATAAGTTTGTCCGGATGTTCGCGTTCGTAAGATCCCATGCGCGTACGCATTTCCTCACGAATCGCAGGATGTGTAATATCGTTAAGCGCCTGCCTCTGAGCAGGGTCTTCAAATACAATCTCGCCCAGCTTTTTGCGGTGCAAAGTTCCATCACTGTTCATCACAGCTTGTCCAAAATGCTGTATGACCGCCGTCAGCACCGGTTGCCCCGGAAGCATTACTTCCCGGGCAATGGCATCTGCGTCGATCAGCAGCGCACCCTTGGCGACCAGTAGAGCCGACACGGTGCTTTTACCGGTAGCAATACCTCCGGTTAATCCGATATTCATGCTCTTTCACCTCATAACAGCTTCAATATACCCATCATAATCAATAATAATGCCGGTAACACACCCAGCGCCTTCATAAATCGAAATGCCGATAGACAGAAACCTGTTTTCATACCTGCAATCAAAAATGTCCCGCTGAAAAATGCAATAGCCAGCGCGGTAGCGAGTGGCTGGAAGCCCAACATAGCTGCTCCCAATCCTGCACCGAACGCATCTACCGATAAAGCGATCCCTAACCAAATCGCCTCCGTAGCGGATATACTGCCTGAACGGTCCATATCTGCAGCAGACGGACTTCGGAGAATCCGAATAACGAGACCCCATTTGCGGAATTCCAAAGAAAACACAGTCCGTTCCTCTTGCACTTCTAAGGATTTCTCAGCCTCCAGAACATTTCTGCTCACAGGATCAGGATCATCAATCAAATCTTCCTTGCGATGCAGAGACTGATACAAAGAGTGACAGCCAATCCCAATCAGAATGACAGCGCCAAAAACCGTCGTATATACAGGAGACAGAACCTGGGACAATAATGCGCCTAGCTGCATGGATATGCCAATGACCAAACCTGAGCATACTGAAATGATAACAATGGACAGCAGTGGAATTTTCATTTTGCGTAGCCCATATGTAACACCGACTCCGAAACTGTCAAGACTTAGCGCAAATGCCAGCAGCAGCAGGGCTCCCCAATGATTAGCCACTCCAATTCCCCCCATTGCGAAGGAAGGGCCCTAAAGCAGCCGGAACCCTTCGCAGTATTGGTACTTGGAATCAATATATGAGAGGAATGGGCTTTGGGTGACTGTACCTGTTCAACGCAGGGGCTGACAGACCGGGCAATGATGTGTACCACGTCCGGCTACGACGGATTTTTCGATCAATGTACCACAGTGAACACAAGGCTTAACGCTACGTCCATAGATTTGCAATTGATGCTGAAAATCGCCCGCTTCACCCTGCCCGTTGACGAATGATTTGATGGACGAACCTCCGACCAGAATCGACGCGCTTAAAGTGGAGATAATAGCTTCGTGCAACACACGAAACTGGTTTTCATCCAAACTTTTGGCTGGCTGTGCCGGATGTATACCCGCCTTAAACAACGACTCATCCACATAAATATTCCCGATGCCTACGACATATGACTGGTTTAACAGGGCAGCCTTGATCGAGGTTGAACGGGTACCGACAGCGGCGCGAAGCGCCTCCGGCGTAAAGGATTCTTCCATCGGCTCCAAACCGAGCTTGTTCAGCGGCTTTTCCAGCAAATCCTGTCCTTCCGTAAATAAATGCATCGTGCCGAATTGGCGAACATCCTGATAGCGTAATTCCGTACCATCCGTAAAATGAAAGATAACGTGAGTATGCTTTTCCACAGGATCATTTTCCGAATACAGGCCATATCGCCCTTCCATTCTGAGATGGGATACAAGCACCAGCCCGTCCAGCAGAATCCGCAAAAACTTCCCGCGTCTCTCCACTCCTGTAATGCGATGATCAGCCAATTCCATAGCAAAAGCGTTTATATCATCAGGCCGCTGAATAATGCGCGGCAGATTTACGGTCACATGATCTATATGTTTATCGACGATAAGCTCGTTTAACGTTCGTTTAATCGTTTCTACTTCCGGTAATTCCGGCATGATGTCTTCACCTCACCCTATATTATAACGGAAGCAGCGTTAAATTGGGACTATCTACTCGTTGAAATAACCTATTTCGCTTCATACCAATTACTTCCATAGCTAACTTCCGCTTTGAGCGGTACAGACAGCTTCAGCGCCGCTTCCATCGTAGCCGGGACAAGCTCTTTCATCGTTTCCATTTCCTCCGGCGGAACCTCGAAAACAAGCTCATCATGTACTTGAAGCAGCATACGACTGCGAAGATTACGGTCGCGAAGCGCCACATCCATCTGTACCATCGCCAGTTTGATAATATCGGCTGCGGTACCTTGAATCGGCGTATTCATTGCGGTACGCTCCGCGAACGAACGCAGGTTGAAGTTGCTGGCGTTAATCTCCGGCAAATAACGTCTGCGCTCCAGCAGCGTTTTTACGTATCCGTCCCGCTTCGCATCCTTCACAATATCATCCATGTAACGACGAACGCCCTGGAACACGTCAAAATATTGGTCAATAAAGCGAGCCGCTTCCTTGCGCGTAATATTCAGGTTTTGCGACAAACCGTAATCACTGATCCCGTAGACAATCCCGAAGTTAACCGCCTTGGCAGAACGCCGCATGTTAGAATCTACGGCTTCCGCAGGGATGCCGAAAACATCGGACGCGGTCTTCGTATGAATGTCCATATCATGGACAAAGGCTTCCTTCAAGCGCTCATCATCCGAAATATCAGCCAGCACTCGCAGCTCGATCTGCGAATAGTCCGCTGCCAGAATAGACCAGCCCGGCTCGGACGGCACAAATACCTTACGGATTTTACGTCCCTCTTCCAGACGAATCGGAATATTTTGCAAATTTGGAAATTGGCTGCTCAAGCGTCCGGTTGCTGCAACCGTCTGCCGGAAATACGTATGCAACTTGCCCGTTTTATCCGAAATTTCCTTAAGTAATCCTTCCACATACGTGGATTGGAGTTTCGCAATGGTACGGTACTGCAAAATGTTTTGCACAATATCATGATATGGGGCGAGCTTTTCCAGTACCTCGGCATCGGTGGAGTACCCGGTTTTCGTCTTTTTAATAACAGGAAGGCCCAGCTTATCGAACAAAATTTCACCTAGCTGCTTGGGCGAATTCAGATTGAACTCCACACCGGCAATGCTGTATATCTCGCGCACCAGCGTTTCAATCTGGGCTTCAAATTCTTTACCCAAAGCGCGCAGCTCTTCCACATGAACCAAAATGCCCTGCTTCTCCATATCCGCTAAAATGCGGGACAACGGCATTTCCAGCTCATGGAAGAGCTTGTGCATTTCCGTTTTTTCCAGCTCGGCCTGCTGTACAGGCACCAGCGCTTCAATCACCGCCGCCTTACGCGCCACATGATCGGACAGCACATCCACATCAGGCACTTTATATTTAGCGCCTTTGCCGAAGACTTCATCATCCGGACGAATCGAAGACAAGCCATATTTGGCTGCCAATCCGCTCAGTGACTGGTTCGCATCCGTTGGGTCCAGCAAATATCCGGCCAACTGGACATCGAACTCGGCCCCGGCAAATTCGATCCCGTGCCAATGCAAGGCTAAATCCGTACGGTGCAGATCATGCCCCCGCTTTTTACGCCCAGCATCGGCGAGCCATTCGCGGACAGGCTTGGCTGCATCAGTTTGCAGTACATCCAAGGTCATAAAAAACTGTCGTCCCGCTCCACCAAAGACCAGCCCCACAATTTCAGCATGATGCGGATTGTCGCCATGGGTCTCGACATGCAGCAGATCGACGGTATCCAGTACATGTACCAGCTCGCCAATCCGCTGCTCGTCCAGTACGGTCACGTCAGCCGCGGCTTCCTCTACGTCTATTCCTGCACTGCCAACCTCTCCCGAAAAGGATAACCGCTCCAGCAAGGACTTGAACTCCAGCTTCGCCAGAGCAGGCCCCGCCGTTTCTGCTTGCAGCCCGCCGAAGACAACATCCTCCAGCTGCTTGTCCAGCGTTACATCCCGATAGATGGTCGCCAAATCCTTGCTCATCCGTGCATCATCTGCATGCGTTTCGACGCGCTCTTTCATCTTGCCTTTCAGCTCATCCGTATGCGCCAGCACCTCTTCGACTGATCCATACTGATGCAGGAGCTTGAGCGCTGTCTTTTCCCCCACACCCGGAATCCCGGGAATGTTGTCCGACGTATCGCCCATCAGACCTTTGAGGTCGATGATTTGCAGCGGCTTCAAGCCATAACGCTCCTGAATCTGTTCAGGTCCGTATGCCTCCACCTCGGTAACCCCTTTGCGGGTCAATCCGACAGTGACGTTGTCCGAAGCCAACTGAAGCATATCCTTATCTCCGGTAACCACCAGCACGTTAAAACCAGCTTCGTCCGCGGTTTTAGACAGGGTTCCAATGATATCGTCCGCCTCATAACCATCCAGCTCAAACTGGGCAATCCCGAAGGCGGTTAGCAGCTCTTTCAGCAGCGGGAATTGTTGGGACAGCTCCGGCGGTGTTTTCTCCCGTCCACCCTTGTAATCCTCGTATCCTTTATGGCGAAACGTTATTTTTCCAGCATCAAAGGCAACCAGTATATGCGTCGGCTTATGCTCCTCCAAAAGCCGCAGCAACATCGTTGTAAATCCGTACACCGCGTTCGTCTGCTGTCCGCTCGAATTCGTTAACGGCGGCATAGCAAAAAACGCCCGGTAAATGATACTGTTGCCATCTATAAGCATGAGTTTATCCATTTAGCACCTCGCAAGTTCATCAATGCATTTGAAACGTTCTTTCGTTTTACGCATTCCTTTTCCTATCTTAACATAAAGGTCCCTTTTTCAGAAAAAAACGGCTGCTTCCTAACCAAATTCGTCTTTTGCTCAAAGACAAGTCTGGGTCAGAAACAACCGTTATATTCCTCAAAGTCCTACTGGTTCAAATCTGGTCGCTCCCCTGTCACGAGATATACAGTGCTTTCACCGATATTCGTCGCATGGTCGCCAATCCGTTCAATATAACGTCCGACGAGCAGTTGCAGCATGCCTTGCGGAGCTTCCTCAGGCTTTTCTACCATAAACACATACAGATTGCTGATCATATGGCTATATATGGAATCTACACGATCATCCTCTTTGGCCATTTTATAAGCCAAATCTGTATTTTCATCCAGATAGGATGTAATCGCGTCGTCAATCATTTCTTTGACGATTGAAGCCATATGCGGAATATCCACCAGCGGCTTGATGACCTGCTGCCCTTCCAGACGCAGCGTGACCTTGGCAATATCGAGTGCCAAATCCCCCATCCTTTCCAGATCACTGGAAATTTTAAATGCAACAATGATCCGGCGCAAATCCTTGGCTACCGGCTGCTGGGTAATAATGAGCTTGGAGCCCATATCGAGAATGTTCTCTTCCAGCGCATTGAGGGATGCATCATTTTTGACCACCTGCTGAGCCAATTCCGTATTTTTGGTCTGCAAACATTCAATGGCCTGATCGAGTGCCTTCGATACATGTGCACCCATTTCACGCAGTACAGCTCTCAGTTCATCTAATCCTTCATCAAAACCTTTTCTGCGAATCATTTCGAAGTCACCCCTCCTGGCATTACTAATCTGGTCATCTTTAGCCAAATCGGCCGGAAATATAATCTTCCGTACGGGAATCCTGCGGCGTGGAAAACATCGTCTCTGTATCCGCCGCCTCTACTACGACACCGTTCAAAAAAAACGCAGTCCGACCGGACACACGAGCTGCTTGATGCATGTTATGCGTCACCATGACGATTGTATACCTGTCGCGCAGCTCTTGAACCAGTTCTTCAATCTTCATCGTAGAGATCGGATCGAGCGCTGACGTTGCCTCATCCATGAGCAAAATATCCGGCTGTACAGCAAGCGCCCGGGCAATACATAGACGCTGCTGCTGTCCGCCTGACAAGCTCAGGGCTGAACGCTTGAGGAAGTCCTTAACCTCTTCCCAGAGTGCCGCCTGCCGCAAGCTTTGCTCCACAAGTTCGTCCAGCTTGTCCTTTTGCCGGATTCCGTGAAGACGAGGGCCGTATGCCACGTTATCATAAATAGATTTGGGGAACGGGTTAGGCTGTTGAAAAACCATTCCCACCTGCTTGCGCAGGGCTTCTACTTCCATCGTATCACCATATATATCCTGACCTGCGATACTCACCGTTCCTTCAATACGCGTTCCTGGGATCATATCGTTCATCCGATTCAATGTACGCAACAAGGTAGATTTACCACATCCGGACGGTCCGATGAAGGCTGTTACCGTTTTTTCAGGAATATCCAGGTTTATATGTTTCAGCGCTTGAAAATTTTCATAATACAAGTTCAGCTTATCAATCTGAATAACGGAATCATTCATTGATTTATGATCTCCTTCGTGTTGCAGTTATGGTCCTCAAGCATTGCACCTGATTTGCACAATATGAAGATTATATAAGCTGTGTGTAAATTCAGTGTGGTGGATTTGTTAACGGTATGTAAAATGATCAGGAATTCAGCATAAGCTCCAGCTCCTGTGCAATCCCGGCTGCATTCAAAGCCGCTTCCTCTGCGGAACGGGACATTTCATTGTTTTTAGTTTCAATTTCCACAACGGCCTGCAACAGTTGGGTAAACGTTTGGGTTCCAGCGGATATATACCGGGAGCCAGTATTAATCTGCTGCATGCTCGTATCCGTCAGATCAGCAGTATCACGCAGCATTTGTTCAATATCCGTAAGCAGGCTTGTAATCTGTGCGGAAAAGGCTTTCGTTTGAAGTGACATATTCCGCACCTCCTGAGAAACAATCTGGAATCCACGCCCATGTTCTCCAGCATGTGCCGCTTCTATCGACGCGTTAATCGCCAGCAGTCCACTTTGATCCGCGAGTCCGCGAATGGAGGAAGCCATGCCTGCAATGTCATTCAGCAATTGAGTTAACGCTGTAATCTGCTCATGCTGACGCTTCATTTGCTCTGTGACCGCACGATAGGAGAGCAGAACATCTTCCAGTTCCATTTTGCCACGACGTGATAATTCACTCATCGAACGGGTTAGACGCACACTGTCACCGGCCTCTTTAGCGGCATTCAGCACAGTTGTCTGAATCCGATGGACACCATCATAACTATGCCGTACCACGTTGCCCCGATGATCATCCGCTTCTTTCTGCATCCGCTGAACGACGGACAAAATATCACGAATGGTCAGTACGCCAAGCAACCGCGTACCTTCCTTAATTAGCAGGCAGTCGTAAAATTGTTGATCTTCGCGCAGCATCGCCTGCTCTACAATGACCGATGCCGGGCTTTTCAGATCCACAATTAATGTATCAGGGTCGGCAAATATGGCCGCAGGCTTGTCATAAAACAGAGCCGCAGCAAACCTGCCCGTAAAATGGCGGTTATACGCATCTCTCATAATAATGCCCAACGGATGGCCATTTTTATCAACGACAATGACACAAGGAATGTCTTCCTGCGTTTTCATAAGGGCTAATAGCTCTTTACAAGACATATCCGTACCAATGATCGGAACCTCCCGGCAAGGCACGTAGGTAGTAATGGGCTTGTTAGATTCACGTTCAATCACGGCAGTGGAACTCGGCTGGGTCTTTGGTTCCGTTATCATCGTTCTGAAGTCCCCTTTTTTTGACTACTTGAAGTGACGGGAACATCATATCGGTCATTTGTTGATTGTAACGTTAGTTTATGTTAACGAAATGTAAAATCACGAAATGGACACAAAAATCGTCGCATACAAAAATCGAAATAAAGAAAAACGCTCCTCATTTATAGCAAATGAGAAGCGCTTCTTTTTTTATTAACAACCAGCTTGTATCCGACTCCGCGAATCGAATCAATATGAACCGAATCGGGGTCCAGCTCCAGCTTCTTGCGCAATGAGCTAACATGCACATCTACCGTCCGTTGACCGCCAATGTAGTCAAAGCCCCAGACCGCGTTCATCAGATCGTCGCGAGTCAATACCACGCCCGGCTTACGGGACAAATAGAGGAGCACCTCAAATTCCTTGGGTCTTAAGCTGATGGATTGTCCTCCGAGAATCACTTCATATTTTTCAGGATAAATCTCCAACTCGCCTAATTGGATTTTGGAGCCGTCTTTCTGATCGGATAGCACACCTTCATCCCCGCCGGAAGTACGACGCAGCACCGCAGTTACGCGGGCCAGCAGCTCGGAAACACCGAAAGGCTTCGTGATGTAATCGTCCGCTCCAGATTTCAATCCTTGGACAACTTCGGCTTCGCCGTTTTTGGCTGTTAAAATAATGATCGGAGTTGTCAGGCCCTGATGGCGAAGTCTGCTCAGGATATCCAGCCCGTTCATACCGGGCAGCATCAAATCCAGCAGGATCAAATCGTAGGACTCTCTGGAGGCTTTTTCAAACCCTGCACTGCCGTGATCCTCCGTATCTACTTCAAAACCCTCTTGTATCAAATTGTAGGATAGCAATCTGGCAAGCGTTGGTTCATCCTCAATAACCAGCAAGCGTTGTCCCATAAATAAATTCATCTCCTGTTTACCTTTTAAAGGCGCATTGGTCAAAATTCCAAAATCTTTTCCATACTCATGCAACACCCGTATATTTTATCACGGCATTGTTAACAGAATGTAAAAACCGATCTAGTTCATTCTTCCTGTTGCAGCAACGGCAATTCAATCGTAAATGTCGTGCCCAGGCCAAGCTCACTTTCTACGGAAAGCACCCCATGATGCAGGTCCACCAAATGCTTGACGATGGACAATCCCAGACCAGTTCCACCCGAGTTGCGCGAACGCCCTTTATCCACCCGGTAAAAGCGCTCAAAGATGCGCGGCAGGTCCTTCTTCGGAATCCCTATGCCCGTATCACTAACCGTAAATACGACCTTCTCCGTGCCATTCTCCCGTTGTACTGTCACAACCTTGATTTTCACCTTGCCGCCGTCGAGTGTGTAGTTAATGCCATTAGACAGCAGGTTCAGAAAAATCTGCTGGAGCTTATCTTCATCCGCCTCCATAAACAGTTCATCCGGGACATCCATATGCAGTGTAATTCTTTTTTTGGCAGCTACATTATTTAATTTTCCCAGCAATGATTCTATAAACGAGGACACATGAACCGGAGAACAATCCAGCGGAGAACGCTTGGATTCAATTTTGGACAGCTCCAGAATGTCGCCGATCAGCCGATTCAGCCGTTCGCTTTCATCATAAATAATTTGCAAAAAGGAACGGGATGTTTCTTCATCCTTAACCCCGCCGCCGAGCAACGTTTCAGCAAAGCCCTTGACTGCGGCAATCGGCGTTTTTAGCTCATGAGAAACGTTTGCTACAAATTCGCTCCGCATATTTTCCAGCCGCCGAATAGCTGTAATATCCTGCAAGAGGAACAGCATGCCCCGGTATCCACCTTCATCCTCATACATTGGCACACCATCAAGCAGAATCAGCCGTTCCTCGGGATTATACAGATGAACCTCACCGTGCAGTCTTTCGCGGCTTTGTATACTGCCCTCGATCAGCTTTGTCAGCTCGTAGTGCTTTTTCAGCTCGTGATATGGCTTGTCCGTCACCCGTTTGCTAGTGACTCCGAGCATTCGCTCAGACTCACGGTTAATAAGCGCAATGCGCTCCCCGGCATCAATCATGAGAATCCCTCCGGTCATATTGCTCATGACGCTCTGAAGCAAATCCTCATTATCACGTATCGTTTTCATTTGGTTTTGCAGGCTGTCCGCCATACGGTTAATGGCTTCACCCAGTTGCCCTACCTCATCCCGGCGCTGTACACCAACTCTTGCGTCATAATCCAAGCTTGAAATGCGGTTGGCTACGCCTGTAATATGCTCAATAGGTGAGGTTAGGCCCCGCGCGATGCGGTAACTGACCAAACCAGCGGCAAGAAACAGCAAAACCAGACCAATGCCAATCGCCGTCCAGCCACGCTGCACACCTTCCTCCACTGCCTTCAGGTTCATGGACAAACGGATATATCCGTCGAAGCCCTTGTCGGATACGACAGGCTCTGCCACGTACAGCATATTTCGCTGCAAGGTTTCGCTGTACCGTATCGTTCGTCCAATTCCTTCCGACGCGGCTTCCCGGATTTCTTCACGTGATACATGGTTCTCCATCTTGCGCGGATCGCTTAGCGAATCGCCCACCACCGTTCCATCCTTGCGAATGAAGGTCACCCGTGAATCGGTCAGTTTAGCAATTTCCTTTGCTTTTTCCGAATAGTAAGAGACATAATCACTACTGGAAAGAGCGTCTGCGTTGACAAAAGGAAATGTAGCGCGAAGCAGGTCGATCTCACGTCCCATATTTTCCTCAAGCACCTTCATGTTTGAGTTTTTAAAAATTTGTCCCATGGTGATGCCGGCCGCAAGGACAGAAACGCCAATCATAATCAGCATCATCAAGGTAAGCCTGAAACGAAACGACTTCATAAATATGCCCATCCTTTAGTTGAGTAGAAATTTTTTGATCATAAAAGCTATGTAAGTGAAGAGTTGCAAAAATCCTGAAGTTAAGTCCCATTCTACAGGCTACCTGCTTTTTGTTCCACTGTTAAAAAGGAAAAAGGTCAGGGCACGCCCTGACCCAACCTCTCTCTTATCCGTTTACGACTTCGCCGCCGTTGATATGAATGACCTGCCCGCTGACATAAGATGAATCATCTGAGGCGAGATACACATAGGCTGGTGCCAATTCTTCCGGCTGACCGGGACGTTTCATCGGCTGTGCGCCTCCGAACTCACTGACGGTCTTGGCATCAAAGGTGGAAGGGATCAGCGGTGTCCAGACCGGGCCCGGTGCGACAGCGTTAACCCGAATGCCCTGATCGACCAAATTCAGCGAAAGGGAACGGGTGAATGAAGTAATCGCCCCTTTGGTGGATGAATAATCAATGAGTGTCTTGTTCCCGGCATAGGCCGTAATCGACGTAGTATTAACGATAGCACTGCCTTTCTTCAAATGCGGCAATGCCGCTTGCGTCAGGAAGAACATGCCGAAAATGTTCGTGCGGAATGTACGCTCCAACTGCTCTTTCGTGATATCCTCCAGCTTTTGCTGCGGATGCTGCTCTGCGGCATTGTTCACGACAATGTCCAGCTTGCCCAGCTCGTTAACCGTCTGCTGAACTGCTTTTTTGGCAAATTGGTCATCTCCGATATCGCCGGGAATCAGCACGCACTTGCGCCCCTCCTGCTCTACCTGACGTTTCGTCTCCTCAGCATCCTTATGCTCATTTAGATAGACGATAGCTACGTCAGCACCTTCCTTGGCGTACGTAACGGCTACAGCGCGTCCGATTCCGCTGTCTCCACCGCTAATAAGTGCGACTTTGCCTGTTAGCTTGCCAGCCGCCTTATAGTTAGCCTTCTCAAACTGAGGTGCAGGCGACATTTTGGATTCAACCCCCGGTTGCTGTTCTTGATGCTGCGGGGGCAAGGTTTGTTGGGTCTGATTGTTTTTGGCCATCGTGCATGCTCCTTTCAAGATTAGATATTTTATAGGATGCAACATTTGCACCCACTCTACTCCTGATTTACCACGCTGGCATGTACGTTAAACGAGAAAAGATCATGAAGTTCGCTGGACACACAAAAGGACGGCTTGTGCTTATTCAGCACAAACCGTCTTTCTTCCATTCAGCATGTTATACCATTCGATTCAATGCTCCATTAAATAATATGGCTGTATACCATTAAAAACGTGATTAGGATCAGAAATACAGCCAGCAGTGTACTGAACATGCGCATTTTTCCAGCGTATTGCGTAATGGGCTGCTGGTTACGAATCGCTTCCAGCGACAACCGTAACGGCTTGCCCATAGCACCTGCGATGCCGGAAATAGCCAGAAACAGCAGCAAGACTACGACGATCCATGCTACGGAATATGGGCCCCAGGCAAAAATCATATAGATGCCGCTAACGAGCAAAATGATCATTGCAAATTGAGCCAAACGGTTCAATAGCTGAACAGCCGATATCGTTCCTTCCTGCACAGTGGGAGCCAGCTTATCGATTTTGCCAACTACGAAGGGGAGCAGAATATAAAAGCCCAGCGCCAGCGATCCGATCATGTGAATAAAAAACATAGCTTACAACCTCCATTTCTTTGATTACCTGCAAATTCATTTTTCCATAGAACGGTCATATTCCAAAGATCAGACTGTCATCATTTCAGTGTTTTGGGACATGCTTTTCTATGTACACTCTCAACGCATACAAAGTCTATTATACCGGGGAAATTAATTAAATTCTATTTAAAAAGGTGTCCGTCAGCCATGACTATGACTGACGGACACCTCCGCTAGTAAAAATATGCCGTTGTAGTAGATAACCGAACCTATACGGTCACTACTTTAATTACATTACGAACCGATTCGGCGGATTGATCAAGCGCTGCCTTTTCTTCCGCTGTCAGTTCCAGCTCGAATACTTTTTCAATGCCATTGCCACCGAGAAGTGTCGGTACGCCGAGGAACAAGTCCTGATATCCGTACTCCCCTTCCAGATAGGCAATAACCGGAATGATACGCTTTTTGTCCTTCACAATCGCTTCTGTCATTTGTGTAAGCGATGCCGCCGGAGCATAGTATGCGCTACCATTGCCCAACAGGTTAACAATCTCCCCGCCACCTACACGCGTTCGCTGTACGATCGCTTCGATACGTTCCTTCGAAATCAGTGTTTCGATGGGGATACCACCAACGCTGGAATAGCGTACAAGCGGCACCATATCATCACCGTGACCACCCATTACGAAGCCACGCACGTCTTCGACGGATACGTTCAATTCCTGTGCAATAAAGGTACAATATCGCGCCGTATCCAGCACACCAGATTGGCCGATGACCCGATTTTTCGGGAAACCGAGCGTCTGATATGCGGTATAGGTCATCGCATCGACCGGATTACTCAGAATAATGACGATAGAATCTGGCGCATACTTCTTCACGTTTTCACATACGGATTTTACAATGGCTGCGTTCGTATTTACCAAATCGTCACGGCTCATGCCTGGCTTGCGCGCAATCCCCGCTGTAATAATGACAATATCCGAGTTGGCTGCATCCTCATAATTGGAAGTGCCTGTGACCTGGCTGTCAAATCCTTGGACCGGACTGGCCTCCAAAATATCAAGCGCTTTGCCTTTGGTTGGATTTTCAAGTTGTGGAATATCGATCAGAACGATATCACCCAGCTCCTTTTGGGCCAGAAGCAATGCGGTAGTGGCACCGGTAAAACCGGCGCCAACAATGGATATTTTTTTACGTTGAATGGTCACGTGGCATTCCCCTCTCTACAGGTTACTAATAATGGTATCTGCGAACTCGGAGCATTTCACTTGTGTAGCGCCTTCCATCAGACGGGCAAAGTCATAAGTTACGATTTTCTTATTAATGGACGTTTCCAGTCCTTTGTAAATCAGATTTGCCGCTTCGTGCCAGCCCAAATGCTCAAGCAGCATCACGCCTGACAAAATAACGGAACCAGGGTTTACAACATCTTTGTCAGCATATTTTGGCGCTGTGCCGTGTGTAGCTTCAAAGATAGCATGCCCAGTTACATAGTTAATGTTCGCACCTGGTGCGATACCAATTCCACCAACTTGAGCAGCCAGGGCATCGGACAGGTAGTCTCCGTTCAGGTTCAGCGTAGCAATAACATCAAATTCGGAAGGACGAGTCAGCACTTGTTGAAGTGCAATGTCAGCGATCGCATCCTTGATAATGATTTTCCCTGCATCTTCAGCCGCTTTTTGAGCCGCATTTGCCGCATTTTCACCGTCTTTTTCCTTGATAGCATCGTATTGAGCCCAAGTGAATACTTTATCTGCAAATTCTTCCTCAGCTACTTCATAACCCCAGTTTTTGAAGGCACCTTCGGTAAATTTCATAATGTTGCCTTTGTGTACAAGCGTTACGCTCTTGCGTCCGTGGTCAACAGCATACTGAATGGCCGCACGCACCAGACGCTTCGATCCTTCCAAGGAAACCGGCTTGATCCCGATACCCGACGTTTCTGGGAAACGGATTTTGTTCACACCCAGCTCTTGTTGGAGGAACTGAATGACTTTTTTCACGTCCTCGGAGCCTTCCGCATACTCGATACCAGCATAAATATCCTCGGTATTCTCACGGAAAATAACCATGTCTACCAATTCAGGACGCTTCACCGGAGACGGAACACCGTTAAAGTAACGAACAGGACGCAGACATACGTACAGATCCAGCTCTTGACGCAATGCCACGTTCAAAGAGCGAATGCCTCCGCCAATGGGTGTCGTGAGCGGACCCTTGATGGCTACAATATACTCGCGGATGGCTTCCAAAGTATCGTTAGGCAACCACTCGCCGTATGTATTGAAAGCTTTTTCACCAGCAAATACCTCATACCAGGCAATCTTCTTAGTGCCGTTATATGCTTTATCTACAGCTGCGTCTAGTACGCGCTTGGATGCTTTCCAGATGTCGCGGCCTGTGCCGTCGCCTTCGATAAACGGAATAACCGGATGATTCGGAACCTGTAGTTGACCGTTATCAATCGTAATTTTTTCGCCTTCAGTTGGGAGCTCAAACTTTTCAAATTTCGCCATAAGTTCCTTTTCCTCCTCAGATATGAATGGGTACAGGGCGAAAGACGTGATCTTCATCATAGACAAAAACACGCATCTCTCGCCGTCCCTTCTATTGTACCTTATTTTTTTAATTCAGGGTATACAGCCTCAATATTCGTACAACAAGTGATTAGCGTAATTCCGGAGACACATACTTTTGGTCAATCGGACCTGTGTATTCAGCACGCGGACGGATCAGACGATTATTTTCGTACTGCTCTAAAATGTGCGCAGTCCACCCCGATACACGACTCACGGCAAAGATCGGTGTGAACAGGTCTCTTTTGATACCCAGTTGGGTATAAACAGAGGCAGAGTAAAAATCAACATTCGGCTTCAAGCCCTTTTGTCCTGTCACAATTTCCTCGATTCGAACCGAAATATCGAACAACGTCGTATCGCCGTTCATTTCACCCAGTTCGCGGGACATTTTGTGCAAATGCTTGGCACGCGGATCACCGTTTTTATAGACACGATGTCCAAAGCCCATAATTTTTTCGCGGTTATCCAGTTTGGTCTGAATATACGAATCCACCTGATCCAAACCGCCGATTTCCTCCAGGGTTTTGGCAACAGCTTCGTTGGCTCCGCCATGGAGTGGTCCCTTCAAAGCTCCGATTGCCGACGTAATGCCGGAATAAATATCGGATAGTGTTGCTACCGTCACGCGTGCAGCAAAGGTCGATGCATTCAATTCATGATCGGCATGCAGCACAAGAGCCTGATTGAACGCTTTGATAGCCGTCTCTTCCGGGTCTTTTCCAGTAAGCTGATACAGAAAGTTTTCAGCGATAGAAACACCTTTCTTGGGCGCAATCGGCTCCAGCCCTTCGCGCACACGCGCTATGGCCGCCACAATTGTGGGCAATTGCGCCTGAAGCTTGACGGTTTTGATCACATTGGCCTCTCTCGACATATCATCCGCCTGTGGGTCATACAAGGCAAGAGACGATACGACTGATCTCAGGGCAGCCATCGTGCTCAAATCTTTCGGGTACAGCTTTAATTGAGTAATAATTTCATCCGGAATGGCAGCATATTCGCTTAGTTGGTCGCGAAGCTCCTGCAATTGGGCTTGATCAGGCAGTTTTCCGAACCACAACAAATAAGCTACCTCTTCAAAAGCGGCGTTAACAGCCAAATCATCAATGTTATAACCCCGGTACGTGAGAACGCCATCTACGATAGAGCTTATGGAGGAAGTGGTCGCTACGATCCCTTCCAGACCTTTAGTCGCTGTCATCGTTACATCTCTCCTTTGTAAAAACATTGTGAACGGACTTGCAATGTAAACATTTTCAAAAGTAAGTTTTGCCTTTTAAATAGATAAGTAATGTTAACGCCATATGTCAATATTTAAACCTTCTTTCACTATACTGGATTTTGTCGTTTATGTGAACATTTAGGGCTATTCCGACACATTCAAATGTTTTATCGGTTCTATAAAGAAATTTTTGAAACCCCTTACATAATTTTTTAATCCATTTGCACTTTTTTACACAGGTCTTGTCTCACCCCCTTCGCGCATATGTATAGTAAAGCACTTATTACATGGAATACAACTGTAAAAGAAAGGGGGACGTGGAAACTTGAGCAGCTTGATTTTGAATCGCATATTTCGCGCTCTGTGGGTAGCAGTCGTGATTACAGCTCTGTTGCTGGGCATATATGTGCTGTTCCCTTTCATCTATCCCTTCCTGTTCGCCTGGCTTGTGGCCTATGCCATGAATCCGCTGGTTCGATTTCTGCGCAGCAAGACCCGCTTGCCACGTTGGATGGCTGTCACGGTCTCGTTATTTGTATATTTAGGTGGAATCGCCGTTGTCCTTTCTGCGGCCATCACGCGGATGGTTCGGGAGGTCATCAGGCTCACCATGACCTTTGACGGACATATTGAACATTTTAAAAGCCTGTTTATCGACTGGACCCAGAGCGATCTGATCCAAAATGTGATTAATGAAATTAATCAATTTATCCGCAATAACCCTGATTACTACCATACAATTAACAGCAATATTGATAAAACAACCCAGACGGTCAGCTCGGCTGTCACCACACTGGTTGCCCAATTTTTTAATGGTATTCTGAATTTGCTGACCTCTCTGCCTAATATGGGCACGGTACTGATCGTTATTGTATTAGCGGCATTTTTTATCAGTAAGGACTGGGACCAACATAGTCGAATGCTCTCGAATATGGTTCCTGATACGATTCGCAAGCCCCTGTCGGGGATATGGCACGATCTGCGCAAGGCGTTATTTGGTTATTTGCGCGCACAGTTTATTATCATCTCCATTACTGCGGCGACCGTCATTATTGGACTGTTCATTTTGCGTGTAGAATCCGCCTTCACTATCGGTTTGATGATCGGGCTGGTTGATTTGCTTCCTTATTTAGGGGTTGGCATTGTGATGATTCCGTGGATTTTATATGCCTATATGTCGGGTAATTTGGCATTAGGGGTAGGATTGTCGATCCTCTATATCATCCTGTTGATTGGACGGCAAATTGTAGAACCTAAGGTGCTGGCCAGCAGCGTGGGTCTGAACCCGCTTCCCACCCTTATTGGGATGTTCATCGGGCTCAAGCTGTTTGGTGTATTGGGGCTGATTATCGGACCTGTGTCCCTTATTGTAGTGGACGCGCTCAATCGCGCCAATGTCATTCAGGACTTGCGCAACTATATTGTCTACGGAAGAGTCCGTTAAGATCATGTGAGTAAGAAACAGCTTACGTCAAAACCGCCGAAACGTAATGCTGCCATTTTTCATTTTTTTCTCCAGCCACTTTAACAGAAAGCGTCGATACAAAGCACGGGTCAAAGGGAAAACCAGCGTAAAACCGATAATATCCGTTAAAAATCCGGGGATAAGCAGCAAGCTCCCGCCGAAAAAGACACATAATCCATCCAGCATTCTACGGCCGGGCATTTGTCCCCGATTCATTTCATTTTTCGCATCGGCAATGACCTTGCGACCTTCAAATTGCATCATGGCGGCTCCGATCAGGGTCGTCAGAATGATAAGCAGAATCGTCTTACCCGCTCCAATCCAGTGACTTACCCATATAAACCCATACAGCTCCGCCAAAGGGATAAGCAGCAATAACAGCCACAGACGTTTGCGCATCATCATGCTTTCTCTCCCTCCCCGCCTGTCATAGCAGACCATAGCGCGGTGTACAGATCAGGTAGCACCTGATCCAGCCGGACGGGCTTCCATTCGGTACTCACCCATACGTGGCGTGTCACCCCGGTTACGAGCAGCTCTCCAGGCAGTGTGTCTGCCTGTGTCCACACCTTTCCAATCTGGCTTTTATGGTCCTCAGCCGTTACACGCCGGACCTCATAAGTGTAATTCAGACGCAGTCTGGAGAAGTCCGTGATCGCGGTATAAATAGTAATCAAATCATCATATCGGGCAGGACTCACATATTTCGCATTGATTTCGATAACGGGCAACAGAACACCTCGTTCCTCCATGCTCCGATAGTTAAAACCTGCCTGTCGGATCATTTCCGTACGCCCAATCTCAAACCAGTTCAGATAATTGGCATGATATACGACCCCCATTTGGTCGCTTTCCTGATAACGGACACGCAGCGGTGCTCCATACCAGCGTAATTCCGTTTGTTTCTCCTCTTGTGTCATACAAGCTCTCCTATCTGTGTGCATCTTTATCTCTATATTTGCCCTCTCTCCATTAAACCATATTTACCGCCCCGGAACAAAAAGAGGGCCGAACCGTGATGGTTCCGCCCTCCCAAGCATTTTATAATGATGGCTTTATCATTTTGGCAACGGCTTGGACAATTTGTAATATCCGCTTTCCGAAGCCGCATTCAACAGACTTTTCGCTTGGCTTCCTGCCCAAGCATAACCAAGTCGTCTCTCCTCACTGATTTTCATGATGTCCGTATACTTTTTGCCATCCCGGTCTGAAAAGAAGTACTTATTGTCTTCCACATTGTAGAAGCGATACCACATTACGCTCGATGCGTCCTTTTGGAAAAACTCCGGACCCTGACGGTTGTATTTGATCCCGTCGATCCGGTTACTATCAAACCATTTCAAAGCGCTCTGAGCTGCTTTTTTCACCTCAGCCGTTTGCGGTTGGGACATCAGGAAAGCCGTGATGCCTACAGATTCTGTGGTTGTTTTGGAAGGAAGCTCAAATGCACGGGCCGCAACAGATGCATAAGAAGACGGATCATGCTGTGCACCCCAGATTGTCGGTGTGCCATTATTTACAATTTGCGACTTAATTGTATATTGGATGCCCTTGTTTAGTGCTTGCTGC
The DNA here is from genome assembly GCF_005217525.1 of Paenibacillus terrae. Taxonomy (GTDB): domain Bacteria; phylum Bacillota; class Bacilli; order Paenibacillales; family Paenibacillaceae; genus Paenibacillus; species Paenibacillus terrae_C. Next base: position 29,219 of record NZ_PNXQ01000014.1, on the reverse strand, counting down.
AGTTTGGAGCGATATGAATCGTCCAGAATGTCACTATCAAACGGCTGCTTCTTGTTCACAATATCGTCAGCCAAAACCATAACTCTAACCATTGCATCATCGTTGTAAGTTACAGCATCAGAATAATTTCCACGTTTAGGGTATACTTGCGGCCAGCCACCAGAGGAATATTGAGAGGTTAAAACGAAGTCAACTGCTTTTTGTACACTGTTCTTAATGTCTTTATTTTTTGTTTTTTTGTATACATCCGCCAAAAAGCGAATTTCAGTTGTCGTAGCCTCATTATCAAATGTTCCCAGCTCTACGCCATCCTTGCTCTTCCAGGTGGAGCGTGCAGTTTTACCGTCCCACTTGGATTTATAATTATTTTCCATAGCTTTGAAGAATCCGCCATGCGGCAATTGCCACGATACGATATTCAAGGCGAGTTTGGTATCCTTAGATACATCGCCAGTGGAAAATTTACTAAAATCACGGTACTTGTCCAGCAGGCTGCTCGCACTCACACTAGCCATTGGGACAACAGAATTTTTGTAAATGGCCGTATCACCATACACTGCTTGGATAACATTCACCCCCGCATCAGCTGCATCCTGCTCCGCTGCCGCCCACGAAGGGTTAATAAGCCCTGTTGTTACTGTAATCGCCATTCCTGAAAGGGCGATCCACTTGACAGATTCTTTAACATTAAACCTCATTCCAAACCTCTCCTTAAATATGATTGTAGGTACCTCAAAAACGATTAAACACATGTATTATATGAAAATATACCCAAATAATCAATATATTTTATTATATACAAATGAAAGAGTTTACTAAACTAATAAAAAATCCTCTTACTAATACTAGATTAGTAAGAGGATTTATCCTATCTCATATATAGTAAGTCGACGAACGGTCTCGCTTACCCAAACCGCCCCATAATGTACTCCTGGGTCAGCTCATTTTCAGGATTAGTGAAAATATCATTCGTTTTGCCATGCTCAACCAGACTCCCGATATAAAAATAAGCAGTGTAATCGGAAATCCGAGCGGCCTGCTGCATATTGTGCGTTACGATGACGATGCGCAGCTCTTTTTTTAACTCGGTAATCAGCTCTTCCACCTTGCCTGTAGACACAGGGTCCAGCGCGGAGGCTGGCTCGTCAAGCAACAAAATTTTCGGTTGGACGGATAGCGCACGCGCAATACAAAGCCGCTGCTGCTGTCCACCTGATAACGCCAGGGCGGAATCATGAAGGCGGTCCTTGACCTCATCCCATAACGCCGCTTTACGCAGACTACTTTCGACGATTTCATCAAGCTGTTTCTTGTTACGAACACCCCGGTATTTGGGGCCGAAGGCGATGTTATTGTAAATGGATTTGTAAAACGGATTAGGCCGCTGCCACACCATTCCAATTTGCTGACGTAGCTTGATCACGTCTGTCCCCGGTGCAGTCAAATCCTGACCATCCATCCAGATGTGTCCTGTCGTAGAGGAGGATGCAATCTCATCGTTCATTCGGTTGAGCGAGCGCAAAAAGGTCGATTTACCACAGCCGGAAGGCCCGATCAGGGCGGTCACTGTCTGCTCGGGAAAGGCCAGATTTACTTTTTTTACAGCCTCAAAGCTGCCGTAATAGATACTTAAATCCTCGGTACTGAATGGTTGTGGAGCTTGCCCCGCAAGTTGTTCCGAGCGCGTAGATTGTATGGGTGTTGCAGGTGTTGCCGTTCGCGTAATGACTTGTTCCATGTTTCCCATCCCCTTTCTAATCCATCCGTTTGGCAGCTGTCAGGCGGCGGTAGACAACTCTTCCGAACCATCTTGCGATCAGGTTGAAGGCAAGTACGAGCAGCACCAATACCGCGGAAGCGCCTGCGGCAATATCCTTGGAATCAGGAGCGATGCCTTCACTGTTAACCTTCCAGATATGCACAGCCAGTGTCTCGGCAGGACGCATCGGATTAATGGGCGATCTGGCATGCAATGGATTCCAGTCAGTAAAATCAAGCGGCGGTGTACTCATCCCGGCTGTAAACAGCAACGCTGCTGCTTCCCCGAAAATGCGGCCTGCGGCCAAAATCGTCCCTGTAATCAAGCTTGGCAGCGCAGCAGGCAGCAAAATAGAGGTAATGATTTTCCACTTGGACAATCCGAGTGCAAGTCCGGCTTCCTTTTGCTCCTTGGGCACAGCCCGGAAAGCCTGCTCTGTCGTTCGAACCATCAGCGGCAGGTTGAATACCGCCAAAGCCAATGCCCCTGATAACAGGGAAAAACCAAAATTAAACGTATTTACGATCAGTAAAAGTCCGAACAAACCGATGACAATGGACGGGAACGAAGACAATACCTCGACGACAAGTCGTATGAAGTCCGTAATTTTCCCCGGCTTTGCATATTGCGCCATGTATATACCGGCACCCCAGCCAATCGGAATGGTGATAATCAAGGTTAAAATAAGTAAGAATACAGAGTTGAACAATTGCGGGCCGATACCCCCGCCTGCGCGTAGCGTCTGGGGAGCACTGGTTAAAAAGTCAAAGGAAATGTGACTGACTCCGCGTGCCAAAATGAATCCCAGCAAGCCCACTAGAAGTACGACAATGAATAGAGCGAAGAAACAGATTACAAATGTAGCGATTTTGTCGGTCGTTTTAGCTTTCATCAAATCCGGTTTCTCCTTTCAAGCAGCCTTACCAGCAGCACGAAGATGAATGTCATGAGCAGGAGAACAAGCGCCATGCTCCAGAGAGCATTGTTATGAACCGAGCCCATAGCTGTATTGCCCATGCTAAGTGTAATGACACTGGTCAAGGTCGAAGCGGATTCCAGCAAGGATTGCGGTATATGCGGAGCATTCCCGATCACCATCTGTACAGCCAGAGCTTCCCCGAAGGCACGAGCCATGCCGAGAATAATTCCTGTTAACAGAGCAGGCAGCAGTGTCGGAATAATAACACGTGCAATTGTCTGCCAGCGAGTAGCGCCCAGGGCGTAAGAGGACTCGCGCAGGCCACCTGGCAAGGATGACAACGCATCCGCCATAATACTCGTAATCGTCGGCAAAATCATCACTGACAACACGAGACAGCCAGCGAGAATCCCGATGCCTTGTCCCCCGAACACGTCCCGCAGCAACGGAACAATTACGGTCAAGCCGACAAAGCCGTATACTACGGACGGAATACCGGATAACAATTCAATCGCAGGTTGAAGGATACGTTTACCGGATTTGGGTACGATTTCGGTCATAAATAAAGCCGCACACAAGCTGAGCGGGCTGGCGATCAAGGCCGCCAGAACGGTTACAGCAAAAGAGCCTGTAATAAACGGAAGGGCACCGAAGGACATGGGCTCACCATCCGGGCTCCATTTGGTTCCGAAGAAAAACTCTTGCAGACTGACTCCATTCACCACAAATGTAGCTACACCTTTGGAGGCGACAAAATATACAATGGAGACAATGACTGCAACCAAAAAAACGACACAAACCGACGTATAAATGCGGCCGGTCCATTCTTCCCAGTAATGCCTTTCTTTCATACCTCGGGATCGTTTATTCTGTTCCATGTATGCCTTCCCTTCAATTGGTTCCATACTGTGACTCCTTTAACCGAAGAATAGAGGCTGGACGCTAGTCCGCCTCTTCTCCGTGAATATACTCGCGTTAGCTGCGTTTACCCAAACTGGAGGTGATCTCCTTATTTCGTAATATTACCGTCAGCATCGCGTTTAACTTGCATGCCTGATACCGGGATGTATCCCAGGTCTACGACATCGGATTTTTGGATTTCATCAGACAGAATGTAATCCAGGAATGCTTTTACATGCTCTTTTGGCTCACCTTTGGTGTACATATGCTCGTAAGCCCATACTGGATATTTACCTTGCTCTACATTTTCCACGTTAGCTTCAACACCATCGTATTTCAATGCTGTTACTGTGTTGTCGATGTAGGACAGGGCGAGGTAACCAATAGCACCCGGTGTTTCAGCAATCAGCTTTTTCACAGTACCGGAGGAATCTTCCTGAATGGAGCCTGGCAGATCTTCCGTTTTTTGTCCCAAAGCGTATTTTTCAAACGTTGCACGAGTACCGGAGCTGCTTGGACGGTTTACGATAACGATTTTTTGATCTGCGCCACCAACTTGCTTCCAGTTGGTAATTTTACCTGTGAAAATTTGTACCAATTGATCTTTCTTCAAATCTGCTACGCCTACTTTAGGATTCGCTACTGCTGACATAGCTACAACAGCTACTTGGTGATCGACCAGTTCATCTGCACCGCTCTCCAATTTTTCTTTTGCAAACACATCGGAGTTACCGATATCCGCTTGTCCGCCAGAAACTTGAGTCAAGCCAGTACCGCTACCGCCGCCCTGCACTTGAACCGCAATTCCTTTATATTTATCTACAGCCATAAATTTTTGTCCCGCTTGCTCTACCAATGGTTGAAGTGCAGTGGAGCCAACAGCCAGAATGTTACCTGTCAGTTCAGTAGCTGCTTTATTGTCTGTTCCTGTAGCAGCGTCTCCTTGTGGTGCAGCATTGTTAGCTGATCCACAAGCTGCAAGTGCAAATACCATGGTAAGAGTCATCAGAATGAACGGCCATTTTTTCAACATTTTTTATTGTCCTCCCCTTATTTAAGTGACGGTTTTTTATTTATGACCATCAACACTTTTACATTGTAGGCTTGGAATGTTAGATGAACGACTTGGTTTTGTAAAAGAAATATTAAATATTGATAGATAATTTGTTTTTCAGTATATAATTAATCTATAGTCTATTTTTTATACATGAATGCCATGTAAGGAGAACTGTTCAAGTCCATGAATATTTTAAAATTGCGCATTTTAATGATGATCGATAAATTTCACAAGGCGACGGATGTGGCCGAAGCCTTGCAAATTAAACAGCCTACCGTCAGCTTTCATATGAAAAGTCTGGAAAAGGAACTGGGAGTCTCCCTGTTCATCTCCCAACAAGGAAGAATTATGCTGACCGAAGCTGGCAAAAAACTGCTGCCTTACGCAAAGCAGATGGTTGCTCTGGAGCAAGAAGCAAGACAAACCGTGAATGAACTGGCAGAGCAGTCGCAGGGACAATTACATCTCGGCGCCGAGTCCATCTCGGGCACGTATGTACTCCCCTCTATGATTGCTACATTTGCTCAACAATATCCCGAATGCCAAATTCGGCTAGACATTCAATCCCCGGATAAAGTCAGACAGCTGCTAAAGCAAGGGGAGATTGATTTTGCTTTTTTGAATGACGGAGAGTATTCTTCCGTGCATACGGTGGTAGAGCCTGTCGCTTCGGATCGAATTGGAGTTATCAGGTCTATGTCTGTGCAGCATATCTCCAAGCTAACGGATGTTTTGGGCACTGAAATGCTGGACAAGCATAGATGGGTTAGATATAGCGGAACATCTGTTGCAGATCCGTACTCCTCGCTGATCAAGCCCCACCTGGAAATGAATTCATGGGAGGCGGTAAAGCAGGTGGTAAGCGACGGAGAAGCACTTGCTTTCTTTCCTGCCTGTGGCGTTCTTCGCAACGATGGCAGTGACGTTCCGTCGGTCGAGTGGCTTCCATGGACTGATGCTGAAGGGAAGAATGAACGTTATCACATAAATATACTGTATCAAAGCGATACTAACCTCAGCATGATCCAACAGGCATTTCTGGATTTTACACGGATAGGAGGTCTGGAGGATAGAGAAGTTTAGAGAACATAAAAAAAGAGCATCCATGTCATAAGTGACTTGAATGCTCTCTCTACCGTACCTAAAAGATACAGCCTGTCTGTTATTATGAATAAGCTGGAGCTACGCTTGTGCAGGAACACAGCTAATTTTAATCAGGTTCGTAGAACCAGAAGCACCGAGCGGTATACCTGCGGTAATAACAACCAAATCGCCCTCTTTAACGAGACCGGATTTGTGACCGCCTTCCAGTGCGTTCTCGATCAGTTTGTCCGTCGTGTCTACGACAGGTCTGCCTTGTACTGCATGTACTCCCCAGATCAGAGCCAAGCGGCGAACTGTTCTTTCCTGCGTTGTCACAGCAATAATCGGAGCTTGTGGACGATATTTGGAAATCATACGTGCCGTTGTTCCGCTTTGTGTGGACGTCAGGATGGCTTTGGCATGCAGATCCAGCGCAGAAATGGAAACGGATTGGCTGATCGCTTCCGTAATACTAACTTCCTGAGCCGTTCTTTGTTTTTTGAACAAATCACGGTAGTTCAGAGCGGATTCTGCTTTCTCTGCAATACGGGACATCGTCAATACCGATTCTACCGGATATTTACCCGCAGCTGTTTCGCCGGACAGCATAATGGCATCTGTCCCATCAAAAATGGCATTCGCTACGTCACTCGCTTCCGCACGGGTCGGACGCGGGTTACGTTGCATGGAATCCAGCATTTGTGTCGCGGTAATAACCGGCTTGCCAGCAACATTACACTTGGTAATCATCAATTTTTGTGCCAATGGCACTTCTTCAGCAGGAATTTCGACACCGAGGTCACCACGGGCAACCATCAGGCCATCGGAAGCTTCCAAAATTTCGTCCAAATTGTCGACACCTTGCTGATTTTCGATTTTGGAAATAATTTGAATGTGACTTGCATTATGCTTCGCCAGCAATTCACGAATTTCCAGTACGTCACTCGCTTTACGAACAAAAGAAGCTGCGATGAAATCAACGTCCTGCTCAATACCGAAAGTGATGTCGTTAGCATCCTTTTCTGTAATGCCTGGCAAGGAAATGTTCACGCCGGGAACATTAACGCCTTTTTTGCTCTTGATCGTTCCGCCATTGACAATGCGGCATTTGATTTCACTGCCTGATACCTCAATAACGGTGAGTCCGATCAGACCGTCGTCGATCAGAATGGTGGAGCCGGGCTCCACGTCCGAAGGAAGATCCTGATACGTAATTGAAATACGATCTTTGTTACCCAGGATTTCTTCCGTTGTCAGTGTAATATACTCGTCCTGAACAAGCTCAATAGGTTCAACTTCGAGCTTTCCTGTCCGAATTTCCGGCCCCTTCGTATCGAGCAAAATAGCAACGTTTTTGTTAAGCTCCTTACAAGCTTGGCGGATATTTTTGATCCGGTTGCCATGCTCCTCGAAATCACCGTGAGAGAAATTCAGGCGGGCTACGTTCATACCAGCCAAAATCAATTTCTTCACATTTTCCAATGACTCACTGGAAGGACCGATGGTACATACAATCTTAGTTTTGCGCATTTGGGTTTTCCTCCGTTTTCAAAGGTGCTACTTTATAACTTTTTCCAACAATTAAATCTACTACACTTTTTCCTATTTGTATAGGAAGTTCGTCATATTTATTGTTACCCGTTTCCAGCTTATTACAACATGGGATCTATTGCCGAAGTTTTCAAAAAGGTATATTGGCCTATTTTTCGAAACTTTTGATACCGATCTTCCCTCAATTCGTCGCAACTCATATTCAAAAGGTCGGCCAAATGGCGTTCCAGAGACTCCTTGATAGCGGCAGCGGTTACTTCATAGTTACGATGCGCGCCCCCCTTCGGCTCTGGCACGATATCCTCAATGATCTTCATCCGCAGGAGGTCATTCGCCGTAATCTTCATGGCCTCGGCAGCCTGATCCGCCTTGGAGGCATCCTTCCACAGAATCGAGGCCGCTCCGTTAGGAGAAATGGCCGAGTAGATGGCATGCTCCAGCATCAGCACACGGTTGCCGACGGCAAACGCAAGCGCACCGCCGCTTCCTCCCTCGCCGATGATCACACAAATAACAGGCACCGAAAGCTTTGCCATCTCCCGCAAATTGCGGGCAATCGCTTCCGATTGACCTCTCTCCTCTGCTGTATTACCCGGATAAGCGCCCTTCGTATCAATAAATGTAATGATTGGGCGATTGAATTTGTCAGCCTGCTGCATTAGACGCAAGCCTTTACGGAATCCCTCCGGGTGCGCGCTCCCGAAAAACCGCGCAATGTTATCCTTCGTATCCTTGCCACGTTGCTGCCCAATGACAGTTACCGGAATACCATTCAACTTGGCAATTCCACCCACGACCGCAAGATCGTCGCCATACAGGCGGTCGCCGTGCAGTTCAATAAAGTCCGTAAACACCTGCCCAATCAAATCAAGCGACGTTGGTCGCTGATGATGACGAGCCACGTGCATTTTTTGCGGTGCTGAAATGTTTGTATATATTTCTTCCTCCATCTGGAGATAGCGTTCCTCCAGACGGTTAATTTCATCGGTAAAATCAATTTGCTTATCCTGTCCGAATTGCTTGAGTTCTTCGATCTTCTGTCGCATCTCGACCAGGGGCTTTTCATAAGGCAATTCGCCAGCCATCTATTCCACCTCTTTCGTGCTGTGCAAATCGAGCAGTTGGCCAAGTGTATCGCGCAGTTCCTTGCGATGTACAACCATATCCAATTGTCCGTGCTGCAAATTAAATTCGGAGGTTTGAAAATCGTCCGGTAGCTTCTGTCGGATCGTCTGTTCGATCACGATACGTCCGGCAAAACCGAACACTGCTCCCGGTTCCGCGATGTTAATATCTCCAAGCGTAGCAAAGCTAGCGGATACTCCACCTGTAGTCGGATCGGTGATAACGGAAATATAGAGCAAGCCCTGCTCGTCCATACGAGCGAGTGCTGCACTGGTTTTGGCCATCTGCATCAGGCTCAAAATACTTTCCTGCATACGCGCCCCACCAGATGTGGAGAAAATAATAAGTGGAAGACGCTTGTCTATCGCCTGCTCAATGGCGCGGGTAATTTTCTCCCCGACGACCGACCCCATGCTGCCGGTAAAAAAGTCAAAGCTCATCACTGCAACAACAGCCGGAAGCCCATGAATGAGCCCATCGCCCGTAATGACAGCTTCTCGCAAACCGGATTTCAGCGTCTGCTGCTCCAGCTTGCTTGCATAACCTGGAAAACCTAGCGGATCAACCGAAATCATATCGGCATCATATTCCGTAAATGTATCTTCATCGAGCACCATGCGAATACGATCCATAGCATTAAGACGCATATGGTATCCACAAACCGGGCACACCTTCAGATTTTTTTCCAACTCTTTACTGTATTGAATGCTTCCGCATTTGCCACATTTGGTCATAAGACCTTCGGGAATTTCCCGTTTGGGACGATCCGGCATGTCCGCTTGATCGCCGCTCAGCGCCCGTTCCGAAGGGATGGTCGCGTATTTACGCTTCTTTTGGAATAAATCTTTAAACACAACTACACCTCTCCAGCCGTTTATTTGTCAGCCGTAACCGATACAAGGTCCTCTGCCGTCTGTGCGGCATCTCTTAGCATTATGTTTATACACACGTCAACGCCTGTTTTGCAAAACATTACCGCCAATCGTGCATCCTTCGTTCCACTCATGCTGCTGTATCACTTCCGCCGTTCCGGACTCAAGGGCGCAAAATCGAATTAAGCACTTCCTGTATTTCTTCGACTTCACCCGAAGGCACAAGTATCTCAAACTGCTGCTTGGACGCGCTGATGGCCCGGGCCTGCACCATAAAACCTTCTTCCGACAGTTTGAGCTTAATCATGTCAGCCAGTCTGGCCGTCGGTGCAATATAGATCACCGTCCACATGCCTTGTTTCTACCCCCTAAGCCTCAAGTTTTGAGCCCATATAATAGACTCATGATAACATACCTTACTTTTTTCCCGCAACAAAAGCCCTTCTGCTCGGTCAAGATCGGTCAGAGGGCCCAGAAAATCATTGACTCTGTCGTGCAGGTGAATCAAGTTTCCAATGACACGGGGTATTGCTTGGCATGAGGACTGCGATGAGCAATGCGCGAAGAAGCGGCAGCTGCCAATCCGGCGACCAGATCGTCCAGAAATACATGAATACCGCTGCCTTTACGGTTTAGCTGTTCAATGATTCCCGTCTTTTCTTTATCCAGATAACCAAAACTGGTCAAGCCAATCATACCATACACGCTCGTAATCCCGAGGGCCAGTGTCTCGTCCACTCCGTACAGGGGTTCATCTGCCTCCATAATGGCTTGCAGCGGCTGGGGAAGAAGTTTTTTTTCGGCCAGCTCATCAAGCGCAATACCCGTGAACAGCGTATACTGCACTTCCCGCTTCTGCAAAACTGCCTTTACGCTGTCCACACATTCTTCAATGGTCAAATGAGGGTAATATTTTAGCTGAAGCTGAAAAACAATGTCCGCTATGGACTCGATACTAATCCCTCTGCGAATTAACAGGGTTTCCGCGTATTCATAGGACATGATTTCCCTCCCGCCTTCACCATACAGTTCTGTCTTCCAGCTTGCGGAACCTTATAATGTTGGATAAGTGCTGATGCTCCTGTTCCGCCAGTGTTCCAAGTGTATGCGGGAGGGAAGGAAAATGTTCATTATTTAACTTTCACCGTGCCTGCACCCAGCATGGACTCCATCCGGTCGAAAAGCTGAGGCGAAGGCTTGATGCTGTAAGCATCACTCAACGCCAGCAAACGCTGGCTGCTCTCATAAAAGAGTACGGTAGGCAACGCACCGGGATGCTCCTGTAGCAGCGCCTTGAGGCTGACCAGCAAGCTGGCGTCCTCCTCGGCCTGGCGGGTGATTTTGACAAACACCCGCTGACGGGCTGTCGGCTCCGAACCACGCGGAGCCGAGGCTTGTTCGCCGGGAGCCGCTTCCGTGACGTGCGGCGAAATGCCCGTGGCCGGGCGAGCCGCCGCAGCGGGCGGGACCGCTGGCGCCGTAGTCGGCTGCGCAGGCGCCCCGGCTGCCGACGGCCTCGACGGCACGCGCGGCGCTCGTCCGCCGCCAGCGGCAGAGCCAGCCGCGGCGGACGAACGCGCTCCAGCACGTCGGCGCTGGAGAAGCCGCGCCAGCGAATCCTCCGCCAGCGGGGCGGCCTCGTCCGCAAGGAGCTTGAAATGCTCGTCCTGGTGCTGCATTTTGGCACGAAACGCAAGCAGCGCTCCCTTTTCAATCCACTGGTGGCTTCGCTTCCACACTTCGGGAAATAAAACAACCTCGCAGCGCTCAATCTGATCCTCCAGCTCGATAAAGGCCATAGCCTTCCCCTGCTTGGTCGTAATCGTCTTGAGCGACACAACCATACCTGCGGTCACAACAACCGCTTCATCCGGCACATCGCCCAATTCCATCAGACGCTCCGCATCGGTGCTTTCCAGCAACGTCTCAAAATCATCCAGCGGATGCCCGGACAGATACAGTCCCAACAGCTCACGTTCCAGGTCTAACTGCTGACCCACACTGAATTTCGGAACTTCGGGATATTCGATATCCCAATTGGGCATTTCCACAAAACCGAACATATCAATTTGCAAATCGTCACGTTCCTTGCGCCATTTGACCGCCGCATCCACCGTTTCATCCAGCATGGCAAGCAGTTGTGCCCGATGACCCGGCAACGAGTCAAACGCCCCTGCCTGAATGAGCGATTCGATCACTCGCTTATTGCATACCCTCAAATCCACGCGACGACAAAAGTCGAGCAGGCTGTCGAAAGGACGCTCCTTGCGAACGGCGAGAATACTTTCCATCGCCTGCGTGCCGACATTTTTAATCGCGGCCAGCCCAAAGCGGATATTACCCTGCTGCAATGGGGTAAACAGCACCCCGCTTTCATTCACATCAGGCGGCAGAACCGCCATATCCATACGACGGCATTCGACGACATATTCTGCCACTTTGCGGTGGCTACCCATCACTGCTGTCAGCATGGAAGCCATAAACTGCACCGGATAATGGGCTTTAAGATACGCCGTCTGGAACGCCAGTACACCATAAGCAGCCGCATGTGCACGCGGAAATCCATAGTCTGCAAAACGGACAATCATATCGTAGACCCTTCCGGCTTCCTCTTCCGTGTAGCCCTGCTTGACACTGCCCTCCACAAAATGGCCACGCTCAAGGTCCAGCACTTTGCGTTTTTTCTTGGACACGGCGCGGCGGAGCAAATCCGCTTCTCCCAAGGAAAAGCCCGCCATGCGCGAAGCAATCTGCATAATTTGCTCCTGATACACGATAATGCCGTACGTATCCTTCAGGATGGGTTCCAGATCAGGATGCGGATAATGAACCTCAATCTCCCCGTGCTTGGCCTGAATAAAGTTAGGAATGAAGCCCATTGGACCCGGACGATACAAGGCCAATACAGAAATAATATCCTCGAACACACTTGGCTTTAGATCCTTTAGCACCCGACGTACCCCTGCCGACTCCAACTGGAATACACCGCCTGTGTCGCCTTTGCCCAGCATGTCATAGGTAAGTGAGTCATTGTCGGGAATGCGGCTAAAATCAGGCGTCTCCCCATGTTCTTCGGTAATCCAACGCATACAGCGTTCAATAATAGAAAGGGTGCGCAGCCCAAGAAAATCCATTTTCAGCAAACCGATCCGCTCCAGATTTTCCATTGAGTATTGCGTCAGGGGAACCCCTTCACTCCCCTCTTGAAGCGGAACTGCATCAGTCAGCGGAGTCCGCGAAATGACGACACCCGCCGCATGGGTCGAAGCATGACGTGGCATGCCCTCTACTTTAATCGCCATATCCAGCAGCTCACGCGTCTTGGGCTTGGTTTCATACAGCGTCTTCAGCTCCGGGGTGATCTCAAGCGCATGACGGATATTAATCCCGAGCTGCGCAGGAATCAGCTTGGCCGCCTTGTCCACCTCGCCATACGGCACGTTCAACGCACGCCCAACGTCACGCACTGCGGCTCTTGCCGCCAGCGTTCCGAAGGTAATAATTTGCGCTACATGCTCGTTGCCGTACTTCTGCACCACATAGTCAATAACCTCATCCCGTCGTTCATCGCTGAAATCAATATCTATATCCGGCATGCTGATCCGTTCAGGATTCAGAAACCGTTCAAACAGCAGGTTATATTTCATCGGATCAACATTCGTGATATTAAGTACATAAGCGACCAGACTGCCCGCCGAGGAACCCCGTCCCGGGCCGGTAGCAATATGATGCTTATGAGCGAAAGCGATAAAATCCCACACGATCAGAAAATAATCACTGAATCCCATGCTGTCAATCGTGGTGAGCTCATAACTGAGCCGCTGTTCCAGCCTTTCCCGTTGCTCCGGTTGTCCCCACGCCAGATCACTCCCATAACGACGCTCCAGCCCTTGCACACACAAACTGCGCAGATAGGTCGAAGGAGTCATGCCTTCCGGCAGCGGACGATATTCTGGCAAAATAGATTGCCCAAATTCCAGCTCCAGTTCACACTTTTCAGCAATACGCACCGTATTATCGATCGCTTCCGCCACATGCGGGAACAAGCGGGCCATGTCCTCCTGGCTTTTCAGGAACAACTGACGTGTCGGTATGCGCAAGCGTTCCTCGTCGTCGACCGTCTTGCCTGTCCCAATACAGATCAGAACGTCTTGTACATCTGCATCCGGCTCGGTCAGATAATGCACGTCATTGGTGGCTACCAGCGGAATATCCAACTCCTTCGCCAAAGCGATCAGAAGAGGATTTACGCGCTTTTGCTCCGACAGACCGTGATCCTGAAGCTCCAGATAAAAATCATCACCAAAAATGTTGCGATAGCGTTCCGCTGCCCGTCGTGCTTCGGCTTCCCGGCCATGCAGCAAATGCTGCGGCACTTCACCGCCTAAACATGCGCTCAAGCATATGATGCCTTCATGATGAGCAGCCAGCGCTTCCATGTCGATGCGCGGCTTGTAGTGAAAGCCCTCCAAATGGCCGATAGAGCACAGCTTCATCAGATTTTGATAGCCTGTTTTATTTTTGGCGAGCAAAATTAAATGATATATGGGCTGATCCTTCCGGCTGCCGCGCTCCTTGCGCGAGCCTGCCGTCATATAGGCCTCACACCCGATAATCGGCTTAATGCCGTTCTCCACACACGCTCTGTAAAAAGGAATGGCACCATACATCACCCCGTGATCCGTAAGGGCAAGTGCCTTCATTCCGTAAGCTGATGCCTGTTTGACCAACTCCGCGGTACGAGCCGCGCCGTCCAGCAGGCTGTACTCGCTGTGAACATGCAAATGCACAAATGAACTCATGCGCTTCTCTTCCTTTCACCGCTTGTTTTTCTTCAAACTATTTTATCATATCCGCGTTGGTAGCGCCCATACAATAAAAGTACAGACCCGGGCGGACAAGCGCGGTCCTGATTCGTACACCTTAAAGGAGGAAAAGAGCATGAGCACTTTTATATCCAAAGCGATTCTCGACTTCTTCATTGCCTTCGGCATCGTGCTCGGGGGAGCCATGCTCGGCGGAATGGGAGCTGTGGTATCGCTTCAGCCGCCTACCCAGACGATGCTGGAGGTTGCCGGGAGAATTAAAATATGGGCGCTTGCCGCCGCTGTAGGGGGAACGATGGACCCGATCAGGGTCATTGAAAGCAATATGCTGGATGGTAATTTGTCGCCTGCCATTAAGCAGATATTGTATTTGATTTTCGCCTTTTTAGGCGCTCATATGGGTGCAGAGCTGGTCAAGTGGGTGTGCGGCAACGGACGGCCGTGAGGTGAAACGACCATGAGAGTACCCCCCTTTGAGCGCCTGCGCCCTTTTATGCAATTATCCTCCGTCTTCGTGCTGGGTATGATTACCGGGGCAATGGTCTACAATGCCATTTGGCACGCCAGCTTCAACGAGCTGTGGACGAACAATCAGGACCTGCAATTCCAGCTCCAGCAAGCGCAGGAGGACAATAGAACCCTGCGCAAATACAGCAAACGCCAGACTGTTGTGAAAGAAATCAAATTAATCGCAGAAGAAACCTCGGCCGAAAAAATTGACTCTATTAATCTGAAGGAGCTTCTTCGCCGCGTCAGCCGGGATTTGGAGGTACTGCGAGGCCGGGACATGTTCGAGATTGATTCCGACAGCAAGCTGGTACGCATGCTGCTTCACCAAAAAAAATACACCGTTCGTGACAAGGAGTATACGATCCAGGTCAAAACGATGCTTGTAATGGAAGGTGTGCTGCAAATTTGGCTGGAGGCAAAAGAAAGACTTCCAGAAAGTCATTGAGCTGCTCTACTCCGACTCCACTTACTACACACATATGGAAATTAACCGTGTTCAATGGAGTGGAGCGTCATCACCGCTTTGCATACCAATTGATTTTCCCGTGAAATTGTAATTTCCAGCTTGCAGGTGCGGCGGCTCATTTCCAGCAACAATGGACGAAGGACTATGGCATCCTCAATCTGTACGGGGCGGATAAAATAGGTCGTTAGATTGTCCAGCACATAATCCTTTCCGCTCATGTCTCTGGCCACCCGGTAGCCCGCTTGTGTCATCACATTGACCAGCACGCCTTCTGAAATGGTACCCAGATTGGTCGCCATCTGAGGAATGACGAAGCCCCGAAAAAATAATGATCCGTCCTCATCACGCTCCTCTGCAAATCCGTTCCAAATGAGCTGGTCGAACGTCTCGCCAAGCTGTGGCTGCTTTTGGGCGTTGCGCAGTGCGTCCAGTACCTCCCGCCGGGTAACGGAACCCAGCAGCTTGCGGTTGCGGTCAACGACCGGTAAATAATCCACACCTTCCCACGCCATCATCTGCGCAGCCGAAGCGAGCGAGGTCTGGTAGGTCACTGTTACGGGATTGCGGATCAGGCATTTGTCCATCGTATGCTCGGGCTGCAGTCCCTCCACATCCTTGCGGCTGACGATACCGATCAGGCGGTTCCATTCATCCACCACCGCAAAATGGTGATTTCCAGTCGTCACCGAAAGCTCTTCAAATTCGGTAAGGGTACTGTTGATTTTCAAGGTCTGCGTCTTCGGTTTACCTGCCGCGATGTCTTCAATCAGCATAATCTTCTTTTTGATCAAGCGGTCGAAAATCGCTCTATTAATCATAGAGGCCACCGTAAAGGTATCGTGACGCGAAGAAATGATCGGCAAACTGATCTGGTCCGCCAGTTGCTTAACCTCCCGGCTCGTACCGAAGCCGCCTGTAATCAGCACGCCTGCTCCCTGCTCTAGCGCAAGGGAATGTGCATCCTCACGGTTACCAACGATCAGCAAGCTGCCTGCATCAATGTATCGGGCCATAGCCTCTTCACGCATCGCTCCAATGACATATTTGTGCAAGGGCTTTTCCAGCCCCTCGCTTCCTCCCAGCACATGTCCCTCCACAATATTCACGACATCGGCAAAGGTCAGCTGCTCGGACAACCCCCGTGGGCGCTTTTCTACCCGCACCGTCCCGATCCGTTCCTTGGTAATGACAATTCCCAGGTTCTCCGCTTCCTTCACGGCTCGGTAGGCCGTTCCTTCGCTGACACTCATTTCTTTAGCCAACCTGCGCACAGAAATTTTGGAGCCTATTTTCAACTGCTCGATATGACGCAATAGCTGCTCATGCTTCGTAACTGCTTCATCTAGCCCATCCAACTCTGTTACACCCCCAACGTTCAATCTGTATCATTCTGTATCTATTATAGCACAAAACCCCATCTTTTTAGACCCTCGTTAATCACGACATATCAGAGCCGGAAATAGCAAAAAAGCGATCTCCTTGTTACAGAGACCGCTTCTTAACTATCACGGATCGGCAGCATCAGAGCATGCTCATGACAAGCCGGGAAGAAACTTTTTATAGCGTGCTGCCTTTATCAGCTTCTTTTTCCCATTTCATCTGCCACTGCTTCATTTTGGCCCGCCGCACACGCTCCAGCGTTTTCCTTTTTTCCTCATCCACACCAAGCAAAAAGTGAAGATTCGCTCCGATGACAAGCAGTGCAAACAATACCCATACGATACCGAAGCCGTTGACCCAGTTCAATCCGCCCGTAAGCGAAATGCGCGGCAACGCGGTAAGCACCATAGCCAGCGCAATCAGTGTGTACAAGCCGTGTTTCCATTTTTTAAAAGTACCCAATGTTATCCCTTCCTCTCCCTGTGACTCTATGTATCTAGTCTATGAGAGGGCAGGAAGGAATATGAGACAAACTTACAGAGACGAACCGTACAAATGCTGAAGGCTGTCTGCGATAATTTTGTTGACATCCTCAATAATCACACTCAGGCGGCGTTCAGCGTCGAACAGACGGCGGATATTCAGGTTCAGGCTAAGCACCTCGAACAGCTTTTCCATTTTTTCCATCTCTTCTTGTGCCGGCATATCACCGCTCATCATCCGCTGCTGTACTTCCATTTGGCGCTCACGGAAATCATCGAGCATTTTCTTGGCTTCCGGGTCGGTTTCAATTAGCTTCATCGCTGACGTAATTTCCTCCACCTCTTTGCTTTCCTTCAACGCTTTTGCCAAATCATGGGCTTTGTCATAGATATTCATATTCGTTATTTCCTCCAATTCAAATCATCGTGCAAACATTTCACATTGTCCGTCAATCACCAAGGGATATATGTCCTCATATGATGAATCAGTGCTATTACAGCCCCTTCACGTTTCCCGTTACTTTTAAGACATCAAGTTGCTGCCTGGAAGGAGATCCACGATGTCCATCAAAAAAACAACGATTCAAATCATCGGATCGGGCATCTTGCAGGATGACGTACTCATGGTTGGCGAGTCCTTGCTTCGCAAATGGAAAATATCCGAAGGCCACCCTGTACAGCTCGCCTTCGGTTCGTTCCGCCAGCAGGTTACCGTTATATCGGTACCCCGTTACAGGGGCCTGCGTGTGGGAAGCGTGCTGGCCCGCAAAATGGGAATTCATGCCAATTGTGAGCTGCGAGTAACCTACAGCCGAGGACGCCGGACACTTCGAGTGGGCCCACTTATTAGCGTGCTGGTCAGTCGGGACTATCCCGAACAGCCCGACAAGCCTTTCGGGTCGATCACCCTGTTCTGCCGTGAACTGATCGGGGAATGCCGCAGACAAGGAGCATATGTGTATTTTTTCACCCCGGAGCATATCGGAAGCCAGCCCGGACGCGTTCAGGGATGGGTCTATGACGGAGGCTGGAAAAAGACGGTCATGCCCGCCGGGGATGTCGTCAATAACCGGCTTACCTCTCGTAAACTTGAGAACAGAACTAGCGTACAGCATTTTATGAAAGAAGTAAAATCACAGTACGGCACGGCCATTTTCAATGAAAAGTTTCTGGATAAAAATGAAGTGTTCGATGCGCTTAAATCCAACTCATCCCTGCGCAAGTATTTACCCGAGTCTCATTTGTTGCAAACCTTTGCGGTCTTCAAAAAAATGTGCAACCAGTACCCCACTGTTTTTCTCAAGCCTGTGCGGGGAAGTCTGGGCAAAGGCATTATGCGCATTACCAAGCAAGCCGATGGCGCCTTTTCCGTGCTGTCCACTACCGCCGGCGCACCACGAAAGCAAACGTATGCGAACATCGAAAAGCTGTACAAAGGCATGGCAGGAAAAATGAAAACGACGCGCTTCCAGCTCCAGCAGGGCCTGACCCTGATTGATCACGGCAAGCGTCCGGTTGACTTTCGTGCGCTTGTGCAGAAAAACGCCTCTGGCGCATGGACCGTGACCTCCATCGTCGCCCGAATTGCCGGGGGCAGTCATTTTGTGTCCAATCTGGCGCGAGGTGGCACGCTGAGCACGGTCAAGGAGGCCTTGGCCAAAACCACGCTGCCTGCCTTAACCAAGTCAAACGGCCAAACCCATCTGAAGACAGCCGCGCTCGAAATTGCAAACGGCGTGGAGAAGGCCATTCCTGCCCATTTTGCGGAGTTTGGCATTGATCTGGCGATTGACAGCACGGGGCATATCTGGCTGCTGGAGGTCAACTCCAAGCCGTCGAAAAATGACAATACGCCATTAAATGATCAGAAAACCCGTCCTTCCGTAAAGAAAATGATTGAATATTGCTGCTATTCAGCCGGTTTCAAATGAATTCGTCTCTTACAGAGTCCGGCTCCCAAAGGAGGCTGTTATCGGTGTCTCTTGTCATTTCAGACACGCTGGGCGTGCTCGTCAGCCGGAATCAGGCGGCGATTCCCCCGATTACCGAAGCGGAGTTTTGCCGCAGGCTAAGTCTGTTGGGCAAGCGCTCCGGTCTCAACGTAGTAGCGTTTACCGCCGAAGGAATTTCGCCCGAAGATCGCTCCATACAAGGTTATGCCTATCGCGACGGAGTATGGACATCTGACCACTTCCCCCTGCCAGATATTGTGTATAACCGCTGTTTCCATACTCACAGCAGTCAGAGCGCAGGGCATGCACTGAAGCACATGGCAGAGCAGGAATCACGCAAGCTCATCTACTGGTCGCGTAACCTGCCTGGCAAATGGCAAGTGTACCGTGCACTGCACACGATAGATGAAGTGCGTCCCTTTGTTCCGCCTACGGCGCCTTACCAGGACACGGCTCAGCTTGTGAAATGGCTACATCGGCATTCAGCGCTATTTATGAAGCCCCAGGCTGGAACGCATGGCAAGTGTACGCTGTATCTCCGGCTTTCGGATGGAGACACCGGACTGCTCGTGCAGGGCAGAGATTCCCGAAATCGTCCGTTCCGGCGCTTGTTCTCCGAGCTGGATGACGGATTGTCATGGGTCGACAGGATTGTACGCAGACGCTCCTATATTGTGCAGCCTTATTTGAAATTAACGAGTCAAAGCGGTCATCCCTTTGATGTCCGCGCGCTCATGCAAAAGGACGGCAATGGATGCTGGTGCCTGACGGGATTTGCCGTGAGAGAAGGCAGAAAAGGAACCCTGACTTCCAATCTGCACGGAGGGGGCAAGGCTCACCCGTCAGAGCCCTACCTTCGCGAACAATATGGCGCGGACAGCACGCGTCTCATCATCGGGCAGATGATGGCGCTGTCCCTAACCATTACCGGGGCGCTGGAGGAACGATATGGCCGCCTTGGCGAGCTGGGAATTGATTATGGTATTGACCGGAGCGGAAACATCTGGCTATTAGAGGTTAATTCCCGGCCGGGTCGGGCCTCCTTCTTTCAGACCCGTCAGCCAGAGTGCGCCTACCATTCGGTCAACCGCCCGCTCGAATATGCCCGGTATTTAATGACTCATTCGAAAACGACGGGGTCGAAGGGCGCGGGCGCCTCCCTTGAACATACGGTATAGGAGGATAAACAGATGAGTTTAACGCATTGCAATGTGCATTTCTCACAGCAGCCCGACAAGGTGGCGTATTTATCCACTGCCTTGTTGAAAAGTCTTAAATTATCCGGAACCAAGTCCATTCGTCTGCGGCTCGGTAAGGATCAAATTCCCGCCACAGTGAAACCGATCCAAAAGGCGGGGCGCCATCTGTACCTGACCTCAGGCTTGCGTAATGCCATCCGTGTTCCTAAAAGCGGGTCCATCTATTTGCGGAATCTGGACGGAGATATACAGCTCGGGCCGTTGATTGGTGTGCTGTCTGACGGCACCACCTCCACCACCCGCCCTTTTGGCTCACGCACGGGCTTCATTAAGCAACTGCTGAAGGAAGGCAGCAATAAATCTTATATTTTTGCCTTCACTCCTCGGGATATCAACTGGCAAAACGATACGATTAACGGCTATTTCCTGTCATCAAGCGGGGTATTTTCACGCAAAGTCGTTCCTTTACCGGACGTGATTTACAATCGGCTACCGAGCCGCCGCTCTGATTTTTCCCCGGCGATCAATCAGCTGCGCGAACGCTTTTCCCGCAAACGGATTCCCTTCTTCAACTGGAGCTTCTTCAACAAATCGGATATCTATCATCTGCTGGAAAACAATCCGGAGGTTAACCGTTATGTCCCCGAATCGTATACGAATCCCAGCTCTGAACGTATCCGAGGTATGCTGGAGCGTCATCAATTTGCTTATTACAAGCCAAGCGGAGGCAGTCTTGGCAAAGGAATCTACCGTCTCTCTCATGTTCCCAAGCAGGGCTATTATGTTAGGTACCGAAAGAAAAACAGCAATGTCTTGCTGCGATTCACCTCTTTTAACTCCATGCTTCGTATGCTTCAATCCAATCGGGGCCAGTCGTTGAAAGGCTATGTCATTCAGCAGGGTATCCAACTGATTGAGATTGACAATTGCCCGATTGATTTCCGGTTTCATATGCATAAGAATGGCAATAACCAGTGGGTTGTCGTCGGAATTGGAGCCAAAAAATCCGGACGCGGCAGTGTCACGACCCATATTAAAAACGGCGGCTCCCTCATGACACCCGAGCAGGCGCTGAACCGGGTATTCGGAGACCGGGCGGGCGAGGTGCTTCAGCGTGCCAAGAACGCAGCGGTTACGCTCGCAGAAGCTATCGAGCACCATCACCATCATCTGCTGGGTGAAATTGGATTTGATCTGGGTATTGACCAGCAGGAAAAGGTATGGATGTTCGAAGCCAACTCCAAGCCCGGGCGATCTATTTTTCAACATCCATCGTTGCGTGCGGAGGGTAAAGCATCCGTGGAGCATATTTTGGACCACTGTCTTTACCTCAGTAAATTCCGCAGAAAAGAGGAACTATGAATACCCGGGCGGAGCATAAACCAGTCGTTGCTGTACTGACCGTGCACGATGAAGGACAATTTTTCAAGGGTAATCAGCGTAATTTCAGGGATATTTTTGAAACGGGAACGAAGATGGGCTATCAGGTGTACATCGTTACTGTCAGGGACCTGAAGCTGGCATCCGAAACGGTCAAGGGCTATATTTTCAATAAAGACTCAGAGACGTGGGAGGTACGGGATTTTCCACAACCACAGGTCATCTATAATCGCATTCCTAACCGCAGCTATGAACTGAAAGCCTCTGTGCGCACAAAACTGGATGAAATTTCACATGCCTCTGGCATTGAGCTGTACAATCCGGGCTTCTTTAACAAATGGGAGCTGTTCAAATGGCTCCGCACCTCGGAAACTACCCGGAAACTCGTCCCGGCTACCAAGCGGTTAAGCAACCTGTCCTCCCTGGGAAAAATGCTATCCGTGTATCCATACCTGTATCTCAAGCCGGAGAACGGCAAGGCTGGAAAAGGGATTATGATTCTTAAGTATCGGCCGAACCATCTAATGGCCTACAGGCTGACGATTCAGCATGATAAAAAAAGCGTAACCTACCGATCCGTATCGCTATCCCGACTGTGGAGACGTATTCGCCGGGAAGCAGGCGCTTCCCCATATATCATTCAGCAGGGCATCGAGCTGGCTACCTATCAGAAAAAACCCTTCGACCTGCGGCTCCTGGTGCAAAAAAACGCCCGTGGCTTCTGGAGTGTTACGGGAGTCGGGGCCAGACTGGCAGGTAAGGGAAGTATTACGACACATGTCCCGCGCGGCGGAAGTATCGAGGACCCATTCAAGCTGCTCTCCGCATTGTTTGGCCCTGAAAACAGCACGGAGATGCTGAACAAGATCAAAAGCACCGCCGTTCAGATCGCACGCCAAATTGAACGAGGCTCCAGCCTTTCCCACGGCGAAATGTCCATGGATTTGGGCGTGGATACGAACGGAATCCTATGGTTTTTTGAAGCCAATGCCAAACCGATGAAATTCGACGAGCCGGAAATCCGTCAAAAGTCGCTGAGACGCATATTCCAGTACAGCTCCTATTTGGCCGGACGAATGAGATTATGAGTCAAGGAAGTGGAATCATGCCGCAAATTAGTGATGTTCAACATTTGCCTGCCCGGAGCTGGCTGCTGAGACGACGGCAACTGCTGTTTTTGGCCCGCAGCTCGGGGGGCATGCGCATTAACCGCAATGCCTTGCGGCAGCTGGCCGTTTTAACGCCCGAGCAATTGAGTTCCCCCGGCTCCTCTCTCCTGTGCGCTTATCTGCGCACGGAGCAAGGGCTGCGGATTGCGGGATTTTGCCTCGCTCTGAATTACGGTGAGGAAGCGTGTATCGTGGTCGTTCGTCCGCTTTACCGGGGCCGCAGATTGGGCGCTAGACTGCTGTCCGCCCAGCTCAAACAGTTGCGTCGCCTGACATGCAGCGTGGCCGCCGACAATATGGCCAGTCTCAAAACCTGCTTTGGCGCGGGACTTGTGGCGCATGAAATGACGACTGGGCCCACCGGAAAGCCCACCCTTGTATTTCGAGGGAAGCTGTCCGAAGATGAGCAGACGGCAGAGGAAGGTGGAATGCTGTGCCAAAACCTGTCCTAGGCATCATGACCTTGTATTTGAACAACAAGAAGCAATTGGAGGAACGCGCCATATATGAGCGCATGATTACAGAAGGGAACAGACTGGGACTGGATATGTATGTATTCACTCCCGCCGATGTCCACAAGGATCGCAGGCTGCTGCTTGCCCAAATGTATGATCCACACAGCGGTAAATGGACCCGAAAATGGCGGGAATTCCCGGATATGATTTTCGACCGTTGTCGGGTACAGCGCAGTGAGCGGTATCGTCAGTTGAAGCAATTTCGGGTGCAATATACAGATCTCGTATATTTAAACCGACCATTAAGTAACAAATGGGCCATTCATCAGCAGCTTGCAAGAAGGGTCTCCTTTCGATCCCATTTGCCCGAAACGGAGCCGTTCACAGGATTTCATAGTGTAAGGCGGATGCTCAAAAAAAATTCACTGGTCTACCTCAAACCGATTAACGGTACAGGAGGACGCGGTATTTTACGCATTGAGCCCGTTAACAAGCAAGGCGGCCTGTATCTGATAGAGGGTCGCGACCGCAAGCGCCGTATTATTCCCCAGCAGCGGGTGCGTCTGGATCGACTGGAGCCGCGTCTAAGTAGCTGGCACATGGATAATTACATTGTTCAGGAGGGCATTCCTGTGCAGCTGCCCAATGGCAGGGTTCACGATTACCGCATGCTGGTTCAAAAAAATGGCCAGGGAATATGGGAGTTAACCGGATGTGCAGGACGGATCGGGGCACATCGCAGTGTCACTTCCAACCTGCATGGCGGAGGCAAGGCGGTACCGATGAATCAACTGCTGACACAATGGATTCGTAATGAAGATCAGAGAGAGAAGATCACCAAGCAAGGGGAAAAGCTCGGGTTGGATATCGCAGCTTATCTGGAGGAGAGCTACGGGACATTGTGCGAGCTTG
Source organism: Paenibacillus terrae (assembly GCF_005217525.1). Taxonomy (GTDB): domain Bacteria; phylum Bacillota; class Bacilli; order Paenibacillales; family Paenibacillaceae; genus Paenibacillus; species Paenibacillus terrae_C. The sequence goes on along the minus strand of NZ_PNXQ01000014.1, from coordinate 5,222 downwards.
CGCTCGATTTGGCGATTAACAAGGATGGTCACATTTACGTACTGGAGGTCAATCCGAAGCCAGCACGCGAGGTATTTGCACGTATTGGTGAAAAAGAAACCTATCGCCGCTCTATCGCCAAGCCCATAGAATACGCCTTATGGATCTATCACACACAAATTAATCCAAAACCTCTGACGGATCACAACACAGAGAGCAAAACAGAGAGCAAAACAGAGAATAAAACAGAGAATAAAACAAAGGAAGGCTCCGCGTAAAGGCGGCCGCCTTCCTTTGTTTTTAGATCTGCCCAACATACCTAAAGATTACTTTGCGTTGTTGTACAGTGTGAGCAATTGCGTGAAGTCCGTAATAATCGCATCGGATCCCTTCAATTCGTCGTTTACGCCAAATCCGGCATAGGCGCAGCCAATGACGGTCTGCCCGTTTTTTTTGCCTGCCTCCACATCAGAGGACCGATCCCCTACCATCCATACGTTCGAAATCCCGTGCTTGCTTAACAAAATCTCCAGCAAATTCACTTTGGAAAGTGTGCTATATTCACCCGCACTATACAATCCTTCAAAGATCGGGACCATTTCATATGCAGCCGCAATCCCTTTCACATAATCCTCCAGCCCGTTACTGGCTACGAACAGCCTTACACCCTGCTCGTGGAGGGCTTGGAGGGTTTCTTTTACATTTGGATACAGGGCATGACTACCGTTCTTTAATCCCTCCAGCTCTAGTTGGAGCAATAGCTCGTCCGCTCTTCTATGGGCCGCTTCGCTGGCCTCTGGCATCACTCTTCTCCAGATTTCGTCCAGCAGCATCCCCAAACTGTTCAAAATAAGCTCCTCGGGTGGCGTCTCTCCTTCAAAAAGCCCTTCGGCGCGCAGCGTATCAAACAGCTTGTGATAAGCAGGAAGCAGCAGCGTCTCCGTCTGAAAAAGTGTACCATCCATATCAAATACCATAGCCTCAGGTTTCTTCAACACAGGTGCATTGTTCATGTAATTGTCAGTCATTCCTTTCCTATGTAGGTTTACAGTTCGACCCCTCTCATGATAAGCAATAAGAGAGGTCCGTGTAAACCTCATTGCGCATACCGTTAGCTCTTGTATTTTTTCAAAACAGCCCTGAAACAATGCAAACCGCCCCACAAATCCGTGTGCAAGGCGTCCGGCGGAAGGCTGAGATCAACATCGTTCCAGTACGAAAACCCCGCCCCACCTATCCATTGCTCCATCGCGGACAGATTAACTGTAGGGTAATCAAACGTCAGCAGAAGCATTCCGTCATCCCGCAAAGTCCGGTGAAATTCACGCAGGGCAGCTAGCGAGTCATCCGGGGTTAGATGCTCCAGCACTGATATACATACAATTTTGTCAAAGCTGGCTTTCTCATAAGGCAAGGCGGTTAGATTGGCATGCGCGGAGTGAAGACGAGCCGGTAACATCTCCTGAACACGCTCGGCAGCCTCCTCTCCGATATCCCGGCGCACCTCGGCCAATATAGCATCCACGGAAACGATCCTCATATCGAGATCGCAGGCATAAGCCTGAGCGCAGCGGCGGGCCAGCTCAAACTTGAACGGATGCGGGATACCACATGCCGCGTCAAGCACCGTATCCTCCCCGGACATAAAGTGCAGACACCACTCATACTCATAAGGACGGCTCCACCAGCTTTGGGGCAGCCTGTAGATCAGGCTGGAGGTATTGGGATCAGAATGTACGAAAAAGCGGGAGAGGTACGGATCAGCGGTATTCATGGGATATAGCCTCCTTTTAAATGAAAGGTGAAACGGTATGGATTCAGATCGTATATTCCCCCAGCCAGTTCAGATCGCCCTTGCCACGCAGCATAGCTCATGACCACGTTTCTCGCCTTGAAGTTTGGCCAACAGCCCCATACGCTCCGTGAACGTAAGCTCGCCATACAAAGGATGCGCCTCTATCAAGGTGTCCAGACCGGAAGGGAGCTGACGGGTGAACAGGGCCACCGGGTGCAGACCGGACTCCGCCAGCAAACGTGTCAGCGTGTGCTCTGAATAATGATACAAATGATCCTCCTCGGTAAATAATGGCGAGTGGACACCATAAGCCTCATTTGTAAACGAGTTTTTGTTGGGTACTGTAATGTACAACGTTCCATCCTGTTGAAGCTGCTCGCGTAAATCTGTTAAAAATGCTACCGGGTCTACAATATGCTCCAGCACATGCCAGCATACAACGGCCTCATATTCGTGATCCAGTGATAAGGTAGTATCTCCCTCTGTTTCTGGCGCTTCATTCGCCGCTTCTTCATCTGTTGCCGTTTCTGTCTCTGTTTCGCCATTCCAGAAGCCAGGTAGTAGATCCACGTCATATTTGTATTTGGCATATGCGCGCGAGTCGATGGAAGGCTCAATGCCCACAGCATTCCATCCACTCTGAAGGGCAGCATGAATAAATTCTCCCGTACCCGATCCAATTTCCAGTAATTTACCTTTACCAGGACTGAACATATCCAGCAGCATAAGCCCGAAAAGAGCATGATCCCCGTAGGTTGAGGCGGCTGCACTATCGCGCATGGCGACCCATTTGACGTTATAGATATCTGCGATCATATTCTCAGGCTGGATACGATCCACATCATTGCGAAAAATAAGCCCACATGAGCCACATCCTATCAATGTAAAATGTTCATACCGATGAAACACCGCCGTATTGGACGAGCCGCACAGTTTGCATGCCATGCCCTGTTCTTCTCCTTTCCCTTTTCCATAAAGTGCGTCCTCTATTTCGCCTTTGGTAAGAGTATGGGAGCCAATAATAGCATGAACACCGGCAATCTTAGCAACAGCACTCGTGTTGACAGGGTTCGAAGGGTTAACAGCTTCATGAGCAGGAGCAGGTTCAACGGGATGGGCAACGTTAGCCACTTGAACAGATTCAGCGGTATGAATTGCTTCATTTTTATTCCCAGTCCTGGAAGCATAGGTATCCTCGGCAATCGCATCTTGGATGTTCGCTCCCGTATTCACATCGGATTTTACACCGCCAGTGTCTCCGGATTCAGCTTCATGTTTATTTTTTACATCATCCTGGTCTGGGTCTATCCAGAGACTGAGGTGAGGAGTCGGGTCCAATATGGACTCGTATTGCTCCTTCCACCCATAATGGGCATCTGGGTCCAACTGCTGATAACGCTCGTATTTGGCCGTGCGAATAGCTGGTGTGTACCAGCCCCAGTGCTGGATACGATAGTCGCTAATTTCAGTGGGAAGCTCCAGCACATTATCGGGAAATCTCCCGCAGTGCAAATATTGCTCCTTCCATTTATAAGAGAAGTTATCCCGGTATCGAGTCAAAAAAGGGCGGTAATAACGATGAGCCTGCCAGTAATCATCATCACGGTAATGCGTAGAGGACCACATATCAAATAATCTGAAACAAATGGTATCGGCTTTCGTTCCAGCTATCAAAGCATGCACAGCTTGAGCAAATCGGGATTCAAACATTTCGTCAGCATCCATGTTTAAAATCCATTCCGGGGAAGATGCCAGTGTTTCTCTCCACTGCTGCTTTCGCAGCTCCACTTCATTCGTAAAGGAGGCTCTCTCATTACGGATCAAATGCAGTGGAATCCCCTTTAACAGATCCCGGCACAATTCACCGCTATCATCAAGGCTGCCATCATCAATGATAACCGCTTCATCAATATATTCCCGATGACTTTGAAGCACTTCTGCAAGCTTGCGATCTGCCTCATTGCATACCGTCATGCTCAGTGTCAGCTTAGGTCTGGAGACAGGTGGAGCATGAAGCTCACTATGTCGTGGACCGGAGAATGCTGGCGGGACGACAAAAGATTCCGTAGCGTGCTTTGCAAAGACAGCAGACTCGCGGAGATCCGATGGAATGGTAATTTCAGGGGGTGTAGAGGCAGTGCTAGACGGAGAATTTTCTGAAATATTTTTATTTTCAGTAGTGAATGAAGCATCTTGGTCATCCCTGTTAGCAGTGCCCTGCGTCATTCCATCCAGGGTCAGTAGCAGTTGTTCTGCCTTGATACGGTCCGATTCCCGGTACAAATGCATGGCTGGATAGTGCGTATCTACAAAAAGAGGAAACCCGTACGCTGCCGCCCGAATGCAAAAATGTCGATCCTCTCCCCAAAAGGTAACGTTCGGGATTTTGCCAAAATGAATTCCCGCTTCCAGTGCCCGTCTGCGAATTAAGGTACAAGCACCCAAACCGCCTACCTCATATAAACCGGGAACATGCAGTTGATGAATGAAAAGCAGCTCGCGATGTGCCCGCTCTTCTGCCGATAACACTTCGCCTTCCTCACGATGGAACAGATTGTATTCATCACTGACCCATACCTGAGGCAATAATGCCCCCTCGGGCTGCCAGCGTGTCCAGAAAATCTCGGATACAATATCCTTCTCTGTTTCGACCAGTCTGCATAAAGTGCGGGAATGAAGAATCAAATCTGAATCCACCAAAAATAGCGCGTCATAATGATGTTGAAGTGCATAGTCAATAAGACGATTTTTGAACCCGGCCACTTTCCAGACGAGGGAAGGCGGCCAGTAATGGGTATGCTCATCGCTTCGGTTCTCGTATTGCTGCAAGCCTGACAGCGGGGGCAAAACACGTCCCGGAAGCCGGTCCGCAAAATCAGCCAGCCATTGGCTTGAGGCTGGATTGTCATTATCATCGACGAACAAATAATCTGGCAGTACATCGGGTGCTTCCAGCCGCTCCAAAGCTTGAAGAAATAAAGCTAATATTTCGGGCTTCTGATGCACCGGGCTGCCGATTAATATACGCATGAGTCGACGCCTCCCATCAGGCGGAAGCCTCATAACCGTTCCTCCTGCTTGCTCTGACGCATACGATAATTGCGATGAAGCGATAAGGGAGTGAGCGTGATATGAATGGACTTACACCTGGAAATATCGATGAAAACAATATCAATGCACTGCTTGCCTGCATCGCCTTTCAAGAGCTGTCATTAAGTCACCTGATTAATGCTGAGGGTGAAAAAATACAATATGCCGTCGGGACCCTCCCCGGCCTTACACCACCCGCAGGGAGCATTGCTGAGCTGCTGGAGGTAAATAACAGTGTACAATCTGTTCTGAATTGTGCGTTTTTAAACGAACTCGCCCTGCTGGCTCAGCTCCAGTGCCTGCTCAATCCGTCAGGCATTACCGGGGCAACCTGTTGTTTTCCATTTGGAAGCACAGG
>NZ_PNXQ01000013.1:128042-132788 GCF_005217525.1 Paenibacillus terrae | reverse complement strand
GCCTCTGGGGGTTTAGCCAGCGCACTAAGCCGTACCAATACGGGACCTAATACCATCTTGCTAGGCGGCGCTATCACCTTTGCTACAGCAGGGGCTTCTACGGGAACGTTTATCACCGTCGTCAACAACACTACCTTTGGCCTGACCCAACCAGGTTTTTACAAAGTAAGTCTGGTGCTCAGCACAGCGACCCTGACCCTGCTGTCGACCATTACTCCCTCATTCACCGGAACAGCTACTCCCAGCCCGGGAAGCTACTCTTTCCCGGCTGTTCTAGCAGGTGGCGAAATCGTCGCATCTCTGCTGTTTCAGGTTACAGTACCCGGAAATTTACAATTTCTCGTATCCGGGTTGACCTTATCCCTTGCAGGAGGGACGAGTTCAATGATCGTCATCGAATACATTTCCTCCTAACCCTGTTATTCAAGCCTGGGTGGTCAACACCTGATCCGATAACGAACGACGTATTCCAGCAGCCTCCAAGGTGGCCTGTGCTTCCACAGGCCGCCCCATTTTCTCCAAACAAATAGACATATAGTACAATGCATAATTACTGCCGACTCCTCGCAAAGTCACATATTTCCATGAATTATCACCCATGCGAGTACATTTTTCGAATTCATAATAAGCCTCCAGCAATAGCCCCTGATCCAACAAATACAATGCTTTATAAAAATACAAATCTACATAGTCCGGGTACAGTTGCAGCACCTTGTCAATTCCTGGCCATATGCCCTTCAGGCTTCCGTGACGAATTAAGGTATCGTATTTTAGCTTGTAAACAAGCGCGGGTGGCAGCTTTCCCTGTTCCAGAAAACCGGTAACCGCCAAATTGATCAGTTCAAAAGCCCGCTCCCATTGCTGCAAACGGCTGTATTCACTCGCCAAATGGTAATCACACCAAGGGTCATATTCAGCCTGTGCCTTTTCCCGCTCCAACAGCCGCATATTCCGCTTTGACTTTTCCTTCACCTCTATGACCTTCTCTGCATATCCATGATGGTGTACCGTTACGGGCAGCAGTGGGGCTTCCGGGGTATCCTGTTTTCCCGCCGGAGGTTGCAGCCTTTCATGAATATCACGCACAAACTGATACCCGATGTCATTTCGGAACAAACGAATTTGTGGGCAACTGTATACAAAGCCATCCATTTCGTTGAGTACCTTCAAAGCAGCCGTATCTGCATGAATCGCCTTTACAAACTCATGCAACTGTCCACTCTCATCGTGATCCAGTTCTTCATCTGCATCCAGCCATAAAATCCATTCTCCTGTCGCGCGGGCTATTCCCGCATTGCGTGCATTTGCAAAGCTGTCATCCCATTCGTACGAATCAACAGAACACCCCATGGAACGACAAATGTCTATCGTCCCATCCGTGGACCCCGTATCCGTAACAATAATCTCATCCACAACATCCCTGGCACTTTGCAAGCAAGCTTCCATCCGTTCCGCCTCATTTTTGACAATCATGCACAGTGAAATGAACGGCCGGCTCATACCTTCCCCCCCTTGCATCAGACTTTGATTTTCTAATCTATTAGAGCGCTACTCCATTTATGATCATCACCATACCCATCAATGGTTCATCCTAAATTCCTACATAATGAGCAAGCTATCCTAATAAAATGGAAATCACACCAAGTTTTTTGGGAGGGACAAAGAGCATGGTAACCGTCAGCTTATGCATGATTGTCAAAAATGAAGAAGAAGCACTTCACACCTGCCTCAAATCAGTCCATGATCTGGTGGATGAAATCATTATTGTCGATACTGGCTCTACCGACCGCACCCAAGAGGTGGCTGCGTCGTTTAATGCCCGGATATACGATTTTGAATGGTGTGATGATTTTTCCGCAGCCCGCAACTATGCATTTGATCAGGCAACACAGGACTACCAATTTTGGCTGGATGCTGATGACATTCTGGAAGAGCAAGACCGACTGGCATTTCTCGACTGGAAAAAGCAGGCCAGCCTCTCCTATGACAGCATTACGATGGATTATGTGCTGTCCGTAGATGAACAAGGTCAACCGCTACATAAGCTCAAAAGAAACCGGATTGTGCGCCGGGACCGCCATTTCAGATGGATTGGATTTGTACATGAATTCCTGCATGTAACCGGAAGCACCTTTCACAGCAATATGGCGGTGACTCATAAAAAGACACGTGCCTACACTGACCGTAATTTACATATTTATCTCCAGCACCGGGAGCAGGGCACCGCATTTTCAGAACGAGATCACTACTATTTTGGCAATGAACTGTATGACAACGGACGGACGATAGAAGCTATACAGCAGTACGAACACTATCTAAATCTGAATCAGGGATGGATTGAGGATCGGATTGGTGCTTGCTTTAAGCTTGCAGATTGCTACGGCCGACAAGGTCAAAAACAGGAGCAACGCATGGCTCTGCTTCGCACGCTTAATCTCGATACACCACGCGCCCAGTTTTGCTGTGCCTTTGGTAATTTGTTCATTGAAGCGGAACAATATGCTCAAGCCATTTACTGGTTCCGTCAGGCTACGCTGATCGAGCCACCACAAGATGCGATGGCCCTAACCAATTCGTCTTATTTCACTTGGCTCCCCCACTTGCAATTATGTCTGTGCTACGACCGGATGGGTGACATTGATAAAGCAAAGTTTCATCACCGTATGTCCCAGTTGCACCATCCTACTCATCCCAGCGTTTTATATAATGAACAGTATTTCTCACAGCTACAACAGGGATGAGGAAGACAGGGACCGGGTGTGGCATTCCATGCAGTTGACCATAGCCATGATGCAAATTCGGAGTGAAGGGAGAGATTGCACTTGTCTATGCCTGGTATTCCCGACATCAATCCCCTCATCTCTCTAACGAGAAAAGAAGTTATTCATATGATACTCGCATCCATTGCTCTGGAGGAATTGGGCCTGTCCAACATACTTCATGCTGAAGGTGAAAAAATACAACGTTTTGTAAACGATGAGGATGTCTGTCTGCAAGATATCCTGCAATTGAATCGAAGCGTGGAACGAGTATTGCGGGGGGTGGTGAACAACCAGATTCTGCTTCAGCACAAGCTGGAGGACGTATTACTACTTGATGGAGATAGCAGGTCTTACCACTGCCCTGACTCTGGTCCCAACGGGCGGTCGTGTCCGAAAAAGGGTGGTGGTCACCATTCATGCAGCAAAACAGACCATTGGGAATGCCGCGGAGATTCTGAATGTAATGAAGAATAAAGGGCTTAGCAGCAAGCTGCCTAATGAGCCTTACGCCCTCCAGCTTTTGCGAGCCGCAGCCCATCTCAACACAGGTTTAGCCGCATTAGCCAAATCCCAAAGCCGGATGGTTTCCTTTTTGTCGGACAAAACAAACGAAAACAGCTCCTCTCCCTTGTGGCTGCAATTGAATCATTCTATACTCCAGCAATTGGAGACATCGCTCCTGATCCAAATGGAAGTCGGGAATCATTGGAACACCCTTATATCCATCTTCCATGAAGACATTCGGCTCCGCCGGGAGTACAGGAGTGTCCTGTCCGAAATTTCTACTTCCATAGATGCACTGGAAACGGCAATATCCCTCTTATTCGAACAAATCATTCGTTTCCAATTTCTCCTGTCCGTCGACCCTTCCACCCACCTGTACAAGGATGTGCATCAGGATTCACAGAGACTCTACCATCAAATTGAACGCGCCCTTCACCTTTTGGAGCATGGACAGCATCTGATGCATTGGATCAAAAAGCAGGGCAATTCCTCCCCTTCCTCAGAGAACTCACAGTTTCCTTCGGAGGTTCAGCAAGCAAGAAGAGCGGGCAGTCTGGGCTGGCTGCGATTATTAAAAATCCAATGGGATTCAGGCCATGCGGCCTCCATGCTACCACCGGGGCAAATGAATCATTTACCCAAAGCAATCGAGCAATTGCAATCCATTTACAACATTTATTCAGGCGATCTCGCTGGCTTTGACGCCTATGTACAGCAACAAAAAACGGGCCCCCCCAAAAGGCAGCCTACCTTCGGAAAAGTATGGCTGTCCCCTCTGCTTCCGCTTTCCAGACATTTCTGATGAGTCACTACGTATGCAGCACACCAGATTTATAGCATAAGGAGGATTTACATGTCTTTTCCTAATATCCCCAACGTAACACCTACGATTAACCTAACACGGGATGACGCGATTAATCTGTTGCTGTCATCCATTGCCTTTGAGGAATTGGGGCTTAGCCACATCATCAATGCCGAGGGTGAAAAAATTCAATATGTACTCGGTACGATACCTGGACTGACCGGAGGAACGGCTACCATTGCTGATGTTCTCGCCGTGGACCAAAGTGTCAAAAGCGTACTGGACACCACCGTGAAGAAAGAGCTGCTGCTGCAAGCAAAGCTCGAAAATGTGCTGGCTGCTCCCACACTGGCAGGACCGACCGGAGCCACTGGTCCAACTGGGCCTGCGGGTGGTCCAATCGGACCGACAGGAGCCACTGGGGCATCAGGAGCAACGGGGGCCACTGGGGCAACGGGTACGGCAGGGACTGCGGGGGCTGCTGGAGCTACTGGGGCCACCGGGGCGACGGGGGCTGCTGGTTTAGCCGGGACAACGGGAGCGACAGGTTTGACAGGAGTTACAGGCCCTGCGGGTTCAGCGGGTGCAGTCGGACCAGTAGGACCTGCCGGAGGTACGGGAGCTACTGGGGTGACAGGTGCCACAGGTGCCGGAGTAACAGGGGCTACTGGTGTTTCT
>NZ_PNXQ01000013.1:92054-128032 GCF_005217525.1 Paenibacillus terrae | reverse complement strand
CCACAGGTATCAATATCACCGCTACGAATGCTTTTGTAGCGAATACAACGGGCGGACTGATTACCGTTCTGCTTGGCGGAACGAATGTGACTTTTCCAGGCCCGCCTCAGACGCTGAGCGGAAGCATTACCATTAACGGAACAAATGATGTAGTGACCCTGGCGAACGCCGGAACCTACTACATCAACTATGAGCTGAATACAACAGTTGGTCTTCTTCTGAGCAGCCGTTTGCTTATTAATGGCGTGCAAGCTCCAGGCTCCGTCCTTTCGCCTGTGGTCTCCCTGTCTTCTTACATCAATGACGTTATCGTTAACGTAGCCGCCGCAACAACCGTCAGCGTACAATTTTTCGGGGCCGTAGGTGCAGCTACCCTAATTGGAGGGGGCGCAACAGGAGCGTCACTAACCATCATCCGACTTAATTAAGATGTCACGAATCTGCAACTGGCTCAGTTTCTGCCTGATCTGTTTCATGAGATTATTTCTGTTCACCTAGATAAACTAGACAACATGAAGGGCGCTTCCATGCTGAAGTGCCCTTCGTAAAAATCACAATTTCTTCAAAAGAAAAATGTCTCCTGCAAGCTTTCGCTTACCCAAGAGACATTCACAATGCTTCCATTAAAATACTTTCTTCCTGTCTCGTTCCCCCTTCAAAATTTCCACAGACTCGTGGAAACGGAGCGAATGGATGATCTCGCGTTCACGCAGAAACTTCAGACTATCCTGCAAATCCACATCATCTGTCAAATCAATCAGCCACTGATATGTAGCTCTCGCCTTTTCCTCTGCCGCAATATCCTCATACAAATCCGCGATTGGATCGCCCTTGGCTTGAAAATAGGTCGCTGAAAAAGGAACTCCGCCTGCGCTTTGATAATACAGCGCATGATCATGTGCCGCATAATATTCTCCCAGCCCCGCCGCCTTCATTTGCTCTACACTCGCATCTTTGGTCAGCTTGTAAATCATAGTCGCAATCATTTCGAGGTGCGCAAATTCTTCCGTACCTATATCATTAAGTACGCCGATCACCTTATCGGGAATCGTATACCGCTGATTCAGATACCGCAAAGCCGCCGCCAGCTCGCCATCCGCCCCGCCATACTGCTCCATGAGCAATTTGGCCATATGAGGATCACATTTGCTGACACGTACGGGATATTGCAGCTTTTTCTCATATACCCACATTCATGTTCCTCCTTTATAAAAGGTTGTACCTACCTATACCTGCCACGGCCAAGGGGATTGGCTCCATTCCCAAGGGTACTTGGAATAGGCACGGCCAAAATTTTGCAGAGGTCCGTACAGGAGCTGGTACTCATTGGCAATCCCCGTCCTTTCCTGCGTCAGCTTATTGAACTGTTCGATAGCCTGTAAATCATCCGGGTGCGTATTGAGATACAAATTCAGTTCCACCAATACAAAATCCACCGTCTGCAGCTTCTCCAGCAGCGCATAAAACTGTGCATCACCCGGCTTGGTCTGAGGCGCATAGCCTTGGTACGGGTTTCTGTCGTTCTGATTGTAGCCCTCAGTATGGTCTTGCTGTTGATACGGGTTTGCAAAGGGGCTTTGGTACGGGCTCTGCTGCTGGTTCTCAATCTGGTTTCGATGCTGAGGCTGGTTTTGGGCCTGACCTTGATTTGGATAATCCATTTTACTCGCCTCCCCCCTGGTTTCTCCTACAGTCATAAGGGCTGTACAATAAGGGCCACAGCGTTCCCTTCCTTAGTGCCTCCTCCGGACTGAATTGAGGTAGACCTGGGGGCTGAAATTGTACAAACAGGTTCGGTGGCAGCACAAAGGTTTTGCACAAAACGGGCGGGCACGGATCGAACGGACCGACAAACGGGGCAAACTCACCTTGCTGTGGAAATTTCACGGGCCGGGACCTCCTTTAGTTGATCCAACTGCTTTACTATTCATCATATGCTGCATGGCCCAAATCTCGAACACAAAATTACAGATAAAAAAGAACCTTCAAAACCACGATAACGTGGAAATAAAGGCTCTTGCTTTTACACTCTATAATAGCTTTCATACCGAAACTAAACCTAATCATATCTATGGATCAGGTTAGGTTTCATTGGTAGAAAGTTCATCTTCGATCACAGGGTCAGGCTGGCGGTGAATCCTTACTCTCATAATACGAAGCCTTGTCGCTTCCTCCACCTCAAAGGTCAGGTTATAGAACTCAATCTTTTTCCCCTTCACCGGGCTGCCCTCCAGTTCTTTAAACAGCCAGCCCCCGATGGAATCCACTTCATCGTCTTCAATGTTCACCCCGGTCAGATCGTTGACATCCTCAATGAGCATTCGGCCGTCCACCGAAATGAGGTTATCCTTAATCTCCACGCTCGGGCGTTCATCCTCAAATTCATCGTAGAGATCCCCGACGATTTCCTCCAATATTTCCTCCGCTGTCAGCAGCCCGGCTGTTCCGCCGTACTCATCGACCACGAGAGTCATCTGGGAATGTTTTTTCTGCATAAGACGCAGTACGTGACTCACTTCCATAGATTCTGGCACATTCAAAATAGGACGCACCACCGAGGCCAGATCCAATTGCTCGCCCTGCTCTGCCAACAGAAAATCTGTAATATGAACAAAGCCGATAATCTGGTCCTTATCCTCAACCGCTACCGGGTAGCGAGAATGCTTGGTATCACTAATGATTTTCAGATTTTCCTTATACGATAAATTCGTATACAAGCAGTCCATATCCGTACGTGGAAGCATAATTTCACGGGCCAGCAAATCGGAAAAATCAAAAATATTGTCCATCAGCTTGATTTCGTCTTTATCAATAACACCGCTTTTGGCGCTCTGATTCATCAAGATACGGATCTCTTCCTCCGAATGCGCCGCTTCCGCTTCACTTGCAGGCTGGATACCGAACGCCCGTAATAACAAATTGGCAGCAGCGTTCAGCACCCAGATGACGGGCAAAAAGATCTTGTAAAAAAGCAGCAAAGGAGCGGATAAAAACAAGGCCACACCTTCGGTTTTCTGGATGGCCAAAGACTTTGGAGCCAGCTCACCCAGTACAATATGCAAAAAGGTAATCACGCAAAATCCGACGACAACGGATACCGTTGTAATCAGTGTACTGTCAGTTACACCGAGTTTGTGCATGAGTGGCTCGATCAGGTAGCCGGATATTGCTGGTTCACCAATCCAGCCCAAGCCCAATGAAGCCAGCGTAATGCCTAATTGGGTGGCGGACAAATACGCATCCAGCTTCTGGTTTACCTTTAACGCATAGCCTGCCATCCGATGCCCCTCACTTTGGAGCTGCGTCAATCGGGATTGGCGCATTTTGACCAGCGAAAATTCCGCCGCCACAAATACACCGTTCAGAAAGACGAGCAGCAGTACCAAAAGAAGATTCACCGTTAGCAATCCCCAATGAAACTCGGTATGACCTTCCAATACAAACTCCCCATTTCTATAGTTTGCATTTTGCATCATTTGACTTGCAACGCTCCATGGTATGATTGAAAGTCGCTAATTTGGATTTATGCAAAATGCTCATAGTTGTAATGCTTTTCTGGATTTAAAATCGACTCCCTTGTAATACATATCCGCTACAAGCAGATTCGGTCCGCAGCAGGCAGCGGCATCACAATGACAGTTCACGGACTGATTCAACGGATGCTCATTCAGCCATTCACCGAAAATATCGTCCAGACCGCGCTCCTGAATATTTCCGAAAGCCGGAATGTCTGCGAAATCCGTCACATATACGCTGCCCGTGAACATATTCACATTTACGCGGTTTCTTCCGTCCGGATCATTACGCACCGTAATATTCGGTTCCTGACGCAGTCGGCGAAGCAGCTTGCGGTCTTCCTCTCGATCTGAACAAGCAAAGAACGGGAGCGTACCAAACAGCATCCACATATCCTGATTACGCACATCCAGCAGCTTATGAATAGAGCTGCGCATATCGTCAAGTGAAAGGACAGGCAAGGCAGAGGCAAAATTCGATGCATACATCGGATGAACCTCATGCCTTTGACAGCCCATTTCATTAATCAATTGATGAATACCATCCAGCTTCGTGTGTGTGCGGTAATTAATCATGGATTCGGCAGAAATGAACATCCCCATTTCGCTCAGCTTGCGGGCATTTTCCACCATTTTCTCATAAAGGCGAACAGCCCCCGCGCGAGGGGTCGGACGTCCGGTATTTGCAAAGCCCACTTCATAAAAATCGTCGGCATTCAAATAGTTAAACGATATATGCATGACATCCAGATAGGGAAGCATCTTCTCATATCTACGGATATCCAAGGTCAGGTTGGAGTTGATTTGCGAGCGAATGCCACGCTCTTTGGCATATTTCAGCAGCGGAACGATCACTTCGTCCACCGTTTTATCGAGCAAAGCGGGTTCTCCGCCTGTCATACTGATCGTCTCCAGATGCTCGACTTCATCCAGTCGTTTCAGCATCAGATCTAATGGGAGGAAGGGAGCCTCCTTCATAACAAGCATGTCGCCCACAGCACAGTGCTCACAGCGCATATTGCACAGATGTGTCACGGTCATTTCCACACTTGTCAGCAAATGACGGCCATGTGTACGCAGCGAAACAATCGGGTCCCATGGATCATACGCTGGCGATATTTGTGGAAGTGTGTTGTTTTGTAGAACTGTCATTATTTTTCACCTTATTTCTGTTATTAACCTCAAAAGACGTATGAATATCATATCATGATGTGTAAAGTGTCTGCATGATTTCTTCCACTTCATCTGCTAATCCACGTGAACTGCTCCAAGGGGGTTAGCCGTAGCACCCAGAGTGTTGGTAATCATCACCGAAAGAGATACGGACAGATCCACATCGTAAGGCGCTTTCAGTTCCTGCCCATCGCGATCCCTCACAATGCGAATAACAGGCCTTTGCGGGATTTTGGAGTGTATACGCACCACAACCCCTTCTTCCCCTGTATTGAGCATTACGGAGAGCCCCAGCGGGTATATAGCTACACAATCGCGGAATGCCTCCAGCATCCGTTGCTCATACAACGTGCCCGCACCGGCATACAGCACCTCCATTGCTTCATAGGGCAACAATGGCTGCTTATATATTCGACTTGCTGTCATCGCATCATATGAGTCTGCCAGACCAATCCATTTGGCGTATTCGTGGATTTGGTCCTTCTTCCAGCCATTCGGATATCCGCTGCCGTCGATACGTTCATGATGCTGTAATGCACAGTGAGCCGACAGCAGGGGAATCCCCGGTTCGTCTTTAAGCAGCTTATAGCCGATCACCGTGTGCGTTTTCATATGCTCGTATTCCTCGTCCGTCAATTTGCCCGGCTTATAGAGCACTTGAGGTGAAATTTTCATTTTACCAATATCGTGCAATAGTGAACCTATGCCCAGCTCCATAAGCTGGTTGTTATTGTATCCGTTGGATATTCCCAGTACAAGTGAATACAGACATACATTCAATGAATGATGATACAGATCCTGATCTGCCGCCCCGATATCCATCAGCATAATGACGGCATCCTGACGGCCTCCGATATCGTCCAGAATGGACTCCATCACCTTATAAAATGACTTGCCAAAGTATTGGTGCTTATGATCTACGGAGTAGGATGACAGACCCTGAAACTGCTTCTTGATCTCCTGTAGCGCCATCTTCCTCGTCTGTTCATGGATCATCTCGGGAATTACGATATCTTCGGTCACCGCATCCTCAATGTATACATATCCAATTCCGACTTGACCTAGACGTTCAATCAACCGCGAAGTAAGCTCAACATCCTCCGAGAGCAGCACCATTCCATTTTCATTGTATATTTTTTTGCCCAGCTTCATGCCGGCTCTTAATAATGTAACAGGTACCAGTCGCAACTTAATCCTCTCCCGATTGTTGTGATACCTGAAGCCACCTAGCTGCAAAACACTCTTCCATCGCGCCCGGACGCTTCAACTCCATTTCAATCAAATCCCGCAAAAATTCTGGAAGCATAAATCGGAGTTCCGTTCCGTTCGCAAGCACTTCATAACCTGCTCTGAAAGTGAACATATCCAACGTGCCTACCGCATATTGCTCATCTTCTTCCAATAAACGACCCGCTACACGTATATCCGTCACTTTATCATAAGGAACGCGTGCCGGATCATATTGAATCTCCAGACCTTCCACACACATCGTACCAAGCACTTTACCTCTAAAGCCAAATCCCGTTATTTTCTTGTCCGCAAATTCCGGTAGCAAGGACTGCTCCAGCGCCAGCCGGATGTCTCTTCCCCACAGCTTCATGACACAGGTATTAATTGGCGAAGGGCATAAGGAATGCAGCATTCCTTTGCTGATATCACCTTGAGGTAAAGGGCCAAGCAGTTGGCCCGCATTCACAAGAGAAATAGCGGTTCCCGTAAAATGTGACACCGATTGTGCCAGCAAATTTCCGAAAGGAGACTCACGATCATACGCAATCTCCAGCTTACGATTCGCCACCGCCACCGTACTCTCCATGGCACGTTCTGCCTGTCTGCGATGCAGTACAATGGCAGATGCCACCTTTTCGTCCAGCAGTGTGTGATCTACAGGAACTACGCCGCCTGACGTAACCCGAAATGGCTCATGACTACTGTTGCGGCTTAGCGCCACTTCACCCAGTAGCGTTCCATACTTGCCAGCCCCACATAGAGCTGTGCTTCCGATCCACAGCGGTTCCTCCAGCACATGATGGGTATGCCCTCCAAGAATCACGTCAATCTCAGGAAACCGCGATGCCAGTTTCTTATCCGAAGGTAAACCCAAATGCGACATCACAGCCAGAACATCAACCTGCTTTCTCAGGGACAGAATTTGCTCGTCCAATACCTCAAACGGATCGAGTGCATCCCAGCCCAGCAATTGATAGAACTCGCCGAAAGGAGCCGTCACGCCAAGCAAACCGACCTTGATCCCTGCTTTGTCCAAAATCAGAGATTCCTTCATCCACGATGGTCTTACCCCCGTGGCACTCTCTATCATATTGCCGCATACGACCGGGCAGTGAATTCCCGCATAGGCCTGTTCAAGAATATCCGGGGTAAACGTCAGTCCTTCGTTATTACCGATCGTAATCGCATCATATCCTGTTAGATTGATCACATCCACATTTGCCCCACCCAGCGTTCCTTCCGTTTCGGGGGCCATCCGGTCCATGTGATCTCCCATATCCAGCGCAAGCAGCGTATCTCCTGATGTGGCTCTCCGTTCTTTAATCATCGCGGCTATCGAAGGCATACTGCCAAAATGACTATGTATATCATTGGTATGCAAAATGGTTAACGTTTGCTGCGTCGTCATCTCCATAACCGCCCTCCTCTATAGTTTATATATCGACTCTGTTGCTTCTAATGTTTAAGCATACCATGTTATTTCCCATTATGGTACATGTCAGTGGGGGGGCGCTACAACTGACAATTTAGCTACTGTGTTGTCTCAAGATACAGGCACGGGAGAAGCAAAGTCACAATGCCTCGTATGCCTCTGAGAAGAGACGGGTTCCTGGGACCTATTTTACAGCTAGGAATAATAGTGAATTAGTCGTTGTCATCCCATATTATTCTTGATATATTAGGTTTGCTTCGTATTTTCGACAAATTTACGACAATAAGGAGGTTAAGCGCATGAGAGTTCACGTTACCGATGCCAAGCCAGGAGATCTTCTCAGATCCGATACATACAATGAACACGGTGTACCCGTCATGATTCGGGGTACCCAGCTTCAGCACGACGATATCTCCAAGCTCATCATGCATGGTGTTGAGTACATCGACATTGATGCCGGTTCAGCGAGTATTCCGGTTGACTTTGCCCCCGATGTTCCCGCTTCTCCCGAATCCCTTAAACGTGCCGTTCCCCTCATGGAGCAGACTATTCATGGTTTTGAAAGCATGTTTCTCAAAGCTGCCTCAACCGGCAAATTTGATGAATCTCGAGTCGATGAGCTGCTCAGCCCCCTCGTTTCAGAGCTGGCTCATCAAAAAGATGTCGTATCTCTGCTGCTCATCATGGAACGGGGAGATCACTATACGTACAATCATTCTCTCCAAGTGGGTGTACTGTCATATTACATTGCCACATGGCTTGGATATACAGAAGAAGAGGCCTATACCGCTGGTAAAGCCGGATATTTACACGATATAGGCAAGTCCATGATACCGGATGAGATTTTGAATAAACCTGGTAAGCTGACGCCTGAAGAATTTAAGGAAATGAAAAAACATTCCCTCTACGGCTATGATATCATTCGCAACTCAACAAGTGATGAGATTTCGGCAATCGTCGCCCTGCAGCATCACGAAAGAGAAGATGGAAGCGGATACCCGAACGGACTGTTCAAGAAGGATATTCATCCTTTCGCCAGTATTACGGCAGTTGCAGACGTATATAGCGCTATGATCTCCAACCGTGTGTACCAGACGAAGCAGGAGCTGCTCACCGTACTGCGCGAGCTGCACAGCATGAGCTTCGGACTTCTGAACCCGGAAGCCACCCAAGTCTTCATCCGGCATATGCTTCCGAACTTTATAAACAAGCAGGTCCTTCTGACTTCGGGTCAGACGGGAACGATTATTTTGAACAATCCTGCCGATTATTTCAGACCTTTAGTGAAAATTAATGAAAATGAGTATATAGACTTGTCCAAAGAGCGACATGTATCCATTGATGAAATTTATCTGGAATCCTAATCTGCGAACTCGTTCTGCTCATACACAGACTACGCGAATAAAAAGAGACTGTCCTTGATCCGCAGGTTCTTCCCTACGAAGGACAGTCTCTTTTTATGTTACGGACAAACGCCTGATAAACATCATCGCATCATGGCTCAGCCCCAACAAAACCCTCGTAAAGCGAGAATTATCCTATGGAACCTTCCATTTCAAACTTGATCAAACGATTCATCTCGACCGCGTACTCCATCGGCAGTTCTTTGGTGAACGGCTCGATAAAGCCCATAACGATCATTTGTGTCGCTTCCGCTTCGGTCAGGCCACGACTCATCAGATAGAACAACTGATCCTCCGATACCTTGGAAACCGTTGCTTCGTGCTCCAGCGTAATATCGTCGTTCATGATTTCATTATAAGGAATTGTATCCGAGGTCGATTGATTATCCAAAATCAACGTATCACACTTGATATTCGATTTTGCCCCTTGAGCCTGACGACCGAATGAAGCCAGTCCGCGATACGTTACTTTACCGCCATGCTTACTGATGGACTTGGATACAATCGTCGATGTCGTATCAGGTGCCAAGTGGATCATTTTCGCCCCTGCATCCTGATGCTGGCCCTTGCCTGCAACTGCAATGGACAAGACCATACCTTTAGCTCCACGGCCTTTCAGTACAACCGCCGGATATTTCATCGTCAGCTTGGAACCGATGTTACCATCGACCCATTCCATCGTTGCATTTTCTTCTGCAACCGCACGTTTGGTCACCAGATTGTAGATGTTTGGCGCCCAGTTTTGGATCGTTGTGTAACGAACACGCGCGTTTTTCTTACAAATGATTTCCACCACGGCGCTATGCAGCGAGTTCGTGCTATAAATCGGAGCCGTACAGCCTTCTACATAATGCACGAAGCTGTCTTCGTCGGCAATAATGAGCGTACGCTCGAATTGTCCCATATTTTCCGAGTTAATACGGAAGTAAGCCTGCAATGGAACTTCACATTTTACACCCTTCGGTACATAGATAAAGCTTCCGCCTGACCATACCGCACTGTTCAGTGCTGCAAACTTGTTGTCCGCAGGAGGTACAACTGTCGCAAAATACTCTTTCAGAATTTCAGGATGCTCACGCAGCGCCGTATCGGTGTCCATGAAAATAACGCCCTGATCTTCCAGCTCCTTTTGCATGCTATGGTAAACAACCTCGGATTCATACTGTGCGGATACACCAGCCAGAAACTTTTGCTCCGCTTCAGGAATCCCCAGTTTATCAAAGGTTTCCTTAATTTCTGTAGGAACCTCTTCCCACGTTTTCCCTTGCTTCTCGGAAGGTCTTACATAATACTGGATATCGTTGAAATCCAGCTCATTCATGTCCCCGCCCCAGTTTGGCATAGGCATTTTTTCAAACTGTTTTAGTGCTTTCAGACGGAATTCCAGCATCCATTCTGGCTCATCCTTAATTTTGGAGATTTCCTTTACGATTTCCGGAGTGAGACCCTTACCTGTTTGGAAAATGGATTTGTGCTCGTCACGAAAGCCATATTTATACTCTTCCATTTCCGGTGCTTTCTTGGCCATGTTTCTCAAACCTCCTCTATTCTAGTAAAATTATTATTCTTCATCTATTCCTTTGCGCAGCGCGTTCCAAGCCAAAGTCGCACATTTGATACGGGCCGGGAACTTATTGACACCTGACAAAGCTTCCAGCTCTTCATAATCGTCGAACTCGACGGCTTCACCCTTCATCAGAGAAGAGAAGCGACTCGCCATATCCAGCGCCTGATCAATCGTTTTTCCCTTAACCGCCTCTGTCATCATCGAAGCCGAGGACATACTGATTGAACAGCCTTCCCCTGTAAAACGGGCATCCTCGACGACGCCGTCCTTCGTCTTAAGCTGAAGAGAAATCCGGTCGCCACATGTAGGATTGTTCAAATCCACCGTGACCGCGTCATCCTCAAAACGTCCGCGATTCCGCGGATTTTTATAATGATCCATAATTACACGTCGGTACAAGTCATCAAGTTGCATCGCCAAAATACTCCTTCGTTTGGATTAAGGCGCTGATCAAAACATCGACTTCCTCTTCCGTGTTATAGAGGTAAAAGCTGGCTCGCGCCGTTGCACTGGCTTTCAACCAGCGCATCAATGGCTGGCAGCAATGGTGGCCTGCACGTACAGCTACCCCTTTACTATCCAGCACGGTCGCTACATCATGCGGATGTACATCATCCAGATTGAATGTTACGAGTCCCACATGACGTTCAGCAGGACCGTAAATCGTCAAGCCATCCACTTCACGGAGACGTTTGAGAGCATAGTTGGCCAGACGGCTTTCATGCTGTGCAATTGCGTCCAATCCGATGCTTTCCAGAAAATCAATGGCAGCTCCCAAGCCGACAGCTCCGGCAATGATCGGGGTTCCGCCTTCGAATTTCCAAGGCAGCTCCTTCCATGTGGATTCATACAATCCCACATCGTCGATCATTTCCCCGCCGAACTCAATCGGCTCCATGTTTTCCAGCAGCGCCTTTTTGCCGTACAATGCCCCGATCCCTGTAGGACCACACATTTTGTGACCCGAAAAGGCATAGAAATCAGCATCTATATCTTGTACGTCTACTTTCATATGTGGCGTGCTTTGCGCACCATCTACGACGATGATCGCACCTTTGCGATGGGCAATAGCGGCAATCTCCTTGACCGGGTTCACAACACCAAGCACATTGGAGACATGCGTGATCGCTACAATTTTTGTGTTTTCAGTGATGGTATTCTCCACGTCAGCAAGATCAACGCTACCGTCCTCTTGAAGCGGGATATATTTTAAAGTTGCGCCTGTGGCTTTGGCTACCTGCTGCCACGGAATCAGATTGCTGTGATGCTCCATCGGTGTGATGACAATCTCATCACCTTCCTGACAGTTGGCTCTGCCATAGGAAGAAGCAACCAGATTCAGCGCCGTTGTCGTTCCTCTTGTAAAAATAATTTCCTGGCTGCGCTTCGCATTCAGAAAGCGGGCTACCTTCTCCCGCGCACCTTCATAAGCATCCGTAGCACGACTACCTAAGGTATGCACTCCACGATGAACGTTCGAATTATCATATTCGTAGTAATGCTTGATCGCCTCGATGACCGCCAGCGGTTTTTGCGAAGTGGCCGCATTATCCAAATAAACCAGCGGATGACCGTTAATCTCCTGATGTAAAATCGGGAATTGTTCACGGATCAATGCAGTATTCATTGGCCTAACTTCCTTTCAACAAGGCTTTGCAGCTGCTGTTGAAGTCCTTCGAGCGGAATTTCAGAAACGACAGGTGCCAGGAAGCCATAAATAATCAAGCGTTCAGCTTCTGCACGGCTAATCCCGCGGGACATCAAGTAATACACTTGTTCACGATTCACCTGACCGACCGAAGCTGCGTGACCTGCGGTCACATCATCCTCATCAATCAGCAGGATTGGGTTAGCGTCACCACGCGCTTTCGGGCTAAGCATAAGAACACGTTCTGTTTGCTGACCGTCTGCTTTGGTAGCACCTTTTTCAATTTTCGTAATACCGTTAATAATGGAAGATGCATTTTCACGCATAACTGCGCGTGTAATCATCTGACTGGCTGAATTTTTGCCAAAATGCTGTGCTTGTGTCGTATAGTTCAGCTTTTGCGAGCCAGAGCCTACAGCAATAATCTTGGCATCCGAGTTGGAGCCGTTGCCTTTCAGCACGGACATCGTGTTGCTCGCTGTATTGCCGTAGTTCATTTCTCCGACAATCCATTCAATAGCTGCGTCATTACCCAACGTAGCACGGCGGATCGAAATATCCGTTACTTGCTCTCCAAGCTGATGCACCGATGCATAACGCACCTTGGCTCCTGCATTCGCTACCACTTCTACTGCGCCATTATGAATGACAGGTGCTGCCAAATCCGCAGATACATAGTTGTCTACGTACGTTACGGAGCTATGGCTTTCAGCAATGAGCAGTACGTGAGGGGCAAAGGTTGCTGTCGCATCATCTGTCAGGAAAACAGCCTGAAGCGGAACATTTAACTCCACATTCTTTGGCACATAAGCGAATACTCCACCGTTCCAAAGCGCTGCATGCAGCGCGGACAATGAATTTTCGTCCGTCTTAATGACCGTATTCAGATGAGCTTTAACTAAATCACCATGCTCCTTAACCGCCGTTTGCAGATCCGTGAAAATAACGCCTTGCGCTGCCAGTTCCTCGCTCAGCTTCACATATACCGCGCCGGAGTTGCGCTGGATAATCAGACCGCCCTCCTGCTGCTCTTTGACCAGATCGGCAATCGCTGCGGGAACCTGCCCCACCGATGCAATCGCCTCGCTGTTTTTATGTTGACCGTAATCGTTGAGATTCCAACGTTCGATTTTGGTTTTTTCAAATACCGGAAGCTCCAGTTTGCCTGCAAGCTCAAGTGCTTTTTGTCTGTCTGCGGTCAGCCATGACGGCTCGCCGTTACGTTCGGACAGAACGCGCAGTTGCTCGGAATCTACCGGAAGGATTGTTTGTGTACTCATTAGTTTTCCTCCTCGCTTCCGGCTTACGCCTCTTGTCCTACAGTTTCATCAACGATACCCAGTTCTTCCTTGATCCAGTCGTAACCGTCCGCTTCCAGACGCTCAGCCAGCTCAGGTCCACCGGATTTAACGATACGTCCTTGCATCATGACATGTACGAAATCTGGCTTGACGTAATTCAACAGACGCTGGTAGTGAGTAATGATGAGGAAACCGCGCTCTTCGGAACGCATAGCATTGACACCACTAGCCACGATTCTCAAAGCGTCAATATCCAAACCAGAGTCGATTTCGTCAAGAATGACGATTTTCGGATCGATCATCATCATTTGCAAAATTTCATTCCGTTTTTTCTCACCACCGGAGAAACCTTCATTTAGGTAACGGTGAGCAAACTCAGGATTCATTTCAAGTTCCTTCATTTTGCTTTCCATTTGGCGGATAAATTTAATCAGGGAAATTTCCTGTCCTTCTTCACGGCGTGCGTTAATTGCACTTCGCAAAAAGTCGGAGTTGGTTACCCCTGCAATTTCACTCGGATATTGCATAGCCAGGAACAATCCCGCACGTGCGCGCTCATCCACTTCCATGTCTAGAACGTCTTCTCCGTCCAAAGTTACTTGGCCATCTGTGACTTCATATTTGGGATGCCCCATCAAAGCAGAAGCCAATGTACTTTTACCCGTTCCGTTAGGACCCATGATGGCATGGATTTCTCCGCCTTTCATTTCGAGGTTGATGCCTTTCAGAATTTCCTTGCCTTCAATGGTCGCTTTGAGACCTTCAATTTTAAAGTTTGTAGCCATATTCGGAATACCCTCCAAAATTAGTAGTGTGGTGTCGAAATCAGAAAGTATATTCAAACAGGGGAGCCCCCTGATTTCAAGCAAACGAAATATTTAAAAATTTATTTATAATCATTCTAAACTGATTCTCAATGATTCTCAAGCTATTTTATAATAAATATCTTTAAGGGTGCAACCAATAGACACACGTTATGCGACTTTCTTCATAAAATATTCATGCTACTCAGCACTCTTGTCGTGATTGTCTGCCTCCTATTTTTATTATAGCGTAATTCTTCATCATACCGCATATCCAATCATAATCGCTTCCCATTTGGGAGTTTGCTAAAATCCAATAAGCGAATGGAATCGAATTTTTCAAAATCCTGATCTATGAAAAAGCATTAAAATACTGTAAATTGTCTTTTTATCCATAAAAACGCTACCGACAATTTGACGTCAGTAGCGTTTTTACATGTAGCGCTTATTTCAGAACAAAAACCCATCTATTTGAAGTGGAATTCAACTACCAGAATTAAGCCTCCAGCATCATTTTTTGGATTAGCCCAGATAAGAGCGAAGCATCCACATATGTTTCTCCAGATCTGCCTTATAACCAATCAGCAAATCTGCGGTTGGCTGATCAGATGTACTTTCAGCCAGCTCAATTCCTTCCTGGAATTCCTCACAGACAGTGGCAAAGTCCTCGATCAGCGTTTGCACCATTTTCGGTGCATCCTCATTGCCACTTGCCTCGTGAATGGAGGACAGCTCCAAATATTCTTTTAGCGTTGCGGAAGGGGAACCTTTCAGCGCCAGAAGGCGTTCGGCGATCTCGTCCATTTTTAGCGTAATTTCATTATAAAGTTCTTCAAATTTAACATGGAGTGTGAAAAAATTGGAGCCTTTCACATACCAGTGATAGTTATGAATCTTCACATATAGTACATTCAGGTTAGCGACCTGGCGGTTTAATAGCTCTTCCACCGATTTCGTTTGCGTATTTTTCGAGTTGCTTGTTGTTTTAGCCATAATAAATCCCTTCCTTTTTCATCAAATTGATCATTCAGGAACGTTTACGTATTCATCCACCGTCCTGCTGACGGGAAGACGCCAGCGGGCATGATATTTCGCCTGCCGGACGTCTGTTTATTATTTACCCTTCTCATATGAAGACGAAACAAAATCTAACGTTCCTTCCTCCTATTCCGCCGCCCCACAAAAAAAAATGTACAAAACTCAAACGATTTTCGTTATACTTGGCTCTATCCAAGCAAAATGGTTGGTTTAATCTTGTAGTATTTCTCATCATTGATGTATGCACAATTTATGGAGGTGACTTCGTTGTCCCAATATCATGCTTTAACGACAGAAGAAGCAATAGAATTTGTGAAGAACATCCCCGGATTTTTTAGTCAGGATGCTCGTCTGGAATGCCGCGAAATCGGTGATGGCAACCTGAATCTGGTTTTTCATATAACGGATTCTGAATCTGACAAGAGTATCATTGCCAAACAGGCGCTTCCCTATGTGAAAATCGTGGGGGAATCCTGGCCGCTGTCACTGGATCGTGCCCGTATTGAACGCGAGGCGCTTCAGCAGGAGCATCACATTTGCCCTAAGCTGGTTCCAGCGGTACTCGGCTATGACGATGAACTCGCCTTGACCGTGATGGAGGATCTAAGCTCGTATACAATCATGCGCAAAGGATTAATTGAAGGAAACACATATCCGCATTTTGCTGACCATATTGGAGAGTTTCTGGCACGTACGCTCTTTTTCACCTCGGATCTGGGCATGAATCAGCAGGACAAAAAAGAGCTGGTCAAGCGCTTTATAAATCCGGATCTTTGTAAAATCACCGAGGATCTTATTTTGGACGAGCCCTATCGGTATTCAGACAATAACAACTATGGTTCCTATATCGAAGACGAAGCAGAGGCGCTTCGTACAGATCAGGCCATTCATCTGGAAGTAGCTTTGCTGCGCGAGAAATTTCTGACGCGGACAGAAGCGCTTCTGCACGGTGATCTTCATACAGGCAGTATTTTTGTAACAGCGGAGTCCACTAAAGTCATTGATCCCGAGTTTGCCTACTACGGACCGATGGGCTTTGATATCGGAGCGGTGATTGCCAACCTGCTGTTGAACTATGTAGCACAGCCTGGATGGACTTCTGGCGAGATAGCTGTACAGGAACGCCGTGACTGGCTTTTAGTGACTTCCATTCAGGTATGGGAGCAGTTTGAGAGCAGGTTCCGCAAACTGTGGGACGAGCATGTTACTGACCACATGGCCCGCACGCCGGGATATCAGGACTTGTACCTCCAGAAAGTGCTGCAAGATACGATTGGCTTTGCAGGCTGCAAGGTCATCCGACGAATTATCAGCTTGTCGCATGTGGCCGATATAGACACGATTGCCGATCCTGCGATCAAGGAAGCAGCGGAAAGACTGGCGTTATCTATAGGAAAAGCCTTGGTTCTCCGCAATCGCGAGGTGCATTCGATCCGTGAATTGGGAGACATTATTCAGACAGCAACGGCTGCCCAAACTAAAGGAGCTTAATGGATATGAGTGAAAATAAAGAAACTGCGACTAAAGCTTCCAATGAAGCAATCGTGCCTGGTCAGGCTCTCTCGTCGCTGGTGTGGAAAAGTGACTACTTGTCCATGCTGGACCAGCGCCTGCTGCCCGAATCCATCGTGATGCTGGAGCTGTTCACAGCCGAGGAAGTGTGGGATGGCATCCATGCCATGAAGGTACGCGGTGCGCCAGCCATCGGAATGGCTGCGGCCTACGGCGTCGTGCTGGGTGCTTCCGCTTATGGCGGAACCGATGCTGCTGGATGGCTGGCACATGTGCACAGCATTTGCGAGCATTTGGCTACATCACGACCGACCGCAGTGAACCTGTTCTGGGCGCTGGACCGCATGAAGAAGCGGGCCAAAGAACTAACCGCCGAAGCGACGGAAGGACGGGTCGAGGATTGGAATGCCGGATTGGAGCGTGAAGCTATATCCATTCAGGCAGAGGATGAGGAAGTATGCCGCCTGATCGGCGTCCATGCTTTACCTCTATTCCAAGACGGTATGGGCGCGCTCACTCACTGCAATGCAGGCGGACTGGCGACAGCGAAATACGGGACGGCACTCGCTCCTATGTACCTTGCACATGAAAATGGCATACACCTGAAAGTGTTTGCCGACGAAACACGTCCCGTGCTCCAAGGCGCACGCTTGACCGCGTTTGAGCTTCAGCAGGCTGGCATTGATGTGACCCTGCTGTGTGACAACATGGCAGGGATGGTCATGGCCAAAGGCTGGGTTCAGGCCGTCATCGTCGGCACGGACAGAGTGGCGGCTAATGGCGATGTCGCCAACAAGATCGGCACTTACAGCTTAGCTGTGCTGGCCAAGGCACATGGCATCCCTTTTTATGTAGCTTCACCGCTATCTACGATTGATTTGCATACTGCTACAGGCGCAGACATTCCCATCGAGGAGCGTCCTGCGGAGGAAGTCACCGAAAGCTTCGGCAAAAGGACAGCCCCACAAGGCATCAAGGTCTATAACCCTGCTTTCGACATTACGCCTCATGAATACATTACCGCCATCATTACCGAAAAAGGGATCGTCAAAGCTCCCTTTAGCGACAGCCTGCCCGCTTTATTTGCGGATTAATTCATCTGCCAGGCATGCAGCCCATATGAAAGCGAAATCGTTTTACTCGATAAAATGTAACTTTTCTATTGAAAAAACCGGAGCGAAGCAGCCCCGGTTTTTTCGCGTTTTTCTACCTTCGTGCAGCAAATGCTCCACTTAGACCAGCTTCAAAAGTGCCTCATACCCCGGCATACCCGGCTTAATTCCAAGCTGCTCCGCTTCCGTCGTCACTGACTCCATGGGCGCTTCCAACAATTCGCACAGCGTTTTTACCCCCACAGCTCGTGCGGCAAGAATTTTCCGATCTCCCAGCCGTTCATTCAGCAATCCGACATCCAGTGCGCCGCACATGATGTAACCACGGGAGTTGGAGATGGTCAACAGCGTTGTTTTAGGCAGTTTGACCTCAACTCCGATAAATGTATGCTCGCCCACTTGTACGGGTTCCATGTGTATCATTGTTCTCACTGCACCTCCTCTTTGTTCATCCGGGATATTTTATGCAGTATTTGCGGGTGAGTGTGGACACCTGTGGATACGTATTAAATAAGAGCATTCGAAATTTGACGATGCCACATTATGAAGGATATTATATATAGATTAAATCCTGAATTGAGGTGATCAACGAGCATGAAGTATTCTAAAGCGACGAATTATGCCCTTCACACCATGCTCTTTCTGGTAGTATCAACCCCTAAAAATAAGCCTGTTGGTGTACAACAGTTGGCGGATCGACAAGGGGTTTCCCCTACTTACTTGTCCAAAATACTGACCAAGCTGGTCAAGGCGGGAATGATTGAATCTACTTCGGGTGCCAATGGCGGTTATAGATTAAAGCGGAACTGGGAGGATATTTCGTTTCTAGATGTTATTCATGCGATTGAAGGCACAACTTCTTTGTTCGACTGTTGTATGAATCATGAAGCAGAATGCTTAATTCAAAAAGTAATGGTTACAGCGGAGACCAAAATGGATGAGCATCTCAGGAATCAAAAGTTATCCGAGCTTGCCAAAGACATAAAAATGGTTCTCTGAGCCCTATTTATTTCGGGATAATTATAGATATAACAACCCTTTTATATATTTTATGTGAATAGTATGGAGAAACGACTTGGAGCATATGCAGAGTACAGAAATCAAATAGCTTATACTGTATATAATATTATACCAGTGGCCCATTTTAGGGCCACTTTGTTTACAAAAGTATGCCTTTGGGCTAATCCCCTTTATCTAATTAATCAGATTGATCTCAATTCGTACAAGCCATTTTGAAGCGAAAGACTGGCAGAACCTGCACCTTTAATCACGACCTTGGTGTTGAACCCGCATGGCACCCTATCGTCCGGGAACCAAGGCCGCTCCTTGTCTATGACAATCAATAGTCCTTCCGCGTCCCCGAGCGGAGTAAATTGCTGCCCGGCCTCACCCCATGAATCAATTTGGAACATTTCTGTAATTTTTTCGCAAAATTCTGGAACATTATCGACTGGAAGGCCAATCTCACTTATACGAAGTAGATGCTTTGACCCGAAGGCTTCATCTACTCCGTTGTCGAGCGAATGGTGAGCAATGAACTCGATGAGGTTATGATCCGGATCATAGAAGTAAAGTGCTGTTGCATTCCAGCCTTCGAAAAGAAACTCATCCTCTCCGCTTCTTGAAATCAATGAGATGCCCCGTTCAATCACCCATTGTTTTGCCTCTATGAACTTATTGGTTGGAATCGCAAACGCAACGTGATAAAACTCATTCTCCATGAGGGAATTTTCCTGAAAAGCAAGAACTGAATCGCCAGCTCCAAATGACAACCGTGAAGTGGTTTCTTCTAGAACTTCCATACCCAAGAGAGAGCCGTAAAAAGCTTTCGTGGCTTCGAATCTGTGTGTATTTAAGAGCACTTCTGTTATTTTCATCGCATTCATCCTCCTCTTAATATTCCCAAAATGAATGATTTTGGTTCAAGACAACTTGATTACATAAGCCGTAGATTGATATCCAGTGCCCTTCAAGACCCCTGTTGGAATGAGCAGCTTTTTACCGAAAGGGCTCCAGCGTAGCTGGTCACTTATACCATTATCGCCCAAGACCGGAGTTTGCTCCCCTGTTTCTGCTTCTGTAATGAAAATACGGTATTTATCTCCATCCTCTGAAACCGCATAGGCCAGCTTGCTGCCATCCGGCGACCAGCTTGTACCGAACAGTTGCATACCCGTAGCCAATGTGGACAGCTCTTTCCCTTTGATATCGCAGAGAACCAATACGTTCTCCCCGGGTTTGGTGTGTTTAACAACCGCCAGCTTGCTGCCATCCGGGGAAGGAAGGACCACCCAGACATCTTTTTTCAGGACTTCGGATTGCCTAGTTTCTGTATCATAGGTGATCATTTCCCCCATAGCGACATAGTAGATCGTATTTCCCGACTGAGCCACGCTAGAAACACTTCTCTGTCCAGTCTTGACCGCGACCTCACTTTTTCCATTCACATCAGCCCTGATAATGTCCCCTTCCATATTGGGAAAAATAACGTGACCTGTATCCTCCCATACGCCTTCCCCGGCCATAAACTCTGCATCGACCATTTTCACGGAAACGCCAGTTTCAAGATTCATGATGTAGCCGATTCCTGTGGACTCATACAACTGCTGATAGAGCATATGCTTCCTGTCAGGGGACAGCTTGGCAAATCCATAGCTTTTCTCCCCCTCTAGCAGCGGCGTCTCCCCATTGGAAGCAAGATCATATTGATAGAGGTTATGTGGATAACGTTTTTCTCCCTCAATCATCACGGGGGACAGCTTCCTGTTCTCTTTATCAACCACAAGCGTGTCTTCACTCACCCAATCCATCCCGCGCACACCCTCAATCTTGGAAATGCCCTCCAGCTTTAACTTAGTGTATACGGATTCAGCGGTGTTATCCATCACGGTAATCTTTTTACCGGACTTCTCTACGACCTGCCGGGCCTCCGTGTTTCCCGTAGAACAAGCAGTCATCGACATAAGAGTCGCCGTGGCGAGCAGTATGAGTCCTGTCTTGACCAGCTTGCTGTAGATATTTGCGTTCATTGCATGATTCCCCCTAAAGATTTGTAGAGCATGGACTGATTGAATTCGTTTCGTACAAACCTCGCTTTGGAAACCTAATCTTGAGTGGTGTGTAACCTTAGCTTGCTCTAAGCATACCGTAGAAGTTTTTCCAAACCACGGCTACTTGTTTCCAAGTTGTAAACTTATGGAGTAGCTTTGATACAGAGTACAGACCTATCAAGATGTGGCCGGAAAAGTCAGCTCGAAGACCGAGCCTTTGCCTTCCGTCTCCAGCAGCATAATGCTTCCATTCTGCTTCTCAACCAGATTGCGCACCAGTGACAGTCCCAGTCCCGTGCCGCCCGATTGCCTGGATCGGTCGCGGTTGACCGTATAGAAGGGCTCAAAAATCCTCTCTCTGGATTCATCAGGAATGCCTATACCGGAATCACGGATCGTGATCGTTACCCGGTTGTCCCTAAGCTCGCTGTGAACATGAATCGTTCCTTGAGGAACATTATATTTGATCGCATTGTCCAGCAAATTAATAAAAATATGCATAAAACTCTCTTTATCAATCCAGATGTGGGCTGGCTCCGCATCGCAGGAAATAGTGATACCAAAGCGCTCCGCCTTGCCGCTCATACGTGCACAAACATCCCTCAGCCCCTCTGCAACCTCCAACAGCTCGGCCTGTGACTCAAAATCATATGTTTCCAGCGCCGACACCTGTAGCACCTTCTCCACCATTTCATATAGCCGCTGAGTTTCTTTGGTGATGCTGGCCTTGGCCTCCAGCAGTAGCTTGGGATCATCGTCGTACATATTCAGCAAATCCACGTAAGCTTTAATGGAGGTCAGTGGCGTCTTGAATTCATGGCTAATGTTGCCGATATATTGCTTCTGCTGCTTCTCCAGCGCCTGGAGCTTGTGGATGGCCAGTTGCAGCTTCCGTTGCTCTTCATCCTTGGCAGCAATACTCTGCTCAATCTCCTTGCTCATAAAGTAAATGCCCTCGGCCAGCTCGCCCAGTTCATCCTTTCGCCCAATTGGAGGAGCCTGGATATATTCGGCACGGCGGATATCCTCTGCCGCCTTTTTCAACCGTCCAATGGCTGCGGCTGCACGGTTAAAATACAAATATCCGATGATGAAGCTTAGTAAAAGGACCGCGATCCCTGTAGTCAGGAACAAATTCTGGAGGGTTCGCAGAAAACTCTGCGAGTTTTTGAGTGAATATTGCAACTTTACTACCCCCATTTGCTCCTCAGGCCCTTGGAGCGGAGCCAGATACAGGAGTGTGTCCCCCACAACCTCATATGCTATTTTATTGTGCAACGCATAGGCCAGGGCAGCATTCACTTCACTTTGCTGGTCTACCACTGGAGGGTCTTGAATAGTGGTGCCTACCTGGAGTCCCTGCCCATCATAAAGCGTGACTCCCAATCCGGTAAATCCGGCCAGTTCCGTAGCCAATCCCCGGCCCCGCTGCCTCATAAATATCTGCTGCTCCAACCTCGTTCCTGTATAGAAAGTCTGCTTCACTCGCAGATTAACCGTTTTGACGTGTTGGGCCAGATAAGCCTCGATTTGAGTTAGCTGGTTCCTTTCCACCCCTTGAAGAACAAAATAGCTTAGCACGCCTAAAGCGAGAATAAGCAGTACAGCCAGGAACAGACTAAATTTCAGCTTGATGCTAATTCTCATGGATAATCACCGCTCATCTTTTCTTTATTTATCTCCTTTTATCTCACTCAAAAACTTGTTATTTACATTCAACGCTGAAAATTGAAGCAGCACATCCTCTTCATCCAATACCTTACTTTTTGCTATTTTCAAAACATCAATACCCCATCCGCTTTCATCTACTTCTTTTGGTTATGGTTCAATGCAACGACAATTGTGATGACTAATCCGATCAGCGTCACCAGCAATGTACCAAACATTATCATTAATGTCAGCGCCTCTTTAACCTCCACAGGCATCACCTCCTTGGCAGGAGACTAGCCGACCGCCCATCTAAGCCAATAGAATGGTTAAAAACATGATAGCACACGATATTAGTAGCCTGAAACCAAGTCTCTGGCTTCATCTTCTGCCTTTTCAATAGCTTCAGCTAAAGTCATTTCAGGTTTCACTTGTTTGTACTGAATGGCTTTGCTATATGTACCCCCTGCCTCGGTCCACTCCCAATATGTATGAACATCCACAGACTCCAAAAAGTAGACCGATAACGCCTCTACAGGGTTTACAGCATATAAATCCATGAACTTCTGGTTTGAAAGCTGATCGCGCTTAAGAAATTCATTTTTCATATTGTATAATAGATTTAATACAGCTTCGTCATTCACATTCACAATACGATTCACAAATGCATTGCGTCTTTCCACGTTATTCAATATGATTTGGATAGCGTTGCGTATACGCCAAGCCTTTGGGCCAATACTGAGCATATGAATTAAATCGTTTGTAGTCAGGTCAGGATGAAATGGAGCTGGCTGAATGATTCGTGTCCACACTTTATCGCTCCCATGCTCAAACACTTGAATTGCATCCGTTACATTCATCCCAATGGTCTGCCATTGGCGGTCAAGGGCATCTGTAATGTGATAGTAGTGCAGCCCGGCTTCTTCGTTTTCTTCTGTCTGCTCCCAAACCTGTCCCATACGAACAATGGTTTTGATGGCTTGTTTGTTGGTTTTAGTGTTTTGCATCATGGTATCTCCCCCAATTCTATTTTTGGAAAAATGGCAATAGCAAAGCCAAGGGTACGTTGTACATCCCTTTGATAAAATGATAATATATTACGAACCAATTGCACTTTCATGGTGCAACTTTATATAAACACAATATATCACATGCACTTTCATAGTGCAATATTTTATTCTAAGTCATCTGGAGGCTCCTATGGATCAACAAGGTTACATTTTACATTGCAAGTTGGATGAGATTTTAAAACAGCACGATAACATGTCTGTTCTGAAATTATCCGAGGAAATTGGTCATCGCAGAACTACAATTATGGAGCTGGTGCACAATAGCAATATGGAAAAAAAGAAAATATCAGCTACCTTAATCACTAAATTGTGTGTCTATTTCAATATCACTCCCAATGATTTATTTGAAATTCGTAAGCTCTAAATAAAACAGGGACCCGTAAAATATAGACTCTGAAAAGAGTTATTTTTACGGGTCCCACGTTTACGTAAACAGTAAATAATGATCATTGAAAAGCTCATTCCGATCTCCGAAGACGCTTTATAAAGGAAATCACTCCCCAGACGAACAACGCCAAAATGCCACCAACGATTAGGAGGGTAATTAAAATATTACTCCATACGAAATGCAATCAACATCACTCCATGCATTATTTTATGGTCATCATGTAGGGTACTCTTCTAATGTCTCTCCATATTTTAACTCACGTTTACTTCCTCTGCATTCGATTTGAATATTTTTACTTTAATGATGATTGTTAAAAAAGCCAGAAGTGTAAACATTATTCCGCTCCAGATGAGCTGGTGTATTCCCAAGTGAGAGATAAACCAACCGCCAATTGAAGCCCCCGCAGTAATGCCAAGATTAGAAAATGAGACAAACAAGCTGTTTCCAAATTCGGGAGCTTCTTTCGTCTCTGTCGTTAGCCATGCTTGGCTAATAATAAGCCCTCCGGAATGCACCGCTCCCCAAATAAGTACAACCGCAACCATCGAAAGGAAAAAAGTTCCCAGACTATAAGTGAATAAGTAAATGACCACATACAGCAGAGGAAACATAAGGACGGTCTTTATAAGATTTTTATGTAATAACCCCCCAAATAAAAAATCCCCAAAAATCATGATGATTCCAAAGACCATTAACATGATACTAATCCATGACCCATTCATATGGGTGACCTGACCAAGATATTCAGCAAAGTAGCTGTACACAGAGAACATAGCTGCAAAGATAAAAATAACGGTCACGATATTGAACCATAATTGAGGTTTACGTAGTATACCGAGCTGTTTTCCATAAGACATTTTCTCTTTAACCGGCATAGAAGGAAGCCAAATGAGGATTCCTGTAAAGGCAATCATGCTGACAACAGCCCCAAACAAGAAAGCGGCTTCTAACGATATTTTTTCTGCGAGATAAGAAGTTATACGCCAAAAGCAAATCCGACCGTTATTCCGGCGAAAACCTTGGTGACTGCTTTACTGCTTTTTTCCGGCGGGACAAGTTTGGCTGCGGTCACTAAGGCAACCGAAAAAAAGACAGGATGAAAAATAGCAGGGAGAATGCGGAAAATGAGCATCATATTGAATTCGGTCGTAAAAGCATAAACCATATTTGAAATCACAAAACTGAGCACAGCCGTTAACAGAATGACTTTGCGATTTATACCGGAAACGAGTAAGGTCAGGAATGGACCTGAAATAGCAACGACTAAAGAAAATACACTTACAAGCCAGCCCGCCTGTGAAGTCGATATATTAAATTTTTGAATGACCTGGGGTAAAACACCTATAATCCTCATTTCCGTTGTAATAATGCCGAATACACCTAAATGTTCGGTGAAAATATAGTATTAGACTGGGACCATTGATTTAATGCGGTTTTTGATTTGAAGAATCGTCAGCACATGAAAAATAAGTTTTAGACTGATCCATTAAAGGAAGCAGCGGCAGACCAAGACTTGATAAATAAAGTCTTAGACTACCGCTGTTGTCATTCAACTAACGTCCCCCGATAGCTTAACATCGGTATCAGTCGTGGTGAGTTCACAAACTAATTCTTCAAATGAATCAATTTTTTTGATGGGTAACTTGCAAACGAAATATAGATGCATATTATAGGTTATCAACAAAATCCAAATAATTTTCAGTGCTTTTTTCCACAGTTTCTTCAGATCGATCATATTCCTCACCATAAAATGCAAAGAATGAACGATAATCTGCATCGCAATATAGGAATGTCATTCTAAATGGAACCAGTATTTGTTCAAGCGTATATTGATATCTTCCGTTTTCGTGATAATCTAGCTTTTCGATTCCTGCAGATACACCTAAAGCAACTTTACGATTCTTGAATTTATCTCCTCCATTTGAACCAAAAGCCCATCCATAAGTTAAAACATCGTCAAACCATTTTTTTAGGAGAGGCGGACAATTAAACCAATATATAGGGAACTGCAAAACAAGATTACCATGAGATTCAACCAATTTTTGTTCCTTTTCCACGTCGATGTTTCCATCAGGGTAAACTTTAGACAACTCGTGAACAGTATACTTTTCTGGATATTTTTTCAGTTCTTCTACCCATCGCTTATTAATGACGGATGTTTCCATGCTGGGATGCGCTACAATAACAAGAGTTTTCAAAGATTTGTCCTCCTTAAGTATTATTTATATCTTGATAATAAAATGAACGCTAGAAATATTGAAAGTATGCACTTTTAGTACAGATACTTCATAAAGGTAAGTATTTTTTTACTGGTTCCACACTTTTTATCACCAGAGAATTAACATAGAGGATTCCGCCACGCTATCCTGCCCGTTAGCTTAACGCAGTACCGGCAGTCTAACACTTTATTTTCTCAGTCTACATCTTTATTTTCCGAGTCTAATACTTAATTTACTTTGAATACTAAAGCCAAAATCATAATAAGCAAAGAGTTAACCTGTTTCATTTTAAAAGTAAGCTCCCATCATATTTATATATACAGATTTATAGATGTATTTAACAAAAAAAACCTCCTTTCTGTCTATAGTTCCTTTTGAATGTACTCGGCAAATTCCTGTATCGTCTTTTCGTTCCGACGATAGTATGTCCACTTCCCAATTCGCTCAGACTCCAACAAACCAGCTTTTTGCATCGTTAATAAATAACTTGAAATAACAGACTGTGCGAGTCCTGCTTTAGCCTGTATATCCCCCACACATACACCAATTCGAAAATTAAGACCTTGGTTCAAATAAGCCTGTTCATCAAAAAATTCCTCTGGATTTTTTAACCACAGCATAACTAGACGGCGTGTCTCATTAGACAAAGCTTTATAAATCAATGACGGTTCCATACAGTACATTATATCTACTTTATTAGATTT
Source organism: Paenibacillus terrae (assembly GCF_005217525.1). GTDB lineage: Bacteria > Bacillota > Bacilli > Paenibacillales > Paenibacillaceae > Paenibacillus > Paenibacillus terrae_C. The sequence continues at coordinate 101,220 of NZ_PNXQ01000013.1, read as the reverse complement.
GTAAATATAAATTCCTGATAGCTTTGCAGAAGATTTGAATTAAAACTGCAACTGTCTATATAAAAAGAGGCTGTTTCCCCCACGGAAAATCCGCTCGGAAACAGCCTTTTTGCGTACCACTTCCACTACACTGACTTACTACGATTGGAGCGATACATCAAGTACAGGAAGTACGGCGCACCGATCAGAGCGATCAGCAGGCCAGAAGGAATCTCCGTCGGCGCAAGAATCGTCCGTCCAATCGTATCTGCCAGCACCAGCATCACCGCTCCCAAGATGCTCGACAAGACAATGGAACGGCGCACATGGTGCCCGATCAATGTGCGCACGATATGCGGAGCAATCAGCCCGATGAAGCCAATCGTACCCACGCAGGCTACCGCTCCTCCCGCCAGCAGCACGCCCACTGCCATCGCCAGCAGCCGGGTGCGACGCACCGGAAGCCCCAGTCCCATGGCGCTGCTATCGTCAAATACCAAAAGATCGAAACGACGAGCTAGCCACCAGGCTACTGGCAACAACACGAGCAGAAAGGCCAGAATCGTTGTCACCTGCGCCCAGCTTCGAGCGTAGGTACTACCGGTCAGCCAAATATAACCGGCGCTGCCCCACAGCGAGCCTTGGATAATTAGCACCTGAATTCCGGCTGCTCCGATCGCTGATACAGCGATACCGAGTAATATGACAACAGACGGATTCAGATGTTTGTTCCAGGATAGAAAGAAAATCACTGCCGCTGAAACTGCCGCTCCAGCGATCGCCGCGACTGGCAGCACATAAACAGGCAGCCCGGGCCAGACGATGATTACCGCAAGCGCGCCGAATCCCGCTCCAGAAGAGACCCCGATGATCGAGGCATCCGCCAAGGGATTGCGAACGGCTAGTTGGATCAAGACACCGCTCACCGCAAGCGCGATACCAGCCCCGGCCGCCACCAGCGTGCGTGGAATTCTAAATTGCAGCAGAGCCGAATTCGCGCTCGCACCGCCAAACAGCCCGGACAGCAGAACGCCCACCGGAATGCGCATTCCTCCAAACATCAGGCTAAATACGGTTAGCAGCACGGCCCCACACGCAAGCAATGTGACCAGCCTGCCATACGGTAATTTCCGAGAGCGCACACCTATGTTCATTGAAGACTGTCCGCCGATGCCGGAAGGCAGTTTCATCCTCCACAGGATAAGCCAAATTAACCAAGGGGCCCCGATCAATGCCATTACCGCTCCGGTCGGCAGATCCATGCTGGATTGGTGGACCATTTTCGCCAGCACGTCAGCGCCCGTCAACAACAGTGCCCCCCACAGGAAGGAACCAGGCAGTACCCAGCGGTGCATTTTCAGGCCGCTTAAGCGCACCAAATGCGGAGCCACTAAACCTACAAACCCGATGGGCCCAATGACGCTGACTGTAAGGGTCGACAGCAGGACTGCCAATACAATTCCCGCCGCCCGGGTCAAGCCCACCTTTTGCCCGAGAGACGTGGATGTGGACTCATCCAGATCCAGCACATCGAATTGCCTCGACAGCAAAACCGCGATAACCGAGAGCCCTGCAACCCAGGGCCAAGCATAAGTAGTGCCACTCCAATCGTTTTGCACCAGCGAACCGGAACCCCAGAGAAACAATCCCTGCGTTTCAAAGGAGTAAAAAATATGTAATGCTCCAGTAAACGAACCGAGTACCATAGACACGATGAGGCCAGCAAGCGCCAGCCGGATCGGACTGCCAGCTCGCCCGCCGCCCATAAAGTAAGCAAGCACCGCTGCCAGCAGGCCGCCGATGGCGGCAAACAGAAACGGAGCCTGATGCAGCAATGCGGGAAACATCACCGCGCCAAGCACAACCACAAAGTAGGCACCGGCGTTGATTCCGAGCGTATCAGAAGCCGCCAACGGATTTTTGGTGATGGCCTGCAACAATGCACCGGCGATCGCAAGCGCACCTCCAGCCAAGATTCCAATGACCGTACGCGGCATCCGCAGATCCCAAACCATATTATGCTCAAGACTATTCTGACGCTGGGTCAACGCCTCTATTACGGTATGCAGCGGGATCGGCGCCTCTCCATAGCACAAGCTTACAAAAAAAAGCGCAATAAGGACCGCCAAGCCACCCCCAAAAATGCCTCCTACACGCCAAGCCTTCGATAAATCCGCTGTACCTGTTCGGGTCATTTCGTCAGAACACCCACCACCTGGTCAACCAGCACTTTAGATGAGATTGGGCCGCCGAATGTCCACGTTGTTCCGTCCAGTGGATAGGTCCGTTTTTCTTTGACGAAATTCAGTTCTTTCCAGACTGAATTGTTCTTCATCGCGGCTCCGAATACATCGTCCGTCTTCTGCGTAATGTAGATAAAATGGGTGTCCTGTACCGCAGGAAGAGCCTCGATGCCAACAGTGCTGAATCCATATTTCTCGGTTTTGTCCGACTTCCAGTCATTCACCATACCGATTTTCGCAAGCGTTTCTACTACAAGCGAGTTATCCTCGAACATTCGTAGGGTGGCGGCATTTTGAACTGTGAAAGCCTGAGTCAGCACATAGTGGAAGTCTGCTTTATCCGCTTTTTTCAATGTAGTCTTTGCTTCCATATAATGCTGGTCAAGGTCATTTAAGACTTTATCAGCCTGCTCCGTTTTTCCAGTAGCCACAGCGATCTGCTTAAAGATTTCAACCATGCGATCATAATCATAACCTTTTCCCTTGAAAAAATCGTATTCTAGCGTTGGTGCAATTCCCTTAAGCTGTTCGTAAATCGCTGCATTATTGCCTGTGTTTGAGATAATAAGGTCCGGCTTGAGCGCCGCAATCGCTTCCAAATTCGGTTCGCCCCGTGTACCGATATCAGTGACCGAATCAGCCAGTTTCGCCTCCGGCGTTATCCACAGCCTGTAGTTTTCGTTGTCCGCATTACCAACAGGCTGCACGCCTAGCGCGATCAGGTCTTCGGTAAACGCCCACTCCAGAACAACGACACGTTCCGCTGGCTTGTCCAGCTTGACTTCCCCGTGATCGTCTTTAACCGTAACCGATCTGACCGCTTTGGTTGTCTGCTCAGGCCCGGAACTGGTTTCAGGCTTCGAGCTATCCCCTACCGATCCGCAGCCCGCCAATACAATTGCAAAAACCATAATCAATAATAGACCATTCAACATCTTTTTCATTTCTTTCATTCCCCCTGTACGTATATGTTTAAACAGAAAATGATAATCATTATCAGTAAAAGAGTATAAGGGTTGATTATTTTTGTCAACAAAGTATTGTACCAAAGAAAAGTGGCTAGGTCTCATTGGAAAGCTCCACCTTCCCGCTACCCGGAATTCTAAATTGAATCGCAAACGGGTTCCGTATATGATAGTTTTATCATTGTTCTAAGGGAGGTTTCATTTACGTGGCAGTATTAATCAACGAGCAAATAAAGGCTTCCGAAGTCATGCTCACTGGACTCAACGGTGAGAAGATCGGTATCGTCTCGAGAGAGGAAGCCTTGGCTATGGCCCGATCCAAAGAAATGGATCTGGTCTGTACATCACTGATGAGCAGTCCTCCGCCATGCAGCCTAGTAGCTAAGGGCAAGGGAAAAGCGCTCGCGCAGAAGGAAACCGGAACACGTAAGGCGAGCGGTGGCAACATGACTGGAAAGAGCAGTAAGGAAAAGGTCAAGGAGCTTCGCTTCACTGCTCATATCGAGGAGCATGATTATGATACAAAGCTGCGCCAAGCAGACAAACATCTGCGCTCCGGCAAGCCGGTGCAATTGGTCGTAAAATCGTCTGGAGCGAAGGAAGCTGCCGCTGCCAAAGCGGTGTTAGAGCGACTATTGGTCGATCTGAAAGAAGCCGGAATGAAGGAAACCGGAATCCAGACAGGCGGCAAGGGCTCGCAGGTGAAATTAAATCCGCGTTGAAAGATGCATAATGAAAATATTTAAAATTTAAACCGCTTGATTTCAACCTCAGTCTCATTTATTCTCTGTATATGTATATGTATAGGATCGGTCACAACTTCGATCGTAATGCATAGCCATATGCGGGATTTACATATTCCATCCGCCAGGATCAGCAAGTTAAGCATATCTGTGTAATGTTCAAGCAAGTACTACCCATGATTTACCCTGGATATATTTTGAAATATTTGCATGTTAGTGTGGGTTCCTATGGACACACCATCAATATAAGTTTAGACAGGGCCTATTTTGTTAATCTCCATAACAGGGCCTAAGGTACTATGACAGATTACGTTTTAATGATATATTGATATGTACTATAAAAGACTAATTACCCAGGGCTTGGGCTGGAGGATGTATGAAAAAAGAATCAAATCAAGACGAAGCCAGTTATTTATTTAATGTAGATGTATTAGTTAAAGGTCGTTCCAATGTAGAGGCCCTTCAGTTCCTGCTTAACCTCTTGAGCCAAAACGAACAAATTGCGGATAGCCGGATTCAGTCCGGTATCGAACTTGGTAATTTAATCGAAGCTGCACTGTATCTAAAAAAACAGTCAGCCGCTAACGGCTCATCTGACGCTGCCGCTAAGCTTGCGGAGAAGTTCTCCAAAAAAAAATTAGACGCGGCTATGAACAAGCCACCTGTCGTTCAAGAGATCAAACAATCCCACGTACAGCCGAAGCCTGCAACACAACAAGAACTTAGCACCCATGATTGGATTAAACGCTATATACATGATAATACGCTTGTACGGCTAATCGTAAATCGCTATGGCGGACAACGAAGCATCCCATGTCGCATCCTTAATTTGGATCATGAGAATAACTTACTGAGTGTGTACCATGTAGATGAGAAGCAAGTATACTCCTTTAAAATGAATGAAATCGATGAAATCACATCGTAAATGTAAAGTCCTTACAGCATGAAATAAACACGCAAAAAGAGAACCGCCGGAAAAACGTTATGTCTTTCCAAGCGATTCTCTTTTTTGTGATATGATCTGGAAAGTTAAATTAATCCTCTTTCTTTAAACCCCAGGCAGCTAATGCCAGCAAAAGCCAACCTGCGATAAAACATACGCCCCCCAGCGGGGTAATGGCACCTAGCACACGAATCCCGGTCAAGCTCAGCACATACAAGCTGCCAGAAAACAAAATGATTCCCATAAAAAGCAAACGCGCTGCCCATTTTAAGCGAGCCGACGCTCCCCACTGTCCCGCAGCCAATGCAATGATCAGCAAACCGACAGCGTGAATCATATGATATTTCACACCAGTTTCATACACAGCCAAAGCATCTGCGTCGATCCGTGTTTTCACAATATGAGCCCCGAACGCTCCAATAGCTACCGCCAGCAGCATCATTATAGATCCTACAATTATCCATCTGCGTTGCATGTTTGTGTACTCCTTTTCATCTTATACTCTCATCCAAGCTATCTCCTTATTTTATCGAATCCACATGAAGTTTGCCAGCCACTCCATTTAAATTTAAACCCTACAGAATTCCATGATTAAACCCTGTCTTTTGGAGGGTAATGTGTAAGGTCCCTTGCTTTTTTGTTCATTTTGTGGAAAATTAGTACCTGTTCGGATAATGTTCAAGGAGTTGAAAAGATGAGTAACCAAGATCCTAATCTGCAAAAGCCTGTTGCGTCTGAGGAGCATCCTGTTTTTTCAGAAGCTCCCGTCTTCCAGCCTCCAGTCAAGCTTAAGCATTCCGGTCCCGGTATTGCTTCTTTTATTATGTCGCTCGTCAGCCTGATCGGGTATATCATTCTGGCTGTTATGGTCATTAATCTGTTGGCTCATTTCAGCCAATACCAAACCCTGAACCCGGAAGTTGTTCTGCAACAAACGGGAACCGTCCTGCTTCCTTTTGTATTTTTAGGCAGTCTGTTATTGAATTGCGCCGGGCTTGTGGTCGGCATTATAGGAATTGCGTTGAAGAACCGTAAGAAAGCATTTGCCATTGCAGGGTTAATCATTAATGCGTTCATTATTCTGGGCTTCATTGCACTTCTGGCCATGGGTCTTGCCGTTCCGAGTAACACAGCGGATATCTATCCTTCCTCTGTGCAATCCTTATAATTTCTCCGCATCACACAGAGAGGATTCAATGTATGAACAAAATCAAAATTTTTGCGGACAGTACCAGTGATATCCCAGTCCAATGGCGCGAACAGTACGAGATTGGCATTGTACCATTGTATACGGTGTTTGGGGATGAATCATTACGGGATGGCGTGGACATCCAGCCAGAGCAGTTATTTCAGCGCGTAAGTCGTGAGGGACATTTGCCGCGAACCGCCGCACCTTCTCCATCGGACTTTATTCAAGCCTTTGCTCCCTACATAGAACAAGGGGACGACATTTTATATATCAGTCTGTCTTCCGAGCTGTCCTCAACCTATCAAAATGCGCTGCTCGCTGCTTCTGAGTTCCCGAAAGGTCGTGTTACCGTCTTTGATTCCCTGAATCTGTCGTGCGGCTTTGGCATGCTCGTGATGAAGGCCGCACGCGCCGCAGCCAACGACAGTACAATGGAACAGATTGTGGACATGTTGACGAGAACCCGCCCCCTGATCGACACGGAATTCGTGATTGATACGCTTGAGTATCTGTACAAGGGCGGAAGATGCTCAGGGATGCAAAATCTGATCGGTAGTCTGCTCAAAATTCGTCCGGTGATCAAAGTAATAGACGGAAAAATGACACCTGCGTACAAAGTACGTGGCAAACGTGAAAAGGCGCTGGATCAGATGCTGCAAAATGCCCTGAACCAGCGGGGACATATGGATAACGATATCATTATTGTCGTACATGCTTTGGCTGAGGAAGATGCGCTGATGCTGCAAGCCCGTTTACAGGAAGAGACGGGAGCGCAAGAGGTGCTGCTGACAACAGCCGGTTGTGTGATTTCCAGTCATTGTGGTCCACAGACGATTGGTATAATGTATGCCAAAAAAGAATAGTTTCGAATGTGAAGCTCCTTGCCTCTACAGGTAAGGGCTTTTTTGCGTTTTCCAACAATTTAGCAATGAATAACTTTACTATTTTTGATAGTATTAGTCGTCATGTGACGAATGATTCGTCTGACAATCTATCATAAAAAGAAGGTTATAGTGTATGAGCCCCATACGATCACGCTTGCTAACCAAACTTACTCTGTTGGCGACTGCCGCCATGACGATAATAACTACATTCGCTTCATGTTTAACCGTTCCCGCAACCGCGGTTGGCACAGCGTTTAAGGATATTTCAGACAGCTATGCTTATCAATCTATCACTTCTCTGCACGCCAAAGGAATTTTGGCAGGTACACAACCCGGCTACTTTTCTCCCAAAAAGGCGGTTACAAGAGCCGAATGGGTTACCGCGCTGGATCGCACACTCGGTCTGGAGCCTGTACAAGCATCTGTCTCCTCCTATCGGGATGTATCCAAACAAGCCTGGTACTACGGATGGATTGAAGCAGCCTCCCAGCTTGACGTGGTGCAGGGCGGAACGTCCGCCACGTTTCAACCCAACAGCCCTGTAACCCGGCAAGAAGCAGCCTTGATGATCGCGCGCCTCATACGCTCGACGGGATCAGGAGCAGCGGTTTCCACTTTTACAGACGCCGACCAGATTGCAGATTGGGCTCTTGAAGCTGTAACCACCGTGAACCGTTACGGCTTTATGAAAGGGGAAGACAACCAATTTCGCCCGACATCTTCCCTGACCCGCGAAGAAACAGCAGCACTTCTGGAACGGCTACTGACGTATTCAACACAGCATGCCTCCAAAACAGCGTCCACAGCATCTTCCATCCGACTAGGCTGGCAATATGATCAGAGCGTTCAACAGTTTGAAAGCTCAGTGCTTCAATCTAACATCAACACCCTATCACCGCGCTGGTTTTTTCTAAACGAAACGGGTAATATTAGCGATCTTACAAACACCTCGCTCCTCACCTGGTCCAAACAGCATCAAAAAAAAGTCTGGGCGATGGTAGGCAACCGTTCGAATCTAACGATGACGCACCAAATCCTGTCCAGTGATGTTTTACGGAACAAAACCATAACTCAGCTTGCGAATGCCGTATCTACACATCATCTGGATGGGCTTGTAATTGATTTTGAAAATGTGGATGGGCAGGATCGTACCCAGCTCACGCTGTTCATCCAACAATTAAAAGCCAAGTTAAAAAGCCTGAATGCTGTGCTGGCGATCTGCGTATCTCCTGATTACGGTACAGACTGGACAGCCGCCTTTGACTATAAGCAGCTTGGCGCTGCGGCAGACTATTTGATTCTGATGGGATATGACGAACATTGGGGAGGCAGCTCGACCCCCGGCTCCGTATCCTCATTACCGTGGCTCCGTGAGAGCGTACGGCGCTTTCTACTAACCACCGACCCGGATAAAGCGATATTGGCATTGCCTTTATTCACACGGAACTGGACCCTCAATGCGAGTGGTCAATCGGTCGCTTCGTCGGATATTTCACTGATTGAGCAAAATCAGCTTGTATCCCGTTCCACCTCCAAACCGGTCTGGCATGAGGATATTCAGCAGTACACCGTTTCCTACAAGGATACTCAGCTTCATAAGCTATGGCTGGAGGAAGGGCGATCCTTCACCCGTAAATACCGTTTGGGACAGGATAAAGGAGTCGCAGGCTTCGCCTACTGGTATCCGGGCGGGGCAAGCTCTGATCTATGGTCCAGTGTGAAAAATGCAGACCGTTTCGCACAGCGTGGTTTGTAAAAGCCAAGAAACCTTCAACTCCACTTTTAGCGTGAGGTTGAAGGTTTTTTGCACAAATCCCTATTTCCGTCTATGCCCGGTACGCAACGATTCCGTTCACAACAGTCATACGTACTTTAACGTCAAGCAAAGCCTCTGGACGCTCCGATAAATCCCGGTCAATAACCGTAAAATCAGCGGCTTTCCCGACAGCCAGCGAACCCCGTTCATCCGCTTCTCCCGCAGCCACTGCACTTCCGAGGGTAAACAGATAAATAGCTTCGTGAATGTCCAGCTTTTCATCGGGAAGATACCCCTCATGCGTCTCTCCCGGCTTGGTGCGGGTCACAGCGGCATGCATACCGAGAAAAGGGTCCAAAGGCTCAATCGGCGCGTCACTGCCGCCAGCACATGGAATACCTGCGTCCAGCAGCTTCTTCCAGGCATACAAATATTCAGTACGTCCCTCGCCAACCCGATCCAGC
>NZ_PNXQ01000013.1:54324-92044 GCF_005217525.1 Paenibacillus terrae | reverse complement strand
GTCCGCAATCAGCGGCAGCTTCGCCATTCTCTTGACCAAATCGGCAGTCAGCACCTGACCATGGATCAGACGATCCGGCAAGCCGCTTTCCTCCGTTAGAGCATAGGCTTCCATCGCGGTCAAAATCATATGCGCCGCCCCATCCCCTATCGCATGTACAGCGACTGGAAAACCTGCGGATCTGACAGCCGCCACCATCTGGTTCAGCTCTGGCTGCGGTTGAATCGCCATGCCACTGGTATGCGGAGCATCGCTATAGGGTGCAGACAATAGCGCAGTTCTTCCACCAATCGCACCATCGGCAAACATTTTTACCGCACCGATTTTAAACCACTCATTTCCGTCACCAGCACGCAGCCCTTTCGCTTTGGCTTCCTCCATGAACGGATGATAGATAAGCTGATGCGTGCGAAAGGCAATGCCTTCCTCCCTCAGCTCCCTGTAAATCCGCTGCATGGTGTCCACGCTGCCCAGAAAACGCAAATCCTCCGTGTGTGCAGCCGTCAGACCGAGTCGTAGTGCATCCAGACAGGCTCGACGGATCGCATCTTTTTTAACCGAATAATCCGGCTCTGGCTGCACACTTGTAAAGGCAGTGGACGCTTCCTCATAAATCAATCCGTTCAACTGTCCATCCGCATTTCTTCCGTAGGCTCCCGAAGCGGGATCAGGAGTGTTCTCCCCAATACCTGCACGCCGAAACGCTTCTGAATTCGCCAGAAACGTATGAAAGCATGTACGAGTCAAATATACCGGGTGCTGATCCGTAATGGCATCCAGCTCTGAGATGGTCGGAATCTCAACAGGAATAAACGCATTTTCGTTCCAGTTCAGCCCTAAAATCCATTCTCCCGGCGGTGTGAGCGCAACCCGTTTGCGCAGCATATCAAGCATCTCATCCTTCGAGGTAGCCGACGTAAAATCTAGCATCGCCAGCTTCATGCCATGCATGGACAAATGCATATGTGAATCGGTCAAGCCCGGCAACACATAAGCGTCCTCCCAATCCACCGTGTCATATTCCTTACCCGACAATTGCAATTCAAGCTCCCGCGCTTGTCCAATGGCCTGTATGATGCCATTTTGTACTATGATTGAATCTCCCTTGGCAGCCCATTCCCCATACAGCTTGCCATGCTTGAACAATGTTAGTGTCAACGCAGCTCATCTCCCTTTTTTTCAACTATATAAACCAAACTAAAGAGCTACTATAGCGCCACTGTGCAGTCGGATGGTGCTTCATATCACGCCTGTGCTGCCGATTCAAAACATAGTGTATGTATGTCTACCTGCTGCACCAGATCGGCAAAGTGGCCATGCGTTGCACAGACAGCCATTTTATAGTGTTCATCGATCTCATACTGTTTAAAATGACAATACTCGGTGGTAAAGCCTTCCGTCGTAAAACCGATCAGCGGACGCTCACTTAAATCGAATGAAAATGACTTTAGCGGCAGCGTTAATCCCTGTCCTTCGGCCTTCACAAAGCTTTCCTTGAGCGTCCACAGATCGTAAAAATAGGATAAGCGGCTCTCCGCTTCCTGGTGCATCAACGCATCATACTCCGTGTCCGAAAAGCACACCCTTCCCACCTCAAAATCAATAGGACGAAGTTGTTCAATGTCGATGCCAAGCGAATGATCATCCACGGCGCATACCACCCATTTTCCCGAGTGAGAAACATTAAAATGGAATGCGGGTGCATTCAACAAGGAAGGCTTGCCGAAAGCATTATATGTAAACTGAAGACTGGCGTTGGATACCTTCAATTGCCGACAGGCCAACCACCTTAGCAACACATCGGCGTATAAGCCCCTTAAAGCATCTTCCCGATGTAAAAAACGATCCAGCTTCTGTCGCTTTTCAGTCGAAACCCGGTTCAGCAGTGACTCGTAATGACCGTCTGCCTCCGGCTTGCTCGTGTCAATCGCATATAGTTCCATGGTCGGCCCCCTATACCGTAATAAATATCAGCCCATTCACAACTTCACCGCTCTATTGGAAATTCATTGGATGTTTATCATCTGCGGTGTACATGGTCAATATACTACTCTAGCACTTTCAATTCAATATGGATACAATTGGGATATAATCCTCTTGCTGCTCACTTCGTATCATCAGACAGGTGATAGGCATCAGCATAGAGAGCTATTCAGTACAAATCATTTTGTAAGCGCTTTAAAAACATACAGAGGAGGACGAAACAATGAAATATGATTTTGCCACCTTACTGTGTATTATGCTCGCTGTTTTGCTGTCGTTGAGCATTTTCCAGATGTTTTCACCGAAGATTGCTTCAGCGGCCCCAGCGAATGTTGTGAATGGCATTCAGTTTAAAGATAGCGCTGGAAACGTGGTTCATGCTCATGGGGGCGGTATGATTAAGGTAGACGGTTACTACTACTGGTTTGGTGAAAATCGCAACCCCAACGGCACGTTCAAAGCGGTATCGGCCTACCGTTCCTCTGATTTAAAAAACTGGGAGTTCCGCAAAAACGTGTTAACCAGCAGCTCAGCAGTAGAGCTGAATGTCTCGAATATTGAACGTCCAAAGGTCATTTATAACGAAAAAACACGTAAATACGTATTGTGGATGCACAAGGAAAATGGAGTTAATTACAACGAAGCCCGGGTGGCCGTTGCCTCTTCCGATACTGTGGACGGCGATTACACCTATCAGGGCAGCTTCCGTCCTCTGGATTACGATTCCCGGGATATGACTGTGTACAACGACAATGGCACGGCTTACCTGATTTCTGCTACCCGTGTGAATGCCGACTTGAACATTTATCGTCTGACACCGGATTTTCTGCAAGTTGAATCGCTGGTGACCACACTCTGGCCGGGACAATATCGTGAAGCTCCGGCGATGTTCAAAAAAGGAGACGTCTACTTCCTGATCACATCCGGGGCAACGGGCTGGAATCCCAACCAGGCCAAGTATGCTACTGCATCCAGTATTGAGGGAACGTGGAGCAACACCATTAACTTCGGAGACAGCACGACCTACGGTTCACAGTCAGCCTATGTCATTCCGGTAGAAGGTACTCAGACGACCTCGTACCTGTATTTAGGCGACCGCTGGGCGGGAGCGTGGAGCGGTCCAGTGCAGGATTCACAATATGTATGGCTGCCGCTGCGTTTTCCAACCGGAACTTCTTTGGCTATGGACTGGTTCGACAGTATGAACATCGACACTGCCAGCGGGGTGGTTCAAGGCGTAACCACGCCAATCGTCATTGACCCGGACGGATACTATCAGTTGGTAAGCCGCAAGAGCAACAAGCCGCTGAATGTAATTGACGGTGCAACCACAGATGGAGCGGATCTGGAGCAGCGTGCGGATTCGGGAGCATCCAGCCAGCAATGGCAGCTCAAGGACGCGGGCGGCGGATATTACAAAATCGTCAACCGCAACAGTGGCAAGCTGATCGGCGTTGAAAACGGAGCTACTGCGGACGGCGCAGTCATCGAGCAGTGGAGCGATGGAGGCTGGTCCAGCCAGCAATGGCAACTGGTATCTGTAACGGGAGGTTATTACAAGCTGAAAAACCGGGCAACGGGCAAACTGATCGACATTTCCGAAGGCACTACCGCCGATGGTGCCAAAGCGATTCAATGGGGGGATAACGGCGGAACCAATCAGCATTTTCGTGTAGTGAAAGTAGATTAGTTCTTTCAACGTCGAACGGACATCTTCCATCGTCATTGAAGCAAGAATCTCTGATTTTCAGTTATTTCAAAAGAGCCGTCTTCCCAGCAGATCTCTGCTAACGGAAGAACGGCTTCTTTTTGTAATAAAATGATAGTTGAACCTGTAAAAAGGCTATCCCTTGTCCAGATCGGTTTGAGGCGCGTCAGGGCGTTACAGCTCCCACGGATAATCTGTCGTCAGGAAGCTCGCCAGTTGCTTGCTTTCCTCCCTGCGCTGACGTCGTATCGCTGCACGCGATGGCGCGGTCTGGTGCAATTGTACTTCTTCTTCCGTCTCCGGAATGACCTGCGGTACGATCACTTTACCGTTCTTCTCGTCCAGTGCCACAAAGGTCAGGAAAGCGGTGGCTGCGACTTTCCGGTCACCAGTCATTAGTCCTTCACGAATTACCTTCACGAAGACCTCCATAGAGCTGCGGCCTGTCCAGGTTACGAACGCCTCCAACGTGACTGAATCGCTCGGATGGATGGGCAGCAAAAAATCCACTGAATCCGTAGACGCTGTGACCGTATTCGTGCGGCATAGCTTGGAGGCTGCGATAGACGCAATATCGTCGATATACGACATCAATCGGCCTCCGAAGAGCGTGTTATGATTGTTGATATCGTTGGGAAATACACGGGACGTCTTGAAGCAGTAGGTTTCTCGGATGTACTTGCTTTCCATGGGTTCTCTTTCCTCTCTTTTCCTCGTAGCTATCTTTTTATATAGTGAAAGCCTGTGTTAGACTGACTGTGCTAATCATCCCACTAATCCGCATAATAAATCAAGACATAAAAATCCGCATCCACATCCGACTCATTACAGTAAGTATGAAGGTCAGTGACTTGAAATTGCACAGCATCTCCTGCGCTCAGTTTAAGCCGTTGTCCCTGCATTTCAAAGTACATTTCCCCACGGATCATGAGAATGGATTCCTCTCCCAAATGCTTCTCCGCATGATGTGTAAAACCTGGCTTCAGGCTTACGGTGAACACCTCGAACTTTTTTTCCGAATGATACGGGAATATAGGGTACACAAAATAGTTGCCGTTCTCATCAATCACCGGATGCAGGTCTTCCCTGCTGATTTTAGTGATTTGCGGGGAGTCCTCTTTGAGGAATGTGGAAAAGGACACATGCAAACCGTTGGCAATTTTCCAAAGTGTGGTCACCGTAGGATTGGATTTTCCCTTCTCAATCTGGGCCAGCATTCCTTTGCTGACCCCTGTCATTTCAGCCACTTTATCCAGACTAAGTCCTCTAGTCTTCCTGATTTGAGCCAAATTTGAGCCGATGATATACTGCATTGAATCCACAGACCCTGCCTCCTTGTATCCAAAAAGTCTATACGTGTCTAAAATTGAGGTCCAATCCTTAATTGGCAACCACCTACACTAAAAAATAAAAAATTTAACTCGGGAGAGATCCATTCGAAAATAATCTACACATAAGTCTTAACAGACCTTTTGCTATCTGCACAAACTCATTATCTTATCCAATATAAAAAAGTGTCAAATTGAAAAATCAATTTGGCACTTTTTCTACACGTCGTGAATTACCAGAGTAATCCCTGTGGTTAATTAAACTATATTTATCATTTGAAGGTTCGTGCCTTGCCTTTTGTAAAGTCGTGAGATAATTTTAATTTGAATGATAACGGTAACTAAAGTCTAAACAGTCTCATTTCCCCAAATGCTTACTAGGTCATTAATTTGAAGTGATACGACCCTTAGGTCTCCATCAATGGTATAAAGCTCCAGCCCTATACTTTCCGAATCAGGGAAAACCATGTCTGAAATGATTGTTTCTCCATGATTTCCGAAGACCTCAACACTTGACCAATCCACATAAATACTCAACTGTATCCGTTCATGCTCTGGCTTCATAGGGGCCTTGTGTATCGCTGTGAAATCGGAATGAAAATCAATGGCGCCCGACTTCGTCCGATCGACGAACAGCTCCCCATTCGAGATATTATATCCGATGATCGTCTCCTGATTGGAAGACTTCCGCACTTTGAACCCGAATTCCACGGCTGTACTGACTTCAAATTCTGCAATAATTTCTGCCTTTGCAGCAGAAAGATCAGACAACACGTTCATACCTGGCTTAATTGTCAAGTCTTGCAGAGACAAAATCGGTTTTCTTAGCTGACTTAATTCACTTATGGGTGCTTGGATTAGGCGAAGTCCCTCTGCATAAGTCCTAAGCTGTAGCTCACGGGGAATTGACATCTTGCCACGCCATTCCTCTGAAGGCAGCGTGGCAGCATAACGCCAATTGTTCATCCAGCCTATCCAAATCTTTCGTCCGTCCTCGTTTGGAATGCCATTCCAGGTCACGGCCGCGTAAAAGTCTGATCCGTAGTCTACCCATTTAATAGCATCGAAAGATTCTAGCGTTTCATCCAGAGTAAATGCTTTACCGTCAAAGTTGCCTATGAAATACATCATGCCAGAACCGCCTGCTGGTGGTTCGGGATCGTCTGGATTCACACCATTTCTATCCCCCACGCTTAGCATTAGAATCCACTTCTTGGTATTAGGGTCCTCATCCACTTGGATTCGAAATACATCAGGACATTCAAAAATTCCCCGGTGGATACCCGGAATGTCGGAACCGAATTCGCTTGCAAAAGACCATTCTTTAAGGTTTGGAGATGTGTAAAATTCTACACGGTCTCTTACAGCAAGGACCATTATCCACATCGACGATTCATCATGCCAAAACACCTTCGGATCACGAAAGTCTAGCGTTTCCGTTGGGAATAAAACCGGGTTACCTTCATATTTTGTCCAGGTTCGACCCTTGTCCTTGCTGTAAGCAATGCTTTGCACCTGTGGCTTGCCAGGCTGAGCCCTGTTGCCCTCATTCGTATAAATGGCAACCAATCCTGATCCTTCTTCGTTGAAAAATCCGCTTGTATTGTTCTTATCCACCACCGCACTTCCCGAGAAGATCGCTCCGTCCTCTCCAGGCGGAATTGCCGGTGGAAGTTCGTCCCAATGAACTAGATCCTTGCTTACCGCATGCCCCCAATGCATGCGGCCAAAGTCAGGCTGCGTATCATGGGGCGTATGCTGGTAGAACAGGTGGTACTCTCCTTCATAGTAAACCAAGCCGTTGGGATCGTTCATCCAATTTTTCTCCGGTGAATAATGAAATTGAGGCCTGTATGCCTCCCTGTAATTACTGTTTCGTAATCCTTTTCTGCTCCTGCTATTGTCATTCGTTAGGTGCATGTCTTTAATGGTATCCACTCTCCTATTGATTGTTGATAAGGTGTTTAACAGCCCCAACCACCTTTTATATGTTTCAGCCTTGATCTTTAAGATATCTGTCATAGCCTTTCTGTTTGATTTCCAGCCATTTGTCCAATCCAAGTCTGGAAAGCTCGGCCTTATATTCCGCCCATTCTTCTTCCACTTTGCCTGTTTTGATCCATTCCGCCCGTTTGCGGTTAACGTAGGCAAATAAGTCTGTTTCCAAGGTTGAGATCTGCTTCTGATCTTCCAGCGAGAAGAAGACTTTCGGGAAATTGTGGTCAGCCTTCATAAAAGGAACGAGTCTTTCTTTCATGAGCTTGAGTCGGCCTACTGCATCGTCGGGCTTGGTCGTTACTTTTCCGTAATACTCGTCAAGAATTGCCAATGGACCACCGATATTCGTTTTTTGCCGCAGTTCGACAGGAGCCGTTCCCTTAAGCGGAAGATGCTTCAGCATATGACTCGCTTCATCGTATTCAAAAATGTTCTGCTGAGTTTTGTCGCCGTAGGTGCCCCAGTTGTCCTGTACGGACTGAATGGGATCATACAGCTGGTCAATCCATTTTGCCGTAAGCTCAAGATTTTTGTTGTCACTGGTAATCACCATTCTCCCCCGGTCAAAGCCGAGATTGTTCGTGCGGGTCACATTGACTTTACCGCTTGGCCCTGCGAGTGGGTTCATCAATTCATACTTATCGTTGTCTCCCGAAATATTCGCCTTATCCCATTGAAAGTAGAGACCGTATTTTTCATTCTGGCCTTTGGCCAGATACGTATTGTAATCCTGCTCGAATGACTCTTCGTCGATCAGGTTCAGCTTATACAGCTCATTAAGATATTTGATCCCCTCTTTATAGCCGTCCTGATCGGCAGTGAAGACCACTTTCCCCTCATTGGTCACTACCGTATGATCGCCATTGTCCCCAAGACCAAATGAACCGAACAGAAAATTCAGGTCCTCATTGCCGTTATTGAGCATAAAGGACAGCGGGATTTCATCCGCTTGGCCATTTCCGTTAGGGTCGCCATTTTTAAATGCGAGCAGAACATTTTTTAAATCCTCAGTCGTTTTTGGCATTTTAAGTCCCAGCTTTTTTAGCCACTCCACATTGATCCAAGGCATGTCGTTTACAGAATGAATGCTCTCCTTCCCGGCCCCCAGCTCCTCAATCCAGGGAAAAGCATAAATATGCCCGTCCTGTGCGGTTATCATGGATTTGTACTCAGGTGCTTCCTTCAATACCTTCTGCAGATTCGGCATATATTTATCAATCAAATCCTCAAGAGGGATAATAGTTCCATCCTTTCCGAGGTTCAACAAATCGTAATCGGAATAGCCGGCATCCAGTATGGCATCTGGAAGATCTCCACTGGCAACAGCCAGGTTTCTTTTTTCAATGAAGGAATCGGAGGTGAAGTTGGTAAAATCGATATGCACCCCTGTTTTTTCTTCCAGTCTTTTATAAATCATCTTTTCATTAGGATCGGAAGGTGCCAGCGGCGAGCTTTGAGTCATAAAATGCAAGGTAACTTTCTCTTTGAGCGGCAGAGTGACATTTTCCAGCTTGTAATCTTCGGATGCCGCAGAATTATTGCCTGAACCGCCACATCCGGCAAGCAGCGAAGTAGAAAGCACCAGCACAGACAAGGTTAGTAATGTTTTTTTCATCTCTATTCCCCCGGTTTGTTATTTGATCGAACCTACCATGACACCCTTTTCGAAATACTTCTGGAAGAATGGATACATGACAATCAACGGCAAACTTGATATGACAATGGCAGAGTACTTAATCATTTCAGACAATTTCTTAAGCTCCGCTTGTGCCATCGCATCTGCAATCATGCCGGGCTGAACCTGATTCTGTATCAAAATGGAGCGCAGCACCAGTTGAAGCGGAAACAGCTTCGGATCATCCAGATAAATCATGGCGTCAAAATAAGAATTCCACTGTCCGACAAAAGCGTATAAAGCTAAAACAAAAATAATAGGCTTCGAAAGCGGCAGGACGATTTTAAAGAAAATACTGAGCTCGGAAGCTCCGTCTATACTCGCCGCCTGGAACAGCTCTTTCGGAAGTCCCTGGAAATAAGTCTTTGCCAGAATAATATTGAATACGCTGATCGAGCCGGGCAGAATAATGGCCCAGACCGTATTCAACATGCCTAAATCCTTAATCACCAGATAGGTAGGAATCAGACCGCCACCGAAAAACATCGTTATCAGGAAAAAGATCATAATGGGCCGTTTCCCTACCAACTCTTCAATCGCAAGCGGATAAGCCGCGAAGACGGAAAATAATACGGTTGCGAACGCAAAGGCTGCTGAATAAAAAATAGCATTAAAAAAACCGCGGATCATGGCACTGTTGCTTAGGATTTTGGCATATCCCGTGAGTGTCCAGTCTGATGATGTAATGGCAAACCCTTTGGTAATCAGGGTATTTGGAGTCAAAAAGGACGAAAGCACCACATAGACCAGCGGTAACAGAATAGCGAGAACAAACAAACCAAGCAGAATATAATTGATGATGATCAGAATCCGGTCCTTCCCGGTGTAATGAATATCCATAAATACCTCCTTCTTTAATACAGCCCTTCCCCTTCGTTCAGCTTCTTGACGACGGTATTTACGAAAATCAGCAGGACCACATTAATCACGGAATTGAACAACCCGATTGCCGTAGAATAAGCATAATCGCCAGATTGCAACCCCACCTTGTATACATAAGTTGCGATGATTTCCGAGGTTGGCGTGTTCAGAGCCGTCTGCATCAGGTAAGCCTTTTCATAGCCGATCGACATGATGCCTCCTGCAGCGAGAATGAACAGGACCGCCATGACAGGTTTGAGAGCTGGCAGATCAATGTGGAAGATTCTCTTCATCAATGAAGCGCCATCAATTGTTGCAGCGTCATGCAACTGCGGGTCCACATTGGCTAAGGTGGCCACATAAATGATAGAGGACCAGCCCGCTGTTTGCCATATACCGGACAAAATATATACCGTTCGGAAATAGGCGGGATCAGTCATAAAAGAAATCGGCTTGCCGGTGAAGGTTGTTACCAAAGCGTTCACTATTCCAGCCGGCGATAGAAAAACAAACAGCATACCGGCAACAACAACAACCGAGATGAAGTTAGGTGCGTAAACAATAAGCTGAATATTCTTCTTGAGCTTCGCTCCTCTGATCAGATTTAGCATTAAGGCCAGAATGATCGGTACTGGGAAACCGAGAATAAGACCGTAAGCGCTTAATTTAAGCGTATTCATTAAAATGTCATAAAAATTCGGTGATGAAAGAAACCGCTGAAAATGTTCAAATCCAACCCATTCGCTGCCCATGATGCCTTTTCTTGGACTGAAATTTTTAAACGCAATGATTGAGCCGTACATGGGAACATACTTGAAAATGACGGTAAGAATTATGGACGGAACCAGAAACAAATACAATATATAATTTCGAACCATGTAACTTAGCCAATGGTTTCTTTTTTTTGTTTCTGAAGCCTTAACTCCCCTTTTTTGAGCGATCGAGTTTGCCAATCTTTTTCCCCCCTACTGTTCACGGCTTGTTATTAAAGACAGTTATAAGCCATGTTATGTCATCTCTCTGACATAATTACGCAAGATGCTTTGCAAATGCCCTACTGGTAATTCCCCCACCTCCAACATGACTAGAAATTTACATTCCCCCAAGATGAATGGGTTTACATTTTACATTTGAACATTTTTTCTCTTACAATTTAACAGGTGAGAATTGAATAAGTCAATACATTTCGGCAACTAAATTCATTAAAAATGCATGATTAAAGAGGAATGTAATATTTTAAGCAAAAAATACTTAAAAATGCACCCTATTAATGAGTAAATGTAAACTAATTTTGTTCATTTGAATAATTTCATTGTTAAAAGCATGAAAATACTATATATTTAGAAATATGAAGAATCTTAATTCGGAAGAATAAGGTGGAACAATATGACGAGAAAGTCAAAGGTTACTATTCAAGACATCGCTGATGCCTTGGGAATTTCCAGAAACACTGCATCCAAGGCGCTTAATGGAGTAGAGAATATTCCTGCCGTAACGAGGGACAAGGTGATCAAAAAAGCAGTGGAGCTTAAATACAAACAATTTTCTTATATGGAAACAGCCTCTGAAAAACAGGGCAATATCGCACTTTTGACCTGTAATCTTCCCAATAGCTCACACTTTGGATCACTGCTGATCAGCGGGCTGGAGAAGGAAATCAGCAACCAGGGCTATACTTTATCCATTTATTTTGTCCGTGAGAACGATATCAATACGATGACCCTACCCGGTAATTTCGAACCTTCGAATGTGGCTGGCATTTTCTGCATCGAAATGTTCAGCAAGGAATACAGCAAGCTGATCACGGATCTTGGCATCCCAACCATTTTTATTGATTGCGCTGCAGATATGGTGTATCCGGAATTGAAGGCAGATCTGGTATTAATGGAAAATGAGCATAGCACATACTGTCTTACCCGGAAATTAATAGATCATGGCTATGAAAGCTTCGGTTTTGTAGGCGATTACAATCACTGCAAAAGCTTCAATGAACGCTGGACGGGATTCAATAAGGCCCTGGCAGAAGCCGAAATCACCTTGGACCCTGCCCATAGCATTGTAGCGCCGGACCGCAATTTCTTTATAGAGGAGAACTGGATGGAGCAGCAATTGGATGCCCTGAGGGAGTGCCCCTCCATCTTTATTTGCGCCAATGATTTCATTGCCATCAGCGTGATAAAATCTTTGAAAAACAAGGGGATTAAAGTCCCGGAAGATGTTGCTGTCTGCGGGTTCGATGATGCTTCAGAATCCCGGGTAGTCGAGCCACATCTGACTACCGTACATATTTACAGTAGTCAGATGGGTATTATTTCAGCCGAAATGTTATTGTCCAGAATCAAAGATAATACCATGCCGTACCGAGTGACCCATGTTGCAACAGATATTGTATACCGAGATTCAACGCCTGTTTTAAACTAAATCTGCCAAGAGGTGAATCAAAGTGAAAAATGTCGGAACGGTTCTATGTGTGGGCGAGCTGCTCATTGATTTTTTCTGCACGGATATTGATGTCAATCTTGCCAAGGGTCAGCATTTCTCCAAGCAGGCCGGCGGTGCTCCCGCAAATGTGAGCGCAGCCGTAGCCAAGCTCGGAGGAAAAGCGTCATTCTTGGGAAAAGTCGGAGCCGATCCGTTCGGCATGTACCTGAAACAAACTCTGGATGAGCAGCACGTGGATACGTCCATGCTCCTTTTTGATCCGGCAACGCCGACTACACTGGCCTTTGTTTCCCTTGCCGCTAACGGCGAACGGGATTTCGTGTTCAACCGTGGAGCTGACCGTCAGCTGTCTCTGCAGGACATTGATAGAGAATGGACTCGGCAGGCTGCCATTCTGCATTTTGGCTCGGCAACGGCCTTGCTCGCCGATCCTTTCCAGGAAGCGTATTTATCTTTATTGGACGAGGCGAAGGCCAATGGGCAATTCACCTCCTTTGATCCCAATTACCGGGGGGACCTCTGGAAAGACAGGCTGGAGGAATTTATCGCACTGTCCAGAAGAGGAATACACAATGCGGATTTGGTAAAGGTAAGCGAAGAGGAATTAAACATCATTACAGGGCTGGCTGACCGCAATGCTTCATTGGATCTTTTGCATGGGTTGGGAGCCAAGACGGTGGCAGTTACCTTGGGGAAAGAGGGAACACTCATCTCAAGCGGTGTCTCCCGTTCGCTAATCGGCAGTATTGCTGTCAAATCGATCGACTCTACCGGTGCCGGAGATGCCTTCGTCGGAGCTATGCTGTATCAAATCAGCCAGCTGAGTCAGCCTAAGGCATTTACTACCAACTGGAAGCAGCAGCAGGAATTTGTAACACTTGCCAATCAAGTCGGCGCCATCGTATGCACCAAAGTTGGAGCGATTGCAGCCTTGCCGTCGATGGAGGAAGTTAAGCGATTCGTAGAGCAGGGTGAATCAAGGATTGAAGCGTAAGAAAGCAAAAGGTGTCCGACGATCCTAAGGTCGTTGGACACCTTTTTATGTAGAGATTCGTCATTCTGGATCGTACTATTCAATCGTTCATAACAGCAGATACTGTGTGGTATTGCTCAGTCGCTTCATCACCTCCTTTTATTTGATATAGATGTATGACATTTTATTATCAAATTGGTGTTCAACATAACATACAATTGTATAATATATTGATCAATTTCGAGGTTCCGTTATATACTATAATGAAATTTAGAATGGAGGGAAGGTTGAAATGTCTATAGCTTCGGGGTTGAGCGAAACGGAGCGCGATCCACTCCACTTTTTACAAGGAGTCAAGGATTGTATCCCTACGTTGCTCGGTTATGTGTGCATTGGCTTCGCGGCAGGCATTGTGGGGGCCTCGTCAGGTGTGGGCACGATGGAAATTGCCCTGATGTCAGCGCTTGTGTACGCAGGAGCTTCCCAATTTATTATGTGTTCGATGCTGGCTGCGTCCAGTCCCCCCTCTGTCATTATTTTAACGACATTCATTGTGAATGCCCGCCACCTGTTGTTAAGCGCATCGTTGGCTCCTTATTTCTCAAAATATTCATTGTGGAAAAACATAGGCATCGGCGTACTGTTGACAGACGAATCCTTTGGGGTAGCGTCGGATAAATTGGCTAAAGGCGGGCAGGTAAGCGATCGCTGGATGAACGGACTTAATATCACCGCATATCTCGTCTGGATTGCCTCCTGTGTGGCAGGAGGGATTCTCGGAAACTGGATTTCCCGGCCGGAGGCATTTGGTCTGGATTTTGCCTTGCCAGCTATGTTTCTAGCTCTGCTTATTTCCCAGTTGCAAAGCGTCCAGATCTCCAAGCTCAAGCACCGTCTGCTGCTCGTGCTGTGTATGGCTGTGCTGATGTACCTTTTGTCCTGGTGGGTGCCGTCGCATATCGCCGTCATTGTAGCTACTGTGATGACCGCAACGATTGGAGTGTTAACCGACAAATGAACATTGATCCCAACGTCATGTACATCATTATCGGCGGCATGGTCGTCACAGCCATCCCGAGAATCATTCCCTTCGTCGTACTGCAAAAGCTGGCGCTGCCCAAACCAGTGCTCCAATGGCTGTCCTACATCCCTATTTGCATTTTTACGGCGCTCGTCATGGAACATTTGCTCGTCCGAACGGAAGGCTCCGTCACTTTTAATTGGCAAGTACTTATTGCGATCCTTCCTACACTGGTGACTGCCTTATGGAGCAAAAACCTGCTGGCTACCGTTATTGTCGGTATTGTGAGTATGGCTGTAATTCGACTGCTGTGGATGGGATAGAAATTACCCTCCTACAACACAGGAGGGTATTTGTCCTTTATTATTATCCACCTGTCGTCCTTACTAAAGAGGGCGACGTATTTTCCTCCTGAAAGTCACATTCTCGTTGTGGAAGATACGACGAGGCTTGTAGCCGAAACATTTCAGCATATACCCCGTTCATATCCAGTAAGTATTCATGGCTCCCTGTCTCAATGATTTTGCCCTCCTCCATTAAAATGATGGTATCCGCCATGCGTGCAGAGGACAATCTGTGAGATATAAACACTCCTAATTTCTCATTTACAAGCTGATCAAACTTTTGAAAAACCTCTTTCTCTGCGTGTGGGTCCAAAAACGAGCTTGGTTCATCCAAGACATATACATCGGCGTTCCTCATGAAAGCTCTTGCTATTGCAATACGCTGCCACTGTCCTCCAGATAGCTGTTGTCCGTCTTCAAACCATTTTCCAAGCAAGGTATCAATTTTATCGGGCAGACTGACTACCAAATCTGTAATTCCAGCTTTGTCTATAGCTGTCCAAATGTCCTCATCCATTTCTCTAGAAGACACATTTCCAAAACCTATATTATCTCTAACAGCCATCTCATAATGTACAAAATCCTGAAAAACAACTCCTATCTTTTCTCTGAAGCTATCTTTATCCATTTCATGTATAGAGTGCCCATTAATTAAAATTTCCCCTTCAAATTCTGAGTACAAATGAGTCAACAGCTTAACGATGGTTGATTTACCCGAACCATTTCTTCCTACAATGGCTAGCTTCTCTCCTTGAGAAAGAGTGAAGCTAACATTTGAAATTGCATTTACCTCAGTATTTGGATACCTAAACGAAACATTGCGAAATTCAATACTTTGAATGGCGGACAAACTCTGATTTATTGTTTGTGTCTCCGCTTCCTCAGGCATATCTAAAAAGTCGAATAGCTGCTTAATGTATAAATTGTTTTGGCACAAGCTTAAAATTCCCTGTACGATGCTCTGGGATGTTGACTGTGTTAACGTTATAGCCTGAATTAAGCTTACCAAGTTCCCTACTAAAATTTGGCCTACAAAAGTAGCTTGTACTGCCATGAAAATAATAAATCCACCTGCCCCCTGGTTTACAATTTGAAATACAAGAGAAGTATATGACCTACGAACTGCTAGAACTTTATCCTCACGGTAAAATCCTTCAAGTATAGTCTTATATCTTTTTCGCAAATAGTCTCCCAATTGAAAAATTTTCACTTCTTTAAAACTGTTATCTCTGGTAACTAAAAAAGACAAGTACCAGGATTCGCGTTGCCTTCCTGCCCTTTGAAAATGAACATTAAATTCTCTTTGTCCGATGCGTAAGAAAGAATAGAATGATAAACAGGGAATAAGAAAAATAAATAAGAACGCCCACCATTTCCACGCTATAAGAATAGCGCCCACTGAAAATAAGGTTACAACACTACTAATAATGGCCAGGATTTGAGTAAAAATTTCAAAAGGCCTGTAATCTGCCTCTCCCTGAGCCCGTTGAAGCATATTTTGGACATCTGCATCCTCAAACGACTGCAAAGACATCTTCTGTGCTTTTTCAATAAGTCTGATATTAACTTGGTTTGATAGTTGACTTTGAAACATTTTTCGAAAAAAACTTTCTCCTATGCTTATCAAATCATACACAATGTTGATGCCTATTAAGACGCCAAAAGCAATAAAAACAGGTTGAAAGCTTCCTCCTGACACCCCTCCCACCACACTGTTGATCAATTCTCTCGTAGCTAAAAGAATCACAGCAGGAATCGCACCTTTAAACAAATTAGTAATGAGTATAGCAATTAGAAAGGCGGGATGAGTATCCCATAGTAATCTGAATATACGAGGCCAAAATAAAAAAGTACGAAATATATTCTTATAAGACAATGACACCAAATCATTTTTTTGCCCATTAGACTGTGACATGGCCTACCCCTTTCCGGTGCAACAAGTTAGCTAGTGTGTGCTTTGCTAAAGCCATACATTTCATTTCCCGCTCCCTATTAACACCAAGCAGACGATTCAAGTGCATATGGATTACACTGCCCAAAATATCATTAGGATGATTAGTGAGCACATTATTATTTTTAGCAAGGGTTATTGCTTGAGCATACCGCTCAATGCTGGCTTGTCTTTTTTCTACAAGTTCCAAAAAAGCGGTCTGTGAGACCATATCCGCCTGCCGAATCCATTCATAGTTCGGTTCTACAGAGGTGATCAATGTTTTTTTAATATCCCTGAATGCCTTCATATGCGGCTTGCTGTCAATTCTCTCTTCAAGCCAGTCGACTTGCTGTTGAATTGTTAAACCAAAGCCACTCAGATAATGAATAATATTAATAACCGCCGCAATCTCTACGTCCAAATTAAAAAATTTAGAACGAACTCCCCCCAAGTAGGAGACGACCCATTTACTGTCTATGTCAAAAACTTGTTCTGCCAGTTCCATAAGTGTCTGTCCCCCATATCTCTCTATTTCAGGAAGATATGTGTCCAAAATCATATTCGTTATAAGTCCTTCTTCACGCATTTGGACTGCCCACTGATTTAATTGCGCTAAACCAGTTGTCCACAGCTTATCAGGGTCTCCCTGGAATCGTAGACGGATATGATGTTCAGGATCAACATACCGTATAAAATAGGCTTTTTCACTCCAGTCCTCAAAATCGGGCTTGTATAATAGCTGACCCAAACTTAAACCAATAAGGTCCGTCTCTCTTTCCTTGACTCCGTACAATTTAAGGTATAACCAATCCCCTCCTGGAAATATCCCTCTATTCATGCTGACAGGAGTATGGGTAGTAAAATTTTGGAGTGCAATCTTATTATGTGAACTAGGGATACCAGGTTTCACCTTTATATTTTTTTTCTTTAATGGAAACACAAATTCCCCCATATATTTACCTGCTGCCCCATGTAATGGAGTGTGGGAAGGGTCACCCAGACATTCAGTAAGTAGAAGCGCCTGTCCATCACGTGTCTTGCTCAACTCACGAAGCAGTTCTTTCACATGAAAGAGATTGCACAAGTCTAGTAAAAGACGATTATCACCCATCGTTAAATAAACATAGCGCGGCACATTCCATTGTTGTCTCCATGTATGAAAAAGCTCTTCTCCTTTTTTTGGTTCACTTAGTTTTGAAATGTTCAATGTGGCCTTGCTCAGTTTCCATTGTGCAGCACTAATAATAACCTTTTTATACACTAGTCTTGGTAAAAAAGGTGATTGCTCTAATGGTCCCCAGTTAAAATAGGACCACATGCCAATTTCTTTATTGGTAACATCCGTTAGGAATCTGAATATATGTGGTGAAAGCTTATAATTAAGCATATGTGTTTGCAAGGGGATTATTTCTTTACCTAAAGATTTGGATTTGACATAGAAACGGTCAAGAGTTGCACCCACCAGCAAGTCATCAATGTGTAGTGTATGCTCCTTGTCTTTAGAAGAGGTAGTTCCAGATACAATCTCATATTCCATTAAATTTTTACTTAGTGATATATTTGATATTTTTCCCTGTTCAGGCATAAAAACCATCTCTGACAACAATGCTTCTGGATGGAAACATCGGTGATGATCATATACTTCAGAGAATTTTTGGACAAATTCCTCATTAAACATATCCAGAAAACGACCAAAAGTTTTACCCGCTCTATTGGAACCAGCACTTGCTCCAAGTAACAACGCATAATCGCCAGAATCAACCTTTTCAGGGGAATTAGCATAAATACTATAATAGATCTCCATCGTTTCAGGAGAAGCTTCAAAATTATCAAAAACTGTAAGTTCTTCTACCTGCTCATCTGTCAGGATAAGCTCTATTTCATGGTTAGAAATTGCATTCGCAACCCATTGAAAAAGAATAGCGTTGCGTTTAAACGCCCCTACATCCTCCATTGAACTTTTCTCTATATTTGTACGGTACATCTCCGGTATTCCGAGTCCCCAATCCTCATCAAACAATTCATTAATTGGGACCTCCTGATACACACCGTATTTCTCCAAAAAACGATTCAAGTATTCTGCCAATTCATAAGTTTGGGGAGGTGCATACAATCTACACATGATCTCAGCACCTATTGCAGCATCATCCAACACATGTCGCGGCAGAGTGACCTCTTTTTCCAGTTTGACATCAACTTGTACAGGTGTCTTCACAGAAATTATATTCAGCATTTTGCTACTTAACTTCCGATAGACATCTGCTCCTTCCCCAATAGTGCATTGATTATATCGAAGTAATAAAGTATCGATTTCATGTAAATTATGAATCCATTGATCGGTAACATCCAACTTTTTAATTTTTTCCATTATGTAATGAAAGGACGAATGATCCATTAACGGAGGTCTAAGCTCACTCAAAATAAATTCTTGCTCTACAAGTTGCCTCAAATAATTAACGATGATTTCCATAGTAGCGTCAGGAAATGCTTTCAATAGTATTTCTTTTAGTTCCATTACCTGAATTGGAAACTCTGTAGCTTCGAACGTCAGGCGAACGACATCAGAGAGATGAATGGAGCTAAAAATTTCTGCAGAATCATCAGCTTCTGCTGCTCCATGCTTAGGTCTAAAAGGTAATTTGGCTCGGTTTCCTTTGATCATAACCGTTTTGTTTAAGGAGACTTTTAATTGATTAAATATAGCTGGATCAGCTTCGATTTTTTGAATAAGTTTATATATCCATTCCATATCAGGTCTAGCTCTCTTAAGATGCTTATTATAGGTACCGATATCCAAATGGGTAGACTTGCCGCAGATCCCCTGCCCTACTCCCGAGAACAAACCAAAAGGGGTCGTTCGGGTAGTCATCCTAATAAAATAACGATAAAAGCTGTTCAACGTCTTCTCATACTTTTGTAACTCTCCTTTATCATCCAATGCATTGTCATCGTTCAAGTAGTGTAGAAACTGCATAAGGGACGGAGAGGCTAATGATATAGCTTCTTGAATAACAGCTTCCTGGGAAACCAGCTTTAGTTTACGAGTTATTTCCTCCAAAGTAAGCTTGCTGTCCAAATCTTGGCCCGAAAATACCTGAAAATATTGATCTATCGGTAGTAATGGGGCTCTGATTAGAAAGAAATCACATGCACTGAACCACCTTTCATCCTTAACTCTTTCTTCTTTATGTAGTTTATGAGTATCAGTGTAATGCAGTTGGCTCTTCACAACTGACCACCTCCAAATTTTCAGGAAATATATTCAACTTGTAACCGATTCCATGACATGTTACTAAAATTTTCGGATGACTTGGATCATCTTCTATTTTCTCTCTCAATTTTCGAATATGCACATACACCGTATTAGATGTAGTAAAAGCATCAACCCCCCATACTCTGTCTATAATGTGATCAATCGTCAATGCACGCTCTCTCGCTGTAAGGAGATACATTAATAATCGAAATTCCATCATAGTCAGCATGTGCTCATGCCCTTGATTCCAAATAACCTTTCCAGCAGGATCAAAAATGACATTGGGTGATAAACTAATTACCTCCTGGTCTCTCTCCATTCCATATTCAGATGAAGCCATGGAAAACAATTGGTTGAGGAGATCCAATTGCCGTTTGTCATCACAATGATAGGACAGGAAGATAAATGGGACCGTAAATTTTTCTTTAACGGTGTGCCAGTAAGACAAATCCTCTAGCGTTACATGATCCTGATTCAAAGCTACACCGATGCACTGCTCATCAATCTCCGGTAGAGCCTGGTAAAGCGAATCATAAAACATGATTTGAACGTTTTCTGGAGTTCTTAAAGTCTCAAAAAAATGCTTAATTTTCTTAAAGGATGATATAACCATAAATTTATGTTTCATCTAATCCCCCCAAAACCAATGCTTCAGATAAAGCAGTTAAGACCGAGCCGCTACGAAATTAGAAACAATTCACTCCATCTCCCTGAATATTTAGGTTGCTCCTTCCCTATTCCATAGTCCAACAAGCTTAATGCAATCCCTGTTGCCCCTTGCAGTATTCCTATATTATGAACATGAGTTGTCCCCTCCAAATCCTGGTATCCAAACGGAAGCTCTTCATCGTATAAATTCACTAACTTTAATGCTATCTGATCGGCAAAGTGTAACGCTGCTATATTACCGGTTAAGTAATAGAATCTATGAGCCATATGAAGCAAACCCGCCAATCCGTGACAGAAAGTGGGGGATAACGCATTTAATAGCTCATCATCTAAGCAAAATATGGATTCCACAGCTTTTTCCGCTATCTTTTTCCATTCTTCATTACTACACTCATTTCCTGCTCTGAATAGAGTCCAGGCTATTCCAAAGGTTCCATGGCACCAGCCTTCAATTTCTCTCATTCCTTCTTTGTTCTCTATCTTGTTTATTGAAGCCACTTGAGAGTTTACAGGCCAATACAAACCATATTGATCCTCCTGAATTTGAATAAGCAAAAAATCGGCTATATGCTTTATAGCCTCATGTATTCCTTCAACTTCGATCTTTTTTTGTAGGGCAGTGACAAGCAGTGCAAGTATTCCGGTAATACCATGCGCCAAACCTAGATGGATTGAAGCCGAACCTACTCTTGACGTCAAATGAATATATTCAGGTATGAAGCACGTAATGGTATCCAATAATTGACGAGACAGATCACGCATCGCCTTGTCTTCAGGAATCTCC
Source organism: Paenibacillus terrae (assembly GCF_005217525.1). Classification (GTDB taxonomy): domain Bacteria; phylum Bacillota; class Bacilli; order Paenibacillales; family Paenibacillaceae; genus Paenibacillus; species Paenibacillus terrae_C. The sequence continues at coordinate 71,072 of NZ_PNXQ01000013.1, read as the reverse complement.
AATGTGTATCTGCCAACTCCGAGCAGTCCATTGATGAAATCCATCTGCTTGCTGAACTCTTTTGTTGAGCTTATCAGAGGGAATTTTCCCCATTCAACTTCAATATGTTTATTCAGTTGAGACGTTAGTTGGTTATAGTTATCTCTGTTATTGGAAGCTAACAGTATGCCATAAGCCACTCCTGTTGTTCCGTAATAAAGAGAAGTATGAGGCAGCAATAATAAAGAGTTAGAGTGTAAGTACAGCAATTGAGCATGCACATGCTCTGCCCAATATTGATCTGGCTCCAGATAACCCCATTCGGCCAACAACACTAATACACCTGGAACTCCATCGGCAAGCGAGCCCGGATTCCAAGGGGCCACTCCACGTGAAGGTGAGAGATTGTTTTTATGAATAACTATCTTTTCTGTATATGATAGGTCTGTTAGTTTTTGTGCTATATACTTACTGATTTCAACTGATCTCCCCTGCAAATCTTTGACCATAAATCCTCCCCATATTCATATGGGAAAAGACACGGTAATAGAAACCGTGCCTTTTTTCCATATTTTCTCGTTATCAACACGTTTTGCAGAAGGTAAGACTAACTTGACAATTCAAAGTACCTGTTGCACATGAAGGAGTACAGATAAGACCACTGGCTGGTTGGACCTCTTTAGGAGCAACCTCATTTTTAGCTACTTGCAAGTCCAGATCAAATTGATTTTTCATCTTGTTACCTCCTTTTATTTTTTACAATTTCATTATAAGTTATATAATCTTAACTAGACTTTATAAAATTCTTACATTTGTCTTAATTTCAACGAGTACATTTAAGATAAACCTTCGTTACTTTTTAGTATTTTTAAGGACAACTCAGCAGCTTTTAGCGACAATATTAATGAGAAAAAAATAAAGGGGGCATTCATATGACAATGGATAGTTTTGTTATGCAACAATCCGATCAAGCTCGTGCAAGAGATATCAGTAAAAAGATTGCCTTCCGTCTATGCGATCCCGAATCCGTCTATACGGCAGTCCATGCAGAACACAATGTTTCGCCGGAAACAAAGTACCACCCTTGGGGAGGAACTTCACTTTCCCATGGTTATCCTGGTAATATTCATTTACTATCCCAATGGCGTGCTACAGACTCTTCGTATGATTGGAATGGGGCTATACACTTGAACATGGCTCAAATCCAAGCTTCACTTGCTAAAAATGGTCTTAACGATGTCTCGCTTTACAGTGGATGGGCAGGTATTGCTTCTTCCGTGAGTGAGGCTTCCAATCATGGCGAATACTACAGCAATTTCTTACATCAGATCCATCAATGGATGATTCCTCTAACGAAACAATGGCTTCAGTCGAATACAGAACAATTAGGTCTACACGAAGGGATGCCTATGCAAGCCTTTGACACCATTTCGGGAGCTTCAGGGATTGGAAGATATATTTTGAAGAGTTCAACCGACCCCATCTGTACTCCTCTTGTTGAGCCTATTCTTCAATTTCTCACTCATCTTACACATCCCATACATATTCACAGTCGTTATGTCCCAGGGTGGTACTCTCCCCAAAAGTTTCAATTTTTAGGCCGGGATAAACGTAACTATCCTCTGGGTAATTTCAATTGTGGAATGGCACATGGTATTCCTGGTCCGTTGGCTTTATTATCCGTTGCATACAGTGCTGGAATTGAAGTAACAGGTCAATATCAAGCGATTGAATCCATTACGGAATGGTTGCTTAAGTATAAACATGAGGATACATACGGCTTCTACTGGCCTCATATTGTTCCATTTGAAGCTGAAACAGGGTCACTAGAGTTTGATTTCCAACGAGCAAGAGAAGCATGGTGTTACGGTACACCCGGCATCGCCTGTTCCCTATTTCTTGCCGGAAAGGCTCTCCATAATGATGATCTGCAAAAATTGGCTGTAAAAGCTTGTATCAGTGCAATCTCCTATGAGATGGCTGAACGGGAAATGGACTCCTCTGCACTCTGTCACGGTCTTGCCGGTCTACTCATGATATCTTGGCGAATGTGGTGTCACAGTAAGGAGCCTGCGCTTATCCCACTTGTCCAACAATTATCGAGCCGTCTACTTGATCGCTTTCAAGCGGATAGCCCACTTGGATTTCTTGATCCCGAGCCAAAGGCGGACGGCTCTCAGATCTGGCTGTCAAAAGCGGGCATGCTTGAAGGCGTTGCTGGAATTGCTGCTACTTTATTAGGGGTTTCTGAGAACAAGGAGCTAGCTTGGGATTACATCCTAATGCTATCCTAACTACAACCAGTCCCTATTCACAAACATCTTTCTTCCACCATACAGATAAGCTAAAAACGTAAAAATCACAATCAATCCAAGGCTATAAGGCTCAACTCTGGGTGCATAAGTCGCTGTTTGAGGCATCATGATATAATAAGGAATCGTAAAAGGAAACCACGCACCTATAGTAGAATGAAAGCCTGTTATGACAATATTAGGAACCACACAGCAAATGGACATTCCCAGAGAAGCTCCAAAATTCCGGATTTTTATCGAGAGCATAAGCTGTAGTGCTGCTAGAGGGAAAATCCCGAGCCACCCTCCCAAACCGGTAGAAAGGACGACAGACCAAGGGATTTCTCCTGGAGCACCTGCTATATTTCCACTTACAAAATAGCCTACTATGAATATAAGCTGATCAAGCCCCAGTATGAGAATGAGCAATATATATTTTGCATAATAGATTTGTTGGCGAGGATACGGACTGCTCAATAAAATCTTCCATCCCCCATCTCGATGTTCGTATGCACACAAAAGAGAAGCGATAATTCCACAATAGAGCGGATAAAAAAACATAGAGTGAAATTGCGCTGAATAGGTGTATAAAGTTAACCAGCTAGGCGAAAAAAACTGCTTCAAATCGTTCAGTTCCAAGACTCCCAATAAAGAATTTATGACCGCATCCAATATAATGAGAATCCATACCATGATCCATTGAAGCTTTATCGTTTCCACGCGTAAAATAGAGCCCATGTAGCTTCTCCTCTCTATTTGAATTCATGCTTGGTAAACTGTAATGTACCAAGTCCCGTAAAGATGATCCCTGCACTTAAAGCAACGATCACCCAAATCATGTGTTCCTTAATCAGAGGGCTTGATAGTGCAGGGTATGACCAAGGCAATATTTTAATCCATAGAATACTTGTGCGTGCCAAAAACAAGCTTGCAATAGAACCAAATATACCAAACGCTAATGGGAATGCTTGATTAGTGAAAAGCGTAGAAAGCCAAAGTTGAATTGCGAGTACTGGTAGAGTAGCCAAGCTTGCATTAATCGGCTGCAACAGCATAATCCGCCAAGGAATTGGCTCGTTTGTATACAGCATCCAGATAAGGCTCATCCCTGCTATAGTGATCAAGGCGGTACCAAACTGTAGAATCACGATCCATACTATTTTGGATAAATAGATGTAGCTTCTGGGAACAGGCATGGCCATAAGCTGTTTCCATGTATCAGTATCATGCTCTGTACCCGCCATAATGCTCGCTAAAAGTGTACCGCCAAGCAGCATCACAAACGAGAGAAACATAAACATAACAGCAAAACCAGCATAGACACCTCCTGGCCCTTGCCGAAAGTAAAGATACCATTCCACGGCAGTCATACCTGTAAGTACACAGCCCTGTAGAAGAGGAAGCCACCAGCATATTTTCTTTAGCTTGAATCCCTCTGCCTTTATAACCCGGAGTATCATAAGCTTCGCTCCTTACCTGTCAGTTCAAGGAATATCTCCTCCAATGTTTTTTTCTTTTCTGTTACCCGATAAATGGGATGATTGTGTTCCACAAGCACCTTAATCATCTCCGAAGATTGTTGCCGATCCACAATAGGAGTTACGACTTCTTTGGGCTCCATGGATTCAGCTCCAGCCGTCCATCCATGCTGAATCAGTGCTCCTGCAGCCAGAACAGGATCTTGGGTTTCGATGAATAATTGAGGCTTACTTTTGGCTGTGAGTTCCTTCATCGTTCCCTGGAAAATCATTTCACCCTGATTAATAATTCCTACATAGGTTGCAATCTGCTCAATCTCACTTAATAAATGGCTCGAAACCAGTACCGTCATTCCGTAAGCGCCAGGCAAGTTCATAATTAACTCCCGAATTTCCTGGATACCTGACGGGTCCAAACCATTCGTCGGTTCATCAAGAATCAACAATTTGGGATTAGAAATAAGTGCCATGGCAATCCCCAGTCTTTGTCGCATCCCCAAGGAATATCCTTTTACCGGACGATACGCATCCTTGCTTAATCTCACCAAATCCAGCACTTCATGAATTCTTCGTGTCGGCAGTCCACGCATCGTTGTAACGATTTCCAAATTTCTATATGCGGATAAATGAGCATAATAGGCAGGTGATTCAACCAAGGAACCAACATCCTTCAAAATTTCCATACGCTGATCCTTTAGCTTTTTCCCGAAAATCTCAATTTCTCCAGCTGTGGATTTAATCAGCCCGAGCAGCATACGAATCGTGGTTGTTTTACCTGCCCCATTAGGTCCTAAAAATCCATAAATTTGCTCTCCGGGTACCTGGAGATTTAATCGTTTTACAAATTCCCGTTTTCCAAAACGCCTAGTTAGCTGCTGTGTATGTATTACATATTCAGACATTTCCTATCTCCTCTCGACTTTTAATGCTGAAGTTTTAGTTACATATAGTTTACTGAAGTAAAGTTAACATCAAGTAAACAGTTCATAAACAGCAGGCAAAAAAACAAGCAAGCTTCAAAATGTGAGATCAGATGTTGAAAAGTTAGATGTTTAGCGGCAATGAAATCTCCATCCTTGTACCCGTTTTACTTCCTGGAAGGATATGAAGCGTTCCGTTATGCGCTTCAATAAAGCTTTTGGCAATAGGTATTCCATGACCTTTGGAGTGAGACGCCCGCATGAACTCATTTGGAATTATTCCTATGCCGTCATCTTCGATAAAAATATGAAGCTTATCGTTCGCTTTGTTCACTTCCATTGAAACATGTGTACCTGGTGGGTTATGGATGATCGCATTAATTAAAAAATTTTGTAGCGCTCTACCTAATAATTTGCTATCAAAGAGCATAATACATGTTGCTTCCATTGACGTAAAAGAAAATTCGTATTGCTCGGCTGAAGGATGGTTAGCGATATCTATGACTGCATTGCGCAGAAACTCTACAATGTCTTCCTCCTTCAATTGAATCGGCAGAGAGCTCTCCTTGAACTGCATAGAAGCATTTAGATCCTGAATCAACTGCTTCATCTCCGTCACTTTTTCACTGATGCATATGCTAAAGCTTCTTCTCTCTTCATCAGACCAATCATACTCTTGGGCAGTTAGCATGGCTGCATATCCTTCGATATAGGTTAACGGTGTTTTCAGATCATGGCTTACGCCTGCTACCCACTGCTGTTTTCGCTTTTCTATTTCCACTCTCTCCTCCTCATTACGGCGCAATTGAGCAGATAATATGTTCATTTGTTCAAAAAGCTCTCTATACAATTGATACGGGAGCTTATAACTATTTTCCCGATTTTTTTTACGCTCTCGCAGTTTCAACTCACTTAGAGGCGCTTGGAATTCCCCCGTTGATATATTTCCAATCCATTTCATCATGTAAATTAGTGGCTTACCAATATACCATCCATAGGCAGCTATGAATACAATACTTTGCACGATACCAAGTCCTGTCCAGAATAGATCAATATTTATATTTTGAGATGCACCATGAGATGCAGCAAATGTACTTTTTATAAAAATATATATGATCGTGCAGAACACAAAACAAAGAACATAGGCCAGTACAAAGCATAACGTTACTTTCATAAAACGAAAGGACATTTTAACCAGAGGGTTCATTCTTGCTCCTCCCTCTTGACTGACATCATTTTATAACCAAGTCCTCTTACATTAATTAAAAATTGCGGTTGCTTAGGTTCAGGCTCTATTTTTTTTCGTAAACGGGAGATATGAATCACTACAGTCTTCTCATCACCCAAGAAGGCCTCGCTCCATATCGCCTCGTATAGCTGCCGTACACTGAAAATACGGTTTGGGTGCTTACATAAAAATACCAGCAGTAGCCATTCACGTGCCGGACAATCGACCTGCTTGTCCTCCACATACAACACACCGGATTCCAACTCCAGACGAAAATATCCAAAATCTAAAGTGCGTAAGGACGGTTTCATGGCCACAGTCGGAACTTTCCGATATCTCATTCGAGCTTTCATACGCGCAACGACTTCCAGAGGGTTAAACGGTTTGGTAATATAATCGTCCCCCCCGATACCAAATCCCATTAATTTGTCCAGGTCTGTATCTCTTGCCGTCAAAAAAAGAATAGGAGCTTCCGTATATAGACGCAAATGACGACACACCTCAAACCCATCGCTATCAGGGAGCATAACATCAAGCACAATCACATCAATCTGAGATTCCATCACGACTTGCAGCGCTTCCTGACCCGTTGCTGCATGCTTAACATGAAGGAATCCTTCTTTTTTTAACACCATTGTCAGCATATCCCGCAGCCCCTGTTCATCGTCTACTATAAGTACTGCAATTTCTTCCATAACTCAAGGTTCTCCATTCTTTTTTTACATTTTTTACTTTCATTATAAAAGCAAACGGGCAGAATTTAAATCGAGTTCCATCACATATCGTACATCCCCGTGAATATACTTAATAACCAACAAGGCCAAACTGTGCCGTGTATCCACTTGGGGGGTGCCTAACAATGCCGGAACCACGTCAGCCATATTCATTCGTCGTATCCCGCGAAGATTGGTCGCTGCATCGCAAAGGGTACCAAGACCAGCAGCGTCATCAGCAGAAGGTCAAAGATGTGATTAAGCAAAATCTGCCTGATCTGATTACGGAAGAAAATATTATCATGTCAGACGGTAAGCAGATTATTAAAGTGCCGATTCGCAGTCTGGACGAATATCGCTTCATTTATAATTATCAGAAGCAAAAGCATGTAGGGCAAGGGGATGGCGACAGTCAGGTGGGCGATGTCATCGGACGCGATCCTGCTTCCCAGAAGCCCGGTAAAGGCGAGAAGGCCGGAGACCAGCCTGGACACGATATCATGGAGACAGAAGTCAGCATGGAAGAACTGGAAGATATGCTGTTCGAGGATATGGAATTACCGCATTTGCAGCAGAAAGACAAGGAACAGATTGAGGTTGAGTCTATCGTATTCAATGATATACGCAAAAAAGGCATGCAGGCCAACATTGACAAGAAGCGAACCATTCTCGAAAATCTGCGTCGCAACGCTCGTCAGGGGAAGCCGGGCATTCATCATATCAGTCCTGACGATCTCCGTTATAAAACATGGGAGGAAAAAACCATCCCTCAATCCAACGCTGTGATCATTGCGATGATGGATACTTCCGGCTCGATGGGATCTTTTGAAAAATATTGCGCCCGCAGCTTCTTTTTCTGGATGACCCGCTTTTTGCGCCGTCAATATGAAAAGGTGGAGATTGTCTTTCTGGCGCATCATACCGAAGCCAAAGAGGTTACAGAGGAGGAATTTTTCACTCGTGGAGAAAGTGGTGGCACGATCTGCTCTTCAGCCTATCTCAAGGCATTGGAGATTATCGACAAGCGCTATCCTCCTTCCAGCTATAATATTTATCCCTTCCATTTCTCTGACGGCGACAATCTGACCTCGGACAACGAGCGGTGCGTGAAGTTAATCGAGGAGCTTATGAAGCGCAGCAACATGTTCGGCTATGGAGAAGTGAATCAATATAACCGCAGCAGCACACTGATGTCGGCCTATAAGAACATCAAGATGGATCAATTCATGTATTACGTCATCAAGGAAAAGGGCGAGGTATACGAAGCCTTACGCACCTTTTTTCGCAAACGGGAAGGGGGGAGCGCTGGATGAGCAGTGACCATCGGGAGCTGGAATACGCCATTGCTGAAATTATGGAAGTTGCCAGCGGATTCGGGCTGGACTACTATCCGATGCGGTATGAAATTTGCCCGGCCGATATTGTCTACACGTTTGGAGCCTACGGGATGCCCACTCGGTTTAGCCACTGGAGCTTTGGAAAAACATTTCATAAAATGAAGATGCAGTACGATTTTGGCCTGAGCAAAATCTATGAGTTGGTTATCAACTCCAATCCCTGCTACGCCTTCCTGCTGGAGGGAAATTCTTTGGTTCAGAATAAACTGATTGTCGCCCATGTGCTGGCGCACTGTGATTTTTTCAAGCACAATGCCCGCTTCTCGGCCTCCAACCGCAATATGGTGGAGAGTATGTCCGCCACAGCAGACCGGATCAGCGGTTATGAAATGGAATACGGTTCGAAGGCCGTCGAATCCTTCATTGATTCGGTACTGGCTATACAGGAACATATTGATCCGCAGTTGATCAAACCACAACATCTGGATAAACAGCGCTATATGGAGCTTAAAGTCCGTGAACAAAAGGAACCGGGAAAACGGCAGCGCCCAGACGGTCCTTACGATGATCTGTGGTCACTGGACACGGTGAAGCCACAGCCGGATTCGACGGAAAGCGGAGGCATACAGATACGACAGTTCCCGCCTGAACCGGAGAAGGATGTCGTCTGGTTTATTCAGGAATTTTCGGAAGTGCTAGAGGACTGGCAGCGGGATATCATGACGATGCTGCGGGACGAAATGCTGTATTTCTGGCCCCAGATGGAGACCAAAATTATGAATGAAGGCTGGGCCTCCTATTGGCATCAGCGGATTGTCAGGGAATTGGATTTGACCGGGGATGAAACCGTTGAATTTGCACTGCTGAACGCTTCTGTCGTACAGCCTTCCAAGCAAAGCCTGAATCCGTATTATTTGGGGCTTAAAATATTTGAGGATATTGAAAAGCGATGGGATAACCCAACCCGTGAAGAGCAGGATCGACAAGGACGCAAACCAGGCGAAGGACGCGCTAAAATGTTCGAGGTACGGGAATTTGACTCAGACACCTCTTTTATACGCAATTACATGACCAAGAAACTGACAGAGGATTTGGATCTATACGTGTTTGAGAAACGAGGGCCGGATTGGAAAATCACAGATAAATCGTGGGAGAACATACGGGACCAGCTCGTATTCTCGCGTGTGAATGGCGGCTCCCCTTATATCGTCGTTGAGGATGGAGATTATCTGCACACTGGCGAGTTGAAGCTCAAGCATCAGTTTGAAGGGATTGAGCTGGATTTAAAATATATGGAGCGTACGCTTCCGTATGTGTATCAGTTATGGGGGCGGACCGTTCATTTGGAAACGATGATTGAAGGCAAGCTGGCCTTATTCTCATACGACGGCAAGAAGCATCATCGCAAGTTTGTATAGTTGTATAGAAACAAACGACCAGTATATAGCGAAAGTAAAGGCGTAGTCCGAAAAAACGGAATGCGTCTTTTTACACTTCTTAATTAGAATCCAAAATGCCCACTCCTTTGGAACCCACTTGACCCACTCTATTGGGACCAAATATTGGTCGGCTACACTTAGTTGGACAATAAAAATGCTCATCAAATCCCATTAATTCGGATTCACGTCGTCGATTGTAAGCGATGATCGCATGAGCTTTTGCTTGGCGAATTTGCTCGTAGATCGGCTCATAATCATACCCAGCATCCAGAGTTGCATATTTGAAGGCGTAATCGGGTTGTTGTGCTTTTATCCCTTTTCATATAAATATTGCCTCTCGTGTCGAATATATGACATAGCGAGTCCATCCTCTCATCTCTGTGTTTTGTGTGGTGCTTAACACTTTCGAGATTTGGGGAGGTACTCCTTTTTCTATTGATTAATTTCATATAGCCTCTTTCCAATTTCAGGGTACCTGTTTCAATTGAGCAGGAGGTGACCGCCATCTACGGGCTGGCTGGACGTAATTTTTCCAAATTTGTACCGGGTATGAGCCGGATTTTTTCCAGATATAGCAGCAGGGTGCTGGAAGAGGATCGAGCCGTGGTGGAAAGCCAGCATCCGCGTCCTATCCCTGAGGCGCTCCGTATGGAGGCGCACGTACCCGCAGACGGGCCTCAGGTTCGTTTTCGCAACCGCTGGTACGACTTTCTCGTTAACGATGAACCTCGTGTCCGCCTGGATTAAGAATCGACATGGTGAGTGGATGGGCCAAGCGCCAAGCAACCGCCGTTCGTTCACAGCATCTTTTCCGCCTTATAGCCAATTCCATATACCGTCTGCAATAACGACTGATAAGGCTCAAGCTTCTTGCGCAGGCGCTGGATGTGAATGTCCACCGTCCGTGTTCCACCTGCATAATCGAAACCCCATACCTGCTGCAGCAGCTCGTCCCGTGTGTACACCCGCCCGGCGTGTGACACCAGAAGTGCCAGCACATCAAACTCCTTGGGTGTCAGCTCCAGCACTGTTCCCTCCAGTTCAGCCGTCCTGCTGGACGGACGCACTCGCAACGGGCCAAGTATCGTTTCTGATCCCTCTGGCGCAGGTGCTCCTTCCCGTTCCAGCCTCCGTACCAGCGCCTTGATGCGGGCGAGCAGCTCTCGCAGATCAAAGGGCTTGCTCATAAAATCATCCGCTCCCAGTTCCAGCCCGAGCACCTTGTCCACGATATCGTTTTTGGCAGTCAGCAGCAGAATACCGATGCCCTTCCGACTTTCCAAACGACGGCACACCTCATATCCGCCCAGCTTGGGCATCATCACATCGAGCACCAGCACATCCGGGTGAAACAAACGGACTTTTTCCAATGCGTCCTCCCCGTCAACAGCGGTTTCTACTAAAAAACCTTCTCTTTGCAACGCATAGGCCAAGGCATTGCGAATGCCGGGCTCATCGTCCGCTATTAATATTTTTTTATCCATGTCTTTTCCTCCCTGCCACAAGACCGATCATAAGTCTGCCCAGCGTTGACGCACTCTCTGCTTAGTACCTTCGTCTCAACTTAATTTTCAGGATAGTGTACCAAAAAAATAAACAAAACTAAACCTTTTACCGAATGGAACGCAAATAAACCGCTCTTTTCAGGAAAAGACGTTTTTTTAATGTAAAGAAATATAACATAAATCTAGAAGGAACGTGTATAGCCCTTTAAAACAGCACCTATTACCTCATCATGAATAGACTGATAACTAACAGAGGATTACCTTTTTATTTAATCACAAATCAAGCGAGGTACTTATGGCGAAATCCTATACCAAAGCACAGATTCGCAAAATCACCAGTCGTTTTGGCCTGATCCCGTTAAAATCAAGCTTGGTCTCATCCATGTACCGAAAAAATGCAGTAATCCAGGTAAAAACGAAAAAGGGAACTTATGCATTAAAGCCCTTTAACCGTACTAAGATGATCCACTCCAATACAATCCAGCAGATGGAGCAGGCAGCAAGCATGATCAGGCTTTTGAAAAAGAGAAAGTACAGCTACATGCCCGCGTGGCTCCCAACACATTCCGGGAAGCTATGGACTTTATTTCAAGGAACGCCATTTTATATGAGTCAGTGGATCAAGGGGCGGGGATTGGAAAATGCTGAAGATTTCGAAAAGCTTGGGTGGGCACTTGCCACGCTTCACGCCACGTCCACTGGCTTGCATCAGATTGGAAGGGGGAAATCCCCTACGTTACAACAATTGCGAATATGGAAAAAACAGGACCGTCTTTTTCAACGAAAAATAACACAAATCAGTCGTCATGACAAAGAATACCGCAACTGGTACAGCACTCATGGAAAAAACTGCAAACGTTTAGCTAGACAGGCATGGAAGGATTTGCAGGATACATCCATTGTTAAGCTGCTTCAGAAGGAAAACCGTTTCCCCTCTTTGATACACAGCGACATCACGATCCCCAATGTCATGATTTCAGATGATGGTCAACTCAAAATCATTGATTGGGATCGAGTTAAGGTCGGCTCAGTCTATGCAGATCTGGCGAAGGCCCTTATGAATACGACCCAATTCAATCCTAAATTTGTGCAATCCTTGCTGAAGGGATACCAAAAACGCAAACCACTAAGCCGAACTGAACGAAAAATGGTTACAGCCTTATATAAGCTGCCACGTGAAGCATGGCACGCCTCCCTACACCCGACTCGATCAAGAGACCGCGAGATCTTGGACAATTGGGATCAATCGTGGCCCCTTCGTTTGCAAATCATTCGTATTTTGCAGGAATGGGCCCATGCATAACAGAAAGTGAGGATCAAAATGTCGATTTTATCGAACGTTGAGCAGATGTACGGAATCAAAATTCAACATACTCGTCAAGTGAAGGACATATACATGATTGAGACCGCCAACATGACCTATTGTTTAAAGCCTTACAACTTCCCGGAGGATGAAATTCGTTTTATTACACGCGTGTTGTCCTTCCTGGATGAGCGCGGGTTTACCCGTAGTCAAAAGGTCTATCCGACAGTGCAGAAAACCGCTTATATGACCCATGAAGGCATTTCGTATACGTTAACCAATTGGGTGGATGGACGAAGACCAAATTTCACCAAAAAAATAGATTTCAAAAAGGGAATTTCCACCTTAGCCAAATTTCACTCCAGCGCCGTAGGCTTTCCTGTCGCCGAAGCTCCCACAGCCAGAATACGTTACGAGGGCTTGGGTGATGAAATAGCTGGATACAAAAAACGCCTCAGTCCCTACAAAGGCACAGCACATCTTGTGGCTCTCTGTGAAGAAGTGTCGAATCATTTACAGCAGCCCAAGGTTCGAGAAGCAATCGTCTCGGAGCAAAAAGCAGGCGCATATATACATGGCGATTACAATTACCCCAATCTGATTAAAGATAGACGGCTCAAGATCCATTTAATCGATTTTGAAAATTGCTCCCTGCACGTAAGAATGAAAGACTTATCCCATCTTCTACATCGAAATTCTCTTTGGAACGGGACCAATATGCTGCGCGCGGTCGACTACTATCAACGATATCGTCCGTTGAGCACCCATGATTTACATTTGCTTCACACGCTTTTGATCTCTCCCTATCATGTGGTCCGCAACATCAGAATAGGCGGCATCCGTTCTGCCAAACGTGTTATTCCATCATTCGCACAGCTAAACAAATACCGACGTGAGCTTAGAGCGCTGATATAATCTGTCGGCTTGTAACTAAACAAGAAAACAGACCTGACGAAACGGTCTGTTTTTTTATGTTCTGACAACTAATTATGGGAAATCTACATGCCACTGAACCGAATCCACTTACTGATTGTACCGGTACAATCAAAAATTTATAGCATTGTTATCAGTACGCCCCCCTTCTACAATGAGGATAAGACTCCAGGATCATTAGTTCCGAAAAGAGAATTGGGGAAACTAACAATAGAGGTGACTGCACATGTACATCATGACAAAAGAAGAGATAAAGGCTTATCTAAACAGGATCGGAATTGAAGACATTCTGCCTCCTACCCAATCCTATTTATTTGAGCTGCATAAGGCCCATGTGAAACATCTTTCGTGGCAAACGGTGGACATTTTTGCAGGAAAGCCGGCTGCCATTGGTTTCCAAGAATCCGTTCAACTTATTTTACAGGGGAGAAGCGGTTATTGTTTTCATCTGAATGGTGCCTTCAGTGCACTACTACATTCGCTAGGCTACAAGGTTTTCCTGCATCGCGCCGGGGTTCAGCCTTTAGGGGCAGAGCCACGCATCAATTCATTTCACCTTGGGCTAACCGTGAACTTGCTAAATGAGCAGCACGAAGATGAAGTATGGATTGTTGATGTTGGTTTAGGCGATATGCCATATGAGCCTGTTCCACTCCGTATGGGCACTTATGAACAAGCCCCTCTTCAATATAAGGTTACGGAGTCCGGGGTTGTTGCAAATGGCTGGCGGCTAGAGCATGATTCGCTGGCTTCATTTGTTGGCGTTGATTATGACCCTGCGGTTGTTCGGGATTTGGAAGAGTTTATGCCAAAACATCATTTCTATAGCCGCTCAGTGGATTCTCCATGGTTCAACCTGTTTCTGATTCGGCAAAGACAAGCATTAGAGACGAATGAACTAAGAGGCTGTATTTGGAAAAAGCACGGGCTGAACGGATTGGAAAAAATAGAGCTGGATCATAAATCGCAGTGGCTGGAAGTGTTGGCAGATGTATTTGGTGAGCCCCTTGTGGACTATAGTCACCAAGAACGGGACGAGTTATGGAAAAGGGTTTTTGCGGCTCATACTGAATGGAAGAAAACAATCAATTCCTTATAAGTATTACGCTCTTCCTCGATTGCGTGGATTGGACCTCCATGGAGGGAGAGCGTTATTTCCTCAAAAAGCTCTCCCCGGGATACAACTCATTCTATCCTCTCACAACTACATCCTTTCGCCGGGATGTTGAAGCGTTTCCAATTCCTTCACCATATTTTCGATCAGCTTTGTGAAGGAAGCCAATTCCTCAGAACTGAAGGCCTGTTGTCGGGCGCTGGCTGTTGTGGCAGCCGTTTCGGATTGCACACTGTTCAGCATACGGGCTATATCCAGTACCTTGCCCTGAATTTGCTCCTGCGCCTGCTTGGAATTGGATGCCAGCTTGCGTACTTCCTGTGCCACAATTTGAAACCCTCGCCCTGCTTCCTGCGCATGTGCTGCTTCAATCGCCGCATTCAGCCCCAGCAAGTGTGTCTGATCCGACAGCTCGCGAATCGTGCCGCTCATCTGCTCAATATGCTTGATCTCATCGCCCAACTGCTGTACCAATTCTTCCGTATGTTCCTGCGAAGAGGCTGTTGTACGGGCACTATCTGCTATATTATCTGTATTTTCACGCAATTCAGCAATCATACCAGTCAAATTTTGAGCAATTCGGGAAACAACGGTTAATACTTGTGTCTGCTCAGCGGCCAGCTCGTTAATTTGCTCCTTTTCCTTCTTCTGATAAGCTTCCAGCACAAGCTGGGAGTCCAGATTGAACATTTTGGAAAGAGCGTGAACAATCGAATACCAATCGTCGATCCCCGAATGCTTCAAAATATCTACTGCAATGTCCAAGTAAGTTATGTATGTGCCCAAATAATAATCCGAGGACAGACCAATGCGGGAATGCACCTGACCTACAAAAAGACGGTGCTCTATAAATGGTTCATCTATTTTCCCATCTGCCAGAGAAAGCCAGTATTCTCGTTGTGTTTTCTTTAAACGTTCAATATTGGACCATTTGGAGATAATCGACATGAGGTGCGGGACCTTCTCCACATGATCATAAAATCGATCCACCACTTCATTCACAACAGATTGGAACAAACCCTGATGGAGATGCAATAAAGCCAAATCATCATCCGTGATTCCAATATATTGAATCTGTTTTAATCTACTTTCAGCTACATCAATCATAAGGTTCCTCCAATAAATAGTTTACATCCATTTAACATTACCACATTTATCGGTGCATTTTTGGAAAATGTTATAAATTTAGTGAATTCATTGTGAGTTTTCGCATATCCATGATGGACAAGCACCTGAAATAACTCCTTCATGATAAAAAAAATCCGGTAGCAAGCACTTGAAACTCCCAGTGCTGTTACCGGATTCCTCATAGGCTACGCAACCGATAGATATTTCCGCTCAGCTACGTCGTCGTCCATCACAACTCATTACTCCAGCCTATTGCTTTTGCTTACCTTAAGCTTACCGAATTTTATCGATTTAACAGACTGCCTACATACCGAAGCAGGTCATTGGCGCTGGCGCCTGTATAACCGTGTTCCTCAATCAATCGCTTAATCACCTCATTCATGCGTTTGAGCTGATTAGCATCAGGTGTTTTGGTCGAGGTCGTAATTTTCACAATATCCTTCAAATCAGCGAACAGCTTTTTCTCAATCGCTTCTCTCAGCCGATCATGATGATGATATTCGAACTTGCGTCCCTTGCGTGAGTAAGCGGAAATCCGGATGAGAATTTCTTCGCGGAACGCCTTTTTCGCATTTTCTGATACCCCAATCTGCTCTTCGATCGAACGCATCAGCCGTTCATCCGGGTCGAGTTCCTCATCCGTAAGCGGGTCGCGGATTTTCACCCAATTGCAGAAGGCTTCGATGTTATCCAGATAGTTGTCAAACAGTGTCTTCGCTGATTCCTCGAACGAATACACAAAGGCCTTCTGGACTTCTTTTTTCGCCAGTTCGTCATACTCCTTACGGGCCACGGAAATGAAATTCAGATAGCGCTCCCTTTCCTCCTTCGTAATGGAAGCATGCTGATCCAGACCATCCTTGATGGCTCGTAAAATGTCCAGTGCATTGATGGATTCTACATTTTGTTTAATGAGCGCACTGGAAATGCGGTTGATGACGTACCTTGGATCTACCCCGGACATGCCTTCCTCCAGAAACTCATTTTGCATTTCCTTCAGATCGGCTGCCTTGTAGCCTTCCACCTCTTCTCCATCATACATACGCATCTTTTTGACTAGATCCATGCCCTGCTTCTTCGTCTCCTTCAAGCGGGTAAGTACAGAGAAAATAGCAGCCGTCCGCAGCGCATGAGGGGCGATGTGAATATGCTTCATGTCGCTTTGTTCAATGAGCTTGGCGTAAATTTTTTCTTCTTCCGAAACTTTAAGATTGTAAGGAATCGGCATCACGATCATCCGCGATTGCAGAGCCTCGTTCTTTTTGTTCGAGATAAAGCTTCTATACTCCGATTCATTGGTATGGGCAACGATCAGCTCGTAGATTGTTACATCATAAAACCAAAATAAATAACAAAAAGAAAAGCCCCTATTCATCAGGG
>NZ_PNXQ01000013.1:45641-54314 GCF_005217525.1 Paenibacillus terrae | reverse complement strand
TAAACGGCAGACTAACGGATACGGTCATATCCACAGACTGGCCCCAGCTCGATGCAGTAACGCTCTGACCGTTAAAGGTACCGGACGCAAAGCGCTTGACAGGCAGGCTCGATATAGCTGCTGCTAACTGATCCCAGGTCATGCTGGAGTTGGCGTTGCCACCTTTGCCAGTAATGGCGGCAGTAATACCGTTTTTCCCATTACTGGCTTGCGTAAAAGCCTGTTCAGCCCGATCATATGCCGCTTTAACGGCAGACGGTGTAGCTGCCTGATCCGTGGCCGTACTCCCAGTGGAAGTGTTAAGCTGGACAATACCACGTGCTTGTGTAGTGGCGCTTGGCAAGTCCGCTGCTGTATGACTATGTTGCTTTGGAGCTGCGTAATTCTTGTCGGCTAATTCGCTCCAAGTTGTCCAAACTCCAGCAACTGTCCTTACTCGTTTAAAAATACCACCTGTATCGTCTACGTACAGGTGGACAACAGCAAGCCCTTCCGTCACATCTGCTTTTGCAACAAATAGGACGCCCTTAGGATATGCTCCCGGTGGACTATGATCCGTGGCAGGCGTAAAAGTAGACCTATCAACCCGCCACACACCCGGAGACAGCAAAAAATTAAAATCATCCATAAAAACCTTGCCTTTATCCGCCATTGAAGCAGTATATAAGTCCGAAAGAGCTTTGCTATTCGGAACGGTTGTGGGCCTTGTATCCTTGTAATTTTCACTCAATCTGACAATCCCTTTAACCGTAGTGGTTGCGTCAGGCACTTTTACATTAGCAATCTGCGTGTCGGTGTAGTCTTTGGAATTTTTCAGTGCATCGGCTACATCCTGCGGGGTAGCGTATATAATCGAATCATCCACAACCACCGTCACCTGTGCTGTGTTGCTTACAGTCAGTTCAAAATTGAATAGCTTCTTTAATACAGCGGAAGTGTTCTGAGCATCAATGTACTCGGCTCCCTCACCGGAATTTGCATAAGCGTATAGGATCTCGCCTAGGTCTGGATCGGTCGCCCACAACCCTACTTCACGGAAGAAAAAGCCGTTGGGAATGCCTTGGTTACCAAAATCGAATCCAGGCACGACTACATTTTCTGACTGTATTTTCAAACGACTTACTGGAAAAGAAACTTTCTCGTTGATTAGAGCTTTAAGCATAACAGGCAATTGTCCAGAAAGTTTTCCGTCCCCTATTGAAAATTTTGTATACGTAATCTTAGTCATCCCAGCTTCTGCTTTTGCAAGCAAATTCCGACCGCGATTAGTAATTTGGATTCCGTCGAAAGCCACTTTAATTCACCTGCCTTAAAGTAATAATATCCACTTGCTGTGTACCCACGCCGTAGTAATGGGTTCCCTTTGCCGAATCCAATACGACAACGCGGCGGAGGTGGGCGCTTTTTCTCTTCACAGACTCGACAACCTCCAAAAACTGCTGCGCCTGTTCTTCGGTAGCCTTGGGATTGGAGACAACAACCTGGAAATAGCCCGGATCGTCGCCATACTCCCACCATTCCTCCACTTTCCCGTATCCGAATATAGTCGTCACTAGGTCCTCTACAGCGCTCGGTGTACCCTTGCGGCGATGGAGTGGTATAGACTGCTGGACAAGCTCCCTGCGTTGTTCAAGCGGCAATGTGGGGTCGTAGTAGTCTACATGGAACTGCCAAGCCAATTCGTCGGTTTCTTCGTCTGTCCAATTGGTTCGCCCGAACAAATTAACACGCTGGATCTTCGCCGTCAGCTCGTCCATTTTCACGTCCAGGGCCATCGCTGCATCACGAACCTGCTTATCGGTTCGTAAGTTATCAGGTAGCACGTCCAACAGGCTTAATTCAGACAATTTAATCATCGACCAGCCCTCCAAATACCACCGTCGTAGTCCCTTCCTTGGCTACCTGACTTGAATTAAGCTCCAAGAATACAGGTGATCGAATTTCAAGTCGTGAAGCTCCGGCCTCAACAAGCATATGCGTTAACTGCGATGGGTTTATGTCTCGACCTAATCGTGATTTTTGCCATAGCTTGTATTCAGATAAAGCGGCCTCTACGGCCTTTTGAATACTCACTACGTCTGTTGCCCTTGATTTACGGATATAGTAAGTCAAATCAACATCGTAACTGACCTCTGTAGGAGATTGAACGGTAACCTTATCCGTTAGAGGTCGCCGCTTTCTGTCGTCCAAGACCGCAAACACCTCGTCAAGAACGGTTTGTGTGGGGATGACCCCGCCAGCAAGCAATACGGTAACCACCACCTGCATAGGACTTGGAGAATCCACGTGTACGTCTGCTATTGATGCACTAGCAGTTTTGGCCCAATATGCATACGCACCATCTGGTCCGGCAACGCTGAATGATTCAGGCGCGATGTGAATACGTTCGCGGTACGGGTCATTGTCCTCAACGGCAGCCCCGCCCGATGTTTCGGTAAGATTAGTTACAGATGCTACATAAGGCAATGGGTCAATTAACGTTGTGAGTTGACCTGCGATGTATCCATTGCCTTCTGTCCCTGACACATTACATTCTGCTGCAGCCGTAATTACTACGTCACCAATCGGGACAGTTACTGCCTCTTTAGTAGAAAAATAGATCGTGCCGTCACCTTCGGCTGGTCCTATGCGGGTCCCTGCTGGTATAACCTGAACATTTGTAAGCGGCGTGGACAAAGTAAACTGTATTAACGTAACGGCATAATCGGCACCTAAACGTGGTGTTTCTACAAAGGCCCCTAAATGATCCAGCACAGCGCCGCGTGCATACCGGAGTAGTTGCCCCTTGGCGACCTGATTTAATTTAACCTCTTGCATTACCATTTTGTACGCTATCGCATTTATGAAAATTCGAAGCGGATCAGCAGGGGCAAGCTGGCGTTTTGCAATTGTTTCGTACAGCGTTATAAGTGAATCCTGCATTGCCTTAACATCCGCCTGGACAAAATCAATATCCGGCAGCTCAGCCAGTGTACTCATCCGCATTCACCTCCTGCTCGTAAAAATATATGACCGGAATTAATCGACCCCCATCTGGATCATCCTGCGGATTCACAAACTGCACTTCCTGAATTAAAATTCTTGGCTCATATTCACCAACCAGCTCATAGATTTGCGATGTGATAAGTGCCTTGGAAACCTCTGTCGGCTCGTCCAATGCTCCTGGATCGAATCCAAACTGTCGATTTAAAACAACCGATCCACGCCAAGCCGTTAACAGTGTAAATAGATTCTGTCGCAATTCTGCCTCTTTGGTAGCTGGTGCGAAGTCAATCGGGCGGGTACCGGATAACGTAAGGTTGTACTGGCTCATTTAACGTACTCCTTTAGCGTAATGTTAATGGTTCCAGACAATAGGTTCCCTCGGTTATCCACGTGCGTCCAAGCCTGCTCAAGCCCCGTTACAACCCACAGACCCGCCCCCAGCTTTTTACCGCCGATTGTCAACGCTCCGGCTTTTCCTTTTCGATCCCAGTCAACCAGCTTATCCATTTCCTTACGTGGATTGGTGCCGTGCCATGCCGCAAAGTACATCGTAAATGTCACGGTATCCAGACCAGGCCCTAAGAACTGGCTTTTGGGCTTCTTCAACATAATTTCGTGGTCAGCCCAACGGCTGGCGCTAGACCGGGTAAGCTCGCGGAATGTACGTATCACCTTTGGAGTTACAACAAACGCAATGTTGCCATAACTGCCTATTTTAGCTGCCATAATTATTCACCTTCAATCGGCTCATTGAGTTCTTTAACCGAACCTACGACCGTCACATTACCAGCAAACCGCACCGCTGGAGCATTTATGTTTACGTTGCTGGCGTTAATCTCTACGGTTTGGGCTGTAATTTGCACGGATTCCGCTTGTATACTTACGGTCTTGGCCTGTACGTTTACAGCACCAACCGCATTAATCTCTATTGAGCCGGTATTCTTATCAAAATATGCATAGCTGCCATCCTCGAAGTAGATACCACGTTGGGACTGATCGGCAGGCATATCATAGCTACCGTCATATAGTGCGCCAAGACAAACTCCATCTGGTTTCCCATTCCCGAGAAAAATACACACCACATTGTCGCCCGGCTCTGGCATCGCATTCGAAAGACCCCAGCCAGTCCCAGTTGTTAAAAGTGGTAGCTCTGGGGAAACCATATCGTCCATATCAGGGAAGATTACCCGTACCTTTCCCGTGTCGGTGTCTACACTGGAGACTACCCCGATTCTATTTAAATTTTCATTCGCCATGTCACCACCCCAAAACTTTCCTAATTTCCAGACTGGTCGTATAGCCCGACCCACCAACTGCATGAGTGGCGGAAACGATAATGTACTTACCGTCAAACCTGCCAAACCCTTTTATAGTGATGGTCATCCCAGCAGCAAGGCCCACATTCCCCATGAGAGACAAAGTAGCTTTACCAGCCTCTTTATTCTTCTCGCGCAAGCTCTTTCGAGCCGCGTTAATTGCCTCAGCCTGTGAACCAACGCTCTGAGACACCTTTAAGATTGGTCCATCTTTCGGAGCACCAGGCGGACGATAAATCACCTTTATTGGCTTTGGCTGCTCCGATTTTTCTTTCTTCTTTTTGCTCTTGGATTCCTTATCAGTTTCCTTGGAATCAGTAGCGGTTGTAGCGGCCTTGGCTTTGTCCTTATCGTCCTTTTTTTCGTCCTTCTTCTCGTCTTTTTTCTTAGACGTTTTCTTTTTGGCTGCTGCTGGCTGATAGCTGACCTCGCAAGCTGAATAGGCTACATCCTGAGTCGAAAAGGTGAATCCGTAGCTAATAATGTCCGATACGCCGCGTTCAATCGTCAACGCGGGTGGTTTTTGCTCATAAACGTATTCATCAAACAGGACAAGCTTTTTGCCTGTTACCTTTAGCGCTATGCCTTCCTGTTTACACAGGTCGTTGAGGAACGACAAATCAGACACATCGGTCTGATCCTGGCGGTCGTATTTCGGATTCCCATGAGCCTCATACATCAGTGAGAAGCCCGCACGCTTGGCAATCTCCGCAGCAATAGACTTGAGCGTCACAGACTCCCAAGCCTTCGTTTTTTTCTCCTGCCGAACATTTGTTGAAACCGGTAGCGAAACTGCTTTAATGCTGACCGTATCAGGTGGGCCAGCGAAGTCAATCGAATCCACCTCGAACGTGCCACAATTAAGCCGCTTAATCTCTCCGGGCTTGCTCCAATTGATTGTTTTTATATAGGCAACTATCCTGTCTCCAGCACTTGGCGCCCAAGGACCAGACCATTTACGCGCCTTATCCTCAAGGTTAATTTGCAGATCGTCCAGCGTCCCCGGCTCCGCATCGGTATAAGTTAAATCCAATGAATAGTCGGACAACTCTTTGGTGATGTCCTTGCCGTTATAATTAATTACGACCTGTGCGCGTCTCGCATCAATAGTTTCGTCCATGTCACACCTTCCATGGCGGCAGATCAGACGCGGTTTCTTCAACCTCAGTAACGTCCGGCATCTGCAAAACAGTCCCGGCAGAAAAAACAGAAACGTCGATGTAGTCCAAATTAAGATTCATAATCTGGATCATCGACGTTTCATCACCAAACACTTTATAGGCAATCATGTCCCAGGTATCGCCCTGGATTGTTGTATATGTCGTCATAAGCTCGTCCTCGCATCTTGACGCTTCATTTGCTTATACTGCTGACGGAAAGAAGGTTCTGCAGCTTTGACCGCCTGCGTCACTACTTCTTTATCCGCGTTCCCTTGGATTACAATATTAAAGTTAAGATTCAGATTGTCACCGTTGCCGCCTGGGTTGTAGCCCATGAGTCTATTGGTTTTTTCCAAGAGGTTCATAGAACGCGGCTTGTTGTTGATTGGAATTGCAGCTTCCCAACCTGCTTCCCCCATAATGGACGGACGGTTGGTAATATCTCCATCTGCAAGCATTGGAATTTCAGGTATTCCTAAGTTCCCTACACTCCCGCCACCTGCCCATTCAGGCAATTCAAAGCTAAACCCGTTGATTTTCTGTATTGCTGAATTGATGATCATGATGACATTATTGAAGGCCGCTTTCACAGCACCTGTGATACCATCCCATATGCCGACAGCGACCTCTTTTATACCTTTCCACGCTAAATCCCAATCCCCCGTAAATACTCCTGTCAGGAAGTCAATCACACCGCCCAATACATCAATAATTCCACCTATAACAGGCTTGAGAATATTAATTGCACCTGTTACAGCAGTAGTCATAACGGGCCATGCCCATTTAAATATAGTCACGAGAGCATTTATGGTTGGCGCAATGCTCCTTTCGTATATCGCCATAATCAAGCCGCCCATTTTACCAAACAGAGCCCCTATCTTAGGCAGCCATGCAGCCAGCACCGAGCTGACTTGCGGCAACAAGGTCTTCGTCAGATAACCAAAGACTGACGTAAATACTGGACCTAATTTACCAGTCACAGAAGCTGCTAATTTAGCGACCAATGGAATTATGGCATTGAAGGCTTGTTTACCGACCTTCATAAGTGGAGCGAGCAAGGATGTGACGGAATGTAATGCAGGACCGATCCCTGTAGCAATGGACTCTATAACAGGTGTTATTGATTTTTTAAGATCGCTCACGCTGTTGACTATAGACCCAAAATCTAAATCACTGCCGAAACTGAAAGCTTCTTTGAAATATGACGATATATCACCTATCACAGGACTAAGGCTTCTAACAAACTCTTCCGCCTTGCCTCTTATACCGTCGAATATATCAACCGCACTATTTGATATTTGAATAGCTTGGTCAGGACTGAATCCAATAGACTGCAAACCTTTATTGATTTGCTGTACACCTGATATGTCGCCCGTGCCAATTGTGACGTTGTAAGCAACATCGCCTAATCCTTTTAGGATATCAACGTAGGGCTTTAACTCGGAAAGTCGATCAGTGATATCGGTTATAGCACCAGAAAGCTTGTAAGCATTGTCCTCACTCAGCCCCAGTTCCTTACCGATATTGGTTATCCCAACCGCAGCGGTGTAATAACCAGTGTTGTTCCAGGTGTTTTCAAGTAGCTGACCACTTTTTTTGATGATTTTACCGACTCGGCTTAAGTCTTCTCCTACACCCGAAAAGAATTTATTTATCTTTGGACCCGCTTGATTAAACCAGTTACTAAATTTATTGAAGGCTGGCAGCAGCATATTTGAGACAGGAATGATGATGCTTGTAAGCAACTGCCGACCTATTCCCTTAAATGCATCCCCCATGCTGCTGTATTTTATTTTCGCCATCTCGTCAATACTGTTCTTGGTCTTATCGAACTGCTTTTTGACGTTCCCGTATGACTTGATTACGCGAGCTTCCAAATCTTCGGCTTGGGTACCGAACAATTGGACAGATACAGCATTCTTCAAAACCGGGTCCTTCACAGCTTCGATAGCCTTCACGGTTTTCAGGAATGCTTCCTGCGCGGTCTTACCGCCTGCCGCGAATTTCTTCGTCATTTCAGTTCCACCGAGTCCGATGGATTTGTAAGCCGCAAGCGAGTCTTTGGAACCGTCTTTTGTACGGATACCAAATTCCTTAATACCGTCCATTAAGGTGTTATCCTGTCGGCTTTTTATCCAACAGTTCTACCAGTTTCCTTTCCCGGTAGATCAGCATATCTTTTCACCCAAAGGTGTCGCGGCCTCGTGGGTCTATTATTCCAAGACCTATGCGTTGCCCCTGACTGCTCTTTTAACAGCCTTCGGTTCGGATTAGCATTGCAGCCTCCCCGCTTAATTCCGCGATTTATAGTCGGCAACGGCTTTATACCGACTTTATCAAGGTTAAATGCCCCGGCATCCAGACCAGCCGCAAAGATATCGAACATGCCTTCTGCACTGAATCCCAATTTTGCAAAGTAAGCTGAATACTCATTCGCGCTATCCAACAATTCCCCGGATTTGTCCAATCCCTTCTGTGCGCCCTGTGCAAGCAGATTGTAAGCCTGCTCAGATGTAATACCAAAGTTTTTCATCATGGTATCGACGGTTTTGATGGATTCATCAACGTCCAGATTTTCGAAGGTATCTCGAAGGACAATCGCGCCTCGCGCTGACTTTTCAAGCTCTGGCCCAGTCTGTTTTAAGACATTTTTAGCCTTACCGACAACAAGCGCCAGGTCGTTCCAATCCTCGCCCAATTTAGCATTATAGAGATTCTTGGCGATGTCTTTCATGCCCTTCATCTGCGCTTCTGTCTGCCCTGTGCTGGCTTGGATTTGAAGCATGGCCTTCTGGTATTCGTCGGCGTACTTAAACGCAAAGAAGCCGCCCGCAGCCACGGCAGCCCCCGCCATCATCCCAGCTCCACCAGCGGCAAATAACGCTCCGCCGCCCCCTGAATCCCCTCCACCAGATCCACCGCCACCACCGCCCGAAGGACCGTTAATGCGCTGGATATCTCGCATGCGTTTCTCTAATTCTTTAATCTGCCGGACATATGCCTCGATGTCATTACCGAACTGATTTGATGGCATGCGGATACGAGTTATGTCCGTGAGAAGTCGTTTCATTTCTCGCAGATCAGGAATGACAATTTTCAATTCGTTAATCATATTCTGAAAAACGTCTTTAGGACCGTTCATCCGTTTGATATCTTTAAATTCATTCTCCAGCTTCTTCAAATCTTCTCGGATATCTTTGACGATATCACCC
>NZ_PNXQ01000013.1:43014-45631 GCF_005217525.1 Paenibacillus terrae | reverse complement strand
TGATGCGCATGGACTGGATGACACGTATTTGCGCTTCAACCGCTTTAGCAGCCGCCATCATCGGTTCGAATACTTTCGCGCCGATCCTCAAATGTCCAAGGGCTTTAAGCTTGTGTTCAAGCCCCTGCACATTGACCTCTAGAGCACGGGTTATGTCTCCCGACAAACGCATGGACTGGAGCCTTGTAAGCTCCGTCTTCACGTCCCTGATATCATCTTTGAGGGGTTTAAATACGTTTTCCCCAACCCGGTTGGCATTAACGCTTTGAAGCTTAGTGTTTAACTGTCCGACTTCCTGCTGCAAATTGGTGATCGCCCCGGTAGGCATTTGGATGTTTTTCAGTTCTTTGAAACTGTTCTCCAGACTGGTCACCTTTTGAATCGCCTTATCAAACGCACCAAAAAAGCTTTGGTCCAGATTCGCCGCAAGCTTCATCGCTACATCATATTCGCGTCCCACTGTATCACCGCCCTTTCTTCCGGGCTTCTTCTATCGCCTTTTCTTTTTTTATTGAATACGAAGCAAGAGCGTCTTGCCATTTGGGTATATCATTTATAGGCTGATCCAGCCAAAAATCTATACTGTTACGCGTCTCAATGGAAAGCGACAGCACCATTTCCATAATATAAGATGCAACATCTCCACTCGCATCTATAGCAGCAAAAAATTCTGAGCCATAACAGTCACTTTAGAAAAATAGTTACCTGGTAGTTCAAGAATCAGTTCCATCGGAACACTAGCAGCCTCCGCACATACAGCAGCTTGGAATTCCATGCTAATTGCTTTGACAGGAGTTTTAATATCACTAAGCTCTAATCTCTTAGTGAGTGCAATAAGCTTTCGACCATTACATTTATTAAAATCAAATTTCAATTCCGTATATTTTTCGCCTTCAAAGTCCCAAGGTTTATCGAATTTAAGCGTATATTGTGAAGTATCTTCTACCTTCTCCACTTGTTTCAATTCTGCTTCTTTAGCGATATTAGTCATGTTAGAATCCTCCATATTTTAATCCGGGTCAACGCCCGGAAATGATTAATTTCCAAGCGCCTGACGGATTTTTGCGTAGTAATCGACACCATTGATAACACAGACAGAGTTGTATTTATCAAGCTCCATCTTGACCACGCCGTTCAAGGTGATCTTGATATAGGTCACTTCAAATTCCACGGAATTGTCCGATGTAGCCCCAGGCTCCAAACTTCCCAATCCCATATTTTTTGGAACGCCACGAAATGAGAATTTATATGGAACTACATCCAATTGCCCTGTCAAACGGTTCTGGATTTGGATAGCCGCCCGTAAATCAATGGCGTGTATCTCTTGAGCAAAAAGGTCATAGTAACTTTCTTCGTGCGTCCGAAAATTAAGTGTGGTGGATAAGGCATCAAACTGCGCCATAGTTGGCGTATTGACCGTACCATTAATACCGCCACCCGTAACGTCTTCTGCCAATAATGCTATTTCAGGCATGTCCACGGTTGTAGTACCCAAATACTGCGAACCGTTGCGGTAAGCCTCATATTGTATGGTGCGCTGCGCGACCTGATCTTTACTCAATGTTCAAACCTCCTTTAAGCTGCGAATAACGACGCGAAATAAGAAGCATCGTATTCCAGTACAAAATCAATATCCTGACCAGGAGACGGCGGCGCGATGTACACATGAAATTTCAATTTGCCGTCAATCAGATTCTCTATCGGATTTTCGGAAGCGTTAAATTCAACGCGTCCACCTAACAAATATCCGGCAGCTACCAGACCATTTATCCATACATTGACCGAATCTGTTATAGCCTCGATCATCTTTTTATTGGTTGGATCATCGAGGTACTTCCAATAGGTGAGCGTAAGAGTGTTACCGATCCAATTGAACATCCGTCGCACCGGAATAAAGCTGCTTTGCGGGTCTTTAGCATCCGGGTAAACTCCTGTCCGGTTACCCCATACCACAAACCCTTCAACAAAATTGAGTGCTGTTACGATCCCTTGCGCATTAAGATACTGCGCCTGTTGTGGACCCAGCAAAAAGTCACGATCTGTCATAGCAGTGCCATCAATATTCGCGGTTGTATTCGACGGAGAAGTCGAAGGAATGCCGCCATTATCAACGTCTGATTTGACCGTCGCCGCTGCCACAACCGTAGACATGTGATATTCCAAACCGTCCTTGGTAGCCAGCGGATAGGTGTTAATCTGCTGCGGGTCCGTATAAGCATTGTCCTTCTTCCACTTCGCAATCTCGGTATATAGAACGTCGGCTGGCAGGTCTGTAAGCGCCGTTGCTTTAAAATGCCCACCGTTAAGCGAATTAGCTTTCGCAGCCATAATCGCGCCGACCACAGGATTTTCCGAAAAGCCTGGCGCAGCAATTAGACCGGGCACAATACGGAACAGTGGGAAAATTTGATCCAGCAATTCCAGCCCTGTAGCAATGCCAGTATCCACATCCACACCGCCGATAATATCCGCAGATGTAACTTTGCTTTGGTCCAGTTTGCTGTAACCAACTTTGACCGTTTCACCAGATGCCAACGCGCCGGAAACTATACGGGATACCACCAGATTTCCAGCAGTGTTAAAGGATAACGAGTAATCGGTGCCCAGTGTATATGTG
>NZ_PNXQ01000013.1:20849-43004 GCF_005217525.1 Paenibacillus terrae | reverse complement strand
TCCGACGATGTGACCAGTACAGACGGTTTAATGATCCCTTGAACCGCAACCGTCAGCGTGCCATTAACCAACGTATAGGACGCCGCCGTAACTGCGGTCGAGTGCTTCGCGGGGTCCAGCACATTAATAAAAACGACTGGCGATTGTTTCGAAATTTTAAAATGGAAATGCATGAATTCAGAAAGGGTAAAATCATCCCAATTGTCCGAATATCCAAACGCGGCAACCGCGTCAGCCCACGATTCACACAGAATAGGCTTATTAACTGGAGCTGTCTCCAACGTACTAAGATTGACCGGAGCCGTACCGAATACAACAGGTAAGGTGACGTTGAGCCGCACAGGGGTTATGACAGATGCGGGCTGTTCAGTGATAAAAACGCCATGACGTTCAGCCACTTAAATTCCTCCTTTTCGGATCGCTTCCACCACGGCGGCGTAAGCGATATGTTGATTTGATCCCGGTACCCTGAGTGCTGCATTTGCAGCCGAGAGCTCAGTAACCGGAATAAACAGATCACGGATTTCCGGCACCTGTTCAGCCAAATCGTTCAAGTACTCAGGAAAACCGCCTAAGGAAATAAATGACCGTGCCAACCGACCACCTGGCAGATTAGGACCAATGTAAATAAGTTGCTCCCGTTCGGCTGATTGGGATGGCTGAACAGGTACTACAGGCGAAGCGTATTTCTTATCTTTTACAGGCGGCTTTTCCGCCTGTTTAACGTCTTGAGTTTCTGTTTTTTCAGTAGTCAAACTGAACACCCTCTCTTATAGCAGGAATAATCCAACTCATGTCCACGTAGCCGAAGAAATAAGGCCATAAATTTTCCTCGTCAAACAGTGAACACGTCAGTTGGGGTTCCAAAATGAATTGCTTGTCCAAAGTGCGATTGGTCAGAAAGTGCTGTCTGATCCGCTGCGTGATATTTAGGATCGTGTCTTCACCGCGCATGTCCAGCCCTTCATCAACAATCCCCACGCTCAACATGATTGCGCACGTTGAATTTTCAGTGTCCGAAACATCGACAACATCACCAACACGAACAAGGATGAACGGGTAATGATCGTCATCATCTTCTTGGCTTTTTGCAGGCAGGTTCTGCGCATAAATGTTTAGTTTGGACAACTCAGCGCGTGCATTGAGGTATGTGGAGTCAGCAAAAAGACGCTCCAGTTCTTTGACTAAAGCGTCTCTAAGCATAAATGGGGTCATGGTTTCAACTCCCTATCCAGTTCGTGCATAATACGTTCCTCGAAGGTTTCTCGGGCTTTTTGTTCGACGGGGGTGCGTATCTTGTTCTGGTTGAACATTTCCGGCGCAGGAGGACCATACAGGCGGCGAATAGGCAGCCTCTTCTTGCCTTCACGGACGAATATCTTTACTCCGTTTTTGTCTGCCACAAACGCGCCCTTGATCCCCTTTACTGCTCCCCCTTTTTTAACAGCCGCCTTCAAAACTTTAGGCCGCTTTCCCGTTGCTCGTTTCGGATTGAACTTGTATTTATCCAGTCCAGTTCCCTGGCTGGTCGAACGCACTACGCTTGAAGTAGATGAAGCACTGGCCTTGGTGGTAGACAATGTTTTGTTTACATCGCCTGACTTGATCACATATTCCTTTGCGATTTCTTTTTTTACATTGGTCCGTGCATTAGATGCAACACGGTTCATCGCTCGGGATACAACCGTTTTGGCCTGAGCTTTTACCTTCTCATAGCGCTTCTTCATGGTTCCAAGCTCTTTGGTATCGACCCGAATCATGATCCTTTACGCCCCAACGTGACAGTAACCATATTCTCGTCATCTTGGATATCTGTCACCGTATAGGTGCGTTCGTCGAATCTGATTTTGCTCTGCATGACCGGAAGCCTGCCAAAGTGTAGAAGGAAGTCGGCACGCTGGGCATAAAATAAAAGATCGGCATCGTAAACGCCATCCGTAGGATTCGAGGCGCTACTTTTCCGATCTCTCAGTTCATCATCATCAACAATAACCAACATTCTGACAGGCGGTTCGGGAGCGGCAGGCAATCCGTTTTTCGGCGGACTCATAAAAGATATTTCATGCCAGTCGGCAAACTCTTTAACGTTCAGAAAGACGGACTTTACATCCTTCTCAACCTGATCCTTAAACGAGCGCATTGTTTTTGTCCAACCAAGCAGTATACTGCTCGACTCGACCCTCAACATTAGATGCAGGTTCAATTCCTTGTTTTTCAAGCCGTTCCTTTTGTTCAACAGCCTGCAACTTTGCGAATTCATCTAAGGAAATGGGGGCATTTGTTGATTGCAACACCCCCGGGTTACCGCCTTCACTTCCGTGATTTTCATCAATGACCATTTTGCCCGATCCAAGACTCACAAGGCGTTGGGCCTCTGCATCACTCAGTCCTCTTAAAATGTCACCTATAGCGAAGTCTTTTCCGCTGTGGCGGATTTTCCCCAATGCTTCAATATTCAATGGATATCCCTCCTTATAGGACTTTCGCTACATACCAGTTCTCGATGTTCAGCGGCACCGGGAACGGACGACTTTGCAGTTCCAGCGTGCGAACCGCTGTGCGGCGGTCCGCGAATACTTGCGCAACCACTTGTTGGTTAACCAAACGGATATCATCATCTCCGACCATAACCGGGTTAGCTGCATAAAGGAATTCGAACGGCTTGCCTTCTGGCAGGATCACAATCGTACCAGCCGGGATGAATGGTTTCTCTACGCCGTCGTCGTCCACAAACGTACCTGTATAGCTGTAAAGATCAAGACCAACGTCTCTCAGGAACCCATGGTGAGTTACGCCGTCAGGCAACAAAGTCGTGTCGATGTTACCGATGGTCAATCCTTTATTGTCGGCTAATTTCAGAATGGCTTGGTGACGGGTCAGGGCTATTAGCGCTTCGTAATCACCCACTACTTTGCGCGGAGTTTGTCCATTCTTTTGCATGACAGACAATCGTAATCCCGCCAAGAACTTGATAGGGTCAGAATTCGGGTCACTCCATAGGTCTTTACCGGAAAGAGTGATAGTATTTGAGAATCCATAGTTCAGTTCTTGTTCCACGCCCTCACCGATTTGCGTTACCTTACCCGTGAAAATCATTTGTGATGCCATCTCGATTTTACGGCGAGTAATAGTGTCATTCAGTTCCACCAAATCCCTAGCAATCAATTTACGGAGGCGTTGTTCAACGCTATCCGGGTTATACAGGGATTCTCCAGCTTGGCGAGCTTTAAGGTCGTGATAAGTAATATTTCGTGCCGGCTTAACGGGAACCGGGGAATATTGCTTCGCGCTGAAAGCATCGCGCAGTACAATCTTACCTTGTTGTAATTCGGAGACGTAAGGTGCGATACGGTGCTTACCTTTCAGCGTTTGAATTTCAATTTCTGTTGTAAGCCCAACCTCACCGTCAGAAAAGAATGTGCTCAAAATGTACTCTGAGGTTTGCGGCAACTGCCCAACTACTTTGAGGAGTTGCGGCAAAGAATAAATATCTGGCATTGTTTAAATCCTCCTATTCTACTACCCGTTTTGTGATTAGACCAATGTTACGCATTGCTACTTCATGCTTTTCAACCTTGTCCGTGCCACCAAAAATAAGAGCATGGCGATTAAACTCCCCACTCACATAACCTGTAGCTCGTACATCTTTGGTGGTTGCATCCACTTCCTGATCGGAAAGGATTGCAAAAGGCGTTTTAGAACCGTCCGTCTTGCTGGAATCCACAGGAGCCACGATGTACATTCCATGAGAAGCGTTCGTTTCAGGCAGTTGAGATACAACCCCCAAAACAGTCCCGCGCTTAATGACGCCGGAGCCGCTTTTTACAATGACGGACACGTTAGCGAGCGGTACAACATATCCCGCAATCAGGTTATCGTAAGGCTGGCTTTCATATGCTGGCATAATTATTTACCTCCCCGTAATCTTTTCATTTCTGCAATTACCTCTTCCGCTTCTGTTTGTGCCTGCACTTCCTCAGCGGCTTTCTTGGCTTCTGGTGTAGTAGATTC
The DNA here is from genome assembly GCF_005217525.1 of Paenibacillus terrae. Taxonomy (GTDB): domain Bacteria; phylum Bacillota; class Bacilli; order Paenibacillales; family Paenibacillaceae; genus Paenibacillus; species Paenibacillus terrae_C. The sequence continues at coordinate 38,993 of NZ_PNXQ01000013.1, read as the reverse complement.
TTGGACAGGCACGTCATTTACCCCACTATTTTGTGCGTCTTGTTGACGTGCTGCTGCTACCTCACCTTTCTTAGCGATAGAAGCTTGCACAATCGCAAAGGAAGCTTCTGCAACGGTTTGGCCTGCCTCGATAGCGTTCTTTACAATTTCGGCAGCGCCCGGAGCAGCAGCTAATTCATTCAGCGCCGTAATCCGTTGGCGTTCGTTTGTCACACCCTCTTCTACGACTTGGTTATACAAGTCTGGATGTTCGTTTTTTAATTGGTTAAGATCCATTGTTTCTTTTTCCCCCTTCATAGAGTTAATCTCAGTTTTTAATTCCTCAAGTGTGACTCCGGCTTGCGGAGTACCACCTTTATTTGCGTTAACAGCAGCTACAGGCTGCGTGGCTGTCGAAGCAAATTGCAGATTTGGGATGCTTTGCAAGGGGATTATCCTTTCCAACCCGCCGTCCCCAAGCGCTGGGGGCTGATTTGTGAATCCGCCGCTTTTAAGAAGCTCGTTGCGAACCTTGTTTATGACCGCCTCTGGCAAAACTCCGTCACTGCTGAGCATATCAAAAGCGCTGTTGGTAACTTCTGTGGCGCCTTCGCTGAACATTATTTCGTCCGCAAATCCAAGTTCGACAGCCTTCTGAGCATTCATCCAAGTTGTATTATCCATAAGGGCCAGAAGCTCGTCTCTTGTCTTACCTGTTCGGAGTGAATAAGCATTGGTTATCGCCTCATCCGTGCTTCTCAGCAAGGCGGAAGAACGGTCGTGGTCATTCTTGTCACCATCAGTCCCCGTTGCAGCGTTGTGAATCATGATCTGTCCTGGCGGTGATATCTTGATAACGTCAGCGCCCGATATCATGACCGAAGCAGCAGAAGCCGCTACGCCTGTTACTTTCGCAGTAATCTTCCCGGGGTAATCTTTGAGTAAAGTGTAAATCTCAGCGCCGTCAAAGGCGGAACCACCGAGAGAATTGACATATAGTTCGATTTCGTCGCCGTTAGCTGAGTCGAGTTCCTTGGAAATCATCCCCGGACTCACAGCCGGAATGCCAAACCATTGATAAATCCATGCGTTAGCATCGCCAATAATAGGGCCATTAGCTTTGATCTTCTTGGGCATTTTCTTTCTCACCTCCTTCCGGGTCATCGTTATCATCTTCCTCATCGCCTACATTAGACGACGCTGGAGCAGCGGTGGCTGCTGCTTTAGCTGCGCCCTCACTAAGTCCATACCTTTTGAGCGTAGCCAACTCATGTGCCCTTTGCTGAACGTTGGACTCCCACTCGCCGCCTGTGAGTTCGGCTGTTTCGCCCTCTGCGGTACTAAAGTTATATTCAATACGGCTGATTGCCGCGTTAACCTCTTTGACCGGATCGAGCATACCTTGAGACGGACCGTGCCAAGCAGCTTTTGTATAGGCACGAAAAATAGCCGGATCATCAAAGATGCCCGGCGCGTCGATGCGTCCTTTTGTAACTGCCTCGACAAACCATTCTTCATACACAGGCTGACAAAACGACTTAGCAAGCCATGTTCGACGCATGCGGAACATTTTCCATGCTTCCAACATTGCTGCACGGCTAGCTGTATAAGACGATGTAAAGTGTTTGACCAGCATTTCGTAAGGGATTTCTAACGCCGAACCAATCTGCCTCAATATAGCCGTAACAAATGGGTCAAAGTTCGGATTTGGTCTTGTCGGGTCTGCAAAATTCGCTTTTTCACCCGGCTCAAGAAACTGAACAGCTCCCGCCCCGAGTTTAATGTCATTGGACGGTAGCTCGTCACCGTCTAAATTATCAGTGTCAGGTGGTTTCAAACCGAACGCGTTCGGATCATCGGCATTTTCGGTTTCGATAAACACAGTAAACATCGCTTGTATTGCAGCAGCCGTCAATTCCGCCTCAGTGTAGCGGTCAAGCTGTTTCAACGCCTCAATAACTGGCGCAATGACTGGAACACCACGGCGCTGTCCTGGGCGCTCAGACTCCATTAGGTGGAGTACATTGTATCTACCTGTCCCCTCCCCCCGTGACAACACCCTCGTCCATTTTTGGGCGCCGCCGAGGTAGCTCTTGCCACTTCCTGGGTGACGACTACTAAAATGATAGGCAACAATCATACCTGTTTCATCTACTTCAACCCCGGATTGTATCCGGTCCGTATCCGAAAGATTTGGGCTGCTGCAACGATCAGCCTCAATCAGATTTACTTTTAGATCGTAGATCGAAAACGGGCGTTTAATCATAGGCAACAATCCGAACACGTCACCGCTTTGAAGCTGAGAAAGAAAAGCAAGCTGTTGAAGTCCATAAAAGTCGTTCAGTCCTGCGGCATCACAATTTTTCGAATCGGCCCACAACGACCATTCGCGGTCAATCTGAGATTTTAATGTTGCGGATTGCTCAGCGTTTAGATTTAAAAAGTCCTTGTCAAACGCTGGTTTGAGCCGGAGCCCCGTTCCCACCACATTTGTTCTCATGGTCTTGTGTGCTCCGGCAACAATCGCTCCGCCTACAGCAAGATCCCGGGAACGTGCTCTCAGTTCTTCAAGGTAATCATGGATATCCGAATCGGCATCACCGATATCAGGATTCCAAAGGGTCATACTTTTCTTGGTCCGGCTGGCTCCATGAGAACCGTACCCTTGATTCAAAATAACTGCGATTTTTTCTTGTCGAATAGTTTCAGTTCTGGCTGCAGCTCTTTTTTTAGCTACACCAGGAGCAACATAATTGATGATCCGTTCAAGCCTGTTCATATATCAAACGGGGTGAACGCACGAGTACGGGAACGCCTCCGGCCCGGATTTTCCAAATCGTCAACCACCTTGCTCCAGTAACGTATCCTTTCAAGAATTGTGCTCATGGGTACACGGGTTATTGATCTCCCTTTGATGCTATACGATTGTCCTGTAGCAAGAGCCATCTCAGCATCACGCCATGCGGTCAGATTTTCCCTTGCTTCTTCAAGTGTGATATTTGGCATATCCCCTCTTCACCTCCTTCATATGGTTTACACACTGCTATTAACGCCTTGCCTGCGCTTTTTACGTGGTGCAATTACTCCCCCTCCAGCATCAGGATCAATGATAGGACCGTTAGGCTGTTGCTCAATGGGCAGTGAAAGGTTGGGGTTCAACAATTCAACAACTGCCCGGTTGTAGACAGCAAGGTCAAAAGGTTCGTTTCGGTCGCGGGTCTTGACCCAAGCCTTGTACTTAACACCCTCTTTTACCACTACTTTGTGAGTTTCAGCAGTCAGACCCAAGAAATATTCTTGCGTGTATCCCTTGTCCTCGCCCGGGAAATGACAGTATAAAGGTCCGGGCGATTCTACTTTTAAGCTGTCATGGACCTTGACCTTGCCATCATCTACCCCCAAATGAATTAATATCGCATTATACATTTGGGTACGGGTATGCTTGGCGATGAACGGGACGTGTTCTGCCGTTTTTGGGTTGATCCCTTGCCCTTTAATGGCGTATATGCGGCGGTATTCTCTTGGCTTAGTAAATTCGTACACCTCTTTGGTGTAATGACCTCCAGAGTCCATACAAGCGCCCACAATACGGAATCCTCGCCCGTTTGGTCCAACCCATGAACGACAAAGAAACCTGTCCAGCTCATCCCACACTTCGGGCCTGTCCAAGTCTCCATATATACGGCGGTATTCTATTCTCCAAGATTCTTTACCAGCTCCCCAGCCCATAATCTCCACTTCAAAACGATCATCTTGGGTGTCAATTGCTGCCGTAATGACTTTCACACCCTCTGGCACCTCTTGTTCATACACCTCACGGCGCTGCATCAACGTTTTCTCGTCCATTCCTTTAACCTTAGTTTCCCAAGGTTCTCCAAGGACCGTGTTTATGAAGACTTTGAGTTTGTCTACACCCTCACGCTTGGCAATTAAGAACTTTTTCGAGACCTCCCGCCAGTCAGACCAGGGGCTTGAAAGCTGATTGATGTGGAATCCGCGTCGGGTTGAATGCTCTTTACGGGCAATCCATGACCCTTCCCCGCGCTTCCACTCTTTTTCAGATCCCAACATCCCGCAATAACAGCAGCGATATTCAGCCTTCGTGACCACAATCTCGCCGCTTTCCGACTCGTAATGTTCGTATTCAATCCCACCTTTAAACTTTAGAGGTTGCAACTCCCCGCAATGCGGGCACGGTAAGCACCATTGTTCCATGGTGCTGTCTTCGTAAAGCTGGTAGATGCGAGAAGTTTCCTTATCAACCGGAGTTGATACAAACAAATGCCGCCGCTTGTGCCGGAATGTTGTTGTCCGTGCAGTAGCAAGAGCAATTGGGTCTCCTTCTTTACCGGAGGAAACCGGGAACCTATCCACCTCGTCACACAGAACAACTTGAATCGGACGCGAAGAAAGACTGTCTGGAGCATTGGCCCCGACTATTGTCACATAACCACCAGGGAAAGATTTTTCTTCAATCGTGTTGCTGCTGTCTCTCGACTTGGCTGGACCGATCTTCGATTTTAAAGCGTCGCAACTATTGATCATCGGGGTCAGACGTTTTTTGGAATAAGCCTGAACTAAATCATCCTTGGGCAGCACATGCATGATAGGACAAGGTTCTTGGTCAATGTACGAACCCGTAACATTCAGCAAAAATTCTGTCTTACCGACTTGAGCCGAGGCCATAATAGCTACTTCTTCCCAGGTCTTAATAGAATCCATAATCTCTCTCTGGTACTCTGCTCGATCTGTTCGCCATGGTCCCGGCTCTGCGCTGCTCTCAGTTGTAAGCATTCGGTTTTTGTCCGCCCACTCAGAGACACTCAGGTGCGGTTTTGGCTCCCACTGCTTGTTGGCTCTGCTAAAAAGGTCTATCGTTTTGTCAGCTATCATCTGTGCCGCCACCGATCTGATCCGGGGAATAACGGGCCAGCCCAGCAAGTGCTGATTCTACTTCACGCCGGACAACTGACTCTATAATATCCGCCGTCTCGTTCTCACACTCAGTCGCTACCCGGTGCGGAATCCCAAGCAGCCGCGACTTTGTTGTTATAATCAAGTCCGCGAGTAGTTTTTCCACGTCTCCCGTAGCATGGAGGTTACCCTTTAAAAGTTCCAGCTCTAGCGCCGCTTTTTCTGCCTTGGTTTTTTCATGTTCGGTCTTGTAATCTATCAACCGTGGCCTTTTATCTTCTTCCTTACCACCAGAAACATGCTCAAGATAAGACTGAACAGATTCGCCCAGGTTGTATTTACCTCTGGAGCACTGCTGCAGCACCTTTTCAGCGGTCAATTGCCTGATCCAGCGGTCTGATTTGCCGACGATGGCAGCCAGCTCGCCAGTCTGAATTATTTGATCATGTACCTTAATTGCTTCCGTCTTAACTTTAGCCATCGTCAGCCCTCCTGCTTCCGTTTTAAGCCCTCTTAAATCCTGACCCTACCTGACCCCTTAATTAGTAGAAAAAATATCTCTATCGCGCTCCTACGCTTTTAAAAGCGGAAACGGAAGTGAAATCCTGAATAAAAAACTGGAGCATTTTCGGGCTCATACGCACCCGTGTCTATTTTTAAGCTCCAGAAGGACCCAAATTTAATTTTTCTGGAGAAAAAGAAAGCTTTTAAGATTATTTATCTTATAGAAATCCCAATTGTATTCCGCCTTTGATCAGTTTATTACAGATGCGTCTAAGGTCTGCGTCGTCCTTATCATCTAAGATACTGAGCAATGCCTTAACATCAGGGTGGATATCCTTGCCGAGTATGTCGTCGTGGATCTTTTCTACATTTTTGAGTGATAACGTCAGGTTCGATAGACTGAGTAGTTCATCGAGGAATCTCTTAACTGCATCATCGTCAGAGTATTGTTCTTCTCGTGCTATCCTGCTCATAGTCTCTCACATCCTTTCTCATGAATAATTAGGATTAATGTGTGTCATCTGTACCGATTCCTTAGCCTCAGTCTGATTCACGCGCGCGCCTCCTTCTTTTATTCTTTAATCTTTAAATCATTTGGTTTAAAGAGTGTGCCCCTGCTCATATATACAAGACTATCTGTACGAAGCAGGCTAATAGTACGTAGTATGATGCCCTTGGAATATCACCGCTGTTTTCATGTTTAAATGCTCTGATCAATAACCATAACGTTACTATCAATCCTGTCATATCTATAATGTGGTCTAACCATACATTCACCTTCATTCCTCCAATCAGTTTTATGTATGAACACAAAAAAAGCCACTCTTTTATAGGAGTGACTTCGTTAAACGTATTATGTTTTATAGGTATTAATAACCCTTTTATACCAAGGTTTTTAGCATCACATATACTATATAGCATTAAAGTTACTTTAAACGTATGCACTAAAAGATTTAAAGATAAGACCGTCCTCATAGCCGGACTGGCCTAGTGCCGCACTGAAAAGATGTGCAGCACAAGCTGTTTTAAATTATCTTTTTAATTGATGTTGAAGATGAAGTGCATATGAACGCTTCGCTCCATATTAATATCCTTGTACTTAGCTACTAGATACGAAGGATAAGAGCATTATACTGAGAACCCTAATGGGCTGTCAAGCGGCCTATTTTAGCCCAAATTCGGCGTTATGCACCCTTTATACATCCATGTAGTTGATACATTTTGCACACCATCTTGAGTGTGTAATCCACTAAAACCCTTGATACATAAGGGATTATAGCATTCATACACTCATCTAGTGGGGGACAATCATCCGCCAGTAGAATCATGTTAGAGGGGTACAATCGTCCACCGCAAATATTCATTATTCATGTATATAGTGTATAAAAATTCGCTGTAAAATCTTCGGCTTGCATGCAGTGCCGTTCACACCCTAAAAGCCGAGGTATCGGATTTGAACCCCCAAGATTCAGAGGATGGAGGTATCAGATTTGGTACCCCCAACTAGACACGTGTTCCCCGACGACGCTCTGTCCTGTTCCTTGGGACCTCATATCGGGCTGCTGTCCATCGTACAAGCCACTGTAATAGTCTCATCATCATACCTCCTTTGGGCAAAGAAAAAAGCACCGGTTAGGGTGCTCAATCTTCATCATCAATTATTTCTTCTTGAATCACGGGCATTAACACTATTGCAGCTTTTTGACTACCAAAAAAATGTCCCCGATTGCTCAATCTCTACTAATGCTCTCCACAAGAACGATACAAGCAGCTCATCTTTTTTGCTTTCAATGGAAATCATGCTGTCCCACAAAAGAAGCCATCCGTTACCAAATGAATGAAGAACACAAGCGTGATGAAAAGACAAACACTCAATCAACATGCCGGTTGTAAAGAGTGGGTATACATCATTATGGATGATTTTTTGCCCGTTCCCGTATACAAGAAAGTAATGATATTCTTCATCCAACATGGTGCTATCAACCGTATAAGTGGCCTCAGGTTGTCCTTTTATTAAAAACTGATCACCTGGTTTGTAATCAAACCCCGTCTTTTCAAACAACACTTCTAATATTTCCTTATCAATTGATAGCACTTCTGCAGGAGTTAAAATATCCCTATCCCTAGTATGCTTATTCATGAAGACATCTCCCTTGATGTAATTTATTTGTCATCAAGATTCTATCGTTTTTGAGCAAACAGGTCGAGAATAAAAAATTTTCAGCTCCAGCGAAAATTATAGTAGCAGAAGCCCGGACTTGAACCGGGGCCAGCCAGAAATGAATCCAGCAGCACACCAGATATTCTGCACGTTGCACGGTGTGGGAATTGAACCCACGCCTCTAGGTCTGTTTTACTCGGGCCCGCCTGCACTCTGCCACTGAGCTAACCGTGCATGAAAGGACGGTAATTATTTCACGGCGTTTACCGTCAATCGCTATAGTCCGCATTACGTGCGGAACAGTCTGCCGCCCTTATTGATGGGGTATTATGACCCGCTTTACGGCTGTCTCAAATTTAGTTTGATGTGTTGACCCAACTTGGCAGGAACACTCATGAATGCCCTGCCAAGGCTTACGGGTCCATTGATGTGAACAAGGGACTTTCACCCTTGCACTGAGTATCACCTCATACCACGCCTCGCTCTTTAAAGCCGCGCGTGTCCTGTGTATGCGTCTATCTTCCGCCACCACATCATGATATAAGCTTTGTTTCGGAATCCGGTACTTACTGACGCGTCCGGCAGCGCTCCCGATCCACTCTTTAACGGCTAGGATCACCGCATACAGATGCCACACGCCCGATATAAGCGCATGGACAGGCAAGAGTGGAGTGAAGGAAATAGACAGAACAGCATGCCCGCTTGTCCTACCCTTGCGGCTCTCTGTAGGTCTTATAGCAAGGGGCTAACTGGTGCCGCTCGTCTTACGCCTACCACCGTCAAACAGGTATATTGTCGTGTCGGGTGCTGCTCTCTCTTTGTTTTCCTATGTTATAAGAATAACCTATAATTCAGGCTTTGTTTTCTAGGTAACATCTATAATTCATCTGAAATTTTTCTCTTTATTTATGCATGTCTTTGGCTATATCATAGTAACTATCATAATATATAAATACAAACCAAAAGGGCGTGTTAGTGTGGCTTTACTGAATAGAGAATACCTCCTGAGCTTAGGAATAGAATTCATTATTAATTACCTTCGTAAATCCAGAGCGGACGAGGAACAAGAACGGAGAACGGGTGAAGATGTGTTGACTGCCCAAAAAGAGCTTATGGACAGGGTGCTTGAGCCCGTTGGATTACCTTATGATCAGCGTCCCGAAGTTGGTTCTGGTGATAAAATATCGTCCAGACCTGTCTTCCAGTCTGTAATAGAAGACTTGCAAGCTAAGAAATATCAGGCCATTGCTGTTAAAGAAATTTCACGCATGGGGCGCGGATCATACACTGACATGGGCGTTATCTACGATTTAATAGTAGATAATCGTATTTTTATAATCACGCCGTATAAAGTATATGACCCACGCAACCCTTCCGATCTGCGGCAAATTCGTTTTGAATTATTCATGAGCCGGGAAGAATTTGAAACAACCAGGGAACGACTTTTTGGAGGCCGAGTGAATAATGCCATTGAGGGTAGATGGGTTGCTGGTGCCGCTCCCTATGGATTCACATATAACAAGGCAACAAAAAAATTAGAAATAGATGAAGAACAGGCTCGGGAAGTACGCGCGATTTTTGACTTCTTCGTTAATGGAGTGGTAGAGCCAGGGGGACATAGAAGAGATGTATCTTATAGAGCACTCGCCAGCTACTTGAGCAAAAAGACCTCTATTAAACCGCCACGCGGTAAGGGAGACTGGCAACCACAAGTGCTGCGTCAATTGCTTTGTAACGAAAGATACATTGGTGTCATGAGGTTTAGAACAACACAACGGATTAACGGCAAGGCCGTTGCACGTCCAGAAGAGGAGCATATTATTATTCCTGATGCGATCCCCGCTATCTTGGATAGAGACATTTGGGAGAAAGCACAAAAGAAAATCAATGACTCTTCCCATAAACCGAGAACTAAAATGGACTTCTCTCCTTGTGAATTGGCTGGCTTATGTATATGCACCAAATGTGGACGACGCATGGTAAGGCAGTATAGTGTTCAGAACTATAAAAAAAAGTCAGGCGAAGTGATACAGTATCATAAAGAATTTTTGTGGTGTACAACTGCTGGATGCACCTTTATAAAATACAGAAACGTAGAAGAAGAAATAATAAGTGTTCTCTCCTACCTTTCTGATTTAGATGAGAATGAGTTGAACAACACTTTCAGCACTATTTTAGCTAGTGAACAAAAGTCTACGGAAATAGCCTACGATGATGAATACATTGAAAAACAGACCAAAACTTTGAAAAAAAGAATGGACTTCATATATGAGAAATATGAAAGCGGAAAGTATGACGATAAGATGTTTGATGAGCGTAAAGCAGAGGTGGACAAGCAACTGGAGGATTTAAAGAAATTGAAAGAATCTTTTGAGGAACAAGCTGATCGGACCGGGGAAAACAAAGTGGACACGGACTTAATCAGGGAGAACATAAGTACTGTGTTAGACCAATACCATGCAACAGATAATAAAACAATGAAAAATTCAATTCTCAGAGCTGCCTTTGATAGCATCGAGGTTACATTAACGGAAAAAGGCCGTGGACGGATAGCCGCTAAATTTGATCTGACCGTTAACTTAAAGGCCAATTTAGCCAAGCTCAATTTTTTAGTATTATCATAAAACATACTATTCGTAGATTGTTACATCATAAAACCAAAATAAATAACAAAAAGAAAAGCCCCTATTCATCAGGGGCTTTCTGAGTTTTTATGGTATGAATCATAGCTGTAGCAACTGCTGCGTATATCTCATGTAGATCATTCGGGGAAGGTTCTTTATTAGGGGCCTTTATTGTAATTAGTCCATGCTTTCCCTGTATGTGCCCTAAGATGATTTTTTCGTCGCTGTCTTCACAAGTACGCGTGCCAGTCTGCTGGCACTCCATGTCCATCCCCTCCTTCTCCCTCAATATATTCACCGAGGCTTGTCCTTCATTCGGGATTAAAAATTTCTGATATACGTAATATTTTTAGATCATCCAGTTTGAGTATTAATCTATAGAATGCTTTCCTGCGTATCTTCCCGTAAGTGTCTTTGTTACACGGAGGCTGAAACTCAAAGTTATAAACGTGCCCATCCGTTATATACTCCGCGTCATTATTCATGTATCGCTTTTGGATTAAGAATCTTTCCGTCTTGGGCAATGTGTTCACGGCCCGCTCGACTCTTTCAACAAAAGACCGACGGAATGATTGTGCATCCACGTTGTGAATAGCTATACTTGCTGTCTGATCACTTGTCACATTAGTTGGGCTACTGCGCGGCATATCGCTATACGCTGCGGTTGTGCTGGCTTCTCTATCCTCAGACACAAGGTAACGGTACATCCTATATTTCTGGAGAACGCCTTCCACCGCTGACTTTGTTTTTTTAGGATCAAGTTCTTCCAACTCAAAATCTTCAAATGATTGTTGACCCACATAATCACCTCATGCTCTGTATTAAATCCCCCCGACCGAAGCCGGGGAGCGTATAAGTGCGGTTTGCTTAGAAAGGCAAATCGTCGTCGGGATTATCGCCACCTGCAGCACTTGCGGCAATTGCAGCGGCTGCGGCTGCTTCGTCATCAATAGGTAATTTCGCTTGGTTTGGATCATTGATATCAATTGTCCCGTCAGGATGGATATAACCCTTCACACCCTCACGTGGCTCTGCTGGCTTGTCCTGCGGCTTTTCTTCTTCCTTTGCAATATCCTCTATGGTGAGCTGGTTGGTTTCCGTCAGGGCTTTGGCAAGACGCTTCACGTCTTCTGTGATTGCCCCATGGCGCTTGATAACCTCAGCAAAGCCCTCGATATCTGGAGGTACAGTAGTAAGCAACGCTCGTCCGTCAGGGGCCATTTTCGTTTTACCATGACGGTCATATTTAAGATCTAGAGTGAACAGCGCATGATCCAGTACATACCGACGCTGCGGTTCTGCCATCCGGTTCCACATATCAGCGTTTAGATACAAAATCGCGTCTCGCTTCATTGTGCTTCGTAAATCATCCGTAAGGACTTTGAATTTGCCAAACAGGGTTTTACCTTTAGAGACCCATCCCCCGTGTTTGAAAAGAATGAGGAAGTCAGAGCCTGATAGGCTATCGTGATGTTTATCAATCATGACCTCCAACAATTCATAGGTTTCTTTCGATGCTTCTGAATGAAATTTTTGTGCTTTTGCCATGGGTGGTTACCCCTCTCAATTATTTATAGAAAACGAACAGTATCGACAACGCTAATATAGCTGCAACACAGATACAGGCCATGTTGCGGGCGAGCTCTTTATTACGGTCCCCTTCCGCTACTGTTCCGAGGAAAGAGATTACTATAATAGAGCCCAGCAGGATCTTAAACCACATATTTGATGGTCACCCCTTTGGTTTGCTCTTATGAGCGTACTTGTTAGCTGGGTCCGGTTTAACAACACCCATCATCGCCAGTTCGTGGACAACACGCAGCTTCGATAACCCTGTAAGCTTCGCAATGCGCGAACGAGGTACACCAGCACGGTCTAATCTGCGAATCTCCTTGACTGTCTCTTTGGGTAAAGGTGCCTGCAAGCTATTTAATAGTAAATCCGGCCCAATAGATGGCGCATCGTATCCATCTGGACCAGGAACTTTGGGGCCGCGTTGCTCTTTGATCTGACCGCCTGAGCTATATTGACGTTTGATCATTCCGTTTACCTCCCTGATTTGGCTGTTACTCCCTTAATGCCTTGCGTGCCGTAACTCGGCAAAGCACACCTGACATGTCATTTTTGCTATCTGCTATTTCTTCCAGTGCCTTACGAAGCTCGTCCCGGTCATCTTCTGCCGCCTCTTGCTTCACCCTTGCGTCCACAGCATCGCGGTGTGACTGCTCCATACGTTGTTCCAGCGTGGCTATTGTCCGGTCCCTCTCTGCCAGTTGGCTTTGGAGTGAGTCTACCAGGGCAAGTAGGTCACCGAATACCGACTCTACTCTCATTGTTGCTATGCCAAGTTCAGGATGCCGCATCCATAAGCCATCACCATCTAATATCAATTCTTTGCCGTCCAGTAGCTTATATGTCCGTTCACTCATGACTGTGCCTCCTTCGCGGTTACCTCGCCTTTTGCCCACCTTGCAAAACCTATTAGCGTCATAGGATACCAACCAGAATTGTGTTCTTTCTTGTAATACAACTCCCCGTCTTTCCCGGAGCGATTGCCAATCAAGATTACCTTCCGTTTTTCGCCTTTACCATTGTGGTATGTCAGACCTTCCTTGACTGCGCCTGGACTCATGACTGTTCTTCCTCCCTCACGAAATTTTTATAAAATAGGCACGACAGCATTGTGTATTTATCCGTATCAAACGTGCAGTATCTGTAATGCACGTATCCATCTATGTCTTCGTATAGGGCAAATACTGTATCTCCGTCCTCGTCAACGTAAAACCGCTCTATTCGGCGTTTGAGGTGTATTATCCCAACTTATTCACTCTCCTTGGTATATAGGGGTATAGGGTAAGAGGCCAGAAGGCCCCTGTTTAGGCGTTGTATGGCAGCTCCTGTACCTCCGCTTCGCAATCCTCATCTGTCATGGTTTCAAGCAGGCTTTCCTCATATCCGATCTCACGCAGCAACTTACGATCATTCGTTTCTGTAAACATGTTCATTCGCTCCTTTTAATGTTTGGGGTATAGGTAATAGAGTGGATATCTCATACCTACCTTGGTTATCGATACCGTAGACAGGAGTACAGATTTCAAATTCTTCAAATCCCTTGTCCCGAAGTGCATTCACATACCCTTCAACGTCTTGCTCATACATCAAATAACCCGATGCCTTACCGTCTTTTTTACAAATCAACCAAACTTTTTGCATACGTTCATTCGCTCCTTTGATATTTATATTGGGTAGGGTAAGAGGCTGTTATGCCTCATACTCAGACATATCGAAAACAACCTTGTCACACTCAGCACAATGGGCTTTCTTTCCCATCTTGTGTCGTAATCCGCTGTATAGTTCAGTGTTATCAGCCTCACTTCCGTCAAAGTTATAACGGGTTCTAATTGCCCCGGAAGCAAAATCTTTAGTGTAAAATCCCTCTTCATTACCGCAATGTGGGCAGCGTTCAACGGGTGTTGACATGTATATCTCTCCTAATGGGCCTAAGCCCGTTTATTTGTGTGCCAAAACTCCGACTAATTGCTTAACCTTTTTTTTACAAATGGGCAACCGCCTAGTTCATTGTCTAGGCATCAGCATAGGATGACGTATAACTAATTGGGAGGTAAAAAATTGAATAACTATCAAGCGAACCAAATGCATCACATGGCTAACATGTCTTATATGCCCAACATGCCTCATATGCATCACATGCCTCAATCTATCGTGGTCAATCCTGTAGATCATTGCGTTGTTGAAACTTTAATGTCCCTAGTTGGAAAAGTTGTCATTCTTGAGACTACTCGCGGTAGACTCGACGGATGTGTCGTTGAAGTCAAACAAGATCATGTAATTTTGGAAGAAAGGCATCGGAAGTTTTTTGTCCGCATCGCCGAAATCGTTTGGATCATGCCTGATTAATTTTGCCCTATGGAGAGCTCACAGCTCTCTTTTTTTACTTTCCTCTCACTTTGCAGTCTCCCTTGGGCTATGCCAGCCCCTTAAAATAACTGCTGCTGTATAACCGCTGTCCGCCGCTCTGCAATCTCCACGTACTGGCTACCCATCTCAATAATGGTGCATTCCCGGTTATTCTCCAGAGCCACTTTACGTGTGGTCCCACTGCCGCCAAATGGATCAAGAACGTGACCACCCACGGGCGCCCCGGCCAAAATCCCGACCTCCGCAATCTTTTCAGGCATAACAGCAAAATGAGCTTCACTAAATTGCGCCGTGGCCACTGTCCAAACTGACCGTTTATTCCGGGATCCGTAATATTCCCTGTCCTCCCTGTCCTCCCTGTGCTGCTTGGGCTGACCTGGCACATTGCCTTCGTTAACCTTCCGTTTGAAACTGTACGCCTTGCCAACTGCCTTCATTTTCCCATTTGTCTTGGTCCCGCCGTTCGCCCGATCACTACCCTGCTGATTTTCAATATCCTGTGACAGTCTGGCAATGCTCGAATCTGCCATGTGCTCCTTGATGGCATCTTTGTCGTAGTAGTACCTCTCTGACTTGGCGAGCAGAAACACGTACTCGTGGGCCTTCGTCGGCCTGTCCTGTACACTCTCTGGCATGGGATTAGGCTTGGCCCATATGTTATCCATGCGGAGATACCAGCCATCTGCCTGCAAAGCAAAAGCTACACGCCACGGTATTCCGATAAGGTCCTTTGCCTTTAATCCGCTTGGAGTTTTGGGTATCTTGGTTTGCGGACTTCCCGGAGCAGCGACATAAACCTCTTTCTGCGCAGTGGTATTGCTCCATGCTCCCTTACCGTTGCCTGCGTAGCTGTCACCAAAATTAATCCATAACGTCCCGTCCTCTCTCAAAAGCCGCCATACCTCGCGGAACACCAGCACCATATGAGCTACAAACATTTCCGGCGTCGGCTCCAGACCAAGGCATCCGGTCCATGCTGGCACAGTTATAGGTGGCAGGCCGGGCATAGGCGTATAAGTTACCTCGGGCCAGTCGGAGGCGGGTAAGCCATAATCCCTCAATCCCCAATACGGCGGGGACGTGACGCATGTATGAAATGATCCGGCTGGCAACGTAGGCATTACCTCTATGTTGTTGCCATGTAGTATCATGTCTCTCCCCCTTATGGAGGGCTAAGCCTCCTATATGTTTAAATGTGTTCTTTAATTTGTTTTCCTAGAAACTCCGTGTAAACTGGTGGAATTGCCTCAGCCAACTCGTCTCGAACCATCCAATCAATGCCGCCCATTGCGAATCCCCAATACAAAACAATTTGTTTTGCGTTTAGTCCTCTTACACCACCACTACCACATATGGATATGCTCCCATCTTCCCCCACTCCATTTCCCGCAGACGGTGTTTTCATTTTTACACATTCAACGTCTGGCTCAATAAGCGGCATGTTGCTCTCAAACCATCTTTCACGCTGTGTATATAAATTTTTGAACTGTGAACCAAACAATTTAATAGGATTAATTAAAGGCGCTCCCGCAACATTTTCAATGATGTATGGCTTTCCAGAAGCAATTAATAATTCTCTTGTTTGTGGTATTAAGTCCAGATGCTCACCATATTTGCCGCCATTTCTGGCTACTGAGAGGCTTCTAGCTTTACTATGCGCCTGACATGGTGGACTCGCGTGTATAACTGCGAACTGACTTAGAAACTGTTTGTCTTTTAAAATTTCTAATGCATCGGCTTGAATAAATTGATAAGGATAATTGGGCTGTGGATTAATATCTACACCTATAACCTCAAAGCCGGCTTTGGCATCCCCCGCAGAACAACCGCCTGCTTTACAAAACAAATCTAATAATTTCGGCTTCATGGTTGCCCCTCCTTCTTGTCCCCTATGGGGCTGGATTTTCCTTGCTGGCAAGACCATCCATAATGCCTGCCTTGATCCGTGGTTTCACGACCATGCTCACAATCTTTACAGTGCATAGGTTTTATGTCCTCTCTGCCCTTGGGGGCTGTATCATTCTACAAGCCCATCTATCAATATCCCGAATATCTTGAGTGCTGAACGTGCCCCGGCTCTCCATCCTTGGTTGTAATCTGAAACCACCTTCCGTGATTCTGCAAACATTTCGATCAAATTCTCTCCCGGCGTTAACTCCACCGTATAGCCTGAGATAAGTGCCTGAGCCAGCAACCAGACTGACATACCGTTCAAAGCCTCCGCTTGCGTGCCGATCTGCCAGCCATTAGGGGCAGCGGCGTGTTCGTGCAAAAGGGATTGTTTGTCCCACTCGGTCAGCAGCCATTTAATAGCTTCGTCCTCAGCCTTGGTCAGCACAGGTTTATAAGGTCCGTCTTCCGGCTGAGTGACAGGTGTTATGTCCGCAGCGACCTCGGCAACCTGAGCAGGGGCAGCAGGTTCGGGCTCATCCTTCGGCTCGGCTTTGACAGACTCCTTATACCGAGCGATTTCCACTTCTTCGGCCTCTACGGAGCGAATGTCCCATTTCGGCAGCCAATACGCGTTTAGGCTGCTCGGTGTAATTCCTAATTTCTTAGCAGCATCCGGACGGGATAACGCTTCTGCCCGGAGCTTTAAATAATCATTTTTCGTTGCTTTTGCCATAGTAGGTTTTTCCTCCTTGATGGTCGGTGTTTTGGCACGGAAGGATAGCGGTTTTACGTGAGACTTTGGTATAGGTTTGCCGACAATCTTTTCTAGTTCCTCCGGGCTAAGTGTGTACGTTTTAACGTTACCCTGACCCTGCGAAGACAACTCATTTTTCCAATTCGGGATGGGTGTTCCCATGAAATGCCCCTTTCTAGCCGATTTTGGGCGCAGCTACCCGCCGCAGGACCCAATAGCCCCGGGTGTTATGCCTTATTTAAGATAGATTCAATAACTTCGATTTGATATGGTTCATTGTCCAGCAGTGGCATGTATTCGCGCATGCGGTACAGGTTCAACGAGATTCGAGCAATGATGTATGCGTCCACCACGTTGTCACTTTTGTGGCTGTAGCTGAAATGCTCTTTCACAGCATCACCGACAGCCTTTTTCTTCTCTTTATCTTTCAGCCGCCGCTTCTCACCCGTCTCACCAGTCCATCCGGTAACACCAACATACTTCTTTGTCCAGGCTGGATTAACATCGTTGTGGATCGTATTTTTTCGGTAGATCATGGACCTGAGTCCGCCGTGTATCATCCCGGTTGTAACGCCCCTTTGCGTGCCCATGGCAGGCTGTTCGATTGCGATTTCGTCCCCCGTTTCAAGGAGCTGGAAAAGCTGATTTTCCAAGGACACAAGCTCTTTAGTGGAAATTCCTCCTGGCACTTTCGGGCCCTTGCCTTTCAACTCTGTTTCCAGTAGCACATTACCCTCGATGTCCAAAGCAACGAATCCGGTTTTGGTCGCCGGGTCGATCCCAACAAACCGTGTCATGACCTCGCCGCCTCCCAACTACGCTGCCGCCCATACTCTGTAATCTTGTACAGATGGTCCTGGTTGGCTCGGGCAATCACATTTTGCAACACTTTGGTAGCTTCTCCAGGCGGTAGAGTCTCGCGTGCTTGTTGTCGGATTAGGCCGATCGTAACCTGCAGCACGTCGAACAGTTCCGAAAGCGTCCGCCGCTGGTCATAGTCATTGGCCTCCACTTCCTCAATCAGCTCGTTCACTTCCTCCTGCAATTTCACTCGCATATCTCCCGGCTGATAGCCCTGTACTGGATAGTCCAGCACAGGGATTGCGAAAACTATGAATTGTTCACTCATGCCTCGTCTGCCTCCCAATATTCAACATAGTCGAATGTGTCTTGTATTTCCTCACCCATGTAGTCCCAGCAGAAGATTCGGAGTTCCAAGTCAACAGACAGCACATGAACAGGCTCAGAATAATTGCGGTGTTTTGCTCGAAGCTTGTTAATATCTATCCTCATTTCTTCTCCTCCGCCTTTTTCATCTCTTCCTTCCTTCTTTCAGCCAGCCATTCACAGTATGCTTGGCAATCGTCTTTATCCTT
>NZ_PNXQ01000013.1:0-20839 GCF_005217525.1 Paenibacillus terrae | reverse complement strand
TATTCATTCGCTGATTTCACCCGAAATTCTTCGAATGTTTCGCCGTTGTAGATGGCATTAGGGGCATATGAATTGTCGGATTGGTAATAGTCGTCATCCGGAAATCTTCTTCTGTACCACACTCTTAATTCTTGACCATCGTTGTGTGTACTGAATGAAAATACAACGTAGCTTTGCGGTTCGAAATAGGTTATTCTTTTAGCGCAATCACAATCCTCCGATGCCTCTCTACCTAATGGCGTTGTGTAATGCACCTTCCGGCTGTCGTCGCACTTGTCGCATTTATCACCCATTTTATAATTCGGTTCAGGAACCCACATTTCCAGCTTGAAATCCGCCATCAACGTGTCGAGTCGTTCCTTGCGAACAACTCTCTCAAGGTCGCGTTTTTGCAAATCGAGTTCATGCAGCTTCTGTCTGTGTTCGAGTTTCATGTTTTCCAATTGACTCTTCACAAGCCGCAATTCGCCATTCTCCTTTTGGAGTCGTGCAATCTCCTGCTTGTGCTCATCCTTCACACTATCCATAAGGGTTTCCTTTAGTTCATCTACCTTCTGTTCAAATTCACTCGGTTCATTGAAAAAGTCGTGGTCATAATCGTACATTTCATTCGGTTCGTAAGGCATACCGTTCATCCTCTCTATTAAATTAGTCCAACCATCCTGATAGATCCGGCTTAGCCTTTGGCGGCGTTTCTGGAGCCTGTTCAGGCTCGGTAGGTGCGTTGTCCTTATCCTTGTTTTCGACAGGTATATCGAAGGCCGCAGCCCCACCAGTGCGATACTTCCGGGCCACCTCTACAAGAGAGTCATACAGCGGCATAAGCTTCTCGCGTCTCTCTGGAGTGGTGAGAGGATGGTCTATTGTTTCAGCACCCTTTACAATCCGGGCCAGCACCTCGTTATATTGCTCATCGTTTTCGATACGGTTTGGAACCTTTGTCGCCACTATCTTTCACCGTCTCTTTCTTCTGCAACTCCACATAACGCTGGTACCACCATTTGAATTCATACCGGAATCTATTAGTCCCAACATTCCGGCCCTTTGCAAAGATGGAATCTATAATCTTTTTAGTCGGGTCGGTCTGATTTTTAACGTCATGGTAAAGGAATTCAACTACATCGGCGTCTTGTTCAATAGAGCCGGATTCCTTCAAATGCTTCAATTTTGGTTCTTCATCATCGACGGCCCGATCAAGCTGCGACAGCATAATGAACACAAATTTATGACGACGTGCAAGGCTTTTAGCTGTGCGAGTCACGTTACCGATTGCCTGTGCTCGGGTCTCTGATCGTTTTTGCGGTATCTCCATAATCTGTAGATAGTCTACAATGACCGCAGCTATTTTGCCGTACTTCTTTTTGAACTGTTTCACGGTGGATCTGATTTCATCAATGGTTACGCCAGCAGAATCCTGAACAAAAATGTTGAGCAGTTCAATTTTTTTATAAGCATCGTAAATTTTTGTCCATTCCTCATTGGTGAAACCTTCGGGACCACCTTTATTTATCAAGCGTGGATAATTTATTTCGGCAACCATAGCCACGATCCGGTCTTTTAGCTCGTTCTCGTCCATTTCTTGGGAGAAGATGAGGACAGGGCCAGCGTCAGGGTTCATGACTGCTATTCCATGTGCAAGCTGTAGGGCCTTTGCTGTTTTGCCTACGCTGGGCCGCCCAGCAATGATGTACAGCCACCCTCGCCATAACTGAGCCCAACTATCAAACTGCTTGAAATAGCCTGTCTTGAGCTTTTCCGGGCTGCTCTCAATGTGTTCAAAATATCTGTCCCGAGATTCCCGCATGCTCCGCATTTTCGCAACATGGCTAGGCCGCAAATCGTCGATAATGTCCTCTACTGCAGCAAAATAGTCTTCATCAGATTCAAAGTTTTCGTAAGATAGGTTCATGATCTGAGCGCCTTTATCGTTTCCACGTCTGCGAATAGCCTTGGAGCGGACGATATTGGCGTAATAAGCGGCATTTCTGGCAGTTGGTGAAGACTGCGCTAATTTAGCAAGGTAACTAACCCCGCCCATTTCCTCAGTCCTACCAAATTTCAAGAACTCTTGAGTAACCGTAACAACGTCAATCGGAATATCTTTTTCGTTCAAGTAGCGCATAACCTTGTAGATCAATTGGTGCATAGTAGTTGAAAAGTCTCGTTCCTCCAGAAAGCTAATTTCATCTATAACACTGGAATCAAGGAATACTGCTCCGAGCGTGGAAAGCTCGGCCTGTATATCAATCATTGGTGTCGAATCTAAAATCTGCTGGGTCATTACCTTTCATCACCCACTCTCGAATAGCGTCGTCATAATTCAATCGCTGTTCTCTCGTTAACTGACCCGGACTGTCACCCTCTTGTTCCGTGGGCTCCTGATTAAGATAATTATCAAAATTGCTTGGACGGAACAAAGTAGCCGGACGAAGGTATTGACTCATTTTCGGATCATTAAGCCAGTGACTGCATTTGATGTCGATCACATTTTTGAAATCTTCAACGGTCCGACCTTCGCTGATTCTCCCGTTAATAAAATCCTTGGTTGTTTTCACCTTGAAGTTGTAGTTCTTCCCAGTCTTTTCGTTGAGATAAGAAATGATTTCTTCATGTATGCTAGGCAAGTCTATCTCACCTTTCTTTATAGTTTTATTTATACTTTCTTTCTTAGGTGGACGATTGTCCCCCTCTTGAGGGGTGTGATTGTCCACCAGAAGGGGGTGTAATCCTCCACCAGTAAGTTCATCGTCTTCTGACGGTTGCGGTGGAGGATTACACCCCACTAGCCACTGCACAGAGTATTTATTGAAACCGATCATGCGACCATGTTTACCTTGAGCCTGTCTGAACACCTTCAAGACGTTCATATCCAATAGCTTTTTCAATTCTTTTTTTGTCCCGCTCAAGTCACTTCGGAGCGCAGTAGCAAGGAATGTGGCAGACAACTCCGCTGACTTCCGATTGAACCCGTAGGTGTAACGCCAGACGATCAGCAACATTCTAAGCTGTATGCCATTAAATTTCCGCATTGCCACCTGTTCCAAGATCTCATTCGCTACACGGGTATATCCGTCTTCGAGTTGTGGTCCTGCCATTCAAATTCACCTGCTTTAAATAGTCACCGCTTTGCCTGCTGCCGTTTCTCGTTCCCTGATAAAATCACAGATTTGTTGAGATAAAACCTCTACTCCATTGTCTGTAGCAGGACTGTGATACCACTTCTGCACAAGGGTAGTCACACTTTCCAACATAGCGGCGGCCTCGTCTTGTTCTGCCACTGCTGTATATCCGTAAACCAAGGCATAAATCAATTCATTTAGCCCTGTCCGCGTTGAAACAAATTGATATAAGGACTGTGACTCTTGGGGAGCGTTATTGCCATCTAATGCGAGTCTTATTATCTGTGCTGCATTATGGCGAGAAGATTTAAGCGAATCCAGCGCATCGACAACATCCTGTGGCAATGGCACTGGTTGCTGCGCAATCCGCCGATCCTCCAGTTCACTAAGGATGCGGTCAAGGGCTGTGTTCGGGTCCGTATCGTTCTCGCTTACATAGGGAATCAGCTTGAAGGCAAAAGACTTGAGCATTTCAGAACGCCCATTGGCGATTGTCTCCAGCTCCCGGATACGCTGCAGAAGCTTTTCGCTGTTAAGTTGCTCGTCGGTGTGCCGCTCAATCGTCTGGAGTAATTCGGCCTTATCCTGCACCAGTCGCAAAACAGCATCCACCAAAGAACCGTCATGTTCTCCTATCACTGCAGTAATCTCATTAAGTATTTTTTGACTCGCAGTAGCCTTCGTCAGCGCGTCTTCACTCATGCGTTTCAGTTCGTCATATTGCCGCTGTGTAGGCCGGAGCTCGTCCGGTAGGATCATTGCATGTTTGAACGGAACTGAGTGACCAGATTTCTGTCCGGATACAACTTGGAAAGGGGTTGTAAAGTCATGCCACTGATCTGATAAACGGCGAGCCTCGTGTTCCTCTCCTGCAACAAACCACATTCCTTTTGTTCTGAAAGTCTTAATAATCTTTATTTTCATTCCGAAACTACCTCCAAATGATAGTGTGTGCCTGCTATAAATCCCCGCTGCTTTAGTGCTGCCTTTACGGTCATTTCAGCCAGCGCGGGCATGTTATTTTTACTAGATAAGTGCGTAAGGTATATCCGCTCTCCACGCCCCTGTATAAGCTTCTGGAGCGCTTCTGCTGTCTGCTGGTTGCTCATGTGTCCAAGGTCTGAGAGAATACGAGATTGGGTACTGATAGGGTAATCCGATACCTCTACCATGTCGGGGTCGTGGTTGGCTTCAATAAGGACGTATATACTCCCCTCCATCATGTCGAGCATTTCCTGGTCGTATTTTCCGGTATCGAATAACACGCAGGCTCGTTCGCGGCTGTCGTCCTCAATGGCATAGCCAACAGGCTCGTAAGCATCATGATGGGTTCGGAATGGATAGATCCAGGTGTCACCCAGCTTGATAGTTTCGTATTTTCCGTAGCGGGTTTCAGCAGTCCGCCGCAGTTCGCCATCAACACCCGATATGCCTTTCCATTCGCCCTCAGTCGCATATACCGGAATTCGATACTTGTTCGCCAGCGGCAGACCCTTAATGTGGTCACCGTGAGCGTGAGTGATGAATATTCCCGTAATGTGGTCAGGCCGTACACCAACGTCCAGCAGCCGCTTTTCAATCTTGGTTTTGGCAATGCCCGCATCTATAAGGATGGTTTGATCTTGTGATGTGAGCGCGATGCAGTTGCCTTTGCTGCCGGATGCCAGGATATCAACTTTCATTTTGGCGGTCCTCTGCTTGACATCTAGTTGGGGAAGCGCTGATTACTTGCACAAAGAATGCAACCTTGTCCCCTAGTTCAATCACCTTAATGCAATCTCTATCTACTCCGTACCGCAAGGCGATAAGGTCTTCTTCTTTGTTGGTGTAAGTCTCCAAACGGTCATTCCCCTCGAAAGCTTCTGCCGCTTCTTTTAAAAAAGTTAAGTGTTCTTGGGTAATCTGCTTCATATGGCCTTCTCCCTCTTAATCCGTTCTTGCCATTCCTTCATATGCGGACAACCTTTAGCGGGCTCTTGATAATGCCTGCGGCCCAGCACGAAAGAGACAAACATATCCGTACTGCGCTCATAGTACATTCCGTTCAATACCGGACCCGCAGGCTGAGAAGGTTCAGCAGCGAATTCGAACAGGTTCAGTTGCTGCACGTCTTCGGACAACTGCGCCGCCTCCCCTCAGTTCCGCATAGCACCGGGGGCACACCCGCAAATCACGAATGTACTCTTCCCGGCCGGGATTTATCTCGTTACCACATATTTCGCAGTCCTCACAGCGGACGTATATTTCGACTTGGTTATCAAAGTGGGAGCTCGTCATTTGCCTGCTCCTGGGCGGCTTTCTCGGCAAGGTGCATGTCCATGATTTTTAACAAGCCTTTCAGTTCGGGTAGTGTGGGTTTGGCCCCCTTGGGATTGGCGTGTTCCGAAATATATGCCTGCATGTCTTCCGGTTCGGTTATACCCAACTGGCTGAATTTCTTCTTCATATCCGATCTGGCCTGTTCGAGCGGGCTAATGGCGGACTCTGGCTCACCATTAGGCAATGACGGTTTACCTTGTTTGGCATCCTCAGCAGCCGCATCCGTTTCAGCAGTGATATCACGCCGTCCCTGTGGCTCATATGAAGGCACTGCCGCCCCAGCGTTAAGTGATTCCATACTATCCTCAACAACAGCAGCAATGTCGTACTGAGCTTTTATAGCTCGCGTCCCCGCGTGCTTTTTGAACATATCTGGATCAATCGAACCGTCCTCCAGCTTCCAAAAGTTCGGGTTCTTTTTGACCCACTTTTGAACCTCAGATACATCCATAAGCACAATAGCGTTCTTTCTTCCCTCTCTTTTTGCGATGGAGTAGGCCCCCATAACCTTGCCTCGCGGGAAACGTATTTTATGCTTGATGCTAACGATAACGCCCTCGTCATCAGTCTCCGCTTCGAAATCTTCAACCTCTTTTTCGCAAATGACCTGATTGTAAACGCCTTGATATCCTTCGGATTCCTGAGCCTTCGCGTGGTATCCCTCGTAAGCAATTCTGATATCAATGGTGTCACCGTAAGGAATAGGGAAAGCATGTTTCAAAGACGGGTCCAGCTTCATACGGTTCATTTGGTACATAAACAAGTTGAATTGCGGGATTGTGAGCTTCTTGCCGAGCGTTTCTTTCATAGTCATGAGCTCCGGCAGTCCAAATTCGCCAATCGCTTGAATTTCGTTAAGATTTATTTCTGTGCTGAGTTGTTTTGTATTTGCCATGGATGGTTGGCCTCCTATGATTTAATTAGTGCGTTCTTTTCCGGTGCTAATGATGTGAGTCTGTTTATTCTCCCGATGGACGATGTGCAAATGAAACGGACCAGCTTTATATACAAGCCAATCGGACGGTATCAATTTAGCTGCCCAAATCGCATTCTGCTGGCGGAGAGTAGGCTTTTTTCCATTCTTCAAAATTGTGTCCCTCCTGCGTTCAGCCCCAGAATGTCCATTGCTTGGAAGACAACCTTCCGTGCAGTCCGGTCAATGTCGGAATCAGAACGGTACTTGTCCAGTAAGGAGCTAAGGGCGCTCTGGTCTGACATGGATATAAGCGATGTTGGTAGTGGCGTGGACGGTTGCTCAACGACGGTGCGAATCTCCAAAAGTTTCAAATCTACCAATTCGTCTATTGCATTACGCAGGGACAACGCCTCTGCCAAGGTCAAATCAAGATTAGGCGTGTCTTCGTGGAAAGGAAGACTAACCTTTATAGAGGGCTCTTTATCAACTCTGCGAAGAACAATGCAGTCGTCAGCATCGGTGAAGAATCTATAATTACGGAAAGTTACGGTTTTTATCATGGTCACTGACCTCCTAAGCGTGCTGTAATCCCCTGTGTAGAGACGATATGAAGCGCCTGCGCCTCGCTGAACCCAGCGGCAACCAATTCGTCATAATATGCCTTTGTTGCCTTGGCTACTGCCCCATACATCCCCAACATGGCAGGAAGGACCTTGAGCATGTTTTCCATTGCCATTTCATATTCCAGTTGTTCATGTGGCTTCATGCTGCTTCCCCCGATTCGATTGTCAATGGTGCATCCTCGACGGCCTTTACCAAAATGAGTTGACCAGAAGGTTGCTTGATTTTAAACACGCTCTCGCTGTTATCCACGGCAACCGGAGCAATCACACCGCTCTGATTAGACAGGACTTCCCGAAGCTCCAGACCAGCTCGGACGCTCTCTGACAGTGACAGAAGCGGGTAAGCCTTGCCGTCCATTTCGATTACAAAATCCGGTTTTCTCTCGCCGTTCTTTTGATCTTTAAAAAGCGAGATTGATAGAGTTGTGAACAGGCTTTGCACCTTGGCGGCCTGCAACTCGGCTTCTTTGGCATCGAACGCCTTGATTGCGTCGAGAACAAAGATAGAGTCGTTCCGGCTTGTCAGCGTTTCGGCTTCGTCGGCGCGGGCTTTGTCCAGATCTACCTGCATGCCCTGACGTGCTTTATGAGCTGCGATAATATCCGCTCTTCTGTCCCGCTGCTGCTCCAGTTCTCGAATTCGTGCATTCTGCTCTGAAACATCTACAGGCTCAATCTTGGCAAGCTGGGTTTCCAGCTCTTTGCGCTCGTTAATAAGCTTCTGGTGCGCGTTCCGCAGTTCTTCCTTCCGGCGATCCTTGTCAGCGGTGACGGCATCCACAGACTCAGCATCAAGCGGACGCTTGCAAGCAGGACAATGGTCCTCAATCGGCTCGTTATAGACACGCATGTAGTTGTCCTTAGCCTGGGCAATCTGCCGTTGTAGGGACTGTATGGTGCTTTCCAAAACGGTGCGTTTCCGGTTCGTCTCTCCAGCAAGGTCCGTTTGGACTTCAAGCGCCTTTATTTGCTCCAGCAGCGCGGCATCTTCGGCCTTTACAGCTTCGATATCCTCCGGCGCGTCAGGTAGTTTTTGAAGCTGATCGACAAGCGCCTCTGTGCGTCCTTGAGCCCGCTTATAGGCAGTATCCTTGTCGTTCTTGTTCTTCTTATGGATTTCCCCGAGCTGATCAAGTGTGTGCTTCTTGACCAACTCAGCCAGCTTTGCGGCCTGCGGATTTAGAACAATATCCTTGATCTTTTGTTCTGGGCTTGTCCGGCTCATTTCCGCAAATACTTCCTTGTTGGAAACAGGAGTGACATACCGCAGAAGCAAGTCCCGTTGAGTGCTCCAGTGAAGCGTGAAGAAATATGAAGGGTTATAGAGCGATAGGAACAGGTCTTTATCGAATAAAGACTTTACAATCTCGTCGAAGTCACCCGCTTTGCTCGGGACCTCATTAATGTAGTAAGTGGTTTTTCCTTTCTCGATCCCGCGTCCAAGAAGGACCTGCTTCCCGTCGATATCAAGCAGCGTTTCAGCATGTATATGATCGTAAGAATAATTGGTAGGTGTAGGATCGAGCTTGCTTCCGAGTGTATCCGTGCCGTACAATGTCCACGTAAGGACTTCCAAAATACTGGACTTTCCTTGTGCGTTGTCGCCCGTGATCTGCGTCGTGTCGCCAAACTCAACAGTCAGGTCACGGTGCGCTTTAAAGTTATGCGCCCGCAGGCTGATTATTTTTATTACCGCCATGTGTTACCTCCAAATTGTATTTGCGCTCCAGCATATTCATTTCACCCAGCAGCGTTTCCCGGGCTTTCGGGTCCCGCTCGTCCAGGTACCAATCATAAAGAAACAGATAGTGCTTAATGTCCCGCTGCACTTCCGGGGCTAGACTTTCGTAAAATTGAAGGAATAACTGCTGTTCGTGATTGTTCATGCTCCCACCTCAATCAAGAGAGATATCGTCGTCCAGTTCCGTAGAATATTCATTTCCCATGCTGTCCTGAATGCGGACATCAACGGTACCATCTTCACATTCCGTGGCATCAACTACTGTTATGCTCCGAGTAATCGAACCAGTGCGGCCTATCAAGTCATCGCGCTTCTTTCCCAATGTATTCACCTCCCTCCGGGTAATCCTGAGTCATTTCACCGTTCCAGCGGCGTAGAAACTGCTTGTGCATAACGTTTCCGCATACCGCACAGCGAGTGCCTTTACTAGACTCCTGAGGCTTCACGCTGTCCACCGCCCAATCAACTGCCGATGATACTTGCGATACTGGCCCCGAGCGTGTAGGGCTATAAGTAAGCGACCATTCGCCAACATCCGGCGTTCCATCAGGCCAAAAAATTCGCATAACTCCCGTAACCTTTCCTCGTTAGGCTTGTGCATGTGTGTGCTCCCCTCTCTATGCCGTTTTGAATTTATTGATAAAATAAATCTGACCCCTGCCTGTAACCTTCGGAGTTTTGCTGACCGTGATATGCCCATCTGAGTGCGTGATGCTCGTCTCCTTAATCTCGAACAGTCCCAGTTCCATGCTCCGCTGTGACGGCATGTTGTAATCAGTGCCCTTCCGGCTGATCAGGAAACCTTTCTCTCGCATCCAGACAAACAACCTGTTCTGGCCCATTTCCACACCATTTTGCTTGAGCAGCTTTGCGAGCTCCCCCACCAGAATGCTTGTCTTACTGGCGGTAACTGCATCTGCAAAAATGACCTTGGGCTTATCCTGTTCGATCTGCTGTTCGGCCTGCACCCGTGCCGCCTTCTCTTCCTGCAGTTTGGTCAGCAGCTTGATACCGAACTGTGGATCACTGATAATCTGGTCCAACACTTGGTCGGTGGCGTATATGCCATGCTTGCGGATTGAAGGCAGAACTTCGGACGTTACCCATCGTTTATATGACTTTGCTTTCTCCTTGATTTCTGGATTGTTTCCCTGTTTGGCAGCTCCAAAGATTAAGGCATACAACCCAGATTCACTGATGAACTTCTTAACTTGCTTGCGCCCTAGTGAGTCGATGACCTCCTGATCCGTTAGGTCATCTTCATCAACGTGATTCGGGATAGCCGTGTATGGGTTAGAAAAGCTCAATGCCTTAGCTGCTTCCGTAGCTCCAAACCATTCGACACCGTCTACGACAACTACAGGAAGTTTTCCGAACACATCATTTTTGAAAATTTGCAATTGAGCCATGCTATCACTCCTTCATGTATAAAATTCATGCTTCCTGGGAAACACTTGTAACATCTTGTATTTCCGACATAAGGAGCGTGTTCAAGTCCATTTGAAGACAAGAGGCTATCTTTACTAATGTCCCTACACTCGGCATATATCTTCCGTTTTCGATATCGGATATATAGTTGCGCGACAATCCCGTTTCTACAGCCACTTCGTTTTGACGCATTTTCTTCTCCTTGCGCTTTCCCTTTATGGCGGCAGCTATAAGTTGCTTGTCCATCTGCTGTTCACCTCCCATGAACAAATTGTATTGTATTTCCGTCATTATTGTCTAACTCCTAATCGGGGCATATTCGAGCATTTTAAAGATAAAACGAATAAAATACTTGTATATCCGTCATTTTGCTCATATTTACTTGTATTTCCGTCATTTTGTAACTTGTATTACCGACATACGAAGGGTAGAATAAGGTGAATCTATTATGAAGGAGTCTGCACATGTCTATTGGTCAAAACATTAAGACGCTTAGAAAACAGAAAAAGCTAACTCAAGTTGAACTAGCTAAGAAAGCGAATATGTCTAGGTCCTACCTCGCGGATGTTGAGGGTGACCGTTACAATCCTAGCCTTGAGACTTTACGATCTATTACAGATGCGTTAGGCGTTCAAATATCCGTTATTACAGACGATGAAGATCCTTCCTTTTTGGAAGATCGCTACGAACCTGCAAGGGATATTCCCAATATCTTGAGGTTGCTCACTGATAATGAGGGTTTTTTTTATGAGGACTTACGTAAGGATGTGTTCCTAGCCATAATTAATTCAGGGCTATATATGGCCCCTGCATATCATCAATCATCTAAAGGTGATGAGTACGAAAGGTTCTTTACTGATTATTTAAATTCCCAAGAAGATCATTCGAGTAGTGAAGAAATTGAATTCGTAAAGGAATTTAATAAGGCCTATGAGCTAAGAACAATCATGACAGCTTTTGAAAATAATAATGAGGAAACCCAAGAACGATTTATAAAAGAACTTACGCATATACTAGACAAACACAACATAAAAAACCCCAGCACATCTTCCGATGTGAAGGAGTTTGTAGGCAAAATCGAACTGGCAGATGATGAACTATTGGAACAATTTACGATAGAGGTTGATGGAAAAAAGCTTTCTCCGAAACAGATTCAAAAGATAATTGCTCAGGTTCGTCTGGATCGAGAGTTTGACAGGTAGTATCTAGGATTAACTTTAGGTAATGCTCTGGTCTCCGCTTCATGTAAGAAGCTAATTCATATAGATCAATTGTTTTTTTCTGAATAAGTCATCACTCCTAGATGTAATAATTTCCGTTTTTGAGAGGTTGGAATCAGTATACCACAGCCCATAAAAAATGCGAACAAAAATACGAACACATTGTTAACATTACGCAAATACATAGGAAGGAGACCTGTATGGATTACCGGCTTGGGGCTTGCCTCTTGCTGGAACGACTGAAAGAAAACAATATGACTCAGTCTGATTTTGCTAGGGTGATGGGTGTATCTAGGCAATTCGTGAACAAGTTACTAAGTGGGGAACGTAAAATGTCCCTTGAATTTGCCTATAATGCAGCCTATCGGTTAAACTGCAGGATCACTGACCTTTATGTACTTGAAGTCGTTCGCAAGGAGGCGGAGTAGTTTTTCTGCTCCCCCATAGCCTACTTGTCACCCATACGGGTAACAAAAGTCTAACTGTTTATGTAATTATTAAATCCCAAAAACTCCTATTTGTAAAAACAAATTCGTGTGCGAATGTTAATTATGTCGCTACACAATTCGACAGCATATTACATGTGTTATGTGTTAATGAGTTGTCGAATATGTAAATTCATTGTCGAAAAGAAAAAAAGAGCCACATTTGCGGCTCCTATCTGGATAGAACTATTCCGGGGTTTAACACACGGAGTTCCTCAGCGACTTTATTAAACCTACGACCTGCCATTGTGCAGGTCATTTTTTTATTAATTTGGACATTTGCAAATTCAGCAAGTTTAAACGCGAAGTTTATACCCGTCAATTTATCGACGTTTATCGTGTTACTCCGATCCACATTGTAGAATCTGTATCCTTCGTTATTAAATAGCATTTCCCAATACCCCAATGGTCCAACTGTGTAAAAAACGCCATCAAACGTATGCATTGCGATACGTTGAATGCTGCTCTGGCTCTCAATGAACAATATAGTGTCCACTTCCAATAGTTTCTCGCCCCTATCGGGCGAAATGGTGACTGAAATTATCATGTTTCCTCCAAGCAAGCTTATTTAATTAGTTCTTTTGGTGGTTCCGGGTTATACACATAAAACAGGCTTGCGACACTGACAGACATTAACGCAAAGACAGCAAGGCCCGACGCAATTGTGCTATAAACGTTTTTCATCATGATGTTTTCCACCTCCTCACGTTAATTAACAATAAAGTTTGCGCAAAAAAGCTTATAGCTACAAATGGATAAGCAAACCAAAGGTTTAACCCTACTGTTATAAGTGCCGCCACCTTTAGCAATGGAAAATACCGCTTTGGTATGCGTGTCTGTCTCTCAATCCCAGATGGAGCAAAGATCAAAATAAGCAGCATACTAATGATTGTTGCAATCATATTCCACTTGTCATCCAAAGTTATAAACGACAGCCCAGTAAACAGCAATGTGGAAACAGCTACGCAGCCCATGCCGCTTTTAAGGTGTATCCCTCCAGTCATTTGGCGCAGGAAGGCGAATGCTGCCATAATCGTCACCACTTCCCTCGTGTGGCCTGTGAAAACCGATATAACGAGGGTCAGGCCCGTGATAAACGCCATATTTAACAGAACAGCCAAGGCATGCTTCAACACTGGCACTGAGGCAGGATGATCTGGAACAACACTTTTGATATGCTGCGCCATCCGTAAGGCTAGTGGCTCAATCATATTCCCTCTCCTTTTTCAATGCATAGTATAAGAAAAGACCCGCTGCCATGGCAAAATAGGCTATATTGAGCCACACATCGTTGAGGTAGGCTATTACTGTTACTGTAACCAACGCGCCTATTATTACGACGACTACAAGATTTTGTTCCCATTTAAATCGGAGCTTATCGAATGGGGCGATAAAGCCGATTCCAAACTTGTAGAGTAGACCCGACGCGATCAGCACGACAGCACTGGTTATGGCTTGCAACAAAGACCCCATTGCTGTTCCGCCCTGCAGCTCACTCATGGGTACGTCAGAATACATAAGCACTAAAAGAATTGTTTGAACCAGTGTATAAACAAAAAATCCAGTAACCGATAGTATCCCCGACCATATAAGCGGTACTTTAACCACCGTAGTGATTAATAGCACCATTAACAGTATGTTTATTACTGGAGCCAAAAACGCTAAGTCCAGTTCTTCCCGCAAGACAAAACTTTGACACGACATAAGCAACGATACAACCAAGGCCTGCCATTGGAAATCAAGCGCTTTGAGCCTAAAAATCGTTAAGGTTAGTACAAAAGCCGCAAAACTCTCAACCACGCTAAAAGTTATAAACATAGACGCATCCCACATCTAATTTTCACCCTCTTTAATATCATTACTACTCTTGTAAATATACGATTTATGACAAGGATCATCAACATAATTTTTGGGACTATTTTCATAATTTATATAGAATGGTTTTCCTCATTCTGGTAGACTATACCCAATAAAACAATTAGGGGGATATTTTTTTGAAAACACGAATAGGGATTTTAATTTTAATGTCGATCTTGGTTTTGCCTGCATGTACAAATAAAGAGACGATGAAAAACCCAGCTACCAGCAGAACAACCAGCACAGAAACAACAGACGAGCCAACTACGAAGGTAGATAATACAGTTACAGCAGATGATGTAGTATCTAAGTTTAAAACGGCTGGTTTAGAGGCAGAGAATATAAGAGGAATGAAGCCGAAAGATTACGGACCGCTCCCGATGAAAGCTAAGAGCGCCACGGTTTTTTATTTGCCTTCTATCGGTAAAAAAAACAACGGGCATGTATTTGTTTTTGAAAATAACGAGGATTTAAAAGAACTAAAAAGTAAATATGATGACATGGGAAAAGAGTCCGCTATGTTCTTCTCGTACACATACGCAAAGAATAATATCTTACTGCATATGACAGGCCAAGCGACAGAAGAACAATTCAAAAAATATCAAGATGTCGTTGATAGCTTATAAAAAACAAGCCCCGGAGCAATCCGGGGTTTTAATATATGCAGATATAAAAAGAGCAGCGAGGATATTATCCCTCCTGCTCTTTTACTGTTCTCAATATCCGATTCAGTTCCACGCTTACTGTCCGGTCTTCTGCCTCTGCCCGATCACGCAGCCACTCAATTATGTCTTTGTCAAAATATATGGACTCCCGCTCTTTTTTCTCAGCTTCGGCCTTCGGTGGCCTACCTAATCTAGCCATGTTATCACCTACCCTTTCGCGGATAATTATACAGACTTAAAAAAACTTTTGCAAACACTAAAATACCTATTTACAAAGACTTTAAAAGTCTGTATAATAGTAAATGTAAGGAGGTGAGCAAAGCAATGAAGGATTGGGTAAACCTTATTACGGCAATCATACAGCTATTCACAGCACTGGCTATACTCCATGTACACAACGCCAGCCGTAAGAAGACAAAGAAAAAAGGAACCAAAAAACGACGCGGCGCACGCAGACGTTAAGGATTCCTTTGTAGAGGGCGGCTTACACAGCGCCTTCTACACCCAATCATAGCATAATTGACAGTTGAGTTTCCACTAATTGATTGGAGGGATTGGAAATGTGCAAAGAAACAGGACTTGAATTGGTAAAATTGCTTGCAGAACGATATGAGGAAGTAAAACGTATACGCGAATCCTTATCAAAGGAAACAGATAAAAATGAGTATCGGCAAAGAGCTGGTGAAATGATCGGGCTTGATTCTGCATCTCGGATAATTCGTGATGCGGTGGGAATTAGCTTTGAGGAATATATAGCTGCTACAGAGCACATTTAGACGTTGCTTCGGCCACTCAATCTGGCGGCGGCCTTACGCGGGAGGGATAAGCATATGAATAACGTTCAAAAAAATTACATGGTGGAAAAGGCGGCTTACGATGCCGCCAAAGAAAACGAAGATTGGGAACTGGTTGAAAGGCTGGAAATCCCATATCTTGAGGCGGAATCAGAGATGGTCGAGTGGGCTCTCGATCATGCGGATAAAAGCAACATGATACCACCAGAGTTAATATTGACGCTTCGCGATAAATGGATGTTCCCACAGTACCATGAACGCATGGTTGATCTAGCATTCAGGTTGTCGGTTTAACTAATGGGGCCTATGGCCCCTCTATAACAGGAGGTAATCGTATGAAAATAATAATAAAAGAAGAACTAAGCAAGGAAGCAAACATATGGTGGTATAAGTTTCACAAAGGTAAAATTTTCGAAGTTGAGCGAGACGAAGATCAGCCGAGGAAATATTTCCGTAGGGTAGACCAACCAGGCTTGGCTATTCGCTGCTGTGATGCAAAGGTTGTTAAATAACGGGGCTTTCTGCCCCTCTATAGGAGGTAATCGCATGGAGACAGTAACGATGGTAATAAGCGTTGCGGCGCTGGCCATCTCGGTGTACGTGGCGGTAAAGGTATGGAGGGATTCCCGTGGGTAATGTGGAATTTGATAATCTACTGCTGATGCTTGGAAAAATATTAAATAGGAGGTTCACACATGCCATTTGAGTATATATACGCTGGTTTCTTGGTGCTTGCTGCCTTTTGTCTCTTTCACGGTAGCAAGGAAATTATCAAGGCGCTTAGAGGTAAATAAAAAACGCTCTGCCGACCAATTAAGGTTAGCAGAGCTTTTTTTTACTTTAATAAGCAAGTTCATTTCAATCCACACTCTCACTTGGAGAGCGACAACTTACATACAGATAATACCACCATACCAAGATAACGTCAACCTCCATCATTATTATTTTTAGTTTTATTTTATAAAACTTTTTATATTATTATGATTGACACGATAAAACAAATATAGTATTATAGGTTTATAAGATAAAACAAATCGAACGGAGGAATAAACAATGAAAAATGTGATGAAGAACGCTTGGGCAATTGCTCGTATGGGTGCAAAAAAATTCGGAGGTAGTGCAAAACTTTACTTTGTAGAGGCGCTTCGTCTGGCTTGGGCAGATAGCCGCGCACCAAAAGTCGAAACAGTAGCAGAAAAAGTCGCAAGAGCAAAAGCGATGAGTCAAGAAGAGTTTGACGCTATTGTGGACCTCAAAATCGGGTTCATCGTAGATGGAATGAAAAAGCACATCCTGTTTTTGGGTCGCAATATGGATTGGGTTAAAAGAGAAGTATCAAGTTTGGTTGAAGAAGGCATTGCGCAAATGAGAAAAGAGCGTATTATTTCAGTAGAAAAAGCAGCGTTTTTATCCATTGACAAATATTATTAAAATTTGCCGCAGACACAAAAAGGTGTCGGGTAATGGAGGGAAAAAGAATGAGCATTGCAAAGATTGCAAAGAAGAAAAAAATCGTTTTGGAGAAATTTGAAAGAACCACCCTAGGCCACACTTCTGGTGTGTATAAGATTGTGAAATTGGAAGGAGTCGATATATTCGACTCGAAAAAAAACGTGAAGCCTCCTTTTGTAGCGAAGAGATTGCGCTACGAGGGAAACCAATTGTTGTTTCAATCCATCGGAAACGAATTTATTTATACGGTTTCCGAAGACTGCAACAAATATGTTGGCGGAATACCGGAGGAATGGCTCCCTCAACTGATAGCTGCAATTAGCGAAAACAAGAAAAATGACCCATCCGCAGATTATGATCTACAAATTATATTTTAGGGTTTCGCATTGGATTTATATATTAGCCGCAGGCTCAACAAGGAGCCGGGTATAAGGAGAAAATATGACCAGAAACATAGACAAACTGGCAGGTGGCAAAGAGTCTGCGGAAATTCTAGGCTGGAGTACCCAGCAAGTTACAGAGTACAACAAACGCGGCAAATTTCCAAAGCCGATACAACAATTGGCCTGCGGGAAAATCTGGCTCGTATCTCAGATCGAGCAGTATAAAAATGCCCGCACTTACGGTTTCCTTGACTTCGAGGGACGCGAGTACCTTATGCAGGATCAAGCGGAGTTTACAGGACGCCAGTTGTCAGACTGGCAGACTGAGGAAGGTTACACTGAGTTTTCCGCTCCGGCTGTGGACTGGGACGGTAACGAATATAGAGTCTTTTGGGTGCTACGCACCTTACACGACAACGGCGAAGAAGTAGAAGACCTTTCCGACCTAAACTGGGATAAGATCAACCGCGTGGAGCCTGTCTACTAATGCTACAGGAACGACAGTGCAAAAACTGCGGAACGCTCTTTATGGGCGGCCCTCGCGCCTACTATTGCCCTGTGTGTCGGCAGGATCGGAAAAAGCAGCAGAAAGCTGAGTATGTACAGCGTGTCCTTTCGGGCGTAGTCCGCAGGATTGGCAGCATAGACATATGTAAACGTTGTGGGGAGACTTATACAGTCCAAGGTGGTCTGCAAATGTTTTGCACAGTGTGTGGTCCTATACACCACCAAGAGCTTGATAGGGACACGTCGCTGGAATATTATCACGTCAACAAGGAGGCGATAAATCCATTGCGTAATAAAGTGCGAAAGTTGCAACGCAACTCCAATTTAAGGGAGTGTTCATATTGCGCTAAGTTATTTATGCCCCAGAGTCGGCAACAAAAATACTGTCACGACAACTGCCGTTCCCTCGCTTATCGCAAACGACGCATAGAGCAAGCAACGCAAAAGTTATGTCCACAGTGCGGCAAACCATGGACAGAACCATTACCAAACGCCAGAGGCAAGCGACCAGCGCATTGCAAGGTGTGCCAGGATTATTACAAACAGCGCTATAAAAAGCAAAAACAGACCCGCTAACCTATTGGTCGGCGGGTCTGTTTTATTTAACGATAAATTCCACTTGAGTCCCGTCCGGATAATCGTCCAGCTTATGCCCTACCCAACTGCCTGCCCCACGGTTATCCTTTGGGCTTATGTACTTTATATCCGCACCCTCTCCACCTTCCGCACATAGTGCCATGGGCCATTCATCGCGATCCTTGCCCTTACGTGTGGGTATGCCCTTTAGGGACAGGTCGCGGTTATGATCGGCTCCGTTGCGGTCAATCGTGCATACTGACGACTCCCCGGCTGCTATGGCCTCTTTAATGTGCTGCGCCGTCTCTGGGTATCTGTCTGACGGAAACTCTAGCTTAACCTTGTCGGTAGACACCTGTGTTACTGGATTAGCTAAAGGCTCTGTTTTGCTGGGTCTAGCTACTTCCTGCTGCACGTTGCAACCAGCCAATAGGACTGTAATGAGCACGGTAAATATCCATTTATACATTATGTACGCCCCCTTAAACATAAAAACACCCCACCAGCGTAGCCAGTAGGGTGTCACCGATTCTTTCGGATTATACGGAAAGTATAATTGGTTTGGGTGATTCTGTAAATAGATTATTTTTTAAGCGTAGCCGTATTAGTCTTACCATCCCATCCTACAGTAGCGCCCAATGCCTCGCCCACAGCACGCAGCGGTACATAGGTTTTACCGTTAATCAGCACGCCATCCTCAATACTCTTACCATTTACAACCACTTTTGCTTTATCCAAAGGATCGTCCTCCTTTTCATATACAGTGTAATAATCTTGCAGGTACTTGGTAGGCTCCACGACACCCGCCTCTGTTTGCGTCCAGCCAAAAGACGGACTGCACGCCTTACGTACCTCATAATGCAGGTGCGGTCCTGTAGACTTGCCTGTGCTGCCTTGGTTGCCTACGACGGTTCCCCCAGCGATGGCTTGACCAACCACTACCGCCACACTGGACAGGTGAGCATAGACGTGCAAGAAGCCTTTAGCGTCCTGAACAGCTACCACGTTACCCATGTTCCCAAAGCCTGTGCCTGTGGCGCCCATCTTAGCGTGCAGTACCTTACCACCGACGAAAGCCTTGATAGGGCCGTTAGATGGCGTAATGACCAAATCCACGCCACGATGAAACCTCTTAACATTGTCCACCGGATGAATGCGGTAGCCAAAGGGTGATGTGAGTCTATATCCTTCGAATGGGTTCATTATTGATCCCCGCCTTTCCGTGCCTGCTTGACCAGTTGGTTGCCGTAGACCGCAAAAGCACCAGTCAGTACACCTTGGATAATCGCCTGTGGTCCCCATCCAATCATCCAGACAGTTAACAGCACAGCAACACCCGTAACGATATAGACAATGCTCCAGTCCGGCACTTTCGGTGTTTTCTTGATTCCGATACCCAGCACCCAGCAAACAGCTACAACAATAATAAGTTTAGGGTCGATTAACGACCATACAGTATTCCAATCCATGGTTAAATTCCTCCCGTTTCTTCTTTTCGATCAAGTCGTTTGTGAGCCTGTTTTGCTGATTCTTCAACCCGCGTAACCCGTTCGGATAAGGCATCAATCCTTTGCCCCTGCACCCGCTGTTCGAGCCGAATGTCGTCCACGCCGCGCTTGATGTAATCAACATCCGCGCGTTGCAAAGCCTCCGCCCCCGCCTCTTGAATGATGTCTTGCCTCATCGACCTGCTGCGCCCTGCCCAACCTAAAATAATCCCACTAATCGCAGCAATTAACGAAAAAATAAATGTAATATCCATCGTGTTCCCCCGTATCTATAGGCCAGGACAATTTTCCTGACCTGAATATAAAAAGCCCCCGACCATTGCGAGGGCATAAAAAAACACGCTCCGTATGGGCGTGCTGGTTAAACATTTTGCGGTGTTGCTAGGATCTCGTTTCGCTCTGCTTCCGATAAAAATTTTGGCGTGTATGAAACTAGCCGCTGTTCATCAACCTTTTTCATAATCCACATATTTAATAGAAACCCATACATAATGCCTCGCCTCCTTATTAGGTTGTAGTAGTGGTATCCATGAGAGCAAGCAATGCGGCCTCGGTGCTGTCCTGGCGCTTTTTAAGGTCGCTGACCTGCTCCGTTAATGGCGCTTGATAGACCGGATCTGCCTCGCTACCACCATCAATATAGACAAACTCCAGCTTGCCAGTGTTCGGATTTACCCAATACGATTTTGCTCGCTTGAAGTCCTCTGTATACTGGTCAAATCCAAGTTTAAGCACGTCCACTTGAGCCGGGTCATAGCCCTTGAGCTGCGGATAAAAATTCATGTCTTCCTCTTTGGTTGTTTCTACCGCCCAAGGTGATTCGACTTGGGATGTGATATAAATAACCTCGCCAGTTGTTTTTCTATAGTA
This sequence comes from Paenibacillus terrae, assembly GCF_005217525.1. Lineage (GTDB taxonomy): Bacteria > Bacillota > Bacilli > Paenibacillales > Paenibacillaceae > Paenibacillus > Paenibacillus terrae_C. The sequence continues at coordinate 376 of NZ_PNXQ01000013.1, read as the reverse complement.
AACTTTCGGTCCGATCTTCATTTTTCTTCATCCTCTCTAGTTATTCGAACGCCCACCACTCATACGCGGCGATTTTCGCAACGGGTGAACCACCAGCGTACGCGTCTATCCGACTACCGGACAATTTTACGTTAAACCCTTGTATCGGAGGTTCAATGTACCCAATGCTTACATAGTTATTTCTCCATCCACTAGCTCCTTTATTGTCGTTAAATACGCTGGAAGTCATTACAAACGCATCCACTTGTCTTGATACGGGTGTATATTGTACATCCTCCAGCACAACCCGTATAAACACGCGCGTAACGGAAAACGGTGTAGCTGCCTGATCCGTGGCCGTACTCCCAGTGGAAGTGTTAAGCTGGACAATACCACG
>NZ_PNXQ01000012.1:822282-829445 GCF_005217525.1 Paenibacillus terrae | reverse complement strand
CGTTAACTTAAAGGCCAATTTAGCCAAGCTCAATTTTTTAGTATTATCATAAAACATACTATTCATCTGCACTGATTAACGCAAAACGCCCCGCTTTAAAATTACCCTCCTGGGTCAGAGACAGCAAATTCCACAAAAACTTCTCATCGCATTTCAGCATCTCCTGAAACTCCATCAGTCCACGGTTGGCTTTGTTCAATTCTCCGTCAAAACGATACGCACGCGGATCGGATTCCGAGCCATACTCCGTAATCGTAGAAAAGTCGATACTGCCCGTCAAATCAGCAATATCCTGTGATTTCGGATCCGAAGGACTGAACGTGCCGATGCCGATCCGATTTTCTTCCGATATAAACACCCGCTCCACGCGGACCTTTTCAATATCTCCTTCAAATTCTGTACGCAATCTCATCTGGCAGGATGGGCACAGATTGCCTTCAATTCGTACGCCAAGCTCCTTCTCAAAATCCGGACGCAGTTCATGAGGGATGAGATGAAGCGGATCTTCGTGCATGGGGCAGCCTTCAATGGCGTACACCGCCCCCTGATCCGTTCTCGAAAATTTCTCCAGACCACGTTTTAGCAAGGTGACCAGTGTCGATTTCCCCCCACTGACGGGTCCCATCAAGAGAAGAATACGTTTGCGCACATCCAGTCGCCGAGCTGAGGAATGGAAGTATTCCTCCACCAGCTTTTCCAGCGCCCGATCCAGCCCAAAAATCTCCTGCTCGAAAAATTTATATCGCTTATGTCCCCCGACCTCTTCTACACCAAAAGATTCAATCATCTTGTAAACCCGTGCATGAGCGGTCATCGCCGGCGTCGGGTCTTTCTTGAGTATCTCGATATACTCTCTAAAAGTGCCGCTCCAGGCCAGACGGTTGTTTTCCGCCCGGTACTCCGCAACGCGTTCAAAAATATTCATGCTCGGTTCCTCCCATGACTGCGTAATGACTATCCTCCACTCTGGATGGTTAATGGCTTCACTCGTCACGCCTTTCAGGATATGATGCAATCCTCTTAAAAAAAGTGTAATACATACCTATGCAGATTGAGTTCAGAATTGACCTTTTTTTGTGACAGGTTCCTCTGCTTTTTCGAAAAACAGAGAGATACACTGTGCTAAAATAAACAACAACGACGCGGAACTGACACATTATGGTGCAATAAAAGCTCGGAATAATGGGATAAAGGAGCGAGAGAAGCATGGCGGTTCGGCATGAGACAGAGCTGTACGCTCCGGTCAAAGCCTTTTTTGAGAGCTTGGGATATGAAATCAAGGGAGAAGTGCGTAACTGCGATTTGGTAGGTATAAAACCGGAACAGCAGGAGCCACTGATTGTGGAGATTAAAAAGACGTTCAATCTGGCGCTTGTGCTGCAAGGCATGCAGCGCCTGAAGCTAAGCAGCAATGTATATGTGGCGGTGGAACGAAACCGTGCGAAAAAAGGGGCTGTCAATCAGCGCTGGAGCGAGCTGGTCGGACTGTGTCGCCAGTTGGGACTCGGCTTGCTCACCGTCACCCATTACAAGACCAAGCCGCCGCTCGTTGAGGTGCTTTGCAAGCCTGCGGGCACGAGCGGTGGTAACCGCAAAACAGTGACACCCCGCACCGGCTCGCGCAAGGAAAAGCTGCTGCGAGAATTTCACGCGCGCAGCGGCGACCACAACACCGGCGGCAGTACCCGGCGCAAGCTGGTCACGGCCTACCGGGAAAAGGCGCTGCGCGTAGCCGCGGCCTTGCAGAATCTGGGGGAAGCCGCACCGGTGCAGCTCGCCCGTACAGCAGCCGTCAGCGGGGCCGCAGCCGTGCTCCAGCGCAACTACTACGGCTGGTTTGAGCGCGTAGCCCGTGGCCGCTACAGGCTGACCCCGTTTGGCGAGGTTGCCCTGAGCGAGTATGCGGCGGTACTGCAAGAGCAAGGCGCCGAAACGGGCGCTGGCAAGGCTGTAGAGCTAGATGACGGCGGCGGACAACGGCGAATCGCGGAAGCGTCAGCCGCGTACTCTGCCACTACGAATGCGGAGGATCACTGAGAAGCCCGCCACTTACTTCTGGCGCTCCAATGCAGACGATCACTGAAAAACCTACCTCTTACTGTTCGCACTACGAATGCCGGAAGCTCTGCTGTAGCAAGCAGAGCATTCGGCCCTAGCTAGCTTCGCGCAGTAAATTCACTGATCGTCTCACCGATCAAATTCATGCCCATAAGTAACTGCTCGCGGCCCGGATGGCTGAAGTTCAGGCGGATATGGGACGCGCCTTCGCTGCCAACCGCACATAACTCTCCCGGCATAAAGGCTACACCCTTGGGTAAGGCCGCCTTTAGCAGCAATGCGCTATCCAGCCCATCGGGCAACCGAACCCACACATACATGCCGCCAGACGGAATATGGTACATCACATCTCTCCAAAATGGACGCTTGAGCAGCTCCAGAATTAATTGCAGACGTGTCGAGTACTCTTTGTTCAGCATGGCTAAATGCTCGTGCCATTGAAAACGCGAGCTGGTCAGCAACTGGAACAGGAGCCGCTGGTTCATCGTACTGGACTGCATATCGGCCAACTGCTTCAAAGCGTACATACCTTCGATCAGCGGGGCGGGGCCTGCCGCCCATCCAGTTCTCAATGCGGGCGCAACCGTTTTGTTGAATGAACCGATATATAGCACCTGACCTCCCTGTCCCGCATGATCCAGCGCGAATAGCGAAGGATAGGCTTCTGCAAATTTCCGGCTTTGCCCATGCGGGCTCTTGTCGCCGGATTCATTTTTTTGTTTAAAATGCAGCTCCCCGTAAGAGTCGTCCTCCACGATCAGCACCTGATGGCGCCTGCACAGCTCCAAAATTTCCTGACGTCTTGCCGCGCTCCATAAGGAACCGGTCGGGTTCGTAAACGTGGGTGTGGCAAAAAAAAGCTTGGGATGATGGCGAATGATTAAGCCTTCAAGCTGATCCAGACGCACACCTTCTCCATCAGATTCAACGGGAACGATCTGCGCTCCTTGCATTGAGAGCACTTGCAGACACCCGGGCGACGTCGGATTTTCGACTAACACTGGGTCGCGTTCATCCACCATCAGCCTTATAATCAGGTCAATGGCCTGCTGACTACCTGTTGTCAGGAGAATCTGACCTGGTGGCACTCTAACTCCTTTGCGCTGTTCCCACTCTCCTGCAAGCCACGCCCGCAAAGGAAAATAGCCCTCCGGTTCACCATACTGGAGGGCGTCAGGGCCAGAACCAAATACATCATGAGCCGCTTCTTCCAGCAGCTTCACCGGAAACAGCTCTTGTGCAGGCAATTCTTCAGCCAAAGATATAAAGGAGTGTCTTCTCGCATTTTCCCGGATATGACGCACTGGAGAAGCCAACATTGCAGCAGTTCGTGAAGCAAAGGAATATTGCATGAACATCCTCCTTCTCCTGAAAAATTGGCTCACGACCTCCGGGTTGCGCGTCAGGCATACAGTTGCTTCGCTTGACGCGCATACAAGGCATAACGTTCAATCGCCTGCGCCCGGCTGGACACGCCCAATTTCGCATAAATTTTACGTAAATAATTATCAATGGAGCGCCGACTGACTTCGATCTCGATAGCAATTTTGTCATATGTAATTCCTTGCACAATACGTTCCATAATAAAAACTTCGGTCTGTGTCAATTGGTCAAAAGGCTCAGAAGCCATGAGGGGCATAAAAGGCCAATTTCCACAACGAATCCAATCCATCGGTAACGAAGCAAATCCTTCGCGCAAACCGTTGATCAGATGGATCAACTGGCTTGGTGACGCCTGTTTGGATAGCATTCCATTCGCTCCCAGCGAAATCAGCTGTTGGAACAGCGTAATATTATCCTCATCCGTCATAATAACAATATGGCTGTCTGGAGACAAGGCCCGTATTTGTGTTAGGAACGGTTCCGCCGTTCCCTCAGGCAACCTATAATCCATTAAAATGATTTCCGGCCGAATGGAGCAAGCCAATTCCAGACCTTCCGTCCCGGAGGAGGACATCCCTCTGACAAGCAAATCCTGCTGGTCTTCCAAAATAAGCTTTGTTCCAAGCATACTTGTAGGATGGATGTCTATGATGACCACCTGCCATACTTTTCTCATGTCTAAACCTCCTGATTTCACAAAAAAATACTTAAAATACATAGTTAGCGAAGTTGAATCTATAATTTGGGGTTCCATATGTAGAAATTGCGCAAATATGAACGTATAAGAAGCGAAAATCGTTTAAGGAAATTGTATCCTAGGACTTCCTTACGATGCAATCTCTTTTTCCAAATAATTTTATGCATCTATTTCGCTTTTGCGAAATAAATAGGCCCATGATAGAATTGGAATTGCAAAATAAAGACTGGAAATTTGATTTTACATAGGAGTTGAAAATCGCATGCAAGCTTCACCTGAACACCCTCCTGCCGAATCCCGGAGGGGCACTTCAAGAAAGGGGATGCCCGTTAAGGCTTTTCTTCTATTTTGGTTCCTGCTTATTATACTAGGTGCTCTCGCAACCTATCTGTACAGCAATCATTTGAAGCAGGAAATGCTGAACGAAATGCAAACCCATACGAACCAGCAGATTCAAGCGCTTAAAACCGACTATGAAAAACAGTTGACTGCGCTTACCAAGGAAGTTAACGGATTAGAGGGCAAAGTGCAGTCCTTCAATGAACTGCTGACCTTTACCAAGGATAATGCAAACAATAAAACCGACAACAGCAATAAGCTCTACACCCAACTGAACGAAGTTAAGCAGCAGCTCAATACACTTCAGAAAAAAATGGACCTGCTGAAATGAATATGGATACAAAACAGGTAAATCGTTTCTTCATGTTGGCCCTTGCTCCTTTTATCGGTTTGTTGGGGTGCGTTTTGTTAATTCATCCCACATTTAGTTTTTCGGATCCTACTGTCCCGAGTCTACAAAAAACGAAGGTCGTTCTACAAACGCAATCAGTAGGCAAGCAGCTCGATGAAGCCAAACAAACGGCAACGTACACCTTGTCTACTATTCGCCGGACATCAGAACTGTACAAGCAAACGACCCAAACGATGAACCAGCTTGTCCAAACATCCTCCATCCAATCCAAACGTCCCGAAAAAATCTATGGTCGACGCATCACCGCTAAGCTCGGGGTTCCCTATGAGCGGGTAGACAGCAACCGGATTACTATTGAATTATTTAAGGTGAACCCGGGGATTTATCATGGCTATGCCATGAAGGTCAAACTTAAGGATCCTGCCGCTATGAAAATGTCTCTGGGGAGTGACAAATTGGGCGGCTCCGAAACGACCATGCGTGCTGTCTTGAGACATGGAGCCGTCGCTGGCATTAATGCAGGCGGCTTTGCGGATGGAGACGGCAAACGCTATCCATTAAGCACTACTGTCATGAACGGTCATTACCTGACTGGCTTTCAGTCCAGCTTTAAGGATTTATCCTTCGTCGGATTGAACAACACCGGCAAGCTCATCGGCGGCAAGTTTTACAGTCAAAGCGCTCTGGACAGCCTAAAGCCTGCCTTTGGAGCTACCTTCGTTCCCATACTGCTGCAAAGCGGCCAAAAGATGCCGATTCCGGATAAATGGAAGATATCGCCTAAACGAGCGCCACGTACAGCCATCGGCAACTATAAAGATGATCAACTGCTCATTATTGTCGTAGATGGCTACAATGAAAGCGGAGGTTCAGGTGCAACACTGGAAGAACTACAAGGAAAAATGCACAATCTCGGCGTTCAGAATGCTTATAATCTGGACGGGGGCGGCTCCTCCTCACTCATCCTGAACGGTCGGGTCGTGAACAAGCCGTCGGATGGCAATCTGCGTCCGGTCCCTACTCATTTTTTGTTCTATAAATAGGAGCTTATCGTTTATAAGCATGCAAACTACGCTTGCTCACTTATACTCTATAAGAAAAAAAGCATCACGAACGAATGTCGTGATGCTTTTGCCCCATTTTAGGAGTACTGTGTCATTTCAGTCAAGCATTGAGCACAAATATAACGGTCTTTAAAATTGTTCACTTGCTCAACTGATCCACAAAATACACATTTCGGACGATAACGCTCCAAAATAATATGGTCACCCTGTACCAAAATTTCGACAGGATCTCCCTCATTCATTTGATATCTTTTGCGCAGTGATTTGGGCAAGACTATTCTCCCCAGCTGATCAACTTTACGCACCACACCGGCAGGTTTCATCGTGATCGTACACCTCTCTTATTCATTATGACTTGCATTTTTCTTCCCTGCGAAAAACTAGGTACAAAGACACTATTCTTTATGTAGTATTCGCTGTCTTTTTGTCGAATCCTGCTGACCACAGGAAATTTTATTACATTTTTTCATAAAATCTTGAACCATATCAAAGTATGGTACAGAATGTCTATAATATTTTTATCGACCGGAATGTCCATTATCATTAGCTTTATCTGTGGATTTTACAAATTACTGAATATAACCTTATTTTCAAGCCCTACAGCGGGTTTGTCTGAACAACAGATACGCGAGGCTTGATTAGCAACTAAGGTCCTGGTTCTTTATTCGCACTTATACTCACTCACTTGGTAAATTCACGATAAACCTGGAAAATCCATTTGCCGCAACGCTTCATATACGATAATTGCAGCGGAATTCGACAAATTTAGCGATCTTACTTTATCTGACATAGGCATCTTGATGCATGTATCCGGGTTGGCAGCCAGAAGCTCGGGAGGCAGTCCCTTCGTTTCTTTGCCAAATACCAGAAAGTCTCCATCCTGAAATGCAATATCACTATAATGCTGATTTGCCTTCGTCGTGGCATAAAAAAAGCGGCCTTTCTGATACTTCTCCTGCACCTCATTAAAAGATTCATGGTATTCAATGTGGACCGCATACCAGTAATCAAGTCCAGCACGTTTTAACGTAGCATCGTCGGTACGAAAGCCCAGCGGCTTCACCAAATGCAGATGTGTTCCGGTAGCAGCACACGTTCTAGCAATATTCCCTGTGTTAGCCGGGATCTCCGGCTCAACAAGCACAATATGTAATGGCATCATGTTTCGTTCCCTTCATTTTTTGAACTGAAAAAATGTACACATTCGAATCCATTTCATAATACCCTCAGTAGCTTTAATCAAGAGTACATATAGATCAAAATGGTTTAG
>NZ_PNXQ01000012.1:789570-822272 GCF_005217525.1 Paenibacillus terrae | reverse complement strand
TTCTATTATTTTAACAAAATCGGTGAGATTTGAACATCAACCAAAAAATAATCGCTCTACACCACTAAAAGCCTTCCCCTATACACATTCAGGGAAGGCTTTACTTTGGTCATTTCGATTTCCAACATTCGTGTATCGAAATATATGTCCGTTACAATCAGCTATGACGCTGCTTAAAGCTATCCATAAACTCGGCCAACGCTTGACAGTTCTCCAGCGGAACAGCATTGTAGATCGAAGCGCGAAGCCCTCCTACACTGCGATGTCCCTTCAGACCGACGAAACCAGCCTGCTCGGATTCCTTAATAAATTGCTTTTCCAAGTCCTCATTTGCGAGACGGAAGGTCACATTCATAATGGAACGGTCAGCGACGTCCACACAACCACGGTAGAAGCCTTCACTGCTGTCAATACGGTCGTAGAGCAAAGCAGCTTTCTGCTGGTTGACGCGTTCAATGCCTTCCAGGCCGCCTTCTTCCTGGATCCATTTCAGTACCTCATTCACCATGTATATAGCAAAGGATGGAGGTGTGTTGTAGAGAGAGTTATTTTTCTCATAAGTGCTATAACGCAGCATCGTAGGAACGTTGTCCGGTGAAGATGTTAACAGTTCTTCACGGGCGATCACGACCGTTACGCCGGAAGGTCCCAGATTTTTTTGTGCTCCAGCATAGATCAGTCCGAATTGAGTAGCATCAAACGGCTTGCAAAAAATATCACTGGACATATCCACAATCAACGGCACAGAACCGGTATTCGGGAATTGCTTGAACTGTGTACCTTCAATCGTCTCGTTGGACGTAATATGCACATAAGCAGTATTGTCAGGCAAGTCCAAAGAATCCACATTCGGAAGACGCATATACTTCTCATCAGCGGAAGACGCAGCAATATGAGCCTTGCCCACAAGCTTGGCTTCTTTATAAGCCTTGTCCGACCAGCTACCTGTCATGATATAGCTTCCTGTCTGTCCTTCACCCAAGAAATTTAAGGGCAGCATAGCAAATTGCGTACTAGCGCCACCTTGAAGAAATAACACCTTGTAGCCTTCTGGATTGCCTAGCAGAGATAACAGACGTTCCTGCGCTTCATTATGAACAGATTCATACACAGCTCCACGGTGAGACATTTCCATAATGGACATACCTGTTCCCTGAAAATCTACGAATTCAGCTTGTACACGTTCCAGCACTTTGAGCGGCAATGCCGCTGGTCCTGCATTAAAATTATAGGCTCTCTTACTCAACAAATTCCCATCCCTTCTCTACTCTGGTGCGGATATTATCGCTATGATAGCAGTATTCATAAGAGCGTTCAAGACTTGTTAAAAAATGTTTTCGATTTCATTTATGATGTGACAAAGATGTGAATGTAAGTATATTTAACATCTTAACTTTGTGGTATTTAATTTAATGTTAAAAGGTCCCCGGCTTAAAGACCGGAGACCTATCTTGAACATTAACCGTTACCAGAGGCTAATGGTTAATGTTCAAGGCAGCTATGCTGCTTGTTTTGTAGCTCATGTTGTCATTCAAGGCAACTATGCTAATTGTTTGATTAGCGCTGCTCATTTATTAACTGCTATTAGCAGTCGAAATACAGGCTGTATTCGTGCGGATGAACACGGATGTTAACCGATTTAGCTTCAGAACGTTTGAGCTCCACATAGTTATCAATAAAGTCCTTCGTAAATACGTCGCCTTCTGTCAAGAACTCGTAGTCGGCTTCCAGAGCGTCCAGAGCCTCATCCAGCGAAGCAGGAACACTGCGGATTTTACCTATTTCAGCATCGGACAACTCATAGATGTTTGTATCAAGTGGACCATACCCCAATTCGATCGGGTTCAGTTTGCGCTTGATGCCATCCAGACCCGCCATCAGCATTGCAGAGAAGGCTAGGTAAGGGTTAGCTGTGGAGTCCGGTGTACGGAACTCGATCCGACAGCCTTTAGGCGTAACAGCCGCTACCGGAATACGGACAGCTGCAGAACGGTTACCTTTGGAGAATACCAGGTTAACTGGAGCTTCATAGCCTGGAACGAGACGCTTGAACGAGTTCGTACTTGGGTTCGTCAAAGCGATCAGCGCTGGTGCATGGTACAGAATACCGCCAATGTAATGAAGGGCCAGTTCGCTCAGGTTAGCGTAAGCACCTTTTTCGTAGAACAAAGGAGTGTCTCCATCGAAAATGGATTGGTGAACGTGCATACCGCTTCCGTTATCTCCAAAGAGTGGTTTCGGCATAAATGTTGCCACTTTACCGTATTGACGAGCTGTGTTGTGTACAATGTATTTATAAACAAGCAGATTATCAGCTGTTTTCTTGAGTGTATCAAAACGGAAGTTAATTTCCGCTTGGCCTGCCGTAGCAACCTCATGGTGATGGCGCTCAATTCTCAGACCTGCTTCTTCAAGCAAACGGCACATTTCACTACGGATGTCTTGTTGGGTGTCTACTGGCGCTACAGGCACATATCCGCCCTTCACTCCCACTTTAAAGCCCAGATTGCCGCCCTCTTCCTTGCGATTCGTGTTCCAAGCTGCTTCTTCGGAATCTACGAAGAAGGAGGAGCTGTTCATACTGCTTCCGTAGCGCACTTCGTCAAAAATGAAAAATTCGGATTCAGGTGCAAAGTTAACTTTCGTACCTACACCAGCAGTTTTCAGGAATTCTTCTGCTTTTCTTGCGATGCCACGAGGATCGCGGTCGTATTTTTCGCCGTCTGGCGTAGCAATGTCACACAGAATATTCAGTGTAGGATGCTGAGTGAAAGGGTCGATAAAAACCGCTTCCGCATCGGGCAGCATAACCATGTCGGATTCCTCGATGCCACGATAGCCAGGAATGGAAGAACCGTCGAAAGCAACACCGTTAACAAATGTTTCCTCATCTACTTCGGAAGCTGGCAACGAAATATGGTGAGCACGGCCGGACAAATCTACAAAGCGAAAATCTACCCACTCAATATTATTTTCCTGAATTGTTTTTAATACATTTTCAACGGACATGTCTTCTTCCTCCCAATTTTCCGAACATTAAGTCTTATACAACCCTGAAATGTTCATGATCGAATGTTTTTTTCTGTCGTCATTATAAATCTCAAACATGACACGGGTCAATAGCTATGTAAGGTATTTTTTAAACTAATGTTAGATATTCTTACGCTCTTGATAACATTTGAATAGCACAAAAAGCCCGAAACATCGGGCTTTTGGGGGCGATTTTAATCAATTGACTGCGTTGCGGCACAACTTTTATGCATTAATGTTAAGTATTGGTTTTAAGAAATGGTACTGGGGGTATGGAATGTTTTTCCTACAGCTGGGGCCAGCAATTCCAAATCTTTCAGCAAATCTGAAAATTGATCCGGGAACAGGGATTGTACACCATCACCCGTCATCGAATTGTCGGGGTCTGTGTGCATTTCAATAATCAATCCGTCTGCTCCGGCAGCCACCGAAGCCTTCGTCATAGGAACAACCAGCTCACGACGCCCTGTGCCATGGCTCGGGTCGGAAATAACCGGCAAATGGCTCAGTTGTTGCAGAACAGGAATAGCTGACAGGTCCAGCGTATTTCTCGTGTAGGTTTCAAATGTTCGGATTCCGCGCTCACACAGCATAACATTCGGATTACCGCCCGCCAAAATATACTCGGCAGCATTCAGGAACTCATCGTAAGTCGAACTGAAACCACGTTTGAGCAGCACTGGTTTGCCACAGGATCCCAGCTTGCGCAACAGATCAAAGTTTTGCATGTTACGTGTACCTACTTGCAAAATATCCGCATATTCCGCACAGATATCCACGTATTCGGGTGTCATAACCTCTGTGATGGTCAGCAGGTCATGCTTCTTGCCCGCCTCGGCCATCATGATCAAGCCTTCTACACCTGTTCCTTGGAAGCTGTAGGGACCCGTACGCGGCTTAAAAGCACCTCCACGGAGAACCTGTGCACCCGCAGCTTTAACCAATGCAGCAATTTCGTCAATCTGCGCAGCAGACTCAACGGCGCATGGTCCACCCATGATAACAAGCTCGCCTCCGCCGATATTCACACCTTTGATAGAGATGACGGTATTTTCGGGATGAAAATCGCGGCTCGCCAATTTGTAAGACTTCGATATTTTGACTACATTCTCTACGCCCTTCATTTGGCGCAGGTGTTCAGCCAGCTTAGGCTCTACACTACCGATCAGCCCAATAATCGTACGATCCGATCCATGGGAAACATGAGCCTGCAAACCTTCTTTTTCAATAACTGCAACTATGGCCTGGATATGTTCTTCAGGTGTTTGGACACCAGCGATAACGATCATATTTTTCTTCCTCTCTCATAAAACATATTTTATGGAACACCCACATACATTATGACACTTAAACGCTTGTTCGCTTTCAAGCTTTTATTCGTTAAAGTAAATATACCTGTTTTGCCTGTACTCGTCAAGACTTAATTAGCCTGAATATTGGCCTGCAATTTCGATCCTCGTGATACCGATTTAGTCCGGGTGGGCTTCCGTCCAATTCAAAAAAAGCTGCCATCCGGGATCCCTTTCCCGAATAGCAGCCATGATCTGTTATAAATTATTTAGTCGTTTTTGACTTTTCACGCACAGGGGGCAGCAGCTTCTTCATATCAATCGTCCGCTGAATCTCCCATGTATCCGGGTTAGCCGGATCATATTGTTCCAGGTACAAAATAACCTCTTTCGTAATCAACGTAGGCGTAGAAGCTCCAGAGGTGACTGCTACCTTGTGAACGCCCTCCAGCCAATCCCGCTTCAGCTCTGTTACATCCGAAATACGGTAAGCTGTTGTACCCGCAATTTCCTCAGACACCTGAGCCAATCGGTTTGAATTGTTACTGCGCGGATCGCCAACGACAATCACCAGATCCGCCTGTCCGGCCTGCTCAGCTACCGCTTCCTGACGCACTTGAGTGGCCAGACAGATTTCATTGTGTATCTCGGCACCTGGGAACTTATCCAGCAGCTTTTTCATAATGTGCTTGATGTCCCACTGACTCATGGTCGTCTGATTCGTGATTAGAATTTTGTCCGCAGACAACATAAGGCCATCGATCTCCTCTTCCTTCTCAATCAGATGAACATGGTCGGGAGCAATGCCGATGGCCCCCTCTGGCTCGGGATGATTCTTTTTGCCGATATAAATAATTTGATAGCCTTCGGCAGACTTCTCCCGAATCAGATCATGAGTCTTCGTCACGTCCGGGCAAGTTGCATCAACGGTAGTCAGCCCCTTATCGCGAGCCAGCTTGCGAACCTCAGGGGATACACCATGAGCGGTGAAAATAACGGTACCACTCTCCACCTGGCTTAAAATCTCCATGCGGTTAGGGCCGTCGAGTGTAATAATTCCCTCATCCTCGAAGGAATTTGTGACATGACTGTTATGCACAATCATGCCTAGTATATAAATAGGCCGAGGTAAATCCAAGTTTCTGGCCGCCTGACGAGCCAATACCATGGCATCGACTACGCCGTAGCAGTAACCCCGGGGCGAAATTCTGAGCACTTCCAAAAATAGCACCCGCTTTCTTCGACACAGTATACAGCTCCAAAAACTGAGTAGCTGTGGCATCCAAGCCTTTACCGGCCAATTCTATGATGTAGTTGCCTTCCTATTATAGCCTATTCCAAAGGCGCGGAAAAGCTGACCGGAAGCCAGATGATAAATGTCGTCCCTTCCCCTTGGCGTGTAACCACTTCCACGGACCCATGATGTTCATCTATAATCCACTTGGCAATGGACAAACCCAAGCCAATTCCCTCCGTCACCCCGCGCGACTCATCCGCCCGATAAAAGCGGTCAAAAATAAAGGGAACCTCACTCTTGTCCATCCCGATGCCTGTATCACTAATCCGCAGACCTACCTGTCCCTGATAGACGATAGCATCAAATCGGACCGTACCTTCAGGTGTGTATTTGAACGCATTATCTATGAAAATAAACAGCATTTGCTGCAGATAATCCTTGCTGCCATCCATATAAATGCCATTCAGTATCGAAAAGTCACCTACATTCCATTCGGACGTCCGCTCCAAAAATTGAGCACGCCTGGCAACCTCACTTACGAGCGGCTCCAGCGCCACCGGAGCCTTCTCGAATGTTTTCCCTGTATCTGCTCTGGCGAGCGATAGCATATCGCCAACCAGACGGCTCATCCGTTTTCCTTCATCCGCCATATCACTCAGGGCCTCCATAGAGAGTTCACGAATCATCGCTTCATCCAGATTGGGACGGTCTCCCGGCTCGGTAGTCCACATTTTGAGCAAAAAATCAACGTTGCCTCGAATTGTCGTAAGCGGCGTACGCAGTTCATGGGAAGCATCGGCTACAAAACGGCGCTGGGCTCCATAAGCATCCTCCAGCTCCTTATAAAAAACCTCCGTACGCCCCAGCATCTTGTTAACCGTCGCGATCAGTTGCCCAATTTCATCTGGCGGTCCATCATATTCGATCCGGACACTCAAATCATTACTGGACTGAATCTGATTAGCCCCTTCGATCACCTTGACCAGCGGCTTCATGGACTTGCGAGCTAAAAAGAGGCCTGAGGTCGCAGCCGCGAGTAAAGCAAATAACGAACCGTATACAAGCACACTTTGCAGCCTGTTCATAAGCCGATCCTGAGAGCCTGTAAATTGCCCCACCTGTAACAGTCCAACCACTAATCCCAGTTCCTCGGATTTGATCGGTTGCTGATAAATCATAAAAGAATCCCCATCCACACTTACACGTCGAATTCCCTCATTTTGAACCGCTCCAGCCGCTGTGGATGGAACCGGAAAGGTAATATCGAGATTTTTCATATTTTGCGTCGTCTTGGTGACGCCGGATGTATAATTATAAATTTGTACATATAGCTGTGATTCATCAATTCCACGACCCTGCACCAAGCCCAAATCCAGATTGGGGACCTCAAACAGTCCTCCTTTGACGGTAAGCAGTAACTGCTTGTTAATACGTGGCGTCTGGTTCATAAGCTGACTTTTCACTTCATTATATGTGTAATAATATACCAGTCCGTAAATAGCCAGTCCAAACATAACAAGTACTATAGCCAAGATGCTGGAATACCAAGCTGTCAGTCGCCAACGAATAGACATAATTACACATCACCTCTTAAAATATAACCCGCTCCCCGAATCGTACGAATGAGCCGTTTGCCGCCATCCTGCTCCGTTTTTTGTCGGAGCATGGCAATATACACTTCCAGCACGTTTGACTCCCCGCTGTAGTCATAGCCCCAAATTTTGTCCATAATCAGGTCACGAGACAGAACGCGCTTCGGGTTTTGCATAAACAAGTGGAGCAGTTCAAATTCTTTTGCCGTCAGCTCCAGCCGCTTGCCGCCGCGAACCACTTCACGCGATTCGTTATCCAGCTGCAAATCCTCGAAGGTCAGTCGATGTCCATTATGATCCTGCTGATCGGTTTTACGGCGTAGAAGCGCCCGCACACGAGCCAGTAGCTCCTCCAGAGCAAATGGCTTGACGAGATAATCGTCTGCACCCAGATCCAATCCCTTAACCCGGTTCTCCACCTCGTCCTTGGCTGTAAGCATCAAAACGGGCACCGTACTTCCTCCCTCCCGCATGCGACGGCATACCTCGAAGCCATCCAGTTGCGGCATCATCACATCCAGCACGACAACATCAGGCTCAGCTGTAAGCATTTTATTCAATCCCTCTGCGCCGTTGGCAGCCGTCATCACTTCGTAGCCCTCGAAGGCCAGCCCTCTGCGCAGCATGGACACAATTTTTTCATCGTCATCAATAATCAGAATGGTAGAACGCATACACCATCGAGCTCCTTTATTATCTTCTTTTCACTCTATTGTAGCAGGAGTAGACGCGTGTAGCATCTTGCCTCCACATACAGCAAGAAACGGAAGGTAGCTTCCTTCCGTTTCTTTTCACATTTTTCACTTTTAAAGGATGATTGGATTACTGTTGGAGAGTCGAGCTAAAGTCGTTCTTGTTACCCACTTTTAACTGAACATCCTTTTTCTGTCCTGCCCGTTCAATGTTAAGCGTCAGTGCTGTACCCACTTTTTGCTTTTGAATGAAATCGATCAGCTCCTGTGATGTGCTGTAAGGAGTACCATTAGCTCCGATAATCACATCATAAGGGCGTAGATCCGCCTGATAAGCTGGTGATTTGTAGATAATATCCCGCACCACCGAGCCTTCAGTCAGGGTTGTCCCTAATTCCTTGGCTACTTCGGGACTCAGATTCAACAGACTTGCGCCAATGAAAGGAACGGGTTCTTTCGGAATAGGCTGATTATTTTTCAGCTTGTCGACGACTTCCAAAATCGTATTGGACGGAATCGCAAACCCGATTCCCTGTGCGTCAGCACTGACAGCTACGTTCATGCCGATAACCTGTCCTTGCAGGTTCAACAGAGGGCCACCAGAGTTCCCCGGGTTAATGGACGCATCGGTCTGGATTAAATGTTTATATTGAGTAGGTTTTCCCGTAGACTCACTGTTAATGGTAATCGTACGTTCCTTCGCACTCAGCACCCCGGCTGTTACCGAATGCTCGAAGCCTTCAGGGTTACCGATGGCTACCATCCACTCACCGACTTTAGCATTTTCGGAGTTGCCTAACGTTACCGTCGGGAAGTTATCCTTGCCTTCAATTTTCAGCACAGCCAAATCCAGGTCTGCATTTTTGCCCAGCACTTTGGCTTCATATGGCTTATTGGTTCCCTCTACCGTGACCTGGACCACATTGGCGCCTTCAACAACGTGATTGTTCGTCAGGATGTAGCCCGTTTTATCGAAAATAAAGCCGGAACCAATACCAAGCGGAGTCAGTTGTCCGCTGTTGCTGCCTTCATTTTCATTGCTGCTGCCGTTGTTTCCGCTATTACCACTGTCTCCATACTGATTACCGAAAAAATATTGATATAGCGGGTCATTATAATAAGGACTGCTTTGTCTGCCACTACCACTAGATTGCTTAGCCAGTGTTTCAATTTTAACGACTGCCGGACCCGCTTTGGCCACAACGGATTGAACGTCTGCAGTGCCGGAAGGCATCACAGCCGGAACTGCGTTAGGAGACTGACTCGTCGTTTCCGAATTGGTCGTTGCTCCGCTTTCAGCTGCCGCCGAAGTCAACGCCGTCTCAGGTGTGAACATATTCGTGCGGTCGGCCGTGTACATCAGAACCGTAATAACCAGCATCCCGGCCAAAAAGGATAGGAAGATCGTCTTTACCTGGGACTTGGGTTTATTTTGCTTAAATTGCCAGTTGCCGCCGTTCCGACCCGAGGCGTCTTGTTGTTGCTCCGCCCCTGCACGATGGTATGAGGAAGGAAGTGGCCTTACTGACTGCGGTGGCGTAATCTCAACGTCCTTCTCTACAAGCTTCCCATCCTTGCGTTGTCCATCTGATTGAACTGAAGAAAAGGGACCGTACGAATAGTAATATGAAGAACCATTTGAATCATTCTGCCGAGTTGTTTTATCGGATTCAACCTGATCGTTTTCATCCCGGCGTCCAGAATTATTATTTTTAAATTCGTCCATTGTATATCTCCTCCCAAACCCTATGCTTCAAGGTGGTGTTGTTTAGCTGACTTTATTTTGCACTTTAAACCTTAATTCCACCTTAAAAACAATTAAAAAGGAGATAAAACCTCAAACCCCATAAGTGACCACCCCTTGTTCAAACACGAAATGCCCCGGATATGAATCCGGAGCATTATCAATTGTATATGCTTTTTTATTTCGTGTTAAAGTTTTCATCGAATTTTTCATTTGGTGTTTGAGCATTGTTTTGAACTTTGCTGAGACTGGAGTTTTGTACCTTTTGTGCTACAGAGCTTGTGCCGACTTGATCTGCTGCGAATTCTTCACCATACTTCTCATTTGGTGTCTGGAAGTTGTCCTGAATTTTATTTTGCTGGGACTTTTTCACCTTTTGAGAAACGACTCCTACCGAGTTATCTTGGGCAAATTCCGCTTTGTACTGGCTTCCTGTGTTTGCTTTGTTTCCTTGATTTTTCATAATTTTCAGCCTCCCAATATGTTTTTCGGGATAAGCTTTATCCCGCAACATAGTATGTGAAGCCGGGAAGAACTATATACACGAATTATATGGAATCATCCAGCGTAGAGGCCGGAATGGATTTGTGCGTCTCGATCACCTTTTGGAGCGAATTCAGCATCTTCTCCGTACATTTTCCGTTTCCTTTTCTAATAATTTGCACATCCACTTCTTTCTTGCCCCACTCGGAATATACCTGCCGGGTAGTTTTGAAATACAGGTCGATTTTATTGCCTTTGATCGCTGATCCCGTATCTGCTACAATGCCGTAGCCGTAACCCGGAATGTACAAAATGCTACCCAAAGGAAATGTTTTGGGATCAGCCGCAATCGTGGACAGTGTGTTTTTGTCACGACGCACTTTAACACCGGAATACGTGATACCGTAACCGGGATGACTTGGCCGTTTGCCAGTGGATTCATAGCCTGCTGTATATCCTGTTGCCGTGACCGTCATAGTCGTAATTACCTGCTCCTCCCGCGGAGCCAAAACAGGCGTTGACTGCCCTTTTTTATGCTGGACCGGCTCTTTGTGACCGTAAACCTCATTGCCGGGCAATACCAGACAAGTGGCGGTTAACAAGGTTCCCAAAATCCGTTTCCAAACCAACATGGATCTCATAAAAAACCTCCCCTTGAGGCAAAGGCTTTCCAGAAATCCGTTGGTTTATACGAGCATTTGATTATTTTTGAACATCCTGTCCGGGATAGAGTCTGCTGAGCTTCATTTTATCTTCAAAAATATGCAGGAGCGTCCGTACAATAGGGGTGTGCTCGTCGTCTGTGTGTAATATAATGGAAGCAGGAGAAATCGAAATGAGTGTGCTGACAATTCTGTCCTCGACTTCCATTTCAAGTTCAACTCCTGGCATCTCCACAATAATGTCATCTCCTTCAGGTGTCGGTATCGGCACCATGGAGCTATCAAGGATGGTAAAATCATGCCCCCCCTGATGAAGCACATGCACCAGTGGAACTTTACTTTCCTGGAAAAACACAAAATATTTGAGCAATCCCATAAATTCTTCATACTGCTGATCTGCCCAAAATTCTTCCATGGCATAGTCGACGATTTCCTCAAGCTCTTTTTTGTATGCGTTCAACCTGAATTGAATAAGCCCTTCCAGATTAACCACGCGCAGCTCCATAAAATCCTTTTCCAGTAAGGCCACCAGTTTGCCGTGACGCTTCATACGTCCTCTTCGCCCATCATCCTTTAACAAAGAGCGCACCATGCTGCGAATCTGTTCCGTATCCTCTTCCTCCAGTAGCGAACAGGCTTTAGCGAGGATCAGATTGAGCATCCCCCATTCCTTCACTTCGATAATATAATCCGCTATTGCGGAAGCCATGATGCTGTATACACAGGGGAGAAAGCTTTCAAACGCCGGATTGCTCTCTGTACCCTTGCAGGTCCAGGCCACTTTGTTTTCCAGTTGTCTGAAAGTGAATCGAAATCCGCGCCGTGACATATGTAGTCCTTTGTTTCTACTCTTGACCACCTGATAAAAACGGTCGCTTTCCTGATTTCCGTCTGTATGGGTCCACACTGTAAACAGTTCCATTGGCTCACTCCTTTCGATCACTGATTACAGTATATGGCGGGCTCTAAAGGGTTATACGAAGTGAACGACTGGAAACAGGATACAGTGTAAAATGAGAAAAATCAGGTTTCAAAGAGAAGGTTTTGGTGTTATAAAGAATGGCTACAAACTCAATACGTTTGAATATTTAGGGTTGGGTATGTTAAGGTTATATTAATATGAATTTTTCACAAGAGGGAGGGGATTAGATGTCAACGATGCTGAACATGCTGCGTACACTCATGATTGTCATATTGAGCCTCGTTCAGATTTTGTCCCTTCCTGTGACGTTTCACGCGGAAGATACTACTCAATCCCTCCAGTTTACTGCGGGATCTTCTCTCATGCCGATTGTTGAAGCTTCTTCGTTGGAAACGGACTCCCATGGGCTGGAGCATCACTCCAAACCAGCCATCCGCAAATCCTCTCCGGTCCTTCATCTGGTGATTGCTGCGGCCAAATCACTTCCCTTTGTCATTTTGGTGGCGTTGGTGCTACTATTGAGTATTCCAAAACTGCGCTTGCCTTTTATTCCTGTCATCTACAAGCTGAAAAAGCAACTCTACTTGTTCCCCATTAAATTCACCTCCAGTTATGTGGCTTAACCCCTTTTACATGCACATCATATTTGCATGTCTCTTTGTAAAATTTTCCTAATATTTCAATAAATAAGTCTGTTCTCTGTCTGTTTTTGTGCCAATTAATGTAATTTTAAGATGTAAAAAAAGTTCCATGTCACACCTAATGTATGTGATTTATTTCCCATACCAATTTTAAACAAATGTACAATACAGGAGGCTTTACAAATGGATATTCGAGAGTCTATTTTGCCAGGAATTGGGATTAAGTATCGAATAGATGCGGAAAGTGGCGATCGCATTGTCATTATTATTCATGATGACGGCAGACGTGAGCTGTATCATTTTGAT
This sequence comes from Paenibacillus terrae, assembly GCF_005217525.1. Taxonomy (GTDB): domain Bacteria; phylum Bacillota; class Bacilli; order Paenibacillales; family Paenibacillaceae; genus Paenibacillus; species Paenibacillus terrae_C. The sequence continues at coordinate 809,674 of NZ_PNXQ01000012.1, read as the reverse complement.
TATAAGGATTTGGAACAAAGTATTTCCATGACGACCCTGAGTGATCAGGAAGCACGTTTGGTAGCCTCCATTATCGGTGGCATGACGTATAAGCCCAAGCAGCTTGAAAGCGTAGAAATGACGTTCGACGATTTTATTATTGAATGGTACAGAGTGGAGCCTCACTATGCTAGTGTTGGCAAGTCCATCGGTGAGCTGGATGTACGGCAAAATTCAGGAGCTACGGTTATTGCCATTGTAGAGAAAAAAGGGAACAAGTATGTAAATCCCGGCCCGGAAGTGATTATTAGCGAAGGTGCTACTGTGGTCGTGGTCGGGGAACGTGATCAGCAAAAACGCTTTAAACAAATTCTTATGAACGGAAGCGGGTGATTGGATGGATCATCTGGTATTTGAGGTTGGATTGGCTATTGCTCTGATCGCCGCAGCAGGACTTATCTCCACCAAACTGCGCTTATCGGTCATCCCTTTTTATATTCTGATTGGAATGGCCGTCGGACCGCATGCGATGGAGCTGTGGCATTTTGATTTCCGATTTATCGAAAGCGCGTCTTTTATTGATTTTATGGGAAGAATCGGGGTGCTATTTCTTCTCTTCTACCTGGGACTGGAGTTCTCGGTAGGCCGTTTGATTAAATCAGGCCGTTCCATCGCGGTGGGCGGCACCATATATATCGGCATTAACTTTACATTAGGACTGGCGCTCGGCTTTCTAACTGGTTTTCCCATTGCAGAGACACTCGTCATTGCCGGGATCACGACGATTTCCTCCAGCGCTATTGCTGCCAAGGTGTTGGTCGATCTGAAGCGAACCGCTAATGCTGAAACTGAAATGATTTTAGGCATTATTATGTTTGAGGATGTCTTCCTCGCCGTCTACATTTCCATCCTCTCCGGATTGGTTCTCAGCGATTCATCCTCGCTCGGGGGTGTGCTGTTATCGGCGCTAATCGCGCTTGGCTTTATGCTCGCAGTTATTATTATCGGTCGGAAGGCCGTCCCTCTGTTAAATCGAATTCTTCGTATTCGCTCCAATGAGGTATTCGGACTTGTTATTTTTGGCTCCCTGTTTCTTGTGGCAGGTTTTTCGGAAACGATTCATGTGGCGGAAGCCATCGGAGCCTTACTAATCGGACTCGTGCTGGCCGAAACAGAACATGCCAAACGGATCGAGCATTTAATTGTTCCTTTCCGCGATTTCTTTGGCGCCTTGTTCTTCTTCAGCTTCGGACTATCTATTGACCCACTGTCTCTGGGAGGAAACGCGATCTGGCTTGCGCTGGCAGCAGTCATTCTTACGTTAATCGGTAACATTTGGGCCGGGATGCTGGCTGGACGCACTGTCTCTCTGTCACCCAAGGCGTCGGCAAATATCGGTTTGACGATTGTGGCCCGCGGTGAGTTCTCGATCATTATGGCTAATTTGGGCAAAGAGGGCGGTTTGCTGGATATTGTTCAGCCCTTTGCAGCTATCTATGTACTTATATTGGCGATTATGGCTCCGTTACTGGCAAAGCAGTCAAAACCTATTTTTAATATGATGAATAAAGTTTTCAAATTCAAGGACCCCCGCCTTCGAAAGGAAGAGAGGAACTCAGTGTAACTGAAATGTAAAAGCTGGATACGACAATCCAATAGGAGGGAAGGCTATGCCGCACGCTGTAAAACATGCCGAAGCTCTATGAGGCGGCTTGTGAAGCCCGCTTCGGGAGATGCGAGCAGGTTGCCTGTCTTTTATACGGTGATTGGCGGAATTATGGCATCCGTCGGTCTGGAATTGTTTTTGCATCCGCATGATATGATCGCTGGTGGCGTCACAGGCATCTCCAGACTCGTGTCGCTTTACACACAAGAACATTTTGGATTACTGCTGTTCATTTTGAACTTGCCGCTGATGCTGCTGTATTCTCTGTCGACCCACAAGCCCATGCTGCTTCGGGCGCTTCCAGGTTTGTTTGCCTTTTCAGGCTCAGCCATTATTCTGTCTCCATTCCCGGCAGTGAGTGGCCATCCGGTAGTATGCGCTCTGGGCGGCGGGGTCTGCATCGGACTTGGCGCAGGGCTGGCGGCCCGTCACGGAGGTTTGCTCGATTCTCTGGGGCTAAATGAATCTGACGAAGGCCGTCCATCCAGTCTGTTATTAACGCATCGGAAGATTCCGTTGATACAAATTGTGATGCTTTGTAATGGTTTGCTGCTAATTACGGCTGGCTTCATGCTAGGCTGGGAGCCAGCTCTGTATTCAGCCCTTTCCTGCCTTGCTGCCTATGAAACGGCCCGACTGATGTTTAATGGTCTGACCCTCATGGTATGTGTCGTCAGCAAGGATCAGCAAACCATCGAAGAAGCCTTATACCGCAGACTTCGTATACACAATATGCCTGTGGGAAATCCTGCACAGATAGAGGGCAAAAATAGAGGTGGACTGACAGAGGAAAAAGATGAACAGGTCATCGTCTACAGCGTTCACCTATTAGATTTGCAACGATTTAAGGCAGTCATCCAAATGACAGACCCGCAGGCTGAGATTATGTATGTGAAGCGATGGGAAGTGTAGCAGGCCAAGTATATTTACCGTAATACGCTTTTATTCCATTGCCATGCTAGTCGGCAATATGATAAAATATAGCTAAGATGTATACACTAAAAAGAGTAAGGATGTTGTAGCATCCTCACTCTTTAGCAACAGCCGCTTATAAGGGCGGTGGCTGTGTTAACAAAGGCGCTGAAATAGACCGCTAACCTTTTCCAGAGGGCGGTCTATTTCTTTTTGTTGAAGGAAATAATCAAGATCACCAACGTTGCAAATTGAATCATCAACATCAGCGTATCTTTAACCTCCACAGGCATCCCTCCTTTCTATATTAATGCGATTTGAGGAAAAAGAATAATCCATAATAATAAACACATTAAAAAACGCTTATCTACACTAATCCCTCTACACGGATTAATGATAGATAAGCGTTTTTTGTGATTAAGATATATTAAAGGATGTATTTCTAATTTTGCATAATAAAGTCATGTTCGATGCTGCTGGCACCGTCAAAGGTACGAATAATATCATAGCGGGTATTGCGTTGCGCCTGCTACAGAAACGTGAATTATTAGTAGCTTGTTTCAAGATACATCTTAGTATAAGTAGCGGTGGATCATGCGCATAGTGAGCGGGTACTCCCATGCATTTATCCCATCTGATCAAATGAAAGTCCCGTTCAAGTCGCCGCTGGTTAAACGTCTTCATAACTTGAGCAATGCCGAAGCCCCCTCATGCAGCTTTGGAAAGGAATCTGCTTAGTAAAAAAATATGGATTGTTTAATTATTAGATTATGGATGTACTCACTCAATCCAACGACTGATATACTAACGAAAACAATCCAACATTAGAGGAGCGGTTGAAAATGGATAAGGTTCGTTACAAGATAAGAGAAGTATTGGACAGTGACAAAATTGATTCTTTCTTGAATAAAGCGAGGATTGGACATCTGGGTATGGTTGATGGTAAGTTGCCATACGTTATTCCGCTCAATTACGTTTGGTCAAACGGAAAGCTTTATTTTCATGGGGCTACAGGCGGGAGACGCAATCAGGTGATGAGTACAAATCCAGAGGTTTGTTTTACAGTTTGCGAAGAATATGGAACTATTACTGATCCAGTACCAGCCAAGACAGACACCGCATATATGAGTGTTATGATTTTCGGCAAGGCTGAGCCTATTGTCGATCTGGACGAGGTTACACATATGTTGCAGGAAATGATTCAAAAATATGTGCCTGATTATTATAACCGCCCATTGGCCAAACAGCACGTTGACAAATACAGGTCCGCTGTATTCGGAGGTCCAGTTCAGGTATACCGCATTGACCCCTATCATATAACGGCGAAAGAAAATCCAATCGAAGAAGAAAAAATGTATAGACCAGCAAAAACAGTCTAATAGCGGTCTCTAACGAAAACATTTATTTTTGCTAATTTGCATGTGTCTTTCTTCGTGATCTCCATTCCTGAAACAATATAGAGGTTACTTACATCTATAAAACAGGGTTTGGGATGAAAGTTAAACCAGCCAGGTTGAGTAATGACCAAAAGCCGTGGATCCTAATCATAAGGACTGTGGCTCTTTACTGATGTTAGAACCAAAAATTTTGATAAGAAGGCATCAGAAATGGGAAAAGCTAAAATACTTGAACAAAATACATGGGTGAGAAGCAGAAAGAGGGTAGAACGAACATGGGCCATTTAGTCGAAGAAAATCTTGAATCCGTACGATAACGGATGGAATTGGCTTGCCAGGCTTCAGGGCGCAAGAAAGAAGATGTGAAATTGTTGTTAGCGACAAAAATCGTACCCCTTGAAAAATTAAAAATTGCCATTCAAGCGGGCGAAACTTTATTTGGTGAAAACAAGCTCAAGAGCTTTTGGGGAAATTACTACTTATGCAGCAGTACAACCAGGTGGAATGGCATTTTATCGGACATTTGCAAACGAATAAAGTAAAAGACGTTGTAAAATATGAGTATTACTGGAACGAAAACGCGCGTCAGAACGATTAGGAGAGAGGCAGGAGAGAGCTTATGAACACAACATCAACTTCACTGCGCGGCCGCGATTTAATTTCACCCACTATAGCTGCTTTAATATCTGTCATTGTCAATTATGGGGGTACATTTATTCTCGTATTTCAGGCAGCAAAAGTAGCAGGTCTAAGCTCTGAAATGACCGCTTCATGGATATGGTCGATTTCTATTGGTGTGGGTGCAACTGGTATATGGCTAAGTTACCGATACCGTGAACCGATTATTACCGCTTGGTCAACACCAGGCGTAGCTTTTCTTGTTTCGGCGTTAGCTGTAACCCCCTATCCAGAAGTGATTGGTGCCTATATTATCTCTGCTTTAGGATTTATTATTTTGGGGTTATCGGGGATGTTCGAACGTTTCGTCCGGCTAATCCCTCCAGGCATTGCTTCAGGGCTGCTGGCAGGTATTTTACTGCAGTTTGGCATTTCAGCCTTTGGTGGCGCGAAAGTTGACCCTCTGCTTGTAGTTGTCCTGTTTTCTGCGTATGTAGTATTAAGAAGGTTTACATCCCGTTACGCTATCGTGGGTATTTTGGCAATCGGACTTATTTATTTGATTAGTGTGGGGAAAGTAGATTTCAGTAATATCAAATTGGCAATTGCATCGCCGGTATTTGTCGTTCCGGAGTTTTCGTTTCATGCTTTATTGGGTGTTGCATTACCGTTGTTTATTATTACCTTGACGGGACAATATATGCCTGGAATGCTAGTATTGCGAAATGACGGATTTAAAACGAGCGCGAATCCGATTTTGACTGTAACGGGTTTGGGCTCGCTCTTAACAGCGCCTTTTGGCTCACACGCCTTTAATGTAGCAGCAATTACAGCGGCGATTTGTACAGGGAAAGACGCGCACGAGGATTCAACAAAACGTTACATTGCAGGTATTGCCTGTGGCATTTTTTACATTGTTGTCGGCATTTTTGGTGTGACGCTGTCTGCTCTGTTTCTGATTCTTCCTGCTACCTTTATCGCCACCTTAGCAGGATTGGCACTCCTGGGTACAATTGGCGGTAGCCTTGCCAACGCATTAACAGATCCCAAGGGACGTGAGACAGCATTAATTACTTTTTTGGCAACAGCCGCAAATGTTACATTACTTGGAGTTGGAGGTGCATTTTGGGGACTTATTACAGGTTTAGCGGCACATCTTTTGATACATGGACAATTTCGAAAAAAGCAATATAGTACGAATGTAATTCAACAAGCTGAGCAGAAACAATAGAAGGCTGAAAATCAGTACAGAGACAGATAAGGTCACAAAGGTATGGCAGATATATTGTGGAGGTGGTATATGCCACCTTCGGCTGATTAACGGTCACATCCGTAAAGTATATGGGCTGTCAAAGGATAAAGTTGTAAAACGGATGAGAAGCTGCTTGGCGGTAAGCAACGAGTATTCACCTTTGCTGCAGAAGTGGTAGCTACGCCATCTCATGAAGCTTTGATGATGCTTCTCGGCGTAGACGGTGTCTTATAAAAGCATCTCCGCAAGGCGATAAATACCGACTTCAATTGCCTCCTCATCTACTTTAGCAAAACCAAGTACCCATCCTTTTCGGTCGCTATTTAGACAATAATTGCTTAGGGGATAAACACGTATTCCTTCTTTGAGCGCTTGGTTAGTCACAGCTTCTTCGTCAAACGATTCCTCAGCTTCGAGAAGCATGTGCAATCCTGTTTCTACCCCACTGAGTTTAAAACGCTTGTCTAGACCAGTAGCAGCTAGGGCCTTTGTCATGGCTGCATGTCTGCGCCGATATACATTTCTGACTCTTCTCATATGGCGCATGAAATGCCCGTGTTCAATAAAATGAGCAAGCGTCAATTGTTCCATAATTGGAAGATGACGATAAGTGAGTGCATGGACATGAGCAAGCTGTTGGATGGCCCCTTTTGGCCCAACAATCGCAGATATTCGGATTCCAGGAGCAACCATTTTGGAAAAGCTCATCATATATAACGTGTTTTGGGGTTGATGGCTGAATAACGTAGGAAGTGGGTCCCCACGATATCGAAATTCACTATCATAATCGTCCTCAACAATCCAAAATTGATGTTGTGTAGCCTTACGTAACAATTGTTGCCTCCGGGGTTCCGACATTATGACTCCAACTGCACACTGATGCGAAGGCGTGACAAAAGTTAGCTTGGATTGTGGATGAATGTGATCTACCTGTAATCCGTACTCGTCAACAGGAACGGGCACAACATTCATACTCCTATATTTCATGGTCATCCAAGCTGCAGGAAAACCGGGATCTTCAACAGAAACCGTGTCTCCTTCAGTTAATAGCGCTTGAGCGATCAAATCAAGGCTATGCTGCGCTCCTGAGGTTAACATAATTTGATCGATATGCACATGGATTCCTCGTTCAAGTGACAAATACCGTTGTATCTGTTCGCGCAGTGATACAAAACCGTAGGCGTTACCATAAGCCCAATTCGCCAAGTCCATTTCTGTGGAGGCTTGTAAAAATGATTGTCTCCATTTTCTTTGAAAATGTTGGTCCAAATAAGGTTCGTGGGGACAGAAATCAATCTCCACATTTTGCTCTTCTTTGCCTCTAAGCCAGCCGTGTAGATGATTGACTGCAGCGTTTAATACAGGTAATTCAGGGGTGACTGGCCCTTGAGGCATAACATCTTCAAAAGAGCCTGTTATATAGCTCCACTCACTTACCCTTGTTCCACCGCGCCGAGATGTCACGGTGTATCCACGGCTGAATAATTCCTCATAAACAATCTGTATGGTTGAGCGCGAGACACCCACTAATAAAGCGAGCTCACGAGATGGGAGTAGCAATTCCCCTGGTGGCCATTTTCCTGTTCTAATATTATGAATCGCTTGGTCTAGAAGTTGCTGCCATAGGGGACGTTGGTCGTTTCGGTTAACTTTGAGCATAAGATTCACCTTCATATGTATTTGAATTCAAAATATGGATCGCTTAAATCACTTATTAATGTATGATTATAACACTCCATTAATTAATATACTATCATGACGATAGCTGCCTTTCAATACGATAGTATTTAGAAAAAAGAGGACAACTAGAGCGTGTCTTCAAACTTTAAGCAGCCAAAACATGATGGAAACCAACGTCAAAAAAGCTTGTCTATCATTAATCCTTCCATTTGGATTAATGATAGACAAGCTTTATGTTACTACCGGAAAATAACAGGTTACATGCTCCATTATGTGTTAATTTAGTTATGGTGTGTTTGTCTTAATTTTGCATAATAAAGTCATGTTCAATACTGCTGGCACCGTCAAAGGTACGAATAATATCATAGCGAGTATTGCGTTGTGCCGGAACATGACCCGTCTCGCGGATCAGCTGTAAAATGGATTCGATGTTAACTTTGTACGTTGCGCCTGCGGCGGAAACGACGTTTTCCTCAATCATGGTACTACCGAAGTCGTCGCAACCGTAGTACAATGATTTTTTACCGATTTCCGGTCCCATCGTTACCCACGAAGACTGAATATGCTTGATGTTATCCAGAACAAGGCGGCTGATTGCAACAGTCTTCAAATATTCCTCTGGCGTCTGGCGTTCCTTTTTCAGGTTCGTATTATCCGGTTGGAAGGTCCATGGAATAAAGGCCAGGAAGCCTTCGGAATCATATTTGTTTTCAATGCATTCGTCCTGGGCATCACGAACACGCAGTAAATGCAGCGCACGCTCCTCCATCAACTCGCCAAAGCCGATTACCATCGTAGCTGTCGTGTTCATACCCACCTTGTGAGCGGTCTGCATCACGTCCATCCAATCCCGCCAAGAGCCTTTGAGACGGCTGATTTTGCGGCGTGTGCGGTCATCCAAAATTTCTCCGCCTCCCCCCGGCAGAGAATCCAATCCAGCTTCATGAATGGCTCGAATCGTATCTTCCATGGACAAGCCGGATTTTTCCTTCATCTTATGAATTTCAGCCGGCGAGAAGGAGTGCATCGTAATATCAGGAAAACGCTCCTTGATCGCTTTGAGCAAATCGGTATAGTAACTGAACGGCAGGTTAGGATTCACTCCGCCTTGCATCAGAATCTCGGTGCCGCCTACATCCTGCGTTTCCTTGATTTTCTGGAAAATCACTTCATCGGGGAGGACATAGCCTTCATCCGAGCCCGGTCTACGGTAAAAGGCGCAAAAGCGGCAGTATACGTCACAGACGTTCGTATAGTTAATATTTCGTCCGATGACGAAGGTTTTGATCGGATCAGGATGCATACGGTTCATCACTTTATTCGCCGCATGACCGATTTTTTCTACCTCGTCTGACTCGAACAAAGCAACGGTGTCCTCTAAATTCAGGCGTTCGCTGCGCAAGGCTTTATCTAAAATATGATCGATTACACTCATGGTGTATCCTCCTTCGCTTTCACAGGGGGACGAAATGAAAGACAGGACTTATGAACGAGAATGATTTCACAAACCTGCGTTCGAACCCTGTCGTATTATATGTGTTCATGACTGGCTTTGTATTTGTCTGTGCTGTATAGCATAGTAAAACCTAATGATAATACTAACATAACTTTAGGTAAGGAACCATACTTATTCCCGTTTCTTTCTGCTTTCTACCCAGGGGATGATGCGACGAACAAGCTATAATTCTACGGTAGATTGTCCCATGGAAAGGGAAAATGGGGTTGTGCAACACCATTCATATTGTCCTCCCCCATATCGCGCTTACACAAAGCAGCAAGCTTCCCACTACACAGAAGCTTGCTGCTTTTTTAGGTTTTATGTTTATTATGCCGTGTTTTTGTTTTAGCGAAGAGCCTCATTCAGATCATTGATCAGATCGTCAATATCCTCCAGACCTACGGAGAAACGCAGCAGACCGTCCGTGATTCCACGCTCCAGACGTACACTGTGTGGCATTGCCGCATGTGACATCATCGCCGGATACGACAAGATACTTTCCACAGCTCCTAGACTTACCGCCACAATCGGAATTTGTATGCGATTGAGTACCTCTTTTGCACGCTCACCGGAACCTACATCAAACGAGATCACCGCACCATATCCACTGGATTGGCTCTCATGTACAGCACGCCCCGGATGATTTTCCAGACCCGGATAGTATACCGCCTCAATGTCACTTCGCTCGTTCAGCCAATTGGCCAGCTTCGCTGCACTCTTTTCACTGTGAGCCATACGCGCTTCCAGTGTCTTCATCCCGCGCATAAGCAACCACGACTCCTGTGGGGCTAATACGGTTCCAAGTCCATTTTGAAGCTGCTTGATTTGTCTGCCCAACGACTCCGTACGTGCTACCGCAAGACCTGCCAATACATCACTGTGGCCGCCGAGAAATTTGGTTGCGCTGTGCAACACAATGTCGACACCCTGCTCAATTGGACGTTGATAATATGGCGTCATAAAGGTGTTATCCAGCAGTGTCAGCAGTCCTTTATCCTGTGCCCAAGCTGTTACCCCTGCCACATCGGTGATTTTGAGGGTTGGATTGGAGGGCGTCTCCATGTACACTGCCTTCGTATTTTCCTGCAATGCTTCTTTCACAAGGTTGATGTCTGTCATATCGACGAAGGTGGTTTCAATGTTCATCCGTTTTAAAATCGAAGTCAGCAGGCGGTAGGTCCCACCATATACATCCTCCGAAACAATGACATGGTCCCCTGCGGACAACAGCATAAACGTACTGGAGATGGCCGCCATGCCCGATGCAAAGGCAAACCCTCTGGCCCCGCCTTCCAGTAAGGCGATATAGTCCTCCAAAGCTTGCCGTGTCGGGTTGCCAGAACGGCTGTAGTCATGCAGCGGAGGATTGAAAATATCGTGATGGTGAAAGGTGGACGCCTGATAAATCGGTACGCTCGACGCACCTGTAACACTATCGATTTCAGAGCCAAAATGTAGCAGCTTGGTAGCAAATTTCCGTTCTTTTTCCGACTCTTGCCCGATTTTCCGCGCGTCCTCAATCATTGCTGTTGTCCTCCTTCGATTTCCTGACGTGCCGCCTCCAACGCTGAACGCAAATCTTCAATTAAATCATCCGTATGTTCAATGCCGACGGAGAAGCGCAGCAACCGATCATCTACTCCCACTGCATCCCGAATCTCAGCCGGTATATCGGCATGTGTCTGCACAGCAGGATAAGTCATTAACGATTCCACACCGCCCAGACTTTCTGCAAAAGCAATAAGCCTAATGTTTCGAAGCAATGGCTCCACATAACGGGCATCTTTTACTTTAAAAGAGAAAATACCTGTGTTGCCGCTGGATTGTTTTTTTTGAATTTCACGCCCAGGATGACCCTCAAGCCCCGGATAAAACACCTCAGCCACCGCCGGATGCGTCAGCAGATAATTGGCCAGCACCGTCGCATTATGCTCATGCCGATCCATACGCAGCGCCAATGTTTTCATGCCCTTCATCAACTGGTAGCTATCACTCGGAGAAAGTACAGCACCAATGGAATTATGAAGGAAGGAAATCTCGGCTGATAGCTCCTTACCCTTAGATACGATCAAGCCTGCCAGCACATCATTGTGTCCGCCCAGATACTTGGTTGCGCTATGTACCACAATATCGGCACCCAGCTCCAAAGGACGCTGGAAATACGGTGTTAACAGGGTATTATCTACAATGGTAAGCAGCTGACATTGTGATGCCCATTCGGCTACAGCGCGAATATCCGTAATCATCATTAATGGATTCGTAGGCGTTTCAATGAATACCGCTTTGGTATTTGGTCGACATGACTGCTCGATGGCTTCAAGATCGTTCGTATCCACATAGCTCGCCGTCACGCCGAATCTGGATAAAATACGTTCCAGCAAACGATACGTGCCTCCATACAGATCCAGCGATACAATCAGATGATCTCCTTGTCCAAACAGGGCAAATACCGTTTGCAGCGCCGCCATACCTGAACTGCATGCAAAGCCTGCATCACCGGATTCCAGTGTAGCGGACGCCTCCTCCAGCACCTTGCGTGTCGGATTGATCGTGCGAATGTAATCAAATCCTGTGCTTTGACCCAAACGGGGATGGCGAAACGCCGTAGATTGATAAATCGGAAAATTCACCGCTCCGGTTACCGGCTCTTCAATTGAACCAATTTGTGCCAATCTGCTTTCAATTTTCCACTGTTTCTCACTCATATGAATCCTCCTGTTCATTTCCACAATAGGTGCTATAACATATGCTGCAAAATTGGATTATCATATCTATACTGCTGCGCTGCTGCAAGGTGGTACTGCGTAGAGATAAACGTTAAGCCCCATTTTAAATCTGGGGCCCGATATCAAAAGGGGTTTCTTGGTATACATAGTAGTTGAGCCAATTTGAAAATAATAAATTGGCATGCGCACGCCAGGTTGAGGGCGGTGTACGCTCAGGGTCATTGTTGGGAAAATAATTTTTCGGTACTTCAATATCCATCCCTTTGGCGACATCACGATCATATTCCCATTTCAGGGAAAGTGGATCGTATTCGGAATGTCCGGTTACAAAGATTTGTTTGCCATCACGCGTAGCTACCAGGTACACTCCGGCTTCCTCAGATTCGGATAAAAGCTCCAGTTCATGAATATGCTCGATATCTTCGCGCCGAACCTCTGTATGCCGGGAATGAGGTGCATAAAACAATTCATCAAAACCGCGTAGCAGCTTCACTTTAGGTTTAATAACGCTATGTGAAAACACGCCAAAGCATTTGTAATCAAGTCCGTATTTAGGAACGCCGAAATGATGGTACAGACCCGCCTGTGAGGCCCAACAGATATGCATGGTGGAAGTTACATTCGTTTTCGTCCATTCAAAAATTTGCCGGATTTCCTCCCAGTAGTTCACATCTTCAAACTCAAGCTGTTCAACGGGTGCTCCCGTAATAACCATACCGTCAAAACGGCTGTTTCTGATCTCATCAAAGGTTTTATAAAACATGTTCAAATATTCCTGCGATGTATTTTTAGATACATGCGACTTCATGTGCACCAGCGTAACGTCCACTTGAAGCGGGGTATTGCCGACCAGGCGCAGCAGTTGGGTTTCCGTTGTCTCTTTGGTAGGCATCAAATTCAAAATGGCGATGCGCAACGGACGAATATCCTGATGATAGGCCAGGCTTTCATCCATTACGAAAATATTTTCGCCCTCCAGCACTTCCTTGGCAGGTAGTGTATCCGGAATTTTAATCGGCATGTAAACTCACTCCTTGTTCGGTGAAGTTTTTGCGAAAATCGTCATGTTGAGATGCCGGGCATATAATAAAAAGACCTTCCTCGGTTACGAGAAAGGTCATATTTGTATCCATATGCGCCTCTCTCATCTGTCAGGGCATCGCTCTTTGTAAAAAGCGCGCGTCCTGCAAGAATTAGCACCGTGCGATTAAAATCGCCGGTTGCCGGGTATCATCGGGCTAGTCCCTCCACCTGCTCTTGATAAGATTTCGCTATATTCAATTTGGGTTCATAAAAAGTTCTTGTTGTTCACTTTAATGCATCCGATGGGCTTCGTCAAGATGGGACTTGTAATTTTCCACCCCTGCATTCACATTTCGGTTTACTTTTCCATATGTTAAATCATACATTATCCCATCGCCGAAGCTCTTGTCACTCCTATTGATTTAGCCCATGATTTTGCGCTTGAAAGGCTGTAGGCCGAGCGTTATACTATACAAGTGCTATAGGCGAAAATATAAAGCAGTGGTGCAGATTTAGAGTGCTTTCTGTGATACTGTGGCAACCTAAAAAAGAACATGTGTGAGGTGAATCCGGAATGGAAGGCGACCCGAGTCCGAATAGGCGGCGATCCCTGAACAACAGCATAGGAATGACTTCAGCTTGCCGAAAGACGGGACGCCAGGCTCTGCATGCTCCAAAAGCCTCTGGCTTTTGATGGGGATGCCGCTTACCCGCTCCGGCTAACTGAGTCCATTCCTTATGCTTTTAGGTACATGTATTTTCCGTTACGACGGAGCATAAGGAGTGACATATATGAAAATCCGTTTGGTAAATAACGGGGTTTTTACCCCTGTCGAAGAAATTGAAATGGCGCTTACTCCGCCAGCAGAAGGCTTTTATTGGATTGATGCCGATGTTGATGATCTGGCAGTGCTCCAGCCTTTGTTCTCCATGCATGATCTCGCGGTAGAGGACTGTTTGAGTGAAGAAGAGCAGCGTCCGAAGATTGAAATTTACGAAAGCCATTATTTTATCGTTGTAAACAGTATTCGTTTTGATGATGAAGAAATATTTTTACGTGCTTTGAACATTTTCCTGGGCCGCCATTTTATCATTACGGTGACGAAGCAGAAAATCAATGAGCTGCGCACCCTCAAGCCTATGCTGTGGGAGCAGGAGGTCAGCCAGCCTGACCGTTTTATGTATCTGTTGATCGACTTGATCGTTGACAACTATTTTCTGGTTGGTGACCGGATTGAGGTTCGCATTGAAAAGCTGGAAGAAGACATTCTGATGCATACGAAAAAATCGCATTTGAATGAAATTATTGGCTTACGCAGTGAGATTCTGTGGCTGAAAAAAGTGCTTGGTCCACAAAAAGAAGTCATCAATACGTTGAACAAACGGGATTTACGGCTGATCGACGATCAATTGCAAAAATATTTTAGCGACATTTATGAAAATGCCGTGAAAATTTCGGAGACTTTCGAAACTTACCGCGATTTAATGGGTAACCTTCGAGAAGCTTATCAATCCAGTATCGCTAACCGTGCGAATGAAATCATGCGCGTGTTTACAGCGATTACAACCGTGTTTATGCCGTTGACTGTTATTACCGGAATTTATGGTATGAACTTTGATAATATGCCTGAGCTTCATACACGTTATGGTTATTTTGTCGTCATTGGTATTATGGTGGCGCTGGGTGTCAGCATGTTCTGTATTTTCCGCAAGAAGGATTGGGTTTGAAAATAATCAGCAGCAGCCGTATTCTCACAGGATATATAGCTGCTGCTTTTTTGGTGCAGTTTTTTATATCTGCACTAGGTTATCCCGCATGCCGATCTGATGCCACCTGATGACGAAAACGGATACGAATCAGACGCAGCCGCTCATAAACTTGATCCAGCCCCGTTTCCGCGGCCTGTTCCTCACCATATACCCGCAGCATGACGGGCTTGAGCAACGTATCCCCCAATTCTTCATACGCAGACCAGATTGCCGTCTGCTCTTCCTCAGATACGTTCACCAATTCCTGACGGATCAGCTTTTCCATATCGATTCCATCTCTATCCAAATGCTCCACTGCTTCAATCATTTCTCTACGATGTAACCCCACCTTCTGTCCAATATGCTCCAATGTAAGACCGTCTGAAATACTTTCAATAATGGTTTTTGTCAGACTGAATTTATTCAGTTCCTGCTTATACTGGGTCTCTTTTTGCTTGTACAGCCATGATAAGAAAACTTCCTCATCCAGCGTCTCTGTTACCCAATTTAGCGGAAATGGCGTAGTCCGGTCATTTTGTGTCGTAATAGCCAGCAGTTCTGGCCCATATTGAGATATTTTACCTTGCCCCATCCCTGGTAGCTCCAGCAACTCCTCCTCGGTATGGGGAAGATAGACGCTAATCAACCGAAGCAGACGATTGGTGGCAATAAAATAAGGTGCCTTCCGCTCAGCAGCAGCCTTTTGCCGCCTCCACATCGTCAATTGCTCATACACATCATCACGTGGAAACAAATCACTATAGCAATACAGCTTTTGTAATGTTTGTCCACGCCCTGCTGCCCCTGACCCTTCCTGCTCATGGAAAACACCATGGATTAAGGGCCTGTAGCCCTCTGCCATCTTCAGCGCCAGCTCATGGCGGTATACATGCAGCAGCTCCTGCCATAAGCTGCCCTCATACCAAAGATCATCTGTACTTTCATCCAAGCTGTGTTGTGTGCTCCACCCTGCACTCCATACCCCATCATGTTGTCCAATCCATACCTGGGCAAATACCTCATGGCCCTGTTCATTCCGCTTGGACAAGCGGTTTAAAAATACGATTTCCATGCTTTTTTCCTCCATGCTTATAATTGAGTTACAGTCCGGTACAACGCCAAACGCAAAAAAAGCACCTATCCCGCGTATTCGCAAGAAAGGTGCTTCCCTTTTTGAGCCGTACTATACTGTTGCCTATATGATAACCGTACCTCGGATCGCCGTCAACCCAAAATTATCATTTGTTCAACTTTTCCTTTGCCAAGGCAAGAGCCCCGCACAATCCGGCATTGTCTCCCAAGCCTGGGGTCACGATATATTGATCAATTTCTGTAGTCAGACTCGGATGCTGTACGTATCCGTTCAACAGTTTTTGAAGCTCGGCGCGAACGAGTGGGAACAGTTGCTCCTGCTTCATCACTCCGCCGCCCATAATAATTTTTTGCGGTGAAAGAATCAATACATAGCTCATCAAAGCCTGTGCCAGATAATAAGCTTCCATCTCCCAAGCCGGATGATCCACAGAAAGCTCATGTCCTTTGACCTTCCATCTTTTTTCAAGCGCAGGACCTGCTGCCAATCCTTCCACACAATCTCCGTGATAAGGACATGTCCCTTCATAAGTATCTTCTGGATGACGACGCACCAGGATGTGGCCCATTTCAGGATGGGATAATCCATGAATCAGCTTCCCACCGACCAGAGCACCCGCTCCAATGCCTGTACCTATCGTAATATAGAGACAGCTGTCCAGTCCCTTGGCCGCCCCCCAGATGGATTCACCCAGTGCTGCGCCGTTCACATCCGTGTCAAATCCCATAGGTACATCAAAATGCTCTTTCAGCTTGCCGATCAGGTTATAATTGCCCCAATGCGGCTTTGGCGTTGTTGTAATATAGCCATATGTATTACTGCCTTCGATAGGATCAATCGGCCCAAACGACCCTACGCCCAGCGCTTCTATACCCTTCCCTTCAAAAAATGCAACGACATTCGCCATCGTTTCTGCTGGCGTGACTGTAGGAAAGCTCGCGCGTTCCAGCACCTCTCCCTGTTCATTGCCAATTCCACATACAAATTTGGTACCGCCTGCCTCAATTGCTCCCAATACTGTCATAGCTGCTGTTGTCCCCTCTCAGTCATGATCCGGTTCTCTCTACCCTATATTCGCCTGAAACGTGTCCAAGGTCAATCCCCTGATCGCAATTGTATATAATCCTTCACAAGAATATATATCTTCCTTAATATAACTGTGCATAAAAAAGGACACTAACGCACTAAGCGCCAGCATCCTCATATGTGTAATGCGACTCCGAGTTGTACTTGTGAAGCCAAGCTGGCTTCGTTATGATCCAGTTGCCACACCCATTAACGTACACAAGCTTTTCATTTCAAGCTCCTCAAACTTGTCTACAATTTGCACATGATCCAGCGTCAACAGACAGCTGTCCAGTGCGCATACTACAGGTACACCACAGTGAATTTCTGCCAGCTTACGTGACAAATGCAGCATATCCAGATCACTCTCGATCTTTTTGCGCACTGCTGGCGTCAATTGATCCAGATTCTCCAGAATACCTTCAATGGAGTCATATTCCTGTACCAGCTTGAGTGCCGTCTTTTCACCAATGCCCCGTACTCCCGGGTAATTGTCGCTTGCATCCCCCATCAGGCCCTTGAGGTCCACAACTTGGCGGGGTTTGAGTCCTTTTTCAGACAGCAGCGTTTCCGGGGTATACACCATATAATTGCCGTGACCTTTTTTCATAATAATAACCCGTGTCCGCTCATCCACCAATTGGAGTAAATCATGATCTCCGGAGAGAATCATTACATCCATGTCCTCATTCTGCGTATAGTGGCGTGCCAGCGTACCGATGCAATCATCCGCTTCAAAGCCTGTCGCTCCAATGTTAGGGATGCCAAGGCTGTCCGTCACTTCACGGATCAATGTAAATTGAGGAATCAAATCATCCGGCGCGTCAGCGCGATTTCCCTTGTACGCAGCAAAATGCTCCCCGCGGAACGTCGTTCCTCCCATATCCCAGCAGCATACGACATGCGTTGGATTATATGTTTGTACCGCATCCCAAAAATATCGAATAAAACCATATATTGCGTTCGTTGGCACCCCGGCCTTTGTACGCCTTATATAACCGTTTGCAGCAGTTGCATAATAAGCGCGGAATAACAGAGCCATGCCGTCAACCAGCATTATGGATTGTTCTTTACGTTGTGTCACAGATTGTATTGCTCCCATTCATGATATTATTATTTAACCCCAACAGTATAACATATCGCGGAGCCGAATTGGACGTTATTGAGCGCCCCATGCTTCATCAAATGTTTCCTCTTTGAAGCCTACCGTTACTTTGTTCCCGTCTGTTACAATCGGGCGCTTGATCAATCTCCCATTCGAGGATAAAAGCGAGATTTGCTCTTCACGGCTCATGTCTGCCAGCTTGTCCTTCAGCTTTAGCTCCTTATATACCTCACCGCTCGTATTGAAAAACTTTTTCAGCTCCAGTCCACTTTTGCTGATTAAATCAGTCAATTCCTCCGGTCCGGGGGGTTGCTCAAAAATAGGAATCAATTCCGTTTCATGTCCCTTGCTTTGCAGCCATTTCACTGCATTGCGGCAAGTGCTGCATTTGGAGTACTGGTATACTTTCAACTGGCTCATCGTTATGTTAACCCTCCATTTTGATTTCTTAACAGCTCCTGTAACTGGGCCATATCGTCAGGCCAAGGAGCACAAAACGTCAACTGCTCTCCGGTCACAGGATGCACCAAGGACAGCTCTGAGGCATGCAATGCCTGTCGGGGCATCTGGGCATCCAGTTGATCATAACGCTCACGTTGCGCAGCGTCAGCAGGCGTATTTCGGTACATTTTATCTCCGATCAACGGACATCCGATAGAAGTCATGTGTACCCGGATTTGGTGCGTACGCCCGGATTCCAGCTTGATCCCGATGCGGCTCCCCTCATTCCAGGCTTCCTCCAGCTTATACAGTGTAAGGGCCGGATAACCATCAGGGGTCACCATGCGCAAATGTGGATCATCCGGATTACGGTCAATCGGCCCATCCACCCTGCCTTCCTGTGGAACAGGGCAACCGTGCACTAGGGCAGTGTAACGCTTATCCACCGTTCCCATAATCATTTGCTCGGAAATATGCTGGTGTACATATGGATTTTTAGCCACCACAAGAACGCCAGTCGTCTCCTGATCCAGACGATGAACGGGGCGAAACCGGAACAGCTCACCTTTGGCCTCCCAATAATGCACAACCCCATTAGCCAGTGTTCCCGTGTAATGGCCGTGAGTCGGATGGACAATCATACCCGCCGCCTTGTTGACAACCAATAAATGCTCATCCTCAAACAAAATGTCAAAAGGAATCGGTTCAGGCAAAATATCATCGGAACGCTCGCGCTCCATACGAATTTCCACCCGATCCCCGGACTGTACCTTTACACTGATATACACTCGTGTTCCGTTCAGCATAATACCTTGTTCCGTCAGCTTAAGTTTGGATATCAGCTTGCGTGAAACATTCATACGTTTTTGCAAAATGGTCTTCAACAGCATTCCCTCCTCCTCAGGAGGGATCGTATACACGATAGGTTCATAGTACAAACTCATCACAAATTCCCGGTTGCCTCCTTATTTGCGAAACACTTTTTTGCTGCGCACATATTCGACATCCGGCACCCCTTGACGTACATTCGCGGTGCGGGCCACGACGAAGAAATAATCGGACAGACGGTTCAAATACCGACGTACCGCAGGATTGATTTCGGTATGCTTCCCCAGTGTGACAGCACGACGTTCCGCTCGGCGGCAAACCGTACGGCAAACATGAAGCGCTGAGGACAACGTGCTGCCCCCCGGAATAATAAAACGCTCCACCTTCGGATTTTCCTCCTGACATGCGTCAATCCAGCCTTCAAGCCGCTCTGCCAGCTCATCCTTCACCTTGTATTTACTTTCGTTGATTTTGACAAATGCCAAATCCGAACCGCAATCAAACAGTTCCTGCTGTACTTCCTCCAATTGATCCCGAATATCCGCAAACTTTTCTCCTTCGGCAAAGCTGATTGCTTGTCCTACAAAGCTGTTCAGTTCGTCAATCGTACCATATGCCTCCACACGGTCATCATCCTTGGACACCCGACCACCGATCACCGAGGTTTGTCCCTCATCACCTGTTCTTGTATAAATTCCCATGGTATCTCATCCCCTCTATCATTCCGTCAATGCTTTTAACACCTTGATGGCTTCTTCCTTATTACTCGTACGCGGTGGCACGGTAGCAAATAATGTTTTAGAGTTATATTTTAAATCCTTGAACATCTTCATCTGCTCCACCGGAATCCCGAACAAATGAGTTTCCTTGATTATATCGGTTCCTTTTTCCCCCTGCTCCTTTTCCTTAAATACGCCGCCCTCGAACACACCCCGAGCATACGTTTTCTTGTCAAAAGCATCGTCTAAAGGCAAATTTGAACCATTCTGTCCATACACCTTCATATCCTCTTCCGGCAAAATAAACAGATCGTTTTCCCCAGCCGCATATTCAACGACCAGTTTCTGCTGGT
>NZ_PNXQ01000012.1:712664-789560 GCF_005217525.1 Paenibacillus terrae | reverse complement strand
CTCGATGGTTGGAGCCTTTTCGCCCAGTTTATCCTTAAGCTTTTGCGCCAGCTCATCACGAATAATTGAAGCATCCCCTTGCTTATCCATGATAAAAATGGAGAAACTGTCCTTGTCCTTTCCCCCGCATCCCGCCAACAGCACGAGTACCAGCACTCCGATGATCCATGGCGAAAGCCTTTTCAGCCCTGCTCTCATATGTACGCCCCCTCTTCCATGCCACTAATATATCATAAGTTGTGAACGCAAAAAAAGAAGGCCCTGCGGCCTTCTCTATACGTACGGCTTGGCTTCACACGGTTACACCTTGCATTCTGTACCGTACAGCTTCATGTATTCGTTAATTTTCAAATCGAGCTTGCAACTGATCTCAATGACAAGATCAGAGGTGAAGGACTTCTCTTCCTGAAACGTCCGCATCATCTCATTGCGCAGGAACAAAATTTCATCTTCCAGGGAAATGTCGTATCCTATTGAACCCGATGAATGATATCCAACATATGACATGAGCACTCCTCCTGCAATTGAAAAATTGAACTTCCTGCTTTCAATTTTATATTATAGCATATAAATTTAGAAATAAAATACTTTTTTCTATGAATTACCCATAAAAAAATTTCAACCTTCTTTTTTTACTTTTTCTACAAATTGACCGATCCGATCCAATGCTTCCGTCAGTTGAGACACAGAGGTCGCATATGAGCAACGAAGGTAGCCTTCGCCTCCCAAACCGAATACGTTCCCCGGCACAGCCGCAACCTTGGCCTCTGCCAAAAGGCGCTGCGCAAACTCATCCGAGCTCAGCCCTGTGCTCTGAATACTTGGAAAAACATAAAAAGCCCCTCTCGGTTCGTGACATTCCAGACCAATTTCCCGGAACCCCTCGACCATCAGACGACGACGCTGATTGTAAGCCTCCACCATGCGATCCTTCTCGCCCAAACCATTGCGTAGACCCTCAAGAGCCGCAACCTGACCCATCGAAGGCGCACACATTACGGTATACTGGTGGATTTTAAGCATAGCGGCAATTAAATCAGGGTGCCCGCATGTATAACCAATACGCCAGCCGGTCATGGCGAAGGCTTTGGAGAAACCGCTGACGAGAATGGTACGATCCATCATGCCTGGCATAGCCGCGAAGCTGACATGCTTCTCACCATAGTTCAATTCTGCATAAATTTCATCAGAAATGACGATCAAATCATGCTTTTCTACAACTTTCGCAATCGGAAGCCAATCCTCATAGGTCATGGTCGCCCCGGTTGGATTGCTGGGATAGCATAAAATCAGCACTTTGGATTTAGGTGTGATTTTAGCCTCCAGCGCCTCTGCTGTCAGCTTGAATTCATCCTTGGCGAAGGTTTCAATCCCTACGGGAATACCACCGCCAATCGAAGTGATTGGAGAATACGAAATGTAACATGGCTCTGGAACCAGAATTTCGTCGCCGGGTACAATTAACGCACGCAAAGCGAGGTCAATCGCTTCGCTGCCGCCCACCGTTACGATAATTTCACTTTTGGGATCATAGCGGACTGCAAACTGCTCATCCAAATACTCACTAATCGCCTCACGCAGTTCAGGCGTCCCCGCGTTGGAAGTATAGCTGGTAAACCCCCGTTCCAATGAATAGACGCAGGCTTCCCGCATATGCCAAGGCGTTGTAAAATCCGGTTCGCCTACCCCCAGAGTAATAATATCCTTGTTGCCGCCCACCAGATCAAAAAACTTACGGATGCCCGAGGATGGAATCTCGCGCACCAACGGAGACAAATACGAACTCATGGCTTTGTTACTGTCAGTCAATGCTTCAGGTTTGATATTCATCATGATCTTCCTTTACGGCGAAATCATCAGACGATTATCTTCCTGATGATCTTCGAAGATAATTCCGTCCTGTTTGTATTTTTTTAGCGTAAAATTGGTCTTGGTGGACAGTACCGAATCAATAGGCGACAGCTTTTCCGACACAAAGTTCGCTACCTCACGAAGATTGCGTCCTTCTACTTCCACTAATAAGTCGTATGCACCGGACATGAGATATACCGATTTAACTTGTGGATACAAATAAATCCGTTCAGCGATGCCTTCAAATCCTCTTCCCCGCTCCGGTGTAATTTGCACCTCAATTAAAGCAGTAACCTTTTCGTCGTCAACTTTATCCCAATTGACCACAGCGGCATATTTGACGATTACATGTTGGTCTTCAAGCTCTTTAATCGCAGTACATACATCCTGCTCGGCAACTCCCAGCAAGGTAGCAAGCAGAGTTGGTGTCCTTCTTGCATCTTCTTTTAACAATTCCAGCACTTTTAATTTCAAGTCATTCAGTTCAGTCATTCTACATAAGGCCTCCATCAAAAGAGATTACTATACATCATACAATACGCGCTTTAAACCTGCAAAGAAAAACCGCCCACCCCGGTGAACCCGGCAGACGGACGGCTTGTTATGAGAAAGAGCTTCAAAAGCGGAGTGCCCTGTTTACATATAGTAAGGGTTGTTTTGGTGAGAAGGCTGGCCCTGTTGATGCATAGGCTGGCTATACACTCCCGCGGAGGACGATTTTTGCTGAATGAACTGCTGGCATTCCTGTTGGGTTTTTCGGGCTTCCTGAATCTGTTTGTCCAAATCGGTGCGCAACGCTTTGGTCGTGGTGGAGTACATGTTGTTCTGACTCATCAAACGGTACAAATCACCTTGCAGACGCAGTGTATCGCTCGTAAGGTCGGTGAAAAGCTGGCGCACAGACGGACAATTGGATTCAGTTGTTGCCGTTGTATATTCTCCCACCGTACGTTTCATATCGGCAAGAATGGTATAGAGCAAATCTTCTTCGGGCATAAATGACGTATTGTTCTGTGAAAACATCGTGATATTACCTCCTTTGTTGGTTAATCCATAATTACTGCTGGGGTTGCATAGGAGCAAGCTGCTGGTGCTGTTGAAGGGCATTTGAAAGCATGTTCAGGTGGTGCTCATGAGTTCTTGCGAATTGCAGACAAGCTTGCTGAATGGCAGGATGCTGAATAGATGCTGCCGTTGCCGCACATTGCTTGAGCAGCAGTTCTTCATTGGAAATGGAGTCCACGATGTACTCCAGTTCTTTGCCGGTCAAAGGTTGCATGTTCGTAGATTGCATGGTCTGTGCCTCCTTAAATGTTTTGTTGCACGCTGATTAGCTTGTCCTTTTAGCGGAATTATATGTATATGGGAAGAGGAGCGGAGTTTATCGAAATTTGACGATTTAGTGAGGGTGGTTCTGCTATCGAGGACGCTACGCGATCCATTTGATCTTACGATCGCTGTTGCCACGGGATTCTTTGATTTTGTAAAACATTTATGAGGTAAGAATCCCGTGGCAAAGGCGAGCGCTTCGCTTCTTCAGATTCAAATGGATCACTTCGCTGCTTCGGCGGGAACGCCCACCACTAAGGCGCCAAGATCTCGACAAGACTCCGACGAGATTGGGAGTGATAAGGGCTTTAACGATTTTTACAGCCTTTAGAACTAAGACCTTGATTACTTTAAATAACTACACACATTGAATATTACTTATTGTTAATAAGGAGTGTTTTGTTATGGAATTGATTAGTGGGAATACGTATTGGCCTAGCACCCTGGAGCAGAAACTGGATTTTCCTGCTTTAACAGAAGATTTGACTTGTGATGTGCTTATCGTCGGGGGTGGGATGGGTGGCTCTCTCTGTGCCCGGCTGCTGGGAGAACAACAGGTGGATACGGTGGTCATTGACAAGCGTAAGCTGGCGCATGGAAGTTCTTCGGCCAATACCGGATTGCTGCAATATAGCAATGATAAGACGCTGACCTCTTTTATCAACACTTTTGGTGAAGCTAATGGGGTGCTGTTTTATCGGATGTGTAAGGATGCTCTGGATCAGTTGGAAAAGCTGGCCAGCACAGTGGACATCGATCCGTCCTTGATCCGTCGCAGCAGCCTGTATTATGCGAGTACGCCAGAGGATGTGTCGGTGCTTCAAAAAGAATTCGAACAGTTAACCCGCTTTGGATTCCCAGTGGAATATTGGAATGAGCAACAGGTGGCGGCCCGTTTCCCTTTTCGAAAACCGGCTGCGCTGTATACACACGAAGATGCTGAGGTGAACCCGTTTCGTTTTGTACAGGGACTCCTGCAATACGCCAGCTGCCTTGGTGTACAATTATATGAACATACCGAAGCGAAGCATTTTAAATTTGGCGACAATGAGGTAGTTTGTCATACCAGCGGTGGAACCATCCGGGCGAAAAAGGTTATTTTTGCAGCAGGCTATGAATCACAGGAAATCAAAAAGGATCGCGGAGCCATACTGGAAAGCTCTTATGCTATTGCCACCAAGCCGATTGGAGATTCAGCCATGTGGCACGAACAATGTCTAATATGGGAAACCGCCCGTCCTTATTTGTATATACGCTCCACTGCGGATGGACGCGTGATTATCGGGGGGTTGGATGAGCCTGTACTCGACCCGAGACAGCGTGAAGTCAGACTGCTGCACCAACAGAAAAAACTGCTGCAAGCATTACAGAAGCATTTTCCCGATATACCATTCAAGATTGATTATGCATGGGCAGCCGTCTTTGGCTCCTCCCATGATGGTTTACCGTATATTGGCCCGCACCCGCGCTTTCCGAACTGCTACTTTTTGGAGGGCTACGGAGGAAACGGTACAGTCACCAGCATGATGGCTGCGCAGTTGTTGGCTGATGAACTGACGGGCACACATCGACCTGAGATGGAGCTTTTTTCACTAACGCGTACCACCAAGCCTTCACCTGAAATCACGGAGCCGCTGGCTTAGTAAATACAAAATACGAAAGAGCCTCCCATTCCCATTTTCGTGGGTTAGGAGGCTCTTTTTGAATATATATTTCAAGCTATTCGGTTTGCCTGTGCCAGCGTCGTGCCTTGGAATGAGACTTGCTCTGCTTCGTTGTTTGTTCCTTCTTTAGTACATTGCGCATAAATACCCATCCCGCCACGGGCATTAACGCAAGCCCAATCAATAACCAGATCATCGCTATAGGTGCCTTGCTCATACTCAACACAACCAGAAAGATAAGCATTCCGGTCAATCGACCTACCATTAGACACAGCTCGCGCAGTACGACCAGCTCCACCCTCTGATTAACATCCTCTTCACTCACGCCCATCAGGTCAAAGCTCGCAGAAATCATCGGGATTAAATATAACGGCAAAAACAAGGCGGTTCCGATGCCCATTATCAGCAACGTGCTATATTGCATCCGCCACAGTAACGGAAAAAGCACAATCACCAGCAGCACGGCACCCAACAGCATGCCAATCGCACGATACTGTGGCTTGAGCCATTTGCCAACAGCCCAAAAGCTGAAAAATGAAACTGCGGATGTAATAAGCGAAAACTGCGCCAGCTTCCACTCCTGCTGTGTTACCACGTACACAAGCAGCGTAATCAGGAAGGCAAAAACTCCTTCACGAATGCCCTGGGTAACAAGCGACAAAGACAATGGTCGCCACATACTTCCTTTTTGCGACAAACGTTGCTTGGGCTCCAGCCAATTGTAACTTCCTGTCGTATTACGCTTGCGAAGAAAGAAACTCAGCACCACCCCTACCACATAAAGTGCCAGAGAGATACTAAATATCACGCGGTATCCCGCATCATCCTCCATACGGGCGATAATCCAGCCGGACAGCCAGGGACCGACAATACCTGAAAATGAGCCCAGCAGACCGACCCAGCCATTAAAATGATCCCGGCTTACCCGATCTGTGACTTCGAAAAAAATCACATTAAAAGCCAGCCAGAACAAACCCAGCGCTGCACCCAATAGCATCCCTAACGGCCATATGTAGTTTACGGCCTGCGATCCCGTATATAAAACCACCAGATAAAATAACCCGGACAATGCGGTCCCTACGCGCAGAGCATTCATTTTGTTATGCTCCTTGACCCATTTTCCAGCCACCCAAACCATGATTCCCAGCGCAATTTGCTGGCTGACATTAAACCAGCCAATCATCGCGTAATCCTGCCTGCTTTTCCACAGATATACGTTAAGAAAAGTACCTGACAAAGCTGCCGCAAAAACAAACAATCCATTCAGGCTTAGCAGCAGAATGGATTGTCCGTTCAGGTTTGATTTCAATATAGTTCCCCCTAACCGAAAATCACCATTCAGCTCCTTTTAACTCAGCTTGCTTCAGAGCTTCTTCGGTTTAAGATGCCCGTGTTCAACTTGGGCTTATCCGGGGGAATATGATTTAATTGTTGGAAATACCACTCAGCTTCTCTAACAAACGCAATCGGTCATCCTCTGACAACGTCTGCTGAACATGGAAGCAGCTTGGACATACATATACATTTAAGACAAACGGCAAATCCAGAACAGGTCTGCCGAGCGCAGGAGAAATCGACGGTACAAACCCTTCCCCTGTCACGGTTTGCGAACCTGCATGCAGCATATATTCACCGCACTGGGAACATTCGAGCACCTCATCTTGTCTGTCGAGAATTTGTTCAGCGCCTTGTTCATAGGCCATCAGATCCGCACCGCTTTCTTCGAATTTTTGCAGGGTATGCAGCACAGGCAGCTTGTGAAGCTCGTTGTCCTGCAACAACGGAGCATCGGCAGGCTTTTCTACTATGATTTCATTCTCAGCTTCATATAAAATATCCTGCTCATCCTCGTCCCCAAGCTGGATGCTCAAGGTGCGATAGCCCTTTAGGTCTTCCTTCCCAGAGAGAGACGCGGCTTGACCCGCAGAAGCCACATCATCATGGCTGTGTTCGTGGTCATGTGCATGAGTACGCATGTGCTCACTTTCTACATGCCGGTGCTCATCCGTATGCCCATGAACATATGCAGAATCAGACTCCGTTTCATCTTCATCATCGGTAATATCCGAATACCCTTTCAGGTCGTTATGGCAATAAGGGCACTCTTCTTCAGGTCCCAATTCTTCATCCCAAATAATTTCCATGTTACACCATGGACAAATAGTCATTTCCAAGCTTCATCATCCTTCCGTTCCATGCGTATACCAAGCTCTAGTATACAGGATGTGTCAAGTTACACTGGCACCGATCACATAAGATAACGATATCGAGATAATCATGGAGAACAAGCCGACAGCGCGGTTGTCCTCCTTAATCTCCTGATCGATTGAAAATACCGGTGTCAGAAACTCAAACAGAAAGTACGCCGCAAGCAGCAGTAAAAAGCCGACGAACGACCAAATCATCGTATCGTACACGCTGGATTTGGCTTCCATCGCAAAGCGGAGCACGTTGCAAATACCGAACATTTTCCCGCCCGTAGCCATCGCAACTGAAATATTGCCGCGTTTGATCTCTTCCCAGCATTTATACCGGGTTACCAGCTCAAAGCAACACAAAAATACAATCAGCTCCAGCACCGCCACCGAGAAATAACCCAGCATCATTCCTAACGGATGTGACAGCAATTCATCAATCGCCATCTTCACTTTGTCCCTCCCGTTCTACAAAGCTTTCCTGGACGGAGCCGGTAACCCGTAGCTCATTCCAATTCAGCAACAGTCACGCCTGTGCCGCCTTCATTGTAATTTCCGATACGGTAGCTTTTCACATGCTTATGCTTGCGAAGGTACTCCTGAATACCGGTCCGAAGAACCCCTGTACCCTTGCCATGAATAATGTGTACCTGCCCCAGATTGGCCAGAAATGCTTCATCCATGAAGCGATCTACCTCCATCAGCGCTTCCTCCACGTTCGCACCGCGCAGATCAAGCTCGTTTCGCACATGATCATCCCGTGTCCGCTTAATGCCGGTTACCGGCTTCTGAGCTCTCGGTGCAGTTGTTTGGGCGGGTTGCAGCAGCTCCAGATCGTCCAGACTGACCTTCATTTTCATGATTCCCAGTTGCACCACCGCTTCCTTGCTGCCGGACAGTTCCACCACATGACCTTTTTTATTCAGGCTGTGAACGGATACCTCATCACCAGCTACGATAGAGCGAGTACGTGCAGCGACAGGGCGCTTGACTGCACTTTTCTTACGATGTTTCGGTTCCGCTTCATCCAGCTCTCTGCGAGCTGCAATCAGCCTATGTTCCTTAACAGAGGCTCCTTCTTCCTGAGCCAACTTACGCAGATCGGCAATGATTTTCTCCGCTTCGCTGCGAGCTTTGTCCACGAGACCTCTCGCTTCGTCCGCAGCTTTTTCCAGCATACGGTCCCGCTGTGCTTCCAGCTTATCCAGCTCATTCTGGTGACGGGTGCGCAGTTCTTCCATTTCACCGCGCAATTGTTCCGCCTTTTCCCGCTCTTGCTCTGCTGTCAAACGGTTCTGTTCCAGTGACGCAATCATATGCTCTACGCGCTGATCTTCTTCCGTCACCTCACCACGGGCATAATCAAGAATACGGCCCGGCAATCCCAAGCGCTCAGCAATGGCAAAAGCGTTGCTTCGACCGGGCACACCCACGAGAAGACGGTATGTCGGGCTTAATGTAGCAACATCAAACTCCATGCTCGCATTAATGATTCCTTTGCGCTCATAGGCATAGGCCTTTAATTCACTGTAGTGAGTTGTCGCAACCATACGGCAACCCAAAGCATGCATATGCTCCAGAATGGATACAGCCAAAGCCGAGCCTTCCGCAGGATCGGTTCCTGCACCTACCTCATCAAGCAGCACAAGGCTTTTTGGCGTCATATTTTTCAGGATGCTGATAATGTTGGTCATATGACTGGAAAAGGTACTCAGGTTTTGCTCAATGCTTTGCTCGTCACCAATATCTGCATAGATCGCATCAAATACGCATAGCTGGCTTTCGTCTTCTACAGGCACAAAAAGTCCCGACATCGCCATCAGACTAAGCAAGCCAATGGTTTTTAGCGTAACGGTTTTCCCCCCTGTATTCGGTCCGGTTACGATAATGGAGGTGTACGAATTGCCCAGCTCCACATCAATCGGAACGACCTGCTCCAACGGAATAAGAGGGTGTCTGCCTTTTTTCAGCTTCAAGTAACCACGATCATTCATCAAAGGCAAGGTTGCCTTCATCTCACGAGCAAGACGCGCTTTGGCAAAAATAAAATCAAGCGTCCCCAAAACATCTACATCATATAGCAGCATATCCGCTTGTTCTGCAACAAGTGCGGTCAGCTTTTGTAAAATCACTTCGATCTCGCGTTCTTCTCTCAACCGTGTTTCCCGCAGCTTGTTGTTCATGGCCACGATGGATTCAGGCTCAATAAACAGCGTTGCACCGGACCCGGATTGATCATGCACAATTCCGCCAAAATAAGAACGATACTCGGCTTTAACCGGAATTACAAAACGGTCTCCACGGATCGTAATCAACTGATCCTGAAGCATTTTGGATACGGTGGAGGAACGAATCATGGAATCGAGCTTTTCCCGAATACGCACTTCACCCGAGCGCAGCTCTCTGCGGATTTGTGAAAGCTCTGTACTGGCAGAATCCAGCACCTCTGCATTTTCGTCGATACAGCCTTTAATCGAGTTTTCCAGACCTCTCTGTTCTGAAAGCTGCTCACTCCAATACAGCAGTGTTTCGACTGGATTTTCCTCATGCAAACTTGCCACGTACACCTGTACACGGCGTGCAGCCTGAACTGTTGTCCGAATGCCAAGCAGCTCCTGTGGACTCAGTGTTCCGCCGATACGGGCGCGCTTGACCGCCGGAGTAATATCCACGACTCCGTTAAACGAGGGTACTCCTTTAAGTCGATCGGCAGCATAGGCCTCATCCGTGCCTTTCAGCAATTTCTTGATATGTTCCAAATCATCGCTGGGCTGTAGCCGCTGGGCTGTCTGCTGACCAATCGCGGTCTGAGCATAGTGACTTAGTTTATTTAAAATTTTTTGATATTCTAGGGTTTTGAAAATTTTAGAGTCCAACTTCACTACTCCTTTCACTTATATCTATATTATAACGAAAGCCGCGCACTTACGCTATTTGCCAACTCTGTTTTACACATAAGAAAGCCGTTTATGCCACACAATAACCTTTGTATAACCCTGTACATTCAAAAAAACAAAGGAGGTTATTCCGTGAGCATTCTCGGTCACATTGTGCGTTTCATCGTTGCCGCTTTGGTTCTGATGGTCGTAAGCTGGATCGTTCCCGGCTTTAGTGTAGGCGGCTTTTGGAGCGCGCTGATCCTTGCCATTGTCATTGCCTTGATCGGTTACATCATTGAGGCTATGTTTGGCCGACGCGTTTCACCATTCGGACGTGGTATCGTAGGCTTTCTGGTGAGCGCTCTGGTTATCTGGATCGCTCAATATATCGTAACTAGTGTCAGTGTTTCCGTTCTGGGCGCATTGCTCGCTGCATTGGTTATCGGGATTATCGACCTGTTCATTCCGGTAGCGACACCGTTTGAAGCCGGCCGCAAGAGCGAGAAATAATTTGGGTTCACATTCCGACAAGGCTGTTCCACAGCAGATTTCTTCTGCCGCTGGATAGCCTTTTGTCATCCGAAAACCGAATAGGATACTGCATACAAATAATCCCCGGCGATAAGCAGCCGGGGATTGCATTACATTTATAATCCGTATCTACTGATCCTGTTCGATTAATTCAATCCACTCATTATACTCGGATTGAAGCTTGGTATACTCTTCTTGCAATTGACGTAGTTCCATCGATATCTTCTCCGTATGTTCCCGATCCACATCCTGCTGAACCTGTAAAAGACGAAGCTGATGAGCCGCCAGCTCATACTTCTGACCGACTTCCTCCAGTTCGGACTGTAAAGCTATCCGTTCCTGATCTACAGATCGCTGTTCAGCCTTCGCCGCCTCGGCAGCTTCAACGGCCAAACGAATTTCCTCTTGAAGCTGTTCCTTTTGTTCAACAGTTACGGCTATTTCCCGTTCCCACGAGGCAAATTCTTTCTTACGTGCAGCATCTTCGGTCTCCAAACGTTCCGCTTCGGCCTTCAACTGCTCATATTTAAGCTGCCATTCCAGTGATTCCTCTTCGGCACGTTCCAGTTCCTTCCGCCGTTCGCTATCCTCACGTTGGAGCTGCTTGATATTCTGTCCCAGTTGCTCCGCCCGGCTCTTCATGCTTCCATACTGTTCCTGAAGCGTTTTGTAAGCCTTTGTTCCCTCTTGCTCACGCAGGATTGCCTTCTCCAGCTCATCCTGAACGCGAATCAGCTCAGGTGAAAGCTCCTTGATTCTCGCTTCCAACTGCGACAGACGTTGCTGCTGTGCAGCAAACTTATGATTTACAGCTTCAACCTCAGCCACCGCATGCTGTAATTGCTCCTGTACAGTCTCCTTCTGTTCACGTACTTCCAGTATCGAAAGCTCCAGCTCATCTACTGCGTGCTGGCGTTCCTCTGCAAGCTTCTGCCAAGACTTCTCACTTTCGGCCAGTGTAGCCAACTCACTTTGCAGTTTGCGGGAGGACACATGCGCCTGTTCCAGCAACTTCTGCATCCGGCGCTGTTCTTCCTCCAGCTTGGCCGCCTGCTGCTGCGTTGCCTTGGCTTCCGCCGCCAATTCATTGTAACGGCTTTGCAGCTCTTCACGCGCAAGCGTATCCGCCTGCTCACGCTCTGTCGCAGCCTGTCGCTGCGTTTCCAGCATAGACTCCAGCTCGGACTGCTGTTGCTTCAATGCTGCAACCTGCTCTTGCGCCTCTCCCAGACGGGAAGACAGCTCTGCACTGCCTGATTGTACCTGCTCCAATTGCTCTTGAAGCTCCTCGATCCGAATTTCCTGCTCCAATGCAGCTTCCTCGGCCCGTTTCTCCGCTTCCAGATGCTGGAGCTTTTCCTCATTCAGCACCAGTTCCGCCTGTTTACGCTCCTGCTCCAACTGCTCACTCAGCCCGGACCACTTGTCCTGCCATTCGGTGACCTTCCGGCTATGCTCCTGCTGCAAAGCTGAACGCAGCTTGTCCAGCTCTGTACGCTGGCGCTCCTGATGAGCCTTTTCCGCAGCCGACAGCTTGGCTTCCGCCTGCTTGACCGCTTCGGCCAGCTCCTTCCTGGTTTGCTCCTCCATCTGGCGGATACGGGCATTTGCCGCCTCCTGCTGTTCTTTCAGCTTAAGTGCAGCTTCCTGACGGGACTCCTCCAATTGACGTTCAGCCTGCTTTCGTCCATTTTCGAGTTCTACCGCTTTTTTCTCCTGCTGTTCCAGCTTCGCCTTTAATTCGGCAATTTCCCTAGCTGATGCGGATTCGTTCTCCGTCCACTTTTTCAGAAGTGTTTCCTTCTCTGCCTTCAATTGGGCAAAAGACTGTTGCAAATCCGTATTCTTTTGCTGCTGTTCTCCAAGAGCCGTCTGAAGTTGAGCCAGTTCGCCCCGAAGCTCCGCCCGCTCCCCGGCCAACCGGTTCATATGACTCTGAATTTCCTGAATTTGTACAGCTTCTTCTGCCATATGAACCGCAGCCAGCACAGCAATTCGGGGCATATCAAGACGCGAATGAGCCTGAGAAATGCTATGCATGCGTTCATCCACGTAATTGGCAACCTGCTTCATATAATCGGTATTACTTCCGACGAGTTTATAAGAAGTACCGTAGATCTCTACAGTGACGCGAGTACGATCTGGTGTAGTCACAATTAAGCCCTCCTTCAATACTACTGTATGTTGATTCTAAGTTGTGTCCGGTACTATGGTAACCCGCCCTTCGTGAAGCGTTCAACCCCATTAGTCCGGCTTCCCCGCAGCGGGTGAATATCAGAGTAGAGAGCTTCCATGATGATAGGCCAAAAAGCCGTATCGAACCTCTGTCACTAAGATTCGATACGGCTCCCCGCATTTCCTGCTACTTTCTCAATTCCGCTTCAAAAGTTTGTTCCAGAGACGTAACGACAGGAATATGCGCCGCATTAATCTCTTCATCCGTCAACGTATGCTCCCAGTGACGGTAGGTCAGAGAGATAGCTACGCTCTTCTTGTCTTCGCCAAGCTTACTGCCTGTAAATACATCAAACACCCGTGCATCCTGCAATAGCTCTCCGCCTGCCGCATGAATCACACGCAGCAATTCGCCTGCCTCAACGTCCTTATTCACCACGAGGGCTATATCGCGCTCCACAGACGGGAAGCGGGCCAGCTCTCTGAACTGAATATGACTGTTGGCGTGTTCGATCACCTGTTGCAACTCAATTTCCGCTACATACGTATCATTCAGCCCATAAGACTGTTGCAGCTCCGGATGGATCTGCCCGATGGTGCCGATTCGTTGGGAGGCCCCATTCACATCCAGCCATACCGAGGCAGAACGCCCCGGATGATAGCTTTGCGGCTGGTCAGCCACATAACGGATGCTTGCATCCAGTCCGAAATAGCCAAATACCGTTTCCAGCGCGCCTTTAATATCAAAGAAATCGACCTTCTCAGCACCGATATTCCATTGTTTTTCACGGCGTACACCAGTCAGTAGCAGACTGAGCACTTGAATTTCCTGCGGCTGGCGGGTCAACGTTTGTTCCGCGGTATAAAATACAGTTCCTATTTCGAAAATCGCCAGATTTTCCTGCTTTCGGTTCATGTTGTACACTGCTGTATCCAGCATTTGTGGAATGATGCTTGTACGCAGCACACTGCGGTCTTCGCTCATTGGCATCGCCAAGCGTACCGGATGGCTGCCCTCTGTCAGTGCATTAAACAAGCCTGTACTTTCCGGATGCACAAACGAGTAACTAATTGTCTCTTGCCAGCCGCCATGAGCCAGTAATTTGCGCAGTGAACGGCGTAGCGATTGCGAAGCTGTCAAAGCTCCCGGTGTCGTCGGTCCTTCAATCGGTGTTGTAGGGATATTATCGTAACCATAGAGACGAGCTACCTCTTCAATCAAATCCACATCCATGGAAATATCGCCACGGCGCGTAGGTACTTCGACTTCCAGCACTCCTTGCCCAGCATCACCGCATCCGAAATGAAGCCTGCCGAATATCGTTTTTACTTCAAGCAGCGACAACTCTGTTCCCAAATATCGGTTCACTTTATCCAGCGACAGCTTAATAATCCGGTTTTCGGCCCTTGCAGAAGCAGATTCCACGATTCCTTGATGCACAGTGCCTCCTGCATAACGCTGAATCAGCGCAGCCGCACGGTTCACCGCAGGTACAACAGCACCCGGATCAACCTCTTTTTCAAAACGCAGGCTTGCTTCGGAACGAAGTCCAAGCTGACGGGACGTTTTGCGTACCGTACCGCCGTCAAACTTCGCGGATTCCAGCGCTATGCTGACCGTCGCATCCGTAACTTCGGAATTCGCTCCGCCCATCACCCCTGCCAACGCAATCGGCTTCACGCCGTCTGTAATCAGCAGCATATGCGGCTCCAGCTTCCGCTCCTGATCGTCCAGTGTAACCAATGTTTCACCTGCACGAGCGAGACGCACTTCAATGTTGCCATTTTCCAGCTTATCCGCATCAAAAGCATGTAACGGCTGACCGTATTCCAGCATGACATAGTTCGTAATATCCACGATGTTGTTGATCGGACGAACTCCCGCCGCCATCAGGCGGTTTTGAATCCACAGTGGAGAGGCCCCCACTTTCACACCCGTGATATAGCGAGCCGCATAATGCGTACACAGTTCAGGTGTATCCACCTTTACCGACAGATGATCTGCCGCCGCATCGCTGATTTCCACCAAATCCTTAGCCGGGTCAGACAGCGAAATATCACGCCCCAAAATCGCGCTCACTTCATAAGCCGCTCCATGCATACTCAAGCAATCCGAACGGTTTGGTGTCAGATCAAAATCCAGCACCTGATCATCCAGCGCCAGCAGCTTCGTAATCGGCGTACCGATTTCAGCATCCTCAGGCAATACGAGAATACCTTCCTGCAGCTCTTTGGGCAGCAGCTTGTCATTCATGCCCAGTTCCTTCGCCGAGCAGATCATGCCCATGGACACAACACCACGCAGCTTGGCCTTTTTAATCTGAAAATCTCCCGGCAGCTTCGCGCCCACGACGGCAACAGGAACCTTTTGCCCTGCATCCACATTTTTGGCGCCACACACGATTTGCAGATCTTCCTCTTGGCCCGCATCGACGATACACACATTCAGCTTATCCGCATCAGGGTGTTTTTCCTTGCTTTTGACATAACCGACCACGACGCCAGTAATCCCTTTGTTGCGATGTTCGACCTCATCAATTTCAATACCCGAACGGGTGATTTTCTCTGCCAGATCCTCCGCGCTCACATGATCCAGCGACGCATACTCGGATAGCCAATCGAATGATACTTTCATATGGGTTCACTTCCCTTGATATAGTTGTTTATTGACGCGCAAACTGCTTCAAGAATGACAGGTCACTGTTATAAAAATGACGAATATCGTCAATGCCGTATTTCAAAATGGCAATCCGTTCTACACCCATACCGAATGCAAAGCCGCTATATACCTCGGGATCAAAACCGCCCATTTCCAGCACTTTCGGATGCATCATGCCACAGCCCAAAATTTCGATCCATACGCGCTCGCCATTTTTCTTTACAAAAGTCACGTCTACCTCAGCACTCGGCTCGGTAAACGGAAAGAAGCTTGGACGCAGACGGATTTCGGTCGATTCCCCGAACATTTCGCGTGCAAATTGCAGCAAGGTTCCTTTCAGATCACTCATGCGAATATCTTTACCAACAACAATCCCTTCAATTTGGTGGAATTGGAAAGAATGCGTAGCATCGTCATCATCACGTCGAAAAACCGTACCCGGACAAATGACCTTGATAGGTGTTTCGCCCTTCATCGCCTCCATTGCGCGAATCTGAACGGGTGACGTATGGGTACGCATCAACAGATCCTCGGTCAGATAAAACGAATCCTGCATATCCCGCGCCGGGTGATTCTTAGGCAGGTTCAACGCTTCAAAGTTATAATAATCCGTCTCAGCCTGTGGACCCTCCGCAACTCGGTAACCCATACCGGTAAAAATGTCCTCAATCTGCTCAATTACTTTGTTGAGTGGATGCAATCCACCTTGCGGCAATGTGCGTCCAGGCAGCGTAACGTCGATCTTTTCCGCTTGCAGACGCTCATTCGTTTCTGCTTTGGTGAACTCGTCCTGTTTACGATTGACGACTTCTTCAATCGCCTCGCGCACTTCATTGGCTACTTGTCCAACAACTGGACGTTCTTCCGCGCTCAGCTTGCCCATACCGCGCAAAATTTCAGTCAAGGCACCCTTTTTACCCGAATATTTGACCCGCAGATCGGCCAGCTCCTTGGGCGTTGCCACCTTCTCCAATACTTCCAATGCTTCTTCCTTCAAGGCCAGCAAATGTTCCTTCATTTGGATGGTTTCGCTCATCGCCTGTTCAGTCCCCTTTCTTCATATCCAGCTTTTCAGACAACAAAAAAAGGTCCTTTCTCCCGGTAAAGGGACGAAAAGACCGTGGTACCACCCTCGTTAGACAATCCTTCTAAGCACATCCCGCGCTTTGCCTTTCGACAATACAGGTGTTATCCATGCTATGCATGATCATCTCGCTCTGCACGTTGTAACGGTCGTGAACCGGTATCCCCTACTTGCCCGCTTGCCATCTACAGATGGCATATGAGGTTCAAGGAACTGCTCCGGAGCGAACTTCAACAGCCCAGTTTTGCAGAAACGCTCTCAATCCTATGGCGCTTCCTCCCTGTCCAATTGGACACTGCCTACTCTTCTCCATCAAGACATTTTCAAATTTCGAACTATTGTTCATTATTATATGCAAACCCTCGCGCTTTGGCAAGCCGGGCATACGTTTCACCCATTTTCACACAGCAGTTTAATCCCACTGAGCCAGTTTGGCACGAATACGCCTGATTTCTGACAGCAGTTCCTCATTTTCATCGTTCGGCCCCGCCGTACCCATCAGTTCCGTAAGACGCAATTGTAATCGAAGACGCTCCTCACGCTGCTCCTGACCCTCTGGTTCCTGTTGACGGTTTCGCTGTTCTTCCTGTTTTTCGTCGGCGGTTCCTTCGTAGATTTCATAGGTGCCTCCAGGCTGCATATCAAGCAAACGGGTTGCCGTCCGGCGCACCAGTTCCCGGTCATGCGAGACAAGCACCAATGCCCCATCATAACTGCGCAAAGACTCCTCTACAATCTCACGGGTTTCAATGTCAAAATAATTGGTTGGCTCATCCAGCACCAACAAGTTGGCTCCACTAAAGTACAGGCGTAGAAAGGCCACCCTGCATTTCTCGCCCATACTGAGCGTCCCGATTCTCTTGAACACATCTTCTCTGGCAAAAAGAAAGCATCCCAGCACCGTTCTCGCCTCTGTCTGCGTCATGGTGGGGAGCGCCAGCAAGCTGTCCAGCAATGTCTGATCCTCAGGAAGCTGCTCCAGCTCCTGTGAAAAATATCCGATTTTTAGCTGTGGGTTCGCTGTGATCTTTCCCTTGTACAACTCCAACTGACCTGTTAACAGCCGCAACAGCGTTGTTTTGCCAATTCCATTCGGACCCCGAACAGCCAGACGATCGCCTCGTGCAATGTTCAGGCTGAGATCCTGCACAATGGTATGGTTGTCGTAGCTAAAATAGACATGCTCGGCACGCAGCAGATATTTGGCTTGAAATCCGCTGTCACTTAATTTCATATGCATAGACGCGGCTTCACGCGGCTGCTCAACCCGGTTGGCCTCCATCCGTTCCAGTTCCTTCTCCTTCGCATGATAACGGGAAATATTCTTTTTAGCCTTGGCCTTATAAAAGCTTTGCGTAACGGCCATTTCTACATTGGAAGCTGCCCGGTGCGCCTGATGGAACCATTCCCGGTAACTTCGGATCGTCTCCTCCAACGCCTGCCGTGCCAGCTCCTGCTTCCGGTAGTTGGCTTCCTGCTCCCGCAGCTCCCTTTCCTTATGCTCCTTATATTCCGTATAACCGCCCTTATATCGCCGAATGCCCGTTGACGTCAGCTCGCAAATACCTGTTGCTACCCGATCCAAAAAGGCTCTATCATGCGATACAAACAACAACGTCCCATGATATGTGGACAGCCACTGCTCCAGCCAGAGCAAACTTTCGGCATCCAGATGGTTGGTCGGTTCATCCAGCACCAGCAGCTTCGGCTGTCTGACCATCAATCCGGCCAACCGCACTCTGGTCTTCTGCCCTCCACTCAGGTCACCATAAGCAATAGGCCACGTCTCAGCAGGCATTCCCATCCGGGTCAGTGCCTTTTCCACTTCGGACTCCCACGCAAAGCCTTGCAGCCGCTCGTACTCATCCATTAGCTCGCCGTATTGCTCCAGACGACACTCTGCTTCCTCTCCCTTATAGGCAATTGAAGCCTCCAGTTGCTTCAGCGCCTTCCTCACTCGCCAATGCTCAGGACTGGCCTGCTGTGCCGCCTCAAGTGCAGTTCGCGCGGATTGAATGGTATCCTGCTGCTTCAGCCAGCCCCGCTCATCCGGCGGCAATTCATGCTCTACCTTACCTGAAGTCGGCGCCTCGTCGCCCAACAGTATCCGCAATAGCGTCGTTTTGCCTGCTCCATTTCTTCCGAACAGGGCGAGCCGCTCCCCCTCCGTCACATCCATGGTCACATCCTCAAACAAAGACGTCCCGTTCCAATCCTTTATAACATTTCGAATACGCAAAATGGTTCTCATATGGTAATCATCCTTTCCCTGTCCGGTTTTCATCACCGGAAGCAATCAAAAAAGCCGCAGAAGGCTGCGGCTTGCATACAAGGAATATAGAATGACTGCTATGAATCGTTTCAGAACATACGTTTATAAGAAAGAGAACCGTAAACGGAAAAAAGCATAATCCCGTTCCGGAGCAAACGTATACGTCCCAAACCTCATTTTCAGACACACTTCTCCCGTTGCAGCATACAGCCGCCTGCCAGTAACTGTGCAGTTTATGGGGAAAATCAGTGTCTTACTTCATCGGACGTATCGTTACCTTCCTTTTCACGGAATACTTGCTTGCAGTCAGTATAGCAGATCAGAACATATTTGCAAATCTAATGCACGACAAAATTATTTTCCGAATACAAGGGTTGTATTGGACGATCCTGCATATTTAGTTACAAACTCCCTGGTATATTCAGGAGTTTGAACTTGATAACTGTAGTTCTTGCTCGGATTCCAGTTGGTCACCCGCGACTTTTGGTTGGTAATGGCTGGAAAGCTGCCTACGTCTTTAAATTCTCCATTTGCTTTATCGTCCAGAATGCCGCCCTTTTCGCTACCTTTTCCAAAATAGTTGTACTCCGAATAGATTCTTGCATTCGTAGCTATCGTGTAGGCCAACTGAAAATTATTGATGTAATTATTTTTAACATGGAAATATCCATATCTCATAAGCCCAGGAC
Source organism: Paenibacillus terrae (assembly GCF_005217525.1). GTDB lineage: Bacteria > Bacillota > Bacilli > Paenibacillales > Paenibacillaceae > Paenibacillus > Paenibacillus terrae_C. The sequence goes on along the minus strand of NZ_PNXQ01000012.1, from coordinate 770,232 downwards.
CACGAACTAGCAAGTTTTCAAAATAATTATTGGCGATAGTGATATGAGGTAAGCCGTCGTAGCTTTTATTGCTATCATCAGGATAACCCAGAATGAGGCCGTACTTATGATTAGCAAATTTGGAATTACTGATGGTTACATAATCAGCCGATTGTCCTACGTACAAAAGCTTGTCCAGATCTGAACCATTGGAAACATAATTGTGACCTGCAAAAGTGACATGATCAATCCAATAGTTTGTACCCGCAGTCAGATAAAGCTGAATATCATCATTATCGTTAATGCTGGCGCTATGTTCAAAAGTCAGATTTTGAAAAATTACATTCCCGGAATTAGCCGTTGTTTTCAAATGAATATTAACCAGCTTGTTTTGGGCATATGAACCGATAAGCGATTTGTTGGAACCAATATTGACAACAGTTTTAGAGGAGGCAGAAATATTTTTTTCAATTACCAGGATTTTGGGAGTTGAATCCCCTAACTGGTTTTTCAAATCGTTGAGATTGTTGATATAGATAACCTGTCCGTTTTTGCCCCCGGTTGTGGTGGGCTTGGAAGCTCCATTTTCATTTTTGGCCTGTCCAGCAAAACCTGTAAGTCCATTCGTCGACGTATTCGGGAAATCAGCCGCAGCGAACGTAGAGGTTGCTGGAAAAGCGAAAAGCACAAAGGTTAAGCCAAGAATTAATAAAAAAATTTTCCTCATTGAAACTACACCATCCTTTTATTATATTTAATTACAATAATTATACTATACTATTCATTTATAAAATGGTAAATAGTTCTTTTTATCTGTTTATTTATAGCATGAAAGCGAAACAAATGGTTATAATTTTGTGTAATAGTGAAAAATGGTTTGTAAGAACGCAAACAAGCCGGGAGACCTGATTGGCATCCCGGCTAACATATATGTAATCCAATGCCCTTGATCCGTCCCATTTTAATAAAGAGTCTGTGGTCCGTCGAGCTAGGGGTAAAAAAAAACCTTGCACCACAAGGGTTTCAAAGGTTTTTACAAGCAAAGCGGGTGATGGGAATCGAACCCACGCTATCAGCTTGGAAGGCTGAAGTTCTACCATTGAACTACACCCGCATTTTACAATATCGCAATTCTCATGTAATGACATAATCAAACTGTTGTCAACCAGCAGAATCAGGATGTTATCTACTATAACTTACCTGCCTGTAAATTGCAAGCAAACTACACCCCATCCTTAGCCAGCCAATTCATAGGTTTGCGCAAAAACAAGTTTTCAAAGGATTCCGCCGAAATAGGCCGACTGAAATAATAGCCTTGACCCTCATGACAATCCTGAGCCTGTAAAAATTGGAGCTGACCCTCATTTTCCACGCCTTCAGCCGTAACCTTCAGCTTCAAATGGTGGGCCATGGAAGCAATGGTCGACACAATAGCCGCATTTTTGCTGTCCACCAGCACCTCATTGACAAAGGAACGGTCAATTTTAAGACGATCTATCGGAAGATTTTTCAAATAATGCAACGAGCTATAGCCCGTTCCAAAATCATCGATACTGATTGCAACGCCAATGGCTTTTATTTTTTTCAGTTGCTCAAAGGCTCGATCCTTATCAAAAGTCATACTCTCTGTAATCTCCAGCTCCAGATAGCACGGTTCCAGTCCCGTAAAGGCCAAAATGCCCCGAATCACATCCACCAGCTTTTTTTGCTGAAATTGGCGCATGGATAAGTTCACTGATATCGGGATCAGCTGGTATCCAGCCCTCTGCCAACGCTTGTTTTGTAAGCATGCTTCCCTTAGCACCCATTCTCCCAAAGGCACGATCAGACCACTTTCTTCGGCCACTGGAATAAAATCTCCTGGCATCACCATTCCGCGATGAGGATGATTCCAACGCACCAGTGCCTCCAGGCTCGTCAATTCACCACTCTGCAAATGAACACGCGGTTGATACACCAGTGAAAATTCTCCATTTTCAAGCCCACGCCGCAAATCATTTTCCAATTGGAGCCTTTCCTGCGCCCGCATCTGCATGACACTGGTATACCGCTGAATATTCACTCCCTGCTCCTTGGCATTATGGACAGCGGTATCCGCATGCTGAATGAGCTGCTCACCCTGAGTGGCATCCAGAGGATATAAAGCTATCCCCATACTCACCATCACATGATAGTACTCACCATTAATATCAAAAGGCTGCTCAAATAACTTTACCATATCATCAATACGATTTTTCATGGCATCTATATCCTGGTAGCCTGTGAGAAGAAACGCAAACTCATCTCTGCCCATACTGAAAACATCCTCGCCTTCACGGCAAAAATGCTCCAAGCGTTCTCCCACAGCATACAGCAAATAATTCCCTGCCATACGCCCCAACGAATCGTTAATGGTTTTGAATCGGTCAATATTCAATATTAAAAGAGCTACCGTCTCATTGGGTTTTAATGGATTGCGCAGAGCTTGCTCCAGACATTGTGAAAGACGCCGACGATTCGGTAGCCCTGTGATATCATCATAATAGGCTATGTAATTAAATTCAGATTCTGCCGCCTTCTTTTCCTGGTATGGAACAAGGACCGTGATCCGAACCAAGCCGCTTAGCATGTCATAAAACGCAATAGCATTCATCAAAAGTCCCATAAGGTGATTTACATCACTCATTTGCCAAGAGGACATATAAAACAGCTGGCTCACGATACATAGCCCAATCCAGCGAAGCATAAGCAACATACCAAATTCCGATGGAAGATATTTAAAATATTTTCGTGCGCCCAAAATAAAATTGGATACAAGCAGAAACAGGATAACCCAGTTCAGCATCCATCCCAGATTGTCCAGTTGATGTCTAATACGAAGATCCGGTAAGTATGGTCCGTAGATCTGAATAGTCCCCAGAATCAGCAAAATAAAACTTATACCTGTCCATAAAACGGTTTTCTTGTATCCTGATCTGGCTTTTCTAAAGGGGAGAGAACAAATAACTACAAACATAATAGAGATAAAGACGCGATTCACGTAAAGAAGCCACAGCGAAATACCCTGAGACAAAACAAAGTCCGTCAGGCTAACAAAACTGAACGAGAGGATATGAACAAGATAAAGCAGACCAACCACCAGAAATGTAGGAGCGATGAGAAGTCGCCCCCAGGATAAATGCTCCAGCAAAACCGACCAGGAATGATAAAAAATAGAGAAACAGATCGCTGCACAGGCGAATCCTGCAATGGGGTATAGCAAGAAAAAAACATTATGAGAGTATAGCTTATTCAAAGTTACCTGAAATAACTGAACTAAGACAAACAGAACTAGCGCAGCAATACCGATGCCTAACGTTTTCTTTACTTCCAGCCTTGTATTCATTCAGCCTCTTCAGCCCCCTGCGTATCGGAAATTCCGATCATCTAAGACGTTTGACAGCTTTGGAAGCCGTTTTTTAAGTCTATAGTATCAAAAATAAATATGGATTCTGGTACATAATAACATTTAATCTGTGAAAGGTGAATCATTTTTTAGTCTTATATTCATTATTTCATTTTCATATTTACGCAAATAAATAAGCTTACAGCACCAAAAAAGCGCATCATCTTTTCAGATCCTGCGCTCTATCCAGTCTTTTTCAAATGAATGATACCTAGCTGTAGAACACAAAAGAATGAGTACTTAGCGCCTCCCTTTTGTGAAAGGTCCAAAAGTCTAAACTACAGGAAGCGTGATTTTAAACTGTGTCCCCTTTCCATGTGCACTGTCTACATGAATAAAGCCTCCGTGATTTTTGATGATCCGGTAGCTCACTGCCAGTCCCAAGCCGGTACCGCTTTCTTTTGTTGTAAAAAATGGATCAAATAAACGTGATAATGTATTGTGGTCCATCCCCAAACCATTATCTTCAATGCAAATATGGACATACGAGCCCTCCAGCACCGTATGGATATCAATGCATCCTTCACGGTCCTCTCTGATCTCCTCGATGGCATCCATTGCATTTTTGATCATATTGAGAATGACCTGCTTAATCTGCTTTACATCAATGGAAACCTTCATGAGCGTGCTATTTTCATCCAGTGCGATCTGGCAACCCTTCATCAGCGCCTCGCTTTCGGTCAGCATCACAACCTCTTTCAACAGACCCATCACAGGTACAGCCGTTTTTTGCGGAGCTGAAGGCTTGGACGAATTCAGAAACTCATAAATAATGTCGTTCGCGCGATCTATCTCTGTCAAAATTATACGAGCATACTCATCTCTTCCCAGTTCCACCAGATGCGGCCGCAGTAATTGAATAAAGCCCCGAATGGCAGTAAGCGGGTTACGGATTTCATGAGCAATCGAGGCGGAAATGCGTCCTAACATCGCAAGCTTGTCATTTTGATACGCCGTCTGCTCAATTTGCTTATAATCCGACACATCCTTGACACTGAACAAAAAATCGCCATCCATCTGATCCCCATAGGTTACCGTAATCAACCAATGACGACCATACTCATCAATCAATTCATGATAGCGCTTTCTATGAAAGATGGTCTCTTTGTATATCCGCATAATTTTCTTCTTCTTAAATCGGCTTAACTCGGGATGATGCAAAATTTGCATCAAGTTGCGACCTGCCAGCGAACTACGCGGCAGTTCCAGCAGTTTGGCCATTTGCACGTTAATAAAGGTCAGTACCCCGTCACTGTCAAACAGCATGATACCACTATCCAGGTTCTCCAGCACATTTTCATACTTGTTATTGGCGATCTGTGTGGGAGGGCAAGCTCCCACGGTATCAAGCAAGGCTTCTTGGAATTCACTGATCATGCCAGGCTTCCCCCTTGTTTCGGAATGATAAACTGGCCGTATCGGACGCTTAACATTTTTTGAAGAAGAGAAAGACATCATCTATCGACTACCCTTCAACGGTTAGAAAACAGCTTCAAAAACCCGGTCATCTCTTTCCAATTGAGAGTCTAATTTTATGATAGACAAGACTTAGGATTCCAGTCAATCGGAAAAAGTGTCGAATTCACATTTTTATCCTGTTTTCTTTCGTCATAATATCTGCGCAACATTACTAAAAACCAAACAATAAGTTAGGAATAAGCGCCCTACACACCAAAGAAGCTCTCCAGGTGTGAGAGCTTCTTTGGTGTGTAGGATGTCAACTGCCGCTCTTATTATGCTGAAGCCGAGAGCGTCTCTGGCTCATAACAGCCAGTCTTCTCTTGAGCTCCCCCTGCCATTTTTCATCGTTCATCTGTTTTGCTACCATCAATAAATCCAGAGACATGTCAATTTGGCGCTTCAAAATTTCAAACTCATCCTCACTCTCTCGATTCACACAATTCTCAAATATCGTATCATCATCTTCCATGACGTAATCCTGAAAATCAATCTCGCTTGCCCCGTCTCCATGTGCATACTCCGCCAAAATTTCATACTCATTCTCGACTTTATAATGAACCTCAATGCGACGACATACCGGGCAAAACAGCAAAGGAACATTATGAACTTGGGTGCGGTAATGCTTCAGCGTTCCCTTGGTTCCTACCATGCTTGCTCCACAGCAATAACTCATCCGGGCTCAGCCTCCTCTGAACAAAACCTGTTCCGCCTTGTGTATCCTCTATGTTACCTTATTCGCTTTCACCAGCTGAAATTCCTCCAAAACACAGTAACATTTCCACAATTATTTCTTATTTCACCCTGTACTGTTCAATTCAAACACACATTATTATAAAATCTTTCCCTGCATAACATAGGCAAGCAAGCCCCCAATGTCGGTAAAAAACCGCTTGTTGGGGGCTTGCAAGTTTAATGTTCAACTTCTTCTAAGTTTGTATTACAGGTTTTTGTCGCCTGGTTTCCAGTTCATTGCGCACAAGCCGCCAGATTGCAAAGCTTGCAGTACACGCAATGTTTCTTCTACACTACGACCTACGTCGTTGTGGTTAACCACTTGGTATTTCAATTCTCCTTCAGGATCAATGATGAACAAGCCGCGCAATGCAACTCCTTCTTCTTCGATCAGAACGCCATAATCGCTTGCTGTTTTTTTCGTGATATCAGAAGCCAACGGGAAGTTCAGTTTGCCCAATCCGTTGTTTTCTTTAGCTGTATTGATCCATGCTTTGTGGCTGTGTACAGAGTCTACACTGATACCCAGAATTTCAGTATCCAGCTCTTTAAATTGGTCAGCAGCATCGCTCAATGCTGTGATTTCTGTTGGGCACACAAAAGTGAAATCCAGTGGATAGAAAAAGAATACGAGCCATTTGCCACGGTAATCGGAAAGCTTCACCGAACCAAATTCTTGACCGTCCCCAGTCACTGTTTCCAATGCAAAATCAGGTGCGGGTCTTCCTACCAATCTTTCTGCCATAATATGAAATCCTCCTTTTAAAATATGTAAGAAAAACATCAAATGTGTTTTCCTCAATCATCTGTATTGTATTAAAGCAACCTACTTGATAAATGTTATCATTCGCAGAAATCAAAGTCAATATTGTAACCATTACTTTTTTAGAATTATTTTAAACTAGATTCTAAAAATTCACAATTTATACACATTCACCAGGCTGCACCCTTCCAGATATAACAGCAGCCCCTGATTGCTCAGGAGCTGCTGTATCATGCACTTGCTGTATCATCAGCTACCTTGTTTCAAGAAAGCCTCCAAGCTTTTATCGAATAGCTGCTGCGATCAGATCACCCATACGAGTTGTCGAGATAGCCTTGGATTTATCTACCGCGATATCGGCTGTACGATGTCCAGCATCCAGTACCTCAGCTACCGCCTTCTCAATGGCATCAGCAGCTTTCTCATATCCGAAAGTCATTCGGAACATTAAAGCAACGGACAAGATTGTTGCAATCGGATTGGCCAGTCCTTGACCTGCAATGTCAGGTGCCGAGCCGTGTACCGGCTCGTACAGACCGAAGCTGCCTTCCCCGAGAGAAGCGGAGGACAGCATACCGATGGATCCGGTCAGCATAGCCGCTTCGTCACTAAGGATATCGCCGAACATATTTTCCGTCACGATGACGTCAAAGCTGGACGGCCGACGCAGCAATTGCATTGCGCAGTTATCAACCAGCACATGCTCCAGCTCAACATCCGGATAGTCTACTGCGACCCGGTTAACCACTTCACGCCACAAACGGGAAGTTTCCAGCACGTTGGCCTTGTCCACCGATGCGAGCTTTTTGCGACGCTTTTGTGCAATCTCGAAAGATTGGCGAACAATACGCTCCACTTCCGTTACATTATATGCGCATGTATCGACAGCTTCCTCACCCTGAGGACTTTCACGTCTGAACTTCTCACCGAAGTAAATGCCGCCTGTCAGCTCGCGCACAACGATCAGATCCGTTCCTTCCAGCACTTCAGGCTTCAGTGTCGAAGCGTCCTTGAGACAGTCGAAGACGACAGCCGGACGAAGATTCGAGAACAGGCCTAGCTCTTTGCGTATACCTAGCAGTCCTGTTTCAGGGCGAAGCTCCTTCGGATTATTATCCCACTTGGGACCACCTACGGCTCCCAACAGTACGGCATCTGCAGATTGGCAGACAGCCAGCGTTTCTTGGGGCAACGGTGTACCCTTCTCATCAATCGCAATTCCACCGAACAGTGCATGCTCCGTTTCAAAAGAATGGCCAAACACTTCCTCCGTACGCTTCAAAATTTTCTCTGCCTCAGCCACCACTTCCGGTCCAATTCCGTCCCCAGCTATTACCGCAATCTTTTTCACGTCTGCCATCACGTACACTCCTCTTGTTTTACAGCCTTACGGGCGTATTATTTATACCTTCTTTGTAACATACATGGCAGGGCTTTGACCAAGATATAGAATCTATCAATTAATAGGCTTAGCCTATAAGTTAAAAATCTGTAGTAAGACAAAGCAAAACAGGACCGGAAATACCCGATCCTGTAAACTCCAAATTTGCTTGAATCACAGCCATTAGGACTTGTAATCTACACGATTGCTGTAGGTTTTACGCTTGTCGATCAAGCCATTTAATGCATCCACATAAGCACGGGCGCTTGCTTCCAGAATGTCAGTGCTTACCCCACGTCCCTGTACAGATAGATCGTTTTGGGTCAACACGACATGCACTTCACCCAGAGCATCCTTACCTTGGGTAACAGACTTGATCGAGTAATCCGAAAGAACGACTGTCTCACTGCTGGCTTGGTCAATCGCATTGTAAATCGCATCGACCGAACCGTTCCCTTCAGCTTCCGTCTCAATAACCTGACCTTCGTCTGTAACCAGACGTACCTTGGCGGAAGGTGTAGCCTCGTTGCCATAGGTTACAAAAATCGTTTCCAGCTTGAAAACTTCTGGTGAATCGGCCAGTTTTTCTTCCAGCAGCGCCAGAATATCATCATCCGATACTTCTTTCTTCCTGTCAGCCAAATCCTTGAACTGTCCGAAGGAGCGGTTCAGCTCCTCTTCGCTCAATTCGTAGCCCAGCTCGATCAAGCGTTCGCGGAAAGCATGGCGACCGGAATGCTTGCCCAGTACCAGCTTGCTTTCCTTCAGACCAATACTTTCCGGCGTCATGATTTCATAGGTCGTTTTTTCCTTCAACATGCCATCCTGATGAATACCCGATTCATGCGCAAAAGCATTCGCTCCAACAATCGCCTTGTTGCCCGGCACGACCATACCCGTCAGACGGCTGACCATACGGCTCGTACGTGCAATCTCGGACAGTTGCAGAGACGTTTTGGCCTGGAAAAATTCCTGTCTCGTCTCCAGCGCCATCGCGATTTCCTCAATGGCGGTATTTCCGGCGCGTTCACCGATACCGTTAATGGTGCCCTCAATCTGATCCGCCCCGTTCAGGATCGCAGCCAGCGTATTGGCCGTAGCCATTCCCAGGTCGTTGTGGCAATGTGCGCTCAATTGAATCTTTTCCACACCAACTACATTCTCCTTAACATGCTTGAAAATGTTGCCGTATTCATAAGGTGTCAAGTAACCCACGGTATCCGGAATATTGACGACAGACACACCTTCCTGTACAGCCATGGTGACCATTTCCACCACAAAACCAAGCTCCGTACGACCTGCATCCTCCAGGGAAAACTCTACCTTGGGCAAATATTTTAACCCATAACGAATGGCTGAACGAGCGGTTTCCAATACCTGTGCCTTCTCCATCCGCAGCTTATACTGACGGTGAATGGGGGAGGTTGCCAGAAAGATATGGATACATGGGTCCTGAGCTCCCTTAAGTGCCTCGCGGACTGCATCAATATCCTGTTCCCTCGCTCGTGAAAGACCAATAACCGTTGAATTTTTGACAGCCTTGGCAACCGCATTAACAGCGGCCAAGTCCCCCGGTGAAGCAGCCGGGAATCCAGCTTCCATACGGTCAATACCTAATTTCTCCAACTGATGGGCGATCTCTACTTTCTCACGGGTATTCAAGTTCACACCAGGTGACTGTTCTCCGTCTCTCAACGTTGTGTCAAATATATATATTTTGCGCAACCTAACGCACCTCCCTCAGGATAGAAGCATTAAATTACAATGCGGCTCACGCAATAAGCAGGGCCGCATTGTAAGATTACATTATGAATGAATCATGTTTTTCGAACTCGTTGTACAAAAAGATCTTATTTTTTGATCCAGTGCATCATTTCGCGCAATTGTCCGCCCACCACTTCAATCGGATGGTTAGCTTCATTACGGCGAGTAGCCGTCAGGAATGCACGTCCGGATTGATTTTCAAGGATGAAGTCACGAGCAAATTTACCTTGTTGAATGTCAGTCAATACGTCTTTCATTGCTTTCTTCGTATCTTCTGTTACGATACGTGGTCCAGTTACATAGTCGCCATATTCCGCTGTGTTACTGATGGAATCACGCATTGTTGCCAAACCGCCTTCATACATCAGGTCAACGATCAGCTTAAGCTCATGCAAGCATTCGAAGTAAGCCATCTCAGGAGCATATCCTGCTTCAGTCAACGTTTCAAAACCCGCTTTTACGAGTGCGCTCACGCCACCACACAATACCGCCTGCTCTCCGAACAGATCTGTTTCCGTTTCTTCACGGAAGGAGGTTTCGATCACGCCCGCACGTGTACAGCCAATACCCTTGGCATAAGCAAGACCGATTTCTTTCGCTTGACCCGTTGCATCCTGCTCGATTGCAATCAGACCCGGTACGCCAAAGCCTTCTACATAGGTACGACGTACCATATGACCTGGAGATTTTGGAGCAACCAGCAGTACATCGCTATCTTTAGGAGCAACGATTTGTCCGAAATGAACATTGAAACCATGGGAGAATAAAAGAGCTGCTCCTTTTTTTAGGTTAGGTTCAATTTCATTTTTGTATACAGAAGCTTGTGTTTCATCCGGCAACAAAATTTGAACCACATCTGCACGGCTTGTTGCATCAGCCACGTTCAGAACTTCAAAACCGTCGTTTCTTGCAACATCTGCCGATTTGCCTTCACGCAAACCGATAACAACATTTAGACCACTGTCACGCAAGTTTTGTGCTTGAGCATGTCCTTGGCTACCGTAACCGATAACGGCAACTGTTTTTCCTTTCAATACGCTGAGCTCTGCATCTTTTTCGTAGTACGTTGTAACTGCCATGGTTAATTTCCTCCTTTTAATTGGACCCTTCATAATGAGCGGGTACTCCAAGAGACTTTGCATCGTTACCGAACCTTGAAAATCTCTTCGAGCCCCCGCTCTTATGCGGGCGGTTCTTTATTGATGTAATGCGCTATAAGCGGTAATTCGTTAAAGCTCCGTATTAAGCATTGCCACGTATCATGGCCGTAACCCCGGTTCGGGTCAGCTCACGAATACCGTAAGGCTTCAACAACTCGATCATGGCATCAATTTTTTCGGTATCGCCAATGACCTGAACAATCAAACTCGTCGTTCCAACATCAACTACTGCTGCTCTGAACGTTTCCACGACACCCATAATTTCTGGCCGCTGAGGCGGTTCTGCTTTCACCTTAATCATCGCCAACTCCCGTGCAACCATCGGCTTGGAGCTAAGATCAATAACCTTGATTACATCAACCAGCTTGTAAAGCTGCTTCTCGATCTGCTCCAGATTGTTCTTATCTCCTATGGTCACAATGACCATACGGGATAATCCAACTTCCTCCGATTGACCCACGGTAATGCTCTCAATGTTAAAACCACGGCGACCGAACAGGCCGGACACACGCTGCAAAACGCCGGGATGATCATTTACCAGTACAGCAATGGTATTTTTAATCGTCATTTTACTCGTCCCCCATCAGCATTTGATCAATCGTCGAACCTTGCGTCACCATCGGATATACATTCTCTTCCTTGCTGACCACAAACTCGACAACGACCGGTCCGGGTGTATCAAGCGCCTCCTGCCAAGCCCGACGTGCCTCTTCCTTATTCGTAGCACGCAGTCCTTTTACGCCGTATGCCTCAGCCAGCTTCACAAAATCTGGGCTTCCGGCCAGATCAATATGGCTATAGCGATTGTCATAGATCAATTCCTGCCATTGTCGAACCATCCCCAGCACCTGATTGTTGATGATTACGATTTTGACCGGGATGTTATTGATTGCACAAATGGCCAGCTCCTGCGAACACATCTGCATGCCGCCGTCTCCGTTAATCGAGATAACCAGTCTGTCGGGATTCGCCATCTGAGCGCCAATCGCGGAAGGGAAACCAAATCCCATCGTACCCAGCCCACCGGATGTCACCCATGAGCGCGGCTGATTGAATTTATAATACTGCGCTGCCCACATTTGATGCTGACCCACGTCCGTTGTCACGATTGCGCCGCCTTTGGTCGTTTCATCCAGCAGCTCGACAACCCATTGTGGCTTAAGCACTGTATCCGAATCCTTATAAGAATAAGGCTTCTCATTTTTCCATTGTTGAATTTGCGCTCTCCATGCATCCGCTCGATTCGCGCGTTTCACATCCTGATTCAGCAACTCCAGTACCGCTTTCACATCGCCTACAATCGGAATATCTGTCGGTACGTTTTTGCCGATTTCGGCAGGATCGATATCAATATGGACAATTTTGGCGTGAGGAGCAAAGCCGTCCAGCTTGCCTGTCACCCGGTCATCAAAGCGGGCACCGATACAGATTAGCAAATCCGACTGTTGAATCGCCTGATTGGAGGTGTACGTTCCGTGCATCCCCGGCATTCCTGTCCACAGTTCATGACCACTTGGGAAACCTCCCAATCCCAGCAATGTTGTTGTAATCGGAATTTCCGTTTTGCGAACAAACTCGTAAAGTGCCTCATGCCCACCGGAGTAAACAACCCCGCCACCTGCCAGAATAAATGGGCGTTTCGCTTCAGAAATAGCGTGAGTCAGCTTGTCTAGCTGAATTTTGTTTGGCAATACCTTCGGGTTATAGCCTCGCATGGTCACAGGTCCCGTTTGTGGAACAAACAGCGTTTGGGCTGCCGATATATCCTTCGGAATATCAATCAGTACCGGACCCTTGCGGCCCGTGTTGGCAATATGGAACGCCTCATGGATGATTCGCGGCAGATCCTCTACATCTCTTACCAGATAGCTGTGCTTCGTAATCGGCATCGTGATTCCCGTGATATCAGCTTCCTGAAAAGCGTCTGTGCCGATCAGGGAGGATATAACGTTGCCTGTGATGACCACTAACGGCACCGAATCCATAAAAGCCGTCGCAATGCCGGTTACCAGGTTTGTTGCTCCAGGTCCGGAAGTCGCGATACAGACGCCGACTTTACCACTGGCACGTGCGTAACCATCTGCCGCATGAATGGCTCCCTGCTCGTGACGGGTGAGGACATGCTTAAAATCCTCAAAACCGTACATGGCATCATAAATGTAAAGCACTGCACCACCGGGGTATCCGAAGACACAATCTACTCCCTCCAGCAACAGGCTACGGAGCAAAATTTCCGAACCTGTAATCACTTCAGGTTTCATCCACTTTTCACGTAATTCATCGGTTGACCGAACTTCAGGAATTTGTGCACTCATTGGTCATCCTCCTTTACAAAATTTACATACATCTGACATTTGTAAAAACAAAAAAACCTTCCATCCCTAGAACAGACTTGCTGTTACTGAGGGACGAAAGGCTATAGCTTCCGTGGTACCACCCGTATTTGCCCGATATTTCGCAATATCGAACCTTGGCAGGTACAGAAATCACAAAGGATCTCCATATCTGGCGTCTGTAACGTAGACCGTACGATTTTCCCTAATAGGTGATTCAGCGCACCGCTAAATATCATCGGGCCCAAATACTTTTCAGGAAAACAGCTCCAAGGTGAGCTCGTTAAAAAGGGATTTTGGTGAAGCTTGCAGCTAATGCCTCACTCTCTGAACAAAAGAGCCCTAATCACTTCGTCCTTTTCATTGCCGTTGAGTTCATGTCATTCTTTCAAATGTTTAGACACATTATATGTCCCCCATCTGGGATAGTCAATACCCAGATTTCATAAAAATTTATGTTTTTTCTCCGGGGTACCTCTGAGCCGCACGCTTGCAAGAGCTACCCGCATATTATAAAAAAGACCACACGGCGAGACTGTGCGCACCTCCAAAGCCTCGTCTTGCCTTGCTAAAAGGGTGGAAAAGGAGGCACGCTATGATCCGCAAACGCAGCGCCCAAGATGACAGAATGATCCTTCGTCTGATCGAGCAAGAACTTGTCCCCCTGTCACATTTAGGTGCACAAGAAATAGATCAAATCCGTAAAGAATTACCCCGGCGCTTAAACCGGGGCATCACTTTTGTCGCTTGCAGGCCCGATAATGCACAGCCTGTCGGCTTCATTCATGTCATGCTGCATGGGGAGCTGCTGTACATTGATTTGATCGCAATCTCTTCGTCTCATCAAGGCCAGCGCTACGGAAAAAAACTGCTGGAGCATGCCGAACAATACGGGCGACTACGACGCTGCAAGCGGGCAAAAGTCATGGTAGATGAAGTCAATATCCGTGGAATCCGCTTTTATCTGCGTAACCATTACCAAATGCTACGATACGTCTCCCTGAGTCGATGCCATGAACTTGAAAAAACACTGTGAAAAAGTGGAGCCTACATCTCAAAATTCCATTAACCTAGAATACATTGGGGTAAAACGGATATCCTGCTCCGGGGTATCCCCCATCTGTATATGGGCCGTACTGAGGGGCACCGTATCCCGGACCGCCATATCCCGGTCCCCCATAACCTGCTCCGTAACCGCCATATCCACCAACGTAAGGAGCCGTGCCGATGGCAAGCAAGTCAAACAGCACCAGGGGAATAATCGCCTTCGTCTTTACTTTTTTCTTACGGTTTGGCTGAAGAATCAGTCGGTTACCCGAAATGCGAATCAGCTTGCCGCTGACCTGAGAACCATCCTTGCGAGTAGCCAGAATGACTTTGCCGACAAGCTTCTCCACCTGCTTTCTGGTTACTGCCTGTTTCATCGTATTTCCTCCTTCTTTCTTAACGGATGGACAGATTGAACGGCTCCTTGATAGCTCACCGCCACCACAAAACAGACTGGAGCTGACAGGGGCCGAGCGTTCGTCCAATCTGCATAGCACAGTCTATTCCATCCATGCCAGAAGCGTATGTTTATATGCCTGCACAACCTAAAAAAATCCGGTATCTGCGAATGCAGATACCGGATTTACGAACAAATACAATTTACTGATTCCAAGACAAATAGCGTTTAGTTGCCCATTTACTATTAGCGCTTGCTTGGATCATAGAGCTGACCCAAAGCAGCCGGTGCACGTGAACGTCCTACAGCCGCTACCAGTACAATAATCGTCAGAAGATAGGGCAGCATAAAAATAATTTCCTGGGGAATACTTTGCGACCATGCGAACAACTGCACATAGTTGCGAATGGCCTGGGAAAAGCCAAAGAACACGGCTGCGCCAAAAGCACCGAGCGGGTTCCATTTCCCGAAGATCATAGCTGCAATAGCAATATAACCTTGACCGGATACCGTATTATGCGAAAACATATTTGTCGTCGTCAACGTAATCGTGGCACCACCAATACCAGCCAACGCACCGCTGATCATGACCCCAATATAACGCAGCCGGTTCACCTTGATACCGACGGTATCCGCAGCCCCCGGATGCTCTCCGACAGAACGTAGACGCAAGCCAAACGGCGTTTTATACAAAGTGAAATATCCAATAATGACTAATAGTATAGCCAAATAGGTCGTTGGATAAGCTTGGAAAAAAGCATTTCCTAAAACCGGAATATCTACTAGATAGGGAATTGATATTTCGCTAAAACCCTGAATTCGCCCAGTATCGCCATCACCCTCAAATAAAAGCTTAACCATGTATAGCGTACTGCCTGCCGCCAAAAAGTTAATAACAATTCCGCTAATGACCTGATCGGCTTTAAACGTAATCGAGGCTACAGCATGAATCAGCGAAACCAGAATGCCGAATACAGCCGCCGACAACACACCTATCCAAGCGGCAGAGGTCCCCCCGAGCCCTGCTTGTTCCGCATAAAATCCGCCTACACCCGCAGCAAACGCCCCGAACACCATAAGACCTTCCAGACCGAGGTTCGTTACACCGGATTTTTCCGAAAAGACTCCGCCAAGAGACGCAAATATAATCGCCGTCGCAAAAACGAGCGTTGTATGGATTAATTCACCAAGTGTTAACCAACTCATTTTACAACACCTTCTCTTTCTTCCGCTTGGAGTAGAGCGGCTTCACAACCCAACGAACAATTCCCTGAGCTGCAATAAAGAAAATAATTGAGCCGATGACAATCCGAATGATTTCGGGCGGTACATCCGCGCTAAAGCTCATCCCCGCAGAACCATACGTAAGCGTTCCGAACAAAACAGAGCCCAGCAGTACACCGAACGGATTATTCATCCCAATGAGGGCCACGGCGATACCATCAAAGCCGGTCCCCGGCGATCCTGCCATGACGGATTGATAATGGAATACACCCAGCACTTCAAAGGCACCCGCCAATCCGGCGAAAACACCACTAATAAACATCGCTTTTACGATATTGCGATTCACATTCATACCTGCATAGCGGGATGCGTCCTGATTAAATCCAACAGCACGCAACTCGTAGCCTTGCTTGGTTTTCCACATGAAAATATAGAAAAACACCGCCGCCAGCACAGCAATAACGGTTCCCCAATGAACTCGGGCATTACCCATCATCTGTGACAGCCATTCAATCGAAATTGAAGCGGAGGGCTGAATATCCACGGAACGATTTTCACCCTCCATGAGTGCGAACTGGTTAATCACCAGGTTAGCCAAATACAGACCAATCCAGTTCATCATAATACAAGTGATAACCTCATTCACGCCACGCTTAGCCTTCAAATAGCCAGCAATTGCAGCCCATAGACCCCCGAATACCGCCCCAGCAATGATTGCCAGCGGCGCATGAATAATAGCAGGCAGTCCATGCAGCTTGATGCCCACAATCGAAGCAGCCGTCATACCCACCAGAAATTGTCCTTCGCCGCCGATGTTAAACAGTCCGGCACGGGCCGCAAAAGCAAATGCAAGCCCCGTCAAAATCAGTGGGGTCATCTCACGGATAGCCTCACCAAAGTTGTATGAGTCTCCGTACACACGGCTAAATAGAGCAGAATACGCCACAATGGGATCATAACCGCCAATCAGCATTACGACAGCACCCAGAAGAAGACCCAAAATTATAGAGACCAGCGCCAGAACAAAGGAGTCTTTCGTAAATATTTTCAACAGGTTAGCCATTCTCTACTCCTTTCTTCACTGCACTTCCGGCCATCATCAGTCCCAATTCCTGATCATTCGTTTCTTCCGGTAGCACTTCCCCGACAATCTTGCCCTCATAGATGACAGCTATTCGGTCGGAAACATTCATAATTTCGTCCAGTTCAAAAGAAATGAGCAATACCGCTTTGCCTTGATCCCGCTGAGCAATCAGTTGCTTCTGGACAAATTCAATCGCTCCAACATCCAGCCCCCGTGTAGGTTGGGCCGCAATAAGCAGATCTGGATTTTTATCTATTTCACGCGCAATGATTGCCTTTTGCTGATTACCGCCAGATAATGCTCTCGCCTTGGTATGAATGTCCGGCGTTCTCACATCAAATTTCTCGATGAGACTTTTCGCCTGCTTATCAATAGCCTCTTTGTTCAGAAAGCCATTTTTACTGTACGGAGCCTGATAGTACGTCTCCAGAACCATGTTTTCACTCATGGAGAAATCGAGTACCAGCCCGTGCTTATGCCGGTCCTCCGGGATATGCGAAACGCCTGCCTCTGAAATTTTACGTGGCGACTGATTCGTCATCTCTTGTCCGAGCAATCGGATATGCCCACCATCGACCTTACGTAAACCGGTCAAAGCTTCAATCAGCTCACTCTGTCCATTGCCATCTACTCCGGCGATTCCTAAAATCTCGCCTGCCTTGACTTGCAGGTTCAGCTTGTTCAGAACGCTAATGCCATCCATGTTTTTAGAGACCACATTGCTCATTTCCAGAACGGTTTGTCCCGGCTTCGCAGGCTGCTTATCCACTTTAAAGGACACACGACGGCCTACCATTTTCTCCGCCAGATCATTCGGCGTCGTTTCCGATGTCTTGACCGTATCAATAACCTGACCCCGGCGAATAATCGTAACTGTATCTGCAATTTGCATGATTTCTTTAAGTTTATGAGTGATCAAAATAATGGACTTGCCTTCAGCTACCAGACGCTTCATAATGTCCAACAGCTCAATGATTTCCTGTGGAGTCAGTACCGCTGTCGGCTCGTCAAAGATCAGGATATCTGCGCCACGATAAAGCGTTTTTATAATTTCCACTCGTTGTTGCATGCCGACGGATATATCTTCAATTTTGGCATTCGGATTCACCTGAAGGCCATACTGCTCAGACAACCGCTGTACTTCGGCGGCAGCCTTTTTATAATTGATTTTCAGACCTTTACGTGGCTCCGAGCCCAGGACAATATTTTCGGTGACAGTAAACGGCTGCACGAGCTTAAAATGCTGATGCACCATGCCAATTCCCAAATCAATCGCCTTATTTGGGCTATCAATCTGCACTGGTTTTCCACCAATTTCTATCGATCCTTCATCCGGCTGATACAGTCCGAAAAGAATATTCATAAGCGTAGATTTACCCGCACCATTCTCACCCAAGAGGGCATGAATTTCTCCCTTATGCAGCTTGATGCTGATGGAGTCGTTGGCAACGATGCCGGGGAATCGTTTTGTAATTTGCTTTAACTCAACGACGGGGGTCGCTGCATCCATGAGATCACCCTTATATACTTTATAGTATGTGCTCCAATGAGCTGATTGACCGTTATGATCTGTATAACTCCAGACGTAAGAACAAGGCTAGTCTTGTGAACCAGCCTTGTCGCCACCTTTATTTATCTTGCAAGCCAAATCTTATTTCGAAGGAACTGTAATTTCACCCTTAATAATTTTTTGCTTGTATTGCTCTACGAGATCAAGCACGTCTTTAGGAACGTTTTTGCTGGATGTATCCGCCAAGCCAATTCCGTTATCTTTCAGAGCCAGCGTTTCGATACCGCCCTTAAATTTACCGTCGATGACTTCCTGGGATACACGTTTTACGGCTTCATCCACATGTTTGACCATTGAAGTCAACGTTACGTCATCACCAAACTCAAGCGACTGGTCTTTATCTACACCGATAACCCATACCTGCTTACCTTGTTGCTTCCGTGCGAGCGCTTCGTTAAATACGCCTGTGCCTGATCCGCCAGCTGCGTGGAAAATAATATCTGCGCCGTCATTATAGATCGTTGCCGCTGCCGCTTTACCCACATCCGGCTTATCAAACGCACCTGCATAGTTTACGATCAATTTTGCATTTGGATTTACTGCTTTAATTCCTGCTTCGAAGCCTTTTTCAAAACGTTTGATCAACGGGCTGTCTTGTCCACCCACAAAACCAATTTTGTTTGTTTTTGTAAGTTTACCAGCTACAACCCCAACGAGGAAGGAACCTTCATTTTCAGCAAAAACAACCGATTTTACATTAGGCGCATCTACGACACTATCGATGATCGCCAGATTTTTGTCCGGGTTTTCTTTCGCTACTTGTCCAATCGCATTCGCCAAATTAAAACCAATACCCCAAGTCAGGTTAAAACCGCCCTTAACAAATTGGTTCAGGTTAGGAATATAATCTTGATCCGATTTACTTTGCAGATATTTAGCCTTGGTGCCTGTTTCTTTTTCAATGGCTTGCAGTGCTTCCCATGCAGATTGGTTAAACGATTTGTCGTTTACTCCGCCTACATCTGTAACCATGCCGATTTGGACATTCGATGTTTTGGTAGAACCACCTGCTCCGCCACTTGCGTTGGATGCGCCTTGATTTTTGTTACCGCAGCCAGCGAGAATGACCGAGATCGCCAGCAACATAACCAAAGACATACTGAACATTTTCTTCATGCTGATACTGTTCCCCCTTAGTGTTAGATGCCTGGACTGTCTCTTCTCTCTGAAAATGGGCACGTCATACATGCCATTTACTGTCGAGACAGATCCTACAGAAGACTTACTTTAGAGATTATACAATTATGATCGACTAAAATCCAGATGATTAATAACCTTGGGTCAATTTTTTTTGAAAATGAATTAATGTAAGCGCTACACATATTGCAAAATCCATACATTCTGTCATCAGACGTCATGTTTATTCGTATTTTGAATAATTTGGACTTTTTTCATTTCATTAAGTATGTACAAAAAAAGGCACCCCTACACAGTATACTGCTCGGGATACCTTTCCAACCACTTTCGCGGTTTCAACGCCTTCATCTCAATAATTAAGCGTTGATTTTGCCTTTAGCAACAGTTGCCAAAGAGTTGAACGCATTGATATCGTTGACTGCAAGATCAGCCAGGATTTTGCGGTTAATGTCCACACCAGCCAATTTCAGGCCGTGCATCAGTTTGCTGTAAGACAAACCGTTCAAGCGAGCTGCTGCATTGATACGCACGATCCACAGTCTGCGGAAGTTACGTTTCGTCTGACGACGGTCACGGTATGCGTAAACAAGCGATTTCATTACCTGCTCGTTAGCTGTTTTAAAAATGCGGTGTTTGGAACCAAAATAACCTTTAGCAAGCTTCAATACTTTTTTATGACGACGACGAACGACGAATCCGCCCTTTACTCTTGCCATATCAAAAGACCTCCCAAATAATGTTTATGCTTAATTCATTGCCGTACTGTGTGCTATTTCAGGTTAGCAAGACCTTGTTTCAGACGCTTAACGTCCCCAGGCGCCATCTCAGGGTTAGTACCCAGAACGCGTTTTGCACGTTTGGATTTGTGGGAAAGCAAGTGGTTTTTGTAAGCTTTGTAACGCATTACTTTACCGGTACCAGTAATCTTGAAGCGGCCTTTAAGGCTGCTATGTGTTTTCATTTTAGGCATTGAACTTCCTCCTTAATTTGTCATTGACTCTTTGGAGCCAATATCATAATCATGCTGCGTCCTTCGAGCTTGGGTTGGCGCTCCACGGTACAAAGATCAGCAACTTCCAATTTCACACGTTCGAGAATCTTTTGACCCACGTTAGCATGGGTAATTTCACGACCGCGGAAACGAACGGAGCATTTCACCTTGTCCCCTTCATTCAGGAACTTCACCACATTGCGAAACTTGGTCTGGTAATCATGCTCCTCGATGTTGGAACGGAACCATACCTCTTTGATGTCAACGATCTTCTGGTTTTTACGGGCTTCCTTTTCTTTCTTCTGTTGCTCGTAGCGGAATTTTCCGTAATCCATAATCCGACACACGGGCGGCTTCGCTTGAGGCGCCACGTTCACGAGATCCAAGTTGGCGTCAATCGCCATTTGTAGAGCTTCACGAGTCGGCGTAATCCCGATTTGTTCCCCGTTAGCACCAACCAGACGTACTTCTCTCACCCGAATCTCATCATTGATCATATGTTCCTTACTAATAACCCTCCACCTCCAGAACCTGTTATTGTTGTATTGTATTAAAGCACAAAAAAGGGATGACGACTATGCAGCCGACATCCCTGTCTGATACTCAATTCATCATGAAAGTTCAATTCACAAATCATTGGATCAAGACCAGCCGGCAATACCGGACAGGTGAGAAGTCGGACCTTCTACTTGTTAATCCATACTTTTTCAATTAACACACTTGATCATCATATCACGCAACTCACCAGAGTGTCAACACATTTATTAAAAATAGCTAATAGTTAGGATTTGTGAAACACTTATATGTGCTTCTGCATTTAGCCCTGCTTGCTTTGAACTTCTTCCAGCCGAACGACACGCGTATGCTGGGTGTGGCTCCATTGCTTGTTGTTTTGCGTGAAGAACGCATAGAACGTAATCGGATACCACGAAATCAGATAGACAGGGAATAGCAGCAAATAAAGATACACTTTTTTGAACGTGACCTTCTCCAGAATCATCGCAATCACAAAGGTTGAAACGTTCAACCCAACTGCTATAACACCGGTCCAGGCCGGAAATTGCACATAGATATTTTCGATATTAGGTCCCCCGAAGAACGCAATATCCACCCACATCGCTGCTGTCATCAAGAAAGTGAACAGTACGATGTATACATTCAGACCATAGAGAGCCATATCGAATTTAATCAGACTTCTATGCTTGATGCTCTGCCACAGCAGCGGGAAGAAATAACGGCGAGCGACTGTAAAGTGACCCTGCATCCAGCGCAGACGTTGTCTGGAGGAAGCTTTAAAAGTCAACGGCTTCTCGTCATATACCTTGGCATCATAATTAAATCTCGGATATACATTACGTTGCGTACAACGCATGGTAAACTCCAAATCCTCTACCAGACTCGTCGCACCCCAGCCCATTTCCTTGAGCAGATTCGTTTCAAAGCACATGCCTGTACCACCAAGGAAGTTAGCCATGTTCAGGTTGTGACGTGACAACTGCCACAAACGGTTGATATACCAGTAAGATACCCCGTATGCCGCAGTAATCCATGAATCCTCAGGATTCTTCGTATCAATGTACCCCTGGATAACGCGGGCACCTGTGCACAAGTCGTTGTTCATTTCTCTCAAGAAATTCGTATGTGCCAAATTGTCAGCATCGAACATGACAATCGCATCATATTGACGTGGCATAGCCCACAATTCCTTGAGCATCCACTCAATGGCGTAGCCTTTACCACGCAAATTCGGGTTCGTACGTTCACAAGCATTCATGCCGTGTGCTCGAACGATATCCGCCGTCTTGTCCGTGCAGTTATCACAAATAACGAATACATCGTACAGTTCCTTTGGATAATCAAGTTGCTTCAAATTCTCCATCAATGCTCCTACAACCTGTTCCTCATTGTGGGCAGCGACCAAAATGGCAAATGATTTTTCCGGAGCCGCATGCTCTTTTCTTTTTTTGCGAACCAGACCGAACAAGGAGAATGAAAATTGATAAGCCGCGATCAGCGCCAGTATAATCTGGAACGTCACGAAAATGGCGTCTAACATAATCTCTTGTTACCCCCTTTTTTATACCCCTTAAAAATCTTGCGTTTGTTTGTTTTCTATCTGTGTAGCGCAAGTTGCGGCGCTTTGCGCGCCTTTTTTTGTAGTTTTTGACCCGACCCTTGCTTTTTTAATTGACTGTGCGCAGCCCCCTATTGGCTGACACAGGAACGCCATTACGATTTTCGTTGGTTTTCAATCTTTTGTCAAAGCCTTTAAACCGTTCTCAGCAGCAAAAAAACACGACAAACTCCCGTTTGAACCAGGAATACGACGCTGATCCTTTCATAACATGACGGTAGGTCTTATTTTCATCCATTTGCTAACTTTTTATTTCTTTAGTCCCTCCTTTTTGTGGCCCATTAAGCAGCCACTTCTAAATACTCTATCGTATTAGACGAATGAACGCAAAGAAAGTTATACAATTCAACTTATATTCCATTAACATTTTTGTGTAGAATTGAACCAGATAAGTTGTGATCCTTGAAATGAGCAGCGTTTAAAAATATGATGAGAGCAAGAGAATAATGACTTATCACCTGATTCTGTCCAAGTGGCTCAAAATATTTGCCGACCAACCCGGCACGGCAACCGGAGGAAACCAAATGCAACGTTTAGTCGTAAAACTTGTAAATCTGGAGCAGCAGTTGTTCAAATGGATCAACGGACGCTTACACAATCGTTTTTTGAACTTCTGGCTTTATTATCTTACACATCTGGGTGGAGCGACCTTTACAATCACCTCTACACTGCTTGTATGGCTGCTCGCTCCGCTTCCATGGAAGGAATCCGGTATGAAGGGGGCCATCGCGCTTGGAGTCAGCCACATCCCTGTAGCCATCGCCAAAAAGCTGTACCCGCGGATTCGTCCCTACCTGGCACTGCCAGATACGAATACGTTCCGAAATCCCCTGTCGGATCATTCTTTTCCTTCAGGGCATACAACCGCTATTTTTTCAGTAACCGTTCCTTTTATGCTACAGTCACCCATGCTAACACTGCTTTTGCTTCCTATCGCACTGATTGTGGGGTTTTCCCGAATTTACCTGGGACTCCACTATCCTACGGACGTACTCGCAGGAGCGGTCATCGGCACATCAGCAGCAATAGGAACGGTTGCATTCTGGCCTTAAAGCCGATATGGTATGATTGAGAACATCCCAGCAGGAACAGGTGAAATGAGAGTGGCTAAAAAACGAGTGTTATTATTATCGGAAGGTTTCGGTGCCGGACATACTCAAGCTGCGTACGCACTCTCAAGCAGTTTGCGCAAGCTTTCTCCGAATGTGCAGACCAGAGTGCTGGAATTAGGGAGCTTTTTGAATCCGAGAATGGCTCCGCTCATTATTACAGCGTATAAGAAGACTGTCATATCGCAGCCTCGCCTGATCGGAATGGTTTACCGTCATCAGTATAAAAAATCATTAAACCGTCTTACAACGCTCGCTTTGCACCGTCTGTTCTACACGCAGACCCGAAACATTCTTCGGCAACTTCGTCCTGATTTGGTGGTATGCACTCATCCCATCCCAAGTGCAGTGATTTCACGTTTGAAGCGCTTGGGCGTACATGTTCCGCTCTGTACCGTCATTACAGACTACGATGCGCATGGAACGTGGATCAGTCCCGAGGTGGACCGGTACTTTGTATCTACACCTGAAGTCATGCGTAAGCTGCGTACACGCGGAGTACCTATGTCAAAAATTCAAGTAACGGGTATTCCGGTTCATCCAAATTTCTGGGAACATCCGGGGCACGACGAAATCCGGGACCAATTCGGTCTTAAGCCGATTCCCACGGTGCTCGTTATGGGAGGCGGCTGGGGTCTGATGAACGACGAAGTCATTCATCGATCGCTTACCCACTGGAGAGAAAACATTCAATTTATTTTTTGTCTGGGGCATAATGATAAAATTCGTCGTAAATTGCAGCTGGATCCCCGCTTTATTCATCCGAATATTCATATTTTTGGATTTACGCGGGAAATCGACAAATTAATGGAGGTATCGGATCTGCTTATTACCAAGCCCGGCGGAATGACATGCACCGAGGGCCTGGCAAAAGGGATTCCGATGTTGTTTCACAAGCCTCTCCCCGGACAGGAAGAAGAAAATTGTCAATACTTTACGGCTCAAGGCTTCGGAGAACCGATTACTTCGCTGGATGTTGTCGTTAAATGGATGAACCGGCTGTTACACGAATTTCCCGAAATCGTTCGCAAGCGACAGGATCACGTTCATAATGTAGCGCGATATTATCCTCTTCAGAGTGCACAGAGTATTTTGGATATACTGGAACCAAACAGGGTGCTTTCCTAAAAAGGAAGCACCCTGTTTTTTTATTTATTTTCCATACTTCTCAAGACGCATTTTCTCATACTCTTCCAATACATCTTTGCCAATCAACACCTCGACACGGTGGATGTTCATACCTTTACCCATAAATTTATGCTCGTACTCGGTCATGACATGCTCTTCGTTGATACCATCACGATGAAGATTCAACGATATATTCGTCATTTGCAGACCACTATCAGCAAACGAATTCAGCGAGAACTCAAACAGCGTCTCCGAGTCGGTTTTGAAATGAATTTGCCCCTTGCTGTTTAAAAGTTGCCGGTACTTGTCCAAAAAGCGTGGATGTGTCAAACGACGACGCGCGTGCTTGGCTTTAGGCCACGGATCGCTAAAATTCAAATAAATGCGCTCAATTTCCCCAGGTTCAAAAACATTCTCAATCTGTTCAATGTTGGCAAGCGCCAATTTGATATTGGGCGGCGAATCAACCTCTGTATCACTCCAGGCCAGACGCGACTTTTCCGCAGCGCGACGCACCAACTCATCATACATATCAAAGCCAATATAATTGATTTCTGGATTACGATAACTCATTTGGCTGATAAAACGCCCTTTGCCCATACCGAACTCCACATGAATCGGATGATCATTCCCAAAGAGCTGCTGCCACTTTCCTTTGTACTGTCCCGGCTCCAAGATGACCAGATCCTGCTGTTCTTCCAGACTTTCCCGTATTCCTTTTCTTCCGCGTAAACGCATGTTACTCCTCCATATACTCTGTTATCAAGGAAAAAGGAATCTCACCCCCGCTTGAAGATACGGAAATGAAATTCCTTTTTCAATATATTTGGATTGGGGTCCAACTATTTTAATTGTTCATAGTCTACCCCATCAGCAGGTGAAAAATCAATCGTCTTTTGGCAAGCGGCTCTGATTTTTTGACGAGCGGCCGTTCCAATCTGGCGGTCTTGCCCAAAACGGACACCAGTCAGCGCCAAAGCCTCGTCAAAGGTTAACTCAACCGTAACTTTATCCATACGCGTTTTATCCTGCGTATTCATAAAAGATCACCTCACGGGTTATTAGTGATGGAACCGACGTGCATTTACCCTAAAGCAGGCGATAGAAGCAGCATAGCTGCCCTGAAAAATAATCATTAGCCGATGGTTAACTTTTATTTTCAGGATCGAAAACAGTCCTTTTATATTATGTCTGGTACCGCTTACAATATAACACATGGTGTAACCTTTTTCAATCCTGAATCCAATAAAATCCGCGCTTTCTCTCGCCTTTCGCTCTCAAGTGATTCCCAATTCCGACTGATTTTTGTTACAATAGGGTGATCGCAAAAAAAAGGAGTACACCCATGAAAACAGATTTGTTGCCTGCTTCTCTCCTGTGGGGAGATAAACGGTTCCATACGTGGAATTACGAAATGCGCGAGCAATTTCAAAATAAAGTATTCAAAGTCATGCTGGATGCAGGCTTTACCTGTCCGAACCGGGATGGTTCCATTGCCAAAGGAGGCTGCACCTTTTGCAGCGCACGGGGATCTGGTGATTTTGCCGGACGCCGCCGGGACGATCTCGTCACCCAATTCAATACGATTCGGGACCGTCAGCATCTAAAATGGCCAAACGCCCAATATATCGGCTATTTTCAAGCCTATACGAATACGTATGCCCCGGTTGAGGAGCTACGCGAATACTTCGAGGTCATTCTGGAGCAGCCCGGCGTTGTCGGTCTGTCCATCGCTACACGTCCCGATTGCCTGCCTGACGATGTAGTGGATTACCTTGCCGAGCTGAACGAGCGCACATACCTATGGATCGAAATGGGCCTGCAAACCGTCCATGAATCCACATCGGAGCTGATTAACCGCGCCCACGACACTCAATGCTATCTGGATGCGGTGGAAAAGCTGCGCAAGCGCAATATCCGTGTGTGCGCACACATCATTTACGGACTGCCGCAGGAAACGCATGAAATGATGCTGGACACAGGTCGCGCAGTGGCGGCTATGGATGTGCAGGGCATCAAAATCCACCTGCTGCATCTCATGCGCAAAACGCCGATGGTCAAGCAGTATGAAGCCGGATTGCTACGCTTTCTGGAAAAAGATGAATACGTCAAGCTGATCGTCGATACGCTGGAATTTTTGCCGCCCGAAATGATCGTTCATCGGTTGACCGGGGATGCACCACGCGATTTGCTGATGGGTCCGATGTGGTCGCTCAAAAAATGGGAAGTGCTTAACGCCATTGACGATGAGCTAAAATCACGTGAAACGTGGCAAGGCAAGTATTGGAGGCAGCCTTAAATGGGCTTCCTGTCTGTACTGAGCTATGCTCATCAATTGGTAGCTGCGCGAGTCCAGCCGGGCGATATCGCTATAGATGCTACAGTCGGCACTGGCGCGGATACACTTTTCCTGGCTAAAGCCGTCGGCAGACGGGGACGTGTCTACGGCTTCGATATCCAGCAGGAGGCGTTGCAGCTTGCTCTTCGTCGGCTCGATGAAGACACCTCTCCCTCACTGGCGGAGGTATCGCTATTGCTGCAAGGCCATGAGCAGATGCGGGAGGCCGTCCCCGACAAGCTGCATGGCAAAGTCGCTGCGGTCATGTTTAACCTCGGCTACTTGCCCTCGGAAGGCGCTGATCCGTCTGTTATCACGCATACCGACAGTACACTCGCTGCTCTTGATGCGGCACTGTATCTGCTGCGCCCACGCGGCATTCTGACCACCGTACTGTATCCGGGGCACGCTGGAGGCGGCGAGGAAGCAGAAGCTGTCCTTCAATGGGCCTCCGCCCTCCCGGTATCCAGTGGTCAAAGCATAATTTATCGCCAATTACAACGAGCTGCTTCGCCTTACGTAGTGGCGGTTGAAAAGAAATAATGTCAGATTTTTAAATTCGCATATTCAGGTTATGAGCGGCTTTTTTTGGCCGCCTTACATATATATTTTTTTGAGCGTCGTTCGGGCTATTCATCCCAGTTTTATTGCCTCAGCGGCACGTTTCTGATTTCCCTATTCTGTTAGGTCGCACTCATTACTCATTATGGAGGAGAGAATTATGCTAAAGCCATATCCGCTGCAATTTCAACCTGAGTTCAAAGAGAGAGTTTGGGGAGGACGAGCCTTAGAACAATTCGGCTTGACCCCGCCGGAAGGGCATATTGGCGAAGGTTGGATGATTGCAGATCATCCAAATGGAACCACAACGGTCATCAATGGCGAGTTGGCTGGCAAGGGGCTGGATGAAATTCGGGAAACCTACGGGCAGGATTGGCTCGGGGCCAAGGGCGTATCGGAAAAAGGGGGACGTTTTCCGCTTCTGATCAAGCTGCTGGATTGCAATGACGATCTGTCCGTGCAAGTGCATCCGACAGATGATTATGCAGGACTTCCAGCCGGAGAGCTGGGAAAAACTGAAATGTGGTACGTGCTTGATGCCAAGCCGGATGCCAAAATTATTTACGGTTTGACCGAGGGCGTGACCCGGGACAGCCTGCGTACCGCCCTTGAAAGTGGAGACATCCTGGGCAGCTTGCGTCAGGTTCCTGTTGAGGCAGGCGATACATTTTTCATCCCTGCTGGAACCGTACATGCGTTGTGTGCGGGCGTTGTTGTCGCTGAAATTCAGCAAAATTCAGATACCACCTATCGGCTATATGACTACAACCGTCCTGGTCTGGATGGCAAGCCCCGTGAGCTACATATCGAGGATTCCCTCAATGTGACCTCTTATGAGGAGGCTGGTGCAACAACGATGAAGACAGATGGTTTGCAGCCGGGTGAATGGCTTCAACTCGCAGCCTGTGAGTATTTTGTCGTGGAAAAGGGTATTGTAGAAGGAAGCTGGACGCTTTCCACAACTGATGACAGCTTTACCATTCTCGTGATTTGCGAAGGCAGCGGTACATTAACATGGGACAATCATTCGTCGTCTCTCTCCTGCAAAGCCGGAGATTGTTTCCTGCTACCCGCTAATCTGGGTGGTTACACGCTGAATGACGGAATGACTATCCTTAGATCTTATCTTCCTTAAAGCTTAAAGGGTGTGTTGTCTAATTATGCGGGAATATACCTTCACCATCGCTGAAAATGACGGAACGGAGCTTTTTGCCTACCGATGGCTACCGGATCAGCGTACAGCCGTGCGGGGAATCGTGCAGATTTCGCACGGGATGTGTGAGACGTCCTACCGCTATATTCGCTTGGCTGAGAAGCTTACAGCTTCCGGCTATGGTGTATATGCCAACGATCATATCGGCCACGGACGTACCGCCGGTGATTCTGATAAGCTTGGCATGCCGGGAGCGAATGCATTCCAACGAATGGCAAGCGGTATGCTGGATCTGGGCGAAATTGCGGCCAAGGAGTTTCCGGATCAGCCTCGTTTTTTGCTTGGTCACAGTATGGGATCCTTTTTAGCCCAGAAAATCATGTATGATGATAAGCAGCAGTATCACGGATTTATTTTATCGGGAACGAACGGGCGACGTGGTCTGCTGAAACTTGGAGAACAAGTTGCCCTGCTGCAAGCCAAACTGCAGGGAATGGATCACCGCAGCATACTGCTCAACGCTATGGTCTTCGGCGGGTTTAATCGAACCTTTCGTCCGGTGCGTACAGCGTTCGACTGGTTATCCCGCGATCCCGATGAAGTAGACCAATTCGTGCATGATCCGTTATGCGGTGCCATCTGCACGACAGGCTTTTTCCTAGATTTTTTCCGGCTTTTGCAGGAAATTCATTGGCCCTCCTCACTCGAAAAAATCAATCCCAAGCTGCCAATCTATATTTTTGCCGGGGATCGTGATCCGGTGGGGTTGTTCGGTAAAGGTGTTCTATCGCTGGTGGATATGTACCGAAGTTTGAAGCTTCAGGATGTAGAATATCGTCTCTATCCTGACGGCCGACATGAGATGCTGCATGAAACGAACCGCGACGAGGTCATGACCGATATCGTGGATTGGCTGGATCGTCATGTTAACACAGCAGCGAGCTCCGTTTCTATTTTGTCTGGAGGCTCTCAGACATCTGGTTGATCCGCCTTGTCCAGGTCATCTTCGCTGGAGGAATAAAAAAGAAACCTTCAAAACCACGATTACAGTGGACTTGAAGGTTTCTTTTTTGTGTTTAATTTTTACTTTGAGGTTATGTTCAAAATTACCATGCATTCCGTTCTCTTAGGGAAGTAATATGAGCTATATGATGTTTGCCATGCCAGGCATAGATGCCGATGTTTCGTTCCAGGCGAATCGTCTGACCCGATTCCGGATGGATAAACGTTCGGTGTAATTGATCATCCCCCAGCGAACGCAATACAACCACCCACCGTTCATGCAGCCCTTCCAGCAATTGCAGAGAAGGCTCCAGTGGAAGCTCCCTTGCATCCGGTATTTCGGCCCAACGCCCCTCATCATATGGCTTAATCGTGGGTGTATCCTCTGTTAGCGCCAGCTTGAAGCGAATATAACCGTTCATATGGCTGTCTGCCAAATGATGGACAACCTGCCGAACCGTCCAACCTCCTTCACGATAAGGCGTGTTCAGTTGTTGTTCGTCCAGCCCTTCGACCGCCTGACGAAGCTGAGAAGACAGTTCAGCAATATCGTGAGTCCATGCCACAAGCTGTTCTTCTGTAATGGTATCCGGAACGACGAATGGCCCAATCGGGTAACGCAAATCATGATCCAATACAGTCCCCACCCTTCTTTCGCATCTGAGTACCTACTACCTGTAATCCTATGTTATAACTATGCAGGAAAAAAAGCAGACCCGCAAGAGCCTGCTTTTTCATAAACGTTAAGATTGGATACAACGGTTGATCTATTTTATCCTTCCAGCAACAACGATTCCGGATCTTCCAGCAATTCTTTGACCGTTACCAGGAAGCGAACCGCTTCGCTTCCATCAATAATCCGGTGATCGTAGGACAACGCGATATACATCATCGGACGATTTTCCATACGTTCCTCGTCAATGGCAATCGGGCGAAGCTGGATTTTATGCATTCCCAAAATACCTACTTGCGGTGTATTCAGGATTGGCGTAGACAGCAGGGAACCGAAAATACCTCCGTTGGTAATGGTAAAGGTTCCACCTTGCAGATCTGCCAATGAAAGCGAATTGGAACGTGCTTTACCAGCCAGTTCTGCAATACTCTTTTCAATTTCGGCAAAGCCGAGACGATCAGCATCCCGTACAACGGGTACAACCAGCCCTTCCTTCGCAGATACGGCAATCCCGATATCATAGTATTTTTTCAGTACGATATCATCGCCGTTAATTTCCGCATTTACAGTAGGAAAACGCTTGAGCGCACCGACCACTGCCTTCGTAAAGAAGGACATAAAGCCCAGCCCTACATCGTGCTTCTCCTTGAACTTATCTTTACGGCGTTTGCGAACATCAAGGATGGCGGTCATATCCACTTCATTAAAGGTCGTAAGCATAGCTGCCGTTTGCTGTGCCTCAACGAGACGCTTGGCAATGGTCGCTCTGCGGCGGGACATGCGCTGACGTTCTACCGGCTTGCTGTACTCTGTCTGAGACGGAGACGCGGCAGCAGACTTATTCGCAGCGGGAGCCGCAGGTGCAGGTGATGCAGTACGCGAAGCATGGGCGCTGTTCGAATGCGTTTTAACGTCCTCCTGGAATACGCGTCCGAGCGGGTCCTTCCCCTGTACCTGTTCCAGATCAATTCCGCGCTCACGCGCCAGCTTCCGGGCAGAGGGAGATGCCGTCTGACCGTTTCCGTCACCATTGGATGCAATAGGCTGTGCGGCCTGTTCCGCTGCTGACTTGCCAACGCCTGCTGTGGAAGCAGGCGAAGTGGCTACAGCCGATGCCTCTGGCGCTTGGGTCGCTGCTGCTTCTACGGCACTGGACGGTTCTGCGTTACCAGTCCCACTGCCGCTTCCGATCAAGCCAACTGCTTCACCGATAACCACCGTTTCCCCTTCCTGTCGAAGGATTTTCTGGACTACGCCCGCTTCTTCTGCGCTAATTTCCAGGTTGACCTTATCGGTTTCCAGTTCCAGTAGAACATCTCCCTGTCCTACGGAATCCCCTTCCTTCACAAGCCATTTGGAGATTGTTCCTTCCGTGATGGATTCTCCCATTGCTGGCACTAAAATATCGCTCACAGCCGCTACCTCCCCAGTGTAATATTGTTTTTGGAATCCTGCTTCAATGCTGATTGAATAATTCGCTGCTGCTCTAGGCTGTGTACTTGCTGATAACCACTCGCCGGGCTGGAACGATCCGGTCTGCCTGCATAGCGGATTTCCGCTCCTTGCGGCACTACATTCCGCAATCGAGGCTCAATGTAACTCCAGGCCCCCATGTTTTTCGGTTCTTCCTGTGCCCATACAAATTCCTTAACATGCTGGAAGCGGCTGAAAATATTCCGAATTTCCTCTTCTGGGAAAGGATACAACTGCTCGACGCGAATGATGTGAAGACGTTCCTCCGCTTCAGCCTTGTCCTTCTCCAACGCTTCTTCCAAATCAATGGCAATCTTGC
The DNA here is from genome assembly GCF_005217525.1 of Paenibacillus terrae. Classification (GTDB taxonomy): domain Bacteria; phylum Bacillota; class Bacilli; order Paenibacillales; family Paenibacillaceae; genus Paenibacillus; species Paenibacillus terrae_C. Next base: position 737,895 of record NZ_PNXQ01000012.1, on the reverse strand, counting down.
CACTGCACAGTACAATTCGCTCTACACGATCCGGGCGCACACCCAATCCAGGCTGCTCCAGCACGGGACGGAATGTTCCTTCGCTGAACTCGGAAGCAGGCGAAGCGACACGATTGTTACGAATGAGGCTTTTCGGCGACATCATCACAAGCGGACGAGCTTCCTCACTTTCGCTTAATGCAGCCTGACGGCGCAGCAGATGGAAATACTGCGAGGCACTACTCAAGTTAGCGACAGTCCAGTTATTTTGTGCAGACAGTTGGAGGAAACGCTCCAGACGTGCGCTTGTATGCTCCGGTCCTTGTCCTTCACTACCATGTGGCAACAGCATCACCAGACTGGATTTCTGTCTCCATTTGGCGCGGCCAGCGGAAATGAACTGGTCAAAGATAACCTGCGCACAGTTGGCAAAATCACCGAATTGCGCCTCCCAAATCACTAACGTTTCAGGAGAGTACACGTTATAGCCATATTCAAAGCCAAGGACAGACGCCTCAGACAACGGACTGTTATGAATACTGAACGAAGCGCGTGCTTCCGGCAATGTGTGCAGAGGGCAATGTGTATTGCCCGTTTCAGGCTCGTGCAGCACGAGGTTACGATGAGCAAAGGTCGCCCGCTCCGCATCCTGACCTGTCATACGAATCGGTTTGCCATCGGCCAGAATTGTAGCCAAAGCCAACGTTTCCGCCAAGCTCCAGTCCACCTTTTCGCCATCGTTCAGAGCTGTTTTTCTGCGCTGTAAAATACGATCCAGCTTCGGATATACCTGGAAGGCTTTCGGCCATTTCAGCAGGTTTTCATTGATCTGGCGCAGCTTTTTCAACTCTACAGCCGTACGAACCACAGAATCCTGACCCCGTTTTGCCTTGGAAGGAGCAATTACAGGCTCCTCTTCCGGGTTATTCTTCACATGCTCATGTGCTTCCTTGAGCCGATTTTGTACCTTTTCGATAAGTCCGGCATTATACGCTTCTTCCACGATTCCTTGCTTAATCAGTTTTTGAGCGTACAATTTGCTAACCGTTGGATGGTTTTTCACCTTGCTGTATACCAGCGGTTGCGTTGTTTCCGGATCATCGGATTCATTATGACCATAACGGCGATAACCGATCAGATCAATCAGGAAATCCTTCTTGAAGCGGTTGCGGTATTCTCCTGCCATTCGAGCTGCTGCAATACACGCCTCGGGATTGTCCGCGTTCACGTGTACGATCGGAATTTCGTAGCCTTTGGCCAGATCGCTTGCATAGCGGGTCGAACGTGAGTCCACGCTTTCCGTTGTAAAGCCCAGACGATTGTTAACAATAATATGAACCGAGCCGCCATTACGGAAACCGCGCAAATTCGTGAAATTGAGTGATTCGGCCACGATACCTTCACCCGGAAAAGCCGCATCGCCATGCATGATAATGGTTGCTGCCTTGCTGACATCCAGCTTCGGATAGCCTGCTTCACTGCGATCCTCCTGCGCTGCGCGGGAAAAGCCCTGCACGACCGGGTTCACGTATTCCAGATGACTCGGGTTATTCGCTAATGTCAGACGGGCCTGTACCGCTTCCCCATCCTTTACAAAACGATTGGCACCCAGATGATATTTTACATCTCCGGTCCAGCCGTAATTAATTCCTGTCGAGCCTTCTGACGGGATCAGATCCTTATTCGGAGAATGATGAAATTCAGAGAAAATTTTGCTGTAAGGCTTGCCCAGTACGTGGGCCAGCACATTCAGACGACCACGATGCGCCATCCCCATCAGCACGTGGCTTGCACCTGCATTCGTCGTAAGACGGATAATTTCGTCGAGTACGGGTACAAGGACATCATTACCTTCGATGGAAAAACGTTTCTGTCCGACAAACGTTTTATGCAAAAACTCTTCGAACTGCTCCACCTCTACCAGTCTGCCTAGCAACACCTTGCGTTCCTGTGTGGTGAGTGGTTTGGAGGACCAGCCGGATTCAGCGTAGCTGTTCAGCCAGCGGCGTTCCTCTTCGTTATGAATGTGACTAAATTCATAGGCAATCGGGCCTGTGTATGCTACACGCAAGCGTTGGATAGCCTCCCAGCCGTTAAGTGTTCCAGCGGGAGCATTATCCCATATTAAAGAGGCCGGAAAAGCCTTTAGGTCCTGTTCAGTTAAACCGTAGGATGCCGGATCAAGCAAGCGTGTATCCTGCTCGGCATCCAGTCCCAGCGGGTCTATTTGTGCAGCCAAATGTCCGTATTCACGGATGTTCCACACCATTTTCCCGGCTGTAACCGCTTTCTGTAATGTGTTCGAATCAAGATGTCCCTGAGCGCTTGCCGGGGGGCCTTGCAATTTGTAGTCTATCATGGAAGCAGCCGAGTATTCGGATTGCGGCGGCTCACCCCATTGATCAAACAGCTCGCGGTAAGCCGGATCAACTGTTCCGGGGTCCGCTACATACTTTTCATACTGGTCCTGCACATAACCTAAATTAGGTCCATAATAACTCTGCCAAGGTACCTGTCTGCTGCTCTCTTCCATTGTCATCTCGTTCCCTCCGTCAAATTTTGAAATTCATAGCTGGACGGAAATCATTTTCATTTCAGTTTTCGCAAAATTCTCAATTCAAGTTGTTCACAATATGCTCACATTATATGAAATCCTTCATCAAAAGTCGAATTTCACAGTTCCTATCCTTCTTCCATTGTATAAACTTTTCCGTCAATGAGCATTTCCTTTTTCTCAACATACCAATGCATAAATTAGATCAATCAGGTTATTTCGTATGAAAACAAGCGCCAGAGACTGGTTTGTCCCCCAGCCTTGGCGCTTTTATCGTACAAATCATAGTATCAGGAACCGAATTGGGCAGTGTGCAGACGACTGTACACTCCACCCGCCGCAACCAGCTCTTCATGTCTTCCCTGCTCGGTAATGCCTTTTTCCGTCACTACGATAATACGGTTGGCATTTTTGATCGTCGCCAGTCGGTGAGCAATGACCAGTGTCGTCCGTCCAGCAGACAGTTCTGCCAGCGATTGCTGAATCGCAGCCTCAGTCTCCGTATCCAGCGCTGAAGTCGCTTCATCCAAAATGAGAATCGGCGGATTTTTCAAAAACATCCGTGCAATCGCCAGCCGCTGCTTTTGACCTCCAGACAGCTTCACACCCCTTTCACCGATCACCGTATCCATTCCTTCTGGCTGAGAACGGATAAAATCATGCAGCTGCGCACGCCGCGCAGCCTCCCATATTTCATCTTCCACGGCATCCAGCTTGCCATACCCGATATTTTCGCGAATAGTGCCAGAGAACAGGAACACATCCTGCTGCACAATTCCAATCTGTCGGCGTAGTGAAATTAGCGTCATACTGCGGATATCCATACCATCAATGGTAATCGCACCACCCTCCACATCGTAAAAACGGGGAAGCAAGCTGCAAATCGTTGTTTTCCCCGCCCCTGATGGACCTACAAAAGCAACCGTTTCTCCAGCCTGGATGTTGAGATCAATTCCTTTGAGTACCTTGTCCTTGCCTTCATATCCAAAGGAAACATCGCTATAGCGAATATCTCCTCTCAAATGCTCCACTGCACGTGCATCCGGTGCATCTGCCACATCCGGGTTGGTATCCAGCAGATCTGTATAGCGCTTGAAGCCTGCAATGCCTTTCGGATAGCTTTCGATAATTGCATTGATTTTATCTATCGGACGGAAAAATACATTAGACAGCAAAATAAATCCGATAAACTGTCCATACGACAATTCTCCACGAATGACATAATATGCTCCAAAAATCAGCACAAACAGCGTAACCATGCGGGTCAGCATATAGCTCATCGACAGTCCGTTGGACATGATTTTATAAGCCATCAGCTTTGCACCCCGAAAACGGTTGTTGTCCTTGTCAAAGCGCACCTTTTCAAATTGCTCGTTACCAAAGGCTTGCACTACACGGATACCGCCAATCGTATTTTCCACGCGGGCATTAAAATCTCCCATGCTCGTATACATCGTGTCGAAGGCCTTGGTCATCTTTTTGTTAAAATAAATGGACAACCAGATCAGCACCGGAATCACTGCAAAAATCAGCAGCGCGAGCTTCCAGTGAATCGAGCTCATCAGCACAAATGCCCCAATCAGCGTCATAATCGCAATGAACAAGTCCTCCGGCCCGTGATGGGCCATTTCGCCAATCTCCATCAAATCATTCGTAATCCGTGACATCAGACTGCCTGTCTTGTTGTTATCAAAAAATCGGAAGGACATTTTTTGCATATGCTCAAACAACTTCCGCCGCATCGCCGTTTCAATATTAACGCCCAGCATATGACCCCAATAGTTAATAATGTACTGCATCACCGTGTTAACCGCATAGATCGCCAGCAAGCCCGCACAGGCCCACAGAATCAGCCCTAAGTTATTTTGCGGCAATAAGTCGTCCACCACATAATTCACGGCGAGCGGAAACCCTAGCTCCAGCAATGCAGCAAAGACCGCGCACGAAAAATCCAAAAGAAACAAAGACCGATACGGTCGATAATATTCCAAAAAACGACGTAGCATGCTTTTCCCCATTTCTGTAAATACTCATTAATGAACAGGCTTCCAACCGCTGGAAAGATCCAATAGACAAAAAAATATCCGGCAGGCGCAAAATCTGCGTCAGCAGGACATTTTGGATAGAATCGGAGTAGCGGGATTCGAACCCACGACCTCGCCCACCCCAAGGGCGCGCGCTACCTGACTGCGCCATACCCCGATATAACCATTGTATGTAAACCGATGCTGTTATTTTCCATTATAAGATGACCATAAAATCCTGTAAAGAGACTTAGAGTAATCTATTCAAGTTGTCATATGCCTTCCATTTTATTTTCTAAAAATCTCGCGTTGATCAAATAGCTCAAACAACGGATCTCTGTCAACGAAAGGGGGGTCATTTCTAATCACAAAAAAGTTGACAACGTTTTCAGATCATCATAACTTATCCGTGAGGTTTGTTACCGGTAATGCGGGCAAAACCACAACGGAAATGATGATGTTTATTTCTGTTGTAGTTTTGCCTTTTTTTTATTCCTCAAAATGGGTGATTCGATGTGATAATTAAAAAAAATTTTAACAATAATATCGTCAGTACGGTGATATTCATTTTGCCATACAGCGTATGGAGCATGACATGATTGTACGCAATCCACTGTCATGGGAGATTCAGCATTTTTATAAGGCTGAGTATGACGCTGCCAAAGAATCGTTGACGCTTTTGCGCGAACGTTTGGGTATTGAATTCCCTAAGGAAGAGATTTGCAATATTGCCCTTCATTTCGTGAATGCTGAAATTAATGATTCGATGAATGATGTCACTCATATGATGCAGTTGCTTCAGGAGATCATGAACATTATTAAATATCATTTTAATGTGGAATTTGATGAGGACAGCGTGAATTACTTCCGTTTTATTACACACCTCAAATATTTCTGCCAGCGCGTTATTACGCATTCGAGCCATGATGATGCAGAAGAATATTTGTATGAAGTCGTGAAGAAAAATTATGCAGACACTTTTAAATGCATTGGTAAAATCGAAAGATTTATTCAAAAGAATTACGAGTATACCATGACGCATTCTGAGCAGTTGTACCTGACACTGCATTTGGAGCGTCTCATCAAAAGAAAATAAATATTTTAAGGCTTGTCACTGTTAAATCAGGCAAAACCTGAATGAAAAGGCTCACGATACGTGGGTCTGCTCATTCGGGTATTTTTTTTCCTAAAAATGGGGGAATTCAAGATGGATCAGCAGGAAACTGCCAAAAAAATTGTGGATTACGTTGGCGGAAAAGACAATATTAACTCTTTATACCATTGTGTTACACGCTTGCGCTTCGATCTCAAGGATAACGACAAGGTAAATCTGGATGAATTAAAGAAGCTGGACAAGGTTATGGGCACAAATATATCTGGTGATCAATTTCAGGTCATTATCGGCAATGAAGTAGCCACAGTATTCAATGCCATGGCGCTGCTATATCCTTTTTTAAAGAGTGACTCCAGCGAAAAAAACCTTCTGAAAAAAAGAAACAAAATGTTATCTCCAGATTATTTGAGTTCATTGCAGGTGTATTTGCTCCTATTTTGCCTGCCATTGCGGGTGCAGGTTTGCTCAAAGGTTTGATTGCTTTGCTCGCATCCGTGGGCTGGCTTACAGCGGGCACGGATACGTATCGAATTATCTCAGCGATCGGAGACGGAGTCTTTTATTTTCTGCCGTTGCTTATTGCTGTGAGTGCTGCCCGAAAATTCGGTTGCAACCCTTATGTCGCCGTTGCCGTCAGTGCAGCACTCATGTACTCGGACATGGGAACGTTATTATCGAGTGGTCAAGCTGTTTCTTTTATCGGTATTCCGGTTACTGCCGTTACCTATGCGTCCTCCGTTATCCCTATACTTCTGGCCATTTGGCTGATGTCTTATATCGAAAAAGGCGTAGACCGTATCATTCCTTCTTCTTTTAAGCTTTTGCTTGTCCCATTGATTACGATGCTCATTGTCGTTCCGGTTACATTGATCGCTATTGGACCGCTGGGTACTCTAATCGGTAATGGATTGTCAGGAGGTATTAATTGGCTGATTTCCGAAGGCGGCTTGTTCGCAGGTATTATTTTGGGTGGAGCTATGGCGTTGATCGTTATGACAGGCATGCACTATGCACTCGTCCCAGTCATAATCGGCAATTTGGCAAAACTGGGTTTCGACAAGTTTCTGCCGTTAACGTACATCTCCAATATGGGTCAGGCAGGAGCAACCATGGGGGTATTCTTCCGTGCCAAAGATAAGAAGCTGAAATCTGTAGCATTTTCTACAAGCCTGACAGCACTTATGGGTGTCACCGAGCCTGCTATGTATGGGGTTAATATGAGATATAAACGCCCTTTTGTAGCAGGTATGATCGGTAGTGCCGCAGGTGGCGGCTTCTCCCTTGCCTTTGGTGCAAATGCCTATGTACTGGCGGGCAACGGTGGGATTCAGGGGCTGCCTGCCCTGATTGGACCGACGTTCTGGTATGCATTTGGCGGTATGGTCATCGCATTCGTTGTAGCCACAATCGCAGCTATACTGATGGGGATTAACGAAGAACAGAACGACGAAGGCCACGGAACCCTTAGCCGCAAAAAGAAGAAAAGCTTCGACTGGTATAAAAAAGTGATTGCTACGAATGGCGAGGATTTAGATGAGAGACTGCCCCCATTTGTGAGTCAGGAATCAAACACCTGGCAAGTTAACCAGCCAGTCGTCGGATATCAACCGACGGCTGGTTATTTAGTTTATGTTGCGCCTCATGCTACGCCAAACGAGTTTAAAAACAACTCCCCAGCCCAACCCATATGATTCCTTTTACAGCAGAGTTTTTTAAAAGACAGATGGTCCGATACGATGCAAACTCACATTTTAATATGACATTAAAGTCACTTTTCTGTACAAAATTCCTACTTTTCACTATGATTTTAAATAGGCATCTAAAAACCGCTTTGAAAGCGAAAGGGATGGAACTGTGACTGGATTAAAACAAGTACTCAGAAACAAGAATTATGTCAGGCTTTTCCTGGCAACGTTCGCCTCACAAATGGGAGGAATTATTGGGGTTACTGCATTCATGTTTTATTTGTTGAAACGGTTTACGAATCAGCCATACTATGCAACGCTTGCCGAGTTAATGTATTCGCTCCCGATGCTGGCAGTATTCCTCGTGGTTGGAGTGCTGGCAGATCGAATGGACCGACAAAAAATTGCTGTTAATTGTGACTGGATCAGCGCTTTTTTATCTTTATGCTTGCTTATTTTTGTTTGGGTTGATTCGATTCCTTTGATATTTGGCTGCCTCTTCATCCGTAGTGCTGCTTCTAAATTTTTTTTCCCAGCCGAAAGTGCCATTATACAGGGAATATTAAACAAAGAGGACTACACCATTGCAGCAGGCCTCAATCAAATGATGGGGAGTCTGTTCATGTTGTTTGGAGGAACTCTGGGGGCCGTCATTTACTGGCATTTTGGAATTACTGGAGCGATCCTCATTGATGCTGTTTCTTTTATTGTGTCTGCACTGCTCATTCGTTCCTGCAAAATTCCAAAGGAAGTACGCCTTCCGAACGGGGCACATCAATTTAAACAATTAAAATTCAAACTGGTCATGCACGACTTTAAACAAGGGTTTCTTTACATATTACGCAACAAACTATTGATTTGGTTGATTTCAGGATTTTTTATGTTCGGTATTTTGAATGGTGGATTTAGCGTTTTACCGATGTTTATTCTTAAATATAAGCTAGCTCCAGGCAACTATGAGCAGTATATGGTATGGACAGGTATTATTTTTGGAGCTGGTGTGTTGCTTGGCACCTTAATCGCTTCTCTTATCTCCGCCAAGCTAAAGCTACACCAAATGATTGCAGCGGGAGTTCTGGTAGCTGGAATTGGTATGTGTACTCTTGGGTTTGTTAATCATCTCTATGTATTTATGATTATCAACTTTGTCATTGCACTCATACTTCCGTTCATTAATATTGGCATAGGAGGATGGCTGCCTTGTATTGTAGATCCTCAAATGATGGGACGTGTGCAAGGTTTAATTAATCCGCTAATGATGCTGTCCCAATCTCTTACATTGGGTTTCATTGCTGTAAGCTTTCCTTCATTTATTTCAATTGAAGTCTTATTTTTATTAGTCGGGGTCTGTACCGTTATTGTAGGAATATATTACACTATTGTGCTCCCCCGTTATGCTGATTACGGCACTTCTTCTAACGCCCTTCAGGAATCTTTATAGGCAGATTAAAAGAGTTCTAAGTTGAATTGCCACTTCTGTCTCCATATCCAGTGCAGAGGTGGCTTCATCATAGCTCCCCTCAAATGCTCCACCAGCACGTACATTTTGGTAGATACAAAAGTAAGAGGTCAAAAACGGAGATCATAGGAGTTAACCATGCAAAGCAAAAAAGTGTTAATACCCGCAGCATTACTTCTTTTAATACAGTTAAGCGTTCCTGTCTGCTATACCTTTGCACAGAATAACCTTGTCATAGATCATGAAACGAAAGAGAGACTCAAAGAACAATATGGCTTGGAAGAACCTCTGTCACCTATACTAGAGCAGCAGCAAAACATTTTATTCGGAGGTGATTGGGGCTTTAGTCCTTCTGCCGATGCCGCGATGCTGGAATTGACCATATGGATTCGGAATCCGCTCATTTTCATCAGTCAACAACTGGTACATTCACTGAAATCATAAGCTGCTTTCTATTCGGTAAGTTCCATGATATAGAGCATAAGGGTCATTTATTTTGTAGTAAGTTGTCTGCCACTTGGGGTCACTTCATCCTTCTTATTGAAAAGGTTTAATTCAATGGGTCCCCTACCATGTAGCCACAGCAGTTCATCGAATAAAAATGTCAGTCCATCCTTGGCACGTAAGCGTTCGATGGTCTCCGTGACAACTTGCATAACTTCCCCTTGTACACCCTCTGCCAGTTGCAAACCTCCGCTCTCTCCGTCCAGGTAAAGATGCGTATGATATGATTGCTCCACCTTCTTCACATGGCGCAAACACAGTATGCCATTTTCGAGGTAAAAGAAGTATTGATGGTCATAAAGAACCCCTTCGCATATCTCATACATATGAGGTGAATCATACGGCCCCTGCACCATTGAGACCCGTTCCAATCCCATTACTGATTCTGTCATAAATCCTCGCTCCATTCGTCTATTCATTTATCCAATGATATTAAAGACTAAAGAATTCATTAAAATATTTAAAACGTTGTTATGAGCATTACTACTTATTGTATTTGTGTTAATATCCTTTCTTCTACAGATGGTTTGTTCTAAACTAGGTGTCTGGACGATAATTTATTGCTAATTGTAAAACGTTTTGGTACGATAAGCATATTACTACAACGTTCACAAATAACATCCCAATAAACTCAATGCACATTACAGTGTTACTTTTATTGTTTTCAGTATATATTCAACAGCGTATATTGTCAATACTTCGATGTTACTTTTTAACACTATAGAATGCATTTAGCTGGAGGAAAATATGATAAAGATTCATCTTTCCCGTATTATGGGCGAAAAACGAGTAAATATTGCCGAGCTTTCCCGCATGACTGGATTACATAGAAACGGAATCACCAAACTTTACAACGAAGAAACAGACGGTGTGAAATTTGATACGCTAGATAAAATTTGTAAAGCTCTAGACTGCCATGTTCAAGATGTAATCGAGTATGTAGAGGATGATTCAGATTTGTAGAATGGACTTCACTTTTTGGAGGAATTGTTGTGATTAGATTTTCTCTTGATAAGATCATGAAAAATCGTGGACTGGAACAAAAAGATATTGTTTCTATTACAGGGATTAATCGAAATACGGTTAAAGCTTTGGCCTCCAACGCAAACGCCCGGATTGACTTTCCAACCTTGAATACACTTTGTAGAACCCTTGGCGTACTCCCTGGTGAACTAATCGAATACTTACCGGAAGACGACGAAGAGAGCCGTTAATTTGCTTACGGCTCTTTGTTCTTTACAAGCTAGATGAATGTGTACTTATAAATGCTAGATGCCCCCTGTTACAATTCCAAATACGAGCCACTACTTAGTAGATTCATCGTTTGCTCGTATAGCCGTACTAATAAGTCTCCTTTCGCTTCCTCATCTGTAATGTAATACTCAAACGTCATATTTACTTTTGTATAAAAGAAAAATAAGTTAAAAGCAAGTCTCTTTGAAATGATTTCTTGGTCTTTTGAAAGCTTAGTTAACTGCTCCATACAATCCAACAGCTCATTGAACTCTTTTTGCAAAACAACCCCTCTTGATCTCATTTGAGGAAGCACAATATGCATCAATTTTTTTATTCGATTTTCTAATTCAGTTTGATTGATCATCGTCAATCCCTACCTATTCAGTGGTTTTAGATGTATACTCTCCACATATGATTAAATCATCTTCCATTTCAGAGATTCCCTCCTACTTCCCTATCTTATTTCGAAGCAAAATTCACGGTGACACCACCTGATACCAAAATCATTACTAGATCCATAAAATATTGCTGTGGTGAAAATCTATAGTACGTCTCTTTTTGACCCCACTCTTCCTCGTATCTTTCCAAAAAGTAATGCGCGTTTTGCCAATGGATCGTGAACGGTCTCATAGCTCCAAACCCTCCACAGAGACAGTCTGATATACTGTCCAAACTAAATCCGTAGTACCCTCCGGGTCCATTAATCGCTTCTCCCAGTGCTATAAAAAATGTTGTAAAATCCAATATGTATTCCCCGTCTAAAGTGTAGACTTCTCCTCGTTTATCCAACCTGTGAGAATGATTAGACGCAGAATGTATCCTAGTCACGTTTAGCCACCCGGCCTGTTCTTCTTTAGAGAAGCCTATACAAATTGTTCAAAAATCACCTTTTCATACGTTTCACCCGTTAAGCCAACCACATCTCTACAATAGCCAACTGTAAGCCCACTTTCATCGTCAATGACAGCAAATCTATATTTCATATCACACCTCTTTTTGTCTAAATTTCCTTACAATAAAAGTGGACTATAGATTATATCTTGGAGTTAATCCATAAACAATTCCCCTAAAACAGCCATTATTCGCATATATAACTGTGGTAATAAATCACCCGGTTCTTCACCTTCTTTTACATAGACTAGTTCTGTTTCCACAGTGGTATACAAACGAAATAGTTTATTTGCGAGACTCTTAGAGATGAGCTGCTTGCCTTTTAAAATCTCACTCAACTGATCAAGGCAATTTAATATTTCATTAAATTCAAGATGTAATATTATATTTTTCACTTTCAAAGCAGGAATTACTATCAAAATAAGATTAGATAACTTATTTTCCAATTCATCTTCTATCATAACCATTCCCCTCAATCCCTTCACTTCTCCTATTGATTTTAAATAAACAAAATGTTATATTGTCTATAAAATAATTGTCATTTAATCGAGGTGTTTATTAAAATGGATCATTCCGAGCTATTTTGGAATGCTGGAATTGAGGAACTAAAACGTGGATATATCCGTCAAGGGGAGCAGGTAGCTTGTCTGCTGGACGGACAGCGCTATGAGCAAGGAATCATATATCAGGATCAGGGGGTATTTTATGACGCGGAGCGGTTTATGCGTCTTCATATTGAGCGGACGTACGGTTCGGTCTTTGACTATTTGATCGGCCTGGACAAAAAGCTGACCGGACTGACGGATCATCAGAATGGATTGCTCCAGTTGTTTTATCAAGGCATGAGCGATACGGATATTCAAAAGGAAACCGGAATCGGCAGTGCATCCACCATCCGCAATCATCGCTTTGGCCTCAAAGAAAAGGAACGGCAGGCCAAGGTATTTCTGACCTTGATGGAGCTGCTAAAAGAAAAAGACCGCCACGCTCCCGCTATCGTCGAGGTGCCTGTACGGGCACGGATGGTGGATGAACGCTACAACATTACGGAAGACGAAAGACAAAAGGTACTGGCAAAATATTTCCCAGAGGGTACACACGGTCGCCTGAAAACCTTCAAAATGCAGGAAAAGCATAAATGGATCGTGCTGCGTGAAATTGCGCGACGTTTTGAGGTAGGACGGACATATCATGAGAAGGATATTAATGCTATTTTACAGGAAGTGTATGACGATTATGTCACGTTACGAAGATATATGATTGAATATAGTCTACTGGATCGCAAGCCGGATGGCAGTGAATATGGGTTGAAGGAATCTTGAGGCACGATATTTGAAAACGAAGGAGAACTCAACATGAACCGAAGAAAAGAACTGGTGCAGCAGTATATGGAGATCAAGACAGAGGCCGGAATCTACTGCATTCGCAATACACACAACGGGAAAATTTTTGTCGCTGGCACACCAAATTTAAAATCACTGAACGGTCGTCGGTTTGAGTTACAAATGGGAACTTGTCAGAACCAACAGCTGCAACGGGAATGGAATGAGTATGGCGAAGATGCATTTGAGTTTGAGGTGCTGGAACTTTTGAAGAAAAAAGATTCGGAGTTCTTCGATGTCAAGGATGCGCTGTCCAAGCTGGAGCAGACCTGGCTTGATCGACTTCAGCCTTACGGAGAAAAAGGATATTTGTAAAATTACCAATCCGCACGATATTCTTCTCGAAGGATGACAAAAATAACAGCGTCGAGAAAACCTCGGTAAAACCACTTTTGAGCAACAACCGTCTGAAGCCTTCGTTAACTGGTCAATGAAGGCTTCATTTCCTTTTTCATCATTGATCTCCTTCCTATATATGAAGATGCTAATTCATCAGCCACCAGCCGATCCCCACCATCACCCCATTGATTGAAAATAATAAAATACATGCTTTCCACTTGTTTAGTCCACTTGTTTGAAAAAATCCACTCACCGTACTACGACACATATACACCGTAAACAGCAAATTCCACACAATACGCATACCATACTTTACGTAGTACAGGGCAGGACTTAGATGTACGCCCCCCAACATTGGAGGTACATCCGGAATTAACAGGATCGCACACGTATAACGCATCGTTTCATATGTAAAATAAAATACAGCCAACCACCAGGCCCACTTCTTACCAAATAGCATCCCCACACCCGCAGTTGCCCCTGACAAACCGAGCAAAGCGATGAACCCTTGAAACATCCCCCTGCAAATCCCCACCAGCGTAGAAGCCTCATTCAACGCATTAAGCGTCAACAGCTGTGTCACCAACAAAAGCGCTCCATTAAAAATCAGTAAAATGGCTGCAATACTTACACTTAAAGGCCGTTCAAGAACTACGTTCGTTACATAATCCTCTACTTCTTTTTTCGTATACAGATCCGACACTTCTTCTACTCTCCTAACCCAATCATATACTTCCTATTTATGGACGGGTACAATAACAGTGTGTTTTCGCCTCATTCAGATATATCGGCATTTAGGAAAATATGGTTTAATCTATTCTGAAAATTACGGTTATCCATAGGATAATCATTGTTAATAGAATCCCAAATAGAGTAATATCTATCCTTATACTACCATTAAAAGATGAACTCTGACAAATAAAAGGACTAAAATCCCGCCTTTCTCCGTGATAATTCTTCAATCATACATACCTGGGTTGCCAAACATTTGGGTGTGCCCAAATTTAAAATAATGTCATTCATGTATCCTCGCCCAATCTGCGCCGCCTCTGCAATTTGTCGAATGGTGGTGATGCTGTAGCCTTGAGACATGAATAATTTAGTTGCTTTTCTTTAAAATGGGTTCAATTCAAAAGCTCTTGTAGCGCCTGCCTATACTTTTCTATTCGTGCTGTATCCTTCTCCGTGGGATGAGGGATGCGATCCAGATTCATATTTTCCTGAATATCCGCTATTTTCACTGCTCTGGACAATGGATTGTTTTTGGCTCGGCGTATAAAATCGCTGTACTCCTCTCCCTCGTTCCGAGTGAGTCCTTCCACTGCTTCAATGATATGTTTGCCAAAGCCCGCTTCTTTCAGTTGATCCGCTGTGACCTCTGTATCCTCCAGCACATCATGCAGCACGGCTACTATTTTTTCATCCATATGCTCTACGCGGTTCATGACCTGAATGGGGTGGAAAATATAAGGCTGACCGCCCTTGTCCGTCTGTCCCTGGTGAGCCTGTGCGGCAGTCGCAATCGCTGTTTCTATGTTCATTTTACGCCACCTCCATACTCTGCTTTTTACCTTTGAATACCCTTAGCCATTATGAACTAATCGTGTTATTTTCGTAGCTTCATAACCTTTAGATGACTGGATATGCTCTACTCGATAACCAGCTTGGATATCCAAAAGCTTTTCCATAAAAGGAAGGCACGGACTGTAAATAAAGCTTCCTCCCGGCCGGATTGCCCTTAGCAATTCCATATATTTGTGGGCGTATTCGTGAATATGGCCATCCGCTTTCAGATGATGATGTATAAAATGATTGGAGAACGCCATATGAGAGATAATCGTTCCCCATTCTCCTTCCTTGAAGGTTGTCTCCAGCCAATCGCCCTGAGTAACACCTGTTCCTTTTTCAGCCAACCGATCTGTCCCGTAAGCCTCAATTCCAAGGGAACGCAAATAACCGACCAGCCGCGCCTCTGATCCGCAGCCTATATCGAGAACAGGCTCCTGCAAACGTGCAATGTCCAATCCTAGGAGCTTTGCCTGCAATTCAGGCGTGTATTCCTCACAAGGTATCCAAAAGGTGTACTCACTCTCTGCATACTTGGCAAACATCGTCCGTCCGTTGGTACGAATTAGAAAATCTCTTAAATGCCCGTAATGCTGTTGCAGCAGTAAATTTAGCATGCTCTCATTCATAGCCTGGTTTTGGAACAGCTTTTGAATCCGGGTGAAGAGTCGATCATACAATTGCGTAAGCTCATCAAGATGATCGGAGTGAAAATGAATATACTGATTGACGCTCACAAACTGGTGCAGCGTTTTTACCGCTACGCCAGTGACAAAAGCGGTATACTCATGCTGACGCTTCAAGCTTTGGAGCATGAGGAGCAGTTCCGGGCTTCTCTGTGTCAGCCAATACGTCATTTCCGGTGAAGGTCCCATCAGGGCGTTCCCCTCATGCATATAAAACAAACTCCGATGCTGATTATAGAGTATTTGACCGTCAATGAGTCTGTTCAACTGGGCAACCGTCATTAGCGTTTCCTCCCAAGGCTCAAGATAAATGAAGCTTTTATTTTTCCGATTCATGCCATATGCACATAAAATACGCAAGCGATGATGGAAATGCGATGTCTATGTGTAATGGAGGACACTTGAACTACAGCCGGGTACTCACTCCTGTCCTCTACTTCTTCTGCCTAGAACGTAAAGGTCCTACCCAAGCCGGAACAGAGCCATCTTTGGGTAGGACCAGCTTATCATCTAAGTATACCATGCGTATGGAAATAGCGTTTTATTGTGGATTATTCGTCCGTACATAAGAGGATAAAGGGATATTCAATTGACGGATACCCTGTGCTACCAGACGGGCTATTTGCTCCGCGCCATACTCCTGAAAATGCGTATCGTCCTTCACTCCATCAGGGAATGCAGGATATACTCCCGGCTCCAGATGTAAAAATAACGGAAGTGTCCCTTCTGGACCAAGTGTATTATAGTATGCCACACTTAACTGGCTTAGATCGACCAGCGCAACGCCTGTCTCGGATGCCGTTTCCTTCATGGCCTGCACGTATTCGGGAAAACTGATTCGATAGGAAGCACTTGCGGCGTCATAATCCCTGCGACCCACAGGAGTTATCAGCACAGGTGTGGCCCCGCGTTGTGTCGCTCCCTGAATGTAGGTTTTCAAATAGACTTTATAATCCGCTGGGGAAACATAACGCTCTTGGTTGTTGATTGCCGCATCATTATGACCAAACTGGATGAGCACATAATCACCCGGTCGGATGGTCCGCAAAATATCGTCCAGTCTTCCTTGTACAAGGAACGTCTTCGTGCTTCGTCCACCAATAGAACGGTTCACAAAAGTCGCCTCGTCTGTGAAGAACGGCGCAATCATCTGTCCCCAACCAGCCTGAGGCTTCATAGAGGCTTTATAGGTCTGGACCGTGGAATCCCCCGCAAGATATACGGAAGGATGCTCACTCTGCGTTCGAGTCTCTTTTGGCGTAATAACCAGCGCGTTAATCTTCGGGTCATTTCCCGAGAAATACAAT
Organism: Paenibacillus terrae; assembly: GCF_005217525.1. Lineage (GTDB taxonomy): Bacteria > Bacillota > Bacilli > Paenibacillales > Paenibacillaceae > Paenibacillus > Paenibacillus terrae_C. The sequence goes on along the minus strand of NZ_PNXQ01000012.1, from coordinate 721,169 downwards.
TCCAGTTGACCATCGATGAGCGCAAGCTCAAATGTAGCCTCGACAAATTGTCCCGCTGTTTTGGTGGTAGGCTCCACCTTGACGATGGACTCGGCCTTTACCGTAATATCTGTGCTTCCGTCTGTATCCCCGGCGATCAGGGAAAGCGTATAATCCGCAGGCGGCAAGTTGACAACAAAGGATGATCCCTGAACACGAACGAAATCCGAACGAATAGCGTCATTTCCACCACGATCCTCTTCTTTCACCTTGGAAAGATCGGTAAATCCATAGCCCCGTTCGGGCGTGTATGCATCCTTGGCGGTGACCTGAGTGTAGCCTGTAGCAACGCTACCTGGGCCAAAATCAAAACGAAGAGGCCCCGCGAGCTGTTTATCCGCCAATGCCTGCCCCGGAACAATTATGGTCGCAAACAACAAGCTGAACCCCGCGCATAATCCGATCATTTTACCCAACAACCTGTAACGCTTTCCCTTTTGTCTCAAGCGCAACCCTCGCTTTTCAGATTATTCGAATGACTCGTCATCGTCTATACGTGTAGTGATGCCTGCCAGCCTTCTATATCCTTGGTCCAACGCCCAGGATATTGCAATACCGGCCGTGTACCGAACCAGATCGGCGGTTAGGAACCCTTTTCCCAACACCAGCCCGCCCAGTGTCGTCGCCCGGATACTGTTAATCCAGGGAGCCTGATACATCTGACTGAACTCGATGGCGAAACAAAACAACAAGCTGCCCCACAGCGCTACAGATACACGACGATCCACCCACAACATTCTCAGCCCAAAGTAAACCATGCACGCCCACAAGGCATCCCCAAAATGATTGGCAACGAATTCAGGCAACCCGGAGGAAAAGGTCCGACTTCCCAAGCCCAACAGGATAGCGATCAGCACAGCAGCCAGATACATGGCCCGGGCCTTCCAGCGAAATTCCACACCTACTTTCCAAATCGTCTTCCTGTCGACGTCGACGCTTTTACGAGTTCTTCCCATACTAAATCACCTGACCTAACGCTGAAAAATCTTCGCCAAGCTGCTGGAATCTCGTCGAGTATACCCTTAGGTTAGCGCTTGCAAGAGTGCTGATATTCCTGCTGATGTCATATTGTATGCACACCAGCTTGTCTGTATTTTTCGTGATCCAATTCATCATAACGAGCCTCCGCAATATCGTACAAACGTAGCTTGTAAATATGGTTATCTTCCTGTAGTAACAATGTATCCCCTCTGAAATCCCTGTCCATCGATTTGATCGCTTTGCCTGCTTCATTTACAAATCGACCCGTATGCTGTTACTTAAATCCGCGCTCAGGCTTGAGTCGGGTCAAAATATATTGTTCTGATGCTAAAATTCAATACCGCGTACCTTGGCAAAAATCATTTGGCTGGCCAGTGTTCCCTCTTCATCATACTCGACATTCCGCAAAATGCCCTCCAGCGTAAAACCTGCCCGCTCTGCTACCTTGGCGCTGCGCGTATTTCTGGAATCACAACGGATCTCCAGCCGATTCGCCTCCAAATGCTGTATGGCAAAATCCGTGATACCATGTACTGCCTCTGTTATCATGCCTTTACCTGTGCAAGACGTTCTGAGCCAGTATCCGATTTCAAATTTACGTGCAGCCCAGTCGATCCGGTGCAAGCCGCTGCTGGCTACAAAAGCTCCCGATACCGTCTCAAATACGTACAACATCATGTCAGACCGGTCCAGAAATTTAAGTCTGGCTTGGCGTGAGCGAATTTCTGATTCCTCTGGCGTAGGAAGATTTCTCGCAAAAGGCAGCCAGGGACGCAATTCATCCACACTCTCACGAATGGCTTCATTGACCGTTGCCCCATCCCCCCACTGTGGAGCGCGAATCGTCAACCGTTCTGTCTGGAATTGCTCAGGGAACGATAATAGCATAGGGCTAGTCTGATTCGCCTGCTCCTTACTCATGATGCTCCCTCCTCCATATTCCCGGAATAGCTGGCATGATCCAGCCAACCGATGATTTCACGCAAACTGCCAATCCTGTAATCCGGCACAATGCCCGTTTCCTGCCACGACATAAATCCCTCCAGCCAGATTGTATGCAAGCCTGCACTTTGGGCACCACGAATATCATTTGTCGGATGATCGCCTACATACCAGACGTTGCCTGGGTCTGTAATCTCCAGTTCACTTAACGACAACTCGAATATGCGAGGATTAGGCTTCTCCACGCGGACGCCTCCCGAAACAATAATGGAATCAAAATAGTCCTTCAGCATAACGCGGTTGATCTTTGCTTGTTGCGTGCGGAGTGAACCATTGGTGATGATACCAAGCTTCAAGCCCCGCGACCGTAGCTCAGACAGCACTTCCTTGGCCCCGTCCATCAGTACCGTAAACTTATGAAATTCACCATACCAAAAGCCCAGCATTTCCTGTACCGTCGTATCCGGATTTTTCAGTTTCAAGTCTGCATGCAGCTCCGTATACAGCTCCCTTTTGTCCCGATATCCATCCTGATCCGCCAGGCGTATGTGCTCGACTATTGCTGACCTGCTCGCCGGATCCTCCACCACAATGAAGCGTTCCACAAAACGCTCCGTATATGCCGCAAACGCCTGTTTACGATGAATCAGCGTATTATCTAGATCAAAAATGATCGCTTCTATGGACATAACGAACTCCCTTCTTTCGGTTCCTCATACCGATGAGTTGGAAACAAATTGAATAACTCCGATCACCAAAAGCAAGAAAAAAACAGACAAGAAAATGATAAGCATCGTTTTCAGTATTCTTCCGGAAGTCGACCTTTGTTCCAGCTTCGCCTCGATCTGGGTCAGTCTGTCCTTGATGTCTTCCAAATCCTGTTCTACCTTCACGCCATTTCTCCCCCTTTCTTCGTTCTAATTTAACGGTTCAAAATACTTAAAAAATGAAATAGTCTCTTCCAGATCCTGCTCGTTTTCGTAAATATCCATGAGCTTTCCCAATTCAATACCAAAATCTACATAGGCGTTGGCTTTGGCTGTAACGATATGTCCATCTGTAACAACATTGGTATTTACGAATGTTCCCTGAGGGCCAAGCTTCTCCATCTCTTCAACTACGTTAGTCGTAAATGAGCGCCCATTCAGCACACCCGCCTGACCCAACAATAATGTACCTCCACAAATAGCACCGATCCCTTTTTTATTCTGATGCAACTGCTGGAGCAATTTGTGCAGATGCTTATTCGCAGCAACTCCGCTTATGTCACCACCTGGAATAACCAGTAGATCCACACTCTCCATATCCACCTGATCTATTGAGCACAACGGAAGAACTGAAAAACCCTCGTATGAAGTAACAGGATCTTTGCTAATTGCAAAAGGGATAATTTCTCCACGTGTTCTTAAAAAATATGTTGCCAACATGATTTCAAACTGTACAAAACCTTCGTAAATAAATACGTATGTTTTCATGCTACTACATGTCCTCCTCATGAAATAAGAATAGTTACTCAACTTCCTGACAATCATTCACACAAGCTACTCCAAAACCGGACTCTTTTACGGTAAACATTCCCCATACACGATGATATCCGTTTGGTATGCCATTCGAATCTATCTGAGTTGTCTCAGGTCCTTCCAAAAATATGTACTTCTTTCTAGTGTAATCTAACAGGAAAAGAAATCCAAGACCCATCCGCAATGAGTTGCCGAATAAGCTTGGATTACATAAGTCCCTCTTGGGTCAAAAAATATGACTTCTACACCTGCTGTCCGTTCACCTGAATATCCACGGCTACCTGCTGCCCCAGCCATTCCCGCATACGATTCCACGAAAAACACTGCTCCATGTGAAATACACCATGATCAAGCTCAGAACGGTATAGCGCCAGCGCTGCAAAGACAGCTGCCTTGGCGGTTAAATCGGACTGATGATGTCCCCTTAGTTGGCATTCGACTTTCGTTTCCTTGCCATGGAGGGTTCCTCGCGCGTCTACCTTGACCGCCACCGCATTCCCTCCCAGATGCAGCTTGCTAAAGCTGCGAACCACTGCGTTACGCACGGATTGCTGTCGGAGTAAACCCGATATCCCTGTTGTACGAAGCCCTGCCAGAAGCCGGGTCGTCAACCGCGAATCGAAGCAAAGACGTGTGCTGACTGTAGGAATTCCGAGCGTACGTGGAAGTGTATGCTGATCGGAAAAAGGAAAACGATACGCGCGGTGACGCCCCACTCCTGCGCCGAAGTCTGCCACTCGTCCGTCGCTAAAGCTTTTTCGAATCACCGGGCGGCCCTGTTCCATAACCTCCAAATCGGTATGAATCTGATCCACTGTCCATTCAATGGCAGCCTGACCGTGTTCGTCTCCCAAGCCCAGCATCAGAGATATGTTCAACTCATCCGTCCGATCCATAAGCTGCGTCGCCTGCAGTGCCAACAGATTTGTCAGCCCCGGGGCCAATCCTACACTTAGCAGGGCAGTAGCCTGATAAGCTCGCGCCTCCTGATGACACCGCTCCACCTGACTCAAGAAGGCTGCATTCGCGGTAATATCCATATAATGCACCCCATGCTGAAGGCAGGCACGTACCAGGTCTGTGTTTTCCTGATCCAGACACATGATAACGATCCTGGCCTGCTTTAAAATCGACGGGTCTATCGGCTCATGAATATTAAGCTGTAAAGGCAGTACCTTACCACCCGATTGCTTGCTAAATTCAGCGGCACGTTCCATGCTACGCCCTGCGGCAAACACCTTGCCGGGAAACATTTCACTTAGTTCCGTACATAAAATTTTTCCGACATGACCATATCCGCCAATGATGATAATGTTATCCTTTGTCATGAGTAGCTTCTCCCCCTTTAACTGCAAACCACCCATTCACTAAAAAAGCGCCAAAATACCGGGTGATATGGGTAAAGCCTGCATCTACCAGCATTTCCTGTATTGCTGTATTGGACACTGGGTCTGACTCACGGCCAATGGAGGCAGCGAATCGCTCCCAATCCTCCAGGGGAATGCCCTGATCCAGCATATGACTTTTCCACGCCTGCATTTGAATGGAAAAGGCAGACTCCTGTGGATTTCCATTGATGGAGGCCAAGCAAAAAGGCGCGCCCGGTTTGAGACGAGCAGATATCTGTTGCAGCAATGCCCGTTTGCTCTCCAGGCTGTGAAGAAAATGAAGCACCAACAGGCAGGTGGCAGCATCATAAATCGGCTCCGCGTGTGATTCTTCGATCCGTTGTCCAGACTGCTCCTTAGACTGTTCTTGGAGTAGTTCTCCGGGCAGCTCTTCCAACGTGCCTGTGACAAAAGATATTCTTGACCTTATGCCCGCTTGCGCCACACGCTGACGTGCCAAATCCAGCATGCGTTCAGATGGATCAACTGCCGCAAAAGACCATGCCGCATGTTGTCCTCCGAGTGTAATCAGCTCCTGACCGCCGCCAGCCCCGATAATCAATACGTTCGGATCCGCGTCCTGCGTGCGGGCCTGAGTCTCAAGCTGTGCGGTTATCAAGCGGTCCGTCATCTCATACAGATGGGCATATCCCGGTATTTTTAAAGCAATCGTGTCCGGGTACTTGCGTACATTCGGATCGTTCCAACTCATAGGCTGGTTAGGACTTGTATGTTCAGCGCTTGTATGGCGGCTGTTGCCTGTGTGATGAGCACCCATAGGATCGTTTGGCTTACTGCTGCTATATTCCATATATAGTTCCCTCCAAAATCGAACAGCTGGAAAAAGATGCGACTGGCCTTGCATTTAGCCTTGATCTTCCCCTAGCATTCGTATATTGTTGATTTAATTAAGAATTATTCTCAATTATAACAACCACACGTATATCCACCATCCCATAGATGTGGGATTTACTTCGATACACTTAGGCGAAACTCCAGCTTTTCACGATGGGAGCAATGTATGAGCGCACAATATACACAATTTTCACAGCTAAAAGATGCTCGACAGCAAATCATTCGACTGGGAGAAAAAGCCCCTTCATCGCAAGCTTACAAACATACGCTAATCGAACGCTTACGTACTCAGGTTTCGTTCGATGCGGCGTGTTGTACGTCAATAGATCCGCATACGCTGCTTTCCACAGGGGCATTCACCGAATCAGGCGTGGATGGCATTCATTACAAGCTATTAGAGTACGAATATCTGCGCAATGATGTGATGAAATACGACCAGTTGGTGCGGGAGGGGCAATCCATAGCGACTCTAAACGAAGCTACGGGAGGTCATCCGAATCGGAGCGCACGTTACAGGGATGTTTTGCAGCCTGCCGGATTCGGGGATGAGTTACGTGTTCCGTTAATGTACAAAGGAAGCTGTTGGGGATTTCTCACGTTGTTTCGCCTTCATACAGAGCCGGTATTTAGTGAGGAAGAGCAGCAGCTTCTTGAAGCCTTAGCACCGTCTATAGCCTACCATTTGCGTCAGGCCAGTGTGGGCTTATCTCCAGACTCCGCTATAATTATGGAAAATGATATGGAGCCAGGGGTTCTGGTGCTTTCTGGCAAGCTGGAGCCGATTTCCTTCAATCCAACGGCAGACCAGTGGCTAAAGTTGCTTCGGCAGCAGGAAGACATCGACGAAAATAGCCTTCCCGCGCCCGTTCGGGCGGTATGCTTTCGCGCGCTATCCACAGCCCTTCCGGGAACTTTCACTGCTTCCGCTTCACCAGCCAAACTATGTATACCCGCCGCAGACGCAGGAACCCCGTGGGTAACACTCAGGGCCACCCTTCTTCAAAGCGGGCAAAGTAAAGATGAAAAACAGCTTGCCGTATGGTTTGAGCCTGCTAAAGCATCTGAAATGCTGCCGCTCATGGCAGAGATGTTTGCATGGTCCGAGCGGGAAAGACAGATTGTCCGGCTCATTGTTCAAGGCTTTTCGACCCGAGAGCTGGCAAGCGCACTTCATATTTCAGCCTACACAGTGCAGGATCATCTGAAAGCGATTTTCTTGAAAACAGGTGTAAGCAGCCGCCGTGAGCTGGTATGGAAGGTATATTCCAGATTCAACTAATTTCAATCCTCCTATTCCACAATAATACATGCCAAAGAGACAGATGACCCCATTAAGGATCATCTGTCTTTGCATGTTTGCTCTATTTGGACGCAAGAGCCTTATTGCTTCGAAGAGGTTTTCGTATCATCGTAGGACACGGGTGAAGGCTTCGCAATCCATTCGTCAGCCTCTGGTTCGATATCCACGCCGTTTTCCAGCTTGTTTTTCTCCATCAAGGAATCTCCGTCCTCGTTCTTCTTGTTGCGGATTTTCGCTTCGTCTTGAGTATGGTCGCTCATGTTGATTCCTCCTTTTTGACTTCATCTGATTGATGTACCTTACTCAACATTCCCCATTGCCATCCTGTGCAAACCTCTACACGACCAGATGCCCCTTTTTCTCTGCTGGACTAATAGTTGCTTCAATCCCGGCATTAAACTCCAGAAAGTCGCTTTCCACTCCATCGCTGAAAATCACTCCATGTTCCGGCATCTGCGAAGCAATCCGCAGCGGTTTTTCGGCTTCCACCTGACCAAATACCAGATCCGTAGCAGTCGTCCGACTGGGAAATGGTTCTCTCACCGTAAAATATAGCGATGGCGAACTCCATGTTGCGCGGTTGTCATAACTATAGTCATCGTCACTGCCATGGTCGCCCCCATTGCTTCTCCGGCCTCGTTGCCGTCCTTCTTCCACTGCTTCTTGATGGAAGACGGCGCCCGTCACCAGATGATCTGGAGTCAGCGAAATTGGACGCTGCGTAGCGCTGCCGACAATCCCTGCCGCCCCGGCAAGCACGCTGGTCAACCAGCCTGTCGCACCCATCCCCGTCGAAACGATAATGCCGCTGGAGGATTGCTGCTCTACCTGATCCTCCAGCCTCAGCTCATATCTCGCTGAAACATGGGTTTTGCGCCCGATGAACAAATCGTTCACAGCGTACAACGATTGACCGTCATTGAGCTGGGCCTTAGCCAGCGTAACCTCCTTGATCGGACGTTTGTGTACGAACACATCTGGCACAACCCGGCGCAAATCCGATACTGTAAATGGCAGCAATACTCCGTCCCAGCGCAATGGATCTGGATTCACACCGATCAACGGCTGCTCAGTCAAGTACTTTAACGTGTTGGCCACCAGCCCATCCTGACCCACCACCACCACCGTATCCTGCTCACCAAAAATAAAGTTGGGCACATGCTCCCGCTCCACAATCTGAACCCGCCCCAAGGTCGTCAGCTCCGATGCTGCCGTTGCTACTGCTCTGCGGTAATTTTCATCCTCCAGCACATAATCACTGAAATCCGCGCCTAGCCGTTCTATAAAAAACCGGGCCTGCTGCACCGTGTTATATCGGACAATCAGTTCCTCCAGACGTGTTTTACGCTTCACCAAAATGATCTTGTGCTCCGTCATCCGGTTGCTCATCGTACTCATCGTGCTCTTCCTCCAGATCCTCTCGTTCCTTCCGATCCACCTGTTCCCGTACCCGACATCAGACCTTGCAACAAATCCGGTG
>NZ_PNXQ01000012.1:582221-712654 GCF_005217525.1 Paenibacillus terrae | reverse complement strand
AACTGACCGATTTTCCCTGCATTTTCTGCAAGCTCCTGGAATGCAATGGCAATCAGCTTATCTGGGCTCATATCCATATTCGCCATAGCCTGAAGCACGTTCGGCTCGACATCCTGCAACGATTTCATGACTGCCGTCAGCTCATAGGCCTTGGCATCCGCTTCCGCCTTTTTATTCGTTACGGTCAGCTCAATCAGCACCCGTTTTTTCTCCTCCAAGGCTGTGTCAAAACGTAGTTGCTCCTCCTTCATCTCGCTTTGCTTTTGCTTGACTGAACGTTCAGCATCGAGCTGAGTTTCGCGGATTTGCTTCTTTTTCGTCTCCACTGCAATTTCGGTGTTCAGCTCATTCTCCTTCACACGCCGCTCCTGCTCAATAGAAGCATTCCGACGCTCATACAGGGCGTGATCCGCATTGCGAAGAATTTCCTCCCTTGCCTGCGCCTCCAGCGCTCTCATCGTTTCTTTATTCGGTAAAATCGCCAAAATCGACAGGCCCATCACCTCAATACCGAGCTTTTCGATTTCTGCGTGTTGAGCGATATCCTTCGCCATGCTTTGGGCCAAACGTTCACTGGATTGAACAGCCTCTTTGAGCAGAACACGTTCCAGATACTTTTTGGTCAGCACCTTGGCAATGTTAATCACCCGTTGGGCCAGCTTGCCCGGGTCATCCGAAATGTAGCGATTTGCTTTCAAGTCATACGTATAATTCAAAATCTGCGTCGTTCTCCGATAATCCACAATCCGATAAGTCAGTTGTCCCTGCACCGTCACTGCCTGAAAATCATGGGTCATTTCCTCGAATATGAACGGCACATCAATAGAAGATACAGGAGCGACGACGACTGAGGTCGTTGGAGCGTAATAATAAAAGGATAATCCCACACCTTCCCGAACTACCTTTCCATTCCTCACCTTCATCACATACTCACTGGGCTGAAATTTCACAAAATTAAATCCAAACATAGTCGCTTCCTCGCCTTCCTTATAGTTTTTATTGTTTCGTTATTATTATTTTGTTATTATCAATTTGTTATTAACAATAAGATAGCATACATCTACGATAATATCAATACGACATTTATATAAAAAAGGCCGTTTCCCCTCCGATACACTCGGTAAGAGGAAACAGCCTTATTGAAACAACCTATTTATCGTCCACATTCCATTCCCTATAAAACTGCTCTAGGTACATCTCCATCCATTGATGCCGGACTGCCGCAAGCTCTTTGGCATAAGCGGTATTCATTAAATCCTTGAGCTTTAACAGCTTTTCGTAAAAATGGTATATGGCACTTTTCCCCTCAGCACGATAAGCATGTTGTGAAAAATCCTTTTCCGGGTGATGCATCATACTGCCTTTGGAGCCTGCATACATAAAAGTCCTCGCGATGCCAATCGCTCCAAGGGCATCCAACCGATCTGCATCCTGCACAACCTGACCTTCCAGCGTATCCATAGGCGGATTTTGTCCACCGTTGTAAGACATCGTACCGATAATAGTCATCACATGCGTAATCACGCCCGGATCGCTTACATGCAGACGCAGCCAGTGCTCCACTTTGTCGAGTCCCGCTTGTTTGGAGTCGTTTAATTTTTCATCCGCTACATCATGCAATAGCGCTGCCAGTTCACAAATAAACGTATCTGCGCCTTCTTGGGCAGCAATTACGAGAGACAGCTTTCTCACCCGGTCAATATGCCACCAATCGTGACCGCTGTGGTCATGCTCCAACTGCTGCTGTACAAAAGGTTCTGCCTTTTGAATAATATCTGCCCTTATTGCCTCCTGTTGCCCTGTTCGATTCTCCATAAGTCACCTTCTGCTCCCACCCTTGCATTCTATGGCGAGTTATTTTAATTTCTAACGCTTGTTCATTTACCTATTGATTTGCTTACTGCGGATCATAGAAAGCGGTATGCGAGCTGCCAGCCTCCCATTTGACATTCCCCCGTCCCACTACTTCTTTTAGTGTCCGAAAAGGACAGGCTATCTCTATTTTATTCTATATGGGGTATGACATCCAACCTTTGTGCTGGAGTTAGTGACCGTACAAAAAAGAACTTCCAATTCCACATCAACAGTGGTTTCAGAAGTTCTTTTGCGTTTTGCCTATCCTATCTCTATCCTATCAGACTTATTTACGCAGCTTACTCCACGACACCAAGCTCGCGGTTTTTTTCCTTGAAGCGGCTGTTGTGGGAAGATACATAGGCCACTTTATCTGCTGCGGGATCAATGTACAGCTTGGCGCTATTCAGCGCAAGGGCAGCATCCGTGAACGTACCCGCAATCAGGTACAGCTTGCTTCCGTACTCGACAAAATCGCCTGCACCAAAAACCCCTGGCAGATTCGTTTCTAGCTTTTCACTCACTCTGGCATGCCACTCCCCCATATCCAGTCCCCAATCCCGAAGCGGGCCAAAATCCGATTTCAGACCATGGTTCACAATGATTGCATCGACGTTCAGTACCTGTGTTTCACCCGTCTCTACATGACTGATCGTCACCTGTTCAATCGTCTCACCATTAATACTATGTAGCTGGCTCACCGCATAAGGTGTGAGGACATGAACAGAAGACGCTTTCATGCGGGCTATATTTTTCTCATGTCCGCCAAAATGCTCCCGCCGATGGACTACCGTCACACTCGCAGCAATAGACTCCAGCTCATTTGCCCAATCTACAGCCGAGTCGCCTCCGCCGGAAATTAGGACATGCTTGCCCCGGAACGGCTCCAATTCTTGTACAGTATAATGCAAGTTTGTAACCTCATAGCGGTCAGCTCCTTCAATCTCCAGCTTGGCCATTTTGAGAATGCCATAGCCTACTGCCAGCACCACCGTACGTGTCCAATGCTGCTCACCCGTCGCAGAGGTCAGGAGGAAGGTTCCATCCTCTTGTCGATCCAAACCTGTGATCTGCTGTCCCAGCACAATCGTAGGCTCGAACGTCCGCGCCTGCTGCTCTAGCTGATCAATCAGCTTTTCACATAATATCGGCGTGACACCTCCAACATCCCAAATCATCTTCTCCGGGTAAATGCGCATCCGTCCGCCCAGCTCATGCTTGGCTTCGATCAGCTTGGTCTTCATATCTCTCATTCCGCTGTAAAATGCGGTATACATACCGGCAGGACCACCGCCGATTATCGTTACATCATATAATTCCAAGGACTCTGTCACTCTGCAACTCTCCCTACCTTAGCGTGATATGTCTGCTCCTATTATAAGTGATAATAATTATCAATATCAATTAAGAATTAAAAATATATCCGCTGCGGAGGTTTTTGTGCCTTGGAGCTACATTTTATACAGTACCATGGCTGTTGTTACTCTCATTTTCCTGAGGTATTCACCTGCCACAACACCTGTTCGTCTAAAATCTCGACACATACCCGCAGCTTTACCAAATATTGATCGTACATTCTGTGCTTGGAGATGATTTTAAATTCATGCATGGAAGAATCCATATTTCCCCTGCCCCTTTCATATGAATTTTTCAAAAAAATGGCTTCCCATCTATAATCCAATACCGCTCAGACGGAGGCACCTCGTTCAAAAAGTTTTGGTATTCCCCATTCCATCCCGCTGGAACATAATGCTCAAACGATGCTGGCTCTGGAAACAGCGAATAGAGAATTTTTCGGTCAAAATCAACATACAGCGCAGGGCAGAACTCTAACACCTCATCCTTATGCTCAATGGCATCAGCCAGCATACTGAGCAGTAAGGTTAGTTCATCAGCAGCTACTCTATATCTTACCAGTTCCATTGTCCTTCAAAAATGACACCCACAATGATGTTTTGCGCATATTCAGGCTGTAATTTCATAAGCTTTTGCGCTACCCTCTTTCTCACTTTCTTGTTGTATATCATGACTTCGCAAAATATTTATTTGGGATACGCGGTTCCGTTTAATGCCAATATAACAGATTCCAACGGCAGAATCGGACGTTATAGCAAGGTGTCTCCGAATAATCGTGGAGAATACAGACCCATGTATGAGCAAGCGTATATGCGAAAATCTACTTACAGTTTTATCCAAAATCGATTCATACGTTTTCCATCTTCATTAACGTAATCCTGATCCGGTGTTCCTCCGTTGCCAAGGATTGTTTTTTTGGAGGGAATATTATCGGAGTCACATACAACCAAAGCTCTGGAAATCCCCAGCTCTTTTGCTTTTTCCAGTGCCAACGCAAGCATAGTAACAGCGTAGCTATTCCCCCGTGCGGAAGGACGGATGCCATAGCCGATATGCCCTCCAGCATTTAACAGCTTTTCGTTAAGCTCATGCCTGATGTTCACCGCTCCAACGACCTGCTCATTTGCAGTCACAAGCCAATACGTTGAGGTTTTGACCCAGCCTTCCGACAGACCAATTCCATTTTCCTGATTGCTCAAAAACGTCAGCATACCTTCAAAATCATACGGTTCTGTAGAAATTACCCACGGTACCATAAGCTCCTGACTCTGTTTCCATTCCTCATAGAAAGAAAGATAAGCTTCCTTCCATACACTTTCCGGCTTTACCAATCTGACTGTTTGCACGCCTATCACTTCCTCCTATTAAACTCGCAATTCTTCTGCCTAGTGTTCATATATCTCAATATCCGTGAATTTACGGGCCCAATCTGTAAAAGATTGCTTGTCATCCCAAGTGACCTGCTTCATCGCTTTGGCACAGCCCCAATTTAAAATCTGCTGATGCAGCATATGCACCCGGAAGCGCTCTACAAATCCTTTTTTGTCTTCCATCCCTTTCACGTAAGCTGTAAGAAAACGTCTTGCCAGCTCTTCCTCTCCATTCTCCAAATACATTATGGTTATTTTCGGAAGGTCTGCAACCCCGTCACCAAAATAGGCTGTTGTAAAATCAAAAAGTCCACTGACTCTCCAATCACCATCGCCGTTTTTAACAAGGAAATTTTGCGGTTTATAATCTCCCATTACAAATGTGTTGGCATCCAGTTGATCGAATGCTTGGCGTGAGCCTTCCAATATGCCCTCTACCCATGCTATGTCCTGCACGGAAATGTCTGAGTATTTTCGGGCATCCTCTAGCCAGTAACGGATACGTCCATATAACCACGCCCGATAAGAGACATCAAAAGGACGAATAGCCAGACTGATTGTATCCAGCTCTCCACTGTTCTCAACCTTCCAACTGTGAAGCTCCAGTAGTACAGTAGCCAGCATTTCAGCCATCTGTTGTCGATCAGGCGGTGTCAGTTTCGCTTGCAGCTCGGGCGTATGTATATGCTGACCGTCTAAACGGGGCATAACAGCATAGCTCCAGCCAAAAATATCCTCGGTTTCATCCACAAGATACGGTGCAGGCACAGGAATTTGGGTCCTTGTATGTAGTTGCTCCACTATAAACTGCTCTTCCACCCATTGCCCTTGAAAAAGCGGGTTGCCCTTCAACACAAATTGTCCAGCAGTCGAAGAAATATAGAGGGTTTGTCCCATGACGCCTTCTGCCGTTTTCCCCGAAGATCGCAGGCGACCCAGATTGAAACGATCCAGCATCCTCTGCAATTGATCATCTGCTACCTCCCCCAACCGATTAGATGAAAAATAAATGGTCGTTGTCATCTCTACACCCGATAGTTTTTGACCGTTGCTTCCAAAGTTTCATTCGTGTCCTGTATCCACACCTGGCTCACCTCAAAGGTACCGGGAGCGAAAAACAATGGGAATCTCTGCTTAAACCAATCCTGCATCGGCAGATCGAGCGCTTCCTCCATATCCACCCATAGCAGTTCACCTTCTGGAGGATTTTCTAGCAGCTCCCCTTCACTCGCAGTAGCCAAATAGTTAAATACCATGTATCTTAACCCTTTGCTAGGGTCACAAAATTCGTCAATTCCTTTAAATACAATTTCCGTTACGGTTAATCCTGTTTCTTCCTTCACTTCACGAATGGCCCCATTCACAATGCTCTCTGGAAATTCTACTTTCCCTCCTGGCGCGATGTAACCTGGAAAGCCCTTTTTATCCGGTCTGTTGAGGAGCAATACCTTGGTTCCGTCCTGAATCATGCACATCGTATATATTTTGTGTGTCACTTCCGTGGTCAATCCGATCATACCTTTCTTTATCCCTATTCTTTATAGTATAACTTCTAGCTTTCCAGCCGACATATCGTAGTTAAATATGGTATCCCTCAACTTTAACTCCCTTTAGCCGCATATATTAGAGTTCTCACTAGATGTTTTTCTTATAATAATAGTGTTTAAAGCCTCGGGGCGCATCATCAATGAGACCGATCACTTCGTACCCCTGCTTTTCATAAAAATCGGGGGCCTGAAAAGTAAACGTGTTGAGTTGTATAAAAGTACACCCATTATCTTTGGCGATTTGCTCAATCTCACCAAGCAACTGTGAACCATAACCCTTCCCTTGGTAGCTTTGATCTACCCACAAAATATCAACCTCCACCCAGTTCCAGCACAGCACACTTAACAGACCGCCGATCACCTGACCAGCGTCGTTTTTGAGGGTAAGATTGATCTCCTCATACCGGGTTCGGATATCCTCAGGTATGTGTTTTGCGTTAAACTCAATCAATTTGTTCCTGACAAATCGCGCTTCATCCTTACTGCTTCGACTCATTTGAGGTTCCTGCGTCATGGCCTAAATCCTCCAATTTAAAATAAAATTTATAATCGCTTGAAATAAGATTTTCACGTTAAGATTCATCGTAGTTACTGTTTTATATTGTATAAATATTTCCATGTAAAGTCACCTTCTCATTTTTCTTATTACACCAAAAAGATCACAGTAATGATTCGAGAAAAATCTCGTCAATTACTGTGATCTCTTATCAACCTTGTAAGATCGCTTTATTTTTTTCAAAGAAGGCAGCATGATGAGACGAAACACCAGCCATATCTGAAGCAGTTGGTTCCAGATAGAGCTTAGCACTATTTACGGCTAATACGGCATCATTAAATGCTCCTGCAATTAAACGTACCTTGCTGCCATAGGTGATAAAGTCTCCAGCCCCAAAAATTCCCGGGATGCTTGTACGCATTCGAGCATCAACAGAGACTCCATAATCTTCCCTGTCTAGCCCCCAATTCAATACATCACCGAAATCACGATCAAATCCATGACTGACTACAACTTCATCTACTTCAACCTGCTTGATAGCACCGGTCTTGAAATGCCTGAGAGCCACGCTTCCAATAGAATCCCCCGCACCATGTAAGCAATCTATCATGTACGGTGTCATGACCTTAGCAGATGCCCTCATTTGGGCTACGGGAAGTTCATGTGCAGTAAATTCATCTCGTCTATGAGCCACAATAACCTCTTTGGCCAGCTTTACAATTTCATTCGCCCAATCCACCGCGGAATCTCCGCCCCCTGAAATTAGAACACGCTTATCTTTAAATCTGGACAAATCTGTAATCACATAATGAAGGTTCGTCAATTCATACCGATTTGCCCCTTCAACATCCAGCTTTTGAACTTGTGTCATTCCTCTTCCAGCACATAATAAAATAGTACGTGTGTAGTGACATTCACCCGTTTTTGATGTCAGTACAAAGACATCCTCATGACGTTCCAAATGTGCGATTTCCTGACCTAACACAACGGTGGGATCAAATGTTTTCGCTTGTCTCTCCAAGGCATCAATTAATCTCTCACATCGTATCGGATCCACTCCGCCCACATCCCAGACTAATTTCTCAGGATATGTACGCATAAATCCGCCCAGCTCCTGTTTAGCGTCAATTAATTTAGTACGCATCGCTCTCATTCCACTATAAAAAGCAGCATACATACCAGCAGGGCCGCCGCCAATAATGGTGATATCGTAAATATCCCGTTGCTCTGTTTTCATTTAAGGCACCAACTTTTCTACGACATAGTCAATAAGCAGACTTGATCCAATGGGACCTTCACCTTCAACAAAATCACTTGTTTTTAGTGGAAATACATGGTTATTTTTAACAGCGTCCATGTTCTTCCATAACGGGTTTTCTTCCAAACTTTTCAGTGAATCTGCACTGTTATAATTTTGTATCATTCTTTTCTCAAGGAAAATAAAATCCGGTTTGATTTCAGGTAAAATCTCTAGTGAAAATGGTGTAAACCAGTCTTTCGAGTCTTTAAATATTTCAGGGATTGTTAGCCCAAGTGTTTTATAAAAGAATTCACTGCTCTCGCCAGCTTGTGATCCTAAATAACGATATTGTTTTGGGTCTACTCGAAGAATAAGCACCGTTTTATTCCCAATAGCTTGATGAATTTTTTCTCTCGCCCTTGTCGCCTTCTCCCCAAATTCAGCTAATACCTTTTCGGATTCTGTCTTCTTATCGAAGAGGTCTGCTAATTTGGGCATTGCGTCATACATGCCGCTACCTGCCTGTAAAGCAATGGTTGGAGCAATCCTGGATACCTTTTCATATACTTGTGCATCCATCCCGTCTCCTTGTGTGATAATCAAATCTGGCGATAAATGAAGCAATTTTTCATAATTCATTTGATACTGCTGCTCTTGAATCATTTTAACTCCATGCTTTTCAAAATATGGCAGCCGATAAGCCGGTTCTATTTCGGGAACAAATGAAACCATTTGTGGCGTAATTCCCATTTCAATTAAATACTCTGCATATTTGGAACTCATGACAAGCATATTTTTCGGATGAGATGGGATTGTCACATCTCCAAAAGCATCCTTCACCACTCTTGTTCCACCGCTCTCTGGATTCCCTATGGAAGAAGCCGCTTCCTTCTGCTTTGGTGCATTGGTACACGCTGCTAATACGAAGGTAAAAGCTAACAGTACGGTTCCCAATCGTATCATTGCCCGTTTTGACATGATGGCCCTCTCTTCTGTTGATAATAATTATCATTATCAAAGATTATCAAATAAGAAGATATCCTTCCATAGCTAACCGTGCGTATTGAAGTGGATTATTGTGCTCTATTATTTGGTGAATCCATTAAACTGCTCACGATTTGATCCATAATCATCGTATACCCAACAACTCCACTACCATCCACCCACAGACTCGTATCTATATAGAACACCCGATGATCTTTAACCGCTCTGACATTTTCCCACTGACTGCTCTCCATGAGCTTCTTCATATTTTCCTCTGCGCTGAAATTCTCCATCACACGCTTCTCCACAAATAGATAGTCAGGATTAGCCATAAGCAGCTGCTCAAGGGAGCATGGATTAAACCATGCTTCTCCCGCCTTTAGCGATTCTGGGAGTGATAGTCCTAACTTCTGATACAGCAATTGAGATACCTCGCTTGAATATCCCCCAAGATATCGATATCCAAAGGGTTCCACTCTTAGAACCATGACTGTAGCAGAGGAGTCTATTATTCTTTTTAATTGTTTTCTTGCTGCTCTCACTCCTTCTTCCATTTGAGCCTGGAGCTTTTCTGCTGCTGCCTTTTTATTAAATAAAGCTGCAAATTGATCAAGCAGAACATCCAAATGGATGGTAAGACCTGTGATAATGGGTGCGATTGTGCGCAATTTCTTCTTTGTATCTTCCGTTAACAGATGTCCAACAATCAGCTCCGGCTTTTTTTGTTGAATTAAAGTTATATTGATATCGTATTGTGGTACTTCCAGCAATTCTACTTGATGTTTCTCAAATAATTGCCGTTGATGCTGTGGTAATAGCAGGGGGGTGACCATAACCGCATAGGGTATGATGCCTAAATCAATTAAAACGTCAGCACAAAGCGGTGATATGGATAAAATTTTGCGTTGCTCCAAGGTTCGAACATAATTTCCTGGCGACACACCTGTAAAATGTTTGAAGCGGCGGCTAAAATAATGAGCATCCTCAAAACCTACTTTTTTAGCAATCTCTTGAGATTTCGCTGAAGTTAATAACAGCTCTTCTTGTGCGCGATAAATCCTGTATTTCGCTAGATACTCTAATGGAGGTTGGCCACATAATTCACTGAATTTCCGAGAATAATGCCACTGACTTATGCCTGCCATCTGTGCTAATTGCTCACGTGTAATCACTTCATCATAATGTTCTTGCATATAGGTGATAGAACGTATAATTCCATTTTCAGTGGTCTGCTGCTCAGTTGGCTGTATATGATATAAATTCTTCAATAATCCATACAAAAGATGTTGATTCTCAACCATCATCTCACTAATCCCATCACAAACTTGTTCTTCACTCAAACGGTCACGTATACTCGCTAAAAAACCGCGGGTTAACTGCACCTTTTGATAGGTTTTCCCGGTAGGTACATGCCATTCAAATTTCATGATTTCTCGTTCTTGGTGGAAAGAATACGTATCAAACTGAATTTTCCAGCCAGCCAGATCAAGATTCCCACCCTCTATAACCTCAATCAACGATCCTTTTTCGATGGCAATCAAATCCCCAAATGCAACATGGACATGCTGCCCATTAATGTTCCAAACCGCTTGCCCGTCTGTAATGATAATCAGTGCATGGCTAAGAAAATAATGTATTTCTCCTACGGTAAGCCATTTATCTGTTAACGGCTGAGTTGACTCCCATTTCGCAATCCATGCGTTCTCATTTGGTTGTGCTTGTACTTGAGTCAATATTTTTAATCTCCTGTTCCTGCAAATATAGATGGTTATGTTAACGATTTTAAGATGAATGCTCTTATTGTTTAAAACAAATAAGCCCATGCACGGAAGAATCCAACATGGGCTTTAGCTATTTTAACACAATCTTTTTTATAGATTCAACTAACAACTCTATCGAATAAGCTGCTTATGAGGCACTGACTGGGGTCAGCTTGCCACCGCCGGACAGGGTAATGGTTTCCCCGTTCAACCAGCTATTTGCACTCGCACTTGCATCATAATAAATGGTGTGTCCGTTATCCACGATGTTGGAGAGCTTAGTATCACTGTCTGTCAAAGAGGTCAGATAGGAATCCGCTGTAACGACCCAATTGCTTGTTTTATCCAGATTTAACGCAACTGATTTAGCTTTATTTTCGGAATTCATAGCGCCTTTCAGGGTTGTCTTGTTTTTCAGATTAGCGGTAATGGAACTGACTTTATCCGCAGTAATGCTGCCCGGCAGTGTTTGGTTGTCTGCGTTCAGCGTCACGTTAGCCCCGTTTGAACCTGTGGTTCCCCACTTGTCGGCAGCAGCGTTCAGCAGCACTCCTATATTTCCTTTTAATTTGGCCCCTTTCAGGTTAACCACA
The DNA here is from genome assembly GCF_005217525.1 of Paenibacillus terrae. Classification (GTDB taxonomy): domain Bacteria; phylum Bacillota; class Bacilli; order Paenibacillales; family Paenibacillaceae; genus Paenibacillus; species Paenibacillus terrae_C. The sequence goes on along the minus strand of NZ_PNXQ01000012.1, from coordinate 701,454 downwards.
GCTTCTGTATTAGTAGAATAGAGGATGGGACCCGCCTTAGCCGTCAATGTACCCCCATTCATCGTAAAGACGCTGGTTCCGACCTCGGCATCGCCTGAGAAGCTTTGATACAGCATGACGCCACGATCTACATCTCCAGACAAGCTGGTGTTATTGACCGTAATGCTGTTTCTACCCTCAATGACAGCCGCTTCCGATCCGGTTGCTTTCAAATCCGAATTGGATACAGTAATCGTACCTGTCGAATAGATGCCTGGGGAGCCTTTTCCTGTTGTTTTGCCCGTTGCTTTGGTCACATTAATCGTACCATTACCCCGGTCTGTCGCAATAGCTGCGGAATGCTCACCAGCCGTTTGGATTTTGACATTCGTTGCATGAACCGTTCCCTTCAAGGTAGCATCCAGTCCACGCGAGGAGTCAGCGCTGGTTTGAATGGTAACATCTTTTACATTAATGGTAGAGCCTTCTCCTGTTGCAAACACCGCATTGGCTCCGTTGGCATCCGTTTTAATAGTGGAATCCGACAACTGAATGGTGCTGGCGGAGGCAGCTAAAACCCCGGCGTTCAGGCCGTAAAAGTTACTGTAATCGTCCGATGAGGTAGCACCTTTTTTAGTTAGAGTGGATTTGGAAAGTGTTAATTTTCCACTATCCGTTACTTTGACAATCGACTGATCTGCCTGATCCGCAGCAATCGTCTGCTTGGACAGGGTTACACTTTTACCGCTTTGTGTGTATTTTGCTGTTCCGTTATCTGTATAGCTGTCCGAGCCTTCACCTGGTTGTCCGCTGGGTGGCTCTCCATCCGAGGCGTTCCTTCCGGTGGGGCTTCTACGGTTGCGCTAGTACCTGTCGAATTGGTGTCTGTAGAAGTTACTGTAGCGGAATCCTCTTGAGTGGCGGTTACAGATGATGAAGTAGATGCAGCGGTCGTCCCGTCCGTCGATGAGCTGGCATAAGCATACGATGCAGTAATAGAAGCCAGCAGTACAGCCGTAGCGATTACATTCAATTTCTTTTTCATAAAATCATTCCTTTTCACAAAGTATAGTTTGGTGAAGCCTGTATGCATAGACTTGATGGTTCTACAAGGTGTCAGGGAGCTTATAAGGAGTGAATTGCTTGTCCTTATCGGCTACAAACTCATTTTAGAACACTAGATTGAAAATAAAATGAGTGCTTACTGAAGGTTTGCTGAATGCTAAAAAAACAGGCCCCCGGTGAGGCGGAGAGCCTGCTAACTACTGTCTTCTGTTGTCTGTTGTCTGCCGTAAAATGAGAGAGAAAGTTTGATTAGATTGAAATATCCAATGACTTCCCAACACCGGTAATGTCGCTACTGTTAGCAGTGTTGACACGAGTGGATTCCGTGTTGCTTGGTGGAGCTGGCTGTTGCGCTTTTGAAGTTGACGTGCTGCTGGATTGCGAACTTTGCTGGGCAATCTGCGCTTCAATTTGTTTAATTTGCTGCTGAAGCTGCTTCATTTTCGTTTCTTTTGTATCCTTATTATCCTTACTTTGCTGTACCTTGTTGTACTCCGCTTCAAGTTGAGCTTTTTGCTTTTCCAGACTAGCTGTATCGTTGGTACTGGATGAAGATGAAGTGCTTGCAATAGATATAGAACTGCTGGACGTCGATGAAATGTTCATAAAAGATTCCGCCTTTATCATAGTATGGGTTTACAGTTGTGGGCTAACTATACTCTAAGTAATGGTATTGCAAAGTATGACTATGAAGATGATGAAACAGATTGTTCGAAAACTTTAGCGATTTTATCAAATAAAGCCAATATTTCTTCATCTGTCGCATTCGATTCGTCCGTATTGCCCCATGCGTTTTTTAATGCAGACAACAGATCTGTTGCTTGATCATCCTCTGAAGACGTCGACCCGGACACCAGACTGGAACTCAGGATACTTTGCAAATCACTCATGAGAGATCTTTTTTCATCTACCGTAAGTTCCTTGTCAGATGTAGTGCTGTTGCCCTCCTGGTTCGAGGTCTCCTGTATATTCCATGCGAACGGAGGCATAATTCCACCCATCGCTTGCATCATAGGAGGTAGACCTCTGCTATCGACCTCCGACTGGAATGAGTCATCTTTGGGCGGCGGTGCAGGCCGATTATTCTGGATCGTTTCTGCTACTTTATCGAATAGATCCGATACTTCCTCATCCGTTATAGTCGAAATATCCAGATTGGATAATAACTCGGTAACTGAAGCCAGTGGGTTCTTGGTGCTTCTAGTAGGTTCATCTGTTTCAGATAAGGCGCTTGAGGAGGTCAGGTAGCTTTGCAGCTCGGATAATAACGTTTTCTGTTGATCCGTAGTCAACGTAAGCTTATCCTGGTCGTATTTGTAATCATAACTGTAGTTTTCCGTAGGAAGCGAGGTTTGCATTCCACCCGCATATTCCATAAATTCCGTGCTCAATTCGAGTGAATCATTCGATTTCTTGTGTGTGGTGTTACCTGTGTTATTTAATCCAGTCTCGTTGGACTTCACCGTATTCGAGGTATCATAGGAAGTCGTGATCAGATGCCTGTTAATGGATAGTGACAAAGTAGATCCCCTCTCAGTGTACATCATTTTTTTAGTTGCCCACCCCTCTTTCATCGGTAGCGAAACTGAATGCACCCTGAAGATACGCTGAATGATAACTGAATAATTTCCCCACTGCTTCCTAGACTATAGTCAAGGAAAATCCCCGTCTCAGGACGGGGATATGAACCCTACTCCAGACAGGAGCAAGCAAAGGTATAATTTGTTACTCTTAGCAGAGAATAAACGAACGTATTCAGAAAATCGAAAGTAGGGGAACGGTTCATGATCCGTATTAGTCATTTGGTTCAAGAGAGATTTCTATTCTTATTTAAATTTTTGCATTCGCCAGCCTATGTGGGTAGTGTAACACCAAGCTCCAGATTTCTAGCTAAAAAAATGATCGAATCCATTCCATGGAGTGAAATTCATAGTGTTGCCGAGCTTGGTGCTGGTACTGGGGCAATCACTCAATACATTCCATCTGCTGCAAAGGAACAAACCAAGGTACTGCTTTTTGAGAAGGATCAGACAATGCAACGAGATTTAAAAAAGAAATTTCCAAATTATCTTTGTTACTCCGACTCCCGTGAGCTTCAACGTGCTATGCAAAATGCCGAAATTGAACAGCTTGACTGCATTATAAGCGGGCTGCCATTTTTTAATTTCCCCCAAGCGATGCGAGATCAAATTGTAGAACAGATTCACCTATCGCTCAAGGATCAGGGAATGTTTGTCGCCTTTCAATATTCCAAGCAAATGAAACAGCAATTAGAGGAATGGTTTGATATTGAGGAAATCAAGTTTGTGCCTATGAACATTCCACCTGCGTTCGTCTATGTTTGCCGGAAAAAAGCTTGAGCAAGGAGGTTGGATATGGACGTTGATTATTTAATTTCCATTATCGAAGACTACGGCTATGCGGCATTATTTTTTTCCTTATGGCTCGGGATCGTGGGGCTACCCATTCCAGATGAAGTCATTGTGATGACTGGCGGGGCTGTAACCAGCATGGGAATACTTCAACCGTTACTCGCCTTTTTCATTGTATATCTAGGGGTTATATCGGGCTTGTCCTTAGGTTATGTATTGGGAAGATTCTTGGGTACAACCGTTCTAGATCGTTTACGACGAAAAAAGAAAATGGACAAGTACATTACATTTTCGGAAAATTTGGTACATAAGTATGGCAATTTCACCATTTGCATTAGTTATTTCCTGCCGATTGTCCGTCACATCATCCCTTATATTGTCGGGATCAATAAAATGAGCTTTAGGCGTTATGCTCTGTTCTCTTACTCAACAGGCTTGATCTGGACGCTAATCTTCTTTTTACTCGGACACTTCTTCGGCGATCATGTACAAACAGCAGGAGAACTTATACATCGTTATGGCTTACAGATCGCATTGCTTCTCATGGTATTGGCAATACTATTTTTTATAATGAAATATGTTTGGGGGAAGAAAACAACTGAGGAGTAAAGGTTGATCATGTTCGCCATGTTCATTCTGGCGTTACTTATCTACATAAAAAAGAAATAGACCGCCCTCAGCAAAGGTAAACGGTCTACTTCAACGCCTTTGTTAACACAGCCACCGCCCTTATAAGCGGCTGTTGTCAAAGAGTGAGGGTGTTGGTAGCATCCTTACTCTTTTTTAGTATATACCTTTTGGCTATAGTTTATCACAGGAAAAACCATATTGCCAATATGGAAAATCTTTTATTCAGGCACCCAAATGTAGGATTTCCCACTAACATACTCTATTCAAATATCAGATGACAGCATTTCATCCCAAGTTATTTTTTGAAAGCAGGGTTATTTGTAAAAACCGTTGAATAACCGGGATATCCGGGGGACTAATTTCATCAGGAAGATGGTCGAGATCAAAAAATCTTAATTCCTTGACTTCATTTGGATCTTCCTTTAGCTCCCCCGTATATTCGGTGCAAATATAGGCTGTAACGACATTGTATACTTCGTCCCCATGCGGGTATTTATAGTATAATTGCGGCCCGGAGAATACATCCAATAGAGTAAGGCTACCTGCTTTCAGCCCTGTTTCCTCGGCTAATTCTCTTACCGCGACCTCTTCCATAGATTCTCCCGGTTCCAGTGACCCGCCTGGCAATCCCCACAAACCATTATCTGCTCGAAGTCCTAGCAGTAATTTGTTTTTATGAAGTAATAGCACGCAAGCGCCTGCCATGATTAAGGGTCTGGTACCTACCACTTTTCTTAAGTCCATCATATAGCCCAATCTGATCACTCTTTTCATTCGTCAAAAGAAGGCACCGACTCTTGTGTTGTCAAGAACGATGCCTTCTGATGTTTAGATGTCATTTGTACCTTATTCCTCTTAAATCGCTGCAATTTCCTTGCCAATCGGCATGGTGTAGTACAGCGGCTTTTGCTGTTCGTTTTGCTGGTAGATTACGAGTAGCAGCGTGCGGCCTTCTGCGGTCAAAGGGCTGCCGCCACTCAGCATATGATCCAACCGGAACGGAAGAACATCCAGCACAGCGTGCTTTTGCAGTTCCTTTTCACCCAGCTTCAAGGAAGCGAAAGTCGGAATGATCTCGCGGTATGGCTGCGGCTGATCTGCCACAGAGTCTGCAACCACAGGTGACAACAGCGCATCCGGGTGCTGGAGAGCCATTTTCATATAGCTGGACCAATCGTCCTTCTCCAAGGCATGTTCCCACCAGATTTTACGCGGCTTGTATTTATGGTTCAGGAAATAGTCGAGCTTCATCAGCCCAAGCACCATATCCATTCGCTTCGTTCCGCGTGATTCAAGAAAGGACTGGAGACGCGTAAACAGGTCTTCGAGCTGGTGGCCGATTTTTTGCCAGCCTTGTCCCTCCCAATAGTCTCCGAACTCCTGAAAGAAATCGAAGGCAGACGCAAATTCGCGCTCGATCAGATAGTTCACCGTATGATCCATACGATGGGAGTTCCAGTATTTCTCCAGCACATCTTCCAAGCGTTTGAGCCGAACGATATCGGCAAAGGAAAGGACGTCATTGCTCAGCATTTCATAAGGTGCAACGTCCATGTACGTGTAGTTGTACTTATCTGCGTCGATACGCAGCCCAGTGCCACGCAGCATTTTGAGGAAGCCGAGCTGAAGCTCCTCCGGACCGAGCGCAAAAACATCATTAAACGTTTTACGGAACGTATTGTAATCCTCCAAAGGTAGGCCTGCAATTAAATCGAGATGCTGGTCGATCTTGCCGCTTTGTTTGACCTTCGTAACGGTACGGGAAAGCTTGGCAAAGTTCTGGCGACGCTTGACCAATTCATTGGTCGGATCGTTCGTCGATTGGACGCCGATTTCAAAGCGGAATACGCCCGGCGGCGCGTTTTCTGCCAAATAATCCAACACCTCGGGACGCATAATATCTGCTGTAATCTCAAACTGGAAGACACATCCACGATGGTTTTCAATGAGAAACTTGAACATTTCCAGCGCATAATCGCGTTTAATGTTAAAGGTCCGATCCACGAACTTGATCAGGTTGGCTCCGTTGTCGATCAGATACAGAATATCCGACTTTGTACGCTCAATATCGTAATAACGCACCCCTACCTCTATACTGGACAGACAGAACTGGCAACTGAACGGACAACCCCGACTGGTTTCAAAATAAACAACCCGCTTGCCTAATTCCGGTATATCCTCTGCAAAGCGGTACGGTGACGGAAGCTCGTTCAAGTCCGCCTTTGGACGACCTGGCATCTGAATGACCTCTTCTCCCTTGCGGTAGGCCAATCCATAGACAAAATGGTACTTTTGCGTACCCTCAATCTCCTGAAGCAATTGATGAAAGGTTTCCTCCCCTTCACCGACAACGATAAAATCCACATTCGGCAGGCGTTTCATCCAATGATCGGTATCGTAAGAAACTTCCGGGCCACCGAGAATGATTTTGACCTTTGGCATAATTTTTTTCAATACATCAATCACTTTAATTGTCTCTTCAATGTTCCAAATGTAACAGGAAAAGCCGATGACATCCGCTCCCCGCTGAAACAGGTCGGATACGATGTTCATCACAGGGTCCTTGATCGTATACTCCGCCAGCTCGATGTCAAAGTCCTTTTCACTGTAGGCTTTGAGACACCGAATCGCCAGCGAGGTATGAATATATTTTGCGTTTAACGTTGATAAAATGACTTTCATAGGTCACAACCTTTTATAGTTTGCATGATGCCTCATATCCTTTAGTATAGCTATTCAAAATCCTCATACACATCGTCCGCATAAATCTCATCTTCGTTCACTGTTCCTCCGGCATTCCCCTGATTTTGAAAAAAATCAAGGAATAGCTTGCCGTACTTGCGGAACTTCACTTCGCCAACACCCTTGATCCGCAGCATGTCCGCCTCGGATTGCGGGTTCGCTACACTCATCTCACGCAGCGTGGCATCGTTAAAAATGATATAGGACGGCACATGCTCCTGCGCAGCCAAATCGCGGCGAATCAGGCGCAGTTGCTCGAACACCGTTTCGTTGACTGCCGCTGGGTACGCATCGCGTCCCTGTCGTCCACGTGAGCCTGTCCCACCTGCAAAAGCTGTGGCATGTCGCACCACACGCTGCATGACTTCGCGCTGGCCCTTCAGCACTTCAGCCGCAGGTTGCTGCAAACGGACAACCGGATATTGTCCCTCAGACAGCAGCAGATAGCCTTCCGATACAAGGACGTTAATAATTTCAGAAATTTCTTTTTCCGTCCGATTGCCCATTACACCATAGGTTGGCAGGCTGTCAAAGCCATACTGTAGCACTTTTTTGTTACGCGAGCCTTTCAATACCGAGGCTACCATCGAAACACCAAAACGTTCCCGCATGCGATGAATACATGAAAAAATCTTTTGCGCATCAATGGTCATGTCTACCAGTTCCCGTTCATCTGTACATGAGCTGCATGTGCCGCAAGCTTCATGCTCCTCTGCCTCACCAAAATACTCAAGCTGCGCCGTACGCAAGCAGCGAGTCGTGTAGCAATAATCAACCATCTGCTGGAGCTTACGATAGTCGTTGCGCTTGCGGTCCTCATCCTGCGGATTTTGCTCGATCAGGAATTTCTGGGTCACAATATCCTGCGGTCCGAACAGCAAAATACATTGACTCGGATCGCCGTCACGTCCTGCGCGTCCCGCCTCTTGTACGTAAGCCTCCATATTTTTAGGCATATTGTAGTGAATGACGTAGCGCACGTTCGATTTGTCGATTCCCATTCCGAAGGCGTTGGTCGCTACAATGACACGAATATCGTCGTACAGGAAGCCCTCCTGGCTGTCTGCCCGTTCCTGATCGGTCATCCCGGCATGATAACGCCCAGCCGCCATTCCCGCATCCCGCAGCCGTTGGTACAGATCGTCCACGTCCTTGCGTGTCGCCGCATAAATAATGCCCGATTCGCCGTCATGCTCACGCGCATAATTCAGCAGAAAGCTGCGCTTGTCCTCCCCACGCAGCACGCTGAACGCCAAATTCGGACGTCCCAGTCCCGTGACGAATGTCTCCGGCTCACGCAAGCGAAGCAGCCGCACGATGTCGTCCATGACCTGCGGTGTCGCCGTTGCCGTGAATGCCGCTACAATCGGGCGCTCGTATAGCCCGTCCACAAAAGGAGCCACCGCCAAATAGCTGGTGCGAAAGTCATGTCCCCACTGGGATACACAGTGCGCCTCGTCAACCGCAACGCAGGAAATCGGTAGCTGCGCCATCTCATCGCGGAACCAGTCCAGCTCCAGCCGCTCCGGTGCAACATATAGCAGCTTCAAATCTCCATTCCGTGCGGCACGTATGCGGTCGTTCACTTCTCGGCCACTCAGCGTACTATTGATATAGGCAGCCGCAATTCCCATCGTGGTCAGCGCATCCACCTGATCCTTCATCAGTGAGATCAGCGGTGACACAACAATCGTCAGCCCATCATGCAGCAGTGCAGGAATCTGGTAGCATATGGATTTACCTCCACCTGTTGGCATAATACCCAACGTATCGTTGCCCTCCAGCATACTGGCGACAATTTTCTTTTGACCCTCCCGGAAATCGGGATAGCCATAAAATTTTTGCAGTAAATCCTGCGCCCGTTCCAATGTTGGTGCTTGTACACTCATAGTTTCAAAACTCCTCATATTTCTGGCGTCCCTCGACGCATATCGGCTTATCTTTCGTTACCTTTAGTTTACCGGGGTTCAGGGTAATGTTCAACCGCTGGAAGTCCATAGGCATGATGTATAATGAAATTCTTATCGAACCCTTTCTACCATGGCGTTCGCTGTTTTCTCATGATATAGTGGACACGGTGCCGCAAGTTTGTCCATTACTTATGATGAGACACGGTATCAAGAAGGAGAAAGAACCTATGAACAATCGTAAACCCAATCGAAAAAATCATACAAAATCCACGCCAAACACAGGCAACTCCAGACGCAGCCACAAACCCGCCGGAAAATCCGGCTCACATAGACCCGATGCACGGGGCAAAGCGGGGGTTTTTGATAAAACTGCTGCCCGAGAGCACGGTAAACCAGAAAAAAACGTTGCAAAAACTTACATCGTGCAGGAACCTGCCGAGCTGTTGAATTTTTTGGTAGAGCATGTGTCTGGCATGGGCCGCAATTCCATTAAATCAGCGCTGGCCCGTGGACAGGTGTCCGTGAACGGCATTCCTCGGACTGTGTACAATTTTCCGCTTGAGCAGGGTCAGACTGTAGCGCTCTCCAAGGAAAAAATCACTCCCGAGGTGCCGCTGACCGGGCTGCGTATTTTGCATGAGGATGAAGCCATTATTGTTATCCACAAGGATGCCGGGCTGCTGTCCGTCGCCTCTGCGCAGGAACAGGAAGTAACAGCATATCGTCAGCTTACGGCACATGTGCGACGAGAACATCCATACAATCGTATTTTTGTGCTGCATCGTCTGGACCGTGATACATCCGGAGTTATGATGTTTGCGAAAAGCGAAGCCATACAGCAGGAAATGCAACAAGCGTGGAAGGAAGTCGTGTATGAACGAACGTACATTGCTCTTGTAGAAGGACAGGTTAAAAAAGCTGCGGGTACCATCACCTCATGGCTGAAAGAAAGCAAGACGCTGAAAATGTATTCCAGCCCGTATCCGAATGACGGACAGCACGCGGTTACTCATTACAAGCTGCTTCAGGCCAATCGGCATTTTTCTTTGCTGGAAGTACGTTTGGAAACCGGACGCAAGAACCAAATCCGCGTTCATATGGAGGATATCGGCCATCCGATTGTGGGAGATAAAAAATACGGCTCCAAAGCCAAATCTATCGGTCGCCTTGGTCTCCATGCGCGGGTGTTGTCGTTTATTCATCCCGTCACTGGAGTATTGCTGCGGTTTGAATCCGACATTCCTAAAACCTTTCTAAATCCGTTTCGGGAGTAGACTTATGTAAGACAAGCAGGAATAATTGGAGCGGAATAAATCTACGGGAAAATCAGGGGGCTGTATGATACAGCCCCCTTTTTATTCATTAAGCGGTGTACTTTCGGACACCATTAGCTGTTTTCATCAGCTCGTCCCAAATGGAGATCGGTGTATTGCAAACGGGACAATTCATCCGACCGTTTAAATAGGGTAAATGGGCCAAAAGGTTGTTCTCTTCAATTTTTTGGGCATATTGATATAGCCATTGTAGATTAGAGCCTTTAGGGTCCAATGAGCCGGGTTGGATCGAATAGGGAATCAGATTGTTTGAGTTTACCGGATCTTTATCGTAAACCACCAGAACATCACTTTGTTCAGCAGGCCAAATATAGAGCGAAGTTCCGCAATGCGGACAATCCAGCGTATATTCATCACCAGTATCAAAGCTTTGCAGCATAAAAGCTACACATCGATAACCCTGAAAGGCAGCCCCCGCAGCCAAAACATAACGCTTGCCAACATCTCCTTCGTGGTCCTTGGCATACAGCACTATTTCCTCGGTTAATCCTGTAAGCCGGACAATGGCTTGTTGGTATTGTTCATATATATATTCAGCCAAATCTGCATCCAATTCTACCTGATCCCTTGCAAATTCCAACGGAACTTTTGTATGTAATGGATTAACATTTTTGGCTTCGAATATTCCGCAAATATTATAAATATCCGCTCGAATACTTATATCAGAAGTGCTTAACGCAATATCTACCAGGTACGGTACAGCTGCGAAGGTACAAGTATATAACGTATTTTGGTGATACAGTTCCTCCCAATACAAGGTGTCAGCCATTTCGCCGTCATATCCGGCTTGGAGCTGCTTCAACATTTCCGGGACGTATTGAGAGGAACCATAGGGGCCTTGGAGCAAAGCCCAGGCCGGATCGGACAAAGCCAGCATCTTGAAACTCCTTTCACCATTTTACTTTCAGTGTAACATGGGATGGGATTGTGAAATTCTTTTTGCTATCAAATTCATTTTAACTTCATAATTCTTAGCTTCTTACGTTTATTTAATATACGCTTATTATTAGCTGAAGTTTCTTTTCTCATTTTACGCAATGCCCAAAGTCACTTTCCCTGCAAGTCTATAATCATATTCGGTTAAGCTTGCGATATTGTGAAGGTGACACGTGTTTTCTGACGAAAAAAAATCGACTACAATAAAATCCGTTCAGATATCCGCATTTTTCCCAATATCATCCAGCTTATATTCTGTCTCCAGCAATAAAGTCCAGGCCTTCTCAAGACGCAGCGCGGTTACATACCGGATGGCTGTCAAGCCCACCACCGTCTGAAAGCGCCTCGTGAATTGCACGAGACTTAACCCCGAACATGGGCGTTTACGGCCTTCATTTTCCTTGTCCTGCTGACTGTGCGCCAAATGTCCACAAAGCGTTCTATTCATCATCTGCTTTGTCATTATAAATCCTGTTACTAAAGATTAGCTAAACGTGAATTAAAGTATATGCGTATGATGTTTCGGCATGTCAAAACAAAGCTCGCTCAGGTAATAGCGTCCAGCAGCCTTAAAGCCTTGCGTGTGGACTCGCTCAAGCCGTCTGCTTCTGTCAGAACTTCACGGATATATGAAAGCCAGCGCGGTTCTTAAATAGACAATGCGATCCGGTGGACTGCGGGTGCCGCGAAAAACGATGGTTCGGGAGATTCATTGTATCTTTAATGAAGACGTTCACGAGGATTTGATCAAGAGCGTACGTGAATGTTGTTTCCAGGTTAATGGATGAAATTTATTACGGCAAAAATATAACGTAGCTTCGGAGCTGAAACAGAGCCTGGAATTTGTCCTTTTTTGATGCAAATGTGAGATTTAATTCAGCTTTATCTGTACAAGTGGGAGATTGTTCACTATGATAGGGAAAGAATCCACTAATTTGAAATATTAAATTCACCTCTTAGGCACGCTTTCGATTGTAAGCGCAAACATTTGATCCTACTTATTTTGTATGGAACACTAAAGGAGGAATTTATATGCAAGGCGGTATTGGCGGTAAAAATATCATTTTACGACTGGAAATTTCCACTGAGCACATCCAATTTGGTCAATTGATTACGCTGGTCAACGAACATGGCGGGGATGTTATTGCAATTGACGTCATTCGCACCTCTGAAAAGGTCACCGTGCGGGATATTACGGTTACCGTTGCTGATCCGGCCGAAATCGACCGAATGATTGCCCAGATTAAAAAAGCGCAAGGCGTGAAGATACTGTCCATCTCTGACCGGACATTTCTGCTGCACCTTGGAGGTAAAATTGAAATGCAGCCCAAGGTTCCGATTCAGAATCGCGACGACTTGTCCCGGGTGTACACTCCAGATGTAGCACGTGTGTGTATGGCGATTCATGAAGAGCCGGACAAAGCCTTCCGTTTGACGATCAAACGTAACACGGTTGCAGTCGTCTCGGACGGAAGCGCTGTCCTCGGCTTGGGCAATATTGGCCCCTACGCGGCTATGCCGGTCATGGAAGGCAAAGCAATGCTCTTCAAGCAGCTTGGGTCTGTCGATGCTTTCCCGATTTGTCTGGACACACAGGACACTGAGGAAATCATCAAGGCGATCAAGCAAATCGCTCCAGCTTTCGGCGGTATTAATCTGGAGGATATTTCATCGCCCCGCTGCTTTGAAATTGAGCAACGGCTACGTCAGGAACTAGACATTCCTGTTTTTCATGATGATCAGCATGGCACCGCTGTTGTGTTGTATGCAGGACTGATCAACGCCCTTAAAGTCGTCGGCAAAGCACTGTCCGAGGTCAAAATCGTGGTCTGCGGTATCGGAGCTGCGGGAGTAGCCTGCACTAAAATTTTGCTGTCTGCGGGTGCCGTTAACATCATTGGTGTAGATCGCCACGGAGCCATTACAGCTGATGAAACATACGATCATCCGGTGTGGAACTGGTACGCACAGCATACCAACCCCGAACGGTTGTCAGGCACGCTGTCCGAGGTTCTGAAAGGCGCTGACGTGTTTATCGGTCTATCGGCAGGCGGACTACTCCAGCGGGAAGACGTAAAACGCATGAACGAGGCTCCCGTGCTGTTCACCATGGCTAACCCGGTTCCCGAAATTGCACCCGAGGAGATCGAAGACATCGCAGGTGTCATTGCCACCGGACGTTCAGACTACCCTAACCAGATCAACAACGTGCTTTGCTTTCCCGGCATATTCCGTGCGGCGCTCGACTGTCGCGCCCGTGAAATTAACGAGGAGATGAAGCTTGCGGCAGCCGAAGCCATTGCGAGTACGATCCGTCCCGAAGAATTAAACAAGCTGTATATCATTCCCGGCGTATTTAACGAGAATGCCGTTCAGCGGGTGCGTGAGAAGGTCATTCAGGCTGCGATTGAGAGCGGAACCGCCAGAAGAGTACCTCGCGATTTCAGGTAAAAGTTAACTACCATGTAACGTGCCAAAAAGGATTGCTCCCCTACCTAATACGGGTGCAATCCTTTTTTATAAGAAGATCAAGATCTTCTGCCATTATGATTTCCATTTGGAAAACAGTTGGCTGGCGCGTTGGGCGAACTCCTCCAGATTAAAGCTAGAGTTATCCAGCTTGTAGTACCATTTTTTAATTGTATCCAGAATCCATGACGGAACTTTAACCTCCGAGATACCTGAGTAAAACGTATGATACGCCCACACCAGATGCTCCCAGCGCTTGTCATCGCCCTCCTTCACGTATTCGGATACGTCCAATACCTTGGCGCGTCCATCTTGCATCAGTACATTTTTGAGATGAATATCACGCGGGTTCAGCCCCTTGGATCGGACAAACTCCCTCGCCTCTTCCACGTCCAGAATGACCTGCTCCGGCACAGGAATGCCTTGCAGCAGACAATCCAGCAGCGTAATACCTGATTCATAGCTTATGACAATATACTTGTCACCTTTCCCGTAATAATGTGGAAAAAAATCAGAGCCCCGCAAACGCTCGTATACATCGGCCTCCGCATCCTTTTTCTCGATCGCCATGTCTGAGTACACCTTGAACGCGTAGCCGGGCAACGTATCGAGCGTAAATACGGCCGCATCCGTCCCGATGCCAATACAACGGACGTCATGGGAGACTGTTTTAATTGTTACCGGATCATTATCCTCCGTACTGTAAACAGTCACTTGACTTATAATTTCGTCTGCCTGCCTCCATTGTTCAACCATGCGCGATCCCTTCCTTCTCTGTTCTAAACCATTGGAATGAAGTTAGACATCTGTCGGATACAGCAGTAATTTTTTCAGTTCTGAATAGCTTGCTGCTGCTTCATAGGTTCCTGCTATCTCGGACTCCGGGGCAACCTTTCTGTGATTGAACCAGATGACCCGCCAATTCGCCGCTACAGCTCCCGCCACGTCATTACGCCAGGAATCCCCAATATAGCAGCAATGCTCCGCCAGAGTCCCTGTCCGTTCATTCACTACTTCGAAAATACGTGGATCAGGCTTGGCATAGCCAACCGTTCCAGATATAAAAATATGCTCTCCCGCAATATGATTTTCCAGCGCCATCGCCCGTATTTTGCCCATCTGGTGATCTTCGAGACCGTTCGTAATCAAGCCAACCAAATATCCAGCCGAGTTCAACTCGTCCATTAATAATGTAGCTCCCTCGAAAGGCTCAATCCGATACTGGCGATCCAGGTACTCTTTTTGGATATCCACTGCTTGCTCACGGGTAATATTCACCCCAAATTCCTGTAAAGCTAGAACAAAACGACCTTCCCTCATATCCTCCAGCTCATCCTGCCCCGCTTTACCCTCCAATAGTCCTCCTTTTGCTGATAACACATCACTGTAATAGCGAATACGATGATAGGCCTCTTCATAAGGAAAACGCTCACTCAAACCTAATACTGTACGCAAAGCATCGCGAGTAGGGTGCAAATGATCGTACATTGTATCATCCACATCAAAAAAAACGGCCTTCTTGTGCAAGTTCATATACCCACTTCTTTCTGTAAAAATCATTGGATGACGTCCATCCTCACCTTGTCCTGATATTATACCCGCTGACCCGATACGTTGCACCTTACTCCTTCGACATCCATAGCTCGTATCCATTCCCGCATTCACACTTCACCGTGGCGGTCATAAACTGAAAAGACATCTTTTTCATATACTCACTTTACTTCTGTACTGTTCTAAATATAGGCATCACGTCCTGTTTTGCCCCGAAAGCGGTTTATTCCATAGAACACAGGTAAAAGGTCACATTTTTGAAAAGATTCAGCATACAGGTTTACATTTCGTGTAAAATCACGTACCTTTTAGGGATGAACGCTTTATGGATGTACTTGGATAAGGAGGCATACACGATGAATTCCGGTTCTAACCCTGCCTACGGATCAGCTACACCTTTGATTGAGGCACTTATAGAATTTGAACAGGAGCTTGAAGCGAACCGGCACTCTCTGGGTTTTGATTTGGGATTGATTATGGAGCATGGCCGCGCGCCACGATATATGGCTACACCGCCGGATGTGATTCCCTTTGCCCACGCAGGCGTGGACGGAATACATTACGGCTTTTTAACGGATTTTGGACTTGTAAAGGATCTTTCGCAGGCCCCCATTGTATGCATATCCCCTGTTGACTGGACAGGTGTATGGGTGGTTGCCCGCCACTTGCAGGATTTTTTAAGTGTTGTTTATACAGAGAACAGTTCATTAAAGCGCTACTATGCTAATGGACAGGATTATACAGGACATCAGCCTCCTCAGGCCGTAGATGAACGCACTGCGTTTGTGCGGGAATGCTTTCGGGAGCGCTTCGGTGTTCAAACGATTCAGGATATGGCTGCCTACATTGACAGTTTGCGAACCGAGCGTAAGCAAAACGAAGCTGCCCCTACACTGAACGGCTTGGGCATTCCGGCATTTCCTTCTTCCGCAAAACAGCATTCCTCTATGAAGAGTGCTCTTTTAAGCGTGGCAGAGCCCTTTCATTGGGATAAACAAGGTGAAACGGTTCGTGATTTGTTCCGCAACGCCTCGCGTGAAGCGAGATTAGCCTTTATCCGGGATGCTCAAACACGCCATCTGTTCACCCATTCTGCCCTTCGTGTTTTTGTAGCAGGACAGCTTAGATCCATGGGCTTGTCTGAGGCTGCAACACATTTGGAAGAGTCCTACTATACAGTTATTCCCGATACGATGGAATCTTGACGGTTTCCTTCTTATCTCCCACACAACCGCCTCTGAAAGGGCGGTTATTTGTGCTACAATATATACAAATAATACGGCCAAACGGCCCGGTACGAATGAAAGAGAGCGAGCATGAATAATCATTCCCATCCTACCCCTGAGATCATCGAGGTTTGTCTGCTGGCTGGCAAGCTCATGATGCAAAATGGAGCCGAAACCTATCGTGTCGAAGATACGATGTCCCGCATTGCCTTAGCCTACGGCATATCCCAGTCCCATAGCTATGTGACACCGACCGGGATTTTTTTTGCCATTAACGACTCGGAGCCCGCCAAGCTGATCCGGATTGTGGAGCGGACCACCGATTTGCACAAGGTAGTAGAGGTTAACGCGATTTCACGTAAAATAAGTCGGGGTGACCTGGCACCCCGCGCAGCAGTTACGGAGCTGTCCAAGATTGAACGTGGTCCTCTCCGCTATTCCAATCGCGTGCAGCTGATGGCTGCGGCATTGGCGAGCGGCTGCTTTATGATTATGTTTGGCGGGGTCTGGCGAGACTTCCCTGCAGCCGTTCTCTGTGGCGGGGCTGGCTTCGCGGCTGTGCAATATTTTCACAGACTCGTTAAAGTTAAGTTTTTCTCGGAGTTTTCTGCATCCTTTTTAATCGGCTTGCTGGCGGCCTTACTGACAGTTGCAGGCTGGGGCCAGATGATGGACAAAATCATTATTGGCTCCGTTATGCCATTGGTGCCAGGCTTATTAATTACTAATGCCATTCGGGATTTGATGGCCGGACACCTCGTTTCGGGCATATCCAAGGGTGCTGACGCTTGCTTGACGTCCTTTGGCATTGGAGCTGGCGTTGCGGTTATCATTTCGTATATGTGATTCGGAGGAGATCCAAGTTTATGCTTGCACAATTATTCACAAGCTTTATTGCTACCGCTGCATTCGGCATTCTTTTCCACGCTCCCCGACATTCACTGTTACAATGTGGCTTCGTCGGGATGTTGGGCTGGCTCGTCTATTATTGGACTTCAGACAGCATGGGACCCGTGAGCGCCAGCCTGTTGGCAACGGTTCTAATCGGAATCATCAGCCAGAGTTTGGCCAGACTGTACAAAATGCCTGTTATTATTTTCAGCGTGGCTGGCATGATTCCGCTCGTCCCGGGGGGAATGGCCTACAATGCGATGCGACAGTTTGTACAACATAATTATCCTCAGGCGCTGGAGCTGGCTATGAGCACACTCATGATCGCAGGTGCCATTGCTGTCGGCTTGGTACTGTCCGAGGTGCTCAATCAGATTTTTCGCAACATACGTTTTAAATCTCACCGTTGAACGACGGGGATAGACAACATCTTTTTTTCACAACATAAAAAGGCTGCTTCCAAAACCACGCACAATTGTAGTGCACAGAACATTTTGGATGCAGCTTTTTTCATGTTCACCTTATAAATGATGTTTGTTCGTCTATTTATCCTCAACATCCACTCGTTTACCCAGAATAGCCAGATCCCGCTCTATGCTGTCCAGCACCGCAATACGCGGATAATAACCCCATTGTTCAAAACCGAATTTCCGCAGCAAGGCGATACTCGGCTTGTTGTGACCGAATACAAACCCCAACAGCGTCGTAATTCCAAGCCCAGGGCATTCATTCAGTACATGCTGCACCATACGGCTTCCTGCTCCAGTTCCACGAGAGTCTTCATGGACATAAATACTGATTTCCGCCGTACCGTTATAAGCTGGACGTCCGTAAAAAGACTGAAGGCTGGCCCACCCTGCAATCGTCTCTTTATGTCTCAGAACCCACAAAGGTCGATGGTCTTCTTGATGAGCCTCAAACCATGGGATACGGCTCTCCACTGTCACGGGCTCCAAATCTGCCGTTGCCATTCGTCCTGCAATGGTGGAATTATAAATGCCCACAATAGCCGGAAGATCCTCCCTGCGCGCAAATTCAATGGAAAAAGATTGGCCCCTATTCATCGTTTGTACCCGCCTCCTGCTCTGTTGATTTATTTCATTGTACAAGACAAGCGCCTGAACAGCCATATCAAGTTGTTTTTTTGCAGATTAGACTCGAAAAATAAAGAGTTAGAATCATTGCAATTTATTAAGCTCCTCGAAATGATTCAGCTTCCTCTCTCAGACTCATGAATTCGCAGGAATTCTTAAGAAGGTCCTTGATCCAGATCAAACCATTTTGAAAATGACAAAAGAGTCCATTAGCTGCAAGATCATATGGCAGCTGCTGAACTCTTTGCCCTTTTCATGTTTTTAGAGGAGTAAATTTTCGAAATCCAGGTTTATCTCTTGTATCCATGACCATATTTGTTTACTTTAGTAGTAGATGATACTTTTGTTTTATTATTTGATTTTGTGGAATATTGATCAATTAGATAATAGTTTTCATTATCATCTGAAGATTTAATCCAGGTATTTACATTAAATCTCTGGGAGCTAAGCTCACCATTATATATTGTAAATATATCAATGAAATCTACTCTCCAATCGGGCGATTTTTTGTTAGTTGGTTTTACATAAAGAAGAATTTCTTTTATTGGTCCTATATATTTTTGTGCTTCAAGGATGTAAGTATCAATGTATCCCTGTTCAAAATCATTATTGGTATCATAATCGAGATACCAATCTCCTTCGGTTCCTTGAGTTCCAATCAATTGGATATAGACATCGTCATCAGTACCAGCATTATTGACATTCGATGTGTAAATGGTTGCATAGTAATTATGTGACATGTTAAAGCACATCTCCTTTTTTGGGTTAGTATTTGTTACTACTTTTTAAATTATGCTTAAAGGGGCACAAGTAAGGGTTATTTCGATATTTAATCGCATCAGACTAAGGGAATGACAAAACCTGCTAACCTAATGCATAAGCTTCTACCATCTATTAACGACGCTGGCTAGCCCTACTTTTCCCCACCTTTCCATTGTTTATGCAGCATCCAGAGATTGAGCATAGTCATAACATTTAATTGAACGGAGAACGATAGTGGAAATAGCGGGCTGAAACAGCAGTGGCAGTCTAAGATTTTATTTTCAACGAATCATTGCGTAAGGCTATTGCTGAAGCAGGGGAAGATAATTAAACCGTTTTGATCTATTATAGTGCTGATTTAAAATCGCTTTGGATTTATGTATACTCGTGCAATAAGCGTTATAATGAATCCATGAATAGAAAGGAATGAATCTGTATGAATGATAAAATAACCCGGCTGTATGATGAATTGAAGTCACAATCATGGGACGGATTGCTCGTCACCGATCCCAAGCATATCTACTACCTGACTGGCTTTGCCAGTGAGCCGCATGAGCGATTTCTCGGCTTGGTGCTGCTTCGGGACGAGGAGCCTGAACTGATCGTGCCTGCATTGGATGCAGAGGCTGCCCACGCCGCTTCTTCCGTGACTCGCATATCCACTCACACAGATACAGACAATCCATATGATCTGCTGCGCCAGCGCACAGGTACTGGAGTGAAGGTGTTCGCGCTGGAAAAGGAGCACGTCTCCGTACTCCGCTACGAACAGCTACATACTGCCATTGATGCGGCCCAATATGTGGATCTCGGCCCTCTGCTCCAGGACATGCGCGTAAGAAAAACACCTGAGGAAGTACGGCGTCTGAAACATGCCGCACAGTTGGTGGAGGACGCACTCCGCCACGGCCTGACCCACGTGCGTGAAGGCGTGACAGAAGTCGAGCTGGTTGCCGAAATTGAATACCAGATGAAGAAAATCGGCGCAGATGGCCCGTCCTTTGACACCACGGTGCTGTCCGGACCCAAAACAGCGCTGCCTCATGGTGTTCCGGGCACCCGCAAGCTGCAACATGGCGAACTGCTCATGTTTGATATGGGCGTATATTCAGATGGTTACGCCTCAGACATTACGCGCACTTTTGCTTTTGGCAAGCTGACGGCTGAGCTGGAGACGATTTATCAGACGGTACTCCGCTCAAACGAGGCTGGTATTGCCGCCATTCGTCCGGGTGTATCCTGCGCGTCGGTAGATCAGGCAGCTCGTGCAGTTGTAGAAGCTGCTGGGTATGGCCCAGCCTTTAACCATCGGGTTGGACATGGCCTTGGCATGAGCGTTCACGAATATCCGTCTGTGCATGGCAGCAATGAAGACCTGCTTCATGAGGGCTTCGTGTTCACGATAGAGCCCGGTATCTACGTGCCAGGCCTCGGCGGTGTACGGATTGAAGATGACGTTCTGGTCACCTCTGACGGCGTAAAAGTCCTGACCTCTTTTCCGAAAGAGCTGACGGTGCTAGGATAAGTCCTTTTTTCACTTTAAAGCTCATGATGAAAGCTGCGTGGGCTTTTTTTACCCTTATGATTCTAAATCGATCGAGAGCAGTTGTGATTTGCGTTTAACTTTGCTATACTTTATATAGCTAGTTTTGCTTTTTTACGGATATAGTAAAGAACACGTTTTGAATACTTTGAAATATCATAGCCGGATATTTTAAGTACATCTGTTATGTCTGTAACATTCAAGACTTGTTTATGTTCTTTACTCATCTCTACAATTAAGTTAATTTCTTCTCTGTATTTTGATTGAGCTTCAATTGGGATATTCTCAGTATCCTGTTTTTGTTTGTCAATTTTTTTCCTGATGCGTGCTAACGTCCTGCTGATTGTCATGGGGTATACGTGGAGTATTTCGGATATCCGGGAGTTATTTGCACCTTTCATAATTAAGTGCATTACCGTTTTTTCATGTTCTGTAAACAGAGTACTACATAACAGTTGTTGAACATAAACCTTATTAATCACAAGTTCATCCATGTTGTGATGTGAGTTGTCTGTAGCTTCAAAGTTATCTATTGAATCAAAATGTTCCATTGCATCACTGAATTGAGCAACTTCTCTATAACGCTCTACAGGAACTTGAAGGAGCTTCGCCATTTTTTGCTCACTCGGCCTGTAGCCTAGTGTATCTTCTATCTCTACCATCCTTCGGATCATATCAATAGCTCCCCGACTAAGTCTTACCTCTTGAGAGTTGCTATATAATAACTGGTTAACCTCCCATAAAATTGGTCTTACTACATACGTAGTAAATTTAATTCCTCGATGAATATCAAAATCCTTGAGTGCCGTTAGTAATCCTATACATGCATGTTGGTATAAGTCATCCTCAGTAACCTTGAATTTCATTTTTAGATCTTCTATACTTCCCTTATATCGCATAATAATCGAAAACATAAATTTACGATTCTCTTGAAGAAACTCCCCAAGAAGGTCTTTGTCCTCTTTACACGCACAGATCAGCTTTATATTATGCATATCCTTCACAGCAGGTTTTCTTAATTGTACATACGTATCACTAAGCAATTCGTTCACCCCGTATTTTCTGGCGATACCAGCATAATGAAATTCCTTCTCCATTGATCAAGCTCACACTCTAGTAGTCGGTCTACCATTTTAGAATTTATTTATCCGAATAGTTAATACGATACATATCGCCGGAATCATCCAAGTATAAAAAATTCTTTGAACGCGTTTGATTAGCTTGCATCGAATCCAACACATACTCATGCTGGGAAAAGAACTGCTGCTCCATTTCCTGGACCAAAGACATATATTCATTCATTTGCAATTCGAGCAATTGATTACGGGCCCCAAGTTGTCTATTTTGGGAAATCAGATGATGATTTTTCCTTTTAAGCTCCTTATTCTCTTTGACAACTCTCTGAATTTTGCTAATAATTTGTATAAATTCTACTGAATCAGAATCTTCCCCATCTTGCTGATACCTGTGGTTGTTCGTATAGTTCATAGCCTTTCCTCCAAAGTTTATTTATAGCGATAGTCAGTAAAATCCTTAAGATGTATTTCGACCCGATTCAGGTTACAGTCAGGTTCATCTGCTAGTGTTTGTTCCAGCCTTTCAAACATAAGCAGCATGCCTTTGCTCACAGGCGGCTTACATGTGTCTTCCCCTGCGTCGTATCTCGCCCACCACTTCCTCAGGGACTCCATTGTTAGGGTCTGATTGATATAATCCCCACAGTGCTTACACCAAAGAACAAGGGATTGATCGCATTCCATCTCTTCAGGAACAAAAGAAGATTCAGCCCCACAGTGGGGGCATTTATTCATATAACCGATCATGTTCTATAACCTCCTCCCTAGGTGCTGTTCCTTAAACTCGGTCAGGTAGAGAATTAGGATCATAGCTTTTGGTTCGTTATATTAAACGAAGGGTAACCTTCGGGTCTGTCAAAAAATAATAGGATACTTCTATTCTTTTGCGGTCAGCGCTCTCCGTGTAAAATTCAAAACAAAAATCTCGCCCGCCCTTTACAGGATGAGCTACCTGGAAATAGAGACCTTCACTATAATCTTTACAATATACGTGGTTAACAATTACATTTTCATCTACCACTAAGGACCAATAATCGGTAGGGGTAATAACATCCGCCTTTATGGAAATAGCGAAAAACTCCAGATCATTAGATATCTTAAAAGTGTCCGTTACCGCCCTTTTACCCTCTAAAGCTCTTAAACCATCTAAATCAACCCTGCGACTTGCTATGCACGGCCTTGTTTTGGTAGGATAGAAAGGTGGATCTAATCTTCCACCAACTATATAGCGACTCAGCATGTAAACTACCTCCCTTTTTAACAATTTTCATTAAATTTTCAGAATCATTCACTTGCAATGCCTCGGCCAGATATGTATACTAAAAATGTATAGTAAGGGGCAGTGCGTAGTGCCTTTCTATTTCCTTTTGATTTTGTTCTGATAGTGGTATATCAGAATGTTTATTTGTCAATCTCATTTTTATAGAGATCTCTTAGTTTTTTCACGGCTCGACAAGCATGGGATTTATGAATATCAAGATAATGGGCAATTTCTGCAGGTTTCATATCCATTCCTTCTTCAGTGAATAGCATGAAATTTATGATTCGTTGCTCCTGTTTTGTGAACCTGTTACGGTTGCTTAAATAGTCTACTTTCACGTCTGCTAAATTAAACCCGTAATCATTCACTTGAACCGAGTAATAATTGGCCATTGAGCCTTCTTCATCTGTGCCATCGCAAAAGTTAACGGTTGTACTGAACTGTGTAATTTTACGTTTTTTTTTACGATAATAGTCAACCACAGAACGTTTAATAACCGTATGTGAAAAAGTAGATATATCCTTTTTTATATTGCCTTTGTGGATTGCTGTCAGAATTTGAACGATTGAATCCTGTTTTACATCTTCCCGATCCTCCTCGTTAACACCACGAAGTATAAAGTTAAAAATATGATTTAAGGTATCTGGGTTAAATGAGCTAACATTTGTCGTTATCATCGCGGTTCTCCTATTTTAAATAGTTTATTTTAATTCAATAGGTTCCAGTTCACTCCGTTCCCTCCTTAAAACTTGTACCACAACTCCTTTCCGATTTCGACAATTAGTTTCCACTTTTTTCTTTATCTTACCCTACTCTTTTTTTAATACGTAATACATTTGAATCAGTTCCATTTACCTAATTAAATATATAATTTTTAGGATTCTACTCTAATAGTCGTCATATCTATTAGAAGAGTTGCAATTTATCTACACTTTTTCAAAAATACGAACCTATGTTCCCATTCTAATAGGTATATATAACCTTGTCAATTCCTAACATTGATTGATGTTATTTTCATCTGGTTATATTGTTCCATTTTTTTTGTGTATACATCTTTAAAATCAAGTCTTTTGAATCAATTTCAATATGTTTCTTAAGACCTATTTTAATATTCTTTTGGAGACTGTCGAAGTTGCCCGATAGCCTCCACTAGTACTTCATTTCAAAAGATCGTTTGCTCCGTCTATAAATCTATTTCCTATCCACCTTCAAGTCTGGATACCAATGCCTCTACCTTTGCATTCAAGGATCTGTTTTCTGCGAGCAAGCTTAAATTTTCAGCTTGAAGTACAGCTACCTCTTCACTTAACCTATGGATTTCCTCCTTATGACTTGACAATGCATCCATTAGGGTAACCCGGAAAGCCTGCTCATCTTTTGACAATAGCTCTCGATCCGTGACCTTATTATTGCTACGACCGCTGGCGTAGCCGATGACTCCTGATATGGCTGTACCGATGACTCCTATAACTGCGGTTATTACATTTATGTCCAGCCCACATCACCTGCCTTTTGTCTATTTTCTTCCCGACAGGTTCAATATAAGTAAAAATCAGTAAAATTTAACCCCTGCTACGAATAGCAGGGGTTAGGTTTACATGATAAAGCAGTATCCGTATTCTGTAGCCACATCTATGCTGGAAGCCATCTCATCATACACCTGAACCTGTATAGCCCCAGGTAGTAATGATTTCTGCCATACCGAAATATGACCTGTTAATATAGATGTTTTCCAAATATCCATGGAACCATGAAGATCATTTTGTCGATACTGTCTGACCACCACTGAACCAGTGACAATGGATTTCTCCCACACACTCATTTCGCTTCGCAAGCTTATTTGTGCTGTCCTTTTCACAGTTAGATAGCCTGTGATGTGACTATGTTCCCGAATCTCCAAATCTGATGGAAGCTCTGTTTGCTCTGAATGTCGAACGGTAACGCGACCATATTTATCATACGCTGCGTCCCGCCTAATCCCCACTTCAGAATTCAGATCATGGTGTTTCATAACACGAATCGATAGTTCGGTATCCCAATCCTGCTGATCGGAAATTCGCACAGAGATTCGAGACCATCTATCAGATTCACGGCTTTTCCGTGCACTGATGCTGCCTTTAAGTTCAGATTTCTCCCAAGTTTTTACGTAAAGCTCACTTGAGACAGAGTCCAAATGACTACGTCTGATTCGCAGATGAGAAGACTGATCCGTATGGCTGTCCACTCGAACCTTTAAGTTAGAGCCCAGATTGCCGGATCTTACTCCTACTGCAATTTCCAGATCAGAAACGAGCTTAGCCCGCACTGTAATTCGTGACTGCATATCCATTCTTTTATGGTACGGAATGGATATGGAGGCCCATAAATTCCCTGAAAGTACAGTGAGACTTGAAGGCACATCTTTTTTCGGCCAGATCGCTATACTTGATCTCAAAGAAGTATAATGCGGTATTGTGAACGTTGAAGATAGCCTGGAATACGCTTGGGCTCTTACAGACAAACCGGATATGAGCTGATTACTAAACACAATTTGAAGCCAGCCGTAAAAATCAGGATTGTGGATATTCATATCCGCAGGCATATCTTGCCTATCAAGTATACGCCCCTCCACCATCAAATCCGCTTCACGAGATCTACGGACTGAAATAGAGCTTTTCTTTACTGCTCCCTGAAAAACGGTTATGCTCCCTAATATATTAGGGATATTCAGCTCCACACCGGAGGAGATATCCTGATGCTCTGTCCTTCTTACACGGATCGACCCAAGCGTTTCCTTACGATTGATAAGAATCATTGCCGGAAGCTCGGGAAACGGAGCTGCCCAGCGGGTAACGCTCAGTTCGGAAGCAAGGTTCTCCCTGTAAAAGACATACATATTCGAAGGTACTATTTTCCTATTCACCCATAGGGTACTGTCCATTGAATTCTCACGTGCAACAGCAATAACAAGCTGAGCTTCCAAAGAATGATTATCCTTGCGCCGTACGGACATCTTACTGGTTAAGTTAGGTACCGTCACTGTAATATCGGCCAGGATCTCCCTTTGGTTATGGACAAACAAGCTCCCCTTCCAAACCGCTGCCCCATGAGACTGTTTAATACGAAACGAGGCTGCAAGATCAGATACCTTACTTACACGAGAGGTAAGGCCACCTTCGATACTGTTCCTGCCCAAACTATAGATACGAGTATCATAGTAGGTAATGTCTAATATAGGACGGTACGATTTTTGCTCCTTGGTAAAAAAACGGATACTTCCATTTTCAAATTCATCCAGAGCTTTAAAGATATATCCAAAATTCGGCCTTTTCCCTTCATACCATGCACGAATGGAATCAGTCACATCGAAAGAAATGTATCCTGAATCTCCACCTACGTCTTGAACGATGTTTATACCATCATAGGTTGAAGTCGAGCTGCTAAAGCCAAACGGAAACGGTTGATTTTGCCATGTAACTCCGTATTCTGTCCATTCCCTGGATGCTTCTATAAGCTGTATCCCCTTCAAGGGTACGTTACGGCCGTCAAGATACACTTTGAGTTCGGCAGATTTAATTGTCGTATTTTTCTTGGGAATAGAAGCAGTATCCAGATCAAAACCAACATAAGATCTGTATCTCTCCTGAGCCGAGGCAGAATATCCAACATACATTTGTTCCTCAACGCCATAGTTTAATCTGGGCTGAGACTCACGAACAAAAGCATCTTTATTAGAATACATAATCGTCGTGTATGTCGGAGGCTCGATAACATCATATCTGCCTTTCATCCATGTATAGGGTGCAACTCCTATGGATGAAGCCATATTCGAAACTTCCCGAACCGTCATTGCAGACGGAAGATCATCATAACTCCGAGAAGTTATCCGGTATCTGCCGGTAGACTGGGTAAAGGATGCAATAGACAAGAATGAAGGTAGATTCTCCGTTTTCTTAATTTCCAGACTAGCATATATATCTATAACATGGCTTTTATGAATATGGTAATGCCCCATGATTCGGGTATGGGTACCTACCAGAATGCTACTGTGCAGTTCAGATATACTTGGTACCGTCAGGAAGGAGGTTAAGTCTTCGGCTCCAAGAGACTCTATACCATATTTCACGCCCAGGCGAGTATGGGCTCGTACAGACAATGATGAATATATTTGATGAATAGATTTAACTTGCAGGCTGGAGCTGAGGTTAGCAGGCTCAATCCCCCGCACCTGATATCTTCCATTGCTGTTTGCCTGAGTGTTTACCTTTAAGCTGCAGACGATATCATTAGGCTTTTTGACCTCTATTGCAGCTTTGAGGTTTTGCTCCTGAGCAGCATGAATATCGTATTTGGCGGCTAAGGTAGTACTTGCTTGAACCGATATACGGGAAGGTAATCCCTGTTGCACAACATTCAGGCTGGAATGCAAATCACTTGGCGTAAGCCGCTTTACATCGTATGTGGCTACTGCTATAGCTGATGAACTAACACTCAGCACGGCAGTGAGATGATCGGATACCTTAACTGCCAACCTACCTTGAACATCGCTGTTATCCGCAGGCAGGATACCGTAGCGAGCCTTTACTGCTGCTTTACCTGATGTATTAACACCCAGTACGGCTGCAAGATGATCCGCTACCTTAACTTCAATAGTACTCTGTACATCATCATGATCCGCAGGGTGGGCCGCATAGTGCGCTTTTACAGAAACATGAGTATTAATATGCATATTGCTGACTACATCCATAGGCTTTTTAACCGTTATATGTGAAGACATGTCAGCCATGTCCGAAGGAATAATAGTCTGCTTCCCTTGAACTCCCCCGCTAATTCCTACTTGCAAGGATGCTGTGAGATTCTGCCTTTCCGGTACTCTCGCATGAATCTGCATGTCCGAATGACTTATCCCCAAAAGGTAACCAGACATATAGTTTGCAACGATTTCATCCATCGTTAACGCAGCATCGTACATCCGTACAACAGGAATATATCCACGAAACCAATGACTAGCCTCTGTACTGTGTTTACCAATAAAAAGTCCATCTGGCTGTTTAATATGCTCAGTGGCTTCAGCTTGCACATTTCCTTGAGGAGCCCCATTCAGAAAGGTAGATAGATTGCCTGTAATTTCGTCATATGCGCCAACAATATGATACCATTTGTTTCTGGGTAACTTCCCTAAGTTGGCATATGCTTTTCTCGTATGGGTCGCAACCTGAAGCTCCAATTCCCCCACAGGGTTAAACATGACCAAAATGCCCTGGGTATCGTTCAACCATCCCCCGGAAGACAAAACAACGTTGCCCCCGATATAATATATCCACACTTCAAAGGTAACACTGGCGACAGGCCTAGAGGTATCCGCTCCTGTACATCGGATATAATGGCTCGACCCGTTAAAAAACAGGGCATAGGGATCGGCGAGGGTGTTTCTGCCTCCCCAACCATCATCTTTCGTAAAATGGAAGCCTTCCAGTATGCCGTGATTTCCTTTACCACTCAAATCATGCCATTGCGAAGTGGGTTTTGAGTTGGAGCCAACCTCCAAACCTTGATCGGCAAGGGAAGCGTGAAGGGAAAGGATTAATCCTCTCTTACTAAACATGAACATCACGCCCTATTCCATTGTATTGGAACATCATTACATGGGGCTTGCCTTCGCCCTTAGATCAAACGTTCCACCCGTCTTCACTGCAATATCCGACTTGATTCTTACATAGAGCTTTTCCGCGCCCCCCCTGGCCAATGTGCCGTTAAAGGCTAATTCCTGAGCAGGCAAAAATGGGGTATCCGACATACTTAAATCAATTTCCATCCCTTTAGCTACCGTTGTACTATCCACCCATGTTTTGAGTTGATTCACCGGGAAATCAGCATTATTTTGCAACCATACTGGTTTGGGGGAAGAGGTTTGGCTTGCGACTAATGTGCCAAACTCCAGGTAACGCAGCCGCCCTCCTGCATTATCCGTATAGTATTTACCAAATTCATTACGGAAACCGAGCAACGGTAGATCAAGAGGCAGGAGCTTCCTTAAAGCTGGATAACCGTCATTGTATTTAGGATCCATGATCCATATATCGTCAAAATTCCAGACCGTATTGGAGTAGGTTCCCCTGTACTTCATTTCACGGGTGGTCAGGCCTGATCCTCCTGTGCTGGAAGCATTCTTATACAATTCCTTATCAAAGTAATTATCTGAAAAGGCTCCACTGCCTGTATAAATAAATCCATTCAAACCGGATGAAGCAAATGCCTTGCCTAACGCGAGACACCGTTTTATCGTGAGGGTAGCAGTATTGCCACCAAATCCACCTACTGTCACTCCATTTAACTGCGCATCTGTCCAGCAATCCTCCAATACAGAAGAGCCATTACCGTAACCTAAAAATCCCCCCAGATAATTACCGGTACTCTCACCTTTACCAGTAGCATAACATCTGCGTATAATTCCATTACCTGTTAAATAGCCTGCAAATACTCCAGTGTAGTCTACTCCTACGACAGTTGTATTGACACTACAATCCTCTACAATTCCATCCGTAGTTACTTGTCCTACCAATCCGGCTCCATGACTTCCTTTGCTTGTAACTTTGCAATAAGTAAATGTATCGACATGGCAATTGCTAACGGTAGCTTTGGAAAGCTGGCCTGCGAATGCTGTTGTATAATGAAGCCCCGTGACATTACAATCAATAATATCCAGATTTTTGATCCACCCGTCCATCATGTAGCCAAATAGACTTACAAATGAATCATTGGGACGATAGATGAATAAGTTGGCAACACAGCGACCTCCACCATCAACATATCCTTTGAAATACGATTCTTTACCCACAAGATTAAAACCAATGGGGTAAAATCCGTCATTCGCCTGAAATTGTGTCATTTTGATATCATCTTCAAATTTGAAATAATATTCATTGCGGAACCAACGCATTTGGGAAAGATCAAACTCCGTCAGGATAATGAAAGGATCCTCTTTTTTTCCTGTTCCGTTCTGATATTGAATAAACTGTCGATGCTCAGGATATCCTCCATTGTAATCCTGACTCATGTACCAATAATTTGCAAAATCCCAGTTTTCAAATGTGGATGTAACCTTTAATTCGGATGTGGATTTGCCAACACCTGCTGCACTGGTTGGAATTCCAGAGGTTTCTATATCCCAGTAACAATTTGTGATTGCAGAAGTATTATTACTGCCTATAAAGCCCCCAATATTGCTTCTTTCCCGAGCTAATGTGATATCCTCAACCTTACCGGTAGAGTAACAATATGCAATTGAGAAACTGCCGCTGTAATAATTTACATTTCCAATGAACCCTCCTGCAATATTGCTTGCGGATCGAACGTTACACTTATAATTATACGAATAATTAATGATTGAGCTTCCTTGGTAAGTGCGGGCATCCTGATACAGATAACCTATTAATCCACCAACATACCCACCCTGACCTTCTATTATTCCTGAAATAACATTACAGTTATATACTGAAGTATTAAATCCATAACCTATTAAAGCTCCAGTATACCCCTTTTTGTTAGTGATGCTAGGATCAATCAATCTTAAATTACGTATTGTTGCAGACCTGGTATAACCAAATAAGCCAACAAAATTTCTATCCTGGTTCATAAATAAGCTTTTTATAGTGTAACCATTCCCATCATAAACACCTGTAAACCTAAGAGGGTTAGTATCATCACCTATCGGTGTAAACCCCTCTCCACTCTGAAAGCTGCCCATGACAATATCCCTATCCTGCATATACCAGGCCCCAGGCTTCTTCCGTACATCATCCAAATCCTGTTCGGTAGAAACAATATAAGGATCTGCCTGCGTTCCACCACCACCAGAGAAGTGATCCACATAAATATAGGTCTGACCCTCTATCTTTTCATAATAGGGTCTTACGCCATCCGTCTCTTCCTTCGTCTTCACATAGGTCAGCTCGGCAACACCGTCTTCATCCGCATCGCTAACGACATATACATCCGAATAATCGTCATAGGGTAAAATAATCGTTCCGCTAAGGTTGGAGGCTCCATGCACATAAGCGAATTCACGACCAAACGGAATCTGTTCACGGGTTTCCGCATCCAATACATGCTTCACCCGATCTCTACCCACGATGTCAATTCCCGCCGGATCGACGGTATCCAAAATAATCGTGGAAGCTATTTTATTTTCGTAAAAGGAATCAGCCAATTGCTTATATTCTTTATATATCTGCTCTTCATCAGATGTTAATGTAACATTGCCATCCAGCTTTTTTTCCTGAAGCTCTTCAAATTCTTCCTGGATATTTTCCCAGCCATTTGGAGTGAGCACTTCTACAGGATAAGGAAATATACTGAACACTGACTTTTTATTGATGTTATCCACTTCAATCGTATAATTACGTATTACTGAACCAGCCAATTCAATTCACCTCCGATATCGGGTTTTAATGGAGCACTGAATTCCTGTGTAACCAAGCCGTTTACTTTGACCCGTAATTTACCATTCAGTTCCGTATTAGATACGAGTCTCAATGCCATATGAACGGGTGCGTTGAATGGAATCTTACAGATCGCTTTGACATGAAATTCAACATGGTCAATCAGAAGTGCCGCCTTATATCCAAAATTAAATTGGGTAATCGTACTGCTCATTACGCCTTTTTCTCCAGCCGCAGCAGGACTGTAGTTGGGTAATCCAGATGCCTCCGCATCCTTATATGCAATAATGTCTCTGTAGGATTGAAACACATTACCCGTCAGGTTATAGTCTTTGTCCGGCGTTGAATATACCAGCTCCACCATCCTGCCAGCTAATTTGAAAATACCGTCACTTTCAAAGAAAAAGGTTTGGCCATGCCCAACCATACCAAAACGGACCAATTTTTCTCTTTGAATGGCGTAAAAGCTGTTTTCTGCCTGAGTGACAAAATCATACTCAGAAAGGTGAGTACCGTCCGTGTACTCACCCAGCCAAATAAAATCCTGTGACACAGGAGAATATCCGTTACATTGTGCAAACATAGATATTCTTCCTCCCATTGTATTGGATATCAGTTGTTAGACGTATTGATAGGCCACACGTGTCAAAAAGTTGACATTACCTGCCGTAGCTGTAGCCGGAACGCTTGCTTGTAGTGTCACTTGTGTGTAGTTGCCTTTGGAATTGCCTACAGAGCCATCGTTGATAACGCCCAGAATTTCCTTGTTTCCCGGCGAAAAGGTTCCCTTGGAATTGACCGTATTCCCGCCCGCCTGAATGACCTTCGTCGCTGTCCCGCCAATGGGGGTAAAGCTGGATTCTGCCATACTATCCACACGTACCTGAATCCATGTATTCAGGACCAGCTCACCATTATCTCCACCTGAGCTATCCTTGGTTGTAATGGTACAATTGGTCATTGTCGAAAAATCGTTATTTACATTCCCCCGGTTGTTCCAAATAAGTACACCCAGAGCTGGAGAAGAAGATCCTGCGTCAATCGTCCCGATCTCCCATTTTGACAATGTTGTTACGTTGTCTGTTTTAAGCCATGATACTGCTGGTGCTGGCATGTTTTTTCCTCCTTCATTTTAGAAAAGATAAAATAAAACCCTTCGCCACGTTCTTCATGGCATACTCAATATAAGTAACTAGTATTAAAAACTAACATTCCGAGGAAATAAAGCCTACAAAATTCTTTAGAGGTGGACATAAATACACCCCTTAGCTACTCCGAATGAGCACACACTCGTTCAACGCTTCTAAGGGGTGCTGCTATTACTTATTCAGCCTTTTTATACTGAATGAACAACACATCCGGTACATCTTCGACAACCTTCAACGTATCCGGCGTAAAGCTAAAGCCTGTGATCAATCCGCTGGCATCCTTGATATAGGTAAAGTTAATGCCTGGTGTTTGGAGCTGCCCATTAATGGCCAAACGTACCGTTTTGTCTTTGGCTTTTCCTTTTTTTAGAGTGTATTCTGTCTCTCCCCCAACTGCTTCAAATACCTCTTCTTCGTCCGCCGCTTCGATCGTGCCTACTTTCACACTTAATGCTTTGAACACAGCATCTGCAGCCTTCTCCAAATCAAGAATACGGCCTGCCGCATGACCAAAAGCCCCTGCCTTGAAGTACCCGTTTGCGGAATCTGTATCTCGGTCATTAATTCCATTCATTAAATCCTCAGAAGATTTCAAGCGCTTCGCTAAATTGCTGAGAGCCAGCTGTAAAGTCACTCCGCTATAGTTCGAATCTGTTGCAACCCCGATCAGTTGTGCGCCTGTAGCAGAAGCCAACTGATCCCGAATCGCCTGATCCGCATCTTGGCGATCTTGTACCTCCTGGCTAATCTGGTCTTGAATTGAAACTATCAGATTCGAATTACCGTCATTGTCCAGCGTACCCGTCGGACCATATACATCCTTCATCAATTGAATCAGGTTCATATAGGCCTTCGCATCGGTGGCCCCTTCCACGAATCCGCTACCGCCTTGAATGATCGCATCCGAAGGAATGACAGACAAATTCGTGCGAATCACGAAACGATAATCAATTTTGCCCGCTTTTGCATCAAATGTATAAGGCTGCTCTTTCCCCCCTTCTACACTATAAAATTTCAGAAGGTAGCTGCCTTTACTTTCTTCAAGACGACCGTATACCACGTCAGAATCGCTGTCTCCGATGGGGCTGTCTGTGCCAGCGGCGCGAAGCTGCACCTTCTCGGTCAGTACAACACCTTCCACTCTGTCTCCGGTCGAGACGGTTCTTGTACCGATATCGCCAGATACATCCAGCTGTGTGCTGCCGGCAACCGCTTTTTCGTTAACTTGTACAAATACATCAATCTTGGTGTCTTCCAATATTTCACGGTGATTATGAAACTGGAGGTCAATGTACTTCTCTGCAATCTTGTTCGCTTCGTCAAAATGTTGATTCCTTAACAGCTTGTTATTCAACTGCTCACCACGAAATCTCGCAATACCTCTTGTTTCTGCCATAACATACCTCTCCTTTTCGGGATTTTGCAAAATCCTCTTTTATGTTTTGTTACGATTGCAATATAAGTTTGCTTGATACCTTCTTATCCGATATTGTAGTCATATTTTGTTGTAAATCATCAATTTTTTATCTTATTTTCCATTTTATATCGTAACGACAATTTCTAGTGTCAAGCCTCTTAAGCCTTCGCCTGCCACATGAGTGTAAATACGAAAATGATCATTTTTATGAATCAGAGGATCGGACAGAACATAGGGTAAGTTGCTTGTACTACTGGTTTTCTCACCCGCATGAATGGTCAGGTTACGGCTGAAAATATTAGTCCAGTTCGGCAACGTTTCATAGTCGAGCTGTGAACATTTTTCAATGGAAAACTCACTTTTACTCGTACCGTGCACTCCGCAAGAAGCATATATTTCCCTGATCTTACCTTCGAAGGGGAATCTCATTTCATATTTACAGGGACCCAGCGGAATCCGATCCAGCACGAATACCATCGTTTTGACCTCTGCCCGCTCTTGAATATAATTCAGCCTGTCATCCAGACGGTGGAACTCAACATCACGTTCCGTATATTTACGAGCCGAGACAATCTCTTCCTCCAGCCTTTTGAACCTGAGATCATCAATACCGCTTCCACTCCCTTGACGATACTCAGGCTTCCAGGTACGAATGTATATTTCATCACCAATTACGAGAGGAATATGCTCTCCTGCCAAGGGATGCTCCAGCGGATAAGTACCCAAATCGAGACGAATGGTGTTTTCGTCCACTTCCTCATATCCACCCTGAACCAGCAAATGCTGCCCATTTAGATATACGTCCAGCATCTTTGTACCCAATATATAAGGATGTGCCAGACGGATGTACAAGTCTTTGTGCTTGTCCAGGTAGGCCTGATCCACAATAATCTCCTGCTCGTTCCAATAGATTAGTTCATTTCCATATCTGCGCAACGTCATCTTCGTACCAGCCAAAATCCAACACCTCCTTATATATGAGTAATATCCAAAATAAAATGTAGAGGCTTGATGGCAAAGTGCTCATTTTTGCGCTCTATCTTCATCCAGAATTTCATCTTGCCGTCGGGGGGCAGAGTTCCCATAGGGAGTCGCTGCATATAATCCCCTTGAGGATGATCTGATCCATCATCATGACTCAAGTCCGCCCATTCATAACCAAATTCCTCCAGATATTTCAGGATACCCATCGAGATTTGCTCGGCCTTCTTATTTTTCGAGGGATTATATAGCTCCATCTGCACCTGAATGGTATTGTCATACATCGTGCCCAGATAAGTTTCGCCGCTTAGACTAAGCTCTTTATCCTTCCACAGCACACGAAGATCGGTACCATACAGATACAGATCCCCACCGTACATATCCATTGCCCCAAGGCTCGATAAAAGAACTCCGTTTTCATCATAAACCCTCAGCATTCCGCTAAAGGGCATCGTCGGAAGCTCCAGATGAACCCCTGTCCACGTGGGCTCTACTTTAGAGGAAGCAATAGCATATCCGTGGGGATCGCATAAAAACACGGAATAGCCCTCCGGCAAATTTCCCATTGTTATTTTGTTGCTTTTACATAACACAAGCCTGTCTAAACCAAGTTTTTCATATTCATCACGCTGTGGATTTTTTAAGAGGATACCTATTTTTTCAGCCTCCAGATCAGCCGAGTCAAATAGCTCCCACCCCAATCCGCGATCAGCATAAAAGGTCCATCGATTCCCCTTCTTCTCTGCCCGCCATCGGCTATACTCCCGGGTTGTCGTATCCTTACTCTCCAGGAATTCCAGCCGATGGTAGCCATCCTGCCAGATGACAATTCCCCCTTCGTCACCGTATGCAATAGGAACATAGTCAGCAGTAACTTCTAACAGCAGGGTAGGCTCATCCTTGGGTGCATCAAACAAAAGCATAGTTTCCGGTTCTGTGTGGGACATGAATAACTGCTGCAAACCTGTATCCAGGGTACAAGCCGTTGTCGGAGATAATTGGTAGCGGGAATGGATTTCTCCACTTTGGAACGCGTCATCAAAAATCAATCCACTCCATTTCTTGTAAATCCCCATGAGATTTCTATCACCTACCTTGTCTTCTTCCAGTTCCAGATGTTCCAAGAAGCAATCTTGCCCATAATCATCCATATTTTTCGTTTAGGCATGCCTGGTACCGATTGATTCGTAGCTTCGGATGGAGTCTCAATCACCGTCTTTAAGGTTTTATGCCGCTTGGCCGACTCTGGAGCTTCGATACGAACAGTAGCTGTTTTTTTCAAACGTGTACCCTCTTCTGCATCTGTAATCTGTGTTTTTATTACCTTTTTCTTTCTGCTAGCTTGTTGGTGTTCATCCTCAATATTGGTAGACATGACCTTCTTCTTGCGAGTTCCTTCAGATATAGCATGTAGGTCGGTTTCTTCTATTTTTAAAATAGGCTCTGCATTTGTATGAGCAGGCACTACTGCTTCCAACGTTTGTTCGTTGGCTTGGCCTTGTTCCAGCTTCTGCATATCCACGATTCTGCTGATATCTCCTAGCGTAGCTGTTTCATGATCGTCTCTGACACTGGTGTAGGTCTGCTTCTCACCACTAGAGCCTTCCCCGTGAACCCATAGGGCTTCAAGTACATTTTCAACGTTGTTACCTTGTCCATGCACCTGCTCAATCACAGCCTTATTCGTCCTCATGATGCTGTTCGCCTGATCGATCTCACCTGTAATCGTCTCCTGAACGGATTCCATAGAGGCTGCTTGCTCTCCGTCAACGAGAACAGCATCAGAGACCTGATTATTCTCTTGACTGTCTGCACAAGTGCCGCTAGTGATAACACCTGCTTGAATATCCGGATAGACCAAAGCGTGCTCCGATGAAGTCACGTCAGCTTCCTTCATCTGTTCTAAAAGCTCGCCAGCTTTGACCTCATGCCGATCGGCTTCCACGCTCACGATGCTTACACGTTCCGATGGAACCAGCGTAACTTTCTCTGCTTCCAAACTTTCTACGCTTATTCGCTCTGACGGAACCAGCGCGACTTTCTCCGCTTCCATTTCGCCAATATACTGTGCGCTTTCGAGTGGTCCTGACACCGTTGTATCCAAGTTCCCAGTGCTCACGGCTGCCCTTTCCAAATGACTATATTCACCTTCCGTAAACGATTGGATCATGGTGCCCCGTTCCATGGAATCTGTGACACCTGTAGTACTGGAGAAGGTTCTGCCTACTTCCATGTCCTCCATCATGACATTCGCACAATCCGAGCTAATAAGTGCCTTGCCCAATGCCTGGTTTTCAGCTTCGGCAGACATGTGTCTTTCTGCATGTCCCATCACATGATACGCACCTTCCTTGGAAGAGAAAGAGTTACCGGATTCGGAATTCGTAAGCTGTCCCTCTTCAGTGGAAGACTTGCTGCCCTGCTCGGCACTTGTTTGTAGCGTCCCTTCGGTATGCTCGATATTAGCTTGATCCGAACGAATCTGGATAGCTTCCAACGAACCACTAGCCAATGATGTTTCCAACTGATGAATGACGCTATCAGTAATTAGAGCAACCGAAGTCTGCGTTGTACCTTCCTTCACAGCCTCTGCCACAATATTTTCAATGCCTGCTTCAATCAGCTCCATCGCTTGCTCACCGTACATAATCTGGAGCATTCGAGCCATTTTGCTAATTTCAGGAGATTCCGCAATCATTTCTATCAGAACATCAGCTGCTAGTAACTCTCCATACTGCCCCTCCAGCTCCAATCCATTTAATCGCGCAGAACCAAGATCGTCCAACTCTGCTTCTTCACTGACATATATCCGCTCACCACGCTGAGGCTCGTCTAACGTCGCGTGATGTTCAGATAATGCTGAACTCAATTGTTCATTGTCAGCATCTGTGGAGGCATGAATATAAGCTGTACTGCTCTGCTCCACTGGCTGAGCTTTGGAGTCATCGTATGGAGAAGCTGCTCTATACTGATTTAGACTGGTAGGATAGACTTGTTCATTATTGTAGCTAGCCACGCTCGCAGGCTCGTTCAAACTGTCTCGGCCTGAGGATGTGAAACCGCTTGTAACCGTTTCTGTCTGCACGCCTAACGTGCCATCAGATGATTCCATGCTTCCTGTCATCGAATGACCTTGAACCCCCTCCAGTGAGCCGCCGTTCACAGCCTCATCCATTCGATAAACTACACTTTCAATCGAGCTTGGTGTGGCTGGTACATTAACTTGCTGCAAGCCCTCTGGCAGGTTATTTTCCATGCCCGTTTCGACCAGTTCCATCGCTTGTTCGCCATATATAGAGCGGATCTCTTTAGCCAGCATGCCTTGAGACTCCGTAGCATCTTGAAGATATACATGATTACCTGTGGCAGACTTTTGAATGATCACGGACTTGTCATGACTCAACTCTGCTGAGTCCATTCGTTCATGTTCTGTACTAGTGCCAGAACGTATCGATACAGCAGTGCTATGTTCGTTGGTGGAATCCTTATATTGGCTCTGTTTGACAGGCATCTGTCTATCTATGATGGCATCCTCGCTTTTGTCAGACTTTGCCATACGAGCTTCTACAGGGGCATCATCAACCTTGGCTTTAGCTTCTGTACCCATTAGATTATCGGGAATCGTCCCGACTACCCGTTTAAGATTCCCAGTTTTTGTTAAAACACTGATTTCGTCCGAATCCAACATCTGTTCCTTCACACTAGACTCTGATGTCTCAATCAGAACATCCCGGATATCGGTTCGATAGCGCAACGCCTCACTTGCTGGCTGGAAGAAAGTTTCCATCGCAAGGCTTTCTGCCGCGTTTTGCTGTTCTACCACTACTTCTCGATCCTGAAATATCTGGTGAATAACCGTCTGTTGTGTAGCGGTATCTCCCTGCTTCACCGTTTCTCCGTGAATTGCAGATTCAGAAGAGGGAAATCCGTCACCCTGACGCTGCTCAGATCCAGAGCTTGCATCAAGAAGTCCCTCATAGATAGAGAAAGCCCTCCCGGATTCATAAGCATCACTTGAAGCCTCTACCTGCTGCCTTATTTCAAAAACTGCGTCTTCTTCCTGCACCGCATTAAAAATAGAATCAGCCTGAATGGACTCCTGCCTGTATCCCTGCTGTATAGAATCTGCATGTTCCATGGAATGGATCTGGCTTCCCATTTTCCAACGCACATCTGACGCTGTAGACCGTGAAGGCTGCTGCGCTTTCTGTCTGAGTTCTCCTTTAAAATGCCTGTGAATATCTGATAAGTAAGATACAATGGTCGAGTGAACGGCTTCCACGGCTTGACCCTCGAATTCACCAGCAATCGCTGCCTCTCTCCAATCTCTCCCGAATAAACTTGTAGCGGAATATGGAGCTTTGGATGCATTCTTTAACGTATCCTGCCTCAGCGTTCGGTACGTACTATTCACAGGAGCAGACAGATGGTAACGCGTTTCCCGCTGTGTATCCAAGATCATGTCTGTACCAAATGCCAGTTCATAGCCCTTTTTAGAAAAAAGGGCGGTGATACTGATCAGGTAAGATTTTTTACCGTCCAGCATGTCACCGCCGACCTCCTTTAACCCTGTAGGTTAACTGTTCTTAACAAGCGTTTCCTTCAGAATACCCAAGCCGATTGGAGCGAATGGACTGATGGTAGCCAGTGTAAACGGACTCACAGGTGTATCCGCCAAGGTATAACGGTAAATCTGTTTGTACTCATAGGTGGCCAGAACCTCTTCATCCGCTTTCGGTGCTTTACCGTCCAGAAATGAGATTTGTTTGGTTTCCAGATCCAATGTGTAATCCGTGCCAAATTTGGCCTCGACACAATTGACTTTGATCACCAGATTGAAGGGTGTACCATCATCTTTTAATGAAGGCTGATGAGATAAATGGAACACCTTATTTTTCCCATTACCTGTGCCCAGAATTTCATGATCTGTCGTTTCTACGACCTCCAGCTCATCGAGCTGAGAGATATTTTTCGGATGAACAGCATAGCACTCATCCAGCTTACCGACAAAGCCGTCATTGGGATGAACCACATACATAGGAGATATATGGTATTTCCCGCTGTAGACCGAAGGATTGAACCGGGACTCACCCGCGTCCACCTGCTTGTCATGTGTAATAAAAGCGAGATAATGCTGCTGGTAATACGTTCCGCCAATAGACTGTTGAAGCTGTACAGAACTGTTACCGTTCGAGGTATTCAGTCCATAGTCTACGTAGGTGGCACCCAGCTTCATATCCTTTTTCCATTTCACTTCGTCCTTTTCCCGGCATCCGGAAATCAGCACGTGATTTTTTCTTGGCGATTTGCCCAGCGTGGTCATTTTGCCAATGTAAAGTGGTGCAAAGTATGTGTTCTCAGGGCCCGAGGTAGGGTCAGGACGCAGAAACATGACAATGCGGTCTTTGTTGAAGTTCCCCCAATAATAGATGCTGGAATCACGCTGCCAGCCGCGAGTATAATTATCCAGTGAAGTAAAGGACAACGCTGTAGGCAACGAAGGATAAATATAGTATATGCAGGAATATACAGCGTCCATTAAGCTTGCTCCGGAATCCGGGTCAAAATTCCGGGTAGTTACATCCCCGAAATTAATCATTTCTGTTCCCGTACCCGCCAATACCCTGATATAAGAAGCGTGAAGCTCACTGCCAGCGTCTGGCGCCTTAACCGTGGTTGGGATTTTAATCGTATTGGTATCGTAGTCAACTGTAAAATCGGTAGGAGAAACCTCTACCTGGTTAATATATAACCGGACGCTTCCCGCCTTGATGGTCGTGTCAGCAGGTATTTTAAACTCTCGACGAGTTCCATTTCCGTCAGGAAGAAGGGATTCAGGATCGCCTACCCTTACTCCGTTATTTACAGCTTCTACAATTTTTTCCGAGCGTACATCATCGAAGGTAAAGAAAAATAAACGTTTGGGCAGACTTGGAGCATTAGCAGCAGGTGCATAGGATACGGTAAATTGATCGCTTGCCAGTGCAGCTTTATTTAGCTTAAACACGCCACTGTAAGGTTCAAAGGTATATTCTGTCTTCTGAACGAATACGCCATTCTTATACAGCATCTCCGAGTCCGCCTCTACAGGACGTACGACGACCTGCAATTGCGTGTCACTGCCTTGTATCCGCTGTGCTTCTCCAAGCATGGAGTTTTGTGAGATAAAGTCCATCTCTCCCGGCTGTTTGACCGTTCCACCGTAACCAAAAGCCATGCCGAAATTACGTATCTGACCGTCACTGCCTGTGGATCTGAACAATCGGACGTCAGCGAATTTGGTCGCCGTATTTCTAGGGTTCCCGGTTACGGCCCGGTATTTAATAAACGTGTTCCAGCCATGAGCATTGAATTGTTTCTCCAATTCCTGCGGAAACAGTTGAAAAGTAGCATCTCCATC
Organism: Paenibacillus terrae; assembly: GCF_005217525.1. Classification (GTDB taxonomy): domain Bacteria; phylum Bacillota; class Bacilli; order Paenibacillales; family Paenibacillaceae; genus Paenibacillus; species Paenibacillus terrae_C. The sequence goes on along the minus strand of NZ_PNXQ01000012.1, from coordinate 660,247 downwards.
AAACCACGACACAATCAATCACCTCTACGATTAGATTTTCCAAGCTACACTACAGGGTAGTTGGTTTTATTTCATTTCCTTCATCATCTACAGTGTTCACATACAAGCCGATGCCCGCGGATCTGAATTGAGTACCCGGTTTTTTGGTCAGTGGGGAAATTCCCTCTATCAAGAAGTAACGGTATACATCAAATTCATCAGGACAGTTGGCCCGCTTGACTCTTAATTTGTTGGCATTAAATGAAAAGGCAGCTAAGGAGATCGCATCTTTTAACGTGCCCCGCACACCCTCCTCGGGATGAATAACGTATACTTTGGAAGTATGCACCTTCCCACTGTATCGAGAAGGATTGAAAGTGTATTTGTACAAAGGATTTTCGGCATGATTCCAGGCTCGCGGGTAATCTTTCTTACCGTCAACAGAGGTTCTGGCTGGCGGCATGAGATTAGGTGGCGAATTCCAGGAAAGATAATGGGCTTGATATCTCGCACCCAGCTTGGCGCGATTAACCATGATATTATCCAGACCATTAGCTGGAAAGTTGGGATATGATTTTAATAAAGGCATAATATGAGGTTGTCTGGTGGTGGTATCGTCAAAGTCATACGTAGCAACTCCATTCACCGTATCCCTAATTGGAACCGTTCCTGCGAATAAGGCGTAAACGTTATCTCCTTCCTCGACGGGGTCCAGCTTGCCAAAATAGAGTGGAATGATCGGAACCAGATTGTTTTCTGGAGCTGGTACATTATCACACTGAATGGTAAAAAAGAAATTAGTGTCTGAAAGAGTCCCTTTCACGGAAATTTCAGAGTCACTCCACCAATTTGTGTTTTGGACAGGGTAGTTAAAAGAGTTGTTGTAATAAGACTCCATCAGCTTGTAGCGCAGACCTGCTTGCATAATCGGAGACTGCATACGAGCGCCCTCTGCTTTGGTCACCGTAAACATAGGACCGCTAGCCGTTGTTTTCCAGGCTGATTCCTCTACTTCAATATCTAACGCTGCTCGAAGCTGTCCAGCCTCAGAATTATCATTCCAGGCCAGTACAACATCCGAACCATCCGGTTTCAATCCTTTCAAATCCTCCAGCATGTACACGTATAAAGTATGGGAAAGTCGGTATTTGCGGAATTCATTTGTTGCCCATTCCCCAAACTGCTTGTAGGTGTCTTTATCCGGACGCTTCACATAATCAGCCAATCGAGGGTACCATGTTCCTGCGATAGCGATACCGAAGCTTTGATTATCCTTATTGGAATATATAAAATGCTCGGCTACCGTAATCCGGAAATTTGTATAATTCCTCACTACATCTGAAGGATGGGTAATATTGGCGTCAAAGATGACCCTTTTATAATTGGCTGCAACTTTCCAGCCTGCGGTAGCCAGCAACTCTCCCAAACGGGGCTGTAGGTCCGCTTCCGTTACTTTTGGAGTAAATGCTGCTGCTGTCGTATCAATGAATGACATTTGTTTCTCCCCTTTCTTTGAACTACGATTGTGTTCTTTACTACTTAACTACGGTAATGTCCGCTGTCGCCGTTCCTGTCTGCCCCAGCTCATTCGTTAAGGTAAAGGTTACGGTATACTTCCCCTCTTTATGAAAAGTAAAGCGGGCGTTATTCACCGTATGGCCTTCTGGATTCGCACCACCTGAAGCAAACCAGTTGGAGATCAATACCGGAGAATGCTTGTTATAGGAAGACATCAATTCCACTCCCTCCCCAGCATGGACAGAAATATGGGACGGAGTCAGGGATACAACGAGCGGAGGCGGCGAAATAGGTAACCGTTTTTCTGGCCTTCGAAGATTTCCAGCCTTCAGAATACCGATACCCGCTGGTCGATAAGGTGTCGCTGCCCGCTTGGTCAATGGTGATATGCCCTCTGTCAGATAATAAGAATACGTCTGATGCTTAGGACCCTCTCCATCGGTGCAGTATTCATCAACGGCCTCCAGCTCATCCCCGTTCATTATAGTTAGGGGCGACAGTAAAATAACATTTCGTAGTGTTCCGTGCGTACCATCTTCTGGATGGATTAATAAAGCTCTCGAAGAATGTACCTTCTCCGTGTATCGAGATGGATTAAACTGATAATGATAGGCATTGCTCATATCGCTATTGTTCCAGGCTCGTATGTGCTTGGCTCCAGTTATGTCCTCCCGCAAGGGAGGCATCCTGTTCGACGGAACAGTCCAGGCAAAATAGTAGGATTGATAACGCGCACCATACTTTGTTCTCTTGACCATGACAGAATCAATACCGTTACTCGGATGAGCAGGATATTCTTTTAACATCGGCATAAGCACTTCCTGATGACGTTTGGGATCGGCATCATCATAGTCAAACCGGGCCGATTGACTGAGCGCACTCTCTAAGCTTAGACCGCCTTTTGCAAATGCAGTTCCTGCGAATAGAGCGGCTGTAGCACCCGCGTTTTCTGTATAGATTTGAAGCTCCACCCAGACTCTTGCGGAAACAGGGCTAAAACCATCAACACCGGAAGAAGAGAACACTTCCACATCCAATGCATTTTTACCATCAATTCCGTATAGAGAAAACTCTCCAAGATACTCTGCCTGATCTCTGGAATGGGCGGGGGTGTGGGCTTCCGTGGTTCGTAGCTTTACAAGCTCCTGACCTGCAATACGTAGAGAAATATAGTTTGATTCCGCAGCCACATCTCCTGATAACCATACCTTCATCGTCGATCCGATATGAACCATTGGACTATCCGAGAAAAAGGTTGCTTTGCGAGATTCCTCACCGCCATTCAATTCAAAAACGCAACTCTCGTTCATTATCGAATGGGTATTGCCCTTGATATCAAAATCGCCCATATAAATCGGGATCGAAGGTACTGCATTACGCTCCCAGGCAGGTGCTGTATCTGCCAGCAAAACCAGCATGGCAGACTTTCCATCCACATAGCCTCTAAGCTGGACCTTGCTGTCCTGCCACCAGTTCGTAAATTTCACATTCATGGAGGCTACCTGTTCATAGCGATCCAGTTGCGGAATCCGTGTCCGCGAAGCGACGTAAGGAGATTGGTAAAATTGAGGGAATTGATGCGTGATCATCAACTGAAGCGCTTGAGTCTCATCGTGCAGCCCCCACATAGAGGATTGAATCTCCACATCCAAAGCGAGCCTTTTAAAATCAGCAGGTTGTTCCCAGCCTACAATCATTCTGCTGGTATTCACGAACTTTTCCAATTGATAAAAATACATCGTATGACGCCCATACAGATTGTCTTCTTCGATCTTCTGGACAGCCCAAGAGAATATACCGTCAGATTGCGGCTCCAGCTGTGTTCCCCAGCCGGCATGGTTCCTGCGAATAGCAAACGGGATTTTTGAGCCTGTATTGTGCAGCTTTTCCTTCACACTGCCCAGCATAGCCATGCCAAAAAGATGCCCCGATACATTTCGCAAAATATAGTGCTTGGCTACAACAAATTCAAACTCCTCTGAGCCGTTCAGGTCGCTATAATAAACAGCCGCCTCTCCTGAAACCTCTGGCGCAAAGCTAATACGTTGTCCGCCATCCTTTTTCTCTTCTGCTGAATAATAGGAAGAAGGCATAAGCTCGTCATCCAAATACACAAAGTAGTTACCCTTATGCGCAAGCTTGGGAATATCTACATAGGAATTGACGAGTGGAAGAGAGAAGCGCTGAATCGTGGGTTTGGACAGTCGGCTCGAATAGACGACCTTATGAAATTCATCCACAATATCCCATCCATTTTGAGAGCACAGGGTAACGATTTGGCTCAATAGCTGATCCTCGTTAACGAGCATTTCCAGCCAAGGACTATCATCTGGCATGATGTTTCACCTCCTTTCTATTGGAGCATTTGATAATTCACCCATATATCCTTGTTCCTGCCGCCTTCATTAAAAAACTCAAAACGAAATTCAGTCCCTGTCGGACAAGGAATAACGGCTGTAAAATACATCCCTTCAGGCAGATCCTTCGTGAAGATACGTTGGCATACCAGCTTATCCCCCACATACAGATTCCAATAATCGCTGGACTCATAAAAGGATGCTCCCACAGCTACCGCAAGCAGCTCGCAATCATGACTGACTTTCATTGTGCTTTCTACCTTGCCAATTCCTCTGGATTCAATCCGATTGCCCACAATGTACGGTTGGGTCTTCGTTGGCATAAAAGGCGGGTCCAAACGCCCACCTACCATATAGCTTGCAAAATTAGCACCACTGGACAACGACTACACCGCCCTTACATAATCAAGAGTCAAATTTTTGAACAAGCCATGTTCACGAATAATGCTTCCCCGTATAGCGTTTAACAATGGAATGTCAGCCTCTTCCTCCATTTCTGCATTCAGGGTTGTGGAGGCTTCAAATTCAATAAAAAATCCGGTCACTTGCAACAGATCATCCCGGTACAGCGTTAGCCGTTCCAGCAAGCCATTATCATAGGTGTATAGCACTGACGTTACCAATGCAGGATATTGAAGCATTTCACGGGCTACATCGATGGTAATGACATTGGGCTCCTCCTGAGCCTTTTTTTCCAACAAGTCGTCCGTCTGACCCGCATGTATCCTTTCCTTACGTACTTCACGTCGAATCAGATCAATAATCGGAAATACCTCGTTAGAGTTCGTAAAATTCTGGTTCTCCAAAGTTTACACCTCACCTTCCCCTTCAATATAAGAAAAAGGAAACGACAATTAACGCAGGCTGCGTAATGCCATTTCCTTGGATTGTATTTATAGATCATAGCGTCAAATCAGGATGTTGCAGGAAGAGCGGACCAGGTTAGCTCCAGATAGTTGACCATACCGCATTCATCACCGACCAGCCGGTTGCCCTTGATCAGATAATATCCTGCATTACAGGTATGGTTGTCATACACATAACACCCATCCAAAAGCTCTATGAGCGGGTTGCCGCGAATGACAATGTTTTTGGTGCGGGCTTGTCTTTTCATATCAAAAAATACTTTATTCGCTATCTGCTGCTTGAGATCACGCATGGATGCTCCACCCTGTTCTTCAATCCATGGTAGCTGTAATCCAGCGGTTCTCATATTCCCTTTGGTGGCCACAATCAGGCTTTTATCCAGAAAATGCTCTGTTAACCCCGCAGAACCAGAAATCATCAGATGGTTGCGAACACGCGAGTAGTCGGTAGAAGACGTCATTTCAAGCAAATGATCCTCTGTAAATTCCCATTTGGAGCGCGCTACCTGGTCCCAATCCGGGGTATCCAAAAAATTCAATCGTTTCAGTGTAAACGTTCCGTAACGATCGCATCTGACATCATAGGGCAAATCCTGTATGAGCAATTGTATAGCATCTGATGCCCTTGTCCCCGCCTTGAAGGATACCGTTGCTACGAAAGGAGTTTTCCAGCCTTCGGTTGTCTTCATACATTTTTGATCCTTGGGAATCGTCTGGAGTTCCCCTGTCTCGGGATCAAATCTCATGTAGGCGTGCTTGTCCTTCTTCACATCCACATATACCGTTTCGTCTATATCCAAATTGGGGTATTGGCAGTCTTCACCGTGTACACGCCACGAATCCAGCCCGGCTGCAACTGCAATATCCTTTACAATACTGGATTTCATCCAGGCAAAGGCGCCACCGTCCCCAGCATACGCTTCCTCCGGAGGGTAGATTATATCCTTATAAAATATAAATTCCTCCAGCATGTCATAACGGTCTACACAATGAAACGTAAGCGTTCTTCTCTGGGCATCCTCCTCAATTTCACCCTTGATCATGCCTGTAAATACACGTACCAGCTCATCGCCATAACCTGCATAAATACGGATGGGAGTTCCTTCACTAATCAGATGTCGTCGCTCACCCTCCTCCCAATAGGTAAATTCGTTAGGAGGCTGCTTCCTTCCATCCGAAAATGCAGCGTACCGTTCCAAGGATGGGGAGTAGATCCCTTTGGCATTATTTAAAGTTACGGTGGCTGAAGTCGACGACATGTCCATGTGAGAATGAACCTCCCAGTTCATCACGTCCCGTTCCAGTGAAGCGGTATTCTCATACTGAAACCCGCCGACGTCATACCATTTTTCTTTATACGTATCTGCGATATGAGTGGCAAACTGCTCAATAGCGTAATCATGAAAAGCATATTTAACCTCTGCAATATACAGACTACCGCTGGATACGGAAAATCGAAGTCTGTTCGTCGTATCATCTTCGGATACGCCGCGTACACGGGTATTTTCCCATTGTTCGATACCGCCCGGAAGTATACTTTTAATATATACATCCATATCTGTTTCGTTATGGCAGGTTACAACATAGTCGGTGTACTCGCTCACATGCTTATGGCTATAGGAGCCGACATTCGTAGAAATTCCTTGATCTGTGACCTTGACCACAAAGGCTTTGGAGCCATTGGACACCATGATTTTCCCTTGTGTTCCCTGATCGGCCTTGATTCGGAATTGCATTGTAAATGGAAATTTCGTGATCTTCCCTGTCCGTTCAATACCAGCTTCTTCACGTGCAGTGGATATTTTCTGCTGATTGCCCATATCTGTCACCACTACCTGCTGGTCGGGAGTCCAATCATTCGTTGTGCTCATCGGGTCTTCGAACGTCCAGACTGTTTTGGCTGAGAGGGATTCCACGTCAAATTCTCTGGCTTTCAGAAAAGTGATCCCGAAATTGCCTCTCGACGCCTTGGAAGGATTCGACATGGAAAATTCAATTTTGTGGTGTCCACCAGGCACCGGAATAGAGGGAGGGTAAGCCAATCCGTTTTTGGCATTTACCCCTTCAATGGTGGCAACCACATGGTCGTCCACCTTTACCTCTACTCTGTCCTGGATATCCATATCCGAAACATAGGCCCAGCTTAAACACCCCGGCTTGAACCAGTCATGCACAAACGTGAATTTCTTCACCTGACCTGCCCCGTCTGTTCGTTGAAAACCTAAAACATTACGGACCTGATTAGGCGTTTCATTGGTGAAAAATTGAGTTGCACCCACGATACCCACAAATTTCAAAGGGTCCAGACTCGTTTTATGGGCCGTAAAATTCTTGCTATACGATACCTTTTCTGTCGTCCGGTTGATCTGGTAGGATGGAATGGATTGATCTACTTCCGAATTTGCGCTGCGAGTTCTTCCGTCCCCCCACTGCTTGATTTTCACAATGACAGGTTTTCGCCCAAATTGAAGGCATTGCTCCGCATTTTCCATTAAAATCTCAATACGCTTGCCCTTCGTGGAGCCAGCCGTATCATCAGCCACATATTCGCCCCAATTTTTCCCTTCTACCAGCAGTTCAACCTTACTTCCCAAAGGGATGACAGAAGGATCGACAGCGATAATTTTGTAATCCTCCCACTGCCGTACATCTGTTCCGCCTCTGGTAATACCCTCAGAGTTTGCGGGATTCACATAATAAGCCCATGCTTCCATACTATATTCCGTGTAGGATTCGACGACGCTAGCTTCCACCGTTGGGATAGATATACTTTTATTCTGAACAGCCGTATCCAGCAATCGAATGGGCAATTGTATGGATTTTTCCCCGCGCAGGAAAGCTTCGGGATTCAAATCCTCGCCATCCTTGCGAACCTCAAAATGAAGATGTGCTCCATCCCCACCCCCACTGCTACTCTTGTGACCCGAGTTCCAGCCTGTAGCAATCGGGTCTCCAGCCTTCACACAATCTCCAGCCTTGACCCTCATGGCATTGGGTTTCAAATGAGCATACCGGGACGTCCAGCCATTGCCGTGATCGATATATACCGCGTGACCGTAACCCTTTACGGCACCTGCGGCAGTAATTCTTCCATCCCATACGGCATGGATGGTGTCGCCCTTGTTACAATCCAGGTCCAATCCCTTGTGGAGAGGACGCTTGGGATTCATTGACCAGTGGCGACTTGTGACCAGCATGCCCTGGATGTGATTGGAATCGGTAACATGTTCACGCATTTTTGAGCTTGAAAGAATAGGCATGGACATAGGCAAATTGGCGAGACGGGCTATCTCGCTAACCTTTGTCGCTTCCTTTTCACTTGATAGCTGGGTCATACCATCAATGGACAAAAATTCTTTAACGGCTGTATCTTTTACATATTGAACGACGGCTTGGTTTGGCCGCAAGCCATGGACATAGGACATTTTGTCCAGCTCTACAATGACGCGTGGCTGATGACCCCGAGCCTGTCCGTGCTTATTCATGGATTCAAAAGTCATTTTTCATCACCTATCTGAATTTTTCTAGGGCCCATTCTATGAATCGGTTTAAAAATACGACGGCTTCTGCACGTGTAATACATTTTTCCGGCTCCAGCATATTGTTTTCATAGAGCGGAAATACGTAGCTTCCATCCAGAAACTGCTCGCTCACCAAGTCCATAACGTCCTGTTCATACCCTTGGCCTGAGAAAGAGCTTCGGTCCAGCAGGGTTCTCGGTGGATACGTACTGCTCTCCAATCCACGGTCGGTAAATCTGTTATAGATATCCACCCGCATCTGTTGCAGAAGCACAAGAAACTGTGCTCGTTTCATACGAACATTCGGAAAGAAACGATCATGATAACGAGCGTGGTCAGTGCTGACAACGACGGTCTCCTGTTTGAATTGCACACTCCCGGCTTCCCGATAGTTATATCCGACAAGCACGGGAAATCCGTTATAGTTGAAGGGGAGATACACAATTCCTCGGTAGATCGCAAATACATCCTGTCTGAAGCCAAATGCTTTCTTAATCACTTCCTTTGGATCTTCTTCCGATTGGATTTTCACAGACAACCGCTTGAGCTTGGTTCCCAGAACTGTGACCGTCTCCGGCTGATTTTTCGTTTGGCCCTGATCATCAGCCGCCATGGACAAGGTCGCAGAAGGAAGGGAAATCGCACTTTCATCCGTCTCAACATAAGGCCTATGAACACAGCCATCCTCCTGATAAGCGGGTCTGCCATAAGCGATACATACCACCTCAAGTCCACTGGATAAAGGATGGGACATCGTTATTTTTTCGTTTTCCACTCTTTCAGGCTGTACCTGAACTCCAGCGACGAAAACAGAAACCGGGTTTTCAATATGCATTTGATAGCCGGGAATGGCAAATTCCTGCTGACCATCGAACGTTACAAAGCGCTTGATTATGCGTTCATGTCCTGGTTCAAAAGTGTCGTAGGGCATCCCCTCGATAAAGCTGTGCTCGTTGTGGGCATCCAGACCCAAACGTGCCATATCTAACATATCTCGATAAAACCTATCCAGCGGATCTATATCAATCCAGCGCTTCATCTCAATACCCCCTTAGAATCCGGTCCACATACCTGTAGGACCTCATCAAAAAGGTGATTCCCTCTGCCCGAGTACAGCCCTCGTCCGGTCTAAAATAAGGGCTGACCTCGCCTTCATCTGCTGTGGCGGCAACCATACCACGCTGATCCATTTCCTCAATATAGCTGGATGCCCAATGGCCCTTGAGGTCGATGAATTGATTTTTACAGCGGTATTCATCACCTTGTTTGCGAATAAGTGACATTTGGACTTGGATGATATATTTAGTCTCCAGCTCTGCCGTTTGAATATCCGGTCTACCTGTCACAATCCCCAGATAAATCGTGCCTTTTTCATCATAGTATTTGTGCTCTGAGCCTATAAAAGACAGCCAGTCCGCGTATTCCTTTTTACTGTAGAATAGCAGCGTTAGGCTCGCTGTATAATGTGAGGTTCCACGGTTGACCAAGCCTGCTGAGTAGGAAAACGTCTCATGAACATGAGATTTCAGATGGGGAGCCGGTGGCTTGTATTCGCTGATTAGTTTGGCCTTAACCTCGACAAAACGAATTCCGTTATCGTAAAATAGTCGCTTTTTGTAGAACACATCTTCTGATTTATGGGAACTTTGCTGAGTCAAAATGTATACCTCCTGTCATTAAAAATGATGTTTGCTCCGGTGCGACAGAGTAAGGATTAATATGACGTACTACTACGATAAGCAGTGGTCGGATTCATAAGAAGCTGATCCCGTAAGCTTCCGGCTCTACCGTTTTTAAGACCTCTTCCCAGTCTGTTACCGATCGCTTCCAGTTGGGTCGGACTTACGTCATTCGTGACCTTAGGCAATGTCATATGGACGATGACGTCACCGGAGTTGATCGTGTACGATGGATGCATGTTTGCACGTGTCAGATATTCATTTCTGGTTAGCTCCGTTACGCCTTCTGGCATATGAAATGTACGCTGATGACGGAGTACACCTTGCAAGTCCTGAGCTTGGTGCTTGCGCATACGGATATACTCCATAGAGCCTGTTCGTATATCTGCTATTTCAGCGTTTAGCGTCTTCCTGCTTTGATCCCTCTGCACCTTTCTCATATATTCATTCATGGGGAAGGTCAGCGACTTCGTTTTACCATTCATATCATGTTGCAGACTTTGACTCTCATCTGCGGATAGCTGATCTGGTTTTTGCTGGTTTACTTCGGACCTTGTCCTACAATTCAATAAGGTGCTTAATGTGTGCTTGTGTTCCTCCAAACACCCGAAGCGTAAAACCAGCCCCTGCTTCTCTACATTAGAAGATTGCCTTAGTGTCTGAATAAATGCCTGTAGCTCCACAAGCACATCAACCTCTATATTGCCCATACATTCACCGCCTTTTATAAAATGAAACTCCCGCTCCTCCTTACGGAGCAGAGCAGGAGTGTTGTTCATCCAAGCATATTAGCCAGAAATACCATATCTTCTTCGTCCGCTATTTTATAGCCGCTCATATATGATCCGTCTTCCCCGACTTGTTTACGGTCTGTACGGCGGATCTCCGGACGATCCTTTCCACCAGTCCCACTCCATAATTCACTGGCAGACATAGAGGAAACTTTAATGGTAAATTCGATATGATCATGGCACTGCTCCAGATAGTAGCCCAACTGGGGGAGCGTAAGATCCCAAACCTGATGCTTATCCAGGTGACAATAATGAGCCAGCTTAAAAAAGACGTTCGCCCAATCAATGGGAGCTTGCCGGTCATACTCCAGTTCCTCATCCTCAGTGGCTACATGGACTTTTTTATTCCATTCAGACCAATCATGGCATCAATAATTTGCTTGGCCGTTTCCAGATCAACATACTCTTCCAGGTGCTCGGGAGTCATCCAGCTATAGTAAGGTTTAAAGCCCATCATCAGCACATCCAACAGCTCATGATAACGATCCGCACCTTCCGGGTCATCTGGAATCAGATTTGCAATAATAATGCCGGAATCAATAGCGTTCAGCTTTTTAATCAGCTTACGCGCATCCTTTAACCCAAGCGGAGGCAAATAATACGTTTTACCGTCACGGAGACGCACCTTTTCATCTTCTTCAAAGAAAGCTTTTTCTTTGATCTGTGCTTCCTCTTCTGTCAAAACCTTCTTTGTACTTTCTACCACCGTATCTGACTTGGAAGGCTCATTTTTAGATGGAACGGTGAACTCTCTTTCATTCATTCCGAAAACACATCCTTACATATCAGTTGTTAGCAGATGTTGTTGCAATCTCATAACGCTTGATCGTGCCGAGCTTGTGATCAAAGCGTTCCGGGTCAATGACTGTCAAGGTTACACTATGCGTAGACGCCTGCTGGCGCTGAGCATCAATGGTGAAATTGGATTTCACACGACATTGATACAATTCCGTTTGGTATCCTTGCACAGAACCGTCCTTTTGCTCAAAACGGCCATCATGAACCAGGTGAACCGTCAACGGTAAATCCCTGCTCGAAATATCCAGAACATCCACCACTTCATTGCGTTTGTAGTTTACATAAATGGCTACATCCTTCAACGCTGCATTGAAAATCAGCTTGCCTCCTTCAACAAGGAATTGCTCCTCTGTAGGGGTTCCAGTGAGCAGCCGTTTAAGCAGCTTGTTTCCTGTTAGCGTACGCACCGAAATTTCAGGCGTGGTATGCAGCGAGGTACCAAAGGCAAGCTCTGCCTCACACTTCCCGTTTACTTCCTGAATAACGTGCTTCTCTTCCAGCTCCCACACAAATCCATCATCATCCTGCTGAATTTCACTCAAAGCGACAGGATAGACAATCACTACTTTTTTCCCGGCCAACGCTGCATCGAACACCACCTTATTACCTGTCACGGTAACTTCTGTGGTTACATCTGTGCCTGTAATTACATCCTCGTAAGCCTTCATAGCAGGACTTGTCGCTGCGGCTTCTGTGAGCAGCACCTGGTATGGGGATTCCCCTGGAACCGTCACGGTTTCCGTTGTCAGTCGGTAAGACGCTCCGCTAACACCTTCACGAAGCTTGGAACCGAGGACGAGACGGACCAGATTTAAGTCAAATTTGGCATCTTGAGCTGTAATATCAATCGTTTTTTTACGAAGCAATGCATCCAAGGGCACACTGGAATCTCCACCCTCGATATCCTGCATATCCAGTTGGATGTCCAAAAGCATGTTGTTCAGTGTTCCAATCGTGATGAGTTCATCACTATTCGGAATTTTAGCCATAAACTTGCCCGCACCTTTAATCAACATTTTTTTGTTTTTCGTTATTCCCATTCTTAAAAACCTCCAGTTTATTATTCCATTCCAACGATTATGGCGATTTGAATCCGTGACAACTTGACCTTGGAGCAAACCACCTTCCTGACGATATCAATATAAGTGAAGCATTGGATGTTTTAACTGTAGCGACGTACTTGATCTCTTCATCGTCCTTGTTTCTTCATACAGGGTCTACACCCCTCAATAGACGACCTCGGAATATGCTGCTGCCGATTAGACTGTTCAACCTCATGTGGATAAACAAGGCTCCTGGACTGATTTATTATTTTACCTGTGAGTTCGTTAATACAATGCAGGCATAGCAAGGGTTCTCCTACCATTTTCTCTGCCATAAAATTTTCTCTAGCCCTTTGTGTCACATAACGAATTTTACACCGGATACATGGGATAAACTGCATCATTCCTGTAGCCTCCTTTATAGTACAAGGTTTGTTTTTTTCCTTACATAGTCTCCAATCTTACATTTCATCTGACGATCTCTATACTTCAATATAAGCAACTGTAAGCTTCATTGAACAATTACATTAGTTATACAAAAAAAGGAGGAGCAACCCCAAGCCAAATTACGGCTTGAGCGTCTGCCCCTCCTCTTCTGCAAAGCGGAAGTTGCGTGCGATGTACAATATCGGTGTACCCGCCGCAGTTAGTACAAATTTTAAAATATAGGTGGTGAACAGTAGCTCCAGCCATATTCCCCATTCATAGCCGTAAAAGGCGATGCTGCAAAAAATGAGCGTATCCATAAACGAGCTAATCATCGTACTGCCATTGCCGCGAATCCAGAGTTGGTGACGTTCCGGGAAAAACTTGCGAATCCATGAGTATAGACGAACGTCCAGCAATTGGCTAACCGCATAGGCCGTCAGGCTGGCAAGTGCAAGTCTTGGTAATAGTCCGAATAATTGCTGCATGGGCGCCTGGGCAAAATCGGTTGCATTAGGCTGAAACACCAGCGCCATCTGCATCGTTAACGTCGTCATGATTAAGGTGAAAAATCCGAACCACACCGCTTTACGCGCCTCTTTAGGCCCGTATTTCTCATTCAGTAAATCGCTGGCCATATACATAGAGACATACATTGTATTTCCCAATGTCGTCGTAATGCCGAGCAAATCAATGGTTTTGGTGACCTGAATGTTGGCAAGTACGGTAGCCACACCAATCCAGGCGTACAGCCCTTTTTTACCGAACAAACGATAACATAACAAAAAGAACATAAAATTGACGAGGACAAAGACTGCCCCCCATAGCAAATTAAACATGAAAGCCTCCTAGTTTTGATAGCGCGGGATGGTTGCGAACCGCGGTTCATCCGGAGTAAGCCGGAAAAACATTATTTTAATGTATCACAGATCAGGATTTGTGAACAGCTATAATTACATTGCGATGAAACCAAACAAAGAGCCGGCCTGATGGCCGACTCTGAGCATTAATATGCACGCAGATACTTCTCCCTCTAAAACCTGCCCCTAGACTACGTGGAGAGTTTCTATCATCCCAATCAGGAGCGTGCCGCCGCATCCAAATCCATGCCGTGGTCGTTGAACACGTCCTGATCATTCTCCTTGAGCACCTTGCCTGAAATGAGTCCTGCTGTAATGGAATCATTGACATTCAGCGCTGTGCGTCCCATATCGATTAGTGGCTCAACCGAAATAAGCAATCCCGCCAAGGCTACGGGCAAGTTCATGGTCGAAAGCACGATCAAGGAAGCGAAGGTGGCACCACCGCCTACACCCGCCACGCCGAAGGAGCTGACCGTAACGACTAGAATGAGCGTGAGGATAAAATCCCAGCTCGTGGGATTTATGCCCACGGTTGGCGCAATCATGACCGCCAGCATGGCCGGATATATACCTGCACAGCCGTTTTGTCCAATGGTCGCTCCCAAGGTGGCAGACAGATTCGCGATGCCGTCCGATACACCCAGCTTTTTCGTTTGCGTTTCAACATTCAGCGGAATCGTAGCCGCACTGGAACGGGATGTAAAGGCAAAAACCAGCGTAGGCAATACTTTTTTCACATACGTTACCGGGTTATAGCCGAACAGAGCCAGCAAAATAAGATGAATGACGAACATGACCAACAGGGCCACATAAGAAGCGAGCACAAACTTGATCAGCTTCAAGATTTCATCCGGATTCGTCGTGGCTACAACTTTAGTAATCAGCGCCAAAATACCGTAAGGCGTCAATCTCAGCACCAGCGTCACAATCCGCATCACTACAGCGTACACGGCATCAATTACTTTACGGAAGGTTTGCGCCTGCTCTGGCTTTTTACGATCCAGTCCAAGCACGGCCACCCCGATAAAAGCCGAGAAAATCACTACTGCCAGCGTCGAAGTACGACGAGCTCCCGTCATATCCTCAAAAGGATTGGATGGAATAAATTCCAGCACCTGCTGTGGAATCGTCATATCCTGAACTGTTCCAAGACGCTCCTCCATCTTCAAGCCCTGTGCTTGTTCCTTCTCCCCATTTTGAATCTCAATCGCTTTAAGATCGAACGACAAGCTGGTCACAATACTGACCGAAGCGGCAATAGCCGTTGTAATCAGCAGTACAGCAATGATGGACACGCTTATTTTGCCAAGGTTCTGCCTTCCCTTCAAATTCATAATGGCTGAAATAATCGACACCATGATGAGCGGGATAACTACCATTTGCAGCAAACGAACATAACCATTGCCTGCGAGGTTGAACCAATCGACTGATTTCGTAATGACCTCTGAGCCCGCACCATAGGCGTATTGAAGAATAGCCCCGTAAATCAGCCCGAAGCCCAGTCCGGCAAATACCCTTTTTGTAAAGGAAATGTGCTTTTTCTGCATCCAGACCAACACGCCGAGCAGTGCAAGCAGCACAAGCACATTTAAAATAATAAACAAGGTATCCATATGTTATCTCCTCCAGATAGATGATATTTTATAAAATGACCCTTTAATCCGTTAATTACTATATCACAATACCAACTATTTTTGTAGGTTTTGTTTTAATAAATGGGTTGAAGCCCGCTTAGCTTTGGGGGATTACATTGAAAACGCAAAAAGGCAAGTCTTCCTGTTTCGAAGACTTGCCTTTGGTTAGAATCCAACGATTGATGTTAGATTATACGTAAAATCTTTTATTGTCGTTAGACGATTACTGTATAAAAAAGCTCCTGTTCCTTAACCACTTTATGCTCATTTCCAGCAGGCTCCAGCTCACTAAACTGAGCTACGTTTGTAACAATAACAGGTGTAATCGTTTCGTAACCAGCCTTGCGAATTTCCGCCAGATCAAACTCCAGCAAGAGATCGCCTACCTTTACTCGATCCCCTGCTTTCACATGAGGGGTAAAATAGAGGCCTTTCAGCTTAACCGTATCCATCCCAACGTGTATGAGCATTTCAAGCCCGGCATCACTCACCAAACCTACGGCATGTCCACTTTTGGAAATGGAGAATACGGTACCTACAACTGGAGAAACAACTCGACCTTCAGATGGCTCAATAGCCCATCCTCTACCCATGATTTCCTGAGAAAAAGCAGGGTCATTGACTTCACTAAGCGGCTTAACCTCACCCATAATCGGGCTGTATACCGGGATTTTCTCACCTTTTGGCAGTGAGGTCACAGCAGATTGACCTACTTCCCCAGAAGAGGTATCTCCGCCAGCTACTGCAGATGCTTGTGGTACTTCTTCTTCCTTCACATCTTCAAAGCCCATGAAATAGGTAATCACTGTAGCAGCCACAAAAGCAATCACGAGACCAAGGATTGCGTACAAGAAAGTCGGTCCAATAAACATCGCCAGACCAGGCAAACCAACCAATCCACCTATGACATACGCTTTTGTGCCAAACAAGCTCATGAAGCCCCCGCCGATGGCTCCCCCGATCAGCGCTGCCGTAAATGGTTTTTTAAAACGCATGTTTACACCATACATTGCAGGCTCGGTTACACCCATAATAGCTGTCAAGCTCGTGGAGAAAGCCACTGTCTTGACTTTGTCATTTTTGGATTTTAAGAATACCCCCAGTGCAGCACCAGCCTGAGCCAGGTTGGCTGCTCCCATAATCGGAATCATATAGTCAAAGCCCAACGTTGCAATAGAACCGATCATGATCGGAACCAACGCGTAGTGCATACCTGTCATGATGATCAGGGAGAAAGTACCGCCAAGCAGCAAGCCTGCAAGGGCACCTGTATTTTCAAACAACCAAGAGATACCGCCAGACAAGCCATTACCAATAATCGAGCCCAACGGCCCTACAGCAATCAACGTCAAAGGTACAATAATCAACAGAGTCAGTGTCGGAACAACAAGCAGCTTCAGTGATGCATGCGTATACTTATCAATAAATTTTTCAACATAGGACGCCACCCAGATCGCAATAACGATTGGAATAACGGTCGAAGAATAAGTGGCCGCCGTCACCGGAAGACCGATAAAGCTGACCTTCACATTGGATGCCAGCAATGCCGTAATCGTCGGATGCAAAATAGAGGCACCTATCGCAGCCGCGATAAACATGTTACTTCCCAGTTTTCTAGCAGCACTCACAGCCAGAATAATCGGCAGGAAGTAGAATGCTCCGTCACCTATGGCCGCTAAAATCGTATAGGTTTGGCTCTTATCGGACATCCAGTTCATTGCCACTAATAGAGCAATGATCCCTTTGATCATACCTGCACCGGTGATCGCCGGCAAAATAGGTGTAAACATACCCGCTATAAAGTCAAACAGACTGCTGATCGGGTTTTGTTTTTTCTTGGATGCATTGCTTACGCCTGTTTCACTTTGTGGTACCTTGGACATGTTGCTCACCAACGATTTGTACACGTTAGCTACATCATTACCGATAATAACCTGAAACTGACCACCACTCTCCATCACTCCCATAACGCCATCCGTTTTTTGCAGCTGCTCCTTCTGAGCTTTCTTATCATCATGAAGATTGAAGCGCAGACGAGTCATGCAGTGAACTACCTGCTCAACATTCTCTTCACCACCGACCAGTGTAAGTATCTCTTTGGATAATTGATTTCGATCCATGAGGGTTTCCTCTTTTCTTTTAAGGTATAAAATGCGTAAATTGGCAATAAAAAAACCTGAATACAGAAAGCAGACAGCTTTATAAAAAGCCAATCTTCTTTCAGCATTCAGGTTTTGCCTTCTGGTTTGGAAGTAGCAATCCTAAATCCCTGATCATCCATGAAATCATTGATTTTTAATGATACGCTCGATATGAATGGTGAGATATAGCATCTCATCCTGGGACAAGCTCCGACCATAGATTTTAGTCGTATAATCTCTTATTTTTTCAGCACAGGCATAGGCATTCTTGTACTGCACCTTAACCATATCATGAAGGGAATTATCTGCATTTTGTACAGGGGTCCCATTCATTACCCGTTGAGCAAAAAATTTGAGATGTGTAATAAAGCGGTAGTAGCTTAACGACTCTTCATCCAGCTCCATTACAAAAAAGCGGCTTACAATGTTCATGATATCCTTGACGATATTAGTCAGGGCTATCGTTTCGCGCATTTCGCTGTTGAGCTGAGCATTCACCAGATGCAGAGCAATGAAGGCTCCTTCATCATCCGGAAGCGTAACTCCCAGCTTGTCCTGAATCATGTGCAGTGCCTTGGTCCCAATCGAAAACTCCTTGCGGTACATTCGTTTGATTTCCCAGAAAAGGGCGTTTTTTATATCCATCCCCAAACGATAACGCTCTATGGCAAAATGGATATGATCCGTCAGCGAAATATAGATGCTGTCATGCAATTCCACACCGAGTATCGTTTTGGCATATTGAATAATCTCATCAGAAATTTCAACATATTCAATAGGGATATCAGACATCAGGGTCATCAGTTTGCGGGAAACCTCGGTGCTTTCAAGCTTAAAGATTTTCTCGATATGCCCTTCATCAATCTCATCGCCTGCACTTTTTTTAAAAGCAATGCCTCTTCCCATAATGACTAATTCTTTCTGCTGCTCATCAATGACCGTTACGACATTGTTATTCAGCACCTTTGCTATCTTCATTCCATCACCTTAGGCCGCTTGGAGTAGTAAAAAAAGGCAATACCAAAACTGACACTTAGTGCCTGCTTATGGTTTTGCCTGATATGTTCAGTAACAACCCACGAATGTGCAGTTTTGAATAACTGCCATCATAATATCATATAAGAATTGAGCTGACAAGTTTTTTTTGTAAACACTTTCATAAGGTACCTAGGCGAGCTACAACACCAAATCACTTACGTTAATCAGCATGATGGTGCTGCCGCGTATCCGCTTTTGAAGTTAGAAAACATGTTTGCCCAATGTGTGGAATGACACATCCTGCGACGGTTTAATTGAAGTCTCCTAACTGTTTGCACTCTTTTCCACAACCAAGTCCGAAGCTGTGCTAATGCCAGATGCAGTTGCTCCTTTGGAGTGTTCCTCTTGTTCATCCGCAAAGCCCATAAAATACGTAATTACACCAGCCGTCACAAACGAAATTACTATTCCCAAAACGGCGTACACAAGGGTGGAATCAGTATACAACGGTAAAGTCATTAGTCCGAATAAGCCTGACAAAGCTGTGAGCGCTGTTTCAAAAAAACACATAAACGCACCACCAATAGCCCCGCCGATCAATGCGGCAAAAAACGGCTTTTTGAAACGTACATTCACACCATACATGGCCGGTTCAAGGATTCCCAGCAAAGCCAGAAGGCCTGTAGAGGCGGCCAGCACCTTGACTTTGGCATTTTTGGATTTAATACATACGCCGAACGCCGCCCCCGCTTGAGCCATAACCGCCGCCACTATGACAGGAGCAATATAATCATATCCCATCGCAGCAATGGATTCCAACATATCGTTTATCATCATATATTGCATGCCCGTAAATTGAAGCAGAGGTAACGTGCCTCCAAACAGCAAACCTGCAACAACTTCCCCATTGAAAAAAAACATTGAAGAAAACTCTTCCGACAACGTATGAGCAAGTTTAGTCCATAGAGGACCGAAAACAAACAGCAATAACGGCATGATAATCATGAGCGTCAACGTGGGGACAATAATCAGCTTTATGGCATAGCGATTAAATTTGCCCAACCCTTGCTCAATCTTCGCTGCAAGCCAAACAGCAATCAGGATTAGTATAAAGGAAGAAATATACCTCGGCTCCGCCACTGGTAAACTGGTCGAGCTGATCTCTTTAGCGGACTTCAGCATTTCTGTAAGGCCGGGAAAAAATGAGCAGCCCCCGATGACCGCTGCAATGAATATATTGCTGCCAAGCTTTTTGGCTGCACTTACAGCTACCAAAATGGGTAAAAGATAAAATACTAATCCGCCAATGTACATTACAATTGTAAAAATTTTAAAATTAGAATGAAGATCCAGATACAACAAGACAGAAGCAATCACCTGAATGATTCCCGCCCCGATCAGTGCGGGCAGGATTGAAGTAAATACGCCCGAAATAAAATCAAATAGTCGACTTATCGGATTCCTTGCTGTGCCAGCTTTCCCATTGCCGGAAGCAAGCTCCTGTTTGTTTTCTCCTCCTGCCTGCGAACTCATTTCTTTGGAAAGTAAATCCTGATTCATAAAAGCCTTTTCCCCTTTTTTATGTATATTGAAGGCCACATTTGTACTTAATATAAACAACTTATTAGGAAGTACATGGAAAGCGACATTCCTTATACTACTTTCATTCCTTCTTTTTTACAATAGTCTTAAAAGAAGGAATGAGATATTCATTTTCATGCTCTGATGATTTTACATCAAGCTTACATCTAATAGCCTACGACCATAGTTACATTTTTTTGTTTGTTTTTGGGCAAATATGACTATTCAACCGCCTGTTAATTATGTAAAATAGGTCTAACCTACTTTTTAGTAATTCATGAATTGCTTCCCTTTCTTGTTCTTGCCCCTTGAATACAACTGAAATATACATAGAATCCGAACGTTTTCAGTTTTTTCTTCAAGCAGAAAAGGAAAATAAGTAGATCATAACGTGTTATCATGTGAGAGGAGATTTTTCATGCAGCGTTTAAATCGTTCCATTGGCGCAAAATTACGGATTATGATTTTATTGATTCTGCTCTTTGCGTCCCTTCTGTTCAGTGTCAGTTTTTATGCAGTTTCCATGAGTATCATTAATAACAGTGTCATGCCTCAGGTGGATCAAATGCTGGAAACCGGGGCCAAGAGTGTGTATCAGGATCTTAATATTTCTTTGGCAGTTCAGGCACAGCAAGGAAATGGTTCGGATTCCGGGTCTGGTATGCAGATGGAATCTTATCTTCAGGATAAGGTCAACACACTTAAGCTTGAATCGGCATATATCGCAGTGGTGAAAGACGATAAGGCCGAAGTTGTCGCACGAAATGAAAAATCGGTATATAAGGTTAAGGATGTACTTGTTCCTGTGGAGGATATCAAAAAAGCAAAACAAGGCGAGATGAATGTTAGCGATATTTACAGCGATTCATACGGAATACACAAAACCGCCTTCTTTGCCATAGCGGGTAGTAATCTGGTCTTGGGTGTGAACGAGGATGTGGGGTTTGTGCAGGATAAATCCCAACAAATTTTATGGATTTGCATAGGTATTACAATTGCAACACTCCTGCTGGGAGGAATTATTTCTACGCTTATCATACGCAAGGTTGTAGAGCCTATTGCTGAACTGGTTCGTCATAGTGAAAAAATTGCTCAAGGTGACCTGTCACAGGAACCGAAGGTTATCGGTAACAACGAAATTGCGCAGCTTGCCCGTAGCTTCCAATCCATGTCCCATAATCTGAAAGAAATGATCGGTCATGTGCTTTCCACATCCAATGCAGTTGTAAAAGGCTCGGACGAGCTGCTTCGCCGAACTGAAGCCATGGGTGTAAAAGTACAGGACTCCACCGTTGCTGCAGAGGAAGTGGCAAAGGGCAGTACCAGCATAGCTTCCGCTTCTGCGGAAAATGCACAGGCTATGGAGGAAATCGCTCAAGGTGTTCAGCATATCGCCTCCTCTGCCAATGATGTATCCGATCAGATCAGTGAAGCGACTGAAGAAACAGTGAACGGTAATACGCTCGCTCAAAATGCTGTTGCCCAAATGTCGCAGGTAGGACTGGCTGCCGATGAGTCGCTTCGATACATCCATAGTATGAATGAGCGCTCCGAAGCCATTGGTAGCATTGTTTCAGCTATTTTTGATATTACGAAGCAGATCCAAATGTTGTCCCTGAATGCCTCCATTGAGGCTGCCCGTGCGGGTGAGCATGGACGCGGCTTCGCCGTTGTAGCCGGAGAAGTTCGGAAGCTCGCCGAGCAGTCGAAAGAAGCGACACAGCAAATTTCCGATTACCTGGTAACCATTCAGGAAGTATCGCAACAGTCCGTTGACTCTGTGACCCGGGTCAGCCGTGAAATTCATTCGGGAACGGAAATGGTGCAGCAAGCGAGTACAGCCTTTAATC
This sequence comes from Paenibacillus terrae, assembly GCF_005217525.1. Lineage (GTDB taxonomy): Bacteria > Bacillota > Bacilli > Paenibacillales > Paenibacillaceae > Paenibacillus > Paenibacillus terrae_C. The sequence goes on along the minus strand of NZ_PNXQ01000012.1, from coordinate 638,222 downwards.
AGCTAAGTCAGCTCATGCAGACGATCAACGCGACGATTCAGACGGTATCCGCAGCAACGGAGCAGGTATCCGCCAGCTCGGAGGAAGTATCGGCTTCCGTGGAAGAGACAGCTCTCATCGCTGCCAATGCCAAGCTTATGATTCAGGAAATCGGTTTAAATTCCGATGAGCAACTGAATGAAATGGAAGGCTACAGCGAGGTCGTACGCCAATTAAGCAAACAAGCGACCGAACTGCAAACAGCCGTACAAAAATTCAAAATCAAGTAAGCTGAACTACAATGAAAGAGGTATCTCGCGGCCACGAACACGGCTGTGGAGATACCTCTTTATTTTTTTAAAGCGTGATGTTATACGATCATCTATAAAGGTTAAAAGTCCATCCCCATAATGCGGTAGATTCGGTCCATGTCCAAATGAGCCCGCACCACCTCTGCAACACGGTCAAACTCACGTTCCTTGGCTTCACGTACGGTAAAGGTGCTATCCAGCCCTGCCAAGCCCTTGGCTTGTCTCAATCCATCCAGCCAGGAACGGCGAAAACGATCATTATCAAACACACCATGCAAATAGGTACCCCATACTTTACCATCCGCTGTTCCCCAACCCTCCTCAAAAGCTGTTCCCTCGCCGCGACGGATATGGAATAAGGTGTGCATTGGGTTCATTCCCTCGGTGCCATCTGAAGGCGCGTGTAGTTCCGTAACACACTCCGTGACGCCCATATGTATTTCATAGCCTTCAATCATCGTCGTGGGAGCAGAATCCGAATCGGGTGCATTTAGCAACAATGGGCAGTGATCAGACAAGGTTCCCTGTACGCGTACCGTTTGCTTTTCCTTTAAAAAGGTCGTGGATAGAGCCAGCCAGCCCAACCCTTCTGCCTGCTGCGGCAACCCAGATTCGACCGCTTCGGGATCAAACAAGGCTGTGCCGAGCATCTGATAGCCTCCACAAATGCCAACCAACTGCGTGCGTCCCGCGTTCATAGCCTCCCGAATGTCCTGCTCCAGACCTCTTGTCCGCAATTCAAGCAGATCGCCAATCGTGTCCTTCGTCCCCGGTAAAATAATAGCGTCAGGTACCCCCAGTTCTCCGGCCTCCGTGACATAACGTACACTCACATCCGGCTCTGCGGCCAAAGCATCCGTGTCTGTAAAATTGGAAATACGCGGATAACGAATGACCGCGATGTCCAGCGCTTTATCCTTTGCAGACAGCTTGGGCTTCTTGTCCAGCACCACAGAATCCTCTGCCTCAATGCGGATATCCGGTAGATAGGGCAGCACGCCGAGTACAGGAATACCGGTTCGTTCCTCCAGCCAGTCCAATCCCGGCTGAAGCAGGGACAGATCCCCTCTGAACTTGTTAATGACAAATCCACGGATACGCTGCACCTCATGCGGCTCTAGCAGCTCAATCGTTCCTACTAGGGAAGCGAAAACACCACCCCGGTCGATATCCGAAATAAGCAGCACTGGAGCGTCCGCCCAACCTGCAAGATTCATATTTACAATATCGCGGTCCTTTAAATTAATTTCTGCCGGACTGCCTGCCCCTTCCATAAGCACAATATCATAGGTATCACGCAGCCGATTCAGCGCGTCCATGACCGTCTGTTTGGCTTGCGGCAAAAATTCCTTTCGATAATCGGAAGCACTCATATATGCATAAGGCACACCGTGAACAACAATTTGTGAATGCATATCCTTGACCGGCTTGATCAGAATCGGATTCATGTCGGTCGTCGCTTCAATACCGCAGGCTTCTGCCTGCACACCCTGAGCGCGTCCAATTTCTTTGCCGTCCTCGGTGACATAAGAATTTAGCGCCATATTTTGTGACTTGAACGGTGCGGGATGATAGCCATCCTGCGTGAATATACGGCACAGTGCAGTGGTCACCACGCTTTTGCCCACATCCGATGCTGTGCCCTGAAGCATAAGCACTGCTGCGGGATTCGTGCGGGACGGTTCGAAAGTTGACAATTGCCTCTTCTCCTTTTACCAATTCATTTAAAAATCTGCTTACAGTCCGCACAAAATCACAATAAACAGCAATAAAACGGTCTCCAGCAATTCGTTCAAAGCTCCGTAAATATCCCCTGTCAGTCCACCCAAACGGCGGTTAATACGGCTTGCTGTGAAGCTTCCAACAGCATTGGCCAGCAGCGGCAGCAGCAAAAAGCCTGTCCAGATGGCTAATTCGCCCGGATGGGAAAAGATTGAATGCCCATACGCTGTAAAAGATGTATTGTCCATGTCCATGCCGCCTGTTCCTGTGAACCATCCGGCAATGATACATTGCCCTGCTGCGGCACCCAACGTGATGAGTACAGCCCAGAACACAGCCAATCCGGCACGTCTGCTACTCATATCGGCAAAACGCGCTGCCAGTCCATCATCATTACGAGCTTTCGGCCAGCGCTTCATCGCGCTTACCATAAACCAGCGGCTCCAAACCATCGGAAGCAGCAATAAACCGGACAGATCCCGTTCAGCCAGCACCGTATACAGCAAAGAAGCCTTGAGCATAAGCAACAACACACAAGCAATGACGCCCATCGCTCCTACACGGCTATCCTTCATAATCTCCAGCATCCGTTCACGGGAACGGTAGCTGAATAAAGCATCAGCCGCATCCATCCAGCCGTCCAGATGCAGTCCACCCGTGAGCCACACCCAAACGGCAAGAGTAAGAACTGCACATGGCAACGGTGGCAATACCAGAGAGGCAAGCGCTGCAAAGCACCATACGATGAGGCCGATGACCATCCCTACCAACGGATAATAGCTTGCACTACGTTTTAGCAGCTCTGGCGAAAAATCCAGCTCTGCCTTAACTGGAAGACGGGACAAAAATTGAAAAGCAGCCGCAATCGCCTGACGTTCGCCACTCATAGCTTGTATTCCAACTGTTTTAATTCTACGGGAATGCCAGCCGTCACCAAAAATACCTCATCACAAAGGCGGGCGATCCGCTGATTCATCACCCCGCTTAAATCCCGATACAGCCGTCCAAGCGGATACTCGGGCACAATGCCATCACCGACCTCATTGGTCACGATGACAAGTGGCCCCGGATACTGCTCCACAGCTATCGCCAGTTCATCCATGGCGGCACGGGCCGCAGCATCGCCGTCCTTGCCTGCGGCCAGCAGCACGTTCGACAGCCAGAAGGTCAGGCAGTCGACCAGCACCATCGGTGCGGACGCTGGCTGCGGTGCTTGGCTGGCGTGCAGATCGACAGTGCCATTGCCGATCTGCTGTTCCGCAGCGGCAGACCGCGCCGCAGAATGCAAAACGCTGCGGCCTTCGCCTGTTGGCGATGCGTCGGCAGGCTGCGCCACTGAGAACGCAGCAGATGCCCCCGACGCGGAGGCTTCGTCGGCAGGCTTGTCGCCTTGCGCAGCCAGCCGTGGCTCTACGCCGCTGCCCAGGCGCCACAGCAGCTCCGGCAGCGCCTGCGCTTCCTCCAGCGTCTGCCAGTCGTACCCGGCAGACTCGCGCTGGAGCCGATGAAGGGCGATACGCTCCTTCATCTCCACGTCATAGGCTTGCGCCGTTGCAATGTAGCAGGCGCGCGGGGCGCGCGACATGCACAATCGCTCGGCAAAGCCGCTTTTACCGCTGCGTGCGCCGCCGGTCACGAGCGCCTTCATCGCTGCGCGGCTCCCTGACCGTCCGATACGCCTGCATCGGCAAAGGTCGCCATTTCGCGCATAATGCGGCACGCCGCATCAATCAGGTGCAGGCTAAGCGCACCGCCTGTGCCCTCCCCGAGCCGCATGTCCAGATGAAGCATCGGCTCCAGCTTGAGCTCGCGGAGCACCGCCGCGTGCCCGCGCTCGTCCGAGGCGTGCGAAGCGAGCATATACGCTGCGCTTGCAGGCGCAAGTGTACGCGCAGCCAGCGCAGCAGCGCCCGAGATAAAGCCGTCCAGCACGACCGGACAGCGATGAGCGGCTGCGCCGAGGATGACGCCTGCCAAGGCGGCTATCTCCAGACCGCCGACCTTGGTCAGTACGTCAAGGGCGTCGTTTCCGTCAGGCTGGTTCACGTCCAATGCGCGGCAGACGACCGCTATTTTACGGGTCAGCCCAGCCGAATCCACACCTGTGCCCCGGCCGACGATTATTTCTGGCTCCAGCCCGGTAAGAGCACATACGACCGCAGCGCTGGCCGTCGTATTTCCAATGCCCAGCTCTCCGGTTACGAACAGTCGTGTGCCGCCTTTGACTGCTTCCGCCACGGCTTCAGCTCCAGCCAAAATCGCTTGCTCGGCTTCCGTACGCAGCATCGCCGGCCCCTTCGCCATGTTTGCGGTACCCATACGCACCTTACGGTTCACCAGATCCGCATGAGCGACATCTGCGTTCACACCCACGTCTACCACTTTGACATCTGCGCCTGCATGACGTGCCAGCACGTTAATTGCCGCGCCACCGGACAGCATGTTATACAGCATTTGCTGTGTAACCTCAGCCGGGAAGGCGCTGACCCCCTCTTCACACACACCATGATCCGCTGCCATGACCATAACCGTTTTGCGGTTAAACTCAGGCTTGTCCACCCCCGTAATGCCTGCCAACTGTATAGCCAGACTTTCCAGCTTTCCCAGACTTCCCGGTGGCTTCGTTAATTGATCCAGATGCTCCGAGGCCGCCAAGGCTGCCGCCCCGTCCTGCTGTGCAATGCTGGCGATCAACTGCTGTAATTTTTCGTTCATGCCCTTCACTCCCTGCTCCCTATATGTGTTTAGCGATCTCATCATAAATTCTGTTGCTTCAGCACTTGGCTCAAGCAAGCTACTCAAGTCGTTCACCCTGACCAGATACATCCCTTGCACGTCTTCGCAGTAAAAGCTGCGGCACACCACTATCCGGGTGAGGCAGCATCACTGGCTCAACACCATACACATGGCGTATTTGTTCCTCTGTTAACAGCTCTGATGAAGCTCCTAACCCCTCAACCATCCCATCCTTGAGCACAAGCAAATCATCACAAAACTGGGCAGTCAAATTGAGATCATGCAGAACAGATATAATCGTCACACCTGTTTCCCGGCGCCATTCCGCCAGCAGCTCCATAAATTCAAGCTGATAGCGCAGATCCAGATAGGTTGTAGGCTCATCCAGCAGCAAAATCTGCGGCTCCTGCACCATCACCTTCGCCAAAGCCACGCGCTGCCGCTGTCCCCCACTCAAACGGTCTAACGGCCTGTCCGCCAAGCTGGTAAGACCCAGCCTCTCCAGCACACGATCCGTGATGACTCCCGGGTCCATCCCTTTTTCCTTTTCCAACTTTTCTCTGCCAAACCAGTCCTGATGGGGAAATCGCCCCATTTCCACGACTTCCCTTACCGTGTAACCGACCGGGGGAAGCCCTTCCTGCTGGAGTACAGCTACGAGGCGGGAAAGCTCTTTTCTGCCATAGCTGCTGACCTTTTTACCATATACAAGCACGTTGCCCGAAGTCGGGTGATCCACACCGGAAAGCAGATGCAGCAACGTCGATTTTCCACTTCCGTTCGGACCGATGATCCCCCACCAATCTCCTTCGTCTATGCTCCAGCTAATATTTTTTAACGCATGGAACTCACCGAAATCACGACTCAGACTGGTAATCTCCAAGGCACGGACCCGCAGCTTTTGTGGTCCACCTAGCTCCTTCACAGCAATCCCCCCCTGCGCAGCTTCTTGTTCCGGTACAGGAGATATGCGAAGAACGGAGCACCGACAAAGGCTGTCATGACACCAAGCGGAATTTCCGTCGGAGCCAGTAGCGTACGTGCCGCAGTATCGGCCCAAGCCATAAAAATAGCCCCGCCCAGCGCGGATAACGGAACAATCATCCGATAGTCGGGACCCGTCACCAAACGGATGATATGCGGTACAACAAGTCCCACAAAGCCAATCACTCCGCATACCGAGACAGCCGAGGCTGTCAGCAGCGTGGATATGATCAGAACAGATAACTTCGTTGCATCTACATTAACCCCCATATGAGCCGCCTGACGTTCACCCAAGGCCAGAATGTTCAGCACTCGTGCCCGGTTCCACAGAAACACCAGCCCAATGACCACATAAGGCAAAAGGATGCCTGTATACGACCAACCGCGCAGACTGAGGCTTCCCATTGTCCAGTACAATATTTCATTGACCGTCTCCCTGGACATGGCTGTCAGAAAGGAAACGACGGCTCCCAAAAAAGATTGCATCACCACACCCGATAAAATAAGGCTTTGCGTCGGAATTTTGCCGCCTTCCCTCGCCAGTGTCAGCACCATCCACAACGTCAGCATTCCGGTCGTAAACGCCACCAGCGGCAGTGTCCATACGCCTACAAACGAAAATTGAAGCCCCCAATAAATAAGCACTGCTGCCCCTACCGAAGCCCCCGAGGATACCCCCAGCGTGTAAGGATCAGCAAGCGGATTGCGCAGCACACCCTGAAATCCGGCTCCCGCCAGCGCAAGCGCTGCGCCTACCAGCATACCCAGTAACACACGCGGCAGTCTGACCTTCAAAATAATCTGCTCTGTAGATGTATTCCAATCCGGTGTAACCGTCTCACCTAACCACGGCAGATGGTTGACCAGAATACCCGCGATTTGGCTGACGGGAAGCTTGGCCGAACCGATGCCGAGACAGAGCAGCAGCGTCAGCAGCAATAAGGCGAGGCCTGCCCCTCCAAAGCCGATCAGCCTACGATTCATTTGAAAATTTCAGGATACACACCCTTGGCCACTTCCTTGAGACCTTCCGTTACCCGCGGACCCGGACGACTGATCAAATTATCATCCACCGCAAACACCCGGTTGAGACGAACAGCCGATATTTGATCCCACCCACTACGGGCTTTGATGATATCGCCCAGTGTCTGGCCTGTTTTGTCGTCCTTGACATTTTTGCTGTATAAAATGACGTCCGGATTGGCCGCAATAATATTTTCCTCACTGATCTGGTACCAGCCCTTTTGGGTTGCAGCGACATTTTCCCCGCCCGCCAAAGAAATCAGCTCGTCCATAAACTCGCCCTTGCCGACCGTCCAACCGGGTGAAAATTCGACGTAGACTCTCAGCTTTTGCCCTTTACCGATATTTTTAACACCGTTTTTCACTTCCGCTACATCGGCTCTCATCTTGTCGGTTACCGCTCTCGCTTCTTTCTGATGATCGGTAATTTTCCCATATAGTTCGATGTTAGCCATGACATCTTCAACCGTTTTCGGCTCGGTTTTAAAAATCATAATTCCCAGGTCACGCAGCTTGGTTGTCGCCTGCTCACTGAGTGATATCCCTGCAAAAACGACTTCCGGATTCGCAGCAATGATCGCCTCTTCATTCGGCTTCATTATGCCGCCCACTTTGGGCTTCTTCGTAGCTGCTTCCGGGTAATCCGAATAGTCCGATACACCGACAATTTCCTTATCCAGTCCGATGGCGAACAGCGCCTCGGTTTCAGCCGGGGAGACGGAAACGATTTTGTCCGGCGCTTTTTTGAACGTAAACTCCTGCCCGGTCGCATCCTTAATGGTCAGCGGGTAGACCGTTTTGCCCGGAGGCTCCTGAGCGGTTGCCGTCTGTCCCGGTTGCTGTGAGGCTTGATCCCCTTTATTTTCAGCGTTCTTTCCGTTAGCTCCACATGCACTCAGCACAACCGCCAAGACCAGAGCCAATAAGCCTGTAGTCCAGACCTTTATTCTATTCCCTGCCATGATTTACACCCCTCCATATAAATTCTTTTAAGAGCGTCACTTGAACATCATCCGATATCTGCAAAATCCAGCCTTCTTTTCCTTTCAAAAAACCCCTGCATCCTCAGATAAGGACACAGGGGTCACGTTAGCGCAGATCGTACGCAGGCGGCAGTTTCTTCCGCATGGACAGTCACTGCGAACACGTCATCCTTTCCTCGAAGGACTATGGTGACAGGCGGACGGGCAGGTATCCTGACTTACAGAAACATGCGACAGCCTGCTGCTCCTTCATAAGCTTGTGGCACATAAAGCAGAGCGGGCTGGCAATTTTCCATTTACAGTGGCGGGACCGCGCCGGATTTACACCGGCTTCCCTTTTAACAGCGCACCGGAAAGAACCCGAGGGTTTCATTCCACTGCGCCGACCTCGTCTGCTGGATATTTGATGTAGTGCTGGTCAAGCCGTTCTTTTACTTGATGATTATAGGTTAAAAAAGACTGGCTTACAACCCAAACCGCCTGTTAACCTGCCCTATGTCTGTGATTATGAGAAGTATATAGGTAGTTAATTTATCCCGGTTTTTCAAGAGTAGCGAATGCGGAGAAGAGCTATAAACATCATGTCTGCTCGACCAACCATCCGGTGAATTTGTGCCCTGTAACCAAATCCAGATGCGATGCTGTAGAACGGGTAGTGGTTAAATCTTCAAGCAGCTTTTGCTCCAACCTCAACTGAATCGTAATGGCCGCTCCCGGCTTCGGATTCAGGCTCCAAAAATCATGCCTCGGCACCAGCATACAAGCCAACTGACGAATCACTCCCCCATGCGTAACGACCAGAACGGAAGGCGGAGCATCAGACAAACCTGTTTTCTGAATCTCCATCATTTTAGGCCACTCATACAAAGAGTCTAGAAATTCACCAAGGCGGTTCACAAAGTCTTTCCAGGGCTCTCCACCCGGCGGCGTAACCCGTTGCGGCTCATCAATCCACGCGCGGTACAACGCCTCATCCTTGAGCATATCATACGTTTTTCCATCCCATTCCCCAAAATGAAGCTCTCTCAGACGTGGCTCCATGATGGCAGACCAAGCAGACATATTATCTGGTTTCAGTTCCGATTCTGGCAAAATGATCTGCAAGGTCTGACGACAACGTATCAAGTCACTGCAATAGATTCGGGCAAAGGAATATCTCTGTAATTGTTCCCGCAAAGGCTCTAATTCCTGCTCTGCTCCCGGTAGCAAGCCCAGATCGGAGTGCCCCAGATATCGACGTTCCCTGTTCCATAAGGTTGTGCCGTGACGTACCAGCACAAGCTCCAAATCCCATGGCGGGTTTTCTGTAAAATCATGCTTCAAGGTCATCTCACTTCCTGCTCTATTCCCAGTGTTCGGTGCGTCACGCTTCATCACTGCGTCCACCCCAATGCATAGCATCCGGCGGACACGAACAGACACAATCCCGCAAACATGCTGGACACGGCAAACATCAGCCGGATCGTATGTCGGATATCATCCGGCTCCATCTGTCGTACCTGCTCTCCCATATATGCACGGAAGGAGCGCACGCCATGATATACATTATAGCCCCCGAGGCGAATTCCCAACGCACCCGCAACTGCTGATTCTGGAAAACCACTGTTCGGACTGGGATGCAGCCGCGCATCTCGCCTTACCGTACGCCAGCTACGTCCAGCATCATGCCGATAAATCCACGCCGCTACTACCAGCATCCCCGCTGTCAGGCGTGCCGGGATGTAATTAGCGACATCATCCAGACGTGCCGAGGCCCAGCCCAAATGCAGATACTTTTCATTTTTGTAGCCAACCATGGAATCGAGGGTATTCACGGCACGATAAGCAAGAGCTAAGGGTGCTCCCCCGATCAGGGCATAAAAAAGCGGGGAAATAATCGCGTCCACGATATTTTCAGCCACTGTTTCGACGGTACCGCGTACAATCTCAGGCTCATCAAGCTGCTGCGTATCCCGCCCAACGATCATCCCCAACTCCCGGCGTGCCGCAGGCAGGTCACCCGCCTTCAATTCCCGATAGACTGCCATTCCCGCGTCCTTTAGTCCTTTGGAAGCAATCGTGGTGGCGATCAGCACCATTTCCGCGCCGATAGACAGCCACGGATGAATCCAGGCAAACCAGCGCAGTAGCGCCCAGGCAAGCGCGAAGGAGCCGCCCACCACAATTAGTGGCAGCAGCAAGCCAGCGCGTTTCAAACCACGGTCACTGTGAACCCGGCGGCGAATCGCCTTTTCCAAGGCAGAAATGGCATGTCCCATGCCGATGACCGGATGTGGCAACCACCTCGGATCGCCGATCAGCCTGTCCAGAAGATATGCAGCCATTATGATCAAGCTAACTATCACGCCGCCGTTCCTCCTCCAGCACTTCGCCCAATACCGACAGCAGCGTGCCGTTGGCTTCCGCGTCCTTGACCGCAATTCGAAAATGGCTCGTCGTCAGCCCCGGGTACATGGCACAGCTTCGTATAAGAATCCCGCGCTGTCCAAGCGCCTGTTGAATGGCCGATGCACTCCACGTCCCCGGCGCCCGTGCCAGCACGTAATTCGCTTCACCGGGGATGACACCGCAGCCCCATTCCGCCAAAGCGGTCAGCAGACGACTACGCTCCGTAGCAATCAGCTCCTGCGTGCGGCGCTCATACGCCTCACCGCTTCGCAAACATGCCTCACCAGCCAGCAACGCCAGTCCGTTCACGCTCCAGGTTACCTGCTTGGCCGTCATTCGCCGGATATAATCCGGATGAGCAACCGCGTAGCCCAAGCGCAAGCCTGGAATGGCATAAAATTTCGTCATCGACCGGATCAAAATCACATGGGGATACCGATCCAGCACAGGCAGCAGTGAAATTTGCCGCTCTAGCGGGATAAAATCAATAAACGCTTCATCCACCACCAGCACGGTGCCCATTTTCCCCGCTGCCTCTGCCAGCTCCCGCAGCTCCTGATCGCCGTATTGTACACCGTTCGGATTATTCGGCTGACCGAGGAACAGAACATCCACCTGCTCCATGAGCTGAAGTATGTCTTCCACGTCCGCCTTCCATTGAAGCGAGGCCTTGCCGTACACCCGGCTTACCTCGGCTCCGAATTTACCCGCCAGCTCGGCATATTCCGAAAAGCACGGCTCCACTGTGCCTACACGCTTGGGAGCCAGTCCCAGTAACAGCAACGCCATGCTCTCAGCCGCGCCGTTTCCGATACTCAGCGACTCTGGTGGAACATGCAGTCGCCGCGCCAGCATATTTTTAAAATTCCGGTGCCCGGGATCTGGATAGCGAACCACAGTGTCCAACGCACTTTGCAGCACCTCAAGCACCTCCGGTGGCGGACCCAGCGGATTAATATTTGCGCTAAAATCTACAAAATCCGCAGCCGCCCCGCCGAATGTCGCCGCAGCCGTCTCCCTGTCCCCGCCGTGACCGTAAACCTCAATCATTGCCTATCATCCTTTCCGACCGTTCCGAATCATTTAGCTCCATTATGGGACTGCTTTTTGCGTCCCGTCAATGCAAATGAGCTTTTGTGTACGTCGCTGACTTGGGTTACAATAGAAAGAGCTACACATAAAACTACACAGTTTGTATATACGGAGGAATGGACATGCTGTTCATCGACAACCAGGGCATACACGATCCAGCCATTAATCTTGCCATTGAGGAGTACGCGCTCAAGCATCTTCAGTTGGACGACAGCTATCTGCTGTTTTACATTAATCAGCCTTCTATTATTATAGGCAAGCATCAAAATACCATTGAAGAAATCAACGCCGAGTTTGTCAGAGACAACAACATTCAAGTCGTTCGTCGCCTGTCCGGCGGCGGGGCTGTATATCATGACCTCGGTAATTTAAATTTCAGCTTCATTACCAAGGATAACGGGGAGTCCTTTCATAATTTCCTCAAATTCACGCAGCCTGTCATAGACGCCCTGCGCCAAATGGGTGTGGAAGCCGAAATGACTGGACGCAACGATCTTCAGGTCGGTGAGCGCAAAATTTCAGGGAACGCGCAATTTGCCACACGCGGACGCATGTTCAGCCATGGTACATTGATGTTTAACCTGAATCTGGACAATGTGGCTGCATCACTGCACGCCAATCCCGAAAAGTTTAAATCCAAAAGTACCAAATCTGTCCGCAGCCGCGTTGCTAACATCAGCGAGCTGATGGACCGCGAGATGACCATTGAGCAATTCCGCGAGGAGCTGCTGCGTCACATATTCGGTGCAGAGGTGGACCAGGTACCCCAATATAAGCTAACCGATGCCGATTGGGCCAAAATCCATGAAATTTCCGCTGAACGCTACCAATCGTGGGATTGGAATTACGGTCAATCCCCTGAAAGCAATATCAAGCACACACGTAAATTTCCGGTTGGCATTATTGATATCCGCATGGATCTCAAGGAAGGCCACATCCGTGATATTAAAATCTACGGCGATTTCTTCGGTGTGGGTGACGTTGCTGATATTGAAAATATTCTGCGCGGCAAACGCTACGATGAAGGTGAGGTTCGTCAAGCCTTGTCCCCTCTTGATTTGAAGCATTATTTCGGAAATATTGAGCTGGATGATTTTGTAGGACTCGTATTTTTGGAAGACTAACAGCCACTTTTTCCCATTGATTCAATCCAATTCTTCAGTGGTTATAAGGGGACAGGCTCTTAAGGGAGTCGTCCCCTTTTCATTGTGATATTGTCATTTTGAATATTATAAGATACAATTTGGACATTGCCCCATGATAGAGATAAAGGAGAGAATACCGATATGTATAAATTAATTGCCATTGATATTGATGATACACTCATTAACGACCAGAAAGAAGTTACTCCTGCAACGCAACTGGCGCTTGAAGCTGCTGTAGCCAAAGGTGTCGTGGTTACACTTGCAACAGGACGTGCTTATGCATCTGCCAAACAACTCGCCCGCCAAACTGGCTTGAACGTTCCGATCATTACGTACCAAGGTGCCTTGATTAAAAACCTGCTGGACGAAAACGTGCTGTATGAGCGTTATGTTCCACTCGTGGCTGCACGTCGCTTGTATGAATTCTGCGTGGAACGCAATTTGCATCTGCAAACGTATATAGATGACAAATTGTACACACGTGAAGATAATCAGAAAATCAAAGATTACACCGCGCTAAACAATACGGAATATTTTGTTGAGCCTGTATTCAGCAAATTGGTAGAACTTCCTACGCCTAAAATGCTGATTATTGACGAGCCGGAAGTGCTTGACAAATTGATTCCAGAACTGCGCGAGCTGCTTGGTGATGAAGTGCATATTACCAAATCCAAGCCTCATTTTCTGGAAATCATGCATCATGAAGGCACTAAGGGTCACGCTCTTACGTTCCTTGCTAACCATTACGGCTGTGATCTGTCCGAAACGATTGCAATCGGCGACTCCTGGAATGATCACGAAATGCTCGAATGCGCAGGCCTCGGCATAGCGATGGAGAATGCCATTCCTGATTTGAAAAAGCTGGCTGATTACATCACTAGCAGCAATAACGAAGACGGTGTTAAGCACGCCATCGACAAATTCGTGCTGAATGCTGAATAATTTGTGCTAATGAAATAGCAACACAACAAAACCTCCAAACGTCGCATATTCAGTAACACGCGGCAGCTTGGAGGTTTTTTCTGTCCTATCATAGGGTGCCTAACAGCTTCTGAATATCAGGCAGCAGAACGCACCTTTCGCCTGTTCACCAGACGGATCATTCCATTGTTCATAAGCATTAATCCGGTCACAATGAGCAACACTCCCGCCAGCATCCACCAGCTTACATGCTCTCCGTACACCAAGGCTCCCAATCCCACCGCAATCGGCGGTGAAATATACAACCACGTCGTCGGGAAAAGAGGATTTGTACGCTCCATGAGCCAGTAAAACAGTGTATGTGCAATCATCGAACCAAACAGAATCAGATACAATAAAGAGCCCATGGCAGGAAGGTACTGCCACCCCTCAGAACTCCACGGCTCCGTAATCGCAGACAGTAACAGCAGCATCCATCCCCCATGGAGCATTTGCACCGCATTCAGAGCAATCGGGTTGGTTTCACGAAATACATCCATCACCCGCTTGGAATAAAGAGCACCCCCGGAATAACACAGCTCCCCCAGCAAAATGACAAGGCATCCCGCCAGCCACAGGCCGCTAATCTGAACCGCCAATCCGGGCAGCACCACCAGCACCACGCCAAGAAAGCTGATCATGCAGCCAATGACTGTAATCCGCGACGTTTTTTGCCTTAGCAGCATTGATTGCAAAATAACAATCATCATCGGTCCGGTAGCTGACAAAATAGCTCCGATCCCCGAACTGACATATTGCTCTGCCCAATACAAGGCTGAAAACGTACCAAAGGTCGTTCCCGCTCCAATGAGTACCATTTCCTTCTGCCATAATAACGACCAGCGAACTTTCCCCATCATCTTCATGGCGATAAACAAAATAGCTCCTGCCGCGAAAAAACGTACGCCTGCCGAAAAAAACGGAGGAAGTCCCGCTTCTACTCCCACTTTTATTGCCAAAAACGTTGTACCAAAAATAAGACACATTATCGTAAACGCGATACCAATCATGATACGTCCCTCTCCCTTCAGTTGCTTTCAAGCATACAGGGAGACGAACAGAACAGATGTATACCTACAGAACAGTTGTATGCGGTTTTGAAATGTTTTATAGTAAAATACACAAAAGGAGTGTGGAGCGAGTGGGCAAGAACAACAGCGAATTACTTTTTCCAGCCGATCATGCCTTAAAGCTGTATGAGCAGGTCATCCATTATGTGACTGTGCGGATTGATCGCGGGGATTGGCAAGCAGACACGAAGCTGCCATCCGTACGAAGCCTGGCTCAGGAGTTGGGTGTACATCGGCTAACCGTTTTCCGGGCCTATCAGGAGTTGAAGCAACGGGGGCTGGTTTATGTAAAGGACAAATCTGGATATTATGTTCATGCTTCCCCAGCGACCGGCCATGCGAAATATGCTGGCTACCCGGGGCATTCATCCATTGACCTTACGTTTCACTCCGAATCCGCCCATGCGGCAGATGATCCGTCTGTTTCAGCCTGGAGGGGAATGGATGGACTTAGCCGCGTTCAATCGGTGAATGCGAATTTTCAGTTTTCCAAAGCGCTGATTGACCCGTCTCTCCTGCCCAACCGATATTGGGGTGAGCTGATGATGCAGGTATTTGAAAAGCATCCGAAAGTAGCGGCCACTTATTCCTCTGTACAGGGCGATTCCGAGCTTCGGGATGCGATGGCGCAGCATTTTAGCGTCGATAAGCATTTTGCATTGTCACCAGACGAAGTACTGATTACTTCCGGAGCACAGCAGGCCATCGACCTGATTTCCCGTTCTCTGATCCAGACAGGGGATCGCGTATTGACCGAGCGTCCCGCTTATGGCCCTGCTATGGAAATATTCCGCAGACAAGGTGCGCGCCTGACCATGACCGATATCCGACCGGAAGGCTATGATATGGAACACATTGAATGGTGCATGAAGACAGAAAAGCCACGTGCGTTCTATATCAATCCAACGTTTCATAACCCGACTGGCTTCACGGTACCCGATGAACAGCGCAAACGTCTGCCCGAGCTGGCCGAGCGCTACGGCTGCCTTATTGTCGAGGACGACAGTACCTATGACATCAGCTTTGGGCAAAAGCCGCCGTTACCTATTTTTGCTTATGATATTTCGGGAAGCGTCGTCTACATTCGCAGCTATAGCAAATATGTCGCGCCAGGTCTGCGAATCGCAGCCGTGACTTGCCGGCCACAGCTTATGAACAGCCTGCTGAACGTCAAAGCGCTGGTAGATAACGGCTCGCCACTGCTGAATCAAAAGCTGTTCCTGCAATACTTTCAATCTCCACGCATGCAGCAGCATCTCAAAAAGATATGTATCGCGCTCCAGATCCGTAAGGAAACGATGGAAGACAGCCTCCGCGATTCCGGCTGGACATGGACCAGCCCGGCAGGCGGCCTCAGTCTGTGGCTCCAGTTGCCTTCTACGTTGAAACCTAATGAACTGCTCGCCAAATGCGTACAGGAGTCGGTCACCTTCGTACCGGGTAATGTATTCGATCCGATTGGCGAGGAAGGCAAAACACATGTGAGATTGTCCTATTCGTATGCCAATGAGTTGCAAATCAAAGAAGGCATCGCGACCCTTCTCCGCATCAGCCGAACGATGTAAGGGACAGCATTATTCCAATGGCAGGCTCATTCCAGTCCGTGCCAGGCTGATCCCTTCCAGAAGCCCGTAGTTGCGTGTGACATCCACATCATGGGACATATGTGTAAACACGGTGCTGTTGGGCTGGAGTCTCTCTATAAGCTCCTGAGCCTCCAGCATGTCATATACCGAGCGGGTTGCATATTCGGCCTCTTCATGATAAAAGCTCGTTCCCAGTATGAGCATATCCAGATTGTGCAGGGGCAGAATTTCCGCATCATTTAGTCCGATTGAATCCGAACAGTAGGCCCACGAGAAGCCGTCCTTTTCCAATCGATAAGCGTAAGCATATCCGTTCTTCCCGTGATTCACACGCCAACCCCGGATATTCCATCCACCAAGCAAGGCTCCCTGATCGACAGGGATAAGGTCAATATGCCCCGGAAGCCAGGAAAATTGACGCAGGATCGTGTCGATGACCTCTTGTGGAGCGTACAAACGACCTCTGTTCCCGGTCCAGCGACAGGCGTCCGCCCATTCCGGCAGTCCTCCAATATGGTCAAAATGTGCATGCGTCACGAGAATCGTACGGATGAAGCGAAGCCCGCGTATTTCCATCTGCTCGGACCAGTCCGGGCCGCAATCAATCATAAAGTCCTCCGTCTCGCTTTCGATCAGTACAGACGACCTCAGCCTCACATTTGCCCCTGTCGTGCGGGCCTCCGTACATACGAGACAATCACAATACACACGCGGAACACCCATCGCATCCCCCGTGCCAAGAAAAATAAGCCGATTCATGGTTTAACTCCTATCTATACTGGTTGTTTTTACTACTATTATATCGAACACACCAACCTTGCGTAAATCCTCCACTCCCAACGCCAAAAAGAGCATGCCCCAAACCCCTAAATACAGGCGGACATCCCCTTTATGTTTGATCGCGTTAAAATTTTAAATCATAACAGGCATTGGATCCTTCTTGAGACGGTTTTCCACCATCCAACTGGACTGGTCGTTATACAGATAAGCCCGATGCACTAGCACGCGCACCTGCTGACCAGGCTCCAGCATGGACTTCTCCAGCGAACGGTACGTCATGAGTCGATGATCCCCGACCTGTACTTCAACCATCCATTCACTCCCCCGAAAATGCAAATGCTTCACAATGCCTTCCTCGGTCGCCGACAAAAGCGCAAACTCCTCGCTTGGCCCGACATCAATATACTCCGGACGGATCAAGGCACGCGCTCCCGTTCCGGCAGCTTCCTCGAAGCCTTTGAGACTGTCCGCTTGCTCGATCACCGTCGATTCCCCGATAAAGGAAGCTACGAACGGCGTCCCCGGCTTTTTATAGATATCCCAAGGTGTTCCCTTCTGCTCCAGCCGTCCCTGATTAATCACCATAATTTCATCGGCTACTTCAATAGCCTCATCCTGATCATGCGTGACGAAAATCGAAGTGATCCCCACCCGCTCAATCAACTCCCGCAGCCAGGTACGCAGCTCTTGGCGAATCTTGGCGTCAATGGCTGCAAAAGGCTCATCCAGCAGCAGCAATTGAGGCTCTGGTGCCAAGGCGCGTGCAAAAGCAACCCGCTGCCGTTGTCCACCGGACAACTGATGCGGATAACGATGCTCGAAGCCTTTGAGTCCTGTCAGCTCGACCAGCTCTGTGACGCGTTCCTTGATGCGGGCTTTGGAGCTTTTTTTCACTTTTAGACCAAAGGCAATATTGTCATACACGCTCATGTGCTTGAACAAAGCATAGTTTTGAAATACAAATCCGATTCCGCGTTCCTGCGGGGCCAGCTCGTTTACCCTTTTTCCGTGAAAATGAATTTCGCCCGCATCCGGTTGCTCCAGACCCGCCAAAATCCGAAGAATGGACGTTTTACCGCCACCACTCGGACCGAGTAAACCAATCAAATGACCCGCTTGAATATCAAAGGATACGTCCTTAACCGCGTGAAAATTACCGAAATGCTTGTTTAAACCCCTTACTTCTACATGCATAACCGTACACTTCCTTTCCGCTTCTGAACCTGTGCAGGAGCAGCAACCTTGCTTACGGCAAAGCGCATACCTCATTTGAAATCATATTATTATTCCAATGTATATACTATGTTTTTCTTATGTGATACTTTATCAAAGGAAAGCTTTCGTCGTCAACTCTATATATTACGTCAGGTGTTCATTGGGTAAAGTAAAATGGGTAAAGTAATAAGAAGAAGGGAGAGGGGAATAATGTTGCATACTTTAGAATTATCCACTAGCGGACGAGATGAGATACGTGATATTACACGCTGCGCCAGTATCATGTAAAAGTCATAAAGGGCTGACCATGTAAAAAAACAGACCATGATGTTCTCCTGCTGGATGCATCATCGTCTGTTACAATCTTAGTCGCTTTCGCAAATTACCGTAATGATAAGGCACCGTCATGAAGTGAATATACCCAGAAAAGCGTCCTACAGATTCATAGCCGAGGCGTGTGATTGCAGGTACGCTCATAGGTTTCTGCACAGCAGCTTTACATGTGCCAAAGCAGCGGGCCTGATCTCTTCAAATGTTAAACCATCCTGAATGTAAAAGGACACAAAGCCGTGCATAGACAAAAACAGACTTTGCGGTACTCGTGAACAATCTTCCTCTGAATGTCCCTGACCACTTAATTCCTGACGAATCATGGACGCAAATAATTCCACACAACGGTTTTGCTCCGTGCGACAGTATGCGAACAGTTCTTCATCATGCATCATGAACATAATTTCATATTGATAAGGATTTTCCAAGCCAAAACGGATAAACTCCAGCATCAAGTGCTCCAGTCTGTTCAGACCATCCTCCAGCGTGCCTGTTGCTCCTTGCAGTAAAATCCCGCGTAACGTATTAAAATCCTCAATCACAATGGCGTAGAACAGTTCAGCCTTCTCTTTAAAATGATAGTATAATGAACCATGACTGTAACCCAGATGCTGGCCAATGCTGCGCATTGAAATAGCACGGTAGCCCTTGGTAATAAACAAGTGCCTGGCCGCTTCCAGAATCCGCCCTCTTGACAACTCCTGTTCTACTGCTCTTCTAGCCATATTTTTTATTCCCCTTCAATAAAGTAAAGCTGCTCTCCCTCCGACACAAGCGATTGTCCCTGTGTCAAGTCTGTTATCCAGTTGCTGAAGGATTCCGCATCACCAGCCAGCGGCAGACAGGTTAAGGTAACTTTATCCGTAAACATGGTTTCTCCTGTACGGATGCTGCGATTTCGCAATTCATTTTCCACTTTGCCCAACCAGGTGTAATCCAATTCCACAAAAATTTCACGACGCAGCACACGCGTAATCGCATCCCCTGCCTCAATGGCTGCAACAGCACCGTCTGAATAGGCACGAATCAGACCGCCTGCTCCCAGCAAAATCCCCCCAAAGTAACGGGTAACGACAATTGCCACATTTTTCAGCTTCTGGTTACGGATAACCTCCAAAATAGGCTTGCCCGCCGTACCACTCGGTTCACCGTCATCCGATTGCTTCTGGATTTCGTCTCGTTCCCCGATCATATAGGCAGAACAATTATGGGTTGCGTTCCAATGCTCTTTTTTAATGCGCTCGATAAAAGCCGCCGCTTCTTCCTCGGTCTGAACAGGCTGGATGTGACCGATAAAACGGGATTTCCGGATCACAATTTCCTTGCTGCCGGAGCCGCGTACAGTTCGGTATTGTTCCAACATATCACAAATAACCTTCCTTACTTCATTTTACAAGAAAGCAGTCCCCCGCTTCTGGCAGCCGGTGAACTGCTTTCCTGTACTTTATTTGGTGCTATACGCTATAACGCTCCTATCTGAAATCCTGTTTCATTCAGGAGTCTACAGCTTCCTTATTCGGACAATCTCGCTTCAAGCTCCGCTTTTTGCTCTTCGAAGCCTGGTTTACCCAACAGGGCAAACATGTTTTTCTTGTAAGCTTCCACGCCTGGTTGATCGAACGGATTTACACCCAACAGGTAGCCGCTGATGCCGCAAGCTTTTTCGAAGAAATAAGCCAGGTACCCAAAGGAGTAAGGACTCAGGTCAGGAATGTTCACGATCAGATTTGGTACTTGTCCGTCTGTGTGAGCCAGCAATGTACCCTGGAATGCTTTTTTATTTACAAAGTCCACCGTTTTGCCTGCCAGGAAGTTCAGTCCATCCAGATCATCCTCATCTGCTTCGATGGTGATGTGGCTAGGTACATTTTCCACTTGGATAACCGTTTCGAAAATGTTGCGGCTACCTTCCTGAATGAATTGTCCCATGGAGTGCAGGTCTGTCGAGAAGTCAACGGAAGCAGGGTAGATCCCTTTGTAATCCTTGCCTTCGCTTTCGCCGTACAATTGTTTCCACCACTCGGAAACGAAATGCAGGGACGGCTCATAGTTCACAAGAATTTCAATAGCTTTACCTTTGCGGTACAACGCGTTACGAACGGCTGCATATTGGTAAGCCTCGTTCTCAGCTACATTCGGATTGCTGTATTCCTTGGAAGCGTCTGCCGCCCCTTGGAGCATTTCCTCAATGTTAATACCTGCTGTAGCAATCGGCAGCAAGCCTACTGCTGTCAGCACGGAGTAACGGCCACCTACATCATCAGGAATAATGAAGGATTCGTAGCCTTCCTCGTTGGCCAGTTTTTTCAAAGCGCCACGTTCTTTATCGGTTGTTGCATAAATACGTTTGCGCGCTTCTTCTTTACCGTATTTTTTCTCCAGAGCCGCACGGAATACGCGGAAAGCGATAGCTGGCTCTGTTGTTGTACCTGATTTGGAAATGACATTCACGGAGAAGTCTTTTCCTTCAATCAGTTCCAACAGATGATTCACATATGTAGAGCTGATGTTATTGCCTGCAAAATAAACAGCCGGGCCTTTGCGCTTGTCCTTAGGCAGTGCATTGTGGAAGGAATGCGACAGCATTTCAATCGCAGCGCGTGCGCCAAGGTAAGAACCGCCGATGCCGATGACGATCAGCACTTCGGAATCACTTTGGATTTTTGCAGCAGCTTTTTGGATGCGTGCAAATTCTTCTTTATCATAATTGGTAGGCAAGTCAATCCAACCCAGGAAATCGGAACCTACACCGGTTTGGTTATGCAGCTGCTCATGAGCCAGCTTGATCGGTTCTGCAAAATAATCAATTTCGTGCTGTCCTATAAAGGAGAGCGCTTTGGTGTAATCGAAAATAACTTTTTTAGACATGTTTGGAACCTCCTGTTTTGTATTGCTAAGACCATGAATACGAACATAAGGACTTAGGAATAGGATACTTTAATTTGCAGGGCCTGACAAGCTTGCGTTACCTGTGTGTCCGGTGCCTTGCCAGGCCCTGGTGTAGATAGGGTAGGATACCCATGCTACAATAAATAGAGATCAACCTATATATAAACAGTCAATTCAAGCCGAACTCGTGTATCTGCATCGGACGGCAACCTCCAACAAGAAAGGTGATTAGCTATGAAAAACATCGGATTTATCGGACTGGGCACCATGGGCGCCCCGATGGCATCCAATCTGTTGAAGCAGGGATATGGAGTCACGGTCTACAACCGCACCGCTTCACGCTGCGAACCACTGGTAGAACAAGGCGCTCGTACGGCTTCAACGCCCCGTGAGGCGGCTGAAGGTCAACAGCTGGTCATTACCATGGTCAGCGATGATAACTCGATCCACGATATCTACTACGGCGAGGACGGCGTGTTTGCCGGTCTTACGCCTGGTGTAACTGTGATGGACAACAGCACCATTTCACCTGAGCTGGTCAAACAACTGGCCGCCGAAGCGGACAAGCTGGGATGTTCCTTCATTGATGCTCCGGTAACGGGCAGTAAGCCTGCTGCTGTGGACGGTACGCTCGTGTTCATGGTCGGCGGTGACGCGGAGGCCATTGCCGCACAGTCGGACGTTTTTGATACGCTGGGCAAAAAGGTGCTTCACATGGGACCGAATGGCAGCGGGGCCGTAGCCAAGCTCGCACATAACACGATGGTCGGTATTAACAATCTCGCTCTGGCTGAGGGCTTTGCCATCGCCGCCAAATCCGGTATTCCGGCGGAAAGCTTCCTTGAGCTGGTACAGCTCGGATCGGCAGGCAGCAAGGCTGCTGACCTGAAAGGACGCAAAATCATCGAGCATGATTTCAGCAACCAGTTCTCACTGGCCTTGATGCTCAAAGACTTGAAGCTTGCTGCCTCGCTGACGGATAGCCAGTCCATTCCGGCGCCTATGCTGTCCATTGCCAAAAGCCTGTTTCAAGCCGGGCAAACGCAAGGCTACGGAGATGAGGACTTGTCCGCTGTCGTGAAGACCTATGAGGCTTGGATCGGCCACACTATTGGCGGTAAGCCACTCAAATAAGCCGCATCCTTCTTTGTTATCCATGTTGCTGTGCTTTGTACATATCGCATAGCTTATAGGGGAAGCACACTTGGCTTAAAATCAAGTGGTGCTTGCCCTTTTTTCACTGCTTATTCCGGGTAAGAACAGCAGTAATCCGTTACGCTTCGTACTTCCAGCTTGAAGGAAGATTGCGCAGGCACGTGGAACGTTGCCGTTCCCTGTATTTCCAGCCATTCCTCAGTACCTGGAAGCAACACCTTCAAATCCCCTGCCAAAATCTCCATAATCTCACGAGAATCCGTGCCAAATTCATACGTTCCAGGCAGCATAATTCCCAATGTTACCTTACTGCCGTCACCCAAAATAACCGTACGGCTTGTAACCTGACCGTCGTAATATATATTTGCTTTTTTAACTACGCTGACTCCATCAAACTGTGTCATTCGTTATCCCCTCATCTGCTCATCAATGGTTGAATGAATATTTATGGATCATAACATATATTTGTTCCAAGCCTCAGTACGAAAATACACACGGCCGCAAAGTTCCTCAATGTACGAAACAAACAGCCGTAAGCCTTACTCAGGTTACGACTGTCTGTTTAATAGGTTGTTTTATTTCAACAAAGCTTTTACACGATTAACAACGTTCTCTACCGTAAAACCATATTCCTTAATGACGCGGTCGCCAGGTGCGGATGCGCCAAATGTGCTGATACCGAGAATGTCGCCTTGGTCGCCGACATATTTTTCCCAGCCCAGTGGATAAGCCATTTCTACAGCCAAACGTGCTTTTACTTCAGGCAGCAGAACGGAATCTTTGTATGCTTTGTCTTGTTTTTCGAACAAATCCCAGCTTGGGAAGCTGATAACGCGTACTTGGATACCTTGCTCCGCCAGTGCTTCCTGAGCTTTAACAGCCAGTTGTACTTCGGAACCCGTAGCCAGAATTTGAGCAACCGGCTTGCCGTCTGTCGCATCTGCAACGACATAAGCACCGCGTTTAATACCTTCGCGTGCATGTTCAGCAGTAGCAGCCAGGATTGGCAGGTTTTGACGAGTCAATACCAGAGCAACCGGGTTTTTCTTGTTTTCCAGCGTGTAAGCCCAAGCAGCGGAAGTTTCATTGCCATCCGCCGGACGAATAACCGTCAGGTTCGGGATAATACGCAGGGAAGCCAATTGTTCGATCGGCTCATGAGTCGGGCCGTCTTCACCAACAGCAATACTGTCGTGAGTCAGAACGTAAGTTACAGGCAATCCCATTAGAGCTGCCAGACGAACGGCCGGACGCAGGTAATCCGTAAACACGAAGAATGTACCGCCGAATACTTTTACCCCTTGGTGCAATGTCATACCATTCATCGCAGCAGCCATACCAAACTCACGGATACCGAAATAGATGTTACGGCCAGCATAGTCTTCTGGCGTAAAGTTCGTCAGGTTGTTCAAGTGTGTCATCGTGGAGCTTTCCAGATCGGCAGATCCGCCAGTCAGGAACGGTACGTTTGGAGCCAATCCGTTCAGTGCATTACCGGAAGCCACGCGAGTCGAAACTGCTTTGTCTTCAGTCGTGTACTTCGGAAGGTCACGGTCCCATCCTTCTGGAAGATCGCCGTTTACCGCTGTTTCGAACTGAGCTGCCAGGTCAGGGTGAGCCGCTTTGTATTTCGCGAACTGTTCATCCCATGCTTTGTTAGCTGCGATGCCGCGCTCTTTTACTTTAGCAAAATGCTCGCGAACCTCTTGCGGTACGTGGAAGTCCTCTTCGTATACCCATTTGTAAAATTCTTTAGTCAGCTTGGCTTCATCTGCACCCAGTGGGGAACCGTGAGTACCGCCATGTCCGCCTTTACCTTGTTTGTTCGGGCTTCCGTAGCCGATGACTGTTTTCACTTCAATCAACGTAGGACGTGTGGAGTCGCCTTGCGCTTCTTCAATTGCTTTTTGGATCGCTGGAAGGTCGTTACCGTCTTCTACGCGCAGCACTTGCCAGTTGTAAGCTTCAAAGCGTTTGGCAACACTCTCGGAAGAGGACAGGTTCAGCTTGCCGTCCAGTGTAATATCATTGGAATCAAACAATACGATCAGCTTGCCCAATTGCAAACGTCCAGCCAGCGAAGCCGCTTCGTGAGACAGGCCCTCCATCAGATCGCCATCGCCACAGATTGCATAGGTGAAGTGATCCACAACTTTGAATTGATCTTTATTATAGGTTGCGCCCAATTGAGCTTCAGCCATTGCCATACCTACGGCCATAGCTACGCCTTGTCCCAGAGGTCCGGTTGTAGCGTCTACACCAGCGGTGTGTCCAAACTCAGGATGACCTGGTGTAAGGCTGCCCCATTGACGGAATTGTTTCAGTTCTTCCATAGGCAGATCATAGCCGCTCAGGTGCAGCAGGCTGTACAGCAGCATGGAGCCGTGTCCAGCGGACAGTACAAAACGGTCACGGTTAATCCATGTAGGGTGATTCGGGTTATGATTCATCGTTTTAGCAAATAGTTGGTAGCCCATCGGCGCGGAACCCATCGGCATGCCGGGATGTCCCGAGTTTGCTTTCTCGATGGCATCAATTGCCAACGTACGGATTGTCGTAATGGACAAATTGTCGATCGTGGAGTTTTCATCCTTTTGAATCGCTTGATTCTGGTCAGTCATGGTTAGCCTCCTCATATTGTAAAAAGTATCCAATTGCATTAGGTCATGCTCTCCAATACCGCCGTCTCCTATAGTAACGACGCCCATTGAAGTGAGTGAATCTGCTTGAATGTTTCAATATGACTTATACATCCTTAAACATTGTACCATTTGCCGTGCAGGTTTGCCAGATCGTTTATAAAGTTGATTGTCGAAATATCGTACCAGGTCCTCATTTAAATATACCCGCAAAGTATTAACCTCATGTGAACTACCCTCCACTTACACTAACGCTTAGAGGTGAGGGCTTCTAAGGTAATCGTACCTAACGGTACGAAATTTACTTAGCTATCAAGCCTGAACCATGCTCTATTGTGGGCTATAATTGCTCTAACAGCCGCAATCCTTCGCTTCTGATATTGATAGAAGCGTTCCCATCCCTATCTGACACAAAACCACATTCACAGTGGAATATACGTTCAGAAAGGGATAGAGATTCCTTTACTTTACCGCAACACGAGCAAGTCTTAGACGATGGAAACCACTTGTCTATTTTTATCAGTTTTTTTCCTTGCTCCTCTAACTTGTATTGGAGAAATGTCGTGAACATTCCCCAAGCATTGTCAGCAACGCTTTTGCCAAAGTTCAGGGCTTGCGACATTCCTTTCATGTTGAGATCTTCAATGACCACTCCATCATACCGTTTGGCCAATTTGTGTGATTCCTTATGTAGAAAGTCTTTTCGTGGGTTGGTGATTTTTTCATGAATCTTTGCTACTACCATCCTTTGCTTGTTCCAACGAGAAGAACCTTTCACACGTCTGGATAAGGTACGTTGTGCTTTCACTAAACGATCTAACATTTGACGGTAGAAACGAGGATAATTGGCTTTCTCACCCTCACTACCGACATATAGTTCAGCCATTGTAAAGTCTAACCCAACAACGGTTTGAACTTGTTTTTGAATACGTTCCATCTCATATTCAGTGAGAATAGACACGTAGTATTTCCCAGTGGATGTCATCGAGATCGTACATGACTTCATGATATGTTCAGCAGGGATTTCTCTATGTTGTTTTACTTTCACCCGTTTGAGCTTTGGTAATTTGATATAGCCATTCATAAGCATAATGTTTCCGTTCACAACATGGGTTGTGTATGATTTTCTTGCCTTCTTACTCTTAAATGTAGGGAAGTCAGTCGTTCCACTATAGAAATTTCTGTAAGCAGTCTGCAAGTTTAATTGGGCATTAGCCAATGCCAAAGAATCGACTTCTTTCAGCCACACAAACTCATCTTTGTTCTTAGCAGGGGTAGGGAACTTTTGCTTTTTCAAGGCTTCTTTATCGTCCTTGAACTGTTCGTATACTTCCTTGCGTTCAGCTAACATTTTGTTATACACAAAACGAACACAACCAAAAGTTTTACGCATAAGGTGGGCTTGTTCCTCTGTTGGATACAAACGGAACTTATATGCTTTATTATATTTAGCCATATATTCTTATCTCACTTTTGGCCTTGATTTTCTATATACTTCTTTATTACCTCAACAGACAAGCCACCTGTTGTAAGTAAGCAAAAACTTCTTGACCAAAACATTTCTTTCCAAAGCTTCTTTCTGACTTGCGGAAAATCTCTTTTGATGAGTCGAGAACTTGCACTCTTATACGCATTTATGAACTTTGTCATTTCAGTGTTCGGATGTGCTTTGAACAGAACGTGAACATGGTTATTGTCATGATTCCATTCCATCAGAGTTATGTTGTAACCCTCCGCAAGTCGCACAAACATGTCTTTTGCATAATCGGATATTTCATCATCAAATACATTTCTTCTATATTTCACGACAAGTACGAGATGATAATACAATAAGAATACTGAATGATTATTACTATCTAATTTCATTGATATACCAACCCTTATGCTCGATACGACTGATTATAAACCAACCCAAATAATAAGCAAACCTTTTGGCTACGCCAAACTGAAATTCATCTCCACCTTACCATTGAAACTATCGTTCCTTAACACGCTTGAAGATGGTGACTTAATTTAGAAAATTGTTTAAAAATCATAGAATCGCGAAAAATAACGTATTTTGTCCGGTTTTGACACTGAATTTCCGCATAAAAAAAAGAAAAAACCCGTCATCTCGACGGGCTTTGCTTGGAAGATGTATGAGCTTCAAATATAAAAATCAGTTAAAAACGACCGTTTTGTTTTCATGAACCAAAATTCGGTCCTCCGCATGCCACTTCACGGCTCTTGCCAAAACGACCCGCTCAATGGTGCGACCGATCCGTTTTAACTCATTGACGTCATCACCATGGCTTACCCGCTGCACATCCTGCTCGATGATCGGGCCGCCGTCCAGTTCCTCAGTTACATAATGCGCAGTAGCGCCAATAATTTTCACACCGCGATTATAGGCTTGAGCATATGGCTTTCCACCCACGAATGCAGGCAGGAACGAATGATGGATATTAATGATCCGGTTGCGATAATGCTCAATGAACTTGGGTGAAATAATCTGCATGTAACGGGCCAAGATAATGACGTCGATATCCTCACCAATAACCTCCAGTTGACAGCGCTCCGCCTCCGGTTTGGTATCGGCTGTCACCGGAATATGGTGATACGGAATGCCGAAAGATTCCACATACTCCTTCATATCGGGATGATTGCTGACGACCAAAGAAATATCCGCATCCAGATCCCCTGCCTGCCATTGCCACAATAGCTCCACCAGACAATGATCTTCTTTGGAAACGAAAATAGCGAGCTTTTTCTTGCGGCTGACCGCTGAAATCGTCCACTCCATTCGGAATTGTTCTGCAACCGCGGCAAAATCCTGCTCCAGTTGAGACTGGGTTTCACTCAAGTATGGCAGATCAAATTCAACCCGCATAAAAAACATACCGCCGGACGGGTCCATCGTGTATTGATCAGATTGAACAATATTGGCGCCATGCTCATACAAAAAGCGAGACACGGCCGCTACAATACCCGGGCCATCAGGACAGGATACGAGCATACGCGCACGGTTTTCATGCGCAGATTGAGTGCTGTTTGGCTGATGTTTTACGTGAAGTTCCATGTGGCTACAATTCCCCCTTGGCTTATACCGTCACTGGCAAATGACTGCCGGCAAACCAGGCAATCAGACGATGATTAATATGTTCTTCGCTCAACTCCGGAAATAGTGCTGCTTCCGTTACCATGTCATACAGACGTTCCAGCGGTTCGCGTGGATCGGCTTTTTTCGCTTTGGCATCATTTTTCAGCAGCGTCCAGGTATCCAGTACAAAGTTACGCACATCCACATCCTGCTTTTTGAAAAACGAATGCAACTGCTCTACCTGACCCAAAAATTCATCGCCAAAACGCTCCTTCACATTCCCGCGAAGCAAAGCGATTTCAACCTCATACATTGGACGCTGGGTTTTCGCTTCCTTCCCGATCCATGGCGTTTCCAAAATAAACGGGCGGCCTTGAAGCGCATCATGATGCACCACGTTATGAATGGTCTGATAGCCTAACCAGCCCGATCCAATCGGAGTATGACGGTCTTTATGGGCGCCAACCGCATTTTTACTGTCATTGACGTGAACCACTGCGATGCGATCCAGCCCGACAATACGATCAAATTGCTCCAGCACGCCGTCCAGATCATTCACAATGTCATAGCCGGCATCGTGTATGTGACAGGTATCCATACAAACGGTAAGACGCTCGTTGTGCTCTACTTTATCTATAATGGAGGCAATTTCTTCGAAGCTGCGGCCCATTTCGGTGCCTTTGCCTGCCATCGTTTCCAGCGCAATGTTAACATCCGTCTCCTTCACGCCGTTCAGTACCTCATTCAAACCGTCGGCGATACGCCCAATTCCATATTCAGCATCCTTATCGGTAAAAGCGCCCGGATGAAGCACGATATTTTTCACGCCAATCGCGTGGGTGCGACGAATTTCCTCTTGAAGAAAGCTGACTGCCAGCTCATAGGTATTTTCTTTGTAAGAGCCGAGATTGATAATATACGGGGCATGCACCACGATATCATCCATCCTTTTTTCAGCCATCAACTGCTTGCCTTCCTCCAGATACATGGATTCCATCGGCTTACGACGCGTGTTTTGCGGTGCCCCCGTGTATATCATGAACGAACTGGACCCGTATGAAGACGCTTCTTTTGTAGCGCTGAGCAGACCCTTGTCCGAGAAGGACACATGAGAACCAATTTTCAGCATGATTCGGTTTCATCCCCTTATCCTTGTTATTCTGTTATGCTTATCTTATTTTGATTTAATCATTTTAACGTGATTATTGAAATCAAACAACATGGCTTTTATGGTAGTGCACACACAAATCAGGAATACACGAAGGGAAACGAGGTAAATGATGGCATGGATTGACATCCTTTAGCGTATACAGGTACATTCGAATGAGGTTTTTTTCTTAAAAAGGGTTATATTCTATAACATACATATTTTTTGCGAATCGGAAGGAGAGTCGAACTCCATGAACATCGTCATATGCGGAGGTACTGGATTAGTAGGGTGTGCGCTGACCAAAAGCTTGCTCAACGACGGGCATACGGTGAAGATAATCACCCGTAAACCCATGGCAGGTCACGAAGCTAGCCCACGCTTGCAATATATGAGCTGGAACGAGCTGAAACAAAAACCGGAATCATTAGAGGGCACAGATGTGGCCATTAATTTGGCAGGCGAGACGCTGAACCAGCGCTGGACGGACAAGTCCAAACAAAGGATTCTCCAATCACGCCTGTTGTCTGTTGCCAAATTAGCCCAAGCACTAAATGCTCTGCAAAAAAAGCCGGAAGTTATCATTCAGGCTTCGGCTGTCGCCGCCTACGGTACATCTCTTACTGAAACGTTCGATGAAACCAGCCCGCGCCGTTCGGAAGACTTTCTGTCTCAAGTGGTCGAGCAGTGGGAGGAGGCCGCCAACGCCTACCCTTCCAATGCCCGGTTAATCAAGCTGCGCATTAGTCTCGTACTGGACAGCAAACGCGGTGCATTTCCACTGATGAAGCTGCCTTACAGCTTCGGATTCGGCGGCAAAATAGGCAGCGGCCATCAATGGATGAGCTGGATTCATATTAAGGATATCGTCCGCCTGATCACCCATTGCATCCATACGCCGAATATCGCCGGGGCTGTGAACGCTTCATCACCACATCCATTGACGAACGACCAGTTTGGTAAAACCGTGGCTGAGGTATACCACCGCCCACACTGGTTCCCCGTTCCCGGCGTTCTCGTACAAAAGCTGGTCGGCGAGATGAGTACCCTCGTTTTAGACGGTCAAAAAGTAATCCCGCGCAAGGCGCTGGAGCACGGATTTCAGTTTAACTACCCTTCACTGAAGGAAGCACTGGAGGAACTACATTCTCCTCATAAGCAGCATTGAATTAAAAAAGAAGAACTCTGGACTGATAATATCCTTATTAGCCTAGGGTTCCTCTTTTATTTAGGTCAGGATTGTGCAAACTCCTCAGTTAATGAAATATTTTCACACAAGATGCTATTTTCTATCATTTAATCCCTTTCCAATGAGAATTTGCGGCATATATTTTTCAACCCTTGACTCCCGAGTTTTGGATTGTTTGGGTTCAGAAAAATAAAGAATGTATGCCCTTTGCCGTCCGGGCGTCAATGCTTCAAAAGCAGTTTTCAAGGCAGGGATTTCATCGAATTTATTTTGAAGTTCTTCAGGAATTATGAATTCTATATTGTTTTTTAAATCGACTTTCAAACCAGCTTTTTCAACCTCAATGGCTTCATAAATATAGGCCTTCAAGATGGTTTCCATTGCAACTATTTCCCGAACATTGGTGAACCGAATCTGGCGCCCCGCCTGTACATTCTCCGTTTGTTGGATTAGAATACCGTGGGCATCATGTAACAAGGAACAACCCACTTCAATTCTTCGGTCAGCTGAAAGTCAAGAATGATCATTCTCAATTTCTCAAATTCTTCCTGCCACTTTTTAGCTTTACTTAAATATTCATCAACCATAGAATTCATTCTACTATTCGTCATCAAGAAACACCCCCTCTTCATCATCATAAAATTGTGTTTTCAAAATAAGCAGTTCATTTTCAAAATCTACTTGATTGCTTGCTTAGCTTGCCCCTTTACGCCCGATCCATGCTGGTGGACACGGACTACGGTCGTGTCGATCATGACCTGGCTCCAATCGGGTTCTATCGAAACATGATCCAAAATGATGTCCCATATCCCCGCCTTTTGTAAGCGCCAGAAAAAACTGTAGGCGGAAGACCAGGAACCATAATAGGCAGACAAATCTCGCCATAGAGCGCCAGTACGAGCAATCCAAAGTACGGCATTCAGCATCTAACGACGATCTTTGGGCGGACGACCTCCTTATGGTTTTCGGTTAGGGGGCTAATGATCAAATCTCTCCAGGTGGTCAAAGGCCATTGTCTGTTTCTTAGTTTGTATATATACCAGCGGGGAGTCTAGAGAACGGCTTTCGTGATTGCGTACACCTATATAAAAAAAGAAGCCCATAACATTAATAGGCTTCTTCTTTATACATATCAAACTATTTCACTCAGAGGCGTTGGCGGAAGATTTAAAAGACTCCAGTCTATAAGCGTAGGACACTCCGGCAATCTTAAAAGTGTCTCCAGCATTCGGGATGAACTTCTTGTATGGTACCATCGCCTCTCCATTCAGAACAGTTCCGTTCGTCGAGGACAAATCCTTGATGATGTGGCCGTGCTGCTCTCTGCGTTGGAACTTTTATCCGTCTTTTTGATTTCGTCTTTTCCCATATCAGTGTTTTGCAACCGGCCGTAACTGCTTGTAAATGTCGGCATACGTGAAATGTTCATTGCTTTCCTCCTAATTCTGTAATGAGGAAATATATGTTTTCGTACACCACAATTCATTGTCAGTTTTTTAGGAAAAGTAAAGATGAATGACAGAAAAAATGAAGCGGGGCAATCCAAAGAGATTACCCCGCCCTAGCCTAACGGATTATTCCAAAACGTAGGAAATAGTCATTTCAACAGATTTATAAGAAAGGCTGCCGAACCATCTATCTCCGGTAGAACTTGCAATGTTTGTTCCAAAGACCTGTGCTGTCCATGTACCACGTGCTTCCTGATCTAGAAAACTTGCTCTCTCAGTCATTCCACTGGGCTTCCATGCGATAGTAGCAGATTTGCCGCTAGGAGAGATTACATCCAACTTAGAAAAAACAACTGCCCCTAGCAGATTTTTATTGTTGTTGTTGATAATTCCTCTTCCTGGGTCAATCTCAATCGACTTTACCTTGGCATTAAGAGGCAATGACGTAAACCGGAAGCTAACCTGATCGGAAAAACCGCTTTTGCCAGGGGCTAATGCCAACCCTAGGCTTTTGCCTGCGCTCACTGTTTTACTGCTGCTGGAAGCATTGGGAGCGGCACTTAACTGTACATCCACTGTCTGTGTATAGACAGTTTCACCAGCCACATTGGTGGATACCTTAACATTCGGCTCCGCTGCAAATGCAGTCACGGACATTGCGGCACTCATGGATACCGCCAGTAACATTGCACCTAAACGTTTTTTCATGCTCATACTTTTTTACCTCCAAAAAATATTATTAAGGTGGTATGAATTGCTATCCTAGCATAAAGACCTATTTTCAAAAGGATGACGTTTTCTAGTAGAACAGCAATAACCCCTTATTAGTATTATCGGTATACGCTTGGAAAAAGTCAATTGTTTCCAATGATTTTTTTGGTAGAAATGGATTAAATTTTAACGTTCTGCCCTCTGTGAACCATCGCCTTAGTTCATCGTCTTCACACAACTTTTTATAGCGTGAATGCGTGATAACCAAAACATCAGATTCACGTACAGCCTCAAGATTCTGCCTATAATAACTCCACTTTTTTGGTAAAATGTCCATAGCAAAGCTAAGTGTATGTTGTACATCCCTTTACTAAAATGATAAAATCATTTAATGAACATGAACATTTGTTGATTATATAAACAATATAAGACTATATGCATCCGTTGTCAGTAATCATTTAATATGTTCTTGGAGGCTATCCATTGTCATGAATATTAAATTCGAATTAACCTGTAACTTGGAGAGAATTCTTAAAGAAAAAAACATTACACCTTATAAGCTATCAAAAGATACAGGAGAGAGAATCGGAACGATATATAAATTAGTGAATAATCAGGGAATGGATAATTCACGCCTTTCAACTTCATTGCTAGCCAATATTTGTGGATATTTAGGAATTACTTTAGGGGAATTATTTGACGTTGTTCAAATGGAAGAAACTGAATAAACCTCCAATCTATCAAAATTCAAAAGAAGCCCATAACATTAATCGGGCTTCTTCTTTATACATATCAAACTACCCTTCACTCAAGAAGCGTTGGAGGAAGATTTAAAAGATTCCAGTCGATAAGTATAGGATACTCCGGCTATTTTAAAAGTATCTCCGTCCTTCATTGCATACTCCTTGTAAGGCACCATCGGCTCTCCGTTCAGAACGGTTCCGTTCGTCGAGGACAAATCCTTGACGATGTGGCCTTGTCCTTCTGCGTCTACACAAAGCTCAATATGAGAACGGGACGCTCCCTCCGTTTGTTCTACAAACTGGACCAATTGCGGGTCTCTCCCGATGAAAAAGCTGCCTGCAACAAATTGATCCGGCTGCAATCGAATGCGCTCGGCCGCTCCACTTCCCGGCGGCTTGCGCTCCAGACAAGCAATCGGTGATTGCTGAACGTGTGGAATATGCATCCCCTGATCTGCACGAAGCAGCACCGTTTCCTGCCTTGATGTAGCATTTAGCAGCTCCGTCACACCAGACAAGGACTTATAATATGCCTCGCTGGTATCACTAGCTTCCAAATCATTTCTTCGAGCCACACCTATCCCCTGTGGCTCGTGCAAGTCGTGACGTGCAGAAGCTTTATCTCCTTGGCCCGTATCCCAGCTACTCATATTTTCAGATTTCTGGTCAGGAAAAGACCAGCGCCAGCTTTCTTGTCCTTGATCACCTGAATCGGAAAAGCGCTTATCCTTATTCTGACGCCCTGCTACGAATCCGGTTAGCTTATCGACCTGATAACGGTCATTTTTCCGCTGTGCAGGAGAAGCTTCGCCAAGCCATTCCGAATCCAGCACAGGGACTGAGTCGGCATAGGTATGCGACGAAGCGCCCTTGCGCCCCCATTTTCCCGTCCAGCTCATATGAGCAACGACTGCGAGTACCAAGGTAAGCACTACAGAAATACCAAGCGGCACCGTCTCTGGATGGTCCAGATAAATATATCGCCACACGATAGCCGAAGCGAGAAGACAGCCTAAAGCAATGTACGTTTTATACTTCTGCAACGCAGACTTCGATTCTTCTATATCTGTATCTACCTCATCATTCTCCTGTGGCTTTATGGACTGCTTGAGTCGATTGATCCGTTTAAGCTCCTGAATTTCCTGAAGCATCTCCTGATCCTCATGCATTTTTTCCTGAGATCTCTGGTCCCTTGAGGCGAAAAATTTAGATTCTTCTCCTTGCCCATATCCCGCTCGGCTCGTTGAATGATCACGCGTTGACGAATGAGCGGGTAAGGATCGATCAGCATAAGGAAAATCTTTCCGATATGCTGTTGAATGCAATCCATCACGCTCTCCTTGAACTCCCATTCGAGCATGAGTATCTCTACTGCGTGCTTCTCCAGCTTCGCCTTGAACGCTAACGCTGTCTGCACCGACTGTCATCCCTTGCAGCAGCAGCTCCTTCAGCGCCCCCGGATCCAATTCATTCCTGTCGCACAGTTCAAATATGCGCTGCATATGGTCCCCTTGAAAATGAACCACACGTGTCATCAAGCGAATAACCAATTGCTTAAATTGGCTCCCAGCCTGTCTTTCATACAGTACCCCCTGCAAAGGAACATAGGTTAAACTGACGTTTTCCCTTGAGCCTGAACCGCTCATAAAGATATAATCCTCATGCAAAATAAATTGGCGCATATCCAGCATATACTGCGGACTACGATGGAGGGCATCCGCCACTTCAAAAAGAATCCGGTAGAAATCGGAAGTCGACACTCCCCCTCCCTTCCATATCTGAGACAGCATACGTTGACCCGAAATATCGTAGTGCAGCTCCACCTGAAAATCGACATCCTTGATTCTTAGCTCCAGAAGACCGGGAATCCGATTGCCAGTCATCATTCCAGTTTGCACGGAATTTAAATCATCGGTCTTAAGCCCGCCTTCCTTGTTCAAAATCATAAATGTCCCGCCGTTGCGGGCAAAATCCCTGCTTAAACCAAACAATTCATGACCTCCTTAGCATTTTCCCGATTCCCGTGAGTACCATCATATTTACCTAACTGCGTAAGTTATGGCAAAAAATAAAGATAAGCACTGATCGCTCCCGGAATGACGGCGGTCATAAAAGGAAACCTGAGGTGTGCCTCTCTCCCGTTCGTCAGCGCCTTGCCGCTGCGAAACAGAAAGAATCCCCCCAGATTAAAAGCCACACGCCGCAATCTCATTATGGTTTCCCGTCTCCACAGCAGGATCACCACTCCAATAATACCCGCGAAAAAAATCGAATAGAGAGCCGATTGCCATGCAAAAGCAGCCCCCGTCCATGCTCCGATCAAGCCAAACAGCTTCACATCGCCAGCACCTACAGCTCCCATCCAGTACAGAATCAACATGAAGCCGAATCCCGTCCCCAATCCAGCCGCTGCAAATAAAAATCCATGCCAGCCCCCAAACATCGTATTAAACAGCAAGCCCATCGCCATGCCGGGCAGCGTAAGCTTGTTAGGAATTTTCATACTACGTAAATCCGTGACCAGCGCAATCGCCAGCAAAACACCACATACGATATACATCCACGTCAATGCAATTCCCCCTTAATGATAAGCACGAAGCGTTTCAAACCTTTTCCATCGTTATTTTCTCTATCTATTCGCATCGTTCCCATATAAAAGTGCTATGGCGAACCATCCGTGTTCCTCTCCCCGTCGGTCGTCTTCTCTACCGAAAATGGAACCTCGATACGTTGTCCATCGTCCGTTTCGATCACAAAGTTCCATTGACCGGGTGTCGTGTTTGTACCTACAAACCAGTTCCATTCAATAATCCCGTCCGCATCGGCAGAGGTCCAGCCCAAGTGTTGAGCCGTGCTTTGGCCCGACTTATAAAGTACAGAAAGATTAGCTGACGTACCAGGTTCCACTTTGGCCTTGATCAAGTTATATACACCCTTCACGGCAGGCTCAGGCTTGGCAAGCAACTGTATGGAGCTCTGGGCATTGTTAGCTGCTGTAGCATCTCCTGTACCTGCTCCCTCTCCCGTATCACCGATCCAGAGACGTTCCTCTGCCGCTGTCTGGAGTACAATACTACGATACAGAAAAGGAACCTTCATCGGCAGCTCATAAGACAGTTCCACCCTAAAATAAGGGTCCTTAGTTCCCGTAAGAGACGGCACATGCACGCTCGTTACATGTATACGGTCATACTCCAGAATGCTTTCCTCTATAAAAGGCTTTAACAGCGGCTTTAGAACAGGATCAAGCGCGGCTTCTGTCAAGCGCCCACGTAGCTCCTCCATGGGCTTTTTTCCCCCCTGCACAGCGCTTTCTACCCAATCACCGATGGGAGGTGGCAGTTGGGCAGCGAATTGGCTTGCATATTCACTCACAGATAACTTGGGCAGCTCATCCAGCGGTTGGCGGACCGCATCTATTTTCGCAGATGCCGCATCCACAGCCAGAGACACCGGATAGATTTTAGCCGAAACCTGTTTGACCGCTTCAGAAGCGGTGGTCTGTAAGGCCGTAGATACCAGCGTCATCTGTACCATATAAATCAGAAAAATAATAAAAAACAAAAACAACGGCAACACCAGCGATGCTTCTAAAACGATACTTCCTTGTTCACGACGACTCCGTCCACCAACTCGCTGTAAATACCGATTAATAAGAAAAATGCGCTGTTTTCGTAACATAGTACACACTTCCCTTAATGCTTTCGCCTTCCTCTGAAGCCAGGCCCAGCATCTTCATCACCCCAGGTAAAAACAACAGCTTCATCCCATTCTTAACCTCGCCCCTTGCATACGTTTGCCGTTCAGCAGGATTGACATCTGTATTCAGGCGGATCAAGGCCAGCATACGGGACATTTTGCGTTCATTATTACTATGGAGCATGAGGAACAATCGCAAATGATCCTTGTACGTCATTCGAAATTTAAGAAAATCAGACAAAGGTACATACCCCTTCTGGGCCAGCATAATCATATCTTCAATCGCCTTCTCTACCCCATATAGAACAGCTGCCGCCAAAACGACTAACGGATTGCCTTTGGAGCTATTTTTGACCAAACCCTCCATCGTGCGAATGGCCAGCCTCATAGCAAAAATCTCGCCATAAGCGGAGGCCAGGTTTCCGGTCGGATTATGGAAACCGTACAGAATGTACTCGACCTCCTGATTATTCAACTCCAGTTGATCTCCCAAAATTTGCGCTGTATTCCCAACCCTCCCACCTGATCCGGCTAAACTGCCAAATCGGCTAAAATCCACGTGATTAAAGTAAGAAAGCGCATATTCATTCTGGAAAAATTCATCCCCAAGTTGCGTCAGCAAGCCGGATGCCGCCCCGTATAGACCATCCATACTGTCCATGGAAGCTCCTGCCGCATCATAGGTATCATAGGACAAATCAGCGGATACAGACGGGCTGGATGCAGACTGGTTAAAAGAGATACTTTCATTGTAATACTGCTCCAGCTTTTGAAATGGTCCGGCACTTTGCGTACCTTTGGAAAGCATTTCAATGATCTGATAGGCTTGCTTGAGCTTGCTCTTCGCCTCTTTTTCCATTTTTTTGCGTTCTTTATCAGGTCCACGTCGCGTGTCCATTGCTCTGGCTTCATCATTGAGTACATTAGAAGGCCCCGACCAGGCATACACATTCAAATATTGATCCATTTCCTTGAGCGTTGAGATCACTTCTTGTCTGAACATATCTGTATTAAGATTCGGATCTGTATAAAAGGATAGCGTGCGGATCATGCTCGTTAATCTGTTGTTAACCGTATGAATAGCCGTTCGCTGCTTTTCTATAGTCGCTTCCATCTGATCAAATTCCTTATCTGGAATCAATAAATCGTCAGCCTTTTGCCTTGCGCTTCCTACAGACGGATCAGCACTGGAGCTCCCTCCACTCGGAGTAGGGGCTGCGGAAACCTCATCATACCCTGCATTGGCAGCTCTCTGTTTATATTGAGCAATGACTTGACGCATCTCTTCGTTAATTTGCCTGGCTTCATTCAGCGGCTCCTTAGCCTCTACAAGCAGCTCATCATGTTCTTTTCCTGCCTTGGTCATAGCTTGACCCAGACGATCAAGTGCCGATCTCGCCCTTCTCGCATATTTCTCCATCTGCATGATTTTAACGTCGTCTACACTCTTTTTATTATCCTCATACACATGCACGTAATGCTTATATTGGGCGGCAATATCGGCTACAACCTCAAGCGAATCCCAAATATACTGATTGGGGATATACGCACCCCTCTGTTTAATGATCCGTTTGCGAACCTCTTCCATATTAGCTCCTGCCTCACGCTGCTTCTCCAGCATGTCATCCAGCTTGGCCTCGCGTTTGTCATACAGCTTTTGCAGCCGTTTCAGCAAATCGACCGTGTGCGAAGCCTCTTTCATATTCTGAGAGAGCGGCTTCAGCTTTTCGAGCACTTCCACTGTAAAATCGACAGGCGCTTTATACTTCATTTCTTCACGAATCTGCTCGTTAAATATGGCATATTTACCAAGCTCTCTTTCCATGTGTAAAGAGCTTGAATCCAGCTTCGTGTTCATAAGTGGCAGTGTGTCTGCACGCGGCGTGCGCTTGGCGCTGTCGTTCAGTACTTTGACCATAATTTGCTCTCCGCTGCTCTCACCATAGGCAAACAGACCGTAATCCTGTTGTAATGCCGGATCATAGGCAGACATCACTGAACGAACCGCCGCATGGGTCAACCGTTCAGTTTGCACATGTAATGCAGCAATTCGCGCATAATCAATAAAAACAGCAATAAAGCCAAACATGACCGCTAAAATCAGAATCAAAAAAACCGTGACGGCACCTGACTCACCATCCTGTGCATTACGTCCTTTTCCAAACACTCGCTTCCTCCCTTCCAGTCCATTCGTGTTCTCCGCTTCTTACGGACCGTTCTGTCCATATTGCGTTAATACTTGTCCTGCAACTGCCGGATTTATCTTTTCACCTGAGCCTCTGCCCATAAATTTTGCTCCGTAATATCGAACCAGCTCTACGGTGCGAATCCATTCCACAGGCTCTACCACACCCGAGCTCATTGTTCCCTGCAAATCCGTCTGATCCAGAAACTGATTCAGCAAAGGCACTTTCACTATTTTATTCAGCTCTGTCGTCACCTTACGGCTGATCAGGCTGTTCTCATATGTCATCTGTCCCTGCATACCGGCAGGCATGCCACTCTCGGCGTGGGATAGCTTCTGAGCGGGCAAATCGCCTCCTCCACCGCCACCAGGCACCTGCACACTTACCTGATTATTGGCTCCAGCCCACCCAAACAAAACACCCAGCATGGCATCATCCTTCAAGCGCCAATAAAGCGAATCTCGTTGTCCTTGGGTGAATGCGCCTGTACGCGGTTCCTTGAAGCTGTTATCCCAGCTATAAGCGGCTCGCTCCGAAGCCGTAGAAGCGACCTGCACCAAGATGGATTTTTGATATATGTACAGGCAAAAAAATAACATCACAAAAATGACCAGCAACAGTATGGGAAAGACGAGGGAAGCTTCCAATGAGAAGCTCCCTTCCTCTTTGTGTGCCAAATTGCGCAGCATTATGAATCCATGAAGTCGTTACTCTTTTTATCCGCTTTTTTCAACAGACCTTCTACAATCTTCTTGATCTGATCCTTGAAAATAATCGCCACCGCAATCAGAATCGCGATAATCAAGATCATTTCCAACGTACCCAAACCGTCCTCATCCTTGTACAATTTACGAATACTGCATGTTACTAATGTCATCATCGTTGTATTCCTCCTACATATTCATCATCATTAAAGCGGGAGCACCCACAAGCACAATAACCGTTAGCAAAATCAGCGCCATCGGAAATACCAGCTTAGATGAAGCCTGCTCTCCTCTTGTGCGGCTAATTGAAGTCCGCTTGCTCCATAACGTCTGGGACAACTCACGTAAAGCCATCACAAAATCGCTTCCGCCGCGTCTCATATTCAGCAACACCGTTGTCGTAAACACCGTCATTTCCTGAATGCCGCAGCGCTTGCTCAAATGCTCAAATGCCTGTTGAAAGGAATAGCCACTTTCCCATTCCCCCACCGTCTGACGCAGCTCCCGGTACAACGGATGTACCGTATCCGTCCCTTTGCGCTCCACGCAATGAAGCAATGCCCGCTGTACCGTCTCGCCTGCGCCGACCAAAAGCATGATTTTACTCAGTAATTCAGGCAATTCCATTAAAATTTGCTGATCCCGCTTCTGTACCTTTCCGTGCAGATCCTTGACCAGCGCGATGGGCACCAGAATACCCAGCCCCAATCCGAGCACTAGCCCGGTCGTATCCCCGCCCATCATGAGCGATATTAAAGCTCCACCAGCCGCCATCATGTATCCGTAACCCACCATTTCGGCCAGAAAAAGCATCGTTTTTTCCCCACTGTTGCGCATACCGTACAGCTTTTGTACCGAGCGCTGTAGCTTGAACATCAGCAAAGGCAGTCTTTGGGCGGCACGTGAAGCATGGATCATGTGTACGAAAGGAACCGAGAGCCTTTGCAGCCGCAGTCCTTCCAGTTTCATATGACGAAAGCTCCCATACTTAGCACCATATATCCGGTTCAGCACCACCCAACCTCCCACTTGCAGAACCAGCATGACCAGACAAACCAACATCACCACGCCTATCTCTCCTTACACCTCAATTTTCATAATGTGGTTAATCCATACGAGGCAGCCACCAAGCACCAATAGGCAAAAGGTAGACAAAATCATACCTGTCCCGCTGTATAACGGCATCATGTAATCTCCCGCAGTCATGGTCATAAACAGTACAAACAAAAAAGGCGCCGCAAACATAACTCTCGATTCAAAACGTTTCTGCGCGATCATCACACCGATCTCTTGCTGAATTTCCAGCTTCTCCCCTATAACACTTGAAGCCCGTCGTACGACCTCCACCAGATCACCCCCGGTTCGTTTGCAAGCTGCAAACACGTCCGCAAAATTCGTAATATCCTCCATCTGCGCCCGATGAGCAAAATCCTGCAGAGCCGTCTCCACGGGTTGTCCAATTTCCAGATAGGCTGTAATAATGTTAAATTCAAAAATCAGATCATGATCTCCATCCGGGCTAAGCAGCCTCAAATCCTCCACCGCCTCACGAAAGCCGTTCTCCACCGACCTTCCCGCGGAAAGGGAAGACGAGAGCGAATATAAAGCCTGCTTGAATTGGATGCCTAGAGCCGACCTGCGCCGTTGCAGCAAAAACTGCCGAAAATAACGAGGCGTCACCAAAGCTCCAGCAGCGCACAGCAACGACAATATCCATTGATGATAAAAAAGATAGCCGATCATTGCGAATAGCACGCCACTAATGAGGATACACAGGCTTTTTTGCACAGGTGACAATGTATATACCGTGTAGTCTGGCAGGGAAGTAGCCTGACGGGATGCTTGCTCCGGCTTCACAGCCGCTTTTCCTGGCTTCATACCGAAGCTTCCCCCCTGCTCCAGCTTTCCGGCTTCATTCCGGCCATTTGAAGCTTCAACGTATGCTGCAGACCTTCACCGCAACGCTCCAGCCCTCCGACGATGCGTCCTTTACTTTCACCCCGCTCCTGAAACCGATAGAGCGGATTGAGTATCACTTCACCATTTTCAAAGCCAGTTACCTCGCTAATTTCCAGCACCCGTCTGGATTTGTC
Source organism: Paenibacillus terrae (assembly GCF_005217525.1). Lineage (GTDB taxonomy): Bacteria > Bacillota > Bacilli > Paenibacillales > Paenibacillaceae > Paenibacillus > Paenibacillus terrae_C. The sequence goes on along the minus strand of NZ_PNXQ01000012.1, from coordinate 596,236 downwards.
ACGCAATCGTGACAGATGCACGAATATATCAATGGCCGAGCTGATCTGTTGCCGTACCACATCAAGCGGAAGATCAGCCCCTCCCAGTACCATCGTTTCCAATCTGCTGACCATATCACGGATATTATTCGCATGCCCCGTCGATAACGACCCATCATGTCCTGTATTCATTGCTTGTAAGAAATCTATTAAAAGGTAATATTATATCTAAACTGTTCAACGTACATTAAGGCCTATTCCATAATTAAAAAACTACCTAATGACCCAAATTTATATGGTGCAAAAGAAGGGAAGTGAAATAATAGTACAGAATATAATATAGGAATAATTTAATCTAACAACGGAGGTTCAACATGTCTAATGCAAACATCAATTCAGTGATCCAATCTCTTCAGCAATTTTCTCATGCTAAACTTAGTCCGTACCCAGAAAATGTATATGGAGAAGTGAAAGGAAAGATTTTAGAATATCAAGTTTTTGATACTATATCAGGTGACTGTCTTTTACTTGTTTTGGAGATAGGAGGAGAGATAAAGACTTTTGTTGTTAGTGACATCGTAGGTATCGAGCTTAATGATAGCTTCAATCACAGTGAATTCAGGAAATTTTATTTCTATAGAAAAAACATAGCTATAGTGGATTCCCTTTCACTCTTAGAGCAATCTAAAGAACTTGGCGCAAGTTATGATAAAGACGAGTATCTTAAATTAAAAAATCAGGAAACTTTGACACAAAGAATAGAACTTACAAACCATTAAAATAAAGAGAGAAGCCCTTAGAAATAATTAAATAAGCGGCTTCTCTCTTATAGTATCCAATTGGTTTCACTGCCTTTGATTGCAGCTATTTAGGCTGCTTATCCAAAACAAACTTTTTAACATGGTCATTAATAATATCTAGCTGATCCCACTCCATGAATCTCCAATGTATTGATCTAATTGTCTGCTCTTCATCGCCTTCACCGGGAATCCACATTGTAGCAATGCTTATACCGCTAATGAATTTCCTCAAAGTCATGTTATCTAAATTATCCAGATTAATTTCACTTAAACTCTTGATAAAGTTCTTATACTCAGTATGGAACAATTCAATTTCCTTATTGATGTTTGAGTATCTGTTAATCTCACTTTTTAATTTCTCGATTTCTAGTTTGATTGCAGTGTTCCGTGCTCCAAAATCTTCGTCATCAATAATCTGTTTTGATAGAAGTCTAAAATTAACCTCTTTCTCATTTTCAACTTCTAGTAATTTTGTTTTTGCTTCTTTGATAAGGGTATCAAAATCCTCTGATTCATATTTAGTTTCAAGTAACAAATTGAAGTTAAATTCATGATCATCTGTATCAGCAATGAATGTTCTAAATTCTTCTTTTACCCATTCTAGAAGATCTTCTTCTCGCTGAAGATTTCGATATTTACAAATATCGTTGCCGTATATTTCATGATTGCGACAATAATAATAATGATGTGTAGTACGGGTGGTCTTTTGAACCTTTTTCCTCATGCTACCTCCACAATTGGAGCAATATATTAGATTGGAAAATAAGTGTGCATTAGAGTATCTAGTGTCAATACCTTTCTCACAATCTTTCATTTTCGGTCTCTTGTTTCTCTCAATTTCAGCTAATTCAAATGTCTCATCTGTTATGATTCTTAGCGATTCATCGTCAAGCTTTATTTGATCACTTTCAGGTATTTTTTCAATTAATCCCAAATTAATATTAGATTTTCGTGTTCTATGCAAAGTTGTATGCCCAGTATAAACACTGTTTTGGAGAATTCCAGCAACATGGCTTCCTGTCCATCTTCCTCCTCGTTTACCGGGAACTTTGAGTTCTGCCTCTAAAACTTTAGCAATTTTACTTACTCCGTACCCTTTTTTTAGATACAAATCAAAAATCATGATCACAATATTTTTTTCATACTCATCAACCACTAACTTACCTTTTTCAATATTATATCCGTAAGGTTCACGCCCTGCCCATATTCCTTTTCGTGCAGCCTGTTTTTTTGCCCATTGAATGCTATCACTTTTAGCTCTGCTTTCTTCTTCAGCTAATGTAGCAAATAACTGAATCCTAATTTTATCAGCACCATTTAGAGAGTATGCCTTAATATCTTCGAACCAGACCCCCACACCTTGTTTCTCCAACTCATCAATTGTAATTAGCATATCCTTCACATTCCGTCCAAAACGAGCAACAGATTTGGTAAGAATAGTTTTAAACAAACCCATTTTTGAGTCAAATATCATCTGTTGAAATGCTCTACGATATTTAGCAGATTGAGCGCCTGAAAATCCTTCATCTATATACCCTCTAAATGGTTCGCTTTCTTGATTTCGACGACAGAATACCCCTGAATCAGCAATGATCATATTGTTTTGTTCAGCATAATCAATTAAGCCTGATGTTTGATTATTAATCGAATTGGCTTGTTCATCTCGGTCTGAACTAACACGGCAATAGATGGTACATTTATTGTTAGTGAAATTAACCATTACGTTATAACCTCCATGTATAAACAATGCAAAATCTATATAAAGGTTATCATATTAATATAAAAAAATCAGTAATTTCAATGAGTTAAATAAAATTCTTTTTCTCTATTAAAGTCATTAATACTTTTGTCCTACAAAAAAAGAGCCAACCCATAATTGGATTGACTCTCAACGTTTCAGAAGTGACCTAAGTACTTTTAACTATTCATTTTGACTATCCATACAAAGACCTATGTACAACTTTTCATCTACTTCATCTAAAACGGATGAATCTAATCTTCCACGATACCCATTACCATCAAACAATGACTTTTTCACAGTATAAGGTTGAGCACATACAACATATGACTCTTTCCTTAGTCTTGTAGTTCCTTGTTTGATGGTAACAGTTGTTTCATAATTTTTTTCAGAATCGTCGGAAGTTATCAAAAGAATACTTACTGTATTGTATTTCTCAAAATATTCTCCAGATTGCAACACTAAAACAAATTTATTTTTCCCGTCTGGATAGCGTGAATCAAATGTGTATGGGAATTTAATATGATAAATATCACCCCGAAATAATTCCACTCAATATCCCACTCACTTTTCAATTATAATTTGCATTTGATGTTCTTCAAAATCGCCACAAATTTCATTGTACCGCTCAATTTGTTCTTTATTTGGCTGATGACGTAAATGAGGATCGTTTTTTATTTGTTTTGCTTTGGCTTTCAAAATGTTTAATTTTGCTCGTGTATTATTTAGTACAATGCTCATATCCTTATCCTCCTCACACATTTTAGACACCTCCACAGGTAATACTTTTTTTCTTAAAAGTATGTCACCCAAAAGTGCAACTTATACTGTGTAATGTGTCTACGAGACGTTCTTCGTTTGTTGTGGGCTATCTCTATATCGTAGAATGTTTCTTAGAACGTATTACCATTGTATCACGTGTCACGTAACACGTACAATATGCAACGGGAAAAATTGGATGACTTATGACTTTTTATTGACGATTTTTTGTGGGATATTTCGAGTTGAAAATAGCGTGAAAAATTGAAAAGAAAAACGCCTAAAGTAGGCGCTTGGAATTTACTTAATCCGTTAAGCTATTTGCGCTAATTTTATGACAAGATATCTAAAAATCTTCACTTCTATGTATATTAATCTGCTATAGGTTCCTTGAATATTACCGCTGACTGGGTATATGTAAATTCTTTGCTTATTGTTGCAGTACGTCCATCACCAAGTTCTATTGTTGCTATTAAAATTGATCCTCTATATGTCTTCTCTTTATCGTCGTCTTCTTCTTTCTGAATCAATTCCTTCTCCCCATGCGTAAGTGCCTCAGATTGCAAGAGATAGGCACAACCCTCAATTTCAAAATAATTCCCACAGTCTGATTCTGTTTGTGTTAACCCAATTGCTGCTAACGCCTCTGACTTCGATGCATACTTTTTAAAGGTCTTTGATTCTTTTGGGTTATGCGAGTCATACACTTTTATCAAGTAGTGGGGAATACGCTTTGCCTTGGAACTATTCTCTCCTGAAGTTAACACCTGAATATTGGTAATCGTATACCCTATTCCACCATCTTCAAGAATTCGATCCACTGTTGGTCTATCTGATCTGTGCTGACCATTCTTCACAAAATCTGTTGTAACTCGCACCCAGTCCTCCCAAAAATCTTTTCTCTGTTCAAGTACTTGTAAGAATGCCTCATCTGCTGATTTCCAGTCACAATGTACACCCTTATATATACCAGCACCGTGGCGACAATTAACAATTCGGCAATAGAGGCTGCAATGTAAAAGGTAGGCTGCATATTCATGTTCATATTTCACAACTTTTTTAGATATTAACTTTTCAGTGAAATTAATTGCCCTAATTTTATAATCCACATAATTATGATCTCCATATTTTTGAATCCACTTATCAATAACCTCTGGCTTAACTTTAAATGGTCTTCCTAATTTTTTACTCAAATTATCTGCCTCCATGTAAAATGTTGGTTTTATTTGCTGTTCTCTTCAAATAGGAGAAGGGTAGAGCGCCCAATAACAATGGACGCTCAAATCAATTCAATCTGTTTTCATCATATAAACCTCTAAAGAGATATAATTCGAAGAATTTAAACGGATATATTCAATTGGTTTCTTTCCTTCAATATCCATCAATTTAGGATTGGCATGAAGTGATTCCAGTTCTCCAATATAAAAGTTACTATTTTGTAAAGCTGCCTCATGTAATGGAGATTGCTTCTTATTATTTAAAATATTCACGTTCAATCCGTTCTTCTTAATAATCAACCAAGTTGCGTAGTCATCCTTGCGTATTACCCAATGCAGAATACTATCACCGTTTGCATCCTGTGAATTAATCGTCAACTCACCACTAGCAATGGCTGCTGCAATCTTCTCTGAGTCCAGCTTATCTCCTTTTGTGTATTGATCCACGTTAAAAGTTTTACCTCCTTGCTTAACCGCTGTTGTTACTGGCTCACTTTTTGTACTTGTTGCAGTCGATGGGGTAGAGGAGGGAGTAGACACCGTTCCATTACTTTTCACCAACTCAATTTTCCCACTGCTTGCACTTGCTACTTTAAAACCCATTGCACTTGCTGTATCTCTAAGAGGGAGATAGGCTTTGCCGTTCAGATTTATGGGACTATCACTTAGCGTGGCTTGCTCTCCGTTAACCACAATTTTAGTGTTTGGAGTTAATGTTGCTTTTAAGTATGTACTTGCACCTGCTACGCTACTTAATACTACCGCTGCACCGACTATTGCACCAGCAAGGAACGTTGGAATCCGCTTTTTCATTGTATATCCTCCAATTATTCGATTAGTATATGATTTACATACACTTACAATATATATCGGATAGGAGAGTGGGGAATATAAACTAATGTGTGTCAGGGGTGTTAAAGTCGAATCGAGTACCGTTAAAGCTAATTTTACCTTTAGTTTTAAAATTAATATCTCCATTCTCTGCCATTTCGAATAATGACCCTCCTTGAGTTATAAAATTAAAGGATTTTCCTTTTAACGTTATAGCCCCCTTATCAGCGAATATAGTGATATCTTGATCGTTTAGCGTAATGCTCCTTTCAAAACCAGTGTTGGAGGAGAAGTACATCATACTGTAACTTCCCTTGGGCTTGACCAGAAATCCTTTGCTACTCATTGGCTCACCAATCATTGCTGGGTCGAATGCATTGGATGAGTCGAATTTCTTTGCTCCATCACCTTCACCCATAATTGTTACGGGAAAAGCGTCCTCACCTTCACCAACGAATGTTGAATGATTTCTAACCTTTTTCATACTTGCCTTACGAATATATACAGGGTCAGCAATAGGAATTTCTTCTGTCCGTCCGTGTTCATCGAACTTAATATGATACATGTAGATTGATCTTCCGATACCTTCATCTGCTACAGCTTCGTAAATAGGAATGAAGAAATCAGGAGTAATATATGTGGTTTTTAGATCAATATGACTTCCAGCTTGTCTCATTTTTGATCCATAGGTAGTAAACTGAATATTCGAACTCCCATAATATATTGGCTGAGGTTTAAAGCCTAACTCACTATTATTGAACTCCATAGTTGCCTTCCCATCTTTATCAAATCCATATTTAGAGAAGGCCAATTTATCGCCGGGATCAGCATACTTATCAAACAAATCTTTTGCTATCTCAGTTAACTTAGCAAAGTTCCTGTCCTTCTGCTCCATAAAATTAACTTGAAGCATCAAACACAATTCAACGTCTCCACTGAAAAAATACGCTTCTCCGTCAATAATTTTTATCTTCTCCGAAAATCCATCTACGTTACGATAAACAAGACCATTTTTATGAAATGATACTGCCGTATCAACCGCCAAATAATGCTCTCTTTCAAATGAAGCTGCTACACATAAACTCATATTATTTTATCCACCTTTGTTATGTATTAATTTACTGGTATATTCTACTTGCTGCTAATTTCCTTACCTTGCTTCTCGAAAAATTCCTCGAACTCTATGCAAATATAGTGATAAAAATCGCCCTCAATACCCAAGAACATGTCCTCATGGTTTAGATAAGCGTCTCCTACTATTTTTAGCATCTTAATATTTTCTTCTGTCTGATTTATGTAATTATATTCCAATTGTAACTCTATAAATTCTTTCATATAGCCGTTCTTATCTTCCACATCATAACAACGCTCTCCATTATCAAGAATTATTAACGGGTTCCCATTCTCATCCTTTGAAGCGTACAGTTCAATTAACTCCTGTCGATGATTCCGATAGTCTTCTACCTTATCCTGAAGGATTTTAATAAACTTAGAACGCTGACGACTGCCCTTAGCATTCATTTCAAATTTCAAGCAAAATTGCACCAGCCATTCAAGCTGCTGATTCTGAATCTTCAATTTAATGTACCTCACTTTCTACAATAAATTCCACGGAATATAGGTTAGAATATCGTTTCGTTACCTGCTCATCATCCAGCATGACATCAATTTCTGAGTTATTTTCCATTCCCATTGAAAAGCCACTTATCCATTCCAACAATTTATCCTGCTCTGCTTGAGTGTTGTTGTAATTAAAACTGCCATTAGCCTTGTATTTCTCTCCATCTTTAAAATTGAAAAGTACCCCTAATTTCATTTCATTTTATCCTCTCTGATTTGAGTTTTTTTACATTCACTCCACTTTTACCAACTCATCAACTAATCCGACAGGCCAACTCAATTTAATGTTACATCGGATTCACCTCCCCACATAATCATTCTGCAAATATTTACACTAACTTCAAATTTGGCTTATTCAATTTCATGTCTGTGATATTCCCAAGCTCATCCACTGTACTTGTGAATGATGGTAGCGGCTGTCCAACAATATCCTGAACCATATCCAGAACGTCAAAGCCCTGTTGCTTCATCAATTTAATACATTCATGCATGAGGTATCCCGATACAGCACTGTCATTCAATAAAACACTATCTGTAGCAGCAAAATCTAAGAATGCACTTCCATCAATTACATCTGGCAAATCCTCAATTGCTTCAATCGTTCCTTTATAGTTCAATCTGCTCCAATCGTCCCTATCTTTATCCCGATTGAAGGAAAACAATCCAAGGAATTCGTCTTTCGTAAGAGGGTGCATATCGAAAAAGATTATATAGTGTTGTAGGCTAGGATAATTCTTCTCAAAAGCTTCCTTTAAACTGGAATCAATATCAAGCATCATGGCCTTCTTATTTTCAAAATCATTCTTAACCTGTTTGGTTACTTCATCCAAATTATCACGAATATATGTACAAATACGTTTAGCTTCATTTGAAGCCTTTTTAAAAATTCTTTCATATTGATCAACTTTGTTGACCATGTTGTTCAGATAAATGATGGCGCTTGTTGTTTTTATTCTTGGTATCCTATAAGATACATCTGTCATTAATTCTACGGCTTCCTTGGATGTTCTGATTAAACCAGATTGAGACACTGTGAACTTTCGATCTGCCTTTAAATCCTCAAAAGCACATATCATCTGCATCATACAGTCATCAAGCTTGTTGAATTGTTTTTTGATTTCAAAATTTTTGTTCATTTAATATTTCTCCCTTATGTATATATTACTTGCCTGTACTTCTCAGATTATCGAATTATTTTCTACAAAATTTATTCATTAAATCTAAGTAATCATCTATGAGCTTTTCTTGTTCATCAATATAATTATCAAAAACTTCTGTGAAATTCTCCAAGTCGCTTAGAGTCAAATTTAAATCAATTGATCCTTTAGTCATCTTCTTCAATTGAACGGTCATGCTTTCTGCCACTTGTTTCCCTTTGTTGCGTAGCATTTGCAATTCATTGTTAATAGAAAAGTCAGCCTTTTGCATAATCCCTTCTGTTCTTTCAATAGTTTTCAAGAATTTTTCGTACATTACACCTGCATCGACCTGCATTTTAGCAGGGATATTTATTGTACTATTCATTTAATCGCTCCTTTTTATATGTATTATTTTATATAAATCTGCCTTACTTCATGTGAAGACAATCCAACACTAGCTCAATCCACATCACCCCTTTCATATCCATTCTGACACTCTAATCTCTGTACTATTATCTATGAATAACAGTTATTGTCCTTCCCCTTACAAATACCTTGTCTATGAAGAAACATCTTAATTTCCTAATAGATTATTCAGAAAAAGGATGTACTGAAGACAAGCCAATAATAATCCACTTTTGACCAATACTTTGTTTATTCTGTTATCCACCTGTCAACTAAATATGCCTATTAAAGCACCTCATAATGTTACTACTCTTTAGTCTAATGATATGAGGTGCTTAAAGATGACCATTTAGTTGACACTTTTATAATCAGATTATCAATATAAAGTTTAATCTCTGCATTTAAGAATATTAGATACATATTGTCTTGAACATCCAACTATTGAAGCTATCTTAGCATTAGATAGACTTAAATCATGTTGCTTTAATCGTAGGATATGTGAAGCCTTGTCTTCTAATTGTATCCCTTGTTCTGAAATTTCTTGATGATAAACGAAACCTTTAATATGTATAGGAATGTCAAACTGCTTTCTCAATAGCTTATTTACTCTTGCCTTACGGTACTCCTGATTAGAAATAATTGCTGGTATGTTCATAGCTAGTTTTTTAGCCAGAAACCCATAACGCCACTTCTGAAATCCTACATCATTATCCAGTACAGTTAATGAATCCAATTCAACTGACTTCTTTTTAGGTATGTACTTGAAGCTGTCTTTGTATCGTTGCTTCATATCGAAATCTGAGATATCTATATTCTCAATAACTTCATGGTCATATGTCCATCCCTTGACCTGAATTAGCTTATTTACTACTCGTTTAATCTCCTGTGAGATGGATTGGTTTAAGCCCGGTATTTCTTCATCTGAGCGATCAGGGAAGACACGATTGCCCTCTTCTACTCCACACAAGCTGATCAACTGTTCACGATTAAAGTTTAAAATTGTTAGATGATTCTGATAAAAGAATTTGCTCATCTCTTCAGCCAGTATAAGCCGTTCAGTATCCATGCTGACTATTTCATAATATCTCGCTATATTATTGTAATGGATATTACTATTCTTACGAGACTCCTTTTGATACTGTTCAATTCTCCTCTGCATTTCATCAGGTAATTGATCAATTCCAACACAATTAAGCAGATACATAAATATCATGATCACTACTTTTGTATTGGCCTTATTAATGTTACGTATATCAGAATTTTCGCTCAATAACTCCTCTATGACCTTCCTCATAGGTGCAAACACAATAGCATTGCTTGAATCCATATTTCTCATTTTAGCGAGTTGGGGAAGCTTCCTCCTTGCAACTTCATGTATTTGTATCAGCAATCCTAACGTACCTTTAGTTTTCAGAAACTTCGTTAGATATGGATAGTTCTCTTGTAAATCCACATCATATTTAAAACGTTCCAGAAACTCAATGTTGAACTCAATGAGCCTTTCTTGGTCTAATTGCCAATCTGTTTTAATCTCAGCTATATTGTAGAGTTCTTTTAAATAATCGAATGCTTTATGTATAGGAAGCCTTGTTATTCTCTCTATAGTCTGAACAATATCGTAATGAACACCACACCGTGAACTATGGCACTTATAAAACCATTTATCATCAAAAGGGTATATATTTCCACTGGTAGAATTGGTACTGTTATGGAATATGCAATAAAACCTGTCAGCCTCCACCCCAAGCAATTGCTTTAAATTTTGTTTCTTCAAGAATTGTCTGATATCATCCCGGTCTATATAGCACAGATCGTCTTGATTGTCTAATCCTAGCCTTCTCTTTAGCTCTGAAAGTCCTTCGAACCCTTTACTGATTAGAGGAATATTCCCGATAGTCATTGAAGAATAATCTATTCCTACTCTGAGGGGAAGACCATTCTTTTTGGACAGTAGCTTAGTATTATGTGTTGGCGCTTTACGTGAATTGACGCATAACAACGAATCTTTTTGAGCATGTACCTTCTCAACAACTTTCCTAAGACGAACTATCAAATCTTCTGAATCATACCGAATACTTCGATTCCATTCCTCAAGTTTTATTGTAAATGGGTCATTTGAATCTTTCAGGTGTATAGTATCTGGTACTCGTAGTAATCGGGCTGGATTCTTCACAGCCATATCTGCATTAAATATGTAAATCAAAAATCCTTCTAGCGTTTCAAATTGGTGTCTCTGTGTGTCGTTATTGAGTAAATAATACACATGGAACCCGTTCTTTGTCTCTACAATAGCGCTTGAAGGAATCCCGCGTTTTTTTAATTCTGAAACACGACACCTGAATATCTGTTTATAGTTAAGTTGCTCGGTATTATTCAGCGAATAAAACTTAGATTTTACAAGCTCATGTAATTCATTGGGGGTTCCAGTAAATCCAGCAGCAACAAATTCATGTTCAATCTCATCCTTGATATCCATGTCGATAAAACACGCACGAAATTCTGTTATCTCATCATTTTTGTAACCGCCACCATTAGGCAAAAAATAAATTCCATAGCCCTTTTTATTCCATTCCTCAAATTCATTGACAGCTTCTTTGATGTAGTATTTCATTTTACTTTTATGAATCTTACTATTAAATAAGCGTTCGTCTTCATTACCTTCAAATATGTATGAAAAATTAGTCTTACCGTTGTTAGCAGTAACTTGAATAAAATCTCGCGTCTCTACAAAAGCCAAAAGTACATACTACTCCCTTCGTTTTATATGTTATTATCTATTCATTCAAATATATTTCAAGCTAAATAAGTCACAGCACTCAACAAAAAATATCTTCATTCAAAGATAAATGAATATTTTAGCGAATGAATGACCGTTATCTCCGCAGAAATATAAACCACTCCCGTTGTTTTTCAGTTTTCAAAGATCGCACAACAAATAAACTTAACTATCCAATTTGACAGAACAAATAAAACAATATTAAGTTTGCCAATCCTAAAAATAATTTTATTTCGACTATCTAATCTAGTATTCATCTCATCTACTTACTGTGTTTTAAATCTGCTGTGTTAATTGTATTCGTGGTAATGCAATATGTATTGTCAACTACTTAACTTTCACACTCTTCGATTCCGTTTTACCTTCGCAATACTTTTCGCTTCATTTTGTATCTCCATTTCTTTGTGATTCCAACTGAATTCGCTACGTTCAAATGGTGTATTCATAATATAACACTGTCCTACGATACTGTCAACGAATATTTTTCAAAAAAAAGATATTGGAGGAAACTTACGTTTTACCAGCAAGTACAACCAGAGATACTTATAATGAAGAAATAAATTTGATCCGCTATTATTTCAGTCTAATTGATCCTACTCTATTCATTTTCGCCAATAGATTCTGCAATGTCTTTCAGATGGACATTTCGCCATTTTATCGGGCGCTTTGATCACCTACCCAAGCACAACAATTTGTCACGGTGGATATTGAAGCAAGGTGTATGCAAATCACATCCCCCTTTATTCAGGTGTGTTAATTATGCAAACAAGTTCAAAACACATCCTGCTCCTCAACCATATCCTGTAATTCAGGAATAAGTGTCAGGAGTTTTTTGTAATTTCTAAGTTGCTGAGTTGTTATGTTTAACTCTTGTGCAATATCGGCTTGTGTTTTTTGCTGACCAAAATTATTTTGGTCTGCCTCTTTTGATACATACTGATTTCCCCTATCTCCTCCATGTTCAATCCCATAAATCCTCTCTAACTCCATGCAAATCAAAAAGGCTAGACGGACAATCCCATCTAACCTTCTCTTAAATTTTATATGATTTAGTGTTCTGCCTTGTTTCCCATTGATCCATATTATGAAAGATTAAATTCCCCCGTGGTGACCTGTTGTTTCGTAACTAGACCCTTTTTAGGAGTGTAGTAATTAAAAACCTTTTTCATATAAATTTTGAGTCACGTTTAAGCTCCTCCATGTGTTGCAAAAGTTTGAAATATCTCATTATGACTGTCCAGATGAATGGGCATTATTAAGGTAAACAAAAAACTACTCGCTACGATCAGCATTACCACTTTTTTCAACATTGTGTAACCACACCTTTTCAATGAAATTGTAAAACTCTGTTTTGGTTTCGGGAACCGCATGGACTTTGAAGCGCACAAACAAACCTATACAATTTATAAAATATGTTTCATTATTTAGTATATGCGCTTTTACCATTGCACCAAACAACTGATTAAAACCATCATCGTACATCCCTTGATTTAAATAATAATAAGCCAATTCATATCCACATAATGCCGAGTAGTCTGGTATTACTTGCTGGGTATACATGTCGGAAGACGATGGTCGCTGAGAGAAAGACGCAATCTCAGTTTCAAATCGTTTAAGTATATCATTTACACCTAGCTTATAGCGGTTAGCTGCTGTCATAATGTTAAGTAGTTGAGTGACCCTATCTTCTTGAATTGTATCAGATGATACATCAATACTGTTTAGATATTCATGAAGCACACCTACATCTCCAGATAAAAGCCTATATGCAAGTATATTAGCTTGTGACCAGTGTTTAAACAAACCGATCCAGTGTTTGGTATCCTCATCGGTCTCCCTAACCCAATCTAAATTAGCGTAGGCGTATGTATATTGTAGAGCTTGTTGATAATCGCCTTGCGCTTCACATACACTGGCACGCAGTAAATCGGCATAACTGATGTACACAAACAGGGGGCGACTCAGCTTCTTATCAGGTTCCTCACGCTCTCGGCTCTTCTGTTGATGTTTCATTGAATATTGAACTTTCGCTTTCTGCTTCATTTTTTTAGCTGTTTCATCAACTTTGTCCCATTGACGCAAAGACCTGTACACGTTCGCCAAGTCCTTCAATGCGTCAAGCTGATCTATTTCATCTAGGCGTTCAACAAAATCCTCAAATTTTGTAGCTGCCTTGAGATTACGATTCTGATCGTCACCAACCTGAATTATGAATATACGATAATGGCAGACTGCCAAGCGATCAGAATGTTGGTACTTCTCGCCCTCAGCGATGTTCTCGTATAGGTAAGCCGCTGCTTCATTATAACCTTTTTTGAAAGCATCCTCTGCTATTACAAAGAGATGAGGAAAATAGCCCGGATTATCTAGCAACATGCCTACAACTCGCTGCAAGCAATCCAGTCGATTAAACTGTACACATCTATACAAAAAAGGCCTAATTCTTTTCCAGTTCAGCGGTTCTTCCATAATGCACTCTTCAATGTAACGTTCATGAAAATGGTCTGGTTCTAAACCCATACCTCCAGTAATACGATCCAACTGGTGAACGGAAATGGACTTATTACCCGTCACAATACCGCTTACTGTACCCGGATTCAAACCTGCGATGTGTCCAAATTCAGTTTTGCTTAAGCCATTTTTTCTGAGGTATTTTTCTAATTCTGCGCGTATCGTGGGTGTGATTGTCATGGATAAGCCACCCTTTCAGCATAAAATCGTCATATGATGCATAGTTAAATAAATTATGTA
>NZ_PNXQ01000012.1:548079-582211 GCF_005217525.1 Paenibacillus terrae | reverse complement strand
GAGAATCAAGTAGTAAAATAAATTTGTTTTATCGCTCATGATTATACCATCTTTTGGTACAAAATCATATACCTCTCAGATATTTACTTAAGATACCTTTTTGGATAGTTTACAATGATTTCTTGATTAAGGGTATCATTCATTTTGCCAAGCGAATTGTTCTTTACTTGATAATCTTTAGTAGAAAATAGCGGTACTACTCAAAACATACAAAGTTACCAGATTAAACATTGATACTCATTTTCCTTTGTAATTTATCTATGGATTCAGCTTAGAATTGATGTGTGAAGCAGACCAACATCGTCAACAATTTGCGTGGTATTGAGTCAAAAAATAGGCTAAGTCGGGGAGTGGAAGTGCTATGCCATTATTTGTGGAATTTGAATGGTAATTTGATTTTAAATACCCCCCGTTCCACAAAATTTTGCGTATCGGTATCAATAGATTCTGGTAGAGATACCATTTCGAACATTTTACCCATAGGTAAATACGCAGATGTCTGCGCATCTCCAAATTGTTCATATAGCTGAATCGTTCGCTTATAAAATAGCTTCAGTGTGTAGCTGGATGTGCTAAGGGCAATTTTGGGAATTAAACAGGTGTTTTAGGTGTAAATACACCCCCTCATTTTAATTATATACTAATATATGGATGTTAATAACAAAGAAACCTAGACAGGATTATTGCCTAGGCTTGTGAGTGTGTACGTAGTGTACACATATGAATTTAGAGTCTGTTCATCTTCTCTATCATCATTTGTTTTGTAGGATTGGCATACAAAAGCGTGGTATGAATGTTGCTATGCCCTGCTTGATTCGCTACTTCATGGACTGACATGTCATTTTCTAAGGCAAAAGAGCAGAAGAAATGCCTCAGATCGTGGGGAGTTATTTCCTTTTCTACAATCGCTGAATATTTATTGAAAAGCTTATTGATCACGGTTCTGTCTAATTTACCTCCTCTGTTACTTGGAAACAGATAATCACTTGTAATGCCCTTGTCTGAGCGATCTTTAATCCAACTCTGTATGGCTGTCCTCGCCTTATCTCCCATAAACACAGTTCTAGTCTTCTTTCCTTTGCCTTCGGATACAATTAACTCTCTTGATGTCAAATTAAAATCATTCATGCCGACATTTAGAGCTTCACTGATCCGCAATCCGCAATAGGCCAGTAATGACACGATAGCATAGTTCCGTTTTGACTCATGTTCCAGCACCAATTGTCTGAACTTCTCAACGTCAGCAAGTCCAACAGTAGCCAGTGAAGCATATTGACGTTGAATCTTTAACATATCCTTTTTATTAATCGCAATTTCTGACTGCACTCCTGATTCAATCAGGTAATCGTTAAACTTAATAAGTGCGCTGATCTTAGCATTGATGGAAACAGGAGCAAGCTTCTTCACTGTTTTGAGATAACTAATGTAATCCTTCACATTCTCTCTATGCAGCTTATTGAACTCCATTCCTTTACTTTCATCAAACCATTTCATAAATCCACTTACATTAAGTATGTAACTTTTAATTGTATTCAGACTTTTTTCATCTTGCCGTAAGTATCCCTCAAAAGCTTGGATCATCTTCACCACTCCCATACAATTATGTTGCATTCAATTCAAGTAGATTCTATATAAATTATGTTGCATTATATAGTCTAATTATACTGTTATCTCTTTCACTTTGCAACATAATTGTTGTTATGTGGTATTACTAGAATTGATGAAAATTATTGACTATACAACATTCTGCCGGACAAAATGGTCAGCAGAAATAACCATCTTGAAATTCAGGACGGTTAACACTGATATAGTCAAGAAAAGTTTAACGCAGCGTTAAACCCATTGAACAACATAGAAAATATCAAAGTCGTGTGATTTGTACGTTAGACAGTCAATGTTGACGCTGTGTCAACCATATGAGGGTATCGCCAACTTTGGAGACACTGTAGAGGACAACCTTCATCGACACCCGTATCGAAACTCAATCGTTAAACTTGATCATATGTTCATAAAACACTTATTCTATATAGCTTTTGGACGTGTTTGAACCAAAATCGTACCTGAATATATTTGTATCGTGGCTGTATCGAGAAAATAGCAAAAGAATAGATAAATAAAGGGATTTATAAAGAATTGCTTTGCATCGTGGTTTCAATCGTAGTTATCGGAGAAAAATATTCAAAAAAGCTTGATGGATCAAGGAATTATTTAATTTTTATTAATTAAATTGTAAAAAACTAAAATTCGCAAAATCCATTATTTATCTATACTTTCACGCACAGCAAACACGTATCGTGAATCGTAACAAGAATCGCGGAGTAGATGACATATTTTCATCAATTTTCACTCTAATAGGCTTACTCAATTCATATATGTATGCCATCTCTAGGACAAGATGTCCCAAAGACAGAAGAGTACAATTATATATAATAGAAGAAACTCAAATCTAACCTCCCTCACAGTCATTTCATTCACTGTCTTCCGTTCACCTGATTTCAACGTATGCTCTCGTTCCCGATCTTCTGGTGGCAGCAGCGCTATTTCGTATAATCTAGTTACTCCAATTTGACAATTCGGATTGTCATCTATTCCTAACTCGTCGAAAACTACGATGAATTTGTCTGCCTGTTGACGTGTCATCCTTATCTCATCAGCACACCAACGTGACCATTCACCATGTACCAAGTCATTCTCTTTCACATGTTTTAATCGTCGTCCAATTTCAAATACTGATTGACCAGCTATTTGCTTGTAACTCGGTTTAACCTAGTTTTGTTCCTCATATATTGGCCGAATATTCTCCCGTACCATAGTGGTACTCAAAACCATTTCACCTTTGAGCCTTTTAAGCTTAACTTAGTAGCCCAGTCTTATACTAAAATTGATTCAATATTTAATAATCGGACAATCAGTATGATAAGAGGATAGAAAATAATTACTATCCAATGACAAAGAGGCAAACCAAAATAATTTTGCTTTGGCAAAAACTCAAGCTGATATTGAAAATGAAATTGGTGAGCAAAATTATTTTGGTCAGCACTAAGTTAAACTTAGGACTCATCAAGTTTGGTAAGACACGTAGGGAGGACAAAACTTCGTCCTGAACAATCTAATTATTGAATTGATTCCAGTATTGGGCTACTAAGTTAAGCTTAGAAGGCTCGAAGGTAAATTACCGTCAGTTCTATTGTCGTGGAACGCGACATTTAAAATGTCAATGAGTCCAATTCAGTTGTCGGGATTCGTTACATCCGAATATAGATTGTCTATATTATTGCAGATACCACATCTAAAGTTGGAACCCCTATTTTGGGATGTCCCAAACTAATCGTGTCACTTGGTGACATGAGGTGACACCCCAAAGTTGGACGCTGTGTCCAACCGTTTAACACTACGTTAAACCCGGTAATATCAAGGGATTTGACAGTTCGTCAAAAGCCTATTGTGGGTTTTGGCAAGTTGCAAAAAGCCGTGATCCATTGCATGTAGAGGTTTATTTCAAAATGAAAGAAGCCTCAACCTCTCTCAACAAAATACCTATTGGTCATATACCAAGCCTTACCTTTTAATGTTTCCACCATCCCCTTCTTGCTATCCAGAAACACAATTTCACCACACTCTTTACAGCCCCATTTGCTACGTTTGTATGCTGATTCCTCTATATAGGAAGCTCCACATTTACACTCTACCTGAATCAATGTCTTATGCTGACTGTATGCGTCTGCTAGCTGCTCATTGGCCTTGCTTGCTGCTGTAGGTTGTATTGCTGTCACATGTTCCCTTTGCTCAGAAAATTCATTATGTACCTTAAAGTCTGCTACAAGCTCAGGATTTAATCCAAAATGTTCTTTGCCTACTGTGGTTACATATTTACTTCCTACACGATATGATTCTATCCATCCCTGTATTTGTTTAGTGGACAGGTTAATACTTCCTTTAATACCGCTGTTTAGTGTGTAGGTCATTGTGTGAAGCTGGTTTGGATTCATTTTTATATCATCCTCTTCAATATGCTAATAAGACAAAAGCTATTATATATATTCTTCTATAATGAACTTTGTTGCTGTTTTATGTAAAATGAAATCACTCAAAGGGATATGATACAATATAAAAGAAAAAATTGGGGAGGAGTGTTGCTTATGCCTTATAAGAAAGCCACGTTTTGGTTTTCAGTAATAAGCATTTTAATATGCTTGAATAACTATTTGGGAAATGATGATAAAAATGTCCTCCTTATCGGATTGAATCCACTTCTAAATTCTATTGTATATACTGAGCCATTTCGACACTGGATTTTTGACTTTGATAGTGCAAAATTAGCAATCGACAGTGTAACTATTAAAGTTCAGTTTCCCACCTATATCATCCATTTTATCTCTTTCTTTCTGACAGGACTAATCATTGATTTTCTTAGACGATTAGTTGGCAGAAAAGTTAAGAGATCATAGCTCTGATTTCTACTATCTTCTTGACGATTGAGTACTTTACTTTCCTTTTCTAACTTCCTCAATAATGATGTAAGTTACTCCTATAATTAAAGCTATTATGCTGAGTACAAGCAGAACATCATGTCCATTTAACCTATTCAATGCTATATACAATGGTGCATCAGCATAGTTTACTACACCATTTGTTACAATAAAATACCTAGATACATAGAGTATAGTTGCTATAAAACAAAATGAAACTCCTGCTGCTCTTCTGTTCATTAATCCAACTCCCTTAGTAATATTGTAAAAATATCTATTTATGTTTAATTATATATCATCATCTTTTTATCAGCAACAACCTATAATATTGGTAACAAAAAAAGCCCCTATCGCTAGGCGCTTATTTCATAATCAAGGGGGGGGCTAATTTTGACCCTCCATGACTTTACATGCACATTCTCTCTTCCTTGGTATTCCTCTTAATGCGTCTAATCATACTCAATTCCTTCCTAATCTCCAGCCTTCTCTCAAGCTCTATATTCTTCCCTGCTGCCTCTTTTACCAACTGTCTATACATTGAGTTCAACCATTCCATATTCATGTTACATAGCCTTTCTGCTGGCTTGAACCAGTGTTTTGAGGTTGATCAATTGACCATCCCAAGTCTGTAGAAAAAGCTTCCCTTTAATAAGTCGTCCACATTTGTACATGTTGATTGCTCCTTTATTTTAGAATGATAGTTATATAAAAGTTACAGGCGTTGATTTACGACTTAAAATGTCGACTCATTGTAGTGCTGCCTTGCCTGTTCAATACTTATTCCATCAAATACACGATACATTGATTTTATGACACGTTTTATCTGTACATATTCAAAATCTAACCTTTCCATTGCCATGATTGCATAGCCCATTGCAGTATTGTTCGACCATTCATGGAAACCAAATATAGATGATTGCTCATAGCCAGCCTTGTACGCTTCAGCAAGGCGTTTTTCTATGTTGTTTAGCATTGCAATTTGAGCAGCGTTGACACCGTTGGGAAAATGCTTTCGTTCAAGCTCCATACGTTGTGCTATGGGAAATGGTAGTTGTGTCATGCTCTCGCTTCCCTTCTATGTTATAACTCACTTATATTTGCGGTTATCTAAATCATAGTTACAGTAAGTGCGGCTCGTTACGATACAGTGTTGATTATGATGATAAAATGACTCTTTTACATTTGATTGCCATAGCTGTTAAAAGCCCTAAAAAGGTTATTGAAGCCTACTTAATGTCATTAATATGCTGTTACACGAAATAACAGGACAGATTATTCTGTAAGTAATTATGTGGTTGTCTCCATCCTGTTATGTATTATTGGATTAAGCGAACATTGCGACTTCCGTCATGTGACTGTATTTGCCTTGTTCAAGATATGTGTCATAAATACGTTCAGGATCATCGGTTTCGTATCTATCCATCTTCCAGTCATGTGCTGGTTCTTGAAAGAGTCGTTCAAATGCAGCTTTCTTGTCGCGGTAATAGTCGTATACAAAGTCAGCTTTGTCAGTATAACTATGTGCGTCCACATCTTCTTTCCACATTTTCACGATCAAGGAGAAAGGCGAATCTTCGTTCAGCATCCGATTAGCAAATTCATTCATACGTTCAACAGTTTTCAGATGAAACTTCATTAGGTCGATAAAGATAACGGCTGTAGGCTTGATTTCAAATTCGATCAACAGTTGTTCAAATGCAATGTTCATGGCAGACACCTCACTGTTGTTAGTGGTGGATTGAGTTGGTTGCAGTTTTCTCAGTGCGATTGTCATATGTATCTTCCCCATTCGTTTTATAATTGTGTCATGTGACAGATTAGCAGCCAGAAGCCATATCCATAGCTTCATCCTCTGAACGTTCAATAGCCTGAATAAAGGGCAACAATGGATCCTCACGTTTGTACTGGATAGCCTTTTCAGCAGTACCGTTAGCGTTAGCCCATTCCCAATATGCGATGATATCAATAGGCTGCAAGAAATACATGGACAATGCTTCCACGGGATTTACAGCGTACAATTGAATGAACTGTTCGTCTGTAAGTTGGCTATGCTGTAAATATTCTTCCTTCATTTGGTGGAGTAAAAGAAATGTGCTTTCAGGATTAACGTTGATGATTCTGCTAATGAAGGAATTTCTTCTCTCAACAGTGTTCAGGATGATTTGCATATCATTGCGAATTCCTGTTGCTTCAGGAGAGATATTAAGCATACTGATTAGATCATTGACGCTTATATTTGGATTGTAATGTGCTGGCGCAATAATACGAGTCCAGTTGTCGTCATTGCCTTGCTCAAACACTTGAATTGCGTCTGAGACATTCAGACCAATAGTTTGCCATTTGCGATTTAAAGCGTCTGTTATGTGGTAATAGTGCAGTTCCTTTTCAGTAGCTTCCCCTTCTGATTCCCAAATTTGATTCATTCGTACAATGTCGATGATGGCTTGCTTGTTGGTTTTTTTGGACATTAGGTCTTCTCTCCTTTAAAGTATAATTCATTAATTAAAGTATTTCTTACGAAAAATATAAACTATACCTATAAAAATGTCAAGATATACTTTAATAAACTAGTTTTAGTTAGAACATAAAGTATACTTATTATCAAAAAAGCTATATACTGATAATATAATTGTGGAATTTAAGTTACCTACTTCATACAAAGCGAGGATAAAAGTATGCACGATTCATTAGGAGAAAGAATTAAGGAAATGAGACTTAAGCGCGGTATGAAAATAAATGAACTAGCTGAAAAGATTAGAATACCTCTATATGATGAAGACGGACAAGTGATTAGTTACAAAAACTACACTGGAACTTCGATTTCATATATAGAAAACAATAAACAACGCCCCTCTATAGATGTTGTCATGGCGATAAGCGATTGTTTAAGGGTGTCTATTGATTGGCTGGCAAGAGGAGAAGAATACACAGGAGAAGAAATGAAAAGCACCAGTCAGGAACAATTGCATTTATCATATGAAGTAGCAACTCCTGAACAAGTGATTTTGCTAACAAAAAAGATTAATGATTTGGGAGAACGAGTACAAAAAAATGAGGATAGATTGAGCATTGTTGAATCAAGACTTGAAGAGGTTTGAAATCACATCGTTCATAAACACAGCAAAGAGCCTAGGTGATTCTATCTAGGCTTATTTGTCGTGTACACCGATTGAACGAAATTTTACGTTGAATGCAAATTAAAGTTAATACGTAATAACGCTGTAATTTAAACTTATACAGTTTATAGGAACAGGAGAGTGCTATTAATTAAAAAACTCCTAAATACTAAATAGTATTTAGGAGCGAAAATTTTATTTAAAACTCATCTTTTTTCTTCTCTAATTTGTAATACCCACACACTATAACAAATGTAGGTTAGACTAAATACAATCAAAATATTGAGCGGGATATCTCTCAACAAAACGTACCCTAATATAAGAATCCCCAAAAGTATACAACGCACTAAAACCCCTAGTTTATTTTCGCTAAAAAATATATTTTTAACAATTAAAGGTTTTTCACTCTTGTGTATATACTTTATAAAAACATTTATATGGAACACTATATGAAATACTAACAATATAAAGGAAAATATGAGTCCAACAGCAAAAATAGCTAAACCATTCTCTAATTCACTATAATCGCTTTCGTGTTGGGTAGCATCCCAAAGCCAAAATTGCACAAGACTATAACAGGAAACTAAGGAAACGATAAGTGAAAAGGTAAAGAACATAATTTTTTTAAACATATCCTATTCTTTACCTCCTCTTTTACTTTTTTATAATTTTCCAGTTATTTAGAGTCGTTTATGAATATTCTAACATTATAGGGCACAATAGCACCATAAGTTTGGTAATATTGAGCATAATTATTAACTATTCTAACAAAAGCAGATTTAAAACCACTAGCACTAGTAATGTTTTGATAAGCAAAATCGTAATTATCAGTTATATACATCTGAATATCCCATCTACCATTTGATTTGTTTGCAGCAATTTCATAGTTAACATTATGTAGCGCTAAATAGAAATCCTGAGTGGAGTTAGATGTAGTTAGCCCCACACTATTATTTACACTATATGAAGTTCCACTAACCGAGGAAAGTTTGGTTTTAAAAGCATCTAAAATATTCTGTATCTTCACAGTATTTTTCAAATCAGTAGAAAAACCCGAATTACTCAATCTAGTGTATGTTCCCGGATTATCTTGTAAAGACCAGTTTAGCATGTTTGCTGAATAATTTAAACCATAAACCTCCATAGGTGAAATCAATTGCAATTTTATTTCTGTTCTTGCCAACTCTACTAAAGGCCCTCCTTGGAGCGTTAAATTGTTATAAGTTGAAGAAGTTACTGATTTCATCTCTTCAAGAGTGGGAGGTTCAGGCGACTCTTTTGCTTCTTTCTCCAAATCTTTAAGGTTATCGTAATTAAATTTATACTCTGCCTCAAGCTTCGGATTATAATCAGGCATACTTTTTAGTATCTCTTCTTTTGATAAATCTTGTTTTTTTTCGGCAACATCATAGTTTTGTAATTTGGAATAATTAACAATGGGTGATGCAGATGCTACAACAGTGCTAAATAACGAAACTGAGATACCAAGAGTCAAAACAGATAACAATTTAATACTTTTCATCAAATTACCTCCAATAAGTGTGTTTTTTTCTACCAAACTATAACATTTCTTCTTGAAAAAATCAATATTTTTTAATCTACTGTTTAATTTGTTTATAATTCTTATTTAATATAATATCATTATAAATTTAAAAATGTTGTCGAAATATGTAATAAAAAAACAATTTTATTTTTAATATCTTGTGCTGTAGATTAAAAATAGTAATGAGTTTTTGAAAACACTATGCAAATAACAATTGGCATATCTTTTTTTATCCTGCCAAGTACTTGATTCAATTATTTTTTAACCGCTCACATTTCTCAATGAAGATATTGAAGTGGTCGAAAATTCCACAAGCACAAACCATCCGACGTCGTACGATTTGGATACAAAAAATCCAGTCACCGTCAATATGGGGGTAACTGGATGGTAAAATTGGTGTTTTATACAGACTTGAGTGTTTGTATTGTTACAGAACATTTGAAACATGCATTTTATACGATCAAGCGATTATTTTATGTTCCCCAAATTCCTCAGATGGATATTTTTCAGCGATCATGCTCAAAAAACTTTCGTAACTTGATGAACGTCCAGATCTCATTTCTTTTTCTGGTTCAGCAATAACCCAAGCTCCATACATATACCATATTTGCACTGCTTCTCCAACAAATATTGCTGCTATATTTTTTGTTGATTTTACCTTTTTTTCTTTCACCATCTCATTAAGTATGTCAATATGTGAATACATACTCTACCTTCCTTTTAAAAAACATCTTTTATTTTTATTGTTTAAATTTGTTTGATCTTCGGTATGAATCTAATGAAAAATCCTTAAATGTTTCATATTCACTTCTAATTTCATCATCAATGTATTGCTCGCCTAGCTTCCATGCATTTAGCTCCATTTGTTCTTCATGGCCTTTATTATAAAAAAGAAAACTATTTCTCTTATAATCAATTAAGTGTCCAGTTTCGTGTGCAATTAGAATCTTTATTAAATTAGCTATTGTCGACACGCCAGCCTGATCAAAAAAGCGCGGGTTGTTAAATACATCTTTTATCTCATTGGGATCATAAATAATTGTCTCAGGAGCATCTGCTACCATTTGAAATCCCTTCTCCAGCTTTTCTTCTTTTACCGCTAGATTCAACTCAAACTTCGTATTAATAGTTCCGACCTGTCTACGCACCAATTTTCGGATTTCCCCCACATGAGTTGTCTTCAATACATCCTTTCCTCCCATTTCATCTCTAAAATAGCCATTTCATCCGAAAAAATCATCTAAATTTAGCGTGTTCCTCTTTTTCCACTCCGCTTGCTTTCTATTGAACGATTCCTTAGTAATGAATTTAAAAATAAAATTTTCAAGAACTTCATTATTGCATCGATATGATATATGGCTATATAGATCGTACGCATCATCTTCAGTTAAATCTTTACCTTTAATCAGTTTATTACGAATATTATTCATTCTATTATATTCTTGTTGTTCTTCTACTGTAAGAGCGCCAGACGTTCTATTCTCTTGATAGCTTTGTATTTCATATTCTAATAAATTGATAAACATTTTTGGGTGTGACAATGTAACTCCTCCTTATAACACCTGTCCATTTTATCGATGTGACTCAACTATGTCTAATAGATCGGCAATATTCTGGTTGACCAACATTTATCTTGCATAAAGCCTCCATAATTCCTATTGCTAATTCTTCAACCCTGTCCAGTAGTCTATCCATACGAAGTCGATGAGCATCCAGTAAGATGGGGCTTATTTTATCTTCGAAATTATTTTCGAAATTCTTCTGTTCTTTATTCGGTACAGAACATTTAGCGAATAGTTTTGCCATGTCTTGTTCACTTAAACCAAACTGACTCGGTGAAATGTCAGTTTCACAATTTTTGCTTCAAATGAGTGTGGCATCAACTTTCCATCTTCGCTTGGCTTGTAACCAAAGATTTCAGACATGAAATTTTCCTCCATTAATAAAATAGTGATATTTCATATAAAATTTAACATACCTCGTAAAACTCATCGTTCTTTATTTTATATGAACCTTGTCCTTTTAAGTGTAATTTCGTTCCATTTGTATATTTTTTAATTTCCAATATATTATGAGAAGTCATTCTGTGTTTTATTACGAACATCATACCTTTTCTTAGTTCATAATCCCTCATCCTCATCACTGTCCATTCAGCATCTTTGTGCCAAAAATTTATTTGCAGTTTGCTACCACACACAGGACAACACCAATCTCTTTTAATATCAGCAGTTCGTATCATATATAATATATCGCAATTTCGGCAAGTAACAGTCTCATTATCATAAGTGTTATAAGAAACATACTTTCCATTGATTTTGACGATTCCCATCTGCTATCACCTCTTATTTGAAATAAACCTTTAACAATAGGAACAATATACCATATAACAGTACACTCGTTCGAGTATAATTTTTTTGATTCCTTACACTTTACAATGACATACTCCTTAGACGCTCTCACGTTCGTTCTAAAGCTGTTATTCACCTTATGAAAAGGGAAGTCTCAAAATCCCCGTAACTCTCACCTGCGTTGGCTTAACGCTCTCAATTGAGCCTATCTCATTCACTATGCTCTCCTGCTGGTATTCGTAGTCTTTTAAGTTCATTTCGCAATTCATAGTTGCAGTTTTTTTCTCCATAACAAACTTTCCAAAGCCATTGTTACGAAGAATACTATACCGTACAATCATTTTGCCCATGTTTGTATATCTCCTTTAATTACCTTTTTATAGATTTGTCATGCAGCATATCCAAAGCCTCACTCCCCCTGACCTCACCCACCACAATGCGATTGGGCCGCATACGCAGGGAGGAACGAATCAGATCACGAATCGTGATTTCGCCCTTCCCCTCGGTGTTGGCATTCCGTGTTTCCATGGAAACCAGATTAGGGACGGTTACAATTTGCAGCTCTGCCGAATCTTCAATCGTAATAATCCGTTCCGATGGCGGGATAAACTGGGATAATGCATTCAGAAAGGTGGTTTTACCGGAACCCGTACCCCCGCTTATAAAAATGTTGTACTTGCTGCGCACCAAGTCCTTGAGCATATGGGCGGCTTCTGCATCCAGCGCCCCCATTCGTATCAAATCATCCATCGTCATCGGACGCTCGGGAAACTTCCGAATCGTCATCGTCGGCCCCTTGAGAGCGACTGGCGGTAGCACAATATTTACACGTGACCCGTCCTTCAATCTGGCGTCGACAATCGGTGAAGACTCATTCACAATCCGGTTCACCCCGGCTACAATCGTCTGGATCAAATCCTCAAGTCGCTCACGGGATTCAAATTGATCGGGTGCCTGGATCACCTCGCCCGCCCGCTCCACAAAAATTTCGCGGTGACTGTTAATCATAATTTCCGTAACCGTGGGGTCATCAATCAATGGCTGGAGCACATCCAGCCCACGGAAGGAATTAAAAATTTTGCGGACCAGCGCATGCTTTTCTCTGGAGGTCAAACCTGCCAGCTCTGTGTCATGCAAAATTCGATTTTCAATATGCCGCACTAACTCTGCATCCCCTACTGAGGATGTGACGTCCAGACCTCCACGGATATCCGCTCGTAGTGCACGAAACCGTTCTTCATTCATATTCATCGGCCCCCTTTAAGCCCAAGCGGCGGGCGGCTGTGTTACAGTCTCCACATTCAGCAGCTCGCGGCACAGCTGGTGAATTTCCCGCTGATAAATCGGCGAACTAAGCAGCAGCTCACGATGCTGCATCTGCTTCCATGAAGGAATGTAAGGCAACGCCCCGTTCAGCTCCATAAAATCCCGAGGTAACGAGTTGGTCATAGTTCCCATATAACGGTTTACCACAAAACGGGTTTTGGTCAGCATGGCTTCAAATCCTTCCGGCTGTGTGGCTTCCAGAACATCCAGCCATAGCCCACATTTGTGCATGCTCATTAAGTCGTCTGCCAGCAGCCAAATCAGCCTATGACTGGCTTTAAGCACAGCTTGAGCCCGATCACTATTTTCAGACTCGCCATCTACGATTACGACATCATACTGTCCACTTTCGGCAATCGTCCGAATCAGCTCTACCGCTTCATCACAGGTCATGTCTATCAGTTCCTTGCGGTTATCGACAGGTTGAAAGGTGTCGGCCTGAATTTCAGAACGGCGCACACAATACGAAGCGACAGATAAGGGATTTCCGTCATGTCTCATCGCCTTGAGATCATAAAGCAGTCTGGACAGCCCCTCTCCTTCTGCTCCACTAGAACCGCCGGAACCCGTGAACAACGAACTTGAATCCACCGTTTCCAAATTCAAATAAAAAACCGAATACCCCTCATTTCCCAGCTGCTTGGATATATTGAGCGCGGCCGTTGTTTTGCCCAGCCCACCGGAGGCTGCAACCATGCCAATAATCATTCCGCCTTCCCGGCTGTTTACGCTCTGCCGCCCACTTGTCCGCTGTCTCGCCGTTTCCAAAATAAAGCCCACCAGTTCAGACAAGGGCTGATATTTTAATAAAGGTTGTCCGTATTCGCTCACCTGTTCTCCCTCATGTAGCACCAGACAAGGAATATCAGAAGTTTCCCGATCTGTCCACAGACTCAAAAAAGCCGATTCACCCACCACAACATCCGGCTTTTTAACTCCAGGTGCTTCCATCATGTAATGACGAAATGCCTCTGTCTGCGAAAATGCCGTTACCCTCAGCCTCCTGGCGTACTCGCTTCCATGTACATAATTCAGCAGTGGCTCAATATAATCCCGGCTTTCTACAGCCAGCACTACTTTTACCGGAATCATGACGCTCATCCCCCCCCAAACAACAACGCAAAAAAGCACCGTTCACCCATCCGTAAGTACACGAAGTACATACGGTTGGTGAACGGTGCTTCCGTCACGTCCAATCTATTTACTGGTAGAATAGCACAGCGCCTATTTTAGAGCAAGCATTTTTTATGCTAGAATTTCTTCACAACCCTTATGTAGTAAAAGGCGGGCATTCAAGCCCGCCTCCATTGCCTTAATCTTAGTAGAATTTGTGATGACATGGACGATGACAGTGATGATGACGATGATGACGATGTTTCCGGTGGTGATGGTGATGTTCTTTCAGAAAACCACATTCTTCATGAATGAAATGACGACGTTTAACTTTAGGTACAAATTTAATTGTAAACACCGTTGTTTTGATAATCTTCTTAAAGAAACGTTTTTTGGGCTTAGGAAAATGACAATGACGCGGATGATGTTTAAACATATTCAAATTCGCCTCCAATTCTTTGAGATAGAATATACTATGGAAGCACTGAGCAACCGGAAACCAGCATCTGACTATTTATAAAAGGATTGGGCGATTCAATCCTCTTCCTCCAACTTGATGTCCGGGTCATAGTCCGCCACGATCAGAACATCCATATGACGCGCTCGACGGAGAATTTGCGGTACGACCGCATCCTTTCCCCAACGGCTGCTTCTGGAAGACTGCCCCACAATTAACTGCGTACCCGTATATCCTTCCACCGGAGTAATTAATATGTCAGCAATCTCTCTCCGACTGGAAACAAGCCGGATTTCGAAGGTTCCTCCCAGACGGTGGGTTAGCATTTTCAACTGTTCCACCCGGGAATTTAGCTTCTCCGGAATGCTTATACCGACATGAACATAGGTCACGATCCACACCGCCTTCAGACGAAAAGCAATACGAAAGCCGCGTCGAATCAGCCTTTCAGCATTATTACTGAGCGTAACCCCTACGAAGATTACTTCCTCTCTACGCCACGGCCCTCTAAGCGATTCGTGCCGATCCCAGGATTCCAGCCGTTCGTCTACATCATCTGCCAATTCCCGCAAAGCAAGCTCCCGCAGGGCAATCAGATTACCTAATTTAAAAAAATGGCTAAGCGCCTGCTCCACTTTGGTAGGATCGTATATTTTGCCATCACGCATACGCTGCTGCAACGATTTGGGAGCCACATCAATGAGCTGTACCTCATCGGCCAGCCGCATCATACGGTCGGGAACGGTCTCCCTCACCCGAATGCCGGTAATCTGCTCGACCGCATCATTCAGGCTTTCCAGGTGCTGTACATTCATTGTAGAAATGACAGAAATTCCTTGATCCAAAATCGTCAATACATCCTCATAGCGTTTGGATCTCGAACTGCCGGGAACATTGGTATGTGCCAGCTCATCAATAAGGACCACCTCGGGATTACGCTTGAGAATCGCTTCCGTGTCCATTTCCTCCAAATATACGCCATGACGCTCGATAATCTGGCGGGAAACGGTATCCAGCGAGCCTACTTGTGCCAGCGTTTCCGCCCTTCCATGCGTTTCCAGCAGTCCGATAACTACATCAATCCCGCTTGTCAGCAGATCATTTCCCTCTCTGAGCATCGTGTACGTCTTGCCGACACCGGGAGCGGCACCAATATATACCTTGAGCTTGCCACGCCGGATTTTGGCAGCCTCAGCCTGCGCTTCCTCGTCGCTCAGACGATGGTATGGATCATTGTCTTCTTCCTGCCTCATCGTCGGCAAAATACGTTCACCCTCCTGCTCGGCGCGGTCAGCAATAAGCAGCAGGTCCATATTTTTCATCCGCTTAAAAATCCCGTTTACCAGCGAACCTCTAACCAGCTCCTGCCACCGGGTCTGCCGGGAATGTCCCATAACGATCCGGGTAACATTACGCGCCACCGCATAATGGATAAGCTGCCGAGGCAATCTTCTGCGGGAAATGAGCGGGATTTCTTCAAATTCCGATCCTACCTTGTCAACCAGCTGCACAATTGAGCGCTTGAAGGCCGCCGATTCCTTGGACAGCTTGCGCCTCGGATCGACAAAGGAGGCCACCAGCATATCTCCGCCCAGCCGCTTGGCCACCTGCTCCCCCCTGCGTACATAAATGGACCCGTTCCAGTGATACTGGACAGGCACCAAAATACGCTCTGCGGCTCCTGACGCCCCGTGCAAACCCAATTCCTCCCGATGCCGCTCCAGCGAATCGTTCACATCCTCCGCTACCAATCGCAGAGCCAGTTCACGCAGCTTACCCAGATTCCCCCGATGAAACATCTCAGGATTGGGCGCATGCATGTACCCTTTCGCCAGCCGTTCCAAAATCGTTTCGGGTGTGACATCAATCAAACGAATTTCATCCGCCAGTTCCAGTGTGTCGATAGGAACCGTATATTCTGCCTCTATCCCTGTTAGCTGATAAACCCATTCCGTAATCCCTTCCAGTTCATAGACATTGACCGTCGTAATGACGCTAATCCCCAGCTCCAGTAGATATTGAATATCCTCCAGCCGGGTTGGAAATGGGGCGCCTTCCCGGTTGTGATGTGCCAAATGGTCCACCAGCACCACCTCGGGATTGCGTTCCTCCAGTGCTTTCAGATTCAAATCCTTTTGCTCCACCTCATCCTGAACCCAATGGATACTGGGCACCCGCTCCAGTGTGCCTACCTGCTCCACCGTCTCGCGCCGCTGCATGGTCGATACTGCACAAATTACAACGTCGATACCTTCATGCTGAAGCGATTGTCCTTCCTGAAGCATATGATACGTTTTGCCTGACCCACTGACCGCTCCAATGTATATTTTGAGTCTGCCCCGATGCAATTTGTTAATGGAATCCAATATTTCCTCTGGCGATTTACGTTTAAAGCTCTCCATCTTTGTACCTCCCTGCAACGTGACAGATCGTTCCGTCCGTTCTCGTATCGCTGTAATGAATGTACTCCCGTGTCCCCAACAATTCAAGACGACCCACTCCAGCTTGCGCAAAATAAGTCACACAGGGCAGCATACGCGCAAAAAAACGCGCATTCAGGCATTTTCTACCTGTCTGCACGCTATTTTAGGCACTCATAGATGAACGCTTTCTGCGAATTACTTGCTGTCTTCACGAACCAGTCCTCGTTGCTGGAACAACTTTTGCCACACCACCCCATGGGACGGGGAAAAGAGAAAGGCCAACAGCAACAGCAAACCCGATACACACAGCATACATGCGGCAATAGAGGCATCCAGTACACTTGCTATGTAAAAGCCTGCTACCGAACTGATCGCCCCCAACCCGACGCTGTACACAATCATACGGGATAACTTCTCCGTCAGCAGATAAGCCGTAAGAGGCGGTACCACGAGCATTCCTACCACCAGAATCGCACCCACGCTCTCAAACGATGCCACCGTCGTAAGCGAGACGAGACTCATAAGCAGATAGTGAAAAAAAACAACCGGAATACCTACCGAAGCCGCCAGCGCAGGATCGAAGGAAGTGATTTTAAATTGCTTAAAAAATACACCTACCACGAGCAAATTAATCAAAAACATCGCACCCGTAATCCATACCGCTCTCGGACCGACATCTACGCCGGCTATCTCCAGCGTATTCCATGGCACATATGCAATCTCACCATATAGCACGTGATCCATATCCAGATGGACATTGGAAGCAAACACGCTAACCAGCAGAACGCCTATGGCAAACAATGTTGTAAACACCACACCAATGGCGGCGTCACTTTGCAGACCGCTTTGCTGGAACAACTGAATCAGATACACCGTCAGGAGTCCCAACACCGCCGCACCGAACATCATCCACACCGAATCTCTGGAACCGCTGATCAAAAAAGCAATGACAATCCCCGGCAACACGGCATGGCTGATGGCATCACCGATCATGGCCATTTTCCGAAGCACGAGAAAACAGCCGACAATACTGCATCCCCCTGCCACTAACATTCCAGTCAAGATCACGTAAAATGTACTCACAGGGCACGTTCCTTTCGTGGCTGGGTTGCGGCTGCCTGCTCCAGATTCTTTTTGGCGTTCAACCGAACGATAGCCTTGGAAATTAACCCGCGCTGCGGCGCAAAAACCAGACTCACACCGAACACGGCAGTCGCACACAGCACACACAAGGGCCCTGTAGGCAGATTTTGCCCCAGAGAGCTAATGACCGTTCCACCGAAGCCCGCTATAGCACCAAACAAGCCTGACAGACACACCATGATCCCCAGCTTCTCTGTCCAGTATCTTGCAGACACTGCGGGTGTAATCAACAAGGCCGCCATCATGATGACACCCACCGCCTGAATACCGGCAACCACCGCAATAACAATCAGCAGCATCAACAGCTTATCCAGCAAACCTGCGGGAAAACCAAGTCCACGGGCAAAGCCGGGATCAAAGCTAAGCAGCTTAAATTCCTTGAAGAACAGTATACAGACCCCGATCAGCACCACCGAAATAGTCGCCATCGTGTAGACATCAGATAATACCATCGCCGCTGCCTGACCAAACAGGAACTTATCCAATCCGCTCTGATTCCCCGCCCCACTGTGCTGGATTTCCGTCAAGAGCATAATGCCAAAGCCGAAAAATACAGACAGCACGGCTGCAATCGCCGAATCGTTTTTGATTCGTGAGTACCGGGTCAGCGCACTGATGGCAAAGGTCGCAACAATGCCTGCAATGGCGGCCCCGATCATAAATCCAAACACGGATTTTGTGCCCGTTATCATAAACGCTACACATACCCCCGGCAAAGCCGCATGTGCCAAAGCATCCCCCATAAGCGACTGCTTGCGCAAATACATAAAGCTGCCAATCACGCCGCTGCTTAAACCGAGCAAGATGCAGCCCAGCAAAATCCACTGCATATTCGGATCGGTCAAAAGCGTAGCCAAGCTTGTCATACCGCTCACCTCACTCCGAGTATCGTGCCGGAATCCGGGCCTGTTTTGAGTATACTCAGACGTCCGCCATATGTACGTTGCAGATTTTCCTCGGTGAAAATATCTGCCGTCTCTCCGAACGCCATCAGATGCCCGTTCAGCAGCATGACCTGATCAAAATAATCTGTGACCGTAGACAAATCATGATGAACGACAAGTACGGTTTTTCCTAGCCGCTTCAGGTCTGTGAGCAATGAAATAATGGCTTTTTCGGTTGCTGCGTCCACACCTACAAACGGTTCATCCATAAAATAAAGCTGAGCATTCTGCGCAAGTGCTCTGGCTAAAAAAACACGCTGCTGCTGCCCACCAGATAACTGACTGATCTGCCTGTCCGCATAGTCGCTCATTCCCACCTTGTCCAGACTCTCCAGCGCTGCCTGACGATCAGCGGCTCCCGGCCGCTTGAACCAGCCAAGTCTGCCGTATCGTCCCA
Organism: Paenibacillus terrae; assembly: GCF_005217525.1. GTDB lineage: Bacteria > Bacillota > Bacilli > Paenibacillales > Paenibacillaceae > Paenibacillus > Paenibacillus terrae_C. The sequence continues at coordinate 562,932 of NZ_PNXQ01000012.1, read as the reverse complement.
TCATGACCACATCCAGCGCATTCGTCGGAAAGTCCCAATCTACCGACTCACGTTGCGGCACATAACCAACCTTGAGTAGCTGCTGTTTATAAGGCTTGCCGTAAACCAGCACCTCACCCCTGAGCTTCGGTATTAGTCCCAGCGCAGCCTTGATCAGCGTGGACTTTCCGGCCCCGTTTGGACCGATAATACCAATCAGCTTGCCCTCCGGCACCTCGAAGGAAACGTCAAGCAGAACGGGCTTTTTTTGATAAGCTACAGATAAATCATGAACCACAAGCGGTGAATGCCTCATATGTTTCCTCCTCCTTTAATTAAGAGCTTTAACAATCGTATTGACGTTATGCTTGACCATTCCAATATACGTACCGTCTTCCGTGCCTTCTTCACCCATCGCATCCGAATACAGCTCCCCGCCAATCTTGATCGTATGCCCCTGTTGAGCCGCTCCCTGAATGACCGCATCTATGGCCTTTCTCGGAACGCTGGATTCTACGAATATAGCCTTGATTTTATGTCCAACCAAATAATCACGCAGCTTGGTCACATCCTGAGAGCCCGCTTCTGATTCTGTACTCATTCCTTGAAGCCCTTTCACTTGAATGCCGTAGGCATCTCCGAAATAGCCAAAAGCATCATGGGCCGTGACGAGCACGCGCTGGGCTTCCGGTATGCTGGCAATCTGCTCCCTCGTGTAATCATCCAGCTTCCGCAGTTCAGCGAGATAAGCTTCTGCATTCGCCTTATAATCCTCCGCATGAGCAGCATCCAGCGTCGACAATTCATCTCTGACGGTTGCTACCGCAGACATCCAGTTTTGTACGTTAAACCAGATATGCGGATCATGGTCCGACCCCATTTCCGGGCTACCTGAGCGCAACTGATCCTGAGCTATATTTTTGGACACAGGTACGACAGGCTTTTGCTTACCGATCTTCTCCAAAATGTCCTGCATTTTCCCTTCCAGATGCAACCCGTTATAAAAAATAATATCTGCCTGATCCAGTTTGCGCATATCTCCCTGAGAAGCCTTGTACAAATGCGGGTCAACGCCTGATCTCATAATGCCTGTGATCTCCACATGATTACCGCCTACCCTGCCGACGATATCAGAAATCATGCCAATAGTAGCTGTGGCCTTTATTTTTTGCCCCGCCTCCCCGGCAGCTCCCTGCTCCGCCCTCTTACCATCAGTGCATGCACTTGCTGCAACTAAAACCAGGAACAATGTTCCTGCGATCAAAGCCCGACGCGGTACAGCCGCCTTAAACCGTTTATTCATGTTTCAACATCCTCCTCTATTTATATGTATTTGGGACAAACTATTTCATGATGTCAATTATTTTTTCCTAATACTATATTTTAGAGTATACACTAAAATGTTTCCCTAAGGAAACATTTTAAATATAAAAATCTATTTATCCTGTCAGTTCGTTCGATTTTAGCTCTCCGAATGTGTAATATATAGAAGATATCCAATCGTTAAATGAAAGAACATATATAAAGAAGGTGAAGATCATGGAGCAAACAGGGTACGACCCTTACCGGGACAAACATCAACAACATCGAACACGGAAAATGCTGCTCATTTTTGTGCTGCTGTGCTGTCTGATCCCTCTCACTTCCTGTGCACGGGGGGACGTCCATGTAGATGTTCATCTGGACCAAAGTGTGGATATGGATGCTTCGTTCAGTGTAAACAATCAGACGCTAGTGATGCTGGATAATCCAGGACTGCTGGACCGCTTGGCCAAGCGGATTCATAACAACAATCTAAATGTTCAGCCACTATCTGAGCAGGGAAGAAAGGGTTATCAAATCAAGGGGCACTATCAAGGAGATTGGAGTGCAAGCGGAAAAAATCCCAATCAGGGTCTAAATCTACCTGAGGGATTAGAATTTAAACGCGCTGTGACCCCACATTTTTTCACAACTAACTATGATCTTACGATGAAGCTCGATCTGCCACGAATGCTTCCTGAAGAAGCTCGGGGACTGAGTGACAAATTGGAGCAAATGAATGTGTTCGCACGCAAAATACTGGAGCGGCAGCTTGATCTTAATTTTAGCCTGTCCTTACCGATCCAGCCCGCTGCGAGCAATGCCGACAGTGTATCGGCAGACGGGAAGACACTACATTGGGACATTGCCCCATTAGAGCCTAATGAGCTAAAGCTATCCGTCAACGTACCCAATGTGCGTCATATCATATATGTAGCCGTTGCGGGCCTGATCCTGATTACGGCAATTGTGATATGGCTGATCCGTCGTCATCGCTCCAAAAAGGGCGCTAATAAGGAAGCTGCTCCTCCGAAACCTGAATCCTGAACAGTTAAAAAAATCGTTGCCTCATCTCTGGTGGGGGGATCTGACATTGATCCTCCTCATCCTTGCCAAACCAGCGGTATCGGTTACGTGCCACCCAGCTATAGACTGCATTGCGTATAAAGCGGGGGACGAGGATGAAGACATAGGCCAGCGGATATGGAAAACGAAGACGTCTGGCAATCCGCAGAGCTGCGGTTGACCTCGTGTAATACATACCGCCTTCAATGAGTACGAACGTATCCAGCTTATCCGTTGACAATCCTCCTGCACGCAATAGCTTTTGTCCCTGCTCGGATTGCAAGGAACCAAAATGAAACGTCCCCTTCGGGTCACGCTTAATAATGAAGCGGGCCGCCCCCTGACAAAAATGGCATACACCATCCACCAACACAATTAAATAATCTTGCTGAGAAGGATTTTGATAAGCATCGTCAGATTGCTTCATAAATGCATTTCACCTCCAGGAAATAAACAAAAAAACGCCGAAATCATCCGACGCTTGTTTAACAATGTATAGGCTTTTACCTGTTTTGAGAACTAGCTCAATGCTTTCTCAAACAGCTGTTTTGATTTAATTTGCTCTAAAAACTCATCATGGAACTTATCCATACACTTACAGATAAAATCCTTATGACATACCGGGCAAGGCGTCGTTAGCAATCGACTGATATTCGTCAAGATCCACTCCGGATTACGTTGAGAAAAAACGCGGCACTCCGTTCCATCGGCCAAACTCATTTTAAACTCATAAAGCCCTTCTTTTTCGTTGCTGCCAGCCAGCGTGAAATTAACAATATTCGGTCTGTAAGACATCATATCACCCGTATTTTTCAAATTTGTTTCGTACCTGATGACCAGAATCACCTAAGCCATCTTAATGAATTTTGGCGATGATGTCAAATGGGAGCGGATCTCGGCGAATCAAGGTCTATATGCAAAAGCCGCCGATGAATCGGCGGCTGGAGCGTAGAGATAATGTGCTTCCCGCTCAAAGGACATTCAGCTCAACATCAATATTGCCGCGAGTCGCTTTGGAATACGGACAAAAATCATGCGCTTGACGCGCCAAATCTTCTGCCTGTGAACGTTCAATCCCCGGTATTTTCACGTCCAGACGCACCGCCAATTGGAAGCCGCCGTCGCTCGGGTCTTTACCGATGGACACATGGCTGGTTACCTCAACGTTGTCCACTTTTACCTTGGCCTTGCGAGCAACATTGGCCAGTGCGCTCTCATAACAGGCGCCATAGCCTGCCGCAAACAATTGCTCCGGATTCGTAGCCTCTCCACCTGCGCCACCCAGTTCCTTCGGCGTACTGAGTTTATGCTTTAAAACTCCGTCCGATGAAGCGACATAACCGTCTCTTCCACCATGTACCGTTGCTGATGCTGTGTATAATGCTTCCATGATTTCCCATCTCCTTCTTATATGATTCACATTCTGCCAGGATCATCGTCATGTTAATGATGATTTCCTTCTTGTATGTATTTTAAACGAACCACTCAAAATGAATCATAAAACAGGATTTTTTGCTTGGCCACATAAAAGTTGTACTAGACAAAGACTATTGTGGGTGTACAATATGGATAAGGCAATCATTATGACACTAATAATATATTTCAACATGATAAAGAAGGTGAAGCGTATGGAAAATACAAAAGGTAACTTGGCGGAAATCGCTTCACTAGCGGAAGTGAATCGTTCCTTGAACGTCCCGAAGGACGGCACGTGGTTTCGGAAATTCCTCGCCTTTGCCGGACCCGGCTATATGGTCGCTGTCGGCTATATGGACCCCGGCAACTGGGCCACAGACATTGCGGGCGGATCGCAATTTGGCTATACACTGCTCAGTGTCATTCTGATCTCTAATCTAATGGCCATCTTGCTGCAGGCCTTATCCGGCAAGCTAGGCATTGCTACAGGTAAAGATTTGGCTCAAATGTGCCGTGAAGCCTACAGTCGCCCGGTTGCGATCGGCTTATGGCTTCTATGCGAAATCGCTATTGCAGCCATGGATTTGGCCGAGGTCATCGGTTCAGCCATTGCACTAAAGCTGCTGTTCGGCATACCGCTATTGTATGGTGTCCTGATTACTGCCTTCGATGTCATGCTCATTTTATTACTGCAAAACAAAGGTTTTCGTGCTTTGGAAACGCTGGTCATTGTACTAATGGCCACGATTGCCGGCTGCTTTGGCATCAATCTCATTTTAGCCCAGCCGGAATGGAGCGGCGTGTTAGGTGGCTTTGTGCCAGACTCGCAAATTTTGACCAATCCAAGCATGTTGTATATCGCCATCGGTATCATGGGCGCTACCGTAATGCCCCATAACCTGTACCTGCATTCGTCCATCGTACAAACTCGTAAATTCGAGCAGACGTCAGCAGGCAAACGGGAGGCTATCAAATTCGCCACATGGGATTCGAGTATAGCGCTCATGTTCGCCCTGTTTATCAATGCCGCCATTCTGATCGTGGCCGCAGCCGTGTTCCATACCGCTGGAAAAACCGATGTGGCGGAAATCAGTGATGCTTACTATCTGCTGTCGCCATTGCTCGGAACCACACTCGCGAGTATCCTATTCGGGGTGGCGCTGCTCGCTTCCGGTCAGAATTCAACCGTAACCGGTACCTTAGCGGGGCAAATCGTCATGGAGGGCTTTCTCAGCCTTCGTCTCGCGCCTTGGCTGCGTCGTCTCGTAACCCGACTCATTGCTATCATTCCAGCGGTAATCGTTACAGCTATCGCGGGTGAAAAAGGTGCCGAAGAGCTGCTGGTCCTAAGTCAGGTTATTCTGTCCATCCAGCTTCCCTTTGCCATCATCCCGTTGCTGATTTTCACCAGCGACAAAAAGCGTATGGGTGAGTTTGCGAACAAAACATGGCAAAAAGTATTAACCTGGATCGTGACGGCCGTCATCATTGTTTTGAATGTGGTGCTTATCATTCAAACCATTTCAGGTCATTGAGAGATAAGCAACACTTTAAAATCAAGAAAAAGGTATCTCACTAGCCCAATTGGCTGCGGGATACCTTTTTTTGATCACTCTATTCCAACCTCTAGACTTACCGCTTGGCAGGCTGGGCCTGCGTTTGGGCTTCAAGCGCGAGGTTCAGCTTGAGCACGTTCACACGTGGCTCACCGAACACTCCGGCACTACGGCCTTCGGTCTGCTCCTGCACCAGTGCCTTCAGCTTATCCTGCGCAATACCCGTCAAGCCGCTAATACGCGGGATTTGAACCTGTGCCGCCTGCGGCGAGATATGCGGGTCCAGACCGGAGCCGGAGTTCGTAATCAGGTCCACCGGAACCTGACTGATCGGTACATCCGGATTATTTTTCTGCCAATCCGCTATGGAATCCTTGACCCGCTGTATCAAGGCCGGATTGGACGGTGCGTAGTTACTGGAGCCTGAACCGGCCCCATTATAATCAATGCTCGATATCCGCCCCTGAAAAAACGCCGGATTCGCAAAAGACTGCCCGATCAGCTCGGAGCCGACTACCTGACCCTCCGCATTACGAAGCATACTGCCATTCGCCTGCTGCGGAAACAATACCTGTGCCACGCCCGTGCTAACCAGCGGATAAGCGAGGCCGCACAGGAGGATCATCAATACCGAGGTACGCAAGGCCACGCCAACAATGGCGCCTCCCCGCATCTCTTCTCTCTCCGGCTGTCCATTCGGCACAGCATCCGTCTCTGGACGCTTGTTATTCTCGTGCCCGGCAGACCCGGCTTTTTCGTGTGCAGCAAATCTTCGTCCAGACATCATCCGATAAAAGCCACTCATGTTGCTCACCCTTTCCGCTTCCATTCATATCCAAAATGCACACCTTCACAGGCTGCGTTAAATCCACAAATGCACTAGCAAATCAATGGCTTTAATGCCAACAAACGGCACCACCATACCGCCCAAACCGTAAATGAGCAAATTCCGTCCAAGCAGACGATCCGAGCTCATGGGCTTATACTTCACGCCCTTCATGGCCAGCGGGATCAGAAGTGGAATAATAACAGCATTAAAGATCAGCGCCGACAAAATAGCGGACAACGGAGAGCCAAGCCCCATCACGTTCAATGCGCTCATTTGCGGAATCGCCAGCATGAACATCGCCGGAATAATGGCAAAATATTTGGCAACATCGTTCGCGATACTGAATGTCGTCAAAGCACCACGTGTCATGAGTAACTGCTTGCCGATAGCGACCACCTCAATAATTTTGGACGGATCGGAATCCAGGTCCACCATATTGGCGGCTTCCTTGGCTGCGACCGTGCCGCTGTTCATGGCCAGCCCGACGTCAGCCTGTGCCAGCGCAGGGGCATCATTTGTGCCGTCTCCGGTCATGGCAACCAGCTTGCCCAGCTCCTGCTCACGGCGAATGACTGCGATTTTATCCTCCGGCTTGCTTTCAGCCACAAAATCATCCACACCCGCTTCCCGTGCAATCGTTGCAGCCGTCAGCGGATTATCCCCGGTACACATAATCGTACGGATACCCATTTCCCGGAGCTGATCGAACCGCTCCTTCATGCCCGGCTTCACGGTGTCCTTCAAATAAATAATGCCATACATCCTATCATCCAGCGCGACTGCCAGTGGCGTACCTCCTTCAGAGGCCACCTGATTCGCTTTTTCCTCCAGATCGGCTGGAACGCTGCCATTTTGCGATAATACCCACTGTCGGACAGAGTCCACCGCGCCCTTGCGTACCTTGCGTCCATCGGCCAGATCCAGACCACTCATCCGGGTTTCCGCCTTGAACTCGATAAAGGTTCCGCCTGCTGCCAAGGATTCATCCAGCATGTGCTCCTGCTTGCGCATCAACTCAAGAACTGAGCGTCCCTCAGGCGTCTCATCCTTCATCGAGCTCATCGCAGCCCACTTTACTAACTCTGTCTCTTCTACGCCACCTACAGGCACGAACTGGCTCGCCATCCGGTTACCGAAGGTGATTGTACCCGTTTTGTCCAGAATCATCGTATTGATGTCCCCGGATGCTTCTACCGCCTTGCCTGACATCGCCAGCACGTTAAACTGGGTGACCCGGTCCATACCGGCAATCCCGATGGCTGACAACAGTCCTCCAATCGTGGTCGGAATCAGGCAGACCAGCAATGAGATAAGCACGGGAACAGGCAAGTCAATGTTAAAATGACGGGCAATCGGTGCCAGTGTCACCACCACGATCAGAAAAATAATCGTCAAGCTGATCAACAGGGTACTCAGTGCAATCTCGTTCGGCGTCTTTTGCCGCTGTGCGCCTTCCACGAGCGAAATCATTTTATCGATGAACGTCTCACCCGGCTCTGTCGTAATCCGCACCTTAATTCGGTCACTGACCACGCGCGTCCCGCCGGTTACCGAGCAAAAATCACCACCCGATTCCTTGATCACCGGAGCCGATTCCCCCGTAATCGCTGATTCATCCACTGAGGCAAGACCTTCAATCACCTCACCATCACTCGGAATCATCTCGCCCTGGGACACCATCACAATGTCACCTTTGCGCAGCTCGGTCGAGCTGACCACCTGAATCTCATCCCCGACAAGTTTGTTTGCTTGTGTATCCTGCTTGGATTTTTTCAAAGAGGCCGCTTGCGCCTTACCCCGCCCCTCTGCGAGCGCTTCGGCAAAGTTAGCAAAAAGCAACGTGAACAACAGGATGATAAAAACAGCCAGATTAAAGCCCATTTCGTTGCCAGTTCCAAAATAACCGGGAAACAGCAGCATAAGCAGCACGACCAATGTGCCGATCTCCACAACGAACATGACAGGATTTTTCATCATGATCATCGGATTTAATTTCATAAAGCTATCCTTGATCGCATGCTTCAAGATGCTTTTGTCCAGCATGCGTTTGCGTTGTTCCTTCATGATCAAGCACCCCGTTCATCCATTCTCATTTTCTTCTTCCTGTTCATCTTCTTCACATGGTCAGAAATTCAGCTACAGGCCCCAATACGATTACGGGCAAAAAGGTCAACGCGCCGATCAACAGCACAACCCCGATTAAAATCGCCCCAAACAGCTTGTTGTCCGTGCGAAGTGTGCCCGTCGTCACGGGAGTCGGTGCTTTGGCATTCAACGAAGCCGCTACAGCTAACAGTGCAACAATCGATACATATCGTCCGAAGAACATAACGATACCCGTTGTCGTGTTCCAAAATACGTTGTTATCCGCAAGACCCTCAAATCCCGAACCGTTATTAGCCGCAGATGACGCATATTCATATATCACCTGAGTCAACCCGTGATATCCGGGATTTGTGACCGCATCGTATCCCCAATGACTCATAAAAGCGAGCGCTGTCGGCACCAGAATGAGAAACGGATGTACCAAAATGGCAATCGCGATCAGCTTCATTTCCTTGCCTTCAATTTTCCTGCCCATAAATTCCGGGGTCCTGCCGACCATCAATCCACATATAAACACACCCAGAATCGCGTACATCAGCATGTTCATCAGCCCGACACCCTTACCACCGAAAATGACGTTCAGCATCATTTCACCCAAAGCAGCCATACCGCCCAATGGAGTCAGTGTATCATGCATGTTATTGACCGAGCCTGTCGTAGCCGCCGTCGTCACCGCCGTGAACAGTGCCGATTGTCCGATGCCAAAGCGAACCTCTTTCCCTTCCATGCTTCCCTGAGAAGCATCCACACCCAGTGCCTGAATCAGCGGATTACCCGTTTTCTCTGATACGTACGTAATGGATAGGAATACGAGAAACAGTACCATCATCGAGCTAAAAATAATCCAGCCCTGCTTACGATTACGGGCGAACAGTCCAAAGGTATACGGAAGCGAAGCCGGCATCACCCACATCGCCAAAATTTCCAGCACATTCGTCCAGGGATTTGGATTTTCAAAAGGATGCGCTGAGTTGGCCCCATAGAAACCACCCCCGTTCGTACCCAAATGCTTGATCGATTCCATCGAAGCAACGGGTCCCAAAGCAATCTGCTGCTGTGTTCCGCTCAGCGTCGTGATATCCGCCGCAGGCTGAAGCGTCTGCGGTACTTTCAATCCAACCAGCACCAGCGTAAGCACAAAGGCCAGCGGCAGAAAAATCCGTATAATCGCTTTGATAAAATCCTGAAAAAAGTTGCCCATCCCTTCTCCGCGCCGCGTCAATCCCCTCATAAAAGCCGCAGCAACCGAAAAACCGGAAGCAGCCGAAGTGAACATCATCATCGTAACAAACGCCATCTGTGTCAGGTACGTAAGTCCGCTTTCTCCGCTATAATGCTGGAGATTCGTATTGGTCATAAAGCTGATCACCGTGTTAAAGGCCAGTGACGCCTCCATATTGCCGTTTCCCACCGGATTACCGGGGAGCAGTCCCTGCAAGCGCAGCAGCACATAGCTGATCGCCACAAGTACGACATTCGTAGCAATAAAGCTCATCACATACGTGGTCCAACGCATGCTCTCCAGCTTTTTCAATCCTATAACCTTATAAATCAGCTTCTCCGTTCCGCCAAACACCCGATCCGTCCGATTCGGTTCATTGGAGAATACATGATATATATAGGTGCCCACTGGTTTCACCAGGAGCAGCAATATCACAATCACAATTCCAATTTGCAGCAGCTCCATCATCTATTCCCTCCTCCAAAATACTCCTGCGTTTGGAACAACAGACGGGTTCATCGCACCGGTCGATTGCACACGTTTGCGAAAACCCGCTGCCTCTGATGCTTCACCCATGATCTGCTGTCCCCCGCCCGCTTGATCCTGTTTAGCTGATTAGAACTTTTCAGGATTCAGGAGTGCGTAGATTAAATACACAAATACAATAGCAGTAAGCGTAAGCACAACCATCATCCTTTTCGCCCTCCTTTGGAGGTCTGCGCATCACACCAGCGTACAAACAGCAGTATCACTCCGTAACTCACAGCCATCACGAGCAGCATGTATATATCCATCATGTTCATACCCTCCCGTATCGGTCCTCAGATCGTCATTCTTACATCCTCGTAAAATCACCATACAATGAATTCGAAAATTTTAATTTATATTAGCCATACCGTAAGCGACTATCCGTTCAGCAGGAAACCCACCTCTCCATTCAAAGTGTAGATCACATGGTCTGCTCCCAAACCTCGATAAATCCCTTGAGGATTACAGCCTTGTGTAATGACATAGACCGAATCTGATGTCAGCGGCCGGCATATTTGCAGAAAACGGCACGTCAGATTCAAGCTGTTCTCAAACAAATACACGCAGCCAATTTCTTTTTTGGGAAAATTCCATTTCCCCGCTTGCATCGTATTGATGCGCACAATATGCTCCACACCCATTTTTTTGAGCTGTCGTTCCTCCTGAGCGCTATTCGTCAGAACCGCAAACGCCAGTTTTTTGTACATAAGCAATTTCACAAAATTTCTGCCCGATTCATTCGGTGCAGTGACAATGATTAGCCGACCTTCCATCAGTAGCTCCTCTCCCGGTATAAAAAGACAACAAAAAGAAGCCAAAGGAAAAAGGCTTTCCTCCGGCTTCTTACGTAACCATGATAAAATAAACCATGGCTGCACACGGCGGTTTGTTGCCTCTCCCTGTACGCTTACGAGGTTAGCTGTCGGATTCGGACGTGAGAGTCGCCCTATTTCTGGCACTTGGCCAGAAAATTCACCCCATGAGACACACGGCCCTTTAAAAGCCGAATAGATCTCCTTTGGTTCCCCCGCTTTTGCAACTGCAAAATTCAGCGCTATAGACAATTCGTTGCTGCTTCATTCACTTCATTTGAAATTACGTCTTGAATCATACACCCGCGCAAGGAACACTGTAAAGCTCACCTGCAGGGTTATAAATCGGTCTTTGGAGCATAAAAGATTAATAATAGCGCTTACAACATAAATATCCTTCTCCCAGCTCCTTCAATCTCGGTTTTTCATCCCTTTTCGAAAATGAAGAGGCATGTCAATATTAACGTATGGGGAGTATTTTTTGTAAAAGAGAAAGAAAAAGTGCTGTATGTACCTGATAAACGCCGATTGAACCTGTTTTCACCATGAGAAACGGCGCAATACGTCCCATTTGCAGTGCCATTTGCCGTTTTGGACAAAATACGATTTTACATCAGCAAACGGCGCATTACATCTATTATGGACTTGCAACCCTCCGTTAAATTGCTTACAATTTAATTGCAGAATGTCAAATCAGGAGGGATACCATGACCGTTTATGAATACGATGCACAAACCCTGCAAGGGAAAGAGCTTCCGTTGTCCACATACGAAGGAAAAGTGCTGCTTATCGTGAATACAGCCAGCAAATGCGGGCTAACCCCCCAATACAAGGCGCTACAAGAGCTATATGACCAATACCATGAGCAGGGTCTTGAAATCTTGGGGTTTCCCAGCAACCAGTTTGCCAAGCAAGAGCCGGGTTCCAGCGAGGACATTTCGGAGTTTTGCCAGATCAACTATGGAGTTACATTTCCGATGTTTTCCAAAATAGATGTCAATGGCGATCAGGCGCACCCTTTATTTCGCTACCTCACCCAAACAGCTCCGGGCGTATTAGGCTCCAAAGCGATCAAATGGAATTTCACCAAATTTCTGATTACACGCGAAGGTAACGTATTTAAGCGCTATGCCCCACAAACAACTCCGGATAAACTGGTGGGGGATATTGAGAAGCTCTTACAGCAAAGCTGACAGGCTATTTCACACCTTCTCACAAGCAGCCAATCCCAATGGCTGCTCCTGTTCCTAGGAAAAAGGAATATTTTTAGTTCAGCTTATATAACAAAAAAAGCATCCAATCACGTCAAAAACGTGTCAGGATGCTTTTTAAATGTGTCTTACATGTAATGCGGTCGAGAGGACTCGAACCTCCACGGGCGTACGCCCACTACCCCCTCAAGATAGCGTGTCTGCCATTCCACCACGACCGCAAATTCTAATGTTTTGAGGCAACAGATTTATTATACTCCCTTATATTCTATTTGTAAACATAAATACAATAATATTTTATGAAGTGAAATAAACTAACATATAAAAGCTATAAAAATATTTAATTTGACATATTAGCACTACAAGTGTAAATATATATTACATAATAACTCTAAAATTTTTCTTAATCCGTTTTACGAGTTACTTAATATAACATAAATATTCTATTCCAAGGGGGCGAACCGCCTTGCACAAAGGCAATCGTTTGCTGAACTACGCATTGCTGTTGGACCCTTCCCTGCCTGTCGGTGGCTTCACTCGTTCCTACGGGCTGGAGGAGCTGTTTCGCAATGGCCGCTTAACCTGTTTACAAGACCTGGAGCACTATGCCCGCACTGATCTGCACCCTCAGTTCACATCCCTCGATGGCATGGCTATCAAAAGCCTTTATATCGCTGTTCAGCAAAATGATGGTTGGCGTATCGCCCTCATTGATAAAATGCTGCACGCCCAGCGTTCTTCCCTACAGCATGTGAAAGAGTCACGCCTATCAGGCCAACGCCTGCTCAAGCTCGCCAAAGCTTTGTACCCTTGGCTTGAATTTGACCGACTCGAAGCTACACTCATTCAATACAATGCGATGGGTACACTTGCTACCGTTCATAGCTGGATTAACGTTTCCCTTGGAAATGATGTAGAACAGACCATTCACGGCTATCTTGCTGCAGCAGTGTCCTTCTGTGTCGAAGATGCTTTCAAGCTGCTCAATCCCCCTTATGAGGAAAAGAATCCTGTTATTCAGCGAATGACCAACGAGCTTCTAGCCGCATGGAAGCAATACAATGTCCCTGAGTCAGAGCCAACCGTATTTCAGCGCGGCCTTCTGCATAGGCATTGGTCCAGCTCCTACATTACTCAGCCACCCTATATGAGCAGTAGCCATCAGCGCAGGTGAAATTCACTGATTCCTTCGTCCGCCCCCGTTATAAGCCTCGAGCATTCCCCTGATGCCTACTTTCACCATTCCAGCACCAACGACAAAAGCACTCCACCACTTTTTCTAGTGACAGAGTGCTTTTTTATCCAGAATACAACTGCAATTTTCGTACATTAACAGGCTCCAGATGGATTATCCAGACCATTCATCACTTAATTAAGTAATATCTTTATCAAAATTACGTATTTTAGATTGTAAAAACACGTATAAACGTGTATCATAGTTTCAGATGGTTAATTCTAACATGTTTACTGATGATTATTATAACACACCAATTATTCCGTAAGAATCCGTAAGGGGCGATTTCACTTGAACAACAAAATGCCTGTCACCTCCCTCGGGTGGGCCATCAAACAAAGGCTTGTCGAACTTCGGCTGGATCAGAAAACATTTTGTGAAACGCATAATATCCCGCCTTCACGCTTGTCCAATCTGATTCACGGCACCCGCAAAGCACAAAGGTACAGAAAACAAGTTGCTGCAATCCTCAACATCGACGATAACGATTATAAGGAGGCGCCGCCACTCTGAAACCAACGACGTGAGCGTCTTCCCAAGTATACGGCACGCTACAACATCGACAACCCAAACAAACTCGTCAACCGAACCCTCCAGTCCGTTTTACGGGTTTCAACCTGAGTGATCTTTAGCGAGAAGATCATTCAGGCTGTGTTTTGTCATTTTCAACTTTTTGCTTACGATATTTCGCAAATTCCACATATTCTAATATGAAATTCTGTTCTTCTGTATCCAGATCCTCTGCCTGGCAATTCAATGGCCCCATCACTCCAAAAAAATAAGCAGCCTTCTGCTCCTGAAGTACGCCCTCACCCGGCTTGACGCCTTTCATTAACCAATCCAACGATACATTAAAAAAGTCCGAAATCTGGATTAAATGCATCGTTCCCGGTGTTGTTTTGCCTCTTCTCCAGTCTCCAAGATTCCCCGAGCTGATTTTGAGCTTTTCACAAAACGCCTTCTTCGTCATTCCCCGATCCTTGATCAAGGCTTCAATTCGCTGATAAATCGTTTGATCTCCCAAAACTATCCCCTCCGATAACCTAACTTTTCCTTGACTGTTCCCAAAATTTCAACCATCACTGCAACCATACTTATTCGGTAATCATTACTTTAGTATTCTGCACCCGATTATTCCGTAGTTGAATCTTCCTGCTTTTTCTCTTTACGAAAGCGGGTAAATTCAATATACTCAAGTATAAAATCCCTTTCCGCCTCACTAAGCGATTGCCCCTGGCAATCCAGTTGCCCTGAAGCTCCAAAAAAATAAGGGTCTCTCGACTCCCTCAATGCCTCACCCTGCACATCGCGTCCCAACATGATCCAATCCAGACTAGCATTAAAAAACGAAGCGATTTCAATGAGTTTATTCGTGCCTGGCGTCGTCTTTCCTCTTTTCCAGTCCCCAAAATTTCCCGTACTAATACTCAACTGCTCACAGAACGCTTTTTTTGTCATTCCACGTTCCTTGATAAGCTCTTCAATCCGTTGGTAAATAGATTGCATAGAAGTTCCTTCCTCTCTAGCAGACTTTCAAATAACGATATCATGTCCCCTGTTCCCATTTCAAAGATCACGTGTGCCAAAATTGCC
>NZ_PNXQ01000012.1:547206-548069 GCF_005217525.1 Paenibacillus terrae | reverse complement strand
AGTGTAGTTGTCAATTTTAAGTAGAATCTGCTTCAATTCGTTCAATGTTTCACTCAAGTGCAATAAATCTTCTTCTGGCAGAAGCACCAGTCTCTCTTGAATTTTATTGGAAAAGGTATGAAATACCTGTTCACAAAAAGCATCGCCTTCTTCTGTAATTGCCACATTCACGACTCTGCGATCCGAGTCACATGAGTTGCGGTCAGCTAATCCAAGCTCCACCAGCTTGTCCAGAAGAGGAGTCATGTTGGGGCGTGAGACATTAAGCTGTTTGGACAAATCAGATACCGTAGACAAGCGCACTTCACGCAGCAACAGTAATACCTGAAAGTTATTAGGCGACAAATGTAATGGGAAATCAAGCGCACCGTAGCTGAAAAATTTCTTTTTCACCATCGGAAACAGGCCCAAAATATTTTCTGATATATTCCCTAACAGTTGAGTGTCCATATTTTTCACCATCACTTTATCAGTTTATACTTATCATTCTATAACATTATAGCTTTATAATATACTATGGAATCATTATTTCTTCATAATAACTATTTTATTACATTACTGAATCCATTTCATAAATGATTAAGCCAACAAAATGCATACTACATATAGACAAATTAAACCATTTTTATCTATATGTACTCTTCATTAAAGCTACTGAGGGTATTATAAAATGGATTCACTGTACAAACAAAAAAAGCCTCTAATACCAGAGGCCTTTCCGTTTATTCCATTGATGCGGTCGAGAGGACTCGAACCTCCACGAGCATACGCTCACTACCCCCTCAAGATAGCGTGTCTGCCATTCCACCACGACCGCATAATAAAACATATATGGTGAGCCATGAAGGACTCGAACCTTCGAC
>NZ_PNXQ01000012.1:499935-547196 GCF_005217525.1 Paenibacillus terrae | reverse complement strand
GCTGTTCATCCAAGATGTCCGCCATCAGACTTCAGGAATTTCTCTTAAGCATGTAACATGTAGTCCATAAAGACAACAATGACCCGTAGGGGAATCGAACCCCTGTTACCTCCGTGAAAGGGAGGTGTCTTAACCGCTTGACCAACGGGCCGCATTTTATACACCAACTTGGCGACAAGAAAGAGTATATCAAATAGCAGAATGATTGACAATACTTATTTTAAAAAAATTCAAAACAAGTTGTTTACCGAAAAATAAAACGCATTTCCACTTACGAAAATTCACTTATTTCACGTTATTAGAAGCATAAAAAGAGATTACATTGCAAAATAACTTAATTTTACTTATAATCACTTACATAATACCGAAATCATTTTGAACACGAGGAGCATTGTATGTATCAAGAAGAGCGGATGCTAAAAATTGTGGATTACCTACAGCTTCACAAGCGTATTTCGGTGGATAATATTTGCGAATTTTTTAATGTATCACGAGATACGGCCCGCCGGGATTTAGTAAAGCTAGAGGAGCACCAGAAGATTATTCGAACTCGTGGCGGTGCACTTCTGCCCACACTGGATCATGAATTAACCAGAAACTATAAAGAGAGACTGCTCACTGTATCCGCAGAAAAGCAAATTATCGGTCAAATAGCTGCCAATATGGTTCGGGACGGGAATCGCATCATTCTCGACTCCTCCACCACTGTGCAGGCATGTGCCGAAAGACTCCAAGTACAAGAATGCTCGGTCATTACCAATTCGATCAATCAGGCTGATGTTCTTTCCGAAAAGGACGGCGTTTCCATTCATTTGCTCGGCGGACGCTTGCAAAAGGAGCACCGTTTTGTCTACGGCTCTTCCGCCATCGCAGCCCTGTCCCGCTATTTTGTAGACAAAGCTTTTGTTGGGATCGGGGGCATTTCTGTCCATGGGCTGAGCATTAATCATGAAGAGGACGGTATGCTCAAGCACCAAATGATGAAACAGGCCGACCAGGTGATCATTCTTGCGGATCATTCCAAATTTGGTAAAAACCTTCCTTACCGCTTTGCCGATTTATACGAGGTTGATGTCGTTATCACCGACCGCTTACCAGACCCGGCCATGCTGGATGTTTTTCGCCGTCATGATGTCGAAGTTATTGTTCCGTAAAGGAAGAAGTTACATGAGACATAGAGAATAAGATAGGAGATGGAGAAATGAAACTATTTGCGATTGATTTGGATGGAACGCTGCTAAACGAGGAAGCAAAAATAAGCAAGGTGAACGCAGACGCGATCCGCAAGGCACAGCTGCAAGGCATTCAGGTGACCATTGCCACGGGCAGAGCCGCTTATGATGCCTGGATCAAGCTGGAGGAAGCAGGACTTGTGGCTCCCGTCATCGGGGCAAACGGCGCAACCGTACACGATGCACAGCGTCGCCAGCTAACCTCTACGCCTATGGATCGGAGTGAAACGTTTGAAGTGCTGAGCTGGCTGCGCCAGAACGATTTTTATTATGAGGTCATGACAGACCGCGCCATTTATTCTCCACAAAACGGACATCAGCTGCTGGCTGTTGAAATGGATCGCCTGTTAAGTGCCAATCCAGATATTTCACTGAATACTTTGTTACATGCAGCCGAAAAACAATATGAACAGACCGGGCATACCCGTATCCCCTCGTATGAAGACATTCCGCTGGATGTAGAGATTTATAACGTGCTGTGCTTCTCCTTTGATCAAGACAAGCTAAACCGAGGTCGTGAGCGTTACCGGGATTTCCCCGGCCTGAACATGGTCATTTCCTCAGACCGTAACTTCGAAGTCGAGCATAAGGATGCTTCCAAAGGAAACGCACTGCGTTATCTGGCAGATTATCTGAGTATTCCCATGAAGGAAGCCGCAGCGGTAGGAGATAGCTATAACGATATTTCCATGTTAACGATGGTAGGTAAAGGCATCGCTATGGGCAATGCACATGACGACATTAAGGCCGTCTGCTCTGAAGTTACCCTGACCAATGTAGAGAATGGCGTAGCTCATACTCTTCTAAATATACTAGATCAACTTCCAAAGCCGACCTTGTAAACAAAAAAATTCACATGCTGTGCCACTTTTCAGATCATCGTTATTTTCAGAATCGAATATAGACAAAAAAAGACGCTCGCAAGCATCATCCGATGCATACAAGCGTCCTTTTTCTGACTTGAAAAACCAACGGAGAGAGAGGGATTCGAACCCTCGCACCGCTTTCGCAGCCTAACCCCTTAGCAGAGGGTCCCCTTATAGCCACTTGGGTACCTCTCCATGGCTCCCCGAACAGGACTCGAACCTGTGACAACTCGATTAACAGTCGAGTGCTCTACCAACTGAGCTATCAGGGAACATTGCTGTAAATGATCATACAGTACATTTAATTTACCATGATTCAGGGGGTGCCGTCAAGTGCCAGCAGACGAAGTTTACCTCCACATTTGCCGCAGCGGTAACGCTGGGGGTTCATTTTACGCTTCCGCAAGTATTCCTGACTACAGGAGGCGCACACCAGCTTGTAGCGATAAGGCAACGGCTTCCGTTCCGCTCTCCCCGGAAGAGTTTGGCAATGCCTGCTCCCTCCTACACGGGCCAACCATGCTTTGAAATCCGCATCTCGGTGCTGGTAGCCCATCCCGCGCAAATGCAAATGATAATGGCACAGCTCATGCTTAATAATTTTTTCCACCTCGGACCGCCCGTAGGCTGCAAGCTGATGCGGATTAATCTCAATATGATGGCTTTTCATAAAATATCGACCGCCTGTGGAAGACAGACGCGAATTAAAGCTGGCACGATGGCGGAACGGTACGCCAAAACTCTCCATTGAAATGTGCTCCACCCATTCCTGAAGCTCTTCATCGCTCATGGAATGGTTCATGGAATTGCTTATGGACTTGAACTCCATCCTTACCCAATCCCCTCCTTTGCTCCCATCCTGCCAAGCATATTACAAAATAGCGTCCAAAGTCTAACCCTCAATTCATAAGCCATCCAATTGATAAGCACACTTTAGGCCCCCCCCCCATATGCTAAACATACAGATGTAACGCAGAGGAGGAGATTGGCTTGCCTCAATGGCTCAGCAACCAGCTTATGCGGGCCTTTTACAAAAAGGACCGGCGCCAGATCAAACTGTTGAATGACTGTTGGTTTTTTTATCATAAAGCACCGGGTGTAGAGTTTGATGCCAACAATGGGTAGAAGTTCAGGGCAGTAAAAAATGAAAGCCGGAGTCTCCGAAGTGGTTCGGAAATTCCGGCTTTTGTTATACCCTAATAAGGCGGTTATACGGATTTGTAGAGTATTATGCCTGCGATTGCGCTTCTGCCGGAGCTTTCATCGTCAGACCAACTCTGCCTTTTTTCAAGTCTACATTCAACACCCACACGGTTACGTTATCACCAACGGATACGACATCCATCGGATGCTTGACGAAGCCGCTGCGTAGCTGCGAAATATGAACCAATCCGTCACTCTTGATGCCAATATCGACGAACGCACCGAAATCAATCACATTGCGGACGGTTCCCTGAAGCTCCATGCCCGGTGCCAGATCCTCGATCTTGAGCACATCCTTGCGGAATACAGGCAACGGCAACTCGTCACGCGGGTCGCGGCCCGGACGCTGGAGGCTGTCCAGAATATCCTTCAATGTCGGCACGCCAACTTCCAGCTTCGTGGCCAGTTCGTCAATGTTAGACACGTTCAGCGCTTCCGTCGCAGCCTTGGTGCCCAGATCGTGGGCGCTGATGCCCAGTTCAGCCAACAGGCGGTCTACGACAGCGTACGATTCAGGGTGAATCGGTGTGCGGTCCAGCGGATTTTCTCCACCCGGTATACGGATAAAGCCAACCGATTGCTCGTAGGTTTTCGCGCCAAGACGCGGTACCTTTTGCAACTGACGACGGTTGTTGAATTTGCCGTTTTCCTCACGGTATTTCACGATATTTTTGGCAATCGTCGCGTTAATGCCCGCTACATAGGACAGCAATGCCGAGGAAGCGGTATTCACATCCACACCGACATGGTTAACTGCCGATTCTACAACATCCTTCAAGCTTTCATCCAAATGCTTCTGTGACACATCATGCTGGTACTGGCCTACACCAATGGCCTTCGGCTCAATCTTGACCAACTCAGCCAGCGGGTCCTGCACACGACGTGCAATGGATGCCGCGCTGCGCTCAGCCACGTCCAGATCCGGGAACTCCTCCTGCGCCAGCTTGGAGGCGGAATAAACACTTGCGCCTGCCTCATTGACGATCAGGTACGCCAAGCTACTGTCACCAATGTCAGCAATAACTTCTGCCACGAATTGCTCTGTTTCACGCGAAGCCGTTCCGTTACCGATGACGATCAGCTCAATGCTGTATTGGGCGATAAGCTGCTTGAACTTCTCGGCAGCCTCACGCTTCTTGTTGTTCGGCGGTGTCGGGTACGTCACCGCCACTTCCAGCAGCTTGCCCGTATCATCTACAACCGCCAGCTTGCAGCCTGTCCGGTACGCCGGATCGACACCAAGTACACGGCGGCCCTTGATCGGAGCCTGTAACAGCAGGCTGCGCAAATTGCCAGCAAAGATAGAGATGGCCTGCTGCTCACCCTTCTCTGTCATTTCAGCGCGCACCTCACGCTCAATAGAGGGTGCGATGAGCCTTTTATATGCATCCTCAATGACGTTGCGCAGCAGCTCTTCCACGGCGGATGAGCCTTTAATCACTTGACCTGCGACGTAATTGTGAATCGGATCGGACGCTACCTCCAGTCCGACCTTGAGAATGCCTTCACGCTCTCCGCGATTAATCGCCAAAATACGATGAGGCGGCATTTTCTTAGCCAGCTCACGATAGCTGTAGTAGTTCTCGTAGACAGACTCTTGCTCTGCATCCTTCGCTTCGGAGGTCAACATGCCATGGTCTAGCGTATATCGACGTACCCATTGGCGAATAGCCGCGTCGTCGGCTATATTTTCCGCTAAAATGTCCAAGGCTCCTTGTATTGCCGCCTCAGCGCTGTCCACTCCCAGTTCTGCATTCACATAGGACTCAGCTTCTTTCAGAGCATCGCCCTGCTTCGGCTGATTCCAGATCCAGATGGACAGCGGCTCCAGTCCCCGTTCCTTCGCCACACTCGCGCGAGTTTTGCGCTTTTGCCGATATGGACGGTACAGGTCCTCCACTTCCTGAAGCTTAACCGCGGCAGTGATGGCAGCTTGAAGGTCTTCTGTCAGCTTGCCCTGCTCATCAATAATGCGAATGACCTCTACCTTGCGGTCCTCCAAATTACGTAAATACAGCACACGATCTTCAATTTCACGCAGCTGATTTTCATCCAGTTCCCCAGTCATTTCCTTACGGTATCGTGCGATAAAAGGAATCGTATTCCCTTCATCCAGCAAACTGATCGTCGTACGGATTTGCTTGAGTGCCAGCGACAGCTCTCTCGCCACTTGTTTGACAATCCGCTCCTGGCGTTCTGCTTCGTTCGGCTCCTGCCGGATTTCCGTCTTCGTTTCCTCGTTAGACAAAGCTATCCCTTCTTCCTTGCAACTCTTGTCTTACATCATATCTTTCATTATCACAAAAAAAGAATCAAAGCGCCAGCACGTAACGATGAAGCCAGGCCCAGCCTGCATTTTTCATCGGACACGCAAAAGGACAGCGCCCACGCGCTGCCCTTTTCCCGTTTCACTCGTCGTTCCAAAATGCTAAAAATCAATCAAGCCAAGACTGATTTGTAGCGAATCGCTCACTTTGCGCATGGTTTCTTCATCCAAATGGGTGATTTTGTCGGTAAGCCTTTGCTTGTCGATCGTCCGAATTTGCTCCAGAAGAACGACAGAATCGCGATCAAAGCCATGCGTTGCCGCGTCGATTTCCACGTGTGTGGGCAGCTTCGCCTTTTGAATCTGGGCGGTGATGGCTGCCACGATCACGGTGGGACTGAACCGGTTGCCGATATCATTTTGAATGATCAGCACAGGTCTGACGCCACCTTGCTCGGAACCGACTACGGGTGAAAGGTCTGCAAAAAAAACGTCGCCGCGCTTTACGATCAATATGGATTACACCCCGCTAACTGTACGGCCCAAGGTGCTGTTTGCATCTTCCTCCGCATGAAAGGCTTCGGAGGCCATGGTCAAGTTAATTTTAGCCATCTCCATATAACCACGCTGCATGGCTTCACGAATGTAACGTTTCTTACGTTCGCCCACATACAGCTTCATGGCCTGCCTGATAAATTCACTGCGGTTGGAATTTTCCATAGCTACGATCCCGTCCACTTCCTGCAAGAGATGATCCGGCAAACTGATCATTATTCTTTTGGTGTTCTGCAAATTGGCCAACTTCTCTTCCACCCCCAAAACCTTGTCGCCATTGTACCATTATAACGTTATTCCCGGTAATTTATTCAAACGGAATACAAGAGAATGTATATGATATTCGTATATCATCTATGCTGTATTCCATTATAAACTACGCAGTTCGTTTTCGTACAGGCGTTTGATCCCCGAAATACAAGTGTCAGCGGAGCCTGATGCGTCGTTTTGACAGTTACAGCGCTCTTTTCTTTCCTTTGTACATATTTCGGGACGTTCTGCGAAAACTCCTGCTTATATCCGGTAATTTGCGTTATGAAATTAATCCCAGCGGGTTGGAAGAAGCGAATTCACTCGAACGACAGGGATATCTCCCCGTGTATATACACGCGGCACCCTGTGTGCGATCATGCAGATCACCTCATAGTGGATGGTACCCAGCTTGGATGCCAGCTCATCCGCCGCAATCGTTTCGCCGGACTGCTGGCCGATGAGAACAACCTCTTCGCCGATTTGAATTTCTTCCGCATCCTCTGCGAAAGATTGTAAGGATACCATACACTGGTCCATGCAAATGGTGCCGAGCACCGGGACGCGGCGGCCGCGTATCAACACTTCGATGTTCCCACTCAGCATACGGGAGTATCCATCCGCGTAGCCAATCGGCAGTGTGCCAATCCGCTCTTCGTCGGAGGTCACGTAACGGGTGCCATAGCTAACCCCCCAGCCGGGAGGGAGCGTCTTGGTATAAACCACTGCCGTCTTCAATGACAATACAGGCAGTAGCTCAATGGCTTGGCGGTTAACCTCATCGGATGGATACAGGCCGTAGATACTGATGCCAATCCGCACCATATTGGGAGAAAGCGCAGGGGTATCAATGGTGGTCGCGCTGTTGCCCGTATGTATAATGGGAATGGTGATGCCTTGTTCCCTTAGCGCCTCCGCCACGCCCTGAAACCGATTATACTGTTGCAGTGTATAGCTTTTGTCTTCTTCATCCGCGCGGGCAAAATGGGTGTACATGCCTTCCAACAGCACTTGCTCCAACTGGTGAGTCTGCCGGACAAAAGCAACCGCCTCTTCTCCAGGCAGCAGGCCCAATCTTCCCATGCCGCTGTCTATTTTGATGTGCACCTTCAGCTTGCGTTCGCTTCCTTTACGGTCCAGTCTGCGAATACTCTCCAGCACTTCTTCACTGAACACGGTCAGTGTAATATCATGCTCCCAAGCCGTCTGCACAGCTTCGGGCAGGGTATAGCCGAGTACAAGGATAGGCAGTCTGATCCCCGCCTGCCGAAGCTCCAGAGCCTCGTCCAGAAAAGCGACGCTCAAGTAATCCGCACCAAGGCATTCCAATTCCTTGGATATTTCCACGGCACCGTGTCCGTAGGCATTAGCCTTGACACAAGCCAGCAGCAGCTTATCCACTGGTAGTGCCTTACGAAAAGCCTTATAGTTGGCGCCAAGGTGATCCAGGTTGATTTCGGCCCGGGTCGATCTGTATTGTGCTTGCAAAATCCAGTCACCTTCTTCAATTGTTAGCCTGTAACATAACCTTTTACCATTCGGAATGGACAAAGTCCTTACTTCCAAAGATTAATGGTAATGTTCTGAAACGTGGCTGTCAATGGCAGATGGCGTTTGCCAGCATCCTCCGCAAAGAATATGGCTCCCAAGCGAGAGGTGCACCCCCCAGACCTCGAATGAATAAAAGACGGATACGGACGGAAGCAGAGCAAAATACACTCTAAATCGTCTGCATCCGTCTATAAAGCTTTATTTACCCGATTGATCCTGTATAGAAGCGGCAATTTGTATCATTTCGCTCACAGGCAGGTCAGCACTGGTAATTCGGAACTCTATACCGTCATTCATCCAGGTCATCGTCTGCTGCTCGCTACCTGTCAGAACGGCGAAGCTTCCTCCAATATCGACCAGTTCACCCGCGGCCAGCGATACCGCCCGATCTTTCGGACGCGCCTCCACAATCGTATAGTTATACGTTCCACTATACCGGAGCATCACCGCATGTGTACCATTATCCTCCAGTTCCGGCGTATCCTTGATCTGTACCCCGGCCGGCGTATAGGACGGTTCAATCAAGCCGAACTCACCCATCACAGCTTCAGCAGCATCCGTGCCTGCCGATGTCCCTGTTGCTGCATCAGATGCGCCCGGAGTTTGCTGTTGCGCCTCTGTGTTGCCCGCTGTATCCGGCTTGGCCTCCGTATCCGTGCTGCCCGTCGCGTCCGCGCTATCCGGTTTTAACGTACCGCCTGCGGCAGCTCCATCCATGGACGCTTCTCCTGACGGCTGCTGTGCCTTCTCTCCTGCTGTTCCCTGCACTTGTCCTTGCTCGCCCGAGATTACGCCAGTCGTGCCATCAATCGTACCTGTAGGATCAAGCTGACCGCTGGAATCCACTGCTCCGGCTGAAGGCGTTCCTTCATTTCCCTTGCCTGTTTTTCCAGAAGCCATATTGCGTTCCATATCAAAAGAGTCCTTGTCGAACTTCGTATCAAACGCAAATTGATCGAATTTAAGATCCACAACTACCTTGGCGTTCGCATCAGATACCTGTACCTGAGTGGGTGCATAGTTATTTTTGGACAGCCATATTTTTTGCCTTACCAGCGCGTGGCTGTTGTAGTTTGCCGCTACATCGAATACATAAGATTTATCATCCGAAGCCAGTTGACGTGAAGCATCCCCGATAATACTGCGAACCAGCGTTTCATACAAATATACCTGGCCCTGGTTGTTCGGCCAATCGCTTTTAAAGCGGAAGCTCTTATTCAGACTGGGCGTCAATACGAATACACCCTCATCATTTCGCAACACGATCTGAGTAACATCCTTTTTCTCGTTCGTCATGGCAATTCGGTAATAGGAGGGCTTGCGGTAGGAAATGTCCACCTTGTACTCCTGCGGCGTGTCGCCGGTATGCAGCGTCATCAAAGCTGTACCGTGGTAGCTGTTCAGGTCACTCACCACGTCACTCAAATCTTTAACCACATCGTCCGCGCTCTTCTTGCCGCACCCGGCCAGCAGCAGCGTTACACACATGACCATGGCAAGCATCCATGAAATCCGGCGCATATCATCAACCCCTTCAGCACATGTTTTAAATGAATTAGTACATGTCTATGAAGGACTTGTTCGATTTATGCAGACTGGCATGACAAGCTTAAACGTATCTATTGCATTTCCTCCATCAACTCGATTACTTTTGTAATGATTAGCTCTTCTTCGTGACTAACCTTTTCTGTGGCCAACTGTGAAAGGTCTGCATGCTCTCCCACACATACGGAATGGCGGGCATGCTTGAACATTTCCACATCGTTGGCATCATTGCCAAATGCAATAAATTGCTGCGGTTCTATACCTAACTTTTGCAGGCCTGTCCATTTATTCACGCCTTTAGGACTGATATCTATAATATCTTCTTGCCCATGTCTATACGTAATGACGGGTAGCTGCTGAAGCTCTTCTAAGATTTGCTGCGTATGAAGGCTACGCAATATGACCACTTTTACAATCTCATTCAGCTCATCTAAATGTATATTTTGGGCTCGCTGCTCAGGGTCCACATTTCGCCGAATAGGATGCTCGCTATCTCCTGAATAAGCATAGTCCCAAACGCCATCGATTAAGTAATCTGCCTCGAATTCCCTGATTAACTTTATGATATTGTCAGCTGTGTGTGGGTCAAAATGAATGGTTGAAATGATTTTCCCATCCTTGGAAACAAACGCGCCATTCCCGCCAACCATTGGAAAATACTGCATATGAAGCGGCAACACAGGCAACAAATCACGGATCGGTCTAGCGGATGCAAAGATGATTTCATGGCCTTTTTTTACAAGCGCGTCCAGAGCCTGCACTATCGCTTCACTCAAAGGCTTGCCGTGAAAACAAATGGTTCCATCTAAATCAAAAACAAATTTCACTGTGATCAGCCTCCTCCTTTTTCCCTTATTCAAAACATTGTCATACAATCGCAGGTAGAAGCTGTTCAACAAGCCTCTTTTCTGTTTATCAACAAACGTTTCATTGAAACCAATCTAATGCAGAATCACAGATTTAATAATGAGCTATTAAGGCATCTCTCTTATAAGCTCCTGACCTGTACAACCGCTTCACGAATAAATCTATTAGCTTCTGTAGAAGAGCGTTTGGCCAGCTATCTATTAACAACACAACTTCAGAATGAGTTTGGAAAAGAAATTCATACACCGCATATACCTGAAATAGCTTCGCTGATTGGCACAACTGCCCGACATGTCAACCGTGTCATTCAAAAGCTATCTGACGACAACATCCTGCGTAAAGAACAGAAAAAAATCACGGTTTTGGATTGGGAGCGTTTGGACGAGCTGTCAAATGGACTGCGATATGAATAAAGGACTGACGGTCTTCCGCCAGTCCTTTATGTTGTGATGCTATAATACCTACATCAAGCCCTGAATACTCCCATCCGGCTCCAACGACATATGCTCGGCTGCCGGAGATTTGGGTAGACCGGGCATGGTCATTGTATTGCCCGTTTCCACGACCACAAAGCCTGCTCCTGCGGACAATGACACTCTGGACACGTGGATCGTGAAGCCCTCCGGTGCCCCTAGCAGAGACGGCTGATCTGAAAAAGAATACGGCGTTTTGGCCATGCATACAGGCAGTTGCCCGAAGCCAAGCTGCTCCATGCCGGACAAGGCCCGTTTAGCTGCTGGAGTATATACTACCTCTGCCGCACCATAAAGCTCCTTCGCAATGACACTAATTTTCTCTTGCAAATCAAGCGTATGATCATACAATGGTGCAAAATGAGCTTTGTCCTCTTGAAGCAGATGTAGCAGACTTTGGGCCAGCTTTTCTCCCCCTTGGCTTCCCTGTGCCCACACCTGCGATAGCTCTGCGGGTACACCCAGCTTGCCACACTCCGCGAAAATCAGTTCCAATTCGGCTTCGCTGTCTGTTACAAAATGGTTGATCGCTACCAGTACAGGCACGCCAAATTTTTGCAAATTCCGTACATGCCGATTCATATTGGCTAATCCAAGCTGTAATTGCTCCAGATTTTCCGCGTCCAGCTCATTTTTAGCTACACCACCGTTATATTTCAGCGCTTTGGCGGTTACAACCAACACAGCCGCATCCGGCTCCAAACCGGACTGACGGCATTTGATATCAAAAAACTTTTCCGCCCCCAGCTCAGCCCCGAATCCGGCCTCCGTCACGACAACCTCCCCTAGCTTCAATGCCAGCTTCGTACCGATCAGACTGCTGCATCCGTGCGCAATATTAGCAAAAGGACCACCATGCACAATGACGGGTGTTCCCTCCAGCGTTTGCACCAGATTCGGCTTTAACGCATCCCGAAGCAGCACAGCCATACCTTCCACTGCTTGCAAATCCTCCGCCGTTACCGTTTCGCCCGCTTCATTATATCCGATGACCATCCGGCCCAATCGTACTTTAAGGTCGTCAATATTCTCGCTCAGGCACAATACCGCCATCACTTCCGAGGCCGAGGTAATCAGAAATCCGCTCTCTCTCACTGCTCCATTACCTGTTCCCAAGCCGGTTACTATACTTCGCAAACTCCGGTCATTCATATCTACAGCCCGTTTCCACATGATTCGTTCCGGCTTCAAGCGCAAAGCATTGCCATGAAACAAATGATTGTCAATCATCGCTGCCAGCAAATTATGCGCAGCCGAAATCGCGTGAATATCGCCCGTAAAATGCAGGTTAATATCCTCGGCCGGAACAATCTGGGCCTTTCCTCCCCCGGTTGCTCCCCCTTTCATGCCAAAGCAGGGGCCAAGTGACGGCTCACGCAGCGCAGCTATGGTCTTGTGCCCCAACGCATTCAGCGCCTGCGACAGTCCAATGGTGGTTAGCGTTTTTCCTTCCCCCGCAGGAGTCGGATTCATTGCTGTGACCAGCACCAGCTTTCCGTTCGGACGGTCCTTCACCTGCTCCCATAGGGACGGATTCAGCTTCGCTTTAAATTTTCCATACGTCTCCAGATGCTCTTCTTCGATTCCTGCTTCTTTGGCTACTTCAATAATCCGCTTCATCCTTCGTTATGTACCTCCTGTTTTTAAGTCTGACCGATGGTGTCAAACACTGTATCGTTTTATTTTACCAAAGTGTGGCGCTTTTTGCGCTGTGATCCATTTCATCGCAAGCATTTCTGTTCTGTGAGTTGTAAAAAAAGAGCATCCCCCGCCCATATGGACTTTGGTAGATACCCTTTTGGCACGTCCTGTTTAACGACCAGTTCAGAAACTAACCGACAAAGTTGGCAGCATAATTTTCAGCAATAAATTCTGTAGAAATCAAGACAGCCTGGGATTTCTTCGTCGCAGGACCATAGCCTTGGGACAGCAGATCATTAATATGTAAGCGATTATAAATGAAGCAAAATACAAAGCTGGATTTCCAATCCCTCTAAACCTGGATCATTCCGCTTTTGTTTCTTAATTTAATCTTTAAGGATCTCAAGACTCTCGAACATTTTCTTGTTTATAATGCTTCTCCAAGGCCTCTTTAAAAGCATCAATAGGATACTGGTATTGTATCGATTTGAGGACAATTCGGTTATTCCATTGGTTTTTCTCCAGATCGATTCCATGCTCCATATCCAGTTCCTTCATGACGAAAATAATCTCATTCAGCGTCCCCACAACACTGCGATTATTGGTTGTAGCAGGCAGCATCTGCGAGCCTTCCTGTGTGTATGCCTCTACAATTTGCTCATCAAACCCCTCACTGATCATGAGTTCCTTCAGGGCTTGGACAAAAAGAGTTGGCAGGTTTTTGTACTGCGCCTTTTTGATTCCGAACAGTGTAACACTCAAGCGGGATGCATCATGCATAAACACAATATTTTTTTTCCGATTCAGCAAAAACAAATTAGCATGCCAACTATTCAAAGGCGGATAAATATCAACTTGAATTGGTTCTACTTCCCATTCCTTCAGCAGCTTTTGTGTTCCCCGTATGACAAACATCGTTGCTCTCCTTTATGACGGTCCTGTGCCGTAGCTCATGTTTCGATCATGTCCAAATCTCGGATAAGGCAAGTCCCGATAATCATAACATCGTATACCAAACATCAGATTGTAAACTCTTTCAGTATAATATAGGAAGACGGTGAATTTCCAGTAATTTGATTACATCTTATGCTGGGGATGGAGAAAAAAATCTACTTCAGTGCATTTAAGTTGAGAATATTTGCCCGTTTAAATTCGTTTGATATTTTTCATGGAAATCCTCTCCACTGCTCTATATAATTCAGGTACAGTTCGTCACACGAGCTTAATCTAAAAATTAGGGGTGTTCCACACCTATGAACCCACGCATACTTCTCATTGAAGACGATACAGCCATCGCCGAAATGCTGCACAAAGCGCTTACCAAAGAAGGCTACACATTAACCACCGCCTACGATGGGGAAGAAGGGCTTCTTGCCTTTGAACGTCATACCTACGATCTCGTGCTGGTGGATCTGATGATGCCCAAGCTGGATGGTATGGAGGTCATCCGCCGAATTCGTACCCATAGCGCTGTGCCGATTCTGATTATGTCTGCCAAGGATAGCGATGTGGATAAAGCGCTTGGACTAGGTTTCGGGGCAGATGATTATGTCGCCAAGCCTTTTTCGATGCTGGAAATGACGGCACGTATACAGTCAGCAATCCGCAGAGCCACTACCTATGCACGCCAGCAACAACAGGAGGAACAGCCGAAAGCACAAGTCCTGACCTACGGAAATCTGCGCATTGATTTTGATCATTTTATGGTCACCCGCAACGGAATCCAAATTCAGTTAACAGCCAAGGAATCTGATATTCTAAAGCTATTTGTAACTCATCCGAACCGTGTATTTACTAAAGCGCAATTATACGGGTTTATCTGGAAAGAGGATTATATGGGTGACGAAAACGTGATTAACGTCCATATTCGCCGCTTGCGTGAGAAAATCGAAGAAGACCCCTCCCACCCTGTTCATATTAAGACCTTATGGGGCATTGGCTACAAATGGGAGAACGGGTGATATGAACATCGAGAGCATTTCTGAATGGATCGTCGTCCTCATCCTGTCCGTCGTTATTGTATGGCTCTGGCGGGAGCGTGTGGCCCAAAAGCGCAAAATAAAGGCTATCCGAAACGCACTGGAACGAATTGTAACTGTTAATCATGCGGAAAAGCTGCTATATGTCACGGGTGACACTGAGTTGCAACGTCTCATGACGGAAATTAACCGTTTGCTGGACTTGAATTTGAGAGTGTCTGTGGATTACAACCGAAGCCAAATCGCCATGCGCAAAATGATTTCAAACATTTCCCACGATCTCAAGACCCCGCTGACGGTGGTGCTCGGGTATGCCGAGATGCTGGATGCCGATCCGCATATTTTGCCGGAAGAACGTGCAAAGCTGCTATCCAGGATTCATCAGAAGACGAGCGAAGCAATTGAGCTGATCGGAGGCTTTTTTAGCTTGGCGAAGCTGGAGGCTAATGATACGGACATTCCGTTGACCCGGCTGGAGGTGGGAGAGCTGTGCAGACGCAGCATTTTGGAGTTTTATGATCTGCTGACCGCGCAGGGGTTTGCTGTGCATATTGATATCCCGGAGCACCCCATTCATGCCTTGGGGAACGAAGGAGCGATTGGGCGGGTGCTGAACAATCTGATCTCGAATGCGATTCGCTACGGTGCCGATGGTCGGACACTGGGACTGACTCTAACGGAACAGCAGGACACGGTGCGTATAGAGGTATGGGACCGGGGGCAAGGCATACAGGAGCCTGAGCAGGACAAGGTTTTTGAACGTATGTACACGCTTGAGGATTCCCGCAATAAGGCGATACAGGGTAGCGGACTGGGTCTTACGATTGCCAAACGTCTGGTTGAGACGATGAACGGAGAGATTCATTTGAGCAGCATACCTTATGAGCGGACAGTCTTCTCTTTTACATTGAAAAAAATCAACTATTAATGAACTCAGCATTATGCAAAATGCTCAACTTAATAAATTTGTAAGAATCGGGAAAGAAAAATGAACATTTCGCCCTTTATGCTTGAATTATCAACAGTATACGAAGGGAGAACACCCATGACTTACATATTAAGGACGCATCAACTGACCAAAGCACTGAAGGGCAACGAAATTGTAACGGGGGTCAGCATGAATGTGCGTCAGGGGGAAACTTATGGCTTTCTCGGTCCTAATGGGGCGGGGAAGACGACGATTATGAAAATGATTACGAACCTGCTCAAGCCCACCTCAGGTGAGATTGAATTGTTCGGTGAAAAATTAACGCCAAAGTCATACCACCTGCTCGGACGGATGGGCTCGATTATTGAATATCCGATTTTTTATGACAGGCTGACCGCCCGACAAAATCTCGAACTTCATTGTGAATACATGGGCTATTATAACAAGCAGGCTGTTCGGGATGCACTGGAGCTGGTCAACCTGCGAAACGCAGATGACAAGCCGGTAAAGGATTTTTCACTGGGGATGAAGCAGCGTCTCGGGATCGCCCGAGCGATTGCGACCAAGCCGGAGCTGCTGATTTTGGACGAACCCATTAATGGGCTGGACCCAGTGGGGATCAAGGAAATCCGCCAATTGTTCCACATGCTATGCAAGGAATATGGTATGACGATCCTTGTATCCAGCCACATTTTAGTGGAAATTGAGCAAATTGCCGATACGGTGGGTGTGATTAATCACGGTCGACTGATTGAGGAAGTGTCGATGGAACAGGTGCGGGAAACCAATACAGAATACATCGAATTTACGACCAATGACTGCAAAAAAGCGGCCTACGTCCTCTCCCATCACCTGAATCTGACAAATATCCGGGTGCTGAATGATCAACATATACGCATTTACGATACCAGTGTACCGCAGAAGCAAATTACGAGAACGCTCATTTTAAATGAGGTAGAGGTGGATTCCATCCACCAAAAAAACAGTACGCTGGAAGACTACTTTGTGCGGCTGTTACATGGAGGTGAACGCCATGCTTAAACTGATGCAATTGGAGCTGAAAAAGTTTAATTTGGGGGGATATATCCGTTCGGCGTTGATCGCCAACGCATGTATTTTGGGCCTATTCATCATTATTGCGCTGGACAGCCAAAGTGAAGGGGTGCCCGAATTTACACGGTACGCTGAGCTTTTGGACCTCCTGGACTATATGGTCAGAGCCACATTTATTATTTTTGCCTCCGTCCTGCTGTGCCGCTTTATTGTGAGCGAATTTAAGTCCAAGTCGATTAATATCTTGTTCATGTACCCGATTGACCGCAAAAAGCTGATGGTCGCCAAACTCTTGGTCGTGTTGCTGTTTACGTTCCTGTCCATTATTTTATCGGAAATCATCATTACGGCAGCCATTCATCTATTAAATCAGTTCGTCGTTATTGTACCGGATAAGCTTAGCCTCGCCATACTAGGACAACAATCAGTGCGGACACTGATCAATGCGGTTGCAGCAAGCTTTATGGGGCTGGTTCCGCTGTACATGGGAATGCGAAAATACTCAGTACCCACCACAATTGTGACCTCGATCCTGATCGTAGCCCTGCTTTTCTCGAATAATAATGGTGCTACACTCGGCTCCTTTGCGCTTGTGCAGATCGGCTTTGCCGTGCTGGGAATGCTTGTAGCTTATGCGGCCATCCACCGCATCGAATATAAGGATATTACCTCGTAATATGTAATTTTGTAAAACGCTTTCAAGAAATATATGAAAAACCTTGCTCGATGTACACATATTTTTCACTGGACTTCATTCTAAAACAGGTATATCCTATAGGAGAAATTAAAAAACGGAATAAGGATCTTCGGGGTAGGGTGTGATTCCCAACCGGCGGTATGGCTCATGGAGCTAAGCCCGCGACTCTGTATCTGGCAACAAGATACGGACTGATTTGGTGAGATGCCAAAGCCGACGGTAAAGTCCGGATGGAAGAAGATCGAAGCATGAACATGCCGTCAAGTGGATGAATGCTGCATTCTTGGTTTTGCAGCAACTTCTTAACTTGCATAAAGCGGCAAGTTTATTTGATCAGCCCCCGTCTTGCATGGCCTATCGCCATGGACGGGGGTTTTTGTGCCACCGGTCCTGTATTCGCAAGGAGCTAATTGAGTATGAGTCAATCATCAACTGTACTAACATCCAAAGGTTTTGATCGTAGCTCCCACATGAAAAGCGGTTTTTGGCTAGTCGCGATTGGAGCGGCCTTGTGGGGCGCGGACCCGCTGTTTCGTATTATTTTGCTCAAATCATTTACCTCTACACAAATTGTGCTGATGGAGCATGTGCTGCTCTTTATCGCCCTGGCACCAGTGCTGTGGAAGCATCGCGAGGAGCTTAAAGCGGTACGGCTTCGTCAGATTTTGGCTATTTTGTTCGTCTCGTGGGGCGGCTCGGCTCTAGCCAGCGTGATTTTCACAATGGCACTCAGCAACGGTGATCTTAACGCTGTGCTACTGCTCCAAAAGCTTCAACCGTTGGTCGCTATTATTCTGGCCCGCATTATATTGAAGGAAATGCTGCCGCGTAATTTTGGAATATTAATTGTCGTGGCTCTGTTTGGGACGTATCTTCTTACCTTCGGCTGGTCGCTCCCTTTTGGACATGTTCATGATTTCGTCCACGTCGGCAGCCTGCTTGCACTTGGAGCTGCGGTCCTGTGGGGCGGTTCGACAGTGATGGGAAGCTACTTGCTTCGTTCGATGAAATATGAGACGGTGACCTCCCTGCGCTTCATGATGGCTCTACCTCTGCTGATCGTTCTCACCTCTGTGGAGCATGCACCTTGGAATATGCCTGCTGGCACATGGGCGGGCGCAGCCGTGATTATCAACCTGTTGCTGCAGGCGCTGCTCCCCGGTCTTCTCAGCCTGTTACTGTATTACAAGGGCCTCAGTACGACCAAGGCGTCTTATGCCACGATGGCAGAACTAAGCTTCCCGATGGTCGGCGTTGTAATTAACTGGATCGCTTTCCAGCAGATCGTTACGGTAGCGCAATTGACTGGCTTTATGCTTATCTGGATTACACTCTTTATGATTTCTCGTCAGCAAAAAAACGAATAGGTTCAATGTCCATTTTATCCCTCACCCAAGCCAAATCGAGAAGATGCTTTTGCATCTCCGATTTGGCTTTTTATGTATAAGTATTAATATTCAATATACTACTTTAGAACTATTTTTAGATAAAAACGTCCTAAACATGCAACTATTCCTCGTTTCCCAGAGATTACATCTATAAAATTTATCGTTTTTTGTCGAATAAAACAATGTAGTGATCATTAGACACAGAGGAGTAACAACTATGACTAATAAAGCAAAACAAACAGTTCCATGGTGGAGCAGGCTTCTCGAACAGTTTTATTTAATGCGGACAAAATTGATTGTATCTTTTTTGGCAGTCCTATTGATTCCAAGTATTCTAATTGGGTACTTTTCGTATCAGAGTGCCGAAACACAGCTTCGCCAGCAAATGGCAAGTTCAATTGATTTTAACCTGTTTTTATTTCGCAGCAACATTAATCAATATGTAACACCTTTAATAAAAGATTTAGAAGTATTAACTACTGAAGTTCAATCCAATACCCTGATCTCCAAGAATGAAGAAATTCAGGCTAAATTTGATGTGATCCTGAAAGCTCATCCTGAGCTGGATACGGTAATTCTCGGTAATACCAAAGGGGAATATGTCCGTTCACCAAAGAAAGAATCAACGGATTATGATCCCCGTGATCAACAATGGTATACAAATGCGATGAAGTTAAAAGGGGAAACTTACATTAACAATCCGGCAGTCAGTGTTTCCTCAGGTAATTTAGTGGTCATGCTGTCCAGAACCTTACCAGATGGTCAAGGAGCTATAGCAATGAACTTGAGTCTGGAAAGACTAAGCCAAAGCTTAAAAAATATTACGATCGGCAATCGTGGCGGACTGTTTGTGGTTGATGAGAACAGTACAGTTGTAACGGGTGCAGGAGTAGCTTTTAAGAATACGGGAAAAAAACCGGGAGACTCCATTGAGGGACTCCCCGTTATTAACAAGCTAAAAGAAGGGGAAGTTCAATTAGCATCCGCAACGAAAGAAATTCGATTTATGAACAGAGATATGCAAGCATTTACACTTGTTGATCCTCTCACGGGATGGAACATTATCGCCTTGGCAGATCAGGAGGATTTTAGCGATTCGGTAGCTCCCATTTTGAAACAAAGCCTGATCGTTATCGCTATATCCGTGCTGGCTGCTGCTGTTGTTATTATCCTGATGATTCGCTCTTTCCTGATCCCGCTGCGAAAGCTCCAAGCAGGAACACGTATCGTCCGTGACGGTAACCTCACCGCACGGGTCAATCTGTCCGGCAAGGATGAATTCAGTGAGCTGGCGCAAAATTTTGACCAGATGACACATGCACTGCATACGATGGTTTCCGAGGTCAACCAGACGTCATCACGACTCGCATCCTCTTCTCTGATGATTAAGGAAAGTACAGAGCAAACGACGGAATCCGTGCAGCATGTAGCGGAAACAGTTATGGAATCCGCAGAAAATGCGACCACCAGTGCAGAGGCATCCGAACAAACAGCCAATGCCGTTGAGGAAATGGCCAAGGGTGTCAGCACCATTGCGGAATCGGCAAGCTCCATTGTAGATTCGGCAGGACAGACTGAGCATGACGTAGCCAAAGGCAGCCAAATGATCGGCAGCGTACGCACACAGATGGACCGTATTCTGGAAGCTGTGACCCAAACCGCCAGCCTGATGGATGAGCTGTCACAGCTCTCTGACGATGCGAAGCAGATGAATAGCGCGATTGCTGCCATTGCCAAGCAGACCAACCTGCTGTCGCTGAACGCGTCGATTGAAGCCTCCAGAGCAGGCGAAGCCGGGCGTGGATTCGCTGTGGTAGCCGTGGAGGTCCGTAAGCTGTCGGAGCAATCCAAGGAAAGCGCAGATTCCATCAGCCAGATCATTACACAGATGCTGGATTTGATCCAGCGCTCCACGGCTACGATGAACGGTAATGTCCGTAACCAGGTGGGTGAGGGGCTGCGTATTAGCCAAGATGCAGAAGGTGCCTTCACGAATATTGAACGCTCCACATCTCATATTGTGGAACAGATCCAAAGCGTGTCCGCAGCCGCTGAACAAATTTCGGCCAGTACAGAGGAAGTTTCGGCAACTGTTACCCATCTGGCAAGCCTGTCCCGCAATTCGGCGGATAGCTCACAGACGACTTCCGCAGCCGTACAGGAGCAAATGGCGGCGATGGAAGAAATCGCTTCTTCCTCTCAGGAGCTGTCCAATATGGCGCAGGATTTGCAAGAGCTGGTGAAGCGTTTCAAGATTTAGTTCCTGCGATACATCTGTATCTGTTCAGTCTAAAAAGGCCTTCGTCCGTATACAAAAATACGGGCGAAGGCTTTTAGTATGTTAGCTGTTGGGTGGTATCCCAATCCTTGTCCTTGGCTCAGATGCTCATTTGTCCGGTCAACCGACGGCGTCTTTCCCCTTTCGGGTCATGCTGCACCGAGATGTCCTGATAAAAAATGGCCGTAGCCCGCGTTTCCCTGTCGTACATGGGCCACTCCTCTTCCGGCAGCACAGGCTTTCCATCCCGTGCAAAAGCAACCCATGCCTGCTGCATATTGTGAGCCAGTGTCCGCATAGGCGAATGAACGTCTAATCCGAGCTTGCCCAGCAGCTCCAGATTATCAAAAACAAATGCAATTTCCGCGCCATGAACCGCTTGTCCGAATACAGAATGCCCCGGCAGCGTCCAGTCAAAACGGTACATCCACACCGGGGCATACACGGCTTGTGCAACCGCCAGGGCCAGCGCAGGCCGCCAGAAAAACAGATCGGTCAGCATCTGCGCTTGCCCCTCAATCGTAACAGGAAAAGGTTCCATCAACTCGCCAACATCTGGCATGCCCGTCATCATTTCCAATGCCTGACTCGCCATTGACTTGTTCATCAGATGGGATTCCTTGCGAATAAAGTAGGCACCCTCGTGCAAATTGGTTCCGATCAGAACGGATACCTGCTTAGCTGATCCTTTGGCAATCGCAGATAAAGGTACGTCAGGCAAGGTCACCCCGTCCACAACAGGTTGATAGAGCATTGCCAGTCCCGGGCCGATCATTTCATGCGTCTTGGCCATGGCAAGCATGAGCGCCTCCGTCGGCAGTGTAAACAATCGTTCCGGATGCAGGGTGTCCACCCCCAACTGCTGGAGATATGCAGCCGTGACTTGCTCCGCCTGTGAAGTCGGCAGCACCTGCGATGCTCCGCTCTGTAAAATAGCACGCTGGAACAGGCCCTCTGCGGCCGGCATAGCCAATAACGCAGCAATGCTCATAGCTCCCGCTGATTCACCGAACACCGTCACCTCGTTCGGGTTACCGCCAAATGCGGCGATATGGTCCCTGACCCATTCCAAAGCAGCAATCTGATCCAGCAGCCCCGCATTAGAGGTCAGTCCGCCTCCCCGTGGAGTCAGGTGCAAAAAGCCCAACGGCCCGAGTCGATAATTGAGCGTAACGACGACAACATCGCCATTTTCCGCCATCCGTGCCCCATCATATAATGGAATAATTCCCGACCCGGTTACAAAGGCTCCGCCGTGAATCCACACCATCACGGGTCGTCCCTTTGCAGGTGCCTCCGAAGCAGGCGTCCAGACGTTCAGGTACAAGCAATCCTCCGACTGCTCAGGCGGTTCAACCAGATTCCCGGTCATACTCTCAGCAGATGGCTTAGGCTGCGGACAGATCGGCCCAAAGCTTGTCGCATCCCGTACCTCTTCCCAAGGCCTCAAAGGCTGAGGCGCGTGAAAACGCAGTTTTCCCACAGGAGGCTGTGCATATGGGATGCCTTTCCATACATGATATCCATTCACCGTTTCTCCACGAAGCTGACCCAGGCGGGTATGTACTGTAATACTCTCCCTCTCCATATATGTAGCCTCCTTTTACTCTATTATACCCTTTGTGCAGGGCCAAACCAAAATCGAACAAAACAGATCCAAAGTTTACAAAGCCAAACACAAAAAAACGCCGGGAACGCTTTTTACGCTCCGGCATTTTTATGGAAAGAAAAGAGGATAAGCGATTAATCACGAACCTCTTCCTTCGGGATCAGCTTATATATTTCTTCGTTTTCCATCGAATCAATCAGTCGGTCCAGCCACTTGTAATAGGCAACAGCCTGCTTCATTTTCAAACGATCCTGCTGGAGAACAGCCTTAAACTCCTCATATTCCCCGCCCTGCTCCAGCAATCTGTCCAGCTCCTCAATGGCCTTGCGCAGCACCAGCAAATTCGTTTCAACCGCTTTTCTCCATTTAATAGCAAAGAAATCTGTGAACGTTTGATGCCAGTCATATTCCACTTCATACAAATCCTTACGCGAGCCTTTGCCCCACACCTTGTTGACCATTTTCAGATCCAACAACGTTCGGACACCGGTACTCATGCTCGTTTTGCTCATTTCCATTTCACGGCCCATTTCGTCCAGCGTCATCGGTTTATCCGCAAAAAAAAGCAAACCGTACAAATGCCCCGCTGACAAGGTGATCCCATACAAGTCCATATTTTTACCTATAGCTTCTATGACACGTTTGCGAATTTTTTGCAGCGAAGCCTGCTGCTCATCACCTAACTGGTACAAGCTCATGCTTGCAACCCCCTAATTTTAGAGCAATTCTCCTAAAAATGTATGAACGACTTTTACCCGTAACCGTTGGCTTTGACGCAACGCATGAAATCTTTCAATTGAAAATGAAATGTTTCAAGAACAATGCTTCTGTCTATATTACAACAGCATGGGTCGTTCAAAATCATAATTCGCAAAATTGCTAATGATAGTAAACTTTTAAAATTATGGATATACATAAATCTTTTGCTTATGGTTATATTTCATTGTCTATTTTAAAAAAAGAGCTATCGGTTGTAAAGTTTCGGTTGTTTGAGCATTCTAAAGAACGAAGGAGCATATGAAAGGAAAGTATGTACAGTTTTTTCCGTACGTACTTTACGAACAGTTTTTTTGTTTGAAATGTAAGCAATGCTTCTGTTACAATTAATTTTGTCATTAACCGTTCAGGATGTTCAAAATATTGATTTTTATACTCGATCCTTAATGCAATATGGGGTTAATACCAAGCAAAGTATAGAAAGAAGAGGTGTATGTATGACGATTTTGGAAGTCAAAAATGTCAGCAAACTCTTTGGTCCTCACGCAGAGCAAGGTGTTCCGCTCCTGGAGCAAGGCTGGGGCAAGGAAAGGCTGGCCAAAGAAAAACAAATTACCGTTGGTGTTAATAAGGCCAACATGGAAATTAAGCAAGGTGAAATTTTCGTTATTATGGGTCTTTCGGGCAGTGGCAAGTCCACTTTAGTGCGAATGCTAAATCGCTTGATTGAGCCTACCTCCGGTGAAATTCTGGTTCACGGCAAGGATCTCCGTAAGATGAACAAAGAACAACTCCGCGAAGTTCGCCGTAAAACCATCAGCATGGTTTTTCAAAAATTCGCCCTGTTCCCACATCGGACTGTATTGGAAAATGTAGAATACGGCCTTGAAATACAAAAGGTAGAAAAAACGAAACGTAAGGAAAAAGCACAGCAAGCGCTGGAACTGGTTGGTCTTAAAAACTGGGGCGATAAAATGCCCGATGAACTGAGTGGCGGTATGCAGCAGCGTGTCGGTCTGGCACGTGCGTTGGCTAATGACCCTGAAGTGCTTCTCATGGATGAAGCATTCAGCGCACTGGACCCCCTCATTCGCCGTGACATGCAGGATGAGCTGCTGGAGCTTCAAGATAAAATGAAGAAAACGATTGTGTTTATCACCCATGACCTGGATGAAGCGCTGCGGATCGGTGACCGGATTGCATTGATGCGGGACGGATCGGTCGTGCAGATCGGTACACCGGAAGAAATTATGATCCAACCGGCTAACTCTTATGTAGCCCGCTTCGTCGAGGATGTGGATTTGTCCAAGGTATTGACGGCTGCCCATGTTATGCTTCGTCCAGAAACGATCACAATGGATCGCGGTCCACGTGTTGCTCTCGAATTGATGCGGGAACGGGGGATTTCCAATCTATTCGTCATTGATCGTACCAAGAAACTTTTGGGCGTTATCAATGCTGAAGATGCTGTCCATGCGCTTCGCAATAATTTGAAAATTGAAGATATTCTCATGACAGACGGACCGCAGGTTGCTGCTGAAACCGTCATTAATGACTTGTTCGAAATTACAAGCTCGTCCAAGGTCCCTCTGGCTGTGGTCGATGACAAACAGAAGCTATTAGGTGTTATCGTCCGTGGAGCTTTGCTGGGCGCACTTGGTGGAGATGTAACCACCATGAAGGAGGTGAATGCCCTTGATACCGAAACTGCCAATCGCTGAGTGGATTCAAACCATTGTAGACTGGATGGGTATTCATCTGGCCGGATTGTTTAATGTTATTTCTTCTGTAATTGAAGCTGTTGTAGGCTTTTTCTCTGGCCTGTTCATGCTTCCGCACCCTCTGGTGTTCATCGTGATCATCGGGATTATCGCGTTTATGATCGGTCGGGTTCAGCTTACGCTGTTTACCGTCATCGGCTTCCTGCTGATTGACAACCTGGGCTATTGGAGCGAAACGATGAATACGCTCGGACTGGTCATTACGTCCGCACTCGTATCCATTGTCATCGGGATTCCAATCGGAATCTGGTGTGCATACAGCAAAACGGCGTCACGCATTATTACGCCTTTGCTTGATTTCATGCAGACGATGCCTGCGTTCGTATATTTGCTGCCTGCGGTTACCTTTTTCAGCCTTGGTGTTGTACCAGGCGTTATCGCATCTGTTATTTTCGCAATCCCGCCAACCATTCGTATGACGAATTTAGGGATTATGCAAGTGTCGGGTGAATTGGTCGAAGCCTCTGATGCATTCGGTTCAACCTCGGCGCAAAAGCTATTCAAAGTACAGCTTCCGCTGGCGATGCCAACCTTGATGGCTGGTATTAACCAGACAATTATGCTCTCACTGTCTATGGTCGTTATTGCTTCCATGATCGGTGCAGAAGGAATCGGTGCCGTTGTATACCGTGCCGTGACACAGCTGCAAATTGGTAAAGGTTTTGAAGCCGGATTGGCTGTCGTTGTTCTGGCTATCGTGCTTGACCGCTTCACGCAGAACCTGTTCAAACCAGCGAAAAGAGGCAAAAGCCGCGTATCCACCAAGCAGAAGGTATGGATTACCGCTGCGGTTACGGCTGTCATTCTGATCGCTGGCGCATCGCAATATTTGGTTGGATCGAATCCTTCTGCATCTGGCAAAGGAAACGCTGCTGCCAACCCGGTTGGCGAAGAAGTCGGATACAAGATTATCGGAATTGATGCCGGGGCAGGGATTATGAAATCAACTGCCAAGGCGTTAAAGGACTACAATTTGTCCGACTGGAAGCTGGTAGAAGGTTCCGGTGCAGCCATGACCGCAACACTGGACAAAGCCATAAAAGCGAAAAAACCGATCATTATTACAGGTTGGACGCCGCACTGGATGTTCAATAAGTATGATCTCAAATATTTGGAAGATCCTAAAAAATCTTATGGCGAGGCCGAGGGTATTCATACGATTGCCCGTAAAGGGCTGCAACAGGACGCCCCTATCGCTTACGAGTTTCTGAAACGGTTCAAATGGACACCGGAAGATATGGGTGAAATGATGGTTGCTATTCAAGGCGGAATCAGTCCTGAGCAAGCTGCCAAGGATTGGGCTGAGAAGCATGCCGATAAGGTGCAGGAATGGACCCAAGGACTACAGCCTGTTAATGGTGACACCTTCAAGCTCAGTTATGTGGCTTGGGATTCTGAAATTGCCAGCACGAATTTGCTGAAATATATTTTGGAAAACAAATTGGGCTACAAAGTAACCGCGTTGCAAGTTGAAGCAGGTCCAATGTGGACGGGTGTCGCCAGTGGTGATGTGGATGCTTCTCCAGCGGCATGGCTGCCACTGACACATGCGGATTACTGGGCTAAATACAAGGATAAGCTTGATGATCTGGGCGCTAATATGACGGGTGTCAAAACGGGGTTGGTCGTTCCAGCTTATATGAATGTCAAATCTATTACGGATTTGCAAGGCAACGGAGCCGCTCCGGCTTCTGCCGCTGCTGGGGACTTTGGCAAGGAGGTAGGCTACCGTATTGTAGGTACCGACCCCGGTGCCGGTCTCATGAAGCTGACTGCCAAAGCTATGAAGGAATAAGACTTGTCTGACTGGAGGCTGCTAAAAGCTCAGGGGCTGCTTGGTGATAAGAAAGAAATTCATACGATTGCCCGCAAAGGCTTGAAACAGGATGCGCCTGCCAGTACGAATGTATTGAAATATGTATTGAAACACAAATTAGGCTAATACGATATAGCACTTAAAAACAAAAAGCAGATCAGGAGTAAAAAACCTGATCTGCTTTTTAAT
Organism: Paenibacillus terrae; assembly: GCF_005217525.1. Lineage (GTDB taxonomy): Bacteria > Bacillota > Bacilli > Paenibacillales > Paenibacillaceae > Paenibacillus > Paenibacillus terrae_C. The sequence goes on along the minus strand of NZ_PNXQ01000012.1, from coordinate 520,313 downwards.
ATGCGTATTAAGTTACTCTTAGCCTTTTATCCTTTTAGTGTAACTCCCTCTTGAGAAGATACATCATTATGTTGGTCTGCCGTCTGACGCTGTCTAAAGAATAGCGGATAGATTGCGAAGGACACCAGCAGACTCACACAGCCTATTACGCCCAAAGCAATCGTATCCTTGAAGACGAACGTGATATCCAGTCCTTTGAGGGTGATATTCCGTACAGCATCCAGAAAATACGTCAGTGGCAATATTTCGGCAACCCCCCGCAAGAAGCCGGGCATCGCTTCCAGCGGCCACGTGTAGCCTGACAGCATAAAGGAAGGAACGGCAATCAGCATGAGGGTCTGGGTCGCATCCACTCTGGTCTTGGAAAAGAGACTGAACAGGAACCCTAAACCGCACAAGGCAAAGTTAAAGGCCAGCGACACCAGAATCAGCGGCAGCACCTGCCCCCTGAACGGAATATCAAAGCTTAGGGCGCTAATACTGAATACAGTCAGCACATTGAAAGCTCCCGCCACATAATACGGTGTCAGCTTGGCAATAGCGAGTCGCCAAGGGGTATTTTTCCATGCGGCAAATCTCCCCCAAGTCCCTGCCTCCTTATCCCGCGTACAGGACAAAGCAATACCGAGCAGCAAACACTGCTGGAGAGCCGCAGAAATGACCCCGAGAGGCATGAATAGCTTGTAATCATATACCGGGTTGAACAGCACTCTGGACCGGAACGGGATGGTACTCAGCGTTGACGCCGCCTGATCAGCGTTCATTCCCTTTTGCTTCATGGAATTGACCGAAACCCCGGCGCTCACGCTACTGATGACCTGATTTGCGATCCGGCTTGCGCTGTTGGAATACATCATGTTACTGCCGTCTATCAGGGTCAGCACAGGCGGGTTCTCCCCATGCTTAAGCCGGGTGGTAAAATTGTCCGGAATGACGATGCCTACCTTGGCTTCCCCGGTTTCTACCTGACGGACAACATCCTCCTGATTGGAGGCCTGCCGTGTAACGGCAAATGAATCTGTCGCATCGAATGCCTGAATGATCTGACGACTGAGCTGCGAATTGTCTCCGTCATACACCGTGACAGGCATCTCGGTAATCCGCTGATGAGAATACAGGAAGCCGAACAAGATGGTATACACAATCGGCGTAATCAGCAGAATAGCCATAAAGCGTCGATCCCGGAAGATGCTCAGCCATTCTTCACGAAACACATCGCGGATACGAAGTCTTTCCTGTTGATCCTGCATATTACTGCGCCCCTTTGCCTGTAAACAGAACCGTGGAGCCTGTCGGAACCGAAGCCGCAAGATCGGGCAATGCTACTTTAACGCCAAAGGAACGTACATCCTTATCACCGGAGCTTTGACTCGGTTTTTGAATAGCAAAGTCGGCAGCCGATTCCAGCAAAATAACTTTACCTTTCAGCTCCTTGCCGCCCGACAGCAGTTTAACTTGCACAGTGTCCCCTGCCTGGAGACCATTCAAGGACGTTTCCGGCACATAGAATTTAGCCCAACGCTGCGTCGAAGTTTCAATCGTATAGACCGGGAAGCCTGCACTGGCCATTTCGCCCAAGCTGAGCGATTTGGATTTTACAATGCCATCCTCAGATGCACGTAGCGTGGTGTAGCTCAAGTAGGTCTGAGCTTCCTGAAGGGCAGCTTCCGCCTGAGCTACTTGTGCGTTGGCACCTGCAACCGCCGACTGTGCCTGCTCTACCGTGGATTGCGCCGCCTTCACAGCGGATTGCGCCTGTTCTACCGAAGCCTGTGCGGCTTTGACATCCTCCTGCTGTAAAGTAACCTTGCCCGCTCCTGCCTGTGCTTCCTTCACCGCAGCCAATGCCTGACGGTATTGTGCTTCAGCCGCCGTAATTTCTTCCTTGCGGCTTCCCTCGCGTACCATATTCAGTTGCTGAGATGCTGAATTGTACTTGGCTTCCGCCTGTTGATGGTCTAGCGTCGCTTGATCCAGTGAGGCTTGGGTTGCTGCCCCGGCTTCTTGAAGCTTTTTGGCACGCTCCAGATTTTTAGTGGTCAAATCCAGCGTTTCCTTGGCAGCCTTCACACTCACTTGTGCTTGCTCCAGCTCTTGCGGTCTTGCGCCGCTCTTGAGGGCATCCAGCTTCGCTTTTGCGGCAGCCGAAGCCGCTTGTGCCTGTTCGATCTGGCTGGATGAAGACTGTGCAGTCACGCCGACTGCTGCGGTGCCCTGGCTCTTTTTGGCCTGAGCTGCACTCACGGTAGCCTGTGCCTGCCCCACCCCCGCTTGGGCCTGCAATACGCCAGCCTTCGCTTTGGACACATTACTCTGGGCTGCCAGCAATGCCGCCTGTGCCTGTTTCACCTTGTCCTCCAGCTCACGACTTTCCAGATGTGCTAACACCTGTCCTTTTTTCACCTTGTCGCCCTCATTCACAAGCATCTGATCAATACGTCCCGCCAACTTAAAGCTGGCATTGAGCGTGTCTGATTCTACATAAGCTGTCGGAATGGAAGAAGACTCATCCGCAGACAAGCTGCTGCCACCCTTTTGAAAAGCAGTCAAAGCATAAATTCCTACAGCAATTAAAACGATAAGTACGGCATAGATCGTATATTTTTTAGCTTTCATGTTCTCATCACTCCATCTGTCTATTAATGTTGCATACCCAGCGCGTTACATACAAATACTTCAATACTTTCGCGAACCTCCTGCAGATTCATGGTTTCGCCCCAAACCATCGACCGCATCGGTGCAAAAATGTAAATACCAAATAAGCAGTTTGCCGTCGTTTTCGCATCCAGCTTACTCGAAATTTTCCCGTAAAGCTTACCGGAATCAATCTCCGCTTCCATAAAATCAAAATAGTCAGCCAATACCTGCCTGATATTAAAATGCTGTTCCTGCGAAACCCATCCCTTACTAACCAATAGACGGCAAAAGTCTGGCTCTCTCCCAATAAAATCAATATGTACTTGGATCAGCTTAAGAACCCTAAGTTCTACCTGATCCATAGGAACCTGAGCCATCGCTTCACGGATATCCTGAACAAAGCGCTCCATCCCCATCTTCAAAATATAAATGTACAGATCTTGTTTATTTTTGAAGTTGTAATACAGAGTCCCTTTAGCAATACCGCATACCTTGGCGATTTCCTCCATATTGGTTTCATTGAAGCCACGCTCGGAAAAAGCCTTGAGCGCACCATTAAAAATAATTTCCTTCGTCTGGTTTTTCATGTTTCCTCCTTTTTTTGAACTGACCGTCCAGTACAAAAATTATGTATTCATTATAAGCCCACTTTTAGTTATCCAGCAATAGGAAATGTACAAAATAAACAATTTTAGACAGTCCGTCTAAACGGACGTTCTAAAAACAGGAGGATGCGGACATACAAAAAACAGACCGAACAAGTGAGGGGGTCACTTATTCGGTCTGTTATTTTATAAAACCGGCTGGTAAAGGGGGCGCGTATTAAGTTTACCAGGCGGTTTTAAGGGAAGGACGATTATTTTTTTACCGTTTGATTGTATTGCGCAATTTTGCCTGTAATCTCTTGTGCGGCTTGATCCAATGCCTGTTTTGGCTGCTGCTGTCCGCTCAAGACGGCCTCAATTGCGCCCTCTACGATTTGACGCGCTTCCGGGAATACGCCCATCACTGCGCCTTGTGTAGCCATCGATTGCGCCGATGCGTGCAATTGGTCAACAGCGGTTTGGAATTGCGGGTATTTCACCATATTGTCCTTGAGAACCTGCTCGTCATAAGCTGCTTTGGTGATCGGGAAGTACCCCGTATTCACACTCCATTGTGCCTGTACAGCCGGGGAAGCTACGAATTTAATGAACTCCCATGCTGCCTTTTGCTGGGCTTCAGGCTTGTTGTTCATGATGTACAAGCTCGCGCCGCCTACAACCACGCCGCCTTCTTTCGCTTCGTTCGCTCTTGGCAGAAAGCCAGTGCCTACCTCGAATTTATCGCCAACCTGCTCCACAATATTACGCAGTGAAGCGGTGGAATCCAGTGTCATGGCAATTTGCCCTGCGGAAAAAGCTTTGGCAGTATCATCGGAGTTACGTCCCAGATTGGATACAACCTTTTCGTCGATCATTTTCTTCCACCAAGTCAGGGTTTTCACACCTGCATCCGAATTCAGCAGCGATTCCGTTGCCGCCTGATTGCGTCCGTTGCCATTATTCACATAATCCGCATTCTGATTAGCAAACAACTGCTCCATAAACCAGCCATAGATGGCGATGGATGCACCGGATTTTCCGTCCTTGCTCAAGGCTTTGGCAGCCTTCTCGAATTCATCATAGGTTTTCGGAGGATTAGCCGGATCAAGTCCCGCCGCCTTAAAGGCATCCTTGTTATAGTACAAGATCGGATTCGACGTATTGAATGGCATTGCATTCAGTTTACCGTCAATGGTGTAATACCGTGTAATATTCGGCTCAAGCTGCGACAGATCGAACTTGTCTGCATCAATAAATTGTTGTACAGGAGTGATCATCTTGGAGTCGATCATGAATTTGCTTCCGATTTCATACACCTGAATGATGTCCGGGCCGCTGTTGGAGCCAAGCGACGCTTTCAGCTTGTTCAAGCTGTCATCATATTTGCCTTGGTATACTGGCTCTACCTGAATGTCCTTGTGGCTGGCGTTAAAATCAGCGGCGATTTGCTTGATCGCTTTTTCGCCGTTACCGGACATAGAATGCCACCACGTCAGCTTCACTGGAGAACCTGCTGCTGCTCCCGCATCGCTACCGTTGCTTGGCTTCTCATCCGCCGTGTTATTGCTACAACCTGCTGCAACAACCATTGCAGTCAGAATGAGCAAGGTCAAAGCACTTTTCAGACGAAAAAATCTCATAATCTCTCTTCTCTCCCTTTGGTTAAATGATTCATGAATATTGATCAAGCTTTATATAGGCTGCTTGCGCAGATGTTGCTACTTGCCGAAAGGAAATTTATTCCAGCATCAACCTTTAAGTGCACCCGCTGCCATTCCGCGTACCAACTGCTTCAGGCCAAAGATCAGCAGAAGCAGAGACGGTAAAATGACCATTGCTGTACCCGCGAACACGAGGTTCCATGAGGTGGATTCCTGAAATTCGAGCATGGAAATTCCGATCTGTACCGTACGCATATTCTCGCTATTCGTGATCAACAACGGCCACAGGTACGAATTGTACATGTTCAGGAACGAATATACAGCCAGTGTTCCGAGCGCCGGACGCGATAGCGGAAGCACATGGAACAGGAAGTAACGAACATGTCCACACCCGTCCATACGAGCCGCCTCGAACAATTCCTTGGGAAGCTGGAGAAAAAATTGTCGCAGCAGGAACGTTCCGAATGCCGTTGCCAGAAACGGAACCGTCAGCCCTTGATAAGTATCAAGCCAATTCCAGCTACGTACGGTCAGGTAGTTTGGAATAATGGTCACTTCCCAAGGAATCATCATCGTTGCGACAAACATGCTGAAAATGAAGTTCTTCCCCTTGAATTCCATTTTGGCAAAGGCATAGGCCGCCAAGCTGGCTGTAATCAACTGACCGATCATGGTTAAGCCTGAAATGAGAAAGGTGTTGCCGATGAACGCTGCAATCGGAACGATTTCAAATACGTCGGTAAAATTGGCCATATGAAAGGAATGCGGGAAAAAGCTCGGCGGATAGGCGCTCGCTTCCTCCGGCGACATGACAGCCATAAAAAACGTATAAATGACCGGATATAAAATCAAAGCAGCCGCAATCGTAAGCAACACATACACGAGTGTTGAATTAAGATGTCGTTTCATTGGTAATGCACCTTTCTTTCCACCCATTTGAACTGGATCATCGTAAGCAGCAGGATAACGATAAACAGTACAATCGCCTGTGCGCTGCCCGTTCCGAATCGGAAATTAACGAAGGCTTCCTGATAAATGGAATACACGAACACATTCGTACTGTTCACCGGACCGCCCTTGGTCAAAATGTTAATTTGAGCAAAAGACTGGAAAGCTCCAATGATGGATACTACAGTTACAAAGAAGATCGTTGGCGACAGCAGCGGCATGGAAATACGCCAGAACGTCACCAGCGGGCCTGCCCCGTCCATTTTGGCACTCTCATACATGTCATCTGGAATCCCTTGAAGTCCGCTTGATAAAATAATGTAATTAAAACCTAGATTCATCCAGATGGTCATGATCGCTACGGAGAACAATGCCCAATCCGGGCTGGTCAGCCACGGAACCGGATTGATATGTAGTAGGGAAAGCACGTAGTTAAACATCCCCAGCGTCGGATGAAAAAGAAATTTCCAAATGACCGCAGATGAGCCGACCGACAGCACCATCGGCAGCGAAAAAGCGAACTGGAAGATACGCATCCCCCGCAGCTTGCTATGTGTGAGTGCAGCCAGCACCAGCGCCAGTAAAATGCCTACAGGCACCGTCAGCAGTGCAAACAGGAGCGTAACCTTGATTCCTTGCAGGAATTGACCCGAGCTGAAAAGCGTAGCAAAGTTGTCTAACCCAACATAAGCTGCAACATTTCCTGCGGGATCTGTGGAGTGCAAGCTGAGATAAACCGACTTGATCATCGGGTAAAACATAAATACAGCAAACAAAATGAGCGATGGAGCCAAAAACGTATACGCCAGCGCGTTTTCGCGCAGTCTCTGAATTTTTAGCGAACCCGTACGTACGCGGGCCTTAGACGAAGTCTGTTGCTGGCTCCTCGTTCCGAGTCCCATAGATTTGTTAAGCTCACCCAAAACGGAGCGCCCCTTTCTTTTCAAACCAACCTCAGTAAGTGTATCGTTTTGATGTAATGGGAACATCAAGCGGGCTGGAGCAGAATGTTAATGTTTCAACCCTTTGTAAAACCTGTCTCAGGGTACCCGCACAATGGCATAGGCTTCTGCATACGATACATCATTCTATGAGTATGGAGGTCAGAGGCGAATGCCGTACAACACTGTCAATCCGCAAACCTTATATCAGGCCAGACCGGAATTTCAGACAGAACTCAAAAGAGTCCGCGATCATCTGCATCACCAGTTGGATCCTTACGTCAATCACACCGTCCGGATTCAAACCATGGATCATCATGTGTATGAAGGTAGGATTGTCCACATCGACGCGGATCACTTGTATTTGAGCGTTCCTCAGCCGCACCACACGCCCTCCCCAGGCACCCCCACCCCCTATCGTTCCTACGCCTACAGAGACGTCATTCTGCCGCTGGTGCTGTACAATCTGCTGGTGGTAACACTGCTGAGCTAATGCACGATCCATTTCGTCTCTAAACAAAAAAACCTCCAGCTTCGTGAACAGCCGAACCTTCGGCATATTACGAAGCTGGAGGTTTTACGTTTTTATTTTACATTTTGGACAGGAACAGGAGTGAATTTATTTGTAGAAGGTAATTTTCGGAGACGAGGAATGGTATACGTTCCATCTTGGCAAGCTAATGTGAGAAAACGTCAGAACGGAGAAGAAGCCTGATGAAATATAACCGAGTACTGTCTGCAAGTATCGCTGTTTCCTTGTTCTGTGCCACCCTATGCCCCACACCCTATACCAATACTGCACAAGCCGCATCGTACGTCTCCCCTGCTCCTACAAAGGGAAGAGCCTACTATGAAGAACGAGGGGACATTATTTGGGAGGTTCCTACTCATCGCAAGGTGATTGCCCTCACATTCGACGACGGACCGGATGAAAGCAAAACACCCGCCATTCTGGATTTGCTCAAGCAATATGACGCCAAGGCGACTTTTTTTGTCGTTGGCAGCCGCGTAGTAAAACTCCCTGACATTGTGAAGCGGGAACGGAGAGAAGGCCATGAGATTGGAAACCATACGTTCCATCATCCATCCTTTCAGCATATTTCCCGTAAAAAGGCTCTTTCCGAGATAGACCAGGGCCAGGCGAGCATCGTTCAAGCCACCGGCTCAGGAACCCATCTTTTTCGTCCACCCGGCGGTTCATACACCGACACACTCGTGAATCTATCCAAAGAAAAAGGACAGAAAATGATTTTATGGTCCTGGCATCAGGACACCCTGGATTGGCGAAAGCCCGGTGTACACCGAATCGTCAATAAGGTGCTTCGTAATGCCCGCAACGGCGACATCGTCCTCATGCACGATTATGTATATAAAAGTACACAAACCGTTGAAGCCCTCAAAATCATTTTACCTGAGCTGAAAAAAAGAGGGTTTACCTTTGTCACCGTATCCGAACTGCTCGCCAATCGTAGGACTCCCGAAGGACTGATTGAGGTCAATAAGTGAAGAGTCGAAAAATTCCAAGCCAATCCTTTCCTTTGAAATCATTGGCTACATAAAACCTTCTTCGTACGGAAACTATATTGATGAATTACCAATTATCCAAAGGAGGCAATACAATGAAAAAAGCAATATTGACTGTAGCATCCCTGGCTGTACTTCTGTCAGTAGGATCGATGGTATCTGCAGCACCCGCAACGGAAAAGCATGAACACAAAATGCACCAGCATAAGGTTAAGGCTCATGCAAAACATGAACACAAGCTGCATGCCAAGAGCAAACATGAGAAAGTTCACAAGCTGCATGCACGTGAGGCTGCTCCTGCCAAAATGATCGGAGGAAAAAGCATTCATGCGAAAAGTATGAAAGCAAAGGCTACTAAATTACCAAAAACCGGATTTGGTGGCGCAAGCGAGCAAATGAATTAGGGAGGGTTAAAAGGAGAGGGTTAGCTTGTAGGCCCTCTCTCTTTCTTCATATGAACAATAAGTGGATTATTCGTATTATTGTGCTATTGATTTTGCTGGGTAGTACGAGCTGTTCATCTTCGGCTGAACCTCAAGGTAGCTCCCATGCTAACTCCAGCCACACCCCGGCTAAGCCTGAAATTCAACAAATTAAAACGACGAAGCCCTTACAAGTTAAAAATAAACCTTTTCCAGGGATTGTTCCACATAAAATCGATATTCCTGCGGTTCGAATTCATTCGATTATAGAACCGGTAACCTATTTAGAAAATGGTCAAATGGGCGTTCCGGGTAACACGGATCGAGTAGGCTATTTATCTACCGGTGTACTGCCAGGAGCGGCAGGTAATGCAATTATGGACGGACATGTTGATACATACACGGGACCGGCGGTTTTTTATCCTCTTAAAAAACTGAAAAAAGGGGATTTTGTGTATGTGACTGGCGCTGACGGCTGTAAGATTCAGTTTGTTGTCGAGTCCGTAAAATTTTACTTAACCTCCGAAGCACCGATTCAGACCATTTTTGGCTCGACAGAAGAGCACCGTTTGAACTTGATTACCTGTGCAGGGCGCTATAGCCGAAGCAGGAAAGAACACGAGGGAAGGTTGGTAGTTTACACCAAATTGGCACACATGAATTCAGCATGTGAGAATCTTACCGTTCAAGACAAGGACGCTTCCAAAATCAATTCAACCATTTTCAAGGAGAATGAATAAATGTGCTTAGGATGGCAAAATTGCAACTGCTGTGCATGATCTTAATATTGATCCCCGCTTACAGCTTTTCTTTATTTCGTGCACAAGCCGAACCAGCTAAACAAGATAACGTTATCCCCTTTCTTCAAGAACTGTTTGATGACCGTACCCGGTTGTTGATGGATCAGGATAAAACGCATATCGAGGACCATTACTTGTTAACAGATAAACGAAGCAACTACGCGTACCTTCATGAAATGAACAGAGCGGAATATATTCAAGAATGGGCCAAGCATCGTAAAATGAAATTCGTGAATGCGGAAAGCTCCATTCGGATAGCCCGTGCCGAGGTGTTGGGTGATACGGCAAAGGTGTCACTTGTTCAATCCTTGAAATTGAGTTATGAGTATATCGATAGCTATCCCGGTCGGCATGATTTTGGAATTGGAACACGTCATGGCATTACACTGAGAAAAAAAGATAATCGTTGGTACGTGGAACGTGAATGGTATTCAGATCCTCTGGAAGAAAATTCAAAGAAGATTGAACAATCCGACTTATTTTTTACTCCCCATAAAGATCCGGTAACACCAGAAAGGGTTAATCATAAATACAACAGGGCCCGCGCCGTTGACTATGCGAACAAATATGCAGGGACGACATGGGGAGCAGGTAATGGTCAGCGATATAATCAAAAATACCTGGATTATAACTCCAAAGGCGGCGATTGCACCAACTTCTCCTCCCAAGTTATCGGAGACAAGGAGGAAGGCGGAGGCCTGCCTATGAGATCAGGGTGGCATTACTTGTATCGCAACGGTGGAAGCCAAGCCTGGGTTCAAACGGACGCATTTAAAAATTTTCTGATACGCTCCGGCTATGGAAGGATTATAGAACAAGGAAGCTTCTCCGATATTGTCCAATCGGTCAATAAACGACAGCAGCATCTTAACAAGCCCCAGTTGCTTCCAGGTGATTTAATTGCTTACGTATTACAAGGAGACGTAGACCACTTCTCGGTTGTAGTCGGATTTGATCAGAGTGGCTATCCCTTAGTCAACTCCCACACCGCAGACCGTTTTAGAGTCCCCTTCGACTTGGGGTGGGATAAAAATACCAAATATTTGTTGATTCATATACAAGATTAAGCATCATGACCCTTAAGACTTGTTCATATCCCGGAGGTTGCTGTCATAGGAATAAAATGGACAGCTTCTAATTGGGGTGGAAAATGATTTGAAATTACCTCTTATATTAAAACAGACCATGGTGAGGGCTAATGCGATGATTGTCGTAAAAGCCATCGGTTTGGTTGGAAAAGTATTTATGACGCGACTTGTTGGAGCTGAAGGAATGGGCCTGTATCAGCTAGCCTATTCCTTCTATAGCCTAATACTGATGATTATTTCAGGGGGATTGCCAACAGCTTTGGGTATGTTTACAGCTAAGCATACAGCAAGAGGCTGGCGGTTGTTCAAAATTTTTTCTGTATTCCTGATTCTCACAGGATTGGCATGCAGTATCTTAACCTTTTGGCTATCAAAGCCGATCGCTAATTTGCTCGGCTATCCACAGCTCGATTTTGTAATTCGCTGCCTCTCCCCTGCTATATTGGCCGTTCCCTTGCTAAGTTTGCTGCGCGGATATTTGCAAGGGCTTGAAAGATACACCACAATTGCCCTTTCGGAAATCATAGAACAAACCGCCAGGATCGGTACTTTAATGTGGCTAGTGCCACTATTTATTCAATCCGGCATCGAGTTTGCTGTAGGCGGAGCGGTACTGGGAACTTTTACAGGCGCGTTGTTAGCCTTTGCTGTGCTTACTGCTTTTTTCATGTACAACCGTCCCTCTGTAGCTTTATCCCCCCCATCAAGTCGAGCAGATTTACCTTTAGTGGTACAAGCTTCCTTTGCTATTGCGCTTACACGCTTGCTTATCCCTGCTTCCGACTTTATGGATGCGATCATTATCCCCCAACGATTACAGGTTGCCGGGGTTTCTTCCAAAGAAGCAGCGGAGATGTTCGGTATTGTCACGGGTATCGCCCTGGTCGTCGCTTATATGCCTACTTTGATTACAGGTGCATTAACACATACGCTCACGATGAAAATAACCGCAGACTGGCAAAATAAGAAATATAACTCATTCTACAAAAAAAGCCATACCGCCATTCAGGTAGCATGGGTCTGGGGATTAGCCTCAGGTTTTTTCATTTTTGAATATGCCTCAGAAATCTCCCTGTTTGTTTTTGGTATACAAAATGCCGAAATCCCCATTAAATCGTTGGCTATGTTACCCCTACTCGTCGGATTGCGGGAAATCACAACCAGCGTGTTATGGGCACAAAATCGAAAGAAAACTCCCTTTATTGGTCTTTGCGCAGGTGTACTTTCTAATTTCATCCTTCTTTACTCCATACTTGCTATTCCCGAGCTCGGGTATACCGGCATGTCCCTGGGAATCATAACACTGGAGCTGATCGCTACAGGCTGGAATTTCAAAACGCTAAAGCTCTTCCAACGAGCCAAATCCCGTACAGCCTTGGTGCTGTTGGTGGACATTTTCGTTTTTGAAGCCATTCTTATCGTTGGTACGCTGTGTTCCAAAGCGTTATCCTCATTGGGTTTGCCAGAAACAGTTCATATGATTGTGGAGGTATTACATTACTGCTTCTGGTGTACTCTGTACTTGAAAGTACGATTAAAGAGTGTTTTCGAAGAGTAGGGAAGGCCTCCCCTTAGCCCCTTTCCACAGTAACCCAATTACAGGATTTTTGAATCCTTTACACTTGCACACCTTCACTTCTTTCAGGCCATCAATTAAATTCGGTTTATGCTCTTTCTTCTGTCCATCCTAACAACAACCACTGCCATTAACATTGACAGTGGTTGTCATTACTATATGGACACCAAATACGGCGCTCTTCTCTTAAATTGCACAACCTCTTGAATGCCTAGGCCATGCAGCAGCTCTATCGCTTCCACAAAGCCTTGCTCAACATCCCCTACTTGATGTGCATCCGAACCAATGGATACCGCTCTGCCGCCTAAATTCACATACATGTCGAGAATATACGTATGAGGGTGAATCCAGCCTTGTCGATATAGTCCTGTCGTATTCAGCTCAAGCACCTTTCCCTTCTCGATGATTAGCTTCAAAATATCATACAAAACAGGTTTGCAAGCCACAATATCTTCTTCATCAACTGGATAAGTCGTATATCTCGTAACATAATCCAAATGGGCAACGATATCATAATTATCCATCTGGTCGACAGCCTCTCTTACCTGCATAAAATAGTGTTTAAGCCTTTTCTGCATAGGCAGATCATGATAAGCCTTTTCGGAAAAATCAAGGTAACCATCATTATGCGCAGAAAGCAAAATGACGTCAAACTCGCGCTGAGCCAAATATTCGTTTATGACGTCTTTATAGTCGCTTCGAAAGCCAACCTCGATGCCTTTGCGAATCTCTATAGGATAACACAGTAATAGCTCTTCCACTTCTCTATGGTAGCTCTTCCAATCAATATGAACATCCTGCTTGAAATATTTGCAATCATACTCTAAATGGTCTGTCGTAACGATAGCAGGCTTCCCCAGTGCGAGCGCATATCGCACAAGCTCCTCCAGCGTTGAGTTGGAGTCAGGCGAATAGGAGGAATGCACATGCTGATCGATTAAGAGATTGGGTATTGTCATCCTTTACTCCTTCTATTTCTATTTCTATTGAAACTGCAAAAGATTACGCCCTTCGTCTGTCATATCGAAAAGATGGAATTTATTTGGCCTAATGCCGATCCAGACCGTCTCGCGCTCCTTTAGCAGTTTCTCGTTATCGGTCAGTAAACGAATCATAATATCGGACTGTCCAGCTGGATCCGTCATTTTAACCAATTGCCCATTACCTAAATGCTCAATAAGATCAATTTCTAGCATAATAGATGCTTCATGGGGCTGCTCCGGAATGAACAAATCATGAGGACGTACGCCCAGCTTAACCGCTTTCCCTATGTGCTGCTCCTCAATCCTGCGCGCCGGAGGGATCTCCAATTCGAACAGTTTCGTCTTCACCCACTGCCGGTTCTCTCTCAGCTCCACTGTTCCGTCAATCAAATTCATAGGCGGATTGCCTAGAAAGCTTGCGACGAACAGGTTAGACGGATGATGGAATAGTTCATTCGGGGGTGCGTATTGCTGAATTTTTCCGCCGTTCAGAATAGCTACCCGATCAGAGATGGCTAAAGCTTCCTCTTGGTCATGCGTGACAATAATCGTCGTTACTCCTAATTTGCGTTGGATTTTCCGAATTTCATCTCGTACATCCAATTTTAATCGCGCATCCAAATTGGACATCGGCTCATCCAGTAGTAAAATTTCCGGGTCCTTGGACAATGCTCGCGCCATGGCGACACGCTGCTGCTGGCCGCCTGATAGCTGCGAAGGCTTGCGATCGAGCAGATGATCGATTTGCAAAATTTTACTCGTTTGCAGAGCACGCTCGTACGCATCCTTCTTAGACATTTTCCGCTCGCGAAGCGGAAACGCGATGTTGTCACGAACCGTCAAATGAGGATAAAGCGCATAGGACTGGAACACCATACCAATATTGCGATCCTTCGGATCCACATGATTGACAAGCTTATCCTTAAAATAAATTTCCCCGGAAGTTGGCTTCAGTAACCCAGCCAGCATCATAAGTGTAGTCGTTTTCCCGCAGCCTGAAGGACCTAGCAGCGCAACAAATTCACCTTTTTCAATTTCAAGATTCAACCCGTCAACTGCACGGCTTTCGTTTTGCTTACCATCATAGTTTTTTACGATATTTACAAGAGAAATCATACCTGCTTTGCTCCTCCCAAATTGACCTTCAGGAATACTTTTTGAGTAAAGATATAGAACACAACTAGCGGAATCGTGTAAAACAAACCAATCGCCGTGATCAATCCATAGTTCATAATGACATTTTCCTTCGTTACCAGACGAGACAGATAGCCAGCCAGCGTCAGCATATTGTCATCAAATATGAAAAGCTTGAATAGAAACCATTCGCCGTAGGCGCCTAAGAAGGCGAACACTGCAATCGCCCCGATGCCTGGCAATACATACGGAACGAGCACCTTCATGAGGGCTCTAAATCTCGTACATCCATCGACCATAGCCGCCCATTCCAAATCCCACGGTACCTCGTCGAAGAAACCTTTCATAATATACACTCTGCCTGGCAATGATCCTGATATCGCAACAAGAATAACGCCTAAGTACGTGTTCACCAGATTCATTTGAACAAGGATGAAAAAGGTAGCGATAATGAGCGTAATGCCTGGAAATGAGCGCATCAGGAACAGGAACTTCATTGCGCCCAGCTTTCCTTTGAAATCAAGCCTGGAGAATGCATATGCGGCAGGTACGGCAATAAAAATTTCAATCACCACAATAAGAAACGAATAGACTAATGTATTTAGAACAATAGGCCAAATCGCCGGTAGGTTTACCCCCGCATACTCGACAGGTTCTTTGACAAAATTGAAGTTCTCCAGTGAGAATTGGCCCGTCGTGCTATTAAAGGTTGCCGAGAGAAAATACCATATAATCATTCCAACGATAGGCATGGTGAATAACAGCAGATATGTGTGCACGAGCAGCTTTTTTACAGTAGTTGTCGACATCTTGGCCCTCCTAATCTTCAATGCGTGATGGCTTGATCATTTCATCGAAATCAAACAGCCTCAGCAGCCATAGTGTCAAAATAAGCGAGATCAGAACTACCACAAGAGAAAGAGCGGCACCGTAGCCATAATATTTTAAATTAAAGGCCTGCTGATACGCATATAAAGATAACGTTGTCGTATCTCGCATAGGCCCGCCATTGGTCAGTAGTAAGATGAAGAAATAGGAGGACACAAAACCGATAAGGTCGGATATCGTAATATACATTAGCGGCCATTTTAATGAAGGAAGGATAATTTTAGTGATGACCGATTTTTCACTTGCTCCATCTACTTTGGCAGCCTTATACAAATCTTCAGGTATGGAGCTAATTGCAGCCGATAACAGAATCATGCCGCCTGAAGTTGTAGATACAATGGTAGCAATGATCACGACAGCCATAGCGATTTTCGTAAACCACGAAATGGGATCGCCATCTGGCTGGAATAAGAGCAGAACCTTATTGATAAACCCCTCATCCGTAGGATCAAATAAATATTTCCAGAACGTAACATATACAACAGCAGGAATGATGCTCGGAATTAACCATAGGACACGATAAATGACTGCCGTAAATTTACCTTTTAAGAAGTACTGGGTCGCAATCGATATAAATAAACCAAAGAACAAAGAGAACACGAGCGTAATAACTGCAAATATGAAGGTGTTCCATAAAATTTGAGGCATGCTGTAATCGGAAAATATTCGCTTGAAATTGTCCAAACCAACAAAGTTGATTTTCATTGATGCATTCAAATCCGTGAAGGACATGATAATGGTCGCAATAGCCGGAAGAATAAAAAAGACTAGCACCAGAAGAGCAAAGGGCATAATGAATAAATATGGGTACACTTTCTTGGTAAAAGGCTTCTTGTAAGCCGTCTTGGCCAAAGCCACTGGGATCTCCATAATGAATCTGCACCTGCTTCCTATAAAGAAAATATACAGAAAAGGTGCTCATGCAAGCAGAGCACCTTTTCTGTATCATCGTTATTCTACAATGAGACTGTCCGCTGGTACATTTTGTTGTACATCCTTTTTGAATAGCTCATAGGCTTGAGATGCTGTTTGACCTTTTGTCAGAATAGCATCAATTCCAAGCGTAAAAGATTTCATATAGACCGCATAATCCATTTGAGCCGGGCGAGTTTTCGTAAAATTGATTAAATAAGCATGATCTTTGTAGAAGCTCATTTTTTGGAAGCGCGGATCCTCCTGTGCTGCCGCCGTTACAGGCAGCTTGCCGCTCTTAAGCGTATGATTAATCTGCAAATCTGCATCCAGCACATGCTCAATCAGCCTTTGAACATAAGGCATCTTTTCATCATCCACATTAGCTCCTACATAGATCATCGCGGGATTGCTATAGGATACAGGCTTTCCTCCCTGCTGAACTGACGGTACCGGAATCCAGATGGCATTTTCCTTAAACCATTTTTCATAGCCAGCCAAGTCATCATCCATGCCAAGTTGCTTACGCATGACTTGATAAAATTCAGTACGGGCAAATTCAGCGAATAACTGGCCTTTAATGAACAACTCCGCAGCCTTGTCCGTATCAATATCAGCAATCCCCTCCGTGACTACGCCGCGCTGAAGTGCGTCATACCAAAACTCATAGACCTTCTGCGTATTTGGCGACAGCACCATCTTGTTCTGTTCCGCATTATAATTGAAGTTGCCGAATGTATAATTCCAGCCCTCAAATCGGGTATCCTCAACTCCAAAGCCTACCTTAACACGCTTTTGCTTAACAGCCGCATCTGCAAGATCAACAAGCTCACCGAATGTAAAACTGCCGGCATCAACGCGAGCCTTCAGCTCATCGATTTGCGCGTCTGTCCAGCCCAAGCCTTCCAGTGCCTTTCGACTAATGAATACGGGAGAAGCGTCCATATCCTGAATAACGCCATAATAGTGGTTTTGGTACTTCATAATGTTATCGTAGGATTTTGGCATGTTTTTGAACACATCTGATGTCCCAACCCAATCCACATCGCGGATTAGACCGGCGTTCAACTGCCACCCAATATCTACGCTGGAGTTAATAAACACATCTGCTACTTTTTTGGCTTGCGCTTGCAAAATCAGCTCATCATCGCCAACGCCAGGCCACCAGTCTATTTTGATCTGCACATTTTTCGACTTCAATTCTTCGTTCAAACGCTTTTCTGCTTCTATAAAATTGTCCTTACGCGCTCCCCATGTGTTCTCGCGAACGGAGATCACGACCTCTTTCATATTCCCATCATTGCTAGAAGACTCTGTAACCGAACCAGAATTTGAGCCTGTACTACATCCCGCTAACAATGTAATACTTGTAATTATACTAACTAATCCAAGTGCAAGCCTCTTCATGCTTCTAAACCCTCCTCGTTTTCCAGCTATCACTGGCATAACTAAACTATAACGGAGAATTGTAAAAACCGTATCAATTACACATCAATTATTTGTTTTATTTTATTTTTAATTGTATTTATGTTGTTTTAAGAGTTATTAATCTGTTTTCCTTTTGTGAACACTTGCTCCAGCGATTGATCCAAAATCAAAATAGCTTCCTCCATTTGTGTAATACTGGTAATTAGTGGGGGGACAAGCGTAATGACATTTCCGCTGGATACCTTGAAGCTTAGTCCTCGGGACAAGCATTCATAGAGAACTTTCTCAGCGCCTGTCACTTCCTTCTCTTTTGTCTCGCGATCAGATACGAGTTCTATTGCCGCAAGCATGCCTTTAACCCGAACATCACCTATTACGGCATACTTCTTCTGCAACTCCCCAAGATGAAAAAGCAGCCATTGCTCCATACTTTGCGCATGGTCAAGCAGGTTTTCCTTTTCGATGTATTCAATGGTAGCCAAAGCTGCCGCACAGCCTACAGCGCTTTTCTCATGGGTATAATGTCCAAGTGAAATATCGCCCGCAATATCCAAATGCTCTCTCGCCACGATGCCCGCCATCGGAAAAATCCCGCCTCCAAAACCTTTACCAATGACAACGATATCTGGAACAATATCATAATGCTCGTGAACGAACATTTTGCCTGTACGACCTAATGCCGTCGGTATTTCATCCAATATGAGCAACACGCCATAATCATCGCAGATTTGACGAAGCCGTTGCATATAGGCAACGCTAGGAATCTGTACATCCGTGCTTCGAATAGGCTCAAGCATGACAGCGCACACATCAACTTCTCGTTCCAACATATAGGATAGGTAGTCCAGATTTTTGGCAGCAGCCGTTTCTCCTTCACCAAAGATTGAACGATAGCTGTTATAAGGCATCATATGCTCTGTTCCAGTCATCAACGGTCCAATCCCACTCCTGAATACAGCTTCGCCACCAACCGATATTGCATCCAGGCTTGCGCCATGAAAGGAATCCCACGTCGAAATGGTTTTGTGCTTACCAGTTGCTCTGCGTGCAAGCTTTAGTGCTATTCCAATAGCACTTGTACCTCCGGGTGCAAAGAGCACCTTGTTCAAATCTCCCGGTGCAAGCTCGGTCAGCTTCTGTGCAAGATCAATCGCAACCTGGCTCGTATAACGGCGGGGCAGAAATGGCAGCTGCTGCATCTGTTTAATGATGGCATTCATTACATGCTCATTTTTGTAACCCACCTGATGAACGCTATTTCCATGAAAGTCCATTACTCTGCGTCCATCCACATCCTCAATGTATATTCCCTCTGCACTTACAATGGCATTTAAACATGGCGTGGACATCGACTGATGAAGAAAGAGCTTGCTATCCTGGTCCAAGACAGCAAGCGTCTCTTCACTTAGATGCTCATCTTGCCAAGCTTGACGTTCATCCGTTCCATTGATATCTCCTTCTATACGACTATTGATGCGGATTGGCATAAGGCAGCTCCTTATTCATCAATCGTTCATTGATTTGCTCAATCATTAGAGGCAATTGGGATATGTCATCAATAACGCCATGCGCTCCTGCTTCCATATAGTTCTTACGCACACCAGCAATAATCTGACGTTCTTCCTCTGGAGACAAATGCTCTACCTCAGCTTCCGTAAGACCAAGCATAGAGCTGCCTTTCACAATGCCAATCGCCCATACACCAGCACTATTCGCCTCTTGAATGTCAGAAATCGTATCTCCGACCTTAACCACTTGAGCATGATGACACAGGCCAAGCTGTTTCATATTCTCATAGATCATATACGGATAAGGTCTGCCTTTATCCATAACTTGGTCAGGAGTTACCCAATGATCGGGTTCATAGCCATATTTCTTCGCTGCTTTCACCACTATGGAAAGCATAGTCGAAGTATAGCCTGTCGTTGCTCCAATTTTTAAGCCTTGCTGTCTCAATTGATGTACAGTCTCTACAACATGTGGATTTGGCTTTCCATATTGCGGGAGAATAGACAGCAGTCTAGGTTCAAATCGATCATGCAGCTCGTCAATATCCGCCTCCGTATAACTACGGCCAAATTTCACCTGAAAAGAAGCTTTTATTCTTGGCATTTGTAGCAACGATCGAATATGTTCCCGCTTCAGTTGCCCCATTGGAACCCGAACCTCTTCCATTGTTAATGGGATGCCCATTTCCTTGAAAATATCCATAAATACCTGCACTGGTGCAAAGCAGCCATAATCAACTGTCGTCCCTGCCCAATCTAAAATAATGCCTTCAATTTTCATATTTGGTCACTCCAACATAACGTAATATTTGCTCACTTAATCGCTCCATATCCTTGGCATGCACATCCCCTATATTCCCGATTCGAAATACATTAGCATCTGTTAATTTGCCAGGGTAAATGACAAAACCAGCCGACTTCAAGAAGTTATAAAAATGTTCAAATGCAAAAGGGATATGTGTTGGATACAAGAAGGTTGTAATAATGGGAGACTGTAGCTCCCTTGGCAAGTAGGCCGTAAAGCCAGCTTGAGTCAACCCTTCCAAGACGATTTGCTGGTTGGTCCGATATCGCGTATGACGGGCTTCCACGCCGCCCTCTTCATCTAGCTCCTTTAGCGCCTGCGCAAACGCGTGCACGACATGCGTTGGCGAAGTAAAGCGCCATTTGCCAGTATCCTTCTCCATCGTCTCCCACTGGTCATACAAATCAAGCGATAACGACCGCGCTCTTCCTTTGCATTTTATGAGCTCATCCCTTTTACATAGAATAAAGCTAAAGCCTGGAACGCCCTGAATGCATTTATTTGAACTGCTTATTATAAAGTCGATTTGCAACTCCTCG
>NZ_PNXQ01000012.1:419009-499925 GCF_005217525.1 Paenibacillus terrae | reverse complement strand
ATGCCACCAAAGCTGCTCATGGCATCAATTATTGCTATTCGATTATTTCGCTTAATTACGCCCATCACCGCCTCAAGCGGATTCAGAATGCCTGTTGTCGTCTCACAATGGACCATGGCCACATGTGTAATAGCTTCATCCTCAACCAGTTTCCTCTCCACTGCTTGTGGATCTACCTGCGTATTAGCTTCAAATACAAGAGATAGATGGTGAACTTTGAGCACCTTTGCGATTTCCTCGATGCGCTTCCCATACGCGCCATTTTGCAAAATTAACAGCTTGCCTTCACTCGGAATGACAGATCCAAGCGTCGCTTCAATACCGAAGGTGCCACTGCCCTGCATGAACAGAGCGGCATAGTGCTCGTTAGAAGTGCGGCCAACCTCTAATAGTTGCAGACGAATCTGCTCGACAATCGCCTTATACTCATGATCCCAAGTGCACCAATCCTTTAGCATCGCCTCTTTGACCGTTGACGTTGTCGATAAAGGACCCGGTGTTAATAATAAATATGGGTTACTCATAGCTCCTCCAATCATTGCAATTCAGACTTGGGATAGATCGGATTGCTCCACGCTACTCTGCCCGAAGCATCTACACATTCCACTCGTACATATTGCTCATTATTTTGAATGAAATATTCGGCTTCGGTGATGCATTGGCCCGTCGGATCCATTTCAGCCAAGCCATTGTCCGGGAAAGTAATAAAACGAATGCTTCGTACAGGAGAGCACTTGACTTTAAACCTGTCGTTCTCAATGCGAAGATCATGGATCATGGGACCATTGGAGCTATAATAATGACCTGCTTTTATGGCCTCGATAATCGCCTGCTGCTCTAATTGATCGGTCTCTACAGCTATCCAACCTCCATAAAATTCCGATACCACCATATCAGTCGGCCCCCCGTGAGCATCATCTGAGGCGATTGCGTTTACCTGCTTGCCTCGCTTGAGTACATAGTCCCAGTAGGATACACCATAACCTACCGCCTCTTGGATTTCGGATTGGTGATTATAGATTTCGATCGCTGCATAGCCCTCAAGTTTAAGCAAATCCTCTTCCCGATTTTTAGACCATTCGGGATGATTCATAATGACAAGATTTCCTTTGCTCTTCATTTCATCAATCAATTGCTGAATGGTATCCAAGCTCTCATAATCCGGCTTTGCATGTTCCTCATCATGCTGAAAAGGCTTCTCTGCCAACAATGAGCGATCCAAAAGTCCATGCAGATGATACTGCTGACCGGTCGTATTACGTTCCATCTCGCAAGCCATTTCATAGCCGTCCAGCATAATAAACGTTTCCGTGTCATACGCATCGCTATGAAAATAGATCTCATGGTCACTCAAGCACATAAAATCATAGCCCTTAGAGCGATAGGCTTCTATCATTTGCTCTACGGTATACTCGCCATCACTGCGAACAGAGTGTGCATGAATGTTTCCTTTATACTTTTGACAGACAGCATCCAAAAGAACAGCATCTCTCATTGTTGTTCCTCCTCCGCCAAATCTCCCACAAAGATCGGATTAGACCATGCCACTCTGCCCTTCTCGTCCACACATTCGACCCGAATATATTGCATGTCCTTCTGAATCATCATGCTTCCAGAGGTCATCAGCTCACCTGTCTCGTATTGCACGAGGAACGGCCCGCGTTGTGGAAATGCTTTAAACATAATATATTGGCAGGGCGAACACTCGACGTTGACGAACCCATCCTCCACACGATAATCCAGGATCTCAGGTCCAGAACTGGAATAAAACTTTCCCTTCTTTAGTGCATCTATAATCCCTTGCTGCGAAAGCTCCTCCGCCTCGACAGAAACCCAGCCGCCCCCATACTCAGCAATTTTGCTGCTTGGGTCATGATTGTGCGAGTCATCAGCAGCGATCCCAAACACACGCTTGCCATTTTGAAGCGCATGATCCCAGTAGGCCGCCCCATAAGACGAACTTGGCGTCCATTCCGTGGCATGATTGTATATTTCAATCGCAAAAAATCCATCGTACTGAACCATATCCTCGAAACGTGTCAAATGCCATTCCGGGTGATTGAAAATGACGAGATTTCCATGAGCCTTCATTTCATCAATTAGCTTCTGCGGAGATTGTGATCCCTCCCAAGGAATGGGAATCTCAAACGATTGCAAATGATGAAATTGTTCCTTCTCCGACTCTATTGTCGGATCACCCAGCACTCCAAAGTGGTAGCCAGAGTCTTTATCCGGCACGTGATTCAAACCTCCTCTTTCCATGCCTGGCAGCACGATGAAAGAATCCGTATCATATTCAGCCGTACGAACGAATACATCATGATCCGTTATACTGATAAAGTCGTAGCCCTTATCCTTGAACGCAGCGACAACATCCAGCGCCTCTTGCGATCCATCTGACCATGCCGTGTGTAAGTGCAAATTTCCTTTGTACTTTCGTTTGCTTTTATCTAAATACACTGCGTCTCTCATCGTCACCACTCCTGTTATTGTAGTCATCCGTTTACTTAGGAACCTGCTGAAGCACAAAATCATGAACATCAATAAAAAAAATGCTTTTTATTGCTTTTATTTTTATTTATGTTGTTTTTATTATTCTACTGCTAAAAAACAATCAATACAATGCGATCCCAAATATTTAACATAGAGATTACAAATTTAACACAACAACAAACAACAAAAAAAAAGCTAGTAGAGAAGGAATTTCTTCTCTACTAGCTTTACGCCTGAATCAAGCCTCACGTATATGATTCACTCGGCATCATCCATTTTGTATTGGAGTCTTCCAGTCGGGCCTTCCATTCTGATGGAGGCTCCAGTTCCGAAATAACCACATCGACATTCTCGAAGTCGCATATCTTAACCATCGATCGTTTGTACCATTTTGATGAATCCGCCAGAACAATAGACGTTTCCGACTGCTGAATCCATTTGCGAGTTAACGTTGCTTTTTCATAGTCATAGCTTGTAAATCCATGCTCCATCGATAAGGCATCTACAGTTACAAATGCCTTATTCACAAAAAAATCCGACATATTTGCTTCTGCAATAGCACCTGATACACGGAGATGCTTCACACTCACTTCGCCGCCAAGCATAATAATTCGGCCATCGAATTGCTCTCGTTTCTTGAGCTCGATCAAGGACATCATGGCAGAGATTGAGCTCGTTAGAACGGTAACCTGCTGCTTCTGAGATAGATACGGGATAATCTGAAGCGGTGTCGTGCCTTCATCTATAAAGATAACGTCATGATCATCAATTAGTGTAAAAGCAAGATATCCAATTTTCTCCTTCGCCTCTTGGTTAATACAGGCTCTTTCAAACAATGCTGGCTCTACCTCTACCTTCAGCTTGATCGCACCGCCATATACTTTCTTGAGCTTATTCTCCTTCTCCAGCTCATCCAAATCTCTACGAATCGTTTCTGTTGTAACCTCGAACATGCGTGCCAGGTCGCCCGCAATGACCTTCCCATGCTCGTTTAGCATGTTCATAATACTTAGCTTTCTTTCTTCACCCGCGAGAGACATTGCAAATCCTCCTATTCTTCCTAGCTACTATTCCCACGCATTTAGACACTCACTTGGACATTATAAAGATAACGCCGAGGAAGGCGTCTCAGGGACATTCTTAACCAAATTCCGCATCCATTTCTGGGAGCGATAACGTTTATACCCTATGAAGGCCTTACTTATCTCTTCACACAAAAATAATGCATACACCCATTCCGGCGACAGACGGAGCACATATGCCCCAACAAATACTGCCGGTAATGCAATGGCCCATGTTGTAATTAAAATCATACTCATCGTAAACAAATTATCTCCACCTGCTCTAAACATACCGACAATCCATACATTATTCAAGAAAAATGCGGTCATTGCCACAGCCTGCAGCAGAAGGATATTTCCTAAAGAAGTGTGAACCTCCTCACTTAAGTAAGGAAAAATAAAGGACACAAACGGCGAAACCATCATCATGACAACACTAACGATTATACCCGCAATGACCGAAATCCGAGTAAATCTGCGAGCATAATCCAGCGCTTGCTCCTGCTTGTCCTGTCCCAGCTTTTGTCCGATCATCACTTTTGCCGCGTAGGCAAATCCGTGAATCCCCATCATAAAATACCCTTGTAGCGTATTCGCAAGCTGGAATGTAGTCAATGCCGCGATGCTTAATGATCCAAAAGCTACGGCATACAGCATATTTCCGATCGACCACATTCCTTCATGAAACACTAGTGGGGTTATCGTTTTCACCACCTGCTTGCGTAGTATCAGAGGTAAACTGAACAGCTCTTGGAATCGAATATTTAAATAATACGATTTGCAATAAATGAAAACAAACAAAAACAGAAGACTCGTACCTGAAGCTATCAACGTTCCCCATGCCGCTCCTGCAACACCCAGGTTGGGTAAACCCAACTTCCCGTAAATCAGCCCATAGTCGAGTGTAATATTAATCGCCATTGCACATAAACCGACATATAACGTTATCTTAACCTTCCCCAAAGATCCCAGCGCTTGGGCATAAGCATCTCTAATCGCACTGATTACAAAAACAAAAACCATAATCGTGACATATTGAATACCAAGCGGCAGTAGCTCATCGTCCTTAATAAATAGAGAAAGAATCGGCTCCTTCCAAATCCATACTACAACAAATGACAAAAGACTGATGCAAATTCCCGTCAACAGCATAAAACCGAATGTTGCTCGCATAAGCGTATGCTGCTGTTTTCCATGGTACTGGGTTATGTACGCGGTCATCCCGTAGACTGCCGTAAGGATCATCGATAAAATAAAGCTGATTCTGCCCACAGCAGCAGTAACAGCCACCGCCCCATCACCTAGATTGGTCACCATTAGCATATTCACTAACGAAAATGAATTAGCAACAAGCATTTGTAGCACAGAAGGAATAACTAACCCTTTCATCTCCCAAGTAAACCCAGACTTTCTGATCATACCCTCTCCCAAGCATATCCCTCATTCACATTCAAATTGTACGATACCTCGCATGTTTTTCACTTCGTTCTGTTTGTTTAACTATAGTATCATTGTTGTTTTAGTTGCTTTTATGTTGCCTTACTCATCATACATATTGCTTGTCATTTAGTCAATGCATGAGGGAGAGAAATCATGACCTTTACTAATCCTTTAATTTCCATCGCAAAATGTCCACCTATCACAAATAAACTCCACAAACTCACCAAACATGGCTTGATAGTTTCAATGTTCTTCTGCGTTGTATTTTTGAAACGTGTATCATCAAAAAAATCCTGAAAAGCAAATTTCAATAACATAGAAAAGACTACCTCCTTGGTTTAGGAAGTAGTCTATACTTTACAAATTAGTTTTTCACGTAACCAGTTCTCACAATGAGCGAAAATAGCCTAAACTATTTCACAAATGTAAGGGCTGAAAAATTACATCATTCCGCCCATTCCACCCATGCCGCCCATATCAGGCATTGCTGCCTTTTCTGGTTCTGGCTTGTCAGCGATAACCGCTTCGGTAGTCAGGAACATAGCTGCTACGGAAGCAGCGTTTTGCAGTGCGTAACGAGTTACTTTTGCAGGGTCAACGATACCAGCGTCGATCATGTTCACCCAGTCGCCAGTAGCTGCGTTAAAGCCTACGCCAACTTTTTCGCGTTTCAGACGCTCAACGATTACGGAGCCTTCTTCACCCGCGTTAGCAGCGATCGTGCGGATTGGAGCTTCCAGAGCGCGCAATACGATGTTCACGCCTGTTTGCTCGTCGCCTTGCAGTTCAACGGCTGCAACAGCGCTGTATACGTTCAGGAGCGCTACACCACCACCGGATACGATACCTTCTTCAACCGCAGCACGGGTTGCGTTCAGGGCATCTTCGATGCGCAGTTTGCGTTCTTTCAATTCTGTTTCAGTAGCCGCACCGACTTTGATAACCGCTACGCCGCCGGACAATTTAGCCAGACGCTCTTGCAGTTTCTCTTTGTCGAACTCGGAAGTCGTTTCTTCCAGTTGTGTACGGATTTGGCTAACACGAGCGTCGATGTCGGCTTTGTTTCCAGCGCCGTCAACCACAATCGTATTTTCCTTCGTGATACGCACTTGACGTGCTGTACCCAGTTGGTCTACGGAAGCAGTTTTCAGGTCCAGACCCAGTTCTTCCGTAATTACTTGACCGCCTGTCAGGGCAGCGATATCTTGCAGCATTGCTTTGCGACGGTCACCAAAGCCAGGAGCTTTAACAGCTACAGCATTGAATGTACCACGCAGTTTGTTAACAACGAGCATAGCCAGCGCTTCGCCTTCGATGTCTTCAGCGATCAGCACGAGCGGTTTGCCTTGTTGTACGATTTTCTCAAGCAAAGGCAAAATTTCTTGTGTGTTTGTGATTTTTTTGTCTGTGATCAGGATATACGGATTGTCCAGCACAGCTTCCATTTTGTCCGTATCTGTAATCATGTACGGGGAAATGTAGCCACGGTCAAACTGCATACCTTCAACCACTTCCAGCTCCGTTGCAAAACCGCGGGATTCTTCAACCGTGATCACACCGTCTTTGCCCACTTTTTCCATAGCTTCAGCGATCAGTTCGCCTACTTCATCATCAGCAGCGGAAATACCGGCTACTTGTGCAATGGATTGTTTGCTTTCGATTGGCTTGGAGATGGCTTGCAGTTCAGCAACAGCAGCTTTAACCGCTTTGTCGATCCCTTTACGGATACCGATTGGGCTTGCTCCAGCAGTTACATTTTTCAAACCTTCTGTGATGAGGGCTTGAGCCAAAACAGTAGCGGTTGTCGTACCATCACCAGCTACATCGTTGGTTTTGGTTGCTACTTCTTTAACCAGTTGAGCGCCCATGTTTTCGAACGCGTCTTCCAATTCGATTTCTTTTGCGATCGTTACACCGTCATTGGTAATGAGCGGGCTACCGAATTTTTTCTCCAGTACAACGTTACGGCCTTTCGGTCCGAGTGTTACTTTAACAGCGTTAGCCAATGCATCTACCCCGCGAAGCATGGAGCGACGAGCGTCTTCACTAAATTTAATGTCTTTTGCCATTTACGATAAACCTCCCATGGATTATGAATGATTTGTTCGATTCCTATATTCAGGTCTTGTCCGGATTCCGGTTAACCAATGATCGCGTGGATATCGCTTTCTTTCATAATCAAATATTCTTTACCTTCATATTTGATTTCCGTTCCAGCGTATTTAGAGAAGATTACACGGTCGCCTTCTTTTACTTCCAGAGGAATGCGGGCACCGTCTTTCAATGCGCCTGCGCCAACCGCGATAATTTTGCCTTCTTGCGGCTTTTCCTTAGCAGAGTCAGGAAGTACGATTCCGAAGGAAGTCGTTGTCTCTTGCTCAATTGCCTCCACCAATACGCGTTCACCCAAAGGTTTGATCATGAAAAAATAGCCTCCTTATTAAGTGTTTTATTCCGTTATACGGTTGTTATGCTGTATGTGTTAGCACTCGACACTCGTCAGTGCTAACAACCAACTTTATGATACTCAACTTGAGATTGAATTTCAAGTCCCTTATGTATTTTTTATGGGAATTTTTATGGACGGCCCTTCTCGATTATATCCATCCGTCATAAAAATAACCGTTACCTCAGGCTAATGGTTATTTTTATGCAACGAAGCTGCTATCTTTTATGAGCTGTTTTCAAGGCAGCCAAGCTGCTGCTTTTAATGATCTGCTGATTCCTGATCTTCATGTTCGGCAAATTGCCATGCAGCTCCAGAACCCTAAAATACCGTTTTGCACGGAAATTCGGGTTCCTGCCCATTATCGCTCTGGCGCTATACGCAATTGTGCCTCCCGTTCCTCGTCAGCGCGCAACTGTCTGCGATATACCACTGCCGACATGTACACACTCACTTCATACAGTACCAGTAACGGGATCGCCACCAGAAAGTCGGAGATAAAATCCGGGGGAGTTATGACGACAGCAACAAAAACAAGCAGAAAATAAGAAATTTTCCGCCATTTGCGAAGCCTCATCGGAGTGAGTACCCGAATACCTGTCAGGAACATGATGAGCAGCGGTAGTTCAAACAATAAAGCCACAGGCAGCACAATATTAAACATGAAGGTGAAATATTGAGCAATACCGTACGTTTCATGCAGTCCCATGCTTTTGGTGACAGACGAGGTAAACTGAATCGCCATCGGGAAAACAATAAAATAGGCAAAAGCTGCACCAATCACAAACAGCAGCAACACATAAGGCACATACCGCAAAGTCGCATTCCGTTCTTGCGGTCGCAAGCCGGGACTAACAAACTTCCACAGCTGGTAGCATGCAAACGGCAGTGCAACCGCAATTCCGATCAGCATGGCGATCTTCATGTAGATGCCTATTCCGTCCCAGAAGGAAAATGCATTCAGCTGAAAAGCCTGCGCCGAACCGGAGCGAATAAGCCAGTCATAGACAGGACCTGCGGCGAACAAACCACCAGCCAGTGCCAGAACAAATACACTCAGCACATAAATGATCCTACGGCGTAGCTCGCCTAGATGCTCCATGAGCGGCATTTCATGCTCTGGCGGGATCACACTCATTCCTCCTTCCTTGATCGAACGCAGATGCGCCTCCTAAAAAATAAAGCCCTTCCCTGGAGAAGAGGCTCTTCTTGAAATTGTAAAAGCATTAACAATGAAACTAACCTAAGACAACCGTTTATCCTCTGGCTGGGGCTGCACTTCTGGAGCTGCTGTCTGGGATGCCTTGACTACGCTGTCCTTACTGTCTTTGTGTTCAGCCCGTTGGTCTTCAGACAAAATATCACGTGCTCCGTTTTTAAACTCACGGAATGTACGCCCTACAGCGCGACCCAACTCAGGCAGCTTGTTCGGTCCGAATAGCAGCAGCGCCAGAATGATTAACAAAATATAACCCGGTGCTCCGATATTAGGCATGAGTGTTATCCTCCTTATGATGACGGGCAAAAACTACGTACCCTACTTGTCCGTTGTATGTTTCTTGTATGGTTTGCTCGCATACAGTCATGTAAATTCTTACGGATATCATATCACACTCAGCATACTGCCTTCTACCGGAACTGGCCTGTCACCATGAGAAGCGCCTCTGGCAACTGGTCCATAATAGCCGCCAAATTTTCATGCACACCCTTGGGCGTTCCCGGCAAATTCACGATCAGCGTACGCCCCCGGATCCCTACGATGCCACGAAAAAGCATGGCCGCCGGATTTTTCTGCATCACAATCATACGCATCGCCTCCGCCATGCCGGGTACTTCCCGTTCCACGACCCGCCGAGTCGCCTCGGGTGTCACATCACGGATCGCCAGTTCGGTTCCACCCGTCGTCAGCACCAGGTCTGCATGAAAATAATCGGTCATTTCGATTAAAGCCGCAATAATTTCATCCGGTTCATCGGGAACGATCCGGTACTCCACAATCTCTCCGCCCAGTTCTTCTTCGATGAGTTCCCGGATGACCTGTGCGCTTGTATCCTCCCGCTCTCCCCTCGCCCCTTTATCACTGGCTGTCAGGATCGCCGTTTTCCACACCATAAGATCACCCTTCTCCTATCATGAAAGAATACTTTCTCTTCTGAAAATCAGAAACAGCCACGCTGCATCCTCCATCACATCACAGTACCCTCTAGGCGACATGTATGGCTATGTCAAGGCTCCCGGTGGTCCTCCCTTTGAAAATCCCCATGCTTGCCACCTGTTTTCGATTGCAGCATGGTAGGGCCGATGATCATATCTTTTTGCAGCGCCTTGCACATATCATATACGGTTAACGCTGCGGCTGAAGCCGCTGTCAAAGCTTCCATTTCCACACCTGTCTTGCCCTCAGTCTTCACTTCGGCTTCAATATGAAGCACATCATGTCCGTTATCAGAAAACGTAATATTCACGCCCGTCAGGGCCAGCGGATGGCACATCGGAATCCAGTCCGACGTTTTTTTCGCGCCTTGAATCCCGGCGACCTGGGCCACAGCAAGAACATCGCCCTTGCCAATCCTTCCTTCTTTCACAGCCGTGAGCGTAGCCGGATTCATCGTAATCCGCGACACGGCGACTGCTGTACGAACCGTGGATGCTTTGCCCGAAATATCCACCATACGAGCTCGTCCCTGTTCGTTAAAATGAGTAAAGGAATCCACGACTCCCTCACAGCTCCTTTCACATGCCATACTTCGCTTCATTCATCGTTTGTTTTTTCTGACTTTGCAATATCGCAATGTATGGGACCTTCCGGGGTAAAAAGCACATCCACCCTCAAATCTCCCGGCTCCATGGGTACCTGCTCCTGCAATTGTCCCGGCAGCAGCAGCGAAACATAAAGCGGACCTGCATTGCCGTTGTCACACTTCTGCGCCTCTACCTGTACGGTGAAACGATCATAGTAGCCCCCGCCGTAGCCGATTCTGCCACCATGACGGTCAAAAGCCAAACCCGGCACGACAACCCAGTCGATTTCCGACCACATTTCAGGCACCCATTTCTCGCATGTGGGCGCAGGCTCAGGAATGTTCCACATGCCGGGCACGATATCGCCGTGCTGACCCATCTGCCTCAGCTCCATGGTCCGGGTCACCGGGTCCACTCTCGGAGCCAGCACACGGTCCCCCCGTGACCAGCAATGCTCGATAAAGGGAGTCGTAGAAATCTCGCTGCCAAAAGAAAGATAGCTAAATACCGTCAGCCTATCTCCGTTTCTGTCTATTCTAAGCTGCTCCCATGCCTCAATTGCATGCCGACTGGCCACAGCCGATGCCTCCTGCCGCGTCAGCCGGTCCAGGGAATCCCGCGCCTCCCGTTGCTGCAAGCGCAGCGCGTTCTTCACACTACAGACATTCAAAAAATATCCGTCCTCCCGCACAATCGTCGATAATGCTTTAAAACGTTACTATTTGTTCAATTGTCAGTAAATCTTGTACCTTGCAAGCTTTTTTCATTTTTTTTCAGTTCTCGTTTAAGTTTATCATTGTTTATACAAATTGACTACACGCGGCTCAAGGGTTTACTGGGTGATAGCAGTGCAATAGTGGGTATTTTCATGTAAACTGGAAGGCAGACGCCCTGCGGAGAAAGCGGGGAAAACTGTGCATAATGTAATGGAGGAACGATACGCGATGCTATTGCAAGTAACCGGAATTATGAAATCCTATGGAATTGAGCCCGTTCTGGACGGGATTAACCTTCAAATATTGGAACGTGAACGTATTGGACTGGTAGGTGTGAACGGCGCGGGCAAATCAACATTGCTCAAAATCATCGCTGGTGAAATATCCTATGACGGTGGGCAAATTTTCAAGGCGAAGGAAACCAGTATTGGTTATCTGGCACAAAACAGCGGCTTGAACTCCGACCGATCCATATGGGCAGAAATGATGCTGGTGTTCACTCCGCTGATCGAAGCAGAGCGGGAACTGCGGCACATGGAGCAGGAAATCGCTGACCCGGCTAATGCGCAGAACGAGAAGCGCTATGCAGACCTGCTGGAAAGATATGCGAGAAGGTCGGACTGGTTCAAGGATCACGGTGGCTATGAAATGGAGACACGCATTCGCAGTGTGCTTCATGGTATGGGCTTTGGCTCGTTTGCACCGGAAACGCCTGTATCCACACTGAGCGGTGGACAGAAAACACGTCTCGCGCTGGCCCGCATCCTGCTGCTCGCCCCTGACGTACTCATGCTGGATGAGCCGACCAACTATCTGGACATTCAAACACTGACCTGGCTGGAAGATTATTTGCGCGGCTATTCCGGCTCGCTGCTGGTCGTATCCCATGATCGTTATTTTCTTGATCGACTGGTGACGACCATTATCGAAATCGAGCGTCATCGTTCGACCCGGTATACAGGTAACTACAGTCGATATATGGAGCTGAAAGCTGCCGAGTACGAAACTAATCTCAAGCACTATGAGAAGCAGCAAGGGGAAATTGCCCGTCTGGAGGCATTCGTACAACGCAATATCGTACGGGCTTCCACGACCAAACGCGCCCAGAGTCGCCGCAAGCAGCTGGATAAAATGGATCGAATGGATCGGCCGATGGGGGATCTGAAAAAAGCCCATTTTTCCTTTGAAACAGCTTATATGTCGGGAAAGGAAGTACTGGAGGTACGTGACCTCTCCGTCGCCTATGAAGGTAAAAAACCGCTATTTCAGCATGCATCCTTCGACTTAAAACGCGGCGATACCGTTGCGCTGATTGGCCCGAACGGAATCGGAAAATCAACGCTGCTCAAATGCCTGACCGGAACGTTAAAGCCTGCTGCCGGGTCGATTCACTGGGGCACAAAAATCAAAATCGGCCTGTATGATCAGGAGCAAACGAACCTGAACCCGGCCAATACAGTGCTGGAGGAGCTATGGAGCGAATACCCCCATATGGAGGAAGCGCGGATACGCACAGTGCTGGGCAACTTCCTGTTCAGCGGTGACGATGTGCTCAAAAAGGTAGCCACATTAAGCGGCGGTGAAAAAGCCCGTGTCTCTCTCGCCAAGCTAATGCTGCGCGAAGCCAATGTGCTGATTCTCGATGAGCCTACCAACCATCTCGACCTGTTCAGTAGAGAAGTGCTGGAGGCTGCCCTAATCGACTATGACGGCACGCTGCTGTTCATCTCCCATGACCGTTACTTCCTTAACAAAATGGCGGAACGTGTCATTGAGCTTCATCCTGGAGGGATAGAACATTTCCTGGGGAATTATGATGACTATGTAGACAAAAAGCAGGAGCTGGAGGAGATTGCGCAGGAAGCGCTGGAGGCCAGTCAGGCAACACGCAGCAAAGCATCTACTGTATCCGCAACGGATGAGACAACACCCAAAACAGGTGCAGCAGCCTATGCCGCAGACAAACAGGCCAAGAGCGAAGAACGTAGTCGCCAGCGCAAGCTGGAGACACTAGAAAATCAAATCAAAGAGCTGGAAGAGCAAATTACCGGGTTGGAGGTGCAAATGACTCTACCGGAAGTTTATCAGGATTACACAGCGCTTCAGGATATTCAGGCGCAGCTTGACGCACGCAAGCATGAATTGACAGCAACCTACGCATCATGGGAGGAACTGTTAGAAGAATAAGGCATGCTTTAAAATATGGACTTAAAAATTTCACATTTGCTCCATCCGTCTTTTTATACACAAAGATATCCACAGAATATGTGCATGAAATGTATTGAAAAATGGCCTTTGGGGCCATTTTTTTATTGATAAAAAGCCATTTTCATATGAAAACCAAATTTATCCACTCTTTTATCCACATTATCCACAGATTTTACAAAACCTAAAGATACAAAATGTCCCCTGTTCTTGTATCCTAGAAAAGTCTTAATCCGCTTGCTTTGAGCTTAATTATCCACATTTTCGATGGAATATGTGGATAACTTTGTTCACAACTTGACAAATCATATCATTGTTCGGGGAGTATTAAATTTCAGTTTTTTTTGATGAATGCTGAAAAACCGTGCAACATCATGACGAACGCTGCGGGGAAATTAGACACGGAAATTCACCTGCTCAAAATCCTGTATTTATACCTCTTGAATTTTATATATAGATCTGAATCCATTTCATAAATGATTAAGTCAACGAAATGTATACTACATATAGACAATCTAAAGCACTTTGATCTATATGTACTCTTTATTAAAGCTACTGAGGGTATTATGAAATGGGTTCATCTGTATAAGCATTTTTCGAGTTCAGCTTATATGAAACATAAAAAGACACGACCCAAACGAGTCATGTCCCAATATTCTTTCTACTTTCTTCACTTACCTTCTGCTCACTCGCCTAATGCCTCTTCAATTAAGATTGAACGGACCACTCTTCCAGAGACAGCCCAGGATCAGCTTTCATGTCCAGTGAGGTGAATTCGCCACGCTTCCACTTGGCGTAAGCAGCCGCACCAATCATGGCTGCATTATCCGTACAATATTTCATAGATGGCACAAGTAACTCGATACTTTCACGCTCACAACGTTCGTGAAGTGCCGTCCGCAGTCCGCGATTGGCGGCAACACCGCCGCATAGCAGCAGTTGCTTCGCGCCGTATTCACGCATAGCACGAATCGCTTTTTCTACCAGCACCTCCACGACCGACTCTTGAAAGCCTCTTGCGATAGCTCCGGCATGAACAGTTTCTCCACGCATTTTCGTCTGGTTGATCACATTCAATACCGCCGATTTCAAGCCGCTGAAGCTAAAATCATAAGAATCCGGCTCCAACCATGCACGGGGCAAGGTGATAGCTTCCTCGGATTCATGAGCCGTTCGATCTACGTGCGGACCGCCGGGATACGGAAATCCAATAGCCCGGGCTACCTTGTCATAGGCTTCCCCAACCGCATCATCCCGCGTGCGCCCAATCAGGTGAAAATGACCCTCAGACTCCATCCATACCAGCTCCGTGTGTCCTCCCGACACGACCAGTGCGATGCACGGATATACGATTTTATGCTCCAACTGATTTGCATAAATATGTCCTGCGATATGATGTGTTCCAATCAACGGCTTGCCGAACGCCATGGCAGCGCTCTTGGCAGCAACAATGCCCACCAGCAACGCACCAACCAGTCCCGGCCCTTGCGTCACGGCAACCGCCGAAAGCTCGCGGGGCGTAATTCCCGATGCTTGCATGGCCTCGTCCAGCATGTAGGTAATGCTCTCCACATGCTTGCGGGATGCTACCTCCGGCACAACTCCGCCAAAGGCTTTATGTGTTTCAATCTGACTGGAAATCAGGTTAGAAAGCACCTCGGTGCCATTTTTCACGACGGACACAGCTGTCTCGTCACAACTCGTTTCCACTGCCAGTATATAGCAAGGCTCGCCAGAGGCGGCGCCTGTACCTGCTTTTTCCTCCTGCGTCATTGCTTCTGCACGCTTCCTTCCTGTTCACCGGATGGCCCGTGTGCGGGAAGATCCGCCCACATGATCACGGCATCCTCGTTATTATCCGAATAATAGCCCTTGCGGACACCCGCTGGCTTAAAGCCCTTTTTCTCATACAAGCCCTGAGCAATCCGATTCGTCACCCGTACCTCCAGCGTCATGCGTTCCATCCCCAGATAAGAGGCGGTTTGCATTAGCTCGTCCAGCAGCTTATCTCCAAGCTTGCGCCCGCGATAGGCCTCACGAACGGCTATATTCGTAATATGGGCCTCGTCCATAATCGTCCACATCCCTGCGTAGCCGATGGCCTGTCCGTTCAGCTCCATAATCATATATTTAGCAAAATGATTTATCGTCAATTCATTGCGGAACGCTTCTTCCGTCCACGGCAGCGTGAACGCTTCATGCTCAATCGCCAACACATCGGGAATATCATCCAGCTGCATCAGTCGAAACTCTAGCTTTTCTTCCCGTTGTATGTTCTTTGCCATGTTGTTCACCGCTCTCTTCAGCGCTGACGAAGCAGATTGGCTTCCGCCTCCGCCAACTGGGTATAGTTTGGAACCAGCGTATGTAACTCGTCATGTTCCTGACAAAGCAGCTTATCCGCCCCAAGACGGCCAACCCATCTTCCTTCCAGCTCATACGGTACGATACGAAGCTCGCTCCATGCACGCAGGCGCTCGGCTGTTTCTGCGTGAACCGCCGTTTCACCAACCAGCCAAATGACCGCAGGGCGCTGTTCGGACGGCAAAGCCTCCAGCCGTTGCAGCAGGTCCTCAGTCCAAGTGGCCATCAATCGGATCGCATCCGGTTCCAGACGCTGCGGAATCCCGGTATTGCCGTCCACATTCGCTGCGAACAAGCCTGTGTAAACCTGTCCGCGTCTTGCATCGAGCACTGGAACGATCCAGTCTGCCGCCTGCTCTCCAGCCAAGTGTTTACTTGCTAACTCATTTATAACTTCTTGCTCCTGCGACTCGGTGCCGCGACTCCAACCGCCCCAGGCCAGCGCATGCAAAGTGGATACGGATGTCACCGGAACACCCCAGGCCCAAGCGAGTGTTTTCGCTGCGGTCACGGCAATGCGAATACCTGTGTAGGACCCCGGTCCGACACCCACCGCAATGCCGTCTACATCATCCCGTGTCAGCCCGTCTTCGTTCAGAAGCCGTTCCAATTCGGAAATCACGTGCACCGAGTGATTGCGTTCGCCAAAGACATTGCTTTCTCCCAGTAACTCTTTTCCGTCCATCAGGGCGGCCGCCATCACAGTCGTCGCTGTATCTAACGCCAAAAACCGCTCACGCGGCTTTACATTCTCATCTGTATGCTCTCTTTGCATGGTTCAAACTCCATTCTCCCGCAAACTGCGGCACCATTGTTCATAAGGCTCGCCGTACCCGGTAAGGTGAATCAAGCGCTCCTCCACATCCGTTGTTTCTATATACATGTGAAGCCGCTGCTTCGGCAAAATATCCGGTATAATACTGCCCCATTCCACCAGACACACGCCTGTCCCGTAAAAATATTCGTCCAGCCCCAGATCCTCTGCCTCATCCTGTGTAATACGATACACATCCATATGGTACAGGGGCAATCGACCTTCGTATTCCTTAATAATCGTAAAGGTTGGGCTGTTTACGATACCCGGCACATCCAGATGACTGGCAAAGGCTTTGGAAAAAGCGGTTTTGCCCGCTCCCAGATCTCCATCCAGTACAATCACCGTTCCGGGAACCGCTTTGGCTGCCAAAATCCCTGCCAAAGCTCCGGTCTGCGCCTCTCCGGCAGAACGGAACGTAAACTGTTCCTGCGAAATTGTCATATATTTTAATCACCTTTCGTCCGAATCGGACCGTTCCAACTTGTCCTTTATTATATAGTTCACCTTATGTCGCCGCAAGACATGAAGACATGCTAATGTAAGATAGATGAAACATACAGGGAGGAATCGAAACGATGGGACAAAACGTTTTACTCATGATTGACGTGCAGCAGACTATGTTTATGTATGATGAGAAGCTGTATCGAGAGCAGGAAGTTGTAGAGCATTTGCAGCAGCTTTTGACCAAAGCCAGAGCAGCAGGCACGCCCGTTATTTTTATCCAGCATACCAGCGAGACGGACGAGGATTTTCAGGAAAACAGCATAGGGTGGGCCATAGCCGATGTAGTGCGCCCTCTTCCCCATGAGCGGATTGTCCGTAAAACGTCCTGGGACAGCTTTTACCAAACTGAATTGGGCGATGTGCTGAAGGAACTGGGGGCTGATCGGCTCATCATTGCCGGGATGCAGACCGAGTTCTGCCTAGACACGACCTGCCGGAACGCCTACAGTCTGGGGTACCAGAATAATGTGCTTGTATCGGATGCGCACAGTACATTTAATAGTAAGGTCCTGAGTGGCGAACAAATCGTTGCTCACCACAATGAGATGCTCGGTAATCGTTTTGTACGTTTGCTTGCAACGGAGGATGTACATTTTTAATATGAACCCATTTGAGGCCGATTGCTTTTAAGCAGTCGGCTTTTTTACATTTGTATAGAAGGTCCGATTGTATTGGTTGATGAGTTCGTCGAGAAGCATAGATTGCTTGAGTACACGTGCATCATCCAATCCGTATTCTTTTTGAAGATGGTAGAGCTTCTGTCTGTTCTTTTCCAAGCGATATCGCAAAATTTCTTGCTTTTTCATCACAATCCCTCCTTTTATGATCTTAGTGTAAGAGGTTATTTCTATTATGAGGATGAATAAATTCAGAAAAAATGTCCGATTTATAGAAAAAAGACCCCGTGTGGGGTCTTAAAAATTTTCTCTAACTGTAACATTGGTTGATTGAGTGTCAGAGCTTTTAGTGATAATCAGTAAGTATTTAATATTGTTTTTCTCTACTGATATTACTTTGTTGCTCTCGACTTCAGTTATTTCCCATCCCTCACCTTTGAGTTTTTCTTGATATGAAGCATTAAAATTTTCAAAGGACTGAGGAATTTTATAGTTCTTTAAATCTCTAGCAGATTTTTCATCGACTTCGATGGCAGTGCTGGGAACAGGTAAATTGTTAAGTTCCTGAACATTTTCATATTCAGTACTAACCTCCTTGGTCGAACTGTCTGTTACATTTGAGCATGATGCAAGGATTATTAATAATACTAAACAAATCAAGCGCATAAAACACCTCAGTCATTTGGGCTTCTTTTTGCAGTACTCATTTTCCACGCATAAACCTTGTAGCCATTTGAATACCAAGTAGATAGGGGAGCATCTTTTCTATCTGTTGTATACTGAGTCAAAAAGAAACGGCCATTCGTAAACTCAGTTATGATAGCATTGTTTCTTTTTCTCCATTCCATTAGATCAGGACTGTGAACAAAAGAATTTTCCTCATCGAAACATTCCTTATATGCTTACTCTGTCTTGCATATTATGCAAAAAAGACCGTTAATAGTAACGGTCCATGTCAATTATTCAGTACTTTCTTTGGCATTCGGTATGTACTCCAGAAGATCACCGGGAGTAACACCTAATCCACGACACAATGCACCGAGCGTATCGTAATCTATACGTTTGGTGGCATTGCCAGCAAGGGAGGTAATTGTGTTTCGGCTCACACCTGTTAACTCCACTACATCTTTGTTTTGCAATCCACGTTCTCTCATCATTTCTCCAAGGCGACAACGTATACTCAAAGGTTCCATAGAAATCCCTCCAAAAAAAATAAGCACTACATGTTGACATACGGAAAATATTTAGGTATTATTCAATCATGACCAAAATGTTGACATATTGAAATGTTAACTAATATTCACGTACAACCATCGTAGCAAAACCATTCGTTATTAGCAATATGTTAAAGTTCCAAAGCATTTTTCAACTATCCAATAGGAGGCACAATTATATGTTTATAGCACCAGAAACTAATTCACTCGCACTAGAACGGGCAGCGATGGTATTTGGACCCTATGATCAAGCACATATGTATGAGATATTTGAGGGAATCATTTACGGTGAACACTACTTCTTTCACATTGAGCATGGTTGCTTGTGGCTCCGTCATGTACTTAAGATAGACCATCCTGAACATACACACTTATTCGTCGACGGTAACAGTGGTGGACTACAACTTGCAGAAAACATTCAGTGTGATCTCATGACAGTTGTATCGGATACTATTGAAAGACTACATACTATGGATAGCATGACATTTTTACTCAACGAGCTGCTGTGGC
The DNA here is from genome assembly GCF_005217525.1 of Paenibacillus terrae. GTDB lineage: Bacteria > Bacillota > Bacilli > Paenibacillales > Paenibacillaceae > Paenibacillus > Paenibacillus terrae_C. The sequence continues at coordinate 480,796 of NZ_PNXQ01000012.1, read as the reverse complement.
TAGAGAATCGTGGAGATATCAAATTAAATTTCGTGAGAAACAATAAATAAGCACGCTTAGATGACCAATATAAACGAACTCACCATCGTCCGGCAGAAAAGCATCGGGCAACACAAGATGTGCGAAAGATGTCATCATCGAACCTCCTTATCTTTTACAATATACTTATCTCGCAAAAGGATCATCATGTTTATCGGAATTCCAAATGTATTCAATTTGATTGGCAACCTGTTGAGCTTTTTCAAGACCAAGCTGGTCAGAAACAAAGCCTAAGGACATGTCTATTCCAGCAGATACACCGGATGAAGTATAGAACTTTCCATCTACTACCCATCTTGCGTCTGGAATCCAGTCAACCTCCGTGTCGATGGATTTTACCCAATCAAAGGCTAATTTATTGGATGTGGCGCGCCTGTTTTTTAACAAGCCTGTTTTAGCAAGCAGCGCAGAACCTGTGCAGACGGTTATACAAAAACAGGACTGTTCCGCAATCTCTTTGACCTGTTTCATAAATTGATCGTCATGGATTAAACTTCTTGTCCCCTGTCCGCCCGGGATCATGAATATGCCATCGGGCTTTGCTTGTGCAATAGGATCAGTAACAATCTTGGTTTTTTGCCGACTCTCAATCATCCCCCCGTTCATAGAGAAATATTTTAAGTCATACTCTTCTGGCAGGCGGCCAAAAATCTCAACGGGTCCGAATACATCCAGTGTTTCAAAATCATCAAACAAGCATATGTTAAAGTCCATACGTCTCACCTCCCTCAAACATTAACCATACTATACACCCTGTTTCCTGGATTAAACATTATAAAATGAATTTCCTTCTGTGGAGATTCAGGAGCTTTTTGTGTAATTGGGATGACACCGTTAACAAGAAGCAAGCTGGCACAATTATGACGAGGATCATGAATATTTAATGGCAAAGCCGTCTTCAGAAAATTGTGAATGGCTTTTTTTTATTTCCCAGCGATAAGTTAGGTGCTATTTGCGAAGAAAAGGAAGGGCGGATTAAGAGGAAGATGTGCAAACTCAACGATTGGCCTCGTTTTTTCACGTGTTGATTAGAAATTTCATTTTTAACAGAAAATTCATTTTATGATCATGATTTTCAGAAAAATAGAGAAATTAACAGAAAACATTAGAATGACCTATCTATTTTGGAGTATATGGCTTTATAAACATCTGTACTTAGATATATGTAAATATTTGAACATTGAGCAAAATTTGCATTAGAACTATGATGAAACTGGTTTTAATTTCCAACGAAAGAAAGAAGGCGATCGAACCGTCACACTCACTGTCTTAGGCACCATGATATGCCCGCATGTAAATGTATCTTGCAGTCGCTGCGCTTCGTAAGGTAAAAGCGGAATTTACGAATTGAATTGCAGTCATGGATGTATTGTGTCTTGAACACAGCGAAAGGAATGTGAATTTTTTATGAAAAAAGTAGCTTTAGTAAGCCCGTTGAGAACAGCGGTCGGCTCTTTTAACAAAACCCTTGCGCCCCTAAGCGCTCCTGAATTGGGAGCAACTGTGATGACAGCATGCCTTCAGCAAAGTAAATTAGAGCCTGCTTTAATTGATCAGATTTATTTGGGAAATGTTCTTCAGGCAGGCAATGGCCAAAATCCTGCTAGACAGGCGGCACTAAAAGCCGGTATCCCCATTGATGTACCCGAATCAACGATAAACACGGTTTGCGGGTCAGGACTTCATGCCGTCGGTTTAGCCTACAATTCAATATTAGCGGAACAAGGCAACATCGTCTTGGCAGGAGGCATGGAGAGCATGTCGAACGCTCCTTATCTGCTAAGGAATGCAAGAAACGGCTACAAGCTTGGCAACGGTGAATTGGTAGACTCCCTGGTGACCGACGGCCTTACATGCCCGATCAACCATTACCATATGGGAATTACCGCAGAAAATGTTGCCGATAAATATGGAATTTCAAGACTTGAGCAAGATGAATTCGCCTATCAAAGCCAGATAAAGGCTGTAGAGGCAAAAAACAACAAGGTTTTTGAAGAACAGATTGTTCCGGTCATGATCAAAACCAAAAAAGAAACTATTTATTTCACGGAGGATGAACACATAAGAGGAAATACAACGAAAGAAAAACTTTCTCATTTAAAAACTGCGTTTAAGGAGAACGGAACGGTTACCGCCGGAAATTCTTCAGGAATCAATGATGGCGCGGCGGCTATGCTTGTAGTGTCGGAAGACAAATGTAAGGAACATGCGTTAAAGCCGTTGGCATATATCAAGGGTTATTCACTTGTTGGCGTTGACCCTGCATATATGGGAATGGGACCGGTGAAAGCCATTTCGACCCTTCTTAAGCAACAGGGATTGTCCATTGATGACATTGATCTTTTTGAAATTAATGAAGCGTTCGCCGCACAAGCAGTAGCGGTGATGAAAGAGCTTGGGGCCAATCCGGAGAAGGTGAATGTCAATGGCGGCGCGATCGCGATCGGGCATCCTGTCGGTGCAAGCGGTGCTAGGATTTTGGTTACGTTGGTTCATGAAATGGCGCGAAGATCTTCACGTTACGGCATCGCCTCGTTATGCATCGGAACGGGAATGGGAATAGCGATGCTGGTTGAAAATGCACTCATTTAAAATGCGTGTTCAAAAGATGACTTTTGGAACTACCTCTTAATAAGGAAGGGAGAATCGCTATGAATCAAAAAGATGTACTTTCACTTCAATCCATGCCTGCGGCCAGCGGCAGTTATGGGCGCCCGCCATGCCGCTTCATCAACCGGGAATTTTTTATCATTACCTATGAATCCGACCCCGCTGCGATTAGACAAGCGGTCCCGGAACCTCTTCAGCCGGATGGAAGCAATACTGTTTCCTATGAATGGATCAAGATGCCCGATTCATCCGGTTTAGGAAGCTATGAGGAAAGCGGTATTGTCATTCCGTGTACTTTTCAAGGAGAACCCTGTAATTTTGTTGCCCAAATGTATTTGGATAACGCGCCTGCTATTCTTGGGGGACGTGAAATCTGGGGATTTCCGAAAAAATGGGCGAAGCCTCGCCTGATCGTTGAGGATACGGAGACGCTGACGGGTACATTGCATTATAATCACGTCCTGGTGGCCATGGGAACCATGCCTTTCAAATATAATATTCTTGATGAACAGGAAACGGCTAAAGCGATCGCAAAAACGCAAGTTAATTTGAAATTAATTCCTGATATTGACGGTACCCCCAAAATTGCTCAGTTAGTAGCGTATAATCTCGAAAACATTACTGTAAAAGGCGCCTGGTCAGGGCCTGCCAGATTAAGCCTGATCCCCCATGTCAATGCTCCTGTGGCAGATTTGCCGGTTCAAGCTTATGTTGGCGGAAAACATTTTATTGCCGATTTAACGCTTCCATATGGAAGAGTCCTCTACGATTATCTCCAATAAAGTTTGCTTTCCTAAAAATATATATATAAGGAGAAGGAACCATGAATAACAAAGTAATCTCCGCTGAAGAAGCAGTTAAGAAGGTCAAAGACGGAGACACGGTGATGGTCGGAGGTTTTCTGGCAGGAGGTTTCCCGGAGGATCTGGTACGTGCGCTTGTCGACACAAATTCCGCCAGTAATCTAACAATTATTTCGAATGATACAGGCACGCCGGAATTATCTATCTATAATCTGGTAAAAAGTGGCAGAGTAAAACGGATTTTTGCATCCTATATCGGCTCCAATCCAGAAACGGGAAGGCTCCTTATGACGAAAGAAGCGGAGGTTCAGCTCTTTCCGCAAGGCACGCTCGCTGAAAAAATACGCGCAGGGGGAGCCGGTTTGGGCGGTGTTTTAACACCTGTAGGTGTAGGCACCATGGTAGAGGAAGGAAAAAAGAAAATAGAAATTGACGAAAGGGAGTATTTGCTCGAACTGCCGCTCAAAGCGGATGTGGCGTTAATCAGAGCCCATAAGGCTGATGAAGAGGGGAATCTGGTCATTAACGGCTCTTCACGCAACTTTAATTTGGTTATGGCTACAGCAGCAGAGTATGTAGTTGCTCAGGCAGACGAATACGTAAAGGCGGGGGAAATTGACCCCAATCATGTCAACGTTCCCAGCATATTTGTCGACGCGATTGTAAAGGTGGGTGGACACGCATGAATAACAGAGAATTGATTGTTCGAAGAATAGCCCAGGAATTCAAAGATGGCGAAGTTGTCAACCTTGGTGTTGGAATGCCTACAATGGTGGTGGACTATATCCCCGAAAACATCCATATTATGCTACAGGCAGAGAACGGAATCCTCGGTGTAGGTCCCAAAGCGGCTCAGGGAAAAGAAAGACTCGATTGTATCGATTCAGGCGGAAACTACGTTACATCTGTAAAAGGAGCTTCCTTTTTTGACAGTGCGCTTTCATTTTCTATCATCCGCGGAGGACATGTGGATATCACCGTTTTGGGCGCCTTGGAGGTCGATGAGAAAGGCAACCTTGCAAGCTGGATGATCCCTGGGAAAAAGGTACCCGGTATGGGGGGAGCCATGGATTTGGTGGTCGGAGCCAAGAGAGTGATTATAGCCATGGAGCATGTAAACAAAAATGGGGCGCCGAAAATACTGAAACAATGCAAGCTGCCCCTGACCGCTGTAAATGTTGTAAAGACCATAGTAACCGAAAAGGCTGTCATCGATGTTATTCCGGGTAAAGGGCTGATGCTGAAGGAAATTGCTCCGGGTTTGTCGGTAGAAGACGTTCAAATGGCAACAGAGGCTAAACTGATGGTTTCACCACATTTGAAGGCTATTGCAGTGTAAACATTTTTACAAGTAGGGTTCGCTAATTGCTCATTGAGCAATTGCGAGCCTTTTTTTGTTGGAGTGGACCATTCAAGCAGCATTCTGCGGTGAAAGCCCGGAGCTGGCTCGTCCAACAGATACCCAGTGTCAGCCAATCATTAACCTTGTGCCCATCTCCTATCGCTCTTCCAGACGATCCACCCGAACGGTTTGAGTATTACCGGGGTTGCTTCCCACCTGTACGGTAGCCATACCGTTTGCTTCATCTACATGCTCGATCCAGATCGGTTTACCCTCTAATTGCACGGCAATGTTTTCGGATGAATTGTAAATCGCTTTTGCTCGTTCCACGTTCATGCTGATCTCCTCCTGATGATTTGTTTTGTATCCATGTATTCAGAAATACAGGTTCACCTAGTCCTCATCTATAATCCGTTCAACGTCCAATGAAGGGATGCTATGAGAAGGCGAGGTTGAAACCACGGCCTCCAAATCCACATGACCCACAGCTACAGGAAAAGGCGGCTGGATTCCATGAGAAAGGGCAAACTCGGGTGGCAATGCATCCTGTTCGCCTCCGGCGGGTCCCCGAAAGGCGATATGGCTTTGACCCACACGATGTCTGATTTGCCGAGGATAGGATTTTCCGGGCATAAATTGTACCTCCTTTTGAATCGGATATACCTTACTATGCACCAAAAAAGCTGTAACCATGCGCAAGCGGATTTTTCATGAGCTTAAACATAAAACAGCCCCAGCTTCTCACGAAGACCGGGGCTATCTATGATTCCATCCTATAAATGAGTTATTATTTTTATGCTTTAGCTGCCCAAATTTCAATTTCAATTTTTATTTCAGGCAATCCTAGAGCAGTAAGGTAGCCGATCGTCATTGCAGGATAATCATTCCCGAATAACTTTTCCCATTGGGAATACATGTAATCCCAATCTATCTGCTCAGTTGCCCAAACATTTACTTTAATAATATTGTCAGCGGTTAATTGTTCGGCGTCCAAAACTGATTTAATGTTATTAAAAGTATTGCTGATTTGTAGGTTAAAGCTTTCTGGGAATTGGCCATTTTGATCTACTCCGATTTGACCTGAAGTCACGAATAGCTCTGAATTTCTGGGAATTTTAGTTATATGTGTGTAATTCCCTACTGGTTTCGGCATACCTGCCGGGTTTTTTCTAGTTATTTTTTCATTTTTCATTTTATCGACCTCGTCATTTTAAAATTTTTCTACCGTTTCTCCTACCATTTTTAGGCAGACTCCACCCATAAAAATGATTTTAGAAAAAAACAGCAGTAGAGTATCCATATCCAAAAGATATAAAGTTTAATGATCTTTTCTTCATGACATGAACACTCCTTCCTTATAAAATGGCAAGATTATTTATTATTCCTTATCTTAATATAACCCATGTAACTTAACAACCTCAAATCATTGTGTTATGCGATGTAGCCCTCCGAAGCATACTAAGTGAAAAATCTAAGTGAAAAGTGGATATGCTCACAGCCAAGCGTTGGAATCGAAGGATACAACATGCGGATTAAAGAAAAGGAGGACTGGCGGTATGCATACGGTCTGGAAAGGCGCGATCAGCTTTGGGCTGGTTCATGTGCCTGTTAAGATGTTTTCGGCGACAGAGGATAAGGATATTTCCATGCGTTATATTCACAAGGAATGCGGAAGTCCGCTCAGTTATGTACGAAAGTGTCCCGTTTGTGACAAGGAGGTCGAATGGGAGGAAATTGGAAAAGGCTATGAATACGAAAAAGGGAAGTTTGTCATGTTCGATAAGGAGGAACTGGAGCAAATCAGCGGACAAGCGGATAAAAATATCGTTATTTTGGATTTTGTGGACTTGCAGGAGATTGATCCGATTTATTTTCAAAAAACGTATTATTTGTCCCCGGATCAGGCAGGCTCCAATGCTTACAAGCTTCTTATGAATGCGATGAAGGATACCGGAAAAATTGGCATTGCTCAAATCTCGATACGATCCAAAAGCAGTCTGGCGGCTATTCGTGTACTGGATGAATGCTTGGCGGTGGAGACGATGTTTTACCCGGATGAAATTCGCCCAGTGTCCCAGGTTCCTAATCTGCCAGGGCAGGAGGAAGTTAAAGAGAAGGAACTGACCATGGCAAAAATGCTCATTGAGCAGCTATCTACACCTTTTGATGCAGCAAAATACACGGACCAGTACCGCGAGCGGCTGCTGGATCTCATTCAGCATAAAGTGGCTGGAGAAGAGATCCGAATCGCCCCGTCCCAGCCACAGGCCAATGTCGTGGACTTGATGGCTGCACTCCAGGCCAGCATCGAGGCAGTGAAGCCTGTCGTTACCGATCCCGGCCCTGACGTGAAAAAACGCCCTGCGCGTAAAGCAGCAGCCACAACAACACAACAAGCAGTGGCAGGAGATGCCGTTTCTCCAACTCCGATCAAAAAGAAAAGAAGCACAGCCAAACACAAGGAAACCTGAAACTGTGCCCATTCCATATCCAGTGGGGAGTTAAGCATTGTCAACAGAACAGGCTAAGGGGTGGAGAACACACTGCTTTGGTAAGACAGCAGTTGACTGAACGCCCCCCGCTCCTCCTGCACCAATTGACGGTAATTCCCCTGCTGTATAATCTCTCCCTGCTCCAGAACGACAATCTGATCGGCATGACGGATGGTCGACAGTCGATGGGCAATGACGATCAGCGTCATTTGACCTTTCATCCGCTCCAGCGCCGCCTGAATATCGGCTTCATGCTCTCCATCCAGCGCACTTGTCGCCTCATCCAGAATGAGTACTGGAGGACGATGCAGGACAGCTCTTGCCAACACTAGCCGCTGACGTTCCCCTCCTGACAGACGAATGCCGCGATCCCCGATTACCGTGTCCAGTCCTTCGGGCAATCTGGCAACAAACCCGTCTGCGGCTGCAAAATGTAACGCTTCCCATAACTGCTGCTCGCTCGCATCCGCATCCGCCAGCTTCAAATTTTCACGGACGGTGGCATGGAATAAAAAAGGGTCCTGCGACACATAGCCAAACGATTGCCGCCACTGTGGCAACAACTCGTCGTCCAGTATATGTCCGTCTATTTTAATCTGGCCCTGAGTTGGTCGTAAAAATCCCATCAGAACGTCAACCATTGTACTTTTGCCTGCGCCCGATTTCCCCACAATAGCCGTCATTCCCCGAGCAGGGATGAACAGATTTATTTGGTGTAATGCAAGCGCTGCTGTACCCTCATACCGATAATCCAGACCACTGCATTCAATGCCTGTACGTAGATACAAGGGTTGGCGTACAGATGAAGTTGTAGATGCTAATACAGATTGATGGGTTGCCGATAGAACGCTTGAAACGCGAGTCTCAAAGGTTGTAAGTGCCGTTAGCGACGGATCTGAGAAAGCTTCGCATTCCTGCTGTACCTTGGTCACACTTTCAAAGGCAGACAGCATGGACATGATATATTCCAGGCTCGCTTGAATAAGGGCAAACCTTGGCCATAAGCGGGAAAATATAAGGATGAGCACAATCAACTTTTCAGGAGAGACATGTAGCCATTGCAGTGATACAAACATAATGCAAGCAACAAATACAGCAGCGGCTGTGCGATGAAAAAATTGTGTGGTTGCGTTCTGCCGTACAAACTGGGTTGTATTGTCCTCCATCCGTTGGGTCAAGGAGCGAAACCAGTCTATATTCGCGGCTTCCAGCAGATTGCTTTTAATATCCTTCATCCCGTTCATATGGTCGGTAATTCCGGCAAAATAAACCTGCGACAGCTCGGTGGTACGGTCGCCCAGTTGTTTAGCGTTTTGAATGGATCTGCGAAACACGACAAACAGCCCCAATCCGCACAGAAACACCAGTCCGGTTAAAGAAGGAGACAGCCAAAAAGCCAGCGCAATCTGGATCAGCGTAAAAATAACGGCTGTGGTGAGCTGAAGGAGCAAATTGGTTCCCTGACTGACACGCGCCAGCTCGGTTGTCATCACATGGCTGAAATCAGACTTCCGCTGACGCAAATAAAAAGTCCATTGGGCCTTCATAAAGGAGGTATATACATCTATTCGAAGGGAACGCATGAATCGTTGCTGAATCCGTGAATTCAGAATGGACTGGTAACGCTGAAGCAGAGCCTGCCCTATGAGTAGCAACGCAAAAAGCAACAGCATTCCCGGCAACAGCCAGCTTTTAGGGATGTTTGACAAGAAATGATCCAATCCGCCTGACAGGATGGCCATCCCTGCATGACCGCCAAATATGCCGATAGCCGCCAGCATGGGAACAAGCATGTAAATACCCAACCCCTCCAGCAAGCTGACGATGATCATACATCCAATATTGAGAAATAACGCACCGCCGTTCACGGCATACAGCTTAGTCATATATAATCGCAGGTGGTACATAATGCACGCTCCTTATCAGGTCAGTGCTTTGAGAATCGCCGTTTTAGCCAGAGAAATGGACGTAGAGGGATGTACAGAAAATGTAACTGGCGAGGCAGCGGTAAAACGGCCGGATCGCCCGTAGAAGGAAGCAAACGGCTGATCAGGTACAGCAATCGGTGGCTCGGCTCCTTTAGGGAGAGCAAATAGGATCGACTGGTTGGCTGTTGGATCGTTGGTTCGGCTACCGGGTCGCTGGCCTGAATGAAGTCCAGCGCGCTCAGCGCGAGCCTGTGCGCCAGCCGTGTAGCCGCTACCTGACGCAGCGGCTCCGGTATCGAGGTGCCCAGCAGCGCAGCGGCGAGCGCCCAAGCCTGCCCGCCCGCAGGCAGGCCCCCATATCGGCGCATCATCGGCAGAAGCGCCTCCCAATCGACGGCGCGTACCGCAAGCCTGTCGATGTCCACCAGCCAGCGCAGCCTGAACCAGCCGTGACGCGCCCCGTGTGCGCTAAGGTACAGAAACTGGTGCTCGCTGCCAAGCGTGTACATACAGGGTACTCCTGTGGCTGTGACTTCATCGGTTTGCCTGTGTTTCCACAGGTCCTCAAAAGAAGGTTCTCCGCCTGCATCCGGGTGGAGCCGCCAATGCAGCTCTATCTCTACCCGCTTATGCGGATGAAGAAAGGATGCATGATGGTCCTTCCATTTCCAACTGCCCAGGACACGCGCTTCTCCGCTTTTGGGTACATACCCGGCTTCCTGCATCCATTGCTCCGCCATATCCATATCGCCCGGAGCAATGAGTAAGTCTACGTCCTTGGAGGTACGCAGGGAAACATCCCCGTACAATTGCTGCGCCAAGGCAGGACCCTTGAGCATAAGTACACGGATGCCATGATTCATGAGCAGCCCAGTCACCCGCCCGGCTTCCGCTTGCAGGTGCAACATACGCAGGGTGTTCCGGTGATATTGCGCCTGAAGGTTGCGCAGCATTTCAGCGGGGATGGCTGGATGATTTATTCTTTTCAACCGAAGATATACCGCAGGTACCACCCGATGGTGTTCTGCCAGCCGTAGCAAGCGGGCCCAATCCAATCCATGCAGATCACCAGCATCGATTGTATCCAGCCTTGAAGTGGCATCTTTTCGCAGTAAAAAGAGCAGCAGCGTTAATTCCTGATCCTCATTCCAGCGGTCAGATTTCAGAGCTGTATGGGTGGACATGCTTTCAGCAATCTTCGTATTTTGGTCCGTCACAGCACGCCTGCCGAAGGTACCCACTACGGTAAACGCCCCCATCTCTCGTTCGCCCGTAACATAAATCGGTCCGCTCCGCACCCAGGCATGTGCCGCCAAACGTCCCGCAGCATTCTTGGCTGTGCCAAGATACAGCGTGCAGTCCAGCTTTCTGCGACCCAGCAACGTCATTGCGGCAACAGCCTGCACAAGACAGCTACTGTGCCAAGGGGTATAACGGCTTGCCAGCTCCACCGCATGTGAAATATGCCGAACGTCTTGCTTCTGCCGGGCATCACACTCCCAAGAGGTTTCTTCCATACGTATTCCCCAACCGCGTGCATAATCTTCAAATGGACGATGCTGGTGAAGACGCGCCCATCCGAGTTGCAGCCAGGCTTCCGGCAGCAGTCTCCTGATCTCCGGGGATAGACGCCGAAGGCGTTGAATCCACATTTTAAACCGTCTCCCTCAGAAGCTTTAGCAGTCCTTCCCGTTCCAGTTCAGCCACAAAGGTATGTACCTGCTGTCTGCACCGTTCTTCGTCCACTTCATATTCATCCGTCAAAGCAGCTACGATCTCCCCCAGTGAAGGGCAGGATTCCGCCAGCTCCCAGATTCGGCCTCCCGTGAAGCCGAGATTATAATATTTTCCTGTGTTGATGCTCATCATGACCTTTTCCCCGTCCATGTCACTGACATAGACTTCCTCACCGTGAATGACACGGTCATGATCCTTCATGGAATGAGTAGCTGCCACAGCTGTTTTCCTCCTTACAAATGATATCAAGTACCCGGTGTACAACCTCGGACGCGGTAAAAGCAGAGCTATCCCTCAGTAGTCGCCAGCCCTCCACCTGCCGGGCCACCTGGGCTACCGTTCCAAAATGCCATTCACCCAGACTCATTCGCGGAATGATCACCCTGCGATATGTATGAAGCAATAACGTATGCAAGCACTCCAGCATGTTCAAAGGTTGTTCCATAACCGCCGGCAACTTCCCTTCACATTGGAACTCACGATTTGGAGACTCTGCCACCAGCTCGAATACACCTCCCAAGGGAAGCGGTTTGTTGTAGAAGTAGTCCACTCTCGGCACGGCATATTTATTCAGTTCACCTGTAAGCTTACGCAAATGTCCATATTTGAGCATCGCAGGATTGCCGTCCATTAAAACAAGCCCGTGATTGCTTTTGTGTGCATGCCTATTACCCTGTAAAGCCTCCAGTTGGAGCAAGCTTTCCAGACCCAACTTTTGCTGTGGGTAAGCCGGATAGACTATGGTTTTGGAAGCCGTAGCTTGCATAGCAATAACATCATCACTGACTATCCGATACCCTGCCTGGGTAAAAGCAGCAGCCAGCGTCGATTTACCTGCTCCCGATTCGCCTACAAAAGCATAGGCCCTACCTCGGATAACTACCGCACTCCCGTGAATAGGCACTATCCCTCTCTGCATCAGAAGGACACCCATACATGTGCCCAGCACAAACAACCTTACCGTGTCCGGATCAGCACCGGAGTAAGAACATACTTCAATTTCCCTGCCTCTCCTGACGGCGTAAATGGCTGTGTCCGGTATATAGAACATAAAGCGCTCACCCTGCATCACAAAATTAGCCTGCTCCAACTGATCGCTCCATGCTGTCAAATCAGTCTGACGAATGACCACATCCTCCACCGCTCCCGGTGCTGCGGGTATCAATTCAGGCAGATACAGCTCGCTGGCAAGTTTGAGTCCAAAGGCTGTATACATCGTCAGGTTAACATTGGTACTCCTGTCATGCACGATAGGACTCACTCCCTCTGCCCTTTAAAAATCCCGCCTTTATTTCTTCGAGCAAAGCCTTCAAACCCCAAGAAATAAAGACGGCTGTGTATTGAATAATTGCCACTCTCTAGCTTGGATTATACAGATCGGCATCATGGTCAGATACCCAGTCAATCTGTTTCCAGCCCTTACCTGCCATCGTCTGGTTAATATCCAGCGCCTCTATGGTTGGCTCTTGCCATTCTTTTTTACTCATGTCATCACCTCCCCTCCAACGAGCGACGTATCTGTCCTACCGGATAAGACCGCATCAGTTAAATCCGCGTATAAAGCGGTACACAATCAGACTGTGCATCAGCAATCGTAGGTTGGGATCGGACGCCTGCTCTGGTCGCGGTTGACGAAACTTCGCCATAGCCGTTTTAATGACATCGATATTCAGAAATTCGGCGGCATGTAAATCATGGCACAGCAGTTGAAGTTCCCCCATAAACGTCTCCCAGCAGGGGAGCATACGGTGCAGCCAATCCGCAGGCTGGACACCGCGTACACGCTGGTTTAACCGGACATCATCGGGCAAATAATCCCGCATGGCTCCGCGAATAAGTGCGCGATCCCGGCCGTTTTGCACGTATTGCTCAAAGGGCACCGACAGGCAAAAGCGGATCACCCGGCTGTCTCCGGTCGGATCACGTTCCCACAGTCCGTAACGCAGCGACAGCTTGGTCGCAACCACACCATTTTTGTTCGCAATCGCCAAATTCGTGAACTTCTCTTTTCTCGCCTGATCTGCATTCTTCATCCACCCGGTTCCACTCAAAGTCGGAATGTCCTCCACATTCATCCGCTTGGCAAACTCCGGGTGAATGAGCGAAGGAACCGGACTCCGATTACCGCCGCGTAACCAGGAACGAGAATCGAGCGAGGTCGCTTTCTTCAGCATCACGGGTAATAAATGCGATACTCGCCTTCCGGTCAGCTTGCTGTACTGCCACAATCCCTGAAAAGATTGCAGCCAGTGCAAACGACGAAGCTGACGGGCATAATAGTCCAGCGCAGGCCCCCACGAAATGGTAAAATTACCTCGCGCTCCGGTTAACAGCACACCCACATTTTGTTCCTGTGCTTTTTCATAAAAGCCTCTGATCCAGAACGAATTTTCAAAATATTTATAGGGAGCTTCCATCAATTCCAGCCAGATATCAATTTCTGAAAATGGGCTTTTCCCCTCAAAATCCAGGTAATTTTCGTGAATGTTGCCCACATATCGAGCCGTGGATTGGATATAAGCCCGTTCATTCGCCAGCAGTGTCGATGGTGTCCAATCCGTAAAATCCTGTACGGGCACATAGCTGTACGCATGAAGAGGCTTTTGCTGCAATCGCAGCGACGGCGCGGCAAAGCTGGCAACCGCACCGGAATCCAGACCGCCACTCAAGGCCGCTCCCACCCCACGATGCGTGCGCAATCTGGCATTCACCGCCTGTGAGAATACCTCGCGAAAAGCCTCCACGTACTCGCCGCCGGTTTTGAGCCGCAGCGGCTCCACATCATCCAGAGATGCATATTTATGGATGGTTGACTTTCCCTCCTCCATGGTGAACCAATGGGCGGGCGGGAGCTGGTTTATATGCTTGTAGCCAGTTGTCCCAATATCGACGGATTCCTGCATGGCGCGGATCGACAGAAATTCCGCCAGCCACGGCTCATGCAATTCTTTTCGCAGGGAAGGCAACGTCAGAAGAGGGGCTACTACTGTACTGAATGCAAACCCTCGGTCATGTTCGTATGTATACAGTGTGCGGCTTCCTGCCATATCACGAGCGCCATATAACCTGTGCAGCCCGGCATCCCAAATGACAAAGGCAAAATCGCCTATCAGATAGCGGGCCGCGTCGAGCGCCCATTTGTCGTATGCCAGCAAAATTAACTCGCTGTCCGTGATGTCTTGCCGCCGTTCCTGTCCCACCCCCAGCCGTTCAAACAGCTCGGATCGATTGTCAATAATCGCATCCGCCGTAATTGCCAAATTCCGTTCCTCGTCATAAAAAGGGAGACGCTCATGGATGGATTCCGGTGTCACATGCTGCGCGTGGCAGCCCAAGAATATAGAACCCTCACACCAGGCGCAAACGCGGTCGGCGGGATATTTTCGCAGAGCTTGCATCATTTTACCGCCTTCTTCGGTGCAGACGGGCTTATGTCCGAAGCTGTATATTCCTGCAATCGCACTCACGTTTTCCCCCCTTTTTCTTTTTCCATAACTGATAGCGCTACAGATGCCCAGCGCCCCAAATGACGAGCAAAGGGGATACGAGATCGGAGCCGTTGATTTCTGCGTTGGTAGGTTTGGAGCTGTGCGATCAGACGATTCCGCTCCTCATAGCTATGTGCCAGCCTGTTTTCCAGCGATTGGAGCCGTCTATCATTTACAACCTGTACAGCATCATTCTGTCGAGAATCTTGAAGTACAGGATGCTGTCCTGCTTTTATTATAAACCCCCTGTTATCCGCACCCTGCTTTTCCAGCATCCGATAAGCGTTCTTCCACTCAAAGCCGCTTTGCTGGAGAAACTGGCTCGTACGCCGACTTAGTAGCTCCACATCGGCTTCCTCTTCAAACCTTACCCGGGTTATATGCTCGGCCTGCTCCAGTGCTTCCCCGTAGCCGAGTTGTGTAAACATACGAGCTCCGATGCTTCTGCAATACAGCTCGATTTCCTTTTTGTTCAACAGATGTTGCCAGCTATGTACCGAATCCTGATGCGTCTGTTCATGCTCCCCCACGAACGGATCCCCAGCTCCCATGCTGTAAAAAAGACTGGATTTAGGTGTATCCGCAAAATCCCCGTACTTTTCCATGCCCGGTTCATAATCGACACCCAGAAAATCGCACAGCCTCCCGACCTCCACCGCCGGATTGGCTACAAGTTGTTCATACACAAGCGGGTATGCAAGCGGATGAGGTGTGGCAAAATAATGTGCATAACGGAACAAACCGACCGTAATATCCGTCATCTTCATATTAAAATGCGGGCTTTCCAGCTCCTCCAGCAGATGAAAACGTTCGCCACGCATTTGGTTAACTTTTTTGAATGAAGCCGCAATAGATAAGGGATTACGGATAAGCCATACCCTGCGGGCTGCCGGGAAAAGACGGTCTATAAATTCCAGCACCGTATAGTAACGCGGGGATTTGTCGATAACCATATTTGCGTTAGTCCCTTCAAGCAAACCGTTATAGATCTCAAGTGCATACGATCGGGAAGCCTGTTCCAATACGTGCGGAGGAACCATACCGTTAAAAAATTGCCGGATGATTCCAGTTCCCCCATAGGGACGTGTTTGCGACTGGGGAAGATCATGTAGGCTGAGCAGGAACCACATTTCCTGCGTGGCAAACAGGCGGGAGTGGTTTTGCAAAATGGTAGTCACTAGCGAGCTTCCACTTCGGGGGACACTAAGCAGGAAAACCAGTCCCTCGCCTTGCTTATCAATCAAGGAAACTCCTCCTCTACCTCTGCTCAAGACATTTAATAGATACACTACGTATTTTATTATAAATTTATGATACATATTGTATCTTGTCAATCCCTTTGACGGATAATTTCTGTACATGACGCTCATGTTAATCCATAACTACATCTAGAGGTGCATCATTCCGTCTACTCCGTTTCCATGTACATTTTTTCGAGTTCAGCTTATAACAGGTTAAAAGAAGGAGCGTAGACGTATGGGACAAGCTGTTAAAGGCATCATTACCATCGAAGGTCTGGAAATTCCTATCACCAACCCGGATAAACCGCTATGGCCCGAAGCTGGTATCACCAAAGCGCTGTATCTTCGTAAGCTTGCAGTGCTGGCTCCTTTTCTGCTCAAATATAGCCACAACCGTTTGCTGACCGTCATCCGTTGGCCGCACGGTATTCACGGGGATTTTTTCTACCAGAAAAATGCCCCGCAGCCTCGTCCGGGCTATATCGAGACTTTCCTGCATGACGGCATTGAATATATGGTGCTTGGTACGCTACCGCAACTGCTATGGCTCGGCAATCAGGCGGCGCTGGAATTTCACCCATCGCTGCATCAAGCCGGAAGCACGCTGCCCTGCGAATGGATGATTGACCTTGATCCGTCCAGAGAAGTGGAGCCACGCATTATGGAAGCGGCATTCATCGTCGGTGAAGTGCTGGCTTCGCTTGGTTTGGAATCCGTACCCAAAACGTCCGGGGCCACGGGTGTACAAATTATCGTCCCAATCCGCACAGGCATAACCTTCGACGAGCTTCGCAGCATCGGTCTGCTGGTGGGACAGTTTGTGACCGAAAAGCACCCGCACCTGTTCACGCTGGAACGTTTAAAAAAGGATCGGGGAACCGCTATCTATTTTGATTATTTGCAGCATTATCAAGGAAAAACCCTGGCCGCTCCCTATACCCCGCGGGCACGCCCTGGCGCTACGGTGTCCACCCCACTGACATGGGACGAGGTACGACAAGACGTTTCACCGCTTGACTATCATTTGCTGAATATTGAGGAACGGCTAAATCAGGTAGGAGACTTGATTTCCAAGGTCCCTCCACAGCCCATCGAAGATGTTCTAAAGCATATGCGCGCCACATAAAAAAGGGGACGAACTCCACAGCCGTAAAATCGGCCGAGGAATTGTCCCCTTGCGCTAGTGTATTCCTTTTTTCTTAAAGCGTCCGCCCTTCACATCGTGAATGTTACCAATTGCCACAAAGGCATGCGGGTCCCAATCTTCCACGATGTTCTTCAGCTTCGCTTCCTCCAGTCGGGTGATGACGACGAAAATGACCTTCTTGCTTTCGCCTGTAAAGCCACCCTCACCTTCCAGATAGGTTACGCCCCGTCCAAGACGGTCCGTCAGGGCATCCCCGATGTCGCGGTATTTTTCACTAATAATCCAGACCGATTTGGACTGATCCAGACCTTCGATGGTAATATCAATCATTTTCATCGCAATATAATAAGCAATCATGGAATACAGGGCATTCGGCCAACCAAATACAAAGCCTGCGCTGCCCAGAATGAAGATGTTCACGAAAAGTACGATCTCACCGACCGAAAAAGGAGTTTTTTCACTGACGAGAATAGCTACGATCTCTGTTCCATCCAGCGAGCCGCCAGACCGAATGACGAGACCTACCCCAACGCCGAGAATGACACCGCCAAAAATAGCACCGAGCAGCGGTTCGCCAGGGGTCAACGCATTTACACTGTGTAGTAACGTGGTTCCGATAGACATCACGATAATGCCGAATAATGTGGATAAAGCGAAGGTTTTGCCGATTTGCTTGTAGCCGATAACCAAAAAGGGAAGGTTCAACAGGGTCAGGAAAATACCGAGCGGGTAGCCAGTAATCTTGGAGGCCATAATGGAAATACCTGTGACCCCACCGTCGATAACGCCGTTAGGAACCAAGAATATTTCGAGGCCCACTGCCATAAGCGCGGCACCGAAAATAATCATGGCCGCACGCTGAAACAGGCGTTTTGCTTTATTTTTAGGATTGGCTGGAATTTTGCTGATCTTGGTCAACTCTCCGGTCACATCTGTGATCTCAGACAGACTTTGGACTTCCTTGCTCACTACACTCATATATAAATCCCCCCGTTACATTATGGTATATTGGACCAAAAAAGGGGCTGCGATCCGCAGTCCCTTCTCCTTTACCGCGATTGTGTTATATGAATACTATACCATAAAACTGTGATTTTGCGCAAAAAAGTTAGCAAAAAGCACATAAATCTCAATAAAGCCGGATTATATTGATAAAAACGGCGAAAACCGCCTTTAAAGGAGCGGAGAGAGCATGCGAGCCAGAATTTCAGCTGTTTTCTGTAATCGTGGCCGTCTGCGGAACACCTTTAAATCGATGTGCGAAGAGTTGGACAGATCCTCTTCAAAATCGGCCGAAAGATGCTCCAGCGCTGACCGGGCAAAGAGTACAGCGGTCAACTCAAAATTATAGAAAAAGCTGCGCATGTCCATATTGGCGGTCCCGACCGAGCCGAGCAAATCATCCACAATGATGATTTTAGCGTGAATAAATCCTTTACGATATTGATAGAACTCCACGCCCGCCTCCAGCAGCTCCTGCACATAGGACAGGGACGCCAGATGCACCAGCTTTGAATCCGATTTGTATGGAATAATAATTCGCACATCTACGCCGCTGACCGCCGCCAGCTTAAGCGCCTCATAAATCCCCGGATCGGGAATAAAATACGGGGTGGTAATCCAAATCCGCTTCTTGGCAACCGCCAGCGCACCAAAGCACATTTCCTGAATCGTATCCCATACCTGATCGGGTCCGCTGCTCAAAATCTGTACCTCCTCTTCTCCTTCACAGGTATGCGGCGGAAATAAATTCTCATCCATCAGCCGTTCCCCGGAGGCCAGCTTCCAGTCGCTTAGAAATGCATTTTGCAGAAAATAGACGCTATCTCCTTCCATCTGCAAATGCGTGTCCCGCCAAAATCCCACCTTGGGGTACTTGCCGAGATAATCGTCGCCCACATTTATGCCTCCAACAAACCCGATCAATCCGTCCACCACTACGATTTTACGGTGGTTACGATAGTTAATCCGCCGATCCAGCGTCGCGAAAAACGGGGGCAGAAAATAATGAAACTCTACACCTGCCTCATTACAGGCATGAATAAAAGAATAGGGCAGATTGTAGCTCCCCACACCGTCCACCACGAATCGAACCTTCACACCCTCGCGCGCCTTGCGGATCATGACCTCCTGAAACCGGGTACCGATGTCGTCCGCCCGGAATATGTAAAACTCTACATGGATATGAGACTGCGCCTGTTCCAGCGCTGTCAGCATCGCCTCGAAGGTCTCTTCCCCGTCCGTCAGCACACGTGTGCGATTGCAGCCGGTCAGCGGATTTTCCGACATACGGATGAGCTGGTTAAACAGACGCTCCTGATGCTTGAAATGAGGATTATGCATTTGTTCCACATTCTCAATCACCCTGGATTGCGACCATAGGCGCTCGCGGAATTCACGGAATAGCTGTGATCCCCCTTTTCGCACCATTTTGCGCTTCTTATAATCCTGTGCAACAAAGTAGTACACGACAAAGCCGATCAGCGGGAAACAGAACAAAATAAATAGCCAGGCTACCGCCTTGGACGGCTTGCGAAATTCAAAGAGCAGGATCGTCCCGGTCTGAAAAATAAAAACAATTAAAACCAACAGCAACCACAGCATGTTTAAGCCTCCTTATACATCTATGTTTTATACCAAGCTCCAATTTTTTTGACATGTTTGCCCCTTAAGCTGAATAGATAGTAACCAAGCACTATTAGGATAGGAGCGATGTCCGGAAAGGAGCGATTATGAAAAAAGGAAGCCTAAATCGCCGGATGACCTTGCTCGTCATTCGTGATGCACAGCAACCGCCCAAGCAGCTACAATACTCTACAGCCGCTGTCATTCTCGTCCCGACCCTTGTGATCGCGTCCATCTCTACACTCGTGATCGGGCTGCAAATCCGTTCTTCCCATATCATTTCCCAAATGGAAACGAATCTTGCCGTCCAGAGCTTGCAGATGGATGTTACGGTAGCGGACAAGGATGCGGCAATCGGGCGACTGCGCCGCGAAGTGATGGAGCTGACGAATCAGGCCACCAGTATTCGCGAACGCCTCCAGCGTGTAACAGAACTGGAGCAGCAAATGCAGCAATTTATCCGCAAATATGGAAAATCCTCTGCCACCAGTAGCAGCAAAACGGTCGTGACTCCACTCTCCTGGGATGCCTCCGGCTATACCGGGGGCGAATTGATTACAGTACATGAAAATACAGCCATGCTTACTCGTCAAGCCAAGGATGATTTTCAGGAAATCGAATCTATGCTGGACACGGTAGAGCGCACGGTTCCCCGCTCTATTCAGCAGGCGAACGCCGTACAGCAGAACCTTGAGCAGAAGCAAGCCGCACAGTTGCTCCAGACCCGCAGACTGGCGCTTGCCGAACAAGGTAAGCCTTCGGCCTGGCCTGTCAGTTCACGCCAGATGACCTCCAGCTTCGGCTATCGCAGCGATCCGTTTACGGGCAAATCCGCTTTCCATTCGGGCATGGATATTGCCGGACAAACGGGTGATCCCGTCTATGCGGCAGGAGCGGGCACTGTGCTTGAGGCAGCCTCCAGCGGGGCACGGGGCAAGTGCATTATCATCCAGCATCCTGACGGATTCCAGTCCTGGTATATGCATCTAAGCGGTATGCAGGTGACTCCGGGGGAACGAGTCCGTAAAGGACAGACCATCGGCCTTCTGGGAAGTACGGGAAGAAGCACGGGGCCTCATCTTCATTTTCAGATCGTCAAGCATAGTCAGCCTGTCGATCCGTTACTGTATGTACAATGATATTTTTCAAAATCCTTACAATAAATGAATGGAGGCAAACAACATGTTCAAGGACTCCAAAAAAAAGCTGTCCGCACCTGTGACCGATACGCTGTTGGCTAACGGCACCAGCTTTGAAGGTACGATTGAGGCTGAGGCCAATATTCGAATTGATGGCCATTTTCAGGGCGATATCTGCAGCACTCATGCCGTCGTGATCGGAGAATCTGCTGTCGTGCGTTCGGATATCATCGCACGAGACGTCACCCTTGCCGGCAAGGTATTCGGAAGCATCACCACAGAGGGACGACTGACGATCACGCCTACGGGCGAACTGTACGGCAAAGTAGCCGCCGCCGCGCTGGTCATCTCCGAAGGCGGCGTTCTGGACGGTACGAGTCAGATGATCCGAACGAAAGACGCAGAACCCTCTGCTGTTTCAACTGACGCTTCTGATCTTGAAACACAATCCGGTACTCGCAAAGACAGGGAAAACCGTCAGGCAACCCTGCAATCAGAGACGGGATAATTCCATTCATTCCATCATATCTTCCACCCTGTGTTCCAAAAATAAATGATACACCTTGCGTATCACTATTTTAGCGCACATGTACAGCGGAATAACCAAAACGATACCCAAAATGCCGAGCAAGTCACCACCGACCAATAACAGTATGACGACAGTCAGCGGATGAATATCCAATTGTTTGCCAAACACAACAGGTGACAACCAATTGTCCTGAATTTGCTGGGCAGCGATCACGACGACCAGCGACCAGATTGCCATGGAAGGTGATTCAAGAAACCCGATAATGACGACGGGTATGGAAGCCGCCACAGCCCCCACGTAGGGGATAAAATTAAGAAAAATCGAAATGACCGCGAGCAGCAAGGCGTAAGGCAGACCAATAATTAGAAAGCCAAGGAACATCATAATACCCAGCGCGACATTTATCAGCACCCGACTCACGATAAAGCTGCTGAGCGCACTGTCGATATCCTCCATGACCTCCAGCGCGTCCTTGTGATATTCTTTAGGAAAGAAGTTTAGCATTTTGGGACCAAACTTGCGCCCCTCCTTCAGCATGTAATAGAGCAAAATCGGAAAGGTAGCCAAGACGATAAAAAAGTAGGATACGAACGATACCAGCTTAACCGAATAATCGGACAGAGCTGAAAAAGCCTCATTCAACGTATCCGACAGTCGTGACAGCGGATCTTCCCCCGGAGGCAACACTTGTCTCAAGGATTGATTATGCCGCCATTGGCTCAATTGATCAACCAGACTGCTAATGAGCTTCGGCGCATTTTCAAATAAATTCGTTACCTGATCACGCAATGTAGGCCATACACCCCATGAGAAAATAAACAGCAGCGCGGCAATGACCAGATAAATCAGCAAAATGGAGATGGGGCGCTTGATTTTTCTTCGTTCCATCAAATCTACCACTGGCCTCAATAAATAGTAGAAGAAAAAGGACAGCATTAACGGTACAACCAGCAAGCTGACCAGAGATACGATGGGACTGAATATAAAACTTACTTTGGTGCCCAAATAAATGATGAGCAAGAGCATGACAATACCTGTAGTCAGGCGAAAAAAACGATTATTGGGCAGCATATCATGCAGCACCCCCTTCTGATCTGTTTCTCTCTACCTCTTTAAACGCAAACCGTCCCTATTGATTGATTCTTGCTGAAAATAGATTGCAATATACCCCGGTACGCAGAATCTGTAGCGGTAATTGTATGATACAGCTCCAAAACAGCGCAAAAAGGACGTGCAAATGGGTAGCCATTTAACACGTCCTTTTCGTTGCTTTCAGTATATTGTAATATCCTCATGTTATAAAAATCAGATCAAATCAGATGCTCGGGTTTAGGTTGAAACATCTCTTTTCACAAAAACCACCCAGGTAATTGCAATAAAAACTACATAATAGGTGGCCAGCACGGTGAGCGAAAAGGTCAAACCAGAGCTTACTGTACCCGGCGGCATATCGAGATATTTTTTCAGGTCCATATGCGTAAATAGGACGTATTTGGTCCATTCATAACGATCTGTACTAAACAAACCGATTGAATTGTAGATTGTTTTGGTGAACATCATGAACAGAGATAAGCCGATCGCCAAGGCGCTGGAACGAAAAACTGCAGACAGCATAAAAGCAAAGGCCATAGTCACGAATAAAGCAATATAACTGTACAAGAAATTCAGCGTTACATAAGATATCGGATCACTGAACGGTGGAATCGAACCAGCTGGCGCATCTTTGGATAACATCAACCAGGAGGACAGCGTAACCATCGCTACTAAAATGAACGTTCCGAGCAGACTGAACAGAATGACCGATATATATTTGGACAACAGAATTTTGCTACGGGTCCAAGGGCGGATAAGCAGCAGCTTGATGGTTCCCCATGTAAATTCACCTGCCACCGAATCAGCCGCTACAATGACCGTAAACGTCGTATTGAGGAAAAATGTAAACATCGCCGTCAACACGATACCATCCCACACGCTGACCTGATCGGAAACAAGAGCAATCAGCATCGGAATCACAGCCGTAATGACCGCAAGCAGCCCTAGCATAATCCATGTCCGTACACGCAGGTAAATTTTAAGATTTTCGTTATGTACCAGCCTAAAGAAGTCAGCCAATGGACCCGCCTCCCGTCACTTCCAAAAATTGATCTTCCAGCGTACGGGCCACCGGGCGAATCGCATATACCTTGACTCCATTTGCAGCCAGAAGACTGTTCATCTCTGCTATTTGCTCCCGCTCCAGATGCAGCAGCAGTTGGTTGCCTTCGACGCGCCCTGCACCGGCAAGCGCATAAGCATGCTGGGCATCGTTCACTTCAAAAGCAATTTCCGCCGTCTGGGCCTCTTCAACTGTGCTCTTCAATTGCTTGATGTCAATCAATCGTCCGTTTTGGATAATAGCGACACGGTCGCACATCAGCTCCATTTCGGACAACAAGTGACTCGATACGAATACTGTAATTCCCTCGCTCCGGCTCAACTGCCGCAAATAATCCCGCAATTCGCGGATACCCTGCGGGTCTAATCCGTTGGTCGGCTCGTCCAGTACAAGCAGCTTCGGCCGATGCAAGATCGCCTGTGCTACCCCGAGTCTCTGCCGCATTCCGAGCGAGTAGGTTTTGACTTTATCGTGAATCCGGTTTCCGAGTCCTACCAGGCGGATCGCTTCATCTATGCGCTCCTTCGTCACCCCCGGTGACATTCTCGCAAAATGCTGCAAATTTTGATAGCCGGTCAGAAACTTGTACATTTCGGGGTTCTCCACAATCGCACCGATGTGGGAAACTGCCTTTTCAAAATCGGTTTTGATGCTGTCTCCACAAATATGGATATCGCCCTTGCTGATCGATATCAGGCCAACCATCATACGGATGGTGGTTGTTTTTCCCGCACCGTTCGGTCCGAGGAAACCAAATACCTGCCCCGCTGGAACCTCCAGCGTCAGATCGTCCACAATCGCTTTTGAGGAAATGATTTTACTCACTCCCTCCATACGTATGACGGGAAGCTGTCCTGTCGCTTGCTGCATGCTATGAAACTCCTTCCATCCGGAGTGAAGCTCTATTCTATTTTGCTGTTCATTTCCGGTTTTGGAAGTATTGTACCATATTTAACCTGTTAGAAACACCGCGTCCTATTATTCCTTATCCTTGTATATCCAAAGCACCCGCCACTCTTCACCTTCCTGCGTCATATAACAAGGCTGTACGATATCAAAATGACCAAACCGGGTCTTATAATGCTGGGTAACCGTAATACGGTAAACCTTCCCCAGCTCGTCTCCACTCTGCTCTGTGCGAATATCATATTCAGCCTGCGGCTCTCCCAGCTCGAATGTGAACGTATCCGTCCCCATATCCTGCATGAACACGTGCGCACGCTGCTGTACATACGTGGATTTTTCGAATTTTTTCTTCATTTGTGAATGAAAAAGCTCCCAGGAGCCTCCGAAATTACCTGACTGCTCCATCGTATAGAACTCATTCAGCGCTTCGACCGCCTGATCGCCTTCCCCCGTAGACATGACCCCGCACAGACCCAGCCACAGCAGCCATAATAGCCCACATATCATTGCAAAATACAGCAGTTTACGGACGAACGTGGAAGCCGCTCTTCTTCTGAACAGCACAAATCGCCCCTCCCCTCAGTTGGACATTCTACTGGATACTCTAAGATGTATGTGGGACAGGCCTAGTTTAGAAGAGAATGAAAGAGAATGACGGGTGACCTCCTTACAAGCCACCCGATTGCATAAGGCAAACCTAAGGTGATATGGCTGTGGTGAGCAAATGCTGCTCCATCAGTCCACGGATACGCTGGCGTTCCTGATTATCCACGATGTAATAATACACTCCGTTGATTTTGGTTCCATGACCCTTCAACTCAACCATATCCGTCTGCCGTAGAGATGGGCCGATCCGGGTCAGAAAGGTCGTCATATCGTCAAAGGTAATATCCGTACGGATTTGCTCCCCCGCTGCCTGCAATATCGGTTTTACCTTTAACAGCCCTTCCTTGCTGATCGCCTGTGCGAGAATTTGCTTGAGCAGCTCCCGCTGGCGGGCATTTCTTCCGAGGTCCCCACGCGGATCATCAAAACGCATCCGGGCATAAGCCAACGCCTCAGTCCCGTTCAGCTTCAAGCTGCCCTGTGCAAAGTGATGGCCCTCATATTGAAAATCGAGCGGATTGTTAACCGTGACTCCCCCCAAAAGATCAACCATTTTCGCAAACCCTTCCATGTTCATCTGCACATAGTAATCCATCGGATGATTCAAGAAATGCTCTACCGTACGGATCGACATGTCCACGCCGCCAAAGGCAAAGGCATGATTGATTTTGTCCTCACGTCCCCTGCCGATCAGCTCCGTTCGCGTATCGCGCGGGATGTTGAACATCAATACAGAGCCTTCGGCGGGATTAACGGACAGGACCATCATTGTATCCGAACGCCCCCGATCATGGGGACGCTGGTCCACCCCCAACACAAGCACGGTGAACGGCTTGAATTGGGATATGGCCGCCGGATTGGGTGTTCCCGATCCGGCGCTTGTTACTGCCGGGCGTCCTGCTCCGCCTGTTGCAAGGGTAGAAATCGCGGCGGGCCGCACGATACTGCGTGGATGATACATAGCATTTGCCGCCGTTTGAACGGAATGATATACATAAGCGGTGTAAGCACCAGCACCTACCATCAATAATGCAGCGGCCCCTAATGTTATTTTCAGCCATCGCTTCATACAGAGCCTCCCCCTTTACGGGTTCATTACAGACCGATGACGATCCATATCCATATTGTTCATCTGCGGCCTGCCGACAGAATAGTATGCAAAGGCGGACTGTCTGATTTGCTCCTCACGGTACACATTGCGTCCGTCGATCATAATGGGATGCTTCATAAGCTCGTTCAGCTCACCCAGCCCCACCTCACCAAATTCCTCCCACTCCGTCAGCAGACACAGCGCGTCGCATCCTTCCGCCGCTTCTCGTGCGCTATCGGCCCATGTCACTTCCGAGCTGTCCAGCAATCTGCGGAAGTTGGCGGTGGCGACCGGGTCATATGCACGTATTTGCGCACCCGCTTCCAGAAGCGACTGCATAATATCCAGCGCTGGAGCATCTCTTACATCATCTGTATTCGGCTTGAATGCCAGCCCCCATATGCCAATAGTAGCTCCTTCCAGATCACCTAAGGCTTCTTCCAGCTTGCGAATCACATTAAAGCGCTGCCCCTGATTCACTTCCACCACGGATTTCAGCAGCTTGAATTCATAGTCCACATTGCCCGCAATCTGGATCAGCGCCTGTGTATCCTTGGGAAAACAAGAGCCGCCATAGCCGATGCCTGCGGACAGAAAAGAGGAACCGATCCGCTGATCCAGCCCCATGCCGTGTGCCACACGCGTAACGTCTGCACCCACTTTTTCACAGATATTCGCAATCTCATTAATAAACGAAATTTTAGTCGCCAAAAAAGCGTTCGACGCGTACTTGATCATCTCCGCCGAACGGATATCTGTGGTCAAAATATTTGTCGTCAGCGGCTCATGCAGCGTACACAGCACAGCGGCGACATGAGGGTCGGATGCCCCGATCACGATCCGGTCCGGCTGGAGCGTATCTGCTACCGCCGAGCCTTCGCGTAAAAATTCAGGAACCGAAGCCACGCCAAAAGAGTAGTTCGTGCGGCTCGCGATCAGGCTGTGAATACGATCATTGGTTCCGACAGGCACCGTGCTTTTGGTGATAATCACTTTGTAGCCGTTCATGGCGTCTGCCACCTCGCGTGCGGCTTCCTCAATATAGGACAGGTTCGCTTCCCCGCCCGGCAACGAAGGCGTTCCGACCGCCAAAATAACAATCTCCGCTCCCTCTACCGCAGATGCAGTATCTGTTGTAAAGGTCAGTCGGCCCTGCTCGACATTATCCTGGATCAAGCCTTTTAAGCCCGGCTCATAAATCGGTACTTTTCCTTCATGAAGCTGGCTAATTTTGTCCTCATTCTGGTCGACACAGACGACCGTATTCCCGAGCGCAGCAAAACAGACTCCCGATACCAGTCCCACATACCCCGCACCAATTACACATAGCTTCAAAACGGCTCCCCCTTTTACATACTGTCTCGCTGAATTACGCTTTTACCAGCTTCACTTCTCTATGCCTCTCCCTGCATGCCGATTATGATGGAGCGTAAGCCGTTTGTTCCGCCGATAGGATTTGAAAAATCGGTATACATACACCGGATTGTTATAGGCGTATCTCTTCCATAACCGTTTCGGTTCGCTGATCAGGCGGTACAGCCACTCCAGCCCCAGCCTTTGTATCATTAGCGGCGGTCTGCGAACCTTTCCGGTGATATAGTCAAAAGCCGCTCCTACACCAATCATCACGCCACGGATGCGGTCTTTGTTACGATACATCCATATTTCCTGCTTTGGACAGCCCAAGCTGACGAAGATGATATGCGCGCCTGACGCATTGATGTCATGAACAATCTGCTCCTCCTCATCGGGTCGAAGCTCCCGAAATGGCGGTGAAAAGCCACCCGCAATTCGGATACCTGGGTAGTCCTGCTCCATTCTTTCCTTCAGGCTGTCCATCGCATCCGGCGTGCTGCCGTAAAAATAGATACTTAACCCGGTCTGCGGCGCGCGTTCGCACAGCTTGAGCATCAGACTGGGTCCGTCCACCCGGTCCTGACGCTCAAATCCGTACAGCTTGAGCGCCCATACCAGCGGCATACCATCCGGGGTACACAAATCTGCACACGCAAGTGCATCATGGAACTCGGATTGATTTCCGGCTGTAACAATAGAATGCGTGTTACAGATACATACATAGCTGTCCTTGCGTCCGCCCGCCCATTGCTCCACCGTGTGTACGGTTTCCTGAAACGTAAGCGCCGCAATATCTGCGTCCGCAATCCTTCCGACTCTATACTGGGGCAGTTGCTTCATAAGCACGCTCCTCTATCGCCTCGTTGTATATGTCCATCAGTTGCTTGTAATTCACTTCTTCCGTGTACCGAGCAGCATATATTTCCGATACCTTCTCTCTCATGGCTGAATAGTTTTCATAGGCTGTCGCACGACAGATTACGGCACTGATATGTTCCATATCATCATGTTGAAAATGAAACCCGGTCACTCCATCCTCCACCACTTCCTCCAGCGCCCCGATTCGGCTGCACAACACCGGGGTTCCCACGGAATAGGACTCTACGATGGTCATGGGAAAGCCTTCATACCAAATGGAAGGGACCATGACATACATGGCTCGGCTCATGCAATCCAGCACCGTGTCTCCATCCTGCTTGCCCAGAAAACGGATGTCCTCCTGCGGATACGCGGCAGCCAATTCAGCCTTTTCCGGGCCATCCCCGATGATGACCAGTCTCAAGCCGCCCCGATCCTCCACCTGTGTCCAGGCTTGCAGCAGATTACGCACTCCTTTTTCAGCCGAGATTCGCCCCACAAACAACAAGTAACGATCAGCCGGGTCATACACGGCTTCCACCTCTTTACGTTGGATGAAATTTGGCTTCACCACGATACGATCCGGTGGAATGCCACTTTCAGCAAATTTCTCCCGCGCAAACTCGGTTAGCGCAATATATCGACTTACTTTGTGTTGCCATGTACCGATCAGATTGTTGAACTTGATCATCGCCGCCACCGGAATCGTCTGTAGCTGTGAGCCCCGGTAGCACCCGTGGCGGATGGAATGCAGCAAAGTGCCGTGCAGGCATTTTTCACAAACCTCATTCCCCCGCATAAAAGTCGCCGCCGGACAAATCAGCCTGTAATTATGCAGCGTCTGGACGACCGGAATTCCCAGCCGTTCACAGGCATGATAGACGGAAGGAGAAATAACCGGAAAAAAGTTATGCACATGCACCACATCCGGTTTCACCCGCAAAAGCAGCTTTTTGATTCTTTTGAACTCGGGCAGGGACCAAGTCGCCTCCACCGCCAGCTTTGCCATGTTAGCCAGCCCTTTGCTTTGGATGCTGTCGTTATGAACATAATAATGCTCCGTCTCTATCCCTCTGGAGCGCAGCAAAACCAATTCCTGCTCGACAACCTTGTCTTCTCCACCGCTTTGCTGATAAAAGTTGTGGATGATCAGCACCTTACCCACTGTGTTTTGGTTATATTCACGTCGATGGACATGGTTTGCTGTATCAGATGCTGGTGATGATATGTCGGACTGAGGGACCTCCCCCTGAACATGATGATGGTCTGGATTTGAAACCTGTAGATGTACTGGAGGCCCTGTCTGTATGTTGATCTGTTTGCTCACGTGGCCGTCCCTCGTTCCTGCGTAGATTGCATGGGATGGTGCGTGAGCTGCATCGGTTGTATCCGTGAGTGGCTTAGCATTTCTTCCGCAATCCGATCCCACGACATACGCTCGACTGTAAGAAACGCCTGCTCCGCCATCCTTTGTCTCAGCTCAGCATTGTCCAACAATTCAGAGACTCGGCTCACCCACTCCTCCTCCGAAAAGCTGCTCAGGATCACTCCGCTCACCCCGTCCTCGATCAAGGTAACCGAGCCGCCATTTACCGAAGAGATAATCGGGACGCGAAACAGCATACTTTCCAGCAGCACCATACCGAAAATATCGTAATGAGTCGGAAACAGCATCGCATCCGCTGCTCCGTAAACCTGCCACAGATGCCGCTGCTCCACTCTTGTAAAATGCAAAATACTGTCCGTCAGCCCAAGCTCATGGGCATAGGCCCAATAGCGATCCGTATCCGCCTTACGTCCATCCCCTACGATGATCAAAAGGCAACAGGGGTGCTTTTGAAGTACCTTTTTGAACACGCCCAGCATAAAACGTATATTTCTACGCTCCTCCAGCACGCCGACATACAGTAGCACCGGACGATCCCCGAGCCGTCTCAGCTCATCCGCAACCTCGCGGTTTTTCTCACGACCTTCGCTTGTGTCATTGCCGCTGTTGTCATTGTTGAACGTTCCCTCGACTTTGCTGCGGTCCAGTCCGACTCCAAGGGTGACGACGTTGTGAAAGCCTTTATCCTCCAGATAGCGCTTGGCCAGTTCGGATTTGACAAAGGTACCGCGTAGAGACTTTGCCACCTTCGGCAGTAGCAGGGTATCGTACAATCTTCGGATCAGCGCATGTGTATTATCGCGGTACGGGCCGTGATACAGCACCAGCTTTTCCGGACATTTGCGGGAAAGCAGATAAGTCATGATCTGGTTGTATTCTGTGGAGATGACCCAATCATAAGCAGCCAAAAACGAATCCTTGAGGACATCCCTGTAGATGCTGTTGTTCAGGAACTTCAATCCGTGGAGCCAGATGATGCGCAATGTGCAGCCTTCGTGACGGTATATCTGCTCCAGATGAGTTTCCTTGTGGTCGTTGTAGTAGACAATGTCGCAATCGAAGCCTTTCCGAACGAGTGCCTTGCCCAAGCCGACTTCCTGCAAATTGTATGAGTCCCCGTTCACCTTGCTGGCAAAATTGCGAAGATACAATATTTTTTGAATCATCATTAGGCTCCTGCCATTTCATATTGGGTGAGTTATGGGGTGCGAGGGTTTAGAGACCGCTGCGCACTCCATTTGATCTTCCGATCGCTGTTGCAGTGGGATTCTTGGATGATATAAAACATTCCAAGGTAAGAATCCCACTGCAAAGGCGAACGCTAGCGCTTCTTCAGATTCAAATGGACCGCTTCGCTGCTGACCGCCGTGTCCATAAAGTCACCCTAATTTAAAAAAAGGGAACTTAGGGCATGAAGTGCCCCCGCTGCGCGGGTTACGCGGGCGGATGCACGCAGGCGTTGACTGCCAAAAGATTGTTATCCACAGAACGCTGTCACCTTGACAGAGAACTGTACTGAGTGTGTACTGCGCCGGGCTCATGCCTGGCGAGAATTTCGCGGCGATAGGGCGAAGCTATCGCCGGGCGGCTCTTACCTCCCCACCCACCCTATGGGCAGGGGGAATTCTTTTTGGCGGCGGCGGGAAGTAGCGGAGGGTAGGATTTGAATCTGGAGAAGCGTCAGCATTCGCCTCAAAGCTTTCCTACGGAAAGCTCGCTTCGGAAGCATACCCTTGTGGGATTCCGCCCCTATGGGGCTTATTTAATCCAAGGAATCCCACAGCAACAGCGTTCGGAAGATCAAATGCTACTCGAAGCGCCTTACACCGACAGTCGTAGCTAGGAGATCAAATCCGTCCCGAAGCGGCCTCCCCCCTCCAAACCGAGCTTTCCCCCTGCCTCTGTTTTTCTTCCATCATCTGCATATTAAAATGATCTGCTCCTTTAAGCTGGGCAGCCGCCATATCTGCCACCAAGGTCACGCTCGACTCCATCGGGACAAAGCGGTATTTGTAGGCCGTAAGCCGATGGTCCTTTTCGTGAAATAAAATATCCTGCGCGTAGTTGCCCCAACGATCCTTGGGCATCAAGTCAATCGTCATGCCGGCATGGGCGGAGGGCAGCAGCATATTGGAGCCGTGAATGCCGATCACTAATCGGCTGGCAGCATACACCTCGCATACTCGCAGTTCACTTTCCCGGTCGAAGCGTGCGACACGTTCGTCCGTAATCCATGCTGGGAAGCTCCCGGTGCGACCCAATCCGGCAACCGTAAAACGGTAATCTGGAAAGGATTCCCGCAACCTGCGGAACAACCGAATGATTTTGCGGCGCTGATGATAAATCAGCGGTTTAAGCCAACGTTTGAGCTGCGGAAATTTCTGCACTGCCCGTGCGATATGATGGCTGCCGCTCCACAAGCGGTCTTCCCTCCATACGAAGGTAATTCGCGGCTCCGACTCACGACCATCCTCATAACGCGGGATACCCGTAAACTGCTCAATATCGAACTGACTAGGGTGTGAATACGCCGGACTGACATGGACCTCATCAAAACGTACCAGTTCCTCTATCATCCGATGATGCAGCACCGGATAAAAGTTGCGGGCCTTGCTGAACGGCACATCGACTGTCCAGATTTCAGCCACACATGCGGGAACCATCCACTCCAACGATTTTTGCACAATAACGACGATGCCCAGCTCCGGCGATTGTTCGTATTCCCGCTGCACATTCAGCAGCTTGAGCAAAGCGTGACCATACAAATAATCAATCGTATTGACGATGATGATGCGCTTAAAGGGTTTCATTTTATGCACAGTCATACCAACCGCCAAATCATAGGAAGGACTTAGCAACGCTTGCCGCAAGGGCTCTCCGAGCCATTTTCTCGACTTCGCATCTCCCGTCAATGTATAGTTGGGCACTTCTACCCGATAGGGTGAATACGTGGCATGACCGACCGGCATATCCTCGATATATTCACGTCCACAGCCCTCACACCAAGTGCTGACACATACATGAATTCCCTGCCACAGCACCTCTCCGCCCCGTACCTTATCTCCACAATGCGGACATTGTCCCTCATGCTGAACAAACGGTTTAATGGGTATCATGATTGTTCTCTCCAACTTTCGGTACTGTAATATGAACACGCCAGAAGCTCAGGATCGACTGGATCATCCAGCTCAAATTGGCTTTGACTTCCTTGAACAGCAAATCCAATAAAAATACAGATATCGTAAAAGACAAGATGGTCGCCACCAGCGAGCCTCGAACACCAAGCAACGGGATAAGCGCATAATTTAAAGCCACATTTGTGACCGCACCCACGATCGAGGTCAGCAGCGTATATTTGAACAAATTTTCATTCGTGATAAACAAGCTTTTGGCAACACTGAAATTGGTGAAAAACAGACGAATCGCAAACAGCGACAGCAAAGAGCCTGCCTCGGTAAATTCCCGCCCATACAGCACGACCACCACCCACTGGGACAGAAAAAACAACGGTATCGAGGTCACAAGAAAACAGATAAACATCAACCGATACACGTTGGACAACGTCTGTCTGTATTCGTCGCTCCCTTTCATCTTGGAACGGGTCACCACCGGGGCATATGCTGTGGTAAGGACGACTGGAATAAAGCCCAGCACTTCAATGAGTCGGAGTGCAACAGAATATTGCCCCAC
Organism: Paenibacillus terrae; assembly: GCF_005217525.1. Taxonomy (GTDB): domain Bacteria; phylum Bacillota; class Bacilli; order Paenibacillales; family Paenibacillaceae; genus Paenibacillus; species Paenibacillus terrae_C. The sequence continues at coordinate 447,628 of NZ_PNXQ01000012.1, read as the reverse complement.
CGCCGCATCTCCCAGCATCTCGCCGATAATGACCTGATCGATCCGTGCCTGTACATATACAGCGGAGGATGACAAAATAAGTGGCCAACTGTGATTCATAATCCGTCGTGCTGTGGTTAAGCTGAACGTCCACTTGTGCATACGCCGTCCTTCCTTACGGAAGAAATACAGCAGAATCAGACTTCCCAGCAGAAACTCGCCGTGAGCGCACAGCGCCACCACCCAGATGGGGACACCGGACAGCAATAAAATGATTTTAACGGTGGAGCTGAGGACAAAGGCTGTGTTCTTGGCAATGACGGTGTATTTGGACAACATCTGCGCCCGGAACCAGTAGTCGATGATATCAAACAACTGAAACACCGAGGCCGTTGCCAGGATCAGATTGATCAACCGTACGGAACTATTCTCCGGTCTGAGCAGCGAAATGAAGGAGCATGACAAGACAATGGCTACCACAGTACCCGCCAGCTTCAGCAGAATCGTCGTACCCAGTAACTCATGCTCATCCTTGGGGTCCTTGACGAGATCACGCACCAATATGGAATCAAAGCCAAGCGTCGTGAAAATCAGGAACATCCCGAAAAAAGATTCCGCATAATTCCACTTCCCCAGCTGCTCCGGTCCGAGCACTCTTGCCATGATAATGCTGACCGCCAGGCCAAACACCATGCGGATCATCTTGTCACCGAACAGCCAGGACGTATTCACCAGCAGACTTCTGCGTGGCTTGGCGCGATTTTTGACTAATGTCATAAGCTCTACTCCATCTTGAAAAATGACCTTTCGCACGGCTCCATACCATACTGTTCTGCCGACGCGACTACAATAAGTACAGCGAAGAGACCTCCCGGCCAGCGGGCGGTCCCTCCATGTCTTACACGACGACGGAAGCTTCGACCGCAGCCTGCCTTTTTACCCGCTCCAAGTCTGTATCCACCATCATATGAATGAGCTGCTCGAAGCCTACTTCCACTCGCCAGCCCAGCTTTTCCTTCGCCTTGGCGCAATCGCCGAGCAGTAGATCCACCTCTGCCGGACGGACGAACTGAGGATCAATGACGACATAATCCTCATAGTTCAGACCTACATGGGAAAAGGCAATTTGCAGCAGTTCGCGGACGGAATGCATTTCTCCCGTGGAAATGACGTAATCATCCGGTTGATCCTGCTGGAGCATCATCCACATTGCCTTAACGTAATCCCCCGCAAACCCCCAGTCCCGCAGCGAATCCAGATTCCCCATGCGCAGCTCCTGCTGCAAACCCAGCTTGATACGGGCTACAGCGTCCGTCACTTTGCGTGTTACAAACTCCAGCCCACGGCGGGGCGATTCATGATTGAACAAAATGCCCGAGCATGCAAACATATCAAAGCTTTCGCGGTAGTTCACGGTGATCCAATGACCGTACACTTTGGCAACACCGTAAGGGCTGCGCGGGTAAAATGGGGTCATTTCTGTCTGCGGCGTCTCCAGTACCTTGCCGAACATCTCACTGCTCGACGCCTGATAAAAGCGCGTGTCCGGCTTGGCAATCCGTACCGCCTCCAGCATATTGGTGACGGATAGCGCTGTAATCTGCCCGGTAGCCAAGGGCTGCGGCCATGAGGCCGCAACGAAGGATTGGGCAGCCAGGTTATAGACCTCATCCGGCTCAGACTGACGCACGGCTTCGATGAGCGAGGCCAGATCGGTCATATCGCCGGAAAGCCAATGAATGTCATTCTGGATATGTGCCACATTTTCAAAGTTCGGTGTACTGGTGCGTCTGCGTACCCCGTACACCTCATAATCTTTGGACAGCAGCAGCTCAGCCAGATAAGATCCGTCCTGTCCGGTAATCCCTGTGATCAGCGCTTTTTTCATTCCTATTCCCCCACACCGTTTTTTTATTGTTCAACCAGATCCAGACCTTGAAATGCCTGATAGACAGACGTTAATCCCTCTTCCAATGGAATACGCGCCGACCAGCCCAGTCCGGAAATTCGGGTCACATCTACCAGCTTGCGCGGTGTGCCATCGGGAGCGGACGTGTTAAAGGTAATTTCCCCCTCATAACCGACGACTTCCTTCACCCTTTCAGCCAGCTCCCGGATAGAAATATCCTCCCCAACGCCGATGTTCACAATCTCATTTCCCTCATAGCTATTCATCAGGAACAGACAGGCTTCCGCCAAATCATCCGAATGAAGAAATTCACGGCGCGGTGTGCCGGAGCCCCATACTTCTACCGTTGGGGACTGATTCAGCTTGGCTTCGTGAAACTTGCGGATGAGCGCAGGCAGCACATGAGAGGTCTGGAGATCAAAATTGTCGCCTGGACCGTACAAATTCGTAGGCATCACCGAAATAAAACGGGTTCCATATTGGCGGTTGTAGGACTGGCACATTTTAATCCCGGCGATTTTAGCGATAGCGTAGGCTTCATTCGTAGACTCCAGTTCACCTGTGAGCAGATATTCCTCCCGCAATGGCTGCGGGGCAAATTTGGGATAAATACAGGTAGACCCAAGGAATAGCAGCTTGCTTACATTCGCCCGGTATGACGCGTCTATCACATTCGTCTGTATGAGCAGGTTGTCACGGATAAAATCGGCCGGGTAATCGTTGTTCGCCAGAATCCCGCCTACCTTGGCTGCTGCCAAAAATACATAGTCCACCGACTCAGTTTCAAAAAAGCGGTCTACAGCCTCCTTGTTGCGCAGATCCAGCTCGCTGCTTGTGCGGGTGATCAGGTTACGGTAGCCTGCCTTGCTCAACGCCCGAACAATGGCGGAGCCCACCAGTCCGTTATGCCCTGCTACATATATGTTGGAATGAAGATCCATGCTTTCCCCTGCCCTTCCTGTTGGAGTGAATTTAATATGCATCGTTGGAGCCCAATAGCACCCGGAACGTTTTCAGCATGATGATAATATCCGTGCGTAAACTACGTCTGGATATGTATTCCAGATCCAGCTCTACCATCTGGTTAAAGCTCAGATGATTACGACCGCTGATCTGCCATAGGCCGGTACAGCCTGGCGTAACCGTCAGACGCAGCTTATCCCTAACCGTATAATCATCAACTTCTCTCGGCAGCGGAGGTCTGGGTCCTACCAGACTCATCTGCCCACGTAATACATTCAACAGTTGCGGCAGCTCATCAATGCTCGTTCTGCGCAGGAAGCGCCCAATACGGGTGATGCGTGGATCATCCCGCATTTTGAACATTGCACCTTCGATTTCATTTTCCAGCAGCAACGTAGACAATTTATCCTCAGCATCGGACACCATGGAACGAAATTTGATCATGCGAAACGGCCGCTCATTTTTACCAATACGAACTTGATAAAATAAAGCGCTTCCTCTCGGGTCCTCCAGCTTAATCAGCAAAATCACGAGCAGAAATACCGGACATAGCACGATTAATCCAATGAATGACAGCACGATGTCCATACTTCGCTTCACGAACGGATATACGCTCAAACCTTGCTGGCGTTCAACCCCATGAGCGGCCGCATACACTTCCACTGATGTACTCAAAGCTTCGGCCTCGTTCGAGTGGGAAGACACAGCTCATCACCTCAGTTTCCAATTGATTTGGCTTCAGATTAATAAGTATCATTTATTCATTGTTACAAGAATTTAATTGACTCTCATTTCCCTTTTTTCTATTCATGTCAGGTTACGTTCCTCCATGCCGCGCTCCGCACGAGTATTCGACCGTTTCACGTTGTTGAGCACCACGCCCAAAATACGTGCCTTTACTCTTTCCAAATTGGCTTTCGCTTTCTTGACGATATCCTTTTTGACCTTCCCTGCCTGGACCACCAAAATCACTCCGTCACACATGGCGCTTATAATGAAGCCATCCGGAAAGGACAGCAACGGCGGCGTATCCATTAAAATCACATCATAATGCTCCTTCAGCTCAGCCAGAAGAGCTTTCATTCTGCGGGAGCTGAGCATTTCGGACGGATTCGGCGGAGTCGGTCCAGCTGTAATGGCATACAGATGATCAATCCCGGTTTCCTGAACTACTTCCTGCCACGGCTGCTGGTTGGCAAGGACCCGCGTCAGTCCAGTATGATTACGCAAGCCGAACATGTGGTGCAAGGAAGAGCGGCGCAAATCCATGTCCATGACCAGCACCTTCTTCCCCTCTTGCGCGTACGTTACAGCCAAATTGCTGATCGTAACCGTCCTGCCTTCACCCGCCTGAGCTGATGCGACCATCATAACCTCAATCGGCTCATCTATAGAAGAAAACTGAATGTTCGTGCGAAGCATACGGTACTCCTCCGAAACAGGAGATTGGGCATGTAGGGATGTGACAAGCTGGTTATTGATTAATCGCGGCATATTGTCCTTCACCTACCTGTTTGGGAGTTGTAGCTGAACCGTCGGAGCGTCTGTCTTCTTTTTTCATTTTCGTAATCAGGGATAGGGTAGGCAGGCCGAGTTCTTTCTCAACATCCTCTTCATTTTTAAAGGTATCGTCCAGCACTTCCAGCAAAAACGACAAGCCTATACCCAGCAACAAGGAGACGGAAAAAGCAATGAACATCTGTATAGCGGGATTGCTATTCACGGGAACAGCCGGTTCAGTCAGACTGGCTTCGCTTAGAATCGTGACGTTGTCCATTTTCATGATAGAGGGAATTTGTCGTTTGAATACTTTGGCTACCGCATTTACGGTTTTGACAGCCTTCGTATACGATAAATCACGGATTGTTAAATCCATGACCTGTGAATCACCTGCGGTGTTTACTCTTAGTTTTTGCGTCAGAGCTGAAGGAGTGACCTTGAGATCGGGGAAGCTGGCGACCACCTGATCCATAATTGCCGAGGACATCATAATTTGCTTATAGGAGTTCGTTAAGGCTATATTCGTTTGAACGACACTGTAATCGACGACACCCGCTCGATCCGGCCTTGGTGTCTGGTTGATAATAAGCTTCGCTGTCGCTTCATAAATCTGAGGGGTAAAATATACATTTTTCACGCCCACCACAGCACATACCAACAATACGATACCGCCAATCAACCATATTCTTTTTCGGATCATACGGATGTACTCTTTCAACTGCACAAGACCAGTCCTCTCTGATTGACTTGTTTTCGATGCAATGACGCTTGTACTGATCCTCTGCATAGCATGACCATATAATCTATAGTAAAATGTTGTATAATAGCGCATAGAAGGTCTAGCCAGCGAATAAGCACAAGTGCAAACCATCGGTGGCCTCCCAAGGTATATAAACGATAACATATGGTTAAAACTACAAAACATCGATACGTTATGTATCTTACATAACTAATTTATGATACGAATCGTATCTTGTCAAGTGTAAAATCGCTTTTTTTCTTTCTCAACCTTGCATTCAGGAGGAATATCAGATGAATTATGGCACCCGCATCGCTGAATTACGGGAATATAAGGGATTAAAACAAGAGGAACTAGCGCAATCTCTCGGAATTACGCGGGCGGCTCTTTCTCACTATGAAAAAAACCGGCGCAAGCCAGATTTTGAGATACTGACCAAGCTTGCAGACATTTTCGGGGTATCCATTGATTATTTGGTAGGACGCACTAGCCATCCGGCAGCAATTTTGGATTCAGATGTGAGGGAATTTGTGGACCAGTTGGAGCTGTCCGATGAAGATATCCTGCAACGTTTTAATTTAACCATTGATGGACGAACTTTGTCTGAGGAAGAAGCCAAGCGTTTTATCGCGTTTGTCCGCATGGAACGAATGATGAAATAAAGAAGGATGGGAGCCGGTTCACTCCTATTTTTAAGCAGTACCGGCAACCGATATTTTACAAGCTCTTATCCTTTCGGCCCTTGGTTCCGTCAGCTTCGCTCTGTAGACAATGCGGCATCGTGATGCCGCATTGAAGCAAAATATCCCGGATGTCCAAGTGGACGACAGGTTTGTCTGCTTTCCGTACATTGTTACGTACAAGAGGGTTGTCCATCCCTGATTCTGTCTCCTTGTTCATTCGGCACTAACCTCACTTTATCATTCTTGGTCACCGGAAAGAGAATCCCCACAAACCATGTATGTATAGTTATGAGCAAAACTATTATATATGAATACATACCTGCAATGTTGTCGTCTTATGGCGAGAAAATTAAAGGATTTTCGTGTTTTTTTCTAAAATATACGCAATGAACTGCCAAATCAGAACCATTTACAGATAAAAAAGAACCTGTCAGGTCCTACTTTCTCCCGATAGGTTCTTAGGCATTCTATTTTCGGTTGCATGTAAGGTATTCTTCGACTCTGGTCCTACTCTGTATCTGTCCTGATTAAGCGACCTCGGCCGCGGGAGACACCTGAGTGCCCCCGGTCGCTCGGACTTTGTAGGCGTAGTGACTTCCGGCTTTCACCGTGTGGTCCGTATACGTGCTTCCCGCTACTTCCGAGGCAATCACCTGATACGCCCCGTCTGTCCCGTCCGCACGCAGCACATCATAGGCGGATACGCCTTCTGCCTGAAGCCAATCAATCTTTACCGCGCCTTCCTGAACAGAGGCGGCCTTCACCTCTGTAGGGGCCGAAGCTGCGGCCTGATCTGCACTTTTCAATTCCAGAATGTATTGGACCGACTCGCCGGGCCCCAGCTTTTCTTCAAAATCAAGGGCAGGCGAAGCCTTGAGTCCCGATATGGAACGCTGTGCCTGGCTGTACGTAGAGCCAGCTCCGAAGCGTTCACCCGTGTACAAACCGACTTTCGGCAACGTCACCCGTACACGGATCGTCTGTGCTGTGGATTCAAAATTCACCAGATTCACCAGCAATTTGTCCGAGGTGGCCCCACTGCCAGCCAGCGGTTTCAGTTTAGACGTATCCACTGCACGGACATAGACCATCTTATCCTTCGTTTCCTCTGGATTCAGGACCGTATAAGTCAATGGTTTTCCGTGTGTGGCATAAGCCAGACTCAAGCGTCTCATGATGTTTACACGGCTGTCCTGCCCTTGTCCGAACGGATAAATTTCCGTATTCGCCGGATTGTGATTTTGCAAGTCAAAGCCGGTTTTAAACAACGTGTAGTCCTTATAAAAAGCAGCATGCTGGATAAACATATCGGCAAAACCAATCTGCGAACGCATAATCCGGTCGAATGCTGCTGCTTGTGGCTGACTGGCCCCGTAATCAGGGTTGTCCCGATGCGTATCGTTCGTACCAAACTCCGTATTCAGCATCTTCTTCTCCAGCCCATTGCTCGAACCGCCGAAGGTTTTCAAATTTTGGACGAAGCTGCCCCCGCCCTCTTCATTATACGATTCGCCATAGGCGTGCCCGTTAGTCAGGTCGGTGACATCCTCCAGTTGTTTACGCTGTGCCGGGTCCCGCTCCCATCCATCCGGATCGCCGCATTTCGGCGTACCTCCGGTTTGGTTTTTACAAGCCTTGGTCGAATACGTCGGCCAGTAGGCCCAGCCCGGCGCTACCGTTTTGAGATGCGGCGCCAATTGCTTACCTTCCGTATTCAGCCACTTGGCAACGGCCAGATTGACCGCTTTCGAGCGGTTAAACAATCCCGGTTCATTATCCACTTCATAATATTGCAGGTATGAACCATATTTTTTTACATAATCGCGCAACTTCTGCTTGGCTGTCTCCGGCAGGGAACCGTCTTTTTGCAGCTTGATATCGCCCGTATATAAATACAAGGCCGACGATTGCATATTATACTGCTTCAACGTTTGGTAGTACTCTCCCATGTCTGTGCATGCCTTGTTTACATTACTGGCGCATGTGACTCTCATGACATTGCCGCTATATGCAATTCCCAGCCATTTGAGAACGTATGGTAAATGTTTTACCGCACCCTGATCATAATAAAATTCTTTATTGTTCACATTCGTTCCGGTCAGTATATATTTACCGTGTATCGGCTCGGTCGCAGGGGAAGCTAACGTCTCCAAGCTCAAGTCATCCCAAGTCCACCACACATTTTTATCTTCAGCAGAGGAGCAGTATAGGCAGCGCGCTGTCTTTAGCTTGAGTACGTTAACACCGCTTTGCAATTGCTCTTTGGGGATATACAGCTCGTAGTTGTTTTTGAAATTATATGCACTGCCTGTGCCGGAAACCCCGGCAATCTGAATGATACCGGACAACTGATGATTTGAAAATACAGCCATTTGGGGAACGGCTTTACCCGCATCCAAAATCCGTACACGAAATATCATCCCGTTGGGAGGAACCTGATCCAGCTTGTACTGGAGTGATAGTTCAGGATTCATGGACGCATTTAAACCGGGAGGAATATCTCCACTGCTGAGCAATACCGGAGCCGTTGTACTTTCTGCTATGGACATCGCTGACGATGCTCCTTTAGTAGACGACTCGGTGGAGGCCGCCGAAATATTGACATTGTCCTTACCAACCATACCTTTAAATTCTGCTGAAGAGTCATCCCGCTGACCAATCTTCCATACCGGACTGGCCGCCGCTACTTTAATCGTCTGAAGTTCTTCACTCTTGGGAGGCGTATGAATAAACCAGGCAATCAGCGCTATAGCTGCGACCCCTAGCAGCCCGGCCAATACTACTATATACCTTTGGGTCAACCAATTTTTCATCATTGTGCTCCACCCTCTCTCCTCAAAATTTTTGGCGGGGAAAGAGTATATATCAAGGAAGAAACAAAGCGTTGCCGGGAATTACCGCTTTCGCTTCATGCTGACTTTCCCACATCAGACGTGCCATTGCGTCGCCTTTTTCATCATAATATTCAACTTTCAAATCTGCCATTTTGCCTGCTTGCAAGGTAATGCTGCCCTTGCGTTCCGTCCAGCTTTGTTTGAACCAGCTATCAATAACCAGCTTGCCGTCTACCCATACACGAATACCATCATCAGAAATCGTGGTAAACGTATAGGTCTCACTATATTGCGGCTTGATTTTGCCCGTCCAGCGGACCGAGAACTGATCAGCCTTCACCTTGGGATCAGGCGAGGCCGCACGCCAGTTATAATCCAGCATACTGTCTGTACGAACCAAAACAGTGGTGCCGTCCAGATCCATACTGTTAAAATATTCACCCCGCAGCCCGTTCGCATAAACCATATCCGGAACGGAAGGCGGGGTTGGTTTACTTACCACTGGCGGAGCCGGAGTTGGATCGTTTGACCCCGTGTCCGGTACGGTCGGTAGCTCCGTGTCAGGTTCTTTCATCGCAGCTAATCCTTTTTTCACATCATCCCGCGTCAAGCTTGTCGAATCATTCATATAATCCTGAATCTGATCCGTCGTGTTATTTTCGGTCAGCATCTTGCCCCAGGTCATGGAATACACCCATTTTGGCTGAGCCTGCATCACCTCGGGACTGGGTACCTCACCGTGTTCCCCAATGGCAATCGGCTTATTCCGTGCCAGTCCGAGCAGTCCTTCGTAATGGCTTTGCTTAAAATCATGGTTGTAAATGTCTACAGCCAAAATATCCACTTTGTCATCCCCCGGATATTTCGGGGTATATGGGACAGTGTACGAATTAGGCGCATTCGGACTCCATACCCACAGCAGATTGTTCAGTTGATGCGTGTTTGCAAAACGGTCATACATGATATCCCATAGCTGATTGAAATTGTTTTTATTTCCCCACCAGAACCAGTCGCCGTTCATTTCGTGGTAAGGTCTCCATAATACTGGAACTCCTGCATCACGAAGCTGCTTTAACGATATAGCGACCTTATCCAGATCGGCAATGAGAAGATTATACTGCGCAGTACCCGGCGTCACATATTTATTAAACTCCGCCTGGCTTACTTTCGCCTGCACATTAGCCCAAGTCAGTGGTTTACCCGGCAGCGGTTCATGATAAGTCATTGTAACCATGCCGCCAGCTCTACTCCAACGTATGGCGCTATCGACGACATTTTTACGTTGTGCTGCCTCCGTAGTGGCGGACTGACCGGAGATGGCCCCCATCTCGTAGCCATGTACACCAACATACGCCTTACTGATTTTTTGGACCTTGTTGCTTAATTCATCCGGACTTTCCAAATAGTCATGTTGACCTGTGACCATTTTTTTCCCGGAGATGCTGATCAAATAGCTGTATAGTTCACGGGCCTCAGCAGAAGCGTCCGAATTAACAGGCTGTAATGTGGCAGCATTCGCCACGGACAGAGATTCACCGAAACCGACAGGCAACAAAGAAAAAAGCATAACAACGGGGAGTACACTGCGTATCCATCGATACACAGGGGTAAAATAGGGGCTCACTCTCGCTCTTCCTTTCGGTAGCCAGGCTGCCATCCTCACGGAAGGCCCTTTAGCTTTGCGTACCTGCCTTTCAACAGGGCTGCGTTTATCGTGGAAGGAGTTTGGATTCCTTCTTACCCTAAGTATCGACTTTTTTTTACCAAAATTTAATAGGTCATGTTTATGAATTTACAGATTTTCGTGTATTTTCGACAGTTTGAGCTAAATAACTTCATAAATGAGTCTTTTTTTCATCTTTCAGGATTTTGCAAAATATTTATGAAATAAACTTGTGACGGGAAATTTCATCCCAATCCATGCAAAAACGGACAATATCCTCTTCGATCAACTCAGAACCTGTCTGTACCTCGATCAATTCCACATCAGTCACGGCTAAAATACTATGCTTCGTCCCTTCTGGAATGCGAACCACATCACCAGCCTTCACCTTATGCAGCTTTTCATTCAAAATAATTTCCGCTTCACCGCTAATAATGGTCCAAATTTCACTCCGTTTGAAATGAAGCTGGTAGCTGATATTTTTGCCTTGCAGCACACGGATTCGCTTGGTCAATACCTCGTTGCCCTCGTCATACTTCACATAATCCACTACTCGATAATGCCCCCAACGGCGCTCTTCGTACATTGGACGCTGATTATGAGCCTTGAGCACTTCCTTGATGCGCGGACTTTCCGCCTTATTGGTCACAAGGATGCCATCCGGGCTGGCAGCTACGATCAGATCATTCGTTCCAATGATTGCCACGGGGATATCCAGTTCGTTGATAAGGCTCGTATTGACGCAATCCTCCGTGACTACGCCTCTGCCCACTTGCTGATGTGACATTTCTTCCGTTAAGGTGTTCCAAGTACCTAAATCCTTCCAGAATCCATCATACGGAAGAACAACGATGTCCTGCTCCTTCTCGACTACCTCATAGTCAAAGCTGATTTTTTCCAGAGAAGAATATTGCTTTTGCATTTCTTCATAGTTCAGCGGCAAACCTTTGGATGCCAAGATATCGAGCAAGTAACCCAATTTGAATGCAAAAACCCCGCAGTTCCATAGAGCATTGCGTTCCATCAGACGCTCCGCCTGCTCCCGGTCGGGTTTCTCTTGAAAATGGCTCACTTCGCGGTAGCCTGTGCTACCTTGTGTGGCATCATTTTTCGGTATAATGTAACCATATTTCTCAGAAGGATAGGATGGGACAACCCCGATTAGTGCAAGCTTGCCTTCACTCTCCTGAAGAGTATGTTCCAACTGGGCGACTGTAGCAAAGAAAGCATCCTCTACATAGGGATCTACCGGCAATATAGCAACGATTTCATCGGGCGAAACTCCAACGATGGAATATAGATAAGTCGCTGTCAGCGCAATGGCAGGAAAGGTATCTCTTCGCTCCGGCTCAACAATGATGCGCGTATCCTGCCCAGCCTGACTCTGAATCATTTCAACCTGCGCTCTCCCTGTTGCAATAAACGAGGATTCGGACAAGCCGTTATCCCCCAGTTGTCTCCACACCCGCTGCACCATAGATTCCGAATTACCCTCTGGACTCTCCAGCACCTTCAAAAATTGTTTGGAACGGGAATCGTTGGACAAAGGCCATAATCTCTTACCGGAACCACCAGACAAAAGTACGAGCTTCATAACTCTCCACTTCCTCTCTAAATGTATGGGTGATCGGATGGGGCAAAGTTGAGTAGCCCGAGCCCGCTACGGTATGGATTTGATCTTACGATCGCTGTTGCTACTCCAGCTTCAAATCCATCCCTGCGCTACTCAAAAATGCATCATGCCGATCATACCGTTTATTGCAAAAGGCACGACCGGACGATTCATGTCCGGTCAGCCTGTAAAGACGCTCGCGCGCCCGGCGCATGGCGCTTTGATCCGAAGGAGCGGCTTCACTGAGCCGCTCCTTCGGATCTGCTCTTCCTACCTCCCCCCATAAGGTGGGAGGTTAAAAATCGTGACTCCATGCGGTAAAAGCAGCGGAGCGGGCAGAATTGTTCTGAAGAAGCGTCAGCGTTTGCCTTTATCCCCGGATTTTAACCTTTGAATGTTTTATACAATCAAGAAAATCCGGGGGTAACAGCAATCGGAAGAACAATCTGCACGCGTAGCGCCTCCAACACCACCACAGTCACTTTTTAATGTTCCACTTTTTAAGCTTCCACCTTATCCCGATTCCACCCACTCATCCGCGGACGACCCACGGAATAGTATTCCAGCCCGGAGCCTTGAATCTGCTCCTCCGTAAATACGTTACGACCGTCAATCAGGACTGGCTTGTGCAGAATGGAAGACAATTGTACGAGATTTACATTTTTGAACTCTTCCCAATCGGTCAGCAGGCAGACCGCGTCGCTTCCTTCGGCAGCTTGCTGCGGGGATGCGCACCATACAATATTCGGATGATTCACGCGCTCCTTGAATTTTTCCATTGCAATCGGATCATACAGCTTCACAATAGCACCTGCCTGAATCAGCGTTTCTACGATTTCCAGTGCCGGAGCCTCGCGGATATCGTCTGTATTCGGCTTGAAGGCCAAGCCCCAAATGCCAATCGGCACGCCGCGTAGCTGACCCAGCGATTCGCGCAGCTTGGATACGATCATGAAACGCTGGTCCGTGTTCACCTCGACCACCGATTTTAACAGCTTAAATTCATAATCCACATTACCCGCAATTTGGATGAGCGCATTCGTGTCTTTCGGGAAGCAAGAGCCACCGTACCCAATCCCTGCTTGCAGGAAAGAGGACCCGATTCGTTTGTCCATCCCCATGCCGTCAGCCACACAGGTAACATCCGCGCCTACCTTTTCGCAAATATTGGCGATTTCGTTGATAAACGAAATTTTGGTCGCCAGAAATGCGTTGGACGCGTATTTGATCATCTCGGCACTGCGGATATCCGTCACATAAATTTTATCCGTGAACACCTGGTGCAGCGTAACCATCGTTTCACGCAGCCCCGTGTTGTCCAAGCCGATAATGATTCGGTCTGGAAGGAGTGTATCATTGATAGCAGAGCCTTCTCTCAAAAATTCCGGAGCGGATACAATATCGAAGGACAAACTCGTATGATGAGCCAGCACGTCCTTGATCTTTTCGTTCGTTCCGACAGGCACCGTGCTCTTGGTCATAATAATTTTATACCCGTTCATGGCCTTCCCGACATCAGCAGCCGCCTGCTCAATGTAGGACAAATTCGCTTCACCGTTAGCTAGAGACGGCGTACCCACCGCCAAAATAACGATATCCGAGCGGCGAACCGCGTCGGCCAAATCCGAAGTAAACTCCAAACGACCCGCTTCCATATTTAACGCGATCAATTCCTCTATGCCAGGTTCATAAATAGGAGATTCAGCCCGGTTCAGCATATCAATTTTGTGCTGCTCCAGATCGACACAAATCACCTCATTACCTTTATGTGCAAAACACACGCCCGAGACGAGCCCAACGTATCCAGTACCGATTACAGCCAGCTTCATTCCGTTCATCCTCCTTTTAGAAAGTTCACATAGGCTTGCTCTACATACTTTTTGAAATGATCCTTGAACGTATCTTCATCAAATTTGCGTGCATGGCTAATGATACCGTCCACATCCCATGCATGCTGCTCGACCTTGGCGACCGCCTCCAGCACATCCTTTACCTGATGTCTGCGGAAAAATACACCATTCACATGAGGAACAATGGTATCCAGCGCTCCCCCGCCCTGATAAGCGATAACAGGCCGTCCAGCCGCATTCGCCTCCAGAGGCGTGATACCGAAGTCCTCCTCCCCCGGAAAAACGAGCGCCCGGCATTCTGCCATCAGCTTGTTGACCTCTTCGTCTTCAAGTCTGCCAAGAAACTCAATATTCGGGGAGGCCATGCCCTCCAGTCTTTTACGATCCGGTCCTTCACCGACAATGCGCAGCTTGAGACCATTGCGCTTGAATGCTTCAATCGCCAGGTCAACGCGCTTGTAGGACACTAACCGGGATACGATCAGGTAATAGTCACCAATGCTTGTAGCACGTTGGAAACGGGATGTATTAACAGGAGGGAAAATGACATCCGACTCCCGTTGGTAATAGTGCAGAATTCTCCGTTGGACGACCGAAGAGTTGGCGACAAATTGGTTTACATTGCGAGAAGTTTTGGCATCCCATGTTTTCAACCGATTCATGTACAGCTTTAGCATGCTTTTGAGCAGGTTGGATTTGGACTGCCGGGCCATATATGTATCGTAATCCCAGGCAAACCGCATCGGTGTGTGACAATAACAAATGTGAAACGTATGCTTAGGTACCTGGATGCTTTTCATAAATGCGCTGCTGGAGCTTAAAACAATGTCGAAATCCCTAAAATCAAAATCACGGATAGCAATGGGGTACAGCGGCAGCACTCCTTTGAAATTGGCCTTCACTCCCGGGATGTGCTGTAGCCAGGTGGCTCTAATATCTGCATCCTTCAAGTTGTTCGACAGGCGGTCGTCGCTGAACACCGTTGTGAAGATTGGAGCCTTCGGATACATATCGTGGAATACCTCTACCACCCTTTCCGCTCCGCCCATTTGGATTAAGTAATCGTGTGCTATCGCTATTTTCATCTGAATCATCCTTTAACGCGAATGTCGGTCAGACTCCTGCCAACAAACCCTTATAGTAATGAACTATATCCTTAACGGTGTTCTCGATAACAAAATGTTTCCTGACCCGTTCCATCCCTTTATCGCCCATGTGCTGACGTTCCTGCGGATGCTCCAGCATCCAGCGGATGGCTTCTTCCAGCTTGGCCGGATCACCCGGTTCAATAAGCAGCCCGGTTTCGTTCGGTACAACGGTTTCCTTGGGTCCACCCTCATTCGAAGCAATCACTGGCAGACCTGCAGCCATGCCCTCAATAATGACCTGCCCGAACGGCTCCGGTGTAATGGAGGTGTGAATGAGCAGATCACAGCGCTGCATCAAGCCCTGAATGTCATCGACGTGTCCAAGTAAGTTAACGTTGTCTAATCCGTATTCGCGCATCGTGGATTCCAGACGGCGTTTGTATTCCTCTTCGCCGAACAGCGCATCTCCAGCCAGCCAAAATTTCACACGCTTATCTGGTAAAAAAGAGCGAGCAGCTTCCAGTAAAATGTGCTGTCCCTTCCACTCTGCCAGTCTGCCGACCAATACGACGTTAAACGAGTCATCGTCACGTGAATTTGCAGTCGCATCACGGGCCGTAATCGCTTTGGCAAATGCCGAGTAGACGACGAGCGTCTTTTTGTCCGGGGGCAGCTCCAGCGCACTCAGCGTGGACTTGGAATTGGCAATGACGCCGTTAGGCAAAAAGCGGGACATCAGCCGAATGCCTTTGGCCACAATCGGCTTCAGGTACGGTGGGCCGATATGGTCACGGATATGCCAGATCAACGGCACCTTCGCTGACTTCGCGGCTACCGCGCCGTAGAACGCCGACTTGAGTGAGTTCGTGTGAACACACACGACCTTTTCCTCGCGCAGCAAAGGCGCAAGCTTTTTCCCATAAGCCAACAGTCGGTAGGCTGCCGCAGGCGCACCCAGATTGACGGCATTCCGTCCCCGATTGCGAATGGAATCATCCAGCGGAACGATACGTACATCAATGTTGCGCTGCCGAAGACGATCTGCCAAATCGCCTTCCTCCGCCAAAATCACCAGCGGATCGATATGTTCCCCGACGTTCGTCAGTATGTTATACAACGCGACTTCGCCGCCGCTCCATCTTGCCGTGTGGTCAATATAAGCTATTCTCAGCATTTTGCAGCCGCCTTTCTGTCAAGGACCTGCCGGAACACATCTTCCACCTGCTCCACCACATGTCCCCACGTATATTTGCTCAGGACATGGTCCCTGCATTCCCGTGCGTTGGGAAGGGCTTCGCGGTTATCCAGCACACGCAGCAGTCCTTCCGCAATGGCTTCGCTGTCCGTTCCCCGGAACAACAGCTCCGGACGGAATCCACTTAAAATTTCCCTGTTGCCGCCTACAGGAGTCGCCATCACCGGAACCCCCGAGGCCATCGCTTCCACCGTAATCAGGCCGAAGCCCTCCAGTGCCTGTGTCGGCACAACGAACATATTCGATGCCTGATGATACAGGGGAAGTTCCTCATCCGATACATATCCAAGCAATCTCACATGATTATGAAGATTGTATTCTGCCACCTTGGAAGCCAGTTCCTCCATCAGAGGTCCCTTCCCTCCAATCAGCAGTAGATGATCAGGATGACGCTCAATTACCCGCCGCCATGCTTCCAGCAGTTGCAACAGTCCCATTCGGTTAACAAGACGACGGACGGTCAGCACAATCGTCGCATTCTGTGGCAAATTCAGCCGTTCCCGCACCGTCCCCCGATCCTCTGCCGGATGGAACCTCTCTATATTGGCTGCACCGGGAATGATATGGATTTTGCTGAGTGGAACCTTATAATGCTCATGCAGAATATCCCGAAAGGTTTCACTCAGCACTACAAATTTGTCCGCCAGGCCATATGCCTTCATTTCAATGGATTTGGCCAACGTTGTTTTCAGCAGATGCTTGAGGCCTTGCCCTTCAATTTTCATTTCCTCCGTCCATGGGCCGTGGAAGGTGGTGACTACCGGAATTCCCCGTTTTTTCGCCTCCAGCGCCGGTCCGACACCATAGGGGGCAAAATGGGAGTACAGCACATCTATCGGCTGCTTGTCGAACAGCGTTGCTGCATATTTTTGCATCAGCTCTCGACGCTTCCAGATGGATTGCTGCTTGCTGCCAATCGAATGAATTCGGATATTTTCAGGTACTTGCGGCTTCTCATCGCTACAGATTAAAGCATCCAGCGTATTTTGCTCTGCCAGTTGCTCACAGATGGATTTGAAGTACGTGTTTAATCCGCCGGGCTGCAGGGACGGCCAGCTAAGCCCTGTTGCTGCAATGCGAAAACCGTTATTGTACGACATAGCTGGTTTCTCCTTTCTGCTCGGTCTGTCCGTCTTCCACAATCTCTATTTTTTTCCGCCGCTTCGTCAGCTCATAATGCTTGAAGCAGACCAGAAACTCGTACATCACCCAAAAGACCGCTACAGCAAAACCTGCCAATCCCTTGCGGTATAAGCCTTGGACAAAATACTTCTGCACAAAGCGGGCTGGAGGTCGCAACAACAGCCTGGAAATCCGAAAGGATCTGCCTTTGTTAAAGGCCGTCTCTGCTTCGAGGTCCGTATACTTGTTAAAACGGGTCATATGATCACTGATACTGCGGAAGCCGTAGTGCCATAACACACCCTCCAGTTTAATGATCTGGGAAGAGGCTACATCCGGCATTTCATGAACAAGACTATTCGTAATGCCGTAAATACGCCGATTGTACAGACGAACCAAATGCTCGCCTTTGTTCATCCATTTGCCCAAAAAATCACCAATTCGAAACACAGAGTATGCTTTGGCAGGATCATGGAGCGTTTCCTTGACCTTCAACAAATTTCCAAGAAGCTCCGCATCTACCACCTCGTCTGTATCAATCAGGAAAATCCAATCAAACTCGGCTTTTTCAACACCAAACATGCGCTGCTTCGCATAACCGGGCCATGGGTTGGAAAACACCCGACAGCCCAATGATTCAGCTACCTGAATCGTATTGTCCTTGCTCCCTCCGTCAATGACGACGATATCGTCCGCAAAGGGCTGGCAGGATTTAATGGCGGCTGTGATTCGAGTACCATCATCCTGAGCGATAATAACTACGGATATCCGGTTGTCCGCGGGAACGCTAGACATGTGGTTCATTAGGGGGTGCCTCCTTCTTTATCTAACCGTTAACTGGCTTTTTCCGGATGTAGTGTGACATCGTTGATCGGAGCCATTGAATATCTTGTTTGGAAATAAGCAGTCTCGGAATTGTCATTTTCAGAACGAATTTAACATTACATAAAATGAAACCGAACCGTAGAATCCCCGAAGACAGCATTGCTATCCCTGCACCCGTCAAGCCGTATCTCGGAACGAGTATAGACAGCAATGGTATGACGAGCGCCAATCCGACACCCTGTAGGATGGTAACCAGCTTGGGCTTACCCAGCGCCATGAATTGCTGTGCCAGCACCATGGTTCCTCCGCTGATAGCAACCTCAAGCACCAGTAACCGGAATACCGTAAGCGCTTGTTTAAACTCCTGACCATATAGCAATGTAAATACGAACGGAGCAATCAGCATCAGCATCATGGCAGCCAGAATCGTTGCTGTTGAAGTCACCCGAAATGCCCGGAATGTTATTGCAACCGCATCCTCCTTGTTTAACCCGGAGGCTTTGGGAAAGAGCACGACGATAATCGAGGTTGAAAATACATTCACCATCCGGGCCAGGCTGACCGCTACCGCATATAAGCCGAGATCGGCCGGTCTGAGCAGACCCGCAATTAGGATCTGATCAATGTAAGTAGAAACCTGCCCCATGAGATCGTTGCCGTATGAGCCCATACCGTAGGTGAAGAGATTTTTGAATTGCGTCCAGCTGTTCTTCACCTTCGGTTTGTACAGCCGAACCATTCGAATCGTGACACCGATATAAATCGGCAAACCTGGCAGCAAATAGGCCAGGGCTGAGGTGTACGGATTCATTTGACCCGTCAGGATCAGGACCGCCAGACCCAGCAGCGTACTCAGCGGCACCAGATACCGAAACAAATTGTACTGCTTGTATTCCGACCGGACCTGAAGCAATGCATTATTGATCTGTGAGATCGCAATAAGCGGACACATCATCATGGAGCATTGAGCGAACAGGATGACCGATGAAGAAAAGGAGCGCAGCCAATAAGGAATCAGGAACACGCCGATAAGTGTCGCCAAGCCCCCGAACATCGTCGCCAGTAGCAAGGCGAGGCCGTACAGCTTGCCTGTTTCCTCCGGGTTCCTTTTCGCATTGTAAATCAACGCGGACGGGACACCGAAGCTCATGCAGAAGGCGAGAAATTGGGACCAGTTCACCATCGCGGTCTGTTCCCCGCGTCCGGTAGGACCCAGGAATCGGGCCGTCAGCACGCCAGTCAGCATGTTTACGACGAGAATCAGCATGCTGAATATCATCGTTTTAACTGCTGCCGAGCTGCTATCCTTGCTTTTGGCAAAGCGAACGACCGTGGACCATAGTGTTCGGACAGGTGCGGATATTGTTTGTAAGTTTTGCACAGCCTCTACCTTCTTTCCGCGATAACATCTTTCGCCCACAGTCCTATTCCGATCATCATCCAGATCAGATAGCCGCGCATACCGGGAAAACCGTTATCCGATATGAGACTGGCTACAGCTCCGGCCCACGTAGCCAACGCCAGTCTGATATAAGGCTGGCTGGAATCTCGCTCGGCAATGCGGACAAGGAGGCGCTTGACGATAACGAACAGACCACCGAAGAAAAAGAATGCTCCGAAAATACCGAAGGTGAGAAAAATGGCAATATAGCCATTATCCATAATCCCAAGTTCACCGAGATCGCCGCCGTTATCTAGCTTGGTCCCAATTCCGACACTCCCGATCCCCTGCCCTACCGGATTACCGACAATGGCCGGAAGCATCGTATGCAACAGATCCAAGCGTTCATTGTACGAATGATCCTGTTGAATATCCGTCAACGTTTGCATGCGTGCCACAAGACCTTCTGCTCCCGGCAGCTTCGGAACAATGATGTAGAGAAGGAGGCCAACAACAGCAAGTTGAAACAAGGTTTTCCACTTTCCCTTGGAGGATGAAGTGAGGATATACGCCAGCAGCATAACGAATGCAATCAGCCAGGCTGAACGTACCAGCGTGATCAAAAGACAAACGACCGTCAGCAGGACTCCGATCCATCCCAAGGTGCCGCGCCACCGTTTTTCCATCAGCATGGGTACAAGCGCCATTGCCAGGAAAATAGCGCAGGGACCAGGCGAGTTCATCGAAGAGAAAACTCTGATTTGGAGTGGCTCTGGTATACCAATGGAATTCATCTCTACGTTATTCATCCAAAACGCATCCCAAGGTGGCACCGTCAAATACTGAATAATGCCGTAAATCGCCACGAGAACGGCAATATTAGCATAGGAATACAGCAGACGGTCCAGCTCCTTAGCTTTCATGGGCTTAATCGCAAGATAAGGCAGCAGTAGCAAAGGAATCACATAGTTGGCTAAATCATAGGCAAAAACGATTCCATTTTTGAACAACCCGACCATACTTCCGTAGGCTAGTTCAATCCCAAAAAACACAGCAATTCGGGTCAATGGCTTTTCCGCCTGATGAATGCCACGCAGCACAGGAATAACCAACATGCTGCTGACCAGCAACGGTGCCAAGCTCAACAAGGACACCGAGTGATACGTTCCCTCCAACCAGTCTGCAATGCGCCGGATTTCCGGACCTACTGCCCACACCGTCAGTGTGTACGGAATCAGCATCCGCGACTGGATAATCGCCAGCAAAAAGGCCGGAAAAACGAGTGCCAGCAATATGGCTCCCTGCTGGCTCATGGTGGGATTCATCTTGGCGCTGACAAATCCGATGGCGAGTGGCAGCATACAAGCCAGCACTCCCATGCCGATCATGCCAATTCCACGCCGATTTCCTAACCAAACGGAAACCTGCTGATCTGCCAGCCGAGTCATATTTCTCACCCCTGACCTCCCTTCACCCGGTTCCGCTTGAACATTTCCTTAAACAGCAGTACGAGAAACTGGGAATCCTCAATCAAGTATCTTTTCCACAAACGTTTAGGCTCTTGAGACAACCGCCAAAACCATTCAAATCCCGTCCTCTGCATCAGCTCCGGTGCACGCTTCACATTTCCCGACAGAAAATCAAACGTAGCTCCCACCCCTATCGAAATCGGAGCGCGATATGTCTCGTAATATCTGTAAATCCATTTTTCCTGTTTAGGTGCGCCTACGCCGACAAAAACGATGTCCGGGCGGGTCTCTTGCAGCAATTGGACAATGTGTCTGTTCTCTTCCTCATTTTTCTCAAAGCCATAGGAAGGAGAGTAACAGCCCACTACATTCATGTTCGGGTACGACTCCTGAAGATTGAGCATCGCCTTCTCGGGAATACCATCCGCCGCCCCCAGAAAAAACAAGCGATAGCCTCGATCCTCAAAAGCCTCCCCCAGCCGGGTGAACAGATCGGAGCCTGATACCTTTTGCTTGAGGGGTTTTTTCAGCAACCTGGACGCCCATATAATTGGCATTCCATCAGCCACCACAGCTCCTGCATCGGAGTATACCTTGCGGAATTCATCATCCTTGCGAAGTTTGATCACATGATCGACATTACAGGTCAAAATGTAGGAATGACGCTGATGCTCAATAGAAGTATCTATAAATTCGAGTAGATCGTTAAAATCATAATTATCAAAGTTGACATCGAACATGTTCACTCTGCTCATCGTATCACTTCTCTTTGCGAAAATCGGTTTGAGTAGATGTCTGGTATAAAACGTTCAAATACCAGCAAAATGGAATAATCATCTGAACCGTCGACAACGTGTTATCTGAAAATGAATAAATCAGAAAGCCCGCAATCAAGCTTGCAAAATAAGGTTTGATCGACTTGGCAAGCGACCGGTAAATGAGAACGAACACGACCAGCAATGAAAGCATCAATAACCCGCAGCCAATATATCCCGTGTCAAAATAAAAGCGTATATACTCGTTATGCGGCACGACAAAGCCTTTGAATAACGTCCCGTCGTTCGCAACCGTCACCGCGCCAAGACCCCTGCCTGACCACGGATAATCCTGTACTCTGTTCAAGAAATATTCCCATGCCTCCGAGCGTCCCGACAGATCAATTCCCGTATCGGTCTCCCGCTCGAAGGAGCGTTTTTTTAAATTGTTCCATTGCAGGGCCACCGCCCCCAGAGCAATCAAAAACGATCCGGCCAGCGGTAGCAAATAATTGATTTTCCCCTTGAGATACTGCCTGGCGATATCGAACAGATACACAGCAAACATGAGCAACAGTGCCAGAATCGGCCCGCGTGTGCCGGTAGCAATCAGAATCAAAAAGTTCAGCGCCAGCACCGTATAATAAAAGGCAGCTTGCTGCGGCTTGCGTTTGACCTCAATCAACGAGACGGCAATCCCGAGGAAGGAAAGCATCGCCAGATGCGGCGGAATATTCGCCCCCTGTACTCTCACCGCTCCCGTAAATTCCACATCGGTAAACGAATGCATACCTACGATCTGTAAAACGAGTCCAACGACCACACTAATGATCGGCAGCAGGCTGACCAACCGGATATGCTTTTCGGCCACCTCCTTCTTCCACTGGATCAGTAAAAAAAAGAAGGGCAATGATAGTCCGACGAACGCCTTCACTGCAATCGAGGTCGTCAGCGTAGGCAGCCATGCTGAAAATCCAAATGTAATCCCCAGCATGATCACCAATGCCCAGATCGGATAGCTAAATTTAAGACGTATGCCGTAAACGAGCATGCACGGTACCAGCAAGGCCAAAATGCCCAATTTGTATAATGACAAAATCTCGATCCCGAATACGCCACCCTGATACAAGGAATCCACCGATACCGCCGTACTCAGCAGAACTGCATAGCTGATGCGCTCTGGATGATGGATAGAAACGGCCAGCAGAAGCAGTAAGCATACCGCCGCAATGCTGGCCACCGGCTGATAAGTAGCCGCAATTCCTACAGCAAGAGCGCCTAGAAGAAAAATGAAAACATGCTGTATTGTGTTTATTCTTGAAGTCCAAGGATAGTTGCTCATGATCAATCTTTCACCCCGCAGCTGACTCGCTTTTCCGGTTGCGCAGCGTATCCAGGGTTCCCCGTATACTTTCAAATCTGCACCGGTTCAACAGCTTTCTGCCCTCAGTACGTGCCAGCAGGGAGTCCACCGTGTTGTATAGCCATTTGGCTGCCGTCTTCGCCATCAGCATCACGTTGCCGCGCAGGCCTGCGGCCTGAACAGCATAAGACATACCCTGACAGTAGTAACGGTTCATGATCCATTCCTTTGTTAAGCGTGCAGCCGGAACAAAATGCTTCACTGCCATGTGAGGATGATACATGATCGTTCCACCATTTTTACGAATCTGCTCAAATACCCACGATTCTTCACCAGATAAGAGAATATCTCCCTTTCTTCCCAAATGAAGTGGGAACATTACGGCAGCAAAAGCTGTTTTGCGCATGGCCATATTCGCTCCGAACGGATTCAGTCCCGCCGGATATTCACGGATGGCTTTTCCCAAGTCAATAATCGTGTAAGGCAACTCAAGCGGCCCGGTCAGCCAGCCCGGTCGTTCCGTTTCAAACAAAGGATCTATCTTCCCGCCCATGGCCGTCAGTTCGGAATTATTTCCGAAGGTCGACATAATCGTTTGCAGCCATGTAGCACACGGGATCGCATCATCATCCAGAAAAGCAATGACTTCTGCCCTCGATAACGTAATACCCGCATTACGAGCGGCTGATAATCCTTGCTCGCGCTCATAATGATACCGAAGATGAATATCATGACCGTGCTCGGCATTAAATCTTTTGATCGTTGCCGCCGTATGGTCGGTGGAGCGATTATCGACCACAATGATCTCAGCCAGCGCAAGGTCGTTCAGCTCCAGCAGCGACATTAGCGTTTTTTCCAGCAGATCAGCCCGGTTATAGGTGCAAATAACGACGGACACTGCGGGACACCGCTTGAATGCATCCATCAGTAAGCATCCTTGGAGAACAGCATTTTAATGCCTGTTTTCATGATGATTTTCAGATCGAGCCACGTATTGCGAACATGAATATACTTCAAATCCATTTGCACCATTTCTTCGAAGCCTACACTGTTACGTGCACTCACCTGCCAGTAGCCGGTACATCCTGGTGTGACAATCAGGCGCTGCTTGTCATAATCAGAGTATTGCTCAACCTCGCTCGGCAATGGCGGACGTGGACCTACTAACGTCATGTCCCCGACCAACACATTCCACAGCTGTGGAATCTCATCAATACTCGTCTTGCGCAAAAAACTGCCGATCTTCGTAATTCGCGGGTCGTTTTTAATTTTGAACATGGCGCCGCTCACTTCATTCAGCTCCATTAAGTCCTTTTTCAGCTCCTCGGCGTTGGACACCATGGAGCGGAATTTATACATGTTGAATAGCTTCTCGTTCTTGCCCACCCGAATTTGCTTAAAAAAAACGCTTCCCTTCGGATCTTCGAGCTTGATCAAAACACCCACCACGATAAAAAGCGGCAGTAATACGATCAAACCCACGAAAGACAGCAACATGTCGAGCAATCGCTTGGTTACCAGGTAAGACGTTTTATCCTGAATTTGTGTATTTCCGTATGGCATGTAAAACGCTTTACCTGACATGACAGCCTCGCCGTCCTCCGGTAAATTTTCCATGCTCATGCTGACGTACCCCCTCTCAACCTGCCGTGGTTGCTTTCTCGGTCTTTTTCAGCCACTCGTGCATGGCTTCTATAACCGGATACTTCAAATCATCACTAGCGAGTGCAAATTCAAGTGTGGTCAAAATATAACCAAGACGCTCACCCACGTCGTAGCGTGTTCCTTCAAAGTCGTAGGCGTATACGCGCTCGCTTTGATTCAGCTTTTGGATCGCATCGGTCAACTGAATTTCGCCGCCTGCCCCTTTTTCCTGAAGATCGAGATATTTGAAAATTTTTGGTGAGAATACATAACGACCCATAATAGCCAGATCGGAAGGCGCTGTGCCCGGAGCCGGTTTTTCTATAAAATTGTTTACCCGGTACAGACGTCCGTCCTGTTGATCCGGTTCAATGATGCCATAGCGATTCGTGAATTCCTGCGGTACCCGCTGTACACCGATGACGGAATTTTGAGTTTCCTCATATTGATCCATCAACTGACGCAGGCAAGGCTTCTGACCTGTTACGATATCATCGCCCAGCAGTACACCGAACGGCTCGTCCCCGATAAAGCGTCTTGCGCACCATACCGCATGTCCCAGACCTTTGGGTTCTTTCTGGCGAATGTAGTGAATTTCTACTCCCGAAGAACGCTGAACCTCTTCCAGAAGCTTCAGCTTGCCGTCCTCCAGCAGCTTCGATTCCAGCTCAAATGCGTTGTCAAAGTGATCCTCAATCGCACGCTTGCCTTTGCCCGTTACGATAATAATGTCCTCAATACCAGAAGCAATCGCTTCTTCCACGATATATTGAATTGTGGGCTTATTGATAATCGGAAGCATTTCCTTAGGCATTGCCTTGGTTGCAGGAAGGAAGCGCGTACCCAAACCTGCTGCTGGAATAATGGCCTTTTTCACTCTTTTCGTCATCGCACTCATTCTCCTTGCATCATCGAATTTTGGTGTTGCTTACTTCACCTGATTCATCACAATTCCAACCAGTGTCGCACCGGCCTGATCCATGAGTTGCTTTGTTTTGCGCAAATCTTCCCGCTTGGTCCGGGCGTGTCTGGCGACGAGAATCACACCATCCGTCAAGCTTGCGACCAGGCGAGCATCCGTATAGTTCAGCGCTGGAGCCGAGTCGAGCAGTATGATGTCATATTCGCGTTTTAGCTCTTCCAGCAGCTCCACCATGCGTTCACTGCCGAGCAAATCAGCCGCGTTGTGCAAGGTGTCTCCGCCTGGAATAACAGACAACTCCGGCACGCCATATCTGACGATGGACTTGGAAGCAGCTCCACCGCGCAAATAAGCCGATAAACCTCCGGTATTCTCCAATCCGAATATCTCGTGCAACGCTGGCGTATGGAGATTGCAATCCACCAGAGCCACCTTCCTGCCTTCTTGTGCAAAGGAAACGCCGATGTTGGCGATCAGCGTTGTTTTGCCCGCTCCGCTCTCTGGCGAGGTCAGCAGCAGAACCGTCCCGCGGTCCGTCTGCCCGATGACCTGCTGCCGAATGTATGTACGGAGGGAACGGAAGGATTCCGAGACATACGATGAAGGATTGCTTTCTGTAATCAACATGTCATTCAATCGCAGCATATTTACGCTCCCCTACCCGTTCTTTGGAATTTCCGGCTGCGCCGTCGATGTCCTTCTTGCGAATGACCGGGATGGATGCAATCACTGGAATACCGATGTCCGCATCTGCCTCTTTTTCCGTGCGCAGCGTACCGTTGATGCTTTCCAGAAACACAATCGTGCCCAGTGCAATCATCAGCGATACGAGAAAGCTAATCGCAATATTCATGAGCGGATTTCCATTGGTCGGGTCAGGATTGGCCCGCGGGTCCGCCTCATTCAAGATTTTCACATTATTCAATTCCATCAGCCCCGGAACCGTCTGCACGAATTTCTGGGTTACCGCGTTCACAACAGCGGCAGCCTGTGGATAACTCCCTGCCTCAAACGTCAAGCCGATGACCTGACTTTTATCCGAGGTTTTGACCTGCAGCTTTTCTGCCAGCTTTTGCTGCGTCAAGCCGAATTCGGGATGAGTCGTTACGACAGCCTCCATAATTTTAGGTGAAGTGAGAATTTGCTTGTAGCTTTCCACCAAATTAAGACTTGTGTTGACATCGTTCAGATTGTTGCTTCCCTGCTTACCGGAAATATGGTTAACCAGTAGCTGACTTGAGGCGGAATAGACCGGCTTCACGACCTTGTCGCTCACAAAGTAAGTCGTCACGCATGAGAGAATGACAAAAATCGAAATCAGCCACAATCTTTTTTTGATTAGGACCAGATAATCCAAAATGGTTTTCTCCACAAAAATCCTCCCTCCCATACCATTTTTCTTCTTATTTTAAGTATGATCTAATTGTAACAAGCTGCTGTGGGTACGACATGGAACCTGACGGCACTTTCTCCATCACTACAGGGGGATGAGATTGTATACTTTTAGCTACAGCATGGTATACTTTTGTACCAGTCTTTGTTGATTATGGAAAAATAAATTGAAAAAAGCCCCAAAACCACCGAAGCTGGTGATTTTGAGGCTTCTTCTGTTACTCGCTATATAAACTGAACTGGAAAGCTACATGGGCGCACTGCCCAGTCGGACAGGCTTTCCATCGCCACCGCCTTCAGCGTATCACACGCTAGATGTTCGTTGGCTCGTACTTCGCCAGACCAATCGCATTGGCATACAACGCTGCCTGAGTCCGATCCGCCAGCCGCAGCTTGGCCAAAATCTGACTGACATGCTTTTTGACGGTAAATTCGCTGATGAATAATCGGGATGCAATTTCGCGGTTGCAGGCTCCCTGGCCCAGCTCGACCAATACTTCCTTTTCCTTCGGTGTCAGGTCGTCTGTCAGATTGCCCGCATCCTCCCGCAGCTTGTTCTCCAGAATAGCAGGATCATAATATTTGCGTCCTTTGTTGACAAGATGAATCGCGTAAATTAGTTCCTCAGGCAAAGCCTCCTTGAGTACGTAACCGTCCACAGAAGCTTCCTCCGCTTTCAGGAAGTCTTCTCGTGTGGACGAGGATGTCAGCAAAATAAATTTGCTTCTGAACCCGCGTCCGCGTGCTATTTTGATAATATCCAGACCTGATTCATCGGCAAGCTTCAAGTCCAGCAGCACCAGATCCGGGTCAGTTTCCTCGATAACCACAAGTGCTTCCTGTTGATTCTGGGCCTCTCCCGCAAACTGAACATTGGGCTGCATGGATATAACGGCAGCGAGTCCTTTCCGTACTAAAGGATGATCATCGACAATGACAATTTTCATGATTCGGCCTCCTGTCTACAGTTCAGGATTTGCATAATCCCTATGTATCCGATTGTTACCGCAGATTTTGTATTGCAGGATGTTCACACATCTTTATCAGCATTTTGCATAATTCCATTCTCAACGCTCGAAAGTGCAATATATAGACGAACTAAACCGTTTCGATCTATGTATTGCTGATTTGAAATCGCTCCTGGGATTTATGCAAAATACTCTTATTCATAAGCATTTACTGGAATGGACAATCGGATCTGTGTGCCCTCTCCGATTCGACTTGAAATATCAAATTCACCTCCCATCGAATGAGCTAAATATTCCATATTCATCATGCCCAGGCCACTGCCTGCACTGACTGCCTCACCTCCTGCAACCATTCTCGCCGTCTCGAACCCTACTCCGTCATCATGAATAGACAGTCTAATCACTTGGGGCGTCAATTTTAACTTCACATCAATCCGCTTCGCCAGCCCATGCCGGATTGCGTTACCTGCGGCTTCGGATATGATACGAAACAAAGCCTTTTGATACAAGTACGGCAGTGAAAAATGATCCCCATGAATATCAAAGTCAATCTGTACATGATTCAGCTTGGACAGCGTATGCAGATGGCTTTTCACTGTTCCTAACCAAGTCGGGCCCCCGCTCTTTTTCGAGCTCAGGCTATGAATGGCTCCTTTTAACTCTCTCACTGCCTGATTGGCGGATTGCTGAATCAGCTCAATTT
>NZ_PNXQ01000012.1:377871-418999 GCF_005217525.1 Paenibacillus terrae | reverse complement strand
TGTCTGCCGAAGTGAATGCGTCGCGTACACAATGCCAAAAAGACTTTGTGATACATTATCATGCATTTCATTTGCGATCCGGTTCTGCTCATTCGTCACAATCAACTGATTTTCGATACGCTCCAGCTCGTAGCGCTCTAAAAACACGGCGCTCAGCTCAGCCAGGAATATCAGTTGCTGCACGAGCCAGCGTCTTCCCGTCAGACTTTGATCCGGGCCCAGCTTGAGTCCGATGGTCGCTACAAAACGAGTCGTCATCGGTACCGTGATCATGAGAAAATCGCCCCATTCCGGCAGATGCCTGAAAAACGGCTCACGCTCTTCCCTGAATTCCTCACGATAATTCCCCAGCTCCTCGAATAGCTGCTCCTCTTCCTCCACCGTCCAACCTGTCTGACTACTCTCCGGCGCATCCTCCTCCTGACTGTCCAACCAGAAAAATGCGCGGCTCTGCTTCGTCAGCTTAACCGTGTAGTCCGAGATGACCTGTCCCAGATTTAATGCCTC
Organism: Paenibacillus terrae; assembly: GCF_005217525.1. Classification (GTDB taxonomy): domain Bacteria; phylum Bacillota; class Bacilli; order Paenibacillales; family Paenibacillaceae; genus Paenibacillus; species Paenibacillus terrae_C. The sequence continues at coordinate 418,492 of NZ_PNXQ01000012.1, read as the reverse complement.
GTTGTGGCTAGTCGTCTCCATGATGTGGTAAATCGACTTAATATGTTCCATCGTCTCATTAGCTTGCTCCTTCGCCATCTTCAACTCATTCTTCATAACACCGATCACCTGCATGGCCATCGTGGTCACAATCAGCACCAGAAATAAATTCGCATTTTGTAACACCGTATCCCACAAAAAATATTGACCTGGTGTAAAAAAGATATAACAAAATGTGAGTACCAAGCCGATATAGGAAAGAAGGAGCGTCCAACTGTACCTCATAGAAAGGTGAGCACAAGCCACCAACATAGGGGTAATCACATACCATTTGAACGGACTATCCATCCCTCCCGTCGGGAGCAGCAACAAAATGATCCCTGCGGTTTCCAGAGCAATGCAACATTTCAGTACCATATCATGAAGTCTGTACTTGCGGTAAATCCACGTAAATAATGTAACAGATAAAAAAAGAAACACAATAAGTAATAACTTCTGCCACGCGATTAATCTGGATGATTCGAACAGAAAAACAAGCGATGTTAAAGATAGTGATACATACCGGTACAAAAAAATCATTTGGTCTTCTGCTGACTTCTTCAACTTCATCCTGTCACCCTATTCTGTGTTTTGAAGTGACGATGGGCATACTAGATTTGCATGTGTACTCTAAAAAAATCATAACCAATCCAAAAATAAATAACAAGACATAAACTCTAACGTAAACGGTTACATTCCAAAAAAAATGACACTTTTTATAACATATTTACCGTTTCAGGAAAACATTTTGGGGGTAATGTCAGAAACTATAACGTTTGTCAAGGACATAAATCATATTTTCTAAAGAACTAAAAAAAGGACTTGCTGGTATCACCGTAATCTTAACAACGGTATTCAGCAAGTCCTTTTTGAGTAAATTTGGTGAGGGGCTACATTAACCCCCGGCACGCGCCAATTCACGCATATTGGCTTCAAATGCAGCCAGCAGAGCCTCATCCCCGCTCAAACCGGTCGCCTCTTCTTTTTGTATCTGTTCAACCATACGCTTGTAATCCTTTGGAATCACCCGTACAAACTGCTGAATCGCAGTCTGCCAGTCATCCAAAATACGTTGTCCCGCTTCGCTGCCTGTGTACGTGACATGGCGCTGAATCAGACCACGCAGATCCGCTGCTTCCGCAGGGTCTTCCACGTCTTCCAGCAGCACCATTTCCAGGTTACAACGACTCAGAAACGTCCCCTGAGGGTCATAGACGTATGCAATGCCTCCAGACATCCCGGCTCCAAAATTCCGTCCAGTCTCGCCCAGTACAGCTACACGTCCGCCTGTCATATACTCACAGCCATGATCGCCGACACCCTCGACGACGATACGTGCGCCGGAGTTTCGAACGGCAAAGCGCTCCCCTGCAATTCCGCTAATATAAGCTTCCCCGCTGGTCGCTCCATACAAAGCCGTATTTCCGATAATAATGTTCTCTTCTGCCTTAAAGGTCGCTTTGTGAGATTTCTTCACAATAACCTTACCACCGGATAGTCCTTTACCTACATAGTCATTGCTGTCGCCTTCAACGCTCAGCGTGATGCCTTTCGGAATAAACGCCCCGAAGCTTTGACCTGCTGATCCGATGAAGTTAAAACGAATCGTATCCTCAGGCAAACCCGCCGCTCCGTACTTGCGGGTGACCTCGCTGCCCAGAATCGTACCTACGGCCCGATTCACGTTCGTTATAGGCATAGTGGCCTCTACAGCTCTTCCGTTCTCCAGCGCCCCGGCAGCCATCGGTACGAGCTTCTGCATATCAAGCGTTTCTTCCAGCCCGTGGTTTTGGCGTTGTACGCGGTAACGCACACTGCCGTCTTCCAGCTCAGGAACATGCAGCAGCAAGCTCAGATCGACGCCTTTCTTCTTCCAGTGCGAATCGGCGTTCACGGTATCCAGGCAGTCCGTACGGCCGATCATTTCCTGAATCGTGCGGAAGCCCAGCTCTGCCATAATTTCGCGGACATCTTCTGCGATGAAACGCATAAAATTCACCACATGGGCAGGATCGCCCATATAATTTTTGCGCAGTTCCGGATTCTGCGTAGCAACACCAACCGGACAGGTGTCCATTTGGCATACCCGCATCATAATACAGCCCAACGCCACAAGCGGCGCTGTAGAGAAGCCATATTCTTCTGCACCTAACAGCGCAGCTACCACCAAATCGCGGCCGGACAGCATCTTGCCGTCTGTCTCCAGCACCACGCGGTCGCGCAAATTGTTCAGCATCAGCGTCTGATGTGTCTCGGCCAGACCCAGCTCCCAAGGCATACCCGCATGGCGGATGGAGCCTTGCGGAGAAGCGCCTGTACCGCCGTCATAGCCGCTGACCAGAATAATGTCAGCGCGGCCTTTAGCCACTCCTGTTGCAATCGTACCTACGCCTACCTCCGACACCAGCTTCACGTTAATGTCAGCACGCGGATTGGCGTTTTTGAGATCGTAGATCAGCTCTGCCAAATCCTCGATAGAATAAATATCGTGATGCGGCGGCGGCGAAATCAGTCCCACGCCCGGCGTAGAACCACGCACCTCAGCCACCCAAGGATAAACCTTGCGTCCTGGCAGTTGTCCACCTTCGCCCGGCTTCGCGCCTTGCGCCATTTTAATCTGAATTTCGTCAGCGTTCACCAAATAATTCGACGTTACACCAAATCGGCCTGATGCCACCTGCTTGATTGAGCTGCGGCGAGAATCGCCATTGGCATCCGGAATGAAACGTGCAGGGTTTTCCCCACCTTCACCGGTGTTGCTCTTACCGCCGATACGGTTCATCGCGATCGCCATATCTTCATGCGCTTCCTGACTGATTGAGCCGAAGGACATAGCTCCCGTCTTAAAACGTCGCATAATCGATGCAGCGGATTCCACTTCTTCCAGTGGCACAGACTTACCCGCAGGCTTCAACTGAAGCATGGAACGGATCGTCAAATGCTGTTCAGTTTCACCCTGCACCAGCTTGGCGTATTTCTTGTACAGCTTGTAGTCCCCCGAGCGAACCGACTGCTGGAGCAAATGTACCGTTTGCGGATTAAACAAATGCTCTTCCCCATCGTTGCGCCATTGATATTCACCGCCCGAATCCAGCACCTTGTCGTTGCCGTCCTTATCGGTAAAAGCACGGTTGTGGTGAGCCAGCGCTTCCACCGTGACTTCCTCCAGACCGATACCGCCAATGCGGGAAGGTGTCCAGGTGAAGTAGCGATCAACGAAATCCTGTTTGAGACCTACAGCCTCAAAAATTTGTGCTCCACGGTACGACTGAATCGTGGAAATACCCATTTTGGACAATATTTTAACGACGCCCTTAGTGGCCGCTTTAATATAATTTTTAATTGCTTTTTCATGCGAGACACCGCGCAGCAAGCCCTGCTGAATCATTACATCCAGTGTTTCGAAAGCCAGATACGGATTAACCGCACTCACGCCGTAACCAAGCAGCACCGCATAATGATGAATATCTCTTGGCTCTCCCGACTCCAGCAAAATACTTACACGTGTGCGTGTACCCTGCTTGATCAGGTGGTGATGCAGGCTTGAGACAGCCAGCAGCGCTGGAATGGCCGCATTCTCTGCGTCCACTCCACGGTCGGACAAAATCAGAATGTTATGACCCTTGTCAATGACACGATCAGCCGCCTCAAACAGCCCTTCGAGCGCCTTACGCAAGCCTTCTGCGCCTTCCTTCGCTTCAAAGAAGATCGGAATCGTCATCGACTTGAAGCCTGGACGGTGTACATGACGAATTTTGGCAAATTCCTCATTCGACAGCACCGGTGAATCCAGACGAATCTGACGACAGCTTTCCGGTTCAGGATGCAGCAAATTGCGTTCAGGTCCAATCGTAGTTGCCGTGGACGTTACAATCTCTTCCCGAATGGCATCAATCGGCGGATTCGTAACTTGCGCAAACATTTGTTTAAAATAGTTGTACAAACGCTGCGGACGGTCAGACAGCACCGCCAGTGGAGCATCATACCCCATCGAGCCAATCGGTTCCGCACCTGTGAGCGCCATCGGCTCCAGAATCTTGCGCAGCTCTTCAAACGTATAGCCAAAAGCGAGCTGAAGCTGGTTCACATTCTCATGCTTCGGCTCTGGCTGCTCCAGCGCTTCCGGCAGCTCATCCAGATTGACCAGATGCTCATCCAGCCATTCCTGGTAAGGCTCCTCGGAAGCGATACGCTCCTTCAGCTCTTCGTCGGAAATGATGCGGCCCTCCTGGGTATCGACCAGCAGCATCCGTCCCGGACGAAGACGATCCTTGTAGAGTACATTTTCAGGAGCAATATCCAGTACACCCGCTTCTGAAGACAAGGCGATCAGGTCATCCTTGGTCACATAGTAACGCGCAGGGCGCAGGCCGTTGCGGTCCAGAATTGCTCCGATCTGCACACCATCCGTAAACGCCATCGCAGCCGGTCCATCCCAAGGCTCCATCATCGTACTGTGATACTCATAAAATGCCCGCTTCTTCGGGTCCATCGTCTCATGCTTGTTCCAAGGCTCCGGCACCATCATCATGGCTACATGAGGAAGGGAACGCCCACTCAGATACAGGAATTCAAGCGTATTATCAAACATGGCTGTATCTGAACCATCCGGGTTAATGACCGGTTTTACCTTGCCGATATCTTCGCCAAACGCTTCACTTTCAAACTGGGTCTGACGTGCATGCATCCAGTTCACGTTACCACGCATCGTGTTAATTTCACCGTTGTGAATCATAAAACGATAAGGATGCGCACGGTCCCAGCTCGGGAACGTGTTCGTACTGAAACGGGAATGGATCAACGCGATTGCCGAAGTCACCCGCTCATCCTGCAAATCCAGATAAAATTGTCCTACCTGCTCGGTTGTAAGCATTCCTTTGTATACAACCTTACGGCATGACAAACTCGGGATATAAAACGACTCACGGTTCTGGTCCTCTTCGTTATAGCGAATGGCAAGCTCCGCCCGTTTGCGAATAACATACAGTTTCCGTTCAAAGTCCAGCTCTTCCTTCAAATCACTGCTTCGACCGATAAACACCTGACGTACGCCCGGTTTGGCGGCTTTCGCCGATTTGCCCAGCATTTCGTCATAAGTCGGAACATCCCGGAAGCCCAGACAATTCTGGCCCTCATCTACGATAATATCTCTCAGCTTTTGTTCATGAACTTCACGAACCTTCGGATCATTGGATACAAAAAGCATACCCACGCCGTAATGTCCAGCCTTTGGCAGCTTGAAGCCCAGTCGCTCCGCTTCCTCTTGGAAAAATAAATGCGGTACCTGAATCATGATCCCCGCTCCGTCACCAGAGTTCGGTTCACTTCCCTGACCGCCCCGATGCTCCATATTGACGAGCATGGTCAAAGCCTGACTTACGATATCGTGCGATGGTTTTCCCTTGATGTGGGCAACAAAGCCCATGCCGCAGGCGTCTTTTTCGAATTGGGGATCGTATAATCCCTGTTTGGGTGGTAAACCTGTCTGTCTCATGGAACGCAACCTTTCTGTTATAAAGTCATGCTGGCCTGAAATACAGGCGGCCGAATAGAAGACAGTGGCAACAAGAGGTAACTCAAAGAACAACTACGAGGATTGGGGGACAAAACATGTGACGTATTCAAGGCGGTACGGTCCGCCGAATGCGAATGTTTTTCAATAATTATGCAATAGCTTGACTTGAAAAATACGTCGGATCTACTGATGAATCTAATTAGTTATATCATTTTATCATTGACCTACCATGTTAGCAATTCAAAGTTTTTATGATTGTGATAATAAATCTTTTACATTACAGCTTCAACGTGAAGATGCAAAAATATACTGTTTTTATGTATAAATATTCATCTTAATAAATCCAGCCTTTCCCATTCCCAAAGGAACAGAAAAGGCTGGCAGAGGATATCTATTGAACATTTTGGCGCTCCGACATTTGATCGCAATTTGGCAATGCAGGTTAAAATTCGAGGCTTTCGCCGGGATTCAGGGCTGTTCCCTTAATCCCTTCTTTGTGCAGACGGTCACAGAAGGCGTTCCCATCCTGCTCGATCCCCGGAAATGTATTGTAATGCACCGGTATTACGCGGCTGGCCCGGAGCCATTTGGCTGCCAGTAACGCATCCTCCGGTCCCATTGTATAACCGTCACCAATCGGTAATACCGCAGCATCTATGGAGTTGGTTTCACCAATAAGACGCATATCGCCAAACAGGGCCGTATCGCCAGCATGGAAAAATGTTTTGCCACCTATGGTCAATAAAATGCCCGCAGGCTCACCCATATATATCGTTTGTCCATCCACCGTTAAAGAGGAACTGTGGAACGCAAGTGTGAATTTTACATGGAAGCCGTCAAATTGGTGACCGCCGCCCAGGTTCATACCGTGAGCCTTGGCTCCCTGAGATGAACAATAGTTAGCCAATTCCGCCACCGCGATTACAGGGCAATCGTTGTGCTTGGCAATTTCGATAGCATCACCAAAATGATCCGCATGACCATGCGTCAACAGCACTGCATCCACCTGAATATCCTCAGCTTTTACTACCGCTTTAGGATTCCCGGTCAAAAAAGGATCAATAATAATCCGTTTGCCCTCTTCCTCCACCAGTACTGCTGAATGTCCGTAATATGTGATTTTCATATCATCTGCCCACCTCCATTGTCACTTTTATAACTTAGGTACCTTAACCTTTACCCATTATACCACTTTTTGCATAAAAGCTTCACCTGTACACGAAAAATACGTTCACCAAGCCGAACCCTATTGTTTAGAAAGGGCTGTTATTTGTAGAAGGTATGATGGCCGATTGTTTTCACCTTGGTACGCGAATGATGAACTGTAAGATCCTGAGCCAACGTCAGCGACAGGAAAAAGCAGGTGTTGTCAGGCACGGCTTTATGACCGTTCAAAGCAGCCGTAACCGCACGAATGCTGTCCTGATTGGGCTGGACACGACGAAGACGCCCGTTCGCAACCGGACTAAATTGCGCTTTTTGATAAATCACTGCCTGAATCGTATCGGGAAATGGGGCTGACCGCAGCCGGTTTAAGACAACGTTGGCAACTGCCACTTTGCCTTCGTACGGTTCGCCTTCTGCTTCTGCCATGACTATTTTTTGTAGCAGGAGCAGTTCTTTAGCGGAGACAGGATAGCTCCAGGTAGACAACGCCTTGTCATCCTGAGAGAGCATTTGTGTCTTCGTAAAGTAAATGGTTGTAGGAGGGGTAAGAATTGCAGACTTGCTATGCTGGACTTCAGGTTTTTTCACGCCGGTTGCAACATTGCTCCGGGCTTGTCCCGCCTGCTTCATCTGGGAAGCGGGTAACGGAGTCGGCATGATTTGTTTCCAGCTCGGCTGCCCATGAGCCTTGGCAAAGATGGGACTTGTTCTGTTTGACCCATTATGGGTCTCCATCCTGTCCCCGTGTGAAGGAGCCGAAGAATTCCCTGACCAGCTCAGAGATTGCATAGGTGCATTTTTGTGATTTTTCTGTGTTTGTTGAACCTCAGCGTAGAGGCCTACCCCCAATATACAAACAAGTAGCACACTCAAAAGAGGTGCAAACCAACGATGTTCTTTAACGATTTCCATAATGTTCCTCCTGTTAACTTTAGGCACATTTCTCAGATATGTAACCCAAAATGCGCCTTTTGAATAACGCTGAAATACTATATCACTAAAATCGCTGATAGATCAAGGGTTTCTCCTCAATAATGGGATCGTTTGAATTATTTGGTACATTGGTTTTTGGCCCATTCGGGTCTCGTACAAAACAAATTCTCCCACTTCCCACGGCTCACCTATTCGGTCATCGGACTGAAACATAGACGCCGGAATAGGCTGCTGCCCTATATACGAACGTGCTACTGTGATATGGGGCCTGTAAGGCCGTTCCTCGGGCTTAAAACCAAGCGATTCGGTAGCCTCAACTATGGATTGGTGGAGTTGGTTCAAAGAATCCTTCTGCCCTGTAACTCCCCTCCATAGCACACGCGGAAATCCATCTCGTCCAAAAGTCCCCGGTTCGCCAATGCCGAGAGTGAACGGGGAATGTGCAGCGGCCGCCTGAAATAAAGCCTGTTCCAGTTCCGGTATATCCTTGGTCGCCACATCCCCCAGAAACTGAAGTGTCACGTGGTAATCCCTGAAATCGGTCCATTTGCGAAAAGAAAGCTCGTTAACATCCTGTTCCACCCAGCAGCGTAACTCCTTCTTATGCTCGCTCGGGAGAGCAATCGCGGTAAAAAGTCTTTGTGTTTGTGCTGTTTGCGGTACTACCAGCGGTAATCCGTTCATCGTCATCGTCTTCCTTTCATCCCTAATCAGGGCTACAGTCATTCGTTGTTATCTAAAGTGACACAGCAAGCTGGTTTTTTCCCTATTTATGCAATCTTCCCGCCAATCTGTTATCCTTGAAAGGATGATTCATCAGAATATATTGGAAGCTCCAAAGAATCAAAAACCGAGGAGGTAATGAATCATGGGAACCATTGTAAGTTTACACCAGCTTACCGCAGAGCAAGAAAAGCAAGTTCGTGCAGCAGCTCCGGGCTATGAGCTGATCATTGGTAAGGCCCAGGAGCTGGAGCCTGAACAAATCCGACAGGCAGAGGTCATTTTAGGCTGGTCCAAGCATATTTCCGAAGCAGCTTTGCAACTAGACAGCAAGCTGAAATGGATACAGACCTGGTCGGCGGGTATTGATAAGCTGCCACTTGCAGAGCTGGAAAAGCGTCATATTTTCCTCACCAATACAAGTGGCGTTCATGCCGTTCCGATTACGGAGCAAATCTTTGGGATGCTGCTGTCGCATACACGTTATTTACAGCAAGCAGCTCTCCTGCAGCGTCAGAAAACATGGCAGCCACCGAAAGGCGAGCTGACGGAATTACGTGGCAAAACGCTGCTGATTACGGGCGTGGGCGAAATCGGCCGTGAAACGGCGCGGATTGCAGAAGCCTTTGGCATGCGAGTGATCGGAGTCCGGCGTTCCGGCAAGGATGCCCCACATGTGAAGCGCATGTATACAAATGAGCAATTACATGAAGCGCTAGGAGAAGCGAATATCGTGGTGAATATTTTGCCATTCACCGAGGAAACCCGTCACTTCTTTGACGAAAAGGCATTTGCAGCCATGCGTAAGGGAGCTTTCTTCATTAATGTAGGTCGTGGCGGCACTGTCCATACGGATGCACTTGTGCGCTCTCTGGAGCAAAAGCATATTGCCTTTGCCGGACTGGATGTATTCGAGGAAGAACCCCTACCCGCGTCGCATCCGCTGTGGAGTCTGGAGAATGTTCTGATCACGCCGCATATTGCAGGCGACACGAACCACTACGCTGAACGTGCAGTAGATATCTTCCTCACCAATTTGAAAGCCTATGCAGCCGATCAGGAGCTACCGCTGAATTTGGTCAACTATAAAACTCAGTATTAACAAACCAACTACTCACAGATCCATATTTCCCGGCTCATACCTGTCTTATGTATACGGCATTGCTCCGTGAGGGTCCAGCCTGACTCGGACAGCAATGCTGCCATCGGCTCCGTGCTTACGACTACCGCTCGTGCAGCCAAGCGTCTCAAACTGCGCAGCATCTGCTTTTGTTCATCGGCAGGGAGCACGGAGCACAGGTTATAGGGCATATCCAATATGGCCGCATCATAGGTTCCCTCCAGCAGATTCATATCTCCCAGCTTTACCCGATCCTCTTCATATCCAAAATGACGCAAATTCACGCGTGCCCCGCGTACCGCCAGCGGGTTGATATCACAACCGCGAATATCTTTTCCCATGCTCAATGCTTCAATCATCACATTGCCCATGCCACAGCACGGGTCCAGCAGCTTCAATCGGCCCCCATCTATATCCTGTACTGCTATATCATTCACTGCTAAATTCACAAGCGCTTTGGCTACCAGCACTGGTAGTCCGGTGGAATAGTTTTGCGGCTTATGACGGCGCTCCAGCCACGACCTGTCGCTGTATATGCACTTGCCGAGCAGCCACCGCTCCCCTACCCGTATGACACCCAGGGTGACATCCGGTTCTTTCATTTGTGCCTGCCCTCGAATACGTGCGCCAATGCGTCTTTCTATACCGCGTCGCTCGCCATAGTCTGCCACGTTGTCGCCTTCCTTGAGACACAGGACCTTGAAGGTCTTCCCTTCTTCAAGTTGAATTGCGGAGGCTGCTTCGCAAAGTTCGTCCAGCGTACCCGCATTTGCGGCCACATCCAGCCGAAGATGGATGAATGGGCTGGTGCCCGGCTCCAACCGCCGATGGGACAGCAGCATGGAATCATGCGCAGGGGGGTGACCGAACAAGCTTTTCAATTCCAAAAGACACAGCTCTCGCTCGGTTTCATGACACGCGTAAGTATATATGTATCTTTGCATATTCATAGCAGAACTATTTATTTCATGTCTGTTCATGTCAGATCTCTTTTCATTTAGAATCACAATTTACGGCCTCTGCTATAAGACGGTAGGATTGAAGCCGCTGCTCATAATCGGGAATGGGTGTGACTAACAAAAATTCATCATTATCGTACTCAACCTGCAAGCTGCGCAACCGTTTGGCAACATCCGCTGGTGTTCCCACCAGCCAATTAGCCCGCATCGCCGGGTCACCCATCGTAATCTGTGCAGCCCATCGTTGCGCCTGTTCATTCGTTGAGGCACATATGGCCCCGACAGCAACCATCGTACGGGGCTTGTCCATTCGTTTGGACGGCTGAAAGCCGGAACGGTAAATGCTCAGCATATCTCTCGTATCCTGCTCACTCATAAATTGACCGAACACATAGCCAGTTGAATACCGGGCGGCGTATTCGGCACTTTTACGGTTGGTACCCAGCATCCACAGCGCAGGTGGCTGTTCAGGCATCGGGCGGGCAAACACGGGCACCTGCTCATACTCGTAGGTACCTTCCAGCAAAGCCAGCAGCGCTTCCATCGTCTGTGGCAGTTCAGCCACATGCTGGAGAAAGTTGCCGCTCAGCGCCATCGAAGCATGCGGTCCTCCACCGGGGGCTCTCCCGAGACCCAGCTCGACTCTGCCCGGATATAGAGTCGCCAGCAGATGAAACCATTCTGCAACCTTGACCGGACTATAATGCGGAAGCAAAATAGCGCCTGCCCCCAGCTTGATTTTCCGAGTCACTGCCCCGATGTGAGCCAGCAACACTTCCGGACTGGAGGAAGCAAGCCCCTCCATATCATGATGCTCCGAAGTCCAGTAGCGCGTATAGCCCCACGCTTCCGCACGTCTGGCCAGCTCTCCTGCCCATTGAACGGCCTGCTCCGGTCGGTTTCCGGGCAACAACGGTACCATATCCAGTACCCCCAGATTCAGTGATTTGGCAGGTATAGGCTGAGAACCCATAGATATCCCCCTTCTTTTTCATACTTAAAAACCAGTTTCTTCTACTATATAGGGTTCAGCATTTTGCATAATTCGATTTCCAACGCTCGAAAGTACAATATATAGACGAACTAAATCGTTTCGATCTCTATATTGCTAATTTGAAATCGCTCTTGGGATTTATGCAAAATGCTCGGTTAAATGAAATGTTAGTCCAGATCGTAAATGGAACCTACCTTCAAACCATACAGCTCATTATAGATTTTCTCGGCAAAAGCATCGGTCATCCCTGCAATGTAATCAATGACCATATGCTCCCATGTCCAAATCGGTTTGGCCTTGCTCTGATCACGTTCAAAGCGTTGGAGCCAATCACTCGGAATAATGGACTTGGATGTCTCTGGATCGAGAAAAGCCAGCCACAGCCGTCTGAGCATCCATTCACTCCGTTTTTGCAGCCGCTGCACGCGCAGATCACGGATCATCGTGACCCAGGCAAAGCTTTTCAGCACGCTCACGGTGCGAAGCATGTCGAGATCCTCGCTTCCATCCCGTACAAAAGTAACCTTTTTCCAATTGCCCGCATCAATTACACCCAAGCTGCTGACGAACAAACTGACCCAGTACGCTTTCACCTCACGCCGGGTGCGGGAATAATCGTGTTCACACATCGGCATCTTGCCATTCCATACCTTCAAAAATTCGCTAAGCACAGCCGCTACCTTCTGTTCGATCTGAGCTAGCTGCCAGCCTTGCCAGAAGCTATCCTCCAACGTGGTGATTTTTTCTGTAATCAGACGGATCAAGTACGGATCATACAAAAAATGCTCGTGCACCTCTATTTTCCCTGCCTTAATTCCGTCCTCCAGATCATGCGCGGAATACGCAATATCGTCGCACAGGTCCATAAGCTGGGCCTCCAGCGTCTTCTGACCATCAGGAATTCCCCAATCCTCGCGAATGGAACGAATGTATTCCCACTCATGCAGGTACATCCCTTTTTTATTCCAATTCCCCGGATACGGGTACTTGTTGATCCCTAGTAAAACAGCATCCGACAAATTCAGACCATCTACATTCTCACGCTTCTCCAAAAACATAATGAGTCGAAAATTGTGTGCGTTCCCCTCAAAGTGCTCGTAGATTTGCCGCTCACGTGCATATGCCTCCAACCCCTGCTTGGAATCAGGCGTGAAGCCTCCGGCAGCCGCTATCTTTTCCACCTTCGTCTCGATCAACTGATCCAAAATGCCGTCCAGTACCTCTTCGCCCTTGTGCCCGAACGGTGGATGACCAAAATCATGCGCAATGGACGCACATTCCACCACCTCGGGGTCAATAATCAGCCCGGCGTTATCCGCCTGCTCCAGTTCCACCTCGGGATGGCGCCGTAGCAAGCTGCGCGCCGCTTCGCGTGCAATCTGTGCTACCTCCAGCGAATGCGTCAGCCGTGTACGATAATAATCGCCTGTGCCTGCGCCAAAAACCTGAGATTTGCCTTGCAGCCGACGAAAGGTCGGTGAATGGATCAATCGGGAGTAATCCCGTTCATATGCTGCCCGTGAAGCGTCGCTTCGTGTCTGTTCCGGAAACTGCCGATGCTCTCTCTTGTTTTGCCATGTCATAAAGCCCACTCCCAACGTACTCAATTGGAGTGATTATACATTTTTTTCACGTCTCAGGAAAGCTTACATGACTTTAAGCTATATAGCTGCAACTCCAGCACGAAAAATCTCAATAAAAAAAGTGTTCCGCCAGCCACTAGGATTCAGGCCGGGGAACACCACTTTTGTTCTAACGCTTCGCCCTCGGGTCCAGCACATCCCGCAAGCCGTCACCCATCAGGTTAAAGCCCAATACGGTCAGCATAATGGATATACCCGGAAAAATAACGGTCCATGGCGCGTTCTGGATATATTGGCGTGAATCCGACAGCATTTTACCCCACTCCGGTTCAGGAGGTTGTGCGCCCAAGCCGAGAAATCCAAGCGCTGCCGCTTCAATGATCGCCGTTCCTATCCCCAGCGTTCCTTGTACGATAATCGGTGTCAAGCTATTCGGCAAAATATACCGGAGTATGATTCGTACATTATTCGCCCCAAGCGCTCTGGCAGAGGTGATGTATTCCTCGGTTTTGACACTGAGTACTTTGGAGCGAACCAACCGTCCGTATGTCGGCACGTTGACGATAGCAATAGCATACAGGGCATTTTCCAGTGAAGGTCCTAAAATAGCAACGATAGCAATCGCCAGCAGAATCCCCGGAAACGCCAGTAAAATGTCGAACAGCCGCGAGATGATCATGTCTGCCCATTTTCCGTAAAATCCCGCGACTAAACCTAAAGCCGTTCCTACAATCATCGAACCAATGACGGACAAAAAACCGACCCACAACGAGATTCTGGCCCCATACAGCGTACGAGTCAGCAAATCCCGGCCGAGATCGTCCGTCCCGAACCAGTGCTCTGCGGAAGGAGGCTGCAAACGGTCCACCAAATTCTGCGCTTTATAATCAAAAGGAGCAATCCACGGAGCGATCAAAGCGATGATGACAAAGATGATAATAATGCTCAGGCCGACGAATGCCATTTTATTGTATCGGAAAGCCCTCCACGCGTCTCTCCAAGGGCCGGACACAACAGGTACATGAGCCAATGTATGGCGTGTTGTCGGTATGTTGTTGGGTTCCATCGAAAATTGTGACATCGGACAAGCTCCCCCTTGACCCATTGACGACTTGATTACTGATAACGGATACGCCGATCAAGAACCGCGTACAGCAAATCGACAATCAGATTAATGATGACGAACAGGAACGCAATGATCAGAATCCCGCTTTGAATGACAGGATAGTCACGCGAGCTGATCGCTTCAAAAATGTACCGTCCGATGCCGGGCCATGCAAAAATGGTCTCTGTCAGCACCGCGCCGCCCAGTAGCGAGCCAGTCTGAAGACCGATGACGGTAAGCACGGGGATGGCGGCATTTTTAAGTGCATGCTTGTACACGACTTGAAAAGATGCCAGCCCCTTCGCCCGGGCTGTGCGGATATAATCCGAATCCATAACCTCCAGCATACTGGAACGGGTAATGCGTGCAATGACCGCCATGGGGATGGTTCCCAGTGCGATGCTTGGCAAAATCAAATGCTTGATGACCGTCCATACCTGCTCCATACGTCCACCAATCATTGCATCAATAACCGCCAAATGTGTCACCGCCTCCACCGGATCACGGGAATTCATGCGTCCAATAGAAGGAAGCCAATGCAGCTTATTGGCAAAAATCCACTGCTCCATCAAGCCCAGCCAGAAAATCGGCATCGACACCCCAACAAGGGCAATGACCATGCTGACATAGTCGAACCAGGAATTTCGCTTCCAGGCGCTCACGATACCCGCGTTCATTCCAACCACAATGGCAAAAAACATGCTCGCCACCGTCAATTCCAGTGTAGCCGCCAAGTAAGGCAGCATTTCCCGGGCAATCGGCTGTCTGGTACGGATCGAATCACCCAAATCGCCATGTGCCAATTCACTCAGATAGGTTCCATATTGCTGCAACCACGGCTTTTCCAGCCCCAGCTGCTCACGTAGTGCCTGTTTGGACTGCTCTGTGGCCTTGTCTCCCAGTATCGTTTCCGCCGGATCACCCGGAATGGCATGAATTATCGAAAAAACGATGAGCGTCATGCCCAGCAATACCGGAATCAATACCGCCAGTCTTTTTACAATGTATGAGTTCATACCAGAATCACCGCCTGCTTGCGCTTGAGCTATTTGGATTATTCAAAATAAACGTTGCCATACGATTCAATACCTGCTGGAGAAGGCACAAAGCCCTTGAGGTTCACTTTACCTGCCATCAGCGGTGTGCTATGAACCAGTGGAATCCACGGCGCATCCTGTTTAATAATCACTTGTGCTTGTTTGTACATTTCCGCACGCTTGTCCTGATCGACCTCAACCTGCGCCTTCACCAATATTTTGTGTAGCTCCTCATTGACATAGAAGCTACGGTTATTACCCGGAATCGTATCCTTGTCCAGCAGGGTGTAAAGGAAGTTGTCCGGATCGCCATTATCTCCGTTCCATCCCAGCATATACAAATCATCTTTCTGGCCCGTCTTGACATCATCCAGATAAGTGGCCCATTCCGGCGATTGGATGTTCACTTTAACACCTATTTTTTCAAAATCAGCTTGAATGGCCTCCGCTACCTTTTTACCGTCAGGCATATACGGACGAGATACAGGCATCGCGTAAAAAGTTAACGGCTCGGTAAGCCCGTTAGGATAGCCTGCTTCCGCCAGCAAGGATTTAGCCTTATCCAGATCGTAGGTATAATCCTGAATGCTATCGTTATACCCCCACAATGTAGGCGGCATCGGATTGACCGCAGGCTTGGCCTCTCCCGCAAACAATGCATCAATAATAGCCTGTTTGTTCACTGCATGATTAAGCGCCTGCCGTACCTTGGGATTATTGAATACCTTTTTCTTCAAATTAAATCCGATATACGCCACATTAAAGGATGGGCGCTCCACTTTTTGCAGTTCGTTATTGCCTTCCAGTTGCTTCGCGTCGTCCGGGTTCAGATCCTCCATCAGATCAATCTCCCCGTTTTGCAAAGCATTAAATCGCGCGGTATTGTCGGGTATGGAACGAACAATAACCTTGGATAGCTTCGGCTGTCCCTCTTTCCAATAGTTTGGATTTTTCTCCAGCGTGATCGTGTCATTCCGTTTCCATTCCTTAAATACAAAGGGTCCCGTACCGACCGGATTGCTCTTGAAATCAGCCTTTTTCTCCTGAATAGCCTTAGGGCTTGCGATACTAAAGGATGGCATAGCGATATTTTGTAAAAAAGGTGCCTGCGGCTTGGTCAGTGTAAACTGGACCGTGTTCGCATCTACCGCTTTGACCTCCTTGATCACCCGACTCCCTTCTGGACCGAACATGGAGTCATAATAATCGAACGAGTCTCCGTCAAATTTATATGGGCTTTTCGGATCAAACCAACGGTTAAAGTTAAATACAACCGCTTCTGCATTAAAGTCACTTCCATCATGGAATTTTACACCTTGACGCAGCTTAAACGTATAAACTAGTCCGTCGGGTGACACTTCCCAGCTCTCTGCAAGCCCCGGCTGAATCTCCGTTGTACTTTCCTTGTATTCCAGCAAGGTATCGAAAACCTGCATTCCAATTTTTAGCGATTCACTTTCGGTTACAATCGCAGGGTCCAGCGCCACGGAATCGCCGCCGCGTCCATAAATTAATGTATCCTGCACGCCCTCTCCTGCGCCTCCTGGCGTTTTTCCTGCCTCCGGTTTTGCGCCTTCCTTGGAACCTCCACAGCCGGAAAGTGCCAGAACAGCCCCCAATGCAAGCACCAGTAGGACGGTCCAAGCTTTGTTCTTTACGTACTTTTTGCTCATGCAGCAGACCCCTTTCACACCTCGTATATTGTTAGTTCGTTAATACCAGATGGACGCCCAGATAACCTCTATGATCTAATGGACACATCGTCCAAATTAAATCTCATGACACACAGATACGTAAGCTTATACAGCAAATAGCTATCACCAATCGTAAGGTATTATCGAATGATGGGAATCAAACTGATTTTCAACCTATTACCGAGTGATATCATTTTCTCTGATGGAAGTTAATTCATAAGTTGGAGGTGTGAAAGGTAATTTTATATGTAGAATTAGATATCAACACCTGTGGTTCAATTCAATCGGCCTCCGTGATGTATGCCTAAAGTGTCGTACCTGATGCGATAGTCTGTGAGGTTATGAGGAAGATTGCTGTCTCCAAGCATTCAGCTTTTGTTGAATCATAGTGAAAAATGTCATATATACTCACAGTATATACAAGTGATCACATGAATGGAGAGTGATTACTGGATACTTTACTATAAAATGAGAGGGTAGACAAGAGCATTTTCATAGATTTTTTTAAATTTCCGAACGTTTTCGGAAAGTAATGTTAGTTAATATTACAGGGAAATATCTACAAATATATAAAAAAGAACGCGGCTATAACAGCTGCTCGCGTCCTCTTTGCAAGATCTCATTCTCCTACTTGGTTCCTGTTTGTTCAGTAGTTTACGACGATTTCTTAAACACACCCAGACGGTTCAAGACGACAAGCAGGCGATAAAAATCATAGCTGCTCGGCTGCTTGGCATCCACAATCGGACTCGACGGATTGAAAGCAACGGATGCGGCTACGGCTTCCTTGGCCCAAGCTGGCACTGGCATAGCCTGACGCGCCTCCAGGTCAGCTACTCGCTGATCCACTTTTTTAATATAAGCGGTCTGTTCGTTCAATGTCTGTTTGAGCACATCCTTGCTGTTTTCAAGTGCGGCTACCTGCTGCTGCAAGGCTTTAAATGCTGCTTTTTCCTCTGCCGTCATCGGCTCATCCCCCTCTTCTCCTGCAAAAGCCTGGCGCAGCTCTGCCTCTGTTCCGGCGTATACATTCAGGTCAACGGGCCCTTGAATCCCATCCACCCGCCCGCTGTCGCTGTATTGCCAGAAATCCCATAGCTTCCATGCTGTGGTATCGTTGGGCACTTGTGTGCTGTAACGCGCGATCCACAGCTTATAGGCTCCCAGCGGCGTTTTAAAATGGGTCGCAAAAGCGTTTCCCGTATATACCATCGGCTTGCGACCACTTACCCTTTCAAATTCCGTCAAAAATGCCATGGCTACATCATGGATCGCGGCAGAGCTAAGTCCTCCCGGATTATTCTCATAATCCATGACCGCTGGAAAGTCCAGCGCTTTTGCACCTCCAACCCGATCCAGCACCTCTGCAAAATGTCTAGCCTCCGCTTTGGCCGCGTCAACGCTGGTTGCATCTACAAAATGGTAAGCTCCCAGCAATACTCCTGCTGCCTTGGCCCCTTTGGCGTTGGTGATAAATGTCGGATCGACGTAACGCTCTCCCTGACTCGCTTTCATAAAAGCAAACGATTTGCCATCGGTTCGTACACGTTTCCAATCAATATTTCCCTGGTATCGGGACACGTCAATGCCCTCGGCAGCGTTAGAACTGCGATTTTGCATAAGTCGATCCCTCCTTGTCATTCATAATGTTGTAACCGATGATGTTACTGTTATAACTATGCTTGGACCATTGACGTGGTCCGGGCTTTTCCAACTTGGTGCTGAAAATGGGGCAAAGGTGCATTCTGCTCACCTTATGAAGCTTTATTTCCTTTGTCGGAGGGGTCTGTTGGCTTTTTCTTTTCCCCGACCGACTTGGATTCAAAAATGGCTACCGCATTTCGCAAAATATCCGGCATCGGCACTCCCATTCGGCCCACATTTTCAATAATCGACAATAGTTCATTCGCCAAATAAAAGAAAACGACGGCATCTCGGAAATAATGTGCATCCCCGAGAATACCGTCGATCAGATGAGCTACCGTAATCATCAAAAACACCGTAACCTTGCGAAAAATACCGTAATAGCCCTCTCGGCTTTTCAATGCCCCGTTAATCCAGGCCGCCGCCCAGCCTGTGAAAAAGTCGATAATAACCATCCATAACAACAACGTCAACATCGTCGTCCACCCCCCGAAAAAATAACCGATCAAGGTCCCCGTGGAAAACCCCAGCCAAATCTGATCGACCTTTTCATGCATGCTTGTTCCCCCTTTTTGATACAAGGTGTAAAATGAATGCCCTTGGTTAATCCAAGGGCACAAAAAACACGCTCCGTCGTGGGCGTGCTTAATTTTTATTTGCTGTACATTGTGTTAATTGCTCTTTATTTCCTGGAAATTAAATATTTTTGTTCTGTTCGCTATACTGTTTTCTTGCGGAAAATAGAGCTATACCATTTAACTGCTTCTCCCTGCTTATCCGAAACATCCACAGATGACGAATCATCTACGTTACCCAGCACCAGATCAGAACGATTGGATAAAATAATTTTCATTACCTCGCCACCCTGCTGTTCATCCAAAGCATAGCTACCGATGATCGTCGCTATATCACCCTCTCCCCGATCATAGCGGGTAATGCAAGCATGAGCACAAATACGCAATTGAGCCTCTGTTAAAGCTGCCATGGTTATGACTTCACCTCCGTTTATATAAATTCTTGCTGCTGTATATAGCAGTCAGTACACGTCATTTTCCTGTACTACCAAGCATGAGTTGGGCCAGTGTAATCTCAAGATCAGCAATACGCTGCTTAAATTGATCTGTCTCACTTGGCTGTTGCTCGGTTTTTGATGTCAATTCCTTAATAGCTTCCTCACTTAAACCCTCACTCCAAAATGTCGTGGGGTCTCTTCGCTCTGGAGCCGTAAAGGACTGGGCAAGATAGACAGGCTCGTCCCCACGTTCTTTTTCCGGCTTGCTCAGCCAATCATCATACAGCCTCTGAAATAAAGCTTGTGCTTCCTTGCTCTGCTGCTCGTATGCATGCTGTGCTTCTATCAGCTTTTCAGCGTATTCTAACTCATAGGTCTGCCAGCCTTGAATGTCAAAACGGGGGTGGTGTAGGCCCGGTGGTACTGGAATACCCACGGTATAACCCGCAGAAGTTTTTTCCTGACTAGTTTGATCTGTTGTTTGGGCATTGATGGCAGTAGGTTGATACGTATCTGGTTGCTTGTTTGCATCAGATAGCATGAGCGGAGATTGAGTATAAAAAGGGACGACGCCATTAAAGGCATCGTCCACTAGCTCGTCCTCAATGTAGAACCCCTCTGTATTTATTTTAGGTACTACTTTCATGCGTAAGACCTCCTTATTGTTCGGCTATAAACGAAACCCCGTCCAGCCACACAGCCGTGTATATAGTGTTCTGGATCATGACAGTTCCGTTCGTGTTTATGACTACGGTGGAATTGCTGGATTCGTTACCGCCGCCGTTTGATCTTACCCGTATCTCCGTTCTTATAGAGGGTCTATACTGCGCGGGAAGGGTAAACAATATAGTTCCAGGTGTTGTAACTCCGCCTGAAATTGAATCTCTGAAATAGACTACGTTATCACTAAGTTTAATGAAACCGAACAATGACGAAGCCCACCCATTAATCAACGTGGGTTTGAGCCACGCAGGACTGTCTTTGTCAGCCTTCTTGTTCTCCATCACGGACAACCGCGCCGTGTTCTGCTGTACGTTGTTCACTAAATCAGCAAGCAGCGTCTTTTCGTTGGCTGCGTAAGAGCCTGTGAATGGCACGACTGGCGAACGCTCAAGAGTAAGGTAAGTTACACTATAGGATGATCCAGCGTCATGATCGGCATCATATTGTTGCGCCAACGCCCCTGCACTTGTAACTATTCTGTTGGTTATCATCCATGCGTGATCTCGTTTTCCATTTTTATAAATCGCCAAAATATCCGATGCTTTTCGTTTAAGCCACGCAGTAGTAGTGTAGTTTGCGTTATTGACATTCCATAATTTTTCCACCGGTTGTTGATACGTCTCGTTTCGTTCGCGCAGTACAATCCCCGTACCTACTTCAACCTGATTATCTCCCTCAGTGAACGTAAGCTGTCCCTCGGATACGATGGGCACAATGGTAGGCGTTGCGAGTTGGTATATGAGTTGGTACGGCGTTTTGAAGTCTGCTGCTTGCGTCGTCGGTAGGGTGTTTGTGTAATTATCAGTTCCGCCCGACATCAGCGTGCCCCATGCTTTAACGCCTGTACCATCATATGGAGCAAGCGTCATCTGATCGCGCATCTTCCACCCCATAAAATAAGCCTTAATCTCGTCTGTTGTTGGGGTATAGCTGTCCCCCCATCCGCTGTCTGCGCTGGAGATAGATACATCAAATGCATCTTTGGTCGTCTGATTACGGAAATAGGCGTTATCTGCCGCTGTCATTGCGGAATTATGTGTCAGGATCTTCCCATCGTACTTAGCAACATATAGCGAATCATACGCTTTAGCTGGACCTAACCCGGATATTCCTACAACTTTATAGCCTGTATAGCTACCCGGAAGCGTCCAGACGAACGATCCATCCAGCGTCACACTGTTCCATTTTTTAGCCTTGAAATACTGCCCATCACGTTCAAACACTGTATCAGCATTTGCCCCTGTCACCGGATCAGCGTAAAGATCTGTTTGCATAGCAAGCATGGAGTCTTCACGCTGCTTGAATGGTTTGGCGGTACTGCCGATGTTGAGCATAGGTTTGGAAATAGTCGTCACTGTCGTCGCTGCACCTAACAAACGAACATTGATACTGGTCTCACCGGTAGGTACTGTAAATGTAACACTCAATAGTCCAAAACCCGTTTTATCCGCAAGTACAGTAGATTCAGGGTTATTTGTGACGGATATCCGACCATTAGCATCGGATGATTCAACGGATAGGGTATATGTCTTGCCGGGGACTACTGGAGAAACATTGTGTATCAGCTTATTGTCCGATGTAACTAAAATACTTTGCAGGTCCAAAATTACAGGACCTCCTTGTTTTGCTGACCACTCGTAAAGCGTCGGAAGCAAATTCTCACCATACCGAATCGCATACGGATTACGTACAGGCATTACGCTATCTACATATGGATATTTCGAGGCTATTTGTTCTGACGTCATGTTAGCAAGTGCTGTGTATTCAACATCCGAAATCTCATATAATCTAAGAGCATCCGCATAGCCAATCTGATCAACTGCTGTAGCATTAAGTCGCGCCATCGCTTGGGTGGTATTAACATCTACTGAAGACGAGAATACTACATAGGTGAACTCCCATTTGTTCTTGGAAGTAACCAACGGAGTTGAGAAACCAGTTTTCTGAATAACAATTTGCATATTACTACCAGACTCATTGTATAAATTCCCAAGAGCAATATATTTTTTGCCTGCTTTTATTGTCGTTGTTGTATTACCAAAACCGTCAGCAATAGCATTGGCAAGTTCTGCTGTTATCTTTAAAGAGCCACTACCTGCTATGCTTTTTTTGGTATCAATGTCCAACGTAGACTGAAAACGTCCGAACCTCGGAAGAGCTTTCGATCCTCCCCAATCTCTTCCCAACAAATTCACCAACGTACGCCCGCTCAACCCTGTAAGCGAAAACGGCGCGGCCTTTTCTGCATGAACAATTTGCAGCCCAGGTTCCAAAGTTACCATCTTACGCTCTGTCGTATCCAGACGCTTCTTAATCTCATTTACACCATCATTCACGCCACCTGCAAAATCATCTACAGCACGCCAGTTTTGATCCAAATACTTCTCCAGATCAAAATACGTTGTTTTGGGCGATGTGCGGTCAATTTGATTTAAGCCAAGATTTGGTGTTTTTTCGCTTGCCATGTTATGCGCCACCTCCTAGATATCTATCCTGTGTTGTATGTTCATTTTCATAGATGGTCATAGATTCGACTTCAGCAATGGTCAGGTAGCGTAGTTTGTATTCAACCGCCATGTGAGCCGGCTTGATCTCCTCGATAGCTGCTTTAAGATCCTCCACATTGGGCGGAATCCCGATGGTATCTATAAATTTGACCGTGAATCCCCATTCGGCGGGATGAAAAGTAACATCTACCGTGCCTCCGTCATATGCTTCAGCTACATTTTTGACAAGTCGGCCGGAAAAAGTTCCTGCCCCTCGCAGCTTCGATTCCACCACCGCACGCCGTTGGTCCAATGGCTTCGCCAGGTCGGTTTCGATACCCAGTTCCATTTCCCAGCGTTCCAATCCCCAGGTAGCGGTACGGACGAAAAACTGAGCCACCGTCGCATCCATCGCCAGATACAAGGAATCCAGTTCACTACCCTTCGCATCCATATCGGAGCGCATCACACGGGAAATTTCATAGTAGGCGGGTAAATAGGAAAACAGCTCGCGTCCCCGCAAGCTACTCATTTGAATATCCTCTCCCATAGCTCGACCAGAAAAGAACGAGCTGACACTACGGTTCAATCCATCATTACTCACTGACGCTCACCGTCCCCAGCACCGCCACCTGACCTGATCCAATCTCAATATTCTGATTGCTCTGTCCGTTAATTTTTAGCTCAGAGAAATCAATAATGATCGGAATGTCCAGCAAAACAGCAGAGATCCGGGTATACCGAACCAACGGGTCTTCCTTGTAAAAAGCAAGCTGCTTCAAATACGTCCGCACTCCGCTTTCGATCAGCTTTTTGATTTCATCCAGGGTGGACGGCTTCTCCTTGGTACGCTGTACCTTGACCGAGATGTTAATTTCCACCTCTGCCGCAGGCATGATCGTCACCACGGGACCCGCGGGTGCCAATCCTTCACCTTGTCCATCCTGAGTCGGATCAATGTACTTCTGCACCGCAGCGACGATATCCGGACTGGCAGCGCGTTTATCTGTGTCCAGCACATATAAAGCCACCGTACCCGGCCCTTTCCACAGCGGAACAACCTCCACGCCGCCTACTCCAGCGATTTCATTCGCCCACTGCATATACTGCGCCTTGTTGCCGCTTGTCCCCTGGTTCCGCACCTTGGCATAAAAACGCTCCAGCAACAGCTGGTCGCTCTCAATGTCCGTGCCACTTTTCGTTTCCTCCGTATTGATAACGGAGGAAACACCATTGACCGGGCTAGCCATCACCTGAATGACGCCCGCGGGTACGTTACCGCTGCGACCGGGATTGACTGCCCGAATCGCCGCTTCTCCTTTACCCTGCTCATCCAGCGTGGCCGCTGCCGTGGTCGCATACTCAATGGAAGCTTCCCCGGATACATCATCTGCCGGGGTCGCCACCAACGTTCCCGCCGGAACGGTCGTTCCCGCTGTACCCGTGAATATGACCATACCTGAGGCAGCAACCGCTTCCCTCCGTGTCACTCCATGCTCTGCTGTTCGCAGATCCAGCTCCGGCGAGCGAAAATCCGGGTTGTCGCTGGCTGCCGTGCTGGCAAAGCCCCGGCGCAGCAGCTCCTGCGCCCAGATCGCCGCTTCGGATAGCATAAACGCTACTGGCGCCTGCGCATCCCAAATAAAAGAGCCCTCGGACTTATCGATGTCCGAAGGTACTTTTTCCAGCATACGACTCAAAATTTCCTCTTCCGTCTGGTCTACCAAATATTCCGGCAAGTCTGCCATTAGATCACCACACTTTCCACAATTTCCGTTTCATCCCGTACATTCGTAATCTGGCAGCTAAAATGGCATGCCTCGCCTTCCCAGCTAAACGTAAACTGATCCACACTAGCCGTGCGAGCATCTGCTAGCAACGCTTCAATGACCATGCGCTTGATTTCACTTTCCTGCACACCATGCCCATAGCTGCTGCCGATCAGCTCCTCCAGCTCGCTACCATAGTCGGGAGAATAGATGACGTGACGGTAGCGGGGGGTACGAATTGCTTTTTCACACCACTGCACCCAGGCTTCTTTTTCACCTGTAGTCACGATTTTACGGCTGGGGCTCATGACAAATTCTCCGGCTTCAAAATCAAACCGCCAGCTTCGTCCAAATACCGCCCGGTTATCCTCCAGCACATCCGGATCCGTAATATCCGTCCAGAGCATATCATCCGTTTCGGGAAATAAATTAGCCACGTCCACTCACCACCTTGCACACCACAACCACATCGTTGCCACTATTCACCCGAACCGCAAGTACGCGATCACCGGGCTTCAGTCCTTCGTTCAGGCTCAGATTTACATCCTCCAGCTCGTCCTCCCCGATATAAAAGGAAGTTTTCAGCTCCTTGCCCTCCCAATTCTCCGACTCTACTGCGTTTGAGGTTCCTTTGTACATATGACGCGGTACAGACAGCAATCCCGGCAGCTCGGCGATTAGATAATCCTGAAGCTCATGTTTAAAATCGTCCAGCTTGAGTCCCGTGGAAGTAATCGTGCCTAGTACGGCACCTACTCCACTTAGCGCTTGCTTGGTTTGCTTGTGAAATGAGGATTGCAGAGCGGTGACCAAATGCCCATAGGGGTCCTTATTCAAGGTAAAACCTCCTTTTTACATCGTCATACGTGCCCAACTCCAGCGACATGCTGCCGGGGTTGCCCAATTCCCTGCTCACTGAAATCACCAGCAGCTTCATGGAACCTAGCATCACTGCGTCTCCTGCACGAATCGTGTTCATATCTGGCGCATTTACCGATATCGTTTGTTGTATGCCTCTCAGCTTACTTTTGGCCAACTCACGTGCCGCCGCACCCGATTTCACCTCATCATCCTGCACGATCACCTGAAGTGTGCCATACTTGGCAATGTCCTTTTCCTCAAGCGCCATCACCTTGGAGGGAACCTCATTGCCCGTTTCACTGGCCGCCGTAGCCAGTACCTTGACCCTCGTGGCCGCACCTTCCAGCGTACGGGATTGTGTCGTATCGGTCACTCTCTCCAAAACATACACATCTTTGTTCGTTCCCAGCTCATATAGCTCCAAACCGGAGGTAATCATCCGTGGATGATACAGCTTGCCACCCGCTTTTGCCGTTTCACGCAGATCTCCCAGCATCATAGAATAGATGGACTGTGTCCGGTATACGGCGCGTCCCAGCGTCTTTTTCGTATCTGGCAATGAAGCGATTTTCAGCTTCCAATCCCTGGCGTACTTCTGAAAACGCTGAGTAGCCGTCTGCTTGGCAGGGAGCAAATATTCATCCTCCGACTTGTCCAAATACACCGTGCGATCATATAACGTCAGCGTCATACGCTTGAGTCCATTGTTGGAGGTTTCCACTTCCCAAATAACCGCTGGAGACAGCAAGGGGACATAGTCTTTTTTGCCATAAGGAATGCCACTAACCCGGATCGACATCCCTGGAGAAATCGGAGGCATATCGGACGTAACAACCAAATTAACTGTGCCCTGATAAGCGATTTGCTCCAGCGAATCCCTCAAATTAATGTTCTCCACGAGCGGAGATAAATCATATTTATCCTGTAAAATAACTTTATAGCTCATGACAGCACCAGCTTTTGCCCCGGTTTAATCGCATTCGGATTTTGACCAATGACCTTTTTGTTAAGCTGATAAATACGACTCCATTGTGAACTGTCCCCCAGCTCCAGCTTGGCAATTTTGGACAAGGAATCTCCCGATTTCACCGTATAGGTTTTCTTCTTTTCTTTCATATCCGTGCGGGGCTTTTTGTTGACCGTAGCAGACTTCGTCCCACTGCCGGCTTTTTTGGATACCTTCATTTCACTCCAGGTCCGCAGCGAAAGATCAAAATTCACATCCCCATATTCCCCGCCCCGAAAGGTGGAGTTATGAGAAGCTACAATTACGGGTACATTTACAGCCGTCTCTGAAATAATGAAGCGTAATGGCTTTTGGGACAGCAAAAAACCATTCAACGTGTTCATGGCCTCTTGCGGATCAGGTACATCTTTATATTTGCAATACGATTCATCGTACTCCTTGGGAAAAAAAGAAGAGAAGGAGATTTCCTTCACCTTCTCCCCTTGTGGAAAATCAAACTCCCCATAGGATAAAATCGTCGTCGTATCAAATCCCTTTTGCCGTGAGATTGTCACTTCCTCGGGATTCACCGGAAAAATAAACTTAAATCCCTTACCATCCGTTAAACTAAATTCCATCTCTTTCCTCCTTCCCCCTGTTACCATACCACTGTATTACATAGCTCCAGCGCCCCCAGGCTTGGTGTTCTGCGTTGCCCGCAGAATTTCAGCTTTGAGACGGTAGCCAATTTGCGTAATAAGCCCCTCCACATCCAGTTTGTTTTCATGCACAGTTACCTGTACCGCTCCTGCTGGAAGATTGAACTGGTTCGTAGTTTCTGTCTTAAAATCCTTCAAAAAGCCGGAGAGTGTTCCCATTTGTTCAGGGCTGATCTGAACTACTTGAGGAGTTGGATTACCATTAACGTTACCTTTAGCTTTTGCTCCGTTGTTCGCATGAGCCGCAGTATTCAGTAGTGGGTTTGGATTTACATCTTGATTAGCAATAGCCATCGGTCCGTAAGGATTGGCAGCGCCGTTTAAGGCTGACTGTGCAGGCCCATACATCACTTGAGAACCGGGTGGTAATCCCGGGAAGGGTGGCATAGGTGTTAATGGCTTAGTCATCGTTACAGGTGTAGTGGATTGAGGTGGCGTCGCAGGCTTGGGCACTTCGGCTGGCTTCGCTGGGGTTTTCTTAGGCTCATCTTTACCTCCAAAGGAGAAGAAGTTGGAAAAGCTTTTACCAAAATCTCCAGTCTTATCCGAGATCCAGCTTGTTACCTCGGATGCTTTTTCTCCGAGATATTTCCCTGCTGAAGTAGCCTTATCCATAATAGCTGGTCCATAGTCTGAGACTAATCCGCCTACTTTGCCACCGATAAAGTCTCCCGCCATACCACCAAGTGTAGATCCTATTGCAGTACCTGCAAAAGGAATTACGGAGCCTACAATACCACCAAGGGTTCCCAATACTGCACCGCCTACAGCCGAGCCTACCGCTTGTGAGCGTTCTTTACCAGGCGTGGACTGAGCTATATTCATCAAATCCATTCCATAACTCAGGGGGCCCAGCAGTTTTTTAGAGCCGCCCTTTAAAAGGTTTTTGAACAAGCCTGACCCTGCTTCCTCAACTGCACCAGCAGTACTTGGGTTTATAATGCTAGAAGCCGCGCTAGAAACTGCATCTATAGCAGCACTGCCACCGCTTTTAATATTCCCAATTATTCCACCGCCACCTTTAAAAAAATCCATTCCGCCTTCCAGCATATCTCCAGTACCACCGAAACTTTCTAAAAGTTCACCAGTGGCCTTACCTAAACTACCTTTATTATTCCATATTTTTTTTGCTCCGTTTACTAATTTTTGCCTTTTTGTAGTTCCCCCAACTGGTCCAGCATCAGTCCACGCTTTTTTTAAATCTTTTGCTTTAGTTTTTAATTCAGAAAATCCCTTCATACCTTCGCCAAACTTTTTTACACCGACTAGAGTATCTTTAAGATTTTCCATAAAACCCTTAGGCTCCTCTTCCTTCTCACCACCGAACTTCAGAGAGCCTAACTTAGTACTCAAATCCCCAATAGCGGCAGTATTGGCCTCCACAGCAGCAGTATTTGCTTGCAGTACTGAACTAAGATTGTTATCAGCCTTAATTGGACCTGCTTTGCCAGCACCACTATTAGCTGATGAGGTGCCTTGAGAGACTGCCTTCACATTGACATTCCCCGAAGCGTTAATAATCTGGGATTTAACTCGGTTAATCTTGTTCAACAAGTTATCCAAGCCTTTGGAGGCCATATCGTTCAGCACGATTTCCGGGGCCATGCGGGTGCGACCGATTTTCATGACACGCCCTTGAATCCGCTCGAAATAACGTTCCATCGCACGCAATTCACGGTTCGCCTTAATGACGTTTTTGGGATCAATCACAAGGTTCATGCGGTAATTTAATGCTTCTGCCATATTTCAATGTTCACCTCCTTGTTATGCTTTAGAAGAAACCATACTGTCCATTTCCTGTTCAGCAAACGCCAGCAGCAGCATGCGCTCGCCACGGGGAAGCCGCCAAAAGTCTCCGGGGCGGAGGTGGTGCCGGACCCACAAGTGGTACAGCATCGTCGTCATTCCCCCGGAGCCGATTAGTTTTTTAGGTCAGCAATTTCCACGCCAAAGCCGGACAGTTCCAGCACCTTGTCTCCTACCGCATCCAGCTCACCCGCCAACAGCATACGACGGACTGATTGTTCGCCACCGGACAGCTTCAAACGGCTCGTAATCCGGGGATCGCCCCAGCCGCTAAGGGACAAGCCCTTCACTTCCAATTTTCCAGTAGCCTCCGAAATCAACAGGGCGTTGAACGTCTCGGTATCTACTTTTTCATCCACTGCACCCTTCACGGTTCGACGAACCGTACAACGCTCACGGATGCTGTCCACTTTGCTGGAGGTCAGACCGTGCAGTACAATTTTCATGTCCAGACGCTTGATACGCACCGTTTCCTCAGGCAATTTTTCAGCGGCTTCAAACAGACTGTCCAAGATTTGTTCTTCTGTCATATTTTCATTCAAGCTCATAAGTCATTCTCCCTTATTATCAATTTGTATTGGGGAACGGAACACCTTATGGCATCCCATCCCCCATGTTCATATTAGTTTGCTACAATCGGATCAAGCAGCTCATAGCCTTCGAAGGTGAAGGTCGTTTCTTCCTGTACTTCCTCACCAGCCGTCCAGTTGGCAAGCTGGATTTTGTCAGGAGTGCAACGGATAAGACGAATGCTCTCATGTCCAAAGGCTTCTGGATCATCCAGTTTGGTGATAATTTCGAAACGAGTGAAACCACGACGAATCATATCGGACGTCACCTTGTAGCCACTCATCGTGCCCGTTCCTTTTTTAATACCGCGTTTGTGTACCTTCCAGTCGTTGCCGACGAGATTCAGCTCACGTTTTTCCATTTCCACACTGGCTTCCAATTTATTGATATTCGTCTGCCAAACCCCGTCCACATGCGCCTGACCATACGTACCTAAAATGACTCTTGAAGCATCCAACATTTATTTTTCCTCCTCAAAATGATCCATAATATAGTTTTGGATTTCTATTTTCCCGCGAAATGCTTATTGCACGTAAAATGTACCGAACAGCTGCTCCATCACGTCGGTCAGCTTCACATTCCATTGCAGGAACACTTGGTCTGGCTCCGGTTTGATGACTGGAGCATCGCCATAGTAAGCCGGATCGAGAATGACATCGTAGCCATCGGCTTCGATAACGTTACTCAGCGACAGCTGTGCCAGGTATTCTTTGATCGCACCGATGAGTGCCAGACGGCCCTCCACGGTGTTGTTGATTTTGCCAATGTAAGTCTCTTCGGCTGCACGCTGCAAGTCAGCGTTAATAGCATCCATGACGCGGATGGAACGGATTTTCTTCCATGCGTTGTTTTGCCCGGCAGCCGGGTTCACCAAGCTGTTGATACCGCGCAACGCTTTGACCTGACGGCCGTCGAAGAACAGCAGGAAGACACCATTGCGGACAGCCTGCTCCTGTTCGGAGCGTGTCCAGCGGCGGGTTACATCCTCAAAAGGCGTCACCGCATAGGTCGCGGATTGGTTCAGACGTTGGCCTGCAATCAGTCCGGCTACATAAGCAGCCGTTTGAGCGGAGCTGTAATCCGTACCTGCCAGACGCACGCCAGTACCCACGTTCACGATACCTTCATGGTTGAGCGCCAGTGAACGGGCAGAAGCTAGGCTGACAGCGGTTTTGGATACATCATCTGCCGCAGAACCGCCGAATACAGCGATTACACCTTTGCCTTCGCCCCGGACACGCTTGATCCAGGCTGCAAAGCTTTGCAGCAAGGCCAGATCGGCTGCATAATCCAGCGCGAGGACGTTAAATTCCTGTCCTTCCAGCGCTTCCTGCATCGCGATGTAATCGGCATTAACCAGCTTACTATTACCGCTGTTACCGCCAGTGAGGTGTACGCCGCTGACATCCGCCGGAATGCCACCATTACCAACAACCTCGGCCTTTACCCATACGTTTTCGCTGTTCTTGTTCATCGCTTCCGCAATCGAAGCAGCCGTTCCGTCACTGCCTTTGTACGTGCCCAGCAGTTTAGTCCCCTCATAGAGACGCACCTCACGGGCTTGCTCGTCACCCAAGGTTGGCTGTACCGTTACGGCAAAGCCATTACCGCGGCTACCTGTGTACAGAGCTTGCAGGCGCAGCACATCGGTTGGTGCCTCACCGCCGCTTTTCAGCGTCACAGTTGCTTGAGCAGCCGTGTCATCTGCCAAACGGTAGGCCAACAGCTTTTTCGGTCCACCCAGCAGAGCCAGATACAGTGTAGAATACGCTGTTGCACCATCCAGACTGTCATTCGAAAAGATTTGGCTGATCGCCGTTTCGCTACCAATCTCTACAAACTCACGTACAGGACCCCAGTTGGCTTTAACTGGTACAACGACCGTACCGCGCGAGCCGCCTTGAATAGCTGAAGCCGCTGCTGCCTGAAAATTCATATACAAACCCGGCAATACCGGTTTATTCGTGTTTTCCCATGTTCCGCCTGCCATAATTAGTCCACCTTCGCTTTCATAAATTGTTCGATTTTAGTGTGTGCTTCTGCTACCGTGAACAGCTTGTCCTGTGTGCCAAAAAATGCGCCTGCCAGCACTTCTTCCTTCACGGAAAACAATTGTTCCGCGTGCTCCTTAAGCTCCTCCAGCGTATAGCGGGGGCCGCTTGCTTCCTGCCCGGCATTTGCCGGGGCTTTCTCGTTGTTGTCCAAGGTCACTCGGACCACCTCATTTCAAAATAGGATGAATTTCCACTCTGCGGATTAACGCCGCTTCCTCAGCCGGACGCATACGCCGCTGTATCAGCGTCAGCCGGAGCTGACCGTCCAAAATCTCATCCGCCTGCAAATCTGCGGAAGCTTCAGCCGTGGATATATAACGACCCTTCTCCTGATCCAGAGGAAGCTGAATTTGAGTGCCAAAGCCCTCGACTAACGCGGAAGCCGCGCGGTTCTCTTCAACAGTGTCCGGGGCAATAACGTGCCCGATGAACCGTTTGCGGAGTTCATACATGGAGGCTCCCGCCATCCTGGTCTCGCAGCCGCTCAGCCGCCATAGCACCGAGTGGCGTCCCGGCTGTGCGGGCCATGCATCAGCGTACACCAACCACGTCTCACCCAACTGCTTCTGTGTCCAGCGGGTCAGCGCCGCCAGCCATTCATCCGGCTGTGCAATACCGTTTGCCGGAGCGGCCCCTGGACTACCTTCCGTTTCAGGCACATACACGCCAAAGCGCAGCGTTCTATAGGCCTTGCCCGTGACGGTGTCCAGCTTTTCCGCATCCCGCACGCCCAAATAGTGCGCAGTAAAAGCCGACGTGTCCCCGCCTTGGCCTGTCACCGGCTCCCGGTGCAGACCGGCAATCAGGGCGTTCGCCCATACATCGGCCTGTGCCAGCCCGGCTTGTCCTGCGTACAGCTTGATGCGAACAACCTGCCGATATCCAACCCAGGAAGATTTCCAGATTTCCTCGCCCAGCGCCATAACGGCATACGGCTCCTCTGCCGTCTGCGACGGTGGCTGAACATCGTATACGCGTCCTTGAAGCGCTGGAACAATGTCAATGAGCTTTTGCTTAAAGGCTTGTCTCATCCTGCGGCATGCCACCTTTGCGCATCCTGCACTCGCATGCAGAGGCTACTTATCCAAGCTTTTTTCCACTTCCGTGTTCTCATCCGGCGCAGCCTCAACCTCATGCATTGCAGCATCCATTGCTTAGGCAACACGACTCCTCCTTTCTGTAAAACAATTCCCGGGAATCGACAGGGACGACAACCGCATGAAAAAACCGGCCCTGGTGGCCGGCTAACGTTTGACTGTGTGTGTCTTCGGTATGTCCTCTTGTCTTGATTCCCGATGATATAATCTTACACTCTTATAACGAATGCGTTGCCGGGGAAATGGACGATAAAAGCAGAGACTAGGGATGAAGTTGGGCGGATTTTAGAGAACATGTGTTCTTATCAATAAAAAAGGCCTTAACCCCCGCTATTGCAGGAAATCAAGACCTTTTAAGAAACGATATTAAATTAGAAATGAGAACAGATGGATAATTATTACACTATCCCAATTTTCGATCCGTACCCTTCTGTAAGCCTGCCAGATTCAAAACACCTTGATCCGCCAGCGCAAGCGCCATTTTGTAAAAAGCCCGAGTGCGAAGCTTCGTATACGTATCCTTGCTCACTGGCGGGTCGAGCACATAATTGTAAACCTTGTAGTCGAACACATCGTCATCCTTTAAATAACGCTCACGGATGAGCAGCTGTTCGCGTTCATTCAAGCGGCCGACTACGGCATCCACCATTTCACAATAAGCCAAGCGAGCCGCAGGAGCATCTACATTATATACGGCTGTCCGTGCCGTTGGATCGCTGGTCACATTCGTCGGTCCGTTCGGGCGATCCGTATAGCCAGCAGTGATAAAACTTTCCCGGTCCATAAAGGTAATGGTTTTATAAATCCTATATTTTTCAAATACCCCCTCCAGTGCATTCTGCGTTTTGCGTCTGTCCAATTCGGGTAAGTTATTTTTCATGAAAAGCAACACTCCTTATCTTATGCCTTTTGACAATGATGAATTTTTTAAATCGTACAACCCTTATGTTTACAATTTGTTCCCCTTTTGTTCGTATTATGAGTATAACATAGCATTATTTAGGATAGCTATCCATCGGCAAAAAAAGCGGTATAGCTTCAAAAACAGGATATTCGCTTTATTTTTCTATGCCTTTTGGCATATTACGTGCTTTTACTATTTACCTAATGGTATAATGGAAATAATCTTTTATTCTGTTGCAGAAGGGAGCCGCCATTGTGGAACAACCAGCATTTGGAACCTACTTAAAGCATCAGCGTGAGCACAAGCAATGGAGCATTAACCAATTGGCAGAAGCGGCTGGCATCAGCAATTCACAAATTTCCCGCATTGAAAACGGGCTGCGTGGAGTACCCAAGCCCTCTACTCTCCGCAAAATAGCGGACGCGCTCGGCGTATCGTATACCGAGATGATGAAGAACGCCGGATATTGGGGAGACGATGATTCCGTAGAGCAACATTCACACGACTCCTATCGTTCCAACGTACCGGAATGGGCTACTTCCAAAGACCGCCGGGATTTTAAAAAAATGCTGGAGGAAGACGGCGAATTGATGTTCGACGGCATTCCACTGGATAAAGAAGATCGTCAACGGATCAAGGATGTGCTGACAGGTCTGTTCTGGGAAGCCAAACAGATGAACAAGCATAAACCTAAGTCGCCCCCAGCGGGCAATGATCAGGAATAGCAGGTGAGCGCATGAACGAACTCATTCACAAACTCGTCCGAAAATACCGTACGAACTCCCCCTTCGATATTGCGGAAGCTCTGGGCATCCATATCCGTTACTGCGATCTGGGCCCCACAACCAAAGGGCTGTATTACCGCAAGCTGCGCAGAAGATTCATCGTCATCCACAACGAGCTTACACCGGAATGGAAACGATTCGTCTGTGCGCATGAATTGGGGCATGACCGACTTCATAAAGGCGTCAGCCGCTTTTTTATGGAGGAGCATTCCTACTTTTTTCCCGGCAAATTTGAACTGCAAGCCAATCGGTTCGCTGTGCTTTTACTCAGTGAAGGACAACCACCGCTTACCGACGAAACGCAGGAGCACTATTTATCCCGGATCGGTCTGCCCAAGGAGGCTGCCCTTTTTTTTGACCCTAAAACAGAACGCTAGTTCTTGTATCTAATTGTCGTTTATTCATTCCTCTTCAATATAGGTAGTTTGGCGAGGGCTTTAACAACCGATATGCGAGGATTTTGCAAAGTCCTGATACAAAAAATTTTCAGTGCTCTTATATAAAATAGAAGTTATTTTTACAATCTTCTGATAAAATGTGGACGTAAGCGGTTTCTCTAATTCATTCATTTTATAGGAGGTTGAAAGAACAACATGAACTCATGGAAAAAACTCTCGTCCATCTTGACGACCGCCGCGCTTCTGCTCGGATGTCTTGGCACAGCAGCAGCGGACCCGGCAGCCAGTACGGGAACAGCGGGAACTGCAACTCCTCCTGTCAGCGGGAAACACATCACCATCCTACATACGAACGATACTCATTCCCACGTGGTGGCGAACGACAAGGAAATGGGCTTCGCCAAGCTGGCAGGCATCATTGACCAGTACCGCGCTTCCAATCCTAATACACTATTGTTAGATGACGGAGATACGGTTCATGGAACGACCTTCGCTACCTTGGTCAGCGGCGAGAGCATCGTGAAAGTCATTAACAAGCTTCGCTATGATGCGATGGTACCAGGCAACCATGAGTTTAATTACGGCTGGAAGCATCTTGTGAAGCTGAGTAAGGAAATTCAATTCCCGGTACTCAGCGCCAATATTAAGCAAACAGATGGAACACGTTTGTTCCAGCCTTATGTCATTAAAGAAGTCGATGGCGTTAAAATCGGCATTATCGGCCTGACCACACCCGAAACGGCATACAAAACGAATCCTAAAAATGTCGAGGGCATTCAATTCACCGATCCCGTGGCTGAAGCCAAAGCGGCTGTAGATGAAATCCGCAGTAAAGTGGACGTTGTTGTGGTCCTCGGTCATCTGGGACAAGATGCATCCAGCAAAGACACCAGCCTTAAGGTCGTCAAGGAAGTGCCCGGCATTGATATTTTCATTGATGGACACAGCCATACTGTGCTGGAAAAAGGCTTGGTTGGTGACAATGGTACACTGATCGCAAGCGCGGGTGAATATACGAAGTATCTGGGCATTGTTGATTTATGGGTTGACGGCGGTAAGGTTACGCAAAAGCAAGCCAAGCTGATTGATTCGACGCAAGCAGCCGACATTCAGCCAAATGCTGAGATTACTTCATTGATCGCTTCCATTCAGAAGGAACAGGAGCCTATTCTCAAAGAAGTTGTAGCACAAACGAGTGTGGACCTGGAAGGAGCGCGTGAAAAGGTACGTGCAGGTGAAACAAACCTCGGCGACCTGCTCACCGATGCCATGCGTGATATTTCGGGGGCAGATGTGGCCCTGACCAACGGCGGCGGCATTCGGGCGTCCATCAAGACTGGAACGGTAACCAAGGGAGACATCATCACTGTGTTGCCCTTCGGCAACCAGATTGTTACCCTGAAAGTGAAAGGCTCCGACATTCAGGCAGCACTTGAAAATGGCACCGCTGCCTATCCAGAGCCAAGCGGTGGTTTTCCACAAGTATCGGGTATCTCATTTAAAATAGATACATCGGCAGCCAAGGGAAGCCGCGTCCACTCCATCCTGATTGGCGGAAAAGCGCTTGATCCTGATGCGACGTACACACTGGCAACTAATGACTTTACTGCTGTAGGCGGAGATCAGTATACAATGTTCGCCAAATATCCGCAGGCAGGTATGTTCGGATCGCTTGACGAGGCGCTGATTCGCTACATGCAAAAGGTTGGCTCCGCCAGCCTGCAAGTACAAGCAGACGGCCGTATTCAAGAAGCCAAAGCAGACGGCAAGGCTTCCGTTCCTACCGTGCAGCCTGTACCATCTGCTCCAGCCACAACACCGGCACCCGTGCAGGAAAAACCGCAAGTGGTCTCTACCCCGTCTGCGAAACCTGCACCAGCCAAAGCTCCAACAGCGAAGCCACAGCAGACACCGGCTCCTGCACAAGCTACAAATAGCCATGTGTATATTGTAAAGTCCGGGGATACACTGTATGACATTTCCCGTCAATATGGGTTCACCTGGCAACAGCTTCAAAAGCTGAACAAGCTGAAAAATCCTCACCGCATTTATCCGGGACAAAAGCTTGACCTCCCGGCCTAATTCAATAAGCTTGCAAAGGCAGCGTCCGGAATCTCAATGGTTTCGGGCGCTGCTGTATGTCAGAAGGTTGTTTTATGGGATAGTCCAAACTCATTTGAACATCGCATATTTTTTTCAAAAGCACGCCTTTTAGACGCTGACAAGATGTGAACCGGGAGGTATGATGGAGAAGAGCCATTCAACAGAACATCCATCCCGTTCTCTAGCGGGATCAGTTATAGGTGTGGAAGGAGCACAAAAATGCAATATATTATTTATGATCTTGAGTTTACCGTTAGCCGTAACGCCAGATATTCCTCCGAAATCATTGATATCGGTGCCGTCAAAGTCATGAAGGGAGACGATGGCTTGTACGTTGCGGACACGTTTCACAGCTTTGTCAGACCCTCAAATCGGCCTGTGCTGTCCACGGATACCGTGCAGTTCACCGGTATTACTCAACGGGACATTGATGCGGCCCCGCTCTTCCCTGAAGCCGTAAAGCAATTTATCACATGGCTCGGAACGGACTCTCCCTATTACTTATGTGCTTGGGGGCCAGATGACCGTCAGAAGCTGGTATCCCATTGTCGCACCCACCATGTGGACCTCCATTGGATTCATAATACGAATGATATACAAAAACAAATCTCCCGTTTGTTCGGTTCCAACGGCAAGTACCGTCAGCTAAGCCTGTCTCAGGCGCTGGAGCTGTGCAACATTGACTTTGATGGTCAGCAGCACCGGGCGCTGGACGACGCACTGAATACCGCTCAGGTTTTCATGCACCATTTTGATCGTATCACATTATCCAATAACGCTTCTGACGATGAGGAAAGCCGGGGCTCGAAGCTTGTATACTCCTCACCGGAAGAAGAACAGGATCAGTGCAGTCCATTTGGCAATCTCGCCAACCTGTTTAAGGACCGTTAGGAGGATCGCACCCCGGCCCGTTCAGGGGGATCTATCCCCCTTGTCATTCATGATTCCCTGCCTTTTTATCGGAATAAAACGCCCCCCAGTTTCGCAGCATTTCCTGCATTCGCTTGCGGTATCGCAAAGGCTCCAAAATTTCCGCCTCCGCTCCATATTGAGTGAGCCAGTCCAGAAATTCACCTTCATGATTCACCGTTACCTCAAACAATAGACTTCCATCTGGCAAATCCTTGAGAAGAGGCTTGATGAACAACTCCTCTTCTTTGACCCGATATACAGATTCGGCAGAAAACCTCACCACAAACCGGATATTCTGGTTCCCTTTGGTAACTGACCAGGTCCCCTTAAAAAACATTTCCATTTCAGAAGTATTCTTCTGAAACGTATACGGCAAGATCCTCATATTTCGAAAGCGGCTGATCCGAAAGGTTCTCATGGCGGCTTGCTTGTGACAAAAACCAAGCATATAAAAACGCCGATCCTGAGGAACCAGACAATAAGGATCAATCTGAACCAATGATACATCTTCATTCTGAGGCGAACTATATTCCGCTTCAATAGTCTGCTGCGTAAGACTTGCCAAAACAATCAGCCTGAGCAGATAAGGCTGGTTTTCCCGCTCAAGTGTCGAGCCGAGCCGGACGATATTTTTCATTTCCTGCGCGAAGCTTGTCTGGTCCATCTTTTTTTTCTGACTGGAGGCCATCACTTTCTCATAAGCACTTTCAAAAGCTGGTGGTAAAAGAGGTTTAACAGTTTCCATGACTTCCCCCAGCTTCGCAAAAGCCTGTGCCTCTTCTTCCGTCCAATTGAGAGGATACAGGGCGAAGTTACTAATAAATATGTATCCTTTGCCATGCCCCATATTGGCTATCGGAATATGCATAGCGCTTAGAGCCTCCATATCTCGGTAAATGGTGCGTTCTGATGTTTCACAACGTTCGGCAAGCTCTCTTGCCAATATCCCCGGATTTGCCTGAACAATAGTAATAATCCGCATTAACCGTATCAACCGATCAGTCAAGGAAGTCTCTCCTTTACAAAAAGATAGTAAAATAGACTCACTATATTACATAAATAAACTAGCATAATTGCCTACTTTTAAATATTAATTTCGGTAAAGCGAACATCTTCTATAGATATATCCTTATCA
Organism: Paenibacillus terrae; assembly: GCF_005217525.1. Classification (GTDB taxonomy): domain Bacteria; phylum Bacillota; class Bacilli; order Paenibacillales; family Paenibacillaceae; genus Paenibacillus; species Paenibacillus terrae_C. The sequence continues at coordinate 379,720 of NZ_PNXQ01000012.1, read as the reverse complement.
GTAGAGTCTTTAGAACTATATGCTTTAAATAATCCAAAAGTCCCGTTCCATTTATTGCGTATGGAAAAGAGTAATTCGGCTTCCTCCAGATACTCCATGTCTCCTGTTCTCGCCGCCTGTATAAGCAGTCCATCTGCTTGTCTGGTAAGTAGAAACGCCCCTCGCTCATGTTCCCCCTTCTCGTATATACGCAATGCTTTCTTCACAATTGGAGCCGTCTCATTCAGCTTTATGTATTTTGCCACCTTTGAGTTGGATGGAATGCTCAGCAGCCCAAGATGATGTGTGTAATGGATATAGAGCTGGTCCGTTCGAATCAGCGTCCGTTTTTCCTGATTAGTCTTACGCCAGCTCCACTCCATCATTCCAATGGTATGTCTTCCGGAAGAATGGGACGGTATAGAAAATGACAAAATAGCCTGCTTATACTTCCCCCTTCGCGTATCACCACAGTGAACAAGCATAAATTCTCCGTCTTCCGAGCGACTAAAGCTGAGCCTGGCCCCATCTACTTTCAATAGGTTTACTCCACTCTCTGGAATGAACCGAAGCTGCAGGTCACATCCAACTGTTTTCGGCATTAAAGTCCCTTTTCTTTTACGTATAGCCCCATGGCCCCATTCTATCAGCAGATTTACTTGTTCGGACCCATTCGCAGATATAGACTCTTTGTCCCATGTGTACGTTACATTAACCATTGACTTCAACACTGGTAAATTCCCCCTAAAAAGAACATGTAACTCTAAATTAACAGTGTTATCTGACACTATATTGTCAGGGAACATATGTTCGTTACCGAAAATTATACAGGTAATCTGTAGGAAGAGGGGCGTATATCAATAAATAACATTTTAGCCCAATAAAATTGCATAATTACGCAAAAAAACAGCCCGGCATAAGCCGGGCTGCATTATAGTCTCTCTTCATATATAAAGCTAAGAAATTGTAGTTTCTGCCAAAGAAACATTCGCTTTTGTGCAAATATCGGTAATAGGCGCAAAAGTTATGCTGTCCACCACCAGTTCCTTCGACAAAGGCTTTCCGTTTACTGTTATTTTTAACGTTTTATAGGTTTGTTCTTTTTCGTTCATCGTTCATTTCCCCTTCTATATTTCTTGCTTAATATATTTTTACTCATTTCTGTCCTTCATCAAATAGGGTTGGCTCTTGTACATGCTCGCCAGAAAATTACGGAATCTTGCTGCTTCCTTGATATACCCGTTTTGAGGTACACTTAAACTAGAATATCGACTTTTTTTGTAAATATTTCTCCCGGATTTGTCATCCTGTTATTCTAAACTTTGAACCCTAATCATTACACTATACGTAACCATAAGATATGGGTAATTATGCTTATCATTTAACATCTTGGTGCATCAGAAGGAGGAATATCTCTTGGTACGACAAATTTCTCGCTTTGCTTTCTGCCGCCGTGTCGCCTGCACTGCTGTAGCGCTTATGTTTATGTTTGGCGGAACCGGAGTTCCGGGAGCGCATGCCGCCTACTGGGATGATGTATACCAGGGCTTTGAGCAATTTTCCAGGCTGCCTGGCGATGTATATCAGCTCAAGGAAAGCTATAAGCAAACGCAGGAAGAGCTGCAAAAGGCCCATAGCAGCATTGAGGTTTATCAGGAGCAAAACGCTCAACTATTAGAGCAAAATCGCAAGCTGACCGACACCGTTACCGAGCTGAAAAATCTTCAGGTTCAGCGCGATCAGGCTTCACACCGTAACAAGATGCTGATCCTCACAGCCGTCATTCTGCTGGCTGGTTATTTTATCGGTATCCGCCTGCTGCGATACGGGATGCGTCGACGTTCAGGAAGATACTAGCTCTCTGAAAGGA
>NZ_PNXQ01000012.1:360969-377861 GCF_005217525.1 Paenibacillus terrae | reverse complement strand
GCTTGATCTGGCGGAGGGCGAAAAGCTGCATGTTCTTCACCCGCAGCAAATCATCGCTTACCGTGGCCCCAGCTCAGGCCGCAGTGACAAGCTGATGAATATCAAAGGCATGTACCGCAAGCACAAGCTGATTCAGGCCGATTTTACAGGGACTTGTCGTCTGATTGCCGCGCTTCCTCCCGGCTTCAGTCTAAAAATGATTGAGCTGGAAGGAGGCGATGATCTGCTATACGATTTTCGCAACCTGTTCTGGTACAGCTCCGGTATCCATATGCGTACCAAGCTGCTGAGCATGAAAAACATGTTGTTCAGTCGGGACGTCATTAAAATGAAATTCGATGGCATCGGTCAGATCGGTCTATTGACTCAGGGACTGGTATGCCAGGAACAGCTTCATCCAACAGAACCGATGTATGTCGATGCAAGCAGCGTCATTGCCTATCCCGAAAACGCCAAGCTAGAGCTGACGGTGTACGGCAACCATCTGGCCAGTCAGCATATGAATTATCATTTTAAAATGACCGGACACGGTACTGTGCTTTTTCATGCGGGTGAGCATCATCGACGACTCCAGCAGGATATGAACGACGATGGCGTGATCAAACGCTTTTTAAGGGAAGTCATTCCATTTGGAGGAGTGTTTATCAAATAGCTCTGCCATGCTATAATGAAGGCTTCTGTCCTCTGGCAGACATCAAATGAAGAAAGTCCATGCTCCATGCATGGGAGAGGTTCGCGAACTCCCTCTATAAAAAACTAACGATGCTTTGTCCTCCGCATGAAAAAATAATCGCGGGGCAAGGCCTGTTTTTTGTTGAAGTCGGTTCAAGAACTCTCCTTCTTCCAAGTGACAAGACCCTGTGTCTTACACCATTCCAAGAAGATCGAGAGGTTTTTTTATGTTTGCAAACGAAAAAGCGGTCGTCGTATTCAGCGGCGGTCAAGACAGCACCACCTGTTTATTTTGGGCGAAAAAACATTTTGCCGAAGTAGAAACGGTGACGTTCGATTACGGTCAACGCCACAAGCAGGAAATCGAAGTAGCGGCCGGGATTGCCCACGAGCTGGGCGTTCCGCAATCGGTACTGGATATGAGCCTGCTCAATCAATTAGCCCCCAATGCCCTCACACGCACCGACATTGACATTACTCAGCAGGAAGGTGAGCTGCCCAGCACCTTTGTAGACGGCCGCAATCTGCTGTTCCTCAGCTTCGCAGCCGTGCTCGCCAAGCAAAAAGGAGCCCGTCACATCATCACAGGCGTCTGCGAGACGGATTTTAGCGGCTACCCCGATTGCCGGGATTCTTTTATCAAATCGCTGAATGTTACTTTAAATCTTTCCATGGACTATCCCTTTGTCATTCATACCCCGCTCATGTGGTTGAATAAGGCCGAAACCTGGCAAATGGCCGATGAGCTGGAAGCCTTTGAGTTTGTGAGAACCCGTACACTAACATGCTATAACGGCGTCATTGGCGACGGCTGTGGCGAATGCCCTGCCTGCAAACTGCGCCGGGCCGGGCTGGAACAGTATCTGGCTGTACGCGGAGTTTCGTCGCAAGGGGTTGAAGGCCATGCGTGAGCCGGGCCCCTTTCGTATCGTCGACAAGCTCCAGCAGTTCGGGACGGACATTGAACGCTCCCAGCTGCGTTATCATCGCAAACGTGTTCTGGTCAGCAAGCAATTTACGTTCGATGCAGCACACCATTTGCACTGCTACGAAGGCAAATGCAAAAATCTGCACGGACATACTTATATCGTCGTTTTCGGCATTAGCGGCATACCGGGCGAAACCGGTCTGACCCTTGATTTTGGTGATATCAAAACGATCTGGAAGGAGCGGATTGAGCCTTATCTGGATCACCGCTATCTGAATGAGACGCTGCCCCCCATGAATACAACGGCGGAAAATATGGTCGTCTGGATCTTCGAACAAATGGAGTCCGCCCTAACCTCGGAAGCATTCCGCCATCGTGTGGAATGCGGGCGTACTGAATTTGTCCGGCTGTTCGAAACACCTACCAGCTATGCCGAATTCCGACGGGAGTGGATGCTGGATGAGTAATACTACGACGACTCAACAAACAGCCACACCTTCCCGGGGCCCAAAAACAGCCCCGATCCCTGTACTGGAGGTGTTTGGTCCTACCGTTCAGGGCGAAGGCATGGTCATTGGGCGCAAAACGATGTTTGTACGTACCGCTGGCTGCGATTACCACTGCTCATGGTGCGATTCCGCCTTTACCTGGGACGGCAGCGCCAAGGAACAGATCCGTCGTCTCAGCGCAACAGACATTTGGCAGGAGCTTCAGGCCATCGGTGGCGCACGGTTTTCACATGTGACCCTATCCGGGGGCAACCCGGCCCTGTTGCCGCAGCTTGGAGAGCTAATCACGCTGCTGCGCAGCCAAGGCATTGCCACCGCTGTCGAAACACAAGGCTCCCGCTGGCAGGAATGGCTGTATGATATCGACGAGGTAACCCTGTCGCCCAAGCCGCCCAGCTCTGGTATGTCGACCAATTGGGACGTGCTGGGTGACATCGTAGCCCGCCTGTCAAATCGGAAGATTACTGACTGGAAGGCGGCTGGAGAGTCCTGGTCTGCGGCACACGTCACAACCGCAGCATGCACAGAGCAAGCCGCTAATGAGTCAGCGAGATTCTACCATGGAGCATGCAGCTTGAAGGTCGTCATATTCGATGACATTGATCTCACATATGCACGCACCGTTCACGAGCGCTATCCACATGTACCGCTGTTCCTCCAGACTGGCAACCCGGATGTGAATACGGAGAACACGGAACAGATTGCGGAATCCCTATTGCAGCGTTATGAATGGCTTATTGACCGTGTCATGGACGATTCACGTCTGAACGACGTAAGAGTGCTCCCGCAGCTCCACACCCTCGTATGGGGCAACAAACGCGGCGTATAGCACATCAATGTAATATATTCCATATGAGCTGTATGTGATACAAAAGTTACACCCAATTCGTTGAAATATACTTTCGACATCCAAAGTTATAAAACAAGAGAAACCCTCGTCCGTGAGAACGGGGTTTCTCAAAGTGGCGCTACTTAATAAAGGAGCGAGCTTTATTCACTTCTGCCCAACCTCATGTAAACGAGTAGGGACTTTATGGTGTTGACGGCGGTTGGCAGCGGAACGTCACCTAACCGAACCTTCACCACCATAACTCCCATCTCGTTTACCAAACTAAACTTAAGGAGCCTTATCCAATATGACCGGAAGAACACCCGAAGAAATGACCGACGTTACCCTGCTTGGCAATCAAGGCACACAATACACCTTTGCCTACGATCCCGCCATTCTGGAAAGCTTTGATAATAAGCATCCGTACCGCGATTATTTTGTAAAATTCAATTGCCCGGAGTTCACCAGCCTGTGCCCGATTACAGGACAGCCGGATTTTGCCACTATCTACATCAGCTACATTCCCGATATCAAAATGGTCGAAAGCAAATCCCTTAAGCTGTACCTGTTCAGCTTCCGCAACCACGGCGATTTCCATGAGGACTGCGTCAACATCATGATGAACGACCTGATCAAGCTGATGGACCCGCGTTATATCGAAGTGTGGGGCAAGTTTACGCCGCGCGGTGGCATCTCCATTGATCCATACACAAACTACGGCAAACCGGGAACCAAATATGAGCAAATGGCAGAACATCGCATGATGAATCATGATATGTACCCGGAGACTGTAGATAACCGTTAACACTTCAGAAATTTCACTACCAATGATTTGCTATTGTAAAGATACTTAAAACCTAATATCCACATCATTAAACAACAAAGTGCACCCTTAGAATTGACATGGGAATAACCCTTCCGTTATCCGATGAATTCTAAAGGTGCACTGCAATTGTTATATACCTAGTTTGTTACTTTGTTACTTTGTTACTTTGTAACTTTTAACTGGATACTGTCAGCTTTATAGACAACCTTCACTTTGTACTTGCTTGGCAATCCTGTGGTTTCAATGGAAGTAAATGCTCCATTTCGTTTACCATAAGTCATGATCGTGGCACCGTTAGCTGGTACATATTTGTTTGAAAAATTCAGACGCAATTTCCCATTGGGTATTGCAGTACCTTTAATTTTGACCAAATCATTTTTACTCTGAAGGTTGAGCTCCAGTGTGCCCTTGGCAGATTGTTTGTAATTGCCGCCGATGATCAGCTTTCCAGCAACATTTTCAGTGAGGGTACCCCCGTTGTTCGTCACATCCCCATTTCCGAAAGCCGTCTCTGAATTCCCTTCAAGTCTGCCTTGGTCGATCTGTGTACCACCGGAATACGTATTGTTGCCCAGCAGCTTCAATGTACCTGTACCCTTTTTGGTCAGCTTTCCAACGCCGGAGATATTGTTGCGCCAGCGATCCAAAGCATTGAAACCGCCTTTGGAAGCGTCCATGGTCACGTTAACGTTATTGGCGAATGCACCATAACCATCTGCGGCGGAAAAGAGATTAAGTCGTCCCCATCCCTCAGCATCATCCAGTACGGGATAGCCGGAGGGAAGGCCTGTAGTAGCTAAAACCCAGCGGCGTTGTGTGCTGTCCAGGTAAGGCAGACGTGTTTCCAGCAGCACCTCAGCTCCCTTAGGCACCGTCATTGCAGTCGTGGTCGGGTTCATTGGACTGAATCCGTAGGTCAATCGTTCAGTATAGCTTTTTTTATTGGCAGAGTAATTGCTGAACCGATCCGGGGCAGTCCCCTTTTGCGTTAACAATGTACTGTGAGCATCCTGATAAGCTGCTTTCTTTAAACTGCTATTGGCCGGATCAGACAGGATGGCAGCCGCTGTCGCAGTGGCCATGACGCGCCCTCCCATAACATCAAATGGCGAATGCATACCGGCAACAATACGGTTGTTGCCCAGTTCAGATGCTCGTGTCAGCAGTTCCTGGTAACGCTCTGGTACGGCATAGGCCATAGCAATAGCGCTAAGATACGCAGCATTGGTATGACCGCTAGGAAAGCCTCCATCCTTGCTTGGATCAGAATTTTGAGCAGGAAGCAGCGTCGGAACCACGACTGAATTATTGCTCCAACGAAACGGACGAGGATAGCTAAAATAAGCCTTGGCCGAGCTCGTCGAAGAGTAATCACCTCGCAAGGTATTGACCAAATTCACGATATTGCCAAGAGCAGAACTCGTACTGCCTGCATTGGTTCCGGCATCTTCATATTTTTTAGTCAAGGCATCTGCCGGAATGTCATTGATTGTTGTAGTTGCCCCTGCATTCTTTCGATATACATCGGTAAGCGAACCCAGACCGTCGATCACACTGTAGCTCTGATTTCTGCGATCATCCAAATAAGCCGCATCTGCCTCACTGGAAGTACGGCGAGCAGCAATATCAATAACTTTTTGAATATTGGCATCCAGTACGCTACTGTTCAGCTTGGTACCTGTATCCCAGGTAGTACCGGGAGTCCAAAGCTTATTAAATCCGGAAAGCAACCCGAGTGTCGGATTTGAACTTTCCGTCTTATGATCAGAATTATTATTTTTGTAATGATCTACGAAATATCCCCAAGACGGCTCTGGCGCAGTTACCGTTGTTGGTATGGTTGCCGCACTCGCATAACTTCCACCCAGGGAACCTATAAGTAAGGGTACAGATAATAAAGCAACTGATAATGGTTTCTTTAACGATTTCATCCTCAAATCATATCCTCTCTTGTGCTCTTCATGCGTTCTCTACAAAGCTATTACCTATACAACAAGTTGTATGATATAAAGAATCATATCTTAAGTTTGTTAAATGAAGAGCCTGGTTTTGTTAAAAGAAAAAAGGCATCCCAAGAGCCGCATATACGGACTCTGGAGACACCCTTGTTTAGTCTGTTATAGAAAAAATGATTTTAATTTCCATGTGACGTGTAGAAAATCCAACTAAATCAAGCAATTGCGAGTATGCAGCAGGATGGGAAAGAACCACCGAGCAAAGGCGGACTTTATCCCCCTTTCAGCCATTTGCTGCAAACGAATCGCTTCCTATATCTTAAAATATACATACTTAACCGGAGGTTGCCATGACTACTAAAACTGCTGCACAAAATGAAACGAGCCCATCGCTCCCCCTGCCGGGACCTCAAGCGAAGGGCACCGTTTTTGCGATTCTGATTGCCATCAGTTTCGTTCATCTGTTCAACGACTCGATTCAATCGGTCATTCCTGCGATCTTCCCGATCTTAAAAGAATCCATGAACCTCAGCTACACGCAGATCGGCTGGATTTCATTCGCCATCAATTTTACAGCATCGATCATGCAGCCCGTCATTGGCTTGTTTTCGGACAAAAGACCTACGCCCGCGATCCTTCCGATCGGCATGGGCTTTACGCTGACAGGCATGCTGCTGCTCGCCTATGCTCCCGATTATAAAGCAGTGCTCATCGCGGTCATCTTCGTGGGTCTGGGCTCGGCTGCCTTTCACCCGGAAGGCTCGCGGGTATCCCACATGGCGGCAGGACCACGACGGGGGCTGGCCCAGTCCATTTTCCAGGTCGGCGGCAATGCAGGCCAATCGCTGGCCCCCATGCTTACGAGCTGGATCTTTATCCCACTAGGGCAATTTGGCGCCATCTGGTTCACAGGTATTGCTGCGGCCGGGATTGTGGTGCAGTCGTTCATCGCCCGCTGGTATGGTAACGTCCTGCGCACAGAAGGCTATGCACGTAAAAAAGCGGCAGCGCGCCGTATGAAGCCCGAAGTACGCAACCGTATTATGTTTGCCATGGTTGTTCTCATTCTGCTGGTATTCGTCCGTTCGTGGTACTCGACCTCGGTCGGCAGCTACTATTCGTTTTACCTGATGGAAGTGTTCAAAATGCCACTGGCTGATGCACAGCTGTACATTTTCCTATTTCTAGGAGCTGGTGCGCTAGGCACTTTCTTTGGTGGTCCACTGGCAGACCGTTTTGGTAAACGCAATATGATTTTCCTGTCCATGGTATTGGCCGCACCTCTTGCGTTGCTGCTGCCTTACGCCAACCAATTCTGGACGGCTATTCTGCTGCCAATTATCGGATTTATCATGCTGTCGAGCTTCTCCATTACGGTCGTATATGCCCAAATGCTCGTACCCGGCAAAATCGGAACCGTCTCCGGTCTGATCACAGGCCTCGCTTTTGGCCTTGGCGGTGTGGGTGCGCTCGTGCTCGGCAACTGGATCGACAAAGTAGGCATCACGAACATCATGTTCCTGTGCGGCTTTTTGCCGCTGCTCGGTATTTTGACCTTCCTGCTTCCTACAGATAAAACCCTGAACCGCTGGGCGGAAGAAAACGGAGCCGAAGTGTAGCAGGCAAGCGTGTGGCGGCCATCCCGGCCGCTTCACACCTTCGTAATGGCCTAAGCTGATTCTCCAGGCAAGCCAAGAAAGATTCCCCTCTTGTATCCCGAACCATCCAGTCAGCTCTCTTCTTCCGTCAAACGTATCAAAATACGACGCTTCCTGTATAGCATTTTACCCGCCTCAGCCACGTCACGAATAGCACTTCGATTGGCAATGGAGCCAAACAAAATACCCGCAATCGGGACCATCTGGAGCAGCTTTTTCCATCCAAACTGATCGCGGTACGTATTAACGACTTCTCTCCACCCCTGCATCTGGGAAAAGACCTGCGCCTGGCGTGAAGGATCATCAAACAAGGCCAGTTCCTCCAGTACAGCCTTTTTGCCCACAATATCGGATGAAGCGAACTGCATACATTTAATGATAAAGATGCGTTCCTGCTTCTCATCAGGATTGAAGCCGTAGCATAAGGCCATTTCCTGAAGTACCTTGAGCGACAAGCCGAGCAAAATAGGAATATCCGCTGCGATGGTAAATACTCCGCCGATCCCTGTCGTTGCCCCCTGAGCGGTAGCAAAGGTGACACGGCCTGCTATCATATCGTCAGCGGTCTGATCCATGATCGTCAGAGGTAGCCCAGCCGCCTGCTTCAATCCCCACGCCGGTTCAGGGCTAATGTCCGAATCAGTGTTTTCCCCATCATGAAGCCGATCCTGCGTATCAGAAGTGGAATCCGCGTCATTTTGCCGAATCACGTGTTCACGGGCCGTCTGTTTCAGCTTATTCAGAACCGTTTCTTCTTTCACCAGATATTTACCACCGTTTTGGATAAAGCTTCCCAGCTCGTTAAGCAATTGCTCCAGTTTGTCTTTAATGATTTTAGGCGTCAGCCGATCCAGCAGCATAAAGGGCCATCTGCCGAGCTTTTCCCAGAAAAAAATATCCTTTTGCGCCTTCTCCCACGCCTCAATGGCTTTCAGCTCATGACGCAATAGATCCTGACTTTCACGATATTGTGCAGCCTGCTTCATAGAAGTACACGTCTCCTTTTAACCATGCTTGTTTATGTAACGGGTAATACGTAAGTAAGATGAGTTCAGGTTTCTTTTTTTTACCTCACAGCCTTCTTCTACCGCTGACGTGGAGCTTATCCCTTACCATTGTGAGCATGATGCCATTTTACATACGTTTTATTTGCCTGAGGATCAGCAGCAGTTTACCGGAATGCCGGATGAAATGCTGGCACTGGCCAAGCAAGACCCGCACTGCCATCCTGTCGTCATTTCGGTTACTGCCCCTATATATATCTCCGAGTATTTCCCACATGTTCGTGAAGTCGTGCTGGGTGTCAACGCCCGTAATCTGCCTGCTCAAAGTCTGTATCTCAAATGCGGCTTTAAAGACGAAGGCGACACCAAGATGGGATCGCACGGCTTGCAGCATATTTTAAAAATGAGCCTGCATAGCTAACCTCTATGCGTCTCTAACAAAAAGCTCCCGGCACCAGCACCGGGAGCTTTTATCATTTTATTTCTCCTAACGAAAAGCTTAGCTTGTAATTGCCGTACCGCGTCAGTTCATCAAGCATGGTATTTAGCTCTTCCTGTGAGGACATGCGCAAGCGCATCCAGTAACAGCCCTCCCCGCTAACCCGATGAATCTCAATAATAGAGGGATGCTTCCGTGCGAATGCCTGGAAAGCACTATGAACGGTTCCCGAATTCAAAAACACCGTAATAAAGGCATGAATGGTCTGCCCCATTTTTTCAGGGTTCCAGCGTAGCGTGTAGCCCTCGATGATGCCTGCATCCTGCATTTTTCGAACACGCGCTCCTACCGCCTGGCCCGTAAGATGTACAAGCAGACCCATCTCCTTGTGCGATAAAGAGCTGTCCTCAATCAGATGATGAAGGATGCGCAGGTCGATCTCATCAGGTACGAATAGTTCCATAGCCATTTTTCCTTTCATGATGAAACGAGAATTCTTGTTTTCCTTTCAGCAGGCCGTAGCCTGTAGCTTCTTGCATCAGATATGATTGTAACAGAAACAAACAACTGCCGAACATATTCGGATAAAAATTAATCTGTCCAACTTAAAAGGAGATTCCAGATATGAAAATCACACTGATCCGCAATGCAACCCTATGGTTAGAATATGGTGGAGTAAAATTCCTGATCGACCCGATGCTGAGCGAGCCTGGCGTAAATCCGCCTATTCCGAATACGGAGAACGACCGTCGCAATCCGTTGGTTCCCTTGCCGCCGCAGTGGGAAACACTCGGACAGCCTGACGTTGTTATCGTTACGCATTTGCACCCGGATCACTGGGACCTGGCAGCAGCGCAATGGCTGGACAAACAGCTTCCTATCCTCTGCCAGCCCGGAAATGAAGATCAGATCGCCGCTGACGGTTTTACGCAGGTGACTCCAGTTTGGGTGGTTGGTTCTGTGGGAGAGATTGAGATCATCCGCACAACCGGGCATCATGGTACTGGAGAAATTGGGGAACAGATGGGCCCCGTATCGGGCTTTGTATTCCAAGCTCCGGGCGAGCCTGTTGTCTATTTGGCCGGGGACACAATCTGGTGCAGTGAAGTGGCAGAAGCTCTCGACAAGTACCATCCGGAGTGGACGATTGTGAATGCCGGAGGAGCGCGGTTCACAGTCGGTGATCCAATTACGATGACAGCGCAGGATGTAACGACGGTTGCGCAATACGCCCCTTATACACAAGTAGTGGCTGTCCATATGGAAGCGATCAACCATTGTCTGCTCACCCGCTTTGAGCTTACGGAACATATTAACCGCGAAGGACTGAATGATCGTGTGCATATTCCGATAGATGGAGCGAGTATTTCGGGATAATGTCTGAATACGGCTTGCCGGAAACGGATGATGCCTATCTAGCAGCGGACAGGTCGTAAGTCACCGTTTACGCCCATTTCGAATATATTGGATTTCAAAACCGCCTAAAGAAGGGATTAATCATGAATTGGCCATATCCTTATTACGGTACAGAAACCCAATGTAAAGAAGTTCCGATCGCCTTTCCTCCTCAACATCAATATAGACAGCCGGGATTGGAATATCTGATGGTTCCCCGTCCTATTTTTGACAATCCGAAGTATATTGGCACCGGGAAGCTTCAGGACCGGGTTGCCATCGTTAGCGGCGGGGATAGTGGAATCGGACGTGCGGTTGCTGTCGCTTTTGCCAAAGAAGGAGCCGATCTGGTCATTGCTTATCTCGATGAGCATCAGGATGCCATGGAAACACGTGACGTCATCCATAAGCTCGGCAGACGCTGTTTGTTAATTCCGGGGGATTTGAGGCAAAAAAGCAACTGTGGTCTGGTTGTTCAAAAAGCGATAGAAACCTTTGGACGTATTGACATCCTCATTAATAATCTTGGTGTTCAGTTTGTGCGTGAATCGTATCTGGATATCAGCGAGCAGCAGCTTCGTGACACGTTTGATACGAATATTATTTCCTTCTTCCATATGACAACGGCAGCGCTGCCTTATATGCGGGCTGGGGCCAGTATCGTCAATACGGCTTCGATTACAGCGTATGTGGGTCAAAAGAATCTGATCGACTATTCAGCTACCAAAGGGGCGATTGTCAGCTTTACCCGCGCTCTGGCTAATAATCTGGTCGATCAGGGCATTCGTGTGAACGCTATTGCTCCCGGTCCAATCTGGACTCCGCTGAATGCCGCCACACAATCGCCGGAAGCGATCCGCACCTTCGGAACCAATACGCCGATGAAGCGTGCCGGGCAGCCTTATGAGCTGGCCCCTGCTTATGTGCTGCTGGCTTCGGATGACGGCTCCTATATTACAGGCCAAACGCTGCATGTAAACGGCGGACAAATGGTGACGACTTAAATACGCAGGATTGATAGCGGCAAGGCCCAACCAACAAGGAACCTCCAGCATCCACATTTCAAGTGGGACTGGAGGTTCTTTTTGTACAATCTATAGGATATGAAGTTTAGGCTGATCTTTTGTTTTTGTTGTAAATATCAAAGGCTACCGCCAGCAGCAGCACCAAGCCCTTGATGCCTTGCTGCCAGTCAATGCCCAGACCGATCAGGGACATGCCGTTATTCAGTACACCCATGACCAAACCACCGATAATCGCTCCGAAAACCGTTCCGATCCCGCCGGATGCCGAAGCCCCACCGATAAAGCAAGCTGCGATAGCATCCAGCTCAAAGTTCGTACCTGCTCTTGGTGTAGCCGCGTTCAGACGTGCAGCGAAGATCAGACCGGAAATGGCAGCCATCACGCCCATGTTGACGAATACCCAGAACGTTACTTTTTTCGTTTTGACACCGGACAGACCCGCCGCCTTTTCATTCCCGCCCAGCGCATACACATGTCGGCCCATAACCGTGCGGTTCATGACGAAGGAGTACACAACGATCAGAATGAACAGCAATACGAGAATGTTCGGAATCCCCGCATAGCTTGCGAGCATAAAGGTGAACAGATTGATGACAGCAGCCACCACAATCAGCTTGAGTACAAATAGAGTCTGTGACGGAACCTCGAAGCCGTATTTAAGCTGGGAACGGCGTTCGCGAAGCTCGTTGACGATAAACCATACCGTGAGCGCGATGCCGACAATGACCGATACCAGGTTATAACCCGAGGAAGCAAAATCAGGCAGGAAGCCTGAACTGATTTTCTGAAAGCCACCCGGAAAAGGAGAGATGGATTGACCTTCCAGTACAATCATCGTCAAGCCACGGAAGAGCAGCATCCCTGCCAACGTCACGATAAAGGCCGGAATCCGCACATAGGCGACCCAGAACCCTTGCCATGCGCCGATCAGCGCTCCGACTACCAAGGCTGCAATCACGGCGATCCACGCCGGAAGCTGCCAATCCACCATCATGATGGCGGCCACTGCCCCGACAAAAGCGGCGATCGAGCCGACAGACAAATCAATATGTCCCGTGATGATGACCAGCACCATCCCGATAGCGAGCACGAGAATGTAGCTGTTTTGCAAAATCAGATTTGTAATATTAATCGGCTTCAACAGCAGGCCGCCCGTCAGCACCTCGAACAGGATCATAATGACGACCAGCGCAATCATCATGCCATATTGGCGGATGTTATTTTTAAATAATTTAGTTATGGTTTCCATGCTTCACGCCTCCCGACTTGGTCATATATCTCATCAATGTTTCCTGCGACGCGTCCTCACGGCTAACCTCTCCCGTAATCCGCCCGGCGTTCATGACGTAAATCCGGTCACACAAGCCCAGTACCTCTGGCAGCTCGGACGAAATAACCAGCACACCCTTGCCTTCAGCGGCAAGTCGATGAATAATCGTATAAATTTCATATTTGGCGCCCACATCAATGCCCCGCGTCGGCTCATCCAGAATCAGAATGTCCGGCCCGGCAAAAATCCATTTGCTCAGTACCACCTTCTGCTGATTGCCACCGCTCAGATTGCCTGTTTTCTGTAAAATGCTCGGCGCTTTGATGTTCATGCTCTTCTTCATTTCCTCTGCAACAACGACTTCCTCCTGCTCATTGACGACAGCGCCCTTCGTCAGCTTGTTCAGGCCGGTCAGCGAAATATTACGCTTGATATCGTCCATCAGAATAAGGCCATACTCCTTGCGATCCTCGGTTACATAGGCGAAGCCGTTGTTGATCGCGTCTGTTACCGTGTTGTTCTGGATCGGTTTGCCGTCCTTGATCAGTTGCCCGGAGATATTGCGTCCATACGATTTACCAAAAATACTCATCGCCAGCTCCGTCCGTCCCGCTCCCATCAGCCCGGCAATGCCGACAATTTCGCCACGCCGAATGTTGAGATTCACCTGTTCCAGCACCTTGCGCTCCGCATGATGCTCGTGATACACCGTCCAATCCTTCACTTCCAAAATGACCTTGCCAATTTCCGCATGGCGCTCCGGGTAACGGCTGGTCAGATCACGTCCAACCATCCCGCTAATAATCCGGTCCTCTGTGACCTGATCCTTTTTCATATCCAGCGTCTCAATCGTCTTCCCGTCCCGCAAAATCGTGATCGAATCAGATACCTTGGCGACCTCATTCAGCTTGTGGGAGATGAGAATGCAGGAAATGCCCTGTCTTTTAAATTCAAGCATCAAATTTAGCAGGTTTTCGCTGTCGTCCTCATTCAACGCCGCTGTCGGCTCATCAAGAATGAGCAGCTTTACCTTTTTAGAGAGCGCTTTCGCAATTTCAACCAGTTGCTGCTTCCCGACCCCGATGTTCGTAACTAAAGTATTGGGATTTTCGCTCAGACCCACCTTGGACAGCAGCTCGCGTGTGCCCACAAAAGTCTCTTTCCAATCAATCACGCCGCCGCTGGCGCGTTCATTGCCCAGATAAATATTTTCCGCAATCGAGAGATACGGGATCAGCGCCAGCTCCTGATGGATAATGACGATCCCCAATTCCTCGCTCTGCTTGATGTCCTTGAACTCGCATGTTTTACCCTGGAAAATAATATCCCCTTCGTAGGTTCCATGCGGATATACACCACTCAGTACCTTCATCAGCGTCGATTTGCCCGCACCGTTCTCACCACACAGGGAATGGATTTCGCCTTCCTTGACCTTGAGGTTTACATTTTCCAACGCCTTCACGCCGGGAAAGGTCTTGGTAATTCCCTTCATTTCCAAAATGATTCCAGTCATGGGGTACACTCCTTTCGGTTTGAATAGCCTGCTCTTATTTCAGTCCGATTTGCTCCTTGGTGTAATAATGACTCCCCACAATATCCTTCTCGACATTCGTCCGATCCACCGAGATCGGGTCAAGCAAATAAGCAGGAACTACTTTTATTCCGTTGTTATACGATTTGGCATCATTCACTTCTGCTTGTTTGCCCTGTAAAATGCTGTTGGCCATCACAACCGTCTGCTCAGCCAGCTTGCGAGTATCCTTGAATATAGTTTGCGTCTGCTCCCCGGCCACAATCGACTTGATCGAAGCCAGCTCCGCATCCTGCCCCGTAATGATCGGCAGCGGCTTGTTCGCTGATCCGTAGCCAACCCCTTTGAGGGATGAAATAATACCGATGCTAATCCCATCATACGGGGATAACACCGCGTCCAGATTGGCTCCCGAATAGTAGGCGCTCAGCAGATTATCCATTCGCGACTGGGCCAAAGCTCCATCCCACCGCAGCGTAGCGATCTGCGCCATCGTCATCTGCTTGCTGCGCACAACCAGTTTGCCCGAATCAATGTATGGCTTGAGGACAGACATCGCGCCGTTAAAGAAAAAGTACGCGTTATTATCATCCGGCGAACCGCCAAACAGCTCCACATTGAAGGGGCCTTTGCCTTCCTTGAGTCCCAGCTTTTTCTCAATATATGACGCCTGTAGCACGCCCACCTTAAAGTTGTCGAAGGTCGCATAATACGTCAGATACGGCGTGTTCCGAATCAGACGGTCATAGGAAATAACCTGAATCCCCCGGTCGTGCGCCTTCTGGATCACATCTGTTAGTGTATTCCCGTCCACAGATGCAACCACCATGACATTCACGCCCTTGGTAATCATATTTTCAATTTGGGCAATCTGGTTTTCCACCACGTCCTCGGCATACTGTAAATCTGTTTTATAGCCTTGCTCCTGAAACAGCCGGACCATATTCTCTCCGTCCCCTACCCAACGCTCGGACGATTTGGTCGGCATGGAAATGCCCACATAGCCTTTTTCCTTGCTGCCTGTTCCACTCTCTGCCAAATTACAGGCTGAAAGCATCAAGGCTAAAACCAGAAGCCAGACGACAACAGCTCCTTTTTTCATATGAAGCTCCCCTTTCCTCATGTGATGCGGGTCATTTAGTGCTGATTAGAGTAGATATTAGATAGCGCTTACAATAGAGTGGCGATGAACGCCTCTCCTTTTTTTATGTGCAACCACATGGTATCATTCCAAGCCGGGAAAGGTCTTTGCTGGTTTTGAACTTTTTTTATAAAATTTTAACCTTTGTGTGGGGGGGAGTGATTTGAGGAGGAATAAAGATTGTCGGGAGATCGCTCATATATTTCGAAAACACAAAAAGACTTTAGCCTTCTTACGATTGGCAAAGTCTCAATTTGTAGAATTATTAAATCCGCTATCTAAAGAGTTCACACTTTTATTGACATTTCATCAATGAGAAGTACGTGTGGGTCAAATAAACTTCAGCTAATCCTATTAGATAAAAAGACTATATAGCAGACCCAGGCTCCGATGGAGCCACAGCTTGAATATTTATGTTATACGACGGAATCACTTCTTCGATCAACCAAAATTCTTCCTTGATCTTGATCTGTCATTGCTCTGCTATGTGTTCCAATAAATCTCCTGGTTGACAACCTAAAGCCGTACATAATTTATCAATTACTTCTAATGACACATATTCATTCGTATTGAGCTTCGCCATTGTAGCAGACGAAATCCCCGTCATTTTAAGTAAGTCCTGCTTCTTAATTTCCCTGTCGATCAATAATTTTTGAAAAGGTTTGTAACTAATCATCTGTTATTCCTTTCACACATGAAGTGAATTTTCTTTAATTATATGAAAGTATATTTTCTTTATCAAAAACATCTTCAACATGTATTGACTTGTTTGTTTGTTATGATAAAATAATATTCAATAAGTTAAACTTTTATTCACGAAATTAAATCCATTGGATGGTGTTCAAATATGCATAATTCTTTAGAATTCTTACTCGATTCACTGATTCGTAATCGAATTGAATCTTTATATATCGAGCTTATCAAAAACAACTCCAGCTACAACCAGTTCTCATCCGAACGGAATCTTTACTTCAAGCAGTTACATGAACTACTATCAGAGGATATACAAAAGACTCTATTCCTTTTTGATGACGCAGACCTTTCTGTTCAAGCTATTTTAGAGAGTGAAATCTATTTGCAAGGTTTTAAAGATGCTCTCCATCTACATAACGAAATTCCTCGGCCAAACCAAGGGCATAGCCCGATGCGTGAATATTATGTTAGATGATGTATCGGCCTTCTTTGAGTTGCCTACAAATATCCTCTATTAAGCAAAGAACATCAAGCACTTTCTATACTCGATGTTCTTCTATCCATTGTTCAATATTCTCTTCTTTAATTGTTCCTTCTGCCGTTTTTAATCCTAATTCAATTAGTTCTTTCTGTTCATATTTTATTGACAATCCATTTAAACGTAATAAAAATAAAATTGTCGCTACACCTATACGTTTATTCCCGTCAATAAATCCATGATTCTTTATTAACGCGTATCCAATTACAGATATTTTCCTTATCGTACCTTCGTAAAGCTCCTGTCCATTCAAGGTTGCTTCTGCTTTTCGTAATGCACTTTCAATCATTCCATGATCCCTAACCCCGACCGAACCACCTGTTGCCTTTACAATCTTAGTATGGAATTGAATAATTTGTTCTAAACTGATATTCTTCATTTGGCTAATTCCCTAAGTGCTTCAGCGTTTTCATTTATAATATCGTCCATTAGTGACTCCATTTGCTGATTACTTCGGTTCTTTAGAAATTCGATAAAAT
>NZ_PNXQ01000012.1:284399-360959 GCF_005217525.1 Paenibacillus terrae | reverse complement strand
CGCAATCACGACATAAAGCGGAAGCGGAATAACTCCCACTTTTATCCTGCCCAGCACCCTGATGCCGTCTGCAGGATTTTTACGCCATTTTTGCCACCTTTGAATGACCGGCTGGTTTGTAGCATTTTCCATAAAACTCCCTCCTTGTAGTGAAGAATGATGACCATGCTTCCATTCTACACTTTGGAAAACGCTTTATTTGGTTTTTAAACTAATCATTCACTTTTGTAATTAAAGTAATCAAAAAGAGGGCTTAAATATAACTGTTCATAATTTCCTCCGCCTGCGGTAAAATTCGATACTGATAAACAGGTCGTCCAATGGTGCCGTATACGGTTTCCATGGCAAGTACCTCAATTTCCGTCAAAAAAGCAAGATACTTGCGCATAGATACTCTGGATATCCCTGCACTCTCCGCAATATCCTCGGTGGAAAATAACATCGCTTCATGCTGCCGGATACAGTTCCATACCATAGCCAGCGTGGATTTGGTTACTCCTTTGGGTAGCCGGGCCAGCTCTTTGGTCGAGCTTTTATGATAAAGCAGCCGATCCAACTCCTCCTGCGAAAGCAAGCTGCGCTCACGCATGATACTGACATGCTCCCGATAACCCGTGAGCGCCTCCAGAAAACGGTTAAAGTGAAACGGCTTAATCAAATAATCCACCGCGCCGAAATTCATCGCTTTTTTGACACTGTTCATATCACTTGCAGCCGTAATCACGATGACATCCACATTCTCTCCTGTCTCACGAATAAAAGCCAATAAATCAAGTCCATTGCTTTCCTGCATATACACATCCAGCAAAATCAGATCAATCGCTTGTTCTTCCAGAAATTTCTTGGCATCTTCTACCGATGCTGCCCAGCCCCCACATCGAAAGCCCTCTACCTGCTCCGTATATTTGCGATTAAACTCGGCAACCATCGGATCATCTTCTACAATTAAGACATTAATCATGTTCATCATTCCCCATTACGGCATATGGAATCTTAATCTGAAAACAGCACCCTTGCTCGGCCGGAATCAGCTTTATCGTTCCTTTTAATCTTTTCACACTTTGCATTACCAGATAAAGCCCCATTCCCCGTGACTCTCCCTTGGTCGAAAAACCCTTTTCAAATATCGCCTCTACGAGAGGTTCCGGTATGCCTGGTCCATTATCACGTATCACACAGGTCAGACAGCCGTACTTCTCAATTTCCTCATAATAAAGCGTCAAGGTAATCCGCTTGTGCTCCAGAGATTCCATCGCTTCCACGGCATTATCAAACAGATTCCCCAGTATGGTTATCAGTTCATGAATGGTTTGGGTGCGACTAGATTCAGGCAAATAGCTGCCCGGAGTCAATTCGAAGCTCACGCCAATCTCTCTAGCCCGACTTAATTTCCCCAATACAAAGCCCGCCATCACCGGGTCCCTGATCTGCCTGGTAATCGAGCCAATTTCCACTTGATGATGCTCAACGGCATCCATGATGTAATGCTCCAGTTTGTCGTACATACGCAAATGTACCATCCCCATAATGACATGCAGCTTGTTCATAAATTCGTGAGCCTGCGCACGCAGCGCCTCTGTATACAGAGACACTCCTGTCAAACGTTCGGCAAGCTGACTTACCTCCGTTTTATCCCGAAAGGTTACAATTGCGCCCACGATTTCCCCTTTGACCCGTATCGGGACACTGGTGGTGAACAAGGTTATTCCCCCCAACTCCATGTCCTCATCCATTCGTGGAGTACCTGCTGCCAAGACCTCTTGTAATCGAAAAGCGGACAAATAAGCGTTAATCTCCTGCCCCGAGGACGAGATATCCTCAATCCCCGCTTGCCTGAGCAGACGAATCGCTTCCGCATTCATCAGTATGATACGGCTGGACTCATCCACCGCAATAACTCCTTCCTTGATGGATTGCAGCATAGCGCTGCGTTCCTCCAGCAAGCGTGCGATTTCCGGCGGCTCCAGACCGACCAGCATGCTTTTAATTTTACGGGCCAGCACTACAGCGCCTCCAGTGCCGATCAGCATCCCGATACCGATGGCGATCGCAATAAGCCGATAGTTCCCCACCTGAGCCCGCTCTACGTCCTGCAATGAAATACCAACAACAATTGCCCCTACCTGCTTGCCTGTAGCACTAAATACGGGAGAAAAGGCTCGCATGGACAAGCCCAACGTCCCCTTCGCAACAGATACGCTCTCATGACCATGAAGTGCAATATATTCATCACCCCCGACAAAGGCTTTGCCGATCTTCCTTACATCCGGGTGTGTCTTACGAATCCCCTTCATGTCCATAACGACGATAAATTGAATGTGATTAGCTAATGATACTTTCTCCACATACTCCTGTATGGGGGCAGACGACTTAGACTGCTGCAAATGTTCAATAATGAGCGACGTATGGGCAAGTGTACGTGCGATGGACATCGCTTTTTCCTCTAGCCCCTTCTCGGTTTCATGCTCCACTCTCTCGCCGAATAACAAAGTTGCAGGCAAGAGCACCAGTGCCATAACCAGACAAACCAGCAGCGTAATCAGCCCTCTAAGCTTAAGTAGCGGTTTTCTCCGACGCAGCTTAGGCTGTGACTTTTCGATAGAACTCACCCTTTCACGCTTCATATTAAACCTAAATTATCCAATATACTTATACAAAAATGGTTATGTATGTGTTTACGTGAATTTGCATAGCTATAATCTCATACGCTTGCCTTTCACTATTTCGTATAATAAAAAAAGGGAACTACTCCGCAATTACGGAACAGTTCCCTCCGATTCATGGTTGAAGCTCCGCGATTCTACCCTGGCTTAGTCGCCTCGGAAGGCGCGCTTCACACGGTCAAAAAAAGATTGCTCATTCTCATGTGTCTGCTCACCGCTAAGCGAAGAGAACTGACGCAGCAAATCCTTCTGCTCCTCGCTCAGCTTGCTAGGGGTTACCACAACCACCTTAATGTGCTGGTCCCCCTGACCTACACCACGCAGTTTTGGTACACCCTTGCCCTTAAGACGGAAGTATGTTCCTGTTTGTGTACCAGCCGGAACTTTCAGCTTCACTTTCTCGGTCAGCGTCGGAATTTCGACTTCATCTCCCAACGCTGCCTGCGAGAACGTCAGCGGAATTTCACAGTAAATATCGTCTCCCTCACGCTCAAAGAAGTCATGCGTCTTCACACGGAAAACGACATACAGATCACCTGCCGGTCCTCCGTTGACACCGCCTTCGCCTTCACCGTTGATACGCATTTGCGCACCGTCATCCACACCCGCCGGAATACGGATATGAATTTTACGTTGCTTGCGCACACGACCAGAACCGCTACAAGTGGTACATTTTTCTTTAATGATTTTACCAGAACCACTACAGTTCGAGCAGGCGCGACGGTTAACCATTCGGCCAAACGGTGTATTCTGTACCACTTCTTCTTGTCCGCTACCGTGGCAGACGGAACAGGTTTGTGGTTGAGTACCCTTTTTGGCTCCCGTACCGTGACACGTATCACACGTTTCCGTACGCTCAATGTTAATGTCGGTTTCCTTGCCGAATACAGCTTCCTTGAATTCAATCGTCATCGTATATTGAAGATCATTGCCACGTTGCGGTGCATTCGGATCACGACGACCGTTACCGCCACCACCAAAAAACATATCAAAAATATCGCCAAATCCGCCACCAAAGTCGGCCCCACCACCGAAGCCGCCTCCCATGCCCTGATTCGGGTCTACATGACCGTATTGATCATATCTTGCCCGCTTCTGACCATCGCTGAGAACGTCATAAGCCTCTTTCACTTCTTTAAATTTGGTTTCCGCGTCTGCAGCCTTGTTCACGTCCGGATGATACTGACGCGCCAGCTTACGGTAAGCCTTTTTAACATCTTCATCCGAAGCGCCCTTCGCGACGCCCAGCACCTCATAATAATCGCGCTTATCAGCCAATGTTCCACCCCCATGCCTACAACGTGTCTGCACTACATATAAAAGGAAAGCCAAAGGCACGGGATGACCCGGCTTTGACCTTCCCATCATTTCAAGGCAGTACAACCCGCAATATGCTTATTTATTCTGAAAATAACTATTACCCTTCGGCTATTCGTTATTTATCAAGGCAGCAACGCTGCTTCTTTTCATTCAGTATATTATAACGCACCGGTGTACCGTAATGCTACACTACCCGATCCGTAGCTTAGTCTTTCTTCTTGTCTTCGTCAACAACTTCATAGTCTGCGTCAACCACATTGTCGCGGCCTTTGCTGTCTGCTGCGCCATCTTGAGCCTGTGCTTCTTGCGCAGCTTGCTCATACAGCTTCACGGACAACTGCTGAACGATCTCAGTCAGCTCTTCAGTAGCCTTTTTGATGTCTTCCAGGTTGTCAGTTTCCAGCGTTTTTTGCAGATTTTCTTTAGCTGCATTCGCTTTTTCGACTTCACCTGCATCCGCTTTTTCGCCCAGATCCTTGATCGTTTTGTCTACGGAGTAAATCAGTTGGTCCGCAGAGTTTTTCGCTTCTACCAGATCTTTGCGTTTTTTATCTTCTTCCGCATGCAGCTCAGCGTCTTTCATCATACGTTCTACTTCCTCGTCGCTCAAGCCGCTGGAGGATGTGATTGTAATTTTTTGGCTCTTGCCTGTACCTTTATCCGTAGCAGATACGTTTACGATACCGTTGGCATCCAGATCAAAGGTAACCTCGATTTGCGGTACACCGCGTGGTGCTGGAGGAATATCTCCCAGTTGGAAACGGCCCAGCGTTTTGTTGCCTGCTGCCATTTCACGTTCACCCTGCAATACGTGGATTTCCACGCTAGGCTGGTTATCAGCATACGTCGAGAATACCTGCGATTTGCTGGTAGGGATCGTCGTGTTACGCTCGATCATTTTTGTGAATACGCCACCTGCAGTTTCAATACCGAGGGAGAGTGGAGTTACGTCGAGGAGAACGACGTCTTTCACATCACCTGTCAGTACGCCTGCTTGAACTGCGGCACCCAAAGCTACCACTTCATCAGGGTTTACGCCTTTATGAGGCTCTTTGCCTGTCAGTTTCTTGATCGCTTCCTGTACAGCCGGAATACGTGTGGAACCGCCGACCAGCACGATTTTGTCGATGTCGCTGGCACTCATGCCTGCATCTTTCATCGCTTGACGAGTAGGTCCCAAAGTACGTTCTACCAGACCTTCAGACAATTCTTCAAATTTTGCACGAGTCAGGTTCAGCTCCAAATGCTGTGGAACGCCGTCAGCTACCGTAATGAACGGCAGGGAAATCGTCGTTGTCAGTACACCGGACAGCTCTTTTTTCGCTTTTTCTGCTGCATCTTTCAAGCGTTGAACAGCTGCTTTATCCTTGCTCAGGTCGATGCCTTGATCTTTTTTGAACTCAGTTACGAGGTAATCAATAATCACTTGGTCGAAGTCATCGCCGCCCAGCTTGTTGTCGCCGCTTGTCGCTTTAACTTCGAAGAAACCGTCGCCCAGTTCCAGAATGGATACGTCGAATGTACCGCCACCCAGGTCATAAACAAGGATTGTTTGGTCTTCGGATTTTTCCATACCGTATGCCAGTGCAGCTGCTGTTGGCTCATTGACAATACGCAGCACTTCCAGACCCGCGATTTTACCCGCATCCTTGGTTGCTTGACGTTGGCTGTCATTGAAGTAAGCTGGAACTGTGATAACAGCTTGAGTTACCGTTTGTCCCAGGTAAGCTTCAGCATCGGATTTCAGCTTTTGCAAAATCATGGCAGAGATTTCCTGTGCGGAATATTCCTTGCCGTCAATGCTTTCTTTATAGTTTGTACCCATGTGACGCTTAATGGACATAATTGTACGATCAGGGTTCGTGATCGCTTGGCGTTTTGCTGTTTCACCTACAGTACGTTCTCCATCTTTTTTGAAACCAACAACCGAAGGGGTTGTGCGTGCGCCTTCCGGATTTGGAATTACAACGGCTTCGCCGCCCTCCATAACAGCCACACAAGAGTTGGTTGTACCTAAGTCAATACCAATTACTTTACTCATCAGACAATTCCTCCTTCTGTATATACGAGGCCTTCAGGCCGTAATAGTTAAAGCCAAGATGTGTTGCTAATGTATATTAAAAAAGCTACATGCTCA
Organism: Paenibacillus terrae; assembly: GCF_005217525.1. Lineage (GTDB taxonomy): Bacteria > Bacillota > Bacilli > Paenibacillales > Paenibacillaceae > Paenibacillus > Paenibacillus terrae_C. The sequence continues at coordinate 354,839 of NZ_PNXQ01000012.1, read as the reverse complement.
CTTTTACCATAGCCGGACGAAGCACCTTGTCCTTCAGCATGTATCCTTTTTGCACCTCTTCAACGACGATGCCTTCCTCATGCTCTTCGCTTTCCACCTGCATAATCGCCTGATGGAAATCAGGGTTAAACGGTTGGCCCACCGCATTCATGGCCGTCACTCCCTCAGCCTGAAGCACGCTCTCAAACTGACGGAAGATCATCTCCACACCTTTGCTGAATGACTCAGCCTCCGCTCCTTGCGGTGCTGTTGCCAGCGCACGCTCGAAGTTATCCAGAACAGGCACCAATTCGGTAACCAGCTTCATGGATGCATATTTGGCAAGGTCCTCTTTTTCTTTCAGCGTACGACGACGGAAATTATCGAAATCCGCCTGTGCGCGTAAAAAACGCTGTTGGTGCTCTTCCGCCTCCACGCGAAGCTTAGCCAGTTCTGTATCACCCTCTTGGGCTTCCAGTGCTGCCGCTTCGTTCACCGGCTCTTCCTGCTGGTTCGTCTCAGTGGCTTCCTCTGTGCTTACATTTTGTTGTTTTTCTTCTTGGAACACTTGTTCTTCCTTCAAAATGTTTCACCTCCTTCAAGTCATAACTACCATTACATTCATATTTGTACATTCAAACTTGTTTGCTGCACTTCATTTCAAGTTGTTGTTACTTAGCAAAAACACGCAGCAATGCAACCGCGCAGGATACATACCGTACCCCGGCGCGGAACATGTAGAACCGCAGCATGTGCAGTCTTATTCTATTTAAACCGCTGCGTAAGCATTGCGGTCAAATCCTTAGACAGGATACCTAAAATATTGATAACTCTCGCATACTCCATCCGTGTTGGGCCCAGTATACCTATTGTACCCAACGCTTCGCCATCTACCGCATACGTCGCGGTAATCAGACTGCAATTGGCAAACGCCTCGTGATCATTTTCTGTGCCGATGCGGACTTGAATTTCGGGCGCTCCGGCGACAGGCATCATTAACTTAAGCAGCGTTGGTGTTTCCTCCAGCAAATCGAGAATATGTTTGACCTTTTCAACGTCCTTAAATTCAGGCTGATTTAGCATGTTCGTTGCACCGCTCAAATATAAGCGCTGATCCGATTCATTATCCAGTGCTTTATCCAGCACCTTCATAGCGTCCTCAAAATGAGACACATGCTTCTCCATTTCCTGACCAAGTGCGGTGTAAAGACGTGATTTCAGCTGATAAATCGGCACGCCGATCAGCTTGCTATTCAGCAAATTCACGACCTTCTCCATCTCGGAAATTGAAATTCCTGGCGGAATGTCTACTGTCTTGTTCTCCACCTGACCGGTATTGGTAACGATAATCGCTACAGCCGTCGTTTCGTTGAGCGGCAATAGCTGAAAATGACGCAATGAAGTATGAAAAACCTCCGGCCCAAGCAGGATGGAAGTATAATTGGTCATATGGGACAAAATACCTGATGCATGCTGAATTACTTGTTCCATTGCATTCAGCTTTTCGGCGTAAAAGGCTTTTAGTTCCCGCGTTTCCATAGGCTTCAGCGTATCCAGTGGTACCAAATGATCCACATAATAGCGGTAGCCTTTATGAGACGGGATGCGTCCCGCAGAGGTATGGGGTTGCTCCAGATAGCCCTGTTCCTCCAAATCCGACATTTCATTACGGATCGTGGCGGGGCTGAATCCGACATCCTGCCTTTTGGATATGCTGCGGGAACCCACTGGCTCAGCCGAACGAATGTAGTCATCAATAATCGCATTCAAAATGAGTCTCTGACGTTCGGTTAACAAGCGAATCCCCCCTTTTATTTATCCATAATAGCATGGTCGTTCAATGGAATCATTAGCACTCGTTAGCGATGAGTGCTAACCGATAATACAAAAATACCAAACCGACCTGATCATTGTCAAGTCAGATCAGTATTTTCAATACGATGATTTCATTACTACGGACAACAAAACCGTTTTTATAAATTTTTCAAGAAAAATATAGAAAATATGCTTCTTATTCTCTATAATATATTGAGCTCTGCTGTATGATAAGGAGGAAGCTGGTTGAGAACAAATCGTCGCAGCTTTATCAATGTACTGATTGCACTCTTGCCTACTCTCTGTATGTTTTACCTTTTGATTAAATTGTTTCCATACACAGGGTTGGGAAGAGTTATTATGCTGCCTTTTATTTTTATGATTAACGCTGTCCTTATTGGTTTGACCGCTTTTTTAATCCGCAAATTTTATAGCGCGTTTTACATTATTATTTTATTGGTCGTAGTCCTGCTTACCCTAAGAATTCCTGTTTCCTTGTATCCACAAGAGTTCAGTCCAAGTATCCCCCAGCAAATAAACGATAGTATTGCAGCAATTAACGACTATGATCATTCACTCCCGGCCGATTTGGAGAAACCCTCCTTTAACACCTACCGAACGGGAGCAAAAGAAAAATATGTGGTAGCCTTGTACAAATACAGATACGATATTCCTCTGGATGGTTCATTTCACCTTTATAATAACGATAGTGATGAAGATACAATATGGAGCCTTGAAGATATACCAGCAAAACTTTACCCACATCACAAGTTGATGTGGCAGTATCTTGAAAATTCCCAAAAATGAGACAAGCAATTACAGCTTATATCTACCACGACCAGATATAAGCTCGATCCAATAAAAAACGAACTGACCTGATCATTCTCAGGTCAGTTCAGCATTTTTAACACCGCAATTTCATCACAATTGTTTTGTTTACTGCAGTTAATGCAATCAGTCCATACCTTTTCAGGGAAAATCTCTTTGTTTACCACATCAAACCCGTTTTTTATAAAAAAGGAGACCTCGTAGGTCAAAGCCATAATTTTAGGAATACGCTGCCGCCGTGCTTCTATAATAAGGCCCTCTACGAGCTTGGAGCCGATGCCCATACCCTTATGTCCTTCAGAAATACCAAGTGAGCGAATCTCTACCAAATCATCACCCAGTTTGCATAAAGAACCACAGCCGACGACTTCGCCGTCCACTTCAGCCACAATAAACAGCTCCAGTTGACGCATAAGCACTTCCCTTGAACGCGGGAGCATAATTCCCCGCTCCGCATAGCCGCTAATCATTTGGTATAAAGGCTCCACATCCTCAGGAACCGCACTTCTGCACAATACATCTTTACACACTGAAGCCATCTTGCTCTCCTCCTGCCGCTTGCCGCATATAATGAATAAATATACAACATTACGCATAGAATCGCAATACTTCATTTACCCTGCCGTGACAGAATTGTGTTATAAAATGAATGCCCCCTCTAATGGTGGTGTGCAAACGTACCGTTTTGAAGCTACGACTTATGAATTTACTGTAATGGAACCGATGAACTCCGCAAATACATCATTTCCGAACAAAATACCACGTTCGCTCAGACGATAACCGTCCTCGACCGGTTCGATCAATCCCGCATTCAGCATTTTTCCGAGTGGGGCCGTAAACGTATCCTCAAGTGACTGACCGAATTGAGCCTCAAAGCGGGACTTCGAGACACCTTCCAGCATTCTCAAGCCGACCATGAGAAAATCCTCCATCGCTTCGGCCGCCGGAACCTCAAAGCTATCCAGACGCGGCAGTCCGTTACGGGTAGCCTCCACATAAGGATTAATGCCCTTAATGTTCATATGACGCTCTCTGCCAACATATCCGTGCGCCCCAGCGCCAAGACCATAATAGTCCTCATTACGCCAGTAGGTCATATTGTGTTTGCTTCCCAAACCTGGTTTCGCAAAATTGCTGATCTCGTACTGCTCGTAGCCCGCCTCTTTCATGCGACGCATCAGGAGCAAATACATCTCCAGCTCGTCGTCCTCATGTGGAAGTGGAAGCTGATTTTTCTGGTACAGCGTGTGGAATAAGGTGTTCTCTTCAACCTTCAAGCTATAGATGGAGTAATGAGGAAGCCCCAGCTCCAGTGCCCGGCTGACGCTTTCATGCAGCATTTCTACAGTCTGATTCGGTAAACCGAACATCAGGTCAATCGACAGATTGTCCAATCCGACCTTACGTGCATTTTCCAGACTACGATAAACGTCATCTGTATTATGAATACGACCAATGCCCGTAAGCAATTCATTTTGAAAAGCCTGTACGCCGAAGCTGAGTCGGTTCACGCCACCTTCTTTCATTACTGTGAGTTTTTCAAAATCAGTTGTGCCCGGATTGGCCTCCATGGAAAACTCAATATCATCCGACCAGTTCGGGAAGTAGGTACGAACGCTTTTCAGGAAATATTCCATTTCCTTCGGATTCAGCGTTGTTGGTGTTCCGCCCCCGACAAAAATGGTTTTAATCTCATCTGGCGGGTGAAGGCGAACTGTATGCTCCATTTCCCGTTCCAGTGCATACAGGTATTCCATAACAGGCTGATCCTTAAGCACGTAAGAGTTGAAATCACAGTAAAAGCACTTATTCGTGCAAAATGGTATATGCAGATAAACCGCTTGAGGCGCGGATGAATATTCATGTTTGTGTATGGATGCGGTCATACCGATCCTCCTTGTCAATGTTGAGGTGAGGTGAAAAAAGGGCGGTTGAGATGGAAGGTCGCTCCGTGTATGGATCATTCTTCTGATCGCTGTTACTCCGGATTTTTTCATTGTAAATAAACCTTAAAGGTTAAAATCCGGGTGTAGATTACGCTTTCGATGAAAGCTTTCCTTTCGAAAGCTTTCAGGCAAATGCTTTGCTTCTTCAGAACGATTCCATCCACTACGCTGCTGCCCGCCGCCGTCAGTCAGCCATTTTTTTAGGGACTTGATCGGACCCTCCGTCTCTGGATAGCTTGCTCAAATAAAGAACGTCCATTCTTTCATGAACGGCAAATGGCCACATGAAAGAATGGACGAATACCGCTTGGGAACAAGCGGACCGCAGTAATTTAGGTACATCACAGAATGTGTACCTAAATTACTACGGGGTCATACTGTTGTTACTTATTCGTATTCAATTCATACTCACGTTCTGTGATGTACCAAATTGAATACGGTGCTGCTTGTGTCAAGCAGCTTTACTCATCTATTTTCAGTACCGCCATAAATGCTTCCTGTGGTACTTCTACGTTACCGACCTGCTTCATGCGCTTCTTGCCTTCTTTTTGCTTTTCAAGCAGCTTCCTTTTACGGGAAATATCGCCGCCGTAGCATTTAGCCAAGACGTTTTTACGCATAGCCTTAACGGTTTCACGCGCTACAACCTTTGTTCCGACAGATGCCTGTATTGGCACCTCAAACATTTGGCGTGGGATCAGCTCACGCAGCTTCTCGCAAATGATACGTCCGCGATGGTAAGCGCGATCTCTGTGAACGATGAACGACAACGCATCGACCTGTTCGCCGTTCAACAGAATATCCATTTTTACCAGATTAGACTGGCGATAGCCTGAAATCTCGTAGTCGAAGGAGGCGTAGCCTTTGGTGCTGGATTTAAGCTGGTCAAAGAAATCGTACACGATTTCGGACAGCGGAATCTGGTACGTAATCGTTACCCGTGTCGTATCCAGATATTCCATATTCACATACTCGCCGCGCTTGGTCTGGCAAAGCTCCATAACCGTACCTACGTAATCATTAGGCACGATAATGCCTGCCTTCACGTATGGCTCTTCCACATGCTCAATTCGTCCGATTTCCGGGTAATTCGAAGGGTTATCGATCTGGATCGTTTCACCATTCGTCAGCTTAATACGGTAAATAACGCTTGGCGCCGTTGTAATCAGCGGGATGTTAAATTCGCGTTCAATCCGTTCCTGAATAACGTCCATATGAAGCAGACCAAGGAACCCGCAACGGAACCCAAAGCCCAATGCGCTTGATGTTTCCGGCTCAAAGCTGAGCGAAGCATCATTCAGTTGCAGCTTTTCGAGCGCTTCACGTAGATCGTTGTACTCAGATGTTTCAATCGGATATAGCCCGCAATATACCATCGGATTAATTTTCCGATAGCCTGGCATCGGTTCTGGTGTTGGATTTTTGGCATCCGTCACCGTATCCCCGACACGTGTATCACCCACATGCTTGATACCAGCAACGATAAAACCGACATCACCGATGTTCAGTTCGTCCACGATGCTCATACGTGGCATAAAGGCTCCTACCTCGATAACCTCAAACGTTTTATCGGTCGCCATCATTTTAATTTTGGAACCTGCCTTGATGCTGCCATCTACGACACGGACATATACGATAACGCCTTTATATGGATCATAATGCGAATCGAAAATAAGCGCCTTCAGCGGATTGTTCGGATTTCCTTGCGGAGCCGGGACGCTTCTAACCACCTGTTCCAAAATTTCCTTGATACCGATTCCAGCTTTGGCCGATGCGTGCACAGTCTCGCTCGTATCCAGGCCGATAACATCCTCGATTTCCTGCTTCACACGTTCAGGATCAGCACTTGGCAAATCAATTTTGTTGAGCACCGGCAGAATCTCCAAATTGTTGTCCAACGCCAAATATACGTTAGCCAATGTCTGCGCTTCAATGCCCTGTGCAGCATCTACAACCAGCAGAGCACCTTCGCAGGCCGCCAAACTGCGGGAAACCTCATACGTAAAATCGACGTGTCCAGGTGTATCAATCAAATTCAAAATGTACTCTTCGCCGTCATCGGCCTTATAAGTGAGTCGCACTGCCTGGAGCTTGATTGTAATCCCGCGCTCCCGTTCCAGATCCATCTGATCAAGCACTTGCTCCTGCATTTCACGGGATGTGAGTGCACCGGTGTATTCCAAAATCCGGTCAGCCAGCGTGGATTTACCGTGGTCTATATGTGCAATGATACTAAAGTTCCGAATTTTACGTTGTCTTGCCAAAATGTCAGTCATGCCTTACCCCCACACAATGCCTAGTGTCAATCAGCTTATTATAGCAGTTGTATGGGGGGTCAGCAATATTTCTATTCCGTCACTCCGTCAAAAACAGACACAACCCAGCGAATACCCTGTCTCGACAGGTTTTGCAGCAGTCCGGCCGTTTTGTCTGCCATGGTATCCACCGAGGCTTGCTCTGCCTTGACCGCCAACAGTTCACGCGGTGTCTCCAGGCCCTGTGAATTGGCACCCTGTGCAGTTGAATACCATTGAGGGGTCTCGCCAGTAGTTTGGGCCTTACTTCGTTCTTTTGCATCAGCTTCGCTCGCAACGGCTCCTGTTCCCGACTCCATTACGACGTTGCCATTTCCGTTATACGCACGGGTATAAGTACGAACATCCGCTGCCGGTGTGTCTTCAATAAGCGTCTGCTCATATCCGACTTTCTGCTGAACCCCGCTTTGAACCGGGTCCCCAGCCCACTCTGGTCCATATACAGAGCGTAAGCCAGAGCCTGCCAACTGCATGCCGAGCAGAACTCCCGCCCCCATCAGAAGTACAAATCCAAGCGCTTTTTTACGAAAATGTCCGGACATTGCATTTCCTCCTTTCCGCCGCCTCAATTAATTGCCACCGTTGCTCTTTTTCGTATCGGATACGTTAGTACCCGCTTTCTGGGCTTTCTGATCCTCCCAGTACACCTCTCCAATCATATCTGCCAGAACGTCAGAGGTACGTTCCAATTCTTCCTCTGTATTATCAACCCCACCAATTTCGATCAAAATACTATGAGAGGACAAGCTCTGATTGTACTCACCGTTGTTGCCTTTACCACCATCCTTCCCCCATACCCCACGGGAAACGCCGTGATACGACTTTTCCAGCTTCTCATGAATACGAGCGGCGAAAGCTTCATTTTTGCGCCAGTTTTTGTTGTCATGGCCGATAATAAAATACACCTTGGCATATGAAAGTCCGTTTATCGTTGCTGTTGTTTTGCCGTGACGTTGAGAATCTCTGTGGATATCAAGCAGATAGGTTAGGCTTTTATTTCCAGCCAACGCTTCCTTGACTGTTTCACGCGAATATTTATAGGAATAATTCCAATTGTAATTTTGAACGGTTTTGGCATAGTCCTTGTTCACATGCAAAGTAGCTATCCCTTGTTTCTCCAATCTCTTTTTTACAAAATCTCCTACTCTCGACACATTGGCTGATTTTGAGCCAGAATTGGGATTGGAGGTGGTTTTACTGAGCAAAGGGTTATATGCCTCTCTCGGGTGAGAATGGTAGATTAATATACGCTTGGCACCTTTGACTGCTGTATCACTCGGATCATCCTCTTGCGCAGGGTCCGTTTCTGGCGTTGTCGGAAGATTTGGCGTTGTAGAACTATTGTTCGGTGGGTCTGCAGCAGCATCAGGGCCGCCGGGAGCATCCGTTGTTCCCTGATCGGGTTGATAATCCGTAGGTGCCTCCACCTTGTTGTTCCCTGAGCCCTTGCGCAGCAAGACAGGCGTACCCGCAGACATACCAGGAATTTCACGAGCAATGAGACTTTTGGGGTCCTGTGGATTAAAACCTGTAAGCATTTGGAAAATAAAAGGAGACCATTGCTCACCCGACAACGAAGATTGTTGCTTCTTCTGTGCCAAATGAGGTACTTCCATGCCGAGCATGTCCGCAAAAAAACCACTGGAAACCGAACCTGCAAATCCTTTCATCGAAGACACCGGAGACGTTTGCAAACGATTTTCCGCCAGGCCTCCAAGCCCCAATACAACAAATAAAAGCGCCGAGCCCATAATAAGCAGCACAAGCGTATGTCCCATAGCCAAAATTTCAAGGCCCTTTCTTCTCCATCTTCCGACGTTCCAGGTTTGAATTTTTTTCATGTGGGTCTTGTCCTCCTTCGTCCCGTCGAAGCCCGCCTCATATTCAGAACCTATAGGTTCCAGTCAGCAGCGGAAATCTCTTATACTTCAACTCTATGAACGGAGAACAATTGCTAGAACACAAAAATCTCCACCCGCAGGTAAATCCCACCCCTTATTGCAAGAGATAGGATACCTGATAGATAGAGAATTTTGTGTTTAAAATATGCTTTTACTAACCCTCATTAATGTGTATAAGCGGCGACATTGCCGGGATCGACGGCTTCATGCAGGGCGGCGTTCAATCCAGTGGCAATAATATTTGCAATATCTTCTATAAATTCATCAATCTCCTTGGGGGTCACAATCAGATCATGTCCCAGCGGCTGAAGTACCTCTCTCACCAATCCCAGTCTCTCTGGCTCTGAAATAACATCCAGCATCCCCAGTATTGCTTTCGTAGAAGCCTTTTCCTTGGCAAAATGTGTTTTCATCAGTTCAATTACATTATTAACGATGGTCGAAGCGTAGCAAACGGTTGGAACGCCGATGGCAATACACGGGACACCCATAATATCCTTGGTGATGCCGCGCCGTTTGTTACCAATACCTGAGCCCGGATGAATCCCGATATCTGCCACTTGAATGGTCGTATTGACGCGCTCCAATGAACGTGACGCCAGAGCGTCAATGGCAATAATCAGTTCTGGCTTCGTGCGATCAACGATACCCTGAACAATTTCACTCGACTCGATCCCCGTTAGGCCAAGAACTCCCGGTGCAATCGCACTCACATCCCGATAACCAGGATTGACTTGATCAGGCGTCAGTTCAAAAAATTGACGAGTCACCATCAAATTTTCAACGACAAGCGGACCTAGTGAATCGGGAGTGACATTCCAGTTGCCCAGACCTACCACAAGTACGCGTGCCTTACTGGAGATCCCTATTTTTTGTATAAATTGCTCCATCTCCTTCGCAAATGCAATGGCTACCCGTTGCTGGAGCCCGGTATCACCTTCACGTAAGCCGGGCACTTCCAGCGTGACGTAATGCCCCTGAACCCGTCCAATACGGTTAGCACCCTCTTCATTCAGCACATCCAGACGCGTGATTTTAATACCGTTATCTTCCTCCACGTCCTCGTTGATGCCCGCCAGCGGCATTGGCTGATCCCGTTCCGCCAGTTCTCTTGCCTCCAGCGCCAAATCCGTACGTACCGCATACTTCTGCAAATCCAAATCCATCATTTACGCCTCCTTTTATACCATCTCAGGTTATAGTGTGCGAGACACCCAGCAGGTTTATGCACATCCATTTTCATCCTGTATTCTACCCAAGCCCGGAATGTTTTCTTATTGCAATTTGAGGTGTGGCGTGCTAAAATATTTTAAGTTGTGAAACGTTTGTGTTCATAAGTAATGCCTTTACAGGAGGTGAATGTAATGCCAAACATCAAATCCGCTATCAAACGCGTTAAAACAAGCGATAAACGCCGTGCGTTGAACGCTTCTCAAAAATCCGCGCTTCGTACAGCAGTAAAAGCTGCCGATACAGCGTTGGTGAATAACGAAGCTGAAAATGCTGCTGCTGCTTTCAAAGTAGCTTCCCAAAAGCTGGACAAGGCTGTAACTAAAGGTCTGATCCACAAAAATGCAGCTGCTCGCAAGAAATCCCGCTTGGCGAAAAAACTTAACGCTCTTACAGCTCAAGCGTAAGCAAGAGCTACTTTTATACGTTAATGAAAAAATCCTGACCAGCCAAGGCTGATCAGGATTTTTTAGTTCACCACGCTTGAACTCTACGTTACACTAGTTAACCTTTCATTAAAACGCTCGGCAAACGGGCTGGATTAGACCGAAGCCCCCGCGCCCATTTTCAGCAAAAACATCTCCAGCCCCAGCACCTTGTCAACAATCCCGGTTTTCATACGGTAATCCAGCTCGCCTAAGTCGTAGAGAAGCTGTCGCAGCTGCTCAGGACGGAATCTCCGAGCCTGCTCACCGGCAACTTTCACCCCATATGGATGCAAACTAAGCTGACTTGCAATTTGCTGCTGGGAATAGCTTTGACCCATCAGTTCCTTGACCTGCAACATAATACGGAACTGTCGTGTGACCAAAGCTGCAATCTTGATCGGTTCCTCTTTTTGCTTAAGCAACTCATAAAAAATACTAAGCGCCTGATCCAGCCGCAAATTAGCCAAATCCTCGACCATCGCAAACACATTTTGTTCCGTACTACGAGGCACAAGCGATTCAATATCTGCAGTAGAGATGGTACCCTGCGCTCCCGCATACAGGCACAGCTTGTCTATCTCGGCAGCCAGTGATTGCAGCCCGGTCCCCGTATATTGAATGAGACTTTCAGCAGCTCCCGCCGCCAATTGGACTTCTCTTTCCGCTGCACGCTTATGAATCCATGCCACCAGATCATCTCCACCCAACGGAGTGAAGGCAATAACCGAGGCGTCACTTTTCAGCCTTTTAACAATCTTTTTCCGTTCATCCAGCTTTTCAGCCTGAACCGTAAAAATGATAATGCTATAGTCAGCCGGATTATCCATATAAGTCAGCAACGCTTCAATGCGGTGCTCCATCTTACCGCCATCCTTGCCTGCCGAAAATACACTGGTGTCCCGTACAATAATCAGCTTTTTTGGCACCAAAAAAGGCGCAGTCTCGGCTTCCTCCACGACTACCTCAATCGGCGTCTCGGTCAGATCGTAGGGAATAATGGCAAAGTCACGATGCTCCTCTTCCACCACTTTTTCCTTAAGCATATCGACAAACTGCTTCATTTGATATTTTTCGCTGCCGTAAAGCAAATACACTGGCGAAATATCGCCTTTGCGAATAGCCTTAGCGGCTGTTTTTGCATCCATTCACCGTACCCCCCATTCATTGATCGTACCCGACATCTGGTCGGAAGGCAAGTCATTATACAAACGAAAGGACCCTGCCAATAGGCAAGATCCCTTCACCACCATCTATATCAACACGGAAGCAGAAAGCTCTAGAAACTTTCGGCCGTCGGGATACGACGTCGGTTCATACAATCTATTCTTTGCTTTTAAAAATGTGCCATCTTCATAGCAATTATTTGCCGGAACTACGCGGAACGGTATACGTATATTTACTTGCTGTACCATCCTGCTCCGTCTCATATATGAAGGTTTGGCTGTCTTCTGACCAGCTTCCTTTGACCCATGCGCCCTTCAGGGTACGTACTTCCAGCGTTGTCCGGTCTACACCATTTTCAGAAAGCTTATATACTTTCAGCTTTTTGCCCTCAATAACCACCGCATAGCTGCCATCAGGTGAATTAAGCTGATCTGTAGATGTCGCTTGGGCGCTAAAGGTGGAAGGATTACTGCTGTCCGGAGAGATCATCAAATTCGATGAAAGTCCTTCATTGCGTACCGGGTTTTGCGACACGGAGGGCTGTTGATCATTAGAAGCTGTATTGCTGCCCATATCCCCCGTCGTAGTCCCCAAATCCTTGGTAACCCCTTTGGAGGTCGTGTCTTTCGACGTATCATTTGAAACAATCCGATTCTGCATCATCATATCCTGATTGGCAGACGATGACGAATCATTAGTAGCCGTGCTGTTGTCATTACTGTCTTCAGTAGTGTCCGTACCCGCTATAGGTGCTTTTTCTACTTTTGGTTCTCCTTGCTGTTCAGGGGCAGTCGTTTGTTGCTCGGATTTTCCCTGCTTTAACTGTTTGTCATCGGACTTAGGAGCATCCGCAGCAGAATCTTGCCCGGCAGATTTTTCTTTTGTCGTCTGTCGATCCTGATGGGAAGGATGCCCTGCTGGCGTATGCTTCGTTGAATCTTGTTCACCCGTCCGTGGATCTTCATTTTGTGCAGCATTCTGTTTGGAAGGGTTCTTTTCAGCATCCGCACTGTTCACATCCAGTTTGCTCGGATCAGATTGCTCCCCTGTGAATGGCTGGGTTACGTTCGCTCCCTGATCCTGCTCTAACGGCTGCTTGGTCGAATCGGAGCCAATAGCTGCATCGCTGCCTCCGCTTCCATTCACCGTACTTGGAACTTCTGTCTGTTCCTGCTGACTCATCACTCCAGGCGATTGGGAATTAAGCAAGCCATCCGCATCCTGCACCGTTTTCGGTTCAAAATTGAATATCACAATGCCCAGTACGACAGCAGCGGCAGCAACGCCCATCGCGGCCCGCCCGCTCATCCGGTTCCACCAAGGAATAGGCTGGGTGCGCTGTCTTGGCCCCGGTCCAGGATCGGCAGCTACAGGCTGCATCTCCTGAAGCGCGCTTCCCTGCTCCTCACGTGCGCGGTCAATGGCATCTAGCTGAGGCATGATGGAATCCACCAGGCTGAACGCCGGGGAAACCGCAGGCAATTCCTCCAGCTCGCGGGAGAGCGTCTGAAGAATATGAAATTTTTCCGCACAGTCCGGGCAAGTCGCAATATGGTTCATTAATTGGGACGTCTCTTCTTCGCCCAGCTCATGATCCACATAACGCTGCATCCAATCCATCACCTCTTCCCCACACTTCATCCTGATACACCACCTTTCTGATATTCCTGAAGTAGCCCTTGCAATTGCTGTCTTGCACGATACAAGTATGACTTGACCGTATTAAGCGGCAAATCCAGAGAGTCGGCAATCTCGTTATAAGAGAAATCCTGTAGATATCTCAATACGATCACCGTCCGGTGGTGCTCTGGAAGCTGCTGTATAGCCTCACGAACATCCTGTGCCAAGTAAGATGTCAGGACCTCGGCCTCCACATTTTGGGGATCGTTGAATATCATGTCGTGCTCGTCAATGGAAACCGAGGGCTTCGTCCTCCTGAATTTATCGATACATATGTTCGTTACAATACGTTGAACCCAGGTTTTGAACTGCGCCTTTTCCTCATAAGAGTTAATTTTGGAATAAATCCGTATGAGAGCTTCTTGTGAAGCATCCATGGCGTCCTGTTCATTGTTTAAAATGTAATACGCCGTACGATACACATGCTGTTCTATCTCTCTTAATAGGGTAATGAGAGCGTCGCGATCGCCCGATTGAGCGGCTCGAATGAGTCCCTGCTCTACCACAAAGGATCCCCCTCTCCCTGCAATATTACAGACGTTTCCCCTTAGCAAATTGTTGCAGGATAGACGTCTGACGATAATTTTATTTTTTATAGTGTAAAAAATGTTACCAAAAAGCCCATATTCCCCATTATAGCCTCCCTTAGAATAACAGAAAAAGGGAAGGTCGTCATCTTCCCTTAGCCCTTACTCCCATAAATCTGCTGGAATCTGTCGAATTGAACCTGCATATTGTTACTTCTTGGAAATCAGGAAATCCGATATGAGTTCTAACTGGTAATTCAGGGCAATCGGGTCCTGAAAATAAAAGTCGTCAATCGAATACTGATATACTTTCCCTGCTTTAACAGCAGGAAGGTTTTTCCACACACTTTTAGATTCAATATCTTTCCCCTGATTTACTCCATCTCCCCTAATCCCCAGCATCAGGTAATCGGCATCGCCCAGCATCTCCGGTAAAGCCTCCATCGAAATACTGGCCCAGCCCTGTTCGAACGCCGCCTTTTCTACCTTCGCCGGGGCATGAAGCCCCAACTCATCGTAAAGTACGGCTCCTCCCCGTCCGTAGGACTTGCCATAGAGATATAATTCTTTGCCCGTTATCTCAAAAATAGCAATTTTTTTATCTGATTCAATAACATCAGACAAAGCCCGTTTCTTCTCAGCAATCCTGGACGCAAAATCAGCCAGGCATTTCTTCGCTTCCTGCTCCTTGTTCAACACTTTGCCCAATTCCATCAAGCGGTCCTTATAATTATATGTACCATATGGAATAAATACAGTAGGAGCTATTTTTTTCAGATTTTCATAAGCTTTCTCATCATAGGTAATGATCAGATCCGGATTCAGGGTGGTCACCTTTTCAAGGGACAGTGCGGAGCTATTACCGATATTTTCAACACCATTTAAGTATTTTTTATAGTATGGAGCATCAAATACAGTGTCTGGAGCCCCTACAGGTGTAATCCCAAGTGCAAGAACATCGCCTACATAGTCATCGACCGCTACAACGACACGCTGTGGATGTTCAGGAATAGTGACTGTACCTTTATCGCTTTCATATGTACGTGTGGCAGCTGCATCACCAGTAGACGCAGTTTTGGAATCAGCCGTTGTCCCATTATCCGTTGCCATTCCTCCTCCATTCGTAGCGCATGCGCTCAGTACCAGCATTAATGAAATAACCAACAGGCAAGCCGAAATTCGGAATTTTAAATTGTTCACAATTGTCCTCCCATTAATAATGATTCTCATTTTCAATACTTATTAGATTCTATCAAAGCTCAATAGGTTATGTCCATGCAGGTTGGGTTAAAATCAAAAAGCCCACTCCTTAGAGTGAGCATATCTTTAGTATTTTTCCTGGATCGCTCTCAAGCTTACTGATCCAAAGTGCTCAAGTTGCGAGCAGGCTGCCACAGTGCCTGCTTGCTTGTATTTGAGAATTTTTCAAACTCCTCATTTTTTGTGCCGCACACTCAATCTGCCTTGGTGCGCACGGATTTGCACCTCTCCCATCGTATCTGTCCGATATATAGCAGAATCAACTGCCGATAAACGACCCAATACCGCTTCATTTGGATGCCCATACGTGTTGCTCGCTCCGACTGAAATGACGGATACCTTCGGTCGCCAGTAGGATAACCATTCTTCCGAGGTGGAATGCTTGCTACCGTGATGTGCTATTTTCATGACGTCTACCACTCGCCTTACAGCTACCGTTTCCTCTTTTGCTTCGGTATGGGAAGGAGAATGAGCTAACTCCAAGAGCAACAACGATTCTGCTGCATCATCCATATCTCCTGTGAACAAAAAGGAAGCCCCCTCCATCTCCAAAATCATTGCAACGGAATAATGATTTTGCTCCTTCATAACGGGCAAACCGGTTTCGTCCTCCTGTAACGGAAGTGGATGAATAAAGCTGATTTTCGTACCCTGATCCGGTCTCCACTCCATACCATAATACGCACCGTACAGCTTGACCTGCTTGTTTACTGCCGTATTGAACAGCTTGCGGAAAGGTGCCTTGTCTGTCAGGGTGCCGTTAAAAACCAAGGACGATACCGGAATCTGGTCCAGCACGGCCTGCAATCCCCCGGCGTGGTCATGATCTCCATGCGTTAAAATGACAGCATCCAGCCGATGTACACCGCGCTGCTTCAACAAGGGTACAATCGTATCCTCACCTACCTCGTAGGGGTCTTTTCGCTTACGCCAAGCATTTTTTCCTGTTGTAAAATCCATCGTGCCCCCACCATCCACCAAAATGTGTTTACCATTCGGCGTTGTAATCAAAATGCTGTCGCCTTGGCCCACATCCAGATATTGAACCATGCCGGTATTCCCATCACCTGGAGTTATATAACCTATACACAGAATGCCAAGCCAGGCAATACCGCTTAAAGCAAGCGCCAAATGACTATAACCATTCCACTGTCTACGTGCAAATTTGCCTGCTCCTTCAGGCTCACGCTCCGTCTTCAATATAGCTGCCCACTCCGCAGATGCCGCTAATCCTGTATGTATGGGTGATGGCATGGGAACGGATGTGCACAAACTTGCAAATTCTTCTGTTCGCCTTCGAGATATCATCCATGTTTTGAGCCAGTACAGAATACTGTACAAAGCAGCATAATATGCTATGACCCACAGAATAGAGGAAGATGGCCAAATACTCACATAAGCGTCATCCATGTTCATCCATTTTACAAGCCAAAAGGTCAGCTCGTTCAGTTGTTCTGCTGGCCACGCAAGGATACGTCCCCCGTCCTCCCATAGAAAGGCGATTCCCATCGCCACCGTACCCAGTGGAAGCACGACATACGTAATGAGTGGAACAAGCACAAAATTAGCCGCAAACGATAGCAGCGAAAACTGATTAAAGTAGAAGACTGTCATCGGAAACGAAACAAGCTGTGCTGTGATCGTAATCGCAATTTCGCCGCCAATCAGAAGAGGCCATTTGGCGAAAAACGGCTTCATCAGCGGCATATAAATGAGCAGCCCGGCTGTTACCAGAAAAGAAAGCTGAAAACTGACACTAAGTAGGTAATAAGGATTCCAAAGCAGCATCAATAACGCAGACACACTTAAAATGCTAAGTCCGTCCTTGAGCATTCCCCGTCTGGCTGCAAACAGGCCGATCATAGCCATAATTCCAGCCCTCACAACAGAGGGAGAAGCACCTGTGAGCAATACATAAGCCGGAATAAGCACCATCACGACCGTAAGAGACGTCTCGCGACTCACTCGCAATAGCTTGAGTAAATACAGTAGCGTAGCTGCATATACCGCCACATGCATACCGGATATCGCTAAAATATGCGTTAATCCAAGCTGCGTAAATTCGTTATACGTTGCCGGGTCCAGCTCATCCGTAACTCCTAGTACAAGTCCTTTCATGTATCCTGCGTGATGAAGAGAACCAAATGCTGATTCCATCCGTTGGCCTAATTGCTCCCTAAGCTGATCATTCCACCTGAACAAGGTGTAACGGTTCCACTGCGAAGCTTGCTGCTTCTGTAGCGAAGCGGCCCCATTCCCTTTGAAAAGCCAGTGAATCTCCTGTGTATGCAGGTATTCATTGTAATCAAAGCCGCCAAAGTTCCCCGCTTTTGCAGGAGCCTTTAAGCTGCCACGCAGTTGAATTACATCTCCACGATGCCATCCTGCCGCCAGTTGCTGTTCCTGCTCGACAGCCAGCTTGATGTGTACGATAACCTGTTCAGAAATAGCTTCGCTCTTTCCAACCCCGCCCTGAAAAGTGTCACTTTGAGAATCACTTCCCATATTGCTTATTGCAGTAACCCTCATCTCAAACTGTGCCCGGTCACCGTCTACCTGCACCTCGGAAGCGATAAATCCTGAAGCTTGAACAGGCATATCTTCCAGCTTGGAAACCGATACATGAAGGGCATCGGGAATGTGGCTCACATTATGGGTATCATGCCAAGCCCAATGGAATCCACCTCCGCTCAAGGCAAGCCATAATAACACCACATGCCGGACGGGAATCTTCATCAGTAGAGCCATAAGAGGAAAGATCAACGTGACACCCGCCCAGAGCAACAGAAGCATACGTCCGGAATACAAACAAGCTCCTGCACTTCCCGTAATCCAGCATACAGTAAGGGTCAAGATAGGTCTGCTTAAAACAAGTTTGGCTTGAATACAACCACCTCCCGATAGCAGAATATTGCTCTGTGTCCATACCGCAAAACAAAAAAGAACCCCTGACAAAATAGCATTCGTCAGAGGTTCTTCCTCGGTTACTCTTAAATTCATCAAGTCTTAATTCATACATTTTAATTCATAACATCCATCAGCGTTTCTTTCGGTGGATGATAGTTATCCAGCATACGGAAGGCAATCCCTTTTTGCTCCATCATGCCACGAACCTTGTCGGCATCCTTTGGGTAAGGTCGGTGGTATACGATCTCCACAATGCCGCTGTTCGCCAGCATGTTGGCACACGTCCAGCACGGCTGGTCGGTCACATATACTGAGGACCCCTCACGATCAATGCGGTCGGTGAACAGCAGCAAGTTCTGCTCCGCATGAATCGTGCGGATACAGCGCTGCTTCTTAATCATTTCCTCCCGCCCCTCGCGATGGACGACCTCGTATTCCTCCGAAATCATACAGCCTGCCTCAGAGCAGTCGGGTACCCCGGATGGTGCACCATTATAGGCTGTGCCCAAAAGCTTTTTGCCTTGTACAAGTACGGCTCCAACATGACGTCGCGAGCAGCGCGAACGGGTGGATACCATATAAGCGATATCCATAAAATAGGTGTCCCAGTCCTTGCGTACATCTGCACTCATATCCATCTCTCCCGTAAAAACAAGTTACAACGTAAATATATCCGCTTAGCTATTCTGATAGCCTGCACATCGTCCACTTATGTAATTATAAGCTGACATAAGGCTTCATTTTCGCTAACATTTTCGCGCCAATGCCCTTCACATGATCCAAATCGCTCACACGTCTGAACGGCCCGTGCTGATTACGATAGTTTAGGATCGCTTCGGCCTTTTTAGCCCCAACCCCTGGCAGTTCCATTAACTCGGCAGCAGTCGCCGTATTAATATTCACCTTTTTTTCACCGGAAGCGGATGAAGCAACCGAATCGCCTGCTGTATTCGACCTGTTCGTCGTAGCATTCGAGCTTTCAACGCCAGAAACGGGACTAGAATCCATCACCTCAGACTGCTTTATCGTACTGGAGCTTTCGCTCCTATCGACTGATGCACCAGCAGAATCCTGTATAGCATCACGCTTCACATGGCCAGTTCCTTTCCCGTCCGAGCTACGTTCAGCTTTGCCTGAGGCTTCGGTTACAGCACGCTTTCCTTGAGTCTGGCCGCTATTGATCTGCGACTCATTTTGCTCCGGCTCTACCGCTAGAGCCTGCTCCACCTTACGATTAAGCACCTGCCACTCTTCTTCTGGCTCTGGACGCTGCCCACCAGCAAACAGAATAAGCCCACTGCCGATTAGGGAAAGCACTATTGCCGTTCCAGTCCATACGCGGTTCATTTCCATTTTGTCCCCTTCTCCACATAGATTTTAGGGAAAGTGAGCCACTCAATACAGCGTCTCAATCGAACAGAGCAAGCCTGTCCTATTCCCGTTAACCGGAGGATGTAAACAACCTCCATACGGTCTCGCTGTGAGCCATTTTCCAAAGAGAGGTACGACCTAGGGCACAATCTAACATGCTCAGACATAAAATTCGTCATGTCGGCCAAGACCGGGTGCATACACTAAGAAGAATGACAGCGTCTATACCGCAAAGTATGAAAGGAGGACGTTGAACGATGAAAGTTGGATTTATCGGGACTGGCAGCATGGGAAGTCTGCTGATTGAATCTTTTATTCATTCCAACGCACTTAAACCACAGCAAATATCAGCAAGCAATCGAACGTATTCCAAGGTAGCCGAGCTGGCCCGTCGTTATCCAGGATTGAATGCAGCCCAAAGCAACCGTGAGACGGCAGCGGATAGCGATATCCTGTTTATCTGCGTGAAGCCGCTGGAATCAAAAGCCGTAACGGATGAAATACGCAACGCCATTACAGAAGAGCAAATCGTCGTTTCTATTACAAGTCCGGTACAGATACGCATCTTGGAGCATTCACTGAAAGCCAAAGTGTCCAAAATTATTCCTAGCATTACCCACCAGGTAGGCAGCGGAGCCTCACTATGCATCCATGGCAGCCGGATTACAGAGGAGGATCGCTCCCTTCTGGAAGAGCTAATGTCCCACATTAGCAGGCCGATTCGGGTTAAGGAATCCCATACGCGTATTACGTCGGATTTTTCCAGCTGTGGCCCTGCTTTCCTGGCCTTTTTTATGGATCAGTGGATTCATGCTGCGGTTCAGGCCACGGGTATAGACCGTACGGAGCTATGTGCCCTTGCTGGTGAAATGATTATTGGCACAGGTAAGCTGCTTACAGAGGGCGGAATGACACCAGCCGAGTTGCAGGCGAGGGTAGCAGTTCCCGGAGGTATTACCGCTGAAGCCCTCGCACTGCTGGACATCAGCCTGCACAGCGTCTTTCCAGAGCTGATACAGGCCACGCACAACAAGTACGAGGAGGACATGAAAAAGATAGATGCCTCCTTTGGCTTAAAGCCGATTAACCCGCAACAATATTGACCAGTTTGCCCGGTACTGCAATCACCTTGCGGACCGATTTACCGGCAAGCGCCTGCTGAACGTTGTCCAGCGATAGAGCGAACGCCTCCATCGCTTTGGTGTCAAGGTCCTTGGCTATCGTCGCACGCTGCACGATTTTACCGTTCACCTGCACCACAATTTCCACTTCGGCATCCACCGTCCATGCTTCATCATAAGCAGGCCAAGCCGCGTAAGTAATGCTTTCGTTGTGTCCCAGCAACTGCCACAGTTCCTCGGCCAAATGCGGTGCAAGCGGCGACAGCATCTGCACGAAGTTTTCCATTGCTGCACGCGGCAGACGGTCTGCTTTGTATGCATCGTTGGTGAAAATCATCAGTTGGCTGATCGCCGTATTGAAGCGCAGCGCATCCAGATCCTCGGTTACTTTTTTAAGCGTTTTATGCCAGGTCCGATTGAGCTCATCACTGCCGCCTTCATTTGTAATTTTATCGTTCAGGCTACCATCCTCGGAAACGAACAGACGCCATACACGGGACAGAAAACGATGCGCTCCCTCAACCCCGTTTTCGCTCCATGGCTTAGTCGCCTCCAGTGGCCCCATAAACATCTCATAAATACGCAACGTATCAGCGCCAAATGTATTCACAATATCGTCAGGGTTGATGACATTACCGCGTGATTTACTCATTTTTTCATTATTGTTGCCTAGAATCATACCCTGGTTGACCAGTTTGTAGAAAGGCTCTTTTGTTTCTACAACGCCGATATCATACAGCACCTTGTGCCAGAAACGGGCATACAGCAAGTGAAGAACCGCATGTTCCGCACCACCGATGTACAGATCCACAGGCAACCATTCACGCTGCTTCTCCTTGGATACAGGCTCTTTATCATTGTGCGGATCAATATAGCGCAGGTAATACCAGCAGCTTCCCGCCCATTGTGGCATGGTGTTTGTCTCGCGTCGTGCTTTCAAGCCCGTCTCGGGATCAATAGTTTCTACCCAATCCGTCGCATTCGCCAACGGGGACTCCCCTGTGCCTGAAGGCTTGATGTTATCCATTTCCGGCAGTACGAGCGGCAACTGATCCTCGGGAACTGTTTTGATCGTTCCATCTTCCAGATGAATCACCGGAATCGGCTCGCCCCAATAGCGTTGACGGCTGAACAGCCAGTCGCGCAAGCGGTACGTCACTTTTCCTTGCCCCTTACCCTCGGCTTCCAACCATTCAATCATCTTCGGAATGGCTTCCTCATTCGTAAGTCCATTCAGCGGACCTGAATTGACGTGCGGACCATCCTCGGTGTATGGCTCTTTAGCCACGTCTCCACCTTGGACAACCTCAATGATATTCAGCCCGAATTGCTTCGCAAATTCCCAGTCACGTGTGTCGTGACCTGGTACAGCCATGATCGCGCCTGTTCCGTAGCCAGCCAGCACATAGTCGGCGATCCAGATCGGCAGCTTTTCACCGTTCACTGGATTCACTGCATAAGCGCCTGTGAAGACACCCGTTTTATCCTTTGCCAAATCCGTGCGCTCCAGATCGCTTTTACGGGCAGCTTGTTCACGGTATTGATTTACGGCAGCCTTTTGCTCAGGTGTAGTGATAACATCCACCAATTCCTGCTCAGGAGCCAGCACACAGTAGCTTGCGCCGAACAGCGTATCCGGGCGGGTTGTAAATACCGTCAATTGCTTGTCATGGCCTTCAATTGGAAAATGAACCTCTGCCCCGGTAGACTTGCCAATCCAGTTCCGCTGCATATCCTTAATGCTTTCGGACCAATCCAGCTCCTCCAAATCGTCCAGCAGACGATCCGCATATTCCGTAATTTTCAGCATCCATTGACGCATTGGTTTGCGGATAACCGGATGACCGCCACGCTCACTCTTGCCGTCAATAACTTCTTCATTGGCCAGCACCGTTCCCAATGCAGGACACCAGTTCACAGGCACTTCAGCTACATAAGCAAGACCGCGCTTGTACAGCTGGATGAAAATCCACTGTGTCCATTTGTAATAATCGGGGTCTGTTGTGCTGATTTCACGATCCCAGTCGTATGAAAAGCCAAGCGATTTGATTTGACGGCGGAAGTTATTCACATTTTTCACCGTAATTTCACGTGGATGCTCTCCCGTATCCAGCGCATGCTGCTCGGCAGGCAGACCGAAGGCGTCCCAACCCATCGGATGCAGTACGTTGTAGCCGCGCATTCTTTTATAGCGTGAAACAATATCCGTTGCCGTGTAGCCTTCCGGGTGGCCTACATGCAGACCAGCTCCTGACGGGTACGGGAACATATCCAAAGCATAAAACTTCGGCTTACCCGGCTCTTCCCCGGTACGGAACGTTTTGTTCTCATCCCAATATTTCTGCCATTTTGGTTCAATACTTTGCGGTTGATAGCCGTGCTTCGGCTGTGTGTCTGTCATTATCAATTCCTCCTCAAACGGTATGCAACAAAAAAACCTCTGCATCCCGTAGCGTGTCAGCGCTAGGGACGAGAGGTTATATTCCCGTGGTACCACCCTAGTTAGCAGAAAGCGTTCTTCGCCTTCTACTCCCTTTGCACCTGATAACGGAGGTGATCCGATGCGGGTTAATAACAGGGTACAAGCACCTGTATAGGGCATTCCTGCGTTGGGCGCATATCTCCGAGGCGAGTTCACTTTGCACTGTCAACCGGCTTGCACCATCCGCCGGCTCTCTACATGTCCAGACAAAACTACTATTCCTCATCAGCGATTGTTTAACCGTTAATAATGGCACTATTATATTGAAAACCGCGAAAAAAGTCAAATAAGGACTACATTTGGTGCTAAACACCATCATTCGTTTGCTACATGACACACGGAGGCAAATGTTTTATAATTAGCTCCGAGCCAGATTGAGATGAGATGAGTTGAGAAAGGTGAGCTGAGACATGGCACAAATTAAAATTTACGGAATAAAAGAAGCCCTGAATCCGATCAAGGAGCAACTTTCAGATGTGATTCATTCCGCTGTGGTGGATGCGTTCCAATATCCCCCCGACAAAAGGTTTCATCGTTTTTTCCCTATGAATCAGGAAGACTTCGTATTTGCCCACGATCGCTCGGAGGCATACACCATTATTGAAATTAGTGTGTTTGAAGGCAGAACAACAGAGGCTAAAAAGCACCTCATCCAGCTGCTATTCCAAAAAATTAACGATTTAGGCATTGCTCCGCACGATCTTGAAATTACTATATTCGAGACACCGAAACAGAATTGGGGCATTCGGGGTGTACCCGGTGATGAACTTCAACTGAACTATAAAGTAAATATATAATTTGAATCTCTTATGCAAAAAGACGCCTTTCATGTCATCATGAAAAGCGTCTTTCTTTTTCCTATATTAGCCTGATAAAGCTTCATTATTTTACAGCAACATAAAATAGTCTTGCTGCATCATCTACTGCTTCCACCCATTCAAAGTCCGCATATACCTTCACATCGCGAAAACCGGCTTTGGACAGTTCCGTCTTCATCCAGTCCGGGTCATAGGCACGTTGCACATGAATTTCCTCGAACCGCTGGTATACATCGCGCCCTTCATTTTCTGCTCTCGCAAAAATGCTGAGATGATGCTCAATTTCAGAGCGTGGAGCATCCAACGCACAAGTCCAGATATATGAAATGGAGCGCTCATCCAGTACAAAGGGCTGCTCTTCATCATAACGCACAAACGTCTGGGGATGATGTACATCGAACAGAAAGGTTCCGCCAGGCTTAAGACCGGCATACGTTCTGCGAAAAGTAGCAGCAATGTCCTCTTCCTCCAGCAAATAATTCAGACAATCGCAAAAAGAAATGACAGAATCCACAGGCTCCGGTAAATTCCATTCCCGCATATCCTGCTCTATCCAGCGAATGCTCCCCTCACGGAACAAACGCTGGCCTTGCGTAGTTGTTTCCATTTTGCGACGGGCTACCGCCAGCATATCTGAAGACAAATCGATGCCAGCCACCTCGAAGCCCGAGTTGACCAGTGGAATCGTAATGGAGCCCGTCCCACAGCCCAGCTCTGCCACCGTATGCGGCATACCATGCTGATCCCAGGCCTGCCGAGCAAAACGCAGCCAGTCCGGGTACGGCATGTCCTGCATCAGCTCATCATACACATAGGCAAACTTCCGGTAAGAAGCCATTTTTTATTCCCCATTCCCGTCCTTCGGTTCAGGCATTTTCTCCACCAAGTAGGTCCAATTTTCCTTTTGTGTAACCAGTCCTTCCTTCATCAGCTTGCCCATCGCACGCTTGAAGGCGGATTTACTGATACCGAACCGTTGCTTAATAATATCCGGCGGCGTTGCGTCGGAATATGGCATACCGCCACCCGGGCGCTCTTTCAGAAAGGCAATGAGTCGATCCGCATCCTCATCACGGCCCACTTCCTTGCGCGGCGACATCGCCAGATTCACCCGACCGTCTTCACGAACCAGCGTGACCCGTACCTTCACCTCTTCACCCAAACGAAGCATCCGGTTGCGTTCCGAGGAATGAATCATGCCAATCGCGCCAAAACCAAGCACGCCACCGTCCACCAGGACAAACGTACCCATCTGGAGCGGCTTGTACACCGTCGCCTGCACCCACGTATTGAGCCATGAATCAGGTGCATGGAAGGACAATGGAGCCAGTTCCTGCTCACCCGCCAGCTTAGCCCGCAACCTGCCCTGCTTATCATGCTCCATAATAGCATAGACGTAGTCACCCACCTGAGGGTGCAAATCCCGGTTCTCAGGCAACTCACGAATCGGCAGCAGCAATTGACGCCCCAATCCCATTTCCAAAAAACAACCCAGACGCGGATGCACATCCGCCACCTGAAGCTTGGCCAGTTCACCCAGCGAGAGGAACGGCTTTTTCATAGTAGCGGCCAAACGGTCCTCTGTATCGTGAAAAATAAATACTTCCAGCCGTTCTCCAACCTCGATCTCACGTGTCAGCTCGGTATAATGAAGCAACACATCCTGATCTCCGACTGTGAGAAAATAACCGAAAGGGGATACCTCACGATCTACCATAATCGTGACATAAGTACCAGCAATCAGATTCATACCTTCTCCACAACCTTAGCGTCCGACCAAAGTCTTTCAATGTTATAATATTCACGCTCGTCGCGATGGAAGACATGCACTACGACATCTCCCAAGTCCATCAGAACCCAGCGACCCGAATCCATTCCTTCGATCCCTTTGATTGTTGTACCTTCATCATGAGCGCGTTTGCGAATTTCCGTCACAATCGCCTGTACCTGAGTATCCGAATTACCGTGGCAGATTACAAAATAATCCGCGACAAGGGATACGCCCCGCAAGTCAAGGGCTACAATATTCATGGCCTTCTTATCTTCAGCGGCCTCAACCGTAATTTGCATTAATTTCTCATTAGTTATGGTCATTCATGAACCTCCGATTTTCTTTGTTTAAGTTGTTGGATCAGATCATTTCGCGACAGTACCGTCAACGGAAAAATAACCTTTTGCTTCTCCAGCAGCAGTGAAATCGTGGAATCAAATCCAGCGACAAGACCCTGCTCCAAACTTTTTTTCGCCTGTTTGCGGATATGATCTACCCCAGGGAAATCTCTTCCCGGCTCGATATAATCAGCGAGACACACGACTTTGTCTAGCAAACTCATGCCTACACGTCCTGAGGTATGCCAGCGAATGGCATTCCGTATTTCAGAGTCTTCCACCCCGTAGTCTCTCGCTGCAACGCAATATCCTACCTCAGAATGCCACAGTTGCTTGTCATGCTGCAACAGCTCTTGGTCACATTCGGGATGACTGCGAATCACTTCCTCCATCTGCTGAACGGGCCAATATTTCGCTACATCATGCAAAATAGCCGCTAATTCGGCCTTATCCGGGTCCGCGCCATACCGCTTGGCAAGCTTCACGGAGGTATGCATGACACCTAGTGTGTGCTTCCAGCGTTTTTCAGGCATTTGACCAGATACGGCCTCCATCAATTGCTCACGGCTGTACTTCATACAAACCGCCCCTTGTAATGTAATCATGCACACGATCAGGCACAAGATAGCGAATGGTGCGCCCTTCCGCAACACGTTCCCGAATATCCGTCGAGGAAATATCCACCACCGGCATATCCGCCAGCAGCACCTTGTTATGCAAATAATGCGGCAGTTCATTCAGCGAAAGCTGGAAACCGGGACGCCGGACACCGATAAAACAAATCCGCTGCGCCAGCTCCTCAATCCCCTGCCAATGAGGTAAGTAATTCACCATATCCGCGCCAATGATAAAATAAAAATCAACAGCAGGATGCAGTTCCTGAAGCTTTTTGATCGTGTCAATAGTATAAGATACCCCGCCGCGAAGCACTTCAATATCCAACACTTCAAAAGCAGGATGGCCCGCCACCGCTTCACTCGTCATCTCCAGCCGCTCCGTGCCGCTCGCCCCCGCCTGATGCTTGTGCGGAGGGATATGGGAAGGCATGAACCATACATGGTCCAGCGCATAGGCATCCCTTGCCGCTTCTCCAGCCAGCAGATGTCCAATATGAATCGGGTCAAATGTACCGCCCATAATACCGATTTTCATAGTTTTCTCCCCGCTTGCTTATCCTCTAGGCAGTTCGATTTGCTTGTTATCACGGGATTCCTTGTACAAAATAATCGTGCTCCCGATGAGCTGCACAAGCTCGGAACCTGTTTCCGTAGCCAGCTCTTCCGCAATTTCATGCTTGTCATCCAAACAGTTGTTCAAAATCTGCACCTTCATTAGCTCGCGCTTTTCAATCGCATCGTTAATGTGGCGCATAAGATGCTCGTTCGTACCGTTTTTTCCTACTTGAAAAACCGGGTCCAGATGATGTGCCATCGAGCGCAAATACCTTTTTTGTTTACCTGTTAACATGTATAATTAACTCCTTCATAACCACATATGCCATGCGGCAATTCCATAATTTTAATGTAAAATCCGACTTACGACAGGCTTCTCAGCACCGCCGCTCTCATTTCGTCTACAGCAGGAGCTACGCCCATAAAATACTCAAAAGCCACCGCTCCCTGATACACGAACATACCCAAGCCTCCATGCACTGTGCAGCCGCGCTGTTCACGGCTTTCGCGTAAAAATCTCGTTTCCAGCGGGTTGTAGATCAAATCACTCACAATGATTCCTTGCGGAATCAGACTCGTTTCCAGTGGAAGCTCATCGGATAGAGGAGACATTCCTACCGAGGTCGTATTGATCAGCACATCCACCGCTGCAAGCACGCTCTCCGCTTCATCGTTAGAATAACCCGTCACAGGGATTGCTTCCGTCGTCCACTCCAATGCCAGTTGCTCTGCCTTATCGCGTGTCCGATTCAGAATAATGACTGATTCGGGCTGTTCCTCCAGTAAAGCATGAATCACACCTCTGGCAGCACCACCAGCTCCGAGGACTGCAATTTTTGTGCCTTTCAACTTAACCGAAGTCTCTTCTTTGAGCGAGCGTACGTAGCCGATCCCGTCCGTATTGTAACCCTTGAGCCGTCCGTTGTCGTTCACAATCGTGTTAACAGCGCCGATGAGTCTGGCTCCTTCATCAATCTCATCCAAATATTTCATAACTTCAACTTTATGAGGAATCGTCACATTGACTCCGCGGAAATGCAGAGCACGAATCCCCTTCATGGCGTCCTCCAGCTGATCAGGCTTGACGTGAAGAGGAACAAAATCCCCCTCTATCCCCGCTGCCTTTAAAGCTACTTTATGCATGAGAGGCGATTTGGAGTGCTTGATCGGATCACCCAATACGCCCAATAATACAAGACCTTGTTCGGTCACTCCAGACTCCCCGCTGCTCATCGTCGTTCTCCCCCATATTGCAAAATATTAGGCCTCACAAATACATGAACGGCGGCAGGAACCTGAATCTGTTCCTTGCCGCCCTATCACATGGTTCAACATCCCTAAATCAACGAAGGCCGTAGAAGGACACGGATTCCCTTAGGAGCATGAACCGCTACCAAAGCCCCGTTCTCACTATTGACCCTGATCCATCCCAAACCAGAGATATAAATATCCGATTGAGATTTACGGGGAACGCGGAACTCATGTCTTGTCCATTCCGGCATCTCTGCCAACTGATCACGTGTCGGCGGTGACAGCAGTTCTCCGGCATGATCTTCGAACAGTTGATCCGCCCGCTCCAGCTTGGTGCGATGAATTTTAAGGCCGCCATTGATGTAGCATGTGAACGATTGGTGTTGCCCCTCTACAAAATCAAACCGTGCCATCCCACCGAAAAACAGCGTTTGTCCAGGATCTAGCTGATAAGCAGCTGGTTTCAGCGGCTTGTCCGGCATAATAGCGCCCAAATCCTGCCGGGACACGATTTCACTGAAACGCCAAGGATACACAATCCCCGGTGTATCAATAATATGCTTGCCGTCGTCAAGCGGAATATTCACCATATCCAGCGTCGTTCCCGGGTAACGGGATGTTGTTAACTCCTGCTCCATATCGCTATGATCACGGATCAAGCGGTTAATGAGCGTGGATTTACCAACATTTGTTGCACCGACCACATACACATCCCGATTGCCGCGCAACTCGGATACTACATCCAGCAGACGATCAAAGCCTTGATTTTTTTTGGCCGAGCACAGAACGATATCTGCCGTGCGAAGTCCTTGCTCCTTAGCCTGCTTTTGCACCCAGTTGAGGACCTTGTTCCAGTTCGTTACCTTAGGCAACAAATCCGTCTTGTTCACAGCCAGTACAACCGGATTAGATCCTACGAAACGTTGCAAGCCGGAGATCAGACTGCCTTCAAAGTCGAAAATGTCCACAATGTGGATGACGAGTGCGTCCTTGTCCCCAATTTGGCTGAGCAGTTTCAGGAACTCATCCTGATCCACAGCTACCGAAGACGTTTCATTATAATTTTTAATCCGGAAACAACGCTGACAGATGACAGGCTCGCGTGTAAGCAATTTTTCAGGAATATATCCCGGAAGCTCCGGGCTAGTGGTCTGCATCGTGATACCGCACCCACTACATTTGACGGCAGTTCCGCCGTCAGGTCTTTCAGTCATTCTTCTTTTCCTCCTCAAGCCATAAGCCTTTCTTACGTAACCTTGTGAGCGCAATTCGCTCCAACCGCCGATTAAAGCGGGTCATGATTCCTTCATCATGGATGGATATGGGCAGCACCAGCACCGTGTGCAATCCCAGTCGGTTACCACCCAATACATCCGTCAACATTTGGTCCCCGACCATAATAGTCTCTTCCGGGGTAAGTCCCATCATACGGATGGCTCTGCGGAAGGACGAGTTGGAGGGCTTCCGTGCGGCATGTATAAATTCAATGTCCAAAGGCGTAGCGAACACAGATACACGTGCCATATTATTGTTGGACACGATGACAAGCTTAAAACCCGCCTGTTTGACCTTTTCAAACCAGGCCACCAGTTCGGGAGTCGCATTCGGAGCTTTTGCACCAACCAGCGTATTATCCAGATCCGTAATAATGCCGCGATATCCTTGAGCATGCAATCCTTCAAGATCAATATCAAAGACGGTATTCACCCGCAATTTGGGCATCAGCATTTCAAACAACGTCGGTCACCTCAGTTTCATACGACAAACTATACCATATTAATAGGGGTTAGTAAAAAGCTATCCACAACAAACGGACAGCTTTTTACAGAGCATATGATGAAGATTATAAATCGGCAGCTTTCGAGCCGAGTAAAAACGGTTTAGCCTTCGTCCTTCTAATCCGACACGGTTTTTCGTTCGCTTCATTCGGTATGCCTTCTGGACTAACCTTTCTTATGCAACAGGGCCGCTTGCTGGCGGACCTTGCGCCAATCCTCGGCAGTTACCGAGGAAGGACTGTAGCGCGCTTGTTCAAACAGCTCCAGCAGCAGATGCAGAATTGGAGCGCGTTCCGGTGATTCAACTGACCATCTGCCGACCGATTCCCTCAGCGTCTCGTGGCTAGTACGGGCAAACCCCTTACTGCGCATGTACCGTAGCCAGCGCTCGGTTTCGACGATCACCTTTTCGTCCGGGGTCAACGGCTTTCCTTTACGCAGACGCAGCAGATAAAAATGAATATCTGCCCGATTACGCCATACGATATAAGCGCCCCACAGTACGATAACAGCCACTGCCGACACTATAATTACCGGATGAATCCTCGTCCCTTCCTCTGGATTGGCCTGCGGCGTCTGTGCAGACTGTTCCGACTCAGGCTGATCCTTCACTTCCGGAGTATCAGGCGTCTTCGAATCCTCCTGTTCCGTAAGCAACGGCATATCAAAGCCTGGTGTAGCTTCTACAGGAACCCATCCGTATTCACCCAGATACACTTCGGCCCAGGAATGTGCATCCGCATTGGTAACGGAGTAGGATGACATATTTTCATTATCATCGCCCGTCGTTGCATCATCCGAAAACGTCTGCTGACCTGGTGCATATCCTTTGACCCAACGCGCCGGAACACCGACGGAACGAGCCATCATAACCAGCGAAGTGGAATAATAATCGCAATAGCCTTCCCTAATCTCGAACAGAAAGGCATCCACAAAATCCTTGCTTTTTTTGCGGGAAAGATCCGGGTTGTTCGTATATGCATAATTTCGCTGTAAATATTGCTGTAGCAGTCCGACCTTTTCATAAGGCGTTTTGGCTGATGATGTTACATTTTGAGCCAAATCACGCACTCGCTTCGGCAGCTCATTAGGGATTTGCAAATAGGCTTCCTGCTTATTCTTTCCATACAGCTCATTAAACGTTTTTGTGCGAAGTTCTTTCTCCGGGATTACAGGCACATGTGACACCAGAGTATACGTTTTGGGATAAGTAGTTCTTCTGGAGGATGAACTCCATAGCAGTTCTGCCTGTTCCGGTTTCCAACGCAATCCGTCTGCCCGCGAGTCTCTGTCCACCGATTGAACACGATGTACCGAATAGGCACCGAACAAAACGGGGTAGCTCTGATCATTTTGCATCGTAATGGTCTGAACGACCTGCTCAGTGGAATGCCGCGTTTCTTGTGTATTTTCCAGCTCTGCCGTCATTGGCACATCATTCAGCGTTTGGTCGTCATTGTCTGTATCACTCCAGCCCGTACCGGAATACGTTCGCTTCGTCTCGCCCCGCCAATAGCTTCGCTGGTTCGTCGTGATGGTCATTACGGGAGAGTAGTCAAAATTAAATCCCCCACCCAGTCGATTATCCTGCCGACTATAGCCCGATGCTGTACTCATCCGCTGATTCACAGCCCCGGCTCCATTGTTAATACCAACGGTAGATGAGCTATTTCGTTGGGTCCAAGCCGTATAAGGATCCGTTAAGGTCGGCTGTATCTCTGGCATATTCACGCCAGCCATAATAATCAAAGCAAAAATGACCGCAATATTCGCTGCAATTTTGTACGGGTAACGGCGAATGTGCTTCCACCCTTGAGGATAGTGCTGTCGAAAATACTGCAAATGCTCAGTCACCAGCCAACCCATACCCGCAAACACCATCCATGCGACTTCTTCCCATAGCATGGTTGGCGTGAACGAATCAAGCACTGCCAGCGCGGCAATATTAATGCCTACAAACACCAGAATGCGCTGCTTCGTCGTAACGATGAGTGGTAACATCTCAATGACTAGCCAAGCAATCAATGAAAACCAAATATACGGAGACATATTGGATATAAATTGATCCAGACGGTTTGCAAATCCCCCGAAAGGAATAATAATCGAGTAGGACACGAGCGTCCGGTACAAAATTAAAAATAACGTGGCCGCCTTGACGATAAATTCAATCCAAGGCCGAAGCGGCAGCAAAATTTTCACCAGAGCCAGCATCGTAACCGTCGCCAATACAAGCGTTCTCGTCTCTTCAAGCCACAGGACTGAAGCAAAGGACACCCATTGCATAACAATAATAATAATCCATAAAAATGTAAAAGCCGCCGCCCAGGAGCCCTTCAGCGATTGAAGCCAGTTCTTCATAGCGTCCCTCCCCCCATTACAGTTGGAAGCTCTTCAAGACTCGGAACATGATAACCCTGAATGCCTCTTGTACGAAGCATGCTCATCCATTCTTGGGCCTGTCCCTCACTTGATTCTTCTCCGATATAAATGTGGCACGGGGTCATCCCCCGTGTATCGGCCCAACGAAGAAGCTCCAACGCCTGATGATCCTTCAACGGACTAATCAGCACAAAATAGCAGCCTTGTGGAAATTGCCGAACACTGCTTTCTACAGCCGTCATAAGACTGCCTTGGGAAGTGGTGTGTATGTCTACCAAATGATGCATCATCCGTTGCCGTTCCATCATCTGCTCACTGGGCTGAAAAACAGTGCCTGTCTCCCCTGCCGTACAAAGACCTACCCCCATCCGCTCCCTTCCACCATATTCCAGCAATGAAGCGATTGAGGATACGGCCAGTTCAAACTGATTGGCATTTACATAATGCTTTGTGTGTATGTCCAGTACTAGCATCGTTTTCGGAACCGTCTCATGCTCAAATTCCTTAGATTTCCAGCTGCCTGTACGTGCGGTCGCATTCCAATGGATACGTGAAAAACGGTCCCCGTATACATAGTCCCGCACTCCGTTAATTTGCGTCGTTTCGCGCCGTGTTCGAGTCTGGACGGTCTGTGGGCCGGACATACGCGAGCGGCGGTCATTTAACTGCCAATAGGGAATGAATACCGTGCGGGGCAGTACCCGAAATTCACCAGGTGCGCTTAATCTGCCTTTATGCTCCAACAGACCGAAGATATCCTCACTCACACACTCGGTTTCCGCAAAATAATAGCTTCCCCGCTCTAACGCAGGAGTCTGAAAGGCAAGCTGTCCGCTTCCTTTCATGCTGGGGATTACGCTGTCCTCAAACGACCAGGATTCGCCTGTATGACGCTTGAGCACCTCGCGAACGATGATATACGGTAACGGCAGAAAGCCGGGAAGGCTCAAGCTCAGCTTTACATGCACCTGATCTCCGGCATGCAGTAGCTCCCCAAACTCTGAGCCTTGCGAAAGCTGCCTTGAACCCTGAACGCGGCGTACCCCGCTCAGCCCGACGATCCATAAATAAATGCCCAGCAGCGTAACCATGGACAACAGCATAACTGACGTCTTGCCACCCTGAAACAACAGATATAGCAGACATACCACCCATATAGCCATCAGAAGCCAGATGCGGCCTGACAGCCGAAGGAGCCTGCGCTTCCTTTTAACCATCTTCATTCCTTATGGACGCTCCATTCGCACGGGTACGTTCACCTGCCGAAGGACAGCCTGAAGGACAGACTGGGCGTTGGAGCTGTCGAGACGCACCTCGGGACGAAGCAGCAAACGATGCGCCAGCACATAAGGCGCCAATATTTTCACATCATCAGGAAGCACGTAATCACGATTTTCCAGAAAAGCGTACGCCTTGGTGGCCATTACAAATGCAAGCGCTGCCCGCGGGCTGGCTCCCAGCAGTACCGAAGGATGCTCTCTCGTCGCACGGACGATATCAAGTAAATAGGACGTAACTGCTTCGTCCATATAAATTTCTCTGATTTCCTGCTGGATCGCAGCAATCTGTTCCATATGGGCTACCGCCTCTAGCCGATCTGCCGGCTGACCCTCCTGATGACGAAGCAGCATGTTTCGCTCAGTCTCCATATCGGGATAACCGAGACTGATTTTGAGCATAAAACGATCGAGCTGCGCTTCCGGCAGCATATAAGTCCCTTCAAAATCAATCGGATTTTGCGTAGCACACAGCATAAAAGGATGAGGCAGCATGTGCGTTTCTCCATCCACGGTTACACTGCGCTCCTCCATCACTTCCAGCAAAGCCGATTGGGTTTTCGTCGTGGCCCGGTTAATTTCATCTGCCAGTAAAATATGGGTCATCACGGGACCCGGACGGAAATAAAAGCGCTCATCCCGTGGATGAAATATGGAAACCCCTGTAATATCACTAGGGAGAATATCAGGATTACATTGAACACGGCGGTAATCACCGCGCATGGATTTGGCAAGAGCCTTGATCATTTGCGTTTTTCCCGTACCCGGAACGTCCTCGATCAGAATGTGCCCACCCGCCAGCATAGTCGTTAGCAGTAATTTTATTTCAAAGGATTTACCTAATATGCATGATTCCAGATTAGAACGGATTGCAGATACAATCTGCACAGATTTTTGACGCACGGGCATAGCCTGTAAACCTCCTAGATAGCAACATGTTTCCTATTATTGTACATGAAGGAGGGCATAGAGTACACTTGAGTCCTTTTCCAGATGTTCGAGCCAGCGCTACAGTTTGGCAGCATTTTGTATGCAGACATATAAAAAAGCCCTTCGGTCATTCAGATCCGAAGGGCTGATTTTTTATGCTTGTTCAAAGGTATGTTTTAATCTATAATTTGTTGCTTTTATGTGGTTATCCTTTTGGACGCACGACCAAGGCCGCCAAAAAGGAGAAAATAATCGCCGAGGAAATCCCTGCACTTGTCACACTAAAAATCCCTGTAATGACACCTAGCCATCCATCCTTTTCCAGCTCAGTCAATGCGCCGTGTACTAGTGAATTACCAAAACTTGTAATCGGAATGGTCGCACCCGCTCCTGCAAATTTAATTAGCGGATCATATATGCCCACAGCATCCGCAATCGCACCTGCCACCACCAACGTGCTCATCGTATGTGCCGGGGTCATTTTAATGACATCCATCATCAACTGGCCCACGACACAAATGGCACCGCCGACTAAAAAAGCCCATAGATATATCATATTGTTCCTCCCGCTTCGAAAGCTACAGCATGTGCAATGCAGGGAATACTTTCCCCCTGCTGTGCGGACAAAGGAGATAACAATGCTCCGGTCGCCACGACCAGTACCTTCTGAAGTTCTCCCTTTTCGATCCGCTTCAACAGATGTCCATAAGTTACAACAGCCGAGCATCCGCAACCACTGCCCCCTGCAATGACTTGCTTTTGCTTGTTCAGATCGTAAATCAGTAAACCACAATCATTAAATTCGGTCTGACTCATATCAATGCCTTGCTTTTTTAGCAACTCCTTGGTAATCGGCAACCCTACCGAGGCCAAGTCCCCCGTTACAATGAGGTCATAATAGCCAGGGTCCCGACCCGTATCTCGAAAATGAGATAACAAGGTGTCCGCCGCCGCTGGAGCCATCGCCCCTCCCATGTTAAAAGGGTCTTTAATACCCATATCCATTACACGCCCAATGGTAGCGCAATCCACCACCGTACCTGACTTGGCATGTCCCACAACTACGGCGCCGGAGCCTGTGACGGTATACTGAGCCGTTGGCGGCTTCTGTGATCCATATTCCGTAGGATATCGGAACTGCCTTTCCACCGTACAGTTATGGCTTGTCGTACCCGCCATTACATAGTCGCCCGCCTCTGAATCCACAATAAGCGCGGCTAAGGCCAGACTTTCCATCGACGTAGAGCAGGCTCCGAAAACACCCAAATAAGGAATCGCGAGCTTGCGCGCTGAAAAGGAGCTACTGATAATTTGATTCATCAGATCACCACTGATAAAAAACTGTACTTCCTCTTTGTTCAAATTGGCATTGATTAACGCCAGCTCTGTAGAGTGCTCGAACAATCTGCGTTCCGCTTTTTCCCATGTTTTTTCGTTAATTTCTAGATTGTCATAAATATAGTCAAAATCCGTGGACAACGGCCCCTCTCCTTCATCCGGGCCAACAACGGTTGCACTTCCCACGATGCGCGGCCTGGATTCAAACTTCCAGGTTTGTCCTCCCTGTCTTCTCATAGATGGTTGCCTCCCACTCCAAGAATGGCGTAGATGACACCCACAACGAATGCGGCAACAACCCCGAATACGATAACCGACCCTGCCAGCTTGAACATATTCGCGCCTACACCGAGCACCAGCCCCTCAGAACGATGCTCCAGTGCAGCCGAACACATCGAGTTGGCAAAGCCTGTAATCGGTACAGCGGTTCCCGCTCCCGCCCATTGGGCAAACTTGTCGTACACCCCGAAGCAGGTCAATATGACCGCCAGCAGGATCATCATGGATGAGGTCGGCGGTGCCGCCTCCTTGGCCGAAATGTGCATCCCTGCCATGAAGGCTTCCTGAATTGCCTGACCAATCACACAGATGCCGCCTCCAACCAGAAAAGCCCGCACACAGTTGGCAAAAACTTTTCTGGATGGTTCGTGCTTTTTGGAAATACTTTGATAGTCCTTCTCATTTATGGACAGCGGCGGCGTATTGGTACGAAAACCGCTTTGCCCTGATTTAGCTGGCATCATTCACCACCCCTTGTTCGTAAGTACCGCACTTTGCGGTTCGGATTCATGTGTCCTTATCATTATTAGCTTTATGGGGAATTGTTATGTCAGGAAAATGATATCGTGGACATTCCGTACAAATCCATTCATACTGGATGGATGACGACCACTGGTTAATTAATAAGGAGTGAGGTACATCATGGAATCAAAAACATTAGAACTGTTTAAAAACTTAACGGAGTTTCCTTCCATTCCCGGACACGAGCGAGAGCTGCGGGCATGGGTTAAAGAACGGATATCCGGTTATACGGACGAAATCGTGCAAGATCGTTTGGGTAGCCTTTTCGGCGTGCTGCGCGGGGAAGAGAACGGGCCACGTATAATGGTAGCAGGCCATCTGGATGAAGTCGGATTTATCGTTAATGGCATTACGGAAAATGGCATGATTCGTTTTCAGCCGGTTGGAGGCTGGTGGAGTCAGGCCATCATGTCACAGCGTCTTCAGGTGCTGACTCCAAATGGTCCGGTGATCGGTGTCGTTGGCTCAGTCTCGCCCCATTTGCTGGATGAATCACAACGCAGCAAGCCTATGGACATCAAGCATATGTATCTGGATATCGGCGTGGACAGCCGTCAGGAGGCGCAAGATCTGGGCATCGTGCCGGGAACAGCCATTGCGCCGATTTGTGATTTTACTCCTCTGGCAAATCCGAAAAAAATCATGGCTAAAGCGTGGGATAACCGCTATGGTGTAGGCTTGGCTATTGAGCTGCTTGAAGCGTTACATAAGGAAAAGGACAAGCTGCCTAATACGCTGTATGCTGGGGCTACCGTTCAGGAGGAAGTAGGACTGCGCGGCGCTCGCACGGCAGCCAACCTGATTCAGCCGGACGTTTTCTTTGCACTGGATTGCAGTGCGGCCAACGATATGGGCGGTGATCCGAACGCTTATGGACATTTGGGTAAAGGCGCGCTGCTGCGGGTTTTTGATCCGGGTATGATTACCCATCGCGGGATTGTGGAATACGTGCAGGATATGGCGGAAACGCACAAGATCAAGTATCAGTATTTCATCTCCACAGGTGGAACCGATGCAGGTCAGGTCCATTTAAGCGGAACTGGAGTGCCATCCACCGTCATTGGCATTTGCGGACGATACATCCACACTTCCTCGTCCATTATTCACACTGACGATTACGATGCAGCCAAAGAGCTGATCATCAAGCTGGTGCAAAACTTGGATCGCACGACGCTAAATACGATAATTGAACGAGCTTAAGGTTTCTCAGAAAATTACAATCTATTAAAAACAGTCAAAACAGGTTATACATGTTTTGACTGTTTTTTTGATTTATTAGAGTTACAACATAGAACGCTTCATATCAAATGCTTATAACGAAGCAAGGCAATGATAACAAGTATAGCCGTCAAGGCAATGCAGATATTCTCTACCTGCTTCCCTTTGCGCGTTCCGGTACTCATCAGCCTAAATCGCAGCTTCCATTTGAACGGTGGCAAAGGTTTAATCCCGTTATTCGTCAAGGAATCTGCCAACAAATGCAGCAGATACGCCAAACCGCCAGCCAGCCATATGCTGTCACCGTGCAGACGAGTTGTACCATACAGCAACGCAGCCCATGCGACTGTTCCGTACACCGTATGTGTCAATCCCCGGTGCGGGACAAGCGTACAGATAATCAGCAGGCATCCGGCAATGTAATTCCACGGCGCATATGCTTCCCCATACCAGGCCAAGCCAATCCCAAGCAAAAAAATAATAACCTTTCGCATGGATCGTGAAGGCATAAAGGAAGCGCTGATCATCAGCAAAGCCAGAACAAGATTCCACGGCGGCGGAGCCAGACGGGTGAAAAATACCCAGCCCGCAGCCCCAATCATCAGGAGCTGTACGAGTCTGAGCATTTTGGTAGGCAACGCACGACTCACGAGCATGGAGTTAGGCTCGTCAATATCCGGCAGCAGTGAACCGACTACAGCGGCAGCCACGGCAGCCGGAGTCACTTCGTATCCGTTCAAGGCTAATACCGACAGGGAGGCCCCGGTTCCAATAATCAAATGGGCTCTTCCCATCATGGTGCATAACATCCTTTCGTTGCAGCATACAACAGAGTTCGACATCACTCTATTTGAATCAGCATGATTCGATTGTATACGACAAACAAAAAGAGAACAATAGTTCGCTTATTCTATTTAGAGGATATCGGTCAAAAGTCCTGGTCAAAAATTCGCCTTAGAGTATTTTTTGGAACAAAGCGATAACTTCCTCTTTGGTTGGCTGAAACGGATTACCGGGCGCACAGGCATCCTTCATCGCATTGTCGGCTAACAGATTCAGGTCCGGGTCCGTTACTCCCAGCTCAGACAAGCGTTTCGGGATTCCGACCTCCTGTGCCAGCCCACGGATGGCATCCACGACAAATTCAGCACACTCCTCGTCAGTTCTTCCTCTGACCGAGAATCCAATCGCTTGAGCGATAGGTCTGAATTTACGAGGAACATGCTTCGCATTGGCCTCCTGTACATAGGGCAGCAGCATCGCATTACACACCCCATGCGGAAGATCATACACACCTCCAAGCTGATGAGCCATCGCATGCACATATCCCAACCCCGCATTGTTGAAGGCCAGCCCTCCCAGAAAAACAGCATACACAAGCTTTTCCCGAGCCTCAATATTTTGACCGTTCTCCACAGCATCAGGCAAATAACGGAATATCAGTTCGACAGCAGCCAGGGCAGTGGCATCGGTGACTGGATAAGCTCCCGGGGTAACCAGCGCCTCAATCGCATGAGTAAGCGCATCCATACCTGTCGCAGCAGTTAATTCGGCTGGCTTACCCACCATTAATTCGGGGTCATTTACAGAGATCGAAGCCAGGCTGTTTTTATCAACCATGACCATTTTGACCTTACGCTTCTCATCCGTAA
Organism: Paenibacillus terrae; assembly: GCF_005217525.1. Classification (GTDB taxonomy): domain Bacteria; phylum Bacillota; class Bacilli; order Paenibacillales; family Paenibacillaceae; genus Paenibacillus; species Paenibacillus terrae_C. The sequence goes on along the minus strand of NZ_PNXQ01000012.1, from coordinate 315,162 downwards.
TGACATAGTTAATGGTGACCTCGCTGGAGGTGCCCGCCGTTGTATTCACTGCCACAATAGGAACGGACGGTCGTTTGGATTTGTGAACGCCTTCATATTCTGAAATATGTCCTCCATTGGTGACAATGATGCCAATGGCTTTGGCCGCATCCTGAGGCGACCCACCACCTACCGAGACGAGAACATCACATCCGTTATCCTGAAACACCTTGACTCCTTCGTGAACATTGTTACAGGTAGGGTTAGGTTGCACACCATCATACACAATATATGGAACTCCATGCTGCTCCAAAACAGCAATAACCCGGTCGGTGATCCCATTTCGACGCAGCCATTTATCCGTCACGATAAGCGCTTTCATAAATCCTCTCTCTTGCAACATCGGTCCCAGATCTCTAAGACATCCAATCCCCATCAAGTTCACTGGCGGTACATAAAAGATATTCCTCCCCATTCATAAACCCCTCCTCTGTGTTAATCGTTCTCCAGTCATCTCTGCTATCTATTATCATGCATCTTCCTGATTCTACCATCAGATTGAGCAGACATCTGCGAAAAAAAGCACAGTTCTGCAATTCCCATAAAAACACGCAATAAGGCCTAGAAGCATGTTGACAAACTTATGCATTATTTTCTTTTTGCCTCAAAAGCCTATTGTACTATTTGAAATATTATGTAATATAGTGTTTATATTTACTATATGAATCTATTAAATGAACAAGGAGGAAATAATTATGCAAAAAAGCTCTGCGATTCGCAAGTTCAAAACGGTTGGTCTTGCATCATTGCTAAGTCTTGTTTTGTTCGCTCTCCCCGCTTCTGCTGCTTGGAATGATACATACACAGGTTATGCTACCTATACCGGATCTGGCTACTCAGGAGGAGCATTGCTGCTTGATCCAATCCCTTCCGATGCAAAAATTACGGCTCTTAACCGCACACAACTGAATTATAGCGGAATCAAAGCCGCAATGGCAGGAGCATATCTGGAAGTCCAAGGCCCGAAAGGGAAAACAACCGTCTATGTAACCGATCTTTATCCTGAAGGTCCAAGTGGTGCGCTCGACCTGTCTCCGAATGCCTTTAACCAAATTGGCAACCCAATTGATGGAAAAATCAATATCTCATGGAAAGTCGTCAAAGCCCCAGTTACTGGAAACGTCTCCTACCGTATTAAAGAAGGCAGCAGCCGGTGGTGGGCAGCTATTCAGGTACGCAATCATAAATATCCTGTCTTAAAACTGGAAGTCCAACAGAATGGACAGTGGACCAATCTCGAAAAACAGGACTACAACCACTTTCTGGGTACTAACTTAGGGAACCAGCCTCTTAAAATCCGGATTACAGACATTCGCGGTGTGGTGCTGAACGATACCCTCCCGGCTCTAGCAGAAAATGGAACGGGCGATGCCTATATTGTTAAAGGTAATGTGCAATTCCCTGACTGATTGCAGATATCTTCTCACATTTTGAGTCCTGTCAGGCACAAATGGGCGCTTCCTACCTATGTGCTGTCCAATTCGTGACAGGCTTTATGTAATCCCCAGGCTGGGAACCGACGCAAGCGATTTTGCGTATCGGGTTCCTGGCCTTTTTACGAAAAAGTCATTATTTTTCATAAAAAATTAGTTTGTTCACTGTCCTGTTCACAGAAAGGCACGTATAATGAATACATATTAGGGTGTATTTTGGCTATATGCACATAGACAGGAGACCTGCCCACATGAGCAATTTCAAAAAGCATCACAAGCTTCACAGCAAATTGATGATCAGTATCACGTTATGTATTACGCTGACGTTGCTGGTATCTACCACAGTGTATTATTTTTATTATATTCGGGTGGAGAAGGAGCAAGCATTCGAAGCCAATCACAGCAGCCTGACACTGAGAAGCAGAGAGGTCATTAACATGACATCTATCGCCCAATCGTTGGCCTTCCAAATGTACCGCAGCAGCACCCTGTCCAAGTTGTTGTATTATCCCAAACCCAATGTATATGATGTAACCGCTGCCATGTCTGAGCTGAACAATTATCTCAATTCTATGCCGTACATTGAATCCATCTATGTGTATAATCCGAAAAGCGACACCTTCTATATTGCATCCTCACGGGGGCAAAACGGGTTATATAGCAAAAGTGAACTGGCTGACACGGATATTATACGCGTGCTGGATCATTATCAGGATTATAAGCCATTTACACCTATCCCACGCACCTATCCGCTGCTGTCTGCGTCAGACTCCGCGGCCGGAGCAGATCAAGACAGTACAGAAATTGCCGCCTATACGTATTTATGCTACGACGCAATCAACTCGAACGAAGCGATGAATTCGGCTGTGATCGTCAATGTATCTGCAACTTGGATGAACAAGGAAATGGCGACGAATAAGGCATCAGGCGGAACAGCTTATATTTTGGACGATCAAGGCAGACTTTTATCCGGCGCGACACTGGCAGACGAAGCATTGAACGAAAAAGAACAGCTGTGGCTGCACACCCGAGTCAAAAAACAGGAAACAGGATATTTTGTAGAAGATTTTCACAGTAAAAGATCACTCATTTCCTATACCTCCCAAGACGGATTGGGTTGGCAGTATATTAGTGTCACCCCGTATGAAAGCGTTGTCAAAATGGCGAGTGTTATCCGTAATGCCATGCTTCTGATTGCCGCCATCATTGCATTAGCAGGGTTCGTGGCTTCCTGGCTGCTGTCCAGAATGCTGTATACCCCCATTGGACAGATCGTTGTCCATATGAATTCATTAGAATCAGAGAAACGAAACAGCATGTATACGATCCGGCAAAACATTTTACAGAATATTATTCGGGGGGTTCAATTGCTTCCTGCCGGCGAGGAGCCGGAGCGGTTGCGTGAGCTTGGAATCACATTCCAGTTCGACAAAGACTATCGGCTGGTGCTGCTGCGTATAGATGAATATGCCCGGTGGCAAAGCGAACGCGGTCCGGACCTGCTGCCCTATAAGTTTGCCATGATGAATATTGCTTCTGAAATATGCGGGCAGACGTACCAGGTGGAAGCCGTGGATATCGACGAAGACAGCGTCCTGTTGCTGCTCAACATTCTTGATCCTGCGGAGCATACGGATACCGTACTGCTGAAAACCTTATTGCGCCAGATACGTGAAGCTTGCTTTGAATACTTGAAGTTAAGTGTATCTCTGACCTATAGTGCCATCGCAAGCCAGCCGGAACGGCTGCATCTGTTGTACCGTCAGGTTCAGGAAGCGTCCATGCACCGATTTTTTCAAGGGCACGGCTGTATTATTGATGCGCAGAACACAATGGACTCAAATACTCAAAATGCCTACGTTTATCCGTCGGATAAGGAGAAAAAATTGCTCGACACGCTGCTATCTGGTCATACGGAGGAAGCTCATGGCATGTTCAAGGACTTGCTGATGCACATGGAAAAATATTCATTTTCCGTCGTACAGGCGGCTATATCCCGGCTGATGATGAGTGTGAATCATGCCATTCAGCATATGAGTGAGCGTAATGGATTTGCTGCCGGATCTATCCCTGAATTGCCATCCGCAGATCAGTTGGAGACGGCCCCGGAGCTTATCGAACAATATCAATTGGTCTTTGATCATGTCCGCTCCAACCTATCGGAAAAACGAAACACGAAACAAGAGCGGCTAGTACGGCAAATTAATGAGCGAATAGAGCAAGCCTATGCTGATCCTGATTTTTGCCTCAACCAGATCGCTGAAGAGCTGGATATGTCACCGATCTATGTCAGCAGGCTATACAAGCAACAAACCATGTCTACCATTGTAGATGTCATTCAACAGCTACGCATTCGCAAAGCCTGCGAGCTGCTGGAGCAAACCGACTGGTCGGTAGCTGACGTGGCAGAACAAACCGGATTTGCGAGCAGCTCTTATTTTCACCGCATGTTCAAGCGTAGCATGGGCGTGACGCCTACAGATTTTCGTCGTTCCAAAGCGAACGCGCAATAAGCAGGGCTATAGTCAGATGTCTTATGCGATTGCTCCGAGAACGGAACGTTGATGCCACAAAAAATAGACTGACACTAAAAAAGCAAGCCTCCAACTTCCTGGAGACCTGCTTTTATTTTTATCCCAACTGTTAAAATCTCTTTGCCTTGCTCAATTACTTAATACCTTTCTCCTTCACGTAGGTTTCCCATTGCTTGGTATATTCCGTCTGGATTTTCTCCAGGCCAGCCTGATTTGCTTTTTGCAAGAAGGTCTGCAAGCCTTGATCCACATTATCAATCAGTCCAGCTTGGAGCGGATAAAGATATTGCTTCTCAACCTGCTCCAAAGCCGCCTTTTCAGCCTGATAGGTTGTATAATCCTCGGCAAAGCCAGTGAACAGGTCAGGCTTCTGAATTTTATCCAGATCAGCAAAAATCTGCTTCACACGGTCAAAGCTTGAATCAAACAGCATGTATTCCGGGTTACGCCAAGCCCAACCGTTCATGCCTTCCCGTGGAAAACCGTTCGTGCTGGACGTACCTACCATTTGATAGTACCCGTCTTTGACTTCATAGTTTTTGCCTTCAATCCCGTATTGTGTGAGCAGATTATAACGTTTGTCCGTCACAAGCTTTTCATAAAAGGCCAGTGCCCGCGCAGGGTTAGGACTACTTTTTGGAATCGCAAAGCCGTTATGAATCGGATGCACTGGAGTCGCATAACCCGTCGTCAGCGGGAAAGGATAGTAATCCAGCTTCCAATCAGGGTGAGCAGATTTGATCTTAATGACCATATCATTAAACCGGTTTGGATTGTCACCAAAAATACTCGCTGCTTTACCCGAAGTCACCTGATCCTGTAGCGTATCCTTTACATTCAGTACATTTTTAGGGATGAATCCTTTATCGGCCCAGCGTTTGTAAGTGTTCAGCTCTTCTTTTTGCTCATCTGACCCCCAATACTTGTAAACCTCTGTCGGCTTCTCATATTTAATGCCGATGCCATAAGGCAAAGCCCCTACACTCTTGGTTACCAATTCGGAATAGCGATCATGCAGGTTTCCTTTAATATCACTATTCAGCGAGATCGGTTTCATATTAGGCTCATGCTGACGGATACCTTCCATGTAAGCCTCGTAGCTCTTTATATCCGTAGGTTTAGGCAGATTATATTTCTCACGCAAATCCTCACGCCACACAAAACCGTTGGTCACATATTCTTTAAACGTGCTAGGAACGGTATAAATTTTGCCCCCGATTTTAACGCTATCCCACATACTTTGAGGCACAAATTTTTGCAGGGCAGGCGCAGCCTTCGGCAGCAGATCGTCAAGCGGCAGGAACGCGCCTTTCTTGGCGTAGGCCTGATACTGCGTCCAATCTGCAGTGAAGATCAGGTCAATCGGCTGGCCTGAAGAGAGCAGCAGCTTATACTTCTGATCCCAATCCGTCCACGTCGTGTAGTTGAATTTGACGGTGGCATTCAGATCTTTTTCCGCCAATTTATTAATCTCTGCTTCAATGGCGGGCATATCCTTCGGAGCATCACCCAGCATATAAAATTGTAGCTGTACCTTCTGGGATTTGTCATCCGTTCCATCTGCTTTTTGTGCACTGCTTCCGCCACCGCCTCCACACCCGGCTAATAGCCCCATGATGACCATAACTGCAATCAGGATGGACATGCGTTGCTTTCTTTTCTTTGTAAATGTCATGTGAATCCTCCTTTTGAAGTGGTTGCTGGTTTAAAGCCATCTATCTTTTAAAAGCCTGGAGAGTGGACGAAAATCATTCGCTTGTACTCAGCCGCGCCTTTAAAATTTGTAGGAAACAAACATTACTACCTTTAAATAAAACGCTTACAAAAAATGCTTTCAGAATGGCACAACGTCAGCACGCCATGCCATCTTAGCTGATGATCGTCTGCTTTAGCCTTTAACAGCACCAATGGTCAAGCCCTTGACGAAATAACGCTGAATGAACGGGTACAGCAGTAAAATCGGCCCGGTGACCACGATCGCCATTGCCATTTTGGTCGATTCGGTCGGCATATCGTTGGAGAGCGAAACGCCAGTACCTGCCCCCATTTGCGCGATAAATTGCATCGAGTTGATTACATTATACAGATAATATTGCAGCTGGTATTTATGTGGATCATTAATAAAGAGTGAGGACGAGAACCAGTCATTCCAGTATGCCAAGGCCAGAAACAAGCCTACGGTGGCAATGCCCGGGGTAGACAAAGGCAGCACAATCCGATAGTAGATTTTAAAATCACCCGCACCGTCAATTTTAGCAGACTCAAACAGCTCTTCCGGCATGGACGAACGAATGAAGTTTTTCATCAAAATGATCAGAAAAGGAGTCATCAGCCCCGGGAAAATAAGCACCGTATACGTATCGAGCAGTCCTAAATACTTCGTCAGCATAATGTACCAGGGTACCAAGCCGCCCCCGAACAACGTTGTAAAGTAAATATAGAACGAAAACGCGTTCCGGTATTTAAAATCTTTACGCGCCAGCACATATCCCGCCATCGTCATTAGGAACAGGCCCAACGTCGTACCTACTACAGTTGTAAAAATGGTCACCCCGTACGCTCTCAGCACCTCCTCAGGAAAGGTGAACACCGTCCGGTATCCTTCCAGCGAAAATTCCTGTGGAATAAAATGATATCCATCTCTGATAATCGACTCGTTACTGGTCAATGATGCCGAAATAATAAGTAGAAATGGTAGCAAACAAGCAATAGAAGCAATAATGATTATCGCATAAGAGAGAATTTGAAAAATTCGGGTGTATACATCCTCTTTGATCGCCATCCGTTTGGGTCCTCCTTTCTAGAACAGAGAATATTCGTCGTTCAGCTTGCGGATAATATAGTTCACAGTCATGATCAGTATAAAGCCGAACAAAGACTGGTACACGCCTGCCGCCGAAGCCATACCGACATCAAAGGTTACTTTCAGTGAACGGTACACATACGTGTCCAAAATATCCGTCGTATTGTACAGCACCCCATTGTTGCCGATTAATTGATAGAAGAGATCGAACTGTCCCTTCATAATACTGCCGAGCGCGAACAGCAGTAGCACGACGAACGTCGATTTGAGCATTGGCACGGTAATGTACCAGATCCGTTGAAAAATGTTGGCCCCGTCCATTTTCGCCGCCTCATAATACTCGTCGCTAATGCCTGTAATGGCCGCCAGATAAATCACCATACTGTAGCCGAGGTTTTTCCACAGGTAGAACAGGATAATCAGGAAAATCCATACCCACGGTTGGTTGTATACATCCACACGTTCACTGCCGATTTGCACTAGCAGCGTATTCAGAAAGCCGTTATCATAATTAAATATGTTATACACGATAACGCTTAGAATAACGAAAGAAACAAAATAAGGCAGGAACATCACAGATTGAGCGATCTTTTTAAAATAACGCCCCCGCAGCTCATTCAGCAAAATCGCGAGAACAATCGCTAACACATTGCCAAATAAAATAAATGCTGCGTTGTATCCGACCGTATTCAGGGTCAGCTTGGTCAACGTGCCGGATTGCCATAGAAATTGAAAATTCTGTAGTCCGACAAACTTGGCATCGAACAAGCTGGTATTGAAGTCAAACTGGGTAAATGCATAATAGATCCCCACCATAGGAATGTATGAGTTAATGAAGAAAAAGATCAAGGTCGGCAGCAGCATTAAAAATAATATCCGATTACGGATCAATTCATGGAAAAATCCGTTTTTCCTGCCGCTCGCCAGCCTCCTCCCGTTCAGGCGGGAATCTGTCGTGAGCATAGCGGAACTCTTAGGCACAGGCTGATTCAATGTGAGTCACTCCCCCTCTGTATGCGTTACCAACAGCATGTTTTGCAGTCCGCCGTCGTATGACCTTATTTTATGTAAGCGCATTCAAAATGAAAAGTGAAGCCTTGCGTACTTCATGAACAAAGGAGTGTCCTAAGGAGTGAACAATTCGGATATTTGTGAAGTATTGTGTGATATAAGGCGCCTGATAGGCGCCCAAGCCCCGCTTACAAAGCATAATTAAACGTTTGGGGTTGCCCTTCACTATCATGTAGCTCGAAGCACAGTTCACCGTCATTTTTGTTCTGACCGATAAACTTGATGCCATCTTCCCTGAATCCTGTCAGTTGCTCAGGAGCTAATTGAAGCAACTCATACACCAAAAACGACTGATGAGTTTTAAGATTAAATAACATTAAAAAGCCCTCATCATTCGATCTGGCAAGAATAAATTCCTCGCCCATGCCTTCCACCGCAAAACTGTCCTTCAAACGGCCAGAAAGCTTCCCCATATTCCATGTTTCTTTTACAGAGCCATTAGCGTCAATCAGACGAACGGTCTGTCCATCGTTCATGACTGCTTTACCATTATAAAGCTTGATATTTGTTGGACTGAGCGCGCGGATACGGCCGCCATCCTCTTTACGGTACAATACTCCGCTGCTTGCATCCAGCAAATAGCCTTTACTTCCCCCCGATTCCCCAACCAACTGAGGATAGCTTATGCTAGCCATTCGTTCGTTTTTCTTCCATTCCAGCTTGCCTCCGACCACATCACTGATAAATGCCAAAGGGACATACAGCGTTCCGCGAATGTTACTGGCTGAAACGGTGTAAATAACCTTCTTGTTATGTACAAAGCTTATAAATGAATGGCTCTCCTTTGGGAAATGACATTATATTTCCGTTAAAATAAACACGGATACTTGCAGTCTCCTGTTCTTGCTTCACGGGTGTAGCAACCCCGGTCCGTTCCATTCTTCCTAAAAATTCGCTGGACAGGTGTTAAAATCCTCTAAAAAAGGACCCTGCTACCTGCGCAGAGTCCTTACTTGTACCATACCTATTTTCAAGCTTGCTGTACTACTCTCGCTCTGCGATTCACCAAATAAATGCTAAGCCCGATTAATACCAGACCGATCAGCAAGAAAGCCGTAATCGCTTCGCGCAGCAGCAAGGAGCTGACAAACACCGAGATAACAGGTACCAAAAACGTATAAGACGCGACTTTGCTCGCATCCCCCGAGTTAACCAGTGTGAAATACAGCAGCCAAGACAGTGAAATACCCAACACGATGCCGAATACCAGCCCTGACACATAAGGAAAATTCCATACGATGTCTGACCAGCTTTCCGTCACTGTTCCGGCTCCCGTCAACACGATGCCTCCCAGCGTACATTGAAATGCGACCAGCCACAGCGAATCCACGCGCTGGTTTACCTTTTTCACGTAGACGGTGCCCAATGCCCAACTCACGGCTGTAATAATAGCGATAACTACACCTGCCACAGCCACATGCCCCGAAAATCCTCCGACACTTACAGCCGCCACACCCAGAAATCCGATGACCAATCCAGTCACCTTAAGCCCGGACATCGCTTCACCCAGCCACATCCATGCAAAAATGCCGACCAAAACTGGCTGGAGATATACCAGAACAGAAAACAGGCCGGATGGTACGTACATCAGCCCTACCGTTTGCAGACCATAAAACAGTACCACGTTAAAAACACTCGAAATTGCATAGACCCGCCAGTTCTCTTTCCAACGGATACGTTTCCATCTCGGCAGTAAAATCACTCCTAACAGCAGACCTCCCAGCAACGTGCGCAACCCTGCAAACAAAAGTGGAGGCGTAAACTGCAACGCTACTTTATAAATGGGCCAAGATATGCCCCACAATACAACCAACAGCGCGATCATCATGATCCGCTTGGCTGTCGTTAACTCTCCCATACTGCTTTCGCTCCTCTATAAAAAAAATGACTAAACCTTATATTTTACACCTATAGGACAACTTTATCAAACAAAAAATATGCATGGGAAAGCACAACTCCAGACAGAGGAATCCTGTCATTTGCCTATGTTACAATATACCAAACCAAAAAGAAAAATAGAGATTAAAGGATAGGAGGTTGTCTGCACTTGATTTATATCATCAAATTTTTATACAGCTTCGTGCTGCCTCCCGGTTTGTTTATCCTCGTGATGGCAGGGCTTGTAATCTGGCTGTGGAAGCGTGCGCGTAAACCTGCTGTCATTCTACTCGTTGTCACACTGCTGCTGTATGGTTCCTCTACCAATTGGGCCGGAGATTTGCTAATCAGCAGTCTGGAAAAGCAGTATCCGCAGCCTCGTACCGTTCAAGGCGATGTCATCGTCGTGCTTGGCGGCGGAGCTACAGAGGGAACACCCGACATCAACGGACAGGGCAATCTGCTTGGGTCAGCGGCCAATCGCCTGCTCACTGCGGCACGGTTACATGAAGCAACGGGCTTACCTATTCTGTTTTCCGGTGGACAGGTATTTGGCGACAGTGGCAACGAAGCGAATATTGCCCAAAGACAGCTTCTGGGACTCGGTATTCCCGCAAAAGATATTCTGATCGAAAACCGTTCCCTGAACACGCAGCAAAATGCCGTGTATACGTCCCAAATTTTGAAGCAGCATCAGCTCACCAAACCCATTTTGGTGACCTCTGCCTTCCATATGCCACGTGCGGCGGTGGAATTTCAGCGTGCAGGCATGCAGGCTGTACCTTATCCGACGGACTATCTGGCAAGTGAACATCCTTCACTATATGCCGCCAAGCTCTCCCCGTCTGCCGGAGCCATGGCTACTACTGGAACTGCCCTCAAGGAATATCTGGGGCTCCTTGCTTTGAAGCTTAAATAATGTGACGTATATCTAGCGTGTAGACCTTCATCACAAACAAGCACCTTGGCAGCTCGCAGATGTAAACCTGTAAGCTGCCAAGGCGCTTGATTTTACCATGAGTCTTGCTTTCATGAGTATCGTAAGAGTTCAAAGTCCGTATTTTATCCCGACTCGCATGCCTTCCAGCCCACTACATATCCCCGTGCAAGAAAATTTCCGACAATTGTTCCTCCGAAATCACCTTAAAGCCTTCCTTTTTCAACAAAGCCGAGGTTACGCCGTTACCTGCTATTTTCCGGTTTTCAAATGACCCGTTATAGATGGCGGCTGATCCGCAAGACGGACTGTTTTCTTTTAAAATAATGAGCGTAGCGTTAATCTCTTTAGCTATGTTCAAAGCTTCGTATGCACCTTTAATGTACATCTCACTGACATCGTTGCCCGAGGACTCAACCACCTTGGCTGTACCGTTCAGTACATCTTCCCCCGTCCCGCCCACAATTTCAGCAGGCGGTCTCGGCGTCATAAAGCCTCCCAACAGCTCAGGACAGATGGTCACAACCTTCTTTTCCTCAACCAACTTCTGAATATGTACGTCCAAGCTATCCGTCCCGTTATACCGGACCTTCATCCCTGCCAAACACGAACTTACCAAAATCATCTGCTTCCACCTCATATCATTGCTTTTCACAACTTAAGTGAATCAATGTCATAATACCCTCAGTAGCTTTAATAAAGAGTACATATAGATCAAAATGGTTTGATTTGTCTATATGCAGTATACATTTCGTTGGCTTAATCATTTATGAACTGGATTCAAGTAGTTTAAGTATAATCATATTTTCTCATATAGTCATCGTACGAAAAATAAAACTTCCTTCTTCCATATCAATAATGTCGCTTCTTCTACCGTATGACATAAAAAATGAAGAAAGCGAGGCCGTCCCGTAAATAGGGATAACCTCACTCGATTTAAGATTGCCAAAACTGTTCTTTCTGTACCAACATAATGAACGTCTAATTTCTAGACCTCACTAATTCACTATAAATTTAACCCGCGTTCCATCCGGATAATCTTCCACTTGATGACTTACCCATGATCCTGCGCCACGATTATCACGAGGGCTTATATAACGAATGTCTGCCCCTGCTCCTCCCTCTGCACACATCGCCATCGGCCACTCGTCACGGTCATATCCTTTTTTGGTCGGATATCCCTTTAAGGACTCTCTGCGATTTTCCTCGGCCCCGTCTCGGTCAATCGTACAAACCGAAGAATGCCCGGTTGCAATTGCATCCTTAATATGCGCCCCGGTTTCCGGATAGCGAGAGGTTGGGAAGTTCAAGGTATACTCTGCTGCTGCCCTCTGCGTGTTCACTACAGGTTCTGCATAAGCACTTTGCATGGATAAAATGGCAGCCAGCAAAAAAACAATAAGCCCTCTTATCATTGCACACCTCCATATTCTGTTATTTGTCTATAGAATACGATTTGAAATGTAGAGGTGTGTTAAATAAATTACAGCCCTAAATTGTTGCAAAACAGTTTTCGGAGTACAGGCACGGATGGGCACCTGCCCACATACAATAAACAGATCACAAGCCCGGTAAGTACCGTAGGCCGGCAAGTTCGCAACTACCTCAGGAGGTGTCACCCGTGCCCGGACTATTTAGCGCTATCGCTCTGTTCATCAAGGAATTGACGCTACTCGTCTCTTATGTGAAAAACAACGCCTTTCCGCAGCCATTGACTGAGAAAGAGGAAGCCCGACACCTAAAGCTGTTTGCCGAAGGCAATGCGCAATCCCGCAACACACTAATTGAGCATAATCTGCGGCTGGTGGCTCATATTGTGAAAAAATTTGATAACACCGGTGAAGATTTGGAGGACCTCATATCCATCGGCACCATCGGACTGATCAAAGCCATTGAAAGCTTTCAGACCGGGAAAGGCACCAAATTAGCAACGTTTGCGGCCCGGTGTATTGAAAACGAAATTTTAATGCATCTTCGCTCACTGAAAAAAACACGCAAAGACGTATCTCTCCATGATCCTATTGGGACAGACAAAGAGGGCAACGAAATTACTTTAATTGATATCCTCGGCACCGAGGCGGACGATATTGTGGATAAGGTACAGCTCAAAATAGAGAAGAGTAAAATCTATCGCAACCTGGATATTTTGGATGAGCGTGAAAAAGAAGTGGTTATTGGTCGATTTGGCCTGGAAGCCGGAGGAGAAGAACGTACACAGCGGGAAATTGCCAGAGAGTTGGGGATTTCTCGTTCGTATGTATCCCGCATTGAGAAGCGTGCGTTAATGAAGCTGTACCATGAATTTTACAAGCAGAAGGGGTAATGGGCTCCGCTTCAATAATAACTATTTTGCTATGTATTTTCATTTTAAACGCCAATAAAAGCCTGTAGTGGTTTTCTACACTACAGGCTAAAAATGCTTGATATTATTGGGTATTTTTACTTCGTCAGGACAAGCTCCTCCACTAGTTGGCTCTCTGAAATTGAATTTATTTTCCTACATACTCATCTAAAAAGCGATCTACTCTTTTGAAATATTCAGTGGGGTAATGGTTGATGGCATCGATGTGCTCCGTATTTTGCGGGTACCATACTTCTGCTTTTGGGTTATCTTTTAAGGACTCGTAAATAATTTCTGTATTTTTATAACTAATTTGCTGATCTCCAGTACCATGAATGAGCATAACTGGCTTGTCTTGCATCTTTTTTACCGCATCCATAGGAGATATGGAATCAAGATCAACCTTAAAGGCCCAATTTGCCATCCATGTCGATGTATAACTGAATGGAAACGCTGGTAAACCTGAAAAGAAGGGCAAACCCTCTCTCAGAAATAGACCAGCATTACGAAAAGGACTATCCGCAATTACGGCTTTGATGTCATCACTTTCACTTGCGGCTAGCAAAGAAGTAGCAGCACCCATTGAAAAGCCGATAACTCCAATGTTATCACCCGTATGTTCTCTGGATTTTAAATAGCTTACAGCTCCTAGCAAATCGTATTTTTCATTGAGGCCCAGTGTAATCAAATCACCATCGGATTTACCTTGCGAGCTGAGGTCAAATGCCAATACATTGTAGCCCTTCGGAACGAAATGCTCTACTAACTTTGGGGTCCGCCCTTTGACTAAACGATTGCTCGTATATCCATGGACGACAATAATCGTCTTATTACTTGCTTTACCAGAAAGACCACTTGCAGGGAAGAAGGAACCTCTAATCGTATTATCATTTTTCAAACTCTTGAACTCGACCTCTTCGTAAGGAGTTTTATTGATATTCAATTCGTAGCTAACATTAGTGTCTCTAGGATGGTGCAACAAGGTGTCTACTACTTTATAAGATATAAAAAATACAAGAGCCATCACAAGCAAAAGCACGATCCCTAGGCTCCATAAAATTTTCTTCCGTTTTTTCACACGAACGTTAAATGTCAGATCAGGTTGTAATGATGTTTGACACATTCAGACTCCTCCAGTTTTTCTTTAGGTTGTATGGGTGCGAACAAATAAAAGGCATGCCCCTTCAGATTTTCCCACTCGGGATGATGAATAATACTTTCTCCAAGAGTTAAGCCGACTCCATTAAAGAAAGAGATATAGGCACGAGAGATCATTGCTGGAGAAAAGCTTTTGTTGAATTCTCCCATTAACTGTCCCTTGGCATAGACGCATTCGATCGCATCTGTCATTACCTTTGTACTTTCAAGGACCTTCTGTGTAAGTTCAGGGAATCTTATTCGTTGTCCTAAGACAGATTGAACAAGCCGCAATTCATTTGTATATAAGTAGATATGTTTGAATTGTTCTGCCACCATGTTCTTAATCAATACGCCCGGCGTCCCCTCTTGTTGTAGACAAGCAAGCGATTTCGCCTGAATATCAGCAAGCGGCTCAAGGACAGCTGCGTAGTATAAAGCTTCTTTGCTAGGGAAATATTGAAAAATGGTTCCAGGAGCCACTCCCACACTCTGTGCAATGATAGCCGTTGTGGTATTCGAATAGCCACTTTCTGCGAACAGGACAACAGCTTCTTCTAGGATACGTTTACGCCGCTCCATTCTTTTTTCTTCATTGATGGGTCTTGCCAAATGTATTCCCCTCTCTTTAAGCTAAACTTTCATTAATTAATTAAATGATCAGTTATTTAATTAATAATATATCTTAAATTACGACTTATAGCAAGAGTGAATTTACTTACGAGCAGGATGAACCTCAACATATAAAAACAAGCCGGAGTGCTGCCCAACATGCGCCTCCGGCTTGTTTTTATCAGGTTATATTGGATGAGTACATGTTCCGCCTTCCTTAACGGTGAAGATTTGGAGGACCTCATATCCTTCGTTACCATCGGGGATTACGCGTTCGTATGTGTCTCGCATTGAAAAGCGTGCGTTTAAGCACAAATATATGAACTGCTTTAGGGTCCCAATAGGGGCCTTTTTCGTAATTATATCGCTTAAACTCTATCATAAAACCATGTAAACAATTGTTCCTTTTTAATGTTAGGAATACGCGGGGGTTGCTTATATTGTATGTGTCGTCATCAACAGCATTCTAGCAATAACTGTATATACAGCCTTGCGCTCATTTGCGAATTGAGGCAATCCAGTGCTTTATCTAACCCGGGTTTACTTCCGTCCATTTGAAGCTATGTAGACGACAATCTCTACCTGTTGATGAGTATTGGTGTGTTTTTTCTGTCAGTCGCAATATGTATTTTAGTATAAGGGAATACATTTATTGAGAGATTCATATGAATATACAATGATAATTTCAACAATGAATCCATTTCATAAATGATTAAGCCAACGAAATGTATACTACATATAGACAAAATAAACCATTTTGATCTATATGTACTCTTTATTAAAGCTACTGAGGGGTATTATGATATTGATTCCAATATTAAATAATTTAACTAATGGGGGAAATGCAACATGACAAAATTTAGTCAGAATCCAAACGATTATTCTTTTTCAATTGAGCCTGTCGTTATAGCAGAAGAAAATGTTTCAACTAATGGTGATTCCAAAAATACTTTTCCAAAAAATATTTTAGTTGATAATAATCTTTCTTGGGAAAGCAGCTTGAGCGGTAGAGGTGGAGAAATTGTATTCAAATTAGATGAAGGCAAAACGATTAATGATATCCTCTTGGCTCAGCCAACCTTTAAAGCTTTTATCCTAACGTTTTCTCTTCATGGTTCTAACGACGGAGAAAACTGGTTTAGATTAGGTGCAGTAGAAGCAGTGCCAACTACTGCAAAAACGACTTATCAATTTAGCAATGAGATTCCTTTTCAATATTATAAAATAACTGTACTTTCATCTGGCCTGAATAATACAACAACCTATTATGGTGTACGATATATTCAGTTAAGAACCGCTTCAATCAATGGCGTTCCAGCCTACAGAAATTCCAATTTAAATCCCGCTATTGCGGAATAAAAATCAATGTGAGCATACTGCATCAATTCCTATATGCACATATACAAAAGAGGGGCTGGCTAATGCCACCCCCTTCTTTTTATTGAATTTTTTGAATCATGTTATAAATCATTTCAGCCGCTTCGGCGCGTGTGATTTCCTGTTTTGCACGGAAGCTTCCATCTGGATATCCTTGTACTAAATTAATTTCGGTTAGACCCAGTACATCTTCTCTGGCCCATTCCACAATTTGAGAGGCATCTGAGTAGATGTTGCTTTCTTGTTGTGGCGTAGCTTTGATAACGTTGTTCACCATTTTAGCCGCCTGCTCTCGGTTAATAACGCGATCTGGAGCAAATACCTTGTTACTAAATCCACGAGCGACCTGATCTTTAATCGCTGTTTTCAATAAATCAACATACCACGCTGATGGATTGATATCCTCGAAGCTTAAAGCCATATCCGTTTCGAGCGGTAATTTCAGGGAACGGACGAGCATCGAAGTGAACTCCATACGTGTTACAGGTCTGCTCGGCTCAAAAAGGGTTTGGGTCATACCCTTCACTACCCCCAAATCTGCAAGGGCATTAATCTTATCTTTATTAAATGCCCGTTCAATGTCACTAAAACGATTGGACTTCGTTTCGACTGAAGGTGCTTGAGCGATCGCTGTTTCAGTCAACTCCTCTACATAGGGCTGAATCGGCTTGACGATCCCCCCACCTCCTGCTCCACCGCCTGAGGCTGAGGCTTCAGTATTCCCCGTTGTTTTACCGTTCGCTTGTTTTGCAATGGTACGCTTTCCTTGGCTGTTTTCTGCCCATAGCTGAACTGCATACGATTGTTTCTCTTTAAGTTGACTCCAAATAAAGCTTCGATCCTTACCACGATATAATTCTGCTTGCCCTTCACTGGTGAGCACGAAAATATCATTTTTGTGTTCTGATTCCCAGTGGATCATAAACTCGCTATTCGTCGTCTCCGTTTTCGAAAACGCAAATTCTGGAGACGGTAACGTTTCTACCTCGCCTTCTGTCTGTTTACCTTCACCGCTTGTGTTAACCGGTTTGACCGTAATACGATACACCGTAGAGCTATCCAAGCCATCTACTTTAAAATTAGAGTTTACCGTATGACCGATAAGCAGCCCATTTTGGTATACATGGTAGGTATCCGCACCAGGAGCTTCTTTCCACGTCACTACCAGATCGGTATCTGTTACATCTTTAAATGTCAGCTCATGATCTGGTATTTGGCCTGGGAGCGCACGATACGTAAATGGAGTCCACTCACCTGCGCCCGTTGTATTGACAGCTTGAATGCCGAACGAGTACATCGTACCGGGTTGGATACCTGAAAGCTTGATACTAGTATCCTTGGTATTCACGATTTCACCAGTATCTTTCCGAATTACAGCATATTGATAAGCATTTTCGCTTTCATCCCAGTTCAGCAAAATCTGTCCATTCCCTAGTTCTGTGACTTTGACGTTTTGCACTTGAGGTGGAAGCGTAAGCAGCTCTTCCCGTACGGGCTGGCTGAACCCACTACCATTACCGCTGCTCACCTGAAAATCGTATTTCTTTCCACCCTCTAATCCGGATACGACTACACGTGGTTCCGTGCTGTAATAATCCTGGCTATTGATTGATACTTTATATTTGGTCGCCCCATCGACTGGGTCCCAAACAATCGCGGCATCATGTTCCCGAACCTCTACCGCTATAAGACGTACAACCGATGTGGGTAGTGTTAACTCGTTGATAGTCGTATCTCCGCCTATACCACTTCGATTGTAGGCTCGGATTCGAATATTTGCAGTCCTACCTGCGGGCAATCCATCAAAAGTATAGGCATGGCTTCCCCGGGAAAGCCGCACATCTGGCTCATCATTAACATTCAGGATGTATCCGTCAGCCCCCTGCACATCTTCCCAACCTACACTGACAGAATATACATCATTCTCCACACTCGCCAGCGTAGTTACCCGATCAGGTAATGTGATGACCCTCAAATGAGCATCATCTCCAAAGCCGGTTGCATTTTCAGCGGAAATGGAATAATCATACTCCGTTCCTGCCTGAAGTCCGTAATCAGCGAATTCAGTATACACATCCTTATAAACAGATGCTTTGTCCCGCTCCAGAGCATAGTATGTCGCCGTGATTACACGATTCCATTTCAAGTCGATTCCATCGTCCTTCACGGTTACATTTTGGAATCCGCTTGGGCTATCTGGTAGGCTTAAAAAAGACACATGCTTGGCCGCACCCTCCCCACTGGCATTCATAGCTGATACAGAAACATCGTAAAATTCACCTGGTTTCATTCCCGTAATTGGATTATACACATCCTGTGTAACAGTATCCTTAAATATGACTTCCCCCGTACTAACATCCGTTGCTGTAATCTTATAGTTGTCAGCTGAAAGCACTGGCGTAAAATCAGCCATGATTTGTGCTGAAGTACGAGAAATGGTTCGTAATCGGATCTGATCCGGGGCATCAGGTAACGTTAGCACACGAACTCGATTGGAATAAGCATTGCCTCCCACGTGATTACTGGAACGCACTTCATATTCGTATGGACGCCCTCCCTGTAGCCCTTTGTTTGTAAAAGAATTTGTCGGATGTGTAACATCCCAAATCTCATTCGTCGTTAAATTTCGGATGGTATAGACGTAACCATCATCAAGGCCCGATGGAAGAGTCCATTGCAGATCGACCTCTGTATTTCGTACGGATGACGCAGAAAGCTCAGCCGGCTGAGGTTGCTTCTGAATGCGAAGTGCTCTGCTGACCGTTTCAGAAATGTTACCCGCCTGATCTTTAACCTTGGCATGAACATACCATTCACCTTCATTTGAAAGGCTCATCTGAATTCCTGTATCAGCAGCTGTATCCCAATGTTCGGGTACATCAGGGCTGTTCGTGATTTTATACTGCATCGTCGCTGGTTCGATCCCCGAATGTTGGTCCGCATATCGTATCCCCACTTGAATGCTCGTATCCTTCCATTCACGCGAATCCGGTGTGAGCTGGATCGTCGGGGGTTCCAAATCAATGTAAGATGTTGCGGACACTGGATCACTCCGATTTCCAGCTGCATCCACAGCTTGAGCAGTCACTTTGACGATGCCAGAATTATTTAATACTCCCGATGAACCAGGAACATAATGGCCAGAGCCCATTTGATATTCGTAATGTACTGCTGAAATATCCGTTCCACCCGAAATAGCAAATTGTACTGGCTTATTGGTGTATCGGGTGGGCATCGTCACCTCGGAGAACGTAACTTCCGGGGGCGTTGGCCTAGTTCGATCAATCATGACCGATTGAGTCACGATTGAACTAGACACGTCCAGATTATTGATCGTCCGTGCTGATAGTTCGTACAGCCCTTCCGCGTTTAATGTAAAAACGCCATTGTATGTCTGCCACTCCCCTGCTGAACTCAAACGATACTGCGTCATCTTGATTCCATTTACAGGATCACTTCCTGAATCAATGGCAATATTCACATGATTGATCGTTGGACCCGCCTCGCTAGCTCGGATAGCAGGAGCAGTCGGACCCTTTTTATCAATAGTGACTTCCTTGCTTACTTCTTGGCTCACATTACCCACGTTGTCTATGGAGCGGGCATAAACCGTGCTTTTGCCATCTTGATTAACATGGAATGCTCCACCATAGTCTTGCCAACCTTGATTGACAACGCCCGTCACGCGAAATTGTGTATGGGCCAGCCCAGAATAATCGTCCGCTCCTGGCTGCAATGTAATGGTATAGTCATTACTGTTGCCCGTTGCACTTATGATCGGTGGCGTCGGCGGCATTTGGTCTATCCTGACATTCCCGGAAGAAAGACCACTGTACTGGTTGTTCACGTCTACAGTCCGGGCATAGATTGTATTTACACCATGATCATATACAGTAAAGGGTCCTGTGTACTGTTGAAATGCTCCACCATTTAGGCTGTATTCATAGTATTTTAGCCCTTCAGGTGCCACGTCTCCATTGATCCAAACCGTTACAGGTCCTTTGGTCCACCCCGTACTCGCTTGGCCCTCAGCCCCTGCATTAATCTGGGGTGATTTAGGCATCAAGTCTGATTTGGGAATGACACGGACTCCAAACCTGGATATTTCATTACTTGTCTGCTGGTTAGTACCCGTAGCTCTAAAATACCGAATATCTTTTAACGTAATAGAGTCTGTGATATCTACCCATTTGCCTTGGTAAGAGCTACTAGCATAAAATTTTGTGGCATCGGTCCATGTATATAAATTCGTTCCATTAGGCTGCCAACTGTTACCCGCTGCTGCATTAGATACATATATATCAGTATGGTAAGACCCTTCGATATAAACAAAAATCTTATAATCCGATGTCTTAATAGATCTTCCAATATCAACAAAACGTTCTGTCGGCTGTACCACACCTTCACACTTATATCTTGCCGAGCCCATGCCGCTATAAACTTCAGTTGCTCCTATTCCATTTCCTGACCATAAGCCCCAACTGTCACCCCCGCCAGGTAAATTATTTTGGCAAAAAGGTCCACCGATGATCTCTTGGGTAGCAGCTGATACCCTCTCTGGAAATATAGGGAGGGCGGTTAACATGATCATTACAGCTAAAAATCCATATACCCACTTGCTATATTTCCTTACCTTTCGCTTATTTTTTGGATACATACATTTCTCCCTTGCTTTATTTTATTTTCAAAGAGTTGTACAAACTCGTTTCGGCTAAAATAGAAAAAGCACCCCAAACGAAGGCGGTTAAGCCTAAGTTTGAGGTGCTTCCTCAAAGTAACGAGTATGTTTTGAAGTTATTATACTTCGTTCTAAACGTAATGTAAACAGCACGACATCATTTAAAATTCATAAATGCTTGTATTTCACATTATTCCACATCTCGGGGTCAGCCTCGAAGCCTTAATTAACGTGAACGCCCAAGTTCCGAAAAAAGGCGCGCAAGTTCTGACTGTAAGAGTCCTGCATAGCGGAAGATTCCTTAAGAATATTTTGCATACTGTTCATAAAAGCGGAAGCTGAAGTCGTATCAGCCTTGTCAAACCGGTTCTCTATTCGCGTGTTATTTAGCAACTCCGCAATCTCTCCTGTACGTTCCTTATATTTCTCAATCCATTTGGGGTTTTGAGGAACCTTTTGTGCAAAATCTATCAACTGACTCAGTCCATTCCCTCCACCTTTAATGTCATTGATGAATGCAGTATACTTTTGGGGGTCAGCCTGCTTCATCAATTCCGACATTTTGACGTAATCCTCAGGGGCACCTATCGGACGGTCTATTGGAGTCGTGTAACTAATATCTCCAGTCTCTGGATCAATGGATCGTGTCAAAGCAATAGCAGCTATTTGGTTCATAGTTTCCAAAAACTCTTTGGCCTTGTCACCTTCCATATAGTGTTCTGCAATATACTTGGATTGGGAAACTCCCATCTCCAGTAGCACGGTTCGCTGGCTCTCATCTGTTACTGTTCCATTGACGATAAAATTGGATTCAATCATACTGTACACCGCATTGGACACTTCTTCTGGCTGACCTTCTAAAACTCGGTTTAATGCATCGTTGATCTGGGTTGTACCGAAATACTTAGCAGACTGTGATACAATAGCTCCTTCAGCCAGTTGCCTACCAGTTTCGCTAATCTCTACGGAGTCTTGAATAACCAATTCGGAGCGTTTTCCTTCATAAAGCTGGGGGGATTGGGCTTGCTTAGCTTCCACATTTATCCGCAAGCTACTAGTATTAACAACGGCTCGTTGCATTCTAAGGGGCTCAAAATTCATTTGATTTCCTCCTGTCCTTGGGTAACAGGCACTCTAAGTCGTATGTATAATGTAATGTGACCCTGTTTCTATATATATCGGACAAAGCACATATGGAATGAATACATGCTTTGTCCTAAAAATGAACAAATATTAAAGCAGTTAATTAACCGCCATAAATACTGTAAGCGAAGTGATATACAATATCTGTGTCTATAATCGAAGTTCCTCTAACCTGAGCAGCTACCCCTGAGAGATCAAAATAGTGTGTAAAACTGATTGCTCCGGACAAGTATTCCGCAATACTTCCAGTTGAATGAGGCAGGGAAACGGTAACACTAAAGGCCCCATTCTGATCCGTATATGCTGTGCCTGTACGAGTGCGATTGCCGCTGCCTTCAGTCCAGTTCTGATTCAACCATGTCATATCAACAGGCGCATTTGCAACAGGATAATTATCAGTTGTAGTAACGACACCCTTCACAGTAAAATCACTGGTTCCAGTAACACGGTAATGACGACCGTAAGAATAGGTTGGGTAATCATTAGGGCCATTTTTAGAAGAGTCGTAACCGTTAATTACAATTTTTCCAGCCCGAAGCACCGGTTTAAGTGTTAGTGTATACAAATGGTCAGCTGAGTACTGATTGGTTGTGTATACTCGTACATAGTAGGTTCCAGTATTTAAAGAAACATTGTGATTCGTTTGCGGGAGAAGCACCATCTGGTTGCCGCTGAGAGCTCCATAAACTTCCGCTTTGTAACCGTAGCTTTCCGAGGTACTATCCAGCTTTACATTTAATGCATCATAATTGCGGCTCGCAGGGATCGTGATTTGATACCAGTCGTTATCAATGCCTGAATGGATGGAACGTGAGTTAAGGGAAGATCCACCCGTACTAAAGGTAAAGTTATAAGCATGAAAAGCGCTCTCATCCGGCTCATATGCATCGTAGCTGGAACTTGTATCGACAGTTAGATAGAAAGGAGCATTAATGCTAGAGCCCTTCTTCGCATGAACTGCAATCGCATAAGCCTTTTCCGATCCGATAGCATTGCGCGCTCCTACGTTTTCGGGAAGTGATGCAGCCCCCTGTTCATAATTGTTAAAATAAGTACCGTAGGTAGAAGCGTCTATTGGATTGGGGTTGATGTCACCTGTCGTCATATCAAACTCGTATAAGTACAAGTCGTAGTCAAGCTGTGCTGAAAATGGTCCGTCCAGCTGAGCCTGCAACAATTCGCCAGGCTGCAAATAGATCGGATATAAAAATTGTGTACCTCCTTCTTCCGTAATCGTACCGGAATACGTAGCAGAAGAAGCTGTGGCTGCCGCTGGGCTTGCTTTCAGCGAAGGAACAGTTTCTTTTTTCAATGAGGGTGTCTCTGGTGTCTTGAAGTTGAGATCTTCCTTCATGGCATATACCGAAGAAGTAATACTGTCAGGCTTGTCTGCCCGCGTTAGCTGCTTAATGACGCTTTCATTTGCAGTTGTTAGCTGAACATCGGACTCCGCCTTAATCGCTTGGTCCGATACCCCATCTGTGCTTTGACTCGCATTCGCAGTCAACCCAAAAGCAAACAGGAGCATCGCGCTTAGCATAACTGCAATAGCCTTTTTGAACCTCTTCATACTGAAATCCCCTCTCAAATGGTTTAAGGAATTCCCGCTATTCCCCAGATAAACCAGGGTAACTTCTAGGCTGTATGGCTCTATCATAAAACACTTCTGGTTCTAATGGAAGATACTGTGCAAAAAAACATAAAGAGCCGCCTTTTTCGAAAATGGAAAGCCTCAGCAAGCCATTGCGAAAAAAAGCGACTCTTATATATTACTCTACTACGTTAAAAAATGATTAATTTCTAATACTGTAAGCAAAAAGATAAATTATATCCGTTGCACTAATCGAGGTGCCGTCGACCTGAGCCGCTACCCCTGTAAGATCATAATAGTGTGTAGAACCAATGTCACTCAAATATTCTACATTTCTTCCTGTAGATTGTGGAAGGGATAGTGTCACACTGAATGCCCCGTTATTGTTCGTATACGTAGAAGCCGTTCTGGTACGGTTACCGCTGCCCTCGCTCCAGTTCTGATCCACCCAAGCAACAGTGACAGGCGCATTGGGAACCAGTTGACCATCCGTCGTTTTAACGACACCATTCACGATCAGGCTGCTGCCTCCATTAATACGATAATGACGACCGTATGAGTAAGTTGGATAGTCATAATAGCCATTGGAGTTATAGCCGGTAATTTCAATTTTACCAGCCTTGAGTACCGGTTTCATGGTTAGTGTATACAAATGGTCGGCTGAATACTGACTTGTAGTGTACACTCGCACATAGTAGGTTCCCGTATTCATGGAAACGTTGTGATTCGTTTGCGGGAGAAGCACCATTTGGTTGCCAGTGAGCACCCCATAAACTTCCGCTTTATAGCCGTAGCTCTCCGAGGTACTATCCAGCCTTACATTTACAGCATCATAATTACGACCTGCAGGGATCGTGATTTGATACCAATCGTTATCTATTCCGGAATGGATGGAGCGTGAGTTAATTGAAGAACCTCCGTTGCTAATTGTAAAATTATAAGCATGAAAGGCGCTCTCATCCGGCTCATATGCATCATATTTGGAGCTTGTAGCCACAGTCAGATAGAAAAGATCATTAATACTTGACCCCTTCTTGGCATGAACTGCAATCGCATAAGCCTTTTCAGAACCGGCTGTATTGCGAGCTCCTACGTTTTCGGGAAGGGACGCAGCTCCTTGTTCATAATTGTTAACATAAGTCCCGTAGTTGGAGACGTCTATTGGATTTGAATTAATATCACCTGTCGTCATATCAAACTCATATAAGTACAAGTCATAGTCAAGCTGTGCTGAAAACGGTCCGTCCAATTGAGCCTGCAACAGTTCGCCGGACTGCAAGTAGATCGGATATAAAAACTGTGTACCTCCCTCTTCCGTAATCGTACCGGAATATGTAGCGGAGGACGCTGTAGCTGTGGCATTCGCTGATGCTGACTTTGGACTTGCTTTCAGCGAAGGGGTAACTTTCTTTTTCAAAACAGATTTCTGTGGTGTTTGCAAGTTGATATTTTCCGTAATGGCATACACCGAGTCTGTAATGCTTGCGGGCTTGTCTGCCCGTGTTAAATCTTTAATGACGCTTTCTTTTTCAGTTGTTAACTGAACATTGGACTCCGCTTTAATCGCTTGTTCCGTTTTACCCTCTGTGCTTTGACTCGCGTTCGCAGTCATCCCGAAAGAAAGCAGGAGCACTGTGCTTAGCAACACCGAAGTTGCCTTTCTGAACCTGTTCATACTGAAATCCCCTCTCGAATGTTTTACTAAATTTCCGCTATTCCCCAGAGACATCTGGAAAACTTCTATGCTGTCTATCTCTATCATAAAGCAATTCTGGTTCTAATGGAAGATACTTCTTCAAATATTCTTATTTGTAATCCGTGATAATTTTGTCACCGCTTTTGGAACTATGCCTGAGGCAGTGGACAGAGCACTGGAAATCCTTGTCTACTTTTTTATCCTAAAAATCACGACGAAGAAGGCTACCCTAATTAAAAGGGGGCCTTCGAGTTTCAAGCTAAAAAACTTGAATACATATCTTGAGCGCACATAATGCACCTTTCGTAAAACACGTAAAAAGTTATTGTGAGCGCTATGCTTTAATCTCGCACTCATATAGAGTGCGACGCGGTCCCTGTCGAGGTTGTAAGCCCTGTTTTTACGATTTCAATCCACGCACTCATATAGAGTGCGACCCTACTGCATCCGCTGCGCTCGGTGTGCCCCACAATATTTCAATCCACTGGATCGGTTACACTCTTCTAGACAGAAAAATTGTGGTCTAATATAGTAGACTACAGACCAACCTAGAAGGAGCAAATGGACGATGACTAAAAAAGAAAGACGTACCTTTAGCGCTGAATTTAAAGCACAAATGGTTCAACTCTATCAGAGTGGTAAACCGCGAAAGGATATCATTCAAGAGTATGATTTGAATCCTTCATCGTTAGATAAATGGGTGAAACAGAGTTCCACATCTGGATCCTTCAAAGAGAAAGACAACCGAACTCCAGAGGAATTAGAACTGATCGAGCTTCGAAAACAGAACAAGCAACTGCTCATGGAGAATGACATTTTAAAGCAAGCCGCGCTGATCATGGGACGAAAGTAAATGTCATTCGCCAGAATAAACATAAATACTCGGTATCAGCAATGTGCGACGTCCTAAAACTCCCTAGAAGCACCTATTATTATGAAGAAAACAAAGTGGAAGTTACATCGGAGGATGAGCTTCCCTCCCTGATTATGGACATTTTTCAAAGCAGCCGACAAAACTATGGTACGCGTAAGATAAAAAAAGAGTTGCACCAACAAGGCTTTACGGTATCCAGGCGGAGAATAGGACGAATCATGAAAGAATATGGGCTGGTTTCCTCGTATACGATCGCTCAGTACAAGCCTCATCCCACGAAATGCATGAAGCCAAGCAAGCGAATGTATTGGACCGGAAATTTGAGCAAGAGCAGGCGTTATCTGTCGTCGTAAGCGATCTGACGTACGTTAGAGTAGGTTCATATTGGAATTACGTATGCTTCTTTGTGGATCTGTTTAACCGCGAAATTATCGGTTACAGTGCGGGGGCACACAAGGATGCCAAGCTGGTTTACCGTGCTTTGGCTTCGATTAAGGGCAACCTGAATGACATTCAGCTCTTCCACACGGACCGAGGCAATGAATTCAAGAATAAGCTCATCGACGATGCGCTGGAGGCTTTTCAGATTGAGCGTTCCTTAAGCATGAAAGGCTGCCCCTATGACAACGCCGTTGCGGAAGCCACGTTTAAAATTTTCAAAACGGAGTTTGTGAAGAAACGTCATTTTGAAAGTCTAGCTGAGCTAACCACAGAATTACATGACTATGTGCACTGGTTCAACCATATTCGGATTCACGGTTCTCTGGAGTACTTGAGTCCGGCTGAGTTCAAGCAGAGGCACCATAAAAAAGTTGTCTAGTTTAGTGTTGACAATCCACACGCACTCATATAGAGTGCGACGGTTGCTGTCGGCTCCATCACGGTCAATGGTGCATACAATTTCAATCCACGCACTCATATAGAGTGCGACGTGAGAACACCTGACCCAGTTGCAGTATTCAGTTTGATTTCAATCCACGCACTCATATAGAGTGCGACCTTAACTTGTCGTTAACTGGATACCAACGCAAGATTTCAATCCACGCACTCATATAGAGTGCGACCAGCGGAGCTGGGGGCATGGACTTAGGTCTGGTGATTTCAATCCACGCACTCATATAGAGTGCGACAGCGAAAATGCAGTAATTCATACCCTAACGATATCAATTCCACACATTATCGTAAAAACTGATGCCAAATAAGCTTGAATAAACTATTGACTTTTAAGGTTAAATAGCCATTCCAACACTTTTCGACAAATTTCGAGGTGCGAAGGACCCGGGATTTTCATGTGCGCTTGGGGTTCGCACCGAATCGGCTTCTATATGATACCCTATTTTTAATGAGCAGCTCAACCAACTTAGTTTCGACACTATTTTACCATAAAAACCCTACCATTCTCTTATTTATACGATATAATAAAAGATATGGATAGTTCTTTTTGACTACAAGTCACATCGAATTACCCATAAACATACATAAAAAAGGGGAATACAGATGAAGAAGTTAAGCGTATTTATGTTAGTATTATGTTGTTTTTCTATTTTGGCAGCATGCTCAACCGATCCTATTAAAAAAGATTTAATTAGCTATGTGAATGATGGAATGCTTCCCTTGGCACAAGATGAAAAAGCAGTAACTGATAAGTATGAATCCGTGACCGGAGATAAGTATACAGATGATCTAACACTATATAATGCTTTAAAAGACAGTATTATCCCCGAATATACCAAATTCGTTGATAAGTTAGAAGCTGTAAAGACGGAAACTCCTGAGGTAAGAGCCGTCCACGAAACCTACATCAAAGCCGCTAGTACTCAAAAGGAAGCCTTCATTATGATGGTTGATGCGTTGGATAAACAGGATCTGAACTTAGTCAATGAAAGTAACTCCAAACTCAGCGAGGGTAGAAAGCTATTCCGAGATTTTGGCGAACAGGTCAACACACTTGCCAAAAAGCATGATGTGGAGATGAATAAGAAATAAATTTTAAAGCTCCCATCAGGGGAGCTTTTTCTATATCTCTTAGGAATACTCGAAGCAAATGACCGCTTTACCCAATTCTCTGTCGTAAAATAAATAGACGGAATCTGCCCCGAACGCTTGAAAATAATATCCGGTAAAGGAACCGATATAGGTAAACGTCTCGCCATTGGCGCGTTTAGCTACATGAAGCAAGTTCGTATGTTCGAACTGGAACAACTCTTCGATAGATTCACCATATTCCTTTATATAGCTTTGGGGCTCTTCGGACTGAAATGCGATATCATCCAATATACCGTTGACTTCAGGAAAACTCACTCCCCAACCACTGGATTTCTTTTCCTCAAAATCGCGGATGAGTTCTTCTACGGACTCTTTGGCATCAACTCTTTTTTCTTTTGTCGAATATCCATCTTATATATATGTCCTCCTCTATGATGTTTGGTCTATACCCATTTCATTGAATGGTAACAAACGGGTTTGAAATTCGCTATAAGTGGGCCGTCTACTTTCTGTTGTGTTGGTTCAATGCGATTACGATGGTGACAATTAATCCGATCAACGCAACCAGCAGCGTACCGAACATCATCATTAATGTCAAAGCATCTTTAACCTCCACAGCCCTCACATCCTTTGCAGGAGACTAGCCAACTACCCACCCAAGCCATTTTGTCGTCAGCGTAGCAACTATGTCTATGGTTTGTTATGTACCGGCATACATTTCCTCTTCTACTCTTTCAATCGCTTGAATCAACGTCATGTGAGGGTCCTCATGCTTATACTGAATGGCCTGTTCGCCTGTACCGCCAGCATCACACCATTCCCAGTACATATGCACATCTACGGATTCCAAAAAATATACAGATAAGGCTTCGACCGGATTCATAACATACATCGCCATAAAGGCTTCATTCGAGAGTTGCTCATAACGCAGGTATTCGTCTTTCATCAGGTAGAGCAAACGCTGGATTGCCTGTTCATTCACATTGATGATACGACGGATGAACGCATTGCGTCTTTCAACGGTATTCAGTATGATTTGCATAGCATGACGAATCTGCACAGCTTCGGGACTGATTTTGAGCAGGTGAATTAAATCATTAGTGGTTAAATTAGGGTTCCAAGGAGCTGGCTCAATAATCCGTGTCCATGCATCGTTATACCCTCTTTCAAAAACCTCAATCGCGTCCGAAACATTGACACCGATGGTTTGCCATTTCCGATGAAGTGCATCTACAATATGATAATAGTGTAGCTCTGCTGCTTCCTGCTCTCCCTTTTCCTGCTCCCACACCTGATTCATGCGTACAATATCCTTGATCGCTTGCACATTCGCTTTCCGTTTTTCAGTCACAGGTATCATCCTCCATTGAAATTCTGGTAAAATAGCAATAGCAAAGCTAAGGGTATGTTCGTTACATCCCTTTGGGTCGGCAATATATTCGCATTAGCGAATATATTGTATATGCATTATATTATTCGCATAAATGAATAATGTCAATGAGTTTTTAGGAGGTTTCTTTTTCTTGCTAAAATTAAATATAAGGCTTAAAGAAGTGTTAAAAGAGCGAAATATGACGCAAATGCAACTTTCTGAAAAATCAGGTGTTAATCAAGCAAGAATCTCACAGCTTTGTAAAAATGGAAGACAAGAAGTAAACTTGCTTATGCTTGAAAAGATCGCCCATGCTTTGGAGATCAAGGACATTTCCGTGCTAATGCAATTTGAAGAAACAGAATAGCGTGGTTTGTGCATGTTAGCGTGGGAATAGATTAAGGAGTCTGTTTTCAAAACGGGCTTCTTTTGTGTTCCACTTTTTAGAGTGGTGTTCCGAACAGTTCCACATCTATAAAAATGTTGGTTCATTGAACCTATTTCCGTTTTACAACCAGCACAAGAAGGCTTGCCAAGTACTAGGGCAAACCTTTTTGTGTATTTCAATGAAAAATGAGGAACGTGATAGCTGTGCTATGTGTGTGGTATGAGAAATACATTCTTTCAATTCACGCTCCTACATAAGGAGCGACTTGACCAGTACCAAGGAATTTATGACTGTCGAGAATGCACATTTCAATCCACGCTCCTACATAAGGAGCGACTGAACATGCTGTAGAGGGTTATCTGCATTCAATGATAATTTCAATCCACGCTCCTACATAAGGAGCGACGAAAGGAAACGCATTGAAAAAGGCACAATCATATGCAATTTCAATCCACGCTCCTACATAAGGAGCGACTTGCTCTTGCTGATTGGGATAAATTAGAGCCATTGCTGATTTCAATCCACGCTCCTACATAAGGAGCGACAGCATGCGTTACAAAGCCTTACCCAGCAAGGCTTTGTAAACGCTTTTTCGCGAATGTCTTTTCAACTCACCAATAAATGTTAAAAATCTTACCCCAAAATCATTGAATCCCTTGTCTGGCGCGAGGTGCGAATGTTCCGGGGATTTCATGTGCGCTTGGGGTTCGCACCAAATTAAAGGTCTAAATTATTTTACTGTACATCACCCTGTGAGAAGCAACGCACTTACGGATGCGGGTATAGCGAGCTGAGTTTAAATTTCACATTTCAATACAGGGAGCAACAATATCAGAATCATTAATAAGCAGACAGGAAAAGAGTTTCAATCCA
>NZ_PNXQ01000012.1:214411-284389 GCF_005217525.1 Paenibacillus terrae | reverse complement strand
AGACGAGATTGTTGCTATTGCTTTTGATATATCTCCTAAGTTTCAATCCACACTCCCATATAAGGAGCGACACAGGCTCCATAGAGGTCAATGCGGTCAGAGATGTGTTTCAATCCACACTCCCATATAGGGAGCGACGAAAAGAGTGACCAAGGAAATCGAAATTAAACTTGTTTCAATCCACACTCCCATATAGGGAGCGACAGCACGCGTTACAAATCCTTATCCAGCAAGGCTTTGTAAACGATTTTTCGCGAATCTCTTTTCAACTCACCAATAATTGTTAAAAATCACACCCCAAAATCGCTGAATCCCTTGTCTGGCGCGGGGTGCGAATGTTCCAGGGATTTCATGTGCACTTGGGGTTCGCACTAATTAACCCCTATTTACCGTTATTGTTAAACATATTTACATAGGCCATATGTGGAAATAAAATAGGATTGTTAATGAGCATCAACAATTGATTCAATTGAAAGGTAAGAGAAAGTAAAGCAATTTCTTGTTGCTTTACTTGATCCTCATACACGCGGTAGTTCTCCATTAGCAAAGCTTTCCCTAACTCAGAAGATGGATTTTCCGCCTTGAATTTTGCTTTTATGTCATCGTAGTTGACGTTCTCTTTATGATTTAATGCGTCACTCCACGAAGCAAGATCCTGCAAACGAGATGACAGCCTCACCTTAAGCCGATCACCCTCGGGATGGATGTTAATATCAAAAGGCTCAATATACGGAGTCGAACACTTACTCAGGGTATGACACAATATCTGGATCGGCCGCGTAGACGTTTGCGTCAGTTTCTTTCTCACGTCCGGTTTAGGCTCATTCCCGTTCTCTTCCTTTGTCATAGGTAACAGTAGCTTACCTTTATCTGATTCATATGAATATTCTCCCATAGCGATACCATTAAACATACGCGTAATCGACCTGAGAGAAGTATTCAGCTTTGTAATGCTTCGTGACCAATCCGTGAGAACCTTCATATCTTTTCCCTTCACATTCTTGCTCTTGCACTGCACAACCACAGCAACCGCTTCAATCGGAATATATTTAATACGACCGTGTCTAAAAATATAAGGGGTATACTGTTCATCAAAAATGGCCAGATCCACCTCTTTCGAGACGTGCCCGTGTGAGTCAATAAGAAATACCGATTGTTCAATGGAAAACTTACGAGGAATAATCTGCTCGAACAGAGATTTCCAGATATCTTCACGAAAGGTTCCACTGGTCACATGATGTCTTTCCGCCGCCATGTTAAGCTGACTGGTAATGCTTTTTTCCAAATGAATATAGTTTTCGGAAATCTGCTGGATCACTTTGGTTGCGTCCTCTTTGATCTCCTGCTGGATTGATCTATGAGATCGTTTCTTTTTCGGCATCCGGTTCACTCCCCTGTTACCCTGACCATAAGTCCATAGCCAGCATTCGTTTTGCCGCCAATTCCTTCATGTTCCAATGCGTGCACTACAATTTCCTCTGCGATGTTGAGCCACTGTTTGGTTTGCACCTCTTCCAATCCGTCTATAGCACAGGTAAGCATGAAACGGAAGTGAGAAGATACCTTCACCGCCAAAAATGGAAGCGGAATAGGATCGTCGTCATCGCGCGGTGCAGCATCCATCTTTGGACCAAGTTTCTGTAGCTGAATGGCGTTATAAGCTTGATGATGCGGTGTCATTACATCCTGTACGAGCGCACTACCAATCAAATGGGAAGTTACCCACGCATCGTGAAAACAAATATAGCCCGCCTGATCCTGAGAGCCGAACAGTGCTGTGTAATAAGCATGGTCTGCGAGGAAATCGGAATTTTCATTTCCTAATACATGGTGACAATAATGTGCTGCCAGCCCTTTGATCGCAGTGCCAGGAATATAGGGAACCCCATAGATACGGTGCAATGTGAGCGAAGTCTCCAATGCCGAAACTCCACCATGTCCGACAAGCAGCGGTGAGACATTTTTCATCACAAATTCATTTATTCGGGACAGACTTAAATTTGCTTCCAGCGCTTGTTTATACTGATCAAAACGGGCTTGATACCATTCCTGTTGCCCTTTTAATTGCCATGCAGACTTATGCCCTTGGATAACCTGTTCGTACAGTGCCGCTTTGTCTTTCCCTTTGTCTGAGGGATTCTGTATAGCCTGACAGAGTGTTATCTTTGGTGCGTTTAAATCCGTTGTGGCCTGTTTGGTAATCGCAAGAAATGCATTCAACACCGTTCCTCCCCTTTCATCATGCATCCATACTGTCCGACGCTTCTACTCGGAGAATGGCCTCTGCATATCGTTTAAACCAGACGGCTGCCTTGAGCGTTCTTTGGGACAAATCACGGTACTCCGTCATGTGGGGAGAAGAAAGTTCTTTTTCCCAACTGGAGATTCCCAATGCTGCCTCCATATCGCTAAGATAACGCCCATGATTAGAAGACGGGTCACTGCCTGCTTTACTTCGAAAAAAAGCAACCGTCAATCGCAGTCCGTTCACCAGCAACATCGAAGGAAATAACTGGCACAGCCGACCATACTCCTTATCGTTACTACTGGATTCAATTTGCCGGATACTATGGAGTGCTTTTTCGGCATATGTATGGGCTACCGATTTCATAGCGCTCCCCCTTTGACATACCTACATTGGATTCTCCCCTTACCTACGGTGGCGTTTCCTCCAATTTGCAGATACGTCTTCTGTGGCAATTCATCCAATAGCTTGCGCCCGTTCATGTTATGCTGTTGACCGAGAAACGGATCGGACCAGATTAGTCCATACAAGATGGATTCTGTCGGTAAATATTCCTCATTCCATAACGCACCTTCTGCAACGGTTTTTACATTTTGGTCAATGCGGATACGGGGTACAATCTCGCTGCACATCGTTACAAAATACTGAAAAGCTTCATCGGATACGAGCGCGATCCGCTCGGTTAGCATGGACTGAGAAATATGATCATCGGCAAATAACTGCTTCGCCAGCCAATCCGCCCAAGCTGTGAAGGTAGGGTCCTCTACTGCTTCATTGACAAATTCGTCAATATACAGATGGTCCTTACTCGTTGCATGATCCCGCTTCCTTAGCTGGCTCAGGGAATGAACTACTGACTGATCCTGATCTTGCTTTGACTGCACCAGTTCCGACAGCGTGGATACATTCAATTCAGGCATGGTTATAGCGGCTGCTTCTACATCCCGTTTGAACCGCTTCAGCACGAGTGGACAAGTGATATATGCGAAAGTACCATAGTGACTGGCGACTGGAAAAGCCAAAATTCTGGCATCCGTCATCACCAGCGCTCCCGCATTCCCATCATCTGCGTCACGCTCTGCGCCCTCAGCATCATCTTCGCCCCGACTACTTCCCTTACCAAAAGCAACATCCAGCCACTTATCTGGCTGCTTGTGGTTTCCATTTCTAAAAAAATCCCGATGAACTCCCTTAATACTGGAGCCTGGAAAATAAGGCCATTCCGTTACTTTTTCTCTCATCATCGGCATATCGACGATGCCTACACCCTGTCCTGCACCCACATGCACCGGAGTCATACAATGCACCATATACATTCGACTGTCAGTTCCCATTTTCCAGCCCCCTCATTGTTTCCAGTGGAGTCCATATCCCCCACGTTGCCAGTCCATAACCATCTTGCTTGTCAAAAAATGCATGTCGACGATCTTCATCCGACATGGACGCAAGCCATTTGCTGCGAACCAATTCTACTGGATCACCTTTCACGACTTCAAAAAAGTACACACTACCTGCCGGAGCCATACGACGTACGGCTTTAGCTTTATTCTTACCGTAGCTCCAGCCCGAAACGGCCTGCCAGCGGGGGACGCATGCCCAGCGCAGCTTGAGCTTGATAGGCAGTTTATGGTCGAGCTTTTCGGTCGATTCTAATTCCTCATTTAACCAGCCCGGTAGCCATCCCTTGGAGAAGTATGCGGGAGTGGTCAACACCATACGCACGTATTTGGGATGAGCGGCTACTGCTTGCAATACCTTTTCCGGACATGTCCAGATATTACTTTGCTTTTGCGAATCCTCAATCTCCTGAAAATGTGCCAGCCTCCGTTTCCCTCCCAAGGAATGAAGACCGTTGATCTCGCCTGTCCATTTCAAATCCTTCGGTATCTTCACATGGGCGACAAGCGACAGGTCGGGTGGAAGCACCAGCGACTCCGTAGAAAATAAAGCCTGATCCTTGGCTGTATACGTATTCGGCTGGATCGCCGTATGCGTGCGTACCTCACGAGCAAAGGGTGCGATAAAATGCTCCGTGGATGGCGTTTTATTCTTCTTCTCCGTCTGCTGGTTCCGCCATTGCCCTATGGTATCCGCCCATTCCTGTGGTGAAATCTCATCACAGAGCCACCGAATCATCCATTCCTCCGAGACGTAGGCGGGAGCGGATTTTAGGTTTTTTTTAATGTTCTGTGTCATCCCAATCGGCCACAGCTTGTCCTCATGCAATCCGGTGTTGCCCGTTCCAAGGAAGCCTTGCTTGACCTGTTCTTGTTCTTTCGGAGGCTGGCAAGGTCTTCGCACATGGACACTAATACTTCCTTTTTTGTCCCGATCTGCCCCATGATCCGACTCTGGTTCATATAGGTCCAGATCATGCGGCATGGGGTAAAAAAGCCTGTCTTCCAACATATATATCGGGCCACGCACATCCACCTTTGCCAAAGTCGAATATTGTGAGCATTGTTGGCGCATCAAAGTACGCAAGGTTCCGGCTATCACCCCTGGCGTTACGGTATTCAAGCTATGTGCCCGGGCGCCGGGCGTAGCGCCGAACGGCCTTCCATCCCGAATCATCAGCGGATCAAGAGGCTGAATCTGTATGCTGCGTTCCATCGGTTCCACCCACCTTCTCCAAAGTTATTGCAATCACGCATTGTTCTGCCAGCCGATGCAGTAGCGCCAGCGGATCAGAGTGGGATTCCCCCCCTGTCTCCTCTAATCCGGTAAATAAGGATAATACTTTTTTTATCATATTGTCCTTGGATATATGTGCGGGTTTCTTCTTTATGATCAGCCGCCGTACTTCCTGTAGCAGCAATTCACCCAAGCCTTCTTGTGGCACAGTCTTATGAGCTTGTAAATCCCCATACTCCGTATGAAGCTGTCTCAAGGCGTAGGCAAATCCGGACGAAATATAGCCTGACTTATATAGTGACTTCATCTCGTTGATCGTCTCCACCGGCTGATCGCCAAAGGGGAGGCTCACCTTCATTTCCTCACTACCGCTTCTCTTTTGAAAATAAATAGCCAATGAATCACGGCGTACCTTCGCCAAAGCCTCGGTTGCCCGTGCCAGTTGCAGCGACTCTTCCAATGGCTCCATCATATGTACAATGGCAATCCCCACCGAAAACGTAGGCAGCCTTGTCCCATCGGGAACCGCTTGCTTCATAATACGGATGAATTCCTGTTGTATTTCTCCGGCAGCATCCAAACAATGATGAAGTGGGAGTAACGCCATGACATCATCACCACCGCTGTAAATCATCTGGCCCGCATAATGTTGAGTGACAATGTTATCGACTTGTGACGCAAACCTGGAAAGCTGCTCCGTGAATTTCTGATGCTCTTCCACAGTCCTCATGCCACGCAAGCAATTACCCATATGATCCCCATCCCCTACAATCAAAGCATAATAGGAGGTCGGGCTTTTTTTTATTTCATCATATAAAAAATCCAATTTCCTGGTAATTATCCGTGCCATCTTGTCTGGCCATTCCTTGAATAACTGAGTAGATGCCTGTTGCTCCGTCATCAACTCCGTGATCGCCTCTTCCACCCTGTTGGGGTAAAACAAACGCGAGTCGTAAGTGTCCGCTTTACCATCTGCCATTTTGGATATGTCCACATGTTCTTTTAAGTGTTCTCTTATATCCCGGTAAAAAAAATCCACTTTGTCTTTCATCTTTAGATTTTCCGGTTTCCTGACCTCATCCTCAAATTGACGAAAAGCTACATCACATACCGATTTGAATTCTCTCTCGTTCCCGATAAAACGTGACAAACGCTTCACGAGAGAAATTGCATCGAGCTTTTCATTCAGTTTGATACCAAACCCGGCATAAGAAGCGTATTTTCCCGATTTCAGCACAGACTCTCGTCCCCCATCCAGGCTGGACTTGGCATCACCAAAGAGGTTGGCAGGTTCATTAGGTCGATAATCACGCAGGGTTTTTCGGGCAGCCATAAGCTGCTCCGTCTGCTTAAGCACATCCTCGTATTTGTCCTCCAACACAGACCATACAGCAAAAAATTCAACCAGATCCTTCACTTGTCGTTCCCACATCGGTCCAATAATACTGTCGCCCAGTCTTTTTTTCGCTTCATTGGCATAATCCAGCCATTTGAATGTCACTGCACGCTTCACATCCAGTGCCACCTGTCGCGGGTTATCCGTAGTCACAATAGCCTGTACCTTATTGGCAACCTTGAGATCATCCAACTCAGCCTCGGTCATATTCTGACTCAGATAAGGAAAAATCATTTGTGCCTTATGTGCCTCTGACAACTCCCTTGCGGCTTTCTTGCTAATCTCGGACAACACATAGGACCCGAACCATAGGTCGCGGGTTTTGCGAGCCTGTGCAATAAATTCCTGCACGGGACCGATAGAGAAGAGCATTAAGTATTGCGTCGGTTGTTGTAATTGTTGTGACTGTTGCGGGACTTGTTCTGTCCGTTCTGTCTGCCCTGGTACGGTTTCTGTTCTTGATGAATCTCCCATTTCTTGACTTCCTCCCCCTCTAAAAAAGCCTCTATTGCTGAAGTGAAAGGCTTCTTTTTATCCCCCATATTCATAGGACTATTAGAATACGTAAGCTCTTTATAAATGTCCTTTTGGGTAATGTTATATTGCTTAATACGATCCTTTACTTCCAGTTCGTGTTTTGAAGGTTTCCGGTCTTTCTCTGGAACCATTTGCAGTTCAAGCTTTTCCAGCTCGGGGTGATTTAATCTGACAATGACACCGACTCCCTTGCTCTCACTGATTGCCAATGCCTTTGTAATCAATGGCGAGGCAAGCCGATTTCTCCCCTTCGGTATTAGCTGAGTCTTATAAGGCTCCCGTTTGTCAGAAGTCATGGCCTTTAATTTAAAATCTTGCTTAAATTCAAAAATAATAGGCAATCCCATTTCAGCGCGAGAAAAAGCGATACATTCGCCTTTATCTATGGGCAGTGGATCTTTATGTAGACCTTCTGCCATTCCGGTTATGCGTCTCAATGAATCTGCTTCTGGCCACATACTTCGTTTAT
Source organism: Paenibacillus terrae (assembly GCF_005217525.1). Classification (GTDB taxonomy): domain Bacteria; phylum Bacillota; class Bacilli; order Paenibacillales; family Paenibacillaceae; genus Paenibacillus; species Paenibacillus terrae_C. Next base: position 277,108 of record NZ_PNXQ01000012.1, on the reverse strand, counting down.
GTCCAGCTTTGAATGCTCTGAAATTTTTGTAAATCTCAATGACCGTTTTCCAGGCGAGAGACAAATCTCTATCATAAGTTTGGATGTGAATTTCTTTAGGCAACGTAGGCCACTCTTGTTTCCATTTTTCTCTTTCTTTATAAGAATAGAGCTTTAATCCATAATCTATTTGCTTTTTTGCATACCAATCTTTATTGCTAACATAATTCTCTCCTAGCTTTGGTGAAAAATCCTCACAAAACAGGCTTCCACAGCCTCGGCGTGTTCGATTCCCGATACCACCAAAATTAATCCATGCCCACAAAGCCGCTTCAACTTCTTTTTTTAATGCTTCTATATCTGGAAACAGATTGTCTTGAACTTTATCTTTAGCTGTGGGAATGTAGTCGCTATATTGAACATGCAGAGTAAAGGTAAACTTCCTCAATGTTCTTATTTTGTTGTTGCTAGTGTATGGAAAAACGGCATAGGGCGGGAGAAAGTTTTTAAAGCGATAAGCAGGTCCTTGCCCAGGTCGAACCTGTTTATTCTTATTTATTTCCCTTGCCTCCGTAATTTCCGGTTTATGGCTACTTTCCACCCAAATTTTCACTCTGCTGGGCGAATGAGTATCACCAAAAATGGCAACCTCATGCCTGCGTAACTCATTCACATCCTCAAATGCTGCTCCCCGTGTGGCACGCCACCAAAAGCGCAAATGTCCCCGAATCGAAGAACTCCGAACGGGAAATGCTTCATCCACTTTCCCCGGTTCGCTGCTCCCTCCAAACATAGGGGTGACAATCTTGATTTCGTAGTGCTTATTTTCTTTTGTTTGTTTTCTGCCGCTTTTTAATTTTTCTTTTACATCGTTCAGTTCAGGGGGTAAAATGCGATTTTTGTAGTTCATACACTCACCTCACATCATGACTTATTACATAGTTTTAATGAACCGGTTATCAATATAAGAAGACTATCAATAGGCTAAAAGTATCTCTTTTATAGAACATTATACTCTATGATGGAATTTTTTACAGGATTCTTTTCCATGATTCTACATTCTTCTCACATGCGTTCTCTATCACTATGGATAATTTCTCTAACCTAAAATACAAAAAAACACCGAAATCCCAGTTTGGGGTTAATATTCGGTGTTTTTGGATTATTTCATTTTTTTAACAAAAACTAAGGACGATTATCGGTTGTTGTATCTTCCTCGTGCAGAGAGTGACGGACCTCATCTATGACTAGTTTCAATGTATGCTCCTACATAAGGAGCGACGTAGAATCCATGTAATGACCGAGCCAGAGGCATATGTGTTTCAATCCACACTCCTATATAAGGAGCGACAGCATCCAACATAACAAAAATAACTAAGATTGATGTTTCAATCCACGCTCCTACATAAGGAGCGACTGTTTTGTACTACGGTGTGGTGGCCTTGTTCTTTACAATTTCAATCCACGCTCCTACATAAGGAGCGACAGCACGCGTTACAAAGCCTTACCCAGCTAGGCTTTGTAAACGATTTTTCGCAAATCTCTTTTTAACGTAGCAATAAATGTTGAAACCACACCCCAAAATCGCTGAATCCCTTGTCTGGCGCGGGGTGCGAATGTCCCGGGGATTTCATGTGCGCTTGGGGTTCGCACTCAAAGCCTATAAAACCCATGCCTTGTTCTGTTATAAATTCTTTTTCAATTCCTGATCCTTTTGCTGCTCACTCAAATGCTGTAGTTCCTTGCTGTCATACAATAGACTCAGTTGGGGCTCGAAATTATCACCTTGTAAATCAAGCAAAATTTCTGTATCTTCTGTCTCCCATGCTGCCTGATAATGCAATTCACCTGTCGCTACAGCCATTCCCCATTGGCTTGGTGTATCTTTGTATAACTCTCCCTTCCAAAGGGTATCATCACTGCTAGGCTTGCCGTATTTCTCCGTTAGGCTCTTTTTTAAGTCATTATAATTCTCAATATAATCATTCTTATTCGTATGTTTTTCTGTAACTAAATAACCTGCACGAACCAATTGATCATCCACAAAAAAGTACATGAGTCCGCTTTCCAGTCCCAATATCTTGGAATAATAGGCAATCGACTCTTGATCTTCTTCCTCAACCTTCATATCTTCAGATGCCTTTACTTGCTCTTTACTCATCCCCCAGCCTACGTTGCGAAATGATATTTTACCTTGATATCCCTTATTTTCAGTCGCTACCGTCTCATGTACAGTTGAACTGGCAGAGCCTCCTGATGCATTTGAACTTGTAGCACTCTCTGTACTTGTGGTACCGCTCTTGGAAGTAGTACAGCCCGATAGAACGACTCCTGCTACGCATAAACATAACAATACCTTTTTCATAAACTGACCCCTTTACCGAATATATACCAAAACTCTACCATGTCTTTGGTAATGGGTCTATAGTAATGATCATACAAACCATTTTTCAGCTATCTATTCCCCAACCATTACGTTATAATGATCTCAACTATTTTATTCCGATGTGAAAAGGATGATATATATGAGTCAAGTTCCAGCCTCGATTCCCCGTCCGTTGGTCAGGACTAATCAATGGGTGATTGTGCTGTCTGTGGTCTTTACCTGGATTACAGGGGCGTATGGGGTGTTAGCTATTCCGCTGGTTGCGGGGTTGCTCGGTGTGCTTTTCAACTTCAATCCGGTGATGCGGGTAGCCAAGCTGTTTTTAAAGAAAAGCCCTTCCTCATATGTGCAGGAAGACCAGGGACAGCAAAGATTTAATCAACTCCTTGCCGTCTTTTTTCTGCTGGTGGCTCTGGCAGGATTTACGTTCCAATGGAGTGTTGTCGCTTATGTGTTCTCAGCGATGGTGCTGGTTGCGGCATTGGTGGCTATTCTGGGCTTTTGTGTCGGATGCTTTATTCTCTACCAATGGTCCCAATATCAATATCGGAGAAGAAATCACGTATAGATTGCCTCCCCTTCATTCTATTTTGCAACAATCGTATCCTCAAACACAAAAACAGAGATAGCTATATCTTCTTCCACCTTAATATCTGAAAAGAGGTGCAGCAGTCGGGAATCCATGTATTCCTCCAGTTCTTTGTTGAACTGTACGGGATAGATTTTCTGAACCATTTTGGTTCGGGCTGCATGCACCATCTCTTTCCCGGCAACCTCTTGTGCCAGAAATTTTTCAGAAGGGGTTAAATTACCGTACAGCATCGTGATGGCCATGTTATCTACAAAGGTTGTATGTATGCGTTCCGGGCCTTTTCCAAATAGCTCTTTACGTACTTTTCGAATAATTTCGTTAAAACCCGTTTCCTTTCTCATATCGCACCGCTCTCCTAAATCTACTAAAATCCTTGTTACTATTTCCATCATAACTGATTTCTCTCATATAAAACAGAGATTGAACGAAAGTGATTTTTGGAACATGCTTTGTGATATATGCCAAACATAAGAAAATAAAACACAGCCTGCTCCATCGGCAGACTGCGTAGGTTTCATACTCTATAGCGGGCTAATCCTTCACCAATCGGTTTGAAAGCATCAACATGATAAAAGAGAACAGAATGATGACGGCCACCCAGCTCCAGGAGAGTGCCATATTTCCGGCCTCGGACGCGGTGTAAATCGCCGTAGACAGGGTTTGGGTCTGTTCGGGAATATTACCCGCAAGCATCAGCGTAGCGCCAAATTCTCCTAATCCCCGGGCAAATCCAAGAATGTATCCCGAGATGAGCGGGCGATAGGCAAGAGGCATTGTAATGTAGCGAAATACTTGCCATTCGTTGGCACCTTGGGCACGTGCAGCCTGCTCTACCTCGGGATCGACGGCTTCAAAACCTGCCTTGATCGTCCGATAAGCCAGTGGGAAAGCCACAATTACAGAAGCCACCACCGCAGCTCCCCACGTAAATACAATCGTCTGCTGGAACAGGCTTTCGAAGGCTATACCGATCCAGCTTTTCCTCCCCAGCAAGATGAGCAAAATAAAGCCAACGACCGTGGGGGGCAAGACGAGCGGAAGAAGCAAGACCGTCTCGATCACGCTGGTTCCCCTCCGCAGCTTGCAGTTCGCCATCATCCGAGCCACCACGGTAGCTAACAGAAATACAAAGATGCTGGCGACGACGGCTACTTTGACGGATACGATAACCGGAGGAAGAAAAGCTGACCAATCCAACGGGACCCCCTCCTTTATAGATGGATGCTATTTTCCAGTCGTTTCTGTAGGAGCTGAAAATCCGTCCTTGCTGAATACGCCCATCGCTTCATCCGTACGCAGAAAATCGAGAAACTCACCAGCTTCCTTGCTGTGTTTCGTTGCTTTTACAATACCTTCCGGGTACAGAATCGGAGCATGAAGTTCCTCAGGCACTTCCAGTGCAACGACTGCTTTATCCGAAGATTTGGCATCCGTCAGGTAGACGAGTCCCGCATCGGCGTTGCCTGTTTCTACATAGTTTAATACCTGTCTTACGTCCTTGGCGAATACCAGCTTCGACTCCAGCTTGTCCCATAGTCCGGCCTTCGTCAGCGCTTCTTTGGAATACTGTCCAGCAGGAACGGTAGTTGGCTCCCCGACAGCTACTTTCAGAAAGGATGGGCTTGTCAGATCATGGAGTGTAATATTTTTGTTATCCGTGCTTTTCGACTTATCCTGTGGAACAACCACAACCAGTTTATTTTGGAGTAGTACACTATCCTTTTCTATTAAAGAAGCATCGGTCAATGCCTTCATTTGCTTCATACCTGCCGAAATAAATACGTCAGCGGGTGCGCCTTGCTCAATCTGTTTTTGCAATGTGCCGGATGAAGCATAGTTAAAGGTAAGTTTGATATCTGGATGCTGCTTTTCATACTGGTCCTTGAGCGTGTTGAGGCTATCTTGAAGACTCGCAGCGGCAGATACGATGATCTCCGTTTTTGGTGCAGATTGTGTCGACTGTACAGCAGCCGAAGACGAGCAACCAGCCAGCACCCATGCCAACAATCCAACCAACGTGAATATGTAGCCAAATTTCATTTTCAACTTACTCTTCCCCTGTCCTATAAATTCCGAAATGGGTATAACGATGTACACCTCATAACGGTTCAACTCTATTGGGTCAGCCCAAATATTTGTGAACAATAGATCTCGCCTCGGCGATGTCCTTCGTGCCATGGATCAGAACGCGTCCATCCTGAAATAGAACCAATCGATGCGCCCCAATCACAACGGATACCAGATATGGATTATGTTCTACTCTGCCTCCCTGGCGTGACAATAGACGTGCCGCTTCATTCAGATCGCGCACAGCACCGGAGGCCGGGCGGATTTGAACCGTATCACGTCCACACAAAACAGCCGACTTGGATTGATGCTCCGATTGTAAAAAAGGATACACCGGATGCTCGCCGCACGTTGGGCAGTCGGCTTTCTTCATCGCGCTGATCTGGATCGCCTGATGCTGATTGTTCCAAAGATCAAAGGAAATTAGCTTGCCTTGCAGCGCTGAGTCGTCCCCGGTGAGCAGCTTCAGTGCTTCGGCGCTTTGGTAGGCTGCGACCATCTGTACAGCCGGGCTAATCACACCCACCGTGTCGCAGGTCGCGCCCCCTAGCGGTACGGTTCCGAGCAGACAATGCAGGCACGGTGTCTGTCCCGGCACGATGGTAAAGGTCGTCCCGTAACTCCCCACACAAGCCCCATAAATCCAGGGAATTTGGTGCTTGACCGCGTAATCGTTAATGAGCAGACGTGTATCAAAATTGTCGGTGGCATCTACAATGAGGTCCACACCTGCTGCAATATCCTCGATTTCTTCCAGCGAAACGTCCCGAATTAGCGCGCGAATGTCCACGTCTGAATTGACTTGCTGCAATCGCTTCTGCGCTGCCACCGCCTTCGGCATATGATCACGAGCGTCCGCTTCATCATAGAGCTGTTGGCGTTGCAAATTGCTCCAATCTACATAATCTCGATCCACCAGCGTCAGCCGTCCGATGCCCGCTCGCACCAGCATGTCCGCATTGGCGGTACCCAGTGCTCCAGCCCCAATGATAAGCACGTGCTTGCTGCGGATATTTCGCTGTCCTGCTGGCCCAATTTTCGTAAACAGCTCTTGCCTTGAATATCGGGCATGAGACGCGTGGGGCTGCGCTTCTACATCGGCATTCATGTTCTGATCCTTCTTCATTTCAGACATCGTTGTTTTACGCCCCATAAGGGTTCCAACCTCCTAGCTGATGCCCCTTCCATTCCGAGCCGTCCTCCCACACTTCCTTTTTCCAGATCGGCACGATTTGCTTCAAGCGTTCAATCGCATGGCGGCTGGCTTCGTAGCAAGTATCGCGGTGTGCAGCAGAAACAGCAATCACAACGCTCGTCTCTCCAATCCTCACCGTACCAAGCCGATGTGTAATCGCCGTACGTGTAGACGGCCAACGCTCTGCAATCTCGTCACCAATCTGCTTCATCGTGTTCATCGCCATCGGGACATACGCCTCATATTCCAGCAACACCGTACGCTGACCTTGTGTATATTCCCGAGTCGTTCCATTAAAGGTCAGGGAAGCTCCATGGGATGGGTCCTGCACCTTCGCGGTCACCTCATCAGCATCAATCGGATCGTACGTGATCGCAAACAAGCCACATGGCGAAATGACCGTTTCCATCCCTGGTGCGGACTCAAGAAGGGTGATTGTATCTGAAGGATGTATTAGTTCCTCTGGAGAAGCCAGTTTTTTATTATTCGTAAAAAAAGAACCTTGCAGCAGTGAAGCCGCTTCCGAATATTGCTCATTCAAGCTTTTTCGAATGTCTGCAATAGTCAACGTTTCCTGCGGAAGCTCCAGCGTGATCACGGATTGACCAAGCTGCTCCGCCATACCCGCGAATAGTTGAATACGGTATTGCATATGCATTTGACCCCCTTTGCACCTATCCTATCAAACTCGCTTAGCCTGTATCGAAGTTACCCTCCTGAAACCGGGGGAATGATGGCAATTTCGTCAACTATACTCACCAGATCCTCCGGTGCGGCATAAGCCTGGTTTTTGGCAACAAAAGAACCCCGCAACTGCGCGGCTACTTCTGGAAAGCGCTCGGATAGCAGGTCTTTTAACGCGGCAATAGTCATCGTTTCCTGATCGGTGGGTACTGTGATAATAGGCCCTCCCATCTGCTCCGCAAGACCGGCAAATACTTGAATATGATATTTCATTTAAATGTTCACCCCCAGAAATGTTCACACTATATTTTAGATTCAACCAATTCCTCAATCCGCTGGGGATGCGTATATACATTCAGAGAATGATTTCGTATAAAGCCTACCGTAGTAATGCCCAGATCCTCAGCCAATTCAAGCGCAAGTTCTGTCGGAGCCGACTTGGACAACACTACTTCACAGCCAATTTTGGCGACCTTCAACAAAATTTCAGACGAAATGCGCCCGCTGAACACAATAATTTTATCTTGTAACACAATATCATGCTTGAGGCAATATCCATAGATTTTATCCAGCGCATTGTGGCGGCCAATATCCATTCTCGACAGGATGATTCCGTCTTTGTCGCACAGTGCGGCATTATGGACGCCTCCGGTCTCCTGAAACGTGTGCGCCGAATTTTGCATCAAGTTCATCAGGCGGAAGCAGTCGTCAAAAGACAGCATGACATGGGTGTCGTTCATTCTTTTTGCCACTTTGGCATCGTTCATAAAGTAGAAGCCCTGTCTACTTTTCCCACAGCAGGAGGTAATGTACCGTTTGGAATGAAAGTTTTGATAGAACTCATTCATCCGACGGGTTTTGATATGAACAAAGCCTTCTTTTTCCTGAACCCAAATATCTTCAATATCATCATACTGTTGAATGACACCTTCCGAGGCTAAAAAGCCTACTGCCATATCCTCCACATACTCCGGTGTACAAACCATGGTGGCAAATTCCTGCTGATTGATTTTGATCGTCACCGGATGCTCCGTCACCACAGTGTCCTCATCACGCTTGATTTGACCGTCACGATAACGGAGAATCTGGCGTTTGATCTCAGCCGGCTTTTCCATGTGCTCCACTCCCTTGTTTCTGGCAGGCTGGCTTTTCGGTTACCCGCCGATGTGTGACATTTCAATTTTGGATGCTAATTGCTGCGTATGGTTCAGCCGTTCCTCCGAATAGCGGTCTGTACGCCCTCTCCACACACGCTCAATGTAAGCCCTTATCTCATCATCGGACTGTTCAGAACGCAGCATCCCCCGCAGCTCATACCCTTGAGAAGCAAATAAGCATGTATACAAGGAGCCTTCAGCGGAAATCCTGGCCCGCGTACAGGTGGAGCAAAAGGCATCCGTAACGGACGAAATAATCCCAATTTCCCCTTCGCCGTCCTGATATCTGTAACGCGTCGCAACCTCGCCTTTGTAATGGGGCGGGACAGGCTTCAGCGGCATTTGCTTATGAATGGTTTCGATGATCTGCTGCTTGGAGACGACCTGATCCAATTTCCAGCCATTGGTGTTACCTACATCCATAAACTCAACAAACCGCAAAATATGTTTTTTCTTTTGAAAATAGTCGGCCATGGGCACAATATCCTGATCGTTGAAGCCCTTTTGCACGACCATATTGATTTTTACCTGCATCCCCGCTTGTGCTGCCGCATCAATACCATCCAGCACGGATTGCACGCTACTTCTTCCCCCGTTCATCAGGCGGAAGCGATCATCATCAAGCGAATCCAAACTGACTGTCACTCTCTTCAATCCTGCCTCTCGAAGCGCCGCTGCATATTTAGGAAGAAATACGCCGTTCGTCGTCATAGCCATATCTTCAACTCCTTCGAGTTGAGTTAACGAATGAATGAGCGAAGCCAAGTCCTTTCTTAGCAACGGCTCGCCGCCCGTAATGCGCAGCTTGGTAACTCCCAGAGAGACAAAAATACGGGAAAGCCGGGTAATTTCCTCAAAGGTCAATATTTTTTCTTTTGGCAAAAACGGATAGTCATGGCCAAAGATTTCTTCCGGCATACAATACCGGCACCGAAAATTACACCGGTCTATGACGGATATTCTCAAGTCCCGTAACGGACGATTCCATTGATCATCGCTCCGGTTCGCCATCCCGCTCACCTCAATCCGTCTTCAATTCATTTTATCCAGAACTAAAAAACCGACATCACAACAAATCCTTCGCCATCGAACACATCGAAGAATCTGCTAAATGCCGGTTAATTTATCTACATCAGGATTCTACGAATCCTCACATCATGTGATATAGAAAAATCAAACTAACAAGCGCTGCGACAAATAAAGTATACGCGATTCCCCACGCACACTCCATTCACGAATGCTCTGCAATAGATTACATTCTTATTGTTAGCAATCCTCGAACGTTTGTCAATGATTTTTCGTTTCTCAAACGATAATCATTATCAATTAAAAATTTTAATAATGTACCGTTGAACTATCTTAAATTTTACGTTATAGTTACACCTAATGACATGCAGAAAATGACATATTCAGGTTATTGATATACAGGCGGTGTGTACCGTTTGTTATTAATACATACGCATATGGCGGATTGGCCTCCAGGACCTAGAGCTTGGTCACTACTCCACCATAAACACAAGTGCTTCCTCCCGAGCACTTGTGTTTATGGTGGAGTTTTTTTTATTTCTAATTTTTACATTTCAAATCTGAAAGGAGCCTGAACCGTGATTGATAGTACGATCAAAATTACATTAAACGGACAGGAACTGAAAACCAAAGACAGCACAACGATTCTTGAAGTCATTAACGAAAATAATATCGCCCAACCCCAACTATGTTATGTTCCCGAGGTCGATCCGATCCGCACCTGTGATACCTGCATCGTGGAGGTCAACGGCAAGCTCGTTCGCTCCTGCTCGACACTTGCTGCGGACGGAATGAATATTCAATTAAACTCGGACCGCGCCAAAGCAGCCCAAACAGAAGCCATGGATCGGTTGCTGGAAAATCACCTCCTCTACTGCACCGTATGTGATAACAACAATGGTAATTGTTCCTTGCATAATACGGCAGAGCTTATGGAAATTGAGCATCAAAAATATCCATATCAGCCCAAGGTTGGTCCGACGGAAGTCGATATGTCCCATCCGTTTTACCGATATGACCCAAATCAGTGTATTGCCTGCGGCCAATGCGTAGAGGTATGTCAAAACCTTCAGGTCAATGAAACCCTGTCTCTCGACTGGGAAGCTGAACGCCCTCGCGTCATTTGGGATGATGGTGTTGCGATTAACGATTCCTCGTGCGTCAGCTGCGGTCAGTGTGTAACGGTCTGTCCTTGTAATGCCTTGATGGAGAAATCCATGCTGGGTGAAGCCGGCTTCATGAGCGGCATGGAGAAGGACTTGTTAAATCCGATGATAGATTTAATTAAGGAAGTGGAGCCAGGCTATAGCGGTATTTTTGCCATATCCGAAGCAGAAGCAGCCATGCGTGAAACCCGTACGAAAAAAACTAAAACCGTTTGCACCTTTTGCGGCGTAGGTTGCAGCTTTGAGGTTTGGACCAAGGGTCGCAAAATTTTGAAGGTACAGCCTACCTCTGAAGGACCTGTGAACGGCATCTCGACCTGCGTCAAAGGGAAATTCGGCTGGGATTTTGTGAACAGTGATCAACGTTTGACCACCCCTTTAATTCGTCAAGGTGAAGAATTTGTGGAGGCGACCTGGGAAGAAGCACTAAGCCTGATGGCCAGCAAAATGGGTGCTATTAAAGAAACACACGGCGGCGAGGCGCTCGGCTTTATTTCCTCGTCCAAATTTACGAATGAAGAAAACTATCTGATGCAAAAGTTGGCGCGTCAGGTATTCCAAACGAATAATGTCGATAACTGCTCACGGTATTGCCAATCCCCCGCCTCATGGGGGCTGCAACACACCGGAGGCATTGGCGGGGACAGCGGTACGATTAAAGACATTGCCAAAGCAGGTCTGGTCATGCTGGTCGGCTGTGCGCCGGGAGAAGGACATCCGGTGCTGGCTACCCGTATTAAACGTGCGCATAAGCTGCACGGTCAAAAGCTGATCGCGGTCGATCTGCGCAAGCATGAAATGGCGGATCGTGCGGACCTGTTCATTCGTCCGAAGCAAGGTACAGATTATGTATGGTTATCCGCTGTAACCAAGTACATCATTGATCAAAACTGGCATGACGCAACATTCATTGAAGAACATGTAAACTTTTATCCCGAATATTTGAAGTTGCTGGAGAACTTTACATTGGAATTTGCAGAGCAGGAAACGGGCATTTCCAAAGAGACGCTGATTGAGGTAGCGACTATGGTCCATGAAGCCGATGGCACTGCCATTTGCTGGGGCATGGGTGTGACGCAAAACATCGCAGGCTCCTACACCTCTATTGCGATTGCCAACCTGCTGCTGGTGACCGGAAACTTTATGCGTCCAGGTGCAGGCGCGTATCCGCTTCGCGGACATAACAATGTTCAGGGTGCTGCTGACATGGGCACGATGCCGGATATTTTCCCGGGCTATCAGCCTGTCACCAACGATGACATTCGTGCCAAGTTCGAAGCGGCCTACGGGGTACACATTCCGGGCCAACGCGGACTGGACAATATCCAAATGCTGGAGGCCATTGAAACAGGTGAGCTAAAAGCGATGTATATCGCCGGAGAAGAAATGGCGTGGGTGGATGCGGACTCCAACCATACACAGGAAATGCTGGCGAACCTGGATTTCCTCGTCGTTCAGGATGTATTCCTGAGCAAAACAGCAGAATTCGCAGATGTCATTTTGCCCGCCGTACCTTCGCTCGAAAAAGACGGTACCTTTACGAACACCGAACGTCGCGTGCAGCGTTTATATGAGGCGCTCAAACCTGTAGGAGACAGCAAACCGGACTGGTGGATTTTTAGCCAATTTGCCAAGCACATGGGATTTGATTGGAATTATAGCCATCCAAGTGAAATCTTTGAGGAAATGGCGTCACTCACTCCATTTTTCTCCCAATGTAATTATGACGTATTGGAAGGCTGGAACAGCTTTCACTGGGGATCGCCCGATGGCAGCAACACGCCGCTTTTACACACCAACGGCTTTAACTTCCCGGATAAAAAGGCACGTCTCGGTCTTTTCGAATATGTACCGCCTAAACAATATCCGGCTGAGTTCGATCTGACCTTAAACAACGGCAGACTGCTCGAACAATTCCATGAAGGAAATCTGACGACCAAATCACCGGGTATCCAGCTCAAGCTTCCAAGCGTATTTGTGGAGGTATCCCCTGAATTAGCTGAGGAACGCGGGGTCAAGGACGGATCGCTGGTTCGTCTGGAATCGCCATATGGTGCCGTGAAGCTGCGTGTTCTCATCACCGACCGGATGCAGGGAACCGATGTCTACGTACCTATGCACTCCAGCAGCCATGACAGCGCCGTGAACCTGTTAACTGGCGGAGCATTCGATGTAATCACCAACACACCGGCTTATAAGCAAAACAAGGTACGAATGCACATTTTGGAGGTCGATGGTCAAAATCCGCTGCCACGTATCAACCCGCGCTATAAACAGCGTCATCCGCAAAATGGGGTTGAAGTGGAGCGGAAATGGAATCGTCCCGGATACGTCGATCTGGTGGATCAAAAATAAAGGAGGTCAGACTCATGGCTAAGCCTATTTCAATCATACGAAAGCGTGTGTTGACAGAAGAAGAACGGCAAAAGCAATCGCTGGATCAGCTTACTGCTGATCTGGCAGCCAACGGGGCCGCATTGCAGAAGACGCTCGAAATTGTGCGTGAGCTGCACGATAGCGGTCTTCTCGAAGCGGCTCAGTCTATGCTGAAAGCCAAGGAAAGCATCGCTAAAATTGCTGTAGGACAAGCGACGCGCAAGCCTGTGACGAACATCATCAACAATCTGATGGGAGCAGCCGGCATGCTGTCCGAGGTAGACCCCGAGCTGATGAAAAAGCTGGTGGGCAGCGTCACTTCAGGCCTGAACGAAGCCGAAGAGCATCTAAAACAGAACAAAAAGACCCGCCTGCGCGATCTCATGAAGGCCATGAATGATCCGGATGTAAACCGGGCAATGGGTTTTGGCATTCATTTTCTCAAAGGGCTGGGAAAAAGCTTGTCCGATAAGTAGCTGAATATAGCGTGGAGGTGGATACAGAGTTGCAAGATTATATTCGACGCTATCAGCAGGAGGACGATCAGGAATGCCTTCAGCTATTGCTGGAGCATTGTTGGCCATATGTGGAGACTTTGATTGGGGAGCTTGCCACAACAACGGAAATGAATGAAGACACGGTCAGGGAGCTTCGGCAAAAAGGAAAGACACGCTTCCCATTTATCATGAGTAAATACCAGTTGGAGGTCCTGCTTCCACTCCAAACATTCCTTTATAATACGTATCGGTTTTACTTTCGACAGGTGCTTAACGGCCAAGGGTAACAACAGTAAAAGAGAGCTGACCCACCGCAAACGGGTGTCAGCTCTTTTCATGTTCCCTTGATGCTTTGTCTACAATCGAACCTCCCTGCCTCGTCTCTCCGTCAAAAATTGCAACAGCCAAATACCATAATTGATAAAAACCAGCGTAAAGCTAATGACCGAAAACAGCGGAATTGTATGTAAAATGGTAGCATAAACGATCCAAATCAGCAGGATCACCAGCAGACAGATACGGAGGATTGCGTTGTTGCTTGATTTCTTGCGGAACAGCAACCCCTTCATATCCATAGTATGGTCGTTCCGATGAAGTAGATGGACAAAGATCAGGATATGGAGAATCATATGAACAACCAACTTTTACTAGATTACACCACTCCAAAGCTATCACGCAAATTGGAAAGGCGAAAAAGGCTATTCGGACGCATACCGAACAACCTTTCTGAGGCTACAGCACTTTATAAAGTAACGCTATGATCTGCCTTTTATTTTTTGTCCACCTGCAAAAGCGTCACTGTTTTGAGAGAAACAGCAGCTTTGATTTGCTCCTCTGCGATGACCTTGAGTTTAAGCAAACTGGCAATCTTCGAAGTATCCGGTTTGGAAAACAAGCGCCATAGCTGCGGATCAGGCAGCGAATCATACAGCTTGGTATGATCGTATTCTTTGCGGTGCTGTTGCACAATTTTCACCCGGTAGCTGCCAATTTCCCATTCTGCCACTCCCTGCTGCGCACAATGAGCTGTAATGTCATTACGTAAATCAGTCAGTTCGCCTTCTATTTCTTTTTGCTTCTGCTTTAACTGATAGTAGCGACGCACCTTGTTCTCCAATTCCATCACGCTCCTCTGCTTACATATGTATGTTTGCGGAAGCGCTTTAGGACAAGTTTGTGGTGTCAGTATATGAGTTAGTTTCTGCAAAAGCATTTCCCGGGTAATGGAGAGGCTCAGAAAATGATCTGGAATAAGTCGATCCGGGATCATCCGAGCTTTATTTAGGCACATTCGCGCCAGGATTTACAGGCCCGGCTCCCCTGGATTCTCCTTTGCGTTTAACATAATTGGACCAGTAAGCCGTCAAAATGGGCACCAATATAGAGGTAACGATGACCGAAGCAGCTACTAACGCAGTTGCTGATTGCGCTACAGGCAGGAACTCTGGCTTCATATTCGCAACAATGACCGGATTGGCCACCGCCGCACCTGCCGTACTGGAGGCTGCAAGTCCTGCTGTACCGTTGCCACCGCCGATATATTTGTCCGCCAGGATCAGCGGAATGCCTGTAATAATAATGACGCCGATGCCCAATATAATACCAAGCAAGCCGGTTTGAATAATCACACTCAGATCGATGGAACAGCCCAGTGCAAAACCGAAAAATGGAATAAGCGCATGCGTGGCGCTACCAAAATATTTACGAAAATCATGATCCAGATTACCCAGTATGAACCCGACCAGAAATGGTAATACCGCCCCCACAAAAGCCTGCGGCTCAAAAACAGCCAGTCCGGTACTGCCCAAAATGAGCATGGTCACTAACGGACCCGATTCCAAGGACATCAGCACGAATGCCCCTGCCTCTTCCTTGGAACCATATTGCTGCATAATGGAGGCGTATAGCCCACCATTCGTCATATCCATGGAGGAAATCAGCGCCAATACCGACAGTCCGGCAAAAAGCCCGCTTTCCACGCCACCGACGGGCAGCAGTTTAGACGCAATGATCGCCACCACCCAAGCGACTGCAATTTTAGTCAATACGAGTGTACCTGACTTACGCAATACGGTACCTGTAGCTCGTACATCAATCGAAGCACCCATACAAAAAAACCACACCGCCAAAATCGGTACCGTCCCAGTCATTAGCCCCTTGGTGAACGATCCAAAGTAGTCCCCGGCCCAAGGCATAAAAGTATGAACCAATGCGCCTATAAACAGCGGCACCAGCATAATGCCCCCTGGAATTTTATCAATGTTTTGTTTGATTTTCATAACTTCATTCAACCCTTTCGTTTTTGCCAGCGCAAAAACAAGGCCGTTTTACTTGCGGCTCAAGCCTAGTTCGGGAATCAGTCTTGCGAAGGTGTCATGGCTTTCCTTCAACTGTCGTGCGAATGCTTCTGCATCCTTAACACGTAGCCCCAATCCATGCCTACGCATTTCTTCCCTGAATTCCTCATCTTTCGTCCCCTTGATCAGTGCGTCCGCCAGGGTTTGAGCAATCTCATCCGGCGTATCCTTGGGCACAGCCAGCCCTCTCCAAGTCCCGATAAAATGTACACGCAGCCCAGTAGCCTGCTGTAACGTCGGTACATTTGGAAACGCTTCCGAAACGGTGTCTGCCTGTATCGCCAGTATGCGCAGCTTCCCTTGGTCCACATCCTTTTTCACTTCCGCAGGACTGACCGGCACAGCATCCACGAAGCCGCTCAGCAACGCTGATACGGCTGGCCCTGCCCCCTCATAGGGGATATGGGTAAAGCGGACTCCGCTTTTTTGCTCCAGCATCGCAGCAGCGAGGTGCCAGATGCTCCCCGTGCCTGCATTGCCCATTTTCAGCTTGCCGGGATGAGCATGAGCGTCCTCCAGAAATGCTTCGGCCGTCGTCCAGGGCGCATCCGCTCTAACCGTGATGGCAGAAGGGTCCATATTGGTTTGGACCAGAGGTTTAAAGCGCTCATAGGTGAGGGGCAGCAGTCCCAGATGTGGCAATGTGGTCAGCTCCGCAACCAGATAGGTTACAGTGTAGCCGTCCGCCTGCGCCTCAGCCCCTTCCATCAGTCCGACCGAACCGCCTCCACCCGTCCGGTTAACGACGATGATCGGCTGACCGAGATGCTTTTCGGCGGCTTTCGCTAATGCTCTTGCCGTGATATCCGTCCCGCCACCCGCCGCATATGGAACGACGAGGGTAATAGGCTTCACAGGAAATGCACCACTGTGGTCATGCAAGGCGTGTTGATCCACATATTCACTGATACTCAAGGCAGAAAGAAAAGCCACTCCCGCCGCAACCAGCACATATTTTTGCCATGGCTTGTTCTTCATTACGCTTCCTCTTTTCCGAAAAATGAACTGGGCCAGTCACGCACCCGTTTTCACCCCCAGACGTTTTCAGCCATGATTTTTGCGTTTACATGAAGTCAATGTACCGCAACGCAGGGGGGACAGCTATCGCTTAATCTTCGAATTTATCTTCCAAATCCCCAAAATGCCGACCTTTTGGCGGATCTGCATATCCATTGGAACATTTGCTTATTTCCCTAAATTTCCCAGGGGTCACCTGTTTATGCTTCCGAAATACACGGATAAAGCTGTTCTCATTCCGGTAGCCGACCTGATCAGCAATCTCTGCGATTTTCAGATGTGTTTCGCGCAATAGAACGCACGCCTTTTTCATTCGCAAACCAGTCAAGTAATCGTACACGGTACTGCCTGTCTCTTCCTTGAACATACTGCTCACCGATGACACGCTCATATGAACCTGATCTGCAATTTCCTGAAGCCCAATATTTAAATGCAAATGATGTTCCATATAATCCATCATCTCCTGTACACGTACAAACTCCTTGGACCGTCTGTGTCCAGAGAGTTTTTCTCCGATATCAGCCACAATCGAAAACAATTGCTTCTCCAGATCTGGAAGATCAAGCGTCAGAATCTGGTTCCAGTGGTAATCGACCAGTTGATCCGGCGGCGTCACACTATGAGTCATGCACCATTTCAGCAATTTCTCCATCAGCTCATGAACAGACAAGTACACCTGCACCGGGGAGGTCCTGTGAAGACGAAGTTCTTCTCCCCATTGGCTGATCAGCTTTATACTTGCTCCGGCTTCCTGTGACTCTAGGGCACGAATGATTTCCACATTCCGGTTTCCCACCGCTGATGAGATGTGGGCGCCCTCCCCCATGCGGTCCGTACTCATATGCGAACGTCCATATCCCTCATACAAACGCAAACCAAGGGCTTCTCTCCCTGTTACAAAAGACTGACGTGCCTCATAGATATCCGAAAATACATGACCGATTCCTATAGAAATAGTGAGGGGAAGATGCTCACCTACAACCTGAATCAGCCTGTCTGCGCTTTTGCGGAGCAGAGCACTTTCTTTGACATTGGCTTTGGCATCGGCACCAGTCTCAGTCCTAGTCCCATCTACAGCTTCATCCTCGCGCTCACTGAACTGTAGGAGTACAACGAACCCGCTTTGCTCCTCTGGCGCGCTTACCGCCTTCCAGTGAGGTTCAAGCCATTCCAGCAAAATATTGTTCAGCGCATATTTGAGCAGCATTTTATCCTCCACTGGAAAGCTTGCTGCCCAAGTAGAATACCGATCGATCGACACGATCATCACAGCCAAAGAGCTTCCGTCCCAATCGGAAAAATACTGCTCCCATTTCATGCGCATTTCCTGTATGCCCATTCTACGCTGGATGACATCTTCAATATATTTGGAACGTAGCTCCGGTAAGCTTCGTTCCACCACCAATGATTTGCGATGAAACTCTCCAACCAGCTTGCCAATGACCGACTCCAGATCATACAGTCCACCTTGACGCGTTCCTTTGTAGCCTAAATTCAGCAGGCTATTAATTCTTTTCATAGGACGAAATGCGGCATAATTGTAATAATAGACCGCTGAGCAACCCGCCAGTATAGAAATAAAGGCCAACCACAGCATCATGTTGCGGGCCAGCTTAACATGCTTCAGCAGCTTGTCCATAGGAACAAGTGATACCAGACGCCAGCCCGTCACATCGGAAAAAGTCTGGTTCGCCATATACTCCATCCCCCCTACCACCACATAAGCATAGGGGCTCACATCCAATTCTTGCAAAACCCTGTCCATTTCGTTTAAGGGCACTGAAGATTTTAACTTGGGATAGATCAACTCCCCCTCCAGATCGTACACAAATTGCGAGTTGGATAAATGAATATACAGCTTGGAGAAAAAACGGTCATAATCCAGATTGACCAGCACTGCACCAATAACCCGTCCATCCTTTACCACGGGTCTAGCCAGCGAAAGCAGTTCTACTGTTCCATTTTCATGATTTGCGCCGTACCATCTTCGCTTAATCAGTAATGGCTTCCTTTGAATGTCCCGAATCCAGGGAACCCAAGTCGTATCCGGCGCTTGGTCCCAATCGGGCAAGTAGCCGTATTCACTGGATACGAGAGCATGATTTTCAAAAGAAATAACTTCAGCCGAATGAATCTCTTCATGCGAAGAAAGGGCTTTCAAGTATTTTTGAAGCCGTTTGATGACGGAAGCGTTGGATAGCGATTTTTCATCCGTTTGCAAACGTGCAAATGCCTCAACATCCCGGGAATAGGCCGCATCCAGCGCCTTATTATCGGACTCACGAAATGCCCTATTAGTCACATCCAGATTAATTTGCAGCAGTTCTATGTTTGGTGTGTTTAATTCAGTATCCAAGCCCTTGCGGTATCCCGAATACGATAGCAAGCCGATTACACTAATAATGAGTGATACGCTTAGTGTGAGCAGCAGAATCAGCCTTGCCTGTTTATTTTTCAGGATCAATCGAAGCTTTAATCGTAGCATTCCCGTAACTTCATCCTTCCGGACTTCGTTTTCCATGATCTCTTGCCAACAACGTATGGGCTAACATATACTCCCTAAATCTATTTGACGCAGGATGTGGAATTTCCTGCCTATTAACTCTACGGAGAGCAATAAAAGTTGGCTATTATTGTCAATAATTTGACACTTTTTACAAAAAAAGAAGAAGCCTCCCTTCATGGGTAAGACTTCTTCTATGGGTTTATCCTATATTCATCATCTAGCCAATAAATGTGTTAGTTTCATGTTACTTAGCCCGTTTTTTCCACCTGAAAGCGATTCAGCTCCCGTTGCATCTCCTCACGAATCTGACGAAGCTCTTTCACCTTCTCAGCCGATTCCTCAAAGGAACGCTTCTGCTCCACGGTAGAGGCGGTAATTTCTTCACTGCCTGCGGCGGATTGCTGGGTAATCGCGCTGATGTTCTCAATGGCTTGCTGTACCTGTACACTCAGTTCCCGAGATACATTCATATCCACCGACAGCTTGCTGACTTGGCTGGCAATTTGCTGAACTTTGCCGCTAATCTCAGTGAACGATTCCCCGGTAGACGAAGTTGCCTTCTCCTGCTCACGGAACAGCTCCTGACTTTGTGTCACAGAGGTCTTCACCTTATTCATTGCCTGCGTAATGCCCTCGACAGCGGTATAAATTTGCTTCACAGCCGACTCCGATTGATTCGCCAGCTTTTTGACTTCATTGGCAACGACAGCAAAGCCTTTTCCAGCCTCACCCGCGCGCGCAGCCTCAATTGAAGCGTTCAAGGACAGCAGCGACGTCTGACTGGCAATCTCGGATACATAGCCGGTCATGGTTGTAATCTCGGCTGCATTGGACTCCAGCTCCTTGACCGTCTGTTCCACCTCGGACATCGCTGAACGATTTTCGGCTACAATGCGTAGCTGATCGCTCATCACACGTGTACCTTGCTCAATGACACGCAATGCGTCTTCGCTATATGTAGAGGACTGCGTGGTCTCCAACAAATTCGCTTCAAACTTCTGCTGCATCTCATCCACAACGCCAACGGTGGTCGACAGATCCTCGGCAATCTTTTGACTACCAATCGCCAGTTCCTCTGTTGAGGTGCTAACTTGCGTCACGATTTCCTTCATGGCCTCATTATGCTGGTCAATATCCCGAGCCATCAGATCAACACGATTCCCCGACTGGTCAATAGAGAGCACAATGTTGCGCAAGTTCCCGATCATGAACCGGAACGATTCATTGAGCTCGTCCAGCTCATCACGTCCCTTCGTTTGTGCGAGCTGCACCGTCAAATTCCCATCGGCAATTTGCTTCGCGGCATCCGTCAACTTGCGGGTTCTGAGGGCAAGTTGCCTAGATGTATATGTATTATATATCCCCATCGCCACCAGAAGCAGAACAGCACCTGCCAAGGCCAATTGCCAAGTAAAGCGGATACTCTTGGTCAATTCCTCTGTATATTCGTCATAACGCGCCTTCGTTAGAATATCCAGCATGAACACATCGTTCTGGATACCCTGTACACGCATCGCATTACGTTTGGATTCAGGGCTACTTCCCGTGCTCATCGCTTTATCCGTCGCAACCTTCAATTCGCTGAATTTTGTTTTAACGGTATTCAGGCGTTTTTGCTGCGCTTCGGTCTGCATCATGCCTTGCGAAAGCAAAGTGATTGTTTTTTCCGCCTGACCCATTTGGTTTTGCACATCCGTTTTATTGCTCTCTGTCATGGAAGAAGAGTAGTTTTGCAGCGCCTGTCCTGACTGAATCAAATAAGCATTGAGCTGCTGTACATTCAGCATAGCTGGAACGAGACTACTGCTTTGCGCGTTGATACGGATCAATTGAAAAATAATATAGGCCACTAAAGCCAGGCATGCGATCAGGGAAACCATCGCGTTAAGCACCAGTTTACCTTGCAGTTTCATCAGGAATCATCCTCCGTTTTACGAAAATTTATTGGGTGGGCACAGTAAGACTGCCGGACTTGACCTTTGCCTTCAAGTCATCCAGCAGCTTTTGCTGATCCGGGTTCAATGTCAAAACACGAATAGGCGCCAAACCGATGCCTTCTTTCGCAAGACCGAACACCATATTCTGGTCCGTAAATTTTCTTTGATGATCTGCAAAGCTTTTGACTGCCGTGTAAATGGCGACATCCACATTTTTAATCATGGAGGTCACTACTGCTTTTTCCGCAATGAAAAACTGGTCGCTGTCGACCCCGATTGCGAACTTTTCCTGCTTTTGTGCCTCCTGTAACGCGCCTACACCTGTAAGACCCGCCGCCGCATAGATCACATCAATTCGATCCTGATTGATCATATCGCGTGCAATCTCCGTGCCCAGCTCCGGCTTGCCGAAATCTCCCGCATACGTAGCAGTAACCTGTGCATCAGGCTTAACAGAGCGAACCCCTTCCCGATATCCGGCCTCAAACTTTTTCAACAGCGGAGACTCCACTCCCCCGATAAAACCCACCTGATCGGTTCGGCTCGCCATTCCTGCAACGACCCCTGCCAAAAAGCTGCCCTCTTCTTCTTTAAAAGTAATGGAAGCCACATTCGGTAAATCGGATTTTTCATCTACAATTACAAATTTAATATCCGGATATTTTTTCGCAACGGTTTCCAAACTTTCTTTCACCATGTACCCCAGCCCGATAATCAAATCGGATTTTTCTTGAACAAGCTGTTCAAAAGCAGCATCATATGTTTTGGTCTCGGAAATTTCCCGATATTCAAAAACGATTTTCCCCTCATCCCGTGCCTTGACCAAGCCCCGAAAAGCCGCGTCACTGTAAGATTGGTCACCCAGACCAATATCTGACAATACTATTCCCACCTTAATCGGCTGCGCCTTGGTTTGTGCTACTGGCTGCCCGCATGCACACAGCAGTAAAGCAAAAATGGTGACAATGGGAATCCACCTCAATGTTAATAACTGAACCTGTTTCTTCATGACATATCACCTCAGCATAATTTGCAAATCCCCAACATCTTTATATCGGTTATAAAGTCTTTTTTTTTCATAAGATTTTCTGTAAATTCATTGTAAGGGGAAAGTATAATGGGGGAATCCTTTCAGGGCGCCATAAGTACATGCCTCATATTAAAAATAAAGGGACTGACTACCAGGCTTTCATCTCGTCGCCCGGTAATTCAGTCCCTTTTATCATTTGCTCCTGCTCCATTTGGAGGCAATCACGTCGGCTTTGCTTTCTATTAGATCCATGACCTCCTCACGGCGTTTAGCCTTGAACCAATCAATCATGTCCACCAAGTCGTTGCGGTCCAATAGCTTAACTCCGTTGACAGAAGCAAGTGTTTTACAAGATTCCGTGTAGCGCCCGGAAGTGATGACGACAGACTTGTCAGCCGCATAATAACGCATGGAGGTATAAATTTCCTGCACAGCGCCCAAACCGACCGGATTTTGTACAGCATAACGCTTGGCCTGAATCACAACTCTGACCCCTTCACGGTCTGTAAACACCAGATCCGCTCCAAAATCCCGGCTACTGGTCGTTTTGTAGATGTCCTTATAGCCGAGCGCAGATAACAACCGTTGCAGATAAAGCTCAAATTCTGAGCCATCCTCCATGCGGTCTATATCCTGAATCCCGATTTTTCGCGGGTCCAGATCACGTAAAATCCGATTTCTGCGCCGACGTATCAGTCCTCGGATGATGAGTACAAGTAACAGTAGTAGTACAATGAATCCTATTCCTAATTCCTTATATGCCGATAATTGCTCCAGCAGCATTCCTCTTCCCCTTTTCTACAATAGGCGTGCAGCGGTCGGTGTATTCCTTAGCAGGGCATTCCACATCTCACGCTGACACCGTGTTACACAAGGACAGCCCCGCCGGATTCGACGGGGCTGTCTTCATTTTGCCTCAAAGCTGCCAGCATTCTAAACTCCGCACTATTATTCCCTATTCAGCAGCGACTCTCCGGCAATACCCGGCTGAGTCATTTGATACGGGTCCAAAATAATGTCCAGCTCTTCCTCAGTCAGTACATTATACAACAGACACAACTCGCGTACCGATTTGCCAGTTGTAATCGCCTCACGGGCGATGCGTGATACGACCTCATATCCGAGGTGGGGATTGAGCGCGGTAATAATACCTACGCTGTTTTCAACATATTCACGACACCGCTCCACGTTCGCTTCAATTCCGTCCACACAATGAATGCGGAAGACATGAAAGCCCTGCTTCATAATTTCCAGCGATTGCAGCAGGTTGTAGACAAGCACAGGCTCCATCACATTCAACTCTAGCTGACCAGACTCGGAAGCCAGACAGATCGTATGATCATTCCCAATGACCTGAAAAGCAATCTGGTTGATGACCTCACACATTACCGGATTTACTTTACCCGGCATAATGGATGAACCCGGCTGACGGGCGGGCAGGCTCAGCTCTCCGAGACCAGCACGCGGCCCTGAGGCCATCAGACGGATGTCATTTGCCACTTTGGACATGTTCATCATGCAAATTTTTAACGCAGCAGACACTTCCGTATAGGCATCTGTGTTTTGAGTGGCATCGACGAGATTTTCGTCAGCCTCCACAGGGAAACCACTTACTTCCGCCAGCACCTCGGCGACACGCTGAATATAACGGCGATCCGCGTTCAAGCCCGTGCCAACTGCAGTTGCCCCCATATTGACTGTCAGCAAATGCTGCTTCGTGGCACGGACACGTCCAATATCACGCCCCAACACACGTGCATAAGCCTGAAACTCCTGTCCCAGACGGATTGGTACTGCATCCTGCAAGTGGGTTCGTCCCATTTTAATCACACTGTCAAACTCTTTTGCCTTACGGGAGAACGCCTCCTGAAGCTCGCTCATCGTGATCAACAGCTTGTCAATCATACTTAGAACAGCCAAATGGACTGCCGTAGGAAAAGCATCGTTTGTCGATTGTGCCATGTTGACATGGTTGTTGGGACTGATCTCCTGATAATCTCCACGCTGCTTGCCGATTAGCTCCAGCGCCCGGTTCGCAATCACTTCATTTGTATTCATATTAATGGACGTGCCTGCGCCGCCCTGAATCGGATCGACGATGAAATGGTCGTGCAGCTGCCCTTGAATAACCTCGTCAGCTGCCTGAATAATGGCCTCCGCCTTGGGACGATGCAAGCGGGTCAGCTCCATGTTTACCGTTGCTGCTGCCTTTTTGACGATCGCCATGGCTTTAATCAGCTCAGGATGCAGCCGTTGACCGGTAATTGGAAAATTCTCCTTTGCCCTCAGTGTTTGCACACCGTAATAGGCGTCTGACGGCACTTCCTTGGTACCTAGAAAATCATGCTCCAGCCTCATATTCTTCGATTCCTCCGCTATATATACTACGATCTTCAATCCAGACCAGCCGAATTGGCATCATGAGAACCTTTAGACGGTCTCCACTTCATTATACGTTCTCATTCCCTTACTTTTCCAGTCAAATAGTTAAAAAAGCAAATATAATTGTATAACAAGCTATTATTACCTGTATATATCACTGTTATTCGCCAAATACTCAGCAACGGCTCAGGTACGGATTGAGTGGTTTGTAATAAAATCGGGTAGCGTGCAGGTGACCGTCAGCCGATTGGGCATACCCTGGAATCACGCCTGCTTCCACAAATCCGATAGATTCATATAGCTTATTGGAAGGATCACCTACCCGCGTATCCAGCACCAGTAGCGTTCTGCTCTGACGTAGCGCCTCCTCTTCTGCAGCCTGCATCAGTTGGCGTGCAATCCCAAGCCTGCGCCCGGACGGATGCACCATAAGCTTCGCAATTTCCGCACGATGAGCGGCGTTGGCCTTTGTAGCCAGATGAAGCTGCACAGTCCCCACAGGCACGCCGTCCTTCTCCGCAATCCACAGAACTACACCGTCCTGAAGGACACTATTCCAATAAGCTGCTGCTTCCTGATAAGTCAATGGCGGTAAAAATCCTATGGAGGCACCGTCCGCCACTACGTCGATCAACAACCGGGTCAGTGTATCTGTCAGCGCTTCGTTCAGAGCTTGAACAGGATAAACTGCTATTTCATTAGACATGGTGATTCCTCCCCGGTGATATTTGATAACAATAAAGAGCAAACCATCCTTTAAGGATCGCTTACTTTCCACGGTGTTACTTTAATTTCTGTATGTCTAGCTTTTGCTATATTCCCCTGCTACTTCTCCAACAAAAGATAACTTAACTACCGCAGGAAGTCAATCAATCTAACATTCCAATCATTATACTACCGTTCCCAATTCAGCTTATCCAGAGTTCGAGATAATACAGCCGCTGCTTCTGCCCTCGTCACCGATGCAGTTGGAGCAAAACGGCCTTTCCCGTCTCCCTTCATAATGCCTATGTTGGACAAAGTATTGACAGCCGGAACTGCCCATGTAGAAATGGCTTGTGCATCCGATAATGACGCTGAGACACTTCCTGCCGCTATATCTTCCGCAGTCCCGGCGAAGTGCAGGACTCGCTCTACCATCACAGCCAGCTCCTCCCTCGATACCGGGGCATCAGGTTTGAAGCTGCCGTCTGCATAGCCATTGATCAGTCCAACAGCGGCTGCGGTACGCACCGAATCTGCATACCACAATTCCGGCTGCACATCGTCAAAGCCCTTCACCATGCGATCTGAATGCTCCAGTCCAAGCGTACGAACCAGCATCGTAGCCAGCTCCGAGCGTTGTACCTGACCATTCGGCTCAAAGCGAACGTTCGATAAACCCGTCTCACCAGTCTCATTCGCGGTGGACGTTGATTGATTTGCCCCTGCCACAATCAGACGAGTTGCCAAGCGTGTAATGTCCTGCTGCGCCCAATGACCGGAAATATCGCTGAACGACCTGCTTACATTAGCTCCCCCGCCATCCAGCACGACATAGGTTCCTCCCGAACGTCCATACACAGTCAGTTCCTCACCAGAAGCGGTAAACGGAACCGGATGATAGGACAACTGTCCGACTTGGTTGGTGGATACCTTCACTACAGCAAGTTGACCCATGTCTACCGTTGCGGGAACACGTAGAAGATAACGTTCATACCCTTTACCGGAATTATCGCCACCTGCCAACGACTGCTTGCGTCCATCTTCGCTTCGTAACTCCGCCACAACATCAACAGCTCGCACCAGCTTGCGCTCTGCCGGAATATCTGTGCGATTAGCCAATCCTTCGTTCGGCGTAACCGTAAAGCTCAAGGAAATCTGTTGTACAGGCACCTGCCAGGTGTCAGCCAGCTTTTGAACAGACAAACGACCTGTTGTTACTTCATAGCCTCCCTGTGGCGTTTCTACTCGCAGGGTGTGAATACGGTCATTCAAAACAGCACCCAAAGCATCTCCGTTTAGATTCACTTCGAATAGCTTAGCATCCGCTTGCTCTCCTGCACGAATGACGAGCGTACCGTTCGCCCCGTTCCGAATCGCATTTTGTATGTCAGCGGCTGGTACCTGTGCGACTGCTCTCTTCAGTCCGTTTTGCTCTGTTACTATGGACTTGGCTTGCACCACATTAACACCTGATGAACCGTTACCATTCTGCCCGCTATTCGCAGTCTCACCCTGTCCGTTAATCGTCGTTCCACTCGCGTTACCACTACTATGGTTCCCAGTGTTATTGCTGCTATTACTCTCCTGCTGATCATCATCTTTATTCCGACCACTCCCGCCCTCTGTTGGCGGTTCCACTGTTTGGCGTGGCAAGTCAATTTGAGCAACCAATGGATCATGATCACTTACCCGCCCGTCCGCCGCGCTAAAATCCGCATTGATATGAACAATATCCAGCACGGATGATTTACTTATGGACGGACTGACCAGCAAATGATCCAGTGTTTGCGAATTCCCCTCATAAATATACGAATATCGCTCCTTCTCATCCAGCTTATCTACCAAATTCGTCAATTCCTGTCCCCGGGCCAAAGCGAGCGTTTCGGAAAATTGAAAATCATTTAAATCTCCCAATACGACGATATTCGCCTGATGGTTTTGAGCCAGCACCGACTTCACAAAACCATTCACAATCGTTGCAATCTTCGCCCGCTGTATTTCGCTGCTTCGTACGGGTGGCTGAATCCCTCCGAATGGTGCTTGATCGCCCCCCTTGGAATTAAAATGGTTCGCAATCACAATCACCTGCTGACCGTCAAACTCAAATTCAGCGGCCAACGGCTTGCGTGAGTATTCAAATGCCGCATTCAGCGGATCAATACGACCGGGATTGAGAGAAAGCCCCTGCTCTCCATAGGTCACCGATGTAACCGAATTTCCCTTCGACTTATCCGTCAGCGTGACACGTTGCGGATTGTAGAGAAATCCGACCCGGATATTGCCGCCGGGAGCGCCGCCATCCTTATTATTTTCAGGTGCTATATCTGTAAAAGCATACTCCGGCCCTCCATGAGCACGAATCGCCTCAATCAATACCCGAAAGCTTTCTGAAGCATCTGTGGTGCCGTCATCCTTCTCGCCGTTATTGTCCTGAACCTCCAACAGCCCTACGATATCCGGGTGGTTCAAATTCACGGCGATGGCCTGTCCGAGCTGGTCAATTCGTTTTCCGTCACCAGGATCGAAATTTTCCACGTTAAAGGAAGCGACCGTCAGCTTACGATCATCCTGTACCAGACGTGTGTAGGCTGGCTGGAGACCCCCTGACACAATATCAGGCAGACGCTCCGGCAACAGCTTGAAATTGCTGAAGCTATAGCTCACAATTCCCGTGATGGGACCCGCAAAACGATCCCCTGTTTTCAACGGAACCGCAGGTTTGGCGTCGATCAAAATCCGCTGCGGATTCAGACTTTCTTCGGTCAGCATCAAGCCGCCTGCTTCGGTCAATACCTCGCCTGTGTTCGTCCCGTTATCAATCCTGACCGGAATTTCATAACCATAAGGGCCGATGACTCGTGCATCCTTCAACTCTACACGCATGGCTTCCAGACTTTCAAAAAAGTCCAAACCATCCTCCTCTGGATCAAACACCGTCATTCCGTCATTATCCACAACAGATGTCGGCATCACACGCCCCTCTTTTCCAAGCAAAATCGGAGACGGCAGTGGACGGTCCTTGGCGATCACCGAAACTGAAGAAGCTACAATTTCCGTGGTCGTCAGGTCGACTGGCTTGCTGGCATAGGTTCTTTCTGTATATTCTTTCACAGAGCCGCTTACCCATACCTCATCCCCAACCTGCACACCGCTGCCGGGCTTGTACACTAAAATGGCCTCGGATGTTTTTTCATCCTGATCCACCTTATCGTCCGCCTCCTGGATAAAGAAGCTGCTTCCTTTCACCATCGTCACAATTCCTCCCACATCCGTTACCTTTTTCCCCTCATAAGGTGAACGATGGGCTGATCCCTGTATATCATGGATACGGAGCTTACCCGGCACATAGACATCTGCATATACACTGGCCCCCACAGTCGTGGGTAATGATTGCACCTCCGTTTCTACTATAGGCGCTGGTTCGGCTGAAGCTTTTCCATCGGACAGTAGCCCCGGACCTCCACCCGACAGCACCAGTGCCGCACTGAGCCATGCGATTCCAAACCTTTTTAATTTCCTGGATAACGTTACTGCTATGTATTCTTGTTTCATCAAAAGACGCGCTCCTCCCAATTTTAGATATGATCACGCTTACAATATATATTCCATGTTTAAACATACCATAAATTAGTCAAACCAGTACCTGAATTATGTAAAATGAATAGTTCTCACCGTAGCATAATGAGATCAAATTATTGTAAACTTGTTCTAATACAGAAAAAGGTGGCACACACGCTATGGAGCATTTGCTTAACGATCAGGTTAAAAACATTCAAATCAGCGGCATCCGCAAAATTGCCAATAAGGTTGCCGCATTGCCCGGAACCCTGTCCTTAACGATTGGACAGCCGGATTTCCCTACCCCTCCGCATATTATGGAAGCTGCCCACCAGGCGATTAACGAAGGACGCACGTCCTATACGCCAAACCCGGGACTGCCCGAACTGCGGGAAGCGGCAGCGGCGTTTGTATCCCATAAATACGGACTGAATTACCGTGGACAGGATGAGGTTATCGTAACGAACGGAGCCAGCGAAGCGCTGGATATTGCCCTGCGCACGATTTTGTCACCCGGTGACGAAGTCATTTTGCCTGTGCCCATCTACCCCGGATACGAGCCATTGATTCGCTTGTCAGGTGGGGTGCCCGTGCTGGCTGACACCCGCAATAGCGGCTTTAAGCTGACCGCCGAGGTGCTGGAGCCGTATTTGACCGAACGGACGAAAGCCGTCATCCTCGGATATCCTTCAAACCCAACCGGACGAGTGATGAGCCGCGAAGAGCTGGAAGCCGTCGCAGATTTGCTGAGAGGCCGTGATCTGTTTATCATTTCAGATGAAATATATAGCGAACTGATTTACGATGCGCCACACGTGTCTATTGCAGCCCTTCCGGGCATGCAAGAGCGTACCATCGTCATCAACGGCTTATCCAAATCGCACTCCATGACGGGCTGGCGTATTGGTTTCACACTTGCACCTGCTGCAATTACACAGCACATGGTCAAGGTTCATCAATACAACGTGACCTGTGCCAGTTCGATTAGCCAATATGCTGCGCTGGAAGCCTTGACCGTCGGTGTCGACGATGCACTTCCGATGCGCGAGGAATACCGCAAGCGCCGTGATTATGTGCACGGAAGGCTAACCGACATGGGCATTCCGCTTGAAAAGCCGGAGGGGGCCTTTTATCTTTTTCCTTCCATCGCCCATTTTGGCTTAAGCTCAATGGATTTCACCGTAAAGCTGCTGGAAGAGCATGGAGTGGCTGTTGTGCCGGGAGATGCCTTTTCCTCCTATGGCGAAGGATACATTCGGTTGTCCTATGCTTATGGACAGGATGTGCTGGAGCAAGGGTTGGATAAAATAGAGGGGTTTGTTAAAGGAATTGTGGGGAGTTAAGGTGGAAGGAGGCTTCGCGGGCCATTTGATCTTCCGATCGCTGTTGCTGAGAGATTCTTGGATTGTATAAGACATTTAGTGGTAAGAATCCCTCTGCAAAGGCGAACGCTGCCGCTTCTCCAGATTCAAATGGCCCGCTTCGCTACTACCCGCCTTAAAGTCACCAAATTCCTTTGAGCATGTGGGGCGCAGGGGAAAAGAAGTACCCCTCTCACCGCTTTGCACGGTGAGTAAACATAAAACAGGCCCTTGAACCACCTGTACAGGTGGTTCAAGGGCCTGTTCGTTCACCTACTACTCCCACATCGGCGTGGGATTCATTCGTGTGCTTTAAGCACGGCGCAGCGGAGGGGACGGAATGGTGCTGGACAAGCGTAAGCGGTCGCTTTTGTCCCCGGATTTCCCCCTAAACCCAGGCTTCATTCCGGAAATCCGGGGGCGGTGGCGATGGGAAGCACCATCCGTCTCCGCAGCGTCCTTTAAAGCTCAAACCTGAATCCATGCGCCGCCACTCTCTATTTTAAATGCATTTTGAATTGCAGGAACAATTCATTGTAATGAGCCAGCATCCGCTTGCCAAGGTTGTCGTAGACCTCCAGCTTATCTGTAATCTCAGATGGAGGATAGAAGCGCTCGTCACCGGATATATCCTCTGGCAACAGCTTTTTTCCATCCGCGTTTGGTGTGGAGTAGCCTACAAACTCGGCATTTTGGGCGGCTACATCGGGCTGCATCATGAAATTGATGAACTTATGGGCCGCTTCCACATGGGTAGCGGTTTTCGGAATAACCATGTTATCAAACCACAGGTTGGAGCCTTCATCCGGCACGATGTAGTCCAGCTTGTCGTTCTGGTCCATGATTTCGGACGCATCGCCGGACCACACAACACCGGCAGCAGCCTCCTCGTTAGCCAGCAGCATTTTAATCTCATCACCAACAACGGCCTTGACATTGGGCGCTAATTTCTCCAGCTTCGCTAAAGCTTGCTGCAAATGCGCCTCATTCGTATCGTTCAAGGAATAGTGGAGACTGTTCAGCGACATACCCACGACTTCCCTCGCACCATCGACCAGCAGGAGGTTGTTACGCAGCTTTGGATTCCACAGACCGTCCCAGCTATGAAAATCAATGCCCTTCGTTAGCTCCGGGTTGAACACAATCCCAACCGTACCCCAAAAATACGGCACAGAGTATTGGTTTTTCGGGTCAAACGAAAGGTTCAGAAAATGAGCATCCACATGCTTCAAATTCGGCAGCTTGCTGTGATCCAAAGGGAGCAACAGGTGCTCCTGCTTCATTTTAGCCAGAGCATACTCCGAAGGAACCGCTACATCAAACGATGTTCCTCCCTGCTCAATTTTCGTCAGCATCGCCTCGTTGGAGTCGAACGTCTGATAAATGACGGTAATCCCCGTCTCCTTCTGGAACCTTGCCAGCAGATCAGGGTCGATATAGTCTCCCCAGTTGTAGACCGTCAGCGTATTGCCACCGGAATAGCCTTGACTGGAATTGAGCCAGGCCGCCACCCCCATCAGACCGAACGAGATGATAAAAATCGACAGAAACACGCGTACAAGCGACTTCATCTAGGTACCCCCATTTCCGCCGCAGGCTCCTTTTTCCCATTCCGGTTCGCCTTGCGCATAATAAAGTAATAGCCCACCACCAACAGCACGGTAAACAGGAAAATGAGCGTGGACAGCGCATTAATAGACAGGGAAACCCCTTGGCGGGCACGCGAGTAAATTTCCACTGATAAGGTAGAATAGCCGCTGCCTGTCACAAAAAAGGTCACCGCAAAATCGTCCAGCGAGTACGTTAACGCCATAAAGAAGCCTGCGTAAATCCCCGGCTTGATAAAAGGTAAAATCACCTTGGTCAGCACATCCATCCGACTGGCACCCAAATCCCGGGCCGCATCCACCAGTGATGGACTCATTTCCTGAAGCCGCGGCAATATCATAATGACGGCAATCGGCACACTAAATGCAATATGGGACAACAACACCGAGTAAAAGCCCAGCTTGATCCCCACCATCGTGAACAAAATGAGGAAGGATGCGCCAATAATGACGTCCGGGTTCACGATCAGCACATTGTTGAGCGACAACAGTGTATTTTTAACCCGACGGTTCTGCATCTGGTGAATAGCCAACGCTCCCATGATGCCAATAATCGTAGCCAGCGCAGACGATAACAACGCAATAACCAAGGTGTTAATGACAATGATGATCAAGCGGGTGTCGGCAAACACCTCTTTGTAGTATTGGAGCGTAAACCCTTCAAATTGGTGCATCGTCCCACCACTATTGAACGAATAATACATCAAGTACAAAATAGGTGCATACAACACAAGAAAGACGAGCACCAAATAAATATTCCCGAATCGGTTTTTATTTGCCATGCCGCACCCTCCGTTTCGCTCCCGAGGTAATTAGCATAAGAATCGCCATCGCCAAAATCAGGAACACCGCTACCGTAGAGCCCATGCCCCAATCCTGTGTGACCAGAAAATGCTGCTCAATCGCCGTCCCTAATGTAATGACACGGTTGCCCGCAATCAGACGGGTAATCATAAACAGCGATAGCGCCGGGATGAATACCGCCATACACCCGGATCGCACACCAGATAGCGTTAATGGGAAAATAACCCGGCGAAACGCCGTCCACTTGGAAGCGCCCAGATCACGCGCGGCATCCAGCAGTGAAGGATTCAACCCTTCCAGCGCATTATAGATGGGCAAAATCATAAACGGCACAAAAATATAAACCGATACAAACACAAAGCTGGAGCTGGTAAACAATAATTGCTGACCACCCCATCCGACCAAGCCCAACACAGCATTCACCGGACCATAAGTACCAAAAATCCCGATAAAAGCATATGTTTTAAGCAATAGGTTAATCCATGTCGGCAAAATAATGAGCAATAGCCACAGTTGCTTATGCTTGGTTCGGGTCAGCAAATACGCAGCCGGATAAGCGACGAGCAGCGAAAATACCGTAATCAAGAACGCATACCAAAATGAGCTAAGCGTCATGCTCAAATAGACAGGGGTCAGAAATTGAGCATAGTTGCTGAACGTGAAATGACCGTCTACATCAAATAGCGAATAGTAAAATACAAGCACGACCGGGGCTGCTACGAACAGCACAATCCATAAATAGTAAGGCAGCAGATACGCTGCTCTTGTATTACCGGACATGCTGCTCCACCTCTTCATAGGCCTCCAGACGCCGATCAAATTCTTCCTCTGTTTCCCCGAACCGCATCACATGGATCGCTTCCGGGTCAAAATGGAGGCCGATTTCACTGCCCAGCTCCGCCTTTTTGGTAGAATGCACCAGCCACTCCTGACCGGAATCATCATAGCAGCTAATTTCATAGTGAACACCACGGAACAACTGGGTATCCACCTTTACTCGCAGCTTGCCCTCTGTAACGGTTGTAATCTCCAAATCCTCGGGTCGAATGACAATTTCAATCGCTTCATTCGGGCGTAATCCTCCATCGACACATTCAAACTGCCGACCGTTAAACTCCACCTGATAATCCGCAATCATGCGTCCTGGAACAATGTTGGATTCCCCGATAAAATCGGCAACAAACCGATTGATCGGCTCATCATAAATATCATTCGGGGTACCGCTCTGCTCAATCTTCCCTTTGTTCATGACAAAAATCTCGTCCGACATGGCCAGCGCTTCCTCCTGATCATGCGTAACGAAAATAAAGGTGATCCCAAGACGCTGCTGCATTTCACGCAAAATATACTGCATTTCTGTTCGCAGCTTTAAATCCAGTGCAGACAGCGGCTCATCCAGCAGCAGAACGTCCGGCTCATTGACAATGGCCCGTGCAATGGCGACACGCTGGCGTTGCCCTCCGGACATTTCAGAAATTTCCCGTTCGTCGTAGCCCTCCAGATTGACAAAGGACAATGCCTGCGCAACCTTCTCCTGAATGGTCTTATTGTTCATCTTTTTGATCCGCAAACCGAAAGCCACATTTTCAAACACATTCAGATGTGGAAATAAGGCATAGTCCTGAAATACCGTATTAACCTGCCGTTCATTGGCCGGAACACGATTAATCAGCTTGTCATTCAAATAAATCGAGCCTTCCGTCGGCTCTGCAAAACCCGCAATCATACGCAAAATTGTCGTTTTACCGCAGCCGGAGGGCCCCAGCAGCGTATAGAATTTGCCACGTTCAATCTCAAAGCTGACATCAGCCAGCACCGGTGGATCGTTGTCATATTGCTTGGTCACCCGTTCGAATCGGATGATGGTTTGCTCTCCCATAACACCCTCCCTCAACATTCGACTTCATTCCATTTCATTCACTTCATTAAACCTATTTATTCAGAGCCTATCATTGAACTTGAGATTTCCATGCAAAATAGTCTGTCAATACACGAATCGCCACCCCAATGGCTTCCTCCGCAGGCTCCAGCTTGGCATGGTGCAGACCATAAGGCGTGTCGACGCCAAGCCAGAACATCAGACCCGGAATCCGCTCCAGAAAATATCCAAAATCCTCTCCGGTCATCGCTTCCGCGCATTCAATGAGCTGTACATCCTGCCGTTCACGGACCCAGTTCATAAATTCCTCTGTCACCTTGGCTTCATTGAACACTTGCAAGTAATTTGAGCCATAATGAATTTCTGCATGGCATTCAAACCCAGCTTCAACACCGCGCACCAGCGCTTCAATCCGTGATTTAACCAGTGTCATCGTATCGGCTGACAACGTTCGGATCGTACCCTCCAGACGGGCTGTTTCCGCAATAATGTTCTGCTTCGTACCGCCGCTGACCTTGCCTATCGTAATGACTGCTGAATCCAGTGGATTCACATTACGTGCTACAACTGTTTGCAATTGTCCAACCAGCTGACAGGCCGCCACCACCATATCATTAGCCTTGTGCGGATATGCCGCATGTCCGCCCGTACCCTTCAAGACGATGAAAAGCTCCGACGTATTGGCAAATAGGATGCCCGGGCGAGTCGCAATCGTGCCAACAGGATATTCGGGTGCAACATGCAGCGCGACAATTTCATCTGGTAGCCAGTCTGCCAATTCTGCGCTGTCGCGCATCGGCAACGCTCCGCCCGGTCCTTCCTCGGCAGGCTGAAACAATACAACCAGGTCATCCTTGATCGGGTGGTTTGCAAAGTGAGAAACAATACCCAATCCAATCGTCATATGTAAATCATGACCGCAAGCATGCATGTAGCCGGGATGGGTTGAACGAAAATCATAGCCCGTCTCCTCCACAATTGGCAAACCATCCATATCGCAGCGATATCCATATCGACGTGCAGGAGCCGTTCCATGAATCAGCACCAGTACGCCAGTACGCCATGTACGAATATCCAGATGCTCCTGAGGGAGCGTTGCCAAATAACTCAGCAGATACTGCTGCGTTTTAAATTCCTCAAAACCAGGCTCGGGAATTTGATGCAAATCCCTTCGTATTTGAACAAAAGAACGATAATCGACCGTACTCATTCCGCTAATCCGCCTCCTTTTCCTAACTTATCAGGTTTATCAGACAAAAGAACAAAAGGACAAAAGCCCGGCGCAGCCGCCGAGCCTTGTCCGTTGTGCTTCGTCCTTAAATTGTTCTGTCAATGCATCATGCCACTGACAAGGAATCGTTCACCTTTTGTACATTTAAAAACTCTTTTTTCAATCTTACAGAACGCGCAGGTCCTTCAAGATTTCAGTTTTTGATTTGGTCTTATCGTCGACCTGTTTGATCACGCGTGCAGGTGTACCGGCAACTACGGAGTATTCAGGTACATCTTCGGTTACGACAGCTCCGGCTGCAACGACTGCACCTTTACCGATTCGCACGCCTTCCAATACGACTGCATTCGCACCGATCAATACATCGTCTTCTACCACAACAGGCTGTGCAGATGGAGGTTCAATAACACCCGCAAGGACTACGCCTGCACCGATGTGACACATGTTACCTACTTTAACTCGGCCGCCCAGTACAGCATTCATATCAATCATTGTGCCTTCACCAATGGTGACACCGATGTTAATGACTGCCCCCATCATAATGACTGCGTTATTACCGATACCAACCATATCGCGAATATACGCGCCTGGCTCGATGCGGGCATTAATGCCTTTCAGATCGAGCATAGGCACTGCGGAATTGCGGCGGTCGTTTTCCACCACATAGTCTTCTTCATTTGCGTTAACACTGTCCAGAACGGGCTTGATGTCGGCCCAATCGCCAAATACAACGCCGCTGTCTCCGGAAATAAAAGCTTGAACATTCTCACCGAATGATGCGGAAGCCAAAGCCCCCTTTACATATACTTTAACAGGTGTCTTTTTCTTGCTGTTTTTAATCACGTTGATGACTTCTTGTGTGTTCATTTCGATGGACATAGTAAATCGAACAACTCCTTCATCGCTTCATACGACTTCGCAAGCCGGAATAATCTTATTCTCTCATCCTTTATAGCACAAAAGTACAGGTCTCGCAATTATGGATTCGGGTTACTTGTTCGCTTGTAGGCTGTCCAGCGATGTATATATGAAGGATTCGAAGCCCTCGGCAGACTCACCCTGAGGAATGTTTACCTTCACGATGAAGCCGCCAGTTTTATTTTCTACTACAATATATTGGCGTGTGACCTTCGAACCGTTCGCTTGCAGGAACAAACGGCTGCTGGTCAGAGCTTGAGGCACTTTGGCTTTATCTATTTTCACCGCTTTACCGATGGAAGCCAGATCCTTTTCGCCTTCTTTTTGAAGCTCGTCCAGATTAACATCGGAAGGCAGCTTCGTAATTTCAGCGTAATAGTTATCATCTACAGCCAAGGCTACGCGGTTTTGATCAGGAAACAGGGACATAGGGTCAAACACATACAGTGAATAACCCTCTCCTTTTGCCAATGTAGCTGTCTGCTTTTCTTTTTTCCCTTCAAGGCTAAGCTCAAAAACTTGCGTTTTCGGGCGCTCACCACCTACTGCCTGACTGGAGCTGCCGTTTTGCGTGCCGCCTGTTGCAGCTTCTGTTTTTTCAATTTTCGTCAAAATCAGTTGCTTGGCAACCGCGTCGCCTTCTACTGCTTTTTCGTTGTATTCAAATGCGACTGAATCGCCTTCCTCAAGTCCGGCCACCACCGTGTCCAGTCCGTCACCCAGTTGGAAAGATTGGGCTTCGCCATTGGTTTCAATTTCAACCGTGTGCGGGTCAGCGGCTCCGTTGTATACGCCTGTTCCCTTTTTGGCCTCCGGCTCGGCGATCGGCTCCGGTTTCACTTGTGGCTGTTGCGTTTGCGGTTGGTCTGCCCCTTGAGGTGCGGTATTATTGGTTTGCGGTTTCGTTCCACAGGCTGACAGAGCCAGCACTGACACTACAGTTAACAGTATGATTGAAAATGTGTTGCGTTTTTTCATAAAATCCACCTCCACTATGATAGACGAGTTTGTGCGGCAAAAGTTCTACGCAGCTCCATACTAAAATCCTTCTTCCTGCATCGCTTTTTATATTCCACGCGGATGTCAGGTACGGTATAATGGGCTGTATTAAACCTAATTTTCGAGATACCGATGGAAGGAATCGTACACGTATTATTCCTCTTCCGTACTGGATGGAGCTGTCACATGAATCAAGCGCACAAACCGTCATTTTCCTTTGAATTACTGTACATCGTAGGTATTATCGCTATTTCGTTCTCCTCGATCTTCGTGAGATGGTCTGAAGCCGAGGTGTCCGTCATCGCTATGTACCGTTTGTACCTGACCAATCTGATCATGCTGCCTCTGATCTGGAAATACCGTACCGAGCTATTCAGCCTGAGCCGCAAGCAATGGATGTTGATCCTTTGGTCCGGTATTGCACTAGGGCTGCACTTCTTGCTCTGGATGGGCTCGCTGCGACTGACCACAGTTGCAAGCTCTACCGTTATTATGACACTGGAGCCGATCCTTGTCATGCTCGGTTCTTTTTTGTTTTTCCGTACAGGCACAAACCGCGCTATGCTCATCGGAATGGGCCTGGCTTTTGTTGGCTCGCTGGCGATCGGAGCCGGAGATTTTCATGCCTCGGGACAAGCCCTGCTCGGAGATGCACTGTCCTTCTTGGGTATGGTAGCCGTCTCTATCCATATGCTGATGGGCAAGCATTTGCGCGAGCATTTGAGCGCCTTTGTGTATAACTTTTGGGTATTCGCCATCGCGGCCACATCGCTTGCGCTGTATAATATGGTCAACGCCATTCCTTTTACCGGATATGCACCACGGGAATGGGGATTGTTCCTGTTGCTCGCCATAGTGCCCACACTGTTCGGCCATTACCTGTTTAACTGGCTGCTCAAATACATTAACGCCACCGCGGTGTCGATGGCAGTACTCGGCGAACCCGTTATTTCTTCCTTGCTAGCCTGGGTGTTGCTGGGAGAAAAACTTTCTGTTTTACAATTTGGCGCAGGCTTCTTCATCCTGTTCGGGGTATGGATTTTTATCCGATACGGAACAGATTTCAAGAAGCAAGTCGTCCACCAAAGTGAATTGCCCGACAACGAGCTTCCCCTTAAGACAGGTTCTTAACTTATTTACCCCATTTTCATGCACGGTACTCAATTGAATAATCTTAATGATAAAAAGGAAAGGCGGAATCCCTTTTGAAATCCATCGTATCCAAACGCTGGCTGTTAGCTAGACTATATGAGCCAGATATCATCATCGCCGACTGCCGCTCCCTGCTCGGACAAGCCGGAGCGGGACGAACTCAATTTAATGAAGATCATATTCCAGGAGCTGTTCACTTCGATCTGGAGGAAGACCTCACCGCTCCTCTGGGGGAGCACGGCGGACGCCATCCTTTGCCCGATGCTGACACACTTGCCGCGCGCCTGAGTCGCGCCGGAATCAACGCAGCTTCACGCATCATTGCCTACGACGATCAAGGCGGCATGATGGCCTCCCGCTTCTGGTGGCTGCTGCGTTACTTGGGTCATAAGCAGGTGTATGTGCTGGAAGAAGGCTACAGCTCCTGGAAGGAAGCGAAGTTCCCGGTCACGGCAGACCAGCCGATTCGCATTCCCTCGACCTTTGTAGCGAAGGTACAGCCGCAAATGCTCGCAAGTATGGAAGAAGTGCGACGTGTGTCCGCAGGCTCGCTTCCTGTCGGCTCCTATACATTGATCGACTCAAGAGAGCGTCCGCGCTACCTTGGGTTGGAAGAGCCTATAGATACAGCAGCAGGGCATATCCCTGGTGCAGTGAATTTCTTTTGGAAAGAGGTATTGGACGAAAAAGGTATATTTAAAAATGTGGAACAACTGGAAAAGCACTTTGCCAGCCTTGACCGGAATGCAGAAATTACCGTGTATTGCGGTTCTGGCGTATCCGCCTGCCCGAATGTGCTGGCCTTAAATGAGGCAGGATTTAGTAAGGTGCGGTTATATCCAGGAAGCTGGAGCGATTGGATTTCTTACAGTGAGAATTCTATTGCGACTGGGGAAGAGTAGAAGGCTTAAGCAGATATACAGTATGTAATTTGGAGTACATCGCTCATGTAGCGATGTACTCTTTTACGTTTTCGAGTGGTCCTAAAATCGGGAGAGTCGACAAGGGTCTAATTCACTTCTTGATTCCCGATCGACTATTTCACTTACAGCCAGATGCGCAATCAGCGGCGCCAGCGTAATCGCAGAATGCATCACCGCCAGATAAAGTCCCTTTATGTGATCTTGGAAGCCCACGATCGGATAGCCGTCTTCAGGCATGGGTCTCATCCCGACCTTTATGCTTTCCAGTTCCAGTTGATTCCCGTCCTTCAGACTGCGACGCAACGTGTCGAACGCTCGCTTACCGACCGCCTCTGGTCCGTTTTCCTCCGACTCGTCGATATAATCTTCCGCAGCCAGCAGCGTATAATCCGTCAGTTGACGCGCTTCAAATTGCGCATTTGAGATTAATGTACGTATCCGTTTATTCGCAGTTTTCATCCGAATCAGAATGGAAGGCGACGACGTTACCGGCACGGGACAACCTAACGGGTTGCAAAGTTCGGGTATGCCTGTACCTGCGGCCAATACCACGACATCCGACTCCAGAAAACCCTTGGACGTATGGACGCCGACCAGGCGGGAATCTTCTTGCTGCAGTTGTGTA
Source organism: Paenibacillus terrae (assembly GCF_005217525.1). Lineage (GTDB taxonomy): Bacteria > Bacillota > Bacilli > Paenibacillales > Paenibacillaceae > Paenibacillus > Paenibacillus terrae_C. The sequence continues at coordinate 236,992 of NZ_PNXQ01000012.1, read as the reverse complement.
ACGTTGGTACCGAACTGAACCTTGGCTCCGTACTCCCGCGCTTTGCTCAACAACAGCTCCGTTAACCCTATGGGGTCTACAGCACCTTCTTCGCTGACATACATCGCTTCATCCGGATATTCCTTCAGATTCGGCTCCAATGCCTCAAGCTGCTCCAGGTTTAATTTTTGAAGGTGAAGTTGCTCCCTTAGGGGCGGAGTGTCGTTCAATAACGGTTACATCTTGATTTCGTTTGGCCAGATGATAGGCCAGGGACGCCCCAACAATCCCTGCTCCAATAATCACGATTTTTTGTTTATTCAATAATGACTCCTCCTTTGAGTGCAACTGGAGCGACTAGATTAATTATGAGAAAAATCCGGTGGTGAGTGATCTGCGTGGTTGAACGGAGAGCATAAAACATATTGTGTAAATAGAAAAGTGACTGTCCAATTAATCCACGGTTTTAAGCAAGCTATCCACAATAAAGTCAAGCTGCTTGTCTAGCGAATAAATATCATTGTAGAAAAATAAACCAAAGCTCATATCAATCAGACGTCCTTCTTTGACTGCTGGGAGGTTTTTCCAAATGGTATTGTTCGACAGATCTACCATTCCTTCAAAGCTAGAACGGAATATATAATCACCTACATATTCATGTAATACTTCATAAGAAACGTCCTTGCTAGTCGCATCGTTCCTTGCGTTTTCAATTTCGCGTTGCAAGACTTCAGGTGCTTTCATCCCTAAATATTGATAAATAATCTGCGAACCCCGTCCGTAACCCAAGCCTGTCATTACAGCCATAGAACCTTTGTTGCTTTCCATAATAGTCGCGGTTTTATCCAAAATACCTGCTTGTTTAAGTTTTTCCTTACTTTGCTCAACCTTTTTGTGAAAGTTATCTAGCATTTCCTGAGCTTGTCCCTCTTTACCTAGAATTTCTCCAAGCAATTTCAGACGTTCTTCTACTGGCAGATCATAAGGAATGTATACTGTAGGGGCAATTTTTTTAAGCCCCTCATATATTTCTTCATTGGTAACAATAATGAGATCGGGATTAAGCGCAGTTACTGCTTCCGGGTCTGGCTTGAATGCACCCAAGGAGGTGACACCATCCAGTTCGCTCGCAAAAGCTGCTCCTTCTTCTACAGAAGAGATCCCAACAGGATTTACACCTAATGCAAGTAAATCACCCATTAAATACAGGACAACTACTCGTTGTGGATTAACCGGCACTTCAATATCCCCTTTTATGGTGGTTACGGTCTTCGTTTGAGATGGTGTAGCTGTATTATTTGAACTGTTGGCCTCTACCTGGTTTGTTGACTTCCGAGCGCCTTCATTTGCTGAAGGACTTCCTGCCCCACCACTTGAACAAGCGCTGAGTAATAGGGTTAAACAAAGTAATAATGTGATAGCTAAGGGTTTCTTTCTACTTCTGTACATCAATAATTCCTCCTCAAATATATGCTGATTATGATAATCATTATCAATATATAAGGAAGTCCGACCCTCTACAATACCTAATCGTGCCACTGTCGATGGCACATTAGGACTTGCATGCTGCTTTCGATAACGAATTGGTGCAATGCCCATATATTTTTTGAACATTTTAGCAAGATAATATCCATCCGGATAACCAACAGCCTTGCCAATTTCTTGTAAAGTAGCATCCGTAGCAAGCAGCAGTTCCTTCGCTTTGTTCATGCGGATTTGAATGACAAAATGAATTGGACTATAACCAGTCTGGCGTTTGAATAGTCTTGATAAGTGTCGTGGACTGCTCCATAAGCTCTGCTAACAGGTCCATTGTAATGGGTTCAGCATAGTGTTCCTGCATATAGTATTTCATTTGTGCGATCTGGTCTGGCTTTGTTGCAGGCACGCACCGATTGTGGATTTGCCATAGCAACTCGTATACAAATTGATAAAATAATGACTTCACATGGAACTGTTCCAATGATCCTTGCTCTTCCCATGCTGTCATCATGTATTGTACTTTGTCCGATAAGGAAACAGGATGATCAGGTGCAAAGCCATATTGAAGCCTGAAGGGATTACTGTGTTCCATCAAGTCCAGAATGTCCTGACGTTCAGGAAGCGGGATGCTGGCTTTGTAATAAATCATATAATAATCAAGGACTTCTTCAACAGGCAAAATATTCAGGCAACACCCCTTTCCACCATGCAAAATATGGAATCGTGTGACTTGATGATCATTTCCATCCAGCTGCATAACAGCATTGCCACGCACCGTGTATAAGAAACAGCTAGTAGGGAACCGGTAGGAGTGGAGTTCCTCCTTCATTTGCATAGTGATATGGCGAATATCCATTATTTTAATAGATGCCTTGTTCCATAGTACAAGATGTTCATTTAAATGTAAGATGGCTTCTCAGCTCCTTAAAAATCATCAGTTATATATAATCTAGTGAACTCAATATGCAGTAAGTACAATAGTCCATTTATTATTATAACTATAACTCTCAACTATCGCAGCATGAGATCGACAAATAAGCCTTGATATAGTTGGGCAAAGCAGCACCCCATTGCTGGAGTTGACTCTGACACCAAACCTTAGCTTCACGTACTATTGAGCTGATTTTGGCTCAGCGAAAGTTGTACGGATGAAGCAAGAAATCAAACTTTTAAGGACATCAGCGTAATTTTAGCAAGTTAAAATATCAGTCGGTGGGGACCTTCAATATCACTCAATCACTTCAAACTGGACGTAAAATTTGCAAGTGCTGTATTATGGAAGCTGGAGCGATTGGATTAGCTATGAGGATAATCCGGTGGCTACCAGGGAGGAATAGGCGCAGAAACATATTTTGGCTATTAAGTGCGTAAAAAAGGAGAATTAGAAATGAAAACCTATCTTGTGTTCGGTGCAAGCAAAGGATTAGGAGATGCATTTGTCAGGGGTGTGCCCCAACAGGGCGATAAGGTCTGGGTAGTTTCTCGCACCAAGCCTGACAACTTGAAGCTGAACGATGGTGTAGAACGAATATGGATACAGGCAGATCTGTCTGATCTCAACGCAGCCACACTTGTCGTCAATAAACTCGGGAACGACACACTGGATGTTCTCATTTACAATGTCGGAATCTGGGAAAAGGAAGGCTTTGAAGATCACTACACATTTGACAAAGATGAGCCTGCTGATATAAGTCAACTGATACATGTAAATGTCACCTCAGCCATTGTATGTATTCAATCGTTATTACCTCATCTTCGTCAATCCAAAGCTGGAAAAATTATTCTCATTGGCTCTACAGCTGGTCTGAATAATGCAAACAACACCCAGGTTGCTTTTGTCGCCTCCAAATTTGCGATTCGAGGGATCACGGAGGCCTTGAGAGAACATACAAGACACGACGGCATTGCCGTTACGTGTATCAACCCGGGGGAGCTGGCAGCTGAAATTCCATATGAAGAGGGAAGTGAACGGGCACTTGACGAATATAATGGGACACGTATCCCCCTAGCGGATATGGTTTCCATTGTAAAATGCATAGTCAACCTGTCCAAGGCAGCCTGCGTTAAAGAAATTAATATTCCGGCAATAAAGGATATGAACACTTAATCGGGAATCCGTCACAATTGATTATGAAGAGCCCCGTGGGGATCAGGGGAAAATAAATACAAAAGCCCGCGTCCGACGCGGGCTTTTGTGTTTCCTTCACAATGCAGGAAGGCTGGTTGGATGGTTCCTTGCTGCATTGGAAACGCTTGGCTATGTTGCTGCCTGTTGTTCCTTGGGATTTTGCATCAAACTGACCAACAGCATGGACAGGACCAGTACAAGAAAGTATAAAGGCATCGTAAGTAGCAAGCCGTTATGAATCAAACTCATGCCGCTCGTAATCATACTCACCAGCAAATAATAGCCGAGTCCAAACATAGCTCCTGAGGTCCCAAGGACATCATGGTAATCCACGAGGGCCATGCTCAGACAGTTTGGAAGAGCTATGCCGATACCCAGCAGGACGACGAATATGCAGAATACCGTGAGCACAAGGTCGATCAGCGTGGCTTCGATTCCGTAAAGCGCTAGACAGGCAAGACTAAGCGCCCCGATCGTTGATACACCACAGCCGAGAGTAATAATTCGTTCCGCTTGAATTGCGGGCAGCAGTCTTCTGGACAGCATTGCCCCCACAATGGACGATAGCGCGACAAAGATACCCAGACATCCGAAAGTGCCAGCACTCAGCCCGAAAAAATTAATGAAAATAAACGGAGCCTCAGCATAATAGCTGAACAAAATTCCGTTGGCAGTTCCGATGAGCAAGCCAAAGCGCCATACTCTGCGATCCTTCATCAACCGCACTGCCACGGACAACATACTGACGTTTTGAGTCGCCTCCAGTCGGGTTTCAGGCAACCGTGCCCAAGCATATAGCCAGATGACCACGCCCATTAATACAAGCGTGAAGAACACCGCTCGAAAGCCGAGTGCCTGATCAATCCATCCGCCCAAAAAAGGACCAACTGCAGGTGTAAACGCCAGTGCGGCCGAGATTTGGGCAAAGGCTGCATGACGCTTCGCCCCATCCAGGCTTTCGCGCAGTATCGTTTGGGTTACGGCAGAGCCAGCGCTGGCGCCAAAAGCCTGAATAAAACGGCATACCATGAGCCATTCGACCGATGAAGACCCATAACACCCCAGGCTGCCTATGGCATAGACGAAAATGCCCCACAGCATCGACGGGCGGCGTCCCATCAAATCTGACAGCCTGCCCCAACAAAATACCCCTAAGGCAAAGCCCAAAAAATATATGCTGAGCGTAAGTTGGATGGCATTGCTGCTCGTTGCCATATGGCGGGCGATGTCTGGTAACGAAGGTGTGTAGATCGTTTCACTAATTTGCGGAAAACCGACAAGTATGATTAATAATAATAACGATATATGTTTTGAGATTTTTCTTTGCACAGCCAATATCCCCCTTATCATTTAAAAATCTCAACCGACTGGCTAAGACATTAGGGGATTGGGGGTTTGCATTTAATTAGTCTGGAAAAAGAAAGCATATTATTCACCATTTCTTCGTAATAAGGGGGGATTAAACTAAGAGCTATTATATCAGATTATTGAAGCCTTTCATAAATTGTTTGATATAATGTTCCGTGTACCTCTCTTCACTGTCACCGGGTTTTCTAAACGGATGAGTAGCAATTCAATTCCACGAAGCATATGGTTGAAAGCATTTACACATATATTGGCGTATGTACTTAACCGAATCAATATCCAATCCGAGGAGTCCTTTATGATCTTTAGATAATATGCCTACATCTATTTATATATTTGAATGCTGTTTGTACCTTTTCAATCCTGTCCATCATTTTTGTGTAGAAAGAAATACTTGATAATAAATTATAGAAACCAGAACAAACTTCTTTATATCATTTTAATATAAGCCGTTGCTTGAATATTATGTTATGCGTTGCAATTCCATCCCTGAAAATACCATGAGGATTATCCTTGTATGTAATTCTTCTTATAGAGCAACTTTACAACATCCATTTGTTGATTGTGTGATATTCCACTTTTATTAGTAACCTTGTTCCATAGTTCTTTAATGTCTTCTAATACTTTTGGAATCCCTTCAATTCGCATAACAACGCCCTAAAAATATTACTTTGCGATCGTTCCAATGTCATTTGCTTACAATCTTACTCATTACAAACGTTCCCAGGTTCGTACTTCAATACTTCTTCTTTGATAAGTTACCATGTAGATCATTCCAATCTTCAGATCGAAACATAGTAGCAGACGAAATCCCTGTCATTCAATAATTTTTGAAGAGGTTTATAACTAATTATCTGATATGCCTTTTACACAGGAAGTGAATTTTTCTTTAATTTTCTTTATCAAAAACATATTCGACATGTCTTGAATTAAACGTTCGAACTGTTAAAATTATGTTCAACAAGTCATAAAATCTTCTCAAAAATGTATAGATCATCTTCTTCTCTAACTTTGGTGAATCCGCACTTTATATAGAAGTGATGATTCTTGACACTCCAACTAGTAGTATCAAGCCACCATTTATTGTTATCTGGAAAAATCCTTTCAACTTCTTTCATTACTTTCATACCAATTCCTTGATTCTGAAAGTTCGGATCAATAAAAATTCTTCCTATATTATGAACTTGGCTACTTTCTATAAATATCAAAGCCCCCCCTATTATTTCTCCATTAAAAAGCACCTTGAAATATTCACATTTTTGCATCATTTCTTCTTGCCAGCTTATGGAATCATATCCTAGTGGACCACCGATTTCGTTATTATTGAAATGTTTTGATTCTTCATCAAAGCTGGCCATTTGTATTTCCGTTGATTTCTTTCTATTCCTTCATTAAATTCTTGCTCTATGATTTTCATCGTATAGATAATTTCATTTAATGTTCCTATCACACTTCGATTATTAGTAGTTGTGATAATCATACCTTCATTTTCTTCGATATACCTGCTGATTACTTTTTCTTCGATTTCCTCACTCATTAAATAATTTCTTAGTTCATTAACGAATAACTCTTCTACATTTTTTAATTGTGCCTTTTTAACTCCTACGATCGTTAAACTTAATCTTGATAAGTCATTCATGAATACGATTGTTTTTCTTCTATTCAAAGTAAACATATTGGCATGCCATGTATTTAACGGAACAGATATATCTGTTTTTTGTACTTTATAATCCATTTCTTTTAGCAGTTTTTGTGTCGCTCTTATAACGTACATTATTGTTCTCCTTGTTATTGATTTACAGGTTTGCAATGGTTTCAGATAACGTTGTTGTGTTCATGACGTCCCACCACCTTAAAGGAGCGTATGCGACAGGCCGCGACGCGGTTAGGTGGGGGCGGATGTGTCCGATGACTATGCTTCCTCGCTACTGAAATTCCTCTTCGATTTAACTTCTAACTTCTTTCGGACCAAGGGGCCGATGCCATGACGCATGAACATGTTGTTGTCTGATGCTCCCAACTTCTCTGATAAACTCACAAAATGCTATACCATATCTGAAATAAACATGGCTTTAGTTCCTTCTTCTGGCTTAAATCCAAATATTCCATAGAATTTTTCTGCACTATCATAGGATATAAGCACTTTTGTTTTGATATTAGAATATCGACTAAGCATTTTTTCCATCATTCTCTTTCCAATTCCTAATGATTGATATTCTTTATGTACTAACATGTAATGAAAATATACTGTCATCACTCCGTCAGACAGTGCATTTATTAAGCCAATTAATTTGGTATCATCCCATGCAGTAATAACCGTATGCGAGTTTTTTATTGCTTGTCTAAGATCTTCTGGGAAATCTCCTGATTTCCAGTCCACCGAGTGAAACAGTTCTTGAATTGCTTGTTTATCAATGTCTTTTATTTCTTTGAACATGATTGTCATAATATTGCTCCTATCTTTTTGTGTTTTGATTTGGAGTATCGGATAACGTTCCTGTATTCACGACCCAGCGTATGCTGGGTGTTCGGCGAATGCTGGACCGAGGACGAATGTCCAATGCGTGAATATTATGTTAGTTGATGTTACTGTTCTACTCGAAATCACTAAATCTATTTCTAATCATTTCTGCTTGCTTAGTGGCAACCTCTAAGCTTTGTTCTAGCTTCTCTAAGAACTCTTCAACATAATTTTCTCTTAAAATCGGTATTGTAAAGGTTCTTTCATAATTCAAAGATTTGTATTTAAAAGTGAACAAAACAGAGTTGATTTCACTTACGTTAGTTTTATCTGCATCATCTAATATTGCCTGAAACATTCGCCCATCAAATATGACCATCGGATAGTAAATACATATGTCATCCTTTGTTTTATCTTTTCCATAATATAAGCTTGCTTTTACTGCCGCTGTTAGAGCTTTGAATATTGTCTCTCCTGTCTCTGATCCTTTGAAGGCTTCAAAAAAATTTCGAGCTCTATAATCATAACCTTTAAAAGGATGTACTTCTTTAATATAGTTTGTTGAAATCAATCCAAAAGGCTTGGTATTTTCGAAATTCCATACAAACAATTCCTCTAAATCCTGATCATCATATTCGTCAACTCCTGACTCCAAAAATACCCAAGGTTTATTATCGCTTTTCTTGCACTCAATAACTAAAACGTTTCTAACGTATATATCTTGATTGGTTTTTTTGTCCCTAAAGATTCTATTCAAGTGCGAAAGTATATCAATTTCTCTAGACTTTCCTTCGTCTTCATCAATGTAATAGGCACTATGATTTACGAAGTACCTTCTATTTTTTAAAAGCTTCGAAACTCTTAGTTCAAGAGGAAATCCTGTCTTATTGATTTCTTCTTGAATCTTTTTGATGATATTTTCCGACTCCATAGGACTTCTCCTCTTTGCAGTAATTTCACTTAACGTTCCCGTATTCACGAATCCTCACCGACTTAAGGACCAAAGGCCCGGCCGCGACGCGGTTAGTCGGTGAGGATTGTCCGCCTGACGCAGCTTCTCTTCTGGACTCCTCTGGCGGGCCAAGAAATAGCGTCAGCCGGACCGCTGCGTGAATACAATGTTATTGGATGTCAGTGCCTTCAATGAGAAGCTTTCAAATTCTTTCATTCGATTCGATTAGTACCACCAGTCATTAAAATGCTGTTCGAGAAATTTAACCTCATTCACGTAATGAGCTAAATGACCTTCTTCAACTAGCCTTATAAACGCAGTGTCACCAGTTGCAGCACGGTCGGATAGTGTAGTACACATAAAATTAATACGTGAAATTACCCACTGCTTAAGATCACTTGGCACTTGGATGCCGTAAGAATTGAAAAACATCTCAATACGTCTCCTTCGCGTAGCTGCATGACTCTCTTTATTGTAATCAACAACTACTCTATCATCTTCTCCTGGGGAAAACGTTGTAAGTGGAACACATGTATACAATGTGTAAACAATATCCCAAATACGCGGCCCTGGCCCCGCCATATCAAAATCAATAATGCCTACAGGATGTTGCTCTTTAAACACAACGTTATACAATGCAACATCGTTATGACAGATAACCTCATGTAATGACGGCTCTGGATACTCATTTATTGACTGTGTAGATGTTTTAAATCCTACAGTTGCATCGTGGTAGCTTCTTAAGAGTTTAGCCAGCTCGGCTAAGACCTCGTCTGACCACATATATCTATCAATTTCAGGGTAATCGTTTCCTGAAACTACGCCTTCTAGGTAAGATAGGATTTCTCTCCCTTTCTCATCTATGCCCATGTATCTAGGAGAGTAGGGGTAGCCAACTTTTTCAAGGTGTTTAAGCAATTTATGTACAAAAGGATTTGGCTTAGCATTACGTCGGACTGTTTCTCCTACCTTAACTACGTTATTAATGTTTCCTCCAGAAAGGACTTCCTCGTGTTCCGTCAATTTCCTTCCTCCTCTTAAACCAACAATATATTTCTCACTGATTTCCTATAACGTTTCTGTATTCATGAACCCATAGGGTTGTCTGCTGAAATGCCTCTCCGAAATCCATCTCGCAGACCAAGGCTCCGAAGGAGCCGTGCTTGAATTTATGTTATAGGATGTCAGTGCCTTCCCGAATTAGCTCACCATATTTCAAAAATCTATCTTATGAATTTTATAATGGTTATATATTTCATCATCTATTTCTATCTCTCCGACAAACTTAAAATCACTTTTTTGAATAACTCTATTCGATGCACCATTCTCTAGTAATACAATTGCATTTAATTCTTTGATCTCCGTGTTATCAAATAAATACTGAATTATTCCCTGAACTGCTTGAGTCGTATATCCTTTACTTCTATGTTCTTTTGAAATACCATACATGATTTCTCTGTTTGGTGCTGGAAGATCGTCTTTTATTCCTGAACAACACCAGCCAATAAATTCCCCGGTTTCTTTAAGTACGATCCCTAGCCTCAGTCTAAGATCACCAACATCCAGTCCTTCTTCGACAAGTTTAAGAAATTGATTGTTTTCTGGTATTTCATAATTCTTCAACCAGTCTAGTCTGACTTCTTTTTCAACATTCCAACCTGGTAAGAACTCATAAATCTCCGGCTGCCATGTAAGTTCATGTAATTCATTTAAATCTTCTAATTGATATTCGCGAAGGATAATGTCTTTACATTCTATTGTCAGGCTGTACGGGTTCTTTTCAGAGTGCATATAAATCCTCCTTTGTTTGTATTGATATTACGATGATTCGCACTGATTTCCGATAACGTTTCTGTATTCACGATATTGATCTTCTTAGATAGTTCCCATCTTAGGAAGATCAACGTGTACGGCTGCTTCCACATCTCCGAAATCCTCCTGCCGGACCAAGAGCCGAATAGCCCAAAGCGTGAATATTATGTTATATGAGTTACACGCCTCCCTGCAATAAAATCACCAAGGTTCTTTAATTCATGTTTCTTTCCGAACAATTAATAATTCATCCGCCTGGAGATTCGAGAAAAATATTGACTCGTCGATAATTTGATAATAATTCATATTTCCTTTATTTATTATTGCAGCATCAAACATCCATATATTATCCAAGTCGTTCTGTATTAACGCTTCCCAAGGACGGCCATCAGTTGCTTCATTAGTAAAATACACACTAGATTGATTAGATAAATGTAATAATACTTTCATTAACTTCCAAATAACTAAACTATATTCTTCTCTTAATGCGTAATCAAAATAATATTGTACGTTCTCCTCTGTCCAAAGGAAAAGGCTAACTTCAAGCCAAGGTTGTTGCAATTCTTTGATGCTTTTTGAAGTCCCGCCCATAACAAAAGGACGAATGTGCATAAGTTGTCCAGCGATCATAAGTTCTTTTGTTTCTTCTCCTCCATTCACACACACATAGCCATCCTCATCTATCTCCCATTCTAGTCCACTAAAAACAGAAATTATTTCAGCGTCTTTAATCCCACAATCATTTAATGCGATTATAAAGTCAAGCATGAGCTCTTTTATATTACTTTGATCGCACTTTATATTAGGTTTGGACTTGAGAATATTTTGGCATCTCATTCCCTCATTTCATCATTGCGTGTATTTCAACTAACATCTAATCTATGTACTTCGTAAGTACTGCACCTTCAAGTGAGTATCTGAACTACATATATGATAACTCACTCAGTTCCACTTGCGAAGAAAAAATTGATGAAAAAGGAATATTAAGCAGAGAGCTCAAGCTTCCATATCCACGTGATCCAGCAGGCTCTGAATACGCTGGATATTTTTCGTGCTGGCATGCTTATAGCGCTGCGTTATAATTACTACTAAATTAAGCGTTGAATTTTTACTCTCCCCTACTTCTACGTTACAAAAAAAGAAGTTACATGGCCTAGTCTCGGACTAGTTCAGTAACTCCCTTTTCCAACCCTATTCAATAGGTAGATTTATTATTCTTTTACCGCCCCGATCACGATCCCGGTCACAAAATAACGTTGCAGAAACGGATACACGAGCAGGATCGGCAGTGCACTGATAAAGATTTGCGAGGCCCGAATGGTTCGCTGGGACAGATTGGCGACGACTTCCGGGTCGAGCTTGGACATGTCGGCCTGAACGATAATCGTCTGCATAAATGTCGCCAGCGGAAGCTTTTCTGAATCTCGAATATAGATGATTCCGTCAAAATAAGAGTTCCAATGTCCGACCATCATGAATAGGGAAACCGTGGCAACGACGGGTATGGAGACGGGCAAATATATTTTGATAAAAGTCTGCAAATGCCCTGCCCCATCAATAAAAGCGGCTTCCTCCAGATCCTTGGGTACGGTACGGAAGAAATTAAGCAGCAGAATAATGTTAAATACCGCAACCAATCCAGGCAGAATCAATGCCAGCAATGTATTCATCAGTCCAAGCTTCAGAATCAGAATGTAGCCCGGAATGAGACCACCGCTGAATAACATGGTGATGACAAAATACCAAAGGTAAACATTGCGTGCACGGAAGACTCGCGCCTCCTTGGAGAGCGCATACGCTGCAATCGTATTTACCACTAACGCAAGTCCCGTTCCAAGTACCGTCCGCTCCACAGACACCCACAAGGAGGAGAGGAAATTGGCATTATCAAACGTCTTGGCATAGGCTTCAAGCGTAAAACCAATCGGCCAGAACGTAACCAGTCCAGCATTGGCAGGTGCGGATGCGCTAAGAGATACCATGAGCAAGTGATATAAAGGCAGCAAGCAGAGCAGCGAAAGGATGGTCAGGAACACATTATTGAATATGCTGAATACTCGATAAGGAATCGTTTTATGGTACATCGGCTCGTCATCCTTTCTAGAAAATTCTGTACCCCGCGAAGCGGTAGGCCAGTCGGTATGAGATCACGATCAGGATTAAGCTAATAACCGATTTAAATAAATTCACGGCGGTAGCGAAGCTGAACTGCCCACTAAGCAGACCTTCCCTGTACACAAAGGTATCGATGATATCCGCTTGCTGATAGATTAATGGACTATATAAGTTAAAGATCTGATCGAAGTTTGCATTGAGCACATTGCCTAGTGCCAGGGTTGCGATCACGATCCCAATCGGAATAAGCGCCGGGATGGTAATATACATCGTCTGCTTCCAGCGCCCCGCCCCATCCACTTCAGCCGCTTCATAGAGTGACGGATTAATACCGGACAGTGCCGCCAGGAAAATGATCGTGTTGAAGCCAAACTCCTTCCAGACATCACTTGCAATGATCGTAAAGCGGAACCAGTTGCCATCCCCAAGGAAGAAAATCGGCTTGATGCCGAATACAGAGGAAAGGAATTGATTGATGATCCCTGTCTGGGCCAGAATATCGATCAGAATGCCTGATAGCGTAACCCAAGACAAAAAGTGCGGAAGATACACGAGCGTTTGAATGGTTCTTTTAAGCGCCATCTTCCTGACCTCATTCAGCAATAAGGCGAAGATAAATGGAATAATCAGGTTCATTACCATTTTGGAACAGGCAAAAAACAGCGTATTCCACGTAATTTGCAGGAAATAATCATTCTCCCACATGTACCTGAAATGCTTTAGTCCGACCCATTCAGAATTAAAAAAACCCAGTGCAGGTTTATAGTCTTGAAATGCCATAAGAATCCCGGACATCGGAATATACGAAAAAATAAAAATCATAATGGCCGCCGGCAACACCATCAAGTGGAGAATCCATGGTTGTTTATAGACTTTCTTTTTTCTTCTATTCGGCTTGCTCCCACTGTTTGCCTGCGGCACCCGGTTAGCCTCCATATTAGCCTCCATAGCGCCCTCCTGTTCCCAAAAAAGTTTTTGTGTGTAATGGGAATCTCTGCTATAAATAGTATCAGGCACTCCTCAGGTCTGACTATATAACATTGTTAGGCTGGATATGGTTTTGTTAGGAATATCGATTGAAGGAGGCTTTTATGAATATATGGAAGCGCTTTATATTATTCCAAGGAACGGCTCGATCCCGGTTTAGTCTGTTTGCCAAAATAAACGGCTTAATCGTGGTTTTGTTCATCCCCATTATTATCATGTATACCTACTCTAACAATGTCACCTACGATGTCGTAAGCAAAGAGCTGCAAATATCCAATACCAAACAGCTCACCTTTTTATCCAGTCAGATCGATTCCCGCATTACTCAGATGATGGATTTCAGTCTTATTCTCTCTAGAGATCCCAATGTCAGAGCATTCAATGGTTTGAACATGTGGGATGATCTTTATGACCAGATGCAGACCCGATATGTCATTCAGGAAAAGATGATGCTTCAATCCGGAGTCACCGATATATGGCCCACCCGATATGCTGTGTATTCACAGCAGAACCACGATGTCATCGCCAACTACAACAGAACATCAGGTTATGATGAGAATTACCTAAAAAGAAATATGAGTGGCCAATGGACATATGGTGATCATGGTGCGGAATCTCAAGAGAAGCTTCAATCCTTTTACTGGTTCTTTACCGATTCCTTGGCCCAGCCGGGGATATTGACGGGAAGCAACCTAGTGATTGAAGCCAGCTTTAGTTATGAGAACATTCAGAACATGCTGGATACGTATAAGAAAGGTGGACAAGGCGATCCCTTCTTTTATCACAAAGGGAATTCGCCCATTCTGAACCGCAGTGCAGAGAAGCAGCTATCCGAAGAACTCATTCGTTATCTGGATACTCACTCCTTGGAGGACACTACACAGGATGTCGTGAAGCTGAATGGGAAGAACTATCTGGTCAGTTCTGTAAAGTCTTCATATTTGGATTGGCATTTAGTAGATGTGGTCCCACTCTATCAGATCCTGCAACCCATTTCACTCAGTCGGAACCTGTTCTATCTCTCTATGATTCTGCTATTTGTTGTGGGCATTTCCGCTTCAATACTACTGTACAGAAACGTTCAATATCCGATCAAAAAGCTGATTCAGGGCTTACGGCGTGTGGAGTGGGGAGACTACTCCGTACGTCTGCATAGCAAGGATCAGAATGAGTTCTCATTTCTGTTTCAACGATTTAATGATATGTCTCATCAAATTCAAGATCTGATCGAGAATGTATTTCATGAAAAGATCAGAGCCCGGGAAGCTACGCTGAAGCAGCTGCAGGCGCAGATCAATCCCCATTTTCTGTATAACTGCCTTGGCTATATCATCAATATGGCCCAGATGAAGGATGAAGAAGCGGTCATCTCTATGGCTTATAACTTAAGTGCGTACTATCGCTATACCACCCGAGTGGAACGAGAAACGTCTTCTTTGAAGGAAGAAATCAAGCTGCTCGTCAACTATTTGGATATCCAAAAGCTGCGCAATGGGAGAATTGAATATCATATCGATATCCCTGAGCATATGCTTAGTCAGTCTGTTCCACGTTTAATGCTTCAACCGATTGTGGAAAATTCGGTCATTCACGGTGTAACGAAGTCATATTCATCTGGTGAAATCCGAATTAGCGGGGGAAGCTCGGACGGTTTCTGCAAAATTTACATTGATGACGACGGACCCGGCCTGAGCCCGGATCAGTTGGAAGCTCTGAATCGTAAAATGCAGCAGCCGCTGCAGGGGGAAATGGGCTGTGGTCTCTGGAATACGAACCAGCGGATCATGCATCTGTTCGGCAATCAGTCACGCCTTATTTTCAAGCCGTCCCCGCTCGGCGGATTCCGAACAGAGATCATCTGGGAGATTCCAACAGAGGAAGAAAATCATAACGATATAAGTTGAACTAAACATTTACACGATAACGGAGAGGGCAGATCTGGAGAAGCGAAGCGTTCGCCAAAAAGCTTTCTGAAAGAAAGCTACATCGGAAACATAGGCTTATCCCCGGATTTCCCCTTTTGTAAGGGATTCAAAAAATCTGGGGATAACAGCGATCAGAAGATGGTTCTGACCGCGCAGTGGTTCCGTGTAAAATCATTCGTTCAACTTATATACACAAACCAACAAGGAGACAAATAAGATGCAGATGATCATCGTAGACGATGAAGCACACTGGGTAGATAACCTTTCCATGACCAAACCCTGGCACACTCTGGGGATTGAACATGTGCATAAAGCTTACTCAGCACATGAAGCACTACAAATTATTGATACGCACCCCATTGATATTGTGATCTCGGATATTCAGATGCCCGAAATGACAGGGATTGAACTGATCGAACGGATCAGAGTCCGTGACAAAAAAATAAAGTGTATTCTTTTATCCGGATATTCCGAATTCGATTTCGCCAAAAAAGCCATCCAGTACGAGGCCGTTGATTACTTGCTGAAACCACCGACTGACGATGAATTGATGGGCGCCGTTCAAAAGGCTATTGATCAATTAAACACAGAATGGGAGCTCATAAGCTCACTTAAACGAACCCAGTTTACCCTTCGGGAGAATCTGCCCCATTTACGTGGTCGACTGCTCCTTGAGGCCTTACAGGGACATCGATTCGCAGCCGGCGAATGGGAACGGAAACTTGCGAATTACGATCTGCCCTTCCACGCCGGAGATTACGCGTTAATGCTTGTACGCATGGAAGAAGAATTTAGGCACTATGACAACAACGATCAAACCTTGATCGAATATGCAGTCATCAATATGGCTGAAGAGATTATGGGTGAGTTTATGGAAGTCTGGGGCGTGAAGGAGGAACATGGATATCTGGTGTTTCTGCTTCAACTTAAAGAGAACGATACCGACATTGGAAAAGAAACTATACTGGAGAAGCTTTCTGTGCAGCTTCAGTCTAAGGTCAAGCAGTTCCTGAAGGGTTCCCTCTCCATCGTCATCACCGAGTGGTTCCCGTTTCCAAAACAGCTATATGACCGCTTTCGGCAGGCCTCGGCTTATTTCCGGCAAATTGTCGGAGATGAGCGCGAATTCGTGATGCGGGTCAGTGACGTGGAAACGCCCGCAGCGCAAGGCCCCCTGGATGTCCTGTATACTCCGCCCTCTTTCATTCATCTGTTGGAAAGCGGGCAATGGGATGCCGCAGAAGAAAAAATAGTAGCCGTCTGTGAGGAACTGGATGAGAAATGGTCGGAATCGTGGGAGCATTGTATGGAGGCAGGTTTTTTAATTACGGCTTCTTTCACCAATCTCGCACACCGAAATAGGCTTACTCTGGCTACCTTAATGGGTAGCGATATGGAGTGGCTGCAGAGCGGGAAAGCTTTCTCCACCATCAGTAAACTGCGAAAATGGTCGCTTAGTGTGCTCGGCAAACTCAAGGAAGGCACGTCCAACGAAATCAAAGACATACGTTCCGAGTATGTGAGAAAGATTCAGGATTTTACGGATAAAAACCTGCATCTGGATGTTTCCCTCCGTGTACTGGCCGACCATGTCAATCTGCATCCGACCCATTTGTCCAAGATTTATAAGATTGAAACTGGTGAAGGCATAAGTGATTATATCTCGCGCCTGCGCATGGATCGTGCCTGTCACAAGCTGAAAATGACCACCAAAAAAGTATATGAAATCAGCATGGAGATTGGATATATGGACCCTGCTTATTTTATCAAGGTGTTCAAACGCCAGTTTGGGGTCACGCCCCAGGAGTACAGAGACCATCATAAATAGCATGATAGAGTCCTATCGAAACTAAAAAACTCATATAGATGCCATCCCCGCCGACTTGATACAGTTACACTTGTAAAGATCATACACCGTAGGGGGGATTGAAGAATGATCAAATTCAAAGCATGGTGGTCGCTGCTCATGGTCATCGCTCTTATCACAATTACAGCCTGTAGCAGTGGCGAAACATCCAATGAGAATGCCACGAACGATAATACGCTGGCGGCGGTCGGTTCACCCGAAGCAGAAGCTGCTTTTGCAAAAGGGAAATACGATCCACCCATTGAGTTCAGTTCGGTGTTGATGCCGAAGAAATACGTTCAAGGGGACACCAAAGAAAATAACGTTCACGATCGGTGGATGCTGGAAACGCTGGGCATGAAGCATAAAGATACCTGGTATCCAGCCAATGATGATCAATACAAACAAAAGCTTCAGTTGGCCATTGCCTCTGGCGAGAAGCTGCCTGATTTCGTTTCGGTACCCACCAATGCGGTATTGACCAATCAACTTATTGATTCCGGTCAATTCATTGCCATCGATGAGTTGTTCGACAAGTATGCAAATAAAATTCTGAAAGACCACGCGGCAGCGCATCCGGAGCTATGGTACCCTTTCACCAAGGACGGCAAGAAATACAATATGCCGATCCTAGAATACACAGATAATGACGACACGCTGCTGTGGTTCAGAGAAGATTGGATGGAAAAGCTGAATCTGGAAGCTCCCAAAACCATCGCGGATCTTGAAAATATCATGGATAAATTCAAGAACGAGAACCCGGATGGCTTAGCACCTAATGAAGTTTTTCCACTCGCAATTTCCTTGAAAAATAATACAAACACCTGGATGGGCTCACTCGATTGGTTATTCGGAGCATACGGCACGGTCCAGGAGCAGTGGAACAAAGACGCCCATGGCAATCTGGAGTACGGCTCCATTAATCCCGGTGCAAAGCAGGCACTCGTGAAGCTTAGTGAATGGATGGAAAAAGGCTATATTCATACCGACTCCGCCCTGTGGGATGAAGGTAAATCTGCGGAGAGCTGGACGAAAGGCACCGCAGGTATTCTGCCCGGATCCAACTGGATTCCAGACTGGCCAGCCCCCGATCTGTTGAAGAATGTGCCTGGAGCGAAAATTAAAGCTTATCCAATCCCAACAGGTCCAGATGGACTCATCGGTACGAAATGGCAGAACGCCGGCGTCAACGCCAGTATTATGATTAACAAGGACGCGAAGCATCCTGAAGCCATTTTCCTGTACTATAACTATCTGCTCGATAACCTGGCTAACCCGGCCGCTGGCAGTAAATATGAATACGGCTTCGCCAAAGGCTACGATTGGGACATCGTGGACGGACAACCGACCAGTGATAAAAAAAAGATTAAAGACTTCTCCAATGAGTTCCCTTTCCTGACTGGCCCGGCACGTATCCCGAATCTGTACATGAAGACACTCGTTAAACTGGCTGATGGGAAAACGCCAGAAACCCCTTATGAGAAACAAATGGCCGAGTTCCGCAAACCCGAAAACTGGGCCGCAGCCAAGGTAGTCATGTCACAATTAGACATTCGCAAGCAAAACTACTTCACCGGTGCTGCGACACCAACGATGGTATCCAAATGGAACCTGCTTCGCCAGTCCGAAATGGAAACCTTCAACAAAATCATCTACGGCAAGCTGCCGATCGATGCCTTTGACCAATTTGTAGCCAATTGGAAATCCAATGGCGGTGACCAGATTACGCAAGAAGTGAATGATTGGTTCAAGTCAGTGTCTGGGAAGTAAGGGATAAAAATAAGAAAAAAATATAAAAAGCCGAAGCGTGTGTTTTTGTCGTTTCGGCTTGCTTTGGTTTAGTTTAAGATCGCTACGCTTGATGGGCATTCGGCCTTTCGCTTTCGCCTTCTGCCCCTATAGACTGACTCAGCAAGGAAACCGCGAGCAGAATGCTATCCTGTAATCCTTGTAAGTATAATCTTTTTACTTGTATTAGTAGAAATTTTACAAACTCTTCTATCATCACCACCTTCAATTAATGCAGGGATCATATTGTTATTGAATAGAAGCGATAATGCTGCTCCGAAATCCTTCCATTAAACCTAGGCTGCCTAAGGAAACGCAGCTTTAATCTGTTGCTATGTGATGAACTATGCCCTCAGGATAATCTTCCTTTCATAAATTCCTCATATTCGATTCTAACCTTGTTATAGCAGTTTAATAATAATGCACGTAAAAATGAAAATGGAATATCAGTTGTGAACCACCCTTCCTGATCCTCGTACAAATTGCTTGTATAAGATAGGAAAGGCACTTTAATAAATCCTCCATAATCAATTAAATTTCGAAATCCATCTCCCAGACCCAGGCTCCAAAGGAACTGCAGCTTGAATATTATGTTATGCGTTGTTACTGCCATCTTTGAACTCCTTACAATTACCCTCTTTCTTATATGTCTTTCCATTTCTCTCTTCTTATTAGGTTTTCGATTTGCGATGCATGGTGTTTGTTGTGCCAAATAAATCTTTGTATAGCTGTCTCTAATGTAATTATTCCTAATACTTCGGTTTGTATAGTCCGTTTATAGTCTTCTATACTAAGTTCTTTCAGCAACACTAAAAAGCGATGATGCAATATTTCAATAAGTGATAGCGAATTCTCTACGGGCAACTTCTTGTAATCAATTAATTCTCCCCACGAATCTTCTCGATATGTGTTTGCTAATGGATTATTTTCAGTTAATCCTCTTTTAAATCTCAGGTACGCATTCATATCATTATCAGCTAAGTGATGTATGACCTGTCTTACTGTCCAACCGTTCGGCCGATACGGAGTCTCCAATTGGTATTGTTCGAGACCAATCAGCAATGTATTTAATCGCTTAATTAGTTCAGGAATTTGTTTAATAAGATTTATTATTTCATCATTTGAAAGATTGTTTTTGGGTTGAAATTGACCAATTGGATATTTGATTTGATCCATTGTATTTCCCCTTTCTTCTTTAGAATTGCAGTAATTGCACATAACGTTCTTGTATCCACGACGCTCCACCACCTTAAGACACCGAAGATGCAGGCCGCGATGCGGTTAGGTGGTGCGGGTGTGTTCGGCTGAATAGCCTTCCTAGTTACTGAAATACCTCTCCGAATCAGCTTCTAACTCCGGCCGGACCGAGGACAAAAATGGCCCGAAGCGTGAATATGCTGTTTTCTGCTGTTTCCACTACTTTGCATCTGCATTCAATTTATTAATTTGTTGTGTATTTTCTATTGATTTCTTACCTATGTGTTCATTAATAATACTTTGCCCTTCAATTGAATTGAGAAATTCTCTTACTTCATTATTTACTTTCTTTGTTCTGTTAAATGAAAAAGATTGTGCTCTTTCGGATTTAAACCCAATTAATATTATTGCAAGGCCTAAGCTAACTAATGTAAATACATCACTCAAAGCATTGACTTGTTTGACAGAAATATCAATCTTCAAATTAGGTAAAACGATTATTGCCGTCACCGCACACACAAGAAGAATAGAACGTAAAATTATTAAAACTTTATTTAGCTTTATCCCTTTCTTTACTATTATGCCTTCGATAATAAATTCTAATAAGTCATATAGTATAAGAAAGAACGCTGCAATTGAGACATATAATAACCACTTTCCAGTAGCATTAATAAATGGTGTTAGTCTTAGAACTGTAAAACAATAAAAGCAACTCCAACTGCTTTTGTGAACATTGTGGTCAAAACATATTCCTCCTAATAATTCTTATGGTCTTTGGCAATTGCAGATAACGTTCCTGTATTCACGACCCAGCGCATGCTGGGTGTCCGGCTATGCCGGACCAAGGACGAATGTCCGCAGCGTGAATATTATGTTATATAAAGTCCGTTTAGTAGTTTAACTTACCAAGTAATGCTTTTACATTTGAGGCATTGTTTTTTTTGTCCTGTGTTGTCCATGCCACAGTCATATTAAATTTCTTAAGCAATTGAATTAACTCCGTTATATCTTCAACAGCTCCATCAGTATAAATATATAATTTTCTTAAAGTTTTATCTTGAGGCTTTTTGCTTTTAGGAAGTCTCACTTCATTCTTTAATACTGTTTTATCAGCTTCGTCTACTACTCCTAACTCACTTATTATGCTTTTATTTTTTCTTAATTCAGCAATTTTGTGGTCACGGTTTATGGTTTGAGGAAAACTATTATTAAGTTGTTCAAGAAATCGCATAAAATCAAAAGAACCTGAATTTGAATTTAACCGCAGTTCCTTTATCAGATCTTCTTTCAACTCATCTTTTATATATACTTCAAACTTCCCTTTACTATGGTTACCATATACCTTCACAGGCTTTGTAAATTTGTTGGTATTTCTTAGATATATAAACAATTTGTCTTTTGAATCTTTATCTTCATCTGATAAAAACATCATAAATAAGAATCTTCCTTTTCCAATGTAGGTTTCAAAGATTAATGTTTTATCATCTGATAAGATAGATTCCGAATAAACATTATTCAAGTTATTAAAATTAAATGATATATTCATTTCTATACCTCTCATTTCTTAGGATCTCATATAACGTTCTTGTATTCATGACGTCCGACGTAGTCGGATGTGTCTGCTGAAAGCAGACCTAGGTTCTGTAAGGAACCGCAGCTTTGAATATTATGTTATGAGATGTTATTTCCATCTTTGAAATCTCTCTCAAGTTGGTTCCCATGAAAAGCTTTTATCATAAACTCTCTGTCTGGAACGTTTAACTGCTCAAAGGACTCCAAAAATGCTTTATTGTCATATGTGGTTCCTATAAGTTGAATACTCATTGTTCTTTTTTGCAGTTCTACTACCGCGTATCTTGCAATCGCATGATCATTACAACCTAAAGCTCCAGGATTCAAATAAACTCTTTGATCTGTCTTGAAGTAATGGATTGGATGATGATGACCAAAACAAACGAGATTGTAAGGTGAGCCTTTATACTTTGCGTCTAATTCTAATCCTGAAGGGTTCTCATCTATTACTTCTCTTTCTTCTTTATTCATATGATAATGGGTTATTAATATTTTTTGCCCTTCTACTTCAACATCTAATGTTTGAGGGAGATCTTCTATAAACTTGATATTTTCTTTTTTGAGATACCTACCTATCCACTTATGATGTTCAGCGATCATTTCATGACCCGGCAAGGTATCCTTCCCTTGCAGTAGTTTTAAAACCGCTTCTTCATGATTACCTGAAACCGCCGTTACATCCTCTCGATTCATTATCTCTTCAAGCACTTCGTTGGAGTTAGGGCCAATGCCAATCATATCACCCAGACAATATGTATGTTCGATATCTCCACGGAAATCAATATCAGAGAATACCGCACTCAATGCCGGATAATTACCATGAATATCAGTTAGAATTGCAATCTTCATCTAGGCTTCTCCTTCAAAAATTATTATTTATCTTTGATTTTGCTGGCAATAATTTCTCATAACGTTTCTGTATTCATGACGTCCGACAAAGTCGGATGTGTCTGCTGAAATACTTCTTCGAAA
>NZ_PNXQ01000012.1:210960-214401 GCF_005217525.1 Paenibacillus terrae | reverse complement strand
TGGTCGCACTCTGTATGGAGTGTGTGGATTGAAATAACTCATTTTCAAGTTCTTGATCATGCTCCGGCGCCGTCGCACTCTGTATGGAGTGCGTGGATTGAAATACATAACGCAGATGCCTTTTTGTCGGACCTTGAAGTCGCACTCTGTATGGAGTGCGTGGATTGAAATTACTTAATTTACTCACTGTGCCGATACCGTATCCGTCGCACTCTGTATGGAGTGCGTGGATTGAAATACCAGCAAGAGAACAGTTAATGACATAACGGGCGTCGCACTCTGTATGGAGTGCGTGGATTGAAATTATAGGTAGTTCGTCAAGCTCTTTCCCGGTTAGAGTCGCACTCTGATGGAGTGCGTGGATTGAAATTAGCGGTGTGATAGCCTGGTGGTGGCTTTGGTGGTGGCGTCGCACTCTGTATGGAGTGCGTGGATTGAAATCCTACATCTTTGAATGCTGAATTAAAGATTGCACCAAAGTCGCACTCTGTATGGAGTGCGACCTTTCCACCACACACTGCGTCCATTTTAAACAAACTAGAAAACAATGCAAATCCTCTTGTCTACTCAAAATATATTTTACAAATACCTTTATGATTCTTGAAAACATAAATGTATTCACTGATCAGTGTAGAATATATATCGCTGTACTCCAATTCCAGAGAGGGGCAGATGAGGATGATAAGGCGGGTTGAAGCAAATGGAATCAAAAGAGGTTTTTTAATAACGTTAGCATTATTGCTAATGATTGCAGGGTCTTCATTGGGAATGAGTAACGCTTCCGCTGCACCATATGAGCAAAAGAAAACGCAGGATGCGCCCGCTTTTTCCGAGGTATCCGTTCATGATCCCTCCATCGTCAAAGACGGCGATACTTACTATGTGTTTGGTTCACATATCTCAGCTGCGAAGAGCAAGGATCTTAAAAGCTGGACTTCTTTTGCAAACGGTTACACAACTCCAGGGAACACGCTTTTTGGGGACTTATCGAAGAATCTCGCAGGTTCCTTTACTTGGGCAGGGGAGAATGATTCGGACAGCAAGGGAGGATTCTCGGTCTGGGCACCTGATGTATTTTGGAATGAGCATTATGTCAATGACAATGGGACAAAAGGGGCCTATATGATTTATTATAGTGCGTCTTCTACCTACATTCGTTCCGCGATCGGTGTTGCTGTTGCACCCCAAATCGAAGGTCCTTATCAATATGTGGATACGATTATATATACTGGTTTTACGAAGGACAGTGCCTACGACAAGGACAGCAAAGTGGATAAGAAATGGACCAACACGCCGATCCAACAGTTGGTTGATCAAGGCAAGCTGCAAGGTCCAAGAGCGGGATGGTTCAACGCAGATGGTTCTTACGCAAATAAAATGTTTCCGAATGCGATTGATCCAGCTATCTTTTATGATACAGAAGGGCGTTTATGGATGACATATGGATCATGGTCTGGGGGGATTTTTTTACTTGAGCTGGATAAAGCAACAGGAAAACCTATCTATCCAGGTCGAGACGGAACGACGAAAGATGGTCGGCTGATTGATCGTTATTTTGGCACCAAAATTGCGGGCGGATATGGGGAATCAGGAGAGGGCCCTTACATTGAATACAACAAAGAGACGGGCTACTACTATTTATTTGTAACTTATGGCGGACTTGGCTCGGATGGTGGCTATAACATGAGGTTATTCCGGTCCCACAATCCGTCAGGACCTTATAAGGATGCCAAGGGGCAGAACGCCGTTTTACCTGCCAACACCAAGAATGCCGCTTTTGGCAACAAGCTGATAGGTAACTTTCTGTTCAACAGTAAAATGGGTGATCCAGGCGAAGGAATTGGCTATGGCTACGTATCGCCTGGTCACAACTCTGCTTATACCGATCCTGATAACGGGCAAATGTTTGTTGTCTTTCATACCCGCTTTCCTCAGCAGGGAGAGAAGCATGAATTGCGCATACACCAGATGTTCATGAACCAGGAAGGCTGGCCTGTAGTAGCTCCTTACCGTTATGGTGGTGAGACTCTTACAGAACTGGATGAGGGTCAAGTCGTTGGAGATTATCAATATATCAATCATGGCAGTGATACGTCGGCGGCGATCAAGCAAGCGCAGTTTATTCAGCTAAAAGCAGATCACACCGTCACAGGTGAGCTACAAGGAACGTGGCGCAAGGTAGGAGACGCGAGTGTTCAGCTGACGCTGGAAGGCACCGTATTTGACGGAGTTTTCATTAGACAATGGGATGACTATACCAAGCAATATGTAATGACATTTACGGTTGTTTCCAAAACAGGGGAAATGGCCTGGGGGAGTCAGTTCGCTCCTTCGACGGATGCAACAGTGATTGAAAGTGTATATGGCGATTTGGACCTTGGTGATACAAGTCGGGTAGTGGCCAATGTATCCCTTCCAAAGCAAGGAAGTCGGCAAACCTCTATTACTTGGAAAAGTTCAGACCCGAACGTCATTTCTGATACAGGCGAGGTTAAACGTCCTGAAATCGGAGAAAAGGCTGTATCAGCAACCCTGACCGCTACGATTAGCAAAGGGGAGAGCAGTAAGAGCAAAGCCTTTCACATCACAGTATCTCCTTACGAGATGGCAACGCTGACCGCACAATATAAATTTGAAAATAATCTTGAGGACAGTGAAGCTGCTTTTGCGAATGGTGAGGTCATCGGGGACCGGATTGATCGTGAAGGAGGAACTGTCACCTACACGGAGGGTACAAGTGGTCAAGCGGTCTTGCTGGATGGAAAATCTGGAATTAAGCTGCCCCAAGGGATTATATCCAGTTCTGCATATTCCGTGTCCCTGTGGGTTCATCCGAGTGAGCTGACGCTGTATACCCCCACTTTTTTCGGAGCTATGGATAGTAATCACTGGATTAGCTTGCTGCCCAAAGGTCCTGAGGGAGAGAACACGATGCTGTGGTCAGGTAGCTCGCCTTGGTATACCGGCAGCACCGGTATGAAAATCAAAACCAATGAGTGGACTCATCTCGCCTTCACTGTAGACAATGGAGTGTTATCCGTGTACGTGAACGGCAAACCTCAGTTTGCAGGAACAGGATTTCCAGATGTATTTACATCTAAAACAGGAACGTTCAGCTTGGGTGTTAACTGGTGGGACCCTGCCTTTAAAGGCGCTATTGATGAACTAAGTATATTCGCAGGGGCGCTTCCTCCATCTCAGGTGGCAGGGCTGGCCAAGGTGAAATGAGCCTAGGCTGATAGATATGAGAAGTTGAGAAGAAGCATCTCCAGTGAGAGATTATTGTGTATGCTTCTTCTTTTTGTGAAACATACTCAGTGCGAATGTGAAGCTCACATGAATTCCCCGGGTCCTTCGCACCTCAGATTTTGTCGAAATTGGATCGGCTACACTAAGTTGGACAGAAAAAATAAGGGCTTGTAGAATAAACCTATCATCCTA
>NZ_PNXQ01000012.1:209515-210950 GCF_005217525.1 Paenibacillus terrae | reverse complement strand
GGATCGGCTACACTAAGTTGGACAGAAAAAATAAGGGCTTGTAGAATAAACCTATCATCCTAAGGAGCGAATCTCTACAATGCCAAAACAGCAACGACGTACGTTTACAGCAGAGTTTAAGAAACAAATGGTGCTATTATATGAAAACGGAAAGTCCAGAGCGGATTTGGTGGAGGAATATGGCCTTACTGCCTCGGCGTTGGATCGCTGGATTAAACAAGGCCAGACGACAGGTTCGTTTTCAGAGAAGGACAATCGCTCGCCAGAAGAAAATGAGCTACTTACTCTACAGAAAGAAGTTCAACGCCTCCAAATGGAGAACGATATTTTAAAGCAAGCCGCGCTGATCATGGGACGAAAGTAGCTATCATCCAGAATAACCGTGATAAATACTCGGTATCAGCAATGTGTGACGTCCTGCAAATCGCAAGAAGTACGTTTTACTATGAAGCAAGCGAACCATCGCCGGAAGACAAGGTGACCATAGCCATTGTGGACATTTTTCAGAAAAATCGAAGAGCGTATGGTACCCGAAAAATCAAAGCGAAGCTTCATGAGCGAGGACTCATCGTTTCCAGGCGTCGAATCGGCCGTATCATGAAAGAACAGGGACTGGTTTCAACCTACACGGTGGTACAATATAAGCCGCATAAAACCGCTTGTAATGAAGCCGCTACAGCCAATACACTGAACCGCGAGTTTAACCAAACGGAAAGCAAACGCGTGGTAGTCAGTGACCTAACCTATGTGAAGGTGCGGAACGAGTGGCACTATATTTGCGTGCTGATTGATTTGTTCAATCGAGAGATCATTGGCCATAGTGCAGGTCCCCATAAGGACGCAGCGTTGGTCTCCCAGGCTTTTGCGACCGTGAAAGGCGATCTGCGTCAGATTCAGTGGTTTCATACCGACCGAGGCAGCGAGTTTAAAAATCACAGGATGGATGAGCTGTTAGAGACGTTTGAAATCGGTCGATCGCTGAGCGCGAAAGGCTGTCCGTATGACAACGCCGTGGCTGAAGCCACCTATAAGATCATAAAAACGGAGTTCGTGAACCAGATGAACTTTCAGAGTCTTGGTCATCTAGAACTGGAATTATACGATTATGTCCATTGGTTCAACCAACATCGTATTCATGGAACTTTAGGCTACATGACGCCTGTTCAATATCGCCTTGAAGCCCTTAAAAAAGTTGTTTGATTTACTGTTGACAATCCAATCCAAGTTCTGAGCTTTTTGCTGTCGCACTCTATCTGAGTGCGTGGATTGAAATCGATCAGCTTTCCCTTTTTGGTGATAATGCGAAAGTCGCACTCTATCTGAGTGCGTGGATTGAAATTGGAGATTTAGAGAGGATGGTAATCGTGGCAGAGTCGCACTCTATCTGAGTGCGTGGATTGAAATGTATATTGTTTAAGCTTAGTCCAAGTTGGAG
>NZ_PNXQ01000012.1:209351-209505 GCF_005217525.1 Paenibacillus terrae | reverse complement strand
TTAAGTTTCGCCATTGTAGCAGACGAAATACCTGTCATTTTCAATAAATCCTGCTTCTTAATCTCCCTGTCGATCAATAATTTTTGAAATGGTTTATAACTAATCATCTGATATTCCTTTCACACATCAAGTGAATTTTTCTTTAATTATATGA
>NZ_PNXQ01000012.1:208909-209341 GCF_005217525.1 Paenibacillus terrae | reverse complement strand
CAATCACTTCAAGCTTCTTATCTTCTGGTAATGTTAAAAAGTCTTCAATTAGTTTTTCTTCAATTCTCATTACACATACCTCCTGCACTTCTTTGTTTTCATTATACACCAAAGCATGATGGGACTTAACATTCGCCTTTAATGTTTTTATGGGGTTGCCGATATTCCACCTAACGTTTCTGTATTCATGAACCCCGTAGGGGTTGTCTGTTGTAATGCCTCATCGAAACCCATCTCGCAGACCAAGGCTCCGTTAGGAGCCGCAGCTTGAATATTATGTTATACGATGGAATCACTTCTTCGATTAACCAACATCCATTCTTGATTCTAATCTTTCATTGTTCTGCTATATGTTTCAATAAATCTCCTGGCTGACAACCTAAAGCCGCACATAATTTATCAATCACTTCTAATGCCACATATTCGTTCGTA
>NZ_PNXQ01000012.1:188337-208899 GCF_005217525.1 Paenibacillus terrae | reverse complement strand
ATAATTCTTTAGAACTCTTACTTGATTCACTGATTCATACTCGAATTGAATCTTTATATGGCGAGCTTATCAAAAACAACTCAATCTACAACCAGTTCTCATCCGAACGGAATCTCTACTTCAAGCAGTTACATGAAGGAGTACCGGAGAATATACAGAAGACCTTATTCCTTTACGACGATGCTGAGCTTTCTGTTCAAGCTATTTTAGAACGTGAAATTTATTTGCAAGGTTTTAAGGACGCTCTTCACCTGCATAACGAATTACATATATCTTTAGACTGAGAGCCTTCTGGCTCTTTTTCATTTTGATTCTGTTGTATAGGCTATTCCCGAACCTCGCCAGAGATTATCTGCCTCCTGGCAGATCAAGGAGTACAGCAACGCCGCGGGAATATTCCTGTTATCGGAAGTCCCTGTTTATTTATCTGATAATATTTTCTCTGATATACTTTGATTTTTTTAAATAATTGTGGATGTTTAAAAGTCTTTCATATAGCTCAGAAACTGTCATTTTCTGATTTCTGGTCACTTTTCTCCATTCATCAAGTTTTTCTTTTGCTTTCATTGCGAATTCATCTGATTTATTCTCTTTGCATAGATTATATATTTCTTCTAAATCAACTGTTTTAAGATTGGTTACTATTAAATTCCCCTTAATCCCACTAAGAAATTGTAAAGTAAATTCAAGCTCTAAATATGCTACTAAAAACTTTGAACTTCGTCTTCTTTTTTTAGAGTCTTTAAGCGACTGTACAACAGTATCTAATATTATAAAAGTCAGTGCTGCTTCACGTGTAGCTGGCAAAAAGTTTTTTGATAATCTCAAATAATCATCATAAAATAGTAAATAAAAACTCCCTGTAACTTTACCTGAATAACTATATATATTTTGCAACACAGGGAAGAATGCATCTAAAAAGATGCCAGCCGTAAACGAATCTACCACCAAAATGAAATAGAGTATACCTGAAAGAATAAATATACTTATTCTCCATTTATATAAAAAATACAAAATAAGAATAAATAACAGCATTCCTACGTACGATGCAGCATACAAAAATATTTCATCCAAGTTAATTATTTTTTTCATGTATAATACAGCATCATCAACTGTTACATTGTTGTTTTTCAAATATTCTATGTATTTATTATTTTCGTTCATTTTCTCTTTTAGGAGCGTTTCATCTTGAAGTAACAATTTAAAATACTCTTGTATACGTGAAGGTGTAGCATCATCAGGTAACAAAACTTTCAAGCTAGAACGAATTTCGGTTTTAGCTTCCTCCGCCTCTCTAAAATACACATCTTGTTCAAACTTTCCATCTGACGCATAGCGAAAATATGCTTTTACATCCAGTGCATTGACAACTTCATATAACCCTGCATATACAAGCACAATAAAAAATAGTATAGCTAAAAATACTATAGAAGCGCTCGTTACTTTTAAAGCCCTTAATGTCATTTTATCTGGCTTTTGTTTAAGAATTGCAAACATTTTTTTCTCCTTAGGCTGTATTTAGTGTTTGATTTCTGATAACGTTAATGTGTTCACGACGTCCAACTCCCTTAAGCCCAACGGGCGGCCGCGAAGCGGTTAGGGAGTTGGATGTGTCCGGCTGATTCCGCTCCCCTGGGTGCTGCCAATTACTTCTCCGAACCCTCATCTAACTCCTGCCGGACCGAGGGCCGAATGGCCCAAGCGTGAACATGGTGTTAGGTGGTGTTCCTGCCTTCTTCGAATGATCTATCACATTCTTCTTTTATCATTCCTTCATACTCTTTGCTATCCCCAATGCCCCTTGATTTTTCACATGTCTCTTCATTTCTTTAATCTTCAATATATCTTTGTGTCTTTTGATCTCTTTCTTTATTCTGTATATGTCTTTTGATCTGTACTATGTCTCTTTCCCTTTTAATTCCTTCATCAATATGTGATTTGAACTTCAACATGTTTCGATTGTAATATGTTTTTTCGAGCTTATCATCCTCTTATCGAATCCACTTCTAAGCTTTATACTTCTTAAGAACCAAGGACGAAGCCCGCAGCGTAGTACTTTGTTATCGGATTGTTGTTGTCCCTCATTGAGAGACTGAAACTATTCAATAATTTTTATTCCAGGAACTTTCCATCTAATATTTTGAAGACTACTCTCCAAAATTAGTATTTCTGAACCATCATTATTAATAACTGAATAGACTTCTTGACCATCTCTGTAATTAGAAACATATCTTATTTTTTCATTGACTGGTGTTAAGTACTCAATTTCAAATTTTTCAACATCATATATATCATGATTATAGTACTTCTCTTTTTCCTCATATTTTAAGTAGCAATTTACAATCGGAATGAATATTAAGTCTTCATTCGTTACTATCGGCAGATGGATTTTTAGTTCATAATTATTGAACGCAGGATCGTTATGTACCCCTAAATTATTCACAATCAATTCCGGTTTGAATTCTTTAACAGTTATCTTTATTTTGCAGTCGAGAATAAACTTTGCATTTCCCCATAACGATAGTTTTGCAAAAGTTGTAATGTTCTTCTTATCTTTCTTTAACGAATATTCTCGTTGTTGATAGTCAAAAGTATAGATAATCTTAGCCTTATGTAAATTAGTAAATTTCTCAAGATTCCATTCTGTCCATTCCCATTCATAATTGATGAACACTCGATTCTCTTGTTTAACCAGATTATGTTGCTTCTCGTCCCCCCTTATTTGTTTTTGTTTTTCAATATTAAGTCTTTGTTGAAAGTCTTCCTTAGCAGATTCAACCTGTTTATGTGCAATATATACTGCTACTAAAGCACCTATAGCACCACCGAAATAACTTCCGAAAAATCCAAACCAATCCTTTCCTGTTCCGAATACTGATGTAAAAGGTATAGCTGGAATTTGTACTAGAGCATTAATTACTACAGGGACAACTAGTAGAAGAATAATTGCTGGTATTATGAGTTTTTTATACATTTACTATTTTCCTTCTCTCTTTATAAGTTATTTATTTTATTATGCGATAATTTCCGATAACGTTCTCGTATTCACGACGCTTGGCAAATGCCAAATGTGGCCGGTTGCCTCTGCTTCCCCGAAATCCCTCTGCTGGACCAAGGGCGTATGCCCGATGCGTGAATATAATGTTATCGGATGTCAGCATCTATTTGAGAGTAACTTATTAGATTCCATAAATTTCAAGCCTTTAATCAAAAATTATTAAGAATTATCATAGTCAGGAACTTATTCACTCTAAATTCAAACTATTTCTGGAAATATTCTTTTTTGCACTTCACTACCTAATTGGTGGAATTGAGCTATGCCACTTTCATCAAAATCATGAGCTATACACATAACCTTAATATCATTATTTTGAGGTTGCTTTTGGCCAATTAATGCACCTTTCAAGTCTAATAATTTTCTAGCAATCTCTGGTCTAAAGCAAACATTATAATTTGATTTATCCTTAAGAGATGGATATGCCCAAGCATCTTGAACATCTCTGGGAGGTAAATCAAAAAAAGACTTTGCAATAAATTCTGAAACAATATATAAGTATTCTGTTCCTACTCCTACATCTCTACTAAATTCCTCCCTTAAAAAGTCATTGATAATATCATTTATTAATCTTGCTTTTTCACTATAAATTTGTAAAGATTCATAATTATATTCTTGACCGATCATATTTACTTTTATTTCTTCTTTTGCTTCGTACATAATTAACGCATAATAAGAGTCATCAGGCACTTTTATCTCTTTTAAAGTAATCGATGGGTTTATGGGTGTAGTATAAAGTAGCGATTCTTTGGGCTTATTTAACCTTCCATATTGCTTTATATATTCACTAGGCGCATTCCAAAAATCCGATTCGAATTTTAAGTTTTTATTTGGAATAATTGATCCCTCTAATGTCCGAGCTCTAAAAAATTTTGTGCCTTTAGGATAGGATCTTAAGCAAGCGAAATAATAAAATTTTCCTTCAAAAGTTAGTACATCAAACACTTCTTTATTTATAGCTTCTTGAGTCATGGTTGAAATATTTAAGTTTCTAAATCTTCTTATTTTATCCAACAATTCTTTTATGTCTATTCTTTCAAAGAATTCAATATGGTTCTCGTTTGATAACAATTGATTCCCCTTCTTTCTTAATCATTTACTTTAATTCATTGCTGATTTCCGATAACGTTCCTGTATTCACGACGCTTGGCGAATGCCAAGTGTGTCCGGCGGCTTCTGCTTCGTTGAAATACTTCTATGCCGGACCGAGGGCATATGCCCGATGCGTGAGTATTATGTTAGGTGTAGTTCAATTAGTTACTTCTAAAAAACTGTTGAATTTGTGAACTATATTTTTGAAAAAATTCTCTTCTCTGGCTATTTCCTCTTGTCTTAAATCCTGTTGCATGATTACTCTAGATGACGAGATATCTTCATCAATTTTTATTATTTCTTTCTTTCGAACCAAACCACTAGGGTATATGGTCTCACGCTTATCTTTTATATCGACAGAAGAATTAATTGGTGTAAAAATACCATTTTTAACACTTTCTTTTTATTATTAGTATTGATTTTTTTCTCTTTAATTTCTTTATCACTAAATTTTAAAACTAAGTCTTCATTCTTAATTATGTCCACATTTAAATCGCTAAGTGTATTTAAATAATACTGATCTGTAGGTTCATAATATTTAATTTTTCCAAAAGCTATAATCATGTCATCTTTTTCAATCTTTGTTTGATTCTTTTCAGCCGAGTATTCAAATGAGGTTGTAATACTTTTCCCTTCGATTTCGTAAGAGTTAATGTAAATTTTTCCCTTACTAACTTTAACACTTTGAACAATATATATAACAAATCTTTCTTTATAATGTAGACTCTTATTAAGCTCATCGGCTAAAATAACCACCTCATTAATTCCTAACTTTTCCCTCCCAGTTTTATATTCAAATCCAATTTTCCCCAATTCATCAATAGTATTTTTTTCAAGGAGTCTTTTCATTTGCGAAACTGTTCGTACAATATCTCTAAACACCTTTTTATAAGCTGTATATCTATTGTATTTCTCAATTTCTTCGGCTGAGGCATTTTCTTTAGGCTTGTGTATTCTTTTATTACTATTGAAACTCTCTCCTTGTCTTACTAAACTATTGAGATCAATAACAATTTTGATTTCTCCATCAATACCACTAAGTGTTTCAATTAGTTTTCTACCTTCCCACTCAGCATTGAAATATTCCGCTGTTGTCCTCCCACAATTATGTCCACCTCTATCTGGTAATGCTCTAAAAAATTTATTTTGTACTCCGGTCAATTCTAAAGGCGGAACACAGAATGGGCAAAAAATTTCTCCGTTTTTATGTATTGACCTATTATAGTCTGAAATTTTTATATATCCATTTTTATATCTTGCAATAGTTAAGCTTTTCATATTCTTTACATCTCTCCTAATTGAATTTCACCTAACGTTTCTGTATTCATGACGTCCGACAAAGTCGGATGTGTCTGCTGAAATACTTCTTCGAAATCCATCCAGCAGGCCAAGGCTCCAAAGGAGCCGCTGCTTGAATATTATGTTATGTGTAGTTATCACTCCATTGATTGACATTCTAATTTACGCCTTCCAACCCATCTCTTTATACAATCTTCTAATCTGTTTTATAAAACTATCATCTTCTCTTCCCTTATTTATAATCTCTTCATCCGTGGTTACAGCCCATCTAAAAATTTGTTCAATACTCCCGTAGCTACGTTTAAATCCTTTGGCCAACTTCAGTATGTTTTCTTTAGTTGGTGCAAATGATAATACTACTCTTAACTCTTCATCTGTCCAAGGTCTCCCCTTATTTTCTGTACTATACGCTTGTTTTTTCTCATATTCAAAAATCAACAATTTCGTTTTGTGGATTACTTGGTCTGCTGTTAGTTCTTCAATTCCTTCATTAAGTAATTCAATTAATCTATCTTTATATTCTTTCTTTTTCATAGATTTCCCCTCCATGATCTTTTCAATAATTACACATAACGTAATATTCACGAAGTTCGTAAATATAAGAAATACAATTGATTAAACGAAACATCGTATTTGAAGTAGTCCTTTTGAATCATGTCTATATTGTATCATCAAATGGAAGAATATGACGATCACTAATCCTATACTTTCAAACAAAAAACTCCCGCCAAAACTTCAGCAGAAGCTTTTTCGAATAATTTATTTACGCGAACATCCCATCAATGACATGTACGTAAGAATCATCAAACGTTAACTATACCTAATATATAAGAAAATAGGTTTGTTCCATATGTACCACTTGACTAGACTTTAGGCTTACTAGAGCAGATAAGTCAATTTCTCAGCGATTCACCCCGGATTGCATAATAAAAGAAGTCATAATATAAATCCCAGAGGCATATTGTATCCCGGCGATCAGCTCATCTGCTAAATTATCTGTAATGAGCTTGACATTAAGCTTCATTGACATCAATTAAAAACACCCGCTCCTGAAAGCCACCCCGTGCCTCGGCTTTGTCTGCCCGCAGCTTGTCCAGCTCTGCCACATTCGCCCCATGTACTTCTGCCAGCGCCCGGATGACTTCCAGCATATCTGCCAGCTCCTCCAGCGCGTCCTTATCTTTCGCCGCTTCAAAATATTCCTCTGCTTCTTCACGAAGCTTCGTCCTCAGCTCTTGCTTATATTCCTCTGGGTCCAAAATGCGCGTGCGGCATCCCTTGCCCTGAGACGTAATGACGTGCGGAATCCGGTCCCGCACCAGTTTGTTGTATGTAGGCATATAAAATAACACCCTTTCTGTTGTAGAGCCTTGAGGTCGCAGCCAACATCTCCCTTTTTTCCATTATATCATTCGTGAGAAAAGGTTGGGTGTTATTAACATATGATTTAACTAAGCATTTTGCATAAATCCCAAGAGCGATTTCAAATCAGCAATATATAGATCAAAACGGTCTAGTTTGTCTATATATTGCACTTCTAAGCGTTGGGAATCGAATTATGCAAAATGCTGAACTACTTCATGGACTGATTTTCTTTAAAAATAGATTGATACCGCTCAGCAGGGTCAGCTACAATTCGACGAGATAGACATATTAAAATATGGTCCGTTCTAAAAAGCAGTCTATCGACCTCCTCCAGCTTCATTGGCTTGTTATGTGCATTATCCTCTGCGGAAATAAGATAATGCACGGTACCCATAAACAGCACCATATCCAAACTCGGCTCAGCATCCGTGTGGATTAACCTAAGCACATCCGTTATAGATAGGTTAATGGAGGATAGAATGATTTGATTTCGGTGAACATAAACGGCCTTAGCCATAGAAAACATCGCCCGGTCACAAAGAATGAGGCAGTTGTGAAATTGATGATAATTGCGCATAATCTGTGCAAGTTTGATCTGATATTGGGCGAGCTTTTGAAAATCCATCATGCAATTCAATATGTTGGGGTCGCTATGATTAGGCTGTATGGAATCTGGATCATTATGTAGGTGGTTGCTTAAGGAGTAATTTTTCACGGGGAGTCAACTCCTGAATTTTAATTTAATGAACAGTGAGGACATCGCAGGACCAATAAGAAACGATCAAAATACACAAATTTCTAGCTATCGGACAAGCATTACAATAAATATTACTATATAGTAGTTTTTAATTCAATTTACTTATTAACAGTTATTAATTAGAAGTAACTCTTTCTCTACACTTCTAACTATAGAGAGGTGTAATCATGTCTGAACTTTTAGATTTAGTCGGCACACGTATTCGAGATATTCGGAAGTCTAAAGGGCTTTCCCAAGAAGCTTTAGCCGAAAAAGCAGGATTCAATTCGAGTTATATCGGTTTTATTGAACGCGCAGAGAGAAATATATCTTTGAAAAATCTGGAGAAAATAGCGAAGGCATTGAACGTGGGCGTTTATCAGTTGCTTACATATGTAAAGGAAAATGATGAGCTTGCCGAAGGAAATTCGAGTGTAAAAAGTATTTTGACTCTGTTGAGAACGCGCGAATCCAAAGATACTGAGCTGGCATTGAAGATTCTTACGGACATATTTGCAAGAATTGATGAACGGTGAAAAATAAAAGGAACTGCACTTTGCAGTTCCTCCCATTCCAATCCCCTACGACAACGCCAGCATTGCTTTCATATCTTCCTCTGCGGTAGTAATCAGCTTTAAGCCAAACAGCTCTACGAGCACATCCAGTACGCCAGAAGAAATAAACTCGGGCGGCTTCGGCCCGATGCGGATATCCTGAATGCCAAGGCTGAACAAGCCTAGCAGGATGGCAACAGCTTTTTGCTCAAACCAGGACAACACGATGCTGACAGGCAGCTCGTTCACCGTACAACCAAAAGCATCCGCTAACGCCAGAGCGATTTTCACCGTAGAACCGGAATTGTTGCATTGCCCCAGATCAATATAACGCGGAATCCCCGTGTCCCCCACGGTACCGTAGTCCACGTCATTAAAGCGGAATTTCCCACAGGATGTGGTTAAAATAACCGTATCGTTCGGCAAGGAAGTAGCCAGCTCGCGGTAATAGTTACCGCCTTTACCTGGTGCGTCGCAGCCTGCAATGACGAAGAAACGACGGATATGTCCGTCTTTAACCGCCTGAATAATCTCGGGAGCGAGTCCGATGACCGTCTCGTGATGATATCCCGTCGTAAGCACCTGCTCAGATTCTACA
This sequence comes from Paenibacillus terrae, assembly GCF_005217525.1. GTDB lineage: Bacteria > Bacillota > Bacilli > Paenibacillales > Paenibacillaceae > Paenibacillus > Paenibacillus terrae_C. Next base: position 200,200 of record NZ_PNXQ01000012.1, on the reverse strand, counting down.
TCTGCGGCTGGCAGCGCCAACGCGCGCTCGATCAACGGTGCAAAGTCATCGTCCATAATCTTGGCGACGCCCTCTAGCCCGGCTACTTCATAAGAGAAGAAGCGGTCTGCATATGTGCCTTTAATCGGCATCACACAGTTCGTCGTGGCGAGAATCGCGCCTGGAAATTCCTCGAACAGTCTGCGCTGATCGTACCAGGCTTTGCCGATATTGCCTTTCAGATGTGCATATTTCTTCAACGCCGGATAACCGTGGGCAGGCAGCATTTCCGAGTGGGTATAGATGTTGATACCCTTGCCTTCGGTCTGCCGCAGCAATTCCTCCAGCGCATACAGATTATGTCCGGTCACGACGATACATTGTCCTTCAATTTTATTCTGGCTGACGGTAATCGGCTGCGGTATGCCAAAACGATCCGTATGCGCATGATCCAGCACATCCATGATCCGTACGGCTGCATTTCCGACCTTCATCGCCATGTCCAAATGCTCTTGTACATTGAAATTGGAATTGGTTAAGGTCATATATAACGCTTCGTGCGTGATACGATCCACCTCAGGATCGCTATAGCCCAACTGACGAGCGTGTGTCGCATAGGCCGCAATACCTTTTAACGCAAAAATCATCGTATCCTGCAAGCTCGCTATCGTTTCATTCTTGCCGCACACCCCAACTACGGTACACCCGCCACTCGGCGTCTGTTCACACTGATAACAAAACATATCGTTTTCCTCCAAATATTGATAGATATTTGTTCGTTATCCACAGCGTAACAGACCCCTAAGCGCATAGGTGTGATTACACACACATTTTTCAGCTCACTCCTGATCCGACGCGATCACAGTCATTCCACCGCCTTTGCGATACTGAACAGGAGAAACACCCATGGTCTTTTTAAAAGCGGTACTAAAATAGTGCTGGCTATCGTATCCCGTACGTTCTGCTATATCATAGATAGACAACGTCGTAGAATCCAGCAGTTGCACCGCCTTGCGGATACGAGCGCGTGTGACGAGGGTCACGAAGCTATCGTTTAGCTCTTTTTTGAGCACACGGCTGAGATATACGGCGGATACCTGTAAACGCGAGGCGAGAGATTCCAGTGTCATCTCCCGGTCTGCGAAACCTTCCTGAATAAGCTGCCGTGCCCGGCGTACGAGTGGAGACAGCTGCGATTCGCCGTACACACGATCACGGCACACTTGAAACGCATCAACCGCACCTTCCAGCCCCTGGGCATTTCGCTCCACATGTGTATGAACCGCTATGTTCAGGTAACGTCCGATAGCCTGCTCCATCGTTGCGCCGATGGCTTCGGGTGCCTCCTGCCACAAGCACATGCCGATCAGCCCGTTTGCATCGCGGAACAACACATGCGACAGGCCCTCCAGCAGCTCGCCAATGATATTTTCAGCGGCAAAAAGAAACAGTTGGCGATCATTCTCGCGCATAATCGTTTGCCGTGCCTCTGCCGCAGGCCACCGCACCACGCCGATCTGAACGGGTGAACGGGATGGAAGACGTAAAAACGCCAGTTGCTCCATCACGTCCTTTCCCGTGTTCTGCCCTTCCAGCCATTCCAGACAAAAGCGCTGGCGCAGCAGCGGAATATTCCGCTCAATCTGCCCGGCGGCCTGTTCTACATAGGCGGCACGCTTACGCTCTTCATCCAGCCGCCCACCGAGCCGCGACAACGCAGCGTGAAGCTGCTCCGCATCGACCGGCTTCAATATATAATCCTCCACGCCAAGTCGGACGGCCTCCTGCGCATACGCAAATTCATCATGACCGGAAATGATCAGACACCGACATTCCGGGCGTTCTTCCCGCAGTCGTCGGATCAGCTCAATGCCGTCCATGAACGGCATATTCATATCGACCAGCAAGATGTCGATGCCAAGCTGTACCGCCAGCTCCAGCGCTTCTTCGCCATCCTCCGCCTCACCCGCAACCTCCATGCCGAGAGCCGTCCAGTCTACGCAATCTCGTATGCCCTCACGAATGATCGGCTCATCATCTGCGATCAGCACCTGATAACGTTTTGCCGTCATCGTCGTCACTTCCGTTATGTTCTTGTCCGTCAGACTCGTCGTTGTCGAGGTGCCGGTGGTGTGTGATTTCGTCATCCTGATCCGCTCCTTTATCATGAGGCTTCTTCAATTGTGCTATATCCCGCAGCAACGGATGAATGATCGTAACGCAGGTACCTACCCCTTCTTCACTGTCCAATACAATTCCATATTCCTCACCAAAAGATAGACGTATACGCGCCTGTACATTCAGCATGCCATAGCTCCTGCCGTTCGCATTCACACTGGCTCCACTTGGCTTCTGTTGTCCTTCCATCGAGTCCAGCGGGGCTTCCAGCAAATGCCGCAGCTCCCGCAACCGTTCCACCGTCATCCCTGCACCATTATCACGTACCGTCAGTAGCAGCTTATCTCCCTCAATCCGCGCCTCGACCCCAATCGTGCCGGGTCCGCGTCTAGCCTTAATGCCGTGGTAAATAGCGTTTTCCACCACAGGTTGAAGCATGAGCTTTAACACGAGCAGCTCCCCTAATTCCTCGGGTACGCTTAATTCCCAGCGAAGTCTGTCCCGATACCGGGTTTGCTGAATTTGCATATAGCTCGATATATGCTCAATTTCGCTGCGTAGCGAAATAAAGTCATCCCCCTTACTCAGCCCGAGGCGAAACAATCTGGATAGCGCCCCTACCATGTCGGACACATCATCTGCCCCGTTTTTACGAGCCATCCAATGAATCGTGTCCAAAGTATTGTATAAAAAGTGAGGCTTGATATGCTCCTGAAGGCTGCGTAGCTCGGCATCCCGCTTCTGCCGCTCCCTTAGCTCGCTAAGCGACATCAAACGGCGAATTTGCTCCAGCATCCGGTTGAAGCTCCTGCCGAGCATCCCGATTTCATCCCCACGCTCACTCCATTGGCGAACCGTAAGATCCCCCGTTTCTGCTGTCCGCATATAGGACATCAGCCGGAAAATCGGCTGCGCAATCGAACGCGACAACCTTAAAGATGCCGTCAGTCCGAACAGACATACAATGAAGACAAAGGAGACGACGTAGAATTGAATTTGTCGTACCTCCAGTGTTGATTCCTGCGCCGGGAATACACCTACCGTTCTCCAGCCCGTAAACTCGGAAGCCCGGAACATGAACAGCAATTCTCTCCCCCCAGCTTCACGAGTAAACATCCCGTTGTCACCTGCCCCAAACCATTCCGGGGGAATACGCTTGATCAGCGGCATATCGGGCATATACACGCTGCGTCCCTTGGCATCTGCCACCATTAAATACCCGGTTTTGCCCAGGGTTACATCTCTGGCAGCCTGCGACACGGCCCGTAGCTTGAGATCAATCATAATCACGCCCAGCACACGTCCAGTCTCCGCATCCGTCACCGACCGGACGACAGACACCATTTCACTATCCTTGTACTGAACATGAGTCGTCACATTACGATCGCTCGGCTGTCCCAGTACGGTAAAAATACCTGCATGCTGCGCCGCCTGTTTATACCAGTCTTCTTGAGTCAGGCTGCGCGTGCTTCGAGCATACATTTCGTTACTAATATAGTCACCGTGTTCGTTCACGATCAGAATACCTGCAATCTCGGGATATAACGTGGTAAAGCCCTGTAAAAATTGCTTCATCCCATACAGCGTATCCTGTGCCCGTTCCTCCTGTTGTTTCTCCTGCGCAACCGACTGCGTTCCTGTACCCGTATGACCGTCAGCGAGCGTCCGTCCTTGCCAGAACTCCCCGATATCCGGGTTAAAGCCAATCAAATACGTCATGTTCTGCAAATTTTCCATTTTGGTATCCAATGCCTCATTTACCTTGCCAATGAGCTGCATCGTATGGTCTTCCACCTGCCGCTCAATAATCCGTTCCACCGTCCAGTTGACCAGCAGGCCCAATCCCAGTGACGGTACGATGCCAAAGAACAGGAATAACAGCATAAGCTGATACCGCAAAGGCATATTGCGCAAGCGCAAACGCTGCATCCTTTGATCCGACCATGCGCGTATACGCTTCCATCTCCGTTGATCATCATTTCGCATAATAATCATCTACATTCGCCCGTGTGACGACGGATATTCCTGTGTCCACCCGTACGGGCAGCGGGGCGTTGTCACCGGAGGAGGAAGGAGCAGGAATCGTCAAATGATGGTGCAGATGGAACAGGTATTGAAGCGACCAATAGCCCATATTCCACGTTCCCTGAGCAATGGTTGCCGAGATCGTTCCTCCACGGATCATATCCAGAGTCGCTTTATTCGTATCAAAAGAAATGATTTTCAGCGGACGACGGCTCTTTTGGCTCAATACCGCCTCACCGACACCTGTTCCTCCCGTCGCCTCGGTCACAAAAATCCCCGCCAGCTTCGGATACGCCTTCATCAGCCGTAGCGACTCATTCCGGGATATCATCGCATCTCCGCGTCCATCTGCCACTTCCACCACCTTCATAGCAGGATACTGCCGCTGAATGGTGTCACGAAAGCCACGGGAACGCTCCTCGTGATTTTGCTGACCGGGTAACGTCAGAACAGCGACTTCGCCTTCCCGTCCCAGCAGCTCTGCCATTTTATCCGCAGCGGTCACGCCCGCCTTGTAATTGTCCGTTCCCAAAAAAGAATAAGCCCGGCTGCCCGGCGCCCCTGCATCAAACAGCACCACAGGAATGCCCGCGTCCAGTGCCTTGTTGATCGCCGGGATCAGCGAGTGTGGATCAATCGCGGAAATCGCAATCCCTGCGGGCTTCCGGGCAATCGCCTGCTCGATCACGGTCGTCTGCTCCTGCGCATCATAACGGGTAGCCCCCCGATACTCGACGGTCACACCCAACGCATCCCCAGCATCCTCAAAGCCCTTTAGCCCGCTTTTCCAATACTCCAAACCGGACTGGAACGTAATCATGATATACGTTTCTCCGATGCTGCCGCGCAGTCCTTTTTCCTCCCAAGTGCCTTTCAATGGCCCGGATTGTTCGTACCTGAACACATAGAGCGCAAAGGCCGCAATCAGCAGAATATATACCAGCAGCGTTTTTTTCACCCTTCCTCCCCCCTTTCTGGGCCTATCCCAAAGTTGTGAATTTACTTAGATTGTAAACGCAATCATATCAAATTGGAACTACTTCCACTCCTCTTACTTTCAGGTAGCGTTAATCCTGCACTAATGTTCCTGCGTTACAATACCTAAATTGTGTTATGGAGAAGGTATACGATTTCTTTTGTAAAAGGAGTGATATGGATGAGCAAGCCGCGTATCGCGGAGTGGACAGAACTGCGGGGTCTTGCCTACCTCGCTGTCGTGCTTCAGCATTGCATTGGTGAATATATTTACCGCAGCGATATCCAGCAGCCGGATTCCGTTATGCTCGCAATGCTGTATCATTTGACTCGCTTTGGCACACCGACGTTCGTTTTCCTGTCTGCGGCGCTGCTTTTTTATAACGGTAACAAACCGATTAGCTATTCCCGTTACATTGGCAGGCGGTTTCGGGATATTTATGTTCCTTTTCTCTGCTGGACGGTTGTGTATTGGCTATCTACTCAGAACTGGTCTACGGCGCAGTGGGGAAATATTTATTTTTACAAGGGCATGTTCGAGGAAATGATTATACCTGTCAGCGGATATCATCTATGGTTTGTTGTGATGATTTTTCAGTTTTATATTTTGTTTCCCTTATTTGCAAAAGCAGCCGGGCATGTACAAACGTTCCTCCGTCGCTACAGCACCAAAAAACGCAAACAGCTCGTTCTGATTGTAATGCTGATAGCAGCGGCGGCCTATGCTCTGCTCTTGCAATGGTCCTACTATGACATGTCTGCATGGAGCACCCATTTGCCGTCCTTTTGGCAGGCCTTGTTAGATTACCGCACCTATAACTTTATTATGTATTTTTTCTATTTTATGTTGGGCGCCGTATGTGCCTATATGACGGACACGTGGCGGGGACTGGCTAAGCAGACGTTGCCGTGGAATGTATTTGTCTTTATTGGTCTGTTCATGCTCATGGGTCACACGATGCTGATCCTGTCAGGTGATACGATTAATCTGAACATTTCCACCTATCTCAAGCCAAGTACCTTTGTGCTGATTGTCTCACAGTTGCTTTTGTTATATGGACTGCTGCTCCATTTGCAAAAAGACCAGCGCTCCGAGCCGTTCCGCCGCATGCTGAACTGGATCGGACGTTATTCCTTCGGCGGGTATCTGGCCCATGCGCTAGTGCTGTCCTTCATATCCTACTTTACCCGCCCGCTTTCACTGGGCGATCATCATTTTACGGCGACGCTGCTTACGTTTGTCGTCGTGGCAAGTGTTTCTCTCGGCATTAGCTGGCTGTTCGCCCATCTGCCGGGAGGCCACTGGATTGTCGGCTCGAAAGGCAAACAGCGCTTGACCTGGCCGTTTCGGCTCCAGCCGCTTTCCTCCAAACGCGCTTCCAAAAGCACGCAGGAGCTTGGCTCATAGAAAAAGAGATGCTACAACACTAAAAAAGGACACTCCCGATTCATTTCGGGAATGTCCTGAATGGGAACATAAGTTGTATTCGTCGCTTGTTCAATATTAGGATTGGCATCGGATGTAACCTCAACATTGTTGACTTTAACCACAAGATTGTACAAATATTTAGGAAGAGCTGCATTGGCCTGATCTACTGCTAGGAAGAAAATTAAGGAAAAAAGTAAGATGTTAACTGCCTTTTTTTAACATAACGTATCAATCCTTTTCCAGTTGAATTACATTCATTGTTTGTAGAAAGTATACTACGGATCTACCAGTTGTACCCAAACCATTAAATTTGACTACATAAACACGTCATCACCCCAGATTATTAACATTTTATTCCATGAACATGTATTTCATTTTAAAATAAGTCATTATATAGAATAATGATAAACGTTATGAGGGAGAAATCACAGTTCTGCATAAAAGGAATGGGGGGATGGACTGGATATAACATCGTCGTTGTCAATGATTTGACCCAAAACATAGTGAGATTGCTTCTTGGTCTGAAACATACGGTTGTACTGATTAATCAGTTCATCCAAAAGCATAGACTGCTCAAGTACACAAGCGTGTCCGAAGCCATACTCTTCGTAAAGCTCATGCAAGTGTTGTCTGGCGTGTTCCATTTGTTGAATTAACGTTAATGTTTCATCCCTGTTCATCCTGCATACCTCCTAGTGAATCTCATTTTAGGAGGTAATGAACAAATACATCAAAACCTTTTTTGAGCCAATAAATTACAAAATAATCCAAAAAAAGACCAGCAATAAGCTGGTCCAGTGTAATGAATATGAAGATGATTACTTGGATCACATTCCACCAACGTGTCCATTAGTTTGGATCGTAACAGGGCTTAGATTTCCAACTAGGACTGGTACTGTGAATACCAGTAATAAGCTAGTTACCGTCGAGAAGAAAACCATCTTTTTGATCAATTTTTTCCCATAGACTTTGCAACTGATCTCTGGTTTCAGAAACGGCATACACTTTGAATCGTTCAAATAACATTGCACAATTATGCGAAAGTAGTCCTTTATTAATAAATTCAGCCTTTTCCCATGCATTTAGTAGACATTTGAAACCATATGGATATCTACCTTTATTTAGACTGTACTTAGCCATCTTGTACCAGAACCGAACGTATTCTCCTGGTAAAACCTGCTGTGTATACATGTCAGAAGATGACGGTTCTTGATAAGCTGCTATTTGGGGTTCAAAGCGCTGAAGGATATGGTCCACATCTACATTATATCGGTTGGCTACTTCAATGACGTTTAGTAACTCGGCAAAAATCTCTTTTTCGGCAGCCATATGCTCTACGTAATCCGGCAGAACACTTATATCCCCGGACATAAGTTTGTTTACGTAGGTATTAATTTTAGCCCATTGCTGATATTGCTTCTTCCAATAAAGCGTATCAGGATCCTTCTCCTTTACCCAACTTAAATCAGCATAACCACGAATATGTTCTAATGCCTGTTCATGATCTCCTTTTGCATCGCAAGCATTAGCACACAGTAGTTCAGAATACGTTATGTAAGTAAAAAGTGGTCTAACTGGATTTTTTTGCGGCTCTGTTCCTTTTCGCTTGGAATTATGAACCAAATTATATTGGAGCTGTCCCAATCGACCCATTCGATGTGCAAATTCTTGAACCTTGTCCCACAGGCTTAATGATCTGTACACGTTCGCTAAGTCTTTCAAAGCATCTAATTGCTCTATCTCGTCCAAGCGATCAACAAAAGGGGCAAACTCGGTGGCAGCTTGAAGATTGACAGCCCGATCCTGCCCGATATTGATTTGGAACAGGCGATATTGGCAGATCGCCAATCGCTCTGCATGCTGGTGCTTCTCACTTTCAGCCACCTTTTTATAAAGATATGCCGCTGCTTCATTGTAGCCGTCTTTGTACACATTTTCTGCAACATCAAAGAGCGACGGCGGATAAGTAGGGTTATCCAACAACAGAATTACAACTCGCTGCAAGCAGTCCAGTCGCCCTAGCTCAATACATCGATATAGGAATGGGCAGATCTTTTTCCAGTTAAGTGGAGATTCTTCAATGCAATCTTCAATGTAACGTTCGTAAAAATAATCTGGTGGTAAATTCATTCCCGCAGTAATGCAATCCAATTGGTGAACAGAAATAGAACGATTGCCCGTCACAATGCCACTAACTGTACCTACATTCAAATCAATAATGCGACCAAACTCGGTCATGGTTAAGCCTTTTCGTTTTAGATAGGTTTGAATTTCTGCTCGTATCGTAGGTGTGATTTCCATGGATAAACCACCCTTTCAGCATGAACTTTAAATTAGTGCAAATTTCAACAAAAAAATAGAGTTTGGAAACTAATAGTATAATTATTTTTTCTACTCATGATAATACCATCTTCTGGAACAACAATAAATGCTTTTATTTAATTGATTTTTATATTTCTAATAGGAGAGTATTGGATGATGGCCGCAAAAATGACAAGGAATTTAGAAGCTTTTGGTAGACTCGTAATTCCCAAAGAAATACTCATAACCTGTGATATTTGTGCAAATGATGCTATAGAATTTTTCACAGATGAAGAAAAAGGTATCCTATCCCTAAAAAAATACATTGGTCAGTCTTGTAAGTTTTGTCAATCTACCGAGGGATTAAGTTATTTTAAGAGTTCTCTTATATGTACAAGCTGTAGATATATGCTCAAGAGTCATCTAAAGCCCGTGTAAGTCAGCTCATACCAAAAATGCTCGATCAGGCAGGTGACGGTTAAGAAAGGAGAAGATCACTTGAAGAATACAGGTATGACACGTTCCCTTGATACGCTAGGCCGGATTGTTATTCCTAAGGAAATGCGGACCTCTATGGGTATTGATGTTGGCGATCCTTTAGAGTTTTATGTAGATGTTGAAACAGGATTTTTGAGTATGCGGAAGTATATTGGAGTCGCCTGCAACTTGTGCAGTTCGGTTGAGTCTTTAACCTATTTCAGGGCTTCATTATTATGTAAGAAATGCATACTCGATCTGAAAGGGAACATAGGTGTGAGTCCAATACCTGCTCCTGTTGTTAAGAAACCGTTCAAAGAAAAAAGAGCAAATCGGTCTTCTTCAAAAAAACTGGCTGAACAACTAAGAAGACTCATGAGTGAGCATCCTACAGCCAAGCAAGGCGACTATGCCAAATGGCTTGGCGTGTCACAAGGCCGTATTTCCCAGCTTAAAAAGCTGTTGTAGGCATCGCTCACCATTATCCACATTTTTAAGGACGATATGAACCTGAAAAAAAAGAATAACTCGTTGTATTTATCGACTCCAAATTACCTATCTAAGTGAAGGGCGAAATTGATACAAACACCAAAAAAGAATGTGGAGCCATTCTGGTGTTTGCGACTCCATCAAATTCACTCTCAATACAACAATTGGAGGCGTATAACAATGGGTTTTCACATTCTTGCTAATTTCCCGGCTAATCGGGATTACAAAGGTATTCTGAAAGTATACAATGACAGCGGTACACTGGTATTTGGCCCTGTCGAAGCTTTGGGGCGCGGGTCAAATGATGAAGCGAACGGTGGCGACCATACCAACTGGAAACGTAAAAATGCAGATATTCCTACTGGTGTAGCTAAATGTAAAGTTTATGCTAAGGGTTCTTCGGAGTATTCTTATGGTCCCTACAAACGTGTATGGCTAAATGAAGCAGTAAGTGGAAATTTCTTAATTGCTGCACAGAACGGTCGAGATGAAATTATGATCCATGGTGGAGATCCTGCTCCAAGCTCTTCCGCTACTTGGTATCCATTACGCCCAACCTATGGCTGTATCCGACTCTCGAATAGCAATCAGAAAGCACTGATTCAAATCTTGGAGGCAAACGGAAGTTCAGGAAAAATTACAATTTCCGAGGTTTAAAAAAAACAGGGCGGGAGCAACTCCCGCCCTTCTTGCTCGTTCAATAGATAGACGAACTAAACCGTTTCATCTATCTATTGCTGATTTGAAATCCCTCTTGGGATTGTTGCAACATGCTCATTTATCAAGCTTTAACCATTGTTTAAATTCTTTTTCACTTATTTTTTTAACAGTCTTCACTTTTTTAGTGATCATAGAGTACGTATACAGTCTTTTTTGATCCGACGGATATTCACTTATATAGTTTAATTGATCTCCATTTTTATTCCATAAAATTAAACTTGTACTAATGTAATCTGTTTCTCTAGGTAAAAAAGTAAACGTACCTTTTGGGGAATCGTAAATGGCTATGGAGCTTCTGGCAGGATCTCCGTAGGAGAAAGCAAGTTGATCTGCTTTTGGTGACCAATTATAGGAATTTATTGTTTCAATATTTTTCTTGCCAGCAGCGCTTAACTGGTCATTTAATATTTGATGCTTTCCATTTTTCAAATCCATAAGCAGCACCGTCTCCCCTGCGCTACGTCGTGTTTGTATAGCGAGCCAATCATTTGAAGGTGATACTGAAATACTCGATATATCACGCAGCTTATCATCAAAACCATCTGTTTTGATTGTGTAGATCTTTTCTCCTTTTTGGATCGTTATGGATGTAATAACGCTTTTTTCAGAGCCTGGTACATTTTTCAGCTCCGTTTTCTTCGCCGTTACCGTAATATTCTTTTCTTTCCATATCACTTGGCCTTGGCTCTCGCTCTTTTTAAATTTTGTTATCGACTGATATACTGATGGATTTTGGGTTCCTGCATTAGCCATAGAAAGACCACTCAAGCTGCCCACAAGCACCATGCTCGACAGGAAAGCAGTTGCGTATTTTGCTCTTACATTCTTCATTTGAATAGCTCCTTTATAAAATGTATTGGCCTACTGATATTTATTACCACAATTTGTTCCAAGCCTTTCCTAAAATGATATCTATATACATAGACGATCAAATCGAAATTTTGTTGCTTTTCTCAAGAATTTTACACATAAATTTTTAAATGAGCATAAAAAAGCGTCCTGCCAGACCGACTGAGCCGACTGCTGTGACAAATTTCTCTGACAAAACCTGTTATTTTTGAAATAGTGTAGATACACGAAACAGCGCAAAGAATGGAGAACCTATGGCAACGACAAGGAAAAACAAGCAATCTTCGCAAGAGCGATCTGCCTCAGTCTGTACCTGCATCAATCTGCGCCGTTCCTCGATGGCTGTTACGGGACTATATGACCGATATCTGGCTCCAAGCGGACTCCATATTAGCCAATTTTCACTGCTCAAGCACTTAGCTGCGCTGGGATCGGCAAGTGTAAGTGAATTGGCGCTGGAGATGCGTCTCGACCGAACCACGATTGTGCGTAATTTGAAGG
>NZ_PNXQ01000012.1:156961-188327 GCF_005217525.1 Paenibacillus terrae | reverse complement strand
CATAGCGGATATGTGGAGGATATATCTGCTGAGGGCAGTCGCAACCGCTGCCTTACTCTGACGGAGAATGGAAGAACGATATACAACGACGCAGCAGAGCTTTGGGAGGAGGCGCAGCGTTGTTTGCAGGAGTCATTGGGAAATGGGGAGCTGCAGATACTGACCGCACTCTTATCCAAAATTGAAAATTTGGGTTTGTGATCAGTCACCTTCTTACATGAGGTGATGCTCAATTCGTGTATATACACGAAAAAGATTGAAAATGTTTATCGCAGTATCAAGGAAAGAATGCTTTGCTGGTGAACAATAACCACGGAGAGGGATGTGGATAGGATGGTTGAATCCGTACCTGATATGAGAGAAATCATCGCAGCCGAGATGAAGACCTATGTGAGCGAAGACAAGGGCAATGTTTGTGAAGAACTACAGAGTCCTTATTACGAGGAGCCGATTATTCAATTTGCCGGGGCCAATGATCCTTTGTTTGAGGAGTACAAAAGAGTGGTGGGGCCCGACCACGCCACGCCGCAGGAAGCATTTGAACGTTCCTTCGGAATGGGGAGTTTTGATGGAGGCACCGTTATCAGCGTTGTGCTGCCGATCAGCGAGACGATCCGCAAGGCTAATCGTGCACAAAAAGATAGAGCCTCCAAAGAATGGGCACTGCTGCGGACCTTCGGCGATGAATATTTTGTACAGTCTGCAAGGAGGCATTTGACGGGATATTTAACAGACCTTGGTTACCGTGCGGTTGCGCCACTGGATACGGATTGGTACAGCATTTATGGTGCCGCAGGAGGGCCTGTCTCCAATTGGTCGGAGCGCCACATTGCATATGCTGCGGGTCTTGGCACCTTCAGTATTAATGACGGCTTCATCACCGAAAAAGGAATTGCCATCCGCCTGCTGTCCGTGGTGACCGATCTCCAAGTGCCGCCTGATGCCAGAACGTCAACAGGCCATACCGAAAACTGCCTGCTGTGCAGCAAGGGCATCTGCGGTGTGTGCATTACCCGCTGCCCTGTGCAGGCGATCAGCAAGGACGGCGGACATGACAAAATCGCCTGCATGAAATTTGTGTATGGCCAGGCATCGCGGGACTTTGCGGTGCTAAACGGCGGTGAGGCCGAATCGGGCGCCGGCTGCGGACTGTGCCAGACCAAGGTGCCCTGTGAAAGCAGGAATCCGATGCGAACCGCCCGGTGAATATGAAAACCTTGAGAACCGCCATTCTCAAGGTTTTTTTAGTACATAGCTTAGTTTTCATTAACCGAGGTTGAGGTGACCCCTGGCTCCCGCTTCAATTGGGCTTCATGTGGAGCCCCGGACTTACGGTCGAATGTAATCGGACCTTTACGGTTCACGAGCCGTTTCAGATCCACGGTCATTTCATTTTTCAGCTTATCAATGAGCTGTTCCTCTTTGATGCCTTTGCTTTTAGCAATATCGGCCAACGATTTGCCTTGTCCCAGTTCATTCTCTAACCGGGCAGGAGTGATACCCAGAAGCTTGGCGATCTTCTCATTCAAATGGTAATTCCAGCCGCCTGGCCCTTTACCATGTCCATGTCCGTGTCCATGTTCGTGTCCATGTCTATGAACATGTCCTGATCTGTGATGATCCTGTGGTGCAACCTTCCCCTGATGAGCTTCTCCTTGGCTTGTAGCATTAGGAACGGCAGCTTGCGACGGGTTGCCCGGTTCAGCACCGGAAGCGCCTGCACTCCCATACATCATCACCCCTCCATATAGGATAGCAGCGGTCAATTTCCATTGGTTTTTCATGATGCAGACCCTTCTTTCGTCCTTTTTCATACTATATTTTCTCTTTCTGCTTTTTTTATTCACTTTACAGATTTTCGTAAAATCCTTAATGTAAAAATAACAAAATGTTGAAAATTGCAATCTATTTTATAATGGCAGGTAACAACTAGATATCGCTATAAAATTATCCATAAGAGATGCAGGTGATAGCGATGGAATGGTATTTTGCATACAAAGATGAATTGGAAATTGTTTTCCGTCAAGCGGAAGAACGGACAGCCGCGTTTCCTGCTCCATTTCAGCGTCAGGGCTTGGACTATCTGGCCCGTTTTAATCCGTTAAGGGAAGACAGCACGCGCAACTACATATGCTATTTGCTTCCGTTCTGGCTGCAGGAGCTCACCGGGATGGCTCCCGAAATTTGCCGTAAGCTGTCACTGGGCAACGTGTTCGTCATGGCTCATTATTTGATTCAGGACGATGTGATGGACACAGCAGCAGACAATCGCAAAACGCAACTCGCCTTAAGCCAATTGTTCTATACTGAATGCTTGGACGTATACCGGGACCTTTTTCCTGCGTCCTCTCCTTTTTGGACGTATGCCCAAACGTATATTGGTGAATGGGCCGTTAGTGTGACATCTGAGGGAGCAAAGGACTTTTTTCAGGGGGAACGGCGTCAGGTGGCGCTGAAAGCCAGTCCCTTAAAAATGGCTGGGACGGGTGCTTTGCTGCTCGCAGGGCGGGCCGACCTGATTCAGACCATTACAGACATGACAGATACAGCGCTGGTTGTACTCCAAATGTCGGATGACTGGGCCGACTGGTCGGAGGACTTAGAGGAAAATAGCTACAACTGCCTTTTGTCCCACATCAGCGCCGAGCAAAAGACGGCTTATCGCGAAGGACTGGGGCCAGAGCAAATTCGGGAGGCGATTTATGTACGCGGGGCGCTTGTCAGTTACGTGAGCATTGCTGATCAAGCGGTTCAGCAGTTGGAGCATCTGGAGCCTGCCATCCCTGGACTGCGTATGTTCACGCGTTCGATCGCAGAAGAACTGGGTGAAGAGGCGGCAGAAATTGAAGCCGGACGTTCGCATTTGCGAAGAGGCGGACTGGATTTTTGGCTCTCCAAAAATATGAAATAGCGCTAGATTTTTACGATACTTTCGTGCTATACTGTCTAGGTAAATATAACCAATTGAATGAGAGGGTGATTTTTGATGGCTACTGAAGTTCTTCAAACACAGGTCATTCAAAAAGCGTGGGAGGATGCCAGTTTTAGAGAAAAACTGATGACAGATCCCAAGTCTGCAATCCGTGATGTGTTAGGAGTCGTTATCCCCGATCATGTCCAAATCAAAACATTAGAGGAAACACCAGATCAGTTTTATCTGGTCATCCCTCCAGACCCTTCCGGTGTGCTCGCTTCATCCCAGAAACCACGCTCCATGTGGTAAACTTGTTTTTGTTTGATAATCCTTAAACACCATGCGGGTGGGTTCAGCAAGCTTCCTTCCGTTTTCCCTAGCACAAAAAGCCGGATATTATCCGGCTACGGGGAAGCGGATCGTCGCTTCTGTTCCCACCCCTTTTGCACTTGTAAAAGAAATTTTTCCGTTCATCGTTTCAATAATCCGAAAGGTCACCATCATGCCCAATCCTGTGCCTTTGGTCTTATTGGAAAAGTAAGGCTCACCCAGTCTGGACAAGGTCTGTGCGTCCATCCCTTCGCCATTATCCCGAATATGAATAACAGCTTCCCCGCTTTCCACATAAGCCCATATATGAATATGACCCTGATCTCGCAACGCTTCAATACTGTTTTTAATAATGTTGATGAATGCCTGTTTGAACTTGGAGGAATTCCCACGCACTTTGATTTCCTGGGGAATATCCAAAGAAATTTTACCGCCCTGCAAATTAGCCATCGGACTGATGATTCCTTCAATATGCTTAAATTCATCCAGGATGGACAACGTTGTGGTCTGCTCAAATTCAGGTTTGGCAAATGTCAGAAAATCGGTGATAATCCCCGAGGCACGATCCAGCTCTTCCAGCGCGATATGCAGATAGTCTTTGTTTTTTCCATCCTCCTGCTTGCTCATCAACTGGAGAAAACCACGAGTAACCTGAAGCGGATTGCGTACTTCATGAGCTACAGATGCAGCCAGATCGCTAATAATCTCCATTTTCTCCGAACGCTGAAGCTCATTATTGAACATCTCTAGCTCTCTGGAATACCGAACCACCTGCTTATGCTTCTCTGCCAGTCTTCTGCCCAGAATCGCAATCAGTGCCAGCACAAAGCCGAACACGCCCCATTTCCACAGAATCATATTGTAGTGTCCGTCTCTGATGAAGAACCAGGTCAGTTCACCGATGGAAATGACAGCGAAAAATGCAAAGCCTATCGATAAAATGATCGCTTCGTGATCTCCCTTAAGCGCCATGCGAATCGAAGCAAATACCAGCAACACAAGTAATGCCACGAGTAAAACACACAGGATAATTACACTAAAAAAATAATATACATCGTTTAACCGCTCCTGTACCCCTAAATTCACAATCATCATTGTAAAGCAGAACAAGGAGTAAAATGTCAGCACTTTTCTAAATTTGCGAATCAGTATGATTGAATTGATATTTTGTTCAAAAAAGTAAGCTAATGAGGGCAGCAGAATAAATAACCCTACATCAAAAAGCTGTAAATAGAGCTTGCCGTAGCTGCGATAGAACGTATACAGGAAGGGTGAATACGTCACGATCATCAGACCAATAGACAGCACGATTGCGCTTAGGGACAGCCACATTGCCATGCTTGGACGGAACAGAAAAAATGAGCAGATCAGCAGCACCAGAGCTATAAATATAAAGGTGCTGCCCAGTACGATATCCAGAACATCCATTCTGACCAAGGTTCCCAGCAAATCACGATATTCACCAGTCATCACATTTCCCATAATGCCCAGTCTGTTCTTGCTGCTTTCCGTCCATATGTATAATGTTTTACCGCTGTCTTCCGGTTTAAGCGGTATCAGAATACGATTATTTTCATAATTGTACCCGCGATAGGACTCATAAAAATTGATACCGTCCTTATACAGCGTAATATGTCTACCATAAATATT
Organism: Paenibacillus terrae; assembly: GCF_005217525.1. Taxonomy (GTDB): domain Bacteria; phylum Bacillota; class Bacilli; order Paenibacillales; family Paenibacillaceae; genus Paenibacillus; species Paenibacillus terrae_C. The sequence continues at coordinate 183,433 of NZ_PNXQ01000012.1, read as the reverse complement.
TTCAAAAAGCACCGCTGGCGTTTCATCATTCAACGCTGGAAGCCGAATACGAATCCAGGCAGAGCCAGTATTCGGCGGCTGCTTGAGCAACTGTGAATCATCATTAATATGCATCCAAACTTTGCTTGGGTCCCGCACCTCATCAAGTGATCCATCCTCCCCTTCCACTCCCCATCTCATGTCCCAGGAGGGTATCCGGGTTTCCATTTCAGGGGTCGTTTTGGCCGCATAGGCGGGTAGGCCTACCGACAACAGTATTACAATGACCGCCAGCAGGGCGGTGACAGCTTTGGGCACAAGCCTCATGTTAAGCACCTCAAAGTTACATAGTAGGATTCACAAAATTGTATGCGTTTTATCATTTTTCAACGTCCTGGAATAATATTATTCTATACGATGATGTTCATACCTTCTTCATAAGAAGGATATCATGTTCTTTTTACTCATTTTTTGTCAATTTTTATTGATTATGATCATTTCCTGTCCTCTTATCATATCACAGCAGTTACGGAAAAAAACGTTCATTGGGAATGGCAACATCCCGATTTAGCATGATTTTAGCCTCGTACAGACACACTAACCCAAGGTTTAATCGTTCTGCCGTTTGGGTAAGGTCGGAATAAGCAATAAACGAACAAAGGAGTTGGAGTATGATGGCAAACCGAGATCATATAAATGATGAGCTTCATGACAACGATTGTGAGCCTTCCCTGCAAAATGCAGAAAAGAATTGGGAGAACCTGACCGATGGACCGGATACTCCACTGGAAAACATTCCTGATGCCGATGATCTTTCCCCGGATAGCCCTATTGACCCTTCCGCTCCAGCGGAATTTGTACATGGCACGGATTTACTGAATGGCGCCGATGGGAATGATGATGACGAACGGTTGCCGAGCCTTTCAAAAGGGTAATGAATTATCTACAACCAAAAGGAGTTGAGGTCCGTTATGTATAAAGATCCTATGTCTCAGGCGGATATGGCATATAAACGTTACAAAGCCTTGAATCCTGTGGAAGAGGACGACCGCAGGTCTGCGGACAAGTCCAATACAGATGATACCGAGCAACATCTTGTCGAAAACATTCCGCGAGGCATTGCATCGGCAAAGCCCGTACTCAAGGACCAGGCATGATCAGGGAACACCTATGGAAGTAAAAAGGGTGCCTCCGCAAGCCATACCGTTGATGAATGAATGGCTTGCTCGGAACACCCTTTCTATATTCGTATTTTTTACAAGGGCAACAGCGCGATCATTGATTGGGCTTCCAACCCCTCGACCATTTCATTCCATACCGCAGGCTTGTTCGACAACACCGTGTAGTAGCGGCGCAGGAAGGCAGCCACTAACGCTGCGCTCACCTCGTTTACGCTGTCATCCTCGGGCATAAAGCCCAAATTCAGCCCTTCTACAGCGACGCCATCGTTATTCCAGGATGGATGTACATAGTCCAGATCCAGTCGTTTGTAGCCCAGATGAGATAGTACCTCACGCCGTACATACGGGTCCATCGGCTTGACGCCGCCAAAGGTATGATCATTGCCACGATAAGGATCATAAATTTCCGCAAACATCCCCTGCAACCGCTGTCCGCTGGCCTGAGCAAGCGAATGCAAATCAGCCTGACGATGCTTCCAAAGGAAACGGCCAATACCGAGCCCTGGATGTCCAATGATCGTAAAGTCCGTCATGGCTACATTAAAATCCTCGTAGTAGCGATATTCGGTTGCACCGACCACCTTTTGGTCCTGTACGGCAACAAAGACACGGATGCCCGGGTCTTCCAACGGTTCTTTCCACAGACTATACTCCAGCACTTCCTCCGGTGGGAATACCTCCTGCATTAACTGATGCATGCTCGCAAATAGCGGGTCTTCTATATGGGTAATACGATGATATTCCATATGGGCATACTCCTTTTTATGTAGTGATGTAGTGATTCAGTGATCGGTATGAAACGGATTTCGCCATTCCATCAAGGCCGCATAATTACGCGATTGTTCATCGTCCAGATAATCAGGCATGATACAAACAGGCACCCGTCCGCAACGAAGCAGGAACGTTAACACCGGGTCCTTGAGCTCGCCGGAAACCACAGCATCTACATATGCTTCTGCGCTTAACTGGTCGGCATGATACTGATAACCGGGCATGCGTCCTGCGCCTAACAAACGATCCAGTTTAAGTTGAATGACAAGATGGTATAAGGAAAAAATCAACCACTTGCCCAGCCCCAGTCTACGATAAGCGGGACGAACGGCCAAGTCGATCACATACAGCGCGTTACCGTCCTCACGATGGGTACGAATATAACCGTCGTCCGCGACTTCCTCCCATGTATGTTGAGGATGCTCCGGCTCATAATGCATCAACAGACTGGTAACCGAACCCGCCAGTTCCCCCTCAATTTCCACACACAGCGCTCCATCTGCAAAATGCTCAACCTGACTTGCAATCTGCTCCCGGCTCCACAGCAGCTCCTGCGGATAGGGCGGCGGAAAGCTCTCCTGCTGAATACGCAGCAGCCCCTCATAATCGGCTATGGAATAATTACGGATGACCGCCCGCAACGGTCGATCTCCGTCAAAGACAAACCATTCTTTGCGATACATGACGCTCTTCCTTTCGTTAGCTCCAGTCTGTGTACAAATCCGTACGGCGGTCACGCCATGTGGTCACTGAGCCACGCTCGCGCACATCATACAATAGCTGCAAATCCAGATCGGCGGTGACGATCATATCGTTGTTCAACTCGCCTTCTACCATAATGCCGCGTGGCGGAAATGGAATATCATTCGGTGTAATGACTGCCGCCTGTCCATAGTTGGCCCGCATAAAATCAACCGTAGGCAAAGCGCCTACCGTGCCTGTCAAAACCACATAAACCTGATTTTCAACCGCTCTGGCGTGGCTTGTATACCGTACCCGGTAAAAGCCATGGCGATCATCCGTACAGGATGGACAGAAAATGATATCTGCTCCCTTCGCCTTCGCCATGCGTACGATTTCGGGAAATTCAATATCATAGCAAGTCAGCATCGCTATTTTACCCTTGAATGTCTCAAACACGCTTAGCCCCTCGCCGGGAGCCATATTCCATTCGTGCACCTCAGTCGGTGTGATGTGAATTTTGTCCTGCGTGACTACACGTCCATCCGGGTAAAACAGGTGTGCCGTATTATATAAACGTCCGTTTCGTTGCACCACATGGGTACCGCCGATGATATGCATCCCGGTCCGGCGGGCGAATGAAGTGAATAATTCAAGATAGCGATCTGTAAAATCCGGCAGGTCGTTAATGGTCAGCGCCTTGCCTTGACCGTCACCGATCGACATGAGCTGGGTCGTAAAAAACTCGGGAAACAGAACAAATTCCGCACCAAATTCCTCGGCTGTTTTGATATAATGCTCCGATTGAAGGGCAAATTCCTCGAACGAATCAATCGTATGCAGATGGTATTGAACCGCCGATACTCTGATTTTGCTCATAATTCCTCCTTGTATATAACGTCTTTTAGATGGCAGAGATTCCCGTTGCTGTTCACATTATAACCGATTCAAAACCGGGAGAGAACCGAACCTGACAAACAGGTCTTGCCTTCTGCACCTACTTTGTTTAAAATAAGGACAACTCTTTGAATCACATGAACAAAGACATGGACGGAGACAAGTAAACGTCTACCGGATTTCCACAGAAAGGTACGCATTGCTGAGAGCGTACCGAAATCTCGCGTTGAAATTCACTCCCGAGTCGAGCCTTGAACCAGCATAAGATTCATTTTCTTATCTGCATTAGAGGTTTCCGGAAGCCCCCGTTACGGGCATCAAGCTCAGAAGTTGCTACTGTCGGCTAGAATGACGTTGACGACTTGTATGTATACTTCTGTAATTAGGGTGGTACCACGGCATTCGTCCCTTGCGGCGAGTGCCTTTTTGTGTTATTTTCTGAAAAAAGGTCTATCGATTGACAGAAAAAACAATTTTTATTCGGGAAAGGATGTTATGTATGTCGACAAATGAAAATTCTTTGGAGCTGCTGCGGGAACAGCTCGATGCTACCAACCTGCAATTGCTGGAGCTGTTGTCGCAGCGTGCTGAACTGGCCGGACAACTTGGTAAATTAAAGGAAGCTCAAGGGGTGCCTGACTTTGATCCGGTGCGCGAGCAACAAATGCTGGACAAGCTGACCGCCGCGAACCGTGGACCATTCGACGACGCTACGATCCGCCAGCTGTTCAAAAATATTTTCAAAGCTTCCCTGAACTATCAAAAAGAAGAGCACAAAAAGCATCTGATCGTTAGCCGCAAAAACCAGCCGGATAGCACAGTCATCAAGGTTAAGGGCACGCTTGTTGGTGGCAAAGCCTCCGTTATGGTTGCAGGTCCCTGCTCGGTGGAAAGCTACCAGCAAACTCGTGAAGTCGGTGAAGCTCTGAAAGAGGCGGGCGTTCCGATTCTTCGTGGTGGCGCGTTCAAGCCACGTACGTCTCCATATGATTTCCAGGGACTGGGCGTTGAGGGTCTGCAAATTCTCAAACGCGTAGGTGATGAGCTGGGACTGGCTACCATCAGTGAAATCGTCGACCCAAGACATTTGGAGGAAGCGATCCAATACATCGACATCATTCAAATTGGTGCGCGTAATATGCATAACTTCGAGCTGCTTAAAGCTGCCGGCGAAACAAGAACTCCGATCCTGCTCAAACGCGGACTTGCTGCTACAATGGAAGAATTCCTTCATGCTGCGGAATACATCGTTTCCCGTGGTAATACGCAAGTCATGCTGATCGAACGCGGTATTCGTACGTATGAGAAATGGACTCGCAACACGCTGGACATTTCCGCCGTGCCGATTTTGAAAAAGGAAAGTCATCTGCCTGTTCTGGTCGACGTGACCCACTCCACAGGACGTAAGGACATCCTGGCCCCTTGTGCCAAGGCTGCACTTGCTGCCGGAGCTGACGGGATCATGGTAGAAGTCCATCCGAACCCGGCAGTCGCTTTGTCTGATGCCCAGCAACAGCTGAATATTCCTGAATTCCACAATTTCCTGTCCGAAGTAAAAGAATCCGGTTTGTTCAAAGTGAAATAAATCGCTTTCATTTTCTCGGATTATGATGTAATATTTAAGTCAGGATTGTGACTGATAATGCAGGCAAAACCTAGATACATGTATGCTCAATTTCTTTTTGCGCATAATGTATTTAGGTTTTTTTTATACCTAAAATTAGATATAAAACCATCAATGTATATAGTCTTAATCCTAAAAAACATCATGTGTACGTTCAGGAAGGGGAAAAGAAGATGAGAGAAAGAAAATGGTTAAACGTTTTCCTACTAGGTATGATTTGTATGTTGATCATTAGTGGTTGCAGCGGCGGAAAAGCTCCTGCTGTTGCAAAGGATGAAAAAACTACTCCGGCCAAAGAACAAGTGGACAATAAAGTAGAAGCTAAAGCGACGAAGGCTAGAACCGTTATTACGACCGATGGAGAAGTCGATGATATGAATTCGGTTATTCGTTTCCTCCTCTATTCCAATGAAATGGACTTGTCCGGTATCGTACTGACCAGTTCCGTATACCATTATGCCGGTGATGAAAAAGCAGGCATAAAGCCATTCAGATGGACTGGAACTCAATGGGTAACGGATATGATCGATGCTTATGGAGAAATTTACCCTAATCTGACTAAACAAGCCGAAGGATATCCAAAGCCTGAATATATTAAAAGCGTTACCAAGATCGGCAATATTTCATACAAAGGTGAGATGGACAAAGAAACCGAAGGATCTAATTTCCTTAAAAATCTCTTCCTGGATGATGATAAAAGAGATTTATATGTACAAACCTGGGGTGGCACAAATACGACAGCCAGAGCTTTAAAATCCATAGAGGACGAATACAAAAATACAGCTCAATGGGCTGATATCCAAAAAAAGGTGAGCGATAAGCTCGTTCTTTATATCATTTTGGATCAGGATGACAGCTACAATAAGTACATTGCAAAAAATTGGCCGAACATCAGAATTATCAATGATCAATCTAACTTCTGGCATTTTGCATACGCTTGGAAAATGCACACGGAAGAAGTCAACAGCAAGCTACACGGGGATTGGAACTTCAAGAATATCCAAAATGGTCACGGCAAATTGCTCGATATGTACGCTTTGATGGGCGATGGAAAAATGATCCCAGGTGAATTGGCTGAAGAACAAAGAGGCAGTGAGGCTTATTTAAAGAAAAATCCACAATATGATAAATATGATTTTATCTCTGAAGGAGACTCTCCATCATTCTTCTATCTGATTGATAACGGTCTGCGGAGTATGGAAAACCCAACCTATGGTGGCTGGGGAGGTCGTTTCGGTGTGGTTAACGATAAATTATTTAGAAATACCGTGTTAGACTATGATGTGTATACGAAAAAATTTGAAGCGGAATATTCTCTGATGAGATGGTTTGATGATATTCAAAATGACTTTGCAGCTCGTGCAGATTGGGCGATTGCATCCGACTATAAAGATGCCAATCATAATCCAACTTTAAGCATTAAAGAAGGATTAGATATAACTGCTAGTCCCGGTGAGAAAATAACACTGCATGCAGAAGGATCAGATCCGGACGGCGATCAATTAACCTATAAATGGTGGAGATATTTTGAAGCCGATACGTATGAAGATTCTAAAGTAAAACCCGCGGAAGTGAAGCCTGAATTGATAGGTAACATGCAGCTTGGACTTCATAGAGAAGTCGCCAAGGGCGAGAAATTAAATACGATTGACCTGCAAGGCAACGATACAAATACGGTAAGCTTTACAGTTCCCGCAGATGCCAAGTCTGGAAATACGATTCATATCATCGCAGAAGTACAAGACAATGGAAAGCATCAGCTAAAACATTACCAACGTGTGATTGTAACTGTAAAATAAAGGACGGAACGCCCAATGAAAAGGCTCATGGAATTCACACTCCATGAGCTTTTATTTATGCATTTGGACCATTGCATATTCGTCTAAGCCTTCTTTTCAGGTAAAGGGACATAATATCCTTTGCCATTCGGACCCATCGCGAATTTATTGCGAAGATGGATAAGATTAGGGCCGAATTTGGCTTCCAACTCTTCACGAAACTCATACATGATTTCCATAATATAAACATCATGAATAATCACTTCCGTAATCGGCATCACAAGCCCCGGATGCATCGTCCATGCAGCACGGCTATCATCCCCGAGTGAAAGTATACCAGCCACAACCTCCCGATCATCTACGCTGAGTACAATCCATCGTCCACCAATTTCGGACGTAATCTCCTCACTCATATCATGGTGGTAAATGGTGGCGAATTCAAAGTTAAGATCTCCGTAAGCTACAATGAAAATCTCAACCCCTTCCCGGGCGACTTGCTCTAAAGCAGCTCTGAATACCTCGGCATCCTCTTTCCAAATTTCCATTAAGATACGGTGCTTGGCTCCCTTAATTCCTTCTTGTATGCGACTTATAATGGCTTCATAACCCGATATATTCCAAATATTCTCTCTGTTTTGGGACGATGCTGTATACTGCTCCAATGTCTCTTGCGCTACATTAAAAATTTGCTCTGCTTTGCGTTTTCTCTGGGCAATCAATTCATGGGGCGGGAGTGGTACATATAACGGTGTATTATCTTGACTTACCATTATGTCCCCACGATGAACCATTCCTAATAATACCTCATAAATTTTAGATCTTGGCACGCCGGAATTCAATGACACGGCATATCCCGAAAGTGGAGAGCTTTCCAACAAGGTCACATAAGCTTTAGCTTCATATTCCGTAAAATTCAGATCCCGCAGAATTTCTAACACATTTGGTTTCATGACGCATTCTCCTCAAATTCATGTTCAACCTTACTATAACACTTCCCCTTGACAAAAACCGATATACCCACTATCTTTTTATTAGTAGTCACTAAAGTAGCTACTCAAGTAACTACTCATATTTCATTTGATATGAGATCATATCAGGGAGGATTTCACTTGAACAAAGTCATAGCTATCAACAGCAACAGCAACCGTATCTATTACAGTGCTACCATTCTGGCCCTGCTGATTTGGAGCACATCGTTTATTGCCACAAAAGCGGCGTATACTACGTTCCCCCCTCTTACGTTGGGACTAACCAGATTTATGATAGCCTCTGTTGTCTTAGGGATTGTTTTGCTTATAAGAAAGGAATTTGTCAAAATTAAGCCAAAGGATTTAGCGATTATTGCATTTAGCGGTGTTTTGGGAATCACTCTTTATTTTTCAATGGAGAATATAGGAGTAAGCCTGACTACAGCTTCCAACGCAGCATTGATTGTCGCCTCCTATCCAGCGATCACATCGTTGCTTGAACTCATGATATATAAAGTGAAGCTGTCCAAATATAAAATTATCGGCATTGCACTGGCTATGATCGGGGTATATTTTTTGACCTCGGTAGGCGGAAGCTCGAATGGAAAGAATGAACTGATCGGAAATTTAATATTGATTGGAACTGGTTTTGCGTGGGCATTTTATACTTTCATGACGCGCAAGGTTGTGGACAAATACCCGCCCGTGACTTTATCTTTTTATCAAACTGTAGCAGGCAGTATCTTCTTTATACCTCTGGCACTCATTGAAAAAGATAGCTGGCAAGCTCCGACAACGGGATCGTTTATGCTGTTAGTATATCTGGGCGTATTCTGTTCCGTTATCGCATTTTTGCTTTACAATTACGGATTAATCAAGCTATCACCAAGCAGTTCCGTTTCATTAATGAACTTGGTACCTATATTCGGGGTATTATTCTCTGTTCTATTGTTGCAGGAAACCATTTCGTGGCGACAAATTATTGGCGGCCTGGTCGTTATCCTAGGTGTCCTACTCAGTGCACAGCAACCAAGCAGCAAATAGAACGGGGAAGTATTATTATGTATCCTGGTGCTACAATAAAAGGGCGAGTGACCTTATCATGTTTCTCGCCCGGGTCAGTTGCATTCATGCAGTCGGCTTTTTTTCTTTTACCTCAGGATTTTGCAAAATCCTCACATAAAAAAGGCGGTTATATTGATTAATGAGCTTGTCCAGAATCATAGATTGTCTAAGCACGCTGGCGTGACTGAAGCCATGTTTTGCTTGCAAAATATACAGCTTTTGTCGAGCTCTCTCCAACCGTTGTCGCAAAATGTCGTCCCTTATCATTATATAACCCTCCTTGTCGTATCCTTAGTTTAGAGGGTTATGAATAAGTTTACTAAAAGTAAAGGTTTGGGATAATTATCTATTTTGAAACAAAACTTGTTATGCACATCGAACAGTTGTCTATACTCCATCTATCCGGCAGGACGAACATCCCGATCCGTTGCGTTATTTGGGGCAGAGGCGTGGAAAACTCCCCTTCCCTTCACCCATAGCAGCAACGCCGCAACCAGCAGCATTCCACCGTTTAACACAAAGATCCAGCGGATCGGCATCCAGCTACCGAGCAAGCCGCCAATGAGCGGCCCTGCCATCATCGCCAGTTGTGTCGCCGACTGATTCAAGCTAAAGGCTCGCCCGCGAAACTCCGGTTTGGTGACCTCAACAGTCATTGCATTGATAGCCGGGACGACGGAAGCATAAAACAATCCGTACCCAAATCGCAGCGCACCAAAGCCGATAAAATTCGATACATAATATTGCAAAATATTGCCCACTCCCGAGCCAATCAGCCCGATCAGCAGTACTTGTGCAAATCCAATCCGTCCACCAATCCGCCCCCATCGGGGAGCCATTAACACCGCTGCAATGCCTACGGCAGAGAATACAATTCCAGAGCTTAAAGAGGCTCGACTACGATCAATTCCCATTTCCAGAACATATACCGTAATCAATGGCTCCAAGATCATGACGGAAAAGGTACTCAATCCAGCCAGTATAAGCAGAAAGTACAAAGGCCGATTAGCAATGGCCTCCTTGATATCATCACGGACATGCGAGCGTGTACGGGTTCCTTTGAAGTTGTCCTCTCTAGCGGCAAAGGTCGCAATTAGCGCCGAGACCAGCACAAGTCCCGCAGAGAATAAAAAGGCATTCCGGTTGCCGTAATAATGACTTACCACGCCGCCAATCAACGGACCTATGATACTTCCCGTCGCCCCGGAGGTTGCCATAATGCCGAGTGCATAACCCGTTTTATCCTCAGGCGAGCCCGTTCCGACCAATGCGATGGCAGCAGGAATAAACCCGGAGAGCAGGCCCTGAAACAGCCGTACCCCTACGAACACATACGGATCAGTCACAAAGGCACATATCAAATACAATACCGCCAGACTAAAGCCTGAACGAATCAGCATCGGCTTCCGTCCGTACTTATCTGCGAGCGAACCCCAAAACGGGGCAATCAGCGCACTCGCTAAAAAGGTAACCCCAAAGGCGATCCCCGCCCACAGCTCCAGATGATCGGTCACACCCATTTCCGTATTCAGAAAAATAGGTAAAAACGGAATGGAAACGGAATAGGCCATGCTGCAAAAAAACACACCGATCCACAAAACGACCAGGTTTCGCTTCCAATATAGATGCATGATGCTACACGTCCCTTCTCCTTATTCCATTATTAACCTCTAAATTAGAAAAGTCCACAGCAAACCTCACTCTTCAGCCGTGGAACAACCATGCAGAAGCTGATATAATCGAATGGAATGGAGTTGATGACATGGCTAAAAAAAGAAATTCGTCTTCCCCCACTCCTGCGGCTCAGGACAAACCTGCAACGTTAAAGGATCTGTTGAGTCAGGACGTGCTGAATAAGCTCAAGGCTCAGGCCAATGAAGCCCAGGCAGAGCAGGATAAACGTAAGGAAGACGAACGGCAGCGTGCCCTCGAAGCAAAAAAAGCAGAACAGAAGAAGCTGGACAACAACTTCGAGCATCTGCTGAATAACAGCAATCTGGACTGGCACAAATATAAATAAGCCAAAACCATCCCGGTTTTGGCCTATCTCCACGCTTGATTATATTATAGCCAGTCACGGATGTGTTGTACCGAATATAGCACCCCTACCCAAACCGGCAGACTGAACGCCATACCCCATATGAGACCTTTAGCCAGCTTTTTGTCTACCTCCACCATGATTCTGCCCCTTTCCTTGGGAATAGCAGCAGTATGGGCCAAGAATACGGAATTCAAACCCGTATTTCCTTATCCCCACAAAAAAAGGTATGATAGAAAATGGAAAAGTGCTCTGCGCTGCCCCAAACTATAATTTAGAATTTTACACATCTAACCCTTCAGGAGGAATACAAATGATCCGAAAAAAGATACGTCCCTGGTATATGCTATGCCTGCTGGCCACTATGCTCGTGCTGGTTGCTGGATGTGGCACAAAAGCGACTGATGTAGAAGCCGCAAGCCGGACAAGCAGTACAACCCCTGCCGCGACTAAAGACAAAAGCAAACCTGTTTCCCATCCTGTCGTCACGATTGTCATGAACGACGGTAAAAAGATTAAACTTGAGCTGTACCCGGAAGTAGCACCGAATACCGTTAACAATTTCATTTCCCTGGTGCAAAAGGGCGCTTACAACGGTACGATCTTCCATCGTGTCATCCCCGGCTTCATGATTCAGGGTGGCGATCCGCAGGGTAACGGTACAGGCGGCCCCGGCTACAGCATCAAAGGCGAGTTCAAGAGCAACGGTGTCAACAATACGCTCAAGCACACGCGCGGCGTACTATCCATGGCCCGCTCAGCGGATCTAGATTCAGCCGGATCGCAATTTTTCATCATGGTTGCCGATGCGGATTACCTTGACGGTCAATACGCTGCTTTCGGCAAGGTAACGTCTGGATTGGATGTCGTAGATGCCATCGTGAACTCCAAGCGTGACAGCAATGATAAACCCATCAAGCCAGCTACGATGAAAAAAGTAACTGTGGACACGCTGGGTAAGAAATACCCTGCTCCAATCAAAGTGAAGTAAGATCATATCGACCCTGTGCGTATGCATAGGGTCGTTTTATGTGTTCTACAAAAGATGCTTATCGTGTTCCATTATAACGTTTATTTGGCTGCTGCCTCTGTGATGTAGTAAGAGTATATACACTAAAGGAAGCGTTTTCAATCATTATTTTTAGCTTTTTCACGGTTAGCCGTTTAATTGGATTTGGTCTCTACCGAACGAATACCCTCCATCTCTTGAAGCAGCGACAACAGCTCCTCCGTCCCCTCTGACCGGGACAGCTTTAAAACCATATGAATAATCAACTGCTCGCCGTTATTGATGCGCTCGGCGTGAAAGCTGTGAATAGTCAGCTTCTTGTGCTCCAGCAGTTCTTTAATCCGATTCAGTACGCCCGGCTCATTTTCGACCTGGATAATCACTTGCCGCGTAGACGGAGTAGCAAGCTGATAAAAACGGCTATGGAGCAAAGACTGTGCTGCCAAAATAAAAAGGGTTACCCCTGCGCCAAGCCCGTACATACCAGCACCCACAGCAATACCAATCCCGGCGGTAGTCCAAATACCTGCGGCAGTGGTCAGACCTTTGATTCTATTTTTTTGTGTGAAAATCATCCCTGCGCCGATAAATCCGACGCCGCTAATGACCTGTGCCGCTATTCTGGAAGGGTCCAGCGACAGGTTCGACCAAGCTGTTTGATCCTGAAAACCGTATTTGGATACTACCATCATGAGCGACGCGCCGATACCGACAATGAAATGCGTGCGAATGCCCGCCTCCTTCATCCGACTTTTGCGTTCATAGCCGATTAACGCGCCGCACAAGCCAGCGAACATAACGCGAATCAAATAATCCCAATCCCACATACTCTTGTTCACTCCACTACATTTTATTTCTTGAACATATGTTATTACTCTATAGATATATTATTCAAAAATGCTGCGGCAAATGAGCGGGTTTTATACAACTGTTACTTGTTATTACCCAAATTTTAAAGAACTTGCACTTCATGCTCCGGCAGATTGCGGTGTGCCTTCCTTCCCTTGAGCAGCCATAGCTCCGGTGTATCCTGTACCCCTTCAAGTCTCAGGCTGAACGCCCTCGGCGGCAAATTACATATACGTAGCAGTAGATGGTTACCGTCTGCCGCTGCATCCACAAGCTCTAATGGCCTCAATGAATCGTTCCCGCCTGTGCGAATCAGATCACCCGTTGCACCAGTCGAACTCTCCCGGCTCCAGACACGCAGCTCATTCACAGACGGCGCGGCAATCCGCTTGCTAAAAGAAACGACTACCTCATCTGCGGTCGATCTTTCCGCACGGAGCGGGATGGGCGGCTCATCGTACATATAGCCGCCCAGATGGTATTCATAGGCGGTCCAGGCGTCATAACCGCCCTCCAGGGCGGTAGCCCCGAACTGCCGAGTCCATTCGCGGTCCCGAACCATACTCGCGAGTGAACCAATATCCGCCTGCACCCCGAGGGGCAGATTCGGATAAGCGGCGCGTACCGCCTGCGCTATGCGGGCGTAGCCGCCAATATAATGCGGCGGCAGGCGGCGGCGCATCCAGTCCGGCCAATGGGTCTGGAGCACATGCATATCCGGGGCTACGCACCCGATCATCGCTACCGCGTCCAGACCCTGCCATTCCCGTAGCTGGCCGGGGACATCGCCGCGTCCGTTCACGGCCAGCGACCACGTCGCCACGCAGATGTCCGGCCGGACATCACGCACGCCGCCTGCGCCGTTCACCAGCTCGCCGATCAGCGCGTTCACGGCGTCCACGCGCAGATCGACCCACTGAGCGTACAGCTCGGGGACCTTCCGGTAGTAATTCCGCGTATGCTTGTCGCGGAAATCCGGAATGTCCTCGCCGCTGCGCTCCCGGAAGGCCCGCCGGGCATGCGGCCCAATATCCCCGTACACACCACTGCGCAGCCCGTTCCATTCGGGGAAATAAGGCTCCGCCACCTCAAACCCGTCAAACGGAATGTCGGTGACCAGCCGGGCAGCGGCTTTCTTTTTCCACTCTACATATTCCTGCGCAAAATGCGAAAGCCGCTGAAACCCGTCATTCGGTTCGCGCAGCAGTTCCATGCGCCATCCCTTCCACTCTGGCGGCAGCTGTGACACTCCGAAGGAGCCATTGCCAAGCACCATCGCCCATACCGCGATTCCCCTGCGTTGAAAGGCGGCAACGAGCGCCCCATCTACTTCATTTTCACGCACAACAAAATAATGAACGGTCCGGTAGCCTGCAAGGGCGATTTCATCGGCCATACTGTCCCGCGAACGGTTCGTATAGTAGGGAAATAACGGATCTATTTGAATACTGGGGCCGCTCAACGCCCACGGCTTTATTTTTCCGGTCAGTGCTATAGATTCTGTTGGTTGTATCCCGTCATTTCTGTTATAGCTCAATTGAATCCACCTCCGTTACCCGTCTTCTTCGCTATATGCTCCTGCTGGTTCGCCTATGTTACCATACTTCGCAAATTCCGTGAAATGCAGACTTACAGACAGAAATGCAGCACATACTGTTTCACCATCATCAATCAGAGGTATTGGAATAACGAGTCAGGATAGCTTATGTGCGGATGAGGAGGAAATCACTGGCCCCTCAACGCAGTGTTTTCTCCGTGCTATGATCTTCCCCAAGATGTTAAGCTCTGTGCACAGCTCCTTTGCGAAAGCGGGCATACAGCCTGCCTCCAGGCAGCACCTCGAACAGCAACATCATAAGAGAAAAGAATAACAGTGCAATGACCTCTTCTGCCAGAATATACAGCGGATACGGTCCCAAAACATCCAATATCGACGGTGTTGACGGCTTTCCGGCAAGAAACATATAGTTTGCTCCGAGTACATCATCTACGGGCCAAACGATCAGCGCCAAGCCATTGAGGAAAAGCATCGCTCCCCCAACGCCCTTCCACGTCGGCTTCAGCCCTTCGATCCATGTCATGTACAAGGCAGCCCATATAATAGCACTATGAGCCACAAAAAAATGAATAAAACGATAGTGCGGAAAAGCGTATGCCAAATTAGGCGTGAGTACCGCTTGAAGCGCTCCTCCAATTCCGGCAAAAAGTATGATCGGATACAGCCAGCGACTGCGGAAAATCAACATCACAATCGATAGCAGCAGCGTCACACTGCACAGCTCCAGCGGCAATGACGTCTCAGCATTCCAAATGTGCTGGGTCACATACCAAATATTCAGAGTTACCTCTGACAGAATGAGTATGGTAACCAGGAGCCAGCGAATCCCCTCACTTAACAGCTTATGCGACTGAATCAGGCCCCGAGTCAGCCAAAGCAGTAAAGCACATAAAATAAGCCCTAGTACAGCCAGCACATGTGAGGAAGTAAAAGCCTCGAATCCTTCCGGCGCAGTGGCATCGAACCAGGACCATGACCACGGCTTGTCCATAGAAAGCCCCCTTCTATCCTTTTTCTCTTTCTTGCTTGTTCGATACCTCACCTTTATGATATAAGATATCATATTCAAAGGAGACCCTCATGCCCATTAATCGCCGTTTGATCACAGATCAGGACTTCACCGAGGCGTTGGAACGACATCTTCGTGTCCGCATTTTTCAGGATGACCAGTTGATTGGTTCGGGCGGAGTCATTATCCGTTTTGACGATCAAACCATCGTCGTGCAATCCAGTGTCAGTGATCTGGCCTACCATCCCAGAAAACAATGTGAGTTTTTTGAAATTAAAAAATAACCGTTACACACCGGAGAACCATTTTGCTTCGTTTTCCGGTGTGTAACGGCTATATTTGCTTTTTCTGACACGTCACGTTCTACAGCTGCATTCCACGAGTTTTCATCATGAGCTTGTTCGTAAGCACTTTCAAATCCTCGGAAGAAGACGAAATTTCCTGCATAATAGCCGTTTCCTCATGAGCGGCTGTATAAATCTTGTGTGCACCTTCCGAGAATGCCCCTGACATTTGCTGAATACGATTGATCTGCTCAAAGGTTTGATCTACCCGATTCGTCTGCTCCGTTACAGCTTCTTCCATTAAGCGAATACCTTCGACAAATTCACGCACAATCGAGTTCAAACGACTCAACGTCTGATCCACCGAGCTTGTCCGTTCCGCCTCAGCGCTGACCAGTGATGTTTGCTGGTGCATTAATTGTACCGTTTCCACAATTTGCGACTGCACACGGCTAACGATGGCATTGATTTGCTGCACCGATTCTGTGCTTTGTGAAGCCAACGCGCGAATCTGGTGAGCGACTACGGCAAACCCGTTACCTTCTTCTCCGGCACGTGCGGCTTCAATGGAGGCGTTCAGCGCCAGCAAATGAGTTTGTTCTGCGATATCCTTGACAGTGCTTGTAATCGCTTCAATTTGTGAAGCTTCCTTTTCCAGTCGTGCAATGACCTGCTGCGAACGGCCATGAGAAGCAGTCAGCTCCCCCATTCCCTCCATCAGGGATGAAAATACCGTCTGAGTCGAATCGACCGAATGCTCCATATGGCCTGACAGCTCCAGCATATGGCCCGACTTGCTGCGCATCATTTTAAAATCACCCAGCATTCGATCCGCTGTTTCAATAGATTGGACAGACGCATCCCTTTGCTGCTCTACGCCTTCCAAAATATCCTCCACCACCGAAGTCATGGACTCAATCTGTGTGGTAGCCTGTACAATAGCCGAACTAAGGTTTTCCGCGTTTTGCGAAGTCGCTCTTGAGCTGTACGATATCTCGTTAAACATATCCTTGATGTTTAGCATCATACGCCGGAATGCATCATAAAGCACCTTGATTTCATCATCTGAACGACGCTCAGGAATGACTACGGACAGATTCCCTGCCGAGGCTTCCTCTGCCGCCTTTGCCAGTCTAACAATCGGACGAGTGAGGAGTTTAGAGATCAACCACCCCAAAATGCCACTCCACAGAACACCCAATAGCAAAATGATTGAGATATACAGCCATTCCTGCGTGCCTTGAGCAAGCCAGTCCTTGAGTGCAAAAATAAAAAAAGCACTTGTTCCATAGGTTATTGCAGAAATAGCGACAAATGCAGCAACCATTTTCGTACCTAGTGACATTTTCATGTAATGTAGCCCACCCCAAAAAACTCGAATTTGATTCCATTTTACCATATAATTACTACAATTCTAGTGGTATTTTTCACAGACAACCTTTTTTATGAGCATAAAGATAGAGAGACTTTAGACCCTCCACCTTAACAGCCAAAATAACATGCACCGAGCATCAACGGGCATCAAAAAAATGGACGAACCGCGCTGCTGCTTGCTTTACTGGCCATTCGTCACAAATTAAACCATTGATTTGCAGGGGTTCAATCATTCCATCATTCGGAATTATTGTCATTTTCCTGTTCACCAGCTATTTTTTTGGCCGCTTCAATTGTGTCTATTTGGTGACTGTTTTTTTCCAGTACGGTAAACTCCCATGAGCCTATGGTCATACTCTCTCCCTGTCGGATATCAAAATGCTCTGAAAGCATCCAGCCGCCAATCGTATATACGTCTCTGGCCTCGATATCCGTCTCCAAACGCCGATTGACTTCATGAATGAGCGCTTGCGATTTGAGTATGTAACGATGATCGTCTGTTTTTGTAATGAGAGGGGTTAGCGCCGCAGGGGTCTCGGTGTCGGTATAGGAAGGAATGTCCCCTACAATCTCCTCCATAATATCCTCCAGCGTGACCAACCCGGATGTACCGCCATACTCGTCCACCAGAACCGCTACGGGAATACGCCGCTTTTGCATCTGAATCAGCAGGTCCCGGGCCTGAATGGTTTCAATCACCTGAAGCACTGGATGAATATAGGAGGCCATCGTGGTATTCCCTGTGCTGTGGCCTCGGGCCAAATCATGCAGCGCTTCCTTCACGCGGATCATCCCGATGATACGATCCCGATCCCCGTTTTCGGCTACAGGCAGAAAATTATAGATCTTGTCTTCGATCAGCTCCATAAACTCTGCCACCGTTGCCAGATGAGAAATAGAGCGGATGTGAATACGCGGTACCATAATCTCTTGCGCCGCACGGTCGTCAAAATCAAATACATTGTTCAAATAGCGGTATTCTGTCGGTGTAATTTCACCACTGCGATATCCCTCGGATAATGCCAAACGCAGCTCTGCCTCACTGAGAGCCGCATCTTCCTCGGAAACCTTTTTCAGCCCGAACAATCCCGTAATGACACGCGAGGAACGACTGAGTACCCAGTTCAGCGGATACGTCATTTTATAGAAGATCGTAATGGGACGGGCAAAAAACAAGGCCATCGGCTCCGCAATCTGTATGGCGAATGTTTTGGGCACCAGCTCCCCGATAACCACCTCGAAATACGTCAAAATCAGAAAAGCCAGCAAAAAGGATAATACTCCCGTGAGTCCGGCCGGAATATGCGCCAGCACAAATAGCGGATGCAGCAGCTTTTCAACGGTAGACTCCCCGAGCCAGCCTAACGCCATCGAGGTTAACGTGGTCCCTAGCTGACAAGCAGATAAATACTCATCCAGTCGGGACAAAATATTTTTGACAGCTTTGGCATTTTTATTCCCTTCGGATGCAAGCTGATTGATACGGGATACCCGCACGCGAATAATGGAATACTCGGATGCAACGAAAAACGCAGTTAACGCAATCAGTAAAATGACCAGTATGATATTCACAGTTTCCACAGCCCTCTCTTGCCTCGCCATACTAAGCAAGAAGCTCCCTTATGACGTTCATTTTTGGATGGACAGTTCCTATAAGTCATTATGTCCATAATCGTGTATTACCCAAAAATGACAAGGAGTAGACTATGGTTGACCAAGTTAGCGAATCGCCAGCGGACTCTTTTGCACGATACCTATCCATTGATCAGCTATCAACTGGTGCCCAACCGCTGTGGGATGAACCCCGTCATGCAGCCAATAGGAGGCGTCCGCCTTGGTAGCTGCCTCGTTCAGCACGCTTTGGAGCGGCACAAATACAGCCCCAAATTCGTCCGCAAGCTGACGCGTAAGCTGCTGATAACCTGTTATTTTTTCCTGCCAAATGTCCCATCGTGCCTCCGTAGCTCCCGTTTTCAAAATAAATGGCTCACACAGCACCAGCCCAATATCGGGCAGCACTTCACGCGTTTCCTCCAAAACATGGCGATAGGCTCGTTCAAATCGGTCCGTCACCCCGGACGGCTCCTGCTCCACGATCCGCCAGGCATCGTTCACGCCGATCAGAATACTGAGCAGATCCGGCTTGAGGCTAAACGTATCCTCATTCCAGCGCGCATACAAATCCGAAACCCGATCCCCCGAAATCCCACGATTCACAAATTCTGGCTGCGTAGCAGTCAATCGACTCCCCAGTTTACCTGCGATCAGATACACATAGCTCTGGCCCAGCCAATGGTTCGCGTCCTCATTCCGTCCTCTTCCTCCATCTGTTATGGAATCCCCCTGAAAAAGAATACGTGTGCGGCCTGTACTCGTCATCTTCCTTATATCCTCCTTCTAAATTTCCAATAATACCCTTATCATACCTTGTATTCTCCAAATAAGAAAGCGGTTTCAAAACTTGGGAGAATTATAGATTTGCCATACACGTTTAGGCTGGCTTGTCGTAATGATACGGGCTAGATTGTATAGGCGTACCTACATGTTTTGGAGCCGATGATTAATCAGATGCAGCAGCCACTCTTGCTCACCAGGAATCCCCTCTTGTAACCTGGCAGCCGCTACAGGTAATATCCAGCTATTCATGCTATCAGCTTTTATATTGGAGCTTCTGCAATATTCATTCAGGTAAGCTCTGTTTAGTGTTCTTTTAAATAGACACAATAAAGGCTCCATCGTTCTTGGTGTCCCTGGTGGATTAAACGGAGAAAGCAACATTAACGAGGTTCTTGCTACATCGCACATCGGGTCTCCTATACTTGCGTTTGTCCAATCAATTGCGATTGATTGATGATTCGTCATTAAGATATTGTCGGGGTGAAAATCACCATGACAAACCCAATTACCAGTTGGTAAAGTGTCCATAAATTCACAAATCAGCTTTGTTTTCTCTCCCAATAATTCTTTGGAGTCATTTATTGCTTGCTCCAATCTGTCTTTTTGGCGAGGAAGCTTGGTCGTTGAACAGCGATGAATGCTCCAATGAAGCCAAGCCATTTCTCTTGCATATCTCAAAATTCTATACGGAGAGCTTTGTATCATAGCAAGCATAGATACTCCCGGAATTCGTTCGTAAAGCAGTCCATGTCGCCCCCCTTCTTCCAACATCTCGTAGACACTTGGCGCAGGTACCCCGGCTTCCTTTACGGCTGCGCTAATCTCGGCTTCAAATCGTACCCATTCAGGTTGATAGTTATCGTAATAGAGCTTTAAAACCTGCTGATCGCCCCATTCATAAACCTCAGCACTCATGCCTTTTCCTATCATGTCGCCTTTGTTCAATGTGATCCCTCCATCCGCATTGGTTGCACCTGTCACAATCCCATCCTATACCGCGCGGTACTTGCACACCTCCCGAAAATTACAGCCTCCACACGCTCTGCGGGATGGCATCGGCGTGAAGAAGGACTCGGGTTTCGGCCGATTATAATAATCGTCATCGAGACAGGACTTCATTTCCTCGATATATCGCCCGACATTGGCAACCACCTTGTCGATATCCTCCTGCGTGGGATGATACACTTCATGCTCTCCGGTCATCAAATACTCCACGCGCACCTCGATCTTCTCCAAGGGAAGCTGGTAATGCTCCTGCACATAGGAAGCATACAAAAATAACTGGTCGGAGAAGTCGCCTTCCTTGCCTGTCTTCCAGTCTACGATAACCATGTCTCCATTACCTCTGCGGTAGAGCAAATCCATTTTGACATAGACCTTCGTCTCATGAAGCAGCATCGTATCCCACTTCTCCACCTCGACAATTCGGGCCTCACCCTGCTGCAACTCACGCCAAACGGCAGTACGGTACAAATTGTGTACCACCACATGCTGTCGCTCCTTAATGCGGGCAATGCGTTCCGCCAGCACTTCGTCATCATAATAAATTTCAGCGAGCATGATGCGATTTTTGGGGTCTTGCTGCCATAGCTCACGTTGTTGCAGCGATTCCTTGTAGCTGTCATTCAGCATGTTCTTCATCGCTGTCTCCAAGTACGCCGGACGTGGAACAGCGCCTTTTTCCATCCAACCACGTATGACCGATTCACACATTTGATGCGTAATATTCCCAAATAAAATATATAAGTTGCTCAGCTGCTTGAGCCGATACAACGCAACCTGCTCTTCACTGCCCTGTGCAAGGTTCCAGCCGTTATGCGAGCCGTAATAATGATAATAATATTTGCGTAGGCATTCATCGAACGTTTGGGCCCTCGATTGCGAATAGGACCAGGACGGGTACATAGCCATGAATAGGCCCTCCTTCGTTAGAACTTCCATGTTCTATTATATCGTAAGCCTGGACTGCATCGTTCAAAAAGAACGAAGACTTTAACCCAGAGGTTAAAGCCTTCAACGGTCTAGTATATTCAATTCACAATAACTCCTGAGATCCGTCCAACTCTGGCTTCATTTTCAATCCTTCGTTGCCGCATGAATCAAATCACTTACATTAACGGCACCCTGCTCACGGACGTTGACAACAAGTACCGGAGTTCCCAGCATTCCGCCGATCCACGTCTTATAATCATCAACTCGATCATTGGGAAGGATCGTTAAGATGACTCCAGCAAAGCCACCACCATGTACCCTGCATGCGCTGTTATCTATGGATTGCAAATACATTTCCGTTAATGCAAGCGCAACAGATACGTCCTGTTCCCGGTCAATCCCACTTCTATATACGTTTTGAAGCCATTTCCATGAAGAATTACCGGATTCGTTGACTAGCTTCAAGAATTCAGAAAAACGTCCCTCCTCCAGCGATTTCACCTGTTCATCCACACGTCTATTTTCTTCAAAAAAATGCAACGCACGCAGCACTGCACGATCTCCTGCTTTTTCCCTGACCATTTTGAGGTTGGCATACAGATCCCCCGGCGATAAGTCACGGCAAACAGAAGCACCTAAGGACTGAGCCACTGCACGCATTTCGTTGGGCACCGCCGCGTAATCCTCCGTTAAATCAGCATGATTTCCGCCTGTATTAACGATAACCAGGGAATATCCATTCTGTTGAAAATCCCAGTGGACTGGATTGATGATCGGTTCCTCGGGGTTTTCAAAATCAATGGCAACCAGCCCCCCATATGCGCAAGCCATTTGGTCAAGCAGACCCGACGGCTTGTTCCAGTAGCCATTTTCGGCATACTGGCCGATTTTGGATTTGGCGACAGCATCCAACGCTCCCTCATTATAAAAATGACTGATGATCGTACATATCAACATTTCAAATGAAGCAGAAGAGCTTAATCCTGAAGCAGAGAACACATTGCTTGATATATAAGCTTGGAATCCTCCGATGCGATATCCGAATTCGAGCAAACCAGCCGCAATGCCGCGAACCAGAAGCATCGTACCATCATCCTCCGGTTGTGGTGACAAGTCATTTAAATCAATGACGTATTTCGTTTTGTAGCCTTCGGAAAAGAACGTAATTACAGGCTCCTCCACTTTAGCAGCTACAGCAATGGTATCAAGTGTAATACTGCCTGCCAGCACCTTCCCGTGATTGTGGTCTGTATGATTCCCTCCAATTTCGCATCTACCCGGAGCACTAAACCATTCAATATCCCCGACGCCGAAGTGCTCCCGGTACGCCTGTAGAAGTGATTGATATCGCATCGTTTGCTCTGCAACCTGCTGTTGGCCGTACATTCGAGCAAGTACAATTTGTCCCTCGCTAGAATTCAGCAATTCCATATCTTTCATCGTTATATCCCCCTATTGTAGGTTATTTCCACCGTGATTGCCTGGCCGCAAATATATATTTGGCGCAACAACAATATAATTATCTCAATTTTCCCTGTGCAATAATAGGGTACTATTTTAATCTATAATCGCTTATTTAAATCGTTTCTGTGAGAATGCTTCCTTGTTTTAAGATAGATTAGATTCGTAAGGATATGCAAAAAAAGAACCGACCCTTGAACGGGCCGGTTCCTGTGTCTATACCTACATATTCCATGCACCAGCGGTGCAGTTGGACACAGATATGTGGAATGTCTTTTTAGTCGCGTTTCAACACATACTCACCATTACTGTTACGGGTTACTGTAGCACCCAATGCTTCGGCAACCGATTTGAAAGGAACATACAGCGTACCATATTCATCCGTATATGGTGCTTGTGGCAGCGTTAATGTGCTTCCTTCCAGTACAGCCTGTTTGGAGCCGCTTTTCAGCTTGATGGTCTTACCTGTAATATCATCCACAACTGTAATTTGCTTGGCAGATGCATCCCATTTTAATTCGGAACCCAGTTCGTACGTCAATTCACGCAGCGGGATGAAGGCGGTACCTCCACGATTCACCAGTACATAGTAATCGTCTTTCGGATCGAAAGTAGTTTCTACCTTTGTAATTTCCAAATCATTTTTTAAAATATTGTAGATCGGAGAGTTCGCTTCAAAATTTCGAAGCGTTGCTCCTGGTGTTAATTCAGCCTGTTTATTCAGGTCGATTACACCATTGGAGATATCTACCTTGTCGGCTGTTACACTACCGTTTACGTTCCAGGATTGAACTTCCGTAACAATCGAGAAGGACTTCACTGGAATACTATCTACTTCTGGCAAAGCAACCGTCAGGTCTGCTACTGATTTGCGAACATTTCCTTTTTCATCAAAATACATATCGGTTTTCAGAACCGTATTGGAACTCAGAACCGTTTTAATTTCAGGAGACTGTGCATATAAAGTGCTTACGCCTACATCATATTGAGCAACGGCCAGATCCAAATACTTTTTAACCTCGGTATAAGCCTCATTGACCAGTTTTTCCTTGTTCGTGTTCAGTTGGCTTGTGACTTGATCAGTACCATCAATATTCATGCTGGAAGCGATATTTTTAGTAAAATCAATCGCTTGCCCGATCAGTTCTTTCAAGCCTGCCTCGTCCTTGGCCAGATTGGTCAGGAATGGTTTTACCAATGCAACCAGCTCATCGCCACGAAGTTCCGCATGCAAGCGGGTCAGCTTCACTTTGTCCTTCTCACCATAAACTTCTTCGGTTACAGACGTTGCAGAGATCGTCGAAGGGTTAGGAGCATGCTTGAGTACAAGTGCTGCGGCAGTTTTCGTCAGATCTCTTACATCTTTGGAATATACATAAGGATCAAATCCGGCAGGCAGACTGCTCAAGCTCCCCTGCGAGTTCAAAGATATGTAATAAGGTTTTTTGGCACCTTCCAGTTGAATAGCCATACCTTGGCGGTCCAAAGCAAGTTCAAACGGCAAATTATACTTGTCGATGTGCAATGTACCCTTGGCGGAAGCGAGTTCCTCCGATTGTACCTTGGCCTCATCCACTGTTACGGAAATGGAATTGATTAAATCAACAATTTCCTGGTCTCCTTGCGTAATGCCTGCTTTTGGAGTCAATTTAAGAGATATCTTCTCCGTTGACTGCTGGGATTTCACATCAAGTGTGCCCAAAAGATTTTTACTTACATCAAATCCGCCTACTGCCTGGCAACCCGTCAAAGCTACCATTAGCAGAATAAGAGGGACGGCAATCCATTTTTTTATATTCATATTAATCCCCTTTCAAAGATATTTCCGTTATCTCTTCTATTATCTCAGTGTTGACACGCATTGTAAATGAGTAGTTTGGAAAATAGAAGTAGTCATTTAGGATCATTTTTCGGCCTGTAGCATCCGGTGAGCCAGCAGTGCCATCTCCAAACAACGACGTTTATCCGGGTCTGCCATATTCCCTCCTATGATCTCGTTAATTTTGTCCAGCCGATTGTAGAGCGTCTGCCTGTGTATGTACAGGATTCCAGCAGTGTCGCGCTTGGAGCCATGGCATCGAAAATAAGCATCCAGCGTATCCAGAAGCTGCATATGGTGCTCACGGTCATGCACAATCAGCCCGCCCAAATGATCCTGTACAAACTCTTGTAAGAAGGGAGTGCGGGGTACGGCTTTCAACAATTGATAGATTCCGATACTGTCGTAAAAAAGCCGATCTATCATGGCCGGAACGCTTCGCGCCACTTCAATAACCTGGTAAGCCTCCTCGAAACTGCGACCTGCCCCGGTCATCCGGTATCTTACTTTGCCGAAACCTGCATGAATGCGCACCTTGTCAAGCTGCCCGGCGGCATAATTCTGAATATATTGCACGGTATGGGCAAGCACTTTCTTCATTTGCGCTGCGGAACGCAGGGTCAATTCCTCCTTGGCGCAAAGAATGTAGTACTGGTTCCCCTTCATCATGAGCA
The DNA here is from genome assembly GCF_005217525.1 of Paenibacillus terrae. Taxonomy (GTDB): domain Bacteria; phylum Bacillota; class Bacilli; order Paenibacillales; family Paenibacillaceae; genus Paenibacillus; species Paenibacillus terrae_C. The sequence goes on along the minus strand of NZ_PNXQ01000012.1, from coordinate 158,085 downwards.
GGTTGTGCAGCGTCTCCTTTTTCAGCAAAGAACGGAGCAGTACCAAAATATCCTGGTTAATGGACTCCTTGCGCACCTGACTGGCTTCCTTATCCTGATGCTCCACCTCAATAATCCCGGCCCAAAATAAATACTGTCCCTTGGACAGCAGACGTAGCCCCATCCGGGTCTGAGCCTGTTCCTCGCTGGGAAGCTGTCCGTCCAGCACATCCTGAATCAGTTCATTCTGGTTGCGTAGCAAGCGGTCTTCTAGGAACTGGGTTCTCAGCACCAGCGTAGCTGCTGCCTTGGCTGTGTAATCCAGCAGCAGCGACAGTTCTTCCGTCGGCGTTTCGCCATGCAACACCATACCTACAGCGGAAAACACCTGCCCGAAGCAGACAACCGGCTGAAACAAGACGGCGGTGGATTCATTGAGATGGAATAACAAGTGACCCTCCCGGTCAGACGTCATGCTGGATTCCACCTCATTGGCATAAAAATTCGCAATGCGGTCAGCCACATCAGGCTGGATGGAAGGTACGAACCGATGGGTATCAATGGAAGACATGTAGATGACCTGCCGGGCAGCATAATCATGAAGTACCCGTAAAAGAGCGCTCATATCCGTGCTGCGCAGCGTCTCCTGCTGAAGCTGGCGCGAGAAGCGCTCCAGATCTTTCAGTAGTTCGTGGTGGCGGTTAATAAGCAGGGAGTGAATATCTTGCGTGATCTCAACAAAGCGTACCGGCTGTTCAAATACGATGACCGGAAAATGATGCCGTTCCGCCAGCTCCAGGATTTCCGGCGGAATCTCATGGATGCTCGTACCCAGTTCCACGCACAGTCCTGAGGCTTCGGAACGGATTAGCTGCTTCATATACTCAGCGCGTTCCTCCTCTTCCCGGGTCAGCCATAGCCCCGTCGTCAAAATCAGGTCATGGCGACTCACAAAGGGGGTTACATTTGTGATTTCCAGCACATGGACCCAGCCGACCCGGTGACTCGTGCCCTGCTCCCCGGCTGCCAGCTTGGCCCGTCGGAATACGGGACGTTCCAGCACATCTGCAATGGTAAAGGTTTTTTTACCGTTCATCGGTATTCTCCTTATGTATATGCCTTATGTCATTTTATATGACACTTAT
>NZ_PNXQ01000012.1:145150-156951 GCF_005217525.1 Paenibacillus terrae | reverse complement strand
TTGTAAACTGTACCTAATCTAACATGTATTGCATTTGTAGGCTTGAGTCCATTTAACTAATTGGCAGCGCTGCACAAAAATGATAATATCATTTTTGAATTCGTTTGGTGTAAGCAGCATAGCAACAACAGAAACAGCAACAACAGCGGAGCAATATTGAAACAGTGAAACAGTGAAATATAGATATATAGAAACACAGCAGCGTAGCTGCCCTAAAGAATAATTATTTGCCGATGGATAACAATTATTTTTAGGAGTGAATAAAGTGAACATTGGAATTCCGAAAGAGATTAAAAACAATGAAAATCGTGTCTCCTTGACACCTGCCGGTGCAGCTCAGATGATCCAGCACGGACACCACGTGTTGGTGGAAAGTCATGCAGGGGTTGAAAGTGGCTTTACAGATGGAGATTATGCCAAGGCGGGTGCAACGATTGTACAGCACGCAGCGGAGGTGTGGTCTCAGGCAGATCTGATTATCAAGGTGAAGGAGCCGCTGTCCTCAGAATACGGATATTTCCGACAAGGGCTGATTTTGTTCACTTATCTTCATCTGGCTGCGGAGCCGGCACTGGCCCGGGCGCTGACGGACAATGGCGTAACTGCTATCTCCTATGAAACATTGGATGTCGGGGGAAGCCTTCCGCTGCTGACCCCCATGAGCGAGGTCGCAGGTCGAATGGCTGTGCAAATCGGGGCACAGCTGCTGGAAAAACCGAAGGGCGGCAAAGGCATCCTGCTGGCAGGCGTGCCGGGAGTCAAGCGCGGCAAAGTGACCATTATTGGCGGCGGGGTCGTCGGCACGAATGCTGCCAAGGTCGCCATCGGCCTCGGCGCGGACGTGACGCTGATCGACCTGAGCCTGCATCGGCTGCGCCAACTGGACGATATCTTCGGCAATCAGCTCCATACGCTGGTGTCCACACCGTCCAACATTGCCGAAGCCGTAGCCCAGAGTGATTTGCTGATCGGTGCTGTCCTGATCACCGGGGCCAAAGCCCCACGTCTTGTAACCGAGGCCATGGTGCAGACGATGCAGCCCGGCTCTGTGATCGTGGATGTTGCCATCGATCAGGGAGGCATTGTCGAGACGATTGACCACATCACGACACACGATCAGCCGACCTATGTGAAGCATGGCGTCATTCACTATGCCGTAGCAAACATGCCGGGCGCAGTGCCGCAAACCTCGACCCTTGCTCTAACGAATGCGACGCTTCCCTTCGCCCTCCAGCTTGCAGATCAGGGGGTGCAGGAGGCCCTTCGCAGAAGCAGGCCGCTGCTTAGCGGCACGAATGTCCTGAACGGTCATATCACCTACGAGGCAGTAGCCCGTGATCTGGGTTATCCTTATGTTCCGGTAGATCAGGCGTGGCAAGCAAAAGCCTTAAAATAGACTCGCCGATAGCTCAAAGAACCACACGTTCTTCCCCTCGGGGCATGAACTGTGTGGCTCTTTGTCGTTTAGCTATTAGCTATATCCACCATTCTATGCTCGATATCAGAAGATTTCTGCTGTCAGAAACGTCTGGAGACGGCGGTAAATAGCTGTGATCTCTTCCAGCGACATGCGAACCAGTCCGCTGGACGAAGGGGCTACAAATTCATGCATCTCGGGGATCAGCGGCTGGGGCTGGAATCCCCAATCTGCTTTGGATTTTTTACTGTATTCGGTATATACACCTTTGCCGACAAAGCAGGCAACCTTGGGACGGTATTTCTTTAGCTTGGCATACAGTTTCAGACGTCCCTCGGCGTATTCCTCGCGCGTAATGTCCTCCACTCCCCTCGTGGGTCGGGAAACAATATTCGTAAAGCCGTAGCCAAGCTTGAGCAGCTCACCATCCTCCGATGGATCATACAAGCGAGGGGTCAATCCCGCTCCCTCCAGTATGCGCCAAAAACGGTTGCGCGGGTTCGCATAATGATGCCCCACTTCGCCTGACTTCAAGCTGGGGTTGAAGCCTATGAATACGACAGATAATCCGTAATCCAGATGATCATCTACCTCATGGAGTTCTGTCTCGCTTCCTGTTCCCGCTTCTCTTTCTGTCATGGCACGCCCCTCTCTCAAACCATATCCAGCGGCTGCTTGCGCGTAGGCGGCGGAAAAGCTTCATCTATCTGTTGCCGTTGTTCAGGAGTGAGCCGGATATTCGCTGCCGCTGCATTTTCCCGTACATGCGATTCCTGCACCGCTTTCGGGATGGCCCAGATATCGCCGTCCCGTATAACCCATGCGAGCGCAATTTGGGATGGCGTGACCCCGTGGCTGGCAGCGATGTCCGTCATCACGGGATGCTCCAGCAGTCCCCGCCGCAGACGTCCGCCTTGTGCAATCGGGCAATACGCCATCACGGGCACGCCATGTGTGCGGCTCCAGGGAAGCAGATCATATTCAATTCCCCGCGAAGCCGCATGGTACAGCACTTGATTGACCGCACAGGCATCACCTCCGGTCAGGCTCCATAGCTCCTCCATATCGGACTCGTCCAGATTGGACACGCCCCAATTGATAATTTTCCCCTGCTCACGCAGCATTTTCATTCCTTGTACTGTCTCTTCCAGTGGGATATTTCCCCGCCAATGCAGCAGATACATGTCCATGTACTCTGTTCCCATACGGGTCAGGCTCGCCTCGCACGCTTGAGCCAGCCCTTGGCGGTCAGCATGATGAGGGTAAGCCTTGCTGACAAGATATACCTCGTCCCGCCGGCCCCGAATGGCCTCCCCGACGATCTCTTCTGCACCGCCCTCAGCATACATTTCAGCCGTATCGACCAAGGTCATGCCCAGATTCAGGCCAAGTTGAAGCGCGCGCACCTCATCTTGCCGAAACGAAGCTTTTTCACCCATATGCCATGTGCCCTGTCCGATCAGTGGCACCTCACGGCCATCAGCCCATGTGATTGCACTTTTCCTCGCTTGGCTCATGTGTTCTCCCCCCTTTACTTTATACTCAGAACTTATCTGCTCAGGAACCTGATGCCATAGGCTTGTCAAAGACATGGCTCTGCGCCCAATGCTGTCCGCCATCCGAGGTGACATACATAACCGGGGCCTTCTCTGAATCCGAGAAAATAGCCCAGCCTTCCTTGGCATTCGCCATTCCGATTTGCTGGCCACCATAGCCGTCAAAGCTTTGCTTGCCATTGTTCCACGTCTTGCCTCCGTCATTCGTCCAGCCGATGGTATTAGGCTTATCACACGGTGCGCAGTAGCCGCCCATCAACACGGTACTGCTGTTTACGGCATAAAGCATACCTGGTGCCGTGCCTTCATTCTTGGGGATCTGATTGGCTTGCTGGCTAATGCCGGGAGCCGGACCCGCGCCAGCGGTGGCATTGGCCAGCACCGCACGCCAGCTTCGGCCGCTATCGGCGGTACGCCAGAGCGAATATGAGGTCTGATTCATGCCTGTATCTCCGACCAGCTCAATCCATGCGTTTCCGCGTTCTACCGAACGAATGGTCACACCGTTCAGAGGGGCTTCGGTTTTCCGTGACAGAACGGTAGTCCACTTCTGACCGCCATTCGTTGTGTGTAAGAAACGAAACGACCCCTCTGTGCTTTGCGTTACCGCCCAACCGTTTTGCTGATCATGATAGTATGGTTGTCCAACGGTGTGATCAGGTACGGGAAGCGCGGACCAGGTTTGACCGCCGTCCTTCGTATATTGGTTTCCGCTGAATCCTACCTTGGACGATACAAAGTGTAAAAAGCCCGCTTGTCCTTGCTTCGGCACCGTCCCGGTACTTTCCCAGCGTTTGCCTCCATCCTGAGTCATCAGCAGCATACCGCTGTCTGCCATGACGGCCCATGCCTCCTGCCCATTCAAGGCAAAAATTTGCTGTACTGTACCTTGCCCCTGATATTGTACAGCCCATGTCGCTCCGACTGATCCGGATGTATCTGCGTCTGTCCGGGCAATCCAGCCCTTCCCGCCGATCCAGCCGGATTTGCCGTCGATCAGACGCAGTGCGGTAACATCGTCCATGCGAACCTTCGCCGCATTCGCATTCGTGGATGCTTGTCCACCTGCGCCTGATGCCGTGCCTGTACCGCCAGTTGTACCATTTTTCCCGTCAGCAGCGGTCTGCTGTCCCGGTGTATTCACCGTTGATCCCGAAGCACCCGATTGAGCGGAACCAGATCCCTTTTGCCCATCCTGAACGGTTGGCCCGTTCTGTTCTTTCTGTCCGGTCTGTCCTGCTTGTGTTGCACCTCCTCCACAACCCGCTGTCATGATGGATACGGCGAGCAAAAGCGCCCATACCGATAATTTTTTCTTCATTAATCGTTCATCCCCTTAATGTGTTAGTACAATGCTGCGCGGGTATGTAACGGCAGCAAGGTATATCCTATGTATTACCCTGCTGTCTTCGTTTCACTCTTCACGGATGGAAATCCAAAATCGACGCTATGGAAAACCACGTCTACGGATATACAGGAACAAAGCCGCCTTTTTCAATGATCCGTTTGCCATCTTCGCTTTGCAGCCACTGGAGCAGCCGTTGAACCGAAGGGCTGGATCTCTCTCCTTGCCGTGTGACCACGAACAATTGAGCGGTGAACGGATACTGCTGCGAACGAATATTTTCCTTATTCGGCGCAACTCCGTCAATAGACAAAAATTTAACTTCTTGCCGCTTATGCATCACATTGGCAAAATAATAAAACGAATACCCGAGCGCATTGTGATCCTTGTTATAATCGGCAACTGCGTTAATCATACCACCCATGATGCCAATCGTGCGCTCCCGGGGCGGCTCGGCCATCTCATGGTCAGCCATCACTTTCTTTTGCATATAGGTCTGACTTCCCGAATTTTCTTCCCGCTGATAGGCTACAATCGGCTGATCCTTGCCTCCCACTTCACTCCAATTATGAATGGAGCCTTCATAAATACGACGAATCTGCTTTGAAGACAGCGTATGAACAGGATTGTCATCGTGAACGAGGAAAATAAACGCATCCCGCCCTATGGGAGTAAGCTTCATGTTCACTCCCTGGCTTTTCGCAAGTTGCAGCTCCGCGTCGGATGGTCCAGCGACCAGAATGAGATCTGCCTTCTTGTCAATCAGATTTACATACGCCTGATGCGTTGTGTTGAATCTCAATTCGTACGCCGCGCGCGCCTTGCTCATTCCGGTCAGTTCATGTAGCATATCCTGTGCGAACGGAATCGCTGCTGTAGCCCCATCAACCACTGGAAAATCCCGTTCTGCGATCAACGGACGATGAGGCAGCATCAGTGCAATGGTCAGCACAATAACGAGTGCCGCAGACATAGCGGCCACGACCCATTGCCATCTGCGATCTACCTTTCCGCTCTTTCCTGTCACCGTCGGATAACGGTCCACCCCAACACCCACTACCATTCCGGCTATCGGCAGCAGTGCAGTCAGCAGAAACCAGATTTCACCATGCTGTGTATACGGCTCCAATACCTCCAGCACAGGCTCCGCCCACGCGTGATAGATTGAAAACAGTTGCCACGAATTGCCCCACACTTCGGCTGGTTGGCCGCCAGAGCCTTGTAACCCCACAATCCATAAACTCAGGCCACTTAATAAGGATAACAGTCCGGTCAGCATGAGCGGAAGCTTACGCAAACTGGAAATACGCGCACTCCAGACACCGTAAGCTGCAAAAATCAGACCGACGATCCAGGCATATAATACCATCATCACAATGACCGCCGTATCCGTCACACCTTCGCGTCTCAGCAAAAGCTGTACATTAGATGCCACAGCCATACTCCACAATACATTAAACATGACTGAAAACAATCCAAACATAAATGTACCGCCCAGCCACGGCCAAAACCATACTAGCCGCATGGAGGGGCCTGTTTCCGACTCGGTTATAACTCCCTTTGGATCAGACATGTACATCCCCCTATACTTTTCAAATGAATTGAGCCTCTAAGCCACTGCTTTTTTTCATTGTACAATTATGGTAAAGATTAGTATACGAGAAGATGGTAAAAATGTCCTTATCCGATCACGTCGCTTCACTGTTTTTCACAACACAAATAGAAATTTATCATGAAAAAAAGCACGCGGCCACGGACTGTAAAATTTACCATAAAGGAGTATGCCTAAAAAGGCCTTCCTTGGAGGAAGACCTTCTGGATATTGAACCTAATAATTTTATATTGCTCTTGCCTGGATCAAAAAACGGTGCTGCTTCACATCCCAATAGCCTTCACGTTGAATGTCCAGATGTAGACGATACAGCGGTTCTATATATCGCTCTGGCTGAAAGTCAGCAATCTGCCATTCAATCGCCTTTAAGTAGTAGACAAGCGCTCCGATATCGTAAAACCGCTGTATCGGAAACTGTTCCCGCTGCTCCACGATTTCGAAGCCGTTGCTTTCCAGACCTGCAAGCGCTTGAGAAAGGGTCCAATCCGCATACTCGTACTCAGGCGCTCCCAAGCGTTCGTTAATGCCCGCACAATCCAGGCCCCCTACCTGTTGAGTCAAGAACGTTCCGCCTGGACGCAAAATTCGGCGCACTTCCGCTGGCGAAAATGACTCGTGCTTATTCAGCACAAGATCGAACCCGGCATCGTCAAACGGAAGTGAATTGTCGTCATCTATAGCCATAACGCGTACGCCCAGCGGCTCCAATCGCTCCCTGGCAACAGGAATATTTGGTGCATACGCTTCTGTCGCACATACAATCTCTGGAAAAGGACGTAGCCGTGACAAAAGTTCGCCTCCGCCTGTTCCCATATCCAGCATCGCCGTGGAAGAATGGATGAGCGTCATGGCCTTGCTGGTATAAGACCAGTCCAAGGGCTCGCTCGCTACGCGTCCTGTATCCGAGATGAATGAGAAATCCCACCCGGCAAAGGACTGCTTATGGTGCTCCAACAACTGTATAAACTCACGATCTTCTGTATATTTCATATCGTGCTGCTCCTTCCTGAACTGGGCTGACATTATTTATCGGACACTACTCTCTTTATATTCTACGCTCTATCTCTCTAAGCCTTTATGTCTGCCCAAATCAGGGGAGCCCTTGCCTGTCATTCTGTGCCGTTTAAGGAGCTGCGGGTAGAGCCTTCGCAAGCTCAGGTGTCATGTCTTTGGGATGTAATACATAATAGCCGATACGAAAACCGGACCCACTGACAGACTTGATTTTTATCTGTATCAGATATGTGCCTCTCTCCACTTCTGGAGTATAATTATAAGAATTCCGCTTTTCCAGTACAGTATTCCAGAGTTTCGGATCTTCAATTGCAGCGACTTTATACTTCTGCTGCAATATTTTGAACAAATTCGTTGCTTGAATATACTTACCAGGCTGATAGGGCTTCTTCTCTTGAGAAACCATTGGAACAGCCCTCACAGATAAAATGTCTTTCGACGTGATAATCACCTTGTCGGCATATCCTCTGCGTTCCAGCCAAGTATTCAGCTTGTGGAAGGATGTACGCCAGTTAAAGGAAAAATTGCGATTCCACTCTGGTTCTTCTGCTAAAATAGATGAAGGTTTATTAACAATATCAATATTCCCCAACGCATAAGAGCCTGACTGCATTTCGCTATAACTCATATTCAAAATTTCTTCTTTCAGCACAGCCTCAAATTCACGAATTTCGCTCGGATCAGTCAGAACCACCCTTCGTTCCTCATCATCCCCTGATTTAATGCTGATCGTCTCGGCTTTGCCATACAGCTTATCTAAAGAGTATGCTACCGTTTTGTATGGCTCAGACACCATGACCTTTGCCAGCGCTGCCTGGAAAGGCTGCTCAGGAAATGTATAGCTTCGCGTCATAATCGAACCATCATCAAGGCGATAGGCAATGGATATCATTTGCTGGGGTTCATTTTTGGACCCAGACATCTGTCCGGCTGAATGTGCAAGCACAAGCTCACGTTGTAGATTCAGTACAGAAGCGATAAAAGCTTTATCATGCGAAAAGTAAAGATTTTTCCGTGTGCCCCCCCCATATAGATACAGGTTTGGCCCGACATAGACTTGCTTCACTGAATGCGCGGTTGGAATACGCTCCTCGTAGCCTACCCAGCTGGAAGTCGGCATGTACATTGCCAGACCTAACACTGCGCTGTAAGCGACCAATTCCAGCAAAGCACGTACACGTACAATTTGCCACGTCTTGCGAATCACCATCTCCACAGCGATATAACCCAACACAGCTCCAAGCACATAGCCGAAGATAGACCAGTCTTTACCTTGTCCGCCTACGCCATTAAAATACTCCCCTACTATAAGCATAGCGCACAGCATCACACCTGCTTTAAATAAGGGCTGGAAGAAGGTAAATGCCATTGCTTGCGTTGCCTTCTCTACCAGCCGTTTGCGATATAACACATAGCTCAGGACGACGAACAGCAGAGAAACGCCCATATAAATCAGCAGTTCAATATATGAAAATGGATTTCTTAGCAAATCTGTAATGCGAACAACCGGCGATAAATTTTCCCAGATATTATTACTACTCCGCAACTCTATGTCATTACTATATTGAATAATAGTTCCATTAACCTGAAAGTAACCATACAGATGGCGGCCAAGAAAACGACTAATCATGGATGACAGAAAAATGGGCAGTAAAAGCAAAACATATACTACAACAGATTGAAGCAGTGATTGTCCGACACAAATACCTACAAATACGGTAAAGGTGAACAGAAAAATGGTAAGAACCGATACGACCAGTGCCCATGAGCCAATATCATTGATATGAAAAATATAAGGCAGGTCGGCTGTATTCACCAGAGCCGTTACCCCCGCAGTCAACCACACAGGTACGAGTAAGAGTATTAGACCACTAATCAAGTGCGCCGTTAACAGGTGTTCCCTGCGCAGTGGCAGGCTATGATATAAATTGGATGAACCCTGCCGTTGAATAAAACGAAGCAGCATTACACCGGCCAGCACTGGAACAACTAATAAAATCATATTTTGAAAATTATTTACTGATTTTATACTATCGAACAAGCTGCTCAAAACCTCGGGTACCCGTTCGTCTCCGATGCTCATAAATAACGGCAGCGGCACTGTAAACACTAATCCCACCAAGTACAATAGACCGATCCAGCCATGCTGTCTCAGGCTTTGGCGAATCACGCCGCCGCTACAGAAGAATCGGTTGGATGTCATAACCTGCGTCCTCCATTTCATAAATGAAAATTTCCTCCAGCGTCAACGGCAGCAAATCGAACACATGCGGCTCATACGCCTGAATCGTTTCTGTAATCCGCTCTCGTTCCCCCCGGATAATAAGCAGCAAAACACTCCCTCTGCGTTCCTTATGTACAACCGGAAGTTGTCCACAGATGGCTTCCTCATGCTTGCTGTCACGAAAGGCAACCTGCACCTTATGCGTATCGGACTTGAGGTCGTCAACTTCTTTTTCCAACAACATACGTCCCTGATGCATAATGCCGACATGATCACACATGTCTTCAATTTCACGCAAATTATGGGATGAGATCACGACAGTCATCTCCCGTGCGGCGGTTTCCTGGAACAGCAAATTCTTGATCATTCTGCGCATCACCGGGTCCAGTCCGTCAATCGGCTCATCCATAATTAACAGCTCAGGCATGCAGCTCAAGGCGAGCAAAAATGCGGCCTGCCGTTTCATCCCCTTGGAAAAACGGTGAAGTTTACGCTTCGGGTCGAGCTTGAAAATATTGGTAAGCTGTATGTAGCGTTCCTCACTCCAGCTCGGATAAATGGAGCGGTAAAACCGGGCCATCTGGCGAATCGTCGCTTGCGGGAAAAAATAAGGAGTATCCGGCATAAACAGAATGCGCTGCTTGACTTCTGGCTGCTCATACACCGGCTGTCCACCGATTAGCACCTTGCCAGTATCCGGTCTGTAAATCCCGGCGACGATTTTGAGCAGCGTCGTTTTACCTGCTCCGTTGGAGCCCAAAAGTCCAAAAATAGAGCCTTTCTTCACCGTAAGGGCGAGCTGATCGACAGCCTTTTCTTCTGTAAATGTCTTTGTGACTTCCCTTAATTCAATCAAGGGACATCCCCCTTTCCTTCAATTGCGTAGCTTCCACGTATAAGGCGTCCACTTCCTGCTGCGTAAAACCGAAATGGACAGCTTCGATCATCTGTTTCAATAGGGCCGCCCGAATCTCATCCCGCTTCATTTGCTGCGGCTGATGCTCGGCGGGGGTGACAAAGCTGCCCTTGCCTTGGACGGAATAAATGTATCCTTCGCGTTCCAGCTCTCGATACGCCTTCTGAATCGTGTTGGGGTTTACCGTAAGCTGAGCGGATAAAACCCGTACCGAAGGCAATTGCTCATCCGGCTGAAGCGATCCGTATACAATCATTTCCTTTACCTTGTCCGTTAGCTGTTCGTAAATCGGCTTGCGGCTGCGGATATCCAGCTCGAACATGGACTTCCTCCTTTCAAGACTTGATCAGGTTCATCTGCATCCTCTTATCTGTTCTAACTGTACTATTATTAATAGTACAGTTAGAACAGTTTGTCAATCATTTCTTTGAAGATTTCTCACAGAAAAAAAGACCAACTCAGAAAGCTGGTCTTGAAATCATCATTAACCTGTAATGATTTCGGTAAAAGTTTGTTACATATTTTTTGACTTCGTATGTATCCCAAAAAACATAGATTTAACGATAATACACACAAGAGACAATATAACAAAAAGTAGGCCACTCCAAACAACATCCCCTGCTCCTAATTGAGAAATAAACCAGCCTCCCATCGCTGTCCCTATGGTGACACCCAAATTTGAAAAAGACACATACAGACTATTCGCAAATTCCGGGGCTTCTGGAGCCTCCGATGTAAGCCAAATTTGACTTACAATCAATCCACTCGTATGAACAGCTCCCCAGACAATAATAATCCCACTTGTGAGAAGAAGAGTTACACCCACGTATTGAAGCAGTAAATAACAAACCCCTAAAGCAACAGGATAAAGCAACACCGTTTTCAACATATGATGATTTAACATCTTTCCCGAGTACCAGTTACCAACCACACCACTAATCCCGAAAAGCACAAGCATAGTGCTAATCCATTCTCCACTCATATGCGCTTTCTCTCCTAGATACTCCGCAAAATAACTATATACAGAAAACATTGCAGCAAATATGAAGCATGCCGTACCGATATTCAACCACAATGTGGGTTTTCTCAATATTTTAAGCTGGTTCCTGACAGTTACTTCCTTCTGCTCCAATCTGGAAGGAACCATGAGCCCTATTCCAACGCACGCAATAATATTCACAACAGCAGAGAACAGAAATGAAGTGCCAAGAGAGAATTGATCAGCAATATAAGAAGTAAGCGGAACTCCCAATACCATCCCCACACTAACTCCAAGAAATACCTTTGCACTTGCTTTAGCAGCCTCTTCTTTCTTCGATAATGCAACAGCTAGTACGAAGGCAATGGAGAAATACACTGGATGAAAAAAGGCGGGGAATATTCGGAATACGACAAGTATATAAAAGTTCGGTGCAAAAGCTGATATCACATTCGAGATGGAAAAAATAATCATGATGCTCATCAGTAACCATTTACGATTCCATTTTGAAAATAGCAGAGTTACCCATGGCCCAAAAATGGCAATAGTGAGTGCAAAAAGACTGACCAATATTCCAGCTTGTGGTGCAGTAACGTTATACTTATCCATGACCATTGGCAAAATACCAACGACTCCAAGCTCCGTATTTATAATGCCAAATATACCTAGTGCAATAAAAAATAATGGACTGTTTCTGTTCACGATTTTCATCTCCTTGACCTTCTAATCTATATATTG
>NZ_PNXQ01000012.1:118594-145140 GCF_005217525.1 Paenibacillus terrae | reverse complement strand
AAAGCTTTAAAAATCATTAGAGTATCCATAAACCTCATTATATCTTTTATTTTAGATATGTAAATATCTATTTCAATAATATAGCATCGACTGTTGTGTGTTGTGCCATTCTTTCATACATTCCACTTGAACATAAAAATAGCCATGATGCGTTAAGCACCACGACTGGCTATTTCTTTTAGCATTCCGTTGATTCGTAAGGCTCGTCACGGCTTATATTCGCAAGCGCTTCCCCTTCTGGCAGCATAAGATCAAGCTGAAACCGGAACGTGGCTCCTCTGGCCTCGTCACTATCCACACCAATGGAGCCGCCCATCAGACTGACCAGGTTTTTGCAGATAGACAGCCCCAAGCCTGTTCCTCCATATTTTCGATTCAGTGCCGGATGGAGCTGGGAAAAAGGCTGAAACAATAGATGCTGGCGATCTGCGGGAATACCGATCCCGGTATCGGTTACAGTGAACTCAATCAAGCATTTCTTTTTACGGCTGCTGTAAGCCTTGCTCTCGGCAAAGATATTTACACGCCCTCGCTCCGTAAATTTGATTGCATTGCTCACCAAATTCACCAGCACCTGCCGGATACGCACATGGTCACCGACAAGGACCCCCGGCAATTCCTGATCCACATGCCACTCCAGCTTAATATCTTTTTCCATAGCCTGCTTGAGAAATAGATCCGCCACACTGCCCATCATATCCTCAAGTTCAAAAGGTTCGTGCAGCAACGCCATTTTTCCAGCCTCAATTTTGCTCAAATCCAGTATTTCATTCAATATCTGCATTAAAGCACTGCTGCTATTGGTAATAATATCGATATAGCTCCGCTGTTCCTCATCCAATTCAGTATCTGCGAGCAACCCGGCCATCCCGATAATTCCGTTCATCGGTGTACGAAGCTCATGGCTCATCACAGAAAGAAATTCTGACTTGGCCCGGTCGGCCCGCTCGGCCGATTCCTTGGCCCGGATGATTTCCTTCTCATTCGTCATATCTACAAAAACCATTACGGCCCCTTTACGCTCTCCATTATCCATCAGGGGACTGATCCGGTATGAGACGAGGAAGCTGGATCCGTCTTTTTTCCAAAATACGGCTTCCTCAGCCTGATAAGAAGCACCACTTCGGATCGCCTGAAGAATGGATGGCTGCTCATCCGGGTAATGTCTGCTTATCTCATCGACATGGCGAATCATATCCGTGCATGTCCCGCTCAGTGGGTTTTCCGATCCCACTCCAAACATTTCGACCGCCGCCGGATTCATAAAACGGACATGCCCCTCGGTGCTCAGACCCACAATGCCTTCGGATACGGCGTTCAGAATGAGTGAATGCTCGTTGCTGAGCTTTTCGATCTGGGCGATGTAGCTTTTGAGAGGAGTGACATTTTCAATAATGCCATAGCAGCCGACAATATGCTCATGCACAAAAATCGGAATATTGGTTACCTTGATAGACAGACGCTCCCCATCCTTATGTATGAACTCTGATTCATAGGTTTGCGTTTCTCCCAGCTTTGCAAGCTCCATATGATGCCTGATCTTGTCCCGTTCCTCAGAAGAAGCCATCGCAAGAAATCCAGCCTCAAGCAGTTCCTTCCTTGTATAACCGATAAGTTCCTCCAGACTGGGATTTACACTCAGGATTTGCCCCTCCATATTCATGGCGCATATACCGAGCGGGTTATGCTGGAACAGCGATTTATAACGGTTCTCGCTTTCACGAAGACGCTGCTCCATCTTTTGGTGCTCCGTGACATCCTGTACCATACCGACAATTTGAATCGGCTGTTCTCCGCGCTCGTCCATTTCCGCTTCCCAGATCGAACGCAGCACTTTCTGTTCACCATTAGGCAGTACAATCCGATAAAAGGTTTCTTTATGAATCCCTTTTAAAATGACGTTCGTAATGATCTCGATCATTCGCTCTTTATCCTCTGGATGAATAGCATCTAGAAAAGAATCAATACTTGTCTCGACTGGCTTTACGCTAAAGCCGAAAATACTGCAGAATTCCTTGGAAAAATGCAAAACATCGTTAACCAAATCCCAGTCCCATGAACCAAACATCGCCAGTTGCTGGGCTTTTGCAAGATTATCCTCACTCTTCTGGCGCTCCGTGATGTTGCGGCCGATGGACAGAACTCGTTTGATTTTGCCTTCCTCATCCCGAATGATGCGATATGACACTTCCAGCCACAAATAATGCCCGTCCTTGTGACGAACACGCCGCTTCATAATACCTGTTTCCTGGAAGATTCCATGTACGCGCATATAATCGGCATCTTCTGCATGATAAAATTCGAGCCGTTTTTTGCCGAGCATTTCCTGCCTAGTGTAGCCAAGAAGTTTTTCTACCGAAGGAGAAACATATTGAAGATTGCCATCCGGCGTGCTGAACGAAATCACATCTGGCGTATTTTCTGTAATCAGCATGTACAAGTCCTCATTGTCCGAGAGTACCTGCTGCATGTCTTTTTTTTCTGTGATGTCCATCGCGTAGGCAATCAGATACGTTTGACCCATAGCCGGGTCATCGAATATCGTTAATTCCAGCGATAACCAGACGGAGATTCCCCGCTGATGTCTTAAACGAAGCTCTGCCTTGTACACTTGATCCGTAGCTTTCAGCCAGCCCGCATAGACGTCTCGCAACGCTTGTCGATCTTTGTCTCCTTGATACAGCAAATGATAATATCGGGTTTGCAGCAATTCCTCCTGCTTATATCCGACCATGTGACAAAGAGCAGGATTAACGTACAGACATTTTCCGCCCCTCGAAAAAATGGCTATCCCTGTCGGGGCATGATTGTACATGTGTTCCAGCAAAGGCAGTCGTTGAGCAGCAGAAAACACAATAAATCTCCTCCTTTGTGGTTTATGAGGGCGGCGCAGCCTAACATGCATACACAAAATTGCCGATGCAGTGCCATCGGCAATTTTGTGTATTATTTTTTTATACCACCCGACTCAGAAAATGACGCAAAAACCGATCCGCATCCACTTCAAGTGCCACGTCAATACTTGTCTGTAAATGAGCTTGATCCTTGTCCGTTACTTCACGGGTACGACCAACCTCGGCGGAATCACCCACCTCGACGGCAATGTGCATCGGGCGCGTCTCCACAAAGCTGGAATCAATCGCCAGCCCTACGGCCAACGGATCATGCAAAGCACAGCCCGCGATACCGGGTCTGAAATTACGATAGGCTTCCATATAGAAGTCCGTCATATCTGCCATAAACGTGGCCAGCTCGGTCCCTTGCTCACGCCATTTGTCCACTTCATGCTGAGGAAGCAGCGTCTGCATGGTTACGTCCAGTCCAACCAGCGTGAGCGGGAAGCCTGCTCCCAACACGTAGGCTGCGGCTTCAGGATCGGCATATATATTCGCTTCAGCCGTTGGGGTCACGTTGCCTTTTACCGTGACTGCACCGCCCATAATGATCATACGGTCAAGCAATTGCGGCAGTTCGGGGCAGCGATCCAGTGCAATCGCAAGGTTGGTCAGCGGTCCCACCGCTACAAGGGTAAGCTTGCCTTCATAGTGACGAGCCTGTCCGATGATAAAATCTGCTGCATCCCCAGATGCTGCCTGTCGGGAAGGCGAGCCCTTCAACTGGTTTCCAATCCCGTCCTCGCCGTGGATATGCCTAGAATACGGCTTGAACAGCTCTCGGCCATACGGCTTGTGAGCGCCAGATACGACCGGGGCCTCTACACCCAACTTTTCCAGCAGGATCAGTGAGTTGCGTGTTGCCTCCTCCACCGAGATATTGCCAAAGGTAGTTGTAATTCCAAGCAGTTCCAATTCTGGCGAATGGACCGCGTACGCAATGGCAAGTGCATCGTCGATACCCGTATCTACATCTAAAATTAACTTTTTACTCATGATGACCTCCACAGTAGAACAGCATTCTTTTTCATTATACACAATTTGAATGCTTATTCTCTTGATCATGAGGTTCTTTATCTGAATACGATCGAAAAAAGCTACGGCAGTGTGCCGTAGCTTTTCCTTCGGGGCCCTTCCATTGCTTGAGCGCACTTCTTCTGTCCTGATTCCTAAGGCTCGATTCCCCACACCAGCTTATCATTATGGAATAACGTTACTTTATTCCATTCTGTATAAGAGGTTTTGGTTGGATCGAAGGAGTAGTCATTGGATTCGTCCAGGTTAGACCAGTCGCTTTTGTTGATGCGGATCTGAATATCACCTGTTTGCGCTCCAGCAGCAAGCGTGCCAGCAGCAGCATTGAAACCAATTTCAATATAGTTGTCTGTAAAGGTACGCAGCACATTATCATTGCCTACTTGCGCATAGTCTACTGCGGATTGCAGCTCCTGGCTGCCATCTTTCGTGAAATAATACCGGACTTTCAGCTCACTCAGCTTCACTGGTGTTGTACCTTTATTTTTCAGATTTAAGTAAGGCTTGACTGCGTTATTAGCTGGATCGGTGTCCCCGGCCCGATACATTACAACCAGATCACCCGCTGGTTCTGTAGGGTCCGTTGGATCTGTCGGTGTACCTTTTGGCTCAGCGCTTACCGCAGTGGAATCCTTACTTGTTCCTTTCGCATTCGTAGCACTTACAACATAGAAGTAAGTTGTTCCGTTGGTCAGCCCCTTATCTGTGTACTCTTTCTCAGTAACAAGAGGCGCAACGGCTGTAAAAGGACCTGCTTCGCTAGTGGCACGTTTTACCGTGTAGCTATCAGCACCGGTAGACGCATTCCAAGTCAGCGTTACCTGAGCATTGCCCGCAACTGCCTTTAAGCCTGACGGTACAGCTGGAGCTGTAGGTGATGGATCCACACCACCAGATGAAGGGACAATCGCTGGATATGCATTTTGCACCAGCATCGCAAACTGATCATGGAACCAAGCTCCTGAAATAGGTGCATTCGGTAAAGCATCTGTTAATGTGCCATCCTTAGTGGTATAGGTAGGATCACAGTATCGGTCAAAGCCTTTACCCTCATCGTTCGGAATGAGCGAGCTGGAACCATCGGAATCACCCGGAGGTTTCGCCCATACATAAGCATCGACATGGGAAGCTGGAGCTGTTTGCGGCGGCGTACCCATACCTGCTCCGCTGCTATTACACCAGTTGCCGCGATGCGAGCGTTTGTCTACACGGCCTGAGTTTACATAGGAGTTAATATCACTGCCAACAGCGGCAGTCGGACGGTTAGGTCCTCCCCATCCATTACGGCTCGTATCAATTAACATACCGAGCGAGCTGGGCCAGCCTGCATTGACAAAATCTTTATGCAATGACTCTGTGAAATGCAATTCATCAAAATTAGGATTCCATTCGTAGAACTTGGACGATTTGATCGGTTGTCCACCGATATTCAAATCTGGATTAGGCAAGTTAGGTTCTGTCAGCGGTGAAGTATTGGCTGTATTCGAGATAAAGCCGTCCACGCTGGACAGACCTTTGCTAGTATCTTTGAAGATAGTTGTAAACAGGGATACCGTTGCTGAACGATTGTTATCCCAACCTAACCATCCAGAGTGACCGATATCCACGTATTTGTACACATTCGGAATCTCGTTCAGCTTATTCATTGTATACTTGATCCCGGCTTCATAAATTCCTGTAGATTTGGCTTGCGCACACTGAGGAGTATTCAAATTGGTTACCAAGTTTGGTAGGCTATCTGGTTCAATAATCGCTACAATGCGGATATCCTGATACTTCGGATTGGCAAAAATAGCAGCAATTTTATCGACATAATCCTTTTTGTACGTTTCCAGCCCCGCTTGGGTCAGCGGCAGCTCACCGTTGGAAGCCAAGGCTTTACAATCCCGTCCGGGCAGATCATATACAATAAACTCTGCCGTAATTGGTGTGTTGCCTTTCTTTTGCGCCAACACTTGATCCAAATGCGCTTCCAGGCCAAGCTTGCCTCCACCACCGTTAATGGCAGCGATGCGATCAAGCCATACGGCTGTCGGGAACGTTTTGACGGTTTGCATTTTCGCTTTCAGTGTAGAATCTGTAACCTGGGCAATCGACGTATCGACGCTAGCCGCATAATCAGGACTAACATATTTGGTTGCCCCTAGATAAGGATTGTCCACATGGGATTCTGCATATATTTTATCCGTAAATCCTGCACCTGGTAGAAAGCTGCTTGCAATGAGTGATAGCGCAAAAGCATACTTCATGCCTTTACGAAGCACTTGCTTTGTTTTCAATTGCTTCACCTATCTTTCCGTAGATTTTGTTGAATCTTCCTATGGCGGTACCTGATTGTTACATGATTATGTGTGAGTTACGCCTTCTTTCTCCAAAAATCGGCGTTCATAGATGCAATAAGGTAAGCGCTTTCTACTTTGATACACGCTTGTCGTTTAATTCCTTGTTCACCTCCTATGTTAGATTATATAGAACTGGAAATATTCTGTAAATTGAATAAATCAAGAATTAAATTATTAGTTAGGCTATAAATTTCCACTCTGTCGGTTTTTTTTGCCACAATATTTTTGGGGACCCAGTTCCTTTTTTCAAAGGAGCACCCCTCATGTGGCGAGCCCTCATGGTGAACGGGGGCTTCGACATAGAGAGAAAAGATTTGTAATAACAAGGCTGTATTCTTTAATTTCCGTCGACCCGAATCGACAACTATAAACCTGAGGGTATGAAAATATGAGAGTTGGCTATGAAAAAAGGGCATTTTCAGGCCATCACGGCGCTAAAAATACCCTTCTAACACTACGACTATTGAAAAATGCTCCGGACGTTTAGGCTCAGCTGGTTTGCACCTTTTCACGATCCTTGCCTTTGTCCGACTCACCAGCGTTTTTGTTCGCGGCCTCCCGGTCCAATTGCATTTCCTCGACCGTCTTGACCTTGATCCTCGCCGCTCCCTCGTAATCCCGGGTCGGGATCAGGTTGCCAGCAGCCAAACGTTCGCGCGCCTCGGCAATCGCCGCTCCATATTGCGGCAGCCATGCCTCCTGCGCTACCAGCATTTCATCGACCATTTGCCAGATTTCCTTCGGATTGCATACTGCACCCACCAGCGGGTCCATCATGAACGCCTGCCGCAACAGCTTGTCGTCCCCATGCACGGCAGCTTCGACTGCCAATCGCTGCACGGAAATACTAACATTGCAGACAGCCGCAGGGCCGAGCGGCAGCTCACCCACAAGCGGCATGGAAATGCCGTTACGATCCACATATCCGGGCGCCTCAATAATCGCATCATCCGGCAGATTGGAAATCACTCCGTTGTTGACGACATTAAAATGTCCCCGGTATACACGTCCTGTTTCCAGTCCTTCGATAATGTAGGAGCCATGCTCCTCACCGCGTTTTTCCGCCTTATACTCCAGCGGATCTTCCTTCATCCAGTTTGGAAAATCTGTTTCAAACCAGTTGCGTCCTTCCGTACATACACGCAGATAGCCTCCCGTTTCTCCGTTAATCCAGCTTCCCAGATCAATCCAGTCAAGAATTTCATCCGGACGCTTCCGATACCAGGGAACATACTCGCTTAGATGGCCGTTCGATTCGGTGCTGTAATAGCCAAAACGGCGAAGCATGTCGATGCGTACCTTTTCGGTACGGCTATATTCGGGATGCTTTTCAAAAGCCTCCAGTAGCCCGGCTGTCAGATCCTTGCCTTCATGTGACGCCTGAATATACCACGTCTGGTGATTGATTCCGGCACACACAATGTCCACATCCTGCTTCTCCAAGCCGTATACCTCGGCAATTTGGTGATGCCCATGCTGCACACCATGACACAACCCAATCGTACGTACGCCGCTGTACTTGTTGCAGGCCCAGGTCATCATCGCCATCGGGTTGGAGTAGTTCAGCAGCAGCACATCAGGTGCGCTTAGCTCGCGGATATCCTTGCAGATCTCCAGCATTTCCGCAATACCACGCTGCCCGTACATAATACCTCCTGCACACAGCGTATCGCCCACGCATTGATCCACACCATATTTCAGCGGAATGTCTACATCGGTCGCAAAGCCTTCCAGCCCGCCAACCCGGATCGTACAAATCACATATTTGGCATCCTTCAAAGCCACTTTCCGGTCCGTGGAGGACTGTATTTGAATGGACAAGCCGTTCTCCCGAATATCCCGCTGGCACAGTTCAGTGACCATATCCAGATTGTGCTGATTAATGTCCGTAAAAGACACTTCAATCTCGTTAAATTCCGGCACCGTCAACAGATCTCGTAAAATTCCACGGGTAAAGCCGATACTCCCCGCTCCAATAAAAGCCACTTTAAATGACACGGTATTCAACCTCCAGCGTTAGAATTGTAGTATACCGTCATTGTAGCAACTTGCCAGAGGGAAGCGTTATCAAAATCATGACCAGATTCGCGTATAGGTGTCAAAAATCCTAACCTTTATATCAACGGGGGCCATAATGTAGTAACATAAAGAAAATATTTGAAAGCAAGGAGCAGCCTGAGAATGAGCAAAAAGATTGTACAGACCGCTCCAAAGCGGAGATTTACGATTTCATCCTGGAAGTGGGTTTCGACGGAATTATCGGAGCTGGCGGGGGCTTTGTTGAAATCGAGGGTGAAATGCTATATCACCACAAAGTATCTGATGAAGATGTAAAACATATGGTGGGATACGGAGCTTTTCTATTTAAAATCAACTCTACGAAGGCCCACTAGGCTTATTTGGATTAAACTTGTATTATCATCCATATTCAGATGTACCTTGATTGCAATATGCCATTCCTCCTCATTAACCGCGCGTATGCCAACGATAGCTGTGTGCGGTTCTTTTGTTGCTGTATAATGAGTTGAGTCTGTAAATATTCCCAAAGGAGCAAGACATGTCAAACCGTAAATGGACATTTATCCTTATCCCCGTCTTCCTGCCATTTGCCTGGCTGCTGTTTCAGTTCACTCTGTCTTCTCTTCAAATTCACCAATTTGCAGAACAATTGAAAACGGTTTCGCCAAAAGACAGAGTTTCGGATACAAAAGTGGTATTGATATCCCAAGAGTTGGACAATTATTACTGGCGGTCAATCGAACAAGGAGCCCGAAAGGAAGCGGAACAGTACGGTATGCGGCTCGATTATATCGGGCCGGACCGCATTAATCCGTCCGAGCAGATCAAACTGCTGGATAAAGCGATCGCTGCCAAGGCGGATGCAATTCTGGTTCAAGGGATAAATGATCCGGAGTATCGCCGATTAATCGACAAAGCGGCCGGACTTGGCATACCCGTCATCACGATCGATACGGATGAGCCGGACTCCCGAAGACTGGCTTACGTCGGAACGGATAATGAAGGAGCAGGAAAGCGGATGGGCGTACTGTTGGCGAAAGCCTCCGGAGAGCGTGGCAACATTGGAGTTATGATCAGTAACGAGCGCGTCGAGAACCAGCGGCTCAGGCTTGCCGGCTTTCGTTCCGTGATCGGCCGCTATCCCGAGCTCCGCATTGTGGAGATTCGCTCCTCGGACATTTCGCGGCTTCAGGCAGCCCAGCAAGCCCAGAACATGCTCATCCAGTATCCGCAGATCCGCTACATGGTCGGATTCAGTGCGCTGGACGGCCCTGGCATTCTGGAAGCCTCGGAGCGGAACGGAGCGCGGAGCTTGCAGATTTTCGCTTTTGACGATATGGCCGATACGTTGAAAGCCATCAGAGATTGCAAAATCGAACTGACCATTGTTCAGCAGCCAGTGGAAATGGGGGCTAAGGCCATAAAACTGCTGAATGATTACTTAAAGGGGAATGATCCCCAGAAATTAACATACACCAGGGTATATGAAGTGCATGCGGACACTCCCGACAACATGGCCGGAGATGACGGACGATGACGATCAGAACGAAGCTGCTTCTGTTCATCCCCCTCCTAGTTGTGTTCGCCAATATCATCGCTTATTTTGTATTCCAAAGCGGAAAGGTCGTACAACAGAGCTACGATGAAATGCTTGGCCGAATTCTGCTCATTGAGCAAACCTCCGAATCGGCGGAGAGCAACTTAAAGCTCCTATACGCCTATCTGCTTAATCCGAGAGACGATAAGGCTGTGCAGGGCCCGACAGAACGCCAATTGATGCAGTTGAAAGGCAGAATTCAGGAAGTCTCCGACTCGGCCGCCCCTTCATTCGCCGAGGAGGACTACGTGAATCTGTTGGCCACATTTCTTGAACAGAAACAAGCCGCAGTTCTGGACGCCAATGCACAAGATCCTCAATCGGCTTTTGAACATTATATTGAAGCGGAGAAAACCGTCAGCTATACCCACGAGGAGGGACAGCGACTGGTCGATGCTGAACTGGCTTATTACCGGCCGATCATCGAGAACATCCGGAACAAGAATGAACGAATGAACGGATTGGGAGTGGCGCTGTTCGGCATGAACGCTTTAATGGGGGTTTTGCTTGCAATCTGGGTCTCGCGCAGCATTACCGGTCCTGTCGGCAGACTTGTCGGACTGGCGAAGCGAATCGCCACAGGCGATCTGAATATCGAGCCCCAACCGCGACGGGATGACGAACTAGGCGTACTGTCGGACGCCATTTCGCAAATGTCTACCGATTTGAGCATCCTCATCGAGAAGGATAAACAGAGTCTGGAAATGCGGCGGCTTGTGAAGGAGCTGGAGCTTCTGGCCCTGCAAAATCAAATTAACCCGCATTTTTTGTTCAATACCCTAAATGTGCTCTCCAAGCTGGCGATCCTGGAAGGGGCAGAGAAGACCAGCGACCTGATCGTTTCGATGTCCAATCTTCTGCGGTACAGCCTACAGAAGCTGGACAAACCCGTAACTCTCCAGGAGGAGCTGGATCATATCCGCGAATACGTAACCATCCAGCAGGCGCGCTTCCGGGACAGAATTCGCTTTGATCTTCAATTTGACGCTTCCGTACTTCAGCAGCAAATTCCGGCCCTGACGATCCAGCCGTTGATTGAAAACGCTTTTCTTTATGGTGTCGCAGATATGGAAAACGGAGCCATTATCGCGTTGACGCTGTCGAGAGCGGGCGAGGATGTGCAAATTGTAATTTCGGACAATGGAAAGGGCATGGCAGAGGAAACCCGACTGTCCGTGCTCCGTCTTGAAGGCAGAGCCGAAAGCAGCAGTTCAACGGGACTTGGAATGCAAAACGTGTTTAAGCGGCTGCAGTTGTTTTACGGAAAGGAAGGAATGGTTGAAATCAGCAGCAATACCGGACAAGGTACTGCCATAACAATACGAATCCCAGTTAAGAAGGAGAGTGAGCGGACTGATGTATCGGTTGTTGATCGCGGATGACGAGGCCTTGGAGAGGGAAGGACTGGAATTGACAGTGGAACGGGCGATGCCGGGGGTATTCCGGTTTATTCATGCCGGCAACGGCCGCATGGCGATTGAATGCGCGGAAGAGCACCGTCCCCATATTGCCATTCTGGATATCAATATGCCCGGAATTGACGGACTCGAAGCGCTTCGTGAATTAAAGGAGCGGCTTCCCGATACCCGATTCGTGCTCGTCACCGCCTATGATTATTTTGCCTATGCCCGGGAGGCGCTCTCTTTGGGCGTAAAAGAATATATTCTGAAGCCGGCGAAGCGAGAGTTAGTCATCGGTACACTGAAACAACTGATTGAAGAAATTGAGCGCGAGAAGCGGGCACGTACGGAAGAATTGGAGCTTAGGCACAAAATCTCGCAGCTGATGCCGCTCGCAGAAAATGAGCTGGCTTTAATGCTTATGGTCGACCAGACGGTGGATTCGAGCGCTTCCCAGCTGTCGGAATGGCTGGACTTTCCTCTTGATCAGGGAAGCGCCATCATTGCTGCCTTTGACAGATATACGGACGAGCAGGATAAAAAGAAAATTTACGATCATTTCCGAAGCTATGTAAAAACGCATGGCCCGAATTCAATTGTAAGCTCCTTGATCGACAATCATGTAGCCACTTTTTTACGAAAGCCGCCTGCCACCAGCGAAAACAGTTGGCGGCAGTTGGTTAAACACCTTGTCCAGCAGCTCTCCGAGCTTGCCCGGCAGCAACTTGGCATAAAGACGGTCATTGGAATCGGATCGCTGCATAGCGGCGAGGAAGGACTTCGTAAGTCCTATTTCGAAGCCGTTTTTGCCTCCACCCTACGCAACCGGGATGAGGGTTACTGCCACTTTGACGAACTGAAGTCGTCAGAGACTGGTTTGCTTGCCGTCAAAGCGGAGAAAGGAATACTTCAGCAGACGTACGTCATGTCAGCACTGCAACGGATACGCGAACAGCGGGAGGTTCAAACACTGACTATGCTGGGCAGGGCGAAAATGTATATCGAGGAACGATTCAACGATGATCTTTCGCTGGAAGAAGTAGCTGATTTCGTCCATTTGAATCCTCACTATTTCAGCAAAATTTTCAAACAGGAATACGGAGAAACGTTCATCGACTTCGTAACCCGGCTGCGGATTGATAAAGCCATTTCTCTGATTAAGGCCGGCAACCTCGCTCTTAAGGAAATCAGCTTTGAAGTGGGTTATAAGGACCCGAACTATTTTAGCCGCGTCTTTAAGAAGATAACGGGCGTTCCTCCCACTGAGTTCAAAGGCCAAAAATAGTAGAGATTCATCCATGCCGACCATCGGCATGGATTTTTTTAAGCTCGAATGACAAGGTAATGCTAGGTTTACCCCCTCCGTCTCCAATTCGGGAATCAAAGCCAAAATCGTGCATGAAAAGGTCCGTTTATTGAAGACGATAACCGGCCTTTCTTTTATAAGCGCATGTTATACTTCTCCTCGAAGAACGGAATGAGGTTCCAGGAATCTGGAGGGGAGATGATAATATGGCAGTAATCATCAATAATGAAAGCGCTCAACAGAAAGCGCTTCAATCAGAAAAACCCAATATGCTTTTTGTGACGCTGGTATCCATCGTAGCTGCGCTTGGAGGCATCCTGTTCGGTTTTGATATCGCGGTTGTTTCGGGAGCAGTCGAATTCCTACAGCAGCGTTTTTCGCTGAGCGAATTTCAGGTTGGTTGGGCGGTGTCGAGTCTGATTGTCGGGAGTGTCACAGGAGCGGCTCTCTCTGGCTACATGAGTGAAAGGATCGGCAGAAAAAAGGTATTGCTGGCCGCCGGATTTTTATTCGTCGTCGGCTCGATCTGCTCTGCGCTTCAAGATACGTTCACCGGGTATGTTATCTTT
The DNA here is from genome assembly GCF_005217525.1 of Paenibacillus terrae. GTDB lineage: Bacteria > Bacillota > Bacilli > Paenibacillales > Paenibacillaceae > Paenibacillus > Paenibacillus terrae_C. Next base: position 131,978 of record NZ_PNXQ01000012.1, on the reverse strand, counting down.
CGCATGATCGGCGGCGTCGGCATAGGAATCACTTCCACCATTTGTCCGGTGTACAACGCGGAGATCGCTCCCGCCAAATACCGTGGCCGTTTGGTTGCTTTAAATCAGTTGGCGATCGTAACAGGCATTTTCCTGGTTTATTTTCAGAATTCTTGGATCGTCAGCCTGGGGGATGAAGCCTGGGGTGTCTCAACAGCCTGGCGCTGGATGTTCGGAGTGGGAGCCGTTCCGGGACTGATCTTTATGCTCTTGATGCTCTTCATACCCGAAAGCCCGAGATGGCTTATTAAACAGAATCGACCTTATGAAGCGCTGCCGATTCTGCTGAAAATTCACGGTGAAGAAGCCGCTAAACAGGAAGTGCTTGATATCAAGGAATCGTTCAAAAATGAGAATGACTCACTTAAACAATTGTTCGCTCCCGGTATTCGGGTCGCTCTCTTTATCGGTGTCATGCTCGCCATTATGCAGCATATTACCGGCATCAATGCCATTTTATATTACGCGCCGATTATCTTTAAAGGAATGGGACTTGGTACGGACGCCTCTTTGACCCAGACCATCTGGATCGGGTTGATCAATGTGCTGTTTACCATCGTATCCGTCTGGCTGATCGACAAAGCAGGACGAAAAGTCCTGCTGATGATCGGCACCTCGTTGATGACCCTCTGTTTGGTCATTATCGGAACCGTATTCAAAATGAATTTGACCACCGGACCGCTTGTGCTCATTATGATTTTGATTTACGTGGCCTCCTACGCTATATCACTTGGGCCGATCGTATGGGTTATGATCTCGGAGATCTTTCCGAACCGCATTCGCGGCAAAGCGGTCGCCATCGCTTCGATGGCATTATGGGCCGGCGATTATCTGGTGTCCCAGGCATTCCCTCCTCTGCTGAGTTCAGTCGGTCCGTCCAATACTTTTTGGACATTCGGAGCCATCTCGTTGTTCGTCGTAGTCTTTATATGGCGCAAGGTTCCTGAAACCAAGGGAAGATCACTTGAACAGATGGAAAATATGTGGCTCGGGAAATGACCTAACTTTAGCTCTCAAGAAGCCCGGACACGTGTGAAAATGCTTTAAAACACAAGACCTCTGAAGTCATACCGACTTAAAATCGGCAATGGTTCAGAGGCTTCTTATTGCTTATTTGTAATGCCCCCTTCCTCCTCCGCATAGTTCCACACATGGCGTTCCACGGCAGAGCGGTATTCAACAGGCGTCTTGCCTGTATGCTTTTTGAACAGCATATGAAAATACTGCCTGCTGCCTACGCCTACATAATCGGCAATTTCATGAATGGGAATGTCCGTTTGCTGAAGCAGCATTCGAGCCTTGTCCATCCGCAGCATCGTCAAATAGGCGGTGAGTGTTTGTCCGGTATGCTTTTTGAAAATGCGGTGCAAGTACCCCGGATGCAGATTCACCGCGGATGCCATATCCTTGACCAGAATTTCCCGATCATAGTTAAGATGGAGAAATTCGATGCAACGTCTAATGTAGACATCCGTTTGCTGCGTGTTACTGCGTTCCATTTCCTCACGTAAACGCGCAATCCGCACGAGTAATTGTATAAACAGCAGCTCAGCCATTGCGCCCGGATGCTTTTTTCGCCGATCCAGTTCCAGTACGAGGCTTTTCAGCGTATAATACACCTCTTCCGGGTCAGACAGCACCAGGTACGGGAATGGATGCGACATGAAGGCTGTGACCTCATGCTCTTCCCCTGCCATTTGTCGGATAGACGGACCTACTTGCACCCCTTCCGTAAAACCGAACTCCACATTCAGCATCCGGCACGGTTGCTCTCCTTCTACGACCAGTCGGTGCGACACACCCGCGTCGAGCATAATAAATTCCCCTTTACGCAGCGTGATGCTTTCTCCCGCTTTCTCTCCCGTCTGTACATCTACCCGGCACAAGCCGGAGATCATGTACATAATTTCTGTAGAATGATGTTCGTGATATGGCATGGTGTAATCGTGCCACTGCTTGTAATAGTAAGCAAAAAAACGGGGACTATAATCCCCGTCACGCAGCCGTGGCTCAAACAGACTTCCGTTCATCCCCGCACCTCCGCAAAATAGGTCAGCTAACACGGCAACGTATCTGCAACCGCTTATTTTCACAGTTTAACAGACGATGCTATGTAATTCTATTTCGCTCTAGCGGGCTATCTGAAATCCGGTGGAATACGCCGTGCCGTTCCCGTCAAAATAGCCGCTTCAATTACGGCCTTCCTCACCTCGGTAACGACCTGTTCGTTGAAGATGCTTGGAATAATGTATTGCTCGTTTAACTCCCGTTCACTTACGACAGAAGCAATTGCGCGGGAGGCGGCCAATTTCATCGGCTCGTTAATACGGCGTGCGCGGCAATCGAGCGCTCCTCTGAAAATTCCCGGAAATACAAGTACGTTGTTGATTTGATTCGGATAGTCACTGCGTCCTGTCGCAAACACGCGAACATGCGGTATCGCTTCTTCGGGCACTATCTCCGGATGCGGGTTGGCCATAGCAAAAACAATACTATCCACCGCCATCCCCTGTACATCTGAGGCATTCAGCAGATTGGCACGTGACACACCGATGAACACATCCGCATCACGGATGACTTCTTTTAACGTGCCTGGCTCCGGCTCCACTTGAGGCTGATCCGCCAGCCACTGCCACATCGGATGGGAATAGGTCTCGCCACGTACAATAGCTCCATCCCGGTCTACAGGCACAAGCCGGTTTACCCCTGCAGCCAGCAGCATTTTGCATATTGACACGCCTGCGGCCCCTATTCCGTTCACAACGACCCGAACATTTTCGATCCGCTTCCCAACCACCTTTAGCGCATTCAGCAGCCCGGCAATCACAACCACCGCCGTTCCGTGCTGATCATCGTGAAAGACGGGAATATCCAATTCTTCCGCCAGACGGGTTTCGACCTCGAAGCAGCGTGGAGAACTGATATCCTCTAAATTAATTCCCCCGAAAATAGGACTGATCGCCTTAATGGTACGGATGATTTCCTCTGTATCCTTCGTATCCAGACAGATAGGAAAGGCGTCGACTCCGGCGAGTTGCTTGAACAGCATCGCTTTGCCTTCCATCACGGGCGCAGCCGCATGCGGACCGATATCGCCAAGCCCCAGCACAGCGGTACCATCGGTTACAACCGCAACAGTGTTTCGTTTGATAGTCAGCGAGTACGCTTTTTTCGGATTTTCATGAATGGACGTGCAGACGCGGGCCACCCCTGGCGTATATACCCGAGATAGATCATCCCGATTTTTGATCGGCAAATTGGGTTGGACTGATATTTTACCCCCCAAGTGCGCGAGAAACGTGCGGTCAGAAACGTTAATGAGTTGAATGCCTGCTAACGATTTGAGTGATTCGATGAGCGAAGTCTCTGCTATTTCAGCGACGTGAACTGTGATGTCACGAACGGACGAATCCTGTCCGGGGCGAATAACATCAATGGAAGTAATGTCTCCACCAGCACGGCTGATCGTTGATGCTACCTCACCGAAGTTTACTTTGGCATGAACGAGCTCCAACCGAAGAATCAGACTATTAAAGGCCACGGTACACCCACTCCTATTCTTTTCATAGCACGTGTGCGGCACTAAGACAGACACGTGTATTGTTTCTTTTCCAGGTTCCCCTGCCTTTACATGTTATCGCTTTCATAAAAGCGTTGGGAAGCTTTTGTCCATATTGTTACTTATGGTCATTTTGATCACGCAGCAGCTCGTACCGATTCACGGGACGACCGACCCCGCCGTAATGCACAACCAGGCGCACGATCCCTCTTTTCTCCAGATAATCCAGATACCTTCTTGCCGTTACACGGGCAATACCTACTCCCTCGGCGGTTTCTTCAGCAGACAGCTTGCCGCCGTGCTGCTCCATGACCACAAGCACCTGTTTCAGGGTGGCAGCATTCAAGCCCTTTGGCAGTTCATCGTAGGACATCGCCCATTCCTCGTATACTGGAGCAGGTACTACCACATCCTTAACAGCTTCTCCATTTTGCATAATAAGGTCCAGCTCTTCCTGGGTTCCTACTTCCTCCGCCCATAATCCAGCCTGCTGCACCCGGTAACGCTCCAGCGTATGGTGGATACGCTCTACCTTAAACGGTTTAATGATATAATCGAACGCTCCGTTTCGCATCATTTCGCGGATCGTTTCCGTATCCTTCGCGGCGGTCACGACAACTACATCTACAGGCAATGCCAGGGAACGGATGCGCTGTAAAGTCGTAATTCCGTCCAGCGACGGCATGAATACGTCAAGAAAAATCAGATCAGGCTGTAGCTCCTCGATCAGTTCCAACCCCCGAAGCCCGTTGGAGGCCAGACCTACCACCTGGAACCCGTCAACCTGTTCGATAAACAGTCTATTCACCTCTTGTACCATCGGATCATCCTCGACCAGCAGCACACGAAAAAGTGATTTTATAGGTTTACTCATCGTCGCTCCTTCCCCCTCTCTCCCTCAACGGAAATAGAATCTCTATCGAAGTCCCCAAGCCAAGTGAAGATTCGCATGTCAGGCGGCCGTTCCCCTTGGTGATAATCCCGCTTAGTAAATACAGCCCCATGCCGCGGCTTTCTCCGTCCTTAGTCGTAAATCCGCGTTCGAGCATTCGTTGCTTCGTTGTCTCCGACATTCCACAGCCATTATCCTCGACCAATATGAACATATATTCGTCATCCTGCTGGATGCTGACATAAATCTCCTTGGAGCCGGCTTCTGTATCCGCCAGTGCATCAAAGGCATTCTCAATTAAATTTCCGAGTAACAGAACGAAATCATGGCGGTCAATCAGCCAGGGAAAATAACTCATTTTGCTGGCAGGATCAATCCTGATATCAATCCCGAGCTCTTTACCACGGCTAATTTTACCCAATAGCAGTCCTGCAACTCCGTCATCATCGAAATGCCGTTGAAGGAAGCGCGTGATCTCCTCCTGTTGCTCGGTCACCTCAAACAGATAGCTTAACGCCTCGTTCTGCTGCCCAAGCTGGAGCAAGCCGGCGACGGTATGCATCTTGTTCATATGCTCATGATTTTGTGCACGAAGCCCATGAACAAACTCTTTGACACCTGTGAGCTCCTCGGCCATTCTCGTCACCTCGGTCTTGTCCTGAAATATGGCGATTGCCCCTAGAGTAACTCCCTGTTCACGGATGGGAATTCGGTTACTCCAAATAATGGTTCCGCCAATTTTCAGCTCCTTACTCAGAATCGCCACTCCCAAATCCAGCACTTCCGGCAACCGGGTATCCGGGAGGACCTCGCGGATCGGCAAGCCCGCTACATCGCGGTGCACATCGAAGATTTGCTTGGCTCGTTCGTTAAAAATCGTAATGAAGCAATTGCGGTCAATCGCAATGACCCCCTCATGCATCGCTTGAAAGGCTGCGCTTCGCTCACGAAACATTCTAGCAATCTCCTGCGGCTCCAGGTTGAACATCTGGAGCTTAATATGACGGGCCAGCAATGCGGAGCCAATCACCCCAAACATCAGCGACAGCAACGAAGTGATGATGATGGATTGCTTTTCCTGACGGATAATCTCCGTCACGCTTGGCAGCAGGCCGCCCGCCACAACGACGCCCACCTGCTCCGAGGAAGCATTCATAATCGGCACAAAGGAACGCAAGCCGATGCCCGCCTCGCTGCGTACTTTGGAAACATACGTATGTTCAGCAAATGCGGCATCATCATCCCGAGCCTGAAACGTTCCGCCGATTCGCTCTGTAAGCGGGTGAGACAACCGTTTGCGCTTCATATCGAGCACGACGATATAAGCCGCATCGTTTAATATCCGAATTTTGTCCGCCATAGGTGCAATCACGGCAGAAGCATTCGGGTCATCAATTCTTTCCACTACGTCCGGCAGGTTCGCAACCGTCTGGGCCGTAATCGTAAGCCGCTGTTTGAGTTCTTCTTCCTTGAGCCGGGTGGCGCTGCCAAACAGAAAAAGACCGCCGATCAAAAGAGAAAAAAGAACGACTCCAAATGAAAGTATCATTATTTTCCAATATATGCGAAGTCTGTTCATCCTCTTCTCCTTCCCTTTAAAGCGTTTACCTTTGAATACCATTGTGGAATAATGGGTCTAAAATAGCAACAGATGGGAGGTTACTTTGTGAAAAGAGCTGCTGGATTTGGTGTTTTGCTCGTACTGGGTATCCTAACGGCTTATGTGATCGGTTTTCAAAAGAATTTTGGTGAAAAACTCCCTTATGATCATGAATTTACCGGCCTTAAAGATCGGATCGTGATCAAATTTAGCCATGTGGTGGCTGAAAACTCGCCTAAAGGACTGGCAGCCGCTCATTTTGCACAACGGGTTAAAGAAAAATCAAACGATCGGATTGAGATTCAAGTGTTCCCCAATGGAATGCGCTATTCAGAAACCACGGAGGTTGCTGCACTTCAACGAGGAGAAATCCAGATGATTGCTCCTTCGTTTTCTAATTTGAATGCGATTGATCCAGCCTGGCTAGTGATGGATCTTCCGTTTGCCTTTGAGAATCAGGCTGAAGTCGATCAGGCACTGAATGGAGAATTGGGCAAGCGGTTATCGCAGACACTTGAACCCTATGGAATGAAAAGCGTCGCCTTCTGGTCGAACGGCTTTCGTCAAATCACTAACAACGTCCATCCCATTAGAGAGCCCGCAGACTTTGCAGGCTTGAAATTTCGTATCCAGCCAAGCCAGGTGTTGGATCGCCAGTTTGAAGCGCTGGGAGCATCGACTATCAGCACTCCTTTTAATGAAATATACCACAGCCTGGAGACGGGAACGGCAGACGGACAGGAGAACACAATATCCAATATTTTCACCAAACGGTTTTACCAAGTGCAACGTTATATGACCATCAGCAACCACAGCTATCTGGGTTATGCCGTCGTATTTAACAAATCCGATTGGGATCACCTCCCAAGTGACGCCAGGCGGGTGCTACAAGAGGCACTTGAGGAAACGACGCGCTGGAGCAAACGGGAAACAGACGAAAATGCGAATCGCCTTCGCCAGTTGGAGCAGACCGGAGACATTAAAATTACCCATCTGTCCGAGGGTGAGCGTAAGCTTTGGAGAGAACGTCTGCGCGTGCTCTATCAGGAGTTTACTCCCATCATCGGGTCGGACCTGATGGATATGATTCAAGGACCATAAAGATCAAAAAGAACGTTATGACCGTATTCTTGTTTGTCAAGAACGCAGCTTTTACACTGGGGATACAAAAATAAAGCGTTTTCAAAAATCAAAAGAAAGCGAGAGCGTATCCCTATGAAACTGAGAATTAATTTTAAAAACTTGACGGTTCAGGTCGTTATCGCTATTGTGCTGGGTATTCTTTTAGGTCACTTTTTTCCTGCAACAGGCGAAAAGCTCAAAATACTTGGAGATGCCTTTATCAAGCTCATTAAGATGGTCATCGCACCCATTGTATTTTTTACAGTTGTACACGGGATTGCCAGCATGGGGGACATGAAGAAGGTCGGTCGCATCGGCGGAAAGGCCCTTCTCTATTTTGAAATCGTTACCACGATTGCGCTGGCTATTGGGCTAATCGTTGTTAACCTGGTAAGACCGGGAGCAAGCATTGATGTGAGCAAAGCAACCGGAGACGTATCTCAATATGCTCAAAAAGCAGCGGAAACAAGTCACGGAGTAGTTGATTTCTTCGTAGGCATTATTCCTGAAAATGTAGTAAGCGCTATGGCAGGCGGAGATTTGCTGCCTATCCTGTTTTTTGCCATCCTTTTCGGGCTTTCACTGACGGCGATGGGGGAGCAAGCCAAACCCGTCATTGTCCTGTTCGACAAATTGTCGCACGCCTTCTTTGGCATCGTCAATATGGTCATGAAATTGTCCCCAATCGCCGCATTTGGTGCCATGTCATACACCATTGGTAAATTCGGCATTGGGTCGTTAACCTCTCTGGGCAAGCTGATGGGCTCCGTTTACCTGACTATGGCCTTATTCGTTATCATTGTGCTCGGTCTGATTGCTCGCATGTACGGGTTCAGCATTTTCAAGTTTATCGCTTATATTAAAGAAGAAATTTTGCTTGTACTTGGTACTTCATCCTCTGAGTCTGCCCTGCCACGTATGATGAATAAAATGGAGAACTACGGCTGTTCCAAATCGGTGGTTGGCCTGGTCATTCCAACGGGCTATTCGTTTAACCTGGATGGTACGGCGATCTATTTGTCCATGGCCGCCATATTCGTGGCTCAGGCCTCCGGCGTCGACATGACCATATGGCAGCAGTTGACACTGCTCGGTATTCTCATGCTGACCTCGAAGGGAGCCGCGGGCGTCACTGGTTCCGGTTTTATTACACTGGCAGCCACGTTGGCGGCATTTCCTTCGATCCCGCTGGCCGGGATGGCGCTACTGCTTGGCGTTGACCGCTTTATGTCAGAAGCACGCGCCATCACCAATCTGATCGGTAACGGGGTCGCTACTGTCATCGTCGCCAAATCAGAAAATGAGTTTCATCCCGGCAGACAGGCGGAGATGGCTTCAGCATCGGCTGAGCTTGAAACTAGCCCTTTACACAGCCCGATTACTAAATCCGTATAATAATGCATGCTTTATGTAGAGCCGGTTTACGGCTCTTTTTTGCGTTTCAACGGGACAAGGTTTTAACAGAGAAAGGGATAAAATGTGGTTTCATTATACCGCTCCTTCTTGATTTACACATTGGGTTCCCGTTTTGCAAACTCTTGTAACATGCCTCTTATTTGTTCTACCAATAAAGCAGGTGCTTTCTTGGGTGAGCCCGTGTCAAACGGAGGTTGAGGATCGTATTCCAAAATCAACTGGACTCCTTTACTCATATCTTCTCCCAATTCCCATGCTATTAGCTGGAGTGCCATGTCAATACCAGAGGAGACACCGGCTGCTGTAATGATTTTGCCCTGACGAACCACTCTCTCATCTGTAGGAATAGCTCCTAGAGATTGGAGCAGGTCTAAGGAACCCCAATGACTGGTGGCTACGGTGCCATTTAACAAGCCTGCTGCGCTCAAAATCAGAGAGCCGTTACAAACCGACGTGGTCCATTTCGTAGTTTCATGTATTTGGCGAATCCAGTTTAACGTTTCTTCGTCATTCATTGGAGTTTTATAATTTGGCGGACTGCAACCTGGAACAACAAGAATATCGGCTGAAGGTACTTCTGAAAAACTGTAATCGGCATGCAAATAACCCATATTTGAGTCCAGTTTGATTAACCCTTTTTTCCTAGCGACAAACTTCACTTCACATTTTAGTGTAGCAGCAAATACATCGTATGGACCAATTGCATCTAAAGCTGTGATTCCATCGAAAAGCATGATTGCGATTTTCATGATGACCTCTCCTTCGAAGTGGGATTTTATTCTTGCACACCAATACTAACATACATATACGGGGTATGGGTATATTAAACGTTGTGAAAGCACTGTTCGACTTTCTGGTCATGGACGATATCGCCCACAACCAGAACAACCTGCAAATCCGTTTATCGAGAGCCAGCTTAAGAGCTTTGCTTTCTTAACTGACCATAATATAAGTCGCTGTAAAAGCCTTTATGGGTCAGCAGCTCATCATGAGAACCCTGCTCCTCCAGACGACCATCCTTCAAGACCAGAATCCGGTCAGCCTGACGAATGGTATTCAGTCTGTGGGCGATGACAAAGCTTGTTCGCCCTTGCATAAGCCGCTCCAGTCCTTCTTGTATTTTCATCTCAGTAATCGTGTCGATGCTGCTGGTTGCCTCGTCGAGTACGAGGATCGAAGGGTTGGCCAAAATAGCACGGGCAATAGCCAGCAGCTGTTTTTGCCCTTGGCTGATGCCGCTGCCGTTAGCCTCCAGCACCTTATCGTATCCGTCCTTCAGCCGCATGATAAAGGAATGGGCATTCGCAAGCTTCGATGCTTCCTCTACCTCTTCATCAGTGGCATCCAGCCTGCCGAAGCGGATATTTTCACGGATTGTCCCTTGGAACAGAAAGGAATCCTGTAGTACAAACGCCATATGTGAGCGCAAGCTTTCACGCTGAACGGTGGTAATGTCGCGCCCGTCTAGCGTGATCATTCCCTTGTCGGGACTGTAAAAACGGGATATCAGCTGAATCAGCGTTGTTTTTCCTGCCCCGGTCGGACCGACCAGCGCGATCATCTCACCCCGCTTGGCTTCAAAGGAAATACCTTCTAACGTATCGCCCCCCTCATCGTAGCCGAAGGAAACATCGGTAAACCGAACTGCGCCCTCGACATGCTCCAGCTCTACGGCGCCGTGCTCGTCCTTGGACTCCTCATCCTCATCCAATATTTCAAATACGCGTTCAGCTCCGGCAATAGCGGACAGCAGGGTATTCCACTGGTTAGCCAGATCGTTCAGCGGTCTGGTGAACTGGCGGGCATACTCTACAAAGATGATAATCGTTCCGATGGTAATAGAACCGTGTATAGCCAAAATCCCGCCGATTCCTGCCACAATGGCAAAGCTGAGATTGTTCAGCCCGTTCATCAGCTTGGGGATAAAGCCGGAAATCGTTTGTGCCCAGAAGCCCGACAGACGGATACGGTCATTACGTTCACTAAAGCCGCGAATAACCCTCTTTTCCTGCGAAAATGCTTTGATAATCTGCTGCCCGGATAACGTTTCTTCGATATATCCGTTCAATTCGCCCAGGTTCTTCTGCCGTTCCTTGTATAAGGGACCTGTACGACGCGTAATCCAGCGCATCCCGACTGCCATCAGCGGCACCACGATAAAGGTTAGCAGTGTCATCAGCGGGCTTAACCACAGCATGACTGCGAGTGTACCCACCAGCGTCAATACGCTCGAAAAAATCTGAATGGCTGAGCTATTCAGCGTAGAGCTGACATTTTCGATATCATTGGTCAATCGACTCATGATCTCTCCCTGCTGACGTTTACCGTAAAAAGGAATCGGCAAGCGATGCAAATGCGAAAACAGGTCGAAACGCATCCGGTACACCGTCTCCTGGGCGATTTCGATCATCCAGATATTTTGCAGCCAGGAGGTCAGCGAATTGAGCAAATACACAGCACCCAACCCAATGAGAAAATAAATCCACGTGCGTCCGCCCGGACCTTCCAGAAAATGGTCCACCGCAACGCCGACCAAATACGGACCCAGCAAAGCCAGCCCGGAGCTGAGCAGTACCATGAACAGCACCAGCATTAGCTTGGCCTTGCGGCGGGCCAAATACTCCCATATCCTGCCCAGTGTGCCGGACCAGTTCTTGGCCTTGGCTTTGCGGCGTCCCTCTGCTCCTGCCGGGTTGCGCAGCACACCGGACGGTGGTGTAGGCTGACGGAAGGGATCAATGAGTTCCTTGAACATGCGACTCCTCCTTTCCGTATTGTGATTCATAGATGCGTCGATACAGCCCTGAGCTGTCCATTAAATGATCATGACTTCCACTCGCAATCAGACGGCCTTCATCCAACAGTAAAATCTGATCTGCCGATGCGGTCGAGCTGATCTTCTGCGTAATAAGAAAGGTCGTGCAGGACAAGCCTTCCAGCGCCTCCAGCAAAGCAGCCTCTGTCCGTACATCCAGCGCACTGGTGCTGTCATCCAAAATAAGCACCGCCGGATGGCGCACCAGCGCGCGGGCAATAGATAGCCGTTGCTTCTGTCCACCGGACAGATTCACACCGCGCTGTCCCAGCATCGTGTCATAGCCTTGCGGCAAGCGCTCAATCATATCGTGAATTTGCGCCATACGAGCTGCTTCCTGAATCTGCTCCAGACTGGCATCCTCCAGCCCCCAAGCGATATTTTCCCGAATCGAGCCAGTGAAAAGAAGCACCTCCTGCGGCACATATCCAATGGCCTCACGCAGTATGGAAGCGTCCAGTTCCCGCGCGTCCTTGCCGTCAAAGCGCACACGGCCCTCATCTTCTTCATACAAACGCGTAATGAGCTGCACAAGTGAGGATTTACCCGACCCAGTGGCCCCCATAATAGCGATGCGCTCACCCGGTCGAGCCATAAAGGAAATATCCTTTAGCACCGCGAGATCGCTGCCCGGATAATGAAAGCTCACCCGATCCAGTTCCACCTGTCCCTGGATTCGCGTGTTATGTGTTGGAACAGGCTCCCGTTCTCCATGTTCTTCATGATGTGTCTCCAATACCTCACGAATCCTTGCCGTGGAAGCGGTCGCCCGGGAAAACACGACAACAATCCCCGACAAGGCAGACAAGGCTCCAATCGTCCGCAGTGAATAATTGACGACAGCGACCACCTGTCCCACACTGGCATCCCCTGTTGCAATTTGCCCCCGTCCGAACCAAAGCACGGCGATAATTCCCACATTCATGGTAAACAAAATGAACGGCATCGTCGTTTCCGTCCAGCGCAAAGCGGAAACCGTCCCTTTCATCAATTCGCCCCCATAGTGGGCAAAGCGCTCGATTTCATGCCGCATCCGCACAAAAACCCGTATGAGCCGGATACCTGTCAGATTCTCCTGAATCACCCCGTTAACGTCATCCAAACGACGCTGGACACCTTTAAACAACGTAACAGTTCGCCGCATCATCACAAGCACAAACACGAACAGCACTGGAGCCATGACTGCCAGCAACAGTCCTAGCCTGAAATGCACGACCAGCGCCATTACAATGCTGCCAATCACCACCAGCGGCACCCGTGTCATAAACCGCAAGCTCATAAACACCGTATCCTGCACCTGCGTAACGTCTCCCGTCAGACGGGTAATCAGCGATGAGGTAGCAAAGCGTTTAAAAACCGGATAGGAAAAGGATTGCACCTTATGATACAGCCTTTCCCGCAAATCATACCCAAAGCCCTGACTGGCATGGGAAGCAAAAAAGGAACTGGAAATTCCCGCTATAAAAGCAATAACGGCGCTTCCTACCAGCACACCGCCCCATAACCAGACGACGGACAAATCCTGCTGTCGGATGCCCTCATCAATAATTTTGGAGATCAGATACGGTTGCGACAATTCTACCGTCAGCTCCAGCAGCATCATCACGAGCGCCGCGATGGCTGGAACCCGATATTTTTTTAGAAAAGAGAACATCATCCCCACTAGCATTCCTCCAATTGCTCGACAGCCGTCCTTCCAGATCAGCGTGTGATCATCATACAGCACTATATTTTATTATACCCTTCTGAACCCCCTCCTTCTAACTCATAAACTAAAGATTCCTGCTGCTATAATTAAAAATATGCAAAAAAGAGAGCACGTAAATACGGCTCTCCTTGCGATTTCATTTTAATCCAGCTTACTTGTCGTTCCCAGTGTTCATTATTCCTCTGCTGGTACTGCTGACTCTACCTCTACTTCCTCCATATTTATTTGCTTCC
>NZ_PNXQ01000012.1:118232-118584 GCF_005217525.1 Paenibacillus terrae | reverse complement strand
ATCCATCTCCGATGTCTCTACCTCATCCACCTCATCGCCGCTCTCTTCCTGAATTACGGCTCTTGGCGTGTAGAGCTTGGGAATCGGCACATTCGCCCAATCCATATCGGATGCGAAGTAAAAGCTTGTATAGGATGGCTGGTTATAGCCTGTATTTTGACGCGCCACATCCACCCGATATTGCGGATTATGCATCAGTGTGTACAATTTATGTGTCGTAGGCTCAGTGCTCAAATAGATACGGATCGCCGAGCTATCCGCTGTGCGGACGAGCATTTCTTCTCGCCAATCTCCGAAAATGTCGGCTACCAGCGATGGCGTTCCTTTGGTATAGTTGTTCGTCTTCGTTCCT
>NZ_PNXQ01000012.1:84247-118222 GCF_005217525.1 Paenibacillus terrae | reverse complement strand
CAGCAGGCTGCCGTCATGGTCGATGGTGGCAGAGCCGTATACGATTTCGTCCTTGCCGTCACCATCTACGTCTGCGACGCTCAGTGAATGCGCTCCCTGTGTGGTCAAGGTTCCGAATTTCGGGTCCGTTCCATCACGCCCGTGCGGACTATCGTTAAACGGATTCGTCATCGGTGCCCAGCCGCTGTCCACCATCCAGTTCTTTTGGAGATGGCGACCATCCCATGTGTAGGTGACCAGTGTAGAGCGCGTATAGTAGCCGCGTGCAAACACAGCGGACGGTTTGCGGCCGTCCAAGTAAGCCACGCCTGCCAGGAAACGATCCACCCGGTTGGCGGGTTCAATCCGGGCCATGGCGTAATCGCCCCACATGAGGCCATCGTCATGACGCTCCGGCTCATAGCGGACGGTGTCCAGCTCTGCTCCCGTTTTTCCTTTGAAAATGGTCAAATATTCCGGTCCATCCACAATGAAGCCTTCGAACTCTCTCAGCTTGTTTTTGTCGCTCCGCGCAGGCGCGTATACATCCATAAAGTAGTCCGTCAGGCTTTCCGCATCCTTACGGGATAACGGATAGCTATACTTTGGAGCGATACCAAAGCATTCCTCCAGCGTAGCAGGCCATTTCCCTTTGACCACTTCTTCATGCTTCGTCCAGTTCATGAACATGTTCACCACATGCTCGTAATAATCCGTACGGCTTAAACGGTAATCGTCCTTATGCGTAATCCCTGCTTTGCGATCCTCACGGGGCAGGGTAATATAGGTTTCTTTTTTGGGCTTGCCCTTCTTGTCAAAAGTAATCGTTTTGGTACCCGGAGCCGTTTTGAACATCAACTCGGCTTTGCCGTCGCCATCAAAATCGTACACCATCATCTGTGTATAATGTGCACCTGACCGAATATTCACACCCAGGTCGATCCGATATAACAGCTTGCCCTGGGCCGTATATGCATCGACATACGTATTTCCGGTATAGCCCTTCTGAGAAACGTCCTTGGAGTTCGACGGGTCCCATTTTACAAAAAATTCATATTGTCCGTCTCCGTCCACATCCCCCACACTCATATCATTTGCAGAGTAGGTATAGGACTCACCTGCGGGTGTTACGCCATCGGCGGGCTTTTGAAGAGGCAGCTCATAGTAGCCCTGCTGCCACGGCGTCACTTTGGCGCTGCGATCCTTTTCCCGTCCATTCACGACCGAAGCTACTCTGTACACCGCTTTTCCGCTTCCTTCTTTATCCACATAGTTGGTGCTGTCGGTCACCGTCGCAATCTTTTTACCATCACGGTAGACATTAAAATTCGCTCCTGTCAGCCCCGTTGGACCGTAACCATTCACTTCCTGCGCCAACAGCCGCCAGCTTAAAAAAACACCCTCCGGCGTCACCGCAGCCACCAGTCCCCGATCCAGCCTTTCCAGTTGGATGCTGCCACTTCGGTTCTGTTCAACGGCAACAGCCGATGCTGTCTGAAGCTCCGGTTCAGATGGAGCTTCTGCCGCCATCCCCACAGTTGTACCCGTCATCGCCAGCATCGTTGCCAACGCAGCGTTCAAGGTTCCCTTTCGCCATGCGCCTTTCCTTTGAGCCATCCAAGTCGTCCTCCTCCATTGTGTTGTGATGACAAGCAAATACCCAAAATGATTGCGCTTACATAATTTAAATTCCTTATTATTATAGTTTTGCCGTTCTCCCAAAAGCGTTTAAATATCCGGGTATTTCTCTACACAAATCCGTGTTATTTGCCATTTCGCATAAAACAGCCCCCACCAGGCCTGTACGAACACGGCAAGATGAGGGCTGAAAAGTATTTAATAGTTATAGTTTAGTGATATCCGATAATTTGGGCGACAATCACGAATACTGCACCCAGTACGAACCAGACAGCCAGTAGCGGCCAAAAGAAGCGAACCCATTTCTGATACGGAATACCCGATACGGCCAAGCTCCCCATTAAGGCTGAGGAAGTAGGCAAAATCATGTTCGAAAATCCATCTCCTAGCTGGAAGGCAAGTACCGTCGTCTGCCGTGTAATGCCGAGCAGATCGGACAGTGGCACCATAATCGGCATCGTCGTTGCGGCCATTCCCGAACCGGAGGTGATGAATACGTTCATAATGTTTTGGAACACATACATACCCAGCACTTGCACCGATTCAGGCAAATGTCCCACCATGATAGCAAGGCTGTTAACAATGGAATCAATCACATTGCCGTGATCCAGTACAACCACGATGGAACGTGCAAAACCGATAATCAGCGCACCATAGGTGATATCTTTGGCCCCTTTGGCAAACTCTGTCGCAATGCGACTTGGCCCGTAGCCTGCGCAAAAGCCGGAAATGACTCCCATCGAAAGAAACAGGGCAGCCAATTCTTCCATCCACCAATCCTTTTTGGACACTCCCCAGATCAACATCGCAAAGCTTACTACGACGGTCAAAATGATCAGGATATGCTTGAGCTGTATGGAAGGCAGATTGGATAGATCCACCGGCTTGTCTTCAGCGGTCTTTTCCAATTCGTAAACAAAGCTACTTTCCGGGCTTTTCTTCACTTTGCTGGCATAACGCATAATATATAAGCTCGTAATGACGATCAGGATGACCAACAGGATGGCACGAAGCCACAACCCTGAAAAAATAGGGATTTGCGCAATCGCCTGTGCCAAACCGACATTAAACGGATTCAGCAGCCCGGCAGTAAATCCACAGGAAGCCCCCAGTGAAATCATGGCCGTACCCGTCATCGCATCAAATTTCAACGCCCGGGCGATGGCAATACCAATCGGCACGAATACCATAACCTCGGTGGACATGCCCATCGTAAAACCGCCCACGGAAAACAGGGTAATAAATACCGGAATCACCCATATACCTTTGTTGGAAAAAGACCTCGCGACCCTTCCCGTCACCGCCTCAATCGTTCCCGAGGACGTAATAATCTGAAAAACACCGCCGATGATCAGAATGAAAAAGACCACATCGGCAGAATCGACCAGACCGGATACGATGGATTTCGGAATATCCCACAGCGTAACCGGATTGGGATCGACATGAGCGTACGAACCGGGAACGAGCAGCGTTTTGCCGGTTGTTTCATTTTTAACTCGTTCAAACTCTCCAGCGGGGACGACATAGGTCAATATCCCGGCCACTAAGGTCAGAAAAATAAGAATGACAAAGGTATGCGGCATTTTCAGCCATTTTTTCGGGCCGCTCGGTACGGCCGTGTTGCTACTCATTCGGATGCTCCCCCGTTTCTCCGCGCTTGCCACTGTTCAAATTCAGTCCGTACCTCTCTCAAAGCCACCGGATCGGTTACGAGATCATAAGCCGTTAATGCCAGCGCCTTGGCGGCATAGTTCATTTCAATCATGCCTTCCTCCGCTCCCGCAAGCTGGGCAAATTCCGGCGTATGCGTGGACGCGTCACCCAATCGGATATAAGGATGAATCGCTGCGGTAATCTGACTGACATTGCCGATATCGGACGAACCGATCCCCCCTTGCGCAGGTGGCTCGTGAACCTCTAAACCGAGCTGCTCCAGATTGCTCTGGAATAAAGCGGCTAATCTCTTGTTTGTATTGCGCTCCGCATAAACAAGTCCCTCGGCAATATCCACGGTTGCCCCCATGCCTTCTGCCGCTGCACGAACAGCGCGATACACCTTGCTCCGCACTTCTGCCAGGCCGACAACGGTTTGCGCCCGTAAAATAAATACGGCCTCGCACAGCTCTGGCACCACATTCGGGGCATCTCCGCCCTTTGTAATAATGCCGTGGATACGCACGTCACTGGTGACGAACTGGCGAACTGAATTAATCGCCACAAAGGCATTAATCATGGCATCCAGTGCGCTGATGCCCTTCTCCGGGGAGGAAGCGGCATGGGCCTGCTTGCCATGAAACGTAAACGTGGCATCCACGCAGGCCAATCCCCCGCGCAAAACCATCGTTTTGCTCTGCGGATGCACCATCATTACGGCGTCAATGCCGTCGAATTCGCCATGCTCGCACATGATGATTTTGCCGCCGCCCTCCTCCTCGGCTGGTGTGCCTAACACCACGATGCGTCCGGGCAGATCCGGCATCGCTTCCTTCAGGGCTATAGCGGCCCCCACTGATGCGGTACAAATCAGGTTGTGTCCGCAGGCATGTCCAATCGCTGGGAGTGCATCATACTCAGCCAGCAGAGCGATTGTGGGTCCGCCGGATTTCCCTTCCCATTCCGCACGGAAGGAGGTTTCCAGTCCGGCAATGCCTTTTTCCACAGCAAAACCAGCCTGTTCCAGTGTATTGGTGAGCCAGCCCTGTGCCTGATATTCATGAAAGCTTAGCTCAGGATGTTTATGTATCGTTCGGGCAAGCTCCCGTAATTCGTGATCCTTCGCATCTACAGCCTTCATAATTTGTTCATGGGATGGCGTTCTGCCATTATGTCCGTTCGCTATTGAGTCCATCAGTGGAATGCCGCCTTTCATTCGTCATAACGAATAAATATACAATCAATATTCAACATTGTATAGGCGAATGCCAGTAAAGTAAATTTAATATTTTTTGGGTTTATCCTTAAAATTATTTTATATATGACATGTTTTTTTTGAAATACGCCATTTTTCGCCAATAATTACGTATATTCGCTGCCCTTTTTGTGTTAAGACTGGAGCATCCATTCTACAAATCTTTCCACTGCCATAAGATGGCTGGATTTATTTTTATACAACATCCATGTTCTGCGCAGCACAGGCTCCCCGTTCTTGCGAATCAAATTAAATGCATATAATTCATCCTTTGGAGAGACAAATATTTCGGGTACGATGGAATATCCCAATCCGTGTCGGACCATTTCCTTACAGGTTTCGTAGCTGTCCACCTCCATGGAAACTCGTGGCGGCCTGCCCAACATTTCACTCCACCACGCCTGCACAGATTCGTTAAACGAGGAATACATGTGACCGGAAAGCTGCGGCTTGCCCGGGTCCTTATAACGAATCATCGGAAGCTCCGGCAATTGCTCAAGCTCTACAGCCTCTTGGGAGATCACGCAAATATGCTCCTCCGCAAGAAGATGCTTTCCCTCAGACCAGGGGTAATCATTGCGAATGACACCCAGATGAATTTCATCCCCGCGAAGCATTTCATAAATTTCTGCACTGAGTCCGCAGGTAACCGAAAATTGCACGTCAGGATAAATATCTTTAAAGCTTTTCAGAATCGGCGGCAGCTTGTAGTGCCCGTAGTAGCTTGAAATCCCCAAACGAAGCGTTCCTTTTACCTCGCCTCTCAGGTGGATAACGGCTTCTTTTAATTCGGCCAATTCTCTCAAATTTCGTTTGGCATACTCAGCCAGTCGTTCTCCTTCCATGGTCAGCTTCGTTCCTCTGTTCCCGCGTACGATAATCGGCACCCCGAACTCCTTTTCCAATTGGTTCAGACGGTAGGTCAAGGCGGGCTGTGTAATATACAAACGCTCGGCGGCACGTTTCAGACTGTGTTCTTCTGCAATGTAGCACAACATCAGGCAATCCTTTTCATCCATCATCGTCGCTCCTTTCGTCATATTGTTCCCTTGTTCATCCGTTCTCGGTTCTCCACAGGAAAAAAGCCCACAGATGTATCGGTCTATTATACCGCACGAAGGGCTTGGGCAAGACCCGGTTAAACCGGCAAAATGATCCCCGTCCATCCCCAATCCACTTTTGCAAAAGGAACTCGCTTTTAAAGCGACCGCTTCGCTTGTACAACAAAATTTCGCCCTCCGTTTTACCATGTACATTTTTTTAGTGCAGTTTGCATAGAAGAAGCTCACCGAAGGATGAAAAGCATCTCCCATCAAGTGAGCTTCTTTTGGGGCTTAATGTGGAACAAAGGAGCTGAAATCATCCCGGCTCGACTGATCCGCATGATAAAACACGACATCCCCATCCTGCAAATGAAAGGGTTGCCCGTACGGATTTTTCACTTCTCTCTGGTAGCCTTCCAGTTGCCACTGGTTCAGCAACGGGCCGTTAATATACTGCAAATGTGGATGCTCGGTATCCCCCTGACGGAGCGACTCCAAATTGAATCGAACCACGATATAGCCCGTTTTCTTGAATATGCCCGCATGTTCGTTTAGCTCCCGGCGACGGCTTTCTTCACGTAAATCCGTTCCTTTAGGGACCACGTACACATCAGCAGGCAGGCTATATTCGCCATACCAGCGCTGAATCGACGCATTGGCACGGTCGATATCGACTCCATCCGGCAGGTCCGTCTTGGGACCGATCAAGGTACGCACCGCCGCAGGCAGCACCAGCCAATCGTAGCGGCCGATCCACGTCTTGCTACGCGTGATGCGCTGGCCATACAGGGAAACATAGCGTTCCAGCGTCGACTGGCTCCGCTGTGCTTCGCTCAGCTCATGCTTGTATTGGTAGGCTGCTGTATCCTGCATTTCCTCCGTCGGTACATTGCGTAGCCGCTCATTTAAAATGACATATCGCTTCTCCCGATCCTCCGCCGATCCCAATCGGATAAACTTGCGGCTTCCCGCATGTGTATACAGCTCCACCTCTTCTCGCTGGCGACCATCCTTGCTCACCCAATAAAATGATGGCGTGATGCGAATACCATCCTTGGCGCTGAACATATTCCCTTTCGTTTTGAGGTCAAACTTGAAATGGTAGCCTGTCTTGATCGCCACATTTTGGTAGCCTTCATGCGGATGACTGCCGGGACGGACAGGCAAGGTAAATGGCTCCTGATTCCCCCTTGGCAGTCCGTCGATGTTCCCTAGTCCCGTCCAATAGGACAGTCCGCTATGCACCGAGCTTCCTTTGCGCTGTCGGAACACCCGCTCCCAATGGTAGTCGGCAATATCCGTGATATGAAAATCATACATCCGTCCGATGACCTCGATCTCTACCACATCATTGGCGACATGATGCGCGATATCCGTATTGGCATGACGCTGCTCAGTGAACCCGTCCGGTGCGTTTTCCGCAATAGTCCGAAACTCGACGGTATAATTCCCTTCATCCACCCATACGGGCAAATAGAAGTCTGTGTCCAGTTGCTTGACCGGAATGTCGATCCAGGTTCCACGCGGATAGAACTGAGCTTTCCCCTTGTCGTACACATCGAACGGAAATCGCACCTGCTTGGTTCGCACATATTTGGCATACTCCCGATCACCATAGCCGGGAATATTCAAATGCGGGCCCGCCGTTGAGATCGTCACGCGAAAAGGACGTTCCAGTATGAGCGCTGATCGACCTTTCGTTGGTTGGGTTTTCTGGTTGTGGGCCGCATCATCTGATACGCTTGAAAGATTCACCACTGGCGTGTGAACAGTTACGGTGTTGATCCCTTGAATCGGAAAAGTCTTATCTGCACCGCCATTGATATTTCCTTTGAGAATGGTATAGGTGATATCACCGCTACCAGACGTATTGGGTCTATTGATCTTGTGCTTTTCAATTACGTGGCCCGGGCTGTACAGGGTATCCGGCCCGATTTTTACGGGTTCAGGGATTTTGCCAGGAGTCGGGCCTTTTTCCTTGACACGCTGGTGGTCCATGATCGTTTGACCGTTGAATTTCACGGTATCGTTCTCCACCTCTACGTCCGGTGTAGCTTTCTGGGCCACAGGCTCCAGTGACCTTTGTTCATTGGGCACCTTCGGCATACTCTTGCCGCCATAGATATAAAGTGAACCGCCGTCGATAATGCCCGGTGAGGGAGCAGGATAGTATTTTCCGTTGGTCGCGGATTCTATAGCAGGAGGAGTATAGTCCTTCGGCGGAATCGTAATACTGCCTCCCGGCAATGCATAGTTGCGTAACTGCGCGTGCTTGATGCCGTACACTTCGAGGTTGTCGATCGTCCAGTAAGAGTACGGCTTTACAATTTCGTATTTGTAATACTCCACGACCTTCATATGCCGGGTATCGTTGATATCTTCCCATTCCAGATCATAAGTGCGCTTCAGCTTGACGTTGTAGGTGCACTCGCCTTTGAGCTGTTGGAAGGTATTCTGGAACAGGTAATTTCGGGCCAGCACGTTTCCATACAGGCTTTCGGAGGTTGGAATGCCCTTGGCTACATCAAAGCGTGACGCGCCTCGCTGATCGGCTTTAATAACACCTGAAGCCATTGGATCGAGGTATTTATCCGACTGGCTACCGCTAGGCGCAGGTCGAGTGCAGGTGACTCCTGTCGGGGGCTGCTCTATCGTCTCTAGCTCCTTATAATATAAGTAAGCTGTAAATCGCTCGAAGGAGCCGTTATAGGTAAATCCGGGTACATTTCCTGGCAAAATGTCTCCGCTCGGCGGATTACCTGTGGTACTTTTCTTGTAGCCAACATACTCATATCTGGAATCGGTTGGCGGAGTGAAATCATACAATTGATCAGGTTTCAGCTCATCTTCTATTGGTGTAAATACGTTGTTAAGAGATTTTCCATCAGTAGTAAAATGCTTGACGATGAGCCCGCTATCCAGTTCGATTTTGAAGAGTATGGGCTGGTAGATGCGATAGGCTTCAACATTTGGATCGAGAGGAGTAGAACTTGTTTTCCTGATATCTTGTGGTTTATCCGCATCCAGCATTATATTTACTGTAAGCGGAATCACAGTAGTATCCGTACCAATCCCTTTCTTTTGAAAAGGGCGAATATCTTTGTTCTCAGTGCCATTACTTATAGCACGCAGGTATTCATCGTAGTTATCTTGCCTAGATTTACTAAAATATTCGTCTGGGTCTGACGCGGTGTATAACCGAGCTTCTACATTTTTAATCTTCCGTCCTGGAAATTGAAATTTGTAAGTGAATGTAGCTTCTCCGTGCATATGTCTATTGGGTTCCTTCTTGTCTGTTACCCATACACCTGCACTGTTACGCCACATATCAAAGTACATCATGCCGACAAAGTAGCGATCGTTCTTATCTGCAAAATAGAACAACGGTGTGATTTCAGTATCGGCTGCCGCCTTTTGTGTGGGAAAAGAAAAAGGTGGGAGCTGCAATAATAGCAGTACCCCCACCAGTAATACGGCCAAAATACGCTTGGTCTTATTCATATAGTTTAATTGCCTTTCCATGGGTTGACCATCAACGGGATGTAGTCTTTTGACGCTAGGTCAAAGCCAATATACTCAACGTCCGCCAGTTTTAAAGAACGGTAATTTTTAATGCCATAATATACTTCATCGGCAGACGAGAAAATCTTATAGTACATCATTTTCGTGCCATCTCCATTGTCCTGAGTCAATTCTTCCATTGCATAGCGAAACCGTGTGTCATTTTTCTTCGTTACATAGAAAATCGCGCCAGCTTTGGAATTGGTCTTTACCCTCATTCGTAAATATGTTATGCCATCGGAGGCAGTGTATTGCTCAATCGAATATACATCGCGTAAAAACTTAACTGGAAGGTCGGAAAGTTTGAAAATCATCACTTTGTCAAAAACAGTTCCTCTTGAACCTTTTAACAGATTAGGGTCAGACGCAAATAATTTTTTATAAGGCTCAATGCTCACCGCCTGATGCCCCGTATCCTCCAGCGCGGCAATATCCTTCTTTCCAATCCAAACCCAGCGGCTAACCTTATCCCATTCCACCGTCTGACCCAAGCCTTCACTTACTAGCCGTAAAGGTACAAAAGTACGGTTCTGCTTCAAAATAATCTTCGTTTCATATGTTTTAGTCTGTCCATCCACAGTAGCTGTGTTTTGTCCAACCGTCATGTTGACCACATGTGCATCATTCTTAATCGACACAGCCAACTGGCTGCCTGTTTTCTCCCAGCCTACCTTGGCTCCCAGTGCTTCGGATACGAAACGAATCGGAACCATCACATAATCGTTCTCATCCTGAAAAGGTTTAGCATCCGGGAACTGAATTTTTTTCGCATTCAATAAGACTTCAATCGGTTTGGAACTGCTTGCTGCTCCCGCTGTCGGAAATGTTCCTCCCCATAGCAGCACGACTACGGTCAGACTCAACATCCATTTTTTCATACTCATCTCTCGATCCCCTTTGTCTACTTAAACTATGTATATCAAGCCAAATCCCACAAGCCTATCGCATCCCCACTTTCGGAAAATACTGGATACAACTTATATATTATATGTTTTCTCTATCACAAAATCTATAAGAAAACTTCTAATATAAAGCATTCTAAAAAAAGCCAGACTACATTGACCAAAGTTTTATTCCCCTAATATTCAGAAGACTAGCTCGTTCGGGTTATTGCCTTTCCCCAAAATCTCAACAAAAAAGGGCTGCCTCTCCCCTGTTAAGGAAGAAACAGCCCGTGTGCTTCACGCGCAAAAAACGATGAATATATCAGTTCATACCCTAATGCTTGTTCCAGCATCATCCAATATTTCTTACATCATAAATCATAACTGACTAAAAATCAAACGTTACTTTTTCTTACGAAACATCTCAAAGATCATTCATGCAAACCTAAGCTGCCAGCCTGATATAGCTGTTCATACACGTCCTGGTTAACCATCCTCAGCCCAAACAATCTGAGGATGCGCTGCCCCGGCTTGGCTTTGAAGGTTACTGTCGCTTTATCCTTGCCCTCCAAATATGCAGCCGGAATGGCGGCATTTACGTGGTAAACTTTTGACGACCACGGCCTCCCATTCATCTGCCTCCCTTACACATAGGCTGGAAGCCACTCTCCGTGCGCCGCAATCAGGTCATCACACAGAGAAACAATCTCATCCATGGACAGCTCGGCTGACGTGTGCGGGTCCAGCAGTGCGGCATGATAAATATGCTCTTTTTTCCCGGTGATCGCAGCTTCAATCGTCAATAGCTGTGTATTAATATTCGTCCGGTTCAGCGCAGCACATTGGGGCGGCAAATCTCCGACATAAGTCGGCGTAACTCCGTTGCGATTCACCAGACAAGGCACCTCCACACATGCTTCTTTTGGCAGATTGGTAATTAAACCTGTGTTCATCACGTTGCCGCCAATGGTAAAAGGCCGATCCGTTTCGATAGCCTCCAAAATATACGAAGCATATTCATTCGACCTTTCATGGCGAAGATCCTGATTGCTCAAAAGCTCCCCGCGCATCGTTTCCCATCGTTCAATCTGGCTCACGCAGCGACGCGGGTACTCATCCAAGGGGATATTGAACCGTTCGATTAGCTCGGGATATGCCCGTTTGATAAAATACGGATGATACTCCGCATTATGCTCGGACGATTCCGTAATGTAATAGCCGAATTTCAGCATCATCTCAAAGCGTACCATGTCGTTATGCTTTTCCTGCTGCTTGGCGGCAGCCCTTTTTTTAATCTCGGGATATAAATCCTCGCCGTCCTTGCTCACTTCGAGCAGCCACGCCATATGATTGATGCCTGCGATTTTCGCCTTCACGCCTTCCTGCTCCAGCCCGAGGCTTTTGAACAGCTCTGGTATACACGCCTGCACGCTATGACACAGCCCCACCGTACGGACGCCGCCGTGTACGTTCATCACATTCGTCAGTACAGCCATCGGGTTGGTGTAATTGAGAAACCATGCATCCGGGCATACCTCACGCACATCTGCGGCAAAATCGAGCATCACCGGAATCGTCCGTAAGTTGCGGAAAATACCACCAATCCCGACCGTATCAGCAATCGTTTGGCGCAGACCATATGTTTTGGGAATTTCAAAATCCGTAATCGTACATGGATCGTAGCCGCCAACCTGAATAGCATTTACCACATAGGCAGCTCCACGCAGCGCTTCCTTGCGGTCTGTGTAGGAGCGAATCACACAGGTGCTCCCTGTTGTTTTTTTCAAATTGGATAAAATATGTTCCGAATCCTTTAGCCTTCCGGGATCAATATCGAACAACGCCAGCTCAAAGCCCTGCAAAGCAGGTGTCAGCATACAATCACCAAGCACATTTTTGGCAAATACCGTGCTGCCTGCACCCAGAAATGTAATCTTGCTCATGCCTTTTCCCCCATTCGTATTCGCAGCTTTGTACTCCAAATGCAAGGATACCCACCGCCACTCTCCCCTTTGCAGGAAGAAAGTGACGGTGGGAAAGGTTACCCATGGCTATTCGTTGTTTACTCCAGATCGTGAACCTCCTGCTGGTTTAGCAGAGCTGACAGGAGCAGGTGTTTCAGGTGTTACGGGGTTAACCGGAGTTGTTGGCGTTTCCGGAGTACCGGAGTTGACAGGGGCCCCCACTTCGATCACGGTCACCTTGGCAATCGCCTTCAATTCTGTTCCTTCTACATTGTCCTTCAATTCAAATGAACCCGGAGTAGCATATTGTGCAGGATCAATATTTTCCCACTCTACAGCTACCCATGTAGTGGAGCCTTCTCCATACGTAGCTTCCACCACGCTCGGCAATTCGGGTTTTTCACCTGCACGAGTCGTCACGTTTACTTCTTTTATAGCCGTGATTTTCTCGGCCGTCGTCAGACTTTGTGCTGTGCCAGAGGCCAGCCCCGCCACCTCGGATGCACTCAAAGCACGGCTGTAGATGCGGAATTCATCCACCAGACCATTGAAATACGGATCAGGGTACTGGGACTTGCCGATAAAATTATTTTTGGTCTGGCCCAGACTGGTAGGATTCAAGGTCAGGCTGGTATTGCGTCCCACTTCTTTGCCATCCACATACAAAATTCCCGTGGAGCCCGAAAGCGTGACCGCAACATGCTTCCATACACCTGTCGGCAGTACAGGGGCATCAATCGTCTGTTCCTGTCCTTGCCCGTTACCTTGATTCGTAATGGCAAATAGCATCCGGTCCCCTGCTTTAGGGGTCAGGAACATATATTCATTCGTCCCGGAGCCGAAATCAAAAATCCGTACATAATCGCTCAGGCTGTTCGCTTTAACCCAGCCGGATACGGTCAACTGCTGTGCCCGGCTCACAATACCCGCTGGAAGCTGCACATAGCTGTCCTTGCCATTGAGGCTGACGGCATTGCCTTTTTTCCCTGCAGCCCATGCAGCTGTACCCTTCACGACAGCATCATTGTGACTGTCCGACGAATCCGCAGCGACTGAACCGCTGGTTTCGTCAAACTTATACAACGCAAGCTGTTCAAGTAACGGAGCCGCCGGTTCTACGATCACGCTCACTCTGGCCTCTGCAGACAACAGTGAATCGCTGGCTGTCAGCTTGAATGTATACGTTCCCGGCTCGGAAACGTCCACCTTCGTGCGCAGCGATGCTTTACTGCTGAATGTGACCTTGGCATTCTGTGGTCCTTCAACCAGACTCCACTCGCTTGTAACCTTTCCTTTCGGAAGTCCATCATCCTCAGCCGTACCTTTCAAAATAATTGGATCCGGCAGCTTCACCTTGGAAGCTTTACCCGCATCTACGACAGGCGCCTTGTTCGGATCAGGCGTCGTTGGTGTCAGCTCCACCGTATAGGAAGAGGCTATGCCAATGTCCAATTTCAGCTTGTTGGTAGGTGCATACGCATTAAATTTACCTTGCGATTGGCCACCTACTTTAACCAAATACGTTCCCTTCTTCAAGCCATCGAACGTAACGTACGTGGAATGTGCTTGACCAGGTGTTTGATTTTTCAGTTGGAGCCATACATAATCCTTGGATGTTGCCAGCTTGGCTTCTGTATATTGGTCCCTGTCCAGCTCGATATACAGCTTTTCCGTGATCAGATTGACCCGCTTGAACAGGCCGTCCAGCGGCTTGATCGTATACACATTGCCGCTTTTGCTTACCTCTGCACCATAGCCCGTCAATCCGAAGATCGGATCTACTGCAATGTCGGCACTTAGCGTTTTGAGTGCACCGAACAGTCCAAGATCGGCCTCGCCGCTCATACCGCGCCAGCCGTTAAAGAGCGGAACATTTTTACCGCCTCCAGTGCCATTCGTTCCCTGGTTGCCTTTTTCCGCCTGATACGTCCATGCGACTGCCCCGATGTTGTCAGGGTCGGAGCTGATTTGCCCGGAATTAATCGCTCCGACATTGGCGATTTTAGCCGCATAGGACAGACGTTGCTGTTCCTCACGTTGATTATCCTCATGATACCGAATCCAGTCGTCCATCGCATAGCCCGCAAGCGAAGTCGTGTACTGGAAGTTAAACCAGTTCTCCCCGGTAATTGTCACCGGATCGGTATAGTAGTACCATACTGGCATATGTCCGCGTGCTGCGCGGGTTTTGGCATTGATTTTACTCATCATTTCCAGGGCTTTGCTTTGCTCGCCTTCTGTATCTATATTCTGCTTGGCTAACGTATATACGGCCTCTTCCCCAGTGTTATCGTAGCTGTATTCGGAGCCGTAAGGATATTTTGTATTTTTAAAATTGTTATATTTGCGATCCATTTTTTCCCTGAGATCGTTCGCCTCATCATCATAGCCTTCATCATGAAGTGCCTGAATAATATCCGGTGTGGTCAGTTCGCCCATCAAGCCCGTTTCCCAGTTGTAAGCGACCGGCCCTTCATACAATGCTTTGAAAATGTTATACCCCCGCAGCAAATACGTTTCCTTCGGATGCTTGTAAGTCACAAGATCCGGGTATTCCTTCGCAATCTTGTACATGCTGAAATAGGTGTTGTACACATGCGGGTATGCGTACCCTCGATAGGTTGGTGTATCATTCGGCTCCGGCATCAGGAAATCATGGATCAGATAATCCTCATGATGACCGTTCATCAGATTCGTCCAGATCGCCGTCTCCAGATAATCGTCTACCGCTCGCACCTCTTTGGCAACCGGAGACAGTGCATTTTTCTCAGCCAGGAACTGTCCGTGCGTCAGACCCCAATCATCCCCCCAGCCCCAGTATCCGTTGAAAATGTTACGCTTGGATTTGGTATGCATCATCCAATCGTCAAAGACCTTGTCGCGCAGATCACCCGGTACATTCCACTGGGTTTTATCTACCATAAACGTAGCGTGCCGTTGCAATGCCAAATCAATCGGCTCAATAGCATAGAACTGTAAAACCGTCTTGTTGCCGTTTCCGTACTCCACTGTGATGAAGTTTGGACCCAATTTCGTAAATTTCAACTCATAAATGTTGTGCCCTCCAGTCTTGCTGTCCGTCTGCGGGATGACGGTTCCATCTGGATAGGTTACCTTGCTGATCGCCTGCTTAGTGCGCAGGTCCACTTTTGCCTTTTGATTCGTAGGCACGATCATGCCCGGTACAACCGTTGTATCCACCAGGTTTTCTTGATACAACGTATCCTTTACATCATGCTCATCCTTCACCGCCAGAAACTTGAAGCCATAATTCCGGCTTTGACCGGGATTCAGGATCAGGCTTGTGTTGGGCAAATATCCCCGATTGGTGGACTTGATTACATTGGAATGAATATAAAATACATTCAGTCCTTCCACCCATTTGCCTTCATTTGCCGGATTCCAGGCCCATTTGCTGCCCGGATGCTCCTCATCCCGCCAACGGTCCTGATACTCAAAGCCTGCACCTGTCGAGGAATCAGGTATCAGCAGCAGTGAAGAACCAATGCCGCTGGGACGTCCAGCCGTAATATAGGAGCTGTTGTTACCAACAAAGGAATGCGTCACGACTCTCGTTTCGTAAATCGCATCACCGTTGGTCCACTGCTCATTGAAAGGCAGCGGCAAACCGAAATCGCCAATCTCCAATTTTTTTCCACTCGTATTCTGGACCTGTATATTCCACAACACCGAACCGTTCGACTCCGCTGAATACGTTTCGATGACTTTAAAATTGCGAATGCCTTCTGCGTTGCTTGAGTTTTCATACGTGACGGTGACGCGGTTGCCACTGGTCGTGATTTTGCGCGCGTCTGCCGACTTGTTCGTCCATGCCTTGGTCCAGTTGCCTTCGTCCAATCGGTACGTGAACATCAGTTCACCGAGCCATTGATGATCTGCTGTATTCTGCTCGGGTGTTACCGTTGCGTTCATCACGTACTCTGTCGGGAAAGCATCTCCCTTGATACGAATGGATGAAATTTCGCCATGCTCGCCTGTCTGAATCGTCAGCTTGTCATTGGATAGTTCATAGGCCTCCGCCGTATGCGTCCCAAATAGTACAGACGCCGCGGTTAAAAACAAAAATGCCGCCAATATTCCTTTAAATTTCATCAACACGCCTCCTTTTGGATCTTGGGGTCCTGATTTGCTTGCCAATCACCTGAACTCTCTTCATTTCGCCGCAACCTCCTTGGAAATGTAAGCGCTACAACTCCATTGTACAAACACTTGTCCATTGGTAAAATCAACATTTTCAACCGATTTATATATAATTTCAACCTGAATGGGGGGATGAGTTACGGTAGGGGGAGCGCTGCGCGTGCAGATTGTTCTTTCGATCGCTGTTGTAGCGAGATTTTTTCTATTGGTTTGAATAAATCACAAACGGACACTATGAAATCGAGAAATTTATTTTGAGTTGCTGTAGTGGTTAATTGATACGTTGGGTTTTCCAGATGCGAAGGTATTTATTAAGATAGATTCGCTCCTAAGGTAGAAGTTGGAGTCTGCTTATGTAAGAATTTTTGGGATAGGGTATGGCGAAAAATCTGCTAAAAGCATCTATCGACTGGGCTGGTTCCAAAGGGGCATGCTTGGTATTGGTCAAGCCCCATTTTGTAGACAATAAAAAAGCTCTACTAACTGTAACTGAACTTCGAAAATTTCCAGACCACCACGTCTATCCCATAGCAATAGCAAGAGGCACGTAAACCCTACAAATATAAATACTGCCCCAAAATCTATTTTTAGGGCAGTATCAACACATCACATGATTTTTCTATTTTTATAGTTCTTGAATTGTTGGACGAATAATCTCAGAGATTGCGGATAAGGGCATTACTCCTGCAAAAGAACCAACAATTTAACAATAACCGTTAAAAGTATGGAGTAGATGCTTTAAGGAAATCTACTCCTCTTTTTCGTTTGCGGTATCAATGTATTTATTAAGTTAATCTGCCCGTTAGTTGAGAAAACGACAGCCACTTTATCGCTGCCGCCTCCGAAACTACCTGCATGGAGGTCTGGCTTTGTTCAGTTCACTAAAGAACTTTATTTCAATTAATTAACTTTATTTTCTTTCGCCAACAGATAATTTGCATATCCCCGCCCCATGCGTTACTATATTTATATAGACAAATTTGCAGGTCTATAAAAGGAGGTTCACGCACCCATGTCCCCCCGTACCAAAGAACAAAATGAGCTCATCCGCATGCAGCGCAGAGAACAGATCCTGGACGCCGCCTCGCGCGCCTACTTTCTCACGGGCGGCAGCTTTGATATTCGCGACGTCGCCCGCGAGGCCGGGCTCGGTTACGGCACGGTATACCATTATTACCCCAACCGGCATTTATTAATAGAAGATGTGTTGGGCAGCGGCTTCGAGCGATGCGAGCAAGTCCTGGCAGAATGGGCGAACATCAGCGGCGGTCGCCCGGATGACAGGCAGCTATTGACGTATTGCAAGGCGCTGCTCCGGCTGTGGCAGTCGGACACCCGCACATATCTCGTCTACAAAATGGCGGCGGAACATTATACAGGCTTGCCTGAGAAGGATCGACACCCCGCCAAGAGACGATTCATGGAACGGCTGTACGTTCCACTCCAATCGATCGCCCAGTGCGAAGACGACAGCGTCGACCATATGCTTGCCGTGCTGGTCGGCTGCTGCGGGCTGCACTATTATGCGGGCAATTCCGACCTGGACGTCGATCGAATCGCTCAACTCGCTATGCAAGCTATTACGAAGGAGTCCTGATACGAACATGGTCATCTTAAAAAGCAAGCATGAAATCGAGGCCATCCGCAAGGCATGCCAAGTGGTGGCCGAATGTCATCGTACAATCGCCCCGCTCATCAAACCGGGCATCACGACGAACGAGATTGAGCGCATATTCGAAGACATTATTTTGAAACATGGCGCCAAGCCATACGAGAAGGGCTACAAGGGCTATCAATATGCGACCTGTGCCTCCGTCAACGACGTGATCGCGCATGGCTTTCCTAGCGATAAGCCACTTGAGGAAGGCGATATCGTGACGATCGACACGGTCGCGGAGCTCGACGGATGGCTCGGCGATTCGGCCTGGAGCTATGCGGTCGGGAAGATCTCGCCGACGGCCGAGAAGCTGATGCGCGTCACGAAGGAATGCCTTGACCTCGGCATCGCGCAGGCGCAGCCCGGCAATCGGCTCGGCGACGTGACGAGCGCGATTCAGCAGCACGCGGAATCGCACGGCTTCGGCGTCGTGCGCGACCTTCTCGCCCATGGCATAGGCCGGGACCTGCACGAGGAGCCGACTTATATGCATGTCGGCAAGCCCGGAAAAGGCCTCCGCATCAAGGAAGGTATGGTGTTCACGATCGAGCCCATGATCACCGAAGGCACCTACTACATGACAATCGATCCGGATGGCTGGACCGCACGGACGCTGGACCGCAAGCTCGCCGCCCAATACGAGCATACGATCGCCATCACGGCTGAAGGTCCACAAATCCTGACCGCGCAATAGAATAATTAGAGGCCGACCAACGAGATGGTCGACTTCTTTTTTTTGTATTCGGCATAGACTGCGGTCCCATTGCGTTATTCTGCCCGTTAGTTTAACCTTCGTTTGTTGTCCTTGTTCAGACTATTCTCTACGAGCTATACGAAACCCTTGATCGGGACCAAAGCCATTTGCATCGAACTTGCCTTGGAAAGATATCTCGTTGTTGCTAACGTTGCCGATCCAACCGCCACCCTTCACAACCCGGTAGGAACCGCTTTGGCTATCCAAGTCTCCATACCAGTCCCAGCACCATTCCCTTACGTTGCCAGACATATCGTAAATTCCTAACTCGTTGGGTTTCCGGGTACCGATCGATTTTGTTTTATTATGGTTGCTCTCTATGATAGGCCAGTTCCAGTCTCCAGATAAGTACTTGTCTCCGGCGTTTTTCCAATATCATGCGACTTCGTCGGCATTGTTGCTTCCGCTGTATGTGTAATTCTTGCTCACCTGATCTCCGCCTGCAGCATATTCCCACTCCGCTTCTGTAGGCAATCGGTAACCGTTAGCTCCCTCATTAATCGTTACTGTCCATTTTATATTATCGTTATCATTCTTATTATTCGGGTCTTTTTTATCCTTGTCTATGGTGTAATACGGTTTTAAGCCCTCTTGTATACTTCTTTGGTTACAGTACTCCACCTCGTCATACCAACTCACCATTTCTACCGGCAAATTGTCGCCTATGAATTGTGAGGGATTACTTCCTTCCCATGACTTCAACCCACTCTTTTTGGGTTACCTCATATTTGCCGATATAAAAGTTCGATAGGATCACGCTTTTTCCAGAGTTGTTGGACTTGTTATTCTTAAAAGTCCCACCTTCCACGAATACAAGGTTATCCTTTTTCTCAGGCTTATCTTGCGAACATGCGCTGACCACAACCATTGGTGCTATTAAAAGGAACATTAATAGCTTTCTCAATGATATATCTCCTTTAAGCTGATAGGAAAAATGATAGGCCATGACGGCCCGCAATTCGCCTCCAGCAGCGTCGAAGGCCGTTCGTCTGGCAGAAAATGGCCTTCAACGCATCCGGACTGACGGATAGACTGGAGTGGGACGGCCAACGGCCTGTGTCCAATGTTTAGGGATCGGTGTTTCCTCCACGTTAGATTCGTTTAAACCCTATCCAACAGCTCTTAAAACCCGCTTATCCCGGGAGGAGGTCCCAACCGCGTCGTTCATTGAACAGCTTGCAGTTGAGTGGTTACCACACCGTTACGTCAGATTTCCCGCTACTCTGATACCCCTCTGTTGCTAACACCTGGTAAGACCAGTTATTCCCCAGATGCATTCCTTTGCTCGCCCATGCGTTCACGTGGTTGCTGAAAGTGATCGTGGAGTTGCCCCCGGTCGGTCTCTTCGACTGTCGAACACTCCAGTACTGAATAAACGTCGTTTTTTGGCCTTCAATTGAAGGTGCGTCGTATCGCATTGTTGTGTAGATGTCATATGTGCCCCCATCACTGGTCACCGTACCTTTATACGTTCCGGTAGGTCGATAAGTACCCCAGCTATCAACGACGTAATATTCGATGAGTGCGTTTCTAGTCCACCCGTAGAGAGCCAAATATCCATTACCGGACGGCGCCCAGACACCGGCATTGTAGTTAATCGTTCTGTTTGGCGATCCAGTAGTCCAGCCTTTGCCGACAACAAAATTCCCGGTATTTTGCCATGTCACGCTGTAATTACCGCCTGATCCATTGACAGCATTGACTGTCCCGCCGCCATCAGTCCAATTTTGCCAATAGTCTGTCGCTGCACTTGAGGTTGTTGCAAACAACCCAAAACTCATGGAAGCTGCAAGAACTACCGTCATCATTTTCTTACTAAACTTAAACATACTCTACCTCCTAAAATTTTTGTGTTTGTCCCATACACCTGCTTGTTGGTTGATTCTCTTTGCAGTATATCACTTATCCGTGCCATATCCCGTTTTATTACTTTTACCTCCTTTATGAGTAAATTATAGAATGATAGCGCTTGCATAAAAACCTGACAAATTAAAGGTTTAACTCTATTATGTTTAGCTTTCTTTGAAATTTATAGAACCCGTTGAAGGGTAATCGGGTTTCGTAACGTTGGAAGAAGGTGTGCATATTAAAAAAGAACAAAATTCTGTCGACGGTAAGTACCACAACACAGTTAAGATGGGACGATTTAATGAATAATTCTAGCAATAAAGCTCCTGTGAATCATCACGGGAGCTTTATTGTGCATGTTATGCCTTTTTACCTGTAACGTTTAGGATTATCTGTCTGATCAAGAATAAAGTCGATACTCACCTTGTGGAAATCTGCCAATTTGATTAAGACCATACTTGGAACATCCAAGTTCCCATTTTCATATCGGGAATAGGTTGTTTGTGAGATTTGTAAGAAGTCGGCACCAAGTTGAACAAGAACGAAGTGGGCGGAATGGTTCTGTACAAGCGATAGCGTTCGCCTTTGTGCCCGGATTTCAACCTTCTTGCTTAATTTAAGAAATCCGGGCACAACAGCGATGGGAAGCACCATCCGACCGCGGAGTGGCGCATCATGTACATTTTTAACTCAGCTTATAAAAAAATTTATGCAAATAACGCATAAATATCAGTATGCCTCCATCGCATGCTGTAAACTGTGCTTGGGGGATGAACAGCGCATAAGGGAATTCTCGATTCACGTGAGGACAAAACACTAACTTTTCATAGAGAGGCATGATGAAAATGATTTTGGAGGATATGTATTATGGGAATTGGCGTCCCAGTGAACAAATAAAGTCTACCGATCCTGAGCCTCAAAAAGTGAATCAAAAAATTAGTGAACATATGGAGATGCTGAAAAATAAATTATCAGAAGTCGATTTTGAGCAAATGGAAGTCATATTTGATTTATTAAACGAGTCAACCTCCCTGCACTCCGCAGCAGCATTCATCCACGGGTATCGAACGGGAGCCTTAACGATGATTGAAGTATTTAGCGAGGAGAAGTAATTTGTTGATGGTAATAAACCATAAGAAAGAAGATGGAGAAAAGAGTGCTTTACTTTTTACACTGACATGCTATTCGTTGCCATCACTTCATTTTTGCCTGCTATCAGCTTAAAAATAGGAGCATTAAGCCCAGTTTATAGCCCCCCCTGCAACTGCAAAAGGGAGATGGCGCTTGCCATCTCCCTTGCTCTTATTCTTACTCACACTTCCTGCTTAAAAACATGTTGCGGCACAGGTGGTCGGTCAGCGGAGCGGACAGAATTGTTCTGAAGAAGCGAAGCGTTCGGCTAAAAGCTTTCCGAAGGAAAGCTCGCATCGTAAGCATAAGCTATCCCCGGATTTTCACCTTTAAATTTCTATTCCAATGAAAAAAATCCGGGGATAACAGCGATCGGAAGGACAATCTGCACGCGTAGCGCCTCCCCTGAGAACAACTATGTTTTTAAGCCTCCACCCGATTCAAAAACATCTTCGTCCGCTCCAACTGCGGATTACCAAAAATCTGCTCAGGCGTGCCCGACTCGGCAATCTCTCCGTTGTCCATAAAAATGACACGATCCGCCACATCTCTCGCAAAGTTCATTTCGTGGGTCACGATGACCATCGTCATGTGCTCCTCAGCCAGCTTTTTAATGACTCGCAGTACCTCGCCCGTCAGTTCGGGATCTAGGGCCGAGGTCGGCTCGTCGAACAGTAAAATGTCAGGGTTCATCATCATTGCCCGGGCAATCGCCACGCGCTGCTTCTGTCCACCCGACAGGCGGGATGGATACGCATCCGCTTTATCCGCCAAGCCGACTTTAGCCAGCAGCTCAGCGCTTTGGCGGCGCAGCTCGGCCTTGCTCGTTTTTTTCACCAGCTTTGGAGCCAGCTCCAGATTATCCTGCACCGTCAAGTGAGGGAACAGATTAAAATGCTGGAATACCATGCCCATCCCCGTGGTAATGCCTTTAATGTCGCCTGCCGGGGCGTACTGACCATTTTCCACCAATGCTTTATCATGAATGCGGATCGTCCCGCCCGTCACATCTTCCAGATGAACCAGACTGCGAAGCATGGTGCTTTTCCCCGAGCCAGAAGGACCGATGACCGCAACGACCTCACCCGCCTGGACGTTAAAGCTCACTCTTTTCAGAACGTCGAGCTTACCGAACGATTTTTTCAAATCGATTACTTCTATTGCGTTAGTGTTCATATCCCGACATTCCTTTTACTCGAATTTAAAACGTTTTTCCAGCGCTCTAAAGAATAGCGTCAGCACCAAAGCCAACAACAAATAGATCATAGCCGCTACAAAATAAGGCACAATCGTAAAATCACGGTTCACTGCCGTATTGGCAAAATGTAGCAGTTCCGGTACA
Organism: Paenibacillus terrae; assembly: GCF_005217525.1. Lineage (GTDB taxonomy): Bacteria > Bacillota > Bacilli > Paenibacillales > Paenibacillaceae > Paenibacillus > Paenibacillus terrae_C. The sequence continues at coordinate 95,352 of NZ_PNXQ01000012.1, read as the reverse complement.
GCTACCGCGTATAGCAGAGCCGTATCCTTGACCAGTGTTGTCGCCTCATTCGTGACCGCAGGCAAAGCAATCCGTACCATTTGCGGCACAATAACTCGTATCAGCGTCTGCGACTTGCTCAGGCCCAGCACTTGTGAAGCTTCGTATTGTCCCTTATCAATCGACAACATCCCGCCTCTGAAAATTTCAGCAAAATAAGCCGCATAATTCAGCACAAACGCCAGCAACGCAGCCGTTGTCCGGTCCAGCACCAGATACTCCCCGATCACAGGCAGCATCGGTAGACCAAAGCAAAAGAACAGCAGTTGCAGCAAAAGCGGTGTGCCCCGTATGACATAAATGTACGTATGCATCAGCCAGGCAATAGGCTTAATCCGGCTTTTCGCCAGCAACGTAACGATAAAACCCAGCGGAATGGACAAGATGAGGGTGACGAAAAATAAAATAACCGTCATCTGCGCCCCTTCGAGCATAGGCTTCATAATTCGTAAAATATAATCCATACTCATAACCTTCGACTCCTAAACCCTTAGTTCAATACGCTACGTATTAATTCAAAACTTTATCTTCACCAAACCACTTTTTCGAAATTTCAGCGGCTTTGCCGTTCTTGTGCAGCTCACCCAGAGCGGATTGTAACTGCGTTAGTAGCTCGTCGTTCCCTTTTTTCACGCCGATACCGTACTCCTCAGGGGCCAACGATTCACCAAGCAGTTTATACGTTCCTGGCTCTTTGGACATATAGTATTTGGCTACCACCTCGTCAATGACAACCGCATCCAGACGTCCGGTTTTCAGATCGGTCAACGCAAGCACATTATCGGGATACTCAGACACCTTCACCTTGCTTTTGATCGGATTCGCATCCAGTGCATCGGCTGCCGAGGACAACGTTTGAAGACCTACGTTTTTGCCCGCCAGATCATCCAGCTTCGAGAGCTTGGATTTGGCCGGAAGCGCGATCACCTGACTATTTTTCAGATACGGCTTCGTAAACAGCACCTTTTCCTTGCGCTCATCCGTAATCGTATATCCATTCCAAATCAGATCAATACGGCCGCTGTTCAGCTCGGATTCTTTGGCAGACCAGTCAATGGGCTGGAATTCCACTTGCTTGCCCATTTGCCCTGCAGCCGCCTTGGCATAATCAATATCAAAGCCGGTCAGCTCGTTATTTTCATCTCTAAAACCCATCGGTGCAAATTTATCATCAATTCCGATGATCAGCTTGCTGCTATCCTTACCGCCGGAACATCCGGCCAAAACGATCATAATCAATCCAATCATCATTGTAAACATGGCTGTTTTTCTCATCTTATTCCCTCCAGCAATGGTAACCTCCCTATCCAAAGGACAGGCGGCAAACGCTTTAGTTCGTTAACACGTTATCAGAGTATCATCATAACATACCGCAAGATACTCGTCGAGAGGATACAGCGGAATCTTAGCCTTATAAAAATGGAAAACCTGTGACGAAAATTTGACCCATGTTCTATAATGTAAAACCTTACCTTGACATGTCATCTAAACCGTTTTATCATTTCCCAGTATTCTTATATACTTTTATTTATTTAAAAAAAGCTGAAAACCAGCAGCGTAGCTGCCCTGAAAATGACGATTAGCCTACAGATAGCCATTATTTTCAGCATAGACAGGAGTAATAAAGCCCTATGTACATTTTAAAACGTCTTTTTACGATGCTCGTTACACTGTGGATTATCGTCACTTTAACGTTTATCATCATGCACATCATTCCGGGGGACCCATTCTCGAACGATTCCAAAACCATTCCAGATGCGGTGCTGCAAAATATGCGCGCCAGGTACAATCTGGACAAACCGCTCGCCGTGCAGTATGTGTTGTATCTAAAAAATTTGCTGGTGCTGGATATGGGCCCATCTATTCAATCGAAAACCACGGACGTGAACATGCTCATTGCCAGAGGTTTTCCACCTTCCGCATTGCTCGGTATTCAATCCATCGTGGTTGCGATTATTGCGGGTATTGCGCTCGGAACGCTGGCTGCTTTACATCATAATCGACCATTGGATTATATTTCGATGTTTATTGCTATTGTTGGTATTTCCGTGCCCAGCTTCATCTTGGCACCGCTGTTAATCAAATATGTGGCCGTCAAATGGCATCTGCTCCCGGTCGCCTCATGGGGAACCTGGCAGCATACGGTGCTTCCATCGTTGGCTCTGGCCGTTTCACCTCTCGCCGTCATCGCCCGCTTCATGCGGACAAGCATGCTGGAAGTGATGCATCAGGAGTACATACGCACCGCCAAAGCGAAAGGGCTATCCTCTTGGGCCGTAGTCATCCGTCACGGATTACGCAACGCACTGATTCCCGTGCTGTCCTTCATCGGACCCCTGTTCGCTTCCGTCATTACAGGTACCTTTGTTGTGGAAAAGATATTCGCCATTCCCGGCATCGGTAAATACTTTGTAGACAGTATATTTAACCGGGATTATCCGGTCATTATGGGCACAACCATTTTCTACAGTGCCATTCTGGTCGTTACCTTATTTTTAATTGATATTTCCTATCGTCTAGTCGATCCGCGAATCAAATTAGTCAGCAAAGGAGATTAACATGAAAGCAGCACCCACTGTCGAAAGGGACAGCCTGTTCAGTCCCGTTGACCGCAGCCAGCTTCCCGCCCCTACATTGTCCAGACCCAAGGAATCACTATGGCGGGATCGGCTTCGCAGACTTTTCAACAACAAGCTCTCTCTTCTGGGGCTTTCCTTACTTATCATTATTATCGCGCTGGCGATTGCCGGGCCTTCCATGGTTTCTTATGCACCCAGTGACCAATCCCTATTGAAGACGAACCTTCCTCCTTCGGGAGAGCATTGGTTTGGTACGGATGATCTGGGGAGAGATGTATGGGCACGGACTTGGGCCGGGGCGAGAATCTCGCTGATGATTGGCTTTGCCGCTGCCGCCATTGATTTGGTGCTTGGCATCCTCGTCGGCTGTGTAGCCGGGTATTGTGCAGGACGTGGCAAAACAGGCGACCGGATTGACAGCAGCCTGATGCGTATTATCGAGATTTTGTACAGCATCCCTTATCTGCTGGTCATCATTTTGTTGCTGGTCATTATGAAGCCGGGACTGCTCACGATGATTATTGCCCTATCCATCACCGGATGGGTGGGTATGGCCCGTGTCGTTCGGGGGCAAATTTTGCAGCTCAAGCAGCAGGAATATGTGTTAGCCGCCCGTAGTTTGGGAACCTCCCATTCGCGCATTATTTTCAGGCATTTGCTGCCGAATGCAGCAGCAATCATTATCGTGAATCTGACGTTCACCATCCCCTCGGCTATTTTTGCTGAATCGTTCCTGAGCTTTCTCGGTCTGGGGATTCAATCTCCTTCCGCCAGTTGGGGGACAATGGCTAACGATTCACTCGGGGTCATTTTAAGCGGACAATGGTGGCGCCTGTTCTTCCCCGGACTGATGATCTCGCTCACTATGCTGGCGTTCAACACGCTCGGAGACGGGCTTCAGGATGCGCTTGACCCGCGTTCACAGCATTAATAACAGAGGTGTTCAAATGGAACAAGGAGGGATGTCTAGCATGATCCGCAATTTCTCGCCCAACAGCAGAACCAACGGCAGCTCCTTTATGGAGCTCCGCACACGCGGCATACCTGCCGGAAAGGAGGTTGAATAAATCCCGTTACGGTGCACTTATCTTTTGAAATAACATTTTGCATAAATGGAGGAATTATACGATGAAAAGAATGCATTGGATGACTGTCATTTTACTTTTGGCAGTAACGGCTTTAGCCGGATGCTCTGGCAATACAGACAAAGCAGCAAGCAATGATCCAGCCGCTGCGCCGCAAGCTGATGTTCCACAGGAAATTACAGCCAACCTGGCAGGTGGCGAGCCGTATACACTGGACCCTGCTTTTGCATCGGATACAACGTCCTACTTTGTTATTGATAACCTGTACGAAGGTCTGTATACATATGACAAAGCCGGTAAAATCGTAGAGGGCGCTGCCAGCAAAGTAGACGTCACTCCAGACGGCAAAACGTACACCTTCACGATCCGCGACGGCGCGAAATGGTCGAATGGTGACCCGCTTACTGCCAAGGATTTTGAATACTCCTGGAAACGTGTGCTGAATCCGAAAACGGCTGCCTACGATCCTTCCGCTCTGTACTACATCAAGGGAGCAGAAGCCTACAACACAGGCAAAGGTAAAGTCGAAGATGTAGGTGTGACAGCCAAAGACGATAAAACCCTTGTGGTCGAGCTGAAATCACCGCTAAGCTTCTTCCCGACAATCGCGGTAGGTCATGCGTATCTGCCCGTAAACCAATCCGTGGTTGAGAAAAGCGACAAATGGGCGGCAGAAGCCAATACGATTGTCGGCAACGGCGCGTATGTAGCCAAGGAATGGAAGCATAATGAGCAAATTACATTGGCGAAAAACGATCAATACTGGAACAAAGGTGCCATTACGATGGCAACGATTAACTTTAAAATGGTTCAAGACTCCACAACCTATTATCAAATGTACAAAACAGGCGATCTGGACCTGATTTTGAGTCTTCCGGTCGATACACTGGATCAGGAAAAGAGTAACAAGGAATTTTTGTCGCATCCATCTTTCAGCGTGTACACGTATTCTTTTAACGTAAAACAAAAGCCTTTTGACAATAAAAAAATCAGACAGGCCATTGCCTACGCGATTGACCGCGAAATCCTGGCGACCAACGTAACCAAAGGTGGCGAAACTCCGGCTTACGGATACGTACCATACGGAACAACAACTCCATCCGGTAAGGACTTCCGTGACGAAGCGCCGAAGAAATACTATGAATTCGACGCTGCCAAAGCGAAACAATTGCTGGCTGAAGGTCTGAAAGAGGAAGGTCTAACCCAACTGCCGCCGATCACCTTCAAGTACAACACTTCGGACAAGCATAAAAAAGTGGCCGAAGCGATTCAGGAAATGCTGAAAACGAACCTGGGCGTTGAAGTAACGCTGGAAAATCAGGAATGGAAAACATACATTGATACCTTTAAACAAAAGAACTTCCAAATCGCCCGTATGGGCTGGGAAGGAAACTTCCTTGATCCGCTCGGCGTATTGGGACACTATACTTCCAAGAACTCGAACAACTTTACCAACTGGAGCAACCCGGAGTATGACAAACTGATCGAATCCTCAACCTTTGAGCTTGATCCGGCAAAACGCTTCGAGCAGCTTCATCAGGCTGAAGAAGTATTGATGGAGGATCTGCCAATTATCCCGATCCAATTCTCTGCGGACACGGCATTGATCAGCCCTAAAATTCAAGGCATCGTATTTGACGCCCGTTCGAACCCGGATCTTCGTTTTGCCAAACGGGTCGAAAAATAATGTTATTGCGTTTCGGAATAACGGCCCTGATCGTCGGCGCCTTTGGTTATCTATATGCCTCACCTCATCTATTAGATGATCGTGAAAATATGGCTACCGCGAATCTGCTATTCCTGTTGGGCTTGCTGGGCTTGGTGATCGGAGCAATCTTCCACGTCCTGCAAAGCGGGTTTCTCACCCTCTTCCTGCGGGGATTCGCCGACATCAGACATCTGTTCATTCGACAATCCAAGGCATTACAGGAGGAGAACGAACGCTTGCGTTCGGATGAGTCTCTAACTGTCTGGAAAACGTCTGTGTTCCGTCATCTCAAGGTGTACACCTCGGGTTGCGGTACGGGGCTTGTGCTTTGTTCGATGGTTTTAATGGGAATAGGTTAGACGTATGAGAAGCTTTCTTGCGGTTGGTGGGCGCTGCGCGTGCAGATTGTTCTTCCGAGGACAAAAGCGAACGCTTCGCTTCTTCAGAACAATTCTGCCCGCTCCGCTGGCAACCGCCGTAGAGCTTCTATACGTTTTAGTGGTATGTAAGGTGAAAAGAGGGGGTAGGCCAAGTGATTAAACTTGGCCACCGTGTTTTGAACTGAGGTTCACAAAAAAAGAGAGTTCCACGGAGTTTAATCGTGGGACTCTCTTTTTTTGTTGACTTTTTCTTAAAATCGTTAAGAAACAAACTACATATTTATATTAATTTGCGGTAATTTAGCGGCAAATGTTTTAAAATATAATGAGAAGGGGGTTTCAATATGTTTAAGCCGAGATATACCATTACGTCGTCGATGATTAATGACTTACTGAAAATAGAACGCTCCAGCGTAGTTGTAGAGCAGCTTCCACTTCCGGCAACGATTCTTGAGGAATTAAAGAAAGAAGCGCAAGAGGTGACTGTACTTCTTTCAACCAAAATGGAAGGTAACACACTGGACAATGAAGCAAAACGGAAGGTTCTTTATAAATCCAGTAAAAACGACGAAGAGCAAGAAGTTTATAACTTGATGAAGGCCATTGAATTTCTAGATGAGTCGGAGCAGCGAGAACTGCCCATCACCGAAGAATGGATTAAAAAACTACATGCTATCATCAAAGTAGTACATGGACGCAGACCTAGACTGAGCGAATACCGTAATGAGCAAAATAAAGTTGGCGACCGCAATCAGACAGGCTTTTATCTCCCGCCGGAGTTTCAAGATGTTCCCGTTCTGATGGAAGACTTGATTGCATGGGTTAATTCGCCACATAATGTGAATTTAGCTGCTCCAATTCAAGCAGGAACAGCCATGTGGCAGTTTCTAACTATTCATCCGTACATGGATGGCGACGGACGAACCGCTCGTATGATCGCCACGTACATTTTGCGTAGAGGGGGCTATGGTCTGAAAGGGTTGTTCGTTTTGGAAAATTTCTACGATCGAAACCTAAATGATTATTACCGTGCGTTGCAGATGAAGCTTTCCCATAACTATTATTTTGGTCGAAATGATGCAGATATAACCGCTTGGTTGGAATACTTTTTGAGTGGATTGGCCGAGGTATACTCAGAGGCAGCAGAGATTGTTAGACAAAAAAATAGCGAGATGCTCAGGGTAGAACCTGAACTGATCCGTAAACTGGACATACAGCAACGTACGCTATTCCGTCAATTGGTATTCAAGCAAAATGCCGCCTCAATAACTGAGATTTGTAGGCTATTGGACGCTGGTGAACGGACGGTAAGAGAAAAGATTAAAAAATGGATTGAAGAAGGGTTCCTGGAGCCAAAAGATCCAGAGGCGCAACGTATCCGTACCATCGTTCTTTCAGCCCAATATGAAGAGCTTGCCGTCGATATTCGCAATGAATCCGAAAAATATCAGTATCTTTTGGGTAGTAATGACTAAATGGACAGTGCCCACTATAATTTATTATGTTTACAAGATGGATAACACAAAAAGAGAGGGTTCCGCGGAGTTTAATCGTGGGATTCTCTCTTTTTAATATCTATTTTTCAAAATGAGCCTTGTAGAACTCTCACATTACAAGGCCTACTAAGCTTAATAAATATGCTTGTCTTTCGCTTCTTGCAGCCATAACGGGAACTCGTTTAGTAGTAGTTCGTACAATTCATTGTCTTCCATGATTTCGACATCTTGGATTTGAAAGAAGTTAGCGTTATCTACCACACGACCTTCTATGTTGTCGAGCTTTTTTAATACGCCAAAATCGGACTCACCCACACCGATAAATTGCCAGAAAATCGGTTCTCCTGACGAATCAATTACCGCGTTGTCGATGTTGTCTCCTTTTCCACGTTTCACACCGCCATCATTAATAAAAATAACAAAAGCCGGATCAGCAGAAGGCTCTTCCTTGGTGTATTTGGCGATGACATCCCGCATTACAGGCGGCTCATCATTACGACCGAACTTGGGCAAATAATCATTGGACAAAATGTGTCTTTCAACATAGTTGTCAACGTCATTTTCGGTAACGGACGGCAAACGCGAAAAACGGTGATCATACACCCATACGTCCAGCACACCATCATCATCCAAAGAACTCGCTACCGCGACAATTCGCTCCAACACCTTTTGAACGGTTCCATTTTTGTACAAACTTCTCATAGATCCTGAAATATCGAGCACCAATCCAACTCTCGCAGTCACATTCGTTAGATTCTTTTTAGTCAGTACCAGTTGCGCATTCTTTTTAAGCAAAGAAATACCGCTCATATTCCCCACGCTCCTCTATGATGTTTGCCTTCGCCCGTCTAATCTACCATCTGCGGCGTTCGTCGCCACTCAGGGGAAAGTCGCTCAAATCTCCAAGCTGGTCATGCGCATCTTTGTAAATTCGGATCATAGCTTGTACCTTGTTAAAGTCGCTGTCTTCCGGGCCGAATCCTTCCATATACATTTTTTGAATGATGTTCTGGAAAAATTCGATACGCTGGCGGATGGAATCCTGCTCCATATGCAGCACATCTTCAAAGCTGTGTGCCTCGGCAAATTCAGACAGCTCATCTGGCTCCTGCTCTTGGTATCGCTCTCCACGGGTTTCGGGATTGAGATCAATAGAGGTGCGCAAGGCTGACAACAAAATATTTTCGCGTACCAGCATGACATGAAAATCCTTGTTCTTAAACAGGTCCCCCACGATCAGACGGCACATTTCCTTGTTTTGCAACAGAATTCCGTCAAACGGATGCAGCGTCCATACACCGTAATTAAAAAACAAATTGAAATTAAAGCTGCTGCTCCCATACTGATACACAATGTTGATTTTCGATTCGTCGATGATTTCAAATGAAAATTCCAGCATGCATTCTCCTTTGGGATTCCAATATTTAACTCTATCCTATCAGAAAATACATGATTTTCAATAAAAAATTTATTTCACAGATTCATTTAACTCCACGATAGAATCGGCTTTTTCGCTACTGGCAGCTACAAGCAGATAGACAATCACACACCCCAAAATAAAGGACATCATACACTCGTTCTCTCCTTTGTTATTTCACTTTTTAAGAGTTTATGCACGAGATTGCTATGTATGATTATCATGTCCTTTATTCGCTGCCCCCAAACCAAAAAAGACGCCTTTCAGGATCACCCTGGCGTCTTTTCAATAGGTTAGGTCCATTATTTTACATTTGTAAAATCAGTTCAGAAACGAGCTTAGTCCTTCAGAAGAATCTATATCCTTCAAACTCTTCGGCTGTTCCTTCCCCTCTATACCCAGACGTTGGCTGAGGTTGGCGTTGATTGCCGTCATTTTGCTCGTATAATCATGGCAGCTCTCAATAATTTGACGATTGGATTTTTCGGACAAATCCAAAGCAGATACCAAATCCCCAATCGCCTGATTCACAGACTCCAGTGACATCGAAGGCTTGCTAAGCAGATCGGTCGTTCTCTCCGTCGTCGTTTTGAGAAGCTTGGCATTTTCCTTGAATTGATTCTCAATCGTACGATTCGTGGCATCCACGGCTGAAATGATTTTGTCCTGATCCGCCAGTGCCATCGCAATCATAGCCGATACAGTGATTAAATTCGACGTTTTATCAATGGCATTATTTACGGAATCAATCAGTTTATCATTATTATCATTAATAATATCCGTGGCCGCAATCGCCTGATTGTAGAGCAAAATCATTTCGGTCATTGACTGCGTGCGAGTAACCACCTTGCGCAGCCCCCGTTCCAGATGAGACTTCCTCAATTCATTTTCCGGCTTGGCAATCTCAGTCTCGAACAGCTCCTTTAACCGATTGCCAAAAGCGATCTTCGTCTGCAAATTGTAGATTTCCTCAATGGAAGCCTTTTTTAACTGTCTCATACCGACAATATTTTCTTCCAGATTGTCCTTACCATCTCTCAACGCTGTAATGATTTGCTCGATGTTTGTTTTGACCGACTGATACTTGTAAATGTAGTTTTTCAGCGGACTTTTCCGTAGAAGCTTCCCGAAAAAGCTCACATTTTTGCTCTGCTGGAGCGTTTCGCATTCATCCCGCAGCTTTAAGATCATGTTCGATACCTCAGCCCGGTCGCCGGACATGAGATCGTTCACTGGACGATCCAGCATTTTAAGCGTCTGTCCCGCACGCTCCTGTGTTTTAACCCCCAGCTTCCCAATGTCATCCATTAAGCTATCCAGGCTCATGACATCGCTCTGTGACACCTTCTGGATGAGCTGTGAAGCCTCCTCGGTCACCTTTTGTTCGTCTTCTTTTTTCAATTCAGCCCATGGGGTCGCCATAACGCTAACCTCCTATTCTACCAATAACTGTTATCCAATGGCTAATAGTTATTGTTCAGAGCAGCTACGCTGCTGATTTTTTTAAAAAATAGCCTACAATTCGGAACTGCTATAACGCTGGTGAATCAGTTCGGCTTTGGTTTGTAATTCAAGCAGATCCTTGTGCTCCACCGTGGATACAATCACCGATATCTTGCTATCCACATCCCGCAGGCCGTTTAATAACGTTCTTCGATTGGTTCGCTTGGCATCACCGCTGAGCCGGAGAAATGGATTAATCAGTCCATTCAGATCCTTCAAAATCAATCTCCGAACCGTGTGGTTCACTTCGCTGTTATTTAATTCATGCAAAAGCGGAATCACCCGCTGCAAACGTGCGAACAGAGCTAATGCCTTCTCGACAATCTCGTTGTCGAGCGCATCCTTTTGCCCCTCGGAGATCACCATATCCTCCAAGACCTCCAGATACTCCATAACCTGAGCAAACTCACTGCTCACCTGTTCAGATAAGCGTGGTTTTCCAGTTACAGGCTCCGTTGGTGCCAAGGCTTCCGTTTCAAGCTTCTGTGTCTCAACAGCTTGTACCTGCTCTACCGGAATAACGGAACCCGTCAGATTGGGTCGGGGATGGCGGATAGCCATAACAACATTGTATCCCCCTAAACAAATGACCGGAATCGCCAAACACACAAACAACGGCAGCCAAAAGCTCAGCAAAAGCGCAATCAGATAGCTGCCCACGGCAATCGTGGTTCCCCACATTTTTGACGTCATAGCTTGTACCTCCTGACGTAAACCCTTACCATATTGTAGAAAATACACTCTACCTGTGTCAATGTAAGGATTTACGTATGGTGATCGGCTGCTCGATATGACTCGCTAAAATGTCGTATTGCGGATGAAGCGAGTCGACCTCATGACCCAAAGCCGATTTCACCGCCAGATAAGGAAAATTGATGCCGGACAAGCAGGATACATG
>NZ_PNXQ01000012.1:48784-84237 GCF_005217525.1 Paenibacillus terrae | reverse complement strand
CAGACATCCGCGGATTGATCTCCAGCAGCTTGGGACGCTCGCCGTTATATTTTACCTGAATATTATAATTGTACGGAATGTGATACGCCTCAGCGACCTTATGCGCCACATCCAGCAGCTTGGTATGCTGCTCCAGCAACCGTAATCGCCCTCCGGCCTTCCTGCGTGGAACTGCTGCCAGCAGCTTTCCGTTTCGATCAGCCAGACAATCAATACTGTATTCATAGCCCTCCAGCAGCTCCATCACCATCAGGTTGGGGAACGACTCTGTGGATGACAATACACGATATGCCTCCTCGAACGAGATATGGTTCAGTGCATGACCGAACAGCTCCTCCAGTGGATTACGCTCGTTGTCGATGATGCGAAAACCCATTCCGCCCTCTGCATTACATGGCTTGAAGCATACCTTATGCCCGCGTGCCGTTAATGCTTCATAAGCCTGTTTAAACTGCTCCGCATTGCTGGCAATGGCATAATCGGGAATCGTGACAATATCCTTCTGGCGAATGGATTCGTAAAACAGATCCTTTTCCATCAACTGCTCCAGCAGTTCGGTATCCCGGCATACGATGACCTTCGTCCCAATCTCGTCGAACAGATGAAGATTTTTGCTAATATCAAGCATATTCCACCGTGGAATAAACACATCAATTCCGTGACGCTGGCAAAAATCCGCACAATAACGTGCATACTCCACACCACTTGTGCGCGGCTCCACCTCAGCCACATCACTGGCCTGTAATGCCATATGCTGCGGATCCGAGTGCGTCGCATAGATCTCGAACGGAATACCGTCCTCATTGTTACGAATCGCATTCATATAATGATACGCAACCGAAAACCAGCGGTTAAAATACACTTTGAGCTTCTTCACAGAGCCTTGTCCCCTATCTCTCTTGAAATGAGCTGTACTTCATGGACATAAGCCACAATCTCGTCCGCAGCATATACACCCGACACATCCGTAAAACGGTAATTGACTTCCAGCTCATCCCGTAGCTGTTCCCGGTACAGTTCGCCATGACGTGGAGCAATCGCATAGTCCGCATAGTCCAGCAGACAACGGTCCAGCAAGGAATCGCCGGACGCTACAACAGGCCCTCCATCCGTGAGGTTACGGACATGCTCCACGGCTGCCTGTTTATTCACGGCCGCAGGCACCAGATACACCTTGCGCCCCTGAATGGATACCTCCCAGCCCAATTCACGCATGATTCGTGCCTTCTCCAGCACCTGCTCCAGCGGCATACGATCCCGTTCAATAACGAATGCATAAAATAACTCGTCGCAGAAACGCTCACTCCTAACCCAATCTTCATGCAGCACTTGTCCGAATACATGACGTGCTTCTTCCGCATGGGCACCATCACGGCGCACCCGCTCGTGAATGCTGCGATTCCACTCCCGATCCACCTCGCCTCCGACGATGATGTTACCGCCATTACTGGTCACGGCGTATGCCGGAACCAGCTCCGTTTGAAACACCGTGATTCGTCCATACTGTGCCATCGTGCGGGTCGTCACAGGCATAAACATCACGTCTGGCGGAAGCGTCTTCAGCAGTTGGAGGGCCTGTGCTGAAATAAACGCCGCCGTTGCCCCTTCAATGTGTTCCGCAGGCAGCAGCCCAGGGGACTCCAGCGGCACGCCAAGCGAACGTTTGGAGTAAATCAGCGTCTGATCCAGATCGCTTGCGTAGATCATTCTTGTCCTCCCTTGAGCGGCTTGATGATCCCGCAGCAGGAATAGGTCAGACCTTCAAATACCTCGACAGGCACTCCCCGGTCCTTTGCCAGCAGTATAATATGCCGAAGATTCGGATTATCCTCACGATCAATCAGAATTTTCCATGGCACCCTGCGCAGCAGCACACGAGTCGTCTCCCCCACACCAGGCTTAACCAGATTGATATCCTGAATACCAAAAGCCTTTTGAATCGCCTCTATATCCCGTAAGCCCTGCCACGTCACCACAGGTGGATTCAATGTCTTCTGTTCAGCATACGCAACAGCAGCGGCAGCCACATCTTGAAAGTAACCTGAAACCGTATCTACAAACGTATTGGACTGATCCACCGACCGCCAGGCTTCGTAAAATTTGGCCCCATGAAAATCGTCCGGGCCTATCAGATCGTCGCGTAATACCGTCCGGCTCATCAGACCCGATACGGTCGAATTCAGACAAGCGCTCGGGATCAAATAATCTTCCCGTGTGCCGAAGGTATCCGAGCAGCTCCCCGGATCGGCTAGCACCGCCAGATCATCATTCAGGTGCAATCCGTAATTCGCGTTCATCTCACGGCAAGCCTCGATCAGCACCTGCCGAATCGCACCTTTTCCCGTCCAGCCATCGACAAACTGGAGCTCAGTATCCAGCCCATGCTGCTGTAAAATATACAAAATAGCATTCCGGTCAATACCTTTGCCGCGAATAATGGAAATGCTGTAATGCGGCAGGGAAACGCCATACTTCCAGTCAATATACCGCTTGATCAAGATACCGATGGGTGTTCCTGCTCTGGCAAGCGAAACAATCGCCGTGTTCAGGCCTCTTTTTCTCACAATCATTTCAGCCACAGAAGCTGCGGCTAACGCCACCTTTTTGGCCGATTGAGCGAGCGTTTCGTGAAACAACGCAATATACTCCGCTGTAGGCTCATATTCCACCGGAAGCATTTCTGAATAATGGACGCCCGACTGAATCGCTTCTTCACGATCCTCCGTTCCTTTTTCCAACGTAACCCGGCTCAAATCCTTCAATAAAAATGTCACATCCGATGCAGGATAGCTCCCCAACGGCTCGGGTGGATGAATGTTCTTCTGCTGTATTTGCTTCATGAGTGTCTGCTTCATATCCGCGCTCCTTTACTCTCCTGCCCGGTTAACCGGTTAAAATAAACAACATGCACTTGATCGCAGCCAAGACGGTTCAAAGCATCCAGCATCGGCTTCATTCGCTGTGCATCCGACTCCCTTTCGATCAAAACAAAGATCTCGTCATACTGACCAGGGTCTACATTATAAATAAAATTGCGTACCGTCCCATCCTCAGGCGAAGGATAAGGCACACCACAAACTACGCCATACCCTTCCTCACGATGGGGATACACCGGACTGCGCGTCGTCGACTGATAATACACATTCGGGCCTAACTCCGCTGCGATTCGCATTGGAATGTACATAAATTCCCCCGTACCCATCACCAGCGTGCGTTGCCCTGAGCGAAGCTTCTTCAATCGTTCCGCAGTACGCGTAATCTCCGCATCCAACGCAATATTATCAGCCGATTGCAGGCCGAAACGACCTGTATATTTCAAATAAGGAGCCTGATTGGCGTATCCGTCCGTTGAAATCGAACTGTGTACTACCCGTTCAAAACCAGCCGCATTCTCTGCAAAACAGTGGTCAATTATTCCAGAATCCTCTGTCGTATCCTTTGCTATGCTAGTAGCAGCATGTTCTGCGCGTCCGACCTGTCCAGCGTATTCTATGTGATCCAGCATCGGCACTCCCTGTATCTCAATCTTTCCTTTGAGCAAGCTTAAAGGCGTAATCGTAATGCCCAGCTCTGCCTCCAGGTCGGTGAAAGCCTGCTCATCACTGTCTGTCCGCCAATCCAATAATGAAGCAATCACATATTGCTTTCTTGGAAAATGTGCCTGAATATCCCGAATAATATTAAGGGTCGTTTTGCCCGTCGTAATTTCATCATCTACCAATACGATGGGACCGTCTCCCGCAAATGCATGCTCATCCAGTGCATAGCAACGATGATCAACAGCGTGCGAATGCTCTTCTTCAAATCGAATGATCGGCTGAAGACCCGGAATATCCTCGCGCGTCGTATGAATATACGAAGCACCGTCCGCAAACACCTGATACATGGCGTGTCCCAGCGCCGTAGCCGTCTCGGCAAAGCCAACAAACTTGATCGGCTCCGCAAAAACCAAACGTTCGTCCATTAGCTTACGATAGGCTTCCTCGGCATAATCCGAGTCCAGAAGCCCCTTCACAGCCTCTCCGATCAGCTCGTCCATCTGTTGTTCCGTCTGGGGTACAAGCTCCTTGTACAGCAGTATCGCAAGTGCCGCTCCACTCAACAAAGAGGTGTATGGGTTTACCGGAATATGCTTGCCTAGCACCTTGCTGACAAACAAAAACGAACGCTTCTTGTTCACTCGCGCCGCCATCGCAAACAGCTTGTCCACAGGAAGGCGGAATGGATTATGTGTTTCGGTAATTTTAACGCTGAACTGCTCCAGTATAGGCAGCAGATGTATTTTCGTGGTTGGGTAAGAGACTGACAAAATGTTGTTGTTCATGTAACACCCCGTATACTTTTGATCTGTTTATAATACGATGAGCCCAATTTAAATGCGGCTTAATTTCATTCATTTTGTTGGCATAAGTGCTTTTGAATACACCCAGACTACCGTCATTACGCTCCACAATCGCGAGGGCATCCATGTACTCTTCATGTGTCACCGCGTACATAGCCTGTACCGGCTTAATATGGGAAGGATGGATGATCGTTTTGCCGATGATGCCATTTTCCTTATCCATCATGACCTCTCGTATTAGTCCGTCCACTGCATCTGAAATGAAGTCCATTCGCAGATTGCGCCCCTGCTTACCAAATGCATCCTCAAAGGGCGACACTCTTAATTGAGGCTTAAATACACGTTCCCGATGAGAGAAATATTCCCACACAGGACCGGAAATGACATAATCGGAGTCCACACGTCCAAACAGGTTAATGATATCAGCGATGCAATCCCGTATGACGGCAATCTCATAAATTGTAATATCCGGGCTACGTCTCAAGCCAAACAGGCTGGAAAAATCAGTTGCGCCAATTCGTACATTCAGCACATATTCCTGAAACTCGTCCAAAATCTCTTTGATCGACAGCAGCTCATTCCAGCGGGTTTCCCGGTAAATGATGTTGGAGCTTTCGAGAATCGGTAATCCGTACAACACAGGGATGTTCTGTTCAGCCTTACCCCGGTTATATCTGGCAATGAGTTCAAAATACGCTCGTCCATTATTAGAAGAAAACTTGGGCAAAACAAAGCCTGTCAGTAGCGACAGAGATTCTCCCAACCCGTTCAGTAGCCGTTCGAGCTGTTCCACAGACCGGACACGTACAAACAGCAGCGGTAAACTCTGTTCACTCATCGAGCCTGTCCGTACATACGACAATAGTTGAAGCAACTGCTGTGCCAGCGACTGTTCCGCCTGCCCGACCTGCTGATCCCCAATGGCATCCTCCAAATCCAGCATGACCGTCGTCAATCCTTCATGTTTTCCATTCTTGATCTCTTCCGCTACTTCCGAACGGGTCGCAGGCATGTACAAAGCCGCCCCTATCGCGTAAGCCAATATACTTTTGGGGGATCGGTTATTAAATTCTGATGGCGGCGTGCAAAAGATCGCTTCTACTTCCTCAGAGGTCAAATCATTAAAATATTTCAGGGCTTTCTCCTCCTCTTGCTCTTTCTTGCCTGACTGAAGCCCTGTGCCTCGGGTATAAAAGAAATCCCCCCTTAGGTTCAGGAGGGATTTCGCTATACTTTGTACATTAAGCCTCTTCGTCGGCCTTTTTCTTTCTTTTCGCCGAGCTAATCACCATTGTGCCTACAAAGACGGCAATCAAAATGCCGAAGAACAAGACCTGCGACATATGAAAGCCAAAAGCAGCAGCCAGCATTTTACCCCCGATAATGGCGATTAGAATAAAGGCTGTCTGTTCCAGTTCCGGAAATTTATCAATGAGCTTGAGGAACACTTGAGCAACACCGCGCATCATCAGAACGCCGAGAATACCACCCAGGAACAGAACCCATACTTTCTCACTCACACCGAAAGCGGCAATGACACTGTCAATACTGAAGGCAATATCCATCAGTTCGACCATTAATACGGTTTTCCAGAAAGAAGCAGGTTTGTTTTTCACTTCTCCATCACCTTCGGACTTGAATAAGCCCTTATAAGCAATAAAGAGAAGATAAGCCGCTCCCAGCACCTTAATCAGCGTGAACTTAATCAGGAACGTACCCAAGCCGATGGCGAGGAACCTGAATACATACGCACCCAAAATCCCGTAAAATAAGGCTCTCTTTTGTTGTTCCTTAGGTAAATGCTTAACCATAACTGCGAGAACCAAGGCGTTATCCGCCGACAAAAGACCTTCCAGCAAAATGAGAGTTCCAATGATCCCCCAACTCACCGGGTCAGTAAGCGTCGCCACGACATCACTCCATGAGAAGAAATGGCCGTAGTTCTCACTGATATTTTTAAATAAATCATTCAACATGAAAAGAGTGCCTCCGATAATTCAGTTTATTTGCTACCCTGTGACCAGCGCATGCCCCAGTTATGTGCACGATCCAACTCACGATGACCGCCATAGAACTGCACGAGTCTTTCAATGCTGAACGTTTCATCGTTCACATTTTGGAGCATGGCAATCGCACACATTCCCTTGCGGTTGTCATGTTCGTTCAGGTGAACAACAATGTCCGGTCCGTCCTTCTGATGCAACGTGACCACCCCGTCCGCCTGCGACCAGTTCGTAACCCCTTCATAGATAAAGGTAAACACCAAAATCCGCTTGATTTCAGAAATTTTAGCGCCGTTAATGCGGAGATTCTCCCCTGTTTTTACAGAACCTGTCCGGTCGTCGCCGTCCAAAGCAATGTATGGGAAGCGATTCAGCGAGCCGAAAGCTTCACCCAGCGCCTGAACCACACCTTTATCTCCGTCCTTCATCTCATACAAGCAGCCCAGATCCAGATCGACACCCTTGGAGCCACGACTGAAAAAGCCCTTGCTCTGCTGCACCTGATTCCAGTTCAGATTGATCAGGAGTTCCCCTAATCCACCTGAGCCTTTTTTGAGATTGATGGTGTCGCCCTTCTTCTTCAGCTCAATTTTGCGCAGATTCAGATTCACCGGTGTTGCAGATGGCTCTGGCTTCGGAGCAGGAGGTGCTGGCGGCGGTGTTGGTGCTGGCTGAGGAGTTGGAGGTGGTGTAGGCACTGGCGGCGGCGGAGCCGGATTATTTTCCACTTCAATCCCGAAATTGACGCACAACGCATCCAATCCACCGGAAAAGCCCGCGCCAATCGCGTTGAATTTCCATTCCCCGTTATGACGATACAGTTCACCAATGACAATGGCCGTTTCCACTGTAAATCCGCTGTCCAAATTAAACCGCAAAACCTCTCCGCTAACCGGATGAGCAAAACGAATGAATCCGCCTTGAACCTGTCCAAAATTTTGCCGTTTTTGATCCGCATCATAAATCGTCAGCGTGAACGCAATCTTCTCAATGTTGGCAGGAATCCGCGTCAGATCAAGTGCAAATTGCTTTTTGTCACCAGTCTGTTGTCCATCTGAATACGTGATGAAAGGCGTGGTCGGATTGTTGTAAAAGATCAAATCCTCATCGCCTGACACTTTTCCTCCAGAGCCTAACAAAAATGCCGAAGTATCCAGTTCCAGTGTCGCTGGGGCCTCCCAGCCGATCCCTACGTTGACCTGGGTCAGACCCGGATTCGTTTTCGTCAAATCCGCCTTCTGTCCCTTTACTACGATAACAGCCATGATTGTGTCACCTTTCTGTCCGTTTGTCATGTGTCAGCGCACGCCAATTTCAATGGCTTAAAAAAAGGGTAGCGCCCTATGGACACCACCCCAAGTGGATATTATTGAGCGTCCAAGCCATAGTTTTTAGCAAGCGCACCCAATCCACCAGCAAAGCCACTACCGATTGCCTGGAATTTCCAGTCTGCATTCTGACGGTAAAATTCACAGAATACCACGGCCGTTTCGGTGGAGAAATCCTCTCCCAAATCGTAGCGTAGCACTTCACGATCCGTCGCTGCATCTACCACACGTACGAAAGCATTGGACACTTGACCAAAGTTTTGCGCACGGGCCTCGTAATCATAAATGGTAACCGTGATTCCGATACGGTGGATGTTCGCAGGAATTTTCGCAAAATCAACGATGATTTGCTCGTCATCCCCATCGCCCTCACCTGTGCGGTTATCGCCTGTATGGGTTACAGAGCCTGCTCCGCCGGTTGGATTGTTGTAAAATACAAAATCATCCGCAGCTTTGGCTTTGCCATCTTCATACAGCAGGAAAGCCGAAGCATCCAGGTCAAAATCCGCGCCACCGCTGTATTTATTCGTATCCCATCCAAGACCTACGACAACACGGGTCAAGCCGGGATTGGTTTTCGTCAGATCAATGCGTTGTCCTTTGGAAAGACTAATGGTCATACTGTATACCTGCTTTCTTTGTACAGATTTTAGTTACGCCAAGCCGTAATCACGAGTCAACCCTGCAAGACCATCCTGGTAGCCACTACCAATGGCATTGAACTTCCACTCACCACTATGACGATACAATTCGCCTACAACAACGCCCGTTTCGATTGAGAAATCTTCTCCCAGATCAAAGCGGATCAATTCTTCATTATTCGCTTCATTTACGATACGAGCATAAGCACGGGACACTTGTCCAAAGTTTTGGCTGCGTTCCTGTGCTTCATAGATTGTAATTGTAAAAGCGATCTTTTCTACGTTAGCTGGCACGCTGCCCAAATCAATTTTGATTTGCTCGTCATCTCCGTCGCCTTCGCCTGTGCGGTTATCCCCAGTATGAACGACAGAGCCGTTTTCATTTTGCGGGTTATTGAAAAAGACGAAGTTCTTATCCGATTCTACTTTACCTTCTGCATTAGCCAAAAATACAGATACGTCCAGGTCAAAATCTTTGCCGCCATCGTATTTGTTCGTGTCCCAACCCAAGCCGACCGTGATTTTGGACAAGCCCGGATTTGTTTTCGTCAAATCGATCTTTTGACCTTTGGATAAGTTAATTGCCATGATAAGAACCCCTTTTCCATAATTAAGTTTGGTATTCGTAAAATAAAATTACATGTAGCGCTGAGCCAGCACATCAATATGTACGGCATTCGTGCCTTCACCGATGGCAGCAAACTTCCATTCGTCGTTATGACGATAGAGTTCTCCACAAACCAATGCAGTCAGCCCTTCATAATTATCAGATAAATTAAACGTGACCAGTTCCTTGGAATTAGCACCGTCCAGAATGCGGATATACGCTTTCTCGATCATGCCAAAATCCTGTTTCCGGTTTACGCAATCATATATATTTACAACAACAAGCACTTTGTGGACCCCGGCAGGAATACGTGCCAAGTCAATCACAATTTGTTCATCATCACCGTCACCTTGTCCGGTCAAATTATCACCGGAATGTACGATGGAGCCACATGGGCTTTTTTTATTGTGGAAGCATACTACGTTATCCGATTGGGTCAGTTTTCCGTTTGCGTCCAGCATAATGGCAGAAGCATCACAATCAATATTCGGTTGCTTCTTGAAGCCAAAAAGTCCTTTGGACTGCACCGGGTCCCATCCCAATCCAGCAATAACTTTGGTCAGACCTGCATTTCCTTTGGTCAAATCAATTTTCTGGCCCTTAACCAGATTAATTACAGCCACTGATTAACACACCTCCCTTCCGTAAAATTTACAGACTAAATTCAGATGGATTCAAGCCCAGCGCACCGCAAATTTCAGCGACAACTCGTTGTTCATCAGCATCAAAGTCACCGTCGGCAGCACCAATGGCACTACATACACCAACGACGAGTCGGCCCACTTCAGGCTTGCCTTTCAATTTGCCAACCGATTTCAGCGCTTCCTGTTTGCCGATTTCAGGCGAAAACTCAAAGTTCGCTACATAGTGATTGAAACGGCTAATGACCTCTCCCATATCAAACACTTTCAATTCTTCACTGAGATTTATGTATCCGGCCATTTTTGCTTTCTCTTCCGGACTAATGTTACCGTCAGCAAAGGCTACCAGCGCACAACCCGCAACAACAGCTTCCATGAAATCTTTATTTTTAAACTTCTTTACCTGGTCTCCAAGACCCTTTTTAGTTGTGTTCAGCCAATTTTTAAATGTACTCATGTTGCCCTCCACAAAATCGTATTTGGGTGAAACGCATCCTAGTTAATTTCTTCCTTTACTATAACCTGAATTACGATCTTTTTCTACAATTATATACAAAAATACGGTAAATCTGATCTATTTTTTATAGGTATCCTCTCCATCTTTAGCCCTATTCTCTACGGAAAGGCCCTCTTCCATCATCTATCATTTGGTACCCTAATTGCAAGTCCGTAGATAGCACGCAGGTATAACCATATGGATTATGAGGCTAAATAACACCCTATTCTTCTAGATGGATTGACAGTTTGAGAGGAACAAGCTATTATTCTATCAAATTACAAGTATTTAGCTAGGAATAATATAAAATAGTATAGCCTATTTAGGAGGAAATTTCACATGACCGCACCTTTTGCTAACCTAAGACCATCCTCTTGGAAAATGATTCCCCTATCCGCCGCCCTATTCATCGCTGCCTTTTCCAGCCCTATTGATTCCTATGCCGCACCCGCGGCAGCCCCGATCGTCCAACAAGTAAGCATCCCCGGTTCAAGCAATATTACTGATTCGGATAACCAGCTCACCTATCTAAAGGACCGTTTTAACATCCAATTATCCTCATCCCCGACAAGAGGGGAATATATCGCCGCGCTTGCCACCGTGTTGCATCTGAACAGCTCAAGTACCGCTTCTGGGGACAAAAACACCGCCTTTACAGGCTTAGAGTCAAATGATCCGTTATATGCCCAAGCGGCAGTACTGTATGCAGAAGGTATTCTGGATAACACTGACGTAAAAGCGTCCGTTCCTCTGACACAAAACGACACGATCCGTATAGCTGTAAAAGCCGCCGGATTGACTGAGTTGGCTGCTACATATCCTGCAGATAAGGCGCAGGCCGTGCTGACTAAATCGGGTATTCGTACATTGGCTGGAACTGCTGAGACCCAATCAGCGACCTCCCAGGAACTGGCAGTCGCTATAGATACAGGACTGCTGACGCAAAGCGAGTTGCCCTCCTTCCAGCCGGAAGGCCAAGCCGACGCGTCATTCACCGCCGAGGTGTTAAGCCGTGTACTGGCATTCCACGGCGAATACAAAAATGCCATCGGCCAAGTACAGGACGACGATATTTTTGCTAAAATCCATCAGGCCTACGATACACAGATACTCGTCCAATCCCCAGAGCTGCAAGCCCTGTTTGACGAAGGACTTCAGCAAAATCTGTTCACAGGCTACAACATCAAGGACAGCCGCTATGATGCCCATTTTGATCCGAAGCTGTCCCTTACTTACGGACACAGCGATCTCAAGCACGCGATCCAGCTGATTGGGCTGCTTCGCAGCGAGGGCATTCAAGCCAAAGTACAGCTAGAGCCGAAAACTTCGGCTTTTGTATATTTGAAAGAATGGGGACAGCCAGTCCAGACCGAAGACTATAAAGTCGTGCAAATCCATAACGGCAACTATATCGCCTACTCCAAGGAATATGACCTTGCCCTCGAATTTGCGACGATCGGGCAGAAGAACCGTTTTGACGCCATCATCAACCAATACGCCAAAAAGAACAGCAAAGATCAAGCCGGCCTGATCGCTCAGTCCTGGTGGCAGCCGCTCTATTACTCCCTATCCTCCCCCGGCTCAGCCTACACGGAGATTGCGAACAATCGGGTCAGCGCGGGGCGCTATTACGCCCAGTCCTTTTCACTGACGGACAAAGCTTCCTCCATTGGCGATGGGTTACGTAAAATCAAGCCAGGTGTAGAGGTGGAAAGCTACCACTTCTGGGTGGATGCTCCCTTTTATCGTTATTTGAATGGGGAAGCTCAGTAAATATTAAGTAGCAATAAAAAGGCGCAGCCTTCCAATTCAGCGGAAGTCACTGCGCTTTTTTTTATAAGAAACAAAAAAATCTACAGACTTCTCCAGCTAGCGAGTTTTACAGTTTCCAACTGCCGCTCACCTGTTCCAGAAAAAAGACTGTAGATTTTATAGATACTCCTATTCGCATTGAGTATGCTCGTTTTCAGATCATGACCGCTTCTAGTTATAGTCCTCCCAGTAGCGGTACTCCATTTCATTTTCACCTTTGGTGACGATAATCATGTTTTCGATATGTCCGGTTTCCTTGTCGGTTCGGTAAATCATGGTGCGGGTTTCGCCTTCATCTGGTACAGAGAATAGCACCTTGTCACTGATCATGCCGCCACCGATGCCAACGACGTGCTCTCCCCAGCCGGAACTAATGCTCGAACCTGCGCCACCAACGCCAGTCCCTCGCGACAATATAAGACCTATGCCGTACCCGGTGACGGTCTGGGCCGTTTTACCCAGAGCGTGCTCTCCAGCCGATTGGGTATGCTCTTGGGCCCAGTAATCGTATTTGTCATTATTTTGCTCGTAGCTGACAATATTTCCTTTTTTATCTATAGATATATCCGTTTTCGTGCCATCCTTACCTGTCAGCTCGGTGACGGCGACGAGAGAATCGGATGTGATCTTGGACGTTTCTCCTGTATTGTAATCTGTACGGGTCACCGAGTCCTCATATTGCAGCCGTAGGACGTTCATCTGGTCGTGGATTTTTTGCATAACCTGCTTGTCTCCAATCGCCTCGGCATCTTTCATTAATTTCTCATATTGATGGTATTTATCGGCGTCGGCCCGATCCCAGTCATCTATGTTTTTAGGAGGCTCGGAGGCATCTCCAGCTTGTTTCCCGGCTTCTCCACCGCCCGCCGACGCTGCACTAGCGCTCATAGCCGCCGCTAATGCAGTCCAGAAGCCACGCGGGTTGTCATCCGTACTTCTAAACTTCGAAGCAATGCTTTTCAGCTCAATTTCAATGGATTGAACCTTGTTTAACACAGAAGAAAGCGTATATTTAGCCGTCCGATAGTCGTTATAAAAACGATTTCTCTCCATACCGTCCCACTGGCTGTGAAGGTTGTTCATTGTGTTATCCAGGCCATTTAACTGGTTATACAGTGTTCCGTGGGCATTGGCAAATTGGGAGGCCACGTGATCCAGTTGCTCCGGTGTGACTTGGATTTTATTTATGATGATCACATCCCGTCTATGAAAATAGGAGATAGGCATTATATTTTACAGTAATCCTTATTTCATATTGTAAGCTATAGAAGTCAGACATTCATGAGGATTTATACGTATTTGTGTATTCAGAAGCAGTTCCTTTGATATAATGAATTCATATGAGTTCATTTCGACAATACATTATTGAAAGTCAGGTGTAAGAACATGTCAGACAAAAAAATTATCTTTTTCGATATCGACGGTACATTACTGGACGATGACAAAAAAATGCCACTAACGGCTGAGAAGGCCGTCTTTGCTTTGAAAGAGCAAGGTCATGAGGTAGCCATTGCCACAGGACGCGCGCCTTTTATGTTCAAGGAAATCCGTGAGCAGCTTGAAATTGATTCTTACGTCAGCTTTAACGGGCAATATGTCGTGCTTCGCGGGGAAGTAATTGCTACAAATCCGCTGAACAGAGAAGCTTTGCAATCCATGACTGATCTGGCCCTTACTCATAATCATGCGATCGTATATATGGATCATGCCAACATGAAGGCTAATATTCCTAACGATGAGCTTGTAGAAAAATCGCTCCAAACGTTCAAGGCTAAGCTTTCGGTTGGATACGATCCGCTTTATTTTCAGGGAAGAGATATTTATCAGACGCTGTTGATGTGTACGGTAGAAGAAGAACCCTTCTATGAAGCGGTATTCAAAGCTTTTGACTTTGTACGCTGGCATCCGAGTTCTGTGGACGTTGTTCCTCACGCTGGCTCCAAAGCAATCGGCATCCGCGAAATTACGTCCAGACTGGGCATTGCCGATGAAAATCAATACGCTTTTGGCGACGGTTTGAACGATGTGGAAATGCTGAGGGCTGTACATCATAGTGTCGCAATGGGTAACGGTTGTGATGAAGCCAAAGCCGCAGCTAAAATGGTCACAAAACGCGCAGATGAAGACGGCATTTTGTACGGGCTGCAAAAGCTTGGTTTGTTATAAGCGAACAGGAATACTGACTGACTGGGCAATGTCTAGAGAATAATAAGGTCTGTTTAAAGACTTACATTCGAGAAAATAGGAGGTTGTCGTTGAATATGGAGACGGAAGGCTTACGCAATGTCGAACAGCTAGCCATGAAGAAGTACAAAATTTACAAGCAAAGCCTACTCCGGTATTTGGCTCGTTCCATGCTGGCGAGTATGTTCATCGGGTTCGGCGTTATTGTGGCCTTCAAGACGGGCAACTTTTTTTACATGGAGCATTCTCCATTCACTTATCCTATGGCAGCGCTCACGTTCGGGGCGGCCATCATTCTGATCGCTTACGGCGGCGGGGATTTGTTTACAGGCAACACCTTTTATTACACCTATGCTGCGCTCCGTAAAAAGCTCCGCTGGGGACAGGTGCTTCGGCTGTGGGCTGCCAGCTATGGCGGTAATTTGCTGGGTGCCGGGGTGTTCGCACTCCTTATTTTCTTAACTGGGCTGTTTGAGTCCTCCAATGTGAACAGTTTTTTGCTGAACGTGGTGGAGCATAAGATGGAAGCGCCCACAATGCAGCTGTTCTTCCGAGCTATTTTGTGTAACTGGCTGGTCTGCCTTGCCTTCTTTGTACCGATGTTCATGAAGGAGAACGGTGCGAAGATGTTTGCCATGATGCTGTTCGTATTTTGCTTTTTCATTTCGGGATATGAGCATAGTGTGGCTAATATGTGTACTTTCGCCATTGCGCTCGTGCTGGATCATCCGGGTACGGTCTCTGTTGCTGGCGTGATTCATAACCTTGTTCCGGTTACGCTTGGGAATCTGGTTGGCGGTGTGCTGCTGATGGGTGTGATGTACTATTCGGTGAATCTCCCGTTTTTGGACGAGGAGGAGCATTAAAAAAGAAGCCGTGGAATCTAAGGATTCCATGGCTTCTTTGCATTATTTTTAGTTAGAGCATGCAGCATCTACAGGTGTTTACGTGTCTGTTATCCTTCTTGAGCAGGAAAATGAATAAATTCTTCCAGCTCCTTAAACAGCTTTTTGGGATTGACGGTGTCAGGTACCACCAGAGTCAGCGGTTCATCCAGCTTTAACACATACATGCCTAAAATGGATTTGGCATCTGCCATGCCGCTTTTGCCATGAATCCAAATATCATAGGTATAATTCGAAACGATTTGATTGATTTTTTCAATATCCTTAACGTCTTTTACCTTAATGGGTGTCATCATTGCACAGCACTCCCCTGCCTTGAATTGGGACTTACGAAACAAGCCTCAACCTCACTTTACTCCATTTGTGAATAACGATGCAAAATCTTAATTTAGAAAATGACATGTGGCGCGGTGCTGACTTTCCAGTAGCTGCCGACCTTTTCAAAATTCACGGTGATTTTCTCGTTCGCCTGCTTGGTTCCTGCCGGATAAGGCACGGTCAGCAGATAGCTGCGCTTAATCGGGGTCATCGTCACCATTTTCGCTGTAGCCCGGTTGAACTCCAGCAGGTTACCACCATCTGCGTCCAGCTGAGCTAGTTTTCCGTTGACTTCAACGAAAAATTTGCTGACAAATTGCTCACTGGCCTGCTTGGTGTAGGCCTGCGTCAGATAGCTGATCAGCTTGGTCTTGGTG
Organism: Paenibacillus terrae; assembly: GCF_005217525.1. GTDB lineage: Bacteria > Bacillota > Bacilli > Paenibacillales > Paenibacillaceae > Paenibacillus > Paenibacillus terrae_C. The sequence continues at coordinate 68,583 of NZ_PNXQ01000012.1, read as the reverse complement.
CCAATGTCCTCAGACAGGTAGCGGTAGCTTTTGCCGTTCCACTGGAACGATTCGCCCACCGTGCTGCCACCGCTGATCGCGTACAGATAACGTGACTGCGCCTCCAGCACGAGCGGAATGGCGCTCTCGTGATTCAGCTTATCCAGCTGCGTTGGCTTTACGCTGGCAGCTTCGGCTGCTGCTGGCGCCGAGGTAGACGGCTGCTGCGGCTTCGACGGCTTGGCAGTCGACGGTACGGACGGAGCAACCGCTGGCGCTACTGAAGCAGGGCGCGGTGCTGGCGCAGACGGAGCTGCTGGTGTAGCAGCCTTGGCGGAATCGGCGGCTGGGGCCGGGGCTGATGCTGCTGGAACCGACGGCGCTTGTGCCGGGGCCGGGAATGGTGCGGCCGGACTGGCAGCGCCCGGCTGCGTCGCTTCCGCTGGAGCGGTCACGACGGGCGCGGCGGCGGCGGCCTGCGCCACGCTCATAAGTGCGGCTGCGATGCACAACGCGGATAGTTTCGTATTTATTTTCATACCTGTTTTCATCATTCTATGCACCTCCATAATCATATACCTGCATAAACTGCACACGTTTCTATTATAAGAATCTCCTGCCACAATTGGGTTGCTAAATTGTTTCTATTTGCCTTTATTGTTCATTCTGCACGAAGTTTGTCCGTATTTGTCGGGCACGATTCTTTTGACTGCTTCACTCGCTGGGCCTCCACCTCTTCCAGGGATCGTGACAGCTGCTTAACAGACCGGTCAAGCTGCTCCAATCTGCGGCTGAGGGTGACAAGGATGTATTTTAACAGAATCAGACTTAATGCAGCAGGGAATCCGACATTGCTTACGAGCGCGATCATACCTTCGGTCGTTAGAGAAGTCACATATCCCGCCTCCTTTTTCATACGTATATTACACTAATAAGAACTAATGTTCCCATTTTTATGAATATCATACGTTGGCTCTCTTCTGAAAAAGAAGGCTGCACAGGTGATGCCACATCTAGCCTGTAACTCCCCGCTCCTGAAGTTGTCGTTCTCTTTTTTGCTCCAGAACATTCTGGCAGTATAAGCCCACCAGCATCAGGTTAAGAGCGCATATGGAAACCCACCCTCCCAAGCTAATATCAATCTGCAAATAATCAAAATCGGAAAAAGACTTGCGTTCAAAGCGGGCTGCCACCAAGTTTCCTACCTTCTTGACAATGGGTACAAAATCGGTGATCTGGTGTACGTTCATCATGTAATCACGGACCTCTATTTTTAGCAGTTCCACTTCACTCCATGAAAACGGGTAGACCCATAGCAGTTCATTCTTATCGTTGGTAGAGAAGGCTACGACAAAATCGTTTTTGTTCCCGCCCTCCCATTTGTCCTGAAGCGCGAAGCCATAGTCCTGTGTTTTATTCAAGCCCACATGAACAAAAATCAAATTGACCTGCTTCCATGACTTCGTTTTTCCCGGTTTTTCCGGGTTGGGAACAGGCTTGTTCAGTTCGGTGTTCATGCTCGCCAGCATACGTAATGCCTTTGCTTTGTTAGGAACTTGACCGATAATACGGTTAATATCAATATAATTAAGCACAGCCTTGGGGTATTCCGGCAGGTCGGAGTATTGCTCCACATCTATATCTTTATGTCTGAAAATGGAATAGGAGGCCTGTACTTTGTTCAGATAATGATGCGTCGAAGCACTCGGTGTGCCATAGGGCCAGAACCATTTTAGTGTTGCGGTATTGTTGGGCCAGCTATCCCCAAACGTGCTGCCATCGGGCGCACGATCCACGCGAATCCATCCGTCATCTGTGGTATAAATGGAGTTTTCCGCATTATGATGCTCCCAGTAGCCACTATGTCTCGTACACTTCTCTTTACCATTACTGTCTTTACTACAGCTTTTTCTGGGCGGATGCCACTCATCCCATTCCTCCTTATGGTGCCAATCTGTGACTTTGCCGGACCATACCTCGGTATCCCATGTCTCTATTCGGAAATCAATGTAGATCGTCACAGCCGTCAATACAGCACTAAAAATAGCAGTCCAAATGATCGTTTTCCAGCGGGTCCCGGTCAGTAGCTTCACTGGAATCAACCCCACGAATATGATGAAAGGGATAAACCAATACATAAATTGATCCCCCTATTTCAGACGGATTTCATCCGCTTTCTTCTTGGTAAAAGCATCCTCGGTTTGGTCTGAAGTTACGATATATTGGGACATATCATATGTTTTCATATTGGTCAGGGAAGCCATAATAAAATGTACCTTAATATACGTGTTATATTCCCGAACGATATCCATCATTTGCTTCTGGTTGTTATCAAACTGCTGGCGACTGGCGGCAATTTCGCGCTGAAGATCCGTATATACAGATGTAGCCAAACGAGGATTTTGTTCATGCACCGCCTGATACAGCAAATTCGTATCATTATATCGTCCGGTAATCATCCCTGTGTATACCTCTTTGACCTGTCCAGCCTGTAAATCCGTGACCTGCGTCATTTCCTTGAATTTCTTCCACATATTATCGTAGCTGGACTGGTTCGATAGATATTGAGCCTCAATTCTTCCTTCCAGCTTCACAGCCGTATTCCGGTGACTCCAGATCGAACCTACCGTAATCAAGCAAAATACAATAATGACGCCCATAAATATAGCCAAACCAATCAACACTTTTTTTCCCATTCGTCATGCGCTCCTTCTATTGTTGTCATTCATAGAAAATGTGTGTTACTTTGTATTTTATCGGTAGATTCCTGCGGGAATATGAATAACACACCTTATCCGATCAACTAAATAATGGCATGACAAAAAGAGCTCCGTTCAACCCGGGGCCCTTTCCGTTTTGGTTCATTCGCTGTTTCATTTCGGCCTTCAAACCGACCTGTAAATCAAGGGGTATATATATTCGGCTGCGTGGGCTTGGACATCCCTTCTCCCAGATAAAACCCAGTGTGTGGCGGCTGGTTATAGGCCACATTCTGCCACGCTATACTCAGGCGATACAACGGATCATGCATAAGTGTATAAAAACGATACTCTGACTCATACGGTGTTGTGTAGATTCGTAGGGCGGAATTATCGCTTTTGCGCCAAATCACTTCCTCGCGCCAGTCGCCGAACAGATCGGCCTGCAAGGATGGTGTTCCTTTCGTTCCGTTATTGGAGCTGGTACCTGTCGCCGTAAGCAAATTGGAAGTGGTCGAGTTGGTATAGTTCCACTTGTCGATTTTACCAGCGCTCGATGAGGTATGGTCCAACAGCTCACGCAGCAGGTCGCCATCCCACCAAATTCCAAAGTTAATGGAGGACGGTAGCGTATTCGTAATAAGCTCTCCTTTAGCCGAACGTACGCCGATCCCCGGTGCCCATTGCTCGTTCCCTTTTGTACGGGGATCAATATCTGCCGACATGCCTCTCCCGGTATCCTTGCCTGTATTTACGCCCCACAAAATGTTTCCATTACGCGGGTCATACATGGCAGCACCATAAGTCGCATTTTTGTCCTCGTTTACCTTAAACACTTCATATCCTGAACGGTCGGGATTCAAATCCCCGACATGAAGTGCATCCCCATGTCCCATCCCAGAGTTAGCCAGCTTCGCTCCGGTATCATCCACTACCAGCGAACCGTACACAATTTCATCCTTATCGTCTCCATCCACATCCGCCACACTCAAGCTATGGTTGCCCTGTCCGGCGGTTCCGGCATTGGTCGAGCTGTTGCTATCAAAGGTCCAACGTCGATTCAAGTTACCATTACGCCAATCGTACGCGACCAGAACCGTTCGGGTGTAATACCCCCGTGCCATGACTATGCTCGGCCGTACGCCATCCAGATAAGCAACCCCGGCGAGAAAACGGTCCACCCGGTTGCCATAATTATCTCCCCAACTGGATACCGTTCCCCGTGGCGGCACATAGTCAATCGTGCTAAGTGCTTTGCCCGTATCGCCCGAGAACACGGTCAGAAATTCAGGCCCGTCCAAAATATAACCACTGGCATTACGATAATCCGCCGAAGCGTTGCCGATGGTTACACCTGTGCCGTCTTTAGAGCCGTCTGCTGTTTTGCATACGATTTCCGCCTTGCCGTCTCCGTCAAAATCATAGACGAGAAATTGTGTGTAGTGCGCTCCAGCCCGAATGTTCCGGCCCAGGTCGATTCGCCATTTGCGTGTTCCATCCAGCTTGTAGCCGTCCAAAAATACATTTCCCGTGTAGCCGGATTGCGAATTGTCCTTGGCATTGGAAGGGTCCCATTTTAACACAATCTCATACTCGCCATCCCCATCCAGATCACCTACACTGGCGTCATTGGCATTGTACGTGTAGCTCACATTATCCGGGGTTGTACCGCCCACAGGCTGCTGGATGGGAACATCCAGATAGTTGTTGCTCCAAACCTTCACTGCCTGAGAAGCAGCCTGTTCTGCTCCATTCACTACGGCACGAACCGTGTATGAGGATGCGGTTGTGCCTGCCTTGTCCAAAAAGTTGGTTTTCGACGTAATCGGCGCATCATTGACCTTGCTTGTCCCTCTATACAGATTGAAGCTGACCGAATCCGCTTCCGTGCCCAGCAAACGCCAACTCACCAGCACGCCCTCCGGCACTTTGACCGCGACGGCTCCCCGGTTCAGCTTTTCCATTTGCCTCGTGGAGGCAGCAGAGACCTGGCTATCCATCGGGGTGACTGTTCCACACAAAATAACACCGAGACAGAGCAACGCGGTATACCGAAATCTTTTTTTCATCTGAATCCTTAACTCCTTTCATGGTTATGTTTTTTCAATAAATTAATTTTATTTGACTGATAAATTATTGTTGTTTAAATTTTATGATAGCGCTTACATAAAAGTAAAGGGACGCATTCGTCCTTTTTGTTCAAAAATCAGAGCTAATGCTTTAAAAATCAGAGGTCCATGAATAATCGTTCTTCCTCTGCTATGCTTTGGATATCCTCTGAGCTAATGCTGATATATTGATAGCCTTCTGCCTGCTGCTTTTTTAATGCCAGTTCTTTCATAAAACGTGGGCTGCCCTCCCCGGCATCCTCGTCATAAACGAGCAATAAACCATCGGTTTTGCGGAAAAGCAGTTCATCCCGCGCCTTGAGCTGCCATATTCCCTGATAAGGCTGGCGGCTGACAACTCCCACATAGTCAACTCCCTCACAAATCTGCTGGAAATACTCCTTTTTATCCTCCTTCCACTTTTCCTCCATATTTTGATAGGCTGCCATAATGGAGCATTTTAAATGAGGATACTGCTGCCTCAGTGAAATTGCCACTTCACAGGCCCACAGATCCACCCCGTACTGTCCGGGGGTAATAATCCACTCCAGTCCTTCTTCAATCAGGGGAATGAGCCTGCCTGTGATCGCCTTTTTGATATATGGAATACCTTCGTGCTTTTGGCTGAAAATATTCAATTCATGGGCGCGGTAGCCCGAAACGAGCAAGTTTTTCATCATCTCAACGTCCTTCTCGTATGGTCATAATGGTTATTGTACCACTTACAAGGAGGCTGCTACATAACATAGTTTTTTGGAGAGCTGAGTGAATATGTCCAAAAAGACGAACTTCGCTCCATGTTTGCTGGATGAGGTTCGTCTTTTTGAATTCGTTACTGGTTTCGTGTTCATGTCGATTTAGTCTGTATTATATATTTTGGGCGTAGTGCTCGCCGGGTGTTTTCGTTAAAACGACATAAAGGCTAGATTCGATATCTGTGTCGTTGCGATAAGAGAAACTCTCATCTCCGGTGATATGAATGATATCCCCTTTAACGACCGATGTTTCCGTCCCGTTGCTGGTTACTGTCCCGTGTCCATCAAGAACCAGAATATAAACGTTAGCACCCGGATGGTTATGGGACGGCAACTCGGTTCCCGGGCTAAAATTCAGAATAAAAATAACATTTTCCGCTTCTTTATGAATAATGCGTTTAGTAAATTTGTTCTCCTGATATTCTTGAAATTGGGCAAGATTATTCTTTTCCACTGAAAATCACTCCCTATTTAGGCTTTATTCCCAACTTGCTAAAAACGGATTTCATACTCACAATAGTCGTCTCCGTTTACATTACATTTTATTTCTCTGACATTAACTCTCTTAGCTTTGATTTTGCTCAATGCCCCTTCCATGATTGCTCCTTCCAAATCACACACCATATTGCCTTCCATCTCGGGTAATCCCTCGCAAAAGCAATCTTTTACGGCAACATGAATTTTATGTTCTTCCTCAAGAACAATGTGAGGATCTCCTATTTTTAATTCACGGAATATATCAAGCAGGTCTTCTAATGAGTTAACGGGCAAGCTTTCACCAATTTTTCTACCTACGGTAGCTGTAGTTCCCTTCCCCTTCATAGGAAGCCCTTGATACATACCGATTAAACGTATTGCTCTGTAAAGTTCAATCGGGAGCGATTTCCCCATTTTAGTTCGTGAAATCTTTTTCATATCATCGAATGTAAACTCTTGTACAGTACTTGATTTATTCATATTTTCCACCGGTCCTTGACGAAGAGTGAATTTATTTTAACTAATTATCGGTGTAGCAGATCGTCTTCTTCCCTTCGTATTCTTACGTTCTTGACGATTTTACACGCACATCTTTAATTCTAATGTTGCTGCTGAATAGGCCCGCATCGCTACTCAATTTAAACGACGGATAATTAGGGTCTGCCTCAAGCCTCATTCTGCTGTCGAATTGCTGCTCCTGCTGCCGGTCTACAAAAAAACAATAGGGCTCGGACTGAATGACTATATCGGTAGCATCGGGCGCAGTGACCACCAAGATGACAATTACGCCGTTACATCCACAGTCCTCTGTGTCATAAAACAACTTAAATACTCCCGATCCTGCTGAAAGCGCCCTTGCTAATCGTTCAACTGACAAGGGGTCCAACTGTAATTGTATTTCCATGAGGCTATTCTTCTCCTTTATACATGAATGCTTGGAAGCGTTGGTCCAAAAGGGAGAAATTTAAAACGATGTATATGTATACATTATAGTTAAGCTTTTCAATGTACTTGTGTGACTGCACTCACTTTTTGAACGATTTGAGTGATGGTCGGACCGACCATTTCAGAACAATACTACAATTTTATCTTTTCGCGGCTTGAACTTTGAAACACACAAGAAAGAGCACCCAGCCAGATAGGCTAAGCGCTCTAAATCTACTACTGTAAGCATTCAGAAGAATGGCCTTTTTATGAAGTCGAAGAGTTCCATTGAAAATTGTCTCCATAATCCGTACTCCACTGCCCCCCGCTGCATTCTGTCATGTACACAGCCTTGTTCGGAAGGCATTATGCACGTCTGTCATCGCTGTGGGTTCTCCCTTGTAGCAGTGAAAGGCCTTGCCGTGCGGTTAGCTTCGGGCTTGCTCATCTCCCAACACCGTACGGACATATTCACTTCCGGTATCCCCGTTATGATCAAAAGCAATAATCTGGGTGGACAATTTGTTCCGACTTTAGGCAGGACCAAATATGCTTAATAAAGTTTGCCTGCTCGGCTGCCCCCATACTCATGCTGGGATACTTGGACGTAGCGAGCTCTGGCTCATTTTGAATGGAAATCGCCTGAATCGGAATATCTTCATTCGCTTAAGCCTGAATATAGCATACAAAAATAGTCAGCATATGCGGAATAGACGCGCGGATCGTTATAGTCCAAATACCAGCCATTGTAGGTCTGCTCCGCATATTTCATCCAGGGCGGCGCATTCCGTTCACACCCGGTAATTTTTCTGGTGAGGGTACCGGCGTGGACTACTCGTTAACCGGGAAGATTACTCAAAAGGATACCGAAGCCCCCACCGTGCGCGAATCTGATCCATCAGCTTCATAATACCCAGTGATTCATCCAAAGATATCGTGGAACTTTCGAGCAAGCCTTCATTCAGACAGCGTCCCACTTCTTCTGCTTCAAAGGCATACCCTGTAGAAGCTCGTTCATCCTGAATGGTTTGTGCCTCTTCGCCGTCCACTTGTAAAGTAGCCGATGTGCTATTCAGGAAAGATGGGATGTGGATATATCCCTTTGTGCCATGAATATATGCCTCATTCGTCAGTCCGAGACGAACTGCCCCGTTAAGCATAGCCGTGCGCCCGTTTCCGTAATCCAGCAGGATGGAGAACGTCTCGTCGACACCCGTTTCCCCGATATGAGCGGTACTCCATACATGCTTGGGTTCAGGACCGAACACCATCGAGGCAAAAGAAACCGGATAAATCCCCGTATCCAACAAAGCACCTCCGCCTAGATCAGGATTCAGTAGCCGCCCCTCGGGATTCCAATCTACACGAAAACCAAATTCTGCCTTAACCAGCTTGACCTCACCAATCCGTCCTGCATCTATCCACTCCCGCACTTGGCGAATCGGAGGCAAAAAGCGTGTCCACATCGCTTCCATCAGGAACAGCTTATGTTCACGTGCTAAGCCGATCAATTCCTCCAGTTCCCCACTATTCACGGTGAAAGGTTTCTCACACAGGACGGCTTTTCCAGCCCGAAGAGCCGTCAGAACATTTTCTTTATGAAAAGGATGAGGAGTGCCTATGTATATAGCATCTACCTCGGGATCTTGAGCCAGTTCTTCATAGCTTCCATAAGCGCGTGCAATTTGATGCTTGGTTGCAAATTCGGTAGCGCTTTCAATAGTGCGTGATCCTACGGCGTACCCTTCCCCGTTTGTAACATGTGTCAAATCCGCGGCGAATTGATCTGCAATCCATCCTGTGCCGACAATTCCCCATTTGATCTTCTTGCTCATACTTGTGTCCCTCCCTGCAATATGGTCAACGTTGACTTACACAATCCCCTTTATTCTAGCAAACCCCTGCCAGGAACAAAAGAATTACCTGGGCAATAATAATGAAGCCCCGCCACACGGATCTGCATGGACAGGGCTTCACGCTACTTCAAAATGAATCTCTATATTACAGTTTCTATCCTACGCCTGAAGCTGCGCAAGAATTTGCGGATCCTTGATTTTCTGATCCTCAGCCAGCAGTACAATTTTGGATAAAATCTCGGCTGTTCTTGGATCTTCATCCAGGAACGGCAGGAAGATGCGCCCACGATGCTGCGAATGCACCGGAATGATATGCAGCGCTCCCTTCGCCTGCTTGTAGACACCGCCGCTTCCCAAATGCACCGCATATTCACCAAGGCTGCCGTCTACACGCGCGTAATTGCCATCCAAGCGTACATTACTGATTTTCAGTAGACGCAACGATTCCTGCACAATAACACTGCGCATTTCAATGGTTGTAAGACTGGCTTCCGGATCAACACCGCCTACATGGGCGACACTGACGACCAAATCTACATCCCGCATGACTTCCGAGAACAGCACTGGAGGAACCTCCTCCAACGGCACACTTTTATACGTTGTCCGATCCAAGAATTGCACCGTCTCCAGTGTAGGAGCCTCGGTATCGGCTGGTGAGAACCAATCTGCCATCGCGTACAGGTTAGCAATCAGGTTTTCGGCATAATACACCTTCTGTAGTCCTTCCTCATAGCTGACCGTCCACTGGCGACCTTTCAGCAGGGCTACCGTTTTATTCGGTTGTACCTGATGTCCTGCATATCGACGGGAAACCGTGGCGCTTGCACGTTCATCTGCATTTGGCAAGTACAGCTCACGGAACACCTGCTTAAACGGCTGACGAATCTGGCGGTTAAATAAATCCTTCTGGAAGTCGCTCCAACGACCACTTTGGTACAAATGGAGCGGATGAGCGATGATCAGCTTGTCCTCTTCACTTACGGGATATTGCTGACCCGAAGGATCGGCCAACCCGGATGTATCTTCATTGAAATATCCCAAGCGATCTCCAGCCTTGAAGACTAGCGTTCGCACCAACGGAGCAAGCACAGGGTTGCCTAATAATCCCGTTAATTCCTTCATCATAAAGGCCGTTCCGGACTCCATAGAGCGCTCCAATTCCTTGCGGGCTCTACGGTACTGATCCACCAGATCGCCTTTAAGCTCCTTCAACGCAGCAACATACTCATCCTTCTTGAAGCGAGACGGAATAGATTTCAGCGTCTTCCCTTTGCTGACAATCTCAATATCTGCCGTTCCTTCTTCATCAATGACAAGCTGTATCGTTGTAGCCTCTTCCAAAGCATGTGGCTCAAAATAAGACCGAAGATCCTCCAGCTTACGGGCTTCCATGTCCCACACGAGCCGGGTTACATCATCATAGCCTGCATTACGTGCCAAATTCCCAAGCGCAATTCGTGAAATCAGAGCTTCACTGGCCTTACGCTGTGCCCCGAATTTTTTGCTCTGTTCCAGAAACTTCTGGATGAAGTCATAACGTTCCCGTACATCTGGTTCGGGAGGTTTGACAAGAGGAATCAGACTGTAGGTCAGCAAATGCTCCTTGTTCCGTTTGTCTTCCACCGACTTTTTCATCTCACTCAGTTTCAGCTTACCCAGCGTCGCATCCGCAAATAACTGGGACCTGCGATGATTGGCTCCAGCCGAAATATATTTGGCGCAGTCGTACAGCAGATCAAAACGTTCCTCGCCCAACGTCTCATAGGCCTCATGAAACCAGTGAATATCGAAGGCTCCATCATTAAAATCCTGCGGAGCAATTGGTGAATAATGAGCTACAATCGTTTCCTTCTCGGCGGAAAAACCTTCATTAATATGTGCATGGAAGTACCATGCAGCACTGCGAAGACCTTCCCATCCGAGGTAGCCTGCTACAATTTCAATCCACTGTGGAGCATACATTGCCGCCTCCAGCAGACGTTTATCCGTAATTTTAGCGTTACTCAGCTTTTCCTTCAACAAAGAAGAATCCTCGCCTTCACGCGGATAACATACCTTGAGCAAGTGGCTGAACGATTCCTTTTTGGTAATACGATCGCCGTAACCGTACACATAACCACGCACGAACGTTTCCTTGTCGAGTCCATCCAGAATACGGATGAAATAATCCATGCCTTCAATTCGGCTCAATCCCATCACTTTTGGCGTAGCCTCGGTAGGCAAATCACCTCGAACCAATTCAACCTCCAGCAATCGGTCAATAACCGTACGCCGTATTTCCAAAAATTCTGGATTGCTGGCAATCCATGTATTGCGGGCATTCGTTAAGGAACTCATATGTCTTCTGCTGTCACTGCCAGCCAATAGTTCCCGATACACTTCTCCTACACCGATCAGCCCTTTTTCATACGCTTTAAAATAATCTTCCAGATCCAGCGGTGAATAAAAGTGATTTAATACAGCTGCCAGTTCATTATAGTTAACAAAAGTATGGAAAAAACGCTTAAAGGACTCATCATCATATATACGCCCTTTCTCTAACCCGATCCACGGGCTGGACAGCAGGTGCAGCATTCCCATGTCCTCAGCAGGTCTGTCCTTCGGCATAGATTGCATCAATGTATTCAACGAGAAATCAATGGTATCAAAGGTTTTATCACCGGGAGTGTCCAGAAAATAAGCATTAATCAGCGTGCTTACCTGATCGCTATACGTCAACTCTGCTATCCATCGCTGCATCTCGTTAATTCGATCTAAAGGATACATTTGTTCAGCGAAATCTTTACGCCATCCTTCCAGCAGCTTGTGCTTGCTCAGTTCTGAATAGTCCATGTTATGATTGGAGAAATAACGGTAATAGCGGTCAAGTGTTTGATCCATAGACTCCAATCGGTCATATAAAACAAGCTCTAGCAGTTCACTGGCTTCCATGTCGCTCTCCTGCAAATAACGACTCCATTCCTCGTGAAGAGGATATAAAGACAGCATGGAAACTGCCTCCTCATTAGGCTGAGCCAACCGCACGGTACGAAAATTAGCACCGATTAGCAGCGTTTCTTTGTAGCCCGAATAATACTCAGCCGTATATTCTACATCACGATGCTGGTGGACAAGCTCATTCAGTCCGCTCAGGAACTTCTTGATTTTCTCCAAGGGGCATACAAAAATATCAGCTAATCGAAATCCTCCCAGATCAACCTTCTCTTCCAGCCAAGCTTCCTTGGCATTCGGATCGTATAGACCAAAGCCATTGGCCTCTGTATAAGCATCCACCTGCTCCAGCTTGGACAGCAGCTGTTCCTCCTTAGCCGTCGGCTGCTGAATGATATCTGCTAAAGGCTTGAGGGTTTCATACTGCTCGGCACGCTCAGGGCTTGCATATATCTTCGTCAATATTTCCAGTCCGCCCAATCGTTGCAGCTCCGCCTTTGCCCGAAGCAACCGCTCCAACGAGCTATGCAGAGACTTCTCCGGCTGCGCCAGCAATACACCAATGACACTTTGTCGCAGGGAGCCCGTCTTGAGCTTCAATAGCCCCTCCATTTGCTGCATTTCCTCTTCCGCCAGCGTCAGCTTGTGCGCCTTGGCAACAGCGAACTCACGAATGCTCATACTTTTGTCGGACAGGCTTGAGAAAATAAATTCACGCTGCACCGTATCATCTGGATTCCGCACAAATTGATTCAGTAGCTCACCACGTAGATTAGAGCTAATCTGATCCTTTAAGGCTATGATTTCTCCAATCCAGGTCGCGTCCATGTCGTAACCGACAAGATACAGCATTTTTTGAATTGGCGCATCCGAGCGATGATGAACGTTTACAAAATCCAGCACCTTGGAGGACTCGGTAGACTCCCCTTTTTTCATCTGTGCAAACAGAGCATGAAGCCGCTCAAAATCCTTGCGTCGCTCTTCTTTATTTTCCAGTAATGGAGTACGAACTACTTTAACGATCCGATCCGCGACTGTTCCGCCTTCTACCCATTCGTAAAAATAATTATTTGTATAGTTCGTCAGCACCCAGTATTGAAGCTCCGGGTCCGTCTCATTCAGATATTCTCTGGCAATCCCCAGACGCACATCCTTATTTTGACTGTTAGAGAGTACATAAAGCGCTACAATCTTCTGATAAGGTGCTCCCTGTTCCATGACTTGCCGAACTTGTCCATACAGATCACGTTCCTCATGTACAGCGGTAGCCCACAAGCTCATATATACCTCATTGGCATTCGCGCTGGTCAGCCATTCCTGACGCAGCTCGCTGTTTGTCAATGCTTCATACGCCTGCTCAATCAGTTGGCGAACCACCCGCTGATTAGCAGACTCCAAGCCCATGCCTGTCCATACCGCAAGCGCCCGTACCACCGAGCTGTAACGAATGAATCCCTGGTCGATAACCACCTTCAACAAATATACAAGAGCCTCCGGGGTTCCCTCATCCATTTGCTCCACGATGCTTTGGCGCAATCCCTCCTGAAGCTTGGCGGCTACCAAAAGCTCGCCGACCATATGGTAATTCTCCTCTTGATGGCTCAAGAGCATTCCTTTAATCATGGCACGCGTAAGAAGCGCAGTCTGGTTATCGCCATAAATAATCCCCTTTAGCGCCTCCAACACCTGCGGATTATCGTTATCCAACTCATAGGCTATCCAATCACTAATCGTCTCTTGAATCCGATAGTCATTTCCATGTTCATAATCCTTTTTCGTTAAATAATCTATAAGCGAAAAGCCGATCCAGTCCATTCGGATAAGCTGCACCATTCTTTTGTAAATCCGCGAAGTATGGAATGTCATATCCGAGGTACGGAACGGTTTACGCTCATACCCTGTACTGTATGGATATTCAGTCACATGCTCCGTTATATATGCAAGCACATCCCCCGCCGTTGTTCCAATCAACTGACGCAGCACCTCTGCCAGTGGCTTGAACAGCAGATCTCCGCTTGCTTCTGCCTGTTCTTTTAGTATGCGCTGGCATTCGTTAAAAGGCTCCTCATCCTCGCGTATGTAATGAATTCGACCCAGTTCCATTACATATTGGGCCAATTCCTGTTGCTGTCCATCCAGTTGCGCCGCGCGCCCCTTCAGTTCGGTGAAATATTCCTGCTCATTTTTCTCCTGATGCATATTTCATTTCCCCCTCTACCATAGGCTTCCGGCCAGCATTGTGAACCGTATAAATACAATCTCGTCTCCATCCTCAAGCAACAAAGGGGCATCCAGCACAGCGGCTTCCTCATCACGTACAAAAACCCTGTACAACCCGTCTTCAAAAGCCTGCATCGACGTGTTTACTGCATCCTCCACATCAGGAACGCCATCATTATAGATAGACCCGAATCCTACCTTGCCTGTCTCGCCCTGCGCCTGAACCTCCTGCCCTGTGAGGAACGGAATCAGTGCAACACTCTCCTGCTTTTCACGCAGTCTGCGGACATCCAGGGCGACGGTAGCAGCAATCAGCTCTCGCAAAGTTTCAGGGGCAGGATTCAGCTCCAATTCCTGTTTTGCGAGTTCTGGCTTTCTTTTTCCCAAACTTTTTACAGTTACAGCCAGCTTCATGTCGTTCCCCTTCTTTCTTGCTTCCGCTTCTTACCCGTTGTCAGTTGAATTTTCCATCCATCCAAAGACACTGTTAACGAAATCGAAAACGAATGCTTGTTCGTATGTTTATTTTAATATGCTCGCAAGCATTACTCCATCGCCCTATATGACCAAAAATCACAGCCATATCACGCCCAGTAAACTTAAAAACTAAGACTTTTTACCCTGTTTTCGATGAAAAATATCCATATTAAGGATAGAAAAGAAAAAGACCTGCACAAGGAACTCCATCTGCTCATCACAGACTTCATTACCTTATACAGGCCACAACTCATCATAAAACAACGTTTCAACACTTCAATTAAAACGCTGGAATGACGCTGTCCTTGTAATTATCCTCGAAAAATTTGCGAACCTCCGGACCGGTCATTCGCTTCGCCAGCTTTTGAATGGCATCCGAATCCGCATTATCCTTGCGCGCTACCAGATTAATGGCAAAGTGAGTATCATCCTTTTCTGTAATCAGCGCGTCCTTCTTCGGTGTCAGGCCCAGCGGCTTGGCATAAGCGGGATACATGGCAGCCATGTCCACATCATCCAGCGAACGCGCCAGCATCAAGAGATCGACTTCCTTGAACACAAACTTCTTCTTGTTTTCTATAATATCAGCCTGTGTGGCATTATAGCCTACGCCTTCTTTAAGCTTGATCAGACCGTTTTGTTCCATCATCACGAGAGAACGTCCGGTATTTGCCGGGTCGTTGGCAATCGCAATGGTCGCACCTTCGGGCAGGTCTTTAATGTTCTTGTATTTTTTGGAGTACGCGCCATAGATGGCGTTGTAAATCGGTTTGACTGCTACCAGATCAGACTTGTTGCTTTCATTGTATTGTTGCATAAAAGGAGCATGCTGAAAGAAGTTAGCATCCACTTCATGGGCTGCCAATGCGTTATTGGGTTGAATATTGTCCGACAGCACGACGATTTCCAGATTAACTCCGTCCTGTTTGAGCAATGGTTTTACGATATCCAGCACATCCGTCATCGGTGGAATCAGTGTCGCCACTTTCAAAGTCACTTCTTTTTGGGAAGTCGCTTCTTTAGGCTGTGCCGCCTGCTTTTGACCGCCGCATCCGGCAACCAGCAGCATGACGACAGCGAATAGTGTAAGTAATTTCAAGTTTGTTTTCAAGTTGTTTTTCCGACTCATTAGGTGAAGAACCTCCAAGTAAATTTGTGATTGGGAAGAGGAAAACGAGTTACAGTGGGGCCGCTTCGCGTGCAGATTGTTCTTCCGATCGCTGTTACCCCCGGATTTTTTCATTTAATGAACCATTCAAGGTGAACATCCGGGGATAAAGGCGAACGCTAACGCTTCTTTAGAACAATTCTGCCCGCTACGCTTTTGAGGCACTGTAAAGTCATTCTCATTTCCCATAGTGGGTTGTGCAGATGTAGTGCCTACAAGCAAGCTACAATATACTATCGCTTGTCGATCCGGCGGGAAATGGTGCTTCCGGTGAACTGGATCGTTTGCACGAAAATTATCATGACGACGATGGTGAACGCCATCAATCCGGTTTCAAAGCGCTGGTAACCGTAGCGAATGGCGAAATCGCCCACGCCGCCGCCGCCCACAATGCCCATCACCGTGGAGTAGGAAATGAAGCTGATGGTGGACGTGGTCAAGCCAAGTACAAGCCCCGAACGGGCTTCTACGTACAAAAATTTAAAAATAAGCTGGAGGGTAGACGCTCCCATAGAAGTAGCAGCTTCGATTACACCCTTGGGCACATCCAGCAGCGATTGCTCCACCAGCCTTGAATAGTAGGCAATGGCTACCACTGACATGGGAACCGTAGCCGCCATCGTACCCAGTGCCGTACCCACGACGAGACGTGTAAATGGAATCATAAACACGACCAGTAGCAAGAACGGGAACGAGCGAATCACATTGACCAGACTGTTCAATATGGTGAATACCAGCCGATTTTCATATTTTTGCCCCTTGCCGCACAAATACAACATCGTTCCTGCCGGAAGCCCCAGCAGCACGGCTGCTGCGATAGAAATACCTACCATGATGAACGTCTCTCCGATGGCCTTCCATATCTCGGACTGATACTGCGCAATGATGCTCAACGTTTCATTCACGGGCTTCACCTTCTCCCGGCTTTGAACCGTCCGATGGATCGCCTACAGGCTGCGTTGAAAGCAGTCGCCCATCCCGCATCTCCGAAACGCGGCTACAAATGCTCCGCACCACGTCCATATCGTGCGTTACGATCACAATTGTAACCCCCAGCTCACGGTTGATCTCCCGCAACACACCTAGAATATCGGTCGTTGTTTGCGGATCAAGCGCTGAGGTCGGCTCATCACAAAGCAGCACGGCAGGTCGATTCGCCAGCGCTCTGGCAATCGCCACACGTTGCTTCTGGCCTCCGCTCAACTGTGCTGGATACTGCTCCGCCTTGTCAGCCAAGCCGACGAATTGCAGGCATTCGCGCACGCGTACCGCTCTCTCTTTTTTCGGGACGCCTGCCAGCTCCAGTGGCATTGCCACATTGCCACTAACCGTCCGATTGTGAACGAGATGATAGTGCTGAAAAATCATCCCGATGGATCGCCGCGCTTCACGGAGACGTTTTTCCGTCATGCGAGTCAGTTCTTTCCCATTCACAACCACGTTTCCCTCATCCGGCCGTTCCAATACATTCATCAGCCGGAGCAACGTTGACTTACCAGCACCGCTGGCACCTATGATACCGTGAATTTCCCCTTCCTCCACTTGAAGGGACACGGATTGAACCGCTTGAAATGGGCCGCTTGAGGTCGTATAATGCTTGCTTACCTGATGCAGCGTAATCATGAACCCTGGCCTCCTGATGATCCATTTCTCAGGGAAAATGTAATAAGCCCGCCAGCCCAGTCAGGTCTGTACGAGCCGTCATTTCCCATTGCATTAATATAACACAGAGCAGAAATCGGGCAAAGCCTTTTGACAGCAAATTAGCGTACATCCCACACGCCTACATAAGGAAAGCCGATACCGAGCCCCCAAGCCAGCGTGAGCATCACCACAAAATAGCAAATAAACAGAATATCTATAGCCGAATAATGGATTGCATAATAGTATGTGCGCCTGGTTTCATTGGCAAACCCCTTGGCCTCCATGGCAATAGCAATTCGCTGGGCGCGCCGGATGCTTTGAGCCAGCAGCGGAATCGCATATCTGCGAAGCGTAGCATACATATTCCATTTGGACACATGCTGATGCACACCCCGAATGCGGTGGGCATGTCTCAACGTTTGGAATTCCTCCAGCAGCATCGGCATCATCCGCATGGCTGCCAAAAAGCTGTACGCATATTTCGGAGGAAGCCTCCATTGCTGCATCAGCGAATAAAACAGGTTCACCGGGCGTGTCGTCAAACCAAATAATAATCCTGCCGCTGCCATACTCAGTGCACGAAATCCAAGATGCATGCCCCGATAAAAGCTTTCCTGCGTAATATGGATCAGGCCCCATGTCCACCAGGTTGTCACCCCTTTGCCGAACATTATCATGCCTGTGGAGGTTGAGATAAACACCAGTATAAAAGGAGAACCATACAGCAGCAGTCGCTTCCACGGATGGCCTGACCAGACGAGCAACAGCAGCATAGCACACGCCACATTGAACATCACATTCAGATTGTGAATCAGAATGACGACCACGAACAACAAGGAAAACATAACAAGCTTTAATCCCGGATTAACCCGGTGAAGCCATGTTTCATGATGGGGAAAAGACAGGTTCATGCCGCAGCTCCCCCTTCTGTATCCGCCATATATCCGTGCAATATCGACGGACAATTTCCGGGTCATGCGTGACCATCACAATCGCCGTGCCCGCCGCTCTAAGCTGCTCCAGCATGTCCAGCATGACAAAGGTATTGCGTGCGTCCTGCCCAAAGGTCGGCTCATCCAGCAGCAGCACCGCTGGCTCACGGATCATAGCTGTGGCAATGCTCAGCCGCCTTTTTTGCCCCAACGAAAGCTGATACGGATGACGTTCATCCAGCCGTTCCAGCCCAAACTGTACGAGCATTCGATCCACTCGCTCCCGGCGCTGTTCAGCCGTAAACAAGTTCTCCGGCAGCGAATACTCCAGTTCCTTTCGAACGGTGTGCGCTACGAATTGCAGCTCCGGATTTTGAAACACGAACGCGATGTGCTCTGCCAGCTGTTCCGTACCACCCGCCTCTATTCCGTCCACGCTGTAACTTCCCTGCGTTCGAATTAAGCGCATCATGGAGAGCAGCAGCAAGCTTTTACCAGCTCCATTTTCACCGATCACGCCAATCCAGTCACCTGGCTTCACCTGCGCTTTCTCCACATGAATGACCGGACTCGAACCCCGAAGGCCGCTAAAATGCTCCAGTTCCAGTATAGGAATACCCACAGCCGCCTCTTCTACCTGAAGAGAAATGTTTAACTCATTTAGTTCACAGAAGATGTGTCCCTCTGCCTCTTGTTCACTCCAACGTGGTGAAGATGCCTCATTCCATACGCCCGGATACCATACACCGTAATCAGACAACGCCTGCCGATGCACATGAAATACCTCTTCCGCAGTTCCGTCTGCCATGATCTCCCCTTGAGCAGAAAGCACCACAATCCGGTCCACATCATGGACAATTTCATTAATTTTATGCTCCACAATCACTAGCGTCTGATCTGCTGAAATGTGGCGAATCGTATCCCACACCTGTGCGGTGCCTTCTTCATCCAGCAATGCCGTCGGCTCATCCAGAAAAAGCACCTCCGGCTCCATCGCCAGCACAGACGCAATCGCCAGCCGTTGCTTCATGCCCTGAGACATGCTGCCAATCGGCATATGTATCTCATCCGTCGAAAGACCGACCTGCGTCAGCAGCTTGCGGATACGAGACGGCATTTGCTCACGGGGAACCTGATTATTTTCTAGCACAAAAGCCAGTTCCTCGTCCGCATACGACATACAAAACTGCGTATCTGGATCTTGAAATACGATACCCGCACGCGCTGGAATGACGACAGCATCACATTTCATCGGTACTTCTATCGTGCGCGGAATCAGACCACTAAGCACCTGGAGCAGTGTTGATTTACCGCATCCACTCGGTCCGAGCAGCAGCAGCTTTTCCCCCTTGCGGACGGATACAGACATATTGTGAAAAAGCAGCTCCTGCTCACCGGGAAATTTCAAACGAAGACGAGTGACCGACGCCACCACATCTTCGACTACCTCACTCATTAGTCCAGCCCCTTATAGTCCTGTTCCGTTGCGGGTCTTAAGGAACGTGTCACCCCGGTGACTTCCAGCGCCTTAGTCAGATAGAACGCGAACACCCCGGCGATCACAATACTGCCAATCATGCGGAATCCGACATACAAAACATAGTTCCAGGTCGAAAGCTGATCAATATA
>NZ_PNXQ01000012.1:39754-48774 GCF_005217525.1 Paenibacillus terrae | reverse complement strand
CTAAAGTCCAAAATCAGGGAGGCTATAGCCGATCCAGCCGCAGCCAGCGAAGTGACCCACAGGTTGGCATTCCGGTACAGAAAAGCCGCAAAGAACAGCTCTGCTCCCAAACCTTGCAGAAAGCCGTAGTACAAGGTGGACATCCCCCATTCACTTCCCAAAAAAGCACTGACCGTTGCCGCTGCCACCTCTGCCAAAATCGCAACTCCCGGCTTGCGGATAATAAGGTATGCGAAAGTGCCCGCCATAAACCACATGCCATACACCAATTGCTCGGCGTTCAGCCCAAGCGGTTTCACCAGATCATACGCAGGCCCCCATATTTTATAAACCAAACCGAACACGACGGCGATCACAATTGTGACCAAAATATCCGTCAGCTTCAAACCTTTAGACGCTTTTACAGCAGTATTCATTATGATGTACTCCCTTTCCCCTTAAAATGGGCCTCGTGGCCATGAAAAAAAGCTTGTCTGGAGCTGAATCTCCAGGCAAGCTTTATGCGCAGTAAAAGGTGGATCACCATACAAAACATCATTCGTCGATATACCTCATACAATCAATAGCCTAAGCGCAGCCGCCTAGCTTGATTATAAGATATGAACCGAATCTATCGACAACCGCAAAACACGCGGCAATCCTGTATAGTGCTCTAGGTTTCTCTACGCTGGCATTACCCAGATCAGATTTCACGGTCGATGGCAAGGGCCACCCTCTCAGCCTGACTTTCTCAAGCTCCCGACAATGCTTTTTGATTCACTATAATGTACACCACATCTATTGCTTTGACAATCCTACAATCCGGCTTGCCATACTTCCTTCACCGCAGCGCGGAACAAATCATCCAGTTGCTGATCACGTCCACCCTCCATATGCTGGAGCAAAGGCGCCTTTTGTTCAAAATAAGTCATTTGCTGCTGGATATAATCATTGACCACCGAAAGCTGTGGCTCCATATCCAGTTCCTCACCCGCTTTTTTACGTTGCAGCAAATGTCCGATCACCTGATAAAGCTCTGTGTCTGCCGGAATGAATTCCTCCAGCAAGTCTTCAAATTCCATTGGAGGCATACTGTTATAGCGTTCAATCCAGCCACAGGCCAGCAGCGGGCGCAGCACGTAAAAATACTTTTTAATCTTCACCTGCTCTCCTTGCAAATAATCCCGATAGTTTCCCCGCGCCATATTCAGATAGTGATACATACAGGACTTCGGCGAGAAGGTTAATGGCGATATAGCGCGAATCTGCTCTGCTACTGAATATGGCTCCAGATAGGGGATCGGGGATTGCAGCCATTCCAGCAAAGGCGGATTGGACTTGCGAAACAGATTGAGCGCCTTTTTCAAATCCCAGCCGTTGATATCCAGCAAATCGCTGATCGGGCGCTCAATCACATCCCGTTGATCAAAAATGGACAAATACCACTCCAAGGGCCTCACATAGATAAAACGCACGTCATAGTCACTGTCCTGTGAAGGAAATCCCCACGCCCGACTGCCTGATTCGCAGGCATATATAATACGCACCTGCTCCTCCTGCTCCAATGCGCGTAGCTCTTGTAATATCGTATCACGCATTTTCGGTTTAATTAAATCGTGCTCATGTTTTGGATCTGTCATGCTATTCCCTCCCTAACCACCGCTTTTATACTTTGATATTTCCTGAATATGCCTCATTCATTCTACGCCCCGGCTTGGCTGACGAATTCTACTTGGTATTTATATCATCCTTTATTTTGCGTGCTGCGAACATGGCGAAAGTATTACAAGGATGAATAAATTTCCTTTTTCCTGCATCTCTTCCCTGTTAGAATAAAGGGATACTTATTTTCGCAGAACGGCAACAGAAATGGGGAATCCGCCATGGCGAGAGAGAGCTTTGATAAAGAAATTCAATTTCTGCGCATGCTGACACTGACGAGCGGCGCTTATAATCGGCAGCAATTTGCAGACAGACTGGGCATTTCGATACATACCTTTGATAAAACAATTCGGCGTCTCAAAGAAATCGTTCAATCCGTGCAGCAGCAGTTACCAGCGGAACAAGGACACGACTTCAATGAAATGCTGCGCTTGAACTACTATGAATCGGCTGATCCGCTATTGTTATTCCTGTTTCGGGCCAAATCGCTCAAGGAATCGGAAAGCGTTCGCCTGGCCCTTCTGCTGACAGCTCTACAGTCACAACCATTGACCACTATGGAGCTGCTGGATGCATGCTGCGAGGGATTGCCTGCTGACAGTGCATTGCCGGATGAAAAAACGATCCGTTCAGACCTGAAATATCTCGTCGAGGTCGGCGTGGTTCGCAAGGAACCTGGAGGCAGACCTTATCGCTATGCTGTCCGCAATGATCTGGTCACTGGACTGACGGACGAGGAATTACTGGACCTGTATGACTTTGTAGACGTTATGGCGAATACGCAGCTTCCCTCTGTACAGGGATATTTGCTGCGAGATCATTTAAAAAAAGCCATGCGCCGTCAAGCCGGGGCTCAGGAGATTGCAGAACCTTTTTTATACAAATACCACTATTACTCGCGTATTCTGGATGAGGCACATGTTCATCCGCTTCTTCATGCCATTCGACAACGTCGCTGTGTGACTTTTTTGTATTTTTCGGCGGCCAAACAAAGCATATACGGTTCACAGAACACGAATCCTCTGTTTGAAAAAGAAACCGAAGGACGTGAACACACCATTCTTCCCTTGCAAGTCATCTATGATCATCAATACGGGCGCTGGTATGTGCTGGGTCACGTGGGCGGCAAAGGGATCATGAAGTTCCGCATGGAGGGCATGACACAGTTAGCGGAGGGCGAACCCGTGTCTGAGAAGCGTTTTGCTGACCTGCTGGCCGTACTGGAAGAAAGAACGCGGTATAGCTGGCTTGTGGATACTGGGCGTGCCGTGAAGGTGCGGGTGCGTTTTTTCAATCCCGAAGGTGCCAAACGCAACTTTATTCGGGAGCGTGTGCTGTTGCAGGGGCAATGGGGAACGATCACGGAGGAAGAAAGTGAATCCTTTATCTATGAAATTACAGTGAACGGCATCACCGAGATTAAACCGTGGCTGCGCAGCTTTGGATCAAGCTGTGAGGTGTTGGAACCCAAGCGGCTTCGTCAGGAATTCAAGCAGGAATGGAAGGAGCTTCAAGCCTATTATGAGCCTATTCGAGAAAATATTTAACTACCAGATCGTCTCGCGGCTGGATGAATCGGGCGCTTTTGCTACCACATCGCAGGAAAGAATCTGGCTCCAGTCCATGCTGTCAGATCCGGCGGCGACAGAAGCTTTTATCCCGTCTACGCTCGATAAGCTTCGGCTGATGCTCGCAGATGACGATCCGCTGGAGATCGATGGAAGCTTGAGGGAAAAGGCCGGCATCCCTGCCTCCCCGGTCTATCACCCGCTCCTGCGTATATTGCGTCCCATCCTGCGGTCCCGCTCAGGTATCTGTATGAGCTACAGAATGCGCAACGGGCGCGTTCATGAGCGCTTGTCCGGTTTTCCGTATAAGCTGGAATTTTCCATGGTCAAAAAAGAATGGAGCCTGCTTTGGTACAACCGCCGACACCGTGCGCTGATGTCCACCAAGCTGTCCAGCATCGTCACCATCACCGAGGAGGAAACTTCTTCTGAAGAGACCGAAAAATTCACCCAACGCATACTCGGTATTCTGGAGTCACGCAAAGAACAGGGCATTATCGAAATTATACCTGTTTACAACGGGGAATTATCCCGTATTTTATATGCCTTTTCCTGCTTTGAGAAAGAGGTGGAGTATGTTCAGGCTGCGGATACCTATCGTATTACGCTCACTTTTCAGACAGACGAAAGTGAATACGTACTGTCCAAAATCCGCTTTCTCGGCAAACGTGTCAACGTCGTCCAAGGCTCCCGGCTCATTTCCCGAATGAAGGAAACAACCGCCAGGGCACTTGCCAGATACGAAGAGGATTAGCCGCTGGAAAAATGTTTAATGGCCCCACGAAAAAAAGCCCGCACACTGTCCATTAGACAAAAGGCGGGCCTATTCAATTACGATTTGCAGTACGAAATCATACTTTTTCCAAAAATATGTCTGCTGTAACAAGCTGAAAAGCACTCGCCAGTTACGGTAAAGCTTGTCCTCGTGCACTCACATATAGCTCATACCATTCCTCACGGGTCATCAGCTCACTCTGTCGCTCCGCATCCTGACACGCCTTGATCCGTTCAGGATTAGCGCTGCCAATGACGGGCTGAATCCGTGCCGGATGCTTCATGAGCCAGCCAAGAACGATGGCCTCGCGTGTCGTTTCCTTTTCAGCAGCCAGCTTTTGCACCAGCTCTGCTGTTTGGCGTATATGCTCAGGCTCCCCTTCCAAAGATCCACCGCTAAAACGTCCCTGTGCCAGTGGCCCCCACGCTTGAAGCTGAATATCCTCCGTTTGGCAGAATTCCAGCAAACCTTCGCCAAAATGGACATTCGTCCCTGCCTGCTGATTCACATGCACCGTCTGATCTACAAAATGTAGATGCGCCAGGCTCATCTCCAATTGATTAGCCACCAGCGGGCCGGCTAAACTGCGCTCCAGAAACTGAATTTGGCTTACATTCATATTGGAAACACCAAAATGCCGTACTTTGCCGGATGCCTTGAGCTTGCTGAACGCCTCCGCCACTTCTTCCGGCTCTACCAGCGGATCGGGACGGTGCAGCAGCAGGATGTCCAAATATTCGGTGCCCAGACGCTTCAGAATACCATCCACAGACTCCATAATATGAGCATATGAAAAATCAAATCGACCCGGGAGCGCACCATCCGGCAGGAAAATGCCGCATTTGGACTGGATAACGATCTGCTCGCGCAAACCGGGCTGCCCCTTCAAAATCCGGCCAAAAATTTCTTCTGCTTTTCCCATACGATAGATGTCTGCATGATCGAACATCGTAATGCCGATGGAACGTGCGGCTTCCACCGCTCTTTCTGCTTCCACCACATGCTCCTGTGTAAACGGTGTACGATCCCATTCCCCGCCAAAAGGCATACAGCCAAGCACCAGACGGCTATCCGAAATGTTGCGTTTCTGTAAAGGCATAATTTTCATGTTGCTCCTCCTTCACTTTTTTTATCCGAAAATACCCATGCTCAAATATCGCTCTCCTGTATCCGGGGCAATACAAAGCACCCGTTTGCCCGGTCCCAAGCGCCGAGCTTCCTGAATTGCCGTCCATATTGTAGCTCCGCTGGAAGGTCCGACGAGAATTCCCTCCTGAGCAGCAATCGCCCGTGTCATTGCAATCGCATCCTCATCCGAAACCTGTATGATTTCGTCATAAATATCCGTATTCAATACGGCAGGAACGAATCCCGGGCTAGTACCAACCAGCTTATGTGGACCAGGCTTGCCCCCTGACAGCACTGGCGAGCCCTTCGGCTCTACCACGACAACACGCAGATCCGGCAAATGCTGGCGCAGCACCTCACCCGTTCCCGTAATTGTACCGCCCGTTCCAGAAGAAGCGACGAACACGTCCAGCTTGCCTTCCGTCTGCTCCAAAATTTCAAGCGCAGTCGTCGTACGGTGGATATCCGGGTTGGCCTCGTTTTCAAATTGTTGCGGGATAAAGCTCCCTTCAATCTCAGCCCCCAGCTCCAGCGCCTTGCGAATTGCTCCTGACATCCGTTCTTCCGCTGGCGTCAGCACAACCTCAGCACCGTATGCTTTTAAAATATTGATTCGTTCCTTCGTCATATTCGACGGCATCACCAATATCGCACGGTAGCCTCGGGCTGCCGCATTCATCGCTAAGCCAATCCCCGTATTCCCGCTGGTCGGCTCAATAATAGTTCCACCCGGTTTTAAATGTCCGGCCCGTTCCGCCTCGGCAATCAGATTACCCGCCGCCCGATCCTTGACACTGCCGCTGGGATTATAGTATTCCAGCTTCACATACACTTCCGCATCCTGCGGTCCGGTTAATCGCTGAAGCCGCACACAAGGCGTATCTCCAATTAAATCTGTAATACTATGTACCACTTTAAGCGTCATCATTGTATCCTCCTTGGATAGATCCATACTATAAAAATAACATATTTAACCCGCTCATACCTGCCGCTTTTGTAAAATAGATAAATCTTATCTGCTTAGTATGTAAAATTCTTGCAAATGGGTCGCCAGATGTGGTTTCTAATGATATACTCGCATTACTATTTTTCAGGAGGATACAAGACACTCATGAGTATTCAAGAAAATTTGACAGCCAATCGCTTTCCCCCCTCCTTGCTATGGTTGACGCTCGGTGCCTTTGCCATCGGCATGACCGAATTCGTCATTATGGGTCTTCTGCCCAATGTGGCCCAGGATCTTCATGTTACCATCCCGCAAGCCGGACAGCTCATCACCAGCTACGCGCTTGGTGTGGCCATTGGCGCACCTGTGCTCACCGTATTAACTCACAAGGTACCGCAAAAAAAGCTGTTATGCCTGCTGATGATTATATTCATTTTAGGCAATCTTTTTTCGGTCATTGCTCCCAACTACGAGCTTCTGATTGCAGCCCGTATGGCTACCGCGTTATCACACGGAACCTTTTTGGGAGCCGGCTCCCTGATCGCCGCCCGACTGGTTCGCCCTGACAAGCGGGCTGGTGCCATTTCTATGGTGCTGACCGGACTGACCGTAGCCAACATTATCGGCGTGCCCTTTGGCACCTTTATCGGACAGCAGCTCGGCTGGCGTGCTTCCTTTGGAGCCATCGTTGTGATCGGCCTGATTTCTCTCTTTGGCATCATCCGGTACATTCCGGTTATGCATCAGGACAAGCCCTCCAGTCTCAAACAAGAAGTCCGAAGCCTGTTTAATCCGAAGGTATTGCTGATGCTACTCACAGGTGCTGTCGGTTGTGGTAGTCTGTTCAGCGTCTTTACGTACATTACGCCTTTACTTACCGACATTAGCGGCTTTGCCGAGCATAGCATTACGTGGATTCTCGTCCTGTTCGGACTTGGTGTAACCATCGGCAACATCGTTGGCGGCAAGCTCGCGGATTGGAGGCTGCTGCCATCCTTAATTGCAAACTACGCTATACTGGCCATTATTTTGGCCATTCTGACGTTTACGCTTCAAAGCAAGGTACTGGCTGTGATTACCGTCTTTATCTGGGGGATTGCCGCGTTCGGCATTATGCCCGGCATTCAGGTTCGCATCATGAATCTGGCCTATGAGGCCCCTTTGCTCGCATCTACCTCCAGCCATTCCGCTTTGAATCTGGGTAACGCAGGAGGCGCTTTTATCGGCGGGGTCGTCATTAATCAAATGGGGCTCGCTTCCATCCCATGGGTTGCATCTCTGATCACCGTTGGCGGTCTGCTTCTCATGCTGGTCAGCTACGCTATTGACCGCAGAACGGCTCATTCTGAAGTCGCAGCGGGGATACATTCCTAAAAGGAAGGACTTTCGTTCACTTGAGCGAAAGTCCCTTTTTAAATCATCTCTAATTCTGGACGCTTAAACGCGTGTTGAAACCGAAGTATTCTGCCTCGCCACTCAGCTTAACCAATTCTCAAAAAAGTCCCGATACCCCTGCTTCATCACCTTACTCGAAAACTTCTCCATGGCGTACGCCTGATTTTCATTAGAAACCCGACGAGGTGAGGCAGCAGCCATATTGACCAGCTCGAACCAGTTTTTCTCATTGCCCGAAAAAGAATGCGTGGAGCTGATATGCCCATAGCAAGGATGCTCAGGCTTCACAACGATTTTACCCATAGCCAGCGCTTCGGTCAGCGGCATCGCAAACGTGTCGAATTTGGAGCAGCTCCAGTATACTTTCGCCGTATTCATCAGCGCAAATACCTCATCCTGCGTCAACGCAAATTGAAGCTTCACATTGTCAGGGATATCGTACTTCTTCATGCTTTCCTTATAGCGTTCCCCGCCAAACACCATGTAAACTTCCTTGTCGGGATTGTGCCGCGCATACTCCAGCACCAGATCAGGACGCCGATTCTCCTCATCCCTTCCGATCCACATCACCCGATTCTCCACGACCTGCGAAGGGTCAAAATGCTTTTCTACCAGTCGCTCATTAAACCCAATCGGGATAACTGTCACATCCGTTACACCAAACTTGGATGCCATCTCCTGTCTGAGAAAATCAGTCTGCACAATAGCCTTGTCCACAATCTGATAAAAAGGCTTCATCATCTCATAGCCTGTAAGCGCCGGATCAGGAAAACTGTGCGGAAAAAGCACGCTGTTTTTAAAAAACATTTTCAAATATGTAAAGCCGGATACCGTATAAATAACATCCTCAATCTGCTGCTCATGAAGCTGGTCGAGTACCACGTCATAATTGACCAGATCACCCTTTTCGTGCTCATAGCCGGGAAGCCAGTCATGGCTGCTGACATGGCGCTCCGGTGACACAAATACGATATCCACACCCAGCTCCAGTCCGATCTGTTTCAGACGTTCCGCAAAAATACGCGGACCCTGTGCTTCGGCAAACTGAATTTTCC
This sequence comes from Paenibacillus terrae, assembly GCF_005217525.1. Classification (GTDB taxonomy): domain Bacteria; phylum Bacillota; class Bacilli; order Paenibacillales; family Paenibacillaceae; genus Paenibacillus; species Paenibacillus terrae_C. Next base: position 40,266 of record NZ_PNXQ01000012.1, on the reverse strand, counting down.
TCATGACCAAACCGACTTTTTTCATATATTTCTCCACCTTTGTTTACAATCTGTACACACGCTGTAGCTCCAACTCTTTATTCACACCTTCTGACTTGTCCCCATTCCAGCATCGCTGCGCATTGGCTCAAACAGGCTAAAGCCTCGCCCCGTTGGGCTTCTAATTGCTCTTTTGACCATTTATCACCGTTTATATGCATTTTCATTTCGATCCTTCGCAAATCGCTTTCAATTAACAACAGCATCCACAGTGAAAATACCACGGCAAACATGCTATATTCTTGCATAAATGTGCCCCGTTCCAGTCCTGCTCCCAGCAGCTCCATCTGATCCAAGTACCTGTCCAGCAGGCGGATTCGCAAGTCGGACGTCATACGCCGGGGAAACAACGGATGGGACATGTCGATCAGATGATACATATCCCAAAGCGGTGTGTTCAAATGGGCATGCTCCCAATCCAGCACCATCAGCCGCTCCCCACTCAGCGCATAGTTTCCCGGATGAAGGTCACC
>NZ_PNXQ01000012.1:0-39744 GCF_005217525.1 Paenibacillus terrae | reverse complement strand
CTGGGCAAAAGACTGGTACTCCAGTTGTACGTAAATACGTTGCACCTGCTGTTTGGAGAATCCCAGTGAACTGCAAAGCTCCAGCACATCGAACTTGCGTTCATACAGCTCAGAAACCATATCCTGAATAAGCGGCTTGGGTCCTCGAAGTGGCATTCCAGCAAAACGCTCCGACGGCAAAGAATGCCACCCTGCTACAAGTCCAACAGCTCGTAGCATTGTTTCTTCTTCATGTAGATGGTGCAGAGGACCAAGGTCCTCAAAAATCATCCATTCCCCTCCGCCATCTATGCCTGCGCCAGAACAGGCCAGCAGTCGGGGATAGATGGGTGGCAACGAAGCAAGCACATGCTCATATACCCATCTCTCCCGGCCTGCTTGCTCATCATTGGTTAACGGCTTGAACACATAACTCTCATAAGGTGACACGTAAAAACGTTCAACATGCCGACCATTTGTACCTGTATATAAAACTTCCCGCCTCCACACCTGCGTATCATTCAATGTACCGACAACATTCACATATGGATGAAATAGATTCATAGCTTCCCAACTTTTTTGTATAAAATGTAATAGCAAGATCATATCACAGTACTCGTTCTGAACGAAGCCCGGCTTGTCTTTTGAGCGTTCCAACGGTATCTTCCGGTGGCGCGAAAAACAAATAGAAGCTAAATAGGGCTTGTCCCATCAGATCCAAACGATCTGTGGGACAGCCCTTATTTTCAATCTATACAAGGATAGAATCAAGATCTATTGATTCCCATTCCCGCTCTATCCTGTTCCGATTAATATTTAGTATTGCCAGACTCACTCGTATTACCGGATTTAAAGCCCTTGAACAATTGTGGCACATTGTGATAACGAGTGTTCGTAATTTTAGCTGTGCTGTTAGGACCGTCCGATCTCAGGATCGAATCCTTTACATTGGAAATATCCGAGTTATCCAAAGTCATATTCACTCTAAAAGTAGAGCCGCCCAGTTGGCGAACCAGCTTTCCGATATCATCAGCTCTAAAGTTTTTAATGTTAATCGTGCCCTCGGCATTGATTTGGAAGACTTTATCATATGCATGGAACGCTCCACCGCCTGTTATGTTTACCGTACCTTTTTCTTTAAGCGTCAATGCATCTTCACCTACATCCTCCCACGTTACGTTGGAAATGGTTCCGTTGCCATACACATGCACACCATCCGCAGCAGGCGCAGCAATGATTACATTTTTCAAAGTTGCACCATTTTCAAGCTTGAAAATAGGCTTTTGGGCCTCAGCCTGGCTTCCGTCACCCAAGGTTTTTGGATCAGCGGCTACCGTCTTTCCCTTACCATCATATACTTCTCCGGCTTTTACAAGAATCGTTTTACTAACGACTTCCGGTGCTGCATGAGCAGAATAATTGCCGACAAATAAAGCGACCAGCATACCTGATAAAGCGATACTCATTCCCTTTTTCAATACTTTGGCTGTGCTTGTGTTCATTTCAATTCATCCCTCTCGTAGATATTTTTTATTTCCGCCACTCCATTCGTAGTTGACTAGAACCTGTAGATCGTATCACCGCCTTCGTACAATGAACCCATTGACCGGTACATGTCTGCAAAATTGTATATTACTATTTACATATGTACACTTGGTATTTGGTTCAAAGTAACCCAATGCCATGAATTTAAATAAACACAAATTGTAAATATAGCGATTACATTTACAATTTGTATAACTCTATTATATTCTTACTTCCAGTAATTTCAATATATTTTCCGGCAAAATATGTCCTTTTTTTCAATTAAGTACAGAATATTGCCTTTTTATGCTTGTATAAGTTTGTTTTTTCGTCAAATTATGCATCAATTGGCTTCATGATCTAGTCTCGTTATATGCTCTACATCCCCAAAATGGTAATCAGAAGCCACTTTCGTCCTATACCTCGTTTTTGATGTGATCTATACTATTGAATGACACGTTTGATGAACGTATAATGTATTTAGTGCTTTGAAGCGTTACATCTCAACATTACTGGTGAGAAGAGAGTGGTTATGGTGCAAAACAAGAGAGAGATCCCATTAAGAGAACAAAATATTGTGCTCATCGGCTTTATGGGCGTAGGCAAAACAACGATTGGTTCCCATCTGGCGCGCAAGCTGTATCGAGATTTCTTGGATATTGACCAGGAGATTGAACAAGAGTACAACATGCCGACAACAGAAATTTTCAAAACATATGGAGAAAAAGGTTTCCGCGAGATTGAAAAAGACCATATTCTCAAACTATGCAGCAATACTCGATTGAAAGTCATTTCGGTTGGCGGCGGTGCTTTTTTACAAGAAGAGGTTAAACAGGCTTGTCTGGCTTCATCTATCGTCTTCTTTTTAGATTTAAATTGGGAATCCTGGAAGGATCGACTCAAGATGCTCATCGATACCCGTCCCAATCTGCAAAACAAGAATTTGGAGGAAATCGAAGCTCTTTTCCGTTCCAGACAGGGCATTTACGCGGTGAATCACTCCAAGATCAATACGGATCAGTTGGATGCGGAAGAAGTCGCAGACTATATTATCCAAACTCTAAATCTCGGTTGGGAACTGTATGAGCCTACACGGGGATTAAATTAAGCATTTGACAGGATGACATCGGAAGACCATTTGCGTCTCCCAAACTCACAAACACTTAACAAAAAGGAAGGCTCCATCATGCCTATGGCATACGGGCCTTCCTTTTTTGGATACTGGCACATGGGTTGCCAGCATTCATACCTTTTTACGAATGACTGTGCAATACATTCAATATCTCTCTCAGTTCAGTGACAGGAATCTGCCCCGGCGCGGAAGCTTTCTTAGCGGCACCAAAGGTTAAAGCCGAACCAAACAGCTCTCCGGTCAGACGGCTCACGACACCTTTTCCCGCCATCGACATCGTAATAATAGGCCGGTCTGCGTATTCCTCAGCCATGGTACGCGTGGCATCCAGCAAGATCAGCACATCGGCCGTACATGTCGGCATAACCGCTATTTTAGGCAAATCGCCTCCCAACTCCTGCGCCTTGCGCAAACGAGATACGATTTCCTCTTTTGGCGGCGTCTTCTGGAAATCGTGATTGGATATAATTACGGATACGTTATGCTTATGCGCAGCTTCCACCAGCGCCTTCACATCGGCTTCGTCATTAAAAAGCTCCACATCAATGATATCTACCTGTCCCGTTTCGGCTGCCGTACGATTCAACTCCACATAACTCGCCGTACTGATTTCCTTTTCCCCGCCCTCCCGAGCGCTGCGGAACGTAAAGACGAGCGGAATATTCGCCAAGATGGACCGGATTTCAATCAAGGCAGCCTTAACCTTCTCCAAATCCTCTACATGCTCGAAAAAATCGACTCTCCACTCCACGATATCCAGGTCGAGTGTACGCAAATGGGCAGCTTCTTCCTTCAGTTGCTTCAACGTTTCTCCCACCATCGGAACACAGATTTTAGGCGCACCTTCACCGATCAGAACATCTTTCACTTTAACGATTTTTGCCATATCAAACTCACTCCCAAATCATAGTTTTAAGTCGAGCATTTACAATATTTCATAGTATAACGCATTCTGAATAAGCCAGCTGATGATTAGTCCCCGATTGTTGGCTTACTCTGGATCAAGCGCGATTTTAGGGGACAATTTGCGACTTGATGGAAAAACGGTACTGTACCGGAAATTAACAAATACCGCCAGCACAATACCCACCACATTCACAATAATAGCCAGCATGAACACACTGGATATTTGGGAATGCTTCAAAAGGAACCCCGTAAACACAGGAATGACCGTGTATGACAGAGAAGTTGCCGTGTAAATAAATCCCGTAATCTGTCCTTTTCGTTGACTGAAAAACTCACTCATTACGGTCAAGGTCAGTTGAAGCACACCCGAAATGGAAAATCCGATGATACATGAGCTAATAATGGCCGCAGCCTGTGATTTGAAAAGGAGTAATGCTCCAAAGGCCAACAAAGAAATGCATGGATAAATGAGAATAATGTGAACCGGTTTGATCCACTTTCTTAACACAACCACCAATACAAATACGGAGACGAGAGAACCGACATTGTAATAGACTAATAATCTCAGCGACTCTGATTCAGTCATACCGATAAACTGCTGTCCAAAAGTAGGCAGCCACAACTGAACAATATACAGCAAGGTAGGCCCGGTAAAGCCGAGAACAATAAGGCAAAGCCCTTCCTGCCAGAAGCGCGGCTTGCTCCGGTCATTTGCTGTTAGCTCTACCGTTTGTTCCACGTTAGATACAGATGTATCGTGAACTGGCTCCTTGGGCGCCTGAACCCGCATGTCTGGAAACTTCATTTTGAACAGGTAAATCGCATTCATACCAAATATGAGTGCTGGTAAAAAGAACGAGAACCCGTAAAAAATATCGTGATTCATAAAAAAGATAATCATTAACGGTAAAAACGCCGCTCCGATGGATATAAAACCTCTCACCAGCACGGTAGCCGAACCGGAGGATTGGGGAAAAGCTTCGATCAGAGCTGGATAAGTGCCTGAATCGAGAAAAGAATTCGCTACGCCTGCCAGCACAGCCAGCACCATTGCCATTTCAAAGCTGGGGCTTAACGGTATACCGACCAGGAAAACGGCCATTAATAGCCCTGCGGCCACAATAAACGGCTTGCGACCATAACGGTCGGAAAGCACCCCGGATAGGTACAGCGTAAACAGCCTGCCAAATCCCATTGCGGATACCAGAAGACTGATTCCCGCCTGATCTGTATGCAAATGCTCGGTTAAAAAGGACATGTGTGACGCCAGCATAATGTTAAACATACCAAACAGAAGATAGTTTACATAAAGGCCGGACGCCACTGGAAAAGAAGAACGTTTCATCGTGAATTCACCAGCTTTTGTGAGTAAGTCTTGTGATGCCACTAATGTGAATCATTTCACATCATGTGTGTCGATGATGAAGTATAGAACACATTTTTAAATTTATCAAGTTTAAATATTGCGAGACACACATTTAGACACGCTGATGCGTTTTTAAATAAAATTCCTCACCGTAGCTGAGCGAAAAGTTCCGAAAGTCCACTACAGCCGGGGATAAATACCTGTTTTTGATGCTCGCCAGATAGATAAAACGCTCGTATTCGGGATTAACAATAGGCAATGTTTTGACGTTAAAATAATCCAACGATGAAATTCGGGGCATGACCGCAATTCCGTAATTCACAGATACCAGCCCTGCCATCGCCGTGTCCTCTTCAATCTCGCAAATAATCTCTGGAGTAACTCCTACTCTGGCGAATAGATTTTCAATAATGGGACGTATACCGCTTTTCTTGTTAAAAAAGATAAAAGGATATGTCGCCGTATCCTTGAGATCGATTTGGTCCAGCGAAGCCAGCGGATGATCTGGTGAAACAATAACGACCAGCTCCTGCAGAGCCAACGGAATGAATTCAACGTCCGGTTCATTTTCCATGTGAGAACAGAAAGCCACATCGTAATGCTCCTGCTTCAAGCCCTGGATAATATCGTTCGTGTTCCCTTGATGAAAAGAAAAAGATATATCTTTGCGGGCATCCGAGGCGGAGAAGGCCTGAATAATCGCTGGAATGAAGTGCGAGCCTAACGTGTAAATGAACGCCAGATCCACATTCCCGTGGTTAGGACTGACCAGTTCACGCAAGTTGTGCTCTCCCTTCTCCAATTCACTCATGGCATGCTCCACATATTTCAGGAAAAATCGTCCGTATTTGTTCAGCCGAATATTCCTCCCCTGCTTTTCAAACAAATGAACTCCCAGATCCTTTTCTAATTCTGAAATCGCATGGCTTAAACTGGGTTGAGTAATACATAGCCGCATAGCTGCTTGGGTAAAGTGCTCCATCTCCGCAAGTACACGAAAATATTGTAAGTGCTTCAGGTTCATAATTATGTAGTTCCCTTCTTTAATTTATATTTTAAATTATAGACCTAAACTATGAAAAGTAATAGAAATATGCATTGGATTTATAATAGCACTCCTTTTATAATAAAGACATAGAAACAATGTGAATTTTTTCACTATTAGACGATGGATCTAAAACTTAAGTTGGGAGCTATACTCATGAAAAATCCTTATATCAGAATGGCAACAGGGCTTTACATCAACTATTTTCTTTTGGGTATGATCAATGTTATCCTCTCCTCGAATATGAGCTTCCTGACCGTGCAATTGAACACGGATAAAGCAGCCATCGGCTATCTGGTGTCAGCGATCGGGATCGGTAAGCTGCTGGCGCTCGGGGTAGCCGGGAAAATGTCAGACAAGTATGGAAGAAAGCCACTCGTTGTGATTGCATCATTTGCTTATTTAATTTTCCTGATCGGTATTCCCCTTGCACCCAACTATACGTTGGCTTTCGTATTTGCTATTATCGCAGGGCTTTGTAACTCCATGATGGATTCGGGAACGTATCCCGCATTAATTGAAGGGTTCGGAAAAAAAGCCGGCTCTGCAACGGTCTTGGTCAAAGCATCCGTTTCTATCGGTGCCATTGTTATTCCGTTCATGATTGCATTCTTTATCGATCACAATATGTTCTATGGCTACTCCTTCTTTATTCCGGCAGGTATTTATCTGCTGAGCGGTATCTTCTTATCGACGACAGCCTTTCCCAATCACAAAATGGAGGAACAAAAGGCTACAACCAAGGCTGCTCAATCCGTGGATACATTCCGCAGTGAGCCTAAGTTTTGGCAAGAGGGTCTTTCTCTGATCATTATCGGGTTTACTTCCACTGTATTGTTCATGGTCGTGCAGCTATGGCTTCCTACCTTTGGGCAAGAGGCTTTGGGTATGGAGAAAGCCAGTGCTATTAAACTGTTGAGCTACTATAGTATAGGTTCGCTGGTTTCCGTTATTCTGTTAGCCGTGGTACTTGGCAGATTCATTAAACCGGTTACTGTCATGATTATATATCCGTTTATTGCCCTGCTTTCCTTGCTGGCTTTAATTACTTGGCACAATCCTGCCGCTACGATAATCAGTTCGTTCTTAATCGGATTGTCTACCGCAGGTATATTCCAAATTGCTCTCACCGTCATGACGGAATTCTTCCGCAAAAACAAAGGGACTACGACTTCTCTCGTGAACATTGCAGCCAGTCTTTCGTTCATCCTGATGCCGTTAGCTACCGGGGGCATGTCCAAGAGCCTCGGAATTACTTCCGTGTTCATTCTGGATATTGCGATTGCCGTAGTCAGTATTTTACTGGCCGTGTTTGTTGCTTATCGATATAAAAAAGTGTTTCATTAAACTACAAAGATTACTTGGAGGCTTATATCATGAAAAATGCTGGACGTATTGACGGAAGAACACAATTAATCGGATTGCTTGCTACACCGATCGGACATTCTTTGTCCCCGGCTATGCATAATCTCGCGTTTGAAAAACTGGGCCTGAACAACGCGTATATGGCCTTTGAAGTAGGAAATGAACAGCTGGAAGAAGTCGTACGCGGTCTGCGTGCTCTGAACATACGCGGTTATAACGTGTCCATGCCAAACAAAACAGCCATTGTGCAGTACCTTGACGAGCTGGACGACAGCGCTAAATTTACAGGTGCCGTCAACACCGTCGTAAATACGGATGGCAAGCTGAAAGGCTACAGCACAGACGGATCTGGTTATGTTCGCAACCTGCGTGAACACGGTATTGATCTGAAAGGCAAAAAAATGACACTCGTCGGCTCTGGCGGTGCAGCTACACCCATTGCTATTGAAGCAGCTCAAGCAGGTCTGGGTGAAATTTCAATCTTTGCCCGTAATGATCAGTTCTTTGCCCGTGCGGAAGAAAATGTCCGTATTATTAATGAAGATATGAAACACACCCAAGTCAAAGCAAATATATATCCTCTGGAGGATCAAGAACAATTACGTGAAGAGATCCGCACAAGTCATATCTTCGCTAACGGTACAGGCGTCGGCATGAAACCGCTGGAAGGCAAAAGTGTGATTGAAGATGTGTCCATGCTTCGTTCCGATCTGATCGTGACCGACGTAGTATACAGCCCGGCTAAATCCAAGCTGATGGAACAAGCCGAATCGGTAGGTGCAACAGCCATTAACGGTCTGGGCATGATGCTGTGGCAGGGCGCACTTGCTTTCGAGCTGTGGACAGGCCAAGAAATGCCAGTCTCTTATATCAAAGAACAGCTGTTTGCGGACCAATTGTAAGAATTAAAGAGACTATAATACTCAAAAGAGACTATATCCGGCGAATGATCGTTTCTGCCGGATATAGTCTCTTTTTATTACTAAATCTTTTCATTAATCCTTATACGGATCGAATTCATTCGCCCCCGCCATACATACTCCAATAGGCTTGAGCTCATGCAGAACCTCCACCGTCTCAGCATGAGCGTCCAGCACCTCGCGCAGCTTGCGGTAAACGAACGGGCTTTCATCCGTACCCGCTCCGCGCAGCTCGACACCATAGTCCTGTACGGCCTCCTTCATCTGCAAGTCCGTAATCTGCCCGCCGCTGCGCGTACGGGTTTTCCAGTTCATTTTACCGGCTGCCTGCGTACGGCTCATAATGCGTCCTGCACCATGAACTGTACTATAGTAGGAATCGCTATTTTCTACCGTATCCTTACCGCGTACAATCACCGAAATATCACCCATGCTTCCACCAATAAAACCCGTTTGGCCGGGAGCCGAGGGAGTAGCACCTTTGCGGACTACAATCGTGTCACGTCCATCATGCTGCTCTTTCCATGCGTAATTATGGTGATTATGCACGGCAAAGTCCGCTTCGGTACCCATTATACCAAGCACCTGATCTATCACATAATCCCGTCCCGCATAAGCATAACGTCCGGCAAGCCGCATCGCACGGTAGTACATATCCCCCAACTCACTATTCATGTCCAGCAGCACTGGCGGTTGATCCATATGCTCTCCCGGCGCTTTTCCGAGAAACTCCCGTCCTGCCGCCAAGTTTAGAAATCCGCTTGCTGTTTTGTGTCCAAAGCCCCGGCTTCCAAAATGATTCGCAATCCAGACCTGACCTGTCGCTTCCTCCACGAATACGTCAACAAAATGATTACCACTCCCCACCGTACCCAACTGGTCTCTTGCCAAGGATTTCAGCTTGTCATGCTCCTGTTTCCCAATCGCAGCATATACCGCCCAATCCGGGTCATCGAACAGCTCATGATCTACCTGAACCGCATTTACACGGCCTACGCCAAAGGAAATATGACGTGCAATCTCATCCATAATGGATGAAATACGTGGCAAAATATCTGCTGCGGACAGCTTGGTCCTAACCGCCTTGTTTCCGCATCCGATATCATACCCGACACCTGAAGGTGAAATTTGTCCGTCATATACCATCACGCCGCCAATCGGCTGACTGTAGCCTTTATGATGATCCGCCATCAGCAGCGCCTGAATCACATTACCGTTCTCGGCACAAGTACGGGCTTGAGATAATGCTCCTGCATCAGGCGCTCCCCATACTCGTACTCCATTGATTTCTTGATAAGCCACCGTTTCATCCTCCTGTATTTAACTTCATATTCAAACGTTGAACTTGTTATTAGCATTATGTATGTTTTACCAGCTTTCGAACAGGGTGAAAGTATTACAAGCACAGCAACAGATGTCCCGTAAGAAAATGAAAAAGATATCCATGCAGCCAATAAGGATGTAGGATATCTTTTTTTAGGTGGAAGTATTTAACAGACTAATGTGCAGACGTATTTTTCAAATCCGCTTCAAATCGAAGACCAATCTGCTGTCTTGCATCCTCCATCACTTCGGCGACTGCGAGTGAACACTCCAGTGAATTAATGGAGCTATTACGTTCTCCGCTTTTAATCAGATCAATAAACTCCTGAATTTCATAATACATCGGTTCACGGGTCTGTGCTTTCGTCAGATCCTCAATCGTGCCGTCCCGATAATGAATTTTCACCTCATACGGCTGGCTTATTTTGTCGATCACCATCGTTCCATTCTCACCCTGAATTTCAGCAGGCAAATATGAATCGGTAATCTTGGAGTGCATGACGACGGCGTCCATATCCGGATATCGCATAGCGATGCTGCCTTCCCCATCTACACCAGAAGACAAGAGCACGCCAACCGCGCGAACTTCCTCCGGTTTGCCGAACAATGCCACCATAGGATACAAGCAATAAACCCCAAGGTCCATCAATGAGCCATTCGAAAAAGCCGGATTAAAGGCATTCAACACTTTTCCTTGCTTAAAAGCATCAAAACGTGATGAATATTGACAATAACTTGCAAAATAACGCCTAACACGGCCTATTTTATACATATGGTCTTTAACAATTTTAAAGTTTGGCATAAGCGTAGATTTAATGGCCTCCATTAGCAAAACATCATTGTTGCGCGCAGCCTCAATCATGCTCTGCACCTCCGTTGCATTGGAGGCAAACGGCTTCTCACACAGTACGTGCTTTCCGTGATTCATACACACAATCGCCTGCTCCGCATGCAAGGAGTTGGGACTGGCAATGTATACGGCATCCACCTGATCACTTGCAGCCATTTGCGCTAAGTCTGTAAATACCTCCGGATGGCTGTTGTTCTTGGCAGCAAAAGCTTTGCCTTTATCCTCTGTTCGTGAGTATACCGCCGTCAGGGCAAATTCGTCCGTCTCTACCGCGGCTTGAATAAACCTCTCCGTTATCCAGTTGGTTCCAACAATACCAAAACGTATCACAGTATCCCATCCTTCCCCGTGAGTAATTTACATTTAAAATATGTATCCATTCTCGCATTCTAGCCTAAGCTTGTCCACTATACAGTTAAGCATACTTCGTCCTTGGAGATAATCTATTCGACAAAAAAAGACTGCGGTCATCAGCCAATTCATTCTGATTGTACCACAGTCCTTGTATGTTGTTTCTGATTTATACTTTCAGCGAACGCACCTCTGACTCGGATAAACCAGATGCTTTTACAATCACTTCAATTTCAAGCCCCATATTCAGCATATTTCGTGCGATTTCAATTGCCTTCTGGCGCTCTCCTTCAACTTTACCTTCTGCTTTACCTTCAGCCTTCCCCTCTGCCTTACCTAGTTTCAAGCCTTCCTCCCTTGCGCCTTCGATCATGGAAGCCTCATCATGCAGGTACTTTTGTCGGGCTTCATACTGTAAACGCGCCTCTTTATCCTGACTTAGAAACTCCAGCGTAGTCATCGCCTTTTTCAAACCGGGTTCATTCATGGCTAGTACCTCCCATTGAGATGGATTACTTCCCTTTAGAAACAGAAGCCAGTTGACCAAGCCACCGCTACCAGCCGGAATCTCGTGCTCATCCAGTTTGGGCAGTTCCAAAAAATGCAACTCCATATCATCACTAAACGGGATGCCCGTACGGTCCTCTGCCAAATGAAACACATTATGATAACGGCTGTTCGGTAGGAAGGAATAATTCAAAATGTTGATCGTTACACACTTTCTCAGCAGCTTATAGGATTGGCCTTCGTACAATTGTCCTGCATACTGCTTACTCCAATAAAACAAAGTTCGTTTATCCATGTCATACTTATTGAAAAGCTGCATCTCCACATTAATGAGCTGACCTTCCGACGTTCTGGCCCGAATATCCAAAATAGACTGCTTATCACGCGGTGCGTCCTTATCCGTATACGGATTCAAAAGTACAATTTCCGTTAATGGAGGTTTCCCCGCTTCCTCAAAGGTACGATTTAGAAAAGTTAAAAGCACATCACGATTTTCCTCGCTTCCGAAAATGCGCTTAAACAAAAAGTCATTGCGGGGGTCCAGCATTTCTACCACTAGAATCAGCTCCATCTGCTCATATTATACCACGACAATGAATAAGAAAGTACAATAAAGAACATACGTTCTCATATCCATCAATCAAAATATACCAGCTTCATGACCGCCAATCCATATTCCTAATGGATCATTTTCAGCGTGCTTACCTGCACAGATGTGCAAGGCTTTTAGAAATGTGTAACACAAAAAAAACCGTCCTCACGGACGGTCAACAATTTTTATTTTTTAGAAATTACCTTGCCTACCTCTACCAAAATGGCATCCATGGAAGCTGGGTCATGCACGTCATATTCATCAATGTTCAGACGCAGCACAGGACAGGCATCGAACTCGTTGATCCAATTGGAATATCTGCGATACATTTGCTCCCAATAAGATCGCTCTGTCTGGATCTCCATTTCACGACCGCGCTCCTCGATCCGGCTCAGTATGGATGGCAAGCTGCCTTCCAGATAGACCAGTACATCCGGGTGCGGGAAAAATGGCGTCATCACCATCGCCTCAAACAGACTGGTATACGTTTCATAATCCGTAGGGTTCATCGTCCCCTGGTCGGCATGCATTTTCGCAAAAATTCCTGTGTCCTCATAAATCGAACGGTCCTGCACAAAGCCTCCACCGGATAAGAAAATATTTTTTTGCTCCTTGAAGCGCTCGGCCAGAAAATAAATTTGCAGATGAAAGCTCCATCTTTCGAAATCGTGATAAAACTTCTCCAGATATGGATTATGATCTACCTTCTCCAGGGAGGTTTTAAAGCCCAGGCGTTCAGCCAAAGCAGCCGTTAGTGTGGATTTCCCCACACCTACCGTGCCCGCTACCGTAATCAGGGCATTCGCGGGAATGTTGTATTTATTCATTGAATAAGCTCCTTTACATCAGAAACAATCTGTTCAAATTGTGCTCGGTTTTCTACAAAATCAATCTCATTCCCGTTAACGGTCAATATCTTGGGAAAAGGAGCCTGTTTGGCGAGAAATTGTATGCCATTATCATAATCGGTGATGAGCTGCTCCAGATATGCCGGGTCCATCTCCTGTTCAAAGGAGCGCGCCCGTTTGCGGATTCTGCCCAGCAACGTATCCAAATCGGCTTTAATGTATATGATCACGTCCGGCTTAGGCATATCGTCGGTGAGCAGATGATAGATTTGGCGATATTTTTCAAGTTTCACACCCTTTAGGGTCCGCTCAGCAAAAATGAGGTTTTTATAAATATGATAGTCTGAAATAACAGGCTGTGCCTTCTCGATATATTGCAGGCCGGTATCCTCCAGTTGCTTGTACCGATTGCAGAGAAAGAACATTTCCAGTTGGAAGCTCCACTCATCTATATTTTGATAAAATTTATCGAGAAACGGGTTCTCCTCGACAATCTCTTTAATAATCGGCATATGCAGCTCCGTTGAAAGCATGGAAGCCAACGTCGTTTTCCCTGCTCCGATCGGCCCTTCAACAGCTATAAATGGGGCTTGTTTCATGTAGTTCCGTTCCTCCTTGTACTTCGGTCCATCCCATGGATAGCTATCCTATTGTATCACAAGGAAGTAGGCTAAAGGCATATACTTTCTCTTATGTATCCTCCGATAAAACAACAAAACAGAGACGCTATGTCTTCCTTCATAGCTCCCCTGTTTCTCCTTGAACATTTATGCCTTACGCTTATTTAAACCAGCCTTTTTCATTAAAACGCGTAATCGCCTCAATTCGATTGCTGACACCCAGCTTATCCAGAATGACTGAAATGTAATTACGCACCGTCCCTGTCGTCAGGTACAGTTCACCGGCAATCTCTTTAGTGTTCTTCCCGTCAGCAATGAGCGCCAAGACGGTCTTCTCACGCTCGGTCAGCGGGTTAACTTCGGCATAAGCATCATCGACCAGCTCTGGAGCATAAATGCGACGGCCTGCCATAATACTTCGAATCGAGGAAGCCAGTTCTTCACTGGGACTGTCCTTGAGCAGATAACCGTGCGTACCTGCCTTGATAGCCCGTTCAAAATATCCGGGACGGGCAAACGTGGTCAGAATCAGCACCTTGCAATTCAAGCCTTTGAGTTCCTCAGCCGCATCCAATCCGCTTTTGATTGGCATTTCGATATCCATGATGCATATATCCGGCTGATGCAGCTTGACCAGCTCTAAAGCCTCTTCCCCGTTGCTTGCTTTTCCGACTACTTTCATGTCCTCTTCCAAGTCCAGCAGGGAGGCCAAAGCACCCAGCAGCATACGCTGGTCTTCCGCAATGACGATTCGAATCATGGCCCCACCTCCTCATTTGGCTTTTCAGTGATATTCGGCACTTTTATGATCAGGGCCGTTCCCTGATCTGAACGCAGTTCCATACAGCCGTTCACAAATTCGAGCCTTTCCTTCATCCCTTGCAAACCATTCCCCCGAAAGGCTGCACTTTCTCCCGTAATGCCGACTCCATTGTCCTGAATCCGAAGGGTCAGCTCCTTACGAGAGGGCTCAATGGTAATGGAGCAGGCTGTAGCGCCACTGTGCTTCACCACATTGGTCACCGCCTCTTTCATACACATACTAAGCACATTCTCGTTCATTAAAGACGTATGCTCCAGCTTCGGATCGCCCTCCAAGGTGAATTCAATGTGAGCTGCCTTTAAAATCTGCCGAATACGCAGTAATTCATCCTCTAATCGCATACCTCGCATCTGTGTGACCATTTCCCGCACTTCTTTTAACGCACTTCTCGCCGTAAGACGAACATCGTTAATTTCAGCGTGAGCCCGCTCCGGGTACTGATCCATCAGCTTGCCAGCCAAATCACTTTTCAGCCCGATGAGCGATAGCTTCTGCCCCAGGGTATCATGCAGGTCGCGCGCAATTCTTTGCCGCTCCTCCAGCTTAATCAATTCCGATATTTTCTTATTGGCATCCTCCAATTGCACTTGAAGCCGATCACTTTTATTTCGGTTAAAAGTGGTTATCGGAATCAAGATTACACCAAGCAGATTCAGCAGAATAAAAGGAAGCTGCTTAATAAAAACAGGATCTTGGGCTACGAAGCCGTAATTGATCAATCCAATGGTACAGACCATCAGAACAATATACAGTGTAGTGAATGCGGCCTTGCTTTTGATATTACCAATCAGAAAAGCGATAAATATCGAGAAATACATATAGCTGAATAGCAACGTCATGGTAATGGATATCGCAATTTGTACACTCGTCCAGAAGTAGATCAGCCACCCCCGAGAGACAAAAGCCAGTACATAACAAGCAAAAAACACTAAAATAATGATGGTACCCAGCACAATATGGCTTGTAGATGAGGAGCTAAAATAATAGAAGGGCAGGATATAAAAGACAACCCATACATACGGGTTAAGTCCCGTATTTCTTTGAAAAATCTGATACCATTTTTGCATCCTGCCCACCCTTTATCATTTCACTAATTCAGCTTATATCTCTTATCTTATCATACCGTGTTTCGTACAAAGTTATTTTCTTTCCGTACTCACAACAGGTGTGGGGACGGGTTTCGTAACGGCAGCACGTTTGCTGAGCAACGGCTTCACTTGTTTAAAGGTCAAAAAGGTTTTCGTGCTTTCATCCCAAAGCCGGAACTTCAGAGATTGCAGACTTGTGCTCACTGTGATAGTCGTCGCTTTTTGAAGCTGCGGGGTGGCATCATGCGCCTTCTCCAAATTGTAATTCGGTACTTTCGGACTCAAATGATGAACGTGATGGAAGCCGATATTGCCCGTAATCCATTGCAACACCTTAGGAAGCTTATAGTAAGAGCTGCCTTCTACGGCTGCATTAATATAGCTCCACTCTTCATCATGCTCAAAATACGAATCCTCAAACTGATGCTGTACATAGAACAACCAGATTCCT
Organism: Paenibacillus terrae; assembly: GCF_005217525.1. GTDB lineage: Bacteria > Bacillota > Bacilli > Paenibacillales > Paenibacillaceae > Paenibacillus > Paenibacillus terrae_C. The sequence continues at coordinate 24,054 of NZ_PNXQ01000012.1, read as the reverse complement.
AGCACACCTGATACAAAAAAAATAGGTGCCTGTATCAAAACAAAATTCTGCCATCCGATGGCCCAGCACAACAGAGCGTACAATACGACGAGGGATATATTCGTTACATGCGTATTTATTCTTTCCTTACGTTTTGCCTTCTTTGTGTTAAAGCGATAGGAAATCAAAAAAGTGTAGATCGGACCGAGTCCGAACATCCCCCATGGACTCCGGTATACACGATAAGCCAGTCGTGTCCATGCAGAAGCTTCTATATACTCTTCCACCGTAAGCACCCACATATCACCTGTGCCCCGTTTGTCCAGATTACTGCTGGTTGCATGGTGGATCGCGTGGCTATTTTTCCATTGGTCATACGGGCAAAGTGTAATAATACCTGTAATCGTGCCTACAATGTCATTCAGCCTGCGGCTTTTGAAGAACGATTGATGACCGCAATCATGAAAAATGATAAACGTTCGTATAACAAACCCTGAAGCAATAATAGTAATGGGAAGGGTCAGCCAATACGATACCGACAGACTAAGATAAGCGGCATACCATAGCAGGATCAGTGGACCCAGGGTATTAATGAGTTGCAGAACGCTGGATTTCGTGTTTATTTTCTCATAGGGAGCCATATTTTTTTTCAATTGGGCTAATGGGAGTTGTGTCATACTTAATGTTGATCCTCCTTTAAAATGACGCCCGTAACTTAATCTCGTCAGGCGTACATGTTGATCTAACCTCAGTATAAAGGGATACCTGTGTTCGAAGTAGTCATAAACGTCAGTTCAGGAATATGACATTTGTCATATGGGCAAATAACATGACCTCTTTGCCAAATGTTCACGGGTTTCTTTTCGGAAGATTATTTGTTAAAATATAAGATAAATAACGCTGTATGTGACTGGCGAAGTCAGTGGAATCAACCACGAGGGAGCATACAATGAAAGCGTGCCGTTCGCCTGGGAGAAGTATTTGCAGAGGATTCGTCTGTCGTGACGACCTTGTGCAAATACTTTTTTTCGTTTTACAAGACCATAACACCTTGTTGATTCCATCATGCGATAAATTCAGAGGAGGTTCAGACTATGGCTATCATTATGAAATCCAAAGAAGCAGCTGAGCAAGTGTATGCATCGATCCGTAACAAAGTAGAACAAATGAAACAGCAAGGGCATCGCCCTCATTTGGCAACACTGTTGGTAGAAGGTGATCCGGCCTCTGCCTACTACGCCCGGACCAAGCAAAAAATAGCGGAGAAGCTGGGCATCTCCTTTCATCTTCATACCTTTGACCGCCATGTAAGCGAAGCTGAACTCCTTCACCTGATCGGCAGCCTGAACGAAGCCTCTCATGTACATGGTATTATGCTGGAATTGCCTCTTCCCCAGCATCTATCCGCCTCAGCGATTAAACAATCCATCGCCCCGTACAAGGATATTGATGGAATTACCCCAGGCAACAAGCTGGCTACCGTTACAGGTGAAAGCGGATTGTATCCCGCTACGCCTCAAGCCTGTATTGAGCTGCTCAAACATTACGGTCACACATTGGCAGGCAAAAATGTCACCCTTGTCGGCATAGGACAGACGGTGGGACTTCCCCTTTTTCACATGCTGCAAAGAGAAAATGCCACCGTTACCGCCTGTCATGCAGGCACACGTGATATTGCGGAGCATTTGAGCCATGCAGACATTGCCTTCGTTGCAGTCGGTTGCCCTGATGTGATTACACAGGATATGGTTCATCCCGGTTTGATTTTGGTAGATGCGGGAATTAACGAGACGCTGGAGGGAAAAATAGTGGGGGATGCCGCCTTGGACGTTGGGGAAAAGGTACATGCCATTTCTCCGGTTCCCGGCGGTGTCGGCACATTAACAACTGCGATTTTGTACAAGAATCTGCTCAAAGCAATAGATCTGCAACAATACTCCAGAGAGGTGGCCTATTCATGAGTGAACTGTCGTGGAGTGATTCCATCGGACATTTTCTAAGAGAGGCTGGAAGTGCAGCGCCTACCCCTGGCGGAGGAAGTGTATCCGCACTGGCAGCGGCACTTGGCGCGGCTATGACCTCCATGACCGCCAGCCTTACCCAAGGAGAAAAGTACGCGCATGTTCATGGACAAATCACTGAAGTGATTCATAGCATGGAAAATCTGTCTGCGCGCTGTGAGGAACTGATGACCGCAGATATTCAATCCTTTGAACAATACATGACCGCATTGCGCTTGCCCAAAGAAACAGACGAAGAAAAGCGCTATCGTACCCATTCTCTACAGACCGCGGTGATCGCCGCCATTGAGGTGCCGATGCGTTTGCTGGAAGTATGCCGGGACGGAATGCAGCGTGCCTACAGTATTGTGGAACTGTCCAACAAAAATGTCATTTCTGATCTCGGCATAGGCGCGATTCTGTTCGAGGCTGCCGCCCAATCCGCCCTGCTCACCGTTGAAATTAACCTTGCTTCCCTGAAAGATTTGGAGGTCAAACTCGCCTATGAAGCGAAAACGGCTGCGCTCATTCGTGAAATTGGACAAATCAAAGCGCAAACCTTATTGATCGTACGCAGCCGAATAACAGGCTAAGAAATAACCTCCAAATCCATGTCTAAGCATGGGTTTCTGGAGGTTATTTTTTTGGAATTGATTTGATTTTGGAAAACTTTTCTATAAATTCTTCATCTATTGATAAGTAGATATTCTCCTTATATACATTGATGAAGAAATGAGGAAAAACGCATGAAAAGACGTACTCTGTTAATCAGTATGATCGCATTGTTATTGTTCAGTTCCAGTGCATGGGCGGCCGAAGATGATTCGACGTCCCGTATTCGCTCCTATGATTCCGGGAGTCTGATTCAATCCGATGGGAGCTTGTGGTTATGGGGCTATAATCAATCCGTACCGACTCGTGTAGAAGATAAGCCCAACGTTGTAAGAACATTTTCGAATATAATCCAGGAAGGCGATCTGATATTTACCTTACAAGATCATTCCGCCTGGTATGTGCCAAGAAACAACATTTCTGAATCCGTGAAATTCATTCCTCTGGAAGGACTACAAAACATCATAGACGTGCGTATTATGAATGATCATGTGCTCGCCCTCAATGCCGAAGGAACCGTATTATCCGCTGATCGAATCGAAAATGGTGGCAACTTTGGCCCTTTTCAAACTCTTTCCGGCATCGACAAGATTACAGAGTTGGATAGTTACTATGAAGAAAGACCGCAATATGAGGAACGCTGGCTCTTCTTGAAGAAGGACGGAAGTGTATGGAAAAATACAAGGTCCTTGCAGGGCTTCGAGCCTGTTCCATCATTAAAGGATATTACTGCTATCTCCAAAAACCTAGCCTTAAAGAAAGACGGTACTGTATGGACATGGCCCAAGGTATTTGAAAAAAATGCTACCCCCTCCGAAGCTTTATCTGCATCGCAGATTCAAGCCTTATCGGACATCAAAATAATTAAGACCAATGGGAGTTCCAATCTCGCGATTGATCGACAAGGACGGTTATGGTTCTGGGGTGAAACGGTCACAGGTTACTCGGATAGTACAACCTATCACAACGAAGATAACCCTGTATTGTTAACAGGTATAAAGGATGTCAAAGACGTCTTTATCGTTGAACGCTCTATTCTTACACTGTCGACAGGCGGGAATGTATATGAAGCGTCCTTGGAAGGTGAGAAATTATCGTCCACTGTCCCTTTTAAATTACTCGCCAAAAATATTCAAAGCATCCAGGCTGGATTACGGCATGTGATCATGCAAAAAACAGACGGCACCCTATGGGGCTGGGGGGTCAACAAGCATGCGCAGCTTGGCATAGGGGATTATGAATTTTTCTACAGTACGCCGGTTCCTGTACAAAAGCCGATTCTCGTCCTTCTCAAGGATACACCTGTCCCCCTAAGTAACGGTGTCATTACCCGCAACGGGCAGGCGTTTATTCCCCTTCGTTCTGTTTTTGACAAGCTGGGGGCCGAGGTCACTTATGATTTTAACAGCAAAATAGCGGAAATTAATCAGTCTAAAACAGGAGCCAATCCCGTCTCTCTGCAAATTAATCTTAAAAACGGGCAGACAACGATGAACGGTAAAGTTGTGAAACTCACAAATCCTCCCTTCACTGTAAACGGCATTGGCTATCTTCCGCTCCGGCTGATCAGCGAGACGCTAGGGGCCAAAGTAGATTGGATTCAAAAAGAAGATACTATCGTAATTACGACGAAATCGTAAATAAAAAGCCAAACGTCCAACTGTGAATAGTCATAACCTGATCAGTCAAAATCCAGGATTGCACTTAACTTATCACCATTCTTCATACAGATTTGGCTAACCTCTTGGATTATCAAAAAAGGGATATCTGCCCTGTTCGGGTTCGATATCCCTTACCTTCGTTATTTGCCGCCCGTAAACGTGATTCCCTTAATAAAGTAACGATTAAAGAATGCATAAATAACAAGGATCGGCAGCGTAGATATCATGGAAGCCGCCATAATGTAATTCCAATAGCTGATATATTGGCCTTTGAACGTATTCAGTCCAAGCGGCAAGGTAAACATTTCAGGACTGGACATCACAATCAGCGGCTTCATAAAGTCATTCCATGACCCCATGAACACAAAGATGATCTGCGCAGCCAATGCTGGACGAGCCAACGGAAGAACGATGCGAAAAAAAGCGCCAAACCTCCCTAAACCATCAATCTCGGCGGCCTCTTCGAGTTCTTTCGGAAAGCTGACAAAAAACTGGCGCATCATAAAAATATACGTCGCGCTGATCATGGAGGGAATGATCATTCCTTGATACGTATCCAGCCAACCAAAGCCTTTCAGAATCAAGAAATTTGGTATCATCGTAACCTGAGCCGGAATCATTAGTACACCCAGGATGATGATGAACAACAGATTTTTTCCCGGAAAATTCAAACGGGCAAGCGCATAGCCGGCCATAGAATTAAACAGCAGGTTCAGCGCAGTAATCGCTACACCGATCATCAGGCTGTTCAACAGCCAGCGACCGAATAAGGGCTGCTGGATAAATATCATTCTATAATTGTCCAAGGTAAAAACCTTGGGAATAAAACTGATTTTTCCACTCACGATTTCTTCCAACGGTTTGAATGACGACGACAGCGCCCAAAAAAACGGGACAAGCGTAACGGCAGCGTAACCGATGAGAATCAAATACAATATGATTTTCCCGATGCCTATTCGACGATTCATGATGCCCCTCCTTAGTTCAAAGATTCTTCCTTGGAAAATCTGCGTTGGATTAGCGTTGCGAGCAAAATGATCACGGCCAAGGTCATCGCCAGCGCAGCGGCGTACCCCATCGTACCCAGGTTTTTAAAGGCATATTGATAGATTAGCAGAACGACGGTAAGCGTCGAGTTGTTCGGACCGCCTGATCCCGCCGAGAAAATATAGGATTGGTCGAACAGTTGGAATGTTCCGATTAATCCCATAATGACGACAAAAGAGGTCACAGGTCTCAAACTGGGCATCGTAATGTTCCAAAATTTTCGGAAAGCGTTCGCCCCATCCAATTCGGCGGCCTCGTATAAAGAGCTCGGAATATCCTGCAACGCAGCCAAGTAAATAACCATAAAAAAGGGAGCCGTCGACCAAATATTCATCCCCATAATGGCATTAAGCGCCACCCTCGGATCACCCAGCCAGTTATATATCGGCAACCCTACTGCACTCAAAAGCTCATTAATGAGACCACTCTGATTGAACATCCACATAAAGATGAGCGTTAGTACGGCGGATGATGTTAATGTGGGAAGGAAATAAATGACCCGGAATATCTTCTGTCCTTTCAGGCCCGCATTCAAAACGGCGGCCATGACCATCGACAGAATAGTCTGAATCGGAACGACGATAATGACATATTTCACCGTATTCCAGATGGCTATATGAGCCCGGTTATCCACCATGATACGGGTGAAATTTCGCATACCCGTAAATTCCGAGCTGGAAACGCCAAGTAGTTGCACTTTATGAAATGCAAGATAAATGGCGTAAAAAATCGGTCCAATAATGAAAAAGAGCAGCACGAACAAGGTCGGTAGTAGAAACAAATACCCTTGAGCCGCCTCTTTAAACGCTCTTTTGGAAACACCCCGGTTCATAATAAGTACCCTCCGTTCCTGTTTTAGTCATAGAGCTGGAATCCAATTTCCCCATTGGCCTGGTCCTGTGCCTCCTGAAGCGCCTCCTTCAACGGCCTTTCCCCGATATAAGCGCTTACAAATTGGTTGTTAAAGTTATTAAATATCGTTGGAAGCGTAGAACCCTCTGACCAGACAGTCGCATAAGGGGCACCTGCAACGAGCGGTCCGAGTATCGGGTCTTTATCATATCCCAGCTCCGTGGCGACTGATTTGCGGGTCGGAAGCTCAAATCTTTTGCTCGTCCAGGTTTTCATCCCCTGTTTGCCGGTCAAATAGGAGATCAGCTCCCAGGAAGCCTGCTTTTTGGTGGAAGCCGCATTCATCACATATCCAACCGTAAAGGCCATTGTCCCTTTTTTACCATGAATCGTCGGCACTTCCGCTGTCCCGAAATCAATGTTCGGGAAGGTGCTTTTCAAGAATGGGATCGCCCAGTTCCCTTCCAGCACCATGGCCGCTTTCCCTTGACCAAGCATCTCGCCGGTCCACCCGGCGCCAACATCACTGGGCTGGGCTGCCGTCTTGTCGATCAGATGCTGATCCACATAAGGCTGAAGAGCATTTAGCACTTCCGGAGTGGTGAAGTTGGCTCTGCCGTTCTTAACCACCTGTCCACCTAACGATTGGGCAATAAAAAATGTGCGTGCAAGCTCCGGATTTTGTCCGAAACCGTACACCTTGGTTCCTTTCGTTAATTTACGTGAAGCCGCCCGCAGCTCGTCCCATGTTGTCGGAACTTCCACACCCGCTTCTTTCAGCATCTTTTTATTGTATAAGAGCGCAAGCGTCGAATATCCCTTCGGAAAGCCGTATATGTTTCCGTTCTTTTGGAATGCCTGAATCATTGGCTTTTCAAAATCATTCATATCAAAATCAGGGGTTACATAATGGTTAAGCGGTTCTAAAACCCCAGTTTCGATCAGTCCCGGGGCTTCAATAGCGTCCAAATAAAATACGTCCGGGCCTTTGCCGCCAATTAAACGGGTTTTGATCACATCCATATACTGATCGGCGATCACTTCATGTTTCACCTTAATATTCGGATGGCTTTGTTCAAAGTCAGCGAGCACCTGATCCAACAGTTTGGTTTCTTCCGGGGTAGAGCCCCAGCCTGCAAAAGTAATTTCTACCTTTCCGCCTGCACCCTGCTTCTGTCCGCTGCCACAGCCCGCCAGCAGGCTGGCGGACAGGGCGGTCATCACGGCCACAATTACGAACCATCTGATCGCTTTCATCCTCGTTCTCCCCTTCCTTTCTGCTGGCTTAGTCAGTAATAACTTTATAATTCGTTGTATTCTCCAGCACGGACCAGGATATTTCACGCTCACCGCTTCTTTCTACACGGATGGACAGCACGCCGCTGCCGATAGCGATATTGGAAACCGTCAGCTCATTCATCCCGTCAAGCAAGACAGGTGAGAGATGGATTTGTTTTTTGATCCCGTTTGGAAACAGGCCCAGCAGGGACTGGATAAATATGAGAGGCGTTCCCGCCGCCCATGCTTGTGGAGAACAAGCCACCGGATAAGGGACGACCTTCCCGATTGAGCTGTCATAACCGCAGAACAACTCAGGCAATCGTTCATATTCAAAATGAGCAGCAGCGTCAATCAGCCCTTTCATCACCTGATTCGCCTGCTGCTGACGACCAGTTTTGCTGAGTCCAAGGATAATCATGCTGTTATCGTGCGGCCAAATGCTTCCATCATGATAGCTCATCGGATTGTAGGCGGCTTCTCCTTCTCCCATCGTCCGAATCCCAAAACCGGAGAACATTTTGCGTGAGACCAGCATGTTGGCTACCGCATCCGCCCTGGAGTCGTCCAGCATTCCCGACAACAGCAAGTGTCCAGGGTTTGATGTAATGGTGCCCACCTGATGCTTGTTTTCATCCAGAGCGATAGCATAGTATTGATGCTCATCCATCCAAAAAGCCTCATCAAATTTGTTTTTCAGGCGCCGGGCCTCCTCTCTGAGCCTACTGGATTCTTCATTGCGGCCAAGAGCTTCATACAAATCAGCAATGCCCATTTTGGCCTGAAAGACGTAGCCCTGCACCTCGCTTAAAGCAATCGGCGTTTTGGCATACTCTCCATTGCGGTGAACAATGGAATCGCCGGAATCCTTCCAGCCCTGATTGGCTATGCCTTTGCTTGATTCCTGATGATATTCCACAAACAAATCATCGTCCCGGTCACCGTAAAGGTCGATCCACTCCAGCGCCCTGATAATATTGGGTTCTAGCTCCTGCACGAATTCCAAATCCCCGGTCCATCTGGCGTACTCTGTAATCAGCATCAGAAACAGCGGAGTTGCATCAATGGTGCCATAGTATGGGGTGAACGGAATCTGATTCGTGTTCGCAAGCTCACCGTATCTGATTTCGTGCATGATTTTCCCCGGTTGCTCGTCACGCCAAGGATCTACAGATTCCCCTTGCCGGGCAGCCATTGTGCGAATAGTACCTTTCGCGACCTGCGCATTAAAGGGAAGCATTTGCAAGGATGCGATGAGGCTGTCTCTGCCAAATGGGACGCCAAACCAGGGAAGTCCAGCGACCGGAAACGCTCCATAGCCCAAATCCGTCAGCAGCACCTTCAAGTCCTTCAAGCCCCTGTCCACAAGCCGCTGAATCAGATCATGATCTGTCTGTACTTTAGCGGTTTGCTGATCCCATACCTCATAAACCTGTTTGAGCTGCTTTAACGCATCCTCCGGCTTCATCGGCTTCGTTACGACGGCTTCTCCAATCTGTGGTTGCACTGTGAACGTAATCACTTCAGATGCTCCGTGGTCCAAAGTAATTCGAAAAAAGACATCTCCGTTTGCATCAGCGGCTTGTTCTGGCCGGTCCCATGTAACAGCGGTGGCCCGGCAAACCTGATCAGCTCCCTGGTAACTAAAGATTAGAGACTGATTCGCGGCCTTCGTTCCGGTTCTTTTCCCCAACTCACCGCTCTGAAAACCACGAACGACAAACATATCTGCAAAATCGGCATCCATATGAACACTCAGCTCGAATGTAATCTGCTTCGGGTAATAATTCGTCAGCTTAATGCGCTCATACAGTACATCATCATAAATAAAACGGGTCCGTTCTACTTCAACCGATTCACGCCATAACTCCAGCTTGCCGTCGATTTCCGTTTGCACATTGGTCAGCAAAATGGTGGCCATGTAATTTTCTGCTGCATCCGAGGATAGCAAAACGGGTTCCTGACCGTTAATTCTCAGATCCAGCCTGCTGAGAAATCGGGTATCCTTCGTATACAATCCCAATCCATAGGGGTGATCCTCGGGAATATTCCCTTTCGTATCTGTCAATAAAAACAGGTCATTTTCTTTAATTACTCTGTATTCCATAAAGTCCCTCTTTCTATCCGAAACGTTTCGGAAAAAATGTAATTGAAAAACCACATATCGTGGTTTTTTTGTTTTTTTATCGTTTCATTGTCGATTCTCTTTCAACCAGTTGTGTTTCCAGGGTCATGGCATGTGGCTGTCCGCTGCCTTCCAGCATTTGAATCAGCATCGTGGCCGCTTGATAGCCGAGCTGAAATTTATCCTGTGATACGGTTGTCAAAGGCGGGCTCGCGTAAGACGCAAGCTGAATGTCATCATATCCGGCAACCGACAACTGTTCGGGCACTTTCCTGTCAAGCTGCTTCGCTGCTTTTAGAACTCCCAGCGCCATCAGATCGCTCGCACAAAAGATAGCCGTCATTTCGGGGTAAAGTGTTAACAGTTTAACGGCTTCCTCTTTGGCGGTGTCTTCATCATACGCCCCATTGACAACCCATTCCGGATTGAATGTTAATCCTGCCGATTCCAGTGACTCCCGGTATCCTTCCAGCCGCCTCTCACTGACAAAAGCCTGATTATGCCCATTCATCATCCCAATATGGCTGTGACCGAGCCTTATCAAATAATCCACTGCTTTTTTTGCACCAAGCACATTATCCGTCGTCACATAACCTACCGTATCCGTCAAGATTGGGATATCAATCAGGATACAGGGAATGTCGCTATCTACCACCTCCTGAAGATATGGGTCATCGGTTTTAATCCCTGATAAAATGACCCCGTCCACTCTACGCTCCCGGCATAGCTGGGAATACGTCTTTTCTCTTTGCTTCGTCGAGTTGGTACTGAACAGGACCAGATCGTAGTCTTTTTCCGACACACATTCGTTAATCCCTGATAAGACCTCGAATGTAAAATGATCCTTGGCACTTTGCCGATTCATGCCCGATACAAGCAGTCCAATCGTTTTCGACTTGTTCATGACGAGTCCTCTCGCCAAAATATTGGGGCTGTAATTCAAATCTTTGGCCACCTGCATAATTTTACGGCGGGTCGCTTCATTGACATCATCGTACCCGTTGAGAGCTCTGGAGACCGTTGTGACGGAAACGCCGGCAACGCGCGCGATATCTTTAATTGTCGTCATCATTGTGCTCCTTACCCATCTTCCAAAACGTTTCGGAAGCTTTGGGAATGAGTATATCTTAGAATGTAACCGATTGCAATAAAAATTATTTTATAGAAAAGCACCCCACCCACGTCCATACTGTCCATGTAGTAAAGTGCTTACGAATGTGGATCATATACTTATTTTTTCGCTTTATTCTCTGCTTCTCTTTCAATCAGCATATCCACGATCATATCAATCTGTCCGGTAATAGCGATCGGATCATAGCGATAGTACGTATCAAAATCGTTAAAAAATACTCTATTGTTCTTCACCGCAGGCAGGTTCCCCCACACAGCGGACGACTTCAGCTGCTTAAGCGCATCTCCCTTTTTCTCCGGGTCATAGGTTGTCAGGAACATATAATCTGCTGCGTACTGTGGCAATACCTCCAGCGAAAGCTGTACGGTTTGTTCCTTGGAGTTGGTCGTTTTTTTCGGCATGTTCAGCTTGAGTGCATTGTATACCGCTTGTCCTCCCCGACCTGCATTGTCACCGAAAATCCAAAGAGCGTTTTTGTCCGTCAGCTCATACAGACCAAAGGTAGCCTTGGGATCAATGACGCCTTTAAGACGTTCGCGGCCTTCGGCAGCCTTTTTATCAAATGCAGCAATAAATTGCTCTGCCTTCTCTTTCTCCCCGGTGATATCTCCAAACAGCTTGACCGTATCGTAAATATTCGTAGTCGTTCCGTATGGAATGTACAGTGTAGGTGCAATTTTGGACAACGCCTCATAGTTGGTATCCTTCATCACCACGATCAGATCGGGTTTGAGCTCCAGTGTCTTCTCCAAATTGGTCGGGTCACCCACCTCTTTGGTCCCCTTTTCCTTAAGCAAATCAGTTAGAAAAGGATTTTGAAAGGCAGTCGGCTCCACACCTACCACATTAGCTCCTACGGACAGTAATTCTCCACCGTAAAAATCCGTTACAATGCGCTGCGGTTTGACTGGAATTTGAATATCCCCTTTGACCGTTTTAAAGCTTCGCGTCTGCCCGTCTGTCGTATCAGCGTTTTTCGCTACAGTGGAAGCTGACTCTTGCTGATCTCCTGAAGATGAAGCAGAATTACTTCCATTGCTGTTTCCGCCGCAAGCGCTAATGAATACAGACAATACAAGCATCATAGCAGCCAAAATAAAAAACGATTTTTTCTTCAACATGTTAGCCCCCTATACTGTAAAAATGACCTATTCATCGAACAATGATAATGATTATCAATATCGTATGAAATATATCAGGCAACCTCTCTACTGTCAACTTAAAATCGAAGCATCAAAAAGAGGGGAACTGGAGAAGGCTCTTATAGATGAACATTACTCTACAAGTCGAGCTTGGATGGCTCCATGCAGCTTTTGGATGAACGATGCTTGGCTTTATATTCTTCTCCCCAATCCTTCATTAAATTAATAATCGGAGTCAGAGTTTTTCCAAATTCGGTTAGAGAATATTCGACTTTGGGAGGAACCTGCTGATAGACTTCACGGTGAACTACACCGTCCTCTTCCAGCTCGCGTAACTGGAGCGTGAGCATGCGCTGAGTAATCCCCGGACAGATCCGCCGAAACTCGCTAAAACGCTTGGTTCCATACATTAGATGATATAAAAGGACTCCTTTCCATTTGCCTCCAATCACATCCAAGGTGTACTCCACGGGACAGGCCTGGTCCTTTCCATCGGGACATTCTCCAAAGCCGCCTTTCCGATTACGCATAAGCAATTCTCCTCCTGGTATCATTTTGTATACTACAGCACATTAATGTGCGTACTTCAAAAACAATCATGTATATTCTAATATTAAGCATGCCACTTGGTAAGCGTCAATTCTAATCCATATCCATAAGGAGTGTAAAAACAATGGAAAACTTAACAACCACTAAACATCAAATCTTATCTGCATATGAGTTCAGACATGCTACCAAAGAATTTGACACCCATAAAAAAATCAGCGATTCGGACTTCGATTTTATTCTCGAAACAGGCCGTTTATCCCCCAGTTCGTTCGGCTTTGAACCCTGGAGGTTCTTAGTCGTCCAAAGCAAAGCCATACGTGAGAAGCTGCTGCCTTACTCTTGGGGGGCCAAAAAACAGCTGCCAACAGCAAGCCATTTCGTACTCATTCTCTCCAGGCTGCCTAAAGATATGGTGGCCTCATCCGATTACATCAAGGATATGATGGTTAACGTGCAGCAATTGCCTGCTGAAGTTATTCAAGGCAAAGAGAAAGTATATGACGCCTTCCTAAAATCAGATTTTGAACTGGAAGAAAATGAAAGAGCTATGTTCGAGTGGGCCTGCCGGCAAACCTACATCGCACTAGGCAATATGATGACAGCGGCAGCTCAAATCGGAATTGACTCCTGTCCAATCGAAGGTTTTAATAAACAGAAGATCGAACGTATCCTCTCTGAAGAAGGCATCATGGATGCCGAGCATTTCGGTATTTCCTGCATGCTGGCTTTTGGGTACCGCCTGAATGAGCCGCGCGGAAAAACCCGACAATCTGTAGAAGAGGTTATTGAATGGGTGTAAAACCTTTTTTCGCTTAAACCAACATATCTTTCTCTAAAATAAAGGGCGCCCCATAGCCATTTCCATAGCTTTCGGGCGCCCCATTTTCATAAAACCTCAGGTTTTAAAATATGCTGTTGCTCCAAACTCCTACTGATAGTTCACTTCTTCTGCGAAGTAAATCTCCTTCAAACGATCCTTTATGCGCTGAATTTCCTCTGCTGTTAATGGAGCCGTAGGATGTAGCTTGAAGTTCCTTCCCGTGATATAGCTTACATCCGTCTTCCTATCCAGGTTGTATGGCAGCTTTGGAACCGAATTTCGAGTATAGTCGGTAAAATCAATAATGGACCATGCCGTATCTCCATCCTCCTTGGATAAAATGATCCGCTGTGAAGCATTTTCAGTCCACAAGTAACGCAGATTGGCCGGTGAATTATTGGAGTCCATAACTGCCTTAATGCCAGAACCCCTGAACATGAGCGAAAATTTCGTATGATCATTATTCGATCCAGCTAACGATTCATAAATCTGTTTCAGCCCGTCCACTCCCACAATCTCGACCTCACGGTCAGCAGGGAAGTCATTCACAAAGTTCTCCCATATTTGAGACATGTTATGGTTCTTGGCAAGCCAGTTGATGTCCAAAATAATGGACATGTAGTTTACCGTATTTAAACGTTGATACGGGTTATCTAAATATTGCTGTGCTATATACAGTTGTGGTGCCGCATCCGTTTCAGTCATATATGGGTCACCTGGATGGAGAGTCCAGCGTGAGGAATCCTTTGTATAGCGTGATCCAATGGGATCAATTGTAATCGAGTTCATAAACACGATACCGCTATTATTTGTAGGCCCTTGTGCCGGAACAATCGGATTATCCTTATTGGACCAGTAAGGCATCAAAGGTGAACCTTCACCATACATGCTGTTCACATTATACTGTGTAGCCGACCATCCCATCGCTGAAGTGATCTTAAAATGGTCTTTAAGCCATTGAACCTGCTCAGGATTCACCGTAAAGCTGGTCAATGATTTAGGCAGATACTTCCGATATTGGTCTGTATCCATGCTGTCAAACACCGAAGGTGATCCCAACGAACCGGATTGGTGCAGCTCATTGAGTGCATTATAACGATACATATACAACCACTCGTTCATCCGTGCTTCCCATTCAGGGAGCTCGTACAGATTATTCGGATACCCGTCCAAAATCCCGACTTCATCACCATACTGATCCACATATTCCAAAACCTTTTTAAGCTGCGGGCGATTTGTTTCTACAAAAACAAATCTATTTTCCATGGCCCAGGTCACTTTTAAGTTGGGGCCAAAGTGATCCATCAGCAATTGACGTGCCTGCTCAATTTGCCCTACCGTGGTCGTACTGCCTGCATCTTGTCCCTGCAGCATCATCGAGACTGCAAAATATTGCTTTTTGCGTTCTCCCGGTACTACAGTTAACTCGGCATCGGATATGAAGTGAATTCCCTGAGATGGTGATTCAACCTCAATCTTGAATGGAATGACAGAGTCCACTGCAGGAATCAGATGCAGATTGGCAATATGTCCAGCCTCATCAAATATCCCTCTGGAATTCTCTATCCGAAGCTTCAAGTCTGACGGCAACAAACCTGACGGTATGACCTCTCCCTTTGCATTTTGAAATACATAGAGCATACTCCAGGCTGCAGGGTCTAGAGTAGTGGCCTGTGAAATGGTGTATGTCGCCAAGTATACGGACCTGATTACACTCGGGTCCTCTACTGGAGGAGTCTTCCCTTTCACGATCAGCTTGGTCTGTGCTTTAAGCACCCGATAGGGTTTGGCAATTGTGACTTCTATCTCTACAGGGATGAAACCATCAGTAGCAGGAATATTTTCGGAACGCGCGATTTTTCCTTGTTCATCAAAGACACCTAATTCATCACTAAATGTGTAAGTGACACTTGTGACGCTGAGATTAGGAATACTTACCAAGCGTCCTTCCTTGTATAGTTGAAAGGACAGCTGATACGTAGGATACGTTTCCGGTTGGTTTACCAGCTCCGGAGCCTTGATCATTACCTCATCTGCTACAAAATCCGAAGGATGATCCGGTAGAATCACCGGTGGTTTCGGCTTCGGTCCTGGTGGCAGTGGCGGCGTTACTGGTGGTATTACTGGTGGTCTAGGACTAGGATCCGATGGTATAACTGGTGGTTCCGGCTTCGGCTCTGTTGGTGTTACCGGAGCTACCGGTGGATCCGGCCTTGGACTATGGCTTCGGGGCTCTTCGATTTCTGGATTCGCACGCTGGTGACTAATTTCCGGCGCCAGGTCGACCACTACCTTCTTCGATTCTGATAGGCTGATCGGCTGATTCGTCGTTGCGGCTCCATTTCCTAATGACTCCAGCAAACGCTTGGCACGTTCTCTCAGATCGTCACCGCCTAGCCATATCCGATAAGCAACCAGTGTAGCATCCTGCCGTCTCACAGACTCTTTGGGGTGGAAATAGTGATTTGTATCCCCTACCATCAGCTCCAACCGTTCCATCAGCCATACGCTCGTTTGTGCATAGTCTGATACATCTGACTGATCCACAAAACTGGATATACCGGAAGCGCGGATATCTTCTGAAACACCGAAATATCTGGCATACCAAACTGCCATATCCTGGCGAGTCATATTGTGCTTTGCACCGAATAACTGATCACTAATTCCTTTGGTAATGTTCTCTTCCTGCAGAGTCCGCACATAAGATAGAGCCCACGGCGACACATCTGTAAAAGGAACAACACTTCTGGTGTTCGACGTTCGTTTTACGGTTTTAGCAAAGATACTCGCCCACTCCTGCCGCGAAATAAAATCTATGGGCCGGAAGCTGCCATCCTGATAACCAGTAACAACCCCTTGAGCAGCCATGGCTTCAATCGCATCAGCAGCGTAGGAATGTTCAATATCGTTAAAGGCCCTGTCTGCAAAAACAGGTACAGTATGTACGCAGAACAACCAAACAGCTAGTAAACCAGCCATGTACCGCCTTATTCGTTGTAACTCCTCTTTACATTTCATAAGATTCTAGAGCATTTCCCCTCCTTTATGAAGTAATACCAGATCACTTCCCCCTGTACTCCTTTTCATTTGTGAAAATTTTCTCTTTTGTTTTCAAACGAATTTTCATAACCAGTGACACCAAACTGTATATACTTGAATTATCGGAATAATCTCCCTAGGTTTGAATAAAGACAGTAAAAAAAGTCGCTTTTGGTATGTTGTATTATCCGTTAAATCGTCATTATTTTAAAGCCATATATCCCGATCATTTAAAATGGTTTTCATTGGAAATCAAATTTTCTACCCTTTTCTTCCATCAAAGTATGTTCTCATTGCCAGCGTAGAAATAAAAAAGATAACATCATGTATATAGTCCCGGATGGGTATACACTATGTTATCTCTACTATTGCAGATCACACTCACTTACTTATTTGGATCACTTATTAGCCATCCTATATCATCTGGGTTATTCTTTTGTAGTAGCACCTTGATAAACATAATAGTAACTCTCTGAAATCCCATCTTGCGGATAAGCTGCAGGATCTTCGCTTGTTACTTGACCTACAAGCTCCCGATTTATAAACGTGTGAGGTCCTTCCTCTATTAGCGCTTCAGCAGACATACCACTGATAGGCCTTACGGTACTGGACCAGAATGTAACTAAATATATATCGTCAGGATTAAATTGAAAGCGTCCTTCACTTGGTGTCCCCTCATAAAACAACTCAGACAAAGAAGTCGCTTCTGACCCTCTCATAAAAATTCGAATATCACTAGTTCCATTCCATCTATGAGGAATTCCACCTCTGGGATTGATATACTCTACAACCTCAGGTTCTTGATCGCGAAGAAAATCAGTAACTGTAAATTTGTAAACCGCATCCGTTATGCTTTCGGTTACAACTCCAGTTGTTTTCCCCGTTTTATAGCCGCTAAAATCTCCATACACATTTGGGGTTTGGCTTAAAGCGGCAAAAAACCTTTCCTGATCCATATACTCTATTCTTCCAGGTACTACAGTCAATCTATATGTCTTCACCTCAGTACCCTTGTACTTGTCCCAAGTATATTCTGTGGTAGCTGCGTAAGATACCCCGCCGTTCCAGCCCAATGATGCTACTACTAGCAAGGCTAACATCAAGACCAATGACCATTTTTTCAACATCTTCCCCTTAACCCCTCTCTCCATTTGCACTCCAATTATTTAATAAAATTATAGCTTCTCTAAAATTCTATTAACAGTTAAAATTTAGAAGAAAATATAGATAATTTATGCCCTTTGTATATTGGCTTGGCCTAAATAAAATTAGTGCTTTCTTTCTATTTATCTTTGGTTTATTATTCGTTTGTATGTATTATTATTCATTTATATGGAGGATACCTATGAACCTTAAAATGATTGAAGAGCTATCCTTGAACAACTGGCAGCCCCTGTCCACTTTACTTTACGATGGATGGATTTTACGCTTTGCAGATGGTTACACCAAACGTGCCAACTCGATTAACCCGATTCATTATTCAACCTTTGACCTCGATCATAAAATTGAAGAGTGTGAGAACTTATTTTCAGATCGTAACTTGCCCGCAACCTATAAAGTCACTCCCTTTATCCATCCTGAGCATTTAGATCGCATTTTAGAGGAGAAGGGCTATTCCCTCATTGACCCGACGAGTGTTCAAACCTTGGAGCTGGATAACCTAAGCAGCCCCCAACTAAATTCGGTGAAAATAGATGAACATATGAATGAAGAATGGGTAGAGCATTTTTGCAGACTTAATCGTGTGGAAGATCATCATAAGGGTATCATGGAACGTATGTTATCTAATATCATAACGAAGAAAGGGTTTATCTCGCTTTATGACAACAATCAAGTTATTGCTTGCGGTCTTGGAATTATCGAAAGAGAGTATCTAGGTCTGTACGATATTGTGACCGATTTAAATCACAGAAATCAGGGCTTCGGGGAACAAATGATATTACATTTGCTCAAATGGGGACAAGAGCATGGGGCCAAACACAGCTATTTAGCCGTTGCAGTCGATAATAAACCTGCACAACGGCTGTATGCCAAACTAGGATACTCGGAAGTTTATACGTATTGGTATAGGGTTAAAGCTTGAGTCGTTTTTCCGTTTCCGAAGTAAGTTGCTTTTACCTTGGCAAAAGAAAAACCGAGCGAACTCAGGGAGTACCCTGAATCTCGCTCGGCGTGATCTCTGCATTTTAGAAGCCTTCTATTTCTCATCTGATTCTTCAATTCTCTGCCGCTTTCCTATGCCAAAGACAAAATAGCCGACAATGACGATTGCCATGAATGATGCTCCGACAATCAGTGACGTACGTGTGTCTGGATTGAACCACATTCCAACGATCACCAAGGATAAGAAGATAATGGTGATGTAGTTGCTGATCGGGAAAAAACGAGACTTGAAGGGATGATCTTCCAATTCGTTCTTCCACTTTTTCCTGAATTTAAATTGGCTGATCGCCATTGCAAACCACGGTACCATGCCTGGAAGAACACTGGCGCTATAAATATACAGGAACAGTTTGGAGTCGGGGATTAAGTAATTAAACAGAACACCCACTAGCAGCAAGGAAATGGTCGCAATAATACTATTTCTGGGAACACCGCTTTTGGATACTTTCCCAAAAAACTTGGGGGCCTGTCCGTTTTTAGACAATGTATATAGCATTCTTCCCGCACTGTAAATCCCGCTGTTACAACCTGACATCGCGGCTGTGAGAACAACGAAATTGATGATACCCGCAGCGGCCACAATCCCAACTTTGGCAAAGGTTAGAACGAAAGGACTGCCGATCTCGCCAATTTGGTTCCAAGGATAGATCGTAACAATAACAAAGATCGCACCCACGTAAAAAATCAGAATACGCCAGATGATATTTTTAATAGCTTTCCGCAGCGTCATTTTCGGATTTTCTGCTTCACCCGCCGTAATGCCAACCATCTCTATACCTTGATAAGCGGCCGTTACAATACAGAGCGCAAATAGAAACCCTTTTAAACCACCTGCAAAAAAACCGCCATGGCTGTACAGATTGGAGAGACCAATCGGTTGCCCACCGTTACCTAGTCCAAAGAAGATCATGCCCGTACCAACAATCAGCATAAAGATAATGGCGACAATCTTAATCATGGCAAACCAAAATTCAAATTCTCCATAAAATTTCACAGCCGCCAAATTGGCCAACGCAATAATGATGACACCTGCCAAGGCTGGTAGCCATTGCGGAATGTCAGGGAACCAATAGCCTACGTACACTCCAATCGCAGTAACCTCCGCCATCCCTACAGTGACCCATAAGAACCAATAGCTCCAAGCGGTCAAAAAACCGGCCAAAGGGCTGATATATTTATGAGCAAAAGTAGCGAATGAGCCTGTCACCGGTTCGAGAATCAGCATTTCTCCCATGATCCGCATGACAAAAAACATAATAATCCCAGCTAAGAGATAGGCCAGCAGCACAGAAGGTCCCGCCCATTTTATCGTACTTGCCGACCCCATAAACAAGCCAACGCCAATGGTGCCCCCAAGCGCAATTAGCTCAACATGCCGTGGCTTTAGCCCTCTCGTTAATTGTTTCGATTCCAAAAAAACGCTCCCCTTCGTATATGTTCATCATCAAACTGAAAGATATGGAAAACAGCCTCTATCCCAAAAAGGATATCGAGATATCAGGCTACCGTGATGCTGATTTTGCCAATATACTGATACTTATCATCCGAGTGCGTACAAGGAAATCACGTCCAATTATGAATCAAGCCTTGCTGTTCCTGAGTCCGACCCTGTAGCAATGAAAGAATTGTATGACAAAAAAAACGGAAAATCAACATTTGTTAATTAGCCAATGGTTAAATAATAATGGTAAAAAATAGAGGACCAAATTTGTCGTTGCAACAGCTTATTCACTATGACCACGCTTAGAGTTAATATATTTCACGGAAACGTGTTTATCAACGACAAACTTCACTATTGCCCCATCAAAAATGATCAATTTCCTACAATTTATCTACAGATAATTCTTAGTTGCTTTCTTTGCATTCCTGATATGTATTTCATAGCTTGCTCAAAAAGTATTCCTTTAACGTTATAGAATAGAAATTTTATGGGTTTGTATCTTTCACATACTTGAGCAATTCTCCAATGAATGTGACCCATATTTCAAAGAAATTCGGCAATTAAAAAAGATGTAACACATTAAAAATCACACAAACGAGGAAAAGATACAAACATACCAACTCCCAATATCATAAGTAAAAAAACCTTAACAAAGATACCCCCTTATCCCTGTTAAGGTTTTGTCTGCATTACCAGTAACAATCCTTAAAATACATTCAGTTGTAGGATTCCGACATTATCTTGTGGATAACGAAGCCCATTTTTGCTCCAGCCACTGATCAAACTCAGCACCCTTATCACCTTCATAGATGTCAAAAATATCGACTCTCATCTTGTGCAGCTTCTCCCGAAAATCGGTATAGGTATGGTCGGCTGGCAAGCTTTTTTTAATCCGTACCAGGATCTTCGTCAAGCCCTTAACAAGCTCACCCTCTTTGCGAACAGGCGGCTGTACATTCTCGCCCCATTCCTGAAGCTTGCGGTAAGCGGCTTCCTGAACAGCATATACCGTATCATTATTCAATCGGTGGGTCAGCACGTCAATCGTCTGCTGGTTCTTCCATGCACTCAAATCATTCACCGCAGCTAGACGCGCTTTCCAATCGGAGGTTCGGTTTACGGCTACTTTAAGCTGCTCATATACTTCTGTAAATTCCTGTTGAGTTTCGTTGTTTTCCAAAATAATCTCATCCTTTTCTGTATCTGAGTCAATCTATATTCGATCCTATAACGGTTCCACCATCAGAACGCTTTGTTCACCTGTTCTTCAACTCTGTGACTTTACTAAACATTTGATGTTCATCATGATTGCCGTTTGTTAAATATAACATACTTGCAGGTCTTCTTCATATCTCGAACCATCTTATAAACATAAAAAAGAAGACGTGAATAGCTCACGTCCTCATTTCGTCCCCAACGGACCCCTCTACTCACTCTACACCCTTATATACCAAGCGTGCGATGCTCTCCACATGCCTTGTGGCGGTGACCATGATGCCCTATAAAGCTGGTAGCCCCTTGGCGACACGGTATATTTTCGAAGGGTTGCTTTTTCAACCTTCAAAATTTAACACTTTTTATTAAGACAGTTATTGCATTTATTCTCCACTAAAGCTTTTGGCCCATTCAGCAACCCTCCGACTACTTTCTTCTTCTGACAAATCCTCAATCCTAGTCAAAATAGACCATCTTACTCCAAAAGGATCCAATATACTTGTGAATCGATCACCTGAAACAAAGCTTACAACCGGTTCCCTTACTTTTGCTCCTCTTGCTACCGCATTTTCAAGTACCTGATCAACATTAATTACGTAAATTCCTAAAGAATAACACGCATTTTCTTCATCTGGCGGCAAGACCAATTTATATGCCGGATTCGCTGCTCCCAGCTGCAAAAAACCATTTCCAAAATCTAATTCCGCATGAGCAATTATTTTATCCCCATTTCCATCAGGATATTCAATAATATTTTTAACCCTTGCATTAAAAACGGTTTTATAGAACTCTATTGCCTCAGAAGGATTCTTCACTGTTATAAATGGGGTAATAGATGTACAGCCGTTGGGTGTTCCATTCTTTGTATATTTACCTGACACTCCCATATATTCTCTGCTTTCAGTCATTTTTACTCCTCCTTTAAATGATCATAACATATCAATTTTATGCTTATACCTTCATTGGATTGAATTCATCAACTCATAGAAATACTTGGATTCCTGAGTCTTATTAAGACTATACCAGGCATCTAATGTTTTTGAAGAAAACACACCCAGAGCTTTCAAGACGTGTACAGAAAATTCCAACGGAGCTATTCCAGATGCAGTGATCAGTTTTCCATCAGTTACAACAGACTCCATTTTGTAATACTTTTCGCCCGTGTAAGTGGGACAGATCATTTTAAGGTATTCCAGATCATTGCTTGTATGCCAACGTGAATTCAGCAATCCTGTCTGGGCAAGTCCCATTGTAGCACCACAAATCGCTGCAACCAATATACCTTCCTTTAAACACCTCTCAACGATTTTTAAGATGGGTTGGTGAATTGTTTCTGTCCATGTATCTCCACCGGGTAAAATCAATGTGTCTGTGCTTTCAATGCTACACTCATCCAGTTTGATGTCAGGCAATATTTTCAATCCGCCCATTGTAGTTACAGGAGTCTTTTCAATTCCCACGGTAACTATTTTTGATGGGGCCACCCCCTTTTTATAATATCTTCCCGAGTTCAGTTCGGCAGTTAAGTAACCTATTTCCCAATCTGACATTGTGTCAAACACATAAAGGTATACCGTATTATTCATTTGCACGTTCTCCTTATGTTACAATTCATCAAGCGATACCAACCATCCATCGGTAATCAATGATTATCATCATTATAAAATAGCTTCACTGACATCTGCTGTCAGTGAAGCTTTTAAAGTTGATAATATTCCATTAGCTCCGACGCAACAGCAACAAGTTTTTCCTTCAAACTCTGTGGTTCGATTACTTGAATGGATTTCCCGTAGGATAGGAGAAAATAAGGGACATATATATGAATTGATTTTTCTTCAAGTAAAAAGATTGCTTGATTTGATGTCCGCTCTTTCAGATGATGCCCCAAAAACCAATGCAGGCATAAGTCATCCAATGCCTCTGACCTGCCTCCGATAATTAAAGAAATTAACCCGTCCTTGCCCACTAAATCAGGTAACAGATTTTGCATAAAAAATTCACGGGCCGAAAAAGCTTCGGGACGCTTAAATATGATTTGAGTACGCTTGATTTGTAGAATTCGATCTGCCCGAAAGCTGCGGATCTCATTTCTTAGGTGGCAAAATGCAACAGTATACCATTTATTGTTCCAGTAGACCATTCCATAGGGGTCTATCACCCTATTCTTGGGTTGTTCTTCATGGCTTGTGCGATAATCAATTTCTACAGAGAATTCGTTTGCTACAGCCTGCTCCAATTCCGCCAATACCGGCTGAATAGAAGGGTCTCCCATGCGGTTTATAACTTCAAATCCGGCTAAATGACGGCTAAGTATACTTTCCTGCTCTTGATTCGAATACATTTTCAACTTTGATGTCGCATTGCCTAATGCCTCACTCAAAGGGTATCCGGCTTCTTTTGCAAAAACAGCAGCATGAAGGAGTGCCTTTTTTTCTTCAATGTCAAATAGCAGAGGTGCTCTGATAAAATTATTCAGCAAGCTATACCCACCATTATGACCTGTGTCGGATATTATAGGCACTCCACTGGCACATAGTGCATCAATATACCGATAAACTGTCCTTATATTTATTTCTAACTTTTCGGATATTTGTTTTGCAGTCATTTTTACGCCCGAATTCAGCATCCATAGAATTGCCAGCATATTATCGTTTTTTGGCATTACATGAACCCTCATCTTTCATTAAACCTCAATAATTTTATAAATATCTTGTTTTGTATAACTACTACTATTCTATTTTGCAATAACATTCGGTTTTATTAAATTTGATTACTTGTCAGTTTTATTTTCCGTATATAATTAAATATCCCCATTCAAATAAACTTTATTACATAGATCTGCAACATAGCAAGATTAAGCGTTAGAAACAATTCATTTATCCATAATTCACTTATTATCTTCATTCAACTCTTCAAATGCACTAAAATAATTACCTAACCGTGTATCATGGTCTGGATCGGCTACACTAAGTTGGACAGAAAAAATAAGGGCTTGTAGA
>NZ_PNXQ01000011.1:254320-264481 GCF_005217525.1 Paenibacillus terrae | reverse complement strand
TCGTCGCCTTATCAACTCTTATATCTTATCATGTCCGAACCAACTTTGCAAGCATTTTTTTAAAATCTTTTTTTGTAACACTCACTCGCAATATTGTATTTCTTGGCCGGAATTAGAATATATCATAGACGAAATAAGTTTGCAAGCATTTATTTAATTAATTTCGGAAAGCTCAATTTGTTATTCATTCTTCTTCTATTAATAATAGAACCTGGTCTGTTCCATGAAGTAAATAACTAGAATAAAAAAAGAACCTCACACCCTGAAACAACAGGGAAGGAGGTTCTGTATTACAAAGAGCTTTTCAAGTTATACCAAATTGTTATTCCGAACCCATAAAGGCAAACCGGATCACAACAATAACCGCAAGCACCCACATGAGCCAGTGAACTTTAACTTTGTTGCTGGTAAACAGGTTACTGAATACAGCCAGAACCACGTAAGACAAAATGCCAGCAGAAATACCATTGGCGATTCCGCCAGTAAAAGGCATCAGAACGATGGTCAGGAACGCCGGGAACGCCAGCAGGAAGTTATCCCAGTCAATGTTGCGAACCTGACTCATCATCAGCACGCCAACGATAATCAACGCTGGAGCAGTAGCCGCGGAAGGCACAACCAGTGCCAGCGGTGCGATAAAGAGAGCGAGCAGGAATAAAATGCCTGTCGTTACAGCAGTCAGACCCGTACGTCCGCCTTCTTCTACCCCTGCCGAGCTTTCTACGAATGCTGTAATGGTGCTTGTACCCAATACTGCACCGGCACTTACGCCAACAGCATCCACCAGCATAGCTTTACCGATGATTTTCTCGCCTTTTTTCTTATCCTTCATTATACCTGCGCGGGTGGCCGTACCCACCAGTGTACCAAACGTATCAAACAGCTCTACAAATGTGAAAATGAAAATGATATCAAACAGCCCGATGTGCAAAGCAGCCTTCAAATCCAATTGGCCTACTGCCAGATTACTAAAATCAGGAATCCAGTGACCTGTTGTCAAACTGCTCAGATTCGTTACACCCATCGGAATACCAATCAATGTAGTAGCTACGATACCAATCAGCAAAGCACCTTTGACCCGAACAACCATCAGTGCTGCGATAATAAGCAAGCCGATCAGCGCCAGTAGCGCATCCTTTTGATGAACCAGACTACCCAGAATCAGATTAAAAGCATGACCCGGAACCGGCTGACCAACATCCGTCCCTGGAACAATACTTACCATAACCAGATTACATAGCTTAAAACCGACAATGGTAATAAACAAGCCGATCCCTACTGTAATAGCTGTCTTAAGATTTTCAGGAACCGCAACAAGCAACATCTGTCTCACTCGTGTCACGGTTAAAATCAGAAAGACGATACCGGATATAAATACAGCGCCGAGGGCCGCTTGCCAAGTGATCATACCATTCGAACTCAAAACTACGGTCATAAAATAAGCATTCAAGCCCATACCTGGAGCCATGCCAATGGGCACATTAACGAACAACCCCATTAGAATAGTGACCAGTCCTGCACCTACCGCAGTGGCAAAAAAGACGGCTTCGCTGGGCATCCCTGCTCCAGTGGGCCCTAAGAAGGTATTGTTGACCACCAAAATGTAAGCCATGGTCATAAAAGTAGTAATCCCCGCAATAATTTCTGTGCGGACGTTCGTTCCATGTTCCTTTAATTTAAAGAAACGCTCCATGAGTCGTAATTCCTCCTACGCAAAGCATACTCGTATTGTTATCGTTCAGTTACTGTAATATTCGCATTCAAAAGCTCTATATTACATTCGTTATTTTAGGCCGTCCCCTACTGCTTGTCAACACAAAAAGCGAATGTTGTAATTTAATCACATATGTATTGTTCGGGAATTAGAAAGCCCGCCAAGCTGTTATATAGCTGACGGGTTATCTATTAAGCGAATCAGATATTTTTATACTTTTCGAAGGTATTCGCGGTATCGGGTATATTTTCCAAATAAACGATCTTACCTTCTGCATCCAGTCGGGCTTTGTCCACTCCTGTGAGTGTATACACTTCGCCTGTTGCTCTTTTGCCGCATACCGCCCATTTGGTTTCATAAACAGCAGGTTCCTCGGGAACGGGCTTCCAGCCTTCATACATATGCTTGATTTCAGATGTTCCTTCAAAGAACATGTTCAAGAAGCTTTTCCAGCTGTTCATGCCTTGTTTTCGGTCACCGTTCAATACGAACTCAATTTCGTTGGAGAACAGGCTGATTAATCGTTCTCTGCTTTTCTCATCATCTTTTGCCAAGTCATAATAGTGAAAATAATCTTCTAAGATCTTCATCGTGTTGTATAATTCCTTTCGTGTTGCGCCTCGTTATATGTGTTCTTATGAAAAGGTAATGGCAATTTTACCGACAGCATGGTGGGTTTCGCTTAGAGCATGTGCATCATACAGACCTTTTTGCGAAAAAGGGAACGTAGCTCCTACCACCGATCTTACTTTTTTCTGCTCCAACAGGTCGGCAATTTCCTGTAACTGCTGTCCATTGGGCTCCAGCCATATATTTTTGGCCGTTACGTCGTGCTCCTTGACCAGCTCTTCGTCAAAATTGCTGACGATGGATATGATCCGTCCAGTGTGCCTTTTCAGAACTTTAAAGCTGTTTTTCTGAACATCTCCCCCCATCGTATCAAACACAACGTCCACATCGGACAATACATCCTCGAAACGGGTCGCACGGTAGTCAATAATTTGATCGGCTCCTAATGAAGCAAGCAGCTCATGATTGCGCTCGCTGGCTGTCGTAATGACATAGGCGCCAGCTTGTTTGGCAAACTGGATAGCAAACATGCCGACACCACCTGCGCCTGCGTGGATCAGTACCTTTTCACCTTTGGCCAGTTGACCATGTGTAAAGAGCGCCTGCCAGGCTGTCAGTCCCGCCAACGGAACAGATGCGGCTTCCTCCCATGAGATCGAGGCAGGTTTACGCGCCAGTAGTTGGTCATCCACCAAGGTATACTCCGCATAAGTACCAAAACGGGTCGTGTCCGGACGGGCAAACACCTCGTCTCCTACTTTCCAATCAGTTACCTCGCTACCTACTTCCGAGATGGTCCCGGCAACATCCCAACCCAGGATAATGGGAAACTCCCAATCCATCATTTGCTTCAAATAACCTTCACGCAGCTTCCAGTCAATCGGGTTAATGGAGGTAGCTGCTACTTTCACAACGACCTGATGGGCCTGTGGCTTAGGATTGGGTACATTTCTTTCCTTCAGTTCATCCTTGCTTCCGTAACGTTCAATGACGATAGCTTTCATATTCAGTTCCTCCTCGCGTATTTTACATATTCTTCACATTGGTAGACATGCGCTGTAATGCATTTGTCAAAGAAACAATTTCCCCATCAGCAAACTCATGCAGCAGCTTGTCCTGAAAGGCTTGTCTTTGCTCTGACAAAATGTGCAGCTCTCGAACCCCTGATTCTGTTAGACGAATATAGGTCACACGCTTATCCTGCTCTTTTTTGGTGCGGATAATCAGACCCTCCTCCTCCAGCCTTTTCAGATGTCGGGTTACCGCCGCTCCGTCCAGAACCAGCAAATGCTGAAGCTCCAGCTGACTCAATTCCTGCCGCTGATCAATGTGATACAAAATCTCGACCTTGGTAAAGCTCGTTTTTAACTGTGCTTCAAAAGCGGTATTCATTTCTTTACACAAAAGATGCATGCGGTAAAACAATTGGCTTTTTTCAGAGCAATGTTCGATGATAGATCCTCCTTTCTGTAATTACTTGACTTATCAATTGATATATCAATTATTATACACCTCTATTGAAAATATTCAAGCTTAACGACCTGCCTGAGTATTTGCGCTTCGATGTCCTGCTATAGTTCGGAGTAATACAATCAAAAAAGAATCGTGGTGTTCTGTTCACAGCCGGCAATGAGCTATAGGTTATAGCGTGTTCATAAATCCAATAATACAAGCTGCCAGCCGCTCATGACCTGCCTGATTTGGATGCAGACCGTCAGGAATACTGTTTTCCCCGGTAAAATACATCTGTCTGTGAATAGGCAGCAGCGGTTGAATTCCGGCGATATTCCACAGGTCGCAGCACGGAAAAGAATACAGCGAAGCCACATCTCTCACGGCCTGCGCATACGCGCTATACACTTGTCCCGTGACTGCATTGGGCAAATGTTCGGGAACCGCATCACTTGATCCGTGGGGCGGTGTCAAAAAGATGATCAGCTTGTCCGGGTAACGGTTAATTAATCCCTCGGCAATATGCTTGAGCGCACCATAAAATGTTCGCGTTTCTGTCGATGGTGTGCCTAAATGACCGAACGGCGTTTCTCCCATGGAAAAGTCATTTCTTCCACCCATAAAAAAGATCACATCTGCGTGAGGATTCATTTTTTCATATCGCTCACACATCGGCTCAAAGCCTCCGCTGGCTACACTGCTGCCGGATATGCCGTGATTTTCAAAGCCTTGAAAGCCCAAGACGTTGCTGACGATATGTGGGTAAGGCTTTTCCCCATCCTTTAATTCATAACCAAAAGTAATGCTATCTCCCAAAAATACGGCATGGCTTCCCTGGTACTTGTCCTGATCAGTAGTCATTTGATCCTCTCCTATCCCTTAGATCGTATTATTAATTTCGATAAATTTATGTTCAATGGCTGTCATCTTGTAGTTGGGACGAGTTATTAAATATGTATCCATGTAGCCGAAGGTTGGGGGAACCGACAAATAGGATTTTACATTAAATTGCCGTGCCAGCTTCTTGGACATCAAGGTGATTCCCATTCCCATCAAAACAAACTGCACCATCGTATCAAACACCCCTACCTCCACAACCTCGCCATGAGTCAATTGCATGTCCTGATACATCTTCTCCAGATGCGTGAGATACAGGCAACTATCCGACAGTATAATAATAGAGGCTCCTTGCAACACCTGTTTGAGGTCTGAGCCTTCATGAATGCCTTTCCCCACCAGCACCAGCTCTTCACGGCATATTTTTTGATAATGAATGTAAGGGTTAGTGGAATACCCTGTAACAAAAGCGATATCGAGTTCCCCGTCGAGGATTAATCGCTCCATTTCCGTAGTGGTTCCGGTTTTTAAGGTAACAGAAGCTTGTGGGTACAGCTCATATACCTTCGTAAGCGCTCTTGTTGTTTCCCCCGCCACGATGGACTGCATCGTGCCAATGCGCAGCTTTTCCTCCTGCGGTCTCATTTTCATCTCTGTGTCTTGCCATAGCAACAAAATTTGCTTGAACTGAGCGTACAAGGTTTCTCCTGCTGGGGTCAGCTCCATGCCACGAGGTTTTCGGTAAAATAACGCTGTTTTATAGTGGGCCTCCAGCTTCTTTATTTTGGCCGTCATGTTCGACTGCAGGTGATTCAGCTTTTGGGCAGCTTCTGTCAGGCTTCTCAGTTCTGCCACCGAAACAAATGCCTGCATATTTTCAATATCCATCCCTTCACCTCCCATCAAATAAAATGATACTTGCATCACAAACAAACATTATTATTTATGAGTTAAGTGTATTATATTGACCTTGGACGCTATTTTCCACCCTCATTTTAAAAATTCAGGAGGTATGCAACATGGTCAAAAAGAAGATTCGTGCAGGTATCGTAGGAGGTTCGATGAATAATAAATGGGCCAGTCAAACGCATATTCCGGCTTTGCTCAAGCACTCGAACCTGGATATCACTGCCGTTGGCACCTCCCGTATGGAGAGCGCGCGTCAAAGCGCAGAAGAAGTAGGGGCGGCACTGGCTTTTGATGATGCCAAAAAACTCGCAGCTTCCAAGGATGTGGATATGGTCGTGGTGAGCGTAAAAGTTCCCCATCATTACGAGGCGGTGATGGCGACTATTCAAGAGGGGAAGCATATTTTTTGTGAATGGCCCTTGGGGGCAAACACTGCGGAAGCCGCTGAAATGGCTACGGCGGCAGAACAGGCCGGCATTCATCATACCGTCGGCTTGCAGGCACGACAGGATCTTGAAGTGCAAACGATGAAAAAGCTGGTGGAAGACGGAACGATTGGTGAAATTGTGTCCTGTCATATGCAAGTAGCTACTCGAGGTAAAGGAGGACGAACAGATCAGGATACGGCTTATCTGCTGAATAGAGCCAATGGCGCCAATCTGCTGACGATTAACGGGGGACATTCTCTGGACGCGCTGCAATACATCGTTGGCGAATTCCGTGAGCTATCGGCCATCACATCATCTCACTATAACGAAGCCACTATTCAGGAAACGGGTGAAGTCATTTCCAAGGATACTGCGGATCAGATTCTGATTCAGGGGTCATTGGAGAAGGGGGCAACGGTATCCGTCCACATTCAGGGGGGAGTGAATCCAAAATTCGAGCTGGAGATTCAGGGAAAAAAAGGCGTTTTGCGTTTGACTCAGTATCCTTCGCTTGGGCATGTTCAATTTGGGAATCTGACGCTCGAAAAACTTGTGTATGATCCAAACAGTAAGCAGAGTCATGCGTCTAATGGCGATTTTAAACCAATCAATATAGTTCATGAGCCTGATAGCGGCCTGGATTTCCCCAAAGAAGGGGTAACTCTGAATGTAGCCAAGGCTCACCATGTATTTGCAGAGGATATTTTGACGGACACCCGTCTCGCTCCCGATTTCAACCATGCCTTAAAACTGCATCAGCTACTGGACCGCATTGAAGAATCGGCAACGACTGGAAAAAAGATCATGTGGTAAAAAGGACATCATTAGAACAACAAAACCTTAAAACAAAAGAACCTTCAAAACCACGATAGATGTGGAATTGAAGGTTTTGTTGTCTTGTTACCGATGTCATTCATGCAAGCATCAATGTGCTTGTCCGCCTTCCCTAACCCTGTAAACACAGTTTCTTCCCCCCGCCAAAATATACTCTACCCGTTCGATATGAACATTATCTCCAAGAATGGTTTCAAATAAATGTAACTCATTCTTACATAACCCGGTACAAGCAGCAGCAGCTTCACAGATCGGACAATGCTTTTCGATAAACAAAAGACTCCCATCGCCTTGCTCCTTGACCTCGGCCATATAGCCTTCGCTTGTTCGAATATCGGCTAGTTTCTCCAGCTTCTCTCTTACGCCCGATGCGTTACCAAGATGCTGAAGATATTGCTCTTGCATATTCTTATTCCTCACAGATAACAGCTTTTCTAGCCCCTCGTTTCCGAAAGCCTCTCTCATCGAATTGATCAGACTGACTGACAACTCAGAATATCCGTTTGGAAAAAAACGATCAGCCTCAGGCGTTAATCTCCAGAGCTTTGTGGGTCGTCCCATGGGACGGGCCTCTTCTTCGTAAGTAACCAATCCTTCTTCTTTGAGAGCATTTAAATGTTGACGAATAGCCATACCAGATAACAAAAATTTGGAGGATAGTGTCGCAACATCCATTCCACCTTGCTGCTTTAGCAGATCAATGATCCCTCTCCGGGTACCAGTTGATGAATCCTTATTCGTTTGATTGCGGCTCATGGTGAACCTCCTTTTGAAAGCGACTGGATCTACAACACTCTCTACATTTTAAATAAAAATGTTGACAAAGTCAAAGTTAAACTGTAGTTTAAACTTTATAAACAAAAATGTTTACTAAGTATCCGGATATGAAGTATACATAAAAAATTTCTTGGAGGTCCCATTTCATGTCGTCTAATCCTCAAAGTATTTTCAGCCCGCGTTATTTTGCATTGTCCATAGGAATT
Organism: Paenibacillus terrae; assembly: GCF_005217525.1. GTDB lineage: Bacteria > Bacillota > Bacilli > Paenibacillales > Paenibacillaceae > Paenibacillus > Paenibacillus terrae_C. Next base: position 256,754 of record NZ_PNXQ01000011.1, on the reverse strand, counting down.
ATCCTGTCGGTGATGGCAGTTGGATTCGAGGGCTTATCGGTAACCACAATTGCCCCTTCCATTGCTGGCGACTTGAACGGCCTTGACCTATTTGGCTGGATATTCAGCACATATCTGCTTGCGCAGATTATCGGGACCCTGGTCGTCGGTCGGATCATTGATAGAAGAGGACCTGCAGCACCGTTCACTTTCGCACTTCTTTTGTTTATCGTCGGGCTGATCGCTGCCGCAACAGCAGGCGATATGTATACCATGATAGGGTCACGAGCCATGCAGGGTTTAGGTGCCGGCGCTATGATGACTTGCGTGTACACTGCAATATCCTTAAGTTATCCCGATGAATTACGTGCCAAAATACTCGGAGCATTCGGTACTGCCTACGTTCTTCCGTCCATGCTTGGTCCATACGTTGCCGGTCTTATCGCAGATCAGTGGTCCTGGCGGTTTGTTTTCTGGGGAATATTACCGATCCTGGTTGTTTCAGCATTGCTAAGTTTACCTGCTTTTAGGAAATTAAAGACAGAGAGAACACAAGGGGACAACGGAGCTACAGCTACATGGTTGGCGTTACTATTAACGATAGGTACGGGGATTTTCTTAATTGGTCTTAGCATGCTACCGATAATTACAGGGTTTGTTTTAGTCATTATCGGCTTAGTGCTAATGGTATATCCGCTGCGCAAACTGCTACCCAAGGGAACTCTTGCTTTCCGAAAAGGCATGCCAGCTATTCTAGCAACACGTGGGCTGTTCTTCGCTGCCTATACCAGCACACAGAATTTCTTGGTATTGGCTTTAATAGATGTGAAAGGTATTACTCCTTCTCAGGCCGGATTAATTGTAGCGAGTGCTGCACTGAGTTGGTGCGTCATTGCTTATCTGCAAGGACGTTGGGATTCGGCAGACCAAGGTCGTGGACGTCATACAAGAATTATACTGGGTGTGCTACTGCTTGCATTTGGGATTGCCTTCGTATTTTGGGTACCTGTTGTAACTGTTGCCGTTGCGGTTATTGGACAAATCATAGCTGGAATCGGAATCGGCTTGGCACATCCTATTAGCGGCGTTGTGGCATTTTCCCAAACAGGGGAAGAAGGTGTTGGAAAAACTTCAGCAAATTTGCAATTTGCGGATTCTTTTACACCGGGCGTGGTTATCGGAATAGGCGGTTCCATCCTTGTTGTTTGTCAATCTGCTGGGATGTCACTGCAATCAGGATTAATTGTAACGATGGGTTTTCATCTCTTGTTAATCGTAATGAGTTTATTCGCTAGCACTCGGATTACACCACAAACTGAACTAATAAACAGATGAGGAATCCACAATGTTTACCACTTTAAAAGCGAGTATTGACGGAACCGTTCCTTGTCCTTTAAGACATGGAACGGCTACGTAATTAGAACAAAAGGAATCAGTCTCCTGTCTATCTAAGCTGATCATGAGAAGGAGGGTATATCAATAATATGTTGACTACAGATACTGAGAAACTTTTTACAGCTTATCGTATAATCGGGACTAAATGGATTATTCATATACTATTTTCCCTTTCTCAAGGTCCAAAGCAATTTAGCGAAATTTCCGAAAATGTTCCTTCCATTTCGGAAAGCATCCTCTCTAAGCGTTTAAAAGAGCTTCAAAACGATAATTTGGTTAAAAGAACTGTAAGTTTGGCACGCCCCATACAAACTATTTATGAATTAACACCAAAAGGATCTGCTCTTGCTACATTCATACCCTGTTTAATAGACTGGGTTAACAATGCAGCTAAAAAAATGACGTTCCAAGGAGGAATTACTACGATGATACAGGTCAGTGAAGCAGCATTCGAAAAAATCGTCGAAATCTTATCAAGTGCTAATGCCCGAAATTCTTTCCTTAGAGTAGGCGTTGATGAGGGGGGATGCAGTGGTCTATCCTATTCTCTTATCGTGGATGAGCAGAAAACAGAAGGGGATATCTTATTAAATAAAGGTGAATTTAGTATCTTGGTTCACACTAATAGTATTAAATATATTGAAGGTCTTCAAATTGACTATGAAGAAAGCGGTATGTTAGGCGGTTTCACCTTGAATAACCCTAATGCAAGAGCTTCATGTGGATGTGGAGCTAGTTTCAGAATGGAAAATTATCATGGAGAAGTTAAAAAATGTGATCAAAAAAATGGGAAAGGGGAATAGATTATTTATGTCATTTGTAGTATCTGAAAAAGCTATCCATTCTTTTAAAAATGATTGGGATTTAGAAGAGGGCCAATATATAAGAATTTATGCGAAATATGCAGGTGGAGGCTCAGAAGCATTCTCTATGTAAGGATAGGTGGTAAAGCAGACATGCTTATCCATCCAACAGTGAGAGAATTTAATTCCCTCTTTTGTAATGTATTGCATTTTAAACATCGTAGCCACACCTTATTTAGTTGCATCGGGAAATTCAG
>NZ_PNXQ01000011.1:253655-254310 GCF_005217525.1 Paenibacillus terrae | reverse complement strand
GTGCGAAGCTTTTTATAAGCTCTCGATGCATGAGATTTATTAATGTTAAGTTCAGAACAAATATCTGCCATATTCATTCCAATGCCATCTCGTGAAAATAGTAAATGCTCCAGCACTATTCTTTCTTGGGGCGAAAAGAGATGCCTATGTTGCGTAAAATCATGACGGAGAAGTGCTATGTCATAGGAATAATCATCAGAAGTGGGACTTAATGCCCCCCCCCTGAAATTTCACCTTTACTGTTATAACCATTCCAGTCTATGGACATCGTTTTCTGTTCAATCAAGCGGCTTGACCTGCGATAGTAATCTGCAACAGTCCGCTTCACAATAACCTGACAGAATGAGAACAGTTTGTTTTCAGGGAGTTCTTCACTTGTGTAGTTCGACACCGATTCCAAGATACGAAGAATAGCGGTTTGCTTTCACATCCTCTTTATCTTGGTGGGCGACTTTGAACAACTCAAAGTCAAAGACAGGCTTAAGGAAGTCAAAGTTAGAAACTACGATCTGCATGTTATGTCATCCTCCATTTTCACAGTACATGAATTAAGTATTTGTGATCTTTGTTCTCTCAGAGCCGTAATTTCAGCTTTTATGGCTTCGCGGCGTTTAGGAGAGGTTCGCCTACCTCCAAACTCAAGGACAAGCTTATA
>NZ_PNXQ01000011.1:248965-253645 GCF_005217525.1 Paenibacillus terrae | reverse complement strand
GTTCAACGTTATGAATTCTACTCATTTCAACTCACCCATTGAATTTTGTTTATGCGGGAGCGGGAAAGCTTAACTGCCGACTGATCTAGGAAGTAGTAATCCTCAACTTCATCCTGTTCTTTTTTCCTGAAACGCTCCTGCTTTAGTTCCTCATACTTTCTCATGTACTCATCATCATTAAACGTGACGATTACGGTTTTTGCTTCCTTGAGATTTTTAATCCGCCGCATCGGATTGTTCTGTTCATCAATAAAATCCTCATCTACTAAGAATTGAAAAAAACTTTCAGAGTAGCAAGGTTGTTATTTATTGTCCGGTTGATTTCACGCCCTATACGTTGCCGCTCCTGAATGTACTTTCTATTGTGAAGCTGACTTACATCCTCCACTTCAACAATTCCTAGTTCTTCCCCATAAACCCTTCCCAACAGTATAAACGGAACATGCTTACATCAATGTACCGTTTTACCCGACCTAAAACTTCTTGATTTAGCTTGAAACCCTGAATCAATTCCTTGAGTTTAGTCACAAAAAATACTCCCTTCCATTTGCTGAAAGCGCAAAGAAAAGAGAGTATTTTTGAACATTCAATAGTTGCAGGTAAATTGGAAACTCCATAACCAGTGACACTACAATTACTTATACATCAGCTAGTTTATTGTTTTCGACGAACTCAACCATTCGTTTTTACTGGTCTGATATACTTTAAAAACCGCTCCGGATCATGATAACAATAAATGATTCTACCAGGGGAAGTATCAAAGCAGTAACTGGTATTTGCAAAATCAAAAGTTGCCATTGCCTTCTCAACCTTTTCCTCTACACTACGATTTTCCTGCTCATAATCAAATGGCCCATGTTCGAAAACAATATATTCGGCTTCGGGAACATCAATCATAAGCATTTGTGGTGGTACTTCACCTTTATAATCCAAAGGAAGACGTATCCCATAACACTCTGTCCGTGGAATACCCCAATCGCATAATCTACCGTCAGGGTCATTAATATATGCCATAATCTGACCACCGCCGCTGTTAACTTCGCTCCCACCATCGTCATCCAATTTGCCCTTAATACTATCAAGTAATCCGCAAATTGTTTCGCAGTCCTGTCCCGGAATAAGACTTTGTTTTTGCCAAAAATCCCAATACCCATTACTCTCATAGTTTTTAATGTGCAAAAATTTGTGTGCGGGAATAGTTACAAAATATATTTTAACATCATCGGTAGATTTCATCATACCAATCTCTCCCAATCCTAAAAAGTAGCGGTCAAAAGAGTTTATTTTTGTTCGAAGAACGACAGGCTTAGGCGCTTTTCGGTATTCACTTGGCGCTACACCATATGTTCCTTTGAAAGCTCTGGTAAAAGCTTCATGTGATGAAAAACCATAATTAAAAGCAATATCCAAAATGCTTCTTTCACTATCTCGAACCTCTTTTAGTGCAAACGCTAATTTTCTACGCCGTAGATAATCCCTAAATTGCATACCCGCTATTTCTTTGAATTTTCTCGTTGTATAAAACTCGGAATAACCCAACCTGCGAGAAAGAAAGCGTAGTGTCAAAGCTTCATCACTATAATTTTTAATACATTCATCAATTTCATCAACGATGATTTGAATTTGCTTCTGCCACTCGTACATTCTTCTGTTCACCTCTTTTCAACCGCTCTACATTTAGTATAGAGATATGGAGAGATTACTATTTGATTTTACTTGCTGTTATTTCATTTTTTCTTGTAAGTTTAATTTACTCACATCAAGAATAACTGGGAACATGAAGAAGGTGAAAGCCAAAGTAGATTTGAAAAAACACAATGATAATGCAATAAAAAAGAGCTAGAAACGCCTTTAATAAAGGCTTTCTAACTCAATAGCAACTATTCCCACTCAATGGTAGCTGGTGGTTTGGAGGTGATATCGTACACGATGCGATTCACGTTATCCACTTCGTTTACGATACGTACTGAAATTTTCTCCAGGACGTCCCAAGGGATACGTGCCCAGTCGGCGGTCATGCCGTCGATGGAGGTTACCGCGCGAATACCCACAGTGTAAGAATACGTACGGGCATCGCCCATAACACCAACACTCTTCATATTCGGCAGAGCGGTGAAGTATTGCCAGATTTCCCGGTCCAGACCGGCTTTGGCAATCTCCTCGCGCAAAATGTAATCTGATTCACGAACAATCGTAAGCTTGTCCTCTGTGACTTCACCCAGCACGCGAATGGCAAGACCCGGACCCGGGAATGGCTGACGCCATACAATCTCAGGTGGCAGTCCGCATTCTTCGCCGACTTTACGTACTTCATCTTTGAACAGTGCATTCAGCGGCTCGATCAACTTGAACTTCATGTCTTCCGGCAAACCACCTACGTTATGGTGCGATTTGATCGTCTGTGCCGTGGCTGTTCCACTCTCTACAATATCCGTATACAGTGTTCCTTGTGCCAGGAATGTAAAATCGTCGAATTGCTTGGATTCTTCCTCAAAAACGTAGATGAACTCGTTACCGATGATTTTACGTTTTTGTTCCGGATCATCGACTCCTGCCAGCTTGGACAAGAAGCGCTCACGTGCGTCAATTTTGACAACCTTCATATCAAATTTACCAACGAACGTCTCCATTACACTTTCAGCTTCGCCCTTGCGCAGCAGTCCATGGTCGATGAACATACATGTCAGTTGATCGCCGATCGCTTTATGAATGAGCATCGCTACAACGGAAGAATCTACACCGCCACTTAAAGCGCACAATACTTTTTTGTCGCCTACCTGCTGGCGGATTTCACGGATCTGGTCCTCGATGAACGACTCCATCGTCCATTTGCCTTCACAACCGCATACTTCATACAGGAAGTTGCTAATCATCTCATTACCATGAATGGAATGCCGCACCTCTGGATGGAATTGTACAGCGTACAGATTCCGCTCCGGATGACTCATTGCTGCAATCGGCGCGCTTTCCGTTCCTGCATCCAGTTTAAAGCCGGATGGCAGATCCGTGACATGGTCTCCGTGGCTCATCCATACGGTCTGACGAGATTCCAGCCCTTTGGCCAATCTCGTATCCTCATTGAATTGCACGTCTGCTTTGCCGTACTCACGCTTGCCTGCACGTTCTACCTTACCGTCCAGTTGGTGAGCCATCAACTGCATACCATAGCAAATACCGAAAATAGGAATTCCCAGATCGTAGATTGCCCGGTCCACTTGAGGGGCATTCTCTGCATATACGCTGGAAGGTCCACCTGAGAAAACAATCCCTTTCGGTGCCAGTTCTCTCAGCTTCTCCGCAGGCGTATTGTATGGAAGGAGCTCGCTGTACACGCCGAGGTCCCGTATTCTTCTTGCGATTAACTGGTTGTATTGTCCTCCAAAGTCGAGAACTACAACGATTTCATTAGGCTTATTCATTACCGTGCCTCCCTCAATTGTTCGTTTCATTATACGCAACGATAAAACAAGACGTCAAGAAATCAACCGGAGTTGAGCGGACATGAAAAGATTGTTAAAATGAATTAATTCTAAATTATGAATCTGTTCGTAGGAGTGTAAACGATGGATGTGCTGAAATGGATCGCGCAATTGTTCGAAGAATACGGATACAGCGTCCTTTTTTTCGGCTTGCTGCTGGAATTTATTGCTTTACCTTTTCCCGGGGAAACCACGATGGCTTATGCGGGATATCTCTCCTATTCGGGTACGCTGGATTTTGGAAAGTTGGTGCTGCTGGCCTTTTTAGGCACAACCATCGGAATGACCATTACCTACTTTATTGGAAAATGGGCCGGACTCCCCTTTATCCAGAAATACGGTAAATGGGTTTTGTTATCGCCGGACAAGCTTCAAAAAACGCAAAAATGGTTTCAACGTTACGGGTACTGGCTTATTTTTCTCGGATATTTTATTCCTGGTGTCCGGCATTTTACAGGTTATTTTTCGGGAATTATCGCCCTTCCCCTGCGGAAATTTGCCTTGTATGCGTACAGCGGCGCTCTGTTCTGGGTCATCCTGTTTCTTGGCATCGGTAAGGTGTTCGGTCCGCAATGGGATGCCATGTTCCATTTGGTAGAGCTGTATGCGCTGCGAATCGTCGCCATTATCGGCATTATCCTTCTGCTATATATCGTTTATCGCTGGAGATCCTTCCTGTTTAGTTCTTTCCGCAAGTCCGACAAATCAGTAAAAACCAGTAGCAAAAACGATCCAGAATAATTAGACACTCGCCGCCTTACGGCTGCGAGCCCTTGTATAGTAAATCGATATCACGATAGATATCATGACAAATCCCGCTCCGCCAATCAAACCTAACATACGCGGCTCCATGATTTCCACAGCCACTCCGGCTCCAAACATGGATAAGCCTATAATCCCTTGACTCCACGCTGTCAGCATGCCCAGCAATGGCCCCTGTAAATGCAGCGGGGTCTCCCGCATTAATAGTGTATCCAAACAGATTGCTCCCACCCCGCCCGCCAACGAAATGAAAAAGTAAATGGTGACCGCCGCCCATGCATGTTCAATTCCACTTAACCCCATGAGCAAAATTCCCTCCAATAGCAGACATACCATTCCTCCGCTCAATAAAGAACGGCTGAATAGACGCCCCAGTGCATAGCTGGCAACCAGACCCGCACCCAAAGCGGCGTAAAACAATCCAATCCCGGCATCCCCC
>NZ_PNXQ01000011.1:187644-248955 GCF_005217525.1 Paenibacillus terrae | reverse complement strand
CATTATCAATACCATTGATGAACGGAACCAGTAGTTCAAATGCAATTACGACTTGGATCGGAAGCGAAATCCGGATGCATTGCAGTATTTGTGACCTACCGAGGATTCGATTATCGTACGGTGTCTGACTTCCACGTGATTCAGTATGAGCATCCGATCTAGTTACTTCCTCCTTGGTGACGGGTGGGAATGCAATATTGCAGACGATCAGACCTGCAACGAAAAAACTGGCGGAATTGAGCATAAATGCGGCCTGTGGTCCAAAAAACGCGGATACGATGCCTCCAGCAGAAGATCCAATCACCAATACCATTCCCCCCATCACCTGCTCCAGACTGTTCACCCGTATCAAATCCGAGGGTGGAACCAACAGCGGGATAGACGACTTACGGGCTGGAGCGTACAGCGCTTCCCCACAGGCTAACAGGGTACTGACTCCATAAACGATCCACATATCCTCATTGCTGTGAACACTTAAAAAGGCAAGGGCTGCTCCGCCTCTGAGCAGATCCGTGGTCGTCATAAGGGTGCGTCTGGATATCCGGGTGATAAGCACTCCTGACACGGGCGACAGAATTAAAAAAGGAATCACCCGTAGTCCCAGCATAATCCCCACGCTGAGTCCCGAGCCGGTAAGCCGATATATCAAGGCTAACAAAGCGATTTGGCAGAAGCGGTCTCCAATTCCGTTAATGATGCCAGCCGCGAATAACTTTCTGTATTGCTTGTTTACCATGTGCTTCAGCTCCAAATCGATATGATCCACTAATTATATATTAATCTAATTAGCTATATAACTAATTTATAGGGATGAATATACAACCGTCAAGCATAAATTCATATATTCAGAGCACACTAAACCAACTAACTCCAATATCGGAGGATTTTACGTATGCAAAATGAGAATAAAAGCTGTCCACTCACTCACGTATCCTCTTGCCTGCGGGATAATGTGAATCATATCCAAAGCTCGATTGGAAACAGCGGGGATTTGATTGTCAAAGAGCTACTGTGGATGCAGAAATGGCCAGCAGCCGTGTTTTATATTGATGGTCTGATTAACACTCAATTGCTGCATGATTCTGTACTGCGCTCATTTATGCGGATGGAAATTCATCATGTTCCGGAAGGTGCTGAACCGTTCGATTATTTAAAGGATCAGGTGTTGATCGCAGGGCATTCAGGCACTTTGGATGAAATGGATGCGTTATTCAACCGGATGCTATCCGGCGGAATTATCATTTTGCTGGAGGGTTACGCGAAAAGCATTTGGATTGATGCCGTTGGTTGGGAGGATCGCAACGTCAGCGAGCCCCAATCCCAGACGGTTGTACGCGGACCGATGGAGGGTTTCACTGAGAATCTGCGTACCAATACAGCTCTGGTTCGCAAGCGAATCCGCGACCCGCGTCTTTGGATGGAAACAAGGCAGATCGGAAAAGTCACGCATACCAACGTGGCCGTGATGTTTATCAAAGGAGTCGCGGACGAAGGCGTCATTCAGGAGTTGAGAGAACGCCTGGACCGAATTGATATTGACGGGATTATGGAAGGTGGCTACATCGAGGAGGAAATTCAAGACGCCACCTTCACCCCCTTCCCTACGATATACAACAGTGAACGCCCGGATGCGGTAGCAGCCAGTTTGCTGGAGGGAAAAGTGGCCATATTAGTGGACGGGACTCCGTTTGTACTTCTTATTCCTGCGTTGTTTATCCAATTTTTCCAGTCGGCCGAGGATTATTATCAACGCGCGGATATCAGTACTTTGTTGAGAATGCTGCGATTTTTGGCTTTTTTCATCGCTCTGCTGGCACCAGCCTTCTATATAGCGATATCTACCTTTCACCAAGAAATGCTTCCTACAAATCTGCTGATCAGTTTGGCAGCGCAACGGGAGGGTGTTCCGTTTCCAGCCTTTGTGGAAGCGATGCTGATGGAAATTACCTATGAAATTTTGCGTGAGGCCGGGGTGCGTATTCCAAAGACGGTCGGACAAGCGGTATCCATTGTAGGTACGCTGGTCATTGGGCAAGCTGCTGTGGATGCAGGCGTCGTGTCGGCCGCCATGGTTATTATCGTATCCATCACCGCGATCTCCAGCTATGTCATCCCTGAAAATGGGCTGTCCATTGCGGTACGGATTATCCGGTTTGCCCTCATGATGCTGGCCGCCGCCTTCGGATTTCTGGGTATATTAATGGGCTTGATGGCCCTGTTGCTTCATCTGACCAGTCTAAGATCTTTTGGAGTGTCTTACATGAGCCCGTTCGGCCCTTATGTGCAAAGTGATATGAAGGATACGATCTTTCGCTTGCCTTGGCCATGGATGACTACACGTCCGAATACGAATCAAGTTCAGAATACGATCCGGCAAATACACCAGAAAAAGCGGGTGGGTAAGAAAAAATAATTGGGAAGTGACCATACATGAAAGGTGTAACCAGCATGATTCTCATACTCAGTCTACTTGCTTCCCTTCTGACCGGCTGCTGGGATCGCAAAGAGCTTAACGAGATCGGAATTACCGTAGGACTGGGTGTGGATAAGGACGGCGATCAAATTCGTGTGTCGGCACAGGTGGTTGTACCTTCGGAGGTGGCCTCCAAATCAAGATCCAGTAAAGGATCTCCTGCGGTAACTACCTATGTTGCAACAGCGCCTACTCTGTATGAGGCTATCCAAAAAATGACGGAAATCAGTCCGCGAATCATCTACTTATCTCATATCCGTATGCTGGTATTTGGCGAGGAATTCGCCAGACAGGGCATCGCCGATGTTGTGGAATCCCTGATGAGAGAGCCTTTTGCCAGAACTGACTTTTATATCTGTATTGCGAAAGGTACGTCTGCCTCCAAAATGCTTCAGGTAACTACGACATTGGAGAAAATTCCGGCGAACAAAATGTTTGCTTCCATGGATGTATTAACTAAAACCTGGGCTCCTGTCAGCAAAGTGACTATAGATCAGCTGATGGAGGATCTCGTCAGTTCCGAAATACATGCTGCTCTACCTGCCCTCGAAGCTAAAGGAGATTTACCCAAGAGTGTGGAGGAAGGTATGGACAATGTCAGAACGATTGAACCCATAGCAGATCTGGCTTTTTCCAGCTTAGGCGTATTTAAAAAAGACCGGTTGATCGGCTGGCTTGATGAAGACGATAGCAAAGGATACAACTATATCCGGGATAGCGTAGATACAACAACAGGACATACGGACTGCCCGGAAGGCGGTAAAATCGCTCTGCTGGCTTTGAGCAGTCACACGAAGACTAAAGTGTTAATGCACAATGGTGAGCCTATAATCCAGATATCCGTAGAGAACAAAAGTACGATTAGAGAGAATAGCTGTAAAAAAATGGAGATTAAAAGTCTGGAGGATATTAAAGAAATCGAGATGGAGAGTAATGCCAAATTGATCGAGATTATGAAGCATTCCGTAGAAACTGTACGTCGTAACTTCAAAGTAGACATTTTTGGGTTTGGGCAATTAATTCATCAAACCGACCCCAAGGCCTGGAAAGTACTGAAAAAAGATTGGGACCACACATTTATGAATTTACAGATTGAATATAAGGCGAATACGGAAATCAAGAAAATGGGAGCTATTTTCCAGTCCTTTCAAAAGAAAATGAAGGAGTAAGCCAAATAACGGTTCGAGGCTTCATAGCATCCCAAAACGAGTACGATTACGGAAGGAGTATCCCTATGAAGGCCCTCATTGCGGTTTTGTGCATTGCTCTATTGATTGCAATCAAGGACTTGCCCGGCTTATACCGCAAGCATCGCTTTAAGGACATGGTTGTATACATCGTGATGCTCGCATTCGGGGCGTGGTTCAGCACGATCGCTGCTCAGGCAAAGGAAACATCGAGCCCACTAATCTTGATTGAGATGATATATAAGCCGGTAAATAACCTGTTTTCACATCTATTCAATTTGTAAATAAAGGGGGCCGCCAGCGTTGGAAAAAGGCCGTATTAGTGTTGGGCAAGTAACGGTTCTCATTATTTTTTGCACAATGGGTGATATGATACTGATCATCCCCAGCATCTGCACCCATATCGCTAAACAGGATGCATGGATCAGTACCCTGCTGAGTATACCGGCAGGTATGGCGCTTGTATGGCTTTTGCTGCGTGTACATGAGCTGTATCCCAGCCTTACTTTGATTGAAGCTATAAGGAAAATTATAGGGAAATGGTTGGCTCCTGTCGTCTCGATATGGTATCTTTTCTATTTTTTGATGTCCGATGCCATATATATTAGGGAATTTGGTGACTTTTATACTACACAGACTTATGTGCTAACCCCGTTAAGGATATTAATGCTGCTGGCAATACTCATGCTGGTCTTCGCTTTTTTTACCGGAATTGAAGCCCTTGCCCGTGCCAGCGAGCTATGCTTGCCTTTCTTTGTAATCGTGACTATTACTGTAGTGGCTTGCCTTATTCCCGAGATTGATTTTTCTAAAGTAAAGCCAATTATGGAAAACGGGGTTCTTCCTACTATTCATGGTACGCTTCTTGGGGTTAGTTATCCATTTGGAGAATTAGTCGTATTTCTCATGCTTTTTCCCTATGTGAAGCATTCAGCACATTTTAAAAGAAGCATCCTTTTAGGAAGCCTTATAGGCGGAATTCTGCTCAGTCTGTTTGTAATCATGTCTCTGTTTGTTCTCGGCCCTTTTCTAACTGAATCTAGCGTGTATCCTTCGTATATGCTCACTGCCAAAATAAACGTGTTCAATTTTTTCCAACGTATGGAGGCCTTTATAGCAGCTATATGGGGATTATCGCTCTTTTTTAAGAGCTTCCTTTATTTTTACGCGTTCATATTGGGGACAGCACAGACATTTCGTCTAAAAGATTACCGCCCTCTCAGCATGCCTGCGGCAATGCTCATTTACGGCTTGAGCATGATGGTTGCACCCAATATCATCTACTATTTTGATACCCTTGTCCCCTCCTGGGTAGATTGGGATTTGACCAACTCGGTCATCATTCCCTTGAGCTTGTGGGGCATTTACGCAATCAGGCAGAAAAGCAAACAATCTTAATGAGGGATTTTATAACATCCTGAGGTAAAAAAGTTGGAGATTACATAGTAAAAACACCCTCTGGGACTGAAAAACAACCAGCGTCCCCAAGGGTGTAAGAATGTTTATGATTTACGCCTGCTCCCGAATGTACTCCAGCGCAGCATCGATATGCCCTTTGACTCTCAAGCCACGCCATTCATGAATTAAAATACCGTTCTCATCGATAAGGAATGTGGAGCGAACGATGCCCATGTACTGCTTGCCATACATCTGTTTCTGCTGCCACACCCCGTACGTTTCAGCCACCTGATGCTCTTCATCGGATAACAGTTGAAAAGGTAGTCCGTACTTGGTAATAAACTTGTCATGCTGCTTGAGTGGATCAGGACTCACCCCCAGAATGACGGTATTCAAGCCTTCAAACTCCGTATGCTTATCCCGAAAGTCACAAGCCTGTGTCGAGCAACTGGAAGTCAAATCCTTCGGATAGAAATACAGTAAAACCCTGCTACCTCTAAAATCAGACAGCTTGACGTTTTTCCCTTCACTTCCCGGCAATTCAAAGTCCGGCGCGGGTTGTCCAATAGCGGTAGATGTCGTGGACATCTCATCATCTCCTTTCTTGTGGGGTTCTCATATGATCCGGCCTAAGAACCCGCACCTCTGTAACGCCGAATGCCGAAATTCCATGCCAGTAAGCCCAAGGTTAGAAATACAGCTCCCATGACCGGAGTCAAAAGCGCCATATGCTGCATATCCTCCCGATGAAGGAAAAGGGATGCCGGATATACGCCAACAAAAGCAAACGGCAGAATCCAGGTCAGCACAACTTGAATCGCACGGTTGTAAATTGTCACCGGATAACGTCCGTAGCTCTGCATATTGTACATGAGTGGAATAATTCCTGTTGGCGCGTCCGAAAAGAACGAAATAGAAGTCAATATGGTATAGATTCCCGTATAAATCGCTACGGCACTTAGGCTCATGATGATTAGAGCCGGGATGAACCACCACTCCATAGCCAAATCCATCTGCGCTCCGCTGATTCCCATAATGATCAGACCGATGACCGAACCGACCAGCGCGGGCGGGTCCACATTTTCAAGGAAAATCTGGAACAGATTATACGCAGGACGGGTCATGACCCGATCCAGTTCTCCTTTTACAATATAGCGTTCGCTAAAGTTCCACAGGTTGACGAAGCAGCTGAATAATCCGTAAGGAACCATGAAAAAGCCATAGACGAACACGACTTCACTTTCACTCCAACCGCCCAACGTGTTGGTGTGCATAAAAATAACTAAAATAAAAATGAGGTTGGTTGCCTGAAACAGCAGGTCGGAAATGACCTCTACCCAAAAATCCGCGCGGTAGGTTAGCCGGGATTTCATGTAATTCTTTAAATATTCGCTAATGAGTCCCAAATAGTACATCATCGGCTTACCCTCCCTGCACGAACAGACGTCTGCGCGCCAGTCGCCAAATGATAATCATCGGCACGAGCAGAACGACCAGCCAAATGATTTGGATACCCAGTACATTCCAAATACCCACGCCTTTTACTCGTCCGGTAAATACCGAGCCGGGCAAATACGTAATCGCCTGAAACGGCAGCCACTGGGCAAAGGTCGCCAGCCAGCCCGGAAACAGGCTGATGGGCAGAATCAGGCCGGAGAACAGGTCCACTACCACCCGCTTCATGCGCATCATACCCTCGTTATTTTCAACAAAAAAGGCCGTCAGCCCCGTAATAATATTGATTTGGGTATTGATCATAAAACTGAAAAACAGCATCACGAGGAAACTGATCCATGCTACAGGATCTGTCGGCAACGTCACTGGAAACAGCAGCATCGCAATCGCCATGCCCGGGATCATAAACAGCAGGAAACGGAACATCCCCTCGCCAAGCCCCTGCATGACTTTGACCAGCACATAGTTATACGGCCGGATCATCTGGATGGCAATGCTGCCATCACGAATCTCTGTCGAAATTTCACGATCCAGATTGTTGAAATAAAAGGCCCTCGCCATCCACGATACAGCTACATAGGTCGTCATTTGGGCTGCGGAAAAGCCACCGATGCTGCCCGCATCTCCATAAATCGCTTTATACGTGAAATAATATACACCAATATTCATGGAATAAATTAATATGCCCGTATAATAGTTTACACGATAAGCGAGCATGGTGAGAAACCGGATACGAATAAAATCGGTATATACGCTAAGCATGGACTTTGGCCTCCACTGCCGGAAGCACGGGATTGCCCTTGCGTTCCGCCGAGCCGGATTGGTAGATGCTACGCACGATATCATCGGTGTTCGTTTCAATGATTTTGATATCCGTAATATCCGTACGCCCGACTACGCTGGCCAGTACATCCGATACGTTAATATGAAGCGGAATCCACACCTTGGCAGCCAAATCATTATCCGCCGTCCAAGCCAGCGGCATGTCCGCTGTCCACGCTTGTAATTTCTCAAGCTGGGTGGGCACGCCGAACTGGAACTGTACCTCACGACCTGTACCCCAACGTGCCTTCAAATCCTCCAGACCACCATCATAGATGATATTCCCGTCATCCAGCATAATGACGCGCGAGCACAGCGCTTCAATATCCTGCAAATCATGGGTTGTCAGCAAAATCGTCGTACCGTGATCCCGATTCATGTCCTTCAGAAATTCGCGGATTTCAGACTTCACCATAATATCAAGTCCAATAGTCGGCTCGTCCAGAAAAACGATGGACGGATTGTGCAGCAGTGCAGCCACCAATTCACAACGCATCCGCTGCCCGAGACTAAGCTTGCGCACCGGGCGGCTTAACAGGTCCTGTAATTGGAGCCGCTCTACCAGCTCATCCAGCCTGCGTTTGAAGTCTGTGGCCGGAACCTGATATACTTTGCGCAGCAACTGAAAAGACTCAATCACGCCGATATCCCACCATAGCTGGCTGCGCTGTCCGAAAACAACGCCGATATTACTTACGAATTTCTCACGTTCCTCGTAAGGAACAAAACCGCCTACTTTGAGATGTCCAGACGTTGGCACAAGAATACCAGTGAGCATCTTGATGGTGGTGGACTTTCCAGCTCCGTTTTCACCAATATAGCCACATATTTCTCCCTGCGGAATACCGAAGGAAATATCTTTGACCGCGGCCACCTCGTTGTATTCGCGGGCGAATAAATCAAGGAAGGCTCCTTTCAGTCCCTCGCGGTTTTTTTGCACTTTAAATGTTTTGCGCAGATCCTGCACATCAATTGCCAGCATGTCATACCTCACATTCAGGATTTTATAAAATCCATAGTTAAATTGATTGTGCTCCAAAAAGAAATTATAATGTAATGAATTGAAAAGCGAAAGGGAGAGCATCCATGACAAGCAGAACCAAAAGGACGATATGGTCGGTTCTAGCCGTGATTATCGTCGCGATTGTCGGCTTTGCCGTGTATTATTTTTCATCCATTTATAATCAACTGGATAATCTGCATAAAGAGGGTGCGAACTCCCCATTCAAAAATGTAAATCAGGTCGATCAGGTGCGCACACCAGACCCGCCTAAGTGGGAAGGTACGGATCCGGTCAACATTTTGCTGATGGGTGTCGATGGCCGTGGTATCCAAAAAGGGGAAGTCCCCCGGTCGGACAGCATGATGGTCGTATCGCTGGACCCCGTCAAGAAAAAGATTCACCTCTTCTCTATTTTGCGTGATACGTACGTGGATATTCCCGGCTACGATAAAAATCGGATTAACACCGCCATTACTCACGGTCCCAACACGGCCATGAAGACAGCTGGTGATCTGCTGGGCATTCCGGTGCAATATTATGTGTATACCGATTTTCAGGGGTTCATCAAGCTGGTGGATGCCGTAGGCGGTATTGATTTTGAAGTCGAAAAAGATATGCATTATACAAGTAATGCCGATAAGCATGAATACGATATTGACTTGAAAAAGGGCATGCAGCATCTGGGAGGCAAAGAGGCGCTTCAATACGTGCGGTTTCGCCACGATGCCATGTCGGACTTCTCCCGGTCAGGGCGTCAGCGTGCATTTTTGGAGGCTATAGCACAGAAAATGCGGAGCACGACCTCCATTGCCAATCTGCCGAGCATTTTGCAGCAGGTAAACCCGTATATTGATACAAATCTCAGTGTCAACGATATGTGGAGGCTGGCAAACGTCGGCTACCAAAGCAACTTTGCTGGCAGCGAGCAGGTTCCGCCGATGAAGCTGCTCGGGGAAGAAAATGTAGGCGGTGCGGAGGTTCTTACCGTCCGCGATCCGGAAGAATTGAAAAAGTACGTGCAGGATATATTCAACAATCCTCCTGTACAGACACAGGAACAAAATAAGGATCAAAACAACACGAAGCAACCGGGCAGTGCATCATCGTCCAAGACGGATAAGGCTTCTTTCACGGGTGGCAGCAAAGCCAGTGATGCTGCTGCCACACAATCGACAACAAAGACAGGACAAAAAGAGCTATAATGATGTATGCAGGGGGCAGCCGCGAACGCTGCCCTTTGGCGTGTGTATACCCTATTTTAATGAACGGAAAGGAAGTTTTGGATGATGAAACGGGAAACCTCCGAAGCATTATATAAAGAAGCACTGGTGCATATTGTCGGGGGCGTAAACAGTCCTTCACGCTCTTTCAAGGCGGTGGGCGGCGGTGCTCCGGTATTTATGAAACGCGCCAAAGGCGCTCATTTCTGGGACGAGGATGATAATCGGTACATTGATTATTTAGCGGCTTACGGCCCTATTATTACCGGGCATGCCCACCCTCATATTACCAAGGCCATTAGTGAGGCGGCGGCGAACGGGGTATTGTACGGAACCTCTACGGTATTGGAAATCAAGCTTGCCAAGATGCTAAAGGAAGCCATTCCTTCCATGGACAAGGTCCGGTTTGTGAATTCCGGCACAGAAGCAGTCATGACGACGATCCGTGTTGCACGGGCCTATACGAAGCGAAACAAGATCATCAAATTTGCAGGCTGCTACCACGGTCACTCGGATCTGGTGCTCGTAGCCGCAGGCTCTGGCCCGTCCACGCTGGGTATACCAGACAGCGCAGGCATTACGACCAACATTGCGAGCGAGGTGATTACCGTGCCCTTCAATGATCTGGACGCGCTGCGCCAAGCCCTGGAGCGCTGGAGCGACGATGTGGCAGCCGTCATGGTCGAGCCGATTGTCGGCAATTTCGGCATGGTGATGCCGCAGCCCGGTTTTCTGGAAGGGCTATGCTCAATGGCACGGGCGAACGGTTCACTCGTCATCTATGACGAGGTCATTACTGCGTTCCGCTTCCACTACGGCTCCACCCAAACGTACGCCGGGTTGGACAATCATGATGCGATTCAGCCGGATTTGACGGCGCTGGGTAAAATTATGGGCGGCGGCCTGCCGATCGGTGCCTACGGCGGCAGCAAGCATGTAATGGAGCAGGTTGCTCCACTCGGCCCGGCTTATCAAGCGGGCACCATGGCGGGCAACCCGGCTTCCATCTCGTCAGGCATTGCATGCCTTGAAGTACTTCAAGGCGAAGGCGTGTATGAAGAGATGGAACGTCTCGCCGTGAGACTGACGGACGGCATCGCTTCCTCAGCCGAGCGTCATGGCGTGCCGTTGACGATTAACCGCATCCGTGGAGCATTCTCGACGCATTTCTGTGATCATCCGATCACGAACTACGATGAGGCACAGAATACGGACGGCGAAGCGTTCGCTTCCTTCTTCCGTCATATGCTGGATCGCGGTATTCATCTGGCTCCGTCGAAGTACGAAGCATGGTTCCTCACAACGGCACACACAGATGAAGATGTGGATACTACGCTGGAAGCAGCGGACGATTCTTTCCATGCAATGGCACAGGGCAAGTAAGCAGATCAGTAAATGATGGAATCTTGATATGATTAGGGCCGGAAGCAGCTTTAAGGACTGGGATATCCCACCTTTGAGACTGCCTTCCGGTTTTTTATTTTGCAAACTGTACCCGTACAGTTGTATGTTTTATGGATTGTATCAAATTACGCCATCCGGGTATATTGGGAGGAGCAACATGTTGAAATCATTCAGCACAGGCTAATTAAAAAAAATACCTGAGCCATTCATTACGGAGGTTTATCATGCACAATCGTTCCAAAACTGGAGTCGCCTACCTGGCTGCTCTCAGCTATGCCGCTATACTCGGTTTTTCATTTTTGTTTGTGAAGCTGACGGTCACCGAAGCCAGCCCGCTGGATGTAATCGCCCACCGCTTTGCTTTGTCTTTTATCGCTTTGACGGTTCCGGTAGTGTTGGGCTGGATCAGGATTAACATCACGCGGCGCGATATCCTGCGTATTTTACCGCTGGCGCTGCTCTCGCCTTTAGTGTATTTTCCATTGCAAGCCTTCGGGCTGATGAGCACCTCTTCATCGGAAGGCGGCATTATTCAGGCAACCGTTCCCATATTCACGCTGCTGCTGGCGTCCTATTTTATTAAAGAGCGGACTACGGTTATCCAAAAGCTCTCCTTGCTGCTCTCTGTAGCAGGCGTTATTTTTATATTCGTGATGAAAAGCGGAGCGCCCCTGGCCTCCAATAGCTTTGGTGGTATTCTTTTGCTCGTGCTCTCTGCTGTTTGTCTATCCGGGTATAATGTGCTGGCTCGTCCATTGACACAAAAATACAGCCCGATGGAACTGACTTATGTTACCTCCATTTTGGGATGTGTCGTTTTTAACTTGGTGGCGCTGGGATATCATGCCATAGACGGTTCCATGAGCAGTTATACTGCCCCTCTGGTAAAGCCTGATTACTGGCTGGCACTGGCTTATCTGGGCATTCTGTCTACCCTCGTGACCTCGCTGCTATCAAGCTTTGCCTTGAAGTGGATCGAAGCCTCCAAAATGAGTGTGATCGGTAATTTATCAACTCTCATTTCCATGATGGCAGGTGCTTATATTTTGAAGGAGCAGCTCGCATACTATCATATTATCGGGGCAATTATTATTATTATCGGGGTGTTAGGCACCAATTTTGGAGGCCGGAAAAGCTTAAAGTCGCAAAAATTATCTGCTGTAGAACCACTAAAAGTGGATTGAAGCAATATAAATGCTCACGGTTGTAACACAAAAAAAATCCCCGAGTTGGAATAAATGACCATCTTGAGGATTTCTTTTTCATTTCATCTATTTTACTTAGAATGGTTCACTTGAGATTAAATATCCCGCTCAAGCCAATATCTCACCCTTCAACCGGGTACGCCATGACGCTCATTAGCGCCAGTTCTGGCTGTGTCGTGTCCAGTCTGCTATATTGCACAATCACCGGCACATCGCTGGTGACCGTAATCGCATAGGGAATGCCTGCCGGAATCCGTTCACCATCCCTCTCCAAGGAGGCCGTGCGGATATGGCGAGTTCGCCTTCCTTCCACCACCTCGATCAATCCCTCCAACGGCTCGCGGTCCTCAAAATAGATGTCTATGCTCAGCTTGGCCGCTCGGGTTCCACAGTTCAGCACACATATACTCTCATGACTAAGCAGCTCTCCCCGGCTTTCAGGTGGAATATAGCCATCGGGAATAACCCAGAATAAACTGCCCCGCGGCTGGTTTACTTTTTCCTTAGAAAGCTCAGTATTTTCCATGCTATCCGGCTCCTTTCACCTATAATACTTTTTGCATCCCTATGCTATTCACAAACTATCCAAATGGATTCTCTTTGGTACGCAGCAGTTGGGCCAGAAAAGCGAGCGCCAGTCCCTGTCCCCAGCCCTGAATGCGTTTGTATGGTACGTTGCGGTAGCCATCAATATCGTTCATCACGGCGGTACCAGCGGATACACCCGTCACAGTGCCGTCCTCCTTGATTCGGGAAAGAATACCGTCGATCGCCTTTTGCGTGTATTTGTTAAAAAGTCGCCCCTGCATAAGCAAAGCCGTCGCAATGCCTGCGGAGCCTGAGGTTTCCAGATAGGAGGTTTCATCATTCAGCACCGTATGCCACAGCCCTTCCGGGGATTGCAGCCGCACCAGCGCACTGAGCTGGTCACGCAGCGAACCGTCGATGATCATGTAGGATGGATGCTGCACCTCCACGAATTTCAGCGCTTTTGCCATTGTGAGTGCAGCCCACGAATTTCCCCGCGCCCAGTAAATACCTGACATCCGGCTTTGGTTCGCATGATCCCAGCCGTGATAATACAAATTCGTATCCGGGTCCTGCAAAAATTCCTCATGCCCGTGATATTGCCGGATACCGTCCTCCCAATATTCCTTGTTACCCAGCAAATGACCGATGCGCAGCAAATAATAGCCTGCCATAAACATCGTATCCACCCACGCTTGCTGCGGAAATACATCATGAACTGAATTCACCGTATGCTGGAAAATGCCGTCGGCGAACCGCTCGGCTTTCTTCGCCAGAAATTCCGCCATTTCGGTGGCGATATCAAGATACTTTTGCTCTCCTGTAGCCTGATACAGCGTCAGCAAGCAGTGTCCCACAGACACGCCGTTCACCGAGAGCGGTGGAAGTCCATCTGCAATATTTTCATCGACCCATTCCTTTAATTTGATCAAATACTTCTCGTTCCCGGTTGCTTCATAGGCTTCACACACCCCGTAAAAGGCCACACCACCCGGCCAATCCCAGCTATAGTCCATTTGAAATGTGCGTTCCACCACCCGGTCGATCACCTGTTTAATTTGTTCCTCATCAAAAATCAATGCAGGCATTTCCTCGTCTCCCCCTTTAGTAAGTTTCACGTTAACTGCCTCCTTGACACCTGTTCGAGAACAATCTGTCCGTCTATCGCAAATACATGCGTAAGGGCTGCAAATCCAGCTCCTTCACAGCATCCACCACCATGTCTCCAATACAGACCGCACCGTTCTCATGAAAATGTGTATTATCCTCCAAGCCACTGGAAAAGTTCATGTATTCACCAGGCAGTAGCCACATAAAGAGCTCTTTGCTTGCCTCGGGACCCAACCGCTCATATAACTCCTGCGTGCGGGCAGCCAAGTCAATCAACGGCACGTTCGCCTCTTCCGCCAGCTCACGAACCGCTGTTACATAGTCACCATGTGTGTCGGACAGTGTACCGTCCCCGTTAAAACAACGGCGGTGTACAGGCGTAACCAGCACTGGAGTAGCCCCACGGCTTCTGGCTCCGTCGATATAGAGGCGCAGATGCTCCTTATAGGTTGTAAAAGGCTCTGTAGCCCGTTCCGGGTCCGGCTTCTGATCATTATGACCGAACTGGATGAACAGGAAGTCTCCTGCCTTCATTTCGGCCAAAATGACGTCCAGCCGCCCTTCGTCCACGAAGCTTTTGGAGCTTCTTCCCGACACGGCGTGATTATCCACGCACACATCATGCTTGAACAGGGCTGGCAAAGCCTGGCCCCAGCCTGTATACGGATAGCCGGACGCGTCCTGATCCGTAACGGTGGAATCTCCGGCCAGGAATAGCCGGAGGGTCTGTGGCGCTGGTGCTATCTCCAGCGCATTGAGCCTCGGCGCGGTGCCCGATACGGCGAGGCTCAGCTTGCCGCCCCTGATGGGCACCGCAAACCGGGCCTCTGTGAACTGGCCCGGCAGCGTGTGTAACGGGGGCAGCACATGCTTGCCCTCGCCGGCTTTGAGCCGCGTGAGCGTCTCCGCGAGCGGATCGCCGAGCAGCACGGTGACGAGATACGTCCCGTCCTCCGGTACATCGGCGACAAACGCAGTCCCCAGCGGGATGCAAAAGCGGCTTCGCAGCCGTGTGAGCGTATCCTTGGGTGCGGTTACGCCGTATAATCGCCTTTCCCGACCATACACATGATCCACGTTCTCGAAGCCGTAGCCCTGCTCGGCAGTGTACGAGCAATCCGGGGGTACTCCCGTGTAGCCATCCACAGGCTCACCCGGACCAAAATCAAACTTCCACATTCCATTCACCTCTCCGCGATAGCCCTTAAGCCCCACTTTATCCCTTCAAGCCACTTGTACTCATTCCTTCTACAATCTGCTTCTGGAAGGCGAAGAATACAGCGATAACCGGTAGCAAGCTTAAGATAGACATGGCGAACATCCCTCCCCAGTTGGAGGCAGACTCGCTGTCGAGAAACATTTTGAGTGCAATCGAAACGGTATATTTATCCGGCGAGTTCAGATACAGTACCGGACCGAGCAAATCCTCCCACTTCCAGTAGAAAGAAAAGATGGCCGCCGTAGCCAGTGAGGATTTGAGCAGGGGCAAAATAATTCGAAAATACAGCCGGAACTTGCCGCATCCGTCAATCGTAGCCGCTTCATCCAACTCTGCCGGTATCGTCCGTATAAACTGAACCATCAGGAAGATGAAGAACGGCATTCCGAAAAACGACGGCACTACCAGCGGCAAGATCGTATTGATCCACCCTAGCTTGGTGAAAATAATATATTGCGGTACCAGTACCACATCCCCTGGCAGCATCAGCGTCACCATCATCAGGGCAAACCACAAGTTACGTCCTCTGAATTTCAAACGTGCAAAGCCAAATGCGATCAATGAGGAGGAAAGCACGGCTCCAATCGTTGAAATCACTACGATCGTGAGCGAATTCATAATATATGTGCCAAAGTTATACCCCGTTGTGCCTTTCCAGCCTGTTACATAGTTTTGCCAGATCCATTCTGTAGGGAAAAGTGAGGAGGCCGTGACGAATATCGTCCGACTTTCTTTAAACGAGCTGAACAGCATCCAAAACACGGGATACAGCATCAGGAGCGCCAGTGCAGCGACCAGAATGTGATAAATTGGCCATTTGAACGTTTTCCATGCCATCGGTATCAGCGCCCCTTTTCCGTTTCATAGAATACCCAGTATTTGGAGGATATAAATAATATCGCTGTCAGGATCGCAATCATAATGAGCATGACCCAGGCCATGGCCGCCGCATATCCCATATTGCTGAACATAAACGCCTGCCGGAACAGATACAGTGAATGCAACATCGTTCCATCCATTGGACCTCCCTCGCCCTTGGAAATAACATACGCCGGAACGAAGGTCATAAAGGCACTGATCGTCTGCATAATCAGGTTAAATAGAATAATTGGACTAAGCAGCGGCAGCGTAATACTGAAAAATTTTCGTACGGGCGAAGCACCATCTACGCCGGACGCCTCGTACAATTCAACAGGAATATTCTTCAATCCTGCCAGAAAAATCAGCATGGAGGAACCAAATTGCCATACGGACAGAGTGATCAGCATTGTAAGCGAAGCATTCGGATCACCAAACCATTTTACGGGAGTCGCTCCCAAGGCTGAAAGCAAGCTGTTAACAATACCCTCATTGCTGAAAATGTTCCGCCACATGATGGACACCGCAACACTGCCTCCGATAATGGACGGCAGGTAATACATCGTCCGATACGTGCCGACCATGCGCGATTTGGTATTCAAAATCATAGCCACGAACAGCGCAAAAATCAGTCGCAGCGGTACGCCAACCAGTACATACGTAAACGTGACTCGGATTGAATTCCAGTATTTCGGGTCGCCTGTGAACATTTTCTCGAAGTTCCCCAGACCAATCCATTTGGGCGGGGTGAACAAATTGTAGCTTGTAAAGGACAGATACAATGAAATAAACATCGGAATTAACGTAAACGCCAGAAAGCCCACAATAAACGGGCTGATAAACGCATATCCGGTCATATTGGCTCTCAAGCTCTGATGGTTTCGCAAGCTCATCAAGCCTCCCTTCTGTTACATTTTGCTGCCAAATCAAATCATTATATCGATAAATCGTTGTTACATGTATTTTGTTATGAAGTATATAAAGAAAACTTCGCGGTTCGTTCGTCGGGTTAACCGTGCGTATCATGCCATCTCTACGCACGGTTAGCCTAACGAAACTAGCCTTCGTCCCTATGTTAAAGCGGTGTCTGTCAGGCCCATCCTGATTCCATTGCGCTGATTACTGCTTGTTATTCGCAAGGATGGTATTCGCATCAGCCCGGAATTTGGCCGCTGCATCCTCCGCTGTCATCTGCCCGAAATTGACCTGCTCAATATAATCGGTCAGGGTCGCAATCACTTCCGGTGATCCGACTGGCGGCGGTGGGCTCATTGGAGAAGCCTTTGGCTCCATGGAAGCCACAAAATCAAACACCTGCTTCGTAGCCTCGCTCAACTCAGGCGCTACAGCTTCCTTGATTTTAGCGGAAATCGGCACGCCCCGCTCGCCTTTAATCAACTTATTCGCTTCTACATCGTTCATCCAGAAATCAATAAACTTGGCGGCCTCATCCTTCACCTGAGAACGGGCAGCGACTGTCCAGTACATCGTAGGCTGCATGTAGATGCCTTTTTCCATATTCGGTCCAAACATCGGCGCTAGCTCCATCGGACGGTTGACGACCTGCTGTAAGCCCACATACTGATTGGACCACTGCCAGATTCCGATGCCCGTTCCTTTTACGATATCGGATTCTTCAAGAATGCCCTTGGTTTGGTTCATAATTTCAGGAGTCGGGGTCGCCCCTTTTTTAATGAGATCAGCCAATCCGCCAAAGAAATCGGCAAACAGCTTATCGTCGTCATACCCCAAGCCTGTTCCTTCCGCATTGTAGAGAGACTTTCCATGTGTACGCAAATAGTAGTGGAAGAAGATATCGGCAGCCATAGTGCTATCGAAGTGAACTTTATTGGAGGCTGCCTTCAGAGCCAGCTCTTTGTATTGATCCCATGTCCAGTTGTCAGGAATTTTATCTATGCCCGCTTTTTTGAGCAACGCCGGGTCATACTGGAAGCCCAGAACATTAACGCCTGTTGGAATACCATATTGCTTTCCGGCAATTACGCCGGTTTTGAGTACATTTTCGTTCACATCAGCGACCTGAATTTTTTGATTCAAGTAAGGCGCAAGATCCTCAAGTTGGCCATTCTTCGCATATTGGCTAATGTACGAAATGTCCATTTGCACAATATCCGGCAGTTGGTTTGCCGCAGCCTGCGGGGCGAGCTTTTTCCAATAGTCATCAAAAGAGGCGTATTCCACATCAATCGTCACATTCGGATTTTTCTGCTTATACAGATCGACGACCTTCTGCGTATATTCATGACGCGTATCCGACCCCCACCAGGCGATCCGTAGCTTTACCTTCCCGTCTGCACTTGTGCCCGAATTGCCGCCGTCATTTGCTCCGCTGCATGCCGTCGTCAATACGAGCAGCATGGCTATGATCAGAAACCATCCTTTTTTGCCCACCTATCTCTCCCCTTTTCGCTGTTCTTGAAAGGAGCTGTGTTACAAGTGATAACGTATTTACGCCAATTTGATAGCGTTTACATTTGCTCCTGTTGTTATTTTCCCAAAAGCAGCGAAACATTGGAATACACAAATCAGGTTTCCTGGGTTTAAAAAACAGAGGGGCTCCAGCGCTCATCCCCGTTCCTGTGATTTAATATACTCCGATGGCGTCATACCCGCCCATTTTTTGAATACCTGGCTGAAATATTGGGCGTTTCCGCCGAAGCCGAACCATTCGGCCAGCTCGAATACCTTCACGTCTCCCGTCTCCCGAATATGCTCTGCTGCCCGCTCGATCCGGTAGCGATTGACGTAATGCGAAAAGTTTTCCCCCGTCACCTTTTTGAAGATTTTTCCTAAATAGTCAGAATTCATATACAGCATTTGGCCTGCCACTCCATTCAGTGACAAATCGGATTTTCTGTAGTTTTGCTCGATGATGGTGATCATTTTATTAACGGTGGAGGACTGGCGGTACACATTGCTTTTATAGTAAATTGCGGTCATTCGTCCGGCGGCTTCCTGCACGAAGGATTTAAGAGAAGCAAGCGTTTTGTGCTCAGCCAGCACGACCATTCGGCTGGTGAATGCCGCGCGTTCCTCCTCGGGACATATGCGAATCATGGCTGCATACAGTTGAAGCACATAGGAGCGGGTCACGGAAATTTCCAGCTTCATACGGGACAGGATACCGAACAGCCGATCTACCTCCTGCACCACCTCCTCCGTATTCCCCGCCTTAATCAGCAGGCCGAACTTCTCTTCGTCCAGCTCCAGATCGGCCATCTCCCGAGGTTCTGCGGCCGCCAGATCCTCCTTGGTAATCAGACTGCCCTCTCCGGTGTAAAAACGGTGATTCATACAATGCAGCGTCTCCCGATACATCCCGCGTGAATGCTGCATACTATCCGACTCGCTAACTGCGACTGTCACCTCCAGCTTGTAAAAACGGCGAAACGTCGCACGTACCGCGTCAAGCTGCTCCATAAGCCTGGACGTATCGTTCCCGCTTTCCAGCACGATGAGCAGTTGTCCTTGCATGGTCGTCCCAAGCAATACATCGTCCATTAAATCCGCCGCAATATTTTGCAGGGCAAACAGATGCTCCGGCTCATGGGATTCCTCGACTCGCAGCAGCAGCATTCGAACCTGCTTATCTTGCAGCTCCAGACCGAATAACCGCTCATAAAAAGCGATATCCCGACTGCCGTAAGTTTTATAGGAAATAAACTCCTTCAAAAAATGCTCCTTCACATGAGGCAGCATACGCTGAAAATCAAGCTTCATCCGGTTCACGAACTGCTTGCGTTCCTCCTGCTCCTCCCGTTCCTGCCCCAACTCGGTCAACGCCTCATGAATTTGACGCTCGTTGCAGGGCTTTAACAAATAATGTTTTACTCCGTATTGCATGGCACGACAGGCATAATCAAAATCCTTATAACCAGACAGCAGAATGAAGCGGACGTCCGGAAAATGCTCCGTCGTTCTCTCCACCAGTCCAATTCCGTCCAGTCCGGGCATAGAGATATCGCTAATGACAAAATCAGGCGGGCTGGCCTGAATCTGATCATACGCCTCAATCCCATTACGTGCCGTACCGACCAGCCTCGTACCAGCCTTGCCCCAATCGACCACCTGTGATATGCCTTCCAAAATCATACGCTCATCATCAACCAACAGCACCTTGTACATGATCCTGATCCCCTTTCACATATGGAATACAGACATGAATCGACGTTCCTGTTCCTGACTCACTGTGCAGTTCTATGCCCCATGGTGTACCAAACGTCAGGTCAATCCGCTCCTGAATGTTCGCAAGCCCAATACCCTGCCCCCGTGTAGCGACCTGCCCGCTCCGAAGCTGCTCCAAAAAATCCTGCGTCATGCCCGGTCCGTCATCCTCGACTCTAAGCAACAACGCACCTTCTTGCTCCCGGGCAATGATAGCAATCCGACATGGCTCAATTCGCGGCTCCAGCGCATAATGAATCGCATTCTCCACCAAGGGCTGGAGCGTCAGCTTTGGAATCTGCGCGTCCATCAGTTCTTCGGGAACATCCAGATGGAAAACGAGACGTTCGTCGAAGCGTGTTCTTTGGATCGTTACATAACTTCTCACAATGTCCAACTCTTTCCGAAGTGGAATGAGCTGTTCCTCAAAACTGACTGCACTGCGCAACAGAAAGGCCAGCGCCTCCACCATTTCCGAGATACGATCCTGCTTATTCGCCTTTGCGAGCCAGTTCACAGACTCCAGCGTGTTATACAAAAAATGTGGATTAATCTGCGCCTGAAGCGCCTTTAGCTCCGTCTCCCGCAGCAATAGCTGCTTTGCAACATTTTCATTAATTAGCTCACGGATACGGCGGATCATCTTCTTATAGGTCCGGTGCAGCAAGCCCACCTCATCCTGTGTGGATAGAGGAACCACGCCGAGTGCTTCCTCCTCCAGACGGTCGAGATCTCCTTGTTCAATTTTACGCATGTTCTGGATTAATTGAACGATCGGCTTCGTAATACTGCCAGATAATCGGGCTCCCAGTGCCAGCGCGATCAGAAGCATAATGACAAAAATAGCGCTTACAATTTCTTTGATGATCGTAATACTGCGAAACATGTCGTCGAAGGGGGTCATATGCAAATACGTCCAGCCCGTATAAGAGGATTTGGTTTGAGCTGCAAAAAAGGTTCCGCCTGTGTAGGTTGCAATACCATAAGGCTGCTTCCGCCCAAGCTCGGCCAGCATATCGCTGTCATTCAAAAGCGGTGCTTCGGGATAGACCATACGCCTTCCATCGGTGATCATTAGCTGTCCGTCACCACCAGAAGTCTGTACACGGTCGGCTACAATCCGGTCAATTCGTACACGAATCGCCAGCGTTCCGAGTCCGTTCAGGGTAAAGTTGGAATCCGTAAAGGATTTAAACTGCCTCGCAGCGAGCAAGGAGGAGTGACCCGCTACATACCATGCGTTGGAACCGTCATATTCGTCTGCCAGCATAGACAGGGTGGAGCGAAGCTCCTGGGGAATGCCCTCGCGGTTGCCCGCACTCATGACTTGACCTTCTTTGTCGATCACCATCATAGAGTAAATATAAGTTTCAGAGCCGGCGAAGGCGATAAGCCTGTTCGTTATTTTTTTACGCAGCACCATTTTGACGTAAGGTGAGGTTTCCTTTTCCAATTGTAGTAAATAACGCTGAAGCTGTTCGTCTGTTGTCACCTTGAAAGTAACTTTTTCCACATCCTTCAGCTCATTTTCAATGCCGATTGAAGAAATATTGAGTACTTCGGATGTCTTTTTATACATTTGATTATCATAAATATGAAATACGTATTTAAGTATGACTGCAACAACTGCAAAATTAACCAGCATGAGCACTGTAATCAGCAGTACCATTTTATGATGGATTCCGGCATTTTTGAAAGCGCTTTTAAAATAAGTGATCAGTAGATGTCGCCTCCTTCACTCGTCCTGCCTGTTCCAGCCTGGAATGGAGATTGTCCGATAAAGCTGTACATCATACAAAATACCCCAAGCCTTGGTCATTAGGCAAGAGGTATTTGTGTTCGCTCAGCGTTGGTCGGTTGGTTCCGATTTGTCCGCCTTGCTCATATATTCATCGTATCGGTCGTCCAGTTCCCTTGCCATGCTGCGATATTTACGCGTCTCCTCCACAATAGGGTCAATATGGGTTTGGATCCGCACCTCATATTTAGGAGTGAGCCGTTCGCGTTTTTTGGCTTCATTCTCACGAATTTCGCCTTCCGTCAGCAATTCACTTAGCTCACGTTCCAAATCTTCGGATTGGCTCATCATCCTTCCTCCTTCAGCGATAAGCGATATAGATGTATTATAACCCAGTTGCATCTGCTTCTTTCAGTACTTGAATGAGTTGAGAATGAATAGCTGTATTCGTAGCTGCAATATGTCGCACGCTAAGGTCATAAGGTCTGCCGAGCGTATCTGTGATCGTTCCTCCCGATTCCTGTACCAGCAAAGCGCCCGCTGCTACATCCCAGGCATTCAAACCGATTTCACAATAGGCTGACAACCGTCCCGATGCCACATAAGCCAGATGCAGGGCTGCCGAGCCGAGTGCCCGAATGCCTCGTACCTGCGGCGTAAGAACCTGCGTTATTTTCATATTCAGCGGCTGTGCAAAAGTGCGGTCCGGCGGGAAGCCGATGCACACCAGACTGTCTCCCAGTGTTTCTTCTCTGGATGCCCTCATCGGATTGCCATGCACATACGCGCCTTTACCTTTTTCAGCCACAAACATTTCGTCGCGGGACGGATCATAAATGACACCGACAATCACCTCTCCACGGTGGGCCAAGGCGATAGATACACTGTAGTACGGCAGGCTGTGAACAAAATTAGTTGTGCCGTCTACCGGATCAATAATCCACAAATATTCCTCTTCACGAGCAGCCTCCAATGCACGGGCCGATGCCTCGGCACCTGGCTCTACCCCCTCTTCGCCCAAAATGGCATGGTCGGGAAAATGCGTGAGAATCAGTCTGCGGATCATCTGCTCCGCACCTTTATCCACTTCGGTCACAAGGTCCGTCGAGGATTGCTTGGTGCTTAACTGCTCAACGGTGCCCAGTCTGCTTTTGATCCATTCCCCGGCTTTGGATGCTGCGTTAATGGCCACGGCGGTATAGCTTTTTCCTGATACAATATAGGGAACCTTTTCGTTTTCATGTTCGTTCAACGTGTTCACTCTACTTTCTATATCATTGTTACGTGGTCTACGAAGCTGCATTACAGCACAGTCTCTTAACCATCTCTGTTAAAGTACCGCTTTTCTAGTTATACAATCTATTATACACAATATATTCCATAAAGTTTCTCTATTTGGGAACTTATCCGCCGAACACTATTCTTTAAGGCGTAATTTATGCGAATCCCCATCTAGCATCTTCACTCCGTCACCTTCTCATACACGCACGCAGTTCCTTCATCAGCCCGAACACGCTTCATCCTTGCTTTTGGCTTCCAGCATAACTCTCTGATTCGGCATTCATCTGTCCTTGACCTGTCTATTGCGCTCCGAAAAACATTTCATCTGCCAATGCGGTCTGAATTCTGGCTTCCTCTTCATTCAGCTTACGAATGAGGATCATTTCAACCTCGGTCACTTCGTCGCCCTGAAAATTGATTTCGGCAATACAGCCGACAATCTGCACGATGGCTACTGCCTCATTGTCCACGCTGTAAGCGATGACCTTCTGACCTGTAGGGAACACACGCAGACCGGATTTAACCATTTTGCCGCGTCCGTATTCCAGCAGTTCGTACAATTCCTGTTCGCTTTTGAATTTGCACACCGAGTTAAATTCGGTTTGAAAGCCCATGTTTAGCCGCCACCTTTCGTGATAAGTATTTTTACAAATCCTGACTGTATACCGTGTATATGAACAAAGAGAGGAGTGATCAGCTCCCCCCTGGTTCGTTTTATGAATTCTCGTAATGCAGCGCAGACCTGCGCTCATAACGCTCCAGTGCGAGTGCAATCATGCGGTCCAGCAAGCTTTGATAGGATACGCCTGTTTCTCTCCACAGCAATGGATACATGCTGAACGGCGTAAAGCCTGGCATCGTGTTTACTTCATTAATAAGAATATGTCCGTCGGAACGTCTGACGAAGAAATCGGCACGGGAAATCCCGCAGCCTTCAAGAGCGCGGAATGCTTGCAATGCGGCTTCACGGATACGATCCGCCACTTCCTCGTCCAACGGTGCCGGAATGAGCATTTCCGATTGGCCGTCCGTGTATTTGGCAGCATAATCGTAATAGTCGCTGGACGATACAATTTCACCGGGTACCGAAGCAATCGGCTCGTCGTTGCCGAGTACGCTAACCTCGACCTCGCGGGCATCGACATACTCCTCCACAATGACCTTCAGATCAAATTGCAAAGCCAGCTCGACTGCCTTTTCCAGTTCTTCCCGGTTAGTAGCTTTGGAAATGCCGACACTTGATCCCAGATTCGCCGGCTTGACGAAGCACGGGTACCCTAACTCGGTTTCCATGTTGCGCACCAAATCATGGCTGGTATGCGCCCACTGTGTACTATTAAAATAACAGTATTTCACTTGCGGCAGTCCGGCATGCTCAAACAGCTTCTTCATGACGCCTTTGTCCATCCCTGCGGCAGAAGCCAGCACTCCTGCACCGACATAAGGCATATCCGCCATTTCAAACAAGCCCTGAATCGTTCCGTCCTCACCAAAGGTGCCATGCAGCAGCGGAAACAGCACATCCAGCGTATGCTCTCCGTACAGTTTACCGAACAACGTATCTAATGCCGCCTTCGTACCGCCCTCTGCGCGCTCCAGCTTCAATTGCTCTACAGAAGCCAAAGGTGCGTCAAGCAGCGACCCTCTGCGCCAATCGCCAGCCTTCGTAATATAAAAAGGAATAATCTCGTATTTCTCATAATCAAAAGCGTTCAGTACCGCATACGCCGTTTGCAGCGAAACCTCATGCTCGCCCGATTTGCCGCCGTACACTAGCCCTACGGTCAATTTTTGTTTTGCCATGCCTATCCTCCGCTTTCCTGCTTTCGTCATTGTGCCTGATTTGCGTCACTGTACCTGCTATAAATCATCTCATTTAAAAATAGTCGGCGATGTGATAAAAGCGATATACCGTGTTGTCCGTCCACGCATACGAATTTTTGTAGTCCCAATAACGGTGCCTGGAGCTTACCGTATGCGCATTAACAAGCGGCATGCCGCCCGCATCAAAGGCCGTTACCACCGTGCTGTGCTGAAAGATGCCGTCACCATCCCAATCATAAAAAATGACGTCCCCCAGCATAAGCTGCTCCGGACGGCTCACCTGCTCGGCGGTCAACCCCCACGAGCTGGAGCCCAAATACCGCTCCAGACTGTTGGAAACTGCCCAACTGTAGCTCCACAGCTCACGTCCGTCGACCCGTCCCTTGTACCACCAGCCCGATTCTCTTTTACCAGTATAGTGGATCGGTGCGCCCCCTGCAAAGAGGCATTGCGAGATATAATTGGTACAATCCACATCAAAACCCTCAAACTCCGGGTTGAAGCTATCCCACCATTGATCCGCATAGGCTGCCGCCTCTTCGCGGCGATATCGGCTGGGGCGTGCTGATGAGCCAAAGCCGAGTACACCGCGATTCAGCAGCGGCAGATTCCCTCCCTGATTAAACGAAGCCTGTTCAAAAGGAACCTCTCCCCCCGCCGGCTTTCTTTCTGCAGGATCACGCTCGATTCTTGCCACCTGCCAGGCTTCCCCCTCGCGCGTGAACGTCAGACGTTCCCGTTCAATCCGATCCTCCCGGTGAGTCATCCCGCCTTTTTCGTAAAAAAGCCGGACATGCAGTTGTACATCCACCACAGCCTCCTCCGGCGTATCCTGCACTATTCGCAGCGGCTTGGCGCGTGTTTCACTACGTAAGGGAACGGCGTTCCGCTCGTTATACCACTGTTCCAGTCTAGCCGTGCGGGCCGCACGCTCCATTCGCTGACCTACCTCTAGATATTCATCCGGCTGCGGAGCGCCGTTCACCTCACTCCGGTTATATTGGTTCACATAAGCAAAAAGGGCCTGCTTCCATTCCCGCTCCCCCATCCCTGTCCCTCCATTTCCGTCCCGCCAATCCTTGTGTGGGGATAGCGGGAATACCGTATAGCTTTCTTCATTTCCTCTATAGCCTGGTATGGCTCTCTATCTATAAGTATGAATCTCTAAAGCTTGGTATGAGCACTGGAACACGAGAAAGAGAAACGTTTTATTTTCCAGGCTTCGGCGCATAAATTAGGCCAAAAAAACTTTACGGAATCGAGTGAAAACGGTATACTTAATTCAGAAACATTATTTTGAAATTAAGTTTCATCTAATGAAACCATTGGAAATCGTCTTCTGCTCTATTATGAAAATAACTGTTATCTATAGGTTAATCGGTTATTCTTCAGATCAGCTATGCTGCTTTCATGAGAGCGCAACCAATTTAAGCCAACTGTGCAAGACGTCGAAAAAACGACATCCCTATTTTCCCCCAGCATCTACTATAAGGAGGTAATACTTATGTCAGGAAAAGATCAATTCTCCATTGCCCGCAGTCTCGAAGTTGACGGCAAGCCTTACCGTTATTACAGTCTCAAGGCACTGGAGGAACAAGGAAAAAGCGGTATCGCCAAGCTGCCTTTTTCCATTAAAGTGTTGCTGGAAGCCGCTGTGCGCCAATTCGATGGACGCGCGATTACAGAAGAGCATGTGCAGCAGCTTACAGGCTGGGCTGAGAATCGTGACACCAACAAGGAAATTCCATTCATTCCCGCACGCATCGTGCTTCAGGATTTCACCGGCGTCCCGGTGGTTGTCGATTTGGCAGCCATGCGCGATACTGTGAAAAAAGCGGGCGGCGACCCGAAACAAATCAACCCGCTCGTACCCGTCGATCTCGTTATCGACCACTCGGTTATGGTTGATGCTTTCGGTACCAGCGAAGCGCTGGACTATAATATTAATGTAGAATTTGAGCGTAACGAGGAACGGTACCGTTTTCTGCGCTGGGCGCAAACGGCGTTCAACAACTTCCGTGCTGTTCCACCGTCCACGGGTATCGTCCATCAGGTCAATCTGGAGTATCTGGCATCCGTGGCCGCCACCAAAACTATTGACGGCGAAACCGTCGTCTTCCCGGATTCCCTCGTCGGAACGGATTCCCATACGACGATGATTAACGGTCTGGGTGTCGTCGGCTGGGGCGTCGGCGGGATTGAGGCAGAGGCGGGTATGCTGGGGCAGCCGCTGTATTTTGTCACACCGGATGTTATCGGCTTCAAGCTGACAGGCAGTCTGTCAGAAGGCTCTACCGCCACCGATCTGGCGCTTACGGTAACCCAAATGCTGCGTAAAAAAGGCGTAGTCGGCAAATTCGTGGAATTTTACGGACCCGGCCTGGCTAACATCAGCCTGGCTGACCGTGCAACGGTTGCCAATATGGCACCGGAGTACGGCGCAACGATTGGCTTCTTCCCGGTCGATGCGGAAACGCTGGCTTACCTGCGCAGCACCGGACGTTCTGATGAGCAAGTGAGTCTTGTAGAGGAATATTACAAAGCGCAAGGCATGTTCCGCACATCCGATACGCCGGACCCTGTGTTCAGCGATACGATTGAACTGGACTTGGCTTCGGTTGTACCGAGTCTTGCGGGTCCCAAACGTCCACAGGACCGTGTTGAGCTTAGTCGCATGAAGGAAACCTTTGAAGGCATTATCCGTACCCCTGTGGACAAAGGCGGCTACGGACTGAGTGATGAAAAGATCGAACAGAAGATTCCGCTGACCCACCCGGACGGCTCCACCAGCGAGCTGGGTACTGGCGCAGTCGTAATTGCGGCGATCACAAGCTGCACGAACACCTCCAACCCAAGCGTTATGCTGGGCGCAGGCTTGCTCGCCAAAAAGGCAGTAGAACGCGGGCTCAAAAAGCCGGGCTATGTTAAAACCAGCTTGACACCGGGCTCCCTTGTCGTGACGGAATACCTGCAAAAAGCCGGGCTGATCGGTCCGCTGGAAGCACTCGGCTTCCATGTGGCTGGCTATGGCTGCGCGACCTGCATCGGTAACTCCGGTCCGCTTCCTGACGAAGTAAGTCAGGCCATCACAGACAACGATCTGACGGTTGGCGCTGTCATTTCCGGTAACCGGAACTTTGAGGGCCGCGTGCATGCGCAGGTCAAAGCCAACTATCTCGGCTCACCGCCACTGGTCGTCGCTTATGCGCTGGCAGGTACGGTGAACATTGATTTGGTGAATGATCCGCTCGGTTACGATCACGACAATCAGCCGGTCTATCTGAAAGACATCTGGCCCACTTCCGAGGAAATCAAGGAAGCGATCAGCCTGTCTCTCAGCCCGGATATGTTCCGTCGTAAATACGAGAATGTGTTCACTGCCAACGAAAAATGGAATTCCATTCCGGTTCCTGAAGGCGAACTGTATGAATGGGATGAAAAATCAACCTATATTCAAAATCCGCCATTCTTTGAAAAACTTCAAGATGGTGTACAGGATATCCAGGAAATCCGTAATGCGCGTGTGCTTGCCTTGCTGAACGATTCGGTCACTACGGACCACATTTCACCAGCAGGCAACATCGCCCCTTCCAGCCCGGCAGGACTGTACTTGAAGGAGCATGGCGTAGAGCGCAAGGACTTCAACTCCTACGGCTCTCGTCGGGGCAACCATGAGGTCATGATGCGCGGTACGTTCGCTAACATCCGTATTCGCAACAACGTGGCTCCGGGTACCGAGGGCGGCGTGACCAAATACTTGCTGACAGATGAGGAAATGTCCATCTACGATGCATCTATGAAATATCAGGCAGCCGATCAAAACCTGATCGTTATTGCCGGCAAGGAATACGGTACAGGCAGCTCCCGTGACTGGGCAGCGAAGGGTACGCTTCTGCTGGGCGTCAAAGCCGTCATTGCAGAAAGCTTCGAACGGATTCACCGCAGTAACCTGGTCGGTATGGGTGTGCTTCCACTGCAATTCCAGGAAGGCAACGGCTGGTCCAGCCTGGGTCTGAACGGTCGTGAAACGTTTGATATTCTCGGCATCGACAATGACGTGAAGCCGGGTCAAGAGCTTACCGTTGTAGCCAAACGCGAGGATGGCACGAAGTTCGAGTTCCCGGTCACTGCCCGTCTGGACAGCACCGTCGATATCGACTACTACCACAACGGCGGTATTCTGCAAACCGTATTGCGTCAAATGATCGCAGACTAAGTTTTTTTAACGTCATATGTGAAGAACCCCCGATTGCAGCTCTATCTGCGAATCGGGGGTATTTTTTTATCTATATAAAACAAAAAAGCCGATCCCTCAGGACCGACTTCCAATCTATGTCTCCTATGAAATTGCCTTCGCACCACCAGTTACTTCGAAATATCCAAAAAGCCCTCTCCGAATACATCCCGCACGTCATGAATCGTGATAAACGCCGCTGTGTCGATAGCCTTCACAATCTTTTTAAGCGCTGACACCTCTTGCTTGCTGATGACGATATACAGAACTTCTTTCGGATTTTTCGTGTAGTAACCGTGGCCTGACAGGACGGTAACTCCCCGATCCATTTGGGTAATGACCATCTCGGCAATTTTATTTTGATGCTCCGAAATAATCATGACCGCTTTTTTCGGGTTCAGTCCTTCGATCATAAAATCCATAACCTTCGTTCCGACGTACAAAATAACGATGGTCAGCATAAGCTTTTCCGGGCCAATAATAAAATAGGAAGAAAATGCAACAATCAGATCAAAAAACAGCAAGCCATAGCTGATGTTCCAATCCAGATATTTGTTGGCAATCCGGGCCAAAATAACCGTTCCCGCTGTTGTCCCGCCCACCCGCACGATCAAACCAATCCCGATCCCCACCAAAACCCCGGCAAATACGGCATTAATCGTCGGCTCATGCGAATCAATCCGCCAGTTGGCCGTTAAATGTAAAAACAACGAGTTAAAAGCAACCGCAATGACGGTGTACAGGGTCGTTCTCTTGTCCAAAAATTTATATCCGACAATCAGCAGCAATCCATTGATCACCAGATTGACGATCGAGGGGGACCACTGAAACAGGTAGTACAATATGATCGTGACCCCTGTAACGCCCCCCTCGCCAAACTCATTCGGGATAACAAACAGATTAACAGCCAGCGCGAAAAAAAACGCACCCAGAATAATAAATGCGATGTCTGCAATTCTTTTTTTCATATATGTCCTGGTCCTTTCTCAAACATTTCAACGGATGAATCGCCAGATGGATTGGCTGACTCTAGTAGCTAAAACACGCTTACAACCAGTTCATGGTATCCACTCCCAAACATAAAGTCAATACAACTTTGACACTTTAATTCGCCACCAGACTGACTTCATATTGATTTCAGGATTTTGCAAAATCCTCACTTATATAAGGATGTTCGACAAAAAAACACAATCCCGACTACTAAACTGAGAAAACGGGCCTCTGGCCCTTGTTCTGGACCTAGGCACATTTTCCCTCAAAATGACCATACACCTAATCCTCATTTTAGACACATACGACCATCTTCCTGTTTTATGTCAAAAGCGTTTTACTTTGAAAAAATGCGGTTATAATGATTGCAACATAACCAAGCAACCTACATGGCATTACCACATCATGTACATACAAATAGTCCTATACAGACGTCCTAAGCAACTCAATCTGAATTTGACAAAATGGAATTGGAGGAACAGCCCGCATGAATACAATGAATTTAACTGTACATACCTTGATGCCCTTTCATCACCAATACCAACGTGCCAACGCAGTGAGTATGCAGAAGAAGGAAGACAGCTCGGAGAAGAAGCTCAGCTTTCAGGACATTTTGAATGAGAAAATGGGTAAAAAATAAAGCAGTCGTTTATCCGGTTGGATGATCTCGCTTTACATAAGCTAAAAAGCCGTGGCCCCTACATCATCTGTAGAGAACCACGGCTTTTGTTATTTATGCATTTTTTACTGCCCGGCATCACGATACTGCTCTGCCTTCTCACGCATCCCGGCGGCTATCGCTTCTTCAGTGTCCAGCCCCTTATCCGCCGCATAGGCGCGAATGTCCTGCGTGATACGCATGCTGCAAAACTTGGGACCGCACATCGAGCAAAAGTGTGCTTCCTTGGCTCCCTCTGCTGGCAGTGTCTCATCATGGTAGGACAAGGCCCGCTCAGGGTCGAGTGAAAGATTGAACTGGTCGCGCCAGCGGAATTCAAAACGTGCCTTGGACAAAGCATCGTCCCGCTGCTGCGCCCGTGGATGGCCTTTGGCCAAATCGGCAGCATGTGCCGCAATTTTGTACGTAATGACTCCTTCACGAACGTCATCCTTGTTCGGTAGGCCCAAATGCTCCTTCGGCGTCACATAGCACAGCATGGACGTCCCGAACCAACCGATCATTGCCGCCCCGATCGCCGAGGTAATATGGTCGTAGCCAGGTGCAATATCCGTCGTGAGCGGTCCCAATGTATAAAAGGGAGCTTCCTTGCAAATCTCCATTTGCAGATCCACATTCTCCTTGATTTTGTGCATCGGGACATGTCCCGGCCCTTCAATCATAACCTGAACATCATGCTTCCAGGCAATTTGCGTTAACTCGCCCAACGTATCCAGCTCAGCAAACTGTGCCTCATCATTCGCATCATAGATACTACCCGGACGCAAACCATCCCCAAGGGAAAAGGCTACATCGTAGGCTTTCATAATTTCGCATATTTCTTCAAAATGCGTGTACAAAAAGTTCTCCTGATGGTGCGCAAGGCACCAAGCCGCCATGATTGAACCGCCACGGGACACAATTCCCGTCATTCTGCTTGCCGTCATCGGAATATACCGCAGCAGCACGCCCGCATGAATGGTGAAATAGTCCACGCCCTGCTCTGCCTGCTCAATCAGCGTGTCACGATACAACTTCCACGTTAGCGCCTCAGCTTCGCCGTTCACCTTTTCAAGCGCCTGATACAGCGGTACAGTTCCGATCGGCACAGGGGAGTTACGGATGATCCACTCACGCGTCGTATGGATGTTACGGCCTGTGGACAGGTCCATGACCGTATCCGAGCCCCAGCGTACAGCCCAGGTCATTTTTTCCACTTCCTCCTCGATGGAGGACGTAACCGCAGAATTACCAATGTTCGCATTAATCTTCACGTGAAAATGACGTCCAATCACCATCGGCTCACTTTCCGGATGATTGATATTTGAAGGCAAGATGGCTCGTCCAGCCGCCAACTCCTGCCGCACAAACTCAGGCTCCACTCCTTCGCGGATGGCTGCAAATTCCATTTCGGGCGTAATGATCCCTTGCCGCGCATAATGCATTTGCGTTACACTACGCCCTTGCCGCGCACGGAGCGGACGGTTGGTGACGCCGGGAAATTCCGCCGTCTCCCGTTTGGAGCCGGGCTTCAGCCCATTATCCTCCGGCTTGACGGCGCGCCCCTCGTAAGCCTCCACATCGCCCCGTTCCAGTGCCCAAGCCCGCCGTAATGGAGGCAAGCCCTGATGGATATCGACCTGATAGGCTTCGTCGGTCATGGGACCGCTCGTATCGTACACGCGTAACGGCTCATGATGCTCCGTGCCCTGTGGCGTATGTGTGGGATGCAGCGCGATTTCACGCTCCGGCACGGCAATGTCCGGCCGCGAGCCTTGAATATACACCTTGCGGCTCCCTGGAAAGGGCTTTACCCCTCCAGTCTGTTCATCCACTGCGTTCCCTACTGTTCCTTCTGTTTCTGTCGGTTTCATTGTCCATTCCTCCCGTTTCGATGAAATGACACACCGATCCGGAACCATCCCCAGGCTGGCTGATCTATGCAAAAAAGCCGGTTCCCAAGGGAACCGGCTAATCTAACGAAACCGTTATCCAGACGGCTACGCACGCGGAAACATACTCCGATGCGTTGCCGTAGACAGCGGCTGCGTATACATTTCAATGGCCGATTACTTCCCTACGCTGGTATGATCCAGATCAGGTGCAAAGGGTCCGGAATCTAGTGCGATTCCATCTCAGCCCGGCATTACAGGCTCCCCCAGTAACTCTGTTAATTCTGTTCTCATGTGGCGGCTATAACGGACAACCCGCCATCACCAACAGATTACTTCAAATTTGCGGCTTTGGCAACCCTTCCCTGGTCCCTTTTTCCAAAGATTATGGAAGCATAAGCCCCATTTCCTTGGCTGCCTCGATTAAAATCGGTGCAAAATCATGCAGCTTCTCGGGCGCTAGTCGGCTAACCGGACCAGATACAGACAAGGCCGCAGCGACCTGCCCCTTCCGATTCACGATAGGCGCAGCGACAGCAGCAGCGCCCGGCTCCCGTTCCTCATAGCTGGTCGCATAGCCCTTCTCGCGGATATCCTGCAATTGAGCCTTATAGACCTCCGGATCTACCGAGGGCGGCCATTCATCCCCGGTTAGCAGGGCTTCCAGCTCCTGCGGCGGCATAAAGGCCGCCAGCACCTTGCTGGAGGCTCCTACAGCCAGCGGCATGCTTGCACCTACTGGTGCAACGCGACGGATCGCCTGATTGCTCTGCACGGCCTGTATGCGGATACGCATGCTGCCATCGCGCAGGTATAAGCTGACCGTTTCGCCCAGACGGTCACGCAATCCTTCCATGGCTGGCTGTAACAGGATCGCCGGCTCGTCGCTTTGCGACAGATGGGTGGACAGTTCCCATATCCGGATGCCGAGCCGATATTTTTCCGTTGCAGCATTCCGAACAACAAAGCCCCGATCCTCCAACGTAGCCAGCAGCCGATGAACCGTGCTTTTATGTAAACCAATTTTGGAAGCAATCTCTGTTAGGCCTAGATCGGAATCTCCGGTAAAACACATCAGTATATCAAGCGCACGCTCCACGGCGCGAACGGTTAATTTACGGTCTTCCATTGTGAACCGCTCCTCTTTGTTTCATATTCGTTTCACACCATGAAACATGGTTACATAAATTATATAGAATAATCGCGGCTACTGTAAACCAATGTTTTTGTGACAGCCATATTACAGAACGAGGACAAACATCGACAATTCTTTGCATCATTTTTACTTTTCCGGTTCAAGCGTTGACTTTGGATAACACGCATCATACGATAATAGGTATCGATACGGGCATAAACTATCAATTTCAAGTGGAATTGTACCTAATATTCTATGAAACGAAGTTCATTTTTATATGAAGGAGGCTCTTACATGATTTCGACATCCCAGCGCAGCTCTCAGCTACAGCATGCTGTCCAGGAGCCGTCCACCCCACTGATCAACCCCCGGCTATTGCGGATCAAGCATGTGGTCATTGCCTTGCTGCTGTCGGTCGTATTTTTTCTATTGTTTTGCTTTATTACCCTGCACGCCTATATCGCATGGGTGCTGACAAATCCAACCGTCGCGCCACTCTACTCGAACCCGATGCAGGCCAAAGGAATGCCCTACGAGGAAATCAGCTTCCCCGCCAAGGACGGCAGCCGGATGGTGCAGGGCTGGTATATCCCGGCAGGTCAATCGAAGAAAACGATTATTTTCAGCCACGGTTACGGGGCCAATCGCGAAGAAAGCTGGATTCCGATGTATGATCTGGCGCATTATGCCCACCGTTTGAATTTTAACGTAGTCATGTTCGATTACGGATTCGCATCACAAAATAGCAAAGCCGTCGCAACTGGGGGCAAAGCGGAATCCCAGCAGCTTCTCGGGGCCATCCAGCTTGCGAAGCAACGCGGCTCCTCGGAGATCATCGTATGGGGCTTCTCGATGGGTGCTGGAACCGCTCTTCAGGCGGGCTTGCAAACCAAGGATGTGGACGCCATGATTTTGGACAGCACCTTCCTACTGGAGCCGGATACGCTGTATCATAACATTCATAATCAAATCGATCTGCCGCGCCATCCGTCTCTGGAAATTCTGGAGCTGCTGTTTCCAGTCTTGAATGGTACCAGCCTGCATCAGATTCCATATCAAGAGGTCAAAGCGGAAAACTATCCGTTCCCGATCATGTTCGTACATGGGACGCAGGATGAAAAAGCCCCTTACCCGATTGCGGAAAAGCTCGCTGCCAATCAAACCAACCCGCTTTCCAGTGTATGGATTGTCAAAAACGGACTGCATGAGCTTATTTTTAGAGAGCACCCACGTGAGTATTTGCGGCGGGTATCGACGTTTTTAAGCGGTGTTCAAGAGCTGGAGGATAAGAAAACGATTGCTAATGCCAGTAAACAAACGACTACGAAGTAAGGGTTCTATTTTAGAAGCCATATTCCTTCAACCTGGAGAAGCCCGTCTGTGGACACTTAACCCGAGCCGCAGCGAGGCTTCTTTTTTGCGTCCAACTATGTATCATTGCCCCACATTACATGTCCGCGCCAGATCGGGGGAGTTTGTAGACATATTCCCGATGAGACGGCGAATATACTGTGTACGTATGCATCCGGGTCAGGCTCTTGGAACCAGCCCGGATAGCCATAGTGGGAAACGGGAGGTAAAAATGATGCTGAGTACTTACGGGTCTTTCCTGCCCTTGCGTGTGCTGGAGGAAATCCGGCATTGGAAGCAGCAGGAAAGCTGGCATGTGGAAGTGATTAAGTCCGCTACAGAGGGCCTGGAGCCTGCCTACGTGCGGCTGCTGGATGACTGGAGGACGGTATTCGAACAGACGGAACGCACCGCTATAGAGCTGCTTGAAGAGCAGCGAAGCGCCCTCGATCCGGCAGATCAGGCGTGGCATCGTCAATGGGAGCGGTCGTCGGCTGCTGCACAAGCACAAGCCGGGCAATCGGGACAGTCGAGAGATTCGGAGTCAGAATCGGCGCCAGAAGGGCTACAATCGACTGAGGCAACGGCAGGAGTGACATCAGATTCACAGCCTGTCTCACAAGGGCTGAATCGTCGTCTGGACGAATTGCTGCTAACCGCAAACCGCCAGTCACAGGAGTATGTACGGCAGCTCAGTCTGCTGACCGAGCACAGCCATGCGTTACGACAGCAGCCAAAATCCACCGGAATTGTGCTGCATGCAGCACATGAGAGCCAGTATTTCCTGATATCGACCAATCCCTTTCAGGAGCCCGGCTCCATTGCGCGGGCCACTGCATTGTATCATATGGCGGCAGAGGGTGAGGATTACCCCGAGGATGCGCTCCGAGAGCGGCAGACAGGCCAGACAGACAGCACGAGGTGGGAAGGACCGTGGGCGAACAAAGACAAAGGCGTGCAGTCAAGCCAGACTGAGCCTGCGGCAATGGAAAAAACTTCACCCGGCCGACCTGTTCCCATCGGGGGACATCGTTTACCACCGCTTCCTTATCCCTATAATGCGCTTGAGCCATATATTGATGAGAAAACGATGCGCATTCACCATGACAAGCATCATTTAAGCTATGTAAATGATTTAAACAAAGCGGAGAAAAAGCTGGAGGAAGCCCGGAAAACGGGTGATTTTGACCTTGTGAAGCATTGGGAACGCGAGCTGGCGTTTAACGGTGCAGGCCATTATCTGCACACTCTTTTCTGGACGATCATGAGTCCTCAAGGCGGCGGGACACCAAGCGGGCCGCTGGCTGAGCAGATTAAAAAGGACTTTGGCAGCTATGAGGCATTCAAGAAACAATTCAGCTCGGCAGCCGAGAAGGTCGAGGGTGGCGGCTGGGCCATCCTGACGTGGAGTCCACGTGCAGGACGGCTTGAAATTTTGCAGGCCGAAAAGCACCAGAACCTGACTCAATGGGAGTCCATTCCACTACTGGCGA
Source organism: Paenibacillus terrae (assembly GCF_005217525.1). Lineage (GTDB taxonomy): Bacteria > Bacillota > Bacilli > Paenibacillales > Paenibacillaceae > Paenibacillus > Paenibacillus terrae_C. The sequence goes on along the minus strand of NZ_PNXQ01000011.1, from coordinate 212,293 downwards.
TTGATGTCTGGGAGCATGCCTATTACTTAAAGCATCAGAACGAGCGCAACAAATACATCGAGGACTGGTGGCATGTCGTGAACTGGCCTGAGGTGGAAAAACGCTATGCCCAAGCCTCTAAGCTGAGATGGCAGCCGTTCTAAGCTAAGAGTCATCTGTAGCTAAGCGCATGCTCCACACTACACCTGCAAATCGTATCGCTCTCTAAGTGCTGCCATTTGCTCTGTCAGTCCCTGAGGCTGCACCAGTGAGCCATCGGCAGGCAAAATCGCCGCCCGACTTTCGACTACACGGCGCAGCGATGCCGTATACGCCTCAACCGACGGCACCCCGGCCAGCTCCGCCAGGCTGCCCATCGTTGACGGATTCACCTGCGGATAATCCGGCTTCGGCACACCCGTCGGCGCAGCTCCGGCTGCCTCCGCATAGAACCGCTGCACCGCCTGTGCGCGCTCCGCGCCACTGCCCTCAATCATCACAAAGGCCGTGATGATATAGGCCTTGGCCTGCCGCCGCTGCGCAATGCCGCAAAACTTGCGGCCTCGGACGCTGACATCGTAATCGCCGGGACAGAAGGACCCGGCGATTTCCCCGGTCTGCGCCTCGGCGGACCACGGGGCCAGCGCATCGCTGATCAGCCCCGCCATAAGCCGAAAATCTTCATGCAGGCTGATCGCTCGCTGCGGATTCGGCAAGATCAGGGACAGGTTCAGTACCCCCCTGTCCAGCATGACGGCCGCTCCGCCCGAGGGACGCACGCATACCGAGGTTCCGGCGTTCCGCACACGCTCCATCGCTTGCGGCGCGTACGGAAGCCTGCGGTCCCGGTGGCCGATCACCAGCGCAGCCGGGTGCCGCCATAGATGCAAAACAGGCACAGCTCCTTGCCCTACTTGCCGGCAGGCCAGTTCCTCCCACGCCAGTGGAGACAAAACATCCGTCTGAGTGGTCACGAGTGGCGCTTCAAACCATTGCAGATCAGGCAAAACCGTTGTTTTGGCTGCTAGCATATGTACATTCTCCATACTGTATCCTCCTTCAAAGCAGCTAACGTCCACCTATTCTCATGTTAGCAAAAAAGGGTGGCTACGCCTATATGCGTAACCCCCCTTTTTATTCATCACATCACTGTCACGCCTGTTCGGTCAATCCTTAAGCAGCGAGAGGAACTCTGCACGCTGCGCCGCATCATCACGAAACGTTCCGCGTACCGCAGATGTTACCGTTTTACTGCCAGGCTTTTTGACGCCTCTTGCGCACATACACAAGTGCTCGCCTTCCACGACCACCATAACCCCGTGAGCGGAGACCGCTTCATTCAAAATATCTGCGATCTGTGCCGTAATGCGCTCCTGCACCTGTAATCGGCGCGTTACAGCCTCAACCAGACGGGCAAGCTTGCTTAGTCCTACAATTTTGCCACTGGGTACATAGCCGATATGCACTTTTCCGAAGAAAGGAGCCATATGGTGCTCACACTGGCTGTAATAGACGATGTCCTTCACAATCACAAGCTCCTCGTGATTTTCGTCGAATGTTACACCCAGCGCATCCCGGGGATCAACCTCATAACCTGCGAATATCTCCTCATACATGCGCGCTACGCGTGCCGGTGTTTCCAGCAAGCCTTCACGCTTGGGGTCCTCACCGATCAGTTGTAGAATTTGCTCCACATGGTACTCGATTTTATCCCGGTTATCCGCAGCTTTGCGGTTAATATAATCTTTTACGCCAGCCACAGTAATCCTCCTCTGTGCAACCTCATGCGGCATTCGTGCTTATGTTGCTCATTATTTACGATGGCCCTGATTTTTACGCTGACCTGGCTGATTTTTGGAGAACTGCTGGTTCTTCATCATCTGCTGGGCTTTCTGCATTTGCTTCCCATTCAGATTATAACCCATCTGCTTGGCCATTTTTTGCAGCGTCTCAGGATCGTTTTGCATCTTTTCAAGCTGTTTGCGAAGATAATAAGCACCGATGAAAAATCCCCCGACCAAACCAACAATCAGGGTAATGATCGGAATGACAATATTCCACACCACGAAGTCGTCACCTCTGTATATTTATATGAAACCTCTTGAATTATACACGAACCTATCATAGCAAAACATGGGACAGCTAGCAAATCACAATTTGCAAACGTATGTCCTCATTCCTTCTCCAAATCCAGCAGCTTCATCTTGGTCGGCAGACCCCCGGCATATCCAACCAAACTCCCGTTTGCACCCGATACCCGGTGACATGGAATCAGAATGGGCAACGGATTTTTGTTGTTCGCTCCTCCGACCGCACGTACCGCCTTGGCTCTGCCAATTGACTCCGCGACATCCTTGTAGGACACGCTTTGCCCATACGGAATATTTTGAAGCGCACGCCATACCTGCTCCTGAAAAGGGGTGCCCCTCAAATCATAGGCCACAGTGAAATCCCGTCGTTTCCCGGCAAAATATTCACGCAGTTGATCCGCAGCCTCGCGCAGCTTTTCCGGCTCCTGCACATAGACATATTCCCCGATCCATGTACGTGCCCATTGCTGAAGCAGCGCCTCCTTCGCATGAAAAACGCCAAAATCAATCCGGCATAGCCCCCGGTCCGTTGCACACAGCGTCAAAATACCTATAGGTGTCTCTATTTCATCATAATAAATCGTAGTCGGTCCCTGCGGTCCTTGAACCGTTACTTCTGAGACCTGTTGCTGCTCAGCCTGTTCTCGTTCCTCAAGTTTGGAATGCGCCTGCGCGACCATTTCACGTACTTGCTCATGTTGTTCCTTCTCAGATGCTTGCTTGATCGCTGTCATTGCATTTCCCCCTCCTATTCGGCCCAAAGCCCATGCCGCCGTGCCTCGAAGCTCAGGTCGCGGATCATCCAGCAGAACCTCTGTCAGCTTGGGCACGGCGCTAATATCCTTGAAATTGCCGAGCGCAATAACTGCATTGCGCTGAATCGGCTTCTTTCCCCGCCAGGCTGCCGCACTTTGACCAAATCTCTCTTTGAATTCACGATTGCTCAACTCCAGCAACGGCAGCAGCAATGGCTTCACAATTTCGGGATCGGGTGTAAGCTCAGGATGATGATCCCAGTTGAGGCCCCGATTTTTGGGACATACGATTTGGCAGGTATCACATCCGTACAACCGGTTCCCGATTTTCAGCATAAATTCCTCATCCAGAAAGCCTTTCGTTTGCGTCAAAAAGGACACACATCGCTGGGCATTGAGCTGCCCCGGCCCGACAAGCGCACCCGTAGGGCACGCATCCAGGCATTTGGTACACTCCCCGCAACCGTCCGTCACCGGCTCATCCGGCTGAAAAGGGATATTCGTCAGCAGCTCACCAAGATAAATCCATGATCCCAGTGTCGGTGAAATCATCATCGTGTTTTTGCCGCTAAAGCCAATACCCGCCCGTTCCGCAACAGCCCGGTCTGATAGCTCCCCGGTATCCACCATGTTTTTCATAATCGCGTCGGGAACCCGTTCACCTATAAAAGCCTCCAGCTTTTCCATCGCCTCGCGCAGCACCATGTGGTAGTCCTTACCCCAGGCGGAACGCGCCAAGATGCCACGGTACTTGCCTTTATCCGACTTCGGCGGGTCCTTCATTTTGGAAGGATAAGCCACCGCAATGGCAATCAAGGATGCAGGCTGCGAACCGTAGAGCTCCGGGTAGATCCGTTTATCAATGTCCGGCTCCTCAAAACCGGATTCATAGCCTTTGGCGCGATGCTCCTCCAATATTGCTTTCAGAGACAGAAAGGGATCGGCGGATGCGAACCCGATGGAGTCGATGCCCAGCCCCGGAGCGGCTTCGATAATCTCCTGCTTGAGCGAGGCCCAAACCAAAGCGGTTCCGGCAGCCGTTGGTGTCTGTCCGCGTTGCATCCGATACTCACCTCTCTTTCATATCACTTATATGAGGTTTTTTGCAAAATCCTCATATCTCAAATTTCAACAGATTAGTTCAGCAGATGCTACCGTAAATTTTTAACAGCGCTGGTCGCCAAAAAATCACAGTGATTGTTCAGCTCGTTGTCACTGTGACCTTTGACCTTCACATACTCTACCTCATGCTTGCTCATCAGTTCCCACAGTTCTTCCCATAACTCCTTGTTTTCAACGGGCTGATTTTTACTGTTACGCCAACCGTTACGAAGCCAATTCTTAATCCAGCCCTGTTTGAAGCAGTTTACGACATAGGCGGAGTCACTGTGCACCTTGACATGGCAAGGCTCCTTGAGCAGCTTGAGCGCTTCAATCACGGCCTTTATCTCCATACGATTGTTTGTCGTCATTTTTTCGGCCCCGGACAGCTCCTTGCGATGCTCTCCATATAGCAAAACGACGCCCCAGCCCCCAGGGCCGGGATTGCCCGAACAAGCGCCGTCGGTATATACCATCACTTCTTTCATACTTCTCTTCCTTTCCTGATCGGTCACCGCCTGCCCCGTCATGGTCCTGACGATTGGCACGCGTTCCGCATTGATTTTTAGCATACAGACTATACTTTCTCTACAGCCACTTCCACTCGGATAACGGCCAAAATACAAGCTCCGCACGCCCCAGCAAATCCTGAGATTTAATGCTGCCAAAATATCGGCTGTCCTTGCTGCCCTCGGCGTGTCGGTTATCGCCCATGACAAAAAAGTGTCCCGGCTCCACTGTAAAAGGACCGTAATCACCATCCTCAATCTCTGAGTCGGTGTAAGGCTCATTTTGCAGCTCGCCGTTCACATATAAATGATTATGCTCAACCCGGATTACATCCCCGGGAGTACCTATGACTCTTTTCACTAAAAATCTCGGGCTGGACGGCTTGGAGTCGGGATCCTGTAGGATCACGATGTCCCCCCTGCCTGGATCATGAAAATTGTAAACCAGCTTGTTAACGAACAAATGCTGACTTTCCATCAGCGTCGGCTGCATGGAATGTCCCCTGACCGTAGACAAATTAAACACGAACAGGTTCAGCAGCAGCAAGACGGTCATCGCGATCAGAAGAGTCACCAGCCAATCGCGTATATAACTCCAACGACCAGTATGCTTGGACGTTTCCGGCGTAGGAAGCGGGCCTGACGAAGGAGCCAGTGTGTCCATATTAAACCTCCTCAACCCTGTTATAAATAGAAAAGCATATCCCGTACCCGATTGCAACGGTTACTCAGATATGCTTTAAATGGAAGTATTAGCTTTGAAAATATTCGATTCTCTTTATATCCATTGCTGATTAATGAGGAGCCAAAATACTGAGCTGCTGAAAAGCCTGCAAAATCTGGTTTGCCCCATAACCCATCGCTTCATACAAAGGCATGGCTGCGCTGTTGTGCTTGTCTCCGGCTACCCAGATGCGACTAACCTTACGTTGCTGAAAACGCTGCTCCATGAACTCCACAAGCGATTTGCCAATTCCCATCCGACGATGATCCGGGTGAATAGCAATACGATAATAACAACCCTGATTCTGATCAATCGTGCCAATCAGGGCGCCAACCAGCTCATCATCCTCTTCTGCAACAACGATCAAGCCGGAATCCCACGAAAGCTGACGGGCAAAAGCACCCACCGTCTCTTTGTAGCACTCCTCAGACAAGGCAACCTGCATGAGTCCCATTACTGGATTCACATCACTCAATTGAAAGGAACGAACGTGCATAAGTAATATCTCCCTTTTCGTAAGCTTAATAAAACAAATTGAGACAGCACCGTCATTTTTACATAAATCCTTAAAGTTGTTAGCATAGTGTTAATCACAAGGCATTATGATAAAAATGCAAACGATCTGCTATATATGAATTGAAGAACAGGAAAAGGGTGAATTCCCTCAAATTCGTCATATCCGCAGACATGACAAGATATAGCAGTCGACAAAAAAGCCGAAATTTCTGCTTCCTTGAACATTAAACCACACTTTTAGAAGGAATACATCCCTTTTTCTCATGTAAGCGCTATATATGAAGCGTTTACATTTTTGGGCAGCATAATTTTCCTCTTATTACCTATACATCATGTATTCCAAGCGGGTTTTTGGACATGATAGCTACCAGGTCGTATTGCCCAGTTTGCTATTTTACAAACAAAAATGTTGATAAAATAGCCTGAATGCGGTTTAATATAACTGTAGAGGGTATTATTACATAGGAATACCTTACCCAAACCATATAATCAGGAGGGATTTTACAATGGCATTTCAATTACCAGAACTTCCTTACGCGAAAGACGCACTGGAGCCGCACATTGATGCGCTGACAGTAGAAATTCACCATGATCGTCACCATAACACATATGTAACAAACCTGAACGCAGCTCTGGAAAGCGCTCCTGAACTGCAAAGCAAAAGCCTGGAGGATCTGATCTCCAATCTGGACAGCGTTCCTGAAAGCATCCGCCCTGCGGTTCGCAATAACGGTGGTGGGCACCACAACCACAGCCTGTTCTGGGAAGTTATTGGCCCTAACGGCGGCGGACAACCAACTGGCGCTATTGCTGAAGCAATCAGCAACGAGTTGGGCGGCTATGACAAATTCAAAGAAGATTTTACCAAAGCAGCTACAACACGCTTTGGTAGTGGTTGGGCTTGGCTGGTTGTCGGCAAAGACGGCAAACTGGCAATCACCAGCACTCCTAACCAAGACAGCCCACTCTCCGAAGGTCTGACTCCGGTACTTGGACTGGACGTTTGGGAGCATGCTTACTACCTGAAATATCAAAACAAACGCCCGGATTACATTGCAGCATTCTACAATGTCATCAACTGGGATGAAGTGAACAAACGTTACGCAGCAGCGAAAAAATAAGCTGGTAACTCTATATCTGTAAAAAAAGCCAAGCGGCGATTCCACGGTTACTGTGGAATCGCCGCTTTACTTTTTTTACATTACGTAACCACAACTTGGCGCTGCACACTCATCTGATATTGCTTGGGTGTAACCCCGTACTTTTTCTTAAAAAGACCGATAAAATAGGAAACGCTCTCATAATTCAAATCAAAAGCGACCTCTGTCACGTTCCGGTGCTGGAGCCATTGCTTGGCGAGCTGCATTTTTTGATTCGTAATATAGTCGAGCGGGGTTAATCCTGTTATTTTTTTAAACTGATTCGTGAAATTCGCATGTGACATATTATAGTTATCCGCCAGATCCTTCACATACCTGATCCCAGGCAACTGCTCCTGAATATCCCGGATTGCCCGAAACACAGGATGCCGATGGTTCGTAAGCAGATTCTGCTCAAGCACCTGCATCTGTAGCAGATGATAGGCCATTTCCTGAGCGCTCAGATCAATCAGGAAATTTTTTCTTTCGGCGGGATGTGCCATATATTGCTTGATCCGCTCCATAGATGCGGTAAGTGAATTCGCCTTTTCGTTCAGCTCGCAGCGAACCACCGCATGAGTCGGGGAACTCTCCGGGACCTGAAATTCCTCCTCTACCACGTTCCTTAACCGTTCCATCAACTGATCGCTTAATTCAAAGACCAGTGCCTTGGTTTGTTCTTTGATCTTCATTTCTACGCTGGACTGAGGAGGAAGCAGGATAATCTCCTGAGAATCGTATTCAAAACGCTCCATTTCATTAATTTTGACTTCTTTTCTCCCCTCCAAAATCGTACACAGCTTTGGGCATTCATATGAAGCATATTTCTCGTAATAATTTTCTGGGAGATCATAATACAAAATTCTGATCAGCTCGGTTTCATATCCATATTGCAGCTCACTATAACGATTAAAGTCGCCTAAAGTTTTGGAATGCTCCATCGTTTCACCCTTCAGCAGTTGCATAATTCGATTCCAGTCGCTCATGGATACAATATATAGGCGGACAGAATCATTCCGATCTTTATATTGCTGATTGAAGGCCGCTCCCTGGATTTATGCAAAATGCTCCCTTTTAAAAATCACGATATTTTATAATAAAATGCGTTAGTTCCCGCCAATATAGGGCAGTATGATAAGGATATAAGGATGGTTGAAAGATCCTTTTATTCCATCATTATACCTTGATTTACCTCAAAATAATAACAAAGGTGGATGCATATTTATGACGGGAACCTCCAAATTCATGATGCCGGGTATGAGTCTTATGGGCTCGGGTGCATTGGCGGATGCAGGTACAGAAATCGGAAAATTGGGCTTTAAAAATGCATTGATCGTAACCGATAAGCCTTTAGTTGATATTGGAATTGCGAAAAAGGTAACAAGCATGTTAGACAGTCTAAACGTAAAATCCGTCGTATACAGCGGCACTCAACCGAATCCCACGGTTTCAAATGTAAATGAGGGTTTGGAGCTGTTGAACCAATCCGGGTGCGACTTTATTATTTCGCTCGGAGGCGGGTCACCGCATGACTGTGCCAAGGGAATCGCGCTTTTGGCCTCCAACGGCGGACAGATCGGGGACTACGAAGGCGTGGATAAATCCGAGAAGCCTTCCTTCCCTCTGATTGCCATTAACACCACGGCAGGAACAGCTAGTGAAATGACTATGTTTTGTATAATTACGGATGAAGAGCGTCATATCAAAATGGCGATTGTTGACAAGCACACGACACCACTCATTGCCGTCAATGATCCTGATCTGATGATGGCTATGCCCAAGTCATTAACTGCCGCAACAGGGATGGATGCGCTCACTCACTCTATTGAAGCTTATGTTTCCACCAATGCCACACCGATCACGGATGCTTGCGCGCTTAAAGCCATTGAGCTGATTCGGGATTATCTGGTCAAAGCCGTGGATGACGGAAACGATGTGGAAGCCCGTAGCCAAATGGCCTACGCCGAGTTCCTCGCAGGGATGGCCTTCAATAACGCCGGATTGGGCTTTGTTCACGCCATGGCACATCAACTGGGTGGCTTCTATAATCTGCCGCATGGGGTCTGTAACGCCATTTTGCTGCCGCATGTAGAGCGCTATAACGCCAAGGCTTCCGCCGAACGACTCACCGATATTGCCCGTACACTTGGCGAAAAAACGGACGGTGTTACACCGGAGCAAGGTGCCAGCCTAGCCCTGCACGCCATTGAAAAGCTGGCTAAACGGGTCAACATCCCTTCCGGGCTAGAAGAACTCGGCGTCAAGCGAGAAGATTTCGCTGTTCTCGCCGCCAACGCACTCAAGGATGCTTGCGGTGTAACCAATCCGATTCAACCTACGCAGCAAGAAGTGATCGACATTTTTGAACAGGCGATGTAGATAGAGGCATAGCCTAAAACCCGGCTACGACTATGGATAGGTATTACCTATACGCATCGTTATTTAAATGAGATGTCAGGCTGAATAAAAAAAGAACAAAAAAAGCTGTCGGGACTTCTCCCGACAGCTTGGGGACCTACACCAAGGTCCCTTTTTGCTTCGCAAAATATTCGGTGATCAGATCGAGGAACACCTTGGGAAACGCCAAGGTGTTCATATCGGCCTCGCTGATCCAGCGGTACCCCGTAGGCAGCGCCACGCGCTCCTCCTGCTCCGCCAGCGCAAGCAGCGCACCCGGCTTCGCACCGTCGGTGTTGTAGCCTGCCCGCTGCTCGGCAGCCAGCGACTGTCCGCCAGCCTCTCCAGCAGAGCTGGCGACCTCTTCACACTGGAACACACGCAGGTTCCAGTGAATGTGGCTGAACGTGTGCTCCGCCTCACGTACGAACCGCACCGGACGCGCGAGCACGCCCTCCGCCAGCAAATGACCCGCCAGGTGATCCATGGCTGGCTCATCCGGCACCGGGCCGTTGTAGCCCTCCGGCCCGACAAGCTCGTGCGGCAGCTCCCACATGCGGGCCAGCAGGCCCTTGGCCGGGCGTTGACGCACGAGCAGGCGGCCTGCGTTCGCGCCGCTGCCCTCGATGAGGGCGACGGAACGCGGCTCCAGCCGCGGCGGCTTCGCCTTCGTCTTGACCGGCAGCGTCTCCTCGCGGCCTGCCAATCGGCCTGAGCAATGCTCCATGACCGAGCAGGTCAGGCACTGGGGCGACTTCGGCGTGCAGACCAGCGCACCCAGCTCCATTAGTGCCTGATTGAAGTCGGAGGCTCTCCCTTCAGGGATCAGTTCCCGCACCAGACTTTCCATATGTGCTCGCGTGCTGCCCTTCATGATATCCTCTTCAATCAAGAAATAGCGCGACAGCACCCGCATCACATTCCCATCCACAGCAGGCTCTGGCCGATTGAAGGCAATGCTCATAATCGCTCCCGTCGTATACGGGCCTACGCCTTTCAGAGCGGCGACAGCCTGCGTATCATCCGGTACTTCCCCACCGTGAAGCTCAACCACTTGTTTCGCGGCCGTTTGCAAATTCCTGGCTCGGGAATAATATCCCAGCCCTTCCCACAGCTTAAGTACATCCTCCTCGGGCGCTTCCGCCAGCGCCTCAATCGTCGGAAACCGTGCAATAAAGCGGTTAAAATACGGAATCACCGTATCGACACGCGTCTGCTGGAGCATAATTTCCGAAATCCAGATATAAAAAGGATTCCGGTGTCGGCGCCACGGCAAATCCCGCTTGCTTCGTGTATACCAATTCAGCAGCTCGAAGCTGAAATAACGTTTTTGTTCCAATGTATGGGTGGTCATCACATCACGTCTCCTTATATTCAACAATCACAAAAGCAGAGGCAATGTTGGGTTGATGTGTAATACTCAGGTGAATGCTGTAATCCGCGCCGCCCGCACCCGGTAGCCCGAGTCTGTGCCACGCAGGGGCAGACAAATAAACCGCTGGCTTGCCCCCAGACTCCGGTAAAATATCCATATCGCCGAACCCGATGATCTGCCCAATTCCGCAGCCGAAGGCTTTCGTTATCGCTTCCTTCGCGGCAAAGCGCCCTGCTACAAACTCCGCCAGCCTGCCCTTTCGCTCCATAGCAAGGTCGCGTTCAGCCGGGGTCAACACCCGATTTAAAAAAGCGTCTGCATGCTTGCCTGCCAATATGTCAGCCATCCGGCTCATTTCCAGCACATCATGTCCGATTCCGTAGATCATTTGGGTATTCCCCGTCCTTTTATACTTTACTTCCCTTATTGTAACAGCGTGTCCACATCATGGCGAGTCGCAAAGCCGTAAAATCAGCACCAAAATATGTTAAAATAAGAAAGGCTATTTGCGAAATGTTGATTTAGCTTATATGCCCATTTAAAATTCCCGTAGAAAGGAAGGATAGGATGTCAGAATCACTCGTTATTGAAGCAGGTACAGATGCGGTAATCAGGGCTTCCTGGTTTCCCTCCAAAAATACAGCCAAAAGCTTACTCGTCATTGCTCATGGCTATAAGGGCTTCAAGGATTGGGGCATGTTCCCCTATATAGCAGAAGCCTTGAGCACAGACAACCATGTCATAACCTTCAACTTTTCACATAACGGCATAGGTGAGGATCTAACGAATTTTACCGAGCTGGAAAAGTTCGCACGGAACACCTACAGCCGGGAACAAGAGGATTTGGACTTATTGCTGACAAATCTGAGAGCACGCCACGAGTTCAGACAACTGCCGTTGTTTCTGTTAGGACACAGCCGAGGTGCGGGAAGCTGCTTCATCTATGCGCTGGATCATCCGGAAGAGGTTTCAGGCGTCATTTCATGGAATGGCGTGACTGACCTGGACCTGTTCACCTTGCCGCAAAAAGAAGAAATGCGGACCAAGGGCCGCAGCTACGTACCCAACGCCAGAACCGGACAGCAGCTTCCGCTGGATCTTGTTATTTTGGAGGATCTGGAGCAAAATCGCCAGCGCTTTGCCATCGTGGACAGGCTTAAAGACAGCCAACTGCCTGCCGTACTCATTCAAGGTACGGATGATTCCAAACGCCTGCGTGAAGGCTCTGCCCTGCTTACCTCAGTTCGTCCCGATATTGAGTGGGTACAAATTCAAGGGGGCAATCATACCTTCAATACTGTTCATCCGTTCCAGGGAAGCAGCCTTCCGCTGGATCAGGCGATTACCGAAACCCGCCGCTTCATGGAATGGATCACCAATTAAGCCATAGCCTGCTGTCAATACAAACGGCGATCCGCCGGGCGGATCGCCGCATTATTATTTTACAATTCCATAATTGTTCGCTGCTTAAATGCCTGGAATGCTTGTCCGCTTATGCGCTGTGCGTGTGAAGAAGCTTTCTAGCTTTTCACGTGCCGCCGGGTCAATTTCCTTGCCTTCCAGATAGTCGCTGTTCGCTTCGTAAGAAATACCCAGTTCTTTTTCATCCGTCTGGCCTTCCCACAATCCCGCTGTAGGCGCTTTGTATAAAATGGCCTGCGGAACTCCCAGGTAGCTCGCCAGCAAACGCACCTGACGTTTGTTCAGCGTGCTGAGCGGCGTAATATCAACGGCACCATCACCCCATTTGGTATAAAAGCCTGTGATAGCTTCCGAGGCATGATCTGTACCTACAACGAGCAAATTCAGCTCATTTGCAAGCGCGTACTGAACCACCATACGTGTTCTTGCCTTTACATTCCCTCTCACTTGCGGAGTAATGGAGCGCTCAAGACCAATATCCTTCAACGAATGCTCCACCTCCACGGCAATCTTGTCCACCGCTTCCTGAATGTTCGTTTCCCCTGCATATTTCAGGTCAAACGCTTTGGCTACCGCGTAGCTATGCTCGATATCTTCCTGCTTGCCATACGGCTGAAATACTCCAAGCGTTTTGTACTCTTCGCCTTGCTCCTGCGTCAGCTCATCCGTAGCCTGTTTGCACAAGGCAGCCGCTACGGCACTGTCGATCCCGCCGCTAATGGCGATTAGCAGGCCCTTGCTTCCGGTTTTCGTGACATACGTCTTGAGGAAATCCACACGCTTGCGGACCTCGGCCTCTACGTTAATGGTAGGCTGTACTCCCAATTCAGCAATAATCTGTTCCTGCAAACTCATCAGATAAGCACCTCTTTTTTAGGAATTTCCTTCACAAGCCAACATGCAAAAGCCCCGGCAAGTTTCGCAAGCGAAAAATGCGGGGCCTAGCTTGAGCAGTATTACCGGCAAAAACGGTCAAATGCACTGGTCAAATCAGCAGCGATTTGGTCTGCCGAACGATCCTCCACCTGATGACGCTCGATGAAGTGAACCAGTTCGCCGTCCTTCAACAGCGCGATCGAAGGAGAAGATGGCGGATATGGTGCGAAAAATTCGCGTGCCTTCGCCGTTGCTTCCTTATCCTGACCAGCAAAAACCGTGTACAGATGATCCGGTGTAATATCATGCTTCAGCGCTTCGGCTACACCCGGACGGCATTGACCTGCGGCACAACCGCACACCGAGTTCACAACGACCAGCACTGTGCCTTTGGCATCAGGCAGCTTGGCCTCCACATCTTCCGGAGTACGCAGCTCCTGAATTCCGAGACTTGTCAGTTCTTCGCGCATCGGCTGAACAGAATCTCTCATATATTGATCAAAAGACATCGACATATTCGTTCACTCCTTTTCGAAAAATCATGTATATTATGTTGCTTCATTTCAGCCTCTGCCGTGTGAAAGACATGGACATCTAATCTTTATTATACAATCTTTTTCACGCAATTTGCAAAAATCCAGATATATATTTGTACAATTATTTCTATATGGAATTCATGGAGGGTGATTCAGAATGATCCCTGTGAGTTGGAATGGTTCTGCGCAATCGAACTTTAAACTGCGTTCCCATTCCCTCCACCGAATCTACGGCAATCGTACCGTGATGACGCTCTACAATACTTTGGCATAAGGCCAGGCCCAGACCTGTACCTTTCGTTTTGGTCGTGTAAAAAGGCTGGAACAGCTTTTCAAGCTGATTTTGCGGAATACCGGGACCCGTGTCCTTCACTTCCAGCTCCACAAAATCGCCCTCTTCATGCGTTGAAATCGTCAGCACACCTTTATCCCCCATAGCCTCCATCGCATTACGCGACAGATTGAGCAGCAATTGCTTCATTTCCTTAGAGTTCAAATGCAACATTGCGACATGATCCTCCAGCTTCAGCTCGATCGTCTGTCCTCTCAGATTGGCATCTGCCCACAGCAGAGGAGTGAGTTCACGGATAATATCATGCAGATGGCATTGCTCCTTCTCGACAATCCGGTTTTGGGCAAGTGACAGAAAATCGTTAATAATTCCATTCGCCCGGTCCAGCTCCTCCATCACAATACGATAATAGTGACCGAGGGAATCGGGACTCTTTTCGCGCATGAGCTGTAAAAATCCTCGCACAACCGCCATCGGATTGCGTATTTCATGAGTAATGCCCGCCGCCATCTGTCCGACCAGACTAAGCCTCTCGAAATTGCCCAGCTCGCTGCGCAGTGTCTCCAGCTCTGTAATGTCCTGTAAGGCGATAATGACACCTGTCGTTCGGCTTACATGTTTATCATGAATGGGAAGGAAGCTTGAGAAAAATACTTTGGGAGGCACATTTATAAAATCAGCACCCGCCTCTCCTTCAAGGGCCTTCGCAACCCGTTCATTGACCACTGGTGCAGTGCTTAAACCAAACAGCGTTGTCAAAGGACGCCCCACCACCTCAGGAAGCGTAATAAACGGATCGACGTCCCGATAGAGTTCCAGCATCGTTTTGTTCATATGTATAACCCGTTCTTCGCTGTCCAGAGTGACTAGAGCTAACGGCATCAGATCCATAACTTGACGCAGCTTATCGGCTTCAATTAGATATTTGCTCGTAAACTCGGTCACATCCCGCCGCAACGCCAGCTTTTCGAAGGCATTTCGCATCAGACTGACGACCAAAAAGCTTGCCAGCACACCTGCTGCAATGTTCCAAAGCGTCGTAAGGAGATCAGGAACATATACCCAAACATCCTGTTTGCCCCACAGTAGCGAGAAAATCGCCTTAAGCAGCAAATCAGCCGCAACATAGGCAGAAATAAGAAGTTTTTTGTCCAATAATGTTCCTCTTTGAAAGAACTTGACGTGCAGCAGCATAAAAGGAAAAAGAATAAAACCCGTACCCACATACATTGGCGACATTGCCGTAGACTGGGCTATAATCAGAACACTAACCAGCGCAGAAGCGGCAAGAATACATGCTGTGCGCCGTCTGCCGTACATGATGCCAACAGCGAGGGGGATAATCCCCAGATTGGAAGGTAGGCCATAAGGAGGCTGATATTGAAAGAGCGAACATAGCAATATGGCTGGCAAGCAGCACCAAAAAAGGATCCTTTGATTAGATGCGGAAAGCAGATTGCCACCCCAAACCTTTTTCTTATCCCCATAATCCGTTAATATAGAGAAAAAACCCGCAGGCATCACGGCAAGGAGAACTTGAAGCATACTTTCCTTCAACGCAATTAACAAGGACTTCTCCCCCTCATCATCTTTCCTTGACGCCGTTAGTTGAATTAAAGCACAGGCTACAATATATTACAATATATGTGTTAAAATCCCGGTATAGAACGACAAATTCTGCGAAACATAGATTAATAGAAGATGACGTCTTTACGTGAATACCCAAGCATGTGATAGGGTATATCCTTATACAGAAATACAGCGATAATGTGTATCTAAGGTAACGGTATTACGATATGGTGAAAATCCTGTTAACCTATTTTGAGATTTCGAAAAATTTTTCAACAAAAAGGAAGAGGTTCATGACATACGACGTTATTGTGATTGGAGGCGGCTCAGCCGGATTAATGGCCGCTGCGGCAGCCAGCGGTGAGGGCGCCCAGGTGCTTTTACTCGAAAAAGGAAATAAACTCGGACGAAAGCTGGGTATTTCCGGTGGAGGGCGCTGCAACGTCACGAATGCAAAAGAGCTGGACGAGCTGATCCGGCACATCCCCGGCAATGGACGTTTTCTGCACAGTGCGCTGGCGGCTTTTGGCAACCGGGATATCATCGCCTTTTTTGAACAACTGGGCATAGCCTTAAAGGAAGAAGACAACGGGCGTATGTTTCCGGTGACGGATAAGGCCAAAACAGTTGTCGATGCTTTGGTCAACAAGATTCGTTCTCAAGGAGTCGACATTCGGACGAATTGCCCCGTACAGGAGGTTCTATACAAAGAAGGTCGTACTGCGGGGGTAAGACTGCGTTCCGGGGAAACCCTTCGCAGCCGCAACGTGATTGTAGCGGTTGGCGGCAAGTCCGTCCCTCATACAGGCTCGGAAGGTGACGGCTACGCATGGGCAGAGCAAGCAGGCCATACGATCACCGAGCTGTATCCCACGGAGGTTCCATTAACGTCAGGTGAGACGTTTATCCAGACGAAGGAGCTACAAGGTCTATCTTTGCGCGACATCAGCCTAACCGTGTGGAATGCGAAGCAAAAGAAGGTAATCACCCACGAAGGGGACATGATTTTTACACACTTTGGCCTGTCCGGTCCCTCCGCCTTGCGATGCAGTCAGTTTGTCGTAAAAGGGATGAAAAAGGACAAGACCAGCACGGTACTGCTGACTCTGGATTTGCAGCCTCACAAGCATGCTGATGAAGTCTATCGGGAAACACTGGAGCTGGCGGCAGCCGATGCCAAAAAGGCGATTAAAAACGTGCTCAAGCCCTATTTGCCGGAACGCCTGATTCCGCTGCTGCTCCAGCAAACCGAGCTGCGTGAGGATTTGACGTATGATCATATTCCGAAGCAGCAATGGCAGGAGTTAGCCCATCGAATCAAGGCATTTCCGATTCGGGTGAACGGTACGCTCTCTCTGAAGGAGGCGTTCGTTACCGGAGGCGGTGTAAATTTGAAGGAAATCAATCCAAAAACGATGGAGTCCAAGCTGATGACGGGACTGTTTTTCTGCGGTGAGATTTTGGATATTCACGGGTATACGGGCGGCTATAATATTACCGCAGCGTTTACGACGGGGCATACGGCGGGAACACAGGCGGCTTTAAACGAAATGCTGTAGGAGTGTGGAGACGCTACGCATCCTCGTTTTTTGGGGAGGTAGGAGGGAATTAAAAAGACTTAAATCAGTGGTGTTACTGATTTAAGTCTTTTTTTGGTTAATGGCATAGTGAACACAATCCATGCCAGTTTCCTAAACCTCAATAATGATAGGCAAAATCATGGGTCTTCTCTTGGTCTGACTGTAAATGAACCGGCCAACATCATCTTTTAACATCTGCTTAATCAGACCCCACTGACTCATTTCAATTTCTGTTAACTCGTTCACCGTGGACATGATCGTGTCGTGAATCTGATTCATGAGCTCTTCGGAATCCCTGA
Source organism: Paenibacillus terrae (assembly GCF_005217525.1). GTDB lineage: Bacteria > Bacillota > Bacilli > Paenibacillales > Paenibacillaceae > Paenibacillus > Paenibacillus terrae_C. The sequence continues at coordinate 195,134 of NZ_PNXQ01000011.1, read as the reverse complement.
CATATACAAATCCCCTTGATATAACCTCTGGCGTTGCGAGCATTTGCTTCTCGTTTTTGCTCAACGTCATCACAATAATCAGCATTCCGTCTGAAGAAAGCTTTTTGCGGTCTCGCAGTACAATGTTGCCTACGTCACCTGTTACCAGCCCGTCTACCAGACTATTGCCGGATGGTACTTTGGGCCCCATGGATGCCCTTCCCTCTTCGATTTGAATAGTGTCACCGTTATGGACAATAAATACATTCTCCATGGGAATGCCCACAGACTCTGCTAGCTGACGATGCTGATACAGCATTCTGAATTCACCATGTATGGGAATCAAATACTGGGGTTTCATCAGGGTCATCATTAATTTTAACTCTTCTTGGCTACCATGACCGGATACATGCATCCCTGTGTTGCTGCCTGATCCATAAATAACGTTGGCGCCCAGTACGTACAGGTTGTCAATCACTTGGGCAAGATTCCGTTCATTCCCCGGTATGGCTCCTGCGGCAATGATTACGGTATCACCGGGCAAAATTTCGATTTTTGGATGCATCGAATTGGCTAGCCGGGACAGTGCAGCCATCGGTTCGCCCTGACTTCCTGTACATAAAATGGCGATTTCTTCTGCAGGAAACCGCTCTGTTTCACCCGCCTCGATCAGCAGATCTTCGGGCATGCTTAAGAAGCCCAGTTCCTTAGCCACCGATACCACATTTATCATACTTCGTCCGAGTAAAACCAGTTTGCGTCCTGTTTCCACAGCCGCGTCAATGACTTGTTGGACACGGTTAACATTGGAAGCAAACGTAGAGATAAATACTTGCTGTTTGGCTCTGGCGAATGCGTCTAAAATATGCCCGCCGACCAAACGTTCTGAAGGAGTAAAGCCTGGTCTTTCGGCATTTGTACTTTCGGAAAGAAGCACTTTAACCCCCTGTTGTCCAATTTCGGCCATTCGATGAAGATCTGGAAACGGTCCACTGACGGGAGACATATCGAATTTGAAATCCCCGGTATGAACCACATTTCCTTCTGGTGTCTGAAAAAAGACTCCCAAGCAATCAGGGATGCTGTGGACGGTGGTGAAAAAGGAGGCCTGGATCGTGCCAGTTTGAACGGTTGAATTCGCATCTATAAGATGAAGCTTGGCTTCACGTAAAAGGTTATGCTCCTTTAACTTAATCTTAATCAATTCGATGGTGAGCTTTGTCCCATATACGGGAATATTAATTTGCTTCAGCAAATAAGGAATGCCTCCAATGTGATCCTCATGCCCATGTGTCACGATAAGCGCTCTGACCTTGTCCTTATTTTCCAGTAAATAGGTGACATCCGGCACAATGAGATCAATACCAGGCAAATTTTCGTCAGGAAACTTGGAGCCACAATCTATAACGACAATATCCTGATTGTACTGGATGAAATACATGTTTTTCCCGATTTCATTCACACCGCCTAGAGCAGCAATGAGTAGTCTGTTATCAGCAAGCATCAAGTTTATTTCCTCCTTAGGAAAAAGCTATCCATATTATTCATTTCCCACGTAAACTTATGCACCATACATGTTAAAAAAATGGCACAAAAAGAAACCCTTGTCTCTGAAAGACAGGGGTTCTGTGCTTGATTTATTAAATACCCACCGCTGCCGAAATAGCAGCAAAAATAGCAGCAACTAGCCACAAGATCGGGAATAGCTTGAAGATTACAAAAGCGACTCTCATTCCCTTTGCCTGCTACAACAGGCATATAAGCCTCTTCATAGGCAGGATTCAGTAGCAGGATTTGGGTGTAGACTTCGGCAAAAATTTCGTTCTCACCCATTTTGATCAGCCTGTCATTAAAAAAACTCTAATCCTTTTGTGCACGGAATTAGAGCTCCTTTTTGGATTTAAACAAATCAAAGCACCACTTGGTCGGTTATTACGCTCATTCATGTGAATTCAGATATGGATGCTGCCAGAAAAACCGTCTACATCCTCTTCGGGTTGTTGATCGGAGCTGACATTGTGCTCCTTTGTCGGGCTGCTGTTCGTTGGGGAGGAACCGTTCTTATACGCTTCGCTCCAATCCTCATTGATGATGTGAGCGGGAATCATCCAATCCTCCGAGCGATAACCCGGATTTGGCACCCACACACTTCCTTGCAAGCCAGGAATGTCACCCGAATCAGAAGTGAGATCCCCCCCCTCAATCATGCTGCCCTCATAGGCTTGGCAAATCTCCAGTGCAGACAGTACATCCTGATTCTCAATATGAACACTCAGACCTGTGTCACCGTTTGTGCTGGCGGTGTACCCAATTTCTTTTAATGTTTCACAGGCTTTGGCGGCCTGCTGCGGATCACGAAAATGAAAACGGAAAGAACCCGTATCCATGTGCCTCATCTCCTCTGTTGCATTTATTTGGGGTCTGTAAGATTTATTATTTTTTAATATAACCATCTGGAAAGGTTTTTTTACATTCAAAACCTTTATTTTTCAAAAATTTACTTTAAAGCTTTGAAATTAAATAGTTAAAAAAGCAGCTACTGTGACAAATCGCATGTTCTCATTACGTAAATCCCTTTATGCTAGTAACAAGGGTATGGTTGCCCGGTCATCCAAGCCGAGCGGTCAAAGGATGCCCAAATCCATACATAAAGGCGGAATGAAGATGATAGATTACCGGACACTGGTGACACAGCAATCTATGCATTTGTATAGCGTGTTTGGCAAGTCATTCAAAAGTGTAAACGAGCATGCGGTTGCTGGCATCAAAACGGTGGGCTTTAACCCAACGGCCTTCGCCGTAATGGAAGTTTTATATCACAAGGGTGCGCAGCCGATCCAGCAAATTGGAGCCAAGCTGCTACTGCAAAGCGGAAATGTCACCTATGTTATCGACAAGCTGGAGAGCCGCGGTTATTTGCACCGTCACCCGTGCGACCAGGATCGTCGGATTATATATGCGGAATTGACGGACGAGGGACAACGCGTCATGGACGAAATTTACCCAGACTATACACGTCAGATTGAACGTGCTTTTAGCGGAATCAGCGAAACCGAAAGAGATCAGCTTATCGGATTGCTCAAAAAGCTAGGCCGTAGCGCTGACAACCTGTCACCCTATCACAAATAGTTTTAACCAATCAGCAGTTTTTAAGCATTTAGTTCCTATAATCCGACATTCATAGCAAAGTCCGCCCCATTTTTGTACCTGGAGCGGACTTTTCAGCTTGAATAAATGGGCAAAAATTCATATTTTCCTGTCTCGTGCCATCGCTATACAAGCAATAAACATTCTGTTGGCAAGCGCCACATGTAACAAGGAAACGATCTACGTTTCCTTTATTCCTATGCAGTTCCTCCCTGTGCCGCCTTTGCAGGCTTGCTTGCTTCTTCTTGCGTACCCGGTGGACGGTTCCGAAGTCCGAGAACGACAAACCAGCTAACGATTGCAATAACGACCATGATGATGAACAGGGAATGCAGGCTGTTTTCCAGCACAGAACGGAGCAAGCCGGCAGTCTTGCCACTCAAGCTTTGTGAAGAATGAGGTGCAAGCAGACCGTTAATATCCTCTTGCGTAACCCCCTGCTGTGTAAGCTGTCCGTCTGCTGTCTGGGCAGCAATGCGATAATTCAGCCATGAACCGAAGGCTGCGACACCAATCGTCTGCCCCAATGTGCGCAGGAACGTATTCAATGCTGTAGATGCACCACGCAACTGGAACCCGACCGAAGACTGGGCAATAATCGTAAACACGGTCATGGAGAAGCCAAATCCCAATCCGTACAATAAAGTAGACAGGAACAGCAGCCAGATCGGCGCCGTTTGGCCCATCAAGGTCATCACGAAGGCACCCAATACAATCAGGGTCAGTCCCACTAATGAGGTTCGACGCGAACCCAGAGTCAGCAAAATGCGTCCTCCGATCATGGAGCCGAATAGCCAGCCTACCGACATCGGAGCCAGTGCCAGACCGGACGAAGCAGCATCCCCACCGTGTACGCCTTGAATCCAAAGCGGCAGGTAGCTGGTCAGGCCAATCAGCAGAGAACTCACCAGCAGTGCTGCGGCACAGGAAAAAGCAATGTCCCGTATCCGAAACAGCTTTAGCGGCACCATCGGTTCCTGAGCGCGTTTCTCGATAAACAAAAACAGGATCAGGAATAAAATAGCAACAGCAGCCAAGGCCAGCAATTCAGGAGAAGCCCAGCCGATATACTGTCCGCCCAGCGCCAATACGAGCAACAGGGCTGTCATTCCGATGGTAAAGGTAACAGCTCCCGGCACGTCGATACGTGCGGTACGCTTCGCTACCTGCTCCCGCAGGTAACGAGCGATGAAGAACATTGCAAGCAGTCCAAAAGGGACGTTAAAACCAAAAATCCATTCCCAGCCAAAATAAGTGACCACGTAACCGCCCAGCAAAGGCCCGATTAGGGAAGAAATCCCCCATACCGAGCTGATCATTCCCTGAACTTTGCCGCGTTCCTCCATTTTGTATATATCTCCGATAATGGTAAAGGTAACGGGAATCACGCCGCCCGCTCCAATCCCTTGAATAGCCCGGTACAAAATAAGCTGCTCCATACTACCAGCCAGCATACAAAGCAAAGAACCGAGTACAAACAATGAACAGCCGATCAGAAAAATCGGTTTGCGGCCAAATAAATCGCTAAGCTTGCCGAAAATAGGTGTGGTTACAGCCATCGTCAGCAAATAGGCCGTAAAAATCCAACTGAGTAAATTCACACTGCCCAGTTCACTAACAATAGTCGGTCCGGCAGGACCGATGACGGTTCCCTCAATCGCGGCCAGAAAGGTGGCCAACAGGACACCGGTCAGCACGAGCCCGCGCTTCATGGGTTTATCTTTTCCCAAGCAAATCACAAATCCTTTCCTTATGTAAACTGGTTGCACCTGTGCAATTCGACTGCACAGGATTGGTATTACCCGCACTGCATAATCGTAAACAGGCGGCCTATATAGGCCGCCTGTTTTGTACGATGTATATAAATTATTGTCTACATATACTTAATTTTTGTCAACTGTAATCTCATGATAACTCCACGGTACTCTCCCGCTTGAGCTGCCCCTTTTCCATGTACAGAATATGGCTGGAAAAGCTTTCAGCGAACTGCATATCGTGGGTGATGATCAGGAAAGCTGCACCTTCGGCAGACTGTTCTGCGCACACTCGAAGCAGGATGCTCGCTCCTTCATAATCCGTTCCGGCCGTAGGCTCATCCAAAATGTAAAGCTTTTTGGGCAGAATGAACTGCGCAGCTACGCTCAAGAGCCTTTTTTGACCGCCACTCAGCAGGTACGGAGAGGCATTCAGCCTGTGATCCAGTCGGGCGGCTGTCAGCAATCGCTGTGCCCGTTCCTCATACGCAGCAGGAATCGGCTCGCCAGCCCGTAATCCAAGCTTGATCCGGACGCTGTACAAGCATTCGTCCCACACCGTTGCAGCCGCAAACTGATGCTCCGGCTGCTGGAACACATAGCCGATCCCGGCGGCCAGTTGATGAATCGGCAGCTTCTCCATATCCTGACCCTCCCACCACATACACCCCTTGGGTGCAGGCAGGAGGCCCATCATCAGCTTGCCGAGCGTTGTTTTGCCTGAGCCGTTCTCGCCCAGCAGCACGGCTCGTTCGCCGGGCGCAAGGGCAAGGCTCACGCCTGCCAACGCTGCCCGGCTACTGCCGGGATAGGTGAAGGCCAGTCCCTTCACCTCCAGCAACGGCAGGCCGGGCTTCGCTCCCGGCCCTTGGGGCACGCCTCCCTTCCCTGCGGGAGAGGGCAGCAGCCCCAAGGCGGCTAACTGCGCGCTATGCTCGCGCAGCAGCTTTTCGGGCAGGCCTTGCAGCTGCACAGCCCCGCCCTCCAGCACGATGACGCGCTGCGCTGCACGCGCGGCATCGTCCATGCGGCCGGACACGGTGACCACTGTCCGGCCTGCGGCATGGAGCCGCCGGCATAGCTCGACGAAGTCGCGTCCAGCCGGCGGGTCCAGCTGCGCCGCTGCGTCGTCGAACACGACGAGCGGCGCTTCCAGCGCCAGCACCGCAGCGATAGCGGTGCGCTGGCGCTGGCCTCCCGAGAGGCGACGCACGAAGGAGTCGCGCTCGGGGGCAAGGCCAACGGCCTCCAGCGCAGCCGTCAGGCGCTGCGCTATTTCCGCCGGAGGCACGCGCAGGTTCTCCGGCCCGAAGGCAAGCTCGTCTTCGACGATTCCCTGCACCAGTTGGGCATCCGGGTCCTGAAGCACGACGCCGACGGTAGAGGCGACAGCCGCCAGGTCAGCCGTGTCCGGGTCCAGCCCGTATACGGTCAGCTTCCCGGTCCGTTCACCTTCACCCGAACGGGATAATCCTCCATGGAGAAGCTGGCACAGCGTAGACTTTCCACTTCCGCTGGCCCCGACAATCGCAACATGCTCGCCCACCGCGATGTCCAGCGTCAAGCCACGTATCGCGGGTTCCGTCTGATCATCATACCGATAGCCAAAATCCTTCATGGACACGGCTATTTTACATCCAGAACCATAATCGCTATATTCATTCCGCACGTGAAGCGCGTCCCAGCTCAAAACGTTTTAGCAGTCCTGTCCGACTCAACGCATCACCCAACATCTTGGTCAGCAGACCGCACAATACAATGCCGCTCAGGATGCGCACGACCAGTGTAATCGCCAGCACCTTCCAGCCCCAATGCATATAGCCGAACATATTGGCTGCCACGATAAACCACAACGGAACCATGGCCCCACCTGCCAGCATCAACGAAACGGCATTCCAGCGTCGATAGCGCAGTAAAGCAAATACCAGTTCAGCCACAACCATATAGCAGACCGCAGCCGCGATAATAGAAGCGATTCCGTAGACTGAGCCCATAAAGGACTGCACCACTGCACCGAATGAATAAGCAATTACCGCCGTACCCGGCTTACGAATAATATAATAGGCCAGCAAACCATATATCATGTACAGCCCGACAATGGCGGAAGTGGCGATGGGGCCCCCCAGACTGTTTAATGTTTTGTTAATCATCGACAAATAAACGGTCATGACTCCATTCAACGTTGCCAGCATCGCCATCAGTACAATATCCAGCGTCGTAAATCTTGCAAAAATACGAGATTCCTTCATATGTAATTCTCTATCTCCTCTCCAAATATAAATTTCCACTTTCTAAATGTATTCATACAAGCTCTTATTGTCAACCTTAATTTTTTTATTAAAGTTGACAATAAGGACGAAAAAAGAGGCTGCTCCCTATAAGCTCCACCATAAAACAGCAGTACCTAATACAGCAACCACAGCACATACATAGCCGGAACGACGACGATCCAACATGCGAAGATAAGTCCGGTCTGCATATGCTCCAAAGCCTTTGCCCTCCATCGCCAGCGCCGTCTGCTGAACCCGCCTCACGGCATTCACCAGCACTGCAGCCGTATACCCGCCCCACCAGGATAGCCGGTTCCGCAGTCCTCGCGGCGGTTCCTGT
>NZ_PNXQ01000011.1:182909-187634 GCF_005217525.1 Paenibacillus terrae | reverse complement strand
GCCGCCATTATGGTACGGCCTTCCTCTTCCAATAAGGGGAGGAACGTCAGCGCCACCGAAATACCGAACGCAAACCGATAAGGGACACGCAGACGCAGATTCAAAGCCTGTACAAAATCTCGGGGATCCGTTGTCGATAGATAAATATATGAGGCCAAAAACAGCACAAAAATGCGCAGCGTCAACGCCCCTGCGATATCGAGCCCTTCCGCTGTAATCCAGATCGGCCCCCAAGCTGCCACGATATGTCCTTCCCGAATCGCCAGAATAGACAATATAAAATACGGAATGCCCAGACCAATTAGAAATGACATAGCCCGGAGTTGGCGTGCCAACGTTAAGCCTGCCCCAAACCAAGCCGCAGCGATCAGTACAACCAGCAGCGCAGCTTCATGCAGTGTTGATTCCCATGCCATCGACAACAGGCTAATGCATCCCACCAGGATCAACTTGCTTAATGGCCCCAGCTTGTGCAGCGGCGACGACCCACCGTTATACTGAAACAGCATTTCGCCTCGCCTCCAGTCTGAGCCATTCTTCATGCAGCAAGGAGTACATCAGCATATCCTTAAAGCCTGTAGACGTATGCTGCACTTGTCGTAACAGCCCTTCCTGCGTCCAGCCCATAGAGGACAACAGGGCTTGGGATCCCGTATTTCGTGGGTCCACCAACGCTTCCATCCGATTCACCCGAATCGTGTCATACCCGAAAGACAGGACCAGCCGCAGTGCCTCCGACATATAGCCCTTTCTCCAATAGGGCTTAGCCAGCTCGTAGCCGATTTCGGCTTTATAAGCTCCTTCGGTCTGCCAATAATTAAATCCACAGCTGCCGACCAGCTTCCCGTTCTCCTTCAGCTCTATGCCCCAGCGCAGCGCATCCTCCGTCTTCGCCAGCTCATTCAACAGCTCGATCATATCCTCCGCATCCTCACGCCCGGACATCCCCGTAAGGTTCATATAACGGTGAACCTCCGGGTCAGACCAGCAGGCAAACATCGTAGCTGCATCCCCGCTTTCCATCTTTCGCAGTCGAAGACGCGGGCTTTCCAGCGGTGGTATATGCCCCTTACATGCATATGCACACATGTTCAATCATCCTTCCAGCATCAAAGTGACAATAAATATACGCTACATTTAAGCATACCCCTCCAACAAACGCAAACCCCCCTGTGTTATGAATGATGACTATACTCTGTATTTACTCCCTGCTTTTCTCCACATAAGTAACGAGGTCGAGAAAGGTTACAGATGTATTTTCCTCTTGACTGAATATATACAATCGTTATATCTTAAATTAATTAACCAATGGTAAAAGCAGCTTGCAGAATTACCTTTTTCTGCCAATATATACAACAGATAATGGTAAAAAAATTTACTGATAGGAGCGTGGACTACATGTTTCAGACTATCCCTTACGAAGGCACACGTCACGAACAATTTGAATCGGTTCTCGGACAACTCCGGGCACTCATTCATGACGAACCCAATACCATTGCAAATCTGGCGAACGCTTCTGCATTGCTTGGTCATTTTCTGCCGGATATTAACTGGAGCGGCTTCTATCTCTATGATGGGACCGAGCTTGTACTCGGTCCATTTCAGGGCCAGCCCGCGTGTATAAGGATTCCGCTGGGACGCGGTGTATGCGGTACAGCCGCAGTGGAGCGACGGACCCTTGTCGTAGAGGATGTCCATGCGTTCCCGGGCCATATCGCCTGTGACGCGGCCTCCAACAGCGAAATCGTCATCCCCCTCATTAAGAACGGGGAACTGCTGGGAGTGCTGGACATTGACAGCCCGCTAAAAGCCCGCTTTGATCACGAAGATCGTGTATTCCTAGAGGAATTTACGGCTATTCTGGTAGCCAGTCTGTAGCCAAAATCCGCGTATAATCATCGTCTTCCTTCGCCACAATATATGAGGGTCTGGAACCCAAAACCATCCGGTGAAGGAGATTGATGACAATGTACAACAACACCATGGCTCCACAACAGCAGCTTCGTCAGTGTGAACAAATTATGCAACAATTGGTACAACAAACACAGCAAGGAACTGCCATGTATCAGCAACTGCTACAACAGGAGCAACAAAATGCCTCCAATTTAGAGGGCCTTGTGCAACGTGAACGCAATGCAGCTCAAATGATCCAAACCGCAATCCAGCACCACCAACAAGCTGTGCAGCAATGCCAGCAAGTTATCCAATTGTGTAGTCAGTTGGAAAACACCATCCGCTCCAGCAGTCAAATGACTCAACCCGGCTTTGGCGATAACTACGCCTCCCGCAGTATGCAACCGTCATCCTATGGTATGGGAAGCCACATGAATCAAAGCTTTCCGCAACACATGGGTGCAACCGGGCAGCAATATGCAGGCAGCGGTAACATGCAACACTACGGTAACAACAGCCAGCAAGGCATGAGAGCGACACACAGCAGCATGTAAAACTGCTTTACACGCAAAAGGGATGAACAGCAAGCCATTAAATTAGCTTGCTGTTCATCCCTTTTTATACTTCTTCTTTAAGCGTGTGGTGCTCCGTCTCTGCGGCTAGGATACAATCAATTCCTTTGCTTAAAGATCGTGATCAGACGACTCATATATTCACGCATATTTACAATTAAATCAGAGTCGCCATCATGAAGACACCAGTTGTACATGACCCCACGAGCTGCAATAAATAAGTAGTCCGTCACCTCTTCGGATGTCATGCTTTGATCCAGCTCTCCCGCGGCTTGTCCTCTCTCTATAATCTGTTGAAGTATATTTTGCATATCACGACCCTTAGTAATGAAAAGCTTGTTATTACTTGTATATAATTGTTGCACCGTCTCTAAACCAATATTCTGATTATATTCCGCATAAACCTCAAAATACTGAATAAGATCCTGCGCAATACTTTCTGAAGGTGGTTCATTCTTAAATTTTAATTCAAAGTAGCCATCCGCCTGTGCATACATTTCCACCAAAATATCACTTTTAGTCTTGAAATGATTATAAAATGACCCCACGGACACGCCGGCCTTTCGACAGATATCCTCAATTTTAATTTTTTCCAGGCTCTTTTCATGCATTAGCTCTAATGTACTGTTATATATATTTTTTTTAGTCTGCAAACTTTGCAGCTTGCGTCCATTCAATTGTTTTTTTGACACTCACTTACTCTCCCTCTCTATTGTAAATATTTCTCTTTCTCAGGTACCTTGTTCATATTACTTAATTATAATAGGGAATGCTATTTTGTTTAATTGTGAAAACAATCACATAATAATACTTACTCCTATTCTATACTGAATCCATTCGGTGAATGCATTCAGTTGAATGAATGATCCATACTTAGGAGGTATTCTTATGAAAGAAGAACATCAAATTTTATACGAGCCTATGAAAATTGGAAAGCTGGAAATTAAAAACCGCTTTGTTATGGCTCCCATGGGTCCAGGCGGGCTTTGTGATGCCGATGGTACTTTTAATGAACGTGGCGTCGAGTATTATGTTGAACGGGCAAAAGGTGGGACAGGTCTACTCATTACAGGTGTAACGATGGTTGAGAATGAAATTGAGAAATGTGCCCTGCCATCCATGCCCTGCCCTACTCTAAATCCGTTGAATTTCGTTAAAACGGGTAAAATGATGACGGAGCGGATTCATGCATACGGCACAAAAATATTTTTGCAATTATCCGCAGGATTTGGACGAGTAAGTATCCCTTCAATTGTTGGTAAAACGGCTGTCGCTCCTTCTCCCATTCCTCATCGCTGGCTTCCTGATGTAACTTGTCGTGAGCTGACCATTGACGAAATTCACACCTATATCAGAAAATTTGCGGAATCCGCAGCTATTGCCAAAAAGGCAGGCTTTGACGGTATTGAAATCCATGCGGTTCATGAAGGCTATTTATTGGATCAATTTGCGATTTCTTTCTTTAACCATCGGACAGACGAATACGGAGGAAGTCTGAGAAACCGCTTAAGATTTGCCATAGAGATCGTTCAAGCCATCAAAGCCGAATGTGGACAGGATTTCCCGGTATCTCTTCGATACAGCATCAAAAGCTTTATTAAAGATTGGCGTCAGGGCGGATTGCCTGGCGAAGAGTTTAAGGAGCAGGGACGGGATATTGAAGAGGGGATTGAAGCTGCCAAAATATTAGAGGAAGCCGGGTATGATGCTTTCAATGGCGATGTCGGTTCTTACGACTCTTGGTATTGGGCACATCCACCCATGTATCAGGAAAAAGGACTTTATCTTCCTTACAACAAAATTTTAAAAGCCATTCTAAAGGTACCTGTGATTACTGCTGGCAGATTGGATAATCCAGACTTGGCCAGCAAGGCTATACGTGAAGGAAAAACCGATATGATTGCACTTGGTCGACCATTGTTAGCTGATGCTGATATCCCCAATAAAATCAAGGCTGGGAAAATAGAAAAGATTCGTCCTTGCCTCTCCTGCCAGGAGGGCTGTATGGGTCGATTGGCATCTTTTGCAACGATTTCATGTGCCGTTAATCCAGCTTGCGGCAGAGAAAAAGACTACGCACTTGGAAAAGCAGATCAATCCAAAAAAGTTTTGGTGATCGGTGGAGGGCCGGCAGGATGTGAAGCTGCCCGTGTAGCTGCTATCCGGGGACATCACGTTACCTTATTTGATAAAAATAACCGATTGGGAGGTAATCTAATCCCGGGCGGAATTCCAGACTTCAAGGAAGACGACCATTTAC
>NZ_PNXQ01000011.1:165762-182899 GCF_005217525.1 Paenibacillus terrae | reverse complement strand
AATTAAAGGATTTAAACGTTGACGTCCGATTGAACACCGAGGTTAACCGGACTACCGTAAAGGAATATGCAGCAGATGTCGTTATCTTTGCTACCGGCTCCTCTCCAAAAACCTTCTCCATCGGCATGTCTACCAAGGTGTATTCGGCAGAAGAGGTTTTGCTTGGGAAAAAAGATCCCGGTGCTTCCACTGTAATTGTCGGGGGCGGGCTTGTGGGATGTGAAACTGCACTCTGGCTTGCTGATCAAGGTAAAAAAGTAACCTTGGTGGAAATGCAAGAAGATATTTTAACCGTAGGCGGACCCCTGTGCCATGCAAATGAAGATATGCTGCGTGACCTTGTTGCATTTAAGGATATCCATCTCCTGACCAACACCAAAATTGTCGATGCCAACGATCAAGAATATGTTCTTAAAAACAAAGATGGTGAAGAAACGATTTTAAAGGCCGATTCAGCGATTCTGGCTGTAGGATATACTCCTCAACAATCGCTTTATGAAGACATCCAAAATGACGTTTCCGAGGCCTACTTAATCGGAGATGCCAAGCAAGTACAAAATATTATGTACGCTGTCTGGGATGCGTATGAGGTTACCAGAAATATATAGTGCCCTGCTCCCTCCGAAGAGCCGTTTGCTTTTTAAGCAAACGGCTTTGGCTTTTTTACCTTTGCAGCAAATGCTTGGTTAAGAGAAGTTTTTCCCCATAACCACATGATCATAGTAAGCGATCTTCTGAATGATTTTCTCCAAATTGTGTTGTGTTTGGGCCATATGTTCTTCTACCTTTTTCTTATGAGCTACGAGAAGATCTCTTCTTTCATGAACGGCGGCTTCGCCTTTCGCATTAAGCTCAAGGTATGCCTTAATCTCTTCAATCGTCATCCCCGTATCTTTCATAGCCATAACAAACCTGATCCAGTCAATTTGTTTTTCCGTATATACTCTTCTCCCGCCTTCATCCCGCCCCACTTCAGGTAATATCCCCTCTTTTTCATAATAACGAAGTGTAGATGCAGGCAGTCCGCTCTTGATTTGAACTTCTCTGATGGAGTACATGGTCATTCCCCTCCTCGTTTTTGTTGTAGTTCTTAAAGTTAGCTTTAACTATAAGTATAGGTTTTCATAGAAAAGAGTGCAAAGTATTGAGAAATATACTAAAAAGAGCGAGTAGCCCACGAAGGTTTCTCGCCCCAGAATCATAGATTGATTGAGTACAAGTGCATGTTCTAATCCGTATTTCGATTGCAGATCGTAGAGCTCCCTTTATGTAAATAGTAATAAGCCAATTCATATCCAAGACGCGCAAATTGCGCTGTGGTCGTCTCCAGTGTTCATTGTAAACAATACACCAGATTGTCCATTAATAAATCGGCCATTTGCTGAATACAGTTCAGCTTGTCCAACTCTGCGCAATTATACAAGAATGGTCTGACCCTCCGCCAGTTAGGCGTGATATATGTATGTATCAAGCTCTGCTCGAATCGTCGTTGTATGGTTCACAATCCCCCCCCTTTGACGTTCATAGGATAAAGTTACGTTACTGCTCTGTGGCACAAATCCGATTACAATCTGCTATTAGACGCAAGCTGTGCTGAAATTATCGTTTTTTCTACAAAAAAGTATACCATTTTATAGAATTTTTTTGTATACTTTTCAATAGTTTACTTAATATATACTATTGCTTCTCTAAGCCTATTCTTTTTTCTCCCCTTTATTTAGTATTATAAGGATATAAAAAAAGGAGGTTATCATTTGAAAAATACAGGTATGACACGTCCCTTAGATTCGTTAGGTCGTATCGTCATTCCCAAAGAGATGCGAATTTCAATGGATTACAAGATGGGTGATCCTGTTGAGATTTTCGCTGATGAGGAAACGGGTACTCTCGCCTTACGAAAATATACCGGGGTGACGTGTAAAATGTGTGGTTCGGCGGAGCAATTGACTTATTTTAGAGACAGCTTTATTTGTGGGGAATGTATTCGTGATTTGAAAAATGGTACGGATTTCAGCCCTATCACCAGGCCGTCCAAATCGACTTTCTCCAGCAGGGAAAGGCCATTGAAGCAATCCAAACGTTTGCGTCGATCAACGCAACAGATGATCGAAAGCCTAAAAGAATTGATGCAAAAACAACCCAATGCAGCACAGCACGAATATGCAAAGATACTTGACGTTTCCCAAGCCCGTATATCCCAGCTCAAAAAAATGCTATAACTACAGCTTGCTATCCTACATAGGTATACTTCACAAATGTCTTCATGTACAGATGCTTTTGAACCATGATACGCAGCATCATAGCTAACCGACAAAAAACAATGGATGTCCAGGGCGAGAATTTAATACTAGGCATAAAGAACTACTGGATGATATTCAGGCGAAATAACCTGTATCCGGTGGTTCTTTGTATCTAGTGTTATTTTGTATGCTATTCTTTTTGCTCGACTTGAATACTCAAATCAAAAAGACTATACTCCTTCCATTAGGTTTAAATGATTAAACATTTAAGGAGATACTATAAATATGGGAAAACAAGCAATCGAGCTGCTTCGAGCATGCATTCCTACTTTTCAGACTTTAAGCGAACCGCACCGTCAGGATATTTTGCTCTTACTTTCAGAGAATGGCAAGATGACCGTCAACGCTATTACGGAGCATTTGGTTTTGTCACGGCCTGCCGTTTCCCACCATTTGAAGCTTCTGAAGAATGCGGGAGTCGTCCAACTGGAACAACGAGGCACGGAGCACCATTATTTTTTAGCCTTGGATCATTCGATACAGCTATTGAAAAACCTAGTCACAACGCTGGAACGGGACTGCCTTTAATAAAAGGCTGAATAGGAGGGATATGTACTTTATGGAGCAGCTAACATCAGAGCAGGTCAGCCACATTTTACAGCAGCATCGTCAATTTTTTCAGAGTGGGCAAACCCGTAGTGTTGAGTTTCGGCTGGAGCAGTTACGGAAGCTGGCCCATGCCATCCAACGTTATGAGCAACCGATTATGACCGCCTTATTTCAGGATTTACGCAAAAATGAATTTGAAGCCTATACCACCGAAATCGGCTTTACTCTGGACAGTATTCGATATATGACAAAGCACCTCAAGAAGTGGATGAAGCCCCAAAGGGTAAAAACACCTATTTATCATCCGCTAACCAAAAGCTATATGTACAAGGAGCCTTACGGAACGGTACTGATTGTCGGGCCGTTTAACTATCCATTTCAATTGTTAATTGAGCCGCTCATTGGTGCCATCGCCGGAGGGAACGGAGTCGTTCTGAAGCCATCCGAAAATACGCCTGCCGTTGCCGCCGTCATCAAGAAGCTGATACATGAAACCTTCGATGAGTCTTATATCCGGGTGATTGAAGGCGAAAAGGAAGTCACTTCCGCGTTGATTAACGCCCCGTTTGATTATATTTTCTTCACAGGAAGCGTGGGGGTTGGCAAAATTGTCATGGAGGCGGCGGCCAAAAATCTGGTACCTGTCACTCTGGAGCTTGGGGGAAAAAGTCCGGTCATTGTAGATCGATCCGCAAAGATCGAAATGGCCGCCAAACGTATTATTTGGGGGAAAATGATGAATACAGGGCAGACCTGCATTGCCCCCGATTATGTGCTTGTGCATAAAGAGGTTAAGCAGGAACTAATGGAGCAGATGAAAGCTGCAATTACAAGCTTTTATGGTCAGGATGCTCAGCAAAGCAGCGATTACGGCCGTATCGTTAATGAGCGCCAGTTTGACCGATTGGCTGCCATGATTGAGCAGGATCGAGAGAATATACGCTTTGGGGGCACAACGATTCGGGAAGACCTCTATATTGAGCCTACCCTTCTGGAGTCCCAATCCTGGTCTGATGCTGCGATGCAGGATGAAATATTCGGTCCGATCCTGCCGATGCTGGAATTTGAACAGTTGGAAGAGGCCATCCAGACGGTAATGGATCATCCGAAGCCACTGGCACTGTATTTATTTACAGAAGATAAACAGGTTGAACATGAAGATGAAGAAAAACTCCAAGATCAACAACAAGCTTCTATTCCCGCCTTACGGAGATAAACTCAAGTGGGTTCGAAAAGTTTTGCGCTGAATATCCTTACTAAAAAAGCCCGGCTGATCTGGGGAGGTTATACGCATCATGCGTATCTCCTTCCCTTTTCAGACAGGCTTTTTTTACCGCTTATTTTACCGTCAGCACAGGGCAGGGCGCATGCTGGATCACATGATGGCTGACGCTTCCCAGGATCATTTCGGAAACCAGCCCTTTGCCCCGTGTTCCCATAATAATCAGATCCACCTGCTCCTGCTCTGCACTTTTGCAAATAACACTCGCCGGGTCACCATGACCCACCAGCACGCGGTAAGAAATACCCTCGTCCTTCAAATAATCAGATGCTGGCTCCAATATATGACGTCCTTCCTCCTCAATTCGCTCATCCACATCCACCCCAATCGGAGGTTCATTCATGGATAAAGCCGGATTCACATGCAATACGGTCAGACGCGGTCCACCCTGAAGCTGTTTAGACAGCGCTTTGGCTGTCTCCAACGCCTTCATAGCCTGTTCCGAACCATCGATCGCGACCAGAATATGTTGGTATTCGCTCATACTCTTTTCCCCCTCAGAAGTTCATTCTTAGTGAGCATCAATCTGTATATCCTGCATATGTCGACGACGTACGATCAGCACCACTACACCCAGCAGTACCATCAATGCGCCAAAATAAAATGGAGTTTCCGCCGTATACCACTCGGACAGCTTTCCTGCAAGCCACGGTGAGATCGCCCCACCCAAAAAGCGCATAAAGCTGTAGGCCGCAGATGCTGTGGAGCGCTCCACCGGAGCAGCCTGCATCACAGCCGTGGTGATCAATGTATTGTTAATCCCCAGAAAAATACCAGCCAAGATGACCGCCACAATGACAATCGTCGGTGAGCCTGCGACCGTCCCTATCGCCATGACGCCTAAATCAATGGCAAACAGCGTTAGCATGACACTAATGGAAGATACCACGCTAAAGCGAGCTTGAATCTTCGGTGCTACAAACACCGAGGTAAAGGCAAGCATAATTCCCCAGCCGAAAAAGACATAGCCCAAACCATGCTCGTCCAGATGCATCACATATGGAGAATACGCCATCAGTGTAAAAAATCCGAAGTTATACAACAAAGCTACAACGCCCAGCGTTAGCAAGGCAGGATAAGTGAGTGCTTTGAACGGATCAGCAATCGAGCCGCGCTTTTTAGGCTTTGGAATCGTAGGCAGCATAAATGTAATGAACAAAAATCCCACAACCATCAATGCAGCTACACCGAAGAACGGACCGCGCCAAGAAATGGAGCCTAACTCACCGCCAAGCAGCGGGCCGACCGAAATCCCGAGACCCAGGGCCGCCTCATACAAAATAATCGCTTTGGCCGTTCCCGAAGTGGACAGACCGACAATTGCGGATAGCGCCGTAGCAATAAACAGGGCATTCCCCAGACCCCAGCCTGCCCGGTAGCCCACAATCCCGCCAACCGTATCGGCTGTACCGCCCAACCCGGCAAACACAATAATGAGCAATATTCCGGTCAGCAGCGTCCATTTGACACCCAATCGGCTGGACACTACGCCCGTAATGAGCATAGCCACGCCTGTCACCAGATTATAGCTGGTGAACAACAGTGACACCTGACTCTTGGTGGCATGAAGCTGATCGGCGATTGCCGGGAGGATAGGATCGACTAATCCCAGTCCCATAAATGAAATAACACAGGCAAAAGCAACCGCCCATACCGCCTTGGGCTGAGAGAGCAAGCCTGCCTGTTTTTTTAACTCATCAGGTAACTTTAACTCCTCAGGTAATGCGTGTTGTGAACTCATAATATGATGTAACCTCCAAATCTAAATGTAGAATGCTCCTCTTATGACGGGGCGCTGCCAAGTTCCTTATCTAGCAGAATTTTTCGCTCACGAACCCTGACCCGCAATTCCTCCAGCTCGGTCTGGAGCATACGGATGCTGTTGATTTTTCCCTCCATCAACTCCAACTGTTCGTTCAGTGCTGCTTCCATATCCTCCAACATCTCCCGGCGCTCAGCAGGAAGCAGGTTATCCGTTCGCTCACGGTATTCCTCCCGCTGGCCCTTTAGTATTTCCGCTGCGGATATGTAACGCTGAAGCTCTTGCAAGGAGAAGCCAAGCACCTCCTTGGCACTCACTATTTTTTTTAGTAAATCCACATCCTCCTGCGTATACAGCCGCATATTCCCTTCGCTGCGCTGCGGGGAGGGCAACAGACCGATTTCCTCATAATAACGAATGGTTCGCTTGGTCAAACCGCATTGCTTGGCAACCTCGTCAATTTTATACGTAAGCATGACACCCTCCTTATGAAAAAGTTTATATATAAACACTACACCTATATAACGTTAACGTCAACGTTAACTTCAAAAAAAAGAAACCGCCCCTATTGGAGACGGTTCCTGTTCCGGCTTGCATTACCATAGGGCCGAAGCATCGGCGCTCAAGCCCATGATATAGAATTTAGATGAAAATAGTGCGAGTAATGATAACCAGCAATATGAAGAGTACCAGAATCACACCAGTGGAAGTCCAAACACCGTAGCCGCAACCTCTTTCTACTTCACCCATTTCAACTTCCTCCTCCCTTCGTTGATTACAAACAAATCGCTCGAATGCTGATTGTTTAGCAACGAATTAGATCACGAATGCTTTAGAAATGATAACGAGCAAAATGAAAAGTACCAGAATCGCTCCTGTAGATGTGAAAGCTCCATAACCAGCGCCTACTCCAGACATGCTGATTCCTCCCTTCATGGTTTACAAAAGCATCTTATGCGTATGATGCCAGCCATGATAGGTACAGATGCCGCTCCTCACGCCCAAATGTAGGTCTTTTAAGCATTGGCTCCCCTATCCTTCATGTGTCAGCAAGCCGTGATAGAGCAGGTTTCGTGTCTGCTTGGCAAGTACGGATGGACTTTCGCGTCCAGTCAGTAATTGGGTTAACGTCAACCGTTCAATCAAGCCAACGACGCATTCCGCAGTCAGCTCCGGGTCCAACTCCTCACGGTAAGAGCCACGACGTTGTGCAGCAAGTAGATTTTTTTTAATATGACCTGCCATTTCTGCCTTGATACGCACCGAGTCTGCCGCTTGGTAAAATCCGACACGGGTTATCGCCGGATTATTGGATAACATACGAAATACGGATTCCAGAAACACTTGTCCCCGGCTCAAAATTTCAGCTTGGCTTTGCTCCGGCTCCACCTCCATACATTGGACCGTCTCATTCACCAACAAACGGAAGCTCTCGACAAGCTCCTCATACATCTGTTCCTTACTCTCAAAATGAATATAAAAATCCGGCTGCGTCAATCCTGCACGCGCCGCAATCGAGCTTACCTTTGTCTGATAAAAACCGGTCTGAGCGAACTCCTCAGCCCCTGCCTCCAGTAACAACCGTCGACCTTCCCGACTTCTGATTCCTGTTCTCATCACGATTTTGCCCCCTTACTACACAAATCTATCGTATTATAAAGTCCCTTTGCAGTAAGAACAACGGGCTTGAGGATGATATACGCCTGTCCTTCAAAAGACCTAATACAGAAGAAATGAAGGTTTTGAAATCTAAGGGCATCTTCCTCAAGGTATAATTAACCAATTAGACCGTGAGTGAGCAGGAATAATTACACTGGATTAGTGGTGAGGACAATATTTGCGCATCATTTCAATGGTTGCCAGATCATCATCCAGCCCACGGTTTTGCAAACCGTCGATAATCTGTTGACGTTCCTGATCTTTAACGTTCTGCCCGAATTTGAATTTGGCAGTCCACTCATCCGGTACAATCTTGATCAGCGCGACCCCTTTCAGACGTGAAGCATACCGGGGATCGCTGGCATCAATAGCATCATAGCCGCCTTCCGGTTGCAGCTTACTCATAAAAATGGAAAATGCCGACGCCTTTTCTTCCAGCTCCACTACCTGCTCCGCATGACCACGCACGGTAATACTTTTAAAAAATGAAGTCGCCGGACATGCCATATGTTCATCCGTAAAATAAGACGGAATGAGTGCATACTCTTTGGCAGCGGAAAAAGTGACCCGGTTGTCATCCTTCATCCGTTCCATCTTCTCTCCGACACGACTGCCATGAATATAAAAAACACCGTTTCCATAAGCAAAATTCAAGGGTACAACACGAGGGAACCCGTCCTCGCTATTCATGCCCAGAAATCCGAAGCTGACCTCGCTCAGAAATTGCTCAATTTCCTCTTCTTCTGCCACCGTAAATTCTTTTCTTCTCATGGCTCATGCTCCTTTCGTCTATTGACCAGCGATACATTTCAGATTATGTTGAAAATGGATCAATGAATAGATCCAATATGATTGAAAATGAGTAGTCCAATGGAAGGAGAAGGTTATGGATATTACGATTGCTTATCAGCGTGCTATTCAAATGTATCATCATAAATACTTGGCATTGTATCATGCCCTTCGGGAAGGAATTCTGAACGGTTCACTTGCCAGCGATACGCGCCTGCCTTCCAGTCGTGATCTGGCTGTGATGTATGGAATTTCGCGGGGCAGTGTTGCAGAAGCCTACGATATGCTGTTGGCAGAAGGATATGTGAAAACGGCGGTAGGCAGAGGTACCTTTGTCATTGAGCAGACAGCGATGCTACCTACCAAATCACCGATCGACAAGCAGAGCCAGCAAGCGCCTTCTGTAAAACAAACAACCCCAGCTCTGTCAGCATGGGGACAACGGATTATACAGATGGAAAGAGAGCCACAGCCTTCTCCTGCTTCTGCTGTGAATGAAGATGAGGCTCAACAACCCCTGATTTCTTTTCAGGCAGGAGAAGTGGTGTTGGAAGGCAGTTCACTGACCGCATGGAAAAGCACAATGGCTACCGCTGGCAAAGACCTGCAAAAGCTTTCATCTGCCTTGATGACAGCACCTGTGAATGGTGATGTATGGTTGCGCGAAGCAATTTGTCAGCATGTTGGAAGAACACGGGGAATTACGGCCCACCCGGATCAAGTTGTATTATGCAGTGGTTCCATGGAAGTGATCACATTATTATGCCAATTGCTTATTAATGAGCAAGATCCAATTGTACTGGAAAATCCCTGTTACCCCGGTATCCACCGTGCGGTTACTGCATCGGGCGGACAAGTACAAGCCGCTGAGCTGGATCAACAAGGAATTATTCCGCAGGATTGGGATTCCAGATTACTGTTTGTTACACCGGGACGACAGTTTCCAACCGGAGCTGTATTGCCATTAGCACGACGTCAACACATTTTGCAGTGGGCGGTATCCAGAGGCGCGTGGATTATCGAAGATGATTATGACAGCGAATTCCGTTGGGCAGGACGACCGATTGAACCGCTGAAAGCACTGGATCGCAGGGATTGTGTAATCTATGTCAGTTCCTTTTCCAAAAGCATGTTCAGTAATCTTCGATTGGGCTACGCTATTCTGCCCGCTGCACTGGCCCAAGCGCTGACAGCCGCCAAACGGTTATATGCCCCGCTGCCTGCTGCCCGTCTGGAGCAACGCGCACTGGCACGCTTTATGATGCGCGGAGACTATGTTCGCCATCTTCGCCGGATGACCCGGATGTACAGATCACGTTACGACGTGTTCCAGCGTGAAATGCAGCAGTTGAGTGGACTTTTTCACTGGCATCAGACCGATTGCGGCCTGCATGCCTACGCCATCTGGAAGCATGAGCCTGCACAGTATCACCATTTGATGCAGGCAGCACGGTCTTTTGGAGTCACATGGCGTGATGCAGCCGATTACCAACTAACACCAGGCCCCCCATCCGCCTGTTTTATTTTTGCCCATTTAACGGAGTACCAAATCATTGAAGGTATTAACCGCCTGCGCCAGACCTGGGATAGGATCAAAGAATGAGTGGAACCTCCGCCTCAATCGACCTTCGCACCATACGAGCGCAAGAACGATAGAGCTTGATCCCGATCCATCCGTGCACCTTTGACAACAAATGCTTTAAAATCGACTCCATCCATATTAGCACCACGTAAATCGGCTCCCTGTAGCTTGGCATGAGCTAAAATAGCTCTGGTCAGATCGCAATCTCTGAGGTCTGCCTTCTGCAGATTGGCATCTGAGAGATCCGCTTCATAAAAGCGTACTCCTCTCAAATCCTGCTTTTCCAGCCGGGCCTGCCGCAAATTGGTATACGACCAATCCCCCTGAACGAGCGTAATACCATCTATTTTTGCTTTCGAAAAGTCTGACCCCGTCATTTTACAATTGCTGAATTTGGAGACGAACAGGTTGGCTTCAATAAAGCTACAATTTATAAAAGCCGATTCAGTATGAATGGAACCGTTCAACAACGCCCCTTGAAAATCACATTCGATAAAACGACATTCGCTGGTCATGATTTCCTCCAGCGAACCGTTCGTAAACGTACAACGTTCAAAGGTGCACCGAATAAGTTCACCCTCCCTTAAATCTTTCCCGCTATAATCAATGCCCTCATATTGCTGCTCCTGATACTGAAACATAATGATCCCCCTTATTTAATCACTAGCCCTAACAAACCTACAAAAGACGAGGCTTGATGCGGAGAGATTATGCATCCATCCAGGTCTTCGATATCCACTTGTAGTCCATCGAATTCGCAATCGCTCAGATCAACCCCCTTTAGCCTGGACCCTGACAGCATGGCCTGATCCATATTGCAACGGGTAAAAAAGATTTTTTGTAGCGTCATGTGATAAAGGTCCGCGCTAATCAAGGAGCAATCCTCAAAACCAACCTGTTTCAAATTGGCAAAGCGAAACAGCGAATAATCTCCTAAGCAATCCACAAAACGAACATTTTGGAGTCTGCTTCTGGAGAAGTCTGTTCCGAGCAGCTTGCAATTTCTGAACTCAACCCGGTGAATAAAGGAACCCGAAAAGTTAATATTGGACAGGTCGCATTTATCGAAAATAACATCTGTCCATTCACTTTCCGGCAATGACGATTCCATAATCGTAACATTTTTAAAAATCATCTTCTCAAATGAAACCCTGGTAGCTTCTACATTATCCATAGTCATATCCTCTACAGAGCCCATGTTAAACTCATCCTTGGACCGTAAGGAGTACATTTCATCGGTTAATACAGGTAAGTCTGAAGGAATTTTCGGCAACTCTATCTTAATTTCCATAGCGATCTCCACCTTCTGAATGCTTATTCCGGCATATGTCCAGTTTATATGATGATGCGACGCAGTAACAATGGCTTTATACACGTACCTGTAAAATGAAAAAAGCCGCGCTACCCAGCGAGTCACCAGATTTCGAATCTGTCATCTATGCACCGGAATATATGAATCTATTTTCTATCCATCTCCACACATAGCATGGCAGTACAGCTATCGAATAATGTATTCTCCATCTCGGTCGGAGATTACGGGGATATCTCTTCCTTACGTCTGGTAGGAGACACATTCAATACGAACTATGTCATGAACAGCTCCAACGCACCCAAACAAAATACGGCAGATCATCAATGGCTTGGTGAACTCATTGTTTACCTACCGTCTTGGTAACGGGGCGTGGACTCGGGCTTCGCTGGTTAAAGATTACCTGCATTGCCAGATGAAAGTAACGAACACTTCCTATCAAATGCTGGAAATCGGAGATTGGGGACTGCCGCTGCCGTTTAACGAGATTGGTCTGGCGGCATCGGGCCTTATCTACTGCTTGTCCCTGATTCCTCTACAGGCGCAGGTCTTGAATATCAGGACCTGCGGAGAGTCGAGGAGCACCAACCGTGGCTATCTTTCCAACACCAGTCTGTCGCTGGCTCCAGGCGAAAGCAAAACGTATGCCTTTAAATTTTACAAGGTAGCCAGCTCGTATGCCGAAGGGACAGATTAAACGGATGTAATTATTTTATGCCATTAACTGTTTAACTTGTGAATGATTTGTGCCGTGAATGATTTGCATCGTGAATCATTCACGCTATATAAGCCGATCTTAAAGGTTACCAATATTGCCACTGCGCAGATGGATGGTGCTTCCGAAGCTAGCCTTCCTATGGAAAGCTTTTAAAGCGACCGCTTCACCGGGGTGATTAGCGGCAGCTTTTCCATCTGTAGGGCGTTTAACTCCGTTTAATCCGTGTTGTTCTTGGCTGTAAGCGTGCCAATTCCTTGCTGGTGAGCTGTCTTGTATAAGAGCGTGGGGATGATCCTGTATCTACTCTGCGCACCTGGCCTGCCCCGACGGGGCGGGCTACCCGTGTGTTAAACGCCTGCATGAACCACTGCACCGGGAAGGCAATGGACATACAACCATCTGCCGTGCCTGCAAAATTGACCGCAGCCGCATAATTATCCGACTGTCTGAGCCAGACAGAGCCGGAATCCCCGGGCAGCGATACAGGGGTGGTGCCTCTAATAACAGTCTGATCCTGGAAGGTCAGCAGCCCCAAGCTTCCGCCGTAATTAATTTGTAGATCCGTATAGACGGACTCTACTGTACCGTTCACCAATCCGGTCGTGCGGCCCACCTTTTTGAATTTTTCTCCCACACGATAAGCGGTCACATGCCCCGGAACAACTCCTACCGTAGCGTAGCGCGGACTGAGCAAGCTGTTGCGGGTCGGCAAGGAAAGCGCCGCATCAATGAAATTGGTTCCCTTTGGGTTCAGGCGTATATACCGATATAAACGCCCTATACGATCTCGGGTAGCCGTCCCCCCATCGGCTCCGCCTGGCTGAAGCGAGGCCTCCCGATTGTCTGTATTGGACGGGTTGAGTACATGGTTATTGCTGAAAAGATAACGTGTAGCCGGCGCTCCAGTTGGGGCAACGATGAGTCCGGTTGTACCGGAGCCTTCAATCGTCCCGACACTGTAGCCGGCGATGACCGGGCGTATACGCGTCATGTAGTCCGCAGCATGGGCTTTCATCTTTCCAGACCTTACAATCCGGACAGGAACTCTCGTTTGCTTGCCTAGTGCAGTAGCCGTCAGAAGTCCTGTAGAGGCTGTGGCCAGCCGATCTGTATACACAATGACAGCGGCCCCTCTTTTGGGACGAGCAGGGTCCCTATACCCAACGCCGATGCCGTGGACACCGGACATTTTTAAGACTTGCTTGGCCATCCGCTTTTTCACTTGAAGGGCGGCCGAGAAGGTAGCCAACATAATCATCCCCTTTTACATTCAGATGAAATATTGTATGGCTAAGGCCGCTCCGTGTTCCATTTGATCTTACGATCGCTGTTGCAGCGGGATTCTTATGATTAGGTAAAGCATTAAAGGTAAGAATCCCGTATTGAAATGTATATGAAAACATCCCAAAAGATGGTATACTCATTTCCGAAATTGACATTTTATCATTTGATTCTGATGTTTCTATTTTAAATAGGTTGATATCCTAATAAGTTTCCTTTAAAGGGGTGGTTTATTTTGTCCCATACAACCACGATACTCGCAGAATTGATGAAGTACATGACCGAACATGATTTAAACATTAGCGATCTGGCTAGAAAAGCAAAGATGAATCCCGGCACAGTTAGCAGCCTCGTTAATGGAAACCGTAAGTTCTCAGTCTATCAGCTAGACCGAATTACAGAAGCGATGGGGCATCCCGTTGGTTATTATTATGAACGTTATATCCCCGAATGTTTGGCTGATGCTAGTCCCAACTGGCGTAGAATGAGTCCGTTTTTGGAAAATTGTGCAAAATTGAACAAGTTGGATTGCATTCAGCAAGTCGTGAATATGCTATTGGATAAGTTGGGCTATGCCGATCCTTTATTCCAACTTGCCGAGCAGCTTTTCCAAGAAAAACTGTATGAAGCAGCGGCCATACTTTATGAGAATGTTGCTCTAAGTGAAAATAAGCAGCATTCGGAGCGCTTGGCTATATGTCAGTACCGCCTGTTTCAGAGCAGGCAAGGAGATGACCAAGAGAGAAGTTATGAAGCTGCTGTACAGTTTGAGACTTATGTTAATCGTCTTGATGAAATTGACCAGTTAGATGCGTTGAGAGATTTAGTGAATACATATCGCTCATTGCGTAAGTGGAAAAAAGTCAACAAATTCGCTAAAATTTTGGGTGATTTGGCTGAGATCCAATATAAACTAGGACTCCAGCAGCAAAATGCACAGAAAGAAAATACAAAGAAACCGTTTTACCCTCTATTTGCTTACTGGTCATTTTCACATTTAGTTCGGGCTGAAGTTTTTGATGCTAATAAAGATTATAAGACAGCGCTCCAGCATATCCAAAAATATGCCGATTTAAGCTGGGTGGAAGAACGCGATGAAACGACACTAAAATGGAAAAATCAATTTAAAGAGTGGGCAAGTGCTAATACCTATGTGAATAAGCTTATGTCTGGCGACGTAAGCGTACTCCCTGATTATGTTGCTTATTTCTCTTCGAACAAAGAAGAGATACTTCCCGGATTAGATAACATAATTGAAGCAGCTAATCGATATAATTTAAATGTAGATGTGGTACTCCAGCAATTTGAAAACGAAATTTTATCTCTTCTGGAGGTACAAAGAAATGTTGGTGTGTACAACCAACATTTCATGCAAGAACGCTTTACACATTTTTCGAAGGAATTGGCTGTTTACTATTTGCATAAGGGGATGTTTTCAGAT
The DNA here is from genome assembly GCF_005217525.1 of Paenibacillus terrae. Taxonomy (GTDB): domain Bacteria; phylum Bacillota; class Bacilli; order Paenibacillales; family Paenibacillaceae; genus Paenibacillus; species Paenibacillus terrae_C. The sequence continues at coordinate 168,227 of NZ_PNXQ01000011.1, read as the reverse complement.
GGTTTTAGATTTTTATTAAGCTGTCTGGAAAAATCTACTGTAATTAATAATAAGTCATATATACTTGAATGTGTGAGACTGTTTGAGTCTTTTAGAGAGAATGCTTCATCTGAGACAACGGCAGCCTACCAAAAACTGATAAGTGAGGTGGACGCACATGAAGAGTAAAATGGCTTTGATCTTATTGATGACTAGCTTTCTATTATTGACGGTAATTATCCCCCCTTTCCCATATCAAGGAAATGGAAATAATTATGAGCCGGCAGGACACCACGGAGGACTCTGAAGAACCTTTAGTATTAAATAAATATTTTATTTCAAGACCTGCTTATAGGAGCAGGTCTTTTTTTGATTTAAACAAAAAAATATACCAAACTATTATTTTTTGTAAGTTCATACATACTTCCCTAAACTGAAAATATGAAAAGGAGGGATATATTATGATAAGAGACGACATTTTGCGTCAACGGTTGGAGGAAGATCGGCAAAAACTCTATGATTTGCAAGCAAAATACGGATTCGATCACGCCAGTGTACTAAAACAATCTATGATCCTGGACGAACTCATAAATCAATATAACCGTCATTTTTATGTAAGAGAAAAAAATCCGATTGCTTAAATATAACCGATTGGGCGGGAAACTTGTGATTAGGCCGCTCATCCAGTTATTTTAACACTTAGTCTTACTTAAGGAGATCTATTTCAGCCGTCTTACTTTTAAGGAAAGAGACATAAGTTGGTGAGATCTTCAATAGCTGCGCGTAGGTTTTCATGGAAGCACCGGGATATTGTTTCATGAGGCTTAGCAGGAGCTTAACCATTTGTGCATCGGTTAAATTTTTAATATCTTCTGATGTAGAAAGTAGCTGACTTTCAGCGATTGGGTTACCCTTTGAGGCCATTTGCACAATAGATACATACATAAGATTTTTTGAAGCGAATGAGTTGTTTGTTTCCCCCGCATAGGAGACATGATTCACTTTCTGATCTACGCATAACAATAGCGCTTTCAGTTATGAAAAACTCCATTTCTGTATTCTTGTTGATACCCAGTCGATTTCTTATTTCCACTGGGATTACAATTCTCCCTAGGCTATCTAAATTTCTTTTCATTGCCGCGTCATTCAAAGTATACACCCCTCCAAGACATATAATCCTTATTTTCATAAATATAGAAATACATGCCTTGAGTGAGAGAAATTTTATAAACGAAAGGATAAATGTGGTTATATAATGCTTTAGCATCATTTTACATTTTTTTCAATAAAAATATACAAATGATACCTTATATATGTTACTGTTGTGTGGTAATACAAAAAATAGAAATGGACGTGTTAGTATGTTAACATTGAAAAATACAGCAGTAATTCTTACGGGTGTCTTAGCTCTTACGGCAGTAGCTCCACTGGCAGCCTCTGCTGCTCCTACTTCGGGAATCAAAGTATCGAAGGATGGTGGAGATATAGTTATCCAACAAACTGGTCAAGAGGTACATGAGGTTCTTGGTGGGACAAGTCCGACGATGGACTTAACTGTTGAAAAAGGTTATGGACATGTAAAGATTAAAGTGAAGAATGAAGGAACATCAAATCTCACTTGGAGCTTGCAGGGTAACGGGAGAGAATATATCTATAAGACGGTTGGCAAAGGAGACACATTAACGTGGACTAGTCTTAATTCATTCCCTAATGGGATGCCTTCAGGGGAATACGTAATTCAATTCAGAGCCAACGGTAACAAAGTTGAAGGCGAAGCTTGGGGTACTACTGGTCAGCACCCATCAGACATTAACTAACCATTGGAGGTTCTGAATTGAATAAGAAGAAAGTATGGAAGATTGTAGGGTACTCTGTTTTGGGAATTGTTTTAATCTACATTTTCTTGGTTATTGTAGGGATTTCCCAATTTGTTACTAACGTAACACCATAGGACTTGACTTTATGCTTTTTCGTATTTACAGTTGAATTATTGTAGGCCCTATCACAGCGGTCAAACATAAAAGACTTCCTTAATTATAGGAGGTCTTTTGTGTTAGCGGTAGAAGTAGCTAGACAACAACTGTATGACCTCCAAAATAAACATGGCTTTGGTCACGCTAGTGTACTCAAACAATCCATGGTTCTGGGCGAGAAACTTGTGATGAGGTCGCTCGCCCATTTATTGAACACTTAGTCTTACTTAGGGGGATCTAATTCAGTCGTCTTACTTTTAAGGGAAGAGACATACGTTGGTGAAATCTTCAATAGCTGCGCATAGGTTTTCATGGAAGCACCGGGATATTGTTTCATGAGGACTAACAGGAGCTTAATCGGTTGTGCATCAGATACATTTTGAATGTCTTCTGATGTAGAGGGTAGCTGATTTTTTGGGATTGGGTACCCTTTGAGGCCATTTGCGCAGTAGATACATACATAAGATTTTTTGAAGCGAATGAGTTGTTTGTTTCCCCCGCATAGGAGACATG
>NZ_PNXQ01000011.1:123146-165752 GCF_005217525.1 Paenibacillus terrae | reverse complement strand
GATCCTTATTTTCATAAAGATAGAAATATATGCCTTGAATGAGAGGAATTTTATAAACGAAAGGATAAATGTGGTAGTATGGTACCTTAGTATGATTTTACATTTTGTTCAAAAAAAATATACAAATGATTCCTTATCTATGTTACGGTTGTGTTTAGTAATGAAAGAAGTGGTTAGCGAAAAGGTCTTTCCTCGGATGCTGCGTACCATCGGTGATACTTACTACTGGAGTTTCGGTGGTGCTAGGTCGGTTGAAGGCTAACGATTACGGAAGAGGTGTAACTATTAATTTTCACCCCGGGTACTTCGAAGTAACAAGTAACTAAGAACTGAGGATCATAATATATGAATATATATTTGCTTGTCCTTTTTATTGCAATCATTGCTGGCAACATACTATTTAATATCTTTAAGAAAAGACAAGGAGAAGGTAGTAAAGCGCCTGATGTAGTAACAATTATAGGATTAGTGATCGGACTGGCGTTAGGCATCACGCCTGTCTTTCTCAGTGGCATACAAGAGTGGACTTGGCACTATACAGTCGTTGTGCTTGGTTCTGCTCTTGTTATTGGACGCATCCTGTATGGCTGGAGAAAAGGCAGAGATAATAAAACAAAAAAATAGCTATTACAACAAAAAGTGGCTAACAAAGGGCTCTGGAAGATATAGTTTAGTTATTTTCTTTCAAGGTGTTGGGACAGTATACAGTGAAAGTGTAACTGGCTCTCATTATGTAACAATAAATTAGTTTTTACTGGTGGCTCCTAACACATCTTTAAGGGCCACCAGTATTGTTTGTCGACTTTACTTCATATAATACATAGACAAAACCTTTAATACATAGACAAATACTTCAAGGAGGTCCTTCATGGAGCATTCTTTTTCATCAATATTGACATACAGCATACAAGCCATTGCGATTTTACTAATTATATTCAATTTTCTAAAGAAAAACGAAAAAAAAGTAGGTTGGGGATCACTTTCACTGCTTTTATCTCTTCTTGGTATGCTTGTTTCTTTTGAATTTGGCAATTACATATTGGGGGATCAGTTGCTTTCCCTTTTAGGATTGCCCGCATGGTCTAACCGTGTTAATAATACTGGGTTTCACTACACCTTTTTTCTATCCATTATTTTCTTTATTCCTAGTTTAATCATTGGATATAAAAATCCTAAAGCATTTGGAGCCGAAATGGGAAAACTGGTTTCTAGTATATATCTAACTCTGATAACAGTTACGCTTTTATTTTTAATTATAAGCTAAAAATATACAGTCCACATCGTCTCTGGTCTTTGCTTTAATGGCGGCAGTGCCTGGATTACAAGGAACGACTAAGGGGTGATTTAATGAATGTCTATTTGTTTGTGATCCTTGTTTTAATCCCTGCTGGTAGCCTACTGTTTAACATCTTTAAAAGCTCCATGGGAAAGGACAGCAAGGCTCCAGATATAGTAACCATTATAGGACTTGTTTTTGCAGTCGCTTTGGGTATAACTCCTGTATTCCTTAGCGGACTACAGGCGTGGACATGGCATACAACAGTCCTTATTGTTGGATGTGCAGTCGTTATCGTTCGCATCCTGTATAGCTGGAGTAAAAATAGAAGTCACTCAAAAAATGGCTGAGGGATAGTGGACATTGCTCTATAATCGTACTTACTGTGTATTGGAGGGGGATTTTAAAATGATAGATACTGTTGGGATCAAGTTTTTAGAATCTAACTTGGAAAATGAATAAGAAAACTATTTTAATCATTGTCGGAGCCATTTTAGCGTTCTTTATTCTCTGTTTCTTTTTAAACCTATGGGTGGTCAATAACCTTCATGTTGTACCTTCCCAATAACTATGAACAGAAAAAAAGCCTTCCTTGTTGACAGGAAGGCTTTCCATTTTACCCCTTAATTGCTCCCTCTGCGATGCCCTCCATGATGAATTTTTGGAAGAACGAATAGATCAGGATAACCGGGATGGAGGTCAGTACAAGTGCAGCCAGAATGAGCGACCATTCCTTGTTATACTCCCCGAACAGCATGTTTGTCGAAAGAATCAGGGTGTAGTGGTTCACATCCGTCAACATCAACAATGGAAGTAAAAAGTCGTTCCAAATCCACAGGAAATCCAAAATCGCAATCGTGACTGTGATTGGCAGCAGCAAAGGAAATATAATCCGAAAGAACGTTTGGAATTCATTACAGCCATCCATCTGAGCCGATTCCTCCAGCTCACGTGGGATGGATTTGACGAATCCATGGTACAAAAAGATCGCCATATTTACACCCAAGCCGATATAGATCAGCGCCAGGCCATACGTACTGCCTTGGACGGACAAATCCTTTGCCATACGTGTAAGCGGTATCATAATGGAGTGAAACGGTACCAGCATGGATGCGACAAACAGGAAGAAGATCGCACTGCTCATTTTTCCCCGTGTACGAGAGAGCTTGTAGCCCGCCAGCGCCGAACAAATCACGATGCCGCCTATTCCAATAAAAGAAATAATTGTGGAATTAAGAGCACTGTTCAGCAAATGGGTCTGGTGAAAAGCCTGACTGTAATTTTCAAAATGAAGCTTCGTCGGTAGCGCCGTAAAGGATGCGAACATCTCACCCTGCGTTTTAAAGGAATTAATTACCGCCATGTAGATCGGGAAGAAGGACACCACAGCGCCCACACAGAGGATCAGGGTAACCAGCAAGGAATTGGCTTTTTTTAGCCTCATGCCTCCACCTCCCTCTTCTTCATCACACGTAGCTGAATCAGCGTGAAGATCAGCACGATGGCGAACAAAATAAGAGATTTGGCACTCGCATAACCATAACGGAAGTTGTTGGAAAACGCCTCCTCATAAATGTTCATCGTAATCACCTGCGTACTGCGCCCCGGCCCCCCGCCAGTCAGTCCATAGACGACCTCGTAGACCTTGAAGGCACCGTTCAGCGTGAGGAAGAAACAGATCGTAATCGCATGGGTAATCATCGGCAGCGTCACACTTCTTAACGTCTGGAACGCGTTCGCCCCGTCAATAATAGCGGCCTCCTTCAAGCTTTGCGGTACACCCTGAAGCGCAGCCAGATAAATGATCATCATATAGCCGACACCATTCCAGAGCGACACAATAATGATGGAAAAGAAAGATACCTTCGGATCGCCCAGCCACGATTGGCCCAAAAAGGCGATAGCTGTCTTTTCGGCAATCTGCGGCAGCACGGAGGAAAACACGAACGTCCACATAAATGCGCTAATAATGGTACTGATCATATTGGGCATAAAAAATATCGTCCGAAAAAATCCTTTGGTGCGCGTACGTGATTCAATCAGCACCGCCAGCACTAGCGCCAGCACATTTTGCAGTACAATCATGACCAGTACATATTTGAGCGTGAACCAGAGTGAATTTAGAAAATCCGGGTCCTCCTTCAGCGCCTCCACAAAGTTTCCCAAGCCGATAAAGCTGTAATTCGGATTCAAACCGTTCCAGTCTGTAAAGCTGTAGTACATGCCGCTGATCGTCGGAATAAGCAGGAAGATGGCGTAAAAGATCAGCGCCGGGGCGGTAAACGCCAGCAGCATCACATATTTTTTATAGATTTTAAAGGGCATGGAGTCTCCCCCTCCTGATGTATTTCTGTAGGTTTCCGTTACTTGTTCACTTTGTTATACGATTTCCATGCCTTATCCAGCGCCTTAATCACGTCATCCTGCGAGAGCTGGCCTGCATAGTAGGATTGCAGCGATTTGCCTGCCTCATCCTTGACCGCTTGCGGAATGGACGGATCTTGATACGACTTTCCTGCTTTCACATATTCGGTAGCGTCATTGACCCAAGGATAGCTTTTGAACGTATGCACTTTAGAGATCGGGTTGAATTTCAATGCTTCATAGAATGCGCTGGAATCCTTATCGTCCAATACATAGTTGACAAAATCGAGCGCAACCTCTTTATTTTTGCTTGTAGAGGATACAGCCAGCGAAGTCGAAGTGGACAGATTGATCAATGTCGCATTCGGATCATCGTTGATCGGGAGTGGGGCTACCCCAAAATCCATCTTCGGATCAGATTTCAAAATCGTTTCCGCAAACCATGGCCCTTGAATCCACATCGCTGCTTTCCCCGCAGCAAAGGCCGCCGAACCGTCATCCCCGCCAATTTCCAGCGCCTTGTCTGTACCGTTGCTGTTCACCAGATCAATAATGTCGAACATACTCTTCATTTCGGAAAATGAGCCTTTGTCCTGATTCATCCGGTCGATAAAATCCTTGTTCTGTGTGTTCATCATCGCACCCGCTGTCAGCGGCACGAATAACTGTGGAATCCAGGATTCCTTGTAGGACAACAGGAACGGCTTCACATTATTCGCTTTCAGCTTCTCGACCACAGCCTTCATTTCGGTCAGTGTTCCCGGTGGCTTCAAATCTAGGTCCTTAAATATCTTTTTATTGTACAAGTAGCCCCATGAAATTGTTTCCAAAGGAACTGCCACGACCTTGCCGTCTTTCGTCGTCACTGAAGGCTTCACGCTATCCATTAATTTGCTAACAAATGGCTGCCCGGACAAGTCCTCCAAATAGCCCGCTTTATAGAACGGAGGAATTTCATTCACTGCATGCAGAGCGAACACATCCGGCGCATCGTTAGATGCGAGTCTTGTCTTCAAAATTTGTGGGGCATTGTCGGCAGGCGGCATCTCCAGTTGCACCGTAACGTCGATATTTTTATCTTTCTTTTCCTTCGCTACGAATGCATTAATATATTTATCGTAATGCTCCTTCAAACGAGGCTGGGCGATAAACATTTTGAGATTAACCGTTTTACCGTCTCCACCGGAACCGCTGCTGTCACTACCTGAAGAATTCGCTCCACACCCGGCCAACAACGTGCCAACCAGCATTGTGCTCAATACACCTTTCCATAATTTCATGCAAAATGACCTCCCCTATTTTGAAAATAACTGTGACCCACTGGCTGCTAATTCCTTTGTACTGCTTGTTTTGTATACGCTTTCATTATAAAGTGGGAGGTCACTTCTGCCATTGGACATCATTAGCCTGTTGGGTTGGATTTTTTTAAACTACGGCTGTGATCCTCTCTACATCATTGCTCCTTCCTCATTTCACCGGGCGCCATGCCAAAATGCCTTTTAAACACCCGATAGAAATACGATACGTCCTCATATCCCGCCATCTCCGCCACCGCTTTAATCGAAATCTGTTTATCTGTCAGCCACTCGCGCGCTTTTTCCATTCTCCGCTGCACGATATAGTCCGTTACATTTTGACCATACTCCTGCTTGAATACCTTGCTCATATACTCCTTGCTGACAAAAAAGTTTTTCGCCAGTTGCTCCAGTGTAATCGGCTCGGCAAAGTGGCTGTCCATATAGCGCCGAACCTCCTCCAGATTCAGCTTGTTCTTATACTTCCGCTGCCGAATGAGCTGCTCCAGCTCCTGCACATAACATACCGACAGGAACTCCAGCGCACGATCCGCAGAGGATAGCGTGTCCTGCGAAAGCGGAAATCCAGCCTTGGCAGTGGGCGTATCCAGCCCGTTGGACGCTGCCAGCTCTTTAAGCTGGGAAAGAAGCTCCTGCACCAGCCTGCCCAGCATATGAGGACTGGATTCCCCGTAGCTCTCCAGTTCCTGCAAAACCTGCTTACATGTCATTTGTACGCCTTCCCGGTTCAGCTCATTAAAATAAAGCCGCAGCAGTTGCTTATACCGGGACAGCTTGTGGAAGAACTCATAGTCCAGCTCCACCGCCTCCTGCTGCTGCTGTTCCGCTGCCTTGGCCTCCAGATCGTCTTTGCATTTAAGCAGCACCGCATTCAGCTCGACGGGATTGACGGGCTTCAGCAAGTAATCAACGGCCTTGTACCGAATGGCATGTTTGGCATACGCGAAGTCGTCATAGCCGCTCACGACAATAATTTTCATATCGGGAAAATGGTGATTCAGCGCTTGCAGCAGCTCCACTCCGTCCGCTCCTGGCATACGCATGTCGGTAATCACAATCTGCGGGGATAATTCCCCGGCGAGCCTGAACGCCTCATCTCCATCCTCTGCTTCGCCAACCACCGACATTCCAAGCCTTTCCCATGCGCCAAATGTCTTTAGAATATCCCGGTTCCACGGCTCATCGTCGACGATTAATACTCGGATCATCCATTTCCCTCCCCTGCTGATATGAATGGAACGCGAATGGTGACACGTGTACCGATTCCCGGCTTACTGTCTATTGTCACCCCGTAATTCACTCCAAAATTCATCCTTATGCGTGAAGCCACATTGCTTAATCCGATATGACTGCCCTGCGCCCAGATCGGCTCCTCTGATGAATTTTCCAGTCGTGCCCTTACTTCTTCCAGCCTGTCGTGAGTCATGCCGCTACCATTATCGCAGACTGTAATGCATAGGTCTTCTTCCATAATCTCTACTCGGATTCCCACCCACCATGCTCCCGCCTTACGGTCCAGTCCGTGCTGAAACGCATTTTCCAGCAATGGCTGAAGCGACAGCTTGGGCAGACGAACATCCAGCACCTGTTCATCCGTCTCCACCTGAAACACCAGTCGTCGCGGAAACCGTCGCTGCTGGATGCGCATATAATGGCCTACATGGTCAATTTCCGCACGTAAAGAGGCCATATCCTGCGGCTCCCGTACCACGTAGCGGAACATCTCACTCAGCGACCGAATGACCTCATACGTGTCCTCCGGCTTTTGGGAAAATACCATGCTGCCGATCATTTGCAGCGTATTTTGCAGAAAATGGGGATGAATCTGCGCCTGAAGCGCTTTTAGCTCAGCCGTCTTTTTTTGTAAATTTATACTGTATTCCGTCTGGATATGCTCGCGGATTCGTCCTGCCATGCCATGCAAACTTCTTTCCAGCATTCCAATCTCATCCGGGCGTGTACTGGGTTCTCCAGCAGGTCCCTTGATCATATCCAGTTCCTGCACCGAACGGGCCAAATGAACAATCGGGCGTGCTGTACGCCATGCGATGAAAACAGCAATGCAGATCGAAACCAATATGGAAATACCGCCTATAATAATCCCGTACAGCATGGTCGAAAAAGCGCTATGGTTAATGGAGGAAGTAGGTACGATTTTGACTAGCCGCAGCCCTACCACATTCAAATCATTATAAAACACATAATTACCAGCAGTCTTGATCATTCCCGGACCCGGCCGAACATCACCCAGTGCTGTTAGTACCTCCGCAGGAGGCGACTGGTGGACCTGCGACGGATACATCACCTTTCCATCCGAATCTGTAATAAAAACCTGCTGCTGGTCCCCCCGACCCAGCAAACCCAGCGTCTGATCGAATTGGGACCACAGCACATCCAGCGAAATAGCTCCCGTCTGCTTCCGATCTTCAAAACGCCGAATACTGCGCGTCAGTATAAATCGTTCCGGGTCAGCGTGGCTTGTGCGAATCGAATAATCCTTATTCGCTTTCCACATCTCAGCATACTGAGAGGGTATACCGTTCACCGTCGTAATGTCATTTTGCATACCATTGAAGGTAAACAGCGTTTGCGGCTGCTTCAAATAGAGCTGGATGCCGATCACATGGCTCCCGGCCGAATAATATACATTCGCCAGCGTATTGAGCATTTTCCGCTGTGCATTAAATTGGCTGGAAAGATTGCCCGGCTCACGCTCATTCAAATAATCGCTCAGATCGGGGCTGATCTGAATGCTGTAAATCAGGTGGTTCAGACGATCTAACTGGTCACTGACATAGATTCCCGTCCATTTCATATTGGACATATTCGTCTCCACCACTTCGGTTTCCATCGACGCTCTGCTTTTTTCCGCAGCCAGCACCGTAACGGCGATGACCGGCAACACAGAAAGGACGATCATCGTCAGAATCAGCTTGAGCTGAATGCTGCGTCGATACGGGGCTGTCAGCGCCCGAAACCAGCGGACTACTCGGGTTGGCATAGTGATGCTCTCCTCTGTTCAGCCATATGCGAAAACGCCCCGCTATACGCAGGGGCGCTCATTTTCCGGGTATTCCCGGCTGGACACATATATGATTTCATTTATATGTCGATTTCAGCTCATTACTCATCATTTACGCTTCTTCGATAATTATAACACTCCAAGGCTCTAATTGAAGCGTTTGTCCTTGAGCAACTGTCTGCTGTCCGATCAGCTCCTTGCCGCCTCCATGCGGATACACAACTGAGCCTGCTTGTTCGGAATAGTTAAAATAATACCGAACCGTCCGTCCCAGCTCATTTGTACCGGATTTAACAATGATCGGATACGACGCTTCCTGGTCCACTCCCCACACTCCCGCCTGCTTCGCAACAGAACGGAATAGCTCACGAATGACCGCCGAGCTTACGACACAGCCGATGTAGGTCGCCGTTCCCTGACCATAACGGTTTTGTGTAATTGCGGCATATTTGCCCCAATGCGGATGGTCGTAATAGGCCAACACCTCGGCAGTTGTCGGTGTAATCAGTTCCATCCACGTATCCACCTGATTCTCCTCTGCTGTCACTTCAAAAGGATTATCCTTGAGCGTTACATTCTTCGGCTCCACGAACAGACTGTAATGAATGCCGCAAGCTTCGCTAATCACGCCCGGCTGCCGGGAGGTTCTCACCTGCACATGCTCATCGGTAAACCCGCTTCGGAACGTGTATACCACATGACCGCCGTTTTCCACATAACGGTTCAGCTTTTCCAGTAACGCATTCGGTGCAGAATAGAGAACGGGTACGATCAAGAGATCATAGCCGTCAAATGACTCCGTACCTGGATGAACGATGTCCGTACCGATATTCAGCTTATACAGCTCGTCATACAAGCGACGTACAATGTCATTGTAATTCAGCGGACTGTTCATATTGAACTTGAACCAGTTAATCGACGTTAACGCTTCGTTACTGACGAGGATCGCTGTCTTGTTTTTCTTTTTCAGGTTCACCAGATGAGGGGATAATCTTGCAAAATCCTTCCCAATCGTCTGTGCTTCCTCATAGACAGGATTGGGTTCAAAATCATGACTCAGCAGACCCTTCCAGTAGGTTTCGAAGGAATTATGGATGGAATGCCAATGCCAGTAGGCCACCATATTGGCCCCGGAAGCCAGATGACTGAACGCTTGCAGTCGCAATTGTCCCGGATAAGGAACCCAATGGGTAAAAGCCTGCGCTTCCGTTTCCAGCACCAAATAATTATTATTCTTCGTGGAGCGCGCCACATCACCACCGAAGGAAATTTCAATCCCGGTCAAATCATCCTGTGTTGGATGGTAAATATCCACCCCCGTCACATCAAATGCCTGAGACGCCGCAAAATGATCCACATCCGGCTGAATGCCGAACGAATAGCCTCTCCACTCAAAATCAAAGTTTTGCGTAACAAACTGATCCTCCCGCTTGTATTCATTCACAAGCGCAACCTGCCAGGCGAGGAAATCTGTGACCAGCTTGCGCTGGAATTGGGAAAAGGCTGCGCCCAGACTTCCATTAATCGTCCCGACCACCGAAGGGAAGTCCTCCCAGCTATTGATCCGATTGCTCCAGTAATCAAGGCCGAATTTGCGGTTCAGCTCTTCCAGTGATTCAAACTGCTCACGCAAATGCTTAACGAATCGCAATTGCACATTCGGCCCGCTTGTATTGTAATGCTTCGTTTCGTTATCTGTCTGAAAACCGATCACCGCCGGATGCTGGCTTACCCGTCCAATCAGCTTGCGTATAATTCGTTCAGCATGGAACAGATACACCGGGTTCGTAATGTCCATAATCTGACGGGCCCCGTATTTACCCGGGCCCTGTGGTGTTGTCGCCAATACGTCAGGATGCTCCTTGACCAGCCATGTCGGTACAGCATAGGTTGGCGTGCCTACAATGACCTCAATACCCGCCTTATGCATTGCATCCAGCACCCGGTCTACCGAGGTGAAATCAAATACTCCGTTTTGCGGTTCATGCGTACTCCAGGTGGATTCGGCAATTCGAACCACGTTGATGCCCGCATCCTTCATCATTTGAATATCTTGGTCCAGACGGTCATAAGGCATATATTCATCATAATAAGCAACGCCATACAGCAGCTTTTTCATCAGATCGTCCTCCAATATGTTCGTAGTAGAGTGTCATGTGCTATGCGCATTATTTTGCGGTTTGGAAAGTTGTTTGCATAGTTCCCACTGATTCCAAAATGGAACCGTTTTCAATCAATCCTTATATAAGTGCTCTCTTATATATAAAAGCTTATATTATAGGATTTGTAAACGCTCTTTTATTATAGTTACATGTTAGGTACAATGAGATTGTCTAAGCGGTGTAAAATTTGCCCTAATCGAAGGTGATCTGATGATATTGAATCCTGGAGTGGATCCAGCTCTGTTCGAAAATTGCCATTGGCTTCCTAATATTGACTGGAATGTAAAATTTTTCGGCGCACATATTCACCGGGTAAAAACAACCTGGTGTATGCCAGAAGAGTCGCATATCGGTTTTGAAATTGTACTGATTTTGGAGGGTCGTCAGGAGACGATTATGGAAAATAATGTGTATTCGGTTGGTGTCGGGGATATTCTGATCATTCCACCGGGATTCAAGCATGTGAGTCAATGTGCTTCCCCAGACGGGATGTATTATTTCAGCACTCATTTTAATATAGATGATCCGTTATTCCGTCAGGAGATGATTAAGAGCAACCAGCTTTTTTTTCCGGCCGGTACTGAAACGAACATGAAGCTGCAAAGGGTCGTGCACAGTTGGATTGGCATGATGCAGGAGAACGGAAAATATACGACAGCGGATCGTTTTCGCATGCAAATTGCCTTGTTTGAGCTGTTCGGAATATTCTCGCAAATGATATCTACCGGGATGGAGCCTACGCTTTCGCCCTCATCCGTTCAGTATGCCAAGGCCATTATGGAGGCCATTCAATCCAGATTCAAACCTTATCGGGATGATGAATCTGCCGAGCCGACGTTCCGAATTGAGGATGTGGCAGCCTCCCTCGGGATCAGTCCCGGATACGCACAGGAGGTATTCCGCAAGGTATACGGCTATTCGCCGCGTCACTACCTGTCGGAGACGAAGCTGCATGAGGCGAAAGTGCTGATCCAGCAACCCAATCTGCCGCTGAACAAGGTGGCCTCCCTGCTCGGCTACTCCAGCTTGGCTCATTTCAGCAGACAATTCAAGCGCTGGACTGGCACCAGTCCCCTCAAATACCGCCAAACGCTGAGTCCGGTTACTGAGCAGGATTAAGGTGATTACAGTTGGTGTACAAAAGTTTTTTCAAAGGATTTACACAATAAAATTTCCCAAAAAAATGTCGTAGGCTCTTTATCCAAGAGCTTATGACATTTTTTTACAGATAAAACTACTGGATGGAGAATGGCATACATTTATGTTTCTCGTCTGAATGATTATTAGCCATTAATAGAACTAAACTGCGTATTTGCGAAACAAAAAAATCATCCAATTAGTTCCTATGTAGGATTGTACCATTTATCTATAAATATTAACATTTATTTGAATAAAATATTAAAATAATTAATGAGTGAAATATTTTGAAGAAATTGATTAAATCAACACTTATTTTGGGTTTAACGCTAAATCTCTCAGCATTGACTGCTCAGGCTGCATCAGACCAAAATGAATTAGAAGGGAATTTCAGACCCCCAGTTGAAAGTAGCCTAGGGGATCAGTTATATATTGATGGTGTTCCCTATTATTCCACTGAAGACATTGGGAAATTTGATAAAGAACAAAAAGAAGATATACAAACTCTAAGTAGAGAAAATAATTTAATTCAACCAATGGGTACCAATAAATGGACATTCGTAAACTCTAGTAATTATTATACGGGTCAAGATTACGACAGATTCAACAATGGAAGTAATCAAAGTGTAAAAATGAATTTGGAAACGGAATCAAAAATGACTGGCGAAGTAACTGGAACTATAAAATATGGTTTTTCAGCAGTTGCAGAAGGTGAGATGAGTTTAAAGATCGGTCAGGAATACAGAAAGAAAGTTTCCATTGACGTGACCATTAAACCCTGGCATACTGCTGAATTAAAAAGCGCTGCAAGAGGTATAAAAAGAAATTATGAGTATACAGATACGGGATGGTTCGGAGATACCAAATACACAGCTTCAAGTTATGATAACAACGGCGGTGTAGAATACTGGCTCTATGATAATCCAAGCTAATTTAAAATAATCTGATTACATACCCTCCTCGAAATGAGGAGGGTTTACCAATTACAAAAAGAGGTGACTACATATTGAGACTACGTTTTATTCTAATCATCATGATGCTGCTGACTAATTCTATTTTTTTATTTGGATGTACCAACACTAGCCAAAAAAAAATTATAGATAAATCAGATGAAACTAGAAACACTCAATTGGAATATATACGACAAGTACATGTACGTGAGAATAGTTATTTTATTTTCAATTCTCATGATGACAGTCCTCAAAAAATTAAGATTAGTTTCCCCTACAGAATAGAAGGCCTAAACATTAAAAAGGCATCTTTATTATTAAATAATGAAGTTGTATTAGATAATGTCAAAATAACTATGATCAATGAAAATGAATTGACTGCAAATATCAATTTCATTCCTGAATTTAATGCCATTGAGGCCCTTCTTGAGGATGGGAAAATTGTACGATTAAATCCTGGTCAATACTATTTGGAAAAATTCAAGGAAGAAAATTTAAATGATTTTGAAAAGCAAATTCTTGAAGTTAAGAATTTTCATTTGAAATTCAAAAACGGACACTTGCTGGCAGATATCATACTTCCTCAAGATAACAACTCCAAAATAGAATATCTGCTTCCGTCTCATATTAGAAAGTATGCGTCTGATTTAAAGTTCTCTCATCATAAAACAAATGATAACTCCGTTCAGTATACGTTGGAAGCCAATATCTCCCACGATATTCTTCTGGAAAACAATGTGGATTCAATCACTTTTGATATTGGAATCATTCAAAATTACAAAAATAACAGGTGGTTCCTAATTAAAGGAAAGGTACCCGTAGCAGCTTCTGATTTTAAATAATAGAAATGTAAGATACTGCTTATTCAGTATAATTGCAAAAAGGCGCAGGTTAAAAATAGCAAAATTCCGCGCCTTTTTACATCACAGCCTTACATCCCCAATATGCTGATGCACCACATACATCATCGCCATTAAGAACAAGGCCAGCCCCAAATAACCGATCCCGAATTTCCAGCGTGATGACGTGGGTACCTCGTAATATTTATCATTTTCAAACGGAAGGTAGTCAATCTCACACAGCAATTTAAGCTGGTACGCATCCGGTGTCGGGATATGCTCCACACCATTCAGCCTTACATCCTGGACAAGACACTGCTGTGGCAGCAAAAGCGTCTGCTCCACATCCAGACTTTCCATATACACCGTCACATATTGCTGTCCTTCCAGATCCGAGTAGGTATTAAAGGATAGTCTACGGGTATGCTCCGGTCCGGGTAGCGGGTATCCTTGCTCATACAGATGCTGTACGTTAACCAGCGGCTTTTGCAATGAAGATAGGACCTTGACCTCTCCTTTATTGCGTTTAACATATTTTTTATACAAATCGTATGCGAAGAGCGCCCATATCAGGAAAAATAGAAGAGATTTTAAATACACAATGACGACGATTCCACCCACCAAGCCGACTAGCCACAACCACCGCGTTACTGCCGTGGAAATTCGTCCACCGTCGAGCGGGTGAATTGGCAGCAGATTGAGCAGATTCAGGAAAAAACCGACATACGCCAGCGCGTACAATAGCGGACTGTCCGTTGCATAGGCTCCCGCATATACCGCCATAGCCCCAACCGTTCCCAGTAACGGGCCGCCCATCGCCACATACGCCTCTGTTTGCGCATCCAGGGGATACCGTTTCATCGTAATCAGCGCACCCAGAAAAGGGATAAACAACGGTGCCGATACGGGAAGTCCTTTCCGCTTGGCAGCCCATACATGCCCCAGTTCATGCACGAACAGCAGCAGCACAAAACCGACCGCAAATCCCCACGGATACAGCAGCGCGTAGAAGCCAATCGTCGTCGCCATAGATATCAGCGCACCGCCGAATTTACCGAATTTCAATAGAGCCAGCAACGACTTCCCTTTCAAAAGAAGCAGCGCCGCCGCACTGCCTAGATACCATTTGGATGAGCCGGATTTGGAATTAGCCTTTTTATCTTCTTCTTGCAAAAGCGTCCGCCTCCTTTCTATACACTTCCATTGTATCCTGCTATGTACAGCTTGTAAAAACAATATCAAAATATTCCAAACGGCGCCCAAATAACCACCCGCATGTGTCCACGATCACGCCTGTTCTGTTATCATAAAAGAAAACGGAACGACTCAGGAGAGGATTGCGAACCATGAGCTTTGAACTTACCCGGCGGGTCATTAGACAGCTATGCAGTCAAGCCGCTTATGACGACGGGGACGCCTATTATCGGGCCAAAAGAGTGGCCTTCACGCAAATAGATCATGATGATGGTGTGTATGAGGCTACGATCAAAGGAAATCGCTTCTATGCGGTTGCCGCTATGATCCGCCCCAACGGCAGTATCCGCGCGGAATGCACCTGTAGCACATTTCAGACCACTGGACGGTATTGTAAGCATATTGCCGCTGTTCTTATTAACGTCCATGAAATGCTGAGCGGAAAAAGTATGTCTGTGCGTTCTTATGCTTCCAGACTCCATTCGGGCATGACCCAGGATTCAGTAAAAGGAACTGAAGCAGACGGAATCTATACCACTACCGCCGCTCAGTATGATCACGCCCGGACGGCACGATTCTCCGGTATCACGCAGAGCGACCTCCAGCTGACCGACAGTATGCTAAAGCTATTCAGCAGCAAGAAGCCGCTTCGCAGCACCCCTACCCTGCTGGATACCCGCGCTATTCTGGATTTTCAGTTTGTGATTCGTCCCTTTGCCTATGGTTACCAGAAGTACATGTTTGGTATAGAGATGAAAGCAGGACCCAAACGATTGTATATCGTTCAGAAAATACGACCTTTTCTCGACAGCATTGATCGTGGTGACAGCTACATGTTTACGAGAAACTTTTCATACGAGCCTCAGTTGTACCGATTTCAACTTGAGCATGACGCTATTCTTCAGCAGTTGGTTCAGGTTCGTCGTAATGAGAGCATGATCCGGGAAACCTCAGGTACGTATTCATCCTCTGGCAGTCATATGAGTGGAGAACGGATGCTGCTCATTCCACCTGCGGCCTGGGAAAAGCTGCTCCCCTTGCTGGCAGCAGCACAGGGCGTCCAGTTTGAAATTCACGGAAACACAACCGAGGGTATTCCTCAGTCGGACAACATGCTGCCGCTGCAATTCGAATTCGATAAAGCCGAGAATGACACCGAAGGCTACCAGCTAAGCATTCAAGGGCTGGATGATCTAACTATTATGGAGGACTACGGCATCGTCATTGCCGATGGCAAGCTGGTAAAGCAAAAGAATGATCCGCTGCAACGTCTGTCCGAGCTAAAACGGATGGTCGAAGTCCATCATAAGCGGAAGATTCAGATTGCGCCGGAACAGATGGAGTCCTTTATGGACAAGGTTGTTCCCGGGCTGATGAAACTTGGACGTGTCCATATGACACGTTCTGTCTCTGAGCGGGTCACACAGCAGCCATTGAAGGCGAAGCTATATCTGGATCGGGTAAGAGACAAGCTGCTGGCTGGACTAGAGTTCCAATACGGGGAGATCATCATGAACCCACTGGAGACCGACGAACGAAAACTTGACAACGAGCGCATTCTGATACGGGATGGGGAGCAGGAACAGCAGATTTTGGATCTGATGGAGCATAGCTCCTTCGCCAAGACAGACAGTGGATATGTTATGGAAGATGAGGATGCGGAATATGATTTTTTGTATCATACGGTGCCACAGCTAGAAAAGCTGGTAGAGGTATATGCCACAGGTGCTGTTAAATCGAAAATAAACAATACCCTGCCCACCCCGAAGGTACGAGTAGAGCTGGACGAACGCACCGATTGGCTTGAATTTAAATTTGATATCGAAGGCATTCCGGAATCCGAAATCCGCCAGCTGCTAACATCATTGGAGGAAAAACGAAGATATCACCGGTTGCCGAATGGCGCTTTGCTGCCGCTGGAAACAGAGGAATACATGGAACTGATCCGGTTCATGAACGAAACGGGAATTCGCAAAAGCGACCTGGATGCCGCACAAATTCGCATACCCGTTACGCAAGGACTGTATTTAATAGATCCCCATGATCAAGGGAAGAACCTGACGCTGGGTAAAACGTTTCGCCAACTGCTGGAGAATATTCGTAATCCCGATCATCTCGACTTTCCAGTACCCGACACACTCGCTCCAATCCTGAGGGATTATCAGGTTTACGGCTTTCAATGGCTCAAGACGCTGGCGCATTACCGTTTCGGGGGCATTTTGGCAGATGATATGGGACTGGGCAAAACGCTGCAAAGCATCGCCTTCCTCGTCTCTGTGCTGCCGGAAATCCGTAAGCAGCAGCTTCCAGCCATCATCGTGTCTCCTGCGTCACTGGTGTACAACTGGCGGAATGAGCTGGAGAAGTTTGCACCCCATATCCGCGTCGCCATTGCAGACGGTAACGCGGATGAGCGTAGTCGAATCATTAGGGACGCAGCTCGGTATGATGTCATTATCACCTCCTATCCTCTGCTGCGTCGGGATGCAGACTTGTACGGCAAGCTATCGTTCCACACGCTGATTCTGGACGAGGCGCAGGCATTCAAGAACCATGCCACCCAAACGGCACAGGCTGTGAAGGATGTGAAAGCCCGTTACCGTTTTGCCCTTACCGGAACACCGGTGGAAAATACGCTGGAGGAGCTATGGTCCATCTTCGATGTTGTATTTCCCGAGCTATTTCCCGGTGGAAAAAGAGCATTTCACAATCTCACCCGGAATGTGATCGCCAAGCGGGTACGGCCATTTCTGCTGCGCCGCCTCAAGAGCGACGTCCTGAAGGAACTGCCTGAAAAAATCGAATCCGTTCAGGTGTCGCGGCTCCTGCCGGATCAGAAGAAGCTGTATACGGCCTATCTGGCCAAGCTCCAGCATGAGACATTAAAGCATCTGAATGAGGAAGGCTTCCAGAAAAACAGGATCAAGATCCTTGCGGGGCTGACCCGGCTTCGCCAGCTTTGTTGTCATCCGGGCTTGTTCATCGAGGGCTATACCGGAAGCTCAGCCAAGTTTGAGCAGTTGCTTGAGATCATTACGGAATGCCTTATTTCGGGCAAGCGGATGCTCATCTTTTCACAATTCACGACGATGCTTCGATTGATCGGACGCGAGTTGGCTCAGGAAGGAGTGCCCTACTTTTATCTGGACGGGCAGACTCCCGCTTCGGAACGTGTGGAGCTGTGCAGCCGTTTTAATGAAGGAGAACGCGATCTGTTCCTGATTTCACTGAAAGCAGGAGGAACCGGCCTGAATCTCACTGGAGCAGATACCGTCATTTTGTATGATCTGTGGTGGAATCCTGCTGTAGAGGAGCAGGCTGCCAATCGCGCCCACCGGATGGGCCAGAAAAAAGTCGTGCAGGTAATTCGTCTCGTCGCACAAGGTACCGTAGAGGACAAGATGTATGAATTACAGCAAAAAAAGAAAAATCTCATCGACCAGGTTATCCAGCCGGGACAAGAAACCCTTTCGGCACTAACTGAGTTGGAGATTCGTGAACTGCTAATGATCTAGGCAGCTTTAACTGCTATGAAGCCGAACTATTAAGACAGCACATGGAGTATGGCCCACTGGAAAAATCCAAAAACGAAAAGGTCCAAATTGCGATAGAACCACCCCGCAATTGGACCTTTTGTTACTTATCCTTATATATCCTGAACCATCATGATTAATCCTGCTTCAATACTCTAACTTCAACGGGAACCAGATTAGACTCAATCACGGAACGCTGAGGCTCATACCACTCAGGCAGCATCAGCTTGTGACCCAATTCATTCAATTCCTCATCTACAGTGAAGCCGGGCGGATCGGTCGCAATCTCGAACAAAATACCACCTTGCTCGCGGAAGTATACTGCATTGAAGTATTGGCGATCCACAATACCACTCGTCCCAAAGCCATGCTGGCGAACCGTTTCGTTCCACACCTGATGTTCCGCATCGTCCTGTGCACGCCAGGCGATATGGTGAACCGTACCCGCGCCACCGTTGCCCCACGGTACATCTTTGACCGGAATGTCGATCAGGTTACCCAAATCCCCAGTCGCCCGATAGCGAATGTAGCCTGCATCAGCGTCTTCTCCGATGGGAGTCATGCCCAGAACGTTCTCCAGTACACCTTGCGTATGCTTGGAATTAGCACTGAACAGCACGGCACCGCCAAAGCCCTTGATGGCTTTATCCGCAGGTACACCGCCTGCTGTCCACGTGTTCGCCGGGCCTTCTTCCCGCTCCACCAGTTCAAGACGCAAGCCTTCATTATCCTGAAACTGAATAAATGATTCGCCGAAACGAGCTGATTTCGTGAAGGATACCTTCAAGCTGTGCAAGCGGTTTTCCCAGTAATCCAGAGTACCCGGCGGCACTACATACGTTGTAATTCCTACTTGCCCGCCTCCGAGCTTACCCTTGCGTGTACCCGGAGCCGGAAAAAAGGTAATAATCGTTCCCGGGCTGCCTTGTTCATTACCAAAATACAAATGATATACTTCAGGAGCATCAAAATTGATCGTCTTTTTAATTAATCTCAGTCCAAGCACGCCTGCGTAAAAATCAACGTTGCCCTGCGGATCTGCTGCAAAGGACGTGATATGGTGAATTCCTGCGGTTTTCAATGACATTTCAATCACTCCTTTTGTTAGACTCATGTTTTTAATAAATTTCAAAATCCGTTATAGCTCACAAATTGTCCAACCGGCTTGCGATATCCGCGTGGCCGCTGACCCGATTCATCCTCTTTGCCCAAGGTAATCAACATAACTGGCACGAGATTTTCTGGAATATTCAATACTTCCTGTACCTTCTCCGGGTCAAAGCCGATCATCGGGCAAGTGTCCCAGCCTTTGTCCTTGGCAATCAGCATGAACTGCATAGCCGACAGACTGGCATTGCGGATCGCTTCTTCTCTTTGGAAGACAGGTCCCCGCTGGCGATAGAACTGGGTCACCGATTCCACCTCTCTGTCATATTCCTGCTTGCTCAGAACGCCCAGGTTTAGGAAGCCTTCATTATATTCAGCCACTTTTGTATAAGCCTCTGTATCCCCGAGCACCACAATTGCGGCCGAAGACGTTAATATTTTATACTGCTTGCTTGCCTCGTCATGCAGTCTTTGTTTCGTATCTGCATCCTGTACCACGATATAATGCGCATGCTGTAAATTAAAAGCCGATGGAGCAAACTTCACTAGCTGGAATATATCTTCCAGTTCTTTTTTATCTATTGTAACATCAGGCATAAATTTAGAAGCAGATCTTCTCTCTTGAATAATATTTACCAATTCGCCCATGTCCAGTTCCACTCCTTGATATTATTTTTAAATGAGTTATCTTTAAATTAAGAATATATCTTTACGTATTTTCTGTCAAGTAAAAATGTTCGATATCAAGCCTCTTATTGATCCCATACTTTAACCTCAAGCATCCGGTCTCCCCGCTTGAGTGCTTCGACATGCTCCATTCCATCGGTTACCTCGCCAAAGATGGTATGCTGGTTTATAACACACCTTTCACAGATCGGTTACCCGTATTCTCATCGTAATGGCTTCACGTTGCGCTTTGGTCAAGCTTTTGAAAACCAGATCGTACGAGTGGTCGATCATGCTGTACAAATCCTCCAGCGGGAAAGTAGAATCGACCGTTACCGTGTTCCAATGCTTTTTATTTAAATGATAGCCCGGCTTAATCGCCTTGTTTTGCTCACGCAGGTTTTCCGCAATAACCGGATCACATTTCAAAGATACTTGGCAAATTCCATTCGCTTCCCTTAGGAGAGCAAATACTTTGCCTCCCACCTTCAGCACCAGTGGCTCAGGACCAAAAGGGTAATCCTCTATCGCTTCTTTTTTGCTTAGACCATATGCCACAATCTTCTCATACATCAGCCTTCTCTCCTCTGCTCAGACATAGCCTATAAAGCTATTTGTGCCCTATTATATCATCTTCATGCTCTTCAAATACATCACGTCCATGCTACAATTAGAGTATGACGCGCAGGCAAAAGGAGTGACCTTCGGGACGATTCCGATTGTGGACCTTGTTCTATGGGCGTTAATGCTGACGGGATTTCTTTATGTCCGCTTCCGCCGTTCTGCCCGGATTTTCTTAATGGTCGTTTACCTTTCCTAAAGCTTTGAGCGATATTTCATATACTGTATCTGCAAGCTGAACAGCCCTTTCACTTCCTATCAGGAAGTTGGAAGGGCTTGTTCTGTTCGTATTGCAGAGAAAGTTATGCAAGAACCCTATATTTTGATATACTTCCGTGAGAGGCTGTATCGACAACTTCGAACGGTACTCTAGTTTAGTGTAATTCAATATGTAGATGTGTGAGCCTATGGAGGTGAACTCGTTGGATTTTGCTCTGATCCGCAAGGACCGAGACAAAAGAACGGTCGCAAATTGACTCTTTTTTTGCCTTTCGGACCTTTTCGGCCATGTGCTGAAAGGTTTTTTTTGTGATCTAAAACAAAGGTAGGGAAAGGATTGGATGTAACCATGGCAACCCCAAAAGCGCTTAATATTTTGCAATTGAAGAAAATGAAACGAGAAGGTTTACCTATAAGCATGATCACGGCGTATGACTATCCGTCTGCTCGTTTGGCTGAGGAAGCTGGTATAGTCCACCATGACATGCTGCAATACTCCTCTCCTTACCGGGAGAAAAAGTTCGTAAAAACATATTCGGATATAGGTACTCTGATCCGCGACAGCATCGGGCAATATGTCAAGGACGTGAAGGATCGTTCTTTTCCGGGCGAAGAGCGTGTTTTTAAAGCAGATGAGAACGTAGTAGAACGACTGTATGGGAATGCAAAAGCAAAGGGAGGGACCATATGATGCGATTTTTGATTGTAGGTGCAGGGGCGATAGGAGGCTACTTCGGGGGACGTCTTGTTCAAAAAGGAGAAGACGTGACCTTCTTCGTACGTCCTTCCAAAAAATCTCAGTTGGAAGAGAACGGTCTGATTGTTAAAAGTGTTCATGGAGATTTCCAGACGCCAATCCGTACTATTACATATGGTGAAGCTGTCGAGCCGTTCGACTGCATTATCGTTGCGGTCAAAGCGTATCATCTGCCCCAATTGCAATTCGATCTTGAGCCCTATATCGGTGAACATACCATGATTCTTCCGTTACTTAACGGTTATGAACATTTTGACTCTTTACGCAAGCAGTTCGGGCCGGAAAAAGTGCTAGGCGGACTTTGTTATATCGAAACTACGCTAGATCATGATGGTTCTGTCGTTCAGACAAGTCCATTCCACCGTATCGTCTTCGGTGAATGGAACGGTGTGCAATCAGAGCGTACACAAATACTGCTGAATCATCTTGATCATGCAGGCTTCATAGTCACACGCAGTCAGGACATCCAGCGTGAAGTTTGGCAGAAATATATATTTGTTGCCAGCTTGAGCGGAATCACAACACTAATGGATACCTCTGTCGGGACTATACTTGCCACGGCAGAGTCACGTGCTATATACGAAAAGCTGCTGCATGAGATGGTCACACTTGCTCGCAACGCAGGGATGCCGATTGATTCAGAGATGGAAGCTCATACATTGAAAACGATGGAGTCCTTACGACCGGAGATGATGTCATCCATGCAGCGTGATATGCATAAAAAGCTTCCGATTGAAGCGAGTCACCTGCATGGTTCACTTCTTGCATTGGCTTCTGGCAGTAATGATGCATATCCGATACTTGAAACGGTATATGCCCGATTAAAGGTATATGAGAGCTTATTGGATACTATCTAACATTTGATTAAGTTAAAAAGCAGATCCTTCCATGATGTGTTCATGAAGGGTCTGCTTTTGTTTTACTCTAAACTGTCTATCTTGAGCAAGCTTGCTCAAGCCCTTGAAGTAATGCATATAACTCCTGCCTGGTTTCAGAATCGGTAATTACGCCTTCCTGGTTTAGTTTCAATGTGATATGCGGAATAATAACCTTTCCATTTTCCACAATCTCGGCATTGATCATTTGCAGTGTGAGCAACAGAGAGGCATGGGCCAGATTCCCACCCATAGGAGAAGGTGACGCGCTAATAACTGCTGTAGGTTTATTTACAAATTCACCCGAAGAAACGATCCAATCCAATGCATTTTTCAAAGTACCCGGAACACCATTCCCATATTCCGGCGTACAGATCAATACCCCATCCGCTTCTTTCAGTTGTTCCCGCAGCTCCTTGACGGAAGCCGGCCCGTCTTCTACATCCAGATCCGGGTTAAAATGAGGAAGCTCACCCAATCCGTTATACATCGTAAATATCATATTCTCTGGCGCTAACCCAATGGTAGCCTTTAATAAGGCTGTATTGGAGGACTTTTGACGAAGGCTCCCCGATATAGCCAGTATCTTGGTTTTCTGATCCACCCTTATCATCTCGTTTCCTTATTTAACTGGCAACATCTTTATACTCAGTGTACTACAGATAACCCAGAATTTAAAAATGCCTGCGGCTTCGCAGGCATTCGTTAAATCAGGTATCCTTCTCTTGCTTGCGCTGTACCCCGATCAGATCAAGGAAGAAGACGAACAGCGGAATACCAACAATCAACCCCCAAATCCCAATCAGATGTTCAGAGAAAATCAGGACAACAAAGGTAAAGAAAATCGGTAAATTGGTTTTGGATGACATCAGCTTCGGATTCAGGAAATAAGCTTCAATCGCATGGATCACCACGATCAGAATGATCAGATAGATAACATAATGAATGCCTCCGACGCTAAAGGCGATCAGACCGAGCGGCAACAGTGAGATGAACACACCTGCCACCGGAACCAGACCCAATACGAAGATGATCAATGCAAGACCGAGCAGATTGGGAAAACCCATAATCCAGAGCGCTATTGTGGTCAATATACAGTTAATCAGTGAAATCAGCAGTTGAGCCTCCAGCACCTTCCCGAACGTATCCAGGAACATGCGGCCAAAGTGACCCACTTCTTCAAAAAACCACCCCAGCTTGCTATACTTAAACGTAGCTGTAAAGCGTGTAATATAGGATTTTTCCATCAGGAAGAATAAGCTCAAAATAATCGACACCAGCAGTTGTGTGCCCAATTGACTTACTTTCATGACTGCATTCAAGCCAGGCTCAAATAGTCGTTGAGCATTCAGCGTATTCATAAATTCGATAATCGTTTCGTTCCATTTGTTACGATCCGGGTACATATATGCTTGCTGAATCATGAGGTACACCTGCTTGACCTGCACGCTAATCAGCGGCACCATCCGGTAAACTCCCCATACGATGATCAGAATCAGCACCACATACACCAGTAGCAGCACAATCGTAGGCGGCACATTGGCGAACCGCTTAATCAGCTTGGTCACTCCGTTATATATACTGCCGATCAGGATCGTAAGCAGCAGGGTTAACAAAATAATATTCATCATGCTTCTTAATAAAAACAACGCCAAAATGATTATCGCAAGGACGGCTACCCGCCTAACACCCGCATGATTCATCCAATTTCTTACCATTCGTCTTTATTCCCTCTCTCCTTCTTGACTGTCAACCTTGTAATCTGTCCTAACGATCAGCTTTCTCTTTTTAACAATTTACTGTTAGCGATCAATAGAGAACCTACCATGATCAGGATGGCAATGGACCACCAAAATGTATTCTTGGCATCATCGTGATCTACAATAATGAGCCTGATGACAGCCGTAATGCCAATATAGATGAAATAACGTAAAGGAAAATGGAAATTAGTTTTAAAGTACTTAACAATTAATGCGATGAACTCAAAATACATAAAGAATACAAGCAGCTCATCCGTGAATTCGTAGTAATTCTTATCCAACTCTGTAGACAAGAAAACATAGGAGAAAATGGACCATGTTTCTTTCAGCAGCAAGAAGCTTAAAATCAGTCCGACCAGAAACAACGAGATATTCAGAATCATTTGCAGAAAACTAGGTAATTTTTCAGTATGCTTCATAAAAGCGTTCACTACAGATCCCCTCACTGGTTGTACCGTTTCTTTATTATTATCGGTGGAATACATGAAAAATGCTACATTACTTTTGGTATAGCCTTACTGAAAGTGTATATTTGCTCCGGTAACATAACCAATGGAGATAAAAATAAGGGTCCATACGAGAGAACCTGTACTTGCCACCAGCATATATTTTCGAACAGGCATTGCGCTAATTCCAGACAAGTAGCTTGTCGCATGCCTGACTCCCGGAATGAAATAACCGATCAGAATGGTCCACAGCCCGAAGCGTGTAAACCACACCTTCACCCTTGCAAACCGCTTTGGTGTCAGCCCGAACCACTTGCCGTGCTTATCCACCAAAGGCTGTCCCAGCTTTTTGCCCAGTGTGTAGCTGATCATCATGCCTGTCATGGCCCCCATAAAGCTGACCAGTACAGACATTGAATAATTCAGTACCATGATGGAGGACAGATAGCCGACAAAGACCATAATAATTTCATCAGGAATCGGAAGGCCGATAATCCCGAGAGCAAGAAGTGCAAAAATAGCAATGTACCCGTATTGTGTAATCATGCTCATAGCCCATTCCATAGGGTGCCACCTCCTGATCGGTTATTTTTTGAAGGACGGGAACGGAATACGGCTAACCATCAGGAAAGAAAGCACTACCATGAGCCCAAGCAATAATTCGGGCCGCAAATGCTCACTCCATAAAAACATGAAGGACAAGATCACACCCGCAGCCGTAATTGGCATGCCTACGAAGCCTTTACTAAAAGCTAACAGATTGAATCTTGCCAGCCTTACCGCACCGCATATCACAAACAAAACAGCCACAAGGGGCCCCATCCAATGTGTACCTCCCAGTTGGTAGAACAAGGTCAAGAAAGCAGGGGCAACGCCAAATGAGACTACATCCGCCAGCGAATCGAGCTGCTTGCCAAAATCACTGGAGCAATGCAGCAGCCTTGCCAGTAAACCGTCCAGCACATCCCACAAGGCAGCCACCATAATCAGAATAAAAGCGGTCGTATATTGCTCATGAATCGTGTAAAACAGGGATAGTACCCCTGCCCCCAGATTTGCAATCGTGCATAGTGAGGGTAACCAATTCCATTTCATACTGCTTGACTCCTTTGCCATAGCTTAACCTCCGAATATGACGACAAATCGAACGCCATCCTTGGTATTCTCCGCCATATAGCGAAAATCGTGCAAATCCAAAATCCGTTTGACGATCGACAGTCCCAGTCCGGTTCCCCCTGTCTGACGGCTGCGTGAAAGCTCGGCCCGGTAAAAGCGTTCCCAAATTTGCTCCAGCTGATCGTCGGGAATCGTTTCCCCTTTATTTTCAATGGAAAAGGTATTGATTTCCCCGGAGCCTTCGATTCGGATCGTAATCGAACTTCCTTCATCGGCATGCCGGATGGCATTGATGACGAAGTTGAAAATAACCTGCTCCAGCCATCCGGCATCGGCATGAATCGGCAGCTCATTCGCAGGGATAATGACCGCCTCCAGATGCTTTTCCTTTAGCAGATGGAACAGCTTATCCACAACTTCCTCCACCAGCTCGCTCAGTATAAAGGTCGTTTTGCGAAGCTTGAGAGTACCGGACTCCAGCTTGGCGAGATCCAGCATATCCTTGACCAGTCGCTCCATTTTGTCCGCTTCCTCCACAATCACCTTGATATAGTGGTCCTGCTTACCGGCACTAACGCCATCCTGTAGCCCTTCTGCGAAGCCTTTAACAATACTAAGCGGGGTCTTCAGCTCATGAGAGGCGTTGGCAAAAAAGTCCTGCTGCACAGCCTCCATCCTCTGTTTCTGCTCCATGTCCTCAATCAGTTGCTGGTTAGCCTCCTGAAGCTCGCGCAAAGCGGTGTCCAGGTTCTGGGACAGGGTATACATGCTGTAGGACAGGCTGCCCAGCTCATCATTTTGCCGAATCGGTGTATGGGCTGTAAAATCGAGCTTAGCCATCCGTTTGGCAGTATTGTTCAAGGCAATAAGCGGACGGGTTACCATTCGTGAATAGAACAAGGACAATATAAGAATCAGCGCAAAACCCCCGATGCCCAAGTACAGATAGAACCAGCGCAGAGCTTCATTCGTCTCGCTGATTTCCTGCAACGATGTCACTGTGAACAGCAGGTCGATCTCTCCGGTGCTTTGTCGCACAGGATGGACAATGACCGCATTACGCACACCCGTCCAAGGCTCCTTCCACTCTTCCTCCAGCACTTCAAAATTCTTGAGCTTCTCCAAATGGGTCTGCGACAAAGGAAACCATTCCTCCAAAGCACTAAACAGCAAGCCTTGCCGCTGGCTCCAGGTTTTCAGATCCGGCAGCACAATTTCTGTCACCGTACCGGACAACCTTACACCGCCCTCTGTGCTCGCCTCTTCCGATGTCGTTCCTATATGTTTGGAGCCAGGCTTCTGAATGCCTGTCGGATAAATGAAATTGGCAGAAGAGATGCCGTTGGTTTCCAACACTTCGCCTTCAACGGTTAATGAGTCGCCCGGCTGAATCCGGGCCGCCCTCAGTTCATCTCCAAATTGGCTCATAAACAGAGACAGCGATATTTTAACGATCTGTCCGTCTGCTTTTCTGAGATTGATATGGAACGGGTCATCCAGCTTTACTTTGCCGTCCAAAGTGACAATCGCCAACTGATTCTTATTCTGAAACATAAAACGGGCTGCCTCCCGTGAAACCCTGTCGGAGCCCCAAGCTTCCTTGACATAGCTTTGACCAAAGCTTTGCAAACGGCTTTCCACGCGTCCAATCTTCTGCTGCTGATAAAATTTTTCAAAAAACAGCAATTGGCTCAAAATCACCATGCCGTAAAAACAAAGAAAAAATACAACGGTCATAATGAACAATTTAAAGGTAACTCCCCGTTTGTTCATTCTTCCTCCTCAAACCTGTAGCCTGTACCAAAAACAGTTCGGATATGGCGTGATTCACGGCCCAGCTTGCTTCTCAGCTTTTTGATATGCGTATCCACGACCCGTGTGTCTCCTTCAAAGTCGATCCCCCATACCCGGCTAAGTATCGCATCCCGTGAAATGACCATACCTTTGTTATGTATAAGCAGCCGCAGCAACTCATACTCCTTGGGCGTCAGCTCGACTTCCGCCTGATCCACCTCAAGCCGACGAGCCATCGTATTGAGAATCGCCGTGCCGAACCGCTGGACATGCGACTCAGGCAGCACATGGCCCTCTACCCGTTTCATCAGCGCATTCGCGCGGGCGATCAGCACCTTGGGGCTAAAAGGCTTGGTAACGTAGTCATCTGCTCCCAGCTCAAAGCCCAATATTTTATCATCATCACCGGATTTGGCGGTCAGTAAAATGATCGGCACCCCGGAACGGCTGCGAACCTGACGGCATACCTCCCAACCATCCAGCTCCGGCATCATAATATCGAGTATGATCAGGTCGGGCTGCACCGAATCAAACCAGATTAGCGCATCTTTTCCATTGCCTGCTTCATAGACTTCCCAATTATTCTGTTTAAAATAATCCGCAATGACTTCACGGATTCGTATTTCATCCTCGACGAGAAGAACCCTTTTTTTCAATTGACTTACCTCTTTCGGTCATTCTAGGACATCAGCATACCAAAGACATGTGTTCTTTATGTGTTCTTGGCACTTCTGATCAGCAGAATCCAGCTTGGATTAGGGCAAATTTGTCTTGGCTCAGACCATCTCATCTCCTATGATCCTACCCTATAATAAGAAGAGATACAAAAAGCGTTCACAGGAGGGTAATATATGTCCAATCAGACCATTCAGTGGTTTTCCACTTCCAAAGCTCAAGCTTGGCAATCCCGATCTCATCATCTTAGCGAAACCCAAGAGCAGGCCAACCTGACCATTACGGGGGAAACGCATCAGCTCGTCGAAGGCTTTGGCGGCTGTTTTAATGAACTGGGCTATGTGGCCTTGAATCATTTGAAGAGCGACGAACGGGCGCAGGTGCTTCATTCTCTCTTCCACCCGGAGGGCGAGCACAAATTCACGATTTGCCGACTCCCTATTGGAGCCAGTGACTACGCGCTGGAATGGTATAGCCACAATGAAACGGATGGCGACGTGGAAATGAAGCATTTTTCCATCGAGCGTGATCAGCAGTATCTCATTCCTTTTATTCGGGAAGCGTTACAACTTAACCCGGACTTGAAGCTGTTCGCTTCACCCTGGAGCCCGCCGACATGGATGAAATCGCCCAAGGCTTACAATTATGGCACACTGCGCTGGGAAAAGGATATTTTGAAAGCGTATGCATTATACTTCGTCAAATTTGTGCAGGCTTACCGCGAGGCAGGCATTACGATTCATCAGGTCCATGTTCAAAATGAAGTCATTGCCGATCAAAAATTCCCTTCCTGTGTATGGACCGGAGAACAACTGCGGGAATTTATCCGCGACTACTTGGGCCCTACCTTCGAGGAGCACGGACTGGATACTGAAATTTGGCTGGGTACCATCAATGCCCCCGATCCATGGGAAGAATTAATGAAGAAAACGTCCACCGGATTCGATGAATATGCTCATACCGTGCTGAGTGACCCAGAGGCCTACAAATATATTAAGGGCGTGGGCTATCAGTGGGCAGGTAAAAACGCCATCCAGCGCACCGTAGCCAGCTATCCCGAGCTTCGTTACATGCAGACAGAAAATGAGTGCGGGAACGGAGAAAATTCGTGGGACTATGCCAAATATGTATATAACCTGTACCAGCACTACTTCACCAATGGCGTGAATGCTTATATTTACTGGAACATGGTTTTGGAGCCAAAAGGCAAGAGCACATGGGGATGGGAGCAAAATTCGATGATCACCGTTGATCCGGCGGATCGTAAGCGTACCCTGAACCCGGAATATTACGTGATGAAGCACTTTTCTCATTTTGTATTGCCGGGTGCGAGACGCATTGGACTCCGTGGATCATGGACGGGAAATGCCGTTGCTTTCCGCAATGCTGACGGACAAACGGTAGTGGTCATTGCCAACCCGTTCCACGAATCACGTGTGCTGAATCTGTCCGCTGGAGAGGGTACACATCATTTTGAGCTGGAGCCGGAATCATTTAACACCATCGTCATTCCTTCTTAACTGTCATAGCTTTCCCAAACGCTCACAAACCATTACTCGTCACTGTCCGGTCCATCCGTATCCAAAAGTATGGTTAGTTTCCAAAATGGATGTATCCCCTTTTGCGTATAGTAGCCATAAATAGTATACTTAGAGTAACTACGGACAGGAGGTCGATGAACATCACTACTGTAAAAGATCGGATTGATTTGAAGCTGATTAATTGTGATAAAGAATTAACTCTCGCAGTCATCGGCGGAAAATGGAAGCTGATTATTTTGTGGCATCTCGGCCTAGAAGGCACCAAGCGGTTCGGTGAACTGAAAAAGCTGATTCCCCACATTACGCAAAAAATGCTGACCAACCAGTTGCGCGAGTTGGAGGAGGATCAACTCATTCTTCGTAAAGTCTATCCTGTCGTTCCTCCGCATGTGGAATACTCATTGACCGAGCATGGCGAAAGCCTGATTCCGGTACTGAGAGCGATGTACGATTGGGGATCAAACTATCGCGAGAACGTGATTTGGAAAGAAGAAGAAGCGATTCAGGACGTAACGCCCGTTTAATCAGCTTAACTATATATTTTCATGATGAAGACACCCCCGGGGATACCGATACCCGAGGGTGTCTTCTTTCATCCTTAATCTTTTTCTGAATGAGCAGCTCCACTTGCTTCTTCCAGAGAATGAATGAGAAGTCTATGATCGATCGGTGACGACATGACAAGCAGGCTCGTGTAGGTTCCATACTTATCACACTGGTTGCTAAACTCTTCGAGGGTGCGCGTCGAGCTGGTCACTACTTTTAATAAATAACTGTGTTCTCCGCTTATACGGTGGCACTCGGCAACATGTGGAGATGTATGGACAAAATCAAGAAATGCATGGCAATCTCTAGTCCGAAACAATATATAGGCTGCCGTATCCTTTCCTATTTTTTCAGGAGAGATGATAGTGCGATACTCCTTGATAACCCCTTTTTCTTCCATTCGTTTGACTCGTTCTGTTACAGCAGGTTGGGACAAACCCACGCATTTTCCTAGCTCCGTCATTGAAATCCTTGCCTGACTTTGAAGATGAAAGAGGATTTGTTTGTCTACATGATCCACTTTGAATGCTCTCCTTTAAATTTAACGTTTTTTTGAGAAATTCATTTAATTACTTTGTATAGTCATCATAATGGATGGATTGCGTTATGTAAAATGAATGATATAGATTATATAATAAAACTCACATCGATAAGGTGAACCAAACATGAAAAGATAGAGAGGATGGCTGCCCTTGAGCAAATACGTATTAAATAAGGCAGGAACAGTAGCAGATGAACAAAAGTCTGGGGGGACCTCGCAGTGAGCCTATCCTTTTCCCGCAAAAACATCATTGCATTGGCCGCTATATGTTTGTCCGCATTGATGTTCGGCCTCGAAATTTCCAGTGTGCCAGTGATACTGCCAACTCTGGAAAAAGTATTGCATGGCGATCTTAAGGATATGCAATGGATTATGAACGCTTACACCATTGCATGTGCCACAGTTCTGATGGCTGTTGGAACGCTGGCTGACCGGTATGGAAGGAGACGTATTTTTATTATCAGCCTCGTCTTGTTCGGTATTACATCCTTGATTTGTGGCTTGGCGCAAAGCACATCGGTTCTGATCATCAGCCGGTTTCTTCAAGGGGTGGGTGCTGGTGCGATGCAGATTTGCCAGATAGCAATTCTTTCACATCGGTTTCAGGAAGGACAAGAACGCAGCAAAGCCTTTGGCATATGGGGGATCGTGTTCGGTATCGGCCTCGGTTTTGGACCTATCATTGGCGGCATGATCGTGGCCGTGTTGAACTGGCATTGGGTTTTCCTGGTCCACGTTCCGTTGACCATCCTCACTTTGATTCTTGTTTTCGGTGGCATAGAGGAGTCCAGCGATCCGCAGGTGAAAAAGCTGGACATTATCGGCATCATCACGCTTTCGTTGACAGTTTTTGGCCTTGCATACTTTATCACGCAAGGGCCGGAACTCGGCTTTACCAGCAGAGCATCCATCAGCATCCTTATTGCAGTAGCAATAAGTTTCATTATTTTTCTATTCGCGGAAAAGCTCAGCGCCCATCCGATGTTTGACTTTTCCGTATTCAAGATACGTAATTTCTCTGGCGCTCTCCTTGGCTCCATCGGCATGAACTTCAGTTTCTGGCCGTTCATGATCTATCTGCCGATCTATTTCCAGAGTGGCCTGGGTTACGGCATCGTACCCGCCGGGCTGTCTCTCTTGGCTTATGCTCTGCCCACCTTGGTAATTCCACCTCTGGCAGAGCGTTTTTCACTCCGCTATCAGCCGCGCATAGTCATTCCATCAGGTATGTTCATCCTCGGTATGGGCTTCATTTTGATGAAATATGGCAGCGGCAGCGATCACGCCAGTTGGTTGACCATGCTCCCTGGCTCCTTGTTGGCTGGTATAGGACTGGGCTTAACCAACACGCCTGTGACCAACACGACTACCGGCTCTGTCCCGAGTGCCCGTGCAGGCATGGCTTCCGGTATAGATATGAGTGCCAGATTGATCAGTCTAGCCATCAACATCGCTGTGATGGGATTCATCTTGCAGGAAGGTATTCTGTCCTATTTGAAGGGTGCCCTTTCCGGGACTCTCAATGCAGTGCAATTGCGGTCTGTAGCCGAAAAAATAGCCGCCGGAAATACTGTATCTCTCAAGCAGAGTTTGCCAGAACTATCCTCACTGGATGCGTCTGGAGCCGTCGTCCATGCAGCGCTTGTGCACGGCTTTGGCTTGATCATGCTCTATGGCGGTATTGGTGTCTGGGTTCTAGCCGCGATCAGTTTTATGATTTTTGGATCTAAGAGAGCATAAAGACAATCCCCGGGATAAGGATATCCGGGGTTGTCTTTTTGTCATTGTAAAGGACTATCGGCAAGATAATAAAAGAAACGGATGAAAGTATCCGCTTTCATGAGTATTAAAAGTCGGTTTTCGTTACTCATCCTCATTTTAAGCCCTTGTTTGTGATTTACATTACATCCGCTGTGACGTATGATTCTCCCATCCCTATTTACGGTGAATCGAAGGAGGCCATTCTAGCATGAGCATGACGCTTGCCCAGCCCAAAACGTCCAAAGCAACTCAATTACGGATTGGTTTCATGGCAATCATTCAGTATGACTATCGTCAGTTTCCAGACTCTAAACATGTTCAGCACCGCTGCTGTGGCTTGCTCACCATGTCGTGTAACGGCGCTCAAGGTATGGCAGAATATGAGCTACCTGAAATCAAAGGAACCTTCGACCTCGTCCGATGGGCTTCCGTGTTTACCTTGCTCAAGGGTCTATCCTTTACCGAGGCTCACCAATACATTCAGCACCACGCTGACAACTGGGGACATGTCAAAGCAGAGCTGGCTCTGTCCGCCTTATCCGACCTGACCACCCACGTGAACCTGCAAAGTCTCTCTCTTGCAACGCCCATCGTCAAACCACGGATTAGCCGTTCTTATCTGATCGAGCATGGTCTGGTCTACTATTCATTCTAAATCCCGCTCACTGATAATCCCCCTCTCTCCAATCAGCACAAAAAAGCCTGAGCTGCTCATCACAGACCCAGGCTTTACACCATCAGCAAATGCTTGATTATGCTTGCAGCTTACCCGCACGAATATCGTCTGTCATTCCTGCGTAGGGTGCTTGAGAAATCAATTTTTCGTTGTTTACACCCGCATTTTCTATGAATGTAATATCTGCAAATTCAGGGACAACATATTTGGGATAGGTTTCGTACTTTTCACGTGATTCTTCCATCAGCGGAATAAAATCGTTCTGATAGCGTACAGTGATTTCCGGATGCTCATGAACCCATTTAGGGAAGAAAATAATGCCGTGCATTCGTTTTTCCTCTGGCATAAAGTTCAAAGAAACGTCAGTACCAGTCGGTTCGGTCCAAGACACTTTGTACACATTCTCCACCAGCTTTACCAGATTCACCTTCTGGTCACGTACCCAACGTCCGCCTACCATGCCGCTATGAATGCGATAATCGATTGTGTCTTCATTTTTAATATAAATTTCGTATTCCCAACCATTCTCGTAGGTGTAGATCATGTGACTGCCGATAAACTTGTCCATCCTGCATCCTTCTTTCCGTATTATGAGTTGTCATGAATTGAACATCATGCAAAAATAATAAGTATAGAATCTTAAACATGTAAACTTAAACATGTTTTTAATTACATATAAATTGTAGCACTGTGGTATACTACTGTCAAATACCGCATTGCGAGGAGAGCTACGTTGAAACGTATATTAAAATATGCCATTCTGGGCCTAATTCACAAAGAGGAAATGAGCGGCTACGATATTACGAGCCAATTCAAGAAGGAAATCGGGCAATTTTGGAGCGCCAAGCACAGTCAGATTTATCCTGAGCTCAAAAGGCTGACCGAAGAAGAGTTAATCGAATATCGCACCTCCATTACAGGAGCCAAGCTGGAAAAGAAGCTGTACTGCATCACGCCCAAGGGAACCCGGGAGCTGACCGAATGGCTGCTGAGTCCCAAAGATTTACCGGAAACGGAAAAGGATGAATTTATGCTTATGCTATATTTTTCAGCAGCCATCCCGAAAGAAGAGAACAAACGATTGTTCGAGGACCAGATTGCCAAACGCAAAGAGAAGCTGGAGCATTTATACGAGAGCAAGACTTCACTCCGGCTGCTGGACGAAAACCTTCAATCTCCCGACTCTGAACAATTCGGACATTATCTGGTGCTGAGCCGTGCCATTAATCGGGAAGAAAGCTATATTACGTGGTTGGAAGAAACGCTGCCGCTGTTTGATTAAACCGTAATTGCTATCCAAGAGAATTAGGGAAATGTATAAGCCGAACTTAAAAGTTACCTATCGCGCCACTGCGCAGTCGGATGGTGCTCCCCATCGCCATCGCCACCGCCCCCGGATTTCTGGAATAAAATCTATAGTGGGGTAGAAATCCGGGGATCTCGCAATACCAATTCTGATAATGGTTCCTCCACTCCGCGAGTTTTTCCCTTGGATGAACCCAGAATAAGTACACCTGAAGTACCCTCGATCAAGAGTACGATCGAGCCAAACAAAACCTTCTGCAAAGAATATTTCACATCCTGTGCATGCTCTGTCTCTGCTACAAGCATGACTTGACGGATAACCACATCCCGTAGCGCGTCGCCTTTCGGTATTTCCTCCTCTTGGTCTGAGTTTCCCCAATCTAATAATGGCTTGATTATATTTTGATCCATGCTAGCCCTGTCCGTTAAGCCATCTACACAAAACAGACTCACCCTGGCCTGTAAATGATCCAGAAAAATAGACTTTTCGTTAACATCCGCCATATCGACTATGGCTTGTCTCATCTTCGTTACATTCGCCTCATAATCCTCAGAATAGCTCTCGTCCTCATTCCTACGTACATTCGGATCTTTGCTTTCAGAAGGATCGCGAGCATCTTCCTCTGTACGGTCGCGTTCTTCAAGCAGCTCTATTCGTTCCTTGCGTCTGCTTTCTCTGCCGTCCACCGTTTTAATTTGTCGAACGCCAACAAGATGAGTAAAGATACAAGAGACAAAAAGATAGCCTGTACTAACACTGTCCATTTGGGCATATGAGTTACAATTGCCTGCCACATGTCCCTTCCCCCTTCGCATACATACGATTTGTATATATATTTACCTGGATTAGAAAAAAAATGCATGAGCATTGATCCGCTTTCCCACCATCAGATACACATTCGAGACATAACAAGGGATATTCCTTCAAGGAATACTTACTTGGTGGAATAAAATTCTTGCCTAATAAAAGGAATAAAATGGTTTATTTGATAGGTGTCTAGCGATGTAAAAAGCCCAAATCCATGATAGTATCATTTCATTCCATGACTAGCGTCACAAATTCGTTGAATTTTTTGTCCATTATTCGAATCTAAAAAGGGGTTGTAGGTATGAAGAATCATCTTTGGAAGAAAGCCGCTGTGTTGAGTTTGTTAGCGGTCATTTTGGTAGGAGGAACGGCGGTAAGTCCCAAGCAGGCACAAGCAGCAGATATGCCTTACCTCGGAGAAATTACGATGTATCCTTACACTTTCGCTCCCAGGGGATGGTTAAAATGCGAAGGGCAGATCTTGAGCATTTCGCAAAATACGGCATTATTCTCTCTGCTGGGCACTAATTTTGGTGGCGATGGAGTAAGCACCTTTGCTTTACCTGACCTGCGCGGGGCTTCTCCAATGCCGAACGTGAACTACTACATCGCAACTCAGGGCGCATACCCGCCTCGTGACTAATGAGTGTGCAAAACGCTATGCTATTTTTCTAAAGAAGAGGTGATCGCGTGCTCGAAGGCAATAACTTCACACGCAACAAAATAAAACCCTATCGTTTGCTGATTCCACTGCTGCCCATTATCGGCGGTGCGGTTCTGCTTATAGGGACGGATGAAGCCCGTGCTGCTGGTACGGAAAATGTAGTGCTTAACAAACCCGTAACATCAAGCGGCTACAGCCAGCCCTATGAACCCGCCAGAGCAGTGGACGGCTCCTATGAGCCGACAAGCCGCTGGTATCAAGCCAGCAACGGTGAAAAATGGATTCAGGTAAATCTGGGAGACTGGTATATCGTGGATCGCTACGGTGTAGCAGGGATGGGAATCATGAATGGATGGCAGGATCAGCGCGACCCTTACAGTTTCCGATTGCAAACGAGCAGTGATGGAACGAATTGGGTTACTTCCGATACTGTTCAAAATAACGCTAACGCTCGTTATAGCCGAAGCATTTCCCCGGTGACTGCACGATACTTGCGCTTATATATTGATCAAGGAAATGCGAGAAACAACCAGTGGGCTTCTGTCATGGAATTTGAGGCTTATGGGGAACGATTGCCCGTTCCACAGGCTCCAGGTCATTTTACAGGAACCCAAAAAGGAAATGCGGTGGAATTGAGCTGGGATGCCGTTCCTTACGCAACTTCATACAAGGTCATCAGAAATAACGTTACCCTGTATACAGGGCCATTAACCCAATTCACAGATGCTTCGTCGTTACCTTCCGGTGCGGCTCTTTACAGCCTTCAGGCTGTGAACGTTCAGGGCAATAGTACTCCCGTAGAGGTCACAGTGAATATGGTGACCGATGCGGAATATGTTGCACAGGCCAAAGCTGCACTGGCTCCTGGCTTTGCATCAGGAGATTCGGCTGCTGCGGTATCACAACGGCTGACACTCCCACTGACTGGATTGAACGATACAACGGTGAGTTGGAGTTCGGATACCCCGGATATTATCACCAATGAGGGGACTGTCACACGCCCGCGCTACGATCTGGGCGACCGGAAAGTAAAACTGACCGCGACGATTACTAAGGGAACCGCTTCGGATACTCAAACCTTTGAGGTTACTGTATTGAAGGTAAATGCCCAGGACACACTGGACCAGGCAGCAGATAGCCTATCCTTGGGCAATTTGTCCGCAGTGCAAGAAAACGTCTCTCTCCCATTATCCGGCTATGGTGGCGTCCAGATCGAATGGTCCTCTGCTAACCCGCTTGTTATTGCACCCGATGGAACACTTAGCAGACCCTCCTATATTGATGGAAATACAGATGTTACCCTGACGGCTGTCCTGCGTCTCGAAGGCTTAACGAAAACAAAAAATTTCACTGCACACGTGCTCAGTCTGCCGATGAACGATATTGAAGCTGTAAACGCGGCTTACGCGGCACTTGATGTACCCGTAACCACCGTAACCGGGGACGTATATTTGCCGAAAGAAGGCTTGAACGGCGTTCAGGTGTCATGGACTTCGAATCACCCCGAGTTCCTGGATCACAACGGTCAGGTCACGTTCCCGAGCTATGTACAGGGCGATCAACCCATTACACTGGAAGCTGTTCTGACAAGAGGCGGAGTTGAACTTCGAAAAACATTCAGCCTGCTCGTGCCCGCACTGCCCGTAAGTGCTGATGAAGCAGTGAATTTGGCAGCAAATACCCTGAAACTGGATTACCCGCAGGGGATTAAGGATTCCATCACTCTGCCCAATACAGGAGCATTTGACACACGTATTGATTGGTCCTCGGATCAACCGGACGTTCTCAGCAGTACGGGTCAAGTAAATCGGCCGAAGTTTATAGACGGTGATGTGAATGTACAATTAAAGGCCACTATATCCAAAGGTTCAGCCTCCGTACAAAGATCATTCATGATCACGGTATTAAAGGCGTTGCCGAATACACCCTATGTACGTTTGAACGGCAACAACCCGATCATTCTGGAAGCTGGCAGCAGCTTCACCGATCCGGGAGCCAGCGTGCTGGACAGCGTGTACGGTAATGTTCTGGTACCTGAACTAACAGGTATCGGCAACGTGGATACGAATACGCCCAGTGTATACGTATTGAACTATGCTTATAGTGATAATTCAAGTTGGTCTGCTGAGCCAGCCGAACGCCACATAAACGTGCTGCCCCGTGCTATTGAAGCCGCAGCAGGCAATGACGCTACCGCCTCGGTGATCGTTACAGGTGCTTGGCCGGGCGCACGGCTTGAGCTGTACAATGCCCAGCAGGAGCTTATTGCCGAAGGGACCGCTTCGGGAGAAGGGAAATATATATTTACGCCTGTTCCTGAGGGAATCAGCTATTACGTGCTACAGATCGTGAATGGCATGGAGAGCGCTCCTTCCAGATTGGTGTATGCCCAAGGACTGACTGCCCAACGTGTAGCCGATTCCATCTCAAGCCTAACAACGCCTGCTGCAAATGATACCCTGCTCAAGCTGCCTGCTGTACCCGAGGGCTTCCGCCTGATCATCAGCAGTAGTAGCCAGCCGGATATTATCCGTACAGATGGAGCTATCTTCCCAGCAGCAACCCAAACGACGGTTGCTGTAATACTGGAGGTCACCAAGGTAAGCGACGGTTCTCACGCCCTGACACAACAGATCGAAGTAACCGTTCCTGCTAAGGTCATTGTAGACACGGGCAATTCTAATAAAAAAGACCAAGACGAAGACTACAACAACTCTCTTATACAACTGCAACCCGGATTTTCTGAACAGGGAAAAGCCATCATCATCTTTACTCCTTCTTCGGCATTTCTGGATGGACAAATCACTCAGGCCCGCCTGGAAGGCAAGGCTTACGCGGATATTCATCTGGAACAGGAAAAGGATACCAGCCGTGTTGTTCTTCCCTATTCTTCGCTGAATACATGGGATAAAGTCGGGGCCGCAGTCATATCCCAATATGGAACACTGATGCTATCCAGTGATGCCTTAACCCGTATGTTCTCGGGTCAGCAGGACGTTGCATTGTCATTCCAACGGGCAGATGCACAGCGTACACAGCAGATCCGCGATTGGGCCGGACAACAATCCAGCCTGAAACTGATTGGCACGGCTGTGGAAATCAAGGCTAACGTTACAGGTAGTACATCGCACATCGTTCTGCCGCTGGATGCCGAGTCCATCCGTGAATTGCAGGGCAAGGAACCCCAGTTTTCTATTCTCGTTATTCATGACAATGGAGAGCAGGAGATTCTAAAAGGTACGGCTGTGAGGGATTCAAAAGGGAACCTGTCGGCTGTGGGCTTCGATACGACCCGGTTTAGTACCTTTGCGATTGCAGTTTCTACCCATACAAAATCTCCATCCGATAATACAAACGTGCAGGACGGCACAACAAATTCAGCGGATTCGCAAGGTGCAGCTACGGTATGGTCGGATATCCAAGGCCATTGGGCGGCGAAATCCTTGCAATCGCTGGCAGACAAAGGCTGGCTACAAGGCTACAAAGATGGCAAGATGCGTCCGGAGCGTGCAGTAAGCCGCGCAGAATTTGTATCCATACTGACCCGAGCGTTGGGGACCAATGGAGATGAGAGTGTGCCTACCTCATTTACAGATATGAAAGGGCACTGGGCTGCATCCACCGTGGAAGCCGCTCATCGTCAGGGATGGATCGAAGGCATAACTACTCAGACATTCAGCCCCGATGAGAGTCTTACTCGTGAACAGGCGATGGTGATATTGTCACATGCGATGGCGGATAAGGCATCTGCCACCACAAGCGCGGTCACCTTGCAATCCTATAAGGATAAACAGCAGATCGCTGCATGGGCTTCCGCAGCCTTGGAAAAAGCCGTATCCTCCGGATGGATCAGCGGCTATCCTGATGGAACGCTCCAACCCAAAGCAGCTATCAGCCGAGGTGAAATGGCTGAACTGCTGGAACGTATTTTCAAATAAGACTGACTAAGTTATATAGATTAATGGATTATAAACCAATACAGCGCGGTTTCCGAGTTATTCGGAGACCGCGCTGTATTTGTGAATGATATGGACTAACCTTGCGTATCAATTAAGATTTTAGATTGACGCTTGTCTGAAATTAAAAGCTCCAAACCATCCTCTACGATACGATCCAGCGTTATTTTTTGAGTAATGACCTTCTTAATATCCAGTCTGCCTGCCGCAATCATAGCAATGACTTCAGGGAAGATATGCCGATAGGCGATTGAGGTTCGAATGGATACTTCTTTGATCAGGATGCTGTTCACATCCAAAGTCACCGGTTTCGCGTATGCTGCGACAACGACCAATTGTCCTCCTTTTTTCAGCACCTCCAACCCGCTCGTAAACGTAGCCTGTACGCCTGCCGCTTCATAAGCAATATCAACCCCGTATTCATGCAAGGAGAGTATTTGGGCAGTCACATCTTCATTGGCACTGTTAATCACAACGGTTGCCCCTACCTCAAGAGCCTTCTCCAGTCTTTCCGAGGAAATATCCACGGCTATAATTTCCGCAGCACCCGCCGATTTGGCGGCAATAATCGTTAGAATACCGATGGGGCCGGCTCCAAAGACAACCACGCTATTCCCGATCTTCAACTGACTTTCCCGAACGGCATGAACTGCTACAGCAGTTGGCTCAATAAGGGCTCCTTCCTCAAGAGACACGGAGTCAGGAAGCTTATGCGCCTGATGCGCTTCAACCAGAGCGAACTCAGCAAAGCCTCCGTCACCTTGAAGACCTAGAAATCCGAAATTATTTGCCAGGTTATACTTCCCTTGCTGTACATAATAATCATCCTGTGAGTACACAATCGGCTCAACCGCCACCCGATCTCCGGGTAAAAGATGGGCTACGCCTTCTCCCACCTCAGTAACCACTCCAGCAAATTCGTGCCCCAGCACCAGTGGAAGTCCGCGCTTGGTAAGTGGATGTGGTGTTTCAGATACACCTACCCCGTGATGATACGCATGGAGATCACTTCCACAAATTCCGGCCCATTCAACTTTGACCTTGACCTTGCCAGGCTGTATGCCAGGCTCTTGGACCTCTTCAACACGTACATCCTTGGTTCCATAAATTACGGCTGCTTTCATGATGTCACTCCTTTAAGCGCTTTCAAATTTTATGTCATTGTTATTTTACTCTTCTTGAGAAGTTAATTAAAATTAATTATAATTACTTTTAATTAAGTAACACTTATATGTGGGGTGAATGTTGTTTTGAACTTGGAACAATTAACTTATGTTGTAGAGGTCGATAAAGTAAAATCACTCTCCGAGGCAGCCCTACGTCTGCATGTGTCTCAATCCGCCATCAGTCAGGCCATAACCGCTCTCGAAAAAGAACTTGGACTCAAGCTGTTCATCCGTTCAAGATCCGGTACAACCTCCACGGAAGAAGGCCAGCT
The DNA here is from genome assembly GCF_005217525.1 of Paenibacillus terrae. Classification (GTDB taxonomy): domain Bacteria; phylum Bacillota; class Bacilli; order Paenibacillales; family Paenibacillaceae; genus Paenibacillus; species Paenibacillus terrae_C. The sequence goes on along the minus strand of NZ_PNXQ01000011.1, from coordinate 124,687 downwards.
ATTCATTAAGAAAGCTTTTGAAGCAACAAAAATCATTCAAGAAATGCTGCTGGAATCAGAAAACCGCAAGCACGCCTTAAGTGGTTTACTGCGTTTGGGCACTATGCCTGCGGAAATGGCGACACTGGTCAACGTTATTGTCTCGCTAAAAGAGGAGCATCCGGAAGTTCACATTGAGGTCACGGAACAAGGCTCTCTAAAGACCCTTCAACTGGTGCGGCAAGGTAAAATTGATCTGGGCATGATCGCTCTTCCCGAGGATTTACTACAGCAGGAGGCTCTGCCCTTCGATACCCTCTACCAAGGCAAAATGATGGTTGTTGTCGGAAGGAACTCTCCGCTGGCTTCACAGAAATCTATTACCCCTGAGGAAATGAGAGCCTATTCCTTTGTTTTATATAAGGATGACTATATCAATATGTTTATCAGAGACTTTACCGAACAGTTTGGTGACGTGAATATTTTGTTCAAGACGAACTCGGATAGTGCAATTCAGAGCGCAATATTAGAGGGACTTGCTATTTCAATAGGTCACGACTATTCCTTTCAAAAGGCGACCATGGAGCGAGGCCAATCCGTTCATCTACTGGAAATCGAGCGCTTTGCACAGCAGCCTGTTCATTTTGGTTGGATCAGATCGGCTAACAGCTCGCGTTCCGCAATTAACGAATATTTTATACAGCGTTACAAGTTGGAAGCCCGGTTTGGAAATACAGAAAATCGATATTAAAGCTTATGTACAAGCCTCCAATAATAATTGTTGTATGGTGATTCACCCTTTTCGCTTCAGAAAATATACTGTTATATCTGCGAAGCGGGGCGATGATCCACCTGTCACCTCTACAGTAGGGAGAAATGTGAAGGAGGAGATATTTGAACATGAAACACAGAAAACCGTTCAGGTTCAGTGGGGCTTCAAAAAAAGACGAGGACTGCAAACCACCTAAAATTAGCAGAGAAACGGAAGAACTTCTCAAACTGATTAAGGAATTAGTCGCCATCATCCCGCTCGTTTTCGCGCACCCGTCTGCGGCTAATATAACTTCATTGCATCAGATTTTACATCGGTTATTAGCTCTCTCGAATAAATTGAGACTTAGAGGCTCAGTCAAGACAGATTTATTAGCGGCGTTGGAACTGGCTATCGTAGCGTCGGAAGCCACTCCTTTCTCCCCGATCGGTGTTGGAACGACACTGCAACAACTGTTGGAGGTCTTATTGTCTATTATTTTGCAGGAACCCCTTGATCCTGCTCTTAAAGACAGTTTGATCAGTGCAATCAGAAGCGCCGAAACGGCTATCAGTATTGCGTTGGGTGGCACGGCAGGAACCCCCGGTCCACAAGGGCCCGCTGGACCTGCTGGACCTGCTGGGCCTGCTGGACCTGCTGGTCCGGGCGGTGCTCCAGGACCTGTCGGTGGACCAGGGCCGGTGGGTGCTGCCGGACCACAAGGAGCTGTGGGGCCTGTTGGACCTGTTGGTGCTGCCGGGCCTGTTGGTGCTGCCGGGCCTATCGGAGCCGCTGGGCCTGTTGGACCCAC
>NZ_PNXQ01000011.1:73840-123136 GCF_005217525.1 Paenibacillus terrae | reverse complement strand
GGTTGGTAGGAACAACGAGTTTGATTGGCTTCGGAAGCTCGGCAACAGGTATTAGCCTTTTAGGTGGAGTCATTGACCTGACAGGTACACTTGTAGGGCCACTAATTAACTTTGCTTTTTCTGTACCACGGGATGGCGTAATTACATCCATTGCTGGATATTTCAGCACAACGGCTGCGCTAACTCTCGTTGGATCAACCGTGACGATTACTGCCCAGTTGTTTAGTTCGACTACACCTGATAACACCTTTACAGCGGTCCCTGGGGCTACTGTTACATTAGCTCCACCACTGACTGGCATCATTGCCTTGGGTACCATTTCCAATGGCATCACTACCGGATTGGCTATACCAGTAACTGCGCAGACTCGCCTGCTCCTTGTCTTCTCTGCAACAGCTACGGGACTCTCCCTCGTAAACACCGTCGTGGGTTATGCGAGCGCAGGTATTACTATTACCTGATCCAAGATAACAAGAGCCCCGCAAGATTTGGTCCTGCGGGGCTCTTGTTATTTATATTAGAGAGATATTTTCACTTCTTCTCCATCTTCCCGAATGGTGAATGTTTTAATTTGTCCGGTATCAGGCTCTTGAACGATACCCGTCTCCAAATCAATCTTCCAATCACATAGCGGGTCATAAATGTAATGACCGGATACCATCGCTTCGGTAAGCGGCCCCCCTTTAGGATGCGGGCTGGAATTTTCAACAGCGTAAAGCTTGTTCTCCGAAGTGCGAAAAACCGCGATTTCGTTATCATTTAACCGGATCGTCCGCCCAATTCTATTTGGAAAATCCTTACTGTGGCCGACGATAAGCCACTCAGCATGCTTGATCATTCGCTTGATTGCTCCCTTCTCCAGGCAAGATTTTAAATACATTCACACAACAGACGGTGTAACGACTTCAAATAAATTTTTGCGCGAATCGGCATCGTTGATGATCTTTTTCCATGGGTCTTCAACCTGTTGCAGTGCAAATTCGATCCGTTCTATTAAAGCCTTGCGATGATCTACATCGTGAACGACAGCCTTCCGAATCTCTTCAAGGCCGGTCCGTTCCACCCATTCCGAAGTACGCTCCAGATATTGGCCTGTTTCCCGGTACAGTTGCATCACGCTTCCCACAATCTCAATCAGTTCATCGTCCGTTTTCACTTTACAGAGCGAATCAGCCAACCGTGCTTTTATACCACCGTTTCCACCGATAAAAATCTCCCAGCCTCCATCATTGCCTACAATTCCGATATCCTTCGTACATGATTCGGCACAATTGCGCGGACATCCATTGACCGCTAATTTAAATTTTGCCGGAAAATCCAATCTTTCAAATTTCCGTTCCAGCAACTCTCCCATTCCCATCGAGTCCTGTGTGCCAAAACGGCAAAATTGTGATCCAACACAGGTTTTAACTGTACGAAGAGATTTGGCATAGGCATATCCTGACGGCATATCGAGTTCTTCCCATACTTTAGGCAAATCCTCTTTACGGACACCAATCAAGTCAAGCCGTTGTCCTCCTGTTACTTTAACGACTTTAACGTTGTATTTAAGAGAAACATCAGCTATTTTCTTCAAATCCTCTGGAGTTGTTACACCACCGTACATTCTTGGCACAACTGTAAACGTTCCATCCTTTTGAATGTTCGCGTGCAGCCGCTCGTTCACAAAACGTGAATCTTCCTCATTTTCATAGGTATCCGGGTTCATCATCCCCAAATAATAATTCAGTGCCGGGCGACATTTGGAGCATCCTTCATCATTATGCCAACCTAGTATATTCATAACTTCACGTGTTGTTGTAAGCCCCTTGGTTTTGATAGCTCCAACAATTTCATCCCGGCTCCATGTTGTGCAGCCACATATTCCTTGCTTGGCAGCCGTCTTGAAGCTGTCTCCAAGAACATACTGGAGAATTTGTTCAACGACCGGCTTGCACCCTCCGCAGGACCGCGTTGCCCCGGTACATGCCTTAATTTCGTCGACTGTGGTCAATCCATTTTCATGGATCGCATCAACAATTGCCTTTTTGGTCACACCGTTGCAGCCACAGACAATTTCATCATCAGCCATCGTTTCAGCGGATAAGGTTTTAGCCCCGTCTTTACTGCATCCGGTACCCATGAGCTGTCCATATATCTCATCTGTCATCAACGTTTGCTGCCGCACATACTTCTGAAGACTGGCAGATTCGCTAACATCTCCGAACAGTACGGCTCCAACAATCCTGTTTTCCCGAAGCAACACTTTTTTGTAAGTATGCTTCCATTCATCCTTTGCTACAATCACCGTATGTTCAGGACTGGTTATGAATTCGCCAGCCGAGAAAACATCCACTCCTGAAATTTTGAGCTTGGTGGAAACCACTGATCCCGTATAGCCTTCTGTATCCACACCTGCCAAATGTTTTGCGAGCACACTTCCCTGTTCAAAAAGCGGCGCAACAAGGCCGTAACAGATCCCGCGGTGTTCAACACACTCCCCTACAGCATATACATCTGGCATGGAGGTCCTCATCAAATCATTGACCACAATTCCACGGTTCGTTTCCATGCCACTTTGCACAGCAACCTGAATATTAGGCTTGATCCCTACGGCCATAACGACCAAATCTGCTGCCAGTTCGCTTCCGTCCGAAAACCGCAGCCCCTGTACCCGATCTTGACCATACACCTCTGCAGTTTGCATTTGCATAGCAAATTTGATTCCCTGGCGTTCTAGTTCTGCCCTCAGCATCGCAGAGGCTTCCCGGTCCAGCTGACGCTCCATCAAATCCTCCATCAAATGAACGACCGTTACGTCCATACCGAGATTGACCAAGCCTTTAGCCGCTTCCAGTCCCAACAGCCCTCCACCAATGACTGCTGCCGTTTTATAGGTTTTCGCCGCCTCAAGCATGGCCGAGCAATCGGCGATATCTCTAAAACCGATGACGCCTGGTAATTCTTTTCCCGGAATAGGCAAGATAAACGATTGAGAGCCAGTAGCCACCAAAGCTACATCGTAATCTATTTCAAGTCCGTCCTCAGTGTAAATCCTCTTTCTTTCTCCGTCGATGCTTCGCACCGTTTTCCCAGTATATAAAGTAATACCTTGGTCCTCGTACCATTGCAAATCGTTCAGAATGATGTCCTCAATGGTTTTACTTCCCTCCAAAACATAAGAAAGCATAATCCTGTTATAGTTCGGATGAGGCTCATTTCCAAGGACCGTAATTTCATATTTATCCGTTAATTTTAGAATTTGTTCGACCGTATTGATACCAGCCATCCCGTTCCCTATAACAACAAGCTTCTGTTTACTGTTTGCCATATGCCGATTCCTCCATTCATTCGACGACATTGCCTGCGTTCTTATGAATACTGCTTATGCTTCTATTCTAATGTCGTGAGTTGCGTTACATGTGATTACAATCACAATATAATTAAAACCTTAAATGTTTAGGGATTTCCCTATTCGAATTCAAGGGATTAAGGTAAGAAACTGAAATTGAGTTATTATGACGATTTTTGAAAAGTGGGTGCTCCTATTTGACTCTTCTCAATATTTGATTTAGAATTTAATCAAATGATATAAAAAACTATCAATTAATAATATATAATATCAAATAAATAAGGGGTTCCAATGAAGAGAGACATGACAACGATCAAGCAAGTGAGGCTTAACAGCCTTTTGGATGTAGCTACCATGCTACTTATTGAAAAGCCAAACGCATCCATGAACGAGATTGCTGATTATGCAAAAATTGGTATTGCCACATTGCATCGATATGTTGAAAGCAGAGAGCAACTGATGATTTATCTTGGATTTCGGGCCATCGAAGTCGTAGGTGAAACCATGAAAAGGATTTCCTTGAACGAGGAAAACTATGAAAATTACATTCCAGAGTTGATTGAGGCACTTATTCCGTTAGGAGACAAAATTTATTTTCTTGCTCATGATGCATCCGTCAGCTTCAACAAGGAAATTGATGAAGCGGATCAGAAGCTAAGGGAACCCATCTTGCATGTGATTGAAATATTGCAACAAAAAGGTTATTTTCACCCGCATATCGATAAAGATTGGATCATGAATGTCCTCTACTCGCTGCTATTTCTAACATGGCAGCAAGTAAGGAACGGCAATATTGCGAAAAATTCTGCAGCGGCACTGGTTGTAAATACTTTTTACCATGGATTCAAAGCAACTGCACGCGAGGAGGAATCTACATGTTAATTCAAAACGTACTGGGGAGTATTGCGATTTCCAAAGATGCTATTTCTAAAATCATTGGTAAGACAGCAACGGCAACAATGGGAATTGCATCCATGTCAACAGGAGTCGTCGAAGGAATCACTAACAAGTTAAGTGGGAAAAGCCTACAAAATGGCATTGAACTTCATCTGACAGAATCAAGACTGGATGTCGAATTAAGCATTGTCGTTCATTACGGAACAAGAATGTACGATGTAGGCAGAGAATTACAGAAGAATGTTCGGGAAGCCATTGAGAAATATACGGGCTTATCCATTGGCATGATAAACGTCAAAGTACAAGGGATATCCCTATCCGTTAATTAATCGCGCAGCAATCCTTTCTACAGAACAGCTAAACTTCTATAGCACTCCACATTATATATTTTATAGATTAATCGACAAAGAAACCGTCCTCTGGAAGAATGGAACTACCATTCAACATGCTCCAGAAGCGGTTTTTTTGCTTTCTTCTACCATTTCCCCATCCAAAGTTTTCAGATTTCCACAAAAATATGAAGAGATAGCAAGTCATCAGACCGTTTAATGAGTAAATAAATCCTTTACAAGGAATACTTTATGAACAACCTGCTATTCTACGGGGACATGAATTGAATCGTTTGGGGGTCATCATCATGTGGTCTAAAATAGTACCTTATATTCCAAGCTGGGCTACATTATTTCAGGCAGCCCTCGCGTTGATTTTTCCATTAGGGATTTATTATATAAACCGCTCGATATATTCACTTGTAGGAAGTAAGGGAGCGAATTCCAAACAACCTGCTGACCGTCCTAAGGATGATAAAGACAACGCTGATCAGCAGCATGCAACAGGCTCCAAAATTACAGGGGATTATGATACCGATTTGAAATCACTCCAAGAGGCTATAGGCGAGAATAGTGATGTGCATTTTCGTGAGTTTATGGCGAAGAAATTTCATGCACGGTCCGTGTTAATCTTCATAGAAGGTATGCAGGATGAGGGGCTTATAAACAAGCAGGTATTGCAGGTATTGATGCTTGAGGGCCAACAGGAACAGTCAGAAAGTATAAGTAAGTCTTTTATAAAAGAAAGCTTGATGCCACTTACGCAAATTAGTGAAGTTGCAGATATGGAGAATCTGTACGAATTAATCCTTTTGGGCTATACCGTGTTATTAATTGAAGGCATAAATGAAGCACTGCTGGTCGGGCCCCCTAACGGCCCCGTTCGACCCGTGAATGAGCCGACCTCCGAAGCATTACTTCGGGGTCCCAGAATCGGCTTTACGGAAGTATTAAGTGAAAACACTTCGATGCTTAGACGTCAAGGCCTAAACAAAAGTCTGGAAATAAAGAAATTCCAGGTTGGAAGCAGAATCAAAAAAGATCTGGTTATCGCGTACATCAAGGATATTGTAAATCCGGATCTTCTTCAGGAAGTGAAGGACAGAATTTCAAAAATAGACATGGATTTTTTACCTGAATCCGGTTATGTGGAGCAACTTATTGAAGACAATTATTTAAGCCCGTTCCAGCAAGCGCATAATACTGAGCGCCCCGACCGTGTCATGAGTGCTTTGTTGGAAGGAAGAGTAGCGATTCTGCTGGATGGTACTCCCTTTGCACTTATTGTTCCGGTGACCTTCAGTATGCTGCTCCAATCTCCTGAGGACTATTATGAGCGCTGGATTCCAGGGACACTTTTACGCGTGTTGCGATTTTGCGGAGCTTTTATAGCGCTTATGGGTCCTGCTTTATATATCTCTTTTATATCGTTTCATCCCGGTTTGATTCCAACCAAGCTGATCGTGAGCATCATCGAGACCCGTCAAGGCGTCCCTTTTCCATCTGTCATCGAAGTTATGATTCTGGAAATCTCTATCGAAATCCTGCGGGAAGCCGGCATACGATTGCCCAAGCCTATTGGTCCTGCCATGGGCATTGTGGGAGGCTTGGTCATCGGCGACGCTGCTGTCAATGCGGGCATTGTTAGCCCTTTCCTTGTGATTGTTGTTTCGGTTACTGCCATTTCATCGTTTTCGATACCGTCATACAGCGCTGGCATTACCCTGCGTCTCTTACGTTTCGCTGGAATGCTCTTTGCAGCCCTTCTGGGCATGTTCGGTACGGTTTTGTTCTTCCTGATCATTTGTATCCATCTGACGAAATTGAAGAGCTTTGGCGTACCATATGTGACTCCCTTCTCCCCTATGCGTCTAAGCGACTGGAAGGATGTGTTTATACGAGCTCCTTTGACTTTGATGAAACGAAGACCCGTTATGATGAAAACTCAGCAAAGCAAGCGTAAATCATAGCACCCGGAGGAAGGAGGGAAAATTGTGTTCAGACGCTCTGATGATAAGATCACATCTAAACAGGCGGCAGTATTCCTGACCAATACCGTATTGGGAGCAGGGATTTTGACACTCCCGAGAGGTGTAAGTGAGACGGTAAAGACTCCTGATGCATGGCTTTCTGTCCTGATCGGCGGATGTATTGTCATATTCGTGGTCTTGCTTATGGTGAAATTAAGCCAACAATTTCCCGGTAACACTGTGTATCAATACTCCAGAAGAATTGTGGGTATCATTCCGGGAGGATTTTTAAGTCTGTTATTAATCATATACTTTATCATCATCGCTGGCTTTGAGATTCGCGTTTTAGCTGAAGTAACGTTGTATTTTCTGCTTGAAGGGACACCCATCTGGGCGATTGTAATTCCATTCATCTGGGTGGGAAGTTATCTGGTTTTTGGAGGCATTAATCCCATCGCGCGGTTATACCAGATTGTACTCCCGATCAGTCTTTTCTTTCTGCTCCTCTGTTTTGTCCTTAGCCTAAAAGTCTTTGAAATTGACCATCTTCGTCCTGTATTGAGTAACGGTATTATTCCAGTAGTTAAGGGACTAAAGTCGACTGTCCTTGTTTTCACTGGATGTGAAGTCATCATGACATTGGTCGCTTTCTTGCAGCACCCTGAAAAAGCGGCCAAGACCATGGTAGCAGGAATCAGCATCCCTTGGATATTGTACTTTTTGACAGTAGTTATGGTAGTCGGCGGGTTATCGGTGGACTCCACTGTGACAAGCACCTGGCCCACAATTAATTTAATGCGCAGCTTTGAAATCCCGGGGTTTCTTTTTGAACGTCTTGAGTTTCCGCTGCTGGTGATTTGGATGATGCAAATGTTTTGTAATTTCTGCAGTTTTTTCTTCAATGCATCCTTAGGTGTCTCACAGGTGTTTGGCCTTCAATATCGCAATGCAATATTTGTCTTAATCCCGCTTATTTTCATCTCCACTATGGTTCCTGTACGTATGACTGAGGTGCTTAGTTTGGGGGATGCGATCGGATACATGGGAATCATTTTATTTTTTCTCGTCCCGGTATCTCTTTCCATCATTTTTATAATCAGGAAGAAGGGGATGAAGCAAAATGTATAGTCGATATATCCTATCTTTGCTGCTTGCCTTCATTCTTCTGGTAAGTCAAGCCGGTTGCTGGAGCAGCAGAGAAATAGAAGAACTAAGCATGTATACAGGACTGTCACTGGATAAGGGTGAGCCCAGCACAGTGGAACAGGACCTGGAGAAGGAAGGCAGCCGTTACTTCAAGAAAAATAAAATTACTGCCACTGTGCAAATCGTCCCCAAAAAGTCTTTTGGAAACGCAGCAAAACAAGCCGGTGGACAAGGGCCAAACTATATCAATATAGCTGGCACCGGGGATTCTGTACTTGAAATCTTCCGGCAATTCTCCATCCGCCTGGATCGCCCGATTATTGGTCACCACCTGAAGGTCATCGTGGTTTCTACCGAACTGGCGAAACAACAGACGATGCAGCAATTAATGGATTTTGTGCTTCGTGATAATGATATTCGACCGAGCTGCCTGGTTTTCTTAAGTAAGGGACGAGCAGCTAACACATTGGTCACAAAATATAAGGACGAGGTCCCTTCCTTCCATATATTGTATATGATTCGTAACCATTTCAGAACCAGCAAGTTAATGAGAGGGATCAATTTGTCTGAATTGGATGGGTTGATGCATTCCAAAAAAAGCTATATCCTGCAAAACATTATTGAAGCCGAAGGAGAATTTGAATTTTCAGGTGCCAGCATTATTAAGGGAGACACCGGCCACTGGCTCGGCAATTTGGGGCAACAAGACGTGGATAGTATTGCATGGATTAAAGATGATGTTGAGGGTGGAGCTATCAAAACATATGATGAGCGGAATCAACCTATAACTTATGAGATCAAGTCGGTAAATAGCAAAATAACGACTAAGGTGACCGAGGGAAACAACATCTCCTTTCATGTCAAGATTGAATCCAAAGGGCGTTTAATTGAAGACTGGGATGATAAATTGGACCCGACCAAAACACAAAACATGAAAAAGGCTGAGAAAGAGTTTGAAAAAGAAGTAACAAGAAGGCTTAAAACTCTTATGCACAAGCTGCAATCGCAATATAAAGTCGATGTTGCCGGTTTTGGCGAACACTTATATATTGAAAAACCTCAAACGTGGAAAAAAGTAAAGGATGATTGGGATTATAAATTCAGTCAAATACCCGTAACTTTCGATGTCAAGTTAACCATTACGGATTTAGGCTCATCTGCTGAATAAAGGACTTCCATTGATTATTGGTGAATTTGGCGGTTACCATCAGGGAGCGGATGTCGATGAGACAGAAATCATGAGATACGGCCAATCCGCTCCTGAATTTTTTCAGAAGCGGCTTACAAACTGGCTAATTAATCGGTTTAATGGTTTGGCTGCTTTCGTAGGAATTCGATGATCCATATCCTCAATAAAAATCAGCTCGTTTTGGGGCAATCGTTCATGCAACAACCGGGCATATGGATAAAAGAGTTTGTCTTTCTCTCCGTAAATCAACAGGACGCGATGATTTATTTCCTGCAAATGTGCTGTACAGTTATAGTGCAGACTATAATTGTAATATTGCTCCGCGTTTTTGGCGTTTCCTTTTCTGGCATCGTTAAACAACGTCCAGAACAAGGATAAATTTTTATGAGCTTGACTCCAAGCAGTGGAGAAAGCAATCGGACTGATCAATCCCAGTTTGGAGAACATATGTCCAAGTGATATTTTGTTTTTTAATTCCCTACCGCCAACTTCCGACATGCCACCGATGATAATGCCGCCCAGGGATCGATCAGGATAGGCTAACAGAAAGTCAAGCACAATGGAGCCACCTATCGAATAACCGCATAAAAATGCCCTCTCTATCTTCAACTCGTCCATGAGCTGCTTCATATCCTCGGCAATTAACGGATAGGTAATCGCTTTCTTGGAAGGCTCACTTTGACCATGGCCCCGAATATCAAAAGCTACTGTACGAAAACGATCGGACAATTCCTGAATTTGATATTGAAAATTCGAACTTGTCAACACTGGAGGATGAATGAACAGGATTGCCGTCCCTTTTCCACGATCCGTGTAATGCATACTATATCCGTTTATATTGGTTTTGGGCAATTCGAAACACATCCTCACTGCTTATATTTAGAAGAAAACAAAGCGTAAAAAAACGCAAAGACCTTTCACAATGCGTTTTTCAAAAACTCTTAACAAAAGCTAGCTCACCATAAAGGAGTTATCATAATTATTTCCGAAAATATTGTGAGTTACACAACATTTTCAATTTTAAACTCGACTGTTTTTCAAAGGACAAAGACGAGTGAAAAAACGCGCACCGCTCCAAAATGAATCATCAGACCTATCATGAACGCTCGATCACAAGCTCGGACGTTACCGTATCCGTAAGGCTACGCCGAACTGGCGGCACTACTACCGTACCAATACAGCTACATCCGCTTTACGCGTCAGATTGACCGTTTCCTCAACCTTGAATTGTCATTTGTATTCATGCTCAATATTTAGTCTGGCTTCCCCCTGCAACCCTCCATCTGCTGAAGCTTGAAGCAACAGCTCACCTGCCAGATACCCGGATTGCACTATAACAAGACACCTGCCTCTGTGTGTTCGTATCTGGTTTCCCTGGAAGGGTTCATCACGGGTGAGATCGCCGTTATCTATTCCAAGGATACGACCATTACCATGTAGATTAAAGGTTACATCAAATTCCTGATTAGGTACAATAATTCCATCTTGGTCTGTGACAGTTACCTCCACATGAGATATTTCATGACCATTGGCAGGTAGAACCGTCCGATCAGCCTGCAACTTTAGACCATAAGGAAGCCCGGCAGTGGTTAATTCATGCACACAGACCTTATGATCTCCATTACTGCCAATAGCCCGGATTTTGCCTGGTGTATAGGGAAGCTCCCATATGATTAAATGATCAGGGTAATCGACAAGCTTTCTTTCACCATAAGATTCATTGTTCACGATCAATTCCACGCGCTCACAATTGGTGAAGGTAACTAACCGTATCAATTTTCCGCCATATTCAGGAAATGTCCAATGATCTTCCATACCCGGACATTTCCAGTGCATCGTCCACGATGGATTGTGTTCCGGCTTCATACGTTCGTGAAGTACAGCAATGTGCACAATAGGCTCATCTGACCATAAACTTTGTTGAAGAAAGGACACAGGCTTGCGGAACCCGCAAGTATCAATCAGGCCCGACGACCACCCTTTGGAGGGATAGCTTGTTTCTCCCAGATAGTCAATCCCGCTCCAAACAAATTGGCCCATCACATAATCATAATTAACCACATCAAACCAGGGATTATGGGGCAAATAACCTTTAACCCGATTATCCTTACCACGATAATACGGAAAAGTCTCCGTTCCAATGATTAGCGTATCCGGCATGGCCCTTCTGTAGTGCTCATACCACTGCTCCTGATAGTTTAACCCCAGAACGTCCACTCGTTGTGCCAGCAGCCTGGTATGCTCCACCTTGGCTTGAATCGAACCTTCGCGCAAGCTGATCGGTGTATTATGCGGCTCAAGCGCACAGGTAACAGGCCGGGTTGGGTCTTTTTCATGGCAAAAGGCAACGAGTTGCTCCAACATCCTGAGCATGGACGGCTGCCCCTGGTTCTCTACTTCATTTCCCACACTCCACATGAAAACGCTGGGATGGTTCCTGTCTCTTATGAGCATCGCTTCCAGGTCCTTTTCCCACCATTCATCATATAAATGCTCATAGGAAAGAGATTTCCATTTGTCAAAAGCTTCATCAATCACCAAAAACCCCATCTGATCACAAAGATCCAATAATTCGGGCGCCATAGGATTATGAGCAAAACGAATCGCATTACACCCCATTTCCTTCAGCTTCTGTAGCCTTCTCTTCATGGCCGTATCATGGTAAGCAGCTCCCAGACAGCCTAAATCATGGTGAATGCAAACTCCCTTTAGCTTCAAGCTGCTTCCATTCAGAAATAAACCCTTTTGAGCGTCCAGTTTCACTTCTCTTATGCCAAAAGGGGTTCGATAACAATCTACCTCTTTATTGTCGCAATAAATGATGGTTTGAGCTTCATAGAGCACCGGGTTCTCCGGTGACCACAATTCTGGCTCTAAAATCCGCGTTTTTTGCTCCATTTCGCCCGGTTCAAAGCCCGAAAGAGTCACTCGATTTTCAATTTTCCCTTTTATTTGTCCCTGTGAATCCAGAATTTCAGTCACAATATTGCACTCTACAGCATGCTCATGATGATTAGTAATCTGGATTCTGGCACTCACCTTGGCTTCATCTGGCGAAATTTCAGGTGTGGTGATGTAAGTCCCCCATTCGGTGACATGAATATAATCCGTACAAATTAGCCACACATTACGATAAATACCGGACCCCGAATACCATCTGTCAGGCGGAAGAGTCGTATTGTCCACTTTGACAGCAATCACGTTATCCTCATTCCACCGAATATATGGGGTCAAATCATATTGAAAACTAACATATCCATAAGGCCGCTTGCCCACAAAATGCCCATTGATCCAAACCTCACTATTATTGTGAATACCATCAAATTGTATGTAAACGCGCTGTTTGGGAGAAGAGGGCTTCACATTAAAATGCTTTCTATACCATCCAACAGACCATCTGGGCAAATAAGCTTGATTCCCGCCATACAGCATATGTGGATCAAAGGATTTTTCTATACTCCAGTCATGAGGAACTTGAAGGAGCCGCCATTGCTCATCGTTATAATCTGTCTTTTCGGCACCTGTGTAATTACCCTCTATAAATTTCCAGTTTGTGTTGAATGACGTAATCACTCTGCTTCCCATCATCTTGCCTCCATTTCATAAAAATTGATGAACGGATATAACAACAATGCGGGATAATCATCACAATAGACGTGTTCTCCATTACAATATTTGAAACACCGGGCGATCTTCAATAAAATGTATAGGAATTGTTGGGAATTGGCTGGAAAGCACATCAGCGAGGTATTTCATACCAGGTGCTTCGCTTTCGGCATGTCCCAGCATAATAAGGGCTTTATTTCTGCCCTGATAGACAGCATCTTTCACATATTCTGGTGTTTCCCATTCGGGTCCTTCACCAGCAATGATCAAATCCACATTTTCATTTAGAAATAATGGAATGGCCGGTTCAGTACCTCCCCTGTAACCTACCATAATCCCTACTCGTTCACATGGCATGGAAAGCTCACCAGCTACCCGTACATAACGAATATGAAGCTTGGCTTTGATATATTCGGCGACCTCCTTCACTTCCATAGCCGGAATTGTCAAAATGGCGAACGCCGGCTGCTGTTTCACAACATAGGTGTGCCAATCAAGTGCCTGGAGAAGTCCAACCATCACTCCATCCGGCTGATAACGGTGTATAGCGTCATGCAAACGATAAATACCTAGACCCGAGTCGGCAATCAGACGGGATTTTTGCAAAAAGACAGGATCATGTCGTAAACATTCCTGTATCCCCAGATGGCTATAAAAAATGCCTTCATGCGTAATGATAAAATTTGCGCCTAGAGAAATAGCTTGTTCTATCACATATTGGGACGCGCAGAAAGCGGTTACAATTCCTTGCACCTCAGTATCCAAATGCCCTGGGTTAAGCAGATCTACGGTCGTGTTGGGTGTTCTTATTCCCTTGGTCAGATGGTTCACAATCTGTCCTATGGTCATGGTCATTCATGTATCCCTCCTCATGGAGAATGCACATCAATTGTACCATTTTATTTCATTCATGGATGCTATTCTTTTTAGTAAAACAGCCAGCTCCAAGGGAGCCGGCTATAGTATAAATTTATTTATACTATATTTAATTCATAACTTTTCTAGCGAATATGTAGAAAAAGTGTCCCTTTGGGCTCACTTCAATTGTTATATGTATATAAACTGCATATTGGACACAGAGGAGGTGCTTAAGGATTTGGATGAAGAAATAGAGTACAGGATTAAACGGGTTCAGGCAGGCGAAATCCAGGATTACGCTTTTATCGTAAAAAAGTACCAGCATCCGATTCTGGTGTACTGCTGGCGGCTTCTGAGCAACGAACAAGAAGCCGAGGACGCCGTTCAGGACATTCTCGTTAAGTCATTTGAGAAAATTAACATGTATAAGCCGACTGTGAGCTTCTCGTCCTGGCTATATAAAATGGCTTATCATCACTGCTTGAACTTGATTCACCGAAAGAAATTGCAACGAGCATTTAAGCTTGGTCTGTTTACCCACAACATGCCAACCACTGACAGCGCTGCACAGAATATAGAAAGCCAACTTTTCAGTGAACCGCTCAGCCGGGCGCTGAACAAACTGACAGCAGAAGAACGAAGCCTGCTGGTGCTGCGAATCTTTGAAGAAAAGTCGTTTGGCGAGATCGGTGAAATCATGAACAAAAGCCAGGAAGCGGTCAAGAAAAAATACGGCAGGACGAAAACAAAGCTCAAAAAAATAATGAACGCTATGAAGGAGGAAGAGGAATGCGTGAACTTCAACACACTGTTCAAGACAAAAGCATAAAGGAAATGGATTTGCTGCCGGAAAATGCGTTGAAACTCCAGGTGTTTGATGTCACGGACAAGGTGATGGATCGGGTCTATCAGAAGGGACAACAAAAACCGGGACCGACTGCCAAAATGCGTCTACGACCCGGTATCGCAGTCCCCGCTATGATTACGTTCTTTGTTTTGGGTGCTTCTATTACCGGATACGCGGCTTCGCAATACCTTGAATTTCGTAACAGCAAGGGTGACATCCTATTACATACAGCTAAATTTTATGAACCCTCGGATTCTGTTAAAAAGTATTTACAGGTGCTGGATACATACAGCCAAAAGGTAAAAAATCAGCTTCAGCTGGGAGAATATGCTGCCTATTACGTTAAGGATGATTTTATAAATAACGAAGACCGACTTAATCCGGTCAAATTTGAATATAAGTGGGTTGAATTCTCCAGTTTCAGCAGCTTTCAGAAAGAAATTAAACGGACGCATGCACCACTCTTGTATAGTCCATCTCATCTGCCGGACGGCTACCATTTCGATTACGGATATGTGTATCCTGCTTTTATGTACCCTAAATCTCTGAATAATGCAGAATATCGCACTCTAGTGGATGAGCTCATCCAAAAGTCCAAAAGCGCTCCAGCAGGTGAAAAGATGTTTATAAAGAAGCTGAACTGGAAAAAGGCGGACCTTACTACAGCGCGGTATGTGAAAGGAAGCAACTATGTGAGCATTTCCATCAGTACACTCACACCTGAATCCAAGCTGACTATCTTTCAGAATGATCGAGATTCGGCTGAAAAACTGACGATTAAAGGAACCGAGGCATATTACATCGGATCAAGTGAGACAAAACAGCCAACTAATACAAGCAAAAATCGGCTTGGTTGGAAAGATGACAACCATCATTTGTTCTACGAGATTTATGACAATCCGAATAGTCCGTTGGTCAAGCAGGACTTAGTAAAGATTGCGGAAGATCTCCTCGCTCCTCATTAATTCAGCAAATTCCATCATAACCGTTACTCACAACAGCTTCTGTTAGTAACGGTTATAGGTCTCCCCTTTTCTAATCAGGAACTAAATGATGAGGACCAGCATCTTATCTGAAGATCAACATCGAAAAATGCCCGGGTTACATGGTGATTTTGATCTCATACACAGGTACAATGCTGACCGAGCCGATGTCCACGATTCGTTCCTCTGTCGTCTCTTTCCAGCCAGCCATGGTCGTATTGCTGTTGAGAACCTTACCTTTTCGAATGGGGGAAACATACACATACATTCCTTGCTCGATAAGCCGATGTTCAAATGGTTTCAAACCCATTTCCCAGGTCGTATGGTTGCAGAAGTTATCGTGAATCAGTTCGCCATCAATAAAAGCATAACCAATATCTCCAGTATAATCGATACGCAGTAGAGCCTCCTTGATTCCGTCAAAGGCATTTATTTCGAAACCAAGAGTAAGTTTATCGTCATTAACCCTTTTCAAATAGAACTGGATTTCTTTCTTAGGAGCCCTTAAACGATACGTTTTAAATAATTCACTTTCTGTTATTTCAAGCAGCTCTCCACCAGAAATCGATGTGATTGGGGCATCAAAACCCGGGAATACACTCAGTGTTACAATCTCCTGGTCCGTTGATTCCAGCTTGATCTCAGCTCCAGATACAAGTACATTGGCACTTGTCACAATGACTCTGTCCCGACCTTGCAGGTTTACCTTCCAAAAATTAAGACTTTGTTCATCAGTCATCGTGTAGATGGCGACTTTTTTGCCACTTTTAGATACCAGGTGGATGAGACTATCTTCCTCTTCAGCAACCTTAATGAGCGTGTTCCCATCCATTTGGTCTATCGAACCTTTGTCGATGGTGGCACTGATCATATCTTTTGACTCCATTGCATAGGTTCCTTTCATACCCTCCGGTACAAAGAAAAAATAATATACTTCTCCAGCCTCTTCTATCCTTGTTATCAGCTGTGCCGTTGCATAGTTGAGCTTCATTCCATCCAGATTGAAATTAAATGGCAATATAGCGAAGCTTTCACGTCCTAACGTCAGCTCACCTTGACTAGGGATGACAATCGTTTCCTCGGGTAGCTCAATGCTTACATTAAAATCGCACAGGTCGACATTTTCGGCATGGTCTTGGAAATTATTTAGAAACAGGTAACCCGATCCAGCACTGGAGCGAACTGCATATCGCAAGGTATTCACATCGTAAGGATCCATCTGGGACGTATCGCCTGGCAGAATGGTCTTCATTAGGGAGAATTGCTTTTGGAACGTTGAAAAAAAATAATGCTGGAGCTTTGTTCTTTGGTATGATTCTCTTACTTGACCGAATTCACCGATCATGGCATTGAAATCATAGGATATTTTAGGTGTGGCCAGATCATTTGTGAACGGGTTAACCTCCCCCCGAGGATTCGAACCCCCATGATACATGTAGTATCCGATCAGGTTACAGCCTTCTGCAACCTTCATGACAGTCATTGCTGGAACACTACGATAGGGAAAGGCAAACCGGTATTTATAAAACTGAACCATGCCGCCACCCATCTCGCAGCAAGCGTACGGATAATCTTCTGGGGCGTATTGGGGCTCAAAATTGTAGCTCTTCGGAAGCTTGTTATTATGCTTGTCTCGGAAAATGTATTCCGGTGTCGCAGGATGCTCGTCCATCCCCTCCAGACGTCCCTCTTCGTAGTAGATCCATGGCCAGTAGGCATATCCGCCCCACAAGGGAAGCATATCAGGTATAGGCGTTGTTGCTCCTCCCCATCCTGTGCACGTATAGATCGGAGTATCGATCCCTGCTTCCAAGGCTATTTCTTTCAGTTTTAACATATGCGAATTACCATCACTTCCACTGTTTAACCACATATCATTAATCCCTACAGTTATTGCCCACTGGGCAGATGAATGATGATGCTCATTTTCGATTTGGGTGCCGATGATCGGCCCCCCCTCCTTATATAACAATCCCTTAACCTGGATGCCGATTTGGTTATACATTCTTCTTGTATAAAACAAATACTCCTCATCATTAGAACGAACCTCAAAGGGCCGACCGAATAACCAATCCGGTATACCGCCGTTTCGGATTTCCCCATGATTGAAGGGTCCGATCCGAATCATGACGTATAGCTGATGTTTATCGCACAACTCGATGAAACGGCGAAGGTTTCTGCTCCCACTCCAATTAAAAACACCCTCAATTTCTTCATGAAGGTTCCAAAAAATATAGGTTGCAATGATGTTTACTCCGCCCATTTTTATTTTAACCAATTCATCTTCCCAATAGCGTTCATCGTAACGGGCATAATGGAATTCACCACAAATGCCGAAAAAGGGCTCTCCGTCCTTCTCCATAAAATAGTTGGTGAATCCGATCTCCTCTCCTTTTGGATGGGTGCCGCCAAGCTGGATATGACCTTTAACAATATGCTTGTGATCGTCTTTGACCGTAATTCGATAGTTTCTCATGAAGTTCACTCCCCTCATTCGTTCATATTGAATTCAGGATAAATTGATTCCACTTGCGCTGCCAGGCTACATCATTCCAGAATGGATGATGCGGAGCACAGTTGGAGCAGAGGGTCATTCCCCAGAAACCAAGTGCCATTCCTTTTCGCAGCACATATTCAGCGATAAACTTGCCGACTGGGCCTTCTTCAAATTGGGCGTACAGCGGCGTATAGCCTACATAGCCTTCTCCTATGACAATGGGAATGCCGGAATGACGGGTCCATTCATGTATTTCTTCCAATCGGGTGTCCGCCTTCTGCAACATGGCCATTTTATGGTCTCCATACCGGTCGTACAAAAATAAATCCCATTGATCCGGGTCTGCCCAGTCATGCAAATAAATAAGCCTCATGCCAACCGGATTACCTTCCATCCGCCAATTTTGCTCCGAAGGCAGAGTCCACTCTGCAAATGGAGGAGCGTCTTCTCTTAATAGGGATTGTACGAATGGATTGGGGAATGGCGACAACTCATCATCAAGCCCTGCGGCTTCCATAAGCTCATTGAGCATCCCTTTGATATAAAGATGAAAATGGGCAACCTGCATATTACGTGCGACGTAAGCTTTAGGGTAGGCTTCATTTAACGTATAGCTGGCCGTCATCATAATATCGGGATGACATTGGCGAAGATATCCAACAGCTTCCTCTACATAGGGCTGCATGGCTTCAATAAGGGCTGATACATCCGTTTCAGCTATGCCTTCAGACGTTCCGACAGCGTTTAACTGTCCAAACTCCACTTCATTGTGCAACTCTGTATAGATAATCTGGTTCCTATAGCCTTCCGCTGTAACGAAACGAATCAACTGATCCATCGATCTTGCGATGGTCATAAATCTTTCCTTAGGAGGAATTGCAGCTAATGCATCTCTAAGCTCAGCATGAGCCAGGAAGCTGGGACTCTGCTGATATTCCCAAGAGGATAACATAATGTAACAGTTATGAGCCTTTGCTTGTCTAAACAGCTCAAGCAAATGAGCATGCCCATCCAGTACTGCGCCGCCGCGACAGTTATACCAGCGCGTACGCTGGCCTACTTCCCCAAGGTTGGCAAACTCCAAGGGTCCGGGCCGTTTGCCATCCGCCGTAAACAACATGAATGGCATAGCACATATTCGGATCGTATTGTAGCCTCTTTGGACCGCTTCTTTAAAACGGGCTTCAAGATCGCTATAGGGCTCACCTTCCTGTGTCATTGTATACCAAGAGAAATCCCACATCGTGATCGTCAATTTGCGCGGTACATTTCTCAAGAGATTACTCATTTGAGCTTCCCTCCCAGTCCATATGATTCAATGCTCCTTGGTGGTTAGCTTCCAGCTTAAGCACAGATTCAAAATGCAGGATAGCCTCGTCCTGTCGCCCTAATCCAAGCAAGCCCAGTGCTTTCATATAGGTACAATGGATCTGATTACGAATATTCAAATCATCTTCAAAAATGAGAAAGTCGGGTAATGAAACCGCGAAGTAATCTATTTTCACGGGTTCGAACAAGTGTCTTTCAGCGTAATCAATCAGCTTGTTGAATCGGCGCTTGCCTTCCTTCACATGACCAAGTTTCTTCCAAGCCAATCCTTGGTAAAATATCATATCCGGCTGTTGATCGTTGTAATACATGGGGTTGATGGGTTCCTCCAGTCCTTGGGAGGCCTTGGAAAAGGCCAGCGTTGCCTCATCTGTTAATTTCAATCGCTCATACGCGCAGCCCAAATAATAGTAGATATCATTATCCTGCGAACCCTTTAGCTTGCCTTCTCCAAGATTCTCTGGATAAACTAAAGCCTCCCGCAGCCCTTTTACAGCCTGTTCAATCCGCCCAGACCTCAGGTCGGACTTGGCAAGCTCTACTTTGGCCTGCTTATACTGTCCAGTTACCTTACCCTCTCCGCCTTCCCATGGATGAAATGTTCTGCCTGTCAGCAAGGATAACGCTATCTTGTGCTGCTTCATAATATTGTGAACGGTTACATATTCCAAAAACAGATCATCACGAAGCTTTACGATCCCCGGATAACTCTCCAGCAGGTTCAATCTGTCATCAGGCTTGATATTCAGTTTCTTATAAAGCTGGTCAAGCTCATAAAGAACACGCGCGTCTGATGTATTGCCTGCAAAGGCCTGCTCTAACGAATGGCGAGCCTTCTCTACTTGGCCTTGTTTGTTAAAATATCCAAGAGCAAGATTACGGTGAACGACGGGGAAGGTATCATCAATGGAACGAGATATTTCCCAGCTAGCAATGGCATCCAAGTGCCGTTTCTTATCATAGAGTAAATTGCCCAAGTAATAATGTGCCTTTCCATCCCCCGGTTTCGTTTGAACTGCAAATTGCAACACGTCGTACTCAAACAGAGTGTTGGGAAAGCAGTAATCGGGTACTGCTTCGGCTGCCTGAGCGAGAGCCCTGTTCGCCTGCTCGTGCTTGCCGATTTTAGCATAGCAGAAGGCCTGAATGTAATGCAGCATAGGGTAGGTTTGCGCCTGCTCTGAAGCGCCTTCCAGCACGAATGCCGCATCCTCATAGAGTCCTGCCGCCGCATAATCCGAGGCTATGGCTATATCATTGTGCACATCTCCACGCATCCATTTTTTCAATTCATCGAAGACCGTTATAGCATCAGACCGTAACCCGAGAGCCTCTAATGATAATCCTTGCTCACGGTAAGCTCCAAAATCGGCGATATCGAGCTTAATCGTTTCCTTGGAAAAAGCTACTGCCGCTTCGTAGTTGCCAAGCTTACGAAAAATAGCCGACTTAAGGTTGCGTGCTTTGTAGTTGCGAGCATTTCGGATGATCGAACGCTCCACAAGCTCCAATGCTTCTTCATAGTTCCCTTTTTCTGTCGCAATCTGCGCAAGTGAGAAATACCCGCTGTCTTGCCATGCCGCACTCCACACTGATTTATAAAATGCAGAGAACGCCTCATCCAGTCGCCCTTGATGTTTTAACGATAAACCAAGCTGATAATAGGCCTCACCGTCATAGGGGTTAGCGTTACGCCAGGTTACCCGCGAAATGGCTTTACGGAAGCACGCTTCGCTTGCTGAATACAACCCTCTACGGAGAAGCAACGTACCATATGCCACATTTATGCGGCTGTCTTTCTCATCTCTTTTCAGACCCTCCAGATAATACGCCTCGGGTTCGAAGGTGGCATGACGGTATTGCTCCAAGTGTTGACCAGCTAAATACAATTCTTCGTTCGTTCTTAATTCCTCCGGTTCCGGCAAGGGTGTTGCCGCAGCAGGCATCTGTTCAACTTGCTTTTTCTTCGGCTGGTAGCTAATCAGCTCCCTCCCTGTCGCGTCTTTGACAGTTAAGCATAGTTCATCATCATCAGCCAAGAGATCGATTTTCTGTACAAAGGCCATACTAGGTTCCAAATCTACAGATTCTTTAATATAGAGTCTCCGCTGGCTGCTTAATTCCACGACGGCTTTACGAAATGGAGAAGTCACATAGACTCCAATCTGTGCTGTCCCTTCACTGCGATCCATGTCCAAACTTACAGCTGCATCAATTGAAGCATTTTTGACCATACCAATATGTTTATAAGGCATAAAATACTGCGAGAACGATTTTTCTTCATACGGCTGAAGCCATGTAAAATCAGGTTGGTTATCGGTATATACACCCGTCATCAACTCGATGTAAGGACCGTCTTCGTCAGTTAGATTCCGATCCCATGCCTGGCCGAATTCGCCATTCCCCCATGTCCATTGCTTTTTTCCGGGAGAGATATGATGGTTGGCCACATGCAAAAGCCCGGCTTGTTTCATATGGTCATAACCACCTATGAAATTGTAGTCCGATTTATAGGCCATATATGAAGTGGGGACAGGAATATTTTTGTATCGGGAGATATCTACGCCTTCAGAATAATCCATTTTATAATAAATGCCTGTAGCGATCGGGAAACGGGATACATCTCGCTTTCCATGGTCGAACACGGCTGATACGTCCGGAGGAAAAACAGATTGAGTGTGATCATGTACCGCTACGGCTGGATTTGCCCACCATAGAAACGTTTGAGGCTCGGCAGTCCGGTTGTATAGCTGGGCCCCCATTTTAAGGTATGCTTTATCCGGTTGAAGTGTAAAACCAGCGGTTACTTTCGTGCCGAACATGCGGTCAATTTCGCTCACCCATACCGTCGCGCTACCGTCTTCATGTTCTTCCAGCTTGTATTCGACAGGTCCGTAAGTGTTGGGACGGTGATGCTGAGGCCAGTTAAACTCAATGCCTCCCGATATCCATGGCCCCAATAAGCCCACAAGCGCTGGTTTGATGACCTTGTTATAGTAAACAAAATCGTAACCGTTGGTCTTGTCGACCGCACGATAAATACGACCTCCCAGCTCTGGCATGATCTCAATACGCAAATATTTATTTTCCAGAAAAACCATTTGGTAATTTTCCAGTTTCTTATCATTCTCAATTTTATCAATTACCGGATGCGGATACACTCGACCGGAGCTTCCTTGGTAGACACGTTTCTCCAGAAACATTGGATTTTTGTCGGGTTTGCCAATGCCATACGTAGGGATCTGCACAGTTTCCTCCCACACGCGTGCCTTAGCGTCGAAGATGCTCAAATCCATCACTCCTTTATAGTCGCTCTTATATTCAGAGCTTACAAGTAAGCGACACTACATACAATTGACAATCCACTGTTTATGATGGACTATATACGTATTTCATGATTAGAGATGCATCCGGCTGGGAGATGAATAGATTATGAATAAGAAAGCTGATGGATTTGAGGGTGAAAGGTTATATGTCCTTCCGCCCTATATGTTGAATAAATTAAAATTGAATCCGCTTACGCGCAATCTATATATTACGGATATAGGCTGCTTTAGCCATGCCCGCCATCATTTTCGTGAAAGAACGCATGGTTGTGACTCTTATATATTCATTTACTGTGCCCGCGGAAAAGGTTGGGTACGAACGGTGGATAACGTAACCATTTGCATGACGGAGCGAAGCTTTGCTTACATTCCCAGGGACATGCCGCATGCTTATGGGGCTGACGATGTAGATCCTTGGACGATTTACTGGTTTCATCTCCAAGGGGACCAAATGGACGATTTCATGGCATTATTTGAGCCTTGTAAAACGTATGTTACAATGGCTGCCAGTGATGAAGTCAAACTACTGGAGCTATTTCATCAGTGTTACGACCTTTTATTGAATAAATCATACTCTGTTATACATTTAGTTCAAGTGTCGCAAACTGTTCGTTATCTGCTGAGTTTTGTATTATCCGTTGCATTTCGCAAGGAAGACAGTACGTACCAGAGCCATGTTGATAAGGCAACACGTTATATGCGCGAACAATTGGAATCCACCGTCTCGTTGGAGGAGCTTAGTCGGCATGTTCAGGTATCCAAGCAGCATTTAAACTTGATTTTCAAGCAATCAACCGGCTACTCTCCAGTGGATTACTATTTAAGAATGAAGATACAGAGGGCCAGTCAGCTTTTGGACTTAACGAATGCTTCTATTAAAGAAATTAGCATACAACTCGGTTTTAGGGACCCTTATTACTTCTCCAGACTGTTCAAAAAAATAATGGGCTGCTCTCCTTTGGAATATCGAAATAATCTGAAGGGTTGACCCATAGATGAGTCCCCCGTTCACTGCATGCACCATTCTCATGGATGATCCCTTACGACCGGCAGCATACCTAATTAAAAGATGATAATTGGTTGGTCCACCAACCAATTAATTTATTATCAATAAAATTATAACAAGAAGAGGCGACGGCTGAGAGGTCAGAAATAGATTACAGTCCATTCCGCGCAAATATGCTGGTTGTAAGCATTTTGAGGAGTTACTTTAACCCTCAGAGACTATCGTTCTGTTTCTTCCTCTGCTCTTGGCCAGGTACAATGCCTGATCCGCCTTCTCTATCAGCTCTTCCCGCTCTGACGCATGCAAAGGATAATGGGCGATGCCTAG
This sequence comes from Paenibacillus terrae, assembly GCF_005217525.1. Taxonomy (GTDB): domain Bacteria; phylum Bacillota; class Bacilli; order Paenibacillales; family Paenibacillaceae; genus Paenibacillus; species Paenibacillus terrae_C. The sequence continues at coordinate 99,495 of NZ_PNXQ01000011.1, read as the reverse complement.
AGAAACCGTAACTCGTGTCGGAATGGGAGCCCTGCTTTGTTCCAAAGCCCGACGGACTCTTTCCGCTACGTTGAAGGCTTCCTCAGGTCGGTTCAGCAGAATGACGAACTCTTCGCCGCCGTAGCGATAGCAAACATCATCCGGGCGAAGCGAGGTAACTATAACTTCGGCAACATGTTTCAGAACTTCGTCACCGATGAGATGGCCGTAGGTGTCGTTTACGAATTTAAATTTGTCTACATCCAGCATAATGAGCGAAAATGGCAGACCAGAGGCCATCCATTGACTCATCGTATTTTCAAGCGATCTTCGGTTCATTAATCCGGTCAGAACATCCGTCACAGCTTCCTGGGTCAATTGATCCGTCTGCTTCTGAATATTCAACACGGCAAGCAATACAGCCTTGGTGAGCAAATCGGCCTCCTGGCTCCAGTGCGACTTCGCTTCCGGCATTACAATCTCTTCCTTGCCCATCTTACTCACCAGATTTGCCAGATGGACAAAAGGTCGGGCTAACATGTACGCCACAAGTATGACTCCTATCAGCAGCGTGATGAACGGAAACAACGAATACCAGAGAATGGTCTGAATTTGGCCCATCAGTTGATGATGGATTAGACTAATCGGCGAAACGACCACAATTCCCCATCCGTTGGCCGGGACACTGGAGTACCCGGCAAGCATCTCGACGCCACTGGTGTTGCGAACTTGCTGTTCCCCGCTTTCCCCCTTCATCAACTTCTGCACTACCTTGTTGCTGCTGACATCCTCCCCGAGGAGCTGCTTGTCCGGGTGATACAGCAGACGTCCGTTGGAATCCACAATATAATAATAAGAACCGGAATCGTCCACATTACCGTTGCCAAAAATATCTGACAGGATATTGTTCTCCTGAAGATATAGCGTGCCGCTCAAAATACCGAGATATTTATCGGATCTGCTGAAAATCGGTTGGCTCATAAATACGATGAGTCTCTTAGTGTTTGGAGTCATGTAAGGGGAAGAAATATACGGTTTTTGGAGTGCCAAAGCTTCCAGACTGGCCTTAGACGTGATATGCTGACCTGCCGTTCCCACTCTAGCCGGCGCTACATTGCGAATCAGTCCGTTGGCTTCGACCACTGAGATGGAATTGAAGAAATTGCTGCTGTTACGCATCAGATCTAAATAATCGTCCACTTGCTTCGAAGTCATGGCATCAACATCGGAAAGTTTATCTGCACTGTATTCCAAGCTGCCGCGCATGGATCTAAATAAAGAATCCATCGTCCTGGAAATGCGATCAGCGTTGGAGTAATTCAGATGGAGCGTCGTCTCCGTCAATGATTTCTTTTGGGACTCATAAGAACCAACCAGAAGAATGCTTGAGGTTAACAGAACCACCAGCGTCACCAAGCCCGTAAGCAACGATATGAGACTTAGCTTTTTACTTTGACGATGTTCGGCTCTTCTCGGTGTAGACAAACTATGACCCTCCTTGGTCCCTAAAAACTTGTTAAATCCATAATACATCAAATTCTAAGGTTATTCGACAATTAGTCGGTGAACCCCATCTTCTCATAATATAAATGAGGAAGACTGAAAAAATGCAAGGGCCTCGGGAACTTGAACTTGCTTCACTCGGACACTTCAAACAACATGATATCTAGCAAGTCATTTCCATTAACTTGGCAATGAAAAGGTCATCTTGGGCATCTCCGCGAACACGCTGTATCGTTGTAGCCGAACACAACCAAGATGGGAAACAGGCTTTCTCATGAGAACCTTTTAAACCAGCAGTTTGTTGCGGGGTTCCCAAACGAGGTTCTGTTTATTCTCCTTTTGTAGCTAGCCATAAAAATTGTTGTCTGAACACCCCCTATAGAGAAAACAAAAAAAACCGCAACTATCACGGTTTCTTAAGCATGCTATTCTTGTGCTTGGGCAAAAACAAATTTGGCTACAGTTCTTCGCCATTGGATTCAATGACTTTTTTGTACCAGTAGAAGCTCTTCTTCGGCGTTCTGCTCAGGTCACCATTGCCATCGTTGTCTTTGTTGACATGGATGAAACCGTAGCGTTTTTTCATTTCGCGCTATACCATTTTTTATCAAATACGTTTTTTGAAAACATCGAACATCTTTTAGACTAAAAACATGGCGCACAATTTTCAGTTGTACGCCATGTTTCACCCTTTATGCTATTGTAGTCCCTCTTGCGATTCTAATTCTTCCATCGTAGGATAATCCGTGTAACCTTTACTTCCCAGATCAAAGAATGTTGTCGGATCTGCTTCTGTAACCTTTTTCCATCCTTCAATATGCTTATCCGTATAGATCCCAGGTGACCATAAGTACCCTTGACCATTATCAGAAGGTTGTGTACCTTCCGTAATAACGAGTCCCATTGACGCTCGTTGAGCATAATAAAGGGAAGTTAGCTCTCCCGGTGTACCATCTTCTTGCGATCTACTACGTGTCATTGGTGCCATTGCTAAACGGTGTGGTAACTCCATTTCTCCAATTTTCGTTTTACTCCACAACTTTTCCATTCTGATACTCTCCTCTTCAAATGAAGTTATACGGATATATAAATTCGATTTAAAATTCTGAAATTATTGGATATATTTCGCCTCTCAGATTGAAATCATAGTTCTGGTCTACAATCCCTACCACCTCGTTACTATCATAAAGATCTACCATGAAGCCCGCCATTTGTTTGGCAGTGTGGTACTTAGGCATGTTTGCTTTGTAATCAAATTCTTCAGCATCTATTGATTTCTTCACGAATTCCGTTTCCGTTATAGCTGGTGCTAAAACTTTTGCCTTTAGTTTTGCTCCTTTCAGTTCTAGTTCTTTTGCAAGCCCTTCTGTGAAGGCACTAACGTAGTATTTGGATGCGGAATAAGCAACGCTCCCAACAGCAATGGCATATCCGAGTGCGGATGATACGTTAATTAACTGAGTTCCTTCTACATCAGCATAATCTCGCACATATAGTGTAGAAAGGATCGTCAAGGATTCGATGTTAACACGTAACATAGTTTCAACTTTATCTAAATTCTGTTCTACTACAAATGAAGCTTCACCAAGCCCCGCATTGTTAATCCAGGTCTCAATTTGGTATTCCTTTAAATTGTTATACAGTGTGTAGGCCTGATCTGTAACAGACAGATCACTTGTACAAACAATAACATTTACATTAGGATCAATTTCCTGAATTGTTGATTTAAGCTCTTCTAACTTATCTAATCTTCTAGCTACCAAAATTAAGTTTTTGCCACGTGCAGCAAATGCCAATGCCGTCTCATATCCAATTCCTGAACTTGCTCCTGTGATAACTGTGTACTTCATAATATTCTCTCCTTCATAAAATGCAGATTATTGTACATGAATTTCAAAAACAAATTTAGAACGATCATTCTTATTTGGGTAAAAAAAAGTTAGATCTAACTTGCTTTAAGTATATCGATTTTAGAACGAACAGTAAAGAATTATTTTCGCGGCTAATAATTTTAATTTTGAGACCGAATTTCTTGTCTTGTTTGAGGCATAAGATACAAGTTCTTTCCTCCGCTAGAGGGACAAGAACTTGTATCGCGGAAACAAAAAACTTCCATTTAGGTGACTCCTTTTGCCCGATAAGTTGTAATTACACTTTTAATCTAATCCGGACAGTGTCATATCAATAATATCCTTTAATTTTTGTTGATCCGTTGTTGTCTTAACCAACGTCCGTAGCCCCAACCAGGCATTCATTAAATAATGGGAAATAACTCTAGGTTCAAAGTTAGCCTTGATCTCACCCGTTTGCTGACCCTCCAGAATAAGGGTAGCCAATAATTCCTCAGTTTGGGTATAACTCTTCTGTACCAGGGATGCAACCTCTGGATCCAACACGCCCAGTTCCACGCCTGAATTCACGAGGAAACATCCTAGAGGTTCTCCTTCATTTCTTAATGTCGACTCGAACATTTCTCGAATTAAGTCCTTGACCGGTTTTTGTCTTTCAACCAGACATTTCATTTTGCTGGTCTGCTTCGTTTCATATCGTTCGAGTGCCTTCATAAATAAGGCATGCTTATCACCAAAAGTATCATAGATACTTCTTCGGTGAATGCCCATAAAATTAACCAATTCTTGCATTGAAGTTTTCTCATATCCTTGTGCCCAGAACAGGCGTATTGCTTTATCTAATACTTCATTAACTTCAAATTCCTTGGATCTTGCCATTGTAATCACCTCGAATCATCATTATACATTGAAGTGAACGATCGGCAAACTGGAAAGAAGAACATGAATAAAATCAAGCGACTTATCGTTTGATTTTATTCTTGGTGTATGGAATACAGGTATGATGCCTATCTTATATATTTAACGCAGGATTCTTCGTTTGTCTGCTTGTAACCAATCGGGTGTCCAACCTTTTTCCAACGCATCCAGGGTTACTCCTGGTGGAACAATGGCATCTATCGCATCCAGTATATCGCTGCTTAATCGGATGTCACTACCCTTTAACGTTTCCCGGAGTTGTTCAATTGTTCTTGCCCCAACAATGGCAGAAGTAATGGACGAATGAGCTTGTGTGAATGCCATAGCAAGATGAGGTAAAGTTAATCCTGCTTCATCTGCAAGTGTTTGGAGTTGGGCTATGGCTTCAAACTTGGTGCGGTTTTCTTCTCGATTAGGGTCAACAACAGATTTTAAGCGTCCAGCGAAGGTGGCTGCTCTTGAATCCGGGGCGACAGCTTCTCCTGAACGGTATTTTCCCGTTAATAAGCCACCCGAAAGTGGGCTCCAAACCAAAACACCCATTCCATATTTTGCTGTGGCAGCAAGCAGATCGAATTCGATACTTCGGTTTAAAATGGAATACGGGGCTTGCTCAGAGACAAAACGTGCTACATTTTTGCGTTCGCTAGTCCATTGAGCTTCGGTCACTTGCCATGCCTGAAAATTGGATGTACCAATATAGCGAATCTTCCCTTCACGAACCAGGTCCGTAAGTGCGTCAAGACTCTCTTCAATATCGGTATGGAGATCCGGCTGATGTAGTTGATACAAATCGATATAATCCGTTTGCAACCTTCTCAAGCTACCCTCTACTGCACGCTTAATCCAATATTTCGAGTTACCGGATTGATTAAGTCCACTACCCATGGGCATTCCGCCTTTCGTGGCCAGAATAACATCCTGTCTGCGTTCTTTTAGAATGTGACCCAGAATTTCTTCGGATTGACCACTTGAATAGACATCCGCAGTATCGATCAGGTTAATTCCTCCAGCCAAAGCTTCATCCAACATGACTGCAGCTTCTTTCTCCGTGTTGTTCCCCCAAAAACCAAAAGTACCTGTACCTAATACAAAACTGCTTACTTTAAGGCCTGTATTTCCTAATACACGATATTCCATGTTCAATCCATCCCTTCTCCATCTGTTATAATAAGAATGATCATTCTAATATATTTGCAAAAATTCTCTGTTTTTCTTTTGAACAGATGATCCCAATCAATTCAAAAACTGCGACTGCATCTATCCACCACTACTCTTATGCATTAATGGCTAAGCCATAATTGATATATCTTTCATGTCTCCAGTTCCTCACAATTCATCACTTACGATGTGAGTTCACCGACGAGGTCATGATTAAATTTGGTTACCACGGAACTTGAGTGTCCATGTAATAGAATTCACCGGTCGGGCCGTCCTCTGGCAAAGTCGCTAACCGAACTGCTGTAATCGCTCCATCTGCTTCGGACAGTTCTGCATTTTCCCCACCCATTTGCGTTTTGACCAAGCCTGGATGCGTGGAATTGATTTTCAGGTTTGTGTCCTTCCATTTTTGTGACCAATATACCGTAAGCAAATTTAGTGATGCTTTGGATGCCGAATATGCTGGACTGGCCATCGCCTGCACAGATTCGTTGGATAAATTTAACTGAATCGATCCCAAAGCACTGCTTTGATTGACGATTCTCCCCGCATCGCTTTTTAATAACAGTGGCAACAAAGCTTCCGTAATATAATATGGCGCGAAGGTGTTTACTTCGAACGTATCACGCAGGAAATCCCCTTCATATCCCGAATTTTCGACCAAGATTCCCGCATTGTTCACCAGTATATCTAGACGGTCATATTCCTTATCAATGAAGTGAACCAATTCAGCAATGTGCTCGGCATTCGTAACTTCGAGCTGTACACCAATAGCTTGAATACCTTCAACCTGCAGTTTGCTTGCAGCCTCGTCGGCCTTCGATTTTGTGCGTGCACCAACCAATACTGTTATTCCTTGCTGACCTAATTGTCTGGCAACTTCGAAACCGATTCCTTTATTTGCACCTGTTACAAGTGCGATTTTGTTAGACATTGACCTATTCCTCCTACATCAACAATATAACATATTGAGAACGATCGGTAAATAATAACTATTTATGACCGCAATTAATCGAGCATATCTTTTGAGTCTTGGCTGCATCCTACTCTCTCAGGACCTGCGGTCCAAATATCATTAGCGTTAGAAATGGAAGAACAACGTAGATCGCTGCAAAAGGAAGGCAGACAACAAGTATTACGTTTGAAGAGATAATTCCCTATTGGGTCTGTCATTAAATCTCGAATGCTAAAAATAGCATAATCAATGCTTCTTGAAAGAAAATAAGGACTATCTCCCATAGGAAATAGCCCCTTTACTGAAGTAGCCAACCAACAGCACCGCGAGAATGATCCAGGACATACGGAACATTTTTGGATTTTTAATCGCTTCTGTAGGTATCATTCATTGTGCGGCATCAAACGTTTTTGGTATCCTTTTGTGGAAAAAGAGATACAGCACTACCATACTAGCCAATAAGGAAAATAATCTTCTCATCCAATTTCAGTACCCAAACCATCGCTAGAACAAGGTGTCAAAATGAAGGCCGCACCGTAACTCAACTAATGTATACCGATGCATAAATATTTATTTCTCATTAATTATGACACCACACACAAAAATCAAATTCAATCCTATATCTTATACGCCTTCATGGCCTTTCTTAGCTCCTTGAATGAAGGGCGCTTGCCGTACATTAAGACGCCAGTACGGTAGATTTTGGCGGCTAGCCAGCCGAAGAACAGAATGGATGCAACCAGTATGGCAAGTGACAGCCAGATCTCCAGCAGGCTCGCCCGCTCCAGACCAATCCGCAGCAGCATGACGGTCGGCGAAAAAAACGGAATATACCCGGCGACCTTGACGAACATCGTGTCAGGTGCGGCGATATTGAAGATACCGATATAAAAGGCTGCCAGTGACAGCATGGTAATCGGCATGACCGCCTGCCCCAATTCTTCGGTACGGCTGACAATGGAGCCGACAGCAGCGAACAATACCGCGTACAGGAAGTAACCGAGGATGTAGAAAACCAGGCCATATCCAAGCACTGTGGTATTCAACTGCGACAGATCCAGCCCAGCCGAACTGAGGATAACGCTGTTATGCGGCAGCATAAGGTTGGCGCACACCACAGCGGCAAAAACAGCAATTTGCAGCAGACCCACCAGGAAGATGCCAATAATTTTCCCAAACATCTGGGTCAAAGGCGATACGCTCGTGATGAGAATTTCCATGATGCGTGAGCTTTTTTCCGAAGTCACTTCTGAGGCAATCATATTGCCTGTCATCATCGACGAGGTGAAGAACAAAATCATGAGTACATAGACCAAGCCATAGTTAATCATGGAAGCTTCTTTGTCCTCTGTTCCAGCAGCCTGACCTGTTTCAGAGGGACTGTTCACTTCTCGACTGTGCACGGTAACAGGCGTACTAATTTCACGGACTTGCTCACTGGTCAAGGTATTCACACCGATCATAGCCTTGACCTTTGCCTCCTGAAGTCCGGTTTGCAGCAGTGTGATTACAGCCGGGGATGGTGCTTTTTCAATAGATACGTACTCTACTTTGGGAAAAGCTTCTCCCTTTGCGGCAGGCTCCGTGAACTCCACATAGCCTTGCAGCTCCCCGTCTTTCAAGGCTTGCTGCATTGCTGGAGCTTGTGGGTTGTCATAACGCACCCAGGTAGCTGCCGGGTTGGGCTGAGCCTTTGTAAATTGCTCCAGTTGATTCGCTACTTCTGTCCGGCTTCCGGCGATCAGTCCCAGACGATGATGCTCAGCAGCCGATTTACCGGAACCCCCTGCGCCACCCATTCCTTCTCCCTTAAACAAAGAAAGCAGATACGGCAAATTCATGCCAATGGTAATGAGCAAGGCCAGCACCAGCGTCGTAATGAGAAAAGATTTGGTTCTCGCCTTCTGGCGAAACGTAAAACCGATAACCGTACCCAGTCTATTCATGAGAATCACCCACCTCTCGTATGAAAATTTCGTTCAGCGTAGGCTCTTTAATTTCAAAATGCTCGACATCCGTTTGCTCCAGCGCCGTCTGTAAAATGAACTTGGCTGCATCCGGCTGTTCAATATGCAGCAGCCAGCCCCGGTCCATTCGCTCTACACGCCGCACGCCGGGCAGTTGATCCAGTCCCTTCACTTCGCCTGTGGTGATGAGACGAACTTTTTCACGCGGGTAGCGGCCTTTAATCTCCGACACGCTTCCCTGTACAACGGTATTCGAACGATGCAAAATCGTAATATGGCGGCACAGTTCCTCCACATGCTCCATCCGGTGGGTCGAGAATAAAATTGCAGCCCCGTCGTCCCGCAGCTCCTTCACCGTATCCTTCAGCAGCTCGACGTTCACAGGATCAAGTCCGCTGAACGCCTCATCCAAAATGAGCAGCGTCGGGCGATGCACAACGGCAGCAATAAAGCCCATTTTCTGCTGATTCCCCTTGGATAGCTCCTCTATCCGCTTGTCATAATATTCCGGCACGCCAAAGCGTTCCAGCCAGTAGCGCAGACTTTTGTCCGCATCCTTGGCTGACATTCCTCGCAGCCTGCCCAAATAGTTAATTTGCTCGCTCACCTTTACCTTGGGATACAACCCTCGTTCCTCAGGCAAATAACCCATCGTTCGTTGAAGCTCCTTGCTGTATGGCTTGCCCTCATATTGAATGCTTCCCCCGTCAGGGTAAATCAGACCGAGCACCATGCGCATCGTTGTCGTTTTGCCTGCTCCATTGCCTCCCAACAGTCCGTAAATCTCCCCGCCGTTCACATCCAGCGAAATGCCGTTAACCGCCGTGTGGTTGCCATATTGCTTCACAACCTGCTCCAATTGCAGCATACTCATGAATCTCCAGCCCCCTTTTTCCGCTCTATAATCTATTCTTCACCTGCTAATTGCCCCTCAGACCAATACCATAAAATATCATCCAGCTCCAGACTCCGCACACGGATCGGACGAATACCCGCCTGCTCCAATATCGCGCTGGCTTCTCCGGCCTCCAACGTTACAATCCGCTGCAATCCGCCTTCACTCTCTATCTCTATAACCCCCGGCAGCTCCGATGCTTCCTCAGATGTACCCTCAAACCACATTTCCTTGCTATTTTCGAGCAGGTGGTCCTTTTCCAGCTTGCCGAGCAGCCGTCCTTCATGCATCAGGACAATATAATCGGCCAAACGCTTGATCTCGTCCATGATATGAGTCGCAATAATAACCGTCGTTTTGCCGCTTTCCATACAATCCCGCAGTTCCTCCAGCATAATCTTCCATGCAAAAGGGTCCAATCCCGACGAAGGCTCGTCGAGCAGCAACAAACGGGGATGAGGCGCCAAGGCAGCAGCCAGCTCAAACTTGCGGCGCTCACCCTTGGACATACGTGATAATCTCGTATGCTGTGGAACCTGAAAGCGTTCCAGCAACCGCTGGAATCGGGTTTCGTCCCAGCCCGGATACCACAACGCCCGAAAAGCCGCTGCTGCTTCTGCTGTAAGTCGGTCTTCCTCACGGGTCGGCTGCTCCGGCACATATCCAACCCACTGCCGCGTATCTACGGGCATACCATCCGGGTACGCCTGACCGAACCAGCGAATTACACCGGAATCCGGGTGGACAAGCTGGGTTAGCAGATGCAGCAAAGTGCTTTTCCCTGACCCGTTATGTCCTGCCAAAGCGACCACATAGCCCGGTTCAATCGTCAAATTAATCGGCCCGATTTCCCGGTTTCCCCGCTTTTTATAGACTTGGCTCATCTCTATGATTGGTGTTTCCACGGGCATCACTCCTTCGCTTGGACTTTATACTTTCTCTTCACCATGTCTGCGAAAAGTTGCAACAATTCCTGTTCTGTCATCTGTACCGCCATACCTGTAGCAATCGCTGCCTCCAATGCCTCGGTCACCGCCTTAAGGCGGTAGCCTGAGCGTAGATCTTCCTCGACCAGAGCTACGAAGGTTCCCGTTCCCTGCCGGGTACGAAGCAAGCCTTCGTTTTCCAAATCCTGATAGACCCGCCGGACGGTAATCACGCTGCAACGGAGTGTCCCCGCAAACTCCCGTATGGAGGGAAGCAGCGTTCCCGCTGCAATCTGCCCGGTCACGATGAGTGAACGAAGCTGCTTTTCAATCTGTGCATATAGCGGTTCCGCGCTATTCTCATCAATTTGCACCGGTATGTTCACCTGCTTCTCCCCCCTTATTTATCTTTGTATACACGCCCCTAAGCCAGATCCCGCTTCATGAGCCTGCGCAATGTCATCCGGTAGGACACGAACATCCCGATAGCCCCTGCCGCCAGCGCTCCCCACATCACCGGAGATAATAGCTGCCACTCCTTGCTGAAATATGCCGTCGTCGATACCAGATTCACCCCGTATATTCGAACTGCCATCGCAATGATTCCGCAAACCAGCATGATCACAAGCGATAGCCAGAAATAGGCTTTCCCTTTTTTAAGAAACTCCAAATGAATATAAATGGCCTGAATCAGCATCCCATAACCGACCCAGGTGAGCGCAAACGATACAAAAAAGCCTGTGCCAGCATATACCCGAAGCGTACCTGATAACGTAAACAAAAGGATAAAAAATAACACGCTATTCACGATAAACGCCAAAACCGCCTGTTGAATTCGACTTATAATCACCGCACTCACCGGTATGGGCAATATGCGGAGAAAAGCCAGCATGTGCGTATAAGAATCCTCCTGCAAATATTTGAAGGCACGACGGTTATAAATGAATCCGAGAAACGGAATCAGCACCAGCATGACAAAATCGGCTGCCGGATTCAAGGCTGCACTATCACCCAACTGCATACTTACAACAAAGCTCATGGTAACACCCAGGTACATAATAAACAGTAACGTCCACAGCATTACATAAGGATTATTGCGAAAATCCTGACGGGTGATCATCCATGCCTGCTTCATGATTGTCATATTCTTATCCAGGTCCCTTCTGCACTGTCCGTAACGACGTCTCAGCCTCACATGATTTCTGAGGTGCCGTCACAGCATACAGTGTTATTACTGTATATATCTTTATGCACAGTATATAAACTAAGACTCCCACCTGTCAATCCCTATCCGTCCACTCTGCCAAATTGTGCGTACAATCACAAAATCCCGCGAATACCTATGCTACCCTGTAACTGATAAACATTCTCATTCAAAGCGATAAACGCATTCAAACATAAAGGAGCGAACCATCATGAGCGAGCTGATCAATAACCGCGAACACACAGCAAAGGAACTCACAGAACGCCAGCAAATATTAAAGGAAATTATGAAGGAACTACATGACGGGAAAAGCGTGGATGAAGTCAAAGCGCGCTTCGCAGTGGCAGTTGGCGGGGTAAGTGTGGCAGAAATTTCGGCCATGGAGCACGCCCTGATGACCGAGGAAGGAATCCCCGTGTCGGAGGTGCAGCGTCTCTGTTCCGTCCACACGTCGATATTCAAGGGCTCGATTGAGGATATTCACCGTCCTTCCGGACCGGAGGAACAGCCGGGACATCCCGTTCATACCTTCAAGCTGGAAAATCGGGAGATTGAACGGCTGGTCAACTTCCAGCTCGCACTGCACGCAGATCAATTCCAAAAGGATGATAGCCCCAAAATCATTTACAAGCTGCTGGAGGATTTAAGTCTGCTGCTGGATCTGGATAAGCACTATAGCCGTAAAGAAAATTTGGTCTTTCCTTATTTAGAGCGCTATGGAATTTTCGGCCCAACCAAGGTAATGTGGGGTGTAGACGATAGTATTCGTAACGCCATCAAGGAAGCCAAGAAACTGCTCACCCAATATAATGGGAACCAAGAACTCATTGGGCAGACGCTCACCCATATCATGACCGAAGTGAACGAAATGATATTCAAGGAAGAGAATATTCTGCTTCCGATGGCGCTGGGTAAGCTAACAGAGGATGAGTGGCTGAAAATAGCTCGTGAAAGTGCAGAAATCGGGTTCTGCCTGACCGCTCCTGAGCGGGAATGGATACCTGAGCGAGCAGAGGAGCCTGTCGAAATGGATGAGCAAAAGGAAGGAACATCAGGAACTCCCCAAGGCTTTGTGCGATTCGAGACGGGGATTGTGTCTGTGCAACAATTGGAGCTGCTGTTGAATCATCTACCCGTCGATCTGACCTTTATAGATGAAAATGATGTCGTTCGTTACTTCTCCCATGGCAAAGAGCGAATATTCGCCCGTACGAAGGCCGTCATTGGACGTACCGTGCAGAATTGCCACCCGCCGCAAAGCGTGCATGTCGTAGAGAAGCTGCTGGAGGATTTTAAAGCCGGACGCAAGGATGCTGAGGATTTTTGGATACCGATTAAAGATAAATTCGTCTACATTCGGTACTTCGCAATCCGTGATGCAGAGGGCCGCTATCTGGGAACGCTGGAATTCACACAAAATATCGCGCCTATTCGCGCTCTGGAAGGACAGAAACGGATTTTATCCGAGTAATCATCATCTGCTACAAAAAGATTGCTCGCCGTACTCCTGTCGCCTCCAGCTAACATCAAAGGAGTCTTCCTCCACATTACATGTAGAGAAAGACTCCTTTACATTTGTACAGTCCGCTATTTATTTTCCCACCCGTAAGCCACCATGTTCAGGTTTTTGTCACCCATTTTTATAAGGTGCTGCTCAACTATAAGCTTGGCCCCCAGTTGCTCATAAAAATAGCGAGCCGGATTATCTGCTAACACCCACACGATGGCAGAGTGAATGTTCATACTGCTTAAATGTTGAATAAGGCGCATGAATAATTGCTTCCCCATTCCTAGACTATGGTATTCTTTTAACACATAAATAGCCGTTATCTCTCCCTCATATGGGGGATATTCACCTGACTTTTCCGGTCCTCCACTCACAAATCCGATGATTTCCCCCTTCTCATGTTCAAGCACATATACCTGATGGTCGTCTTCACTGGATATATTTGATTTCCACAGCTCTGTTCTTTGCTCGTAGGAAAGCCGTTCTAGAACCTCAGCGGGTATGATATTTTTGTAGGTGGTTCTCCAGCAATCCACATGTACCTTGGCGATCCCTTCCGCATCTGATATTGTCGCTTCTCTGATCTTCATGTTGGCCCCACTTCCATTTCCAATATTATGCTCTCTATTATACCGACGAGCCCATTCTTGATCTATAATAAGAATTACCATTGTTTACGGAAGTTCGATGCAACGGCAATCCCTTTACTCATCATTCATTACTGGAGGATTGGACTTGAATAAAATCATTTCATTCTACGTTCCGCTTGGCATCTCATCATTGATTGCCGCGCTGACCCATGTCATCGTCAATGCCGTGCTCGCACGCTCGGAGCATCCCTCGTTCACATTGAGCAGCTATGCGGTGGCAGTCAGCCTGTGCCTGCTGCTGGAAACCCCGTTAACCGCAGTACGACAGATGACCACGAAATTCGGATATGACCGTCAATCCGTTCGTTCCATCGGTATTTTATGTGCGTGTGTAGCGGCGGCTGTACTGGTTATCGGCTGGAGTATTGGTCTTTCACCTGCTGGTAATCTGGTCTTTCACTATGTATTTGGCGTATCTCCAGCCTTGATCGAACCCACCAAAAGTGTGTTTCAGGTGCTTACTCTGCTATACATACTAGTAGCCGTCCGCAACATCTATCAGGGGCTTATCATTAACAAGCACCGGACGGCCTGGATGACGTTCAGCTCATCTATCCGTATTGTCACGATGCTAATCGCATCCTGGTTTCTAATTCAGGCCGGCTGGACAAATGACGGGCGGATTGGTGCTGCCATCTTTATTGCAGGTATCTTCATTGAACTGGTCGTTACCTTTTTGGAAGGCCGCGTTTTGAAAAGAAAGCTCCCACCTGACAACGGCCAGCAAACCATTCACCATGCAAGGCATCTGCTTCCATTTTATCTTCCCTTGCTGTATTCGGCGCTGGTGCTGGTTGTTCTGAATCCGTCCATACAGGCTGCGCTGAACAATACAACCGATCCATTATTGGCCGTAGCGTCCTTCTCCGTCGCTTTGCAAATCCTGAATCTGTTCGTCTGGTTTTGTAGCTCCCTGCATCAGATTGTCATTCAATTCTACACGAGCAAGCGTCGGGAGGTTCTGATATTTTTGAGCGTTCTGTCCGCCCTGTCGCCATTATTATTGCTGCTGTTGTCCTTTGAATTTGCAGGTGACCCTATTTTGCGGAATGTGTTGGGACTGGAAGGGGAACTGCTGGTAGAAACGAGAGGCTTGCTTCGCATACTTTCAATCTATGTTGCATTTTATCCATGGGTAGAATATTTCATTGGACGGTCGATATTGATCGGCAATACCAAACCTGTTTTCATCGGCAGATTGTTCTCCGTTTCCTTTGCGATTCTCGCGCTCATTCTATGCATCTCCTTTTTCCCGGGGCTGGACGGACAGGTGGCAGGAATCGTTATGGCCGTTTCCTCACCCGTCGAGTTAGGTATCTATTTGTGGCTTTACCGAAAAATTTCTCTGAACACGATGAGCGTGTCCTCCTGAATAAAAAAGCCTGCCAAGAGAGCCCCTTGCACATGCCAGGTGAAATGGGACTCCCTATGGCTGTACCGATCCTTATGCGGTCAAAATGTACGGGCCGTTCTTCGTGATCGCAATCGTGTGCTCATATTGTGCGCCCCAACTGCCGTCCGCCGAGGTGATGGTCCAGCCATCATCCCCCCACAATACAGCCCCCTCCGTTCCGAGGGTAAATACCGGCTCGATGGTGATTACCATCCCTTCGCGCAGCGGCAGCCCCGTTCCAGCACGGCCATAGTGCAAAACATCCGGCGGCTCGTGCATCTCACGACCAATACCGTGCCCGATCAAGGGCTTAACGATGCCGTACCGCCGCCAACCTGCCGCTTTTTCCACTGCGTGCCCAATGTCACCCAGCTTCCTGCCCGGACGGGCTGCCTCGATTCCGCGTACCAGTGCCTTATGCGTTTGCCGTAACAACCTCGCTACCGGGCGACTGACGTTACCTACTGCATAGGTCCAGCCCCGGTCGGCCAGCCAGCCATCCTTATTGACGACGATGTCGATGGTCACAATATCCCCGTCATGAAGCACCCGCTCCGAGGGAAAGCCGTGGCATACCACCTCGTTGACCGAAGCGCAGGTGGCATAAGGAAAGCCCTTATAGCCTTTTTGCTCAGGCGTGGCTCCCCGCTTGCACAAAAATTGCTCTACCCACGCATCTATTTCCAGCGTGGTCATTCCCGGAAGGATACGACTCTCCAACGCACGATGGCAATCTGCCAAAATACGTCCGGCCTCCCTCATATAGCCGATTTCCTCCGGTGTCCGTATGGCTATCTCCATTGGAATCCGCCTCCTTTACGCATACATTTCACTAAACCTATCCCATTGTATGCAGGGCGGACACAAAAAAACCGTCTCCTCTGTGGATAGACGGTTTATAAAAGTCGTAATCCTATGTTTTGCGGGTCATCGAACCCTTTAAGATACTGAAGAATTTATGCGACCGAGTTCGTTTTCCACCACCATGGTCAACTCTTCCTCATACCCTCCTGTAATCCGGTATTTTCGCACATATTCCTTTACAAATTTTTTGGGATCCTTAGGCCGGAAAATTCGAGTCATTTCCCGCAGACTTTCCTTAACTTCATTGTGACCTTTCGTTGCCATGTTACTCCCTCCCAAAACGTTGAAAATAAGTGCTCCGTTGAAGAGAATGCCGAAAAGTATTGATGTCCTTATGCAGTGAAGTAGTATGTCTAATTGCAGCTTAGGTCGGGAACGCCTTATGCAAGGCATGTACCTGACACTATTATTAACCGAATTTCTATTGGCTGAATCACTACCCTAGTATAGCATATTCAAGTACAGCTTTCAGCTTTCCAGAAATTTTACATATAATTTACCCAAATTTTACGCTACACGTCATATTGGAGTTGCCATCTTGGCTATTACAGGAGGGTATACCTATTTATCGGCTTTTGCGGCGTATGTGTTTGGGGTAAAATAAATAAACATACAAGGAGAATGGAAACGAACGTTCCTGAAGTGAGCTACATGTGCTTATTGAATTATAGGGGGCTAGACATGATGAAAGCCGCAGCACCAAAAATTTTAATATTGTATGCCAGCTACGGAGAAGGCCATGTGCAAGCCGCCCGAGCTATTATGGACAGCTTGCGGAGGCTCGGACGCTGCGAGGTTCGGTTACTTGACCTGATGGCTGAATCCCACCCCTGGTTGAACGGTTTAACCAAATTTGTCTATATGCAAAGCTTCAAGACCATTCCCTGGCTTTACGGTTGGGTCTATAACATAACCCGTGAAATGCAGGCAAAATCAGCCTTTGGCAGTGTGCTGCATTCCTTTGGAATGCGCCAGCTTGCGTTCACTCTGGAAAAGGAGAAGCCTGACCTTGTCATACATACGTTCCCGCAGCTCGCTCTCCCGGCGTTACGCCGCAAATTGGGGATGAAGCTGCCCCTTGTAAACGTGGTTACGGATTTTGACCTGCACGGACGTTGGCTGCATCCCGATATCGACCGCTACTATGTGGCAACCGAGGATATACAGCAGGAAGCCGCACAGCGGGGAATTTCTCTTGAGCGGATTGTCGCCACAGGTATCCCCATTCATGCTTCGTTTTATAAAAGGCTTGCTGATGATACTGATCCAGAAGATGCTGATGTGGTTGATGATTATCCAATTCCACTGCCAGATCCGGGAACTACAACGCTGCTCATTATGGCAGGTGCCTATGGTGTGATGTCCGGTATATTGGACATCTGTCGGCAATTGAGCCGCCTCCCGCAGCTGCGGCTACTGATCGTCTGCGGACGTAATCCGCAGCTAAAAGCCGAGTTGGATGGGCTGTATGCAGACCACCCCGATATCCACATCTTCGGATTCATCGACTATGTACCCGCACTTATGCACGCAAGCGATATGGTCATTACCAAGCCCGGCGGCATCACTCTCTCGGAAAGCATCGCCTCCGAGTTGCCCATCCTTGTGTTCAAGCCTGTACCCGGTCAGGAGCTGAATAACGCCCTGTATCTGGAGCAAAAGGGAGCCGCTCGCATTGCCCGTAATACGCAAGAGCTGATTCAACATTGCGTCGACCTGATCTCCAATCCCTCTCTCGCTATAGGAATGAAACAGTCCATTGAGCAGCTGCGCAAACCTCATCCTGCAGACCGGATTGCCGAGGATATTTTGCACCAGCTTGTGGATAAAACCCCTTCCATACGGACAAATTAACATTGAAAAAGTCAGACGGAGGGGATACCAATGGAACGCAAAGGAAAGGATTTGCTCCCGCTAACGGGTGAGAAGGTAGAAGTAGACGGTATTTATGTCGATGAGGACGGACATGAGCAGCATTTACATCGGGGACAGCATTTTCCCGCCGATGTTGTTTTAGGTGATTCCGAGTGGAAAATGACCGAATACGCCTTTGACAACCATCATGACGGACGTACCGATGAACGACTTGTCCCCAAAGAGGATGACGAGAATAAAAAGGGTAAAATTACACATCCCCGCCGCCGTTTACAACGCGGAGATCGTTAATACGGGAAAGAAAGTATCTAAATAAAATATCCACAGATAAGTATATCTTGTTGATATATTGTGCACAATTTGTGCATAAAGCGTGGATACAACCTATGTTGTCTACAATTTGTGCACAAATTGTGTATAACAACTGTTTATTTTGTGGATAAATATTATGAATCAGTGGATAAATTGCGTACAACATGTGCAAAAAATGTGGATAACGTTGAAAAAGGCTGAGCGAAACCTACTCGTTCAGTTTTTTTCGTGTTTTTATACACATGCTCGGCTTGAACTTTTTCTGCCGCAGGTTGGCATAACCTTAATTCCTGTCCTCATACCCTGTATAGTACAGAGCTTACGCATGAATAACTTATAAAGGGGGATTGGCCTTACATGTCAGTCTATAAGTCTTCCACGGGAATGGATGAAAATATAGCGGCTGTACTGTGCTACCTGTTTGCCTTCGTTGGTGCACTGGCCTTCGTGTTGCTGGAAAAGAAAAGTCGGTTCGTCCTGTTTCACGCGCTGCAATCCATTTTTCTGTTCGTAGCCCTCATGATCGGGCATGTGCTCGCAGGACTCATTCCGCTACTCGGCCCTCCACTCGCTTCCCTGCTGACACTGGCAGGCATCGTCTTATGGATCGTCCTGATCATTCATGCTGGACAAGGCAAGTGGCTCAAGCTTCCTTGGATGGGTGATCTAGCCCTCCATCAAGCTCGGCAGTTGTGAGAGCATGTGTATATTTAACCAGGATTTAAAAACAGCAAAAACCTTGATCCTGAGAAGGAATCAAGGTTTCTTGTAGCTTGTCGCCTTTTTCAGCTCATACCCGAATATGCCCCAGCTTGTCCGGATTGATCATCAAGTAAAAATCCTGAATATGCTCCCCGTCCGGTGTCAGACTGATGCACAAGACCTCCCTCACTGTGCCTTCTTTCAAGAATACGAGCTGTACCTCACCATTGATAACGGTGCGAACCAGTTCTCTCTCCCGTAATACGGTTAATACCCGACGAGAGGTTAGCAAGGCGAGAACGCCTTTGCGAACGACCATGGGTCTCATCACCGTATGCACATTGCCTCCGCCATCTGCCACAAATACGGGCTGCTCAGCCAGCAGCTCCAGCATAGCGCTAACATCGTAGGCGAGAAAGGCGGCCGTAAAACGTTCCAGCACCTTTATTCTGGAAGGATTCATCGTACTGCCGCTAATCGAATCAGCATGGGCAGATTCCTCGGAAGCAAGAATACGGCGGGAGCGACTGAACAGCTGACGACAGTTACTTTCGGTCTTTCCCAGTAATTCCGCGATCTCTTTATAGTCATATTGAAAAGCTTCCCTGAGCACAAAAACAGCCCGTTCCATCGGCTTGAGCTGCTCCAACAGAACCAGAAAAGCGTAAGATATCATATCTTTACGCTCCAACCAATCCGCTGGCAGATCGGCGCTCTCACCAAGCGGCTCCGGCAGCCACTGTCCAACATATGTCTCTCTTTGCTTGCGCGCAGAGTTCAGCAGATTCAGACACCGATTCATCGTCATTTTGGCAACATAGGCTTTGGGATTCTGTAAGTCCTTCAGGGGCTTATTCCTCAATTCGACAAAGCAGTCTTGAACTACATCCTCGGCATCCGTCACTGTCCCAAGCATTCGATAAGCAATGGCAAAAGAATATTTACGATACCTTTGATATAGCTCCTCCAGACTTAAATCCGCCGATTCTGGTTCAATCCCGTGTTCTTTGCCAGTCAAAGTATGGCCCCCTGTTCGATTAGAGACTACCCGGATACATCCCCGTCGCAATAGCAATCCGGTTCCAACTGTTAATGACATTAACCGCCATGATTAAGTCCACATATTCTTCCTCACTAAAATGTTCCCTGACCCGATTATACAAATCCGCAGGCACCCCTTGTTCAGAAATACGGGTAACTGCTTCAGCTAATTCAAGCATAGCACGTTCTTTTTGTGTGAACAAAGGAATCTCACGCCACAGGGCCAACTGCAAAATGTGATCCCCATAGTCCCCCAGTTTCAGTAGATCCTTGGCATGCATGTCCAAGCAATAGGAACACCCGTTGATCTGGGATACTCTGATTTTCAGCAGCTCATACAGCACCTTGTCTGTAAAACGTCCGGAAATATATTTTTCCATCTCCATCATAGTCTTAAACGTACTTGGGCTCACTGCTCTGTAATTCAGTCTTAAACTCACGAAACATCGCCTCCATCATTGGTTTACACTTAGAAGACAAATGAAGCTGTGGATTTGTGACAAGGTGCAATATAAACAATTTGGAATTGCCCTCAATTGACATAGCATGTATTATAGATAAATGATTTTATGTAAAGAAGGTGAGCACTCATATGAACGGAAAAGGTTTTATTAAGGAGTTTAAGGAATTTGCTGTACGGGGTAACGTGATTGATCTCGCGGTCGGTGTTATCATCGGTGGAGCGTTCGGCAAGATTGTCACTTCTGTAGTAAATGATATTATTATGCCTCCGATTGGTAAGCTTCTGGGCGGCATGAATTTTCCAGACCTATATGTTGCTTTAAGAACTGCCGAGCCTTTGAATGCTGACGGTACACGCATGACTCTGGCACAAGCCAAAGATGCAGGGATCGCCGTTCTTGCTTACGGACAGTTTATTAACGTCCTGCTTGACTTTATGATCGTGGCCTTCTGCGTGTTCCTGCTGGTCAAAGGGATCAACATGCTGAAGCGTAAAGAGGAAGAAAAACCTCCTCAAGAAAAAACGACCAAGGAGTGTCCACACTGTCTGTCGGAAATTCCCAAGGCTGCAACCCGCTGCGCACATTGTACCTCCAAGCTGGAAGGTTACGTAGAAGCACACTAACCGATTTCAGCCGGGAAGCGTCGATCAAGAACCATTGAATTAACTACAAAAAGCGGCTTAGACGATGAAACGTCTAAGCCGCTTTGATTATAGTATTGAAGGCTTGATCAGCTAAAATTGGTGATAATGCCACGGGGCCTGACGGGCAAGCCCTCTGCGTATAGATGGGAGACGTCACCGAAGCCGATGCAACGGGGAGTCGCCCACTCCTTGGAACGCTCATCAAACAAGATCGTGGTTACGGAGCTAGGCGGCATCCAGAAACCGGACCAGACCAGGGCCAGTGGCAGCTCCAGTAGATGGGCAAGCCAGGTCAGTCCGAAGCCGCCATGGCAAAATACGGCCACCCGGTCTTCGGTATGCTTCAAAATCCGATATTTGCCCCCAACCCGCTCAAAGCCTTGGCGCTTCAAGAATTCATCGGAATGCAGCTTTAGCTGCTCGAAGGTTTCAGGACTTTGCGTTCCCTGATAATAGGAAATCTCCTTCCATGAGTCATGCGTCGGCAGAGGCACCTCAGAGCGGATCACTTCACCCGGTAAATCCCAATGAGAGAGACGCCCGTAAGGAGTTTCCTCCAGCTTCAATCCCAGCTCCTGCGTCCAGTGCTCCACTTCATGAGTCATACCGAGAGAATCAGCGGTGTATCGCATCGTATCCAACGCACGCCCCATAGGAGAAGCATAAATACGGTCCAGCCCCTGACTGGAAAGCCGTTTGGCCAGGGCCTGAGCCTCTAAATGCCCTTCCGGAGTTATGGTATTGTTCGGATAATCAGGATCTGCGTGCCGAATGATATACAATCTCATATTTCTTTTCTCCGTTTCTATGAAATGACAACAGGACAGCTTGATCTCATCCTATCCGTAGCCCTCCTAAACTCTTAATGCTTATTCAGCAAGGTTTCCAGGATCGCACGTAAATCCCGGTCTTCCTGATAAACTTCCTCACCCGTATCCAGCTCAATAACCCGGATATATGTATAATTCGCTCTGGCATCGACTGGCTTGAAAATCAGTTCCTCCGGATTGTCCGGACGGACATCATAACCCATATTTTTAAACATATCTGTGATTTGCTCGATACCCGGCTTGCCACCGCTTTCCAGCATAATCAGTCCGCGCAGCTCCTTGGGTTCTTCCGGATGCATGACCCGAAAATGTACGATACATTCCATGTAAAATCGCTCCTTTCGATCGTATACCTATTTTTATGGCGTAAATCTCCACGTTCCCAGCATACCCCAAACCCCACTCCACATTCCATAGCCGCCTTCATATCGTCAGGACGGAAAACACGTTATACTGTAAAATAGACCTTTTACATCTGCTTATAATGAGGAGGAACCACGATGACTAGCGAGCTTCTGGACATCTATGATGATGAAGATAAGCCCCTTGGCACAGCTTCCCGCCAAGATGCACACGCCAAGGGATACTGGCACCATACCTTTCACTGCTGGCTGGCACGAGATACTTCAACAGGCCGCCGCTTGCTTTTTCAACAGCGCCAGGATACGAAGGACACTTTTCCCGGCTACTACGATATTACGGCAGCAGGCCATTTAACGGCAGGTGAGGAGATATCTCAGGCAGCACGTGAGTTAGAGGAGGAACTGGGCATTCACGTTCCCTTTACCTCATTGACACCGCTGATGACCGTCCGATATGAGAGCAAAGGAACCGCGCAGGGCACATCTTTTTGGGACCGTGAGGTCAGCTCGGTGTTTGGATTGCTGTCGAACCAGCCATTGGAGGACTATCGTCTCCAGCAAGAAGAAGTGGCCGGGCTATACGAGGCAGACCTCGAACAGGCACTGGCCCTCTTCGAAGGCCGCATTCCTTTTCTCGAAGCCAACGGCATATCCTCGGGGCCGAGCCCCGAACAGCATCGCCGCCTGATCACATCGGATCAATTCGTACCTCATAAGGCCGGATACATTACATCTATATGCCGGGCTCTGATGGAACTTCCCGCCCGATAAAACTTATTTTATTCTCCAGCGGACATATATTTACCGATTATGCCCTCATACCGCCAGCCATACCGGGTCGACAGTTCACTGCCCATGTCATGCTCCAGCTCGTACAAAATCAGATCCTGGGCAAAATGATTCAGCAGCAGTCCTGTCATCACCGGATGCTCGGTAATGAGCGCCTGTGTCGGGCAATTCTCTCCCCGCATGCCCAGCATGCACCAGCGCCGATCAACGACAAAAGAAAATTTGCGCCCCGCTGGCTCCTGTCCGTTGTTGCCAGACGCTCGCGGCAGCCACGGTCCCAGCACGCTTTCGCCATTATCGCAGGACCATAGCAGCCGTACACCCCGTTTTTCGGCTTTTTCCAATTCTGCCCGTAACAGCTCAGCTTCCTCCCGCCACAAATCAAGCACAATCTCATGCTCCGCCCGTTCCAGCTCACGTGACAGGCTTTCCAGTACATTCCGGTCGCCCTCCGCGTTATAAAAGGTCGGCTGGGCTGGCTCTGCTCTTGGCATTTCCTTCTCAATCGCACGCAGGGACTCCTGCAACTGCCCTTCAATCATCCGGGTCAGCTCATCCGACGGCAGCATGCTGTAGCGCACAGGCTCTCCAGCACTCGCCCTGAGATACCCCTGCCCGGCCAGACGCTGCAAAGCCGCGTATACGTTGGAGCGTGATGCACCCAGACGCTTGGCGACTTCATAGCCGGAGGCCGCATTTTGCCTTGATAGCTCGACCATAACCTTGGCTTCCATTTCCGTAAATCCCAGATTCCGCAGATGTTGCAGCAAACGCTCCATATATTCCGTTCCCCCTATGCTGCCCGGCGTTCTGTCCATGTCCTGCGGCAGCCTGCTCGGCTGCGTCAAATCTGTTCAGCTCCGCAACGCGGGCACCACTTGGAGCCTTTGGGCAGCTCGGCTGTGCAAATTTGGCATTTCACATTCTCACGTACCTGTGCAGCCGGAATTGCTGGCTTTTCTGCCTCGGAGTTGTTAGCCTTCCAGTATCGAATACGCTCGTCCAGTTCCTCCTGACGCTCCCGTTCACGTTCCAGTTCCTCCAATCGGCGGTGCTCTTGCTCCAGCTCTTCCTGGCGACGACGCTCCCACTCTTCATCGAAGGCCGCTTTTTCTTCCGGTGTAAAATCGGTAACTGTATAGTTACGGTCCAGGCTGGATGGATCATGTGTTTCATTCAGCTCATGCTGCTCCAGTTCATGCTGATCATACGGCCCATGCTCTTCGTAATGGTTGTAAGCAGGCTCAGAGCTCTTGGCTGGTTCTTCTTGCTTGCGCAGATCAAACGAATATACACCCGTGGGCACTTCTTCGCGCACAGCAGCCACTTGCTTGGAAGCAGCCTGTCCCTCATTCAGCTTGCGCCCACATTTCGGGCAAAAATTCGCATCCAGCGGCACAACAGCTCCACAGGTGCATAAATGAGCATTTTTCAGCTCTGCAATTCTACCGCGCAGCTCGTCAATTTCATCCTGTAGCTCATCACAAGCGGTAGATAGCTGTGTCATTTCCTTTTCTGCCACCGACATATCGGATGCCCGGTAGCCTTCATAAAAAATTTGACCCATTCGCAAAAAATGAACATCCATTTCCTGCTGAATCGTTGTAATTTGTGAATTTATTTTACTAATCTCGACAGCATGCTGTGCCTTTTCTGTAGCGCGATTCGCGCCTTCTTTAATACGTTGAATCAGATTCATCGTGATTTCCTCCCTATATCCAGCCGGATTTCCCCGTACCGTGCATATATCCAAGTTTTTTTCTGTTGGCAAACCTCGAACTCCTGTATAATGGAATGCGGTCATATCGCCTTTTTGAAGGATGCAAACATCAGCGGCAACGTTCTGACGTTCTAACGATCTGTCCAGACCCGCATGCGTTTCAGCATATATTTCAGTCCATCGTCTTGTTCTCAAGAGCAGCTTATGCTGACTAGAACTCTATCATACCAAAAACTACCCCCATTTGTGAAAATGGAAGATTTTATAATAGAAAGGGGTTTCAGGATCATGGACCCAAATCCTGCTTTTTACCCCCGTCCTATCGGGGTTCCTTATTCAGCGTCAAGCCCGCAGGCCCCCCGTGCTTCTATGGATACCAGCTCAACGCTGGTATCTGACAGTGACGGCGACTCGGCTTATTTCAGAGCTTTGGAGAACGTGGGTATTCACTTGAATCGCCCGCAAATTCAGGCTGTCCGTCATGGTAAAGGCCCCCTGCTGACACTAGCCGGGGCAGGTTGCGGCAAAACCACCGTGTTGGCCGCCCGTGCGGGCTACCTGATGGCACTGCGAGATGTTCCTGCATCGTCCATCCTGCTGGTGACCTTCACCAGCAAGGCGGCTGCCGAAATGAAGCTGCGCATCGCAGGACTGCCCGGTGTGCGCCCGGCAGCCGCACGTGCCGTCCAAGCGCGTACCTTCCACTCGTTCGCTTTGGCGATGCTGCGGCATCGCGGTGTGCAGGATGAAGTATTCGGCGAAACGCAGGCCCAGCACACCGTTATGAAAATGATGCTGCGCCAGCTCGGGCTTAGCGAGGCCTTCCAGCCTGAAAGCCTGCTGTCCGCCCTCTCCGCCTGGAAGGCGGAAGGCCGCAGCGCGGACGAGCTGCCGGAAACCGTACGCGAGGAATCGGATGCCAAGCGTGCCATGCTCGCTTATGAAGCCTGGAAGCAGGAGCGCAATAAAATGGATTTTGACGATATTCTGCTGCGTGCTTCCGTTCTACTGCGTGACCCGGATGTGCTTCAGCCGCTTCAACGGCGTTTTTCCCACATCATGGTCGATGAGTTTCAGGATACGAATGCCCTGCAATATGAAATGGTGCAGCGATTGGCTGCCCGTCACCGCAATCTGATGGTCG
>NZ_PNXQ01000011.1:57678-73830 GCF_005217525.1 Paenibacillus terrae | reverse complement strand
GCGAAGGTCATTACCCTTGATATTAATTACCGCAGCGATGCGCGGATTTTGGGGCTGGGCTCCAACATTGTCGCCAAAAACGTCCACCGACGCTCCAAGCGCCTGTCGGCTGCCGGACGTGAGGGCCTGCCCCCACAGTTTGCCACGCCATCCGGGCCGGAGGAAGAAGCGGCGCATATTGTTACACATCTACTCGGACAAGTGGAGGAAGGTCGGCTTCGCTATCGGGATATCGCAATTTTGCATCGGACAGCCAGCGGAAGCCGTTCTATTTTTGAGCAATTAATCATGCGGGATGTACCGTTTATTCAGTACGGAGCCGGGGCTGTATTTTATGACCAATCCCTGATTCGTCCCTTGATGGATCACTTGCGTCTGTCGTTGAACCCCCGGCGGATGGAATCCATTCCGAGTACCCTTGGGCCGCTGTATGTCTCCCGTGAAGCAGGGATGGAATGGATTATGCGCGAGGAAAAGCAGCAGGCTAAAAAATATCCGTTAATCCATCTCAGCCGTTGGGATCGGCTGCGCGACTTTCAGCGTGAACAGGTGAAGGAGCGTATCCGGCTGATTCGCAGCCTCACCACGATGAAGCCGACCTATGCCATTCAGGAAATGCGGCGTGTTTTCTATGATAAATATTTGGAAAGCGGCGATACGGGCGCATGGACTCATTATAAGGAAACAATGCAGGAAAGCCTGGAGGAGCTGGAAACGGCGGCGAAGCGGTTTGACACGGTGGAGGCGTTCGTCAGCTTTGCGGACGAGCTTTCCGAGCGCCACCGTCAGATGGAATCGCTGCGCAGAGAGGAAGACAGCGATGCTGTCCGCCTCATGACGATCCACCGGGCCAAGGGACTGGAGTTCCCTTGCGTCTACTGGATCGGCGCCAGCGAAGGCATCCTACCGCACAGCTCCGCGTTGCACAGCGAGCTGCCAGAGGATCGGCGGGCAGGCGCAGCCCCCGCAGCGGCCGTAGATAACGACGCGGCGCTGGAGGAAGAGCGCCGCCTCGCCTACGTGGCCGTCACCCGGGCGAAGGAGCTGCTGTACATCACCTCCCCTGCCTCCAACCACGGCAAGCCTGCCGCCGTGTCGCGCTTCCTGCTGGAAGCCTACGGGGTCACACCCCCTGAGGCTTCCAAGCCGGAAACGCGGCGCACCAGCTTCGGCCAGCCGAAGGGGGCTTCCGGGCATGGTAGCCGCTCCAGCAGCGGAGCGGCCGTGTCCAGCACGGCTGCCCGCGTGAGCAGCAGACCCGGACCGGGCAGCGGGTCAGCGCGGACGGCCTCGTCGGTGGCGAGTACACGGGAGGAGCCACGCATCAGCGTGCCCGTGTGGAAATGCACCGACGACGCCTGCAAGGCGTGGATGCGGCGCGATACGACAGGCGCCCGCCGAATGGCTTCGGCTGGAGCAGGCGCGCCGCCGGTGTGCCCGCTCTGCTCATCCCCGATGACAGAGGGGACACGCAGCATCCCGGCCAGATAGGCATAAACTAAATCATTCTTCCCCTGAAAATGTATAAAAGCACCATCAAAACCACTAGCTACATGGTTATGATGGTGCTTATTGTTCATTATATATCTGTCATTTTCTATTTATACCATTTCCATAAATACTTTAAGAGAGTGGAAACAGAAATACGCTTTTGTGAAAGGACAACAAAGCGACCTTTCATGTTTTAGTCTTCTACAAAACGGATATAAGGACGTTGAAAATACCTTTGGTCTGACACGAAGTAATATTCTTTCCCCACAACAAGAGGAGGGATAACGGACTTTGAAGAAATATATAATTTTTTAATCTCGCCTCCGTTAGAGGCATCGCTTTGGATGACTAAGTAATCATCATGAACTTCGACTAATTTAGCGGTTTCACTTGGATGAGATCCTGAATAATAATAAATCCAGCCCAATATTAGTAAAATAAATACAATTCTTAAAGTTACTTTAATTATTTTTTTTTTGGACAAAAATATTATCACCTCCAATAACTGAGCATTATACTATATCTATGATGCTAAAAGAGATCAAGAATATATGTATTCAAAGTAACTATACCGAAGGAATGGTTAGTAGCAGCAGTAAAAATCTTAGTGGAAACTTATAATAAGTGCCTACAACTAGTTAGGGAGAAGGATGAATCCGTAAACGTTTTTTTCGAAGAAATTAGTGATGATGTATCGATTGAAGAAGTTGGAACATTCTCTACCTTACTCTCACGCTATATTCGTCCGATGAATTCTAATAAAATGGGCAACCCTATTCTACAAACCGACCACTGAAGCAGGCATTGAAGGGAGAAATGTAGATGACAACGAGCCCAATGGGAAGTGAGAGGAAATTATCGCCAGAACAACGTGAGGGACTGCTCAAAACCTTGAAAGCGCGTTTTGAAAAAAACATGAACCGTCACCCAGGTATGGAATGGGCCAGCCTGCAAGCGAAGTTTGAAACTCTGCCTGAAAAACTGTGGTCGCTCCATGAAATGGAAAGGAGTGGCGGTGAACCGGATGTTGTTCATTATGACAGTAAGGCAGACGAATACACTTTTGTTGATTGTTCAGTGGAAAGTCCCAAGGGCCGCAGAAGTATTTGTTATGACCGTGAAGCGTTGGAGTCAAGGAAAGAACATAAACCACAGAATAATGCGGTTGGAATGGCAGTAGCCATGGGCATTGAGCTTTTAACAGAAGAGCAGTACCGGGAACTGCAGAAGCTCGGAAACTTCGATATGAAAACATCCAGTTGGGTGATCACACCCGCTAATATTAGAAAATTGGGTGGGGCCATTTTTTGCGATCGTCGCTACGATACGGTCTTTGTGTACCACAATGGAGCAGAATCTTACTATGGTGCAAGAGGATTCCGCGGATCGTTAAAGGTCTGAGAATGGGCTTCCCGATTAATGCGGACACTGCATCCTGTGATTGCTGTAAGGAACGAAGCGAAACCAAGCAATGGGCGAAGTTCGATTAAGGTCAGCAGAAGGCGATCCAATATCGGTTGCTGGACCGTATACCGTCACTTCAATGCGACCTTTCCTGGAATTTACCCAAGGAAAGGTCGCTTATGTTTATATCCATATGTTTTCAAAAGTTTAATCCCCTATGGAATTATTAATGTGATCAGGAAGATTGCTTGATGCCCCATCACCCAAGATGATGACCACCGCTCGGTTCCTCAATATGCACCATGACCCGGACCAGATAATCCTCCGCATGTTGCAGCACGATCTCATCCTGCATGTAATTCTCGTAAGCATTACCCTTGATGCTGTAATGATTCTTCTCTATATAATCAAAGATCTGCGGGTAAATCTTCTCGGTATCACCATAATCTGCTCTCGCATAAGACACGAGGTAGAACCCCTCCGGCATATACTCCTGAACGTAATACTCTGTGGTCATGAAGCTGTACATATGGGAGATCATATCTCCATCCTTCTTCAGCAGATCCTCTTTGGGAATAATCACGCCACTCGGATATCCAATCGGCGCATGTTCCTTGTTCAGACGTACCTGAAAATCCTTCCAGAGCTCTTCGGGAAATTGGTTTTTGGATGAGTAGACGCGGCGGCTCAGCAGCAACGGCGTCTTTGCTTGCCAGATGACATACATTCGGCTCGTATCAATATTCAAGGAATGCTCTATATCTTCCGCACGCCGGATGATCATCTGTTTGGCCTGTGCAAGTTTCGCAATCTGCAGCTGCAGAATCTCCTCCTGCTTTCGCAGAAGTTTAAGGGTGCTGCCAGGGGAACGCTGGCCGAGATGCTCCTGGATTTCCTCCAGGGACATGCCCAGCTCTTTGAAAATATGAATTACACCGATGGTATCGAGCTGGCTACGACTGTAATAGCGATAACCATTGTCCGCAACAAAGGCAGGCTTGAATAACCCGATACGATCATAATAAATGAGTGTTTTGCGTGTTATATCAGACAGTTTGGAAAAAGCACTAATGGACAACATGTCGCTTGGATGCATGGGTACCTCCAGGTCAAAAAATGTGGATTGACTGTATAGCAACTATACAGTTTATAATAGCATCTGTTCCTACGATTGATCTACATCTGAACGTAACTCAGACGGGTTTATTACACAAGAGGAGAATGCATATGTTGGGAAAATTACTGCAAAGTGTGAGGGAGTATAAAAAAGATACATGGCTAACTCCCTTGTTTTTGCTTGGTGAAGTTGCAATGGAAGTCATCATCCCGTTGTTTATGGCCGAATTGATTGATCAGGGCATTACCGGAGGCCAAATGAATCAGGTTGTTAAATACGGCTTGATCCTGGTGCTGTTTGCACTGGTATCTCTTATCTTTGGCGTACTGGCGGGTAAACACTCTGCAATCGCCACGTCAGGCTTTGGCAAAAATTTGCGTTACGACCTGTTCCGTCATGTTCAGCAACTGTCGTACTCCAATATGGACAAATTCTCGACCTCAGGGATCGTCACAAGGCTGACTACAGATATTACGCATGTGCAAAATGCCTTTTTGATGATCATACGGATTGCATTCCGTAGTCCGGTGATGATGATTTTTGCAATGATAATGACGTATCGGAGCAGCCCTACCATCGCAATGTGGTTTGTGATCGTCATTCCTATTCTGGCGGTGGGCATGGTCCTCATTATGAAGTATTCGTTTCCCATCTTTGAACGTGCCTTCGACAGTTATGATGACCTGAATAAAGTGGTTCAGGAAAATGTTCGCGGCATTCGGGTCGTCAAATCCTATGTTCGGGAAGAACATGAGGTATCTAAGTTTCAAGTGGTATCCCAAAAGATATTTGCTCAAATGGTTAAGGCAGAACGCATTTTGTCGTATGAACTGCCCCTGATGCAAATTGTGCTGTATGCCGTGATGCTGCTTATTTCCTGGGTTGGAGCCAAACTGGTTGTGGGTGGTAGCATGACAACCGGAGAGCTGACCAGTGTATTTGCTTATTCCATGCAAATCCTGATGAGCCTGATGACGCTAGGTATCGTCGTTATTATGGTCGCCATTGCCCGTGCTTCCGCTGGACGTATTAACGACCTGTTAAGCGAGCAACCGGACATTACAAGTCCAGAATCACCAGTAATGGAACTGCATACGGGAGAGGTGGAGTTTCGCAACGTCTCCTTCCGTTACTCCGACAAAGCCGAGAACTATGCACTATCCGGCATCAACCTTCGCATTGCTTCAGGACAGACGATTGGGATTATCGGGGCAGCCGGTAGCGCGAAATCCACATTGGTGCAATTGATTCCGCGTCTCTATGATGCCAGTGAGGGCGAGGTGCTCGTTAGCGGAACCAATGTGAAGGACTATGATCTGAATGTGCTTCGAAATCAGGTCGCGATGGTACTGCAAAAAAACATTCTGTTTGAAGGCTCCATCAAGGAGAACCTGCATTGGGGGAATGAATCGGCGACCGATGAAGAGCTGATCGAAGCCTGCAAAGCGGCGCAGGCGCATGAATTTATTTCCACTTTTTCTGATGGATATGATACCCACCTGGCACAAGGTGGCACCAACGTTTCCGGAGGTCAGAAACAGAGGCTGTGTATTGCAAGAGCCTTGCTCAAAAAGCCGAAGATTCTGATTCTGGATGATTCGACCAGCGCTGTGGATACACGCACAGATGCATTGATCAGGAACGTTTTCAAGGAAAGTATCCCGGATACGACCAAAATCATTATTGCCCAGCGGATCGCATCCGTCGAAGATGCAGATCAGATTGTGCTGCTGGACGAAGGCAAAATGGTGGATATCGGAACACACCAGGAGCTTTTGGACAGAAGTACAATTTATCAAGAGGCTTACCATACACAAACGAGGGGCGGTGAAGAACAGGATGGATAACACAAATTATGGTCAAACCATTAAACGTTTGCTGACCTACTTCAAATATTACAAGTTTAGAACTGCACTGGTGTTGCTGCTCGTACTGGTTAGCTCTGCCGTCTCTGTAGCTTCCGCAGCCTTTCTGCGACTGCTCATTGATGATTTTATCGTACCATTGCTGGGCGATCAGCATCCGGTGTTTGATGCCTTGTTGCAGACATTGATTATCCTGGCTGTAATCTACGCTGCGGGAGTCGTTAGTACATTTGTCTCGAAGCGGCTGATGATTACGATCTCGCAACAGATTATGAAGAAAATTCGCGACCGTTTATTCGGGCATATGCAGAAGCTTCCGATTAAATATTTTGACCGCAAAGCCCATGGGGATATTATGAGTCACTACACCAACGATGTGGATACCCTTAACATGATGCTCACGGATGGATTGCCACAGTTGTTATCTACTGCCGTGACGGTTGTCGTGGTCCTCGGTACGATGTTATATCTGGATGTGCCGTTAACCATTGTAGTTGTATTGGGTGCACTCGCGATGTTGTGGATTACCAAAACAGTCGGTACCAAGGCGACTCAGCACTTTTTCCGGCAGCAGGAATCGATTGGTGTGGTGGATGGATATATTGAAGAAATGATTCATGGTCAAAAGGTGGTACAGGTGTTCAGCCGGGAGGAGGAAGCTATTGAACAGTTTGCACGTCTGAACGATGAATTGTTTGAGAATTCTGCAACAGCCAACAAATATTCCAATATTCTGATGCCTGTTAATGCCAATCTTGCAACATTAATTTATGTTCTCGTTGCTATTGTTGGTGGAGCTATGGCGATCTCTGGCTGGAATACAGGCCTGACCTTGGGGAGTATCGCAGCATTTCTAAGCTTGTCCAGAAATTTCACGATGCCGATTGCCGAAATTTCCTCGCAGGTGAGCATGTTTGTGGTGGCCCTTGCGGGAGCACAGCGGATATTCAATATGATGGATGAACATGCTGAAGAGGATGAAGGGCTTGTGACGCTGGAGAAAAATCAGCATCGTGCCGGATGGTCATGGAAGCTGGAAGACGGCTCTACCGTGGTTCTGAAAGGGAAAGTGGAATTTAAGGACGTATGTTTCACGTATGATGGGAAAAAGCAGGTGCTGCAGGATATTACGTTATATGCGATGCCCGGGCAGAAACTTGCCTTCGTAGGTGCAACTGGTGCAGGCAAGACAACCGTGGCGAATCTGCTGAATCGTTTCTACGATATTACGGAAGGCGAGATCATCTATGACGGTATTAATATTCAGCGTATTCAAAAAGCTGATTTGCGCCGTTCTTTGGGAATTGTTCTGCAGGATACCCATCTGTTCTCCGGTACTGTAGCTGACAATATTCGTTACGGAAGGCTGGAGGCCAGTGACGAGGAAGTCATTCAGGCTGCCAAGCTGTCATACGCAGCTAGTTTCATTGAACGCTTGCCCGATGGATATGATACCCACCTTGATGGGAACGGCAATGGGCTTTCGCAGGGACAGAGCCAATTGCTCGCCATTGCCAGGGCAGCGATTGCGAATCCGCCGGTGATGATTCTGGATGAAGCAACGTCTTCGATTGACACACGCACGGAAGCACTGGTACAAATGGGCATGGATAATCTGATGGACGGTCGAACGGTATTTGTTATTGCCCATCGGTTATCCACCGTGCGAAATTCCGATGCCATTATGGTGATGGAAAAAGGCCGGATCAAGGAACGCGGCGACCACCATCAGTTGCTCGCGACCAAAGGAATTTATTATCAATTGTACACAGGAGCCTTTGAATGGGATTAAATGGAGCAGAATCTTACTATGGTGCAAGAGGATTCCGCGGATCGTTAAAGGTCTAAATCGTTAAGGGGCTAAACCTAAATAATATCTACCTATGTTTTAAGCTCAAGTGGTATTTCGACTTGAGTTTTTTTGTTTTGATATGGATACGTATACGAATAAAGCAGTAGTACCCTATAGTAAATTTATGAAATCGGAGTATAAGCATGGTATCCGTTTCGGATATACTGGGTGTATAATTTTGGTGGGTTATAATACATACTGGTCAGTCAAAAGTTCTCCAACGCTAAGAAACCAACGAATCGCGCTCCACATCAGCGTTTTCCTGCTTGGATTTAATTATTCTCGTTATGGATACATGCGGATTCTGAGCAAACAGGCGAAAAATAGATTTGCGTAAATAAGCAGCAACGCTGGCCTCCGAGACCACCGCATGGGAGGGCGTTCGCAGATAGCGGAAAAACAAGCCCCGAGGTCCGGCCTGAAAACTGCAAAGCGACGAGTTGCAGGAGTCCCATCGCAATGCACTGGCACATCACGAATCCCTCGATCGCCTGGATCGTTTTCTCGATACGTTGCCGATCTTGCTCGTTCGTTACGACTTCGAGGGGATGCGCTTCCTCCTTTTTCAAAAACCGCTTCAGCTTCGGCATCGACTTGCTCCAGAAGCGGTAGCCGAAGGCGTGGGTGACCTGCTTCATTTCCCGAAACGTGCATTCGATCTTGAAGCGATAACTGTACAAGCGGATGATGTCCGTGGCCGCCAAACTCAAATCCGTACTGACCAAGATGGAGTAGCGACCCTGATGAACCACCAGCACAAAACGTAATTCCTGATATAAGCCCTGGCCCCAAAGCAGATCCAGGCACAGATATTGAATCGTCTCTTCTTGGTCGTACAGCAGGATGGTCGCGGTTTGAAAATCGGCAGCGCGAGTCGTGAACAACTCCTTCAGTTTGATCTCATGGCCTTTTTTCGGCGGTCGGCCACGCCCTGGCTTCTTCGCAGGGGGACGCTCGTAAGCGACTGCGTTCGATTTGGCTTTCGTCACCAGGTGCATGCGGGTTTCGGAAGCGAGGTGGCACGCATTCAGTCGCTCCAAGGCCGGAACCGACAAGAAGTACCGATCCAAAAGCAGCAGCGCTTGACCGAAGCCTTTCGCAGCCTCGAAACCTTGTTCGATCATTTGAACGACATGGGAAGATGACTCGGGTTCGCTCGCGGACTTCTTCCAGCCCAGAATGGTTTTGACACCGTCTTGCAGATTCATGAACAAGGGCAAGCAGAACCACTTCCGGGAATCGCCGACCAGAATGCCGATGGCGCCGAACAAATGACCAAAGATATAGTCACCCTTGGAGACATTTTCGGATTCCTGATGAAGCTTCCTGGAAGTCACGCCCAGATGGTCGGAGCGCAGCATAAAACCCACAACGATAACGACAAACCACTCGAACGTCGCTTGTCTGGAAAAGCAGGAACGGAAAGGCTGTAAAAGGTTGTTCAAGTATTTTAGCATAGGTGTGGTCAATCGCTCGAAAATGGGGTACACTTTTTGTCGTAACCCATTCAGCGGTCCTTCCTTTTTGTGCCAGAACTTAAGGATACACCAGACCATACCTGATTGGGTTATTTTTCTATGTCACAAAATTTTCGACAAGAACTTTTGACTGTCCAGCTATGATTGACCAATCACAACTTTTGGGAACAATTCGGTCAGTCCGTTCACTTTGTCGAAGTATCTGTCATGGGGAGGTGTTGTTTCATTGGGTTTCTGGCAATTGATAATCGCGTGGATATGTACTGTTTGTTTGGTAATCGTTTTTAAAGATAGAGTTAGCAAGTGGTTGCTCTATCCTTTGTCGCTTATTTGCATATTTGGTACATTGTGTTTTTGGATTTATAATCAATAAATTGAGCAAATAGAGGAAATCGGGAGCATCCTGTCATTCCTCTATACATCGCTCAATTGCTTTTATTATGATCTTAGCGACAAACTACTTCCCAGTATTACTTTCCTTCCAAATAAGAAACAGGCTCTTTAACCTCTACTTTGGTGCCGCCAAATTCATCTTTAATGTATTTTTGGGTATCCTCGCTATGATACAGATCTGCCAACTTTTGAAGTCCTTTGTCATTCGCCTTATCGGATGAGGTAACCAGGACATTGATATTATTTTTAGTCGCCTGACTGATCTCTTCGTGGAACAAAGAATCATTAAGTACATTCAGGCCACCCTCTAGAGCAATCGTGTTCCCGATCAATACCAAGCCCACATCCTGAATCACACGCGGCCCTGTTTTGTCGTCGATCAGCTCAAATTTCAGGTTTTTAGGATTGCTGGTGATATCATTGACCGTGCCTAAAGCGTCATCAAAATCTGCTTTCAGCTTAATTAGGCCGGACGCCTCCAACAGCTTCAAACCTCTTGCCGTATTGGCCGGATTATCTGCCAAAGCCACCAAAGCCCCGTCCGTCACTTCATCAATGCTTTTGAATTTTTGTGAGTAGATACCCATCGGCTCCAGATAGGTTGTGGCAATAGCCTTCAAATCTGCCTTACTTTCCTTGTTATAGGTAACGAGATAAGCCCACGACTGGAATGCATTCACATCCACTTCGCCTTCCTTGGTGGCATTGTTCGTTTCGATTCCTCCGTTAATTTCCTTCACTTGAATGTCCAGCTTGGCATCCTTGGCTGCTTGAGACTGGGCAATATGCTTCCAGATCTGTGCGTCCGAGCCCATGGAGCCGATGACTATTTTCTGTGTTTCCGAACCGGAAGTGGAGCTGGCGCCACTACTGTCAGAGCTTTTATTGCCACATCCTGCGGCTACTAATAATAAACTGATTCCTAATAGTAAAACGAATGATTTCTTCATCTCTACTTCCCCCCAGATCTTGCTAGTGCATCGTCATTCCGCCTGTAACATTAATCGCTTGCCCTGTCATATAGGCAGAAAGCGGACTTGCCAAAAACAGCACCACATTGGCGACGTCCTCCACCTCGGCCGTTCTTCCCAGAGGTACCTGAGAACAATCCTCCTCATATATTTCTTGAGCGGTCATTCCACGAATGACGCCCCCCTCAATCCGTTCCCGATGCTTCATCGGCGTTTCCACAATGCCGGGACAGACCGCATTAACCAAAATATTTTGCGGTGCAAGCTCAACCGCCATAACCTTGGTTAATCCGAGAACTGCATGCTTGGAGGCGCAATACCCTCCCATCGCTCGATATCCATTTTTTCCAGCCTGTGAAGCGATTTGAATAATTCGTCCCGGCTTATGAGCGTTCACCATTTCTTTGGCAAAACGTTTGGACGCCACATATAATCCAGTTGAATTAATAGAAAATACCTTCTCCCAGTCTGCTAAATCGCTATCAATAACATAGTCCATCGTGGAAGTACCTGCACAGTTTACCAATATATAGGGGACTCCCGTTTCGCTGAACAGTACATTGCACCATCTCTCAATATCGTCCGGCCTGGAAATGTCCAAGTGAGTTTCAACCAACTGCGGATGAACCACTCGATACGGCTCTTCATAAGAAATATCAGCAGAAATCACTTTGGCCCCGCTTTTAATAAAAAGCTCTACAATTCCCTTGCCTATGCCTGACTTGCCACCTGTCACTACCGCTGTCTGATGAGATAGGTCGATCGAAATCATAAATTACAATACTCTTTCGAAAGGATCTCGGCTAATGCCCGCTTCCAATACAATTTTCACATATTCCTGTGCTGAGAAAAGAGAGTGGTCCTTGTAGTTCCCGCATTCCAAAGGTGTAACAGCCGGAACCTCCGTGGTTTCCAGAATTCTTTTCAAGGTTTTTTCCAAAGCGACTGCAATTTCCTCGGGCTCATGCTCGTTCCAAAGAATCAAATAAAACCCGGTTCTGCATCCCATTGGAGAAATATCGATAATCCCTTTAATTTCATCTCTCAAATACGTCGCCAACAAGTGTTCCAGTGTATGTACAGCGGCTGTTGGAATTGCATCCTCATTCGGCTGTAAAAATCTCAAGTCATACTTTTGGACTGTGCTTCCTTTTTCGTCATGCTCTACTCCAGCTGCTCTTACATAAGGGGCTTTTACAATCGTGTGATCTAATTGAAAGCTTTCTACTTTTGCCATTTCTCTCGACCTCTTTTTCTGTAATTTATATTGAATAGATGACTATAACAGAGCTTCATGTAATTTTTAAAAAAATGCTTCAAAGCAACATTTCAGCAATTATACATCGGTTTACTCGGTTTTACAATACAAATTGTTATCCTTTTTTTCTTCCTGCCCCCTCTTCTCCTTTGCCTGTAGGTTTTGACATAGTGTACAATATATACGGTAGTGCATATTTACGAAATAGAACGAGGACATCGTAAGCCTCACTTAGGAGAATGGCCTGTGAATGAACCGGATTGGAAGCACTTGAATGCTGTCCCTTTGCCCTTACAGGAATTTCAGCTACAGCTGGAGCAGAATGGAGTTAACGCCAAGCAACTGGAGGAATGGAGAAAAATCCCGGTCCTTTATCAGTTGGCTCTGGAGGAATTAAAGAACAAAATCAAGCTGATTCAGACCGAATGGAAGCTGATGGACGGCTTTAGCCCGATTGAGCATATCAAGACCCGAATCAAAGAGCCTCACAGCATTGTGGAAAAGGTTCGACGCAAAGGGTATGAAGTCACCCTGGACAATATACTGCGTGAAATTCATGACATCGCGGGAATGCGAGTCGTGTGTGCTTTTGTGAAAGATATTTACCGCCTGATGGATCACCTGCGCACACGGGAAGACATCCGTATTCTGGAGATCAAGGACTATATTGCCCAACCCAAGCCCAACGGCTATCAGAGCCTTCATGTGATTGTAGAAGTTCCGCTAATTCTGTTTGAAGGTACGCGCTGGATCAAGGTTGAAATTCAGCTCCGCACACTGGCTATGGATTTCTGGGCCAGCATGGAGCATATTCTGTACTATAAGTTCGATAAGAAAGTGCCTGAGCATGTCGTTAACGGATTATCCGAGGCTGCGCGTGCAACCTATGAGCTGGATCAGAAAATGCTCAAGCTGCGCGGCGAAATCTTGTCCCTCAGCGAGGAACAGGAGCAAGCAGACTCCCCGGAACATCCAACTGCTGCGGAATCCTCTTCGAAGACACTCTCCCTTGCCACGGATCACACCGAATCCCGTCCACAGACCTGCTAGACATTGGTGTACATGATCCTTGAACATTGGGCTGAGGCGCCAACAGCCTCGTTCAGCTTCAGCATTGCTAATTATGCATTATGAGGATTTTGCAAAAATCCTGATTATATAAATAAAGAGCGCTCAAAACCACTTTTATCGTGGCTTGAGCGCTCTTTGCTCTATATTTTTTTGTCTTGCTCTATTTCTTTTATTCAGAGTTTATTGCTTCTCTCGAATTTCAGTGCTGATTTTCTCAACGATGTCAGCAATGCTGAGCGATCCCAGATCGCCTTCGCCCCGTTTGCGAACCGCTACAGTACCGGTTGTTTTTTCATTTTCACCGATGACGAACATATATGGAACCTTTTCCAATTGTGCCTCGCGGATTTTATAACCAAGCTTCTCATTGCGAGTATCTACTTCGACACGCAGACCCGCTTGCAGCAGCGCTTCCTGTATCTCATTGGCAGTCTCGATATAGTTCTCGGATACAGGCAACAGCTTCGCATGAACAGGAGCCAGCCACAATGGGAACGCACCTGTAAAATGCTCGGTCAGGATGCCCATGAAGCGGTCAATCGAACCGTAGATGGCACGGTGAATAACGACTGGACGGTGCTTCTGATTATCCTCGCCCACATAGGTGAGGTCGAACTTCTCTGGCATTTGGAAGTCCAATTGGATCGTTCCGCACTGCCAGCTGCGTTTGAGTGCATCGAGAATGTGGAAGTCGATTTTCGGACCGTAAAATGCTCCATCTCCCGCATTGATACGGTAGCTGATGCCCAGGTGATCCAGCACGTTTTGCAAAGCTTGCTCCGCCTGATCCCACAGCGCTGGCTCGCCCATAAAGTCATCCGGACGTGTGGACAGCTCCACTGTAAAATCAAAGCCAAACACACTATACATTTCGTTAATCAGCTTGATGACATCTGTAATCTCTTGCTCAATCTGACCCGGAGTAACAAAAATATGCGCATCATCCTGACAGAAAGTACGAACACGCATCATACCGTTCAACGCGCCAGACAGCTCATGACGATGCACTTGTCCAAATTCGGAGATACGAATCGGCAGATCGCGGTAGGAATGAAGCTCATTTTTAAACACAAGCATATGCCCCGGGCAGTTCATCGGTTTCAGAGCAAACGTAGTTTCATCCACTTCGGAGAAGTACATATTTTCCTTGTAATGCTCATAGTGTCCCGATTGCTCCCACAGACGATTGTTCATCATCAGCGGTGTGCGTACTTCCTCATAGCCATGCAAGCGTTGAATTTCACGGGAGTAATCCTCCAGTGCAGTACGGACAACCATACCTTTAGGAAGATAGAACGGCATACCCGGTGCTTCCTCGGAGAACATGAACAGCTCCAGCTCTTTACCCAGCTTGCGGTGGTCGCGTTTTTTCGCTTCCTCCAGCAAGTGCAGATGCTCGTCTAGCTGTGCTTTTTTCGGGAATGCAGTTCCGTAGATACGTTGCAGCATCTTGTTGTTGGAATCGCCTCTCCAGTATGCGCCTGCTACACTCAGCAGTTTAAAAGCTTTAATGCGGCCTGTAGATGGCAAATGCGGCCCACGACACAGGTCAAAAAATTCGCCCTGATCGTAGATCGTAATTTCCGCTTCCTCCGGCAAATCACGAATCAGTTCCAGCTTCAATGGATCTTCCAGCTCTCCAAAAATACGAGTTGCTTCCTCACGGCTGACCACACGACGTGTAATCGGCAGATTTTCCTGGGCAATCTTCGTCATTTCCTTCTCGATCTTCGCCAGATCGTCAACGGACAACGGGTTTTCGATATCAATGTCATAGTAGAAGCCGCTGTCAATGACCGGACCAATACCCAGCTTTACGTTTTTCTCGCCATAAATGCGTTTGAGGGCTTGTGCCAGCAAATGCGCTGTGCTGTGACGATAAATTTCCAGACCGTCCGCACTGTCCAGCGTAATAATTTCAAGATCAACGTTCTGCTCCAAAACGGTGTTCAGATCCACAGCCTTCCCATTCACTTTACCTGCTACTGCGTTCTTTTTCAGCCCGGAGCTGATCGAACCCGCCACATCAGCGATCGTTACGCCCTGCTCGTACTCGCGTACCGCTCCATCTGGCAATTTCACCTGAATACTCACGATTAAAGCCTCCATTCAAATTGTAGGTTACATGCTATATATCAAAATTGAACGCAAAAAAACGCCTCTCTCCCTCAAGGGACGAGTGCGTTCAGCTCGTGGTTCCACCCTAGTTCGGTCCGCTCCTGCACGTACATTCATGTTCATTAAAACATGCTTATGCACGACATGCGTGACCCTCCATTGGTATCCGTTAACGGGGATCAATCGGTAGGCGCTTACTGATGTCACTGTCACATTGCACAGCTACAGGTTCAACGTCACGGCTACAAAGGGGTAACTTCACATGCGGTTGCCGGAAAAGCTCTCAGCCAAGTCTTTTCTCTCTGAACGGCCCTTCAAGGAAATCATGTCTTTGGTCAATGCCTTGAATATCACTATATGCTACAGCATTATAGATCAAATCCGCAGCTATTTCAAGTGGCTGTTTATGTAAGTTTCACTCCTCATATTCATCATCTGGTTGTGAGAACGATGTCCATATGTTTACACGACTCAAAAAACGCTGTAATATAACACTCATCTAGACGGTATCGTACAGAAAAAAGAGAGGGGGGAAGGAAAGTTGCCCAAAATCATTGTCACAGAAGAGCAATGGATCCAAGAAGGAATCAAACGGTTTGAACAGGGTGGAATCGAGCAGCTCGTTATCGAAAAAATGGCTGTTTCTTTAGGATGTAGCAAGAGCAGTTTTTATTGGTATTTTAACAATCGCAGCAGCTATATTAGACAGATTGTTGAGACATGGAAGGAACAGACAACACAACAGGTTATTGCAGCGTCCATCATCCATGCTACCGCAGACGAACGAATCAGAGACGTGCTGACCCGGATGTTCGGGACGACGAAACGGGGCGATTTCTTGTTTTATCTGCGGAAGCTGTCATTGAAGGATGGTACGTATCACTCCATTCTGGATGAAGTGGAACAAATGAGAATGGAGTTTATGCAGCAGTTATTTATCCAAAAGGGTATGCAGCCAGAGAAAGCCTTCCAGAGATCATGGATGTTGTACCATTATTACTTAGGGTGGTATGAGCGGCACAAACAAGAGACGTTAAGTGATGAAGCCATTCAGCAACATATTCACATGATTTGGACGGAGTGGATTTCAATTTAAGGAGGATGTCACATGTTGGAGTTACTTACATGGGCAGT
>NZ_PNXQ01000011.1:55745-57668 GCF_005217525.1 Paenibacillus terrae | reverse complement strand
GGTACTGAGTGGCATGCATGTATATTGGGTATTCGGTGGAAAAACAGGCATTAAGGCAGCGATTCCAAGCACAGGAACGAATAGGCTCTTTGAGCCCTCCAAAATAGGTACAGCGATTGTAGCCATTTTACTAGCTTTAGCCGCTTGGTTCGTCTTGGAACTAGGGGGAGTTACACCATTCCTGCTTTTCAACCCCTTCTATTCCTACGGAGCAGGCTTGTTGTCTTGTTTATTTATTTTACGTTCTATAGGAGATTTCAAATGGGTAGGGTTCTTCAAGAGAAAGAAAGGAACCGTTTTTGCAAAATGGGACAGTGTGCTCTATTCCCCCCTTTGTTTCCTTTTGGGAACAGCCATTTTAATGATTATGTTCTTGCGTACGGAGTAGACACGGTCTGTAGTCATATTGAATCTGTCTCCTATATCCACAATCGAGTGAGATTGTGGATTTTTCATTTCCTGAATTACCTTTTACCCTTATAGGGGCGAGGCTTCATCTTCCATGCAGCCTGAACAGTACATAACAACTGCTATTTGATGTTCAAAAACAATCTGGACAGCACGCTTTTGTAGCTTGACGTGTTCAACCACACAATAGGGAAGATGTGATAGGTATGAGCTGCACGTTGAAAACGAGCAATACTACTCTACCAGCTTTTCAGACTTTAGTACCATGTCTCGTAAAACCTGAGCGACTCGACTTTTTCGGCCCTCTGCATTCTTTTTTATCCATCGTAATGATTTTTTATACGCATGGGTATGGTTTGGTTGAACGAACTGCCTGGCTGCCATTCGCAGTGTTCTCCTCAACAACAGCGCTGACGAACGTGTTTGCTTGGATCGGCTTCCCCTGCGCAGTACCCGCAACGTATTTTTGTAAGTCTCTAAATCCAGGGATGGATGTACAAGGGCGAATAAATTTAACGAGGAGTCATTGAATCCGTAGGTTTCAAACATAATTTTTAGATTTTCCGTATTTAAAACGTTTCCTCTGAGGTGGGTTGGATGCTCCTGGTGATATCCGACTACCTCTTTGATGCAATAAAAAGGAATTTTCAATCGATGCAGCCTGTAGCCAAGGTCCCAGTCTTCGAGTCCATAGAGTACAAACCGTTCATTGAAACCTCCAATACGAGCCAAATGGCTGCGTCTGATGGATACACAACGTGTAACTAATAACGTCCAAGGAGCTACATCCGTTTTGGCAAATTGCTTTTTAATATTTGGGGGAACTCTGGAAGGGATCATAACCTTGGACAATGCACCCGTTTGGTGAAGGATATCTTCTGGCGTTATGATCGGGACAATTTCATTTGCTGCTTCAACGTGAGGGTTCCATAAGCCTGATTGTGTGAGTATACTCCGACAATGCTCCTTTTCTTCAGGAGAAAAACCAGGGTAATAATGGGTATAAGCATCATCCCACGAGTGAGGGAAGCCTGAAAGCACAGCTTTGGGATATTTACGATGATAACGGCTCACAATTCTAATGAATTCAGGTAACACCAAAAAGTCAGCGTCGCAGAAGATGATGTATAAACCCTTGGCACGGCGCAGGCCCAAATTTCGAACGGCAGATCGACCGCGTTGTTCTGGATGGGCAACATAGATCAGAGGATAGGATGCTTGGAAACTTTCGACCATTTCCTTCGTTCCATCTGTAGAACCGTCATCAGCTACAATCACTTCGAATAGATGCTTCGGATAAGTTTGTGTTTCAAATGAAGCGAGCGTGAGCAGCAGCTGCTGGGCTCGATTATAGGTTGGAATGACGATGCTGTATCGGAAAGCCAATGTGATCTCCTCCCCATTTTTTAGAAAACCTTTAAATAAGATGAATGATAACAATATATTCAATGACTTTAGCCTGGTATAGTCAAACACCCTCTAAAGATTGAAACAGGCTTGATTTTATTGGAGATG
>NZ_PNXQ01000011.1:33430-55735 GCF_005217525.1 Paenibacillus terrae | reverse complement strand
GCGGCCAAGGATTCCGCTGTATACCTTTATTCACCAGGGTCTATACTAATCTTTTGCAGCAGAGCGATAAGCAGGTCTTCTTCCTCATCAGATAAATTATGGACAAGATCAGCATTGAACTCATCCAAGATTCCTTGCAGGACAGGATAAAATTCTAATGCCTTGGCCGTTGGAAACAAAAGATGGGAGCGTCGATCATTCGGGTCCGTTTCTCGCTCAATGTAACCCGATTCCTCCAATTGTTTCACAGAACGCGCAGTAGTTGCTTTGTCAAATTTGAGTTCGTTTGTCAACTGTTCCTGTGTAATGCCCGGATGCTGCAAAATAAGCTTTAAAAAGCTGTGTTGGCCCCCGCTGCCGATCCCATAAGGAGCCAGTTTTGGGGACAGTATTTTTTGATTTCGTCGGTACAGGTGGGAAATCAGCTTTCCAATCGGTTTTTTTCTCATTAAATACACCTCAGTGGCTTAAATATGGCAAATCTTCGGGTAGGACCAAGGCAAATTTTACAACAATATTGTTGCGTGCGCAACTAATTTGCTGTACACTAGAACCGTCATTTAGTTGCGAACGCAACTAAATAGTAATGGTCAACGATAAAGAGGTGCTAATCATGAGTTCAACTGCTACAGCTGCCGCAACGTATCAGGAAAATAGCGAAATCCAGAAGAAACGTTGGATGATTTTGATTGTATTGAATCTGTTTACGTTTATGTCCACGCTGGATGGAAGCATCGTCAATATTGCTCTACCCGTTTTGTCCCGCACGCTCAATTTACCCGTAGCACAGATTGAATGGGTCACAACAGCCTATTTGATGGCTATATGTACAGCCATTTTATTTTTTGGCAAGCTTGGAGATATGGTCGGCAAAATTAAAATATTCAAGATCGGCACGATCGTGTTCATCCTTGGCTCACTGCTGTGCGGTCTCAGCCTTTCGCTGCCCATGCTGCTGATCTCCCGAATCATTCAGGCGCTCGGGGCATCTATGACCATGGCCAACAGCCAGGGAATCGTCACGGATATCTTTCCTTCCACTGAACGTGGCAAGGCACTCGGCCTAGTCGGAACCTTCGTTTCCCTCGGCAGT
This sequence comes from Paenibacillus terrae, assembly GCF_005217525.1. Lineage (GTDB taxonomy): Bacteria > Bacillota > Bacilli > Paenibacillales > Paenibacillaceae > Paenibacillus > Paenibacillus terrae_C. The sequence goes on along the minus strand of NZ_PNXQ01000011.1, from coordinate 54,642 downwards.
ATCGCGGGACCCAGCTTGGGTGGTATTATCGTCTCTTCACTAGGCTGGCAATATATTTTCTGGGTCAATGTACCGATTGGTCTGGTGGCCGTTTTTCTCGGTTGGAAGCTGCTGCCAAAGGATCTGATCAAGGTGACAGACAAGATCGACGTTCCCGGCAGTCTGGTGTTTGCTGTTTTTATCCTCACCTTGTTCGCCGGATTGCTACTGGGACAACAGGTCGGATATGGAGACATCCGCATCATGGCTTTGTTGGTAATTGCCGTGATTGCTTTTGCGGTATTCCTTCGGGTGGAAATTCGCCGTCCACAGCCGTTGTTACAGCTCGCTTTATTCAAGAATCCGTTGTTCTCGCTCAGTATTCTATGTGCTTTTCTCGTATTCGCCGCTAACTTCTGCTTTAATATCATTTCGCCTTTCTATGCGCAGAATATGCTGAACCTGTCGCCTTTTTATGCAGGATTCCTGCTGATGCTGTTTCCCATCTCCATGGTTATCGTTGCCCCTCTCAGCGGTGCGCTTTCAGATAAAATCGGGTCTGAGCAGCTCACCTTTGCCGGACTGGTAGTCATGGTAGTCGCCCAGATTGGGTTGGCTCGTCTCCATGCAGGCAGTCCCGTTCCGTTTGTGGGTCTTTGGATCGCTATGCTGGGTATCGGCAGTGGATTATTCCAGTCGCCGAACAATTCACTAATCATGTCCAAGGTGCCCCGCACGCAGCTCGGCTCAGCCGGGAGTGTCAATTCATTGGTCCGCAACGTCGGCATGGTGGTGGGGATTACCTTGGCCACGTCGATCCTGTTTTATATCATGAGCAAAGAGGCTGGTTATCGAGTCACCGGGTTGGTTCCGGGTCACCCGGAAATTTTTCTGTCAGGAATGCACGTGGTCTTTATGACTTCCGCGTCCATTTGTCTGGTGGCGGCACTACTGACAGGCTGGCGGCTGATCGGGTCCAGACGGGCAAAGATACAGGAGAAAAAGAAATAACAGCTGCCGAAAAACGAAAACCCTCATAGACAGAATGGGTATGGTGGAATTAAGATGATGAGTATTCCGTACGAAGTACGAACATGGAATAACAAGCAACATTTACAATTTGAAAATGTGATATAAGGTGGCGCTTAGATGAAGTATTGCTATGAATGTGGAACAAAACTAATGGTGAAGGAGTGTGAAGGCGAAGGCCCTATTCCCTATTGCAATACATGTCAGGTCTTTCGGTTCCCGATATTCAGTACAGCAATCAGCACCGCTGTAATCAATCGGCAGAGAAATAAAGTGCTGCTCATACAGCAGTACAATATCAAGGATTTTATTTTGCTGGCTGGTTATGTGAACAAGGGGGAGTCCGCCGAGCAGACATTGGTGCGCGAGGTTAGGGAAGAAGTGGGATTGCAAGTGGATGAGTATACATATATGCGCAGCGAGTATTTTGAACGAACCAATACGCTGATGCTGAACTTTGTATCCATTGTGAACGATGACAAGCTGGATGCTCTCAGTGCGGAGGTAGACCAAGCACGTTGGTTTACGCTGGAGGAAGCCAAACAGGTTATTTTGAAAAACAGCTTGGCTGAAGCCTTTCTGCTGACCATTATTCAAAAGATCGAGGCAGGATTCATTTGAATGGATACAAAGAGGTGGATCCAACTCATGAGACACGATAGTTGAATCCACTAGCGGTAGTCCAGGACTTTTTTCTCTCTACACTTCCACTAAACATCCATTCTCTTTCCAGGATTGCAGTATTTTTTCGAGGACCCACTGGTTTTTGTACCCGTCCTCGAACAATGGGGCACGATCCACGGACTCTCCCCTTGCCAGCTTAACAAAGTCTCCATAGGCCGTATGATCATAGATAGCAGGGACAGCCCAAGACTCGTATTCGGCATCCGGGTGCTCCAGATCTCGCAGCACAATGCGAACATTTTCCCGGTTGTTGAGACTGGCGTGCAGCGCACCCAGCTCGCCATAGATATCAACTTCGATATCGTGGCGTTTGCCAATGGCATTTTTGTGGGTGATGAACGTGCCGACGGTATTATCCCCTATGATTCCATGGAAAGCAGCGAAGTCTTCCACATCTACTTTTACAGGCAGACCTGTGACCGGATCAGGCCGCTCGGGTGTAATCGTATGTAGCAGCGCCGCGACGCTTTTAAATTCACCCACCAGAAAACGGGCCAGGTCAATAATATGCGAGGCTGTATCGCCCACGACCCCGGAGCCTGCCTTCGCTAAATTATGGCGCCATGTATACGGATGTTGACGATATGGTGAGAATGCATCCATCAGATATCGAAATTGAATGTTATAGATGTTGCCCAGCCTGTGTTCATCCAGCAATTGCTTGGCATATTGGAAAGCAGCGCCGTAACGATGCTTATAATGAACCAGAAAAGGCACCGGGTTCGCTGTATACAGCTTTTTCAACTGATCCGCTTCCCCCCACGTGAGTGTCAACGGTTTTTCCGCCAGTACAGCTTTGTGTTCTTCCAGAGCAATACGAATAATGTCAAAATGCACATCGTTGGGTGTCAGCGACAGAATCGCATCCACCTCCGGGTCACGGATTAAGGCTTCATAATGGGGATATTGCTTGGAAGCAGGCAGTTGCAATTTCTTACCCAGCAATTGAAGGCGATTGGGGTTCACATCACTAATGGCCACAATAGAAACCCCCGAGATGGTTTGCAGGGATCTAATGTGATATTCAGCGATAAGGCCCAGGCCGATGACACCCATACGAATGGGCTTGGTTGGGGAGATGGAGGTACTCATGTGATCAGAATTCCTTTCTCTTCAATTTGGCTTAACGCCTGTATCAAACTCCTTTTTGCTATGCAGTATCACCCGTAGCTTTGCAGAATAGTCCCCACAGAAACGAAAGTGGTCCATAAAATAAAAAAAGACCTGCAATTCCGATGTCGGTTTCGCAGATCCTTTTCACACCTTCTCTATACCAATTCACATTAAAAATGTACCTACCTGTTCAATTTTTAGAAGATAATCCGGAAGAGTTATTACCCGGACTCGTCACGATCAGAGAAGCGGCAATTTGAGCTAGGCTCACGTCATGGTATCATCCCTGCCCAGGACGTGAGCCTTGTTACTATCTATCCGGAATAACAAACGACACGGTTGTTCCTTCATTAACACGGCTCACGATCGACAAGCCTTGACCGTACAGCTGCTGCAATCGCCGATTCGTATTAGGGATGCCAATGCCTGCTTTTTCACTCTGAGTTGCATTTTGCAATTGATTGACCTTTTCCTGCTCCATTCCCTTGCCGTTATCTTTAACTTCAATAAGGGTGAAGCCCTCCCGGCGAGTAATGGACAGCTGAATCGTACCGCCTGCGTTCCGGCTGAGAAGACCGTGTTTGACGGCGTTTTCGACCAGCGGCTGAATTGAGAGCGGAGGAAGCAGCAGCCGCATGCCCGTCTCCACCTCCCATTTAATCGACAGCCGATCCCCGAACCGCGTTTTTTCGATGTATAGATAGGCTTCAACGAGCGCGAGTTCATGGGCCAGCTCTACTAACTCCCCCGTATTGAGATAATCAAAGCTAATTCGTAAAAAGGACGAGAAGGCCTCACCCAGCTTGCGCATGCTTTCCGTATCGATATCGCTTAACGCCATTAACGAATTAAGGGTGTTGAATAGGAAGTGGGGCTGGATTTGCGCTTGCAAATAGGCAGCCTCCACACGTAGACGCTCTTTAATGGATTGCTTTAGGGCTATCAATGCCCTGATCCGATATTTTAACTCCAAAGCGTCTACGGGCTTCGTCACATAGTCGCTTGCCCCTGCTGAAAATCCGGTGTAAATGTCCGCTTGCTGGCTGCGTGCGGTAAGGAGCAGCACAGGAAGCTCTGACATGGAAAACTGCTCTCTAACCTTCTGTGTTAATTCATAGCCGGACATTTGCGGCATCATAACATCGGCTATGAGCAGATCCCACTGCCTGGTCCCCAGCAATTCTATCGCCTCCCGTCCGGAACGAGCGGTAGTAATGTTATAAGGCTCCGTTGAAAGGATACTGACAAGAACATTTAGGTTGACCGGATTATCATCAACGGCAATTATATAGGCTTTGTCCTCCTTTAACAGCGGCGGCAGTGCGGCGGCAGCTTCCATTTCCCCAATGGAGTGCGGAAAAAGAAAGCCAGCAGGCACCTCATCTATTATTCCCTTCGTTTGTGCCTGAGCAATAGGGACCTGATTGGGTGCAAAATCTGCTGCGTCTGCTAAAGGCAGATTAAAGCTGAAAACGGAGCCCTTTCCCAATTTGGAGCGAACCGTCAAGTCGCCATTATGCAGCTCGACAAGCTGCTTGCAAATGCTTAAGCCCAGTCCGATGCCCTGCTCACCGCTTATTCCATCAGAGCCTTGCTCATAAGGGAGAAAAATACGCGACTGGGTCGCCTCATCCATGCCGGGCCCCGTATCGGCAATATGAATAACAGCCTGCCTGTCCCGAATTTCGGCTGAGACGGAGATGCTTCCCTCCTCGGTATATTTAAGCGCATTATGCAGCAGGTTATACAAAATTTGAACGAGCCTTTTCTCATCCGCCAATACCAAAGGCAGCGATTCCGGTATCTCCATATGCAGTTCGATTGGCTTGCTTTCCTTCATAAATTGCAGCATTGCGACAACGCCAGGAGCGATGGACTGAATGCTGAGGGGCTCCCGCTGCAAAACAATGCGCCGTTCCTGAAGCCGAACGACATCGAGAAGATCGCCAAGCAGCTGTGACATCCGTCTGCTGATCGTAATGAGCATCTGCATATCCTCAAGGCTGCTTTTCGCAAGCCTGGCCTTCTCTTTGGTGACAACGTTATAAGCGATGTTCATAATACCGTGCAGCGGCGTGCGGAGCTCATGGGACGTATTAGCCAAAAACTGGTCCTTAATTTTATCCGCTTTTTGTAGCTGGTTGTTCAATTCCATGTTTTCTATCGAATTTCGAAAATACTTTTTAAACCAATAGGCCGAAAAGCCGATAATAGCAAAAATAATGTCGATGGGATAGTAGACGGTCGTAACATCTCTTGCGCTCTCAGCAATACTCCACAGTAAGTTGGATAAGATGCTTGTTGCGGAGAACAGCAAGAAAATGACGTCATTATCTTTATTTTTTTGCAAAATCATCGTTCCTACTATGTATATAAACCAGACGAATGATATGAAATTAATCGTTTGAAATACATTGAAATGGACGATTGCATAAGCAATATTAGCTGGTGAGACCAGGAAAATGCCGGTAAGAGCAACATTCGCTGCAATGTAGGTTTGGAACCATTTTTCTCGCAGCGGGGCCGCGTTGAAGCTTTTGAATAGCAGAAGCAGAAACACATTTTGCCACAGCACAGAGATCAGTCTAATTTTGATTGCCCATGTATAGTTAATCGGCAGCCATAACAAGAGTATATTATCGTGACTTACTAGAATCGTAATACCAACGGATATCGTTAACAGCGCTGCGATCAACAAGGTCCTCTCTTTTGAGCTGAATAGATAGAGAATGCAAGCATACAGGCAATGAAGCAGCAGAATAAGAAAAATGAACAGTTGAAATCCAATCGAGTACCAGCGCACAAAATCAATAGTGGCCGCAGTACCAAAGCGAATCGGAGTTACAATGCCGCCCTTATAGGGGTTGTCGAAATTGGCCACACGAATGACCAGTTCAATCTCGGTCACTCCTTCTGTGTCATAAGTAGAGGTAAAAGAGATGCTTTTGGGTGTATATTCATTAGCAGCGTCGGCTAGCTTGCCCATAATGGCAAAATTTTTTCCGTTAATTTCAATTTCCGATGCCGCCTGAATTTTTTTAAACCAGAATGAAACAGGAGTCTGAAGCGAATCAATCAAAATGCGAAGACGATACGTTCCATACCCGTACGAGTTGTTTGAATGCTGCTGAAGCGCGCTCCCCCAGTCACCTGGTACGGTAACATGGCTTGCTTCGGGTTCCTTCTCCAGAAACTCGTCTCCCGTAACAAAATTTTCAGGATAAAACTCCCATTCTCCATTCAAATAGAGCATAGGGGAATTTTCCAGATCAATACCGCGCAGGTCAAGCACGCCGCCAATAGCACGGGGCTGGTGGTCGTATACGGGAAAAACGACAGACCACGCCCATCTCATGCCGACTAATGCAACAAAAATAAACAGCATGATGGTTATATATTTAAAAAGTGTTATATGCTTTGCCTGCATGACGTTCATCAATTTTGTCATAAATGAATAAAACCTCTTTTGACCGCTCTTTATTGTTAATCCTTTACATTATAACATAGGATTTAGCCATTCTCTTGCTTGGCTGCCAAAGAGCAGGTAACGACAAAGGTATCAAGATTCTGTAGAGCTTATTTTACTGTTTTTAACATCATATAATATGATTAATGATGCGGACTTCAAAAAGTTTGTTGTACTATTTGGAATAGCCGCTGCCGCCGCAATCCCCAGGATTACGGCTTTGTTCCTCGGCTGCTACAGCTTGATATTCTTTTCGTCAAAATATTCCTCCAGCGTCATTCCCTGCTTGGCTACATCCTCTGCGATGTCAATTCCCACATAACGAATATGCCAAGGCTCGTATACATAGCCGGTCACATCTTCCTTGTCCTTCATATAACGAATAATAAATCCGTATTCCGGTGCATGCTTCTCCAGCCACTCGCCTTCCCTGGAGGCTCCGAAGGATTGCTCCAGCACATTGCCTACGCTTGGACTGGACACATCAATGGCCAATCCTGTCTGGTGCTCGCTTGTACCCGGTACCGCGCTAACTTTAGAGGCATATTCCTGCCCTTTTGTCTTCACATTGTTGTTGAAAATGGAAACCTGTCGCTTATAGGAACGGTATCCCGATACAGCACGCAGCTCCATGCCGTCCTTCTTCGCACCGTCGAACAGCTTCTCCAGTGCCTCTGCCGCTTCCTTCCGCATATGCCGCTTCTCATGTGGACCTTCGAAAGAAAAAGGCACCTTCGGCTCCACCAGATCATCCGGGGCATAGCCTACAGGCAAGCTGCGCTTTTTGTTCACCACGACGGTATCAGACGTCGCGTTAGTGACGATGGCCGTACCGCCATCTTCCTCCACCGTGGCTTGCAGCGCACTCTCGCTTCGCAGCGCCATCACGGGATCAGCCTGTCCAGTTTCAGTGCTACGATTGCCCGCATTCGACTGGGTGGCAGGCTGCACGCTCTCCTGCGTCGTCGGGGATGATTTCAGCGGCTGGCTTTCCTGTCCGCCCGAACCTCCCTGCTGGCACGCTGCCAACAGCAGTCCCGGCAGGATCAGTCCCGGGATCAGCGCTTTGCTCCAGCGCTGAGGGGTCCGTTTCTGTTGCATATGTTGTTTCATGCGGGTATCTCCTCCAATATTACATTTGATGCATGGCTTACTATGGTTTTCCGTTCCCCTATTGTAACTGAACTTCCGATACTCTTCGAAGCCGTGATCCAGTTCGATGAAGCTGAATAGGCCCAAAAAAGAAAGAATAGACCCGAATTGTTAGGGAGTATGACGTTTTTGCGGAATTGTGGCCCGGGCGCGTTCAGCTACACGCTCACGTATGAGCTTCAGCGCCTCTTCCACACGGGGCAGACCCGGCAGCAATGCCGTAATATCCGCTACATTCATACGAGCAAGCTTCTGTGGCAGGCGAATCTCAATGGCATGAAAGCCCGCGCCGGGACGGTGCAAGGCTCCTTCGGCGGCAGACTCAGCAATCCATTCGCTGATCGCCGACGATCCGCTGCGTGCGCCCTCTGACCGCGAGGTTGGCTCAAGGGCGGGAGATGTCCCCTGCACATGGGACAGTTCACCTGCCCAAGCGCTGAATACGAATTCCAGCAGTGCTTCACGCGTCATTCCGATCAGTTCCAGCCCAAACAGCGGCTGGCTTTCCAGCCCCGCTTGGAGAGCCTTCTTCGCTTCGTCGGCTGCACCAGCGCCGTCCTCCAGATTGGATGTAGCCGCAGCGGCAGCTACCTGAACGACCTCATCCAACGAGAGGCAGGCTTCCCCCTGTATAAAACGGTATATGTCCCAAGGCTCCGCCTTTAGCTGCTCCAGCCATGCCGTCTGCTGTTCCGGGTCCAGTACAGGCACGGTGCCAGTCCAGCGGGCAGCCTGAGCAGTCGCCGAACCGTTGTCCGTCCCATACTCCTCTACTTCCGCCTCCCATTGACCGCTAGTTACCCGCAGTTTCACACGCAGCCTTGTCATCGTCTTCATCCTTTCTGTGCTCACTCAATCCATATATCATTTTGCAGCGCAATCAGACCACGCAATTCATCGTCAGTCATTTCCGTTAGCCAATGCTCACCGGAGCCGACAACCTGCTCGGAAAGCGCCTTTTTGCTCTCGATCAGCTCGTCGATCCGTTCCTCCAGCGTACCTTGGCAGATCAGCTTATGCACCTGCACGTTCCGGCTTTGACCGATGCGGAATACCCGGTCCGTCGCCTGATTTTCTACCGCAGGATTCCACCAGCGGTCATAGTGAATAACATGACTAGCACGCGTCAGATTCAGGCCAACGCCGCCCGCCCGCAGGGAAAGCACGAATATATTCGGCCCTTCCCCCTGCTGAAAATTGTGGACGATTTCGTCCCGTCTGGTTTTCGTCAGCCCCCCATGTAGGAAATAGGGTTCTTCCCCAAAAATACGGGCCAGCCGTGCTACCAACAGCTCTCCCATAGACACATATTGGGTGAAAATCAGAGCGGATTCTCCATTCTCCCGGATGGTCTCCACCAGCTCCAACAGCCGTTCCATTTTGCCCGAATTTTCAGTTTTCCCAGTGTCAGCCCGGCCCGGAATGATCAGACCCGGATGGTCACAAATTTGCTTAAGCTTGGTCAGCGAAGACAGGACAAGCCCCTTGCGGGCAATGCCGATCTGTCCGTCCAGTGTCCCCATCAACTGATCCACCACGCCGCGATACAATCCCGCCTGCTCTGGTGTCAGCACACAATACGATTTCAATTCCAGCTTCTCCGGCAAATCCTTGCGTATATCCGGGTCGCTTTTAAGCCGACGCAGCATGAACGGCGAGACGAGACGATACAGCTCACGCAGCGCGCCCCCTCTCTCCTCTCCCACCATACTGTAGCGCTGACGGAATGAAGATGAGGTGCCGAGGTAACCCGGGTTCAGAAATTGAAAAATGGACCACAGCTCACTCAGCCGGTTCTCCACCGGGGTGCCCGTCATGGCAATCCGATGCGGTGCTGACAGCTTCATTACGCTCTGAGCCTGCTTTGTCCGTGCATTTTTAATATATTGCGCCTCATCCAGCACGATGGAGGACCAATAGACCGCAGATAAATCGCTGCCGTCCCGTCCCGCCAAATGGTAAGTCGTGAGAACGACATCATATTCGCGGACGCTTTCTTGGAATGCCTCCCCGTGAAGTCGTTGGTTGCCGTGATGAATATAAAGCGACAAATCCGGCGAAAAACGCTTCAGCTCCCGCTGCCAGTTACCGAGCAGCGAGGTCGGACAGACGATCAGCGCCGGACGCTGATCCGTCGCGCCGATGCCGCCATCGAGTAAGCAGGTAATAACCTGAATCGTTTTACCTAGCCCCATGTCGTCCGCAAGGCAGACACCGAAGCCCAGCCCGCGCATGGCAGCCAGCCATTGGAAGCCGCGTTCCTGATAAGGCCGCAATGCGCCATGCAGCGTCTTCGGTACAGGGCGCGGCTCCACAGAACGAAGCATACCGCCCTCAACCAGAGAGGCCAGCAACCCGGCGGATTCTGCGCCAAAGATGGACAAGCCCTTCCATGAGGCCTCACCTGCGGCTTCATTTTCCGCGGCCAGATGCATCCACTCGGACAAGGTCATTTCGCCTTCTTCACCGCGCTTAATAAAACGCAGTACCTGACGGATTTCCTTCGGATCGACCTCGATCCATTCGCCTCCCAGACGTACATATGGCAAATTGGCCGCGACGATGCTTTCCAATTCCTCCATCGTCAAGGTCGTATCGCCCAGTACAGCCTCGGCATCAAAGGAAATCATACGGTTAATACCGACCGTCGATGTGTCGGTATTCACGCCTTCCGGCGGTGTGCCGCGCTCCGCTGAACGCATTTTGAGCCGCAAGCCTGCACGGCGGCGACCCTCTCGGCTCCAGCGTGAAGGCATTTGCACGGTGGTGCCGTTCTTTTGCAGAGCGGGTACGGCTTCCGTCAGGAAGCGGAAGAACAGCTCAGGCTCTAGCGTGAGGCCCTCGGGATAGGGGCGACTCAACGCTTCTTGCAGTATCGGTGCCGCCTCGGCCGCCTGTCCAAGCCGCATTAATAGCTGGGCCTGCACTTGGCGGTACAGGATGGTGCCGCGCACCAGGTCGCGCTCGGGATGAGCCCACAGCGCCAAGGCAGGCAGTCGCAGCCCTGGCTCGGCATCGCTTTCCGCCCAAAAGGTGATGCGCCATTCCTTCACATTCTCTTCCAGTGAAGGCTCCAGACGAAGGCACAGACGAAGCTGTCCTTCGATCGGCTCCTGGTCCTCCCGTTCCGTGACCGGCATTGAACTGCCTTCAAGAGAGGCCGCCTGGAGAACCAGCTCCTCCATTTCGGCAGGCGTTCCCTGTATCGCAATCGGGCGGGAACCTGTCAGCAGACTGTTCCACCACAGTTCTGCCAGCGGCGATCTCCCGCGCCGATAATCTGCACGATATCTGCTTAGCTCACGGTCTGAGGCTGCCAGTACCGCAGTCGTTTCCGCATGGATAACCGCACACAGGAAGGAATAGAGTACGATTCCCGCTGCATCCTCCCGTGTTTCCGGCTCCTTGCCCGCGAGGGCGGCGGGAGCCGCCATGCAGACGGCTGGCATCGCCGAAGCCAGCTCATGAAAGCGGCGAACGTCCTCCTCTTGGCGCAGCCGGGGAATCCACACCCCAACCGCCGCCTCCGGGCCGCGACGGCGCGGTCCCGATGGACGCGCCTCTGTAAGCGATGGCGCAATTTCGCCCCGCTGCATCAGTTCCAGCGCAAAATAAGCAGCCTTTTGCCAATATTGCATTTCCTCTCCCAGCGTAATGCCTGACGCGGCACAGCCCTTTTCGTCCATGCGGGTCAGCAGGGCCAGCGTTTCGCGCGGTTCCAGCGCCAGGCCCTCCAGCGTGCGCCCCAGCATGGAGCGTCTTTTGCCTCCTCTGCCTGCGACTTCCACACGAGCGGTGTTTGGTATCCGCACCTCAGCAAGACGCAACGCAGCCTGTCGAAACGGCCGAAGGTCTCCCTTCAGCGTCAGCCTGCGGACCACACTGCTCCACGCATCAATACGTGGTTCTGACGTCTCACCAGAAAAGCAAAAAAACACATCTCCGAGCCATATTCCATAAAGCGGTTGATTCATATCTGTCTCCCGTCCAGCCTTTTGAATTATTACTCTTCATCATATACGAAAACGGGCTCTTTTCAAAACTTTATCGCAAAAATAAATGGAAACTCATAAGTTAATAACCTTAAGTATTCATGTGATTAACTATACAAAAAAGACTCAATCTATAGGATCAAGCCTCTTTTTCTTCATCAATCAGCTTCCGCATCCCTCAGATAAGAATTTAGGCTGTCCTGCAACAGTTGCCTGACCCGCATACGCAGCTCTTTTGGATATATAACCTCGGCCTCTGGCCCATACTTTAACAGGAGTCTGGATACATAACTCAATTCCCCGGACGGAATATATCCCTCCCATTCCTGATGGCGGACATTCTGGAAGAGCGGATCTGATTCCGCCAGCCGGGCACCAAACGAGGTAAACCTTATTTTTGACGGAATTCCCGTACGAGAATCATCTGAAGCCATCCATTCCCGAAGTGTGGGAAGGCTGGATAAGGTTTGTTCCAGCATCGTCATTGCAATTATGCGATCTGAACGGTACAGGATAATCCGGTCTTTGCTATGCGCTGGCATGTACCAATATCCGTGATCAAAATATAGCCCGACCGGATATACTTCAGTCCACTTTTCCCCGGAAGCGGAGCGGTAATGCATCTTCACCCGGCGCTTATCCAGCGCAGCCTCCAAAATAAGCGAGGTGTAGGGTGACTCTGCGTGAGTAGGCATCATGCGAAAAGAGATATAATCCTTCAATTGATCAATGCTGTCCCGCACATCCTGTGGAAGCTCGGCATAATATTGCTCGGATACATGCTCTCGAATCGATCCGAAAGGGATATCCGGGATCTCTTCCAGCAGTTGCAGCATGAGAAAAAGTCCCAAGGCTTCGTCGCGGGCAAGATGAAGGGGCGGAAGCAGTCGATTGGGGAGCGCCCGGTATCCACCATGAGGGCCCGTTTCGGTATAAAGTGGTAACCCGGTCTGCTGCAAATAGTCTAGATCTCTTTGTATCGTCCTCACGGAGACATCAAAACGTTCGGCAAGCTCACGTGCCGTATATTTTTTTCGGGAATCCAGTATCCTCATAAGAGAAATCCGGCGTTCGTTCATCAGGTACTCCTTTTAGCCAAAAAATTAAATTAAAATCGTCTTTTAACTACGACAAATTATGTCATAAATACATTGTAGCATAGGAGATAGAAAGGAGCGATAAACGATGAAGGATATGAAATCAAATGAAGTTGTGCTGTATATTGCCATGAGTCTCGACGGGTATATAGCGCTGCCAGATGGCTCGGTGGACTGGCTGTATGATGTCAAAGGGGATGGTGGGGACAATGGATATGCCGACTTTTATGACACCGTAGGCACGTTGCTGATGGGCAGATTGACGTATGATGAGGTATTGAAGCTCTCGGACGCTTTCCCTTATGCCGGCAAGCCGTGTTATGTGCTTACCCGGTCATTGACGGGGCATCCCCAGGCACCGCATGTTACGTTTACAGACGAAGCTCTGCCTGAGCTTGTTCGACGTCTGCAAAAACAATCGAAAGGTGCAGTATGGCTGGTGGGTGGAGGACAGCTTGTTCGGGACTTCTTGCGAGAGGGACTGCTGGAGAAGGCTATCATTGCAATCATTCCCAAGGTACTCGGACGAGGAATACCGTTATTTCCGGAAAGGACACCGCCAAGTACGTTTGAACTCCAGGAAATAGAACGCCGCGGGGATATCGTTATGCTTCATTATCACATATAAGCCAAATCCGAAAAATGTACTTAAAAACGGTGTAGGCGGAATGGTGCTGTACAAGCGAAGCGGTGGCGATGGGAAGCACCATCCGTCTGCGCAGTGGCACGATAGGTAACTTTTAAGTGCAGCTTTTATAGTTATATATCTGTTAATAGAAAAGTCCTCGTCATTTCAGGACCATATCTCTACCTGAAATACGAGGACTCTATTGCGTGCTTTATCGTTATTCTGAACGTTACCAACTTCAGTAATTACCTTATATGCTCTCATCTTATCGGCCAGATACGGTCTGAACAGTCTGTCCATGTAATGCATCTCTGTTTGTTAGTTTGTCCAGTAAATTGAATTATATCTATCATCCAATTGGTGTTCCATCAGGTAGCTTAACATCCGGTTTTAAGAGAACCACGTCCCCTTTATCCGGCAGCCCACCAAGAACTAATACCTCTGAATTAAATCCGGCTATACGTCGCGGAGGGAAGTTGACCACCCCAATTACTTGTTTCCCTATTATTTCTTCAGCTACATATCGTTTAGTAATTTGTGCACTAGACGTTTTAATTCCAATCTCTTGTCCAAAATCAATCTCAAGTTTGATAGCTGGTATTTTTGCCTTTGTGAAAAACTCAGCCTTAACAACTGTTCCAACACGAATATCCAGCTTCAAAAAATCATCAATCGTTGCCATTTATAATTCTCCTCATACACTATATTTTTTCTAATCACACATTAATTAATAACAATTTAATTCTTAGCTACTGTATTTTTAGCAGCTGTATAGTTCATGGATTTTGTCCAAAAAAATCCTCCCATACCCAAGAGTGTCATAAACCCTCCAATGAATTGAAATATAGAGGTTGTTTCACCCAAAAATAAATAGGCAAGGATTATAGCGAGAACAGGTTCTCCAATAATACCTACAGAAACAGTGGTTGCGCCTAAAGACTTTAATAGCTGATTAAAAATATATTGTCCAAACATAGTTGGGATTACTGCAAGTAAAAAGAAATATGTCCAATCAGCAGAGTCATATTCTATCACTGAATAATTATTTAATAAACTATAGACCAGCATGACGCTCCCGCCAATAAAGAACACAATAGCACTGTACAAATTTGTCTCTATTTTATGGCTGACCTTTTGCCCTGCCAACATATATGCTGAAACTAAGATTGTTCCCAATAAAGATAATCCATCACCTATTAACGCTTCCCTTGAAATCCCTATGTCTCCCCAAGCTATGATTACTGAACCGAAAAGGGCAGCTATCAAACAAAGAATTGTCAATATATTTGATCGTTCATTGAATATGAAGTATGAACCCATGATTACAAACAAAGGTTGTAATGCTAAAATGACCATCGAGCTTGCAACAGAGGTATACATTAATGATTCCATCCAACATAAGAAGTGTAACCCGAGAAATAGGCCAGCTACAAAAATGGTCCCCCAATCTTTTTTACCTAATTGCAAGGATCGTACAGTTTTCCAAGGTACGAAAGGAAGCATGATGATTACTGCCATGTACAATCGGTACATTCCAGCTACTGAGGTTGGAGTATCCGAAGATTTGATCATGATAGAAGAGACAGAAACAGACAATATGCTGATAAAAAGTAAAATATACGGATGAAACGCTAACTTCGATTTCTTTATTTTCACCTTAATTATGCCTCCAAGATGTTTTACCCCATTGTCTGTGCACAAGACTGTTTGATAAACGAAAGATTGAATATAATAATATCACCATCATCCTTTTTTTTGTGCAATAATATCATTGAATTATATAGAAATATCATCATCGGAAAGGACTTCTATAATGTCTAAACAATTGCACGAGACTATTTTCTATCCGGATGCTTCATTTCCATACATTATGTACACTGCTAATGCTCTAAAAATCATCCCTGAAGGTAGAGGCTTCAACGATTTACACTGGCACGAAGAGCTACAAATTACTTTAGTAACTAAAGGAAAACTAACTATACAAGTCAATGGAATTGACCATGAATTAGAAGCAGGCCAGGCCATTTTAATTAATAAGGGGGTCCTGCATGTTACTACACACCTAACACATAACGGTCAATACGTGAGTTTTAATTTTCCTGAGAAGCTGCTGGCCTTTTATGCGGATAGTGCGATGGGAAAAAATTATGTACTGCCTTTTACAAACTCTCTCTTATTATCGCTAGTCATCAAAGGGGATGCTGAATGGCAAACTAAAGTACTGGAAATGCTTTGGGATATGAAAAAAAGATTTGATACAAAAAAAAGCTGGGGATGGGAATATGAGGTTTCTATTAAAACTGTACAATTATGGTTCACCTTAATTTCTAACATTTCGCTTTCTTCTGAGGAAGCACCTAAATACTTAAAGCTGCAACAAGAAAGACTTCAATTAATGCTCAGCTTCATCCATCAGAACTACCCCAAAAATATATCACTGCAAGAGATTGCTGATACAGCGCATCTAAGTGTTTCGGAATGTACTCGTAGTTTTAAGAGAACCATTCATATGACACCTTACGACTACTTAATTAAGTACCGTATCAAGAAAGGCAACGAGTTATTAATTTCAACAGATTATACAATAACTGAAATAGCCCGCAGGGTTGGTTTCAATCATGTAAATCACTTCATTCAGTCTTTTAAAAAACATCATCATATAACACCCAAAAATTTCCGGAAATTTAGAAATAAAATCAATGATTAGGAGTTAAGTGCTGGTTTCGTATCGGAAAGCTTAAAATAAATAAAGCCTGTCGAGTTAACTTCGACAGGCAACGGAACATGGATTGCATGAGTCCCCGATTTCGTTTCAACTATTTGGTCTTCAAATTATCCCACGTGCTCTGGAAATCCTCGAACAGCTTCCCGGCATCCGATTTGCCCGCCACATAGGCTTGCATCTGACTGCCGAATTCCTGCTGCGCTCCTTCAGGATAGCGGCTAAAGAACCAGCCCAGCAGCTTGTTTTCCTGACTGTATTTCACCACTTCGGCACCCAATTGGCCCATATCGGCCTCTGACCCTTTGATGCTCTTGAACGCCGGAATGAATTTGAATTCCTTGGTGATATACTTTTTACCCTGCTCGGATGTCACCATCCAGTTTAAAAACTCTTTCGCCTCGGCTTTGACAGATGAATTTTTGTTAACTACCCAGTTGTTGGCGACTCCTACAAACAGCTTATCTCCGGCTGCGGCGTCTTCACCAATCGGCATAGGCAGAATACCCAGATTCAGCTTTGGATTAATCCCGTCAATTTGTACCTGGGTCCAGTTCCCTTGCTGCATCATGGCTGCCTTGCCCGTAGCAAAATTCGTTACCTGAGTATTGTAATCCGTCGTCAGCGGCTTGGAGCTGCCATACTTGAGCGTCAGATCGAACAGCTTGATCCACTCGGCGAATACAGCGTTGCCCGGGATTTTCGCTGTTCCATCATTCAGTCCCTTCACGAAAGCTGACGGGTCCGGTTGATTGGCAAATGCCACGTTCAGCAAATGATTGCCCAGCACCCAAAACTCCTGATATCCATTAGAAAAGGGGGTAATTCCTGCGGCTTGAAGCTTTTGGGCAGCTCCTTCCAGCTCGGACAGTGTTTTGGGTGTCTCGGTAATGCCTGCTTTCTTGAACAAATCCTTGTTATAAATGAAGCCGTAGCCCTCCAGATTCATCGGCTGGCCGTACAGCTTGCCATCCTTGGTCATCGGCTCCTTGGCGACATCGACCACGTCACCGACCCAAGGCTGGTCAGACAGGTCCTCCAAGTATTCCAGCCACGTATCCAGCTCGCGGTAGCCTCCTACATTAAAAATATCCGGCTGCTCCCCGGAGGCAAACTTCGCCTTCAAGGCCGCCCCGTAGTCGCTACCTCCACCCACGGTCTGAATATCAAGCTTGATTCCCGGATGGGAAGCTTCATATTCGGCCTTCATGCGATTGAGTGCCTCTGCAATTTCCACCTTGAACTGAAAAATGTGAATCGTCTTTTCCTTGGCTTCCTCTTTGCCTGCATTTTGTTCACCGCCGCTACTGTTACACCCTGCCAAAACAAGTGCAAAAGCAGCGAGAAGCAGAATCAGGGCTTGGGCTTTCTTTTTAAAAGTATGCGTTTTCATATTCATGTTCCTTTCTATTTTAAATTTCAGTTCATCCCACACTCAGCCCTTGACTGAGCCAGCCATAATACCTTGAATAATATATTTTTGCATGGCCAGAAAGAATACGATCACTGGCAAGATACCCAGCACCAGTGCAGGCAATGCCAAATCCCACTGCTTGGTGTATTGTCCGAAAAAGGCATAGGTCGCGATTGGAATCGTCCGCAGCTCCGCCTTTTGCAGCACAAGAGAAGGCAGCAGATAGTCATTCCAGATCCAGAGCGTATTCAAAATAATAACCGTTACCATCATCGGCAGCATCAACGGATATACAATGCGGAAAAACACACCGTAAGGCGTACAGCCGTCTACCGTAGCTGCCTCCTCCACCTCCACCGGTACGCCTTTGACGAACCCGTGAAAGAGAAAGATGGACATCGGCGCCCCGAATCCCAAATAACAGATAACCAGACCACTGATGCTGTTCATTAAATCCAGCGTACTTACGACCTTGACCAAAGGAATCATAACGGATTGAAAAGGAATGACCATGGCAGCCACGAACAGAGTGAACAACACCCGGTTGTAACGCGTTGGATGCCGGACCATCCGGTAAGCAGCCATCGAGCTGATCAGCGCAAGCGACAGATTACTGACCACCGTAACTACGAGTGAATTCCATAAGGCCTCGGGAAAACGTGTAATGCTCCATGCTCTGACATAGTTACTCCATACAAACGTTTGCGGCCAGGCCGCCGAATCGGTGAGCAGATCACCAAAGCTTTTGACCGAATTGACGAACAAAAAATAAAACGGAACGAGGAAGATCAAAGCGACGAGTATCATCACCAGCTCGGTCACCCATGTTCCAGCACGGTAACGCTTGCTTGTTTCCATTTACGCCTCCACCTCCCGGCTTTTCGTCAAACGCACCTGAAGGCTCGTAACAAGCGCAACAATGATAAAGAAGATGAGTGCTTTGGCCGTTCCCAGCCCATAACGATTATTCACAAACGCCTCGTTATAAATATTAAGTGCGACCGACTCCGTGGAACCGAAGGGCCCCCCTTTGGTCAGTGACAAATTGAGATCGAACATTTTAAATGACCACGAGATCGCCAGGAAAAGACATACCGTAACGGCAGGCATGATCAAGGGCAGTATAATTGACCTTAATATTTGCATCCGACTCGCTCCGTCAATTTCGGCTGCCTCCAGCATATCCCGAGGTACATTGGTCAGGGAAGAGATGTAGATAACCATCAAATATCCGGCGGTTTGCCAGATAAACACGATCACAATACCCCAGAAAGCCGTGATCTCATCTCCCAGCCAGGGCAGATTGAAGAAAGACAAGCCCGTACTTTCCCCAATCGCCGCAAATCCTTTGACGAAAATAAACTGCCAGATAAATCCCAGCAACAGCCCTCCAATCACATTAGGCATGAAAAAAATAGTCCTCAGCACATTTTTGGTCTTCAGCGGCTTGGTTAAAAAATACGCCAGCAAAAAACCAATCATATTCGCAGCCACTACTCCAATCACCGTAAAACGGACCGTAAACCAGAACGCTGTCCTAAACTTGTCATCATCCAGTAAAATGTGACTGAAATTATCCAATCCGACCCACTTCGCCTGATTAGCAACTCCATTCCACTCTGTAAAAGAATAGTACATTCCTAGCATGAAAGGGATTACAATAATGATAACGAAAAATAACGTCGACGGCCCTACGAAAATCCATTGCTGGAGCCATTGCGACGGTTTGGCACGGTTCAAGCCGATCCCCCCTTTGTTGTCTGTTGGTGTCTGGAGCGCTCCTTACGGCTTCCTTAAGCAGCATGGACGCTTTGACCATTCGATTTGCGGTTCACATGTTCATTATGTCGAATAAGCGCTCTAGAGAACACGCAAGATCGTGAACCATTCAGGGGGAAAATATTGACCTCCGACTTGCCTTGAATTTGTGAAAGGAGCTATTCGCATGAAATTCCACAGCATTCGTTCTCGTCTGATCTGGTTTCTCTTAATTGCAGTTACTCTGCCGCTGCTGCTATCGATGACCATGACCTTCCTTCTTACCAAGCAATCCTTGCGAGAGCAGGCCACACAAGAAAATGAACGGCTTATTTTTCAGGGCATTACGAATCTGGATAATTATTTACAGGGACTAAACCGCGCATCCCTCGGAGTCTATAATGATCCTCATTTCCTGCGCAATCTGGCTAAAATTCCGAATGATTACCGGGCCGTTGCCGAAATTTATACCACACTGCAAACGATGATGAATGCTTCGTCTGGCATCGACCAGATATATTTGCACTCTTTTGAGGCCAGGCAATCTACGCTGATTACTAGCACGGTCCCTTTACGGGAATTCCGGCTGGCGCCCTATACCAGCTCCATTCAATACGGCTCTTCCGGATTGTTCATCCAGCCTTCACATACGAAGCAATTGTACGGCTTTTCAGCGGTTTCCTATGCAGAACACGACACACAGCGGCAGGTATTTACACTCCATCGTTCGATTCGGAACATTCCTTCCTCAGAGACACTTGGGGTGCTTGCTATGGATGTTCGTCTGGAGCCGCTACGCAGTATTTGCCGTCAATTGTATGATGCAGATACAGAGGAGCTGTTTTTGGTCGACCGGAACGGAACGATCATATATAGTGGACAGGAAGAGGCGATTGGAACACACTGGAAGGAATCTGGCCTGCTTAATCGAATTTCTAAAGAAAGCGAGCACGGTGTTATTGAAGACGATACAGCATTGCAGGTATACGGCAAGCTGGATGCCAGCCTGTCAGGCTGGACGCTAGTTAAGAAAATTCCTAACCGCACGCTTTATTTACGAGCCACCCGCCTGACCCAGATCAATGCAATCATTACAGGCGCAGCGTTGCTGCTCGTCATTGTCGCCACCTTATGGATTTCCATCAAAATCACAGAGCCCATCAAGCGACTGACCCGCTACATAAACCAGATTCAGTCCGGTCAACTGGATGTAGATATTCGGGCCATGAGCAATGATGAGATCGGAGTGCTGTCACGCCGCTTCCGACAGATGATGGATACGATCAACAACCTCATTTTACGGGAATACAAGCTCGAACTGGCGAATAAGACACATCAATTGAAAGCGCTTCAAGCGCAGATTAATCCTCATTTTTTATACAATACGCTACAGTCTATCGGAACGCTGGCTCTACAACATGAGGTGCCAAGAATCTATTCCCTACTGTCTTCTCTTGCCAAAATGCTGCGCTATAACATGCGGGATCATACAGTCGTCACTCTCAAGGAAGAGGCCGAGCACGTAAAGCAATATCTTGATTTGCAAAAAGAACGCTTTGGCGAGCAACTAGAGGTTACTTACCAGTGGGGAGATGGAATCCTAGATGATCAGGTGCCCAAAATGATTCTTCAGCCATTAGTGGAAAATTACTTTAAACACGGTGCTGATCCGCGGCTGGGACATGGTGAAATTCGCATTGCAGGCTGGCGGATTCGGGAAGGAATCTTGAAGATTACAGTAGAAAATAATGGAATGTCGATTCCGCAGGCTGAGCTGGAGCAGCTCCAGCATATGCTGAAACGTCCACTGAAGGCCTATGAGGAACCGAACACCGACAAGTCGGATTCTATCGGACTCCGTAATGTGCTGCTGCGGATCCAGCTTCACTCCGAAGACGGATCTAATACCCTGTATGTAGACAATATTCTGCCTCATGGCGTTCGTTATACACTCGAAATTCGTACCGAAGCTCATACCGAAATTCATATTAAGGGAGAGTGACCTGTCATGAAGGTCCTGATTGTGGATGATGAAAAGCATGTGCGCCATGCCATTCGAATGCTTGTACATTGGGAAGCTTGTGGCGTGACTGAGGTCATTGAAGCTGAATCGGGCGATCAGGCGATTGAGGTCATCACCGCCCTTTCGCCACCTGTTGTACTCACGGATATGCGGAT
>NZ_PNXQ01000011.1:17418-33420 GCF_005217525.1 Paenibacillus terrae | reverse complement strand
ATACCCATCTTTCCATCACGCCTTTACGTGAGGAACTGCATCTTCCTGCGGCTATTCATATGTGCAATGCAGCTGTGATGAGCACCACTCAACTGGATGCCGACATGCTGGACAAATACAAGACGCGGCACACGCTTCTGGGCTTTTCCCTGATGAACATCTGCAACGAGTTTCTTGGGAATTCCCAAACCGGGATTGCGTTCCGCCATCTGGAGCGCATGGACGAAATTATTCTGCTGTATTGGGGCGAACCGTCCCGCTGGCCGCTGCTCTTGCAGGATATCCACACTGGGATAAGAACGGCGTTGCGGTGCTATATGCACATTGGAATCGGCTCTTTCGGTGCCTTTCCCGTGGCGGCGGCCACAGCCTACCAGGAAGCACGGCAAGCACTGTGGAAACGAGATGTGCTGCAAGCAGCAGACTGGCTGCACAACAGCTCTCTAGCACGACAAGCGGTGCGTCTTCCCCAGCTACCCGAGATGGAGGAAGAGCTTCGGCTTAGTGCGCTTAGCTGCAACGCCAGTCGTATAGCTGCGGCGGCTGGCCGCTGGATATCAGCCGTAGCCGAGCTGCCTTCGCTTACAGCTGAGCAGCTGGTCGGCTGGAATCAGGAGTTGGACTGGATGCTGGCACGTTGGCTGAATGACAGACCCGGAGATGCAGCGGACGAGGAACTGGCAGACGAGCACGGCTCTATCCCTGCACTGCCGATCGACAACCGGGGCTCGCTATCCCTGAGTCTATGGCAGAAGCAGATCGAAAACCGACTGCTGGCAGCCGGGCAGGCACTTACACCAAGCCATAGCCCCAGCAATCCTGTTATCCGTGATATTGCCCGCTTTCTGGATGCTCATTACGATGAGGACATTTCCCTACAGGATATGGCGAGCCGTTTTTATCTCAGTCGAGAATATATTTCTCGTAAATTCAAGCAGGAATACGGCGTTAATCTGTCCGAGTATCTATGTCGGATCAGGATGGACAAAGCGAAGCTGCTGCTGTTAAATGACAAGCTCCGCCTTCATCATATTGCCGGTATGGTTGGTTATCAGGACGAAAAATATTTTGGCAAGGTATTCAAAAAACTGGAGGGCGTAACACCCGGCGAGTTCAGAAGACGCCATTCTGTAGATCCTCAGCCGTTAGCGCATACAGCACATGATCTTCCCAGACACCATTAATTTTCAAATAGTTCAAAGCCAGCCCTTCCTGGCGAAATCCGGCCTTTTCCATTACTCGATTGGATGGCGTATTTCTTGGCATAACCCCGGCCTGAATGCGGTGCAATCCCAATTCATTGATGGCGTAACGTACAATATCCTTTACTGCTGAGGTAGCGTAGCCTTGTCCGTGATGTGCAGGATCTACGAAGTACCCTAGATTCGCATTTTGAAAAGGGCCTCTGGCTACGCCCGATAGCTCCATTCTGCCGATCAGCTTATCCTTTTCCGGCAAAAAAAGTCCAAACGTATATCCCTGCCCGGCTTGAGCAGCCTCAAGGCCAATGGAGATCAGGCGGGCCTGTTCCTCCAGCGTAAAGTAAATTTCAGGCCGTTCCGGCTCAAATGGCTTAAAAAAATCAAAATTTTCGCGTCTAATCTCCAATAATCGTTCTGCATCACTTACTTGTAAAAGACGAATCTGTAGACCCGGATGGGTGGACTCTATTGAGAACAAACCATTAGCTTCATGTAACATTATCATTTTCCTTCTTTCTCTGTTTTTCGTATGCATGCAGCCACAGAACAGTATAATACCCTGGGTGTATGGAAGCAACCCAGGGTATTATCGGTATTATCATCCATTTCATTCGGGATTTAGTCTGTAACAGGCATCCAGCCAGGTATCGTCGTCAACGCACCCCACAGGTAGTCTGGAATGACCAGTTCCTGTTGAGCTTGCTTGGACAATGTCGTGCGGATCGTATCTTCTGTTCCGTTTTGCACCTTCTGAACCCATTGCGGCTCCATCAGAAGCGGACGTCCCAGTGAAACCAGCGGTACACCTGTCTCCAGTGCGCCGAGAGCTTCGTCCGGCATATTCAGCGAGCCGACGCCCATGACAGGCACACGGTCACCTACCTTTTCATGAATGATAACGGTACGGGATTGTTCTGCACTGCGGTCACGAATGGACCCGCCGAAGAAATGATTAACGGAAATATGCAGGTAATCCAGCCCTTGATCCGCCAAGCGGTCTACGAGCACGAGCGTATCGTCCAATGTAATGCCTGGCGTGTGTCCCTCTTCGGGAGACAAGCGATAGCCGAAAACGAACGGCTGCTTCGCATGCTCTGCGATCACTTTCTTCACTTCATGAACAACCGCCAGCGGGAAGGTCAAGCGTTTCTCAAGGCTTCCTCCCCATTCGTCGGTACGAAGGTTGGAATGCGGGGAGAAGAACTGCTGCACCAGATAACCGTTCGCGCCGTGAAGCTCGACACCGTCATAGCCCGCTTCAATCGCGCGGCGAGTCGCTTCGCCATAGGCACGGATAACACGGTGAATATCATCGGTGGTCATTTCACGCGGCACAGGTGCGCCTTCTTTTTCCTCAGCAACCGCGCTTGCGCTGATCGGCTGTCCATCCGGTATTTGATCCGGTGGGCACAAACGACCGCCATGATAAATTTGCAGAATCGCTTTTGCACCCTCCTGATGAATCGTATCAGCCAGACGGCGCAGGCTCGGAATCATTTCATCCTTGTCCGCACCAAACTCATTTACAAAGCCTTTACCATCTGGAGTCACGTACACGCAAGCGGTAATGACCGCACCTACACCGCCGGAACGTTCACGGTAGTAAGCCAACTCCTGGTCACTGACCTCACCATTTTCATGAGACGCAAAGTTGGTCATAGGTGCCATCGTAATACGATTTTTCAATGTAACGCCGGATGGCAGGGTAAAAGCTTCAAATAACGGTTTATATTTCGGATTCATTGGGTATTCTCTCCTTTAAATGAAATCAGATCAGACGGATATAAGCTGTTACCATGATACCGAATACGAATTCAAGGTAACTTTACTTTAGTTTACTTTACTCATGAAGCATGTGTAATTGCTTACTTAAATACAGTGGCTTCAACAACCACAGTATAATAATAAGTTCATATAAAGTCAAATAGTTCCCGTTTAGTCCTCCTACCTGACAGCGTTTTAGCTATCTCAGTGCTGTGCCACTATTCATTCTTCCTGTATCGTGAAACTTTTTGCAGATAGGACTTGTTTGGAAGCAAAGTGGGTATATTCATAGTAGAAGATTGTGACCAGTCGGTCATTCCACGGTTTATGATTCATATAGGAGGAGATGCCCCTATGTCACGAAGTCACCCATTCAAATGGTGGAATATCCTTGCCTTTATTGCTGTCATCGTCGTTAACATTCTGGCTTCCACACTGCCCATCGGCGGAAGAAGCACTGCTGCTGTATCCAACATGTATCCTACTTTGCTGACACCTGCGGGTTATGCCTTTTCCATCTGGTCGGTTATTTACTTGCTGCTGGGCTGTTTTGTTGTGTATCAGGCCACATCGGCAGGACAAAACAAGACGAGCGTCCAGTCTATCGGGATTTTCTTTATTTTAAGCTGTATCTTTAACATCATCTGGATTTTTTTGTGGCAGTATGTATATGTAGAGTTGTGTGTGATCGTCATTATACTTTACTTGCTCTCTCTGGCTGTCGTATATGTACGCACTCGTACGCCGCAACCCACCCTCGGGGAAATGTGGTTCGTTAAGCTGCCGTTCAGTCTGAACCTTGGCTGGGTAACCGTCGCTACGATCATCAACATCACGGTGGCACTGAAAAAGAACGAATGGAGCGGCTGGGGGATCAGCGATACTACCTGGGCGATCATTATCCTGGTCGTTGGTACTGTGCTCGCCATCATGGTCAGCTTCCCGTATCGTGACAGCATTTATCCACTTGTGTTTGTGTGGGCTTATGTCGCCATCGCCATCGAGCATCCAAGCAATGAAAACGTGCGGCTGGCTGCATTCATTCTGGCCGCAATCATCCTGGTGTACTCGCTATGGCTGTTCTTTGCCCGTAACCGGGACCGGGACTAAAGGAATCTCATCACGTATAACACACGCAGAAAAGAACTTCCATTTCTACATCAAGTGTGGATTTTGGAAGTTCTTTTCTGTTCCTGTAGCCTATTCGCCTTTCAGGGCGATAACTTCAATCTCTACCAGCGCATCCTTCGGCAGACGTGCTACCTCCACCGCACTACGAGCCGGATACGGCTGCTCGAAGAAAGAGCTGTACACTTCATTTACACTGACAAAGTCGTTCATATCTTTCAGGAATACGGTCGCTTTCACAACTTGGTTCAGGCTGCTTCCAGCCGCTTCCAGAATAGCTTGTACGTTGCTCAAGGACAGACGAGCCTGCTCCTGTACATCCTTACCAAACTCACCTGTCGCCGGATTCAGTCCAAGCTGTCCCGAGGTGTAAATAAAACCGCCCGCCTCTACAGCCTGGCTATAGGGCCCAATAGCGCCGGGCGCTTTTTCAGTAGCAATTGTTTTTTTCATATGGGTTGAATTCTCCTTCCTGATCCTGATTCTCCGTATTATAGCACGGTAAGTCCAAAGCCACTATTCCGTATTAATGACTGTTACGCTCTGTCCCTGAATCACCCTCACCGGGTGTCAGCTCAGCTCCGATGACCCGAATGATTTCATTCGGATAAATATGTACGCCGCTCGCATGCGCGAGAGCGATTCGTACCATAGCCCGTGCGATCACCGAGGCCGGGATGGCGCGGTAGGAAGCCAGTCTGCCCGCCATCACGCCATCCAGTGCCTTCATCACGACAGCCGCGGCGGCTTCGCCAAAACGACGTTCGGACCTTGTGCCTAAAATCAGCGACGGACGGAACAGATGCAACGCAGGCAAGCCAATATCGGCAAGTGCCTCCTCAGCCTCACCCTTCGTACGGTTGTAAAACACGCGCGATTCCGGGTCCGCTCCCATTGAGGAGATGGCGAGCATCTGCACCGCACCGGCCTCTTTGCCCAACCGGGCGGTCAGAACCGGATAGTCCAGATCCACCTGACGAAACTGCTCCCTGGAGCCAGCCTTTTTCATCGTCGTCCCGAGGCAGCAAAAAACATCAGCAACCCCCTCGAAGGCAGACGCCGCTTCCTGCGGCTGCTCCCAGTCGATGAGTGCCTGCTCCAGCTTGGGATGCTTGATTTCCAGCGGACGTCTGCCCACAACCATGACGCGGCTGTATTCCTTTTGCACCAGCAGCTCCCGTACAACATAACCCCCGACAAGCCCCGTTGCACCCACAACGACCGCTTTACGTTCCACGATAGACCTCCTTTATGCCTGTGTAACCTACCTGATCCTGCACCTGTGTTATTAGGCTAGTTTAAACGGCTGTTCACCCGCCTCCTTGCTTTCAGACGGACACATGGGCAGGTACAGGGAAAAGGTGCTTCCCTTGTCCTCCTCACTCTCCAAACGGATAAAACCGCCCAACAAGCGGGATAAATCACGACTAATCGACAGTCCCAGTCCGGTTCCTCCATATTTGCGGTTAATGGAACCGTTTGCCTGCTGGAATGCCCCAAAAATAACATGCTGCTGAAGCTTGGAAATACCGATGCCCGTATCTTTTACCGCAAATACAACCCAATCTCCCTCCTGTTCCTTCCCTTCCAGATGCTGAGTGCTGATTTCCAGCAGTACACAGCCTTCATGAGTGAACTTAAAAGCATTAGACAACAGGTTGCGCAAAATTTGCTGTACACGCTTGGGGTCGGATCGAATTTCATTCGGTATATCGCCCTGCTCCTTCAAGCTGAATTCAAGCTTCTTGTCCTTAGCAGTGACTTCAAAATGCATCATCATCACCTGCGCAATCTCGCGCACGCTGACCGGCTCACTGACGATTTCCATTCGTCCAGCCTCGACTTTAGACAAGTCCAGAATGTCATTGATCAACTGGAGCAAATCATGCCCAGAGGCATAGATCAGCTCGCTGTACTGGTAAAGCTCGTCCTCATCCAGTTCTTTTCCCTGCTCGTTGATAATCTGCGCCAGATTAATAATGCTATTAAGTGGTGTACGCAGTTCATGCGACATCGTTGCCAAAAAATCGGATTTATATTGGGAAGCCACCATTAACTGCTTGGCCCGTTCTTCCAAAATGATTTTCGTCTTCTGTAACTCATCGCGCTGTTCCGATAATAGCTGATTCGCCTGTATAATCTGATAATTACGCATCTGCTCCATCTGAAAATCACGTAAAATCAGCGCAAATAAAAAGCTGAGCACAATGCCGATAGGCAAAGTGAGAGGGACAACTTCCGCCACATAATAGTGCCATGGAATGACGCCCAGAAAGGCAATATTCAACGTATTTACGATATTAACCGCTAAAATGGTCACCGATGCCTTAATAATCAGACGGCAGGTGGAACGGCGCATCCAGTAGTTCAACCCGGCGCACAGCACGCCCAGAATGCTCATATTCAGAAAACCGGCCCACGCCGCCATATTCACACCGAAGGTAAATCTTGTAAGCCCGATCGCTACCCCGATAATAATAAGCGTATAGGAGCGGGGATATACCAACGCCGCGATAATTAACGGCACAAAGCGCAGATCAAAAATAACCGTCTCGCTAAAGTTAAAACCGAAGCAAGAGCTAACCCATCCGCCAAATACCACCAGCAGTACTGAACTAATATATTTAAATTGCGAAGAGGTACGGCTTAACCCATATTTATAAATTACGTTCGCCACATAGGCAACGGCAATCAGCATCCCCAGATTCATTAGAAACATCATTGAAAATTGCATGGACTCACACTCCCATAGCGCGAAAAATTGGATGCCAGGCCTATGCAGACCACTTTTGCCGTTCTCGTATATCATAACATGAAGCTTCAGCCTTCGACATGCCTAAAGAGCGTACATCTCTATATACAAAAAGCGAACCGCAACGGCTCGCCCTAGTGGATACACAGTATAGGGTCAACTCATGATGCCTTTGTTCCGGCGCCATTCATCGACAAATAATTCGGCAAAGTAAGGGTCCCACTGGGTTCCTTTTCCCTCTTCCAATATCATAATCGCTTTTTCTTTAGGCATACCCTTCCGATATGGGCGGTCAGACGTCATCGCATCATACGCATCCGCTACGGCAATGATCCTCCCAAATAACGGGATATCTTCTCCGCAGAGTTGGTCTGGATATCCTTTGCCATCATAACGCTCATGGTGCGAACGCACGCCGGGCAAATAAGGGGCCATGGCATATGCCGGCTCCACTTGGCGGAGAATGCTTTCTCCCATAACCGGGTGCATTTTAATCTGGTCAAATTCCTCGTCCGTCAGCTGATCATCCTTGAGCAGCACGGCATCGGCCACACCGATTTTGCCTATATCATGCAGCAATGCTGTTTTGCGCAAAAGGTCAAGCTCCGTCTCGTTCAAGCCGCCTCTTCGCCCAATAATCACCGAATATTCAGCCACACGCAAAGAATGCCCTGCGGTATAGGTATCTCTCGCATCCAGCGCTGCCGCCAAGGTGGTAAAATAGCTTTCCAATAGCTGACTATTCTTGTCTTCCCGTTCCTTCAATCCCTCGACCATGATGTTAAAGCCTTCAACCAGCTTCGCAAACTCGTCAGAGTACAAATCATTAGCCTTATCGTTCAGACATCCTTCCTTCACTTCATTCATCTTTTCCAGCAAATGGTGAATCGGCTGCTCAATCTCACGGGTTAACAGCCATCCTCCCAGATAAGCAAAGGCCACACCAAATAGTAAAATCGTGCCCGCCCATAGCCAATAGGAGTTGGAAAGTGCTTCATCCAGACGTTCCAGCCGAATCTGCGTAGCCAGGCAAAACAAAAAAAGCGGAAATGCACCAATCAACGTTGCACTCAACTGAAATTTGTGCCGGAGTGATAGTAACACCCGTCCCCGAAGCGATAGGTTAATTCCATGTTTCTGATAAGTCCGGTCTCTAATTTCTACCAGCAACGGACGGATCGCCCTCATTGTCAGGAAAAATTCAATCATCGCGTGCATTGAAGCGACCAGACAAGCCCCTATACAGGCAATCCCCACATAATAGAAGGGCAAGGTGAGCTGTCCGGTATGAATCATCCATATAGCTATACCAGCTGCCGGGATGGAAAAACCGAGCAAATGCGGTCCCATAATACGTAACACAGAAAGATTAGGCAGACGGTGAATCCGTATATACATCGCTTCTACATCCTCGAACGTCGTCCACTCATCCAGAAAAAAATGACGAACTGGTCTCAGATGCATCCGAAATACCAGCGTTTCACATACAATCATAATGATACTGGAAAAAGCAATGATCTTCATAAGACCTAAAAATTCATAACGGGCTACATTTAACGTGGAAAATATAAAAATCGCGCCTACCAACAGAACAGCGATAAACGATCCTATAATATAGTTCAGGATAACATACTGAATAAAACGCTTATAGATCGGCAAAATGCTACCCCTCTTTTCATCCGTACACTCACAAAACATCTTGTTTATTCAATATCGGAGTCCGGTCGGCAAAAGTTAACCTTCTTGCTTGAGTAATCTGCACAAATCCTATAAGCGCCTTTTAATCAACCATATATAGATTGAAACACTTACGTTCGTCTACATATCTCACTTGCGAGTGTAAACATTTAATTGCGCAACATGCTGCCTCTGCTCTTCACGAGGCGAAGAAATTGCAAACTTGCATTTTAGAATCGTTCTTGCTATACTATTAAAGTATGTATTAAACCCCATAGGATTCCGCGCAACAAGCTATTACTCCTAATCACCGCATGGAGCTTCTCCAAATTTTATGTATAACCCTAATGTAGAATTTTGAGCTTTTGCCGAAGATTTTCACATTCACACTGGCGCGGTCATCGGAGCCGCAAGGACGAAAGAGAGGTAGGGCTTTTGTCGTTTGGAAAATGAGCAGTGGAATCGGACTGCCCCTTATGAACATGCTGACCATATTATGCAAGGCAGCAGGGGTTGAACATATATGATGCCGTCGAACCATGAAGTTCGAGCAGGCCGTGCAGTATACGCAAGCTGCACCCATCCTCCGGATGATCCCCGGGGGATTTTTAGTGTCCATATATATATCCAGTAGCACCGCCGAGAGCATCTATGAACAAAAAAATGACCCTTCCGATACATCGGCAGGGCCTATAGCTTGATCAAAAAGGGGTTAATAGGGTCATTATAGTCCCCCTTTCTTAAAACTAAATGATATGCACCTTAAAAACTCATTAATTTTCCAGCTATGTGTTCTACTCTAATAATTCGTCCAGTATTCCGTGCCGCCCAGCGGCGTGGTTGGCGTAGTTGATCGCCCTGTTTCCGGGCGGGTGACTCGATCCGTCGAAGGCCGCTCCCATCCTTCCAGTAAAACCACATGCTGAGTACTGGAGTTATTTTCCCATGTAATATAACGCTCCTGTTCCATATGCCGCAAAGCGGCTGTAATCTCACTGTCCCTCTTCCCCGTTTTGACGGTCAATTCGGTCATCGTCGGCATATGGCGATGCTGGGCAAAATAGTTATACAAAATTCGTAACAGCTTTCGTTCCAAATCAGGCAACATCATCTTTCCTCCCACTATAAAGAACATATGTTCCCATTATAGCACATAAAAATGCACCCTCCTACTGGAAGCTGCATTTTGGACTTTTACGGTCCGGTTCAAATTCAGTTTTTTTCTTTCTCCTGCCGACCGACAGAACGCAGCCACCAGACGATTCCACCAACGCTTCCTAATGCCAGAACCGTCAGGAAAATAATATAGAACAAATGAAATGCACGATCACTCATAGCAATCGCCTCCTTACTATATGTATACACTTCCCAACTAATCCTGTAAACCTCTTTTTGGAACCCGGACCTGTTTTTTTCCATACACTCCACAACAGGGATCTTCTTGAGGTAAATCGATACATGCTAATTAAATACAAAAAGGGCTTTCGGCAAATGACCGCAAGCCCTGATTCATCTGAGGTTAAGGCTGAATTACGCCTTGTTCTTCCTGCTATATTTAACGAAAGTAATCACAATCGTCACAGCAAACAATATTCCGGTAACTACCCAAGTTGTTAAAAATGCCATTCCCGAACCCACATTAGCTCCCATCGTCGGGTGCTTCACCGCTGTAAGTACTGAACCTTGCACCATAAATATCGTACAAAATAAAACGATGGGCACCAGAAGAATGGTACTCGCAGTCCTCCGGCTACCTGATACCGCAATCACGCTTAGAGCAGAAATTACCAAAATCACAAAATATATAGTCGCTTCCCACAGCATACAAATGCTCACCGTCCGATCTTTTTTCTATCCATTCGTAAATGTCCCTTCTATTGTAACAGACGTCACACAGTGAACCAAGCCATAATTTGAAATGAAAAGGGGTAAACTCTGTCAGCAACGTAAATAATGTATACTAACGACATAAAGACCTCGAAGGAGATGAACCCATGAGAAGCGCAAGTCCTTTTGTCATTGTAAACGATGTCCAGCAAACGGTGGATTATTATCAGTCTGTTTTGGGCGGAGAAATTAAAGTACTGAACAAGCAGGAAGGCAGGCTTTTACACGCTGAGCTTCACCTGGGCAGCAGTCACATCCATTTTTCCGATTCCTACGGTAAACCGCTGAAAGCGCAGCATGTACAAATCATTCTCGACTTTGACAGCGAAGAGGAGCTTAAGCAGGCTTACCATGCACTGGCGAAAAAAGGTACCGTTGACGTAGAGCTTCAGGATACTTTTTTTGGTGCCCTGCACGGCGAAGTGACAGACTATCTCAATCACATTGGATGGGTTATGAACTATTTTAAAAACCGCCGTCCTTGAACTGTTTTGCGCACTACAGCCTTAACCTTGTCATGAGACACTCCCAGAGATTCCAGCGTATTCCCGGTTTTAAGGCACCATGCTTCAATATCTCTCGCAAAACCGAAATCGGTTGCTATAACCTCCAGTTTTTGTCCTTCTTCCATAGCCTTAACGGCTTCATATACCTTGAGAATAGGACCGGGACATTGCAATCCACAAGCATCCAGCAGGATCGGCTCTGTGTGGGGACCTACGAATTCTTCCCCAACTCTCGAAGGAACGCCAGACCCATCTTTAGCTTCCTCGTCCTCCTCACTCCCTATAGGCAGATCAGAATCAGAATTCCGTTCAGCCATAACTGAATATGTCTTGTAGCCACCATCAACGTTTCTCACCTGATATCCGTATTGGGTCAGCATTCGAGCCGCAATATAGCCCCGCAAGCCGACCTGACAGGATACCGCGATCTCTTGATCATGGGGGATTTCCGACATTCGTCCTCTCAGCTCTGCCAAAGGAATATGGATAGAACCCGGGATGACTCCTGCTTGCAATTCCACCTCATCCCTGACATCAATAATAACACCGCCTGTGCGGTAAAAATCATCGACTTCATGCCATTGCATCGTGTGGACCAGCCCATCCATGATATTCGAAGCCACATAACCAGCCATATTGACAGGATCTTTGGCTGAAGAATACGGAGGTGCATAAGCAAGTTCGATATCAGCCAACTCACGCACCCCCAAATGTCCACGAATGGCGGTTGCAATCACATCAATTCTTTTGTCTACCCCATCTGCTCCAACGGCCTGTGCCCCGTATATCATTCCTGTTTCCGGGTTAAAGAGCAGCTTCATGGAAATGGGCGATGCCCCAGGATAATAACCTGCATGCGAAGCAGGATGAATATGAACAGCCTTATAGGGAACACCCAGCCGCAGCAATGTTTTTTCATTATTGCCTGTAGATGCTGCTGTCAAGGCAAACGTCTTAATCACGGACGTTCCGAGCGCGCCATCATAAGAAATGGCCTGGCCGTTCATATGATCCGCCACCAAACGCCCCTGCCGATTGGCTCCCCAAGCCAGCGATACCATCGTTGCAAAACCGTGATTGCGATCCTTGACCTGAATGGCGTCGCCTACCGCATAAATGGCCGGATCACTGGTTTGCAGTTGGGCGTTCACCTGAATAGCCCCGCGAAAACCAAGCTTCAGTCCGCTTTGCTTGGCCAGCTCATTTTCGGGAACAACACCAATCGCAAGAATAACCAAATCCGTCTGAAGCATACCTCCGGAAGCCAAACGGAGCCGTGTACCCTGATCTGCAAAAGCCGCGACCCCTTCCTTTAAACGCACCTCCACCCCGTTCAGCTTCATATGCTGTTCCACCAGTCTAGCCATTTCAGGATCTAGCGGATGAAGCAATTGTTCTCCTTGGTCGATAATCGTTACCGCAAGTCCTCGCTCCCGCAGATTCTCAGCCATCTCCAGCCCGATAAATCCGCCGCCGATGACAGTGGCATGTCGCGGATGCTTTTCATCTACATATGCCTTAATCACGTCCGTGTCAGGAATATTTCTTAGCGTAAATAGATTAGTGGCTTCGTTTAATCCTGGAATATCCGGTATCATCGGTCTGGCACCTGGCGACAAAACCACCATATCGTACGGTTGCGCTCCCTTTTTCCCTGTCATCACATCACGAAAGCGAATGAGCTTCTGCTCCCGGTCTATTTCGATTACTTCGGTGAGCACCCGTACATCTATATTAAAACGCTCCCGAATCCCTTGAGGTGTCTGGAGAAACAGCTTCTCCCGCGCATGGATCGTGCCGCCAATATAGTAAGGAAGACCACAGTTCGCAAAAGAAACATGCTCTCCGCGCTCAAACATTATAATCTCGTCTTCCTCGTTCCATCTACGCAATCTCGCCGCAGCAGAAGCTCCACCTGCTACCCCACCAATAATAACTATCTTTCTGCCCATTTCTTCTTCCTCCTTATATACCCTATGGGGTATAATATATACCTATGGGGGTATGTTGTCAATGCTATTTCTCCATAACCTAGACGCCAAAAAAGGTGGAGGTTGCCCCCCACCTGATTAACCACAAACCAACGACTCTGGCCTCTGCTCACTTAACTACTGCTGGCTGGCCGCGATCGCCTGCTCCAAATCGTACAAAATATCGTCTATCGCTTCCGTCCCGACGGACAAACGCAACAGCTCTGGCTTGACTCCGGCAGCAACCTGTTCCTCCGCATTCAACTGCTGATGCGTTGTGCTAGCCGGATGAATGATCAGAGATTTGGAATCACCTACATTCGCCAGATGGGAAAATAGCTTCACATTTTCAATCAGCTTGCTTCCCGCCTGACTGCCGCCTTTGATGCCGAAGGTCAGGATCGCCCCTTGCCCCTTCGGCAAGTATTTTTGGGCTAACTCGTAGGATGGATGGCTTGGCAATCCGGTGTAGCTGACCCACTCCACATCCTTGTGGTTTTCAAGATATTGCGCTACCTTCAGAGCATTCTGGCTATGTCTTTCCAGCCGCAGATGGAGTGTCTCCAAGCCCTGAAGCAGCAACCATGAGTTGAACGGTGAAATAGCTGCCCCCAAATCACGCAGCAGTTGTACCCGCGCCTTGATAATATATGCAATAGGCCCCACCGCCTCAGTGTATACAACCCCATGATAGCTCGGGTCTGGCTCGGTCAGTCCAGGGAAACGGCCACTTGCTTTCCAGTCAAACTTGCCACTGTCTACGATCACCCCACCGATGGACGTTCCGTGTCCGCCAATGAACTTCGTCGCAGAATGCACGACAATATCCGCTCCGTATTCAATGGGACGCAATAAGTACGGGCTTGGGAACGTGTTATCCACAATCAACGGAATACCGTATTCATGCGCAATCGCTGCTACAGCTTCCACATCCAGCACATTGCCCTGCGGATTGCCAATCGTTTCGGCATATAACGCCTTCGTTTTATCCGTAATGGCTTTACGGAAGTTCTCCGGGTCATCCGAATCCACAAAATGCACCTTAATGCCCAGCTTGGGTAGCGTCGTGGAAAACAAATTATATGTACCGCCATACAGACTGGATGCCGACACAATTTCATCCCCTGCTCCGGCAATGTTCAGGATGGAAAAGGAAATGGCCGCTGCTCCCGAAGCCGTCGCCAACGCGCCAGCCCCTCCCTCCAGAGCTGCGATCCGCTGCTCAAACACATCCGTGGTCGGATTCATCAGACGCGTATAAATGTTGCCGAACTCTTTTAGCGAAAATAAATCAGCCGCATGCTCGGCATCCCGAAATCCATACGAGGTGGTTTGGTATAACGGAACGGCGCGGGCAAAGGTAGTAGGATCAATTTGTTGTCCGGCATGGACAGCGAGTGTTTCGAATGACAGCTTGCGATCTTCTGACATGGTGATTTCCTCCCTTGTTATACGTGCTGTAAAGCGCAATCATAATGATTTTTCATTCATTCTCGCACAAAAAGAACAAATTGGGAAGATAATTCTCATTATTCAGGTAAGAATTATAATTATTCACATAGCTGTCGCTGCCAGCAGGGATTTTGGATGAGACTGCCCCGAACGCAGTGCTGAATTTAAAGCCTAAGCCTCTCTTGGGCGGGGAACTAAAACGAAAGGACTCCATACCCGGCTACAAGTCCGTGGAGTCCTTTAAGTCTGCTCGAAATTCAAACTGTTCTCGTATAAAATCTTTACTGGCGATTCTAACCGACTCTGGCGTAATTTCTTCCACCACTCCACCATAATCCTCAAATGTCACACGTAATTCCTCATCGACGGATACAACGTATACATGTACCTGGGTTAAAGCCGCTCCAAATAGCTCCATGTCTGTTTTCAACATTTTATATGTATGCTTCAAGACGATCACCTCAAATATTTCATTCGGTGAACAATATAGCAATTCCTCCTACGACAAAAATCTCTCTGTGTTTGTGTTATCCTTTGTTCTTCACGAGACTCAACTGAATGTCACTTCGTCCCTCCCCTTCCAACCATAGCAGTTCGTTAAGCAAAAAAGTCATGCCATCCATAGAGCGTAGCTGGTCAATGGTTTCTGAAACAACCTCCATAAGGTCACGCTGAATGCCTTCCATTACCGTGATTTCATGTTGTAGTGTTGCATTATATTGTTCAAACGCTGTTCCCATTTTCGTATCCCTCAAAATTCCTGTTTACTGGAATTCGAGATAGCGGATGTCTGTAAAATGCCACGCGTGGCGGGCCGCTATCTCTGCCGAGGGATACTCTGGAGGAAGAGGAGGACGTTTGTACGTCCTTCTTTTAATTATGATCATAAGAAAAGCCGTCCAGTTAAAGATAGCAAATTTCTAGATTATCTAGATGCAAGATATCTTGCTATGCTAATTGTGTGATAACAAGATGTGCTGAAACGGGTCTTGTTCCTCCAGCGAGAGGAGTAATCGTAAGTGCAGTGGAATTGCCAGCAGGATTTCGAACAGTCAGTATGGAATTAATGACCGTCGTTTGCACTAAAGCCATTTCTACGATTTGCGATGTACCTGTTGCACGTCCAACTACAGTATAGGCGAGATCCGCGCCATTGAGTGTCAAGATGAGTTGTCCAGCTTCGGTTACACTAACCTGAAAGAGCACCTGATAAGTCCCTATTGCTGCTAAATTAAAAGAGCTAGGACCGGTTCGGGTAATAGTAGTCCCGCTGGTAGGGCCATTTTGCGGAAAACTTACGTCTGTACCCGGAGCAACAGTTGCTGCATTATCAGGAGGCATCAAGGCAAAAAAATCTGCAAATCCCAATACACCCCCTGCTGCTCCTGTAGCACCTGTCGGTCCGACCGGACCTCCCGCTGGACCAGTTGGACCTGTGGCTCCGGATGATCCCGCCGTACCTGCTGCTCCTGTAGCGCCAGTGGCTCCCGCTGCTCCTGTAGCGCCGGTTGCTCCCGCTGGCCCAGCCGCCCCTGCTGCTCCTGTAGCACCTGTCGGTCCGACCGGACCTCCCGCTGGACCAGTTGGACCTGTGGCTCCTGTTGGCCCAGCCGCCCCTACTGCTCCTGCAGCTCCAGGAAAGCCTTGTGGGCCTATAGCTCCAG
>NZ_PNXQ01000011.1:1847-17408 GCF_005217525.1 Paenibacillus terrae | reverse complement strand
ATGCCTTGTGGGCCCGTAGGACCAATAACTGTTGGAGTAGTAATATTCACTTCTGGTGGGGGACATTTTACCTTTACTATCTTCTTAATAACTTTTCGGCACTGTTCTTTTCTTTTTCTTTTCCAAGGGAATACAGTTTCTATTTTTCCTTTACGACATTTTTTTTTGTCTGAACAACTCAATACGTACACCTCCCTATAAAGATAGTTCAGTGTATGCATATTGTTAGGTTTAGACATGGACGAACAACTAGTTTTTACTAGACTGGAACATATATCTAGAAAAAAGGCTATAAACCTGAGAGAATGGCCCATGAATACATTACAATGTCCACATCAATTTTGATTATTTTTCGTATTTTATGACTAGGACAACTGACACTCAGAAGCATTGTCACGCAGGAAGACGGACGAGCTAGCGAGATTGTTGGCCACTTTCTGATCCCTAACAGAATAGTATTAAATTTGAGGAACAACCATCGTGGCTGGTTTGAGAAAATAGCCTTGGCCTGAAGCCAATCTCCCGAAAGCGAGACAGCACCAAACTGACGAAGCCCAAGAAACATTGGCGATTCAATCACAGGAGAGACCATTAACACCGAAGAACCCACTTTACTAGACTAAAGGTTAGAAGAATGTTAGAAGATTGTCCAAAATCACAAAAAAGCGCGACCTCCAAAAAGCTTGGAAGCCGCGCTGTGCTTGAGTTTCATAGAATGCTGGTGAAGGGAATTGAACCCCCGGCCTACGCATTACGAGTGCGTTGCTCTACCCCTGAGCTACACCAGCAGGTCAGCGTAACTGACAACAAAAACTATTATACTCTTCCTTACATAAAAATCAATCACTTACATCCACTTTTTCAACTAGGATTTGGATTTAATTCGGTAACGTTCCCTGTCCCGGTGCCGGACAGTTTATCTGCGACGGAACGGAGCTTTTGGCGACTGGAGGAAGCTTTGTCACGGCGATCATCGATTTTGACCGAGGTGGAAACGCGCTTGGCTCCTGACAGGAATGGCGCTTCATGCAGCGCAGCGATAGCGGTGAACACATCGTCCAGCGAACCTTCAATAATCGTACTCATGGAGGTAAGTTCGTAAGTAATTCCTTTTTGCGTCTTCAACACTTTTTGCATCTGGGCAACGTAGTCGCTCAGGCTCGTACTCCCCGTTCCAATCGGGATCACTGTCACTTCTGCAATAGCCATCGCCAAGTTCCTCCCTTTAATTTAAAAATCGTCACAAATTTAAAAATCTAAAACCTATGTCCGATAAAGCAACCTTATCTCATAAAAATAGTCCATATGTATGCTGCTTGTTTCTGTAGGAAACATCTTTATCATTCATTGTACCGTTCACACGACCTCAATTCAAATACAACCCGCGACTTCTCTGCATTTTGGGCGTTTCCATTCCTTTTCCTTTACGTATGGCTTCAAATGTTGCTATAATACTCCTTGCGCTTATTTGAAATTTTAAGTTTCTCAACACAACATGTTGGGTTAAATATTTATAATAACGTCTAAATGTAGTGATGTAGCCGATAAATCGTATGGGAACCGTTTTGATGTCCGTTCAATGGCAAGCACATCGCTATTTCTATGTTGTTGGATTACATACAGCCCCAAAATGCTGTCTGAACCAAGCAAGCAACCCGGGCATTTGTACTCAAAACCCGGATTTGCACACCTGCAAACATACGTACACTTGGCCTGTCGTTTAATCGTCAAGTGAGCTGACCTCATCGCTTTTGTGAATCACTTGATCATCATCGATCTTTTTCACCATTATCTTTTCATCATGATCATCTTCATGCCTATTCCCAGAGTAAGAATTCCAAATCAGGAAAGCGAGGAATTAATCCCATGCCACAACTCGTAACGAAACCAAACAACCGCCAGTTGGCTTTTGATGAAATACGCATTTCCGTTTATGCCGACCGCGTGCTCAGCGGATTGGACAAGCTGGAGAAAGATCGCCTGATTCGCGGTGTGGTCAGCAAGCTGCGCCGGGACGAGGTCACGGGCGACGAAATCAGCAACGCATTTGCGATGGCTGCGCTTGAACTGGTCAGCAAGGAAGAACCGGACTGGAAATTCGCCGCTTCACGCGCTTTGCTCACCTCCTTATATAAAAAAGCGGCTACTCACCGCCGTTACAAATCCTATGCGGACGAGCCTTATGGCGCTTTTTACCCGCTGATTACCGAGTTGGTCAAGAAAGGCATTTATCGTCAAGAGCTGCTTGACTACTACACCAAGGAGCAAATTGACGAGCTGGGGGCATCCATTTTGCCGAAAAATGACCTGCTATTCGATTACATCGGGCTGTTGACGCTGTCTGAGCGCTATCTGGCAAATGATTTTGACGGACGCGTGATGGAGCTGCCGCAGGAACGTTATATGATCATCGCAATGTACCTGATGCACAAGGAGCCTGCCGACAAGCGCATGGAGTTGGTGAAGGAAGCTTACTGGGCGATGAGCAATATGTACATGACGGCGGCTACGCCAACCATGTCCAATGCCGGGAAAAAGGTCGCCGGACAGCTCTCCAGCTGCTTCATCGACACCGTAGACGACTCGTTGGAAGGCATTTTCGATTCCAACACCGATGTAGCCCGTCTCAGCAAAATGGGCGGGGGCATCGGCGTGTACCTCGGTAAAGTACGAGCGCGTGGCTCCGACATCCGTGGACACAAAAATACAAGCTCCGGCGTCATCCCGTGGATTCGCCAGCTCAACAATACAGCGGTCAGCGTAGACCAACTGGGTACACGTAAAGGCGCAATTGCCGTCTATCTGGACGTATTCCACAAAGACATTCTTGCATTCCTCGACCTCAAGCTGAACAACGGTGACGAGCGCATGCGTGCACATGATGTTTTCCATGGCGTATGTCTGCCCGATCTGTTCATGGAGCGGGTGGAAGCCCGTGGCGAATGGAATCTGTTCTGCCCGCATGAAGTGAAGAAGGTCATGGGCTGGAAAGATGACAACGGCCGTCCACTGGGGTTGGAGGATTTTTACGATGAAGGCTTTGGTACAGGCTCCTTCCGCGAGAAATATGAGGAAGCGTCACAGCATCCAATTCTCTCCCGCATTACGGTGCCTGCCATCGACATTATGAAGCGCCTGATGAAGTCACAACTGGAAACAGGTACGCCGTACATGTTCTACCGCGATACCGTAAACCGTGCGAACCCGAACCGCGCCCACGGTATGGTATATTCCTCCAACCTGTGCACGGAAATTATGCAAAACCAATCGGCGACCGTGGTGGAAAAAGAGGAATTAGTCACCAAGGATGGACAAACACGTATTGTCATTTCCAAAATCCCTGGCGATTTTGTCGTCTGCAACCTGAACTCCATCCATCTGGCTCGCGCTGTTCCGGCAGGTGTGCTGGATCGTCTCGTACCGATTCAGGTACGTATGCTGGATAACGTGATTGATATCAACAACATTGAGGTGCTGCAAGCACAATATACGAATAGCCAATATCGCGCAGTCGGTCTGGGTACGTTCGGACTTCATCATCTGCTCGCACTCGAAGGCATCCGTTGGGAATCCGATGAAGCGGTAACCTATAACGATCATTTGTACGAAAAAATTAACTATCTGGCTGTAAAATCAAGCATGGAGCTGGCGAAGGAAAAAGGCCGTTATGCCAAATTTGAAGGCTCTGACTGGTCTACCGGGCATTATTTCACGTCCCGTGGCTATACGGACGGTACGCGTGAAGGTAAATTTGTCACCACGTCCGAGTGGAGTGAGCTTGCGGAAAAAGTCAAACAAAACGGTGTCCGCAATGCATGGCTGTTCGCCATTGCGCCTAACGGCTCCACGTCCATCATTGCAGGTTCTACGGCCAGCATTGATCCATTGTATGAGCTGCTTTCCTATGAAGAGAAAACAACCTACAAGATTGCTAACCCTGCACCGGACTTGAATGAAAAAACAATCTGGTACTACAAAACGGCTTTCCTGCTGGACCAGCATGCTTCAATCAACATGGCCTCTGCCCGTCAGCGTCATATTGACCAGGGCCAAAGCTTTAATCTGTATGTGCGCCCGGATATCAAAGCTACTGAATTTCTGGAACTGCACATCCACGCCTGGAAATCAGGTATGAAATCAACCTATTATGTACGCAGTCGCGCACTGACGATTGAAGAATGCGATAGCTGTGCATCCTAATATAAAGAAGGAGAGAATCTCCCATGCAGTTACAAAAGATATTTAACACGGAGGCACCTAACCGCTCTACCCGCATTATTGAAGGCGAAAACTCTGGCATTCTGAACTGGAACGATATTCGCATGCCGCATATGTACAAGCTGTATAAGGTGCTGCTGCTGAACCACTGGATTCCGGATGAAATCCCGATGTCCAAGGACGCGTCCCAATTCCCAACACTGGATGCCGAAGAACAGCGCACGTTCAAAATCAACATCGGCCTGCTGGCCGTGCTGGATTCCATGCAAACGATGTTTGTGGGGGATGTAAAACGCTACTTTACCGATTCCTCGCTGGAAGCTGTGTCAGCCATTATCGGGCAGCAGGAGGTCGTGCATAACCAGTCCTACTCCTACGTGCTATCCTCTCTGGTATCAGATCAGGAGCAGAAGGAAATTTTTGAATATTGGAAAAATGATCCTGTACTGCTGGAGCGCAACACATTCATCTCGGACATTTACCAGGAGTTCCGTGATGAGCAAAATCCGCAAACCTTTTTCCAGGCGATGGTGGCGGACCTGATTCTGGAGGGCATTTTCTTCTATAGTACGTTCGCTTTCTTCTATAATTTGGCCCGTGACCAAAAGATGATGTCGACCAGCCAAATGATCTCGTATATCCAGCGGGATGAAAATCAGCATTGCTACTTTTTTGCCGAAGTGTTCAAGCAATTGCTGTCTGATTTCCCTGAGCTGGACACGAAGGAAAATACGGATTATGTCTACCGCATGATCGACCGTGCAGTCGAGCTGGAAACCAACTGGGCGCACTACACGCTCAAAGAGGTTCGCGGCATCGACCTGAACGAGCTGGGCGATTATATCAAGTACATGGCGAACATGCGCCTGAGACTGCTTGGTATGGACAAAGCATACGAAGGCGTAGATGTAAACTGTATGCCTTGGATTAAACCATTCTCAGACGAAGCGCTGAATGCGACAAAAACGGACTTTTTTGAAGCAAAATCGCGCAATTACGGCAAGGTCGGAGACGACAACGGATTT
Organism: Paenibacillus terrae; assembly: GCF_005217525.1. GTDB lineage: Bacteria > Bacillota > Bacilli > Paenibacillales > Paenibacillaceae > Paenibacillus > Paenibacillus terrae_C. The sequence continues at coordinate 12,165 of NZ_PNXQ01000011.1, read as the reverse complement.
GACGATTTGTAATTAATCAAAAAAGCCTTAACTCGGTATTTACCGGGCTAAGGCTTTTTTCATGATAATTTACGCAAATACGCAAAAAAATCATGAAAACATCTGAATTACTATTCATATTTTCCTATTTGTACACGATATATATGAAGGTGAAAAAAACATAGTAAGGAGCATATTATGAAAAGCAGCGTTAAAAAAAGAATGGGATTACAATCCAAACTCTACTTCATCTTGCTCATTCCTTTAATAGTGATTGGCGTTATTGTTCTGTGGACGACCAATCAATCTATCCAAAATGCTTCTCTATCAACCATGCAGCTAAACAATGAAACGCTGGCAAAGAACACGGCCCAGTTATTGGACAAATCCGCAGTCAAGAGCTTAAACACTGATTCATCTGAGCAAAGCAGCGAGTATAAGCAGCTTCGGAACGAGTTAAATACGCTCAGACTGCAAACTGGAATTCTGTACGTCTATATGTACAACCGCGTTGGAGATGAGTGGAAAATAACGGTGGATGGAGCCGCATGGGACGACAAAGACTACAGTCCATTCGGAACTCCTGTAAGTTTTACCCTTAAAGAAACGGAAGAGAAATTAAAACAAGGGGAAACGGTAACTACAGATATTACAACGGACCCTGAGTGGGGGACGATGTTTTCCTCCTTTACTCCCATTAAGGATACAGATGGAACCATCATTGGTTATTTGGGAATCGACAGATCCCTGTCCTCTGTGACTGAAGTATACGAACATACCTTGCCCGAGGCCTACCGATTAGTTATCCCTGTTATCTCCATCATTCTGATCATCTCAATTGCGGCTATGATGATGGTAACCCGGCGGATACTGCGTCAGGTGGGATTTATTAAAAATACACTGGAGCAAGTAGCCGACGGTAACCTTACGGTTACATCGTCGCAAGTAACATATGATCAGTTAGGCGAAATCAGCAAATTGACGAACAAAATGGTGGAAGCCATGTCGAATATGATTGTGGATATTCAAAGCAGTTCAAGCACACTCCAGCACGCATCGGAGAATATCGTCGTGACAACGGAAGGAACACTCCACCAGACTGAGGAACTGTCCCGTACACTCCAGCAAATTGCCGATGTCTCTATTAACCAAGCGGATCAAGCGGTGGAATCGGTGCAACAATCTGATCGATTAGGACAAACGCTGGATGAAGTCGGAAGCTATGTGCAACAATTTACGGATACGGCCCATCATCTTAATGAAGTTCGTAATCAGGTAGCCAGTGAGCATGAACTGTTATTAGAGAAAGGACGAGAAAGCGCCTTGCGTATCAAGCAGATGCAGCGCATGTCACACGCGTTAACCGAAAAATCCCGCGAGGCGGCTAACATCGGTCAGCAGGTACAGGGCATCGTAAAGCAGACGCAGATTTTGTCCTTTAATGCATCTATTGAAGCCTCACGTGCAGGCGAAGCTGGCAAGGGTTTTTCTGTGGTCGCTCATGAAATGGGACAACTTGCCCAACAATCCGCCATATCGATTCGTGAAATCGACGAAATCTTAAAAAGCTTTGTTGAGCAAATTGAGCAAATGGGTGATCAATTTGATGAAAACATAAAGACCGTCAATGAACAAGAAACCCAAATTTCGGTATGTCTACAGTCTGTTGACAAAGTCACCCAGGTTTCACAGGAAGTTCAGGAGTTAGCTGCACATCTGGCTCAATTGACGGCAGAGATGCAAGAGGTACGTCACAGCGTAGATCAACATTTAAATCACACAGCCAGCGCGGCACAGCAGACTGCCGGAATGACAGAAGATGTATCAGCAAGCGCTCAGAAGCAGGCTCTAGCGGTAAAAGAACTATCCGAAGTAGCCCGCAATCTGACCACACTATCAAACAATCTGCAGCGTCATGCTGACCAGTTCCGGGTAAAAAACGCTGAATATTAAATATTACGTTGGGTTCAGTTCAACTGAACGAAAAGAAGTAAACTAAAATGGAGCATTCGCTAACGTAGCGAGTGCTCCATTTTTATGTTTTGAAAGCCGAGCAGAGTTCACCTTTATCTGAGTAGGTGCATACATATAACCTAGAAGTGTGTATTCAAGCACTCCAGACTCATACCCGTTCTTATGATGGAGGTAGTGCCGCTGTTTTCACCTGTTTCGTATAAGAAGGATAGCCTCCCGTATGCTGGAGCATTTCGATTTCACGCAAAATACGCGGTAAGTCAGCGACCGAGTTCATCACGATGTGGGCTCCTGCCCTTTTCAAGCCATATACACTCTGTCTGCGCCGTTCCTCAGCCACTCTGTCGTCCGCTTCATGGCTGGTCGTGTGAGCTGCGGTCGTCACGCTTTCGTTATGGTTCAATACACCAATCGTCCATACACCGGCGTTCCGTCCCTCTTGCATATCAGCTGCCGTATCTCCTACTTTCACAATATCGCTAAGCGGGAATACCTGTAAGCGGTGTGCAATCTCATAGATCATCCATGGATAAGGGCGCCCTTGCGAAACTTCACAGGGAGCTACTGTGCAATCCAGTGCATATGGGGACTGTGCAGGCGTAAAAACGTTGCCCAGCATCTCCATCGGGCAAGATGCGGTAGCGCCTGACTGAATCCGACGATCCTGCAACTCATTCAGCGCTTTATCGATACCGAAAGTGGGCTCAGCTCCCTGGATCAAAGAACGGAGAACAGGCACAAGCTCAAGGTAAATATGCTCAATATCCGTTCTTCCGGGATGCGTACCGAAGCAATCCAGCCATTTTTTCCGAACCTCTGAAAGTGCCAGCACATTCGCAATATGATCACGGATCGGTAATCCCCGCCCATAAGATGCCTGTTCTTCGGTTACCTGTACACCCTTCCATCTGAAAATATCACGTATTCCCTGGATTAAGCCTCGTCCTCCGGGGTCCAACAATGTACTTTCGAGATTAAAAATAACCGCTTGTATCATGCAATCCCCGCCTCTCCGCAACGCGGCTATCCGCTGTCATTATTTCTTAGGACCATGATACACAGCTAACGTAAAATAAAATGCCGTAAAGCGTCAGCGGAGTGTAATTGAAAATAAATTCCTTGATTGGTTGCGAATTACTGATTGTAATGAAGTGTACTAAGGAGGAATCGCAGCATGAGACATCCATGGAATGAATATAATCCCAAGATGCCTTGGCGGATGGAACTGGGTTGTTATGCGCTGAACAAGCTGGCTTGCGGAGGACTGGTGTTTGGTCTGATATGGGCCTATTGCTATATAGCAGAGGCAATGACGGGGATTCCTGTAACCATAGCAGGCAATAGCGGTGAGCTGGCCGCACAGCTGTGGGCATATGGTTTTGCCCTACCGGCCGCTCTTGCAGCCGATGCGCTGCACGATCTCTTGCCCTGGCTGCGAAAACCGGAGCGGCTCACCCTGTACCTTGCCGCAGGATTCAGTATCTTCCTCCTGCTTGGTTCTTTTATATCCCCTGAAGGAACGGGTGTCTTATGGAGCAACGGCATCGCGGGTACCGTGATTACGTTACTGTATTATCGGGGAAGGCATTATGCGGGAAGACTCTGGCTGATCCGTGGATTTGGGGTACAGATCATCCTGGCCTTCCTCCTGCCCTTGCTGTTATGGTCTATAGGGCTTCAATAATGTCACCCGCAATGACCGAGGCGGCATGCTGTCGATGGCGTGCGGCTGTTTCTCCAGCCGCGCCATGCAGGTACACGCCAAAGGCTGCTGCCTGTAAAGCGTCCAAGCCCTGCGCCAGCAAGCCTGCGATGATGCCTGTCAGCACATCACCTGCACCGCCTGTCGCCATCCCTGCGTGGCCTGTCGTGTTGACATAAGCCGTTCCGTCCGGGCACGCAATGACGGTACGCGCTCCCTTGAGCACCAGCGTCACCCCGCGTGTTCGGGCGTACTGCCGGGCATGGGCGATGCGGTCACGCTGCACCTCGGCCGTCGATAGGCCCAGCAGACGGGCCATCTCGCCGGGGTGCGGCGTCAGTACAACCGCCGCGCTTCTCGGCTTCCAGGCATCAAGCTCTGGCCCCGCCGCAGCGAGGATGTTCAGGGCGCCCGCATCGAGTACGAGCGGCCCGCCGTATTCTTCCCACAGGCGGCGCAGCCAGCCAGTGTCTCCCACGAAGCGGCCGAGGCCGGGGCCGACGGCCAGCACATCGCGCGCCTGCGCGAGCTGAAGCAGCTCATCCGCGGAGTCGGCGTTCCATTCGCCGTCTCCACCTGCGGCTGCGGCAGCGAGCATCAGCTCCGGCGCGGCTCCGATGAGTCGCGGCAGTAGCGCTTCGGGCACCGCCCACGTCACAAGGCCGCTGCCGATGCGCAGGGCGGCACGTGCGGCCAGCAGGCCCGCGCCGCTCATGCGCAGGCTTCCCCCGGCGACGAGGACGTGGCCGTAGGTGCCCTTGTGCCCGTCCGGCACGCGGCTGCGGCTCACGTCCACGCCCAGCGCTTCACGCAGCGTATCGCGGGTCAGGAGCCGTAGCTGCACGCCGCGCTCACGGGCAAGCCCGGGCGGAATACCGATGTAGCGTACCGTTACATCGCCTGCGTTCCCGGCACCCGGGTATTGGACGAGCCCACGCTTCAGGTAGGCGAGGCATACGGTGACGCGTGCGCGAATGCACGGCTCGTACAGCGCACCTGTGTCGGCGTCGAGGCCGCTGGGCACATCTACCGACACCAGCGGCACGCCGCTGGCATTGGCCTCGCGAATCAGCGAGGCGTAGGGTTCGCGCGGCGGGCCTTGTGTGCCCGTGCCCAGCAGGGCATCTACGATGCCGGTGGCGCCGCGCAGGTCGAGGGCATCCCGGCCGTAGACAAGGACCGGGATGTGCAGAGCCGCGATGGTATCGCGTTGCACCGCTGCTTCGCCGCGCAGCGAGTCCGGCGACTCAGCGTACACAACGGTGACGCGCAGACCCGCATCCGTCAGATGGCGGGCCGCCACCAGACCGTCACCGCCGTTGTTGCCTTTGCCTACGAGAATATACCAATGCTCCCGTTCCCACATGGCATGCCCCCCGTGGCTCCAAGGCTCCGTCCGAATAACACCGCCATGTCCCGGCGTATCCCCAGGCCCTGAGTGGGCGACCTGTTCACCATAGGCTGGACCCTCATCATATCCTTGCTTGGCAGCATCTTGCCCCACTATATATCTGCGTCCCGTACCGTATGCTGAATCCACGTGGCTTTCCGAGAAGCTCTTATGGCTCCAACCACTTTCCACAGCGCAGAGCTTCAATACCTCGTCAGCTACCGCACGCCCGGCATTTTCCATCAAGGTAAGGGCCGGGATGCCCAGCTTGTCAATCGTATACCGATCCAGTTGCCGCATTTCTTCACCGGTCACAATATACATGCTTCTTCGCCTCCCGTAATGCGATCCTTTTTTAATACCCGACCGTAAAACGTGAATTTACAAATTCCCCCTCTACCAGCTCATCAATCAGGGCTACTGCATAATCCTCAACCGAGATGCGGCTGTGACCCAATTCATCAACAACTACATGGTCCAAGCCAATGCGAAAATGCCCTGTACGCCGTCCCGGCTCAATGATTGCGGCAGGACTGCAATATGTCCAGTCCACATCCGCAGCACGATACAGCTCCAGTGCATCGGCATGTGCGGCTGCTAGTGGCTTGACTTCCTCCAGAAACTCGGCTGTATCCATCAGGCGTTCACCGTTTTCCGTTTTCAGGCTGCCAGCTCCGCCGACTACCAGTATGCGCTCTGCGCCGGAACGCCGGGTTCCTTCCAGTAAAGAACGCGTTGCTTCGAGCAATTCCTCCTCAGCTCCAAACTTGGGACCATAAGCGCTGATAATCGCATCATGTCCTTTGGCCACGGCTGTTACGGAATCGGGATTCAAAATATCAGCTTGAACGACGGTCAAATACTCACTTTGCTCCGTCACACGCTGCGGATCACGAACCGCCGCCGTCACCTGGTACTTGCGCTTGATGGCCTCCTTCACCAATGCTTGGCCAATGGTTCCTGTTGCTCCAAAAATAATGACTTTCATATGTCCTTGCCTTCTTCCTGTCTATAATTTACTTACTATCTACTCCGTTTTCCATGTACATTTTTTAGTTCAGCTTATATATTACTTATCCGCTTCGGCCCTTGCTTAAACTCCGCCCGGCTGCCGCCAGTACATCCCTTCCGATCCAGGGCTGGTCAATTGAAAGCCAAATTGCGCATACAAGCGATCGGCTGGCTTGTCTGCGATCAGTGTCGCAAAGCTACCCGCTGGAACCTCACGTTTCAAATAGGCCATAATCTCTTCCATAAGCTTACGCCCGTAACCTTTTCCCTGATGGGAGGGCTTGACTGCAATATCCGTCACCAAAAAGAAAACACCGCCATCACCGCTCACCCGGCCCATGCCGATCAATTCCTGCCCGATCCGTAGCGTCACCGCAAACAGGCTGTTCGGCAGGCCCTTGGTTGCAGCTTCTTCTGTAATCTGCGTCAGACCCACCTCCTTCCGCAACCCCCGATACTCCTCTACAGATGGAATGGCGTACTCCACGCGAAGCTGCCCGTCCGGGTGATTCGATCCTCTATGATGTTCTGCCGTATTTTCGACATGCTCGTTCATACTGAATCTCCCCTCCCTGCTTATCATCTTGTCTATTTTACCAAAAAATACTTCATATATCTCTGTCAGACGTGACCAAGCCCTTGAAATGCCTGTGTGGTCTGTGCAATAGTGTAGAAAGAACAATGGAAGGAGGGATTGCGGGTGTCCCCGACGGACTTCGCGGCATTGGCCGCATATATCTCACCCGGTCTGATTGCCGTCCTGCTGGCATTGTCTTTGCTGGTATGGTTGTATGTTCACAGCGCAGCCCAGCTTCGAAATTCGCGTCAGCAGCGGCTGAATGAATTACAGGAATCGCTACGTATCTACGGACGGTTGGCAGGCTATCTCCAAACCTCTACTCAGTACAGCTTAAGCAGCAACGAAACACGCCAGCATCAGAGTGGACTGATTCATGCCCTTCAGGAAGCGAAGGCTGCTCCCTATTTAACCCCTCACCTTCAGGAACAGGTTCAGGCATCTCTAAGAGAATGTGACGCATTCCGCAGGGAGTTGCTCCTCAAATCACTGGAGCGCGAAATGAACAAACTGATCGACGAACGTCGGCTTGTTCTGCTGGAATCGCATGCTCCGGGCTGGGGTACGGCTTTATGGAAGCTGCTGCGTCCCGCTGCCGGGCCTTTGGCGCTGGCGGGTATCGTGTGGCTAATCTCACGGCTGATTGTGGAACTTATGTCGTATAGTACAATCTATAATAGTCTGCCCGAAGCTGTCCCATCTGCGTCCTGGCTCATAGGGTATACATGGATGAGATTTGTTTCCGGCTTGATCGCCCTGCTGTATGTATACCGGTTGATGACCCTGCGCAGACAAAATGATCTGGATGTGACGGCATCCCATTTCCCGACAAGCCTGTTGTCCATGGTGATCGCCGCCGTTGCCCTGTTTCAATGGATCGGACCGGAGGCTTCTCTCTACATACTGGCTGTGCAGCTTGTCCTGTTTTTGATCGGCTTCCGACTCACCCGGGGCCGCTCACGGAGTGATCGCCCTTATGTCGGTCATCCCGGCTTGATGAAGGCAGATCCTTCTCAATATCCGGAAATGCACACGACAGACAAAGACAGAACGCCCGACTCTTCTTTGGCGGAGGAACATAACCGTTCCTAGACAGCAAGCGATGCACAATCGGATACCGCATGAACGTTAAAATCACATCCCATCACAGGACATCCCGACAGACACCGAATGGTTATATGGGGTGTCCTGTTTTTTGAACAATTTTAGGCTTTTTGGCGGGATAAGCTTGTGCCGACAATCAAGGAAAGGGTATATTGTTTATATAAATGTAAATCATATCGTTTTTTATGTATGAATATTGAAAAAAATCCATATATGTTAAACTATCATCAATTGTTGATGTGCGTTAGAATTGGAGGAACTATGCAACTGGACATTTCTGAAAAATCACTACCCGTATATGAAGCGCTGGCCAGCGAGGTTCGGCTGAACATGATTGTTCTGCTTGCGGAGAAGCCTATGAATATACGCGAGCTGGCGGAAGCACTGGGACTAAGCAGTGCCATCATGACCATGCATGTCAAAAAGCTGGAGAGAGCATCCATTATTTCGACCAAAATGCTGCCTGGGCGCGGTGGCGTTCAGAAAGTATGCTCACTGGCTACAGACAAAATTGAAATAGCCATGCCACGCTATCAGCAGGATGTACGGCAATTTCATCAGACGGAGATTTCCGTCGGGCACTTTACAGATTTTGAAATTCAGCCGACCTGCGGACTGGCTACCGTCGAGAAAATTATCGGAGAATTCGACGAGCCTCGTTCGTTTCTGGACCCTGAGCGCTTCAATTCCAAAATCCTGTGGTTTAGTCAAGGATATATGGATTATAAAGTACCCAATTTCCTCCTGTCCAGCCAAAAGGCCGAGGAGCTTGAAATTTCGATGGAGCTATCGTCCGAGGCCCCTTTTACCAATGACAACTGGCCTTCGGACATTACCTTTTTCCTGAACGATGTGAATCTGGGGACTTGGACCAGTCCGGGAGATTTCGGCGATAACCGGGGAAAATACACACCTGCATGGTGGCCTGATTTTATCAACCAATACGGTCTGCTCAAAAGACTTCGCGTTACGTCTAAGGGTACCTTTATGGACGGCAAGCAAATATCTGATGTAACCTTAAGCCATGTGCTGATTGATCAGAAGCAATGGAAATTCCGCATTGCCATTCTGGATGATGCCCAGCATGTTGGAGGGGTTACCCTGTTCGGTACTGGATTCGGTAACTACAATCAGGACATTCTGTTCCGCTTGTACTACAAGCCTGCGGAAAACCATACGAAAACAGCAACAGTAGAAGCTGGCGACAGCAGCAAATAAACTTTCAGCACCTGTTCTTCTCAGACCCTAAAACACGGCCCTTTGCCCCATGCGTTCATGGCAAGCAAAGCGCCGTGTTTTTATTTTTTTCATCTTCTTCTAACATGCCTTTTTGCCAAACGCTATGACTGCCTCACAGGCTCAATGCATACAGGTGAAGGAACTTCCAGCACATATCCTGTTCGAGTCAATCGTCCGTCTTCGCTATGAATAGCAAAGGATACAATGTTATTTCCGTCCTGATTCGCGACAACCAGATACCCGGACAGGATGTTGAAGTTACGCGGCGTGCTGCCAAAAGTCTCCACCCATTCAACCGTCTCCAGCTTACCGCTGTCCAGATCGACATGGTACAGCACGATGCTGTTATGCCCCCGGTTTGACACATACAGATAGCGTCCACAAGACGTAATCCGAATGTCCGCGGCTGTGTTTTCCACATCTATGATGCCTTCCGGCAGTGTGGACAAGCTTTGCAGCAATTGAAGCTCCCCGTTGCGTTCGTTGTAGCTAAATACAGCGACAGTATTATTCAGCTCGTTGGCTACAAAGGCATAGGGACACGAAGGATGAAAGACCAGATGACGCGGACCGGAACCGGGCGGCAGTTCTGCCTTACGATGGGTCACCAGCTTCCCGTCTTCCGTCAAACGGTATACCACAATCTGATCCAGCCCCAAATCACATACCATTGCGTACTGTCCTGAAGGATCAGGAATAATCGAATGCGGATGTGCCGCATCCTGGCGGTCCTGGCGAATACCTGAGCCGGTATGCTGAACCTGCCCCGACATTTCCCCCAATCCGCCAGCTTCCGTCACCGGGAATACCACGGCATTGCCGCCTGAATAATTGGAAGCCAGCACATACCGTCCATCCGCTGTCACTGAGACATGGCAAGTGTGCGCCCCTCTGGTCCCTTTTCGATCCAATGGGTGCAGCTCTCCCGTCTGCGCATGCACCTGATACGCGTACAACTCGCCTGCCTCCGTCTCACTGGCGGCATACAGCTTCGTTCCATCCGGGTGCAGTGCCAGAAATGAAGGCCGCTCAATCCCCTCCACACCGCCAATCATGCGCAGATCACCATTTTCCACACGTAAAGCGCATACATAAATACCTCTCTCATCGCGAGACGCATAAGTTCCTGTATAAAATAACTGTTCACTTCGCTCTTCCATCGGCACTCGTCTCCTTTGGGCTGTTACCCGGATTTTATCGAGCTGTATCTCATTGCTGTGTCTCACTTATAAACTCACCATGCATTATTACCCACGATACAGTCGTTTCATTAACCATTTCTCTATATATACCAAAAATAGTCTCCTTCGGTGCAACCTGTGGTTCACTAGAACTCACATTT
>NZ_PNXQ01000011.1:670-1837 GCF_005217525.1 Paenibacillus terrae | reverse complement strand
CTATGTTTACAGGAAAAAACATTAAACCGCTGTCGTTTGCGTACCTTTGCTGTTCCATTTTACAGCCAGTCCTAAACTAAGGATGAGAATGACCGCCCCAAAAATGTACGGCAGATTAATATGCACCTCAAACAACGTACCCGCCAGCGCAGGTCCCAAAATATTACCGATACTCATATAGGCATTGTTCATCCCGGCTGCAACTCCCTGTTCATCACCGGCCATTTTGGATAAAGCCGTATTAATGGCTGGTCGCAGCAGCGACGTAGCAGTAAAGAAGATGAGTGATACCCCAAGTACATAATAAAAGTTGCCAGAAAGCAGCATAAGCACAAGAGAAATTGCGGAAAACAGAAAGGAGCCGATAATGACACCTTTTTCGCCAAAACGATTCAACAACGGACTGATCACAACCGCCTGAATCACCGTTCCGACCAGCGCCCCTACCGTAATAATGATCGCAATATCGCGCTCATTGTAATGAAACTTGCCTGTCACGAAGAAAGGAAACATAGTTTCAAAATGCGTCAACCCAAAGGTTAGAGTGAAAATCATAATCAACAGCATGAAGTACGGCTTGCGAAAAGAAAGTGCAAACTGCTTAATGACATTGTCGCGCTTGACTTTGACATTCCGGAATTTCAACTGTTTATCCATCGACAAGGTTTCGGGCAGCAAAACCAACGAAATCAGGGCAGCTACACCCGATACTCCCGCCGAAACGTACAAAGGCGTGCGTATCGAAATATCTGCCAGCAAACCGCCCACGCCAGGGCCGATAACAAACCCGAGAGACATGGCCGCGCCCAACAAACCCATTCCCCGACCGCGGTTGTGTACCGTCGTAATGTCGGCAATATAAGCCATCATCGGAGGAATCATAAAGGCAGCCCCTGCGCCTCCGAGCAAACGGGATATATACAGCATCGTCAACGAATGCCCTATAGCAAATAATACTGAAGAAATCGTCATGATCACCAAACCGATAATGATCATTTTTTTGCGTCCGTATTTATCGGACCATTCACCAGCCAACGGTGAAAACAGAAACTGGGTCAAGCCGAATACGGCAACCAGGTAGCCTCCCGTTTCACCAGTGCCTCCCAGGGAACCCATAAATTTGGGGAGGATCGGAATGATGAGGCCAATTCCCAGCATGGCAATAAA
>NZ_PNXQ01000011.1:0-660 GCF_005217525.1 Paenibacillus terrae | reverse complement strand
TATTAATCATCAAAATGACCAGCGGCCCCATTTTCAATTGTGATTCTGACATGTTGCGTGTTGTCCTCCTAAGGTTATTTATTTCGCATACGAAAATCTTACTTTGCAACTATTAGTTCAAAACTCTCCACTATATTAATAGACCCCCGAGCAAATAACAATCATAAATTACACTAAAATGTAATCAATAATTTGAACCGTTATAAGAAAATATAATTGCTTCTTGAGAAATAGAAAAGTCGTTTTAGCAGCTTGTATTGGGCATCGTGGAGCACAAGATAACGCTTCTGCATTAATTATATACAAACATGCGTTCTATATTCAATACACAAAAAAAGGAACTACCAGTATAACACTGGTAGAATCCTGCACGCATTCATATAGAGTGCGACTATGTGACTTTTATAATCCAGACAACGCATTCAATTTCAATCCACGCACTCATATAGAGTGCGACGGGCTTCCAGCAGGCCGTAATTCAACATTTATTGGGATTTCAATCCACGCACTCATATAGAGTGCGACAGCGGACACAGGCTGCTGTCGAGGCCGCATTGGAATTTCAATCCACGCACTCATATAGAGTGCGACCTAAATCGTCCAAAAGCCGCCCTAATACTACGAGCAAATTTCAATCCACGCACTCATATAGAGTGCGAC
>NZ_PNXQ01000010.1:83195-108419 GCF_005217525.1 Paenibacillus terrae | reverse complement strand
TTAGCAAAAAACGATGCCAAAAAGGCTTGAATCAACCATTGACTTCTACCGAAGTAAGCTGATTTAATGTTTTTCGACAAATTTCGAGGTGCGAAGGATCCGGGGTTTTTATGTGAGCTTCACATTCGCACCTCACCATAAGAGCAGAATACTCATTTTATTTCCCCTTATACATATACCATAGATGAGCATGATAACCAATAATAAGCTGTAGATCCGGTGAATATTTGGGCAAAAGGCAAACTTCGATCTCATCTGCTTGAACCAACGTATAGGTCGCCTTTTTGTAGCTAAAGTCTAAGTTGTACGAGTACGGATAGCCCTCTTGAGGTTCACCCATTCCTTATTGGGGATCTTCGAATAGCTCCTGTATCATCTTTTCCTTGTTATTCAGAAATTGTTTCATGATGATAAAATGGTCGGTTTCCTCCAGCGTCCGGGTGTCTATTCCTTCATGTGTCAGGTGGTACAGGACGGAGTCGGGATAGGCCATCAAAATCGGGGAATGCGTAGAAATGATAAACTGTGAGCCCTGCTGCACCAGTTCGTGGATACGTGCAAGCATGGCCATCTGGCGCAGGGGCGATAACGCGGCCTCTGGCTCATCCATAATATACAGCCCCTGACCGCCAAACCGATGCAAAAACGCGGCAAAAAAAGACTCGCCATGCGACTGCTCATGCAACGATTTTCCTCCATAGGAGTCTCGAATGGGCCGGCCACCGTCTTCCCGATCCAACTCGTCGATATGACTCGCCAGATTGTAGTAGCTTTCTGCACGGAAAAAGAAACCGTCCCGCGGCTTGCGGGCCCCTCTCACCAGCCGGACATACTCATGCAGCGAGGAATGCGTGGCCTGTGTAGAGAAATTGAAATTTTTGGTGCCGCCCTCCGGATTAAATCCCCACGCGACCGCTATCGCTTCCATGAGCGTTGATTTACCCACACCGTTTTCTCCAACAATATAAGTAACAGACGGGTGAAATTTCAGCTCATTCCATTGACGCATGGCTTTTAAATTAAAAGGATATCGGCTCTCGTCAGCATCCTGCGGCCACATCAGCTCCAATCGACGTACAAAAAGATCACGATCCCATATACTCATGTCCGTTCAGCTCCATTACCAAGCAAATGACTGGATTTTCCATCATTATATTGGAATTATTCACGGCAATCAATCTGAAATTCGGCTTTCGTAACCCTTCTGTTGTTATTCATTCGTTTATTACAGGTATAATATATAGTAGCCTTTCATTGGGCATGATATCTCCGTGTATTATTCAGAATCTATTTCATTATTTTTCAGGCAGGTGAATCTATGAATTCAAATCACAAACCCATTCAATCCTTTAAAATCGTACAGTTCATGATGACCATCTACAGGCAGCGGCTGACACGTATTTTGCTTCCGCTGGCTGTATTGGCTTTTATTATATGGGAGGCTGGACGAGAGCTGAAAGGCTTCAATCTGGCACGTATGCTTCATGAGCTGCGGCGAATGGATGCTACCTTTCTCATCGAAATCGGCTTGTTCTCACTGATAGCCGTGGCCGCCATGAGCGCATACGATTACGTGATCAGGCATCATTTCAAGCTACAGGTCAAGCCCGGAGCGACATTCCGGTACGCCTGGATTTCGAATACCTTCAATAATGTCTTTGGCTTCGCCGGCTTTACAGGAGCGGGATTGCGTACGGTGCTGTACAAAAAAAGCGGCGTGCCGCTGGGGGTCATCACCTCTGCGGTTGTGTTTCTTTCGCCCGTAGTCATTACCGGGCTTTCTTTGCTGGCTTGGGGCGCGATTGCCCATCTGTATCCGGTACAGTCCGTGCTGGATGCTCATCCGTGGCTTCATTGGGCATTATGGGGAATGGCGCTGTACCTGCCACTGTTCCTGATTATGCAGCGCTCCAAACGGTACGCTACGTGGTTCAACAAGGGAGCTGGCCAGCTTTCCTGGTCCACCATCTCCGCCTCCATTGGCGCTTCGCTGCTGGAATGGCTGCTGGCCGGCCTTACCTTTGCATGGATCGGCTCGCACTTGCTACATGAGCTGCCGATGAATGCCGTGTTCGGCATTTATGTGATTGCCGCGATTGCCGGACTGATCAGTCTTGCGCCGGGAGGAGTCGGCGCTTTCGATATTATTGCCCTGCTCGGGCTGCAAATGGCAGGCGCCAACTCGGATCGGGCATTGGCTGTGCTACTGGCCTTTCGCGTCTTTTATTACATCCTTCCGTGGCTGATCGGCCTGGTGCTGGCTGCGCTGGAAATGATTCCACGCAGCGAACGCCTGAGCCAACTGGCAGAGACAAGTTGGGAAACCTCACTCAACGCTTGGCAAAAGGTATGGGGCTGGCCTGGTCAATTCCGATTTCTGGCCGACCTGGGGGTATGGGCACTTGGCAAGCTGGTGCTCATCTCCGGTGTGGTGCTTCTCCTGTCGGCGGCTACACCCGGTCTGCTATATCGGCTACGTTTTGCCGAGCATCTGCTCAGTCTGCCCGTCATGCGCCTGTCGCATGAAATCTCCGTCGTCATCGGAATTATGCTCGTGGTGCTGTCTCACGGCATATCCCTGCGCATTCGCAGAGCCCTGCGGCTGACGCTGGTACTGCTGCTTGCAGGGTCCATTTTCACCTTCATTAAGGGTCTGGATTTCGAGGAAGCTCTATTCCTGCTGTTCGTTGCGCTGATGCTGTGGATCTCGCGCACGCGGTTTTATCGGATTAGTGCGCCGCTGAATCGGCACAATATTTTAATCTGGGGCGGATTGTCTCTGCTTGTGACCGGCGCTTATTTTGTCATCGGGGCAGGCTCCAATACTGCGTTTATGCGCCATCTGCACGCCAAGGTCCATCTGGACTTTTTTATGAACCGCAGCGATTACGGGGTTACAGCGGTGTTCAGTCTGATTTTGGCGTGGGTGTTCCTGACGGTGTATTACTTCCTCCGCCCCCAGCGTGGAATTGGCAATCTGCCTGACTTGCAAGAGCTGGATAAGCTAAAAGCATTTTTGGAAAAGCAGGGCGGCAATTTAGTTTCTCATATGCTCTTTCTCGGCGATAAGTATCTGTATTGGACCAAGAACGAACAAGTGGTTATTCCCTATGCACGCAGCCGGGACAAACTGATTGTGCTAGGTGACCCGCTCGGTCCGAAGGAACGTGTGAGCGAAGCGATTCAGGAATTTCAGCGCTTCGCAGACCGATATGCGTTAACGGCTGTATTTTATCAGGCATCACCGGAGTATTTGTCCATCTACCATGAGAACGGCTATCGGTTTTTCAAGCTGGGCGAGGAAGCGCTGGTGCCGCTGGAGTCCTTTACACTGACAGGTAAAAGCAATCAGGTGCTTCGCAGCGCCAAAAACCGCTTTGACCGCGAGGGATACACGTTCGAGATAATCCAGCCGCCTTTGGATAGAGCATTCATTGAGGAGCTTCGTCATATTTCGAATATCTGGCTGGACGGACGGAAGGAGAAGGGCTATTCGCTTGGCTGGTTCAAAGAGCCTTATCTTCAGTTAGCCCCGATTGCGCTGTTAAAGGACCCTGAAGGAAAGGTCATCGCCTTCGCGACCATGGCCCCTGCCTATGACCGTGGACAGACGGTCTCCATAGACCTGATGCGTCATCTGCCCGATACACCGAATGGCACAATGGACTACTTGTTCACACGAGTGATCGAGTGGGCCAAGGACAGCGGGTATACAACCTTCAATCTGGGCATGGCTCCGCTGTCCCAAGTAGGACAAAGCGAAAAAGCGTTGCGCGAGGAAAAACTGGCTCGGCTCGTTTTCCAATACGGAGGACATTTTTACGGCTTTCAAGGGCTGCGCCGCTTCAAGGATAAGTTCAAGCCGCAATGGGAGCCACGCTATCTGGCCTATCCGGCTTCTGTCTTTTTGCCTATTCTGACGCTGGAATTGGTATATCTCGTTTCCAAGCGTTCGGATTAGAGTAAAAGCTTTCTTGCAACGAAAGGCAGGCATAACAAAAGGGTGTTCCCCCAACCGCGACGGTTGCAGGAACACCCTTTTTATGTTAAAAATTCTTCTTAGAAGCTACCTTTTACAACAACTTCAGACAATGGGAAACGTCCTGATGGACGTGCTGGCACTTGTGCTTTACCTACCGTAATCAGCATCGTTGGCAGGTAGCGTGCAGGAATGTTGAATTGCTCAATCAATTGCGCAGGAATAAAACCACCCATAGCGCAAGTGTCATAGCCAAGCGATTTAGCAGCCAGCATAATGTTTTGTGCCGCAAAAGCAGAGTTCAGGATCGCTGCATCCCGAGCTACTTGTGCGTTTTGGTAAGCACCGTTGATTTGACCTACCAATGCGTCACGGATTTCTGCGGGCATTGTACCAGCGTCTACCGCTTGATCATAAATCACTGCGTTACGGTTCGCTTCCAGATCACCCAAAACGGCAATGGTCACAGAGCTTTCCGCTACTTGACCCTGGTTGTAAGCGATAGGCAGCAACTTTTGCTTGTCTGCTTCGGTTTCAATCACGAGGAATTTCCAGTGTTGAAGGTTCCAGGCGGAAGGAGCTTCTATCGCAGCTGTCAAAATAGCTTCCAGATCTTCCTCTGGCAATTTAAAATCCTTAACATAACTTTTTACCGCATGTCTTTCACTAATGACAGACAGAGTTTCGTTTTTTTGGATACTTGACATTCTGGACACACTCCTACATTTCTCATAGTATATATATCTGAATCTTGAATCCTTATTAACTTCCCAAACTATTGTAATTATAAAAACGATAGTGAATGATGTCAATATGTTTAAGTATGACCCTGCACTCAAAATACAGTACAATATGGATAAGACATCCATATCAGCAGAGGCTTGCTGCTCGGACAAGACACGGTGAGTTCATTTTGTTCGCATTTGAATCCAAAAAGGAGCGTTACTATGATTGGATCGTTTAAAAAAACGGATATTGCTTTGTTTGCCGCCTGGGTTGTAGCTTGTGTGGCCACATTAGGCAGCCTCTATCTCAGCGAAATTTTGGGGTATGAGCCTTGCAAGCTGTGCTGGTTTCAGCGCATTCTGATGTATCCCCTGACTCTGCTGCTCGGAATCGCTTATTTTCGGGGAGATACGGGAATACGTCGTTATGTCATGCCGCTGGCTATTATTGGAGGCGCCATTTCGGCCTATCACTTTACGATTCAGCGTATCCATGCAGCCGCCAAAGCAGCTACGCAAGCTTCAACCTCCTGCGGCAGAGTATCCTGTGAACAGGATTATCTGAACTGGTTTGATTTTATTACCATTCCTTTTCTCGCGCTCATCGCCTTTATCCTTATTATTACAGCCATGGGGTATATCATGCGTCAGGAGAAAAAATCGGCGCAAGGAGAGGTACAAGCAGAGAATCTTGCATAAGTATGATAAAGACCCGAGATCGTTGGGCCAGTCACCACAATCGAGCGTATAATCCGCTTGCCGGAGGAAAGACTGTAACTAAATATATCCATTACATATGTGGTATAATGAACAATATTTGCAGTCTGGCCAATAACGCTTACATTTCTTATAGAGGGGGCCCAGTCCATGATTCATATCAGCACCCCAATTCTGCAATATGGCGCAACCTTCGGCATGATCTTGATCGCTGTTTCGGCTATTTTCATCCGTATGAAGACAGGTCATCGCCCGGTTAACGCCAAAAAGATTATCATCCCTCCGCTCGGCATGAGCACCGGCTTTATGATGTTTATCGTGCCAGAGGTACGGGTTCCCTGGCTTTGGGCGATGGGCGCTTTTCTGGTCGGCTGGTTTATTTTCTCGTATCCGCTGATTCGCAGCACCAGGTTTGAGATGCAAGAAGGACAGGTTTTTGTACAACGCTCACGCACCTTCTTTTTTATCCTGATCAGTCTGCTGATCGTTCGCCTGCTGCTGCATGAGTTTATTCAGCGCTACATTACCATTCCACAGACGGCAGGGTTATTTTTCATCCTCGCGTTCGGGACATTGCTGCACTGGCGGCTTCGTATGTATTTTCAATATCGTCAGCTCAATCCGAATGAGGCAGAAGTCCGAATCTGACAAACAGATACTCGCGTGCAGCAAGCATGTTGTTGCATACACCTGAGCATTTTGCAACAATCCCAAGAGCGATTTCAGATCAGCAATATATAGATTGAAACGGTTTAGTTCGTCTATCTATTGTACTTTCGAGCATTGGGAATCGAATAATGCAAAATGCTGAACCAAAAAGACACGATCCTCCAACAGGAGTCGTGTCTTTTTGTCTTGTGGCTTATTGCTGTGTCAAAATAATCGGGCCGTCTGCTGTAATCGCCAGCGTATGCTCGTATTGCGCCGACAAACCGCCGTCCATTGTACGTGCCGTCCATCCGTCTGCATCCACTTTACTGCGGTAGGTGCCCGTGTTCAGCATCGGCTCAATCGTAATGACCATGCCTTCCTTCAAGCGAGGTCCGCGATGCGGTGGTCCATAATGCGGAACCTGCGGTTGCTCATGCATATCTTCTCCGATACCGTGACCGATGAATTCGCGCACAACCGAGAAGCCTTCCGCTTCCGCATAGGTTTGAATCGCATGGGAAATATCTCCGATCCGGTTACCGATTACAGCCTGCTCAATCCCTCTGTACAGGGATTCCTTGGTAACGTCCAGCAGCTTTTGCGCCTGCTCGGAAACATTACCCACGGCATACGACCAGGCGGAATCCGCCAGCCAGCCGTTCAGGTTTACGACCATGTCAATCGTCACAATGTCCCCGTCCTTCAACGGTGTCTTGTTCGGGAAACCGTGGCAAATGACATCGTTAGGCGATCCGCAAGTCGCAAACTGGTAGCCGTTGTAGCCCTTTTGTTCCGGCGTTGCGCCATGCTTTTTCATAAACGATTCCGCGAAGGCGTCAATTTCCAGCGTTGTAATTCCAGGCTTGATCATTTTGGCAATTTCCCGGTGGCAAGCAGCCAAAATTTCGCCAGCTTTCTTCATATTTTCAATTTGTTCTTTGGTTTTAATAATAATCATTAAACGATCTCCTTCTTTTCCGTGTTCGTTCCACTTTCACTGCTGCTTTTTTCTGCTTCTTTTCTACTTCTATTGTAACGCTAAAAGCATTGAAATGGAACCGATGTCCATTGACACCGTTTACAAGTATCTTTTACGGGGTATATAATACTTCATAACTTGTATACAAGTATGCCCGAAAGAGGCAACCGAAATTTCCAGGATAGGAGTATGCACATGAAATATCCATCAGTCTGGCTACAGGGTGCATCGCTTGGTGAAAGGATTGCTTGTGAGCTTCGACTTCAAATTATCCGTGGCATGCAGACGCCCGGCACAGTATTATCTGAAAATCAGATTGCTGCCGATTTTGGCACCAGCCGTTCTCCTGTTCGTGAAGCGTTAAAAGTGCTTTCCAGTGAAGGATTGCTTCGCTTGGAACGCATGGGGGCGATTGTCATCGGCATGACGCCCGCTGATATGGAGGAGCTTTTCGATGTACGTGTGCTGATTGAGCATTTTGTCGTACAAAGATTTGTACATAGAGACAATAGCGAATTGGTGACCGCTTTAAACCGGATGATTGACAAAATGGAAGTCGCTCTCAAGCACAGAGACGTCGTTGAATTTTCTCTTCAGGACTTCAATTTCCATGAGGCTCTGGTGCTGGAAGCAGGCCATACTCGTATTCTCCACACCTGGAACGGAATGAGGCAGTTGATCCTGACAGTCATGCTGGCTGCCACAGAACAACGCTTTACGTCTAAGATTGAAGAATCTCAAGTCACGATTCACAAACATCGCACCTTTGCAAACGCTTTAAACCAAGGGAGCGCTCAGGAGCTGTCCGAATTTATCGAGGATCATTACCAGGACACCCGCAACGCGGTAAACGACAGCGTTCTGTCCCCCTACCGCAAAAGTCTGTCCTAATCTGTAAAATATATAAAAGGAGACGCTGCACCACGCTTTATGTGTTCTAAGCTGGCGCAGTTCCTTTTCAAACCAAAGTTGTCGACAAGTATACATGTACTACACATTAACGCATAAGGAGGCATTACTTTATGAATACCCTATTCGGCTTGAGCCATAACGCTTCACTACTTACGTGGGCACTAATTACCATTATTCTTTTGATTTTGCTGATTGCCAAGTTTAAATGGAATCCCTTTGTTTCACTACTGCTTTCCTCCGTATTTCTAGGGCTGGTTAACGGGATGCCGGGACATGAAGTTACTGCCTCCATCACCAAGGGCCTTGGCAGCACGCTTGGTTCCATCGCAATCGTAATTGGGCTGGGCACCATGCTTGGTAAAATGATGGCAGAATCCGGCGGTGCTGAGCGTATTGCAACTACACTTATGGATCGGTTTGGTGAAAAACGTGTCCATTGGGCCATGATGATCGTAGGCTTTATCGTGGGTATTCCGGTATTTTTCGAAGTTGGCATTATTTTATTAATTCCGATTCTGTTCACAGTCGCCCGTAAAATGAATATGTCACTGCTGAAAATCGGTATTCCCATGCTGGCGGGGCTATCGACGGTACATGGTCTTTTGCCGCCCCATCCGGCTCCGATGATCGCCATTGAAGCCTTTAATGCCAATATCGGACGCACGATAGGGTATGCGCTCATCGTCGGCATTCCGTCCGCTATTATTGCAGGCCCGGTCTTCGGTGCCTGGATTGGCAAAAAAATCATGGTCAGACCATCCGAGAAGCTGGACGAGCAGTTCACCAATACAACAGGACGGCAGTTACCTCCTTTTTGGATTACCTTGTTTACGATTTTGCTGCCTGTTATCCTGATGCTCAGCGGATCGGTCGCTGAAATCGTGGACCCATCCAATGCGTATCCACTTACGGTATTTTTCAAATTCATCGGTGATGAAGTTATGGCGTTACTGATTGCGGCTGTATTTTCGTTTTTCTCGCTTGGTTACGCACGCGGCTTGAAGAAAGAGGACTTGTCCCGTTTTACCAGTGAATGTCTGGCACCCACAGCCTCTATTATTTTAATCATCGGCAGTGGTGGCGCGTTTAAAACCGTATTGATCGACAGCGGCGTAGGTCAGGCCATTGCAGCGGTGGCTACGGGGGCGCATATGAATGTAATCGTGTTTGCTTTTCTGGTCGCTGCGCTCATTCGTGTTGCCACCGGGTCCGCTACAGTCGCGATGACGACAGGCTCCGGTATTGTCGCACCTGTGGTGGCACTTACACCCGGCGCGAATGTCGAGCTGGTTGTGCTTGCTACAGGGGCGGGATCGCTGATCCTTTCGCATGTGAATGACGCCGGTTTTTGGATGATCAAAGAATTTTTCAACATGACGGTTCCGCAGACGCTCAAATCATGGACCGCGATGGAAACGATCCTCTCCCTGGTCGCTTTCGGTTTGATTATGCTGCTGAGTGTGTTAATTTAACGATAATGAGTTAATAACGGTAAGTGAAGGGGAGATCGAATATGACAGACACCCGATATATGATCGGAGTCGATATTGGCACGACCAGTACCAAGGCGGTGCTTTTTGAAGAAAACGGCAATATTGCTGCTCAGCATCATGTAGGCTATCCGCTGCATACACCTGAGCCGGATGCAGCGGAACAGGACCCAGACGATATTTTCAAAGCCGTCGTGACGACGGTACAGGAGGTCATGAAAAAAAGCGGAGTAGCAGCCGAGCATGTGCTGTTCGTCTCCTTCAGTTCGGCCATGCACAGCGTGCTGGCGGTGGACAAAAACGGCAAGCCGCTGACCGCCTCAATCACATGGGCAGATAACCGCAGCGCCAAATGGGCTGACGCGCTCAAGCATGAATACAATGGACATGACATTTACTTGCGCACCGGGACACCCGTTCATCCCATGTCACCACTGACGAAGCTGATGTGGATTACACAGGATTTACCGGATGTTGCGGCTCAGACGTACAAATACATTTCTATCAAGGAGTATGTGTGTGCCCGGTTGTTCGAGCAATACGTCGTGGATCATTCGATTGCATCCGCTACGGGTCTCATGAATTTGCAGCAGTTGGATTGGGACGAGGAAGCACTGCGCATTGCAGGTGTCACAAAGGAGCAGTTGTCTGAGCTGGTGCCGACAACTCATGTTCTGAAGGGTCTGGACGCTACCTATGCACATGATATGGGCTTGCTGGAAACAACTCCTTTTGTTATAGGAGCCAGCGATGGTGTCTTGTCCAACCTTGGGGTGAATGCCATCAAGCCAGGGGTTGTCGCTGTCACGATCGGTACCAGCGGAGCCATTCGCACCGTGGTAGATAAGCCGTTGACCGATGACAAGGGACGTTTTTTCTGTTACGCATTGACCGAAAAGCTGTGGGTGATCGGCGGCCCGGTGAACAATGGCGGTATTGTGTTCCGCTGGATTCGCGATGAATTTGCAGCCTCCGAGGTGGAAACCGCCAAACGATTGGGGATTGATCCGTACCATGTGCTGACCCAAATCGCGGAACAGGTACGCCCCGGCTCGGACGGCCTGCTCTTTCTCCCGTATCTGTCCGGAGAACGTGCGCCCCTGTGGGACCCGAATGCCCGCGGCTCCTTCTTCGGCTTGTCCCTGCGTCACAAAAAAGAGCACATGATCCGCGCTGCTCTGGAGGGTGTGCTGTTCAATCTGTACACAGTTATGCTGGCCATGGAAGAGGTCATTGGCAGACCTTCGGTCATTCACGCCACTGGCGGATTTGCACGCTCGGAGCTATGGCGACAGCTCATGGCGGATATTTTCGATCAAGAGGTCATTATCCCGGAAAGTCTGGAAAGCTCCTGTCTTGGCGCAGCTATTCTGGGCTTGTACGCACTGGGACGGATTGATTCGCTGGACACTGTATCTGGTATGATCGGCACCACTCACCAGCATAAGCCCGTGGCAGAGCATGTGGATATTTACCGTGATTTACTGCCGATCTATATCCGTATTTCGCGTAAATTTGAAGAAGAGTTCAAGGATATTGCCGAGTTTCAGGCCAAATCCTTAAAGCCTTTAAATTAGTGGAACCCGTTCCAACACCGCTGCGTATTACCGTTTCATAAGAACCTGTCTATATCAGAAAGTGATCTATGTATCAGTCGGACAGGATAAGAAGGAGGATTAGACGATGCTCAAAAAATTACTGCACCGCCTGCTTCATTCCACCTCTCATTCTCATAAGCGGAAATACAGCAACTCGGACCGTTATTACGATCGTAAACGCCGTTCTTCATCAGATTCAGGATACAAGAACAGCCATAACGGGCACCAATATTACAAGGACAAACGCCGTCATTACTCCAGTTCGTAAGTATTGAGCTGCGACGAATAAACCCAAGCATAGGAAGGAAGCCAGTGGCTCCTTCAAATCCTATAAAGCGAAGACCCCTCTCATCATGGGACTTCGCTTTATTGTTGTGCGCCCGGCGTTATGCAGGGCAACATCTGTGCATTTTACAGGAAATCGTCTTTCGCCGGAATTACAGAAACAGAGTCTTGGAGATGATGACCAGCAAAATAAACAGAACCAGAATCGCTCCTACTGAAGTCCAACCTCCGCCGCACCCCATACCGCCTACTCCACACATATGACTCATTTACAACACTCCTTTCGCTCATTTACAGGATCATTGTATGTAGACCTGGTCAAATGCGTAAGGGGGGCATTCCCCCATTTTTGCGGCGAATGTCCGATATTTGTATGGACGATCTTTAAGGACTAACCCTCCTGCTGCACCAACGCCTTCTCCAGTTCCATCATAAACTGACGACTATGTTCATACCTGGGGCCAATCTGAAAAAGACATTCCAGCAGATGGCGCACAGGCGGACTCAGCTTCAATTCTTCCTGCCAGCTTCCTGGCGGTTGGTCCGGCTGAGGCTCGTAACTGCTATACAGCATAAAAAGCATCAAATGCCCGACATCGTACAAATCGCTGTAGATAGCGACATCCTGTCGTTCAGGTGCGCGCTTTTCCAGCATGGATTCGGTAAATACATCCTCCTGCTGCTCGCCCATCGCCAGTGCAAGGCCAAAGTCGATCAAGTACGGTTTCCCTTCGCGATGGATCACATTGGGAATGCGGATATCCCGATGGATGTAGCCTCGTTCATGCACATGCAGAACCCGCTCCATTAGCTCCAAGGTGTAGACGATACACTCTTGTTCCGTAAAAGAACGCCCCTGTTCAAATATAAGCTCCTCCAGCGTCATGCCGGAGATATATTCCATGACCAAGTACAATTCATTCCGATGCTCCGCACTTTCGAGCAGCCTCGGGATATAGGGGTGTTCCATTTGTCGCATAATGTCGGCTTCACGCTGTAACAGTTGAACACCTTTCGCCCGCTTGCTCGGTCTGGGTAGCTTGACCGCCACCTCCTGCCCATTATGCTTGTCCAGACAGAGGTAGGTCAGACCATAGCTTCCCATACCCAGCAGCGAAAGAATATGATAACGTCCGCTCAGCAGATCGCCGGGCTGTTTTGGATAATCTATCCAAGATTCATAAGCATTCCGTAACCAAGCAAACATTCTGATATCCCTTTCCTATACACTTTGCAGCAACGCTAAATATGCGACTCTTGTATACGCCAGTTGCCCTAAATCCATTCAATCCGGTCTGTTCGCTATTATACCATCCGCAATAAGACCACCAGAACCGGGAAGGTCTGATGGTCTTATCATACCTATGCTTCTCTACGTCTGCGTGGTGTCAAACCGAGCCAGGACAGCAGCGAACCGCGTGACTTACGCTGTCTGCCCTGATAGGTTCGCAAATTGGTGATTAACTGCCGATCCCGTTCTTCCTCCACCCTTTCTTTCATCCAGCGATTTTGTTCCTCCAACTGATTGGAGAGGTTGATGTTCTTTTCCACCAAACGGCTATGCTCTGTTTCCAGCTCTTCCAATCGACTTCGCATCTCCAGTAGAGCGCTCTGCACCATGATCTGCATCTCCGTCATTGCTTGGGACTCTATAGGCTCCTGCGTTTGGATCTGCACTGGTGTCTGTTCCGGTTCTTCTTTCTCCCTCTCCCTTGTTTGCTCCAGCCTGTGCTCAATCGTTAGCGCCAAGGTATGCTTCTGTTGTTCCTGCACGCTAACTTCATCCTCTAATCCTATCGATTCAAGAGTAGCGGCGGCTTGCGCCTGCATTACAGACTCATCCCTGCCCTCTGCCGCAGCCAATATTTCCTCCCAGGTTGCAGCCAGGGACTCACCGTCCGATACGGGTGGCAAACGGACGCCTGCATCCTCGATTTGGAAGGGTGCGGTTATCCTCTCAAGCACCACCTGAACCGCCTGCTCCATCGTCAAATGCTCCTCACGCAACGCCCCTCGCATCACCTTTAAGCACTCTACATCCTCTGGACTGAACATTCTCGATTGATTGGCGGAACGGGGGAACACATAGCCCTGCTCCTCCAGCGCTGCCGCATATTTACGAAGGGTACTAGCTCCGATTCCCAACTGCTTTGCTGCTTCCGTCGTCGATCTGCTTTCTTCCATTGATCATTACCTCCCCGGATGGTATGGAAAGAAATAAGCTTGTATATGTACAATTCGCGGAATCAAATGGAAACCCTTTGGCAAAAATGTTCTAATATTGCGGACTGCTAGGAACCTTTGTCATAAGCGAATATTTTATAAAAATGCAGGAAGCGACTTCATATTACCATGATAAGTGCGGCTTAAAAGTTTCCTATTGTGCCACTGCGCAGTCGGATGGGCTTCCCATCGCCACCGCTTCGCTTGTACAGCACCATGTTATATAGCTTATTGCTGGATAAACCAGCAGCATTTAAAATCTGACAAAGTCCGTGGTGCCTCGCCTGTTTCCCATTCAATTAGGGAGCGTTTTTTAGAAACGTCACATAAATGTCATACTCTACATAATCCCATGGCATTATTCCTACCATCAACGCGTCGAAAAGTACAATCCATGCGTATGCCACCTCAAAAAGAAGCTACTCACTCCCTGCAATCCATACCTGCAAAAACACTGCGTATTCCATGTATTCTCTATATTTCAGCATATATATGCACCTCTGGTCATCGTTATTTTTATATTTTTCGGAATGAAGGCAAAACAATGGATATTTCCAAAAGCTCAGCAATATGTTATGTTATGTAACGTAAAATGGGTTTAAGGCATAATTTATAGCATATTAACGTTCGCTGGAACGAGGAGGAAACATAAATGAAGGGGAAGGCAAGGAAGGTAGCTATTGTCGGCGCGGGTATGGTTGGTTCGAGCTGTGCCTACTCAATGGTCAATCAGTCCATTTGTGACGAAATTATGATGATTGACCGCACGTACGATCGGGCTTTGGCCCATGCGCTGGATCTGTCCCATTGTATGGATTTTACGTCTACACGTACCAAGGTACATGCAGGAAGATATGCAGATTGCACGGATATGGACGTTGTCATTATCACGGCAGGGGCTAACCCCAAACCAGGTCAAGATCGTCTGTCCGTACTGGATGATGCAGTGATCATTACGCGCGAAATTGTAACGGCGATTATGGCGAGCGGCTTTGACGGCATTTTCGTCATTGCAGCTAATCCTGTCGATATTGTGACCTATCTCGTACAAAGCATATCCGGTCTTCCACGCAACAAGGTGATCGGCACGGGCACCTCCATTGACTCGTCCCGGCTTAAGACGCTGCTTTCCGAGGTGTTTTCCATAGATCCGCGCAGCGTACAGGGGTATGCTCTTGGCGAGCACGGTGATTCCCAGTTCGTTGCATGGTCGCACGTGACCATTGGCGGCAAGCCAATCCTGCACATCCTGCGTCAGCATCAGGAGCGGTTCAGCCACGTCGATCTGGATGACATCGCCCGCAAAACGAAGGATGCAGGCTGGGAGATTTTCACCCGCAAAGGGGCTACTTATTTCGGCATTGCTAATGCGCTGGCGTACATTACCCGTTCGATTTTGAATGACGACGGTAAAATTATAGCAGTATCGGCCGTATTAGACGGCGAGTATGGACATACCGATGTCTGCACAGGCGTTCCGGCGATCATCGGCAGTAAAGGAATTCAAGAGGTCATCGAGCTGGAGCTAAGCCCGGAAGAGCAAGCCAGGTTCGACGCCTCCTGCCACCTCATCAGTGACAATATCCGTGCCCTGCCGGGCTTAGTATAAAATGTGTCCTACGCCGGGTTGAGAGGTATTATCGTATTTTATCAATCCGGCGCGATGTATACTTCAAAAAAACATACTTATCCAACTATATTCATTCTAAAAGCTGAAGAGAAACCATGATGTTGAATCTGTGATTCATAGCCTCAATACGTATATTTCCATCGTATTTCTCCGTAACCCTTCGAATGTTAGCTAACCCGTTTCCGTGAAAATCAGGCTCTTGTTTTTTCGTACGAAAACTACATGTGAAATCCTTCATTGTGTTAATAACATTCATAAATAGCGTGTACTCATTAGAAAATATATTAATCTCCACATACTTATCATCTGTCTGGCCTGATAATATCGCCGCTTCAACTGCATTGTCCAATATGTTTCCTAACAAGACACAGAGATCATATCTTTCGATTTTCAGGTTTTTATCAAGAAGATTAATTTTGTATTTGACCCGTACTCCGTTATCCTGTGCAATATTTAATATATTACTTACCAACGCATCAATGACCAGATTTCCAGTATTTACTTTCAAATACGAAATGTCTATCTTGTCCAGAGTCAGATGAATATATCCTGAGGCCTCATGCAACCTCCCCTCCTCAATACATCTATCTATAAACAAGAGATGCTTATTGGTATCATGTATAATCCGCTTGATGTCCTTGAAGGAATTAGTTGTTTTATCATAAGTTGTATCCTGATATTCCATTTGTCTTAGCAATTGCACATTCACTTCAGCCAATCTAAACTTTTCGATCATATTGCAGAACAAATAAAGAACCAACAAATTAACGATCAATAGTCCAATAACAGAGAATACACAAAAAATATTTGTACTGCAATAATGAAATAACGTGTTTATAATGAGCGTACTGATTAGTATAACAAGTACTATTATTAAATAGTATCCTCCATGTACTCTAGGGTTACCTCCCCGCTTAAGGTTTTTTTTAAATATAAAAAATATAAGTGTTATTATAAAAGAAACTGACAATACCAGCAGCCTGTTCACATACTCTGCAATCGCTCAAGGATCCTCCTTCCAATGCTTTACCTTCCATAAAACGAATTAAATAACTTCCCATCATCTGCTGATTATCTTCATGTATGTACTTGCTACATTAACTTCAAAACAATGTCTTACACAAGAAACTTGTATATCATTAAATCACCCATTTACCTTAAATTCACCAATCATATATTTGGTATAAGCGTCCTTAACAGACTTTAATTTGGAGCGACCTATAGGGAATTCTGTGCCATTCGACATAAAAACGAAATGCCCCGAAAATTTGTTAATATGTTCCATGTTGACAAGAATAGAACGATGAACCTGTAAAAATTGATAATGCCCCAGTCTTTTTGCATAATCGGACAGAATTCCCCTCATAAGGAACTTGTCACATATGGTTGTAATCTCCAGTTTTCGACGACTCATAGATCCACCATGCATTTCTACAGATATAATATCCGCATATTTCAATACAATCTCTTGACAGTCTACTTTAATGACCAGAAAACGCTTCTTTAAAGAAAGAATATATTTAGATAATTTAATAATTTTTTGTTCAAAAATTTCGTAGGAAACTGATTTAAGCAAATATTGAAATGTCTGAACATCAAAGCTGTCCATCACATACTCAGGATAACTTGTTAAAAAAATAATCTGAACATCATAATCTGGAATTGCACGTATCATTCTTGCTGTCTCAAGGCCATTCATACCGATCATCTCAATATCCAAAATAAGAACATGAAAGGGATTTTTTTCATTTTCTTGATAATAAGCTAACAGTTCCTCACCAGAGGAAAAGCAAGAAATATGAAATTCTTGGTCCATTTTCAAGAATAGCTTTTTCACATGATTTTGTTGCTCCACTTCATCATCACAAATAGCAACCTTCAGCAAAGTAACATCCCCTTTCAAAACTCCCGACAGATTTTAATGATTGATACAAGCAGCTCTTTTAAAAATATAACCTGACATAAACATGTCGTTCACGCCTATAATACATCCATTTAGACCATTTTAAAGAATTTTATTGTTAAATATGTATATTATAATACCAGATAATGAGTAAATAAGAATACAAGAAATAAAGGGTTTTAAGACCTAACTTCTTCCGAAAATAGAATGGTTGTATTCAGGTAATACCTCTGGCGAAGTGCGTTTACCTGATTCAATATACTAAGCTGTCACTTCTTCCCTTTGTTTCTTTTTATAACATTACATAAGCTTACTTTTACCTCGGTCTTTTATAAAAATATCAAAGGGCTGGATGACCACTTTTACATGTGGAGGTGAATTTTGACTTTGATTCAAACGAAAAACTGAAAACCATGTATCTATTATGTAGTGTATTGTATTGTATTGTTTTGTTTTATCTAATTTATTAACGATGGAGGCTGAAGTAATATGAACAAATTATTTAAAACGATTATATCTTTAAGTGTTGTAATCAGTGTTTTGGCTCTCCCTACTATTCAAGCCAGCGCTGAAGAAGTGAATTCATCCATTTCCACTGATGTTTACCAGGAAATGAAGGGTGCAGGAATGACTGATCAGGATATTGAAATGGTTAAAAAGCATAATATGGAAGAAATTGAGTATATCAATAGTGGAAAATTAAAAGAAAAAGCCCTCGAAGACCAGCAAGCGATCGCGTTACAAGGAGGCAAATCTGACGAACGGAACACAGCTATTTCGCCGAACGCTACTAAATTAGGTTCCTACGGAGATATTTTAGTAGCCTTTAACGCAAGCTCTTGGGGAATTGATTTTGGTTACCCTGGACATGCAGGGATCGTATCTAATACCAACGGCTACACTATAGAATCATTCCCTGCAGATGGAGTACAGTATCATACAAACGATTGGGGTAGTCGTACCAATATTTATGCTATGCATGTTAAAGGTGCTAGTAGCAGTAATTATACAGGGGCTGCCAGCTATGCCTACACGAAAATAGGTAAACCTTACAATTGGAATTTTGTTAATCCGTGGTCTGAAGATAAATTTTATTGCTCACAATTAGTATGGAAAGCGTGGAAAACTCAAGGAATTGATGTCGATTATGTCACTATCGATCCTATTGTAACTCCAATGGAAATTGCAAAATCAGGTAATACGAGTATATATTATAGTAACTAATCATAGTAATCAACTATAATACTTAAAATTCCAGTTAGTTGAAGTACACAATTCTACTAACTGGAATCATTTTTTTATATTGATATCAAAATTCTCATGGGGGTAAAGACATTGCTAACAAAGAAACAGGTGGTTTGGATCGTAATTGTTATGGCATGCATAATCGGTCTTCTTTTAACCCTTTTTATCATTAATAAAAATACAGAAAATCATTCATCTCAAAATTCTAATCCATCTATGAGTGCTCTCTCAAAAAATATAAAACTGAATACCGCTGAAAAAGGCTTTGTGGCCATCTATTCTGACGCAATGAAGGAAGGTGCTGATCTTGTAAGCTACAGCCCTACTGGAGATATTATAGGTGTGCAGAAGCTAGAAAATGGTCGTGCTCTCTATTATTCTACCAAGTTTTCTGGCAACTACTATATCACCTCTGAGCGACAAAATCGGCATTATGTTCTGGATAAATCAGGGATCATTCGCTCTTTTTTTGGTCCTTCAAAGTACGACCAGGATAGAGCAATCGGCACCTCTTTTGTTAAAAGTAGTGGAGAATATCTATTTTTCTCAATGAATGTGGGTAACAATCCACAATATTCGCCAAAGGTATATGCTAATGAGTTGGTATATTCAAAGACCGGCAATTCGACACTTCATCACATAATGTTGCCAGGATATTTCCAATCTGTGGTAGAAAAAGATAATAAAGCTTATGTACTATACATAGACGGGAATGGAGAAAACGTTGGTATTTATGTAATTGACCTAAACACAAATAGCTTGCTTCATAATTATTCTATCCCAAATCATAAATCTCAGGAACAAGCATATTATCCAGTGGGGCAAAATAACGGATCGTCCCTTCAATGGTTTCATAATCGTTTAATCGTCATGCTGGATGGAAATCGTCCGGGTATTCAGGATCGGCCTGTTATGCAAATTGTAAATCCCTCCAATGGCACCCTAGATAAAGAAATTTCTATCTCTAACGAATCATTTTCCTTGTATGATACTGCAATACATGACGGAAATTTGTATATCATATCAAATAATAATAAAATCATGGTATGGGATGATTCCTTACAAAACGTTAAAAAAATTCAATTAAAACAGAGTAAAGATTTTATTCAAAAAAAAGAGACTGAAAGAGGATATATATCAGGTACACATATTTCTGGAAATTCAATTGATATATTATATGACTTTGTTAAGAAAAAACCTTTGGACCGAGTCAGAGAAATACGACGCTACAGTTTAGAGACAGGTTCCGAGGAGGCTGTCATTCCCTTGAGCTATCATTCCGATAAAGAAATGGTTCGTTTTTTGGGCACAAATTAGCTACGAAGTTGCCATACTCCTTCAAGGCGAGGTGTATTTATGATTTATTTAGTTTTTCACCAACTGAACCCCCTTGTTCCCACTCTGCTCGTATGCCCTCTAATCGCCATTATAACGGGAATTATGTGCGCAATTCTTCGTTCGAGAATTCTACCGGGTGTAGGTGTAGCTCTTTTACTTCCCCTCCTATTTATCACAACAAATATAGCCACCTTTAGAGCCAACTTGGATACATGGGCGATGTACGGCATTATTTATGCCCTGATGACCTATGCCGCATTTAGAATAACTTCCCGAGCTAGAAGTTGAATGATCTTTATATATCAGGGCTGAAATATGACCTGGAAGAACGATAACTTTAAAACAAATGACCCATAAGAGGGTCATTTGTTTTAATAGAGACCTTGAAAAAACAGATAGAGCTGAATCCTCATATTCCGTCTTATATTTCTTTACGACGGAATACCGTCAGGCCCGCAATCCCAAACACAGCAAAGCTGCCCAGGACAACCGTAATCAGCGTATCGGCTGGTACGATGAAAGCCCCGAAACTGTCTCTTCCGGCAGGCATCATCGCCAGCACAGGCTGTACCCACGGATAGTACGGACCATAGGTCTGTGAGTTGGCGACCAGAATATTGGGCACTGTGAAAACAAAGTTCAAGGCGAGCGGCGCGGCAAAGCTGGACCATAGGAAAGACACCATTAGCTGTAACGCAGCCAGCGGCAGACAGGCTACCCAGCCTGCGAGCAGACTTTGGGCAATCATAGACCAAGGAATCGGCCCGTTCATGTCCTGCACAGCTCCGACACCCAGCAGCGCTCCCCCGAACAATAGCTGAGTCAGCCCCACCAAAGCCATAATCATCGTCAGCTTGGCTGCGTAGAGACTGGTGCGGGACAATGGCAACGACAGCAGTTGCTTCCAGCCGCCGCCCCCATGCTCGAATCGGCAGACCAAGGACGCAAATACGGCGGTCAGCATCGGCAGAAATAGCAGCGCATGCAATGTGAGCATAGTAGATAACAAGGCAAGCCAATTCCCTCCGGGAGTCGACAGCAGTCCGATCAGAACGGCAATCCCCGGGCTGACGAGCGCAAGCAACCAGACGGGCGACTTGGCTATTTTCAAACGTTCGACAGAAAGCAGTCGTACATATCCTCCGAACATTACGCCACATCCTTTCTGCTAAAATGAGCCCCCGTCAGCAGGCTGAGAAGCGCACCCATTCCGCAGCCAATAGACGCAAACATCCACGCCTGAGGTGCAGCCCATGCGAATTGAGGCCAAGCCAGCGGAAAATACCCAGATAGCTGGGAAGCAAACAAGCTGCCGATGCCTAGCGTAATGCCCAGTGTTACAGGCAGTGCCTGATTATGAAACGTGACCGTTAGCCACAACAGCAGTACGAGAATGGGCAGTGAACCTCCCAAGGGCCAGAATCCGAGCCGCAGCAATTCTCCTATCGGAGCAGGCTCTCCCCCGAAGCCAAGTATCATGCCCAGTCCCCACGTTCCAACGGTAAGTAGCAGGCAGGATACACACAGCATCCCGATAGCCAGCGTCAGCTTGGCCATATAGACGCTGAATCTGGAGATCGGCAAGGCCAATAGCTGCTTCCAGGAGTTGGACGAATGCTCCACATTCGCCAGCATGGAAGCGACCATCGTGGCCCCTAACACCAGCGCAAGGGGAACAAAAATAGCGATGTTATCCATCAAGGCTTCCCACAGATGACCCTTGCTGCGCGGAATCAGATAATCATAACGAAGCCCGAAATTCAGTGCCTGCATCGCCACTAGCCCAAGTGGTCCTAGAAACACCAGAAACCAGATCCCCTTTCTGCGCGCTTTGAGCAGATCCGCAGTCAGCGCCCGTAGCATCATAGGGAAGTCCCTCCTTTGCCGACGACCTGCATGAACATATCCTCCAGGGATTTGCGGCGTTCCTCTACACGGTATATAGCATGTGTATTTTCGACCAGCCTTCTGACCAGCAGCGCCACAGCCGCGTCATTCATATTTTCAAAATCCAGAGCCGCCCCGTCTCTCACCGAATGATATCCCTGCTCACGTGCAATGAGCTGGGCTGTTTCCGGGTCTGACGTCACAATACGAATCCCCCCTGCGGATTCCTGACGGAGATTGTGAATCGTATTCTGGAAAACCAGTTCTCCTTCGCGGATAATTCCCACCGTATTCGCCATATGCTCCACCTCGCTCAGCAGATGGCTGGATACCAGCACGGTGATTCCTCGCTCCTTGGGCATCGCCTGAATCAATGCACGCATTTCCTGAATGCCCTCCGGGTCCAAACCATTGGTAGGCTCGTCCAAAATAAGCAATTCCGGATGGCCTAGCAGCGCGGCGGCGATACCAAGCCGTTGCTTCATGCCCAGCGAGTAGCCCTTGACCGGGCGTTTGGCGTGCTTGGTCAGTCGAACGACTTCCAGCACGTCCACAATGTTCTCCTTGGGCACATTTAAAATGCGACGAATGGCCTCCAGATTTTCCACTGCGTTCAAATGACCGTAATACGAAGGGTATTCGACCAGCGAGCCGACTTTACGCAAAATATCCAGCTTATGTCTGCGGATATCCTTGCCAAATATTCGAATCGTTCCCCGAGTCGGGCGAATGAGTCCGAGCAGCATACGGATGGTTGTCGTTTTCCCCGCTCCATTTGGGCCGAGAAAGCCGTAAATATCTCCCCGACCTATTTTCAGATCCAGTTGGTTGACCGCAGGGCGTCCTTTGTATAATTTGCTAAGACCGTTCGTTTCAATAATGTATTCGTTCAAGTTTCTCACCTCGACACCTATCGTAACGTGCCAAGTTTAAGACCAAGGGAACTCTTAGTTTAAGTTTTGTTTAAAAAACGGATTTGTGTCCCGACGGATGAACTGACAATGTCCCTCTCCAAATTCATTTCACGGGCCAGCAATTCAGTAATCGCCAAGCCAATCCCGGCTCCTTTTCCACTGGATTGCTGCTCCATTCCCGGTCCTTTATCCGCAATGACTAATGCCTCTTTCCCGTTATGTTCCTCTATATGGATACCGATATATTGGCCTGAGACGGCGTGGCGAACTACATTTTGGAAGAGATTGTCCAGCAAACGGCGGAAGCCCTGCTCATCGACCTTCCATACGATACTATGCTCAGGCAAGTCGATATCCACCTCCAAACCTTCCTTTTCCCAAACCGGATACCAGCTGGCCGCACACTCCCGCACCAGCCGCAGGATATCACGCGGTTCGTTATTCAACGTGTATTTGCCGCTGGAGAGAAGATTGTAGGCGAGCAGGTTGTCGATCAGACTTCCGAGGTCTTTTAGCTTGTTTTCCATCAATGAAATAGACCGTTTTCCCCTGTCACTCAGGTTTTCGTCGTCCAATGTGTACAGGTGGCTGCGTACGACCGTAAGCGGCGTCCGAATATCGTGTGACAGATCAGCGACCAGCCTTTTCCGCAGCTCTTCCTCCTGGCGCTCACGTCCCCGGCTCTCGGCCAGCTGCTCAACCATCTGATTGAACGCTTCCTCCAGCTTGCCGATTTCATCCGGCCGTCCGGTGCTGACAAGAATGGGCAATCCATCCTCTCCCCGTTGCGACATAGCCGCCTGAAGCCGCACCAGTCTGCGCCGAATGCCTCCAAAAAACAGGAGAGATACGAATATAAATGCTGCGAGTATTAGTAAAATAAAAAAGAGATAGTACAGTGCCATGCTATTGTCTTTACGCTGCTGATCATAAAACGAACGGGGAATTTTTAATACCATATAGCCCTGATCGGCGTTCCTCTTCCCACCGCCAATAAACGCGACTACAGTAAATAAGTCTGAATTTATGGCTTGCTTCATAAATACAACAGTCTGTGCCGCGTCCCATTGCTTTGGAACGTCAGGCTGTGTCGGTAGCTCCAACCTTGTTTTACCTGCGGTATCCACCCAAAATATCTGTGAATCGGGGAAAATATCCCGCTGTATTTTGCGCAGATGGGCTGAGATTTGCTCTGGTGTGGCTCCTTTCAAGGCTACAGCTTCGCGATGCCAGCTATCCTCGGTCCGGGAACTGGAGAGATAATGTGAATTAGCAGGCTTCATATCCGTAACCCAAGCAGACAAGACACTACTTACAATTAACATAGCAGGCAGCATAATCGGCAATAGCATCATAGCAACCACAAGAATAATCAGGTAGCGGAACAACAGTGAATTTCGGAAACGTGTTCCCTTTCGCAGCCCGTTCATTACACCTTAACCCGATAGCCTACACCACGGATCGTCTCAATGATGCGGGGAGTGGCAGGATCAGCCTCCAGCTTTTCGCGCAGATGCCGAATGTGGACCATCAAGGTTTTGTCCCCGTCCATATACGGATCACCCCACACGGCTTCATACATTTGCTCCTTCGTCATAATCTGGCCCAAATGCCGTAGCAAATAAGCGAAAATATGATATTGCTTGCCTGTCAGTGTAATTTCTTCCCCGGTATCACGGTTCACAATACGGTTATCGGGAGGGTACACCGTCAGATGCCCCAACTGTAAGGATTCCTCGGGCACCGTACCAGATCGACGCAGCAAAACCTCCATACGTGCAATCAACTCGTCCGGATGAAAGGGCTTCGTCACATAATCGTCGGCAAAATCCAATCCTTGAAGCTTATCGTCAATAGAAGTACGGGCGGACAGCATAAGGATGGGGAGCTCGGGACGTTCCTTCTTGAGCCTTTTTCCAATCGTAAATCCATCCAGACCGGGTAGCATCACATCCAGAATCACAAGCTGGCATGTACGGGATGCTTCCACAGCTCCGTCTCCGCTTCGCAGCCACACCACAGCGTAATTCCGCTCCTCCAAATATTGATGCATCCAAGCTCCGATATCCTGATCGTCCTCGATATATAACACATTTGTTTTCATTCACGCGCACCTACTTATCGTTTTTCTTTTATAGTAATGGGCATTATAGCATTGATGGTACATAACCCGCATAAAAAGGTTAATAACTACCTTATACGACATATGCTATATGATTTCAAATTCTACGGCTTGCAAAATAGGAGGAATACCATATGCTGCTGGAAGCGATATACCATCATCCGAAGCGCAATTGGGCTTTTGGTTATGATGATGCAACCATTTATTTACGACTCCGTGTGAAACAAAATGACCTGAGCGCTGTGCACGCTCTCACCGGGGACAAATACGACTGGGATCGCACCCGACAGCTCATTCCGATGTCCAAATTTGCCACCGACGCCAGATTTGATTACTACCAATGTACCGTAAAGCCCACTCACCGCCGGCTGAAATATGGATTTTTGCTGGAAGACGAAGCAGAACAACTATGGATGAACGAGAATGACTTCACCACCCAAGAGCCGCAAAATGCAGACGGCCTGTTCCAATACCCGTTTTTGAATCCAATTGATATTCTCAAGCCGCCTACATGGGTGAAGGATGCGGTTTTTTATCAGATTTTCCCGGAACGCTTTGCGAACGGTGACCCCTCTATTAGCCCGGAAGGTGCCGAAGCATGGGGGGACACGCCGCAAACCGACAAT
>NZ_PNXQ01000010.1:69878-83185 GCF_005217525.1 Paenibacillus terrae | reverse complement strand
TACAGGGGATCCTAGATCATCTGGACCACCTGAACGAGTTGGGGATTAACGCCCTGTATATGACGCCTGTGTTCAAGGCGACGACCAACCATAAATACGATACTGAGGATTATATGGAGGTGGACCCGCATTTTGGGGACAAGAGGACGTTAAAAAAACTGGTGGATGCCTGCCACGACCGGGGAATCCGGGTACTGTTCGATGCAGTGTTCAATCATTCGGGACGTACCTTTAAGCCGTTCGTGGACGTACTGGAAAAAGGCGAAGCCTCCCCTTACAAGGACTGGTTCCACGTACATAGCTTCCCGCTGGAAGTCGTTGATGATACACCTACCTACGATACCTTCGGGCTGGAGCCGATGATGCCCAAGCTAAACACCGAGCATCCCGAGGTGAAAAAGTACCTGCTGAAGGTGGCAAAATATTGGATCGAAGAAATCGGCATCGACGGGTGGCGGCTGGATGTGGCAGACGAGGTGGATCACGCCTTTTGGCGGGAGTTCCGCACCACGGTCAAGCAGGCCAACCCGGATGCGTACATTCTGGGTGAAATGTGGAATGAATCGTCTGAATGGCTACAGGGCGACCAGTTTGATGCGACGATGAATTATCCGTTCACTTATGCGGTGAATGATTTTTTCGTCAAAAAGGAGTCCGATGCCCAAAGCTTCGCTTTTGCTATCGGACGGCAGTTGGCCCGCTATCCGCAGCAGGCCGCTGAAGTGGCCTTCAATCTGCTGGATAGCCACGACACGCCGCGCCTCCTGACGCTGTGTGGTGATGACCAGCGGCTGATGCGGCTGGCCGCTCTGTTCCAGTTCACGTACATGGGCTCGCCCTGCATCTATTACGGTGATGAAATCGGTCTGGATGGAGATGCCGATCCAGGCTGCCGCAAGTGTATGGAGTGGGACCCCAACAAGCAGGACCGCGGGCTGTTCGACTTTTACCGCGAGCTGATTGCGCTGCGCAAGGAGCACCCGGCGCTACGTGCTGCGGGAAGCCTCACTTTCCTGGAGGCAGAGCCGGAGGGCGCATCCCTCGCCTATGAGCGCCGCAGCGAGGAAGAGGTGCTGCTCGTGCTATTTAATCGTTCCGGTAAAAGCCACGTGTTTGAGCTGGACATTCCCGAGCAGGAATGGGAATTGGCTTTTGGCGAAGGCCAGTGGTCGGCAGGAGCGAAGGGCTTCCGCGCCGAGCTTACAGCTTACGGCTACGCCGTGCTGAAGGCAACGCTTGTGAAGCGGGTGGAATAGACGCTCTCTTTTCCACATACAAACATTCCCAAAACGGTGATATAATATGTTCAGATAATCACTGATTTAGCATCCGGATTGTGAAAGGGGTGGTTCATTTGGAACATACAACCACGATACGCACAGAGCTGGAGCAATTCATGGCACGAGAAGACCTAAGCATTATCCAATTTTGCGAAATGGCAGATGTAGAAACGGAAACAGTCCATGCTATTTTGGGCAAAAAAATGCCATTCTCGGTAGAGCAACTGGATCGGGTTACATACGGTATGCGACTGAATACAGGCCATTTTTATGAACATTACATCGAAGAATGTCTGGTCGAATCCTTACCTGATTGGCGTCACATTAAACCTTTTTTATACCGATGTGAAGAACTGGGCAAGCTGGAGTGTATTCGGCAAACCAGCTATTTATGGTTGGATAACACGAATTACGCCCCACTGTTGTTCGAAGTAGCTGAGGATTTTTTTATACATGACAAACATGCCGCCGCAGCCCTGCTCTACAAAAATATTGTCAAAAGAGAGGGAGGCCGACGTTCAGAACGACTGGCCTTGTGCCAGTATCGCTTGTTTATTCTTGGGCTGGGACCCGATAAAGAACAAAACGTCGATGCTGCTAACCGGGTTTTTCCACTTTTGGATCAGCTTGATGACATCGACCGACTCGATGCATTAAGAGAACTGGCGATTGCCTATATGCACAGGAAATTGTGGGATTTAGCCAAGGACCTGGCTCAGGATATGGATGATGAGGCTAATTTTCAATACCTTCTTATGCACCAGCCCAATAAGGTTAATCAGGAACCACTCAAAAAGCCACAAAGACCGATGTTCTTTTATATGGCCTATTCTAACTATCTTCGTGCGAACATTTGTGAGGCTCAGGGAAACTACAAGCAAGCACTACAATATACGTACGCGTATGCTGACCTAAGCTGGGTGAAGGAAACGGATGAGGAAACACAATACTGGCTGAACAAATGTAAAGGATGGGCACGGTCCAGTCTATTTTTATATAAAATGCTAACCGGAGATGTAAGCGCTATTTTGGATTATGTTAACTGCATTGAAGCTTCACAAACCGAGCTGATGCCGGGATTGTTCAAAATCGTCAGAGCCGCCAATCAACAGGATATCAAGGTAGACTATTTTCTTAAAAAGTTCGACACAGACATTGCAGCCTTTATGGTGCGGGAAAAAGCTATTGTTACGTATACGCACAAGATCACGCCAGATTTATATATTCTTTTTCTGTATGAGCTGGCACACTATTATTTAAGCAGAGGGGCATTTGACGTTGGTTTTCAATATCTAATCGACGGTATGGAAAAAGCCTTTGAGGTCGATAATAAATCCTGTATCATTAAATACATTGGGCTTTACGAGCATTCCCGATTATTTGCGTCCCGTGAAACTGATGCAGAGTATAAGAGATTAATGGGCGGAATGTATTTGAACGATGATTACTAACTCAGGCTAAACTCAAACAACGCGTGTCGATTGAGTATCGGCACACGTTGGCTTCATAGCTTTTTTTATCGGATTACTTATTCTGAATATCTGTTCTTACTACCCCAACATCAGAAGCATTGATAGAAATAGGGTTGCCACCTTGTCCCGTCTGAGCTGAAGAAGATTGTCTGACGTCTACCGAAATTCTTTTATTTTTAAAGCCGCTTCGTCTCTTTCTTCCCAAAGCAATTACCTCCTTGAATACGTGATTTTCCTTTCAATCTCTCCATTGCGACTCCTTTGTTTCCTGCGGATATAAGCCGCCCCTTGAGTCGATCTCAACTGTAAAGAGATATGCTATATGAATATGCTAGAGTAAGAGATATTGTATCGGCGAATAGCAGATCATAGTAGAAAAGAGGCTGTGGGTTGGAAAATACCTGGGGCTTGACCTTGTAGTATACTTCAACGTTTATGCTTGATCTAAAGGATGGAGGTATTACATCATGAGGACACTTGAGATCGCTGTGCTTATGGTCAGCTTGGCCGCCGCAGGCGTTATTGTGTTTAGAAAAAGAGAAAGGAGGCTGGATACAGCCATACTATCTTCCCTCGTATTGGTTATGTTCCTGCATGGAATGATGGATCATTTTCGATTGCAGATGCTTCCGACCTATCTTGTTGCATGGATACTGATCATCGGATTTATCCTTAGAATCATCAAGCCCCAAGCTAAAGTACGTCTCCAAACCCGATTTAAAAAATATTTGAAAAAAGGGCTGCTAACTATGGTCGTTATGGCTTTGACTGCCGGATCTATGTACTTGACCCATGTATTGCCTGCCTTCACTCTTCCTGAACCGACGGGGAAATATGCCATCGGCACGATTTCGCAGCATTTGACCGATCAAAACCGTGACGAAACCCTCAGTGCGGCACCTGGCGACAAGCGGGAATTGATGATCAATGTCTGGTATCCTGTCGACCCCGATGTGGCAAAACAAAAACCCAAAGAGCCTTACCCTGCTGAGTTAGGAGATGGATGAAGACACATTGAGGGAAATTGTTCAAAATAAAATTGTTGAGATTAAAGCCCATATAAACACGCTGCATACCCTTCAATCGTTACTGGCAGGCTTGCTTCAAACCCCTCAGACTGATATCCAAAACTATTTGAAATCATTTCACATCCCTAATAAATAATGGTTCTTGATGCCAACAACATGCGAACAGGCTGCCTACAAGCAGCCGTTCGCGCACGTTATTTTCTGACAATTGAAGCCGCAAAAATACATCAACCCTTTCCATCCGGCACCAACACGAGATCGAATTACCGTTCACATCATATTTTAAAGCGAGGACATCCATAAATTCATTATAAAAATCAACCCCTGCGCACTTTACGGGACAATAGGTTACCCAAGGACTGAACAACTTGTACAAACACAACAAGAATCACGACGGTAATGAGCGTAACGACCGTATCGAACCGCTGATAGCCGTACGATATCGCTAGGTCGCCAATCCCGCCGCCTCCGACCGCGCCTGCCATGGCAGTGGCTCCAATCAAGCCAATTGCGGCTGTCGTTAACGATAGAATGAGAGAACTGAACGCTTCGGGGAGCAAGAAGTAACGAATGACCTGAAAAGGGGTCGCTCCCATCGCATCGGCTGCCTCCAATATGCCTGGATTAACCTCCAACAGCGAATTCTCGACCAGTCTGCCGATATAAGGCGCAATATAGAAAATCAATGGTACAATCGCCGCGCTGGTTCCAATCGATGTATTCACAATCAGACGCGTCAACGGAATGATCGCTACCAGCAATATGATAAACGGCAAGGAACGAACAATATTAATGATCGGATTAAAAATGCCGTAAAACCATTTGCTCTCCAAAATCCCGCCCGGACGGGTAATAACCAGCAAAATACCGATAGGTATACCGATCAATGCGCCAATGAGTAGCGAGATGCTAACCATGAGCAAGGATTGATATAAAGCCTCCCACAGTTGATCCCAAGTTATAGAGGTTCCCGTAATCATCATATGGCCTTCACCTCCTGAATGTTGACCCCTTTACTCTTGATAAAATCAACAGCCTGCCTGACGGCGTGCTCCTCGCCGCGTACCTGGATCGTCATATAGCCAATGGTCGTCTCTTGTATTTCCGTCATATTGGCAAACAAAATGTTCACATAGACCTCATGCTGCCGAATCAATTCATGAACCACTGGCTCGGAAGCAGCCTGTCCGATAAATTCCAGCTTGTAAATCCGCTGTGCTTCTTGCTGTTCAAACGTATGCAGTACACTATCAGGCACCG
Source organism: Paenibacillus terrae (assembly GCF_005217525.1). GTDB lineage: Bacteria > Bacillota > Bacilli > Paenibacillales > Paenibacillaceae > Paenibacillus > Paenibacillus terrae_C. Next base: position 78,145 of record NZ_PNXQ01000010.1, on the reverse strand, counting down.
TATCGTGAATAACCGTGCGCACAAAGCTTTGTGTCGTCGGGTGCTGTGGCTGTCCGAATACCTCCAGCACATTGCCTTGCTCGATGATTTCACCCTTTTCCATCACAGCTACCTTGTTGCAAATCCGCTGTATAACTGACATCTCATGCGTGATGATCAAAATAGTGATCTTGTATTCCTTGTTGATTTTACGAAGCAAATCCAGAATCGACTGCGTGGTCTGCGGATCTAGCGCCGAAGTCGCCTCATCACAGAGCAGAATGGACGGGTTGCTCGCCAGCGCCCGTGCAATACCGACGCGCTGCTTTTGACCTCCAGAAAGCTCGCCCGGATAGCTGTTCGCCTTGTCGGACAAGCCTGTAAAATTGAGCAACTCTTTTACCCGCTGCTCAATTTCCCGTTTGTTGCGCTTGAGCAGCACCAGCGGAATCGCAATATTGTCGAACACCGTTTTCGACTCCAGCAGATTGAAATGCTGAAAGATCATTCCGATCTTCTTCCTTACCTTTCGAAGTCCGGATGTCGAATAGGTATTTAATTGCTCTCCTTCGACAAGAACCTCCCCGCTGGTGACCTTCTCCAGACGGTTAACCAACCGAATCAGCGTACTTTTACCCGCGCCGCTGAATCCGATAAAGCCAAAGATATCACCTTTATCCACTTTGATATTTATATTTTTTAGCGCTTCAATGCTTAACCCTTTTCTTACATAGGTTTTGGATACATTTTTTAGTTCAATCATTACCCCCAGCTCCTTCCATTCCTTCAAGTATGTAAGATATCACTAGTTGTTTGCATCCCTTTATCGTTAGTTCACTAAATCCGAGTATTCTAGTAAGTTTTATAAAGTATACTACTTCGATTTAATATTCATGTCAATATGTGTTTTTTGAGGTTGTCCTAAGTTGAGAGCATTTTTTGCATAAACAGGCGTGGTATTGCAGACGCTATGGAATATGCCAAAGCATACACACCTTGCCCAAATGGGACGAAAGCGGAGGAAGTTAAATGAAACGAATATTTGCCTTGTGGCTATGCGTTGCGGTTATGGGGATGTTAGCAGTTACGGGTGAATCCGCGCTAGCTGCTCAAACTGTTGACGAACAGCCTTATCATTTTGGATTCAAAAAAAGCAAGGGGGGCGAACTGCCTTCTATCGCACAAGAGGGCTTTATGCACCTGGTTGAAAAACAGGGTGGCATCTTTCTCGGAGATACTACCAAAAAAGAAATATTTCTCACGTTCGACAACGGCTATGAGAATGGATATACGCCCAAGGTACTGGATGTATTAAAGGCCAAAAAGGTTCCGGCCGCTTTCTTTGTAACCGGACATTTTGTGAAGGATCAGCCCGCTTTGATGCGCCGCATGGCAAGTGAGGGCCATATTATTGGCAACCATTCATGGAGTCATCCTGATATGAGTACCATTTCTTCGACAGAGATCCGTTCTGAGCTGGATCGGGTACGAAATGCATCGGCAGAGCTCACCGGACAAAAGGAAATGAAATACGTCCGGCCGCCTCGCGGCATTTTTAGCGAAAAGGCATTAGCCTCCTGCCGGGAAGCCGGATATACGAGCGTATTTTGGTCTGTGGCTTACAAGGACTGGGACACGAATATCCAGCAGGGAGCAGACTATGCCTACCAACAAGTTATACGTCAGCTTCACCCTGGAGCGGTCATTCTGCTCCATTCCGTATCCAAGGACAATACCGAGGCGCTGGGTTCGATTATTGACGAAGCACGCAAGCAAGGGTATGAGTTCAAAAGCCTGGACGACCTTAAGGTTAAGCATTACCACTAAAACAGCAACTGAAATTGGACGAATTGCTAAATATGATCAGCCCGATCCACACCTGCGTACAGCAGACCGTGTGAATCGGGCTTTTTGCTTTACGATCAAGGAAGGTAAGGGAGCATATGCTTATTTTAAGCTTAACTTATACACTCTGGCTTCATAAGGACGCAGCTTCAAGGCTTGCAGATTCTCACCTTGTACCGGCTCGTAGTTGGACAGAAGCAGCTCCGCTTTGGCGGCAGGATAGCCCTCCTCCTCAGGCCAGTGGAACACCGGGTTACGGTCAAAGAAATTCAAAATGATTAGCAGATGCTCCTTACCCAACGTGCGGGTAAACACATACAGCTCGGTATCCATCGGCAGCAGCAGCTTATATTCACCATAAACGATCACCTCTTCTTGTTTACGCAAAGCAATCAGCTTACGATAATAGTGAAAAACTGAATTCGGGTTATGTCTTTCCGCCTCAACGTGGATGTGCGTGTGATTATCGTTGATTTTCATCCACGGCTCTCCATCGGTAAACCCGGCTGCATGTCCTCCATTCCACTGCATGGGCGTCCGCGAATTATCCCGGCTTTTTCTCCAAATTGCCGCCATAATCTGCTTCTCCGGTTCGCCCAGCTTCCGCTGCTGCTCATAATAATTCAATGTCTCCACGTCCCGGTAATCATCAATCGACGGGTAAGCGATATTCGTCATGCCGATCTCCTCGCCCTGATAAATGTACGGCGTACCTTCAAGCATATGTATGAAGGTTGCCAGCATTTTGGCCGACTCCAATCGGTACTGTCCATCATTCCCGAATCGCGAGAGGGCGCGTGGCTGATCATGGTTGTTCAGATAATTCGCATTCCACCCCTCCTGATGAAGCACCGTCTGCCATCGACTCATTATTTTTTTTAACTCTACCAGTGTCCACGGCTTGGGTTTCCACTTTTCTGTTCCCTGTCCCTGGGCATCTATAAACATGTGTTCAAACTGGAAAACCATATTCAGTTCATGTCGCTGGTCCCCCACATAATCGAGCGCTTGTTCAGGACCCAAGCCTGATGTCTCACCGACGGTCATTAAGGGGTAACGCTCCAGCACTCTTTCATTCAACCTGCGAAGAAGCACATGCACCTGTTCCAAATTGGAAAAAAGCTGATAGGCTCGTACCCATGTCCGTTTCTCTGGATTATTGGCGTCCGGCAGCCCTTCCGCTTTGACAATATGAGCAATGGCATCAAAGCGGAAGCCATCGATTCCCTTTTTCAGCCACCATTCCACCATGCGGTACAGTTCAGCGACCATTTCTTCATTGTTCCAGTTGAGGTCCGGCTGATGCTCGGAATACAGATGCATGTAATATTCGTCTGTAAGCTTGTCATATTTCCACACAGAACCGGAAAAATACGATTCCCAATTGTTTGGATATCCGCTATTTTTGCCTGTTCGCCATATGTAGTAATCTCGTTTCGGATTATCCTTGGACGAGCGAGATTCCGTAAACCACGGATGCTCATCCGATGTGTGGTTTAAGACCAGATCCATCATAATTTTAATGCCTCGTTCATGCGCCTTGTGAAGGAGTTTATCAAAATCCTCCATCGTCCCGAACTCATCCATAATGGCATAATAATCGCTAATATCGTAGCCGTTATCATAATTGGGCGATTTGTACACCGGGCAAATCCAGATGACATCAATGCCCAACTCACTCAGATAGTCCAGCCTGGACAGAATGCCCTGCAAATCTCCCTTTCCGTCTCCATCCGAATCCTGAAAGCTTATCGGATAAATCTGATACACAACAGCTTCCTTCCACCATATCTTTTTAGGCATGTTTCCCTCCTGTAGCTTCTCTGTACATCCAATAGCATACGCTCTTAACATACACGCAATACCTGCTGACGAATCGTTTGTGCAACGAGGAGAAAGGAGCTTGAAAAAATATTTTTAAAAACAGGTTGTAAAAGTCACTCTGGCGTTACCTAATATATATGAACCACCCCTATCCATGAACCAGAAGCGTTTCCATTCTCTAAATCAAAGGAGGAACTCACATGAACCATCGTCCCAAAGAGCCAAAGGATCTGATTGTGGAGTCAGCTGTGATCCCGCCGAATATCAATGTGGATGTGGAATCAGCCACCGAAGGGGGGAAGCGCCGCCTGATGCTTAGCGATAATCCAGAGACGCTCACCCCCGTGACTGTACCTGCCGAGCAAGCTACCTTGTGGCATGACGTGGTACGTACGACAACCCGGACGGTCAAGCATCGCATTTTCGGCTGGCATTACAACAAAATCGGCGCCCCCGTCAAACTGGGCATCACCGTAGAGAACAAAAGCGATGCTGCGCTGGAGGTACGTCATATCGAGCGGGCTTTAGAGATTGCGCCTGAGGATGGTAACTGGATTATGGATGTCGGGCAGTCTATTGCCAAAAGCTGTTTGGCGGGTACGATGAAGCGCGTGAAGCCGGTAGACCGTCATAAATTCGGCAAAGGTACAGCGCTGCTGGAAGAATTCGAGCTGCCTGAAGGGTCGCTGGCCGGATTCACCTATGACTTCACCGTAGAATATGCCGAAGGCCACGGTACGCTGGACTATGTAATCCGCACCGTAGTCAGTAAGGATACACAGACTGACCTGCGCGAGATTCCCACGGAGCCACTTCCCCCCGTACCACCACCGCAAGCGCATCCGCGTGGTGCATGGTCCTTTTCCGAAACGAACGCACAGATGCCGGAGTACGTGGTCGGGCAAAGCGCCAACTACCGAGCATGTGCCACCAAAAAATTGAACGGTGAGACTCCCGCCGATCTACTGTTTACCGGGGCGCGCAGCGAGTTGGGCCCTGCGCTTGATAACCGCGGACAATTCGGTGTTATATATAACGCAACAATTCCCATCATTAACGACGGTAACGAGAAACGTACGGTCCGCATCTACGCCAATCCGCGTGGCGGAGCGTTCGCCGGGTCTGTGCGTGTGGATCAGCGTGTATATGGTATCCCTCTGCTACGAGATAATACCAAGGTATGCCGATTGGCTGATATCAGCGTGCCCCCCGGCAAGTCCAGCTATTCTCTAAGTTTTATGATTGCAGGCAGCGCAACCACGCCGTTGGGCCTGTACGTCATTACACTATAACTGTGCTCACGATGGCTGGAAGAGCGAACGTAGGGCAAAAATTTTCACAGGATATGGTCTGCTCTATAGTAAATGGAGCTGTCCTAAAAGCTGGTTTTAAACTTTATTGGGCAGTGCACGCTTCGTCATTAGCGTAAAAAAAGCGCGAGTGCAAGGGTTATTTTCCCCCTGTAACTCGCGCTTTTTGGATTAGCAGAATAAATACTGCTCTATTTGAACCGCTGGACCTGCCTCGAAGGCATAATGGTCAACTCTGGAATGTTGACATGCTCCGGCTGCTCCAGTGCATAAAGGGCAGCTTCTGCAACATCATCGGGATGCAGCGGCAAAACGCTCGAAGCAAACGCCCGAATTTCCTGCTCAGGATATCCGGCCACCTGCGAAAATTCCGTCGCCACCGCCCCGGGGTGGATCGCAGTTACACGAATTCCTTGCGCACTGGTCTCCAAACGCAATGCGGAGGCTATGGCGCTAACGCCGTACTTGGTAGCGCTGTATAGTCCCCCTCCCGCAATCACTTCCTTCGCTGCAATAGAGGAAACAATGACAACATCCCCCTTGGCCTGTTCCCTCATTGACTGAAGCCCATACTTCAGTGTCAGGACAAGACCGTGCACATTCGTCTTGTAAAGATCCTCCCATCTTTCCAGATCCACTTCTGCCAGTGGGCTTCGATACCCGAAGCCGGCATTGGCAACGATAATGTCAAGCCGCCCCCAGCGTTCAAGAATGGCGTGGACCGCCTGCTGTACGTCTTCAGCTTTTTGGATATCGGCAGGTATTGCCATGACCTCGTACAATTCTTCTTGGTGCAAGTCGCGAACCAATTCGTCCAATCGCTCCTGACGGCGTGCCAATACAGCTACATACGCACCTCGCTTTGCCAGTTTTTTTGCAATCGATGCCCCAATGCCGCTGCTTGCGCCTGTTACCAAAGCTACCTTACCGGCTAAGCTTTCCTTCCCTTTCCAGGATAATTTCAACTCATCCAATATCATGTTAAACCCTCCCAATCTTATTTGGTTAAACGCACGCGATGAACGCCCTGACTGCCTCCAGGAGCTGTGCCTATATATAAATATCCGTCATGGTTTACAGCCGTAGTTACCCCATAAACCGAGCCTTCAGGATCATGCCAGCTTCCGATGAGTTTACCCTGCGGATTAAGCTCCACAGCAAGCCCATGCTTCACAGGTGCGCTTGCACCGCTGAGCAGCGATTGAGGCAATTTGGCCATCATTCCAGCCAGCCACGGGCTTTTATGCATCTGATCTACAAAGGGAATACGTGTCGTGAAGAGACCGACCCAGAAATGGCCTTGATCATCACGCGTAATGTTATCCGGAAAACCGGCGAGATTATCCGCAAAAATATCCGAAGTCCCCTTCTTCGGCCCTTTGAGCCAGTATCTGGTCAATTGGTAGTGATACGACTCTGCCACAAGCACAAAATCTTCGTCCGCAGACAAGGCAACCCCGTTCGCAAAATAAAGGCCTTCCAACAGAACTGTCGTCTGCTTGGTCGCCGGATCATATTTCAGCAAACGTCCATGTGGCTTGTTCTCGGCGATTTCTTTGAAGACTACACTGCCATAATTGGAGGTGTCAGAAAAATAAATGGTACCATCTTTGGCAATATCCAGCTCGTTGGCCAAATAGATCGGTGTGCCGTCGACTTGGTCGGCCAACACCGTCACGTTTCCCGAAGGATCTACCGACAGCAGCCCCTTCTTAACATCCGTAACGATCAGATTTCCACTTGCGTCAAACATAAGTCCATTGGGCGTTCCTTTGGTATCTGCATATAGTTGGGCCTTTTGCGGATTGCCCTTTGTATCAAAGGCAACCTTATAAATTTTCCCGTCGGAGTCTCCCGTATATAAATTTCCTTTCTTGTCAAAGGTGATAAATTCCGGAAACTTAGGGGCATCTGTAACAAGCTCTGCGGAGCTGAGTTTATTGTTTTGTTGCCATGGACCCGCTTGTTCAAAAGAGGGGGCCGTAGGTGCAAGCCATTTTGCAGGCTGGACAGGGGAAGGGATGAGCATAAAAATAACCACTCCCAGAAGGATTACAGCCAGCAGCGATAATCCGGTTCTGCGTACCCATTTACGCGGTTTCTTATTCTTTCTTCCTTGAGAATCTTTGACAGACAAATCAGGTTTACTGGGCATTAGAGTGCCTCCTATGTGATGTTAATAATATTTAGATTTGAACGACGATTTTACCGAAATACTGTTTTCCTTCAGCCAAAAGTGCGAAGGCTTCGCCGATTCGGCTGAGCGGAAATACCCGGTCGATGACAGGATGTAATTGATGGCGGGAAATGGCACGATTCATGTTTTCGAAATGTTCCCGGTTACCGACTTGGCTGCCGCGAATCGTCGCAGCCTTCTGCAAAATGCTGGTGACATCGAACTCAGGAATGGTCAAGCCCGATAAGAATCCGACCATGCTCACAGTCCCTCCGGTACGAAGTGCATTGATGGTTTGCACCATTGTTGCCGCTCCCCCTACATCCAGGACATGGTCGACTCCGCCTGTCAGCTCCAGAGCCACCTTACCCCACTCGGGAACTTCCGAATAGTTGATTGTCTGCCATGCGCCGAGAGCTTTTGCCCGTTCCAGCTTGTCATTGCTGCTCGATGTGATTATTACCCGTGCTCCCGCCATCAGAGAGAATTGAAGCCCAAAGATGGAAACACCGCCTGTTCCTTGCAAGAGCACCGTATCCCCCGCTCGCAGCCCGCCGGATTCCATCAGCATGCTCCATGCGGTTAATGCCGCAATCGGCAAGGTGGAAGCCTCCTCCCAAGAAAGGTGATCCGGAATGGCGACGACCCCTTCTTCATGCAGAACGATATATTCAGCCGCCACTCCACTGAGCGGGCCTCCCAGACTGTCCTTTAATACCTCCGCTCTGGTGCTCCCGCCAATGAATTTCTGTTGTAAATTTCCCGCTACCCTTTGTCCAATCTGAAATTTTGTCACCCCTTCGCCCACAGCCACAATTTCACCCGCTCCATCGGATAACGGAATGAAGGGAAATTGAATGCCGATCGGCATTACTCCATTAAGTATTACCAAATCTCGATAATTAAGAGACGCTGCCCTTATGCGGATCAGAACTTCCAGCCGTCCCGGCACCGGTATGTCGAGTTCCGTCAAGGCTAATTCTTCAAAGCCAAAACCGTTTTTCAGTTGCACTGCTTGCATTTTGGTTGTCCTCCCTAAATGTTAAACTTTTTATCCAGTATGGGTACAATGTATTATAAAAGAAACATTGTTTCTTATGTAATACACTGTATCCGTTTGTCTTCAAAACGTC
>NZ_PNXQ01000010.1:52991-69868 GCF_005217525.1 Paenibacillus terrae | reverse complement strand
CTTTAAAAATAAAACATGTCGTAACTGCCTCCGGTTTTTTAACGTTCCTTACCAAGTAAAATTGAAGGCAGGGTGGCTTTCGCTTGCCCATAACTTGCTCAGTGGGCAAGCATAGACCAAAAAACGCGAGTTGCAGGGGTGAAAAAACCTCTGCAACTCGCGTTTTTTTACATTAATGGTGATATAAGCAATGTCCAATACGGTTGAAATTTGCTTATGGGACAGCCCATTTTAGCTCCACTTTTTATAGATTACGTATACTTAAATTTGTTTCTGACTACATTACGCTACTAAGCATAAAATTGGAGGGCGGACTCGGCTCCGGCTTGCCAAACAAATAACCCTGAGCCAGCGATACTCCTGCTTCACGACAAAACTCAAAATCTTCCAGCTGCTCGACTCCTTCAGCCAGCACTTGGCCGCCAAAATGAAAAGCCGATTCCACGATCCCCATAATTTGTCGCTGCTGGTCACTGTTACGGTAGCAGCCATTAATTAAACTCCGGTCAATTTTCACATAATCTGGCTGGAGTCGATTCATCAGCTCTGTCGTAGAATAACCTGCTCCCACGTCATCCAATGCCACCGAAATTCCCCGGTTGCGATATTGCTCAAAAATATGATGCAGAACATTCAGATCGTTTATTTCTTCCGTCTCTACAACTTCAAATACAAAATCCTCCGTATTCATGGACAACCGATCAATCGTCTCAAAGGTATGATGCAAGCAGTAGGTCGGATTATAAATGGTGGAAGGAAGAAAGTTAATAAAACGTTTGATTCCTGCAGGAAGACATGTTGCACTTTTTTCAATCGCAGAAATACGGGCCGACCGATCCAGATGAGCGTGTAGCCCGGCTGCACGTGCAATTTCAAACAGCCGAAAAGGCTGAAAGGGTCTCTGTGGATGTGACGGACGCAACAAAAATTCAAATCCGATAATGTCCAGCTTGTGGTCAATAATAGGCTGCATATGGTTGGAAAAGCTCTGATCCACAATAATTTTCATGACATCTGGATGCTTGATTCGTGCCTGCAGTTGGCTGAATGGAAGCCAATCCTCATACCCTTCAACATGAAACGATCCCGTCACCACACCCTCCATATGTAACAACCATTCCTTCGGCAGACAAGCAAGCCTGTCCATCAATTGCTCCAGCACCGCAGGACTGTCGTAGCAAAACGCAATGCCGTCCTCGCGCCCTTGTTCCTGTTTCATTTGTTCCGACAACATACCCAAGTTGTCCAGCACTTGAGCAAGCGACACCCTGGAATGCCTGATTTTCAGCAATCCCTGGTCCTTAATAGGTAATATGATGCTGCAATTGCTGCAAGTCATAATGGTCCTCCTCGGAACAATTTTCCGATTTTTTCACCATTATATCACAAATAACTAGAACAAAAGAACTACATAATTACGTGTTTTCACAAAAAATAAAGTTATTTTTAACTACAGATTAGGACTTAAGTATATATTCGACAAAAAATAAAGCCTTTTGAACCAATTATAAGTCCAAGCAGCACCGCTACTCCCTGAAATCAAAAAAGCAGCAAGTCTCTCAGCTTACAGAGACTTGCTGCTTCATCTTGAATTTAAATGGAGCCAGAAACCCAGACTTATTTGGAAGCCTTCGGTTTGGTTGCTTTTACAACTGGCTTCGCCGTTGCTTTCGCTGGAGCCACGGTTTCCTTTACAGTAGTCGTTGCTGCATTGGGCTTAGCGCCAGCTTTAAGACTATATTTGGCAAATCCGTCAGCCGCGCTGCCGAGGAATGAAATTTGCTGGTTTCCGCCAAGCACGTCTTTTGCATCGGGCGAGGATTCGAAGGTAACCTTAGCCTCACCGAAAGGAGCGATAGACCAGTTGCCATCCGCAGACGGATTGATCGTTCCGTTCGTACGGATGTAATCAATAACGACTTGGCGGCTTTCGTCCGGTGCTGCCATCACAATGCGTTTGCCATCCGGGTTTGCCAGTTTGGATGAGGAAGCACGATAATTGTTAGTCGCTACGATAAATTTCTGTGCGGGATCAATTGCTTTCCCGTTGTATTGTAAATCCTTGATACGATGAGCAGAAGGATCAATAACGGTCCCCTTGGCGTCATATCGTGCAGGCTGAGTCACATCAATCTGGTACTTTACACCGTCAATGACATCAAAATTGTAGGTAGGAAAATCTTTGTTAATCAGCGATTGTTCCTCGGTTTTCTTTGGATCGATACGGTTGAACTGGCCCGCAGACCATTCCAGCCATTCCTGAATTTCAGCACCGGTAACTTCTACGGCCTGAACCGTATTCGGGTACACGTACAGATCGGACACGTTTTTAATAGCTATCGTGCCTTCAGGAATGTTGGTGTAATACTCGGCACCGTTTCGACCACCAGCCTTGAATGGGGCGCCAGCCGACAATACGGGAAGATTTTCGTATTCGGTTCCTTTAAGATGGTTTTGTACGTACCATTTTTGTGCATTCGTCACAATCTGAATGGATGGGTCATCCTGCACTAATGCAAAATAACTGTTGATCGGTGCAGTCGCTGTTCCCACCGGTTGACGAACATAATCCAATGTTCCTTTATGTTCATCCTTGACCGCCTCTGTCAGTTTGAATTCGGGTTTGATCTGTTGCACGGCTGGATTGGTAGTATTCACAACCGGGCGCACTTCTGACTGGGAGTTAGTTACATTCCACACGCGGTTTTTCTTTTCCAGGCTCAGGTCAATAATGCCCAGATCCTTGCCCCATGAGGAAGCTTCCACAGCCGGTACACCATTAATCGTTCCTTTATCCAGGTCTACACCGCTCATTCCCTTAAAATCAGGACCGGGGAAAGATTTATGCGCATGTCCAAACAGAATAGCGTTAATTCCGTCCACCTTGCTCAAATATTTAACGGCATTTTCCATCATCGGAGTTTGCGGCACATCCTCATAACCTGTGTGTGCCAGCACAATAATAATGTCTGCACCCTCCGTTTTCATTTGAGGAACAAACTTTTTCGCCGTTTCCACAATATCCTTGGTAACGACCTTACCCTTCAAATTACCTTCATCCCACTGCGTAATTTGAGGCGTTACCAAGCCAATCACGCCCACTCTGAGTGAATGAGTTTCACCCTTTTCATCCGTCACCGTTTTATCAAGAATCCGATAAGGGGTAAAATAATTTTTAGTTCCTTGGGCCCCATCATCGTAATACACGTTCGCATTTACGTAAGGAAAATCAGCTCCCTTGAGGGATCTTTCCAAAAAATCGAGACCATAGTTAAATTCGTGATTCCCTACCGTAGCCGCATCATAGCCCATTAAGTTCATCATCTTGTAGACCGGATGGACACCGCCTTCTTTCTCGAAGGTTTTGCTTCTGGCCATATAATCGCCCAATGGATTGCCCTGCAACAAGTCGCCGTTATCGAACAACAGGCTGTTTCTTGTTTCACTGCGCGCCTGCTGGATCAGTCCAGCTGTGTTAATCAAGCCATATTCGTTCGTTTCCTTGTCGGCATAGTAGTCATAATTCATCAAGGCCGCATGAATATCCGTTGTTTCCATGATCCGCAAATTCACTGTACCGCTATCCTTGGATTCGCTGGAAGCCCAGGACGGAGCGGCTGAAAACACCAGCATGCTACAGGCTACAACTACTGCTGTAAGCCCTCTAAACCATTTTTTATGAAATATCAAAATATATCCCTCCTCATTAAGGTGTAGGCGTCATACACATGCTTTTGCACATATATGTAAGCTTTGAACCCACCATTCCTATTTTAATCCAATGACGGACAAAAGAGTAGTCATTTACTTCATTTATTTATGAAAAAATAATTAATTTTCCGTAACTAAAAAAACCAGCAAACCTCCCAAATAACTTGGAGAATTGCTGGTTTCCTCATATTCTATCCAATTCTATTTCTCCCACACCTGACGTCCGGTCTGCTTACCCACATACTCAATACGAGTTGGGTTCACATCCAGAATGACATAATCAGGGTCATCCGGGCCAGAAAACCATTCCTTCAACGAATCATTCCACACTTGTTTGCGAAGTCCCTCGTCAGCCGTTACCCGGACAGTAGCCTCAACCTCTACGACTTCCTTCGTACCGCCTACCTCATATCCCAGCAGCAGATAAGCGTTTGGATTATCCTTCAGCTCTTCCACCTTTTGTGTTTTGCGATCTGTCGCGAGATGGATGTTCAGCCCTTCATTAAAAAGAGCCATATAGCGCACCTTCGGCTTGCCGCCTTCTACTGTGCCCAACGAGCAAAATTTGTTGTTATCCAAAGCCTTTACAATGGCTTGTTCCAGTTGGCTGCGATCCAATGTTTCCGTTTTACCCACGGTACAACAACTCCTTTTCGCAAATTAGAATTCCTGTGAATGCCCATGCCTTGAACCGACTAAATCACGGTCATTCAGAATAAAGCTCACAGTAAAAGTGTACCCTGACGTAAGGCAAATGAACCGTCACTTCTTCCCCTATACTGGACAGACCCGACTTCTAGTCATATAATCGTCGTAGGAAACCCGAATGAACAACCCATTCGACTATACAATGCCAGGGGTGCTGGAATCGGCCGGCTGAGAGTGTGTCCCAAGACACTGACCCTTACAACCTGATCTGGGTAATGCCAGCGTAGGAATGCTTAAGCAAGATGCGCCCTTTCTTTTCATATTACGGCGGGCCATCCCTTACTTTGGTATATACAAGCGCAAGCGTCCCGGAACTTCGGGGCGCTTTTTTTGTTGAAGATGATGTTGTTGGAACAGATAGCGTCTGGCAGGAGTTATTTTTGTGAAATGGGAAACATAAGCTGTCTGATCCGACGGATTACGGGTAATAAAAGGAGAGAACACAACGATGAAGCGCATGAAAATGTTAAGCCTTGGGCTGATCAGCCTGTGGTTAATGGCCCTGACCCTGACCGCCTGCGGCGGAAGCTCCCCCTCTGCACCACAAGGCGAGACTCCTGCCGCCGACACCCAAACGTCCTCCCCGACCAAGGGACTCAAGGACGTTAAAGTCGTGCTCGACTGGACGCCAAATACGAATCATACGGGCCTCTATGTCGCCAAGGACAAAGGATTTTACGAAAAAGCAGGCTTGAATGTCCAGATCGTTCAGCCCGGTTCGGGCGGAGCCGATCAAATGGTTGCTTCCAATGCTGTACCTTTTGGTATCAGCTATCAGGAGGGCGTCACACAGGCTCGTACGCAAGGGGTGCCGCTCGTATCCATCGCTGCGGTCATTCAGCATAATACATCTGGCTTCGCAGCCCCGGTAGACCGCGGGATTAAGAGCCCAATGGATTTTGAAGGCAAAAAATACGGCGGCTGGGGTTCGCCTGTAGAAGAAGCGGTCATGAAATCCATTATGGATGCGGACAAAGGCGACGTGAGCAAGGTGAAGATCATCAACATGGGTAATGCCGATTATTTTACAGCCGTGAAGCGCGATATCGACTTTGCCTGGATCTTCTACGCTTGGACTGGGATTGAAGCCCAACTACGCGGTGAACCACTGGATATGCTGTATGTAAAAGATTATTCCAAAAGTCTGGATTACTATACGCCCGTCATCGTGAGCAACGAACAGACGATTAAAAATGATCCCGAACTGGTCAAAGCCTTCATGGACGCGACCGCCCAAGGCTATGAATATACCATCGCTCACCCGGAAGAAGCCGCAGACATCTTGACCAAAGCGGTTCCGGAACTGGATAAAAAGCTGGTACTCGCCAGCCAAAAATGGCTAAGCCCGCGTTATCAGGACGATGCCGCCCAATGGGGCGTACAAAAAGCGGAGGTCTGGAAAAACTACTCCGACTGGATGTACGAGCGCAAGCTGCTCAGCAAGCCTTTGGAAGTGAATAAAGCCTTCACAAACAACTTCCTGCCCAAGCGTTGATCATTTTGTTAAAACGCTAAATTACCAAATAAAGTCGAACTAGGGACGTGCACCAAGCGCCACTACGCGGACGGATGGTGCTTCCCATCGCTGTTGTACCCAGATTTCTTTTATAAATATCCAGAGGTGGAATCCGGGCAAGGTGATGCTTCCAAAGCGCGCTTCTACAGCACCATTCCGCCCACTTCGTTCTCGTTCCACTGGGTTTGTTTTTTAGTTTCGTCTTATTCTAAGCGCTAAGTAGGTGCGCTTGTGTGTAAAAAATGCCACACAAACCACTTTAAAAATAAGGTGCTTTTAAGGCGGTTGGTAGCGCAGCGGTTCATTTGAATCTGAAGAAGCGAAGCGGTCTCCCACCCGCCTTAAACCACCATATTTCCCTAAAAACACTCCAAATAAAGGACAGGTGAATTCACATGGCTAACACACTGCTCAGTATTCAAGTGATTCCTAAAACCCCTAATAACGAGGACTCTTACGCATATGTAGATAAGGCAATTGAAGTTATTCAGCGCTCCGGTGTCAAACATCAGGTGAACCCATTGGATACGACCATGGAAGGCGAGCTGGACGAGCTGCTGAAGGTGGTTAAAGAAATGCACGAGGCACTAACGGAAGCAGGCAGTCCAAGCATCATTTCACAAATCAAAATCGCACATAACCCGCAGGGCATCAGCATGGATAAGCTGACCGAGAAATATCGCCCATGAACCCGAAAGGCAAAAACGCATCCTGGTGGAAAAGCGTATGGCCGCCCCTTGTGGCGGTCCTCTTCTTTTTAGCGGCCTGGCAGGGAGCGGTTTCCTATTGGAATGTGGAATCATGGATACTGCCTGCTCCGTCCCTGATCGTTCAGGAAGGAATGTCTCAGTCGGCGCTGCTTGGTGCCCATACTTGGGCTACTGTTCGCTTAACGCTGGCGGGATTTGCTATCGGCACCGCAACGGGACTATGGATCGCCATTGTTCTTCATACCATCCCTTTTCTCAAGTCGGCTCTGTACCCGCTGCTCATTCTTAGTCAAAACATTCCAACCATCGCTCTCGGCCCATTGCTGATGGTGTGGTTTGGTTTTGGCGTGTTGCCCAAGCTGATGGTGATTACACTGGTCTGCTTTTTCCCCGTGGCTGTAGCGGCCATGGACGGACTGACGCGGACGGACCGCACGATGATGAGCTATATGCGCATGTCGGGCGCAGGCCGCATGGCTATTTTTATGAAGCTGGAGCTGCCGCATTCCCTGCCACAAGTATTTTCGGGCATCAAGATTGCCGCCACTTACAGCGTAATGGGCGCAATCATTGCGGAATGGATCGGAGCCAGTGAAGGAATTGGTTATTATATGAATCTGCAAAAATCAGCCTACCGCACGGATCTGATTTTTGCCGCCATTGGCATCATTGTTACACTCAGTTTGTTAATGTTCGTAGCTATTCTACTGCTGGAAAAATGGCTGGTACGCTGGAAACCCGATCAGGAATAGCTTCCAAATGGTATAACCAGAATACGATGGAACCGCAGGATATCAAAGAAAGGACGTGGTGCATATGAGTCTGCATCCGACTGACTTATCACCGCAAAATATGGCTGATGAACAACGAGTCCAAGGAGCCTTGGAACAGCAGGAGCATTCTTCCACTCCTCCAGCCTTGGAACTGGAAGGCATTAGCCTGGCCTTCCGGGAAAAGCGAAGCTCGCTGCCTGTATTGCAGGATGTATCCTTGAGCGTCCGACCTGGGGAATTCGTCTCTCTGATCGGTCCGTCCGGCAGCGGCAAAAGCACGCTGTTTCACATCATCGGCGGGCTGCTCAAGCCGCAGTTGGGGCACATCCGTATGAACGGACAGGACGTGACTGGGGAACGCGGGCATATCAGCTATATGCCTCAACAGCCCGCGCTTTTCCCGTGGCGTACCACGCTGGACAACGTGCTGCTCGGGCAGGAAAATGCGCCGCGTAAAGATACAGCAGCGCAGCCCCGGCACAGCAGCGAACGCGAACGCCGTAAGGAAGCCCTGCAATGGCTGGAGCAGGTCGGGCTTGGCCCATTCGCTAAGGCGTATCCGCATACGCTCTCTGGCGGCATGCAGCAGCGAGCGGCTTTCCTTCGCGCGCTACTCAGTCCGCAAGAGCTGATGCTGCTGGATGAGCCGTTCAGCGCCCTGGATGCGCTGACACGTGCAGATATGCAGCAATGGTTATTGCGGATGTGGGAGAAGAACCGCCGCTCCGTGCTGTTTATTACACACAGCATTGAGGAAGCGTTGCTGCTCTCAGACCGTATCTATGTACTGTCGGCACGACCTGCTTCGGTGATACACGTCGTAGACGTTCCCTTCCCTCGCCCTCGCAGGGAAGAAATCACCCTCGACCCACGCTTTATCGAATGGAAGCGGAAAATGACAGGCTGGATGCGCGAGGAAAAGCACAGACTGGAAGGCGACACGGACAACACTGGAGGCATCCGTGAGGATGCTTCAGGTAATGGGGCGAAGCCGTTATGAATGACTCGAACAATAAGAAGCTGGACACGACAGCGCCAACGACGGCGCAAGTACCCGCGCCTCTAATCGACGCGCATATTCATGTGGATAGCTATCCGTCTGAGCAGCAAGAGCTATTGCTCGCTTCGCTTGCAGATAGCAGCGTCGAAGCCGTCATTGCCGTGTCCATGCATCTCGCCTCCAGCCGGGCCAATTTGTGCTTGTCTGAGCGTTTTCCCGGGCTGGTACGACCCGCCTTTGGCTTTCATCCCGAACAGCCTCTTCCACCGCAAGCTGAGCTTGATCTGTTGTTCGACTGGATGGACAAGCATGCAGAGCATATGGTCGCGGTAGGTGAGGTCGGCTTGCCCTACTATAATCGGCTGGAAGCCTTGCGGAGTGGAGTTCCCTTTGACCTCGCTCCTTACATAGAATTACTGGAGCGTTTTGTCATGTTTGCACGGAAGCATAACAAACCGATTGTGCTGCATGCCGTCTATGAGGACGCGGACATTGCCTGCGACTTACTGGGACGCTATGGCGTCACACAGGCGCATTTCCATTGGTTTAAAGGCTCTACCGCCACGACCGAACGCATGGCTCGTAACGGCTATTATGTCTCCTTCACACCGGATCTCTTGTATGAGGATGAAATCCGAAGCTTGGCAATACAGTATCCATCCGGTCAGGTGATGGCGGAAACGGACGGCCCCTGGCCCTTTGAGGGGCCTTTTGCCGGACAACAGACCCATCCACGCATGACCGCCGAAGTCATTCGGGCGTATAGCAAGCTGACAGGTCAAAATGAAACTATCGTTCGGCAATTATTTTATGACAATACGAGACGCTTTTACGCACTGTCTAATTTATAAAGCCATATCAGCTATTCCCTGAAAAGATATACAAGCCAGCTTACAACAAAAGCAAAGAACCTCCTATTACGCGGAATTCATCATGCGCAAAAAGGAGATTCTTTGTATTTTTCAAACATACCTATGGCTTCATGCCATTTATATGTTGCTGCGTTATTTTTATCGCGTACCCGACCTTTATTGCTTCAAAAATCCCTTTTGCTCCAAAAAAGACTTCATCTGCAAACGTGCAGGCTCGGTCAGTCTTGCTGCCATTTGCTCTGACCATGGGGTAGACCGCTGGCCACCTGTGCGTTCCTTCAAATATTCAGCCGATGTGTGATCATACAGATCCACAGCCTTCATCGTCTGATTTTTGTCGTAGCCGTTCATATGCAAAACACCGGACAGCGGAAGACGTGGACGTAAGCTCCCTTCCTGATCCGGTACCCCAATACACATACCGAACACCGGATATACCAGCTCAGGCAATCCCAACAGCTCGGATACCTCGGCTATTTTCGTACGGATGCCCCCGATGTAGACCATGCCCAAACCGAGTGATTCGGCGGCTACCGCGGCATTCTGTGCAGCTAACGCGGCATCAATGGTCGCAACCGTATAATTTTCGACGGAACCTTCATAGGAGGGCTGGCCGGGCTGATGGTGAACTGTGACCTGCTTCAAGCGGTACAAATCTGCACACCATACCATAAACACCGGGCATTGCTCAACGTAAGCCTGACCCCCCGCCAACTCAGCCAGCTTTGTTTTCAAAGAAGGCTCTGTAACGGCAATGACGGTATAAGCCTGTACATTGCTGGACGAGGAAGCCATCTGGCCTGCTGCCACAATAGCTGCGAGTTGCTCATCGGTAACGGCGTCTGACTTGAATCTTCGTACAGACCGATGATTCATCAACAAGGAAATCGTATCATTCATGACTGCTTCACTCCTAATCCATAATATAAGCTTTTTATCTGTGTCAAACTGTGCGTATACGAAGAGGTTTTTGCATGTTTGCATGGCACTACTACAAGTATTATGAAACTTTCGGGAATGATAAGCAACCTCACTCCACGGCAAAAAGCAAGCACGCTGGAAGTCAATCCCGTACGTACTTGCTTATTTTAACCGTTTAACCTCGCCTGGAGACTGGTTGCATATTCGAAACAGGCCTGTTGGTCACTCTTGCACTCAAACGTGATTTGAGTACATGATACAGGTTTGCCAATAGCAGCCCTATAAACAAGTACATTAATCCTCCAAAAAGGTCATACACAGCCGCTCCTACAAATGCGACAAGAATCCCAAAAACGATTTGATCCTTCATCTTGGCTGGAGTCGTGGGCAAATCAGTGAGCATAAAAAAGCCAAAGAAAAGAGCAGCATTGATGAATGGAGGACGAAGCGCATCCGAAGCATCTCCCAGATGAAAGCGACCTATAAGGAACAACAATACAAAAAATGTCCCGAAAAACGAAAACACCTGCGGAAATTTATTGACCCGATCCGTTATTACATATCCACCAATGAGCAGGAAGGCAATCATCCATGTGGCTAAATCCCCGAATGCCCCCCACCAGCTCTGCCCTGATCCAAATATGAGAATAGATAGCAGCAATCCAAAAGCCGCTGGATTAAAAATCGGCTTCTTCCTATAGACCAACAGGTGCTTGGATACTATGGCAATCGCTGAAGTAGCCGCAACAACGGGCCAAGAGGTCGCCGTGCTTAACACCAGGGCGATAAGTAGCCCTGTGATCAATGCACCATCCGGCAGCATTCGCTTCCTTTGTCTCATCAAGCCACAAAGAATGTCAACGGCTACAGCAGCACCGACGGCCACGATTCCATGGATCATGCCAGCCATGTCATGCTCTGCGATAGAGGCTATAAGAAGATAAGCCGTGATAACCATTGCAACATAGCCTTTTGGTGATTTACTCCATTGTTTTATCGTCATTTATAACCCTCCTACTCGAACCAATTGTAAATCAGATGTAATGAGGATGCCTTGTAAACCCGCTTGTTCCATGAGCCGCTGCCCCTCTGCTGCACCCAACAAAAATGATGCCGTAGAAAAAGCATCCGCCATCATAGCGAAGGGGGCAATCACGCTGGAACTAACCCATTCCTTGGGCGAGCGCTTGGTTTTAGGATCAATCAAATGATGTACATCAGCCTCAGCCGCACTCTTGCGCTCGTAACCTCCCGAAGTACAGATAGCCTCATTGGAAAGCAGAACCGTCGATACCATTTCCTCTTTGCGTTCAGGATGCTGAATACCTATTTCCCATGCCTCTCCACCATCGTTCACCCCTCCTGCAAACAGATCGCCGCCCGCATTCACGACAAATCCTTCAAATTCTTTTAACTCATGAGCTGCCAAGTCAATGGCAAATCCTTTGGCTACAGCCCCTAAATCAATCACCAACGGCTTCTGCAAACACAATGTACGATCTTGTTCATTTAAAATGATATCCCGATAAGTTACCGTAGCGGCAGAAGGACTTTCAATGGATTGCCCGGTTAAATAATGTCGATTAAAGCCATGATATTCCATTGTTTTTCCTACCGTAGGATCAAATATCCCATCCGTCCATTTGGCTATTTCCAAAGCAAATTTGAGGGGTTCAAACAAAAACGGGCTCACGCTTACAGGTACTCCTACCTGTTGGCAGACGCTCATCAATTCACTGTCAGGGCTAAAACGACTGCAAGCTTGCTCTACTTTTTGAAAAGCCTCAAATGCCTGATTCATTTTCTGTGTGACCGCTTCTTCGGATGTGGATTTTCCTGTAACAATCTGTATGCTTACGGCAGTGTCCATATATAATTTAGTTCTTTTCATAGCTACACGTTTTGTGCGCTGGAGAGCGCATTTTGTACAGCGTCCTGAAATGCCCGGGTGCTATACGTTGCACCGGATACATTCCTCACTTGTTCACTCTGGTTTTGCACAACCTCCGAAGGGAGCCCTGCTATATCACTTTCCGAATAATGCATAGCAAAATGGCTAACTTCAACGTCCGTTATTTTATCATTCTTGATCGTTACGCTAACTTCAATGGAACCACGCCGATTATTGCCCATCCCCGTATAGGTACCATCTTTATATAAACTTTTGGGTGGAATATTATGTTTATTCGTATAGGTTGACTTTACATTTGAAGGATTATTGTTTTTTGATATATCATTTGTTGGAATACTGACTTGCGTGTGATGCGGCAATGGCGGCATGGCTGCCTCGGTTTCCGTCGTAAAATATCCGGCTGCGTACACTGCTGTAATCGCTGTTGAGCATAAAACGACCCATTTTTTATTCATCTGTGCCATGAAAATCCCTCCATATATGATTATCCTTATACGCCTCTGCTGATAATGCTAGTATAGTAGTGGAATATTTAAATTTTCTTAAAAAACAAACAAATGAGTTTGATCGCTGAAAGGTGGAACAACGTGTGCGAGTGCTTGTCGTAGAAGATGATCCTTCTCTTCTCAAAATTGTCCGTGACCTCTTTGAAAGTGAATCTTTCCTGACAGATGGCGCAGAAACTGGCGACGAGGGGTATTATTTGGCCCAACAGAATATTTATGATTTGATTATTCTCGATATCATGTTGCCTGGAATGAGCGGTGTTGAAATCGTCAAAAAGCTGAGGGCACACGCTATGCTCGTCCCAATCATTCTTTTGACAGCTAAAGATGCAGTAGAGGATCGTGTCGCCGGACTGGATATCGGAGCAGACGACTACATCACGAAACCGTTCGCCGTATCGGAATTATTGGCACGAACAAGAGCTGTTTTGAGGAGAAAGGGCACCATAGGACAGGAAGGCGAATTGATCTATGGACCTATCCGATTAGTCCCTGCAGCGAGAGACGCATTTAGCGGAGAACAGGGCTTGAACTTAACGGCGACAGAATATAAATTACTGGAGTATTTTCTATGTAATAAAGAGCAAATATTAACCCGTGAGCAGATATTCGACCGGGTTTGGGGGTTTGATTCGGGGTCAGCCACGACCGCAGTCGACGTATATATGCATCTTTTGCGTAAAAAGCTCGCAGCCCGTAACGCAGACAATCTTCTCCGAACCGTACGTGGAATCGGTTATATGTTAACGGGTGACCCTCATGTTCACTAACATTCGCAGACGGCTGGTCATCCTGAATACTATTGTTTTTCTTCTCGTTTTTTCCATATTGGGCATCTGGCTGTACGTTCATATGCAATACCAGCTATATCATGATACGGATGAAATCATGGTACAGGCCCAAAAGCGTGCTCAAGCCTCTCGCATTCCATCAGAACTACTCCAATCCAATGATTTGGACCCCGAACATGATGAGAAAATAACATACCTGTTCTGGTCTGATCAAAATGAGTTCCTTGGGCAAACGCCCCAGCAGTCATTTCCCCTGGATATGGCTAGTTTGTTCAAAGATCAATCAAACACACAGACCATTCGGACGGTGAGCATCGGTGATCGCAGTTATCGGGCCCTTCAATTTGTGTATATGCCCAAACATGCCAACACGCCGATCATAGTTTGCCTCGTCAAGAGCTTGCAGGATGTGCAGCGGACGCTCCATTCCTTGATGTGGGATATTACTGCGGGAATTGTCATCGGAGGGATTATTTTTGTTTTTGCGGGTATATTTCTAGCGGGACGTGCGCTTGTGCCTATACGAAACTCCTGGGAAAAGCAGCAACGCTTTGTTGCAGATGCCTCACATGAGATGCGAACACCGACGGCAATCATCCATGCCCAAACAGAGATGCTCCTGAGGCATCCCACACACTCTATAGAACAGGAAAGTCCTCATATCGCTGTAATTTTAAAAGAAAGCAAGTGGATGGGCAGGCTGCTGGAGGATCTGCTGACACTGGCCCGATCCGATTCCAATCAGCTACAGATTGAACCCTCGTTCATCACACTGGATTCATTATTACGGGAGTTAGCAGAGCAGTTCAAACTATTGGCAGATACCAAAGGGGTCAATATCCTTACGGAATTACAGGAGCCTCTGCTCCTATGGGGAGATGACGGGAGAATACACCAGCTTTTTACCATCCTGCTGGATAATGCTTTGAAATATACCCCCTCCACCGGGCAGATAAAAGTAATTGGACGTTATCAAGGAAATTCTGTGTATATCAGCGTATCAGATAACGGCTCCGGAATCGCAGAAGATGAATTGCCTTATGTCTTTGACCGATTTTATCGCGGTGACAAGGTCAGATCCCGTACTGAGGGGGGAACAGGACTTGGACTATCCATCGCTCAGTGGATTGTAGAGGTACATGGCGGAAGCATCCGAATCCATTCAGAAACAAATAAAGGAACTCAGGTGGAGTTATTTTTTCCCCGAAAAAAACAGCAAACAGACTAAAAAGAGACATGACTGAAGATTAAAAAACGGCAATGGCACAAACGTCCAGGACGTAAATGCATTGCCGTTGCTATTTTTGCACAGATTATAGCTTCACCCGTTGGAGACGGAGCGCATTCAGCACAACCGAAACAGAGCTAAATGCCATGGCTGCTCCTGCAAGCCACGGGGCGAGGAAGCCCAGGGCAGCAATCGGGATGCCGATTACGTTGTAGCCAAGCGCCCAAAACAGATTCTGACTTATGTTAGTCATGGTCCGGCGGCTCATCTCGATCGCGTCGGGAATGCTGTTCAGGTTGCCGCGCATGAGCGTAATATCGGCAGCCTCCATTGCCACATCCGTACCCGTGCCCATCGCCATCCCGATATTAGCGGTAGCCAGCGCGGGCGCGTCATTAATGCCATCGCCTACCATGGCTACGATCAGGCCCTGCTCCTGAAGTCGTTTCACTTCTTCTGCCTTGCCTTCAGGCAGCACCTCTGCCAGTACCCGTTCAATTCCGGCCTCGGCAGCCACAGCCTTCGCGGTCCGTTCATTGTCACCCGTAATCATGATAACCTCAATGTTCATCGCACGCAGACGGGCAACCGCCTCCCGTGACGTTTCCTTGATCGTATCCGCCACAGCTACCAGTCCGGAATAGGAACCGTCCACCGCAATCAGCATGGCTGTTTTGCCTGCGTTCTCCAGCTCATGCATATGCTGCTCGGCTAATTCACCAACCGCGATGCCCTCACGACGCATCAGTCGGCGTGTACCTGCCAGCACTTGCTTGCCTTCCACATGAGCCTTCACGCCATAACCAGGAATATTTTCAAAATCCGTTGACTCTACTGGCTCAATGCCGCGATCCATAATTCCCCTTACAATGGCTTCCGCCAGCGGATGCTCCGAGCTTTTTTCCGCCGCAGCCAACATCCGCAGCAAATCCGTTTCGCCCAAGCTTCCTTCTCCGACCACAACATCCGTCAGCTCAGGCCTGCCGTTCGTAACCGTGCCCGTTTTATCCAGCACCACGGCATTGACCGAACGAGTCATCTCCAGATGCTCGCCACCCTTGAACAGAATGCCGTATTCCGCGGCGCGTCCCGATCCCGCCATGATAGACGTTGGCGTAGCCAATCCGAGCGCACAAGGGCAAGCAATGACAAGCACTGCAATCATTTTCTCCAGGGAGCCTGCAAAATCGGCCGGAGTTACAAGGAAAAACCAGACGATAAAGGTCATTGCAGCTATAGCTACAACGATTGGGACAAAAATTCCTGATATTTGGTCAGCAATCCGCTGAATCGGTGCCTTGGAATTTTGCGCATCTTCCACGACCTTAATAATACGGGCCAATGCCGTATCGCCACCGACACGCTCGGCCTGGATACGAAGTACACCGTTTTTATTGAGCGTAGCTCCTGTAACCGCAGAACCTGCTTCTTTTTCCACCGGAAGGCTTTCGCCACTCAGCATGGATTCATCCACCGCCGAGCGTCCGTCCACAACCACACCATCGACAGGAATTTTCTCGCCGGGACGTACAATGAAGATATCTTTCACACGAACCTGCTCAATCGGTATATCAAGCTCTTGCCCATCACGTACCACACGCGCCGTCGTCGCCTGGAGACTCATCAGACTCTTGATCGCCTCGGACGAACGGCCCTTGGCTACTGCCTCGAACCATTTACCGACGAGAATAAGCGTAATCAGCACCGCGCTTGTCTCATAGTACAGCTCAGGCATTTTCATGACAGGCATCCCTGCCATACCTCCCATGCTGTCCATCACGGTAGACGGACGCAGGGTGAGATACAGGCTGTAAAAATAGGCGGAAGACGTGCCCAGAGCAACCAGTACATCCATATTGGAACCGCCGTTGCGCAGCGCCTTATACGCTCCCACGTAAAACTGCCATCCAATGATAAACTGGATCGGTGTAGTAAGCACAAGCTGGAACCACGGATTCAGAAATAAGCCAGGCACATAAATCCATGAGGTAAAGGAGAAATGAGCCACCATCGCCCATAACAGCGGAAGCGACAGTATCGCAGACACGATCCACTTCCACTTTTTACGATTCAAATCCTTGCTGCGCACATCTGCGATGTGATCCTCGGCACTCTGCGGGATAGCACCATAGCCAAGCTGTTCAATCTTGCTCACCAGATCACCAACTGCAATGCTTCCCGCCGCATATTCCACATGTGCTGTTTCCATCGCCAAATTCACCGTAGCTC
>NZ_PNXQ01000010.1:52542-52981 GCF_005217525.1 Paenibacillus terrae | reverse complement strand
GACCCTTCTCAATCCGGGTTGCGCAGGCTGCGCATGTCATGCCTGTCACATTCAGATTGGCTTCCTCACTCACGGTTCCAAAACCCAAAGAAGCAATTTTATCTCGAAAATCAGGAATATCCGCCTGCGTCGGATCATACGAAATCGACGCCTGCTCCAAAGCCAGATTCACATTAGCCTGCGCCACGCCGTCTATTCGATTCAGTCCCTTTTCAATACGGCTGGCGCAGGCAGCACAGGACATCCCCGTAATATGAAGCGTTGTCTGCTTGTCACCGTCGGTCACACGGTTTTCCATGGTAACCCTCCTCCTACATACCCCTATGGGGTATATTCATGTTCAAAAGAAAAAGCCTCTTTACGGAAGCTTCTCCTTTAAAACAAGTCTTTTTACGCATTAAATATCCAACTTAAACGACGTCATAGCCTTGGTCTTCAA
>NZ_PNXQ01000010.1:42060-52532 GCF_005217525.1 Paenibacillus terrae | reverse complement strand
ACGGTTTTCAACGCTTCAACGTTCAGCTTGGACTCATCGTATTCTACAGCTACTTGTTTCGCTTCAAGACTGACCTTGCCGGAAGCGCCGACTTTCTCCAAAGCTCCTTCTACTGCCTTCACGCAATGATTGCAGCTCATGCCTTCTACGTTCAATGTTACTTGTGCCATTGTGTTTCCTCCTCCTGGATACTTCGTGTACCCGATTCATGTGTGTATGGATATTGCTCTTAACGGATCAGCTTCTTGACCGTAACCAGCAGCTCATCAATCACTTCCGGCTCTCCGGCCTGCATGCGCTCAATGACACAGCTTTTCATATGCCCTTCCAGCAGCAGCTTGCCGACACCATTCAGGGCGGACTGGACAGCCGCAATCTGGTTCAGCACATCGTCACAGTAGGTATCCTTCTCGATCAAGCCCTTGATTCCTCGAACCTGACCTTCAATACGGTTCAATCGGGATGTAAGACTGTTCTTGAATTCTGCCGAGTGATGACTTTTTCTGACGGCCTTTTCCCCCTCTGTTCCGCAATGAGCCTCATGGACTTCAGCGTTGGAAACAGGTTGCTCCTTAGCCATACATCAGCCTCCTGTGTTGTGTATATGCATTCATGCATTTGTTAATATGCTTCTAGCATAATATACCCCTATGGGGTATGTCAACCTTCCAGAAAAATGTCACCTGTTTGCCTTATTTCAGGCCTTCGCGCGCCCTTCCTTGGGCAAGCACCATAAAGCTTAACAACGCACCGACTTCCGCTATAGCGATGACGATAGCCATTGGTATAGGCGTTGTTCCACTGCCCAGACCCACCAGCGGCGAAGCGATGGAGCCAAGCAACAGAGGCAGCAAGCCGAGCATGGCGGACGCACTGCCTGCGGAGCGCTGCTGGCTTTGCATTGCCAATGAAGTGGTGGTGGTACTCACGATCCCGACGCAGGAAACAACAAAGAATAGCGGAACTAGAACAGCAAACAGTTGACCTCCGGTAAAAGCCACAGTAAGCAAACTAATTCCGGCTACAGCCGCAATCACCAAACCCGATAAGAGCAACTGCCGTTCGCTGAAACGGCCGACAAGCCTCCCGGTCAATTGAGAAAACAGTACAATCCCCAAACCATTAACCGCGAAAATAATACTGTATGTCTGAGGTGAAACCCCGAAAATATCCTGAAGCACGAACGGCGAGCCAGCGATGTACGCAAACATGGCTCCTGTAATGAGCGCCTGCGAGAAGGCGTATCCCATAAAGCGCCGATCCGTAAAAAGATGACCGAGTGTACGAAGCGTCTGCTCCAAACCACCCGACGAACGGCGGCTGACAGGCAGTGTTTCCGGTAGCCCCAACACGACGGCAATTAACATAGCCACCCCGACTACGCAAAGCACCATGAACACACCACGCCAGGATACAAAATTCAACAGAACACCGCCCAGCACAGGAGCAGCAATCGGAGCCACACCGTTCACAAGCATGAGCAGTGAAAAGAAGCGTGTCAGCTCTTTGCCCGAATATAGATCACGCGCAACGGCTCTGGAGATGACAATCCCCGCAGACCCGGTAAGCCCCTGAATAAAACGCAGCCCGATCAGCACGCTGATACTCGGCGCAAACACGCATAACAGCGACGCGGCGGCGTACAGGATAAGCGACACTACAAGCGGTCCTCTACGTCCTCTTACATCGCTCAACGGGCCCGCCACGATCTGACCTACGGCCAGACCCAGCAAGCAGGCGGTCAGACTGAGCTGCGCCAGCGAAGTCGTCGTATGCAGATTGTCAGCTAATGTTGGCAATGATGGCAAATACATATCTATGGACAAGGGTCCAAAGGCGCTCAATGATCCCAGAACAAAAGCAATCCATAAAATCCGGGATTTGGTCATATCTGCGGCAACCATTACCCTATTGGAAAACCGATTCATAATAACAACCATCCTTTTCTGAAAAATATGAAATATCACTGCAATATATCATGATATCACTCCTTTCGCCCCACTTCGAACAATTACACGCTAATCCGCAATTTTTTTTCGAAACTGCTACATATCAGGCAGGAATTTACCAATTTAAGGTCGAATCATACCTTAACCAAAACAAAAAAAATTTGCGAAAACTGGAGAATAGCCATGGTCTATGATGGAGTGCTGCTTGGTCTCATTGTAGGTCTGTTCCGAGGGGGCTGGCGACAGGGTTTAATTCGTTTCAGTCAAATTCGACTCATAGCTGGCTGGATGTTTCCTGTGCTGCTACTGGTGCAGTTCATTATTTTTTATGCTCAGGAAAAATGGGCCTGGCTTGCGTCCATAAACGGGTATCTGTTTATGGGCATCTATGCGGTTGGATTGATTTTTCTCTGGCTGAACAGGCACCACAAGGGATTCAAGCTTATTTTAATCGGAGTCCTGTTGAATTTTGTCGTCATGGCGGTCAATGGCGGCAGGATGCCAGTCTCGTTGAGCGCTTCTGAGGGGCTAGGCCCTTATTATACGGAAATGCTTAAATCTGGAAGTGTTATCTCAAAGCATTACATGATGGATGCGGGTACACGTTTATCATTTTTGGGTGATATTATTCCGCTCTCCAAGCCTTATCCACGTACGCAGGTGATTAGTATTGGAGATGTCGTCATGAACTTCGGGATGTTCCTGTTTATCCAAAGCGTCATGGTCGTGAACAAGAAGAAGGGTAATCAGCAAGAAATCAATCCCCGCCACGCCTAGTGCGTACCTTATTCCAAGGAAGGGAGGGAACCCTATGAAAAACTTGAAATATTCCCGTGTGATTATCAACGCTATTATCGTCGCTTCTGTCGTAATCGCTTTGACTTCCGGTTACAAAATCGGAGGCTAATTACCGATAAGGAAAAGGGAAGCACAGGCTCAACAAAACAGGCTGGATTCCGGCCTGTTTTTTCATGTGAAATTTTCGATTACAAAATTGTAAATTATCCCATTTACCCCCTGGTAGCTTTGACATCAAGATACGACAAGGCAGGAGAATGAAATGATGAGTATAATAAAAAAGCTGCAAGAACGGGTTAGCGCGACGGGATTATACGTTTTTCTCATATGTATGGCAGGCTTAGGCATCCTCTTGTATACGAACCATTGGTCCTTTATGCACTATTCGCCTACAGAGTGGGTCACGATCTACTCCCTGCTGGGAGCAGTTCTGATTTTGGAGCATTTTACCTTCCAACTGCCGCCAGCCAGTAACAAGCAATCGATGGACTCCTCCGTCTATCTCGCTTGTATTTTTGTACATGGTACTGAAATCGCTATGCTCATTTTATTGTTCAATGTACTCATTGCCGCAATCCGATATAGAGAACTGTCCTGGTGGAAGCACGCCGCCAATTTTTCCATCTATGCGCTCTCCATTTTCCTGTCGTCTGTCGTCTTTGAGCTTAGCGGCGGTACGCAGGGAGGCTTGAACGATGAGCATTTTACTGCCTACCTGCTGGCATTGTTCTGCTACTTTACGGTGAATACCATTACACTGGGTCTCTACTTTTATATCGCTTACAAAGGCTCTCTCAATGAGCTAAAAAAGGCTTTTCTCGCTGAATCCCTGCTTGTCTACTTATGCACACTCATCCTGTCTCTCGTACTGACCACACTGATTTACTACAACGGTATTTTGGGGCTTCTGCTGTTCCTTGCACTAAGTATGCTGCTATCCCACGCGTTCAAGCAGTTGTTTACGATGTACCGGGAAATTGAAGAAAAAGCCAACATGGACCGCAGAACAGGGCTGTACAATCACAGTTATTTTGAAAATGCACTCGAAACCGAGCTGAATATAGCCAGATCCCAGAATACGCCTCTCAGCCTTGCCCTGATTGATATTGATGATTTCAAAAAGTACAACGATCATTTCGGTCACCTGAAAGGCGATCAGCTGTTAGGATTCCTCGGAGAGATTCTCAAAAAGGAAACTTCCGGCTCCAATATTATCGTCTCCCGCTATGGCGGAGAAGAATTCACGTTACTAATGCCTGAGCATACTGCCGAGCAAGCCTACGAAACGGTCAATTCCATCCGAAAAAGACTGAATGATTCCCGCTACGAGGGTGTGGAAATTTTCCCGCACGGCTGCTTGTCCTTCTCCGCAGGCATTGCACAAAGCCGCATCGACATCTACGACAAATCACAGCTGGTCGATCTTGCAGATAAAGCACTGTACTACGCCAAGAAGCAGGGGAAAAATATCGTTCACACACACGGCAGTTTAAATGAACTGGAACGTGAAGTCGATCTGGGACAGGACATTCGTGATATTGAGCAGCAGCTTAATCTGTTTTTGTACAAGGATATTAATACCTTCAAGCATTCCAAACGGGTATTCAGATATGCAGCAGATATGAGCGAGGTGCTTCAGCTCGGCCCGGAGGATAAACGGCGGTTTATATTGGGTGCTCTCATTCATGACATTGGCAAGCTGGAAATTCCGTGGAATATTCTCAATAAAAAAGAAAAGCTGTCCTGTGAGGAATGGACGATGGTGCAAGCACATGTCGTGTGGGGCAAACGAATTATCGAGGCCAACGAACGATTCGCAGATCTGGTTCCTTTTGTGGAGCTGCATCATGAACGCTATGACGGGGGAGGCTATCCGTTCGGCTTTAAGGGTGAGCAAATTCCCCGGCTGTGCCGGATGTTGACGATTATCGACTCTTTTGATGCGATGACAACTGAACGCCCTTATCAACCCACCAAAACGTTTGAGGAGGCCATTGAAGAACTGCGAGCCTGCTCGGGTAGCCAATTCGATCCCGAACTAACGGCTATTTTTATCCACTATATTCAACATAAGCAACCTGCTTTCATGGATTCCGTGTAAACAGGCATATCATTCCCCACAAGCTCTTTCTCATTGCCCCTGCCGCCAGAAATCGCCCGGATTTCTACATCGGCAGGGGTTTTCATATGAATAGCACATGCAAAATGCTATTTATTTCAAATTTCATATAAATGTCATAATTCGCTCCATCTATTCACGCTGTATGTACTATGATTAAGATAAGGATTGGGTTTGTCCGTATAAAATGTTACAAATGAGGATATCCTCGCTTCAAATAATCGAGAGAAGGTGACTTCACAGGCATGTTGTACCTGTCCAGACCAGCCCGTGCGGCTTGTCTTCTATTGCTGTGTCTACCACTTCTTATCCTGTTTCCTCGCTCATCATGGGCCCATGCCTTTGTCGTTGAATCCAGTCCGACTGAAAATCAGGTTTTGGACAAGTCGCCTTCACAGGTGATCATCACCTTCAATGAGGATCTGCAGTCTGCCTTTATGTCGATCAAAGTGACCGATGAAACAGGTAAGCGAGTCGATACAGGAAAAGCACAGCTCAACCCGGAGCACAAAGCCACCATGGAAATCAAACTGATTCCGGGGATGAAAAATGGAATTTATACCGTTAATTGGAGAGCCTTATCGGCGGACGGACATCCGGTCAACGGAGTGATTCCATTCCAGGTCGGCAACGGTTCCAATGCGTATACGGACCCTGCGGCCGCCACATCCGAAGGCTCGGGGGTATCGCGGCTTGACCTCATTGCTACCCGCTGGTTGCTGTATATAGGACTGTCGTTGCTTTTGGGAGCGCTCTGTTTTGAGCTGTTCATCCTGCCAGGAACGAATCTAAGCAAGGTCACAAGTGAGCGGCAGAAACATGATCGACAGACAGGCATCACGTTACCACGCTGGTCCGCTCTGCTATGGAGCGGCTACGGTATCACGTCTGGCGCCATCCTGATCAGTCTGCCGCTTCAGGCATCCTGGGATGCCGGAATTTCTATCGGGCAGGGCTTTTCGTTCCCGATCCTTGGAGAAGCCCTCCAGTTCACGGGGGCGGGACAAATCTGGTTTATCCAGATGATTCTCGTGCTGGTGCTGAGCGTAGCACTGATTTACGCGTTGGATCACAGCATCTCCAACCGCCAGCGTCGTCTCTGGGGCTACGGCTCCGTCGTCCTGACGCTAAGCCTCATGCTGTCCAAGGCCTTTGTCGGCCATGCGGCGGCGGCTACCCATCCGGCTCCAGCCATCGCAGCGGACTTCGTCCATCTGGCCGCGGCAGCCTTCTGGATCGGCTCACTTGCCGTCATGGCATTGTGCCTGCCTGCTGCCGGTCCAGAGCTGCCCGTGTCCGAGCGGGCAGCTTTGCGGCAAGCGGCCCTGCGCCGCTTTGCCGGATGGGGCATTGCCATGGTGGCGGCGCTGCTCGCCACCGGCATGTATGGAGCCGTACTGTACGTCCCGGCTCCCTCCATGCTGCTGAACACGTCCTACGGACTCGTTCTGCTCGGGAAAGCAGCGCTGCTGCTGGTCATGCTGGCCTTCGCGGCCAGCCAATTCCGCAGCGCACGGCAAGCGGCGGCAGCCAAGCGTGCCGCCGGGGGCTTGCGCATCGAGCTGTCCATCGGCCTACTCGTGCTGCTGCTGGCAGCGGTGCTTACCCACCTGTCACCCGGTCAGGCACCTGCGGTTCCGTTTGAGGAAACTCGCACCGCAGGCGAATATAACGTCACGCTGGCGGTTAGCCCGAATGCGGTGGGTAGTAATGAATTTAAGGTTACTGTTCAGGATGCCAAAGGAGCCAACGTTACTGGAATCCAACAGGTCGCATTGACGCTCGTTCCAGAAGCTCCTGACAAAACCCGGCAGGAATTCGTTCTGCCTGTGGGACAGCTTCAGCCATTCCGTAGTCAGGAACTGATGACCGCCGAAGGAACATGGACTGTAAAGGTACATGCTCTGACCGCATCCTTGGATGCAGTTGACGCCGAATTTACTCTGCATGTCAGCCCAGTAAAATAACCTAGGACACGTAATTACAAATCTTTCAAACTAAAGGAGCTTATTTATATGAATACAACCCTTCAAACAGTGAAATTCAGATTTTCCAGGCTTGCGACCTCCATGGGCCTGATTGCAGCAGGTGCTTTACTTTTTGCGAGTATGGCCAGTGCACACGTGACGGTCAAGCCTTCCGTTTCACAGCCTAACGCCTGGGAAACGTACACGTTGAAAGTGCCTGTAGAAAAAAACATTCCAACCACCAAAGTGGCTTTGAAGATTCCGAAAGAAGTCGTTTTCAAGCAGTATGAGCCTGTACCGGATTGGAAAGTATCAACCGAAAAAGACAGCTCCGGCAAAGTAACCACTGTTACCTGGACGACCGACAAAGATGGCATCCAGGCGGGCCAGTATCAGCGCTTCAGCTTCGTGGCACAAAATGCGAACCAGAATACTGAAGCCGCATGGAACGCTTTCCAATATTACAGTGACGGAAGTATCGTGGAATGGACAGGCGATGAAGGAAGCAACAATCCGCATTCCATTACAAAAATCACGGCTGATGCCACCTCCGAAGCTTCGGCACCTACCGCAGATCATGGGCATGATTCGGCTGGTGCAGCCGCAGGCCATACAAGTTCAGACACTGCTAAGGATAGCAGCAATCCTGCGTCCGCTTCGAATAATGCTACCGAAGCCGCCCCTGCCGCTGCTGCCCCTGCCAGCTCTGCTGCACAAACGACAGCACTCGTTCTCTCGATCATCGCAGTCGTGCTTGGTGCGGCAGCCGTCGGCATTGCGCTTAAACGTCGCAAATAAGCTTTAATTGAAAAAAGAAAAAAGCTGGCACCTGTAAAAAGGTGTCAGCTTTTTTATGGAAAATAACGATTTACATATTGGGTTTCATCTCATCCTATTCATTTCACATTTACCTATCTATCATTTTTTTTGGTAAAATGGTAGAAACCTCACGATTCTAACATGATAGCTTTGTAATCTATGATGCATAGGAGAGTATAAGATGAAAATCGTAAATAAGGCTCTGTTATCCAGCGCCATCTTTCTGAGTGCCGCAGCAGGTATCTATAGCCCGTCTGCGCAGGCAGAAGCGGGGCAGGTCAGCATTGTGCTGGACGGATATCCGTTACCGTTCCCCGTACAGCCCGCAATGATGAACGGCACGACCATGGTCCCCTTTCGTGCTATTTCTGAGGCTCTTGGCATTACGGTGAAATGGGATCAAGCCAGCCAAAGCATTACCGCTACCAAATCACAGAACTCTGTAACCAAGCAGGTGGTGCTGAAAATGGGTAACCGCAATGCGACCGTCGACGGGCAAACGGTGCAACTAACAGCCGCACCCCAAACCGTGCGTGGCAGCACGATGATTCCGTTAGGCTTCTTCGGACAGCAGTTTGGAGCCACGGTCAACTGGAATCAGGAAACGCGGACGGTATCCATTATATCGCCGCGTGAGCCTATGTATACAGTGGGATTTTACGCGCTATCTTCCTTCGACCAAAAATCCAAAATACCGGATTTTAACGCGGTAGCCTTCGGCTGGAGCCGAATTGATGCGAATGGGCAATTTACGACCAGCGGCAAGGAATACAAATGGCCTCAAGCCGCTGGCACCGTAACACCGGAGTCCATTGTGCAGGAGGCAGACAGTCAGGGGACTTCCCCTTACCTGATGGTCTATTCTGGAGACGGCAATCACGAACTGACCAAAGTTTTGGAAAATGTACAGCTTCAGGAGCAGACGATTTCCCAAATCGTCAGCACCGCCACCGACAAGCAGTTCAAGGGCATTACGCTGGATCTGGAGGGACTGGGCTGGAGCGGAGATAAAGCCAAGGCGCGTTCAGACTACAACGCCTTCATTCAAAAGCTGTCGGCCAAAGCGCATCAGGCTGGACTCAAGCTCACCGTCGTCCTGCATCCGCTGAACAGCTCTTACTCAGGTTACGACTACAAGACGCTGGGTAATCTGGCGGACGATCTGATCATCATGGCCTATGACTACGGGCAAAAAGCGACGCCTGAACCACTCGATAAAGTGGACGAAGCCATAAAACTGGCCTTGAAGGAAACCTCGCGGGACAAGTTGATTTTAGGCATCTCTATGGGTAGCGAAAAAGACAGCACCGTCAACGCCAAGATCGGTCTGGCCAAACGCTATGACCTGAAAGGAATCGCCATCTGGCGACTGGGCATCATTGGAGAAACCGCCTGGACGCAGATGAACCAATCCATCGAGTTCAAATAAATAATTTTTCACAAGAACGTCTCGCCCTTATTCCGCCCGCTGATGAATTTCATGCGTCTTCCATGCGAAGCTCCATGAGTTCATCAGCGGGCTTTCCTCATTTCACACCTCAACCAGAAGGCTTCCCGCACTTGGAATTGGCCGCTACGGGCTCACAGGTCTGTTCCCCATAGAAGACACCCCAGTCTCTCATAAAATCCAGCAACGGTCTCAACGTATCGCCCAACGGGGTAAGCGAGTATTCCACATGCGGCGGATTCTCGTTATAGATTTCACGGTGTACGATACCGTCACGTTCCAGCTCACGCAGTTGCAAGGTCAGCATACGCTGCGTAATATTGGGCAAGGTCCGTCGAATTTCGTTATACCGGCGCGGTCCCGTGGTCAAATGATATAAAATGACCCCTTTCCATTTGCCGCCGATAACCCCTACGGTTTTCGCTACCGGACATCCAAAGTTCACGCTAACTGTATTTTCCATCTCTTGCGTCATGGTTTCCCCTTCCTTCTGCCGATGATAGACCGAAGTCTCCAGACTTATGACAAGGAACAAATATGTGCGTACTTGTTCCTGCGAAAAACTTTTTATATGATGACTATACATTCGATATCAGCTCTCATTATAGTAGCAGAAAATAAATGGAGCACCAACTTAACCCAAACCGGAAGGAGTACACTTCATGTCTAATACATCAGCTAAAAAACAGGAAATTCTGGATGCCTTTCTGTTCAGACATGCCACCAAGGAATTCGATCCTGATCGCATCATACCGGAGGAAGATTTTCAATTTATTCTCGAAACCGGCCGACTTTCCCCAAGCTCCGTCGGCTTTGAGCCGTGGCGATTTTTGGTCGTACAAAATCGGGCATTGAGAGAAAAGCTGGCTGCGGTTTCAAGCGGGGGCCAAAAACAGATTCCTGCTGCCAGCCATGTTGTCCTGATTTTGGCACGCAAGGATGTTCGTTATGATTCCCCGTATGTGG
This sequence comes from Paenibacillus terrae, assembly GCF_005217525.1. Taxonomy (GTDB): domain Bacteria; phylum Bacillota; class Bacilli; order Paenibacillales; family Paenibacillaceae; genus Paenibacillus; species Paenibacillus terrae_C. The sequence continues at coordinate 42,467 of NZ_PNXQ01000010.1, read as the reverse complement.
AATATATGTATAAAGAGATTAAAGGGATGTCTGAGGAAGACTTTGCCTCCCTGCCGGGCCGATATAAAATCTTTCAGGGTGAAAATCAACGCCTGCTGGAAAACGAACGTACGTTATTCGACTGGGCTTCCAAGCAGACTTATATCGCCTTGGGCAATATGATGACAGCAGCGGCTCAGATCGGCATTGATTCCTGCCCGATTGAGGGATTTAACTACGAACAGGTGCATGCCATTTTAGAGGAAGAAGGACTGCTGGAGGACGGACAACTGGATATTTCGGTCATTGCTACCTTCGGTTATCGCGCTCATGAACCCAAGCGGGAAAAATCCAGACTGCCGCTGGAACAGGTCACACGCTGGATTCTGTAACTAATTATCCCCCTATTAGACAATGACACTGGAACA
>NZ_PNXQ01000010.1:38442-42050 GCF_005217525.1 Paenibacillus terrae | reverse complement strand
CGGGCTGGGGCATATTCATCTTAATGATGAATATGCCACAGCCCGCCTGTTTCATGTGATCATAATGATTCATTAAATTTTTCTCTATTTCGAAACTTTTGTTTATATCTGGAGCTAGGTTATCATATATAATGGTACCCCTTTTTTGGCCTCTGGATATTCCTGTCCTTGATAATAATGAAACCACAGCATACGAAAACCAGTGATCACAAACACAAATAACACCGTATTCAGGAATATTTTTCATTTAGTCATCATGTACTTATACATTCGATCCATTTCTTAAATTTCCTGTACCGTTCTCCGTGATCAGAATGCCCTTGGAGGCCAGATTATCCAGGCACTCCTTCATATAAGCATCGTCATGCTCCGCATACGCTCCGACAGCTTTCAGTTCCTCGCCAAGCTCTGTCGCCCACGGTTCGCACTTCTTGCCGCGATACAACGGCTGCTCCCATAGCGGATCAACGTTGTAACCGCGACTTTTCATTTCGTCCATGACGAGCTTATGGTAGCGGACGAGCATCATCGGGTGATAGTCGAACACATAATTAACCGTAGCATGTCGCTTTCCCCACCCGTTCCCACGCAGTGCACAGCACTCACGATGCTGCCCCAGCAGTTGCGACCGCGGCAGCTTGTCGATCAACTCTTCGTGCCAAAGCCTCATGCTTCCACAACCTTATCTGTAGCATTTTTTCTCTAATGAATCAACCGATCAGCATACGGATACCTGTCAGGACAATACCGATCAGAAAGCCCGTAACCGCGCCGTTAATACGTATCCACTGCAAGTCCTGCCCCAGCTTGTCCTCCATCAGAGCAATCAGTGAATCGTTATCCATTTTATCTATATTTTCACGTACCAGATTACCAATCCGACTGTGGTTGGCTTCCACCAGCCCGGTAATGCCTGCCACAATTCTAGAATTGATCTTATCCAGCAGCTCGGTATTCCCTCTCAAATCATCCAGCATTCGATCCAGTAGCGGAAAAATATAGGTCGGCACATAGCGGCCGTCTTCCATATAGTCCAATAAGCGTACACGCAGCTCTTCCATCTTATGAAGCACCGACGCATCGCCTTCCCATGTATCCACAAGATTGTTTTTCCAGCTATTCAATCCTTCCTGAACCGAATCTTTCGTCGCCAGACGGGTCAGTTGTGTTTCCAGACCATCCAGCACGGCCTGACGGTGTGGATGGTCTTCCCTTTTCAGCTCCGCGACCTGATCCAGCAGGAAGTGACGAATCATTTCACCCATGCGCTCTTCGTTCAAATAGCCAAGGAACGCATTCAGAGCAAATTGCATCAGCCCGCTCACTTGCAAACCGCTAATAGCCTGCATACCCAAGGTACCCAGTGTGTAGCCCGTTTCTGGCTTCAAAAGCCAGGACTCAGCCTGCTCCAGCGAGTAATCCAGCGCGCGGCGGTCATAGCCCTTCTTACCGGTTTGACGGACAAGCGCCTCCAGCAGCGGTCCGGCGTCGAAGTCTGTCACTTGCCGCTTGAGTTCGACTGCAATTACCGGGGCCAACTCCGCAAGCGGAAGCGACCGAACCAGTCGTTTGGCGAGAACATCTATGGATGCGGCCGCTTCCAGCGTGTGCATTCCCTTTTCCACACCGCCCAGCATCAAATCAGCCAGCCGGATATCGGCAATTTTAGATGCGATACTGTCTTTGTTAAGCAGGTTATTTTCCACCGTACTCACCAAGGCACTCGTCAGCTTGCCCCTGTTCTTGGGAAGAAGCGCCGTGTGCGGAATCGGAATGCCCAGCGGGTGACGGAACAATGCGGTGACAGCGAACCAGTCTGCCAGTCCTCCGACAAGTCCTGCCTCGAAAGCACCTGCTAACAACCGAGCCCAGCCATATTGCTGAAAAGGCAACGTAGCTGCAAAGCCTGCTCCCAGAATAACGAGCGACCAAGCCGCTGCGGTTTTCGTATTTTTTGGTTTTTCCATCCTATAATCCTCCAAACTGACTGTCGAGTAAGTAAAGCCCTATATCTGTATTACCCATCATATCATTGCCCGTATAAATTCCAAAGCTAATAACACTCTATCTCTTAACAGAGTAGAAAATCACGCAAATAAGTGAATGCACTTTTTGTATGATTTTGTACTTTTATGCTGTTATTTATCATAAAATTAACATATATTAACAATGCACAAATCAGCATAAAAAAAGTTCATATATCTCCCTTGTGCGCCTACATATTTGTGAACAAAATCACAACATTGGACCCAATCTAATTTTTTCCCATGATAAGCCTAATGAACTATTTCGCTAGAACAAAGACCCATTTTTTTTAAAACGAAAGGATATGCGCGATGGAAGGTGGAATGGGCATAGAATACCTTTAGTATCCTTTCCTGGAGTTTATCCCAGAAATGAATTGAACCCATGGCATCTCCGAATTTTTTCAACATGATTTATCTTTTTCGTAGGAATAAATGAGTTAAACTATGGAGGAAACGGGGCTGTATACACCATAATAGTACACCTGAATTAAAATGGGAAATAATTCAAAATATTATTCGCTACATGCATTTATGTGATGTGATAAAATAAAACCGTATAAATAGGAAATCATGTGCAAACCACCATTTAGTTTGTTAAACAAACAGCCATTAGCTTGATAAATTTGCTCTTTTGTAAAGGAATTGGATATGACAACAGACCAAAAAAACAACGGGAATGGCATCCCTTGGAGCAGCGATCCAGTAATCATTGCACGTACTCCCTCCGCTTTTGCCAAGAAATCCCTTTTTTATATACAGGAAATAGGTTATTTCAAAAAAACATCTGCTTATGCCATGGAACGGAAGGAGCTTACTTCGTTCTTGCTCGTTTTTACGTTATCAGGACAAGGGGAATTGCTATACCGGGAGAAAAAATACATATTGAAGCCTCATGATATGTTTTTCGTTAGTTGTGAGGAATACGTACAGTACAGCACCGCTGGTCATGAAGCATGGGAGTTTATCAGTGTAAATGTGTACGGCAATCTGATCGACAATTTCTATGAACAATTTGCCAAACACAACAAGCCTGTAATATCACTCAACGATCCATGCACCATATTGGACAAGCTGCGTTCCCTGTTATGCGTACAATCTGACAGAACTCTCTCTGCTGAGCTGTTTACATCCAGACTCATCGGTGAGTTGCTGACGTATATTTTGCAGCACCCCTACGATCATCCGTATGTAAACCAGGATACGATCACCGAGATACGCAAGGTTCAGCAATATTTGGATCGATCCTACAGTGAACGAATTACGCTGGATTCTCTGGCAGACATGTTTGAGTTAAACAAATTCAATCTCGCTAAAAACTTCAAGAAACAGATCGGATTTTCTCCTATTGATTATCTCATTAATGTCCGTATCACAGCGGCTCAAGGCTGGCTCAAAACCAGTGACGAATCCATTGTGGATATCGCACGGTTTGTAGGTATTCCCAACACCAGCCACTTTATCAACCTGTTCAAGGAACATGTCGGAGAAACCCCACATTCCTTCCGCAAAAAATGGGGGAATCGAACCAAACTATAATCTCATCTATCCAATGACTTTGTCGAAAAACAGAGAAAAAACGAG
>NZ_PNXQ01000010.1:1485-38432 GCF_005217525.1 Paenibacillus terrae | reverse complement strand
GGGAGCCCAACTGATAGAATGATAGATATAGACTGTTCAGGATAAATGGCAAACCTGTCGAAAGCCAGGGACGCAAAGCTACAGGGCCTTCTTTTTAAGATGGCAGCCAGCTACCGGTTGGAGAGGCTTTTTGTCGTGTCTTTTTTTCCTGAAAAACTTTATACGATAATAGCAAACCTGTCGAAAGGCAGGGACGCAAAGCTATAGGGCCTTCTTTTTTTAGATGGCAGCCTGGCCGCCGAAAGGAAGTTTTTCTATGAGGAAAATGTCGTGTTTTTTACTAATTTTAGTTTTTTTGTTATCCATCCCCCTACATACGACAGCATTTGCTGCCGAAAGTCAGGCATGGCTGAATCAAAACAACGTAAACCACGGTATTGTTAGTATACGTTATCCTGTCAACTCCAATGTCAAAACCAAGATCGTAATTACCAAGGATGCGGAGAAATACTCTTATTATCTGAATTCGAGCAAACCCGAGGAAGCATTCGCTCTTCAAATGGGCAATGGCAATTATAACATTCGTTTATTGGAACAGCTAACTGGCAACCAGTATAAAGTGATAGGTGAAGAAACGGTCCAGTTAAATTTGAATGACAGTAAAACCATATACCTCAATTCTATTCAAAATATTGACTGGAGCGATACGAATCAGGCGATTCGGAAAGCCAAGGAATTAACCAAAGGTGCAACGACAGATGATGAAAAGGTGAAACGTATTTACGAGTATGTCATTAGTCATATTAAATACGATTCCAACCAGCCTTTCACCCTATCAACAGACTATCTTCCACAAATTGATCGCACACTGGTTTCGCAAAAAGACATTTGCTATGGATATGCTTCACTGTTCGCCGCCATGCTTCGAAGTGTGGATGTTCCAACGAAGCTGGTTATGGGTGAATCCTCCTATGTGAAAACTTACCACGCCTGGAATGAAGTCAATATCAACAATCAATGGGTTATCATTGACACTACAGTGGATGCCGCTCTAAAAGAAGGAAAACAGAAGTTTGCAATGGCCAAAGAGCCCTCCAAATATACAAAAACAAAACAATATTAATTTTTTATAGAAAGCCCTGATCACTGCGATCAGGGCTTTTTTCTATTCTTGTTGAGAAATTGTTGAGATAAGGAAGGTATTGTATACCTAGTCAGTCATTTAAAAACTAAAAGTGTTGAATATACTATTTCCGGGACAAGAAAGAGGGGGGAACCAAAACCGCCCGGGTACTTTCCATAATATTATGATGAATAGGAGACTTACTTAAGAGCATGAGAACAAAAATAAATGCAACAATCATTGTACTATTGCTTATTTTCCAAAGCTTTTTTAGTGCAGCGCTGGCTTACGCAGACACTTCAACCACGGCTGTACCAGATAGCGCTGTAAGCGATCCTGCGAATACAGTTATGAAAGATGTATACGGTATTCCAAACCCTGAACCATTAGAGGCACCTCCCAGCATAGCTCCTATGATTCAGGCAGCGGCCAGCTCAGTTCAAGTAGACAATATTTTAACCAAGCTGATCTTGACGGATGAAACCGGCCGTATCATTGATGCTGTGGATAATCCTGGCGTCCGTGTGGATATTGGCGCGGCAGTCCAGCTGAGCTATGAATGGGAGATTCCGGACAATCAGTATAAAGAAGGAGATATCTTCACCTTTAACTTGCCGGAACAATTTGAAATTTACACAGATATCTCGTCTCCGTTGATTTCAACAGATGGCGAGGTTGGTACCTTTACGGTAGATCGCCAAGGGAAAGTCATTATGACCTTTAACGATTACGTAGAGAATCATTCCAACGTAAGCGGAAAACTGCAAGTAAAAACCGAGTTCAGTAAGGAAGTTGCAAAGGGCAGCACAGAAGTCATTATTGCGACTCCAATTAAGATTGGGGTACAAACATCCATCGTCAACATCAAACCCGCTTCTGGGCCCCCAATAAGCAAACAAGGAAAAGCTAACGGCAAAAACAAGATTGACTGGGCCATTAATGTGAATACACAATTGGACACCGTAAAGAATGCGATCGTAACAGACCCGACTCCTCAAGGGCTGGAGCTGCTGCGAGACACCTTCCAATTGTATAATCTGCAAGTCAATATTGACGGCTCGACGGTAGTTAAGGACCAAATCAGCGAGGATAAGTATACGCTCGAACCAGATCAAGCCGGTACGGGCTTTGTTATTCGTTTTAAAGACGCGAGCATTAGCCAAGCCTATCAGATTCAATATTCCACAGATATTACAAGTGACGAAACCCGTTTCTCCAACACAGCTACTTTTTCGGGAGACTCTATGAATGGTGTCTCTGCTACCGCTACCGTACAGGTTGATCGCGGAGAATTTTTGTCCAAGAAGGTGGAAAGCTACGATCCTGTTACACAAACGGTATCTTGGGTGATCAAGTACAACTTCAGCGAAAAGAAAATACCTGCCGACAAAGCCTTGTTAAGTGATCGGTTCAACAATAGTCAGGTATGGCTTCCCGCTTCACTTGAAATATACAAAGACGACACTCAAGAGGTACTTCCATCCTCAGAATATACCGTCTCTCCGGTTACGAATGATCTGGACAGCAACGGCTTTGATCTCCAATTCAACTCCGATGTAGATACAGCCTATACCATTCGTTATCAAACGAAAGCCAAAGAACGTGTATACCAAGATGATAAGGTAACGAACCGTGTAACTTCAGGTGGAGTCTCTAAGGATGCCACCGCACAACTTAAAAGTGGAATTATTATTAAAGAATCCAAGGAGCCGAACTACAACGCAAAATTCATACCTTGGGTTATTACCATCAATGAAGATCTATATACTATGAACGATATCGTCATCAAGGATGTATTTCCCAACGACGGCTTGGCCTTGTTGCCGAACACTTTGAAAATCCAATCCGCTGACGGAAAAACAGAGCTTCAAGCCCCCGCAGATTATGATCTTATTCCGTTATCACCGGATTATAAACAAGGGTTTAGTATCATTTTCCATGCACCAATTCAAGATACTTATACGATCAAATATTCAACTACATTCAATAATGACTGGAAAAAAGATACGAAAAAAACTGAGTTCTGGAATAAATCCATCATTGAATGGCAGCAGGACGGAGATTCAAAATCTGCAGAAGCAGACGCCCGGGTCTTTCCAGACATCATGACGCAGCAGAATGGAGCCAAGCAAGGAAGCTACAATGCCAGCTCCAAACACATTACATGGGACATTAAGGCCAACTATAACCGTAAGACCCTGAAACAACCGGAAATAAAAGATCCATTGCTGCAAGGTCAGAAGCTACTGCCAAACTCCGTTAAAGTGTACGACATGACACTGACTGGATCGAGGAATGGCGTGGAAAAGGGCTCCGAATTATCAGCAGACCAGTACACACTTATTCTTCCATCCGAACAAAATGGCAACACGTTGCGTATCCAATTTAAAAATCAGATCCAAACCCCATATTGGATTACGTTCCAAACGACGCTAGAAGGAGAACTTATTGAAAGAGAAATCCGCAATAAGGCCCTTTTTCTGGATGGAGAAAATATAATTTCAGAATGGTCAGCCCAAGTAACCTTACCTCACGGTGGAGAATATGTTTCTAAAAGCGGCAGCCAGAACGGAAATAAAATCAACTGGCAAATCCGTATAAACGAAGGACAGTCTCAAGTAACAAATGCTAAAATTGTGGATCATCCCAGCAGCAATCAGATTCTGATCGAGAATTCTTTTCATCTGTATTCAACTGTGGTGTCTGAAAACGGGAAGGTTACCAAGAGTACCGAGCTAACCAGGGATCGTGATTACAGGCTCATTTTCAAGCCAGATGCTCAAGGTCAGGAAACTTTTGAGCTTGCTTTTACGAGGGAGATTTCCTCCGCCTTTATCCTGGAATATCAAGCGTTCATTGATGCAGCTGACAAAGAAAAGGTGAGTAACAAAGTATCTTTCGAAGGGGATCGCTTAACGACAGAACAGAAGGAGACGAATCAAGAAATTATTGTGCGGACTTCTTCCGGCTCCAGTTCAGGCAGTGGTATTAAAGAAAGCCTCGAAATTACAAAGGTTGATCAGGATGAGCCTGATAAGGTACTGCCTGGAGCAAAATTCGCGCTCTATGATAAAGCGGAGAAAAGAGCCCCAATCATTCAAACTACCAATGCGGAAGGGAAGATTGTGTTCTCTGCATTGCTCCATGATGATTACATCTTGGAAGAGCTTGTAGCTCCCCAAGGCTATAAATTAATGGATAGTAAGCTTGAAATCAAAATAGACGATACGATCAAACAAAGCGCCGGCATAAAGAAGGTTGTGGTAACCAACCAAAAAGAAAACAATACAGATCCAGGTACACCTACTAATCCGGGTACGCCTAGTACACCTACTAATCCAGGCACGCCTGGTACACCTACCAACCCAGGTACGCCTACTAATCCAGGTACGCCTACCAGCCCGGGGGGATCAGGTAAAAAACGTGACAAAGATTCTGAAACAACAACTACGCCGTCTATATCCGTTCCTTTAGTGGACAATAAAGAACAGACTGTGGATGGTGAGAGCCCGGTATTAGATAGCATCGTGCCTGAATCTACACCTGCACCGAAAGTAAAACCGAAATTACCAATCATTAAACCTAATAAGGAACCTAATCCTCCCGTGGAAAGTGATGACGACTCTCTGCCTCGTGGTGGAATCAAAGTTCCTGCTGATATACAGAAAGATCCGAATGTTTCACCATTGGCAAATAAATTGCCACAAACGGGAGAAAACAGCCCTGCTCCCTTCTATTTAACAGGTCTAGCTATGATCATTTGCGGCGTGTATCTGAAATATAGACGGATGGGCAAAAAATAAAAATAATCATACCCTCCCTTTCTCAGACTACACTAAATGAGAAAGGGGGGATTTTTAAAATCAGTACGCGATACACCTTACATATGTTAGGGAGGTTTTTAAATTGCGTAAGTTATCATACTTGTTCATCGCCTTGGGAATACTCATTATTTTGTTTCCTAAAGCCAATGAATGGAACGAAGATCGGAAGCAGAGCGAGCTTTTGAAAGAGGCCGAAGTACTGAACCCTAGCATTATCGACGGCTATAAGCGCTTGTCCAGCAAACTTGCAGAAAACACGGGCACCGAAACCACACGAGGTCCTTCGGTACCCGCAAATGAACCAGATCCTAAGCAACTCCCCATTGCCACCATTAGCATTAATCGTATTGATTTGAAGCTTCCTGTGCTGGAGGGTGCAACTCGGGATAATATGAGGCACGCATCTGTACATATGTCGGAAACGGCAGCTCTGGGTCAGACAGGAAATGCCGCCATAGCAGCCCACCGTGCGCGTACAGCAGGACGTTTATTTAATCGGCTGAACGAGGTAAAGATTGGAGATAAAATCATGATTAATACCAAGGGTGAACAATATAGTTATACAGTCTATAAAATTTCGATTGTCGCTCCTACAGACGTCTCCGTTCTGAAAAGCTTTGAAAATCAAAAGCTGCTCACATTAATTACATGTGACCCTCTTGTAAATCCGACACATCGCCTCATTGTTCAGGCCCGACAAAGCACCTAAAGCTGGATCTGTTCGCCATATCCGAACACCCTTCGCTACTTAGATTAACTTACACTCATTTGCAGCATTAGGGGTTATCTCTATTTCATTGGACAGACTCTTAGTCCGTTGAATATATTACTTCCGGGAAAGAAGGAGGGATGCTATAAACGCCCGGACATGAATACAATATACAGTAATCTTTAGAAAGGAGACTTAAATAGAGTATGAGAAAAAAATGGAATGTAATGTTTATTGCATTATTACTCATTTTACAAAGCTTTTTTGGCATCACACAAGCTTATGCTCAAATCCCTGCCCCGGAGCAGCCGGAAATTGCCGGGACCGAGACAGGGCAAAACGTTACAAATGATGTATATGATATCGTAGTACCCGAAACAGAACCAGTCATAGAACCAGAACAACAGAAGCCTCCTTCCCTACCAACTCCTGTTGTTCAGGCAGCGGCCGCCACAAATTCTGAAGAAGCCGCTCAAGCGAGTATTTTAACGAAACTTACCCTGACCGATGCGACCGGTCAAGTGATTGATGCGGTATACAATCCCGATAGTCGCTTGGACATTGACGATGCAGTCCATCTCATTTATGACTGGGAGCTTCCCAACAATACGTACAAAGCTGGAGACACTTTTACCTTTCAATTGCCCGAGCAATTTGAAATCTACACAGATATCTCCTCTCCTTTGGTTACGACAGATGGAAATGTTGGCCATTTCACGGTAGACCGCCAAGGCAAAGTGGTCATGACTTTTAACGATTACGTGGAGAGCCATTCCAATGTCAGCGGAAAACTGGAGGTTAAGACCGAGTTCAGCAAACAAATAGAAAAAGGCAGTACAGAGGTCATTATCACCATCCCGATCAAGGGTGGCGTACAAACAGCAGTCGTAAATATCAAGCCTGCGGCAGGCTCTTCCCTGGATAAGCAAGGGAAAGCCAATGGAACCCATCAGATTGATTGGACGATTGACGTAAATAAACAATTGGATACGGTTCAACATGCTGTAGTCACCGACCCGACTCCCCAAGGGTTGGAGCTGGTAAGGGATTCTATCCGGTTATACCATTTACAAATCAACGTGGATGGTTCAACCTTGCTGCGTGATCCGGTGGATAGGGATAAGTATACGCTGGAAGCCGATTCGGCTGGTACCGGCTTCATCATCCGTTTTAAAGATGAGAACATCCGCAGCGCATACCGGATCCAATACTCCACTAACATCACCAGCGAAGAATCCCGTTTTTCCAACACAGCCACTTTTTTAGGCAGCAATACGAAAGAAGCTTCTGCAACAGCTACAGTAACTGTTCAACGCGGCGAATTTTTGTCCAAAAAAGTGGAGCAATACGACCCGGTTACTCAAACGGTATCCTGGGCGATCAAGTATAATTTTGGCGAAAAGAAAATTCCCGCCGAGAAAGCCGTGTTAGCTGACCGCTTCAACAAAAGCCAGCAGCTCGTGGCCAGTTCACTTAAAGTGTACAAAGGAGCTACTTCTGAGGAACTTTCATCCTCTGAATATACCGTCTCACTGGTTAGCAATGAAACGGCGAACGGCTTCGATTTACGCTTCAACTCCGATGTGGAGGCAGCATACACGATCCGTTATCAAACCAAAGCGATAGATCGTGTACTTAAAAATGAACGGATAACGAATACCGTAACGTCTGATGGAGTAACCAAAGATACCACCACTGATCTAAAAAGCGGGGTCATTGTCAAAGGCTTCAAGGAACCGAACTACAACACAAAAACGATTCCCTGGGTTATTGCCATCAATACGGATAAATACACGATGAATCAGGTTGTGATCAACGATACGTTTCCGAATGGCGGTCTGGCTCTCTTACCGGATACATTAAAGATCCAAAGCGCAGACGGAAAATTAACACTAACATCACCAGCAGATTATGAACTGATTCCTTTATCGCAAGACTATAAGCAAGGATTCACGATACGTTTCCATAAAACAATCCAGGACGCGTATACCATCAGCTATTCAACAACATTTAACAATGAATGGAAAAAGGATACGAGCAAGCCGGAGTTCTGGAATAAAGCTTCCATCTCATGGGTGCAAAATGGAACACCCTACTCTGCTGAAGCCGAAGCCCGGCTATGGCCTGACAATCTGACACAGCAGAACGGTGCCAAGCAAGGAAGCTATAACGCTACCTCCAAGCACATCACATGGGACATCTTGACGAACTATAACCGTAAAACCCTGAATCAGGCTGAAATAAAGGATACGCTACAGCAAGGTCAGAAGCTGGTTCCCGGCTCTGTCAAAGTGTATGGCATGACACTGCTTGGATGGTGGAATGGTGTGGAAAAGGGAACTGAACTGTCGGCAGACCAATACACCCTTGTTCTTCCCACCGCCGACAACGGTAATGAGTTGCGTATCCGTTTTAATGAACAGATCAACACTCCCTACTGGATCACTTTCCAGACCACCTTGGAGGGAGAGCTTATTGATAAAGAAATCAACAATAAAGCTCTGCTGATGGACGGAAAAAACATGATCTCCGAGTGGACAGCCAAAGTAACTGTGCCTCATGGGGGAGAATACGTTACAAAAGCCGGTAGCCAGAATGGTAATAAGATCGACTGGCAGATCCGGATCAATGAAGGGCAATCTTATGTCTCCAACGCCAAAATCCTGGATACACCCAGCAGCAATCAAATCCTGATTGAAGATTCCTTTCATTTGTATTCCACCAAAGTATCAGCCAACGGAGAGGCTGCCAAAGGCACTGAATTAGTCAAGGATCAGGATTATAAGCTGAAAATTACGACAAACGATCAAGGTCAGCAATCCTTTGAGCTTGGCTTCACACAGGCCATTTCATCCGGCTATATTTTGGAATATCAATCTTTTATTCAAGCGGATGATAAAGCGAAAGTGAGTAACAGCGTCTATTTTGAGGGCGATCGCTTAACTACGGAGCTGAGAGAAACCAGTAAAGAAGTCATCGTGCGGACATCCTCTGGTTCAGGATCAGGGGGAGGCATAACAGGAAGCCTGGAAGTGACCAAGGTTGACCAGGATCATCCTGACAAGGTGTTGCCTGGAGCACGCTTTGCACTCTATGATAAGAACCAAAAAAGAGCCCCGCTCATTCAAACTACCAATGCAGACGGGAAAATTTTGTTCAATTCATTGCTGTATGATGAATATATTCTGGAGGAGCTTGCGGCTCCAGCAGGCTATAAAATAACAGCCTCGAAGACAGCGGTCAAAATAGACGCGACGGTTAAACTAAGCTCGGGTATTAAGCAGATCGTGGTGACCAATGAAAAAGTGACCCCTGTTGATCCGGGTAAACCTACCGATCCGGAAACGCCTACGAATCCAGGGACGCCTACGAATCCGGGTTCAGGTAAAAAGCACGATAAAGATCCTGAGCCCACAGAAACGCCGAATGTACCCGTTAAGCCAGTAACCAATGAGCCACAGATCGTTGAAGATGAAGATGTGCCATTGGGTGTTCCAGAGATTGAACAGCCTCCTGCAGAACCCGATGCGCTGCCGGAATCGCCAGAAATGGATCCTCCTCAGAAATCATCTCCACCTGTAGAGATTGAAGATGAACCCATACCCAAAGGAGGCATCAAGTTCCCTGTTGAGGACCCCGAGGACCCAAGTGATCCAGGTCGTACTCCGCAGGTAAATAAATTACCGCAGACAGGAGAAAACAGTCCTGCTCCCTTCTATTTGAGCGGAATGTCTTTCATTCTTCTGGGTGCCTATTTGAAATACAGACGGATGCATAAAAATAAAAGAATGAAATAATCAAGCAATCCCCTTTCTCGGCTTACACAAAGCGAGGAAGGGGTACTATCATGATATGGGTGGTGACATGAACTTGAATTTAGCTCAAAACTCCTACATGCTCTTATGTTTATTGATCTTAAACCTGATCGTATGGACATGCCTTGGGATTTTTTTAAGATCTGTATTTGTGGAAAGAACTATGCTAAGGAAACTTGCTTACCAAGACCCTGTAACAGGTTTGTTCAATCGGAATGCGCTCAACCACTTTTGGCAGCAATATAAAGGCAAAGAAAGCACCGCTATTTTATACATTGACCTGGACGGCTTCAAAGCCATTAATGATGCTTATGGGCACAAGGTTGGCGATATGCTGCTACGTGAAGTTAGCCTTCATCTGCTACAAGTCATGAATGCGAACCAAAAGGCTTTTCGAATTGGAGGGGATGAATTTTTACTCATTATAAAAAATTTTGATTCCGATCAGGTAAAAATTTTAGCGCAGCTCCTCCTAAGAAAAATCAGCAGCGCCTACAGCATTCATGGACACAGACTATCTGTCACGGGAAGTATTGGCATTAGTTCGAACCCATCCCAGAAGGGTGATTTGCAAACATTAGTCAAAGAGGCAGATATTGCCATGTACTATGCCAAACGAATGGGAAGAAATCGTTATGCCGTGTATTCCAAGATTAGCCGGAAACAGAGCAGTTCATACAACACTACACGGATCAAAAACCTCGCAAAAGACATTCGAAAGCGCCATAATGTCCATGCAAAAAAACAACCTGCACCTCTATAAGCCAGGAAACAATCCAAACCCAGCTGAGAATATAAATCAGGCGGGCCATTCCTGTTGATATAAGGAACACACCCGCCAATAAAAACTTCTTTATTCAGTTTTACCCTTTGCAATCAGCTTGAAATCGTCAAAGTGGAATCCCGGAGCAACGACACAGGTTACCAGCACAGGCTCATCCCCAAGCGGACGCGCCGTTTGCCATACTGTGCCTGGCACCAGCGCTTGTGGATGCTGTCCTGCCTCTACATCGGCACCGACGATAATCACCGTTTCTTCACCAGGTTGTTCTCCGCTTCCACCCAATTTCAACTCCACAGGGCTTCCGCTATGATACAGCCACAGCTCATCCGAATGCACGACATGCCACTCGGAGAACTCGCCCGGATGCAGCAAAAAATACGTCGATGAAGCTGCAAAGCGCGGACCGGAATACACATCCGGCAGTACAGGCTTCGGAATTTGAAAATGGGACTTCCACATTTCTTTGTACCAGCCGCCTTCCGGATGGGGCTCCATGCCCAATGCGGTTACCAGCGGTGAAATAGCTTTCGTCATTGCACTAACCTTCCTTTACCCTAAATTCCTTCTCCCCTACTGTAAAACATACCGTTGCTTTTGTCACGTTTCTCCCTTGGAATGTCGAAGGAGATTATTTTATGTCAAATAAAATAACATTAAATTGTGCATTCATGCTCATTCACATGTGAAAATAGCGATTCACTCATGAAAAATTACATAAAAAATATACTTAAAGTGAAGTTTTATGACATAAAATCTTGTTTTTTATTGTAAGCTTATAGTATCATGAGAGAAAATTTTGAAATTTTGATAGAGCTTGATCATGCCAGCCAATCTACCAAGCTATGTATCCAAGCCTGAAAGGGGTGAGCCTTCTGATCCAGTTTCGCAACGTCAACAAGCATTTTGGTCACTTCCATGTACTAAAAGACATCAATCTTCAGATTAAGGAGGGCGAGGTCGTCGTGATCATCGGACCCTCCGGCTCGGGTAAAAGCACCCTGCTACGCTGCATCAATCGTCTGGAAACCATATCGGACGGAGAGCTAATCGTCAACGAAATACCTGTACATGACAAAAAGATTGATATTAACGCCTTCCGGCGCAATATCGGTATGGTATTCCAGCATTTCAATTTGTATCCCCATAAAAGGGTGATTGAGAACATTGTACTCGCACCTATGAAGGTGCTGGGCATCTCCAAGGAAGAGGCTACCCAAACAGGCATCACCTATTTGAAGCGTGTTGGGATCGAGGAAAAAGCACAGAGCTACCCCGCCCAATTGTCCGGGGGGCAGCAGCAACGGGTTGCTATCGCCCGGGGCCTCGCTATGAATCCAAAGATCATGCTGTTTGACGAGCCTACCTCCGCACTTGATCCCGAAACCATCGGGGAGGTATTGGATGTTATGCGTTCGCTTGCCCATCAGGGCATCACCATGGTCATTGTGACTCATGAAATGGGCTTTGCCCGAGAAGTAGCGGATCGCGTCATTTTCATGGACAAAGGACAGATTTTAGAAGACAGTCAGCCTGCCGAGTTTTTTCAGAATCCGGGTGAAGAGCGGGCGCGCCTGTTCCTGAGCCGTCTGATTCACCATTAAACAGACCTTTAATCGAAAGGGGATTGTTCAAATGAGAAAAAGATATTCATGGTGTGCCCTTATGCTGCTTATGCTGTCCTGTCTACTCGTTTTGGCTGGCTGTGGAGGCAAGCAAGGAACGGCAACGTCGGGGAATGAGTCGGCGGCAGCCAACGGGCTGGAAGCCATCAAGCAACGTGGCAAGCTGGTCGTTGGTGTGAAATACGACACCAAGCTGTTTGGTCTGAAGGACCCAGCTACCGGGAAAGTAGAAGGCTTCGATATCGACATTGCCAAGGCGGTAGCCAAACATATTTTTGGAGACGAAACCAAGCTTGAATTGAAGGAAGTCACATCCAAGACACGAATCACCTTGCTGCAAAACGGGGACATCGACGCCATTATCGCAACCATGACCATTTCGGACGAACGTAAAAAGCAGGTCGATTTCAGCGATGTCTACTTTAACGCCGGGCAGTCCCTGCTCGTGAAAAAAGGAAGTCCGATTACCGGTCTGGAGTCCCTAACCCCCGCTACCAAGGTACTCGCCGTTAAAGGCTCCACCTCCGCCAAAAATATCCGCGAAAAAGCACCCAAAGCGACTATACTGGAGTTCGAAAACTACCAGGATGCATTCAACGCACTCAAGGCAGGTCAAGGGCAGGCGTTGACCACCGATAACTCTATTCTGCTCGGCATGCAACAGCAAGACCCGAATTATACCCTCGTAGGCGGGAACTTCACAGAGGAGCCTTACGGTATTGCAGTGAAGAAGGGACAAACCGAATTGCTGCAAGCCATTAACGACACGCTCAGGGAACTGAAAAGCAACGGTGAATACGATAAGCTCCACGAGCAATGGTTTGGGGCTAAACCCGAATAATGGGGGTGCCATCCGCAGATGCTTACTTTTGATATCAACGTACTTTTCGACCATAGCGACCGCTTCATAGAAGGCTTGCTTCATACCGTTCAAGCCAGTGTCATTGCCTTGATCGGAAGCTTTATTCTGGGGGCGATCATCGCCATCCTCCGAATTGCGCCCTTTCAATGGCTGAACTGGATTGGCACCGTCTACGTAGAGGTCATTCGTAATATACCGTTGCTGATCGTTGTGTTGTTCTTTTATCTGGGACTTCCCACTCTGGGCGTTCCTTTGGACGGATTTACATCTGGAACGCTTGGCTTGACCGTGTACACAGCCTCCTTTATTGCAGAAGCGATACGTGCCGGCATCCAGTCTGTACCGAAGGGGCAATTTGAAGCCGCACGCTCCTCCGGGCTGAGCTACAACCAGACGATGATCAGTATTATTTTGCCGCAAGCGATTAAAATTGTACTGCCTGCGATTGGCAACCAGTTCATCAATCTGGTCAAAAACTCTTCCGTACTGGCCATAGTAGCCGGACTGGACCTGATGTATTATTCGGATCTGATTAACTCGGATACCTTTATGCCCATCACCGTCTATGCCATCACAGCGTTGCTATACCTTACCTTGACGGTTCCACTTAGCTTTTTTGTCCTGTATATGGAGCGTCGTCTGTCCAAAACATCCTGAGGAGGGAAGCCCGTATGGATTTCAGCGGCTTGTTTGTATGGCCTAATGTGCGTTTTATACTGGAGGGCTTCCTGCTAACGCTAGAGGTCTCCGTTTATTCCATCATGTTCAGCTTCGTGCTCGGTATCGTGTTTGGTATCCTGCGCTATACGCGCTTACCTGTCATTTCACAAGTAGCAGCCTTTTTAATCGATCTGATTCGCAATCTTCCGTTATTGCTCATTATTTTTTTCATCGGTATGGTCTTACCGTCCATTGGCCTATCCATTTCGCTCAAATGGGCAGCTATTACGGGCCTGTCGATCTTTGAGGGGGCCATGATCGCCGAGATTGTCCGTAGCGGCTTGAACTCCGTTCATAAAGGACAGATTGAAGCTGCACGGTCCTCCGGGCTGAGCTATTCCAGAACGTTATGGCATATCATTCTGCCGCAAGCGCTCCGCCGCATGGTGCCACCTATCGTCAGCCAGTTCATTTCCCTGCTCAAGGATACTTCTCTCGCGGTCATTATCAGTCTGCCGGAGCTGACGCATAACATTCAGATTGTCGGAGGTCAAAACCAATCCTTCGTCATTCCGGCTCTGCTATTCGCCGCCTTCCTGTACTTCACTGTTAATTACAGCATGTCGCTACTTGCACGCAGGCTGGAAGTTCGTACTCATTAGCACTCATTACACATAGCTTGATCAGAGCTGCCGCCAGCCTGAACGTTCTGTCAGCACAATAGCAAGGTCCATCCGGTTATCCAGTTCCAGCACACGCACCTTTTTCTGTTTCGTGGAGAGAGTCGCATGATAATCGAGATTTTCCTCAATTTGCTTACCCATGCTCATCAGTGGATTCAATGCTGTTTCTGGCACAAAATGTAATGAAATAACCAACCACAAGCTAATTTTCAGCACCAAAAAAGTCGCCTGACCCCCTTAAAGGGATCAAGCGACTGGCTGGTCCAGCTCAAATTGTGCTCACTTCGCTGCTTACGAAGCCGCTCCATAGGAGCCGGACTTGAACGTTCTTGGATCGTACCATTTGTAGCCCGCTGCCGGAGCAGCCCAAGGCTCAGCCTGCGGTTCCGTAGAAGCCGCAGGCTCCTCGAACGGCAGCAGCTGTGTTGGCTGATCCAGTGTCAGACCCGCCACATCGGACAGCTTCGTATAGTCCTGCTTCCATGCAAGCCATTGGACGGTTTGTACCAGGAAGGTGGAATCGTCCACTTCCTTGAAGCCATCGTACGTCTTCTTGGACTGTCCGTTTTCCTCACGTACATATTTCGGCGTGGCATCCTCAACTGGCGAAGAATCACCGATAAACGCTGCCTTGCCCTGACCTACCTTGGCTATAGCAGCATAAGGTCCTTCAGCACGGCCCCCTCCGTTATAGACACCCTGGTCCACGGCATTGCCCCATTTTTTCGTGCCTGTAGGGATATAAGCGATTCCTTTAGCCTTGGTCGGATCCATAATCGCCAATGTAGAACCAGCATGCATCGCAATCGAACGTACACCCTTCGTAATGCCGAAGGATTGATCTGCGGCTACGATATCGGTAGCATTCACGTCACCGAGCGCATTGTAGCGGAAACGAACGCCAAAGTTCGTCGCCAGCCAGTCGGAACTGGTTAATCCCTGCATCGCTGGTGATGCAGCTTCTTCTGTTGTCATACCTTTAGCAGGATTGGAATAGGCTCCACGGCGGTAGCCGTTCATAACCTCGGAGGAATCCCAACGGTTTTTGTTACGGTCGGCGTTATAGTGGTCCGAAATGAAGAAAATGCTGCCTCCATTCTTCACATATTGCACCAAAGCCGCCTGCTCGGATGCCTTAAAGGCAACATTGGCTTCGCCAATGATGAACACATCATATGGGCGCAGCTTGTCGTACGTTATAGCCTGCTCGCCATAGGTAAAAGGGATGGAACGGTTCAACTGGTCCACGATAAAACCAGCATTACGCAGCCCACCCGCAAAATCGGAAAAGGCTCCATCTATAACCCAATCCGCCGCTCCGGCTGTCTGTGCGTGCGTATTATCGAACAGCACTTTTTTGCCTTTTCCATCCGGCAATGTCGTACCGGGTTGACCTGGGGTACCAGGACCAGGCTCGCCAGGATTCCCAGGATCGCTTCCATTTACCAGTTCCAGAGCGCTTGGGCTTTTCACTCCACCAAAATTGTTATAGGCACCCAGCGTACCTGTCACGCGAATTTTGCTGCCGATGAGCTCAGGATGGCCTGACAGCCCGAATGGTCCTCTATACGCAGATGTCAATTGTACATTTAACAGATTAGACGTATTGCGTTCACTTGCCTGATCCGCAATCAGTACGTTAAAATCGTTGGCAAACGGGGCAGAGAAATTAGCCGTTTTCGATCCGGTGGCATGTCCGACGACGTAGCCTTCTACCGTCACCGTACCTCCGCTGCTTTGGCTCTGAAGCGCTTCCGCTACCGTCAATGCGCCCTCTGCATTGACCTGACCGAATGGAACAAAAATTCCTATCAGCAGTGATACCATTGCCGCCAGATGCAGCATTCTTTTCAAGCGGGAACCTGTGAACCTGAAACCTTTTACCATACGTAAATGCCCCTCCTATTATTCCATAAATTAGCTTGTCCTCTATCAGATTAGCTATCAACCTTCTAATTCCTTCCTGCTTTCATCCATAATTATGTAAAATTTAATCTTTTTTATTGAGAAGACACCTGATTTTGTAAAATCTCAGCCAGTGATTGACACCGGGCATGGCATACATTACGCTTAGGAGGAAATGTTGAACGGTATACGCGAATGAAGATGACGGGAGAGTCTGTCTGGGAATTACATCCCGGCAGCACCGAAGGAGCAAGACGTCAGCACCCGGCTGGCGGATAATCTCTCAGGTCCATGTATCGTCATCTGACGCAACTCTGGAGAGAGCGCAAGCCACCCAAGGGGTAAGGCGGTATTACACCGCACGAAACTCTCAGGTAACCAGGACAGAGATAAGGGAAATTTCCTTATCCTGTCTTTTTTGTGCTTACATGCTGCGTCAGCATTAGAAACCGTCACACCCGCGCAAAGGCGCGGCAGCACCATATACTATGGTATTCAAACATACAGGGGGCCACATCATGCGTTTTAAGGATGTATTTTCCATTATTGGTCCGGCTATGACCGGACCCTCCAGCTCGCATACCGCAGGCGCGGTGCGGCTCGCACGTGTTGCCCGGCACTGGCTAGGTGTGCAGCCTGACCGTGCCCGCATGACGCTGTACGGATCATTTGCCGATACGTACAAGGGACACGGTACAGACCTGGCACTCATCGCCGGACTGCTGAATTACGATACAGACGACTACCGGATCCCGGATGCCGAGCAATGTGCAGAGCAAGCCGGGATGGAAGTAGAGTTCGCTGTCAGCGGACTGCCCGCCCCCCATCCGAACACCGTTCGCTTCGAGCTATGGAAGGATGAAGATCAGCGTACGCTGCTAGGCTCCTCGATCGGCGGCGGAAACATTCATGTTCAGCAGCTCAACGAATTTCGGGTCAATCTAACCGGAGAACTGCCTACGCTGGTGCTTCTCCACTCGGATAAGCCCGGAACATTGGGCGTGGTGACTTCAGCGCTGGGCGCGGCTGACATTAACATTGCCTATATGCACGTGGATCGCAAAGGTCGGGATGGCGAAGCGCTCACTGCCATTGAAACCGATAGCCCGGCTTCTGCTGAATTAATTGCCGAGCTGCGGGCTTTGCCTTATATGTATGAAATCAAAATGATTAACTTGAAAAAAGGAGCTGAATCCGATGCGGTTTAGCCATTTGCATGAATTAGGTGCCTTGTGCGCCGAGGAATCCACTACGATTGGTCGCTTGATGATCAAGGAACAGGTACAAGAGACGAACACACCGGAGGAAGAAATCTTCCGCCAAATGTCTGATTATTATGAAGTCATGAAGGAGGCCGTTCATCGCGGACAAACACAGGACACCGTATCCCGCAGCGGTTTGACGGGCGGCGATGGCAAACGCCTGGCGGAATATTTGCGCGCAGGAGAAACCTGCTCCGGCGATGCCTCGGCACTCGCTATGGCGTACGCCCTCTCCGTGTCGGAGGTCAATGCGTCCATGGGTCGCATTGTCGCCACGCCCACCGCAGGCTCATGCGGGGTCATACCCGGCGTGTTCATCAGCGCGCAGGAGCGGTTCGGCTGGGATGACGAGCATATGGTGCGCGGACTGTTCGCCGCTGGAGCGATTGGCTACGTCATCGCCAACAATTCCTTCATCTCCGGCGCGGAGGGAGGCTGCCAGGCCGAGATTGGCTCAGCCATCGGGATGGCAGCAGGTGCCATGGTCGAGCTGCGCGGCGGTACGCCAGAGCAGGCCATCCATGCAGTAGGCCTCGCGCTCAAGAACACGCTCGGCCTGATTTGCGACCCCGTCGCCGGACTCGTGGAGATTCCATGCATCGTGCGCAACGGGCTGGGAGCCGTGACCGCGCTTGCCGCCGCGGATATGGCTCTGGCGGGTGTGCGCAGCGCCATCCCGTCTGACGAAGTCATCGACGTGATGCTCGAAGTCGGCAGCGCAATGCCGTCCAAGCACCGCGAGACCGCCAAAGGCGGCTTGGCCCAAACGCCGACCGGCAAGCGTCTGACGGAGTCGCTTACGCGCAACATACCATCCAAGAAGGATAAGTCGTAGTTTCTAAGGTGAAATGCTTGCTCGACACATCCATTTTACCAAAGAGCGGCTTGATTGATTTTAGAAGGATTGTAGAACCTGTTTCGCTTAAAGAAGCGGAGAGGACGGAACGATTGTGGAAAAGCGGAAGTGGTCGCCTTTGTGCCCGGATTTTCACCACTAAGGGGAATAGTAAAAATCTGGGCACCACAGCGATTGCAACAACGGTCCGTTCACGAAGCGTCCATCTGAGTGCCAACGAAAATCCTTCTCCATAGCAAAGGGGCGCCCCATTGCCATTTCCATGGCTTTTGGGACACCCCTTTTTTCCTACTGAACGTTCACCTGTACCTTCGTTGTTTTTCCTGCATATTTCACGGTAATTACAGCTTTACCCTTACCCTGTGCCTTAATGCTGCCATCTTTGACTGTAGCAACAATAATTCGGGACGAGGACCAGACTGCTGGCTTGGATACATCCTTCTCCGACTCATCCTTATACGTAGCTGTAGCCGTAACCTTAGCTACTTGTCCTACTTTCAAATTCAACGAGACTTCGTCGGTTTGCAAATATTTAAGCGTATCGACATCCACAGGTACGGTGATATATTTCCCGCCAAACTTCGCTTGAATATTGGTTTTACCGTAGCCTACCGCGGTAACCTGGCCCTTTTTGACTGTAGCTACCTTATAATTCATCGTTTTCCATTCGGCTTGGGCCGTAACGTCCTTTTCTTTGCCATCACTGGATTTGACCACAATTGCGATGGTTTTTTGATCCCCGGATTTAAGCGATAACGCGATAGCATCCGCCTCAATCTGTTGCGCTACATCCACTTCTACTGTAAATGTAATGCTTTGCTTGCCATAAGAAGCTGTAACAGTAGCCTTGCCACTGCCATTCGCTTTGATCAAGCCCTCGCTAACCTCGACCACCTTCACATTGCTGGTAGTCCAGGTAGCATCCTTGGTTACATCTGTTTTTGTACCGCCGCTCTTGACGCCTGTTACTTTCAACTGCTTCGTTTCCTGGGCACCAAGCGCAATCACGCGTGTGTCTGTTTCCAAACGGTCTACGAGACCGACTTGTACATTAATGGTCAGCTTTTTGCCATTATAAGTGGCGGTAACAACCGCCTTACCCGCTGCTTTACCCGTAATTGTTCCTTTGGATACGGAAGCAACATCTTCCGCACTTGAAGTCCATTCTGCATCCTGTGTCACATCTTCCTTACGACCATCCGCATACGTAGCGGTCAGAGTAGCAACATAATCCTCATTAATATCAATCGTTGCTGTTTTGGAGGATAGGGACAAGTCACCAGGCACATTCACAGATACCGCCGCTGTGACTGTTTTGCCCCCATAGGAAGCAGTGATCGTTGCCTCACCTGTTTTATAGCCCGTTACTTCGCCCTTACTGACAAATGCAATATCTTCATTGCTGGATTTCCAATCTGCCTTGCTTGTAATATCTTCTTCCGTACCTGTTACATACGTAGCGGTCAGCTTGAGCTTTTTGGTTTCCTTGGCGCTCAGGCTCAGCTTGTCCTCACTCAAATCGAGATATCTGGAGGTTTCAACGTCCGTTTTAATCGAAACTGTCTTATCACCATACTTAGCGGTCACCGTAGCTGAACCCGCTCCAATTGCCATAATCGTTCCTTTATTCACCGTCGCAATTTTCTCATCGCTTGATGTCCAAGCAGCTTTATCTGTAACATCCGTTACCGTTCCATCCGGGTAAACAGCGGAAACCTGTATTTTCTTGGATTCATCCAAACGGAGAAAAATATTGGATTCGCTAGCTTTCAGCTTATTCGTTTGATCGACATCCACTGAAATGCTAGCAGACATCGTACCGTATTTACCTGTAATCGTCGCTTTACCCGCGCTGTAGCCAGTAATGGTGCCTTTCAGCACATCCGCTACGGCTGCATTGCTGGAGCTCCACTCTGCGGACTCAGTAACATCCTGCACCGTTCCATCCGGGAAGGTCGCTGTCAATTTTACCTTTTCGGTATCCTTCAACAAAAGAGAAACTTCTGATGAACTGGCATCCAGACGCTTGACCTGCTCCACCTGCACAGCAATCGTTACGGTTTGTTGACCGTATACAGCCTTAATATTGGCTGTACCTGCTCCCTGAGCGGTAACCAATCCGTTAACAACAGTAGCCACCTTTTGATTATCCGAGGTCCAAGTCGCATCACCCGATACCTGAGCTGTCGTGTTATCACTGTAAGTCGCTGTCAGATCGACCTGTCCTTTGCCGCTTGAACGCAAGCTCAGGCTTTGCACACTGGATGTGAGCGCCTTAACCTTTTTCGTTACATGTACCTGAACCGATTGTATCTTATCTTTATAGGTCGCAACCACAGTTGCTTCCCCTTCGCCCTTACCTGAAACCGTACCGTTATATACCGTAGCAATAGAAGTATTATCACTTTTCCAATCCGTGCTTACAGTTACATTTGAGGTTGTCCCATCGCTAAAAACAGCCGTAGCCGTTATCGCAGATGTATCGCCCTGCTGCACAGTTACCTCGTTAGAGGAAAGAACAATCTTGGAAAGCACCGGATCAGCCGCGAATGCAAACCCTGCATATGATGTAAAACTTGAGATCAGGATGACCAACGCCAGAAAACCAGACCACCTATTCTTCAAAATCTAATTCCCTCCCATTTCGAAACTTAAAATTAAGAATTTCGCAAAATCCTTATACCTACGTTTTATTTCGACATGTGGAAAAGAATAGTTTAGGTTTTGGAGAAAACTTGGTCCTTATTAACTAGAATCGGTACTGACAAAGATTAAATCGTTATATATAATCTCACTTTTACAAGCAGCTATAAGCTGCTGCACGAAGCCTCAAATGATGGTATTCTTCCATATTTGGGGCCAGCTGATGCATATAAACGACGGAGAACTGCTCGCTTGGATCTATAGAAGCCCAAGTACCTGCTGCTCCCGTCCAGCCAAATTCTCCAATAGAGCTGTTTGCATGTCCAGCCGCCTTATCAATTAATGTGCGCACGCCCAGTCCGTAACCATAACCTGTATGATATGAATTCGTAAAATCAGATAGTTGGGCTGTATTCAGATGATTGGTGCGCATTAAATCAATGGTTTTTCTCCCCAATAGCCTTACACCGTCTACCATGCCGCCGTTTGACAGCATTTGTGAAAATGTAAGGTACTCTTTAACTGTCGAATACAAACCAACCCCTCCACTTTCATATACAGCGTCTGGCTGATGGTGCTCGTCCAAGAAACCCTCAATTTTTTCAAGCTCTCCGGTGTCTGTCCGTTGGTAAAAAGAGGCCATACGAGATCCAATGTCTCCACGATAACGGTAACCTGTATTGTTCATGCCAAGCGGATCAAAAATTTCATCCTTTAGGAATTGTCCTAATGATTTTCCTGAAATGACTTCAATAAGACCTGCAACAAGATCATGTCCATATCCGTATAACCATCGTGTTCCCGGTTCAAAGGCAAGCGGAACTTCGGAAAGCGCTTTAATTTCTGTGCGCAAGTCATATTTCCCCTGCTTCTCCTTTAATGCTGTAATGACCTTCTGCATAGCTTTTCCTGTTTCTGAAGACTGAGAAGCGTAAGGAAGACCCACACTCATATTGAATATATGCTTAATTAAAATAGGGGTTTCCGCCTTATCCATATAGGTGTATCCGTTAGGAGCAGTTTTAAAAACATACGGATTACGATATTCGGGTAAATATTCATACAAAGGCTCATTCAACAGAAATTGTCCGCGTTCGTACAGCATAAGTGCTGCCGCACATACAATAACCTTTGTCATGGAAAACAAGCGATACACAGTATCTTCAGTGATTGGCTTTCGAGCTTCCAGATCAGCATATCCGTGATACCCTTCATACAACACTTGGCCATTTTGTGCAATGGCACAACCACAACCTGCTGGCCCATTCGCTACGAATTGTTGCAGTAACTGATCTACCTTTTCAAAACGAGACATATTCATTCCTCCTGTTTTTGCTTCAACAGAAACAAGCTTTCCCTCGCGCTCTAAATTTCCTGCAACAACAAGCTCAACCTGAGTTCCTTGTAAGCGCTTGTCCCCCGCATTTATTTTAACGGTAAACTCAGTAAATACAAAGATTATTTGTCATAACCCGATGGCTTTACATTAACAATTCTGCCACTGTTTCGTTCCAGCGATTTACCACCGATTCCGGCTCCTTGAGACGAACCGTGACACCTGTCAAGATATCCGCATATTGAGCAGAATCCTCTCTGGCTGCGAAAACCCGTGCCGCAAACCGTTCGCGTACATACTTGGCCCCGGCCAAAGCTGGCAGGTGTTCCAGCGACAATCGGACATAATGCGCCTTCCCGCCGATGAACACCGCCAGTGTCGCCTTCCCGGTACGAATCATGTTGCCCGTCGTAGTCGTGCCCGGCCATAGTGCCAGACGCAGATTTCCCTCATCCAGCGCTACAACCTCGCCCACGCTAATCATTGCAATATGCGGCCACTGATCCTCAGTGACCGTCAGCAGCATCATCGCTTCATGCTGCTTTTTTTCCAGCCCCTTGCCATCCAGCAGCGAGAACAGCTCCTTACCGATCCTTGGTGTCTGCATGAAGTATAATCCCCTTTACATTTGGCCTATATCTTCAAAGTACCATAATTTACGGCTGCTTACGAACGACCCTGTACCCGCTCTGGAATAGGAGGGACATGGGCGGCATTCGGAATATCTTGGGGGTTCACCTTGAACGCTGATTTATACTTTGCCGGATCAGTAATGCTATCCGGTTCCGAGGTGCGCCATGTGAACATACATACAGGACACAGCAGGACCTCCCAGGCACCTTTCACTGGCGAACGGGTAACAACCTCCGAACGATTAGATTCACAACGGGGACAAATATGCATCTGTCAGCACTCCTTTAATCTTTCTATATTTTCAAAAATATTTAACGAAGCATTTGGCTCAGCTTTTTTTCCCATTCCGCTACACCGAGCGGGGAATCGAGCGGCTGCGAATAATGGCCTCTAATATCCGGTGCTATGGGTGTCGTCGCATCCAATATCATTTTGTGCGTCATACCTGCCGGATCAGAGCCGGGGTCAAGCGGTAAAATAGACAAGCCCGGCACAATGACAGCATCATGCTTCGGATGCAGCTTGGTGGACAAGGCCCACATGACCTGCGGCAGATTGAACGGATCGACATCCTCATCCACCACAATCACCAGCTTGCAATATCCCAATCCATGCGGAGTCGTTAGCGCACGCATTCCCACAGCCTTCGCAAAGCCGCCATAACGGGTTTTCGTGGAAATAATAGCGACCAGCCCATGCGTATACATGGCATTAACGGCTACGATTTCATTAGGAAATGCATCCTTGAGCTGTTGAAACAACGGTACACTTGTATTCACACCGATCATATAATCCGTTTCCGTCCAAGGCATCCCGATGTACAAATGCTCAAATATAGGCTGCTTACGGTGATATATACGATTAATCTGAATGACTGGCATCGCGCGGCCGCCGGAATAGTGACCTGTAAATTCACCGAATGGACCTTCAAACTCACGCTCACCCGCTAACACTTCACCTTCCAGAATAACCTCGGCTCCCCAAGGCAGATCGAGATCCGCATCCTTGGCTTTGACCACACGGTAAGGCTCACCCTGAATGGCGCCCGCCATCTCATACTCGGATTGATCGTACAGCAGCGGCGTAGAAGCAGCCGTGGTAATCACAGGCTCACATCCGAGAGCAATAGCGACCTTCAGATTTTCACCGCGTTCCTCAGCCTGACGGATATGGATCGCAATATCATGCTGCGGTACAGGCTGGATACCCAAACGGTTCTTGCCCTTGACCTGCATCCGGTACAAGCCGACATTTTGCTTGCCATAGGTGTCCGGGTCATCCAGATCGCGTGACACCAAAATCGCTTTATCCAGATAAAACCCTCCGTCTCCCTGGTTCAAACGAAACAACGGTAAAATATCAAACAAATTAATATCCTCTGTAATCTCGACTTCATGAAAAGGAGCGGTTTCTTCCCGCTTCACGGGCACCGGAAATTGTTCATAGCGTCTGGCAAATTCAAAAAACTGCTCCTTGAGCGGCGTGTTTTTTGGCATTCCCATCATGAGGGCATGATTAGGCCAGGAGCCCATCACATTCATTGCAATACGAGCATCCGTATATCCATAGATATTGTTGAAAAAAAGGGCAGGCGTCTTATCCCCCATATTGTTTAACGCTCTGTTAGCTGCTGCGAGGTCAGGCTCCGGCTTTACTTCATCGCTGATCGTAAGCAATTGTCCCTCCTTTTCCAAAGTATGCAGAAAATCGCGAAAGTCTTTATAAGCCATCATTCATTCTCCTTTGTCTTCCGTTTTCTCAATTCTGGTGCAGTCTGGAGTCAGCCTGCTTCATTCCATCCCAGCGCTTAGCTGCGGTAGTGACAATACCGAACTGATCCAATGCGCGAAAAACAATATGATCCACCAATTCCTCGATACTTGCAGGATGATTATAAAAGGCAGGCATCGGCGGCAGGATCATCACGCCCATACGTGACAGCTCCAGCATATTTTCCAGATGAATACTGCTTAATGGTGTTTCCCTGGTCATGAGCAGCAGCTTCTTTCGCTCCTTCAGCATTACATCCGCTGATCGGGTGAGCAGGTTGTCCGCCATACCGATACGAATAGAGGCGAGCGTCTTCATACTGCAAGGAGCGACGATCATGCCATCTACCCGGAAGGAGCCGCTGGAAATACGCGCAGCCTGATCCTTATACGAATAAACTGCATCCGCCATGGCCTCCACTTCCTTCACCGTGTAGCCTGTCTCATAGGGAATGTTCGCAATAGCCCACGGGGATAACACCAGATGGCTCTCCACTGCGGCCTCCCGTAATTGTTGCAATATACGGATACCGAAGATCGACCCTGTCGCTCCCGATATTCCTACAATGATTTTCTTCATATGTCCCCTCCTTCCACCCCATCGTTGTATGTTCACCAATGCATCACTGTCAAAAATTATACGCCTGTTCCTTGCACACGAAAAATATATATAATATATGTAATGCATACTTTAAAAGTATTCAAATCGAAGCGTTGTTCAGAAATGAGGTGGAAACCCCCAATGGATATGAAGCATCTGCATTACTTTTGCGTCATTGTGGAGAAAGGGCAAATCACCAAAGCCGCACGCACGCTCAACATGGCCCAGCCTCCGCTGAGTCAGCAGCTCAAAAATATGGAGGACGAGCTTGGGGTAAAGCTGATTTACCGGGAAGGAAAGAAGTGGGAGGTCACCGAGGCCGGATATGCACTATACACCCGCGCCAAACGATTACTGGCTGAAATGGAGGATACCTGTAGAGAAATTGGAGAGTTCGAAAGCAACGTAACCGGCACCCTGTCCATAGGCACTTCATCGGCCTGCATGTCTCTGATTACCGAACAACTCAGACGCTTTCATCAGAATTATCCGGAGGTATACGTTAAAATAGGACACGGAGACACACATCATCTGGAGGAACTGCTGCATCAAAATAAAGTCGATCTGGCTCTGCTGCTGCTTCCGGTAAACGACAACTCGTACCATACGATTGAACTGGAGGGCGTTTCTTTTGTTGCAGTACTTCCATGTGAATGGGCAGATCGCCATCCGAGTGGTGAAATTACGTTACAGGAAGCAGCCAGCTATGACCTCTTGTTGGGACGCCGAACAGAAGGACACGGGCTATACGAAACCGTCATCCGCAAATTTCAGGAACACCATCTTACTCCGCGCGTCGTACTGGACTGTCCTGAAATATCGACTATTCTCTCGCTCGTATCCACAGGCATGGGGATTACCATCATTCCAGACGCTGGCTTGGGACAAGAATATGGGGACAGATTTCGCACGCTCTCCATTAAGGAGCCGTTTCCCTTTACCCGGCCTGCCGTCGTATGGCGCAAGGATCGTTATTTATCCAATGCGGCTCGCAAATTGGTTGAACAGCTCCAAGCTGGACACACGAAAAAGACTGCTCCCGAGTAGATGCTCTCTACAACTCTACTCATGAAACAGCCCTATGCCGGATGAACCTCGGTCATTCCTTTGTTGTTGCCGCCTTATTTGACTCCCTGATGCCGATACTCGGTCGGAGTCATTCCACATTTGCGCCGGAATACCTGTGTAAAATGCCGCATGTCCTGATAGCCAATCCGCTCGGAAATATCAGCCAGCCGAAGATGAGGATCACTGAGCAGCCGCTTTGCCTCCTCCATTCGCAAGCAAATAACGTAATCCTTGTAGCCTTGTCCGGTTTTTTGCTTAAACAACTGGCTGAAATACACCGGATTCAAAAAGACGACCGAAGCCACCTTCTCCAACGACAATTCCTCTGTAAAATGCGACCGGATATATTGCAACGCCACATCCACCGTATGCATGCCTTTGCGCAGACATTCTCCGGCGTCCACTGCCGCGGCTGCAATCTCCTCGGGCGTTCGTCTTAGCCGTGCCACTTCTTCGGGAATGGACGCAAAATTGTGGTGAACCCCCGAACGCGTAATTTGTAACTGTACCTTCACATAACGCTTCAAGTGGGATTCGAGCAACGTTTCCAGCCGTGCCGCCTCTGCCTCATCCCGCAGCCGTGCAATGCCCAGCAGGCTATGGCGGTCGAGACTGACGACAAAGCCACTGCCGCCTGCCTCAATCAGCTCGGATAGTACATTTTCAATCATAAAATGCTCCAGGTGCGTCTGCTTGTGATCAGGCTCCATACGAACCATGAAGAGATGAAACTCCGGATAATTTTCCACAAACGGCTGTATATCGAGCTTCCCAGTATCCAGTCCAAGTGCATAGCGTTGAAAAACAGCTTCACGCAAATAGACCATATTGGACTTGAGAAGCTTGCCCTCGTTCGCCTGCTGTGAAGCGACAAGTGCTTCGGCCGCCAGCATTTCAATGCATTCCAGCAGCTTTTTTTTGCCGATCGGCTTTAACAGGTAGTCTTTGGCACCCAGCTTTACTGCTCTTTGTGCATATTGGAAGTCGGAATGGGCCGAAATAACGACCCACTGTAGGTGAGGATGCTTTCGCTTGGAAATGCGCATGAATTCCAGACCATCCATACCGGGCATCAGAATATCGGTCAATACAATATCCACGGGATGCTCCGCCAGAATGCCTGCTGCTTCCTCGGTGGAAGCAGCGAGATGAATGCCGCAGGCTGGCAGAGCCTGGCCAATGGTGCGCCGAATCCCCTGCCGAATCATACTTTCATCGTCAGCTATCAGAATATTCATGTTTCTCCTCCTTCTGTGGCAGAGGCACACTTACAGTGGCTGTCGTTCCGGCCCCAGGTGCGCTAGAGATCCGTAGGCCGTACTCTTCTCCGAACATGTGCCGTAGCCGTAAATTTAGGTTTTGCAGGCCGATGCCTCCCGCCTGCCCGCTGCCCGTCTGCTTGCCGGGTTCTGCCAAAGCAACCTGAACCACCTCCCATCGTTCGTACTCCATACCTCCGCCGTTATCCATAATATGCAGGCTTAAAACACCGTCATATTCCTCTGCCCTGACGAGCAGCTTGCCGCCTGTATTCGCATGAAGAGGTTCCAATCCGTGCTTGACCGCATTTTCAATCAACGGTTGTAAGGTCATTTTCGGCAAACGAATACCCATCCAGCGCTCATCAATACTGATATCTACGGATACCCTGCCTTCCAGCCGTGCCTGAATAATCGTGAGGTAATGCCCGATCTGCTCCACTTCTTCACGCAGACTGACATCGGTCCCTTCCTCCCAATGACTGCTGTAGCGGAACATATGGGATAAGGAAAGCACCACTTCCCCGAGCTGATCCTGCCCCTTTTCATCCAGCATCCAATAGATCATATCCAGCGTATTATACAGAAAATGGGGATTTACCTGGGTCTGGAGCGCGTGCAGCTCGGCATTTTTTTCACTGACCGATGATATGCGAACCAGCTCGATCAGCTCCGCAATCCGTCTTACCATATGGTTGAAGGATGTCGCCAGTTGGTTGATTTCCTCATACGATTCAATCTCCACCGTATGGCGGAAATTCCCCGTCTCTACCCGTTTCATTTCCCGAATGACCCGCTTCAGCGGAAGCGAAATACGTCTGGAGACGATGGAGGCAATCAGCGCGGATAAAATAATTAGTACAGGCACCACGATGAGCAAATACCTTTGATTTTGCACCAGCTCCACGTTCAAATCCCCGCTGGGGGTCACACTAATGACCGACCAATCGGCAAACGGCAACTTGGAAGCGATTACAACCTTCTCATTACTCCGGTTTACAATGACATCCTCCTCAGGTACCTGCTGCTCCAGACTTTGCAGATCCGGTGGCGGTTCAGAGGAAGTAGCCGACACAATCCGATTTTTATGGCCTACCAGATATACCTGACTATTGGTACCCAGCCGCAAATTATGGAGTGCGGACAGAACAGAGCGCGGTTCAGCTTCAAACAGGACGATACCAATCGGCTTATGCTCATCCAGATCATAGAGCTGGCGCCCGAACGCAAACACGGGTCTGGTTTCCACCTGGTCAATGACAGAGTGAGGATAAACGCCCAGCCACGCGATTTTGCCCGCTGACTTTCGAATTTCCTTATACCATTCAGCGTGTTCGTAATCGGCATCAATAACATTCATATAATTCCCGTAGTTATATACCTTGCCTGTGTCTGTGATGACATGAATGCCAATCAGGTCCTCCCGCGAGTAATAGATAGCTCCCAGAATATTGGTGATTGTACGTTCATTGATGTAATTGACGGCGGGTAAATCCCCGATATCCGTCGTTAGCAGACGAACCAAATCCATATTGTTGCTGATCGATTTGGACAGACTGTTATAGCTGCTGAGCAGCAGTTCGAACAGTCCTGCCGTTTGGGAAACATTTTTACGTGCCAGCTCGCTGACCTTATCATGGTACTGTACTGTAGTACGGTTATAAAATAACAGACTGATCGCCAGCACAATACCGGACATGCTCAACAGGAAAAGAATAAACAAGCGGTGGTGAATAGACTGAAAACGGCGCATCATACCTCCGTGCGCTCCTTTCGAATCGCTCGCCTACCCTTTAACCGCCCCCGCTACCATGCCCTTGGTAATCTTTTCGGACAAGGCAAAATAAATAATAATAACCGGTAAGGCCCCCATGACCAGAAAAGCGCCAATATTGCCGTAATTCACAGAATACTGGCTGACGAATGTATAGACACCGAAAGGGAGTGTTTTTAGCTTCTCGGACGAGATAAAGGTGGCAGCCATAATGTATTCATTCCAGATATTAATAAAGGTCAAAATACATACCGTCATCATCGGCGGAATGGAGATGGGTAAGATCACACTGCGAAAAATACGAAAAATACTCGCTCCATCAATGTAAGCGGATTCTTCAATCTCGTGGGGAATGGACCGCATAAAGCCGGACAGGATGAAAACCGCAATCGGTGTCTGAAAAGCAATGTAGGGTAAAATTAGCGAGAAATACGT
Source organism: Paenibacillus terrae (assembly GCF_005217525.1). GTDB lineage: Bacteria > Bacillota > Bacilli > Paenibacillales > Paenibacillaceae > Paenibacillus > Paenibacillus terrae_C. The sequence continues at coordinate 8,869 of NZ_PNXQ01000010.1, read as the reverse complement.
ATTGAGAATGTTGATGTTTTTGAACATCACCATCAGCGGCAGCAGCGTTGCCTGCATCGGAATCATCATTCCAATCAGAAACAAGGTCAGCACAGCAGCCCCGAAGCGCCAGCGAAAACGCGTAATCGCATAAGCAGTCATCGAGCTTAGCAAAATGACGAATAGCATCGTAACCCCGGTCACCAGCACACTGTTTCCCAAATAGCGCAAGTAGCTCCCTGATTCATAAGCTTCCTGATAGTTGTGCCACTGGGGCACTTGAGGGAGGGCAAAGAAGCTTGCACTCAAAATTTCTTCATTCGTCTTCAACGAATAGGTCAGCAGCCAGAAGAGTGGGTACAGCTGCGTGACAATCAAGACCGTCAGCAAGGAAAAGACCAATGTTTTTTTCATGGTGTTCACAGCTTCATCCCCCTTAGCTTACCTTATTTTCGATTCGTTTGAAAACAAAATTTATCACAATTGTAAATGACAAACAGATAATCACGAGAAACGAAGCCAATGCGCTGCCATATCCATATTTCATGGACAAAAAGGACATGTTGTACATATACGTAGACACCGTATCCGTTGCATGAGCAGGCCCTCCACCCGTCATCACCCAGATCAGATCAAACGATTGCAAAGAACCGATAAAGGCCAATACAATGGATATTTTAAAAATAGGCACAATGAGCGGCAGCGTAATATAACGGTCTGCTTTAAACCCTACAGCTCCATCCATTTTGGCTGCCTCGTACAGTTCATTCGGAATATTTTGCACCCCGGTAAACTGAATCAGCAGATGATAGCCAAAATACTGCCACAACGATACAAAATAGAGAGCGTACATAGCAATCTGCGGTTCTGTCAGCCATGAGCGTGTCCAGCCTTCCAGCCCGACCGACATCAAAATACCGTTCAGCATCCCACCCATCGAGGCCGGATTATAAATCGTCTTCCACAGCTGCCCGATAATAACCACCGACAGAATGACCGGCAGAAAATACATCGTAACCAGCGTATTCGCCTTACGCACATAGCGATTAAGCAAAATAGCCAGCAGCAGGCAGAACGGAATTTCCAGCATGGAAAACACAGCGAACATCATCGTCCGTTTCACAGACGGCCAGAACACCGGATCGGCTGTAAAAATTCGCTCGAAATTCGCCAGCCCCACAAACTTTGCCTCAGATATTCCGTTCCAGTCCAGCAGTCCACAGTACACCGACACCAGAATCGGAACAAACACCATACAGGTGTACAGCAGCAGGCAGGGCAGCACAAATACGGCAATAGTGCGTGCCGGCACCTTCAATACATTCATGCTCCCATCTCCTTTATGTTTTTTCTGAACATCTTCTAAAGATGCGCAGCTCATGGTTATCCCAAATTAGGGAAGGAACTGATGTGTCCCTCCCCTGTTAAGCTACAACTATTTGTTCGCTTCAAAAGCGCTCTGATGCTCCTTGGCAACTTGTGCAGAGTCTTCTTTTTGCACGAACAGGTTTTGAATACTGCTCAGATGCGCCTGCGCGATAGCTGGATTCATCGTATTATCAAATGCGAGGTCGCCGCCTTTCACATTTTTGAACAGCTCATTGAGGTTAATCGCCAGCTCGGAGTAGCCCGCTTCCTTCAAATCACCTTTCATTTTCTGACCGCTGCCAATCGCATTTTTCAGATCAAACTGGATCTTCGGCATCTCTGTAATAAAATAGTGCAGAAAATCCTTTGTCTCCTGCAAATGCTCACTGTTCGCCGATACCGCAAACGCACTGCCCGGCGCAATCACATACTCATTCACATCTCCCTTGCCATTCACCGTCGGGAATTGGAACGCGCCCACCTTGCCTGCTACCGAAGAGGCATCTATAGATCCTGTTTCCCAAGTGCCCATGATATACATCGCAGCTTTTCCTGTTTTAAAAATATTGCCACCCGCATTATAGTCAATGGACGTAGCTCCATCCGGGAAAGCCCCTGCCTGCACCAGTTCCTGAAATGCATCCACCGCCTCCACAAAGGCCGGATCATTAAACGTTTTTTTGCCGTCCAGCACATCCTTGAGGAAATTCGGTCCTTCATTCGTACGCAGCAAAATATTCATGAAAAGGAGTGATCCGGTCCACGAATCCTTTTCCCCAATCGCAATCGGGGTAATCCCCTTTCCCTTCAGCGCCTTGACCGCCGTGATCAGCTCATCAAAGGTGGTCGGCAGCTTTTGAATTCCCGCCTGCTTGAACAGCTCTTTATTGTAAAACACCACTTCTATATTGTTGCCGTCTGGAAAAGCATACAGCTTATTATCGAAGCTATAATAATCGAGCAGTCCATCCTGGAATGTATTCTTTAAGCCATCTTTATCCGCCACATCGTTCAGAGGAGCCAGCAGCCCGGCATCCACGAAGGGCTTCATCTGTGCGGCCGGATTTACAATCGTAATATCTGGAACTTCCTTCGCCGCTGCCTGTGTTTTGAGCTTTAACTTTTGTTGATCTGTATTCAGCGAATCCAGCTCAATTTTGACATTCGAATGATTCTGCTCATATTGACTTACAATTTCCTTTATCATTTTGTAGGAAGGAGTGCTAGGATCAGGATTAATGTTCTGGAAGGTGATTGTCACTTCTTTACTTACCGCGTCTCCCCCCTTGCTTCCTGAGTCCCCCGAACTTGCGCTCTGTCCGTTATTACAAGCTGTCAGCGTCAATGCCAAGGCGCTTGTCACCAAAATAGATAGCGCTTTCATTTTTGTTCTGCCCATATTCCTTTTCCTCCTCTTGTTGAAGCATTGTGCGAATGGCTCCTTCGGTGAATACTCAATACCCGTTTGTTCTTTTCATTATGTTCTATAGAAAAGAAGTGAACAATGTGTGAACTTAAGGAGAAGGGTTTGTTTTTTTAAGCCCTCATTCGTGCGCTTCAAAATTCATTCGTATCATAACTTGCAATTTATCTCGAACACAGGCATAATATAAATAAGTTCAATTGGTGATAATGATTCTCATTATTAAAGAAAATATATTTGGACTCCAAAGGAGGCAGGACCGCAGTGAAAGAAGCTTTTAGTAGAACCTCCCTGCATATTGATGATTATTTGGATCTTCTCAATCTTGCGGTACAAGTCGGAGATGTAAAGTGGCAAAAGGAAATTACACGTAAACTTCAAGCCTTAAGTGTCCTCCAGACAGAACAGGTTGAAATAGATCAATAATCGACTCCCCAGCTAATTGACCGCTATACGGCGTTGGTTAGCTTTTTTTATATTATAAATGGAGCATTTTGCATAAATTCCAGGAGCGATTCCATATCAGCAATATAAAGATCGAAATGATTGAGTTCGTCTATATATTGTGCCTTTAAGCGTTCGGAATCGAATTATGCAAAATATTGATAATGTATGAGTGCAGATTGTCAGAAGACATAAATAAGGCGGATCCTCAGGGATTCCGCCTTATTTATGTTCATATTTTAGAGTCGGCAAATTTCATGCGCGCATTGGCCGTACGAAGGGCAGCAGCACATCGTGCGCAGTACCTTGAGGTCATGAATGACTATTTTGCCATCCCGCGTATCAAGCGTACCCTGCTCCTTCAACATGCTTAGCATCCGATTCACACTCTCCCGTGTCGCTCCAATCATTTCGCCCAGCTCGGAGTGACTCAGCTTCATATTTAGTAAAATGCCATCCTTCACTGCTACACCACAAGTGTTGCTCGCCCGGATTAGCGTAGAGGCTAATGCACCTGTTTTACCATACAGCAGCAAGTCCCGAAACCGTGATTGCATAATTCGTTGCTTCATAGCCATCCACTGAATGAATTGAAGCCCCATCGCTCCATTTTTGGTCAGAAGCGATTCCAGATCCTTAACACGCACGACGCCCAACTCACAGGCATCGGCTGTTTCTGCAGTGCAGCTATACTCTTCTCCATCTATCCCGCTGAATTCCCCAATCAAGTCACCTTGATGCTGAATGGTCAAAATCAATTCTTTTCCGTCTTCTGTCGACTTGCGAAGCTTAACATGCCCCGAATGTATATAATATAGCTGCTCCGATTCTTCGCCCTCTCTAAAAAGCGTAATTCCCGCCTTTACCTTTTTCCAGGACATGATATCCTTCAGCAGCCCAAAATGTTCCTCAGTCAAAAAAAGCTGAATTCCCGTGCGTTCCACTTCATTCCCAAACCGTTCCGTACAAGTGGCTTGCATGTTGTTGTCCTCCTCGTGTTTACCTGATATCTATATCATAATGTTTTGACGCATCAGTTGTTATCAGGAGAACACCTGATTTTACAGCTTCCTACTCCCTGATTCGCTGTGACAAATATCACTCCCGCCATCGAGCAGAGCCTCATTTATCGGCATTCCACCTACTCCTTCCCCCCGCATGTTCAAAAGTCAGTGTTTCCTGTACCTATAGATCAGGGGGTTCCCTGACTTACTTTTTTAACTGCTGGAACTACAATAAGTTAGAGCTACAGTTTTGTTACGAAAAAGGATGTGTCTTCTATGCTAGAAATAACGGATGAAATGCGCAAAACACTGGATCAGTTGAGGGATCATATCTACGTGGATTTCACAGCACTTGCGCTCATGTCCAAGCCGGGCGGTAGCTTGCAATGGTATTATGCCTCCGGCAGCCGCAGCGAACGCTATCGGCGTATTTCTTTTAAGGTAGGACATGGTATTGCCGGGATGGCTGTTCGTTTGGGGCGTACCGTGACCGTAAGTGCTTTGCTGTCTGGTAGCATACGTCTGCGTCAGGAATGTGCGTTAATGCTGGCGGAGCAGCTTCACTCTGCTGTGGCTATTCCCTTTTCCAGCACAGGGGATCTGCCGAACGGTGTATTGCTTCTCGGTAATCGTGATGTGAGAGTGTTCACCGATTCCGACGTCTCACGGGCCACACAAGTCGCCGAACAGCTTGGTCAGCTATGTGCCCACACTCTTACTCTATAAGATTAATGGCATTTTTATAGAAAATGAGACGTAGATATTACGAAATATAACTGTACCTAACTGTCTATGTTGATTGGAATCCCTAAAATTTGCTATGATGATGATAAAACGTACGGTTCTACCGTTCGAGGGGATGACAAATTGATTCGTATACTTGTAGTGGATGATCATGTAGTCGTACGTTCCGGCCTTATGGCCCTATTGGACGGCAAACACGGCATTAAGGTGGTAGGAGATGCAGCGGACGGAGATGAAGCGATTCGCAAAGCGATAGAGTTACAGCCCAATGTCGTGCTCATGGATTTTAGTATGCCGCCTGGCAAAGACGGTCTTACGGCAACTACTGAATTAAAAAAACAGTTGCCCGATACGGAAGTGCTTATTTTAACGATGCATGACGATGAAGAATATCTGTTCCGAGCCATTCAGGCCGGAGCTTCTGGATATATTTTAAAAAGCGCACCTCACGAGGAATTACTTGCTGCCATTCAGTCTGTGGCTGAAGGTAGCGCCTATCTGTACCCGAATGCAACCAAACGGCTAATGAGTGAATATCTGGATAAGATCAAAAAGGAAGGTATAGCCGGCCCGTATGAATCCCTTTCTGAACGTGAAAAGGAAATTCTTTCGTGGGTAGCCAAGGGATACGCAAACAAGGAAATTGCCGAGCGCCTAGTGATCAGCGTCAAAACTGTTGAATCCCACAAAAGTAACCTGATGGAAAAGCTTAACCTGAAAACACGGCCCGAGCTGGTCAAATTTGCACTAAAAAAGGGGCTGCTGCATTATGAATGAACCTTCTAATCCTTTGCTCCAGCATGCTTTTGGCGAGTCGGCAGATAAGCTGCTGGATGATTTGGAAGCACATATACCGGAATCCCCTTTTCTCCATGCACTGCGTAACTCACTTCACCAGCTATCCAATCTGAAATTTGCGTTGGATACGTCCTCTATCGTTGCTTTGACCGATCACCGGGGCATTATTCAGTACGTCAACGACAAGTTCTGCGAGATTTCGCAATACAGTCGTGAAGAGCTGATCGGTCGGGATCATCGCCTCATTAATTCGGGCTATCATACCCCTGCCTTTATGAAAAACCTGTGGACCACAATTCGTTCAGGCGAGGTATGGCAGGGAGAAATACGTAATCGGGCCAAAGACAACACCTATTATTGGGTGAATACCACCATCGTTCCGTCCATGGACGAAGAAGGTAAGCCCTATCAGTATTTGGCGATCCGTAACGAGGTAACCAAACTAAAAAAAGTAGAGGCTGAGCTTCAGACGATGATGACGCAAGTGATGCAAATACAGGAGGAAGAGCGAAAGCGTTTCTCAAGAGAGCTTCACGATGGAATTGGGCAAAGCTTGTTTGCGCTGATTATTCAACTGGATAGTCAGCTTACTGAACAGCCTAGTCCTGCTTTGGAAAAGCTGCGTTCACAGGTGACTGATATTATTAAGGATGTCCGCGGACTGGCATGGGAACTTCGTCCGTCGGTTCTGGATGATTTGGGCGTCGTACCGGCCATACGGACCTATATTGAAAACTATTGTTCTCATTACGGAATTGAGGTACATTTTCAATGTAATTTGCGTAAACGCCTTGATATCCGTAAAGAAATAGCTATTTATCGGATTGTACAGGAAGCTTTAACGAATGTGGCCAAGTATGCAGACGTAGCAGAGGCACATGTCAACGTAGAGGATCAGAGTGAGGCCATACAAGTGACTATTTGGGATGAAGGTATCGGATTCTCTGAGCAATCCCAAGGGGAAGGCGTAGGACTGTTCAGCATGGAGGAACGAGCCAGAGGAGTAGGAGGATGGATGAGCGTAACCTCTTCACCGGAACAGGGGACCTCCATCCAACTGACCATTCCTGTGTAAAGATACAGCAGCATAAATAAAAAAAGAGAGAGCACTGTCCCCAGACAGGCTCTCTTTATTTATAAGGTGTCACCACTGAGGCAACAAGAATCCGCTATAGCAAAAAGCGGGTGATGGGAATCGAACCCACGCTACCAGCTTGGAAGGCTGGAGTTCTACCATTGAACTACACCCGCAAAACAGTATCGGGATGACACGATTTGAACATGCGACCCCCTGGTCCCAAACCAGGTGCTCTACCAAGCTGAGCTACATCCCGATATTATGCATTTTTTAAGAAAATGGCGCGCCCTGAGAGATTCGAACTCCCGGCCTTTTGATTCGTAGTCAAACGCTCTATCCAGCTGAGCTAAGGGCGCATAATGTAATCCATAATGAGTAGTAAAGATGCCACCAGATTTGACTGGGGAGTGAAGCTTTTGCAAAGCTTTGTCTTACCACTTAGCTATAGCGCCGAATGGATAATGGAGCGGACGACGGGAATCGAACCCGCGACCCTCGCCTTGGCAAGGCGATGCTCTACCGCTGAGCCACGTCCGCAAAATATGG
>NZ_PNXQ01000010.1:1322-1475 GCF_005217525.1 Paenibacillus terrae | reverse complement strand
TTTGAACCTATGCATGACGGAGTCAAAGTCCGTTGCCTTACCGCTTGGCTAATCCCCATTAAAAGAAAATAAAGGGCGGCCGATGGGGCTTGAACCCACGAATGCCGGAGTCACAGTCCGGTGCGTTAACCACTTCGCCACGACCGCCATATG
>NZ_PNXQ01000010.1:481-1242 GCF_005217525.1 Paenibacillus terrae | reverse complement strand
CCGAACCCGTAAGGGAGCAGATTTACAGTCTGATGCGTTTGGCCACTTCGCTAATCCTCCAAAATGGTGCCGGCGAGAGGACTTGAACCCCCAACCTACTGATTACAAGTCAGTTGCTCTACCAGTTGAGCTACACCGGCACATTACTCATTCCCACTTGAAAGGTGGCTCGGGACGGAATCGAACCGCCGACACGAGGATTTTCAGTCCTCTGCTCTACCGACTGAGCTACCGAGCCATATATTGTTATACAGCTATAATATACAAACTCACATTATATATAGAATACACAAAAATGCCAGTCATATATTTTATAAAATGGCGGAACTGACGGGATTCGAACCCGCGATCTCCTGCGTGACAGGCAGGCATGTTAGGCCTCTACACCACAGTTCCATAGATATTCCTAAGGAAAATCAATTGCGGGGACAGGATTTGAACCTGTGACCTTCGGGTTATGAGCCCGACGAGCTACCGAACTGCTCCACCCCGCGACAGTAAAAAGGGATTACTTTTAAGAATATAAATGGTGGAGGCTGAGGGGCTCGAACCCCCGACCCTCTGCTTGTAAGGCAGATGCTCTCCCAGCTGAGCTAAGCCTCCATACTATGACCCGTAGGGGAATCGAACCCCTGTTACCTCCGTGAAAGGGAGGTGTCTTAACCGCTTGACCAACGGGCCTCACAAAAATTAAAAATTATAATCCCTAAACTTAATGGCATAACCATAAGTTTCAACCAGCTCAGCTACGCAATTACTTT
>NZ_PNXQ01000010.1:0-471 GCF_005217525.1 Paenibacillus terrae | reverse complement strand
GAACCTGTGACAACTCGATTAACAGTCGAGTGCTCTACCAACTGAGCTATCAGGGAATATTGGTGGAGCCAAGCGGGATCGAACCGCTGACCTCCTGCGTGCAAGGCAGGCGCTCTCCCAGCTGAGCTATGGCCCCAGTCATTTTGTGTTAATCAAGAAGTGGTGGGCCTTAGTGGACTCGAACCACCGACCTCACCCTTATCAGGGGTGCGCTCTAACCAGCTGAGCTAAAGGCCCTAATATGTATATCTACATTATCCTCTAAAGGGACATTGCTTGGCGACGTCCTACTCTCCCAGGACCCTGCGGTCCAAGTACCATCGGCGCTGGAGGGCTTAACGGTCGTGTTCGGGATGGGTACGTGTGGAACCCCTCCGCTATCGCCACCAAACATGAATTTACATCGCAAATTCTTCCGTGCAGATTTCTGGTACCACGCTACTGCATGTATAGAAATCCAACGTATTCGTA
>NZ_PNXQ01000009.1:150584-176896 GCF_005217525.1 Paenibacillus terrae | reverse complement strand
GTATAACAGGTTCAACAGGTTCAACCGGCCCCACTGGCCCACCTCCTACGTTTATAGACGCATACTTTAACGGTAATATTCAACCTCAGACAATTGCTTCGGGATCAAACATTTTAAATATTACTCCAAACCAATCTACTGCACTTACTTATAACGCAGTAACAAGTGTTTTCACAATACAAAATGCGGGGTTGTATAACATTAGTGTTGTAATAAATCTTGCAACTGCCACACTACCAGAAGCAACAATTGGGTTATCACTAAATAATTCTACAGCATATCTCGCTCCTGCTGTAACCACGGCAACAAGTGGTCAATTGGTTTTAGTTCAAATTGAGGCTCTTGCTGTCGGAGATACAATTCAATTTAGAAATATATCTGGGTTTCCTATTACCATTGCTAATTCACCAGTAATAGCTAACAGCTCAGGTCATGTAGCTATTTCGAGATTCTCAGCTTTTTCATAAACGAGACTCAGAACTGGAATTAAAGCTAATGTAATACAAAAAAAGTAGTCCATCCTATACCTAGGAGGGGCTACTTTTGCTCTGCTCGTTTTTTTCTTTACATGGTTGCTTTTGACGGGCGTAGTTGCGTCCATAAGAATGGTTTTGCTGATCTCCAGGCGCTACTCAATGTACTGGCGGATCACATTTCCAACCGATGATTTTGGAAACGTGACCACTGCGAAACGTCCGATACCGGATCTTCCGGCATTAGCTTGTATTTTCATTTTACAGATACTGTATTCGTTTCGCAAAGCTCTCTTAACAACAGAGCCTTCTTCTCACTTCACACAAAATGTTCACAAGCGGTGTAATCCCACAGAGCAGGTTGCTGATTCAACTGTCTGTACTTTAGTAACGGTAATAGTCATCATAGGAGTTGCGATCTTGATAACGCGGCTGTTGAGCTGCTGTAATCATCAAAAATATACCTGAAAGCAAATGCATCAGCCAACCCACGAATGGAATCCATCCGACGACAGAGGTCACGATCCCTAAGATAGATCCATAATAGGCCTCCTTGTTTACCACCGATAGCACTAACGTAACGATATGGAAAATCATCATAGAAAACAATACGGTATACGCAGAGTTTAAGACGATGAATCCGCCCAAAACAGGAATAGCTAAAAATAGCTCTAAACCGCCTGTAATCCATTTTAAAGTTTTTGATGCTGTCATGGTTCCACTCTCCCGTTGCTATTTCATCCCATCATTATATCTTATCGCTATGCGGGATGACATACATTTTTTAACAATCAATATGTACAGATCGTGACTGCTACATCCCTTTTTCGAATGAGCTTAGCACCAGCTACATATATGTGAGAAGGAACGAATTTTCGTGACTCTAAAGGGGTGATCCCAATGGGATATTCTGTTGAGGTGGAACGTGGCATCAAGCTGTATGTAGAAGATACAGGGGAGGGCATCCCCGTTCTGATGGTGCATGGCTGGCCGCTGGATCATCGAATGTATGAATATCAGGTAGCTCTGCTGCCTTCCTACGGGTATCGCTGTATTCAGGTAGATCTTCGGGGATTTGGAGTTACTCAGCTTATTCTTCTTGGAGCAGCTACGCCCCGTTTCACTCCATCCAGCGACTTTCCTCAAGGCACTCCGGTCACGGAGGTGGATAAGCTCATCAAGCAAGCCTATACAGATCGACCACAATTGGTCACTTCATTTGGCGAACTATTGTTTGCCAACCCCGTCAGCCAGAGCTTTGGAGACTGGATACGTGACCAAGGCTTTGCATCCTCTGTACACAGTATGGCCTTCACTTTATATTCACTACGTGATTCTGATTTACGCAAGGAACTTACGCATATCCGTGTACCTACCTGGATTTTACACGGGAAGCTTGATCAGGTCTGCCCTTTCCCGCTGGCTGTGGAAACCCAAAAAGGAATTGCAGGATCGAGGCTTATTCCTTTTGAACGAAGCGGTCATGCTGTATTCTACGATGCGCTCCCCGAATTTAATTCCACCTTACTGAGCATACTATCTCAACCTTCCCCCATGCCATAATCGAAGACCCAGGACATTCATTGGAGCAACTCCAAAAAACAAAAAAGACGCCTCAGCACCGTTATCGGCTATGGGGCATCCTTCACTACAAACATATATCCAATTAGGATTGCTTGGTATGATTAAAGCTCGTATTATTCAAAACGGCCAGCTTTTTCTCGCCCTTTACCATGGCAGAACCGCAAATGGGGCATGTCGGCTCGACAGAAAAAGCGAAGTTATCCCGCATCCATCCGTTGCACGTATCGCTGGCGCAATTCCAGACAGTTGTAATTTCCTCAGGAATCTCATCCATTGGCTTTTTCCGTGAATTGTACATAAACATCCCTCTTTCTTCATGATTTATAAAGCGATAAGATGTAATCAGTTCAAAAACGGCCTTGTGAACAGATAAAAACAAATGCCCCAAACGCTATGTTCGGGGCATCTGAAGTAGGCTGTAATTTTAAATTACAGTTTTACAACGTTCTCAGCTTGTGGTCCACGGTTTCCTTCAACTACGTTGAATTCTACGCGTTGGCCTTCGTCCAAAGATTTGAAGCCGTCGCCTTGGATTGCGGAGAAGTGTACGAATACGTCGCTTCCACCTTCAACCTCGATGAAACCGAAACCTTTTTCTGCGTTAAACCATTTAACTGTACCTGTTTGCATGGAATTACCTCCAAAATGTATTTATATGACCTTTATTTTTTACAAATAAAAATTCACATATTGCACAAGGTTATTTCAACCTAAAACAATAACCCTCTACAATATGCGAATCTCGGGTCACAATTTCAATATACTCATATTACCATAAGTGTATTGAAAACGCAAGCACTGGTGAATTTAAATTATGAAGGATGCTCTTGTCCTCAATCTTATGCGTCTATGCTGTTATTCGTTAGGCGAAAGTCAGTCATCAACGCCTACTACAATCATTATATCCACAGTTACTTCTTATTATACCAGTAAACGAAAAATAAATATACAACACATTGAGCAGGAGACGAACTTTCTAAAAAAATTCGTCTCCTGCGTCTTATGTGCCCATATCACTCCATCAAAATCACAGCTCCGATAATGCTTTAATTTCTTCTTTTGTCAGCGCTTTATTATACAATTGAACCTCATCCAGACTGCCATTAAAGTTAGCATCGGCAGTAAAGCGGCTTTTACCGAGATAAGCCTCGCTCGTCAACAGCTCTCTGGGGTTAAAGGTAACGCTATCATTAACAGCTACCTCTTCACCGTTTACATACAGCTTCCCGGTATTCCCCTCCAGTGTAACCGCTACATGCGTCCATTGGTTCAATGGCAGCGGTGCTTTGGAAAGCAGGCTTTGATCCGTACCTTCATGGATCGTAAACTGTAGCACTCCGCTTCCTTGGGATGGAGTCAGAAACATATGTCGGATCTGCCCATTTCCAAAGTCAAAAATCCGCTGCCAGGCTGCACCACCCTTCCAGTTTACCCACGCGGAAAACGTAAAGTCCTCGGCATCCGTTACCATACCCGGTAGCTGCACGTAACCATCCTTGCCGTTCAAAACAAGAGCTCCTCCGGACTTCCCTTCCTTGTTCCATGTGGCTCCCCCAAATGTCTTGCCATCATAGTTGTTGTATGTGCTGTCCACGACCGTTGCCCCTTGATCCTCACTCCATGAATAGTGCGCGAGCTGCGGACCCTGAGCCTGCTCGGGAACCGTGGCTATAAAGCTTTTCTTCGCTGTTGCTCTGTCTTTTTTAATGGTCGCTGTCAATGTGACCGTTGCAGGCTGGGAACCCACCTCCGGACGGTACACTTCACCTGTCACGGAAATGTTCTCGGGACGTGAGGACTCCCACGAAATGGTGGTATCTTGTGTAGCTTGAGTAGGCAGCGTCAGATTATAAAAAACGTTGCTCAAATCGCCCAGACTCAGATCCTTCTGCACAGCAGCCACAATCTTGCTGGCCTTTAGTTCAGGCTTTAGCGTACCCCATACCGCAACACCCTTGGAGGATAGCGCAGTGAAAGCAAGCGTCTTGGTGCCCGTATCTGGATCAAGGTGCCGCAGGAACACACCTTTGTACTTCGTACCATTCGCCGTAATCTCCAGTTGGTTACCTGTGCCAAGCTTCCATGTACCGTTCGCTCCGCCGGACAGTTTGCCGCCGCTATCCAAACTGACGGTCAGGGCTTGCTTAATATTGGCCGAAATTTCTTTCCCGTGATTTACATACGAATACGTACCGAGGACATCCTTTTCCGATAACTTTTTCAGTGAATCCTCATCTCCCGAATAACGATAAGGAGCAACTACGGGCCAACCGTCAGCGTTCATGAACATTTCATGTACCCGCACTTCAAACTGCTCGCCTCTGCCAGGAAAACGGGAGTGGAAAATCAGAAAATGCCTCTTCGTCTTGGGATCATAATAAGCCGAGTTATGTCCCGGTGAAACATAGCCTGTACCCAGCCCTGTACCCGGATCGCCGACTTCCCTTGGAATCAGATAGTTACCTATCAGCTTGACACCGTATGGCTCAATGGAAGCGTCATCAAAAAGAGGCTTGTCAGGGTTCGCCTTGACTTTGATCATGTCGTTACCCTCAGCATCGTAAAAAGGACCATCCGGTGTTTTGGATCGAGCCACACGAAGGTTGTATCCACCATCTGCCGATAATCCACCATAGGACAGGAACAAATAGTAATAATTGGTTTGCGGACTGTACTGTATGTACGGCCCCTCCATACGGGCATGGTTACCGCCTGTCAGCTTTTTCCCATATCCTTGTCCGGGCAGTGGTTTGCCCGTTTTCCCATCCATTTCTAAAATAAAAATACCTCCTGAGTAGGAACCGTATACCATCCACAGCTTGCCGTTCTTATCATAAAAAGTGTCCGGGTCTACGACATTCGGATGCTTGGTTGCGTCATAGATCATCCCATCCTCACCCGGTTGGCCCCACATGCCGGATTTCAGGAAAATGCCTTTATTCTTATAAGGACCTTCAATTTTATCTGCAACTGCTAGACCCATTGCTGAACGCGGGGAGTCCCCCTTGCAGGCGTTGTAGTACATGTAAAACTTCCCATCGGCCAGCTGAATAACATCCGCTGCCCACAGCGTGTCTGTCTGGGCCCAATCCAGCGCTTCTTTTAATTCCTCTTTGACGTTGGGAATCAATACATTACCATTCGCTACTCCTGTGGCAATCGTATCCCAATTCATGAGGTCCTTGGACTTGGCAGCCGCCAAATGAGAGCCAAAAATATAAAATGTATCGTTCACTTTCAGAATGGATGGATCATGTACGGAAGTTTCTTTAAATGATACGGTCTTTTTGTTTTGAATGGAAATGTCCCCCTGGCTTTGACCCTGAAGGGTAACCTGCCCCGCAGCTTGAATCCCATCTGTGTCCAGATTGAGTGTTTGTTCGGCTCCTGCAAAGGAGGCAGGCAACAGCAACGCAGCCGCCAAAGAAGCTGCTGTTACTTTACGAAAAAATAATTGCTTCATAAACTAATCTCCTCTCGTTTTTGAACATACCTGATTGTTAAATATAAGATGATATTAAGTAAGGCGGTCAGGATTATGTTTTTATTAGCTTCTTCACCCTCGAATTAAATGTTGCTCATCCCCCTTTCTTATATTAAAGCGCTTACAATTAATTTAAAAAATAAAAGTACCTTCTGTTAAGAAGGCGGATTCAAACCTGACGGTTGACCGTACCTTTATATTATTCAATGAATGTGGAAAATTCAATATGTAATTTTATATTTTTATAAATTATTCATTAAATTATTAACGTTAATAGATTAGTTGCGTATATACCCTTTTAAAACCATAATTTTACAAGTAAAATTCTATATCCTTCCTGCCGATATACTTGAAAGAACAATTTTGAATTACTTTAAAGCAAACCTTTAACTTTTTGGGGAGGTGAAAATATATGCAATGGTATTTAAATGGATTAAAAAACTATGTAGGATTCCAAGGTAGAGCACGACGTACAGAATACTGGATGTTTGCTCTGTTCAATGCGATCGCGGCTTTTATAATCGGTTTGATCGATGGTATTGTGGGCTTAACTCCGATCTTGATGTACCTTTATTCTTTGGCTGTCCTGTTGCCGTCTCTGGCCATTATAGCTCGTAGACTGCACGACACAGGCAGAACCGGATGGTGGATTTTGATCAGTTTAATCCCTCTTGTCGGTTCTATTATCCTGATTGTATTCTTATGCCAAGACAGTCAACCCGCTGAGAACAAATATGGAAAAAATCCTAAATTGTAATTGGTGCAGATGCCTGAGAACCTCTTTCATTCTTGTGAAAGAGGTTCTTTTCATATTCCCCTTCTACCCATCAAAATTCCAACAATAAGTTTATCAGAAGCCTCCTGCGTCCATACTGGATTAAAAAGCATCCGCAAGGAGAGGGAGAACGTACATGCGTTTTCGGAAAAGAAACATCCACAACAAGTTTAAAAAGCCACCTGTCCAGCACAGCAATAGTCATTCTGCACATTCAGAGGAGCAGCTTAGTGCAAATATCGGACCCAATCTTCAGCAGATCCGACAAACACTCGGTAACAGTACCGACATCATCATCAGAGAGGTTCGTATTGGCAAAGATGGTGACCAGACCATTGCTATTCTCTATACCGACGGTTTGGCGGATAAAAATATAGTCTCTGACTTCATAATGGAGTCGATGATGCTGGATAGCAGCTTGTCCAGTGACATGGAGCGTAGCATCCAAACCTCCTCCCATGTATTGCAGATTTTAAAAGATTACGCGCTGACCATCGGTGACATCCGGGATGTTGCCGACTTTGAAACCTTATATAATGCTTTGTTGTCCGGGGATGCGATCATTTTGGTTGACGGTGAGACGCAGGGAATCGTGGCCAGCGCACGAGGATGGAAGGATCGCGGGGTCACCGAGCCTGCCTCGGAAAATGTTGTCCGTGGGCCGCGCGAGGGATTTTCGGAAACACTGCGCACGAATACGGCCTTGATCCGTCGCAAGATTAAAGATCCGAATTTGTGGCTGGAAACACAACAAATCGGCCGCGTGACCCAAACCGATGTCGCAGTCATGTATATCGAGGGCATCGTGGACCATAAACTGGTCGAAGAAGTGCATGAACGGCTGAATTGCATTGATGTAGACGGCATTCTTGAAAGCGGGTATATCGAGGAGTTAATCCAGGATGAAACATTTACTCCTTTTCCGACGGTATACAACTCCGAACGCCCGGACGTCATCGCCGCCGAGCTGTTGGAAGGAAAGATCGCAATCCTGATAGATGGAACCCCGTTTGTGCTTGTCGTACCTGCGCTGTTTGCTTCCTTCCTGCATGCGGCGGAGGATTATTATCAGCGTGCCGACATCAGCAGCTTCATCCGGGTTCTTCGTTACACCGGGGTTTTCATTTCCCTGCTTGGTCCGTCCTTATATGTTGCCATCACTACCTTTCATCAGGAAATGCTGCCGACCTCACTGCTGATCGGATTGGCAGCACAGCGGGAGTCCGTTCCTTTTCCCGCCTTTATCGAAGCGCTCATGATGGAGCTGACTTTTGAAATATTGCGGGAAGCCGGCGTCCGCATGCCAAAGTACATCGGGGCAGCCGTCTCGATCGTGGGCACGCTCGTCATCGGACAAGCGGCTGTAGAGGCGGGCATCATATCTGCTGCGATGGTTATAGTCGTATCCATCACTGCGATTTCCAGCTTCGTTCTGCCTGCCTATAATATGTCCATTGCTTTTCGAATGCTGCGCTTCCCCTTGATGGGGCTTGCCGCCTCATTCGGACTATTCGGGATTATCGTCGGCGGCATTGCTCTCATCCTGCATATGTGCAGCCTTCGTTCGTTTGGCGTTCCCTATATGGCTCCTTTTGCCCCTTTAATACCGTCGGACACTAAGGATACCATCTTTCGGCTTCCTCACTGGATGATGATTACACGCCCCCGACTAATCAATCAGAAGAATGTGAATCGCCGAAACAGCACCCCACCCCGGAAACCACGGGAATAAATCGGAGAAGACAGGAACAGACGGAAAGGGGTAGACAAGCATGAAACGGAAGACGGCATTTCTGTTCCTGATGCTTACACTCGTCTTGCTTCTGACGGGCTGTTGGAACCGCAGGGAGCTGAATGAGCTTGCTATCGCCGTCGGTATGGGGATCGATAAACAAGGAGATCAATTTCGTGTCTCTGTTCAGGTTGTGGACCCCGGAGAAGCAGCAGCCAAAAAAGGATCAGGGGTTAGGGCTCCAGCCACGTTGTACACAGAGGAAGCGGATACCGTGTTTGAAGCCATCCGTAAAATAACGACGCTTAGTCCCCGGAAAATGTATTTCTCTCACCTGCGCATATGCGTAATCGGTGAGTCGATAGCGAGGGAGGGGATGGCAAAGGCTCTGGATTTACTCTCCAGGGATCATCAGTTCCGCACCGATTTTTATATTGTGGTGTCAAAGGGCACCAGTGCAGAGAACACACTGAAAATTATGACGCCCCTGGACCCGATTCCGGCGAATGATCTTTTCTCCGCCCTAGAAACATCAGAGAAAAACTGGTCGCCCAGTATGACAGTGACCCTGGACGAATTGATTGCAGCTCTCACCAGCAAAGGAATGCAGCCTATCTTGACAGGACTTCGGATCGTCGGCAATACAGAAATGGGAGAATCGAACGACAATGTCCAAAAGATTGACCCGCCTGTCCGTTTACAGTATTCGGGACTTGCTGTATTCAGAAAAGACAAGTTAATCGGATGGTTAAACGAAACGGAAAGCAGGGGCTACAACTTCATTCTCGGCAAAGTGCAAAGCTCTGTCGGCTTTGTAGCCTGTCCCGAAGGCGGCAAAGTTGTTACAGAAATCATTCGGACCCAAACCGCCATAAAAGGGAGCGTTAACAGGAGAGAACCCCGGATCAATGTTAAAATGCAGGTTGAGGCCAACGTAGGAGAAGTCGAGTGTCAGGGCCTGGATTTGACCAAGGTGAGCACGATTTATGAGATAGAGAAAAAAGAGGAAGAGAAAATCGAAGAAATTATGAAATCAGCCGTCAGAAAAGCTCAAAAATTGTACAAAGCCGACATTTTCGGTTTCGGTGAAGCCATTCACCGCGCTGATCCGAAAACCTGGAATTCGCTGAAAAAAAATTGGGACCGTGAGCATTTTGTAGAATTGCCCGTAGACATCAAGGTCGATTTCAAACTTCGGCGCGTGGGCACGATTGGCAGCTCATTCCTGAATGATATGAAGGAGTAACCTACCATAAGAAGGTGTTAAAGATGCTGCCTAAAATACTGAACATTCTGGGCATACTGCTGGTCGCTGTTGCAATCAGCATGTTAGAGGTCCCGTACATGCGGAAAAAGAGGTTAAAAAAAGAGCTTTGGCTGTTTTCCATTCTGCTTCTTCTTGGGGTCGGAATCAGCATCGCCAAAGCATTAAGTTGGTTTATTCCTACTCCTCTGGATTGGATCGCAGCCGTGTATAGACCATTCAGCGATTTCCTAACTCATATCGGTCTAATAAAATAAGATGAGGTGAATTTGGTGCCCGGGCAGATCAGAATCTCAGCACGTCAGCTTATGATCCTGACGACTTTATATACGGTTGGGAGCGCAATCCTCATCATCCCATCAAGCGTGGCGCAGATAGCCAAGCAGGATGCGTGGATTGCCGTGCTTGTTGGGGTCACAGCCGGACTTCTCATCTTGTATTTGTACATCAAGCTCGCGTCGCTGTATCCGCAGATGACCCTGATTGGAATCCTGGAAGCCCTGCTCGGAAAGTGGCTAGGCAAGGCCGTCGGTCTTCTGTTTTTCGCCATATTTTTCATCAATGCTCCCGTTCCCGTTTTATTTTATCTGGGGAATTTTATGACCACTCAAATGATCCCGGAAACACCAATACAAGCTGTCAACATCCTTTTTGCGCTTATTATATTGTTGGCTGTCCGCCTGGGACTGGAAGTATTGGCTCGTTCTGCCGAATTGATGTTTCCGTTATTTATCCTGCTCTACATTTTGTTTACGGGTTTGGTGATATCCAATATTAAATTGGAAAACGTTCAACCTGTACTGGAGACGGGGATGGGGCCTATTTGCTCTGCTGCCCTGTCCTTTGTCAGCACAGCGTTTCTGCCTCATATCATTCTGCTCATGATCTTCCCGGCTTCTGTCAATCGTTTCGACCAAGCACGTAAAGCTATTTTCACAGGAAGCCTGATTGGCGGATTGATGTTGGTCGTGGTCGTTTCATTGGCTATTTTAGTACTAGGTCCTGATCTAACCGCAAGAAATATATATCCAAGCTATGCGTTAGCCAAAAAAATTAACATCGGCAATTTTCTACAACGTATCGAAGCGGTCATGGCTACGATGTGGTTTATTTCACTCTTTTTCAGGATCACGGTGTATATGCACTCCATTGTGACAGCCATAGCCCAAATCTTTCGCTTGAAAAATGACCGCCAGCTAGTTCTTCCTCTCGGCATTCTTTTAGTAGCCCTGTCGACCATCGTATATCCCAATGTGCCTTATCAACAAACCTATGATACCAAGACGTGGATTCCTCTTGCACTATCGTTCGGGGTGTTTTTCCCCTTACTGCTGCTCTGTATACATGCTTTGAAAAGGCTGGGGACAAACAAGAATAACAAGCCGGCGGATAAACGTGAAGATAGAGGTGAAGATGGTGCCTAAGCAAGTCAAAATCTCCACATATCAATTGTTGATCTTAACGATATTATTTACAATCGGCACTGCAATTCTCGTCATCCCTTCCGTTATGGCCGCTACAGCTAAACAGGATGCATGGATCGCAGCACTCGTCGGAGTGGGCGCCGGGCTGCTGTTGATATGGCTGTACAACACGATTACCATCCTGTATCCACAGATGACCCTGGTCGAAATCATGGAGACTCTTATGGGCAAGTGGTTGGGGAAGTCTGTTGCTCTGCTGTTTATGGTTATGTTTTTTCTGGGGGGTCCTGCTGCGGTGTTGTATGATTTGGGGAATTTTTTGACTACTCAAATGATGCCGGAAACGCCGATACAAGCGGTCAACATCCTCTTTGCGCTCATTGTATTAATGGGCGTACGCCTTGGACTGGAAACGTTAGCTCGTTCTGCTGAACTATTGTTTCCGTTGTTCATTCTGCTGTATACGGCTTTTGTCGTTTTAGTCGTGTCCAATATCAAGCTGGAGAACATCCAACCGGTGCTGGAGAAGGGAGTTGGACCCATTTGGTCTGCTGCCTTGTCCTTTATTAGTATTTCATTTCTGAGCCATATTGTTTTGCTCATGATTTTTCCGTCTGTAGATCGCCCCGTTCAAGCCCGTAGAGCTTTTTTAACAGGGGGACTGATCGGCGGGTTGATTCTGGTTGTGCTCATTACGTTGGCCGTTTTAGTTTTTGGCCCTGATTTAACAGCAAGAAATATATACCCAAGCTATTCATTAGCCAAAAAAATAAACATTGGAAATTTTCTTCAGCGTATTGAAGCGATCATGGCCGCCATGTGGTTTATTTCGCTCTTTTTCAGGCTGGCTCTGTATATGCACTCAATTATGATCGCGATAAGCCAAATCTTTAATCTGAAAGATGATCGTCCGCTGATCTTCCCTATCGGTATGATCCTAATCGTCATGTCGGTGATCATTTACCCGAATGTCCCGTACCAGCAATCCTGGGATGCAAAAATATGGACACCTTATGTCTTATCTATGGGCCTCTTTCTGCCTCTTCTGCTGCTCTGTATGCATGGGATACAAAAAATCTGGTCAAAGAAAAAAACAGGGACCGAAGGATAGATCACATCCATCGTACGAGCCACCCTGCGAGCATCAGTGAAATTTTTTTGCTGTTACCTGTTTACAATATGAACTTTTAGTTTATTTTAAACGAGTATTAAGCTGACGCTAAGATTGGGCGTGTATGATGTATTTAAGAATCTGGTAACTACATAAAAGCCAGATGGGCTAAAAGCAAGAATATTACTCCCGTTGGATATCCATATACCGTTCCACCCTGTCAGAATTTTAAAGAAATCAAAAGGAGACTTTACTCTTATGAATCGAAAACGAATCATGGTTATCTGCACCTTGTTGCTGGCGTTGTCTATTGGGCAGTCCTCTACATGGGGAAGTCGGGCCAATGCTTCTGCACTGGCTCCAGAGAGAGCCCTTCAGCTACAGGATAGTGAGGCTTCCAAGGATGATGAGCTGCTGGAAACACTGGGTGTATCCTCGGACGAGCAATTGTATGATGCGTTGTATAACGGTCAAACCTTGGCAGATATTGCACAATATAATGAACGGGACGCTCAAGCTGTCGTTGATTTGCAGGTGACTCAGTTGACAGAGCAGCTAGATCAACGACTGGCCAGCAAGAGCATTACGCCTGCACAGTACCAAGCCCATAAGGCAGAGTTGACGCAGGTCGTTGCCAAGAGTGTGTTTGGACTGTAAGCCTGCAACACAATAGTATGTAAAAAAGGCGCTGAGCCCGTTGGGGATCAGCGCCTTTCTGCTGTCTGTATCTACGCTTACACTTGATGTACTCGAATCAGGTTGGTGGCACCAGCCTCGGCGACAGGAACGCCTGCCGACACGATAACGGTGTCGCCTTTGTGAATATACCCTGCATTCAGGGCGTTGCGGATGGAGGATTCGAACATTTCATCCGTCGTCACTACCTTATCGCCTTTGACCGGGAATACCCCGGATAACAGACAAATTTTAGCGAACACCGTATTGTTCGGGGTAACTGCAATAATCGGAGCCTTCGGACGATATTTGGACACCATACGGGCCGTGAAGCCACTGGCCGTAGACGTAATGATTGCTTTGGCATCCAACTCCAGGGACGAACTAACCGCACCTTGACTGATGACCTCGGTAATGTTGGTGCTTTGACGCGCTCTGCGCTTGTCGAACTGCTCCTGATAGTCAAATTGCGATTCGGCTCTCGCAGCTACAGCAGCCATGGTCCGGACGGACTCGACAGGGTATTTACCGGCAGCAGATTCACCCGACAGCATCACCACATCGGCTCCTTGCATAACGGCGTTAAACACGTCACTGACTTCGGCTCTCGTCGGACGAGGGTTGACCTGCATCGATTCCAGCATGTGTGTAGCCACGATCACCGGCTTGCCGACCAGGTTACACTTGTCGATCATTTCTTTTTGCATCACAGGTACGTCCTGAATAGGCACTTCGACGCCCAGATCCCCACGTGCTACCATAATACCGTCCGAAGCCTTGATAATATCATCGAGGTTTTCCATACCTTCGGCATTTTCAATTTTAGAATAAATTTGTACATGCTCGGCGTTATGTCCCTTCAAAATCTCACGGATCTCACGAATATCGTCGCCTTTACGCACAAAAGAAGCCGCAATAAGCTCAATACGCTGCTCCACCCCGAATTGGATGTGCTTCACATCGCGCTCTGTCACGCCCGGAAGGGTCGTATGAATCCCTGGCAGATTCACACCTTTTCTCGGTTTTAAAATACCGCCACTTACGATATTACATATCATTTCAGTTCCTTCAATAGAGGTTACCGTCAGATCGACCAAGCCATCATCAATGAGAATGCGGTCGCCTGCTGTGATATCCTTCGGCATATCCGGGTAGTTAACCGAAATACGATGTTCGTCCCCTAAAATTTCTTCTGTGGTCAAAATAAGCTGGCTGCCTGGCTTCAGCAGACAGGATGCTTCTTTCAGCTTGCCAATCCGTATTTCCGGTCCCTTGATATCCATCATGACAGGAATAAAGGTGTTCAGTTCCTTTGCAGCCTGCCGCACATTTTCAATACGTTTAACGTGATCTTCCAGCTCCCCGTGAGCCATGTTCAAACGGGCTACTGTCATACCAGCCTGGATCATTTCTTTTAACAAATGAATGGAGTCGCAGGCAGGTCCCATAGTACAGATAATTTTCGTTTTAAGCATAGTAATGTCATCCTCCTGAATGTCTTTACTGTTTGGTTTCTATCCACTTTTCGCTTCGGGATTTTTGCAAAATCCTCAGTTCTCTATCTATAAACTTCTATGGTTCTATTTTACCTGTACCCGTGCGTCAAGACTATGAACTATAGTATGATGAATGTACTACAGTACAATACATTTTTAAGACATCGGAGAGTGATCCTCGTGATTACAATGACGGACATGCGACAGGACCATGGTATAGACTGGTACGAAAAGGCTGGCCTGAATAGCAGCGACGATGACTTACTGTTCATCCTGGTTACCTTTGGAAAATGTGTATATTGGGTGAACGGTTGCAAGTTTATTCTCGGCAAGGGAGAAGCGCTGATTCTGCCCGGACATTTGCCTTACTACGGCAAGAGCATTCCTACACTTTTTCATACCAAGTATGTGATACATTGCCACAAAACATGTACGAACCACGCACTTCCCCTACTGGATACAGACCAGCCGTTGCTGATCAAGCTCGGATGCTACGATATGCTGCACGAACGGATCAAGTCGGTGTACTATCAATGGACGGAGCGACCGAGCTACTATGCCATGATGGCTGATTGCTTGCTGACCGAAGCGATGATTTATATCAATCAGGAATGGGACAAGGGTGCTGTTTCTTGCGATAAAGAGAAGCATGTAGAGCATATGAAGCAGTATATTCAGAATCATTATCGGGAAAAGGTGACGAAGGAGGAGCTTGGCGACGCCATCCGCAAAACGCCCAACTACGCAGCCACACTGCTGCGTGAGGTAACACGCCAAACGATCAGCGAGCATGTACATAATCAACGTATTAAAACCGCTATCTACATGCTGACCGAGTCCCGACTGACGATTCGTGAAATTTCAGAGTATGTGGGGTATAGTGATGTTTCCTATTTTCATCGAATATTCAAACGGCTTACAGGCTGCTCCCCATCCGAATTTCTGGATGAACGGTCTTCGATTGTCTAGCTTGTCTTGTACAATGGAAAGAGAAGGCGGTAAAAGGATGGATAAGGTTGCGAAACTCCGTATTTAAATGTATGTTGGATGCAACTGGATAGACAACAGTTACCACATTTTATAAAGTGCGAATGTAAAGCTCACATAAAAACCCCGGCTCCTTCGCACCTCGAAATTTGTCGAAAAGGGCTTAGATGGGTTGTAATAGGTGAATGTCAATGCTTGATTCAAGCCTTTTCGGCATCGTTTATTGCGAAAATGTATGATATTGATACCATTAGGGTATAAATCACTGCATTTTCGCTGTCGCACTCCATGTGAGTGCGTGGATTGAAATGTGAAATGAAAGAAAAACCCTGTCTTGGTCAAACCCAGTCGCACTCTGTATACTACGATTTTAGCGGAGTTCGAGGACTATCTAAAACAAAATAACATGACATTGACTCAATTTGCGGAAGTACAGATCTAACCTAAACACAAAAACATAGAACATAAAAGCGTTTTCACAAATAAACAGGACCAGTATGATGAAGCTATAGCGATCGTACTGGTTTTTCTGTTAGCGAAAAAATCAGTATGCTACCTGCGATTGAGCATTGTTCTAAATGATCATACGAGGAGGCAGCAGAATGAAGACTATCGCAATAGCTGGAACGTTTGATACGAAAGGCGATGAGTACCTTTACATCAAGAGGATTGCAGAGCAGCTTGGGATGGGGACCTTGATGATTCATACAGGCGTATTCGAACCGGCCTTTATTCCAGATGTGTCCAATCGGGAAGTCGCCCGCGCCGCAGGCATGGACATGGAGGAGCTTGCGGCAAGGAAGGATCGGGCTTCGGCTACAGATGTTTTGTCCAAAGGCCTGAAGAAGCTGGTACCACAGCTGTACAAGCAGGGCAAATTTGACGGAATCATTTCCTTTGGGGGTACTGGCGGAACCTCACTGGTCGCACCGGCCATGAGAGCCCTGCCAATTGGCGTTCCGAAGGTGATGGTATCGACCGTTGCGTCTGGAAATACAGCTCCATACGTAGGCACGAGTGATATCATCATGATTCCGTCTGTGGTGGATGTAGCAGGATTGAACTCGATTTCTACGAAAATCTTCACAAATGCGTTATTTGCGATTGCGGGAATGCTCAAATTTGAGCATACGCATAAACCGGAGAAGAAGCCGCTAGTTGCAGCCACGATGTTCGGAGTAACCACGCCCTGTGTGACAGCGGCAAGAAAATATTTGGAGGAAAGGGGCTACGAGGTGCTTGTGTTCCACGCCACGGGTATCGGAGGGCAGTCGATGGAGGCGTTGATCGAAGCGGGCTTCATTGAAGGGGTATTGGACTTGACGACGACGGAGTGGGCGGATGAGATCATCGGCGGTGTCTTGAACGCAGGGCCGCATCGCTTGGAAGCTGCAGGCCGCAATCGCATTCCGCAGGTGGTCTCGGTGGGCGCCTTGGATATGTGCAATTTTGGGCCGAGAGATACCGTGCCGGAGAAATTCAAGGATCATAAGTTTTATCAGCATAATCCGACCGTAACCCTGATGAGAACCACGGTGGCAGAAAATGAACAGATTGGCAGGAAGCTTGCGGAGAAGCTGAACATGGCAAAGGAAAGCACCGTGCTAATGCTGCCGCTTAGAGGCATTTCCGCAATTGATGTGGAGGGGCAGCATTTCTACGGCCTGGAGGAGGACCGAATGCTGTTCGATACCCTGCGTAAGCATGTCGACATCTCGGTTATTGAAGTGATTGAATTGGATTGCGCCATCAACGACCCGGCCTTTGCAGAGGCCGCAGCTCAAAAGCTGATCGCTCTCATGCAAGCATCAAATTCCTAAGAATCTAATAAGGAGGATATACGAAATGAATAAGCTGACCAGATCAGAAATTATGGCCAAATTCAGGGAAGAGGTAAAGAAGGGTAAAATTCTCCTCGGTGTCGGGGCAGGCACAGGCATTACGGCCAAAAGCAGTGAAGCGGGCGGAGCGGATATGCTGATCGTATACAATTCCGGTCGGTACAGAATGGCGGGCCGCGGCTCACTTGCGGGCTTGCTTTCCTATGGAGATGCCAATCAAATCGTCGTTGAGATGGGAGCCGAGGTGCTGCCCGTCATCAAGCATACGCCTGTTCTGGCAGGGGTATGCGGCACCGACCCGTTTCGAGTGATGGAGGTATATCTGAAGCAGCTGAAGGAGCAGGGCTTCAGCGGTGTTCAGAACTTCCCTACAGTAGGCTTGATTGATGGGGTGTTTAGACAAAACCTGGAGGAAACCGGTATGGGGTACGACCTTGAGGTTGAAATGATCCGTATCGCCCATGAGTTGGATTTGCTGACCACTCCGTATGTTTTTGATCCCGCTCAGGCGAAGGCTATGGCGGAGGCGAGAGCCGACATTTTGGTTGCGCATATGGGCTTGACGACCAAGGGCACGATTGGTGCAAAAACAGCGCTGACCCTGGACGACTGTGTAGAACGAATCGAGGCGATTATTGAAGCCGGTCGGGCTGTGAACCCGGATATCATGATTATTTGCCACGGCGGACCAATTGCAGAGCCGAAGGATGCGGCTTATGTCATTGAGAGAACGAAGGGCATTGATGGATTCTTTGGCGCTTCCAGCATCGAGCGCTTTGCAGCGGAGAAGGGCATTACTCAGCAGACAGAGTCCTTCAAGTCGATTCGGAAATAGCATGTTAGCAAGTGAAATATGCTTGAAGAAGGAGCCATACACCTCTTTGTGCAGTGGTGTATGGCTCCTTCTTCTGATTTGCGAGTTTCGCAAATCCCCATGGGACCACGTCCCTTGAGCGGCATCAAATAACCATTTAAGCAGGACATAAACGATGAGCGCACAAAAGAGTTGCCCATAGACCGCATTTTCGGTTGTCCCAAACAGCGTTGGAATATTCAAATGTTGCTTGATCCAACGGAAAAAGACCTCAATCTGCCATCGAGCTTTATACATCTGTGCGATTTGTTCCGCTGTGACCTGCATTAAATCGGTAACGACTCGGGTGACTCGACCTTCCAAATCTCGAAACATCACCACACGATGACGTTGCTTGGAACGACGCTGCGGTGTCCCCAACTGGCAGGTGATATCCCGAATGACAGAAGAATCTGCTTTGTGGATTACATTAGTAAAAAATATATTGACATATGGTTAATTTTGGAGAAAAATAGAATGCAAGAATATAAAATTATGGAATTTTTATGTGAAGGGTGGTTATGACTTGAAGCATACACCTACGATTCGGGCGGAATTAGACAAATACCTAAAACAAGAGGGTTTGAGCCTAACGCAATTCGGGAATATTGCAGGCATTAACAGAGGAATAGTAAGTGGCATTGTAACTGGTAATAGTCCTATATCTGTTAACCAGCTTGATCTAATCACTGAGGCTATGGGTTTACCGGAAGGCTTTTTTTACGAACGGTTCATAGATGACTACATCATCGAACGCTCTCCCAATATGCGTCGAATTGAGCGGTTGCTATATCGTTGTGCAGAGCTGGACAAGCTGGATGCGATCCGTCGAATCGTTGGACAAATCATGGACAATCTACTCTATTCACCTAAACTATTTGAAATTGCAGAAGCGCTATTAGCACAAGGACGACATGCTGCTGCGCTGCTGCTCTATGAGAATGTAGCAGAAGTGGAGAAGTACCAACATTCTGAACGCTTGGCAGTCTGTCAATATCGTATATTCACGATTCAGATTGGAGATGATCAAAGTCGAAATCTCAAGGCAGCTACGATATTTGAAGCTTTTGTTGAGCGCCTGGATGAAATAGACCAGCTCGACGCATTGAAGGATTTGGCTAACGTGTATAGGTCTTTGCGTAAATGGGACAATGTTGACGAAATGGCAAGGAAGATGAGAAATAAAGCGGAAATTCAATATTCGATGAAACATCAACAGAAGAAGCGAGAGCATAATGAATCCGAAAAAAAGCTAAGTCGTCCTATGTTTGTGTACATCACCTATGCTGACCTGTTGTGTGCAAGTGTCTGTGAAGCCCAAGGCGATTTTCAACAAGCTCTAGATTATACATATGCCTACGCTAATTTAGATTGGGTCAAAGAGAAGGACGAGGATACCCGACACTGGATCGGTTTGTTTCAACATTGGGCGGAAGGTAATACTTACGTATATAAGCTTTTGTCTGGAGATATAAGCGTGCTTCAAGATTATGCTGAATATATTGCAGCGACATCAGGCTCTAATGAACAAGAGGAACTCTCCAAATTGTTGAATGTTATCATTGCAGCAAACCGATTTGAATTGGACGTGGATGATATACTTCAACAGTTTAAAACGGAGAATAATTCTTTTTCTGAACAGCCCCCATCCGATGATATGTATACTCAACAGGTGATACCGGACTATATCGCGTGGTTTGGTTACGAATTAGCATATTATGATTTACATCGAGGTTCTTACATTGATGGTTTTAAACATTTGATGTATTCAATGATAAGTTATCATAAGCTAAATAATGAGACTTATTTTATAAATTGTATGGGTCTTTTTTTACACTTTCAGGATTATGCGGTTCCAGAAACTAAAACAGCATTTTTAAATCTTATTGAAAAGGTGTGGATGAACAATGTTGAAAAAAATGGTGCTGCTAATCATTGCGGCTAGCTTTTTGTTTATTGTAACTGTGCCGGATCAAGCACTTAATCACCACCATAGTATTCAGCCTTACGTTACCATTGGAGGTGCTTAAACGGATAGGAACAATAAAGCTCTGCTAAACCTTAATGGGTCGGCAGAGCTTTTTTAGCTATCAGTATAAATACATGCTTTTTTATGCTTTGTTTTGCAGGCTCATCCCACTTTGGATGCCTGATGCGGTTCGTGTTCCTCAGGTCGGAATTTTGCCCCCAGATTCCCCCTCACGGCGGACACCCTTGCTCTTGGCTAATGGTTGGCAACTGTCAGCCCCCATAGCGGACTTTCACCGACTAATTACGCGCCCATGCATGGCGCACAAAAAAGAACGCTCATTTTTACAAGCGTTCCGGAAAAATTAGTTTTTTTTCTCTTTTTTTTCGTAAACAAAATTATTCTTGATAACTTGCTTTGTCTGAGCTGTTATCTCCTCTTGATTGTCCCGATTTGCAACCTGATCGCTTGGATACTCATTCGGAACTTCAACAGGGAAAAAATCTCCATATTTTGTGTGTATAATTTCTGCTTGTGAAGATAACACTTTCTCGTTTATCTCCTTCTTTTTCTCAGGTGTGAGCCAGTCAGGATCATTGGTAGTTTGGGTTTGAGGCTTACTGCTGTTCGCAAAGGTCTGACTTTTGATAACAGCCACCGCCCCTCCGACAACGACAATTAGACTTGAAATAATAACAACTGTTCTGAGTCGCTTATTCACACTCACTTCCTCCCTTCCAAAAGTAATCCATTAAAAAAGATTTAATAACCCATGAATCCATTTCCGGAAATGGTATAGTCATTTAAATTATTTACTAACATTTGGTATTGTCCAGCTTCTGGTACCTTGATTTCAAATTTTGCATTCGTGCCTGTATATCTTCCGGAAACCATGCGAACCTTGCCCAAATAATCTCTACTCACAAGTGTATAACCAACATCGGGTTGAGACCAAGAACTATCATCTCCCCACTGTACCACACTTACAGGCACATACCCTGCATAACCAATTGAAAACTTATCTGACCAAAATCCATCGTTACGACTTAGGTGGCTAAATGACCAAGATGGCACAGCCATAGGGGAAATTTTTTCAATGGATTGAGTTTCATCACTTTTTACAATTACTGACTCCAGTGGAACTGCATTAGCTATAGCTTCATTATACTCCTCTAGCGTCAAGCCGCTCAAGAGCGTATCCGAATTAACAATTGAGGAGTAGGGTGGGAATAGAGACTGGTTAGAAGGGGCTTTAGCCGTTGAAGATGAATCTGCATAAGAGCTTGCAGGATTCAACCCAATGGCTACCAACATAATAACTAGCATTGTTACAAGAAGTTTTTTCACAGATAATTGCCTCCCAATACTAAATTTTAACAACGTTTGTATAATATCACACAAATTGACCCATTGTATATATATTTTTTGAAATTTTTTTCATTATTGACATAAAATTTTGTTTTTCGGGATTTGATAAAAATCGCTACAGTTTGTCAAGGAATACCGCATTAATGGAAGGTAACTATTCTACGACCCAAGTCCATGTCATTGTAAATACTCTGGCAACCCGTTGCGCTCCGAACTGACTGGCGCTCAAAGTCATGATGCGTAACCGGGTACGAAATACTAAAGTTTAAAGAAAAACGGCCACCCCACTTGGATACTTTCTCTAGCAGCCCTCTTTAACAAGGGGTGAGAGCGCTCCAAAGTAGAACGACCGTTACATTTAATTCCTAAGCGTGTGCTTACTTATTCATACCATCTAGGTGATGCTAATTGGAGGAACCTGCTGTTTTGACTTCCTCCAGCATTTTATCCTTATAGCCAAACATCCAGGTCAGGACAAAGGCTACTGCCATAGCAGCCACGTTTGCCAAAATATAAAGCGGAAGCTGATGATTCATGTAGAGCAGTGTACCCGGAATGACTGTAATGGCCATACCTGTTGCCGCCAAATGGAAGATGGAGGCGATAAAACCACCAACTGCCCCACCGATCAGACCCATAACAAAAGGCTTCATATATCTCAGGTTAACACCGAAAATAGCTGGCTCCGTAATTCCCAGAAAAGCGGACAACGAGGAAGGAAGCGCTAATGCTTTCAGCTTGCTGTTCTTCGTTTTCAATCCAACCGCCAGACAAGCCGCGCCTTGGGCAGCCATAGCGCAAGTAATGATCGCGTTGAAGGCGTTTACGCCATTCTTTTCGAGCAGTTGAATTTCCAGAAAATTAAATATATGATGCACACCCGTAACTACGATAATCTGATGCAGAAAACCAATGACAATCCCTGCGATACCGAAAGGCAAATCCAATACCAACGTCGTTCCTTGCAGTACCCATTCTTCAAGAGAATGGAAAACCGGACCGATGGCAAACAGCCCCAGTATAATCATGATCAACAGTGTTAAAAATGGCGTAAGAATCAGATCCAGCGCTTCGGGTACCCGTTTGCGCAGTCCCCGTTCCAGCTTGGCTCCGATTAAACCCACGAAGAAGGCTGGCAATACTGAGCCCTGATAACCTACCACAGGGATGAAGCCGAACATCGTCAAGGGATGAGCTGAGCCGTCCGCAACAGCATAGGCGTTGGGCAAGGCCGGGTTCACCAGCATCAAACCGAGGACGATACCGAGCACCGGGCTGCCGCCGAATACTCTAAAGGCTGACCACGCGACCAGCGCAGGTAGAAAAGCAAAAGCCGTATCCGTCAAAACTTGGGTAAACAATAGAAAATTCGGTGAAATATCCTGCGGCGTCATGCCGAACAGGGCCAGAATTTGCGGCTGGGTAAGCAAGCCGCGCAATCCCATGAACAGCCCCGTAGCAACCAGCACCGGAATGATCGGTACAAATACGTCGCCAAAGGTACGAATGGAGCGTTGGAAGACGTTGCCTTCCTTTTTCGCCTGACTCTTCACTTCTTCTTTAGAGGATCCGGTCACTCCGAGCTTCTCAACCTCTTCGAAAATCCGATTGACCGTACCTGTACCAAAAATAATCTGATACTGACCCGAGTTGAAAAAAGCTCCTTTGACCTTGTCGATTTCTTCGACCTTTTTCTGATCAATCTTCTCCTTGTCATGCACCATAATCCGCAGGCGTGTTGCACAGTGAGCAAAGGACGCAATATTATCCTTCCCACCGATTGCTTGGATCACTTCTTTGGCTATTTCCCGGTTATCCGCCATGATGTCCATCCTCTCGTTCATTCCGTTATGTTATTGATGATTAACGATCCACTTGATGATTTGAATATTCATGTAAAATCCCATTTTACCGCTTGGAAGAGAGCCTCTCCCTTGTCGGCAAAAAAGTGTATTTCGTCACTCTCTGGGTGCGGAAAAATACGACTGGTGAACACCTCTTCCCCATCATCGACGAAAATTTCCACCGAAGACGTATCCACGAACAGATGAAGCTTGATACGATCCCCATTCATGGCGCACTGTCTTATCTCACCATACGAAGCAGCGACAGGCTCACCCGATTGCGAACGGTCCAGCACTAGCTTGCGGCTAACGGCATCATATCGGATCACCGTTTTCTCGGTCGCACTTGCACGGAATTCAATACCGCACGCCTTGGCGCTCAAAAGATCAAACTCACAAATCAGCTCATAGGCTGTTCCCTTGAAGCCCGTATAGGTTTTGCTCTCTGACGATAATACGTCAGCCACCCGATTCTCACGCTTTCTACGCAGCGTAGTCAGCTCAGGTATCGGCCTTTGTATGAGCTTACCCTCATGAAGGGTAAGCTCCCTCGGCAGCGTCAGGCAATGCGCCCAGCCGTTCGGATCTGTCGGACAATCGATATCCGGTAATCCCATCCACGCCACCATAATACGCCGCCCCTGCGGGTCGATCATCGTCTGCGGTGCATAAAAGTCAAAGCCACGGTCCAGCTCGTGGAATGCCCCATGCTCCAATATTCTGGTCCCGGTATCCAGCGGCTTGCCGATCACATAGCCCGACTGATAAATATTGTGATTCTCATCCCCGGAAGGCTCCAGGCCCTGAGGAGAAAATACCAATACACCCGAGCCGTCCAGTTCAAAATAATCGGGGCATTCCCACATGTAGCCAAACGTTTCCAGCCCTGTGCGCAGTTCCCCCTCAAACTGCCACGTATGGAGGTCGGTTGACCGATAAAGGGCGGCGCAGCCTGTTAAATTCGCTCTTTGGGCACCAATCACACAGTAAAAGCTGTCTCCGTCCTTCCACAGCTTGGGATCACGAAAATGATCCGTATAGCCTTCCGGCACGTTCGGAATAACGGGATGCTCCCATTTTGTTATGAGACCGCTCTCATCCATCACTGCCATACATTGATAAGGATGTCTAATCCAGTCCCCGTCACGTGTATTTCCCGTATACAGCATATACAACTTGCCCTCATGCTCCATCGCGCTACCTGAATAAGCACCATGTGAATCAAAGTAATCACCCGGTGCGATCCCGATGCCTGAGTCGTCCCATGTGACCAAATCTCTGGACTTCAAATGATACCAGTATTTCATTCCATGATCGGTTCCAAACGGGAACCACTGATAGAACAAATGGTATTCACCCTGATAATATGAAAAGCCATTGGGATCATTGAGCAAGCCTGTCGATGGCTGAATATGAAACTCCTGGCGCCAGTGACATTGCTCCACCTTTTTCTCCAAGCTGGCTATTTCACCGGGCTCTGCCTGCTCAATCAGTCGATACTTTTGTTCTTTTGTCATTTTCATAGGTGTACCTCATTCTTATTAAAAACTTTCGCCTCAGGAACCGGTTCCAATGTAAATGAAAAAATAATATAGGAACCGGTTCCTATGCGATTAAAAAAATATACTCATCCATGGATTTGCAACCGATTCCACTTGTGCCCGAGTGCTATGGAACCGGTTTCGAAGAAATTATAATCCACCTGTTCAGCGTTTGTCAACGCTTTCTCTCTCTATAAGGGAATAATTCATAACAGTCACTTTCTCTACTGGTTTGTGTTCTACCAGCCGTACAATATTTTGCGCCGCTACGCGTCCTGCTTCCATGTACGGATATTGCACGGTTGTTAGTGCAGGATGGATCACCTCTGTAATATCGTATCCCCCGAAACCAGTCACCGACAATTCCGACGGAATAGCAATTCCTCTGGAATACGCCGCGTTGATCACGCCAAGCGCAATATTATCCGTAGCACACACCATTAATGACGGCTTAAAGCCATCTAAAATCGCAGACGCAACCACCCGTGCATCGGACATTTTAAAGCCGGTTTCATAATATCTGATATCGTACCCGGCGGCTCGCTCCAGTTGCTTCACATCGTCCCTATGAGCTTGATCGAGTAATGCATCCTGAACAGCCTGCTTAAAGCCCTCCTTGCGCCGTACACCGACAGCGACATCCTTTTCCGTAACGCCGACGTAGGCAATTTCACGGTGGCCCTGTGACAGAACATACGCGCCGATATCATATCCCGCCCGGTAGTCATCATGGATAAGGCTGTGAAGCTGTGTGTGCTGCTGTCCCACCAGCAAAACCGGAATCGCAATGTCGCGGATCGCGGTCAGATGCTCATCGGTAATTTCGGCAGCCAGTAAAATAATACCGGAAATCTTTTGCCGACCCAGCTCGTAAATGGCTTCGATTTCGCGCTTCACATCCTGACTCGTATTCGAGATCAGCATCTGATAATGCTGCGCCCGCAGCTCTTCATCTATACCCATCAGCGTATGGGATGTGGCAAAGGAATCCAGACGCGGCACAACGGTTCCGATAATGTTAGTCCGCTTCGCTTTCAAGCTCTGGGCAAAGGTATTAGGTACATAACCTGTGTCCTTGACCACCTTTTCAATTTTTCGTCTCGTATCCACACTGACAGCCCCGCCGTTCAAAAAACGGGATACCGTGCTCTTGGCCACACCAGCCATTTGGGCTATATCTGCAATCGTCTTATTCATGAGGTCCCCCGGATTGTCTTCATTTTCACAAGCTTCCAAAACATCTCTTTTATCATACCCTATAATACCATATGGCGGGGTTGAAATGCTGTGGCTCCAGACCCATCAAGGACAAAAAACACCGCTCCTTTCATTGAAGAAAGGAACGGCGTATCTTGGAAATAGAGTTTAAAAATCAAAGTTATCCGGATCGGGACCTACCCGATGATTCGCATTTAATGCCTGAATTCGATTCATATCCTCTTGGGTCAATTCAAAATCAAAAATGTCGGCATTTTCGACAATCCGATGCGCCTTGGTAGACTTGGGAATGGTGACAACTCCCTGCTGTACATCCCAGCGCAAAATCACTTGCGCCACCGATTTACCATACTTGGTCGCTATGTCTTGCAGTACCGCATGATCGAGCAGTTGGCCTTGCATTAACGGGGACCAGGCTTCCATTTGAATGTTGTTCTTTTGACAGAATTGCAGCAGCTCGGCTTGTGTTAATTGTGGATGAAATTCCACCTGATTCACCATTGGCGTGATTTCAGCATCCTTCATAAGGTCCTCCAAATGATGAATCTGGAAGTTGCTGACTCCGATTGCCTTGATCCGCCCTTCCTTATACAAGGACTCCAACGCTCTCCAGGCTTCTTTATACTTGCCTTGAACCGGCCAATGAATCAGATACAGATCCAGATACTCCAGA
>NZ_PNXQ01000009.1:150428-150574 GCF_005217525.1 Paenibacillus terrae | reverse complement strand
CTAGACAGGTTATTTTCCTGAAGAGCTTCCCGGATGGCTTGTCCTACACTACTTTCGTTAGCATAGGCTGCGGCTGTATCTATACTGCGATAACCATGTTTCACAGCCGCCTTGATGGCATCGACCAGTTCTGAGCCTTCCTCCAC
>NZ_PNXQ01000009.1:143232-150347 GCF_005217525.1 Paenibacillus terrae | reverse complement strand
CTTAAATACCCCGATTCCGAACCAAGGCATGTGAACTCCGTTATGCAATGTTGTTGTGCTTTGTAAGTTTTGAGTCATTGTTTATCTTCCTCTCTGCATTTTTTAAGATTGTGAACCTATAGCGGTGATTGTATCCCTTTTTTCTAGCGTGCGACTCCAGCCTGTAAGTAGAACCGCAGCGAAAACCATAATCGCCCCGATCCAGGTCGTATGAATAAGACCCAAGGAATCAGTCACCCTTCCACCCACGTATGCTCCAATCGCAATTCCCGCGTTGAAAGCAGCGATATTGACGGCGGAAGCGACATCTACAGCTTTGGGGGCAAAACGTTCAGCCAACATCACCACATATACCTGTAGGCCGGGCACGTTCATGAACGCAAGCAATCCCATAAAAAAGATCGTAATCAGTCCGGCGGTTTTAAAAGGAGCAGTGAACAGCAGGACGAGCAGGACAATCGCTTGAATCAAAAACATGTAAAATAAAGCTGAAAGCGGCTTGCGGTTTGCAGCTTTTCCACCCATAACATTCCCAATAGCAATCGCAATTCCATACAGCAAAAGAATAAACGTTACCGTACTTTGCTTAAATCCGGTTATGTCGTGAAGCAATGGAGATAAATAAGTAAACACCACAAACGTGCCTCCATACCCCAAGGCTGTAATGATAAATGCAAGCAGCAAGCGGCCATTGGTAACCAGTTTGACTTGCTCGCGGAAAGGGGTTCTGTTCCCCTTTCGCAGAGTGGACGGCAGCAAAATCAGATTCGCAATGAGTGCCACCACACCGACGATCACAATCGCCATGAAGGCCGCTCGCCAGCCCCATTGCTGTCCGATAAAGGTTCCCAAGGGTACACCCGTGACCGTGGCTACGGTTAGCCCGGAGAACATAATGGAAATGGCACTAGCTCGGCGGTCATTGGGTACAAGGTCGGCTGCGATAGTGGAGCCAATGGACATGAACACCCCATGGGAGAACGCCGAGATCACGCGCGCAATCAGCAGCATGACAATTCCACCGGAGAACGCAGCGAGGCTGTTGCCTGCAATAAATACAATCATGATCCACAGCAGCAGCGTTTTACGGGGAACACTTGATGTTAACGAGGTCAGGACCGGCGCTCCGATGGTTACCCCTAATGCGTACAAAGTAACGGTTAAGGCAGACATGGTTACGGATATGTGCAAGTCCTCAGCGATCAGGGGAAGCAGCCCCACGCTGATGAACTCGGTTGTCCCAATGGCAAAGGCGCTTACGGCTAAAGCCAGTAATGGCCAAATATTTCGTTTTGAGTCTGACGACATGTCTTTCACTCCTAATCTATAGAAATCTTCGACCAGCAGATGTTATTATGAGTTATTCAAACAATTATGAACAGTACGTACTTTTTAGTGATATAGGTACCAAAAAGTACCCTAAACCAAAAGTAAAGCACACGGAGGGATCGACATTGGGTCAGAAAAAATACAACATCTCGGTTGAGGCGACTTTAGAGGTGATCGGTGGGAAGTGGAAGTGTGTGATCCTGTGTCATTTGACACATGGGAAAATGCGGACAAGCGAATTGAAACGCATCATGCCTTCGATTACACAAAAAATGCTGACGCAGCAGCTTCGGGAATTAGAGGAAGACGGCATCGTCAATCGAATTAGCTACAATCAGGTGCCTCCCAAAGTGGAGTACGAGCTTAGTGAATATGGATGTAGTCTGAAGAGCATTTTGGATTCTCTGTGCGCCTGGGGAGAAAAGCATATTATTAAGGAGTACGGGGATAAATCCGTTGTACTGGAGGATAACATTCTGAATAAGCTGTAAAAAAAGAGTACACCCATTCCTTCTTCCTAAGTCCTTGTACCCTTGATAACTTTGTACAATAATTTACAATGTAAAAAGTTTCACACACTCTACTTTGGGAAGAAGGATCATGCACAATGAAAAAAAACTGGAGAGTTTGCTTGTCCAGCATGTTTGCTATTTTCCTGGTTGTGTCGGCAACTGGATGTAATGCTCAGCCCGCCACTTCCAAATCTACGAATACTTCGTCTTCACCGACTGGTAGCGCCGCCCATGCGGTTGTTCAGAAAACACACTGGTCCTATGAAGGAGAGGAGGGACCGGAACATTGGGGAGAGTTGGAAAAGGATTTCGCCGCTTGTGGTACTGGCCTCGAACAATCCCCTGTCAACATAGAACATACTCGAATGGAAGCCTCGCAAACGCAGCAGCCGATACAGGTTCACTACACCAATACGAAAGTATCCATTCTGAATAATGGACACACCGTTCAAATCAATGCAGCCAACCCCAGTAATTATATTGTACTGGACGGTACCAAATTCACTTTAAAGCAGTTTCACTTTCATCATCCCAGTGAACACCAAATAGATGGTAAAAATGCCGATATGGAGCTTCATTTTGTTCATCAAAGTGACAACGGCAGCACCGCCGTCTTAGGCGTACTCATTCAAGGCGGCAAGGAGAATAAGGCTTTCAGCCGTATTTGGTCCAAACTGCCAAAAGATGTTTCTCAGGAAGAGGCTCCGGAGGGAGAACTGAATCTCGCTACTCTTCTGCCGAAGGATCTGCACTCGATTCGCTATAACGGATCTCTGACCACTCCGCCTTGCACAGAGCATGTGAACTGGACAGTACTGGAAAAACCCATTGAAATGTCGGCAGACCAAATCAGCCGGTTTGCTACTATTTTTCCCGATAACCATCGTCCTGTACAACAACTGGGAGCCCGTGAACTGACTGCTGATCAATAATGAAATAAGTACCCTACGACAGCTAACAGAAACTCTGCCGCCGCTGACAGCAAAATACCAAGAAGCCCCTCTGTTCATAAGATAAACAGGGGGGCTTCTTGGTTATTTTAGTGGTTGCCCGTCTTTACAAATGAACCAGTTCCTCCACCTTCACTGGCTGGCCCGTACGGATGGAGCGATTGGCGGCAATGCCCGTTAAAATAGACCAAGCTCCATCTATATGCGAGGCTGCGCGATGAAACCGATCATCTGCCGGCTGATCAAAAATATCCCGCAGCATGACCGGATCACCACCGCCATGACCACCCACGCCTTCCTCTACCTCCACCTCATAAGGTGCTGCAAAGTGGGGATAGATCGTAATG
This sequence comes from Paenibacillus terrae, assembly GCF_005217525.1. Classification (GTDB taxonomy): domain Bacteria; phylum Bacillota; class Bacilli; order Paenibacillales; family Paenibacillaceae; genus Paenibacillus; species Paenibacillus terrae_C. Next base: position 147,209 of record NZ_PNXQ01000009.1, on the reverse strand, counting down.
GTTTTTTCTTTTAACGCCCCCTCGTCTGCCTTACTGCCTCCGGAATTAACGTAGGATTGCTCGGATACCCGTACCTCCATCCGACCCTTGGTGCCGTTGAACACGATGATAAATCCCTCCCAAGGCATGTAAGCATTCAGCGAGTAGTTCATGACTGTCTTGTTCTTGTACTTCACCATGACACTAAGCGTGTCCTCAATGCTAATATTGTCGCCAAATACGCTTTGATCCCGCACATAGCCATCCTCATGCTCGGCATCCAAATACATGCTTTTCAGGTGCTCGTTACGGTCCAGATGCAGCGCAAACGGGTCATTTTCCGCTGCCTTGCTGCCGTAAGCCCGTTGATAGAACTCAGTCACACCACGCTGTTCCGCATTTTCCCGGCCATAAAATTTCAGATCGCCCATCGCATACACCGTTTCCGGCTTTGAGCCGAGCCAAAAGTTCATTAGATCGAAATGATGCGTCGATTTATGCACCAGCAGACCGCCACTGTTGCGCTTATCCCGGTGCCAGCGACGGAAATAATCCGCACCATGCTGTGTGTTCAGCAGCCATTCGAAATTGACCGACAAGATATCACCAAGCGACCCGTCCATAATCACCTCGCGTATTTTCGTATTATGGGGCGCATAACGATAGTTAAAGGTGACACGCAGCTTCCGTCCCGTGCGATCTATGGCATCTAGAATATCTTGACATTTGTCCTCATCCACCGTCATCGGCTTCTCGGAAATAACATCACAACCCAGCTCCATCGCCCGGATAATATACTGATGATGGACACGGTCAATGGTCGTGACGATCACGATATCGGGTTGTGTTTCTGCGATCATTCGTTCAAATTCATGAGCTTTATAGGTTGGAATCGGCTTGTGCTCATATTTCTCCTGCAACAACCGATTGGCATAGTCCATTCTAGTCTGATTGACGTCACAGAACGCGATCAGCTCCGAAGTATCCTTGAAAACGGTAACAACTTCACCGTAAAAAAATTCGGCTCTTCCTCCAGTACCCACAAGTGCATATTTGATTTTAGCCAATTGGCTCACACCCTTTGCATGAATTACTTTTATTTTATAGTATAAGAAAGAGCGAATTCTTCGCATTTATTGTGAATTTATCCTTAAAGTATACATATATTATCCTCTTGAATTCTCTCGTAAAGGAGACCGTTGATGTGATCGCCACACCCCGTTTTGCCATCGAGCAAGCGCTACGGACGGAGCCGTTCAGTATGTCCGCCGACCATGTTCACCAAGCACATGAAATCTATTATCTGCTGGCAGGAGAGCGCTACTATTACATTAATCAGCGGGTATACGCTCTACAGAAGGGCGATCTGATTTGGATCAGCAAGCATGATTTCCACCGTACGAGTAATAAAGGCAGCGGTAGTCATGAACGAATTTTGATCAACTTTGATGAGCAATTTGTCTCCACATTAACAAACACCGTGCCTTACGGGGGTCAGAAGCAGCCCCTCCTGCCGGAGAAAAGCTTTTTGCTTCGCCCTTCGGCGGAGGAACAGTGCGAGCTGGAGCATCTGTTCCAGCAAATGCTGGATGAGTATCATCAAGATCATGCATACCGCCATATGTATCTCCAAAGCTTGCTGCTCCAACTGCTTATCCGAATCGGCCGCATACAATCCTCCACCCCCGACACCATTGCGCCGGAACGCAGCGAGAAGCAGCAGCGAGTGTATGCGGTCATCGAATACCTGCATGCCCACTATGCGGAGAGGCTGACTCTGGATCAACTGGCAAGGCATTTTTATATCAGCAGCACGTATTTGTGTCGTATTTTCAAACAGACGACAGGCTTCACCCTGGTTGAATATCTTCTGGATGTTCGAGTCCAACAGGCCCGGGCGTATTTGAGTGAAACGAGCTGGAAAGTGACAGCGATCGCTGAAAAAACGGGCTTTGACAGCATTGCCCATTTTGGCCGTGTGTTCAAGCAATGCACCGGGTATACCCCGTTACAGTATCGAAAAGAACAGAAAAAGGAGCAGGGAGACGCCCCTACCCCTTGATGCCCGTCAAGGTTATGCCTTCGATAATTTGCTTCTGAGCAATCATATAGACGAGCAGCACCGGAACGACGGAAATGGTAGTACCCGCCATCATCAGCGACCAATCCGCGGTATACAGCCCTTTAAAATTGTTGAGCAGCAGTGGAACCGTGAATTTCTCTGGTGTATTGAGGTAAATCAGCGGATCGAGAAAGCTGTTCCAGGCGCCCAAAAAGGTGAAAATCCCAATCGCGGCTAACGCTGGGCGAATCAGTGGCAGAATGACACTCCAGTAAATACGAATGTACCCCGCCCCGTCCATGACCGCCGCTTCCTCCAGATCGCGCGGAATCCCCATCACGAACTGGCGCAGCAGGAACACCGCAAACGCGTTAAACAACGCTCCGGGTACAATCAGCGACCAATGCGTATCCAGCCACCCGATGCGGTCCATCACCAAATACAGCGGGATCATCGTTACCTGCTTGGGCACCATCATCGTAGCAAGGAACAGGATAAACAGGACATTCGACCCCGGAAAGCGGATTTTGGCAAAAGCATACGCCGCCATGGACGCGCTAATCAGCGTCGCTGTCACGATAATGACCGTAATATAAAAGCTGTTCATATACGCCTGTACGAAGGGCATAGCCTCCAGTGAAGCCGGATAATTACTCCATACAAACGGATCGGGAATCCATTGGGGCGGGACGACAAAAATTTGCGAAATATCCTTCAGAGAACTGAGAACCGTCCACAGGAAGGGAAAAAACATCATCAGAGAGCCGACAGCGAGCAGCACATGGCGCAGGAAATCCCTGCTGTTTTGCCTAATCTCCATAGTGCACCCACCTCTTTTGCATTTTAAATTGCAGCAGGGTAAAGACAAGAATAATTGCGAACAAAATCATTGCTGCCGCAGCACTTTCCCCCATCGTAAAATCAATGAATGCCTGATCGTAAATATGGTACACAAGCGTATAGCTTGCCTTGGCTGGCCCCCCGTTCGTCATGACGAACGCCTGATCGAACACCTGAAAAGAGCTAATGACCATCATGATGGTGACAAAAAAGGTCGTTGGTGACAATAGCGGCAGGGTAATATACCTTAGCTGCTGAAGCTTGCTGGCTCCGTCAATCTCCGCTGCCTCGTAATAGCTTTTGGAGATGCCCTGTAGTCCTGCCAGAAAAATGACCATATTATATCCCAGCCCCAGCCATATGCTCAAAAGCGCAATCGATGGAATTACCCATTGCGTATCCGTAAGCCACATCGGGCCTGTAATCCCAATCGCTCGCAGCAGATGATTTAAAATGCCAAATTCGCCGTTCAGTATCCACATCCAGATGACCCCGACCGATACCGAGCTGGTCACAACAGGCATGAAAAAGAACAAACGGTATATTTCCTTGCCCTTCACTTTGTTCAGGACAATCCCCACGAGCAGAGCCAATACAATCCCTGCCGGAATCACCAGCACCATATAGTACATCGTATTGAAAAGTGCCTTCCAAAAATCAGGATCAGATAGCTGGCCCCTGAAATTGTCCAAGCCGACAAACAAAGGCACGCCAAAGCCGTCCCAATTCACAAAGCTCAAATAAAACGCATATAGCAACGGCAATAGCGAAAAACATAGCAGGCCCAGAAACTGGGGGCTAATGAATAGATAGCCCCATAGCGCTTGATGCTTTTTCTGCATCTTGTCACCTTCCTCCCCGGTCACGGCCTTATTCCGTGCCTACTTGACCGCCTTGGATATGATCTGATTCAGCTTCTCAATCGTTGCCGCCGCATCCTGCTTGCCAAGGAACATCAGGTCAATCGTCTCCGTGATATCCGAGTTTAATCCCGGTACCTGCGCGTCGTAGGCCAGTGCAGAGCCATGCGCATGCCCTTTGTCACGTCCTTCGGTCAAATAGCTGGAATGTTCAATCATCGCCTTTTTCATAATGC
>NZ_PNXQ01000009.1:134583-143222 GCF_005217525.1 Paenibacillus terrae | reverse complement strand
TCCCACCTTCAACCAGTCGCGCCTCCTGCCCCTTCACCGAGACGTAGAATGCGGCCAGCTTCATGGCCTCTTGCAGATTCGGACTGTTTTTGTTCACGGCTACATAAGCAACCGGAATGGCGACAGGTTCATTTTTGCCCGTGTTGGAAGGCCAGTAAATATAATCAAAGTCGAGACTTTTATTTTGACTGAACAAGGGCTCCAGCCATCTTCCCGCCGCCAGCATGCCGACCTGGTTGGACATGAACATCGCATCTGCTCCCTGCCCCTTGGGAAGCGAACCGAGATATACCGCATTTCCCTTGTTCACCATATCGTACATGAAGCGGAAGGCTTCCTTGCCCTTTTCATTGTGATCCAGTACATACTTGCCTTGTTCATCAAAAATCCGGCCACCATTCGACCACACCCATGAATACCAGTGCGCCCACCAGTTTTCTGCAATATAGCCCTGCTTTCCGGCAGCTTTCAGCTTCGATGTGACTTCCTCAAAAGCGTCCCAGTTCCACTTGCCCTCGTCATAATATTCTTGCGGTGTCTTCACACTGGCATCCTTAAAAACCTTTTTGTTGTAATACATCACCATCGGATTGGAATCGGGAGTGACTCCGTAGATTTCCCCATCACGCTTCGCCGGACCCCACAATCCTTCCGGGAAATCCTCGGCTTTTACATCACTGGCATCACTTTTTAAAAACTCACCTAACGGCTGTACCTGCTTCGCCCCAATTAAACGCGCAATCGTCGGCTCATACGAATAAAACACGTCCGGTCCGCGACTTCCCTGAAGCTGTGTCAGCAGCTTCTGCTCATATTGGTCTCCCGGTACAGGCACCAGCTTAACCTCAATATTCGGGTTTTCCTTTTCAAATGCATCGAGCGCCCGCTGGTACACCTTCACCTCCGCAGGATTCCCCCAGACTTGCATGGTCAGCCCGACTTTTTTCCCTTCCGTGTTTTCCAGCTTGGGAGAGGTAGTGCATGCCGCTGCAAGTAAAAACAGAACGCTGAGAAAAAAACCAATTTTTATCCAGCTCATGTAATTGTCCATCTTAACCGCCTCCTGTAGCTTCGCATAGTTGTATGTCACCCTGATCTGAAGCGCTTACAAAACTTCTCTTATCATCATATGTAAAAGAGGGAGACGCGATATCCCCATTTTTCATGTATAACTAAAATTTTTACTTCCTGACGGAACTTTCCCCTATATTGTGGTAACTATAGTGTAAAACGAGGAAGGCAGCCTTTGGATCAAGGCTGCCTTAAATGTGTTATTGAAATGTAGAGACTACTTTCAGCTACAAAACAGACAACGCTCCCTCAGGCTGCTCCACTCTAACAAGCAAGGCTGCTTGAGCGGCGGCAATGCGGGCATATGGTACCCGGTACGGTGAACAACTGACATAATCCAGTCCGCTGCGGTGACAAAAGAGAATAGACTCACTATCCCCGCCATGCTCCCCACAGATACCTGTCTCCAGAAAAGGCTTTTTTGCCCTGCCTTTGGCAACAGCCCATTCAATCAGCTTGCCTACGCCATCCTGATCCAACACCTGGAAAGGGTTTGCTTCCAAGATGTTTTTTTCCATATAGGAGCCGAGGAATTTACCTTCGGCATCATCCCGACTGTAACCAAAGGTCATTTGTGTGAGATCATTGGTTCCAAAGGAGAAAAAGTCGGCGTACTGGGCCACGCTGTCTGCCAGCAGGGCGGCTCTTGGAACCTCAATCATGGTGCCCACCCGATACCTGAACCACTTAAACTCTTCGCTAAGTACCTGAGTCGCCACCCCATCGACCAGTTCTCTCATCTGCTTGAGTTCATTCGAATGTCCGACCAACGGAATCATAATCCCTGGTCTCACATCCACGCCCTTGCGCAGTGCTGCTTCCGCGGCCTTAAAGATCGCTTCAACCTGCATATCGTATATTTCCGGAAACAGAATGCCCAGCCGAACACCGCGCAATCCCAGCATAGGGTTAATCTCCCGCAGGTCGTGCACCTTGGAGATGGTACTTTTAAGACGTTGAAGCTCCTCCACATGGCCGCCGGAAAGCTCAAGCTCCCGCTGTTGTTCCTGAAGCTGCTCCAGGTTCGGTAGGAACTCGTGCAACGGGGGGTCCAGCAAGCGAATGGTCATCGGTAAACCGTCCATCGCACTGAACATAGCCTCAAAGTCGGATTGTTGCATTTGGAGCAGACGATTCAAATGAAGAACCCGCGCCTCCTGATCCTCGGCCAAAATCATCGCCTGAATGATAGGCAGACGATTGCCTGAGAAAAACATATGCTCTGTACGACAAAGCCCGATGCCCTCGGCTCCAAATTTCCGAGCTTTGGCGGCGTCGAGTGGCGTATCCGCATTGGTGTAGACCTTCAACGTCCGAATTTCATCCGCAATCTCCAGCAGCTTCAGCAGCTCCGGTGTAATGACTGGCTCGTTCAGCGACAGACTGCCTTGATACACCTGCCCGGAGGTCGAATCAATCGAAATATCCTCCCCTTCCTGAAAGGTCAGGGCACCGATGCTGACGCTCCGACTGTCCAGGTCAATGCTCAGCGCGTCACAACCGCAAATGCAGGGTTTACCCATGCCTCTCGCAACCACCGCCGCATGGCTGGTCATCCCCCCTCGACTCGTCAGCACGCCTTCGGCGGCAATAATCCCGTGAAGATCGTCAGGTGAGGTCTCCACACTGACCAGGATGACTTTCTGCCCATCCTTCGTCCAATTCTCTGCCGTATCTGCGTCGAATACAATACGCCCACTTGCTGCGCCGGGCGATGCAGGCAGACCTTGGGCAATCGCAACCAGAGGTGTGGAAGCGTCAACGGAGCGATGCAGCAATTGTTCCATGTGGGACGGTTCGATCCGTTGGATAGCCTCCTCTTGGCTGATAATCCCTTCCTCTACTAGATCCACAGCTATTTTTACAGCCGCCTGCGCGGTTCTTTTGCCGCTACGTGTCTGTAGCAGATACAAATTACCTTTTTCAATCGTGAATTCGATATCCTGCATATCCCGGTGATGACGCTCCAGCAAGGAAGCTAGCTCTTCCAAACGATCATAGACCAGCGGCTGCTTCTCCAGAAGCTGGGCAATAGGGCTAGGAGTGCGTATTCCGGCTACGACATCCTCGCCTTGGGCGTTCACCATATACTCGCCGTACAATTCATTAGCACCTGTGGAGGGATTACGGGTGAACAGTACCCCGGTTCCACTGTCGTTATCGAGATTGCCAAACACCATAGCCTGAATATTCACTGCTGTCCCTTGTTCATCTGGAATGCCGTAAGCCTTCCGGTACACCTTGGCACGCATATTGTTCCAACTGCGAAATACAGCTTCCACCGCTAGTTGCAATTGCTGATACACATCCTGCGGAAACGGCTGTCCGCTCTGCTGCGTGACAAGCCCTTTATAATGTTCGATCAGTTCCTTCCATTCTTCTGCGCTAACCTCCTGGTCACTGCCACGCCCATGGGTCTGCTTGCTCTGCTCCTGAAGCTGGTGAAAATGATTGGATTCGATACCCAGCACCACTTCCCCAAACATTTGAATAAATCTGCGGTAACAGTCATAGGCGAAGGTTTCATTTCCCGTCTGCTCTGTCAACCCACGCACGGTTTCATCGTTCAGCCCCAGATTCAGTATCGTGTCCATCATACCGGGCATGGAGGCTACCGAGCCTGAGCGGACAGAGACCAGCAAAGGCCGCTCCATATCTCCGAATATAGCTGACTGGGCTTCCTCAACGTCGTGCAGGGCAATGACGACTTCTCCCAACAAACCCTCCGGGAGCTTGCCGCCGGAAGCAAAATAGGCTCGACACGCATCGGTAGTCACAGTAAAGCCGGGAGGGATCGGAAGACCCAGTGTCGTCATTTCCGCGAGATTGGCGCCTTTTCCTCCTAGTAGCGCTTTCATCCCCAACTTACCTTCGTTAAATGAGTACACTCTTTTCAGCATTATATTCATTCCCTCCACTTATCAAGATACATGCCTGAACTGATCTATAGGTTTACTTAAAGTTGTAACACAAAGTAATCAGTTATTTCAATATATAATACGTAATATATATTTATAATAATTGTTTATGACGTTTTAAATAGCGAATAAACTTATTTATAAAACACTCTAATTCGTGGTTAGACGTATATTGGGATAGAATAACTTTACCCCGTTCGCTCACACTCAGCTCATTTTTTCTCAGTTGTACTCTGCCGTGAAGCTGTAACCAACCCAAAAGACTAAAACAAAAGGAGCTATCCCACCGTCATCTTTAATGACTTCTAGGACAGCCCCTTAACTCAGTTCAGGCTTTATTTTTCCTTCACCTCTGTTAGCATCTTTTCAAAAATATTATAGCCGCCCGTTTCACCTATATAGGTATAGCCACATTGTTGGTAAAACTGGTTTAGCTTGTCATTCCCCGCAATACAGTCTAATCGGATTCGGTCTTTGCCTGTGAAACGAATTCCCTTTTCAATCCATTGCACCAGTTCACGGCCTAAGCCCTTCCCGGTTCTATCCCGATCCACAACCAGGCGATGCAAATATACTGAGGTTCCTCCGTCGGAATCAGCATCATCTAGCCCCCAAAGCTTACGATCCCACGCACTGGGCTGCTGTTGCAAAATCACAGCACCTGCTAATGCATGATCCTCTGATGTGCGGAAAGTAATGACTTCTCCACGTGCAATTGCCCCTCCCAGGTTGTGATCATCTTTCCCTTGGAGTAGGTTGCCCCATTGCGTGGAGCCTCTGCTGTGCAGCCATCTGGCAGTTTGTAAAATTAACTCCTGCACCTGCTCCTGATCCTCAGCGCCTGCCTGAAAAACGCGTAATTCCGGATTCACGAATGGATCGACAATTTGTAGTGTTGTCATGCCGCACCTCAACTCTCTTATGTCAGTATGTATGAAAACTATATCATAAAAAAGAGAGTTTGATTTTATACTTTTATGGTGGAAAATATAAGCATCCTATCTATTCCAACCGATGATAACCGTATGAGAAAAGATGGGAAGGTTGTGTCCTACTCAGAACAGAACCCACAACTTATACCGTCTGCACAGCAGGCACAATTCGGTACAATCCCGCAGCATCATCAGTCGCGGGCCGATCTTCCTGTATCGACCAGCCGAACGACAGCACCTGCTCTAGTCGATCATACTCAACCTTCGTCAGCTCGGATGTAACGGCTTCGCTTCCTTCCACCAGTGACAGCTCAGGCTCACGCCCGAACGCAGCGGAAATCCAGGAACGAATACCCCGTATCGTGTTGTACTTGATCTGGTATCCGTCAGCTACGGCGCTTGCAAAAATCTCCGGCTCTTTGGACGCCAGCCCGGTGGCAAGCTCTGCATAATCAAAATCGGACTGTCCGTCCGACGGCAGTTCATTGTGCTGCACCCGACGGATTAGCTCCTCATCAGTCCAGCCTAATGCGCGTAAAGATTCCAGCATGAGCGCATCCCATTGTGAAATACGTACTCTGTTCGTTGATTCAGTCATCGTTTTTTCGCCTCCTTGTTGATCATGTTCGTCGTACACCAGCCTTAACCTAACGGTTAACCGGGTACGCTACATAATGGCCGGGGCTGATTTCCCGCAGCTCAGTGGCACTCTCACCGTCCTTGTCCCATGCCAAGGAACCGTCTGGTTGGGCAAATCCCGCCCCAAAACCGTCCCGCTCTCCGACTGCTCTCGGATCAGGCACCGGAATAGAGGACAGCAGCGCCTGTGTATATGGATGGGCTGGCTGCTCATACAGCTCGTCTGCATCGGCTACCTCCACCAATCGTCCATGGTACATCACACCGATCCGGTCTGAAATATGCCGCACCATCGACAAATCATGGGCGATGAACAGATACGTCAGCCCGAACTCCTGCTGGAGATCCTCCAGCGTGTTAATCACCTGCGCCTGAATAGACACGTCCAGCGCCGAAATCGGCTCGTCACAGACAATGAACTCCGGATTCACAGACAAAGCACGCGCGATAGAAATCCGCTGGCGTTGTCCGCCGCTGAACTCATGCGAGTAGCGGTACAAATGCTCCCGCTTCAGCCCGACCTTTTCAAGTAAAGCCACGACGGCATCCTTACGCTCACTGCCCTGGTGCAATCTGTGAATGTCCATCGGCTCGCCAATCAGTTCAAGCACATTCATACCGGGATTAAGCGAGGAATACGGGTCCTGAAAAATACTCTGGATACGCCGACGCAGCGGCTTGAGCTGCTTATCGTTCAGTTTGGAAATATCCTGACCGTCAAAGCGCACCGTGCCTTCCGTATAATCGTATAACCGCGTCAAACAGCGTCCAACCGTCGATTTACCGCTACCCGACTCGCCGACCAGTCCGAACGTCTCACCACGCTTGATCTGGAAGCTCACGCCGTCCACCGCCTTGAGTACCTCCGAGCTGCGCCCCAACAAATCCTTGGCTGTTACAAAATGCTTCTTAAGCTGATGTACCTCCACCAAGGGCTGACTTTCACCCACTGCATTAATCGCTTCACTCACATTAAACCCTCCCTTCCGCATGACCCGCTTCGGATGTCTCGTAGACTCCGGCAGGCACAGCATCCGGCTCGTTCAGCCAGCAGGCCGCCCGCTGATCCGGGCGAATCTCCACCATCGGCGGCCGCTCTGCACAGCGGGCAAACGCGTGCGGGCACCGGTCCATGAACGGACAGCCGGACGGCGGGTCCAGCAGGTCCGGCGGCGTGCCCTCGATCGGCACCAGCCGCTCGCGGAAGCCGTTCGTGCGCTGCGGCACAGAGCGCAGCAGGCCCTGCGTATACGGGTGGGCCGGACGATAAAAGATATCGTCCACACGGCCCTCCTCCATCACCATGCCGCCGTACATCACGATAACACGGCTGCACACCTGGGCGACGACGCCCAGATCATGGGTGATCAGGGCAATCGCCATATCAGATTGCTGCTTCAACGTCTTGAGCAGCTCCAGAATTTGCGCCTGGATCGTCACGTCCAGCGCTGTGGTCGGCTCGTCAGCAATCAGCAGCTCCGGGCTGCACGAGAGCGCCATCGCGATCATTACCCGCTGACGCATCCCCCCGCTGAATTGATGCGGGTATTGGTTCATCCGTCGCTCCGGCTCGGTAATCCCCACCTGCCGCAGCAGCTCCACAGCGGCTTTCGTAGCCGCTTCCTTGCTCAGTCCCCGGTGTCTCCGTATCACCTCGACCAGATGATAGCCGACCTTCTTGACCGGGTTCAGCGAAGTCATCGGGTCCTGAAAGACCATCGCAATCTGGTTCCCGCGTATTTTGCGCCATTGCTTTTCCGTCAGAGCCGTCAGACTTTCTCCCCGGTAACGAATATCGCCTTTCAGCCGCTTGCCCGGCGGGGCAATCATAGACATGATGGCTTTGGCTGTAACACTTTTACCGCTACCGGATTCTCCTACGATTCCTACCGTTTCTCCAGCATCAATATGAAAGCTAACCCCTCGAACCGCCTGATTCTCCCCCTCACGTGTGAAAAAGGAAACCTCCAACTGTTCGACGGACAGCAGATGTTCAGTCATCGTGTTTTCGCTCCTTTCTGTCGCTCCTGGAGCCATTTTCATTGGATTTTGTAGCTGTGAATCATCGTTTCACCAGCTTGGGTTCAAAGCCTACACGCAGCACATCCCCCAAAACATTAAAGCTCAGCACGGTCAGTAAAATAAGCAGCCCCGGAAATAACGCCATATATGGAGCCTGTGCAATATATCCTTGGGCATTATTCAGCATACTTCCCCACGTAGCGTTCGGGAGTTGCACACCAAAACCGAGGAAGCTCAGTGACGATTCCATCATAATCGCCGAGGCGATATTGTTCGTCGCCCCCACGATAATCACCGGAATCAGGTTCGGAACGATATGCTTCAGGATAATCCCGAATGTGCTTTGTCCCGAAGCTTTGGCATACAGCACATATTCCCGTTCCCGCAGAGTCATCGTCTCTGCCCGAACCACCCGGGCAATATTCATCCACATCAGCAGGGCAATAATGACAATAATATTGCCGACGCCCGGCTTCAAAAACACACTCAACAGCAAAATAACCAAAAAAGACGGAATCGACATGATCAGCTCCAAAATCCGCATAAGCAAATTATCAATCCATCCACCGAAATAGCCGCTTACAATGCCTACTACTGCGCCAATACTCGTCGCAATAATCATGGACGCGAAGCCCACCAGCAAAGATACACGACCGCCGTACAGCGCCCTTGTAAAATAGTCCCGGCCGTAGTCATCCGTTCCAAACCAGTGTGCCGCTCCCGGCGATTGGAGTCGCTCCAGCACGTTCAGCTTGTTCGGGTCCTGCGGCGACAAAAAGGCGAAGATTGCCCCTAGAGAGAATACGATCAATAGTATGAGGGCTGTGGCGCCCATTTTGCTCGTCATCAGCTCGATCCCGATGTTGCGCCATTTGCTCCGATTCATGAGTTCACCTCGTTGATTTAATTCTCGGGTCTGCGATGCTGTACAAAATATCCGCAAGCAGATTGCCCAGGATCAGCAGCAGGGCGGAAAACAGTGTAATGCCCATGATAACGGGATAATCCATCCCTTTTACCGCCGTCATGCCCAGCGAGCCAATGCCCGGCCAGGAAA
>NZ_PNXQ01000009.1:113690-134573 GCF_005217525.1 Paenibacillus terrae | reverse complement strand
CGTCTCGGTCACGATGGCTCCGGCTACCAGATCTGCAACCGACATACCGAGCAGCGTAATGATAGGCAACAGCACATGCTTGAGCACATGCCGAAATAAAACCAGTCGTTTTCCAGACCCGAACGCATATTGAATCTGCACGTATTCTTCCTTGAGCTGCGTTATTGTACTGGAACGGATATACCTCACATACACAGATAAAAACCCGAAGGCCAGTACAAAACACGGTAAAATCCCATGCTTGATCACATCAAGCGCCGAGTCCGTTCCAATGGTCCGCATCCCCGTACTTGGAAGCCAGTGCAGATAAATAGCAAACAAATAAATAAGTAAAATGCCGAGCCAAAACAGCGGTACAGAAATCCCGATGTACGACATCAGGTTAATCAGCTTGTCGATCCAGCGATTCCGATTGGCCGCAGCCGTCAAGCCGAGTGGAATCGCAATCAGGACAGCCAGTACAATGGATGCACCCATTAATCCGGCGGTAGCCGGGAGGCGATCCAGAATCTGATCCAGTACCGGCTGGTGATTAATCAGCGAGTAGCCCAAATCACCTGTGAGACTTTTTTTGAGCCATAACATGTACTGCACATAAGCAGGCTGATCCAGCCCCAAGCTGTGCCTCATACGTTCAATATCTTCCAGATGCATATTCGGTGTAACAAAAGAGAGAACCGGATCACCTGGAGCCAGCTTGATCAAGCCGAAGCAGACGATGGATACGAAAAATAGCATCGGTATAACTTGCAGCAATCTTCTGCCGATGAGTTGTCTCATACGTTTCTCTTCCCCTTGCTGTTCTCGAAAAAAATAAGCTGGTTCTCCCAGCTTATTTTTGAAAACCCTGTCTTATTTGTGATAAATTTTGGACAAATCTTCGAAAATTACGACCGGTTTCAGCACAGCCTGATCAATGCCGCCATACTGCTTGTCGAATGCTACAATTGTTTTGGTATAAGCAATCGGATAGATAACGGCATCATCAGCCAAAATCTCTTGTACCTTTTTGTAGATTTCTCCACGCTTGGTCGTATCCGACTCGCCCGCGCCCTCTTCCATCAGCTTATCCACTTCCTTGTTGGAATAATGCGAATAGTTGGAGGAAGATCCGGTGCTGTACAAGATACGGTACGCATCCGGGTCATAACCCATAATATAGCCGCTGATCGCCAGATCGAAGTCCTTGGCATTCGTGTCGACGAATTTTTGTGACCAAGCCGAGGAATCCATGCTGTTTACATCCAACTGAACGCCGATATCCTTCAACTTCTGCTGAATGTACAGCGCCTGTGCCTCTTGCACCTTATTACCGCCTGGAATAATAATGCGCAGCTTCAGTCCTTCAGCTCCAGCCGATTTCAGCAGTTCTTTCGCCTTATTCACATCATTATTGAAAAATGGAACATCGTTCGTGTGATACAGCACGTCCTGTGTCAAAGCAGACTTCGCGGTATCCGCGTAATCCTTGGAGCCATAAGATACTTGAATCAACTCATCCTGGTTCAGCGCATATGAAAGCGCCTGACGCACTTCTTTTTTGTTCAACTGCTTGGTGTCGCTGTTTTCATTAAACATCAGGTAAGCCAAACGGCCTTCGCTGTATGGGAAAATGTCAAACTTCCCGGTTGCTTTAATCGTCTCCACATTTTGCGGATCTACATAGTTAACATTGATTTCGCCATTCTGGAGCGCCAAGCTCGCAGCATTCGAATCCTTCACAATTCGATACGTTACAGAATCCAGATGCGGCTTGCCGCCAAAATAGTTATCGAACCGTTCCAGCGAAACGTACTCGCCGGTTTTGTATTCTTTAAACTTGAACGGACCTGATCCAACTGGAGTGTTGTTTTTTGTGCTTTTCTCAATATCGGCTTCGTTCTCGAAAATATGCTTCGGAATCGGAGATACCTGTACCAGTGCCGCCTCAAAAGCAGGAGCTGCCTGTGGAAGCTTGAAATCCACTGTTGTATCATCAACCTTGCTCACCTGAACCGGCTTGCCGTTAATCATGAAATTACTTCTCAAAAAGCTGTGCTGCTTCTCGTCCAAAATTTTATTAATCGTGAAAACCACATCGTCAGCCGTCAGCTTCTCGCCATCATGCCAAGTCAGATTCTTTTTCAGCTTCAGCGTGTACGTCAGCTTGTCCGCCGAAGGAGTCAGGCTATCTGCCAAATAGAAAGTCTTCTTGCCATTGTTCACCTGAAACAAAGGTGCGAATATCGCCTGATCTATCGTCAGACTCACCCGATCACCCGCATAGTTCGGGTTCAGCACCACCGGATCGGCTTGTACACCGATGATCAGACTGCCGCCATCCTTGGGTTGCCCGTTATCCGCTGTTGTAGCATTCGTATTCGCTGCACTATCCTTTGTCGCAGACGAAGAACCGGAATTCCCGCCAGAGCAGGCACTTACCACCAACATTAATATAATCAATACAAATACACCAGTCCAATTACGACGCATGTCTCCAGCCTCCGAGTTCTCTAAGTATGTAATAAAAATCATTATAAATCGGAATAATCGGATTTACAATCAATCAAAAACTACCTTTTTCCCTTGAGTTTAGAATTCCAGACATTATGTGATCGAATATAGCAAAAAGACACCCGCTAAGGGCGTCTTCAGAGTATCCATAAACTGATTAGTGCCAGGATAGCGGGTAGTCCTTGTTTTAATAAAATGGACTTGTTGGATGTCAATGCGCCATACACCGCCGCCACCACCACGCAAATGACAAAGAACAGCTGAATTTGCCAGCCTATCACAGCATCCGGGTACAGCAGCCCCCATACCAGCCCGGCAGCCAGGAACCCGTTGTACAACCCTTGATTCGCAGCCAGTGACTTGGTCACTCCCGCCAGCTCCTTGGAGGTGCCGAACGTGCGCATCGCCCGTGGAGTCGTCCACAGGAACATCTCCAATATTAAAATGTACACATGCTCCAGAGCAACAATTCCGACCAAAATTGAACTTATCAAGTTCAAGCGTATTCCTCTTTTCCACACAAAATCGTTGTAAGTTGTAACTTTCGGATTCACTCTTGAGGATTATAATCCATTTTCCAAAATCAGTAAAGAGACCGGAACTAAGCCCGGTCTAATTTTTGCATAATCTTAGAAGAATGTTGCTTACATCGTTCTTGCAAAATCAAGCAATGCTTTGGACATGCTATTGATCTCGTCCGTAGATGCATTCACCTGCTGCGTGAGCGCGGCCTGTGTCTGCGTCAACGTAGACATGTTGCCGATGTTATACAAAATCCGCTCGATGAGCGTCTTCATTTCGTCCAGACTGGTCTCAATATTTCCGGTCGCATCGGCACTGTGAATGGCAAGCTTCCTTACTTCATCCGCAACTACGGCAAAGCCGCGTCCCTGTTCACCCGCACGGGATGCCTCGATCGCCGCATTCAGCCCAAGCAGATTCGTTTGATTGGCAATCTCTTTAATGAAATTGGAGATGTTCTGCGTCTCTACTGCGCTGACTTTGGCCTGATTCGCCGCCTCAGTCGATTGCTCTTGAGCCGTAGCCAGCTCCTGCGCCTGATTACTAACCGAGTTGACACCGTTCACCATTTCCGCGATGGAATCCGAAAGATGCTGTATTTTAAGCGTGAGCTCGTCCGCAACGGACTGCTTTTGTTTTTCCAACGTTACATCACGGATGGTACCTGCCATGCGAATTGGCACTCCCTTACTGTCACGTATGCTACCCCCACTATTATAATACCAGCGATATTCGCCATTTTTATTCTGCAAGCGGCAAGTTACTTCATAGGGAGTGCGATCTGAAAAATCACTTAAATGGTCGTTCAACGCTTTAAGCGCGATTTCAACGTCATCTGGATGCAAGCGTGAGCTCCAGCTACTAAGCGCACTCGGAAAGTCCTTCTCATCACTAAAGCCAAGCGTATTGCGAAATTGGGGTGACCACCAAAATTCACTATCGGGATGCTCTACATCTCCGTCAACCAGTATGATGTCGTATGGAGCCTCAACCAACACACGATTGATGAGATCATATCTTGTAACTAAGGCCTGCAGTTCGTCAGACTTGATCTTTTGGTCATGTACATCCAATAATGCCCCCGCAATACGAAGCGGCATACCCTGCTCATCACGAATCGTCGTTCCCGTGGCACGGAACCAACGATACTCACCATGCTTCAGCTTTAAGCGATACTGAATGTCATAAGGAGTTTTTCCGGTATGATCTAGCAAATGATCAGCCAACGCTGCCAATACCCAGTCATAATCCTCCGGATGTAACCGCGATGCCCAACTATCCAATACATTTGGGAAATCCTTTTCGCTTTGATACCCCAGCATGGAACGGAATTCATCTGTCCATGTGAATGTATTGTTCGGATTTACAGGATCACCTGCAACGACCTCCATATCCCATAAGCCGACTTCAATCGCCTTGGTGACGAGCTTTAGACGAATGTCAATGTGTCGAGCATCATTTTTGATGGATTCAAGCGCTTGGTTGACATTGTTTGCGATTTCCTGAACCTCAGAAGATGCAGAGGGTAGTTGCATTGCGGCAGAATAATCCTTCTGCTGTATTTTTTGCGACAATTTGCGGCTTTCTTCTACTAAAGGGGTAAGTGAATAAGCCTCGTTTTTTTTGAGAAACATGATAGGATCTTCCCTTCTGAACCAATGTTTGAAACGGTATACTTTATATCGGATTATTATCAATAATCATTATAAATAAAATTGAAAATAATTAGGTATAAAGAACCATTTTCAAGAGCCATATGCGCATATATTCATAAATAAAATATCGAAATATGTCGAACTATGGAAAAGTATAGCGGTTGTGGAAATGAAAAGAACACCCTCGCATTTACTCTGCAAGAGTGTTCTTTTCTGCAAATATTCAGTTCATCCGTTCTTATTTCAAAGAAGCAGCATATTCCTCGCCTTTTTCCTTATCGTATTCGCCTTCCCATTTGGACATGACCACGGCGGCAAGCGAGTTGCCCATTACATTTACTACTGTACGCGCCATATCCAGAATACGGTCTATACCGGCGATAAAGGCCAGTCCCTCCAACGGAAGGTTAACTGCTCCGAGCGTAGCTAGCAAAACCACAAAGGAAGCGCCCGGCACGCCTGCAATGCCCTTGGAGGAAATAATCAGAACCAGTACCAACGTGATTTGGGTAGTGATTGGCAAGTCAATTCCATACATTTGGGCAATGAAAATCGCAGCCAGTGCCTGATACAAAGTAGAGCCGTCCAGATTAAAGGAGTATCCAATCGGAATGACGAAGGAAGTAATTCCCTTAGGACAGCCGAACTTTTCCATCTTCTCCATGATCTTGGGCAGAACACTTTCCGAACTGGCGGTCGAGTAAGCCAGCAGCAACTCGCTTTTCAAAATTTTAACCATGGTCCAAAGACGGGTACCGCAAAGCCTTGCAATGATTCCAAAAACAATCACAATGAATAACAGCATGGAGCCGTACACGGACAAGACGAGCTTGAGCAACGGCCACAGCGAAGCCAGGCCAAACTTGGCTACTGTTGTTCCGATCAGTGCGAATACGCCAAAAGGAGCCAGGCGCATCACCTGATTGGTTACCCAGAACATGGCGTCGGCTACACCTTCGAAGAAGCCCAATACAGGCTTGCCCTTGTCACCAATCGCTGCTACCCCCAGTCCGAACAATACGGAGAAAAAGATAATGGCCAGCATATCCCCTTCACCCAGCGATTGAATAATATTGGTAGGTACAATATGCACAATCGTATCCATGAAGCTGTGGCCTGTCTTTTCTGCTGTCTCCACATAGCTATGGATATCGGTCTTGGCCAGATGAGACATATCCACACCGTCACCAGGCCGAACCAGATTGGCCACAAGCAGTCCGAAAAGGATGGCGATCGTGGTTACGATTTCAAAATAGAGTATAGACTTTCCGCCGAGCTTACCCAATTTTTTCATATCTCCGACGCCGGCTACGCCAATAATGAGAGTTGAGATCACAATAGGCACGACAATCATCTTAATCAACCGAATAAAAATATCGCCGATCGGCTTTAAGTAGACTTCCACCCCTGAATTGCCGTAAAATAAGGCACCAATTATAATACCAAAAGCCAGTCCAATAAAGATTTGGATCGTCAAATTAATCTTTTTCATTTCGTGTCTCCCCCCTGGCTAATTTGTATTTTTTTTCAGTATACTGTTCTTAATATTCAAATGGTGTTATTTATACTACAGTCTGATCTATAAAAACCGACAATTATCTACACCCGTATTTGTTTTTTTTATTTAATTCACCATTTTAATGTTGGATTGTGAATTTATCTCATATTGCTTTTTTGATCGAATACACAGGAGGTGAATAATTATGAAGCTGAATATCCTCCTCTTCCTGCTTATGCTTGTGGTCGTACCGCTGGCGGGCGAGCTAAATATTCACCCATTCTCTAATACATTTCGTCTCAGCTTCGGCACACCAGTATTTTTTTTCTTTCTGCTATCTATTCGTCATATTCCGCCCGCTGTATCGGGACTGCTTACTGGCTTAGCCGTGGTGGCCTTTCGCATATCACTCAGTTATTTCACACTTCCCGATCCTTCCTTCGAAGAGCTGGTAACCCTGCACGGGCCTACCTTTTTTTATTACATGGTCTACGGCCTGCTCTTTCAGGTCCTTAACATTAACGCCGAGCCTTACCGCGCTCTCAGGGTAGGCATCCTCTCCGTGGGTATAGAGGTTGCGGCAAGCGTGGCGGAACTTAGCGTCCGGCGGAGCATTGACGGGGAATTCTGGGACATCTTCAAGATGGGCAAGGTGGTGCTCATCGCCATGATCCGCAGCTTCTTCGTGCTCGGGTTCTATAATATCATTCGCCTGAAGCAGTCCGTTCAGCATGAAGAGGCGCAAAGACAGCAGACTGAGCGGATTCTACTCCTGGTATCGGATCTGTATGAGGAGTCCGTCCAGCTCGGTAAAACCCTGTCGCACACAGAGCAAATCACCCGTGAAAGCTACGAGCTATACCGGGAGTTGCAGCAGGCTGAATCCTTGGAAGACAGGGACCGCTACGCCAGACAGGCGCTTCGTATTTCTGGACAGGTTCATGAGATCAAAAAAGACAGTCAACGGATTTATGCCGGGCTGTCGAAGCTGATTGATGCGGAAAGCGGAGTGCATTACATGCCTTCTCGGGAGCTTGGGGAGTTGATCGTCCGAACGAACCACAAATATGCACAAGCGCTGGACAAGTCTATTTATTTCACCCTGAATGTTGACCCTTTGCTGCCCAAGCTGCATGTTTATACGGTTTTGACACTCATTAATAACCTGACAGCTAATGCCGTCGAAGCGATGAAGGACCACGGAAGGATTGACGTTTCCATTCGGTTTCTACGGGGAAAAGAGAACACGGTGACCTTTAGCGTCACGGACAACGGCCCGGGGATTCCTCAGCGCAAACGGGAAATGGTCTTCACACCGGGGTATACAACCAAGTATGATGATGAAGGACAGCCTTCGACTGGCATGGGATTGTTTTATGTGCGTGAGGTAGCTGAGAGCCTCGAAGGAACGATTGTGCTGCAACAGGATGAAGCAGAACACACAGACAGGGTACGGACCACTTTTACAGTCACATTGCCATTACGGAAACTGACGGAGAAAGGAAGATAGCCCGGATGCGCTTTTATATTGTGGATGACGATCAGGGAATTCGTTCTATGCTAGCAGACATTATTGAAGATGAAGGTCTCGGTGAGATTATCGGCGAAGCGGAGGACGGTTCCTATGTGAACAGCGATCTATTGGAGCTTAACCGGATTGATGTATTGCTCATTGATCTGCTGATGCCAGTTCGTGATGGTATTCAGACGGTGCGTGCGCTCGGTAATCAATTCAGTGGAAAAATCATTATGATTTCCCGTATTGAATCCAAAAACATGATCGGAGAGGCCTACTCGCTCGGTATTGAATACTACATTGCCAAGCCCTTGAATCGGCTGGAGATTATTGCAGTTATTCATAAGGTGTCCGAGCGTTTGCGCATGCAGCAATCGATCACGGATATCCAGCGCACGCTACAGGGGCTATCGATGTTCGCATCGAGAGGACCATCGACAACAGTAGAACCGACCAAAAGCATCATAACTTCCGGGCAGTTTCTGCTCTCCGAAATGGGAATGATCGGCGAAGCGGGCAGCATGGATTTGCTGGACATGCTGGAATATCTGGACCAGTATGAGGAAGAAACGGGTAACCTATCGCCCTATCTGTTCCCGCCGCTGAAGGATATCTTCGCGAATGTAGCCTTGAAACGGCTGGGAAGCTCAGCTTCTGCGACAGAGCTGAGCAAGGAAATCAAGGCCTCTGAGCAGCGCGTCCGCCGCGCCATTTTCCAGACACTAAGCCATATCGTGTCGCTCGGATTGACGGATTACACTCACCCTAAATTTGAAAATTATGCGTCCAAATTTTTTGATTTTACAGAAATCCGCAAAAAAATGCTGGAACTGCAAAACAATGTGGAGCCCTCGCTGTCTCAAGCCCGTATCAATACGAAGAAATTTGTACAGGTGTTCTATATGGAGGCCAAAAGGCTGTTACATTAAAAAAAGAAGGGATGATCAATTCATGTCGGATGCAAACCAATTATTCGGTCAAGCACTGGTTAAATCGCTGGTCGGTGAACGTGGACATATTCGAGTAGCTCGGGCTTTGCCGGATATCGACGCTGAACTGGCAGGTAAAAAAAATGAAGAAATGCCCTACAGCATTTATCAACTGTTGAAGCATATGAGCTACTGGCAGCAATTTATGCTGGAGCATTTGGAAGGCCGGAAGCCCCAGCTTCCGGGCAATGTGATGGAAAGCTGGCCTGAAGAAACAGGACCGCAAAGTGAAGAAGCATGGCAGGCAGTTATTAACGAATTTTTGCAGGGCGTAGATCAGGCTGTAAAAATTGCCGAAACCGCACAGCTGGATGATTCGCTGGCCCATTTCCCAGGTGAAACGAAGGCGGGACTGCTACGGAATATCGCTTCCCACAACTCATATCATTTGGGCGAAATCGTGCTGCTGCGCCGTATTTATGGAGCTTGGCCACCGCCTGGAGGGGGCTTTCCCGCTTAAATTTAGGCACAATGAGGAACACACCTGCGTATCCTAGGGAGAATCGCTCCCCTTGTTGAAGCCTTTTTGCATATCAGGGGCAATCAGAACAACGGTTCCCCATTATGCATAATCAAAGAGAGGTTTCGAGGATATGAAGAGGCGTTTACATTTAAACCGTAATATCGTCTGTATGATTGTCATTAGCCTTATTGCTAACATGAGTGGGAGTATGATTCTCCCACTCTTTGCTATTTATGTAGAACAGTTCGGCATATCCGCACTCCATATGAGTATTTTATTTTCTCTATTTTATGCGGGAAGATTTCTGGGTGGAGGCTTGGCAGGACGAATTTATGAAAAGATTGGCGCAAAGCGCTTGGGGTTGAGCTTACTCTTCGCCGAGATCATTTGTATGCTCTTGTTCCCGGTTGCAGAAAGCTTTATCATCCTGTCCATCCTTAGACTCCTTCAAGGCTTGGTGGCGATAGGATTAACCGTCTTTGTAAGAGTCACCATCAACCAGATCAGTACCACGGAGAATAGAGGCAGCCTCAATGGATATATCAGCAGCAGCGAAGGGGCAGGTACGATTTTGGGACCTATCATGAGCGGAGTGATTGTTTCCTATTTTACTTTATCTGTTCCGTTCTATTTCGTCGCTATTTTTTCTTGTATATCCTTCGTTGCCGTCTCCAGAATGACGTTCCCCGGTCCCCCTTCCCAGCCTCAGCCACTGCGCGAGCCCCTTCAGGAATCGAAAAGAAAAACCACTTTAACAAAGCAGCTACTGCTCTATTCCACTGTTCATTTCCTTGAAATGAGTGCATTCGCCATATTTTTAACGTACTTCTCGGTGTATGCAACCTACAAGCTCCATTGGAGCCCTGTAGAAATCAGCTTGGCTTTTACAATCATCGGGGTATCAACGTTTGTATCGGCACCCATTATCGGCAAAGGTTCCGATCTGCTCAAAGATCGCTTAATGCTCAGTATCATTGGCCTGTTGCTGATCATGGTGGAAATAGCCTTGTTTCTGTGGTTCACGGAACCATGGATCGTATACCTGGGGATGTTCATCGGAGGCGTTGGCGGAGCCAGCTATCTGGATTCTTTTTACTCCCAACTGGGAGATGTCATTCCTGAGGAAATTAGAAGTTCATTTATCGGCAACGTCGTATCCCTTTCGGAATTAGGGGCCATTGTTTCTCCAATCATCGCAGGCGCACTCATTGAACGCTTTAACATAAATGCGCCTTTTTATTACAATATGCTATTGGTTTTTATGGCTATTGTTATCCAATACTTCATTCGGTTAAAGTTGAAATCCTCAAGAAAAAGGCCATTACATTGAGGAAAGATTTTGCTTTTTAGAACTTATTATAGACATTCTATTTTTCATCAAATACTTCTTTTAAAATATTCAGGGCCTTTTTATGGCTCTGTTCGTCTTGTTTTAGAAGTAAAGCGTTTATCGCTAATATGACCTCATTTTCTTGCTTCTTTCCTAAGCTCATAAAATCAAAGAATTCAATATTGAGAGCATTTGTTATCTTTGTAATGGTTTCGATTGTCACGTTGCTTTCGCCACGCTCAACCCGACCAATATAGGAGAAAGACGTTCCAATCTCGTCTGCAAGTTCTTGTTGCGTTAAGCCTTGGCCTTTCCTCAATTCTCTTACAACAATACCTATTCGCTCAGCAATGGTTTGTATCATTTTAATTATCTACTCCTCTTATTTAGAAGTCTAGACAAAAGGAAAGATATATTGGAGCCATTAAAAGATTCAAAATATTTTATTATTGTCCTTAAAAGACTCATGAGATATACTGTAAATATATTCAAGGGAAGCATAGTTCTTTAATTTTTAGATAGCTCTATAGTCGAATAACTTTGCGTAAAGGCTATTCATTAAATAACAATATTTAGTATATTTTCAACAAAAAGGAGAACATTTTTATATCATATCAACTAGAGACTCCGTTAAAGTGTAGTGAATCTATCTTATGGAGGCGTTAGTAGTGGAACAACAAATTCACACAAATGAGGAAATTTATCTTTTGTCGGAGAAAAACCATTCTTTAGATAAAGCGTTTGAGTTGTTTCGATTATGCTACAGACAGAGTGCTTGGGATGAGGCGAATCGAATAGCTGATTATATACACGTCACGGCTGATCACATGTATAAAAGCAGACAGAAATGGGGCGATATTGTTTCGCTTAATCAGCGACTAAAGCGTCCGCTTGTATTTTATTTTGGCTATAGCTACTTGGCTAAATCTATAGTCTTCCAGAGACAAGGTCTCTTCGAACAGGCAAGGGGATATGTAGCCAAATATGCTGATTTAGGCTGGTATAAAGAGCCTACTAAAGAGGATATGGAGGAAGTTGAACGTTTTAAGATTTTTGCCAAAGCTAATCTTTATGCAATAGATTTGCTATCAGGCAATAAAGAAATATTAAGTGAGTACAAGGAGTTTATTAAGGAGAATGATGAAGAAACGCTTCCCGCACTAATTAATATCCTTGAGGCTGCAAATCTGAATAAATGGAATGTAGATGAATTACTTTATGAGCATACTCAACAGTTTGAAACATTCGCCAGTCTTGAAGACATTGGAAATCGTGTGTACTATACAAAATTATTAAATCAACTTGCCATATATAATCTGAATCATTTGCGATATGGTGGTGCTATAGATTACATTCTTGAATTTATGAGAATTGCAGTTACAATTAATTTACATAAAGAACTTATTACGACTATTTCCATGTTCGAAGCTATACGATCACATGCAACAAGTGAACAGCAATTGAAGTATCAAAATATTTTACAAGGAGTGCTTTTAAGTGAGGAAAACATTAGTAACTACATTCATGTTAATAACATGTCTTAGTATTATGATTCCCTTCTCGCCTTCATCAATTGCAACGATTAGTCCCGCCCATCATGGTGTAAACGGCTAATGAATCACTAATAATCAAGAAAAAGGCCACTTGCATAAGCAGGCGGCCTTTTTCCGATTGTTCACAGCTCCAATTCAACTGCAACCCCGAAATGATCGGATACGACTAATCCCGTTGTTCCATTCAGCACGACAGTTGAAGATTGAACCTGTGCGGGCTTGTTGGAAAAAACATAGTCAATCCGCAGCGGTTCGGCGTTACTTTCCCAGCCTGCGATGGCTTTGATGACCGTGTAGCCTTCATCACGTACCTTTGCGTTCGGATAGGTGTCCGACCAGCCGGATTGCAGCACATAATCATACCCTTCCCCGCGCACTTCGGCCGCATTGTTGAAATCCCCCATCATAAAAACAGGTGTCGGTGCAAAAGGGGCCAATATCTCCGTTGTACGGTCCCATAGTCCACGGAAGGATTCCTCATCGTTCCACCAGTTGTAGTGCCCGCTCACAAACCATGCCGACACTCCATCCACCAACGTTTGCACGCCCACAATTTTACGCGAGCGGTAGTTGTCATAGTCCTGTTGCGAGGAAACATATTCGTTCACCGTATCTGTAATCGGTGTTTTGGACAAAATAGCCAAGCCCTCATCATATTTGGCAAAGCCAATATGTGCAGGAGCCCACGTCCAATAATAGGCATCGGACAATAATCCGTTCAGCACATAAGCATAATTATCACGCTTAATAACCACCTCGGGATCAGCGCTATAATAAGCGTCCAAATCGTCCGGCGATAAAGGAGCCTCGTCCATGGACTGATTCACTTCCTGCAAAGCAATGACGTCGAACTGCTGCTCATGAATAAAAGCAGCCAGTTGTTTTAGCTTTTCAAGCTGATTTTCTTCCATCCAAGCATGTACATTCAAGGTTAACAATTTCAAAGGAATCACCTGTTGAGTATGTCTTGTATATCTGATTTGAGCACATCTGCCTTCGGTCCATAAACCGCCTGTACCCCGTTATCTACTTTAATCAAGCCCAGAGCGCCCAGCGCTTTCCATGTCTTTTCGTCCCCGACGGCATTTGTATCCTTCACCGTCACACGCAGACGGGTCATGCAGGCATCGACCTCGACAATGTTCTGCTCACCCCCAAGCGTTTTGATGATATCCGTAGCCAGTTGATTTTGCGCTGAAGCAGCAGCCAGTTGATTCCGCGTTAAAGCAGCCGCCACACCCTCTGTTTCCGTAGTTCCTGCTTCGGAAGACTCCTGAGGCTCCTCATCTGTATAATTCCCCAGCCGCCCCGGTGTAGCCATCTGGAGTTTGCCGATCATAAAATATGCGATAAAGTAAGTCACCACCGCAAAAACAACACAAGTCAGCACGAAATTGATAATGTCCTGCACCAAACCAGCATTTATAGACAACGGTAATCGAGTCAGCAGTTCAATCATACCAAACGAATGTAAACGCAAATGTATAATGTCCGCCATTCCGAACGCAATTCCGGTAAGAATAGCATAAACGACGTACAGTACAGGCGCTACGAACATAAACATAAATTCCAGCGGCTCCGTTACCCCTGTCAAAAAGACAGCAGCAGCGGCTGAAAAAATCATCGACTTGTATTTGCTACGCTTATCCTTGTCTACACGGCGATACATCGCCACCGCCAGTCCCATAAGGATTCCCGCTCCGCCGATCATTTGTCCTACCTTAAAGCGGGCAGGGGTTACGCCTTCCAACAGGCTATTATAGGCTGCCGGATCGGTACCGCGAAGCGCACTCAGATCACTCGCCCAAGCCAGCCACAACGGGTCTTGCCCGGCAACGACACTGCCCGCCCCGGAACCCGTAAGCGTCGTGTAAACGCCACCAAGTTGAGTATAGTTAATAGGAACCGTCAACATATGGTGAAGCCCGAAGGGAATCAATAGTCTTTCCAGTGTACCATAGACAAATGGCGCTACAAAAGGAGCCGATTCCCCCGAAGTCGCCAACCAAACACCAAACTGGTTAATCCCCCCCTGGATAAATGGCCAGATGGCAGACATGATCACACTGACAATGACAGACCATAAAATAACCACAAAAGGGACAAACCGCTTACCGTTAAAAAAGGCCAAAGCATCCGGCAGCTTGCGGTAATTATAGTACTTGTTAAAGACAACCGCGCCGACGAATCCGGCAATAATACCGACAAACACCCCCATATTAAGCGCAGGCGCCCCCAAAACAGAGGTAAAGTAGCCACTGACCGGAATACTCACACCAAAGAGAGTATGAGTCGTCGCCCCCTCCTGTGTTAGCATCTTCGAGGATACGCCCAAAATCGTTCCTGTTGAAACATTAATCAGGATAAAAGCAATTAATGCAGCAAAAGCCCCGCCAGCTCGTTCCTTGGCCCAAGAACCGCCGATCGCCACTGCAAACAGAATGTGTAAATTGTTAATGATGCCCCAACCCAAGTTTTCCATGACCCCGCCGACAGTCAACCAGACATGAACATCGCCAGCCAGCATCGCCACCACTTTACCGAGTGAAATCATAATTCCGGCCGCTGGCATGACGGCGACTACAACAAGCAGTGCTTTCCCAAGCTTTTGCCAAAAATCAAATGATAGAAGTTTTTTCATTTCTCCATCAATCTCCATCCATATAGTATGTACAGCGTTGTTTGTTACCTCGCAAATATATGCAATCGGTTGCACGATTATTATAATGATATCGCTTTCTATTGGCAATACCCTGATTGTAAATATCTCGAATATTAGCGGAGTACTTCTCGGAGAAAAGCCGCGAATTTGTTGAATTTCGAGCAATATCGTATGATAGAATATAATATTTCCTGCTTGAGATAGCAAAAGGAGAAGAAGACGATGGCAGTAACCATCAAAGATGTCGCAAAGCGTGCCAATGTTGCTACTTCCACCGTGTCCCGTGTCATTCAAGATAGCCCCAAAATCAGCGAGGCCACCAAGGCACGTGTTCGCAAAGAAATGAAGGCGCTTGGCTACGAGCCCAATTATTCAGCCCAAAGTCTGGCTAACCGTGTCACACAGTCGATTGGCATTATTATGCCAGAATCGGATGTGGCGATCTTTCAGAACCCGTTCTTTGCGGAAAGCCTTCGCGGGATTAGTGAATGGGTAAATGAGCACAACTATACACTGTCGATTGTTACAGGGAAAACGAGCGATGAATTGCTGTCCCGAGTGAAGCTGATGACGCGAACCGGACGTGTTGACGGCTATATTGTCCTGTATTCCAAGCAAGAGGATAAAATCGTGGAGTACTTTCATAGAGAAAAAATACCTTACACTGTAATCGGCAAGCCTCAGCAATTTATCAGTGAAACCACGCATGTGGACAACGATAACTACCAAGCCGCCAAGGACGTGGTCACTTATTTGATCCGTCTGAATCATCAGCGTATCGCTTATGTTGGCGGAGATCATGAACGCACTGTGAATACCGAAAGACTCAGGGGCTATCAGGATGCGCTGCGGGAGGCCCATTTGCCTCTTTCAGACGAGTATGTTGTCAGGGAGCCTTTTACCCTGGAGAACATGCGGACGCTATTACAAGTCTCCCCGCCGCCTACCGCTATGATCGTCAATGATGACCTTGTAGCCATGGCTGTACAGAAAATGCTATCCCAACTGGGCGTATCCATGCCGGAGCAGCTTTCCATGGTGAGCTTCAACAATCTGATGCTGGCTGAGCTGATGAACCCCCCTCTTACTTCCGTAGATATTGATATTTTCACCCTGGGTTATCAGGCTGCCAAAAGCCTGATCGAAAAAATCGAAGACCCCAAGGAGTTGACCAAACACATCATCGTTCCCCACCGGATCGTAGAACGCGAATCCAGTCAGAAGCTGCCATCCTCCGAGGAATGAACAAAAACTGATTTTGTGGACATCCATAAAATCAGTTTTTTTGCGTTGACAGGGCAATCGGTTGCACTATATACTGAACTCGCTCATATACTGATTTCGTTAAAACAACGAATTCATTTTCCGAGAGGGGTACGCAATCATGGTTTATAACCGATTATTTGACGTAGATAGCTGGAAGCTGACAACCCACACTCTACATACAACACACCTGCGATTACAGGAAAGCATAATGTCCATAGGCAACGGTTATATGGGGATGCGCGGCAATTTTGAAGAAGCCTATTCAGGTGATCATCATCAAGGAACTTACATCTCTGGTGTCTGGTTCCCCGACAAAACAAAGGTTGGCTGGTGGAAAAACGGCTATCCCGAGTATTTTGGCAAGGTTATCAATGCCATGAATTTTATCGGCATCGGTCTGATCATAAACCAGCAGGAAGTGGATTTATTTACGGCACACATCAGTGATTTTGTGCAGGAACTGGACATGAAGCAGGGTATCCTGCGGCGCGCCTGTACCGTGAACGGTCAGGTTCGTATCACCACGGAACGTTTTCTAAGCATCACCACTCGTGAACTATGCCTGATTGATTACAGGGCAACCAATATAGGCGACCAGCCTCTAACGATTGAGCTTATTCCTTATTTGGACGGTAATACGAGAAATGAGGACACTAACTATGATGAGGTATTCTGGCTGGAGGAAGCGCGCGAGGTTCAGGAGAAATTCATCAGCCTGTCCACCACGACGATAGATAATCCGTTTGGTATTCCGCGTTTTACCGTAAACGCTACCATGGGTATTGTGACCGCAGGACAAGATCAGCAAACGACGGAAGAGGGCTTTTTGTATGCTGCACGCCACTATCAATATACCGTCGCACCGGGTGACAGTGCTCATCTGCAAAAAATCGTAGCCGTCACCACCTCACGTGACATAGAAAAGGATGCGCTGATTCCACAAGCAGAACGTCTCGCCGTGGAAGCTGTGAACAAAGGATACGCTCTGCTTAAGCAGGAGCATATCGCGGCTTGGGCCGGGCGTTGGGAGAAAGCGGATGTTGAAATCGAAGGGGATACGGAGGCGCAGCAGGGAATACGTTTTAATATTTTCCAGCTATTCTCTACGTACTACGGTGAAGACGCTCGCCTGAATATCGGACCGAAAGGCTTTACGGGTGAAAAATATGGCGGGGCCACGTATTGGGATACGGAAGCTTACGCTGTACCGATGTATTTGGCGCTGGCAAATCCCGACGTGACTAAAAACCTGCTGCTATACCGGTACCATCAACTGGAGGGTGCCAAGCATAACGCGGCCCAGCAAGGACTACGAGGCGCACTGTATCCTATGGTCACCTTTACAGGTGTGGAATGCCACAACGAATGGGAAATTACCTTCGAGGAAATTCACCGTAACGGGGCTATTGCGTATGCCATTTACAACTACACCAACTATACGGGCGACTTGGCCTATTTACAGGAATATGGAATCAATGTACTCGTCGAAATTAGCCGCTTCTGGGCGGATCGGGTTCATTTTTCCCATCGCCATCAGCAGTATATGATCCACGGGGTTACCGGACCGAACGAATATGAAAACAACGTCAATAATAACTGGTATACCAACACACTGGCTGCATGGGTTTTAAAATATACGTTATCGGTCTTGCCTCAAATTTCTTCAGAGAAATCGGAGAAGCTGGCTGTTACCGAGGATGAGCTTGCGCATTGGCAGGATATCATCGACCGCATGTACTATCCTTACGATGAGGAACGGGGCATATTCGTACAGCACGATACCTTTATGGATAAGGATTTGCAGACTGTATCCTCCCTCGATCCAAGTCATCTGCCGCTAAATCAGAAATGGTCATGGGATAAAATCCTCCGTTCCTGCTTCATTAAGCAAGCGGATGTGCTGCAAGGTCTGTATTTCTTCGGAGATCAGTTCACACTGGAGGAAAAAGCGCGCAATTTTGCATTTTATGAGCCGATGACCGTTCATGAATCCAGTCTGTCCCCATCGATTCACGCCGTGCTGGCCGCTGAGCTCAAAATGGAGGATAAAGCAGTCGAGATGTATAAACGGACAGCTCGTCTGGATCTGGATAATTATAATAACGATACCGAGGACGGTCTGCATATTACCTCCATGACAGGAAGCTGGCTGGCGATTGTGCAGGGCTTTGCCGGAATGAGAACGTATAACGGAACATTGAGCTTCGCCCCCTTCCTGCCTCAGGGCTGGAGCAAATATACATTTAAAATCAACTATCGCGGTCGCTTGCTAAGCATTCTCGTACAGGAAAATGAAGTGATTATTACGCTGTTGGACGGAGAACCCCTGACGCTGGAGCTGTATGGACAGCCAACGCACATTACCCATGGGCAGCCGTTACTGACAAACAGTGTTTCATAAACCGGACAGACAGGGGGAAACCAAATGAAGGCAGTGATTTTTGACCTGGACGGCGTGATTACAGATACCGCCGAATATCATTTTCAGGCATGGGGCAGCTTGGCGGCGGCGTTGGGCATTCCTTTTGATCGGGAATTTAATGAGCAGCTCAAAGGAATCAGCCGCACGGAGTCGCTCGACAAAATATTGGCGCGTGGTGAAGCGGGCACATATACTGCCAAGGATAAGCTGGAGCTGGCTGCACGAAAAAACACAGAGTACCAGCGGCTCATCTCGGCTGTGACCCCAGCAGACGTACTACCAGGCATCCGCTCGCTTCTGACAGAGCTTCGTGAAGCCCGAATCGGCATCGCGCTGGCCTCTGCGAGCAAAAATGCAGCGTTTATCCTGGAGCGGCTGGAGCTGACGCACTATTTTGACAGTGTGGTGGATGTTACCGCCATTCGGCATGGCAAGCCTGATCCGGAAATTTTCCTCACCGGGGCCGCAAATCTGGGCGTTCAGCCTGCCGACTGTATCGGTATAGAGGACGCTCAGGCTGGCATACAAGCGATCAAGAGCGCCGGGATGTTCGCGGTTGGTGTAGGAACGCCTTCGCAAATGCAGGGTGCAGATATCGTGGTAGCCACTACAGCCGAGCTTTCTCTGAGCATGTTGGAGGCACATTTTATCAGAGGATGAAGAAGAGAAAAAGACTACAGGGTAACGCAACATAGCATAAGAATGTTGAAGAAATAAAGCTCTCACTGATATCAGTGAGAGCTTTATTTCTATCCAAGACATTTTTTCAAAAAATAATTAATTATCTGTGATCTTACCCAGGTCATAAACAAACAACATTAGATCGGAAAATGATTCAACTCGGAAAGTTGTTTATTTATATGAAATATTTTAGCATTCGCATGGTGTACGCCAAAGCTCGCCAGCCGTTTGGAATGCATATCCCAGTATTGCTGAGCAGTGCGTTCATCTTCAAAAAAATAAATGCCTCCGGCTTCACCATTCGCCTCATTTTCGGTCCAGACTTTCATTTTGAATCCTTCTTCCTGATTAATACCTGAAGCTAGTTCCTGAAAAGCGGAAGCCATTGTACTTCCGAACGGTCCTTCAAATTTGAAATCGACCTGAAGAATAATACTCATTACGTTCACCTTCCTAAATAAGATTAAATATACAGTTCGTTAAAAATGCGTTTAACTTCATAGGTACCTTGCGGCAGGTTATTCGCAAGAAATGTCTCTACGTCCTGCGGGACCAGATCGTACATCACTTCAATTTCTCTAGCAAACAGATGCTGCTTCCCGTTATGAATATTGGTCAATTTTGGTACTTCCGCCGCTGTCAGTGGCCCACCGACAATTTTCTGTAGTGCTTCCACATACGTTTGCAATGAGCGTGCTCCGACGATTTTGACGCCTTGTTTTTCTTCATTGACCATAATGATGGTAGGGAAGCCGCGTACACCCAAACTGGCAGCTAGAGCAAAATCTTCTTCCAGCCAGCCCTGTGCTGCATCTTCACCTGCTTCAGCCACAAGGGTGGCACCATCCAAACCGATTTGATTCACAATATCCTTCAACACCTGCTCTTCCGCAATATTGTGATTAAACACAAACACAGCTTCACGCAATTTTCGGAGCAGCAGTTCCGCATGGACCGGATGTTTGCGCTGCACGACTTTGAATACACGGGATGGGGGATACGAGGACTGAATCGGGTTAGTTGTCCATAATGATCCATCGATAGGCATCCTCGAATGTTCGCCTACTTCCCGCCAGTGATGCGCCACATCGGCCGGTTTTTGGATACCATTAGCCTGATCCGCAAACCCATGCCAGCTTTGCAGCAGTCCACCCATAATCGTCTGAATATTGAAATACTGACCATACTGCAGAACAAAACGATTCAGGACCGGCTCCAGTGCCCAGCAGTGGGAACAGATCGGATCTGTTGCGTAATACAAAGTGATTTTTTTTGCTGGTGTATTAAAATCTACCAGTTGCACATCTTCTTCCACTTCGCCGCAGATACCGGTTTGCAGATCGCACATCATATTTTTGTCACTCATGATTTCAGCTCCTCTGGTTACAGGCTGCATCAACGGAATGATCTGTTATGCAGTCCGTTTCACATGCATACCATTAATATACTTTTATATAGTGAATTACTTATTCGCTTATAGTATGATTTTAATATGTATACTATTTATAACAAGTACGATTATTTTTTTGACTAGGTATTAAAAAAGATAGTAATGGAGGAATATACATGAGTTACTCGTTGGAATTGAAAAAAATGTGCCCCGCTACATTCGCCTTTAATGTGATTAGTGGCAAATGGAATCTGCCTATTCTGGCAATTCTGGCAGAGCATGAGTGTATCCGCTATAATGAGCTGAAACGCCTGTTAAAAGGCATTACAGCCGCAACACTGACGAATTGTTTAAAAGAACTCGTAGAATATGGTATTATTCACCGCGAGCAATATATGGAAGTACCACCACGCGTCGAATATTCGCTTACTGATGCAGGAAAA
>NZ_PNXQ01000009.1:97060-113680 GCF_005217525.1 Paenibacillus terrae | reverse complement strand
CTCATAGCGAATTACATAGATATGAAATGATAATAAACAACAACAATATTGAGTACGAATAGTACGAGGGATGGAATGGCTTTTACAAACGGATCTCTGGCAATGGCAACCAACTGATCCGGTGTAATGATATAAGGTTTTCATAAAATAATTAGTCATTTTCACATCGGTACGGTGAACAAGAAATCCAGTCAAATGGTATAAATCCATATCGTTACCTCACATTTTTCTTGATGTATACAATCCATAGGAGTGGCCACCGTCCAATGTTTTCCACAGTCCGCGATCAAAGGTGGCGCAGTAGATGTTATTGGGATGATGGGGATCGACGGCAAGTGATATCGGATTAGCTCCTTTAAAAAAAGTAGAAACCTTCCAGTCATACTCGTGTTTTTCCACAATCAGCAATTCGCGTTCAAAAGCCAGAAGTAACTTAGTCATTTTACCCCTCATTTTATATGCTATAGCATATATAAAATTTATATTATTTTTTTGTCAAACTTAAATAAAATATATTGGATTCATCCGTATGAAAACTTTCCAACCCTCCCTCCACTCAATTTATATTCGTGAACTGATATAATGGAAGAGTTAAGCTTTCGTTGATTGACTATTCTCTCTTAGGAGACTAATGCATATGAAACCAACCTATCTTATGGATGATATACAGTGGCAGCAGCTTATCCAAAACGTAGCTGACCATTTTAATGACGTGACGATTAAACGCGGTTTTCAATATTTCAAGCAAGGAAAGGTAAAAGAATATACAATGCCTGACGCCGACCATATCGCGGCAGTCGTAGATGGAAACGAGCTTTACGAGGTGGATCTCCACTTGAGCGCTTTTGCTGCCAGCCGATGTACATGTCCGGTTCATAAGAACTGCAAGCATATGATCGCCGTACTGCTGAATTATGCGAATGTGCAGGAGCGTTCCGTACATGCGTTGGTGAACGCCCATTCAACGGGCTTCACCCGGCTGGCTGTCCAATCTGACGTGCGCACCACCGCGCCTGCTTCCCGGTCCACTCCTTCACCGGATCGCAAGCAGGCTGCCAGGAACACGCTCAGCAAAACAGCAAGCCGCATAGCGGATATGCCTGTCTCGGAATGGCATGACCTGTTCGATCAGTGCATCTCCCTTATCCACATGAATACGCAAAATTCCCAATATGCCCAAAGCGCGCTGGCCTCAATATATGCTGTGAAGCCGCCGCTTTCACCCGGCATGGAACAGTTGTATGAATTGCACGCTCATCTGCGTGTGCTGGAAAAGCTGGTGCCTCAGTCACCTATGCCAGGCTATCCCGCCCATTCCTATATGGGATACTACACGCAAATCGCCGCTGATGAGCTTAAAGAAGCGATCGAGCGTGATTTTGAGAGCCAGCTCGTCCTAACACCTGCCCTAACCAATGAACCAATGCAAGAAGCACGCATGGCAGAGACCTTGGCCTATTTACGCCGAAAAATGCTGGCAGAATCGCGTAACGGCACTTATTTTTCAGACGCGTACTACCGATTTTGGCTAAACTGGATGCGTCCCCAGCAGAAAGATTCCACTTCCAGCATATATGCGGAGGAATTACAGCATTTACGGGCGGCTGAGGATGAGCTTGGCACAGCTTTGGCCCGGCTTCCCTGGATGCTGGCCCAAAGCTGGATGTATTTTTACCAGTCGCAGGATGATCGAGCCTGGTCACTGCTTGAGGAGGCCGAAAAGGCTTTTCCGCTAAAAATCTCTTCCAGCCAACTGCTTTTGTTCTTACATGCCTTACGTGAAGCTGAGGAATGGTCACGCCTCAAGGACGGACTACGGCATATCGGTCCCTTGCTCCACAGCCATCGGGACGATCATTTGCACGATTATATGAATGATTGGGATATGGTTTTGCAGCACCTTCCAGAAGCGGAACAGGAAATGTGGGACACACTAGTCGGAATGCTTCCTTTTGCCGGAAGGATGTATGAAGAAGCACTGCTTGCCCACGACAAATGGCGGCTATGGATCGACTATCAGCTAAGTATGCGCAGAGAGCCTTTGGATTTTCGGGTGAGCGTGTTGCAGCCCATTGAAAAGAATGCGCCGGAGTTGCTGCTGCCCTTTTACCATCAGGCGGTGGAACGATATGTGCTGGAAAAAAACAGATCCAGCTATAAAGCAGCGGTCAAGCTGTTGAAGCGGCTGTTCAAGCTATACAAAAAAATGAAGCAAGAGCCGCGCTGGGAGCTGTTCTTCGCAACCTTCACCAGCCGCCATAGCCGCCTGCGGGCGCTACAGGAGGAATTGCGGAAAGGGAAATTGTTATCATGAGCCAATATACAGAGACGATTACGGTAC
The DNA here is from genome assembly GCF_005217525.1 of Paenibacillus terrae. Lineage (GTDB taxonomy): Bacteria > Bacillota > Bacilli > Paenibacillales > Paenibacillaceae > Paenibacillus > Paenibacillus terrae_C. Next base: position 111,339 of record NZ_PNXQ01000009.1, on the reverse strand, counting down.
ACATCCAGTTAACTACCTATGGAGATGCGCTGATTTATGGCGATTCCTCCATGAACTACAGCATTTCCGGTCAAATGTTGAAGCAGCGATTGTTTGCCTGGCACGAAGCTTCCTTCTATGGCACCGAACTGGAAATTCAACACATTCAGGACACGGATATAATCCTCCTGCCCTCAGAGCAGGTGATTCCTTTTCTGGCAGAGCGCCGATGGCTGGAGCATATCGAATGGGTCTGGGACGAGGACAATGCCCCGTGGCTTCGGCTGATTCCTCTACTTGCCCATTGCATTGAAGCGAAAGCCTACGCGCCCAGCTTCACAGCATTTCAGGCTGGGAAGCTGCAATGGATTTGGGATGCGGAAGTACTGGAGGCAGCGGAGACGCTAGAGGCGTTAGAATCGGGGAAAACGCTGGAAAGCACCGAAGCGGCAGAGCTTGCTCTGCTTGACAGCCTGGAAAAGAACGAGCGCGAAGGGCTGGCGGCGGCGTTCTCGGCCGCCGTGTTTCAACGCTGGTACGGCACCGAAGCGGAAGCCGCCGATTTGCGAAGAGAATATCCAATTCTCTTCGCCCAAAACCGCTCGGCCGCGGCAGGTCTGGATGCGCAGTCATGGCTTATCGCTATCGGCTGGAAGGCCGATACCGCGCCCTTCCGCCCGCTCCTGCAACTGCTGGAGCCAGAGCCAGAGGACGACGAGTCGTCCTGGCAGCTCAAGCTTGTGTTGCAGGACAAGCAGGACCCGGCGCTACTGGTGCCTGTACAGCTCGCCGATGATGGACATGCGTCCGGTCCGTGGCCCGATGCGTGGACGGCCCATGTAGGTGAGCGCTCAGCCGGGTGGCTGGAGCGCTTGACCGCGATTTTGCCCGCCGGGCAGCGTAACGGAAGCCGGGATGACGTGCTGGATCGCCCGCTCTCCGACGAGGCAGCGTGGCAATTCCTGACAACCGACAGCCATCGCTTGCTGGAGGGCGGTTGGCAGGTGCTGCTGCCCGCTTGGTGGGAAGCAGCCACCCGCAAGAAGCCGAAGCTGCGGGCCAAGGTTCGCCCGGGCGAAGGCGGGGGCGAGCGCGCGAAGGGCAGCTCGCTGTTCGGACTGGACTCGATTGTCCAGTTCGACTGGCGTGTTGCCATTGGCGATGCCGATCTGAGCGAGTCCGAGTTCGCCGAGCTGGTGGCCCGCAACGAGCGGCTGGTGCGCTTCCGCGGGCAATGGATCGCGCTCGATCCCGCGCTGCTGGCGCAAATCCGCCGGGCCATGGCCGGGATCGACAGTGCTCAGGGATTGTCCTTTCAGGACATCCTGCAGCTGCACCTGCTTGGCAACGCCGATGAGGCGGAGAGCGACGCTACGGGTGAGCAGCCAGAGGATGCGGCACGCTTCCGGCTGGAGGTCGAGCTGAACGGGCATCTGCTGAAGCTGATCAGCCAACTCGGGCGGCAGTCCGAATGGCCGGTACTGGACGTGCCGGGCGGACTACAAGCCGAGCTGCGAACGTATCAGCGGGACGGATACGCGTGGCTTGCCTTTTTACGGCGCTTTGGACTGGGCGCCTGCCTGGCCGATGATATGGGGCTTGGCAAAACGGTGCAGTTCATTGCCTATCTGCTGCATCTACAGGATATCGCCGCAGAGACGGGCGTCCGCTCCAGTTCACTGCTGATCTGTCCGACTTCGGTACTGGGCAACTGGCAAAAGGAACTTAGCCGATTCGCCCCTTCATTGAAGGTCATGCTCCACTATGGAAGCAAGCGGGATCAGGGAGACTTGTTCCGCGAAGAAGTCGAGCAGGCCGATGTTATACTGACTTCCTTTGCAACCGCAACCCTGGATCAAGAGCTGCTGCAAAGCATAACCTGGGACTCGGTTTGCCTGGATGAAGCGCAAAACATTAAAAATGCGCAGACCAAGCAATCTACTGCTGTTCGCAGCTTCCCTGCCCGGCATCGCATAGCGCTGACCGGGACGCCTATTGAAAATCGGCTGTCCGAGCTATGGTCGATTTATGATTTTATCAATCCCGGTTATCTGGGCAGCGCACGCTCCTTCAGCAATCGGTTCATCAATGCTATCGAGAAAGATCATAACGAGCAGCGAACGATAGATTTGCAAAAGCTGGTTCAGCCCTTCATGCTGCGACGAAAGAAGAAGGACCCGGCTATACAGCTTGATTTGCCCGAGAAAAATGAGATGAAAACGTACATTCACCTCACCTCCGAGCAAGGTGCGCTCTATGACCAAATTGTCAAAGAACTGATGGAGCGGATGCAGAAGCTGGAGGGGATTGAGCGAAAAGGTGCTATATTATCTGCCCTGACCCAGTTGAAGCAGCTTTGTGACCATCCTGCGCTCTTAACCAAGGAGGCGGCCCCGGATGCCACGGCTTCCGGCTATAGTCAGCCCGATTTCGAAGCAGTTATCAGCCGTTCATCCAAGCTGGAGCGTATTTTGGCCATGGTCAAGGAGCTGCGGGAGGAAGGCGAGCGCTGCCTTATTTTCACACAGTATATTGGCATGGGACGTATGCTCCAGCAGGTGCTCGCTCAAGAACTGCAAGAGCCGGTGCTCTACCTCAACGGTAGCACGTCCAAAACCGCCCGTGACCGAATGATTGACCAGTTCCAATCTCACACATTGCCACCTGACGAGCAGCCATCCGTATTTATTTTGTCACTCAAAGCCGGGGGTGTGGGTCTGAATCTGACAGCCGCCAACCACGTCTTTCACTTCGACCGCTGGTGGAATCCGGCTGTGGAAAATCAGGCCACGGACCGTGCCTATCGGATGGGACAAACGAAAGATGTTCAGGTGCACAAGTTCATCTCGCTGGGCACGCTGGAGGAACGCATTGACGAAATGCTGGAGAGCAAGCAGCAGCTTAGTGACCAGATCATTTCCAGCACCGAGGGCTGGATTACCGAGCTGTCGACGGATGCGTTGAAAGAACTCTTTACGCTACGACGCGATTGGGCATGATGAGGTCTATAAACCTATTTTGGAAGAAGTAGTTTATCGCACGGTCCGAAACTCCTTTGTGTGCATCTACTATCACATCACAACAAAGGAGTTGATAGGTAGTGGCCATTCGTCCTCCTCAAACCTTGAAGTCTACGGGCAGAAAGGTTCCTGCTACGAGATATCGTAATGTGAGTCCTACGCAAACCTTTAGCCGGTTTACGGTCATCTGGGCTCGTAATGATGGAGTACCTTTTATTACAACGGGATTTTTTGCAGTCCTCCGGCGTACAGACGGAAGCTTTGTGCAAGCTGCCAATTTTGACAGTTTCGGCACCGTCCGATTCGATAAGGTACGCACACCCACGAAACAGCCTTATATTTTGCGCACCTTTAGAGACGATGGAACATTGTTCCGGGTCAGATCAGTACCCGCCGGTGTGTCCTCGTATGTTGTTATCGGTTAAGAGCTTGCCGAACGCATCCTGAAAATGTGTACGAAAAGAAGCAGCTAGGAACAGAGTATATCTGTCCTGGCTGCTTCTTATTCCAATGCTATTATTCCAATATACTTATTCGGAATCTTCCACCGTTTGTGTACCCTTTGAAGCGACTGCCTTGTATACTGTTTTAAGCCAGTTTTCATTCGACCAGTTCAGCTTGCCTGCACCTGCTCCATCCTTGGCTGTCAATTGAGCAACCAGGTTTTCAGGATTTTCGGCTGTGTAGCTGTATGGCAACGTTGTGAATCCATTCCAGGAGAAGCTCTTGGCCTTCGCAGGATAAGGGGCTAACGGGCTATTCGCATCTTCGCTGCCCCCCCTGAATACCTTTCCGTTGTCAGAGAAGATAACGTCTTCTGCTTTGATTTTACCTGTGTAGTCATCTTTTTTAGGGTCTTTTTGATTATTACGAACTGGAGAAAATACATCAATTAAATATGATTTTTCAAGCAATACCGCGCCATTTTCAGTTGAAATCGCGCCATTACCTACGACGTCAAAATGGTATCCTTTAGCAGCAATTGCTTTAGCCATGTCGGAAGTAATTCTGTTCTTGGCTCTAGCCAATCCAGCATCGTCCATAACGATGTTATAGGCATGAGCATTACCAGCACGCAAACGCGGCATACGGTCTTGAATATCCTTGTAGTAGTTATGGTGCAATGTTACTGCCAAATCTGCATTGTCGGCAGCCATTTCAGTAGCACCGATCAGATGTGCTTTCTTTTGTCCTGCTGCGATATCAATGATATCTTCTTTACTCATGCCAACTGCACTGCTTCTCAAGTAAGCGTACATCGGGTAGGAAGCTTTGTCTGCTTCCATAGCGTTAATTTGTTGAGTCACCCAGCTATTGGAGCTGCGGTCATCTCCTTTGAACAAGGACCAGGAAATGGTAACACCGTTGCTACCTTTTTTCACATCCACCAAACCATCATATGCTTTGTTGAATGTACAATGGTCAATCCATACTTTGGAGCTTTGGCCTTCAATCGTGATATAATCCCAGTCATTCTTGTCATAGTTCCCTTTGGTTGCTTCATCCCACTCCCAAAGCTCGTCAAATTCGAGGTTACGGAAAATCAAATTAGAGCTTCTTTTGATCACAAAGCCAGCATGTTTGATTTTAGCGCCATTTGCCGAGAAAATCGTGATTCCATTCAAGTTTTCTATATAGATTTTGCTCACACCTGTTTTCTTTAGAACGGGATTTGTCAGCACAGGGTTGTTGGCACTAAAAGGCATTACCTTGGCAGCACTAGGGAGTTCATTCCAGCCGAGGTCGAGATCATTCATGATCTCAATAACTTTGACTTTAGTACCTTTTTTAAGTGCCTCGTTGAGATCTACAGCGTTGTAAACCTTTTTGTAATTGGCATCGGTTTCCTTAATTTCCCCGCCACCTGTATTACCATAGGAGAAACCGGCCAGATTATAGTTAATATTTGAGGTTGCGTTTTTATCTACCCCAGGAGTTGGTTTATCTGTGCCTGGTGTTGGATTCACAGGTGTTGTACCTGGATCTGCTTCAGTTGAAGCGCCGGATACGATAACATTATCGAACTGGGCAACCGCCTTGGAGGTTACCAAACCAATGGCTCCAGAAGCAAGGCTGGAATCTGTTGCAGTCAGCTCCAGTTCATCATTGACATACATCTTAATTTCCGAACCGGACAGCTCCATCTTCACTCTGTACCAGGTATTGGTGTCCAGTTTGTATTTGTTATTGGTAGCCAGTGTCTTCATAGAACCGTTTACCTTTTTGCGAATTTCAAGTGCTCCACCCTTCTTGTTGTACAAAGATGCAGCATAAAAGTTGTTGGAATCTGTGTATCTGCCTGCAACATATACCCGATTGGAGCCATTAAAATCATCTACATATACATCTGCTTGCACGCTATAATTCGTCCATGATGTGTTTCCTTTTAGAGAATGGCTTTCTTTTTGACTGGATTGTTTGTATGTAGAGCCATTATCGTTCTTGGCTACCGACCAGTCTCCTGATTGAGCTACCCAGCCTTGAGCCTCTCCTTGTTCAAAAGTATCGTTTACTTGCAAGTTCCCATCTGCGGATATTTGATCGAGCAAAGGTAAAGATAAAGACAGAACCATCGTACTGCTCAACATTACACTTGCACATTTTTTCAACAAACTCGACTTCATGTAACAGTCTCCTTTTTCCAATATAAATTGATAAAAACAAACACCACTATAGAACCATTCGTGTCACTTGGCATGTTAAAATGAAATATAGCGCATCGAAAAGGAGATGGTCTCCAAAATCAACAAGGGCCCTGAGTGCTATACTCCAATAATTATATACTTATAAAACAACATTAAAATATGTCGAATTACTTATCTTTTGGTTTAAATTCTCTATTAATTTTGCATCCTTTTTCGTGAATATACCAAATGCTCTTTCATAAAATCACAAAAATCGCTATTTTTTTATTTTTGAATAGGACATAAGGTTGTCATGTATAAAGTGGTACATATAAAGAGGTGGATATAATGAAAAGAATCTTAGGAGTGATTAGATGCCCAGCTACCAATACACTTCCAAAACCGAGTTAAAAGAAGCGATTCATGCCTCCTACTTACTGTTAGATAGTGAATACAAGGAGGTTGTCGAGAACCAAAAGGATATCCGGATATCCGAAGTAGACAAAACACCCGCAGAAATCATTGCCTACCAGCTTGGATGGCTGCATCTTGTCATGTCATGGGACAGGGACGAAAAAGAAGGAAAACCCGTCATTATGCCTGCACCAAATTATAAATGGAATAGGCTAGGCGAGCTTTACCAATCCTTTTACAAAACCTACACCCACCACTCTTTACGTGAATTACGCCAACTATTCAAGCTGACAGAGCAAAAGTGGCTGGATTGGATTGACACGCTAAGTCATGAAGAACTCTTTACGCAGGGCGTTCACAAGTGGACAGGCAGTAATCCGAAGTGGCCCATGGCTAGATGGATTCACATCAACTCAGTGGCACCGTTTAAAACATTCAGAGCCAAGATACGAAAATGGAAGAAATACAATGCTCTGCATTGATGAAAAAAAGTGCATGTTGTGCTACAATACTTGAGTTGTATCGGGATATATTCAGGGAAGGGTAAGTGAAACGCCATGCTTATTATTGGTATTGCCGGCGGTACGGGTTCCGGTAAATCAACGGTAGCACGCGCTGTCGTTGAACGTCTGGGATCAAACAAAGTGACTTTCATATCTCAGGATAACTACTATAAAGACCATTCACATCTGAGTTATGATGATCGTGCTTTGGTCAATTATGATCATCCGTTTGCCTTTGACAACGAATTGCTTATTGAGCATCTTCATTGTCTGAAAGAAGGACAAGCGACCCACGCGCCAGTGTATGACTTCACGGTTCATGCGCGTTCTACAGACGAGACGGTAGAGCTTCTGCCGAATCATATTGTCATGCTGGAAGGACTGCACGTACTATCTGACGAAAAGCTCCGTCAACTGCTCGACATCAAGGTATTTGTCGACACCGACCCGGATGTGCGCATACTTCGCCGGGTACTTCGAGATATTGAGGAGCGAGGCCGCACCATTCAGTCGATCCACGATCACTATTTGAGTACGGTCAAGCCTATGCACGAAGCATTTATTGAGCCCTCCAAGAAATACGCGGACCTGATCCTCCCTGAGGGAGGCCACAATGAGGTTGGCATTCAACTGCTGTCTATTTTGACTGAAAAATATTTGGCAGGAGATCGGACGTGGGGAACTGTATAAAAGGAGAAAGCGCTCTTTGGAGGAAGTCCACTATGACTTTCACTCCGAGGGCGCTTCTTTTGTTTTCACCAAACCTGAACTACAAAGGTGTTGTTGTCTTTTGGAAGGGAAGTGTACTGTACAGTCTGTTCTTGTCTACCTCAGCGGGGCTATTATCAAAATGCTGGATGTCAATGTCTTCCCACAGGCACCTTCTAGCCCGGATTCCTTCCACAAAAGCATCCCAATGGGCAAATTTCCATTCGTCCCGTTCCAATCCACGGGCCTTCATCCTCTCTTTTAATGTATCAAAATCCACGTCCACCTGTAATACAAGCAGTCTGACATGATGCCAGTCGTATTTTTCTTTTAGTCCCCTAATGTAATCTTTGTTAGAAAAATAACCGAGGAACGGTGCATCCAAAACGGCGGATTGGCCCAATTGAAGGTTATCATTGGCTATATCCAGCAGAGTCTGATATTCAAGAGGCATTACAGTATCGCTATAAAAAGTGTTACCGTCACGCTCATGAGGCGAATATCCTTTGGACTCCAACAGCAAGCCCGTGAACTTGTTGCAGATGATATCTTTATCCAAATAAGCAAAATGATATTCTGTAGCAATGAGCTTACCAATCGTAGATTTACCAGAACTGGCAGCCCCGATTAAAAATATAGCAGTAGGTTGCATCCGTAATTCCTCCTTATACCCTGCAATCTGTATTTCAGAAGCACTGCACATCTTCATGATTTAAAACCATTAATGTATGCGGTTCCAATTGACGTCATAGCAACATCCGTACGATATAGATTAGGTATGACACCAAACTCCATATTGTTCGCATATGCGAACCAGATTCTTAATATTGAATTTATTTTTTATTTAGATTATAACGTTTTCATAAGAAATTCAATCCCTTTCCGACAGAAATAAAATATTTTGAAAAGGTTATTGATCTCCCTTGTCAGGCTGTACTATAATAAACCCGAAGTTCGAAATAATGAACACGGTTCACATATGCGAACCGCAATTGAATAAAGGAGATTGCAATGGAAAATTTCAAGCTGAATAAATCGGCCGAAAGGGTTGTCGATCTTCTGGTCTTATTATCTAATAGCAGTTCCCCTTTGACACTGAACGAAATTTGCAAGACGTTGGGTTTACCCAAAAGCAGCGCCTTCGAACTGGTGCAGACATTACTCTATAAAAACTTTATTGAGCTGGATGATCCGCGCCTGAAAACTTATCGTTTGGGCATTGGCGCCTTTGAAACAGGTATAGCTTATTTATCCAACATGGGCATCCCTCATCTGGCCAGACCGCTGTTGCAGGAGCTGAACAGACAGACGGGCAGCACTGTTTTTCTGGGAGTCGAGGATAAAGGGCAGATCGTGTATCTGGATAAGGCGGAAAATTACTCTGTTATGAGACCGACAGCGAAGCTAGGCTCACGAAGATTCATACACACCACAGGGATCGGCAAAGCGCTTTTAGCAGCGTTACCAACGGAAAAAATCCAGTTTATTCTGGGAGACGGAGAAATTCCGGCCAAAACACAATACTCGAAGACAACGCTCCCAGAAATTTTGCAGGATATGGCGGAAATCCGGGCGCGTGGCTACTCCATTGATGACCGGGAAGACAATCTGGAAATGTATTGCATCGGTTCTGCGATATATGACCAATGGAATCAGCCGGTGGCAGCCATTAGTGTAGCGAGTATGTACTCAACCATGACACCAGAGCGCGAGAATATAATCGTCAAGCTAGTCAAGGAAACAGCGCTCAAGCTCTCCAGCCAGTTGGGATACCGTGGTGAAAGGCTGTATAACGATTAGGAGGATAAGATGATGTGGAAGAAGTTCAATAATCTCAAGAAAATAGCGGACACAGGCATTGTGTTGATCATTCGTTTGGACAACGAGCAAGAGGCTTTGGCTGTAGCAGAAGCAGCCGTAAAAGGCGGTATTAAGGCGCTGGAGATCACAATGAGTGTGCCGAATGCGCTTCATGTCATTCAGACACTGGCAGAAAAGTATCGTGAAGAAGACGTTCTTGTCGGCGCTGGAACCATATTGGATGCAGAAACAGCAAGAGCGGCTATTCTAGCGGGAGCAGAGCTTCTGGTAAGTCCGCAGCTCAACCCCGAAATGATCAAAATGGCCAACCGTTATCAGGCTGTGACCATTAGTGGTGCTTTTACTCCGACGGAAGTATTGGAGACGTTGGAAGCCGGGGCGGACATTGTTAAACTTTTCCCGGCCGAAGTGTTAGGCCCACAATATGTAAAGTCGGTTACCGCCCCATTTTCTCAAGCTCCCATCGCTCCTACTGGTGGGGTCACTCCGCAAAATGTGCATGAATGGCTACAAGCTGGCTGCATCGGAGCTGGCGTAGGAAGCTATATCACCAAGGCTGCGCAAAAAGACGGAGATTACAGTAAAGTTACGGCGGCTGCCAAGGAATTTCTGGAGGCCGTTGCGGCGGCACGTTCCATATAAGTATCTCGATTGACTAAGCCTGTATAAATCACATTAGGCAAGATATGCGGCATCACAACGATCAATAGCTGACTTTCGAATTTCCCGGAAAGCTTCGAACTCATCGTTGTGAATCGCCCATATCAGCAGAGCTAAGGAATCATCGAAATGAATTTGATGATTAGCAGAAATGTAAACGCATACAATCGCGATTTGAATGACATATTTTTAATTTGGCATCAGCCTTTTTAATAAACAGCCTAGATCAAGGAGCGTGAGCTTTCATGAACAAAATCGGGAATAACCATGTATCATCCACAGGAAAACCCAAAAAGGCAGGTCTGCGTTGGGGCATTATTTTGCTGCTTCTGCTTGGGGCCGTCGTCAACTATCTGGACCGATCGAATTTAAGTATCGCGAATACGACCATCGCAGCGGAATTTGGACTATCCTCTACACAGATGGGTCTGCTGCTGTCCGCCTTTCTCTGGCCTTATGCTTTGGCTAATCTTCCCGCAGGATGGCTTGTTGACCGCTTCGGTCCGAAGAAAATGTTCGCATGGGCTTCTGGACTGTGGTCTGTCGCAACCATTATCAGTGCTTTTGTGAATACCTATTCACTGTTGTATGCCATGCGTATGCTGCTTGGTGTATCGGAATCTCCATTCTTCACATCAGGGCTTAAAGTGACCGAAAGATGGTTCGCAAAAAGTGAAAGAGGCCTTCCAACCTCTATTATTAATACGGGCTCGCAAATTGCCAATGCTATTGCTCCGCCCCTGCTGACTGTGCTTATGCTGACCATGACCTGGAGAGGCATGTTTATCTTCGTCGGCGCAATGGGATTGATTATTATGCTGATCTGGCTGAAAGTCTACCGTGATCCGACTTTTGCTGAGAAACAGGCCATCACCCAGAACGATATGGCTGACAAATCAAATGCGGTACAATCAGAAACACAGGCTCCAACAGCCAAATGGTCTTCTCTTTTCAAGAATTCCAGCACTTGGTTTATGATCATCGGTAATTTCGGCATCATGTTCACCATCTGGGTATACCTGACCTGGTTGCCAAGCTATCTGGAGAAGGAACAGGGCTTCACACTGAAAGAAACCGGGTGGATTGCATCCATTCCTTTTGTTGCCGGCATTATTGGCGTACTGCTTGGTGGTTTTATTTCCGACTATTTTATCCGCAAGGGGGTTGCTCCTGTGACCTCACGCAAGATACCGATTGTTGGTGGTGCCATTTTGGCGGCGGCATCTGTAGCGCCGATTCCTTTTATAGACAGTACAGTTGTCAGCATTGTACTTCTCTCTGTCGGTTACTTTGCTTCCCAGTTGCCTTCAGGCGTTATTTGGACATTGGCAGCTGATATTGCTCCGGGGGAGCAGGTGGCATCCCTGGGAGCCATCCAAAACTTTGGCGGTTTTCTGGGTGCTGCTCTAGCCCCAATTGCAACCGGATACATTTTGGATACAACCGGAAGCTTTAATAATGTATTCTTACTGGGAGCATCCTTGCTTGTTATGGGAGCGATTTCATACGGGGTATTCCTGAAAAAGCCGATTACTCGAACTACGTAAACGATGGACGATGCATGAGCAACGGATAGATTGAGCCTATTAATAGAAAGAAACGGAAAAGCAAACCTGCTTTTCCGTTTCTTTTTTCCATATATACGGCTTATTCTCCATATAATATTCAATGGCCAGGCAACCGATATGAAAAGAAAGGCTTAATTTGAGATATCTTTGGATTACACCTGTAGTTTATGTTAGCATGTAAAGATTAAATACTTTATATTTGAGCCAATTTGGAAGCGTTATCAATTATGTGCCTCAGATGATGTGACGTCCGCCTTATGGAGGTCTTTTTTGAATCAGGATTTTACAAAATCCTCGAATAGGTATAATTACGGAGAGTGCTGCCATGAAAGAGCTATGCAATATTTTGATTGTAGATGATGAGATATTGGTACGGCAAGGGATCAAGCATCATTTATCTTGGGAACAGTATGGATTTCGCATTGTAGGCGAGGCTTCTAATGGAAAAGAAGCGTTAGAGCTGATTGAAACTTTGCACCCGCATATTGTCATTACGGATATCGTGATGCCTATCATGGATGGGGAGGAACTGACGCGCATTGTCAGACAGAGCTATCCTGATATCGAGGTCATTGTGCTCAGCAGCTACGGCGAGTTTAATTACGTGCGATCCACCTTCCAGCAAGGTGTTGCTGACTATATTTTGAAGCCCAAGCTGGACACGGATGAGCTACTGCAAGTGCTCCAGAGAACGGCCCTCAAAATTCCGTCTATTCAGTACCAGACAGATGCCGGGGATAATCGAATTACGATGGATCATGTGATAGAAAAGCTCATCTCCGGCTATAGCATCGACTATGATATGGAGCTGCTGAAACAGGACTTTCCGTATGCTCGTTTTGCACTCATAGGTGTGGAGCAGGCGGAACCACAGGGGAAAGGCCACTCCCACCTTGCCTCGGACCTATTCTCCAGGCTTACGGATCGAGTGACATCCGCCTGTGAACAAATCGTACTTCGACTATTACCGTCCGATGCTCATGCGGCTGTTTTTTTAGCCAATCTGAATCCACAGGAGTCAGACTCCTGGATGGCCGCAGTCAGGGAGGTGGCACAGGAGACGAAGCAAGCCGATCCACAGTTAGGCTGGGTGGTCAGCCATCTGTTTGATGAATTCAAACAAATTAGTGAGGCCTATCAGGATGAACTGCCAAAGCTGCTGAGCTATCGCTTTTACTTTCCGGGAACTGCGCTGCTGACGGAAGACGAACTTCCTGAGCCTGTTCAGGTAAACAGCTCGTTTAATTTAAAGCAGTTCACAGAAGAGATGAAGCGCGAGCATTTTGATACGGCCTTTCAGGACTTAAGATCCTATGTAGCTGCTATGTCCCGCAACTATACCTCCACCGCTTTTGAATTCAAGTCTCTTCTTGGAAACATCGTGTTTAACATTACGATTTTGCTTGGGAATCAGGGGTATGATATGAAAGAACTGGATGCGGCGAAATACTCCTATTTCAAGGCCATAAATAATGCACCTCATGTACATGAAGCCGTGGGATTGCTGGAAACATTTTTAGAGGAAGCGAACATGCAGATTCTGGCTAAAACCCAGCAAGGAAGCAGTGCGAGCATGAAGAAGCTGCTGGAATATATCGAGGAGCACCACGCTGAGACGCTCAATTTGACGACACTCGGTCAATATTTTCATTTTAATCCCTCCTACTTGTCGAGCTATTTTACAGCGCATCATACAGAGGGCTTCAGTGAGTATTTGAACAAAATTCGGGTTGAAAAGGCTGCAAAGCTGCTGCGGTCGGATACGATGTCCATTTCGGATATTAGCAGCATCGTCGGCTATTCGGACCCCAGCTATTTTACCAAAGTGTTCAAAAAGGTGACGGGTTACTCCCCAAGTCAATACCGCCGGGAGCATCTCCATTAGAGAGCAAACGCATATCTGCCAGCAGAAAAGAGATTGAATATGAAAAGGTATATGCATAAAATCAAATATCAAGGTCTGTTCTTTAAAATATTTGTCGTTATGGTGGTCAGCATCACCGCGGTGTCCTTGCTGACCTCTTTGGTGACGATTCGAATGTCTGAACGACTCTTTGCCGAGACATTCAGTATTACGAATGCCAAGGTACTCAGCCAAATTCAGTCCAGCTTTGAGTCCTTCAATGACTCGATTGTGAATGCCGTAACCCATGCCTCGGAAAACGGGACGGTCAAAAACTATCTGACAGGCGGCCAATCCGATTCCATTAACTCGGCACGCATCTACTTCGGTATGGCACAGCAGATGAAGCAGATTAAATCAAATGTCGACGCCTATGATGTCAGTGTCGCCATAACGGGCATGAACGGCCGAAGCTTCTATTCCGACTCGTCCTACTGGCCGGTCACTGCGGAGGAGCTCAGGAACAATTTGATTACAGCCCGAAGCTCGGCACAGCCGACACGACTTATGTATCAACTGGATACTGATTTACTTCGTCAGCAAATGAATAATAGCGGACAGAAACCCACACCCTATATTATCGCCTCCAGGGCATTCATGGAGCGAACTAGCGGTACATTGTATGGCATGATCTACATTGCCATTCGCGAGCCCGAATTCCGCCGCTTCTATAACAACTTCACAAGCAACGGCAATGATGTACTTATTTTGGACAAATCGGGACTCATTGTGTCGAGCAACCGTCAGGACTTGATCGGGCAGCACTCCCGTGAGCTGCTGGGCTATGCCACAAAAATCAATGAGCAAGGGCTAAATTACATTAATGCGAACGTGATGAACAAGGAAAGTATCCTCCTTTCCAACTACATTCCTTCGTATGATTTTTACCTGGTTAACATGATTGACAGGCACACCGCAATCGGACAAATTATTGACGTTAAATCGGTTGTATTGATCTGCATTGGCATCGTGCTGATTGCTTTGTTGATCGTTTTTCTGATTTCCCGGCGTTTAATTCGTTCTTTGACTCGGCTGGTCAAGCAAATGTCGACTGTCCGCGAGAAAAATTTTGATAACTA
>NZ_PNXQ01000009.1:76996-97050 GCF_005217525.1 Paenibacillus terrae | reverse complement strand
GGTAACGGGCAGCTATGAGGTCAGGCAGTTGAGTCATGCCTACAATTACATGCTGGATGAACTGAATGACTATATTCGCAAGCTGCTGGAGACGCAAAAAGGACAACGGAATGCAGAGCTGGCTGCACTGCAACGACAGATCAATCCACATTTTCTGTACAATACACTGGCTTCGATTAAAATGCTGGTGCTCAAAGGAAACAAGGAAACCGCCGCTGAGACAATCAATGCGCTCATTTCCCTACTGCAAAATACAATCAGCAATGTGAGCGAAACGATCACCATCGAGCAGGAAATGGCCAACATGCAAAATTATGTGTTCATTAACCATGTGCGCTACGGGCAGCGGGTACAGGTGAATTATTTTGTGTCACCGGATTGTCTGGAGTACCATGTGCCGAAGCTGATTATTCAGCCTTTTATCGAAAACTCGTTTTTCCATGCATTTAATGAGAAGACCGCGGGTCATATCTATATACTGGTGTCCAAAACGGACGATACATTAATCTGCGAGGTGGCCGATGACGGAGACGGTATGGATTTGGACGGGCATACGGCAAAGGACGGACTGCCCAATCCTAAAAGCAAGCGCCAACTGTTCACTGGTATCGGCATCCAGAATGTACACAACCGCATTACCCTTCTTTATGGAGAAGAGTATGGCGTGACCATCTCCAGCAAAAAAGGCGAAGGCACCAAAGTGAAAATGACACTGCCATTGATCGTAAAACCCGCCCCTCCTATCTAATAAAAATATAGGCTGGACTAAAGACAAAGAAGGTGTTACAAGAACGGAGTGGGCGGAATGGTGCTGTACAAGCGTAGCGGTCGCGATGGGAAGCACCATCCGACCGCGCAGTGGCGCTTCGTGTACAACTTTAACTCAGTCTATAAAAAATACCTAATTCCAAAAAAAGTACAAATGTAAGCGATACCTTTTTTGATAAATCATAATAATAAGACAAATCCGTATAAAGATATTCCTAACTGCCAGCAAAGCAAGGATGATAAACTAGATTCATAAACAAGGTAACCGCTTTCAATAAGTTTTAAATGATTATAAAAAAAAAGAGTAGGGGTTGAACGAAATGAAAAAAATGTCTTTTCTTTTGCTGATCGCAAGCTTAATCTTGCTATCTGCGTGTTCCAGCAATTCCGAGAAAGCAGCTACTACCACAGATTCCGGTAAGAAAGAAATCACCGTCTGGGCTTGGGACCCGAACTTCAATATCGCAGCCCTAAAGCTGGCAAAAGATCGCTACGTTGCCAAACATCCTGATGTAAACGTAAACATTGTTGAATATGCTCAAAATGATATCGTGCAAAAAATGAATGCCGGTCTTAACTCCGGTTCTACCAAAGGATTACCTAACGTGGTTCTAATCGAGGATTACCGGGCACAAAATTTCCTGCAAGCCTATCCTGATTCCTTCCATGATATGAGCAGCTCGATCAAAGCATCGGACTTCGCGGATTATAAAATCGGACCGACCAGCTACAACGGCAAGCAATACGGTGTTCCATTCGACTCCGGTGTTATGGGTCTGTATGTAAGAACAGATTATTTGGAACAAGCTGGCTACAAAGTAGCTGACCTGACTAACATTGATTGGGACAAATTCATTGAAATCGGTAAAGCCGTAAAACAAAAAACAGGTAAAGATATGCTGACTCAAGATCCGAACGACCTCGGTCTGATCCGTGGTATGATCCAATCCGCAGGTTCATGGTACCTGAAAGAAGACGGTAAAACACCAAACCTGGCAGGTAATGCAGCTCTGAAAGAAGCGCTCTTGACGTACAAATCCTTGTTCGATGCGAACATTGTTAAAATGAATGCCGACTGGAGTCAATTCCTGGCAGCCTTCAATAGCGGTGCAGTTGCTTCCGTTCCTACAGGTAACTGGATTACGCCTTCAATCAAAGCAGAAGCTTCACAATCGGGTAAATGGGCGGTTGTTCCTTTCCCTAAATTGAAAAATGTACCTGAATCCGTGAATGCTTCCAGCCTCGGCGGCAGCTCCTGGTATGTGCTGAATACAGAAGGTCAAGATACCGCTGCTGATTTCCTGAAAGAAACATTCGGTTCAGATCAAGAGCTATATCAAGATATGCTGAGCAAAATTGGAATTGTCGGTTCATTAAACGCAGCTTCCAGCGGTAAAGCTTATGACGAGTCAGATCCGTACTTCGGTGGCGACAAAGTCTACAAGAAATTCGCAGAATGGACCAAACAAGTTCCAAAAGTCAATTATGGCATGCACACTTATGCCATTGAGGACATCATGACCGTTGAAATTCAAAACTACCTGAACGGCAAAGATGTAGACACAGTTCTGAAAGATGCTCAAGGACAAGCAGAAGCACAGCTTAAATAAGACAGTCCATCTAGCCAAGGCTAAACAATAAAACGATAAGCACTTAAAACCTTGGGCTTGCGAGTTCAAGGTTTTAATGCTGCATAGGGAGTTGATATGGTTATGAAGACAGCCGCACCCAAAATGACGACATCACGTTTTAAGGCAGGTATGACAGGATGGTTGTTCATTTCCATCGCAGTGATCATGATTGCAGCCTTTTATTTCTACCCGATGATTCAGGCGCTTATCTTGTCCTTCAAGACAGGTACAGGGTCTAATCTGACCTTCAACGGCATTGATAACTACAAGCGTCTGTTCACAGATAGCATGTTTATAACCGCCGTGAAGAACACGTTTATCTATTTGATTTTCCAGGTGCCATTAATGGTGATTCTGGCTCTGTTCATTTCGGTATTGCTCAATGATAAAAATCTTAAATTCAAGGGCTTTTTCCGCACAGCCATCTTCTTGCCTTGTATTACATCGCTGGTCGCCTATTCCGTTGTGTTCAAGTATTTGTTCTCGGCTGACGGTCTGGTAAACTCCTTATTGCTGAATCTGCATGTGATTGGCACGCCGATCCAATGGATTACAGACCCTTTCTGGGCCAAGGTTACGATTATTATTGCGATCACATGGCGCTGGACTGGCTACAACATGATCTTTTACTTGTCCGGTCTCCAGAATATTGACAGCTCCATCTATGAAGCGGCACGTATTGACGGTGCTTCCCCTATTCGACAGTTTTTCAGCATTACCGTTCCACTGCTTAAGCCGATTATCCTGTTCACCTCGATTACATCGACGATTGGTACACTCCAGCTCTTTGATGAAATCATGAATATTACCAAGGGTGGGCCGGGGAACGCGACATCTTCTATTTCGCAATATATCTACAACCTGTCCTTCAAGTATTCATCCGACTTTGGTTATGCGGCGACCGTATCCTACTCCATCGTCATTATGATCATTATCTTGGCGATCATCCAGTTCAAAGTGGCAGGTGAGAAAAAATGATGAAAACGAAAAGATTATTTACGTATGCCTTTCTGATCATTATATCGTTCGTTTCGATTTTTCCGTTCCTGTGGATGCTGTCCAGCGCCACCAACCTGTCGGTTGATGTGACGAAGGGCAGACTCCTGCCTGGCTCTCATCTGATGGATAATATACACAATCTACTGGAAAAAGTGGATATCGTTACCGCGCTGAGTAATTCAGCGAAAATCTCGATTTCTACGACACTGCTGGCGATGCTGATTGCATCACTGGCAGGCTATGGCTTTGAAATTTACAGAAGTAAGGCCAAGGACGTTGTATTCAATATCCTGCTGATGTCTATGATGATTCCTTTTGCGGCGATCATGATCCCGCTCTATCGGATGTTCGGCAGTATCTCCAATACACTGCCTTGGATCGGTATTGATACACTTTCGTCTGTCGTCATTCCGACGGTGACTACGGCGTTTCTGATCTTCTTTTTCCGTCAAAGCACCAAGATGTTTCCGAAGGACTTGCTGGAAGCTGGTCGTATGGACGGATTGTCCGAGCTGGGTCTGTTCTTCCGGGTGTATATGCCTACGATGAAAACAACCTATGCCGCTGCCGCGATCATCACGTTCATGTCGAGTTGGAATAACTATCTCTGGCCTCTGATCGTGCTGCAAACGCCTGAAAATCAAACGATTCCGTTGTTGATTTCGAACCTCGGCTCTGGCTATGCACCAGATTATGGTGTGATTATGATTGCTATCGTCCTGTCCACGTTGCCGACTGCACTGGTATTTTTCCTGATGCAGAAGCATTTTGTAGCGGGTATGGTAGGCTCGGTAAAATAACGGATTCGCTGTTGTGAAATCCTTTCATTTTAATTTAACAATAAGGAGTGTTCGCCTTGACCATCCACACCCCTAGCCTGGATTGGCTAACCGACGTAACCAAGTTTGCAGTACATCGGCTGCCAGCCTATTCCGATCATAAATATTACGCTACACTTCAGGAAGCGGAGCGCTATGCCGATATGGCTTGGCGTCATAGCCT
Organism: Paenibacillus terrae; assembly: GCF_005217525.1. Taxonomy (GTDB): domain Bacteria; phylum Bacillota; class Bacilli; order Paenibacillales; family Paenibacillaceae; genus Paenibacillus; species Paenibacillus terrae_C. The sequence goes on along the minus strand of NZ_PNXQ01000009.1, from coordinate 92,650 downwards.
GAACGGTAGCTGGAAGTTCAACTATGCTACGAATCCATCCAGCCGTCCGGTTGAGTTCCATGCCCCTGATTTTGAATACGGCGGCTGGAGCGACATTCAGGTACCGGGTCATATTCAGACGCAAGGCTTCGGCCAAATGCAGTACGTGAATACGATGTATCCGTGGGACGGACATTCGGACGTTCGCCCGCCCCATATTCCCGAAGATCACAACCCGGTCGGGAGCTATATCAAAAGCTTTGTTTTGCCGGAACATATGGCTTCTGACGGTCAGCCTGTGTTCATTTCTTTTCAGGGCGTCGAGTCGGCTTTCTATGTGTGGTTGAACGGGCAATTTGTCGGGTACAGTGAGGACAGCTTTACACCGTCTGATTTTGAATTGACACCGTTCCTGCAAGCAGGCGAAAACAAGCTGGCGGTTGAGGTATATCAGAGAAGTACAGGGGCATGGCTGGAGGATCAGGATTTCTGGCGTTTTTCCGGTATCTTCAGAGACGTATATCTGTACACCATCCCATCTGTTCACGTACGTGACCTGCATGCCAAGGCCGGTCTGGACGCCTCGTATACGAAGGGCCTTCTGGAGCTGGAGCTGACCTTGGAAAAAGCAGTAGCAGCCTATGCAGCCGTCGATGTCAAAGATGCTGCGGGCCAGATTGTAGCTTCTTTGAAGGCAGATTTTACAGATGGCAAGGCTTCGCTGTCAGCAACACTGGATCAAGTCCAGCGCTGGAGTGCCGAAAAGCCTTACCTGTACACGCTGTTCATCCAAATTCACGAGCCGGACGGGACACTGGTGGAGGTCATTCCGCAGAAGATCGGCTTCCGCAAATTTGAGCTGATCAACAAGGTGATGCATCTGAACGGCAAGCGGATCGTCTTCAAAGGCGTGAACCGCCATGAATTCAACGCTCGTACTGGACGTGCGATTTCTCGTGAAGATATGCTATGGGATATTCGCACGCTCAAGCAAAACAATATGAATGCGGTTCGCACCTCTCACTATCCGAATCAGACCCTGTGGTATGAGCTGTGTGATGAGTACGGGGTGTATGTGATCGACGAAATGAACCTGGAAACACACGGCTCCTGGCAAAAGCTTGGCGCAGTCGAGCCTTCTTGGAATATTCCAGCCAATCTTCCAGAGTGGCAGGATATCGTTATGGATCGCGCCATTTCCATGCTGGAGCGGGACAAAAACCATGCGTCCATTCTGATCTGGTCCTGCGGTAATGAGTCCTATGCGGGTGAAGTGCTGCGCAATGTAGCCAACTATTTCCGAGCCACCGACCCGAGCCGACTGGTGCACTACGAAGGCGTATTCCACAACCGCACGTACGATGATACCAGCGATATGGAGAGCCGGATGTACGCCAAGCCCGCAGATATCGAGCAGTATTTGAACGACAATCCGCAAAAACCGTATATCAGTTGTGAATACATGCATGCGATGGGTAATTCCGTAGGCGGTATGCACAAATATACAGAGCTGGAGAACAAATACGAGCTGTATCAGGGCGGCTTTATTTGGGATTACATTGATCAGGCGGTTATGAAAAAAGATCGCTATGGACGCGAGTACCTCGCGATCGGCGGCGACTTTGACGACCGGGCCACTGACTATGGGTTCTGTACGGATGGAATCGTCTATGCGGACCGGAAGGTTTCACCGAAGATGCAGGAGGTCAAATTCCTGTACCAAAATCTGAAGCTGATCCCGGATCGGGGCGGTGTGACGATTCGCAATGAAAATCTGTTCGAGGGAACGGATGACTACGAGCTGGTATACAGCCTGCTTCATGAAGGCCACGAAATCGCACGGAACGTGATTCATATGGATGTAGCCGCACAGACAGAAGCTTATATTCCGTTGACGCTGGTAGATACGGCTGGAGTAGACGCGCCTGGTGAATATGTTATTCACACGTCTCTGGTCTTGAAAGAAGCTACGCTCTGGGCGGAGGCCGGATATGAAGTAGCCTTTGGACAGCATATTTTCACCGTGGAAGATACACGTCCACAGACTGTCCCTGCCGGCAGCATTCGGGTTGTGCATGGTGATGTAAACATCGGCGTTCACGGTGCAGATTTTAGTATCATGTTCTCCAAAGGAGCAGGCAGCCTGACTTCGCTGCGCTACGCTGGACGCGAGATGATCGCCATTCCTCCTGCCCCATTGTTCTGGCGTGCAACCACGGACAATGACAGAGGTGTAGCGCTTGGGTTTGAAGCGGGTGGTTGGTTTGCTGCGAGTCTAACACGCAGATGCGTGGGGATTGAAGTCACGGAGGAGCAAACTGATCACGTAACGGTTACATTTCGCTATACACTAAGCATTCATGCAGACGTACAGGTGGCAGTGGCATATACCGTCTTTGCCGACGGCAGCCTGAAAGTGAAATCCACTTATGAAGGCGTCTCGGGGTTGCCTAACTTGCCGATCTTCGCGCTCTCGTTCAAGGTTCCGGCAGACTACCGCCATCTGGACTGGTACGCCATGGGACCGGATGAAAACTATATCGACCGGGCCTTCGGTGCAAGACTCGGCGTATTCCACAACGAAGCAGCGGACAACGTATCTGGTTATGCCGTGCCACAGGAATCCGGTAATCGTACAGGCGTACGTCGTGTCGATATTACCGACGATTCTCAGCGAGGTATTCGCATTACTGCACCTGCAACCGCGCCTGTGGAATGCAATATTTCACCATACACAGCGTTTGAGCTGGAAAGCGCCTACCATCAGTATGAGCTGCCCAACGTCTACTACACCGTCGTCACGGTGGCTGGCAAGCAAATGGGTGTCGGCGGCGACGATAGCTGGGGCGCTCCCGTACACGAAGAATACCAAATACCAGCCGATCAGAAGCTGGAGTTTGAGTTTACCGTGCAACGGGTGTAAATAAGCACGTTCACCGTATAGACAAGTAGATATAACAAAAGCCCTTCCACTGCTTCCCTCATGAGAAGCTAAAGCTGGAAGGGCCATATCTATTTCAAAATAACTTCAATATCACGTCTAGGATCGCTGTACTTGTAGATGCCAGGATTTAGTTCCAATTTTCCGTCTAATTCAATATCTTTGTAACGGTCAACATTAACTCCTGTGGATACCATACCCTTCGCAATGATCTCAGGCACTACTTCTTTACCGTTAATTCGCATCGTTGTTTGGTTGACGCCTTTGAAGCCAGGGGAACCGGATTTCGATTCGACAATCAAATCTTTTCCCTCTGTATAGTATGTGAAATCAATTTGATAACCGTCCGTATTAAGCTCAGCGAACTGTTTTTCTTCTTTAGGTTTATGAAGAGTGATCCAATTCTTAGACGTATCACGTTTCTCGATGACAGCATCTTTCAATATAAGTTTCATTGGAACATCAGACCAGTCCTTATACCACTCTGGAGATTCAAATTGATATAAGTGTTGATAATTTTCAGGACCAGCTCCTTTCATATTCCATCCTCCGCTAATTTTTTTATCCCCTATAACCAGCTGAGCAGTTTTATAATGAACATTTCCTTTTTTAAGGGAATCACGCTCTGTTACTAGAATTTCAATATCCAAGGGGGTAACAATCAGTTGGTCTAAGGTAGTCCCTGTATTTTCTTGGAATTCGGCGCTGGTATGCAGCTTCTTGGAATAAATCGCTTCACTTGCTTTTTTTCCATCCGCTTCAAATTCGAACTTCCAAGTACCTTCAATTCGTTTTGCTTCCTCAATGTAACAAAAATGAAGGTTTGCCTTTTTCCAATCCTGTGCAGTCATGTTGAATACCTGCTCAATATGCAAGTCTGGGCTGTCGCTAGGTAGAATGGTTGGGATTGCGTCTATCTCTTTGTCGCCCACTTTCATTACCAAATGCGGGTTCCCACGTCCTAAATCGGATGGAGCCGCAGCAACTCTAAAGCGGACAACAGTCTTGTTGTTGGTTTGTCGAACGGATTCTATATAAATGTTAGGATACTGCTTGCTCCCGGTAACGAGGGTATCCCCGGCCTGATGATCCGTCTTTAAGGGAATATCCTGGTTACGATAAAAAATTAGATTCTGTGCCTCAAGCGTGTAATCTTTTTTACGATCCTTTAAAGTATCAACCGTTTCATAAATGCCGAGGAGCTTCTGGCTTTGAGGATCGTAATTTAAATATCCGCGTGCTCGCTCCTTCGTATCAGAATTGCTAGTTACCATCGTGTTCTCTATAGCAAACCCAATATAACTGGTTGGATCGGTTCCTGGATCCAGAGAGATCAGCATTTTCATTTTTTCGCCATCCGTTACAACACCATTCAAATTCATCGTAATGCCTGCACTGGATGCTTTTAGATCATACCGCTGGCCAATACCATTATTTAGCGCAATGGTTACACTACGTCCGCCTATTCTATCCCAATTGATAGCCACACCAGCGAATACAGGGATGGCAACGAGCAGAAAACATGAGAATACGATACTCGCAGGAACAATTTTTGCTCGATGCATAGATGCTTCCTGTGACTGTTGCAGAGCTGCTTTTCGTTTGGTTGCTTCCTGTTCTATATTTACCCACATTGCATCATATTCAGGTTGAGGAATGTTCTGTTCTTTTTCATAATATCGACTCACTGCTACTCATCTCCTTTACTTGGGATACCATCATTTTTTTTAGAAGTTTAAGCCCCCGATTTAATCTGGATTTAGCTGTTCCTTCGGGTATATTTATAACTCTAGAGATCTCCGGCACAGTCAATTCGTTTACATAACGAAGGACTACGACCATTCGAATTTTATCTGGAAGCTTGTTATATAGCTTGTGTAGCTCTGTCTTCGTTTCTCGATGATATAAGCTCTCTTCCACCGGATTAAATGAATGAGGACGTGACAATAAAAAAGTTCGTATTTCCTTCATCAGCCCAATTTTCCGCCTTCTAAGTACATTGTTGCACTCATTGGAAGCAATTCGTAAAATCCATGATTTGAGATCTTGTACCTTGGACCTATCAGCCAAGAGTGCTTTGACAAACACTTCCTGGCAAACATCTTCTGCATCTGCTTGATTTTGCATCAGATAATAACAAAAATAATATATCTGTTCCTTATATAGTTCAAACAGCTCTCTGTCAGTCATATACGTGCACCTCCCTTGTTGTGGTCTCATCTATTAAGACTAATAATAAAGCACAATCGTTCATTTACATCGAAAAAAGGCAGCCCTACTATATAGGACCACCTATTATGGATTGTTCGATTCCCGACGCTCGAGCAAAACAAACCTACTGTGCCACATGCTAAAAAGAGACCCTAGGGTCCCTTTTTTCGTTTCATATGAAAGAGGATAATGTGTTCAGCCTTCAATGAAAATCATTGCTCTTGACTGCAAGCACCTGACGGGCGATTAGCATAAAGGCATCAAAAGAGTGGCAATGCTTTAATCGTTCCAGCGTTTCTTCCTGACGGATCAGTTCTACAAACAGATCGTAAATCCCCATCGCCTGCTCGTAATCCTCTTTACAGATCGAAAGCAGGAATACAACATGGACCTCATGGTTGGCATCCCATTGAATCGGCTTTTCCAGCAGACACACGCTTACGACCGTTCGGTTAGAGCTAAGCTCCAAAGGATGGGGAATCGCCATACCTCGATCCAGTGCCGTAGATCCCAGCTTCTCCCTCTCCATGACTGCTGGCAGGAACTTGTCAGTCACAACTCCTTTTTGCCTCAAAATACCGCTCATTTCTTCAATCAGAGCATCCTTTTTCGGCTGATCGGTTCGGGTCATAAACAAGTCCTCGTCAAAATACCGCAGCAGTGAAATTTCCTGCTCCTCATCGCTGGCACGCACCATCCGTGTGATCGTCTCCATATCCCGTTCCGAAGGAATCGGGCTGATCACCGCTGACGGCTTATCCTTACGCTGCTGCAAGTGGATGGTCGATACGATCAAATCCTCGTCGACAGTAGACATTTCCTCGTATTCCCGAAGTGAGACCACTCGGGATACATCCAGCTCAGCGAACAGGGAGCGCAATCTGGATTCCAAAATCCGGGCGGTTCCGTAGCCGGAGCCGCACACCAGCAACACGGTTTTACGACGCCGATGCGGGATATTGTATTTGCGTTCCAACGCAGCTCCAATATGAAGCGCCAAATATCCGATTTCGTTATCGTTGATGTCATACGGGAACGATTTTTGCAGTTCTTTTACCGCACCAACCGTGATTTCATAAGCAAGCGGGTAATATTTGCGGATATGTCCAAGCAACGGATTACGCATGTTCATGCCATGCTCCAGCCGGGTCAGCATCGGTTTCAGATGCACAAACAAATCCCGGGACAGCCGTTCATCGTCACGCAAATCATAGGTGAAGCGCTCGTAGACAAATGTCAGCATCTCGCGCACAGCCAGGAAGAGTCGGTCAGACTGGAGACGCTCCCACTCGGTTTCGGCCATCTTTTTGCTGACGATATGCAGCAGGACATAATCCAGCTCTCCTAAAGGGCAGGTGATGCCAAAAGCCTCTTCCATCTCACTCAGAATGGTAGTAGCCAGTTCAATATCCCGCTGACCGCCTGCCACCTTTTCAAAGCGCTCCAATCCATGTCCTTCCTTCACTCGCAGTACCATAACCGCCAGATGGGTGATCAGGTCCTTCAGCGCCAAATCCGCCATCTTGATGCCATTGGGTCGCAGATGCTTCAAAATAATTGCACGGATTCGCGGTAAATCCAGCCCCTGAAATAGCTGTTGCTGTTCCAAAGGCATACCGCTGCGTTGTCCTTCTTCATCGCGTACATCGGCATACTCAGCGAGACAGTAACGGATACTTTTCTCTTCCCCAACCACCTTCACCCCATATCCCGGCTTGGTGCGCAGGGTGAGAGCATAATCATCCAGAATCCGCCGAATGATTTTAAAATCGTTATTCATGGTCGCCCGGCTAATATACAGCTCGTCGGCGAGGTCTTCCATCTTCACGTATTCTCCCGCATTCAGCAGCTTGAACAGCTCATACCGTATGCGCTCTTCCGGTGCTCCCGGCAGCCGCCCGCTTCCCTCCGTTTCTTCCTGACCTTCCTCAGCGAAAAAACGGTATCTTTCGGGATCAACGACCATGATTGTATAGCCGCTACCCCTCTTGGATTCCAGATGCGCTCCATATTCATTCAGAATACCGCCCAGCTTTTTGAGATCATCGCGGATCGTCCGCTCTGTGACCTCCAGCCGCTCAGACAGTGCTTTGGTGGTCCAAGACCAGCCCTGATCGTTTCCACTGACGAGCTGGTACAGCTTTTTCAAGCGTTTGTAGGGAAAATTCATGTAGCTTCAAGACCTCCTTTCCGATAAACCATGTTTTGTTTCCGTGTTACTTCGATTCAGGCGTAACCAGTACCGTTAACAGCTTGCAATGCCCCAACTCTGGCAATGGTGCGCCTTCGGCATCGGACGAGGCCAACGTTTCTTCCTTGGAGCGCTCATCCAGCGAAGCCAGCTCATAGTGAGCCGATACACCGAATGCGATGCGTCCGACTGCATTCTTCTCCAAATAAGGATTAAATACACGTACAATATATCCATCCGTATGCTCTGCTTTCTTGAAGGCACTCAGGATCACATTCGAATCCTTGCTAAAGGATAGCAGGCTGTAGCTTTGCTCGAATATTCTTTCTTCGTCACGGAAGGCGAAAATTAAACGACCATTCAGGAAGTCAGACAGCTGGTAGCTGGTCAATGGCGTTAAATATTCCTTGGCCGCTTTAGCTATATTGGCTTCATCAAAACCGGACTCGTGCACATGCAGGGCAAAAGTGAATGAAAGCTCGCCAATGAGCTGCGCATCCGGCGTTTCTACGATCTTTTCTCCCGAAGCGCGTCCCGGGCGGTACAACAGATTTTCCTTGCCCATAAACCCGAAAGTACGGAATAACGTCAGCGCTATTGTATCATGTTCTTTGCCAATGACCTCATATTCTCGTACTCCTCCGGTCAGTACCGCTATTCCACGGGAACCATCGTTCAGCGCAGCATAGCTTTGCAGAGCCTCAATTGTGATCGGTTTTTCCGTCCACTGCTCACGTTCCCACACCTCTACTTCTTCCAGCGTTGTCGGACGCGCAATGACCCCGAACGGTTGATCCGCAATAGAAAGCCTGGAGGCAATCCCGGTGTCAAAAAGCACCCGCAGACGGTGACTCAGCACGCGATTGTCCACATCTACCGAGAAACGGATCAAGCGCTCACCTTTACGCAAGGAGACCGATGCCTGTAATGGCAGTTCCGCAGAGGTTACGGCAGCGGCGCGTTCGTTTAAGTCATACGGAACCTTTAGCTTCAATCGAAGGGACAATCCCTCCGCTACCGGACCTTTGGATGTCAGCGTCTCCACATCAGCACCGAGCGAAGAAATGGTAAGGTCACGTTCCGGCGGAGAATAGTTGTAGGAATCACCGTCATCCCCGTTTTCCTCAAACACCATCTGATCCGCGTACACACGTCCCGAGATTTTATCCGTAATGCTCAATGCCCCGTTCTCCTGAACAGCTACACTATAAAATTCGTTTTCAATACGGTTTCCGTTACTGCGTTCTGCCGTGGCATCCCCGGCCGAACTGAAATCAAATACAATCTGCGTATATCCCATAGCAGGTACTTCCTGAAGCTCTACCAGCAGCTTCGCACGGAATACACGTTCAGGCAGATACACCTTTTTGCTCGGATTCAGGTAAATATGCTGACCCAGCACATAGTCTGTCTGTTCTACTTTTTCGGTAATCGTATACGAAAGCTGCTGTCCGTTCGTATCCCGAATGACAAAGCTTCCCTCCGGTAAATAAGCATCAATCTCTGTAACGCCCTTACGCGGATAAGGCAATGTGTTAAAGATGGTGAAGGCAAAAGTTTCCTCCTGCTTAATCTTTGAAGCAATCATGCGCTTATGCAGCTCCAACAGATTTTCCGCGATATCGCGCGCCTGCTTGTAGCGAAAAGCCACATCCCGGTTCGTCGTGTCACTGTTGCAGCCACCAATGCTGTCATGGGCAGCATTTTCAAACATCAGCTTCCAGATATCCTTCACGATGAGATGCGGATAATCATGTCCCAGTGCATGACTGATCGACAGCACAGGCTCCAGCGTATTTACGATGAAATTTTCAATATAGTTGTTTTGCTGCTTGAGGTCAGCCCGCGTAGAAAAGATCGACTTATGGATACGCATATGCTTCGCTTCCATAAGCTCTCCCTCCAGCACAGGAAGATCGCTGCTGTCCTTTTCAATTTCTTCAAGGAAACGCTCTGGCTCATTCATCACATATTCCCGTTCCGGGTCAAGCTCGTTGAACTTGCGGATCAGCTCTGGCAGGTTCAAGCGGACAGGCGCTTGGTCGAAGCCATTCGGAAAATAAACATGGCGAGTAGACGCCTTTTCCTCCAGCGCACCGATTTGGCTGTCCAGATATGCTTCAAGTTCTCCGGGTTCCTCCGGAATATTACCACCATAGTAGTACCCGAACGGTATTTGGACCGCAAACACCTGACTCCCATCCGAGCCCTTCCACAAAAATTCGGTTTTCGGGTTCGTATTGTCTGCCACCCCGCGCCAGAACAGAAAATGGCGAATGCCAAACTCCTGATAAATCTGCGGCATCTGCGCCGACTGACCGAAGGCATCCGGCACATAACCGACCTTCATCGCATGGCCATATTTCTGCGCTGTCTCCATACCGTAGTACAGATTGCGGACCATGGATTCACCGGAAATGACTAGCTGATCCGTCTGCGTATACCACGGCCCGGTCATCAGTCGCTTGTCCGTCACAAGACGGCGAATGCGTTCCTCATCTTCGGGACACCATTTGATGTAATCATCCAGCAGGGACCCTTGGGCATCCAGCAGGTAATATTTGAAGTCGGCCACATTTTCTAGCGCATCCAGCACTTCTTTCACATGCTTTACCAAGTAAACTTTGGATCTGGAAGTGGTAAAGTACCACTCCCGATCCCAGTGAGTATGTGGAATGACATGCACTTTCGTACGGTTCATATCTCTATCTCCCTCCATGTTGTCTATCTTCTATCTAGTGAAGTTTAGAAAAAATTCAGTCAAATACCAGTTCGATGTCTTCTCCATTTTTCTTGACGGACGCTTCCTTCGTATCTGCCTGTTGCTTTTCTTCCTCACGGAAGTTGACGAGCAGGGTTCCCGCTACAATGATTAAAGCTCCCACAATCCCTCCAGCCAGATAAGCAAATGGAGCACCTACAGATACCGCGCCATACAAGCCGCCGATTGGAGGCATGATGACGTGTGCGCCCAGCAAGGCTGTCAATGCAGCACCTGCCGCACAGGCAATCATGTTCAACGGAATCAGCTTGGCAGGGTTGCGCAATGTAAAGGGAATAGCCCCTTCGGTGATTCCGATAATGCCCATGATGACCGAGCCTTTTCCAGCTTCCCGATACGTTTTGGAAAAACGACGTTTCAGAATCAGAGTGGCAAGTCCATAGCCCAATGGTGGAATACAGATGGCAATGTTTACGAAAATATTAGGCAAATACACACCTGACAGGAATAATGCATTTCCCGCCATCCAGGCCGCTTTATTGACAGGACCGCCAAGGTCGAACCCGATCATGGCGCCCAAAATCAGGGCAAGCACCAGGGTACTGGTTCCGCTTTCACTCATATGCTTGATCCAGTTCACAAGTCCTTCGTTAATGGCACTGAGCGGTCCACCCAGAATGACGGACATGAGAATGCCCGTTAAGCCTACGGTAATGAGCGGTAAAATAATTAGTGGAACAGAACCTGCGGCCGGTCCAGTGATTTTCACTTTGTTTTTCACCCATAAGGTGAGGTATCCGGCAAAGAACCCGGCAACGAGAGCACCCAGAAAACCGGCGTTCGTTTCCTGTGCCAGTACGCCACCGATCAACCCCGCGGCAAGCGCAGGCTTGTCGGCAATCGAGTAGGCGATATATCCGGCCAGCACCATGTTCAGCAGCCCGATTCCGCGCCAGCCTACATTTTCGATCAAGTATAAAATATGAAGAAAGCCGCTTTTATCTGCATAGGGACCAAAGTCGGTGACACCCATCGTCAGCCCAATAATCTTACATACTGCAACAATCAGGGAACCTGCAATAATAACTGGCAAAAGGTAGGATATGCCTGTCATCAGATGCTTTTTAGCTTCACTCAGCCATTTTTTCATCATGTTCTCTCCTATCTTGAATACTACTGTTATCCAAAGGCTACTCGGTTGTCATTCAAGGCAGCCACGCTGCTGCTTTTCTTTTTTACTACATGTTGCTGTTCCTCTGCCTTAGCCTTATTTTTGAGCCGAGATGGCTTCCACTGCTTTGGTGAGAACCGCTTCCGCATTATTGACCGCATGACCGATTTTGACACGAACGATTCGTTTATCCTCAAAACGCTCCGCATCCTTCACCGTCTGGTCCGAGGCAATCAGTACAAAGTCTGCTGCTGCAATCTCTTCCTCCGTAAGCTTGTTCACCTGGCCTAACGCACCCTGCTGCTCCACTTTAATGTTGTGACCGAGCTGTGCTGCTGCTTTTTCCAGTGCTTTTGCCGCCATGGGGGTATGAGCCAAACCTGCTATACACGATGTAACGCCTACAATTTTCATTTTATGACACCAACCCTTCTGTATATTGTTCGAGCAAATGATACACATCGTCGCCACTCTTGGCGCCCGCTACCGCTTCCTTGAAGGAATCCTCCAATAGCAAGGTTGCGAGTGAGGAAATAATTTGCAAATGGGATACATCCACGGAGCCTTTGGGCACCAAAATACTGAAAATATATTGGACAGGCTTACCGTCATGAGATGCCCAATCAATACTATCTTGTAATCGGATAACCAAAACTGCTGGTCTTGTGACTGCTTCGCTCTGCGTATGAGGTATGGCAAACTGATCCTGAAGGCCCGTCGAATATACCTTCTCCCTTTCCCATAAATCCTGCACCAGCTGCTCTCTATGGACGGTGACACCCAGCTTCTCAGCCTCTTGGGCAATAAATTCAAATACAGCCGATTTTGTCTCCAGCTTCTCATCCAGATAAATCTGTTCTCTAGTAATCATGGTGGATGTCTCTCCTCCCTTCTATCTATAAGTGAAACGCTTACAAGTTCATTCTAGCCGACTCTCCTCTAATGTTTTACCTATAAAATTTCCCGATCCAAGCGGAAATGCATTAGAGTTAATTTTTGGGAATGGAAAAGAAAAAAAGCGCACTAGGCGCTTTGGCTTGCCGTCAGACTTTGTTCATAAATGTTTTGTGATAGGCATTCCGGTACTGCGAAGGGGTCATATTCACTATTTTTTTAAACATACGCATAAAGTATTTCTCATCCGTATATCCCGATTCTTCCGCAACCTGCCTAATGCTCATATCGGTACGGGAAATCAGCTCCTTGGCTTTATTGATGCGGATGCTGTGAATGAACTCCAAGGGGCGCATACCTGTATTTTGCTTGAACAAACGGGATATATAATCCTTGTTGTAGTTGAATTTTCGGGCTAAATCCGTCACGGTTATCGGTTCTTCCGCATGAATACGGGTCCACTCGATAATTTTGTTAAAGCTCACATTCCCCTGTGGGCTGGCGGGGCTGGAGATCAAGCGGCTGAGAGCCAGCTCGGATATCTCAATCAGCAGCGAGGTGAACAGATAATTTACACTGTGATGCGTAAGATAATGCGAATTGGCTACATGCAAAATCTGATTAACGATAATATGAATGCGGTCTCCGTTGCCCGCACGCACGCATTGCGGTATATAGATATCCCGTACAAAGCCATGGCGCTGCAATTGAGCATCCATAGCACGGGTCTCTTGCTTCATTTCTTCATTAGATAATACATTTGGGGTCGTGGAAACATCGAAGTGAAACCAGTAAAATGTAACTCCCGGCAATGATTCCTGATATCCTCCATGTGTACGACCGGGATAAAGCAACACAATATCTCCTTCCCCGATCTCAAAATGCTCCTGTTCCTCCCGTATATATACCGTCTCCCGCACCCCAAGGATCAGCTCAAAGTTCTCTATAGAACGACTCATATGCTTCCAGGGCACCTCGGAAATAAACTCGCCTGCCGAGATCAGTTGAATGGGAGCATCTACATTAACTTTCAGATAAGTCATTTTATCGCCTCTTTAGCTTCATGTTCGGATTTGTCCACCCATTGTATGGTTAAGCTACTGACATACCGTGATGGCAATGCTAATGTAGTGGAGAAATATACACTTTCATCTTAGCTAAGGAGCGATGATTTTGAAAGCAAAAGCTTTTGACTTGCATAACGTAAGCATTGATTCCGGCCCACTTTACCATGCGATGGAGCTGAATGCGGCCTATCTGCTGAGTTTGGAACCCGACCGTCTATTATCGCGCTTTCGTGAATATGCAGGACTGGAGCCCAAAGCGGCTCACTACGAGGGCTGGGAATCCCGCGGCATCAGCGGGCATACCCTCGGTCACTATCTGTCCGGCTGCTCGCTGATGTTTGCCTCAACGGGTGACGAAAAACTGCTTGAACGAGTACATTATGTCATCGACGAGCTGGAAATATGCCAAAACAATCATGGAAACGGATACATTTCCGGTATTCCGCGTGGGAAAGAGCTTTTCGAGGAAGTGAAGGCTGGCGATATACGCTCGCAAGGCTTTGATCTGAACGGAGGCTGGGTGCCGCTATACACCATGCATAAACTCTTCGCAGGCTTGCGGGATGCCTATCTGCTCGCGCATCATCCCAAGGCTTTGCAGATGGAAATCAAACTTGGCAACTGGCTGGAGGATGTATTCCAGGAACTGAACGATGATCAGGTACAGCAGGTACTTCATTGCGAATTTGGCGGCATGAACGAGGTACTGACGGATCTGGCGGAGCATTCCGGGGAAGAGCGCTTCTTGAAGCTGGCGGAACGCTTTTATCATGGGGAAGTGCTGAACGATCTTGCAGTAAACCACGATACGCTGGCAGGACGACATGCCAATACCCAAATCCCCAAAATCATTGGCGCTGCACGGCAATATGAAATGACCGGAAAACCGCAATATGCGGATCTCTCCCGCTTTTTTTGGGATCGGGTTGTTCACAAGCATTCCTACGTGATCGGCGGCAATAGCTATAATGAGCATTTTGGTGAACCAGGGAAGCTGAATGACCGTTTGGGCGAAGGTACCTGCGAAACCTGCAACACTTACAACATGCTGAAATTAACGAGGCATATGTTCGAATGGGACGCATATGCAGCGTATGCGGACTACTATGAACGGGCAATGTTCAATCATATTCTGGCTTCACAGCAGCCTGTCGATGGACGAGTATGCTATTTTGTATCGCTGGAAATGGGTGGGCACAAGTCCTTCAATTCTCAATATGACGATTTTACCTGCTGTGTCGGGTCCGGGATGGAAAGCCATTCCATGTACGGCACTGCGATTTATTTTCACACGCCAAAAACAATCTATGTCAATCAATATGTCCCTTCGACCGTGGCATGGGACGAGATGGATGTACAGCTCAAACAAGACACTCTCTTTCCACAAAATGGTCGGGGAACGCTGCGTGTCATCAGCAAGGAATCCAAATGGTTCACGATCAAGCTGAGATGCCCACATTGGGCGGAACAAGGCATGATCATTAAAATCAACGGGCAAGCGTTTGCCGCAGAGGCTTGCCCTACCAGCTACGTTGTAATCGAACGGGAATGGAACGATGGGGATACGGTCGAGTACGACATTCCCATGACAGTAAGAGTCGAGGAAATGCCGGATAACCCGCGCCGGATTGCTTTTATGTACGGTCCGCTTGTGCTGGCTGGAGACCTTGGTCCTGTCGCGCAGGATTCCAACGAGGAGCGCCTGCTGGCGTCTGTTCTGATCGGGGAGACCGATTCGCTGACCTCGAAGCTGGTTCCTGACGAGAACAAGTCTAATGTATTCCGTATGAACGATGTAGGCTATGTCAGAGATTTGGAGCTTCGCCCGTTTTATCAAATGTATGATCGTTCTTATACCGTCTATTGGGATCTCTTTTCCAAGGAAGAATGGGCCTCAACAGAGGCGGAATACCGTACCGCGTTAGCGTACCAGTTGGAGCTGGAACGACGTACTGTGGATGCTGTGCAGCCTGCTGAAATGCAGCCAGAACGGGATCATGCCTTTACGGGCGAACATGTAAGTCTGGGGTCCATCTATAATCGTAAATATCGTGATACCTGGCCTGGGGGCTGGTTCTCTTTTGTCATGAAGGTACTCCCGGATGAGCCTGTCCAATTAGCGGTGACTTATCTGAAAGACTCGGATCGCTCTCATCATGACTTTGATATCACCGCAGATGGTCAGAGGTTAGGAGAAGGCAAGCTGGAGTCGGAGGAAATGAATAAATTTGAAACGTTCGCGTATGAGCTTCCACTGTCTGTGACGAGCCAAAAGAATGAAGTTACGATTCAATTCACAGCCCATCCACAAGGCAAGGTTGCGAAGGTCGCAGGATTGCGAGTGATCAGACATTCTATTGCATGATAAAATTATCCCATTCACCGCATGCTCTCCCGGAGCTACTGTAGATGGATTTCATTCCATCATTTTCTTGTCAAATTTCATTTCAGGAAAAGGAACCTAAGGTTATAGCTCTA
>NZ_PNXQ01000009.1:52858-76986 GCF_005217525.1 Paenibacillus terrae | reverse complement strand
GAACTTGCAGGTACCAAGAACTCCACGACTTGTCCTTCTATCCGTAATGCTACTGGCACCTCTTCATTCGAACGATTAAGCAAAACAACCACAATGGACCCATTAGGATTTTTCATGGATACCAGATGTAACTTGTCGGTATATTTTGTGGAAGCAATCCGCTTGGCTCCCGGCTCTATATAGCGGCTAAAATGGCCAATATACGTGAAAGAAAGCTTTTCTTGCACGATATCCTGTTCTGTGTCGCACATAATCGGGGCATCACAGAAATTGTTTACATGGTTAGGACCGCCTTCTTTATTGAGGATAAGATTCCAGTCAATGAAGGCTGTCATTCCAGCATTCAAATTCCCAATGATATCATAGGCGTACATTTGGGCGTTTTCTAACTGTCCAGCCAAACTAAACCTGCTATATTCTACGCAGCCCTCTGAAAATATTAACTTCTTGTCAGGAAATTTTTCATGGACTAGCCGTATGGCGTCAAAATGCTCCCCTGTATACCAATGGAAAGCTACTCCACTGACCATTTTATCTGTCTCTTTATCAATGATCGTACACGCCCGTTCAAACATTCTTTCTTTATTGTGATCCCAAATATGAACTTCGATATCCTGTAAACCATTTTTCACTAACGAAGGATATAAGAAATCGCGTAAAAATTCTTTCTCTTCTTCGGCCGTATACAAGCAGGAATCCCATGTTTGTACCGCATTGGGTTCATTTTGAATGGTCAGCATATCGACTTCAAAGCCTTTTTTACGGTATTCTTTAATGTAATGGCTAATATAATCAGCCCAGAATTCTCTATATTCGGGCTTCAAGGACCCTCAATGGGTTCGTTGACCATTGGTTTTCATAAAGTCAGGCGGTGACCAAGGTGACAGCATCACGCTTAATGATTTACCGGCTGTTAGCTGCGCCTCTTTTAAAAGAGGAATAATATACTGTTCATCTCGCTCCAGCGAGAAAGATTGGAACTCTCTATCCTCCGGATCATTCAATGCGGCATATTGTCCTAAGGAAAAATCGCAGCTATCGATATGAGTTCGAAGTAAATTATAGCGGTTCCCGTTAGGTCCAAAATAAGCATCCAGTATGTGCTTTTGGCTTTTCTCACTCATTAAGGAAAAAGTGTGGCCTGCTGCCTCGGTAATCGCTGCACCAAAGCCATCAAACGTTTGATATGCCATTTCAGGATAGATATTCACAACCTTCATTTCCACACCTTGGTCAGGCGAGAAATCTATCTTTTCCTGATCCGTATTCTGGCGGTCATCCTCATAGGTGGTCGTAATCAGTTTTATATTCATAGCTGTCCGCTCCTCCACTTATAAAAGTTGAATTCGTTATCCTCGTCTATAGCTTCAAGATATATTGAACAGATGCTGCACTCTTAAAATGTTGAATATTTCCGTCAGGTAAAATGAGCGTCAATGGCGTTTGTTCCGGTCCATCCACCCGGACTATAAACTCCCCTTCACTTCGGTGCCACTCTACTTTTACCTGTCCTTTCGGAGTAGCAACCTGTCCTTTTGCCCATGTCAGATGATCTACTCTTGGGCGAACCCGAATGCTACCATATCCGGGTGTCTCGGGCTGCACGCCTAGAATTTCCGAGGTGAACTCATAAAGAGGTACGGCTCCCCACCCATGGCAGTCGCTTCGTTGACTCACTGTGTCTTCCATCCATGTAGTCAGGTTTTGATCAACCATCTTTCTCCACGGCTCCCATAGTGAGTGTACACGATCATACAGATTAGTCGCTGCCAATGCGCGGAATAAGTAAAATGACATGGCAAAGGAGCTTTTAGGAATGGAATCGTTTGCTAGCGTGATTTCCATAAGCTGCTTCGCTTCTTCCCCTTTTACCGTTTCAGACAAGACAGCCCATATTTGTGTTTGCTGACTAAACAGTTCTACACCTGGCCCATCGGTAAACATACCCGAATTGCCTATTGAACGACAATTTGCAACTACAGCTGTACAGATACGTTCTGCTCTTTCCCTATATTCGGAAGCAACTCCCTCCCTGCCTACAAAGACTGCCATCTCCGCAGCTTTGCGGAGGGCCGCCGCGTACATAAGACTATGAATGGTGAGTGGCCCATGATGAGAGACGGTAGGAACACCAAATGATTCTTTCCACTCATCTGTCCAATCAATGAACGACCAATATTGGCTTGGCATTGCGCCAACCAGTCCACGCTCATCAAGCATTCGGTCATAGTAGTCTAATACGGCATCTACTGAAGACCTGTATCTCTTCATTAATTGAACGTCTCCGTAGTACATCATATGGTCGTGAAGCATATGGATCCAATATAACGAAAAGCCAGGAATAACCTGTGGCGCATAAGATGGATAGCGAGATTGTGTTAGCCCTTGAGGAAGCAATGAGCTATGGAAATCATAAAATGTCTTCCGTGCCAGACGGTCATCTCCCGACACATTATACGTAAATAGAATCTGTGAGCGCGTATCCATAGCATATTGCAACTGTTCATAATAAGGGCAATCTTCATAGCTCTCGTGCATGCACAGCTGTAGCGTCCGTAAACTAATATCCCATAGCTTCGAGTACAAGTCATCTGAGCTATTAAAATGACCAATGACTTCAAGGGGATAACCCGTTTCGCGATAATCTAGCTGATGCAGCGTGAGTGGTTGTCCCTTGGTTTCAATTTCAATACGTACATAACGAAATGTCCGAAACCAAAACGGTTCATAGGTTTCAAATTTATCTCTCATTCCCGCTACACGATATATATCGTAATCTCCGCATAAGGAGCCCGTTTCGCTATCTGTCCGGTCTCCCTTTTCGCGCATCCAAGGTACCAGTTTAGGCTCTTGTTCATAGCATTCAGCACACAACAAAGAGATTTTTGTCTCTGCCCCCTGACTCATGGCAAGCTGCAAAAATCCGGTTGTCAGTTCCCCGGCATCCAACTCAGCAATGACCCTACTGTGAGCAGGAATCGTCAATGGAACATCACGATACAACAGATCGAGCCACGCATCACTTGAAACCTCCGAATCCATGACTCTCTGAACGTTTGAAAATCGTTGGTTTTCCTCCTTCATCAAAGGAATTGCCCTTTCTGTTAACACCCAAGGCTTCAGAGCACCATGTAACGTGTCAAACCGGTAAGGGGAGGCAGGAAGCCAACCACCATCATCGTATCCGCTTACATTCCATTCAAAAGGAAGCTTTAATCCATCTACCTCCTCCGTAATACCCAAAAAAACGGTATATATACCCTGAGAAAGGGAAATAGCTGTATCCTTCATGCAGTGCCAAGACTCATCCGTATGGAGTTGATTGACCATATGACCAGCAGAGTCTCTGATGATGCCATGTACGTATAACCCAGCCAAACGTGTTCTCCACACGGACTCGTTACCATCCTGCATAGGCGAATAACGTAAGACTTGAGCCGCTATTACATTTTCTCCTGCCCTCAAAAATGAGCTAATATCAACTGTTTCATAATACCAGGTGAAACGATCTCCTTTACATGGACCGAAGCTAACAGAGACTCCGTTAACAAAGAGCCGATATCGACTATCCGCTGACACCTTGATTTCGGCTTGATGGGGTCCGTTTTCCAAATTAAACGTTTTTTGGAAATAAATGAAGCTTCCTACCTTGTTTTCATCATCCATTGTCCAATCAGGAGTCCAAATCCATTTAGCTTCCTCTTCCCAGTTTACTAGCATCTCTTTAACAGCTCCTTCTACATAAAATCCTTAGATGGTTATTCCTTTACACCGCCAGTAGCTACACCTTCAATAATTCGATCCGACAAAAAGAAAAACGCGATTAAGATAGGGATCGTGGCAAGAACAGAAGAGGCTAAAGCGCTATCCATATTCATCATGATATTGCTCGTGTACTTCATGATAGCAAGAGGGATTGTTTTTACATTGTCATTTTGCAACAGGACGAGCGGGACAAAGAAGTTATTCCAAATACCTACGGAAATGACAATACACAAACTTACAATAATTGGAGATGCTAACGGGAACATAATTCTCCAAAAAATTTTCCATTCTCCAGCTCCGTCTATCTTTGCCGATTCATACAAGGCACGGGGCGATTTTGCGAAAAAATGAGTCAGCATAAGAACAGGCGTAGAAATTCCCGCTGCCATAACCAGCATAACTCCCCACACACTATTCATCAGTCCCATGTTTTTAATAATCAAAAAGATGGGTACAATGCCCAACTGCATCGGAAACATTAATCCAAGTAGAAAATAAAGCATGATTCCTTGTCTAAAACGAAACTTGTATATCCCTAGTCCATATGCCACCATGGAAGAAAGCAGAATGATAAGCACAATGGCACCGACCAAAATGATAACGCTACTAAAGATGTTAAATTGAAAATGGTCCTCTTTGAAAATATCAATATAGGCTTGAAGGCTCCATTCCTTAGGCCATCCTATGGTATTCGTTAAAACATCTTTCTTTGTCCGAAACGAGTTCCACACTAAATACCCTAGAACAAATACAGTAAATGAACAGTACAAAAACAGGATGACTTGGCTTACATATTGCCGTTCGCTTCGGAACATATTAGTTCTCCTCCTTACCAGACAAAAGTTTTAGTTGAACCAGGGCCACAATAAGGATTACTACAAACATTACACAGGCAATCGTAGTTCCCATTCCTATGGAGTTGGCACTGACGGTTCCTCCCATAGCTCCGTTAGAACCAAAAGCAACTCTATAGAAGAAGAGAGTCATAACGTCCATTGAGTGGTCAGTACCTCCAGATACGCCACCTAGCATATAGTTATAATCAAACACTGTCATCGAAAAGATGTAGCTAATAATCACCACATTAATGATGCTCGTTCGAAGCAACGGGATCACAATATGAAAAAATCTGCCCCAATAGCCGGCTCCATCTAAAAATGCAGCTTCAAAAATTTCTTCAGGCAGCATTTTCATGGCTCCGATAAAATAAATCATGCTAAAACCAATGCCACTCCAGGTACTAATCAAAAATATGACATACATCTCTTTCCCTGGAATACCCAACCAATTTTGTACCCAATCCTCTAGTCCCACCAATGTTAATACATGGTTAAAGATCCCGATATTTTGATCAAAAATTAATGTCCCCATAAAAATGACCACCGTCGAGGTAATAAATTGTGGCGCAAATATCATCGTTTGAAAAAAACGATACCCACGTATCTTTGTATGAATCAAATAGGCTAAATACAGCTGTGCAGGTAAAACAAGAACAGTATTTAAAACAAACAAGAACACATTATTCTTAAAGGCATTTAAAAATTGACTATACAGCTCTTTAGTGGTAAATAATTCAATATAATTTTGAAAACCAACAAATTTTGAATCTCCAAATCCGTTTGAATAGTACAGACTCATGATGGCCGCCGAAACAATGGGATAAATGACAAACATGGAATACAGGATGAAGCCCGGTGCGATAAACCACATGTATGGATGTCTCTTAAGCCATTCAATGATGGATGATACTTTTCCAGTTTGAACACCAAATTGTGAATTGGGTGTATTCTTTATGGATTGCATATGCTTCGTCACTCCCTAAGATATAGAAAGACTCGGCCTGAACCGAGCCCTTCTACATAAAGTTTATTTCGTTTTTGCTAATGCAGCATTCAATATCTCTGCTGCTTCCTGCCCTGTAATTTTGCCTGTCAGCAGCTTAGGCATTACTTCTTCTAAAAAGATATCAGTGAGCTTGACTTCGTCAGTCGAAACATTTGTCAAAACCGTATAAATATTATCTCCAAGGCCATCATAGGCAGCCATTTCCTTTACACCTTCATCTTTTGGCTTAATATCATCAATAATAGGTACTGCGCCCGTTTCCGTTGCAAAAATTTGCTGCGCTTCCTGGCTTGCTAGATATTTGATATACTCCGCAGCTTCTTTCGGATGCTTTGTATTTGCCGAAGCTGCGTAGGTCATTAAATTACTCAAACTTTGAGGTGCCGTTTTCTTACCATCCGTCCCTGGAATATAAAAACGTCCAAGATTGCTCATCGAACTTTCGTAAGTTGAATTATTCCATGTTCCGTCTGCAATCATAGCTGCTTTTCCGTTCGTAAAAGCCAGCTGAGCTCCAGCAGCATCTACGGAACCCAGGTTGTTTGAAAAATAACCTTGATCGGCAAAATCACGAATCGTTTGGAACGCTTTAACAATGCCAGGATCGGAGAAATCTCCTTTTCCATGATTAACAGCTTGAAGTGCATCATTACCTAACGCAGGCAGTAGACTAAATGCGATCCACAACCTGGACCAAGCATCTTTGCCTGGCATAGCAACAGGGGTAATTCCTTTCGATTTTAACGTTTCGGCAACTTTCACAAATTCATCAAAAGTCTTAGGAGCCTCCAGGTTATATTTGCTAAAAATATCTTTGTTGTAATACATTAATTGCGAATCCATAAAGGAAGGAGGCGAAGTATAAAGTTTTCCGTCCACTGTTCCATATTCAACAGCTTCTTTTGGATAACGGCTTGTATCCAACTTATAATCGTTCAAGGGAAGAAGAGCACCGCTTTTTACATACAAATCCATTTTGGGCGTTTTGTTTCCCTGTACATAGAAGACATCTGGCAAAGAGTTAGCTTTTACAGCAGTATCTATAGTCTCTAACGTTCCTGTATATTGGAAATCTATCTGAATACCCGGGTTATTCTTCATAAAAATTTCATTGATTTTTTTGAATCCCTGTTCAGTTACGGGTTGGTTGGCTTGATCGCCCCATACTTGAAGAGTTACTGCATTGGATTCATTTGCTCCCTCACTTTTTGAGCTTGTGTCTGAACATCCGGCGAGCGCCACAGCTGAAGCAATGACTACACTCAGGAATACGCTTCCAATTTTTCTTTTCATAATAAATCCCCTTTTGGAATATTGACATGTTGTTCTTGTTATTATGTTAGTCTTTATGAGTTCTAAATCCCATGGTCAAAATTTTGATTACGCTTCCATTTCTCCAGCACTTTTTTTTATTTGTTAAACAAAAATCCAGCCTTTCCATTGAAGGAAGGCTGGATTGATTCCAATTGTTCAGTTTAAAATGCTAATTCTTCAGTTTTTTTGAAAAGTCCGATACTCTGATATGGTAGTCCCCGTGATTTTCTTAAATACTTTGACAAAATAGTTCGCATTAGGATACCCGATTCGGGACGCTATTTCCTCTGTCGAAAGATTCGGATTCTCCAGCAACTCCATTGCCTTCTCAATACGAACCTTAGTAACATATTCCAGGAATGTAAAGCCAGTCTCATTACGAAACAACTGACCAAAGTAATTGGCATTGAAATTGGTAATCTGCGCTGCATCTTCCAATCGAATCGATTCAGCATAATGCTCGTGAATAAATGTTATTACTGCTTCTAGCCAGGGAATTCTCTTTTTGATAAGAAGAAAAACGCGATCCCGCTCTTCCATCATAGCGCGTGTAATCCGAAACAACTCAGACCAGGAAGAAACCGATTCGGATATTTCATAAGTAAGTACAAGAGGATTCATTTCCTGATCTAAAGTATCCTGATCTACTAAAAATGTTTCCGTTCTAATTTTAATAAACTGTCTATACACCATCTGAAGAAATCTGACTGCCTCCTCTGGTGTATACCTCTCTGCAAACAGCTCTCCCACTTCACTCATCCACATATAAATGCTATCCCGTTGTTTATCCTTCAAGAGTTCTAAAGCCCTCTTTTTCAAATCCACCCATTCTGAAGCCACTATATTCATCATCGGACGTGTAGAATCGTATTGATATATTCCCGCACCCCAATAAAAGGACTTACACACAGCGTCTTCAGCCTGCTTGCGCATCTTTACCATTTCTGTTAAAAATGCTCCACTTTCACTCATACCTATTACAATAGGGATATTTAAGTTTTGTTGAACCGTATCTGAAACTTCTGAAAAAATTTTATCGTCCAAAATATCAGCTTCTGATTCAAGGAAACATTGGACATGGAACAGATCTTGATCCATTCCGATGTAAACGTTCTTACTAAACCGTTCAATCAATTCCTGCAATAAATAACCCAGGGCTTTACATTCTGAATCTAAATAACCGTTCTGACTAGGAAGTGCTCTAATAGCAACCCAACACCCGTGGATCCCGTTACTATTCCATTTTTTCAGTAAATTCGGATAACGAGCAACTTCTATACCCGTTCCCTTCATTATAATTCCCGATAAGGTTCTCGTTTCGCGCAGCAGCAGTTGTCTTTCTAAATCCAAATCAGCAACAACGATTTGTTCTTCTATAGATGATTCTGTCACATTGGAATAATTCAACTGGTCGAGGGTCTGAATTAACTCATCAGGATCAAACAAGTGCTTCAGGATATAATCTTGGACTCCTAGTTGTATAGAGGTTCTTAAGTATTGGAATTCCTCATGACTACTAAGGATTAAAATGTTCATAACGATGTTGTTCTCTCGAATTCGACGTATAAGTTCCAGTCCGTCCATTTCAGGCATCCGAATATCTGTCAGCAATACATCCGGCGGACCTTCTCGCTCTATCGCCTCCCAAGCCTCCAGACCATTTCGGTAAACACCAGATACATGGTAGCCGTGATTTTCCCAGTCCATGACGGTTTGAAATCCTATACGAACAAGTGATTCATCATCAACAATCATCACTTTCCTCATGAGTCTCTACCCCCACATCTGTTATTAACGGCATGGTTATTTCCATGGTAGTTCCGCTGCCCTCCATACTCAATATCTGCAAACCGTATTGAGAACCATAATACATCTGAATACGCTCTTGCACGCTTCTTAATCCGATGTGATTATTCTCGTTCTTTCCGGCCAATATTTCATGAATAGATGATAAACGTTCATTCGATATACCCGTTCCATTATCAATGACCTGCATGATGAGTTGATTATTATTCTCCTTAATGGACAATTTAATTTCACCAGGTCTGTCAATACTAGATAAACCATGAATCAAGGCATTCTCAATTAACGGCTGTAATAAAAACTTTAGAATTTTTACATTTTCCAGCTTGGCTTCTATATGAGTGATAAATTGAAAATTTTGATAACGGACCTTTTGAATTTTCACATAGTCTTTCATAACAGACAATTCATCCTTTAGCAATACCAGTTCTTCTGCATTATGCAGTGAATAGGTCAATAAATGAGTTAAAGCATCAACCATTTCACGGATATGATCCTGTTTCCGAATAAGGGCCATCCATCGTATGGAGTTCAATGTGTTATAGAGAAAATGTGGAGAGAGCTGATTCTGGAGCAGCTTTAGCTCTGCTTTTCGTTTTTTCTTCTCATTTTTTTTCACATCATCAACCAAATTATAAATTTCGTATAAGAATGAGATAAACAAATCGTTCAACTCGCAAATTTCCCTTGCGCCCTTGAATTTTATCATCAATTGAGGCCGGACTCCCTTTATGCCTTGGTACATATTTCCTCTAAGTCGTTTTATAGGTATAACTAAATCAGTTACAACAATATAGGTTGCTACTAACCCTATCACAGTACAGAGAGCAATAAGCCCTACCGCAAAACCGCTCATACGGTGTACAGTTCCATAAAGCTCCGCCAGCGAGAATGAAGCAAAAACACTCCAGTCGTTCTGCTTTATTTGAGCTACGATATCGAGAGTATTATCTGATGTTTTGGCCAGCTGCATCTCTTTTTTAATGATTACTTGATCCCTTGAATCTCTCACAGCTAATTCTACCCCTGAACCAACTTGGGATGACGTTAAAGTATTCTGAAGCCAACGTGAATTTATAACCAAATAAGCAATCCCGATCGGCTGAAAGTTATCATCTTTTATGACCCGGCCTAAACGAAAAGCTTGCACCTCTCGATTCCCAATATGAAATTCACGAGGGTTGGACCATACTGGCGCACCATTACTTTTTTCAACATTATCAATAAATGTCTGTTCGTTATCATTGTAATAATCAGTACTATCATTACCTACCACAAAACGTCCGGATTTCGTTACAAAAACGCATGATATAATATTATTTATATCAATCTCCCCAATCGCAGGACGAATATTTCCTTCCAATTGCCTTTGAATTCCCAGCCTTTCAAATTGATTTTCGGGTATATCTTTAAACAATCGAATAATTTCAGATTTTGTAAATAGTTTCAAACTTATGTCATTATAATCGGTTATTTGTGTATCAATTTTATCTCTGGTTAAATTGATTATTGTTTTAGAATAATGACTAATAACATCTTGTGATGTTTGATTATAACTGTTTGTTAAAATAGTAAGACCTACCACAGAGGGCAAGATAATAAGAGGTATATAGATGATCATTAATTTATACTGTAGTTTCCAATTTCTCCATTTATACCACTCATAAATCGACATACAGTCCTCCTTTTTAAAATGTAATCTCTCACTTGATATCAATAAAACCTCGGATACTCCATCCTTTAGTTCTAACAACATTATATCTTACAGATTCTAATATGAAGTGCGATACCTACTGGAAAACATTAAAAAATGACACAGCTCACTATACAAAAAAATCCACTACTATAAAATGCCTTCATCCAGAAGTCAATTTTATGGTAGTGGACCTATTCAGTCGATCAAACGATGCTGGACCCATTTATTTCCACGGAAGCGCCAAAGGAAAACGATCCCCCGCACGCCCCATTCAATATCCATAGCCAGCCAGACACCAACAATCCCCAGATTGAACACAATTCCCAAAATATAACCCAGCACCACCCGACACAACCACATGGACAGCATCGAGGTGAGAGACGTAAATTTCGAATCACCTGCTGCTCTAAGCGCAGAGGGTATGATAAAGGCAATGGACCAGAGCGGGATCTGGGCTAACGTATTAATCAGTATGACAATGAAAATGTCATCTACGATTTCAGCAGGCGGATGAAACAGACCCACCATGGGCTTGAACAAAGGCATAAGAATGAGGCCCATTACAATAAAAGAAAAAGACGATAGCCAGATAAAGGATTTGGTAAACCTGCGGGCATCCTCAACATTTCGACGCCCCATACATTGACCAACCACGGTCACAATCGTAAGCGCCAGAGCATTCGCAGGAATTTGGAACACGTTAGCCAGTGATGAGCAAATAGCATTCGTCGCCAACGCATTTGTTCCAAGGCTCACAATGAAAATTTGGGTTAAAATTTTACCCCCATTGAAAAACATCTGCTCTGCTGCAAATGGAAGCCCGATGAACAAAATTTTTTTAAGCATGGCTAGATTAAAATAAAGCATATCTCTAAGCTGAACACGCAGGTCGTCATCTACCCTGACCAAATAGATTAATGCACAAACTGCCCCTGCGTATCTGGACACATTGGCTGCAATCGTCATGCCCAGCACACCCATGTCCAATACATTAATGAATACTACATTTAAAAGAACGTACGAAAGGTTCATGATCAGAGAAAGCGCCAGCGATGCCCTCGTCTTGCCTATTCCCCTCAGCGCTCCACACACCGCCTCAACTACTGCAATCCCAACGAAAGACATACAGCTTCCCAGCAGATACACCTTACCGTTAGCTAATACATCCGGCGAGGCGGAGCCAAACAGAACACTTAAAATCGGATTGTACAACACGATCATAAACAAACTGATAGCCAGCGCCAGCAAGGAAACGGAGGAAATGGTGCCGGATGCAGCCTTAGAGACCATGAGGTCGTTACCGCTCCCCTTATACTGCGCAACCACAACCGTCCCCCCGGTGGACACGGCAACAAACACATTTATCAGAAAAATATTCAGGGAGTCAATCATATTCACCGCACTGACCGCCGCCATACCCGACGAGCTAATCATGGCCGTATTTACCAAATTAAGGCCCACTATAAAAGCCTGATCGATCAATAGAGGAATAAATAAAGCAATAATTTGTCGATAATCAATAGACTCGCCCGAAAAATACCTGTTCAGAAAGCCATGGGTTCTCGTTCTTACACTCAGTTGACTCATATCATCACATTCTTTTTATCAAATTGAAAAAAAACCTTCAACAGAAGAGCTTTCATAGAAGTATCACTCCAAAAGAAAATCCTGTCAATAGTTTTACTCACATTTAAAATAGAAAAAACACAAAAACCTGCTCAGCTCAGTGAACAGGTTTTTAAGTGAAATTAAACCCCTTTCATAAGGTTATTAAATCCTTGTTACGTGTATTTAAATTATCTTCTCGCAATTAAATCCTGTTGAATGGAGACTTCGTTCTTTTCAAATTTTTTATAAAAGAACATAGGAATGATGCCGATCAGGAAGATGATAAACGGTAGCCAGATAAAGCTGAACTGAATTCCGGACAACGCAGTAGGGGTTTGAACTTTCCCGGCGATATAGCCCGTGCTGCCCATGATCCATGCTGGTAATAATCCGCCGATTCCACTACCCGCTTTAATACAGAATGCGCTTCCAATAGAAGTCAGGAAACCACTTGCCCGAATGCCATTCTTCCATTCCCCGTAATCGACTGTATCTGATAACATTGCAAACGGCATAGAACATGCAAAGCCTGATCCTAACGCACCAATAATCCAACCGATAATAATGAGGGTTAAGTCTGTACTGCCCATTAAAATCACAACCTGACCCAGTGCAGCCAAAATCAATCCAATAATCATGATGCTGTTTTTACTTAATTTTCTGGCGAAAAACGGAATCAGAACCATCGAGATCAATTGTAAAGAGGTCAGTCCGTTGATTAAAGGAACCAGGTCCTTGCTGTCCAGATTGTATTGCAGATAAAAGATAAGCGTTGCTGAACGGATATTCAAGCCAATCCAATAGCACAGGTTAGCAGCTACGACGAGCATCCAGGGCCAGTTTCGTTTAATAGCCGCAAAGCTCTTGGCAATTGGAACCGACTTGGTTTTAACCGCTGCATTTTCACGCAAATCGGCAAACGCTATCAAAAACATGATAACGGCCATGATCCCAAATAAAACGAGCGTTAACGAAAAACCTTTTTGATCATTCCCCTGTCCAAAGAAGGCCACCAGAGGCAACGTAAACGTCGTAGCTATGAAGAAGCCCACATTCCCCCCGACCATACGGAAGGAGTTCAATACGACGCGTTCGTTAGAGTTCGTACTCAGGTTAGGCAGAATGGACGTAATGGGTGTACTGATCCCTGTATACAGGATACCGGCTATGATATAAGTGATCGCCGCGTACGCAATTTTTCCAGACTCACTCCAGTTGGGTGTTGTGAACGTAAGAACCATGAACACCGCAAACGGAATACATAACCATAGAAAATAAGGTCGGCTTTGCCCGTATTTTGACTTGGTCCGGTCAATCAGGATGCCCCAGATCGGGGCATCAATGGCATCAATAAAGCGGGTGATAAAAAGCAGCGTCCCGGCAATCCCAATAGAAAGACCGAATACATCCGTATAAAAATACAATAGATAGCTGGAAATAACACAGTATAAAAGATTGCCCGCTGTATCCGTTAATGAATAACTGATTTTACGATGAAAAGGAACGGTGCTGGCTATTTTCTCGGGTGGTTCCGTACTCACAATTCTCGTGCTCATGATCTCTTCTCTCCCCATAAGAATGAATTATGATTCATAAACCCAAACACGCATTTCTCCTTTATCCCGGTTGCACCAGGCGTAGTAAGGAATTGCGGTGATTTGTTGAGAAACCAATTCTGGGGGCTCCGAGCTATATAATGCAGTCGAGCTTTTCACCCGATAACCCTCTGTCGTCAGCTTTACAATTCCACCAAGCAGGTTTTCGCTAAACTCTTCCGTAATGAGACTGTCCTTGGGCAATCTTAATCCCGCCAGGTTCTCCCCGTTATCCACTTCTTCCAGACAAAACACGATTGGACCACGTTGGAGAGCGACCTGCTGCTGATTCATGGAGACAAGAGGATTGCTCCGAATCCGTTCAACAGGCATAGCCAGATGCAGGGTTACCACATCACCATCATTCCAGGTACGCTGAATCTCTACATAGCCTTTTTCCAGATGGTGTAATGAAATGGTTTCGCCGTTCACCTTCACCTCTGCCTGCTTGCACCACCCCGGAATCCGAAGTGCCCATGTAAAGGAAGTCGGCTCTGCTACATGAAGCAAAAAGTTCAGGTCCGCATCCCATGGATAATGATGAGTCTGTGTAATTTCCACCTCTTGACCGGACAATGTAAGGTTCACTTTGCCTGCAATATACAGATGTGTATACAATGTATCCTTGGTTTGGGTGTATATATTGTCTTCGACCGATGCGATCATACGCGCCAAATTAGGGGGACAGCACGCGCAGAAGAACCATTTTTGCCGTTCTGTTTTCACGTGCTCCTGATCTTTTCTGGATTTTTGAAAAGGATTCACTTCCAGTGGATTGACGTAGAAAAATCGTTTACCATCCAGATCCATCCCACTAATTGTTCCATTGTACAGCGCACGCTCCAGCACATCGGCATATTTCCGGTCTGGTGCTAAGCGCAGCATACGATTGGCCCAAAAGGCCAGCCCTACAGAAGCACAGGTTTCACAGTACATGCTGTCATTCGGAAGATCATGGTTGCAAGTGAACGCTTCCGCGTTTACAGAAGATCCGATGCCAGCGGTAATGTACATTTTTCGGCTCGTCACATCATCCCACAGCGTTTCACAGGCTTTTAAAAGGGAGGCATCTCCTGTTTTCGCAGCCAAATCTGCCATCGCAATATATAAATACACTGCTCTTACCGCATGACCCACAGCCTCCGTTTGTTCCCGGACAGGTTGGTGTGCCTGCTGGTATTCGAAACCTAAGCCAAAATTGATGTTGTTATCATCATTCCAGGTAGGCTCTGTTTGAATCTGTTTTCTGTTTTCTCGTTCCTCTTCAAAATAAATCGGGTGCTGCCCTCGCTGTTCAATAAAATATTGCGCTAATTTGAGATATTGATCCTTTTCAGTTACGTCGTATAATTTGATCAAAGCCAACTCGATTTCTTCATGCCCAGGGTAGCCTTTTCGTTTTCCCTCTTCCGTACCAAAAATCTGCTGAATCAGGTCCACGTATTTCTCCATAATGTGCAGAAACTTCGTTTTGCCTGTCGTTTCGTAATAGGCAACCGCCGCTTCTATAAAATGTCCCGCACAATATAGCTCATGGTTATCGCGCAAGTTGGTCCAACGATTGTTGGGCTCTTTCAGCAAATAATACGTATTCAAATAGCCATCTTCAGCTTGAGCTCTTCCCAACAGCGCAATCACTTCATCCGCCCGTTCTTCAAGTGCAGGGTTCGGATGATCCCTTAAACTAAACGCCACCGTTTCCAGCCATTTTGCAATATCACTATCTTGGAAAACGGTTCCATAATACTCTCCGCTGGATTCACCAGCCGCAATTTTAAAGTTTTCAATCGCATGACTGGGTTCTGTATCTGGCAACTCATCATTTAATGCTTTCCACTGATAAGGAATGACCTCTTCCGCCACAACCTGCTTATACTTTTTCCAAAATGAATCCTCAACGACGACATGTTTTACTGGCTTAGCTGTTTTCATTGGATAAACATCCCTTCCCGAAAATAGAACGCTTTCATTTTTAAAAAAATAAGGATAAAGTAATGATACATACCCGACCAAGCTAACCTGAGCTTCCCTTGCTACAGTCCTTATTTTATCAACCTGAATTTATAAAAAAAATCGCAATCTTTAACTAAAAGTTATACGATTTCACACACAAAGGAGCTGACTTCCATGAGCAAAACAAACTTTCTATCTTTTCTTGTCCCTCCATTGCCTTATTTCATTGAGGGGAATTTTACTACATACCAAAAAGGGGACTGGCACCCGAATCGTTATAACCTAGGCTATTTTGACGTTATTATCATCAAAGAAGGACTGCTGCACATTGGCGAAGAGGATGAAGCATGGAAGGTAGCTGAAAATTACGCACTGATTCTTGAACCGGATAAACACCATTTTCCCATTGAGGCATGTACAGAACAAACCTCCTTTTACTGGTTTCATTTTCAAGCCAGTAGTATGTGGTGCGCGCAAGCCTCACCCAATCTGATTACACCAAGCTCACCCATACCCGAGCTGCATTTTCATTCTGAGCACACAACTATCCATTTACCCAAATTTCAAAAACTAATCAATCCCCATGAGCTGTTTTCTAAATTAGACTACTTACTAGCCTCTACCTTAAAACCCAGAAAGCTGGCCCTATGGGAGGCCCAACAGACGTTTGTGAATATTTTTCAGAGTTTGGAATATGATGAGAATTATAAAAGCAGTTCCTCCAAGTTAGCAGAACAGATCGAAATATACTTAAAGCAAAATTACAAAAATACGATCACTAATAAAGACCTGGAGGCTCATTTTCACGTACATCAGAACTATCTCGCCAGATGCATGAAGGTCGCTTTTCACCGTACGCCGCTTGAATATTTAATGGATTACCGGCTGGATCAGGGGCGCAGTCTTTTGCTGCAAACCGACTGGTCCGTCCAGCAAATTACAGAGGAAACGGGGTTCTCCCAAGCCAGCTATTTTTCCAAATGCTTTAAACAAAAATTTGGGATGTCCCCGAAAAACTATAGACAACAATACTGGAAGCCGACGAATTAAATCGTAAAATGTATAGGCATTACATTACATTTCCTTTACATTTTCATCGTACTCTTCTTATGTTACTCCTTTACACTAAATCAGTTATAAGATCCTACTTCATGAAAAGGGGTATACATATGAAGACAAGTAAACTAGCTTTATTGACGATTTTGACAGGGGGTTTGGTATTACCTACCGGAATGACCAGTGCGGCAGAGGTTCAGCCATCCGGGTATGCACCGCTACGAACACAGGCAGACAAAATGGGGGCAGCCATTACCTGGGACAGTGACGACAAATCTGCTTTGGTAAAGCTGAAAAATGGCATCGTCGGAACCTTTACAGTCGGTGAAAAGCAATATCGCCTAGCTGGCCAAACGGGGGAAGCAGATCGTGAAATTAAGATGGTCGGTGGAAATATTTATCTTCCTACAAAACTTCTTACCACGCTTGAGACAGAAAACAGCAAATATACGGATCCCAAAGACGCAGTTCCTACATATAAGGTTACCCCTACTGCCGAGACAGAAGCCGTGGAGGATGGAGATGACGCTGCCGACGATCCTGCGATTTGGCTGAATCCGACTGACCCGGAGAAAAGCAGACTTGTAGCGACCAATAAAGGCGGCGGAATTTTGGTTTATGATTTGCAAGGCAAGCAATTACAGAACTATAAGGTCGGCAAAATGAACAATGTGGATATCCGTTACGGTTTTACACTGGGCGGCAAAAAGATTGATATTGCAGGAGCAACCAATCGCACCAACAACACCGTTGATATCTTTGCTATTGACGGCGTATCAGGAACGTTAACCAACGTGGTTGGCCAGCCTATTAAATCATCTATGAAAGAAGTGTACGGTTTCAGCTTGTACCATAGCCTCAAGACAGATAAGTTTTACGCTCTCGTGTTGGGCAAAGAGGGGGAATTTGAACAATATGAGCTGACAGACAACGGAAATGGTAAAGTAGCTGGTAAGCTGGTCCGCCAGTTCAAGCTCGCTACGCAATCCGAGGGCATGGTGGCTGATGATGAATATGGCACAGTCTACATCGCTGAAGAGGATCACGCGATTTGGAAGTATAATGCCGAGCCAGACGGTTCTTCCGAGCCGCTGCGACGTGTTGATATTGCAGACGGACGTAGACTCCAGGACGATATAGAGGGACTTACGCTGTATTACGGCAAAGACGGCAAGGGGTACCTTTTGGCCTCCAGCCAAGGAAACAGCAGCTACGCGATCTATGAACGGCAAGGCGACAATGCTTATATAAGCAACTTTACGATCAGCGCCAGCCCTACAGTCGACGGTACCTCTGTTACAGACGGTATTGATGTTCTGGGCTATGGATTAGGCAAGAATTTCCCGCACGGTATCTTCGTTGTACAAGATGATGAAAATCTTCAAAACGGCAAAAAGCTGAATCAGAATTTTAAAATGGTACCTTGGGAGCAGATCGCCAAGGGTGCACGCATCCCGCTAACCATAGACGACGGCATCAACCCGCGTGAATTGGTGAACAGAGAAGGGTAAGAATTGCTCCATCTTCACGGAAAATTGTTCACTTTTCCATTGGCTTTCCATATCTCACTAAAACATGCCAGAGTAATTTTAATTCTTGCAGAACTTCTCTGTAGGTTCCTCTATCGCTCCAATTACTTGGATTTCGTTTCAAGTCCATAGCTGCAGAGCCAATCATATTTACATCAATAAAATCACTTTGCGCAATTCTTTTGGCTAGTGAAGGCATCGAAGGACCTCTAAAATTCATAGGAACCTCATCAACCAAAAGTGTAAAGCCCATGTGCCAGTAAAGATCAACTGAATACTTTAAACATATCTGTTCTAAGATTCGTCCTGTATGGGTGCCCTTAAATGATGGATCGGCAACAAGCATCGTTACGTCTTCTTTAAGAAAAATGTCACCATGAACCTGAGCTTCAATATAGTGGTTAAGATTTCGGTTTGGCTCTTTGTTTGATGGATTTTGGAATGGTTTCTCAAGATTGACAAGCATATGGTCGATTAACTTTCGAACCGTCAGATTTCTTTCACCAATGGCAAAATCACTATAGAACGCATCCCTCATGAGAGCAGCCAAAATGAGGTCAAATTCCTCATACGTCCCCTTTTCCTTGGAGTCTTGGTGAGAATCCAAATAAGTATAAGTGCAACGATGAGAGACCTCAGTGGATAAAAGGAAATAGCATGATCCAAAACGTGGAGCAGGTCCATCGGGATGTAACATGACATTGAGTGCCCCATACTTGGGCCGTTCGCTATTGGTTGAGCCATTTATTTGGTACGCTCCGCCAAACATTTTATTCTCCCAAACGTCACGTTCACCACCTGGAAATGCTGATACACTTCCATTCGATAGGAAAGTCTCAAACTGGCTTTTATAAATTCCCTGCTCAAGTAGTGCTTCAGCAACGCTTTTCATGGTCGGATCTAATCGATCTGGGTGAAAGTGCAGCGCAATTCTTGCATGAGATTTTAGTTTAGTGATAGCATCTTCAAATGTCTTCAGCTCGATGCTGGACATTTGAAGGATTTCCCTAATTGTTTGCTCCACCTCATTTTTGCGGCTTCTTGCGTAATTTGTTATATACTCTTGAGCTAATTGCTGAGACCTCGATAATTCCATGGCAGAAGAGTCCCTTCCCTTTTTATAGAATCATAATACATGATGGACAGTAAGGGAAATTGCAGATAGAGTTATTAATTTAACGGGGAACGTTAGTTCAATAAAACAGCGACAGTCCAGGACTTTATTTTCTTCTGACAACATTCTGACTGCATTATCTTCATAATACCTAAACCTCGTTAATGGTATAATGGAGGTAAAAGAATCGGAGGAAATAGTATCCATTACCAAGCTATTAACCTGAATGAGAAATTATCTAAGTTCAACGATCATTGGTCTCCGAAAGTTATTGGCGAAATGAATGACTATCAATTTAAGCTCGTCAAGATTGTTGGGGATTTTGTATGGCACGACCATCAAGATACCGACGAGGTGTTTATCGTGCTCGAAGGGGAGATGTTCATTGATTTCCGCGATGGTCAGGTGAAAATCTGCCAGGGCGAAATGTTTATTGTCCCAAGGGGAGTCGAGCACAAGCCTTTCGCCGAAAAGGAATGCCATATCATGCTGGTGGAGCCTAGAGGTTTAGTTAACACTGGCGGGACTGAGTCCGAATTAACGGCAGCCAATGATATTTGGATATAGCGTCTGCTAGAATAATGAACTCGTTCGATTACATCGTTAAAACCACGGGGGTCTAGGACTTTTTTAACACTAGTTTCACCCAAAGAAAACCCGCTCAGTGAGCGGGTTTTTCAAATTTTCTACACATGATTACGTGCCTCACAGTTTGCCTATGCTTTAAGATCCAGCATCAGTACATTCACCGAATTAGCGGGTAATTGCAGAAGGATCGCGTTATTACTGAGCGAAACCTGCTGCTCAGTAGGCACAACCTTCTCATCATTCTTTTTATTCACATTAGGTACATGAACCAGAGAAGCATCGCCAGTTAATGTAATCAGCTTGGCGCTGGACTCCACACTCAATTCCTGAAGGTTCAACTGCATTGCCTTATCCACGTTATCGGCATTCACAAGCTTCACATATACATGCTCCGCATCTTTGGTCACCGAGTTGAACACATCTCTGTTGTAAGCCTCCAGCTTGTAGTCCAGCACTTTGCTGGTAGTCTCTCCGTCGGTGTAAGAGCAGATCAGGCTGTTGCCCGTTTCGCCACCGTAGTTCACCGTTATGGTGTAATCGGTATGATCAGCAAGCTCTTCATAGCTGGCCGCTCTCAGGTTGCCTGCCGCTGTACTGGAAGAGTAGTCGCCTAAGGTATAGCCTTCCACCCCTTGCTTGTACACCTTCACGCCCGTTGCCTTGCCGCCATAGCCAACGGCATATTCGACCACGTCCTTTTTCTCTGCGGAAATATCCGTAAGACCCGCACCCACATAAAAACCGTCCGTGCCAGAAATGCGGGAAGCCACAACCTCCACCTTATAATCCGTCCATTGGTCGTCCAAAATGTACAGGCCGTTCAGACCGCTGGCTTGAGCTTGGAGGACAAGCCCCTTGCCTGCCTCCACCGTAGATCCCACGGAGCCCGGAATGACCTGCCAAGCTGGATTCAACTCCTGGGAAAAGTCCTGATCCAGCAGCACGCAGCCATCCTTGTTGGACGTGACGGTCACACGCTTAACGATCACCTCGGCGTTGCCTGTCGCAATTTCGATTCCACCCTGCGGAATGAGGTCTATTGGCTTGCCGTTTTTGTAAGTGGAAAAAGAGGTCGCCAGTACTTTATTGCCCAAATATTTGGCATACATCTGCTGTACATAGTAGTTCGGTGTGAACCACACGGTTTCGTCATCGAACCAGATGCAATCCGGCGTCCATCTGTAGGTTCCGTCCGTCAGCACCTTGTTGAACAGCGGCGCATAGGCAGCCAACAGAACGACATCGGCGTTATTTTCAAAGCCTGTCATCACCGCTGCCTCTGCTACTGCGCCTGCCAATGTATTTTTATCCGTAGACGCATACTCGCCCACGAACACCTTAGATGTTTCCTTCCAGTCTACGCTGCCGTCTGCGTTATACGCTCTATAGTAATAATTATATCGGTCCGCGTTATGAAGCAGGTACTCGTTGGAACGGTAGTAGTGCTCATCTGCAATGGTGTCCATGTAATTTTTTTGCTTCTCATACCATGTCACGGTTTCCTCGGTTACTTGGGCACCATCTGCAAAAGCGACCTTAGCCGAACCGGTTATATTACCACTCAGGAACTTCCAGCCCTGCTGATATGCATCGTCATCTGCTTGAGCGCCAACCGTGGAGAGGATATGCAGCTCATAGCCTGGATAGTTTTCCTCCATATACGCATCAATAGACGTTTTGAACACTTCAAAGTTGGCAAAGAACTCGACGCCCCAATTTTCGTTCCCTACACCCAGATAGTGCAGATCGAACGGAGCTGCATGGCCCATTTTTTTACGCATGGCGGCCCATTCATTGTTCTCGAAATCCACATTAATCGCAAAGTCGATCAGGTCTGTGAAGTTCTTGATATAGTACTCTCTTAATGCGCCTCCAGCCGGATGAGCATAATCGGAACGAGCTTGGCAGAGAACGCCGCAGGCCATAACCGGAAGCGGAGCTGCATTCAGATCTTCGGCCAACTGGAAATACTCCATATAACCAAGGCCCATGGTCATCATATAGCCCCATACATTAAAGTTTTCCTTGCGCAGCTCGATATCACCAATAGATTCCTTCCAGTCATATACGTTTTCCCAAATAAACGAACCTTCAGAGATACAACCGCCCGGAAAACGCAGGAACTTTGGATGCATATCGACCAACGCGTTCACCAGATCTTTTCTCAGTCTATAGTTGGAATTCCCTTGGAAGTTGACGTGTGCCGATGGGGATCGCGTCTCCTCCCCTGCACCCCACACATCCTGTGGGAACAAGGAAACCATATCCATCGAAATGTCCCCGTCAAACGTCAGCGCCAGTTGCCCCAGAACCGTAGCCGTGCCTGTCAGCACAAGCCTGGAATCTATGCCGTACTTCTTCCACGTGTTGCCGCTTTCCACCTGTATGGTTACCAACTCACTAATGGCCTTCTCATTTGCATCTTGCAGTTGTATCGTGATCGTGCCTGCCGACTCGGCCTTCGCCCAGATGGTGAAATCATACTTGTCACCCGCTTGGATAGACATGGCGCAATTCTGGTTAGAATCCGAAAAGCCCTTATTCCGAATAGTCGCACCATCCGCTACCGTCACATAATAAGAGTTCACATCTTTGTCTTTAGCACCTAAAAATTCATTTAATCCGCCGCTATTTTGCGGAGTCATCTTGTCCGTATCACCAGACCAGGCAAACAAAGGGTTACGGTTACGCCCCGTAGAGCAGCCGCATTCACCGGAAGCATGGGAATAGGTATCAAACACGAAGGACTCGAAGGAACGATTCTGAACAAGCTCCGCATAAATTCCGCCATCCGCTGCATTATTGATATCTTCGTAGAACAAGCCGTACATCACTTCACTGATATCCATGACTTCCCTATTTCCATGAATGGTCATAGTGTAAGGAGGTAGCTGTTCTGGAAGGACGGATACTTCAAAGCTTTTTTCAATACGGCTTAGTCCCTTCGTCAAAAAGGCTGTAATGGTCACCCCCTGTGCGGAGGTAATTGCCTGAACCTGACCGTTGTCAGAGAGTGTCTCAGGGTGGCTGGATTTCCAGGTCACTTCTACTCTACCGCCCATGAGGACCGTTGGCAGGGACAAGTCCTTGGTTACAATCGTCGTAGGGAAGGACAAATATTTATCTTTGGCGAGCTTCACAACCTCTTCGTCTGTCAATGACTCGCACATGACTTCAATGACTTCGTCTGCTGATAAACCCTCTTTGTACACGCGAAAGTCCGATAGGAAACCGGAAAAATCCACATCCGCTGCATGCTGGGAACGACCGATAAAATTGTTGCTGTAGTTGGACGAATCTGTAAACGTCTCAAACCATCTGCGCAGCTTGGCATAGTTGCCGCTGGAGGTTTGGCTGATGGAGCCATCCGCTACGACCTCGCCGTTCACATACACAACCGGACCCGCACTGCTTAATGTACCGCCTTTTGTACCGAACACGGACATGGCTATGTGCATCCACTCATCTCGCACAAAGCCTCTCCCCGGATCTACAGCCAGATCTGCCTCGGCGAAAAGAGTCCCGCGCAGATTCCGTGTCATGAACATATAGGGCCCTGTATGGGCTTTGCCAAAGTCAAAAACACGTTCCCACATATCAATGAATTTGCCGAAGCTTACCCAAGCAGTCACCGTGACACCCGTGTTATCGCTTACATCTTTAAGCAGATCAGAAGGAAGCTGTATATACGATGTACCATTAGGACCTCCCTCTAGCGTTAAAGCCATTCTGCCGCTGGCATTGGAGATTGTTGGTACTACTGTGCCGGAAGCAACCCCGTCATTACCTTGCCCTGAGCTATCTTTGCCGACATTCCCCTCATCATCAAACTTGTACCGCGCAATGATTTGATCTTGGAATTTGGTCATCTTCGTTGCTCCTATACATATATTTTGTTAATGAAAAACTAATTAATTAATATAAATATATACTATACAACTATAGTACCTTATCCTGCCCACATGTTTCAATCCTTTATAGTGACAAAAAAACCGCTCAATGAGCGGTTTTTCAGATGGGCAATCCTTGCTAGAGTGAATTTTTCACTCCATTGATGCACTGCTTTCTTTAATTCCAAATGCAATCCAACGACCATCTATTTGTTGGCCGACCTCATGGGCTACACGTTCAAAGTTTCTGGCCACAATTCGGACAGAAGTTAGCTCCTTCGTTTTTCACGCCACAGTTAGGGCAGAAATTGGGCTTTTTGTGGTCTCCATCAGGAGAGGGAGCAGCAGAGTCCGGTTGAGGCTCGGCCGAAG
>NZ_PNXQ01000009.1:770-52848 GCF_005217525.1 Paenibacillus terrae | reverse complement strand
ATTCGCTATATTCATCCCCATCATCATACCCGCCATATCCGAAGCAGCGCCGCCGCCTTTTACGTTGCCAGATGCAATACCGTCCGTCATTGTGACCTGTTGATACTTTTGCAAATTACCGATCATTTCATGAGAAGCCGTCTTCGTAATCATATCCTGAATTTCTTGAGGATAATTGAAGCTCATCACGTGAAAGCCTGTAATCGTCATCCCGTTGTCCATCACTTGCATATCCAGATCCTCTTGAATGCCTTTGGAAATATCGGAAGCATTCGCTTGCAGATTGAACATGTCTTTCCCTTCTCTGCTGATCCACTTCATTAACAACTGATCCAGCACAGAAGTAATCCGGATTTTAACATCCTCCACCAGATAGCTGTCTTTCATCCCGGCAACCTTATCTATGAGCGTAACATAATCGTCCACCTTAAAATTAAACGTGCCGTTGGCACGGATAGGCATCCCGCCCGGTAGCTGGGGAGTCGGGATCAACACCGGATTCTGCGTCCCCCATTTGACAGTAAACTCCTTCGTATTAACGAATAAAACCTCTACCCTCATACCACTGTTAAAGCCAAATTTAAACCCTTTTAACGTGGACAAGAACGGAATAATCTCAGAATCTATATTGTAGGATCCTTCATTCTCGAAAATCCCCTCGATCTTGCCGTTATTTACGAAAATCGCGTCTTGGCCGGAGCGGATCATTAACTTGCTTCCTTTTTTAATCTCACGGTTGCCCCATTTCCAAAAAATCATATCATCTCTAAATTCTTCCCACTCTACCACATTCGCAAATTGGTTTCTGAAGAATCCCATTCTATTCCCATCCCCTCAGTTAAAATGAACCTCTGCTGCCGCTATGCGAATGACCGCCACTGGTGGTTCCGCCCCCGCTTGAGCCGCTGCTACTGCTACTCTTTTCAATCTTCCGTTTCGTTGTTGTTGTGTGGAGGTATTGATCCCGATGCTCCAAAATCCCCGAAGTGCTGGCATCCTCATAGGTCTGCCGATTGACCGTAACACGGCCGCCGGAATTGGAAACCATCTTCCCCACGATAATCCCCGCCAATACCAGTGAAGCCACCAATTGAAACGCAATACTATAAAATATACTGTCCGGGTTCACCCCTGGTCGGATTCCCAAATACCTGTGCGCACTTAAAATATATTTTTGGAATGCAAGCTCATAGTTACTGCTCGTCAAGTACGGGCTAATCTCGTCACGTATTTTATCCAGTCTGTCGTCATCCAGATACCGCTCTGCTTTGTAAAATCCGGCCAAATAAATCTCTCTATTTCGCATGTCCAGCGTTAAAATAACCGCATTTCCATGAGACCTGTCATATCCAGGTCCATGATCATCATAAAAGTCCTGCGTCATTTTCATAACATCCATATTATCGGGGTTACTGGAGGTAAAAATAATAATATCCGTCTCTCTTTCGGCCCCGTATTGATTAGCCATCGTGTTCAGCTCATCATACTCTGTCTGATTAAGCAGACCCGCTTCATCATAAATCAATGGTTTCCATTCCGTTGTAGCCGCTTCGGCCTTTATTTCCACAGGAATGGCTAGAAAAGCAGCGAAGAAAAACAAGATTGCCAGGATCAGTCCAACCCTTTTCATTAAAACATCCCCCCCATAATCACCCAAGTGATTAGCTTCAATGAAAGGAAAGAGACACCGGAAATGCCTGCAAACCAGGCAGTCACTTTGAGCTTGCTAATCGGAGGCTTGCCAACTACCTTGCCCGTCTGACCGTTCATGGCAAACGTATGCTCCAACCTATTATAGTCATAGTGTATTACCCATACCGGGAGCAGGACGTAATCAGCTTGTTTTAATGTGGTATCAATTTGCTTATCCGTATAGTCCACAGCAGTATACTCTGACACCGATGACTGAATATAAGCATCAATATATTCCTTCACTTTTTCTTTCACTCGCGGGAAAAGCTCCTCGTCGTTATAACTGTATTTCTCCGCAATGTAGCCGGCGAGATACGGAGTTTTAAAGCTTTTTAGCTGATCGTATGGAAAAGGCTCCAATTTATCCATCAGCTCGTCGTTCATTTTCTCCGCGGCATCAATCGGAACCTTCACGTAATTGAGACGAATTTTCCGGTATACATCAAAATGCTGCGTTTCCGTATACTCGTAGTCCCCACTCGTATAGGTTCTCACTTTTTTGCCCTGACCCTGAACCTCAATTTCATTATGTAATTCATATAACCAAAAAGGCACATACATCCCGGTGATTCCCTTGATTCGATCTGCTGTCATGAACCGATTCGGCGTCAGACGGCCATTCTTACACCATTTTCGGAAGGCTTGCATAGCTTCTTCCTTACTGATCGAAAAAGGAATGACCTGCGCCGGGGCCAGTTCCCCAGTCAGTCGATCGCCGAGAACTACCGCTGATCCGCAAAAGCTGCAAACCGTGGCGCTTGTCTCCATTTCAGTCATAATGACTGCTCCGCAGCTGGTGCAATGATACTCCTGGGCCTCGTCTTCTAGAAAAACTTGATTCGTCAGAGGATCTGGAAAATACTCGATATTGTCCTTTCTTCCGCAACTATGACAGGATAACATTCCTGTTTCACTGTCAAAGACCATGCCACTGCCGCAGTTTGGGCATTTGTATTCGATAACCGGCATCTGCTCACCTCTATCATAAAGAACTGTTATTTCCGATCTTTCAGTTTTTCTTTGATTGCAGCCAATTCGTCCTCTGCACTCGTGCTTTTCTCATATTGTGCTAATAAATCATCCAGATCGTCCTGCGTCCCTGCTCTAAGCTCGGCTATAGCCATTGCTTCATCATAAGCCCGATTAACCTTCTCTTCCATAGCTTCGAATACGGAATCCTGACCGCCCATGGCGTTCAATGATTGCTGTACTTTGGCAACAACCATTTTCCCTTTTAGATTGATGCGCCGTGCTTCCAATTGGTCCATATCGGACACCAGTTTATCCTGCATTTGTTTCATACTTGCGGTGTTTGATGAAGCCAAGTCATAAGCGGTTTCGAATTGTCCCCGTTTCTCCACCTGCGTTACCTTTCTCTCCAGAAACTTTCGAGCGTTCTCGTCATTGCCAGCTTCCACTGCCTTCATAGCATAGTGCTGGAGCTTTTTGATCTCCGCTCTGCATTCATCCAAAGCTCTTTTCGCTCTTCTCTCATCCGCCAACACCGAAGCGGTTTCTGCTTTCACTCTGCCCAGGTCAATGTTCAGGTTCTGCATGTAATCGTCAATTGTCTTCTCCGGATCTTCCACCTTGTCTAATAAGGCGTTAACATTCATTTTCATAATATCCCTAAATCTCGACAGAATCCCCATCATGGTCTCCCTTCGAAAAGACTGCATTCCTACCATATAATACATCAAATTCGGAAAAAAGGGTTCAATTCCCTGACATTTGAGTGTTTGACCTACAGTCCATTTACAATCTAGTTCATGAAACAGAAAAAGCCCGCTCTCTGAGTAGGCTAATCAATTGGAGAGGAGTCTATCCTTCCGCATTATAATTCTTCATAAGCTTTGGGGTCCTGCCCCCATATCCGTCCTCACTGCTGAACTTCGAAATCACATTCATTTCCTCTTCCGACAACTCAAAATCAAAAATCTCCAAATTCTGAGTTTGGTGCTTTAAAGAAGAATGCCTTGGGACATCCTCTTTATTTCTTTAATCCTGATTCAGTACGAGCGAATTCCTTCGAACGCATTCATTACTAATTGTCGCACATAGGAATCGTCTAATGGATCACTAGTTACCAGCAATCGATAAAAAATCGGTCCGTAAATGAGATCTATACTTAATTCAATATCGAGATTTTTCTTCAATTCCCCGCGCTCCATCCCCCGCTCCAAAAGGAGCCTGGCTTCGAGTCGCCGAGGATGAAAATATCGGGTTCGATATGCCTCCGATAATCCTGAATCAAGCTGCCCCTCACCTATTAACTCTGTAATGATTTTACCCTCTCGACTTATTAAGAACCTTACTAAATTCGTGGCATGAATGAGAATATCATCTAGTACAGAACCCGTGTCGGGCACGGGCAATCTCGCTATGGTAGCTGATAAAAAACCATCCATCACCACGGCAGCCTTGTTAGGCCACCATTTATAAATGGTCGCTTTGCTAACTTTGGCTCGCTCGGCAATTTTTTCTACCGTAACTGCCCCAAAGCCATGCTCCAACAGTAGATCATAGGAAGCGTTAAGGATAGACTTTTGCGTCTCGACATTACGCGGACGTCCTCTTTTACTCTGCACTGGAATCCCCCCTTCCTCCATAGATGTAAGTAAACAAAAAATAAACTGTACGTTCAGTATATCAAATATTGAGAAAAAATAAAACGAATTTACCTATTTACAAAACCAAACGTTCAGTATATTATTTGATTATCAAATTAATGAACTATACGTTCAGTATTTATTTTCTCTGGTAGCACTGAAATAATGAGTGTTGTTGCAAATTACTAAACAAATCATGAGGAGGATTATCATGCAAAGAGAACAACAAACCATAGAAAGTAATCGTATTTCAAATTGGATGATGTTTCTGTTGGCGGCCGCATGCGGCCTGATCGTTGCCAATCTTTATTATGCTCAAACCCTGGTAGGCCCTATCCATGTTGCTATGGGCCTTTCTTCCACAGCAGCGGGCTTCATTGTCACTTTAACTCAAATCGGTTATGTTGTGGGATTACTGTTTATCGTACCGCTCAGTGACATTATTGAAAATCGACGCCTC
Source organism: Paenibacillus terrae (assembly GCF_005217525.1). Taxonomy (GTDB): domain Bacteria; phylum Bacillota; class Bacilli; order Paenibacillales; family Paenibacillaceae; genus Paenibacillus; species Paenibacillus terrae_C. The sequence continues at coordinate 48,087 of NZ_PNXQ01000009.1, read as the reverse complement.
ATGGTCGTATCGTTAGTGATTACAGTCGGTGCATTGCTCGCAGCCGCATTCGCCCCCAATGCACCGTTGTTCCTGACCGCATCTCTGTTCATTGGAATTGGATCGGTGGTAGCCCAAATACTGGTGCCATATGCCACGTACTTAGCATCTGAAGAGCAGCGCGGCCGCGTTGTCGGGAATGTAATGAGCGGACTGTTGCTAGGCATTATGTTTGCACGACCAGTGGCAAGCTTTATAACCAGCATCTGGGGATGGCAAGCCATATTTATTTTGTCAGCGATTGTTGTGACGCTGTTGACGATTTTGCTCTCGCGAGTTCTTCCTGAACGCAAGCCTGCGCCTACGGTTGCTTACGGAAAATTAATTTTCTCTCTAGGCACTCTTTTAAAACAAACACCCGTATTACGCCGCCGCGCCCTATATCAAGCCTGTCTATTTGGAGCCTTCAGCCTATTCTGGACTGTCGTTCCTCTACGATTAGCGGATGATTTCGGAATGTCCCAGCAAGGTATTGCATTGTTTGCTTTAGTAGGCGTGGGCGGTGCAGTAGCAGCTCCGATAGCCGGAAGATGGGCTGATAAAGGCTGGAGCAAATTCTTAACCGGGCTAGCCATGATCATTGCCGCCTTGTCTTTTTTACTAATCTATCTTGTTCAAAACCATTCGACAATTGCTCTTATACTGCTCTTTCTTTCAGCGATTACACTGGATATGGCCGTATCGGGAAATCTTGTACTTGGGCAGCGTGTGATTTATTCCTTGGGAAGTGAAGCGAGGGGGCGTCTAAACGGACTCTTCATGTCTATTTTTTTCATAGGCGGTGCCATTGGATCATCTATAGGCGGTTGGTCTTATGCGCAAGGAGGTTGGAATTTCAGTGCTCTGATTGGAGTCGCGCTGCCGCTGCTAGCTTTGCTTTACTTTTTAACTGAGAAAGAAACGAATGAAGACGCACGAAAAAAAACTTCGACACAATAACCATACAACATAAAGTTAACCCCTGTTCGTCTGAGTAGTTAAAGATACACAAGACGAATAGGGGTTGTTGTGTTCTAAAGGTTCATAGTCTTTTATTTAAGTATTGCATCAATGGAATATGAGCCTGCCCCTGTCAATGCGATACCGACTACGACTGCAATCAGAACTAGCGGATATTCATAGCCATTAGCTGTTGCCCAAATCCCGTTTTGGCCGTGTACTTTGAAAATCGCCCCAAGCATAGTCAGGGTAATGAACAATGCAGCCAATGGAGTGAGTACTCCCAAAGCAAATAGGACTCCTCCCAGCAATTCCATCAACCCAGCGGACACGGCCATGAATACTCCTGGTTTAATTCCGACCGATTCCATCCAACCGCCAGTACCTTTTGGACCATAACCACCAAACCATCCAAAAAGTTTCTGAGCTCCGTGCCCAACCAACAACAGTCCAACCACCAAACGTACCAGTAACAATCCACTTGCCAACATAAAAATCACTCTCCATATCATATATTTTAAGATTATCAAATTTAAGATATTCAACAAAAAATTAAATTTATTGTTTAACTATTTGGGCCTGTTCTTTTTTCAGCTTTTCAGGAGTAATATCGTCTCCATGCGGATCATAAATAGTAGCATTCAGGAGAATGCTTTTTATAGAACCCCGGAAGATTTGAAGGTATTCTTTGCGAAGATCGTTTTGTTCAGTTATTTCAATTTCAGTTAACCCGACTTCTTTTGCTTTTTGAGCAAGCTGATTAATTCTTTTTAAAATTGCAATCATATCTATGCCTCCATATTTAATATTTTCTTAATCAGTTATATCTTTAATTTATTTATCTTGATATAAAGATATAATACTTTTCTATCCGTGTCAATACTTATTCAAAAGAAGAGAAGATCAACCCTTGGTTTGCCTTCAGAGATAAAATCCACCGCCGCAATACTTAGCCTATTTTAGGGAGGTAGTATGGACCCCAATCCATTTATGAGGTAGCATAGGCAACATCATATCAGCAGCTAAAACAAAAGGTTATCCTGAAACAGTCCTTTCCAACTGTTTCAGGATAACCTTTGACATATAGCTCCGCTGTTACACATGAATTATATCAGGTAAGACATTAGTCCAAGGAACCCACGAGATTCTTAACTTGTGGATGAAGGCTCAATGCATTCAGCATAATTGTTAGAGCCTCAGCGCGAGTGGCATTGCCCTGTGGATCAAATACGCCATCACTCTTGCCAGTGATAATACCCGCTTCTGCGACATCCTTAATTGCGTTCGTTGCATAGGAGCTTGCACTCGATAAATCTGTAAAGTTACCTTTGGAATCATCTTTATTCACACTACTCAAATTCACAATACGGGATAGGATGATAACTATTTCTTCACGGCTAATCGTTTGGTTCGGTTTGAAGGTTCCGTCGCCATATCCACCAATTACTCCCGCGCTGGCGAGCTTCTCAATAGCTCCCTTAGCCCAGTGACTGCTGATATCGCTCATAGCTGCGGAATGGTCAGCATCGCCGCTAATATCGAATACGCGAGAGACAAGCATTGCGAACTCCGCACGTGTAATATTACCATTAGGCTTGAACTGTCCATTCTCATAACCTTTGATAAACTGCAATTTCACGAACGTATTGATCGCCTTTTCAGCCCAGTGCCCTTTAATATCAGCTAATTCAGTCTTAACATTTGCTTGCTTTGCTTCCGCTACCTTGGACTCAATAGCCTTAACTGAGCTTGCTACATTAACAATGCTGCTCTTGAATACATCAACAGTAGGCTGCGCAGGTTCAGGAGTTGGTGCCGGAGCAGGCGACGTGGTCTGTGTTGGCGATATAGTCGATGTAGAAGACTCAGATGATGTATCCGTTACGGATTTATCTCTGTTTCTGGATGGCGCTGTTGGCGTGACTTCCTTGGAGACAGCGGAAGCTGCACTGCTACCTGCACCATTTTCAGCTTTCACCGTAAACGTATACGTGGTGTCATTTGACAGCCCCGTTACCGTGATCGGACTTGCCGTCCCTATTGCGGTAATATTCCCTGGTGAGGCTGTGACCTCGTAGCGTGTTATTGGGCTTCCTCCATTTTCGACAGGGGTATTGAAGCTGACGGTCGCTTGTTTATCACCTGCTGTCACAGTTACATCCGTTGGCGATGACGGCACGGTTTTGGGCGTTTCGCTCACTTCATTGGAAGCAGTGCTTTCTCCTGCTGGATTCGTTGCTTGGACGACAAAATAGTATGTGGTGCCATTCGCCAATCCTGTTACATCATAGCTGTATACCGAACCACTTACCGTGGTTTCTTCTGCCCCATAAGCCCCGGAAGTCGTACTTTTGAATATTTTGTACCCCGTGGAATCGATCATCGGATTCCAAGTTAAACTTACTCGCGAATCTCCCGCTGTGGCGGGCAGCAATACCGGCACTCCAGGTACTGAAACTTGAGGCGTTGCACTCGCTTCATTGGAGTTGTCGCTGTTGCCTCCTGCGTTGCTTGCCTTGATTACAAAATAATACGTCACACCGTTCGTTAAACCTGTTTCCGTGTAGCTATAAGTCGCCCCGCTCACGGTCGCAACCGGAGTTGACTCGTAGGACCCCAATGTTGTTCCCTTGTAAACATCGTAGGTGACAGCTCCGGCAACACTGTTCCAGCTTAACGCTACTTGTCTGTTAATGGCTGTCGCTGTGAGTCCTGTTGGTGCCGCAGGCGGGTTAATATGTGGCTTTGCGCTCACTTCATTCGAGAAAGAGCTTTCCCCGTGTTCGTTATTAGACTTAACCGCAAAGTAATAAGTTGTACCATTGGTCAGCCCTGTTACTGTTGCAGTTGTGCCGTTGACTGTCGCTACCGGAGCTGCATCGTATATACCTGGCGATGTTCCTTGATACACTTTATAACTCGTTGCATTCAACACGCTGCTCCAGTTTAACGTTACTTGCTCATCACTTGCTGTAGCTGCAACGTCGGTTGGCGCATCCAGCGTGGTATTGTATAGTTGGAATTCTGTAATGTCAGGAAAAAAAGACCACGAATTAATCGTAACCTTCACATATCTTGCACTGACAACTTGAGGCAATGTTTTATTGATAGTTACACTAGTATTTCCAGATACTGTATCCAATACAGTCCAAGTTGAATCATCATTGCTTGTTTCTAATGTGATCGCACTGTTGTACCGATCTGACAATGTCTGTACCATATAACTATTAAATTGTGTTACCGAGCCTAAGTCAACCTTGAGCCAAGGAGAACCGCTTGCGGTTGAAGGTCCCCACTCACTACGTGGATTCCCGTCGACTGCATAACTTGGAAGAGAACCGAACCATATACTGCTAGCTGTTGCCGTTTTATTTAACGCCAAGTTAGTAGCGGCTGCATGTACAGGGGTCACTCCTGCAATAAGAAATAATACCAATAACGAAGAAATACACCGTCTAATCATCTGCTACTTTCACTCGCCTCTCGTTATATTCGATGATGAAGTTCATACGAGTTTCAATCGTCTCTCAACGCTTCTGCTACAGCTCCAATAATCTTCTATATCTTTCCTGCGCTATTTACCGTCGCTACTTACGTGTTGCTGCTCGTCCTGATTATAAATCGTGACTGAAACGCTCGATTTACCAGAACTCCGAACAGTATCGCTTGATTCACTCGCCCATATTGCCTCTCCCTCCTCATTGCAATAACATTCTATCAAACCGTTCTCACAAAATTCTCACAAAACCGCGAATGCTGTCGAAAAAACAAAAAGAGACTATCCCCTAATAGATTGTTCAACTGGGAATAGTCACTTTCTTATTTATCCAGTATTCAGTTTTCAGTAAAAACGGTCGGACAAGAACAACTTTGCCCACTATTTTACCCCCATACTTCGACTTGCCGACCTACTCCAAATATGACGCCTTCTGGCTTCTCAGCTCCTGCGGCGGCTCCAGCCCCAGCTCCTTGCGATAAGAAGCCTCGAACTGCGCGTAATGCCTGACGATTTTCTCCTTTCCCGGTAAAATACATCCCATTCCACCCTGTACGATTTGCCTTCCGGCATCCCGAAAAAGCCTCGGAGAAGCTGAGGCGACCTCTGGCACTATCACCGACCCAAAGCGGGAGGCGAGGCGCTTTAAAAACGCCAATCCGTTTCCATGTATTGCAATACGCTCAAGTCCTTTCAGTTCTCCTTTCCGACAACATAAAATTGCGAGGGAGTATCCGAAATATGGCGTCATGCAACAAGTCAAAGAGCAGGCCATTAATCCAGCTCCTGCCCATCATTTTCAATTCGGATATGACCACAATACAGACACTGATGGGTACAGTTCTGTGTCAAGGCAGGTTGGCCCTCAATCCTCATGTCGCTTTTTCCGTTCAGCCACGGCATGGTCAGGACAGGAACACACGGGGCTTTCTTCACACCATAGATGTCCACCATGTCACTGGCTTGCACAGCCGGGTTTAATAGACTGGAGCAGTTCCCAAAAGATTGGATGTTCACACCCGGTACATAATCTCCAATGTTCATTTGTGCTTTGTTTTTCACGTAGACCCCATGGCTAAAAGGCCGTTTCAAACGCGTAGGCTGCGTGCCATAACTACAGCTTAAAATTGCTCCTGCCACGACATAGCTCTTTTTCGCGCCGGTTCCCGGCTTCACTTGGGCTTCTTCCACCTTGCTCCATCCTCCTTAGTGCTCCATCTCGATTCGTTGTACTCGAATGCCTGTAAAAGATCGGCGTAGCAGACTTTCCGCCACAGCCAGATGGATATAGATATGGGGTTCGATCAGTCCCGCAATCCGAAAAACGGGCGATGGGATATCCCCCTGTTTGAGCACCAAATGCTTCAACGTATCATTGGGGTACCATTCCGTTTGTACGGACAGGCAATCCACCATCGGCGGATGAAGCACCCAGTACACGTCCTGTCTGGCCTGCTGGAAATCGGTAAGGATGGCCGCTTTCCATTCCAGTCCCGGCATATATTTCTCCAATAATGCTTTCAGCCGATCCGACACCAGCGGCAGAGGAAATTCCAAAAAATCCGGGTATATCGTTCGTTGATCAGTATGTACAGACAGAAAAAGAGGATCATCCTGCTGTTTCTGTCCCTGGGTCCCTGTCAGGATGTCTTCTACTTGCAAGGGAGAGAGCGCAGCAGGTTCTATCCGATGTTTTACCCGCTCATCCATCATCAGTCGGAAATATCTCAATGCAACCACTCCCTTTTCCTGCCATCCCTCGCCTGTGCAGATGTAGAAGGCTCCCCCCATGAAGGAGACTCAAGGGCTACACATTCCAATCCAATGGCCTGCCTACGCTGTTCGTCGGTAAACATCACGCCTTGTACATTCGCGCCCGTAAAATCGGCCCGGTTCAAATAGGCTCCCTCAAAGGAAGCACCTGACACGTCCGCTCCCGCAAAATAAGCATCTGTTAGATCCGCTCCGTTCAAGGATGCTCTTTGCAGCAGGGCATCTTGAAATACAGCTCCTCGCAGCTGTGCATCTTGAAAACGAGATCCTTGCAAGCTCGTCCCTGTGAAATCTACACCTGCAAACCCCAATGGCTCCCAATCTAAAGAAGCATCCGAGCCGTATCCGGCGTTGCCCATAACAACATCCAATATCGTTCCCTTCATCGAGCATCCACTAAAATCGGCTCCATGAAGCAAGCTGTATGTCAAGTCGATTCCATTGAGTTGACTTTCCTCCCACATTGTTCCAACCAAGACACAGCCATGCAAGCGACTATGTTCCATCTTGATCTGACGAAAGGCCGTATACCGAAAATCCAACTGGCTATAATCTCCGTCCGATAGCTGGATGCCCTCCAACGCCTGATAGCTGTAGGCTTGTTCTTCTTTTTCCTCCAGCCACGACTTGATTACGTTCGCATCCATCCGTCTGCGGTCTTCTTTATACACAGACACACTCTGATCCAGGTACTCTCCAACACGAATCTCGAATGTTTCTTCCCGCTCCAGTTCCTGAAACTCCGGTAAACACACCGCCTGTTTCATCGCCAAACGAATCATATTCACCACTAGCTCATGAATATGTACCGCTGCCTCCAGCATGATCTGCTCCCATTCCAGCTCTGTTAGAGAAATTTGTTGTTTCTCTACCTCCGTTCTCAAATGCTGCTGCAAATCACACCAATAGGAGAACGTCCACTCTGTATCATATTCGAATCGGATCGGTTCAGGATCAAGTACCCATAAGGCGTCCGCTGCCTCCACGAGATAAATAGGCTGCTCCTCCAGCCATGTGGTACGTAGCACGGAGTACGTGATATAACCGATCTTTCCTTTTCTTCCTTGAAGCTGCTCTTGCCGAATGTCCCGACAATATCCCTGAAACTCCTCTACACAGGCTTGAATCCGTTGTTCTTGCGTCGCCTTGAACTTCAGCGCCCAATCTCTGCGGATCAGAAACCACGCCTGATCCAAAATGGCTTGCCACTGCTGCGAGTCTAGCTCATCTATAGGCTTCTCCATTTGCTTTCATCCACCACCTAAAGCTCTTCATTTCATATCATCATGTTGCCGCCATTCAGCAGCCGCCCTGTAGCCTAATTCGACTTCACTTCGCTGCCCTTCATATCCGCTGATCCGCTCAATTGAATATGACTACCATTACAATCCATACGCAGCTCACTGCTTGCGGACAGACTCATCGTTTTCCCTGCCGAAAGGCTCAGATTGCCACCCGCCGAGATATTTACCTGCTTACTGCTCACGATATGAATACCTTCCTTGTCATCCAGCTTGATAAAAATAGCGCCGTCCTTCCCCGTCACGACCAGTTCATCCGGCCCCAAACGAATCTCCTTGCCATGAGGCGTTCGCCATATTTTCATCTGGGGATTGGAAAACTTGTTATGTCCGCTCCCTCTGCCTGCACGCCTGATCGCACTCCCCGCAATCCCATCTTCTTCACGACTGCCCGGAAAATACAACGATACGGAGTCTCCTTTTTCTGGCATCACGTACCAGCCTGTATGCCCTCCGCCACTATACACCGTCGAATAGTTGAACCAATGCGCCTTATCTTTATCCTGCTTCTCATCGCAATCCAGATGGATTCGCACCTGATCCTGACGCACGTCTACAACCACACCGCTTAACGAGGCTCCCGCCAGCTTTTCCTGGTAGTAGCTTTTTTGCCGTAAGCCTGTGTACGAGGCAAGTACATATTGATGCCGCAGCAGCCCTTGCCTCATTTCGGTATACGCCTCAATGATGTACAAGCTGTGTCCCTGAAAGGTCATCTGAGCTCCCAAATCCAGTACCTCGTCCGTTTCTACCTCATAGAAAATAAAATCATTTTCCGTCACCTTCGCCTGCTCATTTTCCTGAAAATAACGGAAAGGCAGCATTTGCTTGCGCACAGTATAACGGGTATGATCCAGCACCACCTGTGCAGGGCTATCCTCAATGCCAAAATAAAATTTTGGACTGTCAAAACGTGCCACAGGCATCAGGCTCGTATGATACCGGGAGGCCATACGTCTCAAGAACGCCCAGTCCGTCTCCTGATACTGGATGGCCAGCCTTCCGATTGGCTCTCCACCTGTCGCTCCATCAATCACATCCAGCCCTTCGTAGTCCTTGCCGATCTGCTCCAGCATCTGAGGAATGGTCATTTTTGTATATTGAAAAGAACGGGTACGCTGCTGGATATCCATCCGGTAGGTATGAGAAATCGCCTCCACCTCCAGATAGTACACGTCCCGCACGACCTTCACTTCGACCGACAGGGCAATCCCGCTGAACAGCGGCTTGCTTTCGCCCGTTTCATCCCGCTGGCTCACCTCGATGACGGTGTTCTTTTCAGTCGTTTCCACATAGCTGTCCTGCATCTCCTCGGGGATGATTCCTGTAAAATAGAGCCGGGTATGCTCGTTGATTTTTTTCGTGAGGGTAAGCTGCTCCAGATCGACCATAACATAGGGATATATTTGAATATTATCGTAGCCCAAACTCATAACGAATCCGCTCCTTTCTCATACGTGGGATGTGAGGGAATCGGCAGCCTATGGAGAGATTGCACTGTATTTTCTGCCACAGGCAACCACGCTTCCATATCCGATTCCATACAGTTAAATGTGCCCATTATCACCTGTCCTTTATGGATAAACAGCAGTATTTCATTGTACAAATTCATATCCACACCTGCTGCTACAAAACGAATAATTCCGATAGACAGCCCGGAACGATTCACGATCATTTCGGTACCGATCCAATTACGAACGGGTTGTACAGACCGCAGTACATCCGCCATTTGTTCTACAAATTCGGGAAGCTCGTCCACCTCCAAATCCGATTCTGTCGGATTAAAGGTGGTATTCACCGTTCCGTCCAAAGAGGTGTAAATAATCTGAGGACGATGTTCCGAAGGATATTTAAATCGGGATTGCTCAAGTGCCATCAAGCTAAAAGATTTGGGGATGCTAAACGCCATTTGTCCATCCAAAATCGTTTTCCATTCCAACGGGATCAGTTCATCACCCATCCGCAGCACCCTGTTTTGTTCAGCAACATAGTTATCCTGATCGGGTACAGCAGTATGAGATAGGTTCATATTTTCGTTATTAGATGCTACATCGTGGTTAAGCTTATTTTTGAGACTTAGGATATGCTCGTCCATATAATTCATAGAGGTAGTCCCTTCTTCTTAAAAAGATGAGAGTTTACTTCAAAATACGAAAGTAAGAGGGTATATTTAACAATAGCCCATCTTATGTATGTATCGGCCAGAATAGAGATTATGTTTACAGAAAGAACCATCCCAAGCGTAATTTTCAATGTATATTTCTGAAATTAATATGGAAAAGAGGATGATGTTCCTTTTCTTTTTAAGGACAAATTATCACCCCCTTTGAACCTAAAAAGCGACGGTACCGACGAAAGCGTCATTCTACGCCAACGTCGGTACCGTCGCTATTTTCTATAGAAATGGAGCAAATTCCATGTCAACCTGCTTGCCAAGCCTTCTTTCTACCTGCTCTATTCCCCTTCAAATTTAGCTTGTACAAATGAAAGGTCAATACCAAATGATTTGTATCCAGTGCATAAAATTTATAAGCCGAGTTTGTAGACATGATGTCTACAAGTCTAGTACAATTTGACTCTTAATAATTTCATGTCTACATTTGGTCTATATTTAACTCAATAAAAAGCAAAAACCCGCTCAGTGAGCGGGTTTTTTAGATGGAGGCGAGGGGAGTCGAACCCCTGTCCGAAGATAACGACACATAAGCTTCTACGGGTGTAGTGACAGTTTTGATGTCACCCTAGGAACTCCCCGTCACCGGATTCCCTTCGGGTCAGCCTGATTATCTTCTTCAGCTCACCGCAGGCGGAGATGAGACAGCGTATTCCACTATTTGTTAGCCCCTATCCCAGTCACATGGACGATGCTGAGTAGAAGCACGCACACAGTTTCTTAGGCTGCGAAAGCGTAGTTGTTTTGTTGTTTGCCGTTTAATAGGCTTTAGCGTTGATGAAGCGGACGCGTCCCCACTACCCGCTACCCATGCTCGAACTATCCCCGTCGAATCCATAAACGCCCCCTTATTATAAAAGGGCTCCACGGACAAATCCGGAAATACCGGAGCATAAGCATGCATGTAACTATATCGGAAGCTGAATCCTGAGATTCAACAGTCGAGCAAGCTCAGAAGTACAAAAACATTAAAACTTACTACTTCATTAGTATACCATATTACACATCATAACGGAACGGAATGAAGCTATTTAAGCTCCACAAAATAGCACCATTGCAGGAACAAGTAGCTTATTCACGTAATTTGTACCATACCTAATAATTCAAGTAACAATGGCAAACTCCAGCTCCAGCCTAATCATACGATGGCTTCACTTCGTCTACCGACTCCAAGCTACGCTAAATTATCTCGCAATTTTCTGCTTCTCACGCAAAGCGCGTTGGATATCACGCTGAGCATCACGTTTGGCCGCAGCATCACGTTTGTCGTACTGCTTTTTACCTCTACCGAGTCCAAGCAGCAGCTTGGCATAACCGTTGCGAACATAAATCTTTAATGGCACAATCGTGTAGCCTTCCTGTTTGGACAGACCAATGAGCTTGCGAATCTGCTCTTTGTGCAACAGTAGCTTACGTGTGCGTGTCGGATCGGTCGGATTGTTACGATTGCCTTGTTCAAAAGGACTAATATGCATGTTGTGGATGTGAATTTCAGCATTACGAATAGTTGCAAATGCATCGCTGATATTAGAGCGACCATTGCGCAAAGACTTAATTTCCGTTCCCGTTAACACCATGCCCGCCTCGTAGGTGTCCTCGATAAAATAGTCATGGGAAGCTTTTTTGTTCTGGGCGAGCACTTTCCCGTCTGCCTTCTTACCCATGAATACCACTCCTTGTTTCTAATATAATCTATTCTGCAAAAAAGAAAGCTCCACCAGCCCGTTCACTAAATAGCTGCAAATGAGCGGCTTAGAACTATATTGTAACAAAATCCAGACGGAAAAAGCAAGAAAGGTCAAGTCTTTAAAACGAAGCGGCCTCCGTCCAAAACATCAGACAGAAACCGCCGCAAATCCAAGCCTCAAATCAGCTTGCACTGACTCAAAAGCCCTACTATCCAACAAGCAAGCTACCGCCACTTACTTCTTCTTTTTCCGCACAAATCCAGCGGTGCTATTACCGCCACCACCACTGCCCTTGCTCTTTCGCTTACGACGTACAGCGCCGTCACCGCTCGGGCTGGCATCACTTCCTGGGGTAGCTGCTCCACCGATAAAAATACCGCTGGCTGACGTCTTTTTCTTACGTTTACCCGCACCCGCTGCTGGCGAGTTGTAGCCCCCCTTGCCGCTGCCAAAACCGAAACTGCTGGCTGAGCCCGCTCCTGCGCCGTTTCCGCCGCTACGGCCCGTACGACCTGTGGTACTAATAGCCCTGCCGCCTATGCCTGAACCAGCTTCTTTAGGCTTCCCAGCGGCGTCACGACCGCCTTTACGCTCCCTGCCAGCCTTGTCCTTGCCACCCTTACGGTCGCGCCCCTCATGGGGCTTCCCTTTACCTCGGCCCTCACCGCCACGCGCAAAGCCAACACCTGGCTTTGAACCACCCGTGCGCTCACGACGTTGCTGCTGCTTCATATCGACGAGTTCAAAATCAATCGTGTAATCTTCCATATTCACGCGCGCGACGCGAACCTTAATCTCATCTCCGATGCGGAACACCTTGGAGGTACGTTCACCGATCAACGCCATATGCTGCTCGTCAAAATGATAATAGTCGTCCGTAAGCGCACTCAGGCGCGTCAGACCTTCCACCGTATTGTCCAGCTCAATGAACATACCAAAACTGGTTACGCTGCTGATGATCCCCTCGAATTCCTCGCCGACCTTGTCCAGCATGTATTCAGCCTTTTTCATCTGCTCCGTATCACGCTCAGCATCCACAGCCACACGTTCACGTTCTGAAGATTGCTGCGCAATATCTGGCATCCGTGCAGTCAAATACTCCTGACGCTCGGCTGTTAAAGCCCCACCGTTTTCCAATACCTCACGAATGACACGATGAATCACCAAGTCAGGGTAACGGCGAATCGGCGATGTAAAATGAGAATAATACTCCGCCGCCAGTCCAAAATGTCCTGTCGACTCCGCATCATACTTCGCCTGCTTCATCGAACGCAGCATCATCGTGCTAAGCACCGTTTGTTCCTTCGTGCCCTGAATGTCTTCCAGCAACGTTTGCAGCGCACGCGGATGAATGGAGTTCCCCCGACCTTTAATCTGGTGTCCAAAATTGGCGGCAAAAGCCATAAAGTTTTGCAGCTTTTCCGGGTCCGGGTCCTCATGAATCCGATATAGGAACGGCACTTTGAGCCAGTGAAAATGCTCGGCTACCGTTTCATTGGCTGCCAGCATGAACTCTTCAATGATCTGCTCGGCAATCGTGCGCTCTCTTTTAACGATATCTACGGCCTTGCCTTCATCATTCACAATTACTTTGGCTTCATCAAAATCAAAATCAACCGCACCCCGGCGCATCCGGTTAGCTCGCAACTTCAAAGCCAGTTCCTTCATCGTGCGGAAGTCTTCAACCAGATCCTTGTACCGTTCCATCAGTTCAGCATCTTCCTCTTCGAGGATTTTGCGAACGTTAGTGTACGTCATTCGTTCCTTCGTTTTAATGACACTGGTGAAAACATCATGTTTTACGACCTTCATATGCTCATTAAATTCCATCTCACAGGACAAAGTCAGCCGATCCACCTGCGGATTCAAGGAACAAATCCCGTTTGAAAGCCGATGCGGAAGCATAGGAATAACACGGTCGACCAAATACACGCTACAACCGCGGTTATACGCCTCCTGATCCAGCTTGGAGCTCTCACGCACATAATACCCTACGTCGGCAATATGAACGCCCAGACGGTAGTTGCCGTTCGCCAGACGCTCTACATTAACCGCATCATCCAGATCCTTGGCATCCTCGCCATCAATCGTAACAATCGTTTTATCGCGCAGATCGCGCCGCCCCTGACGTACAATTTCTTCTTCCGTAATCGCATCGGGGGCCTTTTCCGCTTCCTCTGTCACTTCATCGGGAAAAGCTTCAGGAAGCTGATGCTTACGAATGACCGACAAAATATCGACACCCGGATCATCCTTGTGCCCCAGCACCTCCAACACTTCGCCTTCCGCCGCAGCTCGTCCTTCCGGATAGCTCACAATGCGCACAACGACTTTTTGACCGTTTACGGCTCCGTTGGAGCTGGCTTTTGGAATAAAAATATCCCGGTTAATGCGCTTATCATCCGGCAAAACAAAACCGTATGCTTCATGGCTCTGGAACACGCCTACCACCTGTAGCACTGCACGCTTCACGATCCGCACGACTTCGCCTTCCAAACGGCCACCCGAAGGTCCCTTCGACGTTACTCTTACCAGTACCGTGTCTCCATTCATTGCACTCTTCAAGTCATTAGCATGAATGTACACATCCGGGTGCTCCCGGTCTTCCGGGATCAGAAAAGCAAATCCCTTGGCATGAGCCTGCAAACGTCCGCGCTGCAAATCCATCCGTTCCGGCACACCATAGCGGTTCGTACGGGTCAGCAGAATTTTTCCGTCTTCCTCCAGCGCGTTCAAAAGCTTAAGGAATTCGCGAAAATCCGCTGCATCCTTAATTTCAAAATGCTGCTCAAGCTCCTGGTAAGTCATAGGTTTGTATGCGGTCTCGCGCATAAAATCAAGTAATTGTTGCTCTGTTATCATAATATCGTCCACCTCGGGTGACCTTTAATTTTCAGTAATAATCCGCATGTTCCTTGTTCCTGATACAAGGCTCTTTATATACTCATACCCTAGTATACACGAATTCAATCGACGGCATCCCTGCCTATCTAAAATCCAAAAAAAGCCCCCGTTTCCCGTGAAACGAAGGCTTAAGGTTATTATTTAGCTTATTTTGCAAAAAATGCAACCAAAACAGAAACGATCATAAAGCCCGCACCCAAAACAGCAGTCACGCGCTGTAAAATCAAATCCATACCGCGAGCTTTTGTCTTGCCGAACAGATGCTCAGCACCGCCAGAGATGGCACCGGACAAACCTGCACTTTTCCCCTTTTGCAGTAAAACAACCGCAATAACAGCAATCGAGAACACAACGAGCAGCACTTTCAAAAAGATTTCCATGAAAAATCCCACCTCCTGAGCTAATACATCCGTTTTGCAAAACAACACAGCCTCTTTTATGAAAACATGATCATATCATGTTATGAATAGCCGGAAATTAACGCAAAACACTATTTTTATTCTACCACAGCTTCCAGTAGATAACAACCAGCTATACCGATCACTTCATTAAGCCTTGCAAAAGAGTAAAACCGACATCGCATGGGCAAAAACAAAAAAACAGACCTGCTCACGTTAGCAAACAGATCTGTTTTGTAATTACGTAAAAGACTTCGAGCACTCAGACTGCGTGTTCTTGAATCACAGCCGCCTGACCACCGTCAGCATCTTTGCGTAATATTATTTTTTCAGGTTGTAGAAAGATTTCAGACCGTGGTATTGAGCCAGTTCACCCAGTTGATCCTCAATGCGGAGCAATTGGTTGTACTTCGCGATACGGTCAGTACGGGAAGGCGCACCTGTTTTAATTTGGCCTGCATTTGTTGCCACAGCGATATCAGCAATGGTGCTGTCTTCGGATTCACCGGAACGGTGAGAGATTACAGCTGTGTATCCTGCACGTTTAGCCAACTCGATAGCGTCGAATGTTTCAGTCAGCGTACCGATTTGGTTTACTTTGATCAGGATGGAGTTACCAATGTTTTCTTCGATACCTTTACCCAGACGCTCTGTATTGGTTACGAACAGGTCGTCACCAACCAATTGGATTTTGTTGCCCAATTTTTCAGTGAGCAATTTCCAACCTTCCCAGTCATCTTCGGAGCAACCATCTTCGATGGTGATGATTGGATATTTATCAACCCAAGAAGCAAGCAGGTCAACGAATTCAGCAGAGGTGAAGGATTTGCCTTCGCCTTCCAGTGTGTATTTTCCATCTTTGTAGAACTCAGTGGAGGCAACGTCCATACCGAGGAATACGTCAACGCCTGGTTTGTAACCAGCTTTTTCGATCGCTTCGATAATAGTGGACAGAGCTTCTTCGTTGGATTTGAAGTTAGGAGCAAAACCGCCTTCATCGCCAACAGCTGTGTTCAAACCTTTAGAGTTCAGTACGGATTTCAGGTTGTGGAAGATTTCCGCACCAATACGCAAAGCTTCTTTGAAAGTAGGAGCCCCTACAGGCAGAACCATGAACTCTTGTACGTCAACGTTGTTGTCCGCATGTGCGCCACCGTTAACGATGTTCATCATTGGTACTGGCAGTTGTTTAGCGTTAAATCCGCCCAGGTAAGTGTACAGTGGCAGACCCAGAGCTTCAGCAGCAGCGCGAGCTACAGCCATGGATACAGCTAGAATCGCGTTTGCACCCAATTTACCTTTGTTATGTGTACCATCAAGCTTGATCATCAATGTGTCAATTTCCACTTGGTTTACAGCATCCAAGCCGATAACCTCAGGAGCGATGATTTCGTTCACGTTTTTAACAGCCTGCAGAACGCCTTTACCCAGGTAACGGGATTTGTCGTTATCGCGAAGCTCTACAGCTTCGTGAGCGCCTGTAGAGGCACCGGAAGGAACGATGGCACTACCGATAGCACCGGATTCCAGATATACTTCCACTTCAACAGTTGGGTTACCACGGGAGTCGAGGACTTCGCGAGCGTACACGTCAGAAATAATAGTCATTTGTACTTAATCTCCTTTGTCGATCATGATTTATTGGTCAAGCCTATACTTATTAAATCAAGCTTACTTGCGGGATGCAATCATAGATTTTCCTGTCATTTCCGCAGGCTGCGGAAGTTGCATCAAATCCAGAAGCGTCGGAGCTACGTCAGCCAATATTCCATGCTCACGCAAAACGATATTTTCATCAGTCAAAATGAACGGAACCGGGTTAGTTGTGTGAGCTGTGAACGGACGTCCCTGCTCGTCAATTTCCATATCCGCATTACCATGGTCGGCAATGATGATAACAGTGCCACCTTTGGCTTTAACCGCATCTACAACACGTCCAACACATTCATCCGTCGTCTCTACCGCCTTGATCGTTGGCTCCAGCATGCCGGAGTGTCCAACCATATCAGGATTGGCAAAGTTCAGGATAATCGCATCGTGCTTGTCAGCTTCGATTTCCTTAACAGCTGCATCTGCAACCTCGTACGCACTCATTTCTGGCTGCAAATCATATGTAGCCACTTTAGGCGAATTGATCAAAATACGAGTTTCGCCAGGCAGCTCCACATCGCGTCCGCCACTGAAAAAGAAGGTAACGTGCGGATATTTTTCGGTCTCAGCAATACGCAATTGCTTTTTGTTGTTCTGCACAAGCACTTCGCCGAATGTGTTATCCAGGTTTTTCGGTTCGTAGGCAACGAAGCCTTCAACCGTTTCACTGAACAATGTCAGGCAAACAAAGTGCAGATCTTTAGGCAATTTCGGTCCACGATCAAAGCCACGGAAATCCGCATTCGTGAATACTTGAGACAATTGAATCGCACGGTCAGGACGGAAATTCAGGAAAATAACAGAATCATTGCTCTCGACCAGTCCCACAGGGCTTCCGTCGGCCTTCACAATAACCGTTGGCTCCACAAATTCATCGAATACTGATTTTTCATACGATTCTTTCAATGCTTCCATTGGATCTGTATATTGAGGACCTTCGCCGTACACGATTGCACGGTAAGATTTCTCTACACGTTCCCAGCGTTTGTCGCGGTCCATGGCATAATAGCGTCCTTGTACAGTCGCAATTTGGCCAATGCCGACTTCCTGAATTTTAGCGATCAGCTGCTGCATGAAGCCCACGCCGCTGTCAGGCATAACATCGCGTCCATCCATGAAAGCATGAATGTATACTTCTGTTAAGCCTTCTTTTTTCGCCAGGTCCAGCATAGCGAACAGATGGCTGATATGGCTATGCACACCGCCGTCGGACAGAAGTCCGTACAGGTGAAGTTTCGTGTTGTTGTTCTTGGCATGTTGCACTGCTTTAACCAGTGTTTCATTGTCGTAGAACTCACCTTCACGGATGGACTTCGAAATACGAGTTAAGTCTTGATATACAATGCGGCCTGCGCCGATGTTCAAGTGACCTACTTCGGAGTTACCCATTTGTCCTTCCGGCAGACCCACCGCTTCACCAGAAGCTGTCAGCGTTGTATGAGGATACTGTTTTAAATAACGGTCGTAATTCGGTTTGTTAGCCTGTGCAACCGCGTTGCCTTCCACGGTGTCGCGCAGCCCGAATCCGTCCATAATAATTAAAGCTACCGGTTTTGGTACTGCCATCTTACTTCGCCCCCTCAACAAGCGCGATGTAAGACGCTGGTTGAAGACTAGCGCCACCTACGAGTGCGCCGTCGATGTCGCTTTGGCCCAGGTACTCGGCCACATTTTCAGGTTTCACGCTGCCACCGTACTGAATCCGTACAGCATTGGCCGTATTTTCATCGTACAGTTCTTTCAGAAGACTACGGATGTAGGAAATCACTTCATTCGCATCCTGCGAAGTGGAGGATTTACCTGTTCCGATTGCCCAGATTGGCTCATAAGCAACAACGACTTGTGCAGCCTGATCCTTAGCCAAACCAGCAAAAGCTGCTACAGTTTGCACTTTTACAACCTCTTTGGTTTGACCCGCTTCACGGTCTTCCAGCTTTTCGCCTACACATACGATCGGAGTCAGGCCGTGGCGGAATGCCGCATGAACCTTTTTGTTTACCGTTTCGTCTGTTTCGTTGAAATACTCACGACGCTCGGAGTGCCCGATCACAACGTAGTCTACGCCCAGATCTTTCAGCATCCCGCCGCTGATTTCGCCTGTAAATGCGCCATCTTCTGCAAAGTGCAGGTTTTGTGCGCCGATTTTGATAGATGTACCTTTTACTGCTTCAACCAGAGCAGGAAGATTCGTAAATGGTGCGCAAATCACGCTTTCCACCCCTGCAACCTCTGCTTTGCCTTTGATCTCTTCGATGAAAGTTTTAGCTTCTGGTACGGTTTTAAACATCTTCCAGTTACCCGCGATAATCGGTGTTCTCAATGGTTTCAACTCCTAACTATTAGGTGCCCTAAAGCATTTATTATGCGCAGTACGTTTGATTACTTATCGTTGAGTGCAACAACACCCGGAAGTGCTTTGCCTTCCATAAATTCAAGGGATGCGCCGCCGCCAGTAGAGATATGGTCCATTTTGTCAGCCAGATGGAACTTCTCAGCCGCTGCCGCAGAATCACCGCCACCAATGATGGTGTATGCTTCTGTTGTTGCGCAAGCTTCCGCTACTTCACGCGTACCGCCAGCGAAAGGCTCCATTTCAAACACACCCATTGGTCCATTCCAAACAACCAATTTGGAGTTTTTGATCACATCTGCATAGATTTTACGTGTTTTCGGACCGATATCCACGCCTTCCCAATCTGCAGGAATACCGTCGATGTCCACAATGTTCGTGTTCGCTGTAGCGCTGAAATCGTCAGAAATAACGATATCTACCGGAAGATAGAATTTTTTGCCGAGCTTCTTCGCCTTTTCGATAAATCCAAGAGCTACATCGAGTTTGGATTCATCCAGCAGGGATTGACCCACTTCATGACCTTGAGCTTTAAAAAATGTATAAGCCAAACCGCCGCCAATGATTACGTTATCTGCAATGTTCAGCAGGTTGTCAATCACGTCGATTTTGTCTTTTACTTTGGAACCGCCGATAATGGCTGTAAAAGGACGATCTGGGTTTGAAAGAGCTTTACCGATTACAGACAATTCTTTCTCCATCAGCAAGCCGGAAACAGCCGGAAGAAGATGCGCGATACCTTCTGTGGAAGCATGAGCACGATGCGCTGCACCAAATGCGTCATTCACGAAAATGTCAGCCAGTTCAGCAAATTGCTTTGCCAGTTCAGGATCATTTTTCTCTTCTCCTGGATAGAAGCGTACATTTTCAAGCAACAGCACGTCGCCGTTTTGCAGTTCAGCTACTTTCGCTTTAACAGCCTCACCAACTGCTTCGTCCACTTTAACTACAGGCTTTTTGAGCAACTCAGACAAACGCACGCCAGCAGGAGTCAGACGCATGGATTCAACGACCTGACCTTTTGGACGTCCAAAGTGACTCGCCAAAATAACTTTTGCACCTTTTTCAATCAGGTAGTTAATCGTTGGCAAGGTTTCACGAATACGCTTGTCATCCGTAATTTTACCGTCCTCAACCGGAACGTTAAAATCTACACGAACAAACACCCGTTTTCCATTCAGTTCTATATCACGTACGCTTTTTTTGTTCATCTCCATATTCCTCCGCACCCTTTTAATTTTACGAAACAGGAATTTAAGGCACATTTTGATATATAAAGAGCGGAAACAATAACTGCTGTTTCCGCTCTATGATGTTGCGCGATAAGACTGTTCTTATTTAGCCAATTTAGCGAAGTATTCCAACGTACGGATCAATTGTGCAGTGTAGGACATTTCATTGTCATACCAAGCTACAGTTTTCACCAGTTGTTTGTCGCCAACAGTCAGGACTTTAGTTTGAGTTGCATCAAACAAAGAACCGAAAGTGATACCTTTGATGTCGGAAGAAACGATCTCGTCTTCAGTGTAGCCGTAAGTTTCAGGATCGGAAGCTTCTTTCATCGCAGCGTTGATTTCTTCAACAGTTACATTTTTCTCCAGAACAGTTACCAGCTCAGTCAGGGAGCCAGTTGCTACCGGTACACGTTGAGCCGCGCCATCCAGTTTACCTTTCAGTTCAGGAATTACCAGACCGATGGCTTTAGCAGCACCAGTTGTGTTAGGAATGATGTTTTCAGCTGCAGCGCGAGCACGACGGAAGTCGCCTTTAGCATGCGGAGCATCCAAAGTGTTTTGGTCGCCAGTGTAAGCGTGAATTGTAGTCATCAGGCCTTCAACGATACCAAATTTGTCTTGCAAAGTTTTAGCCATAGGAGCAAGGCAGTTTGTTGTGCAAGAAGCACCAGAGATTACAGTTTCAGTACCGTCCAGAATTTCATGGTTTACGTTGTAAACGACAGTTTTCATGTCGCCAGTAGCTGGAGCGGAGATAACAACTTTTTTAGCGCCGCCTTTCAAATGTTTCTCAGCAGCTTCTTTAGTTGTGAAGAAACCTGTGCATTCCAGAACGATATCTACACCCAGGTCTCCCCAAGGCAGTTCTTCAGGGTTGCGGTTAGCCAAAACTTTAACTTCTTTACCGTTAACTTTGAAGAAGCCATCGTGTACTTCTACTTCTCCTTGGAAAGTACCTTGTGTTGTATCATATTTCAACAGATGTGCCAGCATTTTGGAATCTGTCAAGTCATTAATTGCTACTACTTCAATACCTTCCACGTTTTGAATCCGGCGGAAAGCAAGGCGTCCAATACGTCCGAAACCGTTAATACCAACTTTAACTGTCATGAGTGAGTTCCTCCCAAAGTTCGTTTAGTTTAGTTTATATATTCAAGACAGACCCGAAAGCCCGTCAAGACAACACATTTAATCAATCCGCATTAACTTTTTAAATAACGGCTTACAATCTCGGCAGCAGCGCCTTCGTCGGTGACAAGAATATCTTCCTGCCCGAAACGCAGCACCGCATGAATAGCGGCCGCCTTGCTCTTACCTCCAGCTACGCCTAGAATCGTCTCGGTTCGCCTGATATCCTCCAAACGTAGTCCAAGCGTCAGCATTTTGTGAACCACAACGCCGTCTTCGTTAAAATAATAGCCAAACGATTCGGCAACCGCGCCCTCACTGCTGATCTGGGCAAAGGTTTCAGGGTCGAGCTTACGTCTACGTGCCATAGCTATGGCGTTGCCTATCCCGTGAATGATGATCCGACTCTCTCGAATCAGGCTTAAAATATCCTGAATATTCGTATCTTCAAGCAGGGAGTTGTAAGCATGATTGCTGAGCAAATCCGGTACATGGAGCAGACGGTATTGTGAGCCGACCTTACGAGCCATTGTGGAAGCAATTGTGTTCGCCTGCATTTCCATGCTTTCTCCCAAACCCCCACGTGCCGGTACGAACCATCCGCCCTTAAGTGGGCCATTAGCAGGTAGTGTCAGTTGGTCCGCCACGTCGGCAATCGTCGTGCCACCTGTTACAGCGACCACATCCTCGTCGTCCATAACACTCAGCAGCGCTTTTGCTCCAGCACGACCCAACTCCTGCTTCGTTAAAGGAGAAGCATCCGAATCCCCTGGAACGACAACCACCTTCCTCAAACCATAGGCTTGACGAATCTGATCCTCCAATTGGGACAGGCCGAACAAGTTGTTCGCAATCGGCTCCAGTTGTTCCAGCAGATCCAGTCCTGCTTTGCTCACCTTCATGCCCACACTCTCAATCTCAATCAGCCCTTGGGCTTTAAGAAGATCGGTCTCGGCGCGCAACACGCGCTCGGTCATGTCCAGTGAAGCCGCCAGCGTTCTGCGTCCAATAACATCGGACAACATAATCTGATGCAGGATTGTGTACCTTTTTTTCAAAACATCCATGAGGTCGGGCAGAAGCTGCTTCTGTATTTCTAATATCTTTCGCATGCTTTCCACTCCCGCACACTTCTAAGTTCTTTCTCTAATGCTATATCACTAACTGGTCTCAAAACGTCCCGGGTTAACTTTTTAAGTCCCACGTATATCTTACCCAATATTTGCTCCACATGCAAGTCTATCTGAACCTATATTTCTCAACTTTTTATGTGAATATGCGCACGTAATAAAAGCTTGCAATTCAATGCCGTATATCATATAATCATCTTTGTTTCCAATTAGCTGTGCGCCCGTGGTCCAACGGATATGACGTAGGCCTCCGGAGCCTGAGATCGAGGTTCGATTCCTCGCGGGCGCGCCATTTATATGATGTTTAAATTCTTCTATATACTGTTTTAACCAATAAGAGCGCAGAGGGCTCTTTTTTTTGACTATTAGTTTGACTTTCTTTGACTTTTTGTTTGAAATTGTTTATCATGTGGTTAATACGGTAACAGTTTATAAATAGGGACGTGTAATCGGCATGTCCACCAAATCCATTAACGATATTAAAGGGAGGTTTTTTGACGTGAGCTATGTTCCTATGGTAGTAGAACAAAGTAACCGCGGCGAACGCGCCTATGACATTTATTCCAGACTGTTGAAGGATCGCATTATTTTGTTGGGCTCGGACGTCAATGACGTTGTAGCCAACTCTATTATTGCGCAAATGCTGTTTTTGGCTGCCGAAGATCCTGAAAAAGACATTCACTTGTATGTTAACAGCCCTGGCGGTTCGATCACAGCCGGTATGGCCATTTTCGATACGATGCAATACATTAAACCTGACGTGTCTACAATTTGTGTTGGTATGGCGGCTTCTATGGGTGCGTTCTTGCTGAACGCAGGTGCCAAGGGCAAACGTTTTGCTTTGCCGAACAGTGAAATTATGATTCACCAACCATTGGGCGGTGCACAAGGTCAGGCAACGGATATCGAAATCCGCGCACGCCGCATTCTGAAAATGCGCGACAAATTGAACCGCATTCTTGCAGACCGCACAGGCCAACCACTGGAGCGCATTGAAAAGGACACAGACCGTGACTATTTCATGTCCGCAGACGATGCCAAGGAATACGGTATTATTGATAAAGTGCTAACTAGCTCTTCTCCAGAAGGTGTATAAGAGAACGAGTTATTGCCTCTGACTAGCTGGTAAACGGAAAAAGCTGCCCCGGATATTCGTATCTGGTAGGCAGCTTTTCTTGGTTATTGTTCATTTTGTATAGGTAATCCGACTATTATCCATTTGTACTATGGATTCTGTCCCGCGAAAGGCTTACCACCTTGAGGTAACAGTTGGCTAAACGAGTAGGTGAACTCAGGAATCCCATACGCATATGGTGTATATTCATATAGATCAAAAACAAGCGTCAAACCACTATTGGTTACATAAAAATTCGGATTAGCTGCAAGCTCCTTAAATCCACCGAAACCTCCTGCGTAAGCCTGAAGTGCATCAAATTTTTTCTTCAGGTCACTATTGAGGAACTTTTTGTAATTCGGGTTAGCTTTCAGCACGTCAGACAATTGAAGCATTTTGCCATCCGACAGCGAGAACGTATACCCTTTACGGACGGTCATGCCGTGCGCACCACCTGTATACGAGTAATCCTGCATAATTACACTCAAAATACCGTCCTTATTATAGGCAATTGCAAAATCATTGCCAAACTCATACGGTCTTTGCGCCGTAGCGCCTCCCTCAGCCACTTGCTTTTTGCCTGCTGCCAGCACTTCTTCCGCATGCTTTTTAAGCACACCGTTAATCGCCTGCTGAGCTTCGGCATTCAACCGGCTACCACTGATTTGCGGATATTTGACTTTGTAGGTCACCTCGGAGTCACTTGTAGCTGCAAGGGATTGGGAGGTAATCGTGATCGGATTCAGCTGGCTTTTGCTCAACGCTACTGTTTTCTCGGCTGCATTCCACTGAGCGTCTATTCCTAGATAGTCTTTCAGCAGACTCATAGGAATGTACAGTTTCCCGGCGATCTGTTTGGCATCCATATTGCGTGTGCTTATTCCATTGACATTGACATAGGAACCATCGGAGGAAGGGGACATGATGTATAGAATATTGTACCCACTGCCTACGGTATATGTCGCTGATTTGGTATCATAGCTCACCGGAATTCCCAGGCTGTCGCGCAGTGCTGCTACTGGAATGAGTGTGCTTCCGTTTACCTGGACTCCTTTGGCTGCCAACGTTTTACCGTTCCAATGGATAGAAATACCTGGCTGCTGTGCTGTAGCCTGTTGTTTGGATGAAGCCGCCTCACTATAGGAAACGGGAACAACTGTGACTCCTGCTAAAATTCCCGCTGCCAGCAGTGCGGAGCCCCATTTTTTCGTGTGCTTGTTCATATTAAGTATTCCTCCTGTTGTAGATGTGCGTACTCTATGTGTGTTGATTACTTTACTTATTATATCTATACCCCTATGTTCGTAGTTTACAATCTGTACACTCCCCGATTTCAATCTGTACATCTAGTAGGCGCCAGCTGTTACAGACTCATTACAAAATAGTTTCGGCTTATAAAAAAAGCCAGCAAGGCATCCTGCATAAAGCAGGCGCTTGTGGCTCCGTTATCATCTGTACGTTAGTTCAATTCGTATTGTGCCGACACTTGGACTTTCACAGTCACTTGACCAGATTGTATCTCTGTTCCACCATTTGTATCAAAGAGTGCCTTGCTCATAGCAGTCTCACGTTGTGTGAAGGTTTGGGCATCTCCCCCATCTACCGTTACGTTCAAGAGAGTTCCAAGCCCGCGTTTGGTTGCCTTGGCTACAGCACTGGCTTTGGATTGAGCATTTCCCAACGCCTTGGCAATCGCCTCTTCTTCATAAGCTGAAGAGTTTTCTACTGAAAAACGCACATTATCCACGTTGTTCGCTCCAGATTGTGTAGCCTCATCCAGTAACTGACCAATTTTATCCAAATTACGGTACTTGACGGAAAGTGTATGGTTGGCAATGTAGCCTTTGAGCTTCTGACCTTGTTTTTCATCGTAGGTATAGTTAGGCTGTACGTAGAACTGGCTCGTCTGTATGTCATCAGCACTGATACTCCACTTTTCTTTCAGCAGTTGTGTGACTTTACTTATTTTAGAGGCGTTGGCTTTTTGAGCAGCGGCTGCTGTATTTCCTTCAGATTGTACGCCGATGGATAAATAGGCAATATCGGGCTTAACCAATACTTCCCCGCTGCCGCTCACATTAATTACACTGCTAACCGTCGTAGCTGCTGACGCGGCATAGGCACGATCTGCTCCTGTCCATAATCCTCCCGCTACTACTCCTGCCAATAATGCTCCTGCCAGAACCGCTGTATTTGCAGCTTTTGTCCAATGTTTCATCATATTCGCCCTCTTTTCTTGATGATGTGTGTACCTTCCAGACGGAAACAAAGAGAAAAGGTTGCAGTTAGGCGTCACATTTTCCGAATAGAATACCATCACAGAATGTAAATTACTTGTAGCTTGGGCCAAACACAGTGTCGGTATTCAATGGGACCACATTGGATAAGCCCAACGGGGGGATTGCCCACTCTGTTTTTTCGGGTACAAAAAAAGCCCCAAAGGGGCTTTTCACTAAGAGCATATACCATATCACAAAACAGATGTTTGTTTATTGATTTTCCAGCTCTACCTTACTAACCAGACTTACTAAAGCGTTTACAGCCTGCTCGGCGTCCGCACCTTCAGCACTAATGTAAATTTCAGTACCTGTACTGATAGCAAGGCTCATAATACCCATAATACTCTTGGCATTAACCTTTTTGTCTTCTTTTTCCACAAAAATCTCGGATGAATATTTATTCGCTTCCTGTACGAACAACGCAGCAGGTCTGGCGTGCAGTCCTGTTTTCAAGCGTACGACTACCGGATGTTTTGACATGTCAGCTTACCCCCTCATCAAATAAATCTGGACACTACTTACTCCATTTTATTTATCACATTATAACATTAACCCGGGACAGACACTAGAAAAAAAACTAAAAAAACCGGGGCAGAAGCCCCATAGACACTCCTTTTATGGAATCAGGCCGTTTTCTCCCCTGATTTTGTCAGCCATCTCGTCAATTTTGCGAAGTCGATGATTGACACCCGACTTACTCACAACCCCTTTGAGCATTTCCCCGACTTCTTTTAAATTCAAATCAGGATGAGCGAGACGTATTTCCGCCACCTCGCGCAGCTTATCTGGCAGCGTATCCAGGCCAACTTCTCTCTCCAGTAGCTTGATATTCTCAATTTGCCGGACAGCAGCTCCAATCGTCTTGTTCAGATTAGCCGTTTCGCAATTAACAATCCGGTTCACGGAATTGCGCATATCACGCATGATGCGGACATCCTCAAATTTGAACAAAGCCTGATGCGCCCCAATAATGCTAAGTAGCTCAATGATCTTTTCGCCTTCCTTGATGTAGAGAATAAAGCCTTTTTTTCGCTCAATACAACGGGCATTCAGATGAAACTCATTCGCCAGATCGACCAGCGCCTGGCAATGCTCCTCATACATCGAGGAAATCTCCAAATGGTAAGACGATCCCTCCGGGTTGTTCACAGAACCACCTGCCATAAAAGCGCCTCGCAAATAAGCCCGCTTACAACAGTTTTTCCGAATGATATCCCGATTAATCCCGTCCGTGAACAAGAACCCTTCTGATACGATATAAAGATCCTTTAACAGCTCTTGTACACCGCTAGGAATGCGGACAATGTACACGTTATTTTTTTTCAGACGCATTTTTTTCCGTACAAGCAGCTCGATATGAACTTGAAAATGTTTTTTGATCAAGGAGTAAATCCGCCTTGCAATCGCGGCATTTTCTGTGGACACATCCAATATCACCCTTTTATTGGACAGTTGTACGGACCCGAGCATACGTATGAGCGCAGATAGTTCCGCTTTTTCACAGCAGGGCTGGCTTTCAATCATCGTAAGCTCTTTTTTGGTTTGTGCCGCAAAGGACAAGGGACTCACCTCCTTCTTAATATCCAGTTTTGTACCAATTGGTAAATGTGCTGGCTCAGTTTGTCGGCATCATGCCGTAAATAGGTGCGGAACAGAACAAGCGTATCTGCAACCACTTTATATCCCCGGTCGGTCAGCTCTCCCATGTCTACTTGAACTGGCTTGGCTCCCTGCTCGGCATACATTTCCTGTACTTGGGGCGGAATATCTCCATTATTGACAATTACATAATCAAACAAATGATGCCCTACATGCTCATAAATAGCCTGCAAGTGGTCTCCTACGGTATATCCATCCGTTTCACCCGGCTGAGTCATGACGTTGCAGACGAATATTTTGATGGCGTCAGATTTCACCACAGCCTCTGCAAGCTTCGGTACGAGGAGATTAGGCAAAATGCTGGTGTACAGACTGCCAGGACCAATCAGGATCGCATCAGCTTGATTAATGGCCTCTACAGCCTCAGGCAACGGCTCCACGTGAGTCGGTTCAAGAAAAACACGTTTGATTCTGCCGCCCGCTTCCGGGATTTTGGATTCACCGGTAACCACCGTGCCATCCTCCATTTCGGCACTCAGCACAACGCCTTCTTCAGCCGCTGGCAGCACACGCCCCCGTACAGCAAATACACGGCTAAGCTCACGCACCGCCGTCACAAAATCACCCGATATATCTGTCATCGCCGCTAAAATCAGGTTGCCCAGACTATGGCCTGCCAAGCCTGATCCTGCGCCGAAACGGTATTTTAGCATATCGGACATCACCGGCTCTACATCAGCCAGTGCAGTCAATACATTTCGAATATCCCCCGGAGGGGGCATTTGCAGCTCACTGCGCAATATCCCGGAGCTTCCGCCATCGTCAGCGACTGTAACAATAGCCGTTATATCCAGCGGCTTTTGTTTCAACCCCCGCAGCATGACGGACAAGCCGGTTCCGCCGCCCATAACAACAATACGAGGGCGCTCCCGTTGTGATCCGGTCTCTTTCATGTTTTCACCTCATTAATGCCGGTCGCGATCAGCATCCCGATGTGAAACAGAAACTGATTCTGTTTCACTGGCACCCAGCATTTTTCCTAAATATTCAGATATCGCGACAGAACGATGCTTACCACCGGTACACCCGATACCGATAATGACCTGGCTTTTGCCTTCCTTGCGGTATTGCGGAATCAAAAAATGTAACATATCCAGCAGCTTGGTCAGGAATGCCTGAGTCTCTGGCCATTTCATAACATAATCATACACATCACTATCCTGTCCGGTGTGTGGCCGCAATTGGTCCACATAGTGAGGATTGGGCAGGAAACGCACGTCGAATATGAGATCGGCATCAATGGGAATACCATATTTGAAGCCGAAAGAGGTAATGTTTACGGAAAGCATGCTGCTCTCCAGATGAGAAAATCGGGAAATAATCCGCGCCTTTAAAGTTGCAGGCTTCATCACACTTGTATCAATGACCTGTGTTGCCGAGCTTTTCAGCTCCTCCAGCATTTTGCGCTCCAGTCGTATTCCGTCCAGAGGCATACCATCCGGAGCAAGCGGGTGACGGCGACGGCTTTCCTTGTATCGCTGTACGAGAACACCGTCGTTGGCATTCAGGAACAAAATCTCACAATGAATCGTAAAATGATCCTTAATATAGTTCAATGATTCCGACAAAGCCGTAAAAAATTCTCGCCCACGCAAGTCAATCACCAGCGCCACTTTACCTATCTTACCGTTGGACTGCTCGATTAGTTCAGCAAACTTGGGAATCAGCACAGGCGGTAAATTATCAACGCAGAAGAAGCCCAAATCTTCCAGGCTTTGCACTGCAATGGTCTTCCCTGCGCCTGACATTCCCGTAATAATAATGAGTGTTGCCCACGGCGCAGCGTTTTTTAGGTTGTCTGTCATATGGACTTCCCTCTCCTTTTGCTTCAACACACTCTATGTCAGTAACCTATGGATCAGGAGCGCAGCAGCAAACCCGCTGCTCCTACGATACCTGCGTCATTGCCAAGCGCCGCCGGAACAATAGATACCCCTTGCTGGAGTGGCTCAGGTGTCAGTTTGGCATATACCAGACGCATCTCTTCGAACAAGAAATCGCCTGCTTTGGAAACACCACCGCCTACAATAAACAGCTCCGGGTTGAGCACGGTGGCAACCGCTGCCATAGATTTACCCAAATAAAAGGCAGCCCGCTTCACGATACGCAGCGCGACCTCATCTCCGGCCTTGGCTGCATCAAATACTTCCTTGGCTGCGATTTGATCTACCAGCGCCAGGGAAGTCCGATCTCCACGTTCCACAGCGTCATTTGCCATACGGATAATGCCCGTTGCGGAAGATACGGTTTCCAGACAGCCCATTTTGCCGCAGCCACACTGAATGGCCTCCAAATCCGGTACGACGCTAATGTGGCCAATTTCTCCGGCCATACCTGAGAAGCCCTGATAGATTTTCCCATTGATAATAATACCACCGCCTACACCCGTACCCAGGGTATAGCATACGCAGTTTTCTATGCCTTTGCCCGCCCCGGCCCAAGCTTCGCCAAGTGCAGCGACGTTAGCATCGTTGTCTATTTTTACAGGCTTGCCGATCCGTTCCTCCAACAGCGCACGAATCGGTACGTCACGAAAGCCAATGTTGGGAGCGAGAACTATAATACCTTCGCGAACATTCGTAAAACCGGCAACGCCCGCTCCGACACCCTTCAGTTGATCCCATTCATAAGGAGATTGCTCAACAATGTGCCGCACATATTTTTCGATATTGCTGATCACAACGTCTACGCCCTTAGCTGTTTCCGTTGGTCCTTCGTATGTGTGCAAAAGCTGTCCGTCTTCATTACAAATGCCCACCTTGATTGCTGTACCGCCCAAATCGACACCCACATAGATACTTTCAGACATGTTCCAAGCCACCTTTATGTTTACTTAAAAACTGTGTATGAAATATATGATTAAAATCTTGAACTTATAATAGTTACCTACGTTCCAACTATAATTGAAGCCCCCGTTACGGTCAAGGACACTTCCCTGTTGAAAAGTGCAGGATTAGCGGAATTTCAAGTCTCATATTCCATAAAAAGGAGAAAGCCTGTGCAGATGCAGCAGGCTTTCTCTTCCTGAATCTAAGACACGGCTTAACAGGGCCTACCCTAGCCCCTACCTTAGCCATACTGTATCCTGTAGCTTTCTTTATTGATCCAGTGTTTCGCTCCAGTCATGAACAGCGCTGCCTTCGAGATATTTCTCGCAGTCCATAGCCGCCATGCAACCCGTTCCCGCAGCCGTAATGGCTTGACGATAACGGTTATCCTGCACGTCCCCGCAGGCAAATACCCCGGGAATGTTCGTTTCTGTCGTTCCAGGCTTCACTTGAATATAGCCATGATCGTCTGTACTGATTTGACCATTCAGGAAGCCCGTATTAGGCGTATGTCCGATTGCCACGAAAACACCATCTGCCTCGATCAGCTCATCCTGATTCGTCTCATTATTGTGTACCTTCAAGCCCTTTAATCCCGTCTCTCCCGTTACGACCTCCAAAGGAGTCCGGTTTAACGCCCAATGTACTTTTTCATTTTCCCGTGCGCGATCCTGCATAATTTTAGATGCCCGCAGCTCATCGCGACGGTGAACCAAGGTTACACTGGAAGCAAACCGGGTCAGGAAGCTCGCTTCCTCCATGGCTGAATCGCCACCACCCACTACAATGATCTTTTTCTCACGGAAAAAGAAGCCGTCGCAGGTGGCGCAAGTGCTGACTCCGCGTCCTACATTGTCCTGTTCACCCGGAATACCGAGATATCTGGCGGATGCTCCTGTAGCAATAATCACCGACTCCGCCTCAATGATGCCTTTTCCCTCTACCTTCACTTTAAAAGGACGCTTGCTGAAATCCACTTCCTCTACCCAGCCGGAAGTAAATTCAGCGCCAAAGCGTTCGGCCTGCTTGCGCATGTTATCCATCAACTCAGGTCCGAGGATGCCCTGCTCAAAACCCGGAAAATTTTCAATTTCAGTCGTTGTGGTAAGCTGCCCGCCGGGCTGCATTCCCTCAATGATCAGTGGATTCATGTTTGCACGCGCCAAATAAATAGCTGCTGTGTAGCCTGCAGGACCTGTACCAATAATTATGGATTTATACATACGTTTGTTGCCTCCTTTAGGTGGTGTTTGGAGCAGGTATCAGACCTGCTTTTTAAACGTGGAAAGCGGCTGTTTCATCTTCTGCTTGATACCGCACACGCTGTCAATCTGGCGTGCATAGCGGCTTACGGTCGATACGGAAATACCATAACGGTCAGCTACTTCCTGATAGGTCACCGAATGATGATTCATTTTGGCTGTCAAGTATTCCAGCGCCGCTGCCCATCCCTCAGTATGCTGAACAATCGGGACCTCCGGGGCAAGCCGATCCAGATATTCCAGCCAAAGTGACCTCAAATCGCGCAGCATGACCGGATCGGACGGCTTGCTCATCACGCCAAGTACCTTATCCAGCACTGCCTGCCATTCTGGATGGACAGTTGAATGGGCAGGCACCTCATCTTCGGATACATGGTGAACCTTCTCTGACTCTGGTCGCAGAATTCGTTCCGTTTCCTGATTTATCTCCTGTATGTCCTTAACTGGCGGCTCCGTCAGCTCTTGCAGCACCTGCAAGGCGCGCCGTTTCAACTCGCCTTCCTGATCCGGGTCTTCTACGAAGGATTCCAATGCCTGCCGCACCTCATCGTCACCGATCAGGCTTAGCGCCTGAATGACTTGAAGCTGTGTTGCTCGATCGCCGTGGCGCAACGCCCAGAAGAAGGAAGACCGGATTAGCGGGTCCCGCTTCATACTGTCAGGCACCTGGTCAGCTCCGAACTTCTCCCACATGCGGAATTGTTCCTCAAAGGGGAGGTGGTAATGGTAGCTAAGCACTTGTAGCGGTGTACCCTCCTGCTGGAGCTCCTCCAGCCGGGACAGGAAAAACCGCGGAACTTCCGAGGAAGCATCCTGCTTTTGCAAATGCCCCCACAACCGCCGAGCTTCTGCATATCTTCCCGTATTGCTGGCAGCCACTGCCGTATAATGATACAGGGAGGCGTCATCATTATCCTCTCCGCCGCCTTGAAGCAACCTGCGGAAATGTCTGTAAGCCTCCTCATGACGTCCGAGAATCCCCATCGTAGTAGCCAGCTTGAATACCTGCTCCTCCTGAAATGGTATGGTGACCGTCAACGTTTGAATCAGACGATCCAATTCTGGGCCGCCGCCCTCATGCTGATAAAAGATCGCCAGGTTGCACAGCGCATGCAAATTACCCGGTTCATCCTCCAGCACCCGAAGAATGGTAGTCTTCGCATTTTGAAACAGTCCCATGTAGTAATACGCCAGCGCCAGATTGTTCCGCGCAGCGAACATGTCCGGCTGTTCCTCTGAAATTTGCTTAAGCAATTGGGCCGCCTGAGCAAACTTCCCTTCCTCCAGCAGGACACGGGCCTGATCATGCTCGACCACTCCCTGCCGGGCCTTAATGCGGTTCAGCTTGGTTGGACGGTCCAACTCATAATAGAGCAGCTCCATCATTTCCTCGGCTTCATCGAGAAACTGTCCTTCTTCGTCCTCCTCCAAATACGTGACCAAGGCTTTCTCCGCTTCTTCAAACTGCTCCATATTGGCGTAATTATTCGCCATATAGAAGTAACACTCTGTCATCGACGGGTCTACGTCGCTCAGAACAGAGGACAGGATCTCATTCGAACCTGCATAATCCCCCATCTCTGATAATATACCCGCCATATTGCAATGATTCACCGGATTATCCGGTTCATATTCAACGGCTTTGCGAAAATATTTCAATGCCTTGTCATAATGATTGCGATCAAGCGAGCGCACAGCTTTCTCAAAAAAGAAAGATGCGTCGAAACGCAAAACAATAATCTTAGGGCTAGGTCCCGAAGCTCGCAGATGTTTCCCTTTCATAAATAACAAAGGCACCTCCTTTAACTGTAACTGGCATGTTCATACCCTTCAGTATACCACAACTTCAAAACGACTTGACAGTAGGGTATACCTCATCCCAAAAAACGGAACCAGGCTCTGGCTCAGCCGCTGAAAAATGAGTGAATAAGCCAAATAGCCGCACGCGCCTTCATGTGTAAAAAGGCAGCGTTCGGCTGGTCATCGGGCTATATAGGCTATATTTAGGCAGAACATAGACATCAAAGCGTCAACGGCACCGTCGAGCGCTCACGCTGTCGGAATACGGCAAGCTCACGATATCCGACCTCATGCAAAAGCGCACGCGCCTTCTCCAAATGCTCGGACAGCTTCGCCGGATCATGTGCATCCGAACCTACCGTCAGCGGGATGCCCAGCGACAATGCCTCCTCCAGCATGCGTCGGCTCGGGAACATCTCCGCACAGGGCTTGGATAGCCCCGATGCGTTCAGCTCGATCGCCCGCCCGCTGCGGGCAACGGCCGATAGTGTGGAGCGCTCCAGCTCGCGCAGCTCCTCCGCTTCCTCCAGCTTCGGATAGTGGCCGAAGCGCTTAATGACATCCAGATGCCCCATGATGTCATACAATCCGGTAGCTGACGCTTTGGTAACTGCATCATAATAAGTGCGGTACACCTCCAGCACATTTTTACCTTCCCAATGGTGTACCTGGCGATAGTCCGTGACATCCCATTCACCTAGGAAATGGACCGAGCCAATCACATAATCCCACGGATATGCGGTGATGATGTCTTCGATTTCCCGTTCCCAGCCCTCGACGTAGTCGCCTTCCAAGCCGACACGAATGTCAATCTGTCCCTTATAACGTTCCTTTAGTTCCAGACATTCTTCCACATATCGGGGCAGCTCTTCCATAGGCATCGCCATCTCCGGGTAATAGTCGGCCGGATTTACATGCAGTAGCGGCATATGATCGGACAGGCCGAGCTGATCCAGTCCCAGCCGAATACCCTGCTGCACATACTCTTCCAGATTTCCTATCGCATGACCACAGCGGGTATGATGCGTATGATAGTCAATTTTCATGCGGCTCTCCCCTCTCTCAGCGCTACATCACCCATTTTAATCACGACGGGGACGCTCATGACGACGGTTCAGCTCAGCCAGCACATCATCCAGCGGTAGTTTGCGCTCTTGTAACAGTACCAGCAAGTGATAGATCAGATCACTGACCTCCAGACGAAGCTCCTCATTATCCTTATTTTTGGCAGCAATGATCGTCTCGGACGCTTCTTCGCCAACCTTTTTTAGAATCTTATCCACGCCTTTGTCAAAAAGGTAGGTCGTATAGGCCCCTTCAGGACGTGTCACTTCCCGCTCCTTAATGATTGCTTCCAATTGGGCAAGCACTTCAAAGCGGTCTGATGCCGCATGAGCCGTGCCCGTTTGAGTCGTCACTGACGCTTGGCCCCCGGCATTATCCTTAGCAGGAGCTACAGCTGTTCCTGGCACGGAAATATCACGGAAAAAGCAGCTCGTTTCTCCGGTATGGCAGGCGGGACCATTGGGAATTACACGGACGAGCAGAGCGTCACCGTCACAATCCAGCTGGATGGAGGTGATTTTTTGCGTATTCCCCGACGTTGCCCCTTTGTGCCACAGCTCCTGTCTGGAACGGGACCAAAACCATGTCTCTCCCGATTCCAGAGAAAGCTTCAGCGATTCTCGATTCATATAGGCCAGCGTCAATACTTGAAGCGTGGCATCATCCTGCACAATCGCCGAGACAAGCCCCGCTTCATTCCAGCGGATATTATCCAATACCTGTTCCAGAGATAGCTGCTGGTTCAATTCGTTGCTCATCGTATCTCCACTCCTCTGCGCTTCAAATCCCGTTTTAGCTCGGGGATTCCTATTTCTTTATAATGAAAAATCGTTGCCGCTAATCCGGCATCCGCTTTACCCGCCGTAAACACATCATAAAAGTGCTCCTGCTTGCCCGCTCCACCGGAAGCAATGACCGGAATACCCACGGTATCCGACACCGCAGAGGTCAGCGGCAGGTCAAAACCATCCTTGGTTCCGTCCGCATTCATGCTGGTCAGCAGAATTTCGCCTGCCCCCAGCTGTTCAGCCTCCTTGGCCCAGGCTAAGGCCCGAATGCCCGATGGCGTGCGCCCTCCGTGCGTATATACTTCCCACTCGCCCCAAGCCTCGTTGTACTTGGCATCAATCGCAACCACGATACATTGTGAGCCAAAGCTGCGCGCACCCTCCGCAATTAGCTGAGGGTTACGAACGGCCGCCGTATTAATACCGATTTTATCCGCCCCTGCACGCAGGATGCGCTTCATATCATCGACATGCGATATTCCGCCGCCCACGGTGAAGGGAATGGCAATTTCCCCGGCTGTCTGGCGAACTACCTCTTCCATAGTCGCACGACCTTCAACCGAAGCGGAAATATCCAGAAATACGATTTCGTCCGCCCCTTCCCGGTCATAAAGCGCCGCCAGCTCTACCGGATCGCCTGCATCACGTAAATTCACAAAATTGACGCCCTTAACTACCCTGCCATCCTTTACGTCCAAGCAGGGAATAATACGTTTAGCCAGCATGCCTACTCCCCCTATGCCTTTGCTACAGCTTGTACGGCGACCTGTAAATCAATGCTACCTGTATACAATGCCTTACCCACAATAGCGCCGCCTACACCTTTTTGCGCATAGGCACTCAACGTAATCAGATCGTCCATCTTGCTGACACCGCCGGAAGCAATTACGGTGCGTCCACTGCTTTTCGCAAGTGCCACGATCGCCTCCACATTAGGCCCCTGCATCATTCCGTCGCGGGAAATATCTGTGAAAATAAACGTTTCCGCTCCCTTGGAAGCCAGCTCCGCAGCCAATTCATCTGCTCGAACCTCCGAGGTTTCGAGCCATCCGCGCGTCGCTACATAGCCATTTCGTGCATCCAGACCAATAGCGATCCGGTCGCCGTAGGTGCCCAGCACCGCTTCCGTAAAAGCGCGGTCCTCAATCGCCGCCGTGCCCAAAATCACGCGGCTCACGCCCAGTGACAACAGCCGCTCCACATGCTCGCGCGTACGCAAGCCGCCACCCACCTGTACAGGGACCTGTACCGCAGACGCGATGCGTCCGATCAGCTCATCATTCACAGGTTGACCCGCTTTAGCACCGTCCAGATCGACCAAATGAATGTAGGAACCGCCCAAGCGCTCCCATTCCCGGGCCACCTCCACCGGATTTTCATTGTATATCGTCTCCTGGTTATAATCACCCTGCACCAGCCGTACACATTTGCCATCGCGAATATCAATCGCCGGATATATCGTGAACAAAGTATGACCCCCTTGTGAGCTTATTCAAAAATACCTGTGTGTAATTACGCTCGCTTTTCCGCCTCAGCCAGTTGCAAAAACTGACGAAGCAGTCGCATTCCCATTTCCCCGCTCTTCTCCGGATGGAACTGCATACCGTATACATGGCCTCTGCCTACGATAGCTGTTACCGGCCCGCCGTAATCGGTCACCGCCAGCAAATCGCTTTCTACCTCCGGCTTGGCATGATAAGAATGTACAAAATACACATGCCCTTCCTCCAAGCCTTGCAACAATGGATGTTCCGGCTGCGTCATGTGCAGACGATTCCAGCCCATATGCGGTACCTTTACACCCAGATCAGGAGCAAAGCGCACGACCTCTCCCGGCAAAATATCCAGCCCCTCATGGCTGCCATATTCTTCGCCACGAGTGAACAGCAGCTGCATCCCCAGGCAAACGCCAAGCAGCGGCTGTCCGGCGCTCGCAACCTCCTGAATGACTCGATCCAGGCCGCTGGAGCGCAAATGCTCCATAGCGTCTCCGAACGCCCCTACACCCGGCAAAATCACACCGCTGGCGGAACGAATCACCTTCGCATCTCCTGTCACTACAGCCTCATAGCCAAGGCGCTCAACCGCCTTGCTCACACTATGCAGATTGCCTCTGCCGTAATCCACAATAGCAATGGACATGGACTACAGCACTCCCTTCGTCGAAGGCACTCCCGTTACCCGCGGGTCAATGGATGTCGCTTCATCCAGCGCACGTCCCAGTGCCTTGAACACCGCCTCGATCATATGGTGGGTATTTTGCCCATAGTGAACAATGACGTGCAGCGTCATACGAGCCTCCAGCGCGAATTTCCACAGAAACTCATGCACCAGCTCCGTCGAAAAGCTTCCTACCTGCTGGGACGGATACTGCGCTCGATACTCAAAATGGGGTCGGTTACTTAGATCAATGACGACCTGCGCGAGCGCCTCATCCATCGGTACAAAGACGCTGGCATACCGCTTGATTCCTTTTTTATCGCCTAACGATTCCAGCAAGGTTTGCCCCAGACAGATACCAATGTCCTCTACGGTATGGTGGTCGTCGATATCAACATCCCCTCTGGCCTGTACGTTCAGGTCAAATTGTCCATGCTTGGTGAACAAATCCAGCATATGATTCAGAAAAGGAACATCTGTCTCAATTTCCGCTTGTCCTGTACCGTCTACCGCAAAAGATAGCTGAATATCCGTTTCGTTCGTCTTTCGGCTGACGCTGCCTGCACGCCCTGCTCCGTTATTTTCGTTCCCCATCGCCATCCACCGCCTTCTTCTCATTGTCCAATCGAACCTGTATCGCCCGTGCGTGGCCTTCCAACCCTTCATGCCGGGCAAGCTGCATAATCGTCTCTCCATTGCGCAGCAGCGCTTCCTTGCTGTAATAGATCATACTCGACTTCTTAATAAAATCATCAATATCGACCGGAGAAGAGAACCGCGCGGTTCCATTGGTCGGAATAATATGGTTAGGTCCGGCAAAATAATCGCCTACCGGCTCCGAGCTGTACGCTCCAAGAAAAATCGCTCCCGCATTTTCGATCAGACCGACATGCCCCATTGGATTCTCCGTCATGATTTCCAAATGCTCCGGGGCAAGTTTGTTCACAATCTGGATCCCCTCATGCAACGTATCCACGACAATAATCGCTCCATAGGCATCAACCGATGCAGCAGCAATATCTCTGCGCGGCAGCTCCGCCAATTGGCGCTGTACCTCGGCTGATACTTCTGCTGCCAAGCGTTGCGAGGGCGTAACCAGAATGGCCGAGGCCATTTCGTCGTGTTCTGCCTGCGAGAGCAGGTCAGCCGCTACATAAGAGGCATTCGCTGTATCGTCAGCCAGCACGACAATTTCACTCGGTCCTGCAATACTGTCGATATCCACCGCACCGTATACCTCGCGCTTCGCCAGCGCTACATAAATGTTGCCTGGGCCGCAAATTTTATCGACCGGTTCAATACTATCTGTCCCATAAGCGAGAGACGCAATCGCCTGCGCTCCGCCAACCCGGTACATTTCTGTCACACCCGCCTCTGCCGCAGCTACCAGTGTATATGGATCAATTCCCG
This sequence comes from Paenibacillus terrae, assembly GCF_005217525.1. Lineage (GTDB taxonomy): Bacteria > Bacillota > Bacilli > Paenibacillales > Paenibacillaceae > Paenibacillus > Paenibacillus terrae_C. The sequence goes on along the minus strand of NZ_PNXQ01000009.1, from coordinate 9,518 downwards.
CCTTGCCGCCTGTTGCCGGGGGTGTCACCATGACAATCTCCGGTACACCAGCCACCTGAGCCGGGATCACATTCATCAGCACCGAGGATGGATAAGCCGCTTTACCGCCGGGAACATACACACCTACCCGCTTTAACGGTCGGATAATCTGGCCCAGCAAGCTGCCGTCCGGCTGTAAATCCATCCACGAATTACGTTTTTGCTTCGTATGAAAAGCACGGATATTGTCCGCCGCCTCCCGAATAGCCTGCAAAAAAGAAGGCTCCACCTTGTCATATGCCGCCTTCAATTCTTCCTTCGTCACACGGAGCTGCTCCGCCGTCAGCGATACACCATCGAACGATTCCGTATACCGCAGTACAGCCGCATCTCCCTCCTGCCGTACCGAACGGATAATCGCACGAACGGCTTCATTTTGCTCAGGTGTACCGTAATCCACCTCGCGCTGGAGATTGAAATCACGGGCTGATACGATCTTCATTGTCCCTTCCCCCTTACTTGCAGCTTGCAGAATGTTCTATTCTCCTAATCATTGGCCTATTCCTTAGTCCTAGGTGCCACCGTAGTCGGAATCACTTGATGCAATCGGTCACACAATGCCTGAATCGGACCATTTTTCATCCGGTAGCTGACCCGATTGGCAATCAGCCGACTCGTAATATCCAAAATGCTGATCTGCTCGACCAATCCGTTCTCTCTCAAGGTCTGCCCTGTTTCCACCATATCGACAATCCGGTCTGCAAGACCGATTAACGGTGCCAGCTCGATGGAACCGTTCAGCTTGATAACCTCCACCTGCTGGCCTTGCTCCCGAAAATACTGGGAAGCCACATTCGGATACTTCGTAGCCACCCGCTGACGAATACCCGGCTGCCAATCCGGCAAAGCAATGACCGACATTCGGCAACGGGCAATCCCCAGATCAAGCAGCTCATACACATCCTTGTTCTCTTCCAGCAAAACATCCTTGCCTACAATGCCGATATCCGCAGCTCCGTACTCCACATACGTGGGAACGTCCACCGGCTTCGCCATAATAAACTCCATTCCCAGTTCAGGCAGCGGAATAACCAGCTTGCGCGTATCATCTACATCTACTGGAATAGGAACCCCCGCTCGACGAAACAGCTCGGAAGCCTGCTTATAGATCCGTCCCTTTGGCATGGCTACCTTCAACGTCTCCGTCATGGCAATTCCCTCCCTTGTACTGGTTGTCTTTCTTCGGCTGTGTAGCTGTAAACCTCTGCGTACAAATCCTGTTGCTCGCGGCGGCGATCCTCTGGGCCACCCGTCAGTCCTGTAACGACTGTCCGTCCTGCTCCTCGAAGTTGTGCAGCGGCGGATAATGCCTCTCTGCGTCCCTGCTCGTCATAACGAATAAGCACCGGGCGTTTCGCCTCGATCTGAATACCGTCTACGCCATCGACAATCCGGTTCGTCTTCAATGCAAATCCCGTCGCAGGCACGGAACGACCAAACTGCTGTAGCAGATTGTCATAGCGCCCTCCATTACATACGGGAAATCCGATTTCCGCCGCATAGCCCTCAAAAGTCATTCCTGTATAATATGAAAAATCCCCGATCATAGTAAGGTCAATTAGCACATGCTCAGACACACCGTAGCTCTCCAGCACTTCCCATACCTCACATAGATGTGCAATAGACTGGATCGTCTGTTGCTCTACACTAAGGCGAGTAGCCTGCTCGCAAATCTCTTTGCCCCCGCGAAGCCTAAGAATGGCCTCCAGCTTATCCCGATGTTCGGTAGGCAAACCCAAAGCCTCAATCGCTGTCCGGTAGCCCACCACATCACGGTTCAATAACAGTTCCTTTAACGCTTGCTGTTCAGCCTGTCGACCCGGAATGATTTCCTCGAACAGACCATTCAGGAATCCGACATGCCCCATGGCAATTTTAAAAGAGGACACCCCTGCCGCCTGCAACGATGCAATCGCCAATGCCACGACCTCTGCGTCAGCCTCAGGAGAGTCATCGCCCACCAGCTCCACACCCGTCTGGAAGAATTCCGCTTCTCTTCCCGCCTCTTCCTCAATCGCCCGAAATACATTTGCGTGATAGGAAAGCCGGAGTGGTACTTCCTCTTCCTTCAACAGCGACGATACCACACGCGCAATCGGCGCGGTCATATCAGATCGCAGCACCAGCGTAGTTCCCCGGTTATTGAGCAGTTTGAACAACTTCCGATCCGAAGTAGAACTAGCCACACCCACCGTATCGTAATACTCCATCGTAGGCGTCATAATCTGACGATAGCCCCAACGCTCCATACATTCGAGTACATTCAATTCAATCGTCCGCAGCTTCGACACCGCACGCGGAAGGTAATCCCGAACCCCTACGGGGATTTCAAATCCTTTTGGCTTGGACATCTCTATTCACCTCATGATTTCGCAATATCTTTATCATGGTAAAGTGCTAATAAACTAAAGTATATTCGATATATTATCATGCCTTGCCTGTGAACGTCAACCGAACGGATCAGCCCATTTTGGAGCAGCATTGCGAAACGATCTCCCCCTCTTTATTTTATCCATTGCAAAATTCATAAATCCTATAAGAAAAACATCTATCGACGTACTTTCACAGAAGCAAGGCCGTGCTTAGCGGAAGTTTTTCTTGCGATTAAATTATACAAAAAAACAACACAAAAAGGCCCCTTAATCCTTAAGGGACCCTTATTGTTATGCTATTAACTATACATCCGCACCCGACCGTCTTAACTCACGCAACGGATTACCTCCCACGAATGCCCCTGCCGGCACATCCTTATGAACAACTGCCCCCGCGGCTACTACAGCTCCATCACCTATGGTAACACCGGGCAGAATGGTCGTATTGGCGCCAATTAATACATTATTCCCGATCATTACTTTACCAATACGATACTCCTGTATGAGATATTCATGCGCCAGAATGGTCGTGTTATATCCAATCACCGAATTGTTCCCTATCGTAATATGCTCTGGAAAAAAAACATCCACCATCACCATCAGACCGAAGGCCGCATGCTGCCCTACCTTCATCCCAAGCACTCTGCGGTAAATGACATTCTTCCAGGATAGCACGGGACAATACCGGGCGATCTGTATAAAAACAAAGTTTTTAATCCCTTTCCAGCGGCTTACCGTCCGATAAATCTGCCACAGCGCATTGGGGCCTTCCACAGGATAGCGGTTAACCTTCCTCACGATACCTCGACACCTTGAAGCTCCAGCTTCAGTAAATCCCGCATATCATGCAAAATGTAATCCGGTCCATATCCCCGTAGAGTTTCTTCACCCTTCAGGGACCAGGCTACACCCGCCGATTTCACGCCTGCGGCTTGAGCCGATAGAATATCAAAAGAGCTGTCTCCAACCATCAACGTATGCTCCGCCTTGGCGTTCAAGCCAGCCAGCGCCTTAAGCACAGGCTCTGCGTGTGGTTTCGGATGCTCTACGTCGTCCACCGTCACAATATAGTCCATAGAGGAGGTCAGATTGAACAGATCCAACACACGAATCGTAGAGGGTCGTATTTTAGTCGTCACAACCCCCAGCTTAATTCCACGCGCACGCAGCTCCTGAATAACCTCGATGACATGCGGAAAAGGCTTCACCATTTGGTCGTGATGGAGCAAGTTATAGGCACGATAGCCTTTAACCAGCTCAGACACATCCTTTAATCCCGAAAAGGTACGAAGCTGGTCATCCAGCGTTCCACCCATATGAGGGATAATATGCTCCCGCGTCAGCGGGTCAGCGTCCGGGTGATTCAAAATGTGCAGAAATGTGCTGATAATCAGCTCATTCGTATCCATAATCGTTCCGTCCAGGTCGAATAAAATCGTGTTTATCATAGATGCTCCTTCTTGTCCTCGTCCATGTCTTCCTTGTGTAGCTTATCCGGCGCAGCCGTTGTCGGCGTAATCGTATCTTGACCCGGGCGAGAAGCCTGTTCCGGCGTCACGTCAGGCACCTGATCGACTCCTACCTTGCTGGAGACAATCGGATCGCTATATTTCGGAACAGATGCACCCTTACGACGACGAACCACAATGAAAATCACAGCAGCTACAACAATGAAGATAGGGAGCAGTTGCGAGATCCGTACATTACCGTAACTCGGGTCCAGATGCCCTGGTTCAAACCCCAGCCATACCATAGGAGACCACAAAGCATTCACAAAAGAAGCCAGCCAGTCTGGTCCCTGAAAAGCCAAACTATCCGTCCGTACACGCTCAATGAAAAAACGGCCAATCGAGTACCAAATGAAGTAAAACGCAAACATTTCACCTGCACGTACAAATTCCATACGTCGAATGACGAGCAACAGAATCACACCTACAATACTCCACAGGGATTCATACAGGAATGTAGGATGGTGAAACACCCCGTTAACGTTCATCTGATTCACAATGAAATCCGGCAGATGCAGTTGATTCCGCAAAAAGCCTTCTTCCGTCGGTCCACCGTAGGCTTCCTGATTGACAAAGTTACCCCAGCGGCCAATCGCTTGACCGATCAGCAGACCCGGCGCACAGATATCCGCAATCCGCCAGAAATTATAACCCTTATAGCGGAAATAGATGACTGCGCATATAATCGCGCCGATCAATGCGCCGTATATCGCAATACCGCCATTCCAGATTTTAAAAACATCCCATAGATTATCTCGATAGTCTTCCCATTTGAAGGCTACATAATAAATACGCGCTCCAATAATAGCCGAAGGAACACCCAGCAGCAGCATATCCATAAAAAATTCCTGTGGTATGCCAAATCTTTTACCTTCACGAATGGCGAGATATAAACCTACAAGCGCCGCCAGCCCCAAAATAAGCCCGTACCAATGAACCTTAATGGCCCCGATTGAAAAAGCAATCGGATTCAGCAGTAATGTTGCCGTTGACATATGTTTCTCTCACTCCTTGTTCTTCCTTGCAAACGACTGAACCTTAATCCATATCTTCCATATCTTCAGAAATTGTAGCAGTCAGCTTGTTCGTAAATTGCAGAGCTGCATTCACGCCCATTTGCTTCAAACGGTAGTTCATTGCCGCCACCTCAATAATAACGGCCAAATTTCGGCCCGGACGAACTGGAATCGTAACGAGCGGAACATCCGTGTCAATAATACGTGTTGTCTCTTCATCCAAACCAAGACGGTCATACTGCTTGTCCTGCTGCCATGCCTCCAGACGGACAACCAGCGTAATCCGCTTGTTGTTACGCACTGCACCCGCACCAAACAGCGTCATCACATTAATGATGCCTACGCCGCGAATTTCCAGCAAATGACGAATCAGTTCCGGCGCCGTACCATGCAACTGAAAATCGGACGTTTGCCGAATTTCCACTGCATCATCTGCTACCAGCCGATGACCACGTTTAACCAGTTCCAGTGCTGTTTCACTTTTACCAATGCCGCTACTGCCCGTAATGAGCATACCTACACCATACACATCACACAACACACCATGAATCGTGGCAGTAGGAGCCAGCTTTCTTTCAAGAAAACCCGTAATGCGGCTTGATAAAATCGTTGTGGCCATATTAGTTCGCAATACTGGGACATCCCGTTCAGCGCTTGCCTCCACCAGTTCTGCCGGTACTTCCAAACCGCGTGTGATGATGATACACGGAGTCAGCTCCGTACATAGACGCTGCATCCGATCCTTTCTTTCCTCAGGAGGAAGCATACCGAGAAAAGCCAGCTCAGACCTTCCCAAAAGCTGCACCCGCTCCTGTGTGTGATATTCAAAATACCCAGCCATCTCCAGCCCTGGACGATTCAAATCATCCACCGTGATCAGCCTACGCAAACCTTTCTCACCGGAAATAACCTCCATTTGAAATTGCTGTACAAGCTCAGATACCTTTACCTTTTTAGCCATCGTGTTCTCCCCTTCATCCTGCATGACCGGATTCTATACGTAATCTTATTTATGTAGCGTCACCCTATCAAACCATATAGCCCACTGCCAACTCATCCTGTGCCAGCCCAAGCCTCATCTTTTCAACATGATTTCGGGCTACCTGTGTTCATACTGAACCCAGACCCATACCAATGTACCCATCGTATCGGAATTTTCCAATGAATGCAATGCCGAAGCTGGAAGCTGTATGGGATATACAAAAAGAGCCGCCTTTCCCCAGCAGGGTAACTGCGACTCTCTTCTATAGATTGGACTTATTCGCCAACCAGAATGCTCAATTCCGATTCTTTATCAAAAATATGAACCTTGTTCATATCAACAGCCAACTTCACTTTGACACCATCACGAGTATTGGAACGTCCGTCTACACGGGCAATAATCGTATCATTTCCAGCGCCACTCAGGTACAACAGCATTTCATGACCGAGATTTTCGGTTACATCCACAGTGGACGTAAAGATCGAATTTGGGGAAGCCTCCAAAAATACGGGTTCTTCATGAATATCCTCAGGACGGATACCCAAGATAACTTCTTTACCGATATAACCCTTGGCTTTCAAAATCTGTCCCTTACCTTCAGGCACGAACAGATCCAGACCTGGTGCATTGAAATACAGTGCGCCGTCCTTCTCCGCCAGCTTACCTGTGATGAAGTTCATCGTAGGAGAGCCAATAAAACCAGCTACGAACAGATTTACTGGACGGTTGTACAGCTCATCCGGGGATGCAGCTTGTTGAATAATGCCATCCTTCATAACAACAATCCGGTCACCCATCGTCATCGCTTCGACCTGGTCATGCGTTACGTAGATAACGGTCGTTTCCAGACGTTTAGCCAGCTTCGTGATTTCCGCACGCATCTGACCACGCAGCTTGGCATCCAGATTGGACAATGGCTCATCCATCAAGAACACTTGCGGGTCACGTACAATCGCACGTCCCAAGGCAACACGCTGACGTTGACCACCTGATAGCGCTTTTGGCTTGCGATCCAGGAGATGCTCAATATCAAGGATTTTAGCCGCCTCACGTACACGCTTATCAATTTCTTCTTTCTTCACCTTGCGAAGTTTCAGACCAAAAGCCATGTTTTGGTATACGTTCATATGCGGATACAAGGCATAGGATTGAAAAACCATCGCAATATCGCGATCCTTTGGAGCTACGTCGTTCACAACACGATCTCCAATATATAATTTGCCGTCCGAGATTTCTTCCAGACCAGCGATCATACGGAGCGTAGTAGATTTACCACAACCGGAAGGACCGACCAATACGAGGAATTCTTTATCTTGAATGTCCAAATTGACATCAATAACCGTAGCTTTATCTGCACCCGGGTATTTTTTGAAAATATGCTCTAAGCGTACACCAGCCATAGCTTTTGCCTCCCCAAGATCAAGTTTTGAAATCGAATACATTTCTTACTTGTATCTTACCCTAGTACCCACTTCGTGGCTATTCGCAAACTGCACAAAAATGCTATTTCCTTTTTGTCACTTTGTACAATAGTAGAAAAAGCTTGACCAAAACCGCATCATTAAACGTCCGCACATCCAAACCTGTCTCCTGTTTAATTTTGTCCAAACGGTAAATCAACGTATTCCGGTGCACGTAAAGGCGCTTAGCCGTCTCACTCACATTACAATCCAGTTGAAAAAAGATATCCAATGTAGCCATCGTTTCAGCATCCTCCAATATGACGGACGACCGCATAACCTGCTCCAAAAACTGCATGCGTTGCTCCTTCGGAATACGGTTTAATAACCTCTCCAAATGCAACTCCCATGAAAAGTGAATATGCTCAGTTACATAAAAAATTTTCCCAAGATGGATCGTCTCCCATAACAAATTCAGCTCTTTGGGAAGACTTTGCAATAGTATAGACGGCTTGGATACCGCCAAATGAAATACACCTACCCACTCATTTGCGATAAGCTCGTATAAACCCAGGCTGAAAGCCGTAAGAACCTCCTCCAGCGATTCCGTGTAATCCGTATCCCTGGTTTCGACATCTTTATCCCGGTCGTCTTCCGTTCCCAACAGTAGTTCCCTTTTAGCCATAATCAGCCAAGACTGTTCATCCAATGGAGTAAGCAGCACATTCCCGCCAAAATAACTAGCTAACAATCGATGTAACTGTGTGTAGGCAATAGCACTCCCCTGTGTTCCTTCACCAGTCAGTACAATGGGGACCATATACGCCGACAACGAATCCCGAAGCCCGAACTCATCAGGAAGCTCTTCTTCATTCTGTAGGTTTCCAGCTTGCTGTATGAGCCATTGTCCAAAACGCTTCATTCGCTCTTCCTCAGCATAAACCGGGTTATCGGGCCGTTGCGTCCTCGTCCCATCCTGCCAGAATTGCTCCATGTTCCAGAGTAACGCTTCAATCAACTTCCGTTCCCGATCCGTCAAATGCTTCGCCTCTACCGCAAAGGCAACCAATTCTCCTGCTATCACACGGAACGGGAAATATATTTTGCTATCACGTACAAATGACTTATCCGGTACAGCCGATTCTGCTGACTGACCTTCTGCAATCATTTCCGGACACCAAGGCTGTATAGTAAAAGGTGCTTGAATAATATTCTGAAGCTGTTGCTGTATCCATTCCGTATCCAAAGCCACACGATCACCACTTCACTTTTTTTAGACTAACCTCTAAGCGAACATAATGAACCTATTATAACCTGTCGATACCTTAAAATAAAAAAGTTAGTAAGAAACATAACCTAAATCCATGCAAAAATGCAAACAAAAAAGCCATCAACTTATAGTTGATGGCTTTCGATGAGCCATGAAGGACT
>NZ_PNXQ01000009.1:0-760 GCF_005217525.1 Paenibacillus terrae | reverse complement strand
TATAAAGGTGGCTCGGGACGGAATCGAACCGCCGACACGAGGATTTTCAGTCCTCTGCTCTACCGACTGAGCTACCGAGCCATATCCATTAACAAAAAAATAAAGTGCGGAGGGATACCCCTTCCCACTTTAGCGCGTAAAAATATCATATTGAAAAATGGCGGAACTGACGGGATTCGAACCCGCGATCTCCTGCGTGACAGGCAGGCATGTTAGGCCTCTACACCACAGTTCCCTGGACTTTTCAAAAATGGTGCCGGCGAGAGGACTTGAACCCCCAACCTACTGATTACAAGTCAGTTGCTCTACCAGTTGAGCTACACCGGCACAATGGTGGAGGCTGAGGGGATCGAACCCCCGACCCTCTGCTTGTAAGGCAGATGCTCTCCCAGCTGAGCTAAGCCTCCTGGGTATGTATGGTAGCGGCGGAGGGGATCGAACCCCCGACCTCACGGGTATGAACCGTACGCTCTAGCCAGCTGAGCTACACCGCCATAACATAATACTTCGCTAGCTTGTCCTAAATGGCGGAGAGAGAGGGATTCGAACCCTCGCACCACTTTCGCAGTCTAACCCCTTAGCAGAGGGTCCCCTTATAGCCACTTGGGTATCTCTCCATGTAAATGGACTCACTTAGCAAAAACTCCGCGCGTTATTCTACATATCACCATAGTGAATTAGAATACCAAGCGTGATTTCAAGGTGTTACACCCTGAAAACTGGATCCGAAACTCCATTGCGTTCTATCTTTAGGATAAGC
>NZ_PNXQ01000008.1 GCF_005217525.1 Paenibacillus terrae | reverse complement strand
AAATCATTTACTCACTCGTTGTTCAGTTTTCAAAGATCAAATTCTTTTTCGCTGTGTTTTTCAGCAGCTATAAGATCATATCATGTTCATTTCAGAAATGCAAGCTTTATTTTTTTCATCTTTTATAAAGATTATTGTATCCAAGCTTTTCACTTTTGAAACGGCTGTTTTGTTGTCAGCTCAAATAATATATCATATATCCCAATAACTTAGCAAGCACTTTTTTTATTACTTACTAAAATCATCTTTTTGACCTTATCAAAGTCAGCAAAGGGGCAAAAGCCCCTCGCGTTTTAGCTGGTGACTCCTTCGGGTTCAAATACTTCCGCAGGCCAGTGTAACTCCACGCCTTGGCGAAGCAGCCTGCTTTGAAAACGCCCCAGATGCTCTGCCGATTCGCTGACTTCTATCGGGAATACTCCGTTGGACACACAGTAAGCCGCCAAACTACCCGCTGATTCACCTATATTCCACTCCGTGGGATGCAGCCGATAGCAGCCATTTGCGATTTGAGTCATCCCTATATTTTTACAGGCGGGAAGCAGGTTACGCACTCTCACCGGAATAAGGGAGCCTAACGGAATTTCATAAGGGTAATTGGGAATGTAAAATGTCCGCTGAGATACAGTGGTCGGATGGAGGTCCAAATGATAGCTGCCTATACCTACGCTGTCCGCATATCGTTTTGGCCCATCCGTCCCCCGAAGCTCACGACTTACATCGAATTCCGATATCGTATACTTGGCTTGAATTCGGCGTGATTCTCGAATATAGGCGGTTTTAGCCAGACCATCTGAGGTACCAAGGAAATCTCCACGGGGCCGAACACCCGGGTAACCGAACCCTCCATCTAACCGGGGTGCTTCGGTCTGGAGCCAATAGATTAAAGAACGGGTCAATTCACGGGCACCTTCTTTATGTCTTTGCTGCTCCTGAGTGGTGACACCAATCAACGGACCGAGGTAATAATCATTTTGCGCCCAGTTTAAAAGAGTTACCTCTCCATCATTTAATGGTTTGCTCCATATAGAAGGGTCCACAATGCGACGGTAATCCCACAGAGATACAATGCCCTGATCGTTAGGAAACAAAGTGAACTGTTTTAGTTTGCTGGTATCATCCGCATCCGTAGCAAACCAGCTCAAAATCGGGAAACGGGAAAAGGAAGGAATATAATTTCTCCAAAAATCATATTGTTGCGGCTGTTCTATAATGAAGCTTCCTTGAGGGATGTAATCCACGGCTGCCACATGTGTGATAGACTGCATATCCATAGGGTCAGCACGCTCCAAAGCATGAGGCTCACCTGTATCATCCCTCGACTCTGCTCCACTCGTATGCTCTACCCCCGCCATCGGAAGAAGATCCCCGCACTCAGTGGCATCCAGATAAAACGTTCCGTGCAGCATCATAACCCCACAACCACCATCAAGGCTTTCCAAGGTACGAACAGTTACGGAAGAAATGCAGTCCCCATCCGTTTGAGCGGCTATGGGCACGGTGTGGTAATATACGCGAACACGCCCCGTATTCAAATAGGGAGCAAGCATATCCTCAAGCACCCGCAAAGCAACTCGTGGTTCATGAGCCAGACGGCTTACCCAACCGTTGCCGGGATTAAGAATCGGGTCATTTTGGGCTTCTTCCGTTAAAGGATAATTCTGACGGTAATAGTCACGCACACGATTACGGAACTCACGGTATGTTGCCGTGCAGCCAAACTGTTCGATCCATCGATGCTCATCAGGAGGAACAGCCTGTGAAGTTAACTGTCCTCCCAACCAATCCGTCTCCTCCGTCACGATGACTCTCATGCCGGCCTTCGCTGCCGCAAGAGCTGCTGATGTTCCTCCCAGACCTCCGCCAATCACAACAATGTCGGTATCGATCCGATTTTGCGTCATGGTACGTTCCCCTTTCATGCTTGTTCTAGGAATCCGTTAATTCAAAAGCAAGCCGCGCCGCACCGATGATTCCAGCGCGATTCCCCAATAACGCCCGGTTTACTTCTGTTTGGACTCCCAGCTGTTGTAGATGCTTTTCCAGCAAGGGCCACCAGACTTCTCCCGCGTCTGCTACCCCTCCGCCTACGATAATAGCCTCGGGATCAAGGGTGACCGAGATATTGACCAGAAGCATGGCTAAATCTGCAGTGTAATCGTCCAGTACCTGAAGCGCCTCCAGGTGACCGTGAGCAGCCTCCTTCATGATTTCGATTCCCGAGCGATACTGTTTATCTGTGTATTCTCTGCCCCTACGTAACAGTGCGTTACCGGATACATACTGCTCGGCACAGCCATTTTTTCCACAATTACAAGGAAGACCTTTTGGGAATAAAAGACTATGTCCCCAATCGCCGCCGCTCCAATGAGCCCCTCTGCACAACAAGCCATGTTCCATATATGCGCCACCGACGCCTGTTCCCAAGGTGAGCATGACCAAGCGCTGCTTGCCCCTCCCGGCTCCCTGCCACGCTTCTCCCAGCAAAGCGGCGTTCGCATCATTGTCGGCAACAGCACGTAAAGCCAGATTCTCCCTCGCCCAAGTTATTAAGTGCGTGCCTTGCCAGCCGGGGAGATTATCCGTGGCGTACACAACCTCACCACTCTCCACGTTTACTCTGCCAGCCGTGGCGATCCCCAGAGCGTCGATACCGATGCCGCCGCTGATACTGTTGCTGGGGTCTCCCAGGGACCGTTTCAGTCCTTCCACAGCTTCGGATACTCGTGACAGTACCCAATCACGCCCGCGAGAAGCGTCCGTATCCAGCCGGATTTCATCCAGCACCGAACCATCTTGTTCCACTACAGCGGCCTTCACGGATGTTCCTCCAATGTCGATCCCTATGACTCTGTTCACAGCATCTGCCACCACAGTGTCCTCCTTGTAGCCAAACGATATCAACATATACATGCTCTTTACGTAAAGCTTCTATAAATAGCAAGTCATATACCAAAACAATAACTGAGATATGACGCAGCCGAAGGATGCAGTTCTCAGCTTCAAAACCTCAATAACTACGTTCAATGACCGCCCTCGCTGTTTTTTCCTTCATCTGTTTGGTATGACTCCTATGCTTGCGAGCAAGCCCTTCACAAATGAGGTCAATGACGAATAGCTGTGAGATTTTAGCTCCAATCGAGCCTCCCTCCATCGGTGCTTCCTTGCCTGCGGTCAGCAATACGATATCCGCAATGGAGGTGATAGGCGATTTTGCATAATTGGTGATCGCGATAATGGTCGCGCCGTTTTGCTTGGCTTTGTGTAGCATGTCGTTGGTATCCAGCGTGCTTCCAGATACACTGATACCGATAGCCACATCTCCGGGTTTCATGGACACCGCCATCATCGACTGGATATGTCCGTCTGTCACGGCTTCGGCGCGCCGCCCGATTCGTAAGAAGCGGTTTTTGGCATCCTGAGCAGAAATCCCCGAAGCGCCTACACCAAAAAATTGAACATAGCCTGCCTGGTCGAGACACGTTATCGCACGTCCAAGCTCTGAACGGTCCAGCAGTCCCATACTGGAGTGCAAAATATCGAGCATATTGTGATACACCATGTGGGTAATATCATGTTCGTTATCCGGGTCGGTGTTTTCCCCATCCGTATCGGTTTTGCGATGAGTCTGGTTTTGCGCCAAGGACAGTCGGAAATCCTGATAGCCTTTAAAACCGATTTTTCGGCAAAAGCGCATGACGGTCGTCTCACCTGTACCTGCAAAATCAGCTAGCTCCGTCACGGAAAAATATATGATATCTGCCGGGCGCTCCAGTACGCACAAAGCAACCTTTTGCTCCGATTTGGTTAATGAAGGAAAGTACGTATTAATTCGGTCGTTCATCTCCATAGATGCATTTCACTGCCTTCCTTGCGGCATCGGCAAACCGCTGCGTAATCAATTGGGGTCTGGTAATCGCCGAGCCTACAACCACTGCATGTGCACCCAGCCGGAATGCTTCCTCCACTTGCGCTGGCTCATGGATTTTTCCCTCTGCAATTAAAGGCACAGGAACCAGCTCTGACGCTCTCCGAACCAGCTCCAGATCGGGTCCATCGATCTGTGCAGAATATGGCGTATAACCGGATAACGTTGTGGATACGCAGCTTACGCCGAGGGAAGCCGCATGAAGCGCCTCCTCCAGCGTGGAAACATCGGCCATGGAGGACACTCCGTGCTTATGAGCGTAATCTATGAGCTGCTTCAGCCTGCATCCCCCCGGGCGTGGACGTGATGTAGCATCCAGGGCGATGATATCTGCGCCCGCATCCACCAGTTCCTCCATCTCTCGAAGGGTGGGGGTAATGTAAATATCGGAATCATCATAATCCCGCTTGATCAGGCCGATGACTGGCAGGGAAAGCGCCTGTTTGATCGCACGCACATCTGCTGCACCATTGGCGCGAATGGCCACAGCTCCACCCTGCTGAGCGGCACGTGCCATTTTGACCATGGAATCCGATCCGTGCAGCGGTTCATTGGGTAGCGCCTGACAGGATACGATCAGGCCATGCTGAACTTTTGATAATACAGCTTCCATTCCCATTGGGATCACCCTCTCTCTTTGGCATGATGCCGTACGGTCAATCCGACTTCAAAGGTGCGGTTCCACGGCATATAGCAATCTGTAATTTCCACGTGGCCCTCCGGCCCGTTTACATATTCGTCGAGCGCCTGCTCCATTCGTCCGCGAATGACCGCAGCAACCGAGCCTCTCTGACCGTCGAGCATAAACTTGTTGAAGCCCATTTGTTCCACAATCCCGTTATTCATGGCGGTACGCACCACAGCGCAATAACATGCATCTTCGGCGTAACGCAACGCCAGAAAATCCAGATGCTCTGCTGTAGGCCCGTAGTGGCTATACAGCATGGACTGGGCAATGACGGTGCCCAACGTATTGGAGCTGGTGTTCCAGCCTGCATAACCTGCCAGCCCAAAAAGCAGCCCTTTTTGCTTCAAAAGTCTAAGCAGCTTAAGATCAGCTCCGTTGGCATAGCCTACATCAGCCACTGCAATGTTTTTACCTGTATGTCGCAGCATATGGGCGCCGTATTCGACCAGTTCCACCACGTTTCGGTATACATCATATCCGGCCATTGCACGCTGTTGAGAAGATGCTTCTGCCATCGTGTCTCCGGGTGTGTTAGCCAACAAAATCAAATCAGCCTCTGCCGCTGAAGAAGCGATCAATCCGCCTGCCGCCATAATCTGGTATTTTAACGTTTCATAAAAATAACGATCCTCAAAAAGCGGAATCACGAATGCTCCCTGCAAAGCGGACAGCCTTGGATAGACAAGCGGCACAGCATTCTTCGCCTGGTTAACCCACCGCGCCAGCAGCGTACAGCCCACTTCATCTGCCCCCGGATACATGTACACACTCAAATCCAGCCCAAGATCGGAAATACGATTTCTTAGCCGCTGCTGATCCTTGGCGGTATAGCCGTAGGGAGCAGAATCATCTTGTGGAATGATCATAAAATCAATGATATCCTCTGCTACCAGCTCCAGTGCGGCTTCATTAGCTTCCAGATTCACACGGCGACGGCCCAAATAATCCTCCAGTATCTCTACAGGCAGACGTTCGTTGATGTCGGATAATTCAAAAAGCTCCTCTGAGGTAGCAATCCCCAGCTCCTGACGGTGCTCTATAAAGCCCTTTTTGAATATCTCTCGTCCCCAATCGGCGTAGTAATCCGGTTCTTCGTCAGCCAAGGAATATTGCGGACAGCGCATAATGAGTTGAAAAGCATATAAGGTCATCTGCGGATAAAGCTGCTTGAGCCTGCGAAGTCGATTCACCTTGTCACCGACCTGCTCACTTGTCATTCCATGCAGACGAGATGGTACGATTCCGCCATACAGCAGCGTATCCATCGCAATAATGGCTCCATCTGCTCTCGCCGCACGTTCTTCGAGCCAAGCCCACAGTTGGGTCGTATCACCGGGGATTTTCTTTTGTCCCATCCATTCCAACGGGGGACGCTCGATTTCCAAATCTGTGCCCTGCGCCAGTAAATAGGGAAAATCATAATTACAGGGCCGCTCATCCAGCGGCACAAAAAGCACACGAGTGTTTGGCTTCACCATACGCATCCACCTCTCCTGAAAATGTCCGTTATCCTAACGGCAAATGGTTATTTTCAGGGCAGCTATGCTGCCTTGGTTTCTTAACCCTAGCGGCAATTGCTCACAAAATCAGTCGATACTTGCCTTGTTCATCCTGACCGACGTAGCCCCACCGCTCGGCTGCCCGGATCGCCGGATCACTGCCGAGCCGAGCCTTCGTCCCCAGACAGGCAGTGATACAGCGCCGGAGTTCCGCCACGACTTCGTCCGTCAGGGGCACAGCCCCTTGCCCGCCAGCCACTTCCGGCGGCGTACTGCTCTCCTCAACCTGCTGCGCACCGCTCTGCCGCTCGCTGCTGACCACAGCTTGACGCAGCGTACGCCACAGATCAGCGTCCAGCTCGGCGCGTTCCAGCCACGGCGCGGCCTGTGCTACGAAGCCTGCCGCCGGATCATCGGCGGGTACTTGCCGCAGGACGCTCACGGCTTGGAGCAGCCGCTCAAAGTACATATCCAGCGCCGGGATATCGCGCAATTGCAAGGCAAGATCCACGTCCTCATACGCGCTGCCGCCCAGTCGGCTGTTCCTGTTTTGACGGCAGAAAAACATCAGTTCCTCCGCGCGCGCTCCCGCTAACTCCCGCACAGCCCAATCCCAAGAAAGTTCCGGCATGTACCGCTCACTGTTCCACATATAGTGGGACATTGTAATGAGCGTTACTTTGGAGCATTCCCACTGATTCATCGGGTTGGCTACCATACCGGTATGTCCGCAGTCTGGAAGCACGGAATACCGCCCGCGCAACGGATCGAGGAACAAGCGGTCACGGTCACAATCATTCACCGGGATGTTATCCCACAGCCACAGCTCATGCCCAAAGAATGCATGATTATCGGCAGCGTGCTTCCGACCGATATGCGGAGCAAACACAAAGTATCCGGTCCAGAACACCTTAATCTCCGGGTGCAGCCGCTCGCGGAAATCCTTTTTGTACTCGGTATCCCAATACGACCAATATTCCGAAGGACAGACTGTCAGCGTAAATTCAGGCAACCGCTCCGCCAGCCATGCATGCACCTTGTTCGTCAAAAAGACATGAGCGTGACCCGAGCGGCCCAGCAAATGTCGATTTTCTCCTTTTAACACATAATCAATATCATCCATTAATATGGAAAAATGGCGCACGCCAATGGCAATCACAGCCGCCAGCTTTCCCGTCAAACGGAGGAAATCTTCATCGCTGCCAAAGCTCAGGTCGTTCCCCGGACTGATGCAGTAATGAAAATCCATCTCATGCTGATCGCAGGCTTGCTTTAGATGGCTAATCTGTGCAAACGTGTCTTCCGGGTACGGCTCCCGCCATAGCTCTCGATGATACGGGTCATCCTTGGGAGCATACATGAAGGTGTTCATCCGGTGCGCAGCCATAAAACGGACGGCATCCAGCCGATCCGCCAGACTCCAGGGTTCTCCGTAAAATCCTTCAATAATCCCTCTGACCGGAAATGAAGGCTCATCACGAATGGACACCACAGGCAGTGTACATCGCTCCTGTTCAACTTGAAGCAGCAAATGCAGGGCATCCATGCCGTATTTGAGCCCTCTTTTATTAGCAGCATGGATTTCAATTCGACCTTCCTTATGAATCTCCAAACGGTAGCCGTCTGCAACAAGCGCTCCATCGTACTCCAATACCAGTTGTACGCTTCCCCGTGTTTCGGTCGGCACGCCCGGTCCTGGAGGCAGAATCAGCTTGATCGGCCCGTCAGGGTCCAGAACGCCTTCATATTCCTGATTCATCCCGAAGCGGGAGGATAGCTCGCAAATCAAATGTGGTTCGGGTATGACCAGCTTTGCCCCACTGTCATACACATCACGAAAATAATATTGAATCTCCTGCGTTGTTAGCCCCACACGGGAATTGGGCCGCGTTCCTTTCGCCAGCTCCATCGTAACCGTCTCCCCTTCCATTTACGGATCGCTCTCATCCGGTATTTCCGGTCTAGCCTTTTACTGCACCCGCCAAGCCTTCCATATAGTAGCGCTGTGTGAACAGGAACAAAATAATGATCGGCAGCACCGAAATCATCGTGCCCGCTGCAATCCAGCCAAAGTTATAGGCAAATTGACCATTGAGATATGTGAGCGCAGCCGCCAGCGGGTATAGCTCTGTATCATTCAGAATAACGATAGGCCACAGGAAGCTGTTCCAGAACGACATAGCTTCCAGCAAAGAAATCACGGCGAGCGCTGGCTTCACCAGCGGTAGCACCAGCTGCCACCAGATTCGGAATTCCGAAGCGCCGTCCATTTTGCCGGAATCACGTACATCGGTAGGAATATGGATAAACGTCTGCCGCATCAGAAAAATGTTGAACACGGAGACAGCTCCAGGCAGCACCACACCCAAATACGTATTGCCCAGATGAAGCCCCTGAATGGTCAGGTAATGTACGATGAACGACGTGTATGAAGGAATAATCATGGTGGAAATTAGTAGCGTGAACACCAGATTTTTACCCTTAAAACGAAATACAGCCAAAGGATATCCCGTCAGACTGGCGAGCACTACATTGAAAATAACGCCAAGCGCCGTAATGATCACCGTGTTCAGCATATACTTCGGAAAGTTCATAAACTGCCATACCTGAGTATAATTTTCAAAATCAATAAAAGTCGGAAAAATCGCCGGTGGCGTTGAGAAAATATTGCGTCCCGGCATGAGCGATACGCTGAGTAGCCATAGGAACGGTCCCATTAAAAAGAGAGCGAGCAGCACCAGCAGTACATAGATCACCGTCATCCTTACAACTCGCCCCAGGTTGCGAATGATGCGGCTATTTTCGTTTTTCGGAAGGGGCGACTGTAGCATTTTGTCATCCTGTAAATTCATCAATAGGGATTGACACCGCCTTTCCTATTGAATCGGAATACGATAATACTGAGCACTGCAATGACTGCACCGACAATTAAGCCAAGCGCTGAGGCATAACCAAAGTTAAACTGCTCCATCCCCTTTTGGAAAATATACAAGCTGGAGGTCAGTGTGGCTGTTCCTGGCCCGCCCTTGGTCAGCACATACACTTCATCGAACACGCGAATAGCCGCCATAAGCGATATGAGCGTACAGAACAGAACGTAGGGTCTTAATAACGGGAGTGTAATATGGACAATTAGCCGCCATCGGCTTGCTCCATCTACTCTGGCGGCTTCATACAGGTCTTGTGGAATGTTCTGCAAACCGGCCAGATAGAGCATCATATAATACCCTAGTCCCTTCCACATCGTGATGAACATGAGTACATACAAGGCCAAAGAGCTGTCTGACAGCCAGTGAATGTCCTTACTGATCAAGCCTGCCTGCATGAGCAAATAATTCACAACGCTGTTATTGCCAAGCAACCAGCTCCAAATCAAGGCCACGGCTACCATCGAAGTTACGACAGGAAGGTAGAAGGTCGTACGAAATATTTTAATTCCCGGTATACGGCTGTTCACCAGCACGGCCATCAGGATGGAGAAAATTTGAAGAAAGGGAACAATGAGCACGTACACCAATGAGTTCCAGATCGAAATGAGAAAGTTGCGGTCCTTAAACGCTGCCTCGAAATTATCCAGACCGACATAATGGGTATCCGATATGACCGAGTAGTCCGTCAATGCCAGCGGAATGCTGTAAATAATAGGCCAAAATACAAAGACGGCAAGCAATAACAGTCCCGGCGTCATAAAGGCCCAGGCCGTAAAGGATTCCGACCTCAACCATTTGATCATGCTGCATCACCACCCGATTTTGATAAATGAACAGGAGAGCCTTCGTATGACTCTCCTGCTGTACCTATTGCTTTAAAATATCATTCACTTCCTGCTCCAAGGCAGTAAGCGTCTGCTTCGTGTCCGTTCCGTTCAATATAATATTTTGAAAAGCACGCGTAACAGCGCTGTTCACGTCCTTGGCATTAGGAACACCGACCATGTAGTCTGTCGCCTTATCCAAGCTTTGTGCGGATACCACTTTCGCTTGTGCTTCCAGCGACTGATCAGACTGTGTGAAGTACGGGTCTTTAATGGAATCCTTCGTGGAAGGTAGCGTATTAGCCGCTTTGGAAAAAGCCGTCTGGCTCTCCGCATTTGTCAGGAAAACAGCAAACTTCACTGCTTCATCCACATGTGCAGACTTGGTCGGTACGACCAGATCCATGGTGTTGGACAGCCGTACATCAGCTTTACCTGTAGGTGAAGGAACGGCGATCGTGTTCTTGTATACGTCCGGCGCAGCCGTTTTGATAAAGTTGATGAACGTCGGGCCTGCCAGCTCGAAGGCAACCTGCTCACCCGCATAATATTTCACTTGCTGTGAAAATTCAGCGTCCTCTTTGAGCACGACACCGTCTTCCATCTGCTTTTTGAGATTATCAATCATGGCGACCGCTTCCGGTGTATTGAACGCCGCTGCTGTCTTTTCTTTATTCAAAATCGGAATCCCGTCTATGGCAAAAAGCTTGGATACAAGCTGCTGCGCATAGCCTGCTTTGCCGATTTTTCTATTGATCTGGCGGCCCCATTCAGACAATTCCTCTCGCGTTTTGGGCGGATGGGCAGGGTCTAGTCCGGCTTCCTTCACCAGCTTCGTATTCATGTAGAGCACTTCCGTGCCGGTATACCAAGGTAGTGCATATGCCTTGCCGTTAATAACGGTGGAATTATAAATACCGTCGAAATAAGCAGCCTTTTCCTCTGGAGACAAATGCTCATTCATATCCACAACAGCACCCTTGGAGCCCATTTGACTGGCAAATTCCGTATTGAGATTCACTACATCCGGACTGCTGCCACTAGCAATACTCGTCAACAGCTTGTTGGTCACTGCGTCATAAGGATAATCCTTCCAGTCAATTTTGACATTGGGATTCTTCTCCTCATAATCGGCAATCACCCGATTGAAATACGGGGTGAATGTAGGCTGTAGCGCAATGGTCCAAAATTGCAGTGTCACTTTTCCTCCGTTAACGTTGTCCGGTTTTGAGCCTCCGCCACCGCAGCTGCTCAGCAGCACAACCAGCGCGAGCATAGAAACAAGCAACCGTAACCTGCCTTTCGCTTTCTTCGTCACATGGTGACCCCCTTATTCTTAGTTGATTAAGGCAAATTATAGCAGAAATACCGTTGGAGAAGGAACGTTTTTTCAATAAAATAAATTTAAAAGGAATAATTTTTCTTTTATTCGATATAAAAAAGGCGCCTCTGTTAGCAGAGACGCCTTTTTCCTTTTTGAACCTGCTGAGGTTCAAGTCTATTTAATAATATGGGGCCATGAATACGTACACGAGTACCCCGGTCAAGCTGACGTACAACCAGATCGGCATGGTCCAGCGTGCAATTTTACGGTGTTTCGCCACCTGCATCGTCCATCCCCATACAACCGTGAACAGAGCCAACGGTACGATAATGGCAGCCAGTATGCTGTGTGAAATCAGCAACGTAAAGTAAATCGGCCGAATAATGCCCACTCCGCCAAATTTTGCAGTGTCCGGCGAAATATAGTGGAAGGTCAAATAAGAAAACAAAAATAAAACAGTGCTGGCGAAGGCCAGTAAAACAAATGTTTTATGCACTTTGACGTTCTTCTTGATAATGGAAATCAACGCCGCCACCAGAAAAATAAACGTGAAGCTGTTAAAAATCGCATTCAACCTCGGGAAAATGGTGATATCGAAGCTAACACTACCCTGGTATCCAATCGGTGAAAAGAACAGCAGCAAAATAATCACGTTGGCTATGATCGAAACGGTGATAATCAAGGCTGTGAAATTACGATTGCTCGTTGGAACGTACTGCTTGTCCTCACTCGCTTTATTCATAATGAGCGTCTCCTTCGTTTAAATTCAACTTTTCGTTTTCTGTTGTGGTAATAACCATACTATATTATATAGAACCTGGGGACGGCCTGTGAAGTGACAACAGTATGAACAATTTCACAGCCGACAATTCAAAAATGTGCTTTAGCATCTGAGGATAACCATTTTCGGGGCTTTGTACACGCAAAAAACACCGGGATGGCCTGACTACCTGTCCCGATGTTGTGATATTTATGCACTTGTAATACGAGCATTCCCCGCGGTTACTGCTGCCAGACGTCACTATATTCTTGATGACGCTTGAACAGGGCCAGGGCGTACGTGCATGCGGGAACGACTTTTTTATGTTGCTCCCTCGCCATTTGAACGACTTTGTCAATCAGCTCCTTGCCAATTTTTTGCCCCCGCAGCTTTTCGGATACAAATGTATGGTCAATGACCAAGGAATGGTCATCTATGGACTTATAGCCTACTTCTGCAACCACCTGTCCATCATCCACCATGACTACCGCATGGTCCTCCTCGCGAATTTGTCTCATGAAACCCTGCCCCTTTCTGCCATCGAGTCGATTAGATATCCCTATCATTCCCCGATTTAAGACCCGCCGAAACATCTCATACATCAGAATTTGCAAAATCCTCACATAAAAAGAAGCAGGCCGTCGACACTATCCTTATTCCAAAAAGGTGAGGCGAGGTGTTGTATTTGCGTTCGGAAATGAAACCCGTTATTCCGTTTGAGCCAGTGCAGAGTGAACAAATCCCTACGGAGGGCCTGTGGCGGTACGAAATAAAATGGGATGGCACAAGAATTTTGACATATCATAAACAGGGTAGTACGCGTCTGTTTAACCGGAAGCAGCATGAGCGAACACTTTTATACCCGGAACTTGCTTATTTTTCTTCATACTGCCAGGCCGATTCAGTCATTCTGGATGGAGAAATGATCGCACTGGGAGCTGATGGGAAGCCCTCGTTTCATGATATTATGCGCCGCGACCTGATTCGTCGAACGGATCGGATTCAAGCGGCTTATGAAGCAGTGCCCGCTACATACATGCTGTTTGATATTTTATATTTGAATGGGGAATGGATTCACCGTAAACCGCTGGCAGAAAGGCTTGAATTATTGCATCAGGTCATCCTGCCGAATGAACGGGTTCAACTGGCGCCTGCTCATCCTGATGGACAAGCTCTGTTTCAGGTAATGCGCAGCGAAGGGATGGAAGGTATCGTATGCAAACGTTTAGACAGCCCTTACACATGTGGCGGGCAGGACAGGCGATGGGTCAAGGTCAAGAATTACGGCGATACTATTGCTGTCATTGGAGGCTACACTTTGAACGGAAGCGTCATTAATGCTGTGTTGCTGGGCCTGTACGACAAGCAAGAAAGGCTGCGCTACATTGGACATGCAGGTACGGGGAAGCTTACGCGGGACGATTGGCGTCAGCTTACAGAGCGACTAATGCCACACACCATTTCAGCGCGGCCTTTTGTCAATGAGCCAAATCGTCATCGGGATGCAATATGGGTACAACCTATGTATACCGCCAAGGTTCAATACAGTGAGTGGCGATGGCAGGAAGGGCGAACCCTTCGCCAGCCCTCCATACAGGCTTTTGTAAATCAGGGCGTAGAGCAGTGCATCGGACCCTGGGGATGATAAGTTGTACAGATAAATTTAAAAAAAGCAAAATAAAGTTTATATAAATCATTGCAACCAGTGGTTAATTAAATTACAGTTAACTAATTAACTACATCGAGGTGGATCGCATGTTCTTTTTCTTGGACTCCGAAATTCGTCAACTGGCCTATAATCTGTTCCCAGGTGGCAATAAACCAATTGGTGTTTTGGTAGAGCTATTTTCAATAACGTATGAAATTCGTAAAGGCATGGAGAAACGTTCACGTGAATTCGGGCTCTCCTATGGGCAATATATAGCGCTTTGTGTGCTTTCTGCGCAAAGAGACGAAATGTCATCTCCTTCTGTTTTGGCTGAGAAAATGGGTGTAAGTCGGGCAGCGATCAGTTCCATGATCATTTCCCTTGAACAAGATGGATATATTAACAAATACGATGATCCGAATGACAAACGAGGCGTATTTATATCGTTGAACGATAAAGGAAGGGGGAAAATCAATCAAATGGACCCCTTTTTTATAGGACTAGCCTCACGCCTGATGTCGGACTTTAGCGAATCAGAAATCTGCGAGTTTCAAACCTACCTGTCACGCTTACGGTCTGCATTTGAAGATGTGAAAGGTTCGCGTCTGACTGATTCCGGGGAGGGAGAAGATAAATTGTGCGAGGACTGAGACAAAGACTGCTCGCATATCCACTGGCAGAATAGTGGAGGCGTGCGCATCTATTGTACTTTCGAGCGTTGGGGAACAAATGATGCAAAATGCTGGCTAAAGAAGTCCCAGGTCGCCATATTGGCGGCTTTTTTATTTATCTTCATAGCCGATTTGATGGATAACTAATGATGATGAATCATATGGGAAGCCTAAGTGATTCGATGGAGGTACTTACCTTGAAGAAAGTATCTATACTAAATGTGCATACTTACATACGAATAGCATGAATTCTATAATAAGAGCTAAATCGTACTAAGGAGGACAATTTTTTGAAAACTCTAGTAATCGTAACACACCCCAGCCTGGAAACATCCGTTATTAACAAGCGGTGGGTGGAAGAACTTAAACAATATCCGGAAAAGTATACTGTACATGAATTGCATCAGGTTTACCCTGACGGAAACATTGATGCAGAAAAAGAACAGCAACTCATTGAAGCTCATGGCAATCTTGTTTTGCAGTTTCCGATCTATTGGTTTAATTGCCCACCTCTCCTCAAAAAATGGCTCGACGATGTGTTTGCTTATGGTTGGGCGTATGGCTCCAATGGAGGTAATAAATTAAAGAATCGCAAAGTGGCTCTCGCTGTATCTGCCGGAATTAGAAAAGAAGATTATAGTGAAGAGGGAAGATATCGTTATACCCTTGAACATTTGTTAACACCTTTTGAAACGACCTTCCTGTACTGCAATGCAAATTATCGTTCATACTTTGCATTTTATGGTACGGAAAAAAAGCCTGGCGAAAATGAACCAGGTAAAGAAAATGAGCCGATTGCAAATGAATTGGAAAAAAGCGTACAGGATTATTTGAGGTTTGTTGACAACCTTTAATCTCTGTCTACCGCTGTAGAGTCTCCACAGTTGGCATGTTTTCCTCTCCCCACTGGCACATCATATCCAGCAATGGAATGAGAGAAAGACCTCGTTCAGTTAATGAATACTCCACTTTGGGAGGGATTTGAGGAAATTCTTTACGAAGGACGAGACCTTCTGCTTCAAGCTCTTTCAGCATGGTGCTCAGCGTTTTGAAGGAGATACTGCCTATACTTCGCTTGAGCTGATTAAAACGCATAACCTTATTTTCAGACAGCCAATACATGATGATCATTTTATATTTGCCGTCTACCAATGACAACGTATATCCAAAACCGGTGGTTTTTAGTTCAACTCCAGTAGGAACACAGGTTTCTCCCATAGTTACACTCTCCTTAAGATTGGAAGAATTGAAAAAAAATAAAAAAGAAGCCCCTGCTTCCGCTGCTTTAATGTAGCTGGATTCAGGAGGCTTCTTTCATATAGTAGCCTGCTTCCGAATTACAGACTGTTAAAAGTGTCTGTCAATACAGGTACGATCTGAGATTTGCGGGATACGACACCCTTCAGAACGGCTTTGTTGTCGTCGAGCTGCACATTGTAGGCCTTTTCGACCGCTTGTGCTTGGCTTCCCAGCGCAATACCAATGGAATCACTGTTCACAATATCCGTTACGATGAACAGGAACAGATCCAGATTTTTAGCTGCAATCGTTTGGGACAGCGCTGCTTCCAGCTCGGATTGACGAGACAGCACATCGTTAACGTCTACCGCATTCACCTGCGCAATTTCCACTTTGCGTCCGTTCATCTGGAATTCCTTTGCATCCAGACTTACCAGCTGCTCAATCGTGTGGCCGCTCAAATCAGCTCCTGCTTTCAGCAGATCAAAACCGTAGCTATCTGCATCCACACCAGCGATTTCAGCCAGTTCACGGGCAGCAGCTACGTCTTGGTCGGTGCAGGTTGGGGATTTGAACAGCAGGGAATCGGAAATGATCGCGGACAGCATCAGACCTGCGATTTCTTTCGGAACCGCTATCCCGTTTTCCTTGTACAGCTTGTTCAAAATCGTGGCTGTGCAGCCTACAGGCTCAGCGCGAAAGTACAACGGCTGGCTTGTTTCAAAGTTAGCGATCCGGTGATGGTCGATGACTTCAGTTACACGCACTTTATCAATGTCAACCGCGCTTTGCTGGCGTTCATTATGATCGACCAGAATGACGCTGTCTGTTTCCTCAGCAACCTGTTCAACCAGACGCGGCGCACTCACTTTGAAATAATCCAGTGCATACTGCGTTTCCCCGTTTACCTCACCCAGACGAACCGGCTCCACGTCCGCGCCCAGTTTGGTTTTCAAGTCTGCATAAGCAATAGCTGAGCAAATCGTATCCGTATCCGGATTTTTATGCCCGAAAATCAATGTCTTTGCCAACATAATCGACTCCTTTGCACTAAGCATTTTACATTCTCGTGAAATATCAACAATTCCAATGCAGATTATATCATTAAATCTCCTATTCTCCCATTCCCCTTTGAATGATTTCAAAAATAATCTATTAAATTCATAACATTCCCATGGAATATGTATGTGAAGTTAACCTTATTTTTTCTAAAAATATAAAAAACATATAGTAATATATCCCACTAACATGGTAAGATATTCCTCAAAACTGGCAAGTTAGTCACCAGTGGTCAATTCTATCATTTGAATCTTTGAGGGAGGCGTGAGAACTTCGGCAGTGACTTCAAATCCTAGTATGTAGAAAAATCATATTTTGATTGAAAAGAGGGAAATCTTTGAAAAAGCCGATCATTTTTAAAAAAATTCCTGTCATAACACTCGCTCTTGCTTTGACCGCAGGCTTGTCTTTTCCGTCTGTCGGTTCTGCCGCTACCGTAGACCTGCAAACTCGTTCATTTTTAGAAGCACAGGAAGCTTTGACTTCCGAAGCGACTCCAGCGTTCATTTCGCCCGAGCTGAGTACCACTTCCTCGCAGCAGGTCAGAGTCATCGTACAGCTTGATGGTGAGCCACTAGCCGTGGACAAATATGCGGCACGGTCGGGCAATCAGACTTTCACAGCTCGATCCGAACAAAAAGCGGAATCCGCTATCGTCAACGAGCAAACATCGTTCGTGGATAGAGCGGCAGAGCGCAGCATTCCCCTTCAGGTAAATTACCAGTACAACACGGTGCTTAATGGCTTGGAGGTTACGCTGCCAGCTAACAAAATTCCAGAACTGGCTAAATTGCCAGGTGTAAAATCCATCCACGAAAACAAAACGTATTATTCCATCCCCGTACAGGACCCGCCAACACTCACCGCCAGCGAAGCAACGTATGATAACGCACCGCTTGATCAAATTGGCGTTCCTGAAGCCTGGGCTAAAGGTTTGACAGGCGAAGGGATTAAGGTCGGGGTTATTGATACCGGGATCGATTATGAGCACCCGGATTTGAAAGCAGCTTACAAGGGTGGATATGACTCTTTTGAGCAGGACAATGATCCTTACGAGGAGCCTTTCCTTGAAAAAGAGAATGACCCGTACGGCACAGGTTTTGCCGGAACAACACACGGTACACACGTCTCCGGTACAATTGCTGGCCAGGCCGCTAATAAAACGGCAGATATTGTACAAAAGGGTATTGCCTATAAATCGGACTTATACGTATATAAAGTGCTTGGACGCAATACCAAAACCGGGCGTTCCTCCGGTTCCTCCGCACAGGTCATTGACGGTATTGAACGCGCTGTCAAGGATGGCATGAACGTGATTAACCTGTCCCTCGGCTCAGACTCCGAGAAGGACCCGAACTCCCCGGACTCCATTGCCATTAATAATGCGGTGCTTTCCGGTGTAGTTGCTGTCATTGCGAATGGTAATGCAGCACAAGACGGGAATTATTATTATTCAATGGGTTCCCCGGCCTCATCCCAGTTGGCGATTTCCGTCGGTGCGGCAACCTCGCCAAGCAAAAGCTTCTCAGGCACAGCTTCAGTTACCCGTGATTCCTATTGGGAAGCGAATGGTGAATTGAAGAAAACAGTAACCGCTGATGCTTATGCACATTACGGGTTTAATCTGTTGGGCTGGGGAACTGGCCAAGAGGATTTTGCTTCAATTCTGGGAACTGCCCCTTATGAACTGGTATATGCAAATTTGGGGCAGCCTGATGATTTTGAAGGAAAAGATGTAGCCGGAAAAATTGTCATCGTGTCACGTGGAAGCCTGGCATTCGTGGATAAAATTGCAAATGCAAAAGAAAACGGCGCAAAAGCCGTAATCATTTTTAACGGGAGAGCAAAAACGACTGACATCACGCAGGCTGATTTGACAGACTCCATCCCGAGTCTAGATAGCTACGTAAACGCTAACCAGGGCGACAGCTTTGATTTTATTCCGACCTTTGATATGAAAGGTAAGGAAGGTCGCGCGCTGGCTAAACAACTCGTCGACAATGCCGGAGAAAAATTCTCTGTCTCCTTCGGAGAGAAGTTTATTCGCACAGATAATGCAGGCAATACGATGGCTGGATTCAGCTCCCGTGGGCCGAACGGAGACGAACTACTTAGCATCAAGCCGGATGTAAGCGCGCCAGGAGTTAGTATTATGTCAACCTATCCTGCTTTCGCCAAGTTCTATCCAGATGCCTCTTATGATCATGCTTACAAACGTAGCAACGGAACCAGTATGGCTTCTCCGCATGTAGCCGGACTTGCTGTTCTGCTGAAGCAGCAGCATCCAAACTGGACGCCGTTCGATATCCGTGCTGCTCTGGCGAACACGTCGGATACGCTTTACGACGAGGATCAAATCCAATACGATGTGTATTCCCAAGGTGCAGGACTTGTAAACATCGCCAATGCGATTCAGACACCAGCCCTGCTGGAAACTGTTGAAAAGATTACGATTCTCGATAAGAACTTCAATCGGCAGGAGGTCGTGAACTACAATCCTTCCGCCAGCTTCGGGGTGTTAAAACCAGGCAGTGATGCCAAGCAAATTCAATTGCAGCTTAAAAATCTGTCCGCAAACAGCGTACAGTATGAAGCAAGCTACATTTTGCATGATCATGTAACCTCCGACCCTGCCAAGCCCGTTGCTACACCTGACGTGAGCAATATCGCTGTTCAGTTGCAAGGTGTCGGCACGAATGGGGCGATCTCGGCAGAAGCGGGTAAATCCCAACCGTTCTTCCTGTCCGTGCAGCCAAGCTCAAGTGCAGCTACAGGCGTATATGAGGGAGAAGTCATCCTGAAAAGCGCCGGACTACCTACCTTGCATCTGCCGTTCGTCGTTCATGTTGGCAAGGAAAATCCGACTACAGGCTTCGGCTTGCAGGACCTGAGTATAACCAACCCGATTATTTACCCGAATCGTACAGGTGCCCAACGCACAACAGATCTTGCTTTCCGCCTGACCACGGATAAAACAAACCAAATTGCTCTTTATGTATATGGCATAGATGATAAATTAATTGGTCTTATTAATGGAATTACGACTCCTAGGGAGCAAGGAGTTAACGCCCGTCTCAAGCAAGGAGCATACTCCTTCAAGGACATTGACGGAAGCTATGTCGAATACGATGCTAACGGAAGGCCTGTTCTGGATGCCAGCGGTCAGCCCGTTATCCAGCATTTGAAGGACGGTGTGTATAAGCTGGAGGTTAATTCGCCGGAACTGAATGCGAAAGGCGAAGTCGAGACCAATACTAACGGTCCTAAATTTTTCAGCGCTATGAAGGCCATCCGCGTCGACAATAGTGCCACTTCCGGCAGCAGTAGCGGTGGAGGCGGTGGTGGAGGTGGCGGCAGAAGTAATACTACACCTTCCGCTTCAACCACCACATCCACCCCTGTCGCTACATCTGCACCTTCACTTCAATCCGTAGTGAAGCAAGGACAGGCCGTAAAAGCGGTAGCCACAACTGTCGTGGTTAACAACAATGTACAGTCACTGACTGTAACCGATGCAGATTTGCAGACTACTGTGACGGCAGCAGGCTCCAGCCCAATAGCCATTGTCCTGTCGGCCAGCAGCCAAGCAGGTCAAACAACCAAAGCAGCGCTGACTTCCGCCCAACTGACAACACTGGGCAAGGCTTCAGCAGGAAGCAGCCTGATTGTGAGCAACACAGGAGCTTCCCTGGCTTTGCCGATATCTGCTCTGAAAAATGCCCCTGCCGGTGCAGGCATTGAAGTGATAATCAGCAGCCAGGCACAGGAAAGCAACACATTTACGAGCAAGCTGAAAGGCTCAACTGTGATTGGCACCCCTGTAGGGTTTGAAGCTAATGTTGTCACTGGAGGCAAGAGCGAACCGCTTAAGGTTGCACCAGGACAGTTCATTAGTCGTTCCTTTACCGTACCTGGCCAAATTGAGTCAAATACAGCCGGTGTTCTCTATACAGCTAACGGAAATGTTTACCCTGTTCCATCCGTCTTTTCCAAGCAAGCAGATGGATCAACAATCGTTAAGGTAAGCCGTCCGGGCTTCTCGACGTATGCAGCGGCGACTCGTCCCGTTAGCTTTGAAGATATTTCATCGTCGTATGCTCAATCCGAGATTCAGTCGCTTGCGAACAAGCTGCTGATCAACGGCACCACAGACACGGCCTTCTCACCGAAGAAGAACGTGACACGTGCGGAATTTGCAGCTTTGGTAACCCGGGCTCTTGGCCTGACACCGGGTACTGCCGCACCATTCGGCGATATTCCAGCAGATAGCTGGTATTCTGGCGATGTAGCAGCCGCTTATGAGGCCGGATTGATCACAGGTCGCAGCGGCGACAAATTCGATCCGAACGCTAACATCAGTCGGCAGGAAATTGCTGTCGTGCTGAGCAAGGCAGTAGACCTGCTCCAGATCAAAGCATCTGTCGATGGCCCTGCCCGCACACCGTATCATGATGCTTCATCCTTTGCAGGCTATGCCAAGGATAGCATTGAAAAAGTAAGCGCGGCAGGCATTATCAACGGAGCAACCATCAAGGGCTCCTCCTACTTCCAGCCGAATGCGCCTACAACGCGTGAAGCATCTGCCAAGGTGCTGCACGTGCTTTTACAAAAGGCTGCATTGATTAACTAACCCAAAAGCCTCCTGAGCCGCGTTATAGACAACGTCACGGTTCAGGAGGCTGTTTTTATGTTATACCGTCCCCGCTAACGGTAGCGCGACCTTGAATACACTCCCTTCTCCCGGCGTACTTGCAGCGGTGATTTTTCCACCGTGTGCTTCCACAATAGACTGTGTAATCGCCAGACCAAGACCAGCTCCGCCCGAGCTGCGCGTACGTGACTCATCTCCACGGTAAAAGCGTTCAAAAATCCGATCCAGCTGCTCTTTACTCATGCCCGGCCCGTTATCACGAATCTGAATATCCGCCAGCTTCTTCCCGGCAGACAAGTTTACATGGATCACACCTCTCTCCATATCTGTATGCTGAACAGCATTATGGAACAGATTGAGCACTACCTGCTTGATTTTATCCCCTTCAGCCAGCACTCGCACACCCGCTGTCATATCAAAAATCACTCTTCGCTTGCCCGCCAGCATCAGAAGCTGCGGCTTCATTTCCAGCAGCAACGTATCCAGCGACATATCTTCCAGCTTCAATTCGGGCGTCCGGTCCAGCTTAGCCAGCAACAGTAAATCGGAGACAAGCTTGTTCATCCGTTTGGATTCTCCATACATACTCTCCAGTGCAGATTGAAGCTGCTTTGGATTAGATGCGGCTCCACGAAGCAGCACCTCCAAGAACCCGTGAATCGAAGTGAGCGGGGTGCGCAATTCATGGGAAGCATCCGCAATAAACCGTCTCATCTGCATCTGTAACTCGCGCTCGGCAGCAAATGAATGCTCCAGCCGTTCCAGCATCCCGTTAAAGGATACCGCCAATCGGTCCACCTCATACTGCCCCTGCTCTGCGTCAAAGCGCTCGGCCAGATTGCCCGCATCAATGCGTTTGACCGCCTCGACCATCCTCGAAAGGGGCACCAACGTGCGCCGCAGCACTGGAAGCATAAGCGCCAGACCAATTGCGAGCGCAATCAGAGATAGTAAAATGAAGGTACGCAACTGGTTAATCAGTTGCTCTTGCATGGAAGTTGTGGATACACCCATTTGAAGCAGCCCTTTCGAATGGTCAGGCGGACCGAGCGGACGGAATACGACCAGTTGCTCGTTCCCTTGGGCATCCGTGAGCAATTGATAGCCATAACGCATGTGCTTGTTTTGCTGCATCGAAATATATTGCTGAGCGGTGAGCCTCGGCGGCGTAAGTCCATTTTCGTTAGACAGGCTCGTAAAGGTTCCAGCTGTATCTATGGAAGCCAGCGACATATCCGCCCAAAACAAAAACGGCCTCGGTCGGTTATCCTTCCGATTGATTCCTTCTTTGGGTGTGGAGCTTCCGCTCTTCTCCTGCGAATCTTTAATCAATAAATCGGCAGGAATTGAGCCTAACTGAGTACCCATCGCATCCGCCCGACTGCGATACAGAAAATCTTTCATCAGGAAATATTGTAAAAATCCGATCAAGACGAGCAGCAGCGCCAAAATAAGTAACGTCCTGGCCAAAAGCTGGGAGCGGAGAGAACGGAGCGCAGTTCTTCTCCGGCTTTTCCCCGCCGCTTTCATAGCAAGTCCACTCGGTACCCAACACCACGCAGCGTACGGATGACCCGATGCTCCTTGTCTTTGAGCTTTTCACGTAAGGAGCGAATATACACCTCGACAATATTGTCCTCGCCCCCAAAATCGTATCCCCATACTCGATCCAGGATTCGACTTTTACTAAGAACAATCCCGTGATTCAACACCAAAAACTTCAATAGTTCATATTCGGTAGGCGACAGCTCCAGCACCTGATTTTGGTAGCGAATTTCCTTTCGTCGATCATCCACCTGAAAGGGTCCGTGAACCACTTCTCCGAGCAGATCGGGAAACTGATTGCGCAGACGCGCTTCAATCCGGGCCAGCAGTTCATTAAAACTAAAGGGTTTCACGACATAATCGTCCGCGCCCAGTTTTAATCCTTTTACCCGATCATCCACATCATCCTTGGCTGTCAGCATAATGACTGCAATGTTATCCTCTGTCTCCTTGAGACTTTGGCATACCTCAAAGCCATTCATTTCAGGCATCATAACATCCAGCACCGCAACATGCGGGCGGAACTCTTTTGCTAAATCCAGTGCATCACTGCCGTTCTCAGCTGTTTTAACCTCATAGCCTTCATTAATCAGCCCAAGCTCCAAAAATTGCAAAATGTGCGGCTCATCGTCCGCTAGCATAATTTTAACCCCGTGTATCGGATTCATCGGTTATCTTCCCTTTCATGAAGTCACTTTTTTTCTTAATAAAAGATCGATTTATTTTCACCTGTATCTAATATAACTGAATATTTACGTAAAAAAAGCATCCCTATCCAGCTTTCAGCTAACATTCAGGGAGCGCTCATAACCATTTCAGCTACGTCAGGCATGATAATAGCAAGCCGGTAGTTCACCGGGCCCAAGATCGGAAGTGGCTGATCATTCCACAGTCCTGAAGATAGCGGCTAGAACAACGGAAAATACAAAGAATTTTCACAGGGAGTGGAATGTACATGATTAAGAAATGGTTCAAGAGCCGGGCGGACGTCCCCCTCATCATCATCATGCTGATATCCGCGATTTTGAACGGATACAACATCTGGCAAGACAAATATGTTAACACCTACTACACGACGGCCGTAGCAAGCATGCTAGAAAGCTTTCACAACTTCTTCTTCGCATCACTTGATTCGGCAGGGTCGGTAACGGTAGACAAACCGCCTGTGGTTTTCTGGATTCAAACACTCAGCGCCTACATCTTCGGACTTCACGGCTGGAGTGTTATCCTACCGCAAGCGCTCGCTCAGGTCGGGTCGGTATTGCTCGTTTACCTGCTCGTCAAACCGAGCTTCGGTACGATGGCCGCTCGATTGGCCGCCTTCGCTATGGCAACTACACCAATTGCAGTAGCGGTCAGCCGCACCAATAACATTGATGCGATGCTGGTTTTCACGCTGCTGCTCGCAACATGGTTGCTGTTCAGAGGCATTAGAAACCACAAAATGGGACCGATCCTCTGGGCTTTCGCAGTCGTAGGTATCGCCTTTAACGAAAAAATGCTCCAAGCCTATATGATTGTTCCCGCTTTGGGGCTCTTCTACCTGCTGGCCTCCAAGTTTAACTGGAAGCGAAAAGCGATAACACTGGCAGCATCGGCAGTCGTTCTCGGGGCTGTGTCGCTCTCTTGGGCAGTCGTGGTCGACTCCACTCCGGCAGACCAGCGCCCTTATATGGGAAGCAGCGGTACGAACTCCGTACTGAATCTGGCCTTTGGCTACAACGGCCTATCCCGTCTGACGGGAGAACGAGGAACAGGCGGCGGCGCTAGTGGCGGTCAACGCTCGGAGTGGAAACGAAACGCTTCAACGAATAGTAGCAATGCAAACTCCGATCAAGCCCAGACCGCTACATCATCATCAGACGCTAGTACTACAACAGGCGCTTCCAATACCGATGGCACATCAACAGGCGGCAACGGCGCTGGTGGCCAAATGCCGCCGGGCGGATTTGGCGGTAACGGTCAAGGCGGTGGTCAGGATGGCCCTGGTGGTGGACCGGGTGGAAATTCCGGTGGCGGCATGTTCGGCACTGGTGAAAAGGGACCTTTACGATTGTTCCAATCTGCCCTGTCAGGTCAAGCCAGCTGGCTGCTCCCATTCGCATTGATTGCTTCAATCGGCCTGCTTGCAAGCATTCGACGCCGTAATATCACGCAAAAACACAAAGAGGTCATCTTCTGGCTGGCCTGGCTGATTCCCGTAGCTGCATTTTTCAGCGTAGCCGGTTTCTTCCATCAGTATTACCTGATTATGCTCGCACCACCAATTGCAGTGCTCTTCGGAGCCGGATTCGTGAAATTATGGGAGCAATATCGTGAGCGTTCCGGCTGGCTCTCCTGGCTGTTGCCCGCAGCGGTACTGGCAACCTCGGTATTTAGCTGGTTCGTCCTGCAAAATTACAACGACACCATTGGCAGTGGCTGGTCCATCGCCGTATTGATCCTCGGTATCATCGGCACGGCGCTACTGGTAGTAGCACGATTGAAATCAGAGAAG
This sequence comes from Paenibacillus terrae, assembly GCF_005217525.1. Lineage (GTDB taxonomy): Bacteria > Bacillota > Bacilli > Paenibacillales > Paenibacillaceae > Paenibacillus > Paenibacillus terrae_C. The sequence continues at coordinate 43,313 of NZ_PNXQ01000008.1, read as the reverse complement.
TTCACGAGATATGCCATCATTGCAAGTGTACTCGCAATGTTCATCGGCCCTGTGTACTGGGCGTTGACGCCAATTACCTACGGGGGGAACAGCATGATTCCACAAGCCGGACCGACACAATTTGGCGGCGGTGGAGGCGGTGGCGGAATGCCGGGAGGTAATTTTGGCAACCGAGGTCAGGGTGCAAATGGGCAAAAAGCTGAAGGAACTCAAACGAATAACCAAACCAATAATGCAGAGCAATCCAGCTCTGATGGTATTACTTCAGGCACAGGAACAAGCACAGACAGAGAACAGAGATCTTCTACCCGCTTCAGAGGAATAGGTGGACCAAACGGTAGTCAAAGCTTGGACAGCAAAACGCTGAGCTATTTGCAAAAGCATAATACAGGTGAAACCTACCTTTTCGCAGCAAGCAATTATTCAACAGCCGCTCCTTACATGATTGAAGCCGGGCAAAAAGTGATTATTATGAACGGCTTTGTATCCTCCGATCCGGTGTATACCGTCGATAAGATCAAGGCGCTGGTGGAAAGCGGTCAAGTGAAGTACTTCATGATTTCTGGCGGAGGCGGCGGTAGACCGGATAGCGGCAACTCCGAAGTCACTGCATGGATCAAAGAACATGGCAAAGTGATTCCTACAGATGAATGGAAAACAACAACTGGCGAAACCAGTACCAATGCTGAAGCATCCGACAGCGGAAGCGACATCACGAACAGCAACTCGAACGCTCAGGATGGTCAAGGTGGACCTGGCGGAGACGAACGTGGCGGAAGCGGTACTTTATACGAAATCACATTATAAATAAGGAGGAACTACGAATGAGTGAGCAAATCCGTTATTCCATAGTTATTCCGATGTACAACGAGGAAGCCGTCATTACCGAAACCTATCGGCGGCTGAAACAAGTCATGGGCTCGATGGGCGAGCCCTACGAGCTGATATTCGTAAATGACGGCAGTTCGGACCGCAGCGTCCAGTTGATCAAGGAATTTAGTCTCAGAGACGATACCATCGTATTGATTGATTTCTCCCGTAATTTCGGTCATCAGCTAGCGATTACCGCCGGGATGGATTATGCGGTGGGAGAGGCGGTCGTCGTTATTGACGCCGACCTCCAGGACCCGCCTGAGCTGATCGTAGAGATGGCCAACAAGTGGAAGGAAGGCTATGAGGTAGTCTACGCCAAACGGCTGAAACGCAATGGTGAAACTCGCTTCAAAAAGTGGTCTGCCAGTCTCTTCTACCGCGTATTGAAAGCATCAACGGATATTAATATCCCGGTAGACACCGGCGATTTCCGCCTGATGGATCGCAAGGTAATAGACGAATTGAAACGGCTGCCGGAAAATAATCGGTTTGTCCGTGGACTCGTTAGCTGGATCGGCTTCAAGCAGACGGCTGTTGAATATGAGCGCGATGAGCGGCTCGCAGGTGAAACCAAGTATCCGCTCAAACGCATGATCAAGCTCAGTCTGGATGGAATCACATCCTTTTCCATTAAACCGCTCAAGCTGGCAGGTTATATCGGCGCACTCCTGTCCATGTCTGGCTTCCTGTATCTGATGTACGTATTATTCCTCAACTTTTTCACCGATTCCTATGTCATGAAGGGCTGGTCGTCCATGATTAGCATCAGCCTGATCTTTAACGGAGTGATCCTGGTCATTCTCGGTATTATGGGTGAATATGTTGGACGGATTTATGACGAAACCAAAGCCCGCCCACTCTACATTGTCCGTGAGCATCTGGGTGGACAATACGAAAACGGCCCGACCCATGCCATGAAGGCCCCTGAACAACGTGAATCCCTATATATGCAAGGTTCCCGTGACAGCCTAATATCCGCCAGCCGCACAGTACGCGGCAACAGCGCTGTATATACCGGACCCAAATCGGGTCACGGGGCATAACCTTGAAAAGTCGCATGGCCCAGCTATTCCCTATGATCCGTTTTGGCATGGTAGGACTGGTGAATACGGGCGTAGACTATATCATTTTCATGCTGCTGGCCTGGGCCGGAGTTCAGGTTGCGTTGTCGCAGATCATTTCATACAGCTGCGGCACAGCCAACAGTTACATTTTGAACAGCAAATGGACATTCAACAAACAACCAGAACCCGATACTCATAAACGTCAATTGCCTAGATTTATCGTCATCAACCTGATCGTATTGGGTCTGACCTCCTTATTATTGCAAATGCTTCACAGTGGAACCGAGCTGCCGCTTGCCGCTTGCAAGCTGATTGCCACCGCAGCCGGAATGATCATCAATTATATCGGGAGCCGATATTGGGTATTCGGTTCCCCACCCCGAAAGGAAAGTGAATCTCTATGAGAAAAATTACAAAAGCCGTTATACCAGCCGCTGGATTAGGAACTCGTTTTTTACCTGCTACGAAAGCTTTGCCTAAAGAGATGCTTCCGATTGTCGACAAGCCAGCTATTCAATATATTGTCGAAGAGGCTATCAAATCCGGGGTTGAAAGCATCATTATCGTGACTGGGCGTAATAAAAAAGCCATCGAGGATCATTTTGACAAGTCGGTAGAACTGGAGCAAGCACTGGAAAGCAAAGGCAAGTACGATCTTCTGCGCGAGGTCCAAAGCATCGGGGGCAAAGCCGTAATTCACTACATCCGCCAAAAAGAACCCCTCGGTTTGGGACATGCGGTACGTTGTGCCCGTCAGTTTATTGGTGATGAGCCATTCGCTGTGTTGCTAGGCGATGATATTATGAATTCCTCTACCCCGGCAATTCGTCAAATGATGGATGTCTACGAAGCGACTGGCAAGCAAGTGGTCGGCGTACGCACAGTGGAAGAACAGGATGTAAGTAAATACGGCATTATTGACTCCACTCGCCAGAACGGTCTTATTCACGAAGTCGGCGGACTTGTTGAAAAGCCATCCCCAGCAGACGCTCCTTCACGGCAGGCAGTCATTGGACGATATGTATTGGAGCCTTCCATTTTCTCCATATTGGAACATATGTCTACTGGTGCGGGCGGCGAATATCAACTGACTGACGCCCTTCATCAGGTGGCATTGCAGAATCAACTGCTGGCGCTTGAGCTGGAAGGCACGCGTTATGATATCGGTGATAAAGCAGGATACCTGGAAGCTGTGCTTCACATGGGCATGCAGCGCGAGGATCTTCGTCCAATGCTTGACTCCATGATGCGCGAGTGGGCGCTGGCTTCACGATAAAATAGGCACACAGAATTGCACCTATCCCCTTCTCCTGTGCATATTCTGATATCTGATCCATGTTGTGCAACCACAAGAGTAGATGTATAAACACATAAACCTGTATAATGTCAAAGTACAGCACTATCGGAATATGCTCGGCTGTCCGCCGAAATCAGGGAGGAAAAAGTCCATATGATACCTGAGGGGAATTTGCAAAGTAATGTAGACCGTTTCAACGGCTTTGCCGATGACTACGACCAACACCGTCCGGAAGCACCGTCACTCGTTGTCGAGATTATTTCCCGCTATCTGGAACGAAAAGTGGAGCTTGTTGCTGATATTGGCTGTGGAACAGGGCTTTCGACTTTCATTTGGAAAGACGTGGCCTGTCAAATTGTCGGCATCGAGCCCAACCCAGACATGAGAGGAAAAGCGCAGCGTAAGCTGGAGACAGCAGGAGCGACAACGGCAGACACCATTTCCTTCAAAAGTGGGTTCTCCAACAATCTGCCCTTTGAGGATGGAACTGTAGACGTCATCACCTGCTCTCAATCCTTTCACTGGATGGACCCCGACAGCACGCTCAGGGAAGCGGGCAGAGTCTTGGCTCAAGGCGGGATATTCGCCGCCTTTGACTGCGATTGGCCTCCGGTGCTGCAATGGGAGATAGATCAAGCTTATGTACAGTTGATCACCAAAGCAGACGAGATTCTCAATCGGGAAGCACCTGTAGAGCAGCAAGCCCATAAATGGAGCAAGGAACAGCATTTGCCTAATCTACAGCGCAGCGGACAATTCCGTTATACCCGGGAAATTGTCTTTCACAACCGTGAGCAGTGCGACGCAGCACGTTATATAGGGCTTGTTCTTAGTCAAGGCGGTATACAAACGCTATTCAAACTCGGCAATCGGGCGCTTGATGAAGATTTGGCCCGCTTTGTGAAGCTCGTAAAGGATCATTTTCAGGACAGAACCTTGGATATCCTGTTCAGCTATCGTATGCGGCTTGGCGTCAAATAGAAAGGAAACAAGATTATCGTGATGATATGTTCTTCGGCTCAAGCTCAAAAAAGACTCTCCTTTGCCTCGTAAAGACGAGTGCGTACAGGAGAGTCTTTTGGCTTCATAAATAGCCATATTCATATCCAAAAGAGCTTAGTCGCAGTTCTGCTATGTCTTCGGCTTAGGAAGAGCGGACAGCCAATAGGTGCACCAACCGATCAGGGTAGTCCGTGATGATGCCGCTCACCCCGGCCTCCAGCAGTCGCTGCATTTCTTCCGGCTCATTTACTGTCCACGGATGGTAGACCATACCCGCTGCCTGTGCCTCAGATACCCCTTCTGGTGTAACGGAATGCTTGTAAGCATGCAGTGCTGTTACCCCGAATTGTCTTGCATACTCCGACGGACGAACCATAATCTCAATATACAGCGCTCCTGTCTTGATCTCAGGTGCCAATTGCGCACAAAGCGCCAGTGATTCATGATTGAAGCTGGAGATAATCACCCGCTCCTCTAAACCGAAACGTCGTACAGCGGCAATCACCTCTTCCTCCATACCGGGATAAAGGTAAATGCTATTTTTCAATTCCAGATTAATGACTGCATCCGAAGACTTCGCCAGCTCCAGCAGTTCATCCAGCAACGGCACCCGCTCGCCCCGGAATTTCTCATCAAACCAGCCGCCTGCATCTAACCCATTCAGTTCTTCCAGCGTAATATCGCGTACATCCAGTGAGGAACCTGTCGTGCGTTCCAGTGATTCATCGTGAATGAGCACCAAATGCCCATCCCGGGTACGCTGCACATCCGTTTCTATGCCGGTTGCTCCCAGCTCCAAAGCGTGACGGAACGCCGCCATCGTATTTTCAGGGCATACACCCGAAGCACCGCGATGTGCAAAATTAATAACTTTCTCGGTTTCAGTCACTACATAACCCCTCCTGTCATTTCACAGGGACATTATACTCGCTCATTGTTTGGGCTGTATAAATATTTGTCACAAGAGCCTCTTCTTCTACGCGGTTTGAACAATTTTCCCGATCCAATCGGTATAAAACATATTCCCGTTCCGTCGATCAAATGCTGCTGCCGCCGACTCTGCCAGTGGTCTGAAATACGCAATAATTTCTGTCAGCGTACGCTCCTCTTTGCCCCACTCCAAAGAAGCAGGCAGCCGGATCAATCTACTATCACCCGAAGCGTCGAGCTTTTGCAGCAGACCTACCATTGCCGCGTAAAAATACATTTGCTCCAGCCCGCTCTCATAATCCAGCGCTATATGCAAATGACGCTCTACCACTTCAATTCCCTTAACCGGGTCCGCAACCGCCAAATACTCGATATGCTCCGCTATGGTTTTCAGAAAATCACGGTCATCCCGAACCAGGCGATATCCATTACGATGATGATCCTTCGCCTTGTCTGCTTCCCCTTGACGGTAAAGCGGCAATAGCACCTGTGAGAGCGTCACATGCGGTACTTCCGCGCATGTCATCCGTCCCGACAAAATCGGTTTGGCCACGGCAAGCGCCTGCTCGTCCTCTCCGGTCAAATAGTAAAAACGCACGATCTGGCTCTGCTCGCAGGCTTCACAATCACTCATGCTATCCCGTTCGATCGTACGGAAGGTATCCAAATACTGGCGTGCCTCATCCAGTCTCCCCATATCCATCGCGATACGGAACTTATAGTAGTGATATGGACGCTCATTATACCCGTATTCGGCATAACGTTTGCGCATATCCTCCACAAGATCCTCCACCTGGGTTTTCGGTATATTGGGAAAGCTGCATACCTTGCCGAGAATCCATTTGTAAGTCCACAGCAACTCTTGCTCATCATATTCGTCGGGGCTTTGATCAAATTGACCCAGTTGCCACGAAAAAGCGATCAGCGCCTTTAACGGATATCCATTAAAAATAGCGCAGTCCACAATTTCTCCCCGGACTTCGTAGCCGAGTTCCTTCAATCCGGAAGCATCCGCCAAGCGGGCCGCTTCCTCCAAAATCGCCAGCTTGGCCGCCCCTCCGGGCAGATCCTGCGCCTGTTCCATCAAATCATATATCGTATCTTCCATTCGACTAGCCTCCTGTAATTACGCAATTACGTGTTTTGTCCGTTCCCTAATCCCCAATTAATAAAATGCAGCACACTCCGATTCATCAGACCCAACTCACTCCGATTCATCGGATAATGGCCCATCATAAGTGCGTTCACATACATCATTTCCGTTGCAGCCGTAATCATCTGTGTATCGGTAGCCTCAAAAATACGCGCCACCACCGGATTGTTCAGATTAAAATATAAGGTCGAGTAGCCCGCATTCTGCTGGACCCCGGCTTTCAGACTATCGAGTACATTGGAAAAAAGCGCAGTTGTTTCTTCAACGGTATTTTCCATCGAGCGCAAGGTTAGCGCATCCTGCGAAATGGTATATAGCACAGGCAAGCTCGCCGGCTCAAAACGCTTCAATTCCGTACGGCAGCGCATCGGCTGCAAAGCAGCATCCATGACGCGCAGCACGCTGTAATACTGCTCGCGCTCTTCCTGCGTTAGCCCGGTAAATGAAAGAGATACATCCTCGGGACTAAGCCGCTCGGCTTGCAGGGCAGGGTCGATCCAATGCAGCTTTTCCAAAATTTCCGTATCGTAAATATAGCCGCCATTGATCACCAGCATGGATTGCGCCGCCGCCACATGGGTAATTTGGCGATACTCATCAACCGTCGATGTGTAATGGAGCGGACGCCCGCCCGCCTCGCGGATCAGTTCACTCAGCTCCCGCCGCCCAAATGTACTTTCAAAGGAAAACCAGCGGTGCATAATCCGCAAAAATTCATCATCCTCCACCGCTAGCGCCTTCATGGAAAGCTCATGCAAACGAATCCAATGCTGCAAGCGGTCTGGCTCATACTCCGCCATGCGTAGCAGCTCTTGCCGAATACAGGTTCCCAGTTCAGAACGAACAGCGTCAAGCTGCTCATTTTCATAAAAATACTCACGTGATGCCGTCGGCTGCAATTCATCTGTCCAGATCAGACTTTTAATGAAAAAGGCCCACTCTGGCAATACATTTTCCGCTTTGTCGGACACCAGCATATGCTTCAGATACACCCGATGCAGCCGTTTGCTGTTGAGATTGATGCTACGCGGCAAAATGAATGCAATCCCGCCTGTTCTGCCCGATGCCGTCCGCAGTGGAATAAAATCGCCAAAGCGCTCACCCATCAGGCGATAGCCCAAGTCCAGCACTTCACCGCGACGACTGCGCAATTGTTCCGGGTCCTGCATCCAACGGGTAGACGGAAGATTGACGCGCTTGGTCTCGCCGTCTACAGACAGCATGACCGGATAAGGCAGCAACGCCCCATAATAAAATAGAGACTCCTCCACCTGCGCCGGCTCATAATAAAACTCGCTCCCCGGCTTGCAGCGCAAATACATTTGCGTGCCTACAGGCAGCTCAGTCTCCAATCGACGGATCGTATACGTTCCATCCGGTTTTCCTCTCCATTCCATGGAGATGCCTTCCTTTACTGAACGCGTCAGCACCACGATTTCGTCGCTCACCATAAAGCAAGATAGCAAGCCAATCCCAAATCGCCCGATAAATGATGTCTCCGAGGCCAGTAAATCTGCCCCCTTCTTCGAAGACTGGCCAATGATCGACAGAAAGCGGTGAATGTCTTCTTCCGACAGTCCAATGCCGTTATCCTGAATCATCAAAACCTGTTGTTCACCGGAGCCAGATAACTCCACGGTCACTTTACCTTCAAACTCTTTACTTTCAGCAGCAGTCTCCCCTAGCTCCTTGCGAGCCGTAATTGCGTCTGTTGCATTTTGCAGTACCTCGCGTATAAACACGCGTGGGCTGCTATATAAATGATTGGCCAAAATATCAATCATCCCGCTCAAGTTCACCTGAAAACGATATTCGTCCGTTTGACTCATACAGATCATTCCTTTCTGGAAATGCTACGACAATCCTTGGCTTTGAATAAACCATCCTGTGAATTATAACGTGGATTACAGACGGATTGCACACCCTGCATTTCAGATATCAATACGTTGACAACGCTATAATAGGGTCTTTTTTCACCTTGGCTGATTGGAACTGGGTCTAATTAACTTCATAAAAATGTATGTAATATGAGAGTATAGTTAATAAGTAACATCTTCGTTTAGTTAAATTTAGTAATTAGAATAATTTTTATTTAAAAATCAGCCTGTTCTAGTATCGCTATATTTGCTGAGGGACAAATGGCTCATTTTATGCAAAGAGCCCGCATGGCTGCTCCTGTATACCCATACAAGAGAGAATGCGGGCTTTTTCAGGTACAGCTGGGACTGTACCTTTTGCAGAAAAAGGATTAATGAGACTTGGCGAGACGGATTACGTTCCACGAGGCTTTGCCCAAATGAGCTTTGACGATACCATCGTCGAGCTTGGCATTACCGCCGTTGTGAGGCGAAACCTTTTCTCCTGCCGGGCTGTTAGTTGCTTTGAGATCGTCATGCTCCAGCACAGTATGCTCCACAATGCGATAGCCTTCGAAGCTGCGCACATCCACTGTCAGTTCCAGCGACTCGGACAAGTGGCGGTTTACCGCAAAGACGGTCAGAGCGCCTCCCTCTTCATCATAAACCACAGCGCTATCCAGATAAGGAATGTCTGTGAAATCCTTGGAATCGTATTTTTCCGAGTCTACCACGGGCATCAACGATACACCGCGACCATAACGGGATGCATGCAGATACGGATAGAAAATCGTCTGTTTCCACGCTTTTCCGTTATTTTCAGTCATGATTGGCGCAATAACGTTGACCAGTTGGGCAAGACAAGCCATTTTTACACGATCAGCATGACGCAGGAACGTAATCAGCATGCTTCCCACCAACAGTGCATCCTCGAAGTTGTAAATATCCTCAAGCTGGGGCGGCGCCACAGACCACGGATCAATTTTGCTGTCCGCATCGTTGGAGTGGTACCACACATTCCATTCATCGAAGCTGAGCATCATTTTTTTCTTGCTGCGCTTCTTCGCTTTGATATAGTCACAGGTCGAAATAACTGTATGAATAAAATGGTCCATATCCATGGAGCGTGCCAAATAATTGGCCGTATCATTGTCGTGGTTGCCATAGTATTGATGCAGAGAAATATAGTCGGCTACCTCATAGGTATGATCCAGCGTCGTCGCTTCCCACTCAGGGAACGTCGGCATTGTCGAACTGGAACTACCGCAAGAGACAAGCTCTATGTCAGGGTCAATCAGCTTCATTGCTTTTGCGGACTCTACCGCGAGACGACCGTACTCTTCCGCTGTCTTGTGTCCAATCTGCCATGGGCCGTCCATTTCGTTGCCGAGACACCAGGTTTTAATCTTGTGCGGTTGCTCTACACCGTGACTGCGGCGTAGATCACTCCAGTAGGAACCGCCCGGATGGTTGCAATATTCCACCAGATTACGTGCCGCATCAATCCCGCGCGTACCCAGATTAACCGCCATCATAACCTCTGAACCGATATCTTTCGCCCATTTGAAAAATTCGTTCGTACCCACTTCATTCGGCTCGACCGTTCTCCACGCCAGCTCTAGCTGTCTAGGTCTGGACGCGACAGGACCGACACCATCTTCCCAATTGTAACCGGATACAAAATTGCCGCCCGGGTAGCGTATAATAGGGACATCAAGCTGCTTCACCAGCTCTTTTACATCATTACGGAAACCGCTTTCATCACTAGTTGAATGAGTAGGCTCATAAATACCACCATATACGGCACGCCCGAGATGCTCTACAAAAGAACCATAAATGCGTTTATCGACTTCAGCAATCCGAAATGACTTATCTACAATCATTTTTGCTTTTACAGCTGCTGCCACCTAAACCATCCTCTCTGAATGCGAAAATAAAATCCGTTGTACCTCTAAGACTAACAAGTGGTTTATTTCAGCATTTTGCATCATTCGATTCCCAACGCTCGAAAGGACAATAGATAGACGAACTAAACTGTTTCGATCTCTATATTGCTGATTTGACATCGCTCTTGGGATTGTTGCAAAATGCTCATTTACGAATTTAATATAACACATCATAAATATTATGGTCAATATTATTATTAAATACTTAATATATTAATTAACTATATTAATAAACGATAAGCAATTGGTTACGTTTAGCAGATAACTACTTTCTTAAATAAGGATTTTGCAAAATCCTGTAGTAGCTATAGTTGTACAGATGCGATCAAAATTTTATTAAGGAAAGTGGGATTGACAGAGGCAGGGCTGCATGAGAAAATGTACGCGCGTACATAAAATGACTGGAGGTGGGTAATATCGTATCGCGCAAGGAAGTAGCAGAGCTCGCCGGCGTGTCTGAAGCGACGGTATCGCGGGTATTGAACGCGGCCGGTCCCATCAAGGAAGAGACCCGGAAGAAGGTCAAGGACGCTGCCAATCAGCTTGGTTATGTTCCCAGCGCGCTGGCACGCAACTTTGCCCGAAGCAAGAGCGGGCATCTTGGTGTGGTTATGCCTTATGTGCCGAAGGCGCACCTGTTCTCAGCCTATTTTTTCTCCGAGATGCTGAGCGGCATCGGAAGCAAGGCCAGGGACAGCGGACTTGATCTGCTACTATTGTTCCGGAAACCGGGGGAAAGGATGGATTACAGTGGTCTTTTTCGCCAGCAAAAGGTCGATGCCTGTATCGTGCTTGGAGCCAGGGATGACCACGATGAGTTGGAAGCGCTGAAGAGACTTCAGGAAGAAGGGCGTCCGTTCTGCGTCATGAATCACCATTTTGCAGGACAGTCGTTCTGTGAAGTGGATGCAGACCACGTGGAGGGAAGCCGGGCGGCTGTAAGTCACCTCATAGAGCAGGGGTGCAAGCGGATTGCCTTTCTCAACGGCCCTGATAGCTATTCCAACAGTACAGAGCGTTTGAAGGGCTACCGCATCGCGCTTCAAGAGGCCGGCATCGATTATGATCGCGAGCTGCTTCTGGAGGGCAATTACAGCCGTCGAAGCGGGCTTAAAGCGTCGGCTACAATCGCAGGCAGGCTGAATGATATTGATGCCGTGTTTGCGGCGAACGACCGGATGGCCATCGGTGTGATGCAGGGGCTGCGCGAGCTCGGACTGGGCGTTGACCGATTCCCGGCGTTCGTGGGCTATGACGATTCGGATGTGGCCGAGATGTCCGTTCCGCCGCTAAGCAGCGTCCGCGTTCCTTTTTATGAGATGGGGGAGCTTGCGGCCTCGAAGCTTATACCGGATTCTCCAGACCGTATTCCAGCCTTGGAACTGACCGGATGCCCCTCGATAAGAGAGCTTCTGTCCACGAAGTTGATTATCAGGGCATCATCCATTCGTCAATAACCGCATTCCTCAACAATCCGTTGGAACTCAGACCCATAAGGAGGATAACGACATGTCTAATCGTCTTCGTATCGGAATGATTGGCTACAAATTTATGGGCAAGGCTCACAGCAACGCTTACCGCAATCTGCCCATGTTCTTCCCGGGTGCCCCGCTGCAGCCGGAGATGTCCGTCATCTGTGGACGCAACGAGCAGGGGGTTCAGGCGGCTGCCCGCCAGTTCGGCTGGACCGAAAGCGTTACCAATTGGCATGATCTGGTGAAACGTGAAGATATTGATCTCATTGACATCAACGCTCCGAGTGATGCCCATAAGGAAATTGTCATTGAGGCTGCCCTCCATGGCAAGCATCTGTTCTGTGAGAAGCCGCTTGCGCTCTCGCTGGCGGATTCCCGTGACATGCTACAGGCAGCGGAGGAAGCGGGTGTCAGACATATGATCGGCTTCAACTACCGCTTCTCTCCTGCTGTCCAGCTGGCGAAGCAGCTAGTCGAGAGCGGCCGCCTGGGCAAAATCTATCATTTCCGTGCCTTTTTCCTTCAGGACTGGATCATGGACCCGTCCTTCCCGCTGGTGTGGCGGCTGCAAAAGGAAGTGGCCGGTTCTGGCTCTCATGGTGATCTTGGCGCTCATCTGATTGATCTCGCCCGGTTCCTGGTCGGCGAGTTTCATGAAGTGATCGGCATGAGCGAGACGTTCATCAAGCAGCGCCCGCTGGCTTCGGAGATGACCGGATTGAGCGCCAAGGGCAACGCCGGGGCGAATGCGCCGATGGGAGAAGTGACGGTCGATGATGCCACGCTGTTCCTGGCACGCTTCGCCGGAGGTGCGCTGGGCAGCTTCGAGGCCACACGGTTTGCGGCCGGACACCGGAGCACCAATTCATTCGAGATCAACGGCAGTCTGGGCAGTGTGCGGTTTGACTTTGAACGGATGAACGAACTGGAAGTGTATTTCACACAAGATGAGAAGGACGTTCAGGGCTTCCGCCGCGTGCTCGCCACCGATCCGGCACACAAGTACTCCGAGGCCTGGTGGCCTGCGGGACATACGATCGGATTCGAGCATACCTTCACCCACGAGATGCTTGAGCTGATGAGTGCCATCTCCGAGGGACGGCAGCCTGTGCCGAACTTCCACGACGGGGTCGCTTGTCAGGCCGTGCTTGAAGCGGTGGAACGATCCATAGAGGAGCGCCGCTGGGTATCCATTGAAGAAATGTAAGATAACTATCACATTCCGAAAGGTGAGTGGATTACAGATGAGCAAGGCACTGATTGTATGGGGCGGATGGGACGGACATGAGCCGGAGCAGGTGGCTGCCATTTTTGAACGGATCCTGAAGGAAGAGCGGTTCGAGGTGGAGGTGTCTAATAACCTTGAAGCCTACCAGGATGCGGAGAAGCTGCTTGGCCTGGACCTAATCGTTCCGTTGTGGACCATGGGACAGATTGAGCAGGAGCTGGTCAATCATGTCTCGGCAGCAGTTCAGAGCGGCGTAGGCCTAGCAGGCTGCCATGGCGGCATGTGCGATGCCTTCCGGAACAATGTGGACTGGCAGTTCATGACAGGCGGGCAATGGGTTGCACATCCCGGCAATGACGGGGTGGAGTATATGGTGAACATGAAGCGCGGCTCCAGCCCGCTGCTGGACCATATTGAGGATTTTCAGGTCAAAAGCGAGCAGTACTACCTCCACGTAGACCCGGCGGTTGAAGTGCTGGCAACCACACGCTTCCCGGTCGTACCGGGACCGCATTCAGCCAATGGGCCGGTGGATATGCCCGTTGTATGGACGAAGTGTTGGGGAAACGGTCGCGTCTTCTACAATTCGCTAGGACATCACGCAGATATCATAGAGATGCCTCAAGTGACCGAGATGATGCGCAGCGGGTTCCTGTGGGCTGCGGCAGGCAAACAGACGGCGGCTGCCCGGGGCGGCTCCTTGGCAGATGCTTATACGGGCATGGCAGACAACCAGCAGCGGTAGCGTAGACAGGATGATGTCGGATGCAGTAAGGAAATTCCATTATCCATTTTTTGAAGGTGAAGGGAGTCCAGGCATGAACAAAATGAAGGTGGGCATTATCGGTTGTGGTAAAATCAGCGGAATTTACATGGAAAATTGCCAGCGCTTCGATATTCTGGAGCTGTCGGCAGTAGCAGATCTGGACCAGGGCCGAGCAAAGGAGCAGGCGGCAGCGTATAACGTTCCGAACGTATATTCGGTAGATGAGATCCTGGCTGATCCAGAGATTGAACTCATCATTAATCTGACCATACCGGCCGTTCACGCCGACGTATCTCTCAGAGCCCTTGAGACAGGCAAGCATGTCTATGTAGAGAAGCCGCTTGCGGTCACCCGTGAGCAGGGCCAGGCTGTCTTGGAGCTGGCCCGCCGCAAGGGACTGCTTATCGGCTGCGCACCGGAGACCTTCTTCGGCTCCGGCATACAGACGGCATTGAAGCTGATTGAGGAAGGGGTCATTGGCAGGCCGGTAGCCGCTACGGCCTTCATGATGAGCCGTGGACATGAACATTGGCATCCCGATCCTGAATTTTATTATGCTATGGGCGGCGGACCAATGTTTGATATGGGCCCTTATTATTTGACAGCTCTGGTGCAATTGCTTGGTCCGATTGCCACCATCTCTGGCATGACAGGCAAGGCGCTGGACCAGCGAAGTATTACAAGCGAGAAAAAGAGAGGCCAGACCATCCCGGTCGACATTCCGACCCATGTGGCTGGATTGCTACGCTTTGAGCAGGGGGCTGTCGGCACGTTGATTACCAGCTTTGACATCTTTGGTGGAAGCTCCCTGCCACCGATCGAGGTATATGGTACTCATGGCACGCTGCAGGTGCCTGACCCGAACACATTCGGAGGGCCGGTTCGCTACAGGCTGCAGGGCGAGCAGGAATGGACAGAGGCGCCGCTGCTGCCGGGCTACCAGGAGAATACACGGGGCATCGGCGTTGCCGATATGGCCTATGCTGTCCGCAGCGGACGGCCTCACCGCGCCAGCGGTGAACTGGCCTACCATGTGTTGGAGGCGATGTGGGCGTTCCATGATTCCTCCGATGAGCAGACATTCTATCCGATGCAGAGCACATGCCTGCGCCCGGCAGCTTTGCCGGAAGGCCTGCCCTTGTATACGTTGGATGCGTAAAAAAATGTCAGCCTGCTGCTAATCGGCAGCAGGCCAGATTTACAAGACTGGTGAGGCTGTAAGCAAAAGTTGTTTTTTTGGATTTTTCACAACATGTCCATGTGAACCCGAAAAAGCGGAGCCCCTCCTTCAAAGAGAAGCTCCGCTGTTCGTATGGTAACATTGTAACCGAATACATAATTATCGACCGAATCGCGTTTAATAGAGAGCATCAAGCTGTTTCCGATGACCCGGAAGAGGGAAAAAGCGTTGTTTTTCACCTCACACCTGATTGAGCGGGATATAAACGTTTTTGTTTACGTTGTTCCTCCAGTAAGCGCATCATCTGTTGCTGAACGCTTCTGCTCTGCTGCGTTGCAAATGCTGGATGAGCAAGGTTACATGTTTCCAAAGGGTCGCTGGTCAGGTTATACAATTCATATTCGTCACGTTCCGGTTGCGTTTTGACCTGTGTAGCCCATTGAGAATATTGTCCGCATGTATGCTCGCCCACGGGTCGCATAGTAACATCCTTCACCCCCGGTTGGCTCCAGAATTGAGTACTGTCAAAATAGCGGGTAAACTTCCACAGCTCCTTTACACCCTCTCTTTGCAGGGGCGTAATGACAGTCTCGATATGATTGGGCTGAACAACAGACGGATATGCCTCTCCCAGTATATTGATCTGCCGCTGTCCTCGGGTCACATCATCGTCGGTCATAAAATAAACCGGCTGGTCAACTATCTCCCCCTGGTTCTGTCCGCGGATAACAGGAGTAAGATCACGTCCCACCAAGGGGCGGGCTTCGCTAAAGCTGTTTTGCAGGCGGCTCTGGATTGCAGTGATGTCAACATTCGCCAGTCCAAGCATCGTAGGCAGGAGATCCACGTGGTTTGTCAGGGTATGCTCGCTTTTATATTGAGGAAACAGATGTTGGTTATGGATAACCAAAGGCACATGCACAATCTCTTCATAAGCACAGTAAAATTTTTGATGAAGATTGCCGTGAGCGCCTAGCAAATCTCCATGATCGGATGTAAAAATCACAATGGTATTATCGTAAAAAGAAGAACGGGTCAGTGCTTCAAATACCTTAAGCATCTGACGGTCTGCATTTTTTTGCAACTGGTAGTAAAGCTTTCGATAAAAGGGCTGATCCATAATGGGCTGTAACGCTCTAGGGTAAATATCCCTGTAGCTTGCCTGACAGCGTGGCTTTGTAGCCAGCCATTCGTTGATTGTCGGAGGGGGAGTGACATCTGGCATCGGTTCCACCTCAAATCGAAACATGGGCAATCGCGCAGTAATAGCACCATATAAAACAATATCATGCGGGTTCACAAATGAAGTTACGACTAACCAAGGCTCTGCATGGTTGTCATGTTGTTTCCGACGGTCAAGGGCTTCGATTAGCTGGGCGGTTTCTGCGGCGTACACCTCATCTCGCCCGCTTAAACCAACAGCGGCGGAGGAACCAGAATTTCGTGGGTTTCTCCCATGCGGCTCTGGACCGATCCACCCGGAAAATCCAAAGCTATCCAAGCGGTCGGCTTGCTCATATATGCCTTCCAGTCTTCTGTCGGGTACCCCCGTCAGCGGATGATAGCTGGGAAGGGCTTTGTGCGTACCCGGGATGATAATATCCTCATCGGATATATGCCATTTTCCTTTATAGTACGTTTGGTATCCGGCTGCGCGAAAATAATCCCCCATCGTAGGCACCGTATTTCTATCCAGCCAGAACATATCGGAGTCGAATGCCCCCTTGGCCACTCCGTCTGTCTGAGTGACGCCATGGAGTGACGGATAATGACCAGTGAACAAGGTTGTTCTGCTGGGGCTGCATGCAGCACTTCCAATATAATGCCTGTGAAACTCCAGTCCGTGAGACCTCAAGAGTCCTTGCGTAATAAGATTTTGTCTGCTCCATTCTTTGATTTCCCGGTTTTCATAAACCGCTGGATACCGTTCCTCATCCACAAGGAGTACCAGGAAATTAGGTTTTTCAAAGGATTGGGGTGAAAATGAGCTATCATTCATGTATACACATCCCAGGTTAGTTTTTACCCTAAGAATATGTAGTGAAATGATGAAACAGTATCATTCGGAAAAGAAGTTCAGACAATCTGATATCTTAAAAAAGATGATATAATTAATACTAAACGGGAGCTGGAGAAGCTCAATTAACCGAAATTATTTTAATGAATCCCTATACGGATAAGGACGACAAGCAGTCTATTTTTGATGTCTATGCCAAGACCGCAGAGGGCAAACTAATTGATATCGAAATGCAGCTTTTCAACAAATACGATATTGAGAAGCGGACGTTGTTCTATTGGAGTAAGCGATACGCGGGACAGCTTCATGAGGGCGAAAAATACCAGGAACTAAAAAAATGTGTGACCATTAACATCCTCAACTATTCTTTTTTACCTAACGATGAATACCACAATGTGTTTCATTTACGCGAGGACCGCACAGGGATATCACTTATTGATGATATTGAAGTATATTTTCTGGAACTGCTGAAGCTGGATGAGCAAACCGCATCCTTCAAAGAAGGAGGGCTTATCAACTGGCTGTTGTTTCTTAAAGGCGCAGATCCATCCAAATGGGAGGTTTTAAAAATGAACGACCAGGATTGGAAAAGGCCATGAACACGCTGCAATTCTTGAGTCAGGATTCAGAAGCAAGACGTCTGTATGAAGCCCGGCAGAAATACCTGCACGATGAAGCTTCCATGATCGATAGAGCAGAATCCGTCGGTATGGCGAAAGGAAAAATAGAAGAGAAAAAGGATATCGCCAAAAATATGCTTTCCATGGGTATGGACATAGCTATCATTGCAAAGGCTACCGGATTAACTGAACAAGAAATTAAAACGATTCAATTATAGAAAATATTACCCAAATAATAGGAATGTTAATTGACCAGCACATACTCTATATATTTATACAGAGCGTCTATAGCCTCCACATTTAAACCTTGGAGCG
Organism: Paenibacillus terrae; assembly: GCF_005217525.1. Taxonomy (GTDB): domain Bacteria; phylum Bacillota; class Bacilli; order Paenibacillales; family Paenibacillaceae; genus Paenibacillus; species Paenibacillus terrae_C. The sequence goes on along the minus strand of NZ_PNXQ01000008.1, from coordinate 25,591 downwards.
TCCTTTTCTCCAAAAGTTTATTATTACTTACTATAGAAATTCGGATAGCTTCTGATCCTTCAGTTGTTTGCAACCAAAGCTCCAGCTCTGTATCCGGTGAGTTCTGTTTCCTCAACCCATCCAAACCCTGACGGGCCTCCAGACAAAGAATAACAACATCCGCATGAGCCATGGAGGCGGTCTTATTACAACAGCATACAAGCTCCTCCATTCTATTTACAGTACGAGAAAAGCAAATGTATTCCATATCATGCAATACAGATCTGGACTGATCCACTGCAACCCAACAATGATATCCATCCCGGACAAAAGACATTTTCAGCAAATGCAGAAAATAAAATATGTCCATTTCCCCGTCATAATAAATAGCGACAAACGGAATTTCAAGAGACTTTCCTTCCTTATACTTCTCCAGTTCTCTCTGTAGGCCGACCTCTCCATGCCATAAGCGCAATTGACGGGAGAAAAAGCCCATCGTGGGGATATCGCACTGCCATTCACCTGCATAAACCACATGCTTACCGTACTGAATAGCCAATTGACTCACTTGCCGAAGGGCAACCGCATCCATGTGCCCCAATAAAATGAGGGTATCGGTTGTCCGCTGTTGCTCATGCTCCTGCACGAGCACCGCTTTGATCACAGGAACAGCCTCTTGAGAGGAGATCAGAATTTCACGTTGAATCTGAAAATAATACGGTGCCACTGTACAGGTAGTAGTACCTGCTTTAAATACAAACGCACACCGAATCCAATCTGGATTTCTGTACCGTTGCACTGGTAAACGGGAGGCTTGCACCAGATTACAGCTATGTTCCTGCAATTCGTTCTTAAGCAACTCTATAGAATAAATACACTTAGAGCTCTGCAATAACATACATACCTGTGCCGTGATTAGCGGGGCTGCATAGCTGTTGCTGTTAGGGCACAACACTGTCCCTCCTAACACGTCTGTAAGGGCATGTCTAGCAAAAGCCGTGAATTCAATTCCACCACCGAAGGCCGCCTCAAGGTTATACCTGTATTGACCTGCAGCAAGGTTCCCGCTTCGGTCACATTCTACTCCAATCACATTGCTGAAGGAAGCAGGATAAGTGAGAAAACCGCCATTGTGTGCGGCACTTACCATAATAAGCCCTGCGGCCGCAACTTCATTCACCACTTCCCGCAATAAGGTACGATCCCGAAAATCGGTACTTCCCAGACTGATATTGGCTACCTGTACCCCGTGTTTTACACACCAGCGCAGGGCAGCGCAAAGTTGATCAGCATTTCCTTTCCTTTGTTTCAATATTTTAACACTACTTATCACTGCATTCGGAAAATAGGCTTGTACAATACCTGCACATAATGTCCCATGGTTCATCATGTACGTATTCTGTCGTTCGTCTTCCAGGGGCTTGTCTTGGGCAGCACTTGTGGATGTTTGAAAATGAACTGGTAATGAAGAGACCATTTCAATATCATACAACATATTTGTATTGAAGACTTCCGCAGTAACTCCGTCGTCAATAATCGCTACATGAATCTTAGAATTCACTCTTCCCACTCCCCGTTTCCCCCGATAATAAAATAGTTTCCGTGTATCACCACGGAAACTATTTTGAGGATTGCCACTAATCACTACAGTGCCAAGAAACGACCGCCGCTACTTTGCCTTCCTAGTCTATCAAGCAGAAATTAGGGAAGACAGGAATGTGTTAAGCTACAGTATTAACATTCGTGCCGACCGCTTCTGTCTTTCCTTTAGCCGAATCCGAGTAAGCATTGAGCTCTTGCTCAGTCCACACTCCCTCTGCCTCTACACGCTGTTTTTCCTCATCACTTTGATTATCTTCACGGGTAATCGGTTGTTCCCTTTGCAGCGCTTCGGTAATATGCTCATTGACAGCTCCGGCTATATCCAGGATTTTGCTATTAAGCCCCTCTGCCTTCTCTCGCAAGGCCGCAGATTTTGCAGGGTCGCTGTTCTCCCACCCCTTCGCCTCGCTTTGCAATGTGATTTGAGCCATTTTGGTTACTTTCGCCATCTTCAGCTCATTGTTTGCAGAGACAATACCCTTCATCGTGTATGTGAAAAAACTCTGTTTTTGCTCTTCAGCTGTCTTGGGATTATATTGCTCTGTTTTCTCTGCCAATCCCTTTTCAATCTCTTTTTTGCTCTCCTCATCTGTACCTAAAGCCTTGCGTTGTTCTTCAAGCGTCTGTTTCTGAATAGCCTCGTCCATTTGTTGAATCTGCTTATCCATTTCCTCAAGGTCAGCTTTTATATTATCTGGACTGGCTCCTCGCTTGACCGCATTACTCAAGTAATCAGAACGCCTATCAATCAGATTTTGTTTTTGCTCCATCAGGCGTTCAAGCACCTTGTTCTGCGGCCTTGCTATACTATTCCTTTCTGTTCGATCATTCTGAGCGGATCCCGAACGATTGTGATTTGCCGTAAAAGACGACCCTCGATGAGATGACGCAATGGATACATTCATCCCCAAACCTCCAATTCATATATTTATATCCCAAAAAAAGTTATTTCTATTATTATATCGGCCATTGTCTACTATTTATTCAGATTTTTCACAAAATATTCAACTCCTCTGTTCGTTTATACATTCCCTTACAGTCTCCAGCAAACGATCATATGTAAGGAAACAGCCCTCCGATATTCGTTCCTGTGAAATCTGAATAGCAAAGCTTTTTTCTACTTCAAAGAAGAGGTATACCAAATCACGCGGAAGTAGTCTCATTCCCGAACCAAGCAGTGGAGCGCCGATGTCTACCTCATTTAGTCTGATTTCAAAAAGTTTCAAAAAGATATTTTCCAGTTCCAACTCCACAACATCCTGCGTTCCATTCATGTTCTCTCCTCCGTTACAACTTAATAAGATTCTGCTCACTTGAAAAATAATTCAAAATATGATCAGCCATCTTTCCGATGTCGTCATCATTGGACAGGTTCATTATGGGTACAGGATAATCAGAAAACTCCCGCTTCTTCTCTTCGACAAATCGGCTATCCACAGAAGAATATTGCATATTCACAGTAGAGGAAGAATAGCTGTCAAATACATTGTTACACAAGGCATATCCCAATAAAGATGAAGAAAAACGATTTTCAAGATACTTTTGCACATGCTCCAGATACTGAGTGTTGTACTCATCATAATGAAGACAGCAGATCAGACCGTCAGGTACGACAGCCCTTGATGCCAGAAAAGATGTAATACCAAAATAATTCGTGAAGGTATTGTTATATGGTACTACCCCTCCCGGAATGCCTACGAGCATAAGATCAGGCTTCTCGCTTTGCTCTATTTTTTTCAGAAAACGATTGAACATAATAATCTTCTGGGTCTCCGTCAGCCCACTCTCCAGCATAAATTGGGGAAAGGAATGAGCACCGACCAGTTCCCCGCACCCGTTCGACGTCATCTGGGAAATCCGATATCCTGCCGCCTCAAGCTTCTGTCGAACAGCAAACTGGAGTCCAAGCTTGTTTGTCCGCTCATTTAAGCCCAGTATAAAAATGACTGGCGTAAAGAAATCGTGAATACCGGAAGCTGGGTCCGGGGCAGTAAGTCCCTTGGTAAATATATCGAATGTATTTTTTAACGTGAGCTTGCTTTCTTGATTCCGATACTGATCGATGATAGTCATGCATTCATCCGGTAAAGTGAAATTACACATTACTTTTTTCCCGAGCTTCATGGCCTTAATAATCAGTGGCAGATAGAGCTCCGTGATGTCCAGTTTAAAATTCGAACGCACCAACAAAATGGCATCGCACTGCTCCAGCTCTTGCTCCAGACAAGACTCCGGTTTCACCGTGAGCCCCGTAACTGCTCCCTTATCGGCTACACAGGCATCCTTCCCGATCATGCCCGACCCCTTAAAGGAAACAAGTACCACCTCGCTGTAACTACCCAATAAATTCAAATTTCTCACAAGAGCTATCGTCTCACTATCAAATGGAAAAATGAGCAGCTTATCCATATTGTGAACTCCTCTCATGCATTTTCAAAATCAAGGATCGTATCATCAGAAAAATCGTATCCAAGCTCATTCAGCATGCAAAAGTCCAGTAAAGTATGTCTTACATCATTTTTCACTACAGCACAGTGGTTCAGCTTCATTTCTCTGGATAATGTGTGCAAATCGTCTGCCACAGCGACGCATAGCGTACAGAAGCGGAAATTCCAGCAATTTTTACAGGCATCTTCCGTAATGGAGCCAACGTTTAATATTTGACTGATTTTATCCACATCAAAGCCCGAATCTACATTGCCAATCTGGACCACCTCAGACTGCTCGCTTACCCGCTCACACGGATACAGGTTTCCATTTACATCAGCAAACAGGCGTTGGACACCCGGCACGCACGGTCCCCCATGATGCGCCTCCAGTGGCATGCCTGCAGACGGCTTTCTGTAATGAAACATCCGGAAGTATATCTGAACATAATAGTCCTTAATCAGCTTGGAGACATGGCTTTCATCCATTCTCCCGAATTTAGACAGCATCATTTTAAATACTTCATAGCCTCGTTGTTCAATAAAGGTATTCCTATACATTACTTCATCCTTTGCATAAGCATCGTTAATGTATGAGGATCTAACGCTATACAAACTCTCGAACGTTTCATAATTAGCGTAGAAATCATTCACACAGCCAAAATCATTGCGGGTATCCATAACGACATTAAAATTAATCCACTCAAACAGATCGGGGTAGCTCTCCTTGATTTTATCTACATTTGCAATAATCGTATCGAATGATCCTCGTCCGTTAACGGCGAACCGTCTGTTTCTGTCATGATTTTCCTTGTCTCCGTCCAGGCTGACTGTAAGGACAAATTGGTGCTCATTCAAGAATGTCAAAATATCGTCATTAAGCAATGTACCGTTGGTCGTCAGATGAAAACCGATATCCCTGTGCACCACTTTTTCCTTGATATATTCAACACATTGCTGGATGAGCAGGAAATTGATCAGTGGCTCTCCCCCATAAAAGCCAAAATCGAGCCGTTCACTGTCCACTGACCTGTCGATTACAAAGTCAATGCACTTTTTCGCCGTTTCAAAATCCATCCGCAAGCTGGAATGCCCACGATTGTCATAATTTCCAGAATAGACACAGTAGGAGCACCTGAGATTGCAATTTTGCGTTACTTGCAGGGTGAGCGTCTTAAGCTGGTACTTTAACATATGCTCCAAATGTTTGGTCTTCGGGTGGTGAATGATCTGCGGACGCTGTGAAGATAAAAAACCGTTATCCAGTAAATGTCCAATATACTGTTGCAACTCTGGCGTATCTTCTATTTGATTCAGATCAAAGCTGCGATGCTGATTCAAAAAGTCATACGCCTCCTCCTTAATCCGCAAAATCAGGTTTGTATTCACATCATACAGATAATGATGCAGTCTAGTCTGAAATGTATATATAAACGGTTTACAAATGTTCATCATTCACACCTACTCTAATTTAAAGTGGTGGAAGAGCCTAAAATACAGGCTCCCCCAAGTTGATGAATAGCTTAATAATTGCCGATGCCTGTTCCATTGTCTCTTCGATAGGAGCCATCACTTTCTCTTTGGGTGTTGGAGTTTCTGGTCGAGCTGCCTGCACAATAACAGGAACAAGGACAGTAGCAGGAACATCCGCAGCCAAATGCCTCAATCGTATCACTGACATTTGTGTTTCGTTTCACAAGCTTACGCATGCTAAACCTCTCCTTTCTTTTACAAAATGGTTTAAAGCGGTGTTCATCTATACTAATCCCAGATAAGAGATAAAATCACCAAATCATTTCATTTGTTTTCTCATCATTCTCCGAAACCCATTTTCTGTAGCCTGGATGATGCTCCATAAAGTAGTGATGTGATCCAATTTGGGCTGACTGTCCAGCTTCCAGCAAAATAATTTTTTGAACATACTTCAACACCTCGCTACGATGTGTGACAACGATTACCGTCTTGTCACTCAAACGTGTCTCCAACAATTGATGGACATTCACCTCGGAAGCTGCATCCAGATTAGAGGTCGCCTCATCCAGAATAAATAGCGGTGCCTCCCTAACCAATGCCCGGGCCATGGCAATCTTCTGTCTTTGACCGCCTGACAGTCTGGAGCCATTAGACCCGATACGAAAATCGTCTGACAGACTCTGTGTGAATTCAGTTAATCCAATGTCTCTAATACTTGTAGCAACTACGTCGTCACTGACACCTGAGCCTAACCGAATATTGTCACGAATCGTAGTATCGAATAAATACACTTGCTGGCTGACCAAAGCTATCCGGCTACGATATTCATCCATTTCGTAGCTTTGAATATCAATGCCCTCATAAGTGATGATCCCTTGATCGGGTTGGCAAAAACGCATAATGAGATCAAGAACGGTGGATTTGCCCGATCCATTGGCTCCTATGATTGCAACCTTCTCCCCTCTAGCAATCATAAAGTTCAATCCACTTATAACAGGCTCATCTTCGTTATATGAAAACGAAACATTATGAAACGCAATGTGGTTGTCCGGTGCCCGATTAGAAGAAATAGGCTCTAAAACAGACAAATCCAACGTTTCCTCCTCTTCCCCATCCAGAAATTGATAGTAGCGAATGGCAGACGGGAGAATCTCAGCCAGCATGTAACCTATATTTAAGATGGCGAAAATAGGCGTTGTGACATAAGCACTGTACGCAATAAACGCAAAAATACCGCCAACGGTAAGCTCTAGCCGAAATATAAGATTGGATCCAATGATATACAGCACCATAATCAGCAATTGAATCAAGATAGATTCCGAGGCCGTATTCCATGCATCCAGCATCGATATTTTTCGTTCCGTACCGACGATACGATGCTGCCTCGATGAGAATTCCTGATGCCTGTTAGCAAGCAGACCGAACATCCGCTGCTCCTTCATTCCTCCGATGGCCTCTCCAAACCACTGCGCAAAATCACTGCTACTTTCTATCATTTCTCCTATCAGCTTTTTTCTGCGCCTGACAAAATACTGTACAGCAACATACTTGACTGGCAAAAAGCAAAGCACAATGACTGTCATTTTCCAATTAATCATGAACAAACCACATAAACCGCCAATCATACTAAACGCCTGCATGATGACGAAAAAAAGTCCGCTGTCTGCAACCCTTGATATATTACCTACATCCATACTGATTTGATTGAGCAGTTCTGCTTCGTTCGTACGGGTAAAATAACTCATTCGGAGCCTTGTCAAATGAAGGTAGGCCTTCTCATATAGTGAATACGTTATATTGGCACTTAAACCCGCCCTGAATGCTTCCTTGCATACATGCAATAGCTTGTCTGAGCATACCAGCACAAATGCAGCAGACGTGTACAGGATTACAGCCTGCATATTTCCTTTTAAAAGGCCGTCATCCATAATGAGTCTGCTTGTTAAAGGCAGTAGCATGTTCATACCCGCCGATATAATTAGACACGTAAGAATAATAGTGACGGACTTCAAGTGCGTCCTAAATAATCCCGCCAATCGTTTGAACACAATTGATTCTTTCATCCCTCTCCCTCTTTCCCTCTTGTTCCCTCTCCTTTACTAATACCATTTTGACGATATAATCACCCGATCTGAACATATAGCTCTTCCTTTAATTCCATACTCACGAAATGAAGCTGTGACTTTTGTTATCTCCAATACATCCAAATATTGTATATGATGGTCATGAGTTTTATAACGTTTATGATCTTTCATCCGTCTAAAGGAGGCTTGAACATGCCGACAACGATGGTTACAGACTGCTGTGAAGGGGATCAATGCACTAGACAGTACAATTGTTTCTATAATCAAATATGTGAACTTTATCTGGATGACGTGTACCGTTTCTGCATACATCTGCTCAAAAATGAATTGCAATTTAGATGCATAGCAGAGGAGTGTACACAAGATACTTTTTTGACAGCAAGACAACAGCTATGTAAGCTCAAACTTCATCCCAATGTGAAAGGGTGGCTATACCTCACGGCCAAACACTTTGTACATAAATCATTAAGACGCTACTACACACAAAAAAAGCATGAGACTATGTTTGAACATGAGGCTTGCAGTCTTTCAATTTCGGTAGAAGAGGATTGGGAGAAAAGCAGGTTTCAAGATATTGATCAGATTATAAACAGCATCCTGACGCAACTCTCGAAGAAAGAATATGAGCTATATCAGGATTATTTTTTGCAGAACATGTCCATTTCGATCCTTGCTACCAAATATAATATTTCTATTACAGCTACCACTACACGGATTTACAGGCTTAGAAAAACACTCCGCACCCTGTCACATCAATATTATTTGACTCATATGTAAATACAGACCCCTGTGCAAACATACCAGCACTTCGGATGAACCAAACAAGAAACCAGATTTTATATGACACAACAAAACGGCGGAGTTCCTCGGTATTAAACCAAGAAACTCCGCCGTTGCTATGTGTAGCCTATAACTCACCGCTACAACTACTACTTAATGCCCGAAATCGTATAATTTTCGATAATATACTTTTGGAAAACAATGAATATGATCATGATCGGTACGACCATGAAGGTCGAGCCTGCCATCTGGAGCGCGAACTGGCTCTCATTTTGGCCTTTGAGCAACGATAGTCCCACGGACAACGTATACAGCTTCTCATCGTTCGCAATAATGAGCGGCCACAGGAAGCTGTTCCAACCGCCGATAAAGGTCAGAATGGCCTGTACGGCCAAAATCGGTGTTGAGATAGGCAGTACGATTTGCAGGAAAGTACGAAACTCCCCTGCACCATCAAGGCGCGTTGCCTCCAGCAGTTCTTCCGGAATATCGGACATAAACTGTCGGAACAGGAAGATGGCGAAGGCACCTACCAAGCCAGGAAGTACAATCCCCATCATGGTGTTGGTTAATCCCATCTGGTTCAAAATCAAATACACAGGAATCATCGTCACCTGCCCCGGAACCATCATCGTGGCCAGCACCAAATAGAACAGGAAACCTTTACCTTTAAATTTGAATTTGGCGAAGCCGTAGCCTGCCATGGCGTTCAGGAATAATCCAAAAAAGGAAGCTAATACAATCACCAGTGTATTAGTCAGATAGGTGCCAAAAGCCATGCTATCAAATAGTGTTTTAAAATTGTCCAATGTGAAATGCTGCGGCCAGATGGTTGGAGGAATTTGGGTTACCTCGCTCTCCGTCTTAAAGGAGGATAAAATCATCCACGCAAAAGGCAGCACCATCAACAGACCTCCCACGGTCAGGAGAATCGCCACGAACCATTGAAATGTTTTTTCTCCACTGCGCGAATTGGCGCGGGCTTGCTGAACAGCTGTTTTCACGTTCATCACCTCTCTCTATCAGGACTCCGCTTTATTTTGCAAACGGAACTGAATCAGCGTCACCGCGATGATCGCAAAGAACAGAATGAACGATCCCGCCGCGGCATAACCGAATTTACTAAATTGGAAACCGTTATTGTATATAAACAGGGATGCTGATAGTGTGCCGTCAAGCGGTTTCCCTTTGGTCATGACGAACGGTTCCTCGAAAAATTGCAGCCAGCCGATCATCGTCGTAATGGATACGAAGAAGATAGCGTAGCGGAGCTGCGGAAGGGTAATATAACGAATTTGTTGCCATGTGTTGGCCCCGTCAAGCTGAGCCGCCTCATAGTAAGAACCCGGAATCCCTTTAATGGCAGCAATGAAAATAATCATATTTAAGCCTATTCCCCGCCAAACAGCCAATAAAATAAGCGATATCTTCGCCATCGTAGGATCGGTCAGCCAAGGAACAGGATCCAGATTCATCATGCCCAGTACATAGTTGAAAAGCCCGAGGGTCGGATTATACAAATAACTCCAGACCACCGCTACCGCCACCACGTTCGTTACGGACGGCAGATAGAACACCACGCGGAAAACTTTGAAAGCACGTGATTTACCCATGTTAATCAGGATTGCAATGCTGAGTGAAAACAATAGCACTAAAGGAACCCCGATGATGACGAAAAATAGAGTGTTCCCAATGGACTTTAGAAAAGAAGGGTCTATTAGCACATTCTTGTAATTTTCCAGTCCTATAAAGCGAATATTATCATAATTAACGAGTCCTGACAGATCCATATCTGTGAAGCTGATCACGAGTGCCAGTAAAATCGGCAACAACGAAAACAGCGTCAGCAGAATAATGGAGGGACCGATAAACAAGTATGGCGCAAGCTTCTGCGAGCTTCCTTTCATGCCTTCACTCCCTTTGACAATGACGGATACGGATCATTATTTTTTCATAATACTTGCAGCTTGCTGGTTAAAATCATCCATTTCCTTCTGTACGTCGGCTTGACCACGGTAAATGCGTTCGAAGCTCTTGATGAATTGTTGAGAAACCTCTTCCCATGCTGCCAGTTGCGGTAATGCTGCGGAATGATCGAGCTGTTTACGAATCGTTTGAAGCATCGGATCATTCTTCAGTTTTGCATCTTCCCATGACTTGGTAGCGGCAGGCAAGGTACTGGACAGCTCCATCCATTTCAACTGCGTTTCCGGTTTACTCATGTAAGCCAAGAATTTGGCCGATTCCTCCGGGTGCTTGCTAAACTGCATAATCGAAAGGTTCGACCCGCCCAAAACAGACAGGTTGTTTACTTTGCCAGGAAGCTCGGCTATATTCCATTTTCCATCCAGCTCAGGTGCCTTGCTCTTGATTTCTCTAATCATGAAGGGACCGCTGATAAACATAGGAACGATACCATCACCTTGCAATCCCTGAACGGAATCTATCCCAAGATCTAGGGCATTGGAGCCGTTTTGGAAAAAGGTGTTCAAATACTTCACAGCTTCTACAAACGGTGGCTGGTTGAACAGCGGATTGCCCTGCTCATCGATCAGCTTGGAGCCGTTCTGAAGAGCGAACATAAAGCCCAGAGACTGCTCCTTCGCATTAATGGCAATACCATATTTCCCTTTGCCACGCGCTGCCAGCTTTTGAGCAGCATCCGAAAGTTCTTCCCACGTTTTAGGTGCTTCATTATATCCAACTTGCTTCAATAGATCTGAACGGTAGAACAAAACTTTCGTTTCGGTATACCAAGGAACGCCTACAGGTTTTCCCTCAAATTTTGCCGTATCCACAGCACCAGAGAAGAAATTCTTTGATTCCAGCTCAGGATATTTGCTGATATAAGGGGTGATGTCCGTCAATGCACCCGCAGATGCAAGCTCCGGAACCCATGATGTACCCAACTGAACCACATCCGGACCGGATTTGGAAGCAACTGCTGTCAGCAGCTTATCGTGAGCATTATCCCAAGGCAGTGCCTGCACATCTACATGAATATCAGGATTTTCCTTTTCAAAATCCTTTGCAATCTCAGGCAGCAACTTACCTTCCGCCCCCATGCCCCATAGGGTAATCGTCGTTTTTCCATTCGCATCCTTGCCGGATGATTCATCCTTGGATGAACAGCCTGCCAACGCGCCCCCCAGTAATAAGGTGCTTGCCAAAACGATCCCTAACGTTCTTTTCATCATATAAATTCCTCCCGAGATGACCGGCTCACCGATCATTCAAATATGATACCCGATTCGATTACACACGTTAAAGTATACAGTGTTTAAAGCCAAATAAAGCCTGACGATATAGAAAATATGTGGAAAGTGTAAGGACCATACCCATCAATAGAAACGTTTCGATAGTCATTATAAAACAAATTGAAACCGTATTCAATAGGGATATTATTTTTTATTCGTCTAGAATTATGCCCAATTTTCTTTCGTTTCATCTATAAATCGTTATTTTCTTAGTAAAATAACCTTCTTTTTCGATTTGACTCTCTATTTGAAAGCGTATATAATCCAACTGAGTTCAACAATAGAAACGTTTCGATTAATAATACGACAGGATACTAAGCATTTATGCAAAGTATTAGCCTATTCGTCGCTTCTTTGAATCAGTCTTCACCAAAAAATCTCATGGATCTGAAAAAGAAAGCTGCAACCATAGCAGCTTACGGAGGATTGTATGATGGAACAACAACTGAATTCCTATCTGCAAAATATGACGCTTGAAGAAAAAGTCGATCAACTGCTCCAGCTCGTGGGAGCCTTTTTTGAGGATGCGGAAACGGACGGCCAAATTACCGGACCTATGGCATCTCTGGGGATCACAGAAGAAACGGTCCGTAACGTCGGATCGGTGCTTGGCATCGCAGGAGCCGAAGAAGCTATTCGAGTTCAACAAGCACATCTAAGTAAAAACCGTCTGGGTATTCCGCTTCTAATTATGGCAGACATTGTACATGGCTTCAAAACGATTTTTCCCATACCGCTGGCTATTGGCTGTTCATGGAATGTGCAGCTCGCAGAAGAGAGCGCTACCATTGCTGCCAGAGAAGCTTCTGTATCCGGTGTTCATGTCACCTTTGCTCCGATGGTGGACTTGGTACGTGACCCGCGCTGGGGCCGTGTAATGGAATCTACAGGGGAAGACCCTTACCTCAACAGTGTATTTGCCCGTGCTTTCGTACGCGGCTTTCAAGGCAAGGACCTGACGAACGATACAGACCGGGTGGCGGCGTGCGTGAAGCATTTTGCCGCATACGGAGCAGGCGAAGGCGGACGGGATTACAATACCGTCGATCTGTCCGCATGGCAGTTGCGAGAGTATTATCTCCCCTCCTACAAAGCTGCGCTAGATGAAGGCTGTGAAATGGTGATGACCTCCTTCAATACCGTAGAGGGTGTAGCTGCAACGGGCAACAAGCGCCTGATGCGCGATTTGCTTCGTGACGAGTGGGGCTTTGACGGTGTACTCATCTCGGATTGGGCCGCCATCAAGGAGCTTATTCCCCACGGCATTGCCGAGGATGAGCGTGAGGCAGCACAGAAAGCACTGCTGGCAGGCGTAGACATTGAAATGATGACCTCCTGCTATAATGGGCACCTGCCTGAGCTGGTTCGCAGCGGGCAACTGGATGAAGCGCTCGTCGATGAAGCGGTCATGCGCGTATTGAAGCTCAAGCAAAAGCTGGGCTTGTTCGATAATCCGCTGCGCGGCGCAGACCCTGAGCGGGAACGTGAAGTCGTGTTCTGCGAAGCTCACCGTGCGGTTGCCAAGGAATTGGCGATCCAATCATGCGTACTGCTCAAAAACGATTCCATTCTTCCACTGAATCGCAGTCAGCATATCGCACTGATCGGGCCTTTTGCAGAGAGCGGTGATATTCTTGGCTCTTGGTCGTGGAGCGGTTCGCAAGAAGAGGCTGTTCAAGTCATTGACGGCTTCAAATCGAAAATATCCTCCTCGCTGCTCTCGGTAGCGACTGGATGCTCTATAGACGAAATATCTGAAGAACAATATGCAGAAGCGCTGCAAGCTGCCAGCCAAGCAGAGGTCATCGTACTGGCGCTCGGCGAGCGTTCGGATATGAGTGGTGAAGCGGGCAGCCGCTCGGATATTCGCCTGCCACAAGCCCAACTGGAGCTAGTGAAACGCCTGAAAACACTGAACAAGCCTATGGTAGCCGTGCTGTTCAACGGTCGCCCACTGGATCTGCACGGTGTTATTGAAGAAGCAGACGCCGTACTGGAAGCCTGGTTCCCCGGCGGTGAAGGCGGCGCGGCTATTGCCGACCTACTGTACGGCGATGCTGAACCAACGGGCCGTCTGACAATGTCCTTCCCGCAATCGGTGGGGCAGGTGCCTGTGTACTATAATCATTTTAATACAGGACGTCCTCAGCTGGATCCAAATACAAAGGAACGATACGTCTCCCAATACCTGGACGTACCGAACGAACCTTTATTCCCGTTTGGCTATGGCTTGAGTTATACGAAAGTAGCCTATGATAGCGTACAGCTTTCCAGCGACACCCTCACTCCCGGTCAAGCACTGACCGTGAAGGTACGGGTAACGAACACAGGAACACGTCCTGTCGAGGAAACGGTTCAATTCTATGTCCGTGATATCAGCGGAGATACGGTTCGCCCGATGAAAGAGCTGAAAGATTTCCGCAAGGTTCTGCTTGCCTCAGGCGAAAGCCGGGAAGTGGAATTTTCATTGATCGAGTCTCAACTGCGCTATCACCATGCAGACCTGAGCTTTGATAGTGACAGCGGTGAATTCGCCGTCTTTACAGGACCTAACAGCCGAGATACTACTGAAGGACGTTTTCGTTTAGTGAAAGAAACAGGAAAGTGAGGCGTAACCTTTGATGAATACAAGTCTGGATCAAAATATTTTGCTACGGGTTGGAGACCTGTCCTTCACCTTCTTGAGCAGCGGTGATTTATATAAAATCGCCCATGGCTCAACCATGATCAATCAACTGCTGACCAATTCTGTCGACGGTTCCCTGAACAACCTGTACCTGCGACTGTACCGTCCGTCCGGCGTCAGCATTACTCCCCTGCTGGGAGTCCGATCACCCGGAGTAGTACGACAAACGGATCAACAAATTATTTGGGAAGGATTTACATCAGGTGTCGGCTATCAGGTGACATTCACACTAAGCGGTCTCGGGGTATGGTTCTGGGATGTAACTCTACAGGGCGATGACGTGGAAGCTGATATCGTGTACGGTCAGGATATCGGCATTGCGGATACAGCGGCTGTACGCAGTAATGAAGCTTATCTGTCTCAATATATCGACCATACCGTCTACCATGACGAACAAAGAGGCTATACGGTCTGCTCCCGTCAAAACCAGCCGCAAAGTCAAGCGTTCCCTTACATCCAGCAAGGCTCGTTGACCCGCACCGTCGGTTATTCGACGGACGGATTTCAATTCTTTGGGCTTTCGTACAAAGAAACGAACGAGCCGGAAGCACTGCGCCGCGATTCGCTCGCTAATGAAGTATACCAGTACGAATTTGCTTATACGGCGCTGCAATCCGAGCGGGTAAAGCTCGCCGGGGATGCACGCTTTACCTTTTACGGTCTGTTCCAGCCGAATCATCCGACAGCCGTTACAAAGCTGGAGTACCAGGAACTGGTGACGAAAGCACGCGAAGAAGTAGCGACGATTATGGAAACTGCTTCCGGAACCGCCATCCCAGAGAACGTCACAAGTCATCTCCAAACTGGGCGGGTGGCTCCAGCCCAGAACATCGGGGAGCCGCTGCGCACGCTGGATATGACCGCAGCCGAGTTGGATCAGCTCTTCCCGAAACGGCAGGAAGAAGAACGGGACGGCGACACGTTGCTCTCCTTTTTCACGGACAGCTATGAACATGTCGTACTCAAATCCAAAGAGCTTCGTGTAGAGCGTCCCCATGGGCATATTTTAATGGGCGGGCATTACGCGGGAGGTAAGGAAGAAACCATTACAACCACCTCCTATATGTACGGGGTGTTCAATTCCCAGCTTGTGGTTGGCAACACGAATTTCAATAAAATGATCACAAACGCGCGTAATGCACTCAATATTCCAAAAACATCCGGTCAGCGTGTCTATGTCGGAATCCATGGGAAATACCATCTGCTCACGCTGCCTTCCCTGTTCGAGATTGGCTTTAACTATGTGCGCTGGTATTACAAAACTGCTGACGATACGCTCATCATTACAAACCATACCAACGCCGATACGCCAGAAGTGCGGCTTCACGTGCGCTCGGCAAGCGGCAAAGCCTATCCGTTCCTCGTGACTCAGCAAATGTCCATGCATGTGAACGAATATGAGCTCCCGTTTCATATGGAACGGGACGGTGAGGACCTGCTCTTCCGCGCAGACCAGGCTTCCCTGAGCGCCGAAGCCTACCCGGACCTGTTGTACCGAATGCAGGTACAAGGCGCTCCACTACAGCAAGTGAGCGACGCTCACACGCTGCTACAGGGTACAGCCTCCCCCGATGCATCTCTGGTCGTGCTGGAGCTAGGCGACAGCAGCGAATGGACCTGCACCGTACAAGGCTGGCTACATGGCTATCCATCTGGAAAAGGTCGAGCACATGCGGTAGGAGTTGCCTCTTTCGAAGCTGAGCGCGAGCGATATCGGCAGTATTTTTCCGGGCTGATGAACGGTTTTCATCTGACGCGTAGCGGACATGAAACCAACGAGCTGTTCCGTGTAAATGCGGTGGCCTGGTGGTACACCCACAATATGCTTGTCCACTATTCCGTGCCTCATGGTCTGGAACAATACGGTGGTGCAGCTTGGGGAACACGCGATGTATGTCAGGGTCCGGTGGAATATTTTTCAGCCGTGCAAAAGTTTGACGAAGTCCGTTCCATTCTACTGACCGTGTTCAGTCATCAGTACGAGGATAGCGGAAACTGGCCGCAATGGTTTATGTTCGACAACTATGCTCGCGTTCAACAAGAAGAAAGCCATGGCGATATTATCGTCTGGCCGCTAAAGGTACTGGGAGATTATTTGACCGCTACCCGCGACTACAGTATTCTGGAAGAAACTGTACCCTACACCAGCCGGCATACTTTTGATTATACAAAACAGACCGCGACCCTCATGGAACATGCGATGAAGGAAATCGAATATATTCGGGCGAATTTCCTTCATGATACACATTTGTCGGCCTACGGCGACGGCGATTGGGATGACACGCTCCAGCCAGCCAACGCTCAACTGAAGCAATACATGGCGAGCAGTTGGACCGTTGCACTCACCTATCAGGTGGTTGGCAACTTTGCTGCTGCACTGGAGCAAGCCCCCGCAGACGTCGTAAGCGGAGCCGCCGAGATCGCACGGGAGCTGCACCAGATGGCCGAAGGCATCCGCCAGGACTTTAACCGCTACATGCTGGAGAGCGGTATCATCCCGGGCTTCGTGTATATGGAAGAGCCCGGTCAGCCCAAGCTGATGCTCCATCCGTCCGATACGGAGACGGGGATTCACTACCGTTTGCTGCCGATGACACGCAGCATGATCAGCCAGCTGCTCACGCCGGAGCAAGCATTGGCTCATGAGCAGCTCATCCGCGAGCAGTTCCTGTGCCCGGATGGCGTGCGTCTGATGAACCGCCCTGCACAGTACGATGGCGGTGTGAGTTCGCACTTCAAGCGTGCAGAGCAAGCGGCCAACTTCGGACGCGAGGTCGGGCTGCAATATGTGCATGCCCATATCCGCTTCGCGGAAGCCATGGCCAAGCTCGGTCGCAAGGATGACGCCTGGCACAGCCTGAAGCTCATCAACCCGGTCGGTATTCGCGCGTCCGTACCGAACGCCGAATGGCGTCAGAGCAACGCGTATTTCAGCAGCTCGGATGGCAAATTCAATACCCGCTACGAAGCACAAGAGCGGTTTGGTGAACTGCGTGAAGGAGCCGTTCCGGTCAAAGGCGGCTGGAGAATCTACTCCAGTGGTCCGGGGATCTATATGAATCAGCTCATATCGAATGTCCTTGGCATCCGTCAGTCGGGCGAAGACCTGATTCTGGACCCTGTACTGCCGGATAATCTGGACGGCTTGGAATTTGAATTTGCTTTTGCCGGGAAACCCGTTACCTTCGTCTACCGCATGCTGCAAGAGCATAATAGCGGTGAGCAAGGCCGCGCGGTATTGAACGGAGCCCCACTGGAGAGCGAGCCAGCCGACGACAATCGCTACCGTTCGGGTGCCCTGCGCATCAAGCGCAAGAATTTCGAACATGCACTGACAGAACATGACGGTATACATCGCCTGGAGATTATTTTTTAAAGAGCATTTTGCTCAAATCCCAAGAGCAATTTTAAATCGGGTATAGGCAACAAAGCGATGGCGATCTTGCGGGATCGCCCTTTGCTGCTTGCACGTCCAGTTACGATATTCGAAATAAACACAAGTTTAATAATCAATATACAATAGCAAGTAACAGACTGGCGAAAAGGAGGAAATGATGTGGTCAGCATTAAAGATATCGCCAAACAGGCGGGCGTTTCCATATCTACCGTTTCATACGCATTGAACGGCAGTGATAAGGTGACGGAAGAGACCTGCGCACGTATTTTGGCTATTGCCAAAGAGCTTAACTATGTGCCGAATGCCGCCGCACGTAATCTCAAAAAAAGGGAAACCAAAATTATCGGCGTCTTCCTGACTGATTTCCGTGGAGACGTTTATGGAGATTTGTTGTACGGCATCAAGGAAATTTTGAACCGAAAAGACTATGACCTCATCGTATGCAGCGGCAAGCAGTCTCACCGCATGCTGCCCGAGCGCATGATTGATGGAGCCATCATACTGGACCAGACGTTCGATAGTCAGGAACTGCTGAATTACGCCGAGCGTGGGCATAAAATTGTTGTACTGGACCGTGAGCTGAATCATCCTAACATTAATCAGGTACTGCTGGATAACAAAGCAGGTGCCGCTCTCGCGGTGGAGCATTTGCTGGAAATGGGACACCGCAAGCTGTACGTTGTCACTGGGCCGGATGGCTCTTATGATTCATGGCAGCGGATGCAGGCAGTCAAACAGACGATCGAACGCAGCGGCACCGCCGAAATGATCGAGATTGGCGGCGATTTTGAAAAATCGGGCGGCGAACAGGCAGCCGAGATCATTTTACAGCAGCATGTCAGCCCGGATTCTGAGCCCGCCGCGGTATTCTGCCTCAATGATGAGATGGCGGTAGGCTTTTACAATCGAATGGCTCAGTCGGAGCTTACCATCGGGCAAGACATTCATATCGTCGGCTTTGATAATATTGAGCTGGCACAATATATTCAGCCCCGTCTGACGACCATTGATTACTCCAAACGTAAATGGGGCGCAGTAGCTGCCGAACAAGTTCTGAAAATCATTGCCGGGGAAGACGTGGAGCATGAACGGCTGTACGTTACGCTCGTCCAAAGAGAGTCAGCAGGCGCAGTATTAAGCACTCCAGATCAACAGAATACCTTATGACGAACACCGTAGAAGCATTCCCAATCACATGCTATCCTACAAAAAAAGAACTTCCATTGCCCCGGAATACGGGTTGGAAGTTCTTTGGGTCATACTTATGTTTCAACCTAACAAATTCTCAAGCAAATTCATCAACGACCGTAAGGGATTGCCAATCGCCTGACCCGTCTCCAGTTCCACCTGCAATGCAGCATCAACCATAGATAATTGCGCCACAGCCAGCGTTCTGTCTGGTTCAGCCTCTCTCAGTTCATGCAATGAACGGACCAGCACTTCCATATATTCGTCTTTGCGACCTTGCATAATCAGCTCAAAAGCGTGCTCCACCACCTTGACCTCTATCAACGAAGAGATATCTGGCTTATCTAACAGGGCTGCTATATGAGAAAGACGTTTCATTGTCCCCTCTACCGTAGCCGGATTCGTAAATACCAAGGTTTGTGGCAACGGATCATCGCATATCTCATGGAAAAAGGGCTCATCCAGCGTTATCACGGGTGTAGGCATCGTCAATTCAATCTTTTCCGCGAAGACTATATAATTCGTGCATGTAATCAAAATAACATCTATGCCGCTTTGAGCCATCCATTCCAGTTGCTCTTCTACCTTTCGACTGGCATCCACCACCGAGAAGTCTGGATCAGATGAAACTCTGTACATGAGCGCAGGGTCCACAAAATGCTTCAGTTCCACCTCATAAGGAGCAAAAGCCCGTTCCACATAGGCAATGTTCGAGTGATGCGCATGCAGACAGCCTACCCGCTGTTTAAAACTCCCCATCATCCCATCCCCACTCATCATGTTTCCATCATTTTAGCAGAGATAGGGTAGTTGGGGAATCACCTTAAGGATCAGTCATGGCGTGAATGCCGTTTTTAAAACTTGCCGTTCGTATTTTTCCACTCTGCTTGAGCCGGAACGTCCTGAACTACATCCCAGTGCTCTGCGACTTTGCCGTTCTCTACACGCCACATATCATAGACAGCAGTCGTGTTCCCCTTAGGCGATTTGGTTTCGCTCACAACCAGTACGAAGTTCCCTTCTCCAATGACCATATGCACCTTATCGTATCCCGAGGAATTTCCCTGGTTTCCATCTGCTGCGGGGAATAATTGCTTAATAACGGAAACACCGTCGCCGAAAAAGGAATTATGCTGAATGTAATGATCACCGTTAAAGTAGCTTTCCAGTGCAGCGCGGTTCTTGCCCACCAGGATATCATCCACAAACTTACGAATCAACGCTTTGTTTGCTTCGGTTTTGTTAAGGTCTTTGGTTTCTGTCGTTCCGTCAATCATCGTACGGCCGCTCGGATTGGCTGGAGCCAGCTCCTGACTGTTGTCCCAATGCTCAACAATCTTACCGTTCTTGTCGAACCGAAAAATATCAAACAATACGCTTGGTTTGCCATCATCCGTTTCCTTATAATGAACGGCTACATAGTCTCCATCCTGAATGATTCTTTGGATATCAACCTGTGTATTGGCGCCTTTCATTTGTTTAATACCTTCGATCAGGCCCTCTCTACCGTTGGCAAAGCTCAAATTATGCTGGATATATTGATCCTTGCTAACCCAAGTTTCGGCCGCTTTGGTATCTCCCGTTTCAAAGCTTTTCAGGATTTCAACGACCTTATCCTTATTGCTCACCCCGATTTGCAACATTTTGCTGGTCGGGTCCCAAATCACTTGCTTGCCCCACGCTTCTTTGACGACATCGACCGGAACATAGGTTATTCCTTGTTTGGTCAAAATGGGCGAGGTGGACAGCGGTACCTTAATCCCGTTGATCTGCGCTTCCGGACTGCCCGACACCAGCACAACCGTCGCCTGATCATAACGAATTGTCGTGCTTTGACGAGCCGTATTGAACGTAATATGCTTGGAATCCATCGGAATCCCCAAACTGGAAGCCAATTGTCTCAAAGGAATCAAAACCTGCTGATTTTCCACGATAGGAGCAATCTTGTAAGCCTCTTTCTTGCCATCTACCCAAACCTGGATACCTGTTGTAGCGGGTTTTACCTCGGCAGCTAAGACTGGTACAGCAGAAGATAGCACAAGCAAGCTGGCAAGTGCAGCGGTAATCGTATGTTTTTTCATGAATGTAAGCCCCTCTCATCTTATAAAATAATATGGACAACGATCCCTTATTATGTAACTAATGTAGTTACAACTTATTACGAAAAAAATCTGTAATAACCTACTCTATCCTTTAAACCTAATGGATTCTTTTGAAACCTCAATACTTCCTCCTTTCAAATTTTTATACTTATGGCCCGTTAAACAGCAAGCTACAACCTTAGAATAAAGGATACAGAGGTTAATAACAATGTATGTATATGGGCTAACAGATGAATTTATGATGAAGCCACAAAGAAACGGGTTCTATCACCAAGCGAATGAACGCTTTTGAACAGAATACCCGCTTCTTTACACTATTTATACCTTTTATACTAATAAAATCCTCCTAAACTTGATAAAGCTCCCAATTCGCCAGATGGAAATATAGACAAGCGCCATCGTAATCGCCAATAGACTAATCTCGGTCGTACCCAAGCTGCTAAGATACTGGGTCAACACGACGCGTATCAAAATAATGGCAATAATAATGTATTTAAAGTACTTGTTCGGCTTGGGATAAATGTGTCCGTCGTCCCGTCTCTCATATGCCGTATGCAGCAGAATGACGTAACCAAACACCGCACCTAACAGCCCGGCAGCCAGCAGCTCCCAAAAGGCGGGAAGCGCATGCGTTTGGCCGGGAATATACATCAATTGGTACACAGACATCATCATGAGTGGGCATGCGATAAACAAGGGAAGCAAAAGGCGGACTCCGTTTCCTTTTACCGGCCCCCCTCGTCTTTTGGTTCTCAACCAGATCATCATCCCCACCAAAACAGCCAGCAATGCATAGATGAATATCGTCGTCATGGTGAAATTCCTTTCCTAATATGTCATGTTATTTGAGACGATGCTAAACCGACAGTTTCTTCTCCAGCAAATAAGCGTTCAGCCGGATTAATGCATATGCAGCCAACCAACTGATCAACACCGCAACCGGGAAATGCCAAGTAAAAGGAAACCATTGTCCTGTCTGAACATGGTCAAATTGCTCATAAAGCCCCTGATCGCCTGACCAATAAAAGACACTCCCGCCACCCATCAGCACAATCCAGAGAATTGGACTAATCGGTCTCCATGTGCTGAATTTTGTACTAACTGCCAGCAGACCAAGCGCAATAACGAACGGAGTGAACGCGATAATCATCACAAACCAGTTCAATCCGGCAATAATAAAGGACGCTGCATCTGCAAACGTATAAGGCTGGATGGTTGATGAGATGAACAGCGCATACAGAGAACCTACAACAAACAGGAACAATGTCACGACCATGGCTTGTAAAATAGCAGCAATCCATTTGGCACTAATCAGCCACATACGCGGATAGGGAAGAGTCAGCCACCATCCGTAGGTGTCATTTTCCCATTCTCTTCTCAGACTTCCCACACCCATGAAAATGATCATGTACGGCAAGCCCAGAGTGACGTACCACAGCCTCGTCAGTTCGAGCTGGTTGTGAAGCGCGAAGTACGAGGAAATAGCGAACGCCGCAATTAGAAACAGTGAGAAATAAACGAGTCTCCACGATCTGGGCAGACGATGCCCACCCTGCTTTCTCCAGCTTCCTTTATTCCGAAATTCATGGCGTATTAAATCTTTGAACAGCCCTGATGAATTCACGCCTTCCACTCCTTTTTGTACAAATTGCGGAACACCTGATTCAAAGACCCATGCTCTCCACGTAGATCATCCGAGTCGCCGGACCATATCACCCGTCCGTGGTCCATCATCACCGTGTAATCAAACAAGCCTTCCACTTCCTGAATATCATGCGTACTCATGAGTATGGATTGCTGCCGATCCTCCAAATAATCAATAATACCAGCCACGATTGCTTCTCTGGAAAGGACATCGATGCCGGCAAACGGTTCATCCAGAATCATAAGCGGAACCTCACGCGCCAGACACAGAATCAGCAGCACCCGTGCCTCCTGCCCGCGGCTCAACCCGGACATTTTCAACTCCAGCTCCACGTCCATATGATCAGCAAGCTTGTGCGCATCCTTCATATTGAAGCCAGGCAAAAAGGACTGGCCCCACTCCAGTGTCTGCTGCACCGTATGATTGGGGTACCAACGCGCCCGGTCAGGCAGGTAGGATATGCCGCGGTTGGTTTCCCAGCCGGGTTTTTGCCCCAGCACCTCAAGACTGCCTCCATCTGGTCGAATTAACCCGGTGATCGCCCGAAAAAAGCTGGATTTACCGCAGCCATTGGGGCCAAGCACCCCTACAATGCGGCCCGCAGGAATAACGACCTCCAATTGATCCAGCGCTTTTTTACTGCCATATTGCTTCGTGATATGGTTCGCAACCACAATAGATTCCGTCATGCCTTTTTGCCTCCTTCCCCTTCACTCCCGTTCTGTTTGCTTCCTATATACCGCTGTACATCCTCCCATGACAGCCCCAGACTGCTCATCTGTCCCAGGAACTGATCTATATACGTCAGGGCCAGTTGTTCCCGAAAGCTGTCTACCCGCTCGCTGGACGACGTAACATAGGTTCCCAAGCCGCGCCGCTTCTCGGTCAGTCCGTCCCGCTCCAGCTCCTGATACGCCCGCATCACAGTATTCGGATTCATACGCAATTCCTGTGCCAGATCACGAACAGATGGCATCTTGCTTCCCATTTCAATCTCCCCTTTGGCAATGGAGCTTCGTACTTGATTTAAAATTTGTTCATATAATGGCTGGCTAAAATCAATTAAAAAGCGAAGCGAGCCAACCCTTTGCTCTTCCATGGGTGTTTCCCCCTAATCCGCTGCATCTATCGTGCATATAGTGTATTATATCACTTAATACACGTAACACAAGTATATTTTTAGTTAACATTTTAGTCATGCCGTCCAAAACCTATTCAGCAAATGCTCAGCTTGCGCTCAGACAGCATTCAAGTTCATATCTTATGATAAATCTCGTACCTAACATCCCCTAACCGAAAGGTGGAAAATGAAGATGAAGAACACCAAAAAAGCGATTTTGGCAGGAACGATGGCATTGGCAATTTTAGGAGGTGGAGCACTTTATTCTGCGGGCGCGGTTCACGCTGCTGCCGCTACAGCTGACAAATCTGCTAATGCTTCACAAAAGCCGCCTAAGGATGCACAAGGACAGTTTGGACAAATCGGTCAATTTCAGGACAAGCTGGGCAAGCTATTATCCCTTGATAACGATGCGCTTAGAACCCAGCTCAAACAAAACACCTTGGGTGAAGTGGCTGAGAAGCAAGGCGTGTCCAAAGAAAAACTGAAAACCAATCTCTCCACATGGCTGAAGGAAAACCCTCCTGTCGGAGCTAACGCATCCAATACAACAGACTATTCCGCTATGGCCGAGAAACTGCTCGCTGCCAAAGGGAATGTACTTCCTGGCGATGCCAACGGCCCGAAAGCAGCGGGCGGTAATTATGCGGAGAATAAAGCCCTTTTGAAGCTGTTAGGTTTATCTTCCAGCGAACTGAACACACAATTGAAATCCGGTAAAACGCTCGCTGCAATCGCAAAGGCACAAAGCGTGAACGTGAAAGAAGTCATTAGTTTGCTCGTTTCCGACACGAAATCGAGGATGGCTGAAGAAAAGAAAAACGGTAAAGTTACTGACACCGAATACAACAATCGAATCTCTAACCTAGAGAAAATGGTTACCGATTTAGTAAACGGCGTTAAACCTTCCCAACCGCCAGTAGGAACAAGTAAAGCTCCCGCTAAGTCAGCGGCAACGAAGTAGCTTATCGTCACATACAGCTACCCGTAACGTTTTTCATGATCCGGCTTTCCCATACAAAAGCATACGGATTAAAAATACCGCTCCCCTGCTTTTTCGGCAGACAGAGCGGTATTTTTTGTGCCCCACAAAAAAAGCTCACTTATCAAAAGGGGTTTTTATCACATAGGGAATGTCCACACGTATAAATAGATGTTACATATTATATAAATCGTGAACGTTCGAATCTCAATACTACTTATAGAAGAGGTGACATTAGTGATAGGACTATAGCCTCGTTACTTTAGACAAAAGGAGAATCCAATATATGGCGGTTATATCAACTGGACCCATAGAAAATAGTAATGTCAGTGGTATTCGGCCTACTCATCGAGTTACCGTGAAAATTGATAACCGTGATACTGTGAATTCTTCTACGGTATTGATTCAGGGTTTTTATCTAAATGGTACAAGAACGTTATACGCGGTTGATTTTATAACTGTAAATTCAAATGAAGTGATTACAAAAGATTATTATGCTGATTTTGATTCATTTGAGTTTGTTTTTACCACTGATGAAAGTGTTACAGAAAATGAAATTCAAGTTTCAGTCTGGGGTAAAAATTCAATGGGGCAGTTAGTGACAGCTCACCGTATTGTATCTTCCGAATTGCTTGTAGCAAAAGGTGCGGAACCGACAGGGCTAACNAGTTACGGGCACTACCGGAGTTACGGGCACTACCGGAGTTACGGGCACTACCGGAGTTACGGGCGCTACCGGAGCTACCGGAGTTACTGGCATCACGGGTGTTACTGGGGCTACTGGCGCTACTGGAGTCACAGGAGTCACCGGAGCTACTGGCGTTACCGGAGTTACTGGCATCACCGGGGCTATCGGAGCTACTGGCGTTA
>NZ_PNXQ01000007.1:78353-84876 GCF_005217525.1 Paenibacillus terrae | reverse complement strand
TCGTCGCCTTATCAACTCTTATATCTTATCATGTCCGAACCAACTTTGCAAGCATTTTTTTAAATCTTTTTTTGTAACACTCGCTCGCAATATTGTATTTCTTGGCCGGAATTAGAATATATCATACCGAACATTTAAATGCAAGCTTTTTTATTTAATTGTTTTATCTCTGCAAAATACCGCATTATTCATTACAGCTCAAGCACTAAGTCTTATTTTTCTTTATATTGATGATTTCACAAAGAAAAGATGGGTAAAAAATGATATGAGAAAACTATCGCCATAATCACCACCCTCTTTATTAGAGAATAGACGGATATTATGCAACTTCATTTTGATGTTTTGTCTGAAATCTTCAGCAGTCTTACAAATTACACATAGGCAATTTTGTATCATATAACATTAGCTGATGATTAATTAACGGTATAGAGGAGTAGATCTTGTAATGAAGCAGCGAAGACGAACATGGACGAGAATTGTGTTTTTTGTCATCTCTTGCTTACTACTTGTCGTTATCTCTGGATTTGTTTATGAGTGGATTGCATCCAAACAGGATAAATTGCAATATCCTCCTCTAGGGAAAATGGTTGACGTCGGGGGCTATCGACTCCATATTCGCAAACTTGGCAGCGGCACTCCGACAATACTGCTTGAATCGGGAAGCGGGGAAAGCAGCCTGTCCTGGAGGGATATACCCGAAAATCTGTCATCATTCGCCACCGTTGTATCCTATGACCGGGCAGGCTATGCCTGGAGCGAGGAGGCTGCTACTCCACGCACCGGTGAAAACATCGTTCGAGAGCTTCATCTTGCCTTAAAGAATACAGATGTCCAGCCTCCTTATATCCTTGTAGGCCATTCTCTCGGGGGCATGTACTCAAGGCTGTATGCACAAACGTACAGAGATGAGGTAGCAGGATTGGTCCTTGTGGATGCTAGGCCTGAGAATGACGCCCGCCGGACAAGTGAGATTTATGCCAAGGAACGACCTAAGGTCAATCCCTCACCGTTAATATCCCTTCTTCTAGAAAGGTCGGGGGCTTTTCGTCTGTTTCCTAATTTTATGCTAACTGGTCGTGTTGAGCATCAGGATAGAAAATCGTTTGTGAGTATTGTCGCTTCACCCAAATACTTTCGGTCTGTTGCCGAGGAAGGTGATTTGGCGAGCACGACCGAAAATGCCATACGAGGGCAGCATTTGGGAAACCTTCCTGTGCGTGTGATTGCCCGGGGCATCCAGCAAAATTTGACTCAGTTCGGTATTAGTAAGCGCGGGAATGAGCAAATCGAACAAAGCTGGCAAATGGGGCAGCGTGAGATGCTCAACATCTCTACAAACAGCAAATTTATTGTTGCCAAAAAGAGCGACCATATGATAATTCATGATCAACCAGAGCTTGTCATTCAAGTTATCTGTGAGCTAATCAACAATATCAATCCCACACGGTCAACCGTTGCTAAAACAAACAAAGATGGTTAGATACTCTACATGTTAATGGTTGCAAAAAACACAAAAGACGCCCGAGTTCCTTCTATATAAAGGAATCCGGGCGTCTTTGCTGCCTAACACTTATTATGCTTGATTGATCTTAGGACAAAATGGGCTTGTTTTTAGATGATGCTTCTGTGACCTTGTCAAGTATCTGTCTCAGCACTTTAGCATTCTCACCAATATAACCGGAATCAAGCAGCACATCGTGCGTACCGATGACTCCATACTCTTCGTATTGACCAAGCGTTGTCTGTTGCCATAGCAGTTTATCTGATGATGTTACCGGACCCATACTATCGTCTTCTGCAACCAAGGCATGGATATTCGCCTGAACTTCACCTGCGTTAATAAGCTCATTCCGATAGATGGAGTAGATCAACATTTTGTCTTTGACTCGCTCCCTGTCGGATGGATCGGCCAAAAATGCTTTGTACTGATCACCAATACTTTCCAACACCGTCTCAACAATCTCTTCAAGCTGCTCCGGCGTCGATTCATCCTTGGACGTCTTTCTCATAGCATCCACCATAATGAGGTCGCTCACCTGATGACCTCGGCTTTCCATGGCTTTGGCCACCTCGAAGGCCAGATTCCCTCCGAGTGAGTATCCGAGGAAGACATAAGGTCCCTCTGCTTGAATACCCACGATGGCATCCATGTAGCGATCCAGCATGTCTTGACTCTCAAAACGATCGCCGATGAATTCCAGCCCGTATACCTCGCAATGTCCTTCCAGCTCTCTAGCCATCTCATAGTAGCCCAGAGAGTAGCCGACCCGAGGAGGGAAACAAAACACTTTAAGCGTTCCTTTCCCTGGGAAGTGGATAATTTCCATTTCCTCTTCATCAGGAGCATCTTTTGTCCGCAGCCTGGATATTTCATGTGCCATTTGCTCCACCGTTGGAAGATTGAACACGAGTTGGAGCGGGAGTTGGACACCCATGACGGACGAGATCTTCTGAATCAATCCTAATACTTTCAGGGAGTGGCCCCCAAGTTCGAAGAAGTGATCCTTGACTCCGATTTCCTGCACACCGAGTACCTCGGACCAAATCTGCGCCAGTTCTACTTCAGTCGGCGTACGCGGCGGGATATACTCCGCTGTGCTCCGCAGGAGTGCTTCTGGTGCCGGCAGCGCTTTGCGATCCAATTTGCCGTTCGGATTCAGCGGCATTTGTGCCAGCTGTACGAAAGCAGTTGGAATCATGTAGCTTGGCAGTTCGCTGGCCAGTGCTTCACGTAACACTCCCGCTGCAAGTCCCTCTTCAGCCACAAAGTACGCGCAAAGCTGAGTACTTCCAGTAGCATCAGCCAGTGCAAGGACGACCGCTTCCTGCACAGACGGCACTTTAAGAATTTGTGCCTCCACTTCTCCCAGTTCAATACGGTAACCCCGGATTTTTACCTGGTGATCGATTCGCCCCAAATACTCAATATTCCCGTCTGGCAGCCATCGGGCCAAATCGCCCGTCCGGTAAATCCGCTCTCCCGGTTTGTACGGATGAGGAATGAACTTCTCTGCCGTCAGGTCCGGCTGGTTGAAGTACCCTCGCGCTACCCCTTCGCCTGCAATACAGAGTTCTCCCGGTACACCTACAGGTGATACCTGAGAAGCACTGTCCATCATCCATACTTGGACGTTAGCGTACGGTTTACCGATAGGTACATGCGTTAGCGCAGCAGTCTCAAGGCTCGTTGTATATCGGGTCGCATATACGGCCGCCTCCGTAGGACCATAGATGTTCTCCAGTACTGCGTGTGGAGATACTTTATAGTACTCTTCCACAAGTTTGGCGGGCAGCGTCTCGCCGCAGGCAAACAGATATTTCAGAGTAAGGAATCCTTGGCTGCCGCTTTCCTTCAAATATTGAACGAGAACACTGAGCATCGACGGTACTAGATTGAGATGCGTGATACGGCTCGTATCCACGGCCTCCAGCAGTGCCACCGGATCTTTGTCCGCGCCCTGCGGCAAGATCACGAGAGTTCCCTGCCCAAAGAACCAGCAGAATAGCTCCGGTACGGAGAAGTCAAAGGTGAATGTCGTTTTGAGCAGGAATCGGTCACCTGCCATCATCGGATATTCAACTTCCAACTGACTCAGCGTATGGACAGCGGAACGATGCTCAATCATTACGCCTTTTGGCTTACCAGTTGAACCTGACGTGTAAATGATATACGCCAGATGTTCCGGCCCGGCGAGCGGCTCCAGATTCGAGTCATCAGCATGATACGCCTGCGGGTCATCAAGTGCCAGGAGCGTGCCAGCAAATGGAAAACGATCTTTGAGATGATTTTTCGTCAGCAGAAGCTTCGCTCCCGAATCCTCCAGCATGTGGCGAATACGATCTTCCGGGAATTCTGGATCAATCGGTACATAGGCCCCACCCGCTTTTAGAATGGCATGGATGCCGATGATCATCTCAAGCGAACGTTCAACCATGATGCCGACCGGCTGGTCAGGTCTGACCCCTTGGGCGCGCAACGTACGTGCAAGGCGGTTCGCCTGCTGATGAAGTTCTCCGTAGGTAAGCTTCGTTTCGCCATAGATAAGTGCTGTACGGTCCGGTGTGAGCGCCGCTTTTTCCTCAAATATGCCGTGAAGGGTCTTCTCACGCGGATAAGGAGCTGCTGTATCGCCCCACACTTCCACAATCTGCGCCTTCTCTTGCGCCGTGATCATGCCCACATCGCCGACCGGGATATGCGGGTTGTCAAGCACTTGTTCAAGCAGACGAACCAAATGTCCCTGGAGCCGACTAATGGTTTCCGTTTCAAACACGAGCGCGTTGTATCTCATATGGAGCTTGAGTTGTGCGCCCGGCTCAATGGTCAGAACGAAATCATAGTTCGTTTGTTCGAACGCTTCGATAGCGGTAATATCCATCTCGCCCGAATCGTTTTGTCTCAACTGGCCGAGCCGCTCTTCCACCGGATAGTTTTCAAATACCATGACGTGGTTGATCAAGCTTTGTTTTTGTCCGGTTAGCGCCTGGATTTCATAAAGCGGATACGTATCGTAAGCGTGCGAGGCCAAATACTGCTCTTGCAGCTTTTTCAGCAATTGCGCGAAGGTTTCCCCTTCCTCTGTTTGAACGCGAACAGGAACCGTATTGATAAATAGGCCGACCATATTCTCAATACCCGGTATGTCTGCAGGTCTTCCTGATACCACGTTTCCGAAAACGACATCCCGGCTGTTATTGTACCGTTGCAACAAAATCCCCCATGCAGCCTGCATCAGCATGCTAACTGTTACTTGATGCTGCTTGGCCAACAACTCGATCTGCTTGGCCATATCCTCGCCAAGATCGCAGACAAGGTATTCCAGCCTATACCCTTCGGCTTTGCCTTGGGTTTTTCCTTGCGGCAATAACGTTTGCTGCTCATAGTCTTCCAGGTACTTGCTCCAATAATCGGCAGCTTTCCCGGCATCCTGACGATCCAGCCACTCGATATAGGTACTGTAGGACGGCGCTGGAGGAAGCTCCGGTTGTCTTTGCTGCAGAATCGCCGTATAGTGCTCGAATACTTCTTGCATCAGAAGCGGCACGCACCAGCCATCGATAATAATATGATGGAAGCTCCAGATCAGGTTGTAGTTTTCTTCGCCGGTACGGAGAATCGAGATGCGCAGTAGCGCATCCTGGGTCAGGTCAAACCCTTTTGCCCGATCTTGGACGTTAAAGCTTTCCGCATACGCATCACGCTGCGCCTGATCCATACCGCGCAAATCCTCATAATAAAATTCACCTTGCTTGTGGCGGAATATAATTTGTACAGGTTCGGCCAAACCATTGTAAAAATTGGTGCGTAGCGCGTCATGACGCTGCATTAAGGCATCCAGACTTTGGGCGAATGCCTTAATGTCCAGACTTCCCCGAATACCAAAAGTCGATTGTTCGAAGTAAGAACCCGAATTCGACTCCAGCAAGCTCAGGAACAGCATGCCCTTTTGCATCGGTGCCAGCTTATACACATTTTCGATCTCGCCAACATGCCGGGTTTGCTGCACAAGCTGCTCCAGTTCCTCCATGCTGAGATCCGAAAGCAGCAGATCGCTCGGCGTCAGCTCCGACTGCTCTTTACTCACGCAGTGCAGGATGATTGCCTGAAGGCTGTTCTGAATCAGCTCAGCCAGTTTCTCCATCGTCTCCTTGCGGTAGTGATTTCCGCAATAGCTGATGGCCAGATTCAACGCACCTTCCGAAATCATGCCGTTGATGTCCAGTACATAATTCCGCATACTGTTTTCGCTAATCGCGACGCCGGTTGAATAAGGCGAAATTTGCAGCTTGTTACTGTCCAAATCCTGGTCAAACTGCCCCAGATAGTTGAAGCTGATTTCCGGCTTAATTTGCAAGGAAGCGTCCCCGTTCCCGCCATCGCCGGACAAGTGGGCCAAAATCCCATATCCGATGCCTTTATTCGGAATGCGGCGAAGCCCTTCCTTCACGCGCTTAATGCTACGCGAAATGTCTTGTTCGGCCCCGAACTCCAGCACAACTGGATATTGGCTCGTAAACCAGCCTACGGTCCGGGTAATGTCGGTATCCGGTATGATCGTTTCCCGGCCGTGTCCTTCCAGATTTACCAGCACTTGCTCCGTTCCCGTCCAGGCATGAACCGCCATGCCCAGAGCGGCCAGCAACAAGTCGTTTACTTCCGTATTGTAAGCGTGGTTGGCCTGCTTCAGCAGCAGCAGGGTCTCCTCCTCGCTCCACCCAGCTACTACCATCTCGCTGTCGCGAACCTGGGCTATAGGGTGAGCAAAATCCTTCGGCAGTGGTTCAGTAGCTTCTGCCGTCTGCACGATCTGCTGCCAATACTCCCGCTCGCGCTCCAATGCCGGACTTGCCGCATACTGTGGCAATTGCTGCGCCCATGTGCGGAACGAGTCCGTTTTATGCGGCAGCCGGATTTCCTGACCGCTTGCCGCCCGCTCATAGCCTGTGGCGATATCCTCAAACAATATCCGCCACGATACCCCGTCCACCGCCAGATGGTGGATGACGATCAGCAAATGGTCGC
>NZ_PNXQ01000007.1:74260-78343 GCF_005217525.1 Paenibacillus terrae | reverse complement strand
ATCCCAGCTTCAGCAGTGGCCCTTCGCTCAGGTTTATGCTGCGCTGAATGTCGCTTGCTTTCGCTTCGATGGCGGCTGCGCAATCGGCCTCGCTTCGGAAATCCTCGATGTCAAGCGTGTACAGCTCGCCCTCGCTGGCGCCGCGGTTCCACGCTTCGTATCCGCGATCCGTCAAGCGGAACACGAGCCGTAGCGCATCATGATGCTCGGCAATTTTGTCCATCGTTCGGCGCAGCGCCGTCAGTTCAAAGCCTTCTGCCCGATACAGCATGACCGCATGGTTATAGTGATGCGGATCAACAGGCGTCTGTTCGAAAAACCAGCGCTGGATCGGGAGCAGCGACGTTTCGCCTGTCACTTCCCCTTGATCGGTGATGTGGCCGACGGTTTGCGCATACAGGCTAAGCTCGGCGATCGTCGGATACTTGAACAAATGTTTCATATCCAGCTTGTAGCCGGCTTGCAGCAGTCTCGAAGAAACCTGGATCGACTTGATCGAATCGCCCCCAAGGTCAAAGAAGTTGTCGCGAATACCGATCTTCCCGACACCAAGCACACCCTGCCAAACGGCGGTCAGCGCTTGCTCTACCGCTGTATGCGGAGCCTCATAGGCAGTTCCGGTCGGCAAGCTTCTTTCAGGCGCAGGCAGCGCTTTGCGATCGATTTTCCCGTTAGGCGTATACGGCAACTGCTCAAGTTGCACGAAGTACGACGGAATCATATAGCTTGGCAGCTCCTGCGCCAGCGCTCCACGGAGCTCGCTTGCCGTCAACGGACGGTCAGTGACCAAATACGCGCATAGGTGCTTTTGCCCGTCCTCATCCGCACGAGCCGTTACAACGGCTTCTTGTACAGCCTCCACTTTCATGAGCTGCGCTTCCACCTCGCCTAGCTCGATTCGGTAGCCGCGTATTTTCACTTGCTCGTCGATTCGTCCCAAATATTCGATGTTTCCGTCCGCCTGCCAGCGGGCCAAATCCCCTGTCCGATACATCCGCCCACCTGGAGCAAACGGGTTGTCCACGAATTTCTCCGCCGTCAGCTCAGGACGATTCAGATAGCCCAGGGCGACTCCGTCTCCCGCAATGTACATCTCTCCGGGTACGCCCGGCGGCACCAAATTACGCTGCGAATCAAGCAAATAAATGTACACATTGTCGGCCGGAACCCCAATCGGTACGGACTCCTTCGTATCCCTCACAGGATCGTAGGGGTAAATCATGCATCCGACTACCGTTTCGGTGGGCCCGTATTCGTTGAAAATTTCGACGTTTCCACCGAAAAGATCAAAGATACTTTTCGCCAAATGAGTGCTGAGATTTTCTCCACCTACGATCATTTTTCGAATTCTGGAATGGTCGGGCATCTTCATGTCTTTGATCAGGCTTAAATGCGTCGGCGTCAGCTTAAGAATGTCCACCTGATTGTCCTCAATGATCTCCTGGATTAATGTCCCCTTGTCCGCTCCTTCGTAAATGAAGATCGTATTCCCTGTGATAAGCGGCGTAAATATTGACGTAAACGTCAAATCAAAAGAAATCGATGAATACAGCGGAAAGTCAAGTTTCTCCTCGCCTACATATACTTTTTTCGACCACCAAATGTAGTTGACCAAGCCTTGCTGCGCAATCATGGTTCCCTTAGGCAGTCCTGTAGTACCAGAAGTATAAATGAGATACATCAGATCCTTCGGCTTGACCGTGATGCCCGGATTGGAACGGTCTTGCGCGTATGCCTGGCTGCTGTCCAAATCCACCATCTTGCCTTCGAAGCCCGCCAAGTCAGGTCTTTCCCGCCGTAAATGACTTTGCGTCAGCAGCAGTTTTGCACCCGAGTCCTTTAAAATATAATGAATCCGTTCTTCCGGATATTCCGGGTCAATCGGCACATAAGCGCCACCGGCCTTCAAAATCCCGAAAATCCCAATCACCATTTCCAGCGAACGTTCGACCATCAGGCCGACGAATTGCTCCGACCGAACGCCTTCGGCGCGCAACGCATGCGCCAACTGGTTCACCCGATCGTTTAGCTCGCGATACGTTAGCCGGCTTTCCCCGAACACCACCGCCTTCTGCTCCGGCGTCCGCTCCACTTGCTCCTCGAACATCTGATGAATCGGTTTATCCATCGGGTAGTCAGCCGCAGTTGTGTTGAATTGCTCCAGAATCTGCGCTTGCTCCGCTGCCGTGATGATCGCAATCTCCGACAGCTTCATCTCAGGAGCGTTCACCACCGCGTCGATCACCTGTATGAAATGGTTCGCTATCTGTTCAACCGTTTCCCGCTTAAACAGCGCGCTGGCGTACTCAAGACTGCAGACGAGTTCCTCTCCTTGCTCCGCTATAAGAAGCGTCAGATCAAATTTGGCAGATGGGTTCTCATACGCATACGGCTTAAATTGCAATCCGGCAATCTCCCGTTCGCTCTGCTCCGTATTTTGCAGCACAAACATCGTATCAAACAGCGGATTTCGGCTCATATCCCGATTCATATTGAGCTTCGCAACCAATTCCTCGAACGGATAGTCCTGATGCTCGTATGCTTGCAGTGCCGTTTCTTTGACTTCCTGCAAATAGTCAAGAATTGTTTTCTCGCCAGATGGATAATTTCGGAGCGCAAGCGTGCCGACAAACATCCCGATTAGACCTTCCAGATCACTGTGCGGTCTTCCCGCAATCGGGGTGCCGACGATAATATCCTCTTGACGTGTATATTTATAAAGAAACGCTGTATATGCAGACAGCAGCACCATATACAAGGTCGATCCGGTTTGCGCCGCAAGCCGTTTTAAAGCCTCGCTTCTGAAGGCGTCGATCACAAAATCAACCTGTTTTCCTGCAAAGCTTCGCTGCGCCGGACGAGTTTCGTCGATCGGCAAATCAAGAATCGGAAGCTCGCCGCGGAATACGTCCAGCCAGTAGGCCTCCTGCTTGTCAATCCGCTCGCTTTGCATCTTCATTTGCTGCCATACTGCATAATCTTTGTACTGAATCCGCAGCTCCGGCAGCTCGCTTCCCTCGTACATCTGAATAAACTCCTCGGTCAACACGCCCATCGAAGTACCATCGGAGATGATATGATGCATATCAAACAGCAACAGATGGCGATCTTGCTGCAGCTTGATCAATCCGGCCCGCAGAAGCGGCGCCTGCTGCAAATCGAACGGGCGAATAAAGTTTCGAATGCAGACTTTTTCTTCTTCTTCCCGAGCCTCGGCATATTCCACTGCAAAAGGCACTTCCTCACGCACTCGCTGCACCGGTTCGCCGTTCACAACATCGAAGCTCGTTCTCAGCGTCTCGTGCCGACGTATTAGCCTGCGGAACGCTGCTTCCAGCCGCGTGCGGTCCAGTTTCCCTTCTACCGTCATAACGCCCGGCATATTGTAGCTGATTTCTCCGCCTTCGAGCTGGCTAAGCACATACAATCGTTTCTGTGCCGAAGATGCCGGGTAATAGCTTCGTTCCTCGACGGCCGGGATAGAAGCATAAGCCGCTTGATCCCGGCTTGCCATGAGCTCGGCCATCTCCGCGATGGTAGGATACTGGAATACTTCCCGCAAGGAAAGAAGACCGTTCATCTCTTTCTGGATGCGGGCAATCAGAAGCGTAGCACGCAAAGAGTGTCCTCCGATTTCAAAGAAGTTGTCCTTAATTCCTACATGCTGCACGCCGAGTACGTCCTTCCAAATCTGCGCCAGCCGCGTTTCCATAGGCGTTGTCGGCGCCTCGTACTTCCCGCCAGCCAATAGATTGCGTTCGGGCACAGGCAGCGCTTTACGATCAATCTTTCCGTTCGGGCTCAGCGGCATATGATCAAGCTGCACGAAGTACGACGGGATCATATAGCCCGGAAGCTCCTGCGCCAGCACTCCACGGAGCTCGCTTGCCGTCAGCTCTGCATTCGCCGTAAAGTATGCGCACATTTGCTTCTGACCGCTTTCGTCTTCCCTCGCTACGACGACCGTCTCCTGCACAGCCTTTACCTTCAACAACTGCGTTTCTACCTCGCCGAGCTCGATCCGGTACCCGCGTATTTTTACCTGATGGTCGATCCGTCCCAAATACTCAATATTCCCGTCCG
>NZ_PNXQ01000007.1:74094-74250 GCF_005217525.1 Paenibacillus terrae | reverse complement strand
TACCTGATGGTCGATCCGTCCCAAATATTCGATATTCCCGTCCGCCTGCCAGCGCACCAGGTCTCCCGTCCGGTACATCCGCTCTCCCGGCAAAAAAGGACTGTCCACGAATTTCTCCGCCGTCAGTTCAGGTCGGTTGAGATATCCTCGTGCGAC
>NZ_PNXQ01000007.1:60891-74084 GCF_005217525.1 Paenibacillus terrae | reverse complement strand
CTGCCAGCGAACCAGGTCCCCCGTCCGGTACATTCGCTCTCCCGGTGAAAAAGGACTGTCCACGAATTTCTCCGCCGTCAGTTCAGGTCGGTTGAGATATCCTCGTGCGACTCCGTCTCCCGCGATGCACAGCTCGCCCGGCACGCCGATCGGCTGTAGCTTTCCGCTTTCGCTGACGATATACAGCCGTATATTCGAGATCGGCTTACCAATCGGAACCGTTCGGTATGTTTCGTCTCGCAAGTTAAAGTACGATACGTCTACCGTTGCTTCCGTCGGTCCGTACAAATTCACCAGCTTCGCCTGGCCGACCGGGGCGACGAATTGCTGGAACCGCGCCGCCGCATTCGGCGTCAATGCTTCCCCGCTTGCAAACACTTGCTTCAGCGAAGCCAGCTTGCTTTGTGCCGGCTCTCCTTGACGCTCGATGTGCTCCAGGAAGGCGCCTAGCATCGCCGGTACGAAATGCATCGTGCTGACCTTTTGCGCAGCGATCGTCTCCACAATTACTTCCGGGTCTTTCTCCCCGCCGACTGGCAGCAAGCACATGCTCGCTCCGACGAACGACCACCAGAACAACTCCCATACGGAAACGTCGAACGTGATCGCTGTTTTTTGCAGAATTGTATCTCCCGCATCCAGCGGGTACGCCTCTTGCATCCAGGTCAGGCGGTTGATCACCGACCCGTGTTCGATCATGACGCCTTTCGGCTTGCCCGTCGTTCCCGACGTATAGATCACGTAAGCAAGATCGGCCGGTGCGTTGATGCTCTCCAAATTCGCGCCGTCCTCTTCGTAAAAGGCCGTATCGTCCAGCAGCATGACGCTGCCCGTAAAGTGCACGCGATCCTGCAAGTGGCTTGGCAGCAGGAGGAGCTTCGCCCCTGAATCCTCCAGCATGTAGCGAATGCGTTCTTCCGGATAATCCGGATCAATCGGTACGTAGGCTCCTCCGGCTTTTAATATGGCGAAAATGCCCACCATCATATCCAGCGAACGCTCAGCCATCAACCCGACGAGTTGATCGGCCTGTACGCCTTCAGCCCGCAAGGTGCGTGCCAAACGATTTGCCCGCTCGTTCAGCTCGCGATACGTTAAGCGGCTTTCCCCGAACACAACCGCCGTTTGCTCCGGTGTCCGCTCCGCTTGCTCCTCGAACATCTGATGGATCGTTTTATCCTTCGGATAATCAGCTTTCGTATCATTGAACACAGCCAAAATTTCATTTTTTTCCTGTTCATCGATCAGAGATATCTCCGATATTTTTTGTTCGGGATTTTCGGTAATATGCTCCGTGATAACAAGGAGATGTCGAATCATTCTCGCGATCTCATTGGCATCGAACAGACGGGAACGGTAATCGACATGCAGCACCAATTGATCTTCATCCAGTAGCTCCGCAATATGAAGCACCAGATCATTGACTTCATCGCCGCCAAAATCATAGTCCGTATGAATGCGAACGCCATCCAAATCCACCCAGCTTACCGGACGATATTCCATCGAAATGCCGAACAGCCGCTGGATATCCTTGCTTCGGTAGGTTTCTCTTAAATCCTGAATCAAGTAATTATATGGATACTTTTGATGCCGTAAAATCGCGGTTTGATCCTTGACCACACTTTGCAAAAAGCTCGTCAAATCAGCGTCAGGGTCGATAAAAGACCTAGCTGCAATTGTGCTGACGAACATGCCCACCGTATTTTTTTCTTTCTTGGTCGAACGGTTGGCAAATGAGGTGCCGATCGCGATATCCTGCTCGCCGGTCGCTTTGTGCATATAAATATACATAGCCGCCATAAAAAATTGAAATAGGCTGACTTTATGATCTTGGCAAAATTGTTTTATTACCTTATACAAGCCGCCGTCTACTGTAAAATGCGCTCTTTGGGCAGCCGTGCTCAACAGCAGCGGATCATACGGTTTCAATCCGGTCACGTCGGGCAGCCCGGCAAATTTATCGTTCCAGAACTCCTTGTCCTTTGCAAACCGCTCGGACTGTACATAGGCTTCTTCCGTTTGGATATATTCGATATAAGAATATCCTCCGCCCAGTTGGGGTTCTATTCCCCGAATGGTATCAATGTAATATTCCGTTAACTGGTTTCCGAAAATAACCATGGAAATGCCGTCGGAAATAATGTGATGCATTTTAACACTCAGCCAATACTCGTCATCGCTGATTTTAATAAACAAAAATTGAAAAAGCTCATTGTTGAGCAATTCAAGAGGCGTTTGGTTATGACGCTCCAACCAGGCTTTCAATTCATCTATACTTTTGAAATCGGCTGCGTCCAGGCAAGCGAACTCCTTATCCTCAAAAGGAACCACGTATTGCCGGGGAATGCCATTCTCGGCTATGATGCGAATGCGAAAAGCATCGTATTGCTTGATGACCATATTAATGGAGCACTTTAAGGCATCTATGTTCATTTTCCCTTTAAACTTTACCGTCCCCAGGAGCAGTGATACGGACGTATTCGGGTAAAGCAGCTCAGTGTACCAAATCCGCTGTTGTGCATTCGTTAAAGGAAAAAATCGCTGTACGCTGTTATTCATAACCTATTCCTCTTTCCTTCTTGTAATTGCGATGACCCTATTTCCTTAATGCAGGTTCACGTTATACTTGTTTCGGAGTAAACGATACGATTTCTTCCGCCTTGACAATAATCCGATCTCCTACAGTAGCCAAACCTTTGCCGAGGAGAAAACCTCTTTTCCTCTTCGTTACTTCAAAATAAAGATCCAGCCGATCTCCAGGCTGAGCCCGTTCATGCATCTCGACTTGATTCAATGAACTCAAATAGGAGATGCCCGTTTCGTCCATAGTTGCAAAGGCGCCTAACTGCGCCAATGCTTCAACGACCATCATATGGGGCATAAACGGATTCGCTTCGGAAATAAACCAATCATTCCAGGTTACATTCTTGTATCCTCTGGCCCATTTTGAATGCTCAAAACCCGTTACCTTATCGATCATAATGAACGGATAACGGTGAGGAAGCACATCTAGAATACGTATGTCATCAACGTTCACGATGTTATTCCTCCTGCCATTTGCGTACAGCCAGACAAACGTTATGACCGCCAAAGCCAAACGAATTACTAATCGCTGCACGGACTTCACGTTCCTGGTATACGTGCGGCACAAAATTCAGCTCAGGGGCTTCAGGATTGTCGCAATTGAGTGTCGGTGGTACCTTGTTATGGATCAAGCTCTGTACAGTAGCGATTAATTCGACTGCCCCTGCACCGCCCATTAAATGGCCTGTCATGGATTTAATAGACGATATCGCCAAACGGGGAGCATGCTCCCCGAACACTTTCTGAATGGCATTAATTTCCATACGATCGTTAAACGGCGTGCTCGTACCATGCGCATTGACATAGTCGATTTCCTGCGGTGTCAAGCCACCATCCTGCAGTGCGATGTTGATCGCTTCTGCGGGGCCGGAGCCTGAGGGATCTGGAGCCGTGATATGATACGCATCGGTTGTGCATCCATAGCCCACAACTTCGGCCAAAATAGTGGCTCCGCGGTTCAAGGCATGCTCCAGCTCCTCCAGCACCAAGACCCCAGCTCCTCCACCGATGACGAATCCATCTCGGTCCACATCAAACGGGCGACTGGCCTTTTGCGGCTCTTCATTGCGTCTGGAAAGAGCATGAATATTCGCAAAAGATGCCAAATCGAGCTGACTAAAATTGGCCTCTGCTCCTCCAGCAACCACGACATCAGCCGTGCCGTACTGGATGGTACGTAATGCCTCACCGA
This sequence comes from Paenibacillus terrae, assembly GCF_005217525.1. Taxonomy (GTDB): domain Bacteria; phylum Bacillota; class Bacilli; order Paenibacillales; family Paenibacillaceae; genus Paenibacillus; species Paenibacillus terrae_C. The sequence goes on along the minus strand of NZ_PNXQ01000007.1, from coordinate 70,309 downwards.
TGGCATTACTTCCAGTAGCACAAGCCGTAACCACAGCAAACGAAGGTCCCTTGGCTCCAATAGCAATGGAGATTTCACCAGGCGCAGAATTAATCATCATCGAGGAAACAAAATAAGGAGAAACCCTTTTGGGGCCAAGCTCTGTTAATTTCCTGTAGTTCTCCTCTACGACGTCAAGACCGCCTGCTCCAGAGCCAACAATAACACCTACTCGGCCTGCATTCCGCTCGTCAATTACCAATTTCGATTGCTCGACTGCCTGGCGTGCAGCCGCCAAGGCAAACTGAGTGAATTGTGCGACTTTATTAGCTTCCTTCTTGCTCATATATTGCAACGGATCAAAGCCCGTAACCTGTGCACCAATCTTTGTCGGAATATCTGCTGTATCGAAAACAGTGACTGGTCCGATTCCACTCTTCCCTTCCAACAGTGAATTCCAGAAATCTGTAAGATTATGCCCGACTGGCGTTACGACTCCCTGTCCTGTCACTACAACACGTCTTCTCACTGTACCCACGTCCTTTGCTGAAATTAATTCTTGGAAGCCTGTTGCTCGTAGAGAGGAAAGTCGCCATACACATGACTGATCTTCTCATGCACATCCGCAAGATCAGCATATACCTCGACGACCACAAGCTTGTTCTCCTGGTACTTTTGCCAAGCAAGCTGAAGCTGTTCCCGGGCCTCCCCCTTGCTCCGAATCACAAGGCTCTCGACAAACTCATACTGGGGAATTTGAATTCCCGTCTTGGCCGCCTCAGACACAAATGGGAGGGACTGCCCCGAGAGGTGCTTATAATTCATCTGATTCTGCAACCAACCATAGCCACCATTATTGAGTACGAGATAGATTAACGGTATTTGATACTCCACCGCCGTCATAAAATCCGAACAGAAGAGATTGAACGCACCGTCACCTACAAGGGCCACTACTGGACGTTGTGTTGCCACGCTTGCTCCCAGAGCAGCAGCCGCACCGAATCCAAGACTCGTTTGATCACTGGGAACAATCGAAAGAGAGCCGTGGGCAAAGCGAAAATATGGATAAAAGTAGGACCACATATCCTGCAATCCATTCTCCTGAAGAAGCACCAGATTTTCAGGAAACTCTGTCTGAATCATGTCCAGCAGCTCAGGAACGTGGATTCCAGGGGTCTTTTTCAGCTCTTCCAGATAAATAGCCCTGTGAGAAAAAGCCTCCTGTTTACAACTCCTAATCGTTTCAAGCCACACTCCATCAGGCTCCCGTCCGCGCCGTTCAAGCCACTGCTCCACCGCTGCATATCCATCACCAAGCACCTTGATACCCTTGTATTCGTGTGCAAAATCCTCCAGATTTACATTGACTTGAATCAAAGGTGTGTCCTGTAGTAAAATATCCCACTCGAAGGTAGCCGTTTCTTCCAATCGACTGCCCAGTGTGATCACCACATCAGATTCCTTCCAGATTTGTCTCAGACTGAGATCCGTATAGAGCCCGGCAACACCACAGAAGAGTTCATAGTCTTCATCAACTACGCTCCGTCCCGAGGCGGTTGCGAACAAGGCCGCTCCATGTTGGTAAGCGAACCGCTCAATCACATCACCTGTACCTGACTTCATACCGCCTCCGACTAGAATGAGTGGTCTGCGGGCGTTCTCAATAATTCCCCACGATGCATCCAACTCCCGACGAGACGGAGAGCACGACAGCTTTTCTGCTGGGGTAAACTGAAGCCCTGTCGGCACAGGCTGGTCCATCAGGTTTTCGGGTAGTTCAATATAGACCGGACCTGGAGCCCCATTGATCGCCAAAAAGGCTGCCCGCTCCAGCGCCCATACAAGTCGATCCACATGCTCGACACGGTAAGCCCATTTTACGAGCGGCTTCACGAGTGAGACTTGATCTGCCTCCTGAAAGGATCGGGTACCCAGCTTGTCCCCTCCGGTGCCAAGCGCCAAAAGTAAAAGCGGAGCACCAAGGTTCTTCGCTTCCAGCAGCCCCGTGAGTGTATTACTAAGCGCAGGGCCTTTACCTACAACACATACGGACATCTGGTTGGTTGTGAGTGCATACCCTGCTGCCATGAACACAGCATTACGCTGATCTTTGCACAGAATAAAATCCATACCCGACGAAGGGAGTGACGATACGATTTTGAGATCATCACTTGGTAATCCAAAGAGATGCCGAACTCCAGATGATTTTAAGTAGCCAATGATGGCATCCCAGGGGAATAAGCTCGCAGTCATACCAAGCTCCTCTTTTCCGACAAATATTCTGCGACAATTTCTGAAATCAAAATGGGCTTCGAAACGAGCTTAAAATCGTAAAAAATATAGTTCGACATTGTGCCATAGCCACCAAAGGGCTTATTGCCCTGATCCACATCCTCAAGCGTCTGATTAATGGTCAGCGTGTGCTTCTTTCGCAGGACGTCCGTCAGGTGATCAGACCCGTATAAGCTGCAACCCATCGCACGCTCACTGAAATAGCTGGAAGAAATACGCTTGATTAGCTGCTCGTCGTCTCGGTAGCTAACCACGTTGAAGACCGGTGAAAAATACTCAATAATCTCCAAATCCTGATCTAGCTCGCTATATACAATCGTCGGCTCCATCTTTTTCGTACGGAAATCAATGCCACCGCCGTAAATAATAAACTTATCGTTCGTATTAAAATATTCCGAAACCGAATACAGCGTGTCTTTGTAGAAAATAGGGGAATAGTTCGCGTTCGGATCATTGTTGGCTCCAAACACCAGTTGGTCAAGTTGCTGAATTAGCAAGTTTTTAAAGCTCTCCGTCACATCTTGATGCACCAGAACGATGTCGGGTCCCAGGCAGTCCTGTCCAGAATTGAACAGTCTCATTCGGATCACATCGGTAACCGCCAGCTCCAGATCGGCATCGGGTCCGATGATGAAAGGATTTATCCCTTGTCCGTAGAAAATGTAGAGTTGATCTTTTCGGATTTGTTTTTTGATCTTCTCCGCATTGGTATAGCTACCCGTGAACACCACAATATCAGCTGGCAAAACGGAATTTTCCATGAAAACTCTCTGGCTAACCTTACGAATATAGATGGGTAATCCATGTACAGCCTGGAGCTTTTCATGCAGCATGTTGACGTACTCGTTTACGTGAGAAGAAGGACGAAAGTCTATATTCTCAACGTAAAGGGACGGAATCAAGAGGTATAATGCATAGGAGTATAAAACGACGTTGGAGGGCATAAATACAGCCATAGATCGTTGCAAGCTTGGCTGATAGGTCTGCACTTCTTGTAAAGCACCTTGAAGTGTGAGGATGGTGGAATCAATTTCTGCATTGGCGGCCCGATAGGATGAAAATTGGGTGAGAATATCCATCACTTCCTGCCGATGCTCAATCAAATAATTAAGGCACTTTAGAATTGCTTCATGCCTTTCCAAAAAAAGCGTGTTTTTTGCCAGTTCCGGATTCATACTCATGTTGCACTCTCCCTTTCCTAAATGCAGTTTTTGGTAAACAACTTTTCTTTCTGCCAGGTTACTTTATAAACCAGATAGGGCCTCCGTTTACTCAACACTTACACTTTGCGAGAAGCAGCTTTCTCCAGGGCAATGTGCTCCATCTCCAGTCGATCTACTTTTCCATTGCGATTTAAAGGAAAATGGGCGAGCGGAAGCAAAAGATCGGGAAACATGTATGAAGGAAGTACCCGATTCATCTCTTTGCGGAGTACAGACAAGGCCTGTGAGAATTCGCCTTCGATGAATGCAACAAGCAATGTTCCCTTCGCCTCGTCCTCCAAGGTAATCACACAGGATCGGTAACCTAGCGAACCAATCCGATCCTCGATATAGACCGGAGATACCATATAACCCATCCGATTGACCGTCTTACCGCTGCGACCAATGACATACAGCATTTCGTCATCCAGGTAGCCCAGATCGCCCGTCTTGAACCAGCCGTCCTGTAGGACCGACTGCGTCAGGTCTGGACGATTCAGGTAGCCTTCCATGCATCCGGCGCTGCGTATCCACACTTCGCCTACGCTGCCGTCCGCCTGCTGCTCGCCAGCAGCGTCTAATATTTTTAGATCCACACCCGGCAACGGCTTGCCACAACCGCGTGGGCACTCCAGCGTTCCCAGCGTAACGTTGCCTAATTCAGAAAGGCCGTAACCATTCAGCAAGGGCTGTCCAAATATGTTGTTAAATTTCTCTTCGAGGTCTTGGGTAAGTGGAGAACCGCCTACGCACCACATGCGCACGGGAGATTGCTTGACCATTTCCAGTTGTTCGGGTTTTCGGTTTAGCATGCGCAACAAGGTGTAAAAAGCCGAGGGGTTAGCGTCTACGACCGTCGCCCGGTCCTTCGTAATACTTGCAATGACGCTCCAGAGGTTTTTGGGATTGCAAATGATGAGAGAACATGAGGTTAACCACCAGGAGAAGATGAGTGAAATACCATAGAAGTGAGAAAACGGTACAACGGGGAGCATATGGTCAGACGGCAGGTAGTTCATGGCGTGTATAGAATGCCTGATATTGTCCATGAAGGCTGATCCAGCTTTCACGATTCCCTTGGGTTTTCCCGTCGTACCTGAAGAATACAGAATGAGAGCATCCGATCTCTCGCACCACTTGTTAAAGTCGATGCCATGGATTTCCGGCTCTCCAACCCAATGCGGGTGTACTGCTTCTTCTTGGATTAGATCTTGAATCAGAATAACAGAAGCATGAGAAAGTCCTGGATCGCAATCGGTCAGGATACAGCAGGCACCTGCTTCGTCGTAAATTTGAGCTATTTCATCAAGCACGGTCTGCTCGTCCACTACAGTCACCGAAACAGCAATGTTGCACAGGGAGAACAGAGACACAACAAAATAATAAGAATTGGCCGCTTTCAGAATCACTCTGCCTTCTTCAGGAATTCCCCGGAGAGCCAACATACGGGAGAAGATCGTAACATCCCGCTCCAGACGCTCCCTTGTCATAATCCCTTCAGGTGAGATAATACGGCAATCCGTATGCGTAACAAGCACAGCGTTCCCTCCTTACATCCCCGTAATATGGTATCCTGCATCAACATGGATAACTTCTCCCGTAATGCCTCTCGATAAATGGGAAAATAGGAATAACGCGGTATCTCCAACTTCGGACGTGTCGACCGTCTTGCGTAAGGGCGTCGTCTCTTCAATATGCTTTAGCATCGTGCTAAAATCCTTAATCCCATATGCGGCCAAAGTCCGTATGGGACCAGCCGAAATGGCATTGACACGAATACCATAAGTACCCAGATCGTTCGACAGATAGCGCATGCTTGCTTCCAGTGAAGCCTTCGCCACACCCATAACGTTGTAATTCTTGATCGCTCGTTCTGCGCCAATATACGTCATGGTGACGATACTTCCACCCTCCGTCATCAGCGGGTAAACTCGTCGGGAAACAGCAGCCAAAGAGTAGGCACTGATTTCTTGAGCAATGGCAAATCCCTCGCGAGAAGTGTCGACGAACAGGCCGTCCAAATCCTCAGCCTTAGCATAGGCAACACTGTGGAAATAGCCATGCAGGACGCCTACTTTCTCCTTTAGAAAATCCGCCAGTGCATCTAGTTCTTCATTGCTTTGTACATTACAGGGACAGACAATGGACCCCGGAATCGTTTCAACGAGCTTTAGCACCCGATCTGCGACCCTCTCATTTTCGTAAGTAAAAATGAGCCTTGCTCCTTCAGCAGCTAAAGATTGGGCTGTCCCCCAGGCAATACTCCTGTTATTAGCCACGCCCATAATCAAAACGTTCTTACCACTCAGCAGTGCTGCCACAGAAACCACCTTTCTCATTTACATTTTTCGACAAAAAAACAACTTAATTTCGTATGCCTACATATATAGACATATGTAATCTTTTCTGGAATATTATCATGTTAGTTGCCAAAGTTAAACAAGCCACGTTTTAGGCAAATACAGGAATTCATCTAAAATTCATAAACATTTACAGGACATAAAATCATTTTATTATCCTCCTTCTTAAAAAAGTCAGAAGAACACATGATGCATGCTGTCTGTCAGCTCACGAAAAAATAATCTGAACTGCTTCTGTTGGTCTGTGTTCAAATCGGAAGGAATCCATACGAGTGAAAAGGTAGAGAGGCAAAAATGAGGTGACTGTCAAAGCGAGTGTAGTATAAAAACTCAGCAAACTACCGGGAGTGACAACTTCATTTTTTACCATCAATGTCCCTTCCGATTTGAACATCCTGATTGATCGGTCTTATTTCATCCGAGTGTGCTGAGGGCTACGCCTTATTTTTCTTTGGAGCCAAAGTATAGCTAAAGGAAACAATAAAGTCGATTACCAGAACGATTGCCCATGTACTCATAAGGCCATCCAAGGGAACCGTACGCTGTGGATCATCTACATACACAATGATGGCGAGCAGCAGAGCGTTGCCGATGGCCCAGCCCAACAGGTGAAGCAACCACCCCGTCCGTTCCTCTTTTGCATGAGCAGCGCCATATTTGCGTTCGGGCTTCGGCCCCTTGCCAAACCAATGAGAGAACCGCACATCTGCCCATTTAATTAGCCTATGACCAAATGCCACCGTAATGCCAAGATAGCAAGCCGCCAGGCCAGTAGCAGTCGTAATCTCCATGCCGCTGCTCACCGTGATAAACACCGCAATCAGTAACAGGACATCAATAATAGGAGTACACAGTAAAAGAAGACCGCCTAATTTCTTTAAGCCAAACATATATCTTGCGATCAACCCTAAAACAACAAAAACCCAGAATAAAACTTCAGCACTAATAATAAATAAATACATAATAGATGATTCCTTTCAAATTAGAAATTGGTGTTTCTCTCAGCTATCCCCCTTCCATGCCCATTATCATACAATATTATACATAATATTCCTAGTATTTCGTCTATAATTACATAAAAGGAAACAAATAGCCTTTTTTATACAAAAAAATAGTCTGTGTCAAGTCCATTTTGTCTCATTTTCTCAAATTGGATACTTTTCATGATATGCTGCACATTATACGATGATGATGCAAAATGAAAAAAAAGCTGCACCCGTGTCAATCAAGCACGGGTGCAGCTTTTTATACTATTGAGCTATCCAATTACGATATGCCCTTCGGGACGTCGGTACAACGTCTTGGTCGAACGCGGACGAAGAGCATAAGCAATCGTAAGAGGACCAATTCGACCAATAAACATGGTCACACAAATGATCAGCTTGCCTGCGTCAGACAACCCTGGCGTCACTCCTACAGACAACCCTACCGTTCCGATGGCGGAAGCCGCCTCAAATGCAAGGGAAAGGAAGGGTGCATCCTCTGTCATTAAGAGCAGCATAACCACAATCGAGAATATAAATAGCGCAAGTATAATAATGGTCAGCGCTCGCATCATGATGTCGTTGGGAACCCTATGGCGGAAGAACACAATTTCCTTCTGTCCTCGCATGACGGCCAACAACGCACCCATCATCAGCAGGAATGTGGTTGTTTTAATTCCACCCCCGGTGGAGCCCGGCGAAGCTCCGATAATCATCAACAGCATGATAAAGAATTGACTGGCCTGCCTCAAGCCGCTGATATCTATTGTGCTTGTTCCTGAGGATCGTGTAGATACGGATTGAAAGACAGAAGCGTATATTTTGCCCCCCCAATTCAGTGAACCCAGGGTACGAGCATTGGTAAACTCAAAAATGAATATAACCAGCGCCCCAAGCACAATAAGCGCACCCGATACACTTAACACCATTTTAGAGTGAAGACTCAGTCTCCGGGTGCGGCGAAAATCGAACAGATCACTTAGTACAAGAAAGCCCAATCCCCCTGAAATGACAAGCACAGATGCAATTATATTGAACACAAAATCTCCGGCATACCGTTGGAAGCTGCTTCCGAACAAGTCAAATCCCCCGTTATTAAAGAGAGATACCGAATGAAATATTCCGTAGTATATCGCTTGTCCCACGGGCATCTCCCTCATCCACCGCAAAGCCATGACTACGGCAGCTATCGCCTCAATGGTAAAAGAGAAAATCAGCACCTTGCGGATAATGCGCACAATTCCTTCCATGCTGTCGGCATTAATCGCTTCCTTTAGCAGCAGCCGATCCTTCAACGATAGCCGTCGCCCCAGCAGCAATGCAAACAAGGTCGCCAGGGTCATAAAACCCAGACCGCCCAACTGCATCAGTACCATGATAACCGTTTCTCCAAACATCGTATAAGTTGAATTAACGTCTACTACGACTAATCCGGTGACACAAGCAGCGGACACGGACGTAAACAGCGAATCAATCCAATGTGGAGCATGTCCACTATGATTGGAAATAGGAAGCATCAGCAGCAAAGTGCCCAATGCAATAATCAGCAAGTATCCGATGACCAATATAAAAGGAGGCGACGACGCAAACCGGGCAAGCTTGACGCTGCGTTTCATTAGAAGTCTTCTCTCCATCCGTTCTTATGAAAAAGAGGAACAAGACACGGGAAGCCCGGCTGATCCTCTATATTCATAATGTTATGTTATTCTACCGTACGGTTACGCATATGCGGGAAAAGCAGCACGTCGCGAATCGACGGTGCATCTGTCAGCAGCATAACCAAACGGTCGATACCGATACCCAGTCCGCCTGTTGGCGGCATACCGTATTCCAAGGCACGGATGAAATCGTCATCCATTTCATGAGCCTCGTCATTGCCATGCTCACGTTCCAGCAATTGTGCTTCAAAACGCTGGCGTTGGTCAATCGGATCATTTAGCTCAGTGAATGCATTCGCATGCTCACGAGCTACCACGAACAGCTCAAAACGATCCGTAAAGCGTGGATCTTGCTCGTTTCTCTTCGCCAGTGGCGAGATTTCAACCGGATGCCCGGTAATAAAGGTCGGTTGAATGAGTGTTTCCTCTACGAATTGTTCGAAGAAGGCATTCAGGATATGTCCAAAGGTCATATGCGGCTCTACCGGCACTTTATGCTCTTTCGCAAGGCGATGAGCTTCTTCATTGCTCAATTGTGCGCCAAAATCCACGCCTGTTACTTCTTTAACAGCATCAACCATAGATACTCTGCGCCATTGCGGCGTCAGGTCCACTTCCTGGCCCTGATAATGAATGCGCTGCGTACCAAGCACTTCTTGCGCAATGTGAGCCACCATGTTTTCCGTCAATTGCATGATATCCTGGTAGTCAGCATACGCTTCATACAGCTCAATCATCGTGAACTCAGGGTTATGGCGAGTGGAAATACCTTCATTACGGTAAACGCGACCGATCTCATATACTTTCTCCAATCCGCCGACAATCAGTCGTTTCAGATGAAGTTCAATGGCAATACGCATATATAGCTGCATGTCCAATGCATTATGATGTGTAATAAACGGCTTGGCCGCCGCCCCGCCAGCAATGGAATGAAGTGTTGGCGT
>NZ_PNXQ01000007.1:53908-60881 GCF_005217525.1 Paenibacillus terrae | reverse complement strand
CCGAGCGAGTCCAGATAACGACGCATGGATTGAATAATACGGGAACGTGTAATGAACGTTTTTTGTACTTCAGGGTTCATAACCAGATCGACGTAACGCTGACGGTAACGCAGCTCAACATCCTTCAGACCATGATATTTCTCCGGCAACGGGTACAACGATTTGGACAATACCTCAAGATCCAGCACCTTAATGGTGGTTTCCCCTGTTTTGGTCTTGAACAGTACGCCTTTAATTCCTACAATGTCGCCCAAATCCAGAATACCGAACGCTTTGTATTTAGCTTCCGGCACAGTATCTTGACGAACATAGATTTGAATACGTCCACTGAGATCCTGTACATGGGCAAAGCTGGCTTTCCCCATAACACGCTTAGCCATAATACGGCCTGCAATGCTAAGTTCAACATTCTTTTCTTCCAGTTCTTCCTTGGTCAGACTGTCATACTTGCTTAGCAGTACACCTGCCTCAGCTGTGCGTATGTATTTACGACCAAAAGGATCAATACCTAACGAGCGAAGCTCGTCCAATTTGGCGCGGCGAATTTGCAGCAGTTCGCTTAGTTCCTCGCGATTTTCTTGAGGTTCCTGGTTAGTAGTTTCATCTGACATGGTGCTAAATCAGCTCCTTCAATATGAATAGACGGGCCGGGGTCCGTCCGGGTGTAGAGAAAAAAAGCTTCCCCAAGGAAGCTTTTACATTCAATTCCAAAGTCCGTGTCTTATTTTTTGATATCCACGATTTTATATTGTATAACACCTGCTGGAACAGTGACATCCACAACAGTTCCTTTTTTCTTACCGAGCATTGCCTTGCCAAGCGGACTTTCATTGGAGATTTTATTCTGGAGCGGGTCCGATTCAGCTGAACCTACGATCGCATACTCTGTAACATCTCCGAATTCCATATCCTCAACAGTCACGGTTGCGCCTACTCCCACAACATCGGTTTCAATTTCATCACTATTGATAATGCGGGCATTGCGTAGCATTTTTTCCAGTGTAATGACACGGCCTTCAATAAAAGCCTGCTCATTCTTCGCATCCTCATACTCGGAGTTTTCACTGATATCCCCGTATCCGATAGCTACCTTAATCCGTTCCGCCACTTCACGGCGTTTGACAGACTTTAAGTTCTCAAGCTCATCTTCGAGCTTTCTAAGACCTTCCTGTGTCAGAATGACTTCTTTATCGCTCATCTTAACCGATTCTCCTGTCATGGGAAAAGTTTAAAAGTGCATCGGAATGCACGCTTTCAAAACATAATATGCCACTCTGAGGGAATGAGAACATTTCCTGCTGTTGTCTTGAGAGCTACATACAAATTGTAGAATACATCAAGATTTTATACTGAACGATTATAGGGCAAGCAATTGGAAAAGTCAATCGCATACAAAGGCAGAAGCAGCTTCCTTATTGCGCAACGGCGGCAGGAGAAGCAGCCTCTGTGGAATGCTCATCATTTTCTACCGTGTGTAGTACGGATACAAAACCTTCCAAAATACGCACCATATCATCACGTCTCGTTTCTTCCATAACAACGTCCTTAATGCGTGCAGAGCCTCTAAGTCCTTTGAGGTACCAAGCCAGATGCTTACGCATTTCGCGGACAGCCACAGCCTCACCCTTCAATGCCACCAGGCGATCCATATGCAGAACGGCAATGCGGATTTTTTCTTCCGGTGAAGGATCAGGCAAAAGCTCACCTGTCTGCAAATACTCAATCGTACGGTACAGCATCCAAGGATTACCCAGAGCGCCGCGTCCGATCATAACACCGTCACAGTTGGTCAAATCCAGCATCCGACGGGCATCTTCCGGTGTAGCCACGTCCCCATTTCCGATTACAGGAATGGAAACTGCTTCTTTAACTTCTTTTATAATATCCCAGTTCGCATGTCCCGTATACAATTGCTCCCGTGTACGACCATGTACGCTGACAGCCTGACCTCCGGCGCGTTCTACGGCACGAGCGTTCTCTACGGCATAAATATGCTCGCTATCCCAACCAATACGCATTTTCACGGTAACTGGCTTACTAACGGATTCCACTACAGCGGATACCATTTCATAAATTTTATTGGGATCAAGCAACCAACGGGCACCCGCATCACATTTGGTTACCTTGGGAACCGGGCAACCCATATTGATGTCAATAATATCTGCGTTCGTCTCCTGATCCACGACCTTGGCCGCTTCCACCAACGATTCACGGTCACCCCCAAAAATTTGCAGACTAAGCGGCTTCTCACGCTCATCCACAAACAGCATCTCACGCGTGCGCTTGTTACCGTGAATGATTGCCTTGTCACTAACCATTTCTGCGCATACCAGGCCTGTGCCAAATTCTTTGGCAATCAGACGGAAAGCAGGGTTACACACGCCCGCCATCGGAGCCAGCACGACCTGGTTTTTCATTTCAATACCGCCGATTTTCAACATTCTCTGTTCACTCCTTTATTCATACTTGTATATGGTGTACTTATCGTCATTCCGTCAGTTCCCGGACTTCAATTTCTAGCGTTTGGGCAATAATATCCAACATGTCAGGCTCTACCGTTCGGTTGCCCCGTTCCACAGCCCCCAGTATGGCCAAGGATATGCCGGTTCGCTCAGCCAACTCCTGCTGCGTGAATCCTTTTAGCTTCCGAAAGGCGCGAAGCCGTTGCGCCAGCTGCTTGTTTTCCAAAACTGTATGCCGTCCTTTCCATCCAATGATTTCAATGCAGTATGCACGATACTGTACAGTCCGGATGGATCTTGGTTCGGAACGATATCAGCCAATGGGACAAGCACAAAAGCACGCTCCAGCATACGGGGATGAGGAAGCTCCAAATCCGGCGTAGCGAGCTGCACCGCTTCCATCCATAACAAATCCAGATCAATGGTGCGCGGACCGTTAGGAATATGTCTTACTCTACCCAAATGGCTCTCTACCTCCAGCATGAAGGTCAGAAGCTCATCTGGAGCAAGTGTTGTGGATATGGCTACTGTCATATTCAAAAAAGAAGGCTGATCCAGATACCCGACAGGCTCTGTTTCGTACAGGCTGGAGCAACGCAGTACCCGTATACCCGGATGTTCGTCCAGCGCCGTGATGGCTTCATACAGGGTATGCTCACGATCCCCCAAATTAGCCCCTAAAGCAATATAAGCCTCTGATGCCTCAGAGGTCGAATGTGCGTTCATGTACCGTTCCTACTTTCTTGCGCGATAAAGCTCAACCGTCACGCCCTCAAAATGAATATCAAACGGCGGATGCGGCTTCGTGACTTTGACAGTCAGTGCATTGACACTAGTATAAGTGTCCAGTAAGGAAGTTGCAATACGTTCGCCTAAAGCTTCTATCAATTGGTAAGATTCCTTTTCTACAATATCTTTAACAGTGTAATGCACCTCAGCGTAATTAACCGTTTTGTCCAATGCATCTTGCTCGCCCGCCTCACGCAGATCAAGCTCCAGTTCCAAATCAATGTAGAAACGCTGTCCCAGCTTACGTTCTTCGGGAAAAACGCCGTGATATCCGTAATACTCCATACGATGCAAAACCATTTTATCCATCGTGGTAGTCCCCCTGTTTTTTTATTCAATTTTTTTATAATAAATTTTTTTTCTGAAAATGCAGTGACTTTATGCGGGCAGTAGCGTAGCGAATTATTTGAATCCGAAGAAGCGTAGCGCTCGCCTTTGCAACGGGATTTTTACCTCTACATGTTTTACCAATTCAAAAAATCCCGTTGCAACAGCGATCGCAGGATCAAATGATTCGCGAAGCCGTTCCTACCCCCCATAACTCAGTGCATTTTTAGACCCGTACACCATCGCATCACACATACGCACTGTGCGCTTGATTTGCGCAACATCATGTACGCGCACAATCTGACAGCCTTGGGCAATGCCAAAGGCAACCGTAGCCGCTGTGCCCTCAACCACATCATCCACAGGCAAATCCAGTGCTGTACGGATAAATCTTTTGCGTGACGTCGCCAACAGCAGCGGGTAGCCCAACTGACTTAGTGTATCCAGAGAAGTCATAGCATGAATATTTTCGTCGTAATCTTTGGCAAACCCGATGCCCGGATCTAAAATAATCTGTTCCGCACGTACACCTGCATCCAGCGCCAATCTGATACTTTCTTTTAAATCATTAATCATATCAGATATAAAATCGCTATAGTTACGGTCATGACGATTATGCATTAAAATGACTGGACAATCGAATTGTGAAGCCACACTTGCCATGTCAGGGTCTGCCTTAAACCCCCACACATCATTGATGATATGCGCACCTGCTTCAAGCGCCTGCCGGGCTACTTCAGCTTTGTAAGTATCCACGGATAATGGAATGTGTGGAGCAATACGGTGGATAGCCTGTACTACCGGAATAACACGGGCCAGCTCTTCTTCCACGCCTACCGGATCATGCCCCGGCCGGGTGGACTCGCCGCCAATATCAATAATATCGGCTCCATCCTCCACCAGCTTCAAGGCATGTAAAACGGCAATCTCCAGACTATTGTGCAATCCGCCATCGGAAAATGAATCCGGGGTCACGTTCAGTATACCCATCACCTGTGTGGAATCTCCGAGCGTAAGCTCGGCCTCGCCCATCTGATAGCTTCGTCGGTAAAAGGTCGGTATATTCAATTCATCCCTGCTTTCTCTCTGTAATCGTGTATCAGCAGAGCGGTTATGGAACCAGCCTGTTTCCAGGCATCGGATAACCGGTGCGTCGTTCCATCCAGCTCCAGCAGTAGGCTCACAGGCCGGATTTCCTGTATGGAATTCGTCATAAATATTTCATCAGCCAGCCGCAGCTCGTCCCAACGGTATAGACCCTGCTCACAGTGGATGCCTCTCGCTTGCGCTAGCTCCACAATAAGTCCACGTGTAATACCTGGCAGGATACCTGTAGACAGCTCCGGGGTGTACAGCGTATCATTTCGTACAAAAAACAGGTTGCTGACCATGCCTTCTGCCAAGAAACCGTCTGCCGTAAGCATCATCCCTTCAGCCCTATGCTGGACGGCAGCGGCGTACTGCTGAAGCTCCCGCTTGGCGAGAATGTTATTCATATAATGGAGCGACTTTAAACGAATCTCACCCTCGGGCGTGTTTCTTGGCGTTCGCAACAACTGAAGCGCCGACGCGACAGTTGTTCCCACGGTTTCTGTATGGGTAGCGGGTAACGGCTTGGCGAACAAAATATGGTTAGGCCGTGTATAGTCACCAGACGGCAAGCCAAGTACCTCTTCGCCCGCCGACACGGTGTAACGGATATATGCTTCGTTCAGACTATTCGCGGCCATCAGACTTTGGACATGCGCGGTAAGCTGGCCCTTGTCCGGTTGAAAAGGAATGCCCAGCATCTGGCAGCCCTCTGCCAGTCTGTTCAAATGACGATCGAGCAGAAACGGAACTCCCTTGTAGGTACGGAAGGTCTCAAACAGGCCCATTCCGTACAAAAAGCCGTGATCACTTACGTGAATCACGGCATCTGCGGCTTCCGTGAGGACGCCATTGACTCCGATGTATTTCATGAATCAGACGCCTACCTTGCGTTTTAGGAAATTGCGTAACAGCTGATGTCCGTAGTCCGTAATGATGGACTCAGGATGGAACTGGACTCCTTCCACGGCAAACTCTTTATGCCGCAAGCCCATAATTTCACCTTCCGCAGTTTCAGCGGTAATTTCCAGACATTCAGGCAGGCTCTCGCGCTCCACCAGCAAAGAATGATACCGGGTCGCTGTGAACGGGGAAGGCAAGCCTTCAAATACCGATGTATTATGGTGGAGAATCGGTGATGTTTTGCCGTGCATGAGTCGTTCAGCCCGGATGACATTACCGCCAAATGCCTGTCCGATGGCCTGGTGACCGAGACAAACGCCGAAGATCGGAATCAGCCCTTTAAAGTGACTAATCACATCCAGCGATATTCCCGCCTCATTCGGCGTGCATGGACCCGGTGAAATCAGAATATGCTCCGGCGCCAACTCTTCTATGCCTTTCAGATCAATCTCATCGTTCCGTCTTACGGTTACTTCCTCGCCTAGCTCACCCAAATACTGAACAAGATTGTACGTAAACGAATCATAGTTATCAATCACCAAAATCATACGACTCACCCTCCTGTGATACCGCTTTTGCTCAAAGCGGCTTCTTCTTCACCACATTGTACTGCTTTCATGACGGCTCTTGCCTTATTTCGGCACTCGCGATATTCCCTGTACGGGTCTGAGTCAATGACAACGCCTGCACCTGCCTGTAAATAGGCCGTGCTGCCTTTGACAGCTAGTGTTCTTATTATAATATTTAATTCCATATTGCCGTTATAGTCAATCCACCCCATGGACCCTGTATAAGGACCACGCCGGACAGGCTCTAATTCTTCAATGATTTCCATGGTGCGCACCTTGGGTGCTCCGGTAATGGTTCCCCCAGGAAACGTGGCGGCGATCACATCTAAAGCGGTACGACCCGCGGCCAGCTTGCCCTCTACTTGAGAAACGAGATGCATCACGTGCGAATAGTACTCGACAGTCAGCAACTCCGGCACATGCACCGTTCCGTATTCAGCAATCCGTCCGATATCATTGCGTTCCAGATCAACGAGCATGATATGCTCGGCGCGCTCTTTTTCGCTCGATAGCAGCTCCGCAGCCATGGCAGTATCCTCTTCCGGCGTGAGTCCTCGCCTTCTTGTACCTGCAATGGGACGTGCGCTGACGCGTCCATCCTCCAGCTTTACCAGTAATTCGGGCGAACTGCTGACGATTCGTAAATCCGGCATCCGCAGCAGGCCCATGTAAGGGGAAGGGTTCAGCAGGCGAAGCCACTCATAAATATCCTCAGGTTGGGCTACCAGCGTACGTTGCTGACGAATCGACAGGTTTACCTGAAACACATCACCTTGTGCAATGTATTCCTGCACGCGCTTTACGGCGTGTTCAAAATCCTTTTGGTTGAAAGCT
>NZ_PNXQ01000007.1:29670-53898 GCF_005217525.1 Paenibacillus terrae | reverse complement strand
TTCTGCTTCATGATGAGCAACGAGCAGCTCTTCTTCGGCAAGCCTTGCGCAACGGCGAATATAAGCAGGGTCAGATGCTCCGGCTTGTATGATGCTTTCCCACTGGGTCAGCATACGTTCTGTACGCTGGACAGCTTCTGTGTAATATTGGGAAAGCACGGCTTTCTGCTGATCCAAAGCGACTTCATCGATAATGGCGGTATCACTACTGTCGGCATCCAGGTGAACAGGTGCGGGCGTATGAACAGTGCAATAAATACGGCCTTCCTCATGGTCATAGATCCATAGCTCGTTCACTTGCATCCATACATAGTCCGGTATGCCTGTATCGTCTGCTGCCTGTATCGGTAGACGCTCCAGTGAGCGAGCTACATCGTAGCCGAGATAACCGGCAAAGCCCCCAGTGAAAAAAGGGATGCCCGGTACGCGCGGCGCACGGTAGGGAGCGATCCAGTCCTTCATGACGGTCAGGGGCTGACCGTGTATGAGATCACGCTTGCCGCTTTTTAGATCGGTCCAGACTGCCTGTTCCCCTTTACCTTCCAATATAGCAACCGGATTTAAGCCCAAATAGGTGTATCTCCCGCCTTTAGCGCTCTCCAGTACAAAGGCATAGGGTGACGAATCCTCCCATGCCCTCTGCCATGATAACGGTAAACCGTCAGCAGGTAATTGACACTCAGCAATATATGGGAGTATACTCCATCCTTCCTTCAGCCAGGCCTGCCACTGTGCCTCCGTTACTCTAGCTGTTGATTTCATGCGTGTGTGCTTCCCCTTCCCCTACTTTGCGCAAAGTCTATAAGCTATTTTTAAAAAGAATCCCCCACCCCCCTGAGAACAGGGAAATGAGGGACTCCTTACATATAATATAGTATACACAATTACGACGTAATTACAGCTCGAAATTATACAGTGGCGTACTCAGGTAACGTTCACCATTACTTGGAATGATGACAACAATACGCTTGCCTTTGCCTAATTCTTTAGCCAGCTTCAAAGCCGCATGAACTGCCGCACCGGAGGAAATCCCCGACAAGATGCCCTCTTCCTTGGCTACTGTACGCGCCACTTCAAAAGCTTCATCGTTTTCTACATGAATAATTTCATCATAGATGTCACGGTTCAAAATTTCAGGAATGAAGTTGGCACCAATTCCCTGAATTTTGTGGGGTCCTGGCTTGCCACCAGCCAAGATTGGAGAAGCAGCGGGCTCTACAGCTACGATTTTGATTTCAGGGAATTCTTTCTTAAGGACTTCCCCTGCACCAGAAATAGTACCACCTGTACCAATCCCGGCTACAAAACCGTCCAGGCTACCACCGATGGAGCGGATCGCTTCAACGATCTCAGGGCCTGTCGTTTCACGGTGAATCTTGATGTTGGCTTTGTTCTTGAACTGCTCCGCAGCAAAATACTCCGGATTCTCACTCAGCAGCTCTTCCATTTTCTTAACAGAGCCGTTCATACCCTCCGATCCAGGTGTCAGCACAAGCTCTGCTCCGTAAGCGCGTAGCAGGTTGCGACGCTCCAAGCTCATTGTTTCTGGCATAACGATTACTGCCTTGTAGCCCTTTGCAGCTGCAACCATAGCCAAGCCGATTCCTGTATTACCGCTGGTAGCTTCAATAATCGTACCACCTGGTTTGAGCAGTCCTTCACGCTCAGCCTCTTCCACCATACTAATCGCGATGCGGTCTTTTACACTGGACCCCGGGTTCTGGTATTCCAGTTTCAAATAAATTTCTGCGCTATCTTCCGGTACGATCCGGTTAAGACGGACGAGAGGGGTCTCCCCGATAAGTTCGGTAACGTTATTGACGACTTTAGCCATGATAAGTTCCTCCCTGACATTGAATGTTATATTATTTTTTGCAGAATCACATTGTTAATCAATCCTGATTTTAATTTCCGATAAAAAAGGTAGGTTTTCCATGATAATCATAACAACCTTCAAATCCATTGTCAATACGAGCCATAAAAAACACGATGCCTCCAGCTCTGATTTCCAGCATCGCGCTTCCTTCAAACCCAAAACCGCTCACTCTGTTTATAGAGAAATGGAGGGCATATCTTTTCCAGGCAAAATACGTACCCCGTATTTATCACGCAGACTTTTCTCTACCTCTTCCAGAGGGGCAGCTTGAGCGAGTGCGAGCGAGCGGCGAATTTGCTGTCGAATCTGTTGTTCGTTCGTGGGAGCTTCCAGGCGGATATCCTGTACAAAAATAACGGCATAACCCTCGTTAACAGCGATGGGACCAGCAACATCACCGGAACTTAGCTCTCTCGCTGCCTCCATAATCTCTTGCGGCTGAAAAGGATCATACTCATCCACCCATCCCACCTGTCCGCTTTTGTCTTTGCCGGAAAGATGACTGGAATGCTCTTGAAGCAGTGTATCGAAGCTCTCTCCCTGCTTGACCCGTTCCAGTAACACTTCAGCTTGCTCCGCCTGTGTCACGTATAAGGCTGCCAGCTTGATCTGCTTGCCGACTGCAAATTCCTCGGGATGTTGCTTCCAGTACTCGTCAATCTCAGCTTCCTGAACTTGAATACCCTGTGTGGCTATTTTCTCCAACCCAATCCGGTATTCCGCCTCATTCCGCAAATCATCCGGATTTAATCCGAACTGTTGCTGCATTTCATCAAAATAGGCGCGATCCGAGGCATACCCTTTACTATCCTGCTCCAGCACCTGCTGCAAATCCTCTTGAGTAACCTTGATACCGAGACGCCCAGCCTCAGCCTCCACAACTTTGCGGTTTAACATTTGCAATAGTGTAGTGGCTCCATAGCGTTTTTTCAGCTCTGCAATCCACTGTTCCTCCGATATGCCTTCCTGACCCATCTCCGCCACAGCATGGTCGCCGTCGTCCTTGGTTACATCACCCGGCTTTAACAGCCCGCGAAGCATGATAAAGCCACCCAAGGCGGCGACACTGACGGTCAGGATAATGACTGCCGTCCATAATCCTTTCTCCCGTGTACTCATCGCTCGCACCGCCCATCCGGTTAGGCTTTGGCTTGATCTAACAGATTTTGCAATTCGTCTTTATTAAATTGATAAGCCTCATTACAGAAGTGGCACACGACCTCCGCCTGTCCCTCTTCCTCAATCAGCTGCTCCAATTCGCTTTCTCCCAAGCTGATTAATGTTTTTTCCACACGCTCTCGCGAGCATTCACATTGAAAATGAATATCCATTTCGTCGAGAATCCGAACGTCAGGCAGCATCCAGCGCAGCATTTCATCAAGCTCCAAGCCCTGATCCAACAGAGCTGTAACTGGCGGAATAGAGCCGACTGCATTTTCGATGGCCGTAATCTCATCATCATTCAAGCCCGGAAGCAACTGAATAATAAATCCGCCCGCCACGATTACCGAATTATCGGTATCCACCAGCACGCCCAAGCCCACCGCCGAGGGTGTCTGCTCCGATTTGGCAAAATAGTAAGTAAAATCTTCACCCAGCTCGCCGGAAATAATCGGGGTACTGCCACGATACGGTTCCTTTAATCCCAGATCCTTGATGATATGAATAAAGCCCTCTGTCCCGACAGCACCTGCTACGTCCAGTTTGCCCATACTGTTGCTCGGCAAATGTACATGTGGCTCGGATACATAGCCCCGCACCTCACCTACAGCGTTGGCATCAACGACGATTTGTCCGATTGGACCGTCACCTTTAACTTGAATGGTCAGCCGCTCTTTACCTTTTAACATAGAGCCCATAATGGCACCCGCTGTAAGCGTTCGTCCCAAAGCAGCGGTGGCAGTAGGATACGTATCATGTCTTCTCCGCAGCTCCTCCACCAGTTCTGTTGTCCGAACCGCAAAGGCTCTGACCCTTCCATCCATAGCTGTACCACGAATAAGTCGATCCTGTTTCTTTTCCATATTGATTTCCTCCCCTATTCTCAGAGCAGCTATATGCTGTTATTTCCGTTAGTGTATGTTTTTTTCCGCATAACTAAAGCATGATTCCTGCTATATAAACAACCTGCATCGACAGATCACGCGAATCGTTCAAAAACGTAACATATTTCAGTATAGACGAAAAACGCCGCCAATCCAAACCGGTTTCATCTCCGGCTGGCCTCGGCGGCAGCTTATATCCATTTTTTATTCAGCGTTACGTTGGTAAATGATACGCAAGCCTTCCAGCGTCAACATTGGCGACACTTTCTGAATACTCCGTGTCTCCGATGCAATTAACTCGGCAAGACCTCCGGTAGCAATAACCGTAGGCTCTGCCTGCATTTCCTCCTTGATGCGCTCCACAATACCGTCCACTTGCCCTGCATAACCGAAAATGATCCCCGCCTGCATAGCATGAACCGTATTGCGGCCGATGACCTTCTTGGGTTTCTCCAGCTCAATGCGAGGCAGCTTGGAAGCCCGTTGATACAACGCCTCCGTCGATATCCCGATACCCGGCACAATGACCCCACCCAAGTAGTCTCCCTTGTCATCAATACAATCAAACGTCGTCGCTGTTCCAAAATCGACCACAACCAGAGGACCGCCATACCGCTCGACAGCAGCAACCGCGTTCACGATCCGGTCAGCCCCTACTTCACGCGGATTTTCATAACGCAGATTAAGACCGGTCTTGATTCCCGGTCCGACGATTAGGGGCGTTCTGCCTATGTATTTGTCGCACATTTCCTCCAACACATGAACCAGCGGTGGAACAACTGAGGAGATAATGACCCCTTCAATATCATCCTTAAATACACCGCCCATACTAAAAAGATTATGTATGAGCACGCCGTATTCATCTGCGGTTGCCTGTCTGGAGGTGCTAATCCGGTAATGATGCAGCAGCTCACGCCCCTGATACATCCCCAGCACAATATTGGTATTGCCCACATCCACTACAAGAATCAATCGGTGTCACCTATCTTTCTTTGCGTTAAGGTCAAGGCTGATATCCAGATTATGAAAAGAGTACGTCAGCCTGCCTACAGAAATCACATCTACGCCGCTCTCAGCCATCACTCGCACCGTATCCAGTGATACATTGCCTGAAGCTTCCGTTTTGACATGTGGAGCCTGTTCCCGAATAAAACAAACTGCTTCCTTCATATCCTGAACGGACATGTTATCCAGCATAATAATATCCGCTCCGGCATTCAGCGCTTCCTGAACCTGTTCCATGTTTTCCGTCTCTACTTCAATCGTCATCGTATGCGGAATATGAGTACGTGCCCGGGTCACTGCCTGCATGATCCCACCGGCACCCTTGATATGATTATCCTTTATCATAACGGCATCGTACAAGCCAAACCGATGATTGGAACCGCCACCCACACGAACAGCGTATTTTTCAAGCAGCCGATGCCCCGGTGTTGTTTTTCGTGTATCCACCAAGCGCGTCGAAAGTCCATGAAGCTGGTCCACAAAAGATTTGGTTCGCGTCGCAATACCGGACATCCGCTGAATCAGGTTTAGAGCCAAACGTTCTCCAGTCAGAATCGCATGGGTACTCCCTGTCACTTCTGCCAGAACGGCCCCTTGCTCGATCCATTGCCCATCGGTCACGAGTGGAGTAAAGGACAGTGTGGGGTCTACGACCCGAAATACGAGTTCTGCCACGGGCAAGCCCGCAGCAACACCGGATTCCTTGGCATGGATTACCGCTTTGGATTGATGATTCGGCTCGATGGTCCAGCGCGTGGTCACATCACCCGATCCTGTATCTTCTCGCAGCCAGCTGCGAATTTGTGCTGTCAGTTCTTCCTGATACCCGCTAAACTCACCGTAATGCTCGCTGTTAGATGTCATGAATGCACTCCTCCGTTATCCCTTGCTCACGTCGCTGCTGGACATGCTTGCGCCATACGCTATCGTATGCTGTAGGGAAATCGTCACGATAATGTGCTCCCCTGCTTTCCTCGCGCATCAGCGCCCCATCCGTGACCAGCAAGCCACAGGTGAGCAAATTGGCAAACTCAATCTCTTCCCGGCTGGTCAGGACAACGCTGAAAACGGACATCTGCCTCCGTAGCTGATCCAGTGCTGCTTGCAGCCCCTCCCCATTCCGACGCACTCCAGCATAGTGAACCATTGTTTCTTGCAGCTTGAGCTGCTGCTCTATGATAGACGAAGCCAGAGAGTCCACGCGGTTGTCATTATAGGATATCAGTGTATGACCGGTCAGCGGCGGTAAAGAATGTAACCGTTCGACAATCCTGCTGCCAAATACGACCGCCTCAGATAACGAATTACTCGCCAAACGATTAGCCCCGTGTACACCTGTGGAAGACACCTCACCACAAGCGAACAGGCGTGCAAGGGTGCTTTCTCCATGCAAATTGGTCTGAACGCCGCCCATCATATAATGTGCAGCGGGCGCTATAGGAATCCAGTCCGCCGTTATATCCAGTCCATAGGAAAGGCATGTCCGATAAATGGTTGGAAACCGTTGCTTGATCCGTTCAGAAGGCTCATGTGTAATATCCAGATATACAAACGCAGCCTGCGTACGTTCCATCTCATGAACGATGGCACGAGCTACAATATCCCTTGGTGCCAGTTCCTGTCGGGAATCATACTGCTCCATAAATCGCTCTCCCTGAATATTGCGCAGCACAGCCCCTTCACCCCGTACGGCTTCGGAAATCAGAAATCTTGGAGCACCCGGATGACATAACGCTGTCGGGTGAAACTGTATAAATTCCATATCCCGCACAGCTGCCCCGGCGCGATATGCCATAGCAACCCCGTCCCCGGTTGCGATATCCGGGTTGGTCGTATACCGAAATAATTGCCCCCCGCCCCCGGAGCATAAAACGGTTGCATTCGCAGTGACATATAATCGTTCGCCATTCGGCTTTTGCACCAGTGCGCCGATGCACTCGCCATGCTCAGTCAGCAGATCGATGACCATGTGCTCGTCCCACACCTCAATAGCGGGATGATCAGTGACCTTCTCTGACAATGCACGAACAATTTCATCGCCAGTGGCATCCCCATTTGCATGCAAGATGCGCCGATGGCTATGTGCGCCTTCCTGTGTCAGCGCAAGCTTGCCATTCTCCCGGTCAAAGGCCGTCCCCAAACGTATTAATTCCTGTACACCGCTTGGCCCCTCATGAACAAGTGCCCTGACCGCTTCCGGCTCACACAGACCTGCACCTGCAACCAGGGTATCTTGAATATGATATGCTGGTGCATCCTCATCCGAAGTGACAGCGGCGATACCGCCTTGTGCATACTTGGTGTTGCTTTCTAACAATGCCTTCTTGGTAATTAGCAACACCCGCCGATTCTCCGCAGCCTTAATGGCCGTATATAAGCCCGCAATGCCGGAGCCGATAATCATCACGTCGGCTTCGAATTTGGGTAATTCCGCTACATCAAAATCAATCAGATATCTTGGAATCATGGCTTCACCTGTTTCACAGAAGAATAGCGCACACCATAGATTGTACAGTATGCGCTCATGGTATATGTTCAAAAAGATTGAAAGCCCATTACAGCGGCTGACAGCTTGTATAAGCTAAGAACACGAACAGCCGTTTATTTAACAATAAATGTACACAACGTTCCTTCGTCTGTCAAATCGCCTCAGCTATTTCTCCAGTATTTAAAAAGCTCCGGAAAACCAATCGTTACTGGTTCCCCGGAGCTTTCATATACGCTTATTCAACTATCAACCCGATGGTTAGGTTGTTGTCGGTGGAGTGCCACCAGAGTTGCCCGAATTATTACCGTCCTCTGGCTTTTGCAGATTAGGAATATCATTCGGTTGATCCGTTGTATTCTTTGGCTCATCATCCTTGCCTTGAATACGTACTCGAACGTCTCCGATGTTGTCGATCACAGGCTCACCATTTTCCGGTGTACCTTCTCCCTCATTCGTGCTGCCGTCCAAAGAACCTGTCTCGATCAAACGTTTAATTTGCTCAAGTTCCAGAGTTTCTTCAACCAGCAAGGTTTGGGCGATCAAATGAACCTCTTTGGAATATTTGGTCAGGAGTTCTCTGGCACGCTCATAAGACTCGGTGATGAAACGGTTCATCTCCTGGTCAATCTGATAAGCGATCTGATCACTGTAGTTCTGCTCATGACCGATATCCCGTCCAAGGAATACCTGGCCTTGCGAAGTACCGAACTGCATTGGACCGAGCTTCTCACTCATACCGTATTCCACGATCATGCTGCGTGCGATGCTTGTTGCTTGTTGGAAGTCACTATAGGCACCTGTTCCGATTTCACCAATAAACAGTTCCTCGGATACGCGTCCACCCAGCAAACCAGTGATTTTGTCCAGTAATTCCTGCTTGGTTGTCAGCATGCGATCTTCCTTCGGAAGCATGATGACATATCCGCCTGCGCGTCCACGTGGAATAATCGTTACCTTGTGAACCATGTCGGCATTTTCCAGGAAGAAGCCAATAATCGTATGGCCTGCTTCGTGATAAGCTACAATCCGTTTCTCGCGGTCACTGATTACGCGGCTGCGTTTTTCTGTACCTACAATAACACGGTCGATCGCTTCATCCACTTCTCGCATCGAAATATCTTTGCGGTTACGACGAGCCGCGAGCAAGGCAGCTTCATTCAACAGGTTTTCCAGATCAGCGCCTGTAAAGCCTGTTGTACGCTTCGCAATAACATCCATTTTAACATCTTTAGTTAATGGCTTGTTGCGTGCATGTACAAACAATACAGCTTCGCGGCCTTTAACGTCTGGGCGATCAACTGTAATTTGACGGTCAAAACGTCCTGGACGAAGCAATGCCGGATCCAGAATATCTGGACGGTTCGTTGCGGCTACGATAATAATACCTTCGTTCGCTCCGAATCCATCCATCTCAACGAGCAATTGGTTGAGCGTCTGCTCACGTTCATCATGTCCGCCACCCAATCCGGCGCCACGTTGACGTCCGACAGCATCAATTTCATCAATGAAAATGATACATGGTGCGTTCTTTTTCGCGTTTTCGAACAAATCCCGTACACGGGAAGCGCCGACACCGACGAACATTTCTACGAAATCAGAACCCGAAATGCTGAAAAACGGTACTCCGGCTTCGCCTGCAACAGCTCTCGCCAAGAGTGTTTTACCAGTACCCGGAGGGCCTACTAACAGGACACCTTTTGGAATACGGGCGCCCACAGCTGCGAACTTACGCGGATCCTTCAAGAATTCTACGACTTCAACAAGCTCTTGCTTCTCTTCGTCGGCTCCTGCCACGTCTTCGAAGGTAACTTTCTTCTTTTCTTCGTTATAAAGACGGGCTTTGCTCTTGCCGAAGTTCATAACTTTGCCGCCACCGCCCTGTGCCTGATTAAACAGGAAGAAGAACAGCAGGAACATGATCACCAAAGGAACAATAGAAGTCAAGAATGTCAGCCAAATGCTTTCGCCTTCCATTTTCTTCTGTACGTATTCAAATCCGTTCGTTTCACTAGCATTAACCAGTTCGGTTAATGCAGAGTCCGTTGGCGGAACATATACAGAAAAATTGGTGGATTTGGCATTAGCCGGCTGCTTCTTATATGCACCGGTTACAAGATAGGCGTAACCGTCAAATTGGACCGTTACTTTAGAGATATTATTAGCTTTAACCTCTTGCCGTAATTGGTCATATCTAGGGAGATCGGAGGCTTCGTTACTGTTGCTGACAAATTGAACGATACCCACCACAACTAAAAAAAGAATCAAATAAAAACCAGAATTCCGGATGAACCGATTCATCCCCTACCTCCTCTCGAAACACTTAAGTTATTTTACCATAGCCTGTAAGCCCTTCTCAACAAAGGACGCTATTTAGTCCTAGGACTGGAGGCTGAGATTAGCTGGTGTAGATTTCCGGCTTCAAAATCCCTATGTATGGGAGGTTCCGGTAGTGCTCGGCATAATCCAGACCATAACCCACAACAAACGCATCCGGAAGAGTAAAACCGGTATAATCAGCTTCAAGATTAACCGTCCGGCGGGCAGGTTTGTCAAACAGGGTTACGACACATACCGAATTGGCATTACGATTCTTAAGCAATTCAATCAAATGAGTCAGTGTCAGACCGCTGTCGATAATATCTTCGACAATCAGAACGTCACGCCCTTCAACCGAAGCATCCAAATCCTTAATAATTTTCACAACGCCTGATGATTTGGTGGATACTCCATAACTGGATACAGCCATAAAATCAATCTCCAACGGTACTGTAATGGATTTAACCAAATCCGCCATAAAGATAAACGCACCTTTCAGCACACAAATTACTAACGGATTCTTACCTTCATACTTTGCGCTGAGCTGTGCTGCTAATTCCTTGATTTTACTTTGAAGCTCTTCTTCGCTGATCAATACTTCCTGAATATCATTTTGCAACGGTGTAAACCTCCTAAGTTTATACTATGAAAGCCGTTCCTGCGTAATTACCGATGCTCTGGACTCTCCTGTTTTTGCCATGACATGTATATAACCGAAGAGGTGTGCTTTCGCACCGCGGCATGTACAGAACGCCGCACGCCCGGAATCCAGAGAATAGTCCCGGAACGGTCGCAGACGACGGGAATAACGGGACGCAGCGAAGGAGGTATTTTTTCATCAATGAAAATATCTTTAACCTTTTTTCTTCCGTTTAATCCCATTACATACATGGTATCTCCAGGTAATCGCGAGCGTACTGTCAACGGCAGGACCAATTCATCTGCGTCGAAGCACGCTTCCTCCTCATTCGCCGGATTTTGTCCAGCCGAATAGGAAACTCTTCGCCACCGAAGTATCCCCCCCGCCTCAGGCAATTCAAGCTCACCGGAAATAGGCAATACGTCCAGTCCATAGCACCATTCGCCCATAACGCCTTGCGTACGGTCAAACAAAACCGCTTGGTCATATTCGCGGACTCCAGTTGCACCGCCACCCAAGTCCAGACTCCACGTGGATGGTCGTTCCTGGAGAAGCCTCAGTCGAACGGTCTCAATTTTACGAAAATCTAAATTATCACTGTCCGAAGGCAGATAATTTAATATTAGTTTAATCAACCTCCGTTGTAAAGCAACGGATAGCTTACGATAGGAAGCGATGGAAAACATATACCTGCTGTTATCTATGTGCACCAATTCCTCATATACCGCCAGCGTGGATGCCTCCATAAAATCATTTTCGTCAGCCATGGTTTCAGCCAGCCGATTTAGAGAAGGTGTCAGTTGCTCATTATATTGCCCCAAAAAAGGAAGCACATCCATACGAATGGAGTTGCGGCGGTATTTCGATGATAAATTACTGCTATCCGTTACATAGGAAAGGTCATGATACTTGCAGAACTCGATCAGGTCAGCCTTGTACATACGAAGCAACGGACGAATGAGTTGCACATTTTTTTCCTTGCGTGTCAGCCGCATACCTGCCAAACCCGTCGGGCCACTACCACGCAGCAAGTGCAGAAGAACAGTTTCAGCCTGATCATCCCCATGATGAGCCATCGCAATTTGCTGTGCCGCCCACTTTGCAGCCGTATCATGCAAAAAGGTGTAGCGCAGCTCGCGAGCCGCTTCCTGCGGACCCTTGCCGTTCTCCCTCATATAAGCTGGCACATCAACGCGAATCATTTCAAACGGAACCTCAAGTTTCCAGGCCATGTGGCGTACCTCTTCCGCCTCCGCATCCGATTCCTCCGGCCTGAAGCCATGATGGACGTGAGCACAGATCAACTGCAAAGGCATATGTACAACGGATATTTCATGTAAAATGTGCAAAAGGGCCACCGAATCCGGCCCGCCGGATACAGCAACCACAATGCGGTCTCCGGGGCTCCACAGCGAATGTTCCCGCGCGAGGGCGAGCACTTCCTGTACAACACCGGTCGGTTTTGTTGTTCCCATTCACGACCCTCTTTTCTGCCGACCGAAAAATGATGATCATCTGTTATCTTATGTAAGTCCTGCTGCTACCTTAGCGCAATCCAGAGCGCTCCGGCAAGCAGCAAAAGTGAGAGAGTGAAAGCATATCCCAGCCAGCGCGGAGTTCCTCTTTTCACGGACGATTGCCTGACATGCGCAGCAGCCAGACGCGACCAGGAGCGAGCCGCCACACGGGTATCGGGATATTCTCCACGCACTGCCCCCATCAGCCATTCGGCATAGGGTCGTAGTACACGACTACGACGTATGATGATGGTTAATTCCGCCGTATTACGCAGCTGTGGCAGCCTGTCCGCCGCTACTTTTAGCGATTCGCCCTCCAATATATGTATAGTTAGAAGGGCGAAGGCAAACAGATCATACTGGGAATCGGCATTTCGACTGCCCGCATTCCAGAATCCCCTGTCATACCATTCTGTAAATTGCTTGACGCTCCGTCCCGCAAGGGACACCCCGCCATAATCAATCAACTCGGCTTCTCCATAGGCATTGACCAAAATATTTTGAGGCTTCAAATCCCCAAATACCCATCCTGCCTGATGTAGATCAGCCAAACGATTAAGTATGCCCGTTCCAGCCACGCCATACCATTCCGCTCCCTTGAGCGCCACAAAACGGTGAAGCGGATCTCCCTTGACGTATCGCATGACATAAAAGGGTATTTCCCCACCGCTACGCAAGGATACATCGTCTACCTCGAACAAAAAGGATGGATGTCCGTTTTGCTGGAGAGCAGATTGGGTTCCCTGCGACTGCAATGTGGTCAGCGCGTTAATCTCCGATTGCAGATCAAGCGTGTTCTTCCCCATTTTCAGAGCAAATTGTCGATCAGCCTGTGCCTCTTTTACCAAATATACAGTTCCGTTCGCCCCACGGCCCAGCAGACGCTGAATGACATAGCTGCTCCGCTTCCACTTGCCCTTGATGACCGTTCCGGGTGCAAGAACGGGATCAGACGACGTAGTCACCGAGCATCCCTTCTCCTTTGCCATAGGATTCTTCCATATCTTTCTGTTCCCCTAGTGTAACATATCGGTAATAATCAATCACTTGTAAAATGGCTGGACCCGTTGGCGTCGCCCCCTTCATCCGCAAACGGCCGAATATCGACTTAACCTGGCTAAGTTCAGAGGTCCAGCCCATATCCATTACCGCATCTTCACCCATCCGTCCCCCAGGAAAATGAAAGACAGAAATACGGCTAGGCCCGCTTCTGGACTGTAAACTGAGCAGCAAATCCCGAATACTATCTTCTACAGCAGGCAGCTTGGGCTTCATGCTCGCACTGGCATCAATAAGCAAAGCAATCTCCAAAGCACTGGTTTCTGTCAGTTCATCCATCACCTCAACCACCTGGGCCCGTTTGGCCGGCGGCAGTTCACCGATATGTCGGGCGCCCCCCTCACCCAAAATATGCGTTAACTCTCTATTAACCGCCTGCTGAATCGTTTGAACCACTGTTTTACGGGTCATCATCTGCATGGTCTGTGCCAACTGCTTCGTGCCTACGATTTGGCTGAAACCTCCCCCCGCTTTAGCGATTTCCTGAATCTCTGTACTTCCAAGCTCGCCAATCGTCCCGTAATCTATGACACCTGCTACATTCACCGTAATGCCTTCCTGTAAAGCCTGAGCCGCCGCCATGACCGGGCTGACACCCACATTAGAGCATCCATCTGTAATGATCAAAATTTGCTTCATAGCTTTTTGACCTCCGCTTCCTCGTAATCTATCCTGATAGATTCTATCTTTGCCGAATCTGGAACGATTCAAACGAAGAGCGCGAATTTTTAAAAAGGATGTGGAATTTCCCGGGCAATGTCTATTCAGCTAACCGTACGCGGGCGCTCCATCCAGCTCATACCCGGTACATGAAGCGTGGCCCATTCCGGGCGGAAATGATCTATTTTGCTAACAACTACTGTCATGTCATCATAGATTTGATTTTGCTGGTAACGAATAACTCTTTCCAATAGACAGTCGGCCAACTGCTGCGGGTCATCGCTTTCAATTTCCTGAATCATGCGCTTCATCCATATTTCCTTGTTTACCGCATATCCCGGCGAGTCGTATATACCATCTGTGATCATGATCAAAATATCACCCGGCTGTAATTGAAGCGACACCAGATCAATTTCAATATCCTGTATAATGCCAATCGGCAAATTACTGGCAGATACGGGAATGACCTCCTCCCCTCTTTTAATAAAGCTCGGCGTTGACCCGATCTTCATGAATGTCGTCCGGGCCGTATACTGGTCAATCAGCGCCATATCGACCGTAGCATACATTTCCTCGGGTGATCTCAGCATCAGAACAGAGTTGACCGACTTGATCGCCAGCTTCTCATCCATGCCGGATTGCAGTAATTCCTCCAAAATTTGAAGTGCCGCGCTGCTCTCTTGCTGCGCCCGCTCTCCGTTACCCATACCATCGCTCAAAGAGACCGCAAAGGTCCCGTTCCCCAGCTCCATCATGCTGTAGCTGTCCCCTGAGAAAAAATCCCCTCCTTTGGCAGCGCTTGCTACTCCTGTGGCAATTTCATAGGTTTTGGCTGAGCCAAACATGACCGTAGCCAATCCCTGGCGGCGATCTGCCGCCGTTTCGCGCATTACAGCAATATGCTCGTCCAATATGTCCGACAGCAGTGGAGCAATGATTTTCCGACATTCGTCAAATCCCCTTGTATAAGCATGGACAATCTCAATTTCGACTTGGCCCGCATCCAGATTAATAATCTCAATAGATTGTATGGATAAGCCCAGCCGATCAAGCGCCTCTCGTATTTGCTCCTCCTGCCGATGCATGGTTTGCCCTTCCCGCTGAATTTCCCGCGCCAAATCCTCCATAATCTGTGATACGCCGGATAGCTGGTCAGCAACAAGCTGACGACTGTCGTATACTTGGCGTTTCCACTGCATATTATGCTGGTAGAGGCTGTATTGCTGCTTCATCACTTGCAACACCGCGCCCGTCTTGGCGCATGCCTTGCTCCACTGCGGCGGCATCTGCTCTGGCTCCAAATCCGGATTCTCCTCAATCGCGCTCATCATTTCCGTCATATACTGATGGGTCTGCATAAACTTGCCGTCCCAGCACTGCTCGCACTTGAAACAGGAGGCACACGTCCCCTCTGCCACAGCGTTCATAAAATGCTCAATTTCACCATCCGATCTCGCACTCTCACTCGCAGATATCTGGTGAAAGCTACGGGATAGCTGACTGAATACGCGGGAAAATTTCGTCACCCGCTCGGCAGTGAGATCACGGACCCTTTTGGCATACTCATGCTGGGATTTGGCGTGGTCCTGCGTACCAGGAACATAGGTGGAAACCGCTTTAAAGAAGCTTTTTGGGGTCATTAAGAATAATAGAATCGCCGCGCAGCTCTCCCAGGTTGATGTCAGCACGTCCCCGGTCCCGTCCAAATAGATCGTCAGAATGGAGGAACCTAGCAACATCCCGAGCGCCACTGCACCTTTTCGCCCTTCACGCAGCATCCCTGCCAGCAAACCGGCAAAAGCGAGCAAGCTCATCTGCACAATCGCAGACATATTGGCCAAGCTTAAAATTAAACCGGTAATCACACCAACCGAAGCACCCAGCGAAGCGCCCCCCACCAAGGCGAATACTAATACCAAATAGCGAGATAGCACATGATCGACAGACAGCGAGTGAATCGTCCACCCTACCGCTCCCGTCATCACAGAGGCCAGTAAAATAATCAGACACAAGATTTCCTCGTTTTTGAGTTGGCTTGTCTTTTTGCGATACGTAAACAATGGAATGGCCTGCGTAAAAACGAGTGTCAGCATAAAGCTGAGCACCGCATCCGTTCCCACAATGACAAGGTCATACCATGTGAAGGACGGGGCCATCACCGCGTAAAATAAATTGACCATAAACACAGACAGGAAAACCATAAGCGGAGCATAAGATAATTCCAGCCGATCAAAGGTTCGTAGCCCACGATACAGGAGATAGAATACAAGCAGCTCGCCGCCAATCATGAACAACGATGGATAAGGGGCAAACAGACTGCCCAATACGACCGATACAGCTACAGGCAGCATCAGATCTCGCCGCAGGAACATGATGACTGCAAAATAAGCGAGAGCAAAAGGGGATAGCTCGTCCAAAATGGTGGCGCGTCCCAGTAGAAATCCCATAGCAGACAATAACAGCATCCATCTTTGCGCCGTTACCCACTGCACTGCTTTATGTGAATCCAGCCGCTTCTTGAGTCTGGAAGACCAACCTTCCGTACGTTCTTTAGATTTGGACTTTCTGGATTTCAACCCTGGAAAATGTACCACGTTCCATTTCTCCATCATGCGTCAGGCACCCCATTCATCAATTTGATGTTCCCATCTTAAACCGGAACGATTGAGAAAGTTTGTCAGAAACTCACGTCTTATTCCAAGAAATTTCCGACAAAAAAACGTTCTCCGCGAAAGCACAGAGCATCTGCTCCAATGCCAAGCTACGTCCGCTTGGAAGCGTATGGTAATTAAGAGCACCATCTCCTTACAAGACCTCTTCCTGTCGCCCACACCTTCGCTTAGACTAGCGATTAGCCCAGAAGATAGACGGAAAACCGTTGGAGTTTGTCGGACGATTATGTCCACACGACAAAAAAAACGTCCACTTTTCAGCTTGATGGCTCTGCTTTTTGCTCAACAATTCTTGAATATCATAAAATGCATGGAAGATTACGGCCGGATGGATCTCCCTCGCTCCCATAGCCTTTACATATTTCAGCTATTGTCGGCAGAACGCAAAAAAACCGTAGCAGTCTTTCGACTGTACGGTTTTCCGTGTATGGTTGATACGGTTGTCAAAGTGAATTAAACACGCTTCGCGCCGCGTCCTCCGCGTTTACCTTCGGTGTTCTTTTTCAGCGACGAAATGCGTTCCTCACTATCTTTCAGGAAGCGTGACATTTTATCCTCAAATGAAGGTTTACCCGGTGCAGGCTTGAACGAACGACCTCCACGATCGCGGTTGAAACCACCGCCACCACCACCGCGTCCTTGACTTGGACCTGAACCTCCACCGCCGAAACGGTCGCCTCCACCTGGTCCTCCTGTGCGCTCCGGTCTTGGAGCTCTTGGCGGACGGGCTTCACTTGCCGGCTTGTCAATCGTTTGCTTAATGGAAAGTCCGATTTTGCCGTCTTTGTCAACATTAATGACTTTCACCGTCACGACATCATTAATCTTCAGGTGATCGTTAACATCCTTAACGTAGTTATCGGCGATTTCCGAGATGTGAACGAGACCCGTGACACCTCCAGACAAATCCACAAATGCTCCAAAATGCGTGATGCCTGTCACTTTGCCCTCTAACTTGGTGCCCACTTCAATTGCCATAGAATAAAATGATCCTCCCTTAAAATATACAACCGATTTTTTTGCAAAAAAATCCCGCTGTGGTGATTTGATTATACAAAATGGCGGAACCAAGGTCAACTAAGCAATGACCCGATGATGCGCCTATTTCTGCTCCCCGATGATCGGCGTCTCTTCCGGTTTGTAAAGACCGTACTTACTTCTGGCAATTTCTCCGATATACTCGGGATCCTTGAGACGATTCACTTCAGTTTGGAGCTGTTGTTCCGTTTGTGTAGCAGCTTGCTTCTGTTTTTCCTTCTGGGTGAGCTGTTCACTTCGATCAGCCATAATCATACCTTGAGAAAAAAAGGTAAAAATAGCCCAACTACCAAAGGCGGCAAGCGATAGCAACCAAATCATGATTCGCCTGCGCCCGCCCGCGTTGGACTTGGACGTAGGAGATGAATGGCGATCTACAGACGAATTACGCATGATACTACCTCCTTCCAAACCATCTTTTTGCCGTGTTTTTCAGTCTGATGCCGAGCTTTACAAGCAATTCTGGAGTCCTCCAGCGCGCTTTAAGCGGACCGATCAGCCAAACGAAGGGCTTCCAAACCGGTATCAGGATATATATCAGCATCCTTCCCAGGAACACAATAAGTGCCCATGTCCATCCGACCAGCTTGCGTACCAGCCGATACAGCGCCAACACCGGAAGAACAATCAGGATGCGCAGTATGCTGTTCACGATCAACGTCAGTCTGCGGACTATCTTTAATAACATTACCACAAAACGTTGGGTTGTAACACTAAAGGCCCAAAAATAGAGCCAAACCCCCAAAAGTAGTCCTAAAAAGACATAAAACCGCAGCTCCCCGCGATTACTCGCGTACAGCACACGGAAAATAAACAGGGCCGAGGCCACCCAATACAGCACGTCCAACGTATGAATGCTCCAACGGGCAAAATGAAAGCGGATGGACAGCACCCGGTAGCTGTCGAACACCACTCCCATAGCTATGCCCGACAGCAGCATCCACGTCAGCGTCAGCCATTGTGTGTGAGGATTCATTTGAAGAGCTTGCCGAATAGGCTTTTTCCGTTTTTGGCCGGGGCCCCGGGCTCCAGGTAGATGAGGGAAGTAATCAGACCTTCAATAGACAGCAGCCCCTCTTCCAGACTGAGGTTTTTGATATGTAAATGCTGTCCGCGAATGGTGAGATGGCCCAGATCGGTCTGAAGCAGAAACTCTTCACTATCGAAGCTCTCCACATTGCTGACGCCTGAAATGTCGAGCTGCTTTCGGCTTTGCATGCGCAGGTCATGGTTCTTGGGCTTCCCTTGTTCAATCATGGCATGTACCCCTCCTTCTGTTCTTAGCTTATGAAGGGGACAACAGGATTTAGAACTGCACGAAAGAAACTGCATAAGAAAAAGCACCCCTTCATGAGAATATGAAGGGATGCTTTAATGTACAGCATATTAGAAAGTTAGATTCCAGTTACCAGTTCAAACCATTGTCTCTGGCAATGGGCTCTTCCTTCACTAAAGTGTACATACTTGCAGCCTCGTCCTTGCGTGTAGTGTCGGCGAGCCGTTCCACTCGCACAGTCACCAGCTTCTGGCCAAACTGGACGGTGATTTCATCGCCCACTTTGACCGCACTGCTCGGCTTGGCTTCGCGTCCATTCACCACGACTCTCCCTTGTTCGGAGACGTCCTTGGCTACCGTACGCCGCTTAATCAGCCGCGAGACTTTCAAGAATTTATCAAGACGCATTAGTTGACGGCTTCTTTAAGCTTATTACCGGCTTTAAAAGCAGGAACGGTCGATTCTGGAATTTCAATCGTGTTGCCGGTTTGTGGATTGCGGCCTGTACGGCTGGAACGCTTGCGCGTTTCAAAAGTACCAAAGCCGATCAGTTGCACTTTGTCGCCACTAGCGAGTGCATCTGTAATTTCACCAAGTACGCCATTCAATACAGCTTCAACGTCACGTTTGCTCAAACCGCTTTTGCTGGAAATATTGTTGATCAGATCTGTCTTGTTCATAAGTTAAAAGCCTCCCAAATTCAAAAAATAATCATCACGCTGGCATGTCCATAAAATGGGACAGACGTGAGGTCAAACTGCGGCTGAAGCCGCTCTGAACACAACTGGTGTACGGTTGCCCGTAGACTACAGTTATTTTCAGAATTACTACAAGTTATTCTGGCTTGGCCTTAAAAATCCTGCAATGGCAGTCGTTTTTTAATTCGACCCCAGTTAAGCCAACATCCTACTACAAAAGCCTCCCCGTTGGCAAGTCTCCTCAAACGGATACGCTTCACACGGGCATTTGCTCCCTTTACGGCCTAAGACCCGCCAAGAATTTTTTTCGCTTCCTGCCAGTATATCTCCATCTCGTCCACACTACTGTCCTCGGGACTTCGTCCCTGCTCACGTAATCTTTTCTCAATGTACTGGAATCGGTCGACAAATTTGCGGTTGGTGGCAGACAACGCCTCTTCTGGATCAACTCCCATAAAACGTGCCGCGTTCACAGCAACAAATAGCACGTCGCCCAACTCCAGCAACTGCGCCTCCACGGAATGTCCCTCGCGGACCGCTTCCTTCAGCTCAGCCACTTCTTCGTCCAATTTATCGAATACACCTTCAATGTTCTCCCAGTTAAAGCCTACTTTTGCCGCCTTTTTCTGGAGCTTGTACGACTTCATGAGAGCAGGCAAATCACGCGGGACACCATCCAGTACGGAAGGTTGGGCTGACGCTGTCCCTTTCATCCGTTTTTCCTCGGCTTTCATCTGTTCCCAGTTTTGCAGCGCCTCTTCCGCATCCTTCGCCTGATTGTCTCCAAACACATGCGGATGGCGGAAAATGAGCTTCTCATTCAGCCCTTGAATCACATCATACACATTGAAGGTTCCAACTTCTTCTTCCATCTGGGCATGCAGCAAAATTTGCAGCAGTAGATCGCCCAGCTCTTCCTTCATGTGATCAGGGTCGTCCTCATCTATCGTTTCGATGACTTCATAGGTTTCCTCGATCAGATTTTTGCGGATCGACTGATGCGTCTGTTCGCGGTCCCATGGACAACCTTCCGGACTGCGTAAAATATCAACAATCTCATGCAGACGGTCAAAGGAGCGCCGTTTCAGCGCATCATCCTCACTGCGCGGTATGTACACCAGAGACAGGTTTCCGTAGCCCTCCACCCGATCCAGCTCGTACAGTGGCACTTTATGCACCACTTCCTCGCCCTCCACGCCAAGCGCATGACCTACATAGACCTCATAGTCATCAGGATAGCGCTCCATTAAACACAGCTTCACATCCGAAGCAGTAAACGTGTCATATACCTGTCCGATCAGCGTGTGCAACTGAGGCTGAAGCCAGTTCGTATCCAGCGTACCTGCGTCCAACAACTGGAAACCTTCAATCGGGTCAAAGCCAAGACGCACAAAAGCTTCATCCAGAAAACTTTCGCCGCCAAGGATGTTCAGTTGAATATCATGCACAGGACAGCGCTCTTTGAGCAATTGCACCGCCGCCTCCGCAACCATCGGGTGACCCGGAACCGCATAGACGATTTCACTTCCATCCACAGCTTTAACGGCCGCTGCTATCAACTGACTGGTAATTTCCTCGTATACCTCTGGAAAAGATTCCTTGGTCTCATACACGGTGTCAAACGACTCGAAGGCCACTTCAAATTCATCCAGCACTTGAACTGCCGGGTGCTCCTTCGTCCGCAGATACAGCGCCGAAGCGCCCCGCATTCTATTCAATATCCCTATCGTAAGCTGATCCGGGTCTCCCGAGCCTAGTCCTACGACTGTTAGTATTGCGCTCATGTTCAATCCTCCGTTCCGCAGAAACATGGCACACACTCCGTAAATGTACGGTGCGTTGCCTGCTTCCGCTTCCTTTGCTTTGGCACTACTATACCACAAAGTATATACAGGCTCATAAAATGGCTGCGACTGTCCCCACCGCGCAACCGCAAGCGGCATAGCCACAAGGCTACGCCAGCACGCGCAGTCTGCGCAGCACGGCTGCCAGCGGGCGTCCGAGCTTGGGCACCGCCGCAAGCTCCGCCTCCGTGATCAGCCTCAAGCGTGCGAGGCCGACCACGAACACCACGGCGCCTGCGGCTACGCCCAGCAGGCTTTCCGCCGCCGCCGTGGCACGGCCTCCGGCGGCCCACCCCAAGGCACCCAGCGCCGCGCTGGTGCCCCACATCGCCGCCGCAGCTGCGCAAGCCAAGGCGACAAGCAGTGCCGCCGGCTTGAGCACGCTGGCGGACCAGCTCCAGCGCAGCCCCGCCAGGCGGGCGAGCAGCGCGATGTTGATCGCCGCCGCCAGCAGATAGGCTGCGGCTCCCGCGATGGCTGCGCCAGCCGTGCCCAGCTGCGGCACGAGCAGCCAGTTCAGCAGCGCTTTGGCTGCGGCTGCTGCGAGCATCGCCACGGCTGGGGCGCGAACTGCCCCCAGCCCTTGCAGCAGCGCGGCCGAGATGATGCTGAGCGTGCCGCCTACGGCAGTCAGCGCCATCCAGCGCATGACTCCGCTACCGGTGTCATCCGCGTACAGCATCACATTGACGGGCACCGCCAGCACAATTAAGCCTGTGGCGGCGGCTAGTCCCAGCAGCCAGAACCAGCGCAGCGATTGCTCACACTGGCGGCGCGCCAGCTCCGTGCCGCCCGTTACCCTGGCTTCCGCCAGCGACGGAATGAATAATGCCGACAGCGTAGTGGCAAACATCATCACCAGCTGTACAAGGGGCAGACCTCGGTTATAGACACCGAAGGCCACCATAACCCCTGTATCATCCAAACCCTCCTGCTTTAACAAGCGAGGCACGGTAAACGTGTCCACCAAACTAATCAGCGGAACCGCCAGCGCTCCCAGGCAAACAGGCAGGGCATAACGAAGCAATGCCTTTAGCAAAGCAACGTAGCTCTCCGTCCGGTGGGCATCTCCAGCCCGCTCCTTCGCTGTCCCCGCTGCACTCTCTAGCATACCTGATAGGACAGCACGACTGTCACTCGCCAAATCGTCCGTCGTTCTCTTTATGACGCCAGAACGTTCAGACGCAGTCCCCTGTATGCCCATCTGTTCTGTCTTCCCAGCGGTCTGCAAAGCCTGCTCATAGGACCTCTCTTGCCTTTTGAGCTTCTTCCTCTGGTTGCGCCAAAATAGCAACATGACGACCAGACCCCCTGCCCCGCCAGCCGCAGAACCAAAAACAGCCCCGGCAGCGATCATATCGGGTCCGGCTCCTTGCGACAGCATAAGCAGCAGCAGCATGATCATCACACCCACACGTACCGTCTGCTCCGTCACTTGGGAGACGGCGGTCGGGATCATATTTTGCAAACCCTGAAAATATCCCCTTAGCCCTGCCATAACCGGCACGAACAAAAAGGCAAAGGACGCCGCCCTCACCGAGGGAATGACATGAGCATTGTCGATCCACTGTCCGATCAGTGGTGCGCACGTATACATCAGCACGCCCAGAATCACACCAAACATGCCCAATACAAGCGAGGACAACAGGGCTACTCGTTGCCCTGCCGCCCGGTTTCCCACCGCCTCATACTCAGCTACAAATTTGGATATCGCTGCCGGAAATCCAGCAGCGGCAATAGTAATCAACAGCGTATAAAAAGGATAAACCGTATTATAAATACCGAAAACACCGTCACCGCCGATATTTTGCAGCGGAATTTTTTGCAATGTGCCGATCAGCTTGCTTGCAACCGCCGCCAGTGTCAAAATGACAGCACCCCGCAGCAGCCGCGAAGCGGCGCGATTTTCCTGCATCGTCCGTTCCACTCCTACCTGAAATATGCATCTTTCACGAGTCCTATTATACCGCCTCTTTGTCAGGAAAGAAAAAAAGCCCCGCAAGACGACTAAAGGCTTTCGCCATTCAGTACGTCCTACAGGGCGGAACGGGGGATTACTGTTCCATTTGTTTGCCGAGAAAACCAGCGGCTGTTTCAGCCATTTTGATCTCCATTTCGGCCATTTTCACGTTTTCGTCCTTGTTCAGTAGCACAACGGAACCAATAGGATCACCACCCGAAACAATGGGAGCGGCCACAAAGGACGAGAGTGTTTCTTCGTGGTCTCGGGTCAGCTCATAGGAGCCGCTGGCTGTTTCCAGTACCGTTTTGCGGTTCTCCATACTACCTTCGATAATGCTGCCGATCGGCTTGTCCAGAAACTCTTTTTTGGAGCCTCCAGCCACCGTAATAATGGTGTCCCGGTCGGTAATCATCGTAATATGGCCTGTGCTTTCAAACAGGGACTCAGCGTATTCTTTGGCGAAATCACCAAGTTCACCGATAGGCGAATACTTTTTCAAAATGACTTCTCCGTCACGATCCACAAAAATTTCAAGCGGATCTCCTTCACGAATTCTCAAGGTGCGGCGAATTTCCTTAGGAATAACTACCCGCCCCAGATCATCAATACGGCGAACTATACCAGTAGCTTTCATTTCACATGTTGCCCCACTTTCTCAAGAAGAATTTAGTAAACTACTGACGGTATCGAAAGACGCTTCCGCTCCCCCGGAAGCGGTCACGAAGAACGTCACGGTCATGGTGTTTATGGTGATATCTGACCATAGTATTCATCTGTTCCCAATTCCTTATGCATGTTCAGTTATTTACCTTCGGTTGTAGCTCCGTCCTTGGCTGTTCCTGCTTTGGTACCAGTGGTGCCACCTGTAGTGCCTTCAGGCGTAGCAGTGCTGCCAGCGCCCGGTGTGGTGCCGCTTTTCTCTTGCGTAGCAGGTGCCTTCGGCAGGTTGAATTTCAAATTAAGTTTGGCCAAATCTTTTTCGGTAAAGTTTTGAATACTTTCACCAGCCAGCTTGTTTTTCAAAGCAGCCTTCTCGTTGTCCTTCAATTTATCAAACGTAGGCTCATTGCGGGATTCCACCTTGATAATGTGATATCCGTATTCTGTTTCTACCGGATCTCCGATTTTATT
>NZ_PNXQ01000007.1:0-29660 GCF_005217525.1 Paenibacillus terrae | reverse complement strand
GCTTCTCGGCTGCTTCCTTGAATGCAGGCACCCATTGAGCTACGGATGCATTCTCATACAAACCGCCATTGGAGGCCGAACCCGGATCTTCTGAGTATTTCTTGGCAATTGTCGCAAAATCAGCTCCGCCATCCAGCTTCGCCTTTACTTCTTTGGCCAGCTTGAGAGCATCTTCCTTCTTGCGTTCTTTTTTCGTTTTTGGATCCTGGAAATTAATCAGTACATGACGCACGGTTGCTGTCGTGAATTGATCTTTGTTTTTCTCAAATTCCTGTTTCAGCTGATCGTCCGTCACTTTGTTCGTCTCACTGTTGATCACCGTCATCACACGGGTAAAGTAATCCTTCACACCCTGCTCAGTCAGTTTTTGATCACTTAAAAATGTCTTGAATTTAGCATCTCCAACCGACTTTTTATACTGCTCCAGTTGTTCGGTTCCTTCTTTGGCGCCCTGTTCCTTGGACTTATCGTCTGCTTTTTCAGCCAGAAGCTTGTACACTACTTCTTGCTTGGCAATTTGCTCCCGCACCTGATCCGAAGCAAGCATCGCTCCATATTCCGGATACAGGAATTTCATCATACTGATCTCCTGGTTAAACTCATTTTCCGTAATGGTTCCGCCAGTGTAGGTCACGACAACCTTACTGCTGTCCTTCGGTTGGTCCTTGACCTTACTCTCCTCGGCTTGCTTCGTACATGCCGCCAGCACCGATATAGCCAGCACCGCGGCAATGGCCACCGATAGCATTCTCCAAGGTTTTCTTTTATTTGGTTGTGACATTTTGCAGTTCCTCCTTCAATGTGAATGCATCTTTTAGTGCACTCAAAAATTGCTCCAGCAGCTCTAGTATCTGTGGATCATCCAGACCTCTGCCTTTGATGCGTGCGCTCATAGGAGTGCCCTGTTCAAATTGTACACGTCTTTCAAAGCGATTGCCAATCTCCGCAAGTTTGGCGGTCTGTACCGCCTGCTGGCGCCCTTCGTGGAATTTCAACACGATGTTGTCATCCCGCTGGACAATGGACTCAATGCCATACATGCGTCCGTATACCTTGAGACGGGCTACAGCCAACAAATGACGCACAGCCTCCGGCAAATCACCAAAGCGGTCAACCAGCTCATCCTCCAGCTCCATTGCCTCGTCAAACGTGCTGACTGCTGCAACCTTTTTATAAATCTCAATCTTCTGAATACTGTCGTAAATATAATCTCCTGGCAGGTAAGCATCCACGCCCAAATCAATGGACGTACTCCAATTGCGATTCGACAGATCCTCTTCTCCAAGTACGCTGACCTTGCGCTTATTAATTTCCTCTGCCAGCATTTGCGAGTAAAGGTCAAAACCGACGGATGCAATGAATCCGTGCTGCTCTGCACCGAGCAAATTCCCCGCTCCGCGAATCGACAAATCGCGCATCGCGATCTTGAACCCGGAGCCCAGCTCCGTAAACTCCTTGATCGACTGAAGGCGCTTCTCTGCGACTTCAGTCAGCACCTTATCCCGCTGGTACGTAAAGTAAGCATAGGCAATCCGGTTGGAACGGCCTACACGCCCACGCAGCTGATAAAGCTGGGACAGCCCCATTTTATCGGCATCATGCACAATGAGTGTATTCACATTCGGAATATCCACCCCGGTCTCAATAATGCTGGTGCTGACCAGTACATCATATTCACCGTCCAGGAAGTCCAAAATCGTCTTCTCCAGCTCGGATTCGGACATCTGTCCGTGACCTACGCCCACCTTGGCATCCGGCACGAGCGCATTGATCTCGGCAGCCATTTCCTGAATACCCTGTACGCGATTATACAGGTAGTACACCTGTCCTCCACGTGCCATCTCGCGTTCAATCGCCTCACGCACCAACGTTTGGCTGTGCTCGACAACATAAGTCTGCACCGGAAAACGATTTTCCGGCGGTGTCTCAATGACCGACAAATCGCGAACCCCGAGCATAGACATGTGCAGCGTACGCGGAATAGGCGTAGCCGTTAACGTCAGCACGTCCACATTCGTTTTCAGCTTTTTCAGCTTTTCTTTATGCGTCACACCAAACCGCTGTTCCTCATCGACAATGAGCATCCCGAGATCCTTAAACACCAGATCCTGCGATAGCAGGCGATGGGTGCCTATGACAATATCGACGGTCCCCTGACGAACCCCTTTAATCGTCTCATTCTGCTCCTTGCGCGAACGGAAACGGCTCAACACCTGAATGTTGAACGGATACCCGGAAAAGCGCTCACGAAACGTCTCATAATGCTGCTGTGCCAAAATCGTCGTTGGAACTAACACGGCCACCTGCTTGCCCTCAATAGCCGACTTAAACGCAGCACGAATGGCGACCTCTGTTTTGCCGTAGCCTACATCACCGCACAGCAAACGATCCATCGGACGGCTTTGCTCCATATCCTTCTTGATCTCTTCAATCGCCCGAATCTGGTCACGTGTCTCTTCATACGGGAACATATCCTCGAACTCCTGCTGCTCTGGTGAATCCTTTTCAAAAGCAAAACCCGGCGCTGACTGCCGTTCAGCATACAGCTTGATCAAGTCGTCAGCAATGTCCTGAACCGAGCTGCGAACCTTGCTCTTCACACGTGTCCATTCATTACCGCCCAGCTTGTAAATCTTAGGTTCCTTGTCCTCTGAGCCGACATACTTCTGAATCAGATCAATCTGCTCAATCGGCACAGACAGCTTATCGCCGCCCGCATAGAGAATGTGCATGTAATCCTTGTGGATACCGCCAACCTCCAACGTGCCGATCCCCATGTACTTCCCGATCCCGTGATTCTGGTGTACGACATAGTCGCCCACCTTCAGCTCGCTATAGCTCTTAATCCGTTCCGCGTTGTCCACATGGCGGCCCTGCTTGCGTGCTTTACGCTGCTTTTGCGAGAACATTTCGCCCTCGGTAATCACCGCCAGATGAATAGATGGCATCTCAAAACCGCTTTGCAAATTGCCAATAGCCATCGTCGGCTCATCAATACCGTAATCGTGAAGCACCCGGCGCATCCGATCCAGCCGCTCGTCTCCACTCGCCAGCATCATAACCTGCGTGCCCGCCTTGCGCCATCGATCCATTTCCGCCTTGAGCACATTCATTTGGCCGTGGAAATCCTGCATGCCCCGGCAGATGAAATTCAAAATATTTTGCGGCTGCGTATGCGGAACCTGACGGAGAAAGATCGACAGGAACAACGTCTGGAATCTCCGGTTATACAGCAGATTGTCCGAGTTATCTGATAGCTCTAGCTGCGGTAACGTTTTACCGTTTTGAAGCAAATGCAGATTCCATTCGGACTCATCCCGTTCCAACTGCCTGGCTGTTTCCAGCATTCGCGCCGGCTCGTCAATAATCAGAATGGTATCTTCTGGCATGTAATCTGCCAAGGTTTTGCGTTCGGGATACAACAGCGAGATATATTTATAGATTTCGTCAAAATACACATGCTCCCGCAGCAGTTCAATTTCGCGGTGAATCTCCTCTTTCAGATGCAGCTTGGCCTGACGGTCTGTCATTTTACCGAGCTGCTCCTCCAACAGAATCGCAGCGGCATCTGCCGCCTGATCCATACGAGCGCTATCCGCTATGACTTCCTTGCATGGCGTTACGGTAACTTCCTGTACCTTTTCCACCGAACGCTGATCTTGCGGGTCGAACATACGAATGGAGTCAATCTCGTCATCGAACAGCTCCACGCGGTAGCCCCAACGGGTTGTCATCGGATAAAAATCGATAATCCCGCCACGGACACTCATCTCTCCACGTGATTCTACACGCTCCACCCGCTGGTACCCCATCTCGACCATATGCAGCAAGAACGACTCCAGTTGGATCGTTTCGCCTTCTTTCAGCTCGATTCGAGCTTCACGCCATGTCTCTGGAAGCGGCAGCAAACGCCGGACACCAGAAAACGGCACGACAACAATCCCACGAAATCCCTGGGCACATCGTATCAATACTTCAATTCGTTGGGATAGCGTCTCCGGGCTGGAAATGGCGGCCTCAGCAGCCACCAGCTCATTCGAGGGGTACAACAAAACCCGTTCAGGAGGAAGCGCTTCCTGCAAATCATCTGCTATTTTTTGAGCGGCAAACATATTGTGCGTCATGACCATGATCGGTCGTCCGGTATCTTCCGCAAGCGCGGCCATCAGTACCTGGCGAGAAGAGCCCGATAAGCCAGATATGAGCTGCTCCTTCATGCCTGATGAAATACCTGCTGCGATGGATGCATAATCAGCATCCTTGGTAAAAGCCTGAATAAGTGCTTGTAACAAAAAAGGCACCCCTTTATGCTTATAAATAGTTGCATGTAAACTGAAAAAGAAGCCTCAGCAATGCTGCCAAGGCTCC
The DNA here is from genome assembly GCF_005217525.1 of Paenibacillus terrae. Classification (GTDB taxonomy): domain Bacteria; phylum Bacillota; class Bacilli; order Paenibacillales; family Paenibacillaceae; genus Paenibacillus; species Paenibacillus terrae_C. The sequence goes on along the minus strand of NZ_PNXQ01000007.1, from coordinate 25,292 downwards.
ATAAGCGAGATTACCGCTTCACCTCTCAAGCTGGTATATGAGACCAGTTGAATACCTGTTATTGGAGCGGATTTACGAGCAGACTCAGCTCCGGATTATTTTCCAGTGCCTGGTTGCAGTGCTCGCAAATGACTTTGACGGTCACTTCACCGCCCGAATTATACGCTATTATATCTCTACGCTCGGCAGGGGTCAAGGAATGGAAGCCCAGCCTTTCTTCGGTTATTGCATCGGAATCAATCCGTCCCAAGAAAGTTCGACAATGTCTGCATACATAATTTACAATCATGTAATGTATATGCCTCCTGAAAGTTTTCTATACCTTTCAGTATGTCCAACAAACTTCCATTTAAGCCCATCCTGCCTGTTCCAGACCTTACTTATTGAATTCAGCCATGGTCCGTTCAAAAGGATGACCCAAGCTATATTCCAAAGCATCGCACGTGTCCTCTATCATTCCAGCAAGCAACTCCTTCTCCTTCTTCGGAAAGGTTCCCAGAACATAGTCCACGATGGCGTAGCCAGGCTCAGGGCGGGAAATGCCCATACGAACCCGATTAAAGGATTGTGTGCCCGTATGCTGGATAATCGACTTGATCCCGTTATGACCGCCTGCACTGCCTTGATACCGGAGTCTTATTTTGCCGACCTCTGTATCCAGATCATCATAAACTACGACCAAATCATCTATATCCGCTTTGTAATAGTCCATATAAGCACGCAAAGATTCGCCCGAGAGATTCATATAGGTCATCGGCTTGATCAGCACGGTTTTTACGCCGTCAATGTGTCCTTCTCCAATCAACGCCTTGCATTTACTTTGGTTAATCTGGATGTTATGGCGGGCCGCCAGAGCATCCAGCGCCATAAATCCAACATTATGTCTCGTTTTTTCGTATTGGGGACCGGGGTTGCCCAATCCTACAATCCACTTCATAAACCATGACACCCTCTTTCGAAGTCTTGATTTTTTGGTAAAATAGTTATACTGAACAGGAAGGTGCGTGCTAGTATGCTCAATCAGGGTGGTATCCTCTTATATGACAGCCATTTTCTTTATCATTTAAAACATTCGGTTCCTGTCCAGGTCTACGACGGGGATGTACATATCCAGATTGGCATCATTGCGCGTTTTAACGAGCATTTTGTCGAAATGGAGGACACGCTATACAATCGCCAGCGCTTCACCTTTATATCCAGACCGGGCTTTTAGCCTGACATGCTGATAGGGGTTACCTTTTCCAGTTGGAAGAGGCAACCCCTTTTTTTAATGAGCCAGCGCTTATTCGATTTCAAACAGTTTGCTGATTGACAATTCCTCATGCACACGGATAATGGCTTCTCCCATTAATGGAGCCACAGATAATACCTTCAGCTTGCTTGTCGGATTGGGGTGAACGATCGGAATGGTATCCGTCACGACCACCTCTTTTAACGGTGAATTCTCCAGTCTTTCCATAGCTGGCCCGGAGAGCACTGCATGCGTACAGCACGCGTACACGTCCGTTACGCCGCCTTCCTTGAGCGCATTCGCGCCCAGCACGATGGTTCCCGCCGTATCAATAATGTCATCAATTAGAATAGCGGTTTTACCCTCAATATTCCCGATGATGTTCATTACTTCACTTACATTCGGCTCAGGGCGACGTTTGTCGATAATAGCCAGCGGAGCATTCAGGAAATCCGCTAACTTCCGCGCACGCACAACACCGCCGTGGTCAGGGGAAACGACAACCGGATTTTCAATCTGCTTCGAACGGAAATATTGGGCCAGAATTGGCGCGCCGAACATATGGTCCACCGGAATATCAAAGAATCCCTGAATTTGCATCGCATGCAAATCCATACTGATTACGCGGTGAGCACCTGCTTTTTCAATCAGGTTAGCGACAAGCTTCGCTGTGATCGGATCACGTGAACGTGCTTTCCGATCCTGACGGGCATAGCCGTAATATGGCATAACGACATTAATGCTTTTGGCGGAAGCCCGCTTGAGTGCATCAATCATAACCAGTAACTCCATCAAGTTGTCGTTAACTGGCAGACAAGTCGACTGCACAATGTATACGTGGCAACCGCGCACACTTTCAGACAGCTTGATTTGGATTTCACCGTCACTAAACGATGTGGTATGGGATTCCCCCATTGGAATTCCGATGTAGTCCGCAATCTGGTGGGCCAACTTCGGATTGGAGTTACAAGTAAATATTTTGAGTTTGGAATCGCAATAAGTCATTTATAGAAACCCTCCGTGCTGATTCATTCATTACAGATCCAACAGCTTGCTGATTACGGTTATTCCGATCTTTTCTTCTTCGCTTTGGCACGTGCGCGGATTTTATCCGCATATCCGGCTTTGTTCTCTTGACGCGGTCTGGCAATGGCCAGATCGTTATCAGGGACAGCATGTGTTACGGTGGAGCCTGCTACGACATAAGCACCTTTTCCGATCTTAATTGGGGCGATCAGGTTCACATTACTGCCAATAAAGGAATCATCTTCAATTTCTGTAATAGATTTATTATAACCATCATAATTAACCGTTATTGCCCCGCAACCGATATTAACGTTTGTACCCACCTTGGCATCACCAACATAGCTCAAATGAGACACCTTGGAATGATCCCCAATGGTCGCATTCTTCACCTCAACAAAATCACCAATCTTCACATGCTCGCCCAGCTTCGCACCTGGACGCAGATAGGCAAACGGGCCTACAGATGTGCTGCTGCCTACTTCAGCTTCATTCAACACCGAATGCTTCACCGTTGCGCCCGAATGAATAATGGTATCCTGAATTTCAGTCTGCGGACCAATCACACAATCTTCGCCGATTTGCGTTTGACCGCGCAGCCACGTGTTCGGGTTCAACACTGTATCGGAACCAATGACAACCTCACTCTCGATGTAGGTAGAGGATGGATCAATGACGGTCACACCATTCAGCATATGCTTGCGCACAATGCGTTCTCTCATGTATCCCTCAGCCACTGATAAAGCGACCCTGTCGTTCACACCGATGGATTCCGACACATCATCTGTTAAATATGCCTCAACCTTCTCGCCTTCGCCATGCAAAATACCAATGACATCTGTCAGGTAGTATTCCTGCTGTGCATTGGTGTTGGTTACTTTGTCCAACGCTGCGAACAGCTTGGCATTATCAAAGCAGTACGTTCCCGTGTTGATTTCCCGAACAGCGTCTTCCTCAGGTGAGCAATCTTTCTGCTCCACGATCTTGAGCACTGCTCCCGCAGCATCACGGATGACCCGGCCATATCCCTTAGGGTCGTCCAGCTCAGCGGTCAGAATCGTTGCGGACGCTCCACGATTCTCATGTAGCTGCACCAAGCCCTCCAGCGTTTCCGCTGTAATCAAGGGGGTGTCTCCACAGATGACGATGGTCGTACCTTTCTCCTGACCGAGCAAGTCTTTGGCCTGCTTGACAGCATGCCCCGTTCCCAACTGCTCTGCCTGAAGCGCGTATTCTGCCGACGGTCCCAAATAGGACTGTACCGCTTCCGCACCGTGACCCACAATGACTACGCTGCGGGACACCCCGATCTTACGAACCGTGTCGAGTACATGACCGACCATCGGTTTCCCGCATACCGGATGCAGAACTTTATATAATTTGGATTTCATACGTTTTCCCTGCCCTGCGGCAAGAATGACTGCCAACCTTTCCAACAAGTCCAACCTCCTATCCTGAAAATAACAATTTCCCTTTGGCTAAAACGTTAATTTCCAGATCAGATTTTTGCTTAACTTTTCACAATCCTCCTGAAAAATAACGGCGAACCTTTAGTTAATGGCTATTTTTTCAGGCCAGCTTGTGCTGGACATTCATCCCTGGGACCCATTGCTGCTTGATCCCTGTCTTATGAAAAAGTCGCTTCGGCAGCCCGGATGGCTCCAAGTTGCCTTAAAACTGACTGTTAACTCATTAAAGAATATATCTCATTCCAGACAAAAAGAAAAGAGAGCCACAGTTTGTGGCCCTCTTTTCTTTTGTACCCCAATCTTGTTTTAGACGAATTAAGCGCCTTCTTCAATAGCTACTTCTTCATCCACCGCGGCGCGTTCGTACTCAGTCAGTACAGCAGCCTGAATTTTCTCACGGGTTCCTGAAGATATCGGATGAGCGATATCGCGAAACTCTCCGTCCGGGGTTCGTTTGCTAGGCATAGCCACGAACATCCCGTTATTACCGTCAATAACACGAATGTCATGAACAACAAACTCGTTATCAATCGTAATGGATGCAATCGCCTTCATTCTTCCTTCTGAGTTCACTCGGCGGAGTCTAACATCCGTAATCTGCATGTGTGTTTCACCACCTTTTTCCAAATAGGACTTGGTGTATACATTCCACACAGCATTTCGAATTCCTTCTTTTTTTGGACAAATGTATCCTAAATTCAGGTAATTTTTTTGAAAAGATTTCTTTTCGACATATTTAGGGATATTTTGATGAATTGTGACATTTTACTGTCCTGTAGATTCATCAAAATAATTTCCCAGCCTGACTGTAATCTGCTTGCTTCGGGAATCGACCGCGGTCAGATTCGCCAGTGAAATATAATCGTGCAGCAAGCGCTCTTCGTTCTCCACCTCGCCCGATTCTACCAGCACACCTACTCCAGCTACCTCAGCATCAAATTCAGCCAGCAAGTTGACCATCCCCTGAATCGTACCGCCTGCCTTCATAAAATCATCCACGATGAGTACACGCGATTTCTCGCGCATGGCACGTCTGGACAATGACATCGTATGCAGGCTCTTTTGTGATCCCGAGACGTAATTAATACTCACTGCCGAGCCCTCCGTTACCTGATGATCACGCCGTACGAGGACAACCGGCAAGTTCAGTTGTGCTCCAGTTGCATAGGCAAGCGGAATTCCTTTAGTTTCCACCGTCATGACTACATCAATCTGTCTGTTGGCAAAAGCGGTAGCGAATATTTTGCCGGCCTCATTCATCATCGCCGGTTGACCCAGCAGATCCGACAGATACAGATACCCTCCAGGTAAGATGCGATCCGGCTGCTCCAGCTGGGCACACAGATCCTTCGCAAATGTGAGTGCATGCTGCCTGGACAGTCTTGGGATCAGCTTGACGCCTCCTGCAGCTCCCGCTAGCGTCAGAAGCTCACCAATGCCTTCATCCTCGAATACTTCTTTGATAATGGCCAGGTCTTCGCTTATAGACGATTTAGCCGCCCCATAACGATCCGCAAAATGCGTAAGAGGCACCAGCGTGTGCGGCCGTGACAGCAAAAATTGTGTCATTTCCACCAATCGTGAGCTTCGTTTAAGTTTTTTCACAACAATTCCTCGCGATCTATTCTTCTCCTGCCGCCCGCTTCGTACGGTAAAAGCACCGGCGGACTGGCCGGCTGCTGGCGGAATGTAAGTGATATAGTAAAATCCGAATATTTAATAGTAAATATATCATCTTCGTACGTATTTGTACAACAAATACCACTAAAATTAGAAATAAATAACCAAAATCAGGTCAGAAGTCGTACTGCGTACACATCCTTGCAGAATCCCCTGAGTCCGTTATAGATACGTGGCACTTTAGCTTCCTTCGACACCAGCCCAAACACCGTAGGACCGCTGCCTGACATCAGCACCCCATCGGCTCCCAGTCGGATCATGGAGTTTTTAAGATGCTCCACCTCCGGGTACAGCTTGAGTGTGACATCCTCCAGTACATTCCCGAGCGCATTACATACATCGGTAAAAGAAGCGTTACGGATCGCTTGCTCCATCTGCCGGGCAGAAGGGTGATGTGTGATTTGATCCGCTTTAACGCGCCCGTACACTTCAGCCGTCGATACATTAATCGGCGGCTTCGCAAGAATGACCCAGCATTGGGGGGGATTCGGAAGTGGCTTAAGCAATTCCCCTCGTCCGCTAGCTAAAGCCGTACCGCCTGTAATACAGAAGGGCACGTCAGAGCCAAGCTCTGCGCCCAGTACTATTAATTCAGCATCCGAGATGCCAAGCTTCCACAGCTTGTTCAGTCCACGCAGCGCTGCCGCGGCATCACTGCTTCCGCCTGCCAATCCTGCGGCTACCGGAATATGCTTGTCCAGATGAATATGCACGCCCGTAGAGACATCATAACGTTCCTTAATCAGACGCGCGGCCTGAAAAGCCAGATTTTTCTCATCTAGCGGTATGTATCCGGCTTGGCTTGAAATAATAATCGTATCACGCGGTAGCTCGGACATTGTCAAGCGATCAGACAGATCGACCATGGTCATAATCATTTCAACCTCGTGATAACCATCATCCCGTTTGCGTAATACATCAAGCATTAAATTGATTTTTGCCGGAGCTTTTTCGTATATTTTCAAGGCGTTCACCCACCTTCAACTTTTCCCTTCAAGACAGCTTAACATATTATATCAGACTCAGCGTGTCAAGTCATGAGGTTCAAAAAAGCGGAGATCACCCAGTATAAACCGGAGATCCCCGCTTTTTCATCGGAACTACCGAAGCACTTACGATGGCTACGATTTGCGGGAAGCTGCCTGCTCTGCAAGCTGAATGGCCCGCTTGACCATATTCCCCGCATCCTTGGCTTTAATGCCTCCCCAGCCCTCTTCCTTAACCGTATCGTAAAATCCAAGATCCTTAGCCAGCTCATACTTAAGCTCTTCCGACATGACACTTCGTCTTCTCCGACTCATGCATACGCCTCCTTCGGCAGTGGAATAAGGAAGATCATTCCCGCCTTAGTATGCGCAAAGACGCGATGCTTCATCCTGCCCCATAATATACAAAAACAGCCTCGTCATTTGAAATGACGAGGCCGCCGTTAAACCTGCAAAGCCGGTATAGATTACAAAAATCAATTAAGGTGTGTCAAAATATTCGACACTTGTATGGGAGTCGGGATCAAATACGGTAACTTCCACCGACTCGGTAAGGATGTCAGCATAGCTATAGGAGACACGTTTGAACGTTTGTTGCTCCTGATCCAGCTTGACGATAAAAACAGAAGGGTACGTTTCTTCCAAGACACCAGTTCGTTCGACGGTCTTACGGCGTCCGCCGTTAGCCCGCAGCAAAATTTTTTGCCCTACATGTGCGTCGAGACTGCGTTTGATTTCCAACAGCGTATTTTTAGCCATTGCCTAACGACCACCTCTTTCCTTGTCCATTATAACGAATTTTAGAGACAATGTCAAATCAAGCTAAATATTATATCAACACGAAAAATAAGTTGTCAATTTAATTTTTTGCGAACAGGAATAATGCGTATAAAAATGCCAAAAAGCCCCTGTAAACAGAGGCTTTTTATCCAGACAAATCCTATTCAGCAGGTTCAAACCTTAGATTGCGGAAGGCGTTACTTTCAGAGTCGACAAATTTTCCAGCTTTGGCAGTCCGATACGATAGCTTCCCCGGGTTTCGATACCGCCTACGCCACGGCTGCCACTGATCGTCTGATGAAACAAGTCGCCCATGTTGACTGTATCACGGATCGACGTAAAAGCAGCCTTGGCAGCCACATATACCGGGTCCAGCGCGTGAATCAGGATACGCCCTGGTGAGCTGGCAAAGTTCGCTCCTGCACGCAGCAGCGCTTCAAAATGGGACTGACACGCTCCCGCCACAATCGTCAATGAATCCAGATGACGTTCATATTGTCTCGCTACCTGGATCGCCGCCACAAAATTTTGCGAATTTTTATAGCTTTTCAGGCTATATAAATCATAAGGCTGGGGCTGCTTCAATACCCCGTCATGTCCGGTAATGACTACGATATCCGGGCGAATACGGGGAAGCAGCCGATACAACGTGTCGGCCATAGCTGATTCGTGAACATGATGTCCCTCTGCAGGAACGCGAAGCTGCTCATATAAGTTGAGACATTTTTTCAAATAGCCGGGGTCCCCATCCAGATGAAGTACCTTGCCGGGCATTTCAAAATACGTCGACTCCACCGGATCACTCCACTCCCCGATCAAAGCCGCCTGACTACGGGCTGCTTGCTTCTGCCGTGCCTGCTGCAACAGATTGAGAGATTCATCCGCCTTAATATGGGCCTGCCGAGTCTTCCCGCTAATCTGGTCTGCAGGCACCTTGACCAGATCGTTCACAGGGGAATCGGCAAGCAGCCGAAATTCCGTCCCTTTAATGATCGCTTTATCCCGCTGGATGTCCTCAACGCGAAACGTGACATCTCCGCCGTACGATTTTCGAACGACCAAGTCTCCTAAAATCATCACACTGTATCACCCCTCCCATATCGTATGGGTGAATGCACAGTTTGGTTCCTTATCCATGCTCAGAAGCTTATGCATGCCAGCAACAACGGTGCTACATAGCCTCTCCCCTGACCCTGACTGCTGCTAAGCGGTAGCTGGTGCGTCAGGTCAGGAAATGCCAGCATCCAGCAACACAGCGCTCAGACGCGCAAATTCCTCGATACTCAGCGTCTCGCCCCGACGGGAAGGCTCTATGCCTGCCTGAAGCAACAACGGCTCCAGCGTGTCCCTGTTCTCTTTGGTAAAGAAGCGGCTTTTCAGGTTATTCGAAATCGTCTTGCGACGTTGGGCAAATGAAGCATGTACGACTTCGAAGAAATGCTGCTCGTCCACCACCTCTACCGGAGGCACTTCCCGTACACGCAAACGGATGACCGCCGATTCTACATTCGGCTGGGGAATAAATACCGTATTCGGTACGATGCAGACCAATTCGGGTTCGCTGTAATATTGCACTGCAATACTCAAACTGCCGTAATCCTTCGTCCCAGGAGACGCTGCCATACGCTCAGCCACTTCCTTTTGGATCATGACGACGATATTCTCCAGAGGGAGCTTGTCCTCCAGCAGCCTCATCAGAATCGGTGTAGTGACGTAGTACGGCAGATTAGCGACGACGCTCACTTTACTAACCTCGGCAAAATCCGAAGCAAACACCTCTCGCAAATCCAGCTTTAGCACATCCCCATGGCGTACCTTCACATGCTCATGAGGGGCCAGCACCTCTTCGAGAATAGGCAGAAGTCGCTGGTCAATCTCGACAGCTGTAACTACCTTGGCCGATTGCGCCAGCTTCTCGGTCAAAGCGCCAATCCCCGGACCGATCTCAAGGGCGCCCTTCGTGTCGTCCAATCCCGCAGCATTCACAATCTTGTTCAGAATATTTTGATCAATCAAAAAATTTTGTCCCAAACTCTTTTTGAACGAAAACCCGTGCCGCTGAATAATTTCCTTCGTGCGCCGCGGTGTTGCTATATCTTGAATCCCTGTCATACGGATATCACATTCCTTCACTTTCAATTTGTGCCAGCGCACCGGCAAACTCCTCACGGCTGATCTGGAACACAGCGAGCCGTTTATGTAGCTGCTTACCGTTACAGTAACCAATACCCAGCACATTACCCAAAGCCATACGTCGTGCAGCAGCATTCGGGTGGGTGATCAGTCCGGCGTCAATCAAGTCCGCCCAATCGATTAGCGGATCGGCCCCTTCCACCGTCGTATGCACCCGTGCGAGAGCATGTCTGATCGCTTCAGGCGAGGCATTCTCCACGCCAATATCCCCTTTGCGCGTCGCTTCTGCCTCTGGTATAAAGGCCTGCTTGCAGCCGGGCACCTTGGAGGCGATAATTTTGCGGATACGCTCCCCTGCATGATCGGGATCGGTCAAAATAATGACACCCCGCCGCTCCTGCGCCAGCGCAATTTTGCGCAGCGTCATTTTATTAATGGCTGAGCCGCCCGTTTCTATCGTATCCGCTTCGACAGCACGACGAATAGCCACCGTATCATCCCGACCCTCTACCACGATCACTTCCTTGATCATTTGCGTTTCCCTCCACTGCTACACAGTAAGCTATATTCATCTTTCCCTGCTTTTGAAAACAAAATAAGAAGAGGATATCCTCTTCTTAGCATGGTATAACTATGATGTTAATACTATCGCATTGCCCTTAACATATACAACACGTTTTTAGTTCATTTCAGGCTTCTCGGGTCCAATCACGTAGACGGTTTTACCGTGCTTCCGACCAAACTGATTGGCTTGACTCAAACTCTCATAATACACATCGATTTTGTGGCCTTTAATCGCGCCACCGGTATCCTCCGCACGGCGGAAGCCCACCCCTTCAATATACACCCACCAGCCGATTGGAATCACATTCGGATCGACAGCGATGGTGCGTCCTTCCGTGACACGTGAGCCGGATGCAGTACGTGTACCGATACCTGGCTCCTGTGACGAATACGCCGTCATGGAGACGTTTTGTAATACTTTGCTGTAATTAAAATTCACACCTGCTTTACGGACAGCATTGCCTGAACTAACCCGTGTAGACCTAATGGCATCTTCAGGACCAACGGAAGCAGCCAGAACGACCGGCTTTTTCTTCGTTCCTACCGCAATCACCTTATCCACACGATTCTGCGCGACTTCCTTGTTTACCAGCTGCTTGGATACCAATTTTCCGTCATGGTATACCTTTTGAACATGCTGGACCACAACACCTGTTTTACCGCTTTGGATAACCCGATTATCGCCTTTATAGAGACTTGGATCGGCCGTTTTGATGACCTGATAAGGTACCTGTTGCTTCTGTTCGACCTGCTGTTTCTTCACACGGACGATTTTTATGTCCATGTTAGACGAAACAGGAGCATCCAGAGCAGGATAAACTTTATCATTTGACGATAATTTATAGCCCGAGGTGCGAATGGCGCCCTCTACTGTATTTTCTGTTGTGTACAACTTTTTCGTCTTATTGGCTAAGGATACTTTGACCTGATTGGCACGTTTGATGACAACGCGATCCCCATCCTGTACTGCTCCGTTCAGCGGCATTGATACCGTATCATGCGGCTGAAGTGAAATCGAATGCTCTTTGAGCAAATCTTGGAGCTGGGATTGCCGAGTTTCTACCGCAGATGCCTTACCGTCGATGACAAAAAAGACCTGTTTTTTAGACTCAGTGTACACCAGAATTGAAATCATAATCGTTAGTGAGATTAGAAAAATAGCAACCAAAGCAGCCTGGCGCACATTTTCTTGCTTCCAACGCAATACGTAAGACATGCTGGATGAGCGTGACTCATGGGTCTCCTCTTTTTGGAAAATGCCCATTTCCTCCGTCCTCCTTACATAGCCCGCCGTCTGGAGTAAGACATAGTTGAGATTGACGTGACTATAACAGATTTTCTACAAGACAAGCCCGTAATGCGACTGTCCTGCACCATGTACCCGTCTTCGCGGCATGCTGTCCTCCCCTGTTTAATCACAGTATGATGACAGATTTTCTTTTATTCACAACAAAAAAAGCCAGAAAAGAGACTTAGAGAGCTCTTTCGTGGCTTCCGGCATGTGCGAATATGCGGAAAAATCATGCACGAGATGGCTTCTCTCTTGTTACGCTTACGGGGTTAGCTGTCGGGTTCGGACGTAGAGAGACGCCCTAGCTTGGGTCAACCGCTCATGGCGGTTGCCTTCACATTCACCCCGAAGACCCAGAAAGAAATCGAAATACGGCCCCTCCACCTGTTCAATCCCATCCGGGAAAAGAATTTCGGTCGAGCCGGCTGGCGGAAGAGACGTTCCCTTCTTGCCCATACGCCGGACATACTGTAAGCCATATCGGTTCCCCCGTTCCCTGTAAAAGGGACTCAGCGAGACTGGTTCATGAATTGAACTGTTGATGTTTACACTCAAACAACAATTCACTGAAAAGATGATATCCTGTTTCTATGCATGTTGTAAAGCAGGTTTCAAGTACATTTTTTAAAATATTCGGTTAAAATATTGTAATATTCTTGAGTTTCCTGCAACAAATTCATGATTAGCTTCGTCTATCTCTTTATTTTGATTGATTTCTTCCCTTTTTCACTTAATGTCAAATCGTTCCAAGGCATTTTGGGTCGTTATGGACACTAATTCCTCCAACGTAATCCCCTTGATTTGGGCAGCCGCCTCTGCGACCAGTCCCACATGTGCGGACTCATTTCGCTTCCCGCGGAACGGATGAGGTGTTAGATAGGGAGCGTCCGTTTCAATGAGCAGACGGTCCAGCGGCACCTGTGCGAGTACCTCCTTTGGCTGCTTGGCATTTTTGAACGTTATCGGCCCGCCAAAAGAGAGATGAAAGCCCATATCCAGCACCATTTTAGCCGTCTCCCAGCTTCCCGAAAAGGAATGCATGACTCCGCCAACCTCACTCGCCTTTTCTTCACGCAAAATCTTAACAATATCTTCATGAGCATCCCGGTTATGGATGACAATTGGCATGTTCAGCTCACGAGCCAGTCCAATCTGGTTGCGCAGCACCCGATGCTGTACATCCTTGGGTGATGTGTCCCAATAATAATCCAGACCAATCTCCCCGATCGCCACGACTTTCTTATGACTGCATAACGATGCAATCCATTCCAGATCTCCCTCCTGCATCGTAATCGCATCCTGTGGGTGCCATCCAATCGCCGCATAAATAAAATCATACGTTTCGACCAAATTCATGGTAGACGGAATGGTCTCACGGTTAAATCCGATATTAATCATGCGGGTTACTCCCGCTTCGACAGCACGTGCTATTACTTCTTCCCGATCTTCGTCAAATTGCGGGGCATCCAAATGAGTATGAGTGTCAAATAAATTCAAAGCTTTTGTCTCCTTTTTTACTTTTATTAGCATATATTTGTCTATTGTTTGACAAAATAATTCCTTATTTCGGCAGGAAGCTTGTCCTTTACCCCATCCAATTTGTTTTGGGGATAGTACATGTGATATTTACCTCGGTGAATACCGCTAATGGAGCGCACAATTTCCGATACTTCGGAAATTTCTCTCACCTCTCCTTTACGTCCAAGGAGTAAAATCTGGTTATCCGTCGACCCACCCTGCCGAAACACATCATAAGGAAGATCCGTCGGAAAATCAATTTCCAGATCATATTCGGGATGCAAACCAACCTGCTTCAGCGCTGTCCGAATGTCGTCAATGGTATCTGTATCCATATTTTCAATCTCTACATATTTATACAGCTTGCGATCCATAAAACGGGTGCTCAAATCACTTAAAATCTCATCCTTTTCCCGTTTCCATTGACTGAATACTGTCTGAATCAAAGACTCGTCGAGCATCAAATATTGTTCCACCGTAAGCTCTCCCCGAAAGAGATCCGGCAATGGTTCCAGCAGAAAACTAAACTCATATCCGTTCCTAAACAGCTCCTTCGCCCGCTTGAAAATTTTACGCAATAAAATTTCCGAGCTGCGCGTCACAGGATGAAAATAAATTTGCCAATACATCTGATAGCGCGACATTAGATAATCCTCCACCGCATGCATCCCTGACTCCTTCACTACAATTCTTCCATTATGAGGACGCAGCAGCCGTAAAATACGATCCAGATCAATGGTGCCATAATTGACGCCTGTTGAGTGAGCATCCCGCAGCAAATAATCCATACGGTCCGCATCCAATGGGCTTGTGATCAGGTTAACGACAATCGGCTTGTCATACGTTTTGGCAATGACCGCAGCCACCTTCGTCGGAAGCTCCTCATCGACTTGCCGCAGCACAGCATTAATCTCTGTATTCCCCAATACAATCCGGCATGTCCAATCCTCGTGGTTCATATGAAAGGCTTCTTCTATGGAATGGGAAAACGGACCATGTCCCACATCGTGCAACAAAGCCGCACACAGCGCGACTAAACCTTCTTCCTTCGGCCAATCGGAAAATTCACCGCGTTCAAATTGGGAAATAATACGCCGTGTAATCTCGTACACACCTAGCGAATGCGAAAAACGACTATGCTCCGCTCCATGAAACGTAAGATAGGATGTACCCAACTGCCGAATGCGGCGCAAGCGTTGAAACTCTGGAGTATTGATCAGACGCCATATCACTGTATCCTGAACATGGATATAGTTATGTACCGGGTCCTTAAAAACTTTTTCTTCACTAAGTGGCTGGTGCAAGATATCAGCTCCTTTAATATTCTGAATAATGGATTAAGATACAATAAAATCCTAAACGATCTCCTTCATTCGACATCATTTGTCGCAATATGTCGAATTACGACTTTTCGACATTTCCAAATCGACAAATGGCTAAAACCGTCAATAAAATAAGGTAATTCACACGCATCATGCTCTTTATTCTAAATACTTTTGCATAATTAACCTGTTAGCAAATTTTTAAGGTTGACTGTTTTGGGAATCGTTGGTATAGTAAATATCAGAAAAGAGAAGAATTTGTCGAATCATGACACTTATATTATTTTAAAGGCGAGAGGAGCCTGATTTATTATGATGAAATCCACTGGTATTGTAAGAAAAGTTGACGAGCTCGGACGTGTTGTTATTCCAATCGAATTGCGCCGCACATTGGGTATTGGCGAAAAAGACGCTTTGGAAATTTATGTTGATGGCGAACGCATTATGCTCAAAAAATACGAGCCTGCTTGTATTTTCTGCGGAAACGCCGAGAACGTAATTTACTTCAAAGGAAAAATTGTTTGCCAAGATTGCATCTCAGAAATTCCAACACCTGTGACAAACTAAGATTTTTAGTATATAATAGACTTATGAGAGATTGTTAATTCTAACCTTTTTCATATATACTCCTTGTTGCCTTCCACGGTTTGAACCCAACCGTTGGAAGGCCCTTTTTTGTTTAAGGAAGTTTTTATAAAAGGGCGTTATATACATCCCTTTTGGAAATGGAGCGGTCGGTAGCTGTACGCTTCATAGCGTCCTTGCGTGTCAGCCCTTCTGTCTCATAATGCGCAACGTGGGCCTCCAATGATAAGGACTGCCACCATGCCTGTCGCTCCTCTTCCTCTTCTGCTTCGTTTTTTCCTTCAACTACCAGGCAATATTCACCAAGCGGTGGATGCTCCTCCAGTCTGGCAAGACATTGCTCCGCCGTTCCTCGTACCCATTCCTCATGCAGCTTGGTCAACTCACGTGCAAGCACCACTCTGCGTTCTCCCAGTGTTTCCTTCAATACCGTCAACGTTCGCACAATACGATGAGGGGATTCATAAAACAGGATCGTGCCATGAGATACCTGAAACGACTGTAGCAGCCTCTCCAGATCCTTTTTCTCCCGTGGAGGGAATCCGGCAAATGTAAATCTTTCCGTATCCAGTCCGGAGGCAATCAAAGCAGACAGTGCTGCGTTCGCACCGGGAATGGGAATAACGCTAACCCCCGCCTCCAGCGCCAGCTTGACCAGATCCGAACCCGGGTCCGAAATGGCCGGCAGACCTGCATCGCTGACCAGTGCCAAATTTTTTCCTTCTATTATATAACGTATCAGCTCAGGCCCACTGGCAACTTTATTATGTTCATGATAGCTGAATAGCATTTCCGGCGTAATATCAAAATGTGTGAGCAGTTTGCGCGTCTGCCGCGTATCCTCTGCTGCTATAATACTGCACGATTTTAAGGTGTTAATCGCCCTAAAGGTCATATCGTCCAGATTACCAATCGGTGTAGCAACGAGATACAGCTTGCCCCGTTCTTCTCCGCCGGTTATAAAACTTTTTTGCACCGCTGCCTTCACAGTAAATCCCCCTTGCTTACTTCTCCATAGATATCCCTTATTTCCTGAGTATAATTCCCATTCTCCTGATATACAATGAGCGGCGGCAACAGACGAACCTCCGGCTTACCATCACATAGCGCCTCGATGAGCACCATATTCGCTTCCATATGAGCCCGTGGGTGGACAAACCGAATCCGTTTCGGCTCCAGTCTGTTGGCACGCATCAGGGTTATAATCTCACCCAGCCGCTGCGGACGATGAACCATGGACACTTTTCCGCCATTACGGACAAGCCGGGTACATGCCTGAATGACCTCTTCCAGCGTACAATGCACCTCATGACGTGCAATCGCCTGATGAGGGTTTAGCTTAATATCGCTACCGTTTAGCGGCATATAGGGGGGATTTACCGTAATTGCATCATATACACCATGCCCCGTGATTTGAACCAGCTCGCGCAGGTCCCCTTCCCGAATCTGAATCGCTGCCTCCAGTCCATTCAGGCTGACGCTGCGTCTAGCCATATCAGCCAAGCGCGGTTGAATCTCAATTCCTTCGATAGCCGCTTTAGTTCGTGTCGTTAGCAGCAGGGGGACGACCCCGTTGCCTGTACACAGATCCAAAATCTTTCCACGTTGCGGAATACCGGCAAACCGCGCTAGCAAAACCGCATCCATGGAGAAGCTGAACACCTCATCACTTTGGATAATACGCAGATTATGCGACAATAGATCGTCAATTCGTTCGGACTTCTGTTCATTTTCGTACATAGCGCTCTCCCATCTTTTTACCCCAAATCGTTCTGAACCCATACTTCCTTACAAAAAAGCCGTAGGCACCTTGCTCCTACGGCTTGTTTTTATTTATTCAAAAATGACAGACAGAAAAGGCAATCGCCTTCCGTTCGCAAATGTCCGTAATACACGTTGCATATATGAAATCCTTCATGATACAGCCTTGCCAGATTGTCGTGGCCTTCGCCCACAACCTCACCCGTTTCCTCTTCATCCTTAATGACGATCGGAGGAGAAAGCTTCGGCTTCTTTACCGTTTTTTCTTCTCTGGAGGTTTCACGTTTGAGCATCTTGCGCACCTGTTCGTTTTCAATCGTTAGTCGTTGATTTTCCTCCAGCAGCTCTTTTACTGCCAGTTTCAATTCACCCAGATCGCTATGCAACTGTCCCATTTGGGTTTCCATTTCGTGAATACGCGCAAAAACATTTAATTTATCCAAGTTTCCACCCCGAAGCAACCTAATGGTTTACTTGACGACTACATCGTCCATTGGAAGTTCCTTGACCTTGCTAATCTCAAACAGTTGAACATGTACTGTGCGATGGCCAGCATTTACGCCTACAACTTTGCCTTCTCCGAGAGAAGTGACGACCATCTTGCCAACCTGCGGCAATTCTTCCTTCATACTCTCGTAGTTATCATGTTCAAACTTGAGACAGCACATCAATCTTCCACACAACCCGGAAATCTTCGTCGGATTCAGCGACAAGCTCTGATCCTTCGCCATCTTAATGGATACCGGTTCAAAATCTCCCAGCCACGAAGAGCAACACAGAATACGTCCGCAAGGACCGATCCCGCCCAGCATTTTAGCCTCATCCCGTACTCCGATCTGCCGCAGCTCAATCCGTGTACGAAAAATACTGGCTAAATCCTTTACAAGCTCCCGAAAATCCACGCGGCCCTCTGCCGTAAAATAAAAAATGATCTTATTGCGGTCAAATGTAAATTCCACGTCTACCAGCTTCATTTTAAGGCCATGGTCTTTGATTTTATTTAAACACGTACCAAATGCATCCTTGGCCGCCAGTTTATTCTCTTCTACAACAAGAGCGTCATCATCTCCGGCAATACGGATGACTTTCTTTAAAGGCAGGACAACGTCCGAATCATTTACTTCTTTTTTTCCCACCACAACCTTGCCATATTCAATACCGCGTGCGGTTTCTACAATAACGCAGTTTTCTTTCTCCACCGGAAGGTCCAGCGGATCAAAATAATAAGTCTTGCCCGCCTTCTTGAAACGGACACCCACTACACTATACAAAAATTAACCCCCTTGTATGCCACTAAACCTCATTTGAAGCCGACAAGTACGAATGGCCGCAATTGAAGTCTCACTGTCGCACAAACCGGGAACCTGGCGTCGCGGATTGTGCTGAGTGGAACAAGCACGCCTTCCTGTTAGCCGGTGATGGAACCGCTTGTATCGGACAACCCAATCAGAAGCTGCTCTACGCACAATTGACCATTGACGTGAAAACGGAGCTTCTTCCTGCAATTCGCGGCCAAATCCATATAAGAGACCCATTGTTCCGTGCTGCGGGTGATTGCCAATTTGGAGACGGACTCCAAATGATCTATGAAAACAATGCTTTCGTGCCTTCCGTAACGGAAATGAAGCATATCTTTGAACCACAAATGAAACAGATGAAACAGAATATCCAGGTGTTCAGAAAGTCCAGTTTTAAAAATCTTCTGTTGAGCGAGAATAATGGACGAGCTTCCCCGGCTCATGGACTCCTTCACTAATTGTAACACTACGTTTCTAATTTCTGCAAACCAATTCTGCTGGAGAATTTCTCTACATGATTCCAGTCCCGAGGCAATGTGAACTGCTGACCGGACAGGTCCTGCTGTATAGCCTTCCCCGATTAAGGCCTGCATCATCACTTCAGGCTGCAAAGCATGAAAAGGAACCTGCTGTGTCCGTGATTGGATCGTAGGCAGTAGTGCCTGTCCATTTTCAGAAATGAGTATGCCCACCACAGGCACCTGAGGCTCCTCCAGAAATTTAAGCAGGCTGTTTGCCGCTTGCACTGTCATGGTATCCGCCTGTTGAATAATATATACCTTTGGATTGGAACTTTCTGATCTGTAAGAGAATATGCGCTGAAGCCCGCGAATCTGGTCAATTTTAATCGTAGCTCCATCCGGCTCTACGATAAACAGATCCGGGTGGTTACCATGCTCTACCTTACGACAGGACAAACATTCACCACATGCATCATCCGTCATTCGCTCACAAAATAATGCCTTGGCAAAGGTCTGTGCCATCTTCATCTGCCCGCTTCCCGGCGGCCCGCTAAATACATAGGCATGGTTGACCGCCTCATTCCGAAGCGCGCTTTGCAGCATTTTTTTAGCTATTTCCTGACCTATTATATTTTGGAAAGACATATTTCCTCACCTATTCTGCTGCTATTTTTCATATTCACACTGGCGTTACCTATATGAACATAGTCAAAAATAATCTGCCAGCATCATCAGCAAGCAGATTATTCCTTCGTGGCAACAGCCCGTTTGTATTCGTTTATGGCAGAAGTCTACATTTAAAACGAGAGATTAATCAGCAGCCCTCTAATTTCACCGACTCCTTGCAAAAGCTCAATCTTGCCTTGCTCGGTTTCGAGCAGATCATCTGCCATCTTGAGCAACAGCTCATCCACTTCATCAATCAGCTTATACCGCTTGCTGCGTCCCCGGCGATCCCAGCCCTTTGTGTCCTTCATAGACACACCGCGCCGAACCGTATCCTCCAGGAACCGTTTAACCAGCGTCTTATAGGCCTTCAGCTCACGAATCGTCATAGAGCGTGCCAGACGGTCCCCCTGCATCTGAATTTCCTTGAAGCGACGGTTCAATTCCTCCTGCGAAGCCTGCTGCCCATTTTGATGCATAACATCGGAAAAACTCTTGGACTGAATCGGCTTCGCATTCATTTCATTTGTAGACAACGTACTCTGTAAAGGGCGATAGCCCGGATTTATTTTCATATAAACCTGCTTTCCCCCCGAATACTTCCGCTTTTCCCTTTTAATGAACAGCTCAACATAGAACTGGAGGAACATAGCGGCTTTCCAGGGACTGCGCCTTGGCGCTACCGTTATAGTGGATCTGTTCCTTATACCCATGATACAGGCAAGAAACAGGTAATTCCCCTATCATATCGGCAGAATAGGTCCTTTTGTGTAGATTCAGAAATGCTCAAAACGGTCTACAGGCATCACGAACACCGTCGCTCCACCCACCTGTACTTCAACAGGCAAAGGCAGATAAGAGTCCGTCGTCCCGCTCATAGGAGTAACGGGTGTGACCAGCTGTTCACGTACCTTGCAACTGCTGCGAATGACATTCATCAACGAGTCCACCTGATTGTCATCGACACCAATCATAAACGTCGTATTCCCTGCTCGCAGAAATCCGCCTGTACTCGCCAACTTGGTAGCACGGAAATTAGCTTTCACCAGTCCGCTGGATAATCTGTTACTATCCTTATCCTGCACAATCGCAATAATCAGCTTCATCCTGTATTCCTCCTTCAAGCCGTATTAGGAACAAGCTAGTCCCTAGCTCAATTTTACCGTATATCCCTCGACAATTACATGCTAAAGTTTTGAATAAATCGCTTTTTCAGCAAATCCTTCAAAACTTGCTCTACCTGCTCCGTGGCGGGAGATGCATCAACAATCGTAATTCGCTCCGGAAATTTGCGGGCCAGCTCCAGATACGCCTCTCGTACTTTGTGGTGAAAAGATATACTCTCCATATCGAGGCGATCCATCCCCTCTCCCCGGGACGCATGAATTCTAGCCAATCCCAATTCAGGTTCGATATCCAGATAAAATGTAGCATCAGGCTCCCAATCATCCACCGCAAAACGATTAATCGAAGCTACTTCCTCTATCCCGATCCCTCTTGCAAACCCTTGATAGACCAAGCTGCTATCCACAAAACGATCACATAATACGATAGCTCCTTTTTCAATAGCCGGCTTTACCTTCTCCACCAGATGCTGACGCCTGGCCGCGGCATACAGAAGCGCCTCTGTCCGAGCATCCATACTGGTATGGGCAGGGTCCAAAATGATAGAGCGGATCTTTTCCGAAATTTCTATCCCACCTGGTTCTCTCGTCGTGACAACTGGATAGCCTTCTTCCTCCATAAACTTGGCCAGCCGTTGAATCATCGTTGTTTTACCGGAGCCGTCTCCCCCCTCCAGCGTAATAAAAATTCCTTTGCGATTCATGCCATTCCCTGCTTTCCAGCCTGAAAAATAAGAGTCACCTACAGGCTCATATGCTTCTTTTATTCAGTCTTATTTATTTGTTATGTCTCTAACATCTAATCTTTATTTTAAACGGAATACCCGAATTGTAAGCAACCTTTCATCTGATGCCCCCTGCCATTTGGCTCCCAAATCACGGAGTCTTCTCAATCGTTGAGCAATCGGTTCCGTAATCATTTCTCCTGCGTATAGCAGTGGAATACCTGGAGGATACGGGATAATCATTTCCGCAGCCACCCTGCCAGCGGAGTCCTCCACAGATACTACTTCCATCTGATCCGATTGAACTGGTTGAAGTCCAAACTGCACCGGACTAGAGTAAACCTTCGTCATATCATTGTTCCACGTGGAAAAATCCAAATCCCGCCCATATTGCTCCTTCTGCATGGAACCCGGACCACCAGCCGTCTCCTTAAACTGTATATCTTTATTTATATGCACAAGAGCCTGCAACAGGTGATTAGCATCTCTTATCGTAGAGCCTAACGTAAACAATAAAACAACATATTTTTCGTCACTCATCTCCGGAATACAGCCATACGCTTCCAACTCACGCTTTAAGCCAAAGCCATCCAGTACACCAAATGCATCGTACAGCACTATTTTAAAAGGGTCATGGGTCGAATAGCCACCTATGGTCTCTCTGTCCCTCTTCAAGCGCTCTGTAATGCCCTCTTGGGCTTCATTCCCCTGAGGCGCTTGCTGAATAGGCTCTACAAGACGAAAGCGTGGAAGCTGCTTCAGACCTTTTCTAAAAGCATCTGCTGCAGCCAAACCCTCCGTAAAGGCATCCGCCCCATGAACCGCAATATGTCGCCTTGCCAAATCAAGCGAAGCCATTAGTGGATACGAAGGGCTGGAGCTTTGCACCATAGCCAGCCGCTGACGAAGCAGTTCTCGGTTGATTCGTCTTCCCTGCACATGCAGCATGGCCCCCATAGTCATGGCTGGAAGCATCTTATGTGTCGATTGGACGACCACATCAGCTCCACAGGACAAAGCAGAAGCCGGCAAACGGGGATGCAGCCCGTAATGGGCACCATGCGCCTCATCCACCAACAAAGGCACATGGGCCGCATGACAGGCTTTAGCCGTTGCTGTCAGATCATAACCCATCCCATAGTAGTTAGGCAGCGTAATCAATACCCCTTTGGCGGAAGGACAGGCTTTTAATGCGGTTTGTATCGTATTTGCTGATGGAGCAACCGCAAGCCCGCTGGTCGTATCTATTTCCGGCTCCAAGAACACCGCAGCAGCCCCGGACAGCATAAGACCATTCAGGACCGACTTGTGTACATTTCTCTGTACCAGCAGTAAATCCCCCGGTTCCGTACACACAGTCAAAATCATTGCCAAATTACCGACTGTACTTCCTCCAATCAGCCAAAAGCTTTCCTCTGCACCGAAGCACATCGCCGCCAGCTCCTGGCCCTCACGGATCACATCCTCAGGATGATGCAAATCGTCCAGTCCGGTAATTTCGGTCGCATCAATAGACATTACTTCTTTCAAGAGAAATGCAATATCTTCATTTTCATATACTTGTCCATTTTTGTGGCCAGGCACATGATAAGAAGCATTGCCTTGAGCCCGGTAACGTAATAGAGCTTCCATTAATGGTGCATGCGAAGACTTTTTCCCCATCATTCTGCAATCCTTCCGAAACAAAGCTTTATATCTACCCTATTTTATCGTAAAATCAAGCGGAATCCTACTTTTACTCACAGAAAAAAAAGCCCGTACTGACAGGCCTTGGAATACTAACCCTTTAAAGACTAGCTGACAAAGGATATTATGCATTTTTCTGTATCCAAATTTGCTTTAGTTGATCAATAAAAAAATGATATTTGGCGTCTGTCGCATCCGTACGTACCATTTCAGCTTCACACGCATCGCAGATGAACTCGGAAACGATAAAGATGCCTTCATGCTTGTGTTGTCCGCATATAATGCAGCGGTGGCCGCCTTGATCATGCATATCCATCCCACCCTTGTTTCTTTTACTATTAGTATGGGCACTTTCTACTATTTTAAACCTTTTCATAGCCCAGCTCGACGATATACTCTATATATATTCCATGTGAGCCCTTATGGTGTTTGTACTCACATGTTTAAAAAACAGCCTTCTATGCCGATATAATAAGAAAAGCTCCTACACATGGATACCCTTTCATTGGAGCCGTTTCATACTTCATTCGTGATAGCTTTTCCCTGTAATTATAGAATAGGTTGGCTCACACTAGAAGCCGATCATTCTATAGCCTTACCCAAGCAATATAGTGCTTGTCAGAGCCGCATGAGCGCAGTACCGTCCCTTTTTCCGGCTGTGGGCGGTTGAGAAGCCACTTGTGATGCAGTAGATTAATGAAAGGACTGTTTGCATGACAGAGGAAACCGGAACCAAAGCTACCTACTATCACTACAAGCTCATTAAAAAAATCAGTATTCCACGTCAGCTGATATGGAGTCACATCTCGTTGCCTGTAATTATGCTTCTTTTCCTGCTTCTTGCCTTTTCATGGACTAGCCTGTTTTTGTTTGTTCTAGCTTTCTTCCTGACCTTATGGGTACACTTCGTGATCTCCCGATCTGTACTGTTCATAAGCAAAACAGCCTTCCGCAAGCGCTGGGCGTTTCACCGCAAGCTGCCTTGGCTGGGCTATATGACAGACCAGTACATAGGCTACGGCCTCTTTCGCCGTGTGCATATACATACGCTATGGATCGGCATCTGCTTGTCCGCTGTATTCATTCTGTGGTCTCCGCCAGCGTTTACTGTATCCTTGCTCTTTTGGCATCTGTGGCTTATTGCACCGCGCCTATACATCCTGAGCCGTCTTACAGGCGAAAGGAAAGATGGCATGTTGAAGTTCACCGATGAAGATGCCTCATATTATCAGCAGTAGACTAGCCATTCATCTATCCATATAGTTAGAAGCTTATACCTGATCTGGCATATCTCCAATGAACTAGAACCGCATATTCAAAAAAGGAGCAACCCCATAAGGTTGTTCCTTTTTATCTTCCTCCCCATTCCACACTACCCTTTAACACTCTTGTTGGATTGTCTGATCCTCATTCCTTACCCCTGACCTCATAGATAGGTTAACTAATATACCAATCAATATAGAAAAGGAAGCCCCATCTACTTAACAACAGCAGTTTCGAGTGCTTCCTTATGCTTTATCATTCATTATACTTAGCATCTTATCTTTTACATTTTAGGTCGCCTGTGACTTACTTAAAGGAGTCCCTATGTCCGCAGCCCGCTGTATCCGGGTTGAGAACCGTGAAATCACTAATTAAGATCTACACTTTTGCTTTTCGCAGCAGCCTTACCATCCTTCGGGACCAATACAGTAAAAGAACCATCATGCACAGACAAGTGCACCATATGTTTATTTTTCAGGAATACTTTCTGATTAAAAGTCGATAGATTCGGTTCTTCTGTCCAGCCCCAGGCTGCAATTTCCTCCAGATAGGGGGCAGGCAAGCTATCACTTTCCTTCAAAGCCGGTAATGCATAGCGTACATAGTCCATGTCTGAGTTACTGCTGGCACGATCAGTTTTACTCGCTTCTTTAGGAACCGGAAACGTCTTTTCGTTCGCTGCACCCTCAAACGATGTCCAAGAAGGTTCCTCTGTCCCGCACCCGGTAAGAATCGCGACAGCGACACTGAATAGCACCAATAGAGCAAGCCATTTATTTCGCCGCATGATCTCCCCTCCTTACCAGCTTGATTCACTATACAAACCCTATTTGAGAATTTGCATAATTCTGCAAGAACGCAGCGTGTGTATATGGGATTCAGTACCTATATTATACCGGGTTCCCACTAACATTCCGTAACAAAAATGTTACCTTCCTTTGGCAAGAGCATTTCTAAAATATACGTACGCAAAAAAGGATCATAATCTCCAAGAGATTATGATCCTTTTTTCTTTTGCTTGGCGACGTCCTACTCTCCCAGGACCCTGCGGTCCAAGTACCATCGGCGCTGGAGGGCTTAACGGTCGTGTTCGGGATGGGTACGTGTGGAACCCCTCCGCTATCGCCACCAAACATGAATTTACATCGTAAATTCTTCCGTGCAGATTTCTGGTACCACGCTACTGCGTGTATAGAAATCCAACGTATTCGTATGTATCTTCTACATACCTTCAAGGTGTTACACCCTGAAANCTTCACGCTTAGATGCTTTCAGCGCTTATCCCTTCCGTACATAGCTACCCAGCGGTGCTCCTGGCGGAACAACTGGTACACCAGCGGTACGTCCATCCCGGTCCTCTCGTACTAAGGACAGCTCCTCTCAAATTTCCTACGCCCACGACAGATAGGG
Source organism: Paenibacillus terrae (assembly GCF_005217525.1). Lineage (GTDB taxonomy): Bacteria > Bacillota > Bacilli > Paenibacillales > Paenibacillaceae > Paenibacillus > Paenibacillus terrae_C. Next base: position 316 of record NZ_PNXQ01000007.1, on the reverse strand, counting down.
ACCGAACTGTCTCACGACGTTCTGAACCCAGCTCGCGTACCGCTTTANGGCTCCCACCTATCCTGTACAGATCGTACCCAAATTCAATATCAAGCTGCAGTAAAGCTCCATGGGGTCTTTCCGTCTTGTCGCGGGTAACCTGCATCTTCACAGGTATTAAAATTTCACCGGATCTCTCGTTGAGACAGCGCCCAAGTCGTTACGCCATTCGTGCGGGTCAGAATTTACCTGACAAGGAATTTCGCTACCTTAGGACCGTTATAGTTACGGCCGCCGTTTACTGGGGCTTCGGTTCATAGCTTCGCCCTAAAAGGAC
>NZ_PNXQ01000006.1:63408-73348 GCF_005217525.1 Paenibacillus terrae | reverse complement strand
CTCAGCGTTGGATTTTGCAAGCAAAATCCGTACTCACTCGTTGTTCAGTTTTCAAAGATCAAACCTTCATATTCTCTTGCTTTTTTTCACCACCGCATCTCAGCGGCGACTTGATTAATATAACATACATTCGGGATTTAAGTCAACACTTTTTTAAAATTATTTTTCGATTTCATTCAGCGTTGTTCTCACAAAAAAATTCCCGGGCTTTAAGGGCCGAGAATTAATGTATCATATAACTGAAATCCCCGTCAACTATATTTTTATAACAAAAGCATTTTTTACTTTATCCTTGCCTAAAAGACATTCCTTGTTCCTTGATTAAACTCTATACATACTCACATAACCTGTCCGAACAATATCACTTTCAATCCCAGTAAAAGCGCAATTCCGGGCATTCCCAAAACCGTTACGGCTCCCATCGTCACTGGATTAATGGGGATATACACTTGCGTGATCCACCCCGAATAATTAATGACATACAGGGCAATTGCCGCCAGAGCCATATGTGCCCCAAACACAGTAAGCCAGCCAATACCCAGACGTTTTTTGAGGATTAGATATGACAGCACCACAACACAAGCAATCAGAACAAGCCAGACAGCATCTCTCATTCAGCTCTCCGTTTATGAACACGGTTTGCGTCATTGTCATACACCGGTTCATCTGCGGGCAGGTGGAAGCGATGCAGCCCTTGCTGTTTGGCACATTTTAAATGTATCTGATATTTACGCTCCGCAGCTTCCAGAACAAAAATGGCATAGTCGATCTCGTCCTCGCCTGTAGCTTCATGAAATAACCGATGCGCTCTTAACCAATCCGCGTGCGAAGCCCGAATCTGGGCAAACAACTCCTGACGATACTCTGCTTCCGATTTGCCGTACTCTTGTCGACGAAAATTTTGCTTCACCCGTTCCCACATCCATTCATCCTCCTCACAAGCTGAATTATGTGCACAGTCTGTAAGACTACCTTATTCATACTTATTTAACAGAGGACAAACTTAGAACAAGAACTGCCCATACCGGCCCTATCATCACAAAATAAAAAGGAGCCATAACGGCTCCCCATTGTGTCGAGACAATCCATACGATTTATCGACACTAAAAATATCTATAACATATACATGTACTTATTAGTTCAGCTCTCTGCGGCCTTCCAGCGCTTTGGACAGTGTTACCTCATCGGCATACTCCAAATCCCCGCCTACTGGCAATCCGTGGGCAATACGAGTAACCTTGATTTCAAAAGGGCGCACCAGCCTGGAAATGTACATGGCCGTCGCTTCTCCTTCAATGTTCGGATTCGTAGCCAAAATCAGCTCTTTGATGCGTTCATCACTAAGCCTGTTCAATAATTCCTTGAGCTTGATATCCTCAGGACCAATTCCCTCCATAGGAGAGATTGCTCCATGAAGCACATGATAAAAGCCGTTAAACTCCTTGGTGCGCTCCATAGCTACCAGATCCTTGGAATCCTGAACAACACAAATGACGGAAGCATCCCTCGTCTTATCCTGACAGATCCGACAAGGGTCCGTGTCCGTAATATTGCCGCAGACGGAACAGAAGTGAAGATTCCGTTTCACATTGACCAGTGCTTTGGCAAAATCAATCACATCGTCTTCCTTCATTTTCAGTACGTGAAAAGCCAACCGGGCAGCCGTCTTCGGCCCCACTCCCGGCAGGCGCGTAAATGCATCAATCAGCTTTGCAATCGGCTCCGGATAATACAATAGTGTGTTTCTCCTTTATGCACAGTCTAGAACAAGCCTGGAATTTTCATACCGCCTGTAAATTTACCCATATCATCATTAGCCAGTTCATCTGCTTTGGACAAAGCATCATTGACCGCAGTCAACACAAGATCTTGCAGCATTTCCACATCATCAGGATCTACAGCCTCCGGTTTGATGGTGATGGAAAGCACTTTTTTATGTCCGTTTACCTCTACAGTAACAACACCGCCGCCGGAAGTACCTTCAATTACTTTTCCGCCAAGCTCCTCTTGGGCTTTCAGCATTTGCTCCTGCATCTTTTTCACTTGCTTCATCATTTGGTTCATATTGTTCATTTCAATCATCTCCCTTAATGAAGTATACATCCAGACACTTTGATTTTAGTCCTTTATAACTACCAGATCTTCCCCGAAAAGTTCAATAGCTTCATCAATCCAGGGTTCCTTGGACTTTCCCGGCGCGTCATGCTCCTGCTCCAGTTGGAATTCTTCGGCAGGCTGGTCGGGAACTCCTTCAATCGCAGCATTCCAATCCTTTTGCATCATTGTCACCAGACGATAGGGATGGCCTAACTGTTCATGCAGAACCTTCTCAATGACCTGCTTGTTGGCAGGCTTTTCAGTAGTTTCACGGTGAATGTTGTTCTTAAACGCCACGAGTACACTATCCTCTAATACAGACACCGGCTCGCCGTCCATAAACCATGCATGAACTGTGACTTTCGCTTCTTTGACTCCCTGCAAAATTTGGCTCCACTTACGCCCCGCAGCCGCAAATGCCTCTCCCGACTTCTCGGCGATATAGCGATCTAGCTGCGAAGGAAGCTTGACTGGAGCAGAAATCCGCGGAGCGGGAGCACGCCCCCCAGAGGCCTGGCGACTCCCAGACGATGCATCCTGCCCTGTCCCGGCAGCCAATCCGCCTTGTAAAGCGCGTTCCAGCTTCTTCTCCAGTTCGGCAAGCTGACGCTTCAAAACGGCTACATCTTCCTGATTCGCAGCAGCTCCGGAATGCTGTAAGGTTGGCTGAGCAGCGGCTCCAGGAATGCTGCACAGCTTCAATAGAGCTACCTCAAACAAGGTTTGCGGTTGAACGGCATACTTCATCTCACTCTGATAGCGATTAAGCGTATCGATCATGCTAAAGAGCTGCTCCTTGGTAAAAGCTTCTGCCACTTCCTTGAACTGCTCCGGCTCCAGCACGCGTTCTGTCATGTTAGTCGCCTGCGGCACCATCTTAATCATAAGCAAATCCCTGAAATAGTACAGCAGATTTTCCATGCATTTATCTGCGCTTTTACCTTCTTGCATAAAGTTCTCAATCATTTGCAGTACTGTGCCAACATCTTCTTTCAGCAATGCCAAGGCAAGCTTGCCGAATTGTTCAGACGCAATACCTCCTGTCATATCTAGCACCTGCTGATAAGTAACCCGACCGTCTGTAAACGAAGATATCTGATCCAGAACGCTAAGTGCATCCCGCATTCCGCCATCTGACAGACGCGCAATGTACTGCAATGCGTCGGAATCAGCCTCTATGTTCTCCTGTCGACATATGAGGTCAAGCCGCTCCGTCTGCTCCTCCAGCGATACCCGCCGAAAGTCAAAACGCTGACAACGCGAAATGATCGTCGCCGGAATCCGGTGCGGTTCTGTCGTAGCCAATATGAACATCACATGTGGCGGCGGTTCTTCCAGCGTCTTAAGCAACGCATTGAACGCTTCCGTCGTCAGCATGTGCACTTCATCGATGATATAAACCTTGTGCCGCACTTCAGTCGGCGCATATTTGACTTTATCGCGCAAATCACGAATCTCTTCAACGCCCCGATTGGAGGCTGCGTCAATCTCCTGTACATCCATGACAGCTCCGGCCGTGATCCGTTTACAGGCTTCGCATTCGTTGCAAGGCTCCGGCGCCGGTCCATGCTCACAGTTAATTGCCTTGGCCAAAATTTTGGCCGCACTCGTCTTACCCGTTCCTCGCGGACCGCTGAACAGGTAGGCATGGGACGTACGATTTTCGCGGATGGCATTCTGCAATGTCTGGATAATATGCTGTTGCCCTACCATATCCTTGAACGACTGTGGCCGCCAAGCACGGTACAACGCTATATGTTCCAATGCGCGTTACCCTCTTTCCCATTCACTTTCATGAACATTAATGTACACTTCATTATACTATACTCCCGTCCGAATCTAAACTGGACACCTTTCAAATAATAAACACAAGGCTATGTTTTTGTTTATTGTTGGTATTCGAGCAAAAGAAAACCGCCTTATGAAAAGCGGTTAAATTCATTTTTTAAGTAGATAAAAAACGAATTAAAGTAATGTTTTAGTCAAAATTATTTCTAACGGCTCATTTTCGAGTAATAAACACCCTGCGTCCCGATATCCTAATTTTCTATAGAAGTGCTGAGCCTCTTCATTTGCCAGAGTAGATGTCATAACCAATTTGAAGCCCTTTTGTTTCATTTGATCTTCCCAAAAGAGGACAACCTGCTTCCCCACACCCTTGTCTCGATATTGTTCATCGACCCAAATCATGTTCAGGAAAGGTGTGTTGTCCCAAAAGTATCCATACCTCATCCATCCAATATTACTTTCATCTTGGTTTCGCAATATGTATATTTCTTTTCCCTTTATTTTCACCTGTATTAAGCTCTCTGAAATATGATGGTCACGGTCTCGTATGTATCCATAGTCCGAATCAGTTGCAAAAACAATTCTCATCTTTACCCCCCCTTTATGTCACATTAACAACTAATCCATCATTTGTAAATCTCCCTGCCAGTTAGTTTAGGAGGAAAAACATGAATGCAATTAAACATAGCCAAAGCACAAAAAAACATCTTCGCAGTGACTGCCAAGATGTTCTAATTTCTAATATATACCGTGCACCTGTTATTGATCGTTGTGATCCGAGCGGCAATCCTGAACAACAACTCGGGCTAGGCTACCCTCCGGCACAAGAGTGCTCTTGCTTATGGCTGCTTCCTTCCGGACCTGACCAGGTTCACAAGTACTCATTGCGGAGGACCCAACCGTCAACATTGTGCGCAGGGACCAGCCTCACATCAACAACACCTCTAACAGGAATTCAACCTCGCTATAGCGGATTGCGAGTTACAGGGCACCGCTACCTCCCCATCTAGCACGGTGAAAATAAGTATATCTCAAGGCCGCACAAAAAGCAAACATCCACAACAAAAAGAGCCCTCTGCAATAGCAGAAGGCTCTAATAACTTTATAACCTGCGGTAATCAATTAGATACCGTATTTCTTCTTGAAACGATCTACACGGCCGCCAACATCAAGGAATTTCTGCTTCCCTGTGAAGAATGGGTGGCAAGCGGAGCAAATCTCCACGCGCAGAGAACCTTTCACTGAACCGGTTTCGAACGTATTTCCGCAAGCACAAGTGACATTAGTTACGTTAAATTTCGGTTGAATAGCTTGTTGCATTGAACTTTCACCTCTTTCCGCCCTGAACGTCCTGTCAGCCCAGAGTTGTATGAACACATGTTCACATTATAGCACCTGGATATGAGCGTTTCAACAACTCTTTTTTGTATCCAAAAATGGCGTAAAACAGGTGCAGTTCAACCCGCTATTGACCGTTTTAGGCCTTGGCAAATTTGGGACGCGCCAGCCCTTGAGGCGGTACATGGGTGTAAGACCCGATAATGACATCGGGCAGTTCCTCCCGGTAAATCTCAAGCATTTGCTTCATGCCAAGAATCTCTCCTTGGGCAGGTGGAATCAGCTCCAGATAGCTTTCTGGATCAATATTCAGGTTGCGCATCTGAATAAGCTTGAGCTTTGTGCGTTTGGCAAACTCAATCATCGCTTCGATTTCTTCCTCGCGGTCTGTCACGCCCGGAAAAATCAAATAGTTAATCGACGTATATACTCCCTGCTCGGAAGCATAACGAAGTGATTTTTCCACATTGGCTAACGTGTAACCACGCGGTTTGTAATACGCATTGTAATGGTCGTCCAGCGCGCTAATCGTGCTGACTCGCATCAGATCAAGCCCGGCATCTACAATACCCCGGATATGATCGTTCAAGCCTGCATTCGTATTAATATTGATGTATCCCATATCTGTAACGGAACGGACCTCTTTGATCGAATCTATAATCAACTTGGCTTGAGTAGAAGGCTCCCCTTCACACCCTTGGCCAAAGCTAATAATGGACTCCGGTGTTTTCAAATGCTCCAGCATGACTTCCACAATCTCCTCGACACGAGGGCGGAAGTTCATTCTCGTCTGAGGGGATACAAAACCGCTGTCATCCGGCTGTTCCGAGATGCAGCCAAAGCATCCGGCATTACAAGAGTAAGATACCGGAACTCCACCCTCCCAGCGATTCAGGAACGTGTTCGAGGAGGTAAGACACTCATAGCCTAAGGCACAGTTGGACAAATGTTGGTACAGCCGATTTTCCGGGTACTGCTCCGTCATCCGCTGCACGCCCTGCTTTACCTCGTGGCGGTCACAGTTTTCCGGATTCCATTTGGACGGATTATCACTCCGCTCGGCCGTTACATAGAAAGCTCCATCTTTCCAGACCACGGCCGAATAACCGAACAAGGGGAGCTTATACTCCTTATCGGTCTTCACATACCCTGGCAGGCACAAGCGTGTAAAGCCTTGAGGTAACAAAGCCCCCACTGCCTGCATATCGCCTGGCAAGGAAACCATTTCCCCGGATTCAGGGTTCATACCGACCGGGCGTGTGTTGGGCAGACTTACCAGCGTAGCTCCTTCAGGTAGCGGAATGAGCTCATCTTCCATGATTTCAACAATCATGTCCGCACTGCGGGCAAGCCCATACAAAGAAGCATGATCATATACATTGCCTTTTTCGTCGGCATATACCAAATACATTGTGAAGCTCCTTTCGTTCCGCCAAGCGCACGCCTGAAACCCGTCGAACCGTGACGGGTGCGTGCTTGAGGAACAGATAAATACCTATTATGGAAATGACGATTATCCATAGGCTGATCATTGTTATTCAGGGTAGCTATGTGGCTGGTTTTAGTTGGTTGAAGCTGGAACCGATGCTGCGGTGGAACGCGTGGTTCTCCGTTGCGGAGTACTTGAACTGCTTTGCGAACCGCTGGACGGTGCCGTTGGTTCAAACGAGGCCAAAAACTCTGCGTTATTGCTGCTGTTCCGCAATTTCTTCAGGAAGCCTTCCACAAAATCGTGGCTTTCTGTCATATTTTTACGAATGGCCCAAATAGTATCCAATTCTTCCTTGCCTAACAACATTTCCTCACGCCGGGTACCGGAGCGACGAATATCAATAGCCGGGAATATGCGGCGTTCCGCAAGCTTGCGGTCCAAATGAAGCTCCATATTGCCTGTGCTTTTAAACTCTTCATAGATAATGTCATCCATCCGCGATCCTGTATCAATGAGCGCTGTGGCCAAAATGGTAAGACTTCCGCCCTCTTCCACATTCCGTGCCGCACCAAAAAAACGTTTCGGACGGTGGAAAGCCCCTGGATCAATACCCCCACTAAGCGTACGACCGGATGCTGGAATAACCAAGTTGTAGGCACGTGCAAGACGAGTAATGCTATCCAGCAGGATAACCACGTCTTTTTTATGCTCTACAAGGCGAAGGGCACGCTCTAGAACCAATTCCACTACCTTGATATGGTTCTCAGGCAGTTCATCAAAAGTGGAAGCAACAACTTCACCTTTAACAGAACGCTGCATGTCGGTCACTTCTTCCGGACGTTCATCAATCAGCAAGACAAACAGCTCAATCTCGGGATTGTTGGTAGAAATGCTATTGGCAATTTCTTTGAGCAGAAGTGTTTTACCAGCTTTGGGAGGTGCCACAATGAGTCCACGCTGTCCAAGTCCGACAGGGGCCAATATATCCATTATTCTCGTAGACAAATTATTGGGGGTAGTTTCAAGGACTAATTTAGTTTGCGGATACAGTGGAGTCAGTGCAGGAAAGTGTAGCCGCTCAGCAGCTTGTTCAGGACTTCTTCCATTGACGGCGTTAACTTGAAGCAATCCAAAATATCGTTCATTCTCTTTCGGAGTCCGGCATTTACCGGATACTAGATCGCCTGTTCTCAAGTCAAACTTGCGGATTTGTGAAGCAGAGATGTAAATATCTTCGGTACTCGGGAGGTAATTGATCGGCCTCAGAAAGCCGTAACCTTCAGGAAGTATTTCCAGAACACCCTGCATAAACATCAATCCGCTCTTCTCGGCTTGTGCACGCAGGATGGCAAAAATTAATTCTTTTTTCTTGAGCGTTCCGTAGTACGGGATCTGGTATTGCTTGGCCAGTTTGTACAGATCGGTCAGCTTCATTTCTTCCAGATCGGAAATTTGCAGATCCATATAATAACCACCTATTCAATTATTAAGTCCATTCAAAACTAAATGATAGACAATGATATCATAAACGCCATCAACATAATTTTAACCAAAACAAATAAAGTTATGCAGCCATCTGCCTAGATTATACCGAATTATTACGGTTTTCCGATAAAAGATTGTTAGGTGAATCAATTTCATAAATGATTAAGCCAACGAAATGTATGTACATATAGACAAACTAAACCATTTTGCTCTATATGTACTCTTGATTAAAGCTACTGAGGGGATTATGAAATTGATTCAGGTATAAACCTATATCTTGTATCATGCAGCGGCTGCATAGAGACTATCCATTCTATTGTTCATCCGTTCCGGGAGTCCCAAAATGTAAGAAGTTTGTTATTCTGTCTGCCGCCATACGTCCGCGCCCAAAAGACGCAGATTGGAGACAAGATGGTCATAACCACGGTCGATGTATTCTACACCTGACACCTCGGTTACGCCTTCACTTACGGTAAGTCCGGCAATGACAAGCGCTGCGCCAGCACGCAGATCGGCCGCTTTGACTTTAGCCGCATTTAGCTTGCCCCCCTCAATAATAGCCGAACGACCTTCCACGCGGATTTTAGCCCCCATTCGTACAAGTTCAGGGACATGTTTAAAACGATTGCTATAAACAAAATCGCTCAGTACACTGACCCCTTGCGCCTGAGTAAGCAAACTGGTCATAGGAGATTGCAAGTCTGTGGCGAATCCGGGGTAAATTAAGGCTTTAACATCAACATGCTCATATGAAGGTGAACCCAGAACACGAATACTTTCGTCATATTCCTCTATGCCAATACCCATTTCCTGCATTTTTGCAGTCAGAGCCTCCATATGCTTGGGAATTACGTTATCAATCAAAACATTACCACGAGTAGCCGCAGCAGCAATCATATATGTGCCCGCTTGTATGCGGTCAGGTATGATGGAGTGACGGCAGCCATGTAGCTCGGACACACCTTCAATCCGTATCGTTTCCGTTCCGGCGCCCTTAATAATGGCCCCCATGGAGTTTAACAAGGTTGCTACATCTATAATCTCAGGCTCTTTAGCCGCATTTTCGATAATTGTGGCGCCTTTGGCACGTGCGGCCGCCAGCATAATGTTAATCGTAGCTCCTACACTGCTGACATCCAAATAAATCTTGGTACCTCGCAGCTCTTTGGCATGCAAATGAATAGCACCGTGCTCATTCGTCACCGTAGCACCCAGTGCTTCAAAACCTTTGATATGCTGATCAATGGGCCGAGGTTCAAAATTACACCCTCCTGGCAAACCGATGATCGCTTCCTTGAAGCGGCCTAGCATGGCTCCCATCATATAATAGGATGCCCGTAATTTTTTAACAGGTCCATTCGGCATGGGAATGGATTTAATGGAGGATGGATCTATTCTCATCTGGCTGCCTTCCCAGGCAACGGTTGCACCAAGTTCCTCCAGTATTTCGGAATATACCGCCACATCACTCAACAGCGGCAAATTGTCCAAAATGACTTCCGACTCTGCCAGAATGGCGGCGGGAATCAAGGCGATGGCACTGTTTTTGGCACCGCTGATGGAAACTGTACCTTGAAGCGGCCGTCCACCGGTGATCATCAATTTTTCCATAAGCTTGAGGGTCCCCCTACTTGTTTTGCAGTCGGTCAAATAATAAACTTTCAACTTTTTGGTGGTTAAAATGGAAAGACACCGGCTAAGCGGTGTGCTTTCCAAGTCAAACTATTCAACTGAACAGATTCAAATCCTCTGTGCAGAACTACAATTACAATCAAGAGATACATTGAACCATGCAGATGC
>NZ_PNXQ01000006.1:63034-63398 GCF_005217525.1 Paenibacillus terrae | reverse complement strand
TTCTTACGCTTGGTTGTTGGAACCGAACTCACGGATTTTACCGATAACGGTTTGTTTAATCGCTTCACGACCTGGAGCGATAAATGTACGTGGGTCATAAGCATCCGGTTTCTCAGCAAGCACTTCACGAACCACTTTCGCGAACACGATTTGGTTCTCTGTGTTTACATTGATTTTGGAAGTTCCCAGCGAGATTGCTTTTTTGATGTCATGCGTTGGGATACCAGTACCACCATGCAGAACAAGTGGAAGTTTGATTGCAGTGCAGATCTCTTCCATTTCTTTGAATCCAAGGTTTGGCTCGCCTTTGTAAGGTCCGTGAACGGAACCCAGTGCAGGAGCCAGTGTGTCGATACCTGTTTCG
>NZ_PNXQ01000006.1:25019-63024 GCF_005217525.1 Paenibacillus terrae | reverse complement strand
TTGGGCTGTGGGAATCGTCAATCATAACAGATGTGAAACCAGCATCAATGGCTTCTTTACATTTTTCAAAGCTGGAACCGTGGTCCAAATGGATCGCAACCGGAACCGTAATTTTCATGTCATGAATAAGACCTTCTACCATTTTAACAACAGTGTAGAAACCGCCCATGTGACGTGCTGCACCTTCAGATACGCCCAGGATTACCGGGGATTTTTCTTCTTCAGCAGCGCCCAGAATAGCTTGAGTCCACTCCAGGTTGTTAATGTTGTACTGACCTACCGCGTATTTTCCTTCAAGTGCTTTGTTCAACATGTCTGTCATAGATACCAATGGCATGGTTACAGTCCTCCTAAGGGTGTTTGGGTTTGTCTATATTTTAGCCGACATCACATACGGGCTTATTATACCACAACCCATGTTAAATACTAAACAAGCTTTTGCACATCAACACATACGAAAATCACGCTCAGGACGCCGTTTTTTCATAGAATTGTATAAGGAGAGGATTTACTTTCAGTATTTCCCATAAACACAAACAAAAAACCCTGTTGTGTTAACAGAGTTTTCAACCAAAGTGACTCTCTTCGTCACCCCTGAGTTGCTTGTTTACGGCGATTCGCATTTCATCAATATCAAAGGGCTTGGTAAAGTGCATGAGTGCTCCCAGCTCCGTCGCCTCTTTAATCATGTCCAGTTCTCCATAAGCTGTCATCATAATAACCTTGATATCGGGATTCATGGTCTTTAGATGCTTCAAGATTTCAAGTCCGTCCATACCCGGAATTTTCATATCGAGCAGAACCAAATCAGGAGGTTCCTTTTCAACAATTTCAAGTGCAATTTTTCCGTTTGCTGCCTGAAAGGTCTCGTAACCCTCACTTCCGAACACTTCCATCAGCAAAATTCGTATTCCATTCTGGTCATCGACGATTAACACTTTTTTCTTTTCCAATGTTTTAACCTCCTAAGATCTTAAAACGAGGATCATGCAGCTATTGCCATAACAGCGTCCGATGACGTACAATATCCGTCCCATACCCTAAACTATATTCGCTCCTGCAAAAAGAAAATCCTTCTCTTATACATAATTGTGGAATATTCTTTCATAATCAGGAAGCGTGGAATAAAAAAAGACCTCCCTAAGGAGGTCTTACAGGCCGCAGCATTAGCCTTGAAGCTGCAATGCCGCCTTAACAAATTCACGGAACAACGGCTGTGGACGGTTCGGACGGGAAGTGAATTCCGGATGGAATTGTACCGCCAGAAACCATGGATGCCCAGGCAGTTCCACAATTTCCACCAAACGTCCGTCCGGTGAAGTACCGGAAATGCGAAGACCTGCCTTTTCAATAACTTCACGATACTCATTATTGAATTCATACCGATGACGGTGTCTTTCGTATACCAGCTCATCGTTGTAACAAGCCGAAGCCAACGAACCTTCCGTCAGTTTGCACGGATACAATCCGAGACGCATCGTTCCGCCCATATCTTCGATGTCCTTTTGGTCAGGCAGCAAGTCGATGACCGGGTAATCCGTAGCCGGATTGATTTCCGAGCTGTTGGCTCCATCCAGACCAGCCAGGGAACGGGCTACCTCAATGACAGATACTTGCATGCCAAGACAAATACCGAAGAACGGGATTTTCTGTTCACGAGCATAACGGATGGTGCTGATTTTACCTTCAATTCCGCGATCGCCGAAGCCGCCCGGTACGAGAATACCGCCAATGCCGCCCAGCATGTCTGCTACGTTCTCGTCCGTTACTTCTTCTGCGTTCACCCAACGGATTTTCACATCCGCATTGGCGTCAAATCCGGCGTGCGAAAGGGATTCGACCACACTTAAATAAGCATCATGCAGTGCAACATATTTACCAACAATGGCGATTTCAACCGTTTTATCCAGCTTTCTGATCCGTTCAACAAGCCCTTCCCACTCCGTCATATCCGGTGCAGGTGTTGTCAGCTTGAGGTGATTGACTACGATCTCGTCCAAGCCTTCTTCACGCAAGTTCAATGGAACCTCGTACAAAGTCGAGGCATCGCGGCATTCTACTACTGCGTTAGCATCAATATCGCAGAACAGCGCGATTTTGGCCTTCATATCGGAGGAAAGTTCATGCTCTGTACGGCAAACAATGACATTCGGTTGAATGCCGATGCTGCGTAGTTCTTTTACACTGTGTTGAGTTGGTTTGGTTTTAACCTCACCAGCCGCTTTAATATAAGGAATGAGGGTTACGTGAATGTACATTACATTCTCACGTCCTACCTCACTTTTGAGCTGACGGATCGCTTCCAAAAATGGCAAGCTCTCGATATCACCCACAGTACCGCCGATTTCTGTGATAATTACGTCCGAACCCGCTTCACGACCTGCACGATATACGCGCTCCTTGATTTCGTTCGTAATATGTGGAATAACCTGCACCGTACCGCCCAAATACTCCCCGCGACGCTCTTTGCTGATTACGCTGGAGTATACCTTACCTGTCGTGACATTGCTGTTCTTGGACAGATTGATATCAATAAAGCGCTCATAGTGTCCCAAGTCAAGATCCGTTTCCGCACCGTCATCCGTTACAAACACTTCACCATGCTGGTAAGGGCTCATCGTCCCCGGATCGACATTAAGGTACGGATCGAATTTTTGAATCGTTACCTTTAGTCCCCTGTTCTTCAGAAGCCTTCCCAGTGAAGCTGCCGTAATCCCTTTGCCCAAGGAAGACACAACCCCGCCTGTCACAAAAATATACTTTGTCACTGTTTAAAACCCTCCTAAATAAAGTCCAAAATTCAGGCGACATTATGATGTTATCGTAACCCGTTTACACGGATTATCATCCATGAAGAAGACAGCGAATCATTTTCCATACCCGCCGCCCTTAGCCCTCTTTCATGAGTGGAAACACCCTATAAAAAAACAAAAAAGCACTCCCGTAGTACGGGGCACTTTTATACAAAAAGCAAACATATAAGTGAATCAATCATAAGCCCAAGCAATAGTTTACCCCGTGTCCAATCCGCTGTCAAGGAAGTTATCTTTGTTAATTTGCCCATTGACAAAACTAAAGGGAATCCATCTGAAAGCTTCAAATCTGAAGGCAGTTTCAAGAAAATGGTCATGAAAAAGGGGAGAATACCTCTCCCCTTACAGCCTGATCCTAACGAAGCGAATCATCGTCGTCGTCTGTCGATTCGTCATCATTTTCATCTTCTGTATCTTCCTCATCACTAAGGTCTTCATCGTCTATAACCACGTCTTCATCGCTATCGTCATCTTCACCGTCGAACAGTTCTTCTTCGCTATCCTCGTCTTCACTGTCTGCATCGAAGTCATCATCGGTGCTGTAAGTTTCTTCTTCCTCATGATAGTCCTCTTCGTCGTCATCGTCTTCGTCATTAATGATACGAGGACGCTTGGCGCCTGTCAGAGCATCTTCGGATTTATCCACTGGATACCAACGCTTCAAGCCCCACAGATTCGTACCGACACAGGCAAAACGCCCGTCAATGTTGATTTCAGTATATAGCTGAGCGATAACGTCATTAATTTCTTCGTCGGACATGCCGCGCAATTTGGCGACTTCATTCATCAGGTCACGGTAATAATATGGAGTATTGGCCGCTTTCAATACCATAAATGCCAAATCCACCATTGGAGTCTCGTGGACTTTCTCCGGGTCAATCTTCAAGTTGAGTGGGGTACTCACCTAGGGACACTTCCTCTCACACGTAATTCACAAGAACATGTTTCAGAGCATACACGATACATGCAATACTAACATATCCATTATCAAAACTAAGTAAAACCTATTTGGAAGCAAATTGCAAGTTAAACATGGGTATCCGTACAATTTGCAGTAGTATGCCTTGAACAAGGCGGCGCACGTTAAAAAGACGGAGTCCCCCCCGTCTTTCGACTGTACCCGCTCCGGGAGAAGTTCCCAAAGTTGTTGCACAAGAGCTTATGCCCTCCATGTATCGTATGTGTCCGCGATCACTTTGACACGACAAGCAGGCCTATTTCCATAAAAAAGGGGCAGGTTTCCCATGCCGCCGCTGACGCTTGCTCATACAATACCTCAGCATGGCTCATCGGAGGGGGACTGTCTCAAATGGACTATCCGGGTTTTTTGCAGCGTTTGCACGAGGGGATTTCGGAGCCGTCCCGCAGTGGACGACACAAACAGATCATTACGTTCGATAAGCCTCACCAATACCGGGAATGCCTGTCCTATCTCAGGAAGCTGAAACCCGAGCTTGCGGGATTACGGCAAGTACAACCGGCCCGGCTGATTCGCGCCCTGATTGCCCCGCTTCCAGGGGGAAACAGGCTCGGCAAATATCACAACGGTGTTACCGTTGAAGAAGATACTCGCATGAGGGTACATGGAGGAGCGGCCCATATGCCGAAGACGGAGAAAAACCTGCCCATGCCATGGGGGGTCAAACAGGTACGCGCACACAAGGCTTGGCCTTCCTCTACAGGAAACCGAATCAGGATTGGTGTGATTGACACAGGAGCGGATTTTCAACATCCTGATCTGCGTCATTCTCTCGCTAGAGGCATCAATTTGCTTAATCGGACCATGCTACCCTATGACGATAACGGTCACGGCACTCATATTGCCGGTACCATCGCGGCATCCAACTATGATGAGGGTAGGATTGGCGTAGCACCTCAGGCGCTGATTCATCCTGTAAAAGCGTTTGACCATAACGGGGCCGCCTACGTTTCGGATATTATTCTTGGCATCGACTGGTGTGTATTGAATCGTATCGATATTATCAATATGAGCTTCGGTATGAAATCACGCAGCAAGGCGCTGCTTGATATGGTGAACAAAGCGTATCAAAACGGTATTGTGATCGTAGCTTCCTCGGGAAACGAGGGCAAGCGCCGGAGTATTGACTACCCCGCCCGCTATTCCCAGACCATTTCGGTCGGAGCTACCGATAAATACAGACGCATCGCACCTTTCAGCAACCGGGGACAATTCGTAGACGTGTACGCGCCGGGTGAAAAGATTATTTCCTCATGGATACACGGCAAGCATCACGAAATGAGCGGTACGTCTATGGCTACTTCTCACGTAACCGGAAGCATTGCCCTGCTCCTTTCACTGAGACCGGAGATGGGGCCTGGAGAAATCAAAGCACTGCTCAAGCGTACCGCTACACCGCTGCGCCTTCGTAAAAGCAGCGGGCGCAACACTATATCCACGAAACTTGGGGAAGTCGATGCCTTCCGACTGATGCAGGAGGGTACGAAATAACGGATGGAGCAAAATGAATCATCTAAACGTTTAACATTGCGCCTGGTTCCAAAGAGTGAATGGCTTTTACAGAGCTTTCGTGCTCGGTCCAGCCTTCTCTTATCAGCTCGCCCCGCACAAGATCGGTCTGCGGCTTGGGCGCATGAACGAGCACAACCTGTTTACCAGGCAACACCTTCAACATTTGTCTCACATCCGATATCCCCTGATGCACCTTGTAAATCAAATGCCGTACGATACAACAGTCATCCTGATCCCCACGTTCCAGCAGATGTTTACCAAAAGAACCGCTTGAAGCATGTCCCGTCAAAATAACACCGTTATGATTACTTTTTCCGCTACCTTTGCCCTCCCCCACACTCGACGGTTGATCCGACAAATATTGATAGTACCAGCGCGCCCGTGGCGAATCCATCATCCCATCCCCGGTTACGATGATAGCCGCAGCACTCTGTTCCAGCAGCCGTACTCGCTCCGCAGCATCACGAGGCACAAAGATCCTGTCACTGTGCAGCACATGTTCTATCCGTACAGGTGCTTCCGGGCGTAGCCATTCTTTCAAACAGCTCAGACGCTGTAATCCCTGCCATATGTCCGGCTCTATAATCATGGCTTGTTCAGGGAATTGTTCGCTGGCCCACACGATCAAATCCTGTCCCCGACCAAAGGCAGGTACCGGAAGCAGCACATGACCACCAGCAGACAAAATCCGTTCCATCTCGACCCGCAGCCGCTCCAGCTTCACCGGCTGCGGGTCTATATCCATGTCATAGGCATTGTCCATAATGGAGATATCGGCTAGATTGGGTTCTGGTACATCGGCAACAAGCAGCTCGGACTCGCGGCTGTAGTCTCCCGAAAAGAATAACCGCTTCCCTTCCATTTCTGCTACGTACCACACAGCGCCAGCCAAATGCCCACTGCGTCCCCACATGATCCGTACACCCGGACTAGCCTCTTGCCACACCCCTGACGGCGCTTCATCCTCCAGATAACGGTAAGTGATAGATTCGATATCCTGTTCGTCGTAAGGCAATTTTCCGCCTCTCGATTCTACATAAGTATGCCAGGAGCGAAAATAGGAACCTAGCTGTTCCGCAGTGGCCTTTGTCGTCCACACCTCTCCCCGGTATCCATTTTTGTACAGTAAGGGGAGCGCCATCGAATGATCTTCATGTGCATGAGACAGCAATACAGCAGTCAGCCTCTCCGCCTCCTGCGGCGGAAAAACCGGATACTGCCCGGTTCCTTCCTTTTTCACACCACAATCCAGCATGATGCGATGCTGCTTTCCTTCCAAAACATAGCAGGAGCGGCCATGTTCGCCCGCTCCGCCCCAAATTCGAAGCTTCGTCATCATCATTTCCACTTTCTTTGCGAGTTTAAGCTTTCCATTAAGATCAGCAGCAGCGTGGTCAAACCGACCGACATGACCGCCATTGCCATACCAAGCGACACCTGCCCCTGTTCGAACTGGGCAAAAATGTAGGTTGCAGACGTCTGGATGGATGGCGGCAAAATCAGCAACGAGCCGACCAGTTCGCGCGAAGCAATGGTAAAGGTCATCATCCAGCCTGCCAGCATGCCCGGTAAAATCAGCGGCAGCACAATCCGCCGGAATACATAAGTCGGTCGACCGCCAAACACCTGTCCTGCCTGAAAAAGAGCAGTATCTACCTGCGTAAAGGCGCTTTTGACATACTGGACTGTATAAGGAACAAACAAGACAACATACGTCAGAATGACCATACCGTACGTGTTATACAACGGAATCGGCATCCATGGCGAGTTCCACCATAAAATAAGGCCGACTACCATAACAATCCCCGGAACCGTGTTCGGAAGCAGGCTGAATGCATCCACCGTCCGCTGGAGCCTCGTACGCGAGCCGCCAATGACGAGCGCAAACCATGTGCCCAGCATAACGGCAATCGTCGATGCCCCCAAAGAGAGAAATATGCTGTTCAGCAACGCCTCCATGCTCTCTGAGCCCCAAGACAGCAGTTCCTTGTAATAATCGAGCGTAAAGTTATCCCAAGCCAAGCCGATCCCCCGCAGCTTCATGGTGGAAGCAGCGATAATTGAAAAATAAGGGATACCAATGGACGCCATTAGCAACAATAGAATGAATGCGATGCTCAGTCCCGTAGTCCAGCCGGATACACGAAGACGGGAAGGACGAGAACCTTTACCACCTACCAGCCTGTATGTGTACTTACGGTTGATCACCGATTGCACATACCACACGAGCAGACAGGCGGTTAAAAGCACTGAGGCCATGGATGTCGCCTTGCCGAAATCAATCGGCCAACTGGAAATGTATTTGTGAATTTCCGATGTCATGACCTCATACCCGATACGTCGCCCAAAAGTAGCGGGGGTTCCAAACTCGGCAATCGTTTTGACGAAAATGAGCAGCGCGCCCATTCCGTAAGCCGACAGCAGCAGCGGTAAAATGATCCGGCGGAACCTGTACAGAAAGCCGCCGCCCATAACGGCTCCGGCCTCTTCGAGACTGCCGCCAATCCTAACCAGCGCACCGCGCAGCAGCAGGTACAGGAACGGAAACAGATGCAGACTCATGATCATCACCATGCCGCCAAAGCTGAAAAAGAACGGGGTCAAGAAATGCAGGCTCGGAAACAACTGCTCCAGATACCCGTTTTTTTGCATAAACAAAATCCAGCCCATGGACCCGATATAGGGCGGGGTCATAAACGGAATCAATAGCACCACGTCCAGCCAGCGCCAGCTAGCGAGACGCGTGTTGGACATGACCCACGCGAGCGGAAGTGCAAGCACCGTCGTTCCGGCAATAACACAAATGCCCAGCCAGATCGAGCCGAACAGCACACCCATAAATCGGGATGCAGCCAACGTCTGGAAAGGCGCAGACCATTGTAATTGTCCATCTACATACACACTTTGGATGAAGATTTGTAGCAACGGCAGCACGATCAGTAAAGCAAGCGCGATCAGAGCGAGTGTCAGACTCCACGCTCTGATCTGTTTGACGGATAAGAACCCCATCCGCTTACTTGAACATTTGCGTGAACTTCTCTGTCACGTCAGGCCCGTGCTCGCCCATCCATTCCCAATTGGTTTTCAGCAACGGAATCTCATCCAGATTGGCGCGCTTATCTGCTTTGACATCCGTGCGTCCCGGAAGCAAGGAAGCGTCCGCTACCAGCTTCTGTGCCTCGTCCGACAGCAGATAGTCAATGAATGCCTTGGCGTTCTGCTCATGCTGTGTCGATTTGAGAATCGCTGCAGGGCGTGGGCTGATGACTGTTCCTTCCTTCGGATAAACAATGTCGATCGGCTCGCCTTTGGCTTTGGCCTTGTAGGTCATGTAATCAACCGCAGCAGCGACCATGCTTTTGGCTCCGGTAATGACCGGGTCCAGCGCTTCCTGATTGGCTCCAGCCATCGCTACGCCGTTAGCCTTGTACTGCTCGAACAACGTCCAGCCCCCATCGCCTTTGGCACTCAGGTAGCCAGTCATAAAATCCAGCGCCGAGCCGGACAGGGACGGATCAGGAATGTTAACTTGGTCCTTGTATTCCGGCTTCGCGAGATCGGCCCATGAAGTCGGCGGTGTCTTCACCAGCTTCGTGTTGTACGCGATACCTAACGCGGAAGCACTGGTGCTGAAATAGTTGCCTTCCTTGTCGGACCAATCGGGATTCAGCTTGTCCGCGTTTTGGGCATCCGGGTAGGGCAGCGTGAGGCCGTCTTTTTTCAAGCCTTGTACGGACGGAAGAGATGCCAGCACCACCACATCTGCTACCGGATTCGCCTTCTCGGCTTCCATGCGGGCCAAAATTTTACCTGTCGTTCCCTGGAACAGCTCGACCTTCACTCCGCTTTGCGCCTCATACCCAGCTACCAGCTTTTTTGCCAGTCCGTCAGGGCCTGCGCTGTAGACAACCAGCTTCTGATCGGTCGATGCCGCCCCGGCTTGTCCTGCTGATCCGGTGGATTGCGCACCATCCTTAGATGGTGTAGCCGTTCCACAGCCTGCGACAGCCAGTCCAAAGGTCAATGTTAATGCGAGCATCGCGCCCTTTTTCCAACCTGAACGAAAAACGTGCTTGTTTATCATCTTGTATATACCCCTTTTCCCTATGAATCGAGTTGGTGGATGTGTTGCGGTGATACCCAAATTTGCTTTTGTTCTCCGATAGGCAAGCGGGTGGAATGATACGCAGTCCACAGCTCGCCGTTCTCCGCCAATATGCGGACTTCATAACGATCTCCAACATAGCTGACATGCCGAATCTCTACTGAAAAAGAATGCTGATCCACTTGATTCTGTTCCCAGCGAACATGCTCGGGACGGAATAGCGTCCGCTCCGACTCCAGCCAGTTCGACTTGCCGATGAACCTCGCCACCTCTGGATGAGATGGACGACTGTAGATGATTTCGGGTGTTCCGGTCTGCAAAATATGTCCGCTTCTCATGACGACCACTTCATCGGACATCGACATAGCCTCAATCTGATCATGGGTGACGTACAGAGCGGTCAGCCCCAGATCCCGCACCAGCGACAGCATTTCGATGCGCATCTCCTCGCGAAGCACCGCATCCAGTGCACTGAGCGGCTCATCGAATAAGACGAGCCTGGGTCGGATGGCGACCGCGCGGGCAAAAGCGACTCGCTGCTGCTGGCCACCAGATAGCTGATGAGGATATCGATCCTCCATCCCCGACAGTCTGACTTTGTCCAGCGCCTCCAGCACCGCTGCTCGCAGTTCCTTGCCACGCACGCTGCCAGAGCCGACACCTTTGGTCTGCTTGACCGCACGCAGCCCGAAGGCCACATTTTCAAACACCGTCATATGCGGCCACAGCGCAAAATCCTGAAACACCATGCCGAAATGACGGAGATGAGCGGGAATATCCTTTTTGCGTTCTGCCGAAAAAAGAACTTCCTCCCCCAACGTGATCGTGCCGGTATCCGGCATTTCCAGCCCTGCAATCATGCGTAGAAGCGTTGTTTTCCCGCAGCCGGACGGACCGAGGAGTGTCGTGAATTGTCCCCGTCGTACGACCAGATTCGTCTCGTGCAATGCGGTCATATGACCGAAGGTTTTACTCAAACCGTGAATATATAGATCCTGATTCATCGCATTACCTGCCTGTTCTTATGACTGACCCCAGTGTAAAGGTTGAATTCGCAGCCTGTGTTATTGGAAAGTTAAAGCAAAATTAATTATTTCAATGAATTGTGTTAACACTCATAGATTTAATCTATATAGAGGGGATTGATACCGCCACGCATGGAGCGGAATGAGTTTCCGATCAAACAGAAAGCGGGGCATCCAAGTGAATTTAAGTCTTCTGAAGCTGCATATTGTAGAGTTGCTGAACAAGCATCATAAAATTACCACAGTAGCTGAGCTTCTCGGTCTGAAACAACCGACCATCACCTTTCATATGAGAAACCTGGAGCGGGATTTGGGGGTGAAGTTGTTCGACACGCGTATGGGCAAAATCATCCTGACGGATGCTGGGTACGCGCTGCTCCACTATGCCGGCAAGATTAATGCGCTCGCCGCCGAGGCGGAGCGGGTTGTCTGCGAGTTCGACACACTCCAGCGGGGGAGCATTCGAATCGGCGCAAGCTATGTACCAGCTACCTATGTGCTTCCTGCGGTGCTGCACCGTTTTGCCCGGGAACATCCGGGAATTCATATTGCCTTGTCCGTGAAAACTGCTCCGGTGATCAAGGACATGCTTGCCCGTCACGAAATCGACCTTGGCGTTATTTCAACAGAGCCGTTTCAAGTGCCCTCACTGGTATCGGAATCCTTGGGCGAGGATGAGCTGGTACTGATCTGCGCACCGGATCACCCGCTCGCAAGCGAAACCGATTTAACACCTGAGCGAATCGCTTCTTCCTCTTTCGTGCTGCACGGCAAGGATTCCAGCACACGCCAAATGACCGACAAATGGCTGGAGCGTGGTGGACGCCGTCTCCCCTCCTATTTGGAGCTGGATTCGCTGGAGGCGATCAAGCAGGCGGTCATGCTGGGAGAACACGTCTCTTTCGTCTCCCGCATAGCTGTGCAGTCTGAGGTTGAACGCGGGATGCTCGTCATACGGCCTATTCCGGGCCAACGTGTAGAGCGGTACATTTATATGGTTAGCAATAAGGACCGCCACCGCTCCGCTCTAATCCGCCAATTTGCTGAATATTTGTCAGGGAACCAAGAATAAATCTTACCTGTCATATAGAAATTATGTTATTTTTTAACCAGAGTACCAGCTTGCCTTGACATACGACTGACATTACACCCGTAAAGTGTAGCGTGTACCCCCATTCGGACGAACAGGAGATGATTGGATGAAAACCGGTCTTCGTATCACAAAGGCTTTGTCAGTATTAACCCTGAGTGCAGTGCTGCTTGTAACGGGATGGAAAGGGGCCGAGCCTGCGCAGGCTGCCGCCAATGCCACACCAAGCTATGAGGTAAAACTGATGCTGGATACAGCTAAGGTCCTCAATGCGGACGGCTCTTTGAAAAGCAGCGTAGCCAACGAGTTTCAAATTAGCGAAGCTGCGCAACGATTGAGCGTCGAATATTTTGACACGGATCAATTGCAATTGAACAACGAGGGCTGGAATGTCAGATTTCGCAAAAAAGAAGATAAAAAGAATTATGAATTAACCTACAAGAAACGGTACACAGTCACGAACGGAGATATCAACGCGGCTCTCACCCAAGCCAATAAAGAAGGTTTTAGCGCATCTGATGATAACTACGATGCCGAGGTGGATTGGGGTTATAGCAAGCAGACACTGAGCTTTTCCAATGATAAAAAAACGAACGCTTCCAAAGGATTAACTCTTCCTTCCCCGGATCAGGCGTTAAAGCAACTATTGGACAATCTTCCAGGCAAACTGCAAAACTGGAAAACCAGCAACTGGGGTAAACAAGCCTTGGCAGACTCCAGAGTACGCGGTCCTGTACAGGTCAGCAAATATGGAGGAAGCTTCCAGGGATTGGATACCGATGTTGAAGTCTGGCCTATCCGCAGTGCGAACGGATCAGGTACAGATACCATCATTGAAATCTCCTTCAAAACCTCGGACTACAGCGTTGCCTCCAGCAATCGCACCAAGCTGATCAATCTGCTGCAATCCAAAGGGTGGCTGGTTCCCGCCGATTCCCTGAAAACGAATTTGGTACTGGAACGCTACTAAGCTGCTCGTACAAAAAAGGAACCGCACGTGCCACCCTGCTGGGGATGGTACAGACGGTTCCTTTTATCATTAAAGTGGCTTGCTTACATGCGTTCCGGTGCAGACACGCCTACCAGCTTCAGCACATTGGCAATGGTGGTGCGCACCGCGCCAAACAGTGCCAAGCGGGCCTGCGTTTGAGCGGCATCCTCAGTGATCACACGTTCTGCTTTATAGTAGCTGTGGAACAGCGATGCCAGCTCGTAGACGTAACGAATCATACGGTGTGGCGCAAAGCTCGCAGCCGCTACCAGTATTTCCTCCGGAAGCTCGCCGATTTTGCGCAACAGGTCGTATTCATGCTCAGCCGTCAGCTTGGACAGATCAACCTCTGCCAACGGCAGTACCGCAATGCCCTGCTCCTCAGCTTGACGGTATACGCTGCACGCCCGCGCGTGGGCATACTGCACGTAGAATACCGGATTTTCATTAGAAGTGGAAATCGCCAAATCCATGTCAAAATCCAGATGCGAATCCATGCTGCGCATCGTGAAGAAGTAACGGATCGCGTCCACGCCCACTTCTTCCATCAGGTCTTCCATCGTCACGGCCTTACCGGTACGCTTGGACATTTTTACCTTTTCCCCATTTTGGAACAGGCTGACCATTTGGGCAATCAGCACTTTGAGCTTATCCGGGTCGTTGCCCAGTGCTTCCATAGCTGCTTTCATCCGTGGAATGTAGCCGTGGTGATCCGCTCCCCAAATGTTGATGATTGTGTCATACCCACGGGCATATTTGTCGCGATGGTAAGCGATATCCGGGGTCAGGTACGTGTATGTACCGTCATTTTTGATCAAGACACGATCTTTATCGTCGCCGTACTTGGTTGTGTTCAGCCATGTGGCTCCGTCCTTCTCATAAATCTCCTCACGGTCACGCAGCTCATTCAGCGCTTTAAGTACTTCACCGTTCTCATACAGCGATGTTTCGCTGAACCAGGAGTCAAAAGGTACACGGAACAGCTCCAGATCGCGCTTGATCTTGTTCAGTTCCTTTTCCAGACCGTAGTCACGGAAATAAGCTGCGCGGTCGCCTGGTGTCAAAGACAACAGGGAATCGCCCTTCTCGGCCACCAGTTCCTTGGCAAATCCGATGATGTCCTCACCGTGATACCCGTCCTCCGGCATCTCCGCAGGCTGTCCCAGCTCTTGCAAATAACGCGCCTCAATCGAGCGGCTCATGTTGTAAATCTGGTTGCCCGCATCATTAATGTAGTATTCACGAGTTACCTTGTATCCGGCAAAATCAAGCACGTTGCAGAGGGCATCCCCCACTGCCGCACCACGTGCATGGCCCAAGTGCAGGCTACCTGTCGGATTCGCACTGACGAACTCGATTTGTACCTTTTTGCCTGCACCTTCCTGTATACGTCCGTAATCCGCTCCCTGCTCCTGCACTTGTTTAATGACAGCATAAAGGTAGCCCTTGTTCAGACGGAAGTTAATAAAGCCCGGTCCGGCTATTTCCGCGCTTTCAATTGAAGCGGCAGCCAAGTCCATATTTGCGATCAAATCTTCTGCAATTTGACGCGGGTTTTTCTTCGCAATGCGGGTGAGCTGCATCGCCGCGTTCGTAGCCAAATCACCGTGCGACTTGTCCTTCGGCACCTCCAGCGTGATCGTCGGCAGCTCTTCGCGGCTCACGATTCCAGCAGCCAGTACCGCTGCCTCGATAGCTGAGGTCACCTTTTGATTAATGAGTTCCAGTGGATTGCTTGTCATGATTGTTGCTCCTCCTGTATATGCAAACTGATGGCAAAATGCCCCGAGAAATCCTCAAATACGTACAGATCATAAGTCCAGCTCACCTGTCCGGTAAATCCGTCCATTCGAATATCGAGCTTCTGCGTATGCGCAGACATGTTCAGGCTTAAATAAGGCGATCGGTAAAATCCCGGCAATCTTCGTCCCAGCGCAAATGACTGCTCCGATTGCACCTCGCCATGACGAATCAGCTTCAACTCATCCGGTCCGATTTTGACCGTATTCCGTGTCGTTCCGCCCTCAGGTCCCTCTTGGGGTTCATCGTACCTTATATATAGATGCTTCCCACGCATGATGGCTTCTCCGAGAAGCTCCTGCACCACATCTTCTCCGTCGTGATGACTATGAAGACGGATTTGGACCTTTGCATTATGTGGCATGTGTTCAAACTCCATTCTATCGCTATCCTACTGTACTACTATATCCAGTTCCCGTTTGCAATTCAAATGAGATTTTACAAAAAGATGCTTTCATCCACAAAAAAAACAGCTATTGTGGAGTGACTCCATCGGGTGCCTGGCTAAAGCTTTCGATAAATCGGGAGGCCAGAGAAGACATGTAACGATCCTTGAGCCAGACAGCCGCCACACGAGTATGCAGTTCTTCACACATAATTTCCTTCACCATTAACTGGTTATTGCTGCCCAGAGTCAGTGCGGACCGTGAAATCATACCGATACCCAGTCCTTCATTAGCCCAATGAAGCGTAGTGCGGGCATCATCGTTTTTGCAAAAAAAATTCGGCTCAAAGCCGTGCTTCATGCAGGCGTCGTGGATCAATTGCTCAAAGCGGCGGTACACGATGAGCGGTCTGTTCTTCAAGTCAGACAACGGAATCGTCTTCTGGTCAGGGTTCCAGTCATGCTCTTCTGTCATCACCGCGACCATCGGCTCGGAGGCTGCATATCTACACCCCAGATCGGTAGTGTTGAACGGCGTTCTGACGATACCGACCTCTACGATCCCCTTTTTCAACAGATCTAGGATCATGAACGTGTTTCCCTCATGGATTTCAAATTTTACGCCCGCATAGGTTTTGTGAAATTCGGAAAGCCTGTCTTTCATCAGGGCTGCGCCGGAAGAAGAGACAGTTCCAATCGTGAGCGTTCCCTTCATACCTTTGGCAAAATCATTTATTTCCCTCGTCGTGGCATCGGTCAGCTCCAAAATCTGCCTGGCCCTGTTCTGCAAAATGATTC
Source organism: Paenibacillus terrae (assembly GCF_005217525.1). Lineage (GTDB taxonomy): Bacteria > Bacillota > Bacilli > Paenibacillales > Paenibacillaceae > Paenibacillus > Paenibacillus terrae_C. The sequence continues at coordinate 47,526 of NZ_PNXQ01000006.1, read as the reverse complement.
CGGCCTCCGTCAGATGAATGCTTCGCGGGCCTCGATGCACGAGCTTTACACCCAGCTCTTCCTCAAGCTGCATGAGTTGCTGACTTAGGGGAGGCTGTGCGATTTGCAACTTTTTGGCTGCCGCAGTGATTTGTCCCGCCTCTGCAATTGCCAGAAAATACTTGAGATGTCTCAATTCCATCATGGACCTCCGGTACTGATATATGTAATACATATACCTCTAATATATATTAAATATTATTCATATGGTTTGGGATATGCCATAATCATATTCAGTTATCAGGTTGAATCAACGGGCTTTATACATTATTCAGGTTAGGTGATGGTTTTTTTGCTGAAATTTGCTGTTTTTTTGAAGCCTTATAAAAAGGAAAGTATTCTTGGGCCTCTGTTTAAACTGATTGAGGCGATTCTGGAATTGTTGCTGCCTACGATGGTAGCGCTAATGATCAATCATGGCGTTGGCAAAGGTGATACCCATTATGTTTGGCAGATGGGTCTTTTGATGTTGCTTATGACCGTGCTGGGCTTTGGCAGCTCAATGGTGTGCCAGTTCTACGCAGCCGGGGCCTCTCAAGGGTTTGGAACGACGCTGCGCAATACGATGTTTAAGCACATTTCATCGTTCTCTTATGCCGATCTGGATAAGTTTGGTACACCCTCACTCATCAATCGGATCACGAACGATGTGAATCAACTCCAGACGGCTGTGGCGATGCTGATTCGTCTGGTCATTCGGGCTCCTTTTATTTGCATTGGGGCTATTATCATGTCGATGATCCTGGACTTCCGCCTCGCTTTGGTACTTTTGGCCGCTACGCCAATTCTGGCTTTGATCCTGTATCTGGTTATTACGAAGGCTTCGCCGCTGTACCGCCAGTATCAGAAAAAGCTGGACAACATCGCTCTTGTACTCAGCGAAAATCTAACAGGGGTAAGGGTCATACGGGCCTTTGCCAAAAGAGGAGCCGAACGAGTCAAGTTCAATTCAGCCTCGGATGACCTGACCCAAACCGCCATCCGTGTAGGGCGCATTTCCGCTTTGCTCAGCCCAGCCACCTTGCTGGTGGTCAACGGAGCCATTATTGCGATTCTGTGGGTCGGCGGCATTCATATTCAATATGGATCTCTTACGCAAGGGGAGATTATTGCTTTTATTAATTATATCACGCAGATTTTGCTGGCTCTCATCGTGGTGACCAATTTAATTATTCTGTTTACCAAAGCCGCAACCTCGGCAGCACGGATTCAGGAGGTTCTGGATACCCAAGCTTCGATCTCCGATGTTGCTATATCTGAAGGTCAGCCGGTTAAAGATCATACGTCCTCACAAAAAAACGTACCAGTTATCGCTTTTGATCACGTCTCCTTCGGATACAACCAAACGGGACAATTGGCGCTTAGCGATGTTACCGTTGACATCTACCCCGGTGAAACGGTCGGTATCATCGGAGGAACGGGTTCGGGGAAATCTACGTTTGTGAATCTCATTCCCCGGTTCTATGACGCGGTGGAGGGGCGGGTTCAAATCGAAGGCATCGACGTTCGCCAGTATAAGCTTGAACCATTGCGGCAGAAAATCGGGATTGTTCCACAAAAGGCGCTGCTGTTCACCGGCACCATAGCGGATAATATTCGCTGGGGTCATGAACACGCCACCGATAAGGAGATCGCCCGAGCAGCAGCGATTGCGCAAGCGGATGAGTTCATTGCCAATCTGCCCGAAAAATACGATGCTCCGATTGCCCGAGGGGGCCTTAATCTGTCGGGAGGTCAAAAGCAACGTCTAACCATTGCCAGAGCTATTGTAGGGAATCCGCAAATCCTCATTTTGGATGATTCATCAAGTGCACTTGATTTTGCAACCGATGCCGCCTTGCGTAAATCGTTACGGGAAAATAGCAGCAGCATGACCGTCCTGCTTGTCTCGCAACGGGTCAGCAGCGTACAGCATGCTGATAAAATTATTGTGTTTGACGAAGGGCGGGTTGTCGCTGTCGGCACACACGAACAGTTGATGAGCAGTTCGGATGTATATCAGGAAATTAATCGTTCCCAGCTCTCAACGCAGGAGGTAGACCAATGAGCGCCAAGGAAACCTGGAGAAGATTGTTAACCTATGTGGGCCAATATAAAAAAACAGCGTTTTGGGTCATTGTCAGCGCAATTCTCAGCGTGCTTGCCAGTCTGATCGGTCCCTATATGATCGGTCAGGCCATCGACCATATGGTGGATAAGGGAGTGGTGGATTTTAGAGGAATTGCGCATATTCTTGCCGGATTAGGCATGGTGTATGCCGTAGGCAGCTTGTTTAGCTGGCTGCTCACCTATTTGACGAACCGTATTGCTTATCAGACGGTCAATGATATGCGGCGAGAGTTATTTGATCATTTTAATATCCTGCCATTAAGCTTTCATGACAATCACCCGCAAGGTGACAGTATCAGCCGTTTTGTGAACGATATGGATGCCGTGTCGGATGGGCTACTTCAAGGTTTTTCCACCTTGATTACCGGGATTATCACGATTATAGGCTCGATTGTGCTCATGCTGTATATCAGTCCGATCATGACGCTGGTCGTGCTGGTGTCAGCCCCGGTTACGTATGGCGTGGCATGGTTTATTACCACACGATCCCAACGCATGTTCCGCGAACAGGCCCAAATTTTAGGAAGTCTGAATGGTTATGTGGAGGAAATGATTGGCGGACAGCGGGTGGTTACAGCCTTTCATTATGAAAACCGTTCTTTTGACGAATTCGCCGCCAAAAATGACCAACTGTATCAAGCCGGGGTAAAATCACAGTTTTATGGATCATTGTCCAATCCCTCCACCCGTCTGGTGAACAACATGACCTTCTCGGTCACGGCGATGATCGGCTGTATATCCATCATTTTGGGTGTAATTTCGGTAGGCGGATTGTCAAGCTTTCTGATCTATACGAACCTGTTCGCCAAGCCCTTTAATGAAATCACAGGGGTACTAACTCAGTTCCAAGCGGCTACGGCTTCTGCCCAGCGCATATTCGCTATTTTGGACTCACCGTCTGAGCAGCCGGAAAAATCGAACGCCGTACATTTGGAACGCAGCAAAGGCACGATTCTTTTTGATCATGTCAAATTCTCCTATACCCCGGAGCGTACGCTCATTACGGACTTTAGTCTGGAGGTTAAGCCGGGTACCCGTGTTGCGATTGTCGGTCAAACCGGGGCAGGCAAAACAACGCTCGTCAACCTGCTCATGAGGTTCTATGATGTAGATAGCGGCTCGATATCCATCGACGGGGTCAATATCAATGACATGAGCCGGGACAGCTTGCGGACTAATTTTGGCATGGTACTTCAGGATACATGGCTGTTCAGCGGTACGATTCGGGACAATATCGCTTACGGAAAGCCGGAAGCAACGGAAGAAGAAGTGATCGCGGCTGCAAAGGCTGCCAATGCACATAGCTTCATCAAGCGTCTGCCTCATGGCTACGATACGGTCATCAGCGGTTCAGGCGACAGCCTGTCGCAAGGTCAAAAGCAGTTGCTCACCATCGCGCGGGTAATCCTCGTCGATCCACCTATGCTCATTCTAGATGAAGCGACCAGCAGTATAGACACCCTGACAGAAGCGCGTATTCAAAAGGCGTTTATGAAAATGATTGCCGGACGCACCAGCTTTGTGATCGCCCACAGACTATCGACCATCCGCGAAGCGGATCTGATTTTATACATGAAAAACGGCGATGTGGTCGAAAGCGGAACCCATGAGGGTCTGCTTGCAAGCGGGGGACATTATGCCTCGCTCTATAACAGCCAGTTCACTACGGCCTAGCAAGCTGACCTGATACGGTCGCAGTGGACTTAAACGCAAGGTTGGCTGAACGCCGTGGGTCGCTCCAAAAATATTTTTTTCTTTGAAAAATACCCTTTCATCTTATATAATAAAAAAACACGAACAAATGTTTCGGTTTTATGTAAACCTTGAGGTTTTGTGTATAGCCGACACCTATTCATTGGTTTATATTTGGAGGCTGGATATGGATATTAATGATTTTCAACAATGGGTAAAGCAGTATTACCAGGAGAGAAGCTGGTCGGATTTAGATATATTCGTCCGAATTGGTTTCTTGGCAGAAGAAACTGGAGAGGTTGCGAGAGCCATTCGCGCCCTGGAAATCGGCAGAGACCGTCCCGATGAAATGGATGGTTCATTCGAGGATAACAAGAAACATTTAACTGAAGAACTTGGAGACGTACTGGGTAATCTTATCGTAATCGCCAACAAGTATGATATCACCTTGGAAGACATATTTCGGACACACCAGCAAAAACTTGCAAAGAGATATTCATAAGGGGGATCTAATATGAAAAGCATTGCTGTTTTCTGCGGTTCCAGTGATGGAGCGTCTGCGATTTATCGAGAGCATGCTATTGCTCTGGGCAAGGCACTTGCCGCACAAGAGATAAGCCTGGTTTATGGAGGAGCAAGCGTTGGTTTAATGGGTGCAGTAGCTGATGCGGTACTTCATGCAGGAGGTCACGTCATCGGTGTGCTCCCTCACTTTTTGCAAAGCCGTGAAATTGCGCATAATAGCCTGAGCGAACTAATCATTGTTGATTCCATGCATGAACGAAAATCTAAAATGGCAGAGATTGCGGACGGGTTTATTGCTTTACCAGGTGGCCCAGGAACGATGGAAGAATATTTTGAAGTTTTTACATGGGCACAATTAGGCTTGCACGAAAAGCCATGTGGTCTTTTAAACATTAACCATTATTACGATCCTCTTATTTCCTTGTTTGATCGTATGGCTGAGGAACAATTTATGCAGGAAAAATATCGTGCGATGGTACTTACGGATACTACTCCGCAAGGAATCCTACGGCAATTTACCAATTACATTCCTCCTACCGTCAAAACATATATCACGAGCAAACAGACCTGACATTAGAATGATACATATCGCTCAACAGAAATACTGTCTAAAATGATATGAAAAGAATACCACCCACAACATCATCCCGGCGGTGTTCCTGTAAAATCGGGGAGAATCACAGGTCATTAGGTTTTAATTCTCCCCGATCGTCACGTTCACTTTTACACCTGCATTTAACTATGTAGTCATCCAATAAACGATGTCACGCCTAACGAGAACGCTAATTTTAAATGCCAGCGCTTGTAGCGGTTGGATGATCGATTTGCTCACTTTCCTGAAAATCACGGCGATAGAACCAGCCGATCAGAACGGCAAGGGTTGTCATAGCCGCAGCAAGTAAATACACCTGCACCATGCCCAAACGGTCTGCGTACCACCCCAGGAATAACAAGGACAGTCCGAAAGCGAGATTCGTAAGCACATCAATACCCGCCATCACTTTAGGGAGCTGAGCGGCCGGGGCACTCGTTTGCAGCAAGGTACGGCGAATAATTCCTGCCATTTGAACCGGTAAGCCGGATACAGCAAAAAGAACGAGCGCAGCGACTGGGATCGTATTGAGCGCAAACACCACCGTAATCAGCACATATACGAGCAACGCTCCCAGCATGTACAGAAAGCTGTTTCTTTGCAGTCGCTTGACCAAGCCAACGACAAGCAGTCCGCCCAGAATCGTACCCGAGAAAAAGGAGGCATTCATAAAGCCCCACCAGCTTGCATCCTGATGCAGCACCTGAGTAACATACGCCAGAATAAATACGCCAAGCCAGGAGGTTCCTCCAATGGTGTCCACACTATCCACGATCATCAAAGAACGAATGCGGCGGTTATGCCAAATGATCTGCCAGCCTTCTCCAAGCTCTTTCCAATGGGAGCCTTTTTCCTTTTGGTTTGCGGTTTCTACTGAATTTTCTGAGGATGCTGAAGATTCGGGGGTTAATTCCTTTTGATCCAGCGGATCACGGATGAAGGCTGTAACGGTTACAGCGACGAGGTAACAACATGATGCGATCACAAGCGTATTGAGGGAACCCAGCCAAGCCACAATGATTCCACTTAACGCCCAACCTGCGCATTTGACCACTTGATCACTGACTGCCACCATACCGTTCGCCCGCATCAGCCCTTCGCCAGTGGCCAAACGAGGTACTAGTGCATTACGTGAAGGATTGGTCCAGCCATCCAGAAAAGACATACCGAACACCATCACAAAAATAAACAGAAATGACCTTTGCTCAGGTACGATCCACAAATAAAGCAGCAACAGCGAAAAGATGACAAACTGTCCAAATTGGGAAAATAGCAAAATACGCGTTAGTCGAAATCGGCCGAGGACTATCGGTGCAACGAGCCCGCTAAGCACTTGGGCAGACAATCGGAAAAGCGGAATCAAAATAGTCGTCATTAAAGAATTACTTGAGCTGAACACCAATACCACTACACTCAACATGTAGATGATATCTGCTACGTTGGAGATCGTCTGAGACCCCCACAGGTAATAAAAAGAGCGCCTGATCAAAAAAATTTCCCCCTCTTTGGTATTTCACCGAATTATGTATTGCCATAACCAAACCTCCCCTTGTTGATATTACAATTCTGTAAAATGTCTGGTTTTTTGTATATTCCACACACACCCTTAAATTTCCTTCTTTTATCTTTATAGGAAATTCGGTGTCCAATAAGCTTTCCCGCCTATTTTCCAACCTGACCTCAAATAAAAAAGCGCCTATAGCACTCTTTTACACCAGAAAATAGGCGACAAAAAGCACTGCGACGCTTCTTAATATACCAGTTACATTTATTTTTTGTGTCATAACACGATTATACTTGGAAATATATCCAGCTCATTTTGCTTTCTACCTCGTTAAATCCTCCACAAATTTAGGCAATATAAACGTTAACTTCCTTGATATCTGCAACACGCAAACGCCAAGTTTGCTATATTTATTGTACCAACACACTGTGCTTTCACACTTTTTGCAGGATAAACGATACCCGGATAGCCTGAAAAATCCTTTTTTAGACTTGACCTCGTATAAAATACACACGTACGTGCATCTGATGAATAGACGCTTTCGGATTGACAATACTGAGAACATCAACCAAGGAAGGAGGTGGCGTGATGGGCGGTACAACCGGGCAATCCCCCAAACGCAAGCCACTCTGGCTTCGATGGTTTCAGGGACTGCTGTCACTCACCATTCTGACGGTCATCGCCGCCTGCATTCTGCTCGCCTATTTATATGCGACCAGTCTTCCGCTCGCGGATACGGACCGGAATTCACGGCTGCTCGACAGCCAGGGGCAGGTCATTGCCACCTTCTCTGCCGGAGGCAAGGAATCCATCCCTGTCCAGTTGGATCACATTTCCCCCGATCTGATTGCAGCTACGCTGGCTGTGGAGGACCGGAAGTTTTACGATCATTTCGGCTTTGATTTCAAAGGCCTGGGCCGGGCCGTGCTTGTCAATCTGACCCACTGGGATATGTCGCAAGGAGCCAGCACGCTGACTCAGCAGCTTGCACGCAATCTGTACCTATCTCATGAGAAAACATGGACACGCAAGGCCAAGGAAGCCATCTATACTGCGCAGCTTGAAATGAAGTATACCAAGAGCGAGCTGCTACAAATGTATTTGAACGAAATTTATTATGGCCACGGTGCCTATGGAATTGAAGCGGCATCGCAGATGTATTTCGGTAAATCCGCAAAAGATCTGGATTTGGCTGAAAGCGCCCTGCTGGCAGGTATTCCGAAGGGACCAACCTATTATTCACCTTATAATCATATGAAAAACGCGAAGGATCGGCAAAAAATTGTATTGGATTCCATGGCGCTCACCGGCAAAATTACCCCGGCCCAAGCCACCAAGGCCTATGAGGAAATGCTCGCCCTGCGGCCCGAGAGCCAGCGCCGGACGCTAGAAGCCGCGCCATGGTTCCGTGATTACGTCCGCCAGCTTGCAACGAATGAGCTGGGAATTAGTGAAGGTGTGCTGGAGCATGGCGGCCTGAGCATTTATACCACGCTGGACATGCACATGCAGCAAGCAGCCGAAGCGGCTGTAAATGAAGGCATGAAGGACAGCAACGGACTGGAAACAGCGTTGATCTCCATTGACCCGCGCAACGGGCATGTGAAGGCCATGGTTGGCGGGACCAACTATGTCGGCAATCAGTATAATCATACGCTTGCCACAACCCGGCAGCCCGGCTCATCCTTTAAGCCGATTATGTATCTGAGCGCACTGGATTCCGGAGAATTAACGAGTACATCCAAGTTTGAAAGCCGACCCACGTTATTTCACTACGACAACAACCGCAAAACCTACAAGCCCAAAAATTTTGGAGACAAATATTTGGGCGAAATCGATCTGCGACGTGCGATTGCGGCGTCCGATAACATTTATGCTGTAAGCACCATTTTGAAGGTGGGGACGGATAAGGTCATGGACCTCGCCCGCAAAATGGGCATTACGAGCGAGCTGAAGCCCGTGCCTTCCCTCGCACTGGGCGTATCGCCCGTCAGCCCGTTCGAGATGGCCTCGGCCTTCTCGGTCATCGGCAGCGGCGGGCAAAAGGTCGCCCCAGTGGCGGTGCTGCGCATCACCGATGCGGCCGGGCGGTCGCTCTACGAAGCACCGCAGGCCGCGCCTGTGCAGGTGGTGAAGCCCGCCTCTGCCTACGTCCTCACACGCCTTATGGAAGGCGTGTTTGAGGAAGGCGGCACCGGCAACCGGGTCGCGAAGCTGATCAAGCGCCCGGTTGCCGGGAAGAGCGGCACGACCAACACCGATGCGTGGATGGTTGGCTTCACACCCGAGCTGTCCACCGCCGTCTGGGTCGGCTATGACAAGGGCAAGGCCATCAGCACGCAGGATGCCCGGCGGGCAGCACCGATTTTTGCGCAATATACGGAGAAAGCGCTGGAGAATGTGCCGCCCAAAATCTTTCCCATCCCTGACGGCGTAGTCAGCGCCTATATTGATCCAGCCAGTGGCAAGCTGGCTGCGCCGGACAGTCCGGATAAGCGGCTGGAGGTATTCGTCAGCGGCACGGAGCCTAAGGAAACGCTGTCAGGACAGAATAACCCGCTGACAGCGACACAGACTGACCAATCGGAGCGGCAGGCAGAAAAGAAATCATGGTGGAGCAATTTCAAGCGATGGTGGATGGAGTAACAACAAAAAAGACTGAAGGAACGCTATGAGCGCTTCTCTCAGTCCTTTTTTACTTCATTTTATTTGCTCATATGTCCCATGTCTCTCTCTTGCCACAATGTTCCGCAGCTTTCCCTTCCGGTACGCTTTTCCCCAAAGGTGTGCTTACCAAAAGCAACTAAACGACTCAATACGGTTGGTATCTACACCATAATAAGTCCAAAAACGACCATTCCATCGGAATCCCGCTACGGATGTTCTGCCTACAAAGACGGGATACAGCCAGAAGCGCTCACCATTCGTCAGCCATACAAACGTGTTGCGGAACAAGCAACCGGAAATGGCTAAAGGATCAATAGCATAAGCCGTGACCAGCGGCTTCGGTGGCGTAAATTGCGGCGGTGGGGCAGTTGGCGCTTGAGCTTGCGGTCCGAATGAACCTTGGGGTCCCGGGCCTACTGGACCAAGCGGCCCTCCCCCTGGTGGCGGGCCAATTGGTGACGGGAACGAATCCTGTGGGCCAGGAAATTGTGGAAGCGAAGGCCCTGACGGTGTGAATGAACCCGGAATTCCCGGTTGTGTTCCGAAAGGGACCTGTGGCATTAAAGACATGTGTTTCACTCCTTGTGTTCTAGGCTGATGTATCCTATGCGAGACATCAGCCCGTGGACTGGGCGAATCCCCATACCGTCGCCGCATTCCGCTATTTCGTCCCTTTATATCCATAATTATTATATCCTGTCTCCATTACTCCCAGATCAGCGCCACCAAATCAGCTCTGGACTTCCCTCTCTCACTGATGATTTATGGAAGGCGAAACTGGTGGTGTACATGTACAGGTGAACCCGCTGATGTGAGCGGTCGCCTTAATGTGGAGCCCATCTGATTCAGGCGTGATCGGTGAATTCAAGCAGCTCGCTGACGGTAACGAACCGATACCCTTCTGCAGCAAGCTCTTCCACCAGTACCCGGACAGCCTCGACCGTCTGGGATCGTTCGCCATACCCGTCATGGAACAAAAATATGCTGCCAGGCGCAACAGTCAACCTCGTATGCTCCAAAATAAAATCGACGCCAGGCTGCTCCCAATCCTTTGCCTCCCCGTTCACGGCACCGATTGCTGAATATCCGAGCTCCGCTGCAAGCGAAAGAATGTCGGCATTAACGCCAAAAAATGGAGGTCTGAAGCACAACGCGCCCTTCCCCGTCACCCGCTGTATCCCCTCTTCCGTCCGCTGCAATTCAGCCCGCGCATCATCCAGCGTTAGCTTGGTCAAATCAGGATGAGAATAGGTATGATTGGCAATCTCGTGACCGGCACCATGAACTTCGGCTGCGATGTCCTCGAACGCCTCCATCTCCTGACCGATCATGAAAAACGTAGCTCTGCCACCCGCTTGGCGGAAGATATCCAGCAGTTGTTGCGTATATAACGGATGCGGACCATCGTCAAACGTAAAGGCGACGGCCTTCTCCCGGGTTGGAACCTTATGCACCATTGATAATTTGACCATCAGCAATTCTCCTCCCCTTAATGGCTAAAGCAACCTCTTACGTTCCTTATCCTAATGCTACTCTTAATTGCCACTTATCCTTCATCGCAGCGACACCCAGCCGTCCTGACAGCCTTTATCCTTTGACAGCGCCCGCAATCATACTCTTCTGCACCTGCTTATTAAGCAGCAAATAGATCACAATCGTCGGGATGGTCGTAATCATGAGCCCTGCTCCGATAATTCCCCACTGTGTAATGTAAGTTCCGACCATAGACATCATCCCCACCGTTAGTGTCTGATAGGATGCCTTATTAATAAATGTCACCGCAAACATCAGCTCGTTCCAGCAGGAAAGGAATGTAAATATCGCCACCGTGGACAAGGCAGGACGAACAAGCGGCAATACAATGAAGAAGAACGTTTTGTAGATCCCGCATCCGTCGATGACCGCGGCTTCCTCCAGCTCACGTGGAATTCCGTTGAAGAAGCTTCCAAGGATGAACACCGCCATGGGAATGCCAAACGCAACATAAGGAATAATCAATGCCCAATAGGTGTTCAGCAAGCCCAGATTCTTAAGTACCATAAAGAGGGGCAGCAAAGCTGCGTGAATCGGCACCATCATCCCCAGAAGAATTGTCGTCATCGTTAAACCGCTGAGCTTCCATTTCATTCTCGTGATGGCATATCCCGTCATGGAGGAGAGGATCAACACCAGGATAATGGACACAGCAGTTACCAGCACGCTATTAAAAAAATAAGTTAATACATGACCATCAGATAATGCCTTGGTATAGTTGCTCCAGAGAAATTTTTGGGGAAGTCCTGCCACATCGCCGCTGAATATCTCACTATTATCCTTCAGTGAGAAGAATGTCAGCCAGATGAGAGGATAAATCTGCGTGATCGCCACTATGATTAAAAACCCTTGTAGCAATATTTTTCCAATATATTTCGTAAAGTTCCGTTTTTTTTGCAACACTACTTGCATCGTACTCACCTCGATCACCCCCTATTCAGTCTTGAAGTATTTATTGATGATAACTGTGAATACTAGACACTCCAGAATAATGAAGACGGATATCGCACTTCCGTAGCCATACCTGTAGGTATCGAAAATGGTCGTGTACATCAGGGTGCTCGGTACCTCGGTGGTGAAGAATGGACCGCCGTTCGTTAATACATAGATCAGATCGAATACCTTGAAGGCACCGATGACGGAGAAGATGAGACATACCTTGAGAATGGGCCTCATTAGCGGGAGGGTGATGGAGAAGACTGTCCGAATGCGGGAAGCTCCATCAATTTTGGCTGCTTCGATAATATCATTTGAAATCGACTTCGCACCGGCATACATCAGCAGCATATGATAACCGACATACTGCCACAGGGTCGGAATAAACGAAGCCACCAGCGCCGTATGCTTCTGTCCAAGCCAGTCCTGGGCCAAATGGGACAGACCTATGCTCTCAAGCAAAGAGTTCAAGAGGCCATAATCCGCGTTATAGATCTTAGACCACAACTGCGCGATCACCACGGTTGAAATCAGAACCGGAATGAAATATACCGTACGGTAAAACCCTTCTCCCTTGACATTAGACGCCAATATCAGGGCAAGCAGAAGCGACAAGGGCAATTGGATGAAAATCGAAGCTGCTGCAAACAGCAGCGAATTTTTGATAGAGTTCAATACGCGTGGGTCATTGAACATTTCGGCATAATTGTTCAATCCGACAAACGTTCCTTTGCCTACACCATTCCAGTCCAGCAAGCTGTAATAGCTGGAGACGAAGATCGGAACTAATACAATGCCACAAAATATAAGGAGAGTAGGCAGGACAAATATGGTAATGGCTGTTTTATTCGAAAATACAGAATTCATCATCGGTCTCCTTTCAAAAATGTGGCCAGGGATTACTCCTGACCACATCCTGTTTGGGTGTATGTTTTGATCAGAGACTCAATTCCGTCGGCTTCAGCTGAGCCATCTGCTTGCAGAATTCCTCTGGAGTAATATCGCCTGCCAAAAGCTGCGCAATCAGGTTTTTGTGTGCTTCTGCCGAATCGGCCGGAAGAATATTATCCCACCACGCGATAAACGAGGTCGCCGTTTTCATGATGTTTGCGCTGGATTGATCCAGTGTGGAAAGCCCTGAGGTGTCAAGCCCATCTGTATTCCAGCTAGGAAGCCCTGCCCCCGCCAGAAATCCCTTCGTGCCAAGCTGCTCGCTTAAATACATGAGAAATTCAACAGCTTCCTTCGGATGCTCTGTGTTGCTGCTGACATAGAAGCCGTCGACCGCGCCACCGAATATTTCGGTATTCTTGCCCTTGCCGTCCTCAAATATTGGGAAGGGAATGACTTTCACCTTTCCTTTGACTGTCGAGGAGGGGTCTTCGATCCCGGCGTTCACCCAGTTGGCCTGGAACATCATGGCCCCCTTCCCTGCATTGAACGCACCAAGCATTTCATCATAGCTCATGCTGAACATACTGCTGTTGAAAGCGCCTGCCTTAGCCAGTTGCTGCATTTTAGTGGCTGCCGCGACGAAGTCGGGCGAATCCCATTTGGCAGAGTCCTTGAACGCCTCTAGTACTGCGGCATTTCCTGCTTGGCGCATCGCAATAATGTCATACCAATACATGCCTGGCCAGCGATCCTTTTCGCCGATAAGAGCCGGAGTAATCCCCGCTGTCTTTAGTTTCTCCACCGCATCAAGCAGCTCTGAGTAGGTCGTCGGGATTTTTGCGCCCGCTTTATCGAACAGCTCGGTATTGACATAAAGATTGGCGATATGTGTGTAAACAGGCAGTGTATAAATTTTACCGTCCGTCTCGATGGCTTCCGACATGCCTGGGGCCATTTTTGCCTTGATGTCATTTTTTAAATAACTGGTAATTTCAAGAACATTTCCAGATTTAATATAGGGCTGCATAAAGCTTCCGCCCCCCATGCCGTAAAAAACATCGGGTGCTTCGCCTGCGGCAATGGAAGTCTTAATCTTGGTTTTATATTGCTCACCGGTCGTACCTGTCCGTTCAACCTGGATATCGGGATGCTCGCTGTTCCACTTCTCAATGATTTGCGGCAATAATTTAGCTGATGGGTCCGTATTGCCTACTGACTGATCCCACAGCGTCAATTTTATAGAACCGCTTCCTTCCTGCTGCGTCGCTTCCGATGAACCAGATGAACATGCGGTTATGCTGCCAGTGAGACCCAGTGCCAGTATAATGACCATCGTATTTTTTAATAGCGCTTTCATTTTTTTGTCCCCCCCTAATCTTTTTGGCTGCTTCTAGGACTTATTTTATGGGAAGAACACCCTTATCTCCATTCAAAAAACGTGCATCCGCTTTCAAAATTCAAACATCTTTCCGACCATCATTTACTTTGTCTGTACTCATTCATGGACCTGCCCATGGTTTTTTTGAACAAGACACTGAAATAGTGCGGGTCCGTGATCCCTACCTGCTCACCGATCTCGTATCCCTTTAAATCGGTCTGCTTCAATAAGGCTTCTGCCCTCTTCATGCGTATATTCGTAAGATGCTCCACAAAGGTCTGACCCGTCTCCTTCTTCATTAACCGTCCCAAATGGCCCGGACTGACAAAGAAGACCGCAGCAGTGCTCGCCAATCCCACACCCGGATCGCTCAAGTTGTGCTCAAGATACTCCTTCACCTGGCTGATCAGGTTGCCTTCCTTGGTCTGGTTTTTCGAATGAATGGCCCCCGACACATATCGGACATAGCCCTCTAATGTTCTCATTAATTCTGGTAGATGCTCTGCGGTGAGAATGGAGACCAGCATTTCTTTATCAAATACGTGTTCATTCTCCATCTGCTGTTCCATCGCCGCACGCTGGCATTCGGTAATCACATCCATCGCCGCCATCCGAAACTGTGACACACTGGAGAACGACACGTCAAAGATTCGACTCAGCATCTGAGTTGCACGTTCAGAGGAACCGACACTGATGTAAAATTGCAGGTGCTGAAGAAGCTCTGCATTGGACCGATACGTCTGTTCTCTGTGATCCACAATATCCTCGAAGCAGACCACTTGATTTTTTCCAACGAAGGCCTGGTATTGAAGCGCACGACATGCTTCCTGATAGCCTAGATGCGCTTCTTGTATATCCTTATGCTTGCGCCCGACACCGATGCTTACCAAGCATTTGTGGGAATGAATCAGATCGGTCTTGAGCCATTCACAATCGCTTACCAGATTGACAGCCTGGCTCCATGAAATGATCACAACCTGGTCTCGAGTGTCCGTCAGAATAATGACTTGAGAATCCTCCTGATAGAACGCTTCTATTTTATTACTGCATTCCATTCGCAGTAGGATAAGTTGTTCCTCCGTCTGCTTCGCCGTTGTCGAGAAAATCTCGATCACGGCTATTTGATACGCCTTTACACCAAGGTGCAGGGGTATTTTGAAATATTCGAGTTTTTCATGAATTTCTTCCTGTGATAGAGCACCGTTTAACCATTGGTTCAGGAATTTTTCCCGAATATATGGAAAATTCCGTTCCAGCACCGCCTTCAGCTTCTCCATTTCCTTATCACGCGTACGCTCCTCATCAATCATACCTTTCAGCTTATCGGTTACTGCTAACAGCTCCGAAGGACGAATCGGCTTTAATATAAAGTCGGCAATGCCAATTTTGATACTCTGACGCGCATATTCGAACTCATCATGGCCCGTAACGACCACGATTTTAATATCTGGGTGCTTTTCCAATACCATACCGCTAAACTCAATTCCGTCGATTGTCGGCATGCAAATATCCGTAAAAATAACATCCGGTCTCTGCTGCTCCACCAGATCAAGTGCCTCGTGTGCATTGGAGGCTTCGCCTACGATCACCATGCCCTGCGTTTCCCAGTCAATGCGCATTCGCAGCAGATTCCGGATCAGATATTCATCATCCACGATCAAAACCTTTAATTTTCCCATAAAGCATCTACTCCATTCGGTATCATCAAAGTTACCGTCGTTCCCTTCCCCGGCTGACTTTCAATGCTTACTCCAGCGTCATCTCCATAAAAAATACGCCAACGCTCCATGGTGCCCCATAGGCCGAAGCTCTTGATTTGGCCTTTTCGCTCCGTATACAGAATTTGCGAAATCTCTTTCTCCGACATGCCCACACCATCATCAGCGATGGATATCCTCAGCACATCATCCTCCGTCTTTCGCACGCTGACCCATATCGTTCCCTTGGTTCCTTTGGGTCGAATGCCATGATACAGCGAATTTTCCACCAAGGGCTGCAGTACAAGCTTTGGAATCGGGGACTGGCAGCAATCCTCGTCCACATCGAACTGAACCTCAAAGACATCCTGGTAGCGTGTCATCTGAATTATCAGATAATTTCGAACAATTTCAATTTCTTCGCCAACCGTGATAACTTCGCGTCCCTTGCTGACACTCATGCGATAATAGTTACCCAAGGCCTCAAGCAGATCACAAACCTGAGCATTTAATCCAGAAAGGGCTAACGAGGTAATGGAGTCCAGCGTGTTATATAAAAAGTGTGGTTTGATTTGAGCTTGCAACGTATTCAGCTCCGCCCTACGAATCGTATTCTGCTCCTCGATAGTTCGCTTCAGCATCTGGTCAATTTGTTCGATCATGTCGTTGTAGCCAATAAACAGCTTTTCAAATTCATAGCTATTCAGTTCCACATTCACTTTCCTGAGGTTGCCGCTTGGGGCCTTGTTCATGGATCGCAAAAGCTTATGGATCGGCTTGATAATACTGCGTGAGATAATGAATGAACTCACAAAGAAAACGATTCCATTGATCACAAGTAGAAGCAACGCTAACAGCACAAGCGACTTGTTTTTGGAATCCATACTGTTGTTTTGGTCTATACTTATGAATTTCCAAGGATAGTCTCCGACTGCGAGATAGGACACCGTATATTTCTGTGAACCGGAGTTCAAGGCAAAAAATCCTGAGCTGCTTTTCTGAAATTGCTGCTCCAGTGCATCCTGGTGGGTTGTCAGCAGGTGCTGAAAGGCTGTGTCGCCTTGAGCTTCTGTGGAATGGTCCACAATGATCTGATTATTCTCATCCAGAATGGCAATTTGAAACGAGTTTTGATTCAGGAGATTGGAATACGCTTGTTCAAAGGAGCCTACCTTAATGTTCATGACCAAGACCCCGAGCTGGGAGGTGTTGTCGATATCTCGAATCAATCGAATGAAAGAAACGAAATTCTCATGGGTACTTCCCTCCGAAAAGGCTCCACTGCCATTCAGCTTCAGAATATACTTTCCTTTATTGAGCACAGCCTGCTCATACCATGGAGCGTCCTCTACATTGGCTTCCTTAAAAGTCGGCAATTCCTGCGTTCCGACGGAAAAACGATGGCCCGAATTGTCGAAAATGTACACGGAATCAATGATTGGAACCGCTTGCATTAAATTGTACAAATAAGCGCTGACCTTGGACTGGGTCTGCAGGTTGGCATATACATCCCCTTGCCTTAGCAGATTTTGCAGATTATGATCTGAGAAGATCATTTTGGAATAGTTGTTTACATTCTCAATCATTAGATCGACGTTGGTCTGGATGGAGCTGATCGTCTGCAAGGAGGCCTCATTGATCTTCTTCTGCGCGGAGCCCGCAGCGATTTGATTCAGGACCAAGTAGCTGAACACCACTGTAAGCAGGATAATTAAGAAGTAGGCGAATGGTATGGTAAAGGATAATTTCTTCGGCTTGCTGTGAATAAAGGCTATCAAGCTTTTTATTTGCTGTAGCATCACCGTATGACCCTCCGCTTATCATGTTGAATTCCATATTCTATATTCTATCATTATAGCCGTTGTCCGAATTCAATCTCAACGAGCCTTTTGGGAAGGTGAACTAAATTAGTTGTATACGCAATAAAGACCACCCCATAGGATGGTCTCAGCGAACAGGTATGCAGGCAAAAGAGTCGAGGGAATCCAAGTTAGTCGGTCATGCTTGGATAGGGTGCATTGGAAATGAGCTCCTGATTATCCACGCCGGTTACTTCATGTCTCGCCAGCTTCGAATGTGGTTCTCCCAGATATATTTGTACTTTCCGACAATATCTCTCGCTGTTTTGGGCTTTTGCCCAGTTAATACTTCAATGGCGTCGGATTTAACGTTCAAAAGTCCTTCCTTAATGCTGGCATCGGTCGTCATGAGATCTTCGCCGCAAAAAGGAACCGGAGAGCGGGAGAAATCCCCCGTAATTTCTCTGGGAATATGCAGCTTTTCGAGATATTTATAGTATTGCTCCGCATCAACGGGAATGTACTCCATATCCTCGCCGGAAACTTCCTGTATGAGATTGCACAGATCTCTTACAGAAACAGACTCTGATCCAACAATATCATAGGCCCTGTTGTCCTCGGCCTTTCCCAGCAGGGCCGCAGCCGCTGCTCTTGCACAATCATCCTTGTGCACCAAAGTGGCTCTGCCCTCTCCGGCGGTGCTTAACCATTTATGGTCCGACATGAGCGCCAGCATGGTATACATCGTTAAATAGTTTTCCAAATACAAGTTATTTCTCATAGCATTATAGGCAATGCCTGTTGACTTTAAATACTGCTCAGTAGCGGTATGATCCGGGGTGACATAGACATGTGCGTAATCCGGGTCCGTTGCACCGATAAATGAACTGTAAGTAATGTGCGAGATTCCTGCTCTGATCGCCGTATCAATCGCATTGCGGTGCTGCTGCACCCTTTTGCCGACCTCAAGGCCAGAGACGATATAGATTCGGTCCCCATCCTTGAAAGCCCGTACCATAGATGGAATATCATCATAATTGATTTCAAAGATACTTACACCTGCCTGTTCCCATCGCTGCAACGCATCTTTGGGAATTCTTTCTTTGTTCATGCATGTGAAGGTTAGCTCGCGACCCCCTACTTCGGCCAGAACGGTTTCCGCTATCCGACTTGCCAATTGACCATCCACACCAGTGACGATATAACGCATGCGTATTCCTTCTTCCTTAGTGATTATATTCACAAGAAAACATATCACAGGTTGACGCCAGCGTGAAATCACCTTATTTTATGAGTAATAAATAAATTTCATATAAAGGATACTTCGAATGAACATTCAACAACTGAAATGCTTTGTTTCTCTTGCGGAGACGCTTAATTTTTCGACAACGGCCGATAAGTTGCATTTGACGCAACCTGCAGTGAGCCACAACATCAAGAGCCTGGAGCATGAGTTGGGCATTGTGTTGCTTGTTCGAAACAAAAGGTCGGTTAAACTGACTGTAGCGGGCGAGAGCTTTTACGACGATATTGAAGGACTGCTGTTCCGTTTGGACCAATCCATTTTGAAATCCAAACGCCTTTCGGAACAATACGAAAGTACCCTGGTCATCGGCTATACGGAGACGATCTTTGAGAAGAAGGTTTTACCTGACGTTATCAAGCGCTTTAAGGAGAGATACCCCAAGATTCAAATTCAGCTTAGAAAATCCAACCTGACCAGAGAGAAAGAGGATTTATTGAATCAAAAATTCGATATTATATTTACAACGGAAGATAATTTGGGCAAGGACAGCCATTTTTGCTTCTATCCCGTATATAAAGGCTCATATGTCTGCGTGTTGCCCCATAATCACCCTCTTGCGAACGAAAGCGAATTAACAATCGAACAATTAGACCATCAATTTCTCATTTTTTTCGACGAGCACCAATCTCCCCCAACGCTTAAAAAATTACAAAGGAGCATTGCCGAGCACTGCCCAGCTTCCATGTATACCTACGGAGATAGCGTAAATACGATACATACCATGATCAAAAGCGACCTGGGTATTTCGGTACTTCCTAACTTCGTGATTGTGCAGGATCAGGAGATTACGTTCGTTCCTTTAAGCCCCTTGGAAGAAGTGGTATACGGCATTGCCTGCCTGCGTAGCGAAGAGCGGTTGGAGGTCAAACAATGGATCTCGATATTAAAACAATTATTCTCTTAAACATTAACCATTCAGCCCTATGCGCCTAACGCATCACCTTGATTAGCGCACATACTTCTTCTTCACCGTATCCTGCATCCAAAGCCTTTTTGAAGAGACTTTGGGCAAATACGGGGAATTCATTATTCATCCCTGCTTCACGAGCCTGTTCCATGAGAAGATCTACGGTAACCATACTCATATTTACAGAACTTTGTGGTTTATCGTAAACTCCACTCTGAATGAACTCGCTCTCATACTTCATTACCCCGCCAATTACGGGAGATATCTGGGCAATCATGGCCCCAAAGGTATCCACACGAAGACCATCTGATTCAAGAATACGTGCAGCGTGGAAAAAACCGAGATACGAGCCAAACAGATACGAAAGAAATGCCAAGTCCGTCGTCGAAGCTGCGCTAACCTGCTCTCCCAAATAAAGCACATTTCCAGCTACGCTTTTAAGTAACGGCTCACACTTGTGAAATGCAGAAGAAGAACCAGATGAAAATATGGTAGCTTCTGGTTGTCCCATCTGAGTAGGAGCAGCTACAATCGCTCCTTCTATATATTCAGCCTGGTATGTTTGAGTCCATACTTCATGATCTCGGGCCTGTTGCGGGCTTCCTGTGCTTAACTGGATGAGAATACGTCCTGCCAGAGCCGCTTTCACTTCATCCGTGTCCAAAATACTATACGAAGCTGCATAATCAGATACACAGATAATGGACACTGCGCTCGCGCTTATTGCTGCTGCAGCATTAGGTGCCAAAATCGCTCCTGTCTTCACAATCAGTTCAGCCTTCTCACTTGTCCGATTCCATACCGTAACTCTATAACCACTTTGAAGTAACGATTGAGCGATTGCAACGCCCATAGAGCCCAAACCTATTACAGATACGCTGTTCATATTATTCACACGCTCCATTCTTTTTTCTTTACGCTTCCAGATTCACTGGAACCAGATGTAGTAAATGAATATCTTTGGAATCAATCATAGAGGCAAACGTTTGGAAAGCAGGCACAGATTTGAGCTTTTCCATCGCCGCCACTGCCATTTGCATATCAGACCAATATACAATGTCTGTCCATTGTGTTTCGTCAGAGGTATGTAGCAATTGACGCTCTTTAAATCCCGGCAATTGGGTTTGTAGCACATCACTCAATTCAGCGGCAGCTTTACGAAAAGAGTCCTTATCCGTCCCCTCTTTTAACTTGAATAGTACTAGCTCCAATGCGTATTGCTCGTTCTTCATCTTAAAACTCCCCTCATCCTCTTCATTCAAAAGCATCCTCACACCTTCTGTCACAGTCATTCCATGCGAGTCTGACTCACTGTTATTTCAGATGTGTGAACCTTGACTTCGAGGTTAAGCATACGTGATAATAGTGCCAACTACTGTCACCAATATTTATTTGCTTAAAAAAGGAGCAAAGCATGCACAAAGCACAACGACTTGTTCAGCTCATCATGTTAGTAAATGAACGCAAAAAATTCACCATACAGGAGTTAGCGGACGAATGCGGCGTTTCACGTCGAACCATGATTCGTGATCTGATGGAGCTAAGTGAACTCGGAGTTCCCCTATATTCTCAAACAGGGCCTGGAGGTGGCTACCGCGTACTGCGCGAGAAGGTACTACCGCCAATCAGCTTCACAGAACACGAAACCATGGCATTATTTTTTGCCTGCCAATCATTACGAAATTACAAATCTCTCCCCTTTAAAAACGAAGTAGATTCCGCATTGCACAAGTTCTTTCATTATCTATCTAGTGAACTTAAGCAAAAGATCGAACAAATGCAGCAGCGGCTTGTCTTCTGGATACCTCCGCATGACATAGAAGTGCCTTTTCTCAGAGAGCTACTGGAGAGTGCGCTGGAACAACGCGTCATTACAATTGTTTATGAAGCAGCCACGCGTCGAGAAAGGATGATCCAGCCACTTGGTATTTATACAATGAACGGATTATGGTATTGCCAGGCTTATTGTTTTCTTGCAGAGGATTATCGAGTGTTCCGTGTGGATCGAGTGAAGGATTTCTCTGATGGAGGGGACCAAAGCAAGCAAATCGATATGAACGGGGATCATATTGAGCAGTGGGTTATGCGCATGGATGAAAGTGATATGGCAGAATTGGAAGTAGATTTAACATCCGAGGGTGTGCGGCGATGTCAGTCAGACTTGTGGTTGGCACCGTCTATTGAATTGAATGAGGATGGCTCGGGCACGATTCGTACAACAATGAGTTCATCATTTGCAACATGGGCGGTACATTTTTTTCTTGGACTTGGCATGGAAGCAAACGTAAAGCAACCTCAGGCAGTGCGTGAACAAATAAAAAATAAACTCCATGATCTGCTGAACCAATATGGTTAGCCATATTTTAAAATTGTTCTGAGCCTGACAGGCTCAGAGGTGTGCCATGGACGATAATCATTAATATCACCCCTGCACTCAGCTTGCGCCGCCCCTGTCGATTCCAATCATACTTAAACCTCTATGATAAACGCGCTTCACTAATTTCACTCCGTAGTCCACACTCTGCGAATCTGGGCTTCTGCTTCTTTGATTCCAAGCAAATATACGTCCGGATTCGAAAGTGTTTTCCACTCCTCAAACCCAAACTGCGAATCGTAATGTCGAATGAGAAGTGACAGCAGAGCCCCATGAGTTACAATAATGATCGTTTTTTCTGTCCGTTCTATAAGCTCCTGAACAAGCTGTATTCCTCGATCTGCCGCTTCACGAGATGATTCCCCTCCCTCCAGCTTGAAATCCTCGTCCAGATAGGTCTGTTTCAGCACGTCCATCCAATGATCCAAATGCTCATGGCTAAGCACCCGTTCCTGAAGACGTAGATCAGTATATACCTGCAACTGTTTCCGTTCAGCCAAAGGCTGAATGGTTCGCACGGCCCGTTCCCACGGGCTGGATACGATATATTCCACA
>NZ_PNXQ01000006.1:0-25009 GCF_005217525.1 Paenibacillus terrae | reverse complement strand
TACATTCTCCATAAAATCAGCCAACTGCTCAGCTTGTTGGATACCTTCATCGGTGAGTCGGGCATCTGGCTCCTGTCCTGTCGCTTTGGCATGTCTCACAAAGTAAATCTTCCTCACGTAATCACTCCTAACCAGTAAAGTTAGTTACACTTCTCTACTTTCGTGAACCTCTGATTAACCTGAATGAAAGTAAAAAAGCACTCTTTGCAAGAGTCATTGTCACACAAATTTAGAATTCTACATATTGACAAATAATTATTTTTATGTTATAATTAAGGTTTGCAAATTTTAATTTCGTGATACGATTCCTTTGTATTACATCAACTCTTTCAGGAGGGATTCGATGCAATTGGACAAGGGAATACAGCTACTTCAGGTTTCTTCTACCATTATGGGACGAACAGAGAGCATTCACCCCACCTTAATGTGGGACGAAGATAATATGATTTTAGTGGACACGACTTACCCCGGGCAATTACCGCTTTTACAAGAGGCTATTCTAAGTACCGGATTCACCATCCATAATCTTACCTCCATATTCATTACACACCAGGATCTTGATCATATCGGCAGTTTGGCAGATGTAATCCAGACTTGTCCATCCCCAGTTCAGGTGTTTTCCAGTTCTATCGAAAAACCCTATATACAGGGAGAAAAGCAGCTTATAAAGCTGACACCAGAAGCGATAACTCAAGCTGTAAACTCCATGCCCGAATCTGTCCCGGTAGAGTGGAGACATGCATTCCGGCGCACACTTGAAAATCCCCCGAAGACTACCGTAAACTCCACGATCGTTCCCGGGGAGGAATTGCCCTTCTGTGGAGGGATCGTAGTTGTAGATACTGCTGGTCATACACCGGGACACCTAAGCTTCTATCATAAGACCAGTCAAACTTTGATTGCAGGAGATGCTCTGAACGTAGTGAGTGGCGAGCTACAGGGGCCAGATCCACAATACTGTCATGATTATAACATGGCGAAGGAATCTCTTAAAAATCTGCTCACATATGATATAAAAAAAGTGATTTGCTTTCATGGAGGGCTTTACGAAGGCAATTGTAATCGGCGGATATCTGAAATATGCGGTTTGTGACTTACTTATCTAAAGATAAGACTAACCAGAAATTCCAGTTAGTCTTATCCTACATATTTTACTGTTAAACCCTAAGAATTTACCTAATGATCTTACGAAGTAGGAAGCTGAATACTGACTAGGCTTTCAAATAGACTCTCAATACAGGTGCATCAGGAGAAGCAGACGAGCCTTCCAATATTTCCACATGACTGATCATCTCTTGCCCATCTGGAACGATTACCGGAGTAATTACAGGCAATCCCTCCTCTTGAATAGCGTCCAGATCAAACTCCATCAATAATTGCCCCGCTTTAACGTTATCTCCTGTTTGGACATGAGGGTTAAAGCCCTGCCCTTTGAGTGAGACGGTATTAATCCCGACATGTATCAAAATTTGTACACCGGATTCATGTTCAATGATCAGCGCGTGCTTGCTTTTCTCCATCACATGAGCGACTTTCCCCGTAAAAGGAGCCGTGACCCTGCCTTCAGACGGATGAATAGCGATGCCTTCCCCCATAGCCTTCGTAGAAAACGCAGGATCTGGAACTTCTTCAAGGGAAACCACTTGTCCTCTAATTGGTGCTACCATGTCGAATTCTTCAATACGAGGAGCCACCTTCTTTTTCAACCATTTAAACATAACGATGCCACCTTATTTACAGATTACATTCATAAACAGTGAATAGGACTTAACTACACCCTTTTAGGAACCGGTTCCACAAAAGAAATAAATAAAAACCGGCTTGGAACCAATTTCTATTTGAATTATAGTGAATGCCTTTCCATGATGTCAAGGCGCTATCAGTCAAATAACCACATATATCGACAATTATGATTTTGTTACTTTGATATGCTCCAACAAATCATGGGTTAGATCCTTTCATTAAGTTCATTTTCTTTGATTGTATTCAAAACATTTTAACATGTAATTCAATCTCACCGAAGGCAAATATTATGCTCCTATGTAATTACTATCGCTTGATGAATTATTTACTCGGTGCTATTTTTACAATTAATCGTTTTTGTTCTTATCATCTTTATAATTTTTTAATTCCATATCTGACTTCATACCTAATAGAATAGCCACAATGCCTAATCCCCAAAATACAATAGCATCATTTATCTGCCTTAATACATAGTTATTCCACTTAATAGGTAGGAATGGTATAACCACCATAGATAAAGCCCATAAGATCAAGGGTAAATTGTTTATGGCCTTCATCATACGAGGACTCTTCATCTTAAATTTATCGTTTACTAAAAAAACAAAAAAATCAAATACTATAAACCAAAATCCTGCTAGCGCAAAACTGAATAAGAATCTGAATTCAATTTTTGTGTAATTTAGCACTCTAATGATGCCTAATAGAATATATGCTCCTCCTAAAAATTTAATAAGAGAATTAGTAGTCTTCATACTTCTCCTTTCTTCTAACCCACTCCCTTATGATAACGTTAACTTCAAGTTATGTGAAGAATTTTGTGCCTAAATGATACATTTACTTTGTAAAATCTAAAATCAATCTTCTATAAAATAATATTCAATTGGGCAAAACAATAATGCCTGACCTCAATTATAAGATAATATATGAGGTCGAAAAATAACCCGACTAAGATAAAGCCTATCTCAGTCGAGCCATTTGCCATTACAATTACGTATTCAAGTGTTTTTACTCTCAAAAAAGTATTTTTTATGGTATAATTCCCTAGTACAACATACGGCTAAAAGGGCGGTCGGCTAGTCTCCCCGAAGGGAGGTGATGCCCATGGAGGTTAAAGACGCAATTTCTTTGATGATCATGTTTGGCATGTTCATTCTGGCATTGCTTACCTACATGAAAAAGAAGTAGACCGCCCCCAACCAAGGTATTCGATCTACTTCTGAACCTTACTGCCGACTGCTCTTTAAGCAGTTTTTGTACACTGGAGTCGTGTTGACGCACGGCTCCTTTACTATTCTTACCTCAGTATAGCTCATTTTATAACGCAAATACAGTTTTTTCATTCGAAAATTTTACTGATTCCTCTGCTATTTTACTTGTTCAGTACATACTCTATCAGGTATGAAAGCTTGCAATTGAAAGCATCACAAAGCTTAAACAAAGTTTCCAATTGGGTCGTTTCTATATTCGTTTCACGATATAATTTATTGATTGAATTTCCGCTAAGTCCCGATAAACTCCTCAGCTCCGTTAAAAAGCAGTTCCTCCAAATACGGAGAAACTGCTTCTGTGGTTGATCTTTCTCTTACCCTTCCAGCGCCTGCTTCAATTCCTCAGGCGAGGCATCCCACCATTCCTCGTTATGCGAGATCAGCAGGCTTTTGAGCGCTGCTCTATCCTCACTACCGAGATCCTCCAGCATGAAACGACGCTTGAGCGCGTAATCCATACGGTTGACGTGATCGGCGAGGATTTTCCAGCCGCGTTTGGCTTCGTCGTCAATCAGCATCTCACAGGCAGTCGCGCCGCCGTACACACGTCCTTCGGGCGTACGATCCACGGCTACCCATACCAGCCATACCTGGCGTCCGTTTGGTACATCCTCTTTATTGGTAGAAAACTTAATCCCGCGTTCTACTTTACTTTTGGCATGCATGGCACCGACATCAATTTTCGCCTCGCCGCGGTCAATAATGACCGGGGACATACTGTTCAGGTCGATTGAACCTGCGCCGAAGCCCTTATGTTTACTCTTGCCACTGACAATGTTCAGTGCAATCTGTTTTTTGCCGTCTGGCTGATTTTCGCTCATGCGTCACTAGGCCTCCATTTTCCGTCTTGACACTCATTCTACACTATAAATATTTTAACTAATAATCTCCCGAAAGCAAACATATACATGCTGTAGATGCTTGTCAACGGGAGGTATCCATTGTATGACCCCAGCACACACCAAAATCGTTTTATTGTCTACACTAGCCCTCGGTCTCCTCGCAGGGACGTTATGGTTTGCCTGGCAGCCTCAACCTGAGTCGGATCTGCAATCCTTGGGCAAACCGCCGTACGATTCCCAGTCAGAGTCTGCGCTTGCGCCAAACATGGGCAAGCCCCTGGGAGCAAACATCCTGCCTGACGTGCCCCAAAGTCCTCCACAGCCCGCTTCGGAAATTCTCAGCAAGCGTGTGGTGGAATACCACATTGACGTGTCCCTGGAAGAAGGGCAGGTTTTAAGGGGCACCGAGACGCTCACCTGGAAGCATCCGGGCACAAAAACCGTGAATGATCTGTATCTGCACCTGTACCCCAATGCCTTCTCTTCCATGGAAACCACCTTTATGAAGGAATCCGGGGGCAAGCTGCGCAGTGACACCATGCCCAAGAACGGCTTTGGCTCCATGACACTAACTGAACTTAAAACGGAAGACGGTTTATCCCTCATGCACCGGACACAGTATGTGCAGCCGGATGACGGTAACGTGAACGACCACTCGCTCATGAAGGTACGTCTCCCCAAGCCGGTCCGAGGCGGTGAAAGCATTACATTATATATGAAGTTTGAGGTAAAGCTACCCGCCATCTTCGCACGTATGGGCGCAACAGATGATTTTGTTATGGCGGGTCAATGGTTTCCCAAACTTAGCGTCTATGAAACCGCAGGACAGCGTGGACGCGCCGAGGAAGGCTGGAATCTGCATCAGTATCATGGAAACTCCGAGTTTTACGCCGATTTCGGAATTTACAGTGTGCGTATTCGAGTGCCCGAAACATACATCGTGGCCGCAACTGGATTCCCTACCCGTGGAGCAATCCGGCAAAATGGGCAGAAAATATATCAATTCTATGCCGATGACGTGCACGACTTTGCATGGTCCGCTTCACCAAATTTTGTAGCTGTAGAAGAACCATTTTCCTCTGCTGAGGTACCGGGAGTCAAAGTCAAGCTATATCTCGACCCATCGCACAAGGAACTCCGGGGACGTTATATGAGCGCAGCCAAGGCCGCTCTTTCCTATTACAGCAAGTGGTACGGGCCTTATCCATATTCGACCCTGTCCATCGTTGTACCACCCAAAGCAGGCAGCGGCGCGGGCGGCATGGAGTATCCCACACTGATTACAGCCGCAGCCGCGGATAATCTGAATCCCGGCTACAATCTGGAGCGGACAGTTGTTCATGAGATTGGGCATCAATATTTCTATGGAATGGTTGCAAACAACGAATTTGAGGAACCATGGCTGGATGAAGGCTTTACCTCTTATGCAGAGGAACGACTCATGGAGCAAGAGTACGGACTGATCCCCAACTTGCCGTTACAGTCTGGACAGGTGTCTTCCCCACAGCCGTTAAACCGCGAGTCTTGGAAGTACGGCTCGGCTACTGAATATGCACAAAATGCCTATTCTCGGGGTAAACTGGTGCTGCGTGGCATTGAACGCCAGGTCGGCGCGAAAAAAATGGACCGAATTATGCGTACCTACGTCCAGACCTATCGATTCAAGCATCCAACCTCACAGGATTTTCAGCGTATCGTCGAAAGAGCCACCGGACGTTCGTGGAGCCATTATTTTGAACAATATGTATACGACGGCCAGATGGCGGACTTTTCGGTAGATCGCATTACGAACCGCCCGCTGACCAACGGATACGAAGCAATCATTACACTCAGCAAAAAAGGGGCAGATTATCCGAAGGTCCCTGTTCAAATTACCTTCAAGGACGGCACAACGTTATTCAAGGCATGGGACGGTATGGGCAAAAGCACCACCTATCGACTTAAAAGTGCATCCCCGGTCTCTCATGTGATTGTTGATCCACTGTACACGATTGCACTAGAGAACAAGCATATCAACAACAACCTGAAGGCCGAACTGGACGAGAAAACACAGACCCGTTGGAGCATAAGTGTAACCAAGCTGCTGGAGACAATGCTTGGAAGTCTGTCATGGTGAGGTGTCTATAGATGCGTATTGTTATAAAAGAAGGCTGGGCGCTTGTGCGCATACAATTTTATATTGTCATCATTCTGTTTCTGTATCGACTGCTATGGGGCGTTTTGCTCTATCGAGTGGTACAATCCGCCGTTACTCCCCTGCTGCTGCGCTACCCTGACCAGGGCCAAAACGAACTGGGAAAGACCTTGTTTTGGATGGAGAGCCAGATTGCCCTGACGGACAACCGGGAGGTTCATATGTATCTGTGGATACTACTGGGGGCAACGGCGCTGCGTATACTGATTACCCCCTTCATCCGGGCGGGAATATACCAAAGTCTGCACACCCATGCAACCGAGCCGCAAAGTCTGTCTTTCTTCCGTGGAATGAAACGTCATGGTTTATCATCTATTATCTATTACATCATCGAGCTTGGGCTCCTGCTGCTCCCTGCTTTCTGGGTGGTGCCGAGGCTCTACCCTATCGTAGCCGGGGCGCTGCAATCTCCCGCCTATCTGCTGCATGTGCTGCCCTATGCCATCGGTTGGATCGCCTATGGCTGGTTCATCCGCCAGTGCATCCTGTACATGCAGTTAGGCACCGTAGGTGGTCACGCCATACTGCCGTCGCTGCTCGCCTTCTTTCGCCAAATCCTCCCGGCTATCGGTATTTCGCTTCTGCTCGGCGCAGGTGTGCTGCTTGTCCTTGGCCTATTCGGCACGGTGGCGATGATT
This sequence comes from Paenibacillus terrae, assembly GCF_005217525.1. Classification (GTDB taxonomy): domain Bacteria; phylum Bacillota; class Bacilli; order Paenibacillales; family Paenibacillaceae; genus Paenibacillus; species Paenibacillus terrae_C. The sequence continues at coordinate 18,324 of NZ_PNXQ01000006.1, read as the reverse complement.
TGGACTGGCATGCTGGCACTCATTCTCCAGCAAACGTATCATTTTGTTACCAGTCTGGTCAGGCTATGGCACATCAGTTCACAGTACCGCCTATGGCACACCGATATCTCCGGCAGAGGTTGAACCCCCACTCCGTTCCTCCTGAGCAATTTCTGGCTGTCGAAAGGCGACTATCTATATCCATTCCTATCCATGTAAACGGCACATAACTGAATACTCTTAACAAAATCTGTTCCCGCGATAAAGGGAGCAGATTTTTTTGTAACTTTTTGCGATGAAACATTTGCCAAAGCCAGCCGACTTTGTTACAATAATCGCAGTGAACTGATAGTAACAACTTTGTAATCTTTATTGTAACCTTTACCTTAAAACATCGTTATCGTGAATACTGCTCTCCAAGGTGCACATCTTAAGTTAAGCCTAATTCCTGGCACCTAGGAAGCGGGGGAACCAGTTTGGGTGAATTGATCTCGCAACAGAGTGGTCATAGGGGAACCTTCTACCGAATCCTTAAGCTAACCTCGCAGGCATTGGAAGGGGTATATTTTTTTTGAAGAAGAAACTAACAATCGCAGTCATGGGTCTTGCCATTGCCTTTACATCTTTTACATTCGGTGGCGGCAGTGCATTTGCAGACTCCAAGATGGACCAGGTCATCCAAGATACCAAAGGAACGAGCTACAGAAGCGGAGGCACTACACTCGACGGATTCGATTGCTCCGGCTTCACAATGTATGTATATCAAAAACTGGGAATTAAACTGCCGCATCAATCCGGATCACAATTCAAAATGGGATCTTCCGTATCCCGCGATGAAATGAGACCTGGAGACCTGGTGTTCTTCAACACCACAGGTAGAGGCATTTCCCATGTAGGTATCTTCATGGGTGAAGGGAAATTTGCCCACTCCTCATCTTCACGTGGTGTAGTTGTTAGCTCACTGAACGAAAATTATTACGCTAACCGATATGTCGGTGCCAAAAGAATTATGAGCACAGATGCTTACCACGCTGTAGCTTCTGAAACTCCTGATGACGACAACGTAGAATAACTAGCGAACAGCAAGCTAACCTGAGCCGCAATTTGATTCTGGCCGGAATCGAATTGCGGTTTTTTATGTCCGCAACATCAGAAACGTTATCTTTACTGACGAACTGACACCTCAAAAGGTTTCAGTTGTTGCGAACATCGTCGGTTTTACCGTCACGGCGGGGGGAGCATATGAGCAGTAAAGCCTTCTTATTGAATGTATACCCGACTTGGGTATGAAATAAACACGCTTGCCAATCCCCTGCAACTTGTCTACAATCTGTTGTTAATGGTTTAAGTACTTGTAAAAGGAGGACGGGAAGACATGCCTGCCTCAATATCTAACTACCGAATCGTGCCGATGGACGAGCAGCAGGCGGCTGCGATATGTGAGTGGCGCTATGATCCACCCTACAATATATACGGCTGGCTGCCTTGGGAACAAATGAAGGCGCTTGAGGTCGAATTTGGAAGCCCCTCGCTTCGCCAAGATCAATATGTAGCCGTATTGGACGACGAGAACATACTAACCGGATTTGCTCAATATTTCCCGATGATTGGCGTGACCCGGCTAGGTCTGGGAATGCATCCCGGATTGTGTGGACATGGCAGAGGCGCCGAATTTGTCCGTGCCATTGCCGAGGAAGCCAGACGACGCAATCCTGAGAATGAAATTGATCTGGAGGTGCTGACCTGGAATGGGCGCGCCATCCGTGCTTACAAGGCAGCCGGATTTGAGCTTACGGATACCTATGAACGTCAGACTCCCGATGGCAAGAAGGCGTTTCATTGTATGGTATATCATCCCGACCACCAGCCTCGTGTTCTATGATAAAAGCGCCTTCGGCATACAACAGCATTGTTGTATATCGAAGGCGCTTTTATCATACGGCAGGCTACGATTAGCTCAATGACTGCTACGCATTTTCTCAAAAGCTTCATTATATTGTTGGGCTTCCTTAATATCCACGGCCATAATGCCACCGTCATCCCAGGAGGTTAAACGCAGGGTCACGGTCTTATAATCAATCGTAATAAATGGATGATGATTAAATGCTTCCGATATAGCAGCAACTTCATCCACGAATGCAATCCCTTTCATAAAACTGGAAAAATTATATTTCCGGACAATCCATCGTCCTTCCTCCAGTTCCCAGCCCTCCAGCTTCTCCAGATGTGCTTCAATCTCTCCTTGTGTAAAAGGCATGATACGACTCCTCCCTGTTTGTACGGAAGCCTTTCAGCCGCTTGAATGCGACCAAAACTACGATATATTGGTGTCCATATTACCACGGCCCCGTTGATAAATCCATAAAACGGCCTGTTCAAATCAAAGGTACCGACGTCAACTCCTCATCTCCAATGAGCACATAGATACGGTGCCGCCCAGGTTCATAGATAACAACGCCGCTGCCCACAGCGATAACAGGCTCTGTACCCAGCGCATAAAACAGATCTTCAGCCAGTGCTTCATTGACTTCCTGACGCCCTGCCGGGTCCAGCCTGTCCCAATCTTCTGCTTCCATTTCGAAAAATTCATAGCTATCTGGAATGCGTCCCATAGCCTCTGTCAAATCGTTCAAAATTTGTTCATACTCCCGTCCGTGCTTCACTCCCATGCCATTTCCTCCAATTCTTCCGCCATTCATTACATAATCACCTTATTATACCGGAAATTCGTACTTAACAAAAAAGAGAGTTTTGTCGATAAATACTATAATCCGTCTTGTAATGACGTGCCTGGGGCAAGGACGACCCCGGCGGCATGAAAGGATTCAAAATCTATTCTCATGGATGAGGTGTATCATGCAAATTTCAACCATTATTGGACTTGTACTCGGGATTGTGTCATTGGTCGTCGGGATGATTCTCAAAGGTGCACCAGTGATCAACTTGGTCAACAACCCCGCTGCTTACATGATTATTTTTGTCGGAACGGCAGCAAGTATTTTTATGGCCTTCCCGATGGAAGAAATCAAACGGATTCCAAAACTGTTCAAGGTTATTTTTACGGAACAAAAGCTTTTGGACCGTAAAGAGCTCATCGGCACATTTACCGAATGGGCATCCATTACCCGTCGCGAAGGTCTGCTTGCGCTGGAATCCAAGGTAGAGGAGATCGACGATCCCTTTATGCGTGGTGGTATGCGTATGATTATTGATGGTAATGATCAGGAATTCGTGCGGGATGTTCTAATGGAGGACATTAACGCCACCGAGGATCGACACCGCTCCGGTGCACTGATCTTCTCTCAGGCTGGTATGTACGCTCCAACGCTCGGGGTACTCGGTGCCGTCGTAGGTCTGATTGCCGCTCTGGCCGATCTTAGTGACATGGCCAAGCTGTCTCATGCCATCGCGGCAGCCTTTATTGCGACGTTGCTTGGTATTTTTACAGGTTATGTCCTGTGGCATCCAATGTCCAATAAGCTGAAACGACTATCCAAAAAAGAAGTAGAGCTTAAATTGATGATGGTCGAAGGCCTGCTGTCGATTCAATCAGGTATATCCACCATTGCGATCAGCCAAAAACTGACGATATTCCTGACTCCAACCGAACGAGCTACCCTGACCGAGAAGGATGGGGATTCCGGTGAGTAAAAAAAGACATGAACCGCACGAGGAGCATGCCGACGAAAGCTGGCTGTTGCCATATTCCGACTTGATGACCCTTCTGCTAGCTCTTTTCATCGTCTTATTCGGGATGAGCGCGCTCGACGCCAAAAAATTTGAAACTATGGCTCAATCCATGAGTGCGGCCTTTAGTGGCGGCACAGGCATACTGGATCACTCTGCTGCCAATCCATCGCCACAATCCGCAGATATGGGCAAAAATAAAGAACAGGTAACACAACCTATAAAATCGAAGGCAACTTCTACGGCTGAACTGCAAAAGCAACTCGCCCAGCGGGAAGAAGAGGACTTGAAAAAGCTCAAAAAGCAAATGGATCAGTATATTGAAAATAATGGGCTGACTCCGCTGCTCAATACAAAACTGAACCAATCCCAGCTCATGATAACTATTAGTGATAACGCCTTGTTTTCATCGGGTGAGGCCGAAGTAAAGCCGGAAGCGAGAAAGCTGGCCAAGTCCATCTCCAGCATGCTCCAGCAGTTTCCTGGCTATGATGTTATCGTATCGGGTCATACGGATAATGTCCCTATTTCCAATAGCCAGTTTCCATCCAACTTTGATTTGAGTGCCAAACGATCTCTGAATTTCTTGCGCATTTTGCTACTCAACCCGCAGCTTGATCCAACCAAATTTGTATCCATCGGTTATGGTGAGTATCGTCCCCTAGCAAGCAATCAGGATGGTCAAGGACGCTCCAAAAACCGCCGTGTCGAAATTTCCGTACTACGTAAATATCAGAACGGCACACAAGTTATCAGTCCTACCTCAAGCTCGAATGAAGGTTGATTATGCATATGTTATATAGACAAAGGCACCGCCGCATTTTTTATGCAGCTGGTGCCTTTTCATTGTGCTATTCCACTCTGCCTCTTATCCTATCCATTGCCCTGCCATCTATCAGCCATGAGAAGCCCTCAGGCTTAGCTGAGTGTATAATTCAGCATCTCACCTAGTTCCTGCTTCTCTGTCTCTGTCAGGTCGCGCCAGGCGCCTCTCTGAAGCGATCCCAATCGAATATTCATAATCCGCAGACGTTGCAGCTTCTTCACTTCATAGCCGAAGGCAGCACACATGCGCCGAATCTGACGGTTTTTTCCTTCCGTCAAGATGATGCGGAATACGTACTCAGAAACACGCGTCACTTCGCAGGGAAGCGTCCGCTGACCGAGTATTTTTACACCTGTGGACATCCCCTGCACGAAAGAAGGTGTGACGGGTCGATCCACCGTTACGATATATTCCTTCTCATGCTTGCCTTCCGCCCGTAAAATCTTATTCACAGCATCTCCGTCATTGGTAAGTAAAATAAGACCTTCCGAATCTTTATCCAGACGTCCGATGGGAAAAATCCGCTGCGGGTGTCCCACAAAGTCGACAACATTCCCTTGAATATGGCTCTCTGTCGTGCTTGTAATCCCTACCGGCTTGTTCAATGCAATATATACGTGATTGGACTTCTCACGGAGTGGCTTGCCGTTCACACGGACATCGTCGCCTTCCTCCGCCTGACTGCCCAGCACCGCCACCTCGCCGTTAATCGTCACGCGGCCGCTCTCTACCAGCTTGTCCGCCTCCCGGCGCGAGCAAAAACCGGTTTCGCTGATAAACTTGTTAATGCGCAACCTGTGTACCCTCCATTTCTACTGTCACGCTTCCTTCTCCTGCCCCTCCAGTTGCTCAGGCTTGGCAGTTGGAAGCTGCACAAGGGCTGTTGTTCCCTCACCCTCTGTGCTTTCAATATCCAGTGTGCCTTTATGACTCTGTATAATACGCTGGCTGACCATAAGTCCGAGTCCTGTGCCTGTTTCTTTGTTGGTGAAAAAAGGTTCCCCCAGCTTGGACAGCATCTCTGCGGGAATACCCGTCCCTTGGTCCCGTATGAAGATTTTAACGCTTTCTCCCTCCAAGAACAAATGAATCGTTATCGTACCACCCTTGCTCATGGCCTCCATACTATTTTTAAGCAAATTAATGAATACCTGCTTTAACTGATTTTCTTCGGCATGTACGAGGGCAGGCTCCTCCGTTACTTCAAGATTGAACACAATGCCCAGCAGATGCGCCTGACTATCGAGCAAGGAAATAACGTCACTCACGATATAGCGCACATCTCTTTTCTGAAAATGTACAGCTTGCGGCTTTGCCAATATTAAAAATTCGCTAACGATCAGATTAATACGATCCAGCTCGGACAGCATAATATCGTTATGCTTCAGATTCAGCGCTTTATTTTGCTGCTGTAACTGGAGAAACCCACGCAGCGTGGTCAGCGGATTACGAATTTCGTGCGCCACCCCTGCCGCCAGTTGTCCTACCGTCGTCAGCTTCTCCGATCTGCGCAGCAATTCCTCCATCCGGTTGCGGCCTGTAATGTCCCGCGAGACGCTGATAAATCCCAGAATCTGGCCTTCTTCATCCAGGATGGGCGATGTACTCATACTAATCTCCACCGTACTTCCATCCTTACGCATTCGAATGGACTCAATAGACACCATACTCTCTCCCTGAAGCAATCTTTCCTTCTGAAATTCGTACTCTTCCTCTTGCTGTGGCGGTACAAACTGGAGCTTACGTCCGACCAATTCCTTTTTGGTCCAGCCGTACAGGGCTTCAAAGGCATGATTGACCCGGATGATACGCTCATCCTGATCGGTCACATGAATCGCATCAGCAGTCTGGTTAATGACAGACTCCAAATGCTCTTTTACAGAACGGTTTTCCTCATACATCTGTTCGAGTCTCCGTGTATACATTCCAAGATTGTAGGCCATCGCATTGATGCGCTCACCTAGCTGTGCAAGCTCATGGCCGCCCTTAATCTGTAGTCGTGTGTCAAAATGGCCGTCAGCCATCTCGTTCACTTTTCCCAATATCGACTGAATTGGGCGGACAAATATACTTGCCAGCACATAGCTGCCAATGATTACAACCTCCAGTAAGACAATAGAGATGGCGATCAGACTGATTAATTGCTTATAAATAACGGAAGAGATCGTATCATAATTCATAACAATTCGAATGACATAGGCATCACGGTTAGCCGGATAAAATGGTATGTAACTGACGAGGACCCGTTCACCTTTAATATAGCATTCCTGTACAATGCTCTCCCCGGAGAAAACGGCCTTGGACACAGCCAAACGATCCTCCTGCACCCTCGCTAGCTGATACGTGCCAAATCGGATAGGTTTGTTGTACATGTAATAATATTTTCGGTCGTTTCCATGGTTGTCCATCGTAGGGCCACCGAAGGTTGTGGGGTTAATTCCTGTTATCTCCATGATGCGGTAATCCACTTGTTGGGTTTGCTTTACGATTTCATCGGGATTGAGAATCGGTATAAAATTTTGAACTTCACTGTCTTGGAAGGAGATTCGGATCATATAGTTGCGCTTCTGGTCATAATAAAATCCCCACTTGTTAATATGGGTGGCATCTGAGCCTGTATAGTCAAATGCTCCAGTCCAAAAGTGTTCCAGATGTTGACCATGCACCAATCCAGCCTGTCCATGCTCATATAATTGATCCACTGCATTTTTCCAATAGCCGGTCAACGGATCGCCAGACATGATCTCTTTCGGATTCGACGATTTGGCGATCTTATACCCCTTTCCATCACGCACCATCAAGGAAATATCAATATCCCCGCTGCGCTTGGTCATCTGTTCGAGTTGTTCCTGCGTAATATGATCGATATCAGGATCTAGCTTGCTGGCAGCCAGCGTGGCAGAGAGCCACAAATTATATCCAAGCTGCTTGTCTACAGCCACCCAGCTTTGTTGAGCTTGTTCAATGGCACCTCCAATAGTCTTTGCCGTCAGAACCATTTTCGTTTCGCTGTCACTTCTTAAATTTTCGTGGGTCGTGTAATAGTTGAGTGCAATATTTAACAAAAGGATAAACAGAAGGGACCCCGACAAAATGATCGTAATTTTGATTTTTATCGACACACTGATTTCTCACCTCTTGCCGTATGCTGGCGATTACTGGCAATTGCTAACTCAATGATACCGTAATACCGCCTGTGATACCAGCATTTACATTTCCCGGATAAACATAAATACACACAGCTTGTATACAGTTGTCAATATGCGAACGTTTGCCTACAATATAATAAGATAATCATCCACAAGTCGTCCACAAATACACAGATTTTATTATAAACTGTGGATAAACCTGTGGATAAGTGTCGTGTTATCCACAAAATTATTCACATCATGTTAACAACGGAATATTTGTTCGTTGGATAATTCGCATTTGAAAGGAGCATTTCTACCAGTGACCATGATAGATCACGCTTTTTGGATGAAAGAAGCTATTCAAGAAGCGTATAAGGCAGAAGCGTTGGGTGAAGTGCCCATCGGAGCTGTCATCGTAAAAGATAATGAAATCATAGGACGCGGTTACAACTTGCGCGAGACGGACGCTGACCCGACAGCACATGCCGAAATGGTTGCCATTCGTCAGGCCAGCGAGCATCTGGGGGCCTGGCGCCTGCTGGATTGCAGGCTGTATGTCACTCTGGAGCCGTGTCCCATGTGCGCCGGAGCCATTGTACAATCACGGGTTCCCTATTTGATCTACGGCACCACCGATCCGAAAGCTGGCTGTGCGGGCACGCTGATGAATCTCCTGCAGGAGCCTCGATTCAATCATTGCACTGAGGTGATCAGCGGCATTCTTCAAGAGGAATGCGCCTCGCTGCTGACGGATTTTTTCCGTCAGCTACGGCAAAAAAGAGCCGCTGCCAAGCTACCTTCTCCACCGTCTTCGTCCTGAAGATGGGAGCTAGATCGCTTATTTATACACAATTAGGAATCAGCCGTTATTTACGTCACATTGCTAATTCCCATGGAAGGAGATCAGCTCATGCCTATGAGCCTGTATAACATGCCTCAAGGTATCTTGTTGCGACCATTTAGCCTGGCGGATAGTGAAGCTCTACTGGCCCTCAGGCTTACAAATAGGGAGTCTCATGCACCGTACGAGCCACTTCACGGCGACTCATTTTTCACGCTGGAAGAACAGCAGGAATATATCCGTCAAAAATTGCGTCAAGCCGAGGAGGATCGGGGATATTCGTTCGGTATCTTTCTCTTGGAGGACGAGCGTCTCATCGGGTATATCTCTATTTCTAATCTTGTGCGAGGCGTGGGACAATTCGCCGATATCGGCTACATGATGGATCAGCACGAACAAGGCAAAGGACATATGACCGCAGCTTTGAAGCTGACCATACAATTTGCATTCCGCGCCCTATCACTTCACCGACTGCAAGCCGGCACCCTACTGCATAATGAGCGCTCACAGCATGTACTGCAAAAGTGCGGCTTTCAGCCTGAAGGCATTGCCCGCAAGCTGGTACAAATTCAAGGGACATGGCAGGATCATCGGATGTTCGGGCTTTTAGCCGAGGATAACGTGTGGCAAACCTGGACCGCTACGCCATCTGCTCAGAGCCATATATGACAACAAAACCGCCTGGCTCTAAGCCAAGCGGTTTTGTTGCATTACATCAGATGATATGGATAATGCCTTTACAATCACGTCGTTCCTTTATTTAAGGAGCAACAGTTTGCATTTTTTGTTGAAATTGTTCAATCGTCAAGACTTGGTCCCCTGTTGGAATACCCACTTTAAATGTTGCTTTTTCATTGATTTTGCTGTATTGCGTGTAGCCAGTTACAGACAATTTTACGTTATCTTTTGTGGTCGGATCATTCATCTCTACATTCGCATTCAGGTCTTGATACACAGGAATATCATCCTTGTTCAAGGCTGTGTTAATGTCGAACTGTTTCACCGTCAAATAGTTTTTCAACTCATCCAGCTTTTTGCTAACCTCACTGGTGTTGGATTGCAGTTCTTTCTTCGCTTCAGCCAACTCTTCTTTTTTCACTTGCAGCATGCCAGCATACTCATCTTTAGACATCACATCAATGACTTTAGGAAGCGCCTTAGTGATAAATGTATTTGTCGCTTGCTTCACATTGTCGTTCGTTATTTTAAACTGAACCACTTGTTTAGCTTTAATGCCTTGTGGCAATTTAGCATCCTTAGGATCAATATCAAAGAAGTACGTAGCTTGATCATACTCACCCAGAATAGCAGCAATGACTTCATTCGCAAATTTCTGCGATTTTTCCTGATCCATTGATGCAGGGTTAAATTCTTGTCCGGACTGTTTAGCCAGCTCCTGCGGATCAATAATCAGGAATTTGCCCACAACTTCCTGTGGAAGCGGGTAAAATGGAATGTTCGGAATTTTAACGTACAATTTATCCTTGGTCATAACCATTGGAATCGTGAAGCTGGTGGAAAGGTCACCTTTCAAATGAATGCCCAGCGTCATTTCAGATTGTAAAGGTTCTTTTTGGTATACACCATCCAGCGTAATGTCCGCATTCTTCAGCATGCTCGTCACCATTGCACTTTGCTCGCTTGGAACAGAAGCAGATGTAATCGTCAAATCTTTAACCGTAAATTGGCTTTTGGATTCATAAGAAGTCAGTTTCATTGCATTAGCGGTACCGTTCGTAACAGCTTCCTTCGGTTCTAACTTCTTGCTACAACCTACCAGGGCTACCGTCAAAAGCAACACCATAGTGAGTACCAAGACGGATAACTTTTTACTCATTGTGTAGATTCTCTCCTCTCGTAATTAACCCCTTTTTTAATACTAACAAAAAAATACACACGCCTCCATTTTACCGCATATTCACATGCAATGAAACACTTATTGGAAAATTTTCTTACAATAAGCACAAAGACACCCTGGTTCTCTAACCAGAGTGTCCTGTATTTCACCAAATTTTTAGGCAAAAAGTCTAACTGCTTATGATCCTTCTCTGTTGTGATGGTCTACGTGATTCCGCTGCTTCACCTTTTTGGAACCAGATAGTGGCTCCTGTTGATGATTGCGCTCACGCTTTTCGTTTCCTTCACCGGCGTCCTGTGCCTCGGGAACAGGAATGGCTTTAGGCTTGCTCATTTATGCATCCTCCGTTCTCAGACTATATTTAAATACCTCAGTAAATCCGTTTATTACCATTTAAAGTAGGACTATTGATGGTGCAGGTCTTCTGTTTTATCATGGTTAAGTGCATCCTGATGACGGCGGTCATTACGATCCTGCTGCACTTGCTGTGCCTGATGACTGTTAACCGGACGCTGCTCCAAATCATCCACAATGTTAGACAGGTTTTTATCCAGTCCATTTTTGGCTTTTGTCATGTAGCTTCCCCCTCATTCCTTCATGACTACGAGTGTGTCAATGACTGTAACGTCTGAGCACACTGGTGAATATGTCGAGTGTAATCGGACACCAGTTGCTGAATGATATCTGTTCGTTCATCCACAGACTGTCCGTCCCGTTCTACATCGACCAAGCTAACCTGTACTTCTCTAGAATCTACATAAGTACATGCAAAATCAAAGGAGTACATTTGTCGGCCCTCTACCTCAATATGGATTCGTATAGTTCGGTTGTCTGCTTCATCTGCTTGTACCTGTGATTTATCTCCTGAATTTAAAAGTCTCGGCAGTTGTTCCTGCCAGGCCTCTACCAGCTTTTGCTGATCTACTGTCATTTCTCGATTCATGCCAGCACCTCCACATCTGATAACGTGTGAAAAAAACAGGATTTTTATACAACAAAAAAGCCATCCTTTACGATCTCTAAACATCAGCACATAAAGGCTAATGAATCAGCTATCGTATTCGAATGGCTTGGCTCATTTATTATAATGGCGGAGAGGATGGGATTCGAACCCATGTGAGCTTGCACTCTAACGGTTTTCAAGACCGCCCCGTTATGACCGCTTCGGTACCTCTCCAGGTGGTAATTGGATAAAGTTGCTTCCCATTTAAAATAATCTCAGGCGCAACAAAATTATTTTACCACAGACTTTAAACGAATGCAATGGTTACTATTGGGGAGCGATAACTTCAGCGCCTCGCATGTATGAACGCAGCACTTCTGGGATTACAACGCTTCCGTCCTCCTGCTGATAATTCTCCAAGATAGCAGCCACTGTGCGTCCTACAGCCAATCCTGAACCGTTCAGTGTATGTACAAATTCAGGCTTTGCTTTCGGCTCCGGCCGAAACCTGATGTTAGCACGACGCGCCTGGAAGTCCTCTGTATTGGAACAAGAAGAAATCTCACGGTACATGCCACTTTCAGGCAGCCACACTTCCAGATCATACGTTTTGGCAGACGTGAAGCCCATATCCCCGGTGCAAAGTGCCAGCACACGATATGGAAGTCCAAGCAGTTGCAAAACACGCTCTGCATTGTTCGTCATTTTCTCCAGTTCCTCATAGGAGGTGTCTGGGTGAACCAGCTTGAGCATCTCTACCTTATTGAATTGATGCTGACGGATCAAGCCACGTGTATCCCGTCCTGCCGATCCTGCCTCAGAGCGGAAGCAAGAGCTGTATGCCACATAATTTTTTGGAAGCTGATCCGCGTTCATAATCTCTTCGCGGTGATAGTTGGTTACCGGAACTTCAGCCGTAGGAATGAGATAATACTCGGTATCGCGCAGCTTGAACAAATCCTCTTCAAACTTCGGAAGCTGTCCCGTGCCATACAGGCTATCCCGATTCACAATGTATGGAGGCAGCATTTCCTCATAACCATGCTCACTGCTATGCAAATCCATCATAAAGTTAATCAGCGCACGCTCCAGGCGTGCCCCCAGTCCTTTGTAGAACGTAAAACGGGAACCCGTCACCTTTGCTGCCGCCTCGAAATCAAGAATGTCCAGCTCCTGTGCCAGCTCCCAATGTGCTTTTGGCGTAAAAGAAAACTCGCGTGGCTCGGACCAGCGACGAATCTCTACATTATCCTCCTCCGAAGCACCTACAGGCACTGACTCATTGGGGATATTCGGAATAGACATTACCAGCTCGTCGATCTGGACCTCCAGCTCGCGCACTTGCTCATCCAATTCTTTAATACGGTCGGAAACCTGACGCATCTCAGCAATAAGGTCATCCGCATTTTCTTTATTCTTCTTCAACTTGGCTACTTCACCGGATACAACATTTCGGCGATTTTTGAGCGCTTCACTTTCCTGGAGCAGCTCACGACGACGCACATCCAGATCCGTAAAGCCATTTATCAGATCCAGAGATTTTCCTCTATTTTGCAAAGCTGTTTCAACCCGACCAAGCTCATTACGTAAAATCTTTATATCTAACACAGGTAATCCCTCCTACACTACAAACCTGACTTTCCGCTATTCGCGGACCATATCCACAAAATACTGATGTAATCGGTAATCGTCCGTTAATTCCGGATGGAAGGATGAAGCCAGCAAATGACCCTGACGGGCCGCCACGATCTCGCCGTTATACTCAGACAGCACGTCTACTCCCATTCCAACAGACTGTATTAATGGCGCGCGTATAAACACAGCACGAACCGGTTCCTCAATCCCTTTAATGTCCAAGTCTGTTTCAAAGCTTTCCCGCTGGCGACCAAAAGCATTACGTGACACCGTAATATCCATCAGTCCTAGATGCGCCTCTTCCTGTCCTTGAACTGTTTTGGCCAGCACGATCAATCCCGCACAAGTGCCGAAGATAGGCTTGCCTTGATCGGAAAACTGGCGTATGGCATCAATAAAGTCATACTTGCGCATCAGCTTGCCAATCGTCGTGCTTTCACCGCCGGGAATGATAAGACCGGACAGCTCATCGAGCTGCTCGATCTTCTTCACCGCCACACCTTCTGCACCCGTACGTTCAACGCTTCGTATATGCTCAGCCACAGCGCCTTGCAGCGACAGAACCCCTATTTTCATGCCTGTCCCTTCCTTCTTACCAACCACGATCCTGCATGCGTTCATGCGGTGCCAGCTTGGAAATTTCGATACCCTTCATTGGAGCACCCAGATTCTTGGACACTTCTGCAATCAGCTTGTAGTCCGTATAATGAGTAGTCGCTTCCACGATGGCACGTGCAAATTTCTCAGGGCTATCGGATTTGAAAATACCGGAACCAACGAATACACCATCAGCGCCCAAATGCATCATCAATGCCGCATCGGCAGGTGTTGCTACGCCGCCCGCTGCAAAGTTAACCACTGGCAGCTTGCCGTGCTCATGCACTTCCAGCAGCAATTCGTAAGCAACGCCAAGGTTTTTCGCTTCTGCATACAGCTCGTCCTTCGACAGGTTTTGCACCTTGCGAATTTGGCCGTTAATAAAACGCATATGACGAACAGCTTCGACAATATTCCCGGTTCCAGGCTCACCCTTTGTACGAATCATAGAGGCCCCTTCGCCGATACGGCGCAGTGCTTCTCCCAGATCCTTGGCTCCGCAAACGAATGGAACGGTAAACTCCCGCTTGTCGATATGGAAAACTTCATCCGCAGGTGTCAGCACTTCGCTCTCGTCAAGATAGTCAACACCCAGAGATTCCAGCACCTTCGCCTCCACAAAATGGCCGATACGAGCCTTAGCCATAACGGGAATAGAGACCACCTTCATGACCTCTTCCACAATCGTTGGGTCAGCCATACGGGCAACCCCGCCAGCCGCACGGATATCTGAAGGCACCCGTTCAAGAGCCATTACCGCTGTAGCTCCTGCCGCCTCTGCAATTTTAGCCTGTTCAGCGTTCATGACATCCATGATTACGCCGCCTTTTTGCATCTCTGCCATACCTCTTTTTACACGTGAAGTTCCCGTTTCCATCTCGTTTCCTCCTGTAAGGGTTACGTTTAGATTCTAACTTAATATTTTACCGTACAGACGCCAAATACACAATCATTTCAATCAGCAAAATACGTAAGGCAGAGCAATGAATCCTCGGCTCTGTCGGTCTAGTAATCAGACGATTAGAACAGGTTTTTAATCCCCTGGAACAAATCACCGAAGAAGTTACCAATTGCCCGGAAAAGCATACGGAACCAGCCAGCCTCTTCTACAGCCGTCGTAGTTACCAAATCAACGGTTTTCACCTGACCTTTTTCCACACCATCCGTTTTATACGTATAGCTAATCGTTCCGACTTTTGCCCCTTGCTTCAAAGGCGCTACAAGTGAGCTTTCCGGTGTAATGTTCGTTGAAAACGTCACTTTAGGGTTGGCTGCGCCTTTAGGTACGACAAAGCTTACCGCATCCTTAGTCACAACAGGTACTTCTGTTTCAGTTCCCTTGGTGACAGGCACATTCTCTACACCTTTAACCACTGTCTTTGGAGCCACTACCTGCTTCACTTCAAAATTATCAAAGCCATAGTTTAATACTTTAGCAGTCTCTGTAAAACGGTGTGGCTCTGAGTCTGCCCCCATAACTACACTAATAAGACGCATTCCGTTACGCTCGGCTGTTCCCGTAAAACAGTTACCCGCATTGCTTGTATGTCCTGTTTTCATTCCGTCAAGACCGGGATAAGCAAATTTTCTAAAATTGGTTATATTCTTGTTTGCTTCCAACATCCAGTTGTAGTTAATAATCGGCGCTTTGTCCGTCGGGCGGAACTTGTACGATTGAATCGTCGTAAACCGTGTATAGTCTGGGTGATCCTTAATAATGTTACTAGCCAGTGTAGCAGCATCTCTCGCTGTCATTACAGTTTCACGATTGGTATCCGATTGAAACCCTTTAGGCATATCGCCACGGTCCAACCCTGTAGAGTTGATGAAATACGTATTTTTCATACCCATTTTCTGAGCTGTTTCATTCATCAATTTTACAAAGTCCTGCTCGGTTCCAGACACACGCTCGGCAAGAGCTACCGTTGCATCATTGGCAGAGCCTACCGCCATGGCAATATACAGCTCTTCTACCGTATGTTGATCACCTTGAGCCAGAAAAATACGTGATCCGATGCTCTTGGCAGCATTCTCTTGAACCGTAACCTTATCCGTCCATTTGAGTTTCCCTTGCTTGACCTGCTCCGCTACAAGGTACTCTGTCATCATTTTGGTCATACTTGCCGGTGGTAGCGGCTCATCCGGGTTCATAGACAGCAAAACCTGCCCTGTGGAAGGCTCAATCAGGATGGCCGAGCGCAGCGCCAAACTAGGTGGCTTAACAGAGCCTGTCCCCGTAATATTGACCGCCTCTGTAGTCGTTCCGGCAGCAAACGTAGCTACAGTCGGATCAAAATTGCCCACAACCGGCAATGCTGACATGTACATCATATTAAGCACCATGACTGCTGTTACGCTCTTTTTCATCATGCTGCGTTTCTTATTTTGTTTTTGATTGTTTGCTTTCAAATGAATACAAACTCCTCTCATACCTCAACCCGATCCGCTATGTATAGCGAGACGGTGGATAAAGCCTCTACTAGGCCAATGTAATTAATGTATTAAATTTCCGCTTTGTTTCGTCAATTGGAGCCAATGCTCAACATTCTCTGCTCTTATCCTGGAATGAGCAGGTACTAAGTAAGCTCGATGTCCTAAGGTGTCCTTACTTCATCAACCCATTTGTAAAAGGCAGACACTTGTCTATTCTATCACAGGGGTATCTCTAAAAAAAGACAGGCAGAGCGAAATACGCCCTGCCTGTCGTCAAGTCTGCTACAGTCGAACTTTATAATGAATAGTTTGGTGCTTCTTTCGTAATTTGCACATCATGCGGATGGCTTTCACGTAGACCTGCACCCGTAATACGGATAAAGCTCGTATCATTACGAAGCTCCTCAATATTAGCAGTACCGCAGTATCCCATACCGGAACGAAGACCACCCAATAGCTGATGTACTGTATCGGAAAGTGGCCCTTTATAAGCGACACGTCCTTCAATGCCTTCCGGTACCAATTTCTTATCATCATCTTGGAAATAACGATCCTTACTTCCTTGCTTCATCGCAGCCATGGAACCCATACCACGATATACTTTAAAGCGACGGCCTTGATAGATCTCGGATTCGCCTGGACTTTCTTCCGTACCAGCAAAAAGACTACCCAGCATTACCGCAGAAGCTCCTGCCGCAATGGCCTTTGTAATTTCACCGGAATATTTAATGCCACCATCTGCAATAATCGGAATATTATATTCCCGTGCTACTGTCGCACAATCATAAATAGCTGTTACTTGCGGAACACCGATCCCGGCGATCACGCGCGTTGTACAGATAGAGCCTGGACCAATGCCGACTTTTACAACCGAAGCTCCGGCTTCAATCAGTTCACGCGTTCCGTCACCAGTAGCTACATTACCTGCTACAATCGTCAAATCAGGATAAGCATCACGCAATTTGCGAACCGCCTCAATGATGTTAATATGATGACCATGAGCAGAATCGACAACAATCAGATCCACACCTGCATTTACGAGTGCTTCAGTCCGATCAAACGTATCTTTAGAAATACCTACAGCCGCACCGACCAGAAGACGCCCTTGTGCATCTTTCGCTGCGTTTGGAAATTGAATAGCCTTCTCAATATCTTTAATAGTGATAAGCCCTTTGAGGTAATTTCCATCATCGACCAAAGGAAGCTTTTCAATTTTATGCTTTTGCAAAATGCCTTCCGCTTCCTGCAAAGTCGTACCTACAGGTGCAGTTACCAGCTTTTCCTTCGTCATAACTTCACTAATTTTAAGATTAAAATCATGAATAAAACGAAGATCGCGGTTCGTGATAATGCCTACCAGCTTATTTTCCTCGTTTACAACAGGTACGCCAGAAATACGATATTTACCCATAACAGCTTCAGCATCGGATACCAAGTGATCTGGAGTCAATGAAAATGGATTGGTGATAACACCGCTCTCTGAACGTTTTACTCTATCTACCTCTACTGCTTGCTGTTCAATTGACATATTTTTATGAATAATACCGATACCGCCTTCACGAGCCATCGCGATTGCCAAAACTGCCTCAGTAACAGTATCCATACCAGCACTCATCAAAGGAATATTCAGCTTTACGTTATCACTCAAACGGGTCGCTACACTTACTTCTTTCGGCAGAACCACCGACTTGCGAGGTACCAGCAAAACATCGTCAAAGGTAAGGCCTTCCTTACCGAATTTATCTTCCCACACCAAGATGATCCTCCTTCAAATTGTTTAGTCTGTATTGGTCTTGTTGTCTGTCTAACATGGACAAATCAAGGCTCTCTGAAAATATATTATTGCAATCTTAGCAAAGCGGTATAGGGGTGTCAAGCCTTCCTCAGTAGCCATAACTTTTAGTATTCCCCTGTACAAACAAGTGTACTCGCAGGGAGGACATCCTTTATAATTAAGCGTTTCCTGAGAAATAGTCGACCCTTTTATAAAAAAATAGCCCGCTTGGAAAAAGACAGATTAGGGGTTACATATAAGGTTCTGGAACGCAAAAGAAAAAAAGGATCATAATCTCCAAGAGATTATGATCCTTTTTTTCTTTTGCTTGGCGACGTCCTACTCTCCCAGGACCCTGCGGTCCAAGTACCATCGGCGCTGGAGGGCTTAACGGTCGTGTTCGGGATGGGTACGTGTGGAACCCCTCCGCTATCGCCACCAAACATGAATTTACATCGTAAATTCTTTTTCAGAAATCAGCATCGCCAAATGCTGTGTGCTCGCTTGTCTCATATAAGCTACTTGAGCTTATACTATACAAAGCTTACACCCTGAAAACTGGATCCGAAACTCCATTGCGTTCTATACTTAGGATAAGCCCTCGACCGATTAGTATTGGT
>NZ_PNXQ01000005.1:678739-725726 GCF_005217525.1 Paenibacillus terrae | reverse complement strand
GGTTGATTTTGCGAACAAAATCATTTACTCACTCGTTGTTCAGTTTTCAAAGATCAAACATTTCGCGTCTGCTTTAGGGTTTCTTTCATCCCCTCAGCAACTTTTATAGTATATCATGTTTTTCTCAGTTGTGTCAACACTTTTTTTAAAAAGTGTTTTTCACTCTTATTTGATAACACTAGAAGCGACAAGAAATAATATATCATACTTTTATTATATTGTGCAACTGTTTTTTCAAAAAAAAGTACTTAAGTAACAATACACTCAATATAAAGCTCTCTTTGAAGCATTAAGTTAACGATTTCTCCGTTTACCTGCACCAACGGACGTGTCGGATGGTCTCGATCGGCAAATATGATTTCCCCTGTACGGCTATCATTCAGACGCACCTTGGTTCCGTTATTGAATTGAGTAAGCTTTTGGATGAAAACCTGTACAACACCCGGGTCCAGCTTACCAAAGGATTCCGATTTGATTTGCTCCAGTACCAGATACGGGGATTGTGCTGGTCGGTAGGTCTTCTCCAGCGTCATGGCATGGAATACATCAGCCACTCCAACGATTTTAGCGTAAATATGAATTTGCTCCCCTTTGAGTCGCAATGGATATCCGGTACCATCCACTTTCTCATGATGCTGAAGAGCTGCCAGACGTACTCCTTCATTAATGGCCTTCACATTTTTGAGTAATTGGTAGCCTAATGAGGTATGCTGTCGAATTTCTTCCTGCTCCTCCCACGTTAATGTAGAAGGCTTGTACAGAATGTCCGGGTCCATTTTAGCATTCCCAATATCATGGAGTAATCCGGCAAAAGCAACCTGCATCCAGTCCTTTTGGGGCAAGCCAATCCATTGAGCAATAGAATACGAGGTCAGAGAGGTTAGGACCGCATTATGAAAAATATAATCAACTTCAATCATGGCACGCGGAGAATATGTCATTACATTATAGCGCTGGATGTATACCAGCAAGGCTTCCAGCTGCCCCCGCAACTCATATATGGATAAATTAGATACGAGCACCGATTGGAACGCATTTTTCACGAGCATCACCATTTTGTCGTACTCTTCCTGAAATAAAACGGACTCATCTCGCTCCTCTAGCGAAGGGAATTGCGATTCAGGCGCTCCAGCTCGGGCAGTAGCATGATCTTCACCAGCTTTTTCCAAACCATCAGGCCCTACTTCTACTTGCTGGATCAGGAACGCTTGTAAAATCTCCAAATCACGCGGTAGCAGAATACGGCCCTTCGGAAGCAGCAAGCTGCCCATTTCAGTAAATACGTCGCTTTGCAATCTTAGTCCTGCTTTTAATTCGGATACGGAAACTGTTGTCATGGTCAACCTCTCTGTTCTCATAGCAGCAGCTCTAGCTGTCAGTTTTTATTAAGTCATTATATTACTTGAACTTGCTCCTGTACATTCATTTTATATGATTTGTAGCATACTTGCTGTATTCATTTTTCGGCAATAGAAAAAGACTCCCTGACCAATGGCCAAGGAGTCTTCCCCGTCATTTAGAAACCAATACCACTGTTTATATCGGTGGATTGTTATGCGTCCTCAGAAGGCTCCGAATCGTTACCTTGTGTTCCTTCTACATCCGTCCCAAGGGCTGAATCATCTGTTGATGGAGATGCACCCTCACCAACTTCTAGGTTAGTATTCTGCTCATCAAGCAGTTCATCTAGCAATTCATCTTGCTCCTCATTCTTGTTCGCACGACAAACGGTAGCAACTGAATCATCTTCGCGGATGTTGATCAACCTTACCCCTTGTGTATTCCGACCCATCGTCGAAATTTCTTCCATGCTGGTCCGAATCAAAGTTCCGCTGGCTGTAATGATCATTAGATCCTCTTCGGTTTTTACAACCTTGAGGCCGACAACTGGACCATTTTTATCTGTGACGTTAATCGTCTTGATCCCCTTACCTCCACGGCTTTGAATACGGTAATCCACTACAGGCGTACGTTTGCCATATCCTTTGGCCGTTACGATCAGGATATCCAGGCTAGTATCAACAATATCCATGCCTATTACAGCGTCACTCTTGTCGAGAGTAATACCTTTAACCCCAGTAGCACTACGACCCATGGAACGTACATCACTCTCAGGGAAGCGAATAGACATACCTTGCGCCGTACCAATGATCATTTCCTGCTGTCCATCGGTCAGCTTCACTTCGATCAGGGCATCATCCTCACGCAGGTTGATAGCAATCAAGCCGCCCTTACGGATATTAGCGTAGTTATCGAGCGGTGTCTTCTTGATAATCCCTTGCTGAGTAGCAAAGAACAGGTAGCTGTCCTCTACAAATTCCTCAATTGGAATGACCGCATTGATCGACTCGCCCTGCTCAATTTGAATCAGGTTAATGATCGGTGTCCCCCGGGCTGTCCTGCTCAGATCAGGAATCTCATAGGCCTTAATCCGATATACTTTCCCCTTGTCGGTGAAGAATAACAAATGATGATGTGAATTCGTAATGAACAGATGCTCTACGAAATCCTCATCCTTGGTATCCATCCCCACTACACCACGACCGCCGCGTTTTTGACTACGATAAGTAGTCACGGGAAGACGCTTAATATATCCGGTATGGGTTACAGTAATGATAACATCCTCACGCGGAATAAGATCCTCGTCCAGAATACTCTCTTCACCCACTGTAATTTCAGTACGGCGTTCATCTGCGAAACGCCCTCTTAGCTCATTAAGCTCTTCGCTGATAATGTTAAGCACCAGATGCTCGTTGGCCAAAATTTCGCGGTATTCCGCAATCTTTTGCAACAACTCATTGTATTCGTTCTCGATCTTCTCACGTTCCAAGCCAGTCAGGCGTTGCAGACGCATATCCAGAATGGCCTGAGCCTGCTCGTGAGACAGCGAGAACCGTTCAATCAATCCTTCACGTGCTGCTTCTGCGGTCTGTGAGGAACGAATTAATGCAATGACCTCGTCCAGATGGTCAAGGGCAGTGCGCAAGCCTTCCAGAATGTGTGCTCTGGCCTCGGCTTTTTTTAGATCAAATTCTGTACGACGACGAATGACTTCAACCTGATGCTTGAGGTAATGATACAAGACATCTTTCAGGTTCAGAATCTTCGGCTCGTTATTTACAATTGCGAGCATATTGATACCGAAAGTGGACTGCATTGCCGTATGCTTGAACAAATTGTTCAGAACAACGTTCGGGTTCACATCCCTGCGCAACTCCATAACGACACGCATGCCCGTACGGTCTGATTCATCCCGCAGATCGGTGATGCCCTCAATACGTTTGTCACGTACTAATTCAGCAACTTTTTCGACCAAACGAGCCTTATTTACTTGGTAAGGCAGCTCATGCACGATAATCCGTGCTTTATTGCCAATCTCTTCTATGGTGGTCTTCGCACGCATAGTTACAGATCCGCGGCCGGTCTGGTATGCCTGACGAATGCCCGAGCGTCCCAAGATATAGCCTGCTGTCGGGAAATCCGGCCCTTGAATATAATCCATCAGTTCCATCGGTGTAATGTCAGGGTTCTCAATCAGTGCTTGTACACCGTCAATAACCTCTCCTAAGTTATGCGGAGGAATATTAGTAGCCATTCCGACCGCAATCCCGCCGACACCGTTCACCAGCAAGTTAGGATAACGTGCAGGCAACACGACCGGCTCGTTCTCCTCCCCATCGTAGTTCGGCATAAAATCAACGGTCTCTTTGTTCAGATCACGCAGCATTTCCATCGCGATCTTCGACAATCGTGCTTCCGTGTAACGCATCGCAGCCGCCATATCTCCATCAACGGAGCCAAAGTTACCGTGTCCGTCCACCAGCATATAACGCAAGGAAAAATCCTGCGCCATCCGAACCATCGTATCGTATACGGCCGTATCACCATGAGGGTGATATTTACCGATAACTTCACCGACGATTCTTGCCGATTTTTTGTATGGCTTGTCTGGCGACATGCCTAGCTCGGACATCGCAAACAAAATACGTCGGTGTACCGGCTTCAGTCCGTCCCGCACATCAGGCAAGGCACGGCTAACAATAATACTCATGGCATAATCCATAAAGGATTCGCGCATTTCCACTCCGATATCCCTGTTGATGATTTGCGAGTTTTTTTGATCCGCCATGCTGGTCCTCCTTCTCATCCTTCAATACATTGCTCTCTATGTGAAAAGCCTAACAAGACACTGCCTATATACTCCGCTCTGTGCGCAGGATTTTGGCTGAAATCCTCATCTGTATAATTATATTACTTTCACAAAAAGAGCACAATTAAACGCATCTGTCCGCTTTACAGCGTAAAACTCTCAGTGATTGCCCTGCTATGAGCAGCAGATGGCTACCCATCATACAACTCACAGGTCATGATTATGACAAATTCCCCCGAACTGGGGATTAGCCCCCACCCTGAAGGCCTTTTCCACATACAATACGTATACGGTCAGGGTTAACTGAGCACAATTCCGAAAAAACGCCGTATTTCTCTATTATATCATTGTTTTACGCACTTGTCCTTTAGTTTCCCTTGTTTTGTTCAAGCGTTGTAATTTCCATGAACGTAGCTTACATTTCCAAAAGAAAGGGATGAGAATACTTGTCTATTCAACGAGTATCCAGTAAGTGGACCAAAACAAATATCATTCTCCCCAATTCAATGTTGTCCGCTTATGTACCGGAAACACGTTTGTATGCAATGGAGCATTTGAATGAAATGCTGGCATTGTACGGAACCGTCTATATTAAGCCGGATAACGGTACTTATGGGAAAGGGGTTATGCGGGCAGAGAGACTCACTGAACCACTTCCGCCGAATGAAGAGGGAATTATCGGAGAAAGAACGTGGTACATCCTCCGTTATGAGGTAGAGACCCATACCTTCGAAAATCTGGAAGACCTGCATAAAGCAGTTTCTCACCGCATACGGAAGCGTCCCTATCTAATTCAACGAGGAATCCCCCTTCTTCATCATGATGCACGACCCTTTGATCTACGAGTATTAACGCAGATGAACTTAAGAAAGCAATGGGAAACGACGCTCATCATAGGGCGTGTTGCTGCTCCCGACAAAGTCGTCACCAATCATCACAGCGGAGGCACAACACGCTTTTTCAATGAACTGGTAGCTCCATATCTGGATGTAAAGGAAGCGGTACGGCTGGAGCAAAAGCTATCGAAAATGGGCGAGCGGGTAGCTTGGCAGTTGCAAAAGAGGTACCCCCGCTTGAAGGAAATTGGTTTGGATATAGGACTGGATCAGCAAATCTATCCGTGGATTTTGGAAGTAAATACGATGCCAGCCATTAAGGTGTTCTCTTCCCTGCCCAACAAAAGCCTATATCATAAAATATTCAGGTATGCTGTAGGCTACGGCCGTTATACAGCATCCACGGGTAAGCCTGCACGCACTAAGAAAAAGGCGTAAAGCTTTGAAATTAAATATTCAAATTTTCTCCGACGGGTTAATGACAAGACAAGGGACGCTCCATCTGAGCGCCCCTTGGTGAATTCTTTCTAAAATCACATCATGTATTAAACATCAAGATTTTTCACGTACTTAGCGTGCTCCTGAATAAAGTCGCGACGCGGTTCAACATTATCGCCCATTAGGGTATCGAACATCGTATCAGCCAGCATGGCATCACTGATGGTAACTTGAAGCATTGTACGGCTCTCAGGGTCCATTGTCGTTTCCCACAACTGGGTTGCGTTCATTTCACCCAGGCCTTTATAACGCTGTACGTTGTACTTCGCATTTTCTCCGAATTCACTGATGATAGCATCACGTTCGGCTTCAGAGTTTGCATAACGTACGACCTTATTGCGCTCTACCTTAAACAGCGGCGGCTGAGCAATATAGACATAACCGGCGTCAATAATTTTACGCAAGTACCGATAGAAAAATGTCAGCAATAGCGTCCGAATATGGGCTCCATCGACGTCCGCATCGGTCATGATAATGACCTTGTGATAACGAGCTTTAGCAATATCAAAGTCGTCGCCAATCCCCGTTCCCATAGCCGTTACCATTGACCGAATTTCATCACTGGACAAAATACGATCCAAACGTGCCTTCTCGACATTCAGGATTTTACCTCGAATCGGCAAAATAGCCTGAAAGTGACGATCACGGCCTTGCTTGGCCGATCCGCCCGCTGAATCGCCTTCGACGATGTACAGTTCGCTAATCGACGCATCCTTGGAGGAACAGTCTGCCAGCTTACCTGGGAGAGAGCTGATTTCCAGCGCACTTTTACGACGAGTCAGCTCACGCGCTTTCCGTGCAGCCTCACGAGCACGGGCTGCTTGTAATGATTTATCAACAACGCGGCGCGAGACAGACGGATTTTCCTCCAGAAATTCCTGAAGTTTCTCTGCGAACAGGGATTCGACAATCCCGCGTACCTCACTGTTACCCAGCTTCGTTTTGGTCTGACCTTCAAACTGTGGTTCCGGGATTTTGACGGAGATAATCGCTGTCAGTCCTTCACGCACATCGTCACCCGTCAGGTTGGCGCTGTTGTCCTTGATAAAGCCATTTTTGCGTGCATAATCGTTAATGATCCGGGTCAATGCGCTCTTGAAGCCAGATTCGTGGGTGCCGCCTTCATGGGTGTTGATGTTGTTAGCGAAAGAATAAATATTTTCGGTATAGCTGTCGTTATATTGCAGCGCAACTTCGACTTGAATCATATCGCGTGAGCCTTCGACATAGATCGGTTGCTCATGAAGCGCTTCTCTTTTCTGATTCAGAAATTGTACGTATTCACTGATTCCGCCCTCGTAGTGGAACGTATCACTGGCGCCAGTCCGTTCATCGGTCAGGCTAATCGCAATTCCTTTGTTCAGGAAAGCCAGCTCACGAATCCGCGTTTGGAGCGTATCATAGTCATATACAGTCGTTTCTGTAAAAATTTGATCGTCCGGGTAAAACGTCGTTTGGGTACCGGTTTCGTCCGTATCGCCAATGACTCTGACATCATACTGCGGAGCACCACGATGGTACTCCTGCTCATACACATGTCCATCCCGTTTAACGTGAACGATCATTTTGCTGGAGAGGGCGTTCACTACGGATACACCAACGCCGTGCAGACCGCCGGATACCTTGTACCCCCCACCTCCGAATTTACCACCTGCGTGAAGTACAGTCATGACTACTTCCAGCGCAGATTTTTTCATTTTGGCGTGTTCGCTTACCGGAATACCGCGTCCGTTATCTGTAACGGTGACGCTGTTATCTTCGTGAACGACAACTTGAATGCTGTCACAATAGCCTGCCAGCGCTTCGTCAATGCTGTTGTCCACAACTTCCCAGACCAGATGATGGAGCCCTTTGGCACTGGTGGAACCGATATACATCCCGGGACGTTTCCGAACCGCCTCCAGGCCCTCCAGGACCTGAATCTCACCCGCATCATAAGACGGTTGATTCATAGACATGCCTTTCACCTACTTCTATAGATTCTATGGTTAAGCATTGGCAACAAACTGGTTTGCCCGCTTTTTGAGAGTTGTTGAGGAGATGGGGGAATAATACACCGTATTTTGAGTCACCACGATGGACTTGGCTTCCTCTTCACCAATCATCTCGACATGCTTTTGCTGTTGGGCGTGGTTCACGTACTGCTTGGAGATTTTAGAGGATTTTTCAATCGAGATATCGAAAATAGCCACAAGCTCTGACGAGCGGATGATTTTTTCTCCACCCAGATGAATATACATAGCGGTCACTCACTCCTTAGTGTTCCACATGCCCGTCGTGGACGTGGTAAATACTGGCATCCTTGAGCCGTTCTGCATTCAAGGTCTCAATACCGGTTGCCGTGATAAAGGTCTGCACCTTGCTCTGGAAGGTCTCGATCAGTTGGGTCTGACGGTAGGGGTCCAGTTCGGATAGAACATCATCCAGCAGCAGGACAGGATATTCACCAATTTCCTCATGGATTAATTCAATTTCAGCCAGCTTCAAGGACAGGGCAGTCGTCCGCTGCTGCCCCTGAGAGCCATACGTATGCACTTCCCTGCCGTTAATGGCAAAGGCCAAATCATCACGATGGGGTCCTGCCAAAGTCATACCACGGCGGATTTCCTGTTCCCTCATTTGGGATAACTTTATCATAAATCGCTCCAATAAGACAGCTTCATCTTCTTCCTCCGGCTCGCTGAAGGAGGGAACATAGGTTAATTTTAACTCTTCAGCTCCTCCAGCGATCCCTTCATGAATGGCCTGAGCCCACTTTTGTAGCTTTGTTATAAATTGTTTCCGCTTTTTAACAATTTTAACACCGTGCTCAACAAGTTGCTCATTCCATACCTCCAGCATGAGCTGTACGGAAGCCATATCTTTGCCCCAAGCTTGCTTGAGCAGATTGTTACGCTGGACCAGCACTTTCTGGTATTGCTGCAAATGGTACAGATATCCTGGAGCAACCTGTCCAATTTCCATGTCAAGAAACCGGCGGCGAACCCCCGGCGTTCCCTTGACGATTTCCAAATCCTCAGGTGCAAACATAACGACATTCAGCGAACCGATAAAGTCGCTTAGCTTTCGCTGCTCCAGTCCGTTGATCTTCGCTTTTTTTCCTTGTGTGGATAACGACAGATCCAGCCTGATTTTTCCGTATTTCTTATCTACATCCGCAGCAATGTGAGTCGAGGTAGCCCCGAAAGAGATCAACTCCTTGTCGCGCGACGTCCGGTGACTTTTGGTCAAAGCCAGGACAAAAATCGCCTCTACCAGATTCGTTTTGCCCTGCGCATTTTGTCCGATCAGCAAATTAACGGGCCCAAATTCATTCAGCTCCAGCTGTTCATAGTTCCGATATTGCTGCAAAACAATGTTGTTCACAAACACATAGGGTCCCCCTTGTTACTCCGCACCTAAAAGGAGTCCTTGCCGACCAGGCGATCATGCTCCTGCCGTGATCTCGAAACTTCCGTTGTCCTCTACTTCTACGGTATCGCCCGGGTACAGTTTTCTTCCGCGTCGTTCTTCCGGCTCACCGTTGACACGAACTTGCCCCTCCTGCAACAGAGCTTTGGCCATTCCTCCTGTAGAAACACAATCGGCTAATTTTAAAAATTGATCGAGCTTGATGTATTCGGTCTGTATAGATATCTGTTTCAAGGCTTGTTCATCCTTTCGCTTGTTCTCGGGTGGGTGACGCTAGACGTTAGTTGGTGGTGCGATATGGCAGGATGATGTACAGCGCATTGCTGGAGTCCGCCGGTTTTAAAATGATGGGGCTCATAATGCCGGTAAAAGCAATCGTCAGTTGCTCGCTGTCAATCACCTTCAGCACATCAAGCATATATTTCGAATTGAACGAGATTTTGAGCGGCTCTCCCTCAAATTTGGAGACTGTGACTTCCTCGCGTACTTTACCCAGCTCAGACGAGCTGGAGGAAATCTCCAAGCCGCCGTTTTCCAGCGACTGCATTTTTACAATATTCGTTTTTTCCTCACGGGACAGCAAATAAGCACGGTCGATGGATTCGCTCAAACTTTTTGTATCCACAATCAGTTCTGTTTTGTAGGAGGTTGGAATAATTCTAGAAGTATCCGGATACGTTCCGTCCAAAATGCGGGAATAAAACAGAACTCGGTCAATTTTGAATAATACCTGGTTGTCTGCTACGACGATATCCACAAGTATATTTTGATCCGGAATAATTTTGCTCAGCTCGTTCAACGTTTTACCTGCAATGACAACATTGCTGAAACGCAAGCCTTCAGACGTTTCCAAACGGGCGCTTCGGGTGGCGAGGCGGTGGCGGTCCGTTGCTACAAATTTCAATTCGCCCTCAGCCAAATTCCACAATACCCCTGTCAAAATAGGTGTCGTTTCGTGGGTGGAAATGGAGAAAACGGTCTGCTTAATCATGTTTTTGAGCAAATCGCCTGGTACAGAGATGACCTGATTTTCTTCAATGCTTGGAAGCACCGGGAATTCCTCAGGGTCCAGACCCACCATCTGAATTTCGGTTGCACCGGATGAGATGAAGGTTTGGAAATGGTCTTTTACCTCCATACGGATCTCCTGAGACGGCAGCTTCTTGATAATTTCGACAAAGAACTTGGCTGGCAGTACAACACTTCCCGGTTGTTCAACTTGAACGACAGTTTGGTCACCATCCTCCATAGGAATAAAGGATTGAATGGAGATGTCGGTATCACTGGCAGTCAACGTTACTCCCTGATGATTCACATCCAGCTTAATACCACTCAAAATTGGAATCGTGGTCCGACTTGATATGGCCTTGGATACATGTTGTATAGCCTCGTTCAATACGTTTTTCAAAATGCTGATCTTCATAAGTTCCTCCTACGGGTTTTAATCCTTCAAGCACGCGTTGACGCGGGCCTTATTTAGGTGATGTATATCTTTAAAATCTATTAGTAATAGTAATAGGCGCACTGAATATGTGGATAAGTCGCTGCAAGCCTAATAAAATCAAGCCTATCCACATGTGTATAAGTTGTGTATAGGCTCTGAACTTGTTCAGGTTGGATTTTTGATTTTTTCGATTAGGCTGTTGATAACTTTGAACAGCTCCTGATCCACTTGAATGGATTTGGAGATTTTTTCGTGCGCATGAATGACGGTTGTATGGTCGCGTCCACCGAAGGCTTCTCCGATTTTCGGCAAAGAATAGTCGGTTAGCTCACGGGACAGGTACATAGCGATCTGCCGTGGAAAAGCCACCGCCTTCGTCCGCTTGCGTGCTTTGAAATCCTCCAGGCGCAGATTGTAAAATTCCCCGACTTGATGCTGTATATCCTGAATGGTAATCATTTTGGGACGACTGGAAGGAATAATATCCTTTAACGCCTCGGCCGCGAGATGACTTGTCACATCCTGATTGGTCAGCGAGGAATAGGCAACGACGCGAATCAGCGCCCCTTCCAGCTCACGGATGTTCGTATCAATCTGGTTGGCGATATACATCATGGCCTCATTGGGAATATCCAGGTTTTCCGCTCGCGCCTTTTTCCGAAGAATTGCAATTCGCGTTTCCAAATCCGGCGGCTGAATATCCGTAATCAATCCCCACTCAAAGCGGGAACGCAGCCGTTCCTCCAGCGTTGGGATCTCTTTAGGCGGACGATCGCTTGAGATAATAATTTGTTTGCGTTCCTCATGAAGCGCATTGAACGTGTGAAAAAATTCCTCCTGCGTCGACTCCTTGCCTGCAATAAACTGAATATCATCGATGAGCAAAATATCAATATTACGATATTTGTTCCGGAAGCTTTCACCACGGTTGTCCCGGATGGCATTAATAAATTCGTTAGTAAACTTCTCAGATGACAAATATACCACCTTGCTGGCCGGGTTGTGCTCCAAAATATAATGCCCGATGGCGTGCATCAGATGCGTTTTGCCCAGACCTACGCCGCCGTACAGAAACAGCGGGTTGTAAGCTTTGGCCGGCGCCTCGGCGACGGCCAGCGATGCTGCATGGGCAAAACGGTTCCCCGATCCGATGACGAACGTATCGAATGTATATTTGGGATTCAGCATATGGGACACGGCTTCTTCATGTATGACCGGCTGCTGCTGAGGTTGTTGCTGGAGATCGAACTCGGCGGGCTTGTTCTCTTCAATGACGAACTTGACCTCCAGCTGCTTGCCCAAAATTTCATAAACCGTTGCCCCGACTAGCTTGGTATAGCGGCTTTCAAGCCATTCCACGGCAAAAGTTGTCGGTGCAGAAATCACAATGGAGTGGTCATTCAGTTTCGCTGCCTTGGTAGCCTTAAACCAAGTGTCGTAACTCGGCTTACTCAGCTTGGTTTGTATGATGGATAGAATTTGCTGCCATAGTTCAGAGGTATGGCTGTCCACAGACGTCACTCCTTTTAAATCCTGACATTTTGCCGTTTAAGCTGTAAAGGGCTGCTCCCAGCGCTTCGGCAAAACGCCTAAAATCCCAAAAATGTTGTTGAAGGCCATAAAAAGACATACCGCCGCCTAAATCATGCGGCAGTGTGATGAGAGAACGCAGCACAAAATAGTCCTGAAAAATAGCTAATGGAAAAATCCGCTGCTGATCGGCAGAAGAAAGGCGATATTTCTCAGGAGGGAATGTGCGGCACGATCCGTTCTCTTGATCCCGCAGGCCAAAACGGGACTGCAATATGTCGAAATCAATTGATAAATGTAGAATATATCCCCAGAATCCCGAATCCGCACAAAAATAAAAAGATGGATAAATTGAACTTGTTCACAACTTTATCCACAGGGTGTTGATAATATGGAGGGTAAAACAACATATTCACATTCAAAAGTAATATCATCATAGCAAAAGAAGCCTTGTATTTCAATGACTCGTGGTTATTTATCCACAAATTCAATCTGTTGTGTACAATTTTTATTCACAACACAAGATATTGTTTATAATTTGTTCAGTTTTCGACAATAACTCTTTTTCGTCTCAAAATGTTATGCACAGGTTATGACCATTTAAATCACAATTCAGCTTTTTTTGTGGATCTGTGCATAACAGCTGTTACCTTTTGGTCACAGGAGGCGTTTTTCCTGTTGAAAATTTCCGGTAACGTTTCCGACAATATTTTTAATGATATGGTTATGATGCCTGGAAATATGCGATCTCAAAATAAAAGACGGTGTAAAGAAATTAGGAAGTAGGAAGGAAGAACGAACTGTAAGGAACAGGAGTGGTGGATGGACCACAAAATGTAGACAAGCTGATATTGAAGAAGGAAAGTCGAAGCAAATCCACGAATCCACGATCAAAAAGGGGAAAGGAGCGTGGGATCAGTGAACTGGATGAAGGAGCGAAATCTTTGGTCATGAAAAAGAGGGAGAGGATTGTGTGATTTAGAGGGAGAAGATGAAGCTGTACATTGACTTTGGCCGCTATTTATGGTTAAATGTACAAAGGTGTTTTTTGTGGAGATTGCTATGTTAGGTATATTCCATATAAAACGTATTCCTTGTAAGGAGGTGCAGTACAATGAGACCGACTTTCAGACCGAATGTCAGCAAGCGTAAAAAAGTTCACGGCTTCCGTAAAAGAATGAGCACAAAGAATGGCCGTAAAGTTTTGGCAGCTCGTCGCCAAAAAGGCAGAAAAGTATTGAGTGCGTAATGCGTGCATAAAGACCACTACGGTGGTCTTTTTTTTCATAATGGAGGTATTTATGGGGCGGTTTGCTTTCCCTATGTCTGTAGAAATGCAGTGAAAAAAGAGGGAGGAGCACCGCAACCTGATCTATATTAGATGAAGCTTTTGAAAATGGATGTAAAATAAGCGAGATTACCATGGTGGAATGTTGTCCATACTTCTTACTATATAAGGGGTAAGGATTGGCATGCCGGCATGTGTAAAAGAGATGAGCAAGGAGAAGCGCCGTGCAAAAAAAATTGCGTCTACGAAACCGGGCGGACTTTGGGCGCGTATACCGCCATGGCAAATCTTTTGCCAACCATCAGTTTGTGGTGTACTGGTTCCGCCGCAGAGAGGTAGAGCAGTTCCGCGTTGGAATTTCGGCCAGCAAGAAGATCGGCAATGCAGTTGTCCGCAACCGGATGCGCAGGATCGTCAAGGAAATTGTGCGCCATCATGAGCATGAATTGGTGGAGCAAATGGATCTGATTTTTATCGTCCGCAAGGGAGCAGTTACAATGTCGTATCAGGAGCTGGAGAAAAGCGTGCTGCACGTTCTGCGCAAAGCCTCGCTGCTCAAGTCTTCACGCCGATAGTCAGTATCTTTGTCCTACAGGATATGGTATGATTTACGTTGGAATGGATTGGTTAAGAAAGGGGTTATGAAGTGTCGCGTTTGAAGACTCAACGGGGGAAATGGTTCCTCCTGATTGCCTTATTGGCACTTGTTGCTGTGCTGTCTGGATGTGCTCCGACAGTCCACAATTCTTACACGACGGCAGACTTGGCCAATGGATCTTGGTGGCAAAGATATGTCGTTTACTGGTTTTCGTATGCGCTGGATACGTTTGCCCAATGGTTCTCTGGAGAGTATGGCCTGGCCGTACTGATACTGGTGATTATCGTGCGTACCATTATTTTGCCGCTTACACTCAAGCAAGTACGCAGTTCTAAAGCAATGCAGGCCATTCAGCCGCAATTAAAAGAAATTCAAGCGAAATACAAGGATACGCCTGAGAAGGTCCAGCAAGAGACGATGAGGCTGTTCCAGGAAAACAAGGTTAACCCGATGGCGGGCTGTCTTCCTTTGATCGTTCAGATGCCGATTTTCATCGCGCTTTATAATGCCATTTACTATAATTCGGCATTACGGGATCATGATTTCTTGTGGCTCCAGTTAGGTAAACCGGATCACTTCTTTATCCTGCCAATTCTGGCGGCAATTACAACATTCGTCCAAACCTGGATGATGATGAAAATGAATCCGACTCCGCAGCAGGGACCGATGCAATTTTTGCTGTACGTCTATCCGGTTCTGATTCTGTTCATGTCGTATAACTTCCCATCTGCTTTGCCGTTATACTGGTTCTACAGTAATATTTACACGATTATTCAAAACTATTTCCTTTATCGGAATAAGGATAAAGAAGTTGCGCTGGCAAATGTGAAAACAGCCAGTCTTACGAAAACAGGTTCCTCCAATAGCAATAACAAGAAAAAAGGTGGCAGAAACTCGAAGGGGGCTAAAAAGTCGAGATGACCAAAGTCGTGACTTCAGGAAAAACCGTTGAAGATGCTGTAAAACAAGGACTCTCCCAGCTGGGAGTAAGCCGTGAGCGGGTAACCGTAAACGTGTTGGAACAGCCGTCAAAAGGATTCCTGGGGTGGCTCGGGGTCAAGAAGGCGAAGGTAGAGCTTACGCTGCTATCTGATCCGTCTCCCGAAACCACACACACGGCTGAACATCATGTATCGGCTCAGGTGTCTACCATGGGACAGGCTGTTGTTCCAGAAGCTGAACCTGTTACGCAGCAGGAAGTACGCACGAGCAAGGAAGCCTCCATAGGCCATGCAGACCCCTATGAAGAAGCTGTACGTTTTATCCATGAAACAGCAGCGGGAATGGGACTGGATGTTGAAGTGGATGTTCGTCACCGCAAGGATGAAAGCATACTGGATATATCCGGTCCGTCGCTCGGCATGCTGATCGGCCGCCGGGGACAGACGCTGGATGCATTGCAGTACCTAACGAATATCGTTGCCAATCGTCATTCTGACAAATTCATCCGAATTGTGCTGGATGCCGAGCAATTTCGCGCACGTCGGCAAAAAACGCTGGAGGATTTGGCGGATCGACTGGCCAACCAAGCTATTCGTTACGGCAAGGAAGTAGTGCTGGAGCCAATGCCGTCACAGGAGCGGAAGCTGATTCACGCCAAGCTTCAACAGCATGCGCAGGTTAGAACATACAGCAAGGGGGACGAGCCGAATCGGCGCGTCGTCATTGCCAAAAAATAATCCGACGCAATGGCTCTCTGCAAGGTGCAGAAGCCATTGCTTTTTTTCAAATGAGGATTTTGCAAAATTTTGAAATATAAGACTTTATAAGTTTCACTCATTTGTTCTTATATTTCTTGCTGAAACGGTTGCCGTCCTTGATGAAGGACGGCAATCCGTTTCTACTAGACAGGAGGTAGAAACCATATGCTGAGCGAAACCATAGCTGCCATTGCAACGGCAGTCGGCGAAGGGGGCATTGCGGTTGTACGGGTCAGCGGCCCGGAAGCCGTTACAGAGGTGGAAGCTTTGTTCCTGAGCAAGACGCCTCTAAGCAAGGCTCCATCTCACACGGTACACTATGGACATATTATAGATCCTCAAAGCCATGAAAAGGTGGAGGAAGTTCTAGTTACGGTTATGCGGGCGCCCCGCTCTTTTACAACAGAAGATGTCGTAGAAATCAGTACCCATGGCGGGGTTGTAGCCGTTAAACGGGTGATGGATTTACTACTGCTGCAAAATATACGTTTGGCCGAGCCGGGCGAATTCACGAAGCGTGCTTTTCTGAACGGTCGTATTGATCTGAGTCAGGCGGAGGGAGTCATTGACCTGATTCGCTCGAAGTCGGATAAAGCTTTTTCAGTCGCTTTGAAGCAAGTAGATGGACAACTGTCACAAAATATCCGCCGTTTGCGGCATGTTCTGGTAGAGACACTGGCTCATATTGAAGTGAACATTGATTATCCTGAGCATGATGTGGAATCTTTTACGTCTGAGTTGATCAAGGATAAGAGTAGTCAGGTCATGGCCGAAATTGATCGGCTGCTGCATACAGCGGAGCAAGGGAAAATTTTACGTGAGGGCCTGACCACAGCAATTGTTGGAAGACCGAATGTGGGGAAATCCTCGCTGCTGAATACACTGGCTCAGGGCGAACGGGCGATTGTGACCGATATTCCGGGCACGACCCGTGACGTTATTGAGGAATATGTGACGATTAACAGCATTCCTTTGAAGCTGCTGGATACGGCTGGCATTCGGGAAACGATGGATGTAGTGGAACGGATCGGGGTAGAGCGTTCGAGAACAGCGGTCAGTGAAGCGGATCTGCTGCTCATCGTAATTAACGCCAACGAACC
This sequence comes from Paenibacillus terrae, assembly GCF_005217525.1. Taxonomy (GTDB): domain Bacteria; phylum Bacillota; class Bacilli; order Paenibacillales; family Paenibacillaceae; genus Paenibacillus; species Paenibacillus terrae_C. Next base: position 709,171 of record NZ_PNXQ01000005.1, on the reverse strand, counting down.
GCTGCATGAGGATGAAATGGCATTAATGGAACAAATCCGCGGTAGACAAGCGATTGTCATTATGAATAAAATGGACTTACCGGCCCAAGTAGACCGGGATTTGCTGCTGCGGTATGTTCCAGAAGAGCTTATCGTACCAATGTCTGTAAAGGAAAATGAGGGAGCGGATCGGCTGGAGCAGGCCATATCGCAGTTGTTCTTTAGTGGTAAGCTGGAATCAGCCGACATGACATATGTCAGCAATGTACGGCATATTGCCTTGTTAAAGAAGGCTCGCCAATCGTTGGTAGATGCCTATGAGGCCGCTGATCAATTCGTTCCGATTGACATGATTCAGATTGATGTACGGCTGGCGTGGGAGCATTTGGGCGAGATTGTGGGCGATACGGCGCATGATGCGTTAATCGATCAAATATTTTCACAATTCTGTCTGGGCAAATAGGACATTCGAGTATGGCTGTGTTAAGCCCTACTATCGTTATAGATATACAAGAGCATATTTGGTACGCAAAGACCGAAGTGCATAAGGAGGTAAGAGAGGTATGGGATATCAAGGAGGCGACTATGACGTAATTGTCGTGGGCGCGGGCCATGCGGGTGTGGAATCCGCCTTGGCAGCAGCCCGGATGGGCTGTCGTACGTTGATGATTACGATTAACCTGGATATGGTTGCGTTCATGCCCTGCAACCCGTCTATTGGTGGTCCTGCCAAGGGGCATGTGGTGCGTGAAATTGATGCTCTGGGCGGCGAAATGGGCCGGAACATCGACAAGACGTTTATCCAAATGCGGATGCTGAACACAGGTAAGGGGCCTGCGGTCCACGCATTGCGCGCGCAGGCTGACAAGTTCTCTTATCAGCATACGATGAAGGAAACGATGGAAAAGGAACCAAATCTGACCTTGCGCCAGGGAATGGTGGAAGAGCTGATTATTGAAGACGGTCATTGCGTGGGCGTCATCACGAAGACTGGTACGGAGTACCGAAGCAAAGCGGTTGTATTGACTACAGGCACTTATTTACGTGGTAAAATCATTATGGGTGAGCTGATGTATGAGAGTGGCCCGAACAATCAACAGCCTTCGTTGAGACTGTCTGAGCATTTGCGCGAGCTGGGCTTTGATTTGGTCCGCTTCAAAACGGGTACACCGCCGCGCGTGCATAAGGACACGATTGATTTTAGCAAAACCGAAATTCAGCCGGGGGACGATCAACCGAAGTTTTTCTCGTATGAAACGAAGTCTTCGGATAATGAGCAACTTCCTTGCTGGCTGACCTATACTTCAGTGGAAACTCATCAGATTATTAATGATAATTTGCATCGTGCACCGATGTTCTCCGGTCTGATTGAAGGAACAGGACCGCGTTATTGTCCATCTATTGAAGATAAAGTGGTACGTTTTAGTGATAAGCCGAAGCACCAGATCTTTTTGGAGCCTGAGGGTAAAAACACATCTGAATACTATGTTCAAGGCTTGTCGACCAGCTTGCCTGAGGATGTGCAATTAGCTGTGCTGCGCTCGATTCCGGGGATGGAAAAGGTAGAAATGATGCGTAACGGCTATGCGATTGAGTATGATGCCATGGTGCCTACACAATTGTGGCCTACGTTGGAAACAAAAAGAGTACCTGGCCTGTTCACGGCGGGTCAAATTAACGGCACTTCCGGTTATGAAGAAGCTGCGGGCCAAGGGGTTATGGCAGGCATTAACGCGGCTCGTAAGGTGCAGGGCAAAGAACCTGTCGTGTTGGACCGCTCACAAGGCTATATCGGGGTTCTGATCGACGATCTGGTGACCAAGGGGACGAATGAGCCTTACCGTTTGCTAACCTCCCGTGCAGAATACCGTCTGTTGCTGCGTCATGATAATGCAGATTTGCGTTTGACTCCGATCGGACATGATATCGGCCTGATTACGAATGAACGGTACGAGCGCTTTTTGGATAAGAAACAAAAGGTAGAGCAAGAGATTGAGCGTTTGCGTCTGGCAAAAGTGCGTCCGGTTGATGTCAATGAGATGCTGGAGCAAGGTGGATCTGCACCGATACAGGACGGCAGTAATTTGTTAACCGTGCTGCGTCGACCAGAGATTAGCTATGCACAAGTGGCACAAATTTCACCTTCACCTGTAGCTCTGACTGAGGAGGAACAGGAGCAGGTGGAAATCCAGATTAAGTATGCGGGCTACATCGAGAAACAACTGATGCATGTAGAACGTCTGCAAAAAATGGAGAAGAAAAAGCTTCCAGAGGATATCGTATACGATGAGGTTCAGGGTTTGGCGATTGAAGCCAAGCAGAAGCTTGCCAAAATTCGTCCGATGTCGATTGGTCAGGCATCCCGTATTTCGGGTGTGACTCCTGCGGACATTTCCATCTTGCTCGTTTATCTGGAGCATTATAACCGCGTAACGGCAGCAAGGGGATCATAATGGACGCGATACAACAGCAATTTAAGCAGCGACTGGCAGAGCATAGCATTGTGATTAATGACAGTCAGCTAGAGCAGTTCGAAACGTATTATCGTGTGCTGGTTGAGTGGAATGAAAAGATGAACCTGACAGGCATTACAGAGCGTGATGCGGTGTACACCAAGCATTTTTACGATTCTCTTTCACTGGCCTTTTATGTTCCGTTAAATGATGTGAAAAGCTTGGCGGATATCGGATCGGGGGCAGGGTTCCCGGGGATTCCTTTGAAAATATGCTTTCCGCAGATTCAGTTGACTATTGTGGATTCATTGAACAAACGTATACAATTTCTGGCGCATGTGGTAGAGCAGCTAGGCTTGGAAGACGTGGAGCTGATCCATAGCAGGGCAGAGGAATTGGGTCGTAAAACGGGATACAGGGATAGCTACGATCTGGTCACAGCCAGAGCCGTTGCCCGTCTTGCAGTGCTGAATGAGTTTTGTTTACCGTTTGTCCGTGAAGGGGGTCACTTTGCTGCGATGAAAGGCAGTGACCCAACGGAAGAAATCAAGGAAGCTTCCTATAGCTTGAAAGAGCTTAAAGGAAAGATTAAGCATATTCAGGCTTTTCAGTTACCTGTGGAGGATGCAGCCAGACATATGATTATTATTGAAAAAAGGGCAGCTACACCACGGAAATATCCGCGAAAGCCAGGTACGCCTTTAAAAACACCGTTAGTGTAACCAATTGAAAAAAAGTGAATGTTTCACGTGAAACATTCACTTTTTTTATGGCTTGCAATGCTCTTAACATAAACAACGTATAGATGCAGAAGGTCTTTATTTACGGCGTAGAGAAGCATGGATAAATAGGCATCTGATAGGGTGTGCAATTTATTATCTGATCCTTCCGAAAAGCTGGTAGAGACGATAGGATTATGGCTGGAAAAGTGATAGAATAGAGATAATCGTTTTTGATGTAAGTTGACTGCTTCCCGTACCGTTCGATTCCGATATACATAAGGGGAAGCGGGACAACAATGCCAGGGAGAATACGTGGAGTGTACCCGATTACGACGCTGTCTCATATAAAAGGGGCTACGATCCGCGTAAGGAACTGTTTTTCACGAAGCGCTGTTAGTATGGTGCTATTATGAAATTAGGTGGTATTATACGGAATGAAAGAACAATTTTCCAAGCTATTTGGTTTGACGGAGCGATCTACTGGGGACGAAATAAAACAAATTCCAGTTCGGGATATTGTCAGCAGTCCTTATCAGCCCCGCACCATATTTGACGACGAGAAGATTGATGAGCTATGCCAGACCATTAAGACGCATGGTGTAATTCAGCCGATTGTCGTTCGTTTCCGTAATGGACAATACGAAATTATAGCAGGGGAACGTCGATGGAGAGCTGTCACCAAGCTGGGGATGGATACCATTCCAGCCATTGTTCGTGAGTTTAATGATTCACAAGCTGCTTCTATTGCGTTGATTGAGAATCTTCAACGGGAAGGGCTAACAGCGATTGAAGAGGCTGTAGCTTATCAGAAGCTGATTGATCTACATCAGCTCACCCAGGAAAGTCTGGCTCAGCGACTTGGCAAAAGCCAATCCACTATTGCTAATAAGATACGGCTGCTTCACCTCCCAGAGAGAGTGAAAAATGCTCTAATGGAACGGAAAGTGTCCGAACGTCATGCCCGTGCGTTATTGTCATTAGAGACTGAGGAGCTACAGTATAAGGTTCTGGATGAAGTCATCGCCAAGGAACTCAATGTGAAGCAGACAGAGGCGAGAGTCGCCTTTTATAAACAAGTGTCCACGATGAAGAAATCCAAGCGGATTTCCTTTACCAAGGATGTCCGGCTTGCGCTGAATACGATTCGTCAATCCATTGATATGGTGTCTGGCTCAGGCTTGGATATCAAGACCAAGGAATCCGATCATGAGGATCACTATGAGATTGTCATTCAAATTCCCAAACGTAAGTAAGGGATGAAGCGTACAGGCGGCAGCAATTGCCGCTTTTTCTGTCTAACGCCAATTAAAGCCGCAGCATACTCGTATTCTATTCTAAAAATTGCCGTTATCCGTAAGCTAATGATGGAGAATCGTCTTAATAAAGGATTTTGCAATAAAGGAATATAGCAGGATTCCGATTAAATTATGAGGTGAATGAAGTGTCGAAAATAATAGCCGTAGCCAATCAAAAGGGCGGAGTGGGCAAAACAACTACTTCCGTGAATTTGGGCGCCGGACTTGCTTCCCTCGGCAAAAGGGTATTGCTCGTGGATATCGACCCGCAAGGTAATACAACCAGCGGTGTGGGTATCAATAAGGCGGATGTGGCAAATTGCATTTATGATGTACTCATTAATGAGGTTGATCCTAGCGAAGCGATTGTCAGTACACAGATTGAGGGATTGGATATTATTCCAGCCACCATTCAGCTGGCAGGAGCGGAAATCGAGCTGGTACCGACCATTTCTCGTGAACTAAGATTAAAAAGATCGCTTCAGCTCGTCAAGCATAAGTATGATTATATATTGATTGATTGCCCTCCATCGCTGGGGATTTTGACACTTAATTCTTTAACAGCTTCTGACTCGGTCATTATTCCCATTCAATGTGAATATTACGCATTGGAAGGTTTAAGTCAGCTACTGAATACTGTACGATTGGTACAAAAACACTTAAATACCTCGCTGCAAATCGAAGGCGTGCTGTTGACGATGTTTGACGCCCGCACCAATTTGGGTATTCAGGTGATTGAAGAAGTGAAAAAGTATTTTCAAAGCAAGGTTTATCAAACGATTATCCCACGCAATGTGAGACTCAGTGAAGCACCATCACATGGCCAGTCCATTATTACGTATGATCCCCGCTCCCGTGGGGCAGAGGTATATATTGAGTTGGCAAAGGAAGTGGCATCTTATGAGTAAACGGTTGGGAAAAGGACTCGATGCACTCATTCCCTCCCTTACAGTCAATGATGAGGACAAGGTTGTTGACATTCCGCTTAGCCAGTTGCGTGCAAATCCGTACCAGCCTCGAAAAACGTTTGATGAGGAATCAATTAAAGAACTAGCAGAATCTATTCGTCAACACGGTGTTATCCAACCTATTATTGCGCGTAGTGTATTAAGAGGCTATGAAATTATTGCAGGTGAAAGAAGATTTCGGGCTTCCCAATATTGTGGGAATTCGACGATACCTGTGGTTGTTCGCAATTTTACTGATCAGCAGGTAATGGAAATTGCCCTGATTGAGAATTTGCAGCGTGAAAATCTGAACGCTATGGAAATAGCAGTAGCTTATCAGGGATTAATGGATCAGTTCTCATTAACTCAAGAGGAATTGTCCTTGAAAGTGGGCAAATCGCGCTCTCATATTGCGAATTTTCTTCGTTTGCTTGCATTGCCGGAGGAAGTTAAGGATCATGTTTCACGTGGAACATTATCTATGGGACATGCCAGAGCGATTGTTGGGCTTAAAGATCCAGATATGGTGAAGCAATTGGCAACACAATGTATTGAGCAACAATGGAGTGTTCGGGAACTGGAAGAAGCTGTACAACAGTTGGATCATAAGCTTGGTGAAGCGAAGGCCAAGCCCAAAGTGAGAAAAAAGGACCCTTTTATTGATCATATGGAAGAGTCCTTGCGTGAACGTTTTAAAACGACTGTGAAAATCAAGCATAACAAGGATAAAGGTAAAATCGAATTGAATTATTACAGCCAGCAGGATTTGGAAAGATTACTGGAATTATTACAGTAGTCTGTACGAAATAGGACATGTCTCCTTGATCAAAATGGGAAGTGAGATATGTCTTTGCTTTGTCTGGAAGTGAATGGATAAACTAATGGCTCTCTGTTATTTGTTTCGCGGTTCTCAAACGTATAAAATAAGAGGTATGCAGTGACATGATTTTTGAGGTGGAGGAGTAGAAGCAAGCATATGGCTGAATTGAACGGACTATTCATGGAACAGCTTGCCGGAATCGTTGCAGGGATTGTGCTCATTTTGCTCATCCTGTTGATTGTTATTATTGTGCAGGGTGCAAAGTTGAAGAAGATGCGGCGAAAGTATGAAACCATGATGGCAGGCAGCGGTGTCGAGAATTTGGAAACGCTGCTGATTGATTTGAAGGTGCAAATGGATACAATTGAGGATGAGCAGGAAGCCCATCGTGCAAGTATGGAATCGCTACGCAGTAAACTGGCTGGCCTGAAGGGACATATAGGTATCAAACGCTATAATGCCTTTGGCGAGCGAGGGAGCGATCTAAGCTTCTCCATGGCTATTGTAGATGACAATCAGACTGGTATCGTTTTAACAGGTATTTATAACCGGGATGGCTCTTATGTGTATGCCAAGCCCCTGGAAGCGGGGCAGTCAACTTATTCCTTATCCCCTGAAGAGAAAGAAGCCATTACTCTTGCGCAGCAAGCAGGACGGAACGGTAATGCCACTCCTTAATCGCGGAGTATAAGCTACCAGCGATGATATCTGACAATTTCATTACCAGATTTAGTCTTGTATTTTGCAACACAAAGTATTCCATAAAGCCGCCGACGTTAACGATTCCTGTCAAATGGATATCGCCGACCGGCGGTAATTCTTTATTTACCCCCGCTCCAGGCTTCAAAGGCCCGTCGGCAACCTGGATGCATCCGACGCTGGAGGTTTGTCCAAGACATGCGTCTATGCCGATGACATAGGGCCGGTCGTACCGGGTGTGTATGCCGTCCAGTGTTGTTTGCAGATTCATAGCATGTACAGGCTCCTCCAGGGTTCCGTAAAGGTGAAAGAGCGGGCTTTTATAACGTGACAACTGGGTACCTACGAGCGGGCCGAGACAATCTCCAGTAGAACGGTCGGTGCCGATGCAAATAATAACGATATTTTGCAGACTAGGCGCCTGGTGCAAATGGAACAACAAACGATGGATGATGGCTGATTGGATCCCGGGGTCGGTGTGTGATATTTTTAAGCTAAGGGGTTCTTGCCCTGGAATGAAGTCAGATGGATGAGTCATGGAATCTTCCTTTCGCTCTGTAATGGAGTGTGCAGGTTGCGCCCGCTTTATATACACCGTTAGCTGTTGGCATAGCATTGATCAGAAATGAAAACCAGCAGTATAGCTGACTTAGAGAATGATAATTAGCCTGCGGGTAACATTTATTCTCAAGATAGTAGCTAGTATATGGATAAGTGTGGGGTTTTATACTCGGCGAAGTAGATTATTCATAGCAAAATGAATGAAGCCTATAGATGGGCTTATGTAGTAGAAAATAGAATGTGGGAAACCAGAGGATTAGGTCCCTTGTGTAAGGAGGAGCAACTGAATGACCTTAATGCGTTGGTTGGAGAACAATACAGGGACGGCTGCTGTTGTGAAGGATGCGATGCATTGGAAGGATGTTATATGGGAATGGCTTACTGATAGTTCAATGTGGTCGACCTTGTTGTTTGTGGTTTTGAAGATCGTTATTATTTTCATCATCACACGTATTTTTATTCGGGTTATTAATAAGATTATAGATAAGTCGATGCAGCAAAAGGGAGAGAATGGAAGATTTCGCTTGAATACCAGGCGGCTAACAACCGTTGGAGAACTGCTGAAAAATGTAACTAATATCGTATTCAATTTCATTCTGATTATGCTGGTATTGTCTCAAATGGGCATTAATCTCGGGCCTCTGATTGCCGGAGCTGGAGTGCTTGGATTGGCCGTTGGTTTTGGGGCGCAGAGCTTGGTCAAGGATGTGATTACCGGGTTCTTTATCATTTTCGAGGATCAGTTTGCCGTAGGAGATGTTATTCAGACAGGAACCTTCAAAGGTACAGTAGAAGTGATTGGGCTGCGTACAACCAGGCTGGTGAGCTGGAAAGGGGAGGTTTACATTTTACCCAACGGCTCCATTACGACAGTTACGAACTTTTCCATGTCCAACTCGTTGGCGGTGGTGGATGTACCTATGAAGGCAGAACGTACTCTGGAGGAAGCTGTTGGTTTGGTAAAGCAAGCGATCCATGGCATTGAAGAGTCCAATGTGCAGGTACTGAATATACCGGATGTTCTGGGGGTTCAGTCGATGACGACATCAGAGTATATTGTGCGTGTTGTGGCGGAGTGTATGCCGAATACAGGGGCTGCGGTAGAACGTGATATTCAGAATAACATCAAGAAGGCACTAGAGGATGAGGAACATCGTCAGAGCGCGCTAGAGACGGCGGTAACCCTTGAGAAGGAAGACGAGCAAGAAAGAAAAGGGGGAGAGAAGGGTGGAGCGTAAGTCGTTTGAACTGGGGGACATTGTGCAGATGAAGAAGCCCCATCCCTGCGGAACGAATGAAATGGAAATTATCCGTATGGGGATGGATATTCGGATCAAATGTGTCGGTTGCCAGCACAGTGTGCTGATTCCGCGTGCCAAGTTCGAAAAGAATATGAAGAAGGTGCTGCGTTCAAAAGCCAACGCTGACGGGCAGCATTCGGAAACGAACTGAGCCGGGCAGATGAGTGATTTTGGGCAACAATGAACTTGCATCATGGGCACAATGATGATATAATAATCCTTGCTGCGGAAAGGTACCCAAGAGGTCTAAGGGGGCTGACTCGAAATCAGTTAGGCGTCGCAAGGCGTGCGTGGGTTCGACTCCCACTCTTTCCGCCACTAACTTCATTCAATAAATAAACCGATCTCTTACGCCTGTGGCGTAGGAGATTTTTTGATTTATGGAAAAATATATAGCTATATAAACTGAACTTAAAAGTTACCGATGCGCCACTGCGCAGTCGGATAGTGCTTCCCATCGCCACCGCCCCCGGATTTCTAGAATAAAGCCTTTCATCAGGGAGAAATCCGGGGACAAAAGCGACCGCTTCGCTTGTACAGCACCATCCGCCTACTTCGTTTTAAATGTGCATTTTTAAGTTCAGCTTATTCATCATGTAATAAATTTATGTAAACTGATAAAAAATGAGCGCTGCCCCAAAGCGGGTTAGCGCTCATTCTCTATGTTTTTAGGAACGTACTGAATGATGTCTTCAATACCAAAAGTTTTTTCCACACCGTGGCTATGAGCAAATTCATTAATCGCGTTTAAGATATTTACCAGCGTATCTAGCTTAATGGTTTTCGTATCACCACTTGCAAGATCAAGAATAGTCGCAGGTCGTGTTTTGGATTCAACTGCTATTTTGTTCCTCGTAGCTCCGATCTCTTCGAGCGTTTCACTTAATCTAAAGTTGATTTGACCCATGACACAAGCCTCCTTGAGAATAAATTGTTATTAAATTAGTTTTCCTATTGATGTTGTTATTATATCCTATCCTCCCTTTATCGTAAAACTTTTTTCGTATATTCTATTGACGTACTACTTACAGAGTAGTATTATATTATTACTAATAAGGTATTACTAATTAAGTAAAGCATTAATTTTCTTTAGGGAAGAGTGAACGATTTTGAAAGAGGAGAGGAGATTTTATCTATGGATTCATTAAAACTGGAACAGGCGGCTATGGTGTATGGACCTTATGATCTGCCGCATATGTATGAGATATTCGAGGGAGTTGTTTATGAGGGCTGCTATTTCTTTTATCTCGAACATGGCGCTTTGTGTTTACGCCATGTTCAAAAGGTGGAACAGCCGTATCATACACACCTTTATGTAGAAGGAGAGTGTGGCGGGCTTCAACTAGCGAGAGGTGTACAGCGTGAAATTACGGAGGTTGTCACGGACATTATTCAGTGCTGGAGAGATAAGAGTGGACTGGCTTTTTTATTCGATGAATTACTTTGTCTGCCGGGGAGGGGAGATATGGAACTGGACCTTGTGAGGAATAAGGAATAATAGTTGAGGTGCGGATACAATAAAGAAGGTACCCTTTAACAGTGAACGATATCATCTGTTAAAGAACACCCCATTGTTGTTATAGCTGGTTTGGCGGGTAGTTATAGCGTTTTGTTTTTTTCGAGCCGGAGATCATCAGTAGGATGGCTGCGATCAAATGTAGTATCCAGCCCACTACGGGAATCCAAGCCAGTAAAGAAGTGAGTACTCCCCATACAGAGCCGTAGATCGCTTCCTGATTGCGTAACGACAGGATGAGTGTTACTGCATGCAGGATAAGCATGAATCCCAGAGCCGAGTAACCGGTCCCCATAACAATAGCTCCTCCTACAATCGGTACGGCAAGCACCAATTCGAATATACCTGATATCCACTTTAATATTCGAGAATAACTCATCTTAAAACCTCCGTAAAAGTAGGTCTTTGTACTTGGATATATTCTAGCAGAAGGAGCCAGATTAATCTGCATTTTACCAGTATATGCAAAAAGTCCGATCATACAACAAAGGAGGACCTCAAAGGTCCTCCATCGTAGGCGATACATTTTTAACAGGATACGATCTGTCCAATCACATCACGAAACTCGGTGTACTGACAAGCAATACCAGTGTTGAAAAGACAGAGCCCTTTTACACAAACCTAACGCTTCTAATGCCCGGAATGGATATCCTAACAGTTTGTTCGGCTACGTCATCCAACGGAACCACACCTCTCTGTTGTATCGCCTGATTATAATATGGCCCGAATGTCGAGAAAATATACATTAATGAACGCGGGCTTTCGTTTTTTTCTTCCATTTGCGATTATGGTTGGTCGTCTCCGGAAAAGAGTCGCCTCTTTCCAGCGTTACTGACTGCGGATTTTGAATTTCGGTATGAAAGCTTTTTTCGCCCACTTCCATATATACGCCGTCATTTGGGACCTTGTCACCTGGTTCGAATTCGGTTTTTTCACCCATAAGGTTATTCCTCCTTTACTACATGGATTGAACTGCAACGGTTATTGTGCGCCGATATGAGCAGAAACATCCGGGAACAAGCACACTGAATGTCAGAAAAAACCGAGTTCCTTCCTAATATATAGATAAATCTTACTGTACATATAAAATTGTGAAGAATGGAATGTATGAAGCTTATTAGCTGATTTACATCGCATTGACTCAATTGCAGGTTGCAATCAGTTGCTCGATTTGGTAAACTGTTTTAGTGCGAGTTTAGGCTCGTTCCTTGCTCTCAACCGAGATTGAGGGCCTTATGTCCATAAGGAGGTGTAAAGAATGCGCAAATATGAAGTGATGTACATTATTCGTCCTGACATTGAACAAGAAGCTGTTCAAGCGGCAGTCGATAAATTCCAAGGTATCATCTCCAACGGCGGTGGCGAAATTACGAGTCACGATGTAACTAAACGCCGTCTTGCGTATGAGATTAAGAAATTCCGTGATGGTTCTTTCGTTCTGGTAAACTTCACAGCAGAACCTGCTGTAGTTGCTGAGCTTGAGCGTATCATGAAAATTTCTGACGAAGTAATTCGTTATCTCATTACGAACGACGTAGCTTAATTATTGTACGTGATTATGTAATGAACAACGCTCAAAGGAGGGGATTGGATTGTTGAACCGTGTCATTTTGATCGGTCGTTTGACCAAAGATCCAGAGCTGCGCTATACACCGTCTGGTGTAGCAGTAACCCAGTTCACCCTGGCTGTAGACCGTCCGTTTACGAGTCAAGGCGGCGAACGGGAAGCGGATTTCTTGCCGATCGTAACCTGGCGTCAGCTTGCTGAAACATGCGCTAACTATCTTCGCAAAGGTCGTTTAACGGCTGTTGAAGGCCGTGTTCAGGTACGTAATTATGAGAACAATGAAGGAAAACGTGTATACGTGACTGAAATTGTAGCTGATAATGTGCGTTTCCTGGAATCTAACCGCGATGGCGGCAATAGCGGTGGAGCTGCGCGTGAGGAGTCTCCTTTCGGAGGCGGTAACAGCAATAGTGGACGCGGGAATAATAACTCGCGAAACAATCAGGATCCTTTTTCCGATGACGGAAAACCGATCGACATTTCGGATGATGATTTACCATTTTAATTGGGAAAGGACTGACAAAGAATGGGCTTCAGACAAAGAGAAGGCGGAGACGATAACAAAAGACCAGCTCGTCGTGGTGGTCGCAACAAACGTCGTAAAGTATGTTTCTTCACTGTGAACAAAATTACTCACATTGATTATAAAGATACAGACCTGCTTAAAAAATTCATCAGCGAACGTGGAAAAATTCTTCCTCGTCGTGTGACTGGAACAAGCGCGAAATATCAACGTATGTTGACAATTGCGGTTAAACGTTCCCGTCAAATCGCATTGCTTCCTTACACTACTGAATAGTAGTTTGTTGGAAGAGAAAAGAGGCGTTCCCGATTTCGGGGGCGTCTTTTTTTATGATATTTCTTGTTGACAAGAAGTCCCATGTATTGTAACTTACTAATAATACAATCCATGTTTAACCAGTATGCGTAGCTCAGTTTTTCTAGTCGCATTTGTGATTGTACATTCCCCAACTCGCCAGAGTAAACATATCAGATATCTGATATGTTATTTTATATTACATGAAAATTCATATTATTAGTATTTTTTTCTAATATATTTCATAAAATGTACAAAAAATAGATGTTGATCATTTTTACTTTATACAAAAAAGATATTGACGTGATATTATTTTACACTTAAGATAAGCCTTAATAAAAATATAAAGGTTATCAGCACCTAAATTGACCAAGGGTCTAAAACACGTGTTTACGCTATCATTGGTAACGGTAAGGAGGATGCACAGACTTTATTTTCAAACCTCAAGCTTTAATGAATCAACGCAGAAAAGAGACAGGCTGTTAAATAAAAGAACCGACTAAGGGGGATGAACAGAATGGTGCAAACGAAGAAATGGGTTTCTTTGCTTATGATACTGACGCTCGTTGGTGTATTGTTTGCAGGATGTAGCGGAGGGGCTAATGAAGCGCAGCCGGGCAATACGGAGAATAAAACAGAGGGAAAAGAAGGCAGTGCACAAGTCACAGAGGGTGTAATCAAAGCAAGTGATCTGACGCAAAATCCGCCTGGTGCTACGAACCGGAAGGATAACATTGTGGTAGGTATGGTATCACCTAAAGGGGTATTTAACCCGTTATTCTGGCAAACAACTTACGATCTATATGTAGTCAGAACCGTATTTGATTCCTTTTTACAGGTGAAAGCAGATGGTACATACGAAAATAGCTTGGCTGACAAGATTGATGTGTCGCAGGATGGCCTGAAATATACGTTCCACCTGAAACCAGGTGTGAAGTATAGTGACGGAACGCCAGTAACAGTAAAGGATTATGCTTTTGTCCTGAAGGTACTGCATGATCCGAATTACGATGGAGAAAGCGATGTTTTATCTTTTAAGATTAAAGGCGGTAAAGAATATCACGATGGCAAGGCGAATGATATTTCCGGTATCAAGGTCATTGATGATAATACGGTAGAGGTAACCGTTACAGAAGCAACAGCTTATACAAAGGATTTTCTGGGTGAGCAATACTTCATGCCAGAAGCTTATTACGGAAAAGGTTTCAAAAAGGGCAGTCTGGACAGCATCAAGGCGCTTAATAATAAGCCAATCGGCTCCGGGCAGTATGTGCTGAAAAGCTTCTCCCCAGGTCAACAAGTCGTGCTTGAAGCCAATCCTAACTACTTCAAGGGCGCACCGAAGGTAAAATCGGTTATTTTCAAAACGACGACAGACGAAACTAACTTGTCTATGCTGCAAACGGGTGAAACGGATATAGACAATGTTACGGTTACAGAAGATAACGTAGAGGAATTGAAGTCTCTGGGCTTCCTGGACGTGAATATTATGCCGACCAACGGCTACGGATATATTGCATTTAATCACAAAGAAAAGAAATTTCAGGACCCTAAGGTGCGCCAAGCTCTGACCATCGGTTTGAACAGGAAGGAGATTGTGGAAGGGGTGTACGGTCCGTATGCGAACGTCATTAACATTCCACAGTCTACAGAAGCCTGGTCTTATACGGATGAAGGCATTGACAAATATGAGTTTGATACCGCTAAAGCAAAGGCTTTGCTGGATGAGGCTGGCTGGAAGGTTGGAGCGGACGGTATCCGTGAGAAGGATGGTGAAAAGTTTACCATTAACTTCTCAGCGACTGCGGATAATCCAGTAGTAGAGGCCTTGCTGCCGATTATGTCCAACAACTACAAGGAACTGGGCATTAAGCTGAATTCTGAAACACTGGATTTTAACGCGATTATGGATAAAAAAGATACGGGCAAGTTTGATATGTTCTTTGCCGCCTGGGGATTGACACCTGATCCAGATACAACGGTCTACCTGACGAACGGCTCACAAAATGATGTTGGCTACTCCAATAAAAAGGTCGATGAGCTGACGATTGCGGGTAAAAAGGAATTGGATCAAGAGAAACGTAAAGTGATCTACAAGGAGCTGTATCAAGAGCTGAACAAGGATTTGCCAGCCATCTTTTTGTATCAGCGCAGAGATATGTGGCCAGTTAATGGGCGTGTATCCGGCTTAGAAATTACACCATACAAGGATTTTGAATTCAGTCTGTATAACGCTCAACTCGCACAATAAGGATTGCCAATCGTATGCTCAGCTCTCACGGGCTGGGCATATCACTTCTTTATTCGTCTGGAGGAATGATTATGAAGCAGTATATTATTCGAAGACTGCTGCAACTCATCCCCACACTCATTGGCATATCTATTATCGTATTTGCGATTTCAGCCATGGTGCCGGGTGATTATATTACAGCCAAGCAGAACCCGAATATGACCGCCGAAAAGGCACAGCAGCTACGACATATCTACGGGTTGGATAAGCCGGAGTACCAACGCTATTTTATATGGGCCGGTAATATGTTGAAGGGGAATATGGGGGACTCATTACAGCATAAGCAGCCAGTAACGAAGGTCATTGGCAATTATGTATGGAACTCTTTTATTATCGCTTTTTTCAGTCTTATTTTTAGCTGGCTGATTGCGGTTGTTGCCGGGGTATTTTCAGCCAAATTCCAATATTCGCTATTCGATAAGTTCGTTACGTTATTCATATTTGTGTGTATGTCGCTGCCGTCTTTCTTTATCGGTCTTTTGGTGATCAAAATATTTGCACTGGAATGGGGTATCCTTCCAGTTGGCGGCATGACAACTGCAGGGATGGAGTCAGGCTCATGGGCTTATATTGTGGATGTTCTCAAGCATATGTTCCTGCCAACGCTCGTGCTTACGATGCTGAGCACAGGCAGCCTGACGCGGTATTTCCGTACAGGTATGCTGGAGGTTATTCGTCAGGATTATATTCGTACCGCACGCGCTAAAGGCTTGAAGGAACGGACGGTTATTTTCAAGCATGCGTTGCGCAACGCACTAATTCCGGCGATCACGCTGCTTGGCTTTGAGCTGCCCGCTTTATTTGGCGGGGCGATGATTCTGGAAAAGGTATTTGTGTGGCCGGGTGTGGGGCAGGTCTACCTGGAGTCGATCAGTATGCGGGATTATCCGTTTATGCTAGGCTTCACTATTTTCCTGGCGGTCCTTACGCTCATCGGTAATTTGCTCTCGGATGTATTGTATGGCATGGCAGATCCAAGAATTCGCTTGAAGTAGGAGGGATACTATTGCCCGCAGAAACAGTCACGATTGAAACTAACCCAAAGGCGGCGATCCGTCCTGAAGCGTCTCCATGGAGAATCGCCGTTCGCCGTTTTAACCAGAACCATTTGGCTTTGGCCGGACTCATTATATTGATTCTTATGGTGATTATTTGCACATTTGGACCGATAATTTCACCTTATCATCTGGATGATTACAAGCTGTCTGACAAAAATTTGGCCCCGAATGCCCAGTACTGGCTCGGTACGGATAAGTTTGGCAGAGATATTTTGCTGCGTACGATGCTGGCTGGCCGTATTTCGTTGACGGTGGGGCTGGTGGCCACGTTTATTTCGGTCGTGATCGGTGCGACGTTGGGTGCAATGGCAGGATTCTATCGCAAGGGCGTGGATACGATCATTATGCGGATTGCCGATATTTTTATGGCATTGCCTACCTTGCCGCTGCTGATTATTTTAGGTGCTGTTCTGTCTGATTTGAAGGTTGATCCAGCGAACCGGATTTATTTTCTGATGCTCATTATCGGGATCTTGAGCTGGACGAGCTTGTCCCGTCTGGTCAGGGGACAAATCCTTACGCTGCGTGAGCAGGAGTTCATGCAGGCGACGGAAGCGCTCGGCTTGAGAGACCGCCGCAAAATATTCCGTCATCTGCTGCCGAATACGATTCCTACGATTATTGTTACGGCTACGCTCGGGGTAGCCGGGGCGATTATCACGGAGTCTGCGCTCAGTTACCTGGGGATCGGCGTTGTGCCGCCCACACCTTCGTGGGGAAATATGATTTCGGCTGCGAACAATCTGATCGACTTCCGCAAACGGCCTTGGATATGGGTTCCACCGGGAATGTGTATTTTGATTACGGTTGTAGCGATTAACCTGATTGGCGACGGTTTGCGCGATGCACTGGACCCTAAAATGAAGAAGTAGGAGACGAACGTTTATGGAAAATGCTTTGATTGAATTTCGTAACCTGAAAACCCACTTTCATACCTCCAGCGGAACTGTCAAAGCGGTCAATGACGTCAGTTTTAAAATACGTGAGGGTGAAACGCTCTGTGTGGTAGGAGAATCGGGCTGCGGCAAAAGTGTAACGGCCATGACGATGATGCGACTGATTGATTCCCCCCATACCTCAGACGGTGAAATCTGGTTTGAGGGCAAAAACCTGTTAACGCTGAATAAAGGTCAGATGCAGCAAATTCGCGGCAATGACATTTCAATTATTTTTCAGGAGCCGATGTCTTCTCTGAATCCCGTCCTTACCATTGGAGAACAGATTACGGAGCCGCTGCTGATGCATACATTAATGAGTAAAAAGGAAGCACGCACCCGGGCGATTGAGCTGATCAATTTGGTGGGTATTTCGCGTTCGGAGGAAATATTTCATTCGTATCCGCATGAACTGAGCGGTGGTATGCGCCAGCGGATCATGATTGCTATCGCATTGAGCTGTAATCCGAAGCTGCTGATTGCGGATGAGCCGACAACGGCGCTGGACGTTACCATTCAGGCGCAAATCCTCGATCTGATGCGAGATTTGAAGGATAAGCTCAAAACGTCCATTATGCTGATTACGCATGATCTAGGTGTTGTGGCAGAAATGGCCGATTATGTGGTCGTCATGTATGCCGGGAACGTGATTGAAGAGGCCCCCGTCATTGAGCTGTTCAAGAATCCGCAGCATCCATATACGCAAGGGTTATTGAAGGCGAAGCCCGTCATTAATCAGAAGATTGATCGGCTGTATTCGATCCCTGGTCAGGTTCCCAACCCGATTGAGCTGGAGGAAAACTGTCATTTTCATGATCGGTGTGCGCAATGTATGCAAATCTGTAAGGATCAGGCCCCTCCCCTGCACGAAAAGAAGAACGGTCATAAGGTTGCCTGCTGGCTATATGAGGAAGAAGGAGGGCAACGGGGATGAGCGAGCCTTTAATTCAAGTGGAAGGTCTGAAAAAATATTTCCCGATCACAGGCGGGATTTTTCAGCGTACTGTGGGACATGTGAAAGCGGTCGATGATGTGTCTTTTAACATCCATAAGGGAGAGTCCTTCGGTCTGGTAGGAGAATCCGGTTGTGGCAAAAGCACGATTGGGCGTACGATTCTCAGACTGATGGATAAGACAGAGGGCTCGGTGCGATACAAGGGAGAGGACTTGCACGCGTTAAGCAAGGAGCAGATTCGTGCGCTTCGTCCGAAGCTGCAAATTGTCTTTCAGGACCCTTTTAGCTCATTGAACCCGAGAATTAAGGTGGGCGAAGCCATCGGGGAAGCACTGTTGGATCACGGATTGATTGACCGTAGCAAGCTGCGGAAAAAGGTGAACGAGACGCTGGATATCTGCGGGCTATCCTCCTATCACTATGATCGGTATCCGCATGAGTTCTCTGGTGGTCAGCGTCAGCGGATCGGGATTGCACGGGCTTTGATTTTGAATCCTGATTTTATCGTGGCTGACGAGCCGGTATCTGCACTTGATGTGTCTATTCAGGCTCAGATCATTAACTTGTTAAGTGATTTGCAGCAGGAACGGCAGTTGACGTATCTGTTCATCTCGCATGATCTGAGTGTGGTCGAGCATCTATGCAGCCGTATCGGTGTGATGTATCTAGGCTCGATGGTGGAGCTGGCTTCCAAAGAGGAGCTGTTCCGCAATCCGCTTCATCCGTATACGAAGGCGCTGCTGTCGGCGGTTCCCATTCCCGATCCGACGATCAAGAGACAACGAATTGTACTAAAAGGGGACATTCCTTCCCCGGCAAATCCGCCGTCAGGCTGCAAGTTCCATACACGTTGTCCTATGGCGGAGGCCCGTTGTAAAACGGAAATTCCGGCGTATCGGGATGCGGGCGATCAGCATTTTGTGGCCTGTCATTTTGCCTAGAACCATAGTAGAAAGCCTTTTTGAATCATTTGATTTATAAAAATCTGTCAGCCTGCAAGCAGGAATTGGCGGGTTTTTTTCTGTGGAGTGGAAAAGACAAAAAAATTACATCTTTTTTTCGAAAAGTTGCAGACAAAATGGATTTTTCATCGTCTAATAAAGTATGGGGGTTATTACGATGATGAAAAAATACTGGTTACGTTGGGCTATTGTGGTCCCGGTACTTATTATATTGATTTTTATTACACTTGGACCAAGGCTGCTGGTCGGTAAGCCGGATGTGGATGCAGGAGCCGCGGTGCTGATGGACATGCAGACGGGAGAATTGTTGATGGATGTGAATGGCGATACGCCTATGCCTTCCGCAAATATGTCCAAGCTCATGACCGAGCTGCTGGTGCTGGAGGATATTCGTGCCGGGCGTTTAGGCTGGAATGATGAAGTGAAAATCAGTCGTTACGCAAGTACGGTGGGTGGTGTAAATCTGTCACTCCGGTATGGTGAAAGGCTGACGGTGTCCGAACTGTTCCAGAGCATGGTTGTGTATTCGGCTAATGACGCGGCTGTGGCACTGGCGGAGCGCTCGGCGGGCAATGAACCGGCTTTTGTGAAGCGTATGAACGACAAGGCGGCTAAGATTGGATTGACGTCCTACAGCCGATTCAGCAATGCATCAGGAGCGGGGCAGAGTGAGCTGGGTCCTAACCATCCCGAGAATATTCGGGGAGAAACGCAAATGACGGCAAGCGATACGGCGAAGCTGGCCTCCTACCTGATTACGTCGCATCCGGAGATTTTGAGAACGTCCAGTCGTACACAGATGGAATTGAAGGATAAGGGCATCTATATTAGTAATACGAACTGGATGCTGCCTTCCTTGGCGGGACCCTACTCTTACGCAGGAACGGATGGGCTGAAAGCGGGATACACCAGCGATGCGGGATATTGCTTCACCGGCACAGCCGAACAGCATGGCAGAAGGCTGGTAGCTGTGGTGCTGGGGGCGCCGAGCAAGGAGGAACGCTTCGAGCAGACACGGAAGCTGTTCGACTATGGTTTCGCTCTGTTCACCTCTTTCCCCGTAAGGGTGCAGAATTTAGTGAAGCTGGCTCCGCGCTAAGGTAAGGAACGATTTTAAAAGCTACTTAGGATACTGGCTATAACATCAAGCAAGGCTTTGACCGTGAGGGGAAGCCTTTTTTTGCGTGGATGTGGTGACGAGGGTCTGACTACGTACGACATGGCACTTTTGACAACAAGGTAGCAGACCTTTTATGCTGTGGGGGGAAGTTTCCGCTTCATAAGAGCCAAATTCGGTTTAATGAAGAGATGGGATTTATCGACGTAAAGAAGGAAGGAAACTGTTATGGAGCGAAGACATAGGAGAAGGACAGGCGGTAAGCCCAAGAATAAAAAAAGGTTTACCGCTCTATATATTTCATGTATTGTTTTGTTTCTGATTGCGGTGGGAGGATATCTGTTCCGTAAACAGCTAACGCTGGTGGCCTTTGACTGGTTTGTATCTCCGACGTTGGAGAGCAAGCTGGAGAAGTCCTTTCAGCCGCGCCAGTCGGAGGGACAGAAGCAGCCGGAGCCGGTTGCTTATCGGAAAGAGCCGTTTTCGGTGCTGCTGCTCGGTACGGACCAAAGGCCGAACGAGAAGGCGCGTGGCCGCTCGGATACGGTTATTTATGCGGCTGTACGGCCTGCAGAATCGCGTGTGCTTCTGGTTTCCCTTCCAAGGGATACGTATGTCCAGATTGTCGGACATGATCCAAATCATGACGGTGAGGATGATTTTGATAAGTTGGGGCATGCTTATGCGTTCGGAGGCGAGGATATGTCCATAGCTACGGTAGAGAAGCTGATGGAGCATAAGGCCGATTATTATGCTACGATTAATTTTCAGGGTATTCAGGATGCTGTAAATGCGGTGGGTGGGGTTGAGCTTCCCATCGATAAGCCGATTGAGAATAAAAATCCGCTGCATATCAAGTTCCGCATCGAGGCGGGCAAGCCGCTTTATAATGGTGAAGAAGCGATGTATTATGTTAGATATAGGGAAGACAGCGACTTTAACCGTACCAAACGGCAGCAAATTTTTCTGAATGCAATGGCAGATAAGCTGCTGAATATCAACGGGATTTCCAAGCTTCCGGAGCTGCTCGATATTATGGGAGCCAATTTCAAGACGGATATGGAGCCTACTTTTATTACAGGGCTTGGCAAGCAGGTCATTTCGCAGAGTCAACCACAGATTTCAAGCTTTACGATTACGGGGGAAGGTTTCAAGAAGAAGGGCCTGTATTATGACCGAGCCAATGAAAAGGAACTCGAATATGCCAGACTCATGATCGCAAACTGGCTGGATTCCGGCACAACCCCGCAGACGCTGAAGCTTCCCGACAAGCAGGACATTCAGTGAGTAATCATTTGATTTTACAATTGATCTTGAGGGGGATTCTTTTCTCATGAATATCGCTTTTTTCTTGCTTCCCAAACAAGAGGTTGCTTTTGTAATGGCGGATGCAACTTTACGGCAAACGTTGGAGCGAATGGAGTATCACCGTTTCACGGCGGTTCCGATTTTGGATAAGGAAGGTAGATATACCGGCACGGTTACAGAGGGTGATCTGCTGTGGCATATGAAAGAATCTGAGGGGAAGATCACCTTTGAAAACGCTTCGAAGTTTATGCTCAAGGACGTCCCGCTTCGGGTTTCAATAAAGCCGGTGTCCATTGATGCCAATATGGAGGATCTAATTAATTTGGCTAAGGTGCAGAACTTTGTACCTGTTGTGGATGATATGGAACGGTTTATCGGCATTGTCCGCCGTAGCCAGATTATTGAATATTGTGAAAAATTCGTGTCCAGAGAATCGCTTAACTCGTCATCTTAAAGCAAGCAGTGTAGCTGCGCAGAACAATAATGCTACGGACAGCAGTGGTGAAAAAGAGCTTAAAGTAAGCAGGCATAGCTGCGCTGAAAATAACGATTTACCCTATGGGGTAACAGTTATTTTCAGAATAGGATATGCTATAATGGAGAATAAAGCTTTTTCAGAGGGGTGTGACTCTTCATCATATGCCTAAAGAACTGGATGTAGTTAAACGAGCCAAGGTGATTGAATGGCTCAAAACTGAGGTGCTTGAACAGGTATCTCGTCTGTTTAAAGCGATGTGGGAAGGCAGTACAGCCCGCATTGGCGATTGTTTGGCGAGTCTGATGATGAGCAGTTATATTTTGGGAAGACGTCTTGGGGTGTCTTATCGTGAATTGGATGATCTCCTCATCGACAAGCTAAGAAAGCACAGAAAAGAAGGACACCAGCTGGAGGATTGGTATCAGGACATATCCGCACTGGAAGAACATATGCGTAAGAGGTGAAAACTTTGAAATTCCGCTTGGCAACTGTAGCATGGAGCGTTATTTATTTGCTTCTGCTGCTGTCTCTATTGACACCCTTAAGAATCTTTACCGTATTTTTGCTGATTGTGCCTGGCGTTGTATTGTTTTCATCGCTGCCTTTCAAGGGATTTCTGATTCATGTCATACCGGTGCTGTTGATTATAGCGCTACAAGATGTATATTTGCTGCTTCCCGCGATTTATTTTCTAATCCCCGCATTGTTGATGGGACGGGTTTATAAAAAGGGAGCATCTGCTTTTCAGGCACTGATGACCGGAACGGGTGTGGTTTTAGCCGAGTTGTTGGTTGTACTGCTCATCGCCACGTATACCTTCGGGTTTGATCTTTCCCAGTATCTTCGTGATCAGGCTGCTATATCGGCAAATCTGGTACAGCAAATCTTAAATGGAAATGCGATGCTTCCAGGCATGAATTGGACAGCAGAAGATACACAGAGACTCGGTACGATGATGATTGGCAAAGTTCCATATGTGCTGATCCTGACCTCATTTTTACTGGCTGTGATCACGCACGCTCTGACGCGTCCGGCATTGAGTAGCCTAGATGTGCCTGTACGCAAAATGAAGCCTGCTCGGGAATGGAGACTGCCACGAGCGCTCATCTGGTATTACCTGCTGGCGATTGTGTTTGAGTGGATAGCTATGTCCTCTGACAGCAGTTGGGTCCAGGCGGTTTCTGTTAGTATGTTGCCGCTGATCCATGCGTGCTTTATTATCCAGACGATCGGCTTTATTCACTTCTGGACACATAGCCGTAACATGAGACCTGTCATCGCGGTGCTGCTGTCAATTGTCGTTCTGGTGTTCCAGCCGCTACGCATTATCGGTATTATTGATTTGGCCTTTCCGCTGCGTGAAGCTATTACAAGATCAAAGAAATAGGGTGAACAGTCATGCCTAAATTTCTACAAAAACGCTGGCACGGCTATCATACTGTCTGGGCGTTTTTACTGCTGCTGGTGCTTGTCATATGTATTTCCATGTATAACTGGGAACTGGGTGTGATGGGACTGCTGCTGTCATTCTTGCTCGGCGGGCTGATGCTGAAGACGGAATTGGATTTCCGTCGGGAACTGAATCAATATATCAGCGGCCTTTCCTTTCGCATCAAGCGGGTGGAAGGGGAAGCGGTCAGCTCACTGCCGTTCGGCATCATTTTATACAGCGAAAATCGAACGGTAGAATGGCACAATCGGTTCGCTGGGGAAATGTTCGAGGACCAATCACTGATAGGCGAGCCGCTCCAGGACCTTTTTCCCCAGCTGGCAGGGGCTTTGGGTGCCAAAAAGGAAACGAAGGAGCTTGTTCGTGAGCTAAAGGTAGAGCTACAGCATGATGAGCGCTATTATCAGTTCCTCATCGTGCTGGATGAGCGTCTGATTTATTTGTATGAAGTAACGGAGCTGGCGGTGCTGCGCAAGCAGTATGAGAACGAGCGGCTGGCGCTCGGCATCGTTATGCTTGATAATATGGATGAAGCTGCTCAGGGAATGGACGATCAGCAGCGTACCGCGCTTATTGCGAAGGTGTCGAGCGAGATCACAGCATGGGCGAACCAGTACAATATTTATTTGCGCCGTTTGTCATCCGAGCGCTATCTCATCATGCTGAATCACAAGGCGCTTCAGGAGCTGGAGCAAAGTCGATTCGTCATTCTGGATACGGTGCGGGAAATGACGGCCGATTTGAAAGTGCCGATGACACTGAGCATCGGTTTGTCCTTCGGCGCGGATAGCATCAAGGAGCTGGGTGAGCTGGCTCAGTCCAGTCTGGATATGGCGCTCGGACGGGGGGGCGACCAGGCGGCGGTGAAGGCCGGACAGCGTCTATCTTTTTACGGCGGCAAGTCCAATGCTGTCGAAAAGCGTACACGGGTGCGCGCGCGGGTCATTGCGCATGCGCTGCGCGACCTGATGCAGGAGAGCGACCGCGTGCTGATCATGGGGCACAAAATACCGGACATGGATGCACTGGGAGCAGCCATCGGGGTGTGGAAGGCGGCAGCGCTCTACAACGTAGAGGCGCACATCGTGCTGGATAAATCCAATCCGTCCATCGACCGGATGATGGAGCAGGTGAACAAGGACGAGAATCTGTCGGCAGCGCTCATGACGCCGGAGCAGTCGCTCCAACTGATGACTGAGCACAGCCTGCTGGTCGTGGTGGATACGCACAAGGCCTCGATGACGATTGAGCCCAAATTGGTGCAGACGGCGAGCAGGGTGGTCGTTGTAGACCATCATCGTCGGGGCGAGGAGTTTATTAACGACTCTGTTTTGATTTATTTGGAGCCGTATGCGTCGTCGACTTGCGAGCTGGTGACAGAGCTGCTGCAATATATTCATGAGAAGGTTCAACTGACGCCGCTGGAGGCGACATCGCTGCTTGCGGGGATTACGGTGGATACCAAGCATTTTTCCTTGCATACAGGCTCGCGGACGTTTGAGGCTGCCGGTTTTTTGCGGCGTAGCGGGGCGGATACAGTGATGATCCAGCGCTTGTTAAAAGAGGACCTGGATGAATATATTGCTAAGGCGGAAATTATTAAGCATGCTAAAATGATATATGGGCACATCGCGCTTGCGGTGACAGAGCCCGGACAGAAGATACCGCAGCTCCTGATTGCTCAGGTGGCGGATTCATTACTCAATATGACGGATGTACTGGCCTCTTTTGTGGTCAGTGAACGTCCTGACGGCCTGGTGGGGATCAGCGCCCGTTCACTCGGACGCATGAACGTACAGGTCGTCATGGAACGGCTAGGCGGCGGAGGACATCTGACGAATGCGGCGGTTCAGCTGGATTGTCCGCTGGAGGAAGCCAAACGCAGAGTGGTCGACGTGCTGGCCGAAATTGATGGGGAAGAGGGGTTATTTGAATGAGAGTGATTTTTATTAAAGATATGAAGGGCCAAGGCAAGAAGGGTCAAATTAAGGAAGTATCGGACGGGTACGCAGCGAATTTCCTGCTGCCGCGCGGTATTGCCCGCCCGGCGACGGAAGGGAATATGAAGACGCTGGAGAACCAGAACGCTGCTGAGGAAAAGCGCAAGCAAGAGGAAAAGGAAGAGGCGCAGGCACTCGGCAAAAAGCTGGAATCCACAACTGTTCAGCTTAAAGCAAAAGCTGGTGAAGGCGGTCGACTGTTCGGCGCAATTACAAGCAAGCAAATCGCGGAAGCGGTCGCTGCAACGGGGATTAAGCTGGACAAACGCAAAATCGAGCTGGAAGAACCGATTCGTACGTTGGGCGTGACTCAAATGACCGTTAAGCTTCATCCTGAGGTCAAAGCTACGCTGAAGGTACAGGTGACCGAAGAATAATTATGGGCGGCGAATTTTTCGATCGGATTCCTCCGCAAAATCTGGAGGCAGAACAGGCGGTTATCGGGTCCATTTTGCTCCAGTCCGAAGCACTGATTACAGCGATGGAGCGGGTGCAGACCGAGGATTTTTACGATAAGGCTCACCAGATGATTTACGAAGCGATGATTGAGCTGGGTGAATCTGGACAGCCGATAGACTTGGTTACACTGACCTCGAAAATTCAGGACAAGGGTCAGCTGGAGGATATCGGGGGCGTCAGCTATCTGGCGAAGCTGGCTCACGGGGTGCCGACAGCGGCTAACGTGGATTACTACGCTCAGATTATTGAAGAAAAGGCGATGCTCCGCCGATTGATTCGTGCAGCCACGCAGATTGTGAGCGAAGGCTATAGCGGCGGCGAGGACGTCGCTGGTATGCTGAGCGATGCCGAGCGCAAGATTATGGAGATCTCCAACGGACGCTCGGGCAGCGGTTTTATTGCCATCCGCGATGTCGTGATGGAAGTGTTCGATCGGGTCGAACTGCTGCATCAGAACAAGGGTAATACGACCGGGATTCCGTCCGGCTTTGTTGACTTGGACAAGATGACAGCGGGTTTCCAGCGCAATGATCTAATCATTGTAGCAGCCCGTCCATCCGTGGGTAAAACGGCGTTCGCCCTGAATATTGCGCAAAACGTTGCAGTTCGGGCAAAGGAGACGGTTGCTATCTTCAGTCTGGAAATGTCGGCGGCCCAGCTCGTTCAGCGGATGATCTGCGCCGAGGCCAATCTGGACGCGAACGTCATGCGGACAGGTGATTTTAAAGGCGACGACGATTGGGCGAAGCTGACGATGGGCATTGCGGCCTTGTCGGAGGCTGAAATCTATATCGATGATACGCCCGGTATTACGGTTGCGGATATCCGTGCCAAGTGCCGTCGTCTCAAGACGGAAAAGGGACTCGGCATGATTGTGATCGACTACTTGCAGCTTATTCATGGGCGCGGGAAGTCGGGCGAGAATCGGCAGCAGGAGGTATCCGAAATTTCACGGACCTTGAAGCAAATTGCCCGTGAGCTGGAAGTGCCTGTCATCGCCCTTTCCCAGCTAAGCCGGGGTGTAGAGCAGCGTCAGGACAAGCGACCGATGATGAGTGACTTGCGGGAATCTGGTTCCATTGAGCAGGATGCTGATATCGTCGCGTTTCTGTACCGGGATGATTACTATAATCAGGAAACGGAAAAGAAAAATATTATTGAGATTATCATTGCCAAGCAGCGTAACGGCCCGGTCGGTACGGTAGAGCTGGTGTTTCTCAAAAATTATAATAAATTCGCCAATTACGAGCGCGCTCATTCGGATGCATTCGCTGGCTAGTGGAATGATATATTTGAAAAAAGGCTCTTTCGACGCGGTTCCGCGATGTCGAAGGGGCCTTTTACACACGGTATTCATATGTTTTCATATAAGGACCGAAACTCTCAATTACGAACAATACTATTTTCATGTGATATAATGTTCGCTTTTTATTTGACTTTGAAAAATGGTGCTGTTACACTTATAGTGCTGCTTCAACGCAGTGGGGAGATCATTACGCCCGGGGCTTTCCGTACCTACGGAATGTCTGCGACGGACGTTTTTTCCTGCTGTCCGAGAACGTTCTATATCTGTCCGCTCAGGCGGTTTAAGTCAGATATACGTAGCGCGTCAGCCCAAAATCAGAGTGTCTGTGGGCACTCCACGGAGGAATGAAACATGTCAACTGTAGTCGTTGTGGGAACACAATGGGGAGACGAAGGCAAAGGTAAAATTACGGACTATCTGGCGGAAAGCGCTGAAGTGGTGGCCCGTTACCAAGGCGGAAACAATGCTGGTCATACGATTCTCATTGACGGTAAAAAGTACAAGCTGAGCCTGATTCCATCCGGCGTTTTTTATGAAGATAAAAAGTGTGTCATTGGCAACGGCATGGTAGTTAATCCGGCCGCTCTTATTGAAGAAATTACTTACATTCACGATAATGGCTTTTCTACGAAAAATCTGGTCATTAGCGACCGTGCACATGTTATTATGCCATACCACATCACGTTGGATGTGCTGGAAGAAGACCGCAAAGGACCTAACCAAATCGGTACGACGCGTAAAGGGATCGGCCCTGCTTATATGGATAAAGCTGCACGTAATGGTATTCGTATTGCTGATTTGCTGGATGCAGAGGAATTCGAAAAGAAGCTGCGCCATCAAACAAAAGAAAAGAATCATATGATTGAACAAGTATATGGCGGCGAGCCGCTGGATGTAGAAGAAATACTGAAACAGTATCTGGAGTATGCTGAATTTATCCGTCCTTATGTAGGAGATACGTCTGTTGTGTTGAATGATGCGATTGATGCGAATCAAAAGGTACTGTTCGAGGGCGCGCAAGGCGTTATGCTCGATATCGACCAAGGTACGTATCCGTACGTTACATCCTCCAACCCGTCGGCTGGCGGCGTATGTATCGGTTCCGGTGTAGGCCCGTCCAAGATTCAACAAGTCATCGGTGTAGCTAAATCCTACACAACTCGTGTCGGTGACGGTCCGTTCCCAACGGAACTGAATGATGAAATCGGTGATTACATCCGTGAAACAGGCCATGAGTACGGTACCGTTACAGGTCGTGCTCGTCGTGTTGGCTGGTTCGACAGTGTAGTTGTGCGTCATGCGCGTCGTGTCAGCGGACTTACAGGTCTGTCCTTGAACTCGCTGGACGTATTGACAGGTCTGAAAACGGTGAAAATTTGCACAGGCTACAAGTATCGCGGTGAGGTGATTACGCATTATCCGGCTAGTTTGAAAATGCTGGCGGAGTGCGAGGCCGTATACGAGGAACTACCAGGCTGGAGCGAAGACATTACTGGCGTGAAAACGCTGGAGGAATTGCCTGAGACTACTCGTAATTACGTACAACGTGTATCTGAGCTGACAGGCATTCCAATTGCAATCTTCTCTGTTGGTCGTAACCGTGACCAAACGAACCAGGTGCTTCCGATTTATCTGTAAACCAGCGGAATCGTTTTATCTGTTAAGGCGTTACGCCTATTCAATTGTATAGCTATTCCTGCACGTTCAAGGAGAGAGAGGCTGTTAAAGCCTCCCTCTCCTTTTTTAATGTAAAAAGCGTTCCTCTGATTTCCGCCCCCTTTACAAAATCTTATCGCCCATGTCGATTTGTGATAACAAACCCTCTCTATAATCCAGATAGAAAGAGATTCGGACGTCTAGACGTCTTGAGAGGGATGAATTATGAACTGGTATCTTCGCTCACTTGGCACACGCAAAATTGTGGAGTTCATCGTGCTCGTTATTTTCGTCATTTTTTTCCTGGGGCCGTTAACTAATTTATTGCTGCTGGCAATTTCGGGAAAATGGCAGTATCCTGCACCGCTGCCACAGAGCTTGTCACTGGAATGGTGGAAGTTTGTATTAACGCAGGATGATGTGCTCAGCTCCATATCTCTATCCTTCCTGATCGCTATTACCGTTACAGTCTGCTCGATTATCGTATGTGTTCCCGCTGCCTACGCCTTCGCGCGGATTTCGTTTCCACTTAGCAAGTGGTTTTTGTTTTCATTTTTGCTCACGCATGCTTTTCCGAAAATGGGATTGTACGTGTCTATCGCGGTGTTGTTCTACAAATTCGGGCTGATGAACACCTTTACGGGCATTGTATTGATCCACATGGTGAACACGCTGATGTACATGACCTGGATTCCTTCCTCTGCGTTCCGCAGCGTCCATCGCGCTCAAGAGGAATCTGCCCGGGATGCCGGGGCGGGACCGTTACGGGTGTTCTGGAAAATTACGTTCCCCATGGCGCTGCCCGGCATTGTGGTCGCTTCCATCTTTACATTTCTCGCTTCATTAGATGAGGCTCAGGGAACGCTGCTCGTCGGGACACCGGACTATAAAACGATGCCTGTCATTATGTATTCCATTATTGCGGATTATCCGAGTACTACGGGTGCTGTATTCTCCGTCATTTTGACTCTGCCCACGGTGATCCTGCTGCTGGCCGCAAGGCGTTTCGTAAGCGCGGACGTGCTGGCTGGCGGATTCCAGGTGAAGTAATGCGACTGAAATCGAATTTTGCAAAATCCTGAAAAAGGAGCCAAAGCTAATGTCCATTCAATTATCCATTCGTGAGTTAACCAAACGCTTTAAGACGGGAGACGGAGTCAAGGGCATCTCACTTGACGTGATGAAAGGGGAGCTTGTAACCCTGCTCGGTCCTTCCGGCTGTGGTAAAACAACCGTGCTTCGCTCCATTGGCGGTTTTCTGGACCCGGACAGTGGCGACATTCAGATTCAGGGTAAAAGTGTGCTCAAGCTGCCACCTGAAAAACGCCCAACCGCTATGGTGTTCCAAAGCTATAATTTGTGGCCGCATATGACGGTGTATGACAACCTTGCTTTCGGGTTGAAGATTCGCAAGGTGAAAAAGGCCGAAATCGACCGCCAGGTAAAGGAAGCGCTGGCGCTGGTTCGGCTGGAGAGCGCAGAGCGTAAAACGCCGGGGCAGCTCTCGGGCGGTCAGCAGCAGCGGGTAGCGCTCGCTCGGGCTCTGCTGCTCAAGCCGGATGTATTGTTGCTGGACGAGCCTTTTTCCGCGCTCGATGCCAAGCTGCGCATGGAGATGAGGGAGGAGCTGCGCGACATCCAGACCCAGACGGGGATGACGATGGTGTTCGTCACCCACGATCAGGAGGAGGCGCTGTCCATTTCCGACCGGATTGTTGTTATGAATGCGGGGCGGATTGAGCAGCTATCGTCGCCACAGGAGATTTATGATAAGCCACAGT
>NZ_PNXQ01000005.1:657730-678729 GCF_005217525.1 Paenibacillus terrae | reverse complement strand
AATATACAGGTGAATCTATGGTCGGTGTAAGGCCAGAGGATATTGTTCTGACGACCGAAGAAAACGGCTCTCTAGCCGGAACGATCAGACAAGTGATGATTCTCGGGCATTATGCGGAGGTTTCGCTGGATAGCGGTACCGATCATCTGAAAATGTTTGTGCCGCGTGAACGGGCAGCCGAGCTGCGCAGTGGAGAGCAGATCAGATTCAGCTTCAGTAAAATGGTTACTTTTCCGGCAGCACAGTGAAGATTCACGATCAACCTCTACATCGCATCAATGTCCATCATGAACGCATCATCTGGTGATGCTGCGAACTTGTGCAACTATCTAAAGGAGGCAACAACGTGTTTGGGAAAAAGAAGATGGGTCTGATTTTGGCTGGGGTGCTTAGTTTATCGTTGTTGGCTGGCTGTGGAAACGGCGGTAATGCCGCTACAGCTACAGGGGAAGCCAAGGATACGAAAGCGGGAGCCGCTACGGGAACGACAGAAATCTCCTTGTACACTGGCGGTTCCTTGAACGTCAAAGAGCTGTGGGAAACGTTAATCAAGGACTTTGAAGCTAAAAATGATCACGTTAAGGTCAAGCTGGTGTATTTGCCAGCGGGAACCGGGGGCGCATCTACGCTGGATCGTCTGATTGCAGCTAAGAAAAGCGGTCAAACCGATACAGATATCGACCTGTACGAAGGCAGTCTGGATGACATCACTAAAGGGGTAGGCGAAAAGCTGTGGGAAACGGTGGACACTACCAAGGTTCCGAACCTGGCGAATGTCGATGAAACGTATCTCAAACAAGTCAACAATCAGGCCATTCCATATCGGGCATCTTCGGTTGTTCTCGCCTACAACAGTGCAAAAGTAGCGACACCGAAAACAGCGGATGAGCTGTATACGTGGATTCGTCAGCACCCGGGCAAATTTGCTTATAACGACCCGTCCACGGGTGGATCGGGTAGCTCGTTTGTGAACACGGTTATCTATAACTTCCTTCCTCCAGAAGCGATGAACAGTGATGATCCGGCCAATATGAAGAAATGGGATCAAGGCTTCTCGCTGCTCAAGGAACTGGGTCCTTCGATGTACCAAAAGGGAGTTTATCCGAAAAAGAACCAAGGCACGCTTGATATTTTGGCAAGTGGAGAGGTGGACATGGTTCCGGCCTGGTCCGATATGGCGCTCGAACAACTGGCTAAGGGTCTGCTTCCAGACACGGTGAAGCTGACACAGATCGACCCTGCATTTACAGGCGGTCCGTCTTATCTGATGGTTCCTTCGCTTTCCTCCAAAAAAGAAGCAACACAAGAATTCCTGAATTATGTGCTGACGCCAGAAGCGCAAACGGTTGTTATTAACAAAATGTACGGCTATCCGGGGATTAAGTGGAGTCTGATGCCAAGTGAATTGCAAGAAAAATTCAACAGTGTATCTTCTGGATACCGCAGCTTTAACAGCGGCGAGCTCCAGCAGGAAATCTACAAACGCTGGCAGAGTGAAGTAGCGGGCGGTTAATCATGAGTTCATCGTCCAAAAGGGGGATGCTGGGGCTTGCCCTAGTCATCCCGTCTTTTCTCATTTTGCTGGTTGTCGTCATAATTCCGATTCTCTATGCCGTAAAGGAAAGTCTGATTGATCAGCATGGAACAGGCTACGGGCTGGCGAACTATATACGCCTGTTCACAGAGCCTGCGATGCGGAAAAATATTATATATACGATCAATGTCACGCTGGTTTCGACGGCCCTCACATTGGTCATCAGCTACGCTTTGGCGATTTATTTGCGATTTGGAAAAGGTTTTGTCGTCAAATGGATCGGGCGATTGTATTTTGTCCCGATGTTCGTTCCCGGCGTAATTGCAACATATGCGATCATTACGATGTACGGCAATCATGGCTGGGCTGCACGCCTTTTGTTGCCGCTGGGTATTGAAACCATTCCGAGGATTATTTACGACTACAAAGGTCTGGTGCTGGCTAATCTGTGGTTTAACATTCCGTTCGCAACGATGTTGCTAAGTTCGGCGCTGGCCAGCATTCCGAACGCTGTTGTGGAAAGTGCCAGAGACGCGGGAGCCAGCACGCTGCAACTGTTTGGGCGCTTTATTTTACCCCTTTCCTACAAAACGATGTGGGTTGCGGTGACCTTCATCTTTATGGGGATTATGGGCAGCTTCACAGCTCCGTTCCTGATTGGCGCCAACTCGCCGCAGGTGCTGGGTGTGGCGATGCAGCAGGTATTTTCCAGCTATCAGGAGACGCATACAGCCAGCGCAATGGCAGTGTTTATGTTTTTACTGTGTTCTTTTATGGGCTACTTTTATATTCGGACTATGGTGAAGGATGCCGAGGCGAGCTAGAAGGCCGCTATACACTGAGGAGGTTACAGGGATGAACAGCCAAGCAGAGGTTCAGATTACGGGGTTTAGTGGGCGAGTGTGGGAAAAGGACCTACTGGATTGCGGGTATCGGATTGCCTTACACAAAGCGGAGGTTGAGCTTAGTCCGGGGAACGGATTCCGGTTCACGTTTTCCATGCCCGAAGACGGGTTCGCGGAGCTTGATCTGCTCGCCAGATCAGACAGTGACTGGGCTGCGACAGATCGGGAATCCGCCTTCGTACGCCTCTACCTGAACGAAGCCTATAATCAGGATGTTATTTTGTATTATGGCAGCAGTCAGGGGGTGTACACCCGTTTGTTGGGGTATCTAAAAGAAGGCGATTATGAGGTCTATGCCGAATTTCGTGAGCTGGAGTCGGCTCCGCTTGTATCCAGAGCATGGATCGATGGGGTTGAACTGCGCTGCGTGGCTGATTCTTCTCCAAGATCACTGATTTATCGCCACACCCCGCTTTTATACGGACGTAATCTGGCGCATCCCTATGAGAATCGTTTTACAGATACACCGCTTGTTCTGTTCTACTCCATGGAAGAGAATGAGGGGAAAACGATCATTGAATACCAGATGATGTTCAGCCATGAGGATGAAGGAACGCCTGCACCGCTGCTTATGAGCAAATGGGGAAGAACCACCGATATCGAATGGATGTACCGCGTCGAGCTGGATGCCGGGGGCAACGTTCTGAATGCTTTTTTCCAGGGGGCACATCATATTACGACTGCGTTTAATGGCAACTATGATCTGGGCGGGCATCCTGTTCTCCAATCCGCAACGACGAATGGAAACTTTAAGGATGACATTTCTTCGGACTATCGTTTTATGCTGCCGCCTGCTTTCCAATGGAAGCCAGAGGAAGAGCCGCGTGAGGCGGTCATGAGCCGTTTTCCTTTTGCCTATCAGGTCACCGGGTGGGAGATGGAGCGTCAGCAGGAGCTGGAAATGCCATCAAATGCGTCTTCCATTATGCTTGCCCACCAGCGCAGCTATGTATTTATCCAGACTTCAAAACGCCCCTTAAGGGATTCCAGCAGTGAATCGTCTCCAGTGTCCAAACCGGGCTTTAACCGACGCGAGGAAGATGCCTGTGTGGATATAGAGCTTCGCCTTCATGGCTCGGAGCAGTGGTATTCATCGTGCTATCATGATCTGCGACTGGGTGATTTCAGGGCTGCTTATGAGGGTGCAGAGTCGCATTTTTCTACCACGGTCAAGTTATCTGGAGAAGCTGTGCTTGAGGATATAGCTGAAATCAGAGCTGTATTGCTGGAAGGCGGTGCAGACAGCATGGAAGTGGCTGGACTGTATGCTTTTACGCTAAACGAGGAAAACCTGCCGAAGTTTCCTGGTATTCGTACGGACCGGGTGATTGAGCTAACGCGGCATCATCCAGCGGGTATTTTATGGGCAGCAGACAAAGACGGGGCGGGTGATGGCGACTATAATGTCAAACGTGCTTTAAATCGTACGGAGAACCGTGCTGTGGATGACCCGACAAGCAAGGATGGGGAGTCATGAGCAGGCTCCTGTATGTGGAAGGAACGGTCGATAGAACCTGTACCCAGAGCCATATTACGTACTCTTTTCACATCCCGCAGCCGACTGACACGATCCGTATTCACTTCTCTTACACCCCCAAGTTATTGGAGGATCAGGAGCAAGCGCGAGAGATTATTGAGGAAAGCATCAGCAAATACGGATACGACGAACCGGGACATTCATCAGATCTGTGGAAGAAGTATATGCCACTGCAAAATTTATTGACGCTGTCTGTCGATGACCCTCTCCGCCACCGGGGAAATGCACACCGTCCCGAGATGCAGCAGGAGCATTGGCTCGGTTCGCCTGCGGCTTCGCCGGGATTCCTAGCAGGAGATAATCCGGCGGGCATGTGGCGGATTACCGTCAGTCTGCATGCCGTTGTGACCGAGACGCTTGTTTACCAAATTCACGTATTGGGGGAGGAAGCCATATATGCTTAAATGGATTCCGTCTGAGCTTCACACCCATACGCTTCACAGCGACGGAAAGCAAACGCTGGAGGAGCTTGCCCAAAGCGCAGCGGACCTCGGGCTGGAATGCATCGCTATGACGGATCACAACACGCAGTCGGCACTTGTAGATCAGGACCGGGTCGAGCAGCAGTTCGGTGTCCCGATCATTTCAGGGATGGAGTGGACGACTTTTTACGGGCATATGCTGACGCTGGGGGTAGACCGGTTTATTGACTGGCGAGTGCTGGGGCCGGATGACATTCATGAGGGAATCCGGCAAGTGCATGAGCAGGGAGGCATTGCAGGACTTGCCCATCCATTCAGGATCGGAAGTCCGATCTGTACGGGGTGCTTTTGGGAATACACCATTCAGGACTGGCATGAGGTCGATTATATTGAGGTCTGGTCAACACTTATGCCGTCTATTAAGCGGGATAGCCAGCGGGCGTTTGCCATGTGGACGGATTTATTGAATCAGGGGTATCGCATCACGGCGGTAAGTGGTCGGGACTGGCATGTATCCAAACCGGATGATGCGCTTCCGGCTGTCACGTATCTGGGTGTTCATGGTGAAGCAGAAGAACAGGAGAGCTTAGTTAACCGGGCAGTGGAGGCGATCCGCCTCGGTTCGGTGTCGGTTACGATGGGACCGTTACTGACGATGTCGGCACAGGTTAAGGGCAGTGATAAGCGATATCACATCGGCGAATGTGTAGAGCTGTCTGTGGAGGATTCACTGTCTGTGACGGTTCAATTGGATGTGGAAACGAGAGCAGCCCATTACACCCTTGAGCCTCAGAACCTTCGCCTTTTGCTGACAAGTAGTCATGGAGTATGCTCTGAGACTCAGATCCCTGCTCAATCAGGTGAATATACGCTATCATTACAAGATCCCGCAGGAAAAGGCTGGTTACGGGCCGAGCTTTATGGCTGCATGGAGGACTGTGTGATGATGATTGCTTTTACGAATCCGATTTATATGGCTTAATACAATAGAAAGGCTGGGCTTCGGACGGTGTCAACAAAACAGGAGAACATTAAGCAGCTTATAGAAGAATATATAGAGGCTAACCAGATTGGCCCTGGAGATCGGCTGCCTTCGGAAGCTGCACTTTCCCAATCCTTCCGTGTCTCGCGTACGACACTACGGGGAGCTATTCGTCAACTGGAATCGGAGGGCAAGCTGCTGGTGAAGCACGGGAGTGGTACGTTCGCTACTTGCCCGCTGCCGAGCATTCCAAGCTCGCTGGACCGCCTGTACAGCATCGGGGACATGATCCGTTCGGCAGGGTTGAGGGAGGATGAGCAGTTGGAATCTATCAAGAGGATGACGGTATGTCCCCCTGATATTGCCGAACGAATGAGGTTTTCCGAGAATGAGCCTATGATCGTTCTGGAGCGGACTCGCACAGCCGATGGAGAAGCGGTAGCACATTCTATCAATTGGATGCCGGAGACATTAGCAGGTTCGATTTTGGACGGCGGGTCTTTTTCAGGTTCGCTTTTCCAAAGCCTGGAACTTAAAGCCGGGGTACGAATTGTTGGCGCGTATTCGGAGCTTACTGTCCCGAATCATGACGATGCCCATATGACGCGTCTGTTGAAGCAGCCGCAGGCTACCGTGTTACTGCTCAAGCAGCTTCATTATGATGAGCTGAACAGACAGGTGTTGTATTCGCTGGATTATGTCCGCAGCGACATTTTCCATTTCTGGGTGCGCCGTACACGCTGATTCATGTAAGAATTACATCTACTATCCAATCGTGCTAGTTTTACATATTCCAAGGGTTAAAAATCGTCATATCTCGTCAATACTGATCTATATGCACTTCATGATGTACACATGGCAAGATGCGTATAAGGAGGGAATGGGATATGAGGTGGCTTGGATGGCTGCTTAAGAAAGGAATGACGGTGGTGCTGGTCAGCGCTTTAACACTGGCGGTAACAGGCGTGGTTGTGAATGCCTATGTTCAAACGCTGCTGCGGCAGTTTAACATTCAGTTGGATCATCAGCCGATATGGGGGCTGGGCTGGTTGAACGGAAGCTCTGGCACCGATAAAAGTACTGATACAGGAAAAAACAAAGCTACGGGCGGTAGTTCGGAAAGTGTAACACCGCCTGATGATGCTTTATCCGTTATGGGACAGGGCTTAGATGAGAGTGGGAGAGGCACGGGAACCAGTGGGGCAACGAATGGGAAAACCCCGCAGGAGGGTGGTTCTTCGTCGGCTGGTGCAACGGGCGGCGTGTCACGGCAACAGGCAGAAGGTGCAGCTACACCTGAAACGAGTATTGAAGGTCATGACCTGGTCATTACGCCTGACCATTTGACGAAAAAAAAGAACAGCTTACCCGCCGGGCAGAAGCAGGAGATTTTTGCGATACTGATGAATAAATTGCCACCGGAGGAAATGCAAAAAATATCTGCCGCGATGGAAGGCGGCCTGACCGAGCAGGAGCTGCAGGATATCCAGCAGGTGCTTGCGAAGTATCTAACGAAAGAAGAGTATAACAAGCTGATGGGTATGCTTAAATAGTAACGATTCGACTATGGGTAATGCTCATGCTCACAACAGGACATTGGAATCCGCGCCGGGCGCGGATTTTTTTGCGTGTCAGGAAGGAATTGGGGTGGAGTTGAATTCTTTGTAAAAGCTATGTTAAAGTAAGACAGTGTCGTGAAAAGGTTAAAATTTTGAAACCTTTTACGCAACTATGCAATGCTAGATAGCGACTAATATCATAGATACTTGTAAATACAGGCTGGATTCATAGCGGGAAAAACCAATAACGAACGCATTTATATAGAGATAAGATATGCTGAAAAGGAGAGAATCATGGAGGTTTTGAAGGGAAAGCATTCATCAGACAGCAGGAATGAAGATTCAAGCGCTGAAGACAAGCCTGCTGGAGCAGCAGGAAAAATAGCAATGTGGTTGAGCGGGCGGAGAAAGTGGTTGAGTTGGACTGCGGGCGGTGTGGTGATTGCAGGCGGTCTTATTTTTGCTGGAAATCAATATGTCGGGGCGAATACGGTTCCTTATTATAAAGTGTATGTAAAGGGCGTGGAGGTCGGAAGCATCCTCAATGAGCAACAGTTAAATCAACTGTATGCAACGAAGAGCAAGCAATATAAGGACAAGTATCCCGGTGTGGACATGGTGCTCAATACGAGCGCAGTAACGACAGGTATTGAAAAGGCGTATAAAGTGGATATCGACAGCGGAGCAACACTGAAGAAGCTGGATGGCATGCTGACCGCGTATGCCAAAGGCGTAGAAGTGAAGGTCAACGGCCAGACGGTCGGTATTGTAAAGGATAAAGCGACTGCACAGGCTGCTTTGAAGCAAGTGCAGAAGAAATACACACCTGAGGGTGAGGGCACGGCTACAGGCATCAAGGGACTGGTTCGCAAAACATCCGTGGGCAGCAGTCATGCAAATGCCAGTAGCAAAGCCTCTAAAGCATGGCTGGAGTCTGCCACTATTCGTGAGAAAATTGCATATGAGCCTGTAAAAGCAGACCCGAACAAGGTGCTAACCGAGGCAGAAGCGGTTAAAGCGCTGACCGAGGCGCGTGAGGCACCTGTAACGTATACGGTACAGGAGGGCGATTCCTTGTCGTCGATTGCGAATAAATTTAATATGACCGCTTGGGAGATTAAGCAGAACAACCCCGGATCGCGTGAGCTGTATCTGCAAATCGGAGATGAATTGAAGCTTACCGCTCCAAAGGCTCCGGTTACGGTGCAAACAGTGGAGAAGGTCGTTGAGCAGATTGCTATTGAGCCTGAGATTGAGGTTCGCCAAAGTGACGAACTGAAAGCAGGAGTCACCAAGGTTGTCAGACCGGGACAAGCAGGCTTGAAGGAAATGGATTACCGTCTGACCAAGGAGAACGGCGAGGTCGTGCGAGAGGAATGGCTCGGTCAAAAGGTGTTGCAGCCGTCTGTTTCCGAGGTGGTGTTGAAAGGAACAAAGGTCGTAGGCGAAGGATCGGGAGAGTTCGCTTGGCCGGTGTCCGGCGCAGCGATGTCGAGCAGCTTTGGCGCACGCTGGGGACGTATGCATGAGGGTGTCGATTTGGTCGGCAGTCCTGACATCCACGCATCGGATGAAGGTGTAGTTACATTTGCAGGTCAGCAGAATGGCTACGGCAATGTCATTATGATTGACCATGGTAATGGCTACCAGACAGTATACGGGCATTTGAGCAGCATTGGCGTTCATGTGGGACAGGTGGTTCAGCAAGGCGAGTCGATCGGAGTTATGGGGAACACAGGACGCTCGACAGGAACACATCTGCATTTTGAAATTCGTAAAGACAATACGCCACGCAATCCAATGACGTATTTAAGATAGATGGATCGTTTATAACGCTGGATGATGATTCATGAGGATACGGGGAAGGCCATGTTTTTCTGCATGCTTAACAGTAGGTGCAGGCATGGCTTTTTTTGTGCAAGAAAAAGGGGCTGGACAAGTAATGGAATGGCGTGTGGGTATGGTAGAATAGAATAAGCAGCTTATGGACACTGACAAACGAAAGTTAATATATAACATGATCCGTAGGAAGAGGTGAGCGCTGTATGCAGGGAACGATTCTGGTGGTGGATGATGAACAGCCTATCGCTGATATTTTGAAATTTAATTTGGAAAAAGAGGGCTATCAGGTGATTTGCGCCTTCGATGGAATCAGCGCGGTGGATATCGCAGTCAAGCAGCAGCCTGACCTGATCTTGCTGGACCTGATGCTGCCGGGGATGGACGGCATGGATGTGTGCCGCGAGGTGCGCGGGCATCAGCTCCAGACGCCGATTATTATGCTGACCGCCAAGGACGGGGAAATCGACAAGGTGCTGGGGTTGGAGCTGGGCGCAGATGATTATGTGACAAAGCCGTTCAGCACACGGGAATTGCTGGCGCGGGTGAAGGCACAGATGCGCAGACAGCAGCGCGGCGGGGCAGGCACGCCGGAAAGCCGCTCGCAGGAAGAGAAGCAG
This sequence comes from Paenibacillus terrae, assembly GCF_005217525.1. GTDB lineage: Bacteria > Bacillota > Bacilli > Paenibacillales > Paenibacillaceae > Paenibacillus > Paenibacillus terrae_C. The sequence goes on along the minus strand of NZ_PNXQ01000005.1, from coordinate 669,331 downwards.
GGGCTGCGCGTGGCGGACCTCTTTTTTGATACGGATATGTATACAGCTTACAAAAACGGTACACCGCTCGATCTGACGCATCGGGAGTATGAGCTTCTGTATTATATGGCTAAAAATGCCGGAAAGGTCATGACAAGGGAGCATTTGCTCCAGGCGGTGTGGGGCTTCGAATACTATGGGGATGTGCGGACGGTGGATGTGACGATCCGGCGGCTGCGCGAGAAGATTGAGGAAAACCCGAGCAAGCCGGAGACGATCCTGACGCGCCGTGGACTCGGATACATTATTAGCGGGGGCAAAGGTGGCCTGCGGGCATGAGATGGCTGTCTTTCTTTCGTACGATTCATGCGAAGCTGATCATTATTTATGTGCTGTTGATTTTAGTGGCGATGCAGCTGATCGGGGTCTATTTTGTCAGCTCCATGAAGAACTCTTTGACGAGCAACTTTACACAGGACTTGCAGGCGCGGGCGGAAATGCTGTCCGTGCTGGCAGAGCAGGATCTGAACGGCAGTGACGGTAAAATGGAGGAAGACAGCGTGGAAAGTCTGCGCGCACGTGTGAATAATCTGTTTGATTTTAGCGGCGCAGAAATTCAGGTATTGGATGCCAGCGGCAAGGTGCTGATTACTTCTCAAGGCTCACACGCCGATTATGTCGGACGCAAAAATACGCAGACGGTGGTCAGCCGTGCACTCCAGGGTATCCGTGACAATGAGGAATACATGGTGGACGAGGATAATATCCGCAAGAAGGTCGTCGCCAAGCCAGTCATCAGCCAGGGCAAAATTGTCGGTGCGGTGTATATCGCCGCCTCGATGACGGAGCTGTACGATACGATGAAACGCATTAACAATGTGTTTCTTTCAGGCATGCTGATTGCGCTGGCGTTGACAGCTGTGCTGGGCGTGGTGCTGGCGCATACGATTACGCATCCGATCAAGGTGATGACGCGTCATGCGACAGAGGTTGCCGAGGGCAAATTCGATCAGCAGATGCCTGTGTTTGGTGATGATGAGATTGGCAGGCTCAGCGTGGCCTTTAACTATATGACAGGCCGCTTGCGTGAGGCGCTGTCGCAAAATGAAGAGGAGAAGGAGAAGCTCTCCTCCATCTTGACCAATATGAGCGACGGTGTGGTCGCTACAGATGATCATGGCCGGGTCATTCTGGTTAACCGCCGGGCCAGCGCCATGCTGGGCGTGAACGAGAACGAAATGACCGGTAGACATATCGCGGTGCTGCTGGGGATCGATCCGGAGGAAACCGAGGCCCTGTATAGCGGCTCTTCGGCCTCCACGCTGCTGCAACTGGAGCCTGCGGGTCAGGACGAGCCGATCGTCATCCGCGTGACGTTCACGCCGATTCATCGGCGGGAATTTGGCATTACGGGGACGATTGCCGTGCTTCAGGACGTGACGGAGCAGGAGGAGATGGAGACGACACGCCGGGAGTTCGTAGCGAATGTATCGCATGAGCTGCGCACTCCGTTGACGACGATCCGCAGCTATGCCGAAGCGCTGGATGACGGGGCAATGGGTGAACCGCAGCTCGCGGAGCGTTTCGTAGGTGTGATCCGCAACGAGACGGAGCGTATGATCCGGTTAGTCACGGATTTGCTGCATCTGTCGCGGCTGGATTCCAATGAAGCGCCCTTGCGGATGCAGCCTGCGGATGTAATGGAAATGCTGGACGAAGTCGCGGATCGGTTTTCTTTTCAAATGAAGCAAAAGCATATCCGGTCTGGAATGTTCGTGGAGCAGGGGATCGGCAAGGTCGTGATTGACCGGGATCAAATTGAGCAGGTGTTGGACAATTTGATGTCCAATGCTTTGAAATATACACCGGAGGGTGGAAGTATTCGGATTGAAGCTCGCCGCAATAGTGAGGGAATGCTGTCTATTTCGGTACAGGATACCGGGATAGGGATTCCCAAAAAGGATTTGGAACGAATTTTTGAACGGTTTTACCGTGTGGACAAGGCCAGATCGCGCAATATGGGCGGTACGGGTCTAGGGCTGTCGATTGCCCGGGAAATTGTAAAGGCGCATGGAGGCCAGATTTTTCTGGAGTCAGAATATGGTCAAGGGACCTGCACGACCTTTACGCTCCCCATGTTGGGTGAAGGGAGGGAAGCACAGTGAGGGAACGTTTGAAGTCATGGGCGCTTATTTTGCTGGTTGCTTCCAGCCTTGTACAGAGTTATTTTCTGATTTACCGTCTTCCAGGCAGTGATTCTGTACTTACCTCGGAGACGAACTATGTCAAAACCGAGAGTATGGGACAGGAGAAAAAGATTGAAAAGCTCGTGTTTCCTGATAAAATGCTAATTCACCAAGGGCAAAACAAGCATACCGTTTTTTATCCGGGCGTTGCTTTCTACGATTTGATTTTTACACGGCTGGAGAGCCGGAGCTTTAACAGCTTTCAACGTCGGAGTATCCAGTCGGCAGATTGGGCGCGGATTCGCAGCGAGAATGAGGGCATGGAATTATCCTTTTCAGGCGGTGTCCCGGTTTCATTACTGGAGCGAGTTATGCGTCTGACGCCGGATTCTGTGTTTCAGGGAGAGACGATTAATCGTATCTGGATCTATATAGATGAGAAAAATGCCAAGCCGCACGCCCTCTTTTTCAGTGCCAGAGGCGATGTAGTGTATGAGGCGAATCAGTTTGATATGACGATGGAGGATATCCGGCAGCATGTGAATTTCGGTAAAAATGCCCCGTTGTACGAGCTGGTGGATAATCAGTATTACATTCCGGCAGATAACCTGGAGACGGTGCAGCCCGTGGTATATGCCGGGTTGTTCACGACAGAGCAGATGCAGCGGAATTTGTTTTTCGATCCGGGGATTACGCGTAATATTCAGGAGAAGGACGGTTCCCAAATTTACACGGACAGCAAGCGCAGTCTGCAAATTAAGCAGGAGCAGCGTTGGATGAGCTATACCGATCCGAGTGCACCGGGGGCGGGCGGAAGCAGTTCGGTGAGGGATGTACTGGCGGCGGTTGATTTTGTGAATCAGCATGGCGGTTGGGATGCTTCGTATCAGTTGAAAATGAGAAGCAGCGACGAGAGCCGTACCAATGTGCAATTCCAGCAGTATTACGGATCTTATCCGGTACTGGATACGCCATCCTTCCGGTTTGGCACGATTTTGTTGGAAATCCAGCAGGAAACGGCATCCGTCTATGATCGTTCGCTGTTGTATCTCAAGGGCGGCGAGCAATCCTCGAAGAAGGTTATGCTTCCGGGTGGCGAAACCTTGAAGAAGCAGCTCGAAGCTGTAGCTAAAGGGAGAACGATTAGAGATCTGACCCCTGTATATCAGCCAGAGCTGATCAATGATGGGTTAAAGCTCGTTCCCGAGTGGCGTGTTACGTTGGGCGACGGTTCTGTGGCAGAGATTCACGCTGTGGCCGTAACAGCGACAACGTCGAGTACAGCGCAAACGCAGCAATCTCAGGCGGTAAAGGAGTGACGGATTCAGATTTCGTGCTACTCACACAGCATAGCACCAGCAAAGGGATAAAGCATGGACAGGGTTATGACAGAAAGGGGGAACGGGAATGGATTGGAGTCGCGCCAAAAACGTACTGATCTGTACGTTTTTGCTGCTCAATGTAGTACTGGGGCGCCAGTTGTGGAATGATGCGCAGGAAACGGCAGGGCCGAATCTGGATTTTACTTCGCTGGATGAAAATACGCAGCGTTCAATGGAAGAGAAGAGCATTCAGGTGTTGGCTCCCATTCCCGGGGATACTCCCCAGTTGCCGAAGCTGTCTTACACATATGTTCATGGCGGGGAAAAGGATGGGCGTGTGAGTCTGCCGGAGCCTGTAGACAGCAAGCTGGTATTCACCCACGATGCGCTGGTTGAGGCATTGCAGCCGCAAATCAGGGACATCGACAACTACCAGTATGATCCGCTGGATGTTCAGGAGGAGGTTGCATCTGGACAGGCAGATGCTTTTGTGCTACACCCGTTGGTACAGGGAAAGTGGCCTTTATTTAATGTGAAGCTGGCCCTGTTTTACAGTAATCAGAAAATTATCGGATATCGCAAAATTCAGGTTGATCTCCAGCCCTCGGATGAAGCGAAGAAAATGCTGCCCGCATCCAAGGCGCTGGCACGGTTGATTGACAGTTATTTGCCGCGTGATGCGATTGTGAAGGATATCCGGCTGGGTTATTACGGACAGACCTTTAACTCGGATAGCCAGGTGGCTGCGCCTGTATGGCGGTTTATGCTGGATAACGGGCAAGGCGTGTATTACGTGCAGATGAACGGAGATGTCATTAGTCCAAAGACAGAACAAACAGAAGGGTCTTGAACAGATATGGGGATTTCATTTACCGTGCTGTCGAGCGGTTCGACCGGCAACGCCACCGTTGTCCGGAACGAAGACACGACATTACTCATCGACGCAGGTCTCAGCGCGAAGCGTATTGATGAATTGCTGAAGGAACGCGATCTGAGCGGAGAAGAGTTGGATGGTATTTTGGTCACACATGAGCATTCCGATCATGTGAAAGGACTAGGCGCCATGGCGCGTAAATATAATTTACCTGTGTATGCGAATGAGAAGACGTGGTTTGCCATCAGCAATGCTGTCGGGCAGATCGCGGACGATAACCGCAGAATATTGGAGACAGGCGCAACACGCGAATTTGAATCGTTGCGTGTAGAGTCTTTTGGTATATCTCATGATGCGGCAGAGCCAGTAGGGTATAGCTTTTACGATGGGGCAGAGAAGCTCAGTGTAGCCACCGATCTCGGCTATGTCAGCGACAAGGTGAAGCAGGCGATTTCAGACGCAGATGTATTGGTGCTGGAGTCTAATCATGATGTGGAAATGCTGCGCATGGGGCGTTATCCGTGGAACATCAAGCGCCGTATTCTCAGTGATATCGGTCACTTATCCAATGAGATGGCGGGTGCGATTCTGAGCGAGCTGCTGACAGGACGGACGAAGCGAACGTATTTGGCACATTTGAGCCGCGACCACAATATGATGGAGCTGGCAAAGCTGACCGTGCGCGGGGCGATGGAAGACCGTGGCTGCTTTTACAAGGACAGTGAGTTCCGATTGTGCGATACGTATTATGATCGTCCTACACCGTGGGATAAGGTAAGTGAGCCATAAAGCTGTCCAGCTCGGCGGCTTTGCGTTCTACCTCTTCGCGGGTCACAATGCCTTTGTCCACCAGTAGCTCAATGAGTGTACTTAACGCCAGGGTGTTGCGGTAATGCTCGTCTTTCAGATCCGCAAGCTTGGCAGCCATACGAACTTCATCCATAGCTGAGCGATGTTGATTCATCATATATTCCTCCTGTTAAAATATTTGAAAAATGGCGTGTGATCAGCTTGGTTTTGCCGGGTGCTGTGATACAATAAAGCTAACAACTGAAAGCTTTCTGAAAAAAGGCTCGTATCGGAAGCATAAGCTGTTACAAGCGAAAGGGAACAGGCCAGAACGTCTCTATGGGACGATCATTTTGTAATAGAATAGAAGACTTGTTACTATTGTAGTCAATTGATTTGGAAATCATTCCTCCTTTTTCCTCTATTCGGAGTGGATTGTGGCGTGTATGCTGGTTTATGAGATCAGGTGCTTAGGGAGGCCCCATTTGTGGTGATTAGTAAGTAGGCTGAAATGATCTGTTGTTTCGGTCATGGGGGATATTCAATCCATTTTGGCGTTCAAACGGAGCGAGTCTCTGTAGCATAGGTTGGCGCAAGCCCGAATAGCCCTAATTTTTTAGTGAGTGTCGGTGCATGACAACGAAGGGGAGAGGATGAACATGGGCTTGTTTGATGACGATTTTTATTCAACGAGGGTATCCACGCGTGCGGCCAAAAAAAAGGCATTCAAGGCACGTCGCGGAGGACAGAAACGTTGGCCACACAGGAACCGGAGCGTGAGTCCGGTGCAAGCTGCTGTCATTAGCGGTGCAGTCAGTGCGGTGGTTGCGGTGCTGCTGTTCAGCTTTATTACAGGTCTGCCCTCCACTACAGCAGTAACCGGAGCAAGTCATTATCCCATGCGCCAAGCGGCGGGTGACCCGTATGACCGGATTGTGCAGGCGGCAGCCAAGGTGCGTCCGGCTGTCGTCAGCATTGTGAACCTGAAAGGGGAAGACGGACATAGCACGGAGCCGTCGGCGCTTGGATCGGGTGTTATTTTCCGAATAGCTTCCGGCAAAGCCTTCATTATGACTAACAATCATGTGATCGAAGGCTCGGATGATCTGGAGATTGTAACTGTGGATGGTATCAAAAAAGAGGCGAAGCTGATCGGTAAGGATCGCATTAGCGATATCGCAGTGCTGGCGGTAGACGATAAGGGCATTAGCACGATAGCGGATATCGGTGATTCCAGTAAGCTTCGTCTGGGCGAGACCGTGATTGCCATTGGTAATCCGCTCGGCTTGGGCGATACGCTCACTTCCGGCATTGTAAGTTATACGAATCGGATTATTCCCATTTCCATTAATCAGGACGGCGTATATGACTGGGAACAGCATGTTATCCAGACCGATGCAGCGATTAATGAAGGAAACAGCGGCGGTGCGCTGGTCGATCTGGACGGACGTGTGATAGGCATCAATACGATGAAAATTGCCGATACCGGTGTGGAAGGGCTCGGCTTCGCGATTCCGGCCAATGAGGTCATGAAGACGGTGAATGAACTGGTCGAGGATGGCAAGATTACCCGTCCTTATCTGGGGGTATACACGGTTGACCTCAATAATGAGTATGCTCCGCTGGATGAAACACAGCGCAAGGAACTCAAGTTGCCTGACACCGTAAAGGACGGGGCGGTTGTTCTGGAGGCGCACGGCCCTGCCCAGGAGGCAGGCATGAAGCTGAACGATGTCATTATTGCTTTCGATAGTGAACCGATCAACTCGACGCTTGATTTGCGTCGCTACTTGTACGATAACAAGAAGATTGGCGACGAGCTGAAGGTTACCTTTTACCGGGCAGGCAAGGAAGAATCCGTGACGTTGAAATTAACGGATAAGCCGGAAGGCTAAGGTTTAATTTATAGGTATAACGATAAAAAGGCGTTCTCCAGATCATTTCCAGAGAACGCCTTTTTCAGTTGTCTGTTGCGTCTAAGGTTAGGATGCCGTTCCTGTCACGCGGGTTCCGCTCTTGGTAATTTTGTAGGTTACCACATCGCCGCTCCAGAAATGGAACTTCAGTGTGACTTCACCATCCTTCACACTGTTAAAAAATTCAGGCAGCAGCTTGATGCCATTCGTATCATACGCAGGGGCAAAGGTGTTGCCAAATTCCTTATAGGGTGTCCAGTCCTGCGGGCCGGCATTGCCCCCATTGGTATAAACAGCTTCCATTGTGGCGAGCTGGCTGCCACGGAAGTCTGTTGGAATGGTAAAGGTTTGCGTAGTACCCTCGGTAGCACTTAATTTTGGCGTATCGTACACGATTACTTTGAAATTCCAGTCTGCCCCCTTGTTGAACTTGGCGTTAATCACCGCATTCTCACCATATTTACCGGAGGTGGTTAGGCTGGTGAGCAAGCTGGCCTTCAAGGTTAATGTATCTCCGCTCAGTGTGTACTCGGTGCCCTGTTTCAGTTGCTTGTTGTTGGCGCTTAGTGTGCTCAACTGATTGCCATTCAGGTTTAAAGTGACCGTGGCATCCTGAACGGAAGTGCCTTTCTTCAAGTGAATGAGGTCACGGACTGCATTGGAGGAACGCCCTTTTAAGCTGGATTTCATGACATTAAAGAGCTCAGGATCGGACCACTTGTATGTTGTGCGGTTAAAATGCTGGCCATTATCCCAGAGGATGCCTGTTAATTTTTTCTCTTTCATATAATAGGTCAAAAACTCAAAGAATTTCAGCTTTTCGCCCTGTTCGATAACGCCTGTGTTTTTATCGAAGCCGAGCAGACCATATTCGCCTACAATGACCGGAATTCCTTTAGCCACAAATGTGTTATAGGCATTATCAAAGGTTTGGATAACATCGTTTTTAGTATCTTTCTCAAATGTAGTATATCCGGCAATATTCACACTGAAAGGCCAATAGCCGTAATAGTGAATGGTTGCAATCAGGTTGGGATCGCTCAGCTTGGTTATTGTGTTGTACAGCTCGTTGATTTTATTCTGGGCAGGTGAAGTATCCAAGCCGGGCAGAACAAGTGGGCGGGCTGCATTATTACCGCCAGAGGCGCGGACGATTTTGTGGAAGGAAACATTTAGTTCTTGGAGCATCTGGTTCATTTTCGCTTCATTCGTCGTTCCTCCTTCGGAGAAACGGGGTTCGTTAATGCTCTCGAACATCAGCTTGTTCGGCTGATCTTTAAAGCGATTGGCAATTTGTGTCCATAATGCGTTATAACGAGCCAGCACTTCATCATGCTTGGGCTCCATACTGCTTACCCATGACCATGAATCATGATGGACATTGAGCATGACGTACAGATTGGCATCCAGTGCCCAGCGGACGACTTCTTCTACACGGTTCATATAGGCAGCGTCAACGGTATAATTCGGTGCTGCTCCTATGTGTTTATCCCAGGTGACGGGAATACGAATGCTTTTGTATCCTTGGGCAGCAATTTGCTGGATCAGTGCCTGAGTAATGCGCGGGTTGCCCCAGGCAGTCTCATCTGCCCCGACAGCATCCAGAGAATTTCCTAAATTCCATCCGGGCTGCATGGCTTCGACATACGATTGCATACTGCTTGTGGCGGCAGCTTGCGATGCTTGTCCGTTAGATTCGGCAGCGACGGCAACGGACGCGAATGTGGATAATAAGAGGGTGATGGCAAGCGTCAACGACAGCAATGAAACGGGTCTTCGTTTGAACATTACAGGTAGGCCCCTTTACAAAGTTATTTTTGAAAGCGCTTTCCAATGAGATAATACCATACTATTCCATAATAGAACACCTATATAATTAGTGGAAAAATCATGTGATAATTCGTTATTTTATGAATATAAACATTGTAATTGCCAAAATGTAAGAATGAGTGTAAAATCTATGGCCCTACGCAGAAAGCAGAGCAGCATTGAATTAGTAAATACAGGAGAAAGAAGGAGATGAATATAAACAAGTGGGACACGGAAGAAGCCATTCGGCGCTGGAATATGCATGCAGAGAATTTTACCGCAAGATACACTGAAGAAGGGGATCGCTCTCGCGAAGTGCTGTTGAATCCTGCATTACAAGAATGCATGGGCACCCTCGCGGGTAAAAAAGTGCTGGATGCCGGGTGTGGTGAAGGTTATCTGAGCCGTAAAATGGTCAAGGCGGGTGCGCTGGTGGAAGGTGTCGATTATTCGCTGGAAATGCTGGAGCTTGCAAGAAAGCGGACACCGTCAGACTGGGGGATTACGTATCATCACGGTAATCTGGAGAAGCTGGAGATGTTCGGGGATCAGAGCTTTGACCTGGTCGTATCCAATATGGTCATACAGGACTTGGAGGGTTATGAGCAGGCGATTGCGGAAATGCGGCGGTTGCTGGTGCCAGGGGGCCGCTTTATTTTCTCTATTTTGCATCCGTGCTTTCAGACACCGCAGAGTGGATGGGTGAAGGATGAGACAGGGAAAAAGCTGTACTGGAAAGTAAACCGCTATTTCAGCGAAGGCGCATTGGAGCAAGATATGCCTTATGATCAGGAGGAAAAGCTTCTGTACTTCCACCGCACGCTGGGCAGCTACGTACAGGCTATTACTGGAGCGGGTTTGCTGCTAGAGGCAATGATCGAACCGAAGCCGTCCGCAGAGATGCTGGAGCGATATCCCGATTTCCACGAGGACCTGAACGTCAGTCATTTTCTCATTTTTAAAACCAAGCGTCAGGGATAGGAATCAAGCCCTTTTCTTTCCGCGTTAAGTGTGGTAGAACAAAAGAAGGTGTTTGTAACAGACACCAAACAACTGGAAGAGCTTCATACGGAAAGGGATGCAACTGGGATGTACGTGGTATGTAAAGAGCATGTGGAACTGGCAATTGATATGTTCGTCGATGAATACGAGGATGCACCGGATGTCGTCGATCTCAAGGAAACGAAATTTTCGGATTGGGACCCTCCAGTGAAGTGCAAGGAATGTGAGCAGAAAGCGGAATTTTTAGTCGTCTAAAAAACAAGCACGGGCGTTTCGGGCAGAAACGTCCTTTTTGTATACAAGGATTTTGCAAAATCCTCATACATAGAGCTTTACTAATTTCCAACACGTGCTGAGACAGGAGTGAATGATGGATGGACCCTTTGCTGCATTCACTGTTTCGTCCGATTCAGGTCAATGGATGTGATCTCTCCACGTATTATATCGAACAAAAGCCGTCTGCTGCGCTGAGAGCTTATGTCGCTTGCTATTGGGAGTCTGGTTCTGCCAATAGGGTGGTAGCAGAGAATCTAGCAGCTTCGTGCGAAGACACCGCTTTGTTAAGCTTGCCGCAGGAAGAAACCATGGAGCGGGTATTACCTGACGGCTGTACGGATATTCTATTTGAATATGACCCGGTGAGTAAGCGTCAGGAACTCTCGTACTGTGGGACATTTACGCATCCGTTTGTATCTGCCAGACAAGCAGGGTCCGAGACACGCATTTTTGCGGTGCGATTTTTTCCCGGTGGGGCACATTATTTTCACGGCATGCCAACTCATCTGTTTACAGGTGGACACTTCCGCTTGGAAGATATCTGGCCCGAAAGCATCGCGTTCATAGGTGAGCGTATTCTGGAGGCACAGGATTTTAATGAACGGGTGCGCATCATGGATGAGTATCTAAACCAGCTTTTGCTGCGCCAAGGGACGAACGATTGTGATCTGATGAAAAATTTGCTGCATCGTATTTTTGTAGGTAGTGGGAGTATGAGTGTTAAAGAGCTAGCAGAGCGCGAAGCGATCAGTGAAAGACAGATCAACCGGAAGTTCAGGCAATGGATCGGGATCAGCCCCAAAAAGTTCAGTGAAGTCGTCCGCTTCCAGAGCGTTCTGCGTAGTATTCAAAGCGGTGACCCTCTGGATTGGACGGAGCTTGCGTTGGAGCACAGCTTTTTCGACCAGGCGCATTTAATCCGCGATTTTCGCAGGTTTTATGGCGATTCCCCGCTTACTGCGGCCAAGGATTTCCGAAAGCTGTCCGATTTTTACAATACACGTTCGAAGGCTTCCGCTATACTCAAAATATGAAGAAGAATGGCAAAGGAGAGATGAGAATATGAGTGGAACGCTGCAAGTTCGAGATCATTTGCTGAATGAGCTGGAGACCGGAGTACGGACGGGGGAAGCCTTGATCCGTAAAATACGTCCAGAGGATTGGGAATTTCGCCCGCAGGACAATTTCCGCTCGCTGCTGGAGTTAGTACATCACTTTGTACTTATTCCTGCTTCGGATCTTGCGATCATGCAGGAGAAGTCTGAGGGTGAAGTGGGAAGCATTGAAAACAGCCTGTCCGGGGTGGAAGATCCCGAGCACCTGGCTTCGACTTTCAGGCAGAATTTTGAGGCTTATAAAGCTTACATTCTTTCGCTTAGCGAAGACGATTATCTGAACCGTTCGACGAAGGCCTTTTATATGGAGCATGGACATCTGCAGGTTCAATG
>NZ_PNXQ01000005.1:634585-657720 GCF_005217525.1 Paenibacillus terrae | reverse complement strand
TCGAAAAGTTCCTTTCGCCACGCTCTACCGATCCGATATATGAATCATCTAATCCTGAAAGTTCCGCAAGTTGTTGCTGTGTTAATCCCTTAGCCTTCCGAATCGTTCTAATTCTTTCTCCAACCGAATTCCGTAATTTTGTCATATTAACCACCTCATAACAAGCTTATGGAAGATGAAGTGTAAAAGTCAGGTAGAGAGAATTATTCAATTCATTTTTGTTGTAACTCAACTAAAGCAACAATATTTTTTGTTATAGTAGTAAGAATTTCGAGCTCTGTTGTTTCTCTTGAATTTATGAGTAACATAAGTTCATTTATGATCTGTTTTCGATCCGAAGTTTCATCGAATTGGAAAAGTTCAAAGGGTGGAACCTTTAACGCTAAAACTATTTTTTCCAACGTCTCCAATGAAATATTTCGATCTCCACGTTCTACTCCGCCAATATAACTGTAATGAAGTCCTGCTGCTTCTGCCAATTGTTCCTGTGTCCATCCTTTAGCTTTTCTTAGTTCTCGTATCCGATTTCCGACGCTTTCTGGTAAACTCATGTAATCACCTCCACTTAAGGTTAGAAGAGGATAGAATATCGTTACAGACTATCTTGTGCAAAATAAAATCAATATAAAAAGTACTTATAAGTACTTTTTATATTGACCTTGGTTCTCATTTTCTATACAATTGGTTGTAAATGGAAATGTAAGGAGGGGATTTTCTTGAGAACTTCTATCCTAAAATCACTCAAACCGGACATCATTGTTGAAATGTTGGAAATGGCTGTGGCTTTTGAAAATTGGAAAAAGGTGATGGAGACGGCGGATATTTTGTACCAATGTGTACAGCGTATCTATGAAGAACGTCAGTATCATAAAGCAATGAAATTACCCATCCCGCATGTCAATTTAGAACGTCCGTTGGTATATTATTTTGGATTCAGTCACCTGATGTGTGGAATGGCTCACCAGAATCAAGGTGAATATGAACAGGCAAGGGAGCGCATTTATAAGTATGCTGAGCTAGGTTGGATGGAGGATTTAGAGGGAGAAGGTCTACTGGTTGTCGATGAATTCAGGTTTTTAGCCAAAACTAATTTATATGCAGTAGATATTTTGTCTGGAAATATAGGGCTTGTCGAGGAATACGCAGTCTTTTTGCAGGATAACCTAGAGGAAATATTACCGGGGCTGAATACCATATTACAGGCAGCGCTTATGTGTCATTTGGATGTAGGGGATATTTTACATACGTTTGCAGAGCAGATTGATGAATTTGGGAGTTATGAAGACGCAGAGAACATATCTTACTATTATAGCTACTGCTATCACTTGGCTTTGTACTATCGGGAGTACGATAGATTACAGGATGCAGTGGGGCTTACTTTGCAGGCGATGCAACTAGCGGATCAGTTGGGTAACGATCGTAATTTCAAGAAATGTACAGCATTGTTCGAATCATTACGGGAGTCAGCGACAGCGGAGCAAATCAGCGGATATCGACAGATGCTAATGCAGGTCTTGATGAATATGAAACAGATAGGCATCTCATTGTGAAGAGCGTAAATGAATGATCCGCTATAATCTGAACAGGGAATAGGCTTGTAGTGGAGAGGAAATAGATAGGTAAGAGACGTTTCAGGTGCTAAAATAACTATGCTAAAGGTATCTTTCATGTTAGGGATCGTAAATGGGATTTTACATTATCATTCAACATAGATAGGGGTATGGAATTTGTTTATTCAACTTATAGGTGTTGGCAAGTTAAAAGAGAAGTATTTGGTCATGGGCATTCAGGAATATGCTAAACGGTTAGGGCCATACATCAAGTTTCAAATGATTGAGGTAGCCGATGAAAAGGCTCCCGATACACTGAGCGAGGCGGAGGTTCGACAGGTCAAGGAGAGAGAGGGAGAGCGTATCCTTGCTCATGTGAAGAGTGAGGCACATGTTATTGTGCTCGCCATCGACGGCAAGCTCTGGAGCTCGGAAGAACTCGCAGAGGAATTGGACAAGCTCGGCACCTACGGTACAAGCCATGTTGTCTTCGTCATTGGCGGCAGCCACGGCCTCTCTGACGAAGTCCTCCGTCGCGCCCAGCAGAAGCTGAGCTTCGGAAGGATGACCTTGCCACATCAGCTGATGCGATTGGTGCTGGTGGAACAGATTTACCGATCGGTGAAGATTAATCGGGGTGAACCGTATCGCTTTTAAGGGTAAAATAAAAAGGGACTTCATCAAGTCCCCATAGGAAATTTCCTGACTGCTATTAAGAAAATCCAGCGTATTTGGGTCTGGTGTAACAACAAATTCGCTGTACGAGCTAACTCTTTTCATTAACTCTGCCGTATCAGTGTGAAGCCCTTCAATCGTGAAGTCAAAGGTAAGAACGATTCTTTCCACTTTACGACTTTCTCTTCTTGAGGGCTTGTCCTTGGAAATATGAATGCTTTTGACTAACAGGCGAAGCAGTGCCTTCTGCTCGTCTTTTTCTGCATGAGTGATAGCCTCCTGCACCTTACTCAGCAATATAAAAAGGGAGTCATAATCAATGGGCTTGCTGTCGAGGTCAGATGTTTCTGATAGCATTTCTTCCAATCGCCTTTGGAAGATTTGAAGCTCAGAATTGGATTCCAACAGCTCTGGTTTAAACATATCAGCTAGGTCAGGATGATTTAATATGGTGTCCTTAACACTCTTGATTTTCCGTTGTAGTTTGCCTATTTGGGATTCTAGCACCTTCTGATCTTCTAGTCTTGGAATGTCTGAGCTGGAACGGAATTCGTTAATTCGATCAACCAACTGTCGGAGTATATTGGGCTGGGCAATAACCCGGTGCAGCTCATCAAGAATTTGCTGTTCTGCTACCTCGGCTTTAATCATATTTGATTTGCAAACTGTAGCACCTTTATTGTGAAATTGTCCGCAGGAGTAATAGCGATATTGTTCCCCGGATGCTCCCTTGGAACGAGTCGGAACCATGCCATGACCACACACAGGACACTTTATAATTCCACTTAGAATGTAGGGTGTATGAGAGCGGGAGGGCTTATAGGAGCGTTTTTGTAGTGAAGCCTGAACCTTATCCCACTGCTCTTGAGAGATGATTGATTGATGGATTCCATCTGTGAAAATAAAATCAGGATTCTTTCCCTTCCGACGTTTTTCAGACCAGTTCTCGTGCTGGTTATATCTTATCTTGCCGATATAGATTGGATTGTTAAGAACAGTCTTTATACTGTTTGTGGAAAATGGCTTGTCTTTCTTCGAGCGGTGACCATTCTCATTTAATCTGCGAGTGATTGCTTTAAGCCCTAAGCCTTGCTCGGCGTAGGCAAATATCTTTTTAACAATAACGGCCTCAGCTTCATTAACGATGAGCTCCTTATTGATATTGTCGTACCCCAGCACAACGCCTCCGTTATATTTCCCTTCTCGTGCCCGCTGGTGCTGTCCCAGCTTTCCACGCTCTATAATATTGCTCCTTTCCAGCTCTGCAATCATGCCAAACATCTGAAAGGTCATCATTCCTGTTGGGGTTGATGTATCAAAATTCTCCTTTAAGCTCATTAGCTTGATGTTGAAGCTAACAAGAGTATCGCTTATTTCTAGCTGATCTCGTAGCTTTCGAGCTAAACGATCCAGCTTATAGAGCATAACAATCTGAAATCTTTGCTTTTCGGCATCCTTTAGCAAACGAATAAGTTGAGGTCTACCTTTAATATTCTTTCCGCTTGTACCCTCATCGACATAACGATCAATAATTTCAAAATTATGCTGCTCGGCATATTTTTGCAGCTCTGCCAGCTGAGCAGCGATGCTGAAGCCCTCTTTGGCTTGCTCCTCGGTACTAACACGGGCATAGATAACGGCTCGAATTTTAGTCATTTTTCATTTCTCCCTTATCCGTTTGCTGAGAAGCTGCTAAAAAATCATTGAAGACCTGATTCCAAGAATCCTTGTTCAAAATAGGAAAAGCTTTGGGATACTCCAAGCTTGCCTTGAATAAAGAAGCTGCATGTTTAATAGGTGAAGCAAGCGTGTCATCCAGATCTAATAACTCTCCAGAATAGGAATGCATTTCGATTTCGGCGACAAATCGGGAAAGGCTCTCCACAAAGGCTTTGTAATCGACGGCATTCTTTGTTTCTTTGCTATAAACGAAACGCATCCGTCCATCCTGAAAGGCCTGATATACATAGCAACCAAAGTGAAAGCTTGTGGACAGAGCAGGGTCAAGCCCAGCAGTCCGTGTATCTTCAAGCTCGACATTCTCATCGACAACTCCAATTTCAAACAGACGGATGTCACCTTGATAAAACTCATCTGTGAAAGCCTCAATTGGAACGTGCAACTCTCTGGATAATCCGTGAACTAGCTGAAAGGAGGGATTTTTAGATTCACCTCTCTCAATTGCAGTAATGGACTGTGCAGTTACCCCTAATCGTTTGCTGATTGCTCGTGTTGAATATTCTTCCTTTGTATTCAGTTTCCCTGTCTCTTCACGGAAGAAGCGAATGCGTTCTCCAAGTGCATTTTCTCTAAGAGCAAAATATTCAACCGCAGTTATTGTTCGTTTAGCCACAAAAATCACCCTTTCTGGAATGCTTTACAACGATTATAGAACATGATAACATGTGTGACAAGTTAATTTGTCAAAACAAATATAAAACGTGAAGAGGGTTGCTATGAGGAAATTTGACTTCGTCAATGATGCAGGTCATTTTGACAATGAGCCGTTTAGCTTGATGGAGAACAGAGAAGAACAACGTCGAGCAGAGCAATTATTTCTGAACAAGCTGGCTATGCTGCTGGATGATTTCTCGAAAAAGAATCGAGATCCGACACGACCTACAGCAGCCGAGCTGAGAAGTGATGACGATACTTAATGCTTCACTTCAGCAGCTACAACTAATAGGTCAGAAACCGTTCGGGACTACGGACAGCAGGAGGACAAAACCTTGATAGATACAGTGAAATTCGATATAGCCGTCATACTTACAGAAGAGGAAATTAATCAGGTTTCCTGGTCTGAAGTCAAGAAAATGATGATGAGTGGTATAGTCACGTGCGAGTTATTTAATAAGCATGACGATACCCAGCCCCGGCTCTTCTACAAGTACAAGGAGGATGATCCGCAGCGGGCTTGGTTGAAGGTCGAGCTTTCAGTACCGCGATACCTGTACGGGAGCAATGTCTACGAATTCAAGCAAGCTGATGTGAAGCCAATGCTTAGACAACTCCGCCGTTATGTTGTGAAGATGCTAAAGCTTCCACTTTTTCGTGTACCGCATTATAACGATTGGGAGGTTGAGAAGCTGCACATCTGCAAAAACTTCAACGTTGGGTCGCACATACAGGATTACCTGAAGCTGCTATCCAGCATGCAGAAGCCTGGGGGCTACAAGACGGTTCCCTACAACGCAGCGGGCAGCAACAGGCTGGAGTCCGTGTATTATCAACGTAAAGGGAAACGAAACCGAAGCATTCATAAATTCTACGATAAGCGAGCAGAGGTTGATCAGAAATCCCTCTATCCCAATAAAGCACAGCACCAGCAGGATGCTATTGGGCTATTGCGGTATGAGATAGAGCTTACTTACGACGAAATGAGGAAGTACAGCTTTACAAGACGGGCAACAGAGCTGATAACTCCTCAGGTTGCTGTTCACGTGCTTCAAGAAGGACTGAGCTCACTCGGGCTTACCAAGCCGATAAAGCACTCCCCCTTCGACAGTATGCTGGACACTATCAATTCAGCAGCGTTTAACGTCCGAACCCAAGCAATGCTGGTTGCATTTCTAACCCATTTACATTCCTATGGGCAGGGCTACTGCAAGCAGAAGTACACCAAGACCACCTATTATGACAACTACAACAAGCTCAAGGAGCTTTTCAAGATGGATGTAATCCAGTTCGCTGAGACTGACCTGCCGCCGCTCAAAATACACAATGACTCCTTTAAAAACAAAAAGAGCCGTTCCACCAGCGTGCCTGCCGGGGAAACGACCACAAAGTAAAACATCTACCGCAATTATATCATAGAAAATCTAAAATCAGATAACCGGAGGTAATTATATATGATCCAGTTTTTTGAATTCCGTGTGCCTGTGAGCTTGAGCGACGATCTGATAGCTAAATTCAGATGCAGTGTATCAAGTAACGGTGTTACAGTTCAACTGCTACCTCAATATCACAAAAAGCAGCAACAACTTGTAAAGGTATTGGTTAATGTACCTTCCTTTCTTTACTGTGGTGATTATGAAGAAAATGCTGTAATTCATGATAGATATATGTTCATCCAAAAAATCCGTGATCACCTCATAACGATTGGGGTTCCCGCTCATGAACTCCTTCCTGAGCTACCGTACAGAGCTGACAAGCTAACCATTGGATTTAATGCTTTCTTGGGCAATCGGAATTTTTACTGGGAAGCTGTCCCCCCGACAGAGTGCATAAGATACTCAGCTTCAAGCAAATGGGTTTATCATATCGGCCCCAAGTCTGACTTTTTGACAGCCTTTAACGGTCAAGGAAAAAAACTTATGCTCCCTAGTGAAGCTGGTGCTAAAGGAGACTACATGAAGCATATCTCCATTCACGAGGGTATATTCAGTTTTCGCTTCGACCTGACCCTTAATCAGATGAATCAAATAAGCAGTAAACGGTGTTTAACTGAACTACTTAATGAAAACAAGCTGAGTAAAATATTGGGGCTCTGGTCAAACAGAATTCATCCATTACCAATATTTGATTCGGTAGATCAGATCATGAAGCTGATTGATGAGGCTAATGCGTCTATCCACGTAAAGCATCGGGTGAACAGATTTCTGAAGCTTCTTCTTGAATGTGGATCAAAGGAATGCGAGCAGTATTACTCTAGGGCCTCCTTCATAAGACATTACTCAGATTTAAAGAAGCTGCTTCATGTGCCAGCGATTCTGTTAAGAGAGCACAATGATAAAAGCAGCCTGTTTATCCAGCCTTATGAGGAATGGCTGGCAGAAAGCCGTCAAGGCCGAGGCGTAGCCGAGCTTGTTCCAGCCTTGACGAGCGGACTATAAAGACAACACTACTGTTGTAAGTCCTTAGCGTTAGCTAAGGGCCGCCACACGGCGAGTGACGGGATGCAAGGGCGTAGTCCTTGCATTCTCCCTCAGGGAGCGGAGAGGGTGGGTTTGAATGATCTGCCCGCGACGAAGTGTGGTGTTTCCGGTGACGGGCAAACAGCAGAGTTACATCAATCCACGTTCTTTCATGCTGATGAAATTATCCCCACCGATTATCAAGTGATCCAGAACATCAACGCCCATGATACCGCCTGCTTCTACCAATCGAGCGGTAAGCTGAATGTCTTCTGGCGAAGGAGAGCAGTCCCCACTGGGATGATTATGGCAAGCTATAATTGACGCAGCGGAACGTTTTACGGCAGCCCGGAAAACTTCTCTTGGATGCACAATTGCTGAATTCAATGTTCCTATCGAAAGCGTCTCTGGTTGACCGATGACATGGTTTTTCGTATTAAGGAACAGAGCAACAAAATGCTCCTGTTGTAGATACCTCATCTCAGGAATCAACAGATCAGCGACATCCTTAGGTGAACGTATAGTGTAGTGATTATTGCAGATAGGCGTATTCAGCTTCTGTGACAGCTTCAACGAGGCTATGATCTGCCTTGCTTTTACCTTACCTATGCCCTTAATAGCTATTAATTCTTGCTCAGTCACGTTCATTAGTTCTGATAATGATGGGAAGCGGGCAAAGATTTCATCAATGATATAAGAGCCGGGCTTCTCAGCCATTGCATCAGCAAATAGTGTTTTGAACGACGACATTTCATATAAATTCATGTGGTTATCCTCCAGTAAAATGCAAAAAGGAGAAGCCTCTTGGACTTCTCCCATTGCGGAATATGATGCTGTTCGGTTATGATAATGACAACGTATTTTTATTTGAGTCGCTCATTCATGGGCGGCTTCTTTTTTTATCTAAGGCTTCTATTTGCATTTCAATCAAAACGAGTTTTACCAAAGTCTGAATGTATCTTCTGCATTCCTTTGATTCAAAGCTGGGTTCACTGTCCATCATCCGCATTACATACTGTAAACGGGCTTTTTGATTTGCAAGGCTCTGCGTCTTCCTCACTGTGTTCACCTCCCTTCAAGGCATAAAAAAACAGCCTGTTGTCGTTTGCGACAAAGCGGCTATCTGCATGTTCAATGTATTCAGTTATCCCATGTAGACAGTAATTAATCCGTTGTCACTGGTATGCAGCAATAGGATGCTCATCTGCACACTGTGTACGACCGAATCGAGTACGTAATTAGTGTTGTGATGCAGCCGTTTTGTAAAGCAACAACACAATATCTCCCTACATCCAACTGCAAGCTGTATATGAAGCCCTTCTGTTCGCAAAACCCCAAATACTCTTTTGAATTGTTGTTTTTAAAAGCTTGATAAGTCATTGTTTTATCCTCCTGTTTGTTGATGTTGATGAATCATGCTCTGACTGCTTTAGTGCGATGTCGTTGTAGATGCTGAGGAAACTCACGCTGAAAGTAAGCCATCATCCAACGAGCCGCAGTATAATCATCAACTTGATACATCCGGCGGCAATACGTATACAACACTGTTCCGGCCATGCGGATGCCTCCATTCATGACTAACTGCTTCAATAGCTCCTGCATGTCGTCGGGTAGTCCCTTTCTAACAACCATCTGCATCTCCAGCCTCTCTTGTTCCGGCGTCATCTCACAGCCGATGATTTTGTCTCTGTAATGAACGACAAATAGCCCACTCAAAAGTATGAGCAGGCTATTTGGTTGAACTATTTAGTTGTTTTGACGCGGTATCTTTCTTGTATTGAGCTGATACATGCCAATGAAGCAATCAGTACAAACAATTGTCTGCACAAAATAAATTGGATGAAAATAAAAAAAGGACTGCAATCCACTGAACGGAACAGTAGAAAGCAGTCCTGAAAATAGGGGTGGGGCGTTAAACGGCTGCCCCACCCCCTTACTAAATATATAGGGTGGTGCCTTCGGAAAATCTGTATATTTTTTCACCTATATCGGCTCGTCTCAGTTCTTATTGAATGTATTAATAAACTCTTGAGCTACTTTCAACAAAAACTGGATTTCGTCCGTATTGCGATCAATCAGCAATGGATGGAACATCTCAATTAATTGTTGTTTGTCCTTGCTCACTCCATCTAAGTCGGAATAAAGAAACAGCTCATACGGCTCGATCTTTAATGCTTGCATAATCTTTTCAAGGGATTCCAAGGAGATATTTCTTACTCCTCGTTCTGTATCTGATAGATACTTTTCGCTCAAACCGGACATCTCAGAAAGCTTCTCCTGTGTTATCCCCCGTGCTTTACGGACAATCCTTATTTTCTCTCCTACAAGCTTCACAAACTCTGACATTCCATCACCTCTACTTCAAGAGTAGAGGACATAAATGATCATCATAACACCATTAAAGTTCATATTTAGTACATTTATAAGTGTACCTATAGAGCTATTTATAGTAATATATGCCTAATGACACTATCGTTTGATAGATGCATTAACAACAGCACAGGGGGATTCTAATATGATCAAAAGGCTTCTAACTGGCATTCTAGCAAGCACGTTAACTATTACATTGGCTGGAAATATCACTATTGCATCAGCCGCATTACCATCCTACGGTGAGGAATGGGAGAACGCAGTGACTACGGAGCAGACCGTCTCCTTTACCGACGTGCCACAGACACATTGGGCTTACAAATACATAGCCGAAATGGTGAATCGTAAAGTCATTAGTGGCTATCCCGACAATAAATTCCGGCCCAACAACACAATTACCCGTGCCGAATTCGCCAAAATTATGATTTCAGCCTCGGGCATTGCACCCAAGAAAGTAAACTATTCATCGTTCTCGGACATCCCAGCAACAAACTGGGCATCACCTTTTGTAGAGGCGGTCAAGGACTACATGACTGGCTATCGCACCGCAGATGGGAAGTACATCTTCAATCCATCGGCCCCGGCTACCCGGGAAGATGTGGCTGTTGCCCTGGTCAAGCTCAAAGGCTACGACACCAACCGCTTGCCTGACCAAAGCACTATTGAAGCCATGTTCAAAGACTACGCTGGTATCTCCGAATCAGCAAAAAGCTATGTTGCCTTGGCGGTGGAAAATGGGCTTGTATCTGGCTTTCAGGACGAAACATTCCGTCCGCAGGCGACGATTACCCGTTCAGAAGCAACGGTGATGCTCTGGCGGGCTTATCAGTATGGAAATGACAACAAGGACATAGGCGGCGGTACACCAGTGACAACTCCGACTACAACGACACCTAATACCACAACGCCGGGAACATCCGCACCTGAAACATCCACAGAGCAACCGTCTGCATCTACGCCAGCCGCGAAGTTTACCGTTGAAACGTTAGTCGGCGGTTTAGGGACGGGTGATGTGGATGGGCCAGTACGGACGGCCAAGATCAACCAGATTGACAGCATGGTCGTAGATAAGAACAACAACGTCTATTTTCTCGACAGCCAAAAAATGAAGATACGCAAATTCAACAGCTCCAACGGAACCGTTGAAACCTTTAAAACAATCAATCAGAACTTCAATTGGGATTATAAAGATGCGGACGGGAATACCAAGCACTTTGACTACAAGAACCTCACGCCCATGAAACTGGCGTACAACAATGCAAACGGCAAATTATATCTGGCTGCAAAGGTATCTGCACGATCCATCATCTACGACATTACGTCCAGTGTCAGTGTCGTCACATATGACCTCAATCATGAGGAAGTTCGTTATTTTGACTTCATTGCGTTCCCTGATTCGCAGAGCGTCCTATACGGCGTTACAGGCGTTCACGAATCGCATGTGTACGAAGGACAGCTAACTCAGGCTCAGGTCGAGCAAGTCGCCAGTAGCACAAGCTACAAGGCTCTCGACCTATCGAATTACTATGGTTATGCTCCCGTTGCTGGTGCGTTTGCAACGAATGACAATTTGTATGTGTTTGGACGCAGCAAAATGTACATTCTTCAACTGTTCCCAGTCAAAGTGGACAAGGTGTCGGAATATGAGGACATTACTCTCGACAGTGCAACAGGCTACAACGGCAAATTGTATATGACGAACATCGGTACTGTCTACGAGATGGAGACGGGCGGTAGCATGACGACGTTCATCAATGAGGATGATCTGATCTACAAGGACGGGACCCCGATTAAGAAAATGAAGCAGATAAGCTTCGACAACAACGGCAATGTCATTTTCTACGATGATGACAGCAAATCCATCCGCAGAATCAATATTTAGGTATCTGCATGGGAACAGAAATTGCATGCTGTCATCCGCATCCACAATATCATCATCATAATTACATGCAGAAGCTCATGACAACGATAGATGGGAGGGAATGATGATGGAATCAATAGCCTTGGTATTAAAGATTATTGGGGCGATTATCCAAGTAACCAGTGTCGTCTATACTTTCACTGCAATTGCTAAGAAGAAAAGGAAACATATATGGATCGGTATTGCACTATTCGTTGTGGCGTTTGTGCTACTGAATCAGGCAACACATATGGAAGACCGTATTCGCGGCGGGTATTGATGTAACAATGAGGATGGAAGACGAAAGCACGTGAATATGCCAGATTGTAGAGGCAGACAACAAGATGCTTTAAAACAAAGGATTCAACGGCGGAAAGGAGCACTTGTCCTTTCCGATTTTATCTGTATTTAGACACTTAGCCGGGAGGCCGGATATACAAAGATAAGCTCATTGAATGGTTTATAGACGAGGCTTTAAAAGTACTTGCATAAACTGTTGGGGCATAAGTCTGAACATCCCAAGGATGCCGCTATAAGCATCGGTTGTTTATTCACCATGTTACCAGCCATCATTCTATATTCCATTGGTTTCTACTGGCTGAAGCCACAGTTTGTAATAGGATCGTTCTGGTAAAAATCCATTTGCAAATGAAATCTTATTAGACTATGGATGAGCTACTACGGACTAAAATTTATTCTGCATTGTCTGGTGACGATGCCAAGGAGGATCTTATTTCTAACGGCAATCATCTGGCTGATATGGTGTATAAGACAGATGGCACCAAGGGCTAAAAAGAGTCATGTTACAAAAACAAGAAAATTACGATATATAGAATGTAATACTCTTAGGAAGAATTATTGAAGTAAGCTCGAAGCTCGATTTTTAGGGTATAAAGCCTTACCTTACTCCTTTTAAGTGGAACAAAGAGGGAACACGATCATTCTAAATAATGAACGCCCAATTCATATTATAAAAATTGAATAAATCTTTGACATATAGCCTGAAAAAGAGAGATACTTAAGGCTATACAGTTACAGAGTTTTTTATTGAATTATTGCATTACAAGTGTTAAATTGGAGGTTTCACTAACATGCTTAATAAGCAGTATACATCAATGCCTGTGGACGATTTAGACCAACTCGATCTTTTGGATAAAGAGGATTTATTAAAGATAGTAAAAAGTATGATGAGTGGTGGAGTTGCCTTAAGCTTTTACGGCAAGAGAACAGCCAAAGAAATAGATAGAAAGGTACGCCCTCGTGTTACTAGAGTTATTAAAGCATTATGCGAAGGGCCGGAACATGAACAGAGCAAAAACTTGTTGATTGAGGGCGAAAACCTACAAGCTATGGTTACGTTGTATAAATATCGAGGCCAAGTAGATTTAATAGTTACCGATCCTCCGTATAACACAGGGCAGTATTTCCGCTATAACGATAAATGGGATACCGACCCTAACGATCCGGATTTGGGTGTTCTTGTTTCATCGGAAGATGGCTCACGGCATACTAAATGGATGAAAGCTATGTTACCTCGTCTTAATATGATGAAAGTTATGTTAAAACCTAATGGAGTATTGGCAATCTGTATAGACGAGAATGAATTATTCCATCTTGGTATGATGCTGGATGAAGTATTTGGGGAACAAAATAGGATAGGAATCATTAACTGGCAAAAATCTTATTCCCCTAAAAATGATAGTAAGCATCTATCCAGTGCTACAGAATATGTTCTTGTGTACGCTAGAGACAAGTCACTGGTTAAAACTGGCCTTTTGTCACGCGACGAAGCAATGGATCAAAAATATAAAAATCTTGATAACGATCCTGATGGTCCGTGGAAAACGAATGGTGATCCTACAGTAGCTACTCCGGCTGAAAAGGATAGATATGCCATACAGTCTCCATTTACTGGAGCGTTACATTATCCAGGTGCAAGAGCATGGTCTAATCCTAAAAAAACAATGAAAAGTTGGCTCGAGGCTTGGGGTAGTAAATATGTTGAAAAAGACCTTCAGGATGGTCGGGCCAAGGCACTTGTATTAAAATCTGCTCCTATACCTCGAGGGGCACTGAAAAATAATCTTGATAGTAATCCAGTTATAGCAGATGAAGATATTTACAATGATGACGTTATTAAAATGTCTCGAGAGGCTGCTATACAAGTAAGAGATACACAAGTTTGGCCAACACTCTATTTTTCAGGAGATGGACTAGGGAGACCTTATATAAAAAGACATTTGAACAAAGTTAAACAAGGAAAAGTACCTATGACTTATTGGGCAGATGATGATTACAGTGAGCCTGATGTAATTGGGGCTCAGTCATGGGATCACGAAGAATCGGGACATAGTCAATCCGGTATAAATGAGCTTAATGCTATTGTAGGAAAAGGACACAACTTTCAAACAGTCAAACCACTTAAATTGATTAAGAAGATTATTCAATTATGGTGTCCATCTAATGGACTTGTGCTTGATCCGTATGCAGGATCAGGAACAACAGGACATGCAATACTTGAGCTTAATAAGGAAACTGAAGCCGACAGACGTTTTATTCTTATAGAACAAGGTAGTCCGGATAGAGGAGATAAATATGCTCGTAGTCTAACTCAATTAAGGTTAAAACGAGTTATCACTGGAGAACGACCTGATGAAACCGGGAGATTAGTAAAAGCGGCTGACCCGATAAATGCCGGTTTTCAATTCCAGTTGCTTACAAAGCAAATAGACGCTAACACAGTTCTTTCAATGAAGAAAGATGAACTAATTGACGTGGTTATTACCTCTCATTGGGAGACTGAGAAAAGGACAAGTCTATACTTACAAAGAATTGATAAGCCGGGATTTGATTTTCTGGTGGGGAAAAACGATTCGAATGAGGGGTACTTTATTGTATGGGACGGTGCTGATTCAGTAGGACAATTAGATATCGATACGTACAGTAAAATTATTCAAGAATCAAAGAAAGCTGGTTTAAAACCACCGTATCATGTTTATGCACGATATGAAGTATACCAAGCCAAGAGCGTTAACTTTTATAAGATACCTGACAAAATACTTGCTCATCTTGGTTTAAATGAAGATAGTGATCGGTTTAACGATGATGAAGGAAGTGAATGACGTTGGAACTGTTACCTTTTCAAATTAAAGCCTCTACAACGATTACTGAGAGGTTTGTAAAATATATAGAAGACCCGCTTACAATTACTAGGACAAAGAATGTTCCTTTTTATCAAAACTTATCCTCAATTACGGGAAGCGGTAAAACGTTAATTCTGGCTGATTCCATTGCTCAGGTTCGTTCAACCCTCCCAATTGAGCCTATTGTATTATGGTTATCTAAAGGACGGGTGGTAGTTTGGCAAACCTATTACAATTTAATGTCTGGCAAGTATGCAAACTTACTTGATGGTTTTGAAATAAAGCCATTATTAGATTGTAAGCCTTGGGATATTGAAAGAACTGACAGAGGGCTTGTGTTAGTAGCAACAATAGGGAAATTTAATCAGAAAGACAAAGAAAAGGGAGATCGTAAAATTTATCAAGTTGAGCTTGATAGTGCAGATAAGTCTCTATGGGATCTTTTAAAGCAGAGAAGAGACAGTGAGGGAAGAAGAAGGCCCTTTGTTATTATTTATGATGAAGGACATAATTTATCCAACCAGCAGACAGAGCTATTGTTGGAACTTGAACCGGACGCTCTTATTGCCGCGAGTGCTACATTGCGAATTCCTGAAGCTCTGAAGAGAACAATTGATCGACTACAACAGGATAAAGGGTGGAACGAGAGTGATTTTGTGACATCCGTAAAAAGCTCAGAGGTTGTTAATTCTCATCTGGTCAAGCAGAACATATTATTAGGTGGCTACGTTACTCCTATGGAAATAGCTATTGATGATATGTTGGAGCAAATGGACAAAGTTAAGACCTCTGCTATTGAGCTAGGTCTTTCATTTACTCCCAAATCTATATATGTCAGCAATACAAATGTTGTCTCTGGGTTGAGTAAGGACAGTGAAGATAAACCTTTTAACGAGCGAAGTGCTCGACCTATCTTGATCTGGAGGTATCTGGTTGAGTATAAGGGGATAGATCCATCAGACATAGCTGTATATTGTGATTTAAAGTTTAGTTCTAAGCAACCAGCCCCCAAAAACTTTAATCTTTTTTCGGGAGGCGATGCGGACTATGACAATTTTATTTCAGGGAACTATAAGCATGTTATATTTAATCTTTCCTTACAAGAAGGTTGGGACGATCCAGAAGTATATTTTGCGTATATTGACAAGGATATGGGGTCAAAAGATCAAGTAACGCAAATTATTGGTCGTGTTTTAAGACAACCTGGTAGAGAACACTACCCTAATCCTGAATTGAACACAGCACATTTTTATATTCGAACCGATGAAAAGAGTGTGTTTGAACAAGTCCTCATAGAAGTGGAGTCTAAACTAATTGCTGAATCACCAGAGATTAATTTAACAGTTTATAAAGGTGGTTCAAAGTCTGACAAGAAGCCAACGCTTCTTCCTAGAAAGGAAAGGTTTGTTCCTGAGGTTTCTATTTATTCAGCAAATGCCCAAGTACCGATTAAGCAAATTATTGAACAGATTCATGATTATACAGATGATCATGTTAACACTGTAGGTAAGGGCGGGAGAATTCAGATTCTGCAAACAATCGGCACTAATAATGGACAAAGAGAAGAATGGGTTGAAATTGAACATAGTAACAGGGTTACAGCCAGATGGGTCTTTGTTCGGGAAATTTACAAATATCAGCATAAAGCAGTAAATCTTTGTGATATAGAAAACCCTAAATTCGATGCTTTAATTGAATATAGTAGCCGAGCGGCTGATCATATCAGAGAAGCTGCTAGAAAGGTAGCTAAAGCCTATATTGATCATTCTGTAGTTATACACAGTGACTTGAGTATTTATAAAGTGCCGGAGGCCGCAGTACAACCTTCTGAAATAATGAAATTCAAGAATGCAGTACACGAAGGCTACAGTGGATTGAACAAGTTAGAGAAGAAGTTTGCAACTGCGATTGATGCTACCAAAAGAATATGGTTTAGGAATCCATCAAGAGGTTTTTTTGAAATCCCTCTATTAGATATGGGTGGTACTAATCATTTTAATCCTGATTTCATTGTATGGGCTGATAATGCGATTGTAGCAATTGATACTAAAGGTGATCATCTTATAGTCGGAGATGCAGGTAGGAAATTGCTTGATTTAAAAAAACATGGGAATGGTCCAGACATAAGAATACGACTGATTACAGAAGGACGCTGGAATATCCAAATACAAAAAGAAGATAACATAGGGTACACTGTTTGGATACTTCGAAATGGTAAAGCCTATCCTTTGCATTGTGAGGATGTAAATGGAGCTGTTAAGAATTGTTTAGCTCCTGAAGGAACTACTTTAGAGGGAATTATTGCAGCAGAGTCATATGGAAGCTATAACTACTGATAACGAACACTATTCAAACATCAATTCAAGAGCTACCTGCTATATGTTAAGGTGGCTCTTTGAGTAATTTATATTTACTTATGGTATGGATGATTATTAATTATCCGATAGGCTCGATAAACTTGTTCAAATAGTATGGCTGTTTCTAATCCCAAGTCCATCTCCATTTGGCTAAATGTCAGTGACTCACTGTATGAAGTGCTCCTTGCACCTATAATAACGGCAACATTTGATGTACCAGTGGAAGCCCAATTATCTACCTTATTTGCAAGTTCCTCCGAAGATATGGGATTTTCAGTGGTAGTAACGACAATTACAAAAGAGTTCTCATTAATCTTTCTTAGAAGTTGCTCCTCTTTTTTTATGTGGATCAATTTTATATCGCAGTACCTGCTTAAACGCTTCTCATATTCTTTAATGGCTTCAAGATAAAACTTTTCCAGCTTATCACCTACAGCGAATACTTTAAACCTCATGATAGTACCTCAATTTCATAAAAAGTTATGCATTTGATTTGAACAGCATAGCTTGAATCAAGCCACTCATGGAGGCTATACCAACAAATAATAAAGTGATTTTATAACCATGTCAGGAAATAAAATGTTAAAATGCATTTAACAGATAAAAAAAATTAAGGGACTAGATCCATTCTGCTTTCTCAAAAAGAAAACCGCAGAATATCTCAAGTCCCAGATCTAGTTAAGTTATATACTTTATTATATGCACGTTAGATAAAAAATGCAACTCTTAATTGGAATTTTGGGGTGAATTGTATGTATAAAAGCAGTGATATCAAAGGTTACAACCCGGCTCTATTGCCTCATCAGTTATATTTTATCCAAAGATGGGGAGAGTTATTCGAGAAAAGTCCTCTGCACTACAGAAAATTATCTTATCCGTGTGTACGGGCAGTTTTGAAGGAAGCTATTCAAGTCGTTGAACACTACAGAGCAGAAGTATTATATGAACACAATGTATTTGAGATTTTTCAAGAAGTTGTTATTACCTTAAAAGAGAATAAAGTGTTATCTGCAAGCTTCAAAGAAGACTGGAGTCTAGTCTCAAGTAGGTTGGAAATGTTTTCATCTGATAAGGAATCTTTTCTTAAAACAGGAAACACAGTTGAAAAATACCGAAAATTAGAACTTCCACTTACATTGATTAGAGGATTGTTAAATAAATTAGAAAATACAGATATCCCAAGGTTATATATAGAGTTATTATCAAAAGAGCTTTCAAAATCTAAACTTTCCTTTGAACACGTTGATGAATACTTAGAATTGCTGATGAGTGAGCTTCTATTTGAAGGTCATCACAAACAATATTTGTACAGGTGGGGTCATGGTGTATTAGTAAATGATGATGAAAATAGCTTCTTAAAAAGATTAGAGCGGATATCAGAATTAGGTGTTAAGAATAGAAGAGAGTTTGAATGCTTTATTAGACTTAAACTGCCGGACGGATATGATGGTCTTATTGGTACTAATGGACCGCTAACTTTCTTTAGTGATCCTGACAGAGCCAGAATACAAATAGATGAGGAGCACGATGCTCCTCAGGTACACAAAGATGCTCCAATAATTGAATTCTTCAAAAAAGATAAGCATATTGCTCGCATGAAGTTATTTGCAACTGATGATGTCGCGGCAATAAATATAGCACGAGATGAGCTTATTTCCACAACAAGACTGTTTACACTTGAAAATCGTCATAAGCTTTATAACCCAGGAAATTTAACTGAAGCTCTGGTATTTGACGTCAACAGTAAAAAAATCTACACAGAGCCTGTTATAGAAATATCCCAACACGGATTGCAGGTAACAAAAAACGATAAGTACATTAAAATTAATATGAGTTCTAAATTAACCGGTAAATATAAAGGCTTAGATCAGCTGTTGCAGTGGTGTCGGGTTATTCAGGATTCACCCAAGGAAACAGGCTTAGTAGCTATGTGGAGTCTGATGGAATATCTTTTTGTTACTGACCCGACGAATAAAAGAAAAAGCATTATTGAATATACAACACCATATTTAACGCAGTTTTATTTGAAGAGCTTGGTATTTCGTTGTAGAGAGCTAATTAAGCAAAATCAGGCTGGAAATGAGGCTTTGATAGCTGCTGTTAGAGAGAAACTAGGCAAGGATTCCATTGATAGAAAAACCAACGAAATAAAGCTTCACTATTTACTTCAATTTATAGCTGAGTACAAAGAGGAGACACTTTCCTTATTTTCAGGCGACGCATTGAACCAAAGATATATTGGGCTTCTGAACAAGTACATGCAATTAAGGGGAAAGAAGCTCTGGTTTTTCGAATACTTAGAACACCTTGAAAGACAAATTGATTGTGATCTATCACGTGCATATAGATTAAGAAATATTTTAACGCACCAAGCGTATGTCGATAAAATCTTTTTTGAAGAAATTTATGAGAGACTTTCTTTTTATCTTAAGCTAATATTAGATGATTTATTATATTCAATGTCTCTACAGCCTGATAATTCTTTTCATCAATTGGTACGGATTAAAAAGGAAAGCTACAAAGACTACCAAAAACTTATAGCTGGTATAAGCAAAATTGACTCATTCAAAGCTCTTTTACAAACTAAATCTTTGTTGGTATAAGGAGGGGAAACCCCTCCTTTATTAGTTTACCCTATCAATAGATACGGTGAGCCGTACCACAAGTAGAGCGAAATTTTTGGTTGTCAAGAGCTAAAGAGCAAGCTGCAAGTAAAAGAAAAAAACTTCAAGGTAGGAATATTTCAATAACTGCGGTTTGGAAAAGATGGAACCCAAACAGAAAAGAGGCTGTTTTTATGACTTATCTGCATAATATAGTATTAGCATTTTATGAGTGGTGGAAACATTTATTGTTTTTTGATACTATTACCTATTATTAGAGTGTAAAAAATTTCTCAGAGGTAATATGACAAAAGTATACACAATGTACAATAATAAGGGCGGAGTGTCAAAAACTACTACCCTCTTTAATCTTGCTGTATATCTATCTCAACAACAAAAGAAAGTATTAATT
This sequence comes from Paenibacillus terrae, assembly GCF_005217525.1. Lineage (GTDB taxonomy): Bacteria > Bacillota > Bacilli > Paenibacillales > Paenibacillaceae > Paenibacillus > Paenibacillus terrae_C. The sequence goes on along the minus strand of NZ_PNXQ01000005.1, from coordinate 637,857 downwards.
GTTGACTGTGATCCACAGTGTAATATGACAGAGATATTTTTTGCTTCGAATCCTGATTTGGATCAACCTGAAATGGAGCTCCCAGGGACATCGATTTTTCAGGCTTTACTCCCACGGTTCAAGGGTGAAGCAGGTACGATACATCCTGATACGGTAGATTTGGTACCTTCACCAATTTATGAAAACCTTTTTCTTTTTCGTGGAGATTTAGAATTTTCACTTGCTGATACTTACTTTGGTACTGCTTGGAACCAAGCTATTACAGAAAACATTCATGAAAAGAATACCTATGTTTCTCTTCATCGATTGTTTCAAGCGCTAGGATCCCGTCATGAATTTGATTATATTCTTTGTGACGTTGGACCAAGTACAGGTGCAATTACCAGGATGGTCGTATTGTCATGTGATGGTGTGTTTTTACCACTTGTTCCGGATCGCTTCTGTAACCAAGCTGTGAGACTACTGGGCAGAATAGTACATGATTGGGTTCAAAGACATGAGCAAATTTCTGAATCTTTAACACCCTTCAGTATTACCTCGTTTCCAGGAAAGCCCGTTTTTTTAGGAGGAATATTGCAAAATTATAAAGTACAGAACAATGCAAAGGCAAAAGAATCATACGTAAAATGGCAGACAAAAATTAGTAATAACATAAAGGAACATTTAGTAGCGAGTGAAGGAATGATACCCGGATCTAGTTTGGATTTAGAAAACCCATATCTCGCCTCAATTCGGGATATGAGTCCTCTAGCTCCAGTTGCACAGATGTTTGGTAGAGCAATTTTTGATATTAAACAAGAGCATACGAAAGAGGCTTCGACTACTGGAAGAATGTACTACGGAACAGTTTGGGAGCCTTGGGTTGATAGGATGAGAGAGTATAAGGAGGAAATATCAAAGATTGCGGGTACTATTTTATGACAGATCTCCAATATCGCTACGTAGCACTAATTGATGTGCTGGGGTACAGATATCTACTAGAGAAAGATCGTAAATTAGGAAAATTAGATTTCAAGGATAAACTAACCAATGCTCTTGGGGTTCTAGAACATTTTGATGAGTCAATTATTAAGGTGCAAGCAATATCCGATACTATCATTATTTCTTGTGAAGAACATAGACACATCATTGATTTTTTTGATGCTTTACGTAAGATATTCATTGCTTTTTTACGTGAGGGCTTGTTTATAAGAGGTGGAGTTGCATACTCACGGCATTATCAAAACAATCACGTAACATACAGCCATGCCATTGCAAGAGCATATGAATTAGAACAACAGTCTGCAGTTTATCCGCGTATTGTTATTGATAATAACATCATTGAGATGTTTAAGGTTGGAGAGGATCTTCCTGATATACTAAAATCAGGAATTATTTGTAATGAACAAGGGGTTTATTTCTTGCAGATGCTGTCCGAGGATACTTGGGAAGAAATTTATAAATTGGCATCAGACATATATGAGAAAGATAAAAGTCAGCTTAATGAAAATGCATATAGTAAGCACCTTAGATTTCAAAATTTACTACTCGATTCAGAATATAATGTTAGAAGTGTAGGTCCATTTATTCCTAAAATAAATAGTTTGCTTTAAGATATAAATGGGCTTGGTGGGGCTTCATTTTTTTCCAATAAGACACAATCAAAAGGCACCTGATCGGGTGTCTTTTAATTTCGCCCTACAGATGTTACGGTGAACCGTATCATAAGTAACGGCAAGTTTTTATTGTACAACTCGAATCAAGTATGCAAAAATCGCCGGTGATATGATCAAAAGGAAAGGAGGGAGGACTTCTATGTACGAATGGAATGAAATGAAATGGAACAGCTAGGCTATTCACCCTATTATTGTTCCAGACAGTTCAATCAATTAACCGGGATGACATTGCGGGATTACATCTGGACTCGAAGGATCAGCTGTGCCGCCTTCGAGCTCCGCGACACGGATCAGCGGGTTCTGGATGTTGCCGTAAAGTATGGATTCTTATCACAAGAGACGTTTACACGAGCATTCAACAAGGCTTTTCAGCTCACCCCTGCAGCCTACCAAAAAGCTCCCCGACCTATTCCGTTGGCTATTCGTCAGGAGGTATTCTCGCCTTATCATTATTTGATCAAGGAGCGAGATAAGACGAATAAGGTACATTTACAACTGGCAGAGATCAAAGTCGAGTTCATTCCGGCACTTTTATGAGGACAGTTGAGGAGGTAGCATGGAACTTTGATCCCCAAGGGATGGGCTACACATGGATTGAACTTGGTGGTAAACAGTGTTACTCTAACAACGGTAAACTCAAAATCTATGTTCTGCAATACATCTAATAATAGTCACCATTTTAGTTATAAAGAAAGGTAACACTATGATAAAAGTTGATAACTTATCCTTCTCATTTCCGCAAAAAGAACTATATAAAAACATTTCATTTACGTTTGAAGAGGCACAACATTGCGCTTTTATAGGAACAAGTGGCAATGGGAAAAGTACATTAATAGATATACTGATGGATCCCGAAAGATATCTGTTCGAGGGCAGGCTAGAAATAGACCCGACCTACAAAATTGGGCATGTAAGTCAATTCTCTCAACTAGACGCAACTAAAGAAACAACTGTTTTTGAATATATAGGGGAAGAATTTATTAAGATACAAAATGAAATAACATCTATTTGTACTGAAATGGAAACATCATCGGATATTGATTCGTTACTAGAAAAGTATCAATTAGCTTTAGACGCATTTGATTCAATGGGTGGGGATGATTTTGAAAGCAACATTAATAAGAAACTAAATCTAGCAAACCTCATGAAGCTAAAAGATCTTAGGGTATCCGACCTGAGTGGTGGGGAATTCAAACTTATTCAAGTGATGAAGGAAATGCTTAGTAGTCCAGACTTAATGATTATGGACGAACCAGATGTATTTTTAGACTTTGAAAACCTAAATGCGCTTAAAAATCTTATTAATTCCCACAAGGGAATGCTGCTAGTTGTTACGCACAACCGATATCTATTGAATCATTGTTTCAACAAAATTATACACCTTGAAAATACGGAGATCCAAGAGTTTGATGGGCGATATATTGATTATAACTTCTCATTACTTCAGACTAAAATTGAGTTACAGGAACTCACAATCGCTGAAGATGAAGAAATTGAGAGAAACGAGAACATAATCAATAATCTTAGAGCTATCGCAACTTATAATGCAGAAGCATCTAGAGGTAGAGCGTTAAAAGCTAGAGTTAAGTTTCAAGAAAGATTGGAAGCGCGTAGAAT
>NZ_PNXQ01000005.1:632196-634575 GCF_005217525.1 Paenibacillus terrae | reverse complement strand
AATATTAGTTTTGGTATTGATAATGAAATTGAAGACACCATTGTTGTAAATGTCAATAATTATAGTGTTGCCTTTGATGAGTTGCTTTTAGACAATGTAAACTTTGAGATAAAATCTACAGATAAAGTAGCCATTATCGGTTCAAACGGTACCGGGAAAACAACTTTACTCCGAGAAATCTTTAAAAATAATCATGATTCAATTGAAATAAATGCTGATGTTAAAGTGTCTTATTTATCTCAGATTCAAGGCGAAATGCTAAAGGATTCTAATACAATACTAGAAGAATTCATCGATGCTGGGTTTAAAACTTATGATGAGATTAGATCGTATATTTCAAACTATGGCTTTGAAGGAGAAATCGTTAATCAAAAGATAGAATCTTTATCTGGTGGAGAAAGAAATATGCTTCAATTGGCTAAAGTTTCTGCCAGTAAAGCAAATGTATTGCTTCTTGATGAACCGACAAGCCATTTAGACACCTATACACAAATAGTACTGGAGAAAGCCATTGAAGATTATAAAGGTGCGATTCTCATGATTTCTCATGATTTCTATTCTGTTGTAAATGGTATGGATTATGTTTTAATCATTGACGATAAGACGATTAGAAAAATGAGTATGCGAAAATTTAGACAGATGATTTATGCTAGTCATTTTGATAGAGACTATTTAGAAACTGAACAAAATAAAAAATCAGTTGAAATGAAAATAGAATTGGCTTTAAAAGATACTGATTTTGAACTTGCAAAAGTATTGGTTGATGAGCTAGAAGAGCTGATTAAGTTGCTTTAAATTACAACTCTCTGATTGAAATGATTACAAGAAAGTGAAGTCAGTTACAGCGAATATTGCTAAAGTAAATTAGTTCGAGTTCAACGATGAAACATGATGTTGGTGGAAAAGTATCAGTAAAAAAGACACTGATGAATAGAATCTCAGTGTCTTTTTACTGCAATGATTTATTTTATTTCACTGTTAAACAAGAATTTCGCCGTTAGTGTGATACGGTGAACCGTAGAAGGAGTTCAACCAAAACAAAAAGTAAACTTAGAACACAAGATGTGGTTTATGTTTGAGCAGGATATCGATTTGTATATCGTAGTTGCAGTAGCAATAGTACTTGCGGTGATTATAGTCTTTTTCGTAAGGGCAAGAAAGAAAAAGTTCTAAGTGTAAACTTGTTGCGTATGGGTACGATATTTGAAAAGAGCGAGAAAAAAGAATGGGCCATCCCGCAAAAGGATGGTCCTAAATCTTACCGTTACAGACAGTACGGAGAACCGTATCACAAGTAACGACAAGTTTTTGACGAAAAGCTCGCAGGAGCCTGTGTTGGCGGCTTATCGACCATCGAGGGAGGAGAGGTTTTGTTCCTCAGAGGAACGGTCAACATCTTTGATTTTAACTTTGAAAATGGTGAATGTGAATATAGAAATTGTTGGGACAATCATTTCATTACATCCTTTAGTCTTGTACAGGGGGGTCTAGTGAAGACTATTGGGTTTCAAAAGGATGATGTAATTGATGGTAGGTACCTTGTCATAAAAAAGCTGGACGGAAAACATCGCGTTTTTCGTCCAGCTTTCATTTTAGGGACGTATTGGACAGTCCCATGGGCTTGTGCCACGTAAGAAGCGTGCAATCGCTATAGTTTTATTTACTTAAAGATACGTTGCGAAAATTGATACAGCCCGCTGCTCCAAACTTTCCCTTCATGTCCGCCCACATCCAGATACCACATGTGCGGGATATTCATGGTGTTCAAGCTATTATGGAAATTTTGGCTGACCCCCAGTAAATTGTCCGAAGAGCCGCATGACAGCCACAGCAGTTTCAGTTGGCTGGCAACCTGAGACGGATTGGTGATGAGCTGAGATGCCGACTTCGTATTAGGAGCGGATGAGAACGCGCCAATCCAAGAGAATTTATCCAGATGGGTTAATCCGAAGTTCAGCGTTTGTCCGCCTCCCATCGACAAGCCGGCCAGCGCGCGATGCTGCCGATCTTTATACACCGGATAATGGGAATCAATGTAAGGAATAAGGTCATTGATCAGATCGAACTCAAACCTTTCGAAGGCGGCTACCTTGTCCGGAGCATAAATATCGCCTATCGGACGATCATCTTTCATTGCGCGGCCGTTCGGGAATACCACAATCATCGGCTCCAGTTTGTTCTCGGAGTAGAGGTTGTCGAGGATATTTCTCGGATTCATACCATTGAGCCATTCATTCTGATCCCCACCAATACCGTGCAGCAAGTAGAGGACGTTATAGGTTTTCGAAGGTGTATAGCCCGGAGGCGTATACACCATCGCGTTCCTAGACTTGCCTACTGTTGTGGAATAATAGGAAATCTGCTGCACATTCCCGTGCG
>NZ_PNXQ01000005.1:602076-632186 GCF_005217525.1 Paenibacillus terrae | reverse complement strand
CGGATCCGCTGGCAGCCGCGACAGCAGAGCTGCTCTGCTCTTCAGAGTTGCTCTGCACTTCAGAGTAGCTCTGCACTTCAGAATTGCTCTGCACTTCAGAATTGCTCTGCACTTCAGAGTTGCTCTGCTCTTCAGAATTGCTCTGATCTTGTGTCTGGGACGCAGCATAGGACATCGATGGCACCAGCAACGTAGTGAATAAAACCACACTTAAAATGCGAGTTAAGACGTTCTTCATTTCACTTATCCTCCTTGATTTGTGAATTCTCTTGGCCTTGCCGGCTTGGAGTGAACCCTGATCCACTCTGTTCTGTTACTCTCTCAGAAGCTGTTCTCCTTGCTACTATCTGATTGTAACCCCTTTCAAAACTGAGTGGCCTCCTCCTCTCCCGACCTGCAGCACCCACGCTCAGGAATCAAAGTAATGCGCAGTCATTAATGTAAACGCATTCAATTTCATGGTACCATATATAACATTTTATGTAAATGGGAGGCGTTAAATAAAAAGCTAACCGATAAAGATTGGAAAATCATTAGAAGAGTACAAGAATTAGGTGGTTCATTTCAATTAAACGATCATGATAAATTTGGTTATGCTAATCATGGTTCTTTAAGAAATGCTATAAAAAATCTCGAAGAGACAAACATCATAAGTTCTATGAAAAGTGATAAAAATGATAATAGAAGAAAACTTGCTCCTTAAGCCAGCGCGGTGAACCTTATCATAAGTAGGAACAAATTTTTTCCAAGGAAAGGATTGGGCGATCTTCCGCATTTCAACCCTGATCTCGATTTCGATGAAGGACCTGCTTCGGTAAGAGAACTATGGACGCAGCTTAGGGAGGCAAATGATGTACTTTTATATACATCGGAATATGGGAATAGCGTGCCGGTGTGTTAAAAAATGACTTGGATTTGAATGCTGGGATTGTAGAAAGAGGGAGCTATTTAATATTTTTCTTTAGTAACAGTAGACGTTCCAATCCCACTGCTCATTTTTTTGAATAGCAAGATGGCAAGAAGTAATGCAACGCTTACAGCAGCCAGACCTACCCAATTTAAATTCAGAACAGAGGTACGACTGATGACAAGGCCGCCTAATCCAGATCCTAGCGCAAAACCAAATTGGATGAAGGAAGTATTTACGCTCAGGGCAATGTCTGGATTTCGAGGTACCAGAGTGACCAAAAATAGCTGCTGAGCAGGGGAAATGCTCCAGGTTGCTAGCATAAAGATCATTAAAACCAAGATTAATACAATGATATCGACACCAGCTACAGTGAATAAAAGGAGCATTGCTCCCTGTAACAGGAGTCCAATACAAATTGTGAATTTCGATCCCTTTATATCTGCCAATTGTCCACCCACTTTGGATCCGATAAAGCTGCAAATTCCCGCTAGGAATAAAACACCGCTAATTTCGGTTATGGAAAGAGAGGATGCGGCTTGCAAGAAAGGTGTAATATAAGTAAAGAGCGTAGAGTAACCACCAATATAAAATAAAGTAATAGCCAAGGCAGTTACAATTTTTGAATCCTTTAAAATAGAGAGCTGCATCCTGAGGATAACAGCTTCTTCTTCTCTGATTGAAGGAACCCTTTTATAGATGATAAACAATGGAAGGACGCTTATTATACCGATCAAAATAAATAAAACTCTCCATCCAAACATCTCGCTAAAAAATGTGCCAGCTGGAACACCCAGAACTAACGAACTACTGAGCCCCATCAAAATAATACCGATGGCATTGCCCCTTCTTTCTTTTTCGACGAGTCGTGTCGCTACTGCCATGGCTACTACGGTAGCGATTCCTCCGCTAGCCCCTTGAATAATTCGTACCCATAGTAATGTTTCGTAAGAAAGGTTTACAAGCATAAGTCCGTTGCTGGCAATAAATACACTGAGGGCAGCCATCAGTAGCTTCTTGCGATCCATATTTATTGTTAATGCAATCAGAATCGGGGCAACAATGGCCGCTGCGAGAGCAAATACAGTCACTAGTAAACCAGCTTCGGAAGTAGATACGCTCAAGTCCGTGGCGATCATTTCAATGACTCCTGTAATAATGTATTCAATGGTTCCAATTAGAAAAACAGCAAGTGCTAGGACATATATAATCAATTTATTTTTCAATTTAATCAACTCCTCCTCAGTTTCATTCAAGCAAGAAACTTTTAAGACTTTTATCTATAAATACGGAATCTGGTTCATGCTGTCCAATGCCTGCGCAATGCCCCCACTTGGATTCAATCGGGAGGAAGAATGCATTGGGTATATGTGATGCTTCAACTTTGTTATCCTGGGGAGGGAAGAAAAGGTCTGTACTTCCCGGCATAACCAGGGCCCGTGCTGTTATCCTGCTTAATGCAAGGTCAAAATCGCCGTTATACGTCGGATTGGCGCTAATGTCACCTGTAATTCCGGTACGTAACATGGTGATCAGGTCATTCGCGTCAAAGGTCAAAAATACGTGATCCCAGTAATCGACGAGATATTCCTCCAGTGTGTGGTAGCCCTCTTGCTGATAGAGCTGCTCTAGATAATAAGCCTGAGAGAACCCCCAAGCTGCGTAGACTCGACCCATGGCTGCCAATCCCGTTTTGGGTTTCTGCGTGTAAAAGCCATCTTTCCAAGCAGAATCAGCCTGAAGGGCAGCGATCATTCCTTCAAATACAACCTTTGCATGTGGCCGGGTCATGGCAGTTCCGCCGAATGGAGCGATTCGTTTTACCATATCAGGATAACTTGCCCCCCACTGAAAGGTCTGTACAGCGCCTAGTGACCAACCTACAACGAGGGCGATTTCTGCAATACCAAACTTTTGATTCACCAGTTGATGCTGCAGTCGCACATTATCATAAATCGAAATCAGCGGAAAATTTGCTTGATGATAGGGCGGTGGCGTATTGCTTGGCGAGGAGGAGAGCCCATTGCCCAACATATTAGGGACGATAATAAAATATTTTTCTGGATCCAGAGCCTTGCCAGGTCCGATTAACCATTCGTTATCAGTATGCAAGCCGGCAAACCAGGTGGGATATACAATCACATTATTTTTGGCTGCATTTAGCATGCCGTATGTTTTGTAGGCGAGAATGGCATTTGGCAGAGTATCACCGGATTGCAGCAGAACATCTCCTAGTTCATAAATTTCATAATCCCTCATATAAAAAACTCCTTTTCATAGCTAAAGTATGGACTGCCTTCCTTGTCATCACTCTACGATGCTGCTATTGTTAAGTCAAAGAAACGTTCATAAAGAGAACGTTCATTTTTTTTGAATTAAGGAGCGGGAACTCGATGGAATTGCGCCAATTAAAAACTTTTTATACGCTTGCTTCCACACTCAACTTTACCCGAGCTGCAGAAGTGCAGAACTATGTCCCTTCCACGGTTACGATGCAAATGAAGGCCTTAGAGGAAGAATTGGGTGTCAAGTTGGTGGACAGATTGGGTAAGAATGTGACTTTGACCGATGCAGGGAGAACGTTCCTGCGCTATGCAGATAACATATTGAGTGTGGTTGAAGAAGCACAGCATGCCGTCAAGCAATCTGGCGAATTGACGGGTACGGTAGTCATAAGTGCCGATGAAACGTTGTGTACGTACCGGCTGCCGACTGTATTGCGCCAGTTTCGTTTGAGCTATCCAGGGATTCGGTTAATGTTTCGACCGCTGGCTAATTCGAATCTCAAACAGAGCTTGCGTGAAGGGGACGCTGACATTATTTTTATGCTGGATGAGGACAAGGGCGAGACAGGATTTTGCGGTGAAAAAATGCTGGATGAGCCCTTTTATTTATTGGTATCACCAGATCATCCTTTGGCTGCACATACTGCATTGGCCATTGAAGATTTTCATGGCGAGACCTTATTGTTGACGGAGAAGGGATGCTCCTATCGCACTTTTTTTGATCGAAGTCTTTCACAGAAGGGCATGGGGGGAATTACCGAATTGGAGTTTTACAGTGCTGAGGCTATTAAACAATGTGCGAAAATAGGAATGGGCATTGCCATATTGCCTGAAATGGCCGTGATCGGAGAAGTGAATCGGGGAGAACTGGTTCCGTTGCCTTGGGATTTGACCGCCACATCGTTTGCAACCCAAATGTTTTGGCATGAAGAGAAGTGGATCTCGCCTGCAATCGAAGCCTTTTTGAGCTTGACCAGAGAAACCTTTTTGAAAAACAACACCTAAAGAGATTTCGCGCACAGGTGTGCAATTAGAATGATATTTTATTGACGCTCAGCCTCTGACTTGCGCCGAGTGAGTCGTTCTTGCTGAACCTTCAACTCGCATAGCCACGCGACGAACAGATTGTCATCTACGCCGCTTGATTCGAACGTCCTTTGCGCATAGCATTAACACCTCGCGGCTTGCTTATATTGAACGTAACGTACAGCAATTGCCACTTATTTTTAATTAGAGGTTTTTGGTTCTTCTTGATCAGATAAACGACCACGTCTTAGTTTTACTTTTACGATATAAACTGGGCGTTTGCCGTTACTAGGACAGGTGTCCCTACATAGAAATAAGTTGATGAGAAAGGCTTATGTCATGAGCAGGGATGGTGTAAAGTAGATGGCACAAAAGTTGCAAAAGAAAAGTACACGATTAACCGGAAGGATCGTAATTCCGGGCAATCCGTCATACAATACGGCCAGAATGGAGTTCAATAGGCGCTTTTCCAAATTTCCAAGGGTCATTGTTTTTTGCCAACGAACTCAGGATGTGATCAACGCAGTCAAATGGGCTCGTGAGCGGGACATACGGCTGCGAGTGCGCAGCGGGCGGCATAGCTATGAAGGCTTCTCGGCTGTAAATGGCGGTATTATTATCGATGTGAGCGAGATGAATAAGGTTAAGGTTGATCGAAAAAATAGAGTGGCCATTGTACAAACGGGAAATCCACTTGCCCGTGTGTACAAAAAGCTGTGGGATAAGCGTGTGGCCATTCCGGCGGGGACTGCGCCCGACGTAGGCGTAGCTGGGCTTACCCTGGGAGGAGGCATTGGACTTCTTTCCCGCAAATATGGACTTACGTGCGATAACTTGAAACAAGTGAAGATGGTCGTAGCTTCGGGACGGTATGGGGCAAAGACGATTGTGGCAAACAGAAAGAAACATTCCGATCTGTTGTGGGCATCACGAGGCGGAGGGGGAGGGAACTTTGGTGTTGCTACAGAATATACATTTCGGGTTAGACCGATCTCATCGGTATCTATTTACAGTATTACGTGGAAATGGAGTGATCTTGAGAAGGTGTTACCGGCTTGGCAGCGCTGGGCCCCGTCTGTCACGAACCGCTTAACCTCAACAATTGAGGTGGCTGCCAAGCAGGTGGGAACCATTGTATCTACCGGGCAATTGCTTGGCGGTGCAGAGGAGCTGCGTCGATTGATTAGACCGCTCTTGCGAGCAGGCACTCCGGTGAAGGTGATGGTGAAGACAGTACCTTTTATTGAAGCAACCAAATTTTTTGCCGAATCGGACCTGAATTTGGAACCGAAGTTTAAAATAACCGGGGCCTACGGGTTCCAAGCTTTGCCGCCTGGAGGAGTACGAATTATACGTGACTTTTTATCCAAAGCACCCAACAGGCATTCTAGCGTGTGGAGTCAAAGCTTAGGTGGTGCAGGAAGCGCGGTGAGTCGAGTATCGCCTACTGCAACGGCCTATCCTCATCGGAAGGCTGAGACAATCTACGAACTGTCAGCCCGCTGGAGAAACAATGGGGAGCAGGAACGGAATATTCAGTGGGTGGAAAGGTTTCGCAGAGCGTTGCGTCCCTTTGTTAAAGGGGATTATGTGAATTTTCCCGATCTACAGATTAAGAACTGGCCCAAGGCGTATTATGGCGTGAACTTTGGCAGATTGAAGCAGGTGAAACGAAAGTACGATCCTCATAATGTGTTCCGTTTTGCTCAGAGTATTCCAGTGGATAAACAGTTCAGAAAATGACAATACGCACATCAGATCGAAATTGCTAAAAGAGCTGACAAATGCAGCTCCTTTAGCAATTTCGCTGATAGAGACGTTAAGCTGAACCGTATCATAAGGAGTGGCAAGTTTTTTTGGCGGAGATCGGACAGGCTCCTTGCTGGGCAAGGATTTTCGCAGGTGCATTCAAGCGTCTCCCTTGGTGCAGGAGGATTTGCCTGAAAGACGAGCGTGATTTTGATGTTTTTATTCTCTTTGGAAGATAGGTTTAAGATGAAGCGAGGCCCGCCTGAGTACCAATAAACGAATGCATAACCGACGACTGTAATATTTCTTAATTGGCTTTTCATTATTTTCCTCCTCACTATATTTTGGTTAAAATGATCTGCGTTTGATGAGTTTAGTTAGATTCCATTCATTTGGACTTTTTCTGTGGTACTCTAAGGTGGTTCAGTGGTGACCTTAAGAGAAGATACAATGAAAACCTACTTAAAGATACATATAATTCTAAAGAGATAAGACCCATAGAAAAATAATAAAATTGTTGGATAAGCAAATAGAGGAAACCTGGCTATAGTCAACAGGAGGGTTCAAATATGTGGTTTGGGAAGAAAGAAACGCAACTGGATCGAATAAAAAACAAACTGAGTCAAGCCATGCGCAAAGACATGGCTTTCTCGGTGTTTGGAGCATCCTCACATCAATACAAGGTTAATGAGAAGCTTACTGCAAAAGAGCTGGCGGACTGGCAAGCCCACAATCAGGTCACTCTTCCTGAGCCTTACGCGCAGTTTTTAACGAAAGTCGGCAACGGAGGCGCCGGACCCTATTATGGAATTTATCCGATTGAAAAGGCAGCTTCCTATACCGAGCGCCAGGCACTCCTTGCAAAATCCGCTCTGCATCCCGGGATGACCAAAGAGGAATGGAACCATCTGATTGAGCCCCTGACCAAGGATGAGGACATCCCCGATGAGGAATACGACGACGTCTGTAATAAGGTGCTGGGCGGCATGTTGTACATAGGCACCCAAGGCTGCGAATACGAAATGTATCTCGTACTTGAAGGAAAATATAGGGGGAGAATTGTGTACACCTCCGATTTTCATCCCGATCATCCTTTTTTCTTTGTCTATGAAAACAGCTTTCTGGACTGGTACGAGCGCTGGCTGGATGAAATTATTCTGGATTATGATATCGGGTGGTTTGGCAGTCGAATGCCAGGTGATGAGAATGCGCTGATCCAGATTTATCAGAGCGCTCCAAACGAAGAAATCCAAGCAAAAGCGCTTGATGGAATGTACAAGTTTAAGAAAGTCTCTCAGCCAACCCTTGGTTTTTTGAAGAATATTGCGAAGCAAAGCCCAAAAAATCGGCCCACAGCCATTTGGCTAATCTGCAAAACTTCTTTTGACGCAGGTAGAAAATATCTTCTGGAGCTGCTGCAATCGGATGGACATGAGGATTTTCTGCAAGCTTTACAGATTCTACATGCTTCCAGTAAAACTGTGAATTTAACGGAATTTATTCCAGTGATCTTGCAAAGGCTTGACAGGATTCACGACCCGGAAACGTTGCGTTATGCAGGGTATATATTGGAAGATAACGGTGTGATTACTCTCCAGAACTTTGCGCCTTTCTTGTGTCACGCCGACCCGAAAATGCAAACCACGGCCATCTATGCCGCGCGTAGTTGCGAAAACAAGCTGGGAGGCTGGCAGATCATTGAACAGATGTTGATGGGGGGCGGCCCGCAGGTTCTGAACAACTTGATTTTATACTGGGGCATTATTCCACATGAGAAGTTGCTGCCTTACTATAAGGCGGTATGGCCGAAATATAAAAGAGATCCAAAATTCAGAGAAAAATTTATCGGTTGTTTGCGAGAACTACATTTGCCAGATGATTATTTCGACAAAGACGAATCGTGAGAAAGGTGTACCTGAATCACCATATCATTCTATATTGTTGTATTCAGGATTTTATTAATACAGATTGGAGAGGTAATCATGGGAAATACGGATAAGTTTGAAATGATAGCTAATATATATGACACTTCTGAAAGAGTTCAAATTGCAAAGGCATCATCTGATGCCATTCGTGAATATGTAGTTGACGCTAATAGTAAGAATGCTGTTGATTTCGGGTGCGGAACGGGTCTTGTCGGAATGAACTCGTTAAACGATTTTAATTCTATGCTTTTTCTGGATACCTCACAAAACATGATTAATCAAATAAAGCAAAAAATTTCCGATTTTAATATTCAGAATGCAGATACATTATGCTTTGATTTTGAAAAGGAAGGTCTATCGGATTTGCATGCTGACTATATTTTTATGGCTCAGGTTCTACTCCATATTCATGATGTTGAATTCGTTTTATCAAGATTATTTGATGTTCTAAATGAAGGAGGACATTTATTAATCGTAGATTTTAATAAAAATGAAAAAGTAGTTTCAGATATAGTTCATAACGGATTTAGTCAAGAAGAGCTGACTGACATTATGACTAAAATAGGATATAGAGATATTCAGTCCAAAACCTTTTTTAACGGAAGTAAAATATTCATGGGACATGATGCATCTATGTTTATTCTTGATTCTCAAAAATAAACTTTTAGGCAGAAATGATCCCGTTAGTAGATTCGAGCCTATTGAGTAGCGGCAAGTTTTTTTGGAAATAATGAGATAAAGGGAGAGATGGAAATGTCCTATATCGTTGATTTTAATAATGTGTCTACGGTTGGTTTAGAGTCTTCACCTGTAGTAGAAGCGCTTGCTGGTTTGCGTGCAAATGAAGCCCGTTACTTTATGAACAAATACAAGCATGAATTTACGGTTGTGTCAGCTAGTGAAAGTCAGGAGACCCTTGATTATGTGAACCGAGTTCTGAAAGAGCGTGATATTGAGTTTGCGGCTAAACCTTTAGAAACGTCACGTTTTCAAGTTGAAAATATTAAATTTGCTTACGTTTTTTATGAGGATGGTCTTGAGGTTAACGTCATGTATACGGTTGATGACCCTAAGAAGCGGGCCGTTGGTTTTAAGCTTTCTGAGGGGATGGAGGTACCAAAGGAGTTAGAAGGAAAGTTTAAGTTTGCCAGGCAGAAGTCTAAACTAGCTGGAACAATCCGAGGTTCGTTTTTTGTAATTAAAAGAGAATATTAAAGTAAGCAAAAGTGGGGAAAAGAACACAATAACCAGTCGAACGAACGGTACGGCTAGTTTTGCTTCCAACGAGTGGAGCAGACTAATGCCCCGGTAACGGCGAGCCCATCAAGCGATTTTGGGCGTGCGCATGCCCCATTCGCACAAGCAGGCAGTCCGCCCCTGTCGTAAACTGAATTATAATCAGTGAGCGAGGTGAACTTCCATGGCACAATCGAATGAGATGCGCGCACGGGCTAAGAAGCTTCAGGATCGTCCGGTCTGCGTCACCCTGCATAGCGGAGAGACTTACGTCGGCTACATCACCGACGTTAATTGCGGGGGGTTGGTACTTGCCAGTGCTGGAGCCCCCCCACGCGCTTCTTCCGGGAAGCAAGGCTCCCGATCTCCCAAACGCAGAGCCGGTTCGCACGCCCCGGGCGTCCGTCTCGGCAATCGGAGAAGCGGAGCGCGCAAACCGTCTGTCCGTTCGCGCTCCCGCAAGCCGGACGCCAAGGTGTCGGCATTCCTGCCGATGATGGGCTCGCTGCTCGGCGGCCTGGGCGGCGCCAGTGCGGGCGCAGGTGCGCTCGGCGGTGCGCTCGGTGGCGGCCTGCGGCTGTTCGGCATGATCCAGAAATTTGTTCCGGTCGTGAAGATGGGCTACGGCATGATCAAGTCCATTCGTCCGTTCTTCGGCGCCATTCAAGGCTTGATGACCCCGGCCGCCCCGGATAACGAATAATCGTATATCTGTCAAAGGGGGCTATTCACGATAGGTGCGGACGCATATTCTGCGCGGATCAAGGGGGCGTCTCCAGCTTCTCGTGAAATTAAAGTTGACCAGCGACCATTTTTGAGAAAGCCTAAATTGAAAACACTGACCGTAACTGTCAGTGTTTTTTTTGTATGCTGGTATTGCTTAAAGCCAATAATGAAATGGAGGAATGAAAAATGTTTACTAGGATTGAAGATTTTGCGTTAGAGTGGACTGGCGAGGCAGAACTAACCGCTAGTGTGCTGGATTTGCTCACGGATGCTTCTTTGGGACAGGAGGTTATCGAAGGTCGGCGTACGCAGTGGAAGGATGGAACTTTGTTCGAATCGGTCGTAATAAACAAGGAAGCTTGGCTGAATGGAAGCTCTCTTCGTTATTCGATCATGCACCAATCGCATCATCGCGGACAGTTGACCGTTCTCATGCGTCAGGCTGGCCTTCAATTGCCGAATGTCTACGGCCCGACTTACGAGACCTGGATCGAAGAAGGGGTAACACCTTTAGCCTAAAAAATCCTTACAATAGAAGTATTGAAGGCGGTAGAGTAAAAGCTTAAAACGAGAAAATGGCTCAGGGAGTGAAGTACGGCATGTCCAAAGCGGATAATATGCTATCCATTCTATGGCTGCTTCGTTCGGGGAAGCAGGTGACGGCGCAACAGCTCGCGGATGATTTGGAGATTCATGTCCGCACCGTTTACCGATGCATCGATTCACTGTGCGCAAGCGGTGCCCCGATTATAGCCGATTCCGGTCCGAACGGCGGTTACCGGCTGCTCGGCGAGTTCGTCGATTCCCCGCTGCTCTTCGATTCCGAAGAGCAGAAGGCGCTAGTGCACGCGTCGGTCTTCGCCCGGGAAGCGGGCTATCCCTTCACGGATGCGCTTGCCCGAGCAGTAGATAAGCTGAAGCGATACACCAATGAAGAGCAGCTCGAATGGATCAACAGACACAGCGACGGGCTCCCCGTCATCCACCCCCCCACGGACGCGAGAGAGCTTGAGCTGCTCAAATGTCTAGAGTAGGCCGCAGCGCGGGGAGAGTCGCTGAACATGGTCTATGCCAAAGGACCGGAGCTGGCCCGTACCAACCGAGTCCTCAATCCCTACGGCATCGTGCATTGGAAAGGGATTTGGTACGTTGTCGGATTCTGCTGTTTGCGGCAAGAGATCCGGAGCTTTCGCGTGGATCGAATAGTCCATTTGGAAGCGGCGGGGACACGCTTCGAACGTCCATCATCCTTCTCCGCAAGGGATTTCCTTTTGCGCTCTTTGCTCCCGAATTCGCTTGAAGCCGAGACTTTGGTCACGGTAAGGCTAAAGGGACATGAACACGCGCTTAACGAGCTATGCAGGCATTGGCTATTCGGGCATGCGTTAAGCGAGCGCAGGAGACCCGACGAAGCTCTCTTTAAGATCGGGGAACCGTCTTTGAAGACATACGTGCCTTACTTTCTTCTCCCATACGGGAAGTCTCTTGAAATACTTGAGCCCCTCATGCTGATCGAAAGAATGGCGGAGGTAAGCCTGGAAATGTGGAAGCACTACGAAGCGATGCCATTTAAAACAGATAATAGGAAAGGATGAAAAAAGAGATGGACAAGTTCACTATGTATGGTAAGTTGACGGCTCACCCTGGGAAGCGAGAGGAACTCATTTCATTATTGCTGGAGGCTTCCCGGAGCCTGAACGATATGGATGGCTGCGAGCTCTATATTATCAATGAATCTGTGGACGATCCCGACACGGTTTGGGTCACAGAGCTGTGGCGCGATGCCCAAATTCATGCCGACTCTCTCAGGAACGAGCAAGTGATGGCAGTCATTCGGCGTGCAAATCCTCTAATCGCGGGCGTGGAGCCGATACGACTACGTCCGGTGGGCGGCAAGGGATTGGGTGTATAACTTGAAACCTCATGCTCACTAAAGAAACAAGGCCGTCCTAACAGTCCGTAAATTTGTTAAGGTTCAATCGGAAAAGTCATGCGAGCTCATACAGCTCATTCGATGGAGTTTGCTGTTGGCGTAGCAGCCAGTACTCATATAGAACAAACTGGACGGAGCCATAGAACGTGGAAAGAGTTAGTAGTAATTATCAGTATTATGAATATCGCTCTTTTTTCCGATAGTCTATTTAGATAGTTGTTTGGAATAGGAACTCAAAGCTCACCGAGCATTTTGTGATTCAAATAACACCTTACATATCGGGGCGGAGGAGATTTAAAGTGGATAACAAGAAACAAGAATGGCAAAATTCTTATAAAAACGGGGAAAATCACGTTTTTTATCCCCATGAAGAAGTGATACGTTTTTTTGCGAAATATATTACAAAACGAGTGGGACTCCAAGATTACAAGACCATCCACACTCACCAAGCACAACCAAGATTCCTAGATGTAGGTTGTGGTATAGGCAGACATATTATTTTCAGCAAGCAGATGGGTTTGGATTCCTACGGAATTGACTTGTCGGATGAAGCGGTAATGAAAGCTCGTGAATGGGCTTCAAGCGCTGGCATTGATCATATAGAAGGTAAAATTGTAGCAGGCAGTATTACCGAGATGCCTTGGAACGATGGTTTTTTTCAATTTGCGGGCAGTAACGGTGTATTCGATAGCATGAACTTCGAAATTGCTAAAAAGGGTATACGAGAGACTGCAAGGGTGTTAGAAAAAGAGGGGTTATTTTATTGTGATTTAATCTCTGGAGATGATTCGAACCATTCGAGGGAATTCACTGGCGAAGAAATTTGCGGTACAGGGCACGAACAAGGAACTGTGCAAATGTATTACAATTACTCAAAAATTTTGGACCTGATTGGCAGCAACTTTACTATTGAAGAGATTGTGATGATTCGTAATGAAAATATATTAACAGGAGTTTTCCACTCCAGGTATCATTTGGTGCTAAGAAAACGGATGAATTCAGGAGGCTAAATCCATAGGTGGCCGAGAATTGAGCTGTAGGTCCTGTGTTTTGAGTTATACGAGTTAAGGGAAGGGGTACCCCACGCCTTTCTTTTTTTATGAGAAAAAGGAGTACCCTATCGGGAAGATAGCTATGATTCTGGACAAGCAGTCTTTTCGCTGCCGTTTCAGACAGCGCGGTGAATTGTATTATAAATAATGGAAATTTTTGGTATAATATTCTGGGAGGGAGAAGAACATGCACACGATAGAGAGCTTAATGAAACAATTAGAGCAAATGGGCATTGACAGCAAAGGGACATTGTTGATCCATTCTTCGATGAAAAGTATGGGATCGGTCGAGGGTGGCGCGGACACAGTCTTGGATGCGCTTACAGAGTATATGAAGGATGGGCTGCTGGTGTTACCTACCCATACGTGGTCCTACATCCATTCGGATAATCCGAGATTTTACGTGGATCAGTCAGCTTGCTGCGTCGGTATCCTACCTGAACTTTTTCGCAAAAGGCCTGGCGTGATACGTTCGTTACACCCCACCCATTCGGTGGCAGCATTAGGTCGGGATTCCATAGCTTTCACCAACGACGATCATCGTTATGATACGCCATGCGCAAGAGGCTCCGCCTGGGGAAAGCTGCTCGATCGAAAGGCGACCATCTTGTTGGTTGGGGTCGATTTAAAACGCAACACATTTATCCATGGCGTTGAAGAATGGGTGGACATCCAGGGCAGGTTAACGGATGAGCATGAGATGCTTTATACGGTTCTACCTGATGGAACAGAAATCCCTGTACCTTCCCGCAGACATTGTGGGCTGTCGTGGTCGGAGCATTTTTGGAAAGTAGATGAGGTTCTTGAACGTAAAGGTGCGATGTATAAGGGACAGCTTGGCGATGCGGTTGTAAGGGTTTGTGATGCGGCTATGGTGGCGGAAGCCATCACGGAAATGCTCAAGGACAATCCGGATTTGTTCTCGGATAATCTTCCCTTGGATCATTAATATGGATTATGAAAGGGCCGTCCGGTAACGGAGGGCCCTAAAAACTTGCCGTTACAGACAATCCGGTGAACCGTCAGAGATTGGACTGCGATTATGTAAGCTGGCTCACTCTTTTTGCTGTATGATAAGATGTAGTTAATTTAACTAAACGCAATAGTAAAGAAATGTTTTTTGAAGGTTCATTTAAGAGTTAAGGAATATACGATTTGAGGATTTTGCAGAATCCCGTATTTCAATGAATCGTAGTTGTCGAATCAAAAAAGGAGAAGATTTGTGAGCCCATCAGTATGGTATGATCTCGTTTTATTCCTCCTATTGTTTGCTTTATATGTTTATGTTTTTGCTACCGTTAGGATTACAAACTTACATAAGGTTTACTTCTTATTTCATTTTTTAATGATGCTTTGGCCATTGTGTCAATTTGCTACAGATATGGCTCATGATCGGCGGTTGCAGTTGTTTTATGTGACCATGTCCTTTGTCTCACTCTCCATGTTGGGGAGCGGTTGGCTTCTTCTTACCGTTTTTCTTACCGGAAATGCTGATAAATTAGGAAAAAAAAGATTATTCCTGTTGTTTACGCCAGCGGTTATTGCAGCAGTTGGTGTGGTCATGAACCCGTTTAGTCTGTTTGTAGCTCCGCTGGAGGGCGGTTACATCGATAGAGCATATGGCCCATGGTTCTGGATTGTGATCGTTATTCTGGTCAGCTACTTTTTTGCTTCCCTCTCTGTTTTGTTTCGGACATTGCATTCCTCCCAAACATCACCAACGATTAAAAAACAAGTAAAAATAACGCTGTGGGGAATATTCGTGCTGTTCGCTTTTGCAGGTAGCGACGCCCTTCTTAATGTGGTCCTAAGCGAGTGGCTGCCGATCATTCCAGGATTGACTTCTCTGGGGATTTTTCTTTCAGATCTATTTTTCGTATATGTCATAAAAAAATACAATGTGTTTGATCTTGTTTACATCGCTCATGAGGATGTGATCAATACGATTCCATATGGAATACTTGTGCTAGATGAAAATGAATCCATTGTTGAAGTCAACAAAGCTTTACAATCCTTTATAGATCTACATGTGGGCGATCATTTTGATATGGAGGCGTTTCTGGGGTCTGTTCGTGTAGAGGGCAGTAGCAAGAGGTTTCTGGATCATTATAAGCAAAAAGAAAATACCTTGTCTCAAATGGAAATCATCGTTGAGCGCGACAGCGCGCGTCATTTTATACTACAAGCTTCTCCGATTGTTGATTCTTACCGTATGCAAATCGGTCATATCCTTACGTTTCAGGATGTCTCACAAGAGCGCTATCTTGTTAAAGAAATGAATCGGCAGAATGAGATCCTTCAGGAACGAAATCATTCACTTGATCGCATTCGTCATGAGTTATCCCAAGCCAATCGACAACTTGAAGAATTAGTCCTTACTGACAGTTTAACAAACTGCTACAATCGCCGTTATTTGACCCAACACCTGACTCATGAGGTGATTACCAATATTCATTATAAAACCCCGTTTTCACTCATACTCTTCGATATTGATTTCTTTAAAGCTATCAATGACCGCTATGGACATGTAAAAGGGGATGAAGTTCTTTATCGTACTGCTCAAGCAGTCAAACAATCCATTCGTAGTACCGATATTCTAACTCGATATGGCGGGGAGGAATTCATGATCTACCTTCCGCATACAGAACGCCAGTTAGCCGAACAATTAGCGGAACGAGTGAGATTATCGGTAGAGTCGAACCACATTGAAATGGAGCATGAGATCGAACAGGTTTCCATTACGATAAGTATAGGGATTTTATCCATTGAGGATTTTGATCATGAACATGTAATGGACAATCCAGAAGAGTATTTAATCCAACTTTTTGCTGCAGTAGATAAGGCACTTTACCAAGCCAAGCAAAATGGACGCAATCGGATCGAATTTGCAGAATTCCAGAGTAAAAAGGAAGGATACTCATATCATACAAGTAATTTTTGAAACTCATATTAACGTAAGTAACTATGAAAATTCGGCACACAAAAAACTCTGGGTTCCTTGGTGCAGGTACCCAGAGTTTCGTTTTGTTGATGATATGCTGGGAGCCGCGCGGCCCCACTCTTCGGTCATACATCGGCTTCCAATCTCTCCGCAAGCATTGTCATGACTTGGATTAATTATCTTTGGAGTGTCGTTCACCCACTTGGTACTCATCCGCATGTTCAAACATATATTTTACCGTTACGGGATCTTGGCCCGTCAGCTTCTTGAAGTCATCCGTAAATATATCCATTTTCCCTAAGCGAATCGCTTGTCCAAAGGTAACCATACCTTCAGAAGAGAAGGGGGCTTCGGAACCTTCTGCAAATTTGCCATCCGTTGTTCTGGGAACTCCCATTGCATCAAATACGCTGTAATTTTCTTCATCCGTGATCTGCTTGTAGGTTACATGATGACCCGTTACTTCATTTCCAATCTCGATAAAGTCGGACATTGTTATTAATTCAGGACCATTTATATTTAATATCGCCTCGTGATAATTGCTTGCTGCTAATGCATAAGCGACAGCTTTTGCACAATCTTTCCGTGAGATATAGGCCATCTTGCCGTCACCCTGGTTATTTTTCAACACGCCGTCAGACTTCACATAGGTGAAGTAATTGGTAACCATAGCCTCCGCATATTGCGAATTACGCAGGAAAATATAATCTAACCCGACACTTTTGATATAATCCTCGGTATACACATGGTCCAGTTTTTCAACACTTGGATTGGATCCATCAGCCGCGTTAACCAATGAAGTATAGATGATTTGTTTTACTCCTGCTTCTTTCGCCGCATCGACTACGTTTTTATGTGCATTTTGGCGCTTTATCCCCACAAAAGGCATGGAGATTAAAGCAAGCTTATCTGCATTAGCAAAAGCTTTTGCAAGACCATCTATTTTATTGAAATTGGTCACATGCGTTTCAATACCTTGTTCTGCATACTCTTGTAATGATGCCGGATCATATGCACAAAAAATTACTTGGTCTTTTTCCACTAATTTTAATAAATATGCAGCCGCTTGTCTGCCTAGATTGCCATCTACACCTGTTAATAATAATTTACCCATGCTCGTCGTCACTCCTTGCTGAAATGATCTACATTTATATATTATGTGAAAAAAAGAACAATGTATAACACAAAAAACTTATGGACTATTGCTAAAACGAATTTTGTATTTGATGCAGGAATGAGTATAATGCCGGATTTGAATTATTTTTTAAGTAGCCTATTTCGATTTTAAAAGTATGGTGTGAATCATGTATGGGAATGAATCGGACCTCTTCTTTCAGGTCAGCAAGATCATAGTTATCTGGAAAAAAGCCAATTAAATTCTCTGTAATGATATAAAACAGCTCGGTTTCGACATCATCTGCGGTTCGAAGGATGTTGGGCTGGTAACCATCTTCCATGGCATGTTGAATCATTAAATAATAGGAGTCTCCAATAACCATTGGATTCAGCATGACAAGCGGATACTTATATAATTCATCTTTTGAGATGGATTCACAACAGAAGAGGGGATGTTGTTTACTTACAGCCGCGTAGTATCGTCCGCTATATAATGTATGGGTTAGGATTTCCTTTTTCCCTGTAAACTCTGAGTCAAAGGCAACGGCCACGTCATATATTCCTTTTTGCAGATACTCGGCGATATCCTTTAGCAATACTTTGTTTAATTCAAGTTTAATCTTTGGATGATGTTCTTTAAATGATGGAATGAATTTTAACAAGCTTTGGATATCTGTGATTGCAGCATATTCGATGCTCAATAGTTGGGTATTATTTTTCTGAAAATTTTCCATGCTTGTTTTCATATGATTATATTGCTTCCAGAGCACGACGGCCTCTGCATAAAACAGCCATCCCGCTTTTGTGGGCTCAATCGGAATTTGTTTTCTGTCAATCAACTGAATGTTAAACTCATTCTCAAGCGTTGCAATTTGTTGGCTAATCGTAGTCTGCGATACAAAATTTTTCTTTGCTGTTTCTGTAAAATTTCTACATTCAACGAGATCTATAAAATATTTTATCCTTTTTAAATTCATGTTTACCTCCAATGGTATGAAATTGATAAATAAAGAATAAGCATAAGGATTTCCGCTACAGATTCTCGGGTCCTTATGCTTTCTTTGGATTCTATTTTTTGTAATAAGAAATTCGCCAAAATTATCACTATCATGAGGAATAATTTCATAGGGCAAATCGTAGATGGAACATATTATGGTATTGGTCGTTGAGTAAGAAAGATAAATTCTCATTAGTATATCACGCTTACAGGTTCTTAGACATACCAAGCAGACATGCAAAATGTGAACTCAAGTATTTGCTGACCCATAAGTAGGGTTATGACTCAAGGTGAAACTCAATCGGTTTTTAAGGTGAAAGCTAAATACTGACCTTATAAATATCTGCAACAAAGGATAGTCCCGCGGGATTCGGAAAGGACATGTACTGATCATAGTTTACTACTGTAAAGGAAACGATCACTTTATATAGGCCAGCCGGGATCAGTCCGGTGGTGATGGAATAACAGCGAATCGTCTGCCAATTAAAAGGGGGCACAAGAATAACAGGCGTGGGGTCCATGCTTCCGTCCAATAGCAGGAAACCCAACGGTGGTGTCGATATAAGGGTATTCGTTGTAGCATCAACCAAATCAATTTGTGCCTCCATCGCATTATCGGCAAATGCAGTTAAGTTAATCAAAATTTGTCCCTCTGCAGAAAGCGTAAATGAATTTGTGGCCGCCGCAAAACCAAGGACTTGGCCCGGAGCTGTCGTTGAACTCCAAATTGTAATTGCATCGGGAACGTCTCCGAATACGGGGTTATTGTCATTAACAAATTTCTTTAAACTTGGCCAAGTCGGGAATTGAGGGACCTCTACAGCAAGCGTGCCTATTCCCAAATTAGCAGCGGCAACAGCCATATCACGGTCTGAGGCTACATATACATTCGTAGTATTGCTGCAGAGTCTTTGCACAGGAGTAAGGGGTGGAACCGGAACTAATGGATCGTTAGTAAGAAATGGAAAAAATAAAGTTACCATATCTGGATCGATGATAGCCTGACCCGTTCCCGGACCCCCGCCGTTGACGTTAGGACCGCTCGGATCGCCCCACCAGTTATTCGTGGCATCCAATTTCAAATTCGGAGCTGTATCATTGTAGCTTCCTGTTGCCACGGTTAAGCCTGCAACTGTATTCCCCATTATACTGTTATGTTTGGCACGGATATTTGAATTGAGGACAAGGGTAAAATCCAGTTGGACGTTAATAGCGTTACCGGTATTGAAGTGCAAAATGTTGTTCAAGATCGTAATTCTGTCATTTCCTCCCGATAAAAAAATCGCGTCAGCCGAGTTGTTACTGAAATTATTATTTAGAATACTGATATTTTGGCAAGTAAGCAGAAAAATTCCGCCATCAGAAATAGTCTCATTGTTGGAAATAACAACATTCTCGAAGGGCGTAGTATTCCCGCCTATTAAGGTCATCGTTCCTTGATTATTTGTAAATGTATTGTTGTCGATTAGGGTGTTGGAAAATCCTTGGTCCGAATAAATCCCGTTTCCGCCCCCGGGTCCCGTTTGATTGTTGTTGTTAATCAAGTTTTGTTGAACAAGGCCTTCAATGGAACCGTTCGAATTCAAATAGAGACCGATGGTATTGTTCTGAATGATATTATTAAGGAACCAGAACCCGGACTGGGCTCCATTTGCGCTGATTCCTGGACCTAACGTATTGTTTTGTATAGTGAACCCATCGATTACGACACTACTGCTGTCAATGCTGGAAATAAGAAAAAAAATCCCCGAATCTATATTGCCTTGAACTACAGATTCTTCAGCAGGATTGCCAGAGCGGGTACGGGCATCAATTCCATATTGAGCACCGTGCAGTTGAAACGGCTTATCGATATCAACTGTTTCATTGTAAGTTCCAGCCGCTACCTGTACGGTTCCTTGGGGGGCTACCGCAGCTACGCCCTCTGTAATCGTACCGAATGCATTGGTTCCGATGATCATTCCTGGACCTACCACCGTTCCAATTGGAAGTCCGACCCAAATGCTATTAACGAAAACTTCCTCGGGCATCTTCCTGCTCTCCTCTCTTGATCACCTTCGCTACGTAGCTTTAATACCTGATTCCATAGTATTCACCCAATATGATGAAGTATCTGATGGCCATGCTAGTATTTTATGAAACGATAAATGAAAGAGTGCAAGATATTATCCCTTACCTCGGGCGAAAATACCCCATCATAAACCTATTTTTTTAAAAATAGGCTTAGTCTAGCTAACGACGACTATTAGAAGAGCTGATACAGTGCAAGGGCACTGAGAATGAATACAGCTAATAAAAATTGTTTTGTATCCGTAGTGTTGGGTTAAAATTAGAGCTAAAAGTTTTGCTTCGAGAACGACGATGTAACCTGCCGTTACAGGCAGCGTGGTAAACCGTGTTATAATTAAAATAAAAGGGATTTTATTAAGTCCTCGAATCTTTTATGCTTGTACAATAGAATCTCCGAGGCCCTGTGGACAACTTATCACTTTTTTTTCCATTAGAAAATGGTTTATAATTATCAGATAATAGTCGATATAATTTTTAATAGACTATATTTTAGTTATAATAGAGACAGAAAAGGTATGTTCCTGAGTGGAGCCTTGCTTCTTGTATCACCTAAGCAGGAGGGCCTACTCTTTTTTGCAAATATAAGAGATAAGGAAGGTTTTTATGAGTAGCATACAGAAAAAAACAGACGTTATCTTAATTGGTGCCGGAGTCATGAGTGCGACTCTGGGATCATTGCTTAAAGAGTTAGCACCGGAATGGGAAATCACAGTGTTTGAGAAACTCGCAAGCGCAGGAGAAGAAAGCTCTAACGAATGGAATAATGCCGGTACGGGCCATGCCGCACTGTGTGAGCTGAACTATACATCCGAAAAAACCGACGGATCTGTAGATATTAGTAAAGCTGTAAATATTAACGAGCAATTTCAGCTCTCAAGACAGTTTTGGTCTTTTCTTGTAAACAGCAATTTGATTCGTAATCCGCAGGACTTTATCAAGCCAATACCTCATATGAGCTTGGTACTAGGGGAACAAGACGTATCTTTTTTGAATAAGCGATTTAAAGCGCTATCAAACGTCCCTCTGTTCCAAGGAATGGAATTTTCTGATGACCCTGAAAAGCTGAAGGAATGGATTCCGCTGATCATGGAAGGCCGTGCATCGAATGAACCGATCGCGGCAACCAAAATCGACTCCGGAACAGATGTCAACTTTGGTGCTTTAACACGCATGTTGTTTGACCATTTACAAAGTAAAAACGTCGAGATCAAATACAAGCATAGTATTAAGAATATTAAACGTACGAGCGACGGCTCGTGGGAAGTCAAAGTGCATAATCTTGAAAGCGGTAAAATCGAATACCATACTGCCAAATTTATCTTTATCGGTGGTGGTGGCGGAAGTCTACCTTTACTACAAAGAACCGGTATTCCTGAGTCCAAACATATCGGAGGATTTCCGGTAAGTGGACTGTTTATGGTATGTAACAATCCTAAAGTTGTCGAGCAGCATCATGCAAAAGTATACGGTAAAGCTAAGCTTGGTGCTCCTCCCATGTCTGTTCCACATCTGGATACAAGATACATCGGCAACAAAAAAGCACTATTGTTTGGACCGTTTGCCGGCTTCTCACCAAAGTTTTTGAAAACGGGTTCAAATTTGGATTTGATCTGTTCTGTCAAACCCAATAACCTCTTCACGATGTTAGCGGCAGGCGCAAAAGAGATGGCATTGACCAAATACCTGATCCAGCAAGTGATGTTATCGAATGAAAAGCGTCTGGAAGAATTACGTGAGTTTATTCCGAACGCCAACATCGAGGACTGGGAGATCGTGATAGCGGGCCAACGTGTGCAGGTGATCAAAGATACGGAGGCTGGTAAAGGAACCCTTCAATTTGGTACGGAAGTGGTTAGTGCCGCTGATGGCTCGGTAGCTGCATTGCTTGGTGCTTCTCCGGGTGCTTCAACTGCTGTTCACGTTATGCTGGAAGTATTGGAAAAATGCTTCCCACAACATTTGAAAGAATGGGAACCGAAGATAAAAGAAATGATTCCTTCTTATGGTGTGTCACTAGCAGAAAACCCGGAGCTTTTCCAAGAAATTCATGATTCCACAACGCAGACGCTTGGTCTGGGGGAAAAAGAACCACTCCATCGTTAATTTTGGATTTTACCCTAGCGTATCTAAAATCAGGATTTTGCAAAATTCGATTCCAATCGCTCCGAAGTGCAATATATAAACAAACCAGACCGTTTTGATCTCTATATTGCTAATTTGCAATTGCTCTTGGGATCTATACAAAATGCTCAAAATTAAAAATATTATTTTAGCGGTGGGAATATTTCCCACCGCTAAAATACTTGCTTAAGAATACAAAATGTTGCAATCGTCCCATGTTTCCGATCATGGGTGTCTGATATAGTGATCACAGTAATTATGTAAGCGCTTTATGAAGATGGAGCCGATTATGGGTATTCGGGTTTGAAGAAAGGGGACAGAGAGATGAAAAGAAAGAGACAGGCATGGTGGTTGCTGGTGGTGGCGCTCGTGTTCGGTTCTTTGCCGATGCGGCTGGCACCAGCGGTGGCGGCAGAATCGGCCAGTGCCTATGGAGTCGTAAACGGGGGGTTCGAGACGGACTTCTGGAGTGATCAATCGTGGAAGGTGGAGGCATCGGATTGGAATCAGGTGGATATTCAGCATTATGCCTATGCCAGTGATCCTTTTATTACTCCGTCCGAAGATACGTATGCATTCAAGTATTGGGTCAACGACGCTGCGCCGGTGAATCAGCAGGTCACGGTCAGCCAGAAGCTTCCGACGCTGCAGCCAGGCAGCTATGAGCTGTCGGTGCAATCGATGGGCGGCGCCGATGCCGCAGCGGGACATGTACAGGTATTCGCAGGTGCGGATCAGAGCGGTGAGGTGGCAACGTCAGGCTATAACCAATGGGGAAGCGTGACCTTGAAATTCGTGCTGACCGAGCAGACCTCTGATCTGGTCATTGGAGCGAGGATCAGCGGCGCTGCGTCTGCGTGGGGCTATCTGGACCGCTTTACCTTAAAGCAGGTCAGTACGGATACGACCCAGCCGGTGGCAGCGGATATTTTCGTGAAGAAGGTCGAAGGATTGAAGTCTGATTTTATCAAAGGTGTCGATATATCCAGCATTCTCTCCCTGGAGCAGAGTGGAGTACGCTTCTATAACGAGCAGGGCACAGAGCAGGATATATTCCAGACGCTGAAGAAATCCGGTGTAAACTATATCCGGGTGCGTGTCTGGAATCATCCATATGATGTGAAAGCTAACGGCTATGGTGGCGGGAATAACGATCTGGCCAAAGCGATCGAAATCGGCAAGCGGGCGACCAACAACGGGCTGAAGCTGCTGGTGGATTTCCACTATTCCGATTTCTGGGCCGATCCGGGCAAGCAGCATGTGCCTAAGGTCTGGCAAAACCTTGGTTTTGCTGACAAGGAGCAGGCTGTATACGACTACACCAGGGACAGTCTACAGCAACTGCTCGATCAGGGCATAGATGTGGGGATGGTGCAGGTCGGCAATGAGACGAACCAGTCGTTTATCGGAGAGAAAGATTGGACGAAGATTAGTGCTTTATTTAATAAGGGAAGCCAGGCGGTGCGTGCCGTCGATCCGAATATTCTCGTCGCACTGCATTTTACCAACCCGGAGACGCCGGGCCGCTATGCTTCCTATGCGAAGGCGCTGTCGGACAACCACGTGGACTATGATGTCTTTGCCAGCTCGTATTATCCGTTCTGGCACGGTTCACTGAGTAATCTCACAGCAGTATTGAAGCAGGTAGCAGATACGTATGGTAAAAAAGTAATGGTGGCGGAAACGTCCTATGCGTATACATCTGAAGACGGGGATGGACACGAGAATACCGCCCCGAGAAGCTCGGGACAGACGCTGGACTATCCGATCAGTGCTCAGGGGCAGGCCACGTCGGTCCGTAATGTCATTGAAGCGGTGTCCAATGTAGGCGATGCAGGCATTGGTGTATTTTATTGGGAACCAGCCTGGTTGCCGGTAGGACCAAAAGCAGATGTTGAGCAGAACAAGCAGTTGTGGGAACAATATGGTTCCGGTTGGGCGGCCAGCTATGCTGCGGAATATGACCCCGACGATGCGGGTAAGTGGTATGGCGGTAGCGCGGTAGACAATCAGGCGCTGTTTGATTTTAGGGGCCATCCACTTCCTTCGCTGAATGTGTTTAACTATGTCAACACTGGAGCGGTTGCTGCGCTCAAGGTCGATGCAGTCCAAGCGGTCACGTTAACGGCCAACGCGGGTGAGAACATTTCGCTGCCGGATTCGGTCACCGTGATGTATAACGACGGCAGCACCGGAACACTTGCTGTGGAGTGGGATCAGGCGGCCATAGAGCAAGCGGTGAGACAGGGAGCGGGCAGTTACGTGATTAAAGGGACAGCCAAAGGCGGTTATCCGGCGCAGGCGGCGCTGGAGATTCGCAGACCGAATCTGCTGGTGAACGGCGGCTTTGAACAGAGCGACCGAAGCATGTGGGAGATTACTTACGGTGACGGAAACGCGCCCCACACCGACTACCAGAACAAAGCCTCCGATGCGAAGTCGGGTCAGCATTCGCTGCATTTCTATTCGGCGGATGCGGTCTATTTCCGGGTAGAACAGGCGGTCTACGGTTTGAAGCCAGGCTACTATGACCTCTCGATGTCGATCCAGGGCGGCGATGCGAAGAACGCGCAGATGAAATTGTTTGCCGCCACCAGCGGCAAGGAAGATAAGGTAGCTACCGGTGTAAATGGCTGGGTTCAGTGGAGTCAGCCGGTCATTCGCGATATACGGGTAACCGATGGCAAGCTGACGGTGGGTGCTTCCATCCAGGCAGACGGAGGGGCGTGGGGATCGCTGGATGATTTCTATCTGACGTTCGTCCGGGATGCAGAGGCGACGAACCCGGGTGAGGGTACAACGCCAACACCAACACCTGAGCCAGTACCAGCGCCAACTCCAGCACCGGGCAAAGATTCCTCCAGAAATTCGTCTACTGGTGGCGGTAGCATATCTGCCGCACAGAGCGAGAATGTGACAGTCAGTGTGGACGGTGGCAAGAACAGCAGTACTTTGCTCTCCAATGTCGTCATTCAGCGGATAACGCTGTCCGACGGGGCGAAAAAAGACCGGGTCACCTATGGAGCTGCTCAGGCACGGGAGGCATTGAGCAGCGTGAAGGCCGAAGGACGCTCTAGCGTCCGGCTGGTGATGCCTGATCCAAAGGATGAAGTCACCGAGCTTGAATTCGTCCTGCCAAAGGATACGGCGAAGATACTGGCAGATGGGGGGATCGGTCTGGAAGTATGCACTAACCATGCGCGTCTGATCCTGACTCCATCAACGCTCGGTTCGATGGACGGGAACCGTCAGTTTACGCTCAGTCCGCTAAAGAGTGAAGCGGCAATCCAGGTGGTAGCAGAACGGGCAAAACAGAATAGCCTCGTGCAAGCAGCCGCCGGACAGGGTGAAATTCGCGTTATCGGCCGACCGGTGATAATCGAGACGAATCTGCAGGGGCAGTCGGTAGAATTGGTGCTGCCACTACCGCAGCAGTCGCTGCCGAACTCTGCCGAAGAACGCCAGGCTTTCCTGAGCAATCTGGCTGTGTATGTGGAGCATAGCGACGGCACCAGGGAGCTCGTGCAGCCGACGCTGCTGTGGGACGGTAACCAGCCGGCAGGGCTTAGCTTTAGTGTAAATAAGTTCAGCACCTTTACAGTGCTGCATCTGGACAAGCAGATCGCGAGCACAGGCGGAGAGCAGGAGAGTGAGCGTTCGCAGCCGTATATGCAAGGCTACTCGAATGGGACATTCCAACCGGCGCGTATGATGACACGGGCTGAGCTGGCAGAGATTCTGTTCCGTCTGGCTGTTGATCGGTCGAAGCAGCCGTTGGTGGAATCGTCAGCACCGCAGAAGCGCGCCAGCTATACGGATGTTGCAGGGCAGAACTGGGCTGCTGAAGCGATTGATTCCGTGACAACGGCAGGATGGATGCAGGGCTACAGCGGCAGCACTTTCGCACCGGAGCGTCCGATCACTAGAGCGGAGCTGGCGACAGTGCTGGCACGCTGGAAGAATCTGAACGGAGCAGCTTCGGCTACCTTCCCGGATACGTCCAGACACTGGGCGGAAGGTGATATTGCACGGGTGCAGCAAGCTGGCTATATGCGTGGCATGCCGGACGGCAGCTTCCAGCCCGACCAGACTCTGAGCCGGGCAGAGGCGGTTACTATGTTCAATCGGGTATGGAAGAGAGAGCCGATATCCTTCGCTGACTCGTCCAGATGGTCAGATGTCCCGGTCGGACATTGGGCTTTCGGGGACATTGCCGCAGCAACAACCCGGATCGACTAGGATACCGTTACGCTAATTTTATCTGTATTTCCTGCCTGCATGTACGGATCATATTTGGTGGGTGGTTCCCCAAAAGACCTGGCCTGTCGCAACAAGAGAATCCGTACATTCAGAATAAGTATTAAATCCGCCGATCTTCTTGGAAAATCTTAATTTATTGGAGGGGCGCAAGTACCAATGTCTTTACCATTTCTTCCTGATTTTTGTCCAAGCCCAAAAAGATGGCGGTATAGTAAATATCGTTCTGCTTCCATAAGTAGTAGGTTTGACTTCTGGTGTCCTTCTTGTTTGTTGTACCGCGTCCATATTCATTGTAGACGTTATTGTTGTCCTCACCAACGGAAATGTTAATACCATTAATGTCTAATGTGCGAATTGCGGATAGTTTTGCAGCATTAACAATGGGAACTTTGCTCTGATAGAAGGTGAGCTCATCATTTAGTTTATATATTTTAGAATTGTATTCTGCATGGTATATGTTTTTAATTGAATCCGCGTCTGGTCTAAAATTGTAACCCGTGTTTTGATCTCCTGCCTGAAGCAGTACCGAGTCAGTAAGCTTAAGTTGGTTATTCCACAGTTCAATTGGCAACTTCACCTTAAAACCCAGAATTTTTTTTGCTTCCAGCAAATCCTTCTGATCATATAGAGGAAACGAATTTCCTTTTCCATCGTAGCTGACATTTTGGATTTGTTGGGGGAATGTAAAGGAAAGCAAAAATTTCTCCAGCTCGCCTTGCGAGATTTTCGTCCAAAACTCAGGGCGCCCTTCTCTGGAATGATTTTCGCTATAGTAATTCGTTGCATACCAGATTCCCTCATCCTGCCAAACGAAGCTTTTTTCCCTTTCCGGTTGATGATGTTCATAATTTTGAATTTGGGTTACTAATGTGCCTTTGATGCCAGCATACGAAACCTCATCTTGTTTGTAGGAACGGACTTGTGCATTCCCCCAAGATGCCGGAGCAATACTCCGGACATCCCCCGCCCCTGATCGACTGTATGTTTGGAGTAAATTTCCCTTGGAGGCAAGCAACTCGAATTTTTTTTCATCCTGTTTTCCGAAGTTTGATACAAAAGTAATGGTAACTTGATTATCGATACGATTGATATATTTCTCAAGAACTTCGACATTTTGAAGTTGATAACCAGGAGGTAGATAATCGGGTACTTTAAACTGAAAACCGGAAAAGTCTTTTGCCCTTGCCAGATTAGGAAACCATTTTGCCCAATCATTAAGACGTTCTACCTTTAATGAAGAAGAATTTTCTTTCTTGGAACCTACGTTTGGATCTACAGTTGATTCGGTATTCTTACCGCTCTTTAATGCATTAGTAAGTATTATGCCACTTAAGGCCAAAACCAGAATTATAGCGACGGCAGATAGTTTATACGAACCTTTTCTGAACTTTGCGATCATCGTGATTCTCCGTTTCATTTCATTATTATTTTGAAAAAATTCGGAATCTTTTTCCATATACTTGTTTACATTCGTAAATAATGCATTAAATTTACTCTTGTACATAAAGCGTGTCAAGCGTAAAAGTTTAGCCGTTGGGGATCCCGAACTTTGTAAGGATGGCGGGTAGGTTTATAATATGTATATATAACGAAACTAAGCTTCATCTAATGGAATAGAAAGAAATGTGCTCGCTACTACAGCTTATGGATAGTAGAAAGGAGAGTTTATGCGTACAGTATTTGATGCTCATTTGCATATCATTGACCTGCGCTTTCCTCTCGTGAAAAATCAAGGATTTTTGCCTAATGCTTTTACCTGCCAAGACTATCTGAATCATGTGCATGATTTAGATAGTCTTGGCGGTGCAGTAGTATCTGGTTCATTGCAAAAACTAGGTGCACATTTTGTTGGCGTAACTCAATTACGTCATGATACATCTGGATGAAGAAATGATACGACTTCATGGCTGTGGTGTGAGAGCTATACGTTTTAACGTCAAGCGAGGCGGCTCAGAAGATATATCTCGTTTAGATTACTTTGCAAGAAGAGTCTATGATTTAGTAGGCTGGCACACAGAATTATATATTGATTCTACTTCTTTATCAGAAATTGCATCAACAGCGGCCACTCTTCCTGCTGTTTCGATAGACCATTTGGGTATATCAAAAGAAGGATTTAATACTCTTCTATCTTTAGTCAATAAAGGGGTTAGAGTCAAAGCAATATAAATCACACCAACGGAAGTTCGTCCAGCCGTTCGTAAATCAACAATCCTTTCTCTTTCGCAACCCTTACCATTTCATCGGCACCCTGAGATGATCCTCCGACTCGAAGCACGGCGTTGCAGTAATCAAGCAGGCGAATGGAAGACGGATGAAAAATTCGGTTGAACATCTCGTCTCCCAGATTAGTGGAACCGGCTGTCGCGATAAGGGGTAAAGCATACCACTCCCCCAGTACTGGCATGTGCCCAGCTTCGTAAACTTGAAGAGCGATTTCATTCATGAATTTTACATTTTTTTCAATTAATTCAGGATCATCATTCGTTCCAGAACGATATGGGCCAGCGATGAGGATATGCAGCGGTTTCGATTTCACTTTCAAGAGACCTTGGATCTGAGCGTACTGGAGCAGCATTATCGTCTTGGCGTCACGAATCTCGCCGCTTTGGACCATGTCGAGCGCCTGAGCAAACGGAAGTTCCACCACTTCAATGTTTTCCTGTTCCTCCTCCAGGCCTCCACCCCGACCTGTTGTCATATCTTCACTATACTCGGCTACAAAGAAGTGCAGGATTTCGGTAACCGATCCCGGTGACATATAGGCCTCGCCAACTTTCTGCACACGGTCGATACGGTACCCCGTCTCCTCCTCCGTCTCCCGCAGAATACTTTCTTCTGGTGTTTCTTTATCGAGCAGTCCCGCACAGGTTTCGATAAGCATCCCAGTCTCATTGCCGTTCCGATAAGTAGGCATTCGGAACTGTCTGGTCAGTATAACGGTTTGTTTGTGCCGATGATAGAGCAGGATCGTCGCGCCGTTGCCGCGGTCGTACACTTCACGGGATTGTGTCTCCCATTGTCCATTTTCTTTTTCATATTCAAATGTGACCTTTTTTAAGATGTACCAGCTATCCGATAGAAGCTCCTCTTTTACGATCCGTACTCTTGGGTGGTGCTGTTGTGCCTTCATCTCATTTCCTCCCTAAAAAGATCCCGTTCTCTTTCGTCATTTCGAGGGCTCCGTTCTGCTCCAGAAGCCTTTTGACGTGGTCTCGAAACTTGTCAATGGCCGCTCCGACAAGTCGCTCTCTTGCGTTCATCGGAGTCGAAATCATATATTCGATCAGGGGTTCCGCCTCGTCGACCAACAGACGGTCGTCGTAACGAAGCAACCGAAGATCGGAGAAGCAAGAAGACAGCAAGTCCCCTCCGTTACCCAGGTGGAACCGTTTAATAGCTTGATCTAACACATGAAGGTCGGGGTCGAACGAAACTGCCAAGTGCTCGACCTCTTGTAGGTGTTGAGTGCTCATCGTAGAGGTACATACTATACCTCCTCGCTTGAGGACACGATGCATCTCGCGTATCGCTCTAGGGATATCCTGCACGTGGTACAGCATGTTGTTAGCGATAACCATATCGAAATGCTCATCATGAAATGGGATCTGCTGCGCGTCAACAGACAAAAGCTTAAACTGCGAATTGTTGCTTCCTAAGCGACAGCGTGCTTCTTCCACCATTCCGCTTGACATATCGGTAAGCGTGATGCGCCAGCCCCTTGGAATTCGTTCAGCGTTTCTTAGCCAAAAGGTTCCGTCGCCGC
>NZ_PNXQ01000005.1:576644-602066 GCF_005217525.1 Paenibacillus terrae | reverse complement strand
TTCAAAGACCCAACGATGCCAGCCTTGCGGATTCGTACTGAACTTGTCATAAAGATGTATCCGCGTCTGCAGGCGGTTCGCCGTCCGATACTGTTCTCCCCAATTTTGACCACTCTGCACGGTTCGAATAACATCCACCAAATGGTTCCAATTAGACCCATTGACCGACATTTCCATGGCATCTCGTATTGCGTGGACTACGTGCTCCGTATGAGCGATTTTCCTCTGTAGAACATCGAGCTGTGCTTGCAACGAATGTCTGATCTCCCCTATGGATAGCGACTCTGCATCTAAGATGTCCTTTATTTCTTGCAGTGATAGCCCTAAGTACTTCAACGTTTGGATCTTCTGCAATTTTTCCAGGTCCTTCATGTTGTACGATCTTATGGATCCAGTGAGATGATCTTCTGGAATTAGAAGCCCAATCTGATCGTAATATCGCAATGTCCTGACCGTTATTCCTGTACGCTTGGCAAGCTGCCCTGTCGTCAGATAGTTCTCTTTGTTCATCCTTTCCTCACATCCAATCGATCGCTCCAGCATGTCATTCTCAGTAAGTATAGCAGGTGACGTAACGTCACCTTCAAGCTAAATTTATGGATAAGAAATTTGAGGTTACAAATAGTGCTCATATCGCGGAATTGGCTCAATTTAATTCGTTAGGGGCTGGTTGAGCTGCTTCTATAAGGAGGAAGGCCATCTCGCAAAGGAGGGCCTTTTTTTCAGCACTTTGCCGATATAGGCAATACCGAGAACCGTATCACAACGAGTGGGAAAGCGACAACTTCTCATACAAATTTATTAATGTGGGTATATAATATAAACAGGAGATGCTAAGAGGATATTAACGCTAATGAATGAATCTATAAGATGAAAGGAAAGCCAAATGAGGAGAATATTGTTCAAATATTTGACTAAATTTACGTCACTTAACGAAGAAGAACAACAGGCGATTGTTGACAATATACTTGTTGAAGAATATAAAAAAGGAACAGTTCTCCTTAGACAAGGAGATGTTCCAGCTCAATGCTATTTCGTGTTGAAGGGTTGTGTAAGGCAGTATTTGGTTGATGAAACGGGAAAAGAGATCACGTCCAATTTTTACACAGAAGAGCAAGCCATTTCGATGTTTAATCATCATAAAATAGAGAAGTCATCCGAGTACACTATTACGTGTCTTGAAGACTGCGTATTGGTCGTTGGCAACCTGGATACCAAAAAAGACATGTATAACCAGTACACTCAACTGGAATCGATGACACGCAGAATGATAGAGGAAAACTTTGGTCAGGTACAAGATGAGTTCGCTTCATTTATCGCTTCTACACCTGAAGAGCGCTTCAAAGCACTATTACTGAATCGACCTGGTTTAATCGATCGTGTACCTCAACACCAACTTGCGAGTTATCTCGGCATTACTCCAGAGTCACTCAGCAGAATCAAGAAGCGGATTCATCAAGATAATAACTAGGCAAGCGTCAAGCCTGTATAGAAGCTTTCCCTCCTCTGAACAGCAACCATAATCCAAAGCCCAATTCTCCTGCAACCATCGGCACGGTAAATATAAGTTTAAGCATCGTAAGGATCCCATCGTAATGTGGGAGAATCGTATTAGATAGGTGAATGACAATATAGCCAATGGAAGCAATTAATACTAAGATGCTGATGACTTTAGGTATGCTGTTTGACTGGAAAGCCAAGTAGCCCACAATCAGTAGATGCCCGCCAAAAATAATTAAACCAATAGACCAGATCGGATCAAATGCTTCCAAATACAGCATCACTTGTGCTTGAAGTTGATTGGTTTCAAATAATAATGAGTAGTCTGTACTGCTTGAGAGAACTGACACCAATATTAAATTCAGTATGGCAATTCCCAATATAGTCGTATAGACCAGACGGAGCCATGCACCAAGTAATGAAAGATTTGTATGAATCGGCTTCAAAAAGATATAGAAAGCCCAGGCGACCACGATGTCACAGATCAGGATGATGACCCAACCCAAGATTTCTGCTTTGAAAAGCATATGTTGTGACATGATGTTATGAAATGTGGCACCGGCATCTCCTTGCACTACAAGGCTTTCATGGACAAAGCCATACGAAAAAAATGCAGCAAGTGTCATAATGACAAGCGAGGTGCCAGCAGTTAAAGCAATTTTTCGCTGGTCTGTTAGTTCTTTTCCTGAGGTAGCCATCATATAACCCCCTATTTTTCTGAATTGATTTCATTATAATAGGCGGGTTATACCGATTCATTGACTTAAATCAAGGGCAGGTATATTCTCAGTAGAAGTTTTGCAGGTCTAGATGGCTTAATCCCTATTCATCATAGGTCATTTTTAGCCGATAAATCGTTAAGCTGAGCCATATCATAAGTAACTTTTTTTCTTCTTTATGCTATATATACTATCTCTCTTGTTCAGGAGGTTCTACGTGAAAGTCCTATTAGTTGATGACGAACCGTTAGCGTTGGTCGGGCTTCAAAAAATACTTGAAAGTGAAATAAGTGATATAGAGATTGTGGCTGCGTTCTCAAATCCAAAAGAGGTTATTACAGGTGTATTAGAACATCGGCCCGATGTAGTATTCCTGGACATACATATGCCCGAGATCGACGGTTTAAAACTTGGTATGCAGATACAGGCAGTCGTTCCAGGCATCGAGATTGTTTTTGTGACCGGTTACAATCAGTATGCAGTGCGTGCTTTTGAACTTTATGCCCTGGACTATATTATGAAGCCAGTAAAAAGGGAGCGTTTACGAAATACTGTTATACGGATAAAAGAGAAACTGGACATGAAAGTCTTGACGAAACGGCCGGATACGGACTCGCCTTTGATCTGCTGTTTCAATCGGATTCAGTTCAAACCGAACGGTATGGAGTTTCAAAGTGTTAAATGGAGGACAAGCAAGGCGCAAGAATTGTTCGCCTATTTGCTCCATCATCGGGACCGGATGGTTAACCGTAGTGTGTTGCTTGAATTGTTATGGCCGGATGTTGAGGAGGCAAAGGCAGCACAGAATCTCTATACGGCCATTTATTATATTCGTCAAACCTTAAAAAAATATAGTATGGAAACGGTATCCATTCACGCCGGAGATTTAGAAGCTGGATACCAGCTTGAAATTGGAGAAGCGCGTGTAAATATTAATATATGGGAATATGAGATGAAGCAATTGGGCGTCATGGGTGAGCGTACCGTCGACGCTTATGAGCGCGTGCTTGGGATGTACACGGGTGATTACCTTGGAGATTATGGGTACTTGTGGGCGGAACATGAACGGGAGCGCTTGCGATTACTATGGCTGTACCAGATGAATAAACTAAGCGAGTTTTACCAGCAGCAAGGATCGTTGGACAAAGCCATCCAAGTGAACCTACGCATTCAACGAATATGTCCAGACGAGGAAGAATGCTATTTTTCTTTGATGAAGCTCTATCACGCGGCTGGCAATCCTGTCGACGTAGAAGAACAATATTTGATCCTGAAAGAGAGAATAGAACGCGAGTTAGAACTGCCGATTAGCGCCGACATTACCCGTTGGTATGAGCAGTGGAAGTCGCAGGATACCGCCTCGTCGTTCGTAGTATAAATAAATGAATAAATCCGGCTTTTGTCGAACTGTCACGGTATGAATAGACTAATTCCATCCAGAACCTCTTGTCGTAACATCATTTTCATCCTTCTCATTGAAGTCATAGATAACGGCATTGGCATTTCCAATACGAACCGACGATTGATCCAACTGTATGGCCAAGGACTGTCGATCGACAGCAAACCCGGCGAGGGAACGACAGTGTCCTTTGTCATTCCGATGAAGTAGACGGAGTTCTTGGCGGCAGATTGAGGTTGCCGCTGCATGCGAAAGGCTGCTCTTGAGGAAGACTGAAACTATTCAGTCGTTCTCTTGTGAGCAGCCTTTTTTGTCGTTTCAGCGTTGTCTAGAAGCTGGAATACTGGAGCCTCTGTCGGACTTGGCCGATGGCACTTATACCGTTGAAGGAACAGCCGAGAAAGACGGCAAGGCCAGCATGGTAAGCAAAGAACTTACGATAGATACAACGAACAATTCCATGTTAACCGGATTGCAGTTCAACGGCTGGAACGGAAATTCCGTCGGATTGTCTCCAGTCTTTAATACGACGCTCCAAGTCGTCAATGGTTGTTTTTTTAGTCCAATGGCCTTGTATAATCAAAATCCTGCCTTGTTATGAAGAAAAGTGGACCCAATCTTTCCCTTGGGTGGCACCCATCTTTTTAAAGAAAATTTGAGCGCGTTTATTCTCAGTAGAAGTGATCCAGGTCATACGCGCATATCCATGATTTTGTGAATATTTTTGGCATTCTAAAAAAAGCTGAAATTCCACTTCTGTATCTCTAAATGGTTCCATTACAAAAAGGTCGTTCATAACTGTAATTTTGTCTGCTTTCATCGTGCTAAATGTAAAGAATAATGTAGCAAATCCGACTAGCTTTCCATCTTGTTCTGCCACAAATTGTATACCATTTTGCTGTTCAAAAAGGGTTTGGATCAAATTATGAATTTTTTCGACAGGTGGCCTAGGGTTTTGAT
Source organism: Paenibacillus terrae (assembly GCF_005217525.1). Classification (GTDB taxonomy): domain Bacteria; phylum Bacillota; class Bacilli; order Paenibacillales; family Paenibacillaceae; genus Paenibacillus; species Paenibacillus terrae_C. The sequence continues at coordinate 597,488 of NZ_PNXQ01000005.1, read as the reverse complement.
AAAAACCAACGATGTATTCATACATTAACTCGGTCAAACTGTTTAAATCATCAGGCTCAGCGTTTCTTACTACAAATGACATTAGATGTGCTCCCTTTTATTAGTTTTGAATTATTATACGTTATTAAGCATGAATATGCAAAAAAAGATCAGTGAGTTACGATGACAGACATGTGCGAATGACCTAATAGTGGTTACCCTTCGTATAATTTGAATCATTCCGAATTATTTAAGCAGTGTAAGTGTCACCTCTATCGTATTATTAATAAATGATCGCTCTGGACGAGACTTCATCATTACAGTTAGTCCAATTAACGATACGATTAGCGTCTGTGATACAGCCTTCGCATCTAGCCCGATCTCAAGTTCACCTGATTGTATACCTCGTTCTATGGTTTCTTGAAATATGACCGATAGGTACATTTGATGTTCCCTAGTAAGAATTTCAAATTTCTCATCATGAGGCGCAAGTTCGACCATTGTATTAATGCAAAAGCATCCCTTTCTAGGGTCTCCTGTATATTCCTCATCGACCACACCTTCAAAAAAAGTGCGAAATGCTTCTTTTACAGATGGGTTGCTTTGAAGTTTGGTTCGGACCAGAGAAGCACGGGACATCATGTATTTGCGTAGCGCGACTTCGAACAATTCTTTTTTGCCCCCAAAAGCTGAGTATATACTGGGGCGTTGAATTTCCATTCTGGAAGTTAGATCACTTAATGAGGTAGCCTCATATCCCTTCTCCCAAAATAGTTGCATAGCTGCATCTAATGCTTTTTCTTCGTCAAATTCGCGGGTTCGTCCCATAATCAACACCTCTCCCATGTGTAATTGTCAGCAGTCTTTTTTTCGTACCAAATAGTATGTTATTATCTTATAATTAGTCGTTTATATTGTCAAATGCAGGTTGGTTTATCCTAACAAGGGAATTTGATTTATTGACATTAATCGTTTCTATGAGTTATATTACTGAGAAAATTATCTTACCGATCAGTATGTTATTTTTTTAAGATGCTTAAAACCAACGGAGATAGGAGGGGTAGCATCAATCTGAGCTACACATCAGCCTGCTTGAAAAGAACCGGAATAATAGTTTGAAGCTGCTGACAGAGAAAGCTATTAGTATAGGAGAGATGGATCATGGAAATAGGTATTACTTCGTTTGTAGAAACGAAACCGGATGTTCAGACAGGTGAAGTGATGAGCCACGCACAGCGATTGCGTGAAGTTGTCGAGGAAATTATCCTTGCTGATCAAGTGGGACTTGATGTGTTTGGCGTAGGTGAGCATCACCGGAAGGATTATTCGGCATCTTCACCAGCAATTGTGCTGTCTGCGGCTGCATCGCAGACGAAACGGATTCGGCTGACCAGTGCAGTGACGGTGCTTTCTTCAGTTGATCCGGTGCGCGTTTTTCAGGATTTTGCCACGCTGGACGGCATTTCAAATGGACGTGCGGAGATTATGGCGGGCCGGGGTTCCTTTATTGAATCTTTTCCACTGTTTGGCTATGACTTGGACGACTACGATGAGCTGTTTGAAGAACATTTGGCATTGCTCCTTAAAATACGGGAGTCCGAAAAAGTAACCTGGAAGGGCAGGCATCGGCCAGCGATTAACAATTTGGGCGTGTATCCACGGCCTGTTCAGGATCCTTTACCGATATGGGTTGGCAGTGGGGGCAGACAGGATTCTGCTATCCGAGCAGGTCTGTTAGGACTGCCATTGATGCTGGCGATCATCGGTGGGAAACCGACGGATTTTGCACCGCTTGTGCAGCTTTATAAGAAAGCAGCGGCGCACGCTGGTCATGATGAATCGCAGCTTAAGGTTGGATCGCACTCGATAGGATTTGTTGGAGAGAATACTGAGCGAGCTGCCGATACATTTTTCCCTTCTACCATGGCAGGTATGAATAGATTGGGTAAGGAGCGGGGCTGGGCACATTATGATCGTTCTAGCTACGACGCCGCGCGCAGTTTTGAAGGTGCACTGTATGTTGGCGATCCCGAGACTGTTGCCCAGAAGATCATTCATCTTCGCAAACATGTAGGCGTTACACGCTTTATGTTGTATGTTCCGTTAAGCACGATGCCGCATGCCGAGGTGATGAGAGCCATTGAGCTGCTAGGTACAGAGGTAGCACCCCGAGTTCGGGAAGAAATAGCTAAGTGGGAAGCCGAGACAGAAAAAAGATCATAATTCAATTATAGGAGTGATTCGAATGAATTCTGAAAGTCGGGTATTGCCAGAATTAAGGCCGGTATTAGCACAATTCCCTGGTTTTCAACTAGAGGAAAATTTAGAACTGAGCAGAAGCTATTTGTCGGGTCCTCCCATTGAGAAGTCGGAGCACGTACATACGACAAGCCGGATGATTCCAAGCGTAGCAGGCGAAATATTGGTCAAAGTCTACGAACCTGCCCAGCGCACTGACGCTAAGCTTCCGGCCATGCTGTGGATTCACGGGGGAGGTTATGTGATGGGGCATCCTGATATGGACGACGCTTTGTGCGAACGCTTCGTGCAGGCGGCTAAATGCGTCGTCGTATCGGTCGATTATCGACTTGCTCCGGAGCACCCCTACCCAGCTGCCATCGATGACTGTTATGCCAGCTTGACGTGGATGACGGGCGAAGCTGAGCTGCTGGGCATCGACTTGGATCGAATCGCGATTGCCGGTGCAAGCGGGGGCGGCGGTCTGACCGCAGCGCTTGCTTTAATGGTTCGCGACAAAGGCGGGCCAGCCCTCGTCTTCCAAATGCCGCTGTATCCGATGATCGACGACCGCAATATTACGGCGTCAAGCCATGAAATTACGGCTGATAATACAACATGGAACCGGACGAACAATTTGGCGGCCTGGAACATGTACTTGGGAGATCGTACCGAAGATAGCGAGGTGTCTCCACACGCGGTCCCGTCGAGAGCGGAAAGCCTGGCGGGGCTACCGCCGACCTATACGTGCGTAGGCCAGCTTGATCTGTTCCGAGATGAGACGATCGAATATGTGGCACGCCTTGCTCAAGCGGGTATAGACGTCGAATTTCATCTGTATCCTGGCACATTCCACAGCTTTGAAGGGATGGTTCCGCAAGCGGAAGTAAGCCAACGCGCCAGCCAAAGTTATGTGGATGCCATTGCAAGAGCGCTTAATCCTTAAATAATCCAGGGGGCTGTCTCAAAAGGTCTGAAGGATTTTTCAAATTCCTCAGTTATCAAAGATGGTAGGAAATAAAAGGCACCTTTTCCGTATAAAATTAATACAATGGAGCATGAAGCATGACATTCGCCCAGAAAGGTGTGTGATTATGGACGGAACGATCCTTAATTTCTATGCCAGCGGCAATACGGCTGAAGGATTTGCTAACCTGTATAATTCGTCACTTCAAGGATTAACACGTGTGTTTGTCTTACAAGGAGGCCCTGGTACGGGGAAATCAAGGCTTATTCGAGAAATTGGAGAGCATATGGCACAGCAAGGCTATGAGATATGGATTCTTCATTGCGCAGCGGATAACGATGCGTTGGACGGAGTAATTATCCCCAAGTTAAAAGCAGGAATCGTGGATGGAACGGCACCACATGTCATTGAGCCCGAACTGCCTGAGACAGTTATCGTACACGTGGATGTAGAGCAGGCAGCCGATAGGCTCCAGTTGAATCTGCAGAAGCAAGAAATAGACAGCTTGACTGAACAGATCACGCAAGCACATAACCAAGCCTATTCCGGCTTTGCCGAAGCACTCCGTATTCACGACGAATGGGAAACCATATATATAGCCAGCATGAATTTTCAATTAGCTGATAAACTGACCCAGGAGTATATTGAACTTCTCTATGGTGATCGGAAACTAGAGAGAGTAAGTCGGGTAGACCGTCGTTTTCTAGGTGCGACTACGCCGCAGGGGGCTGTTGATTACGTCCCTAATCTGACTGCGGGCTTAAAGAGGTATCTGGTTAAAGGCCGCGCCGGATCCGGTAAATCTACTCTGTTAAAGAAATTAGCGAATGAAGGAATACAACGTGGCTTTGATATCGAAATCTACCATTGTGGCTTCGATCCGAACAGTCTCGATATGATTATCGTGCGAGAGCTTGGGTTTGCTATTTTCGACAGCACGGCACCGCATGAGTATGAGCCCGTCCACGCCACCGATGAAATTGTCGATATGTATTCGCGTTGTATACAGCCCGGCACAGATGAAGCACATTCGGATGCTATTGCTGACATTAAAGAGCGATACTCTAAAGCCATGAAGCAATCCATACAGCATCTGACGCAAGCTAAGTCCTTACGGGATGAGCTAAAGAAAATCTATGCGGCGACGATGGATGCCCACCTTGTAGATCAGATAAGATCCCGGATAGAACAGGAAATTAGGGGATAGCTGGTAGCCATGAGCAGGCACAACTGACCATCATAATTAAAATGGCTGGAGGAAAGGTGCGTCTATAGCGCCTTTCTCCTAGACCCTCTTTTATACCGTGTAACCTCTACTTATTCCCCTTGCGTACCTTTAACAGTTTACCTTTTACGGTCGTATTCTTCATAATCTCTAGCACAAGTGGACCCTTGCCATTCAAAATCTCAACATCGGTTACATGATCAAGAATCGTAATGATCCCGATATCGTCTGCGGTTACCCCGTCAAGCTTAGCGATGGTTCCCACAAAGTCTACGGCTCTAAGTTTCTTCTTCTTGCCGCCATTGAAGTTAAGCTTCATAATCTGTTGGTTTAATTGCTCGCGCTTGTCTTTTTTAAGTACAGTTCTGACATGCAGCTTCTGCTCAAAATCTTCTCTACGGCGATCTACAGCCTCTTCTGAGGGAGCCTTTACTTTCGGAATTGCGAATCCAATGTATGCTTCAATATCGGCTAATCGTCTGTCATCCTTAGGCGTAACCAGGGTAATGGCTTTCCCCGTCTTGCCTGCACGTCCCGTACGTCCTGTACGATGAACATAGCTTTCCTTCTCAAGAGGAATATCATAGTTCATGACATGGGTGATATTCGTGATATCAATACCTCTAGCAGCTACATCAGTCGCAATCAAGTAACGAAATTGTCCCCTTCTGAACGCATTCATCACCTCGAAACGCTCCTCCTGCTCCATCCCCCCATGAATACGATCACACGGATACTCCAGATCAGCCAAGGCTCTGAATAGCTTATCTACATTCTCCTGCGTACGGCAGAAAATAATGCAGCTCTCAGGATTCTCTACAATAAGCAAATTTTGAAGTAATACCAGCTTGTCCGCCTCAGCCACCTGAATCAAGGAGTGTTCAATGGTAGCTGTCGTTATACCGGTCGCTTTTATTTCAATTTCAACAGGATTGTTCATATATTTACGTGACAGTCTGGCTACATCCTCAGGAAAAGTAGCGGAGAATAACATCGTAACCCTGTCACTAGGCAGGGCCTGAATGATCGACTGAACTTGCTCGATAAAGCCCATATTCAGCATTTCATCAGCCTCATCAATCACGAGATAGGCCATTCGATCTAACGATAGCGTGCCTCGTTCAATATGGTCTAGTACACGTCCTGGCGTACCTACAGCCATATGTGTTCTTTGCTTTAACTCGGCCTTTTGAATATGAAAAGGATGTTTCCCATAAAGGGGCGTTGCTTTTATCCGCTTAAAGCGTCCAATATTCGTGATGTCTTCGGTGACCTGTAACGCGAGTTCACGGGTTGGCGTCAGGATTAAAGCTTGGGGCTTATTTTCATTCCAATCTACTAGCTCACAGAGTGGAATGCCATATGATGCTGTTTTGCCGCTACCTGTTTGTGATTTGGCAACAAGATCCTTCTTCTCAAGCGCAACTGGAATGACTTTCGTCTGAACTTCTGTTGGCGTCTCATAGCCTAGACTATCCAGCGCTCTCACAATTTCTTCACTTAATGGATAATCTGAAAAATGCTTCTGACTCATGTTCAACCTCTTCTTCGCTGTATTTGGAATACCTATACATATAGAATGTCATCGTGTATCTAACTTATACCTATATAGTATACTCTATATCCAGATTCACTCTAATACATATCGAATATTCCCAATCTTGCCGTTACAGGCAGTAGTGATCGTATTCCAAGCGAAGATATACGGGAGGGTTTTGAAAGCATGACAATGGCATAGATTTGGAAAGGGAGTTCACCTGAGGATTAAAGCTACAGCCACGGTTGCAAAGCATCAATCGGCCTCCTCTAAAGGGAGCACGGACGTTACTTTGTTTGCGTTAAGCGGCCCTATTTGTCCTTCCTACGAGCCTAAAAAACGGTAGATATCGCGAATCATCGATAGGCGCGACGATGCCCGCAGAATGGCTGCCTCTGTCAAATTAGTTCCAGAAACTGCATTACCAGTGAGTGACGTAGGAAGAACCAGCAACATACATGAGGGTTTATTTGGGTTTAACCGAGAAGCTAGTCACATTTGGGTTTAATCCAGCATAAGTAGTTACTCTATTTTTCCATACAAAGCTGTATTGCTCAACCAGGTCACGTGCAGTTAATGGTTTTCTACCAGTCAATTTTTCAACTGTATCGGCTTGAATCGCCATCAAACCATCTCTGATACTCGCTTCGTTAGTTACCATGTCGTTACTGCACCATGGTACAGGTGATTTCGAATAATCGCCATGCGAATCACGAGGTATATGAATGGAGTCCAGATATTGATAGAACGCATCATTGTCAAGCGTGATATATTCAAAGTCAATACCGGCTGCTGCGGAGATCATATCGCAAATTTCATGCTGGCTAATTAATTCTCCGCTGACTACATCATAGTCTTTGTTATGCTCGCCCTTACCTAATAACAAAGCAGTAGCTACACGTCCGCTATCGTCTTTTGCAATAAAAGTTGCTTTTCCTTCGCCTGCAGCCGTATACCATTTGTTGTCACTCAAAAAAGCCAGCATAACGGAATTGGTGAAGTAGTTTTCCATATAGAGATTGTTTCTCATGATGTTGTAATCTACTCCAGTCTCCCGAAGATATGCTTCGGTTTCTGTGTGGTCCGGTAACACAAATTGATAATATCCTTCGCGGTTAGCGCCCAAGAATGAAGTGTACGTAATGTGTTTCACACCAGCAGCAATAGCAGCATCAATTACATTTTTATGTTGCTGAACGCGTTCTGGTCCAATGACCACACCAGATACGAAGTAGATTCGATCACCGCCTTTGAAGGCTTCAATCATTTGCTCTTTGTTATTGTAGTCAGCTTCTCTGATGGTAACGCCTTGTTCCTCCCAAGCTAGTATCGTTTCTTTAGCTATACGACTCACATTAGGAGATGTGAAAATCAGTTGATCCCCTGGAACTTCATTCAGCATGTTCGCTGCTACTCTTCCGCCTAGTTGTCCATCTGCTCCCGTAACAATATAACGCATATGATTTCCTCCTAAAATTCAGATTAAAGGGTTGGTATGATCGGCAACAACTAGGAACCGCCAATTGTTGTTTTTTTCACATACTTCCTTGAACAAACTATATCAGCTTTTGGGACGGAGCTGATATCGAAATATGTTATCATTAATAGATGATTTCTATAAATGTAGGAGGGGCATCAGAATGCATATTAAGCAACTCGAGTGTTTCGTTCAGCTAGCTGAAACTCTGAGTTTTACAAGAACGGCGCAACTTTTATATATCACTCAACCTACCGTTACACATCAGATTAACATGCTGGAAATGGAACTTGGATTAAAATTATTTATTAGAACAAAGAGAAGTGTAGAACTTTCTCCAGCTGGCGTTTCCTTCTATAAAGATATAAAGGATATTCTTACAAGAACAAATATTGCAATAGCAAAGGCAAAGAATTACTCTCGTATATTTGAATCTAATTTATCAATTGGGTATGAGGGAAACTTGGAAGTGAAATACCTTCCCAAAATATTAAGTATTTACAAAGAGAAGTTGCCATATGTTCACCTTTACTTAAAAATGGCTGATTATAAAGAGAATAGAAATCTATTTACCAATTATAAATTGGATTTGATTTTTGCTTCCAAGGAAAGTGTTGAAGACTTATTAGACGTTGGCTACATAGAACTTTTTGTGGGAAGATTTGTGTGTGTTGTACCTAAAGATCATCCATTATCTTGCAAATCTATGGTTTCGGTAGCTGATCTGCGGAACCAAGCCCTTATTCTACTAGATCCCTTAAAATGCCCAACCGAAATGGCACGGGTTCAAAACGATATCCAGATGCAATGTTCTGATTCCATCGTTTATTTTAGTGATAATGCTCTCATTAGTGATGCAATGATCAAGGGGGGGATGGGTATAGCGGTGATGCCGAATTTTGTATGCTCAGAAGATTCCGAGCTTTCCGTCATTCCTTTGGATGTGAAAGATTTGGTTTCTTATGGAATTGCATGGCATAAAAATAATGAACGGAATGAAATACAAGGGTTCGTTAACGCTGCAAAGCAAATCTATAAAATGTTTATACAATAGAAGGATGATTATAGAGAACGATACCAAAGAATTACCGTGATACATCTGGGATATTTAAGGATTATGCCAAGCTAGATTTAATTGAAACGATGTATAGCAAAGGATCGCAGATGTTTGGCTGTCCCGCAATGATGTAAAGTTTCTTGGATTAAATCTTTATTTTCATAGGTAGTAAAAAATAACCACCGATTATTATAATTGGAAATGTAAGCGTTTTACAATTGTGAAAAGTATCAAACCTAAAACGTGTGAGGAGGAGATTATATGTTGAGAGTTAAAGTAGGCAAGTTGGTAAGCTGTTTGGCGTTGACGGGTGTATTGTTATCATCTGTTCTGGTGAATCAGGCTGATGCTGGTCTGGCGAAAGGAAACAAATTCCTCGGGAATGTCATTGCCGGCAGTGTCCCTCCTAGTTACGGAACGTACTGGAATCAGGTGACGCCGGAGAATTCAACCAAGTGGGGCTCGGTTGAAGGCAATCGTAACAATATGAACTGGTCGCAGGCAGATACCGCCTACAACTATTCCCGTAATAATGGGTTTCCGTTCAAGTTTCACACCTTGGTATGGGGCGCCCAGGAGCCAGGATGGATTAGTGGACTGTCGGCAGCTGATCAGAAGGCTGAAGTAACCCAGTGGATTAAAGCTGCCGGTCAGCGCTATTCGAATTCGGAGTTTGTAGATGTGGTGAATGAGCCACTGCATCAGAAACCGTCCTTCCGCAATGCCATTGGTGGTGACGGATCGACCGGATGGGATTGGGTAATATGGTCGTTCCAACAGGCTAGACAAGCTTTTCCAAATTCTAAGCTTCTTATAAATGAATATGGAATTATCGGCGATCCCTCATTAACCGATCAATATGTCAATATTATTAATCAGCTCAAGAGTAGAGGCTTAATTGACGGAATTGGCATACAATGCCACCAGTTCAATATGGATACCGTCTCAGTCAACACAATGAACACTGTACTGAACAAGCTAGCGGCAACAGGATTGCCAATCTATGTGTCGGAGCTGGATATCACGGGCGACGACAACACCCAGCTTGCCAGATACAAGGAGAAATTCCCGGTATTATGGCAGCATCCTTCGGTGAAGGGCGTTACGCTCTGGGGATACATTCAGGGGCAAACCTGGATATCGAATACACATCTGCTGAACTCGAACGGCTCGGAACGTCCCGCGCTCCAATGGCTGAGACAATATCTGGGCAGCTAGTGCCAATGGTGATGTCGACAGCGCGGAGAATTGTATCATGAGTAATAGTAAAGAGAAGCAATATGTAGCCTTGGCTGAAACTACCTGCGAAAAAGCTTGTTATAGAAGCGATACCCTGTAATTTGAACCCCTGAAGAACGATTAATTCCTGCCAACCAAACAAGCGGAACACCCGTAACAACGATGGGCGTTCCGCTTGTTTTATTTATAGTCACTCATGTGGTTCATTAAGTGTAAGGAACATTACGTCTCGTTCCGCGCATGAAAATAAAGCGTTTACAAAATATATGGCTTGGAGTATTATTGTTGTAGGACAAGTTAAGGATTACTAATACTTGTGTTGTATGACAAATTTATTGAGTTATAACGGATACAAGGGACCGTTAAGAATTGAAAGTGCTCGCACAATTCTAGTGGATAATGATTGGGAGGGGAATGCAATGAAAGCAGGAATGTATGTTGGTGAGAAATTGGTTCAATTGGCAACTGTGGAGAAACCCATTTTAAAAGATGATGAAGTGTTGATCAAGGTTGCTTATGCCGGAATTTGCGGAACGGACATGATGATCTATGCCGGGAAACATCCCCGTGCTAAAGCACCGCTTGTTATGGGGCATGAGTTTTGCGGAACAGTTGAATCGGTTGCAAATATAGATGAATTTCAACCGGGGGACCGGGTAACAGTTGAGCCTTATTTGACTTGCGGTAAATGCGCAGCTTGCCGAGCGGGACAAAGTCATGTGTGCGCAACATTAAGATGCATCGGTATCGACAGGGACGGGGGATTTGCAGAATATGTTGCGGTTCCTAGTCATCGCCTTCACCGGCTGCCTGACAACGTTACGGATGAAGAGGCGGCATTAACAGAACCGCTTGCAGTAGCAGTTCATACCGTGCATCGCTCCGATCTGAAGGTCGGAGACAGTGTGGCTATTCTTGGCGCAGGACCGATCGGACTGCTTATCGGATTAGTAGCCAAGCAAGCGGGTGCAAGTGAGATTTTTATCTCAGACATCAGTCCTCAACGCCTGCAGATCGCCAAGCAACTTGGATTTACGGCGATCAATGCCAAAGAAGCCGATATTAAGGAAGCGGTTCTTGCTTACACAAAAGGTGTCGGCGCAGATGTTGTATTTGAAGTGGCAGGCACTCAAATTACTGCCAAGCAAATGTTAGAATGCATCAAATTCCAGGGTAAAGTTGTCGTTGTAAGTGTTTACAAGCAGCCTCCAGCTGTTGATTTGGCTGCGATGCACTTCAGAGAATTATCTTTGACGACAACTAGGTGCGCGAGCGCGAACGATTTTGCAACAGCCATTCAATTGATGGAGAGAAAGATTATTGATGTTCGTCCTTTAATCTCTCATAGATTGCCATTGGAGCAGATCAAGCAAGGATTTGACCTTATGGACAATACTGAGATTTCATTAAAAGTATTATTTCACCCCTAATTAAGGAGGAACCGTCATGTTACTGAGCTTGAAAGGTAAAGTAGCTGCTATTACCGGAGGCACTCGCGGGATTGGCCGCTCGATCGCTCTGGGTATGGCAGAATCTGGAGCAGACATTGCTTTGCTTCAGCGTTCTCCAGAGCATGATTCCGTCCAACGGGAGATCGAAAAGTTTGGTGTCAGATGTATAATTATTCCTTGTGATATAAGTAATTCACAACAAGTTAAAGAAGCGATTCCGCAAGTAGTGGAGAAATTGGGACATATCGATATTTTGGTAAATAATGCAGGTATACAACGGCGTTCTCCGGCTGTGGATTTCTCCGAGGAAGACTGGGATGATGTGCTTCAAGCCAATTTAAAAGCAGTATGGCTGCTTTGCCAACAAGCAGGCAAATATATGGTTGCCCAAAAAAGTGGGAAAATCATTAATATTGCTTCGCTTGTATCATATCAGGGGGGGATTTTTGTTCCTGCATATGCCTCGGCGAAAGGAGCAGTAGCGCAGTTGACCAAAGCGCTGGCAAATGAATGGTCATCACAAGGCGTCAACGTGAATGCCATCGTTCCGGGTTATATTGCCACAGATATGAATGAGGCGCTAATCAAAGATCCTGTTCGGAGCAGACAAATTTTAGAACGAATTCCAGCGGGAAGATGGGGAAATCCTGATGATTTCAAAGGACCGGCCGTATTTTTGGCTTCCGATGCAGCGCAATATATACATGGGCACTTGCTTGCTGTTGACGGAGGTTGGCTAGGGCGATAACCGGTTGTTACCGACTGTGGTGAAGATGAGTTCGTTTACGTAAACCAAATCATGTTGTATAATGATAGCTGCTTGTATGACAGGTTTGGAGTGAATAAGGATGAGTATTAAGTCAATCCAAAAAAATAATATTGTAAACAGTGTGTTTGAGCAAATGAATGAGCATATCCGCAGCGGTTATTGGGAAGTAGGCAGCAAGATTCCCTCGGAAATCCAGCTTTGTGAGATGTTCCAGGTAAGCAGGGTAAGCGTTAGAAGTGCCATTCAAAAGCTGAGAGACATGGGTATTGTTACTACTCACCAAGGTAGAGGCACATTTGTAGCGGAAGTACCGAATGAATTCACCTTTTTTGATTCGGGACCTATTATGCGGCTAAGCGAGAAGCAATTTTTAGATATGATGGATTTCCGTCTAACCGTCGAATTAAAATGCTTGGAATTAGCTGCGCAGCATGCTTCGGATGAGGATTTTCAAAGCCTGGAAAATATCTTGAATACAATGATCAATAACAAAAACAATTATAAAAAATATACGGAAGCCGATTTTGAATTTCATCTCGCGATCGCCAAAGCATCGAAAAATGATGTTTTCTATAGTGTAACCAAAGGAATCAAAGAGCTTTATTATTTCTATTTAGAGGAATTAAATCGGGTTTTTGGCGTTACGTTAGAAAGTATCGAGGTGCATATTAACATTTTCAGAGCGCTACAAAATAGAAACAGCGATGCGGCACAGGAAATAATAAAAGAGTCGATGAAAGAAAACGTAGTAAAAATGAAGCAGCATTTGAGTTCTAATAAATAAAATGGTTATCAGAATGGCTATTTTTATTTTCGAAAAACATGTAGGACAACTAACAACAAACTGGTTTACAGATAAAGGAAGGGATTTTAAGATGAGCCATATTATAATTGAAGACGTAAAAGTAATTTTAACCGCCCCTGGCGGAATCGATCTGGTCGTCGTGAAAATCGAAACGAATCAAAAAGGATTATATGGGCTTGGTTGCGCGACATTTACCCAACGGATCTTTGCAGTCAAATCGGCTATTGAGGACTATATAAAACCTTTCTTAATTGGTAAAGATCCATCAAGAATAGAGGATCTTTGGCATAGCGCGAGTGTAAGCGGTTACTGGAGAAATGGTCCCATTATGAACAACGCCCTGTCGGGTATGGATATGGCTCTATGGGATCTTAAGGGAAAAATTGCGGGTATGCCGGTTTATGATTTGCTAGGCGGCAAATGTCGTGACGGAATTGCCTTGTATCGCCATGTCGATGGCAGCACTGAAGTCGAAGTGGAGCAAAACGCCAGGAAACTAATGGATGAGGGTTATCAGTATCTTCGTGTCCAGATGGGAATGTATGGCGGCAGCGGTACGGAGGACACGCGCTTGATTGCCAGCGTTATTTCACGCGCTACGAATATTAAATCAAAGCATTCTCCGGAGAACACACAGACTGGTGTCTATTTCGATCCTGAAGCTTACGCTAAAAGCATAGAGCATTTATTTGCGCACCTGCGTGCGACTCTTGGTTACAATGTCGAATTGATTCACGATATCCACGAAAGAGTTGCACCTATTGAAGCTGTTCGATTAGCTAAGAAGCTGGAACCTTACCATTTGTTCTTTTTGGAGGACCCTACTTCTCCTGAGGATTTGGATTGGATCGGAATGATCCGGCAGCAGACTAGCACTCCTATCGCCATGGGAGAGCTGTTTACGAACGTGAACGAATGGAAATCGCTAATCGCTAATCGCCATATTGACTTTATTCGTGCACATGTGAGCGCGATCGGTGGGATAACTCCAGCCAAGAAACTGGCAATATTCGGCGAGTTTTATGGGGTTAGAACGGCTTGGCATGGACCGGGTGATATATCGCCTGTCGGAGTCGCGGCTAATTTGCATCTGTCAGTGAGCACTCCGAATTTCGGCATTCAGGAGTGGACACCGCTTAACGAGCAACTGCAAGCTGTGTTCCCAGGCTGCCCGACAGTTAAAAATGGGTACGCGTATGTGAATGATCGTCCTGGGCTTGGAATCGACATTATAGAGGAAGAAGCCGCAAAGTATCCTTGTCAGGGCACAATTCCAATATGGACGCTGGCTCGAACTCCGGACGGTACATCAGCAAAGCCATGAGGTATTTTTATAAGATTGTAGATACTAATAAAAAGGGGCGCTAACCATGAGTATCAAAAACAAACCTACAAAAGTACGCTTCTTTGTTTTGGCTCTTCTCTTTATAGCCGTAGCGATTAATTACATGGATCGGGCCAACTTATCGGTAGCTGGCTCAACCATCCAAAATGAGTTTGGATTAAGCTCTACTGAACTCGGATTTTTGTTTTCTGCTTTCACCTGGGCGTATGCCGCCGCCCAGGTTCCTGTCGGTTGGCTTCTGGATCGAATCGGAGCTCGAATGCTTTATGGCTGGGCAATTATATTATGGAGTACATTCACTTTTATAATGGCTTTCAGTTCACACAATGTTTTTGCTAGCACTGGAGCATCATTTGCTATGCTGTTCATTTGTAGACTGCTGATCGGACTTACGGAAGCACCCACTTATCCAAGCAACACGAAAATCGTTACGTCCTGGTTCCCCAATAAGGAACGTGCGAGGGCCGTAAGTATATATTCATCAGCGCAATATATCGGACTTGCACTGTTTACTCCTTTATTAGCTATGATTATTGCGGAATACAATTGGGAAGCGGTATTTTATGCGACGGGTGCGGCTGGCATTATTTTCGGGATATTGTGGCTCTTTCTTTACAGGGACCCTCAACAAAGTAAACGCGCAAATCAGGAAGAATTGGATTATATAAGAATGAACGGTGGATTTGATAATCAAATCTCTAATCACGGGCAAAAAACGACATGGAGCGAAGTATTCTTTGTCATTAAACAACGTAAGGTTTGGGGTATTTTTATTGCTCAATTCGCGGCTTCCTCTACCTTATACTTCTTTTTAACCTGGTTTATGGTCTATCTTGAAAAAGGCTTGCATTTGCCCATCAGTAAAGCTGGGTTCGCAGCCGTACTTCCTTATATGATGGCTATGGCTGGTGTTTTATTTGGCGGATTTTTGAGCGATTTCTTATTAAAAAAGGGGAAAACCCTCACTTTTGCTCGGAAGCTTCCGATGGTTACCGGTATGATTTTGACCAGTATTCTGGCC
Organism: Paenibacillus terrae; assembly: GCF_005217525.1. Taxonomy (GTDB): domain Bacteria; phylum Bacillota; class Bacilli; order Paenibacillales; family Paenibacillaceae; genus Paenibacillus; species Paenibacillus terrae_C. The sequence continues at coordinate 582,378 of NZ_PNXQ01000005.1, read as the reverse complement.
CTTGCCAACTTTTTCGAAGATCAACCGATTATTGCCGTTACTATTCTTTCTGTTGCGTTTTTTGCAAACGCTTACTCCAATATGGGGTGGATATGTCTTGGAGATGTTCTACCGAAAAAAATGGTCGGTACGGTAGGTGGGGTGCTTAATTTATGCGGTAACTTGTCAGGAATTATTAGCCCGATTGTTATTGGTGCTTTAATTCAAAAAACAGGAGGATACCACGGGGCTATGTTATATACTGCGGCGGTAGCTATTATTGGGGGCATTGCCTTCCTGCTCATCGTTGATAAACTGGAACCGATTGATTTGAGCAAAATGGAGAAAAAGGCAGAAATCTAGATCAAGTAAAAGGGAAACAACGCTTGTTTATTTCATCTTGGATATTGGCGCTGCCTCCGGTGTCTTCAGTATTCCTTTTGCGAAGGGGCAAATGTTACCGCCGTTGAGCCTTCAGGACCGTTGGCAGCCTTAATGGAAGAGAGTATTAAGCCATCGATAAAGGGAAACGTTAAAATAGTGCAGGAACCATTTGAGGAGTTGTCTATTGAGGCGAACGGATGGAAAAGCAAATTCGATCTGGTCTTTGCATCCATGTGTCCAGCCATTTCTGTTACATCAGTATATATGGCTATTCTTTTCAAACCCTGATTACTACTCTATATTAGATTTCACCATTAGTCAAAGAAGCGCATCCATTCTATTAAAACATAGGTTTTACGAATATAAAGGCGGCAAGTATTTAATATGAGGATGTAATTTTTTTCAGAAGTCCAGATTCCTGAAGGAGGAATTTGGACTTTTTTTATGTGCAAATGCACAATCAATTTCGTCCGTTCTTCAATATTTTTCATCCTCCGCAGTCGATATAATGAAAGCGTATCAAAAATTGCCCGAGGGGTTAGGCAGATGGAAGGGTTGACGATCAGTTGGATAGGAGCTCTGGCAGGGCTGGCTATTGCGATTATTCTGATATTAAGAAAGCTGGATCCGGTTTACGCTTTGTTTTTGGGAGCCATTGTAGGTGCTTTACTGGGCGGAGCCAATCTGGAGCAGACCATTAGTGTATTGATTAGCGGTACGCAAAGTGTGATGGGGACGGTCATTCGTGTGCTCGCCGCAGGTGTATTGGCAGGTGTGATGATGGAGTCCGGGGCGGCAGAGACGATTGCACAAGCCATTGTGAAGAAGTTTGGCGGTATTAAAGCAATTCTTGCGTTGGCTTTGGCAACGATGATTATTACGGCGGTAGGCGTATTTATTCCCGTCGCAGTGCTAATCGTGGCACCTATTGCATTGTCGGTCGGGAACAAAATGGGGATTTCCAAGCTGGCGCTTCTGCTGGCCTTATCCGGAGGCGGAAAGGCGGGGAACATCATCTCTCCAAATCCCAATACGATTGCGGCGGCACGTGGATTTAATCTGGATTTAAGTCATGTTATGCTGGCAGGTGTGGTTCCTGCGATATGTGGTTTAATCGTGACCGTCCTGGTGGCGTCTATGTTGAAAACCAAAGGTGTAAAGGTATCCGACCAGGATACGATGGACAGTGATGTCGATACTTCGAAGTACCCGGCGATGGGACGGGCAATTGTAGCTCCGTTGGTAGCTGTTATTTTGCTGATGATTAATCCGATTGGTTCCATCTCCGGTATTGAAGCGCTGTCGAGTTTCAAGGTGGACGCGATGTACATTTTGCCGATTGCCGGGATTGTGGGTATGCTGGCAATGGGGCAAGGACGCAATATTTTAAAATATTCGGCCTCTGGTTTGAATAAAATGACGGCGACCGTGCTGATTTTGATCGGTGCAGGCGGGATTGCGGGTCTGATCTCTGCGTCCAACTTGTCTACTCAGGTGGTTGGCTTGATTGAAGCCTCAGGAGTTTCCGGCACATTTTTGGCACCGCTTGCAGGTATTCTGATGGCGGCTGCCACGGCGTCGACCTCAACGGGAGTTATTTTGGCGACAGGCTCGTTTGGGGAAGCGATTCTGAATATGGGGACGGCCCCGTTGGCCGCAGCTGTGATGGTGCATACAGGGGCTACGGTCATCGACTCCTTGCCACAAGGCAACTATTTTCACGTCACGGCAGACAGCATGAAAATGAGTATTAAACAACGGATGGGACTCATCCCTTATGAAGCTATTGTGGGTGGAACGATGACGATTGTGGCGACATTGATATATGGATTTTTACTTTAATTTGTATAATGGGGTGAGAAGATGAGAGTGAAGACATTTGTGCTGGCGCCGGATTCCTTTAAAGAAAGTATGACTGCCAAAGAAGTGTGTATCGCGATGGAAAAAGGACTGCGTAAGGTCTATCCGGCCGCAAATTATGTCCACGTTCCGATGGCGGACGGCGGTGAAGGAACGGTACAGTCACTGGTGGATGCAACAGGCGGGCAGCTTCGTTATATCGAGGTGACCGGACCGCTTGGAGAACCTGTAACTGCTGCATACGGCTTGCTGGGAGACGGCACCACTGCGGCAATTGAGATGGCATCCGCCAGCGGAATCCATCTGGTCAACAAGAATAACAAAAACCCGCTAAAGACAACAACTTACGGTACGGGTGAGTTAATCCGTGAGTGTCTGAATCAGGGGATCCGAAAGATTATTATAGGTATTGGTGGAAGCGCGACGAATGATGGCGGTACAGGAATGGCTGAAGCGCTGGGCGCCAGATTTCTTGATGCAAAAGGGAATATTCTCCCTCGCGGCGGCGGCAGTCTGGGAGAACTGGCCCGTATAGATGTTTCATCACTGGATGAACGCTTGCAGCAGGTGCAATTGATTGTAGCCTGCGATGTGACGAATCCGTTGTGTGGAGCGCATGGGGCATCTCATGTATTCGGTCCGCAAAAAGGGGCAACACCGGAGATGGCGCAGCAATTGGATGCCAATCTTGCTCATTACGCGGATGTGGTGAAGCGGCAGCTGAGCAAGGATGTGCGCGATCTTCCTGGCGCGGGAGCAGCGGGTGGATTGGGTGCGGGACTGTTGATTTTTACTCAGGCGGTACTGCAAAAAGGCATTGAAATTGTGATCGAATACACCGGATTAAAGCAGAAGCTGGCGAAGGCGGACATCGTTTTTACGGGGGAAGGTGGTATCGATTTTCAGACCAAATTCGGGAAAACTCCGTATGGGGTAGCTCAGGCTGCCAAACAATCCGGCAAAAAGGTCATTGCGGTCGCTGGCTTTATCGGAGAAGGGATCGACACGCTGTACCAGGAAGGAATAGATGCGGTGTTCGGCATTGTGCCGGGAGCATCGGAGCTGGATAAACTGCTGCTCGAAGGGCCGCAAAATGTAGAGCGTACGTGCGAGAATATTGCAAGGGTGCTTCAATTCGCCGAGTAACGGCGAGGGGGATATGCGTTAATCGCAGAATGATCCGGCATGATACAGCAGTTCATTGGGCAGAAATGGGCTATGAATTGTCCAGAGCCTATTGGGGCCAAGGGTTAATGTCAGGGGTACTTGCAGCTGTAATCGACTATGGGTTTAATACCCTTTCATTGAACCGCATTCAGGCGCTAGTAGAGCCAGAGAATGCACAATCCTTGCGTTTGCTTGAAAAAGCAGGCTTTCGGCAAGAAGGGCTCCTCTCCCAATATGAATTTACGTCCGGGAAATATGATGATCTTTACATGTGCGCCTTAGTCAAATCAGAGTATATCAATCGTTCTCAGAAATGATAGATGTAGGTGGATCAAACGGGGGAGTATGGATAGGAAGAAGGTTGGTCATTGTACAACATGATCAACCTTCTTTTTAATTTAAATGTGGTGAAACAACCATTATCGTTGAAGCGGCATACACATTTCATATTGCTCAATGGGGTCTTTCGAGAGACCTATTTTTTGGATAAAGCCTTCAAGAGAGTCATTGTCGGACAGACAAATGTATACCTTCTCAACCTTTTGGATCTTTGCTGCTCTATGAAGGAGGGCGCATCCTAGTCCTTGGTTACGATGCTCAGGATCGACCCAAAGAAAGTTGACTTTACCCTGCGGACTCATGGCCACCATGCCGAGGCAGGCTTGATTCACATCGTAGATACCGAGAAAAGCCTCCTGTGTACTGGCGGCGTAATAAGGTGTATCGCTTTGCCAATGGATGTGAAAATCGGTGAGTGTTTTACGAAAAGCCTCAACTTCTTCAAAGGTAATTCCCTTAATTGTGTACAAAGTTGAGAGGGCATCGGGTGGTGCGGAAGGCAGGGTGCCGTTGTAGTATTTCAACGTATAACGCGTCTGGTAGCCATGTTTTTCATATAATTTGACGGCCCGATGATTATCCTTGATGACTTCAAGCCATAGTTGCTGGCAGTCCGCCAATATAGCTGATTGTTTATGCAGTTCAAGCAACTTGTTGCTAATCCCCTGACCACGGTAAGCCGGAGTGATGCACAGCGTACCGCAACGCATGGTCTTGTACCCGTCAAACTGCCGGATACCGCCGAGGACCAAGCCGATTGGTTGATCCTGATCCATGGCAAGGAAAGAGTGATTCCGTGTATTACCCTCTGGACCAAAAAAACGTGCCGCGAAATCGTCCTGATCCGTGGTCAGGCGAATAGAATAATCTGAGAACCCAAGCGAAAATGCTTGAAAAATATGTTCCATGCTGACGTCATTGCATCTCATATAGGTGATCACCGTTATTCCCCCTAGGAATTCATACTATATTTGGATTATAGGCAATTAAGGGGGCTCCATCAATCTCCCACTGAAAATGAAAATAACCCCTTAAAAAAGGGGATTGGTGCTGGCTGTTTCATACCCGATGCCTTTGTTGGCCCCAGTAATAAGAACTGTTTCCCCAATGGTCATGAGCGATTCCTCTTTTCATTATTCTTGAATTTGGCGGCCACCATGCTTTAAATGTACTACTTGGAGTATACTTAAAGTCAACACAAAACCAGCAAAAATATAGCCCGAAATGCCCTGGACATTCTTTATTTTGGAAGATGGGAGAATGGAATGAATAAAAGGCAAATGGAAATTTTACGCATGTTGTTAACTGAACCGGACCGGTTGTGGTTAGCGCAGGATCTGGCGGATCTGACCAACTGCTCTGAAAAGACGATCCGCAACGATCTGAAAGTAATTGAAGATTATATCGTCAAGCATTCTGATGCCAATCTGGTGAGAAGGCCGGGACGCGGCATTTATCTGGAGATGGGTGAAGCGGATCAGAATGAATTGTTGCATCGATTGTATGCGGATGAGAGTACGGCCCGACATGAGTCGGATGAGGAAAGGGTGCTGCATCTCGCCTATCGGCTCTTGATGAATGCCAAGCCTGTGACCATTCAGGATCTAGCTTCACAGTATTATGTGAACAAGACGGTGATCCGTAGAGATATGGGGAAGATTGATGGCTGGCTGCACAGCTTTGACCTGGCCTTGATTACCAAGCAGCGCGTAGGTTTGGCCATTCAAGGCTCTGAGAAAAATAAGCGAATCGCTTTGGCGCGAATGAACCAGCTGATTGACAGTCCTGAGTTAACAGGACAGATGATGCGCAAACAGTTTGAATCGCACGAGATTACAACCATAAATCATGAATTAAAAGCATTTCAAAAACGCCATGAGCTCAGCTTTACTGACGAAGCTTTCGAAGCTCTAATGCTGCATATCCTCTTAATGGTCAAACGAACCAAGATGAGACAACCCATTTCCCTCTCCAAGCAGGACATTGCCTTCTTACAGGAGAGACG
>NZ_PNXQ01000005.1:553988-576634 GCF_005217525.1 Paenibacillus terrae | reverse complement strand
CATGGGCTACGTCTTTTTTGCAGCAGTTGCAAAAGTTGTTTGCTGTACCGTTTTCTAAGGAAGAGACGGCGTATTTAACTCTGCATCTGCTTAGCGGGAAGTTCCGTTACCAGCAGGAGGAAAGAAGGGGAAAACAAGGCGCACTGGTAGATAGCCACCCGCTTTTGCCTGAGTTGGTTGAGCAGTTAGTCCGGCGGATGTCTGAGCTGAATATGATTGCCTTTTCCAAGGACAAGATGTTGCTGAAAGGGTTGAATGTCCATTTATATACGACCCTGAACCGTCTTCAATATGGGCTGACCGTGTCCAACCCCATGCTGACCGAGATCAAGAAGATGTACCCCTACATGTTCGACCGGGTTATTATTACACTGGAAGAGGTGGGGAAATGGATCCGGCTATCCTTCCCCGAGGAGGAAGCGGCGTATTTAACGCTGCATTTTCAGGCTTCTGTGGAGCGATTGCACCAGAAAGAGAGTCATCCCCAGAGAGCCATCATCGTGTGTCACATGGGCATCGGTATGTCCCAACTGCTGCGCACCAAGGTGGAACGTAAATTTCCGGCTGTACATGTGGAGACAACCCTTTCCAAAGCGGAGGTCCAGGACTATCTGACAGCCAAGGAGGTAGATCTCGTCATTACCACTGTAGATCTCCCAGAGATGGACATTCCGCACATTCTCGTCTCTCCCTTGTTGGATGCCAAGGACGAGCGTCGGCTGGAGCAAGTGATCCAACGACTGGGTGAGCCGGGACAGAGGACGGCAGACGAATCTGTATTTTTTAAATATACAACACCTTTTTTGGTCTTTCCCCAGCAGGAAGTGCAGCATCCGGAACAATTGATCTCCAAGCTGGCGCAAATACTGGAGGACAAAGGATATGTGGAGCCCGGTTATGTGGACAGCGTACTGGCGCGAGAAAAAATGTCGGCTACGACGATTGGGGGAGGAATAGCTATCCCGCATGGCAGTTCTGAGTGGATAAGGCAGTCCTCCATTGTAATCGCTACCTTGAAGCAGCCGCTTACTTGGGGAACCGAGAAAGTAGAGCTTGTGTTCTTGCTTGCGGTCAAACAGGATGGGCGGGAGGAGATACGCCAGTTATTCAAGGAATTGTCTCTGCTCAGTGAGCAACCTGCTTTAGTTCATGCCTTATCTAAGGAGACCGATGCAATGAGGCTATTAGGGAAAATGAAGGGATAAACTAAAATCAAAAGCTGTGCTCTGGAGCAGGACTTATGGATAAGTCCTGCTTTTTGTCGGTATAATTCCGTTTTTCCGAAAGTTCCGGTAAAAAGTTCGTCTGTTAACAGCAAGATAGGCGCTTATACTATCAATGTAAGCGGGAACATCGGAGAGAAGGGGAATGACTATGAAGATATTGGCGATTACCTCATGTCCTAACGGAATTGCACATACGTATATGGCAGCTGAGAATTTGCAAAAGGCAGCAGCAAAGCTGGGCATCGAGATGAAGGTCGAGACACAAGGCTCCATTGGAGTCGAAAATCAACTGACTGAGCAGGAGATCCGTGAGGCAGATGGCATTATTATTGCAGCGGATAAAACGGTGGTTAAAGACCGCTTCGTGGGTAAGAAACTGCTGGTCGTTGGCGTACAGGATGGCATTCGCCGTCCAGAAGAATTGATCCAGCGGGTGATGAAGGGTAATGTACCTGTGTACCAAGCAGAGTCACGTTCTGCCGAAGATAGCTCACAGGAGAACAAACCGAAACAAAATCCCATCTACCGCCACTTGATGAACGGTGTATCCTATATGGTACCCTTCATCGTCATTGGGGGATTGCTCATTGCCATTGCGTTGACGATTGGCGGTGAGAAGACACCAGGCGGTCTGGTTATACCGGACGGTTCATTCTGGAAGACGGTTCAGGATATCGGCTCGGCTTCGTTTACCTTTATGATACCGATCCTCGCCGGATTCATCGCGATGAGCATTGCGGATAGACCGGGGCTTGCACCGGGTATGATTGGCGGATTCATTGCTGCGAACGGCAGCTTTTATGGAAGTGAGGCGGGGGCTGGATTTATCGGCGGCATTATCGCCGGTTTCCTGGCGGGTTATGTTGCACTTGGTATTCGGAAAATTAAAGTTGGCCGAGCGTTACAGCCGATCATGCCTATTATTATTATCCCCGTATTGGCATCTTTAATTGTTGGATTAATCTTTGTCTTTGTGATTGGTGCTCCGGTCGCACAATTGTTTGAAGCTTTAACAGGTTGGCTTGCAGGTATGCAAGGTACAAGTTCAATTCTGCTGGCATTGATTCTAGGTGCGATGATCTCCTTTGATATGGGCGGCCCTGTGAACAAAGTCGCTTTCTTATTCGGTTCGGCCATGATCGGTGAAGGGAATTATGAAATTATGGGGCCCATCGCCGTTGCGATTTGTATCCCGCCGATTGGAATGGGACTTGCAGCGATGATCAACAAACGTAAATTTGCACCTGCGGAACGCGAGGCTGGGAAGGCAACATTCACGATGGGGTTGTTCGGTATTACCGAAGGTGCGATTCCATTCGCGGCACAAGATCCACTGCGTGTTATTCCCAGTATCATGGTAGGGTCCATGGTCGGTTCTGTCATCGCCATGTTGGGGAATGTAGGTGATAGGGTAGCTCATGGTGGACCGATTGTAGCTGTACTTGGTGCAGTGGACCATGTGCTTATGTTCTTCATCGCCGTTATTGTCGGCGTAGCCGTATCGGTTGTCCTGGTGAGCTTGCTGAAAAAAGATATTGTAGCAACTGTAACTTCGGATGTTGCTAGGGAAGCGATGCCTGGACATTCTACCGCAGGAGCTGGACAATCTGCGATTACTACAACGGCTGCTGCGGAGTCATATGCTTCAACAACCGTTACAAATAACGGGCTAGGCGTGCCTCCGCAAGCCATTCACATTGAGAAGCTGACGGATATTGTAACGATGGATCTGATTAATTTGGAGCTGGAAGGAACGACACGAGATGCTGTGATTGATGAAATGATCGGAGCATTTGAGAGAACTGGAGTCGTAAGCTCTGCCAGTGATTTCAAACAGGCGATATTAGCCAGAGAGAAAGAAGGCTCCACAGGCATTGGAATGAATATTGCCATTCCTCATGGCAAATCGGAAGCTGTCCTAAAGCCAAGTGTGGTCTTCGGCATCAAGCAGGGCGGTGTTGACTGGAGTAGTGCAGACGGAAGTGAAGCAAAACTGATCTTCATGATTGCGGTACCGCGTAATAGCAAAGAAAATGCGCATCTGAAAGTGCTGCAAATGTTATCGCGTAAGCTGATGGACGGTCATTTCCGAGAAGCGCTTCTAGAAGCTACAACGAAGGAAGAAGCATATCAATTGCTGGATCAGGTGCATTAATTCAATGCGCTAAGAACTTGAATCAAGGAAGAGAGGCTCCCGAAGTTTCAGTCGGGAGCCTCTTTTTTGAGAAGGTCTTTGCGTGAGTCAGCGGCGTTCACCGTGTGACATGAGCATGATGCCGAGAAATACAAAGCCTGCACCAGCTAGATGAGCAAATGAGAAGGATTCACGGAGGATGATATAGGACAGCAGTAGTGTGCTGACGGGAATACAACCCGTGTATACAGCTGCTGTACTAGCCGGTACTCTTGACACGCCCCGAAACCATAATACGTAGGCTAATGCTGTGACAAAGATACCATAATATAAGACTAGCCCAATCTCCCCTGCACCAACGTGGTTAAAGTTGAACTGTTGGGCCTCCACAAAGGAACAAGCCAGGAACATGAAGAATGAAAAGAGTGTTATATACATGGTTCCAAGCAGGGAAGAGACTTGGCTGGATAGCATCTTGCGTAATACCGTCAGTGCGGCTTCTCCGAACACAGCAGACAGAACAAGCAGCAGGCCAATGAACGAGGTTTCGTTGGGAGCATTGAACCAGAGCGCCGATATGTGAGGTACTTGCAGTGCCAAAACACCGAGCAGTGAACAGGCGATTCCGAGACCGGGGCGTAGCGTAATCTTTTCTTTCAGCAGTACATACGAAAGAAGTGCAACGATAGCTGGGGTCAAGCTTGTTAAAATTCCACTTTCGGAAGCAGAGGCGTAGGCCAGCCCGTACAGCATTAGGACGCGGAAGAGAAACATGCCGATCAGAGCCTGAATGAACAGGATTAATGCATCCTGTTTGCTGATCCTTAGTGAATATTTCTTGATGAATACAATAGGTACCAAGAACAGAAGGGCAACGGCCAGACTGGCAGATTGCGATAAAAAAACAGGCAGCCGCATCACGACCAGTTTACCGACTACCACAGAACTGCCGACAATGGAGGTTGCGATCACTAACTCCATGTAAGTCGAAAAGGTTGGTTTGTTCATTTCATCTCACCTCTTGTACAGATATTGATATATACTGTAGCAATAGAAACTGGGCACGTGTAGATCCAGTTGAAGAGGTTTTTGACAGTACCGCTTGAGGGGGCAGCCTATGTGGTTATCTATTGATAAGAATGTGACAGTTCCGATGCTGCGTCAGGTGTATCAAGCGATACGGGACCGTATTTTAGCCGGAGAACTGCATGCAGGATATAAACTTCCTTCGACCCGGGTGCTGGCCTTACAGTTGAACGTTTCCCGGAATGTTATTCTCGAAGCTTATGAAATGCTGCTAGCCGAAGGCTTAGCCATTGCGCGCCCGGGTTCAGGTACCTATGTAGCCGAGGGGGCCGTTCTTCCAGGTTATGTATCCGCACCGCCTATCGAGGCGTCTGTGTCTGCAATGAATACTCCATATTCAAATGAGGTGTCGGTAATTTCCTTCCGGACAGGCCTCCCCGCATTGGAATTGTTCCCGCGCAAATCATGGGCCGACTTGCTTCAGAGCGTATGCAAAGAGGCTCCTGATCTGGCACTGGGTTATGGCGACCCTGCTGGAGAGCCTGAGTTACGAAGGGAGCTGGCCGACTATTTGGTTCATACCAGGGGAGTGAAAGCCAGACCGGAACATATTGTAATCACTAGCGGAGCAGTACAAGCGATTCAGCTTGTCACCCGTCTGTTGCTGTCAGCTGGGGATGAAGCTCTGGTAGAGGAACCGACAAATGAAGATTTAAAAAGCATTCTGTCGGCGACAGGAGCCACACTGCGGAGTATGCCTGTTGATGATTCGGGAGTTATAACAGCGGATCTGCCGCAAAAGAGACACCCCAAGCTGGCATATCTGACACCCTCGCACCAGTTCCCGCTGGGAGGTACCTTGCCGATCCAAAGGCGGATCGAGCTTATCCAGTATGCAGCCCGGACAGGATGCCTGCTGCTCGAAGATGATTATGACAGTGAGTTCCGGTATGATGGTGCGCCCGTCCACTCCTTGCAGAGTCTGGACCCAGACCGGGTGCTATATGTCGGGACGTTTAGCAAAATTTTGTTCCCCGCACTGCGGATCGGCTATATTGTTCTTCCCCCATCACGAGTCGTTGATTTTATCCGTTTAAAGCAACTGACGGATTACCAGACGGCGAGCCTAGAGCAAATTGTGTTGAGTCGATATATCAGGAAGCGACTCCTGCATAAGCATGTACATAAGATGAAAAAAGTGTACGCCAAGCGTCGTCAGGTCCTGCTTGATAGCCTGGAGCAGCATTTTACAGGGCAATATCGGGTATGTGGCCGATCAGCTGGTTTACATTTGGTAGCAGAGTTTCAGTTCCCACTCCGAGAGAATCTGCTAGAACATCTCCGTAGCGAAAATGTATTTGCGGCACAGCTCGAAGGAAATCGACTGCTAATGGGCTACGGGCATCTAAAGGAAAACGAAATTCGTGAAGGGGTTAGCAGGATTAGGAATGCCCTGCAACGGTAGTACACGCAAAAGTAGCCTATCCTTAAGTGAGGATAGGCTGCCCTTTTCATAGCAAGATATCGTTTTCCATGACCATCTATTCATACGAGGTTTGAGTCATGTAATTGCTACATAAAATCGAAAAAATAACGAATCACGTGGAAAAAGACGGGCGAGGTGTAGGTCAGGCTATCGACCCGGCTTAAGTAGCTTTTTTTCAAAGCATCGAACTTGTCGTCATCGCCGATTAATAAATCTCGCTTCAGCACGGAAACCGTTAAGCTGCCGAAGAAACCGCTCAAGCTGATCAGCATGCCGGAAATAATTCCAAATTTAAGGTCAAACGGCGTCAGATAGGGATAGATTAGATAGGAAGCCGCTATGGTTACAGGAAAAGCAAATGCAAAGCCTTCCCAAGTTATATTGGGATTGGATGTCGGGACGATTTTCCGCTTTCCGAAATAGAGTGATGCCAGATAGTGTGCAACATCATTGAGCTGCGTCAACACCACTAGAAAAAGTACGAGTTTCGCCCCGTATTGCGGCGTAGCAAACTGAAAATAGGCCAGATGACTCAACCCGAAAACCATCAGCATGAGTCCCCATTGGGTCGAGCTGACACTGCGCAGAAAACCGACCGTTCCTTTGTTAATCAATCGCGGGAGCGGTAGCAGCAAGAATACATAAATAGGGATAAAGACAATAAACATCCCGTACCACCCGATATAAATCCAATAAAACTGCACAGGAATCGCCAAGTACGCCCACAAAAAAAGTCTGCGATCGGCTTTTCTGGATTTGATCATGGAGAAATATTCTTTCAGCGCAAAGAAAGTGAGTGCCATCAGGGAAAGCAGTGAAACAATCGGATTAAAAAGAGTTGCCAAGCAAAAGATAAAGAACATGCCCCACCAGGTTTTGATGCGAAGTCCGATGGCTGCATAGTCTTTGTTGGGCTGTGTTTTGACGATCACAACATAAATCAATTGGATAGCCAATAAGGCTGTGAAAATAAGGATTAACGTTAATAGCGAGCTGTCCATTGCCAATCACCAACTTATCGCGAGGTAGGAGTCCATTATAGGATTCCTATGTTATTATGAAGGAATAATCCAAACTTGATAAGGAGAAATTTTGTAAATGGTAGCTGATCAATCCGTCTTTATTCTGCTTACGAATACAGGAACATTTCTTACGAGAGTCATTAAAAGCTATACGAGAGCGCCATACAATCACGCCTCCATTTCCTTCAACCGGGAACTTTCGGAGTTATACAGCTTCGGGAGAAAGACCCCCAATAACCCGCTGGATGGTGGTTTCGTGAAAGAGGATATTAAGACAGGTACATACAGCAGATTTCCGAATACAACATGTGTCATCTACGAGCTTCAAGTAACCGACCGCGAAGTCGAGAAAATGAAACGGGTCTTACACGTCTTTATCCGAAGTCGTCAAAAATATATGTATAACTTACTGGGTTTGATTGGTATTGCACTTAAGGAACCCGTCGAGTTCAGCAATTCCTATTTTTGTTCACAGTTCGTCGCAGAAATTTTACAGCGATCTGGTATAAAAATATGGAACAAATTGCCCGCACTTATTACACCGGACGATTTTCGGCAAAGCGACCGACTGCATTTGATTTATGAAGGAAAATTGAGTGACTACGAGCCTCAATCCTGAGCGCGAGCGCCCCTTTAGTCAAACGCCCCGCGCCCCTCTTTAACAATTCGCTTTGATATCTCTAATTCTCCTAACATTTCATTTGCTGACACAGCCGCGTATTCATCAATTCCAAATTAGACAAGCGTCATATTTATAGTTACTATAGAAAGGTAAATAAAATCTGAATGGAGGATTTCATATGAAAATCGCATTAACAGGAGCAACCGGGCAACTGGGTTCCATCGTGGTAGAGGCGTTGCTTGCATCGGTATCGGCAGAAGACCTTATTGTTAGCGTGAGAAATCCGGAAAAAGCAGAAAACTTGCGTGCCCGTGGCGTTGACGTTCGTCATGGCGATTTTGATAAACCAGAGACGCTGGACCAAGCGTTTGCTGGTGTAGACCGACTGCTGATTATATCCGCAGACGGCGATAATGATACGAGAATCCGCCAGCATAAGGCTGCTGTGGATGCTGCTGTACGTGCGGGAGTAGGCTTCATTGCTTATACCAGCGCTGCCAATGCGGCTGACAGCACGCTGTTCCTTGCACCTGTACATCGTATAACGGAGGAGTTCATTCGTGAATCGGGCATTCCTTACTCCTTCCTGCGCAATAACTGGTATCTTGAAAATGAAGCAGGCACGATTCAATCCGTGCTGGCCGGGGCTCCTTGGCTGACTTCAGCAGGCTCGGGTAAAGTAGGTTGGGCTGCCCGTGCAGATTATGCGCAAGCGGCGGCAGTCGTTTTGTCCAGCGAAGGACATGAGAATACAATATACGAGCTTTCGGGCAAGCCGATTACCCAAGAAGAGTTTGCGGCGATTCTTGCTGAGGTGCTGGGTAAGGATGTGCCTGTACAGCAGGTAGACGATACTGCGTATGCCGATATTATGCTTGGTGCGGGCGTACCGGAAGCCGCAATCCCTATTGTGGTCGGTATTCAGCAAGCGATTCGTGAAGGAGCTTTGGATGTTGTAAGCAACGATTTCGAGAAGCTTCTGAAACGCCCGCTTACGCCGCTTAGCCAAGGAATTCGTGAGCTGGTTGAGCAAACAAAGGCATAAAATCGCCGTAGAGCACATTTTCAAAATATGATTCTGCTCATGATGAAGGATGCTACCCTAACAAGGCGTGCATCCTTTTTTAATCATCAAAATTATTATAAAAGGAAAGGGAAATCCCAAACTAATTTCCTCTATTAGTGGAATCGTTGCTCATTATCCAATATACTTGTAAGGAACTCCAGGGAGGGCTTGGAGCGAGGTTTGTTCATAGAGTGATCACAGTAGTAGAATTTTGAAAATGAATGGAGTACATAATACTATGTCTAATTTGCCAAATTGTCCGAAATGTAATTCAGAGTACACCTACGAGGACCGGAGTCTTTTCATTTGCCCGGAATGCGCTCATGAGTGGTCTTCCGAATCAGAAGCAGCAAACAATGAAGATGTAAAAGTCATCAAGGATGCCAATGGTAACGTTCTAAAGGACGGCGATTCTGTAACCGTCATTAAAGACCTTAAAGTCAAAGGAAGCTCATCCGTACTGAAAATTGGCACAAAAGTAAAGAATATACGTCTGGTGGAAGGCGATCATGATATTGATTGCAAAATTGATGGCTTCGGAGCGATGAAATTAAAATCGGAGTTTGTGAAAAAGAACTAGCGACCGTTTGAACGCAATCCAGCGAGTTTGGAGCTTGTACTGGAAAACTCCTTTGAAATCAGAGGGGTTTTTCTTTATATTTTCACCCTTTTCAGTTCAATGAGGATTGAGAAGAGGAGAAGCTAAGCGCTTCTCCTTGGAATATAAATCATTTATAACGGTGCCAGCCAAACGGTTCCGCTTCCCCTGTACACATTGACCAGCCCTTCGCCAGAAGCGGCAGAGCCAAGCTTGGTCTTTCCAGATTTCTCGACGGTAAACTGTAGGGTATTAGACCACATGAGAGCAAAATTGCCGTCTACCTTTAGCACATCGTTTTGCAATTCAACAACGACGGCTTCCTCGGATGGGATAGGCGCTTGCAGGGCAAGAACTCCTTTTCCCCGGGCGCTTAAATTAAATAATCCCTCTCCACCCAGTGCGGCCGAGGAAAGGTTGCTACGGGCAACGACGGATATGTCCAGCGTGGTTTCACAAGCTAAAAACAAGCCGTCTTCGATGGCAATGTGATCATTATCGACATCAATGAGCCAAATGTAACTATAAGTGGGTTCCAGCATAATCGTACCCGTGCCCTTATAGAGAGGTTTGATGGCACTTGTTCCCGTTACCGCACCGGACACCAAATTTCGCATTAGGCCCCCTACGCCTTTTACGCCGGTAGTCATCTCCATATTGCCTACCGTATATTGCATGGCCCCCGCCTTCATCATGATTTCACTATTGTTGATTTCGATCATGAGCTGCTTGCGGCGCATGTTACTTTTGCTCATATAGTAATTGGCTTCCGCAGCCGCAACCGAGGTGCAGCTTAAATCCGATATGTATTCTAATACGCTAAATCCACCTAATTGGTCTGTGATGGCAACATTGTTGTTATCCTTTAGGTTATTGATGACAAAAGCCATGGATGTATGAGCCTCCTTGTTGTATTCATGTTGTGAGGATGGAAATCTCTTTTTAATCCATAAAATATTCGACAAAAAGATTTCGTTTCCTGCGCGAATCTTGACACTCCCCTTGGCTGATTTTCAGACTCAGAAAAGGAGAGCTTGAAAAAGATGCGAAAAAGGTTCAAAATAAAGATATCGGTTTTTAAAATGGTTTGCTCACAAAGCAGCCGATGGGAACGAGATATTGAAGCAGGGGGTAGGACAAGTGGAGATAGGTATCAGCACATTTGTAGAAACAACGCCGGATACACAAACAGGTGAGGTCATCAGTCATGCGCAACGAATACGTGAAGTTGTCGAGGAGATTGTGCTTGCCGATCGGGTAGGATTGGATGTATATGGAGTGGGAGAGCATCATCGTAAAGACTATGCGGCATCTGCACCTGCGGTAATATTGGCTGCGGCTGCTTCGCAGACCCAGCGGATTCGGCTGACCAGCGCGGTCACGGTGCTTTCATCGGATGATCCGGTGCGGGTGTTTCAGGATTTCGCCACATTGGATGGCATCTCCAATGGACGAGCTGAGATTATGGCAGGACGGGGTTCCTTTATCGAATCGTTCCCACTGTTTGGCTATGATCTGGATAACTATGACGAACTATTTGATGAAAAACTCGAACTGTTGTTGAAAATACGGGATTCTGAAAAAGTCACCTGGAAGGGCGGACATCGGCCTGCGATCAATAATCTGGGTGTGTATCCACGTCCCGTTCAGAACCCGTTGCCCGTATGGATTGGTAGCGGGGGCAATCAGGAATCTGTTGTTCGCGCGGGCTTGCTCGGATTGCCGTTGGTTCTGGCGATTATTGGCGGTAGTCCTGTGCAGTTTGCACCGCTTGTGGAGCTGTATAAAAAAGCGGCTGCACACGCAGGGCACGACGCATCATTACTTCCGGTTGCATCACACTCACATGGTTTTATCGCAGAAAATACCGAGCTTGCAGCCGACAAGTTTTTTCCTTCCACCCAGCAAAGCATGAACGTCCTTGGGCGTGAGCGTGGATGGGGTCCCTACACCCGTTCCAGCTTCGATGCCGCCCGTAGCTTTGAAGGGGCGCTGTATGTAGGTGATCCTGATACAGTTGCCAAGAAAATCATTCACCTGCGCAAGCAGGTAGGCGTTACACGCTTTCTGTTGCACGTACCTGTAGGTACGATGCCGCACGAGGATGTTATGAGAGCCATTGAGCTATTGGGAACAGAGGTAGCTCCGCGCGTTCGCGAGGAAATATCCAATTGGGAAGCTGAGAGCAAATAAACGTTTTTCAAGTAATTGCATAGACATGAGGGGTTTGCGAAAACCCTGACATAAAAGAAAGGAGCAGGCCATTGCGAAAAGGTCGCTCCTTTCTTTTGGTTCAAGAATAATTTATATAAGCGAGGAGTTTGCAAAATCCTGAAGCTTGAGCTAGAGATATATTGAGTTCACTAATATTGCATTATTTTCTTCTTAGCTTTTCAGGAAATACTCTACGATTGAGTGTTATAGGTGTTCCCTGTTTCACCTTTTTAGCCGCTTTAGGCGTTCTAACGACCAAGGATTCTTCTTTGCTTTGTTTGGAAGGCAAGGCTGTGCGGACATTATCGGATTGAGTTGCTCTTTGGCTGGTGCTGGTAACAAGGTCAATCGTGTAATTTGCATAGATTGAGCTGACCGGAATCCGGCGCATCCCTAGATTTCTACAGGTCGTACACCCTACGTTCCAACACCAATGGAAGGCCTGGTTAGGGATTTGGGTATAATAGGAGCCTGACCATGTGCGTCCGAAGCTGCTTTCGGCATAGTAATAGAACGTATTACCTCCGGCATATCCTTTCCAAACTTCTCTTGTTTGCCCAGGATCTACACGATACCAGCCGATCTTGGCATAGTTGACAGGACTACAGCTGAAATTCGGATAGGCGTAGGCAACATAGATAGGTGCATTGGTACTGTTCCGGAAATTGAGACCCATTGTCGTCACTTCTTTCCTCATCATAGTAAATTCACAGTGTAATCTATGACAATTTAAAAGAAGGGATTGGACAGGGATCTCCTAATTACTAAAATTGAACCATTTGCTGACATCTATTTTTTGATGTTCATACCTATATCGCCACTCGTTGGAGTCAGGCTGGTACGTATAATCCTTTTGCCACGCTAAGATATTTTCCACAACCATTCGTATGGAAGAGATCAGATAGGAGACTTCCTGATTCGTCATCATGGGATGGAGGGACAGGCGTACCCAGCCGGGTTTTCTCGATAGATCTCCCACATGGATGAGGTCTGACATTTGATTAGAGGTTTGTTGATCAATGCCCAGCAAATAGTGTCCGTAGGTTCCTGCACAAGAGCAGCCGCCGCGGACCTGAATTCCGAACCGATCATTCAATAATTTTACGATCAGATTGTAGTGGATATGGTCGACCACGAACGAAACAATACTTAGCCGATGTTCACTTTTTCCCCCCAGTATGTGCAGGCCCGGTATTTCGTCCAGCCCGTTTAACAATAATGACGTTAATTCCTTTTCGCGCTCCAAAATGCGACTGAGGCCCATCTGTTCCTTCAGTTGGATGCAGAGCGCCGTTCGCATCGCCTGTAGAAATGCAGGAGTTCCCCCATCCTCGCGTGCCTCGATATTATCTTTATACTCGTACCCACCCCAAGGGTTGGTCCAGCTTACTGTGCCACCTCCGGGTTGATCCGGGGCGCAGTTAAGACACAGTCTGGAATCCATAATTAAGACGCCGCTTGTTCCGGGGCCTCCGAGAAATTTGTGGGGAGAAAATACAATCCCATCCAATCTTTCAAGCGGCTCTGCGGGATGCATGTTGATCGCGGCATAAGGAGCGCTTGCGGAAAAATCAATGAAACAAACGCCGCCATGCTCATGCATTTTTCGGGATAGCTGGTAAATCGGCGGCTCAAATCCCGTCACATTGGAGCAGGCTGTGAAAGCGCCGATCTTGGTAGGACGATGACGGAACTGAAGCAGCAAGCGTTCCAGATTTGCCGGATCAACGGTACCATCAGGAGCGGGAGGAATGCACACAACGTCTCCAATCGTTTCCGCCCAGGAAATATGATTCGAGTGATGCTCCATATGTGTGACAAAAATAACGGGGCGTTCTTTTTCAGCGATAGGGTAGTGATGCTTTAATTTCTCATGTATTTTCAATCCCAACATGCGTTGAAGCTTATTTATGGCCCCTGTCATACCGGACCCGGCAAACAGAATGATGTCGTGCTCGTTGGCATGAACGTGGTTTTTAATGATTCGCTTTGCCTCTTCGTAGGCTTGGGTCATCAAGGTACCTGTCAGATTAGACTCTGTATGGGTATTGGCCACAAAAGGGCCGAGATCATTAGCTATTCTGGACTCGATGGGCCTGTACAGACGACCGCTGGCTGCCCAATCCGCATACACCAGCTTTTTTTGCCCGTATGGAGATTCAAAGGTTTGACGATATCCGATCGTTCCTTCCCGATATCGTGCGAAAAAAGCCTCTCTAGAAGGCTGATATGCACTATTGTTGCTTCCGATCCGAGCCTTGAGCATACGGGCGCCTCCCATGTGGTTCTGTCTTCTTAGGGTACGTAGGAAGACGCGAATGGGTTAAAAAAAATAGGCGAATGTCATCATTTTGTCAAAATAAAAGCCTCATCCGAAAATCGGACAAGGCGTGCGTACATCTTATATGAACAGCTGCATATCGGATTCGAGCGCATCTTTGAGATACGTTTTAGCCTCGATAATTTCCAGTTCAGGTATAAATTCTTCCGGTTTAAAACCCATGATGTCCACGGATAGCTTGCAGGCATAAAATTTGACGTTCTTTTTCCGTGCCCCCTTCAAAAAGTGAATCAGCTTCGGGGCTTCGTTATCTTCGATCATTTCCGTCAGCATCAGCTTGCCGAGACCGCTAAAATTCATTTTGGACAATGGCAGCTCCTCAGGTCCTTTTGGAGTCATCCAGCCCATGATTTTTTCATAAATCGTCTTGTCCTCAAGCGTCATCTTATCAGGATCACGTACCAGAAATAGTCCCCAGAACGCAAAAAACATCGTCACGTCCACGTCCAATTCCCGAGCCGTATTCGCTAAAATAAGTCCAGCCATCGCCTTATCGTAATCCCCGCTGAACATGAGCAGGTTCATCTTTTTGTCCACTACATTCCGCCTCCATTATCAACAGATATATTCAGTATGGATTTGGAAATGAAAACTATGCATGGTTCACCGTGTTGTCTGAAGCCGCAAATTTTTCTCACGGCACACTCGACAACTCAGCAAAAGATATCCTGTCTACAATATCAAAACCGTTTCCCTGTCCTCTTGGCTTCACAACTACAGTACCCAAGTTCGGAATCTCGCCCAAACCAATGCCTTGAGGGAAGCTGTGAGCAATGATAACTTTGTTGGTCCCAGAAGGTGGAACTTTCTCTAACACAGAAGTCAGTTCGGCTAATGTACTTTCCTTCTCTGCTGCGGTTACATCACCACTTAGATTGTAAATTCTAACCCAGAAGGGATCTACATGAACATTTTCTGCTCCAAAAGCTAATTCTGCCGTTTCCCTTGTTCGACAAAAGGGACTTGCTATAACTGGAGTTTGAATGGGGATTTGTAAGCTCTTTATCCTTTCCCCAAAAAGTAAGGCTTGTCTTTTACCTTCCTCGGAAAGATTCCTTTGGAGTGAGCAATCGCCTAAGACGAGATTAGGTTGATCTTCTCCTAGCGTTGCTTCACCGTGCCTAACGAACAGAATGTATCCACCCTGACGAAGAGAACTTAGCAACTCTGGTTTAACTGGTCTAGCTTCCGCTGTATTACCAGCTGCTCCCACGATTTGTATCGGAGTCATAAGGAGTAAAGAAAGCATGCATGCATAAACTAACCTTTTCATCTTCACATCTCTCCCCCTAAGAATACAATTTTGAGATATAGTATATGTACTGAGGGAAGAAAAAAAACGGGGAATAGTATAAGTTACTGTTTCCATAGGCTAGGCGGTTGTAACCCTCTAACATTGAGTTTTTTTACTATTTAACAATATGCTGCCAATCCTTTGCTGCGCCTTTTCTGCAGTTCCCTACCCAAAACATGACGCTACTTATGCAACGGTTCGCCGTTAGCAATGTCATATCTCTAAGCTGTTCCTATTCTGTATAATCTCAAGGGGATTCAAGACACAAGCCTGAGATCGGGAGGATCATAAGAAAGTGAGTATAGAGAACAAATATAAAGCACTTGAACTGGAAAAGCCGGGCATCTACGAGCTGGAGGGATTGGAAGTCGGGGTCACCTCCAATTGCAACTTCAAGTGTGATTATTGCTGCGCATATCAGCGGAATGATGGACAATGCATCAGCAGTAAAGAAGTGATACGCATCATTGATGAAATTCCCACCTTAAAGCGCGTGCGGCTGTCCGGGGGAGAAGTGACCTTGAAGTATGAGGACTGTCTGGACATTGTGGCTCACTGTTCGAGCAAGGGAATTGCTACTCAGCTTAACACCAATGCCAGCTTGCTCAGTCCTGAACGGATTGAGAGGTTGCGGGATGCAGGTCTTTCCAACATTCATATTTCCTTCAACTTCACGGACCCTGAAAAATATGCGGCATATTATCATGTTCATCCGCGCATGTATGAGACAATCGCCCAGAATATTCGGTTATGTACCGAAGCCAAGCTGGAAACGGTGCTGGAGACTTTGCTATTTGCCGAGACGCAGAACAACATGCCGGCAATCAGCGAGAAAGTATATGAACTAGGTGTACGAATCCATGAAATCCAAAATAGCATCGTGATGGATCATACGAACTGGAACGCCATTTCCACCAAGGAGGCACTTGTCCGTTCTGTTCATGACCTGATTGCCCATAAAAAGGACGATACCATGCTGTATTTCACCTGTATGGATCGTTTTGCAGAAGCACTGGGCTTCAAGGAGCAGCCGGGTGTTTATTTTTCCAACTGCGTAGATGGTAAAAAGCAGCTTCACCTTCACGGGAACGGCGATATTCTGATCTGCGAGCTGTGCCATCCTGTGGTCATCGGCAATGTTTATGACGGAACGTCCTTAAAGGATATTTACACACATAAACCGAAGCCGCTTCAGGAGTTTCTCGACAAACTGCCTTGCCCAGCATATGATGCACTTTTCCCGAACGGGATCTGAGAGGGTAAAGATGTAAGTAACAGAGTGATTGCTCTTAAAAGCGGCTATTGCTAAATAGCAGGGATGTTACAGCATCCTTGCTATTTTTAATTATATATTTGATCATAGGTTTATCAGCATTTACGGTGCGGAAAAGTGAAATGAGGCAACTACCTGATTTCTATGGAATTCGTTTTCGTGAAAGGGTTTACATGCTAGAATATAAGAAGGCTATCCTCTTACGAAAGAAGGAACAGATATGAAATATAGAAATGTAGGCAGCAGTGGTCTTAAAATCAGTGAAATTGGTTTGGGTAGTTGGTTGACGTACGGCACAGCCGCCGAGCAGGAAGCAGCTCATACCTGTATTACCAAAGCCTTTGAACTCGGGATTAATTTCTTCGATACCGCCAATGCGTATAATCGGGGTGAGGGCGAAAAGGCTATGGGAGCCGCCTTGAAGCCTTATCGAAGAGAAAGCTACGTGTTATCTACGAAGGTTTACTTTCCTATGGATTCCGGTCCTAATGACAGGGGACTGTCCCGCAAGCACATTATGGAGCAATGCGAGGCTAGTCTTAAGCGTCTTGGCACGGATTATATCGACATTTACTTCTGTCACCGTTACGATCAGGACACTCCTTTGGAAGAGACGCTGCGGGCTTTGGATGACCTTCAGGCTCAAGGCAAGATCCTGTATGCTGCGGTAAGCGAATGGAGCGCTGCACAGCTCACAGATGCCTATGGCATTGGGAAAAGGCTGAATCTGCGCCCGCTGATTGCCAACCAGCCGATCTATAATATGTTCGAGCGTTATATCGAGCGCGAGGTACTACCCGTATCTGGGCAGCTAGGTATCGGCCAAATTGTATTTTCTCCGCTGGCCCAAGGTGTGCTCACAGGTAAATACAAACCGGGACAACCTGTACCGACAGGCAGTCGCGGGGCCGATGCCTCGGTCAATCATGTCATTAACAGTTATATGAACGATGCTGTTCTTAACTGTGTACAGGAACTAGATAAGCTGGCGAAGGATCTGGGCATCAGTCTGTCACAGCTTGCTCTGGCCTGGATACTTAGAGATCCGGGTGTCAGCGCTGCACTCATTGGGGCCACTAAACCGGCACAGATCGAAGAGAATGTGAAAGCAGTGGAGGTGACGCTTCAACAGGAGCAATGTGATGAAATTGAGCGGATTCTGAAGCAAGTAGAAGGATTTGAGCCTTTGCGTTAAGCATTCACACGAGCCTCTGAAGAGGGGAACCATCAATAAAAAAGTCTCGCTCTTCCTGTCCGTAACAGAGAAGGGCGAGACTTTTTAACTTGCTTCAAGCATAGCGTAAATACCCGAAATCACACTAAATATAATCCCGCTCACTACAATGAGGGTTTGTTTCTTACTAAGGTCTATCGGATCGAAAAAGATGGGCAACAGCCACTCCTACAAAGGAAGAGAGTATGATATTAGCTACTATGCTGGTGCCATTGATGAATAATAAAATAGCTCTCCCCCTTCGGGGTAACGATGATAGTCATTTTATTGTACACGCAGGAATAAAAGTGCTCAATCATTTGGAAAAAGCCCCAGTGCTTTCGCCTGAAGCTTTTGACTGATTATAATGCTGCTTTAATGACTTTTTTATAATACAAGATGGATAGCATCCCGAAAATGGAGTATAAGGCGGTGTATAGTACCATAACGATGATCATAGGCATCCAAATTTCAGTTCCAAACAAGAACCAGCCGGATTGGACGGCGAAATAGCTATGTGAAAGGCCAATCACTAATGGGATGCCGAAGTTAAAGAGTTGTTTTATTTTAATGCCTCTAAGCAGGTCCCCTTGTGTGAACCCTAATTTTCTCAACACCGTATAATTGTTTTTTTCGTCTTCGCTCTCATCCATTTGCTTAAAATAAAGGATACAGCCTGATGTAATGAGAAAGGTGAGTCCTAAAAATCCAACTACAAACATGATCACCCCCATCTTTCTCTTCTGATTGCTGCTCATTTCAAAGCGTGATGTTTGTTGGTCATTAAAATTGGCGGCTTTAAAGAGGCGATCAGCTGCCTGGATTTGCTCTTCATCGATCATATCAATTCCAATATATAAGGATGATTCCTTTTGAATCTCAGGATTGATATCCTTCTTTAACCGCTCAAATACGGTTTCGTCTACAATGACAGTGGGTAGCCCCCCGGCTGTAAAATAATGGGGAATAACATATTGCTTTTTTAGACCCAAATATTGTTGATGTATGACTTCTTTTTTTCCCTTCAAGTCCAATGGGCCAAAGCTTTTCAAGGACATAAATTTCTGCAACATATCATTATAGCCCGTTAAAATCGTTTGACCTGGAGATACATCCGTAGCCTCCACAGATTCATCGCTTATGACAGGCAGCGTCATGGAATTCGCACCGACATCTAATCCTTCCAGAGGAGTCTCCATAATTAGCGCTGTGTTCACACTGACTTGAATGACTTCAATTTTCTTTTCACGATACTGTATGTCATGCTCCTGAAGTAACGTTTTGAATTTCTCCGCATCCGCTTCATTCGTCATTGCAAAATGGGAAGGTACATTGTCCTCAGCCGCTTGATCCGCAGAATAATAGGCGATATAGCTTAAGGAGAGTAAACCGATGGCAAGTGCCGATACCGTCGTAATAATGGTCAACAACAAAGCATTGGATTTCATGCGGAACATAATGGATGAGAGAGACAGCACCTCATTAATGTTTAAATAGCCGCCTTTACCTTTTCTGATGATATTTGAAATAAAACGGATTGATCCTTTATAAAAAAGAAGTGTTCCGATGATGACAGAGCCTAGAATAAACACCATAGCCATAAATAATTCATTCATGGATGTAAAGTCTCCACCAAACAATTTGGAAGAAACATAGTATCCTAAAGCGATGAATGAAATTCCAATGATCCCAATGATCATCTCAAAGATAGATATTTTCTTGATTTTCCCTTCGGTGGTTGAGGTCACTCTGAACAAAGACAAAATACTCTGTCTTTTAATAAAGGAATAATTCATGACCATGATCAACAGGTAGATGACACCAAAAACGATGAGTGTTTGAACAAGTGCTTGGTTAGAGAAATATAGAGTGGCAATGGCTTCGACGCCCGTCGTCTTAAATAAAATCATGATCACTAATTTGGAAAAAGAGAATCCAACCCCAATTCCAATGAATAGTGAACTGAAGTATAAAATTAAATTCTCCGCACTTAGGATGCGAAAAATTTTGTTTTTAGTCATTCCGATCAGTTGAAATAGGCCAATTTCTTTGCTGCGTCTTTTTATAAAGATATTATTAGCATACAAAAGGAAAATACAGACAATAGCGACCAGCAGGACGGATGCTGTTCGTATGGAAGCTGCACCTTTAACAGAGCCCTTCACTTCGTCCATGGAGGGATCGTATTGTAATGTGACAAAAGCGAAATAGAGCGCAACACTGAAAATGAGAGCAAAAACATAAAGGTAATAATTTTTTAGGTTTTTTTTCAAATTCTTTAGAATGAGCAGATTAATGTTCATATTGGACCCCACCTAAGACCCCTTGGGTTCTCATGATATCTTGGAAGAAGCTTTGTCTTTCTTGTTCACCTTTATGAAGCTGTGTATACATTTGTCCATCCTTAATAAAAATGACTCTACTGCAATGGCTGGCAGCGACGGGATCGTGCGTGACCATAATGATGGTTGCTTTACGCTTCTGGTTTAACTGGCCCAGCTTGTTCAATAAATCGGAAGCTGATTTGGAATCCAGCGCACCCGTAGGTTCATCAGCAAAAATAATACTGGGCTCATGAATAAAGGCTCTAGCCGCAGATGTACGCTGTTTTTGTCCGCCCGAAATTTCATTAGGGTACTTATCTTTCAGTTCATAAATTCCCAGTTCTGTAGCTACTTCCTGAAATTTTAGGTTTGCTTCTTTTTTAGACGTTTTGGTGATGGATAAGGGTAAAAGAATGTTCTCCTTCACGGTTAGCGTATCCAGCAGGTTATACTCTTGAAAAATAAAGCCCAGATATTTTTTGCGAAATTCAGCCAGTTGCTTTTCCTTCATTTTCGTCATTTCGATGTCATTGATTTTGATGGACCCGTGGCTCACGTGATCAATGGAGGAAAGGACATTCAGCAGTGTGGTTTTACCTGAACCAGAGGCTCCCATAATACTGACAAATTCGCCTTCTTCAATAAGGATATCAATTCCCTTTAATACCTCCTGCATATTTAACTTATTACCGTAGCTTTTATGAATTTTATGGGCTTCTAAAATATTCACTTCGATGCACTCCTTTTTGTTCTTGTAACTTTATTATAATAATAGGGATGCTGCTTTTCCTTTGATTGAGCGAACAATACATAAAAGCATGTGACATCTCTGTCACATGCTCACCATACTCACGAAATCATTTTGTTTGGGAAAAATTAAAGTAAAGGTTGTACCGGCGTCCGGTTTGGAATGCATATCTATATGTATGAGCAAAGGCGTTGCTGCCTTTTTCGTTAAATATAACCCCATGCCCGTTGAAGTATGATCAGAATGCTGGGTCGTGGATGTAAAACCTTTCTCGAAAATACGGGGTATATCCTTCGGATCAATACCGCGCCCAAAGTCTTGGACCTCAAGCCGTATCCGATCCTTTTGTTCATAGCTGTGAATGATGATATCACTGGCATCGCTATATTTGATGGCATTGGTTAAGAGCTGCCTAACGATAAAAGCAAGCCATTTGGCATCACTCAGCACTTCCATGTGCTCAAGTTGGATATCAAAACCGATCCCTTTTTGGATGCACCATGACTGTAATGCTTTGATCTCTTTAAAAACAAGAGATTTTAAATTCACTTGCTCGATATACAAATCATTTTCAATAAAAGATATGCGTTTGTGATGGAGCTGCTGGTCCAGCAGTAAGTGAATTCGTAGCCATTCATAGGTTAACTGAGCTTTTAGGGACTTGTCGTCCAACCGCTCAATCATCAAATGCATGGTGGTCAAAGGTGTTTTCACCTCATGAATCCAGGATAATAGTTCATCTTTTTCGTGTTCAAGTGTCAATTGATTTTGCGAGATGATTTGTTGTAATCGTTCGGTCTGGTCGGTGATTTTTTGTTCAATGATTTGCTCAAACGGACTCTCCGGTTCGCCTATACCCGTTAATTCGAGAGGGCTTTCCCATTCTTCCAGTGTTTTATAGAATTTGGTTTCTTTAGGGTAGCGGATGATTAAAAAAACCAAGAAAACCATCATAGATAAGAAGACTATATATAGGATCGGCATCAACGGGATTGCTGCATCCACATAAGCGATGAGCAGGATAAGGAATTGCTGACATACAAAAAGTAGAATCCAGCTTCGCCTTTCCATAAGATATTTTTTAATCATAGGCAAGTGCCTCTTCCGTAGCCATGTAGCCTTGCCCCACCTTCGTTTCGATGAAACGACCCAAGTCCAGCTCATCCAGTTTTTTTCGCAGGCGATTCAAGTTGACGGTCAGGGTATTGTCGCTGACAAAACGTTCATCATCCCAAAGGCTTTTAATTAATTCCTCCCGGGAGACAATTTTGTTTTTCTGCTCAATTAGAAGCTTTAAAATATAAATTTCGTTCTTGGTTAATTCGATGGAGCCAGCCTCATTGGCAACTACATTTTTTTCGTAATCGACCGTGGCTCCACACCATGTTTTCAGGGAGACAGGTTCTGTATTGTAATTGTACACGCGGCGAAGTGTCGCCTGTAATTTTGCAATGAGTACATCAAAATGAAACGGTTTTTGGATAAAATCATCCGCTCCAAGCTGCATCGACATCACCATATCGGTAGGGTGATCACGTGATGATAAGAAGATGATAGGGACATTAGAGCGGGATCGAATCATTCGACACCAATGAAACCCATCAAATTTCGGTAATTGAATATCAATCACGACCAGATCAGGCTTTATCGTTGTGAATTCCTGAATTACCTTACTAAAGTCCTGGATGCCATACACATCATAGGCCCATAGAGTTAATCTATCTTTAACTTCATGAAATAAAGTTTCATCATCTTCAATTAGCAAGATTTTAAACAACGATTTCACCGCACTTTTAACTTTTTTATATAAAGTGTATAGCAAAATTGGTTTGCATGCTATATGTGTAATCCTCTACTTTATACTGCGCTAATCTGCTGTTAATAGTTGAGCCCTATAGTAGGATCTATATCCACAAATATCATATAAACTAAAGGATGGATGCAAGTATGGGGATTCATACGTATTTTCGATCATTAAACGAGTTGGAAAGGATCATCCGCTGTCCAGGCAAGTTTAAATTTGAAGAACACAGCGTATCTGCTCATTCATGGAAAGTGG
>NZ_PNXQ01000005.1:544540-553978 GCF_005217525.1 Paenibacillus terrae | reverse complement strand
CGCTGGCTGATATTGAAGAGCGAAACGGCGTAAGCATTGACTGGAAAAAGCTTTACGAGATCACAAGCAGCCACGATTATGGGGAGATTTTTATTGGAGACATTAAAACGCCTGTTAAGCATTCCTCCAAGGAACTCCGGTTATTAATCCAACAGGTCGAAGAAGGCATGATTGAGTATTTTATTGAAGAGAACATTCCGGAGGAGTTCAAAGCCATTTTCCGCAAGCAGCTCCGAGAAGGCAAAGACAATTCAGTAGAAGGTTTGATCCTTGAAGTTGCGGACAAGATGGATCAGGTGTACGAAGCATTTGCCGAGCTACAACGGGGAAATACTGAAAAAGAATTTATAGTCATGTATCGTAATGCGCTTGTTAAAATCAAAAATATCCAATTAAAATGTGTTGATTATTTTCTAGAGCATATTTTGCCGGATATGGTTAAGGAAGAAACGCCTTCATCCATTGATATTAAAAAGATTACGGAAGAAGCCTTAGCTCTATAAATGAATTCTCTTACCGTCCAGAAGCTACAGAAGCGCTTCTGTTCATACATAATGATGTTTTTTTAGTAATGGAGCAGCTCCTGAATGAAAATAAAAAGCAATAAGTGGCAGTGATTAAACTGCCCTTATTGCTTTTTTCTTCATGCATAGTCCTTGAACACTTTCTTAATATCAGGATTTTGCAAAATTCTTAATATATGAAAATGTTATTTATTCCGAAAAAGGATTCGGGAAATTCGTTTTAGTGGCAGAATATTGTTCCTTGGTACTACCGATTCCAAGCTCGCCGTTTTTGTTAAATCCCCAGGACCAGACCGTTCCATCTGCTGTCAAAGCGTGCGAATGGTTGCCTGCTGCACTGAATGCTACTACATCGGTTAGTGGTGTATTCATGTCATCTACAACTTGGGTAGGGACTTTAATAGAAAATACATCGGTCCCGTCACCTACCTGCCCATAAGTATTTACTCCCCATCCCCACAGAGTTCCGTCATTTTTAAGGGCAAACGCCTGGGTGTTGCCTGCTTTCAGTCTACTTACATTAGAAATATTGATCAATACGGGTGATCTTCTAAAAGTCGAGGTTCCATCCCCGAGCTTTCCGGAAGTATTGCTACCGGAAGCGTATACTTCTCCGCTATTCGTTAAAACATAAATGCGGTCAGACCCGGCAGTAAAGGTTTTGATATCATCAATTCGATATTGAAC
Organism: Paenibacillus terrae; assembly: GCF_005217525.1. Classification (GTDB taxonomy): domain Bacteria; phylum Bacillota; class Bacilli; order Paenibacillales; family Paenibacillaceae; genus Paenibacillus; species Paenibacillus terrae_C. The sequence goes on along the minus strand of NZ_PNXQ01000005.1, from coordinate 552,767 downwards.
AGGGGTAAGCTGGTTTTCTTTATCATCCTGTCCCAGTGAGCCATCAGAACCTTTTCCCCATACCCATAGCTGATTATTTTTATCTAAAGCTGCACCAAAGCTATCGCCAGCGTCAATGGATACAATATCTTCCAAACCTTGTACCTGGACAGGCTTAACGGAAAAGGCGGAAACGCCCTTTGTACCAATGCCCAGTTGCCCAAAGTTGTTTTCTCCGTAGGCCCACACGGTTCCGTCATTTTTTAAGGCCAGTGTGAATTGACCTCCTGCTCTCACTTCCTTAACATCATTAATATATTTGTTCTTAACTGGATCTCTTGCCGTATCCCTCTTATTGCCAGTGCCTAGCTCGCCGTAACTTGCAAAGCCCCAGGACCAGATGGTTCCGTCTTTTTTGAGCAAGGTTGAATGCGAATCACCAGCATCAATCATAGCGATATCAGATACATCCGCTTGCATCGGACTTGTTTTATTATTTCCTCCGCCAGCACCTACACCGAGTTTGCCATTACTGTTACTTCCAGTTGCATAAAATGAAGATCCATCTTCCATGGCCAGGAAAGTATTAGTTGACCCTGCCGAGAGCAAATGATCGTAATTTACAGTAGAATCAGCGCTTGCTGTAATGGAACTTCCCATCAGAAGTGTGGATGCTGCGAGAGCTGCCAAACCTAATTTTTTTAACATATTAATAAACACACCTTTCGAAATATAATGGATAACTAAAGCAACCAAATTATTCCTGCCTACGTCTTAATAGTGAATCGTATTTTATAAACCAGATTAGGGAGGATCACTTATGAAAAATAGAGTTTCTGCCCTTGCCCTTATCTTGCTTGCAGCAGCATTATTGCCGGCATGTTCTAAAATAGAATCGGCTAGGCTGGTTAACGAATCTAACGAAGCGGTAGCTCAATCTATTTTTGATTTAGATCGTCTGGAAAGCACAACGGTATACACGGGGCGTGCCAAAATCGAAAGTATTGAAAAGATTGAAAAAGAAGTAGAACAACCATTAGCTGCCCCCACCATGGACTATTTGATCCGATTTGAACAGCCTGTTCAATTTGCTAAAGGACTGCCCAAAAGTGATGATCCAACCGAAAAGCCTATCCAATCGGTCTATATATCTATTCCCGATACACATATTTATAAGCGAATGGATGATCAGCGCAGGCAATTAATCAATCCAGCAGAATTACAGGTGGGGGAACCCATTGAAGTCTCTTATGTGTACCCTGTAACACCTGTTTTCCTGGCATTGGAAATCGTCGTGCTGGATGAATTGTAGAGGAGGCCGGTAAGGCCTCCTTGCTCCTATGGAAGCACATCGTAAGGCTAGGTGATATTAATGAGCTTCACCATGTTGTAGATATAACGTGTTTGCTCATACTTCACCATAGTGCCTGCAGAGTTTTTAACTTGAATACCGGACGAGCCTCCACCATCAAGAAGAATGGCTTCAAAGCAATCCTGTTTGATAAAATAATTGCGAAGCTGTTTCAGAGTCGCATTTTCATGGACAACCAGGTAGACCTGCCAAATATTATTCACGACTTTGAAGCCCAGGCCAGTTCGCCCGGTAGAGTCGGTGTATCGCAAGGTTCCATTCAAATCGAATTTTTCAATATCTTTTAAAGCCTCAAGCCATTCTTTTTCCTCCATCTTCAGCGACAGGCTGCCTCCGCTAATAATAGACTTATACGTAATCGAAGTCCCCATTTGTTTTTTGAGATCCGTCACACTTGAAGCACGGGTAATCCCCATTTTTGTTTTGTTGCTCTCCGTGTACACAAATGCTGTCCCCCGGCTATTCCCTTTGGCATTCGCCTTGCTGTCATGGGTATTATTGGGTGTGACTGCAATGGATAGGCAATCCGTCGGCGGCTTTGTTGTGCTGATGGGGTTGAAGAAGCCCCCATTAATCCCATAGTCGGTTTGCTGTGTGATCCGGCTTCTAATATTTTTATTTTGAATATTCGAAGCTGGCGTAATGATCACATGAAAACCATCGGACGTCTGGGTATAAGAGTAGTTTGTTGGCATTATGGGCAACCTCCTGGTGAAGTATTTTGGAACCGAATCTCGCGCGATAATTCGTTTCTCATATATATAGGAAATTTACAGCCGTCTCTTACAACCCGGAAATCACATTTTCCTAAAAATATTTGAAATAGCGTGTACTGAGACAATGCTTGACTTAAAGTTAACTTTAAGTAGTAACATACTGGATGTAACGTGATGGTGATTAGAAAGGCCGATGACTATTCTTTTGATATAGGAGTGATGGAAATTGAAAAAGAAACAACTGGGTAAAAGTGACCTTCAAGTATCTGCACTGGGTCTGGGCTGCATGGGAATGTCCGAATATTATGGCGAGTTGAATGATCAGGAGTCGATCAAAACGCTTCATCGTGCGTTGGAGCTGGGGATCAATTTCTGGGATACAGCGGATGTCTATGGTGTGGGAGAAAATGAAAAACTGATCAGTGAAGTTCTGCGAAGCCACCGGGATGAGGTGATATTGGCTACCAAATTCTCCATTATGCGCGGAGAGGATGGGGGATTCTTGGGTGTAAACGGCCGTCCTGAATATGTGAAGGAAGCGTGTGACCGCAGTCTTCAAAGGCTGGGTGTAGATGTCATTGATTTGTACTACCAGCACCGTGTCGATCCGAATGTACCTATCGAGGAAACGGTTGGAGCGATGAGTGACCTGGTTCAGGCGGGTAAAGTCCGCTATTTGGGACTGTCCGAAGCTTCTCCTGCGCTCATTCGACGCGCCCACAAGGTACACCCGATCACAGCCCTGCAAACGGAATACTCCTTATGGAGCCGGGAAGCGGAAGATGAGGTTATACCCGCTTGCAAGGAGCTGGGAATTGAATTTGTAGCGTACAGTCCGCTGGGACGCGGCTTTTTGAGCGGTCAAATTCAGAAGTTTGATGATTTTGCAGAAGATGATTTCCGTCGTACCGTGCCACGCTTTCAGCCTGAGAATTTCCAGAAAAATCTCGATCTCGTACAGCATATTAAGGACCTCGCTGCTCAAAAAGGGGTCAAGCCTTCTCAACTGGCCTTGGCATGGCTGCTTGCGCAAGAGGGAATTGTACCGATTCCAGGCACCAAGCGGGTTACTTATTTAGAGGAAAATGCGGGGGCAGTCGATATCTCTTTATCTACGGAGGAAATGGAAAATATTAACGAGATCATTCCCAAAGGAATGGCAGCTGGCCTTCGTTATGCGGCAGAGCGGATGCCGAATTGGCAAGCCGAATAATTCCAGCTTTATAACCCAAAAAGCCGTCCTTAACGCGGATCGGCGCGAAAGGCGGCTTTGCGGGGCTTACATATACAGCTAAGGTCGTGGTTTGAAAATACCGAAGGGACGTCCTACAGGCAGGAACGTACGGCCAAAATGTGCATTCAGAACAGCGGCTCCTGTACCGTATAGCGAGAGTAGACCAATACCCATTTCAGCATAAGCGGCGATGGTATGGAAAATCTCTGGTGCAACGCCGAATGCATCAAAGCTAAGACCGAGGAACAGAAAATCAATCAGGACAAAGATAAAGAATAGGACCTTATGCGTCTCCATCGCTCCAATGGTCATGAACAGCGTGAAGATGAGGTAGCCGGCAAAGGCAAAGCCGAGCTGCTTACCGTCTACAGCAGACGCCAGCTCAGGGCCGAATACGCCCATTTTGATCATCCAGCTACTAGCTACGGCTAACCAGAAGAAGGCGTAAGCGCCAAAAGCCGTCATGCCAAAGGTGTTGTTATGCTTTGCATCCTGAATGCAGGCAAATAGCTGTGCAAAGGCACCAAGGAAGATAGCCCAAGGGATGATGAAGCTCAAGCCCTCAGTGAGACCGAGCTTTTGGGATGAAGCGACAAGCGTTACAATAGCCAAGCCAAACAGACCGATCGCGCTCGGATCGGCTGTTACGATTTTTACGTTAGAATGAGATTCGTTTTGCATGAAAAAATAGAAGCCTCCAATAATGTTCAAGTACGTGTCAATCTGCCGATGCCAGAATCACACTGACATATTGTAACGGAAACAGAGGAACTAGCATAGTACATAATTCTGCTATCGATTGCGATTTCCTGTATTGACGTTATTACTTCCACCCTCGATACTGATCGATTTGCCCGAAGTATCTGTGATGTTATCTTTAATTTCATTGGAGCTGGAATCAGTGACACGTATTCCTATGTTGGAGAAGCCAGAGTGCGTAGTCATCTCGTTACCGATCACCTTATTGTTGTTTGCACTGGAAAGGCGAATGATTGCTTCCGGGTTGAGTGAAGAGTTGGTCTGAAAGAACTTATTGTCTGTAAATGTATTGCCATCCGATTGGACCAGCAGACCTTGCAGGGATGCATTTTTTACCGTATTCCCGTTTACGTTGTTACCTGTCGCTCCAGTAAGTACAAAGATTCCCCGAGGATAATTTTCAATTACATTATTGTTGACGGTATTGTTGGCACCATTATTAGGGATGCGAATGCCTGCGTAGCCGTCAGATTGATGGGTTTTGTTAATAATTTGGTTTCCGGTGACTGTCGTGTAGGTTGCGCGTGACAGATTGATTCCACTGCCGCCGCCCGAATTGGTAATTTGGTTATTCGTAATTTTGACGTTACGGAACTCGCCTGCCGGGAAGCTTTCATGTCCGGTGGCAATCGCATGTCCATTATTCCGGTCAAAGCGGCTGTTGGTAATCTCGGAATCTCTAGTTCTCCGAAGTAGCGCTCCAATGGTTGTGTCACGAATCTCCACACGATCCAGCGTAAGGTGCGAGACGGCTACATCTATAATCATACCGCCTACCTGACTTTCACCACGGGCTTCACGATTCGTACGGTCTGCGTCAATCGTAAGATTAGATAATTTCACATTTAATCGCTCAGAATTGTTCCGCAGGATAGGATTCGCAATAACGTATTGGCTTTTGGTCCCTGTTTTTTTGAAAATCGTTTTGCCCATTCCGTCACCGTTCAGACTCACCCCGGCATATAAACGGATCGAATCGTCAACCAGATATGTACCTGCCGGGAAGTACACAGTTCCTTCTGTACCGCGATCATAAAAATACCTCAACGCATTTTGGATTTCCTTGGATTGTGAGGAATTCGAGTTGGGTTTAACGCCAAAATCCTGGGCATTAATCACGTTGTCGGCCGCCTGGGCCACATGCGGGCTTCCTCCTATAGAGCCTTGAATAACGAGTGCAATGACAGCTACCAGCAACAAGCTGAGCCTGCCCTTGCGATTAAAAAGACTAGACATTGTAAACACTCCTCTTAACAAGATTGTTGAAACAATTACATAATTACCCTTAATATATCGGTTAAAATGGGTTTTATTTCAAGTCTTTACTTCAATAAAATTGCAGAGCCACTAACTTTCAGCTTGCTTTAATCTTGTTTTCAGCTTGACCAGGTACACTCAAGGCAATTTTCCTAGGGAGGACGTATAACGAATGAAAACGAAAAAGACCGTTTGGATTCCGGCAATAATTGCAGTTACGGTAGCAACTGTGTTCGTAATCTACTATTACTACATGTCTTCGGTTTCCGGCGGCGGGCCTGGCCCGCGACCGCCAGAAGGCGGCGTAAGTAACCTGCCTACAGGGAATGTAGGAGGACGTCCCGGTGGAGAAGGAGGCGGGGGCAACGGGGAAATATTCAAGACGTTGGGTACGATCTCCGTATTCCTTGGCGCGGCCGCTTTCTCTTGGTTCTGGTTTAAGAAGAAGCTAAGATCGCCATCAATATGGGTCAGAAAAGCCGGGAAGTTGTTACATTCCCTGCATAAGCTGCTGGGTTGGGCGACCTTGATACTGATTGCTGTTCACGGTGTCTATTTTTTGATTACCAAGCTTCAAGATAACCAAACCTACACCGGGCTTGCGGGCTTTGCCATTCTGCTGGCGATCGCCGGGTATGGCTTTTTTATTAACAAAGTGCGTAACAAGTGGATGCGGACTGTGCATCGTTTGCTCGGATTGGTTTGGATTCCCGTGTTGCTGCTACATGCTGGAGGATCCGCGATCTTGGCGGTCATCGCCAGCCTTGCAGTGGGGGCTCTTGTCTGGGTACTGGAAAGAATGGCGGGTAAAACGATGAAGCCTGTCCCGGGGGACACTATCTGACTATCTTGAATGGTGTTACGTCGGGATTTGTGATAATATTTACACTTATATAAAATGAGGAAGTGACATAGTGATAAATATAACGATTCCAACCCCAGACATCACGATTACCAAACAGGTTAACCCTGAGCTGAGCCATATTTACGGATTTACAGATTTCCACCTGATCCCCAGAGATAAGGCTGGTATTTTTATGTTCTACAACGCGCAGGAGGAATTGTTGTTCGTTGGTAAAGCAAGAAAGCTGAGACAAAGAATCAAAAAGCATTTTGAAGACACTGTATCGCCGATCAAGGCGAATCGCAACGAAGTGGCGATTATTGAGGTTTGTATTGTCGAAGATGCGGTAGAGCGAGAAATCTATGAAACCTACATCATCAATGCACAGAAGGCTAAATATAACGTCGAAAAAGTGTTTTTCAAGTAATGAAGCAACTCCCGTGTGAACATAAAGAGCAATAAGTCGCAGTGATTGTACTGCCCTTATTGCTCTTTTGTATTACTGTATTTAGATCCTTCCAGAGAGGGTGACGTGGTATGAACAAAACAGACCGTCTGCTTGCTATCTTATTAGAGTTGCAGCGTAAGGATATTTTACGAGCCGAGGATTTGGCGGGCATATTCGAAACAAGTGTGAGAACCATCTATCGGGATATCCAGGCTCTAAGCGAATCGGGTGTACCGATTGTAGGAGCACCGGGCATAGGATATTCCTTAATGGAGGGCTACTTCCTGCCTCCAGTGAGCTTTACCGTAGAAGAGGCTGTGGCGTTGCTAATCGGGACGGATTTTGTCGAACAAAAATTTGATACAGAATACGGCACCAAGGCGCAAGCTTCCCGCAGGAAGATAGAAGCTATTTTACCGGAGAGCATTCGCAGGGAGGTTTCGCGGGTGCGTACAACCATCAGGCTATTCGCAGGGGGGAAAGAGGTAGATCGTAGAGAGAAAACCTATTTGGAAACGCTGCGTCTCGCTATATTGGAACAACGGAAGGTACGGTTCGGCTACTCCAAAAGAATGCCAGAGGCTGACGGGAATCGTCAAAGCGTGCGTGTGGTCGCCCCCTATGGTCTTGTACTGCTTCATGGTTCATGGGTTTTGCTTGGTCAATGCGAATTGCGGCAGCAGCTCCGCCACTTCCGTTTGTCACGTATGGACGAGCTTATGGTTCTTGAGGACGGCTTTCAGTTCCCCGCCGATTTTAAATTGCAGGATTACAAGCAAGCAGATGATCGACATATATACGTTCGCATACTAGCCCGTCCTGAGATTGCTGATAAAGTGAAGGAAGCGAACAATTTTTACATGGAGAGTATGGAGGAGCGTACAGATGGATTGCATGTACTCTTCCGTGTCAGACAGCCGGAGGAACTACTGCAATGGATACTAGGGTGGGGTGCAGATATGGTCGTGCTGGAGCCTGAATCACTACGGGATCGGGTACGTGTGGAAGTCGAAAAAATGTTGAAATGCTACTGACATAATGCTGTCAGTAGCATTTTTGTATAGTAAAGCTAACTAAAGGAGAGGGGCTTAATAGTATATGAATACAACAACCGAAACATTGCAGCGTTTTGAAGAAACAGTACAACATTATCTTCTTGAATTGGACAGCTTTAGCTTGGAGCAATTGCAGTACACACCGCAGGAGGATCAATGGTCGCTTGGACAAATGTACCTTCATTTGGTGAACTCTGCTCTTTATATGCATCTTAAGAACATTGATCTTTGTCTACAGTCTAATGGGGAGACGGGGGCTAAAACGGAGGCGGGCACGGCAGCTTTTAATCTGGGAGGCTATCCGCCCATACGTATCCAAGTCCCACCATCTCCGCAGTATACTCCTCCACAACCGACTAGCAAAGAAGAAATTGTGGAAGGATTAAACGTTGTGATCCGTAAAATGAGAGAGATTGAACCGGTCGTTGGGAAATCAACAGGGCCGTTTACCGTCTCTCATCCCGGATTCGGCGCGTTAAATGCTGGAGAGTGGTTTATGCTCATCGAGATGCATTATCGTCATCATCTTTTGCAGAAGGAGCGCTTGAAGCACGCAATAGCCG
>NZ_PNXQ01000005.1:536731-544530 GCF_005217525.1 Paenibacillus terrae | reverse complement strand
ATCGTCTCCCGGCGCAGCCCGATGAACTGGCCGATTTCCTCCTGCGTCAGCACGTCCGTTAACGTGGCGGGTGCGATGTAGGAGTGGAACCAGCGTTGAAGCTTCCGAAGCTTCTCGGCAGGTGACACCTCGGTGAGCTGGTCAATTCGTTGCTGCATCATGCGCAACTTGTCCTGTAGCTGCAAAGCGATAGCCCGACATTGAGCCGGGTCCTGCTCCAGCGCCTGATACCATTCTTTTTGCGACAGAACCTCAACCTCAGAGGTTACCAGCGCCACCGCTGTACCATAATAAGGATTGGGGCTGATCAGGGATTGATGCGGGATAATTTCATCGGGCACAATAACGTTGACTAAAATTTGTGAGCCGTCCTCATGGACTCGGATGATTTTTAACAAGCCACTCTTTAACAGATACAGAGGGCCGGATTCTCCTTGTCGAAATAGGGTCTCCCCTTTGTGTAATATCATGAACGTGAACAGCCTCCATTTCATGTATTTCGGTTTTTAGATGAACCCGCCGTTGACGCGGATTGTCTGTCCGGTAACCCACTGTGATTTGGCGCTGACCAGGAACTCAATCACATCCGCGATATCCTCGGGTTCACCGAGACGACCCATAGCATTCATTTTTTTCATGCCCTCGATCTGCTGCTCGGTTTTTCCTGCTTGAAAAAGCTCAGTGTTCACGGGACCGGGAGCCACGGCGTTGATCGTAATTTGCTTGCTTCCGAACTCCTTCGCAAGCTGGCGGGTAAATTGCTCTACGGCGCCTTTGGTACCCGCGTATACGCTATACGAAGGAAACATTTGTCCAATCACGGATGTGGAAATGTTCACGATTCTTCCGTAGTTCTCCATATGCTTCATCGCTTGCTGGCAAGCAAAGAAGGTGCCTTTTACATTCAGTGCAAATTGTTTGTCAAAATCGGCCTCTGTCACGTCTGCAAGCGGCTTGGTGATCATCAGCCCTGCGTTGTTAACCAGAATATCCACTCTTCCAAATTCAGTAATCGTATTTGTAAATAAGGCTTCAATATCACCCATTTTGCCCAAATCAGCGTGAAGAGCTATGGCTTTGCCGCCTTTTTGAATAATGCCCTCCACGACTTCTTGGGCTTTGTCCGGACTGCTGGCATAATTGATGACTACATTAGCGCCCAGATCAGCCAGCTGCTCGGCAATGGCACGTCCAATTCCTCTGGAGGAACCGGTAATAATCGCTGTTTTTCCGTCCAAATGCTTCATACGTGCTTAACCTTCTTTCCATATATTTTTTAAGAGATTCCTTTTTCTAAAAGCTTCCATACCTCTGAAAACTCCTGATCAATTGCAGGATTCTTCCATTCGTAAGCATGAGCGGGATGATGGAAACGGGCTGTGGCATAGAAAAGGGTACGCGCCAGTTGGGCTGGCTGATCCGATGTGATGCCCCCGCGTACAATGATGTCAGCGAGCTGATCTACAATCTGGTCAATATGCTGGTCGATTAAATCAGTGGCTTGCTCGGTGACACGGGTATACATTCCGAACATTTCCTCGTCATCGCGGGCATAATACTGCTTGAGGTCGACGAAGGTCTGTATATATCGTTGTAAATGCGGGGTTCCCAGCATAGATGAATCCTGACAGACCTCCATTAACGGGGCGACAATCTTTTCATTCAGCCATTTTTCGGTCACGCCTTCAAGAAGCTCAGCTTTGCTTTTAAAATGACGATAAATGGTGCCATGACTGACTCCCAATACTTTGGCAACATCGGTCACGGAGGTTTTGGCTACACCAAAACGTCTAAGTGTGTCTTCTGTAGCGATGAGAATCTGTTCTTTGGTTAATATATCTGAGGATTTTTCCATAGAGACACGGTCAAGTTGCCGTGTGAGTCACCTCCTTGAAGTTAGGATATCAAAAAGAGTATCAAATGACAAATATTTATTTTTGTCATTTGATACTCTTTTATTTTTAAACTAATTTAAAGGAATAAACTGAAATCCTACAACAGTGATTCGATGATAGAATCTATTTCAAAGGGCTCCGTCGTTGATTCAAATCTTCCATTTACATGACCGTCGCGATCGATCAAAAACTTGGAGAAATTCCACTTGATCCCGTCGCCAGCGTATATTTCCGGATACTTATCCCGCAGGAAATCCTCCATCCATTGACCGTCCTTGGTTTGGGTATCGAAGCCTTGAAACGGTGCCTGTTGTGTAAGATATTGGAATAAAGGATGAGGAGATGGACCTCTTACATCCGTTTTCTCAAATAGCGTGAATGTTACTCCATGGTTAATTTGGCAGACTCCCTGAACTTCCGAATTGCTACCCGGCTCTTTTTCATTGAATTGGTTACAAGGAAACGCGAGAATTCCAAAACCCTGTTCCCGTCGACTTTCATAGAGCTTCTGTAGATCAGCGAATTGACGGGAAAAGCTACATTTGCTGGCTGTGTTTACGATGAGGAGAACTTTTCCGCTGTAGTCTGACAGTTTAATCGGCTTCCCGTTAATTGAGGTTGCTTGAAAATCATAAATAGACATATTAAAGTCCCTCCTCATATTATTTTTATACATCATATATCCAGAGTGTCTATTGGTCTAATATATTATTCGAATGACCTTTATAGTTAGAAGGGGTTTAGCCTCTTTTATAGCAAACTGTGACATTAGCCGTTACCAACATAGAATATGGATGCATATTCATGTAATGCGTGCAAAAACCCAACAGAATAGAGGGATATTCGTGCCCATTGGAAAGATGATTCAATACAAAGAAATGCGACATCATCCCATTTTGCGCAACCATTTGCCTGAAACCCACTGGATTACTAATGCAAGGACCTTACGTATGTTGGATACCTATCGCACCGTCTTCATCAAGCCTAATAACGAAAGTGGGGGAAACGGCATCATACGGGCGAAAAAGCTGGGGAGGAGGTATGAGATTCGCTGCGGCTCCAGTCGAAGAATTGTCAGATCCCACGCGGTGAGAAGAGTCATCAGGACCCACCGGAGACCTCATCGTCGTTATTTGGTACAACAAGGACTCCGGTTGGCGAAGTACAAAGGCTCGATTTTTGATGCCAGAGTGTATATGCAGAAGCCGGAATCAGAATGGATCATTTCAGGAATAACCGGGCGTGTGGCAGCACCCTCGAAGGTTGTGACCAATTATCGAAAAGGAGGGCATGCGGCACCGATATCCAAAGTGTTATTAAGAGTTTTTAAAAATGACAGAGAGAAAATGAGACAGACTCTGGACCAGATCGTGGAACTCTCTAAAATTATTGCCAACACGATAGAGCAAAACCATTCGGTTCGTGAGTTGGGCATTGATTTGGCTATTGAGAAGAGCGGTCAGATCTGGATTATCGAGGCCAATCCGCACCCCGGACATATGCTGTTCACGCAACTCCCCAACCAAACTATGATCCGTACCATTTTGAAGAACAAGCGTCGGATTAAAAAACATTAGTATAGAGCTGCTCAAGCACGTTGGAATCTCATCAATCAAAAACCAGTCGAACACGAGAATAAAGAAATAAAGTGTGAGGCTGGTTCTGTTTTAACAAGCTGTATGGATGAGTAGATTGTTGGTTTTTATAAGAATCTCAGACTGGGTGCTGAGTAACTACATAATTTGATTTTTAATCTTTTAGAGAAGCAAGCAGGTATGCGCATAAGTGTTGGATTAGGGTTCAGGCAATCAGCGGACGCAACGTTTCTTTGCAGAAAAGGGTGCTGTTCAGGTAGATTGGACTGCAAGCTAACGTGAAGCCGTTGGTGATTCCATGAAACAAATTAGCAGCCGATTTTCGATTGCGGTGCATACCATGTCCATGATTGCTTTACGTCCATCGTTATGTACAGGCGATTACATTGCCAAAAGCGTTAACACTCAGGCTGCTGGGTTATTTCGGTTATTTCAACATACTCAATAAAAGTGCCATCCAGGTACTCTACAAAAATACTCGGCCCCACAGGACCGTGGCTAATTGTAGCTAGGCTATTCCATTTAGTGGATAATCAACGGGTGTTCTATTATATATAAATTAGTAAAAATGGGAGATAAACTAGAGCGATCTTGGTGACCAAGCATAGGATAGAAGTATAAGAAAAAGGGAGGTGAAAGAATTGCCTACGTTCGATAATATAAACGTAACTAGTAATGCCGTTGTTGGGCAGGATCTGCAGGTTAACCGCAATGAAACGATCCAGAATGATTTGCAAGTCAACGGCAATGAAACGATCCAGAATGATTTGCAAGTCAACGGTAGTGAAACCATCCATAATCACTTGCAGGTCAACGGAACCATTACGGTAGGAGACAATTTACTAGTCGGGGGAACGATTGTGGCAAGCCAAAACGTGGCGATCAGCCAGCAGGCGCTGCTGCCGTCAGGCAGCAGCTCATCCCAAGTGCTCTATTTCGCAACCGGAGCTGTCAATCAATCGGGACTTATTTTGAAAGGGACAGATGGAGTGAACTACATCCTGTTCATTGATGCTTCAGGCTCGATTCCTGTTCTTGGAATCCAGCCGTTGTAAGCTCAGCCCGCTTGCGAGCATCCAGTGCATTCCGAACTGCCTGGAGATAAGCGTGGCCATGCCGGGTATCCGGCTCCAGATATGCTCCTTCTCCCCATTCGTTCCACGCATTTATAAACAGAAATTCGCTCTGGTACAAGCGCTCAGTCCGTTCCAGTTGCCGGGTCAGATACCATTCAAATTTGTGGGGAGCCGCACCTATGCAACTGACTCCATCAATCTGACGACGAGGGGTATTGTCCCAATCTACAAAGGCGCCGGTAAATATAGGCTCGCCTTCTCTTCGGTGGGAGCGATTAAGGATCAGGGACCACACATAATCATAATCAAAAGTCAGATGTTGCTGATCTTTGATTCGTAAGTAATTCCAGATTCGCCAGTCCCCCCCGTGGGCAAAGGTATAATGAGGCTCGAATTCCACACTGGCGTCAAATCCGGCTTGCTTTTCAATAGGAAATCCCCCAAGAGTCTGTACGAAATAAATACCAGGAAGGCCGTTTTCTCTGGCTAGTTTGTTCCACAGCACCAGCATTTCGCGGCAGCGGGGAATATTCTCCGGCCTGTAGATGAGAAACACTGGTTTGTCTTTGATCAGAATGTATCTACTATCAGAAAAAATCTTCAGTAGGTATTGAAAATGCTCGCGCCAATCTTCCTCATCTCCATATTCTTGCGGCATAAGGATATTCTTTTCGTTTTCACCGCCGTCCCATATGCGGGTCCAAGGCTCGTTAGCCCATGACAGACAGAAGGGCAGGTCAGGATGGTTCGAAGCCAGCACTTGCTGAAGAGGTGTCTCCAACAAGAGTTTTCCTTTAAACCAGTAATGATAATAACAGAATCCGTAAATGCCATAGGATTTGGCCAGTTCTGCCTGCCAAATCTGACTTTTCTTTTGGGTCAGATCATAGTAACGTTCCTGGTAGGGAATTTGGGGCTGGTTATGTCCCGGATACAGAGGGGTAGCCCTGCGAACATTAGTCCATTCTGTAAAGCCGTCACCCCACCATCGGTCATTTTCTGGAATACGGTGATACTGGGGCAGGTAAAATGCAATCACTTTCATATTGTCTTTCCCTCCTGAGGCACGATTTGATTGTCGGCTAATAGTTTTCAAAGGTAATCCGCAGCAGTTCGAGTACTACTTGGCGATAGGAATAGCGAAATCTGCTACCAGCAAGTGCCTGAGTGGACAGCCTTCTCCGCTGTTCCGGATAGCAGCGCAAACTGTTCAGCTTTTCGCCCAGTTCCTCGGGGGTGTGGAACAAGAGAATGTCTTCATCCGGATTTGTCCATTGGTAGAGGCAGGGATCATCCACGGATATCTGGCATGCCCCGCAGGAGGCAGCCTCCAGGATGCGGTTCAGGGAGGGCGATAAATGCAGCACAAGGTTTGCTCCATTCAGATAAAGAGGCCACGGGCTCTCATCGGGAAGAACCTGATAATCGTCAAAGCAATCCCAGCCTTTTCCGCAGACGATGACTTTTTTGTTTTCTCGCCAACTGTCGATGACAGGTATCAACGCTGGTGTCTTTTGGCTGGTATCGCCAAAGATGACCACCTCGGAACGGTATTCCTCTGGAACCGTTAGAGGATACCACTCTGTAGGGTCTGCGGGGAAGGGAAGGAATTGCACAGTCCTGCAGCCACCGTGGAGATAAAAGGGAATATGCGAGCTTTGCTGGGTGAACACACAATCAAAGGATAAGGCGGTCTGACGCAGGATTTCGGAGGATCCGGTGCTGTCTGCAAGCCAGATTGCCTTTTTAAAGGGAAGGCTGCGTATAAAATCCAAGTCCTCGGCAAGAAGAAGATCACTCCCCAGGACAAGAAGCAGATCCGGCTTGCAATGAGACAGAACTCCGCTCGCATGTAACGGCGGCTTCAGTTGAATCACTTCTTTTGTTGATTCGCGTAAGTGATCAACTGTAAGCTGTTCGATTTTCCAGTGGGATGAGTAGGATAATGCGGACATAAGAAGGATACTTGCATGACTGGGCATAATGGCTGTTTTGGGATCCTTAGGTACTAGCAATGGATTTGCAGGCATCTTGCCCATCTGTTTTTTCTTGGCCATGGTACGAAGAAGAGACTGGACAAGCATTTTTCTGGAGCGCAGATCCAGACGAACATAAGGAGGAACATTTTTACGGATCTTTGTTTTTCGTGACATAGAATCTCCTTTATTTACTTGTTTGGATTATTCTATGTTTTTTTCACGGGAAGGATGTGGGTAAATGCGGAGATCTATTGGGCACAAGTGAAGGAGTACGAGGAATGAGCATGGAGTCAGCTACAGCAAAAAACCGACTGCCATTGGCAATCGGTTCATTGTTTTACTTTTTCATAACCGGAATCCATACTTCGCAGCGGTAATCCTCAGCCCGCGAGTCCCCCATCATATATACCTCCAGCTCGGGTCCGCCTGAATGCTCATAATTGCTGGCCGGGAACCATTCCTGAAAAATTCTTTGCCATACCTTTTGAATCGTATGAGGCATAGGGCCGATGGATGTAAACACTGCCCAAGTTGCAGCCGGAATCGTTCTGGCATCCAATCCGTTGGAAGCGGCTACGTCCTCGCTGCCTTCGGCGGCAATCAGGTACGTGAATTTCTCTTCCCCATGCTTGAAATCCAAACAAATACCGAGGATATCCTCGCTTGTTCCCAAGGCTTGAATCCGATCCGATGTACCATCCGCGTTCAGCTCGTCCCAGAATTTCGGGATTTCCCGGAAATTTTCACCGTCTTTCGTTGTGACTTGGATGGACTTGCCAATGACCGTAAAGGCCGCTTTCTCTACAATTTTATAATCCATATCCTGGTCTCCCTTTAACGATAGATGGAAGGTAATGCGTGGAAAGGCTTTCAGGTTCACCCCAGGGCTTCTGGCCTCAGAGGGAGATATACCGTGTACCTTACGGAACGCTTTAGAAAAAGATTCGGGGGAATCATATCCGTATTTGAACGCTACATCCAAGACCTTGGTGGTAGAAAGACTCAATTCCTGTGCAGCCAAGGTCAATCGACGTTTACGTACATATTCGGCTACCGTGACGCCGGTTAGCATATGAAACATACGTTGAAAATGAAAAGGAGACGAATAGGCTGCCTTTGCAATTTCGTCGATATCCAGTGGCTGCTGCATTCTTTCTTCCATCAGATCCAGTGCGTTCTTGATCCGAAGTAACCATTCCAACCGCATCACCTTCCTTGGTTGTAATCATATCATTAGCGGTGTCTGTAATCCTG
>NZ_PNXQ01000005.1:507496-536721 GCF_005217525.1 Paenibacillus terrae | reverse complement strand
AGACTCTGTCGCCTAGTTTAATGGGACCTATATTCTGTTTCAAGTCGGAATTTCATACTGAAATTTTGGAAGATACAATTCGTCTCTCCCTCTTGTGTTCATAATTAAAATTTGGGACAATGAAAGAAGCGTTTAAATAGCGAAGACTGCTTAAACATGCTATGATGCAATGATGGCTGAGACGAATTTTAACGTTTTGAAAAGAGGATCGAACATGAAAAAAGAATCCATTTATGGATTAACACTAGATCAGTTGACAGCATGGCTCATCGAGCGTGGACATAAGAAATCCCGGGCGTTGCAGGTATGGGACGCACTTTATCGGAAACGGATTACTGATTTTGCCGCAATGACGGAGGTTCATGAGAACTGTACCCGCCTGTTGGCAGAGCATTTTCCAATTGAAACACTGGAAGAGCATGTGAAGCAACAGTCAGCGGATGGGACGGTCAAATTCTTGTTCCGTCTTCAGGATGGGAATCTGATAGAGACGGTATTGATGCGGCACAAGTTTGGGCTATCGGTATGTGTGACAACGCAGGTGGGCTGTAACATCGGGTGCAGCTTTTGCGCGAGCGGGCTGTTGAAGAAGAGCCGTGACCTGTCTAGCGGTGAAATTGTCGAGCAGATTATGAAGGTGCAGTTGTATCTGGATCAGGAACGTCCGGGCGACCAGGTCAGTCACGTCGTAGTGATGGGGATTGGCGAGCCGTTTGATAACTTTGTGAACCTGTCCGACTTTATCCGGGTCATTAAGGATCACAAAGGGCTGGCGATTGGTCCGCGTCATATTACAGTGTCCACGAGCGGACTTGCCGATAAAATTATTGAATTTGCTGATTCCGATCTGCATGTCAATTTGGCGATTTCCCTCCATGCGCCGAATAATGAGACTCGCACCCGCATCATGAAGATTAATCGGGCGATTCCGATTGAGAAGCTGATGCAGGCGATTGATTACTATCTGGATAAAACAAATCGTAGGATTACGCTGGAGTATATTTTGCTGAAGGATGTTAATGATACCAAAGAACATGCGCTAGAGTTGGCTGAGTTGGTAGGCCACCGTCGCAATTTGGCAAATGTAAACCTGATTCCATACAATCCGGTGGATGAGCATAGCCAATACCAGCGGAGTGAGTCGGAGTCGATTACGGGCTTCTATGATGTTCTGAAAAAACAAGGCATTAGCTGTAGTGTTCGGCTGGAGCATGGAGTCGACATTGACGCGGCTTGCGGACAGTTGCGCAGCAAGCAAATCCGCAAGGATGCAAAAGGTAGTCGCAATCCGGAACGCGAAGCGATTAGTTAATACAGAAGCGTACTCTTTAACAGGAGTACGCTTTTTTATGCCTGGATTCTTGAGGAGAAGGAAAAGCACTCATACCTAACTTAGTCTATAAATGTGAAAATAGTCACGTAATCATGGCTGTTTTTACGTTATAGTGAGTGGTTAGTGGAGGGGTTATATGGCTAACGTAATTTCGAATGTGGCGCTCGTTCCGGGCATTTATGTGATGAAAATAGAGGGAACCTTTAAAGGGGAAATGGGCCAGTTTTACATGCTGCGCAGCGGAACTGGTTACCCTTTGCTACCTAGACCTATCAGCATTTACGATATCGGGGATGAGGACATTTCCTTTTTATATCGAGTTGTTGGAGAAGGGACAAGCCTGTTTTCCCAGTTGCAGCCGGGGCAGGAGATTCAGTTGGATGGGCCTTTCGGCAACGGTTTTCCTCAGGTAGAAGGCAGCTTGGCGTTAGTTGGCGGTGGTATGGGCACGGCCCCCTTGCTGCTGGCTGCAAAGCATTATCCGCATGCACATGTTTATTTGGGATTTGCACAGCAAGCCTTTGGGGTGGATGCTTTTGAAGCTGCGGCAGCATCTGTGCAGGTTCGTGTAGGGGGAAGCATCGTCGAAAAGGTCGATCCGGCTCGCTATGTGAATATGTTTTCCTGCGGGCCAACTCCAATGCTACAAGCGCTTGCGGAGAAGACAGAAGGCTCGTCGTCCCGTTTATATATTTCAACAGAAAGACATATGGCCTGTGGTATTGGCGCATGTTTGGGCTGCACCATGCATACCCGTGGAGGTAATAAGAGGGTGTGTAAGGAAGGGCCTGTATTCCCGGTAGAGGAGGTGGATTTTGATGATCTCCATGGCGTGTAATATTGCGGGCGTGCCGTTCAAGAATCCGATCATCATGGCATCTGGTACATTTGGCTTTGGACGTGAGTATGCGGAATTTTACTCTCCAGAACTGTTGGGGGGCATCGTCGGCAAGGGATTAACCCTTCATCCGAAGGCTGGTAATACCGGATCACGCATACATGAAACAGCTTCCGGTATGCTCAATAGTGTAGGACTGGAAAATCCGGGTGTCGCGGCCTTTTTGAAGGATGAGCTGGATGATATGACGCGCTGGAACACGGCTGTAATTGCTAACGTGGGTGGCTCCAATCTGGAGGAGTATGTTCAGGCCGTAGCCATGATTACGGAAAATGCGCAAAAACGGCGCACAATGAACCGCAGAGGCGTCGATATGCTGGAACTGAACATTTCCTGTCCCAATGTTAAGCAGGGTGGAATGCAATTCGGCATCCAGACGGAGGTGGCGCGGGACGTAGTACGGCAGGTGCGCAATGTAACGGCGCTTCCGCTGGTCGTGAAGCTGTCCCCAAATGCAGAGAATATTACGCAGATGGCGGTCATGTGCGAGGAAGAAGGCGCAGACGGCGTCTCGCTGATCAATACATTTTCTGCGATGAAAATTGATATACGTCGGCGCCGGAGTGTCTTCGCCAACACGTATGCAGGTCTTTCCGGTCCCGCAATCAAGCCGATTGCCTTGCGCATGGTTCATCAGGTGGCGCAGGCGGTATCCATTCCGGTAATCGGGATGGGGGGCATCAGCTCGGTGGAGGATATTATCGAATTTACGATGGCAGGAGCGGCTGCGATTCAGGTGGGAACGTACAATTTTGTCCACTTGCAAGCAGGAGCCGAACTGGTCTACGGTCTTGAACAATGGATGCAGCGGGAAAAGGTGCAGTCGTTGGATGAGATACGGGGAATCTTGTGAATTTCGTACCCCATTGTATAAACTTAAGCATACAAAACCGGCTTGTCTTCTAAGGCAAGCCGGTTTTGTATTTTTATTGTACCGAAACAGCCAAGCTCAACTAGTGGTTAATATCGCATTTGTTCAAGATGAACGAAATTTGGTTTTCCAGCCGATGAATGGCTTCCTTGGAAGCTTGGTCGTTAACATCTTGTTCCTGAAGCGCAGCGAGTTCCTGTTTGAGCTGATGAAGATCCTGCCCTGCATTGGCGCAGTTGTAATTACTCTCGAGATTGTCAATCATCCGATGTCCTCCATTTGGTTAGGTATACGTCCTTATTATGGAGAATTAATTCTTCCTTATTCAGCATATTGTTTTATTTCAGATAGAGGCTATAATATAAGGAATTAATTCCAACTTAATCAGTGGGTTAAATAGAGGAAACAAGCAGGAGGAACCTATGAATCCGATACAGCATATACTGGGTGAATTTCCGCTGATCGTGCTAGATGGAGCAATGGCTACGGAACTGGAGCGTCACGGGCATGATCTGAACGACAGCTTATGGTCGGCTAAAATACTTCATGAGCACCCGGAGTCTATCAAGCGTGTGCATAGAGACTATTTCGAAGCGGGGGCAGACTGCGCGATCACCGCGAGCTATCAGGCTACCGTTGAAGGCTACGTCAAACGGGGTTTAAGCGAAAATGAAGCGCTGGAGTTGATTCAGTCCTCGGTACGGATTGCCGTACAGGCACGGGATGAATTTTGGGCAGACATGACGGCTGGTGCAAAACAACAGCAGCAGCGTCCCAAACCGCTGGTCGCGGCCTCCGTCGGCCCCTACGGGGCGTTTTTGGCGGATGGTTCAGAATATCGCGGTGATTATACGCTGAGCGAGGAACAGCTTGTGAAGTTCCACAGACCGCGTATGAAAGCACTGATCGAGGCGGGCGCGGACATTTTGGCCTGTGAAACCATACCATGTCTGGTCGAAGCCAAGGCCATCGCGCGATTGCTAAAGGAATTTCCCGGCACCTATGCCTGGATCAGCTTTAGTGCAAAGGATGGGCAGCACATCAGCAATGGAGAGTCTGCCGCTGCGTGCGCCGAATGGCTGGATGAACATGAGCAAGTGGCTGCTGTGGGCATTAATTGTACTTTGCCGCAATACATTCCATCGCTCATCCACGAAATACGCAGTCATACAGATAAGCCCGTGGTGGTGTATCCCAATCTGGGGGAGGAATATGACCCGGTTACCAAGACATGGCACGGTACGAGCTGTACCGGGACGTTCGGGCAGAGTGCTCGCCAATGGTATGAAGCAGGAGCCCGTCTGATTGGTGGCTGTTGCCGGACTCAGCCTGAGGATATCCAAGGGATTGTAGCATGGTCGAGAGACGCATAAGCAGGGCTGAGCGAAGGATGAAGAAGGTAATCCATAAGGGACGTCCTTCGACTGTCCTGTAAAAGTAAACAGGCTGAACCAAGTGGCTCTCCAGCAATGGAGGGGGTTGGTTCAGCCTGTTTTTATAATGACGACTGGGTCTTCGCATCAGGTGTGACGTACAACAGCAGGATAAGACCCCACTGGGTACGATGTGCTCCATGATCTCCGGTTAACTGTCTGACAGCCGTTCCAGCAACGCATCCCCGTTCTGACTTACCCGAATGTAGGCATAATGAGCGTTCTGTTCAACATTACGCCCGGCGCCCTCAGGGATGAAATAATTCTCAATACCGTACTGAATACGTGAACCATTCCATTTTCCATTTAGAATAACCTCATGATTGGCAAGCTTGTCACCATCCTGATACAGTCGATCAACGGTGTATACTCCTTGGCTACTCGGAACAAGCACGACTTTAACCTTGCCCTGATTCCAATTGTCCTGCGAAAAAGGGGTAGAGATATCGTAATTCAGCATGACATAATCGCCTTGTAACAGAGAGCGAGGGTCTACAGGGGCTAGTTTGAGCTTGATGGAAGTGCCTGTGGCAAGCAGAGTTTCACTTCTCACGGTCTGATAGCCGATCACACCGAGCTGTAGCACGATGACTACAGCGATCAGCAGCGGGCTTAAGCGCATGAAGCTAAAGCTGCGGTGGTCGGCCTCAAACGCTGTCTTGCCGCTATGGGCCATCCGCCGATCCGCCCACCACGTAGTTCCGAGTGCAATGATACCCAGCAGCGCCAGCGTAAAGGACTTATACAGTAGCGTCCACAACAAAT
Source organism: Paenibacillus terrae (assembly GCF_005217525.1). Classification (GTDB taxonomy): domain Bacteria; phylum Bacillota; class Bacilli; order Paenibacillales; family Paenibacillaceae; genus Paenibacillus; species Paenibacillus terrae_C. The sequence continues at coordinate 531,421 of NZ_PNXQ01000005.1, read as the reverse complement.
CATAGTATTTGAAGCCAATAAAAATAAACCAGAACGCTACGCTTGTGAAGACCTCCGATTTTTGTTTTAGTCGGATGAAGGCAAAGACCATACCTGTAACGATAACGAAATAAAGAATGTTAATCAGCACATAAGAGTGTGGAATGACATCCTCGAAAAAGGTCGCCCACAACATAAACAGCAGGCTGAAAAATAAGGAGCTATCCCGAAGGTATTTCCGCGATGCCGTCTTGGGTATAAAATAACTTGCTGCATACAGCACAGCATTGACCAAGAAAAGAGTGAGGATAATGTACTCAAAGGACCAGTTCCAAGAATCCCACTCCTGAAACTGCTGAAATAGAATGGTCGCCAAATTCAGGTTTACAATGGTATAGGTGAAAAAGAGTTGCCTTTTCCCTTTGGAACGAAACCATCCTACAATAGAAACGATCAAAAACAGTACCGAAAGCAACGTCTGATCTGACCAGAGAATGGCTACCCAGCCTGTAATATAGCTGATCGTCAGCAAGGTATAACGTATGACAGAATCCAGCTTGGAGTCGGGAATAACAATCATCGAAACCATAAGCAGCAAAGAGACACCCAACAGTACATATTCGGTGTGATTTACATTCGTGCTAATGCTAATCAATCCGATCAGGGATATACTTCCGATCAGCACTCCGACTACCTTGATCATGCGGGAAACGGTTTTGCTGATCCATTCACTGCTACGTTCCTCGGGAACGGTTGTCTCAGTCTTTGATGTACTGATGCCCGTTGTCTCCGTATCGGATTTTGCGATATCCCCTTTATTCTCGTTGGATATTTCCCCAGCTTCCGGCGGTGTTTTCCCCAAACGATTCAAATAACGGAAAAACCATACATTACCCGTCAACAGCAGGGCCACAAAAATCAACCCAAAGACAAAGAACAGCGATGAAGAGTACGCTTCCGCCAGCTCGATAAATTTAAAGACAGCAAAAGCGGAGGTCGCCAATGCATTCAAGGTGAGCAGCGTTTTACTTAGTCGCACCTTGGTAAACACATAAAATGCAATAGCGATTACAGCGATACATGGTATGTTCATAACGAGACCATATTCATCCAATGCAAAAGAGTTAGTCATCGTCAGCATGGCAATATGGAAAACGATAAAGCTCATATATTTTAGCGGTCTAGAATTTGGGCGATGGAGTAATGTCAATAGAAACAACACCAGATTGACCAGTGCGAACACTCCGGCAATGGACAGTGACTCCAGTTCGCTATAAGACGTACTTTGCATCGTAGGGTAAAAATAAAGCCACAAACCGAGATGAATTAATACATAGGACAGTATATAAAAAGGATTGTAGCGTGTAATCCAGCTTAACAGCAGAGCCGGAACCGACCAAATCAAGAACAATCCGTAACTGTCCGCGTGGGAATTGTATATTTGACCAAGCAACGCCACGGAAACGCCAAAGGCTATACAGCCAGCTACCAGAAATATATTCGACAGAAAGGCTGGCTGACCGGGAATAGAGCGTATACGTGCAAATACAAAGGACAAGCCATAGAACAGAACGATAAGCGCAGCAGCCAGCACAATTTTGACCGTCCGATCCAGTCCACCCCAATTGGAGGCGAAAAAATAAATAATCGCGGCCAGTACCAGTGAGATGCCCAGCAGATAGCCCGTACGTATCGCATTGAATCGCAGCATTCGTTTCACGTACCTTTCCTGTTGGTTTGATGCCTATTATAGCGTTGAAAGGTCTGAGAACCAAGCAGGAATTAGGATCAGGTCATAAAAAAGGAGAGCTACCGTACACGGTTGTTCTCCTGTAGCGCTGCTGAACCCCATGCAAGTATATCCATGCTATTATCCAAGTGGTGTTTATCCGTACACTTCCATATCTCGCTACATGCTAAGCGTTGGCAGTGCGAAATTTTTGCCGGGCTTGATGCCGGAACCGATGCTCACGCGGCGGAATCCCGGCTGTTTTCTTAAATGCCTTGGAAAAGGTGGACATATCCGTGTAGCCGATGGACTGGGCAATGATCGACAAATTGTAAGTCGTTTGCTCCAGCAATCTTTTGGCCTCATCGATTTTGAGGTTTTGCAAATACTTGGCGGGGGAAATCAGGAAGGTGGAATGGAATTTGCGTGAAAAATGCGCGCGATCCACGCCTACATGCTCGGCAATCTGTTCAATCGTAATGCGGTCACAATAGTGCATATCAATATAATCTTTCCCCTGTTGTAGCCAATAGTCAGAGCATACATAGTTGCGCAGCGTGTCCGATGTGTTGCGGGACAGCTCCTCGAAAATCTGGTGCAGTGTAATCAGACGCGAGAGATCGCGGTCACGTCTGCTGTTGTCATTTACAATGGAAAACAAATTCGAGATGAGTCCAGTGACTTCCTCGCTTACTGCGTTGGCCAAAAAAGGCGTACAGGGCTTAATCCCGATTCGCTCCAGCAGTGAAAGGGATTGGGGTCCCTCAAAACCAATCCATACCTTTTGCAACGGGTTATCCTGTTCCGTGTAATATTCATGTGCAAGATGCGGGAAGAAGCAGAACAGGTCGGACTTTTGCACATGATATTTCTTTTGCTTATAAATAAACTCAGCCTGACCATCAAGCACAAAAATCAAATAGAAATATGGCACAGCCTTGGGGCCGACATGACAACTGGTCTTGGAAATATCCATACCGAGCCTGACTGGCCATATTGCGCTGGATTTTTCCAATTCAGTAGCTGTGAAATAATGATCTTCCACAATGTCGAAGTGATCTTCGTTCTTTACTCTTTTCACAATAATGTCACCTCTCCTTTGGTGGAGATAAGGGGGTTTTGATTTTATTGTATATAAAGGAATGGATAATTACAAGTTAATTCATTGGAATTTAGGGTTATAAAATCAAAACTTCTGCATAACCCACTGATGGAGGACGCTGTCCTTGAACCAGTTGACGGATTGGGCTATACGGGAGACATAAAGTGTAATTCCGGTAGGTATAACAAAAGCTCCATGGCTGGTTTGAGACAAGCCGTGGAGCTTTTTAAGTTGTGAGCTATGAGGTTAGCCTATGTTTATACGTTCAGGATTCCTTCTTTTGGAATAACGTTAAAGGCTTTAGCCAGATCCGCCAATTCCTGATCCGTAATCCGCTGCTGGATATCATGCTTAGCAATGAGCATATAAATTTGCGCCGCTTTTTCAATCGTCTCAATCAGGCCAAACGCTTCATCAATGGAGCTGCCTGTTCCGAAAATACCGTGATGAGGCCATAATACGGCGTGATGATCCTTCATTTTTTTGGCCGTTTCGCGGCCGATTTCGCTTGAGCCCGGTACCATCCAAGGGATTACGCCGATACCGTCTGGGAAGACGACAATACATTCGGTACACATTTCCCACAGTGTTTTGGTGAACTGGTTTTCGTCCAGACTATGAATGAAGGTCATGGCAATGACATGGGTGGCATGATTATGAATCACAACACGATGGTTAGGATCAACCTTCAAGCGCTCAATGTGGCTCATAAAATGAGACGGCAATTCGCTGGTAGGTACTGCATCATGCTTGAGGCCCCACAAGACTTCCAATTGCTCGCCATCCTGCGAGACACGAAGGACGCCTAAATTGGCTTCAGGATCGGCAAGGACGTTCTTGAAATATTTGCCTGATCCAGTGACGATAAAGTATTTGCCTGCCAGCTCATTCACAGGAAAAGCAGGTTTGATTGTACGAATAGCATGATGAATATCAAGATATTTGGCTACCTCTGCTTCATCCAGAATATAACTGACATTCCCTCCGTTACGCTCATCCCAGCCGAATTTCCACATGTTTTGCGTAATTTCCGCCATCTCGCGGACGAATGGGATATCCAGTTCCGATTTCCGTTCTTTATGATTCTCCAACACTGTAGTCATGGGTGATCTCTCCCTTTGGATGATTTAAACATTCAAGCTTATACATGCGGTAGTTACCGTTTCAGCAGTACCTGTTGTTCATAGTTTTTCGCTTCGGCCAGCCATTCTTCACGAACGGGGACACCGTTTTGAGCGCAATAGTAATCCCAGATGGCCCCGAACGGATACGATTTAAATTCTTCGACCAGGGCAAGACGAGTGGTAAAGTCCCGTTCCTCTTCAGCCTGCTTCAATGCTTCAATCGGTTCCAGCATAGCGCGAAGCAGCGCTTTGATCGTGTTGCGTGTTCCGATGACCCATGCAGCTACATGATTGATGCTACCGTCAAAGAAATCAAGGCCGATATGGGTTCGGGAAAGCAATTCTCCGCGAACCAGCTCACGAGCAATGTCGAGTAATTCGTCGTCCATGGTCACCACATGATCGCTGTCCCAGCGGACGGGTCTGCTGACGTGGAGCAATAATTGATTGGTGAACATCAGCACGGAAGACAGTTTATTTGAAATGACTTCAGTCGGATGGAAGTGACCGGAATCGAGACAAATGGATTTACCCCGCGTCAGCGCATAACCCATATAGAATTCATGCGAGCCGACGACATAGCTTTCCGAACCGATGCCGAATAGCTTGCTTTCAACTGCGTCTATGTTGTATTCTTCACTGATTTTTTCACTGAAAATCTCGTCCAGAGAATCTCTAAGGCGTTCTCTTGGAGCCAAGCGGTCAACGGGGGTATCCTTGTAACCATCCGGCATCCAGTGGTTGGTAACACATGGCTGACCAAGCTCTTTTCCAAAATACTCTGCAATCCTGCGTGATTTTTTACAGTGTGTGATCCAGAAATTGCGAATTTCAGGGTCCTTGTGGCTCAGCGTGAAGCCGTCTTCCGCTTTGGGATGGGAGAACAAGGTGGGGTTAAAATCAAGCCCCAATCCCTGCTGTTTGGCCCAGTCTACCCAGTTCTGAAAATGGCGCGGCTCCAATTGATCCAGATCCACTTGTTCTGTGGTATCCGCATAGATTGCATGCAGATTGACCTTGTGTTGACCCGGAATGAGCGACAGTGCTTTCTCTAAATCCTGACGTAATTCATCCGGTGTACCTGCTCTGCCCAGGTAGCTGCCTGTTACAGCAATGCCCCCGCTAAGCTGTTTGTCTTTGAACAGGAACCCCTGAACATCATCTCCCTGCCAGCAGTGTAATGATATTTTGATCTCTGAAAGCTTCTGTAAAACGTCATCCACCTGAATACCGTGGCGGGCATACAGCTTTTTCGCTTCGTTATAACTGGCTTCAATGGCTTGATTCATGGGTTTACTCCTTTATCGAGATATCTGAATAGAGGACGCTGTTTGCTTCCTGAGATTTTCCCAGCGATCCAGAACTTCTCCCAGTCCATCCACTGTCCTCGGCTGATATAACTGAGTCGGGAAGGATTGGGCAATGACGCTGCCAGCAGCCTGGAGATCCTCAAGAGCACCCGTGCTGATGAGCTGTACGACAATATTACCGATGGCCGTAGATTCGGAAGGTCCAGCGTGAACCTCAATCCCCAAAAGATCGGCTGTTAGCTGACATAATAACTCGTTGTTAGCGCCTCCGCCGACAATGTGCAATTGGGTAACCGTTTCGTTTGTTAAACGCTGTAGCTCATGTAAGGCATCCCGGTAGCTCAAGGCCAGGCTGTCGAAAATACAGCGGGCGAGCGAACCTGGTGTCCGGGGAACGTGTTGCCCCGTTTCCTCGCAGAATCGTTGAATTTCAAGAGTCATGCTATCCGGGTTTAAAAATGCGGGCAGGTTGCAGAGAACGAGACTGGCAAACGGCATTTCTGCCGAAGCCAGTTGGGCCAATTCGGCAAAGCTAAGAGCGGAACCGCCCTCTCTTCTTACCTCCTGAATCATCCATAGGCCCATAATGTTTTTCAGAAAACGGTACGTATCGTAAGCTCCCCACTCATTGGTGTAGTTCGCCTGCATGGCTGCCTTGGTATTCAAGGCTTGTTGCCGCTCCATACCCAGAAGTGACCACGTTCCGCTGCTAATATAGGCCCACGATTCTTCCCGCTTCGACGGAACACCCGCCACAGCTGAGGCTGTATCGTGTGTAGGCACGACGATGAGTTGGCAGTCTGGAAGATCGTACTGCTGAACAAGCTCCGGTAAAATTGCACCCAGAGTCTGACCAGGCTCGGTAAGCGCTGCAAATTGATTACGGCGAAGCTGGAGCAGGGCCAATAGTTCTTCATCCAACTCCCGGGTTTTCACATTTAAAAGCTGCATGGTAGATGCATTTGTCGTTTCGTTCATCATGATGCCTGTAAGGCGGTAGTACAGATAATCGGGAACCATCAGTATTTTATCCGCTTGGGCAAGCTGCTCCCGACCATGGACGAACAGTTGATACAGCGTGTTAAAGTTCAGCTCCTGAATGCCTGTCTTCTCATATACATCTTCTCTGCTTATGAGCCGGTGCAGCCTTTCAGGTGCATGAAGAGTTCGTGCATCGCGATAGGCGTATATATCATGAATGCGACGGCCTTCCTGATCCAGCAGGACGTAATCTACAGCCCATGTATCTATGCCAAGCGTGCAGGAATGAATCCCCTTCTGTTTGGCTTTTTGCAGTCCTTTTATGATCTCGTCAAACAGATCATCGACATTCCAGTAATCATGTCCGTCCCTTTCCGTAAAGGAGTTGCCGAACCTGTGAAGCTCTTCCAAGTGAAGCTGGCCACCTTGCAGGGTTGCACTTACGAGTCTTCCGCTTGAAGCCCCAATATCAACAGCAAGATAGTTATCCATATAAAATCTCCTTACGCGGGTGAAGTCATGGCAGTTGAAGCTCCTGCCTCTTTATATCTTATATAATTCAATACTACTTCCGTTTTTCTGTGTAGTCAACATAAACGGAAGTTAAATATATGGTTTTATTTTTGTTTTTCAAATTATAAATAAAATATAATATTGTTTGTGTGGTTTTATGTGCATTAATATCCGTTTTCTACAATATTTGTGCCTTAATCGGAGGGGGACGATGTTTTGTAATGTTCGAATTGTGGAATGTTCTTCAAGTGCCGCTGTCTGTATGAAAAATAGTCTTGAAACCGCCCGCCAGAGGGTGTAGTATACAAGGTATCAATTTCATATGACTCGTATAATATTGGGGATATGGCCCAAAAGTTTCTACCGGACGACCACAGTAATCGTCCGACTATGAGTGATAGCGCATCGGCTTCGGATGAATGCGGCATTTATTTGTGCGCTCATCCGTCAGGGACTACAACCCCAGGGACAGGCTTCACTTGAGAAACAACTCAAGAGAGCCTGTCCTTTTTTGGTTTTGGCAGGTTTATTTTATAGTAAAGAAGGAGCGATACCCGCATCATGAAAGTTTTGGAGGAACGTATTCGTCAAGAGGGACAGATTTTATCCGACACGGTATTAAAGGTAGATTCATTTTTGAACCATCAGGTAGATACAGCATTGGCGCTGGAGATTGGTAAGGAGTTCGCACGTCTTTTCGGCGCTGCTCCCATTACAAAGGTGCTTACAATTGAAGCAAGCGGCATTCAGTTTGCCATGGCTACAGCCATTGCATTGGGTGTTCCGTTTATCTATGCGAAGAAAAAGAAGGCCATCACGCTGAACGAGCAGGTTTACTTCGCTGAGGTCCACTCGTTTACACGGCAGGAAACCTATCAGGTGAGTATTTCCCAAAAATATCTCGATGCCAGCGACCATGTGCTGATCGTGGATGATTTTCTGGCGACTGGCGCAGCATTGGTCGGACTTACGGATATTGTGAAGGAAGCAGGAGCGAAACTGGCCGGGGTCGGCTGCGTGATCGAAAAGAGCTTTCAGGAAGGCCGTGGACTGCTGGAACAAAGAGGCATTGCCGTACGCTCTCTTGCACGTATCGCTTCCATGGCACCGGGCGAGGTTCATTTTATAGAAGAAGCGGGTGCGGTGATTTCTTCTGTTAAGGAGAATGTGGGATGTTAAGCAAACAAAAGTTATTCGCACTGGGCTTCCAGCATGTGATGGCGATGTACGCTGGAGCGATTGCCGTACCTCTCATTGTAGGGGGAGCATTGCATCTGACACCAGCCCAGATGGCCTATCTGGTGGCTGCCGATTTGTTCACTTGCGGGATTGCTACGTTATTACAGATTATGGGCACGCGGTTTTTCGGCAGTAGATTGCCTGTCATTCTGGGCTGTACGTTTACGGCGGTGGGGCCAATTATTGCGATTGCGTCGACCTCGAATTTGGCGACCGCGTACGGAGCCATTATTTTATCCGGTATATTCGTGGTGCTCGCGGCACCGTTGTATGGCAAGCTGCTACGCTTTTTCCCGACGGTGGTTACGGGTTCGGTGGTTACGATTATCGGCCTGTCCCTCATTCCGGTGGCGATGAATAACGTAGCAGGGGGTCAGGGCAGCGCGGATTTTGGACAGCCGCGTAATTTGCTGCTGGCGTTAGTTACTTTGCTGGTTATTCTGCTCGTGAATCGGTTGGCCAAAGGCTTTTTGCGCTCGATTTCTGTGCTCATCGGTTTGTTTGCAGGCACGGTGGTTGCTTATGCAATGGGGATGGTGCATTTTGCTCCAGTGGCGCAAGCGTCTTGGGTGAGTATTGCGCAGCCGTTTTATTTTGGCAAGCCTGAGTTTAGCATTATGGCAGTATGTACGATGATTATCGTTAACATTGTCAGTATGGTCGAGTCTACGGGCGTTTACTTGGCGGTAGGCAAGGCGATTGATCAAAAGGTGGAGCAGAAGCAAATCGTCAATGGGCTGCGCTCTGAAGGACTTGCGATTATGCTCGGGGGTATTTTTAATGCGTTCCCTTACACGGCATTCTCGCAAAATGTAGGTCTGATCTCACTGACACGCGTCAAGTCGCGGAACGTTATTTTTGCTGCGGGTGGCATCATGGTCGTGCTGGGTCTGTTGCCCAAACTGGCTGCCTTAACGACAGTGATTCCTAATGCTGTGCTGGGCGGGGCGATGATCGTTATGTTCGGTTCGGTTGCTGCATCGGGCATGTCTATTTTGTCAGAAGTGGACTTGCGGAAGGAAAGTAATCTGCTGATCGCGGCATGCAGTATTGCGGTGGGCCTCGGCTCTGCCGTGCTGCCCCAAATGTTCGACCAACTGCCGAGCTTTGCCAAAATGCTGCTGCAAAATGGTATCGTATCCGGCTCCATTACGGCGATTGTCTTGAACATCGTTTTAACGAAAAAACAGGGCGAGTCAGTCAAAGGTGTGACGGTGGCGGAGGTTCCGCAAAAGGTTTAATGATTAGGGTTAGGTAAAGACAGCCGGAGAGAGGACGTAAGCCTCTTTTTCCGGCTTTTTGGCATGGGGTTATTCAGAATGATTTATTTGTTCAGCAGCATGAAGTTATTGATAAAACCCTCTTCCTGTATGAAGATTGGAGTTTGGATTTTTGATGTGAAATCATTAGAAACTTTACCTTCATAACAAATCGCTTACTTGAAATATTTGTAAATCCATAGATAGCATAAGTGGGCTTACAAACTATTGTTAGAGCGGTAGGAAGGGCATGGTATAAAAAATTCGGAACAAGCGAAAACCCACCGCGTAATTAGGTTGGCCCCTAACGGTGGGTTTCGTTTGCATTATCATTCAGTTATGCAGCGCGCCGTGGTGGTGATCCAAAGCCTTTCAAGTCCTAAGAGTCTTTGCCGTTGGTAGCGGCGAAGACTCTTTTTAGTATACGGAAACGGTGGTTATCTCTATACTTAATTTTATCACGTCCATTGCGTGCACGCAAAGCAAAGCCATAGCTTTGCTCCCCGCTGTATCATTAAAATTTGAATTATTATGCGACATTTGTTGACAAGCCTGTAACAACAAAATAAGATAGTTCTAAATCGTAATATAAACGAATAAAGGAAGAAAACAGGTGTGAGCCGGACTACTCTATGCACAGGGTTTCGTTGAGACTATGTAGATAGAGCGTGTTCACTTAAAAGGGAAGTTCGGTAGATTCCGACACGGACCCGCCACTGTATACAGGCATCAGCAGGGGTTTGCTGGAGCTTTCAGAACAGCCACTGGAACTGTGAGGAACCGGGAAGGCCTGAGAGATAAGCCTGAAGTCAGGAGACCTGCCTGTTTTAACATCACTGTCAGACCCACGGGATGCTGGGGAGGTGGTTGGGCGTGCTGCATACAGAATGTCTGAAACCGATCCGTTCCCTTCTATGCTTGAGGGGTGGCTTTGAGGTGAGCTTTGGCATTTGATAATGAAAGCATTTCTGACTGCTGATCAAGCGGTCGGGGATGCTTTTTTTGCGCTAGGTATTTGTGAATGACAAGATATTTGCGAATGACAAGACAGAGGGGGATAAATAAGATGATAAGCAATCGTAAAAAGCCTTCATGGTTCGTAGGTACAGGGGTGCTGCTGCTACTGGCAGTTATGGCTCTGGCGGGATGCTCCACAACCAATAAAACGGTGGAAAGCTCTGGTAAGGGTGAGAATACATCGACACAACAAGCCAAAACGGACAAAAAGCTGGTGATGGCGTATACGTGGAAGCCGTCAGGTGTTGACCCGCATGGCGATAATAGCTGGGATGTTATGCGTTCTGGTGCAGGCGAGACACTTATCCGTTTGAATGAAAAGCTGGAGCCAGTGGCTTGGCTGGCCAAGGAATGGAAGCAGGACAGTCCCACAGTTTGGACGTTCAGCTTGCGGGATAAGGTCACCTTTCATGATGGAAAGAGTATGGATGCGGAAAAAGTAAAAGCTTCTCTGCTGCGATCCATCGAGAAAAGCCATCTGGCAAAGGATTTGCTGAACGTGAAGTCCATTGATGTAGCTGGTCCGCTGGCGTTGAAAATCACGACAAACCAGCCGAATGCAGCGCTGGTATCCAATCTGGCTGATCCATCCACGATTGTACTGGATGTAGCGTCCATGAAGGATGAGCAGAGCTACCCTGCGATGACAGGTGTTTTTAAAATTAAAGCGTTCAACAAGGATCAATCACTGGTCGTAGAACGTTATGACGGATATTGGGGCGAGAAGGCCCGGCTGGCTGAAGCAACGATGAAGTTCATCACGGATGGCAATTCGCGCCTGCTGGCGCTGCAATCCGGCGAAGTAGATGTAGCGACCGATATTCCGGTGGATAACGCGGAGGTATTGAAAAAGAACGATAAGCTGCAAGTGCTGTCGGCTCCCTCTTTGCGCACCCATATGATCGTGTATAACATGGAGTCGCCTGTGTTCAAGGATGCCGTTAACCGCAAAGTAGTGGACAGCCTGATACCGCGTGCATCCATTGTGAGTGCGATCATGAGAGGCTATGGTACGGAGGCAAGCAGCCCATTCCCGAGCATTCTCCCCTTCGGCAAGGTGGAACGTAAAGCGCTGGACGGAACGGCGGAGCAGTTGTTGACAAAAGACGGCTGGCAAAAGGATGCCCAAGGTACATGGACCAAGCAAGGCAAGCCGTTCGAGGTTACATTGCTGACCTTCCCTCAGCGTCCAGAGCTTTCGGTCATGGCTGAGGTGATTCAGAGCCAGCTGCTGAAAGAGGGCATCCAGGTGAAGATCCGCAAGGTAGAAAATATCGACGAGACGCTGACCAAAAACGATTGGGATTTTGCCATGTACAGTATGCTGACTGCCCATACGGGGGAGCCGCAATATTTTATGGACATGTTTTATTCCTCTAAAAGCGAAGCCAATGTAAGCCGTTATAGTTCCAAACCGCTGGAGAACCTTCTTGGCAGCTTGAAGCTGGCGAAGGATACAGCACAGCGTAATGCCGTGACATTGCAAGCGCTGGATATCATTAATACCGATTTGCCGCAGTCGTTTATTGTTCACCCTGATAATGTATTTGGGGCGAAAAAAGGGGTAGAGGGCTTTACGCCGCACCCGATTGAGTATTACTACATTACGGCGCAATCCGATATTGCGGAATAACGGGCTGCATACCCTATGATTCGTTTTATTCTGGAACGTGTGGCGCAGTTGATCATCATTGTGTTCGTTGTATCCACGCTGACGTTTGTGCTGATGAGGCTGGCTCCCGGCGACCCTGCTACCATTCTGCTCACCGCGCATAATGTGCCTGCCTCTGAGGAGGCGTTGACGGCGCTGCGTAAGGAGTTGGGCTTGAGCGAGCCGCTCCATATTCAGTATGTGAACTGGCTGCGGGATGTGTTCACAGGGCACTGGGGCACCTCCTATGTATCCAAGGAGTCGGTGCTAACCGAACTGTGGAACAGACTGCCTGCTACTGTGGAACTGGCTTCGGCGGGCTTTGCCGTCATGACGTTGCTGACTCTTGGGATGGGGCTGGCTGCCTCGGTAAAATCCAGCGGTTGGCTGGATCGTCTGGGAAGGCTGTTTGCGCTGCTGGGATCGTCCATTCCTTCTTTTTGGCTAGGCTTTCTGCTGATTTACCTGTTCTCTGTCCGTTTGGGCTGGCTCCCATCCATGGGACGGGAGGATTGGACTCATTTGGTGCTGCCAGCGCTGACCCTTGGGGCAGGCTTGGGAGCAGTACAAGCCCGTGTACTGCGTGCCCAAATGCTGGAGCTGGGTGACCGGAATTTTGTGAAGGCGGCGAAGGCCAGAGGCTTTTCTCGCACCCATATTCTATTTTTTGAGATATTCAAGCATGCGATTTTGCCAATTATCACGCTGTTAGGCACGAATCTGTCTTTTATGCTGGCGGGCAATGTTATCGTAGAGACGATTTTTTCATGGCCGGGCTTGGGCAAGTATTTTATAGATGCGATTACGCAGCGGGATTATCCGGTGATTCAGGGGTATGTTATTTTTGCTGCATTTTTAATCGTAGGTGTTCAGTGTTTGGTAGATGTGGTCCAGGCTGCTGTAGATCCCAGGCTGCGTTTGCATTAGGGGAGGAAGTTGAAAATGAAAAACATGCGGCTGTCCTTCCAAGGGAGCTTACTGACAGGAGGAGTGCTGCTGGGCCTGATCGGACTGCTCGGGCTTCTGGCTCCATGGGTTGCCCCTCATGATCCTCTCAATGTCGATCTCCTGAAGCGTCTGGAGCCGCCCAGCCGAGAATATCCTATGGGTACCGACCATTTGGGGCGGGATGTGCTGTCGCGGCTGATTTACGGGATTCGGACAAGCGTATTGATTGCCTGTACGATTACAGCGGCTACGCTGTGCATCAGTTTGCCGATAGGCTTGCTCATTGGCTATGTGCGCGGGCGTGTGGACCAGTTAGTCATGCGGGTCATTGACGGCGTGCTAGCTTTTCCCGATATCATTTTGACGGTGGCGATTGTGGGTATCCTGGGTCCGGGCTTTGTAAACATGACCTTAGCGATTATTGCGGTACGGTGGGCCGGGTATGTTCGGTATATTCGCACCCTTGTTCAAAAAGCCTGTCAGGAGGACTATGTCCGATATGCCCGTTTATCCGGTAATTCACATGTGCGCGTGCTGCGACGTTATGTATTGCCACAAGTGCTGCCACAACTGCTTGTGTATGCGGTCTGGGACATCGGGCGAGTGGTGCTTATGGTTGCCGGACTTTCCTTCCTTGGGCTGGGTGTACAGCCGCCTAAGCCGGAATGGGGCGTGATGCTGCATGATGCAACCTCGTATTTTCAGGTGGCGCCGCATGTCATGATTTTTCCGGGTTTGGCGATTATGCTGTTTGTGCTTGCGTGCCAGCTTCTCGGTGACCGTTTTTCGGAAAAGGGGGCGGCAGAATGAAGGATGGGACAGGACATATGAAAGGGAATATGGCAGGGCGCAAGCCAATGTTGCACGTGGAACATCTGGAGATATGCCGCGTAGGCACAGGAGCGGGTACACGTATTGGCGCAGCAGCAGGTGGGAAGCCGGGTGCGAATGGGAAAATAATACGGATAAGCGACAACCAACCGCTGCTCCGGGATGTCAGCTTTTCTGTGTATCCAGGGGAAATTGTGGCTTTGACTGGGCCGAGTGGATGCGGCAAGAGTCTGACCGCGCACGCAATCTCGGGTATGCTGGGGGCGGGAATCGGCGTGACCCAGGGGCATATGTACTATAACGGGGAGGACATCGTCCCGTTCAACGAACGACGCTGGGAAAGGCTGCGCCGTGAGGACATTGCCCTGCTCATTCAACAATCGCTGAGCGGGTTGAATCCGATCCGTACCGTCCGTGCCCAACTGACGGACACGCTTAGACTGCACGGGCGGCGCTGGATACCGTCCGTGCAGAAGGGGCATGCGGATGCCGCTCCCTCCCTTGCTGTACCGCAGCAAGCCGCCCCACAGGGCGTGCTGCCCCGGATGCGGCAGATGCTGAGCGGGATTGCACAGATGGCTGGAGGCTACGCTACTCAAGCGCAGGAGGCTTATCTGTGCTCTTTATTAAGCAAGGTCGGGTTTGCAGACCCTGAGCATATTTTATCCTCGTACCCTTTTGAATTAAGCGGAGGGATGTGTCAAAGGGTATTGCTGGCCGCGATGCTAAGCTCCGGTCCGCGCCTTTTTATTGCTGATGAGCCTACGACGGCGCTGGATGTTATCAACCGGGACAAGGTTCTGGCATTGTTCCAGCAGTTGAGAGAGGACTTGGATCTTACCATTTTGCTGATTTCCCACGATCGTCAGGGTGTAAGCCGTGTTGCGGATCGTGTGCTGGAGATGAGCCCGGAAGGAAGGATGCACGAATGATACTGGAATTAAAGCAAGTGACCAAAGTCTTTCCTGTCCGCAGACGGAGAAAAGGCTGGTTCAACAAGCAAGATAGTGAGCAGGCAGCTGTGAAGCAGGTGAGTCTGGAGTTGCAACGGGGAGAATGCCTCGGACTGGTTGGCGAAAGCGGAAGCGGCAAAAGTACGCTGGCACAATGTATCCTAAGGTTGGAGGCGTTAACCTCGGGTGAGATTTGGCTGGATGACCAGCCCATTCACACCGGAAGGATGAAGGATATCCATCTGTACAAGCGAATCCAGTTGGTCACGCAGGACTCGTCTTCCTCGCTGCATCCCCGAATGATGATCCGAGATATTTTGGAGGAACCGATTTGTAACTATTTTCCCGAACGAAAAGCGCAAGCGCTGGAGATCTGTCTGTCCCTGCTGAAATCGGTGGGGCTGGAGGCTGACTGTCTGGAGAAATACCCATCACAGCTAAGCGGCGGACAAAAGCAGCGGGTATGCATCGCCCGTGCGCTGGCAGTGAAGCCGGAAATCATCTTGTTCGACGAATCCGTCGCCAATCTCGATATGGTAACGCAATCTTCTGTGCTGGACATGCTCAAAAGAGTGCAGGTGGAGCGCCAGCTATCCTATCTGTTTATCACCCATGATCTTCAATCCACCCGCACGTTTTGCGATCGGATTGCCGTCATGTATCAGGGGGAGATCGTGGAGATATTTCAGGAGTGGGATGAAAACCTGTTACGGCATGAATACACCCGTACCCTTTTTCAAACGTTGACGGAATGAGCCATACCTCTCATATTCTACAAATTTAAAATAAAAACGAGCTTTCTTTTTCGAATTTTGTTGACAAAATAGGATGTGATACCTATTCTAAATATGATTATGATAATCATTATCACGTACATAGAAAAGGGGAAAACCATTGATGTCCGTTCGACAACGCAAGACTGCCACCCTTATGTTGGTGACGCTCCTCTTATTATCCGTTATTTTGGGCTGCGCGAAGCAGGAGAATACACCTGAATCCACCTCAACTGACGGAGCTGCCAATGAAAAGTCGATCACGCTATCATGGCCGCGCGACATTGGTACGATGAATCCTCACGTATACAATCCTTCCCAACTTTTTGCACAATCCATGATTTATGAGCCGTTAGTCAGTTACAAGCAAGGAGGCAAGCTGGAGCCTGCTTTGGCTGAATCCTGGACCATATCCAAGGACGGCAAAATATATACGTTCAAGCTGCGCAAGGGCGTGAAATTTTCTGACGGAACACCTTTTAACGCGGCTATTGTTAAAAAGAATTTTGACGCTGTTATGAAAAATGAGAAAACGCACAGTTGGCTTGGTGTGGTGGGCGTGCTCGACAAAACCGAAGCCGTAGATGACAGCACCTTCCGAATGACGCTTAAGGAGTCATACTATCCGGTGCTACAGGATTTGTCTGTTGTTCGTCCGTTCCGTTTTCTGGGTGAAGCCGGGTTTCCGGACGATGGAGATACGTCCAAAGGCATCAAGAAGCCTGTAGGTACAGGGCCTTGGATGCTGGATGAATACAAGCAAGATGAATATGCAACCTTTAAGCGTAACCCGAATTATTGGGGTACTGCACCAAAGGTAGATAAAATTATCGTAAAAATCATTCCCGATGGGGAAACACGTGTAATGGCCTTTGAGAAAGGCGATCTGGACCTGATTTACGGAGAGGGCGTCATTAGTCTGGATGCTTTCAAGCAGCTTCGCGACACAGATAAGTATGTGACCAAGCTGTCCGAGCCTGTCGGTACAAGAAGCCTGTTGCTCAATTCGTCCAATCCCAAGCTGGCGGACCTTCGGGTACGTCTGGCGCTCCAGCATGGTTTTAACAAGCAGGCGATGGTGGAGGGCGTGACCTCGGGGCTGGAGGAAAAAGCGGATACTGTCTTATCCAAAAACTATCCGTATACCAATGTGGACTTACAGTCCGTTGACTATGATGTGGAAAAATCCAAAGCGCTGCTGGATGAGGCTGGCTGGAAGCTGCCCGCAGGTGGTTCGGTACGAGAGAAGGACGGACAACAGCTGGACTTTGAGCTGATTTTTGATAAAACCGATCCGATCCAAAAGGCGATGGCTGAAACCATTCAGGCGGAATGGGGAGAGCTGGGTGTCAAGGTGAACCTGACCGGGCTGGAGTTGACGGTTCAAATCAAACGCCTTAGATCCAATCAGTTTGATCTGTACTTCTGGTACAACTATGGTGCGCCTTATGATCCGCATTCCTTTATTAACGTCATTGCCAAGAAGAGCTTCGGGATTTCCGAAACACTGAGCGCACTCCCGATGAAGAAGGATCTGGATCAGCAGGTACACGAAGCGCTCTCATCGACTGATGAAACCAAGCGTCAAGAGCTGTATGCTTCGATTCTGACGACCCTTCAGGAGCAATCTGCCATTGTGCCTATTTCGTATATTAAGAAAACCGCAGTATATCAGAAAAAGATTACGAATTTTGTATTCCCGGCCAATCGTGATGAAAATCCGTTTGAGGGAATTGAAATCGGGAAGTAGTTGAAACCGAAGGGGAACGATAGCTTACAGGATAGGAGGACAACTCATGATCAGCTATATCGGGAAGCGAATGGTAGCGGTCATTCCTATTGTTCTCTTTGCCACCCTCGTTACCTTTGCGCTCATTCATATTTCACCAGTTGACCCCGCCGAGGCTTATTTGACGGCTGCTCATATCTATCCAACTCCTGAAATTCTGGAGCAGAAAAGACATGAATTCGGGCTGGATCAGCCTTTGCTGACGCAGTATATGCATACACTTCAAAGAATCAGTCGGCTGGACTTTGGTACTTCATATCTGACGAACAAGCCGGTGTGGGATGAGGTGAAGGCGCGGCTGCCTGCCACCGTCGAACTGGCGCTGAGCAGTATGGTGCTATCTATCGTGGTGAGTATCCCGCTGGGCATACTGGCGGCGATGCGTAAAAATGGCTGGATCGACATGCTTAGTCGGGGAATTTCCTACTTTGGAGCGTCTATTCCTCAATTCTGGCTGGGATATCTGCTGATCTTCTTTTTCTCCGTGAGGCTGGATTGGCTACCTGTAGAGGGGCGGGGGACATGGCAGCATCTGGTGCTGCCTACGTTGACCCTGTCGCTGGTTCTGATTGCTCTATATACGCGCCTGCTGCGCTCCAGTGTATTGGAGCAGCTTCAGGAAACGTATGTGCAGTATGCCAGAACCAGAGGGATTCGTGAACGGGTGATCATGCTCAAGCATGTGCTCAAAATTGCCATTGCCCCGCTGATTACGGGTATGGGCATGAATCTGGGCAAGCTGCTGACCGGAACGATTATTGTCGAGCAGGTGTTTTCATGGCCCGGGTTTGGCCGTTATTTTGTGGAAGCGATTTTTAACCGGGATATTCCCGTCATACAATGCTATGTGTTTTTGGCGGCATGCCTGTTCATCGTATGCAATTTGCTCGTTGATCTGGTGCATTTGTATATGGATCCCCGAATTTCATCGAAGGGACGAACAGAGCAGTGATGATAAGGTTGCGTACAATGTTCAAGGGTCAAAAGGTGATCGTGGTCTGCTCTGTAGTGCTTTTGATTCTTTTTATGATTATGGCGCTGGCCCCGTGGCTGGCTCCCCATGATCCGGTTAAAGTCAATTTACTGCATAAGCTGCAAGGCCCCTCGAAGGAATATTGGCTGGGAACCGATCATTTGGGTCGGGACAATCTGTCCCGGCTGCTGTATGGAGCGCGGATTTCGCTCGGTTTTGCGACATTAATTTTCTTGTCCTCGCTTAGTATCGGTGTTGTGATCGGATCGGTTGCAGGTTATTTGGGCGGCTGGGTCGATAGTGTGCTGATGCGGTTTTGCGAAGGCATTATGGCGTTCCCGAATCTGGTACTTGTGTTGGGTATTGTCGGTATTTTTGGGCCGGGTCTCATGCAGGTACTGCTCGCCTTGATGATGGTGCAGTGGGTGTATTATGCCAGAATGTGCCGCAATATGGTCGTCAGTCTGAAAGAGCGGAATTTTATAGCTGCCGCAAGGATTAGCGGGTCCTCCTCAGGAGCCATTATCCGGCGGCATATCATTCCGAATGTACTGCGGCCGATTGTGGTCATAGGTACGCTGGAAATGGGCTGGGCGATCATGGATATTTCGGCGTTGTCTTTCCTCGGTCTGGGCATCCAGCCGCCGACCCCCGAATGGGGAGCGATGATCCATGAAGGAACGGGATACATCCGCAGTCATCCGGAATTAATGATCTATCCAGGCGTCATGATTCTGGTGGTGGTAATGGCCTTCAATATATTGGGGGAGGCGCTGTCCGACCGATACGGAATTGCCAAACGTCAGTAAAAACAGGAGTGAGAACAACGATGGACGACGGGGCGAAGTCGAAGGTGCTGGAGGTCAGCGGCTTGCAGGTGAAGCTCAAAACCGATGCAGGGGCGGTGTCTCTGCTGGAGCCGATCCATTTTGAGCTGAAAAAGGGACAAGTTCTTGGTCTTGTCGGCGAGAGTGGAAGCGGCAAAACCGTAACCTGTAACGCGCTGCTCCAGTTGCTGGATCGCCAGACGATGGACGTGGAAGGCAGTGTCCGTCTGAACGGGCGCGAGCTGAATGGAATGGCTTCAGAAGAGATACGGCGTATTCGGGGCAAAGAAATCGCGTTTATTATGCAAAATCCAATGAGCGCCTTTACGCCGGTGTATACGATTGGGTCTCAGTTTATGGAAACGATCCGCACGCACACCGGATTGACCACACGACAGGCCCGCGACCTTGCCATATCGGCTTTGGAAAACATGAATCTGCCCAACCCGGCCAAGCTGATGAAGCGTTATTCATTTCAGCTCAGCGGAGGAATGCTGCAACGGGTCATGATTGCCATTTCTATGTGCCTGCGGCCAGCGGTGGTGATTGCAGATGAACCAACGACGGCGCTCGATGTCGTTAATCAGCTACAGGTGCTAAGAGAGCTGAATCGCTTGCGTACGGAATACGACACTTCCATTTTGCTGATCTCGCATGATCTGGGCGTCATATCCCAAATGGCGGATGAAGTGGCTGTCATGCAGCGGGGACGTATCGTTGAGCAGGCGGAGGTTCATCAGTTGTTCGATCAGCCACAGCATGATTATACGAAAATGCTGCTGCATGCCAGGCCCAAGTTGTCCCTACGGGGCGTGAATCGGGTAGGCGAGTAGTCGCCTGTGGACGGTTATACTTTCAAAAGGGGAGCGAATGCGCGTGCTACAAGTGAAGGAAGTAACTCATAGCTATGGAAGGCGCAAATGGTTGGGCCGCTCCAAACCACGCTCCCCTGTGCTGGCAGACATTTCGCTTACCATAGAGAGCGGATTTTGCCTGGGCTTGCTTGGAACCAGCGGAGCGGGTAAAAGCACGCTGGGCAAGGTCATTCTGGGGCTGGAGAAGCCGCAGGAGGGTCAGGTGCTGTTCCAGGGGCAGGACATTTATAATGGAAGCACACAAGCCCGCAGGGGGCTGCGACGGGATATGCAGGTCGTATTTCAGGACTGTTATTCGGCCGTAAATCCCCGGATGACCGCTGGACAGATTATCGGGGAGCCTCTGGACAATTACGAGCGGTTATCGGTGAAGGAGCAAAAGAGAACGGTCGAGCACCTGCTGGAGCGGGTCGGTCTCAAGCCGGAGGATCGGAATAAATATCCGCATCAGTTTAGCGGGGGACAATTGCAGCGAATCAACATTGCACGGGCGATTGCACTCAAGCCCAAGCTCATCGTGCTGGATGAGTCCGTCAGTAGCCTGGATATGGTTCACCAGATGCACATTTTATCCCTGCTAGGAGAGCTGAAATCCTTGTTTGGATTGTCGTATCTATTCATCACGCATGATATTCGGGCGGCTTACGCCGTCTGTGATGGCTTTGCTGTGATGGAGCAGGGGAGATTGATCGAGCGCTGTGACGAGAAGGACCAGATTTTTAAATCCGCTCATCCGGCTGTGCAACGGTTGATCTCGTCCATATTGCCGGAACATCCAGCAGACCGTCTTTCACTTCATGTATGAGAGTTGACCCGCAAGGGTCCTTTTTTTTGTGCAACATATAGATAAGTAATTGAAATCAAATTTACTTGTTGTATTATTTGAATAACCCGTTATAATATAAAATCATAGTAAATTACTTGGATTAAGAAGGGGTATCACATATGAAGAAATCTGCTTTTGTTGCAGCGATTGGCCTATCTCTTGTGTTACTGACCGGAGCTTTGAGCGGATGCTCCTCTAAGGAAGTGGCGTCGGGGGATAAGGTGATCTATGTTGGCACACAAAATGACTACCCGCCGTTTGCTTTTGTGAATGATAAAAATGAGCTGACCGGATACGATGTGGAGGTAATTAAGGAAATAGACAAGAAGCTGGACGGCTACAAGTTTGAGTTTGTACCTTCGGGCTGGGATGCGATATTCCTCGCGCTGGATTCGAACAAAATTCAGGTAGTGGCAGACGAGGTTGCCAAAAATCCCGAGCGCGAGCAAAAATATTTGTTCTCGGATGAATCCTACTTTCAGGCACAATCCGTCATTGTTGTGAAAAAAGGTAGAACCGATATTCATTCCCTCAAGGATTTGGAAGGCAAAAAGGTAGCCGCCTCGGTAGGCGATTCCTACACACAATTGCTGGAACAGTACAATGCGAAGAACGGCAACAAAATTATTTTGAAATACAATGATACAGGCACTTCGTCCGACAACCTTCAGGACGTGCAAAACGGCCGGGTGGATGCCTATGTGAATGATCCGGTGATGGTGGCGGCAACGATTAAGAAAGAAGATTTGCAGGTGGAAGCTGTGGGCGATCCGGTGCAAAGTGACAACATTAACCTGGTGTTCAAAAAGGATAAGCAGGGTGAAGAGCTGAAAGCTAAACTCGACCCGATTATTAAAGAGCTTAAAACGGACGGAACGCTGAAAAAGCTGTCTGAACAATGGACAGGCGGAGAATTTATTCCTCAGTAACAACAACGTAAAGGGTAGAGTGGGGTTCCTATGGAAAAGCTGTTTGACCTTGATTATATGCTGAAAAGTCTTCCCCAGATCGTGGAGTATCTCCCCGTCACACTGTGGATTGCATTATTGTCCATGCTGCTGGGCTCGATCATCGGGTTGGCTACGGCCTTAATTCGTATATACAAGGTGCCTGTATTGGCGCAATTGTCTACGCTGTATGTCTCGTACATTCGGGGAACGCCGCTCATCGTGCAGCTGTTCCTCGTATATTATGGAATACCTAAGTTTTTGTATTATTTTCAGAGCGAATATGGATTCTTGCAGCAATTCAATGTCTATGTGATTCCACCCGAGCTGTTCGCATTGCTGTCATTTTCGTTGAACCTCGGTGGGTATCTGTCGGAGACGTTCAGAGCGGCCATTCATTCAGTGGACCGGGGGCAGTTTGAGGCTGCTAATTCCATCGGGATGAGTCAAACGCAGATTATGCTCAAAATTGTGCTGCCACAGGCATTGACAGTGGCTTTGCCCAATTTGGGGAACACGCTGATTAGTACGGTGAAGGATACATCTTTTATCTTTATGATTGGTGTCGTCGATATGATGGGACAGGCCAAAATTATGGGAGCACGTGCGCTGGCCTTTTTTGAGGTATACGTTGCGGTGTCCCTGATCTACTGGCTGGTGTGCATCATTATTGAGCGTGGGCTTGTCGTGCTGGAGAAGCGTATTCGAATTTACGAAAGAAGTGAGTAAGGACATGATTCAACTTCATCAAATTCATAAGCACTTTGGACAGCATCATGTGTTGAAGGGTATAGACCTAACCGTAGGCAAAGGAGAAGTCGTGGTTATTCTGGGGCCTAGCGGATCGGGCAAGTCCACATTGTTGCGCAGCATTAATTTTTTGGAGCAGCCGACCAGCGGTGTCATTGAGATCGACGCTGTGAAGGTGGATGCAGCCAAGGCGGGGAAAAAGGACATTCTCGGACTGCGTACAGCAACAGCAATGGTATTTCAGCAATATCAACTGTTCAAAAACCTGAATGCCCTCCACAATGTCATGATCGGCCTGACCAGTGTCAAAAAGCTGGACCGCAAGCAGGCGAGGGAGATCAGTGAAGGCATTCTGGAAAAGGTAGGGTTGAAGGATCGCATGACCTACTACCCTGCCCAGCTTTCGGGTGGACAGCAGCAGCGTGTTGCGATTGCTCGCGCTTTGGCACTGAATCCGCAAGTGTTGCTGTTCGACGAACCAACGTCCTCACTCGACCCCGAACTGGTGGATGAAGTGCTGTCGGTCATTCAAAAGGTAGCGAGTGAAGGCAATACGATGATTATCGTCACGCATGAGCTTGGCTTTGCGAGGGATGTCGCGGATCGGGTCGTGCTGATGGAGCATGGCGTGATCGTGGAGCAAGGCCCGGTGGAGCAGTTTTTCACCAATCCGAAGGAAGAACGGACACGACAATTCCTGGGCAAAGCGTTGGTACAGAGAGCGCCACAGGAGCAACCGGTATCTTCGTAAAATACGTGGAACGGGGTACAACAAGGTTCGCCTCCATCGTACAAATCCACAACTTGTAGATTAAAGATGACTTCTACATGCTCTTGGTAGACGATCAGCTTTTCTACATAGCTGTCGATGAACTTCTTCTTGATCTCGGGAAGATTTTGGATGGAGATGTGGTCCTGAAAGCCAGAAAGCAGTTGTCGCAGACTTTCCTCTGTGATGGTTGCTTTTTCTTTTACATGCTGAACCTCAAAGATGACTGAGCCATCCGTGCTTGTACACATAGAGTCTGTAAAATAAATTGTGTACTCACCCACGCTTATTTCCAATTTCACTTAAATCAGTCTTGTGATTTTTTGTGAAGTACGTAATGTATAGAATGAAAAGTGTTGAAATGAATTCCGAGGGGGAGCTATGTATCAAAAGGGGGCAATATCGTGAGGCCATCGGAATCGGTCTGATTTTTTCACTTTCTATTGTGTTGTTCGTCGCTATTTATTCCCAAACGCTACCGAATCAGGACATACCGCCTGCGAAGCGGGGAGTGCTGGATTTGTCGAATTGGGATTTTCACAAGCAGGGATGGGTCAACCTAGATGGAGAGTGGGAATTTTATGAAGGTGAATTACTGGAGCCTGTCGATTTTCGCGAAGGGACGCGTGCGGAGGTCTCATATTTATCCGTACCTGGCACCTGGAAAGGAAAATCAGCGAATGGCGGTATGAACCGAACAGGGTACGGTACGTACCGGTTGAAAGTGCTGATTAAAGATACGGATGAAGTTTTAGGTTTA
>NZ_PNXQ01000005.1:502020-507486 GCF_005217525.1 Paenibacillus terrae | reverse complement strand
TAGAAGGCGAAAGTGGGCGCCCAGCAGTCGATATCAAGGAGCATCAGCCTAAAAATACGCCCTACAGTACATTTTTTCACACGGATGCCAAAGAAATTGACATTGTAATTCAAGTGTCTAACTATGTATTTGTCACCGGTGGTATTGCTGGCTCGATCCCATTCGGATTGGCTGAAGATGTGACGAAGCTAAATGGTATACAGGTCGGCACCGATATCGGAATTATATTGATTCTTGGCATGTTTGGCGTGTATCATCTCAGCTTCTGCCTGCTAGGGCGAAGAGAGAAAACATATTGGCTCAGCGGGCTGTACTTACTGCTGCTTTTATTGGAAAAAGCACTTTTTGGCGAAAAGATTTTACAGAGGATGCTACCTGGCCTCCCTTTTGATATTACTTACAAGCTGTTGGATTTAAGCGAATTTGTCGGAGCTGCAGTGCTCATCCTGTTTTTCAGTTCAGTTGAAGCCCGCCTCATATCGTCTCGGATGATGAAGCTGATACTGACTCCGTTAGCCCTATATATTACGGCGGTTGTCGTGTTGCCTTATCGTGTGCATATACAGGGAAAATACGTTTTCTTTTTTTACTTAATCTTCGTATTCCTATACATTATTGGCAGAATGGCGTATCTGTACATTCAAAGCCAAGGCGGTTCATCCGATCGGAAGGAATTAATGCTTTTCATTGGCGGAAGCGTTTCGATGATGATCTTTTTGGTGG
This sequence comes from Paenibacillus terrae, assembly GCF_005217525.1. Classification (GTDB taxonomy): domain Bacteria; phylum Bacillota; class Bacilli; order Paenibacillales; family Paenibacillaceae; genus Paenibacillus; species Paenibacillus terrae_C. The sequence goes on along the minus strand of NZ_PNXQ01000005.1, from coordinate 506,763 downwards.
ACGGAAGCCTCTATTCGGAAAATATGGTTTCGACCGATCTGGTGGGAAAACTCGGAGTAGTTTGTTTCATCATCATCATGAATATCCTGCTCGTGGTTCGATTCTCGAATGCTTATGAGAAGACGGAGCTACTTTCCTATCAATTGACGGTTTCCAACCAGCTCAAGGACGAGTTTTTGATGAACACATCCCACGAGCTCAAGACTCCACTGCATGGCATCCTGAATATGACGTCTTATTTGCTGGATGATGAGGAAAAAAATCTGTCGCCGAAGCAAAAACGGAATCTTTCGCTGATCAAGGATACATCTATCAAGCTGTCCATGCTCATTCACGATTTAGTCGATGTTACCCGTTTGAGGCACGGGGAACTGAGTCTGCATCCGGCCGCTGTAGATGCCAGAATGGTAACACAGATTGTATTTGATGTACTGCAATTTGAGCTTTTGGGTAAAGCTGTGCAACTGGATAACCAAGTCGGTCCCGACGTCTGGGTACAAGCGGACGAGAATCGTCTGCGTCAAGTTATGTACAATTTGGTTAGCAATGCCATTAAGCATACAGACAAAGGGTCGATCAAGGTGGTATCAAGGGTTGCCCAGGGAACCGTAACAATTTCCGTCGAGGATACCGGAACAGGGATTTCCAAGGATAAGCATGCTGTGATTTTCGAATATTTTGAGCAGCTTGATGGGCCGCTGCCGAAGGATGGATATACAGGAATGGGCGTTGGTTTGTACATTAGCCGCAAGTTGGTCGAACGGATGGGTGGAGAAATTCGGGTGGATTGGTCGGAGGTCGGTCAAGGCACGCGCATGACGTTTACATTGCCAAGCGCCGTCGAAGTACCGGCTCATCGTGAAACGGCATATGTGTTGGAAGAGCAGCAGCGATATACCGATGAGGGTCAGGAACTGAATATTTGGAATGGACACAAGCATACAGTCATGATTGTTGACGATGAAGCATCCAATATCCACACCTTGTTGAATATTTTGAAACGGCATCGCTACAATGTCGTCACCGCTTTCTCAGCAAAAGAAGCATTGGAGAAAATAGAAGAGTACCCCCAAATTGATCTTGTCATTCTCGATGTGATGATGCCGGGGATCTCAGGCATTGAGTTGTGTCAAAGGCTACGCAGCAGCTACTCCATTCTCGACCTGCCCATTTTGTTCGCTACGGTTAAGGATACGCCGCAAGACATCGCGCTTGGCTTCAGGGCCGGGGCGAACGATTATTTGACCAAGCCGTTTGAGGCGGGAACGCTCATTGCCAGAATCCAGACCCTGATCGCTGTGAAAACATCACTCCAAGAAGCAATTCGCAATGAGCAAGCGTTCCATCAAGCGCAGATTAAACCGCATTTTCTCTACAACGCCTTGAGCAGTGTTATTTCATTTTGCTATACGGACGGGGAAAAAGCTGCGTACTTATTATCGATGCTCAGTCAGTACTTGCGCTACATCCTGGACATGGATTCTTCCACGCAGTTCGTTCCTCTCTACCAGGAAATGGAGTTGATTCAAGCGTATGTTGAGATTGAAAAAGCCCGTTTCGGAGAGAGGTTCGACTACGACTTCCACTACGATAAACGTATAGAGCATTTGGCAATTCCTCCTTTATGCATCCAGCCTTTTGTCGAGAATGCGATTCGGCACGGTTTGTTCGAAAAGGAAGGACACGGCAAGGTGACGCTTGCGATCAACGAGGAAGACGGCTACATCCAGGTGGTAGTCGAAGACGACGGCGTCGGCATACCGGATGATCTGTTGGACCGCATGTCCAAAGGAGACCTGCAAGATTGCGGCATCGGCATCCATAATATCCGCAAGCGTCTGGACTCTCTGCCAGGGTCAACGCTAAACATCAGCTCCGATAGGGGAAGAGGAACTAAAATAACGATGTATTTGCCTGTAAGGAATAACGAAAAGATCGGTTCGGGTAAACGGAGGAGGAGCGAGGTTGTTTAATGCGATTATTGTAGAGGACGAAATACCGATTTTGAACTTAATGAAATATGTCATCGGGCAAAACCCGTACTTTACGATTATAGGTGCTTTTACAAGCTCGCTAGAGGCGCTGGCCAGCCTTCCTGAGCTTCGGCCGGATGTCGCTTTCCTCGATGTGGAAATGCCCAAGATGAACGGGCTGGAACTGGCGGAAAATATCAACGAAGCGTCGGAGCAGACGAAAATCATCTTCGTGACGGCTTACAAGCATTATGCGCTGGATGCATTCAAGGTTTATGCCTTCGACTATATCTTGAAGCCTGTGACACCCGCGGCGGTCGAGCGGGTTGCAAACCGGCTGGTCAAGCAGCATCGACCTGTTGGCGATGCTGAACAGCAGGTGGGGCTTGCCTCGGTTCGGTGCTTCGGAGGATTCGAGGTCCGAAGTCGGGCCGGATCGCTAATCCGCTTTCCGACACGCAAGACGGAGGAGTTATTCGCTTATTTCCTCTGCCATCCGGGTCAGAATCTCAACAAGTGGCGATTGGCGGAATTGCTGTGGCCAGATATGAGCGAGGACCGCGCGTCGCATAATTTGCACAATACGATGTATCGTTTAAAGAAGCTGTTGAAAGAGCAAGAGATCGGCATGGAGATTCAGAAAACGAACGAAGGATACATGCTGGAACCATCGGATCGAACGTACGATGTGCTGGAATATGAGCGGTATGACTTTTCTCTTACGGGAGGATTTCAGAATGCGGCGCAAGCGGAATATGTATGCTCGCTCTACAAAGGTCCGCTGCTGGATAGAAAAGATTACTTCTGGAAAGCTCCGCTGGAGGAAGTATTCTACAAACAGTACACAGCGCTTGTACGCAGTTTGATCCAACAGGATCTTGCCAGGGAGAATTGGAAAAGGGCGGAGCAGAGGATTGATTCGTATTTGACTGTGTACCCCCTGCATGAGGAGATGAATCAGACATTGTTGAGCATCTATGCAAGCAGTGGGGACAAGGAGAAAATCGTCAGGCATTACGCGCAGTTCGAGGCTTCTTATCGCAAGGAACTGGGGCTGGAGCCGCCGCAGGAGCTGAGAAGCCAGAAGGCGTCATATTTGGAGTAGGTCGGCAAGTCGATGTATGGGGGTAAAACAGTGGACAAAGTTGTTCTTGTCCGAATGTTTTTGCCGAAAACTGAATACTGGATTAATAAGAAAGTGATTATTCCCAGTTGAACAATCTATTAGGGGATAGTCTCTTTTTTTTTTCGACAGTATTCGTGGTTTTGTGAGAATTTTGTGAGAACAGTTTGATAGAATGTACTGCAATGGGGGAGGCAATATGGGGCGAGTGAATCATGCGATACTGTTGGGAATTCTGGCAAATTCGGGGCATCCCCATTCCGCAATGAAAACGGTATTGTTCAGCCAATACATGAATCAGATGTTAGCAAGCAGAGTACGGGTTCTCTTTTTGTTTTTTTAGACTTGTTTAGATTCAACACTTTAAAATTCATTCTGCGAAACGATCAGGGGGGAACAAAATGTTTAGAAAAGAAAAAATGAAGCTTGCGGCAGTGGTAGCTATTCTATGTATGGTTTCAACTTTGTTAGGTAATTTTAATGTTGCTTCTGCGGCTACTACTGACATATTAAAGAAAGCCTATATTACAAGCTTCAATACTGGCAAGGTTGATGTGGTGGATTTGGAAAGCGGTACGGTTGAACTGGGCAAAATTACGGTCGGGAGTCAGCCCAATAGCGCAGCGTTCAACCCGAACGGTACGCAGGTTTTTGTGACCAACAGAACGAGTGGAACTGTTTCGGTGATTAATCCGGCTACTGATACAGTGGTCGGCACAATAACAGTAGGCTCACAACCTCACGGAGTAGCCTTTAACTCGGATGGCAGCAAAGCTTATGTAGCTAATATGAGCAGCAACACACTGTCAGTAATCAATACGGCAACGCTTACAGTTACGGGTACAATAAGTGTATTATTAAGTCCTGTAGCCATGGTAGCGGCAGGCCAAAAGCTTTATCTGACTCAGTCTGGCGCTAGCAAAGTAGCAGTCGTGGATTTTACCAACGATACGATTACCAGCCAAATTACGGTGGGAGCCCGCCCGTATGGTCTTTCGGTTAATCCTGCGGGTACCAAGATTTATGTAGCTAATCAAGGGAACAATACAGTTTCTGTCATCAACGTTGTGAACAAAACGGTGGAAGCAACTGTAACAGTGGACAACTCCCCGTCGGCTACTGAGGTGTCTCCCGACGGGAGCAGGGTTTACGTGGCTAATAATGGCTCTGGAACTGCTTCAGTAATCAATACCGCTAGTAATACAGTGGAAAGCACCGTATCGGTTGGTTCTAATCCCTATGTGGTTGGTATCTCGGCTGATGGCAGTAAAGCCTATACGGTCAATTATAGCAGCAGCGACATGAGCGTAATCAGGACATCCGATAATAAGGTAATTCAGACTATAGCTTTAAGCAGTGGTCCCTTCATGGTCGGTACCTTCATGGTTTCTACGGCTATGGCTGCTGGCCAGAACCCTCCTGTTTCTTCGGATGCGACACTAAGCTCGCTGAATTTAAGCGGCATTACGCTCGATCAAACGGTAACTGGAAGTGTGTACGCCTATACTGCAACTGTGCCTAACGATGTTTCTGTCACAACAGCTACGTATACAACTACGGATAGCCGCGCGACGGCTGCTTTACAGCTCAATGGGACTCCAGTTAACAATCCGATTAGTCTAAATGTGGGGTCAAATATCATTAGCT
>NZ_PNXQ01000005.1:501816-502010 GCF_005217525.1 Paenibacillus terrae | reverse complement strand
TGTCACAACAGCTACGTATACAACTACGGATAGCCATGCGACAGCGGCTTTACAGCTTAATGGGGCTCCAGGTAACAATCCGATTAATCTAAGTGAGGGATCTAATGTCATTAGCATTGTAGTGACTGCACCGGATGGAACAACGAAAAGCTATAAGGTAACTGTTACACGGGCTGGTTCAAATCATGCTGCCT
>NZ_PNXQ01000005.1:475362-501806 GCF_005217525.1 Paenibacillus terrae | reverse complement strand
CGGTTGGTTACTGCTATCACGGTGTCGGGCGATAGTGGAACAATGTCCGTTGGAGACTCTCTTCAATTTAAGGCAAATGTAACTCCTGACAATGCAACGGATAAAACCTTTAGCTGGTCGGTAATTGCTGGTACAGGGGAAGCAACGATCAATGCTGATGGTGTACTCGTTGCAACTCAAGCTGGTACTATTACAATTCAGGCAGTTGCTCATGATGGATCAGGTGTTGTGGGAACGAAAGTCATTACGATCGACAAACGTTCTTCGAGCCGTGGTGGTAGTTCTACCACAACTGACACTAATCTGACTCCTGTACCTGTAACGACTCCTATACCGGTTACTGCACCTGTACCGGCTCCGGCACCTGATCCTGCAAAGGATGTGTTCAAGTCAGATGTAGTGAAGGGTGACCTCAATGTTATTAAGAACATTGAGACTCGGATTCAGGAAGCTAAAAAAACTCCGGTTACAGCAGCTCTTTCGGACACTAAAGGACACTGGGCTGAAAAGACTATTGATACTTTTGTAAAGCTGCATGTGATTAAAGGGTACAACGATGGTAGTTTCAAGCCGGATGGTAAGATCACACGCGCTGAATTTGCAGTGATTCTGAGTAGCGTGTTCGATATCAAAGGTGGCAACAATACGAGTGTCTCATTGAAGGACGTTGGCAGCCACTGGGCAAAAGACCCAATCAAGAAACTTGTAGAGGCAGGGGTCATCAGCGGATATGAGGATGGTATGTTCAAGCCGGATAACACGATCACCCGTGAGGAAATGGTTGTCCTTTTATCCCGCATCTTAAACCTTAACAACGTATCGAAGGACACCACCAGAGGCAATTTTGATGACGTGAAGGGTTCTTATGCAGCCAACGAGATCAAAGCTGAAGCACAAGCAGGTATCATCAGCGGCAGAGCAGATGGCAAGTTTGATCCCAAGAGCAGCTCCACACGTGCAGAAGCTCTGCAAATCATCCTGAATGCGCTGAATCTCAACCCGCAATTGAAGACGCTGTTGGATTCACTTAACTAATACCGTTACTACGAATAAAAGGGACAAGTGTATTTTGCACTTGGCTCTTTTGTTGTTCATTCATTCTTTTCCTTAGCAAAGTAGCTTCTCGCACTTATTCATGATAAATTCTAAGAACAATAAAGTGAAGATGTAATCGGGAAGGAACAAGGGTACATGAAAAAGGTTCTATTCATTAATACCGGAGGGACGATCTCTTCCTCCTATCAGGAAAATGGTCTGACGCCGACCCAATCGGCTGAGAATATTCTAGCGGAAATTCCGGAGCTCAAGGAAATTTGCAATATTGATGCCCATAATCTGATGAGCATTGATAGCACGAACACACAACCGGAGGATTGGGCCTCCATCGCCCGAATGGTACATCGTTCCCTCGATCAGTACGACGGCATCGTCATTGCGCATGGTACGGATACGATGGCTTATACGGCTTCGGCTTTGAGCTTCATGTTGGGAACCGTAGACAAGCCAGTCGTGGTGACGGGGTCGCAGGTGTCCATTCTGGCTGAGCACAGTGATTCCAAAAAAAATGTAATCGACTCGTTCCTGACCGCATGTGGCGAGGTAGCGGGTGTATTTGTCGTATTTAACGGCAAAATCATCAACGGCAGCCGCAGCTCCAAAATCAGAACGCGCAGCTATAACGCTTTTGAGAGTATTAACTATCCGTATATCGGCCTGGTGGAAGACGGGCAGGTAGTCTATACAGAGGGTGTATTTGCGAATCGCGGTACAGTTCGCCATCCGTACAATGACGGGTATGCTTCCGAAGTATTTCTGCTCAGGCTGATTCCGGGTACGAATCCGGCGATTTTCGATGCCATTCAGGGTCTGGGCTATAAAGGAATCGTGATTGAGGGCTTCGGCATGGGTGGCGTGCCCTTCAAGGAAAGAAGCCTGATCAGCAAAATTGAGGAATTAATGAAGGATGGCATGAGTATCGTCGTGACCACCCAATGTCCTTATGAGGGCGGCGATCTGACGATTTACGAGGTGGGGCAGAAGGTGCTGGAAAAGGGTGTTATTCCGGGTTATGACATGACGACGGAGGCACTTGTAACGAAAATGATGTGGGCATTGGGCCAAACCACTGACCCTGTCGGAGTAGCAAAAATTATGGCCACGAACTATGCGGACGAGGTTTCCTTGCCTACGGATACAGCCTCCCTGTAAGGAAAGCTGTATCCGTAGCAGGAAGTAAGCCATTGGCATCTGACCGTAAACATGTACAGCTATGAAGCGGCCTGTCGTGATTCTATGGAATGGATGGGGCGGGCTGAAATCGTAGAGCCTGCATCACTCCGCCATTTTGTGAAGGAGCAAATCAGCCAACTCCAGAAGAGGTATGTATACTCATCAAAAAAACATCTGCCTATGGCAGATGCTTTTGCTCGCTATGTCCAGGCCCAGAGAAATCCGTCACGATCCCAGGCAATTTTACCGCCATGAAGCTTGCGAAACGCTTTTTTGATTTCCTTTTCGAGGGATACATGACCGTGTTCGCTTATAAACACATACTGCTCTCCATACTCAGAGCGTACATATGCAATCGCGTCTTCTTGTTTCAAGGTTCCCACTTCACGGATTTGCGCGACCATCCATGCTGCAATTTGCTGTTCTGTTGTAAGGGTATTGTCCATGTGTCGTATCCTTTCCTTCGTTCCATAATACATCAGATTATAGCTAGATTGACCTAGGGTAAGCTAAGTGTTTTTCAATTCGCTCTCCATATAGTATACGCAAACTAGGAAATTACCAAATCTGTCGGCAGTAGCCCTATGGGAGAATTGGATTTGAGTGATTTCAAGAAACCGTTGACTCTGCCCAGAAAAATTTTAAGTAAACAAATTTGTACAGTTGGCGAAGTGGGTTTTATTTTGTATAATTAAGGGAATATTCACGGGAATTTTCTTTTTTTGAATTGAAAACATACTAGTAATCCCTGGGGGTGCCTGATTTGAAGGAAACAACCACGATACGTGCAGAGCTGGAGCAGTATATCAGACGTGAAGGAATTACGATTAGTAAGTTTGGGGAGAACACGGGTATTAATGCAGGCACGATCAGTGCCATTATCAACGGTAATCGGCCGATTGCGATGTTGCTATTGGATCGAATTGCGGCAGGCATGGGGCTTGAAGAGGGAAGCCTCTATGAGCTGTACATTGAAGAATTTATACGGAATTCAGCACCAAATTGGCGCCGGGTTCGCCCATTTTTGTACCGCTGTGCAGAGCTGAACAAGCTGGATTGTATTGAACAAGTCGTGGAGTTCATGATGGACTATCTGATTTACGCTCCGGCCTTGTTTGAGACGGCAGAAGAATTGTTCAGAGAAGGCAAGTTTGCGGCAGCGGCTATCATCTATAAAAATGTCTCGGAAAGCGAAAAGTATCAGCATTCCGAGCGTCTGGCTCTCTGCCAGTATCGGTTATTTACAATCGCTGTCGGTGATGATCAGGACGAAAATTTGTGGGCCGCCACACACTTTGAAAGCTTTGTAGATCGATTGGGTGAAGTGGATCAACTGGATGGATTAAAAGATTTGGCCAATACTTATGTTTCGCTGCGTCGCTGGGATAAAGTAGACGTGTTAGCTGATAAAATGTGTCGCAGAGCTAAAGTGCAGTATGAGCAAAAATATGGAAAAACCAGAAAAGCAGAGCGTGGCAAGGAAACAAAGGGTCCTTTATTTATGTATATTGTATACTCTTATGTGCTGCGTGCCGGTATTTGTGACGAACGAGGGGATTACGAAAAGGCTTTGGAATATGTATCCCTGTACGCTGATCTAAGCTGGGTGCAGGAGGATACGGAAGAAGCACGCCGCTTGAAGGCACAGTGTAGTAATTGGGCTGAGGCTAACGGATATCTATATCAGCTTATGTCTGGTAAACTGGACGTTATTCCACAGTATGTGGCCTATCTGGAAAGAAACGAAGGCGAGATTCTGATGGGATTGTTCAAAATCATGCTGGCCGCAAACCGTTATGAATTTAATGTGGACGATGTATTGCAACGTTTCGAGAAGCAAATTGCCGCATTTGCGGATCACCATACCAAGGTAGGCACCTACACGGAGCAAGTGTCAGCGGATCTCTATGCACGATTTCTGGCAGAGCTGGCTTGCTACGATCTCGATAATAAGCGCTATGCGAAAGGTATGAAATTTCTGTTGGAAAGCCTGTCCTACTCCGTGGTGCTGAATGGTAATCCTGTAACGATTAAATGTGTAGGTTTATTTGAGAAATTCCGGCATACTGCCTCGCCTGAGGAGACGGAGGAATATAAAAATTTACTTAGAGAGGTAGATCATTTTAATGATAAAAAAGATCGGTTTTTTTCTGCTCGCGTTTAATTTTTTTATCATACTGAATTCTTCACCCATTGCTCCCCCTGTAGAGGATCCTAGCGGAGCTCACAGTCATGGTATGGGTGGCTGGTCATTTTCATCCCGGGATACTTCTGCTTAAATTAGGCTGAGATTTACATAAAAGGTATTCTCTTGTAAAAGAGGATACCTTTTTTATTGTGGCGGAACACTCGCGAATGAAGTCTTTTCCATTAAGGCTTGGATATTTGCGGTTGAGCAGGCGGGAACCATACATGACGCAAATCTACCCACCCCTGGCTGTTGAAGGAAACGCCGCGCACAGAAGGAAGGTATGCTGTCTGGACGGGCTTTTCGTATAAAATATGGAGCTGGTGCTCATGAATGAGCCGGGTTTCGATATGCTCGAATTGACGCGCCCTGACCGTATGATCCGCTTCCCGTGTAATATCGTGCAGTAGTCTTTCGATATCAACGCGGCTATGCGGCTCGACATGCCCGGATACATTGAGATACAGATCGAACAGGCGCAATTGCTCATCACGGTCACGAAACAGAGAAAAGATGATCAGGTCCGATTCCATACGGATGGAGGAGCTTTTGAATTCATTCATGGATGCAGCCACGATATTACAAGTATATCCGCACGATTCCAGTTGGGCCGCGACCCGGTCTGCATCGGCTCTATACTCGGGAATGGTCGCAATTTGCAACGTTGCGGGTGGGGCATACGATTCGTCAGATGTATCCATCGGAGGAAGGCTGCGATGATCCAGACACGCCACGATACGGGCACGTACTTCCGGGTTACGTAACGGCCCGTCCTTGTGCGTATTGCATGTAATAAATTTACGCACCGAAGCTGCCGAGTGAAGCTGACTCCATGCAGTATCCGTGTTCCCGGCCAATACGGGATTGTGGATAATATGAAAAGGTGAAGCTGTATCTGCGGCATCCGCCGCCGATTCCGGCTTGGCCGCCCATGGGAGCTGAACAATCTCCACCCGGTCGAGATGGGCGCGGCCTTGAAAATAAGGAGCGAATGCCTCCAGTATGCATAAGCTCTCGTTCATCTCCGTGACCTTGAAAGCCCCTGTGCCCACAGGACGGATGCCAAAGGCCGCCTCGCCCACCTGATTCAGCTCACGAGGCACGATGGCGGCACGACTGGTACACAGGAAGGACAGAAACAGCTCATTCGGCTCCTTCAGCTTGAAGCGTACCATCGTCGGACTTAGCGCCTGTACGTGCTCGATTTGTCGAACGATAAAATGGTACAGCCTCCGTCCCGGCGCACGGCTCAGCCGCTCAAAGGTATAGACCACATCCTCGGCGGTCAGTATTTTACCGTTATGGAACAGCACTTCCTTACGCAAGAAAAAGGTCCATTGCGTACGGGTGGTGTCCACCTCCCAAGCGTGCGCCAGTCCTGGCAAAATCTCACCGCTCTCGTTCGCCCGGCGGGCCAGCCCGTCAAAGACGTGGCTGGATACGAAGGACTCCGCGAGCCAGTTCATATATAGCGGGTCCAGCGTGTATAGCTGCTGGCGAATGGGCAGACGCAACGTATCAATCTGCTGCTGATCGCTGCGAACCTCTGCGTGATGCCCGAAGTAGTTCAGCAGCCAGCCTTGCAAATGCTCCTGCATCGTGGATGAACGCGAATGGGTCCGGATTTCATCCAGTGCGCGTTTGATGTCGTGGCGGTCGATGGCCTGCATCATGGACTGCACTGCAATGTCCTCCGGCTGAATCAGGAAGTGCAGGCTGGAGCGGCGGCCTCTGCCTCGGCGGGGAGTCCACTGTATCCAGTCATGCTTTTCCATTTTCTGAATGATCATCAAGGCATTGCGGTGGGTGCAGTCAAAAATAGCCGCCAGCTCATCCAGCGTAGTCTCTATCGTATGGTTCTCATCCCTGTCGTCAGCGGTGTGCGAGTGAAGCCGTAAAAATTGGGCATGAAGTTTCATAAAATGGTTGCTCCGTTTCCCCTATGGATGATTAAAATGCAGTCGTTTATATAAAATAGGAAATTTTGCGTCGATTAATTTCTCTTTATCTTCTTATTTTATCATCTACAATAAGGGTTATAAAGCATAGTTGTGGAGGTATTTACCATGCATGACAAGATGAGTGGAACGTCTTTGCCGAAACCGTCGTTCCTGTCCGCCTTTGCTGCGGCGATTGTGTTGGCGCTGGTTCATCAATATCTGTTTTACGGGCATGCGCTGGGCGTGTCTCTGCCGATTTTTATCATTCTGTTTTACACCTATATGTATGTCTATAACCGGGATCGTATCCGGCTTGACTCGTGGATGGGGCGACTGCTGTTTATCGTAATTGTGCTGCTGTCGCTGACGTATGCGCTGTTCGATAATCCGGTTCTATATGTGCTAAATGCATTGGCTATACCTGCTCTGATGAGTGTACATATGGTGATGCTGCTCGGGGAGAAGAGGCATAGCTGGTCCGAACCCGGTATCATCGGGCAAGCGTTAAGCCATTTGTTTTATCAAAATCTGCGGCATGTCGTGACTCCGTTTCGGATGTTCAAGACAGCAGCCTTTCGGAATGTAAAGGATGAGCGCAAGCGTGTATTAGGGAAAGTGATGGTCGGTTTGCTGATCACCCTGCCGCTGCTGTTCATTATTATATCTTTGCTGGCATCAGCGGACGGGATGTTCGAGGAGCTGTTATCGGGTATACCTTCCTGGATTGGCACGCTGTCCTTTGGTAGCGGAATGCTGCGGCTGGTCTGGACCTGCTTTTTTACCTTCTGTTTTTTCTGCTATTTGTGGGGATTTGTACAGCCAGCTTTGCGTGATCCGAACCAAGAGGTGCAGTCGTGGCACGGGTTAAGCGAGGGGCCGAAGAGTCAAACCACCGAGAATGATGGTCACTCCTCAATGGTCATCGACAGATCAAGGATACCTTACCCTGAGCCGGTAGCGATCAAATTTGATCCTGTGATTACAGCTACGGTGCTGATTGTTATGAATCTGGTGTATGTTGTATTCGTTGTATTGCAGTTCGGATATCTGTTTGGTGCATGGGAAGGTGCCTTGCCAGAAGGAACCTCGTATGCAGAATATGCGAGAAGGGGCTTCGGGGAGCTGGTTATGGTGACTGGTATCAACTTTGTCCTGATGATCAGTGTGCTAAAGTGGACTGAATTCGGCTCAAATATATTGCAAAAAATGAACAACAGCCTGCTGTATGTACTCGTGGGCTGCTCGGGTGTGATGCTGTATTCAGGCTATACCCGGCTGGTCATGTACGAAGAGGCCTACGGATATACGTACACCCGTTATCTGGTACACGCGTTTATGATTTTTCTGGGCCTGCTGCTGCTCATTGCAGCCGTGCGCATTCATGTCCGTCAGCTTCCGCTGGCGAAATATTATATTGTACTCGCTTTGGTGGCGTATCTCGTCGTGAATTATGTGGGCATTGATGTACGGATTGCCGAAAATAATCTCGAACGGTATCGCACGACCTCGGTGATCGATAAGGAATATTTGAGTGGGCTATCGGCGGATGCTATTCCGCTGCTGATTGAATTTAGCCGCAAGGAAAACGGAGCGATGGATGAGTTTCTGCAAGGTCGCCTGGTGAGCATGACGAGGGAAGAAACGGCATGGCCTGCGTTCAATTGGGCCGAATATCGGGCACAGCGCAAGCTGCACGACTATATTTTGGAATGAGAGGTGCTTGGGAATGATCGGAACAGATGCAGTGCAGGGTATGGTGTTGGAGCTAGAAAATGAAATGTCACAGTATCAGCATCAGTTTGTTGTAAGAAGGAACGCTTTTCTCATGGAGGCTATGTATCTCGGCTTGAGTGAGGGGGAGGCCCGCTCTTATGCTATCCAGAGCATCGGTCCGGTCGTTCCCGTCACGTGTATGCCGACACTGGCTCCCGGCAAAACCCGGCCGCTCAGTCCGATGCTGGAAGCACGCTACCGTTATGCCGGGTACTGGCAGGACATGGGAGAGCATATGCTCTTGCCGGATGATGTGCTGCGGATCTCAAGCACAGAGCGGTTTCGCGGCTGGATCAGCGACATGCGGAACTATTGGGTAGAATCGGCCCCGTATCGATTTGGGGACGATCGCCTTTCGCTCCTCTCCGTCGCCAATGAAGAGGAAGGCCACTTTTCCATGCTGGTCTGGAAGGAGCACGGTGAGGAACCAGAGGTGTGGACCTACGCTTCGCAGCATGAATACCGATTCAGTCATTTGCTCCACTGGTTCAAGTGGCTGAACGGGCGGAGTGAAGAATGAGAGGTACGTACAGATCACTACAAAAAATCGTATATCTGACTTTTTTGAAGCTGGAATTGACCGACAAATATGCTTTGACACAGATGTCGAAGTGTATTCGCCAGCCAAGTCCGTAAAAGTGCAATATTACACCTCTTATATGGGCCATCCTCCTATACATGATGCAAATTGTAGTTATCTAACAGAGTCGTCTGCTTACCAAAACTCTTCCAAGCGTAGTGACACGCTCGCATTACCGCTGACATTGTTCAATGTTCGCAAGGCCAGAGTTACATTACCGTTTCCAGGAAGTGTAAAAGGGACTTGAACATTGGTGACACCCTCTATCGTTCCCGCAAGTGACAGGCCTCCCAAAACCCGAACTCCTTGAGACGGATCCATAGCCGTTGCCAAGATATCCGACTGCAAGGAGCTCTCGGAAGAGGGAGTCCTGCTCACTGCTCCGAAGGATGCGCCAGTGAGGACTGAATTAACCCGGACTTCCCATTCTAAATCGGCCGAAGCCAATATATCAAAGCTGGCAGTCCCCAAATTTATAGAGTTTACCTGGGTGCTGTTGTCTGGAAAAAAGGGTTTTCTTCGGAAGCTCACTGTAGGAGTGAAGGTAGTACTTGATATCGTGGCATTGATTCGGTTTTCTGATGTGATTCGGGAGGTCTGATAGATGGAACCCAGGTTGGTAAAATACCTTCCTCCTACATTGATGCTGAAGGCTCCCCCGGATGTGCCGTTGAGAACGGTTGCCCTGATATTCTGGTTAGCGTCCTTCAGTAGTGCAGCGCTTGATGGAGAGAAGCGATGCACTGTAACGGCTTGCTGAAACAGCTGAGGATTGATTGCAACGATACGAAATTCTACTTGTCCGTAGGTGTAGTTGTAGCGAACCTGATAAAGATAGCCGTCAGTTGTGTCCAGGGTCACCCGACTAGAACCGGTTCCATCCATCGTATCAATATTCCATGAGGATTGATAAACCTTCAACGTCTCTACGCCATTTTGTAGCAGAGCCACATATACGCCGCTGCTATCTTGTCCAAAATAAGCCCCATTCGTATTGTCGCTATATCCCCATTCAGCCCGCTGAGTTCCTGTGGGGGGGATAGGGACTTGTACATTAACACCGGATTCAAATGCCGCCCCGTTAAGAAATTGTCCGCGTTCCGCTGTTTGGAGCTCTGCAAGATCATTGGAAGCTGCTGATGTACTTAGTTGATACGTTTCTGCCGAATTTAGCACAGTTCCTCCGCCGTTTGTGGTAACAAGATCCCTCAACTGAGAAATACCATAATTGGAAGCGTAGTTGAACTGAGGACTTGCTTCAGCCGTTTGTAACTTGTCAGTCATTGAGTTCAGTGTTGGTGAAACGCCTGATAAGTTGTATATCGGTTGAATTGTTGGACTCATGGATGTACCACTCCCTTCTATGAACATCGAGATTTACCTGATGATGAATTCAATCATGATCGGTACAGACGGATCAAGTGTATCTCCATCCGGAAGGTTAATCGCAGTTGCTGAAACGGAGGATGAATTATCTAATTGGAGTACACCGTTAATATAGAGAAGATAATAAGTGAATGTTGTTGGAAATGAAGTTACTGTCAATCCTGCATCATCAATAAAGTTTATAGCCGCAATTGAAAAGGAGGCTCCTGTTCCTGTGCCTTCTAAAATGTTGGAGACAAATTTTTTTGATCCCTGAAACGGAGGAATAATTGGCATAAGTTTATCTCACCTCCAGTTGAAAAATGGAGATTCACAGTTTACGAGACTGAGAATCTCCAGACTAACGTATATCATGTGAGAAAAGGGTCCTGAATCCATTTTATTTTAAGAAGTAATTAAGTGTTGATCGTAACTGTTGGTGCTGAAATGGTTGGCTGAGTCGTAATGGATGAGGCCGTATTCCCAAAGCTGGCTACAGCCAGGGTGACAGGAACACCTACGGAAATATCAGTAGTTGCCAAAACTAGACTCGCGGGTGTCAAAGTGGATAAAGAAGCCTGCTGCAAAACACCATTCACATATACATTGAAATAATCGTCTGCGCTAAGGGTAGGTAAAGCTACGACTGGAGCATTAGCATCATCGACAAAGCTTGCGGCGAGAAGTGTTGTAACTCCTCCGGCAATATCACCAGCGGTTACAGTTGCAAAAAAGTTTGTAGTCACTGGGCTTACGGTAGTGGTGACTACGCCTCCGCTTGAGACCGGTGCAGTTGCAACGGCGGTATAAACAGGTTTAATAACGGGCATGTTGTTGCCTCCATTCTAAAATTGGGGGAATTTATTTTTTTGAAAAATTACAGGGGATTCAGTCCCACTTTCAGTAAATTCAGAAAGAAAAATAATGTAACGGCGAAATGGAAGTAAGATTATAAATTAAGAGATTGATGTTTTTTGAAAAAAAATTTAAGGGGGTCATCTGTCCAATCAGGTTCGTTTAGATTCCATAAGATAATGAAACTGTACTTAATTATGGAGGTGTCAGTATTGGGGAATTTATTGTTGCGTAAAAGATATCGCTTGACCAAGGTGACAAGGATAGCAAAGAAAGAAAGAGATCGAAAGATGGGATCATTCCGTTGTACGCCCATTTATCGTACAGGAACGAGCTGCATTCGTAACAACAAGGGAAATAAACGTATTTATAGACAGGGTAGAAGAAGAGGGAGAACATGCGCTTATAGACACCATGTACACGCTGAGCGGGTGCCCTCAGGTTTATCAAGTAAAAAAATCTGTTTTATGAAATTTAAAGGTCAACGAAAACCGCGAGTCGAACAGAAACCTCAAGGAAATTCAGGAGAAGCCATTCAAGGGGTGCAGGGATTAAGGGGGGCCGATGGTAATGCTGGACATCAAGGCATACAAGGTCCGGCAGGGCCCCAGGGCATTCCGGGTAGTGCCGGACCCCAAGGCCAGGCGGGCCCCCAAGGTGAACAGGGTCTTCAGGGGGTTCCAGGGATTCAAGGCTTGCAAGGAGTGGCTGGGCCACAGGGAGAGCAGGGACCACCGCTTAATTTGGATGGGATCACGGTTGTGCCTGAGGTACAGCGATATTTCTATATTGCCGATTCAGATCTGACGGGTACGGTTGAAATCCCTATTTCCCAGTTTACGAATGATGATGGACAGTTGGCAAGTCAGCTTCCAGAATTGGGTGCGAACAGCTACACAAATTTGTATATTAATGGGGTACTGCAGGAAAGCAGGTTGTACCAGATAAGTAGTACCACATTGACTGTTGAATTGGAAGAATCTCTTGTAATTGCGGGTACGCCGTTTATTTTCGAGGTTTTTCAATTTACATTACAAATGGCGAACTGAGCAAAATTATAAATTAAGTGTTATTAGACCAAACCATATATCTCCTGTTGAAGAGGTTACATTATCTGATTATTACGAAGCCCATACTACTGCCGCTGTTGTAACTTCTTCAGCAGGTACCGTTTCCTTTCCAATTCACGCCATGTGATGATAAATATTTCCTTATACAAAGCATGTATGCCTATTTTGGGTGTATTGAGTCTTTTGAATAAGGAGGTTTTTTCTTGGATCGCGTAGGAATGGTCAGGGACTTGGATAGCTTAGGTCGGATTGTCATTCCCGTGGATATAAGGAGGCGTCTAGGGATTGGCAAGCATACAGCCATGGAATTTTGGATGACGGAGAGTGGTTTGATCATGCGACAATGCGTGGGGGAAGCCTGTATTTTATGTGGAGAGCTTCAACATCTTACATATTTTAAAAGTGCTTGGATCTGTATCTTCTGTATGAATGAACTGAAAAATAAACGATAAAGCTGGTAATCAGATGATTTGGCATGTATGTTACAATAAAAGGGCGAGTGACCCACCACAAGTTTCTCGCCCAGTCGATTGCTGTCAAGCGATCGGCTTTTTTAATTGTGCATAGTATACCCGATGATATTGATTGATCAGCTCGTCCAAAACCATAGATTGACGGAGTACATCAATATGGCTTAGTCCATATTTTGCTTGCAAATCATAGAGTCGTTGTCGATTGTTCTCCAATCGCTGTTGCAAAGTTTCCTCACTTTCCATCATACATCCCTCCTTAGTTGGTACTTATTTTAGGGTGTCATGTGTATTTATGGGAAATATGAAAGTGCATGAGGATATCTATTCTAAAAAATAAAAAGCAGCCCTTTTTAAAGACAACAATTAAATATTATTCTAATCTTGGTGTTTGTATAGATTCAATCATTACAAAAAAACCTGTCATATCAAGCGTATAGTAAGGTAAATGAATGGGTATTCACAAATAACAAAGTATTAGAAATATGGTATTTTATTTGGTTTATATTGGTATTTGTATAGTCTTCTAGTTGATGACAAAATGAAATTACAACACTATAATATGGATAAATAAGTTGTCGATTTACATAAATAGAAATAGAGAGGAAAAAACGCTTGAAGCAAAATGGAAACTTATTCTAATAAGTATAGTTCTCATGTTGTAGCGTTTCAAATTACTTCACAAGAGACAAATACACCGCCACTAGCGAGGAATGTCAAAACTATATCCATTACCTTTCCAAATCAGCATACACAGACAAGAAAAACGAATGTTAAAGAAACAGCATATATCTTCATAAGTGATCGTTCTGATACACGTTTTAAACCAACTCAAGTAGATATACGAGATGGTCCATTTAAAGTGATTTATAAAAAATAATGAAGTGAGACTGTACAGTGTTTTATACATACATTTATTACTAATAAAAAAATTTATATTTAATTGTTAGATATTCTATCTTTTCTGGTATGCAAACTCAATTACACTATGAGTTGTAAGAGAGTTTTGTATAAATAAGCTCACAAAAAGGAGAAAAAAGACTATGAAGAAGAGAGTTTTATTGGGAACGCTGGCTTTAACTTTTATGTTTTCTGCTTCCGCTTTTGCCACTGAAGTATCGGAAAAAGACTCAGAATCTGTGAAAAGTTATTCCTACACTAATGAAGACAATTTTATAGTTAAAGTGCAGGAAAAAACTTTTACACCTTTGTCAGACGGAAGTGGGATTACTTTGGCCGCTTCTCCTGATTGGACATGCAGCACAAAATTAGGAAAAGCTTTTAAATTTCCTGTTCCTCAAGCACAGCTATTTTCAACAGGAGAAACAAAATCTTCGTTTGTTGCTAGCAAACTTGGCGTAGTGACTCGTTTATATCACAATGGAGGGATATTAGCGACTGCTTCTGACACACAATCGAATACTAATCTTGCTGCTGCTACAGCATGGCAAGGTACAATGATTTTGCCGAGCTATGATGCTTATGGTTATTCTAATCACACATTTGAGAGTAAAGGCTATAGTAGTTGGTATCCAGAGACTAGAGAAGATTATAACGGTTGGTAGTTATCGCTAATTACTCTTAAATACAGAAAAAGAGGCAGGAACCAATTTCCTGTCTTCTTTTTCAAAAATAGGATGTGGATAAAACTGAAAAAGATATGTATATTTTTGTTATTTATCTTGTTTGTAGGCTGTAGCAACGATACGAATTCAAGTATTGAGCAGAACATAGTACCTAATGAAAAGACAGAGCAGGGCTACTCCTTAGGACTTTACAATAGCAATTCCACCATAGAAGCCAAGCGTTCATTTCATATAAAAGATGAAATTTTTGAAAAAAGTATTATATTTGCGAATAAGACTAATCAGGAGAAGACATTTATATTACTTGTTTTTGATAATGGAAAGCAAAGAAACTTTAAAATACATGATAATGATATGCGGTACTTTCGCTTTACTTTAGCTAAAAATCAAAGTGAGACAATTCCTGTGAAAATAGAAGGTATCGCAGACGGATTCCATGCGACAAATTTTATCATTCTCAAAAATCCAGATGAAGTTGTGACAGATAGCAGCACCTTAGCTAAGGCCGATTCTCTATCTCAAACATATAATATTCGAGTAAATTTGTTTAAGAACTTGGAGAAAATCCCTATGGAGCGGCCTCAACAAGTGAATAGTGAAAAATTAAAAGAAGCGCGTATAGATGGTATTTTTGTAGGTAAGCAAGGTGATGCTTATAAAGCCTTGTTACAAACGGAGGAGGATAATCTAAGATTCAACGTTCTATACGGCAACTTATCGGAGGAGTCAATTGATTTTTATATTGTATCGCTAGTCGATTGGGAGCAAGTAAATATAAATGGAAATCAAAATATTTATGATGAACTCTCTAAAGGAGAGAACAAAAAAATCACTGTATCTATAGACCATAAGAAGAATGGAAAAGTCATGATTTTATTCATGCTGACTAATCCATTTTCGCCCTTGCCTGATGATAATCCTTATACAGCAAGTCCTAATGCAAGTTTTAAAGTTAAGCTGATAGATTAATTTTTTGAAGCTACAGTATTTTTTTGATTTCGCCCAGTCGATTGCTTGAAGGCATTCGGCTTTTTTAATTTTGCATAGTACACCCGATTTAATGAATGCGTATGTTACGTCTATAACAACGCTCAGCGCTAATGATAAAGCTTCATACGATCTTGCTTATAAAAGATACTAATTAAGGGGGTACAACCAATGAGAATTAGCATGAAGAAAGCATTTATGTTTTTGTCCATTTTCACTACGGTTGCAATCCTGGCTTCTGGTTGTTCAAATCCTAAGGTAGACAAGAATATAACGAAGTCTGGTGAGATTCCAACTAGCTATATACAAGCATCATTTGTTATAGATATAAATAACCCCAAAGAGGTTGTAGGTTATGCTGATTATGCGTTTGTAGGTATCGTAGAAGAAATGACGGGAACGGAGTATAAATTTCCTGTCACGAAAGAAACGGAGGATGGCCCCAAAGTATTGACGATGCCCTATACGAATTATTCGGTTAGAGTGCTTGGTAATATAAAAAGTAATCTAAAGAAGGATGTTTCCATTCCTATTCAAAAATTTGGGGGACTGAATGATGATAAGAGCACATATTTCTTATTTGAAGATGATTCCCTACCACAAAAAGGAAAGGTATATGTGTTCACTGCGACCGCAGAGCAGTATGGTTCTTTACTCGTATCAGGACCTAATTCTAACATAGAGGTAAAAACAGATTTCTTTTCGAAAAACAGTATCCAGAAACTTAGTGAAGAGGGCATTGCTAATGAACTAGCCAAAACAGAGGAGTATAAAGCGTATCAAGATGCCTATAAAAATGAGATTGTTAAAGATCGAGAAAGATTTACTTCCAAGTATGAAGCTCCTTAATATGGGTATTCTGCATAGACTCCCTAATACCAATTTTTGATATATATAAAGGTTCATATATTAATCGGCCACGAGTAACAAAAGAACTCTCCTATCCTGTAACTTCGAATAACTAGGATTTTATGACATAATTAAAGTTGGAAGGGCTGCACCATTGTGTAGCCCTTTATTTATATTGACTTAGTCAATCTCAAACTTTTGTTTACTCCTTCAGTAATTATTTAAAGCAGATTCTCTTGTTAGAATAGCTTCTCAAAAGTAGAATGCCTAAAAATTTTGTTGCTAAATTGCTTAGAACGATAATTTGAATACATGTGATACTATGTTCCGCCACCATGATGACTGTTCGGTTTAAAAACAATTTCATGATTCTGCGTTGGAATAAACAATACTAGCAAAGAGCTAGTTATCAGGAATAGCACAGCTAATTTTTTAATCACTTTTTTTCACACACCTTTTTAATTATATTTTGGTATGCTGTTTCTGTTTCAGTCGTTACGTGCCATTTAAAGCCTTCAAATAAACCTACACACTTAATAATAAATGTTTCATTATTTATTGTAGCAGATTTTTCCAAGCATATGATCAAATAATTAAATCCACGTGTGTAATCTTCATTTACTAAATAGTACTTTGCCAGTTCATGCAAAAATAAAACGAGTTGGTCAAACACTTTTTGGGGGATATATATGCTTTCAGGTTGCTGTTGAATATATTGTGTTATCTCCAATTCAAAATCCTGAAGTATATCGCTTATATTAATATTATATTGGTTAGCCGCTTCAACAATGTTGCACAAAGTGATGGGAAGCTCATCTTTATCTGACTTGCTATATGCCAGGTAATCGTAAATTACACTTGTATCCCCAGATAAAAGCTTATTGGCATAAGAGTTAGCCACTGCCCACTCTTGAAATAGTTGCATCCAACGTTTCGCTTCCTGGCTGTTTTCCTTTACCCAACTTACATCACCATAAGTATGAATATATTTTAGTGCCTGCTCATAGTCCTTACGCTCTTGACAAACAATTGCATGAAGCAAATTTGAATAGGACAAGTAATAAAACAGTGGCCTGCTCGGCTTCTTCGGGTTTCTTTTTTTCTTTCGCTCCTGATGATAGGCCAAGCGATACTGAATTTTAGATTTGTCTTCCAACTGATGGGCACATTTGTCCAACTTGTTCCACTGACGCGACGCAAGATATGTATTTGCTAAATCCTTTAACGCGTCGAGTTGGTCAGCATCATCAAGCCGTTCAACGTAATCCTCGAAATGGATCGCAGCTTGGTAATTTATTTCCTGGTCGTCCCCTTGCTTCGCCATAAAAATGCGGTACTGACAAAGGGCTAGTCGCTCAGAGTGCTGCTTTTTCTCACCGACGGCTACGCTTTCATAAAGGATGATGGACGCTGCGAATTTCCCTTGTTGGAATAAGTCCTCAGCTAAGCTAAACAGGGCATCGGCGTATGCCAGCTTTTCCATGAGCAAGCTGACGACCTGCTCAATACAATCCAGCATGTCCAACTCCGCGCAATTGTACAAAAGGGGTCTGACTCTACGGATGTTAGGGGTTGTTGAACTCAAAAATTCCTCAATATAATTCTTGTAAAAATGCCCTTTGGAGTGGCCTAATGTAGCTGTAATGCGATCTAACTGATGAATGGAGAGTGCACGGTTGCCTGTGACGATCCCGCTTATTGTGCCTGGATTGATGCCTGCCACCAGACCGAATTGGGTAATATTTAACCAGTTCTGTTTCATGAAATTTTCCAGTTCTGTGCGTATCGTGGTTGTAGGTTCCAAATGTAACAACCCCTTTAACGTAACGTTTTATGTAGTCCGTTAGATACTAATCTATAAGGATATTTTTTGGGACAATCCGATGCTAAAATATAAAGCTATTCTGGGAGATATTATACCATCTTATGGATGTATTATATATACTTTTCAAGTAATTACTTTTTGTGAATTATGGATGTGTAAAGCTGGAGAGATATTGAAGTTCAAAGCACAAACAACCCTGTATATCTTGAGAAAATCAAGACACGCAGGGTCGTTCTATGTGAACAGGCTCACCTCACTGCCTGTAACGGCAAGTTTCAGCTTACCGCTTGGCCAAGGCCAATATTTCATCTGCAACGAGATCAGGGCGGTATTGATGAATATAATGCTCGGTATTCTTAATCACTAATTGCTTGGATTGCAGGGACCAGGAAGTAAATTCCTTTTCGTATTTGTTCCAGACGACATCGGGAACCCCTAAGTAATCGGAGGTCAGCACAGTAAGCGGGAAATGGAAGGGCTGTTTGTCATCCAATACGACCTTTGCATTCGCCCGGGATTGACGCAGCTCGTCCTCTATATTGGGATTTTCAAGCTTAAGCAATGAGGCTGTCAGGTCAATCTCCTTCAAATCATCCGGTACGAACTTCAAGCCGTTGCGAGCTGCCCGTGAGGCTTCGATAAAACTGTCAGAGTGAAAAAGCATCCGAATTACGCCTGTTTTAATGAGCAACTGATTGATAAAGCCGCCGCGTACTGGCTCCTCAGCATCAGCATAGTAATATTCGGGGCTTCCGCTATCCAACATCACGATGCCTTGTACCTCGTCCGGGTATTTCTGCGCAAACCGGAGTGTTTCGAGGGATCCTAGTGAATGTGCTACAAGCAGGTAAGGTGGCTTTTGACCAGACACCTGCAGCAATTCGTGTATTTCATTCGTTATGGTATCAATGTCTCGCTTCTTGTCCGTCGTATCACTATACCCATAGCCGAACCGGTCATAAACTGCAAATTTAACATGTGGTGCAAGCCTATCGTACAGTGGGGAAAAATCAACATACGGATTGGCCGTGCCCCACCCGGAAGCGAGTACAACTGTTACTTTCCCTTGTCCTCCGGTATATAAATGCATATTATGCCCATTCACATTGTATAGCTTTCCGCTGGGGGTATAAGATTTCAGATCCTGCCGAGTGCTTACCTGTTCATATATCACACCTGATGCCAGAAGAACCAAAATGGCCAGAAACCCAAACATAACCGTCTTCCCTAATCTTTTAAGCCATTTTTTCACTTCTCGCACTCTCCTTTATCTCAACAGCTACTCTTCTTATGTTCTCCTCATTATAAATGCTTAATCTTATCCAAGAGAAAACAGCAGCTTAATTTTAACTTAATTATCTTTTATGTATTACGTTGTTAAATAAAGCCGGAATCCACCTAAAATGTTGAGAGGGAATTGAGGCCAACATCCTTTGAATGTGGAGCCATTCAGATGTCCAGGCGACTCCATCGTTTCCTCTACAACTTATATACAGGGGGAAATTCAAAATGGCTAGAAGTGCAAGCACCTATGCATCTGTAATTGACGGTTTTAAGGTAGAAACGAACAAAAAGTATTCGCCGGTAGGTGGAACGAAGTGTAATATTTTTGCGCAAGATGTGATGGCGGCTATGTCGGCTGACTTACCAAGTGGCTTGGCCAATCAGATGGCTGATGCTTTATCCGGTAACAATACGCCAGGATGGTACTCCGTAACCTTTCTGGATGCTCAAAAAAGAGCCAACCTCGGCTACCCTACCATCGGGATCAAAAAGGCGGACGGGCATGGTCATGTCGTCGTTGTCAGACCGAAGGGTTCATCAATTACGATCTTAAAAGAGGTACAAATTGCTCAGGCGGGGACCAAAAATTACAACAGTAATACTATTAACTACTCATGGGTGGCAGCAGATCTGCCTGGAGTGAAATTCTACACGCACGATTGATTTCTTTAAAATATTGGCAATCTAAAGAGCTCGGAGGCAGATCGAATGGATCTGCCTCCGAGCTCTTTTTTTTATTTTGAAACGGAACGTTTGGAAATAATGAACGCTTTGCCTGGCTTGATAAAAGCAACAGCATAGCCATTGGAGAAGGAGGAGGATTCCGCCCTGTACTCAAGCTTGGTCAGCAATTGGCCTTGACGATTGATGTAACCGAATTTTCCATCTGAGACGGATGAATTTGCTTGTTTACCCACTAAAGCAATACCTTCCTTGAACGGGAACGTAACATCATATTTTTGTTGATATTGAATGACCAATGCTCCGCTTTTATCAATAAATCCGACCTCGTTTTTCGCATTTTTTACACTCGCCAAGCCTTCACTGAAATCCTGGGCATCGGAAAATTTAAAGGGAGTAACGGCTTTCCCCTGTTTATTAATGTAGCCCCATTTTCCCTTGGCATTTTGTACAGGAGCCAGCCCTTCCGAGAAGTCTCCTCCCGATTTATATTGAAGAGGAATAACCTCCTGTCCTGTGGTATTTATATATCCGTACAGCCCCTTGCTATTCTGCACAATAGCCAAGCCATCCGAGAAACTGCGACTATATTTGTATTTATAGGGGATCGCTAATTGACCAGAAGCATTAACAAAACCGATCTTGCCTGTGTTGGGGGCGTAGGCAAGCGCCAGACCGTCCGATAATAGATATTCTGTTTCAACATTTTCTTTCCATGGAGTAAGGATTGTTCCTGTACGATCAATAATGACATTTTCTTTGGTGGAGGCTATGGTGATTTTGGCCTTTCCTTCGCTAAATGAACTAGCTTCGGTGTATTGGCAAGGAATGACCACTGTTCCTTTGGTATTCATGTACCCATAGAGATTGGTTTTTGTATTTTTCACGACGGCTCGTTGCTCATGAAAATCACCAATGGGTTTAAGCTCGGCGGGGAGAGAGAACGCTTTTTCCCCTTTGGTATTGTAAAACACAAGATTTCCAGCGGATGTTTCAGCGGCTAATAAGCCATCATGAAAAGCGCCATCGCTTTCGGGCCGAGCAACGTTGTAATCCAGCGATGTTTTAGAAACTTCAATGGCTGTTGAACTACTACTGGGAGCAGCCCACCCCGTTCCCGAAACTGTAACGGTGGTACATAGAATCAATATTGCTAATCCAAACTTTTTTAACATGCATAAGCTCCTTTGCAAGTTGATTTACCATAATATAGACGAATAATATGTAAGAATGTTTCTTACAATTCTAAATTTTTCTAATTTTTAGATCGAAAAAGATTTACTTCCCATTATGATGCATCCTGAGTTATCTCAAAAAAACAGAAAGGGAGCAAGTCAACGCTTGTTCCCTTTCCTATCTAAATTTTGCAGCTAAGTTTTTCGGATGCTCAGCAGCAAATTGCCGTTACGCATAAACTCATATGACACCTTGATCTCCGTTACCCGCAAGCCTTCTGTCTCCAACTCCATAATCAAACGATCCAGCAGATCGTAATTACCACATGGTAGGATAGAATGACATATTCATTCATTGTGCGCTGTACGGATTAGTGCGGTAGGTCAACGAAAATTCACCCAATCCGTCAAAGAGCTTGTCCACCAGGTAGGCAGGATCATACAGCATCCGACCTGATCCCAAATCACGGTAGTTCTCGAAGCTCCAGCCCCATGGCGCATTAGCGGCGTTGGCGCGGCCATTGTCGCCCTTGAACGTGCCGTAGCTGCTCCACAGGTCCAGCGTAAAATCGTTCCGCAGTGGCCACAGCGAGGTTTCCAGCGGGATCAGTTCGTACCCCATACGCTTGCTATCGTCAAAATTACCGATTTTGGAGTCCCATAGCTGTCCACCGGGGGCGTTGAGATTCACCGGAGTTCCGGCCTGAAAGACGTAGCCGGATTTGCCTTTGGCGCCTTTGCCGTTGTAAGGCTTGAGCGCGTGTCCGAAATCACCGTCCGATTCGAGGAAGGACTCGTCATTTT
This sequence comes from Paenibacillus terrae, assembly GCF_005217525.1. Lineage (GTDB taxonomy): Bacteria > Bacillota > Bacilli > Paenibacillales > Paenibacillaceae > Paenibacillus > Paenibacillus terrae_C. Next base: position 480,145 of record NZ_PNXQ01000005.1, on the reverse strand, counting down.
GCGCACTGTATACCAAGGGATGGGTGCCGGAGGCGCTCGTTTCGGTGGCGAAGTTGCTGTCATAGTAAACTGAACTCATTCCCGGATCATACTGAACCGCCTTGTTGGCAGGGCCATACATGCCCAGCTTGGCGTGTCTCGGCATCAAAGCCAATTCCAGCTCGCCGTTCGGATTGGTCACCTTGGTGCCGTCTTTTTTGGCTGTGCCTGGCTTGCGGATCGTGAACATCATGCCTTCCATATCATTTTCATGATCGCCCAGCGTCCCTCGCGGATCATGTGTAGCGTAGAACAGATCATAGCCGATGAAATAGTGGGTATCTGATTCCACGACCGACCAATACACGCTTGGTTTCAAGGGTAAACTGCTGCCTTTGGCATACTTGCCGATATTATCCCAGTTGTTTAGCCCTGACCAGTCGCCGTCAAAGTTTACAGGAATCGGAATATCCCCCTCGGGGTTGTTTCCTACATCCTGATACAGTACAGGCGACCAGTATTCCGCAAGTCTGGATTGCTCGAATGCGCTCAGACCCGCTGCTGCTGCCTTGGATGGAGCCACAGCGGGTGCGATTAGGGTCGCCCCCAGAATGATAACCGCTGCTACTGCTTTGCTTCCTTTTTTCCACATGATAAACACACTCCTTCGTTTTGTGAGATTTCTAATTCCAGTGGAGCAGATTGACGATACCGTAGTGCGTGGCAAACACCTGATAGATGATGCCGCTAATAATAACCAAGGAAATAAAATGTGGGAGATATAAAATGGTTTGCGATATCTTCTGAATGCGGGAGGAGGTCAGCTCATGGAGCATCACCGCCAGCAGCGCATATAGCTGCCAGTCTATTTCATTTTTTTTCCAAACCTGACGATATACAGTTCTCTCTTTCTTCGAAGAATACCTGCCTGCCCGCACAGTTTCTACGTTTGTATTCATACAGCGTCCTTTGATGAATCCCTCCCATATGGATCGTAGGTAATAAGATGCGTTTCACAATTCCGTTAGTCCCCGGCTGTGGACCCTCGGGATATAAAAATAATTAAGTGGAGACATTTTCAAACTTTCGTTAGAATTATGGCATGTGAATATTTGAGAACCATAAAATAACCTAGAATTTTCTTATGCTTACGGAGGCTAATCCAGTGAAACCAAAAATAGAAGATGTAGCAAAGCGTGCGGGTGTTTCTCCAACGACGGTTTCCAGAGTTATGAATAACAGGGGATATATCAGTGAAAAAACACGTTCGTTAGTATACGACGCTATGAAAGAGCTGAACTATGTACCGAACGAAATGGCCAGATCGCTATTATCCAAACAAAGCAACATTATAGGATTGATTTTCCCAACGGTGAGTAACCCCTTTTATGCCGAGTTAATATTTCATATTGAACTCGCTTGCGAGGAACTGGGGTATAAAGTTTTTTTGTGCAACAGTTTGAAAAGTGCAGAGAAGGAAGCCAATTATTTGAGCATGCTGCTGCGGAACCAAGTGGATGGAATTATTGTCGGCAGTCATAACAGGGGGGTATTTGATCGAGTAAACTCTTCATTCCCGATTGTCTCCATTGACCAGTATATTTCTGAAGAGGCGGTTGTCGTTTCTTCGGATAATTATTTGGGTGGGAAGCTGGCAACGGAACATTTAATTCATAAAGGCTGTCAAAAAATCATTCATATCAATGGGCCGTATATGCTGCAAACCGATACACATTTGCGTTTGGAGGCCTACCAAAAAACGATGGAGAATCACGGGTTGGAGTCCATTTTTTACGAAGTCCCAAGGTCTTTTGATCAAGAATTATATAAACAAATCATTCATCAGATTTTTAGTGAGCATCCAGATGTGGATGGTATTTTTGCGAGTGATGATATCTTGGCGGCAAACGTTTATTTTGAAGCCTTGAAGACAGGTAGACGTGTGCCGGAAACGTTGAAAGTTGTTGGATATGATGGGACAGAGACGGCCCAAGCCTTTATGCCACAGTTAACCACCATTCGTCAGCCCATTCAGCAAATGGCCCGGCAAGCTGTAGAAATTTTGAACAAACGAATTAATGGACAGGACTACACGGGGGACTTAAATCCGCTGCTCCCTGTTCATTTGATCCTTGGGCAGACAACCTAGAATGATGGCCGTTCCCCTCTTCTTTTGTTGGGTAACGGTCATATATTTTTTTTGAAAATTTTATGTCAATCGTTTGACATGTCAATCCTTTAGTATATAATATAAATCATTATAGAACATTTTCTGAAAACGCTTTACTTGCAACGTGAATCTCACATAAGGGGACGAAGAAGATGAGCAATAAGTTAAGTCTCAAAGAGAAGTTAAGCTATGGCCTAAGTGATACCGCTTACAATTTGGTATTCACTGTTGTTTCAACATATCTCATGTTTTACTACACCGATGTTGCAGGACTAAGCCTCGAATCTGTCGGTCTGTTATTTTTAATTGTCCGTGTACTCGATGCCTTCGCCAGCCCGATCTTCGGGATTCTCATTGATAGAACCAATTCCAAGTATGGTAAAGCACGGCCCTGGTTTCTATGGTTGGCAATGCCATTCGGGATGATCACGGTGCTGTCTTTTGCTGTAGGCTATTTCGATGATTCTTATAAACTGGCGTATGCCTATATTACCTACATTTTACTGAACATTATCTTTGCAGGTATCAATGTACCTATTTCGGCGATGCTACCGAGTCTCACTACGAATCCACTGGAAAGAAGCTCGGCCAATATGTTTCGTAATATCGGTGGACAGATTGGTGTGTTGGTATCAGGTGTGGTTGCTCTTCCATTGGTCATTTTTTTTGGAGGGGGGACGAACCAAAAAGGATTTATATTCACCATGGGGATATTCTCCGTGTTATCCGTAATTATGTTTCTATTAACGTTTAGGAATACGAGAGAGCGTGTTCAATATGATCAGGGTAAACCGGTTCCTTTCCGAGACAGCATTAAGGCGCTCTTGCCCAATTTTCCATGGTGGATGCTTGCACTGACTAATTTTGTGATCTTTATCGGCGTGGTGGCCAAAGGATCTACCATGATATTCTTCTTTAAATACAATATGGGAAACGAAGGAATGAGCTCGCTTGCCAATGGGATTAATGCAGGTGCCATGATCATCGGTATGTTGCTAGTTCCATTTATTGTGAAGAAAATGAAGAACCGAAATCTGGTTTTGATCGGGTTGCTGATCAGTATTCTGGGACAGATTGTGATGTGGATGGGTTCGATGGAGCCTTCTGTTGCTCTTACACTGTTTGGTGTTGCTCTGGGATCGTTTGGCTTGGGGGCTGCGCAAAGTACGGTTTTTGTTATGTTTGCCGATACCGTCGATTTTGGAGAATGGAAGTTTGGTGTCAGAGCTCAAGGTCTGTTAACGGCAGCCGGAACGATCGGAATTCAGTTTGGCGCAGGGATTGCAGGAGCCTTAACATCCAAAATTCTGGCTAAGGGAGGGTTTGTAGCTAACATGGTGCAGACAGAGTCTGCATTGCAGGCCATTACAACTAATTTTGTCTGGATTCCTGCGATTGCATTTGCGATATGTATGCTCTTCATTTATATGTACCGGATTGACTTTGTCCAAAGCCAAATGCGTGCAGAGCTGACTGAAAGAAGAGCGGCTCAGTAACTTAGCATATTCAAAAAAATTTGAGATTGAGGTGGCTGTCATGTCATTACAATATATTGAAACTTCTGTTCATGGGTTGACGCTAAGAGGGACAGCTCATATTCCTGAGACCCTCAAGGGCGGCAAATACCCTACGGTCATTATGTTTCATGGATTCGGGGCTAACCGGATCGAATACTTTTACTCATTTGTTCAAATTTCACGCCTCTTTGAAAAGCAAGGGATTGCAACTGTGCGGTTTGATTTTGGAGGGCATGGCGAAAGCGAGGGAGATTTTTACGACGTGACCATTTCCAGAGAGGTGGAAGAGGGAAAGGCCATCGTTAACTTTGTCCGACAGTTGGAATTTGTGGACCCCTCCCGTGTCAGTCTAATGGGTATGAGCTTAGGGAGTGTAGTTGCCAGTATAGTAGCTGGTGATTTGTCTGAAGACATTCACTCTTTATGTATGTGGTCCCCTGCGGCAACCGTAACCGACGAAATCAATAACAACAAAACGATTCAGGGACAATCAATTTCGTCTATGGATCAGCAAGGGTACTTTGATTTCAACAGTTTGCGTCTTGGACCGGGATTCATTGAGGACGTAGCCAGCTTGGATATTTACACCAGAGCCTCAAGTTTTAAAGGGAATGTCGCCATTATACATGGAGATCAGGACTTTATAGCGCCTATCCAATATGCCTATCAATATGAACAAGCCTATTCACAGCCCATTGGCATTCAGATCATTGAAGGTGCCGACCATTCATGGGGAAATGTACCTCATCGGGAACAGTTGTTCAGAAACACGTTAGATTTTTTTGAAAAGAACGCTAAATAATAGATATCCCACAGCGGGAGAACAGGGGAGAAATCATCGTGTCCATCAAAAATGAAATTATGCTGATCACGTATGCAGACAGCATGGGGAAGAATTTGAAAGAGCTGGGAGAACTGCTAAACGACCATTTTAAACAGGTGATCGGTGGCGTCCATTTGCTTCCTTTTTATCCGTCCTCGGCAGACCGTGGCTTTGCTCCGATGACTTATGAGAGCGTTGACGCACCCTTTGGTGATTGGGAGGATATTGAACGGCTGTCTCAAGATTTTTACCTCATGTTTGATTTTATGATTAATCATATCTCTCGCAGCTCGG
>NZ_PNXQ01000005.1:462480-475352 GCF_005217525.1 Paenibacillus terrae | reverse complement strand
ATTGGGTTTACGATTTTGCCCTGCCTATGCTGGTGCTGCACACACTGTATAGTGGTAATAGTGAGCGTCTCACTCACTGGCTGAGCATCTGTCCGAGAAAGCAATTTACTACGCTGGATACTCATGATGGAATTGGAGTAGTGGATGCCAAGGACTTAATGACGGATGAAGAGATCGAAGAGACCAAAAATAATTTGTTCTCCAAGGGAGCTAACATCAAAAGGGTATACAATACGGCTGCCTATAATAACCTGGATATCTATCAACTCAACTGCACGTACTATTCAGCACTTGGCAACAACGATGATGCCTATGTACTGGCAAGAGCCATTCAGTTTTTTGCACCGGGCATCCCCCAAGTCTATTATGTAGGACTGCTGGCAGGTGAAAATGACATCGCGCTATTGGAAGAAACGAAGGTAGGTCGTAACATTAATCGGCATTACTATTCCCAGGAGGAAGTCATTGAAAACCTGGAAAGACCCGTTATGAAGCGATTGTTTCAGTTGATGAAATTCCGCAATTCCTATCCTGCTTTTGATGGTGAAATCAAAATTGTAGAAGCTGGAAATTCCGATCAGTTGGAAATCCAATGGGAAAAAGGGACCTATCGTGCCCTTCTGAAAGCCAACGTGCGGACCCATGCATTTACAATTGATTATGTAGATCTGGAAAAAGGATCCCTTGTACGTCTGACAGGCGTTTAACTGATAGGACGCATCGGATTCCAAGAGCATAACAGAATATAATGTCCTGCACGGTTATTCAGCCGCCCGCCCACAGTTTATTCCCTGTTGCGGGCGGATTTTTATTTTACGGTAATCACCGGCGTGATGCCCTCCAGCTTTTTCGGGGAACGGTTCACAGCCAGCTCAAGCAGCACGGATATTTGTACTTGTTAGCGGTTGAGTCCATAGAAAATTATATCCATATTATGTGGTTTAATTGGTTTATTTATCCTTAATTTCTGTTAATAATACAATTGCTTTCATTTTCGTCTATATGACATCCAGCCTGAGCTTAGATGGACAAAACACAGCCTTGTCCTACTATTGTGAAGTCCGATAGTTATTGACAGATTTAAGAAAAGAGATCGACGCATTCATTTTGAAAATAAAGCAGGACGAATTGTCATTTTAAAAAAAGTCTATACATATAAATTAAATGTATAGACAAATCAAAAAAGCGGATTTATAATTACGCTGTAAACGTTTTCTGGTAGAAAGCATTCAATTAGACCTTGAAGGGAAGGAACAATCATGAAGAATATTTTACTGGCTTGCAGCTCGGGTATGTCTACAAGTTTGCTGGTTACCAAAATGCAGGATTATGCCAAGTCCATTGGGGACGAGGCTGAAATTTGGGCAGTAGGTCAAGATCAGGCGACAGAAGAAATGGCTAAGGCGGACGCGGTATTGATCGGACCGCAAATGAGTTTTCTTAAAGGACAGCTGCAAAAGGAAGCTGCTCAATACGGTATCCATGTTGAAGTGATCGACATGATGGCGTACGGACTGGTGGACGGCAAGAAAGTCTATGAACAGGCTTTGAAGCTGGTGGAACGTAAAAATGGATAAAGTCAATATAGCCGATCTGACGGAAGAGCAAATTAGTTTCCAACTCATTCTTCATAGTGGAAGCGCTCGCAGTAAGGTGATTCAGGCGCTGAGCGAATACCGGAATGAGAACACGGAGGGTGCAGACGATCTCATTAAGCAGGCGAAGCAGGATTTGCGCGCTGCGCATGATATCCATTTTCAAATGGTGAAGAATGAAGCCGGAGGAACCCCAACTCCTTTGTCGCTCCTTCTGATGCATGCGGAGGACCATCTCATGTCCACGGTTACCATGAAGGATCTGGTCCAAGAGCTGCTGGAGCTGTTCAAATCCAGAAATTTATAATCTGTACACAAGAGTTTGTGAAATTCGGGACATAAGAATTTTGCAACAAACCTGATGCAAGTTACTTCGCGGGGAGGAATAGGCTTTGTTTGAAAAATTAAGCCAAATTTTAATACCTATTGCCGGTAAACTGAACAACAACCGCTATCTTACTGTACTGCGTGATGCATTTATGCTGTCATTTCCATTAACGGTTTTTGGCTCCATTATCGTTGTTATTATTAATCTGCCGTTTCTGAAAGGGTGGATGGGCGAAAGCAATCTGACAACTTTTCAGAATCTGCTGAATATTGCCCCTAGTGCCACACTCAGCATCATGACCTTATTCGTAGTCGTCGGGATTGGATATTATCTATCTCGAAGCTATAAGGTCGAGCCCATATTCGGCGGGATGATCGCGTTGGCCAGTTTCTTGATGCTGACTCCATTCGTGCTGACTCAAGAAAGCGGCGCCACGATTGCCGGGGTCATTCCTGTCGACCGGATCGGGGCAAAGGGCATGTTCCTTGGCATGATCGTCGCTTTTATAGCGGCAGAGATTTACCGAAAGGTGACGCAGAAAAAGATTGTTATTAAAATGCCACCAGGGGTTCCGCCAGCGGTTTCCAAGTCTTTTGCCGCGTTGCTTCCTGCGTGTATTACGCTGGGCATATTTTTGATCATCAACGTAGTGGTTACTCTGACGCTTCATAATAACCTGCATGATTTGATCTATCATGCTGTACAGGCACCGCTGGTGCATTTGGGCAGTGGTATTGTCCCTACATTGATTGCTATTTTCTTTGTTCAGCTCTTATGGTTCTTTGGGCTGCATGGTCAAATTATTATCAACTCGGTTATGGAACCGATCTGGAATACGCTGGCACTTGAAAACTATGAGGCGTACTCCAAAGGTTTGGAGCTGCCGCATATTATCACCAAGCAGTTTGTGGATATTTACACAGTAGGTATCGGTGGTACAGGTATGACACTGGCTGTCGTGCTCTCGATTCTGTTCTTCCTGAAGAGCAAGCAATTGAAGCAGGTCAGTAAGCTGGCCCTTGGACCGGGCTTGTTTAATGTTAACGAACCCGTCATATTCGGTCTGCCGATTGTGATGAATCCATTGATTTTTGTTCCTTGGGTGATTTCACCCATGATCGTTACGCTGATTACTTACTTTGCCATGTCCACCGGGATTGTACCGCCGCCAAACGGGATACAGGTTCCCTGGACGATGCCATTGTTCTTTAGTGGAATGATGGGCACGGGCTCTCTGATGGGTGGCGTGCTGCAACTGTTTAATATGGCTGTCGTCTTTATCATCTGGTTCCCTTTCCTGAAAATTATTGACCGGATGAATGTTCGTAAAGAGCAGGAAGAGGAGCTTAGCCAAGCAACCATTGCAGGTAAGGATCAAACTGTTGGAATGTAACGTGAATGAGCTGCTGGATTAGCAACTTGTTCATTGGAAAGAGAGAGGAGTAGAGCTGTGAATCATACCGAAATGAAAGATACAGAGAAGCAAACCGTTTCATACCGTTTTCCATCCGACTTCTGGTGGGGTTCCTCAGCTTCGGCTACCCAGACAGAAGGAACCGTGGAGGGAGACGGCAAAGGGCCGAACATTTGGGACCATTGGTTTGAGCAGGAGCCGAACCGTTTCTACGACGGGGTCGGTCCTGCGGATACGTCCCGTTTCTATACTCGTTACAAAGAAGATATTGCACTCATGAAAGAGCTTGGTCACAACTCTTTCCGGTTCTCTATTTCCTGGTCACGCCTGTTTCCGGCAGGGAAAGGTGCAATGAATCAGCAGGCGGTTCAATTCTATACTTCCGTCATTGAAGAGTTGCATCAGGCGGGTATTGAGCCGTTTGTGAATTTGTATCATTTTGATTTGCCGATGGCTTTACAGGAAAATGGAGGCTGGGTGAACCGGGAGACGGTCGAAGCTTACGTGGATTACGCTAACACTTGCTTTGAGTTATTCGGGGATCGTGTAGCCAAATGGTTTACGCATAACGAGCCAATTGTCCCGGTGGAAGGCGGCTATCTGTACGATTTCCACTATCCGAATGAAGTGGATTTCCGTAAAGCTGTACAGGTGGGGTATCATACTCTGTTATCGAGCGCCAGTGCCATTCAGGCATACAGAAAGGGAGGCTACAAGGGCAAAATCGGCATTATTTTGAACCTGACGCCAACCTATCCGCGTAGTCAGCATCCGGCAGACGTGCAGGCCGCTGAAATATGCGATGCGTTCTTTAACCGTTCCTTTTTAGACCCCTCTGTGACGGGAGAATTTAATCCTTTGCTCGTGGACCTGCTACGCCAGGAGGAATTTTTACCCATCACGGAAGAAGGGGATCGGGAAATTATACGTCAGGGCACTGTGGACCTGCTGGGCATTAACTACTATCAGCCGCGCAGAGTCAAGGCCCGCGAAAGTCTGCCGAACCCGGACGCGCCTTTTGTGCCAGAACGTTACTTTGATTATTATGTGATGCCAGGTCGCAAGATGAATGAGATGCGGGGTTGGGAGATCTACGAGAAGGGCATTTACGATATCCTGACCAATGTCAGACAGAATTACGGGAATATTGAATGTTTTATCTCGGAAAACGGGATGGGCGTTCAGGGTGAGGAAAAATTCAGGGATGAGCAGGGTATGATCCGCGATGACTATCGCATTGATTTTATCCGTGAGCATCTAAAATGGGTTCAACGGGCGATCTCGGAGGGCTCCAATGTGAAGGGCTATCACCTGTGGACGTTTATGGACAACTGGTCCTGGTCGAACGCCTATAAAAACCGCTATGGCTTTGTATCAGTCGATCTTCAGGACGGAGGTAAACGATCCGTTAAACAAAGTGGGCACTGGTTCAAGCAGGTGATCGAAAATAACGGATTTTAAGGTGGTCCTCTGGACCGCCTTTTTTTTCTTCATCACCGAAAATGATTATGCCGTATGCCGCTGGTGAGAAAGTATAATGTTCGGTATACTTACTTCATACCGTAACACCTTAATGTCCCGCCTGCAGAACAAAATGAACCAGCAATACCGATGTTTTGGTAAAATGCTGACATAAAACAAATTTTAGTACAGGTGGTAGACAGATGAATAAATACCAACGGATTGCACAAGAGGTCAAGAAGCGTATTATAGATAAGACCTATAGCAGTGATGATCCGATCCCCGATGAAATTTCACTGGCCAGTGAGTTCCGGGTAAGTCGGATGACGATTAAGAGGGCATTGGATACGTTGGTGTCGGAAGGGCTGTTGAATCGTAAAAGAGGACACGGAACCTTTATCGTCAAATCGGTCTACAATGGCCCGGTTAATGTCGTTGTGAATGAAATGCTGGGGCTGACAAACGTACTGCGTGGGAAAGAAATCAAAAGTAAAATCATAGCCTTTGACGTTCAATTTCCATCTGAAGAGGTAGCGGCGCATCTATTTATTGATGCCAATTCTCCTGTGTATCACGTCATCCGTCTGCGTGTTGTAGAGGGCGAGCCCTATGTTATCGAGCGCACGTACATGCCCACGAAGCTGATTAGCGGTATTACCGAGCAGGTGCTGTATGGCTCGGTGTACAAACATATTAAGGAGGAGCTGGGCCTTAATATTGTCGGTTCACATCGTACCATCCGCGCGTCCAAGTCGACCGAGCTAGACTGGGAGTATTTGGATTGTGGTGCGGATGATCCGGTTTTAGAAATTGAGCAGGTAGGTTATCTGGATACGGGTATACCGTTTGAATACTCATTCTCACGGCATCGGTACGACAAATTTGTGTTTACCACAGTGAACCGGATGCGTTGAGCAAGTATGTGGGGAGCGAATGGTAGTGTGAAAAAAGCAAACATGGCAGTAGAGGCCTCCTTTATGTGGGTGCTTTCCTGCCATGTTCTTTTTTTAATGAAGCGAATTAATTGCCAAGCAGCCTTACTTCATGCATAGTCGGGGTATACCAGTTGTTAGGGTTATTAAATAACACCGCATTGACGAGATTAATCCGCACGTAGCGTGCCTGGAAGTTAACCTTGTCACTGGTAAACCCATACGCAGTATTACTCGTGCGGTCAATGATGGAATAGTTAACTCCATCCGTGCTGTATTCAATTTTATACTTGTAATACGCCTCAGAACCTTTGTACATAAACCATGAAATATCCACTTCGCTGATCGTCTTGGTGCTGCCGAGATCAACCTGCCACCAGGCGGGCCAGGATGCAGATGCAGCCTTCCATGAGGTTTGGGCGTTGCCGTCATTCGCCAGCGAGGCCGGAGAGCCGGATGCGGGCGAGTTGGCAGTCGCCGTTTTGCCTTGCGCGTGATTCACAAGCGAAGGCAGAATCACATTGCCTGTCGCGGCATTCAGATCCCAACTGCTATACCAGTTCAGCGTTGCCGTTTTGCTGGAGTCATTCAGGGTCAGTGGTAGCCATATAAACTTGTGGTCGCTCAGATTGAGTGGATTCCAACGGTCGCCCATATAGATGTAGCTGGTTCCTGCGCTGCCTGTAATCGTGGCGATGGAGTGGATTTGCGAACCATAGGCTGCTGGGTCACCGAAGGGCGAAAGCGCAGACCAGCTTCCCGTCATGGAGCTGGCGGTTGCATAGGCTCCCTGATTCGGATACCAGCCGGATGCCTGCGAGGTGAACAGGTAGTAGGTGTTGTTCTTTTTCACAACAGCAGGGGCTTCACGGTAGCCATTCTCGAAAATCCAACCGACGAACGATTGCACGCCCGTATAATCGTCGGTCAGCTTGAAGATCGCCATCGTATCGTTGGCACCGCCATTTTTGCGGGAAGCGGTAACGAGGTAGCCACTGCCGTCCGTATCCGTGAACACGGTCATATCGCGGGATTCATAATTCAGTGGACGGAAGCTGCCTTGGTAGATAAAAGTTCCGTCCGGTGTATCACTGGTAGCAACAGCTACGCGGCCCAGCGAATAATCGGTACCATTTTCATAATGCGCCCACAGCACGTATTTGCCGGTTGCTTTGTTATAAATGACCTTGGGACGCTCGATTTTACTGGAATTCAGCTCAGGGGCGGAATTCTTGCTGAGAATGGTGCTGCGGAAGGACCAATTTTTCAGATCGGTAGAGGTATATACGTTCACTTTTTCAAATTTCCAGTTCTCGGCATGCTCGCCGTACCAATAGTAAGTGGAGCCTACCTTTAGAATATTGCCGCTGTTGGCCTGAATCGGATTACCTGCGGTATCTTTCCAATCCGTTCCGTTTGTAATAGCTGTGCTTGCTGCTGCGTTCAGCGATAATGCTGCATCAGCATGAATGGTATCCAAACCATTTAGCGCTTCGGCTCCATAGGTTGCATGGGTCACACTTGTCGTATCGGCATGTGCTGCATTCGGTTGAAGCCCTGTACCGACCACTGCAAGTATGATGCATATCCATGCGCCCAGCCATTTGCTGTTGTTGATCCACTTCACGATATCATCTGCCTCCCTTAATACGGATAGAATGGGCCAGTATGGATTGTCCGGCACCTCACCTTAGATTTTATCTTAATTGGAAGCGTTTACAAGTGGAATAAATTGAAGTCTTTAAAGCGTTGAAACTGCCATAAAGGGGATTGTCCGCCAGTTCAGGCCGAAAGGCGTTCTCCTTTTGTCTACTTGCCGAAAGGTCATGGCTTATATTCAGAAACGTTTACCGTTGTGCGCTTTGTCATTGACACGTTCACAAATTGTTTCAAATTTAAAGTGACTGCAATCACACAGGCCCCGATTTATCGTCGGTATACTTGGCTGTACTTGGGTGGTGCACAAAGGGTGGCATGTATGGAAGTGTCTTTTGCCTTTTGTTCACCTTATTTTGGAGAGAAGAGGGATGCAAGGATGCTGAGTGAGCAAGCCATTGTAACGATCAAATCGACTGTGCCTGTACTAGAGGTGCATGGAACTACGATCACCAAACGCTTTTACCAAATGATGTTCGAGGCTCATCCTGAGCTTTTGAATATATTTAATCACGCGAACCAGAGGCAAGGACGACAGCAGGGTGCGCTTGCCAATCCAGTGCGTGGGAAGCAGAAGCGAAGTAAGATGTTTAAAAAGACGAAGGATAGCCTCCTTCGTCTTTTGTTGATCATCACGTTTGGGGATTGTATTTTATTTGGCGGCCCGTGTTACATAAATGTGGTTAATCCTCAGACTGTTCCGTCCTGACCGGAGGTCGCAGAAACGCTGCTTGCTGCGGCATGTATCGGCGCAAAGCTTCTGGAATACGGATCGAACCGTCCTCTTGTTGGTGATTCTCCAGCAGCGGAATCAAAATCCGGGGCGAAGCAACTGCTGTATTGTTAAGTGTATAGGCATATTGCAGCTTGCCGTTCGCATCCCGGTAGCGGATATTGGAACGCCGCGCCTGAAAATCAAGCAATTGGGACGACGAATGCGTCTCGCCGTAAGCCTGTCGGCTGGGCATCCATGTCTCAATATCCACCTGCTTGTAGGTTTTTTGCGACATGTCGCCTGTGCAGACGGCCATTTTGCGATAAGGCAGCTCCAGCAGTTGAAGCAGGTCTTCCGCATTGCGCGTAATCTCCTGAAACATCTGCTCCGAAGTGTCCAGACTGGCTTCGCAAATCACCACCTGCTCGACCTTGGCGAACTGGTGAACACGATACAGTCCGTGTACATCTCTTCCGGCCGAGCCAACCTCATTGCGGAAGCATACCGACACGGCCGCCAACCGGATGGGGTCCATAACATCCACGATTTCATCGCTATAATACGAGACAAGCGGAACCTCCGAGGTACCGACGAGCCATTGATCCTCTCCTGCAATACGGTACGTCTGATCCATCCCGAGCGGGAAGAAACCGGTGCTGCGCATCGCCTCCGCTCGTACCATCAGCGGAACGTCCAGCAACTGGAAGCCCCGTTCGACCAGCAGGTCCACAGCAAGCTGCTGTACTGCCCGGTGCAACGCGACCCCCGCTCCAGTCAGGTAGTAGTTACGGCTTCCGGCTGTTTTGACGCCACGGGTAATGTCGATCAGGCTGTGAAGCTGGCCGAGCGCCATATGATCGCGTGGCTCAAATCTCCAATCGGGAACCGTACCGACCCGCTCCAGTTCCACATTATCCTCATCCGATCTGCCCCGTGGTGTATCTGGCGAAACGATATTAGGAACCAACAGCATGAGCTGTTGAAACTGCTCTTCCACTTCTCGCTGTGGGGCCTCCAGACGGTCTAACTGTCCGTTAATTTCTTTAACCTGCTGCTTGGCTGCTTCCGCCTGTTCACTCTTTCCGGCATGAATCAGTGCGCCAACATCCTGACTACATTGATTCCGTGCCTGGCGGAGCTGCTCCACTTCCTGAAGCAACTGCTTTCTCCGGTTATCCAGGGTAAGCAGCTCTGCAACCGAGACCTGTATTCCTTTTCCATTTGCTGCTGCCTGAACCTGTTCCTGATGTTCTCTGATCCACTTGATATCCAACATGACACCGCACTCCTTTTCGGATAAAAATACAAAAAGCGCCCTCATCCACATGGGACGAGGAGCGCTCTGATCTCGCGGTGCCACCCAAATTGACCGGACAGCATGACAGATGCCATGACTCTCCAATCCACTTTGCTCCGCTATAACGGGCGGGTGTCCGGTTTACTTAGGAATACATGTTCATCTTGTACACTCATGTATGTTCCTTGGCGTAAACGCCTCCGAGTTGGATGCTCTTCACGGGCGTAATGTCGTTTGCTTTTTTGTTAGTATACGGATTTTTAGCAGGTTAATCAAGCTACAACAGCTTTTTAAGCTGCGATATACGGCCTTGTGACATGCCAAGCCATTGTGCATATTCTCCCTGCTTGGCATGAGGATGTTCATGTACCATTTTTCTTAGACGCTCGACTAATTGTTGTGATGATTGGTTGGCTCTCTTTCCTTTGTACACAGGTTTCTCAACCATTGGAGCAGGAGTGCGACTAACGCCTATATTTCCTTTTAGCTCTTGTATACAGGTTTTACATAAAAGTGAATTTCTAAAATAGGTCAGATCTTCGACAGCATTACATAGGTTACAGGCGATTCCGATATACTTTCGCATACTCAAAAAACCGGTTTCAATATCCATATAAAATTCTAAAGGATCGCCAATACCAATACCCATGGACATCCGCATTTCTTTAGGAATAACGATTCGTCCTAACGAATCTAAAGAGCGAGTCATACCTGTATTCTTCATATGATATCCTCCTTCTTCAACTGTCTTGGCCAAGCTCATTTCTCCAGATGGGCACTTGCCTGATCGAACACTTGTTGTATGAGCTGGCTTATGCGAGCTTCTGATATACCCAACATGCCAGCATATTGCTGTTGTGTAGCATGTGGATGGCTTTCATATAGATCTAAAAGGAGCTGGGCCATAATCTCTTTGGGCTGAAAGACTTGTACACGCATAGATTCGGTCTTGAGCATATAGTTGCAATTTTTACATATGAGAGAGCCTTTGAAACCACTTAATTCTTCGGTAGAGAGACAAAAATGACAAGACTGCCCGTAGTATCTTTGTAGTAATAGCGTACCTGTCTTTTCATCTGCAAAAAATTCAATAGAATGACCGTGAAAAATATCGCATGTAAACAGGATTTCCTTGGGAATGACTAAGCGCCCTGTAGGGTCTAAGTTTTTTGTCATTTTTACATGAGGCATTGCTAAAAGACCTCCTATTACCAAGATAAAAAGCAATAAAATAGAAGTATTTATTGTTATTCCAAAAGGTGGTATCATCAGGAGTAGTCAAAACCTATATCATATTATAAGTTTCCAAAATATATTTTTTAAAAAAATGTGTATCATATTAAAGTTCACGCTGAAAGGGTGGTTTATTTATGGAAATCACACCTAAGATTAGAGCAGAATTAGAAAGATACCTAAAACAAGCAGGCTTGAGCATGACCGAGTTTGGACACATTGCTGGCATGAATCCGGGTACGGTGAGCGGCATTGTAACGGGCAATCGTACCATTTCGGTGCACCAATTGGATCGCATTACGTTAGGAATGAATTTACCAACAGACTATTTCTATGAAAGATATATTGAAGAAAGTGTGATAGATGCACCGCTGAACTGGAGAAGAATTAGCCCGTTCCTGTACCGCTGTGTGCAGTTTCAGCGCGTAGACTGTTTGCAAAAAGTAGTAAGTGTGCTGCTGGATGATCTGGGCTATCTTCCTTATCTCTTTGCATTAGCAGAGGATTGTTATAAACAAGATTATCGGGAAGCAGCGGCTTACCTATACGAGAATGTCGCTGAGGGCGAAAAACAGCAGCATTCGGAACGACTTGCGATCTGCCAATATCGCCTGTTCACCCTTGCGATCGGAAAGGATCAGAATCGCAATATGGACGCTGCGGCCAAATTTGAGTCGTTTGTCCATCGTTTGAATGAGATAGATCAGCTAGATGCGCTGAAAGATTTAGCGAATGTGTACAGATCATTGAGCCAGTGGGACAAGGTATATAAGTATGCAAAGCAGATGGGACAATTAGGACAGGTTCAATATGATTTGGTTCATAACTCCAAGCGAAAAGGAACAGAGCCGCAAAAAAAAACAAGTAAGCCGCTTTTTACCTACATAGCCTATTCGGAACTAATGTGTGCTAATGCTTGCGATGCGAAAGGAGATCATAAGCATGCATTAGAACATCTTCAGGGCTATACCGATTTGAGTTGGGTAAAGGAGCAGGACCCTGATTCGCTTTATTGGAAGAGGCAATATCAGCAATGGGCGAAAATTAATACTTACGTGAACAAGCTGATGTCGGGAGATGTGAGTATCCTGCCGGATTACGTAGAGTATATGGCTGGCGAAAAATATATTTTCAACGAACTCTTAAACGTCATTGAAGCAGCTAATCAGTACAATATTAATGTTGATCATATCCTCAAACGCTTTGAACCCCAAATTGCAGCGTATCAGGAGCCACCCCCTGCTGATATTGAGCAACAATTTTTGCCACAGCAGTATGCACGGTTTTGGTACAAAATGGCCAGGTACAGCCTTAATAAAGGAAGGTATTCATATGGTTTCGAGTGCCTTTTAGTCGCTTGGGAAAAAGCTCTTACAATTAATAATCAACTGATTATTTCAAATTGTGCACGATTATTTGATCGTTTTAGTGTGAATGCTGTCTTTGAAGCAGGAAAAAAACTTCAAAAAATGTGGAAAGAAAATGATCAAAAAGATGGCTTTGTTCTTGACAGTAATTAGCTTTTCACTGTATTGGTACTACCAGTTCAGGCTAAAGACCCTACCCGGGGCATGTTCAAACCGCAAGAACACATTGGTGGAGCTTGATCCAAGCACCATTTCATTACCAT
Organism: Paenibacillus terrae; assembly: GCF_005217525.1. Lineage (GTDB taxonomy): Bacteria > Bacillota > Bacilli > Paenibacillales > Paenibacillaceae > Paenibacillus > Paenibacillus terrae_C. Next base: position 463,091 of record NZ_PNXQ01000005.1, on the reverse strand, counting down.
TGACCAGCCTAGCCGCTGGTCTTTTTTTGTTATATTTCTCTGATTTTTGATTGCTAAAATAGCCATTCATATTTCCACATTCCATCCTAAAATGAGATACATTAGGAGGGAATGCGCTATGAATACAGATGAAACGTTAAATCAACAGTTGGAAGATGCCCGGCAACGATTGCATGATCTGTACGAACAGTATGGTTTTGGACATGCCTGTGTGCTTGAACAGTCTATGTTGTTGGATGAACTGATTAATCAGTACAACCGTATGTTCCAGACCAAGAAGCTGACCCAACTGATATAACCAAACATCCTCATGCGTTCAAAGCCACATCACCTACATTGTTTTTCTTGCCTTAGCATGACGCCTGGTTTCGTTCAAGTAAATAAAACAGATTCTGTTTATGCAAAACTATCCCTCCTCTCATCTAACTAATATAATCATTCTATATAATGGCTTTTTTAAAAGAAAAATACATTACCATGTCATAAAATGTAATTAATTTCTTGAGGTATGGGTAAGAATCGATGCACATATTAATTTCAAAAACCAACCAATGACCCATAAAACCTATCCTTTGACCTAAGGGAAATGGCAATGCAAGCTTGTTAAAAGT
>NZ_PNXQ01000005.1:461573-462470 GCF_005217525.1 Paenibacillus terrae | reverse complement strand
AAAGTTAGCTATCTAGGAGAGGGGACTCATTTATAGGGGATTCTTGAATTTTGTGGTAGGAAAATAGAAGTTTTGTGATACAATAATTATTGTAATTATTACCATTGATTAAAAAATATAATAATATTGAAATATTTTATGGTGTGATTTCATATGCAATTTTCTTCACTTTACTTTTGCTCGATTACATAAGATTACATACTTACATGTTTATTAGCGTTGTTAGTCGCTTTTTTTGTGAGTTTCTATGCAAAAGAAGTTTCTATAAAATAATATTATTTGGAGGGATTTCTTTGAAAAAGAAAAGTTTTGCGTTGATTGCTCTATCAGTAGCTTTATTTTCTGTTCCGGTTGTATCTGTTGCAAATGCTGAGGTAACTAATTCTAATATTGCTGTTAGTGAGTCAGCTACTTCACAGCCCAAAGTAGTTAAAGCCTACATAACTACAGATAGTGGTTTGGAAGAAATTTCGTTAAATGAGTATCAAAAACTTCTTTCTCAAGAACAGCCACAGACAGTCACAGCTCAAGTTTATGATGGCGAAAATAGGATTAGCCCAATGGCTGATACTGGCCTTGACTTTGTTTCTAAGCGTAAATTAATCCAGTCCTTATACTATCCTAGTCAATTACAAGTAGCTATGAAAAGCGATGTAACTGACTATATTAAAAATAAAAGCAAAACTACCACAGTAACCCAAACGGTAGGTTGGTCAAAAAGTTATACGTGGAGTGCGAATATGACCGTTTCCACTAAATGGAATGACGCAGTAACTTCAGTTCTAGGAGGTGGCTGGTCAACTACTGACTCCTATACTTATACTAGTTCTCTAACTGTTAAGCCTGGATATCAAGCGAAACTACAATTTACCCCTTTTTATAAAGTAGTTACAGGAG
>NZ_PNXQ01000005.1:459925-461563 GCF_005217525.1 Paenibacillus terrae | reverse complement strand
AAAGCTATTATGGCAAAAACTTTTAGAGAATCAAACGTTACATTATAATTAGGATTTAACGTTCCGGCTCCTATAATTGATGCACTAAGAAAGTAAGAAGAATACAACATAGCAGATATAAAACAAAATATTGTTCCTATCGCGGCCCTATTCATTGTTCATCCTCCTTTATAATATTTTGAAATCTGCCCAAAAAATATAAACATGATTATTATAATCCAAAAGGTTGCGCACATCAACTTTTGGAGATTATCAATATTCATCACTTCTCTTACCCCTCCCAGTCATCCTGACAGAATCAAAACGAAGGATGGATTGTTTGTAAAAAAAACTTCAGTCAAAATGAAGTAGTTTATGGTCAGTCAACAGATGAGGAAACGCAAGAGAGGATCATCTGCAAGAAAAAAGATGGAACCTTGCTATTGATTGATCTCATATACCTGAAAGATACATTAAGTCATGACTTAATATTTTGGCCAACACGGGAGACCAAAGCTGGTAAAAAAGAAGCCGTGTTGCAAACTTTTAGTGAAACCATGCTCATCTACAAAATCTAATCATTAAAATTTACACTCATTTCAAAAAATAAGAAAGCTAATTTTAAGTGACATGCAGAAAGCCTAAAATCTGTGACGACTCTTCCCTTCTTCTGTGAAAATCTAACCGCTCAGATCTGAGCTATACCCGTTGTTCTATTTCTCTGGATGACCTACTTTTTTCATCATGATCCTTCCAATAAAAATAAATACAAAGAACAATTAAGATCAGTGGAAATAAGTAAAAAGCATCATTAAATCCTGCGGAATGGGTGACTCTTAAATAGTATAAAAGCCAAAACATAGACATGCTTGATATTAAAGTAATGGTACCGCTTAGGGAATACATGGATCTCTCTCCTTTATGAAGTGTGATAAAACGCCTGTAAAACAAATGTGAATGTTACCATTATAATGTAAATATATGACCAGAAGGGAATATCATGAAAAAAATAGCGATTATTATTGCTGCTTTACTGCTTTTTGTTGTAGGTACACCTAACATTTACGCAGCACAAAATGATGCAGCAGTACCTCATCCTGATAAGATTTCGGAGAATACATCCACTACGGCGACCCAAGATGCTGGTGCAACAACTACTGGTGAACATGTCATAACTCCTCAGAGCGTGGGGAATTCTTTTAACTTTACTGTAGGGGGAAGCGCAACTGCACCAGGTAGCTTCGAGGTTCCTAAGGATTTTGGGCATGTTAAATTGCGCATTAGGAACTATGCTAATGCCCCGGTTGATTTTACTGTACAGCACAACGATTCTGGTAAAGTGTATGTTGACGGCAAGACAATCAGCAAAAACAGTGAAACAGTTTGGAGAAGTACTGATGCGGGATTTTCGGACGGTTTGCGTTCTGGACGATATACAATTCAGTTCCGCGGTGGTACAAACAAAGTTAATGTGGAAATTTGGGGTGTAGCGGGTTCATTGCCTTCGGACGCAAAATAATAACTGACCTAAACAAAGAAAGCTCTGGGCCTCAGGTCTGGAGCTTCTTTGCGTTTTTTCTTAGGGTTCACGTTGTAGTTTGAGAAAACAGGCTTAGGAAGATATATCAACCAATGTATAAGCTTTATATTGAAGATTTA
>NZ_PNXQ01000005.1:447604-459915 GCF_005217525.1 Paenibacillus terrae | reverse complement strand
AAAATGCTCCAGAAACTATCTCAAACAGTGGACTTTTAAGATTAATACAAATAGTTCAGAAAAAGGACAGCCAAGCTATGCTACAGCTCATTGGTATCTCTTAAAAAACGATATTTTGCATGTAAGTAAATTTATTTACTTGCCACAAGAAGATGCCATTTCCCAGATTATCGTTGAATTTTTAGAGTACATTCAGTTAAACCAACTGGAATAGAAACTTTTAAATAAAAAAGTATGAATGAGTTGTAAAAATGCTTCTTTTTTTCCCCCTATATAACGAGAAGCAAATAAAAGCGCGCAGCTTTCTCTAGCCAGTCTGATTAGACAAAAAAACTTTAATTAAAAGGAGATAATTATTATGGCATTTACAAAAGAATACACTGCTAGTATCGTTTTGAATTTGGATCAGGTCAGACAAATGCAAAGAGCACAACGAAATGTTTATGATAAGGGTCTTGTAGAGCAAAATACTAATGCTTTGGCCATTGCGTTAAGTACTTCGCTGTCTGTTATTGGAGCTATGTTTTTTAAATACACTGCACCTAGTTTGGCAGCAGGCATAGCTTCTCTCCTGGTGGGTATGATTCCTAGTGAAAAAGAAGCTCTCAAAAGTATGGTTATTAATGGTTACTGGGAAATGGGGTATCTCCAAGACTTTTTGGAGGACAATCAAGGGAGATATGATTTGATTGAAGTTAAATTCCCATTTATTGAATACGAAACACAGGGAATCAGATTCATTACCGGTAAAGGTGTAGTGACGCGAGTGCATTCCACCAGCGGTGGATGGATGCTTCTTTAATAGTCATAGAAAAGATAATCGCTTGTCTTTATCTAAGACAAGCGGTTATCTTTTCCTCCAACAAAATTTATTCGAAAAATTTTTGCATTAACTTTCCATTATACCCGCTAATAATCTCATATGAAACAACGCTATTTTTAGGAACGGCCGAATTGTATTTATAAACTACTAAATTTTTTTCTCCCAATATGGTTAATCCAAGTTTCCTTTCTTGTTTTGATCTTATAGTGATCCAGTACAAGTCGGACGAGGGAGTACTTGAATTGGATTTTTTTAGCTGTAATTGCGAAAATACATTTATGATTTGGTTAATTGATTTAGGGTCTGACACAGTTATTTTCTTTTCATTTGCAGAATTATCATCGGATTTAATAATTTCAATTGTGTCAATTTCCTCTAAATTTACTTGTCCCAAAGCTGCTTCTTTAAAAGATATAGTCGTTTTAGATGTAAAAATGACTCCTGCAACGACTATTACTACTAGAAGTATTATGAAACTTAGAACGTATTTTTTTTGTATTTTCATAAAGTCCTCCTTATAAATCATATGTACATAATATACCATTAATATAAAAAAATTACCATGACAGCCTTTAGCCCCTTCCATACTGGATTCGTCTCCAGCTCCTTCAAGCCCGTTGCCGTTTTTTTCGTGTAGTCTTCCCCGACAAACATATAATCCAGGTTTCGTTTTTGCGAAGGGGGGCATAGGCCTTAGCCAAGCTCAAAATGGGCTATAGTCTCTATAATGCCTTTTTAATTTCATGTAAAATGTAATGATTACCAAAATGGGCAGCGATGGAGGGCGACATGAAGGATTTGAAAGATCGTTTACATACGATCCATCAAGAGCAGCACAGGCTGCTTAAGGAATACCAGACGTTAATTGCGGACTACGAAGCCTCGGATGTCATTCTGGAGAATGAGGTGCTACGGAAGAAATTCGAGGATGTTCAGGCCCGCTGTATTCGTCTGGAAGAGCGGGTACAACATATTGAGCAGGAAAATGGAAAGCTGCGCACGGCGCTGACGGAGCAAATGCTGAGTGAGAAGGCCAATATGATCCGCATCTCGCGCGAAAAGCTGGAAAGCTATTTTGCTTCCAGAACAGCAGAAGGGACGAACCGATTGACTGCCTTTGAGTACGGGGCTAAAAATCGTGTAGACCAGCTTATTCAGCAAAGCACTCATGAGCTTAAAGAGGATCAGGAGGAGATCGTCGCCAGATTGCGGCAGTTCTCGGAGGAAATCGGTGAGCGGATCATGGAGCAACGCCGACGGTTCCAAGAGGCTGAGCAACATCTGCTTCATCATACGGCGAACGGGCTGGACCAGCTTCAGGAAGAAGAGATCAGCGAAGAAACGATGCAGAAGCGCATGAAGCAAAATCAGTTCGAAATGAAGCTGGGCTTGAACTGGATCAACAAGCTGGGGATGTTGCTCATTATTCTAGGCGTAGGAGCAGCCTTTAAATATTCATATTCCAACTGGTTTACAGGAAATATGAAGGGCGTAGCCTTTTTTCTGTTAGGAGCGCTGATGCTGGGTGGCGGCGAGTGGTTGTACCGCAAACAGAAGCAGACCTTTGCGCTCGGCATATTGGGCGGTGGTATTTCGGTGCTGTACGGGTCGATTTTTTACAGCTACTTCTTACTGGAAATTATAGGAATGTATACAGGCATTGGCTTATCCGTACTGGTTACGGTAACCGCTGTGCTACTGTCGTTAAGGTATGAATCCCGAACGATTTGTTCTTTTGGATTGGTAGGGGGATATCTCCCGTTGTTTTCCTATATGGCGGCGAACGGGTTGGAAGGGAACGCGGTTTACATCGCCATGGGCTACCTGTTCCTGCTGAACCTGCTGATTCTGCTTGTATCCTTCCGCAAACGCTGGGTCGTCGTGCAATATATCAGCTTTCTGCTGAATACACCCCTGATGATTGTACTGGTATGGTTGTCGGATAGCACGACTGCAAGCATGTTGTATGCAGTTATTACATTTGCAATGTACCTCGGGATGACGCTCTGGGTGCCATTCCGATTAAAAGAAAAGCTGTCCTGGCTGGACTTCTCCCTGCTGACTATGAACACAGTCGTAAGCTGTGCCGTGCTGTACTCTCTGTTCGACGATGCGGGCCTGGATGATTACAAAGGCTTGCTGGCACTCGTCTTTTGCCTGGTATATGGGGGCTTGGCGCAATGGGTCAGCAGATTTATTCCGGAAGAGAAACAGACAAAGGTATTATTTTATGCCACCTCCTTGACCTTCGCCATTCTGATGATTCCGTTCCAGTTTGGCGTCAAGTGGCTGTCGATGGGCTGGCTGATCGAGGCTGTTCTCCTGACGTTGTATGGCAGCCGTTATCGGTTGAAGGAATTGGAGCGAGCGGGCTGGGGCATTTTATTACTATGTCTGGGCGCATTCTTTTTCGTCGATTTCCCTATATATCTGCTGGCCGGATTTGAGACGGATTATTTTGGGCTCAAATACACGCTTATTACGCTGGGAATGCTGATCGTTACCGTCTTTTATGCGATTCAATTCGGCCGACCGGATGCTTTCAAAAATAATCGTCTGTACGAGATGCGTATCATGCAGGTTTTTAAATATGTGACGCTGGTGAATGTGTATGGTTATTTACTGTATGAAGCCGGGCATTGGTATAACATCATCGTACCTGAAGGATTCACACACTATTCCTTTTACAAAGCGCTGCTGTACACCTGTGTATCGCTGGTTTTGGCATACTCCTTGCCTAAAGTGAAGCTGCTGTATGATCAAGTGATTAAATACTACAGCTTGGCGCTGTATGTCATTGGCTATGCGTTGGGGCTGCTGGTTACCGTGGCCATTCCAACCTTGCATGACAATTATGCGCAAAATACGGCTGCCGATTATGTGGCGTTGGTGGTGCTGGCTGCCTTCAACGTTCTGGTATTTTTCAGCAGCAGGGATTTCCTGAACGCACTGATGACCCGACATTATCGAAGCACGGAGCTGTATCCCGTGATCATGGGCGTATATTTGCTGGGTGTGATTACCGCATTCCTCGGGGTTCAGTTCCGTCTGGGCGATGCCGGGCTTGTATTCAGCTTGGTGTATCTGTTGCTGGCCATTGTGTATATTGTCTACGGTTTCCGCCAACGGGTTGTCTACATTCGCAGATTTGGTCTGGGATTGACTTTGTTATCGACAGGCAAGCTGCTGCTGTATGACCTGCATCTGTTAACGACAGGTAGCACCATCGTAGCTTACTTCTCTTTTGGTGTGGTATTGCTGGCGATTTCGTATATTTATCAAAAAGTATCCAATCGTATGGGAGAGGTCATTATAAAGAAGGATGTTGAAGAGAAAATGTAGTTTTTTGTAGGATTATATAGATATCCGACAATATGAAAATAAATTCGATAATAGTGAAAAATATTGTATGACCTTACATCCTACTTACGCTATAATGAGTAAAAATTATTTATGTACGCATGCTTATGTTTATGCGGAAGTAGAGAGAATGAGGGGGATACAATGAGTTTGAGCAAGGGGCAGAACAGCCTGAACGATAAAAATGAACGCTTCTCGTCAGCCGGATTCATATTGGCAGCGATCGGGAGTGCGGCAGGACTCGGCAACATTTGGAAATTTCCATATATTACTGGACAGTATGGTGGGGCGGCATTTTTCATGCTGTTTATCGTCTGTCTGTTGCTTGTAGGTTTACCTGTATTGCTGGCTGAGCTGGCGCTTGGTCGAGCTGGCCGGGGGAGTGCCGCTTCTGCTATGGTCAAAGTAGGCGGTCATCCGATTTGGGGTAAATTAAGCATCATGTATGTGATTATCCCGTTTGTCATTTTGTCGTTCTACAGTATCGTAGGGGGCTGGACGCTCCATTATGCTATACAGGCATTCACCGGAAAATTGTTCTCCAATAACGATTTTGCCGGACAATTCGCCGCATTCTCTTCGGGCTACGCACCACTGGCATGGCTGTTGATCGTTTTTGCCATTTGTGCAGTTGTCGTTATTTTGGGTGTATCCAACGGGATTGAAAAATTCAATAAAATCCTCATTCCTGCCAAAGTCATTCTATTGCTCGTCTTGATGGTGAATGCTCTGTTGCTGCCAGGTTCTGGCGCAGGTGTAGCTTTCTTTTTGAACCCTGATTTTTCTAAGCTCACTATAGAATCAGCATTGGTTGCTTTGGGACATGCCTTCTTCTCACTATCTCTGGGGATGGGAATCATGGTAACGTATGGTGCGTATGTGGATCGCCGCCAATCGCTGGGTACGGCTGCGTTGGCCATTGGAGGAGGCGATTTGATCTATGCGTTTATCGCAGGTATGATCATTTTCCCAACTACCTTCTCCTTCGGTATTAACCCGGCTCAAGGACCGTCCTTGGTCTTTATCGCATTGCCAGCAGCGTTTTCCGCTATGCCTTTCGGTTCCTTTTTCGGTGGTTTGTTCTTTGTACTGCTGGCGGTTGCAGCCATCGGCTCGATGGTATCTCTGTTGGAGGTGCCTGTCGCCTATGTGATGGAACGTTTCCGCTGGAGCCGTATCCGCTCGGTTATCATCGTTTCTGTCCTGTGCCTGTTGATGGGTGTTCCATCCGCATTGTCTATGGGGCTGGTGCCGGAACTGAAGGTCGGAGGCAAGTCATTCTTTGACTTTGTAGATTTCACGGCATCCAACATCTTCTTGCCGCTCGGTGGCTTGATGGTGGTTATCTTTGCAGGGTACTATTGGAAAAATGCAGCAGAGCAAGCGAACCTCAAGCCTGTATGGTTCCGAATCTGGTTGTTTGCCCTTCGGTATATTGCACCGATCCTGATGTTGCTGGTATTCCTGCATACCTCAGGCATCATCAAATTTTAAGCTACAATCAACAAAAAGGCATGTTCTTCCTAAGGGAAGAGATGCCTTTTTTTGTATATCTATCAGTGGTTACCTAACTGTGGAAAGGAGTGATATAATAAAAACATTGTCATGAATTTTAACTTCATTGAAATCATTACGAATATGAAGTTTTATATAATGAAAGAAAAGGCTACAGGGCATCGCACCAAAACGATGTGCAGGAGAGGGAAAGGGCAGAAGAGCATTGAAACAGACAGGGAGCTTGAATTTGCATGAAGGATGGCGGCTGAAATGAAGTCTAGTCCGTTGCCATCACAACGTCGTTATATGCCAGGATTGGATGGATTAAGAGCGCTGGCGGTCATTGCAGTCATTGTGTATCATCTGAATCCGGACTGGTTGCCGGGAGGCTTGTTGGGTGTAGGCGTTTTTTTTACGTTATCGGGGTATTTAATCACGGATATTCTGGTAAGTCAGTGGGATACATATCATAGTTTTAAAATGAAAGATTTCTGGTTGCGTCGGGCCAGAAGGCTGCTGCCTGCCATGCTGACGGTTGTAGCCGTCATTGTCCTGTGCTCGTTGCTTTTCGACCCGTCACGGCTCATGGCCTTGCGCGGAGATGTACCTGCTGCATTGCTATATATGAGTAACTGGTGGTTTATTTCTCATCAGGTATCGTATTTTGAAAGCTTTGGACCACCTTCGCCGCTCGGACATCTGTGGTCGCTGGCGGTGGAGGAACAATTCTATATCCTGTGGCCGTTAATGCTGGCGCTTGGGTTGAAATACATGCCCAAGCGTATTGTGCTCGCAGGCTGGGTAACTTGCCTGGCGTTGATCTCTGCGCTGCTGATGGCGGTCATTTACGTGCCGGGAACTGATCCCAGCCGGGTGTATTATGGCACGGATACACGCGGATTCGCACTGCTGATCGGTGCGGCGCTGGCTTTGGTATGGCCGAGCGGCAAACTGAAAGGGCAAGCGTCTGCCAAGGCGCGCTTGTTTCTGGACAGCATCGGCGCGGTCAGCTTGCTGCTGCTGTGTCACTGGGCATGGGCCTCGAATGAATATGACCCGTCTATGTATCGGGGGGGCTTGCTGGGCATAGCTTTGGTTACTGCTATTGTAGTTGCAGCATTAGCGCATCCGGTGAGTCATCTCGGAAAGCTGCTTGGACTCAAGCCGCTGCGCTGGATCGGCGCACGCTCCTACGGGCTATATCTGTGGCATGTTCCGGTTATCACCCTGACGACACCGCAGGTGGATACCGATGGTGTGCATGTGCTGCGAATCATTTTACAACTGTTAGCAACCATATTGCTTGCGTCTCTCTCGTATAAATATATTGAGGAGCCGATCCGGCACGGAGGATTTCGGCACTGGATCGCGGGCATTCGTACAGTGGTTCGCAGACAGGCACGCTGGAGATGGATGCCTGCAACCGCAGCATCAGTGTTTTTTATAGGAGTTTTTGCAGGTACCGTTCACCTGTACGTGGCGCCTGCTGGCGCAACCACTCAGGCAGCGGCGAACGATGGGATTCTAAGCGGGAAGACAGTACCGCCGCTTCACGGAACTGTATCCGTGGCTTCGAAGGAGCCGAAAGCCAAGCCACAAGTATCCGGGGGCAGTAAGGTGCAGGACGGAGTTAAGGTCCAAGCTCAAACCCAAGCGCCAAAGAATGCGGAGACTAAGGCTGACACTACGGATGGGGCTAAGGTTCAGTCGGATACCTCGACTCAACAGAAACAGGCAACGTCTAGTGCAGATGTTGGCGCAGGTGTCACCGCAATTGGCGATTCTGTCATGCTGGATGTGCAGGCATACATTCAGCAAGCTTTCCCAGACGCGGTTGTAGACGGACGGATCGGTCGGCAGATGGCAGAAGCGCCTGCCGTGCTGGAGCAGTTGAGACAGAACGGACAACTGGGGAAGACAGTCATTATTGAGCTGGGCACAAACGGTGCTTTTACCAAGGGCCAATTGACCGATTTGCTCGCCAGTTTGAAGGATGCGAAGCGTATTATCCTCGTAAATACTCGTGTCCCACGTCCATGGGAGAGCATTGTGAACAGGCATCTTGCCGAAGCGGCAGCCCAGGATGAACGGATTACGATGATCGACTGGTACGGAGCCAGCTCTGGCAAAAACTCGTATTTTGAACCCGACGGAGTTCATTTGAAGCCCAAAGGCGCCAAAGCCTATGCATCTTTGTTGGCTCAGGTTTTGACAAAGCCATCTTAAATAGCAATAATCTATCGGGAATACGTTAGCCCCGGATCCGGGGGTTTGTATGGAACTCTTGCCGTGGTTGCTTACCGGCCATTGTTAGGTAGCTGTGATGCGCAAACATCACGGCTACTTTCTATTTTATTAAGCTATTCAGGCCATGCTTTCTTGCTTAAATGAGCATTGTTGTTTTTGAAGCCCAAAGGGTAACAACTTTTTGCTATTTGGCTACAATTTTTCAATTTTCATTTTACTTATTTATGGTAAGGTTACCTAGACGAACATGCCTGATTTCGGGAAATATAAATTGTGGTGGGGGTACATAAGCTAATGGAAAAGAGTTACACACATAGCAGGACAAGAGAGCATCGCTTGAAGAGAAACAAAAGAAGATTGCTATTCGTTGCTATTTTATTATTCGTGATCGGTTGTATTACGCTCATTGTGCTAAAGGTGTCAGATAGCAAACCACCAGCCCAAACACTGGAGCAAGTTAAAAAAACAGATACCGTATCCCATGACAAATCAAAAGGTAAAGCTGCTTTACAAAAAGACGATACCGGAGTTGAAGATGGTGCCTTTGTTGAGAAATATTTAAACCAACAAATGCTGGGTCAGAAGCCTGATGGAGCCGACGGTAAAAAAGTAGCTTATTTATCTTTTGATGATGGGCCATCGGTGACCGTAACACCTGAAATATTAGATATTCTGAAAAAACAGAAGGTTAAGGCAACCTTTTTTGTCGTAGGAAAGGAAGCCGATGAAAATGAACATACGAAGAATATCATTAAAAGAATTGTTGCAGAAGGTCACGCTATAGGAAACCACACGTATTCACATAACTATAAATATCTATATCCCCACAAAGCTGTAAGTACGGATAACGTTATGAATGATATTGAAAAGAACAATCAGGTATTAAAAAGCATTCTGGGACCGGACTTCTCGACAAGAATGATTCGATTCCCGGGAGGCCACATGACGTGGAAGAAAAAAGATCCAAAGGGTATGGCCGCATTAGATGCAGCTTTACTTAAGAAGGATTACCACCAAGTGGATTGGAATGTATTAACTAAAGATGCAGAGGGACGACACAAGAAAGCGGCCGGACTCATAAACCAATTCATGAAGTCTGTAAAGGGTCGAGAAAAAGCCGTGATCTTAATGCATGATACCTATGGCAAGGAAGAAACTGCAAAGGCTTTGCCGGTCATTATAGAATATTTAAAAAAACAGGGGTATGAATTTAAGATTATGAAGTGAATATATGTTTAGGTTGCTCCGTTTTGCTTGTATTCAATTTTATAACAAGTAAATTAGTCTTAAAAGCCCTTTGATAGCTTATATAATATTATTTTTAGGTATATACTATAATAAAATAGTATTTAGGGGGAGATTATGCTGGTATTAAAATCATACGAGGTATTTATACCGGGGGCTTTCCCAACATATACCTACGTTTCAAGAAATACACCTGATACTTCCTATTCATACGAATTTAGATTAGCTCAATCACTTAAAACTATTGGTTATCTAACATCAATTATTGGCCCTTCAAAAACCGGGAAAACGGTTTTATGCGAGAAAGTAATAGGACAAGATAAAATTGTGGATTTGACAGGAAATGACTTCAAACATTCAGAAGATTTTTGGGTAACAGTAGCCAAAAAAGTAGGCCTATCACTAGAGAGCAACCATATAGAACGTAGAGGTATTGAAGGAGAAGGAACAACGGGTCTTATAGAAAAAAAATCAACGGCAATCACAGAGTCATTTCGTTCTGGTAAAGATAAGATTATTCAATACTTTAATGAGAATAATCTGGTTCTTGTCCTAGATGACTTTCACTATGCCCCAGGGGATATGCAGCTGGAAATGGCTTATCAATTAAAAGATGCTATTCGAAAGCAATTTCGAACGATTGTCATTTCTTTACCCCACAGAGCTGATGATGCCATTCGTAAGAATCCTGATCTGAGTGGAAGATTGAATCTTATCAATATTGAGCCTTGGCAACTGGATGAACTAAGTGAAATCGCAACAACAGGTTTCGAATCATTAGGTATGAATATTGACTTAAACTATGCCAAGGATATAGCTCTTGAAAGTCTTGCTTCTCCTCAACTCATGCAATCCATATGTTTGAATCTTGCCATTCAACTGGATGTAGATCATAACCGTGAAAATGCACAGATTACGAGTAAGACTCAGCTTGAAGAAGCTTATAAGATGACAACAATTAATCTCTCATATAAAGACGTGGTAAGGAAGTTAAAGGCTGGGCCGAATCCAAGAGGACAGCAGAGAAAAACCTACAAGCTTGTTACTGGTGAAGATGCGGACATTTATGAGCTGTTAATAAAGGCAATTTCACTAAACCCCCCTGAGATTAGTATTTCTATAGACGATATGAAAAAGAGAATTGATGAACTTATTAGTGATGGTAATGATAAGCCTGACAAGCCAAAGGTAAAATCTGCAATAGAGCAGGTTCAATCCATTATGCAAAATAGTGAGAGTATTTATCAGGTTTTTGAATATAAGGACGAGAAAATTTACATTTTGGAGCCGCACTTTTTATTTTATTTACGATGGGGGATTCATTAATGGGAGAGGGTATGACCACATCAAATAGAACAAAAAGTGAAACAATTCAGGCTATTCAAGAACAGATAGATGAGGTTCAGTTACTAACTCAGTCCGAGAATAATACCGACGAGGGGAAACTTGAAGAGTGGAGAATTTCAACAAGTAGAGTTCTTCAGAAAGCTTTTTCGAATGCATCAATTGCTCGTGAGTTTTTGTTGAAAACCGATGCAAATACCTTTCATGATGTGGGTGTTTCCTATTTAAAAGGATTGATAATTGACATAAATAAGGGGCTATTTGAAAAAATATTCCCTTCATCGTCATCTAACCCAGATCTTATTGATCTTCAAAGCTTCCATGTGATTATCCGAAGAATAATGCGTAATTTTTATAAACATATAGAAGAGATGTATCATAAACCTGTACACGGTAGTGGAACCATTCGACAAGAGAATCTTACTAGAATATCTCTAGGGAACGAGTACGATGTACAGCGTATGTTATTTTCCCTCATTCGTCCGATTTTTCCAGAAGCAAGAGTCGAGATATCAGATGACGGCGGCTATAAGTCCGTTAGATATGATATATACTTAAGGGAGTATGAAACTGTAATAGAAGTCAAATGTTCGCGTCCCAAAATGAGTGAACGTGAATTGACTGAACAATTAGGGTCAGATGCCTTCCACTATAGGGAGAAGTACGTATACTTTTTTATTTATGATAAGGACAAAATTGTAGATAATGTGGATGCCTTTTGTAAGACCTATCATAAGAGTTTAGAAATAGACGGAAAACAAATTGAAACCATAATCATGCAGCCTGTTGTAATGTAGAAAAAAATAAGCTGAAGGGAGATATAACAAGGCAACTTACCTATCACTTCTGTAGCTAAAACAAAAAAGGACGAGGGCCATTGGCCCCGTCCTTTTCTATTGTAGAAGATATACATTTCGTCTGTTTTAGAGCTGTTCCGCTTCAGCCATCGCCTGAATGAAAGCTCCGATACCTTTGGGATCGTTCGTCACAATCGGCTCGCTGATATAGTAAGCGAAGGTACCGTCCCGACGATCTTTACCGCCCAAACCGCTTACTTGCACCGTTTTGTTCAGATTCACGAGTCCTTCTTCGGTAATCGTGATAAATTCATCAATAATGCCTTTACGGATGATTTCTGCCTCTTGACGATATTGCTCTGGCAGATAACCTTTGCGAACGCCTTTGGCGATCGCATAGAGAATCATGCAGGAAGCGGAGGCTTCCAGATAGTTGCCTTTCACATGGCCCAGATTGAGCACCTGATAAAAGACCCCACTTTCTTTATCACGTACTATCAACAGAGCTTCCAGTGTTTCTGCCAGCATATCGAGCACGGCAGGGCGATCTGCGTGATCTTCTGGAATATAATCCAGTACATCAACAAGTGCCATTACGAACCAGCCTATAGAGCGTCCCCAAAAGTTCTTGGAGCAGCCTGTTTGCGGATTGCACCAAGGCTGTTCAAGCTTCTCATCCCAAGCGTGGTAGAGCAGACCCGTCTCAGGATCACGCGTATGCTCGTAGCAGAGCTTGAATTGCAAGGTAACATCGTCAAATTCTGACGGATCTCCAAATTCGCGGATAAATTCAGCGTAGAACGGGGCACCCATGTACAAGCCGTCCAGCCAAATTTGATACGGATAAATTTGCTTATGCCAGAATGCGCCCTCGCTTGTGCGGGGGTGTTTTTCCAACTGACTGCGTAATTGGTAAGCTGCCTTTTTGTATCGTTCGTCTCCTGTCGCACGATACAGAGAGAAGAGCAGCTTTCCGTTATTCACGTGGTCAATATTGT
>NZ_PNXQ01000005.1:432073-447594 GCF_005217525.1 Paenibacillus terrae | reverse complement strand
ATCACGCCATTTTCGTCAACAAAATGATCCATATGTTTTTTTACATATTTCATATACTTGGGATCGCCTGTCAGTTCTCCGACCGCTTCCAAGCCTTTGTAAATGACGCCGTGGTCATATTCCCATTTTTCGTAAAACTCCGGACTCCGCTGTAGAACAGAATCGCTCATACGTACAGCCCAAGAATCTGTTTTTGTAGGATTGGTTGTCGGTTGTGATGTTGGATTTGCCATGATACAGTCCTCTCTTTGGAAAATATTTGATTCATAATCGTTGTTTGTGCTTACATGGAAGGCGTATGTGATTTAGGGTCAGCAGGTTTGTTCTTGAAACCTACATTATTGTTGCCCCAGCACCGATCATAATTAAAACCTGTCAGTTCCTCGAATACCTTTCGAGCTTCCGGTTTTGCTGATTTCATGGAGCCGCCATTTTTGAGTCGATCAATTTCGGTGATCAGCTTCTTGTGACTGTCAATATCCAGCTTCATGACGACAGATGCAATCATACCGATGATCGCCAAAGCGATGGTTCCAACGACAAGCACGTAAAATATAGCATGCTGAGCGGCAATCGGCTGACTATCAGCCCCGGATACGAATCCGAAATGCTGTAACACCCAGCCAAGTATGAAGACGACGACGGCTCGAACCATTTTACCTGCGAAAGTCATCATACCTGCATAAATACCTTCCCGGCGACGGCCAGTCAATGCCTCATCTACATCAGCAAGGAACGTATATTGATTCCAGGGAATATAGTAGACCCCGCCTGTACCAAGACCCATAAACAGTGTGATGACATATAGCCATACCATCGTATTGGAGGCTCCCGTGATATAGAGCAGGCCGTAACCGGCTACGCTAAAGCAAACGACGACGAGTGCAGCGATAAAAGGCATACGGAACCCTTTGCGTACACAGAACTGGATGAAGAAATAGGTGGAAATTAATTGAATGACAGAGTTAAAGCTATTCAGATTAGATACCATCTCCGAGCTTTGGAACAGGGAAAATACAATAAAGTACGTAAAGGCAGAAGTGAACAGCCACTCGGCTGAAAATCCGCCCAGATACATGCCCAGATGATGACGGAACGTCTTTACCCGGAAGGTCGAGGAAATGTCAATAAACAGCTTTTTCATGGAATCTATAAAGGAAAGCGGAGCTTCACCTTCCAGTTCCTTTTGCAGTTCCTCTGTAGGGCGTTCCCAAGAATTTTTGTACAAAAATGCCATCGCAATGAGCAAGATACCTGCAAACACGAGTCCGGTATAAAAGAAGGGCAATGGAGAGTCTTTGCCATACTCGGCGATAAAGCGACCAGGGATAAAAGCGGCGGCAAAATTGGCAATTTTACCGAACATGGCCTTCCATCCGGTTAATCTGGAGCGCGCGCCGAAGTCCCGGGTCATCTCTGAGGCGAGTGCTTCATATGGCACCATGACAGAGGTATACACGAGTTCAAACAGTACGTAGGTACTCAGGTAATACCAGAAACCCAACCCATCTACCCACAACAACGGATACACGAGCATCAGCGGAATCCCCATCATAATGAAAAAACGGCGTCTGCCGAATTTTCGGCCCAAGCGGGTGCGATGAAAGTTGTCGCTAATAAAGCCCATGATCGGATTGCTGATGGCATCGATGATGCTGGCAACGGAGAAAATGGCTGCGGCCTGAACGGGAGACAGTCCGCAAAAGGTTGTATAAAAGTACATTAACCATGCGCCACTAATAGCAAGTGCACCGCTTCCCAGCATGTTGCCGCTTCCATAGGCGAGTGTATGTTTCATTGTGATTTTTCGTTCCATGATCTGTTCACCTCATATTTTGTCTGGTTATGAGGACAATCACCGGTCGCTATATTATGCAGTATGTCTATGTTGGTAGATGGGCCAGGGCGTCCTGATTGGGTTGGGCTTTTAGCGTGCCCCTATGTTGTTGCCGCTCGGAGTACCCGAGCCGATCAAATCGCTTCCTGAAGCCAGCTTGAGGAAGTTACCTAGTTGGATGGAACCGTCTGTGCTTCTTGTAATGGAAGGAACCAGACTGACAAAGTCAGCGGCGCTGGCGAGAAGACCTTTGGCATTGGTGCTTTTTTTGTTTTTCCACCAGACGTTAGAATTGTCTTGATCGGTTCCACTGGTCTTGTCACTGGCTGTTCCTTCAAAGGAAAGATTGTTAATAAATACGTGGTCACCCTTGTCAAAAGCAAAATTGCTCTCGCCATTACTCCATGAAGTATTATTGGTCAGGGTAATGGTTCCGGGATTGCTGTTGTAGGTAAAGCCGTGCTTTTTATTCTGAAAGGCAATGCTGTTTTTCACGATATGGTTGACCTTGATTTTATCCCCGCCCAGCTTGAAGCCATTGCCGTCACTGTTAGCGGTGGAGGTTCCATCAGAGGTCTGTCCGTTGTGGTGGGCGACACTGTTCAAGATCGTTACCTCTCCGATAGGTCCAGTTGCTGCTTTGGTAAACAAATCCCAACCGTCGTCAACGTTGTACGCAGCCACACAGTTATCGAATACATTGCCTGGTCCTACGGTCAGCTTGGCGGCAAAACCGTCAGCATCCTCACCGTTGTCAGGATCAGCATTATCATGAGAGTAGGAGTTCAAGATAAGGTTGTTCGAAGGCCATTCACTGTTAGCTGCTGTAGTGGAGTAGCGTCCGAGTTGAAGACCGGTATCCCGATTATGGTGAGTTTCCACATTTTCAATCCGGTTGTTGCTGCCGCCGATATAGATACCGTTATCCCCAGCACCCTTTACTTCAAGACCTTTTACCAGCCAGTAGTCTCCGAAAAGCTGGAGTCCACGGTTGGCGGAGCCAAAGGCTTGACCCGAAAAATCAAGTACCGGCTTTTCACTGCCGTAAGCAACCAACCCTTTGAGGGAACCGTTGCTGCCATTATTTCCACGCTGAACGGTAATCGTAGAGGAATAGGCGTAGTTGCCTCCGCGCAGATAAATGGTTTTACCAGGAGCAATTTGTGTAAGTGCGGCTTCAAGAGTAGTAGGACTGGATATGGTACCTGGATTGGACACGTTACCATTTGGCGCTACATACAAGTCGCCTGCCGCCAGCGTGGTGGAGATAGCAGATGTATCCGTTGCACTGGCAGCCTCTTCTGAAAGGGAAGAAGAAGGGGCATTGGATGGCGTATCTGCGTAAGCGGTTCCAAGAAGGAAAGAAGAAGCGAAAACAACAGAAATACCGAGCCTTAGAGCGTTAAAACCATTTTTTGGACGTTCATTGCGTTTAAACATGTAAATTCCTCCTTATTTCATCTTTTATTTTAAAAGAAGATAGCACTATAAAAGCGACTTATGCTGTCTTTCATATGAAACGGGGACACCTCCCTGGGTGACGGATTAACTGGCATATGTCCAAAACGCTCTAAGAAGTATAAGCTCAGTTTAATATATGTTAACGTTTGCATCAACTGTTTTTTGATGATATTTTGAGATTGTGAAAAAAAGTTCACACTTTTGTTTCAACTAAAAACAAGGTTTTGCCAAGCCGGGAAAAATTGATTGCACTTATATAATATACACATATCAGGAATAGAATCTATGAGAAAAGGCGGGTTTGACGTATGGATCACGGGAATCATTTGACGAGTCCAACTACACGGAAAGTTTCGAGAAAGCGGCCACAAGTTAAGAATGAGATTGTGGATTGGCTTAAAGCGATTATCGCAGGTGTTGTTCTCGTGAACAAACTGATTTACGATTTTCGTGATCCCAAGCCGAGTGAGGTTGTTGTATTCCGTGTGAGAAAAGAAGGAAGAGACTTCATTAAGGTTGTCATTGGGGTTGCGGGAGACACGATTTAATACCAGGGCGACAATCTTTACGTGAACGGTAAAAAAGTGGAAGAGTCATACATTCAGGGAGCTGTCGGTTTTAATCGTAATAATAACGAACGTTAGAATTACTAAATTATTAATGCAGGGAAATGTCAAGGGAGACTGTAAGGAAAGGGGAGAAAAATTTAACAAAGGAAGTGACCTATATGTTATTGGGTGGCGTATTATACCTGAAAAGTTGTATTTCAATAGTTGAAACTTACGAATTATATTTAACTGTTTCAAATGACAAATAGGCGTATAATAACCCATTAGACCTAAGAAAATTGTCCCATACAAAGGAGATATTTTAGAATGAAGATTGGTAAAAAACTATCCATTAGTTTTGCAGCCGTATTATTGCTTACATTGGTTGTGGGTATTATTGGTGAGTATGCTACTTCGTCTTTACATAAATCATATCAAAGCATGATTGATGATGGCGTTGCTAAAATTTTAATGATTAAAGAGCTGGAGTATGACGCTGCGAGTCAGACCAAGTATTTTCGCGGATATCTGGTGACTGGCGATCAGGACGAAATGAACAGTTATCTGAAAGAGCGTGAAACCTTTGCAACGACCATGAAGAAGCTGCAATCAACATTGGTACTGGACAAGCCCAAACAAATGGCAGCACAGCTCCAGCAGATGGAGGCTGAATATGCAGATATCGTGAAGGAAATTACCTCATATAAGCAGCAGGGGGATGTGGTGACCTACACGAGATTAGTGGAGGAAAAATGTAAGCCGATGGCGCTTGCACTGGAACAACAGTCACAGGCGATGGAGCAATATCAGATGGAACTTCTGAATCAATCCCAAGTCGAACAGGATGAAAAGCTCCAAAATGTACAGACGATGATTATCATTGCGATGGCGCTCGCACTGGTGATCGGGATCGTATTGGCATATGCAATCACCCGTATGATTGCCCGTCCGGTGGTGCAGGTAGCTCAAGCCGCTCGGCGTATTTCAGAAGGGGATCTGACACAGGAGGATATCCAAATTCGTCAGAAAGATGAGATTGGTGAAATGGCGCAGAGCTTTAACGATATGAAACGCCAGCTTCGTTCGCTGATGCAAGTGATTTATCAGAATGCGCAAGGGGTCATGCTTGCTTCGGGTGAGCTGTCCAGCGGCTCTGGACAGGTGGCGGAAGGCGCGCGGCAGATGGCGGAGACGGTACAAGGAATCTATGATTCGGCGGGCAGCCAGGTCGAGCGAAACCGTGAAAACCAGCAGGCGGTCAAGGAAAGTGCAGAAGGTGTTCAAAAGATTGCCCAATCTGCATTCATTACCGCAGAGCTATCCGAGCGAGCGATTCACGAGACAGAGCGCGGCAATGTAGACCTGGAGGAGACGGTTGTCCAAATGCGCCATATTCAGGATACGATGAAGGACTCGGTCAAGGTCATTCAGGAATTGGGCGAGCAATCGAAGCAAATTCAGAATGTAACGCAATTTATTCGGGATATCGCCAAGCAAACTAATTTGCTGTCGTTGAACGCCTCCATTGAAGCGGCCAGAGCCGGGGAATCGGGTAAGGGCTTTGCTGTCGTGGCGGGTGAAGTGAAGAAGCTTGCGGAACAGACGGGCCAAGCTTCTCAACAGATTGCTGTCTTTATGGATGCCATGGCGGATACAGTGAACCAGGCCGTGGACTCGATCCAGAGAGGCTCCAGCGAGGTTGAGGCCGGAACGGATCTGATTTACCGCACCGGACAGACGTTTAGCAAAGTGCATGAAGCGGTACAAACGGTAGCCGAGCACACGCAGGACGTATCCGCTGCGACCGAAGAATTGTCTGCCATTACCGAGCAACTGCTGGATTCGGAGCAAAAGCTGGTAGGCTTATCTCGTGAGATTGCAGAGGAATCGGAGTCGGCTGCGGCTGTATGCGAGGAGCAACTCGCTTCTATGGAGGTTATTGTGGATTCTGCCGATTCTCTGCGTCATATGGCTGCTGAGCTACTGTCAGAAATACAGCATTTTCGCATTACAGACGATGCAGACGAGAATAAGGCTTCGACTCATCCAAAGGATACGAATGGAGGACGCGGCACGTCTACCAGACGTACATCTATGGAAAGAATTTCAATTTCAGATACACCGATTCATCCTGCTTCCTGAGCGGGAAGTATTAGATAACAGAGTCTGTCTAGCATCCAGGCTACAACCAAGAGGACTTGCGCAAACAACACGCAAGTCCTCTTTTTTTACTTTCTGGCTTCGTATTCTTATATACCCATGGAATCACCATTTTGAACTTAGCCTTTGACCGCTCCCGCGACCACACCTTTGACGATGTATTTTTGCAGGAAAATAAATACGACGATGGAAGGCAACACAGCCATCACCATGGCTGTCATGGCATACTGCCAGTCTGACGTATACTGTCCGACAAAGGTATAGGCCGCCAGCGTAAGCGTTTTGGTGCTGGGTGAGCCGTTAACCATGAGCAGGGGCAGCAGAAAATCGTTCCAAATCCACATCACGTCGATGATCACAATGGTGGCGGTGACGGATTTCAGCAAGGGAAAAATGACCGAAAAGAAAAGCCGGAAGCCTGAGGCTCCGTCGATCTTGGCACTTTCGTCAATCTCGTTGGGAATCCCTTTGACAAACCCGTGATAGATAAACACCGCCAGCGGTGCACCGAAGCCCCAATACAGCAGGCCAAGTCCCCAGGTACTGTCCGCCAGATGCAGGTCTTTCGCGAGTCGCAAGACAGTCAGCATAATGGACTGAAACGGGATTAACATTGGCATAATGCACAGCATGTAGATGGCGGAACTCCATTTGCTCTTCGTCCGTGCCAGCTTATAGGCGGCAATAGAGGATACCAGTACGATACCTGCCAGCCCGACTACAGTAATGATCGTGTTATTCAGAAATAAGCGTGGATAGTTAATGAATTTCCATACATATACGTAGTTATCCAGCGAAAGCTGCTTGGGCAGCGCAATGACGTCGGTCATGACCTCAGCGAAGCTTTTGAACGAATTGTTAATGGCGAGAAACAGCGGATACAAAAATAACAGCGATAATACAATCATGCCCGCTTCCAGCAAAATACGTCCCATACGGCTGCGTTGCATCAGGCTTCAACCTCCCTGCGTTTGAAAATAGACAATTGGATGATCGTAATGATCAGCACTGCGACGAATAACAGCAACGCTTTGGCTGTTCCGTAGCCGTACAGATTGTTCTGGAACGTATCCCGATAAATATCATACGCAATACTGTATGTTGTACCTCCCGGTCCACCGCCAGTCAGGGATAGAATGACGTCGAACACCTTGATCGAGTTGGTCAGAGCCATGAAAACCGAGATCGTGATGGAAGGGGCCAGCAGTGGCAGCGTAATACTGAAAAATCTCCGAATCGGCCCCGCTCCGTCCACAATAGCGGCTTCCTTCAGATCCTCCGGTACGGACTGCAAGCCTGCAATGTAAATGACCATATAAAAGCCAATGGATTGCCAGATAGATACCGCCAAAATGGAAATAAACGCAAGTCCTTCCTGCCCCAGCCAACTGAGCTGGAAGATGCCCCAGCCTGTGCTGTTTCCCAGTGACTCAAAGCCCTGCATAAAGATAAACTTCCAGATAAATCCGACAATCACGAGACTGAGGATATAAGGGATAAAGAAGGCAGCCCGCAGCCACGCCGAGCTTTTCAGCTTCATGTCGAGAACAAGCGCCAGCAGGATGGCCAGCACATTCACCAGCACAATGTACAGAATGGCATATTTGACCGTAAACCAGGCTGCATGTGCAAAGTTGGCGTCTCCGAGCAGGATTTGTTTGAAGTTATCCAGACCTACAAATTTCGGATGCTTGGATATTCCATTCCACTTGGTCAGGGAATAGCGTATCGTCATCAAAAACGGAATATAAAATGCAATCGTAATGCACAAAATTACGGGCAGTGTGAACAAGCCAAACTCCAATTTACTGCCCTTATCGCCCCAAGCTCCCCTTTTTTTCAGCATAACGCACCTCTTTTTCTCAACATTTTCCGATCTTTCGCTCCAAGCCGTTTGAGATATAATGAAAGTATAGGATAGCCCCTAGGGCCGGACCAATGGATTTAAGAAAACAGTTGAGGGTAAAAATGTGTACGCTTACAAAAGGGGCGATTTTATCGTGATACCAGAACGAGCAGGTACAGTTTTCAGATCCATGTGGAGACGAATAACGCAAAAATTGGTGAACAAGCTTATTTTGCTTTTTACCTCGGTGATCATTCTGGTGGTAGGCTCGCTGACGATTATCTCCTATCAGATGATTGAAAGAGAGTCGGTGAATCATAGCATTGCCAGCACAACGAATAATCTGCTGCTGGTCAATCAGAACCTGGAGGATTATCTGGAGGGGATGCAGCAGTTGGCCCTGCCGCAGCTTCGGTATAACGATATTATGAACGCGATTGCGAATGAGAATCGGGACTATGCCTCTCGAATGGTCATTGAAAATTACTTGCGCAGCATGTTTTATTCCCGTAATGATCTGGAAGCGATCTATCTGTACGTGGCAGATCGTCATCAATATTATGTGGTGACTCGGGAGACGTACAATATTACGGTGCGTCAAGGGATGAACACGGATATACCCAAGCTGGCCTGGTATAAGGAGGCAATGGCGAGCACAACCAATGAATCGTTCCAATCCTTTGCGGGTTCCCGTTCGGATATGGGGTATGTGGCGCCACAGGCCAGCTTTATGGCGTACCATCGGGTGCTGAGGTCAATTGCATCTCGTCACCCGCAGGCGGTGTTGTCCTTTTATTACAATACGAGCGCTGTGGACGATATCATGAAGAACATTCCGCTCGGCAAAGGGGACCATCTCATGCTGCTAAGTCCTGAACGTATTCCCTTTTACGTGGACAGCCTTCCGTTATACGAGCGGATGCGGGACTCGGGGGTGCTGGCACAGATTGGACAGGGAGGGAGCGGACGAGTAACATGGTCGGACAGTAGTGGCAGTCAGGAGTATCTGGTCGTATATGATGTCGGGAAAAAAGAGGGCTGGCGGCTTGTCAAGCCGATTCCATACCGTCAAATTTACGAAGCGGCTACAACGACCCGGAATTGGAGCTATGTGATCGGGATTTTGTTTTTAGGAGTATCTATTATTTTGGTAACGCTGACCTCCAATGCTATTACCAGTCCCTTACACAAGCTGTCCACCCAGATGAAGCGGTTTAGTACCGGGGATTTCAGGGCAACGGCTCCTGTGAAGGGTCATGACGAGATTGCGTATTTGTCGCTGCATTTTAACGAAATGGTCCAAAGAACCGATGAATTAATTAATGAGCGCTATCGAATGAAGCTGGTCGAGAAAAACGCCATACTCAAGGCGCTGGAGGCTGAAATTAACCCCCATTTTCTGTACAATGCGCTGCAAGCCATATCCACACAGGCATTAAAGCGTGAGATGTTCGATATGGCGGATATGGTCGATGCGTTGGCCCAAACCCTGCGGTATTCCATCAACGGCAAGGATATCGTGGCTGCCCGCGAAGAACTCCAGCATATTGAACGGTATATGGGATTGCAAAAAGCAAGATTCGGGACGAGACTGCGAATCGAGCTGGAGTGGGAGGACACGCTGATGGAGCTGCTCATCCCGAGGCTGTCCGTACAAACGTTGGTGGAGAATTCGATCAAGCATGCGCTGGAAAAGGTATCAAGCGATATTCTGATTGTCATTTCAGCCGAATCCAGCTCTACAGATGCCACGATTACAGTCCGGGACAACGGCCCGGGAATCTTGGAGGATAAGCTGAGACAGGTGCTGGATTCGTTCGAAGAAAAGTGGGAGGAACGGGAGAGTGAGCACATCGGCTTAAAAAATCTGAATGCACGATTGAAGCTCCTGTATGGAGATCAGGCAGGACTATCCATACATGCGGATGAAACGGGAACAGAAATCAAAATGCGCATTCCCCAGGGAGGAAGTAGTCATGTATAATGTATTGATTATTGATGATGAGGAGCCGCTGCGCGAAGCCATTCGTATCGTCGGAGACTGGAACAACCTCGGCATCGGGCAGGTGCTTGAGGCGACGAATGGCAGACTTGGACTGGAGCTGCTGGAGCAGCACCCTATAGATGTGGTCATGGTGGATATGAAAATGCCGGAGCTGAACGGTAGCGAATTTCTTCGTGCCATCGAGAAGGCATATCCTAATCTGCTGACGATCGTCATTAGTGGCTATGACGATTTTGAATTTACACGGCAAGCAATTCAATCCAGGGTGGTGGATTATTTGCTCAAGCCGATCAATCGGCAGGAATTGAATCAGGCACTACGCAAGGCGGTAGATATATTGGAAAGCCGCAAGCAAAGCGAAAGCAAATTCATTAGCCAGAACATTACACTGAATATGTCGCTGCCGAAGCTCAAGGAGAAGCTATATTTGTCCATTCTGGACGGTAGCTTTAAAAGACAGGCAAATGCGGCGTTACTCCCCATGATCGGTGCAGATCAACCGGGGAACCGCTTTGGGGTGATTGTGCTTCGGTTGCTGAACAGGGATGAGGTCCGCATGATACGTTTTCATGGGGAGACCGATCTGATGGATTTTGCCGTGACGAATGTCATGGCTCAGACTTCGGATGAGCGACTGAGCTGCTTTAGCTTTCCTCATCCAAGACGGGAGCGCGAGGTCGTTTCCATTTGCACATTGTGTCCAGGGCAAGAGGAACATATGCCCCTTCTGCTGGCACAAGTAGCGCAGAAGGCGGCGGCGAATCTGCACGGATTGTTCGGCGTGGTGGTGGTCGCCGGGGTGGGTAAGCCTTGTATGGATATACTGGAACTGGCGTCTACCTATACGGATGCGAAGGCGTTTATTCATAATACGGATGTATTGAAGCTGACAGGGACATCGGTCATTCATACCGCGCCCCGGCAGGGAGCGATGTCAGAAGAAGTGCCGTGGACGGATCGGCTGCTGTTGATCCAGAAGGATGCCCAGACAGGTCAGGCGAATCGGGCAAAGGTGTTGCTAAACGATCTGCTGAAGCAGTTGGCATCCGGCTCTGCTTTTCGTTTGCAGGATGCAGATCGGATGATGGGCGAGCTTCATTTTTTACTGAGAGAAGCGGCTACGGAGCCGGGTGCTTTCCTATCTGTATCTGCATCTGTGTCTGAGCCGGAGGGGGCTTCGGGGGAACAGAGAAAAAGCGTGGCTGAGGGCGATATTGCTGCGGACTTTACGGATTTTGCCCAGTACGGACAGCGGCTGAACCGTATGTTGGAGCTTTACATTGCCGGGGTTCAGCATGCTCAGGGGGGGAGCCAGCCCTTTGATATTACGGAGGTCAAGCGGCATATTGACCGTTATTACTTTGAAGATATCAAAATTTCATTTTTTGCCGAAACGTATTTTTTAAGTCGGGAATATTTGATGAAGCTGTTCAAGCAGCAGTTTGGTTACGGGATTCACGAATATGTGCAGAAGGTCAGAATGGATAAGGCCAAGGAACTGCTAGGCGACTCCAGTCTAAAAATTCAGGAGATTTCCGATATGCTTGGCTATAAGGACAAGAATTATTTTAGTAAGGCTTTTCGTAATTATTATCAGGTGTCACCCTCTGAGTATCGTGTGAGCCTGCAATAAACCACTTTTTTACCCTTAACGCTTCACTAATCTGCCTTTTTAAATTGGACTATATTTTTTAGAATGAGCGCATGGACGTTGATCACAAATAGATGGGGGAGTATCCATGTTAAAGAAGATGATGGCGTTATCCGGCAGTTTGCTATTGACGGTCGGCTTGTTGAGTGGATGCGGAAGCAGCGGCGATTCAAATTCGGCTAAAGGAAATGCTGGCGGCAACGAAGAATTGAAACCGGTTACAATAAATATGTTCACTGCCTCGCCAGAGTATACGGATGCTTTTAACGCGTATATCGAGGAGTATAAGAAGGTCAAGCCGAATGTGAAGATCAATCTGGAAATCATGCAGGCGGATTATAACACGATTCTCAAATCCAAAATTGCCTCAGGCAGCACACCGGATGTATTCCAGACCACGGCAGGAGGCGACATCGACACGTATGCAGATTATAGTGCCGATCTGACGAATGAGCCGCTGGCAGCAGCCATGACGGATGCCGTTCGAGCGAATATGAGCTCCAGTGACGGTAAAGTGTTGGGCTTCCCGGTGAAGGGGAATTTGTTTGCGCTGATTTATAACAAGGATTTGCTTGCCAAGGCCGGAATAACCTCCCCGCCGAAGACGATTGCGGAGATGCAGGACGCAGTCACCAAGCTTGAGGCGAAGGGCATCACTCCATTTGCGAATGCATATAAAGAGTGGTGGGTATGGAAGCACATCTTCCAGCATTATGTGGATGCTGCTGCACAGGATGCAGGTGTAGAGCCGAAGCAGCTCGTCAACGATTTTATTGCAGGCAAAGCGAAAATCAAGGACTATCCGGTGCTGTACAACAACTTCTTTAGCTTTATTGATCTGACGGTGAAGCATGGCACGGATAAGCCGCTGGAACGCGACAGCAATGCGGAAGTGAGCGATTTTGCATCGGGTAAAGCTGCGTTTATGACGGGGAAAGGCGCATGGGATGAGGAAGCGATCAAGAAGATTAATCCTGACCTCAAGATTGGCATCATGGGCTATCCGGTAAGTGACAAGGCGGATCAATCGGTCATCATTACCGGGGCTGATCAGGCGCTGCGTATTAACAAGGATTCCGAAGTAGCCAAGGAAACGATTGAATTTTTCAACTGGCTGTACACTTCGGAATACGGCAAGAACTGGTTCTCCCAGGTAGCCAAGGTCATTCCTCCAATCAAGGATGCGCCTCTTCCTGATCTGGAAATGCCTAAGGAAATGGAAAGCATTTTGAAAACGTCGAAGTCCGGTGATCTGTCTGTTAACTATTCGCTGGATACGTTCCACCAAAAATTTGGTGAGCTGATGCAGGCTTATATCAGCGGCAACATGAACAAGGATCAGGCGGTTGCAGAGATCGAAAAAGCGTGGGTGCAATTAGGCTCGGCACAATAAAACTGGTTTCGCGCTAAGACGTCCGTAAGGGCGTCTTTTTTTGTATAATTTTTGAGTTTAACTTATCTGAACAAAAAAATATCTAATATTATTTAAATATATACTTGCAAAAAGTTATTAAGTTGTAGATAATAGATTGTGTACAATATATCTACGACATACAACATATATATTGGCTGCATAACGAAAAAATACGGAGATACCTCGGCTGGGGAATCTCTTTATTCCGTTCTTCCATACCCGAACAATATCAACGTGGCTACTGAGGCCTAAGTATCCCCACGTTGTTTATATATAAACAGGGCACCTGCAACGAAGTGTACGCTTCGTTGCAGGTGCCTGTTTTGTTTTATAGGTTATCCATTAAAGAAGAAGTAGAGTATGTATGAAGAAAAAGATGATGGATGATCATATGAGGTTACTTGAGTCAAACTGTAAAATACAGTCGCTGAAGGACGTTTTTACGTGCTATACTTCTATTAACAACAGAATGGCTTAGGTGGGCGGTCGGCTAAGTCTCCCGGAAGGGAGGTGACGCCTGTGGAGGTTAAAGATGCTCAGACATTAATGATGATGTTCGGCACGCTATTAGTAGCGTTGATCGGATTAATCGTTACGATTGTTATTGCGTTGAACCAAAACAAAAAGAAATAGACCGCCCTGCTCAATGGGAAAACGGTCTATTTCTGTAGATCGCCTTTGAACAGCCGACCGCTCTTCAAAGCGGCTGTTGCCAAGAGTAGGGATGTTACCAGCATCCTTGCTCTTTTTTAGTATATCCTTCTATCATTTATTTTAGCACAATTGAATCATCGATGTAACTCATTTGGTGAAAACTTTAACTTCCTTTGGAGCGAGGGTCACGGTGATTGAACCGTTGTTGATCTGAATGGAGTCGTTGCTTAACTGGTTGGTTAGACGGGTGCCGTTGGACAGATTGTCAAAGTTGCCAATGGTGCGGGTTTGGCTGTTCCACGAGTTGTTGATGAGTACAATGGCCTCGTCGCCGTTTTTAGAGCGCTGGAAGCTGTAAAAGGAGTCGTCTGCCCATTTTTCCTTTTGGCTGCCGTTTTGCAGGGCAGGGTGGCTGTTGCGCACACGATTTAGTTTGGCAATGTACTGATACAGCTCATGATTGGCGTTGAAAACGACGTTTTCCCGGTTGGCAGGATCATCTCCCCCACTAAAGCCTTGCTCGGTGCCTTGATAGATAATTGGAATCCCGCGCGATGTCAAAGTAAAGCCCAGGGCGGCCTTGAGCTGCGGCCATTTGTCAGAGCTGGCACCAGGCTTGCCGGAGGCCTCGTTGAGGAAACGTTTCACATCATGATTGTCGATAAATACGCCGTTGGTCTGGGCATCGCGATAGTAACGATCATCCGAGTAACGTTCCTTGATTTTGGTCATGGATTGATCACGTCCAAACACATCCTTGATCGTATAATACATTGGAAAATCCAGTGCGGCATCGAGATATCGGGTGTAGTCGCCCACATAAGCGGGATCGCCACTAAATATCTCACCGATGGTGAAGGTATTGGCTGCTTGGTCAAAATCCTTCAGGAAGCCTTTAGGTACATGCTTGGCCGTGTCCACCCGCAGTCCATCGACCCCTGACTCGTTCAACAGCCAATTGATCCAGTTTTTAAGCTCGTTCGCTGTTGCGGGGTTGTCCTGATTCAGGTCATCCAATCCGGCCACGTCACCGTTTTCGATTTTCCATTGGTTGTTGGGGCTGTAGTCTGCCCCTGTGATGTCGCCGTTGTGATGATACCAGTCTGCTTTGTCAAAAGGAGCCTTGGCGAAGCCGTTCCCTGGTTGAAAATCGCCCGTGTGATTGGGGACTACGTCCAGCATCACAGCGATATTTTTGTCATGCGCCTTACGGACCAGCTCCTTGAACTTGTCCATTGTACCAAGATGTCCATCTACCGCATAAAAATCATACGTATGATAGCCGTGGTAAGCGAATTCGCTCTTTTGCATCGTTACCGGAGTAATCCAGATGGCGGTAAAACCCATATTCTTGATGTAGTCGAGCTGGTTGATAATGCCTTGAAAATCGCCGCCATGCCATTTGCGCTGGTCGCTGTTGTTGGAATTGAAGCCACCGTAATTATCGTTCGATGTATCCCCGTTGCTGAATCGGTCTGTCATAATAAAATAAATGCTCTGCTTGCTCCAGTCTGTACCAAGGGGAGATGGATTGGAGGGATTACTCGGTTCGGTGGGAGTGGAGCCGCCCGAAGGCGACCCCGTTTGGACAGTTCCTGCGGCTCCGTTAGAGCCAGGAGTGTAGGTAGAAGTCCCCGTGCTGAAAAGGTAGTTTTTGGTGTTGTTGCTATCCCAGTTGTTATTGCCATCATTAAAGGCAGCCTCTAATTGGGAGGCAGAGCCGATATCGACGGTTATTTTAGCATAGCCGCTAATTTCGGCATCCTGCATTTTCACTCCAGGTGCAGCCGTCCAGCTTCCGCCAGCCGGGCGGTAGTGAATGTAAGGTGAATTGAAGCCTTTTTTGTAGTATACGGTTACCTTGTTGGTTGTACCGCCGCCTTCTCCGGGATTGGTACCGGATGGAGCACCTGATGTGACGGCTCCTGCTTTGCCGCTGTCGCCT
>NZ_PNXQ01000005.1:424772-431998 GCF_005217525.1 Paenibacillus terrae | reverse complement strand
TTGGTGCCGCCGTTATCGCCAGGCTTGGCCTTGTTTACGATATACTGTTTGAATCCACTCATCTCACCGGTTGGTGAGCCGTCGTTGTTGACGAGATTGTTGAGGCGTAAAAGTGTAAAGCCGTGATAACCGAACTTTGTGATTTTTTCTTCGATTTTTTGGAATCCGCTGCCGCCTGTTGGGAGTGCATTTTCACCATTCAGGCGAACACCCTTCGCATTTGCGATCGAGGAGACGGTATCTACCAGTGTGGACGGCAAGGAATAATTTGGTGCTGAGCCACTGTCGTTCATCTCCAGTGCAGTAAAGGTCAAATCCAGATCGGCATCCTTGAACTTTTGTATGAGACGATTGTAATCATAATATCCACCTGCATGCTCCGTGCTGTGAGGCATTGCAGGGTTGTTCATCTGCCAATGCAGGCCGGAAATCTTGGCTCCGATACGGACACCGAACACAGAATCAAAGTTTTTGTGGGCAGCTGCTCCGATGACGCCCAGATGATTTTCAAGCACGCTCTGGTACCACGACAAGAAATCCTTACCATACGTGGAATTATACCCGCCGTTCGTGTAAAATCCGTCCCCGTCGGTCGGCGGATTGATTTGGCTGAGGCTACTCAGCTTGGTACCCCAGGCTGCATTAATCTTGTCCATTGATCCATACTTTTCATTCATGGCCGTGCGGAACGCATTTTTAGCTGTTTCAGTGTAGGCTTGGAATTTGCCCCGTGCAGGATAACTCCATCCCGCTGCCGGATAGTATGAAGGATATCGCAATTCTCCAGAGGGACCACCGCTTAAATAAATTTTAGGAATGATGCTTTTGTAGCTAGCAAAGGTTTGAGCAAATGAGGCATACAACTCGTCATATTGTTTACCAGTCCCGCTCCATAATGGAGAGAGGGCTTCGTTATTGGCATAGCCGCTTTCGTCCTTGAACTGCATTTCATCTGCACTGCCCTTGCTCGATAGCCAGCTTGGCAGTGGGATGTTGCAGTCATCCCCCACATTTCCCCCACACTTATGCGTAGAAATAATAGGAACCCAATTCAGACCTGCCTCTTTCACAGCGTCTGCATAGGTCTTGTAATAGCTCCAATCAAATTGGTTATCTCCTGCGCTTTCCACATATCCCCACCAGACATCGGTGGTGATGGCATACACGCCGTTGCTTTTCAGCGTTTGCAGTTGCTTTTTGAATGCGCCCCAGTCATTGATTTTCGCCAGCGGCCCCATGACGGAAGCCTGAAAATCGTCAGCAACCGCAGCGCTTGCCATATTGGAAGGTGAACCAATGAAGGCGGTTAGAGACAGCACAAGGCTTAGCAGAATCAGGCACCCTTTGTTCCATAGACTTCGATACACGGTCAAATCGATCATCCTCCCCAAAGCATAGTCTATTTCGACAACATTCTGTAAACGTTTACAAAAATGATTATAAAGCAAGCGGTTGCATAAAAAAGAAGAATTTATTGCACACTCGGGGGGGAGAAATATGACTATTTCGCTAGTGACACCTTGATAGGAACAGACGACCAACTGCTGCTGCAAATGATTCCAAGCCCGTTTAATCCTCAAAAAAGGCATAGGTCTGAAAAGCAGACGCATGCCTTTTTGTACTGTACAAGATAGATTGGAGACGACTTTCCATACAGAATCAGGAACGTTTGAGGGTGTAGTAGTCTGCGCAACCACTAAGCAGTATTGCACGGGGTTACTTGCTTAAAAAATAGGGCGAATTTTCTGGTCGGCAATGCCACTTTTGCGGTAAAAATACGTATTGATCCGATCGCGCCATTCCTGAGCGTGCTCAACCTGATGCTCCAGACGCTCCAGCACCTGTTCATAGATCGCTTCATCCAGATGATCCCGCAGACTAATCCATGTGTCTCTAAGGCCGACCGCACGTTCCGCACCATCAAAATGTGTATCATAAATGTGTTGAATGACGGTTTGACCAGATTGGAGCACGTGCGTATAAGGAACATGATGAAAAAACAATAGCAGCTCATCCGGGCAGGTATCGATGGATTCATAGATATCCGCCTGGGGAGAAAAATATTGTCCGGCATAGCCCGTTCCGGTTGCAGTTGTGCGGTCTACACCGATTCCCCGACAATCGGCAAAATGATAGGTCCCCCACATCGAATATTCGTAGCCGTCTACATCCGGCCCATAGTGGTGGCCAGGGCTGACCATCCAGCCGATCCCAAGCGGGGCGGTGTAGGACTCGTAAATATTCCATGAATCGAGCAGCATTTGCTTAATAGCAGGAATGAAATCTGTACCGCTGTCACGCTTTCCTTGTCCGCTAAACGTCAGCCGAACCCACTCATCAGCGATTTCGTCTGCGGATAGCTCCGGGTCCCATGCCAACCGACCGTAGCCGTAAAGATTGGACTGGGCGAGCAAATGTCCGGTCCAATTGGTGTCTGCCCCAATATTGGATACAGCGGCGATCCCATAGTTGGTGTGTTTGGTGGAGGAAGGTGAAGCAGAATTGCTCCTGCTATGCAGAGCGCCACTTACGAGGCACTTGATGGTGGAGCCTTTTCCCTGTGCGTAGGTGTCAAAATCCAGTATCTCCTTCCATTGCGGAACAAGATAACACAAATGCCGCTGCTGTCCCGTGTACTCCTGTGCAATTTGAAATTCCAGCAACACCTGGGTAGCTTCCAGCGCGCCAAACAAGGGGGAGACAGGCTCCCGCACCTGAAAATCCATGGGACCATTTTTAATCTGTAAAATGACATTTTCCCGGAACAGCCCATCCAGGGGTTTAAAATGGTCAAAGGCCGCGCGAGCCCGATCCGTCTTGCGGTCACGCCAGTCCTGCTTGCAGTCATAGACAAAGCAGCGCCAAATCACCCGTCCGCCGTAGGGCTGCAACGCATCTGCCAGCATATTGGCGCCATCGGCGTGATGACGCCCGTAGCTGAACGGCCCGGGGCGATTCTCGGAATCGGCTTTTACCACGAAGCCGCCCAGATCAGGAACGGCGGCGTAAACTTCCCGGGCTTTGGCCTGCCACCATTCAGCTACGCCAGGGTTCAGAGGATCGGCGGTGGTTAACCCGCCGAGCTGAATAGGGCTGGCATAATTAATGCTCAAATAAATTTGGATGCCATAGGCGCGAAACACCGCAGCCACTTTGGCCACATCCGGTAGAAATGTGTCTGTAATCAGCTCTGTTTCTACGTGATGAACATTCACATTGTTAATGGATAGGGCCTGAATGCCAACAGAGGCAAGTAGACGAGCGTAGTCTCGAAGACGGTCCATATTTGTGGTAAAGGCGTTATTTTCGTAGAAAATGGATGCTCCCGCATACCCGCGTTCCACACTACCGTCCATATTATCCCAGTGGTTGATCATGCGGATGGGATTAGCCGGATTAGACACTACATCCAGAATGGGAGCGTGCAAGGATTCAATGCTGGGCTTCAGCTTGCCATCCAGTCCTCCTTGCAGCCAGCGCAGCAGATGAAAAACCCCGTATAATACGCCTTTGGTGGTCTGCCCTGCGATCGTGACGTACGCCCTCTTTATGGTCTCATTATCGTGATCATACGAAGCTGAATGTACCGGGTTTGGATTCCCTATACCGCGAATTCGGTAGCCTTCTGTGCTCACCTCTGCCCGTTCCTCTGCGTTAAATTGTTCTGCAACCCATGGATGCTCTTGGAATGTACCCAAAGCAATGAATGGCGCACTCACAGGAACGGTACTCATCTTCGGCTGCTGTCCGAACATGGAGGTCAGTCCGTGTTGAAGCTCGCTCGCAGCCGTTTGAAGTACTTCATCTGCCTCTTGAACTACGATGGCCTTGCACCAAGCGGGCATGCTCTCCACCTTACGATTGCGGTGATAATCCAGCCAAGCGTCATAGCCGCTCTCTCTTTGCATGTCGATACGCTTGCTCATATTAGGGGCCTCCTTTTGGGCAGGTGAAGGTTAGTGTCAGGCATGCTGCTCCTGATCCTGACTCATGTGCCGGGGAAGAACCAGACGGTTGCCTTTACCTTCGTATAGCCACAAAATAGCGGTAACTCCTCGCGGGTAATATTTGCTGCCGTGGGCAATACCGGAGAGTATTTGGTCGCTCCAGCACCAATAGGATTCCTCGGAGTGCAGGAGCCATGAGACATGGGCAGCATCCGCAGCCTGCCCTGCTTCCTCCCAAGGCAGCTCCAGTAGCTCGCGAGCAATGAACTGGGACAGGTAGATTTTACTCAGCCAGGAATTGTTACTAGTCGAGGACAGCTTCCAGCCTCCATCTTCGAATAGGCACACTCCCGGTGCCAGCACCGTTTCCAAATGGCGTCGAAGTGCTTGTATATATCCGCCAAATCGCCCATTGAGTTGAAGTGCTTCTTCGCAGCCTGTGAAGTAAGGGAAGATCAGCCCCTCAATAGCGGGGATAATCTGTGAATCATTGCCCTCCTGAATGACCGCAGGAATATAGCCCTTGTCTGTCATTTGCGCTGTGATCGCTGCTGCGCATTTGTCTGCCTGTAAGGCTGCTTCCTGTGAAAGGGAATCCAGCCCTTCTGAGGCAAATAGCTTTTCCAGCGCAATATATACGGCCCAGCATTTGCTGCCCAAATAGATGTTGTTGCGGGACTGTCCCAAGGATACGTCCAGACTATCGTAGGTTGTAATTTCTGCGCCTCCAAGGGTTCTGGAGCTGTCCAGGCCCATTAAGCCGTTTCGTTGCGCCGGGTCTGGATGATCCCGCTGTAACATGCTGGCGAAGCATTCACGCAAGATAGGCAGCATACGCGCGGTAAATGACCGATCCTGTGTCTGTTCGATATATACCGTGGCGCAGCATAGCCAGTTCACCAGCTCTTCATGGCTCATATAAGAGAAGCAGCCGTCAATCCCTGCCAGCTCATAACAGGAATATCCCGGACGTGAGAACACATTTGCCACGCCCATATCATGCGTGAACGTAATGCCGCCAGGATAGGTCTGTTCGTCTGCCGGAAACCGTACCTCATCCCGGTAGCTGTACCGTTTGACGAACCACTCCAGCTCGTTGCGTACCGTCCATGGGTTCAAAGTCAACTCAAAGTAAAGCTGATCCGCCGTCAAATCCAGCGTATTCATCATCCGATATTCGCCTTCGTTAACGATCCAGATCGGTTCTCCATCCGCTTGCTGACTGAGCAACTGGGTGCTGCCGTAATAGCTGTGAATCGCCTGCACGAGCATAAATTCCTGATTCTGGCTCAAGCCTGCCGACTCCATCCAGTGATTCGCCTGGATACAGGCTGCGGTCAGGTCTGTAAAATGCTCCAAAGCATAGCCCGCCACGTCTTCAATATTCGTGAACAGCCGGGTGTAGTAATACGCTGTGTCGATACCTGTAGTAACGATGCCGCCGCGATAGAAGCATATGGCGAAGGAATACGTGCGCTTTTCGCCTGCGGGAACGTCCATGAGGAGCGCACCCGTCACGCCCAGGCCAAAGGATAAATTCTCATCCATGTTCTCCCCGAGCAGGCTCTCCATTGTAAATCCAGTTGCAGGTATCGCTTCGCTGCTATTGGTCACAATAGCTGTGCTGCGCCCTTGGCCAACGCCCGTGAGTCTTTGCGATTGGGGAGAATCCACAGCGTCCCTGCGTGGGTCTTCTCCAACAATGCGTATCCCGCTGTACGGATCACTGCCCTGATAGCCGAAAAAAGCTCTCCGCACAGCCGTTCCCTGCGTATTATCGACCGTAAGCTCGGCAAATACCGCTGGAACCAGCGCTGCCCGCAGTTCATCCACATCCGCTTTCCCCGGCTCTGGCACCGGACGGACAGGAGAATACAGCCGGAACGTCAAATCTCCAGCGCTCCATGTATCCGATCCCACTTTTAGCTCACGGGTAATGTCTTGATCGGCAAAGGGAACGAGCTGTGGCTCCGTTCGTTTATCCTTTTTCTCCACATCGTATCGGGCGCTTTCGTCCTGTGCGGCTGCAAAAAAGGGAAGCGCCTCATATACCTCACCGTCTCTGGATTGCAGCCCGATATATACATTTTCATCTGCTGGCTTGCCCAACTCCAAGCCAAGTCCACCCCGATTACCTTTGAACCCGAGCGTAAAGCTGGAGAAGGCCCCGATAGGTGAGTGTTGCGTGTTATAAAATATATTTTCCGTCATGATAATGAAACCCCTTTCAACATAAAGAGTGACTTCCATACACAAAAGTATTTTGCAGCATGATCCTATATCCGACATATATTATACTCACTGGATCTCATATAGAGCCTAGCATGCTACGCTCCGAGTAACCATTGTCAAATCGCGCATTAATTTATCCAAATCGTGCCGAAAACGATATACTGGAGTAAAATCCTATGTATGCAAGGAGGGGAAACATGTCGTCACCACGTTTACCGAATCGCCCAGACCATCCAGACCTTACGGCTACTGGAGAGGAATTCTTTTTTCCCGATGTGCGAACCACGGTCAATCTGTTTGCCATTCATACGCGAAGTGTCGGAGGGGACTGGAACTATCCACCACACGAGCATCCTCAATATGAAATTAATATCGTGCTTGCAGGAGAGCAGGTGATGGTGGTGGAGGGTCGCAGCTATACACAGCGGCAGGGGGATCTGGTTCTTCTTCGACCGGGAATCGTTCACTCCAGCCACAGCAGCGGCGAGGGCTTTACGTACTTTTGCATGCATTTCGACATTGATGACAAGTTGTTTCTTTCGTTGCTGAGTCGTCTGGAGCAAGTGCTGTTTCCAGCCGAAGGTGCGGTGGCGAGGCAGATAGGACCCGCGCTGGATAAGTTGCTCGAACTTTCCACACCCAATGCAGAAAAAGCAGGGGATTCGGTGGCGAAGCGTATGCGGATACAATCTGCCGTATTTGAGCTGTTTGCTACGTTATGGGAGGCGGTGTCCAGTGAAGCGGCACATCTGCCGGGGCGCGGATACGTGCAGGCTGAGCTTGCCTATCAGATTGCCAGCCGCCTTCAAGGCAGGGTGAATCAGCATTTTGGACAGATGGATTCTGTGGAAAAGCATGATGGGATTGAGGATATTTCATCCGAGTTAGGTATTAGCGTGTCCCATTGTAATCGTGTATTCCGTAGTGTCTTCGGTGTATCTCCCCGTGTGTATCTGTCTGGTCTTGTCCTGCACGAAGCCAAATTGCTGTTGGCGGATCCGCAATGGACGGTGCAGCAAATTACCGATATGCTCGGCTATGGGAACA
>NZ_PNXQ01000005.1:408605-424762 GCF_005217525.1 Paenibacillus terrae | reverse complement strand
GCGCATTTTAGCAGGCAGTTTAAGCGATGGTCCGGTCAGTCGCCGACATCCTACCGCAAAAGCACGGTGCAGGAAGGCCCATCCGAATAAAAATACGTATACTAATAAAATAGTTATGATATAATCCGTACAAAGGAGCTGAGAATTGTATGAATTTACATCATAAACGTGTCGTCGTCATTGGCGGCAGTGCAGGTATAGGGCTGGCAACAGCGATAGAAGCAGCAAAGCAGGGAGCGAGTATCGTGATCGCTGGGCGTTCTGCGGAGAAACTAGAGCAGGCGAAGAAGGTTATCCCTGCGGAATCGGTGGAAACCTTCCAATTGAATAATCAGAGGGAGGAGGAAGTGCAGGCGTTTTTTGAAAAGGTCGGCGCATTCGACCATCTGTTTACACCAGGTGCGAGCTACACACGCGGCCCAATCACGATAGATACGGAAAAGGCGAAGACGCCGTTTGAGGGGAAATTCTGGCCGCAATATTTTGCTGCCAAGCATGCGGTACCGCATATTTCCAAGGAAGGCTCGATCGTCCTCATGTCCGGGGCCTTCAGCCAGCGGCCGATGGGCTTTGGTGCTACATACGGGGCGGCTAACGGCGCAATCGAAAGCTTGGGTAAAGCTTTGGCGGTAGAATTGGCTCCGGTACGGGTCAATGTCGTATCTCCTGGCACGATCTGGAGAGACGGACCCGAGGGCGAGCAGCGGGCGCAGGCTTTTGAGGAATACAAGGAAGTAACCTTGCTCCATCGAGTGGGGTATAACGAGGAAATCGCGCATACCGTGCTGTATCTGATGACGAACAAGTTCACCACCGGAAGTGTGCTGTTCCCGGACGGTGGCTACACGCTGATCTAAGCCAAGCCACACGAAACTGACAGGCAGGAAAACCAATGGTTAAACAAAAACCGACCTAACACATATACAAAGTGTTAGCCGGTTTTCTTTTGCCATAGGATATCATGTCTTCTCCATAGCAGCTCTCTTTACGGTCATGGTTTTACATGATAATATTTGAGTGTACAATAAAATTCAAAGTGATTATTTGAATAGATTATAAAAAATAAAGTATATATGCAATATATCCTTGTATTTAAGGAGTTGGATTATCGATGGACCAAGTGGACCATAAAATTTTGCTATGTCTACAAAACCAGGCACGCATCTCCATGACCGAGCTGGGTAAAGAGGTTGGACTTTCCCAGCCTGCTGTAACGGAAAGAGTGCGGCGTATGGAGGATAAAGGCATTATCACTGGATATCGGGCCATGGTTTCACATGAGAAAGTCGGAAAGCCGATCATGGCTCATGTGCTCGTGCACACGAATCAATGCAACTCATTTGTTGAGTTTTGCCAATCTGCGCCTGAAGTCATTGAGTGCCATCGAATTAGCGGCGAGCAAAATTATTTACTTAAGGTTATGGTCGAATCCATGCTTAAGCTGGAGCAATTCGGGGATGAGTGCGGAAAGCACGGTCACTCTACCACGTTAATCGTCTTATCCTCGCCTGTAGAGCTTAAACATGTAACTCCCGTTTTATCAGACCCTGTTTGAGCTGCCGTAAATGGCTTGGCAAAGCTCGGTTGTAAACGGACCCGACATCCCTTCAAATGCTGTATTGGTAAAAGCGACCACACTGAGTCTTTGCGCGGGATCAACGAACCATGAATGACCGTAAGCTCCTCCGAGACGCCACGTTCCGGGGGATTCTGCTGTTTCGCCTTCGTCGGGATTTTGGAGTACGGTGAATCCCAGTCCAAAGCCCCGCCCCGGCCAGCCTGCCAACGGGATATTTCCGGTCTGGATGGTACCCATTTCACGTACCCATTCCTCAGAAAGTAATGGATTGCCGCCGTTTCGCAGTGTTTCCAGCAGCCGCATGAAGTCTTTTGCGCTGCCAATCATACCAGAGCCTCCAGAGTGGAAAGCCGTGCTATCAAAGGCGCGTGCAGGCTGAAAACGAAGTCCCGCTGTGCCTTCAAACACCTGCGCAACCTCAAGCTCACGCATCCGCCGGGGTTCCAGAGTATCGTTGACATAAGCGGCGGCAAGTCGTTCGGGATCAGCAACCGTGAAGCTAGTGTCTTGCATACCGAGAGGTTCTGTAACGAGCTTTTTAACAGCTGCATCAAGGGTTGTGCCACATACACGGCTAATGATAGCGCCGAGCACATCAGTGGCAATGGAATAGCCCCATGCTTTACCCGGTGTATATAACAGAGGCACGGAAGCCAAACGTTGCAAGTTCTCTTCCAGCGTAAGATTGGAGAAATCCATGCCATCCGATACGCCTGCACGATGATAGGGCCCGCCGTCTTCTTCCTCTAAGAAGCCATAGGTCAACCCGGCAGTATGTGTGAGCAATTGGCGTACCGTAATGGATGGCTGCTCGCCGCTAATCAATCGGGGGCGGAAGTCTGGCAACCAGCGTTCAATAGATTCATCGAGTCCAATCTGTCCTTTGGCTGCCAAAACCAAAGCCGCTGTAGATACAATCGGCTTGGATACAGAAGAGAGCCGAAATAAAGCATCCTCGCGCATAGGAATATTTTCTTCTCGATCAGCCAGCCCGGCCGCTCGCACATACACGGGTGAACCATCCATATATATCATGACGACTGCGCCGACCAGGCGCTTCTCGGCAAGGGTTTGATCTATGACTGCATTCACACGTCCGTCCAGACCATCTTGTATCGCAAAAACTCTATTTTCTACACTCATGAATATCTCATCCTCTCTATGATCCAGCGGTTATCGCTTGATGGAACTTAGTTTACAGGATGAGAAGGTGACATTACATAAGATAACAAAGGTATTCAGTGAGTATTCACGTTAAAATAAAATTATATTAAAAGGATGGCCTTGGATTTTAATGAAAGGGGTTTTACAAGGAGTTTTACTGTGTTTTACAGTAACTTTTTAAGCTGAGATATACGTCCTTGTGAAACACCAAGCCATTTGGCGTAGTCGTATTGTCTGGCATCGGGATGTTCCTGAATGAGTTTTCTAAGGCGTCCGAGTAATTTTTCTGCCGACTGATTCGTTCTTTTGTGGATAGGCATATCTTTTTTTAATAGAAGGAGTCGGTATGGAGCAACAATCTATATTCCCCTTTAATTTATGGATACAGTCTATGCATAGAAATGAATCTCTGAAAAAGGTTAGATTTTCAGCCGACTTTGAATATTTTGTTTAATAA
The DNA here is from genome assembly GCF_005217525.1 of Paenibacillus terrae. Classification (GTDB taxonomy): domain Bacteria; phylum Bacillota; class Bacilli; order Paenibacillales; family Paenibacillaceae; genus Paenibacillus; species Paenibacillus terrae_C. Next base: position 421,562 of record NZ_PNXQ01000005.1, on the reverse strand, counting down.
ATGGACGTAATTTTCCGCGTGAATCTACCCGGGGGATAAATTCCGTAGCGATTGTGGCGACCAGTTCGGATTCTATGCTTGCAATATCGGTCTTTCCTAGTCTTACAGGCGCAGAAAGCGTTTCTGATGAGGAATTAGCAAAACAATCTGTAATTAATTACGTTGAAGCTGTTCAAACCGGAAATATTTATGAGTCTGTGAAATGGGTAGTTGATACACGATTTAGTAGTACTGATGAACAGTTGGAACAGTATAAGGAATCGCTAAGCAGTAATCCATTCTCCGATGTAAGTATTAAAAGTATTGTCCCTGCCTCAAATGACACTTTTACTGCTTCAGTTGAATTAACTAGAAAAGATGATGGTGAAACCAATAAGGTCTCATACCAAGTCATTAAAAGGACGATAGTTGGAAGGTACTGATAGATGGGCAAGAGACGAAAAGTGAAGAAGTTAGAAAATCAATTCAATCTCAAGAAAAATCCTCCGCTGTTTTACCGTTAGCTTCTACTGAACTTGGAAGTTATGGAGATACTTTAATCAAGAAAGGTAAGTCAGAATATAGTAATAGATTTAATATGACCGAAGCCTTTATAGGCATTACCGGGTGGCAACTAATTCCAGGAAGCAAAACAAAGGTTCCTGTGCGTTACAGTGTTGTGAATAAAGGGTTTTTTAGTGATGATGTATATGGGCAGATATTCCAAACGGAATCCAGTGATTGGAATGGAGCGGCTTTTTATAATACTATATATACAAGCGGCCAGACATATTCTGGTGTATATTTGAAAATTACAAATGAGGATCTTGGTAATACTGTGCGAGTAAGAGGACATATATACGGGAACTAAAACGGGATACAAGAGGGAGATTCGAAGAATGGAAAATAGTTCTTTGGATCTCTTTACTACTCTATGGAGGTCACAAATGGTTTTACTAAAAGAAAGTTCTAATAAAGAAGTGATTCGAGAACAGTATGAAGAATTTTGGAGTGAACTTCTAATTCGTGATGAAAAAAAAGCGGAACACGTTTTAAAGAAATTAGAATATGAGCTGCTACCCACTCGTCAGGAAATCCTAAGCCCATTTAAAAATCTTACTTGGGAAAAAATCCTCGCCCCGTTCAAAACTCATCTTACTTGGATTATCCCCCTTAGTGTGATTACGTTCTTTGTGCTGGCTTATGTAATTTTTATATGGGTAGCATTGTGGGTAGAATAATGGACGGTAGTTATTCCAAAGATAGAATATTGTCCATACGTATCTCTGCCTAGGGTATTGAACATTTGGAATCTCCAATAAGATACCAGAAAACCAGTGTAGTGAAGTAAACTAATCAAACCTCCAAGGAAATATCTGTATTTAACAAAACAATAGAACAGACAAAAGGCGAGGATTAGTCGCAAGTTTCTTTTGTCTTGTTCTATTTTACTCCTCTACATAACGGATATATGGGTGTTGGAAGTATTTTTGATCAGACACGAAAAAATATGATCAGATTGGCCATGCTTCTTCAGGCACCCCGTATTGTGCGAAAATATAATCTCTGGATTCATTGGCTAACTTGCGCAAGCGTTGGATGTCTACATGCAGCATTTTTCCGTTCCGTTTGACAGCTTTCCCAGCCACAAACACTGAATCGACGTTGCTCGTGTTGGCGCATTGCACAACAGCACCGACTGGATGATTTATTGGGAACATATTCAGATCGTTGGTTCGAATCATAATCAGATCGGCTTCTTTTCCCGGGGTTAACGTACCGATCTTATGATCCAGTCCCAATGCTCGGGCGCCATCAATCGTCGCAAATTCTAAAATGTCCCTTGCTGAAATAGTGAGTTCCACCGGCATTTCTCCTGTGGATAAAATCTTTCCATTGATTCTGGAGCGTTCTGCTTGCAAGGCGAACTTCATTTGTGCAAACATGTCTCCACCAGTCGATACTACGACATCGACTCCTAAAGAGGGTCTTCCTCCGTTCTCCATAAATAGCCCTGTAGCCGGATAGCCATGTCCCATCATCATTTCGATTTCCGGAGTAACGGAAATGGAGGCGCCTGAATCTGCGATTAGCTTATATTCCTCATAGCTGAGTGTGTTGGCGTGGGCAAAGTTAAGGTCCGATCCGAGCAGTCCAGCCTTATGCAATTTCTCAATCGATCGATCCACCGAGCCCCATGTCCCGAACCCTAAATGCATTGTACAAAGCACACCAAGCTCACGAGCGAATCGAATCTCATCGACTGCTGTTTCCCATGCGCTAAATTCTGGTCCTCTTATGGCTAACCCCATGGTAAGCAGTTGGTCATCTGATGAGAAATACTGCTTTTTCACCCGTCTGCTGTCATCGGATTGTCGTATCTGGCTTTCTCTGGACCAATATTCGCCATCACCAGGAACTCCGTGGGCGAAGACCGCTCGTGTTCCCGATTCTTGCAAGCCCCGGATCAGCTCATCCGTATGCTCGGGTGAATTAATCATCGACCAATCCAGTAGCGTGGTAACCCCTGCATCCAACGCTTCCAGCGCGCCCAGCAGATTCGCTACATACCCATCCTGCGGACGTAATTTAGCTCCAATATTCCCATAGTACATACGCCCCAGGTACTTTTCGAGCGACCAATCAGCACCTACATTCCGAACGACAGACTCCCAGGTGTGACGATGTGTATCTACGAATCCCGGCATAACAATCATATTTGTTGCGTCAACAACTTCGCAATCGGATGCTTCCAGCTCCGGCTGAACAGCGATAATTTTTTTTCCCTCGACAAGAATATCCGCTTTCTTAAAATCACCCATTGTCTTATCGAGCGTGAGTACACAGCCGTTTTGGATTAATAAACGATGGTTCATCTTTTTATCTCCTTTGTGTGTTGTTAGATGACTTATTTCTATTGACCTCTCTTAGAGCGATGTTTAACCTATATATGTATATTATAAGCCTGATGATGGTATAAATCACAGTATTTTTTGTCGTGCAGGGACCAGAATATACACTAAAAGCCTACCTGCCGATCATCTGGCAGATAGACTTTTGCACAATAAAACGATATGCTTCATGCTTTTGGATTTCAGTGCCTTTGCGCCTGAGTTGGATAGGAATTAGCGTTCCCATGCTTCTGTGCGAAGCTGCTGCTGGCGGTTAAATAATGCCGGATAAATAAACAGGCTGAGCAGTACGCTGGTCAAAATCGCAGAGGTCATAGTGGTAAATACGATCAGTAGCTGCAAACGAACGGCGGCAATGGGATTGGCACCTGCTATGATTTGCCCAGTCATCATGCCGGGAAGCTGGACCAGCCCGAGTGTCTTCTGTCCCTCGATGGTTGGAATCATACTGGAGCGTATGCAATCCTTGAATATCGGGAAAATAGCTTGTCTCGGCGTGCCGCCTAGTGCCAGAATGAGCATAATTTCAGACTTGCGCAGCAGCACCTCCGACTTGAGCCGGGATACCAGCAGGCTGGACAGAATCATGGAGCTGCCAATGATCATGCCGCTAATCGGAATCATATACCGGGCTGTCGCCGGGATGATATGCAGGCTAATCAGGAATGCCTGTGTAACGATTTCCACACACAGCAGCGTCAGGAATGATTTCCACATCAGGCCGGGAATGAATCGTCCTTTTCTCGCGACATTTTGGGAGGCTACGGTGATCATAAGCAAAATGAATAATATGATAAATCCGTAGCTTTGCATCCCGAAAATCAAATGTAATACATAACCGATAGCCAGCAGTTGGACCGATGCCCTGATCGTGGCGATAATAATATCTCGATCCAGACCGAGCTTGAAGGATTTGGACATGACGATGGCGATGAACACAAAGCCGAGGGAAAGAATCAGGGCAACAATCGTCATCCCCATCCTCCTGCTATGAACCTGCGGGTTTCATTATGCTGTGGCGCATGGAAAAAAGTCTCGGTATCTGCCTGCTCCACCAATCTTCCGTCGATCATCAGCCATGTTTCATGGCCCACTCTGCGTGCTTGTTCCATATGATGCGTAATCCAGATCATCGTCGTTCCCTCTTCTTTGTTCATTTGAAGCAGCAGCTCCTCTACCTCTTTGACCGAGGCCGGGTCCAGTGCGGAAGTAATCTCGTCCAGCAGTAAAATATCCGGGCGGTTCGCGAGCGTCCGCGCCAAGGCCAAGCGCTGTCTTTGACCACCGGACAGCTCTTGCGCCTTTTGCTCCAGCAGATCACGGGTGAGTCCTACGCGCTCTAACAGGCCGGGGGGATCATGCAGTACCGTGCCGTGCAATCGTTCTACAGTCTGGAGATTGTACAGAACGGTTCCTTGCAGCATGGGGGCATCTTGAAAAACCAGTGCCACCCTCCGTCTCAACTCAGGGATTTCCCACTCAGAAATAGGCTTGCCGAATACGCTGATTTCTCCTTCATCCGGCGTCAGTAGAAGATTACACAGTGAAAGCAGCGTGCTTTTGCCAGACCCGGATGGGCCGACCAGCGTGGTGATTTTGCCGGGAGAGACTTTTGCCGTAATTCCGTTGAGGACAGCACGTTGCTGTTCAGACCCGGTGAAGTATTTGGTGATGTGCTTAAATTCAATGGCTGGAAGTGGTATGGAATCCATAGATATAGTGTTCTCCTTTGCATGGGATCGAAAAAGTGGTCAGACCTGCTCTATGATCCTGTTTCGTTCATTATATCAGTAGAAGCTGATATGCTTTCAAACCATAGCTTCTTTGTATAAACTAACAGGATTAGCTAAAATAGAAATCAGACTCATTATGTATTTTTATACGTCAGCATTTTGCATCATTCGATTCCCGACGCTTTATGCAAAATGCTCACGTAAATGCCTTACATAGAAATTAGAAATTCGATTAAAGGAGAAATGCTGATGTCACCCAGAAACGGAATGAAGCTGCAAGAGATTATACAGGCTGCCGAGGACATTGCCAATGAACGGGGGATGGGCGATGTTACGCTCACCACGCTGGCGCAGAAGCTGCGCATTCGCCCTCCGTCCTTGTATAACCACGTGGACGGGTTGAACGGACTGCGCCAAGTGCTGGCTCTGCACAGCCTGCGACAGTTGGAGGAAGCTTTGATGAGCGCGGCGGTTGGAAGAGCGGGTGACGATGCAATGACAGCTATGGGGAGAGCCTATATGCGATATGCCCGCGAGCGACCTGGTTTGTATGAAGCGATGCTGTATGCAACTGATCGAAGTAATATCGAAATGAGGCAGGCTGCGGATCGTGTGGCAGAGCTTGTTATTTCGGTTCTGTCCAGCGGTTACGGATTTAAGGAAGAGGATTGTGTTCATGCGGCGAGGGGGTTTCGCAGTCTGCTTCATGGTTTTGCCTCGCTCGAACAGAAGGGCGGCTTTGGTTTACCCGTAGAAGTGGATCGGAGTATTGAAGTCATGATGAACACTTTTTTGGCAGGTTTGCGTGTGCAGCAGAAATGAGTATAACATGAGGTTCAAACTCTGTGAGGTTTCCTGTTAATGGCTTCTATAAAATAAAATGTATAATTATCTGTTCTGTGTGGCTAAAAATTGTTATACTCAAAAAATACTGTTAAACCGCCGAATATGGAACCGGTTCTATAGCGGGAATGAATCAAGGGATATTGGGGGATTGTGGATGCAACAGCTTTTACAGGATGTGATCGGTATAATTAACGACTTTTTCTGGTCCAAGTTGTTAATTGTCATGCTGATCGCATTGGGACTATTTTTTACGTTCCGCACTAAGGGTCTGCAAGTACGAATGATCGGAGATATGTTCCGCGTTCTGAAAGAGTCGAAGCGCGGCTCCAGGGACAGCATTTCGCCTTTTCAGGCATTTTGCATCAGCATGGCGGCACGCGTGGGTACGGGGAACATTACTGGGATTGCTCTTGCTATTGCGCTGGGCGGCCCAGGTGCAGTGTTCTGGATGTGGATCATTGCGATCATCGGCTCAGCCTCCAGCTTCGTCGAAAGTACGTTAGCTCAGGTATATAAAGTGAAGGACAAAGACGGATTCCGTGGCGGTCCGGCGTATTACATGGAGATCGGATTGAAAAAGCGGTGGATGGGTATTGTTTTTGCGATACTGATTACACTGAGCTTTGGTTTGGTCTTTAACGCGGTGCAGTCCAATACGATTACGCTGGCTTTCGAAAATGCCTTCGGCACGAATCGGTTAGTGGTAGGTCTGCTGATGGCGGCTGTGTTTGCGGTCATTATTTTTGGAGGGATCAAGCGGATTGCCAAAATGTCCGAGTATATCGTCATCGTACTGGCGGTGCTGTATATCGGAATTGCGCTGTTTATTGTGATCATTAATATTCAGCAATTGCCGCAGGTGCTGTCCCTGATCGTACGCAGTGCGTTCGGTTTCGAGCAGGTTGCGGGCGGCTCCATCGGGGCAGCCTTGATGCACGGCATCAAGCGTGGTTTATTTTCCAATGAAGCAGGAATGGGGAGCGCACCGAATGCAGCAGCTACCGCAGACACGAGCCATCCGGTCAAGCAAGGCTTGATTCAGGCTTTTGGAGTGTTAACGGATACGCTTATTATTTGTACAAGCACGGCAATGATTATTTTGTTATCCGGGGCGTATACAAAGCCGGGGCTTAGCGGGATTGAGCTGACCCAGGCGGCTCTGAGTGTGCACATCGGCCCGTGGGCGTCCGGTTTCCTTGCCATTATGGTATTCTTGTTCGCCTTTAGCACATTAATCGGTAACTACTATTACGGCGAAACGAACATCGAGTTTATGAAATCGAAGAAAATCTGGGTATGGCTTTATCGGGTTGCCGTGATTGGTATGGTGATTTTCGGAGCAGTGGCCAAGGTGCAGCTGGTGTGGGATATGGCTGATTTATTTATGGGCATGATGGTTGTCGTCAATCTGATTGCTATTGCCCTTTTATCCCGAGTCGCTTTTGCAGCCTTAAAGGATTATTCACGGCAGAAAAAGGCGGGCCATGACCCTGTGTTCTATAAAGACAGCATTCCGGGGCTGGAGCAAGTGGAGTGCTGGGGACGGGAAGGGAAGCTTTAAGGCAATGCTAGATCACAAACTACAGGCGATGATCCTTCTGTCAGCACCATTTCCCGTGAGGATGTAGCCACAGTAGTAGTAGCGGCACTGGATGAATGGCAGACGTATCATCGTGCGATTAATTTGGCGTCAGGCAGCACGCCCATTGCTGAGGCAATCCAGCAGGGGTGATGGATTTAGAAGCATTCACATCATAGTAGGAGAGAGGCAGACCAGGAATGTTATTCTGAGGTCTGCCTTTTTGCTGCGGAATATCTGCGAAAAGATTTGATTTAAACTAATTATATTAGTTATAATACTAATATAATTAGTTTAAATCAAGATGAGGAGATGAGATGGATGCGTGTTGTTCAGGTGCAGCATATAGTTCAATTGACGTTTCTGCCGAGACTGTTCCCGGTGAACTGCTATTTGGTGCAGGAAAAGGAGGGACTGACATTGATAGATGCCGGACTTCCTTATAGTGCAGATGGGATCGAAAAGGCTGCTGCGCGGATGGGGCAGCCAATCCTGCGAATTGTACTTACTCATGCCCATGAGGATCATGTAGGTGCACTGGATAAGTTGAAGGAGCGGCATCCTGATGTGCAAGTATTCATTTCCAGACGGGATGCGCGGCTGTTAAAGGGCGATGTATCGCTGGATGCGGGTGAACCGAATACTCCGATTCGGGGCAGTGTGCCCAAAAATATCCGTACACAGCCTGACGTTCTGCTGCAAGAAGGGGACCATGTGGGTTCGTTGCTGGCGATCAGCGCACCGGGACATACACCAGGCTCGATGGCATTTTTGGACACCCGTACCCGTGCATTGATTGCAGGCGATGCCTTCCAGGTCCGAGGCGGCGTTGCGGTGTCAGGGAGGCTCAAGCCGCTGTTTCCATTTCCCGCTCTGGCCACCTGGAACAGGGGAATTTCACTGGAAAGCGCCAAAAAGCTGGCGCAATTCAAGCCATCTCTGCTGGCTGTCGGACATGGCAACCTGCTTGAACATCCACAGGACTCAATCGAACGGGCAATTCAGGAGATGGAGGGACAATTTGTGAAGTAATGATTCCGTATTCAGCCAACTTTCAGCCAGAACTCACGATGCCCTCAGCTATGACAGATACAATATGAGGAAAATAGATACAGAGAGAGGTGCATCGGATTTGAACGTGTGGAAAGGGAACCGCCTGAAGTATATACTTCTGTTCAGTCTCATATTGTGTGCTGTGGTTAGTGTGGTTTCGTTATGGAGTTATTCTGGCAGCTCGGCATCCCAGTCTGCGGCTATTAGACAGGGCCCGTCCGGCGGATTTGGAGGAGGAGGCGGACCCGGTAGAGGCATGGGAGCGTCGGGGCAACGTCCCTCGAACGGACAGACCGCTGGAAATCGTGGAGCAGGAAATGTAGGGCAGGATACTCGCTCCAATTCGACATCGACGGATACCATGAACAGCTCTAACGGTAAGAGTCAAGGTACGACAGGCCAATCTGCCGATTTATTCACCCAAGGTACATCGACATCGGGCGATCAAGGTACATCGACATCGGGCGATCAAGGTACTACGACCGGGAATGACACTTCTACCTCCGGAGGCAACGGTGCTGTCAGAGACGGACAACAGCGAGGTCCGGGCGGTATGTCCGGTAACGGCGGCCCCGGGATGGGCAAGGGCGGACCCGGTAGTGGTATGGGCGGTGGAAGAAGCGGACAGTCTTCATCTGCCTATGCGACTCCGCTGGCGATCTTTGCCGCTTTGTTCTTCGGTACGTTTGTATTCATTGTGTATCGTTTTAGGGCCAGTGTATGGAAGATCGGGGAACGTAACCGGGGGCTGATGTTATGGACCGTGCTTGGTGCGGGCTTCTTTTTAAGAATGGCGATAGCGCCGTGGATATCGGGGCACATGGATTTAATGCTATTCCGGAACTGGGCTACAACAGCAGCGGACAGCTTAACGGGATTTTACATGAACGGATCAAGTGACTATCCGCCGTTCTATATTTATATTTTATATGTGATCGGTAAAATCGGCTCTACGGACGCTTTCAGTCCTTATATGTCCGTGCTGCTACGGCTTCCGAATATATTAGCCGATATCGCGACAGCGTACATGCTGTATCGGTTGGCGAGCAAAAGGGTTGGCTTTGGAATCAGCATCGGGCTGGCATTGTTCTATGTATTCAACCCGGCGGTGTTTATCAATTCAACCTTCTGGGGACAAGTGGATTCATTCTTTACATTACTGATTGTGGGTATGGTTGTGTTGTTGGTGGAAAACAGAGTAGGCTGGTCCACCGTATTCTTTACGATAGCCGTTCTGATGAAGCCACAGGGGATTATTTATGGCCCGATTCTGTTCTTCGAGCTGCTGAGACAACGTAAAATACAACCTTGGTTGCTGGCTGTAGGTGCAGCGGTTGTGACGACAATTCTGGTCGTGCTGCCATTTTCATGGGGACAGGAGCCATTATGGCTGCTTGATTTATACAAAGGAACGGTTGGTGAGTATCCGTATGCTTCCGTGAACGCATATAATTTCTTCGCATTGATCGGTGGCAACTATACGCAGGACACAACGACGTTGTTCCTGTTCAGCTACCACACATGGGGCATGATCGGCATTGTGCTGGTGACTTTGTTTACGTGGTGGATGTATGCACGCAGTGGCAAACCACAGTTTGTGGCCGCGGCTGCACTGGTGCAAATTGCAGGCGTGTTCACCTTCGCTTCCAGCATGCATGAACGGTATCTGTTCCCGGCCGCGGCGTTGGCAGTGCTGGCGTATCTGTATTTGCGGGACCGGAGATTTTTATGGCTTGCGGGTGGATTCAGTCTCACGATTTTCCTGAACACCTTCGATATTTTCTATAGCTCGAACTCTCGGGACAGCTATGGAGTTATTCTATGTGTGACCTCGTTGTTGAACGTGCTGCTGTTTGGGTATCTGGTCAAAGTGGTATGGGATTGCTCCAAGTCCGCCACGATTCAGGCCAAGTCCGCCGAGGACAGGGGTGCACCGGAGCTTGCTTCCGGGAAGCACGTATGGGGAGCGTCTCCCCAAGCTGTGAACACAACGATTGAAAGATAGCCCATTATAAAATAGGGTAAAAAAAGAAACCGCCCTTTGGCGAAATGGAAGTGGCAGGTATAACAGCCATAAACCATTAAGCCAAAGAAGCGGTTTTTTTCATGACATCAATACACGTTTATTTATACCCCGGAATACGACATAAAGCCGCCGTCTACCGGAATCACTGTACCCGTAACAAAGCCGGATGTTTGTTCATCCACGAGCCACAGCAGGGTGCCAAGCAGATCGTCCGGTACACCGAAGCGGCGCATGGGGGTGTGAGCGATGATTTTATCCGCACGTTCAGTGAAGGAGCCGTCCTCGCGGGTTAGCAGGCTGCGATTTTGCTCTGTGAGAAAAAAGCCCGGTGCTATAGCGTTGACGCGAATACCCGCTTCGGCCAGATGGACAGCCAGCCATTGTGTGAAGTTGTTAACCGCTGCTTTGGCTGCGCTGTAAGCCGGAACTTTGGTCATCGGGCTGGGAGCGCTCATAGAGGAAACGTTCAGCACGACTGCCCCTGAACGTCCTGTCATGCCCTGTGCGAATATTTGTGTCGGAATGAGCGTTCCGATAAAATTGACGTCCAGCACCTGGCGAAAACCGGGTATGCTCAGCTCGAAAAAGGTGGTGATATCGGGCTGCGTCAGGTCCTCCAACCGGAATGTTTCGCGGGTGGTATTGGCGCTCGCATGATTCCCTCCGGCTCCGTTGATCAGAATATCACAAGCGCCGAATTGCTCGCGTACCGCCTGTTCGGCCCGCCGAACGCTGTCAGCTTCGGTGACGTCACAGGCAACAGCCATCGCTTCTCCGCCTGCGGCCTGAATATCATGGACTACATGCAGGCCCTTTTCTTCCGTTCGGTTCAGAATAGCGACCTTCACGCCTTGCCTTGCCAGCTCGCGTGCCATCGCGCTGCATAGCACTCCGGCACCGCCTGTAACTACTGCTGTTTTGCCTGCCAGTGAAGGGTGTAGAGAAAGTGTGCTCATAGGGTCGACTCCTTCGTATGGACGGATCCGGTCAGCGTGGTTTCTGTCTTGGAAACAGGGGAAATGTGTCGGACCTGGTTACATGTCAATGCATCCCACAGCCCCCACAGATACATAATCCCAAGTGCGCGGTCATACAGTCCATATCCGGGTCTGCATTGCTCTCCCCACAAGTGGCGACCGTGATCCGGTCTGGCGTAGCCCGTAAAGCCAACATCGTGATACGCCTGGACAATGCCCGCAATATTGACGGTTCCATCCTGAGTTCGGTGGGATGTTTCGATAAAATCTCCGTTAGCGGATACACGCACATTGCGAATATGGGCAAACGGAATACGATCCTTGAACTCATAAATCATAGAAGCGATTTCATTATTTGGGTTGGCCCCCAGCGAGCCAGAGCATAGGGTAATCGCGTTCGCGGGACTGTCGTACAGCGCCAGTAGCCTGCGCAAATGAGCCTGGCTTGTGATGATACGTGGCAGTCCAAAAACAGACCATGGCGGATCATCGGGGTGAATAGCCATCCGAATGCCGCTGCGTTCGGCAGCGGGAATAACGGCCTCCAGAAAGTAGGCGAGATTCGTCCACAGGTCTTCCTCCGTGACGTGGTTGTACGCTTCAAACAAAGCCGTCAGATGCTCCAGCCGCTCCGGTTCCCAGCCGGGCATGGTTAACGAGCTATTTTCGTTAATTCGGCGTACCAGTTCGAACGGATTAATCCCTTCAATTCGTGACTTTTCAAAAAAAAGGGCCGTGGAGCCGTCCTCCAGTTCCTTGTGCAAATCGGTTCGCAGCCAGTCAAAAATAGGCATAAAATTATAGCAAACGACCTTTACGCCGTTGTGTCCGAGCTTTTCCAATGTACGTATGTAGTTATGGATATACTGATCGCGCGTCGATCGTCCGAGCTTGATATCCTCATGCACATTCACACTTTCAACGACCTCATTGTGAAATCCCGCCTGTACAACCTGCTCTCGAAATGCCACAATACGTTCCAAAGGCCATTCTTCTCCCGCTGGTATATCGTGTAGCGCCCACACGATCCCTTCTACCCCCGGAATTTGTCGAATTTGTTCCAGCGTTACCGTATCGTTTCCTTCACCAAACCAACGAAATACCATGCGCATGCTTTGCACCGCTCCATTCGTCATATAATAGGTGTAACAGCAATTTTCATTTCCCGATGTTTCCACATTACCATATTGCTAGATATAATTGGAATAGTTAACCAAAATAAAATAACGCTCAAACCAAAAGGAGGAAGTAGGTTATGAAACTGCATCGAGCCATTGTAGTAGATGATGAAATATTCACTCGTAAAGGACTGCTTCAACTCATGGATTGGGAAGCCTGCGGCTTTGAGGTCGTTGGGGAGGCGGATAACGGTGAGGATGCACTTGAACTGATCGGCAGCGTTCATCCTGATCTGGTCATCACCGATATTCGTATGCCTGTGCTGGACGGATTGGAGCTGATTCGTTGTGTAATCGGACGGTGGACGGATCATCCTGCGTTTATTATCTTGAGCGGCTACAGCGATTTTGCTTACGCACAGCAGGCACTTCGCCACGGGGTTCACGATTTTATGCTCAAGCCGATTGATGAGAAGGACTTTTCGGCTACACTGCGCAGGCTGAGTAAAAGGCTGCATCATGAGCAGCAGAATGCACAGCTCTATCAGAGTCGCCGTACAGGTGAACTGTTGGAGACACTGACGATGAATGGGGAAGATGACGTTGTGGTGCCGGCTTGGGAACAGCAGCTACGTCTTGGAGAAGCTGCGCATATGTACTATGTGCTCGTCGAGTTGAATGATCAGCATCCCTGGCGTCCCGATGGCAACGCTGTTCCGCTGTCTCTTTTCCAA
>NZ_PNXQ01000005.1:388439-408595 GCF_005217525.1 Paenibacillus terrae | reverse complement strand
TTACGCCCCAGAGGCTGTAAAAATGAACTTGCATCAATGCGTAATCAGCATCGTGCGGGTCATTCAAAATATGCAGGGTGATGAACGCTCGCTTCAGTCACTAGAGCCTATGATGGGCTGGCAGGATATGAACCTGTCATTGGGTGAATTACAGCGGCTATTTACAGCTTTTGCCGAGGAAAGCAGCCGAATGATTGGAGTGTTGCGCAAGGAGCGTCAACAGGGAGGAATTCAGCACATCCGCACCTACATTGAGCAGCATGCGGCAGAGAACATTAACCTGAAAAGTATAGCAGCCCGCTTTTACATAAATCCGGTCTATCTGGGCCAATTGTTCAGAAAAACGTACGGGGTGTACTTTAACGAATTCCTGCTGCAATTACGGGTTCAGGAGGCTAAACGGTTGCTTCGTCAGACCGATTTGCGCATTTATGAAATTGCCGAGCGTGTGGGCTTTGGCAGCCCGGATTATTTTGTCACCCAATTTGAGAAATTGGTGCAGGCCAAGCCAAGCGAATACCGCAGTAGCCTAAATACCCGTGTGGAGCCGCAAAGGGACAGCGAATGAGGATGCTGCGCTCAACCCTTGACCATGTCCGCCTGCGGGATAAAATGCTGCTGCTGTATTTTCTCTGTGTATTTGCGCCAGTGGTGCTGACCAATCTGATTTTTTACCACGTCACCTCGCAAAATGTGAAGGAACAGCGTATGCAGGATATTTCCCGTGCGCTGGAGCAGATCAAAATTGAGTTTTACCGTGAGTTTGAAGATGCGATGGAAATCTCGTCTATCTTTTATACCGATCATCAGCTAAACGAACTATTGGAGCAAACATACCCCCATCCCGCTGAATATATTGCCGCCTATGATTCTTATTTACGTCGTATGTTAAACAATACTTACAGTCCTGTATACCATTCTGTGGATGGAATGACGATCTACACAGATAATCCGACTCTACTGAATTCCGGGGGGATCAGCTATATAGATGAGCGGGTTAAAAGCTTGTCCTGGTATGGCAAAATCCCGCCCGGACGGCAGTCCAAGCCTATATTTGTACGTACTGACGATGGTAACGGCGAGCAGCAGTATCCCTTTAGCCTGATTCGGCGGATGAACTATTTTTATTCCCAAAATGGCCGCGAGAAAATACTGAAAATAGAGCTGCGAATGTCGTCCATTCAAGAGATTTTCCATAATCTGAATTTGCGAGGCAGTCTCTTTCTACTCAACGAACGGGGAGAAATCGAATATACGACGGATCCCAAGATTGATATCAATCATAAGGTCGTGTCCTATAATACCCTCCAACAGCCCAAGGACACTATAGAGTTCAAGACAAGTTATGTGCTAACGAGTAATCTCAATGACTGGAGCATTGTGGCTGCGGTATCGGGCGATGAAGTACTGTATGAAATGGAGGAATCCCGCAATTTTATCCTGCTGTTAATCTGCATGAATATGCTGCTGCCTACTTTGATCATCATCTGGATTACACGTTCGCTGAACGTGCGCATTCATCGTATTCTGAAGCATATGAAAAAGGTGAAAAACCAGCATTTTGAACTGATTCCCGGTACAGAATCGCGAGATGAAATCGGGCAGCTAACAGGTGAATTTAATCGAATGATGCTCAAAATAAAGCGATTAATTAATGATGTCTATGTGGCGGATATTCAGCGAAAAAATTTGGAGATTCTGCGCAGGCATGCCCAGCTTAATGCACTTCACAGCCAGATCAACCCACATTTTCTGTTCAATGCACTGGAGACCATTCGCATGCGAAGCCTGATGAAGCATGAGGACGAGACAGCCCGCATTATTCATAATATGGCACGAATTTTTCGCAATTCGTTGGTGTGGAACAAGGATAGGGTTACGTTGCGTGAGGAGCTGGAGTTGATCCGTTGTTTTCTGGAAATCCAGCAATACCGCTTTGGGGAGCGGATACAATACGAAGTGCAGGCACGACCCGAGGACCTGGACTATCTGCTTCCCAAAATGGTTGTGCTTACGCTGGTTGAAAATGCAAGCATTCATGGCATTGAGCCGCTGAAGCATGGGGGACGCATCCAGATTCATTTTGAGTGTCGGGAGGAGAGGCTGATGCTAACGGTTCGAGATGATGGAGTCGGCATGTCTCTGGAACAGGTACAGCGGCTGTACAGTTACATGCAAAGACAGGAGGAAATGGGCGAGCGTATCGGTCTGCAAAATGTCATCTATCGTCTGAAGCTTTACTACGGAAGCCACTTTGAGCTTAATATTCGCAGCATACCCGGCGAGGGAACAGAGATTCGTATTTTAATTCCGGCGGATCGGGAGTCTTTTATTTCTTCCGCCCAATGATATCCATATGGTATAAATTACCTAACAATAGAACGGCTTAGGCGCGGTCGGCTTAATCGTCACGATTGTCATTGCATTAAAAATGGGCGCTGCTGCTGGATCGGCGTCTATTTTACGTTGTTAGGCCTGCCTCCTATAGTTTTCTAAGTAACACCTTTAGATTGGTGGGTGAACGAGATTCACGGCATTTCATAAAATGAAAGTGCTTACAATTAGAGTGCGCGGGGTTCCAGTGCTTGAGGCATGTCCGTACGATGTTCACACACAACCGACAAAGAGGCCGAAAGGGGATTATCTGGTATGGCGAGTAAAAGATTCGGAACAATGAGTCTAGTATTTATCATGATGGTATCTATGATCACTGCCTGCTCAGGAAGTGCGGGCAAGGAGCCAGCGCCAAGAGATAGCAAGGAGAAGGTCACATTCACGTATTTTAATGCCACTGCGAGGAGGGACATCAATACCAATGAAACGCGGATCGGCAAAATTCTGGAGGATCAGACAGGAGTAAACTGGAAGCTGGAGCATTTGGTGGGAGATTCCAATACGAAGGTCGGTACGTTCATTGCCAGTAACGATTACCCGGACGTGATTGTACCGGATGGCACAATCGATAAGCTGCTGGATGCCGGAGCCTTTATTCCGCTAAATGATTTGATTGATAAATATGGTCCGAATATTAAACGTGTATACGGACCGTATTACAACCTGATGAAGGCACAGGATGGAAATATCTATTTCCTTCCACTCAGTGCGGTGGTGGGTGACTATTTGCCCGCGCCTAACGTGGAGCAGGGAGCTTTTTGGGTACAGCGCAGGGTGCTGAAGGAGGCGGGATATCCAAAAATAAAAACGCTCGACGAGTATTTGACCCTGATTCGCAACTATGCGAAAAAGCATGCAGACGAGGGCTTGACCGGTTACTTGGCGTTAACCACACAGGATAGATTTTATGCTCTTACGAACGCGCCGATGCATCTGGCAGGGTATCCGAATGATGGCGGCACGATAATTGATATGAAATCGCATCAGGCCACGGATTATGGGGATGAGGAAACCACGAAGCGGTATCTCAAAGAGCTGAATCAGCTCAATGCAGAGGGCCTGTTCGACAAAGCATCCTTTGTGGATAATTACGATCAATATTTGGGGAAGCTGACCTCGGGCAAGGTGTTGGGCTTCTTCGACTACCGGTGGCAGGCGGAGCAGGCTCTAAATAACCTGCAGGAGGCTTCCAAGCAATCGGGCAATGATGATATGGAATATATAGGACTACCCGTTGTATACGACCAGAATATAAAGGATCAGTACATTGATCCGTCGTCATTCGTTAATAACCGAGGCATTGGAATTACGGTCAGTGCCAAGGACCCGGTACGTATCATCAAGTTTTTTGACAACCTGCTGACCGATGAAAACCAGGTGTTATCCAACTGGGGGATCAAGGGCGAAACCTATGATATAGATAAAAAGGGACGCTTTTACCGGACCAAGGAGCAAATTAAGCAGACGGGTCAGGATGCGTTCCGCGAATCATTCGGATTCAAATATTTTGAATACAGTTGGCCGCGATACGGTAGTGGTTCTACCCTGCCTGACGGCAACTCGGTTGGCCCCGGACGGCAGCCTGAGGTTGCGCGTATGTCCTACACCGAGGGGGATAAAAAGCTACTAAAAGCGTATGGTGTTGAGTCCTTCTCGCAAATGTTTTCCGCACCAGACGAGCGTCCATGGTACCCGGCTTGGAGCATCCCGATTGTCCAAGGCTCACCAGCGCAGCTCTTCCAGCAAAAGAAGGGCGACCTGCAGCGCAAATATTTCCCGCGTTTGGTGCTGTCTGCACCGGGGCAGTTTGACGCGATTTGGAATGAATATACCACCGAATTTAACAAGCTTGATGTAAAGGCGTTTGAGGAGCTGATCACGAAGGAGGTTGCCAAAAAAATCGAAAATCCCGGTAAAAAATAAAGGAGGAAGCAGCTATGGGCCACACGTCACCGCCACCTATCACGACTTCCTCGGGCAATTTGCCGTCCTCACGGCAAGCCGGCTTTAGGGGGGTTATACACAGGCTGAACCAGCAGCGGGCACTGGTATGGATGTCCATCCCTTTTTTAATCTGGTTGTTCATTTTCAAGTATTTACCTATCTGGGGTTGGACAATTGCTTTTCAGGATTTTAAGCCTGCCCGTAAGCTGCTCGATCAGCAATGGGTCGGGTTGAAGCATTTCCGTTTTCTGTTTCAGGATGAGCACTTTCTGCGGGTGATGCGCAATACGCTGGCGATGAGCTTCATTAATCTGGTGCTGGGATTTGTAACCGCTATCACCTTGGCAATATTGCTGAATGAGCTTCGTCAGATCGTATTCAAGCGAGTGGTGCAGACGATCAGCTATTTGCCGCATTTTATTTCGTGGGTGGTTGCGGCGAGCATTATCAGTACGGTGCTGTCTGCGGATGGCGGCATTGTCAATGAGGTGCTGATGTGGCTGGGGCTGATCAAGGAGCCTATCCTGTGGCTGGGCGAGGGAAGCTATTTCTGGGGCATTCTCGGTGCATCGGAAGTATGGAAAAATGTCGGCTGGAATACCATCATTTATTTGGCAGCGATGACGATGGTTGATCCGTCACAGTATGAGGCGGCTGAGATGGATGGAGCCGGGCGTTTCCAGCGGATTTGGCACGTGACCTTGCCAGGATTAAAGCCTGTGTTCATCATCCTCCTGATTATGAACATCGGCAATCTGCTGGAGTCGGGCTTTGAGCCGCAATATTTATTGGGTAACGGCATGAACGTGGATTACTCAGAAAATCTGGATATTTTTGTACTGAAATATGGTATTCAGATGGGCAACTTCTCCCTTTCGATTGCTGCCGGGATGTTTAAAACAGTAGTCAGCTTTATTTTACTATTTAGCGCTAATCATATTGCGAAGCGGTTAGGGGAGGAGAGGTTGTTCTGAGAAAAGAGTGAGTTATGGGGAGGGTGTATCGTCGCTTCGCGTGCAGATTGTTCTTCCGATCGCTGTTATCCCCAGATTCCTTTTTATCATAAAACAATAGAGGTTGGAATCCGGGAATAAAGGCGACCGCTGCCGCTTCTTCAGAACAATTCTGCCCGCTCCGCTGCTACCCGCCATAAAGTCACTTTTTTTAAGAACTGAGGGTGGTGATAACAGAAGGTGCGTGTTCATGCATACTACAGGTGCAGGTCAGTGGATTTTTAACAGGCCGCTTCGCGGACCTTACCAAGGCCTTATGGACGAACTGAATTACAACTTCTAATAGAGATAATAATCCGCAATAATCCACTCAAATTGCCACACATGTAACCACTCATATAACCGTTCCAAATAACAGTACCAACAGCTCCAATAACAATTAATCGAACTAGAGTACTTAAGCTATTTTTTAGAAAGGAGAGGGAGTTATGGGCAAAGGAAAAGCGTTGCACGGGCGGTTTCGGGCGCCCTCGGATCGGATTTTTGATGCGTGTAATATTGTATTTATGCTGTGCCTGATGGTGTTCACGCTGTATCCGTTTCTGAATACGCTGGCGGTTTCGCTAAATGAAGCGAATGATTCGATTCGGGGTGGTATTTATTTGTGGCCGCGTAAATTTACGTGGAGTAATTACGAATTTGTATTCAAGGAAGCGACGATTTTTCATGCTACGTTGATTTCTGTGCTGCGTACAGTGGCGGGTACGGTGACCTCGGTGTTCTGTTGTGCGATGGTGGCGTATACGATCAGCCGGCCGGAGTATGTGCTGCGCAAATTTGTCTCGATTGCTTTTATTTTGACGATGTATTTTAACGGTGGATTGATTCCAAACTTTCTGCTGATTCGTGAGTTGGGGATGCTCGGAACCTTTTGGGTGTATGTGGTACCGGGGTTGATTGGGGTGTTCAATGTGATTGTGATTCGCTCCTTTATTGAAGGCTTGCCGGAAGGGATTTTGGAGTCGGCGCGTATAGATGGGGCGGGGGAATTTACGACTTTTATGCGTATCGTTTTGCCGCTGTGTGTCCCGGTGCTGGCAACGGTGTCGCTGTTCACGGCGGTGGCGCAATGGAACTCCTGGTTCGATGTATTTTTGTACAATTCGTCGTATGAGCAGTGGAGCACCCTCCAGTATGAACTGATGAAAATATTGCAAAATTCCAACACGTCCGTGAATACTCAGGATTATGCCAGCCAATTCGCAGGCTCGGAAAATCTAGCGAAGTCGGTCACTCCTACTTCGATTCGTGCCACGATGACGATTGTGGCGTCTGTGCCTATTATTTTGGTGTACCCTTTTTTACAAAAATATTTTGTGAAGGGTATGACTCTGGGCGGTGTCAAGGGATAAGCAAGAACCGGAAATATGTGAAACTCACTTTCTTATATTTTAAAAATATGGGCACGGGAGGGATTGCGTTGAGGTCATTTTTGTACAAATCTTTTGGTCTGGTGCTGGTTGGGGTGCTGTTATTGCCAGTGGGGTGGTGGGGCCCGTCTGTAGCGGAGGCGACCCCAACTGTGGAACATTCCCCGCCAGTTGCGGATACGGTTCTGGCGACTGGAAGTGTGGATAAGACCATCGGGACGTATGGATTTGAGCAAGGCAATAGCGAGGGCTGGAAGCCTCGGGGGGCTTATACCCAAATCGCGTCCGTCTCAGAAGCTGCATATGGCGGCGTACACAGCCTGAAGGTAACTGCTCGTACGGAGGTTTGGAACGGTGCGGAGCTGGATGTGAAGTCGCTGTTGCAGCCGGGTGTGGAATATGAGATTAGCGGCTATGTGAAGCTGGACGGTAATTCTACGACGCCGAGCTTGATCAAGTTTACGATGGAGCAGCAGCCGACAGGCGGGGCTACGACATGGAAGACAGTTGCGCAGACGGAGAAGATGGATACATCATGGGACAAACTTCAAGGGAAATATACGTTCACAGGGGGGATGGATACACTGAAGCTGTATGTAGAAAGCTCGAATCCTGCGCAGGGCTATTATCTGGATGAGGTGGAAATCAGGCAGGTATCAGAAACGCCAACGGAGCCGACCGGTGGTATCGTATCCAGTTTCGAAGATGGTACGGCTCAAGGCTGGGTAACCCGTATGGGTACCGAGACAGTGCAGGTGTCGAATGTCGATGCACGAACCGGATCGTACAGTCTGCTGACGACAGGCAGACAACAAACATATGCCGGGCCAAAGCTGGACGTGACTGCTACGGTGCAAAAGGGAAGTCGCTATACGGTTAGTGCCTGGGTGAAGCTGGCGCCTGGCGAGCAGCCTACCAAGGTAAGACTCAGCGTACAGCGCGATCATCAAGGTGAAAGTGCATATGAAACGGTGGTAGGCGACACGGCGATCACGGTAGGGGGATGGACGCATTTGACTGGAACGTATACGTTCGCGCATGATGCCGATAACGTTTCGATGTATTTGGAAACGTCAGAAGGGACGGCTTCCTTTTATGTGGATGATTTTGAGCTGTCACTTGTTCCCCCGCTTGCGATTGAGAAGGATATTCCTTCTTTGCATGGATTGTATCAGGGGCAGTTCAGCATCGGTACGGCGATTGAGGCTTTCCAGACCGAAGGGGCTTACGGTGAACTGCTGCAAAAGCATTTTAACAGCGTCGTGGCAGGGAATGCGATGAAGCCAATCTCTTTGCAGCCGTCCGAGGGACAGTTTCATTGGGAGGAAGCGGACCAGATTGTGCAATTTGCACAGCAGCATGGGATTGCTATCCGTTTCCATACACTGGTGTGGCATAACCAGACCGGGGATTGGATGTTCAAGGATAAGAATGGACAGCCGATGACACCGACCGCGGAAAATAAAAAGCTTTTGCTGGATCGGCTGGAGACGCATATTCGTGCGGTTGCAGCCCGTTATAAAAATGTAATCACCGACTGGGATGTGGTGAATGAAGTCATTGATCCCGACCAGCCGGACGGTATGCGCCGCAGCAAGTGGTATCAGATTACCGGCACCGATTATATTGACAAAGCCTTCCGTGTCACGAGGGAAGCGGCAGGTCCGAACGCCCGACTGTTCATTAACGATTACAACACGCATGAACCGAAGAAACGGGATTTTCTGTACCATTTGGTGCGTGATTTGCTCGCCAAAGGCGTACCGATTGACGGCGTAGGTCACCAATCACATATCCGGCTGGAGTTTCCTGCTATTGACGAAATTGAGCAGTCCATTGAAAAATTTGCTTCGCTCGGCCTGGATAATCAGATTACAGAGCTGGATATGGGCCTGTATTCTAATGATACAGATCGCTACGAAACGATACCTGAAGCCATGCTGATCCAGCAGGCTCACCGCTATCGGATGTTGTTCGATATGTTTTCAAGGCAGCGGGAGCATATCAGTAATGTGACGATTTGGGGTACGGATGACGGAAATACGTGGCTCAGTACGTTCCCGATTGCCCGGTTGGATAAGCCGCTGCTGTTCGACGAACGGTTAAAGGCCAAATATGCCTATTGGGCGCTTGTTGACCCGTCCAAAGTACCGCCGCTGCCAGCAGGGAATAACGAATAGCAACATAGGTATGGATTCGACGTAAAAACCATTTCTATACGCCAAAAGGCAGGCCGTCTCTGACATGTCACAAGGACACGCGAAGGACGATCTGCCTTTTACTGTAAAACAATACTATATATAGTTAACTAAAGATAAAACCAGTGGAACAGGAACGAAGCAAGCATCATCCGACCGTGTAATGGCGCCTCATGCACATTTTATATAGCGCTCTACTCCAGATTGGCATGTTGACCAAACATAGATTCAGAAGTCAGCTTGCGTAGCTCCATCGTTCTGAGCACCAATGCATCGCCATACAGCAGCAAGGTTTGCTCAAATAGTGAACCCATGGGTTGAATGGTTTGGTAATCCTTGTTGGATGGGTCCTTGGGTGCGCCTGGAAGCTTGACGATCATATCAGCCAGCTTGCCAATGGTCGATCCAGGGGAAGTGGTCAGAAGTGCCAGGGAAGCCCCCAGCTTTTTCGCCTTTTCTGCCATCGAGATCAGACTTTTAGTTTCACCGGAGCCTGAACCGATAATCAGCAAGTCGCCTTCGCCCAAGCCGGGAGTTACCGTTTCCCCGACCACATAAGCCCGAACACCCATATGCATCAGCCGCATCGCCAGCGAACGGATCATGAACCCGGAACGGCCTGCGCCTGCGACGAACACCTTATTCGCAGCGGCAATGGACTGAATCAGTTGCTCTGATTCCTCATCACTGATTAGCTGTGGAACCCATTGCAGTTCCTTGAGCACCTCGGATAAATATTGAGAGGTTTCCATTGGAATTAACCTTGTTTAATGAGCTGCTGCATTTGGGAAGCAACGGCTTTTTTGTCGTCCTCGCCAGTGATCCCGCCGCCGACAATAACCAGATCCGGTTGAGCCTTAACGACCTCAGCCAGTGTGCTCAGCTTGATGCCGCCAGCAACCGCAGTTTTGGAGTTTTTCACGACTTTTTTGACGGTTTGCAGTGCTTCGAACGGGCTCTGTCCTTCAGCTTGCAGATCATAGCCTGTATGCACGCAGATGTAGTCTACGCCGAGAGCGTCGATTTCTTTCGCACGTTGCTCCAGGTTTTTAACACCGATCATGTCCACCAGGATTTTTTTGCCGCCTTGTTTTTTCGCTTCTTCTACCGCACCTTTGATCGTTGCATCTTCAGCTACAGCCAGAATCGTAACGATATCTGCGCCAGCTTCGGAAGCCTTCAGCACTTCGTAACCGCCTGCATCCATAACCTTCAGATCAGCCAGCACTTTCAGATTCGGGAAGGCTTCTTTCATTGCTTTTACCGCATGAAGTCCCTCATTGATGACAATTGGAGTACCGATTTCTACGATGTCAATATACGATTCTACTTCTTTTACCAATGCAATGCCTTGCGGGATATCTACTAAGTCTAAAGCCAATTGAAGTTCCATGTTATTAACTTCACTCCTTTAGTGAATTTGTATTGGATGAACAGGTACATGCTCTGTTGAATGCTGTGAATACTTTGGTTTCATGCACAGGTTTGATTGTAAGCCCCAGGTATCCGATTGAAAAGTACGCACTATTTCGTAACGTAGTTACCCTGATGATACTATGACTTCTTTTTGACCTCCTTTGGAGGACCTGATTACATCTTTGTTATGGATTATTTCTCTAGCATGATTCATTTATTCATCGGCTATAAACCATACACGACAATCTTAGGTTGCAAAAGAAACTGCATATCTATGATTGAATTGACTTCAAGTTAGCATTTGTCTATATTTGTAATATACTGGTATGCGGAGGAACGACAACGCGGATGCTCCTGATGAGAATACATGGGTAAACGTCATTTTCAGAAATAGGGAGGCGGGTTTTAGTGGAAGAGGTCCTGAATCAAAGGGAAGCTATTTATTTGTTGTCGGACAGCCACGAACTCGACAAGGCTTGTGAGTTGTTTAGAATCAGCTACACACATAACGATTGGGATGAAGCGAACAAGGTTGCAGACTATCTGCATGCTTTGGCTGAAAGCCTGTATCACATCCAACTGAGAAATGCTGCGGACGGCAAGCACGAGACGTTGAATACCAAACATCCATTGGTATTTTATTATGCATACAGTTATTTGGCTAAATCTATTTATTTTCAGAATAAGGGTAAGTATCAAGAAGCTAGAGAATATATTATGAAGTACGGCGAAATGGGTTGGTTTATGGGGCTGGATGAGAGCGGCCATGAAGAAGTGGAAAGATTTCGTTTTCTCGCCAAAGCCAACCTGTACACGGTTGAATTGCTTTCGGGAAAACGGGAGCTTCTGCCCGAATATGTTCAATTTCTTCACGACAATGATGAGGAACTGCTTCCAGGATTGGTCGGTATTGTCGAAGCAGCTAATTTGAATAATTGGAATATTGACGATCTGCTGA
Source organism: Paenibacillus terrae (assembly GCF_005217525.1). Classification (GTDB taxonomy): domain Bacteria; phylum Bacillota; class Bacilli; order Paenibacillales; family Paenibacillaceae; genus Paenibacillus; species Paenibacillus terrae_C. The sequence goes on along the minus strand of NZ_PNXQ01000005.1, from coordinate 397,302 downwards.
ATGATTTTGCCCACGATATTGAGATATTTGAAGGTTATGAAGATAGAGGAAACCGCGTATATTATTTAAAGCTTGTTAACCAATTAGCCATTTATTATTTCAAACAGGAGCAGTATACGGTTGCGTTAAATTATGTTCTTGCTTCTCTGCAATTCTCTGTTAGTGTAGAAGCAGATGCCGATTTCAGGACATTGGTGGCTCTGTTTGAGGCTTATCGAGATTTGGCAACATCCTCACAGCAAGAGCAATATCAAACCATTTTATTAAGGGGGCTTCATAATGAAAAAGGCTTTAATCTCGGTAACTATGGTCTTGGTGTTTCTTAGTATTGTGGTTCCGGCGGGTACTCTACTGGGTGAACTAGCCCCCGTGAATCTTGCCAATCACGGGGTGTTCTCTGATACTGTTTAAACTTGATTTGATTGATGAGTCCCGGCAGGGGTTTTATAAATAAAAGGGAGTACACTTTAACGCTTTTTGCGATAAGTGTGCTCCCCTTTTTTCTTGCGGAATTACATTTATTTCACAATATAGGAAGTCAGGTTGTTAGCTAACTGCTGCATCGTTTCACTCGCTTGTTGCATACGATCCATCACCTCGGTAAAAGAGCTTACCAGCGTTGCTTGCTCCTGCGAAGAAGCAACAATTTGCTTAATTTCCTCTTCCATCTGACGAACAGAGTTTTGTACATCCTTGAGAGCCGCTTCAATATCAACCGTCGCTTTTTTGGATTCTACCGAGAGCTTACGCACTTCTTGGGCGACGATACCAAAGCCTGCTCCTGCTTCTCCGACACGTGCCGCTTCAATGGCAGCATTTAATCCAAGCAGGTTGGTTTGGTCGGAGATTTCTTTGATAAATACAGCGACCTGATTGATTTTACCCGAGTTTTGTACGGCAATTCGGGTGTTCTCCAAAATCTGTTCACTGGTAGCCTGTAGCTCCTCGGAGTGTGCTGCTACATGCTGCACCATGTCAATGAGATGCTCGGTGATGGAAAGGTTCTCAGTCACGATTTGATCCAGTTGATTCTTGTTAGTCAAATTATAGGAAGCAGCAAATGCTGCAACGACCTCGCCATTTTCGCCAAACACAGGAATACTAACCATATCAAGAGGATATCCCAGCAGTTCAGCAGGAATGTGGGTCAGGCTCGGCTCGCGCCCATTTTTAAGCATGGAAAAATTTTGGTAATCCTTGAGCAGCTCCGAGCCGACTTCAAAGCCGAGATCCATGCCCTCCGACTCGCTATAAGCCAGAACATGAGTACGGTCAAAAAGCGCAAGAGTCACCTTTTCACGCATAATTTGCTGTATATAGGGGATTGCTCCAATTAATGCATTTAATGAATCCAATTAAATTACCTACCTTTCTTTACTAAATATATTTTTTATAGCCTTGTATTCATTGTCGGTCTTTTGAGTGATAAAAGTTATAAAAATATTGAAAATTTAAGGAGAATGAGGGTTTCAAAAAAAGGCATATCGTTTCCATTACAAAACGATATGCCCTCGTATTTAATCTTGGAGTGTCAGCGTTTGGTGTAGTCGGTTCACTTGCCGCGCTGTTCGAACAATTGAACGATTTCAACAATAACCTTGGTTGCAAGTACCATATTGTCCACCGATACATATTCAAACTTACCGTGATAGTTCTCCCCACCCGTAAAAATATTCGGTGTAGGCAGTCCCATATAGGACAGCTGTGAACCATCTGTACCGCCGCGAATCGGCTTGATGATCGGATCAATTCCCAGCTTTGTCATCGCTTCATGGGCAACATCCACGATGTGCTTGACGGGCTCGATTTTCTCCTTCATGTTGTAATACTGATCTCTCAGCTCCAGAACGATACGGTTTTCCCCATATACGACTTGCAGCTCTTTTACCACGTTCGTTAAGTAAGCCTTCCGGTTTTCAAAGCTTTCACGATCAAAATCACGGATGATATAGTGTAATTTGGCTTGTTCTACCGTACCCTCAAATTCCAGCAAATGATAAAAGCCATCGTATCCGTCCGTGTATTCCGGAGCTTCATTCGCAGGCAATCGTCCGTTCAGCTCCATGGCAATTTTGACGGCGTTAATCATTTTGTTTTTGGCTGTACCGGGATGGACATTAACACCGTGAATAGTAATATGGGCGGCTGCGGCGTTAAAGCTTTCATATTCCAGTTCTCCAAGCGGTCCACCATCTACTGTATAGGCATATTGGGCACCGAAAGCAGCTACGTCAAATCGTTCCGGTCCTCTTCCAATCTCTTCATCCGGTGTAAAGGCGACGCGAATCTTGCCATGCGGAATTTCCGGGTGATCCAGCAGATAATGTATGGCTGTCATAATTTCTGCAATCCCGGCTTTGTTATCTGCACCAAGCAATGTGGTGCCGTCCGTCGTGATCAGGGTATGACCTTTATATTGAGGCAGCTCGGGAAACTCGCGCGGAGAAAGGTTCACACCCAGCGACGTATTCAGCGTAATGTCGCCCCCATCATAGTTTTCCATCAATTGAGGCTTTACCCCTGCGCCAGTCATTTCGGTAGCGGTATCGAGATGGGCCAAAAAGCCGATAACCGGGACCTCTTTATCCGTATTGGAAGGAAGAGTTGCCATGACATAACCGTTGTCGTCTATGGTTACATCTGTCATACCAATGGCTTTCAGTTCGTTGACCAGCAGGTTGCCCAGTGTGAGCTGTCCGGGTGTAGTCGGGCAAGTGTTGCTGCTTTCATCGGATTGGGTATCTACCTGAACATAAGTGGTCAGGCGTTCAATCAGTTCCTGTTTCATGCGTATTTCCTCCTTGTGTCATTTCTGATATGCTACATATTTTATCATGATTGGACTTGTTATATGAAAAATTTGGCTTACCCTTCTACAACGACAGCTTGTGTTGCACGGAGACGACGAGTAAGATAACAGTAAAAGAACGTAAAAATGGAGTAAAACCATCAAAGGAGTCTGCAATGCCTACGTTAAAAGATATTGCTCAGGAGGCGGAAGTTTCCATATCAACAGTTTCCCGAGTCTTAAATTATGATGAAACATTGTCCGTTTCGGAGGAAACACGGCGTAAAATTTTTGAGGTTGCCGAGCGAATGAAATATACGACCGTTAAACGTAAAAATGGAGGCATCGGGCGTCAGTCCCGTAAAAAGGCCGAGGGGCCGATCCGGCTCGGGATGGTTCATTGGTTTAGCGCGTATGAGGAACTGGAGGACCCGTATTATCTCTCCATCCGGTTCGGCGTGGAAAAGGAATGCCGCCAGAGCGGAGCGCAATTGGAGCGGATTTTCCGGCGGGAAGACCTGTCCGCACTGAAGACGCTATCCGAAGGGCTGCACGGGCTACTCGTGCTCGGGCATTTTAGCAGCAAGGAAATAGAGCACATGCTGGAGCTTTCCATCCCTTGCGTCTTTCTGGATCACCCGGTAGAGCGTACAGGTGCGGACTATGTCGTCATTGACCTCGCTCGTGCTGCGGCAGACGCGCTGGATTATTTGATGAACGCGGGCCATCGTCACATCGGTTATGTAGGCATGGGCAAGGATGAGCAGGCCCATGATTCCGATCAAGCGGAGATGGATGCACGCTATGAGACCTTTTTGCGGTATAAAGGGCAGCATGGGCTATGCACGTCGAACGACATTCATGTATGCGGCGGAACGGCGGCAGACGGCTTTCGTGCGATGGAAGCGGCAGTTCTGGCAGGGTCAGAGACCCTGCCTACAGCCTTCTTTGTTGCGAGCGATTCGGTAGCGATTGGCGTATTAAAGGCGCTGGAGCAGCATCAAATCGCCGTTCCTGAACGTATTTCAATCGTCGGCTTCAATGATATTCCGACAGTGGAATATTTGACACCGTCGCTGACGACGGTCAAGACGTATACCGAATTGATGGGAGAAACAGGCGTTCAGCTCTTGCTGCATACGGTGCGCAACGGTCCGAATGAGGTTGGTCGCAAGGTCACCATTCCAACCGAACTGATGATTCGTAACAGCAGTGGACCGCCGTTTACCGACTCGATATAGAAATGTGCTCCATTGTGTATTTCATGGTCTTCACAGCTCCGGATGCCGGGGCTGTTTTTTGTATGGGCAGAAGAAAAAACGGAATTGACAAATGCTTTGTAAATGCTTACATTAAAAATATATTTATTTTACTAAGTTTTACTAATTATTTTTACTTAAATATTTTACTATGATATCAGATTGAAAAATAAAAGGTTGAGGTGACTGCCCATGCGTACCATTTTGCCGTTGAATGACCAGTGGTTTTACCGTCCTGAATATGTTGAGAGCGAAATAAGCGCAGGAATCGATGTAAGTCGGTATGAGTCTATTCTGCTGCCACACACCAATGTAGAGCTGCCTTATAACTATTTTGACGACAAGGCTTTCCAGTTTGTTTCCACGTATAAAAGAGAGTTGGACATTCCGGCCAATGCCAAGGGGAAACGGGTGTACGTCGATTTTGAAGGGGTCATGACTTATGCGCAGGTATATCTGAACGGGGTAAAAGCGGGAGAACATAAGGGAGGCTACACACCGTTCAGTATTGAATTGACCGGACTTGCCGAATACGGCGGTTCCAATGTACTGACGGTCATCGTCGATTCCACGGAGCGGGACGACATTCCTCCTTTTGGGGCAGTCATTGACTATCTGACCTATGGCGGTATTTACCGGGAGGTGCAGCTGCGAATTGTCGAGCCGGTGCATCTCGGCACAGTATTCGTGCAGACACTGGAGCCGCTTGCGGCAAGCAAGGCGGTACGCGTGGTTGTGGAGCTGGAGGGGACTAGCGATCAGGAGAACGATTTGACGGTCGCTTTGCGACTGCTGGACAGAGCGAGCGTGAAGGCGGAGACCGAACCAACAGCAGTGACGGGGGCGGAAGTGACGCTGGAGCTGAAAGAACTGAACGGCTTGCAGCTATGGGATATAGATGATCCCAAGCTGTATGAAGCAGAACTAACGTTGCTGCGAAACGGGGCTGAGATAGATCGTCTGACCGTGCGTTTTGGCTTCCGCGAAGCCGAATTTCAGCCGGACGGGTTTTACCTGAACGGGCGAAAGATCAAGCTGCTTGGCTTGAACCGCCATCAGTCTTACCCGTATGTCGGCTATGCCATGCCGAAAAGAGCGCAGCGCCGTGACGCCGATGTACTCAAAGAGGAATTGGGCCTGAATATGGTGCGGACATCGCATTACCCGCAGTCCCGTCATTTTCTGGACCGTTGCGATGAGATCGGGCTGCTCGTTTTTGAGGAAATTCCGGGCTGGCAGCATATTGGCGGCGAAGCGTGGAAGGAGCAGGCGGTCAGGGACGTGGAGGATATGATTATCCGTGATCGTAATCATCCGTCAATCGTGATCTGGGGCGTGCGGATTAATGAGTCGCAGGATGATCATGAGCTGTACGCACGTACCAATGAGCTTGCACGCAAGCTTGATCCGATTCGTGCGACGGGTGGCGTGCGCTATATTGTAGGGAGCGAGCTGCTGGAAGATGTGTATACGATGAACGATTTCGTTCATGACGGCGGGCATAAAAAATATTTGGCGAAGGAAATCCGCAATTTCGATACGTATGACGATACAGAAGGTGTAGATGGGGAAACGACAGGTTTGCGCCAGCCGTCCCTCGTCACCAAGCTGGATCATCCGGTTCCTTATCTGGTGACGGAATATAACGGGCATATGTACCCGACCAAGCGCTTTGACCAGGAGGAACGGGTGATGGAACATGCGTTGCGCCATACGCGGGTGCAGAACGCTTCCTATGCCGATGAAGGCATTGCCGGGGCGATTGGCTGGTGCGCTTTTGACTACAATACGCATGCAGATTTTGGCTCTGGCGATAAAATCTGCTACCACGGTGTGATGGATATGTTCCGCCTGCCCAAATTCGCAGCGAACGTGTATCGCAGTCAGAAGCGGGTCGAGCAGGAAATCATTCTGGAGCCGGTCACTTACTGGTCACGTGGCGAACGGAACATTGGGGGCATCGTACCGCTGGTTGTATTCACCAATTGTGATGAGGTGGAATTCATTTATGGCGACGAACGCAAGGGCGTCTATCGTCCAAACCAGGAAAAGTATCCGGCTCTTCCGCATCCTCCGGTCGTTATCGACGAACTGACAGGTCACTGGGGCATGAAGTGGGAAGATGCTGTGTTCATCGGGTACATGGACGGTCAAGAAGTGATTCGCAGACGCTACTCTCGTAATCCGGTGCCGACGGAACTGCGTGTAGCTGCCGACGATACAGCGCTGGAGGCAGGCGATTGGGACGTGACGAGAGTTGTGGTGGATGCTCTGGACGAATACGGGAATGTCCTGCCTTTCTATGCTGATCCGGTTTCCGTGGAGGTGGAGGGAGCAGGTGAATTAATCGGTCCGTCCAGCCTATCGCTAATTGGTGGGCGTATTGCGTTCTGGATTCGTACGAAGGGTGAGGCTGGTAATATTCGCGTGAAGGTTTCCGCGCCTTCCCGTTTCGATCCGCAGGAAGTAAGTATTCTCGTGCAATAGTTGAAGGAAATTAATCTGTATGACCTGATCCTCTAACTCTAGTTTGCCGCAAGGTGAGCTAGAGTTTTTTTGCTTTGGAAATTTTCTGAAACTTTTTTTAAATTGTGCCGATATATACATATGGCATAGTAAATACACATCGAAAAGGAGCATCCCCTTTATGAGCTTTAGCAATCCGGTTTTACGTGATGACATCTTCGTGCGCGAAGATGAAAGAGAAGTTAGCGAACAGCGCATGACCATCGGAGGCACGATCAACAAAACACTGCTCCTGCTGGTTCTGCTGATCATCGCGGGCAGTATCACCTGGTATATGACTTACAATGGTACAGTTGAGGTCTTATCCTTTATAACCGCAGGCTCCATTGGCATGGTCGGCATAGCGCTGGCTATATCCTTTTTCCCAAAATCAGCCCCGTTTTTATCGCCTGTTTACGCGATTCTGAGCGGCTTTGCTTTAGGCGGGATTTCAGCTTTCATGGAATATGACTATCCGGGTATCGTGGCGAATGCGATTTTGTTGACGGTGGGCATTTTGTTTTTGATGCTCTTTATGTATACACAGCGAATCATTAAGGTTACCCGGGGCTTTATCTCCTTCGTTGTTTTATGTACGTTGGCGATTTTCCTGGTGACGCTGGTTGACTTTATTTTGAACTTTTTCGGGATGAACGTTCCTTATATTCATGAGACAGGCTTGCTTGGAATCGGTATTAGTCTGTTTATCGTTGTGATTGCGGCTTTGAATCTGCTGCTGGATTTTAATTTCATTGAAGAGCAAGCAGATCAGGGCGCGCCGAAATATATGGAGTGGTATGGCGCTTTTGGATTGCTAGTGACTTTAGTGTGGCTGTATGTACGGATATTGGAGCTGTTGTCCAAATTCAGTAAGAGAGACTAAGTGCCTGCAATTAATCTATATTATGTAGTCTTTCCTGTGCAGATATGTGCAGGATACGAAGATTGGGATGGCTAATGCCGTCCTTTTTTGTATATAAATGAAGAATAACCTGTTTAAAAACTGCATTTTACGTTAAATACATAGAAGTTAGGTAAAACATAACGACAGTAAGTAAGGAGTGGGGCAATGTATCAAGTGGTGCTGGTGAGGCATGGAGAGAGCGTGTATAACCGCCAAAATCTGTTTACAGGCTGGACGGATGTAGACCTGACCGAGCAGGGAACCCATGAAGCCATAGAGGCAGGGCGTATTCTCAAGGAGAATGGGTATACGTTTGATCTGGCGTTCGCTTCAGTGCTGAAACGATCCATTCGTACGCTGTATCATATTTTGGACGAGCTGGATCATTTGTGGATACCCGTGCAGAAGTCGTGGAAGCTGAACGAACGCCATTATGGTGCTCTTCAGGGACTGAGCAAGCTGGATTCTGCCGTCCAATACGGCGAGGAACAGGTTCATATCTGGCGACGCAGCCTGACAGTGCGACCTCCCATGTTGGATGAACAGGATGAACGAAGCCCTCGCAGGGAGGAACGATACCGCAACATTAAGCCGGAAGAGCTGCCGCTCGGAGAAAGTTTGGAGGATACGGTGCATCGGGTTGGTGAGTTTTGGAAGCAGCGGATTGTACCCTTGGTGCAAAAAAAGGAACGGGTCATTATTTCCGCGCATGGCAACACCCTGAGGGCATTAATCAAGTACATGGAGAATCTGGACGAAACCGCACTGCTGGATTTGAATATTCCGACAGGTGTGCCGCTGGTCTACGAGCTGGATGAGCATATAGATCCCATCCGGCGCTTCTATCTCGGTGATCCAAGTCATGTGGAGGCGAAAAAGCAGGCCGTGGCCAACCAAAGCAAGGTAACGGAGTGATTTTCGATAACAAAGAGGACAGGGAGCTTCGTTGCATCCTGTCCTCTTTGTGCTGGATATAAGTTAAAAAGAGATAAATTAAGCGTTCACGTCGTCTTCTGCTTCCTCCAGGCTGTCGTCCTCGCCGGGAAGCGCCCATACCGATACACTTCCGGCACGAACCGGGAATACGCCGTAGCCATCCTGTTCAATCTGTACGATATGGTCGTGACGGCCTGTTAGATCGGTCCATTGCTCTCCTGCGCGGTGTTTTCCCACAAACATACGCTTCTGCCCGTCGTCGGCGTTGGTGACCACCACGGCGCAGCCGGAGCCTTTCAATTCAGACACGCCCTGACGTACCCATCCAATCGTATGGGGATCATCCAAATAATCCTTTTGCTCACCATAGGCTTTATGATATCGGGCGTACAGGAGCGGGTCGAGCGCGGCCTGCTTGCCTTTTACGGGCGTTTGCCCTTGAATGCCGTAGTAATCGCCGTAGAATACGCA
>NZ_PNXQ01000005.1:376164-388429 GCF_005217525.1 Paenibacillus terrae | reverse complement strand
CTTGCGCAGCAGAATGAGCGCGTAGGCGCTGGGCTTAAACCAGTCCTCCACCCACGATTCGAGAGCCTCGTGCGGCTGGGAATCATGATTATCGACAAAAGTAACGGAGTTCAAGGGATGAGTCTGGACCAGCGTATCCTCGAAAAGGGTGCTTAAATCGAAATCCTTGCCACCCAAGGAAGCGCTATGTAGCTTGTAGTGGAGAGATACGTCAAACAGGTCGATTTTATAATCAATGGTGTCCAGAAATTTTTGACATGATTCCAGATCCGGTTTCCAAAACTCGCCGACCATATAAAAGTCCTGTCCGCGCTTTTTAATCATTTCCGTTGCGAACTCGCGTACAAATTCATGATTGATATGCTTGATCGCATCCAGACGGAATCCGTTGCATTGCAGGGTATCCACCAGCCATTTGCCCCAACGGATCATTTCCTTGCGCACTTCCTGATGATTATAGTCAATATTGGCGAACATCAAATAATCATAATTACCGAATTCATCATCTACATGCTCGCTCCAGCTTTTATTTTTGCCTAAAATACGATAAATTCCCGTTCGACCCTGACTTGCGTCGTAATCGGTCCCGTTAAAATGCTCAAAATTCCATTGAAATGTGGAATACTGACCCTGACGACCGGGGAACGTAAATTTAGTCCAGCCTTCGATATCGAACGGCTCGGAAATGACCTCATTGCGGTTATCCGGGTTGACCTCGACGACCTTGAATACTTCTGTTTCATCCGCACCGGCTTTATGGTTCATGACCAGATCGACATAGACGGCTACACCGTGGCGAACGCAGGCAGCAATAGCCCCCAGCAGATCCTCCCTTGTACCGTATTTGGTGCGTACCGCACCTTTTTGATCAAATTCACCCAGATCGTAAAGGTCATAGACGCCGTATCCCGTATCCTCGGGGGATTGGCCCTTGGTGACAGGTGGAATCCATATCGCGTCAATTCCTTTGGCCTTCAGTTTCGGTGCCAGGCGGGCAAGTTTCTTCCAGTGGGAGCCGTCAGCCTCGACGTTCCACTCGAAAAACTGCATCATCGTATGGTTCCTTTTCATCTTGCGTCCCTCCTTCATATATAACAAGTTACCCACCAAGCAAGGGGGGCTAAACGTCAGACGGTCAATAAGCTGCCGAATGGAGAACAGGGATCGCTGTATAACGTATGCCAAATGCTTAAAATTTGTTATACCTTGTAGGGGTATATATTCGATGGCTAGAAAAGGGAACGTGAAAACGGTAGAATGAATTTAACTTAACCAGAGTTCGGGTTTCAGACATTCAGTAAACGTGAGTAACGGGGAAAGGAGGGGCGAACATGACGGAATCGCAGCCAATCAGGAACGAAGCGGGCGAACCGCTGATGAAAAAATGTACGTATTGTCAGGAATGGAAGCCTTTAACGGAATTTCAGCGTAGAACCGGTCGCCGGGCTGGTCCTTATTCCCGGCGTGGTCCTTGCCGTTCCTGCCGGGGGTTAGCGGCGCAAGAACGTACGTCTGCATCCGCTCCTTCTTCCGTCGAGGGGACACAGCCTCTCACGGCTTCCCTGGCATCGCATGGCGGTGTGCATGATGCAGTCGTGCAAAGCATGGAGGCGTCCGCACAGCCTGACGTGCAGCCTCAGCCGCCACGTAGGAAGCCAGTCACGGATAAAGCCCGCGAGCGTCATCGACAACGGGTTCGGCATTTGCTCAGCAGGCTGAAGCCTGCGGATACGAAGGCCCTGCGGCTCAACCGTAACGGGATGATTCGGTTAAGGGGCAAAACCGATCAGGGAAGACGTTGGCATCAAGAGATTGAATTTGATTTGGCGGTTACCCTGGTCAGAGAGCGCATGGCAGTGGTTATTAATCCGTACGCCATCCGCAGACTTTACAGCAATAAGGAATTCCGTCAATATGTGCTCAAGCGTGATCGCTATACCTGCTTTTTCTGCGGGGGTTACGGCGATACTATTGATCATTTGCTGCCCCGTGCCAAAGGGGGACACACGACGCCTGTCAATTGCGTATGTGCTTGCAACGAATGCAATCAATTCAAGGCGGCCCGTGATGTCGATGAATTTATCGAATCTGGTGTGCCGTTGCCATCTCCTGGTGATACAGATGCTCCAGAGGACTCCTTATGAACCTAGGATACTCCCGCGTCGTGGGAGTCCTGCACATCAATGACGAACGTATCGGGATTGGCCTCAATGCGTTGGCGTGCTTCCTGTGAATCAATGCCCTGAACATGTTGTCTCGCTTCTTGAACCATATCTGAATATGTTTTAGCCATCGTATCAAACCTCATATGCATATTTTGTGGTGATTTCCGTTTGATCGCGCTATGAAATTCACTCTTTCTATTACCCTTCCATGCTATGAAATGACCTTTTTTTTGCAGGAAATTGGACAAAATCTAATTTTATTCTAATTTTTATCTAAAATAACAATAAAAATTTTGTAGGAATTTGTGCAAATTTAAAATTTCTTCGACGATTGTGTTGTGAAAGGTGTAATATAGAGGTATAGGGTTCCGTTTCGGCCTGTTGTTGTCACGGAGAAGCGCTTCGTGTAATATTCCGCAGCAGTAACAACAGAATACCGTCTGAACAATATACAATTAGTGTTTGCGATGAATCAGTCTTGCCCTATTGGGTATAGGCCGGTTTTAGCTGTGCTTCTTGTATGTCTGAGGGCGTGAATTCATTGAACGTTTTATTGCTAGAGTTTATCGATACAGGTTACGAGAAAGGAATGGACTTCTATTTTCACAGTAAAGGAGGACGTTCACGCATGTCTGAAAACCAACAAGAGGTGGCTGTAACACAAGAAGCTACCAAAGAGTCTCGGGATGTATTGGACCAATTGATGAAACCGGAGGTTCAGCAATCGCTGACCGTACTGGTTGAGAATCTGCCCAAGTTGACTGAGATGGTTACTTTGATGACCGATGCTTATGATGTAGCCCGCAGTTTGGCAACCGACCCTGTATTTATCGGCGATATGAAAAGCTCCATGGGGGAGTTTGTGAAGCCTGTTACAGATTCGGCTAAAGGCTTGGCTTCTGCTGCCATTGAAGCAGGAGACCGCGTACAAACTACAGACGGCAGTGTAGGTCTGTTTGGCCTGCTCAAAATGCTTAAAGATCCAAATGTACAAAAAACGCTGCGTTTCAGCCAGGCTTTCCTGGATATTCTGAATGAGCGCCAACGCGAGAGCAAATAATTACCTGATCAAGAACGGAGGATGGACATGTCGAAGCAAATTTTGATCTTGGGCGGCGGATACGGCGGCTTGCTGGCCGCTCTGACAGCACGCCAGCACCTGGACGCTAGCCAAGCAACCATTACAGTGGTAAACCGCTTTGCGTCGCACCAAATTATTACGGAGCTGCACCGTTTGGCGGCAGGTACAATTGCCGAGAAAGCTGTTGCGCTTCCTTTGGAGAAACTGCTGCGTAACAAAGAAATTATCCTGAAAGTGGATACCGTTTCGGAAATCAAACCGGACGATAAAAAAGTAACTCTGGCCAGTGGCGCTACGTTGAGCTATGATGCTCTCGTTATTTCCCTGGGCAGCGAAACGGCTTACTTTGGTATTCCGGGTCTGCAAGAACACAGCTTCACGCTGAAATCAGTGGCAGAAGCAAACCGCATTCGCGCACACGTAGAAGCTCGTCTGGATGCTTACAAGCAATCCGGCAACAAAGCGGACGCTACAATCGTTATCGGTGGTGGCGGTCTGACTGGTGTCGAGCTGGTGGGCGAATATGCTGACAAGCTGCCTGCGGTTTGTCGTGAAAAAGGCATTAACTACGAAGATATTAACCTGTATTGCGTAGAAGCTGGACCTTCTATTTTGGCAGGCTTCCCACAAGCACTGGTTGATCGTGCAGTAACAAGCCTTGAAAAACGTGGTGTTCAAATCGTAGCTGGTGTTCCCATTACGGAAATGAAAGCCGACGAAGTTCTGCTCAAAGATGGACGTTCGATCCAAACGAACACCCTGATCTGGACAGGCGGCGTACAAGGCAACGCACTGCTTGGCGCATCTGGTATCGAAGTGAACCGTGGCCGCGCAACCGTGAACGGTGCACTGCAATCCACTTCCCATGAAGACATCTTCCTCGCTGGAGACAGCGCGGTGGTGTTCCCGGGTGAAGGCGAGCGTCCATATCCTCCAACTGCACAGTTGGCTTGGCAAATGGGCGAAACGGTTGGTTACAACATCTTCGCTTACTTCAACGGAGCGAAAATGGAAAGCTTTAACCCAGTATTCTCCGGTACACTGGGCAGCTTGGGCAGAACAGACGCGATTGGTACTGTAGGCGCGAATGGCACCCAACTGAAAGGCGCTGTAGCTACTTTGATGAAGGAAGGCAGTAACATCCGTTACCTGTCCCACATCAAAGGACTTTTTGCATTGGCCTATTAATATTCCTTACATTTTATATGCTTTATTGGAAGAGAGCGCTGAACAGCGCTCTCTTTTTGCTATGTAATAGAACCTTTTATGTACCATTATGTGTAAAATATGATGTTCTTTATTTGGATAAATATATTAAATTATGGTTGAAATTATATGTTTGTGGGAGTAGACTACTTAAGAAAAAAATAACTAGGAGGGCATTATGAAAATCAGGTTATTAATATGCCTTATGATTGTATTAAGTTTGGGTGCTACTAACACGAATTTGACATCAGCGCAGGCTCAAGGACAAACGCACATATACTTGAAGGTCAATGATCACTACGTTTTATATACCTACCCTGCACCACCCTTTGTGGATAAGAAGGGCAGACTGCTTATACCGCTCCAAGCGGCTGAGGATATATTGGGTGGTAAAGTAACTTACAATGCAGCGAGCAAAACCGCTTCTGTTAATCTGTTGGGTCGTAATGTAATGGCTATGATCGGATCACCCGAAATATCGGTTAATGGTGAGCCAGTGACAATGGACACAGTCCCCATCATGAACAGCAATGCGATGTTTTTGCCGGTATCCATCCTGTTGAAGGATACAGATGCGAAGATGGAGTGGGATTCCAAGCGGGGCTTATTGAAACTAAAGCATGATAGCTTTACGGAAAGTCCAGTTCTTATGAATTTTAAGGGACAAGACTTGGCCCAAGTCATTGACGCGAACGCATTTGATCTTACTTCCTTTGATTGGGATCGCAAGAAAGGCATACTGGATATTTATGCTATGTACGAGGGCGGCTTATCACCTGCTTCCAGGCAAATCGACTTTAATCCTATGATTGTTTATAGCAAAGGAACCTATAGTGTAAATCCTTATTCTAAACCCACTATGTTTTACAAAGTGAAAATCACCACTCCTGGTAATTTGGTTTATACGAGAAATATCAATACAACCGATGCGGATAAAGATTATATAAAATATATAACTTCTGTAGGCCGATTGATTCAATAATTGTTCAGACTATCGAAGGTTGCAGTTATGAAAAGAAGAGGGGGAAGAAGTAAATCAATAACAAAAAGCGACAAGGGCTTAAAGCCTTTGTCGCTTGTTTTTTAATTTATATCTTAGAAGGTAGCGATTTGGCTACTGTTCCCTTTATTACGGATGTACCCTTCCACTCTGTCAATGGATTCTCTATCTTTTAGCTGATCAATAATGCCATCTGTAAGGGTACTTCTTTGATTGTTCGAAAGTTTATTCCAATCATCCGAATTTACATACACATCCACCGTAGCTTTACTGCTGTCGCCTCTTACGCTGAAATCAAAACCGTACCCGGCGTAGTTGCTGTATCTATCAAACAAAGAACGTTGGATCGTGCTTGCGTCGAAAGATGTACCTATTTTTTTAATCGTAACATCGCCTCTACTGTTGGTTGTAAAGCTCGCTAATTTATCTCTATTACTGGAATTCTTAACCGTACCGTCAACATTGGCATTTTTATACTCTTTCAAAATATCTTCAACGATGTCCTCCAGGTAGCTCTTTTGTTTACTGCTGGATAGGTCAGTCCATCTGGATTTCGTCATTTCGATAGTCACGGTAATATCGTTTTTATTGCCACTGAGCGAGATATCAGAGTTGGTGTTGTAGTCATCGCTGTGATCATCGTTCAACTCCTTTTGAAGATCCTTCAAGGTGCTAGAGCTGCTTTTACTTGCATCATCTTTTAGTGTCTGATTGTCTTTTTGCAATTGAGCGATGGTAGCGTCTTTGGTTGTGTTCGCTGCTTTCGCCGTGTTCAGCTCCTGAGTCAGCGTCGTAATCTGGTTGTTCAATGCTGTAACTGTAGATTGATCAATCGGAACGCCGTTGTCAGCAATGACTACGCGTTTGTTCGTGCCGTCCCATTCTACTTTTTTATCCAAAGCTGTACCTGCCAGACGAAGCGGGAGATAAGTCACGCCATCCAGCATAAATGGTTCTGTTTTTGCATCATAAGGAACCTCAGTTCCGTTGTAGATGATTTTGATATTGTTATAAACTGCTTGGATCGGTTTAGTCACTTGCGCGGCATATGTGGATTGGCTGAAAAGAGCCCCCGATATGGCCAAGGCGGATACGGCAGTGATGATGACAGGCTTTTTCATAGATTTCAATGATTTCATTCGTTGGTCTACCCCTTTATTTAAGAATTATAGCCTAGTTCATAGACTAGAGTAACATTAATGCCTACAAATTCCAACACGTTTGGAGGGATATTAGCAGATGTGCTTATATTGGTTAGACGCAACAGCAAGAGTAAAAGTTGCCCTGTTTTCGTAAAAGTTTTTTGAAAAGTCGTCAAATAAAACAAGTCAAATAAAACAAGCCCGCTGCACAAGACAGCGAGGCTTGATGGGAAAATATTGCGTCAAAGCTCATATCCAAAGCACGAATTATTTGCCGTCCTTCAGCTTGCCTGCTGTTTCCTGAAGATGGCCTTTGGCCTTATCCAGCTTACCTTCGGCTTGAAGGGATTTATTATCCGTGGCATTCCCGATTTGATCCTTGATTTCACCTTTGGCTTTGTTAACATTACCTTTGATTTTATCGCTGATTCCGTTATCCTTCATGTTATAGTCCTCCTTATGTGATCGAAATTTCATTCAGCATGCTGTAGTTAGTCTTTACCCGAGCGAGGGTGATGCGAAACGGAAAGCTGTGCGACATACAAGGGTATAATGATGGATACAGGCCAAATCAGAACGTGAAGGAGTGGGCGTATGCTTAAAATTTTGTTATTTATTTTTGTTATTCAAATTATTTACGTGTCTGCGTATACATTGCGTATGATTTTGACGCTGAAAGGACAGAAGTACGTTGCTGCACTCATAAGCACTGTAGAGGTTACGATCTACGTACTGGGCCTGAACATGGTGCTTAAGTATTTGGATCAGGTGGCAAGTCTCGCGGTTTATGCCATCGGCTATGCGCTTGGTATTCTCATTGGAGCATGGATTGAGGAGAAAATAGCGCTTGGCTACGTAACCGTCAAGGTGATCAGCAATGAGGTCAACGGAGGTATCGCCAATGCGCTGCGTGACAAAGGGTACGGTGTTACAGCCTGGCTGGGCAGCGGGCGGGATGGAGATCGGCTGGTGATGGAAATTTTGGCTAAGCGAAAAAACCAGAACAAGCTGTACCAATCCATTCTGGATATTGATCCCAAGGCCTTTGTCATTACAGTGGAGCCGAAACAGTTTCATGGCGGCTTCTGGACCAAGGCGATCCGCAAATAAACATTTTGGAAAAATACGCATATTTTTCAGAGGATGGAGCATATTAATACCCGCACAGGAGGGATTTAACAATATGCCAACAGGAACAGTCAAATGGTTTAATGCAGATAAAGGCTTCGGCTTTATCGAGACAGAGGGCCAGGATATTTTTGTCCACTATAGCGCTATCGACGGCGAAGGCTTCAAGACGCTGGACGAAGGCCAGCATGTGGAATTTAATGTAGTGGAAAGCCAGCGCGGGCCGCAGGCGGAGCATGTCACCAAGACCAGCTAAAACAGGTCAGGACGAGCTGGATCAGAGGAGCCTCTTTGTCGCTTTGTTGGGCGGGGCTCCCTTCTAATGTAGGGGATTACCCCATAAAACCGAGGGGGGAATGTAGATGTACAGACGCCAGGCTCCGGAGATTATCCCAGAGGAAGATACGGCGATTTGGTCGTGTACCAACGAGGGTTGCAACGGCTGGATGCGAACGGATTTCACCTTTTTGAGCGAACCGGTTTGTCCGTTCTGCCAAGCCTCCATGGGACAGGAAACTCGGATGCTCCCGATTCTCAATCGAACGGGCAACTCTTTTGTGGCTCAACGCTCCTGAGTAAAGGCGAGTACGTTGACCACATGTGTAGAATCTATGAACACCAAAAGCCGCTCCAGCGACATGCTGAGCGGCTTTTGGTTGTGGAGCTTTGAGAATGGGCCAATTGTCCAAAGCATACATCGATCACGGCCTCTCCATGCGCTGCACGGAATCACGATACACGATGTGACCTTGTACAAGGACCCGGCCAAAACGACTGCCGGGATGGCTTATTTTTTTCATCATGGATTCAATGGCAGTACGGGCCATCTGTTCAATGTCCACTCCAACGGTGGTCAACTGCGGAACAATAAGGGTGGCATATACATCGTTGTCGAAGCCAACAACAGAGCAATCTTCAGGCACGCGGTAGCCCAGAGCAATGAGCTTTTGCACCAGATTGTACGCGACCTGGTCACAGTTGCATACGAAGGCGGTCGGCAGTGGCTGAGGCAGCTCCATATCAACGTATACACCATCGTCGTCCCGGTCGCTGAGTACCCACTCGTTACGCAGAGGCAGCCTGTGCTCCAGCAAGGATTTATAGTAGCCGAGGAAACGGTCCTGAATGCTACTGGTGGAGTAGAGATTACCCACATATGCAATGTCCCGGTGTCCCTGAGCAATCAAATAGTTGGTCAGCTCGTAGGCTCCGTAAAAATTATCGGTTACTACGGAGTCGATATCGGCATGCTCATCATAAAAATCAAGGAACATTTTGGGCAGGTCCATGGATTGCACCAGCTCGATATATGGCTTACTCACTTGTCCCAGAAGAATGAAGCCATCCACCTTGCGGTCGTAATAGATACGTGGCAGATGAAGCTGTTCTTCGTCCTCGCGATGGAGGATGTGAAGAATGCCGTAGTAGCCGTATTGTTCGAGTTCCCGTGAAATTTGCTGATAGATGTGCAGATAAAACGATTGGCCAGGGCCGGTAAAACGCTCGGGAATGACAACACCAATGTTATAGGTGAGGCCCTCCTTCATGGACTTGGCAGCGGTATTGAAACGGTAGCCCATTTCGCCCGCAAGCGTCTTGATGCGCTCCTTTAGCTCATCGCTAACTCCATCCTTGTCATTGAGCGCCTTCGACACGGTCACGCTGCTAACCCCCAGCTTATCTGCGATATCCCGCATCGTTACGTTGCTCTTCATTTCCTGTTCCGCCTTCCAATGTAAAAAAGATCAACATCAGCAGTTTAGCTGCCTTAAAAGAAAAAAACATTTGCAGCATAGCTGCCCTAAGAACAACCATTAGCCTGCGGGTAACAGTTGTTCTCTGGATAGTATACATGGTTCCGCAGGCAGGATAAAGCTTGCGGCTTATGTCCGCTGCGAAGAATGGGCTTGTGCTTGCAATAGCGCTTCATTGCGCTGAATCAGCTCACGTCGGACAGCGGCGCTGCCGAGTGAACGCAGTGGGTCAGGCGGTGTGTTGAACGTGTAGTCCTCCAAGCGGGCAACGGTCGTTGTTGCCACGTGGATACGGGTATCACTGGAGGCGTAGTAAATAAAGACTTCATTGTGCTCGTTAACCACTGCTCCATTGCAAAAAATAACGTTCGAGACATCCCCAACACGCTCTTCATCATAGGGAGCTATAAAATGCCCGCCGGGCTTGGCGATGACGCACGAAGGGTCCTCCAGGCTGGTGGCAAAGGTGTACAGCACATATCGCAAGCCAGCGGCGGTATTGCGTACGCCATGAGCGATATGAATCCAGCCGCGGCTGGTCTTGATCGGAGCGGGCCCTTGCCCGTTCTTGGCTTCGTACACCGTATGATAGCAGCGCTCGTCAATCACTGTTTCGCTCTCAATCACAGGCTGTGTAATATCCTCGCACAGACCGAAGGCAATGCCGCCGCCCGAGCCGGTGGAAATAAATCCGTCCTGCGGACGCGTGTAAAAGGCGTATTGGCCGTTCACGAATTCGGGGTGCAGGACAACGTTACGCTGTTGCGGAGATCGGGTGGAGATATTCGGTAGACGGGTCCATGTGCGAAGATCGCGGGTACGGACCAGTCCGGCCTGAGCGACAGCGCTGGAGGTATCGTGGGGTGGCGCATCAGGGTCCTTTTTCTCCGAACAATAAATGCCGTAGATCCAGCCGTCCTCATGTTTCACCAGCCGCATATCGTACATATTCGTTTCGTCCGGGTCGATATCGTCCCATATTAATGGAGCATCGATGAACCGGAACTGGTCAATACCGTTATCGCTTTCGGCCAGGGCAAAAAACGATTTTCGATCCAGCCCCTCGGTGCGGGAAACCAGTATATATTTGCCCTCATGATAGATCGCCCCTGGGTTTAGCGTTGCATTCACGCCCAGACGTTCCATGAAAAACGGGTTCGTCTGTACGTTCAAATCAAACCGCCAGTGAAGCGGAACGTGATGACGTGTGAGCACAGGGTAGCGGTAGCGTTCGTAGATGCCATTGTAAAAGGTGGTGTTGATCTCATTCGTCTGTGTAATCAGTTCCTCTTGCTGCACCAGCAGCTTATGGTATTGGGTATGAATCATTTCGTTCCCGTCCTTTCCAGCATTTCGATGCAAAATCGGCTGTTGTGATAAGGGCATTTCCAAGGTCCCGCAACTTCTCTCGGATCGGGCTTGCCATCCGCTTGAACGGACCAGAACCATTCACCTCCGGGTCGTGGATCTACGATATACTGCCGGGTGTAGGCCCACAAATCCCGTACAATTTGTAAGAAACGTTCGTCCTGTGTTCGTTGATACGCATTGTAAAAGCCGACGATTCCTTCTGCCTGTACCCACCATATGCGCGAGGTGTCTACCCGATCGCCTTCCCGTTCGTTGATCAGTGAACCATCTGGCTGAACAGCACGCTTTGCTACTGCTTGGGCGATATTCACAACCATGTCTACATATTCCGGGGGATGGTGCCCCAGTACGTTCATAGCCTCCTCAATCAGCCAACTGGCCTCAATATCGTGACCATACGAGGTCAGGTCAAGCAGAGAGCGCCAGTCACTGTCGAAAAATACTCTCAACCGCCGGGTGGAAGCATCGTAAACACGACTGTATAAAATGTCCAATACATTCGCCAGCGCATCTCGCACGCCTTCATCCGGCCATACATGAAGCAGCCCAGTATACGCTTCCAGAACATGAATATGTGTATTCATGGTGATATGCGCGGTTACTCCGTTTTCGCTGAGCAGCTCATTAGGCTGCGTGTTCCACATCCGGTCAAATTGCTCGCCGTATGCCTGGCGGGTGCGATCATATCCTTTTTGCTCCAGCAGGTGGAACAGCTCCTTAGCTAGGGCCAGCGCATCCGGGTCGCCCGTTGCCCGTGCATATTCAGATAAGGCATAAATAGCGAATGCCTGCGCATAGACGTGCTTGCAGGTGTCGGCTGGATGGCCCGTATGATTTACCATCCAGTACATTCCTCCATATACCGGATCTATCAGGTGCTCTTGCAGGAACAGGAAAGCGTGTCGTGCGGCATCCTCATAGATGCGTTCCCCGGTCACACGAGCTGCTGCCGAGAATGACCATAGCAACCGTGCAGTAGCAATCCCGCCCTTGTCCGCCTTCTTATGGATGTGCAGATCGACATCCACCGCACCATAAAATCCACCGTGTACTTCATCCTTCAACCCTAGCCAGAACGGGAGTATGTGATCCTTCCATTCTTGCCTGATCTCATGTAGCAGCGTGTCCAAGAGGCAAAATCCTCCTTTGTAACTTCTATTAGGTTATCGTTAACTTTATTTAAAATCATAATCACGTATCTTAAAGCTGTCAACTGCCCTGAAACATAACCGTTACCCCAAGGCTAATGGTTATGTTTCAGGGCAGCTATGCTGCTATATTTATTATGCTTAGTGGTTATAAATTAGTATTGTGTGAAACTTTTTCAGCTCTGCTTGTATACTCGAAAATAATGAAATTGACATAGTAAGCGTTATCATAATAAAATGATTTTGTTAGTTTAACGATAACCTTATTTC
>NZ_PNXQ01000005.1:367500-376154 GCF_005217525.1 Paenibacillus terrae | reverse complement strand
AGCAGGAGGGGTCGTTTTATGAAGTTGTCCAAGATTTTGGTGCCGTTACTATCGGTGCTATTGTTAGCGGGGTTGTTTGCAGGGTGTGCCCCAAAAGGATCAGATACGCCAGCAGCCAGCTCTGATCCGAAGGATGTGGAAGGTGAAATCACGGTCATTACACAACGGACGGACATTGTGGATACGGTGTTTCAGGACTGCGCCAAGGAATTTAACAAGCTTTATCCGAAGGTGAAGGTCAATTTTCAGGCATTAGCCGATTATGAGAGCCAAATTAAAATTCGGATGGGGACCAGGGATTACGGAGATGTCTTGCTTATTCCAACCAGTATCCCCATTGCAGAGCTTCCCGACTTTTTCGAGCCGCTGGGCACTTACGAGGAAATGAAAAGCAAGTATGCTGGTATTGAAGAACGTATGGTGGAGGGCAATGTCTATGGTATTCCGGTAGCGATGACGTACTCCGGTGTGATTTATAACAAAAATGTGTTCAAGGATGCGGGGATCACGAAACTTCCCAAAACCCCGGACCAATTTTTGAAAGCGCTACAGCAGATTAAGGACAAAACCAAGGCCGTGCCGCTGTTTACGAACTATGCCTCCGGGTGGGCACTGACCCAGTGGGAAGCTGATTTGGCTACAGTGGCGGGTACGAAGGAATATGTGAATGTCACACAGCCGAGTACAGACGACAATTTCACGAAGGGTCAGCCTCACTATGAGCTGTATAAGATCATGTACGATGCCGCTAAAAAGGGTCTGATCGAAAAAGACCCGACCACCACGGATTGGGAGACTTCCAAGGCGGATTTGTCTCAAGGCAAAATCGGTACGATGGTATTAGGCTCCTGGGCCATTGATCAGATCAAAAGCACAGCCACCAACAAGGATGATATCGGCTTTATGCCGTTTCCGACGAATGCCTCCAAGGTGCTTGTTCCGCTGGCAGGCGATTACAACCTCGGTATTAACGTAAACAGTGAAAACAAAGCGGCGGCTCGTGCCTGGGTGGACTGGTTTACTGACAAGTCCAATTATGCCGTAGAGCAGGCGGGCAGCATCAGTCCGCTACAGGGTTCGAAATTACCTGAGATTTTGAAGCAATACGGAGATCAGGGAGTCGTCTTTGAAACGCTAACTCCTTCGCCAAAAGGACAGGAAGGGATTGTTGATAAAATTGACAAAAAGGGAGAAATCGGTTTGTGGCAGCCGGACTTCAAGAAACGCATTATTGAGGCAGCAATCGGCAACCGCCCGGAATCGTATGACACCATTATGAAGGATCTGAACGACGCATGGGTGAAGGCGCGTGCTGAAGTGGCTGCGAAGGAAGCCAAATAGTCATTTGAACTGACGATAAGAGGGGATCGACGTAGTAGTCGATGGACGGATAGCCAGGAGGTGCAGCATGTTTAAATTTTCGAATCTCAGCTACTCCAAACAAAGATTGGCGATAATTGCAGCCTTTTCATTTATTCCGCTGGCGCTGCTGGTCACTTTTGCGTACTTGCCAGTGATCAACATGTTCAAATACAGCTTTTCGGACTGGAACGGCTATAGTAAGCGTCTGGAATATGTGGGCTTTGAAAACTATATCAAAATCTTTACCGCCCCCGAGTATTTCTCGGTGTTTAAGGTCAGTCTGTATTACTTTGTCGCTACATTTGTACAAATGGGATTGGCCCTTTATTTTGCAACCATTCTCAGCTTTCAAACTTGGTTTAAAAATGTGTTTAAGGGCATTTTATTTTTTCCTTCACTGATGAATGGGGTGGCCATTGGTTTTATTTTTCTGTTCTTCTTCAAGCCGGACGGCACGCTGGATACACTACTTCAGGCACTGGGACTGGGCTCGTATATCAAGCTGTGGCTGGGAAACCCGGAGATTATCAATATTTCACTGGCTGGCACGTCGATCTGGAGATACATGGGCTTTAACTTTATTGTGTTTCTCGGTGCGATTTCCTCCATATCAAGTGATCTGTATGAAGCGTCTGATATGGACGGGGCCAACCGCTGGCATCAGTTCCGGTACATTATTTTGCCGAGTATCAAGCGAATTTTGCAGCTGAATCTCATCCTGGCGATTAGCGGTGCGATCAGTGCATTCGATATTCCGTATATTATGACCGGCGGCTCCAACGGCAGTAAAACATTCGTCATCCAAACGATTGATGTGGCGTTCAAATATAGTAAGGTCGGTTTGGCCTCGGCGATGGCGGTTATTTTGTTGCTGATCGTGATTGTAGTTACGCTGCTGCAACGTTTGCTGATTCGGGGAGAGGAGGATTAACCGTGTATACGCTAAAAAGAACGCTGGCGAACGGCATCAAGTATGCCGCACTGTTGCTGGGTGCGTTCGTCGCTCTATTGCCGATTATCGTGATTTTATTCGCTTCCTTGAAGACAAAGGCTGAATATGCGGCTACCAGTCCTCTGACTCCTCCGGACAATTGGTTCAATTGGGCCAACTATGCCAAAGCCTTTGTGAACGGTAACATGCTGACCGGATTCGTGAACACAGCCTTTATTCTGATCATTTCGATCATCGGCGCGACGTTGACCGGCTCTATGATCGCGTATATACTGAACCGTTTTAAATTTAAGGGGAAAAGCCTTATGATGGGTGCGTTCCTGCTCGCAACCCTCATTCCGGGGGTAACGACACAGGTATCCACATTCCAGATTATCAACAAGCTGGAGCTGTTTAACACGCCTTGGGCAGCTATTTTGCTGTATTTGGGAACCGATATTATTGCGGTGTATATTTTTCTGCAATTTCTAGATTCCATCGCGGTGGCGCTGGATGAATCGGCCATGCTAGATGGGGCCTCCTATCTGACCATCTACTGGCGCATTATTTTGCCCCTGCTCAAGCCCGCCATTGTGACGGTCATTATTATCAAAGGGGTTAATATCTACAACGATTTTTACACCCCGTTTCTGTATATGCCCAAAACAAGCCTTCAGGTCATTTCGACGGCGTTGTTCAAGTTTAAAGGGCCGTATGGCTCGCAATGGGAAGTGATTAGCGCGGGTATAATCATTGCTATTATTCCAACGTTAATTGCATTTTTGGCATTACAAAAATATATCTATAACGGATTTGCACAGGGTTCAGTGAAATAGAAAAAACGATAAAATCAAGTGTCTCGGTGAGAGGAGAGCATATGTATGAGTAAATTAAACGTGGATTTGGATGTAGGTAGCGTACGAATTGTGGGAGACAGTCTGGCGAAAATGCCGTGGCAGGATAAGCCTGAAGGCAGTGAGGCTCCGGTATGGAGACATACGGAGAATCCGGTCATTGGACGGAATCCGGTGCCGGGCATTGCCCGTATTTTCAACAGCGCAGTGGCTCCGTATGAGGGGCGATTTGTGGGGGTGTTTCGGGCCGAAACGATTAATGGACGCCCGCATTTGCATCTGGGCTGGAGCGACGACGGGTTGGCTTGGGACATTGAAACGGAACGTTTGCATTTGGTAGATGAGGAAGGAAACGATTACCAGCCTAATTATGCTTACGATCCGCGTCTGGTTCGAGTGGAGGATACGTATTATATCATCTGGTGTACCGATTTTTACGGTGCGGCGTTGGGTATGGCGCAAACGAAGGATTTTAAAAGCTTTGTACGATTGGAAAATCCGTTCCTGCCGTTTAATCGAAACGGTGTGCTGCTCCCCCGCAAACTAAACGGAAACTATGTGTTGCTATCCCGTCCGAGCGACAGCGGTCATACGCCGTTTGGTGATATTTTTCTCAGTGAAAGTCCGGATCTGGTGTATTGGGGCAAGCATCGTCATGTGATGAGCAAGGGCGGACAGGGCTGGTGGCAATCGGTGAAGATTGGCGGCGGGCCAGCTCCGATTGAGACGACCGAGGGCTGGCTCATGTTCTACCACGGGGTGACGGGCACGTGTAATGGGCTGGTATACAGCATGGGAGTAGCCGTTCTTGACCTGGATGATCCATCTAAGGTTAAATATCGTTCCTCCAATTTCGTGCTGACCCCGGAGGAATGGTACGAGGAACGGGGCTTTGTGCCGAATGTGGTATTCCCGTGTGCTACGCTGCATGATGCGGACACCGGACGGATTGCGATTTATTATGGAGCCGCCGATACGTATGTAGGTGTTGCATACACGACAGTATCCGACATGATGAAGTATGTCATCGCAACGGATGAAGTGGTCGCAGACGACCATGAGTCGGGCCGGATGTAGGAGGGAACTCGAATGCCGGAGGATATGTCTTTACAGCAATTGCAGTCGTATACGGGCAGTAGCCCGAAGCCACCGGATTTTGACGCATACTGGCAACGGGCGTTACTGGAACTGGAGCGGCAGCCGCTGGATTACACACTGGAGCCAGCCGAATTTGTCTCACCGCTGGTGGAGTGCTTTCATCTGTATTTTACAGGGGTAGGCGGAGCGAAGGTTCATGGAAAGCTCGTCCGACCCAAGCATTTTACAGAAAAAGGTCCGGCTTTGGCGATGTTTCACGGATATTCCTGTGACAGTGGCGACTGGTTCGATAAAGTGAGCTATGCGGCACATGGATTTACCGTGCTGGCTCTGGATTGTCGGGGGCAAGGCGGGTTATCTGAGGACAACTTGCAGGTTCGGGGAACAACGATTCGCGGGCATATCATCCGGGGAATCGACGACCCGGACCCGGACCGATTGTATTACCGCAATGTATTTCTGGATACCGTGCAGACGGTTCGCATTCTGATGTCGATGGAGCAGGTAGACCCTGATCGAATCGGCGCATTCGGCTGCTCCCAAGGGGGAGCATTGACAGTTGCCTGTGCTGCATTGGAGCCACGTGTGCGTGTTGCGGTGCCGGTATATCCGTTCCTGTCGGACTATAAAAGAGCCTGGGCGCTGGATGCCACCACATCCGCATATGAGGAGCTGGTGTATTATTTTCGCTGGTTCGATCCGAACCATGTGCGCGAGGAGGAGCTGTTTCACCGATTAGGCTACATCGACATTCAACATTTGGCAGATCGTATTCGTGGTCGGGTGCTATTTGTGACGGGGCTGTCCGATACGATCTGCCCGCCTTCCACACAATATGCGGTGTACAATAGAATCGTATCGGACAAGGAAATTCTTCTTTATCACGAATACGGCCATGAATACTTACCATATCTGTCGGATCGCGCCATGAGCGAATTTTTACAGCTTTAGGGGGTTGAACTTCGGGTTAGGCTCCTTTATAGTAATGTCTATAACCTTCGTGATGCGTGATTAATGAATGTCCCATTTGTATAACCTCAATAATATGGTTTGAGGGTCTCTACCAGGAACCGATAAATCCTGATTACAAAAAATGTGCGTCTTGTACATTTCTTGTGGTCAGGATTTTTTTGCGTATATCGAGGGATTTACATGACAGCAAAGGAGCTTATGTAATGAACTTTAAAGTAGTTATCTTAACGATTGCGACCTTTACGGTAGGACTGGTGGAGTTAATTATCGGTGGCGTTCTGCCCCAAATTGCGCAGGATTTGAATGTCTCCGTAAGCACGGCGGGACAGCTTATTATGATCTATGCGCTCGTATACGCCATCGCCGGGCCGACTTTATTGGCGCTGACTGCCAGAATTGAACGAAAACGGCTGTACCTGTGGTCGATGTTTATTTTTATTCTGGGAAGCCTGTTGGCCTTCTGGAGTCCGAATTATGCGGTCTTATTTATATCTCGTATCGTTACCGCCGCAAGTGGATCATTGATTGTGACGTTATCGCTGACGATTGCCGTCAAAGTGGTGTCCAAGGCTTATCAGGCCCGGGTTCTCGGTGTGATCTCCATGGGGGTTAGCTCGTCCATCGTGCTTGGTATTCCAGCCGGGGTGCTGATTGGAAATGCGTTTGGTTGGCGGGTGCTGTTCCTCATTATCGCCGTGTTGACGGTAGTTGCTATGATCGTCATGAACCTGTTTATGGAGCGGATTCCGACGGAGCATGTCGTGCCGATGGGCGAGCAACTGAAATCCTTGAAAAATGTGAAGGTGATCAGTGCGCATCTGGTGACTACGCTAACGTTGGCGGGTCATTACACACTGTATGCATATTTCACTCCATTTATGGAGAATATGATGGGCTTGAATCCATCGTGGATTAGTGTCGCCTATTTTGTATTTGGGCTTTCGGCCGTTGGGGGCGGTTTTATTGGCGGCTCCTTGGCGGATCGTTTTGGCACAGCGAAAAGTATTTTGATCATTGTGGGCGTATTTATCGCCGTAATGTTCCTGCTGCCATTCTCGGTTCACTCGATGTATGTATTTGCGCCGTTGCTGATCATCTGGGGTATATTGAGCTGGGCCTTGTCCCCGCCGATGCAGAGCTATCTCATCGAAAATGCCCCCGAATCGGGTAGCATTCAGCAAAGCTTCAATTTCTCTGCTCTCCAGATCGGGATTGCCCTCGGCTCAGCCCTGGGAGGTGCGGTGATTGAGAATAGTGAATCGGTTGCCACGAATGCCTGGGTAGGCGGGGCTTTTGTGATGGTTGCTTTTGTATGCGGCGTATTTTCGATTACGAGAAGCGGGACATCGCAGGCCGCCAGAGGGCACGGGCACCAATCCATTTTATAGCTCGATACGGCATTCCCCTCTTTTATAAGGTGAGAAAATATGCTATACTACACGCAATTATGAAGAAGGAGGTGAGGTAGGTGAATCACGAGATGCTGAACAACCGTATTAGCCAGCTGCCGATTGCTATGGCTGGCATTATGCATACTTTTCCGTACAACGGGAGAAGTCTGTCCAATTTTAATCATACGGTTGTAAACATCGCGAGAAGACGCCTACCTTAACTCGAACGGATTGCTGTATCATCCAAAGAGTCGCGGGCTACTAGCTCCTGCGGCTCTTTTTGTGTTGCGCGGGTAAGGGTCTTCCTAAATAAAGGAGAGCCTGAACATGTATATCGTGAACGGTCAACAATTGAAAAAATACCACGGTGCCAATCTGATTCTGGACGGTGCATCGTTTGATATTCATACGGGGGAAAAGGTGGGACTCATCGGTCGCAACGGAAGCGGTAAAACCACCCTGTTACGCCTCATTGCGCGTTTGTCCCAACCGGATGAAGGACAGCTCGTCATCGCCAAGGATACGAAAATCGGCTATTTGCCGCAAATTCCGGCGGAGTTTGAACACTTGAGCGTGTACGAAACGCTGGCTTACGCCTATCGTGAGCTGAAGGATTGCCGCAATCAGATGAGCGAGCTGGAGCGTGAGATGTCCGATCCGGTTGTAGCTGTGGATGCGGATCGTTTGGAAAAGCTGCTGCAATCGTATGCCGCCTTGCAAGAACGGTTTGAGCGAAGCGGCGGCTATGAAATGGATGCGAATATCGATCAGGTAGCCGACGGGCTGCGCATTGCCAAAGCCATGTATACGCGCAGCTTCGGTTCCCTGTCTGGCGGGGAGAAAACGAAAATTGCACTCGCGTCCCAACTCATCGGACGACCGGATCTGTTGCTGCTGGATGAGCCGACCAACCATTTGGATTTAAAAGGTTTGGAATGGCTGGAGCAATTTTTGCAGAGCTATACGGGCGCGTGTGTGGTTGTATCCCATGATCGTTATTTTCTGGATCGCGTTGCCGTCAAGATGATTGAGCTGGAGGATGGCGAGGCGTTTACTTATTATGCAAACTACAGTGGCTACGTCAAGGAAAAGGAAGAACGACTGCTGCTGCAATTCGAGGACTACAAGGAACAACAAAAGCGGATCAAGAAGATGAAAGAGGCCATCCGGCGTTTTGAAGAGTGGGGACGTAATGGGGATAACGAAAAGTTTTTTAAAAAAGCGAACTCGATTCGTAAGGCGCTGGAGCGTATGGAGCTGGTGAAGCGGCCTGTGCTGGACCCTCAGGGTGCCGAGTTTCACTTAAAGCTGGACGATCGCTCGGGTCGCAGGGTGCTGCAATTTGAAGAAATCGCCAAAGCCTATGGAGAGCGCCAGATATTAAAAGGGGCTACAGGCAGTCTGGAGTTTGGTGAAAAGGTGGCGCTGCTGGGAGATAACGGTTCGGGAAAAACGACGCTGCTCAAGCTGCTGCTTGGTCAGGAGAGCGCGGATGCAGGCATGGTGCAATGGGGCGCACGCGTGGAGTATGGATATTTGGCCCAGCAGGAAAGAGAGCGGGATAGCCGTGCGACCGTGCTTGTGTACTTCAAGGAAGAAGCAGGTGTGGAGGAAGGCGAGGCGCGAGGGCTGCTGGCGAAGTATTTGTTCTACGGAGCAGATGTGTTTAAGCCCGTTAGTATGCTGTCCGGTGGAGAATGGTCCCGCTTGCGGCTGGCACTATTGGTCATGAAAAAGCCGAATTTGCTGGTGCTGGATGAGCCGACTAACCATTTGGACATCGACTCACGCGAGGCGCTGGAGGAAGCGCTGAACAGCTACACAGGAACCGTGCTGGCGATTTCGCACGACCGTTATTTTGTGAATAAGCTGGCCGGGCGCGTTTGGGAGCTGGAGGACGGAAAGCTGGCCTCTTATCTGGGCGGCTTCGATGAATACCGGGCGAAGAAGCGGGAGCTGGAACACGCCCGCTTCCTGAGCACAGGAGATGCCGGGGCGCGCACGGCATCTGGAAGCAGAGCCGCAGCAGGTGGCGGCTCGGGCTTG
>NZ_PNXQ01000005.1:366532-367490 GCF_005217525.1 Paenibacillus terrae | reverse complement strand
TGCAGCCAGCAATGGGACGGCTTCGGCTGCGCGGACAGAAGCGCCTGCCGGGGCTGATGCGAGCCGCACGCGTCCGGGTGCGGCAGGCCGTTTGGACTCGCCCGCCACAGGAGGCGGGTCGTCCGCTGGCACGGGGGCACGCGGAGCGAAGGCCACGAAGCCGTCCCGTACGCCCGCCGTATCCAGCGAGCGGCTGGAGCGGGCGATTACCGCCAAGGAAGCAGAATTGGCGGCGGCGGACGCCGAGTTGGAACAGCTCGGCACAAGCAGCGACACGATGCGCATGGCGGAGCTATGGGATGCGCGTGAGCGGCTGCAAGCGGAGCTGGACACGTTGCTTGGCGAGTGGATTGAACTGGAGTAGTTGACAGGCTAGTTACTAAATAGACAACGATTTATTTTATATAGAGGGTAGCCCTGAGGTAGAACGTTTACTGAAGGGCTACCCTCATCTTTTTATTTTATATAAAGAAAGTCGTTTACATTTCGCAACATGTGATATTTTTTAATCTGTACAATAGTATGAATCACTGTTAAGTGAAGTTTGTGTTGTCAATAAAGATCTTACATATCAAATGTGCACGTCGGAACTATTTTGTGATTTGCTTGTGAATGGAGGGAATAGTATGTCGGACTCCTTACTAGAGGTCAGTCAGGTAACGAAAAAAATGGGGAAAAGGAATTTGTTAGATCAAGTTTCATTTAAGCTTCAGAAAGGAAAGATATATGGATTCATCGGTCCGAATGGAGCTGGAAAAACGACGATGATGCGAATCATGACCGGATTGATGCAACCAACCAGCGGCTCTGTAAAGATAGCTTCATATGATGTACAGACGGATCGGGAAAAGGCGCTGTCCAAGGTGGGTGCTATTATTGAATCTCCGGTCTTTTTTGATTATATGACGGGCAGGCAGGTTTTACGTAATTTGTCACGGCTGCACTCTGAAATTCCCCC
>NZ_PNXQ01000005.1:334925-366522 GCF_005217525.1 Paenibacillus terrae | reverse complement strand
GCTCGGGATTGCGCAGTCTATGCTGGGGGCTCCAGAGCTTCTATTGCTAGATGAACCGGCGAACGGCCTTGGCCCTATGGGAATGTGGGAGCTGAGAGATATTGTGCTCCGTCTGCGTGATTCAGCGAATTATGCCTTTTTTATCTCCGGTCATCTATTGGATGAATTGCAACAGATGTGTGATGAACTCATTGTAATCAAAGAGGGCAGGCTAGTTTGGAAGGGATCTGCTGATCAACTGGTGGAGGACGGTCAACGGCTGGAGGATGCTTTTATGGGATTAATGGGACTATGAAGCTATTAATATACAGTGAGTTCGAGCGATTATGGAGACGAAAGTGGTTCTGGCTCATGGTTTTATGTACACCGATGCTAGCCTGTTCGACAGGCGTATATTTTTTGCGCACGATGAAGGTTCCTGTAGAGGTATTATCCTTAAACTTTGTCGTTATTGGTCTGCGTGAGAATTTGTTTTTAGCATGCAATATAGCTGTGGCTGCTTTAGCTGCTGCTGTATACACTGAGGAATTTCGAAGCGGGCAACTGCGTTTGTTATTTATGCGCCGATATACCCGTGGTCAGATTTTCTGGAGTAAGCTGCTGGTTTTGAATGCTTCTATCTTGCTTCTTCTCATTGCATTTGCAGTATCCTCGCAGGTGATCGTTGAAGTATGGACTCTTTCATATGATGTAAGTGATGCGGGGCTGTCTGGATCTCAAGGACTGCAGATGCTTGAATACTATGGTTGGGCGCTTGCCTCATTAGTAGCAATAAGCTCCTTGTACTGCTTTGTCGCTATGCACAGCAAGAGTGTAACGTATGCCATCGGTGTTTGTATGGTATATAATCTGGGCTCTCTGTTGTTTGATTCGTTGTACTTAAAATTGGCCTCTTTTGTTTCTCATATCCCATACTTATACAACGTAATTACATTTATGATTATTCCGTATATGCAGCGTACAGGATTAGATAGATCTTCAATGGGCAATTTGTCCGTGAATGGAGCGATTGCTACTGCTGTTAGTTTATATCTTATCTTTTTTACTTGGGGGGCATACCGACGCTTTGTGGCCGATGATTATTTGTATTAGGGGGATTTCTCCATATAAAAGTGGAAAAGATCCAATCGACCGCTTGAGAGTCAGTTGGATCTTTTTTAACACTAATTCCTCCTGAGACTCTACCTTAGTACACCGAAGCTGTCTTCGAAGTGTTCTTGATACCGTTGG
This sequence comes from Paenibacillus terrae, assembly GCF_005217525.1. GTDB lineage: Bacteria > Bacillota > Bacilli > Paenibacillales > Paenibacillaceae > Paenibacillus > Paenibacillus terrae_C. The sequence continues at coordinate 365,292 of NZ_PNXQ01000005.1, read as the reverse complement.
CATCGTTCAATATGATATTGCCCCATGCCGTCGGCGTTTTCCAGTCGCTGCTGTTCACAAGGTCAAGCCATGCGTTTTCGCTGTTGTTGCCCGTCCAGGACCAGGCCAGATAGCCTATGCCTTTGGCTTGGGATTGCTTCATGACCTCATAAGGGTTCACGGTGGTGCCCAGATTGTTGTTGCCATTATTGTAGTTGTAGCCAAACTCGCCCACGATGACAGCCAGCCCCCTATCCTTCATAGCTTGCAGCTCGGAGCCGATTTTGCTGGAATCATTGTAGTTGGCGTACATATGGACGGAGAACAGCAAATTATGGTTGGGATCATGCTGCAACAGCTCAACGCCATGGGCCTTAATCGGGGAAGCATATTGTCCCCAACCGGAGCCGTCGATCACAATCGTATTCGGCAGGCCTGCGTTGCGCAGCGTGGTGATGGCCGTTTTGTAAGCGTCCCGCCATGCGGCATCGGTGAGGTTGTGGTCACCCCACTCATTCGCGATATTCACGAGTACGTATTTCTGGTTATCGGCCAGTACCTTTTTCACCGCTGGTTGAGCAAAATAACGGGCCATATCGTTCAAACGATTGGCATCATTGCTGCCCGTAACATCGTGCAGTTCAACGACGGAAATCAGCTTGAGCTGTTTGGCACGGTTGATAATTTCCTCCAGTCTTTGTGCCGATCCATTCGTCTGCCACACAATGCGAACGGTGTTGGACTTCGTCGCTGCAATGGTATCCAATGCCTGATAGGCCTGTGTATCAAACCAGATATGAGGGTTATTCACTCCACGCATGACAAAGGTATTTCCGTTCGCATCCTTCAGACTGGTTCCGTTTACATAAAACCCCGAGGCTGCAAATGATGTACCTCCATTCAACAAACCCATGCCGGAACAAAGCAGAAGCACTACAGTGAATACCAATACTTTTTTGGCATATAACCGCCAATCTCTCACAAACCAACGCCTCCTCTTCTATAGTCAAGTTAATCCTATGTTGAAAATGCACATATATTACACCTGTTGTGATGCTGGAATAGTATATCGTTTCTTTTACATAGACTTCGGGTATTAATTGTCTAGTCACGCAATAGATTGACATAGGGGAAAAGGAGGTATGAGTATGTGGAAATGGGGCAAGTGGCTGTCAATACTAGCTTCGATACTTCTAATGGCGATTATTGTAAGCGCATGCAATAGGGATGACGCGCCAGGCAAGGTGAAGATTGAATTTTTCCAGAACAAGCCGGAGGCCAAGGGTTCCTTCGATAAGCTGATCTCCCGATTCAACCAGGAGCATCCCGGTATTGAAGTGACACAGGTGAATCCGCCGGAGGCAGAGACGGTACTATTGACCCGAGTGGTCAAAAATGATGTACCTGACATTGTGGGGCTTGGGGCCACGGATACCTATTCCATTTTGGCGCAGAGCGGTATTTTTACGGATCTAGCGAATACAGAATTGCCACGTACCGTGGACCCAATTTACCTCAAAATGCTTAAGGATGTGACCGGGGCCGATCCGGTGTACGGAATCCCTTATGCCGCCAATGCGAATGGTGTGATGTATAACAAAACGCTTTTTAAGGAAATGGGATTACAGGTGCCCAAAACGTGGGACGAACTGATCGCAACGGCACAAAAGATCAAGGCCGCAGGCAAAATCCCGTTCTATTTTACATATAAAGATGATTGGCAGACGAATCTTCCCTTCAATGCACTTGGCCCGAATCTGGTGGGCATTGATTTTTTTCTGCAACGACGTGAAAATCAGGTCACCTTTCAGGACAAGTACCGCGAGGTGGCGGAGAAGCAGTTAGAGCTGCTGAAATACGGACATGGCGATAATTTTGGCAAAAACTATGCGGACGGGAACCGTGCCTTTGCTAATGGACAGGGGTTTATGTATATCCAAGGCTCATGGGCGATATCTGAAATCCGCAAGGCGAATCCGAAGGTGGAGCTTGGATTCTTCCCGTTACCAACAGGGAACGATGAACAGGCGGTCAAGCTGGTGTCTGGTATAGATACACTGTTAGCTGTTTCGGAGAGCACTCCGCATAAAAAAGAGGCCGAGGAGTTCATTGCCTTCCTGCTGAAGCCGGAGAACAGCAAGCAGTACATTACAGAGCAGACGCTGTTTTCAGCGGTGAAGGGAGTCACGCAGGATGACCCGAGTGTAGCGGAGCTGCTGCCGTATTTTAAATCCGGGCGTGTCATTGATTTTGCCGATCATTATATTCCGAAAGCCGTACAGTTAAACTCTATTGTGCAGGCCTTCCTGCAAAACGGAGACATCGACGCTTATTTGGCGAAGCTGGACAGTGAATGGGATAAGGTAGCTAACCGCCGATAGGGGAGGAGGATAAGACATGAACAAGCGACTAACGGCTTTCTATGGGATGACCGTGCCGGCTGTCCTGTTGTTTTTTATATTTTTGACATTGCCTGCTTTGCAGGGCTTTTATTATTCGCTCACAAACTGGAACGGCTTTGGTCATCAATATCACTTTGTCGGGTTCAAAAACTATATCAACCTGTTTCAGGACGACAATGTGGGTAACGCCTACTGGTTTACCTTCAAATTTGCAATTGTAGTTACGATTGCGATTAATGTCCTCAGTTTACTGATTGCGCTGGGGCTGAATGCTAAAATTCGGTTCCGTAACTTTTTCAGGGGTATTTATTTTCTGCCTAATATTTTGAGCGTGCTGATTGTCGGGTACATATTCAATTACCTGTTTTCGAACGTGTTTACGATTTGGGGGCGAAATTTAGGTATTACCTCATTGTCGACGAACATTTTGGGCAGCGAACAGTTGGCTTGGGTGGGGATTGTGATTGTAGCCGTATGGCAGGGGATTGCCTTCAATACGATTCTGTATCTGGCCGGGCTGCAAACCATTCCAACCAGTCTGTATGAGGCATCCAATCTGGACGGTGCAGGCAAGTGGCGTGAATTCTGGAGTATTACGTTTCCGCTGATTGCCCCGTTTTTTACGATCAATATGGTATTGGCGATGAAAAATTCTCTCATGGTGTTCGACCAAATCGTGGCCTTGACGAACGGAGGGCCGGGGCGGGCGACACAGTCGATATCACACTTGATCTATACAGGGGGCTTTAGAGGCGGGGAATTTGCTTATCAGTCGGCGAACTCTGTTATTTATTTTATTGTGATTGCGATGATTTCCATCTTGCAGCTGCGATTCCTCCAGAGAAGGGAGATGGATAACTGATGAGAACGAGCAGACATACCAACTGGCCTGTACTTCTTTTGGTGGCGTTGGGGACGATATTTATCCTGTTTCCCCTCTATATGACAGTGACGATTGCGCTTAAAAATCCCGAGCAGATGGCGCATTCTGCCTTTGCTTTTCCAATGGAGCTGCATTGGGAAAATTTTAGTCGTGCGGTGGACATGACCAACTTTTTCAGCGCTTTTCAGAATAGTGTAGTGGTTACAACATCGACGGTAGTGCTGACGCTGTTAACCAATTCCATGGTCGCATATGCGATTGCGCGTAATATGCAGCGGCGCTTTTTTAAGGGGTTATATTTTTATTTTGTGAGCGCGATGTTCATTCCGTTCCCGATCATTATGCTGCCGATTGTCAAATTGGCCTCGGGACTTCACATGACCAATCTGTTTGGTCTGATTATGCTGCATACGGTGTACGGGCTGGCGTTTAATGTGTTCGTCTATGTCGGCTATATCCGTTCCATTCCGGTGGCGCTGGAAGAAGCGGCTACGGTGGACGGGGCGACGACATGGGGCACGTTCTGGCGAATTATTTTTCCATTGATGGCACCGATCAGTGCTACCGTGGGGATTCTCACCTGCCTGTCCACCTATAACGATTTTCTGCTGCCGCTCATTATTATCAGCGACCCGGAGCAGTATACGCTGCCGCTCGTTCAGTATGTGTTCCAGGGACAGTTCAATACAGACTTCAATCTGGCCTTTGCCTCGTATCTGATGGCCTTGCTACCGATGATTATCGTCTATCTGATGGCACAAAAATGGATCATCAACGGCGTTACGCAAGGCTCTGTGAAGTAGTGAGAATAGAATAACTCCAACCACATCGCAGCTTACTGGAAAAAATAAAGGTGTCCCATATACCGCAGCTCACACAGGTATATGGGACACCCTTTTTATAGGATTGCTATTTGGATGCTTCGCTTTGGGTCGTCAGAGGCTGTATGGGTACAGTAATCTCTGCTTCTGGTTCGTCCGTTGTATAGAAGAACATATAGATAGAAGCCTCGGTTCCCTTGAAATTCTTATAGACATCAACCGCTTTGTTAATGCCGTCCCCTGTAAAATTAGCCGAGATTGGTCTGCCCAAAATCCGTTCTTTACCCAGGCCAATATGAGTCTGGTTGATCCCGCCAAATCGAGCGTCCTCGCTTTCAGTTTCTACGAACAAGTCCGCCCCTTGCTTGTAGTAGGTCCACTTCACAGGATAACCGCCGATTTGTGTAGTTAGCGTCTGTTTTTGTTCAGAAATATCCGTTAAACGCTGCGGCGTATTGTCATCCGAATGGATCGTAACCTTATATTTCCCTGTAAACGTAATCGGTGTGTCCTTGGTAATCACAAGATCAGAGGGTCGTTCAAAACGGATGGTGGTCAGATCAGGAGTGCTGCTGGGTGGTGACCATTTGTTACCCTCTAACGTTTTTCCGTTCACGGAAAGGAAGTATTTTTGATAAGGGATATCGGCGAATTTCTTCTTGCCTCTGATCGTAAGGCGGATTTGCGTAGGTGTGACAACCATCTGTTCCATTGTGAAATTCGGATTTCCTTTCTCCAGCGGGATATTCAGTGCTGACTTGATTGTTCCGCTTTCCATCCGCTTTTTGCTTAATTGCAGATCAAAATTTATCGGTTCATCTATACTTTTCTCGGTTTTGGCATATTGCAGCTTGTAAGTAATTTGTCCTTCCGGTATATGTTCCCGCATAAAATATTGCTGTGCTGTATACTCCCCGTTATCTCCGGGTGTGCCAAAAGCCCCTCCAGGCTGCGCCATCACAGGCTCTCCGCCTTTGTAGGCAATGATTTGCGGATTATCCCATCTCTTGGGTATCGACGAATCGAAGGTAATCCCCGAGGACAGCATCAGTTTATCCTTCCCTTGTTCAAATACCTGCACCTTCATATCCTGTAAACCGTCACGATCCAGTGTGAAAGTTTGTATTTTGGGAGATTGGGTATCAAGCGGTAAATCCAGCTCCTGTATGCTGTAAAGCTCTACATGTGCTACGGTCAGCTGCATGTTCTCTGTGTCCTGCTGCGGTGTCCAGTCACTTTCAAAGTACCCGTTGTACCGTTGATTTTTTGGGTCCCATTGCTGAAAGTTATACTCCCCTTCACTGTTTTTCCCCGTGGCGTTTTTAAGTGATATGCCTTTGACATTCCAAAACTCGTTGTCTGCCCGTTTTCCGACCTCCAGGCTGTACAGGATCACGGTCCGGTTCTCATCGACAATAGCTGTATGTAGCGTTAGCTTCACACCGTCTCTGGTCACAGACTGCTCCAGTGGTTGCCCAAGGTCTTGATTTAGAGCCGTCTGAATGCCGCTTCTTCCGTGTAGCAAATTGTCCCAATTATAATGGATAGCGGCATAGACGGGAACTGCAACCAGAAGTGCACTCAGAGAAGCGGTTATCGTTATTTTGCGCCAATTTTTGTGTCGGCGTGGAGCAACGGCTTCGGAATGGTCCGTCGTGGTAGGCGCAGTATACCCTGCCTGTTCCATACGGCTCCACATGTTCTCAAAATCGGGATAGGGAACTCCCGCATCATCATTTAGTTTATGCTTCAAGGTTTCTTCTATTTTGCTCATAGCTGTCTCCTTCCAACTCGGAAATCTGTACGCCTGCATCCCGCAGTATCCGCTCCATTAACCGAAGTCCTTTGTGCGTCCTTGATTTGACAGTCCCTAGTGGGATTGCCAGCAGCTCGGATATTTCCCCTAAAGTAAAATCATGCATATAGCGAAGTGTCAGCACAGCGCGGATTTTGGCCGGAAGACGATTCATATAAACAGCCCATTCCTCTGCGGCTTCGCGCTCCTCCACCAGCCTGTCTACAGGCTTGCTTTCGATCCCGGCAAATAAATGGGGATTAGCTGACACCTTCATATGCAAGCTGTTCCGGCGTTTGAGGTAATTCAGACAATGGTTTACTGTAATTTTCATAATCCAGGCTTTTAGGTGTTCGATGTGTTCACGATTGCTGCGAAATAGGGTGATAAACACTTCTTGTGTCAAATCTTCTGCATCCGACGGGTCATGAACCATATAGTAGCAGGTTCGATATACATCCCGTTGATACCTGTCAAACAACTCTCGATTGCTTTCCAATATTCGCTCTCCTTTCTTGTGCGGGTTATCTATATAACAACTGGAGCTCCAAAAAGGTTCATGGTTGAGGATTTTGCAAAAATCCACAAAGCGACGTGTAATCAGGAATATATAGATCGAAGTGATTTTATTCGTCTATATATTGTACTTTGGAGCGACTGGAATCGAATTTTGCAAAATCCTGTGTTGTGAAAAGTAAACGTCCGCGTCGATGTATTTCGCTTTTCTTCAAATGTATCATGTTTTATCGAACGAAAAAGAAGCCTGTAAATCTCAAAAACGGCAGATTTACAGGCTTCTTACATTTTCCGAAGTTAGACACGAAGGAATGAACAGACCTTTACGTAGAAGGTCATCGACAGATAGCTTGCGGACACACCTCCGCTTAGTCAGCCAGCCGCACGAGCGTTCTGCCCTGGGAGCGGGCCGCCAGGATGTCCTCCAGCGCGCTTGGTAGGTCAGCCAGCCCGATTTCGCGCTCGACGAGCTGCTCCAGCTGTTTCGGCTTCCAATCGCTGCCGAGCCGCTTCCAAATCGCTACGCGGGTTTCATAAGGGCAGAAGACGGAGTCTATGCCCAGCAGGCTGACACCGCGCAAGATAAACGGCAGCACTGTGGTAGGCAGCTTGGTGCCTGCCGTCAGACCGCTCACGGCAACGGAGCCATTGTATGCGATCTGGCTGAGCAGCGAAGCGAGCGGTTTTCCGCCTACGGGATCAATAGCCGCTTGCCAAAGCTGCTTGCCGAGCGGGCGGATGCTCTCCGCGCCGTCGTAGACCTCATCGCGGGAGATCACCTCAGCCGCTCCGAGCGCCTTGAGGTAGTCGTGCGCCTCGGCTTTGCCGCTGCTCGCTACGACGTGGTAGCCCCTCTTGCCCAGCAGGGCAATCGCGGCTCCGCCTACGCCCCCCGTTGCTCCGGTGACGAGCACCTTGCCCTGATCGGGCGTAACGCCGTTTTGCTCCAGCCGATGCAACGACAGGGCTGCGGTGAAGCCGGCTGTCCCGTAAATCATGGCCTCTCTTGGTGTGAGTCCGTCCGGAAGCGGAACTACCCAGTCCGCAGGTACACGCGCATATTCGCTGAAACCTCCGAATTGAGACACACCAAACCCGTATCCGGTAACGAGAACGGCTTGTCCTTCGCTGAAACGGTTATCCTCTGAAGAGACGACGGTTCCCGAGCAATCTATACCCGGCACAAACGGATAGGCTTTGACAATATTTCCATCCTTGCGGGCGGCAAGCCCGTCTTTATAATTGATGCTGGAATAAGCGACACGAATCAATACTTCTCCAGCAGGTAAACTGCCAGCCTCCAAAGAGCGTACCTCTGCTTGAACTTCACCGTCCTGTATCTGGTCGACGACTAGGGCCTGAAATGATTGAGTCATCTGTATAGCCTCCTTTATTTCAATATAAGCCTGTGACGGCGAACATTTTAGTATACTTCACAAATCATGCACAAACAGTATACAATCATCCGCGCAGCCTGTCAGCGGCAATGCTCACAGGCCCATATTCTATGATATCCTTCTGCGTTTCAATAAAGTTCGATAATCAGTTGTGAAGAGGGTGATAAATGAAATCTTACGCATTTTGCAAATCATTTTACACAAACGGGATGTATTTTCAGAAAGACTGTGCTAACATACCCTTTGTTCGTTAAATAATTCTATGAAGAAAGGTGAATGAATGACAACCAGAGCACTAAAAAAAGGGTCGGTATTGTCCGAAGCAAAGGGACTGAATTTGTTCCATTTGACATGGCCCATTTTCCTTGAATTGTTCCTGTTTATGCTGATGGGCAGCGTCGATACGTTCATGATCAGTTCTGTATCTGATAACGCCGTGTCGGGTGTAGGCGCGTCCAACCAAATTATTTCAATTGCTATCCTTGTACTGGAGGTTATCGGCAACGGCGCTGCTATCGTCGTAGCTCAATATATCGGTTCTAAAAAGCTTGTGGAAGCGGCCCAGGTTACGGGTACGGCCATTACCTTGAATTTGATGGTAGGTCTTTTGCTTAGCGTGATTTTTCTTGTATTTGGTACTCATATGTTGCAATGGCTTAACGTCCAGGGAGATATTCTGGTTTATGCGGAATCCTATATGAGTATCGTCGGGGGTGCCATTTTCCTTCAGGCATTGATCAACGCGTTGGCGGCGACGATTCGTACACATGGTTTTACCAAGGAAACGATGTATGTGTCTGTGCTGATGAACGTGATTCACGTCATCGGTAACTATGTTTTGATTTTCGGACATTGGGGAATGCCTGCGCTCGGCGTAGAGGGGGCAGCTATTTCTACGGTAGGAAGCCGCTTTATTTGTCTCCTGATTTTCTTCTGGCTGATGTACCGCGTAACTGAGGTGCGGGTCGAGTGGAAATATTACGTCCAATTGTCCAAAAAGTTTATCGCTAAAATTTTGCGCATTGGTGTACCCTCCGCGCTGGAGTCCATCATGTATCAGTCGTGTCAGCTCATTTTCACACTGTACGTGACCTATCTGGGTGCAGAAGCGATGGCAACCCGTCAATATGCCAATAACATTTCGAGCTATATCTACTTGTTCAGTATGGCGGTTGGCATGGGTACAGCCATCGTGGTCGGAAGGCTGGTCGGAGCCAGACAGAAGGATACCGCTTATAAACGTGTAATGAGTAGTGTAAAATGGGCGCTTCTGGTGACTGTGATTATTGATGTGATTGTTATCTTTTTCCGTGTGCCATTGCTCAGCCTGTTCACCGAAAACCCTGAGATTATTCGCTTGGGAGCGCAGGTGATTTTACTTAGCATTCTGTTGGAAACCGGTCGGACGACGAATATCGTTATTATTAACTCGTTGCGTGCTGCTGGAGATGCCAAGTTCCCGGTCTTTATAGGACTGATCTCCATGGTCTGCATGAGCTTGCCGCTCGGTTATCTGCTTGTGTTCAAGCTGGATATGGGACTTGCTGGTGTGTGGTTGGCGATTGCCGCAGATGAATGGACTCGTGCCTTCATTATGTATGCCCGCTGGAGAAGCCGTTTGTGGGAAAAGCATGCGCTGGTGGAGCACGATACACCGGATCAGCCAGCAACCCCGATTCCGGTACACTGATTCGAGGATCATTTATGATGATGTGGAGGTAGTTCAAGAGAGCATCTTGAACTGCCTCTTTTTGCTGCCCTGAGAGTAAATAGTAGTTTTATAATGGAAGCATCACATCCCCGGATTTCTACTCTGATCATAGGCTTAAATTCCAGAAATCCGGGAGCGGTGGCGATGGGAAGCACCATCCGTCTGCGCAGTGGCACGATAGGTAAGTTTTAAGTTCAGATTATATAATCATGGTATTCATAAATAGAAGTATGGTAAATTTACTAAAAAAAAGATATACTTTTGTTGCACTAATGCAGTGCATGCAGTACATGAGGGACAAGGAGCGTATTCATGAAGAAACCGACGATTGAAGATGTTGCCCAGAAGGCGGGAGTGTCTAAAAGCACCGTCTCGCAGTTTCTGAACAAACGATATAAATACATGAGCGACCAGACCAGAGACCGGATTGCCGAGGTCATTCGGGAATTAAATTATCAGCCCAACGGGCTGGCCCGCAGTTTAAAACAGAACCGGACGTTTATGGTGGGTGTCATTGTAGCCAACATTGATTACACGTTGTCGATCCAGTCCATTCGGGCTATTGAAGAGGAATTGCAGCGTTTTGGCATTCAGGTAATCATCTGTAACGCCGACGAAAACCCGGACAAGGAGAGCCAGTATATTGAGATGCTCAAGGCCCGTCAGGTGGACGGATTGATTATTTTCCCGACAGGCAAGCATGCGGATATTTACAACCAGCTCATTCGTGAAAAGTACCCGTTGGTGTTTTTGGATCGTCTGGTAGATGGTGTGAACACGCGCAGCCTGCTGCTGGATAACGAAATGGCGGTCAAGCTGGCGATTCAGGAGCTGGTGGCCCATAAGCATGAGCGGATCGCGCTGATTACCCTGCCGCTGGGACTGAACCGGATTACTCCAAGGGTAGAGCGGTTGAGCGGGTACAAAAAGGCGCTGGAGGAGCGTGGCTTGCCCTTTCGGGAAGAGTACATGCGCAGTGTGTCGAAGGAGGATATCCAGCAGACGCTGGAGGAGCTATTTCAGTTGCCGGAGCCGCCGACTGCGCTGTTGGCCGGGAACGATATCGTGCTGGCAGAGGTACTGAAATATGTGAATGCCCGACGTATACGTATTCCGTCCGAGCTATCCATTATCGGAATTGACGATGCAGAGTTTGCGCATATTTACAATCCGCCGATTACGACCATTACGCAGCCGATTGCGGATATGGGAAAGCAGGCAGCGAAAACGTTGTTGTCCAGCATCGAGGAGGACGGCGAATCGGTTCCGATCATTTACCGCTTTGTACCTGATTTAAACCGGGGCGAGTCCGTCAAAACGTTGTAGGTGAACTTCTAATACCACATTATAAAAAAATAACCCGTATTCCTGTCTGCGTTATAAGCCTGCATATACTTGCTCAGGCCGCGCATAAGTGAATACGGGTTATTTGAGTTATATCCAAAGCTTCCTAGCTCACCCTTGTTGAGCTTGCGGAACCAGCGCTGAAGGAAAAGGCAAGGTAAGAAACCTGCCTAATTCGTGCTGGCGCTGAGCAAAAAGGACTCCAGCTCCGATCGCGTAGGATAGCCGTCCATGTCTCCGGCTGACATGACAGCCAGCGCGCCAAGGGCGTTGCCGCGCTTGACCGCTTCGGCCAGGGGCAAGCCCTCCAGCAGTGCGCTGATGACGCCAGCGGCAAAGCCGTCGCCCGCCCCAACGGTATCGACGACATGCTTCACTCGGAAGCGTTTCACATATCCTTCTGTATCGGCGGATTTATAATACGCGCCTTCCGTCCCCAGCTTGATGATGACCAGCGAAGTACCGCGGTCAAGGTAGAAGGAAGCGATATCCTCAGGTGAGGTGTAGCCTGTCAATATTTTACCTTCATGAATGCCTGGCAGGAACCAGTCGCAACCCTCAGATGCCTCGTTAATAGCCTCCACCATCGTTTGCGTATCAGGCCATAACTTGGGTCTAAGGTTCGGATCAAAGGAGACGGTTTTCCCTGCCTTTTTCATAAACTGCCGCGCATGTCGTGCGAAGTCACGACACTCGGGAGACAGGGCGACAGAAATACCTGTAAAGTGCAGGTGGCGTGCCCCGGCAAAGTATGCCTCGTTAAAATCGGCGATGCTTAACGTGGAAGCGGCAGAGTGTCTGCGAAAATACTCGACCTCCGGGTCTCCGCTGGTGACTTTGGATTTAATCAGCATCCCGGTAGAGTAGTCTTTGGTAAACATGACGTTCTGGGTGTCGATCCCCTCCTGACGCAGCGCCCCGGCAATGAATTTGCCGAATGCATCCTCACCTAGTTTGGTCACGAGTCCCGCCCGTAGCCCCAATCGTGCCAAACCGGCCGAAACATTTGTCTCCGCCCCGGCCAGCGCTTTGGTGAACGAGCGCACCTCATCCAGAGAGCCTGCTTCATTGGCATAAAACATGGCCATCGGTTCTCCGAAGGTAACAGCATCCAATGTTGCGGTCATTCAAAATTCCTCCTTTGTTTAGTAAACTAAATCTGTAAGCGCATGCACCAACTGAATAAATTGAAATTATCACATAAATCGGTTTTTCACAATGAGGAAGTTGATATAATTGTTAAAAACTTTTTGGATAATGTAGATAAAAAAATATGAATTTGTTTATCAAACAGTAAAAAGAGTGTAAAAGTTCTTGAATATTAAGGATTTTTCAAGGAATGGTGAAGAATTGGGTTGACACCCCCATTGATAATTATTACAATTCTAGCTAAGAAGTAGAGTTAGAAACCGCTTTTATAACAATCCCATTGATAAAAAAGTTTATCTAAACAGGAGGAATGTTTTTATGGAAATGCGTTATTCAACTCATCCCGAACATGCCAAGCATTTTACGACTGAAGAGTTGCGTCAGCACTATTTGATACAGGAACTGTTTGTGCCTGAGGAAGTTAAGCTGGTTTATACGCATGAAGATCGTGTCATTATCGGGGGCATTCATCCCGTAAATAAATCCGTTGCGCTGGAAGGCAGCGATCAAATTAAGGCGGAAACCTTTTTGGAGCGCCGGGAACTGGGCATTTTTAATGTTGGAGGTAGCGGAACTGTAAAGGTAGACGGCGAAACCTACGAGTTGAACACGAAAGACTGTCTCTACGTAGGAAGAGGGGGCAAGGAGTTGATCTTTGAAAGCGATTCCAGCTCAAAACCTGCAAAATTTTACATTGTGTCGGCGCTGGCTCATACCACATATCCGACAGCGAAGCAGTCATTTGCCGATGTTCCGTCTGAAAGTCTGGGCGCGCAGGAAACAGCCAACAACCGCACCTTGCGTCGCTTTATCCATGATGAAGGCATTCAGAGCTGTCAGCTGGTAATGGGGATGACGACACTGGAAAACGGCAGTGTATGGAACTCCATGCCGACACATGTTCATGACCGTCGTATGGAAGTGTATTTCTACTTTGAGCTGGATGAGAACGCCAGAATGTTCCACATGATGGGTGAGCCGAACGAGACGCGCCATCTGGTGATGAAGAATGATGAAGCGGTTATTTCGCCACCTTGGTCTATCCACTGTGGTGCGGCTACTGGCAGCTATACCTTCATTTGGGGCATGGCCGGCGAAAATAAAACGTACAAAGACATGGATCAGGTAGCCATGAGCGAGTTGCGTTAATCCGGCATATTGGAGCGGGGTACTTGCAAGCGGCTAATGGAACATAGCCATCCCATTCGTGGAAAGGATCAGGAACATGACGAAAAAGAAAGTTTTGGAGCATATCACTTCGGTTGGTGTTGTTGCAGTCATTCGGGGAAACACAGCGGAGGAAGCGTACCAAATGTCCAAAGCCTGTATTGAAGGCGGTTTGGACAATATTGAGCTTACGTTTACCACGCCGGATGCGGATCGGGCGATTCGCAGATTGAGAGACGAATTTAAGGATCGGGCTGTTATTGGTGCGGGAACTGTACTGGAGCCGCTGACAGCGAGAATTGCTATTTTGGCTGGAGCAGAGTTCGTGGTGAGTCCTTCTTTTGAAGAAGAGACGGCGAAGCTGTGCAATTTATACGCGATTCCCTATATGCCCGGTTGCATGACGCTGAATGAAATTAAGGAAGCGATGAAGCTGGGTAGTGATGTTGTGAAGCTGTTCCCCGGTAGCGCCATGGGTGCGGATTTTGTCAAGGCGGTCAAAGGGCCAATGCCTCATGTGCAAATTATGCCAACGGGCGGCGTCGATCTGGATAACATGGAAACATGGCTGCGCAACGGAAGTGTCGCAGTGGGCATTGGAGGGAACCTGACGGCTCCGGCCAAGGATGGCCGCTACGATCTGATTACAGAGAACGCCGCGCGTTATGTAGCTAAATATAAGGAAGTTCGTGCAGCGCTGTAAGATTCATTGAGGTGAGCATTTTGCATAAATCTTAAGGTATATGCTTTACACTAAAATATGATGGAGGCGTAAGTATGGGTCTGGATACTTTTTCGTTGGATTTTTTCAGTCTGAAAGGCAAGACGGCAATTGTAACGGGAGGCAACACGGGTTTGGGTCAGGGATATTCAGTAGCTTTGGCCAAAGCGGGCGCAGATCTGTTCATTGTAGCTAACAATGATGAGTATGAAGAAACAAGACGTTTACTGGAACCTACAGGTGTGAAGGTGGCTTTTTATCAAGCTGACCTGACGGAAAAAGCATCTATTAAGAAAATTGTAGAAGAATGCATCAAGGAATTTGGTAAAATTGATATTCTTGTAAACAATGCGGGGACAATCCGTCGCGCTCCTTTGCTGGAGTACAAAGATGAGGATTGGGACGCGGTGATGGAAATCAACCTGAATGCTGTCTATCACCTGAGTCAGGAAGTAGCAAAGGTGATGGTTGAGCAAAAAAGCGGGAAAATTATCAACGTCGCTTCCATGCTTGCTTTTCAGGGTGGAAAGTTCGTTCCGCCGTATACAGCAAGTAAGCATGCAGTAGCTGGCTTGACCAAGGCGTTTGCCAACGAGCTGGCGGTTCATAATGTTCAGATTAATGCGATTGCTCCTGGTTATATTGCTACGGCGAACACTGCTCCAATCCGTGCGGATGAGAGCCGCAATCAGGAAATTTTGTCCCGTATTCCTGCGGGTCGTTGGGGTGATCCGTCCGATTTGATGGGAGTTGTTGTTTTCCTCGCAAGTCAGGGCTCCGATTACATGAACGGTCATATTTTGGCAGTGGATGGCGGCTGGCTGGTACGTTAAGGTTAAGCGGCACTGGATGCATCTAAATCATGGACAGAAAGCTGCCTCAAAAGGAAAGCATCCTTTCAGGCAGCTTTTGTTTGTTTGGCTGTAGCTGTGGTTGTACGCTGAATTGAAGATTTGGAGTGCTACGCTTATCCGTCCTATGCATATGGCATAAATGCCATTATAATTTAATGAGATCAAAATTGCCTAGGCTCCAGCCGTACACTCGGTTGGAGCCTTTGAGCATAACACAGATAGATTGGAGAATGGAGAGATGAGTTCACAGCAACACCAACGAGCTTTGGTATACAAATCCTTGTGGCATGCCGGTCCTTGGGTGCTTGCCGCAGGAATCATTCTGGTAGGTGCCAATCTGCGTGCCTCTATTACCTCGGTAGGGCCACTTGTCGGCATGATTAAGGATTCCTTGCATATTTCGAATACACTGAGCGGCTTGTTAACGACATTACCGCTGCTGGCTTTTGCGCTGTTGTCGCCTTTTGTAGCTAATCTGTCGCGCCGCTTCGGGTCCGCCCGTGTCATTTTTGGGGCATTACTGCTGCTGACCGCAGGTATTGTAGTGCGTTCTACGCTAGGAGTGACTGCATTATTTGCCGGGACAGCCATGCTGGGACTGGCGATTGCAGTGTGTAATGTTTTGCTGCCCAGTCTGATCAAGGAAGAGTTCCCCCGCAATAGCGGACTGATGACTGGAGTATATTCAGTATCCATGAATGTGGTTGCTGCAACGGCATCGGGATTGAGCGTGCCTTTGGCTCTAAACGCAGGTTTGGGTTGGCGCGGTTCTTTGGGGATATGGAGTATTGTAGGCGTGGTGGGCATTTTACTCTGGGTTCCCCAGCTTCTCAAGACGCGCAAAACAGTCAATAAAGCGGCGGTGTCCGCCCGAACTGTGAGTGTGTATACATCGTCTTTGGCCTGGAAGGTGACGTTGTTTATGGGGCTGCAATCTGCCTTGTTCTACGTCCCTGCCGCATGGTTTCCCCAGATGATGGTTGGACAGGGAATGGATTCAGAGACTGCGGGATGGATGCTGTCCGTGCTGCAGTTTTCGCAAATGCCATTTACTTTTATTGTGCCTATTTGGGCAGCTCGGGTAAAGGATCAGCGAATACTGGTTCTGATTATGGCTGCCCTGTATTTTATTGGTCTGGGTGGATTTTTGCTGGGGGCTACACAATGGAGTGTAATTTGGGTGATTTGCATCGGTATAGCGGGTGGTTTTGCTTTTCCGCTCGTGATGATGTTCTTTAATTTGAGGACCCGAACACCGCAGCAGGCAGCGGAGCTGTCCGGTATGGCGCAATCCTTTGGCTATTTGCTGGCGGCGACGGGGCCGACACTGTTTGGCTATTTGCATGATGCTACACATGGCTGGACCATTCCGCTGCTGCTGCTTTTGTCCCTGAGCGTATTGCTTCTGCTTACAGGGCTTGGTGCAGCCAAGAAACGATATGTTGGAGGCGAGGTGGATGATCAAGCCGCAATTTGATGGAGACGGCTACAGTGTAATCTGTGGTACGGACCGTGTCATCCTGCTCGCTAAGGAGTTTGCGTTGCTGCGATTTCTGTACGATAACCGCAATCAGGTGTTTACCAGGGAACAACTGCTGGATCGTGTATGGCCGCTGGAATATCCGGTGGAGCGCACGGTCGACGATCATATCTATAGATTGCGCAAAAAGCTCAAGCCATGGACTGCTCTTCGTATTCATACGATCAGAGGGTATGGCTACAGCTTGACCCTTGCAGATGCACAACGACAGAATCATCCGTCCCTGCAAGATCAGGAGGTACAAGACGCTGTCCATGGACTATTTCGAAAATATCAGTTGCTCGGACAGGGGGATTCCATCGTGGCGCTGGCCGCCCAGCAGGAGCAGATGGGGTTCGCACTGTCTCCTTTTTATCAGATGTATACCCGGTTTGTGCAGGCCGATATATTGTGGTTTTTAGAACGGGAGGACTTTGCTCCTAAAGATCGACTTTACTGGATGTTACTGCTATATTTAGGTACAGCAGGGGTAACGGATCAAGGACTTGCTCTGTGTGAGCGGGCGCTTGCCAGTGGATTACTGTCCGCTGAGCAGGAGCGGGAATTGCGTATCCTCAACATCCTGGAGGCTTATGTGGAGAATGGACAACCTGAACGCACACAGGAGAGACTTCCGCTGGCTTTTGCAGTGATGGAGCGGGATGAGCTGGACAAATTTGCGATGCCTGTTGCGCTGATGGAAATGCACATGCATCTGACCGCCAACCGTATAGAGGAGGCTAGGGTACTATCCGTTCGATTGGAAGGGATGCTATCAGAGGCTCCGTATTTGCGGGAGCTGGGGCGTTATCGGATGATGCAGGGATTCATGCTCCTGCTTACCGGGGGAGTGGACGAGGCCGAGCGGCTATTGGATGAGGGGCTGAACACGCTTGATATGGCTAAACAGGAGCTGCTTAAAATCAAGGCAGTCTGTCAAATCCGCGGCTTTTTGAAGCGTTATGGTATTTTTCCTGCGTTGGAAGAGAAATATGCTACTCAATATGAACGACTTGATCGGGACAATGGCTTAACGATGCATCGCTTGGCACTAAGGCGTTGGTTGGAGCAAACACTTTCTGCGATTTGATGTTTTTTACTGTCTGATTTTCCTCTGATATAGGCCCGTTAGAATGTTCTTATGCTACTAATGCAGAAAATGAGAGCAGGGTGAATAGGTATGGAGGAAAAAAAAGAATCAGAATCTACGCCCAGTATTTGGCGCAACGGCCGTTTTCGCCGGATGTTTGCGGCGCACACGGCTGCTTCCTTTGGCGATTGGTTTGATGCCATCGCTATTCAGGTGCTCGTCGCTTACCGCTGGGAAGCCGATCCCATGCTAATTGCGCTGATTCCGGTCGTGATGGCGCTACCGGGTCTGCTGCTCGGCTCTATCGCAGGTACGCTAGCCGACCGGGTGCATAAGGCCCGGCTGATGATCGGTTGCGATGCAGCTATTGCCTTGCTGACGCTGGCGATTCTCGCTGTTCCGGGCCCGGCGTGGTTGTTGCCTCTGCTGGGTTTGCGCGCGGCGGCTGGCGTATTCCAAATGCCCTCACAGCAGGGCTTGACCCGCACTGTAGTCGCCAGCGGCGACCTGTTTCAGGCGACCTCGCTGAATGGGCTGGTCAATCAGGCTTCCAAAGTGGCGGGGCCATTATTGGGAGCCATGACCTTGGTTGTGATGTCGCCCCAAGCGTGCATTATCCTTAATGCGCTGCTGCGCCTGTGCTCTGGTTTGGTGCTGTGGCCGCTGCGCGGAATCGGCCCCGTCCTCGACAACGTAGATCAGCATGCGACTACTGCTGTGCTGCAAGGGACGCAGGATTCGCCAAGCAAGGCTGAGGCTGATGGAGCCGTTAATCGGAAGGAACACGTCGGTTCGTCCCATTTTTTCAGCCAATGGCGCGAGGGATGGGCTTTTCTGTGGCGCAGCCGGATGCTTATAAATACGCTTGTGTTCGGACTTTTCGGCATGATCGCCATCCTTATGATTGACTATCAGTTCCCGACGCTGCTGCGTGTGCTCGCTCCGGGTAACGAATCGCTGCTCGGCTGGCTGGTTTCAGCCATAGGCGCTGGTGCCGTCGTTTGTATGCTAGTGCTGAACCGTTTGAACCGGATAAGCGCGGGCTGGGGCCTCGGTGGAGGCTGTGTGCTGATTGGTGGAGCTATTGCTGCTCTGGGGTGGTCACAACCTGGCGTAGGATTACCCGTGCTGCTTATGTTTGGCGCCATGCTGGGCGTGGGCAATGGTTTGTACATCATCACCCAGAATTACATATTGCAAGCCGGAACTCCACCCGATATGGTAGGGCGCGTCTTCGGTATCCAAAGTACCGTGACCGGAGCGATCATGATCGTCTCACCGCTTATCGGGGGTGCAATGATTCGTCTGACGGGACCAGGCACTACCTTTGTCTGGATTGGAGTGACGATTGGGGCTTTGGGTTTAGTCGGACTCATGCTTCAATCCTTCATTTGGCGTGAATCACCTGCTGATTTTAACAATTCTGCAGTAAAAAATGCCGACCCTGCGCAGTAGTAGCTGGCTTCCTTTTTTGAATAAATATTTCCAGAATAGGAGAATGATTATGACTCAAAAATCTTTGCACACAACACCAGTGGCACGGTTACTGGAGGGATCGCGGGTGTACCTGCGTCCGATTCATGTAGAGGACACCGAATTATACTATAATACGTTGTTTGATCAGGATGTGAGGAGGCTGACAGGCACACAGCGCAGCTTTACCAAGAATCAAATTGGTCGTTACATTGAATCCAAAGGGCAGGATACGTCCAGCCTTCTGCTGCTGATTGCCCTTCAGGAAGATGATCGTATCATCGGTGACATCGCCCTTCAGGATATGGATAGCCTGAACCGAAGTGCCAACATCCGCATTGCCATTAATGAACAGGGGAATATGGGAAAAGGCTACGGAACCGAAGCACTTGTTCTTATGCTTGATTATGGATTTGGTATCTGTAATCTGCATCGAATCGAGCTGAATGTGTATGATTTTAATGAACGGGCTATCCGCTGCTATGAAAAAATAGGCTTTCAACGTGAAGGCGTGCAACGGGACGCGTTATTTTATAATCATCAATACCATGACTCGATTCTGATGAGTATGCTGTCCTCTGAATACCGTGTCCGCTATGTAGAAAAAGCAAAGAACTGATTCAAAGCATTTACAGGGGTTTAATGAAAAGGTATAATAAAGTCATATTATGTGTAACTAACGTAGGTTACTGAACAACAACATAAAATGAAAATGATTATCGGAGGAGCCTGTCACCAAGGCTCCTCTTTGTCTTTTTTAAGGGGATCTGCAGCTACAGATTCCTTTTTTTGTTGTGTTCAGGGCATGTCAGACACATATTTTGCGCAAATTTTTAGCATTTTATCAATATTAGATGTCTACCATTTGCTGATTAAAGGAGGTATATGAACCATGCAATTTATATTGTATCTTTTACTGATTCTGCTGTTTACTAAAGTGGCTGGTGATCTGTCGGTAAGGCTCGGTCAGCCTTCGGTGCTAGGGAAGCTGATTGCCGGTATTGTACTGGGTCCGGCGGTATTGGGATGGGTTCAGGACAATACACTTATTCATGATATGTCTGAAATCGGAGTGCTGCTGCTGATGTTCATTGCTGGGCTGGAGACGGATCTGGATCAGCTTCGTCGTAACTGGAAACCTGCGGTAGCCGTGGCAGTCGGGGGAATTATTTTGCCGCTCATTTGCGGTTTTGCAGTCGGAGAAGCCTTTGGATTTTCGGTGCATGAAGGATGGTTTCTCGGAGTTATCCTGAGCGCTACTTCTGTCAGCATTACGGTGCAGGTGCTAAAGGATATGAACAAGCTTAACACCCGGGAAGGCTCGACCATTTTGGGCGCAGCGGTGCTGGATGATGTGCTTGTTGTGGTGCTGCTGGCAGTGCTGATGAGTATATTCGGGGTAGGAGGGGGAACCTCTCTGGGGCTGCTTGTCGGCAAAAAGCTTCTTTTCTTTGTCGTCGCTATATTCGGAGGTTGGTTTGTGGTTCCCTGGATCATGAAAATACTTGCTCCGCTCAAGGTGACAGAGGCCACCATTACCGCTGCTTTGATCATTTGCTTCGGGTTTGCGTATTTTGCAGATATGTTGGGTATGGCGGGCATTATCGGAGCCTTCGCTGCCGGGATTGCCATTTCGCAAACGAGCTTTAAGCATGTCGTGGAAGAAAAAGTGGAGCCTATCGCTTATTCCATCTTTGTCCCTGTGTTTTTTGTCAGCATTGGATTAAATGTCTCTTTCGAGGGTGTAGGGCAGCAGATCGGATTTGTCGTTGCATTGACACTGGTTGCAATGGTGACGAAGTTGATCGGTGGCGGGATCGGGGCGCGTCTGACCGGCTTTAATAACCGTTCTTCGCTCGCGATTGGCTCCGGTATGATATCTCGCGGCGAAGTCGCGCTTATTATCGCAGCTACCGGGCTGCAAACGGGTCTGCTGGCGCAGCAATATTTTACATCCGTCATCATTGCTGTCATTCTGACGACTTTGGCTGCACCCCCAATCCTCAAGCTATGCTTTAGCGATAAGAAGTCTCCCGGTCGTGAGCAGAAGAAGGAAGCTGAGGCCTGATAATATAACTAGTCATATCTAAAAGACCCATCGGGTTCATATTCTCACAGTGTGTATGGAAAGTCCGATTTGTAGCAAAACCGGACTTTGCATGTCCTATGGGAAATGACCGAAGGGTCTTTTTATCATACGTATATGTCGGATTAAGTGCAGGAATTAGGACTCGGATACCACAGTGAAGCGTTGGTTCAGATGCTGTGGTTTCTCGATTTCGTCAATTACAGCCACCGCATAATCTTCATAGCTGACATAGCTTGCGCCTTTGGAATTGACTTGCAGCACATCTTTGCCAACTTGATAAGAGCCTGTGCGTTTGCCGAGAGCAAATTCAGCCGAAGGACTGATGAAAGTCCAGTTCAGATCGCTGGTTCCACGCAATATTTCCAGGTTCTTTCCTTGATTATTAGCCGTTGGGTATACGAAATCAGGGAAACCAGGCGTATCTTTAACCAACAAGGTTTGGGACTCATCTGTGAACAGGCTGCCTGCACCGCCCACAACAATCAGACGAGTACCGGATACATTGCGCAGTGCTTCAATCAGAACGTTACCTGCATCTACATGCAGATGCTCTTGACCGAGTGGAGCGGCAAAAGCGTTAACGACAACGTCAAAGCCTTTCAGGTCGTCTGTTTTCAGATCGAAAACGTCTTTTTGTACCACAGTCGCGCGGCTCTCTGTGACTTTGGCAGGGTCACGAACGATCGCCGTTACTTCATGGCCTCTGTCCAATGCCTCTTTAACAATGTTGCCTCCTGCTTTACCGCTTGCACCAATAACTGCAATTTTCATAATAAATAGCCTCCTATAAATATGATCTGGATGATTCGTCAGTTTGATCGTAAGCTCATCCTGTTCATTCACAAACTTGGACATGTAACTATTATAGTTACAAAATAAAATGAAAGTCAAGCCTTGTGCTGGGCATATGCCTAAAATGAAGCCGCTTCACGTTCGTTGAACAGAGTGATAATATAAAATTTGAAAGATTTGATCGACATTTTAGCTTAGGGATTTAAGGGGGGTATCCATGCCATTTCAGGGACAACGCATTTTGCCTGCTGCCAAGCACATGAAGCAGATGGAGGGAATTTTGGACAGCTCCTATGAGTATGCGGTTTTTCTGGATACGCATGTAGCGCAGCTACGCAGCCTGTACCAGTTAGCCAGGAGTCGCAACAAGCAGATGCTATTGCATGCCGATCTGGTACAGGGCTTGAAGAATGATGAATATGCCGCTGAATATTTGTGTCAGGAGATTAAGCCGTTCGGTATTATTTCGACTCGATCTGGTGTGATTGCGACCGCCAAAAAGAAGGGGATTCTCGCTGTACAACGGGTATTCATGCTAGATACGATTGCGCTGGAAAAAAGCTACGCACTGGTGGAAAAAACGCGACCCGATTACATCGAGGTACTGCCCGGCGTT
Organism: Paenibacillus terrae; assembly: GCF_005217525.1. Lineage (GTDB taxonomy): Bacteria > Bacillota > Bacilli > Paenibacillales > Paenibacillaceae > Paenibacillus > Paenibacillus terrae_C. The sequence goes on along the minus strand of NZ_PNXQ01000005.1, from coordinate 342,974 downwards.
GTTCCGCCCATGATTACAGAGGTCAGTGAACGCACAGGGATTCCCATCTTGGCAGGAGGACTGATTCGTACCCCGGAGGATGTGGAAGCGGCTCTCGCCGCGGGAGCTACAGCAGTTACGACATCCAACAAACAGCTTTTTGAGCATTATAAGCAATAGCTAATAACCCCTTTTCACGGAGTACGGTGTGTGCTAGGATATAGATAAGTTAATACCCGTCAGGAGACTTGGAGAGACCATGAACCGCTCGGCATGTGCCGTAGCGATGTTCGTGGTCTTTTTTTGTATTTTTGATGATAGGGTCGGTGGATGATTATAGAGATGGAGGGGTAGATGATGGGAGAACAGGGATTTGCTACGCAGAAGAGAACGGCTGCTTTGGAGCGTATGGAGGGAGAGCATTTTGATATTTTAATTATTGGTGGCGGGATAACAGGGGCAGGGATTGCGCTGGACGCTGCCGACCGAGGTTTGAAGACAGCTCTGGTCGAGATGCAGGATTTTGCGGCAGGCACGTCTAGCCGATCCACGAAGCTGGTGCATGGTGGCCTTCGATATTTGAAGCAGTTTGAGGTTAAAATGGTAGCCGAGGTCGGGAAGGAGCGGGCAATTGTATTCGAAAATGGCCCGCATGTGACCACGCCGGAGCGTATGCTGCTTCCGTTTCACAAGGGAGGCACGTTTAACGCATTTACCACTTCTGTCGGACTGCTGGTATATGATTTTCTGGCTGGGGTTAAGCATAGCGAACGTCGCCGAATGCTGGATATTCGGGCTACGCTGGAGCGGGAGCCTTTGTTGAAGAGGGAAGGACTCAAGGGGAGCGGTAGCTATGTGGAGTATCGTACGGACGATGCCCGCTTGACGATTGAGGTTATGAAGGAGGCTGTTGCACGAGGGGCTTTGGCTGTAAATTACGCCAAGGCCGACAAGCTGCTGTATGATGACGGACGAATCAGCGGCGCGAGTGTAACGGATCGGGTAACGGGGCAGCCTTTAGAAATCCGGGCTTCGCTAGTTATTAACGCTGCCGGACCGTGGGTGGATACGCTGCGGGAGATGGATCGGTCCAAAGAAGGCAAGGTGCTTCGTCTGACTAAAGGTGTCCATCTGGTGTTCGATGCCAAGCGATTCCCGCTCAGACAGGCCGTTTATTTTGATACACCGGATGGACGGATGGTATTCGCCATTCCCCGTGACGGGAAAACGTACGCAGGTACGACCGACACGGTATATGAAGGGGATACAGCTCATCCCCGAATGACCGCTGAAGATCGGACCTATGTGCTCCAAGCGATCAACGGTATGTTCCCTGATGTGAAGCTGACCGTCAAGGATGTGGAATCGAGCTGGGCAGGTGTACGGCCGCTCATTTATGAGGACGGCAAAAGCCCTTCGGAAATTTCGCGCAAGGATGAAATTTGGGAATCCCGTTCGGGCCTGATCACGATTGCGGGCGGCAAGCTGACAGGCTACCGGAAAATGTCCGAGCTGGTTGTAGACCGTGCGGTACGGGAGCTGGGGCGTTTGCATGGGCAGACCTTCCGGGCATGCCGCACCAGGCACATCCCGATCTCGGGCGGTAACGTAGGCGGCTCCGCCGGTTGGGATGCCTTCGTGAGCGGGCAAGCGGCAGCAGGTGCTGCGCTCGGATTGCCGCCAGAAACCACCAGAGCGTGGGCCACCCGCTACGGCTCCAATGCGGAGCGGCTGTTTGCCATAGCGGCACGCAGCATGAGGGAGGCCAGCGAGACGGAAGCGGCGCTGCCTGTGGAAATGCGTGTCCCGCTCCTGTATGCCATGGAGCAGGAAATGACGGTGACACCGTCTGATTTTTTCATACGCCGCACCGGAGCGTTGTTTTTTGAGATTGACGGAGTAAAGCGCTGGAAGCAGCCCGTCATTGCGCTGATGTCTGAGCATGCAGGCTGGAGCGCCGCGCAAGAGCGACAATATGCGGCAGAACTGGACGCTTATTTACGTGAAGCCGTGACACCTGTTGAAGAAGATGATAAACCCGGCGCTGTTAAAGCAATTTGATTGCATGAAAGATGAGGGGCCTTACTTCCGAATAGACGAAGAAGCTCCGTCCCACTACGGCTAGTGGAACGGAGCTTCTTCGTTTTGTATATCAGGGGCAGTGTCCATTTAATATCTTGCGCTTTACTGAGCTTACAGCATCAAGTGGAACAGGAACGGCGCAGCCGCCAAGGTAAAGAGGGCGGCGAGCACCATAGAGATGCTGGAAATAGTGCCTGTCAGCGAACTGAACTCGAACGCTTTGGAGGTACCTGTACCATGAGCTCCGGTACCGAGCAGTACACCGCGCGAAACTTCATTTTCGATATGGAACAGCTTCACGGTCATCGGACCGATAATGAGACCGCTCAATCCGGTTAAAATAACAAACACAGCCGTGACTGTCGGATTACCGCCAATCGTCTGTGAAACATTCATGGCAATCGGTGTCGTAATGGAGCGAGGAATCAGGCTGCTCATCAGCGAGGAATCCAGATGCATCCATTTGGCGAGTACCATGGAGGATATTACGGCTACGACTGAACCGGACAGCACGCTAAGTACGATTTGGGCCGCGTGTTTTTTCAGCACAGGGAAATATCGGTACAAAGGGACGGCAAATGCAATCGTAGCTGGTTGGAGCAGCATGGAGAGCAAGTGGGCACCCGAATTATAGGAACGGTAATTTATACCTGAAAGCGTCAAAACTAAAATAATAATGATCGGTGTAATGAGTAGTGGAGACATATACACCTTGGGGAGCGTGCGGTACATGCGTTTGGCCATCCAGTAAATAGCGAGCGTCAATACAATACATAGAAGACCGATCATGATGATTTGTGCTCCTTTCGTTTGCCGAGCAGACTGGCGATCATGCCCGTGCAGGCCATCACGAGAAAGGTACCAAGCAGTACGACCAGCATAATGCTCATCCCATCGTGCTCCAGCATCGGCCAATAATTCATAACGCCGACAGCGGAGGGAATAAAGAATAATAGCAGTTCGGCCAGCAGCCAGTTTGCGCCGATCTCAATCCAGCTTAGACGGAGCACGCCCGTTTGTAGCAGAATAAAGAGAATTAGCATGCCGATAATGCTACCGGGTACAGGCAGGTGGAGCCAGGAGACCACCGCGTTCAGGATGAGCGAAAAGGCCATCAGGACGGCGATCTGGAGGACACCGCGTATGAAGCTTTTCATATATAATGGCTCCTATCTATGAGTTCCGTTATTTTTCAAACTGTAATGAAATTTTACATCACAAGCTTTCATGAGTAAAATGCATATAAAGAATACGATGTATTCCATTTGTCTATGGAAGAAGGTGATGGGATGGATATCCGACATTTGCAGTATTTTTTGGAGGTCGCGCGCTTGCGCAGCTTTACGAAGGCGGCCCAGAGCATGTTCATTACACAGCCGACGATCAGCAAGACGATTAAAAGCCTGGAGGATGAATTGGGTGTCGCTTTGTTTGACCGGATCGGCAAAAGAATCGAGCTGACGGACGCGGGCAAGGTGATTGAGCTTCAGGCGCAAGCGATTGTGAAGTCCTTCCAGAGCTTGTCCTCCGAGCTGAGTGATTTGATGAACCTGAAAAAAGGGCACATCCGTATCGGTCTGCCCCCCATGGTCGGATCGAGCTTTTTTCCGCGTGTCATTGGGGAATTTCACAAGGCATATCCCGATGTGACCATTCAGCTATTTGAGGATGGGGCAAAAAAAGTAGAACAGGACGTAGGTGCGGGTGCACTGGATATCGGCGTCATTGTGCTGCCAGCGAGTGGGGATATATTCGAGACGTTTCTGTTCGTGGAGGAAAAGCTGAACTTGCTGGTTCATCCCACGCATGTACTGGCAGAGCGTACAGAGGTACCGCTGGCAGCACTGGCGGAGGAATCATTTGTGCTGTTCCGCGAGGATTTTACACTGCATGATCGTATTATTGCAGAGTGTGTCCGGGCTGGCTTCCAGCCGCGTGTCGTCTATGAAAGCTCACAGTGGGACCTGATCAGCGAAATGGTTGCTGCGAACCTGGGGATAGCGCTGCTGCCGGAAGCGATTTGCCGTGAACTTGATTCTGAACGATTGCGTGTTATTCCACTCGTTGATCCCGTCATTCCCTGGCATCTAGGGATGATCTGGCGAAAGGATCGGTATCTGTCCTTTGCCGCGAGAGAATGGATTACGTTTACGCAGGAACTACTGCGGACGGAGTACCGAAGAAAGTAGTAAGCGAGGAAGTAGGGAAGTAAGGGAAGACAAAAAAGCTGCCCGTAAAGGGCAGCGGTGTAGCTTTTTTCTATGGATGTGCCTGATTGTCACCATTTATCGCTCGCTTGGTGTGGAGATACTTGTCCATAATTCGGTCAAGCCGAGAGGATTTGACCAATACACGTTCATCCTTTAGCCCATGTAAGGTTGCCATACGATTTAGTTCGCAGCGTTCTTTTTCCATGAGTTTTTCCAATTGTTCGAGGTCCAAAAAGCTCACCCCCCATGTCGATTGTAAGGCATGTCTCCTCTAACGGCAGAAGATTTTCTAATACAAATCTTATTTCCATTTTACCACTTTTTATTAACAATAATCCAGCTTTCCAGACATTTAGCGACTTATAATTATCGTTTTGCTATTTCTACCCGATTGCGTCCTGAGCGTTTGGCTTCATATAGAGCGTCGTCCACCTTCTCCAATAATTTATCCGCTGCAATGGTAGGAAAGCTGCCTGCTCCGATAGATACCGTCAGAGGAAGGATGGTTCCGTCATTTAGTTGAAAGGGACCGTTTTCCACAGCCTTTCGAATCTTTTCGGCAAAGCTTGCTGCTTTCTGGCTGTCGCAATCTCCAATCAGAATGGCAAATTCTTCTCCACCTTTACGTGAGGGGTATGTCCTCCTTGTAGACTCCCGGTTTAACAAATTCCCCAATTGGTTTAAGACGGTGTCACCGTTCAAATGACCATACGTATCATTAATATTTTTAAAGTGGTCAATATCCAGCATCACGATCCCAAAGGGTTGTTTTGTCGTCTTGGAAGTATGAAAGACCTCTTCAAATAGCGCATCAAAAGCACGCGGACTGTATAATCCGGTTAAATGGTCCCGATTCGCTGCCTCTTTGAGTAGATGAATGGCCCGTTCTGTTTTTTTGATATGGGACACCATAAAATAAGTGAACAGGCCGCCAAGCATCGTAATGGTTGCGAACAGTATTGTAGATTCAGGATTGGGATGCTCAATCAGATAGAAAGTAGCTAACAGCGACACGACAACAGCTCCAAGCACGGCCAACATCCATTTTCCGAATTTCAAGTTTTGTTCTCGAATAAAGGCAAGGGAAATAGCCAGTGTCAGGATGCTATTGGCAGTAGCAGTCAGAGAAATATCTGTCCAACCACCATTGAGGTAAATTCGGTATAGGCTTATGATCAGGGTGGTCAACAGACCGGATATCGGTCCTCCCATATAAACGGATATGATAATAGCCAGTTGGCGCAGGTCGACTACAAAATTTCCGCTGATTAAACCAGTCATCATTAACAGAATGCCAAACAGGCCTAGCATAAAGCCATTCATTATCCGGTAAAGGAATATATGTTTTTCCAGGTAACGTTCATATTTTCGCAAAAGTAAATTTCCAAAGAATAAGAAACTCGTTAATAATGCAAAATTATTGATTAGTTCTTTTAACATATCCCTATCCCTTATGATTGTAATGTGAGATGTAGTGTCGTTAAGATGTGCAAGCTAAAAGCCCTATTTCTATATTTCGGAAAAAAGAGGTCATGAGTGAATACCAGTTTAGATGACAAACAATCCTTATGTCTCTTACGTTTCGTCTGTCTACGTGATACAGTGAAAGGACTAATGACTGGAACGGGTGATCGTATGAAGGAACCCATTTACATATCGGTGCGTCCCCTTGTGGAATATGTGCATCGGAGCGGCAGCATTCACGGTGGTTTCCGCTCGAACAGCAGCATGCTAGAAGGAACACGCGTGCACCAGCTTATCCAAAAAAGCTATAAGGAGCATGACCGCAAAGAGGTGCATCTGCGTGCAGAAATTCCATTTGAGGGTGCTCTATTTATCGTGGAGGGCCGCTGTGATGGACTGATTGAGCTGGACGGCATATGGACGGTTGATGAAATCAAGTCGGTTTCCATTCCTCTCGAAGATATTCCGGGAGATGGTCAACCCGTGCATTGGGCGCAAGCGTTTCTGTACGCCTATATGATTGCCCGAGGGGAGCAGCGCAATTCCATGCAAGCCCAGCTTACTTATGTGCAGGTACACAGTGGAGAAATTCGGCGCTTCAGACGGGAGTTATCCTTTGCAGAGCTGGAGAGCTTTGCGCTGAGGATGGTCGAGGGTTATGCGCCGTATGCATTCCTGCTGAGAGCACATGCAGAGAAGCGTAACGCCAGTATTGCAACACTGACCTTTCCCTTTGACACGTATCGTTCAGGCCAGCGGCCTCTGGCGGGTTCGGTATACAAGACGATTGCAGAAGGGGTCAATCTGTTTGCCAAAGCGCCTACGGGTATCGGTAAAACGGTATCTACTCTGTTTCCTGCAATCAAGGCCTTCGGTGAAGGGCTGGTGAGCCGGGTATATTATGTGACGGCCCGTACCACGACCCGCGCAGCAGCAGAAGAAGTGTATGCCAAAATGCAGGCCCAAGGGCTGCATATGCATGTAGTAACCTTGACGGCGAAGGATAAAATCTGCTTCAAGGATGAAAATGATTGCGATGCCGGAGCGTGCAGCATGTGCGAGGGATATTACGACCGGATCAACGGTGCGGTGTCCGATATTTTGGCGAACGAGACATTGATGACCCGAGCGGTAATCGAGTATTATGCACGCAAACACAGGGTATGTCCCTTTGAATTTTCACTGGACGTGGCGTATGCCTCGGATGGTATAATCAGTGACTATAATTATGTTTTTGATCCGCGTATTTCCCTGAAAAGACTGCTGGAGGAGCACAAGCGAAAAGGTGTCGTGCTGGTGGATGAGGCGCATAATCTGGTGGAACGCGGTCGGGATATGTTTTCGGCGGAAATGTTGAAATCGTCTTTTTTGGAATTGAAAAAAGAGTTCAAGCTGCTAAGCCCGGAGGTTGCCGGGTCGGCTAGTGCAGTTAACGCGCATATGATTGCATTGCGCAAGCTGTACGCGGATACAGGAAAAGCAGTAAATACGGAGGCACCGCATGAGGTGCTGGATCTATTGACATCTTTTGTAGAGGCAGCCGAACGTGAGCTGTTAGCGGGCGTCGGTAGTACGAGTAACTCGGGAGCGGCCTATACGTTGCTGTTGGATACGTATTTTGCCGCTCAAAACATGCTGCGAATTGCAGCTTTGTACGATGAACGCTACGTTACCTATATTGAGGCGGGACGCAGTGAAGTGCGGGTCAAGCTGTTCTGCCTGGATCCCTCGCATTTGCTAGGACAGGCTGTGAAGGGCTATCGCTCGGCGATTTACTTTTCTGCGACGTTGACACCGCTTGCGTATTACCGGGACATGCTGGGAGCGAAAGAAGAAGATTACACCTTGCAGGTTCCTTCCCCCTTTCATCAGGAGCAATGGGATGTACGCCTGCTGCCGCTCTCTATCCGTTATCGGGATCGTGAGCGCTCAAAGGGAGCCATTGCAAATATGCTGGCGGGATTGGCTGAGGAGCGCCAAGGGAATATGCTCGTATTTTTCCCTTTCTATCCGTATCTGCGAGAGGTATATGAGGAATTTATGACCCGGGGCGTGTCCGCGGATACGCTGGTACAAAGTCCAGGCATGACCGAACCGGAGCGGGATCGCTTTCTGGAGGCTTTTCAGCCGGGACAAGAGCGTACCCTGCTCGGCTTTGCCGTACTGGGTGGCGTGTTTGCGGAAGGTGTTGATCTGCCAGGTGATCGTTTGAACGGAGTCGTAGTGGTTGGTGTAGGATTGCCGCAAATTGGCGCAGAGCGCGATGTGCTGCGGGATTATTTTTCGGAACAGGGACGGAATGGTTTTAACTATG
>NZ_PNXQ01000005.1:301360-334915 GCF_005217525.1 Paenibacillus terrae | reverse complement strand
GGTTCTTCAGGCAGGGGGCAGGCTTATCCGTACAGAATACGACGAAGGCTTGCTAGTGCTGGTAGACGACCGGTTCGCCAAGGAGCCGTATGCTTCTTTACTGCCGGAGGAATGGAGGAGCTATCGTTTGACGGAAGAAACGAGATCAGGGGAGGAATGGACAGACCATGAATTTTAATTTTCATAATGACTCTATACGCGGGGTGCTGCGTAGTTTTGGGCAAGAGGAAGCAGAAGTGGGCAATATGGAGACTTTTGTGACATTTGCGCGTTTGGCTAACGATATTTTCAGAGAAATGGATATGGATTTGGCCAAGCTGGGTGCCTCTCAGGGCCGGATTATCGTACTTAGCCTGCTGCATTGTCATGCGCCGTACCGGATGACACCATCAGAGCTGGCAGAAAAGGCCGATGTAACGCGGGGAACCATGACGGGGCTAATTGATGGTCTGGAGCGGGATGGCATGCTTGAACGAGTGGCCCACGAGAGCGATGGACGAATGGTAACTGTCGGACTAAAGGAGGCCGGACGAGAGTTGCTGGCGACGGTTGTGCCTTATTACACCAAGCTGATCCGTGCATGCATGGCCGAGTTTACGACAGAGGATCATGAGATGATGAAGGGCTTGCTCGGGAAAATGAAAAGGGGTTTTGAAGGGTCTTGCCGAAATGCTGAGTTCCTGATTTAAGGGATAAAGAATAGGGGGAGATGACATGTTTTTTTATACAGGTGAGGTCTATGAAGCGCGTGATTTTGGTCCGATGGATGCCCGGGAAGGCGAGTGGAGAAATTGTGAGTTTATCCGCTGTCGCTTTCGGGGAGTAGAGATGAATGAATCTCTTGTTGAAGACTGTACTTTTGTGGACTGTGATTTTACCGGAGCCATCCTGAATGCCTCTCATTTCAAGGAGTCTGCCTTTACGAATTGTCTATTTACCAGTGCCAATCTGTTTGTGGCCCGGTTTGATAACTGCAAGCTGGTAGGCTCAGATTTCGCGGGGGCGAATATGGATGGTATCACGATTACAGGCGGAGATTGGTCATACACGAACTTGCGTCATGCAGATTTAAGAAAACAGGATTTGCGAAAAATACGATTCAAGGAAGCTGACTTATCCGAATGTAATCTGGAAAAGGCAGATTTGCGCGAAGCAGATCTTAGCCGGGCAAGACTGCATAAGGCGAAGCTTCAAGGAACGGACCTGCGTGGTGCGAAGATGGATGGCGTGAATTTTAAAGATTTGGATATCACCGGAGCCAAGCTCGATATCCAGCAGGCGGTAGCCGTAGCCCGATCCTATGGAGCGAAGGTGGAAGGGTAAAAGCACGGAGTAAACAAAAAAATCCCTGCTCCAGCGGCAGAACCTGAGGATCAGGGCCGGGACAGGGAATGGGTGCTTTATATGTTAACTGACCCGAGAAGGGGAGAATTTTGTGGTGGGGACCAAAGAGGCATTAGCTTTTCTTTTTTCTTTGTTGGGCAAGGACTACATAATGATCCAGACGTTGACTTAGCTCCACAATGGAAGGGTCGGTAAAGGCTTCATGCTGTGCCTTTGTAATAAGCTCGCTTCGCAATTCTTCAATGATGGCAAGCAAACCATCCCCGGCTGCATTCAGATTGGATACCATAGGCTGCACCTTCTTCCCTGCTGCTCATTAGATTATAAAAGTAATTGCATAAAATTTGAATTATACATTAATGGTAAATATAGGTCATTTTTTGTTGGTGTAAAATAGTATAGCACATTTACTCCAGCGAAGCGATCAGGCATAATTAAAGATGATTGCCGATGAGAACATGCCTGTTACGCGGGGATATAAGGAAGGAAGAGACAGATGAGTCAGACAAACGTTTATTTTAATCATGATGGTGGAGTGGATGATCTGGTATCCCTGTTTATGCTGCTTCAGATGGAGCAAGTTCATTTGACCGGAGTATCAGTTATTCCAGCAGATGGTTACCTGGAGCCTGCGACGGATGCCAGCCGTAAAATTATTGATCGTTTTGGGCGAAATAAAGGGCCTGTGGAAGTCGCTAAATCTAATTCACGCGGTAAAAATCCATTTCCTGCCGCTTGGCGTTTACATTCCTTTTATGTAGATGCATTGCCAGTGCTGAATGAATCGGGAGAAATGGAAGCGCCGCTTTCAGCTCTGCCGGCTCATCAGCATCTGATCGAAAAGGTACGTGGAGCCGAAGGCAAAACACTGCTCCTGTTCACTGGACCGCTGACCGATCTGGCACGCGCGCTGGATGAGGCACCGGATATTGAAGCGAAAATTGACAAGCTGGTATGGATGGGCGGTACCTTTGAAAAAGGGAATGTAGAGGAGCCCGAGCATGATGGCACAGCAGAATGGAATGTGTTCTGGGATCCAGAAGCCGCATATCGGGTATGGCAAAGCGGCATTACCATTGATCTGGTGGCACTGGAAAGCACAAGCAAAGTGCCATTAACGCCAGCCGTACGTAAACGTTGGGCTGCCGAGCGCCGCTATGAGGGCGTAGATTTTCTGGGTAACTGCTACGCAGGCTGTCCGCCACTCGTCTATAGTGAGACGAACTCGACCTACTACCTGTGGGATGTGCTGACCACCGCATCGGTGGGACGTCCAGATATTGTAAAGAAAAAGACGGTACATTGCAGCGTTATCGCAGACGGCCCGAGTCAGGGCAGAACCGTGGAACAGGCGGAAGGCCGCCCTGTTAATCTGGTATATGATACAGATCCGGAAGCCTTTTTTACGTATATGTCGGATTTGGCCAAGCTGGCTGCTCCCAAGCGTTATTAGGCTCAGCCCTGCACGTATACGTAAGTTTAGAGTGACATTACTACCTATTAGCAAACATCCATGACATGAAAACCCGTGACGATATCCGTCACGGGTTTTTGTGCTCTTTTAGGCCATGCATGAGTAGAATCCCGCCTCTGCTTTAAGCAAATGCTTGAATGATCATACAATTGGGTGGCAGCAGAGAGAGTGACCCTCCCACGCGTTTGTAAACTTCACCGCGTTGTCTACCCAATTGATCAGCATCGCCGGATTTTAGCCTTGTTGGAGTCTAGCATGCATTATACGGGGTAGTACCAGCGAAGCTGTCACAGCCCGTAAAGTAAAGTTTCTATGCCGAATGGAAAAAGCATAGAGTAATGGGGCTTGCAAATAGTTTCGAAAAACTACATAATGCTATATTTTTTTCCATAGAAGGAATGCTCACTATTTTTAAGGTTGTTAAATGGAATTTGGTATCTCCCTCCCTTATATACACGTATAAGAATATAAGGGAGGTAATTTTCGTTGGGTGCCATTGAACATTATAGACGCGAGCTTTATAGAATTGCTTGGCGAATGCAGTATCGGGAAAAACGTGATCGCAAACGTGAAGTTTCTATGGAATGCAGTCCTAACCTCTTTCGACCCTCTTACTCGGATGAATCTGATAACAGAGTAATGTTGCAATCTTATATTAATAAATTAGCGTGTGAAGCAAGCAAAAAAGTCATCTATGAAATTTACATAAACGACAAAACAGAAGCCCAGGTTGCCAGAGAACTTAAAATCAGTCAACAGGTGATGAACAAATGGAAAAAGAAAGTACTCCGCGAATTATGTCAGATGATGAGTTTATGGAGTTAGTAAAACTTGCCCAAACCCAATCCGATGTAGAGGCCATGAATGCAATTTTTCAATATTTCGATCAAGATATTAAACGATTAGGAAAACTTTTCCGTATGCCAAAAGAGGATGCTATTGGAGGAATTTTATCATGGCTGATGTTCGTGAATATACTGAAAGAATTAGTGTTAGTGCCTCTGAACTTAACCTAATGGTTCGAGCACAACAAATTACCGTGGATGCCGTTAAACGGAAAGAAAGCGAAAGCTGGATTAGAAAACAACTCAGTACCATCGCTGGTGAAGCGACTACCATATTTGCTCTTGCCTTTGCTACAAGAACTGCTGCTGGTGTAGCATTGGGATTGGGTGCTCTTATAGCTGGCTCACTAGCGACTAACTATTTCCTCAACTCTATCACCGCTGGTCTGAACGGGACTTCGCGACACGCTGGCTGGTTTAATGTGAACACCAACAAATACATACGTATTGAATTTGAAGCTGCTTTTGTAGAGTACTCGAACGCTGGAGGTACAACACGTTACATCACTCAAGCTGGTTCTATTTACCGCATGCAACGGATCGATGGAACTTGGATTTACGCTTCTTAATCATCAATAGTAGTACAACAAAAAACCGCACTAATTGTGCGGTTTTTTGTTAAATTAAAACGTAAACAATTGTACCAACTACAGATATGGCCATCATCAATAGTGAAATAATATGTTTTTGTGAACTTCGAATATATTTCCATTGGAAGATAGATCGAACACCGAACACTAGAATAAGCAATACGCCAATCCAAACATATTTATAAGGTTCTTTAACAAAAAGAACTGACAAAATTACCACAATACCCCCAATCACAATGAACCACCTGTATGGGATAAAACCATCCGTGTCTGATATCTTCTCATCTGTTTTGCTGATAATTTTATCCAGAACAAATTGAATCACAGCTGCAATAAATAATACAAGAGCAAAACTCATTGGTATCACCTTCTTTTTCCATTTGTTCAACTGTACTACACCAATCCAAATTTTTCATGCATCAATAAACATATGATCCAATCTTATCCGGTTCGAGGCTTTCTTTTTTGTATCTCAAGGTCACGTCGCAGCTTGAACGAATCTTTATCAAACGATACAAAAAATTAGCATTTATGGGGTAGTACCAGCGAAGCTGTCACAGCCCGTAAAGTAAACCAGTGAAAAGTTCCGGTTTTTGTTGGTATCGGAACCATAGTTCTGCTTTGCACTCGTTATTCTGGTTCAACGTGGTTTCCAAGGCGCAATTTGAACCACGTAGCTGTCATGAAGTGCAAACATGTGGAAATTGGTGGTAACTACTTTGCGGGTGGTGTCACATTCGCTGGTACTGACCCTATACATGATTATTTCATTGTAGGCCGCGATTTTCTACTTCCATTTACCTAATCGCTTGCGCAAACCTTCATTTCGTAGGTCTAATGAGGAGGTTTTTTGAGAGATATAAGATATACGAATACATATTTATGAAATTATTTAATGATTTTTTTGGTTTTTTATACATTCATTTTCAATCTCATCATATGAAAAAAGAGTAATTAAATAGGAGGATAGAACCAGTAATATCATGTAAATATTCTATATAATAGGTTCAGAGGTGGGATTATGAATAGACTGGAAGCACTAGAACACTTTCAAAAGACCTATGCAGAAGAAGTGCTGAATCAGAAATTACACCAAGTAATGTCTTTGTATGAACAAAGAAAAGAAGAGTTAATGCAATCCTTCATTCAATCCTTCCAGCGAATTTGCTTGCAAGCCAATCATCTAGACACGGCAAAAGCAAAGATCGGATACATTACTTATTCTATGAGACGTACGTATCTGATGGATCGAAACTATAACTATGTCATCGAAGCCTACGATAAAAGCTGGTTCTTCGATCCCCGGCCATGTCAGGGATTTTATGATACAGGATGGGCATTTAGTTATCTGGGAGAGCTGGAGGATGAATTGAATCAGCTCCGAAAACCCTATATGAATAAAATTATTGAGCCTGATGTCGAGCGTTTTGTACTCCAAGCGGCGGATCATTTCCATACTTATATTGTGAAGTTGGCTAAGGATGCTATTTCACAGGCTACACAACTACCTGAATTCAAGGCGTTGAAATGCGAGGATGAATTGGAAGTAAGAATAGGGGAGTATAAAGGAATCAGTGAGGCGGTGTATTCAACAGCTTATGGAGTACTACATGATTCAACAGGATAATCGTATTACAGAGTATATGTATCCAGTAGAGACGAATCGCAGACAGTTATTGGAATGGGCAGAAAGCTCATCATTTACGGATGAAGAATCTATTTTACAATTTTATGTATCAGGTGATGCGGACTATATTGATTTTATAGACCATCCTGTATCCATAATTTCTGAACAACTAAAGGAAATATTTGATATATATCAAGCCGGATTAAGCTGGAAGTTGGTTGTTTTTGCGAATATGCAGCGAATGCAGCAAACGAGGTATTGGCTGGCTAACCTGCCTAGCCTTATGTGTTTATCACCACTTAGTGAATATCATAGAGACGGTACACTGAGGAAAATCATTTTAGATGAATATGCAGTGGAGAATCATAAGATATTCAGGGTTCAGGATGCCAATCATCATATCGTTGTGGATCTTGATGTGGCTGAATGTATTTTAAGGTTCAATTTGGCAGGCTTGAAATTACAAAAGGTCGATACAGAGGGCCATCTATACAAAGGAGAGTCCAAGAATGAGTGAGAGCTATGTAGTGGATGGGGCACAGATACAGTGTAACTATGGAAGTCATACGGGGAGGTTTAGTATTTCAGCTAACAGAGGGATTCGTATTGGCGATAAAATGCAGGGGAATATTCAGGATTTTCACCCGCAGACTCATATCCCTTCATTCGGAATGTGCCGCAGTATGCACAACCCTATAGTTTCTTCTGCTAACAAAGGGAATTCCGGAAAAATCATTCCGCAGCCCTGCAAACCGAGCGTTTCTATGCCTTGGTTGAATGGAAAGAAGGATGTATACGTAGATCAATCTCCGGCTCTTATGAGCTGCTCCACAAATTTATGCATGTGGTGTGGAAAAATTTCATTCGCGACAGACGGGCAGGATTAGCTACTGATTGTAGGAAGTGACATCATATGGAAAGACAAATGGGGGGAGTAAGATGGGACTGGCAGGAACTGTGCTGACTTATGGAAATATTAGAGTGAATGCACCGTATGAAATTGTCCGGCTGCTGGATTTCGAATTGACGCAGAAGGTGAATGAGCACGGCAAGGTGTACATCACTGCTCTCATACCGGATGAGGATCATGCTAAGTATGACGGTTTAGCACATGATGAGGATGTGCTGGAGGTATATGAGACGGATGAAGATCGAGGGACGGTTAGTATTTTTAAAGGAATAGTTACTAATATTAGCATTGGATTCAAAAATGGCGTATATCACATGTACATAGAGGCTGCCTCTTTTACATATTTAATGGATAAACAACGGAAAAATCGTTCGTTTCAAAACAGCAACTTGACATATTATCAATTGTTCCGCGAAATCATAGATGCCTACCCACACGGGGATTTTATTGATCTGACTGACAGCGATAAAAAGCTGGACGGCTTTTCGATTCAGTATGGGGAGAGTGATTGGGAGTTTCTAAAAAGAATGGCCTCTCATCTGCAAACTGGACTGATTGCCGAGATTACATCAAAGTTTCCGAGATTATGGCTGGGTACATCGAAAGATCAGGTGAAAGGTGAACTGCGTAGCATTAACTTTTCCCTCCAAAAAACAAAATCAGGCCCCCAGTATACATATGCTGAAGTGGAGGATACGAAACGCTTTGAACTTGGAGATGTCGTCGTGTTTCAACGAAAGCATTGGGTTATGGATCAGGTGAATGCAGAGATGAAGCAAGGTATCATGACATACGACTATACGCTTGTTCCAGAAGCAGACATTGCGAGGGAGGTTATATATAATCAACTCATACAAGGTGCCTCCATTGAAGGGAAAGTCATTGAATTAGATGGTGAAGGAGAGTCGGTTAAACTTCACTTGTCCGTAGATGCTGTGCAGTCCAAAGCAGAGGGGTGCTGGTTTTCTTATCCAACCTTGTATACCGGTGGTGGGATCGGTTGGCACTGCATGCCTGAGCTTGGGGATCATGTCCATTTGTATTTTCCGTCCAACAAAGAGCAGGAAGCTCGCGTGGTTCAATCTATCCGTAAGAGAGACTACAAAGGCGATGAAATCAGCAAGCCGACAAGAAAGCTGTTCCATACCAAAACTCAAAAAGTGGCGAGATTCGATGATAAAGAAGTAGCTCTCTCCACCCAGAAAGACAAGATACTTGTACGTTTAAATCCTGCATCCGGTATTCACGTGTATAGTCATCATGACATTACCTTTCAAGCAGATACAGACTTGGTGCTTCACGGCAAAAAGGTACAGATGACCGCTACTCGCGAAATATCTCTGGCTTGCAAGACCAGCTATATCAGAACCGACGGAACGCTTCATATTAAGGCTAGTAAGTTTATGAAAAATCAGGTGCCTGATGCAGAACTGAAAGCCTATAAATCCCTGATTCAAGAATTGAAGGGAAAGGGATATCCACAATGGGTGCAGGATTTGCTGCTTCAATTTAAAAAGGACTACTATAAAGCCATGGCAGCAGGGGACAAAAAGGGTGCTAAGGAAGCGGCAGCCAAGGCCAAACAATTACGTCAGCAGGTGGCAGAAATAGATCGTATGCCTGCCTGGGCAAGAGCACAAATGCATGAATACACGTCCCAGTGGTGGGAAGCGCACGGCGCAAATGACAAAGCCAAGCAAAAGCAGATGCATCTTCTTGCGAACCAACTGCGTGACAATGTGCTAATTAACGAGCTGATTCGCGGGCATTCTGCCAGCTCCTATCTCGATGCGAACCGGCTAGAAGAGCTATCTGGACAATACGCAGATGCGGCTCATAAGCTGACTGTTGCTGATCAAAAGGCCATAGCCAAGGAAGCCGCCGCTCTGCGTAGTAAGTATGGCGTGAACAGCCTGCTGGCCAGAGAGAATTTGAACAAGCTTGCCAAGAAGTATCCAGACAGCTTCTCGTACAAGCTTCCAACAACAGGCGATTGGGATAAGGAGCTTAACGCTGCACTGCAAGATTTTGCGAAAAAATACGGTCTGGAGAATAAGGGCTATGGTCGTGATGTACTCGCAGTGTATCTGCATCAAGTAGCCAACGGCATTCTTCCATGGCCTAAGGTTAATAAGGCTGCAACGCCGACTGTTCCAACAACGAAAACGGAACCGGGCAAGAAAACGCCGACTACTCCTGAAAAGCCAACGAAGGAGGAAACGAAGCCATTAAATCCTGAGGATTATAAAGATGGATTGGTAGCGGTGAAAAAGATTGAAAATTATATAAGTAATAAAGGCATAAAAGGTAATCAAGCTCAAGCTTTGTATAGAATAAATGATTACACCAATAACAGTATCATTCAAAAGAAGCTGTCTTCGAACCGTAAAGCACCACTCGTGTTTTTCTTTGAAGGAGACGGCTCATATAGTTATAAACAAGAAGATCACCCGGAAGGTCGATATGGAGCTATGGCAATTGTGGTGATAGACGGCGAAATTAAGTATACAAGCAAAAACGCCAGCACACTTCCTGATTATGAGAGCAAGGATAAAACTGTTAAAGATGGAGTGTATGAGTTTGTAGGAGGGTTGCATCGGGGCTCTTATCCTGCTTTGCGTATTCGGGATGGTGCAGCAGTTCCAGCAACCAAAGGAAGCCAAAAAAAGGATACTACAGCAGAAGGCGTAAATATACACAAGGGCTACAATAATGATACTAAAGGTAGGCCGACTTCAACAGCTTGTATTACAGTCCATAAAGACGAGTATGTAAGATTTTTGAGTTCAGTAGGCGTGGTGAAAAATTCATTGGATGAAAAACCTAATCCTGTAAAAGGGCTAGCTATTCTTGATCGGAAGGATAGATCAAAGTGAAGATGATCAGAAACATATTAATCATTCTTTTTTTAATCGTGTTGTCAGCATGTAATGCTTCTCAAAAAGTCCCTACTTCCTTTTCTTCGAAAACGGTGGATATGGCTTCAGAAGTGGTGGAATCATCTAATAAAAATGATAAAACGGAGGTTGCTAAAGAGAATAGGAAGAAAGAATGGGCTTTAACGGTAGAAGAAGGTAAAGAAGACCCTGCAGAATTTTTAGTTCAGCTAGAAGGGTCAAAAGTTGAACGGTTCTTAAGTGCCGAGAAACTGATTAGTCTCCTACATTCGAAGGAGGATAAAGAGAAATATCGAGATTCTTATGTAGATGTAGGGAGAATCCAAAAAGATGGGAATCAAATCGCATTCGTATTAGATTTATTTAAAGAAGCGAGATTAATAATACAGATTTATGAATTGGATTCGGGTAAAAAAGTAAATGAATTTATGCTGCCTTATAACCACCCAGTAATTTCTTCTGATTTAACGAAGTATTTATATGAGGATAAAGATAAAGCGTATATATATGACACGTCAACTAATCAATCAACAGCTATTCAATTAGATGGAAGTTCTATCGATGTAGATGACATTCATCAAGGACAATTTTCTCCAGACAGTACCCAGTTTTGTTTTACTGACAGCCAGCAGAATATTGTCGTATTTGATGTATCAACTCATAAAATCATTAAGAAAATCCATATAGATTCTGGTATGGCGATAGTCAACCAATGGAATCAGAAAGATAAAATAATCTACTCCCTTGATTCTATGTCAGTGACTAAAACGTACCTGTTAAATTTAAGCAAGGGAGAGGAGCGCCTTTTAGGCCAAGGGATGGAACGACTCTTAATGTCTCGTGATGGATCGGAGTTATGGTTTGAAAAGGTAGACTCGCCCTCCAATTATAAACTAAATATAAATACAGGTTTGGAAAGTAAAGCCCCATCCATCACTACAGTTGATGGAAATATGGCAACACCTGTGCAATGGTTTTATACCGCTAATGACTTTTCCAAATATGATAGCGAAATAAAAGTGTATCAAATCAAAGCTTCCTCCACTCTGCCAAGTAAAGGCATGCAGACTTATGATGCCAAAAATCTGGTGGATGGAGATACATCTACTGCATGGTGTGAAGGCGTGAAAGGCAACGGGGAGGGGGAAACTATACTGTTAAATCTGGGATCATCACAGAAGGTAAAGGGTATCGAGTTGATTAACGGATATGCTAAATCCGAAAAAAGTTATCGGGAGAATAACAGAGTTCAGAAGCTAAAACTGCAATTCTCGGATGGTTCTTCCCTAGAAATGAATGATTTTAACACACGTAAAAAATTTAAAGAGCCTATTAATACCTCATTTATTAAACTTACTATTTTATCAGTTGAACGTGGAACGAAATATCAGGATACATGTATTTCCGATGTACGGCTTTTCTAGCATTCTTACAAAAAGGAGAAGGCATATGAAATGGAAAGAACCAACGTTTGGTGCAACACCTATGTTGAAAGCTTTAACAGCCGCTAATGCGCATAGGAAAGCGAAGGCTTTTGACCTGGTAGCAGAACAGAAGAAACAAAAACTGAATTATCCTGACTGGGCCCAAACCTGGATGCGTAAATACAAGGAGGATTGGTATATCGCTAAAGCAAACGGCGACGAGGTCGGGATGCGTAAAGCGCAAAAGCTGGCAGAGGGACTTCGAAGCAAGTTGCGTGAAATGGCCACGTTCCCCAAGTGGGCTCAAGAGCAGATGCAAAAAGAAACCGTCCGCTGGATGGCTGCTGAGGCAAACGGAAATATCAGGGAAAAGTTAGCTGCTGAGAAAGCGGGGCGAGCCATTCGCGAGAAGCTGGGTCTGATCGATACGAGCACTAAAGAACCACCTAAGAAGGATGATTCTAAACCTGCACAGGTACCTCCTGATAAATCAGAAAATGATAGCTTTGAAGCTGAGCTTTCTAAATTCCCGGAATCATACAGGCCTGCACTATTAAAATTACACAAGCAGCATCCCTCTTGGCGTTTTATAGCGGAAGAAACTAATGTAGATTTTAATAGTTTTCTCAAGGCAGAAATGAAAAATGGATTGGTATGCACTGAAGTGAGCAAATATGGATACTCACCGTCTTGGAGGGATCCAAAGTTTAAATATGATAGAGGATATAATGCAGCTTCTCCTAAAGCAGTTTCATATTTTTTAGATCCTCGTAATTTTCTTACCGAGTCTCGTGTATTCCAATTTTTGTCGGGTAAGTATGATAAGAACACCCAAAATAAAGAGGCTGTTAATAAAGTGCTAAGCAAAAGTTTGGCTAATAAAGGGGATGTATTTCTAAAGGCAGGCGGCAATGAGGCGAGTGCAGTATTTTTAGCGGCAAAGGCCATGGTTGAGTCGGGAGGCGGAACTTCAACTTTAGGAAAGGGACAGGTCCCGGAATATATCGGTTGGTACAACATGTATGGCATTGGTGCAAACGATGGGAGTGCACTCAAAAATGGTGCAAAGACAGCTAAGTCAGAGAACTGGAATTCTGTCGATAGTGCAATAATCGGCGGAGGTAAATGGATTAATGAGAATTATATTCAAAAAGGGCAAGATACTCTTTATAGCTTAAAGTGGAATGTAAATTCCTTCAGGAACAGTGGGACTATTAGTAAGCAGTATGCCACCAATATTATGGATGCTTATACAAAAGCGGATCGTTTTTCCAAGGGTCTTAAAACTGTGGACGCACCTCTTACTTTTAGGATACCTGTATATAAAAATATGCCTGCAACTGCTTGCCCTGAACCTACACAGGCTTCATCAAAATAATCAAGTTATTATATAAATAGGCATTTTGAAAGAAGGGGAAGTGTGGTTAATAAAAGGTTATTTGTACTTGTTTTAGTCATTTTAATTTTCAGTGGTTGTGGTGTGAATAAAGAGGTTGAGGTAAAAAGTATCGCTCCTAAATCAGCTACACCAACTATTGTTAGTCCTGAGATAACGAAAGATTCTAGTAAAGCTACTGTGCGAGATTCTGACACATTAGATCAGTTTATAAAGAAAATTCACCCCAAGGATGAGCATCTTCAAAAAATAATAAAAGAAGATTTGGACCTTGATGGAAAGCCTGAATACGTGCTTGCTTTTGGATTAGAAAAAGAGAACTTTGACAGCATATTTGTAATCCGGGAAGATGCCGGTTTTCACATCATTGATAAACTAGAGGACCCCGTTATAGTTGTACATCTAAATACTGATGTGAAAATCATGAAGCTGGATCAAACGGATCAAAAGTTTATCGTTGTATACTCTGTAGGCGATGGAGGTGCTTATGCTGAAGGTTTCTCCATATATGCCTTGGAAAATAATCATATTAAAAGTATAAATTCTGATTTTCCTAATGCTACTGGGCAAGGAATTCGGAAGCTAAAAGATACCAATCATGATGGTGTTTTTGAAAGTGTAGATTATTACGAGTTTAGTGATACTCAGGAGCATACCATCGTGGCCTATCAAAAATATGACGGAACAGGTCCGGAAAAACTGGAACTGTTGTATAAAAATAAAAGCAAAAATTTTGTATATCCAACTGATCCTAAGGCTGTGATTCAAAATTATCTGGAAGTTGATTATCTTATGAAACGGTTTGACATACCTTTCCTTGAAATGGACCAGCTCACGGATCCGGCAGCAAGGCAAACGTATGATTTTGAGGAGGCCATCGATTTTTCCAGTTTAGCATATTTATCTTACTCGGGGTTGGACCTGAGTTATGAGGAGATTAGCGGCGATGAGAACCGAAAAGTTTTTTTGGTAAAAGATAATTCATTAGAAGAAAGAGCAAAAAAAGAAATTACGTTTACGTTAGAAAAGCAGTCTGGAAAATGGAAGATTATAGACATAGGCATAAACGATAAATTGTAGAGAGCGTGATATCCAGCATGAGTTACTTGAAGTACAGGCGAATTTGTTACGTGCTGTTATTGTTATTTTCCTTCGTAGTACTGAACGGATGTACGAAGGGAAATGATTCTTCAAAAGCAGCAACAAATCATACGCTTCCTCTCCAAAATGAAGCCAAAACGATTTCCTATTCGAAAAGGCTGAATACGTTGCTAGAGACACTTCATTTAATCAGCAATGAGAATATGGATTCTGATGTCAGAGAAAGTAAGCTTCAGGACTTCACACAGGATCTTAATTTGTTGCTAAACGAACCAGAAAGTGTAGAGATGAAGGACGAAGAATTTGCAGAACAGTTTGATAACAAAATTACTGCGATAACGAAAACGTTCCAGTTAAAAAATCAACGGCTAAATGCTAGAGTTGTGAATTATAGAGCATCTAATACGCTGACAGGTACGATCGGAGATAAATACACATTTATTCAGTGGTGGAGTACGAAGAAGCTTGTACACGCCCATATGCTTTAGGATGGCGGGCCAGAAGTGACTACAGATTTTGTGGTTCGAGATTCAGAGCACGGAATACAGTTGTGGTTAGGGGGACATGTTTCATTATATCATCCTTACCCAGTATTTGTTGCTTTGTGGGAGTTGTCTGGGCAAAAGTGGATGCAGAAAAGCGTAGTCATAGATAAGATGAGGCTCCCGGATTCGTGGGAATTGAACAAGGATGTGGATGAGCTTATTTTAGAAAATAGGCAACATGATAGCATGAGTATCGAAGTTTTAGACCACGGCGATGGTTTCTTAATAAACAGGGATGATTCTGAACAGAACATTATCATTGAGTTCTCTAAAAGTGGAGAAGTCCGTATTGATTCTGAACATAGCATCACCTCAAATATTCATATTGAACAGCAAAATTATGAACTTATTCAAGCGAAATATTCGGAAAATGGGATCTTGATTAAATATCCTCAAATTACAAAACTCAAGGATGCTGTAAAGCAAAAATCTTTAAACCAAATTCTTAAGGCCGAAGCTTTAAAAGGATTACATGAATATGTCGATTCCGATACTGAGGTTCATGTCGAAATTGATTTTGAAATTAAACGGCAAAGTGAACGGTTCTTGAGTGTTCAATATACGGGTATTCGTTATGTGAAGGACGCAGCCTATCCTAATCATATTTTCTATACGAGCAACTTGGATATGAAGCGGGCTTTAAGATTAAGATTGAGTGATCTGGTAAAGATCGAAAAACCTTTTTTAAAGCTTTTAAAAAGCGGGAAATTCTCAGCTATAGAGCCAGAACAAAAAGATTTACTTGGTAATTTTACTCAAGATGAGCTAAATCAATGGCTAACAGGTGCAGACCTACTAAAAGGTTCAGCTGAGGATTCAGAATTAGGTGCGTTTAGTTATCTCACAAGTGATTCATTGGGAATTAGTATACCCGTGGCTCATGCAGCAGGGGACCATGCAGAGTATGAGATTCGTCTTGCGCAAATTCCAGATAATATCAAGCAAAATAAAGAACTATGGAGTGAGCTAAGTCCTGTTGTTGATCAGCCCTCTCTTGTTGTTAGTGGTGAGAAATTGGATACCAATCAATATGAAATTGAAGAGTCGCAGTCTTTCAGACTACTCTTGAAGGCTTTGGGAAAGTAAGGTTTGTATCCACATATGGATATCCGGAAGGTCTTCGTAAATTCTTTTTCTTTTTATTAGATGATCAAGGACATATTATATATCCATTTCCCGAGTTCTACGGGAATCATGAGTGGGTCGCACGTTACGGAGGTATAGAAGCGGTGGCCTTCAAGGATGTGAATAAGGATGGATTAAAGGATGTTATTATTATTGCTTATTATGAAACGGGATCTGGACCAGATGGTGCAAAGCCATTTCCGATAGCAGGTATCTACTTTCAGAAGAAAAATAAAACCTTTACCACGCTACCTGCACTGGATCAGGCCATCAACGATCAGGGACATAATCAAACCATTAAAGATGTCATTCAATACGTAGGCAAACAACGTATAGACGTAAACTAACCGACAAAAGGAGCAGAATCATGGGATATCCAATCATAAAGTATAACGGAACGGTTCTATCTCTTCAAAATCCGAAGGTTAAAGTTATGCAGAAAATGAATGAGCATGTGAAAGTCTTTTTAACGGGTGTGTTAACCGGCACTCAAATGAAAGAGTATACGGAACATATGGAGGCAGGAGCTAAGTTAGTTGTTTCTTACCTGAATGATGATCAGAAACAGATTGTGTTGTTTAGGGGATTAGTCACGCAGTTCAGAATCAAGATGGTTTCCAATGTAGCCCATTTGGTCGTCGAAGCCCTATCCTATACAAGTCAGCTGGATGAAGTGCTTCATAGGCAATCTTTTCAAAATGTGAAAATGAAGGTACAGGCATTACTTGAACATGTACTCAAATCATATCCTAAAGCCAATTGTACGAGCCGCTTAAAAGGGCAGCTTTTACAGGAGTTTACGATGCAATTCGACGAAACGGACTGGTCGTTTCTGAAACGTATGGCTTCTCGGCTTGGTTGGGGACTGATCCCTGATCCGATAGGAGAGAAACCTCAGTTTTATTTTGGATTACCCGATGGTGTCCATAAAGGTGAGCTGAAGCAGTATAACTACTCCATGACCAGAAAGACCAAACCAGGGGCAAGCAAAGACGACAATCTGTTGTATTATAAAGTACAAACGACGGGGCCGAAAGATGTCCTGCTACAAATTGGGACTGAGGTTAAATTCAAAGGGAAAGCTTTATATGTCTTGCAGTCGGTCGCGTTTATACGGCACAATACCTTATGGCATGAATATGTGGTAACCACCTCTGATGGAATGAAGCAGGAACTGATTGTAAACGAGAACATTCGTGGCATATCATTGAAGTCGAAAGTGATTGGAATTGAACAGGATCATGTAAAGGTATTCTTTTATGAAATGGATAAGGTCAAGCCGAACGTTAAGGAAACCTTTGCTTTTCCAACTGCTACATTTTATACATCGGAAGGGAATACGGGATGGTACTGCATGCCGGAGCTTTTTGACTTTGTAGATATCTACTTTCCGACCCATAACGAAAAAGACGCTATTGTAACCCACTCGATCCGAAAGAGATCTAAAGGGGGAGACTTTATTAAGGACCCGTCAACGAAGATATTTATGACTAAGTACCGCAAAGCTATTATATTTGAGAAAAATGAAATTTTAATCACGGGGAATGACGATGAAGTGGTGATTCGACTACTGGATGACCACGGAATTGAATTACGGAGTAAAAAGGACATCCGTGTTAAGGCTGATGGAAACTTGGTATTCAATGCGGGTAACACAATACAAGTCACGGCGAAGGATGCCATCGGTTTAAAATGTAAAACGAGTTTGGTGGAAATGGATGGTAACATCAAAATGACCGGAGAAAAGGTAAATACGCAATAACTAAATCTAGCGTGAGAGGGTAAAAAGCATGGCTAAAGAAACTACAGGGGCAATCGTAAACGAGAAACCGCCTACCCAAGAAGATATGATTCAAGAGTGGAAACGTAAAATAAGCAGAGGCGAATATCCTTTTATTTATGTAGCTCAGCATCGCAAGAAAAGCGAAGAGCGGTAAAGTTTATGGCTTAACGTTACTTGCCTATCCAGGGGATATGATATCTCAGCCGAAAAAATGCACAAAAATATTCTAAAGCTCTACAAAGTTCGACATATTGTTCGCTTTTTCGCATCATATGTTATTGTATTAGGGATTTTTATTGCTATTTATCATATATTTATGTATAATCTATCGTGTTGAAAGATTGATTGTACGTAATATGCTGATGAGGGTGGGTTCATGACGCTGCTCGACAGTAATGAAAGCAAGAAGCGGATGTGCCAGATTTACAACGAAATTTCAAAGGAACTGTTCGGCTTCGGGACCACGCTACTGCGGGCCACCGTTGAGAACAACATTGTTACCTTTGTGGCGAAGCACCGGCGTTCTCCACGCTCGGCGGCATTGGAAGTGGAAGCCCCCGGCTTGAAGCTGGAAGTGGATTTCCGAATGTCCATGCTGTATAAGAAGAGACTTCGCGAGAAGCTGATTGAGGATATGGGGCTCGATATTGAAGCTCTACTGCGTGACTATGATTCAGCAACGCAGTGGGCAATCACGAACATCATACTGAAGGAATCCTAATACAATTGGATATTCGGCTTTTCGCTTCGGATCTATCTGAGGGGAGAACCTGTTATAACGCGCAGCGGGATCAACTTATTCTTTGTTTACGAAGAAAAGTATTCTTGTTTTACAAGAGTACTTTTCTTTTTTGTGTTATCAGGTTTGCAGAATGAATAAATAGGGGGAGTTTCAAATGAAAAAATGGTTTAAAGGGTTCATGGCTTTGACCTTGGCATCTGTTGTGCTTGCAGGTTGCGGCAGCAATGCTACCGGAGGTCAGGAAGATGGAAAAGGCAGCTTGGCTGATGGCAAGGAGAAGTTAATCATTTCCACATGGGGCTTCTCCGAGGACTTTTTTAACAAAGAAGTATACGAGCCTTTTGAGAAGGAACATAACGTTGATATTGTAGTAGAGATTGGGAATAACGCAGAACGGTTGAACAAAATTAGTCAAGGAAGCACAGACGTCGATCTGATTTATCTGTCTGATTATTATGCCCAACAGGGGATTCAACAGGGTTTGTTTGAAAAGCTGGATCGCAGCAAAATGCCGAACCTGAATCAAATTTATGATATTGCCAAAGCACCGCTGGGTGAGGAGTACGGCCCTGCTTATACGGTTGGCCGCCTTGGTATTGCTTACAACCCGGAGCTGGTTAAAAAGAATGTGACCTCTTGGGCTGATCTGTGGGGCAGTGAGTTCAAAGGAAACGTGACCCTGCCGAACATTACGGCTACGGCTGGACCGATGGTTGTAGACGCGGCCTCCAAGGTAGCGGGTAGTAAAGAGTTTAATGAAGACCAGGCATTCGGGAAACTGAAAGAACTGAGTCCGAATATCGTTAAGTTTTATAGCAAAACCTCCGAGTTCGTCAACATGTTCAGTCAGCAGGAAATCGCGGGCGGACCGATTATGGAGATGTACTTCAAAGATTTGCAGGCAGCTGTGCCTGGAGCCAAATTTGTAGCACCGAGTGAAGGTGCTTATGCAGTAATGAACACAATCAACGTGGTGAAAGGCTCCGACCAAAAAGAATTGGCTGAGGAATTTATCAACTGGCAGCTGAGCAAGGAAGTTCAAGAGAAGTCCGCCAAGGCGAAGGTTGATTCTCCGGTGAATACGCAGGTAGTGCTGTCCGGTGCGGATACAGAAGGAATTACGTATGGTGCAGATGTGGTCAACAAGCTGACCAAGCTGGATATGAAATTCGTCAATGACCATATCAAGGCATGGACGGATCGCTGGAACCGGGAAGTTGCTCAATAATGAAAAAAGTCATATTAGATGTAGATACTGGTATTGATGATGCGCTGGGTATTTTATTAGCCACCAAAAGCGGCCAACTGGATGTTACAGCGATTACTACCGTGTGCGGTAATGTATCGCTTAAACAGGCAACATTGAACACATGCAAAATCCTCGACCTTTTGGATAGACCGGATATTCCGGTCTATCGGGGGGCCGATGCTCCCTTGATCCGTAAAGGATTGCATGAGCATCGTATTCATGGAGAAGACGGCATTGGTGGCGCATTGAGTGAGGTTGTCCCTGCTATTTCTGCGTCCGAGGGTTTTGCGCCGGACATCATCATTGATACAGTCATGGCTCACCGTGGAGAAGTGACCCTGGTTTGCACCGGGCCGCTCACGAATCTGGCATTGGCGCTTCTGAAATGCCCGGAGTTGACGCAATACGTCAAGGAGGTCATTTTTATGGGTGGTGTTATTCACGGATGCGGCAATATTACGCCTGTAGCGGAATATAACATGTATGCTGACCCGGAAGCGGCGCGGATCGTATTTCATGCCGGATTTGGGCGGTTGATCCAGGTGGGACTGGATGTAACACGGAAGGCACTGCTAACGGCGGACCATATTGCCCGCCTCACAGATCCGGCGATTCGCAGCTATGTGGCTGAAAGCACGGCCATTTATACCAAGCGTTATGAGGAACGTAACGGAGTAAAAGCGTGTGCGCTTCATGATCCGCTTGCCGTGGGCGTTGCGCTGAATTCGAGGCTGGTGGAGACTTCGCCAATGTATGTCGATGTGGAAACCTCCAGCCGTATATGTGACGGACAAACGGTGGGCGATGTACAGAACCGTCTCAATCATGGCCCGAACATGAACGTGTGCGAACAGGTGGACAGCGAGGCATTTCTGGAGCTATTTATTCAGGTGCTGAACAAGGAATAACATATTGATAACCGCAAGGAGCTACCCATGAAGAAAACATACTTGTATTGGCTGCTGCTGCCAGGTCTGCTCTTTCTGGCGGCGTTCATGGTCATTCCGATTGTGTTAACGATCGGCTCGACCTTCGTACAGAACAGCTCATTCACCCTAGAAGGCTATCTCCATTTCTTCAAGGACCCTTATTTTCTGAAAATATTGCTGACTACGCTGGAAGTTAGTGTCGTTACAACGCTCGTATGCGTGCTACTCGGCTTCCCGACGGCTTATTATATTTCGCAAAAGGCACCACGCCATAAAGGGATTTTGCTGGCGCTGGCTATCTTTCCCTTGCTGACCAGTCCGGTGGTGCGGTCATTTAGCTGGATGGTCATTTTGGGTCGCAAAGGGCTGTTGAATAACTTACTCATCGGTTTAGGACTCGTTGATGAGCCGCTCAATATTTTGTATACCCCGACAGCGATGATTATTGGTCTGGTTCATTTGTTTTTACCGCTGATGATTATTTCACTGATCGGTGTACTCGAAAATATCGACGGTGATCTCGTCCATGCGGCTCAGAGTCTCGGTGCCTCCAAATTCAGCGCATTCCGTAAAATTGTATTTCCTCTGTCTGTGCCGGGCCTGATTATCGGAAGCATTCTCGTTTTCGTGGGCAGCCTTACGGCTTATACGACACCAGCACTGCTTGGAGGAAAACAGCGTGTCATCGCTACATTTTTGTATCAGAACGCGATGACGCTGAATGACTGGTTTCTCGCCTCTGTTATTGCAACGATTATGATTGTCATTACATTTATCGTGGTCGGTCTCTTAAATAAGGCGGCCCATAAACTCAATCCGAAGGGGTAGGTGGATATGCGGGAGAAACATTACGGACTAGGCTTCTTTAGCCTGCTGGTCTTCGTCTTTCTGCTCGGTCCGCTGTTGATCATATCGGTCACTTCTTTCGAGCCGGGCACGGTATTAAAATTTCCTCCGCAGGGCTTTTCCTTGCGCTGGTACCAAAATATTTTTGAAGTGGATCTGTTTATGTCCACGTTCAAAACGTCGATTGTTGTCTCTTTGCTAGGTAACATCCTGGCGCTGCTGATCGGTATGCCTGCCGCTTATGCGCTTAGTCGTTTTACGTTTCGCGGGAAGGATGCGTTGAATGCTTTGTTCCTCTCCCCGCTGCTCATACCGGGTATTGTACTGGGCTTTACGCTGCTGCGTTATCTGATCATTGTTTATCATTTGCCGGTATACGCAGGACTGTTGATCGGACATACGGTGATTATGCTGCCGTTCATTATACGGGTCATTGCGTCCAGTTTGTCCAACTTTGATTTTGCGATTGAGGAAGCAGCGCTCAGCTTGGGAGCCGGACGACTGGAAACCTTTTTCAAGGTGGTACTGCCCAACATCCGTTCGGGTATTATTGCGGCTATCCTGATTGCCTTTCTGGAATCATTCAACAATGTCGACATTTCCGTCTTCATGACAGGACCGGGCTTCAGCACCCTGCCTATTCAAATGCTGACCTACGTCGAAAATTATTTTGACCCGACGATTGCAGCAATTTCGGTAATGCTGATGATTTTGACCGGTATTCTAATGTTCTTGATTGAACGACTGATGGGATTGTCTTACTTCACTAAAAGGTAATGGAGGCTTCAACCATATGGCACTGCTTACTCTGGATCGTGTATCGGTCGCTTATGACAACCAACTGATCTTGCAGGATTTCGATTTGCAGCTCGAACGGGGGCAATTGCTCTCGTTGCTCGGACCGAGTGGATGTGGAAAAACGACCACGCTTCGTCTGATTGCAGGATTTCTCGAAGCTAAACAAGGAACGTTTTTGTTTGGCGATAAAGATTACACCCGGGTTCCGGTCAACAAACGGAATTTCGGTTTTGTATTCCAAAGCTATGCGCTTTTCCCGCATTTATCCGTTTTTGATAATGTTGCCTTTGGACTGCGGCTGCGTAAGGTGAAGGAAGATGATATAAAACGCCGTGTTATGGCTATGCTGGATATAGTCAGTCTGGGGGGCTTTGAAAAGCGGTTCCCCGGCGAACTGTCCGGTGGACAGCGTCAGCGTGTTGCGATTGCACGGGCACTTGTGATTGAACCCGACCTGCTGCTGTTCGATGAACCGCTGAGTAATCTGGATGCGAACCTGCGTGTGAATATGCGTGTTGAAATTCGCCGTATTCAACAGGAATTGGGGATTACCACTGTATACGTATCGCATGATCAGGAGGAATGTTTCTCGATTTCTGACCGGGTTGCGATTATGAACAAAGGGAATATCGAGCAGTTGGATGCGCCATCGACGATTTTTAAATATCCAACCACCGAATTTGTCGCCCGTTTTATCGGATTCAATAATTTCTTGTCCTTTGACGAACGCGTTGAGGAGGGGGAACGAATTCTCCTGAGTACAAGCGATCTTTCGTTTAGTGTGGCCCGTAATCAGGGTACAGTCCAGCCGGGTGCCCGTCAGGGGGCTATTCGTCCGGATGATTTGGTTATCCGCACAGCAGGCAATGAGACGGGAGAAAATGAGTTTCCCGGCATTATCAAGGTGAGCACTTACCTGGGGCGCAGCTATCAGTATGTGGTAGAAACGGCGAAAGGAAGCTTCACCGCTAATCAGGAGATGGATACGCCGTACCTGAGCGGTCAACGGGTTGCCTTGCATTTTCCGGCAGATAAAATGGTGCTGGTCCAATAATCAGCGGGTTCGATGAAGGAGATACATCATGCGTGCAGACAAAATGATTTTACAAGTTAAAGTGTATAACAGCTATTACAAGACGTTCGAGGAAGGCAATGTTGCTATACTTGACGGCAAGTTTATGTATATTGGTCAGCGTGGCCTGGAGTCGTTTGAAGTGAATGAAATTGTAGAAGGGCACGGGAAATATATGATTCCCGGTCTGATCGACATTCATCTCCATATTGAAAGCACAATGGTGACACCGGCGACCTTTTCCTATGGACTCATTCGCAACGGTGTGACGACGATTGTACCGGAACCGCACGAAATGGCGAATGTTTTTGGATTGGAAGGCATTCAGGAAATGATGGCGGCCAGCAAGGATTGCGTGGCTGATATGTTTTACGGTATTCCAAGCTCTGTCCCGGCAACGCCACTTGAAACCTCAGGAGGCGAAATTGATATTCCCGAGATTGACGCACTGCTGCAAACCGGTGAGATGATTTGTTTGGGTGAAATTATGAACTATGTGGATGTGATTCGTGATCCGGAGGGCAAGACCAACCGTATTTTACGCCATGTTCGTGAGCATTACCCGGAGCTGATCATTGAAGGACATACGCCGCAGTTGCTTGATCTGGACCTGCATCAGTTAATCTACGCGGGAATTGGCTCTGACCATACCCACCAAAGTATTGAAGGCATGAAGGCTCGTATGGCTGCGGGGATGTTCATCGAGATTCAGGAAAAATCCATGACCCCTGAAGTGATGGAGTATTTGATTCAGGAAGACGTGGCGCAGCATTTTTGCTTTGTAACGGATGATGTGATGCCGGATTCCTTCGTAGAGCGTGGGCATCTGAACCATATTGTAAGCAAAGCAATCGGGATGGGCATGAAGCCTGAGCATGCGGTCTATGCTGCTACGTTCACGCCTGCGACACGGATGCGTATGCACGACCGGGGCACGATTGCACCGGGGAAAATAGCTGATTTTGTCTTGTTGTCTGACCTGAGCCATTTTGAAGTAGAGCAGGTGTACAAGAACGGGCAAAAGGTATTCGATAAATTTGAAGAGTATCATCAAGATTCGTTAAGCTGCCGTTTCCCACCTCATTTTTACCAAAGTGTACAGCTGAAGCCGCTCACAGAGCAGGATTTTACCGTAGAGCTGGATGTAGCGGATGGTACACATCATTGCCGTATTATGATGGTGAAGGACGGATCGACCTTTACAAGCGAATGTATTGCACCTGAGCAAGTGGCGAATGGTGAGCTGATGTGGGAACAGAGCGAACATGGGCTTATCGCTACTTTTGAGCGGTATGGTAAGAATGGCAACCGTGCCTATGGTTTGATCGGGGGAGATACCATTAAGCGCGGAGCGGTGGCAACCACGTATTCGCACGATAACCATAACTTGCTGGTCGTAGGGCATAACAAGCAGGATATGATATTGGCGGCGAATACGGTGCTTTCCAGTCAAGGCGGCTTTTGCGTAGTTGAAAATGGCAAGGTGCTGTCCCATTTGCCGTTAACCGTAGGCGGGATTCTAACAGAAGGACCGTTGGAAATGGTAGCGGCCCACGTAAAAGAGCTGCGTTCTGCCTTGCTTTCGCTCGGCTATCGCCATTACAATCCAATCATGTCGCTGAGCACTCATTCCTTGCCAGTCAGCCCGGCTTTGAAAATTACCGATCACGGCCTGATTGATGTAAACGCGGGCAAGGTTGTACCTTTGATTGTGGATCCCTTGGAGATAAAAGAATAATAGTAGAGCGGACCCTCTTGCGGGTCCGCTCTTTTGTCATGGTCAGTTTTATGATTGAAGCGCTCGAATTTCAGCTTCCGACAAACCGGACGCTTTGGCGATAATATCTATATCTAAGCCTAAACGGAGCATATTTCGTGCAATTTCAGCCCGACTTTCTGCTTTACCCTCGGCTTTACCTTCTGCCTTGCCTTCTTCTTTTGCTCCTTCAATCATGGATGCCTCATCATGTAGATACCGTTGTCTTGCTTCATATTGAAGACGGGCTTCCCGATCCTGACTTAGGAATTCCAAGGTATTCATCGCTTTTTTCAGTACAGGCTCGTTCATGGTCAGCACCTCCCATTGTGATGGATTCGCTCCTTTTAGAAACAAAAGCCAGTTTACCAATCCGCCGCCCTCCATCGGTACAGTACGATGGTCAAGCTTGGGTAGTTCTAGAAAATGTAGTTCGATATCATCACTGAGTGAGATACCTGTTCGATCTTCCCGAAGATGATATACATTATGATACTGATCATTAGGCAAAAAGGAGTAGTTCAGAATATTAATGGTAACGCATTTTCGAAGTAACTTATATGATTGGCCTTCCTGTAGTTGACCAGCATACTGCTTGCTCCAGTAAAATAGAGTCCTTTTATCGGTATCATATTTATTAAATAACTGCATTTCTACGTTAATCAATTCGCCTTCGGATGTTCTGGCTCGGATATCCAGAATGGATTGTTTGTCACGAGGCGCATCTTTATCTGTATAAGGATTAAGTAAAATAATCTCGGTCAGTTGCGGTCTATCTGCTTCAGCAAACGTATGATTCAAGAAAGTCAGCAGCACATCCCGATTTTCATCGCTTCCAAAGATACGTTTAAACAGAAAATCATTTCGAGGATCAAGTAGCTCTGTCATGTACATCAACCCCATTTTATATTCTATTATACCACGTAAGCCATAACTCACATACATCACGATTGTGAACAAGGTAGTGATAATGGCGAAGCTTTAGCAGACAAAATTAACATCTTCTATACTCGTATTAATGTAACCTATGTATAACGCGTTGACGGCTTGCGGGATAAAGACTACATTTAGGCTGGATATATACTACAATTATTCCGATTGGATTTTAGGGGAGTGTTCAATAATGACTCGTGCTTTTGATGGTCTTGTAGTGCCGGACGCGTTGGAAACGGATTTGATTGCATATAGAGGGAATTGCATCGTTACCCGGAAGTTTTGTTTAAGGTGGAACGGACGGCTGCGTACATAGCGGAGCTTCTCCAAAGCTGGGGGCTGGAGGTACAGACAGAAGTCGGGAAGCATTTTGGTAAAGGAGTAGTTGGTATATTACGTGGAACACAGGCCGGGGATACGGTGCTACTGCGTGCAGATATAGACGCTTTGCCTGTAACAGAGCAAAACACCGCCGATTATATCTCCACGATACCCGGAGCCATGCACGCGTGCGGTCATGATGCACATACAGCGATGCTGTTGGGAGCCGCCAAGGTGCTCAGTCATAATCGAGATCAGGTTCGAGGTACGATTAAGTTTGTTTTTCAGCCTGCAGAGGAGGGAGCATTGGTGTCTCCCCTGGATGGTAAGCTGATTAGCGGAGGAAAGGATCTGGTCGAAGATGGTGTGCTGGAGGATGTAAAAACGGTGTTTGCCATGCACGTATGGCCGGATCTTCCTGTAGGAACGATTGGATTTCATCGGCACACGTCTATGGCCGCTTCTTCACATTTTACAATCCGGTTTGCCGGACTTTCGGGACATCATAGTACGCCCCATCTTTCCTCGGATGCCATAATTATGGCCGCCCAATTCATCACGGATATTAAAATATTTATGTCTACCGCCATCGATCCGCAGGAAGCGGCTGTCTTATCTTTTGGTACACTGCAAGCAGGCAGCGCCAAAAATGTCATCGCAGGTCACAGCGAAATTACAGGAACCTTCCGGGCTTTTCGCACAGAGACGGTTGAACGGATCACCCAAGCGATTGCCGATCGTGCGAACAGTATTGCGTCTTTACATGGCGGCTCCGCACATATTGTGCAACGGACAGGAACAGTTCTTCAAAACAATCCTGTGGTCGTACAAGCTGCGGTGCGCGCGGCAGCGAGGGTCTTTGGATCGGAGAGTACGAGGATACTGAATACTCCCTTTTTGGCCGGGGAAGATTTTGCGTTGTACACACAACAGGTTCCCGGCGTATTCGGTTTTATCGGGATAAGTACGCCCGGTAAACAGCCAGCCTATCCGCTACATCATCCCCAGTTTGATATAGACGAAAGAGCCCTGATTCTGGGTACACGCATGCATATAGATTTTGCGTTGCAGGCATTGAACGGAGTGAAGATGAAGTGAATTTTCAAAGGATATGATACTTCACGTAATCTTCATGATTAAGACCTAATAAGCTCTTGCAAATAACTGACCTAATGTTATAATTAAAACAGGATTTAGATTAAGTCTAAATTAATTAGTAAGTATTTATTGGAATCACGTATGGGATTTACAGGTTAATCAAACACTAATGTCACAGGAATTTTTCAGGCTTCACTCCAACTATACTATTGATGATCATGAGAGGGGAATTACACATGAGTACATTAAATCACACGAACGTCCAACCTACACAAGAGGCTATTCAAGAATTGCATAAGGCTTTGAACCGTCAGGTAGCTACCTGGTCGGTGTTGTACACGAAGCTGCATTATTTCCACTGGTATGTAAAAGGACCTCATTTCTTCACACTGCATGCAAAATTTGAGGAGCTTTATAATGAAGCGACAGCTAACCTGGATATGATTGCTGAACGTTTGCTGGCCATTGGAGGCCGTCCTGCCGCTACCTTGAAGGAGCATTTGCAACTGTCAACTATTCAGGAGTCAGCAGGTGAGCAGACAGCCGAGGATATGGTAAAATCCGTGGTTACGGATTTCAACACCATCACTACTGAGCTGTCTAACGGCATGGAAGCAGCGGAAGCGGCACATGACAAAGCGACTGAGGATCTTCTTAATGGTTTGAGAGAAGCGGTGGATAAACATATCTGGATGCTTAGTGCATATTTGGGATAATATTCTGGGAGGGATTCCCACGGATATGAAGATCAGGTGAACAAGACACTCATCCCGTTGGTTCCAGACCGCCACTGGAGTATAATGACGGATAGGCGTGAAAGACAACGGGCTCATAAGTATGGAGAGCTGCTGGGATGGGGTGTACGTATGGAAGTAAAGCAACAGCTTTTGCGTGAAGCAGAACAGTTTATATATACATGTTATGAGGAGCTGGGCCGAAGCCGCGATGAAACGGAGGCCCGGCTTCTTGAAATTCATCATGACATAGATACTACGGGAACGTATGATCATACCTATGATGAGCTGGAGCATGGGGCACAGATGGCTTGGCGTAACAGCAATCGTTGTATCGGTCGTTTGTTTTGGGATAAGCTTCTGGTAAGGGATGCTCGCGACGCCTCAAGTACAGTGGAAGTGGTTCATGAGCTGTTAGAGCATTTACGCATAGGCACAAATGACGGTAAAATCAAGCCGACGCTTACCGTGTTTCGCTCGTCCAAGCCGGGCCAACCGGATATTCGCATTTGGAATCATCAATTGATTCGATATGCTGGCTATGAGACCGCTGAAGGGGTGATCGGGGACCCGATCTCGGTTGAATTCACAAATGCGTGCCGCCGCATGGGCTGGCAAGGAGCGATGACTCCCTTTGATGTATTGCCGCTGGTTGTGGAAGCAGGTGGACAGCCTCCTGAGCTGTTTGATATTCCCAAACATCTGGTACATGAGGTGCCTATAGAACACCCGGAGCTACCAGGTTTGGCTTCGCTGGGTTTGCGTTGGTACGCCGTGCCTATGATTTCGGATATGACGTTGGAGATTGGAGGTATCATCTACACCGCAGCTCCTTTTAACGGCTGGTATATGGGGACAGAGATTGGTGCGCGTAATTTTGCCGATCCCTTTCGTTATAACATGCTGCCGCAGGTAGCTGAGCTGATGGGGCTGAATACCTCAAGCGAAACGACGTTATGGCGTGATCGGGCGCTGGTGGAGTTGAACAGTGCTGTGCTGTATTCTTTTAAAAAAGCGGGAGTCAGCATTGTCGATCACCATACGGCAGCTGCACAATTCCAGCTGTTTGAGGAACGGGAAGCCCGGGCGGGGCGTGCGCTCACAGGCGATTGGACATGGCTGATCCCGCCGTTATCCCCGGCGACAACGCATATATTTCACAGTTCCTACGATAATCGGCTTGTAAAGCCAAATTTCGGAGTTCAAGAAAAGCCGTATATGCAGAAGAAGCCCCAAGGCTGCCCTTTTCATTCTTGATATGTTCATAGAAAGCTTTAAGTATCAGATTCAGGTTCCTATTCTATATTGAATAGAGTAAATTCAGCTTTTTCATATCATAAGGTCGAGGAGCGAGGCGGAGTTGGAAAGAAATCAGGCAGAGCGCATCGTCGCTAAACTTTTGCAACGGGCAGATATAGGCGTGACGGTCAAGCTGGAGAAACGGTTTCCCGGCGGGCGGCTGATTGGGGGTAAATATGCCATGAATACTCACGCCATTACAGTGTATACGGACACGATTGAAACACAATGCATTCTGATGTTTGGCAGCGTCGAACGAGTCGAGGAATACTTTACGATTGTGCTTGCGCATGAGATTGGACACGCCGCTGATTCTGAGCTGCCTGACCTCTCCGATGCTATGGAACAGGAGAGTGAGTTAGGGACCAGGCAACGGCTTGCGCTGCAAATTGAAGAAAACGCATGGAACTATGCGCTCGAATTGGTGCCGGAGATTGAGACAACGTTCATTTCCGCCGTTATTGACGAGTCCTTGTTCGCCTATCGGGTCCCGGTCCTGGAGCAGTCTGACATTGCATAAGGAAGATGATCCGAGATCCGACAGGCTCTTTTTTGTGTGGCGAGATCAAATGCGGGTCATTGGAACGATTCAAAGTAGAAGTTTTTTTAGCTGTGACACGCGTCCCTGAGACAATTCGAGCATCTCGGCCAATTCTTTTTGTGAAACATTAGGGTGCTTTTCCATGAGCTGTTTTAGTTTGTGCAGGAGCTCAGTCTGATTTCTGTAATTTCTTCTTTTCTTGGGCTGAGCAGGACGAGCTTCGCCTGAATGACTGGAGGGATTATCGCTCTTTAACTTCTCAATGCAATCGTTGCATATCAAATGATCTCTGAAGTAGCTCAGGTTATCTACGGCACTGCAAAAATAACAAGATACCCCTGTATATTTACGGATCATCAGGCCCTCTGGTGTAATAAAAAAATCAAGGGCATCTCCAATATTAATATTCATAGAATTGCGTAGCTCCTTGGGCAGTACAATGCGGCCCAGATGGTCTAATGGTCGTGTCATTCCTGTATTTTTCATTATTCATTTCCCCTTTCATAATTGCGCTTATCGGTGCAAAAATCGTAGGTTATGTATGTTGTAAAGTACAAAGCGCGTATATTGCAGTTTGAATTGTATTAGCTATGAACAAAAAAGAAGCTCCAGCATGACGAACAATGACGTCTGCCGGAGCGTGGTACAGCCCAATGAATCTAAGATGTTGAGTCAAATTATTGTGGGTTGGTTGTCCAAATACCGGCTACTTTTAATTGAACCCGCGAAGGCAGCTTCAACGCCGCCAATGTCAGATCGGCCATATCCTGCGGCTGAAGCATGCGGTCCTCGTCGCCAATCGGCAAACCTGCATTTGCCGCCAGTTCCGTATTGACTGTGCTTGGAGTCAGCGCGGTAACGCGAATGTTGGATTTGCGAACCTCCTGCATCAGTGCCTCCGTGAAGCCCATCAAAGCAAACTTGGAGGCACAATACGCCGAGCCTGTGGCAAAGCCTCGTTCCCCTGCTGTGGAGGATACATTAATAATGTTGCCACTCTGCTGAGCAAGCATGCTGGGAAGAACCGCGTGTGTGACATAATAGGTTCCTAGCAAATTCACGCGGATCATGCGTTCCCACTCTTCCGGGTCCATGTCTGCGACTGTGCCGAATGTAGCAATTCCTGCATTGTTAATCAAAATATCGACAGCGCCCAAATCGTGCTCCAGCGAGGCTACGGCTGCAGCGGCCTGTACGCGATCAGATATATCAGCAACAGCGCTAACCACCTTCACGCCGTATGTACTCCCCAGTGAATCTTGCAGCTTTTGCAGGTCAGGTAGTGTGCGTGAGATTAATCCCAGGTTGACGCCTTCCTTGGCCAGGGCCTCGGCAATGGCTTTACCAATGCCCTTGGTAGCGCCTGTAATAATGGCTGTTTTATTTTTAAGTTCCATCCATTCTCCTCCTTATGGTATTCATAGTTGTGCATTTAAGCACATGGTTATATTATACTGATTTCATTTCCCCGAACCAAACTTCAACTCCAGTCAGGTCACGTAAGTTGCTTGACTGCGATCTGAAGTGGAAAACTTCTTGTTATGGTCATATTGGCTTATTTGGAAATAACAATATTGCCCGAAGTCGTTTCGACCTTCATAACGTTCATACTACCGGGAACGGATTCGGGAGTATCTATACTTCCTAATTGGGAGCGAACATTATAAATACCTTTAAAATCAGGAGCCTGCTTAATCCTCACATCACCGGAGTGGGAATCAACTTTCAGGTTGGCTGCGGTACGTTGTGTGATATTCGTACTACCGGAGGTCAGGGAAACTTGACCATTGCCGCTATAATCCCGAATTGTGGCATCCCCTGAAGTGAGGTGCAATTCCATATCTGCTGTAACCTGACTAGCCCTAAAACTGCCGGATGTTAACTTGGCGACCAAGCGGGTGCTTTGGAGATTTGAAATCTCGGCAGTGCCTGAAGTGGCTGTGATGGTTGTGTTTTGAATGGAGGCATCCTGGAGTTTTACGCTCCCCGAATGTACATCTGCCTGTAGCCCTTTTAGGATATCACCAGCGGGCATTTCTACCGTGATCGTTTGTTCCAAATCAGGAGAGATAGAGAAGAATGACAAGGAAAGGGCTGGCTCAGATTGGATAGAAAGCTTACCGTTTTCAATACGGGTATTATAAATCTGGTCGGCTACTTGCGTCTGAACTTCTCCACTCATGCGTATCGTGCCCTGCTCGCCGGAACCGGGAGTAAAGACAATAGAGACATCATCGGAGCTATTCACTTTAAGTTCCTGTAGCTGTCCACGTGTGAATGTCCACTTTTTATCAATAGCTGTTATTTCCCGCATCGCTTGTTGGTTCCATGGAGCACCGTAGGCTACCATCCCGGCCACACCGATGATGATACATAGACCCGCTGCAATAAACCATTTTTTACTCATGTTACTCGCTAGCTCCCCTCAGGGTAGTCTGATTCCATTTCCAGTATCGAACCGTACCTCTGACCAGAAGGTTCAGAAGGTAGCGTACTCCAGGCAACAGGAATAGGCCAATCCCGGTCAACGTGATGGCAAAAAAGAATTTAGCGGGATAAAAGTTGCCGTTCAGCGCATAATCTGCGACAGCGAGAAGGGGGGCCACTATCAAGCTGACCGCTGCTGCGGCTAACGAAACCCATACTGCCCACAAAGAGGCTAAGACAGGAATGGAGATTAATAAATTGAGAAACAACAGACCTAAGAAAGTAAATAGATTGCGTGCGAAGTTTCCCTGGCGAAGCGGAGGAGGGGAAGTATTCCAGGTTGCATTGGGATCATCCAGCGCTTCGCGAGCGATATCCTCGGGGTTGCCCAGTTCGTTGGCAATTTCGGCCTCACTTTTTCCATTCGCCAACCCATAGTCAAAATGCTGACTTAAGTCACCAAGCAGCTCATTACGTTCCTCTGCGGGGAGAGGGGAGAGACGTTGCTCTACCTCTGTGAGAAACTGTTTTCTATTCATCGGAATTTCCTTCCTCCAGTAGGCTTGCGACATGATGGACAAATTCATTCCATTCCCGTGTAAGTATGCTCGTGTAATTGCTGCCTGCATCGGTCAGCCGATAATATTTACGGGGGGGTCCCTCGGTCGATTCCTGTAAATAAGTTGTACAGTATCCCTCTGATACCAGACGGCGAAGCAGCGGATATAAAGCTCCTTCGGCTACTTCGATATGACGGGAGACGGCCTGAGCCAGTTCGTAGCCGTAACGGTCCCTACGCCCAATTAAAACAAGAACGCACAGTTCCAGCACCCCTTTTTTGAATTGGATGTTCACATTCATGAGCGGTGCTCCCTTCCTGGATGTTATCATTGCTTCATAGATGTCGTTTGGAGTATGGGGGGAGAAATGTGTGCTTGAGCATAAATGAATTCAGGTACTAATCATAAATCAGTAGTCAGGTATAATTTAACATCATGTACTGTTTAATGCAAGGTTCTAAAATTTTAAAAATAAATGTACGGGCTTATTTTAGGAGCTTTCTTTCGCTTTTAGAGTCAATAAGATAGCGAATGCTGTTGAAAAAAGTAGTTCTATTTAGAAAAACGCCGAATCTTAGGGGATTTGTGAAAAAGGGACCGCTTTAATTTCATTCTTAAGAATGTTAAATTGTAATACCAGCATGTTGCAACATTCGATTCCCAACGCTCGAAAGTACAATAGATATACGAACTAAACCGTTTCAATCTATATATGGCTGATTTGAAATCGCTTTTGGGATTGTTGCAAAATGCTCAAATAAAAGGATCCATAGAGTTGAAGATCATTTCTTATGGAAAGGATGGGGCAAAGGATGAATTGGGAACGCTGGTATACGGAGCTGGATCAGGATGATGAGACTTGGGATGTATCAGAGGAAGTCGTGCTTCGGGGCACGGTACAACTCCATTTTTGCGGACAGGACTCGGAGGTGGAGATAGAGTTTATTGTTTCTGCCGATTCCGAGGAAGAAGCACAGGCCGTAAGAGAGCCTAAGCAGGAACAAAAACAGACATGGGAGCAATATATGGCACATGGGTCAGACATTCATCCTCATGTGCTGGAAGCGATACACCATTACTATGTCACGTCTGTTGATTAACCAGAATAAGTAATTTGATTAATAGAAGCAGAGACACGCTTAAGAAGAACATGCTGAATCTGGATCAGCCATTCCACCGGTAGATTTTG
>NZ_PNXQ01000005.1:299434-301207 GCF_005217525.1 Paenibacillus terrae | reverse complement strand
TCCAGACGCTCCAGTTTCCCATAAGCACGGTCCATCACCACAATGTAGTCCGGTTGAGCCAACGTTTCACTCATGGGGCCATCATGCTTGGAACCCAGCGTTTCGACGACCTGAAGCGGTTGCCCATTTTGGGCTCGCAAAGCGACATGAAGTTTAATGCCCGCACGCTCTCCGTGATAAGGAGCCCAAGGTAGTCGTGTTTTTCCCACTGTTATGGTGGTCGAATCGATGAGGAGTAATTCTTTGGGAAACGTAAGTTTTCGGCGTGTTTCTCGGCTACACTTGTGAATGACTCGATGAAGAAGCTCCTTAAATATAGCAAAGGGGACTTCGGCCGCTTTGGTGGAAAAACACGAATAATGAACCATAGGTAAGCCACTGCGAGCGGCATGATCCACACCGGAACGATAACTGTCCCATTGTTCTAAGGCAGCTACACACCAGTATTGAAGTAAATGGGTTACTGTGAATTTACGGGCTTTTTCTTCATAATCTGCTCCCTTGGTAACACTTTGCACTTCTTCCGGTGTCAGAATGGATTGAAGGATCAATGGGATCGTGATAGACTTTTTCATGGAGTCGTCACCTTTCGGTTAAGTTTGTAGGGGTACAAACATTTTACCGAGTTGACGGCTCTTTTTCTACCATTTAGTGGTTAATCAACAGGTGTGAAGGAATATATGTGTGTATTACAAGAGCTAATTTCGAAGAATTGTTTATATAGAGAACAAGAATTCAAGAGAAACAAGAAAAGCCGAGAGTTCTAGGCTCTCAGCAGTCCATAACTTAGATGAACAAATTGAATTTATATCATCACATTCACCACGTTTTTTAATATTATATTCAAAATTTAAACTTTTTCATGAGAAAGTGACCACATTAACAGACTGAAAACTTTAAAAGTGTAGAAATGTTAATTGAGCCTAAATGAATTGAATAGAAATTTATTCGTCGAGAAATAAGTAATTAGACTGGGAGCAAATTAGTTTAGGTTGGAAAATATTCACTAACACCCCCTTACACTAAATTACGCGATCTTTCCACATGTGAAGAGAGTGAAAAAAGTATATCGTGTGGTCTTGTGGGGAGAATTTTGTTCTAAAAAATATATGCATCGACTCAAAGCGCAGTTACTAGAATAAAAAAAGGAACATCAGTTCCCCCAATTAAGATCATCCAGTTTTTTTAAGAATTTCACACCTTCATCTGGTTCTATCATTTTTATAAAGTTAGCCATACCATATAGATATTCTTTAAAATATGATTTGCTTTCAGCTTCAATTTTTTGCAAGTGACTGTATACACCAAATTTTCTACAATAATAAATATGTTGTTCAAGCTTTTTTTTATATTTTCTCTTCACTTTGACATCTTCATTTACAATTAATCCTGTTACTTCTTGCATGTTCTTATTCGTCTGCAATCTTAATTTCCTGTAATTAATATCAAAGCCTTCATTGATTATTATAGATTTTATTGTGTCTATATAATCCCTAATATTTTCATCACCCGATATAGTGATATCATCTGCATAACGCGAATAGTCAGCATTCATCTTTGTAGCGAGTGCTAACAATCTCTTGTCCATTGTATTGCAAAGAATATTTGCTATACAGGGGCTGGTGGGTGCACCTTGAGGTAGAAAACCTTTGAATGTAGTTAATGAAGCTAAAGAATATGAAAGTTCTTTAGTATAACCATGATCGTAAAAAATATAGAATACGTTCTCAAATTTAATACTAGGAAAAAAGTTTTTAATATCTATGTTAAGAA
>NZ_PNXQ01000005.1:292596-299424 GCF_005217525.1 Paenibacillus terrae | reverse complement strand
AGCTTTCAAATTATAGCTAGGTGTTGAAATAGTTCTTAGAGACCCGTTTGATTTAGCTATTTGGTATTCTTTATAAAACTTGTTTGAACTTATTATATAATATCCCAGTACACTGCTTTCGATTCCCATTAATAGTGATAAATGTTTATTATCAAATACAACAGGTAATCCCTGATCAATTAATCCTTGTGCATATTGTATACAAGCTTCTTTGTATCTTTTTCCATATCCTTTTTCTACTAACATTGATTCCATTAAGTTTAAGTAGTCCATGACACCCTCATTTAAATAGTCAGTAGCTTCTACTTTAAATCTAGTCTTTAGAGCTACTTTTAACTTGTTTTGAAAATTTGCAAATTATTGATGTGATTTTCATTAATCATTTGCAACTGCAACGGTTTTTGTTGCAGTTGTGAAAAGCAGCGGTTTCCTGCTTTTCACATATCAATTAAGTGACATTAATTAAGATAGAGACTCTCTACCATATCTAGAAGACTACTGACTATTATATAATATTTTACTTGATTTTTTTTGTAAATCCAATAGGAATGTATACTTCATCAAAACCCATTGGTTTTTTTGTGAATATACTTTTAACTTCGAACGAGTCAAAGTAATCTATGTTTAGCATATTATACTCTTCTAATAACTTTATAGCAGTTGAAGTAAGTTTATAGTACCCATCTAATGCTAACAAGTTCTCCTCTTGAAGTTTATTAATTAAACTTTCCACCTGAAAAAAACTTAGTCCAAAATTATCACTAATCTCTCTATAGGAGTAACTTGCCTTCATCGAATTAAAATACACTAAGATCAGTAGATCCTTATAATCCATTCTTACTTACCTCCACTCTTTCTTTTAACTGACAGGTTCTGTTTTGATCTGGTATTTTTTTTATTTCTTCTTAGTTGTGTATATCTTTTAAACAAGGAATTCCACTCTTCTCTTTTCCCAGAAAAATCTGTATGATACCAGAATGAACTGATGGTGTTATTAGGT
Organism: Paenibacillus terrae; assembly: GCF_005217525.1. Lineage (GTDB taxonomy): Bacteria > Bacillota > Bacilli > Paenibacillales > Paenibacillaceae > Paenibacillus > Paenibacillus terrae_C. Next base: position 298,424 of record NZ_PNXQ01000005.1, on the reverse strand, counting down.
ATGTTATGAGAAAATCCTATCAATAGTTGGCTATCCCGAAATCCCATTATATTCTGATTTCCTTTTCCCCAAATCGTTTCTTCAAAATCATTAATTAATTTTTTATGCGAATCATTTAAAAATTTATGGTCTTTGAAAATCTTATCATACTTATATTCTGCAATTACTTTTACATCAAGTTCTGTTTGAGTAACTAGGTACTCATCGATAATTTTCTTTGCTGTTTCAGTAATTACTATAAGTCGTATAATAATTTTTTTTCCAATTAAGTAACTCTTGTTTTCTCTAAGAAAAGTAACTATAGTACCTCCAGTTCCAGATATATCATCAAAAAAAACTAGAGTGGATATATCTGCATCTATTTGATTTAAGCCAACTTTTATAGTATCTTTATACAACTCTATATCATTTTCCTTAATTACTTCCTTTAAAAGCATTGTTAAGTCAAAAGAACTGTTTGCTATACCACCTTTAGAGACCATAGGAATAATACATATATTTTCAAGGATTTCACTATCTAGAACATCTTCTAATTGCCTCTTTAGCATTTCTTTAATTTCTAACTTTGTAAAGAATATAAATTCTGAAAATAAATGCAGTAAAATCTCTTTTACTTCCTCGAGATTAGTGTTCTCTAACCAAGATACCACTTTACTTTCTATATCTTTTGTATACCGTTCTTCTTGACCATATTTCTCTATAAAAACTCCGACTGCCTCATTTATGTTCATTTTGACCCCTCTAGTTAGAAGTAAGAAATAGATTTTGCACGTGAAGCATTTATAGGGAGCAGGTCTATTCTCTATAAATTTTTATAACAGCGACCTAGTCCCTTTGGCTAGGTATATTAAAATAATTAGCAAGACCACCAATAACGAATAGCCCTCTCAATATATGAGCAACTTGTCTTCCTTCAGCATAGTACGTTTTAGCCAATTGCTTTCACCTCGTTGCAATATCTCAACCTATACAAGAGGACTATATACCCAGAACAAAGGAAACACATTAGCCCATTATTCTACTAATTCCTGCATAATTCTTCTTTATTTCTTACACTATAGCATATTCATGGTGATATATGGAACAAAAAAACCCTTGAATAATACCAAGGGCCTAATTTAGAGTATGTGTACAATTTTTGTGAATTTTAGTTTAATCCCGATTAATGAAGCTTACTTAAAATGCTCTATACCACCACCGTAGACACCACTCGTAAATGGAGGGTCGTGAGGTATATGTTCCTCCAGCTCTCTATCTTTTTTTCCTATTGACTCGGTCATCACTTACGCTAGAATAGCATTTTCTCTTAGTAGAACTCATGCTTAAAAGGATTTGACAGGGCCTTCTGTAACCTTATTTATCTAATATGCTTCTCTATTTTTTCAAACCATACAGTTTCCCATAACATCATCGAATGTTCCTCAAACCATTCCGACCATGATGAAGGATTTTTCTCAATAACTCGATTATTATTCTCATGCAATACTATTTTATAAATTAATCTTTTTACAACCTCAAATAAACTCTCTATATCCCCCTCAAATATCTCTGAGAGATCCCACCATTTACTCATACTTGGATGTCCACCAAAGAAATTCCTTAAATCATATAGCCGAGTAAGTAAAACTTTTTCAGACGCAGTCATTCCAAATGCATTTAAAGTTAATTCTCTTTGATTATTTGTTCCATTGATGCTCATACGTTCTCGTGCATATTGCTGTATAACATCCACTGTCTTATCCAGAGAAGTAATAGCTTCCTCATCGAATTGCCCATCATATAGCTTGCAGGCATTTATGTAATTAAAGAAGATTCTATGAATAAACGGGTCTAGAGCATTTATTTTATTTACCCAAAAAATTAGACTTCTTTCTCTTGCTCCATACTCATAATGAAATCTTATCTTAGTTTCTCTCATAAAAGCTAAAGTAAAATCATCTTTTACTCGTTCATCTTTAGGAATAGTGAGATTATACAGACTATCGCCTCTAAAATCACATGAACGACCATAAACGATATTTAAGGAAGACATCACATCAACCATACGACTTCTAGCAACATATTGAGAAGCAAAATGAAAAAACCAGGAAATAGCATCATAAACGTACTCATCGTTGCAGATTTTACTAAGTCCTTTATCCCAAGAGGGCATTAGCACGCCGACAAATAAACTTTCACGTTTATCATTGGGTGCAACTATAAGTTCATCTGAGATAAGACTGAAATTTAAATTTTCGGAATCAACAAGATTTCTTATCATTATTTGCACTCTACTATCACAGTCGGCAATATGATTATTTAATACCTGAGTCAATGAATTAGTAAACTTATTAACACTATTTAAAGGAAGGTTAGCTTGAGACCATTGACAAAATTTACTTTTAAATTTGTCTGTATTTTGATGCATTAGGTTTCCCCCATGAATATTACCTTATTAAGTAAGATTTATTGAATGATCTCAAGTTGAACTATATGTAATTTTTAGTTCTGAGTACCGTTTCATTTTTATATTAGTTTCTCCTGACAGCAATGTTTAGAAACTCCGATCTTCTCCACTACGCTTTTGTACTCCTTCTGAAACGTATCGGCTATAAACTGAAATCCAATGATTATCATCACCGCCATACTAAGTATGTTAACATCGTTTTTGAACCTTATTTAAGCCACATGGTGGGAAACTCACATGTGGCTTAAACAAACCGCTTTCTTATGAATGTAACCCGACTTCTTCGATTGGTGTATTATCTTTAATGCTCGGAATTTCTTCAAACATCCCATTACTTATATGAGTATGCCTGAAGGATTCTATCTTACTTTTTAACTCTACTACACTTTGCGACTCGAATAGCATTTTAACTCTCTCAATGTGCCTGCTCGACCTCAGCTTTTGTAGAAACTCTAATCTATATAAAAAAACAAAAAATACCTTTGGGTCAAGAGAGGGCAATCCATATTGGAACTTCTTACTTTATTCAGATGAAGAAAATTCATTGTGTATTTCTTGCATATACTGTAGAAATTCACTCCTTGTTTGAAAATAAAGTTCTTCCAAACTAAACTTTTCAAATATATCTTCACCAATATAACCGTTAATTAATTCTATATGCATATTTATAATATCGATAATATGAGGCATTGCATCAATATAACGGGATGCACTGGGGTTAATGGTCAAGTGAAAATTGTGCTCTGGATTTGAGCATTCTGTCATTAGTCCAGAAAGTACAGCAGTGAGTGAGGAATGTATAAACTCACTATTGTATTCATAAAATTTATCATAATCATTTTTTAATCCGAGTTGAATACAGATTTCTCTTACAGACTTTGTGAAATAGTCACCATTTATTGGGATAGGTGCAATCAAATTGTTTTCACTTGCAACTCTTAAAATATCTATATCTTTTATATCTTCCCGTCCAGTACGTTTAAGAATGTGCAATCTTAACCTATCCAATGCATAGTTTTTGTATTTTTCCACTTCGTTATTTTCAATAAGATACTTAGATTGCCAGTAATTATCAAAAAGGACTCTGGTGCTCATTGAAGATAAAATTCCATTTACACCAATTAATGAGATGTTCAACTCACTCAATATTCTTAGACTATATATAAATTTGCTTAAAAGCACTTGTTCATTATCGCTATAATTTTCCCAATATTTTGATACATGCTCAGTTATAACTGAGATATAAGGTATTACTCCCACGTTCTTAGGATAGTACCTTAATTCTTGATATTCTACTGAACATAATGACTCTTCAATTAATATTTCTTTAATGTTATCAGACATGCTGTCAATTACAGTTTGTTCATAGCCTGTCATAGTTAAGGGTAAATATGTAGCATTAATAATAGAACAATGGTCTGTTAGATTTTCTTCAAAGCTTAATTCCTCTTCAAAAAAATTATTGATATGTTTTGAATATCCCTTCTTAATAAGATGAAAGTATCGACTTAATACGTTATAAGGATGGTCTTTCGTTTTCAAACCTTCAAACTCCGACTTATAATTTTTTACATTTAACCCCTTTATAATTTTCTTTTCAAATTTCAATCCGTAAATTTCCAGAATATCAGATATTTCTTTAGCCTCCTTATCAGTGAGCATCCATTCAACTAAATTTGAACTATTGCTTTCAGCATACGAAATGATCTCACTCAGATATTCCCCATAACCATTATGCGAAATTAAATCAATTATCCATAAATGTCCAATGACAAGGCTATATAAGTATATTGAAGACCTTTTACCATTATCCATATTGTAAGGATTAACTAATTTACCTACTTTTTTATCGAATTTGAAGTCTGTAATATTAGGATTTAAGATTTTCTCATATCTTTCTTCCTCGTTCACTATAACAACATCTCCTATTCATTAGATTAAGAAGTATTATGTTAAAGACATTCACGACAAATAATTTCTATCTCAACAAATTATCTTCTTAGAATAAACCGTGATCGTATAAACGTGGTCAGTCTTTGAATTACTGACTTCATCTGCTTCAATAATTGTCATCCATCAAGTTCAGCTTTAACTACGTATGAAGAAAGAACTTCTCTCATTCATAAGCCTTGTTTAATATACATTTCAAGGGTAGTTCTATTCCTTGATAATAAGTAACTACAGAAACTCTAATTACAGGTATTTGATAATCACACCAAAAATAAAAGACAAAAAACTTACCTTTATAATACTTGCTTAAATATCTAGCAAATCCCAGCACCTGCTCCAATCACTCACCGAGATAGAGTTCTTTTTAATGAGTTTGTTTAATTTTTGGATAGTATGAAAGTGGCTCTTCGCTATACTGGGTGGTTAATGACACGTTTGATAGGTTAATAGAGTGATTTGACATGGAGCCTCTGCGGGCATGAGTACTCGCGAAAGCCGCGAAGCATAGGGACTTCGCGATGCTAACCAGCTTATCATGCCCGCCCTCCATATAAAATCGCAGTCTATTTTACCCATGCCCAATAACGAGGAGGCATGAAAGTTATAGCGAGCCTCAGCATTATATTGTTTCTTATCGCTAGAGAATAGTAGATTAGGATGTTCTGCTATTTCTAAAATTCATTAAATGCTTTTATACCTTTACTATTCAGAAAATCTCATTCTATAGTCACGACCTTTAATGTGAGTCCAATTACATTGTACCATATGTTGGAATATCCCACTTCGGATCGTAATATATTCTCTTCTGGTTGCTGAGCAGATGTGTACTGCCCTCCAACGCACACTCAATCAGTCATTTATCTGTAAACTAACCCCGACTATCTATAAGTACTTTGTTCCCGCTGCCAAAAAAAAACTCTCGTTGAAGAGTGGGCAATCCCACATTAACTTCTCATTCATTACTTCCGTTCCTGATCAACAGTGAGCAACACTCCACATGCCTTATATATGTAAATAAAATATGTTCCCACACTCCACCCTAAAGCGTTTTTTTGAATGCAAGAACATATTCAAATTCCCCTCAAACCCTCGTACATCATTACTTCTTATCTCGATATATTACTACCACGCACTCCACGTGTGTCGAGACAGTGAAAGGGATATATTCCTTTTTATTATATATATTACCTATATTATCAAAATCCGTTCCTTCTCACAACACCCCCTTTTTCCAGATGATGCCCGTTCTCCCTTCACTTCTATCGATCCCACTAGTTCCATATGAGCCTGTATTTAATTTACCCGAATCCATTAATCACAATTAAATCAGCTCAGTTCCTGACTTTGAAAGGCAATTGCTCAAAATTACTTTCAGCTTTCCCTCCTCCCATATCTCCTGCTTCCAGTATTACACATTGAAAATAACCCAACG
>NZ_PNXQ01000005.1:288520-292586 GCF_005217525.1 Paenibacillus terrae | reverse complement strand
TCTGTAAACTAAATCTCTCTTTTAACCGATAAATACATATGCTGGACTGTTATTTAAATATCACCTCTCGTACCTTAATACCAAACAAACTCAGCGATACATATGAGTCTTGACTCAAAGTTGTATTCATCCATTTCTTCTATTCGTCAGACTCGAATTAAACATGCTGCACTTTACTTTTGTAATCAGCCATCACATCTAGAAAGGAGTCATGAACTCACTTGAGCCTATTATCAGATGGGATCGGGTATGAAAGCCTACGCTTTTATGGTCCCTTTCAGCCGCAACACATCGATCAACTTCAAATCACACGTACCATCAATGATCATACCTTTTTACATATCAATGGTATGCTCTCAGAAGAACAAGGAGCCGCATGTATCGGTCAAAATATGGAGCAAGAGCCGATTGTGATTCGTCAGTTGGATGATCAGGGACAATCGCTGAGAAGACTGTTCCACGGGATCGTTACGCAAATGTCTGTGAATTGCACACGTGGAGTATACACCTTTGAATTGGAGGCTGCTTCCCATTCCTATCAAATGGATATCAAGCTAAAAAAACGTTCCTATCAGGATATTCACCGTACCTATGATGATCTGGTCACCTCGATGGTTCGAAAGTATGAGTATGGAGACGCCATTGATACCGTAACTAATTATGCCAAACTGGATACTTTTGTTTTACAATATGAGGAGACCGATTGGGCTTTTTTAAAGCGTCTTGCTTCCCGTTTTGGCTCCGTACTTGTGCCAGAGGTAACCGCAGCCTCGCCCAAGGTTTTCTTCGGGATGCCAGAAGGCAAGCAGCTTAAAGTGGAGCGGGATGTATTTTATCGAGTGCGAAAAACGTTTCATGAGTTGGATGCGCAAAAGCCAGGAGAACGTGCCGGATCGTATGTCACCTATATGATCGAAAGCCTACAATACTATGCACTGGGTGACCTCATCACGTTACCCATCGGACAAGGCAAAGAACTGGTCGTGGTTCGGGCAGTAACAACATTAGCAGATGGCTTACTGCGTACTCGTTATGATCTCCAAGCCGAACAGAATATTCGCTATGCCCGGTATGAAAACGATCAGGCTACCGGGATTTCGCTGACTGGAACAGTGCTGAAGGTACAGCAGGATTTTGTGCAGCTTCAACTGGACATCGACCCAAAGCAAGATCCTGCCAAAGCCTGCTGGTTTCCCGTAGCCACCCGTTATGTCGCGGAAGAACATAGTGGCTGGTACGATATGCCTGAGATCGGGGAACAGGTCGAACTATATCTGCCAACAAATCGCGAGCAGGATGCCTATGTGACAGATTCGCTACGACAACAACGCCACGCAAATGGGCAGCCGAATGTGAAGGTATGGCAACATGTGCAAGGTAGCGGCGTAGAAATGTCTGAGCAAGAACTGACCCTTTCCACCTCGGATGGATTTTCAATTACACTAAATGAAGATGGTGGCATTACCGTTAACAGTCCAGGGAATGTGCAGATTCAGGGTGGTCACGTGAAGCTCGATGCAGGTGAGGAACTTTCACTCGAAGCTGGTACGGCGCTGTATCTGAAAGGCGGAGAAAGTAGCATGGTGCTGGATGGCGAGACGGATACCAAAGCCCCGGTGATTGATCAGGAAGGCACGGTTAAGGCTCCCGTTTTCGTGGCTGACCTCCCTCCTGTACCTGAACCGCCGTTAATGAGCATAAAAGCATATGAAGCAGCTCAATCAGCAGCTAAGGATTCATCTAGCAGTCAAGCCTCTACCCCTAAAGCAAAAATCACCAGTCCCACAGAACTTAAACAGGCGAATGCCTTGATGGGGACAGTATCCAAGCTATTAGGCTCTATTCCGGTGATGGGAAAAGTAGCTAGTGTAATGTTAAATACGGTGGGTGGGCCAGCAGGTAAAGTGGCAGCAACGGTGTTGCAAGCAACCGCAGCCATCCCCATTCGGAGCAAAGGAACTCCTACGATTGGAGGAAGCGGTAAAGGAAGCGGAGTTCATCCGTTGAAATATTTGGCTGGTTTAGCCCTTGAGGGACTGATTAGTGAGTATGAGCATGAGCGAGCCAAACAAGCCTACTATAGCAAGTGGATTTTAGGTAAAGTGTATACAAGTGCGCGTCATGTGGCTGATTCCGGTGGCCCACTGGAGCTGGTTCAGAACTTGCTGAAAGAGTCGAATGCTATCGCTCATGCCTATCAGCAGATTCCTATGGAATTGAGACAACGCTGGAGAGCAAATTATGACAGCTACATGGCACAACAACCGAAACCACAAGTTGAGGAGCCTAAATCTTGGTGGGAAGGGATGCTTGAACAAAGTGCAAAAAATGACATGGCGGCTTCACAAGCAAAAATGGAAGCATCTCAACTTCAAGGTGAAGTCATATGGGATGCTGCCCAGGGAGCTAGTGAAAGCATTAAGGTAGACATGTCGATGGATTTGTATAAGCAACAAGATTATCATCCCAAACATCCGATAGCAGGCAAAGTGGGCGAAGTTGTAGGACATGTTGTGAGTACCGTAACGGGAACGGGGGAAATGATCGTTGGGGGCGTCGGAGAGTTCGGCGGTCTGATCTTAGACGGAACCGTTGTATTGAGTCCAGCAGGTGTGCTGGTGCAAGTCGCATCTGCTGGTGCTATGTATCATGGGGGGAAATCTGCCTATACTGGGGCATCTAACACAGGAAAAAGCTCTGCAGAGCTTTGGCAAATGATCAAAGATGATGGCAAAAATGGTTCCACTCCTCCTAAGCCGAGCAAACCCAAGGAGAAACCACCCAATACTCAAGCAACAGATAATCCTTCTCCAGAAAAATTGTTAGGTATTAAACATGCCAACATGAAAAATCCAAGAGATGCACTTAACGAAAAGATTGCGCTAGATGAAAGAATATTAAAGAAAACGCAGAAACCTGAACGTAGGCATCTTACTAAAGAAGAAAAGAAAACAGCCAATCAACACCTTGATGATCTTGCAGCTCGTAAGAATGGGGATGCAGATGCTGCGAAAAGGTTATCGGAATTTAGAGATCATCCCCGTGACGATGGTTGGAATAGTTTAGATCTCTTAGAGGGGAATACAGGGGCATCTAATAAAATGAGGCTACTTTATAAAGAAGAAAATGGTGTTATAGATTGGAAAATTATTCAGAATCATTAAAATGTAAGGACGAATTATAAAGTAAGTGAATCATTTAGGCTAACCGACCAAAAGAATATAACCAAATATTAAGATGATTTTTAATCTAAACGTGAGAGGAAGAAATGTATGGTTGAGAAAATTATACAGCTAATAACAAACGCTACTTTAGATGAAGATGATAGTGTTATAGTAGCTGCTCTGAAGTTATTAAAGAATGATTGCAATTTAGAAGAATTAGAAGGTGACTACTTTGCTCAACTTGTTAGTATGTTTCCTTTGGTTAAAGAACAGAGTACAAAGGCACTTTTAATCGAAACAATTGTGGAATCTCCAGAATTTGTTAGTGACGATACGATACTGGACGAATATGTGAAGCTTATATCAGAAGGTGCCACTAACGTTCAGGAAGCTGCAAGATGTCTAGGTGGATTTATCGCCTCCGGCTCTACAAACAATCAGATATTCTTACAATTGGCCAATAAATTAAATACTAGATTTGCCGTTGAAATACTAGTTTCAATGGGACGTTCTAACTGGGGGGAAATCCCTCATTACCTAGAATCATTTGCTCAAGAGGTTCAAATAGCACAAAGAATAAGATATCGTTCAGGAATAATTGCAGCCTTTTTATTAATTGTTCATCCTTTGTGTTCAGAATATGCTCATATTAGTTCGTTATCTTTTGGATATCCATTTACTGAAGCGGCTGTGAATGATTGGGCGTGGGTAACTCCAAAAAACACAGAAAATATAGTACAAAAGAAAATAGTGACTTCAAGGGAAGCTGATGTATTAGTGAAATTAGGGGGCTTATTACGATATAATACGAAATTAAATTCAAACGAAACTGCAAAGCTTTACACCGAATTTTTTGAAGATAAAAATCCATTTGATGTTATTTACACTTTACCAAAATAAAA
>NZ_PNXQ01000005.1:282094-288510 GCF_005217525.1 Paenibacillus terrae | reverse complement strand
ACTCAAATGGATCAATTCAAAACCAACCAAAACGAAGATATTCAACGTCTGCTATCGGAATGGGAAGAAGCAATAGACTATCAGCTAAGTCAGGACAAACAATCCATCTATATGGAAGGAGTTAAAGACGGGATTCGATTGATCCTTCCCGTCATACAACCCACAGCTATTCGTTAGCCCATTGATCACTTTAGTCTATGATTTTTTTAGTCCAATATTTCATCTATGCTCATTCCACTTTTCAAGGTAAAAACAAAATGCGCTGGTGAGAGAATGGTTATCTTCTCCACCAACGCATTAAATAGGTTATCATCAAATTGTTCCAGTACATCCTGCTGTGTGCTTAGTACTTGGATGATTTCATCGACACGCTCCTTGATTTTCGCTTGCTGCTCATGCTCCTGCTCCAGTGTCAGCTTCTGTTGTCGTAGCTCGTTGAGTTCATTGGAAAGTCTGTTCGTTTCTTCATCATATACCGTCTCATCTATCTGATTTCGCAGCTTGAGATTCACTAACTCCTTCAGGTCGGATTTCAATTGTTGCATCTGTCCTTCGATGTCCAATAGCGGTTCTTGCCCTACTTTGCTGGAAAGCACCGATTCAATATTCCCTTTCAACGTCTTCATGAATCCTTTCTTATTCTCATACATCCGATTGAACAATCGTACAAACGCGGAATGTAAAACTTGTTCATCGATTGATTTGGCATCACAGGCTGCTTTCCCTTCATTTACATACGTTTTGCATTGCCATACCACTTTTTTGGATGGATTATTGCTGTTCCAGGTTCGGCGTTTAAAAATGGCTCCACAGCATCCACAATATACTTTACTGCTCAGTGCGTATTTACAGGAGTATCTTTTACTCTCCCCCATGACATTACCTTTTAGCTTGGCACGGCGTGCCTTCTCTTTTTGTACCGATTCGAATATTTCCTTCGAGACAATCGGTTCATGGTTATCCTCAATTAAATATTGCTGCTCCTGTCCTTTGTTCCTTATTCGTTTGTGGGTTAAGAAATCTACCGTTACCGTCTTTTGTTGTAGTAAAGCTCCGTAATATTTCTCATTCGTCAATATTAATGTAATGGAGGAATCCCACCAAGTATCGCCACCCGTGACTGTTTTAATGTGATCTCGCATCAAACCTCTAGCAATCGCCTGATAGCTTTTTCCGTCTAGATACTCCTCATATATGCGCCGCACAATCTCTGCTTCTGGCTCGTTAATCACCAATTCACCATGTTCATCCTTATCATAGCCGAGGAAGCGAGTGGTGTTGCAGAAGACTTTGCCGTTTTGGAAGCCTCGTAATATGCCCCATCGACTATTTTCAGAAATGTTTCGACTCTCGTCTTGGGCAAGAGAACTCAGAATGGTCAGTAATACTTCACCTGTTGTATCCAGTGTATTAATGTTCTCTCGTTCAAAGAATACAGCCACTCCGAGACTTTTAAGTTCCCGTACATATTTCAATAAATCCAGTGTATTCCTAGCAAACCTCGAAATCGACTTGACCAGTATAAGATCCAGTTTACCGTTTCGGGCATCCTGTATCATGCGATTAAAGTGCGTTCTATTTTTAGTGCTGGTTCCGGTGATGCCTTCATCTGCGTAAATATCAGCCATTTCCCATTCCAAGTTGTTTTGAATGTATTGGGTATAGTGGTTGACCTGATTGGTGTAGCTTTCCTTTTGCTCCTCGGAATCGGTACTGACTCGGCAATAGGCAGCGACTTTCTTCTTTTGAATCGATTGAATTCCCTCTACGATGTCCATCGTTTTAATGGGAACGACGACGACTTTTTTTGCGGTTGCGGCTTGGGCCATAGGTGTTTCTCCCTTCGATATCTTCTTTATACGGTCACATGGTATAATGCTTGCGGCACATCATCAAGTCCATTTCTGCCCATGTTATAGCTACTTGAAAGATTTTTTATTCAGCTCATCAATCGCTATAAACTCTTCTTCTGTAATGACATGTTGTGATCTTAATTGCTTCAACAGGCTTAGACTAAGTAAGTAGTCAATAGATTTTGTTTGCATATGTATTTGCTCCTTTAAAATGAAAATGGCTCAACCTCTAAGGCAAGCCAATAGATATAATGCTCAGAATAAATTTTTAAGGCTAATGCTTTTTTCTATAGTAATACTAGGATCGCTTACTAAGATGGCTGTCAACACAAGGACTTTGTTGTTCCCTCCACCACTGCTTCCGGCTTTCACTGTCACACTATTTCCCGTACTCGCTGTCATGCTTCCCTTAGTAGGAATTGAATCATCTTGGTTCCGCAGGCTCCACTCTACCGACTGGTCAAACACTTCCACTTCATGATCATAGATATGGCTGACGTATGATGCACTTTGTCCTGTTTTGAGCATGGGATTGCCGACAATGGCTATCGAATAGATATGCGTCCCTGCTTCTATAACTCTCATTTCAATGGTACTCAGCACTGTCGGATGATACGTTAGTTTTGCGGTAATACTTGCTTGTCCCAAAGCGATGCCCATAATCTGGCCTTGCTGATCTACACTAATTACACTCGGATCACTGGATGTATAGGTAATCAGCGGATTGGCTATCTCATCCCCATTATCCGTAGCCGTTACTTTCAAAGATAACGTTTCGTTGAGCAGCACATGAGCTAGCGTTCCCTGATGAATATGTAATGCGTAGGTATGAGTAATCTCGTACTTCCATCTGTCAGCGATGTTATGTTCCACGTCATCATTAGCTGTATTTATGCTATCTAATATGCAGCTTAACTGGATGATGCCATTCATGATGCGGTCAATTCCAACTATTTTAAACGGCTGATGAGTCATATAGAATCGTTGGTTCAATGCGATGTTTGGCGTATCTGCATTGTCTTGTAGCCTAACCAGAATATTTCCCTCTGGCATGGAGATAACTTTACCTGTTTCCGTTGAAAACGTTCTGGCTTCACCCACAGCATCAAACCATTTCACCTCTCCATTCCAGTTTATAGATAGTCGTTGATTACACTTTTTCATCCTGCCCCGACACGACTGTTCATTTTGATCCACCTGACTGGTAATTAAATATCGTTCATCACGATAATCAACGCTATCTCCTGTATGTAAGGGTGTTGCTGCTCGAATAATTTTTTCATCGGTCATTTGAATGGTAATTGTCGTATCCCGGATCAGAGCAAGCTGCTTTACACAATTGATATGTACAAGTTCGCCTTTCTCTCGCAGAAAGAAATCCAGCATGGGTTCTAAGCTCCGTGTCACTCCTCCACCTCCAATGCAAAATCTGGCTTGCAACGATACAGATACAACTCCAAGTAATCACTCCATTCCTTCATATCCAAAATGATAAAGATATTCATGCTAATTCGTACATAGCCATTCGACTGCAACAAGGATTCCGGTGGACAGAAAGCTCGATATGTTGTCTCTAGTATGTAACCATCTTCAAATGAAAAGCTTTTGCGATAAGGTTGTACATCTGCCATCACTGACAGAACAGGGTTGAAATGAGTATCATCCAAAATCTCCAGCTTCGTATCGTAGAACATTAATCTGTCCCGACCTTGATTTTAGGCAGGGGAAGAGCAAGCCGGATACTTGTCGGAATGCCTGTTTCATAGGTAGCTGAGCGTTCACCTTCTTGCTTAGTTATAAGTCCAACCGAATCCCTATTTTTATAAAGATACCTAGCATAATCGACCATGACATGATCGTACTCCACAGGCAGTGTTGCCACATTACAATAGCCAAGAATATTACCCTTGGCTTTGTTTAAGTAGTGAATCAGAATATTGTCTTTAGAGGTATCTGTCGGCTCCATACTCAATAATCGTTTCATCAAATCCATTAGCTCACTCATGTGCTGGCTCCTGTCCCTCCTTTACCTGTGCCTTCTCAGTACGTTTCATATTCTTGACAACTTGAGCTTTCGTTTGGGCTACACCTTGTTCAGTCTCATCTGGTTGAGGTTCCTCTGCTTGCTCATAATGCCCACTGGCCTGTAAGCGCAGCATTAGCTCCTGATCTGTTACTTCCCATGTACATCCCGTTTCCTGATTCAAAAACCACATCTTATCACCCTCCAAAAATGAAAAATAGGGTATCCAAAACGGATACCCCAAACGTGTTTCTTCTATTATAATGTGTTCATTTTCAATTAAGACTTATTGGCCGTGAGTACAGCGAGAGCTTCCGGCTTGATACATTTGGCTCCAAATACCTGTAACCCTTTTACTGCATCTGAAAATTGTTTCTCTGGTCTGAATGCTTCCACTGAATCTACTTGACCTGCAAACGAAATAGTACTCTTATGACCAGCAATAATTTTATACTTGGCTCCTGCGGTATTCGGCACATTATTGGATTTATATACCGTCATCCCATCTATATCTCCGACATAGCCTGTGCGGATAATGTTCGGGTCTTTGGTGAATCGAGCATCCTTCAGTAGCAAGCCATAGTACCATGCAGGAACCACCACAAATCGTTCCGTTTCAGGCACATTATTTTCGTCCAGCAAAACGCCCAAATCAATCAGCATATCATAGGCTGTATCTTTCGTTGGAATTATTGGCGTTGTATCGTTACCCACCGTATTCTCAGCTTTAACCTCCGTATAAAATCCAGCAAGATACTGATCCACTACATTGGCGAGTCCATAGGAGGCTTCCACGATTCCACCATCGAGTAGATTTACATTCGCTTGCGCAGCATCTACATCATCCACCTGAAAATTGAAATACTTGGCCTGATCAATCACCAACGTCTTTTGCGTAGCATCCAGTTCCTGCGGATTCCCGATTCCTACCACCTTATCATAGTTGCCAATGGTTACCGCCCCAATCGAATTGATTTTCACTGTTGAACCTTGGCCTTGAATTTCTCCTTCATAATCGGTGTTGACCACGTTCCATATACCAGATTCTTTTTCAGACTTTCATTTAAACGTGCGCTCCAAATGGTAGGAATAAAATGTTGTACTGACATATCTAATCACCCTGTCCTTTTCGTTTATTATTGTTTGTTTTGTAATACTTGTTTGACTTGATCCCAATGCTGATTAATCTCGTTTGGGGACATGCCTTTGATCGAATCCAATGTAAATGTGTTACTTGTTGAACTAGCTGGGGGTGTATAGCCATCCCCTTTGAGCCGTTGCTCCACTTGCTGTTGGATAGCCAGTTGCATCGATTGTTCCAACATAGCCAAATTCGTTGTCGTCGCTTCTTCATCTGCACCAATAAAAAAATCCACTAACGGAAGTGGAAGTTTCTTTTCGGATGCAATTTTGATCGCTTGGCTGGTTAACCGTTCACGCTGCTTCTCTAGCTTCATATTTTCCACTTCGGCACGTAGCTTCTCAACTTCGATTTCTTTCTCGTCCTTAGCCGGGAATCGCTTCTTGATCTCAGCATCCACTGCACTTTCCAAATGGTTAGCTTTCCACGTTTCCAAGGATTTAGCTGATCGTTTGTCCACGGTGCTATCGAACCAACTTTTTGCTTGCTGATTAGATTGGATGTATTGCTCTATCCCTTCTACGCTATACGGATTCAAACCCTGAGGATACGTTTGCCATTCCTCATTCGTTTGGTTTTCTTCAATCAACTGCTTCACTTGTTCCAATTTCATTTTCGATTATCTCCTTTATTGCCCATTCGACTCTGTAGAACCGAACACGCTTATGTATGTTTGAGCCGTTTAATGTCATGCTCAGGACAGCAATGTAACGCTTTAGAAATCACAAAAACGAGGAAAAGGTACAAATATACCTACTCCCCACTTTTACCTATTTTTCATCCTTTGTTTATTTGGATTTTTGACAGCCTAAAGCGTTACATCAAGCCTATTGTTTGCCTAAACTTCAGAAACGTATATGTATGCTGAAACTGTATAATTTTGAATATCATGCTCAAGACAATCATGTAACGCATTAGAAAACGCAAAAGTGACGAAAAGGTACCAGCATGCCAACCCCTCATTTTTGCCTATTTTTAACCCTTGATTTATATGGCTTTTTCAGACTCTAAAGCGTTACATTGAGCCGTCTTTTTGTCTGAACTTCCGAACGCGCAATCTAATATTTTCTTTTCTCGTTTTACCTCTGCATTTATCACAATACTTCTGCCGATTCGAATTGGCTGAAAATGTAGCCCCACATTTCTTACAGTTCACCCTCGGCTTCGCTATCTTAAATTCAGTCCCCGTATTACGTTCAGACTTATATTCTCGCTCCAGCTTCTCGTCTATTGGCAGCACTCCATTTTCAAAATAGGTACAACGGGGTAGACCATCATCTTGAGCGAAAAATACACATGGGCTATCCTGTAAACAGCAGTAGTTTGTGATACCGTGTTTCGCTCCGAGATAGCATGCACAATTATTTTTAACCAACCGCTTGATGCTATTTTTATTCTG
>NZ_PNXQ01000005.1:203820-282084 GCF_005217525.1 Paenibacillus terrae | reverse complement strand
GCTCTTTTTCTACCATTTAGTGGTTAATCAACAGGTGTGTTACTATGTAGATGTAGTGGAAAAATACCGGAATGCTTATATCTCATGGGGAGAAGACCCGGATGAATATGCGCCTTATGTGGAACGCTTGGAACAACTGCTGGAACGGCTACAGCCCGTGTCTATACTGGTTCCTGACTCAAAGGAAAAGGATGAGCTGTATTTGAATTTTAGCTGTTCATGGGATAGAGAGCATGGCTTGGGTGTACATATGAAGCAGGGAACACCCAAGCATATTCAAGGGGCATACACATTATATGATTTGGAATAGAATCCCCTTCCGGCGTCGAGGGAAAAAGTGAGCCGGGAAGGGGAGGGTATAGAAATTAGCTGGATACAGCCAACGAATCTCTGGCTGCTTGAGCGGCCAGCACCATTTGCCGCAATGCGGCGACGGATTCATCCTTGGTGCGGGTTTTCAAGCCGCAGTCTGGATTGACCCAAAATAAATCAGAAGGCAGTACGCGCAGGGCACGCTGTATCATACTCAGCATTTCAGACACATCGGGAATGCGCGGGCTATGGATATCATATACGCCCAGACCGATGCCCTTGTCATACACCTGATCCTCAAAGCTGACAATCAGTTCACCGTGGCTACGCGAGGTTTCAATAGAAATGACGTCGGCATCCATATCGGAGATGGATTGGATCATATCCTGAAATTCGGAATAGCACATATGCGTATGGATTTGGGTGGCGGGATCAACGGTTGCTATTGTAACAAGGAAGGCTTGAACCGCCCACGCCAGATAGGCTTGCTGCTGTTCTTTTTTCAGCGGAAGCCCTTCACGGATCGCGGGTTCATCGACCTGAATCATGCCAATCCCCGCTTGTTCCAGTGCTTCTACCTCTGCCCGCAGGGCCAGTGCTAACTGTAAAGCAACCTGACTGCGAGGAATATCATTACGCTCGAAGGACCAGTTCAAAATCGTTACCGGACCTGTCAGCATTCCTTTGACTGGCTTGGAGGTCAACGATTGGGCGAAGGCCGTTTCTTCCACGGTCATGGGTTGATCGAACGACACGTCTCCGTATATAATCGGAGGTTTAACACACCGGGAGCCGTAGGACTGCACCCACCCGTTTTGTGTAAAGGCAAAGCCTTTCAGCTTTTCGCCAAAAAATTCAACCATGTCTGTCCGCTCAAATTCCCCATGTACGAGCACATCAATGCCAATGTCCTCCTGGATATCAATCCACTCCTTGATTTGCTGCTGAATGAACGTCCGATACTGCTCAGCAGACCACTCCCCTTTGCGATAATGCAGACGGGCTTTGCGAACCTCGGCGGTTTGCGGAAAGCTGCCAATCGTCGTCGTAGGCAATGGAGGCAGCTTCAGCTTGTCCTGCTGGATCACACGACGCTCAGCGAAGGGAACGCTGCGTGACTGCGGCTCTTTCGCCAGTAGAGCCGCCATATCAGCAGCGGTCTGTGCTCGTGCCGCTGAGCTGTTGAAGCGGGCTACCGCGTCCGCACTCTGCCCAAGCTTGGCAAGTGCCGAGGGTTCGCGTTTGCCAAGCGCAGCGGTCAAAGCTGCGATTTCTTCCAGCTTTTCATCAGCAAAGGCCAGCGCTTGCATCAGCTCCCGGTCCAGCTTGTGCTCGGCTTCCAGACTGACTGGCACATGCAGCAGACTGCATGATGGCTGCACGATGAGCTGCGCAGCAGTTGTTTGCTCCGCCAGTTGCCCAAGCAGCGCCGCCACGACGTTCAGATCGGAGCGCCATATATTACGCCCATCAATGACCCCAGCGGCTAGTGTTTTCCCTGCGGGGAAGCCATGGCGGAGTACCTGCTGAAGGTTTTCGCCATCATCATGCACAAAATCAAGACCTATTCCCTGTACCGGGAGCGTGGACAGGCGCTCATAATGATCCAGACTGCCAAAGTAGGTTTGCAGCACGATATTTAAGGATGGAGCCGCTTGGGCCAAAGCCTCATAGGCCTCCTGAATAATGTCCAAATCCTCTGCCGGGAATGAGGTGGTCAGGACAGGCTCATCCACCTGCACCCACTGAACGCCTTCCGCAGCCAGCTCAGACAGGACGCGGGTGTACAGTGGCAGGAAGCTTCGTACGATGGCGGCCAAATCCTTACGGTCATAGCCTTTGGACAGAGCAACGAACGAATAAGGACCGATCATGACGGGCTTACCTTCAATGCTCAGTTCCTGTTTCGCTTCACGATAAGCCTGCAACGGCTTATTCTCGGTGAACACCGGGGTTGCATTGGCCAATTCGGGCACGATGTAGTGATAGTTGGTATTCAGCCATTTGGTCATTTCACTGGCGGTGGCACCCTTTTGTCCACGGGCTATCCCGAAATAGATGGATAGGGGAACAGGTCCGTCGGGACGATAGTTGAACCGTTCCGGCACCAGACCGAACATCACGGATGTATCAAGCATGTGATCATAATAGGTAAAGTCTCCGACCGGAATTCGATCAATTCCCTTGTCACGCTGCTTGCTCAGATGCTCCAGCCGCAATCGTTTCATCTCGGTATGCAGCTCGCTCTCATCGATGCTGCCGTTCCAGAAGCGTTCCAGTGCTTTTTTCCATTCCCGGTTTCCGCCGATACGCGGATATCCCAGACTGCTGCTGATCAGGCCAGGCAATTCAGGCACTTGAGTAAATGACATGTACTTTTCCTCCTAGGCTGGTAGCCAGTTTATTTTTGCGTACAAAAAAAGACATTCCTCCCCGGGTGTAAAAATGAGTATGGGAAAGAATGTCTCCGTTATTTAAAAATAAAAATTCGGCGACTGCTCTTAACACCTCCCTATCTCCCGTAGGTACTTGCGATGTTGTTGAAATAGGCAGGTCTCCTGACTTACGGATCATGACTTTCAGCGCTCCTTCCCGGTCTTTGGACCAGTGGGTGTACCAACAGCTGAAAATTCCCCGTTTACAGTGGCGGGACCGCGCCGGACTTGCACCGGCTTCCCTTTTAAGCCTGAACTGAATAGAACAGGCACCTATCTCCAAGCTATGCGATTGTGGTATGACGAATATTTATGCACTCGTATACTTGTTCACCATCATAAGTGAAACTTGCGGGATGCGCAATAGAAACTCCGTTTGAACCTGTAATGAAATGATTAAGTTTATGGAAGCTGATTCAAGGTTTATTAAAAGCGTTCTGATCATCAGTACGCTATTGGTGTCCCCGATCTAAAGCATCTTGAAGTACAGGCCTTCTCCATTACACACAAAAAAGACAAGCCCTCCCCATAGGGAATGGACTTGTCTTAGGGCATAACAGCTTATGCGAGTATAACATCGCCTTAGGCTAATGTAACTATAGATCCTGCCTGGATGCTGGCTTTCACATCCACCAGTCGTTGATTGCGGCTTCCCCGGAAGGGAAGGGTCAGATCCTTTTGCTGTTCTACAAAACGACCGTCCACAATCACATCACACAGCAGCGCCAGCTCCCGGCGTGCCTGATCCGTAAGCAGCTCCTCATAGGAAAAGCCCGTATAGGCCCACACGGTTCGGTCCGGGCAGGTTGCGCGGAAATTGCGCACAAACTGCGAGCATTCCGCTGCCGAGAAAAAAGGATCTCCGCCGCAAAGGGTTAACCCGTCCAGCAGTGGATTATCTGCGATGTCACGGATGACTTCCTGCTGCCGTTCAGGTGTGAACGGTTCACCTGTGCGGAAGCTCCATGACGAGGGATTGAAGCAGCCGGGGCAGGCATGGCGGCAACCGCTAACGAATACGACGGTACGCAGGCCATGCCCTTCGTTCAGAGATTCTGGAATGTAGCCGCACAAATTCACCGATGCTTCACCCGGTCACGCACCTCAGCCTGTTTCGCGGCGTTGAAGCGAACGGTATAATCACCTGTCAGATATCCCGTTACCCGGCGCAAACGCTGAAAATGCGTATGTTCTTCATCAGCACCGCATTGGGGACAGCTTGTCCCGATAATGCCCTCGTAGCCGCATTCTGTGCAGCGGTCTACCGGATGATTGATGGAGAAGTACCCAATGTTTTGATGGAGTGCGTATTGTACAATTTTAAGAAACGCCTCCGGGTTATTCCGCGCATTACCATCCAGCTCGATGTACGAAATCGCACCAGCGTTGCACAGATTATGAAATGGGGCTTCGAGGCTGATTTTACGGGCAGCCGGAAGCGTATAGTACACGGGAATATGAAAAGAATTCGTGTAGTATTCACGGTCATTCACACCGGGAATGACTCCGAAATCACGCTGATCCAGCAACGTGAATTTGCCGGATAGACCCTCGGCAGGCGTAGCGAACAGCGTAATATTAAGGTTATGCAATTCACTCATCCGGTCGCAGTGGACACGCATGGAAGCTATGATTCGCTCCGCCTCGCGGTATACAGCGTCATCCTCCCCGTGGTGTTTGCCGTACAGTGCCTTCATGCACTCAGCTAACCCAATGAACCCCATAGAAAGCGTACCGTGCTTTAGTACGCTTCCCACCTGTTCATCCGGCTCCAGCTCTTCTCCGCCTTCCCATACCCCTTCGCGCATCATAAAGTCTGAGGCTTTTGCCGGCTGGTTGGTCTGTATATGGTAGCGATGGATCAGTCCATCCACGGCAATGCGCATAACCTCTTCCAGTCTGGTATCAAAGCCATCCCGGTCAGGTACCTTGCGCTTGCCTGTGCAAATACCGTATTCAATGCCAAGACGCACCAGATTAATCGTATTGAATGAGAGATTACCCTTGCCGCTTTGACGGTTTCTGCCGAAACGGTCAGCAATGGTGCGGGTACGGCAGCCCATCGTCGCAATAATGGTATCCGGATCATCTGCGCGGTAATAGGGCAGGTTGAAGGTAGCATCCACATTAACGAAATTGGGATACATACGTTTGCTGGAGCACTCAACCGCCCGCAGGAACAAGTCATAGTTGATATCGCCTTCGGACTGATTAATTCCCTGTTTGCATTGGAAAATATGCTGTGGGAAAATAGGGGTTTCACCGCTGCCCAAGCCACGGATAGTGGCCTCCAGCAATGACAGTGTAACAAGTCGCCCCTCAGCAGAAGTACACATTCCGTAATTCAGTGAGGTGAACGGAATTTGTCCACCTGCCCGACTGCTCATGGTATTCAGGTTATGAATAAGGGATTCAGCGGCCTGGCGGGTCTCCGTCTCTGTTTCTTCACGTGCGAATGCGTATGAACGAGGGCAGACCTCATGTAATAGACTGTTGGCTATATGTAATTCGTCATCAGGCATCGCCGATTCTATTTCTTCTCCGAACAGGCGCAATCCCTTGCGCAGATGCTTGCGGAAGGACCGGGCCACGTAAGGAGCAAGGTCCCAATCTATTTTATTGGCAGAGACACCTCCAAATTGGCTGTTTTGCTGAGACTGGAATATGATAGCCACCAGTGCCATAGCAGACATAATAGTTTGCGGGGTGCGCACAGAGCCGTTGCCTGTATTAAAGCCATCTCGCAGCAGGCGACCAAAAGGAATAAAGATACAGTTCGTAGTTCCGAGCGCATATTGGTCCAAATCGTGAACATACACATACCCGTGGTCGATCGCGTCTGTCAGTTCAGGCGGAAGCACACGTAGTCGCGCATACCACTTCGCGTACTCGGAGCCAAGCTTGCTCATTTTGCCACTGAACGATTCTCCATTCAAATTTGCATTCTCCCGCAGCATGTCCAGGTCTTGTGCTCCAATGACCCGCTCGCCGATGCTGTATAATTGATGTTCCTCCAACACCTTCATTGCAAAAACCTCCATATAGTAAAATATATATTATTCTCCAAAAACAATATATTGACGATATCGTGTACTAAACAATTGTTTCAGTCTATATATTGTATATATGGATGGATGGAGAGTATGTGATTATTGTCACGTTGATAGGGAGGAGAACGACAAAAAAGTCAGATGAAAAGTCAGGAACACATTAACGAATACGCTCCTTGCTCTACACCTGACGAATGAATATTTGACGGAAAACAATAGGATGGCAATCCATTGGATCTAAGTATATTTTGTAATAAATTACGGGATCATTTAAATCAGCTTTTTCAGTTGGGACACCCGACCTTGCGAGATATCGAGCATTTGAGCATATACCTTTTGTGGCAGGTTGGGATGTTCTTGAATCAGCTTTCGGAGCTTTTTTACCATTTCTCCTTGCTGTACTCTGGATTGTTTAGGCTGCGAGGTTGTATGCTTACGAACCGGCTTGGTATGTTCCTGAGCCTGGATGGCTTCGGTGCTGGTGGGGTGTACATTTTCCTCTGTCTTTAATACCTGAATGCAATCGGCGCAAATAAAGCTATCACGAAAATAAGTCAAATGATCAACTGCGCCGCAAAATTTGCAGGATACACCTGTATATTTCCTTAATACAAATCCTTCTTCATTCACGAAAAATTCGAGCGAATCACCAATATTGATATCCATCGTGGTGCGCATTTCCTTGGGAAGCACGATTCGCCCCAATTGATCCAGAGGCCGTGTCATTCCGGTATTTTTCATAAACCCTTCCTCCTTCGATTATATATCCTGATTATACCAAAAAATATTATTTTTTGCTTTGTTTATTGAAGAAAATATACATTTTTTTTAATTTGCACACTGCTACTAACCAGGCACATTGGCTAAAATCTTCCTGAGTGGTTATGCAAGAAGACGCGGACGCAGCTACAATTCGTGATTGTACGCTCATGTCCTAACAAACATCCGATATCCACGCCATTGGCGACGCTGCTCTATCCAGTATTGAATGAAGAAACGGAGCCAAATGGTGAGTAGCAGCAATTGTTGCCGGGGTACTCCTTTTTCGCTATGATATATTAAAACGCTTTCATAACGGCCTTTTATGATATTTTAAATGGAGAGAAGGAGATGATGGATATGAGTCATGAAACAACGGATTTAGAATATTTTTTTCAAAATCCGAAGATTCATCTGGACGAGCGTGTATGGGATTTGGTGTCCCGGCTAACCTTGGAGGAAAAGATTGAATCTATGCTGCAATATCAGCCTGCCATTGAACGATTGGGAGTCGCCGCATACAAGCATGGTACGGAAGCAGCACATGGTATAGCCTGGTTAGGTGAGGCGACTTCCTTTCCACAGCCTGTGGGGTTGGCTTGTACGTGGGATACGGAACTGATGCGACAAGTCGGCTCGGTTATTTCAGATGAAGCGCGTGTATACTACCGCCGTGACCCGGCGCTAAACGGACTGACGTTATGGGCACCAACCGTAGATATGGAACGTGATCCGCGCTGGGGGCGTAATGAGGAAGCGTATGGAGAAGACCCGTATTTAACGGGAGAACTGGCGAAGGAATTGGTCAAAGGCATACAGGGCGATCATCCGATATATTTGAAAGCGGTTGCGACATTGAAACATTTCCTCGGAAACAATAACGAGGTGGACCGGGGAAGTGATTCCTCCAGCATAGACCCGCGAAACCTTCGTGAATACTATCTGAAAGCCTTTGAGAAGCCTTTTACGGAAGGCAAAGCCCAATCCATGATGACCTCTTATAACCTGATTAATGGAACGCCCGCTACGTTGTATCACGGTGTTAATGATATTGTCAGGGGCGAATGGGGAATGGACGGCTTTGTCGTCAGTGATGCTGGTGATGTGATAGGAATCGTAAAGGACCATCAGTATTATGACTCCCACACACCGGGTGTGGCTGAATCCATTCGCGCGGGGATCCACAGCATTACGGATGATGCGGATTTGTCCAAGCAGGCCATTCGTGATGCCTTGGCGCAAGGAACGCTGCAAGAAACGGACCTGGATCAGGCGTTGTTCCATACATTTCGTGTTCGATTTAGACTGGGGGAATTTGATCCGGCGGCAGACAATCCCTATGCCCTGATCGGGGAAGAGGCTCTGATGACAGAGCAAGCCCGTGAACTGTCGTTGCGTGCAGCGAGAGAGCAGATCGTACTGTTGAAAAATGAGCGTTCGCTCCTGCCGCTCGACCCTGCGGGATGCGGCAAGGTGGCGGTGATCGGGGCGCTTGGCAATGAGGTGTACCGCGACTGGTATTCCGGCACGCTTCCATATTTTGTGACACCGCTTGAAGCGATTCGCGCCAAGCTGGAAAGCAAAGACGCGCAGGAGCGCGTCGTATACCGCGATGCCAAGGATCGCGTGACCTTCGCGGCGGCGAATGACGGAGCGAGGCTTACGGTTGATTCCTCCGGTGACATGCGGTTGTCCCATGATGCCGAACCAACGGTTTTGACCATGAACGATTGGGGCTACGGCAGCGTCACGTTGACCGACGAGCGCCTGGGTACCTATGTGACGAGCGATGAGGAAACGCTTCGTGGGACAGCTAAGGAAGCGTATGGCTGGTATGTCAAAGAAGTCTTTGGACTGACCCCTGTTGACAAGGGGGAGTGTCTCTGGACGACATGGAACGGCAAGCCTGTGATCACAGGGACAGAGGGTTCATTGAAGGTAACGGAAGCTGTTAACCAAGACCATACAACATTCCGGTTAGAGACGGTGTCGGACGGTTTAGTGGAAGCGATAGCCACTGCGCAAGCAGCAGATACAGTGATTGTATTCGTCGGCAATCACCCGCTGATTAACGGCAAGGAAGAGAATGACCGTCCAGGCTTGGAGCTGGCAGCCTCCCAGCAGCGGCTCATCGAGGAAGTGTATCGGGTTAACCCTAATACGATCGTGGTTCTGACGGGCAGTTATCCGTTTGCCATCCCTTGGGTACAGGAGCATATTCCGGCGATCGTGTACACGTCTCATGCCGGACAAGAGCATGGCACGGCAGTAGCGGATGTGCTGTTTGGGGATTATGCGCCAGCGGGTCGTTTGAATATGACATGGTACCAGGCGGAGGAGCAATTGGGTGATATCAAAGATTACGATATTATTCGCGGCGGACGTACCTATCAATATTTTGAAGGTGAACCTTTGTACGCGTTCGGCCACGGTTTGACGTATTCGCCATTTGAGTACAGCCATCTGCGCACAGATGCCCAAGGGCCCAATCCCAACGATAGGTCCGTCCCCGAAGGTAGTGTGAACTTTTTGGGTGCTCTAGATGCTACGGATACCCTGAATGTTTCGGTGGACATTACGAATCGGGGCATAGCTGCCGGGGAGGAGGTTGTACAGCTATATGTACGGCCCGGAGCTTCGCGAGTAAAACGAGCGCTGAAGACATTGTGTGGATTTCAACGCATCTGCTTACAGCCGGGGGAGACGCGAACGATTTCTTTTACAATGCGAGTGAGGGATTGGGCGATTTGGGATGTTACACGGGATCGCTATTGCGTTGAAGCTGGCGAGTACACCTTGCTGGCAGGTGCCTCTTCAGCGGATATCCGGCTGGAGCACCCTGTGAACGTTCTAGGCGAAGTTATCCCGCCCCGGCAAGCCGGACAAAGCATTCGCGCTGAAAACTTTGATGATTGTTCCCATGTCCTGCTGGATGAAAGCAAGGAGCAAAAGGAGGCTTGTGTACGTCCGCGTTCACCTCAACGTCCCGGCTGGATTGCCTTTCATGGCGTAGAATTAGATACGATGAGCGAGGTTGAACTTCAATGCCGAGTGTCAGGCAATAGCCACGATGCAGCAATTGAGCTTCGTTTGGATACGCCGGACAGCGAAGTTGCAGCACGTATAAGCGTTGGTCATACGGGAGGAGCGCAAGCATGGATGACGCTCTCAGAAGCACTGGGTCCAGTCTCGGGTACACATGATGTATACCTGCGGTTGAGTGGCGAAGTGCGGCTAAGTTATTTTACTTTGAGCGCTTGTGCTACAGGAGATTCAAGCCTTCAGGCTTGAACTTGCTTCTGACTTCACGTACAATGCATTCAACGAAGTTTCTACAGCTTAGGGGTGTCATTTCATTTGAATAGTGAAAAAAGACTACGCACCGCAACGCCCAGATGGCTTGGGGTGGCGGTAAAGGCGCTTGTCTATTTGGAAAAGCATGGAGAGCTCTGTGCCAGCGGATCTATTGCCCGCTCTATTGACTGTGAGGTCACCTTGGTGCGCAGGGTGCTGACGCGACTTGTACAGGCAGAATTAATAGCAGCACGTGAAGGCCGTGAGGGAGGCTATGTGCTTACCCGTTCGGCGGAGCATATTACACTTGCCGATATATACCACGCCATTGAAATATGTGATCCGATTTTTCCAGGTATGATGCATGAACCAGAGACAAACCCCTTTTGTGGGGAGCTTGCAACCGCCGTATCCGAAATCTTGGTCGAGAGCGAACGACGTATGCTGGAGGTATGGGAGTCTCATACGCTGGCTTCACTCGCCAAGCGTACAACGCTGGTGGTGGGCGGCAGCATCCGTAGTGAAGGCGAGGATGCCAAGGCTTCTTCCAAAGGGGATTAACACATTTTTTCAAAACGGATAATAGCCGATACGACTCTTCCAAGAGAGGGATGTATCGGCTATTTCTGCAGGGTACTCATATGATGCGAAATCGTAAATGAAAAGAATGCCGAGCTTTATGCCTGATAGGAGCAGACCCGATTACGCCCTGCATTTTTAGCTTCGTATAGTGCTCTATCCGCCTGTTCCAGCAGAGCCGCCCCGGACATATCCTCCCCGTTATCGGGAAAGGTCGTTACGCCGATAGACACTGTGACTTTGAGTATAAGCCCGTCTGATACAACGAACTCGTACTGATCTACCCCGCCAAGGATCTGATTCGCTATACGTAACGCTTGCCGGAAAGCACAATTCGGCAGAAGTATGGTGAATTCCTCCCCGCCGCTGCGGGTTACCACATCAAAGGAGCGACATTTTTTCCTCAAAATCTGACCTAGCTGACGCAGCACCGCATCCCCCGCCGCATGACCGTAGGTATCGTTCACTTCCTTAAAATGATCAATATCCAATACAAGTATAGATAGATGCTCATGGCGTTGACGAGCTTGGGGGAGCTTCTCTTCCAGTGAAAATTCAAGCTGTCTTCTGTTGCTCAGATTCGTGAGATAGTCTGTAAAGGAAGTATGCTCCAGACGAAGCAACAGCTCATTGGACGTGTTGATGGACTCGGCTATGAGATACAGGAGAAATCCGCCTGCCATAGAAATAACGAAATGGAGCGGATAAACGTTCAGAACATCATCAATATCATTCAAATTAATTGTGAGAGAGCAGAAAATAATGCCCAAAGCGAAAACGTTCATCATCATCAGCTTCGTTAAACGTGACCAGGACAGATTTGACAGCAAAACACAACCCAGGCCCACGAGCATCATAAAAAAAGCCCCCACAATGGCTTGAGTGGTGACACCAAACAGCAATAATCTGCCTAAGCATATAAATAGGGTAGCCATGAGGGTTGCCGGGCCGCCAATGTAAGCCGCCGTAGCCACGATAGCCAGATGACGAAGATCGGCAATGGTATTAAAACCAACTGGGATCGAATAGTACATCAAGACAATGCCATAGCACCCAAAAAGGGCGCCTCCGATCCAATGAGCTTTACGTTTTAAATTTTGGAGACGTATTTTATATCTTTGCGATATGACACCGGTTATGTACAGAAAGGTAACAAGGATACAGGTATTTACAAAAAACGTACTAAACAAGATGCTAACCCTCCCGAGAGGCATATTACTTCATATTATCAAAAAAACGAATGTTAGGCTTGAAAATGCAGAATTATTTGAAATTTAATACGCTAGTGTGACTTATAACGTTTCGTCCTTGCATGTAGTGCATAACTGGGAATAGATTGAGCATACTCCAAACATACAAGAATTAGGAAAAACAGGTGGTGTCTATTGCTACCTTTCTGGAGATGAGGTTTGCTCATGATTCGTTATCCCTATCGCAAACATAATAAAAAGGCGGGTGCGGACAAGAATAATGGAAAGTCTTCGCGTTCTTTCAAGATTGAAGTTAATGTGGAAGCCAACTTACAACAGATCAAGGAGTTGACGTCAGACAGCCCGGACTTCCTGATTCGTCGCTTTAGTGTGGGACTGAAAGCGGACATTCCTGCCGCCATTGTATTTTTGGATAGTATGGTCAAGACGGACACGGTGAATGAACTTGTCATGAAATCGTTGCTTGGCCGACCGTCCGCCGAGGTGGCTGCTGAGGTAGAAAGTGCAGAAAGGCTATTCAGTCAGATACAGGGCCATGCACTTGAACTTGGTGAAGTGAAGGAATGCGATGATTGGAATTCCATGATGGAACAGCTATTGATGGGAGATACGATCATTTTACTGGAAGGCTGTAAAAAGGCCATTGCGTGCGGTACACGTGGAGGAGAGACGCGTGCGGTCAACGAACCTAGCACACAGTCTGTCGTCAGGGGGCCGAAAGAGGGATTTGTGGAATCCCTGTTCACGAATCTCTCTCTTGTCCGACGACGAATTAAAAGCTCCGATCTTACGATGGAGATGTTCAAAGTAGGGAGCACGTCCCTCACAAATGTAGCCATGCTGTATATGAAGAATATTGCAGATCCAAGTGTCGTAGATGAAGTTCGTCAACGGGTAAAAAACATCAATATCGACGCCGTATTTGAATCCGGTATGGTAGAGGAAATGATACAGGACCATAATTTTACACCATTCCCAACGATCTATAACACGGAAAGACCCGATACGATCAGTAGCAATATTATGGAGGGCCGAGTGGCGCTCATCATAGATGGAAATCCGTTTGTACTGGTGATGCCTACCGTATTTGCCCAATTCTTTCAGAGTGCTTCGGATTATGAGGAACGTTACGATATGGCGACTGTCGTCCGACTCATTCGATATATCAGCTTTATCATTCTAATTCTGGGACCCTCTCTCTACATTGCCTTAACCACCTACCATTATGAAATGATACCGACCCCGCTGCTGATCAGCATACTGGCTCAGCGGGAATCCGTTCCTTTTCCAGCATTTCTGGAGGCGCTTCTTTTGGAGGTTACCTTCGAGATCTTGCGTGAAGCAGGTATTCGAATGCCACGTGTGGGTGGACAAACGGTATCCGTTATTGGTGCGCTTGTTTTGGGACAAGCGGCTGTGGAGGCCGGGATCGTCACCCCGCTGCTCACGATTGTGGTAGCCCTGACGGGGATTGCCAGCTTTGCCATTCCAGCCTATAACATGGCGGTGGCCGGGAGACTGTTCCGATTTGTTTTTATGATACTGTCAGCGTTTATGGGACTGTATGGCATTACATTGGGGCTGATTGCGCTTATTGCCCATATGAACAGCATACGTTCTTTTGGGGTGCCCTACATGGCCCCTTTCAGCCCCTTTGTACTGAAGAGTCAAAAGGATGCTGTATTGCGTCTCCCATTCTGGATGATGCGGACACGTCCTAAAAGTATTACATCTACTAACCAGACACGAATGAAGGATGGAAGTGGAATTTCCTCTTCCGATAAAACGACACCGATGCAGGAGGGGGGAGCCGAAGGTGTATCAGGGAAAGGGGAATGAACGAAGCACGGTAACCTTCAAGGGAAGAATGTGGGCTCTGAGTCTGGTGGGGCTACTATTGATGCCCCTTCTATCTGGTTGCTGGGATTCAGTAGAGCTAAATCAGAGAGCAGTTGTAGCGGCAATAGGCATTGATGTGGCTGGAGAAACGGATTATGAGGTTTCCCTGCAGGTTATCGTGGCAGATGAAATCGCCGGGGCCAAAGCGAGAGGAGATACCCCTATCGTGTTGTTTCAGGAAAAGGGGAACAGTCTTTTTCAAGCCATCCGCAAAGCTTCACAGAAGGTTCCACGCGAAATTTCCCTGGCCCATGCAAGATTGGTCGTCATTGGGGAAGATCTGGCACGGCGTGGAATCGGAGATACGCTGGATTTTCTGGAAAGGTATACGGAAACCCGGCTCACGATGAAAATGCTGGTAGCGCGTGGTGAGACTGGGAAGGATGTACTGGCAACCATGACCGCGATCGGCCGTATTCCTGCTAATGATATTTCAGGAAAGCTGGAAACATCTCAGCGTTTGTATGCAGGGGATTACGCCGTTAGTCTCGACGATGTCATTCGCAGCATGTCCAATAAGGGCGGGGGTCCAGTTCTTACAGGTGTAAAAGTGGATGGGAATCTAGAGCAGGCTCCCCGTAAGAACAATGTGGACAATATTTTACCGGAAGCGCTCGTGCACATTACCGGGATGGGAGTGTTCCGAAAGGACCGGCTCGTACACTGGTTGGAAGATGACCAGGCGATTGGACTGTCTATCGTGAACAACAAGGTGAAAAGTGCTGAAACCACATTGAGCTGCGGCAAGAAAGGTGAAGTCATCGGGATCGAAACCTTGTTCTCTAAGGCAAATGTACGCAGCCTGATGGAGCAAGGAGAGCCTGTTTTTGTAATTGACTTAAAGCAAGTCGGGGCGATACAGGAAGCTGAGTGTCCGATTGACTTGAAAAGTCCAGAGGTGATGAAAAGCTTGCAGAGGCAATGGGCAGAGGAAACAAAAAAAGTGATTTCATTAACGGTTAGAGAGGTTCAGCGTACCCGTAGCGATGTACTCGGCTTCGGCCTTGAGCTGGAGAGAAGCCATCCTGCGCAATGGAAAAGGCTTTCTTCCCGATGGAGCCGTTATTTTGCAGAAAGCACCGTTCGTGTTCAGGTCACTTCGGTACTGAAGCATACGCAGGCACGGACCAACCCGTATTCAAGGGGTGAATCCGAATAGTGGAACAGGGGGAGGAGGGAAGGCGATGAAAAAAATACAAATGGATGCGGTAGAGATGATTTCCCTCATGATTCTATTTGAATTGGGAACGTCTGTGATGTCCATTCCAGGGAGGGAAGCGGGCAAGGATGCATGGTTGGCTATCCTCATCGCAACAGGGCTTGGGGCTCTGCTTTTTCTGTGCTACGGCAGCCTTCACAGACGCTTCCCCAATTTGCTTATGACGCAATACAGCAAAGTTATCATGGGCAGAAAGGCAGGAGGCGTGATTGCATTTTTGTATATTGTTTTTTTTATGTACGGTGGGGCACGTGATCTTCAAGATACGGGGACGCTAATTGCCAATCGGACACTCCCGCATACACCGTTAATCATCATCAGTGCTCTGATGATCGCGCTTGTGATGTATGTGATGCATTTAGGGCTTGAAGTGGCAGGGCGAACAGCGATTTGGCTGCTGGTCCTTATGCTGATACTGGGGCTCGCAACGAATGTAATGCTCGTGTTTTCCGGCATTTTGGCTTGGGGGAATTTGCTGCCTATTGCCCAGCATGGCTGGCAGTCGATATGGCGGGTGATTTATTCACAGGCCTTGATGCTGCCGTTTGGTGAGATGGTTACCTTTACGATGATTCTTCCCACATTAAAGAAAGGCTATCGTGCCAACGGCGTTGGTGTTTCCGCTGTGCTGCTGGGAGGCATCATCCTGACCATAGTTGCACTGGTAAACGTCCTTTCACTCGGAGAGGACGTGTTCCAGCGGGCCACGTACCCGATACTATCTACGATCAGCAAGGTGGAAATATCGGATTTCATCGACA
The DNA here is from genome assembly GCF_005217525.1 of Paenibacillus terrae. Classification (GTDB taxonomy): domain Bacteria; phylum Bacillota; class Bacilli; order Paenibacillales; family Paenibacillaceae; genus Paenibacillus; species Paenibacillus terrae_C. The sequence continues at coordinate 266,565 of NZ_PNXQ01000005.1, read as the reverse complement.
GGGTGGATGTTATTGGGGTCATGACCGTCATTATCTTTGATTTTTTTAAGATCTTTATTTTCTATTATGCTGCGATAAAGGCAGCAGAAGACGTATTTAACATTTCTAGCCGCAAGTTGCTGCTACCATTCGGAATAATTATGCTCATATCTTCGGTACTGATGGCTCAAAGCTATCAGGAGCATATTAAAATAGGCGATTTCGTGTTGAAATACATATTCCCTATATTTTCTGTATTTTTCCCGCTCCTGTTGCTAATGGTGTCCTGGTTTAAAAAGACCGAAAACAAAAAAGGGAAGGAGAATGCTTCGTGAATCATGGTCTTGTACACGTAAGGCTGGTCAGTACCGGGCAAATGCTCATTCTTATGTTCCATTTTCTGCTGGGAAATGCGGTCATTATTAATTTGGATAATGAATATGAACGGGATACATGGATTGCCCAGCTCATCGCTATGGGTGTCGGGATCGTATTGTTCCGAATGTATACCTACACAGCAGAAATGTTTCCCGGCCAAACGTTGACCACCTATGCCCGTAAATTGCTCGGGAACACGAGTGGAACAGCAGTGGGGATACTGTACATTCTGTTTTTTCTGTATTTAACCAGTAGAAATCTACGCGATGAGACTGAGCTGGTCCGTGTCTCCATACTGGAAAAAACACCAAGTATGGTCGTTGCCTTTCTGATGGTAATATGTGTGATTTATGTTCTCTGGCTCGGTTTTGAAGTGTTGGCCCGCACTGGACAGATCTTTCTTTCGGTGGTGTTACTTGTCATTTTCTTGGGAACTACATTATTAATCTTATCGGGCAGCATTCATCTGGAAGAGCTGAGGCCTGTAATGAGTACAGGCTTAAAGCCCTGACTCAGCTCAGTAATTAGAGAACGTTTGCCTTTTCCTTACGGTGAAATGATCTGTTTCATGATGTTTATCCCTTGTGTACGTAAGCCTTCACAGATGACCAGAGCAGGTTATGTGGGCATTATAGCTGCGGGCATCGTTTTAGTTGAAGTCGCCATATTAAATGTAAGCGTGCTGGGTACGAATATAACGGAGCGTTCTATCTTTCCATTATTAAGCACGTTTGCGAATGTCCAGCTTTCGGAATACGTCCAGCGTCCCGATGTCATTATACTGATGTCTGTACTGATCGGGGACTTTTTTAAAGTGGCTTTGTTCTTCTATGCATCGGCTTTGGGGATATCCGATATATTTGGTTTACCCTACCGAAAAACGCTGCTTCCCTGCGGTATCCTTGTTTTACTGTGGTCCCAGATAGGAACACCGAGCCTGAGCGAGCATTTTGAATTTGGACGGCAGTCCCTAATTTATATTCATCCATTATTTGTTTACATTTTCCCCATTCTGCTTTTTCTGATGGCTCTTGTGCGAAGAAGCAGATTTAGAAGAGGGGACTCTCAGAAAACGTGACCATCGTGAGAAAAGGAATTGAAGTGCGTATCCAATTTGCTTTTTGCCCACGGTAACAAAGAGCAACAGCAGCATTCCTGCCAAGACGATATATTCGGATGGTCGCAGGGTGCCAAAAGCCAATGAAATAGAATCCCAAGGATTATGAATACCAAATAGCCAGTTCACCAGCAGATTGGTTCCGAGCATGAGTACCATAAAGAGTGTGAATATCCAGAGTATTTTCATAAAATATCCCTCCGATGTGTATGAGCTGAATGTTTCGTATACATTGTGATGCAAAGTGGCTCAATTTATCCGATCCCATTGACTTGAAATGAATTAGGATTTATACTTATTCTAAATTAATTTATTGTTGTAATTATAAGTTGAGAATAAATATAATCTGCGTTCGTTAAGGGAGATGCGGTATGAGAACTTTAAATTTAACTTCGCAGCGCCAGGCGGTGTATGATGTGGTTCGTGAGGCCCACGATCATCCTACTGCGGCCGATGTTATGAATCGGTTGATGGAGCGCGGATATAATCTGGCCTATGGAACGGTCTATAATTCACTGCGTTATTTGACGGATAAGGAATTAATCCGGGAATTGAAGTTGGGGGAAGCTGCTAGTCGTTATGACGGTCGGATGGACGATCATCAGCATATTATTTGTGAGGTATGCGGCCGGGTAGATGAAGTGATGAGCGAGGTTCCACACGAATGGATTGAGACGGTTGCGCATGAAACGGGGTATACCATTGCCCATGCCCATGTCGTATTCGGAGGAGTGTGTAAGGAATGCCAAAGCAAGCGAATCAGGTAACGAGTCGGCTCAAAGCGGCAGATATGCCGAGACGGGTAAAGGGCATCTGGACAACTATGCTGTCAGCTCCTTCTGCCCCTGCGTTACAGACGGTTCCTTCCAATGAGCCTTTATACTGTCCAACGACGCGTCGCATCGTTCTGATCAGCTCGGTTCCAGGTGTCGTTCACGGCTTGGTGCGTACGTTGTCAGATGCGTGCTTTGATGTGATGGTGTTCCACCGCTGGGAGCCTGAGGTACAACGTCATCTGGGAAGCGATCTGCTGATTTATGATTTGACCGCTACCGATACACGGAGTGAATTACTGGATATCCGTAATCGCCTTGAGGCGGAACAGATGAAAGATACACCGGTCATGTATGTGATACAGGATCGTATGGCTGTGCGTGCGCATGAGCTGCTTCCTTCGGAAGAGGTGCTGGTATGGCCAGCGGCTTCCAATCATATGGTGCATGATATTGAACGGATGATTGTACGTCATCCAGCAACTTCCCGTCAGGCAACGCAAGGTAGCCGTCGTACGGTGTTCAAGGACATCTGGATTGACCGTGATAAAATGTTAGTATATAAAGAAGAGAATCAATTAAATCTGACCAAAACGGAATACGACTTGCTCTTGAAGCTACTGGATTCTCAAGGCAAAGTTATTTCTCGTGAACAGATGATGCATGATATCTGGGAGACGGATTTTGTAGGTGGCAGCAATGTCGTGGATGTGCATGTCAAAAGCTTGCGCAAGAAGCTGGGCGACCGGCCTGCGGAGCCTGAATATATTGCAACGGTAAGAGGTGTAGGCTACAGATTGGCGGATTGAGCTGAAGCGGATCAGGCCATGAATTGCCGCCGGATGGAGACATTCGGCGGATGAAGATAAATCCCTTTAAAGAAACTGACATAACGTGTGACGGTTGACTTTATCAGGAAGTGTACACTACAATCGGTAGTGTGAGGTGCTTCTTATGAAACGACTGAATTTTAAAACTGGCGAAACCGGACTCAACCGATTTTTCGGACCTCTGGAAGCCAAAATTATGGATATTTTATGGTCCACTTCGGATCAGAGCATTAAAGAAGTGCAGACCGCGTTGGAGGGGGATCGGGACTTTAATTTCAATACGGTGATGACTGTGATGAATCGTCTGGTGGAAAAGGGAATACTGAGTAAGAGTATACGCGGGAGAACGTCTTTGTATCGACCGGTTTTGAGCAGGGAAGAATTCAGGGATGAACAGTCCAAGGAGTTAAGCCACGAACTGGTGGATGAATTCGGTCCACTCGCTGTAAATCATATGATTGATGCTCTGGAGGTTGCTGATCCTATGCTGATCGAACGTCTGGAACAAAAAATTAAACAATGGAAAAAGGATATATAGACGATGTGGAAAACACGTTCTAAATTACTGTTTACAGCAGGCGCCTTTATTTCGGGTTTCGCCCTTATACAGATGGGTATGTACGCCGGGCAGCATATTTTCGGCTGGAAATTGGATTTTAACGTGTTTCAGATTTGTAGAAGTCTGTTGCAGAACTACGGAATTGGCTACATGGTGGATGCCCTCAGTGGACTCGTCTTTCTCACCTTTGGGATTGCCGGGGTAGAAGCGATACGGCAGTGTATGGCCACAAGGGCGGCTTTCCGCAGACTGCGCCGGATGCGTGACCTGCCGCTGACGGAAGCACTGGGTGAACGATATCGTGAACTGGGAGCCGACCGGATTTGGGTCATTGATTACGCCAAGCCTGCCGCTTTCACCATGGGATTATGGAAGCCTCGCATTGTATTATCCTCCGCATTGCTGTCCCTACTGGACAAGCACGAGGAAGAGGCTGTCTTATACCATGAAGCGTATCATATGAAGCATTATGATCCATTAAAGACATGGTTGCTGCAAATGTGCGCCACACTGCTGTTCTACTTGCCGGTGCTGCGTCATATTACCAACCATTATAAGATAGCCCGTGAAATTTTGGCTGACAATGAAGCAATTAAACGCACAGGTTCACCAATGGGAATTGGAAGTGCATTGCTCAAACTGCTGAGAATGACGCCCGCGAATGCCCATCTGGTGAATTTCGCCGCTTGTTCCTCTTTTGCAGAAACGTCCATTAATTATCGGATCTCACGTATTCTAGACCCTCAGCAAGAGCCGGTAATCCGACTGCCCTGGCGTTCGATTATGTTATCCAGCTATGTGCTAGTGATGCTGACGCTTATGTTTGCCCTAGCGTTAATGTAGTTTGGCAAGATATATCCTAATGGGTGGCGCTTTATGCGCTACCGATTATTGATGCATAATACACTACATTTTGTAGTGTTGATTATCTAATCTGTACACAAATTAAAAGGAGATGAGCATATGAATCAAACACTTACGAATATTGGATTACTGTTGGTACGAATCTTTACAGGGGTTATTTTTATTGTTCACGGGTCACAAAAATTTCAGGGATTAGACGGAACCTCGGGTTTCTTCCAAAGTATCGGGCTTCCCGGCTGGTTGGCCCCTGTGGTCGCTGCGGTTGAGCTGGTTGGAGGTATTGCACTGGTTCTGGGTATCGGAACAAGAATCGCCGGAGCAGCATTGACGATCGTCATGATCGGTGTTCTATTAACTGCTAAAAAAGGACAACCTTTTGGCTCAATTGAATTCGATCTTTTGGTTCTGTTCGCCAGTCTACAGCAAGCGTTGGTCGGCGCACGTTTTCTTTCGCTCGATCAGTTGTTCAGCCGTAAAAAGCCTGAAAGTAATAGCGCACAGGTCTAAAAGATCATAGAAACGCGTCCTTAGTCTCATAGGGCGCGTTTTTATTTTGCTCATTTGTGAAAATTTCCTGTAAATTATTTGCTTCCTCTAACCGATATAACTTCCATCGAGTGTAATTTCAAAAACATAGCTTTTCAGTAAAGGGGAAAAACACATGGAAAAAAAGCGAAAGAGAAAAACCATTTGGACACTCAGGAACAAGCTGATTTTAGGATTTTTACTTGTTTTGTTGTTACCAAGCTTAAGTATATCTATCGCGACCTATAAATCATCATTTAATGCTATGGAGAAACAGCTCTACAGCAGTGCAAATCAGGGGGTAGCGACGGCCAACTCAATTATTGAATATGCAATCGCCAGTAAAATTAAAGATGCGAGTTATTTGGCGGAGCGCCTCGACAGATCGATGATTGACGGTCGAAATAGTCCGTTGATTCAGCCTAAGCTGATCCAATACAAAGGCTTACATGAAGATGCGAACGATATTTTTGTCGGTACAACAGAGGGCTTGATGATCCGCGGCGTACCCAAGGAGAACGAAGGTACGTTTGATCCCCGCAAACGACCATGGTACATCGAAGCGATGAAGCAGCCCGGTAAGGTGATGATCACCCCTGTCATCATCAATTCTTCGGGTATTCCTGTTGTTGTGGTATCTCAAACGCTCTCCGACCAGTCCGGTGTTCTCGGGATCTCTCTAAATCTGGACAGTGTACGTAAGCTGGCTTCCATTAAAGTGGGGCAAGAGGGATATATCGTCATTATGGACCATACGAAAAAATTTGTGGTTCATCCTACGGCTAAACCGGGTACATCTTCTCAGGAAAGCTTTATTAATACGATGTACACTGCGTCGAGCGGACACTTTAACTATGTGCATGATAATCATGAGAAATATTTGACCTATGTAACGAATAAGGATACCGGCTGGAAAATTGCGGGAACCTTCTATCAATCTGAAATTAACGATGCCACCGCTGCCATGCGTTACGTAACTATTCTCGTGCTGGCAGCCTCGTTGGTGATTGCGCTTGCTGCTATATTCCTGATTACTCGTTCCGTTCTGGTGCCGATCCGCAGACTGCAAAAATCGGCAGAGCAGATCAGTAAAGGAGATTTGACAGGCGATTTGGAAACGGGAAAAACCGATGAGGTTGGCCAGTTGTCTGCTTACTTCCAAACCATGGTGGATAGTTTGCGCACGATGATTCGAAGCGTACACGAAACCACAGATCGGGTAAGTTCTTCGGCAGAGGAATTGGCTGCGGGTGCCGATCAGACGACCAAAGCCATTGAGCATGTCACCATAGCTATTCAGGAAGTAGCGGTGGGCAGCGAGCAGCAGGTTCAAAGCGTCAAACATGGCTCCGTAAGTATGGAGGAGCTTGCTCAGCAGGCAGTGAACGTATCCGAGCGTATGGTGGGCGTATCTGAGAATGTGAAGAGAAACGCTGAGTCCGCACAAGCAGGCAGCAAGGCAGCTACGCGAGCAGTACAGAAGATGCATGATATCGACGAGACTGTTAACGAGCTTGGACATGCGATGGATTCCCTGAGTGAACGCTCCGGCGAAATTGAAAATATTATCAGCGTTATATCCGGTATTGCCAAACAGACGAATCTGCTGGCACTGAACGCGTCCATTGAGGCTGCACGCGCCGGGGATCATGGTAAAGGGTTTGCTGTGGTTGCAACAGAGGTACGTAAGCTGGCGGAGGAATCGGCCAAATCGGCTACCTTGATTTCAGAGCGTATTGAAGCGATGCAGGCGGATATGGACCACGCTTTGACGGCTATGTATCAAGCGCGGACACGGGTTACAGAAGGCATTGATTCAGTAAGCACGTCTGAGCAATCCTTTTCGGAAATTAGCCAGGCTGTCGAACGAGCGATGGGGCATATCAATGACATTACCGGAGTGACACAGGAAATGGCTCGGGGTGCGTCAGGTGTCGTGAGTATTATGAGCGATATTTCCCATATTTCCAACGAGTCAGCGGGCAACACGGAGTCAATCTCAGCTGCCGCTGAGCAGCAGCTCGCCTCTATTGAGGAAATTGCTTCTTCCTCAGCGGATCTGAGCCAAATGGCTGAGGAACTGCGTGAGCTAGTTGGACGATTCCAGGTCGGAGAGAAATAATAAACGGATAAAAGCGCACAGATACAGGAGTTTACCTCCTTGTCCATGCGCTTTTATGCTTTTTGCCACACATTTATGGCTTGTATAGATAGGTACTATCTTTGGAATGATTTACGCCGATCCAAGCGGAAACGGATGCGGCGCGGATTGCCGGAAGGACGTAGAGAGCTTCTTTGAACCATATTATTAAGCAGCAGCGCGAAGATGACCAGCACTGTTCCGTACAGCTCAAAGTAGCTGATGGCATAGCCTTGGAAATACATAAGCACCAGTGTGGTAATCGGTACAAAGTTAATAAATAAAATTCCGTTCAGTGGTGACAGCATTCGGATCCCGGCATTCCAGCTCAGCAAGGCTGCCAGCCCAGGAAGCAGGATCATAAAGCTCATTTCGTACTTGACTGACCATACATGCTGCCAGTCAGGCACCGCAACCCAGTTGAAGGCGGAGGCGGTCGTGACGACTACGAAGGAAACCAGGGTTCCAAGCAGGCAGGTTAAGGTAGAGTAGCGAAGGGTGGACCATCCTGCAAAATGGCTGCCTCCCATGGAATACACGACCCATCCAATCACTCCTGCGAAAATGAGCAGCAGCGGCAGCAAGTGCTGTCCGGCGAGTGTGAAGAAGGTCCATTTTCCGTTCGTAATCACGAGTACAGCTCCAGCCAGTGCGATCATCATACTGATCAGTGTGTATTTTGGCGGCATTTTACGGGTCATGACCCATATCATCGCAATGGAAATCATCGGCATCAGCACTTCCATAATTGACGCAACAATGGTACCTGCTGCACCCATCGCGTGCTGACCCTGGAAAACGGCCATATTATAAATGGTAAATCCCATCGTACCAAAGAACAGCAATGTCTTGCCCTTGCCCTCAAAGCGAAAAGCAGCCCGTCCCTCTTTGAGCCACAACAGTACAATTAATATGAGCGTAACCGAGAAATAACGTAAAAATGAAAAGTACAGCGGATTGACTTGTTGCAATGCAATGTGCGAAACCGGAAACATGGCCCCCCATGACATACTGGCGATCAGGCACAATAAAGATCCGGTCATGATTTGTCTATTCATGGTGAAAAAAAGCTCCTCCTTGCCGGCCACAGCGGACATATCTTATGGACACATCATAATGGACAGGGAGCTGTTGGTAAAATGATTGAAAATAAACGTTAACATCATTTAAAATGATGATAAGTGACAAGGCTCGTCAATTTTGATAGCCTTGCCCTTCACGATAAGGGGGAGCAGTATTGGATCTGAACGATTTAAACATTTTCCAGACGGTGGCTGCTCATGGCAGTGTCAGCAAGGCGGCAGCCGAGCTTAGCTATGTCCAGTCCAATGTAACGGCCAGAATCAAGCTACTGGAAAAGGAGCTGCAAACGCCTTTATTTTATAGACATAAGCGGGGCATGATCCTCAACGCGGAGGGCAAGCGTCTGCTGCAATATACGAAAAGCATTTTGTCCCAATTTGAGGAAATGAAACTTGCGTTTCAGAGTACCTCTGCGCCTTCGGGAGTGCTGGAGATTGGCATTGTGGAGACGGTGATTGCGCTCCCGGCGATTTTACATGCTTATTATAGCAAGTACCCGGATGTCGAGCTGTCCCTCAAGGCAGGGGTTACCGAGCACTTGGTACAGGAGGTTGCGGAGATGAGGCTGGATGGAGCGTTTGTGACCGGACCGGTGAAGCATCCTCTTATTGAACAGTTGGATGTCTTTCAGGAAAAGCTGGTCCTTGTTTCCCAAGGGGATGATTTTTCCGTTGAGGATGTAACAACCCGTCCGCTCCTTTTATATAAAAAAGGCTGCGGCTACCGTGGGCGGCTGGAAGCCTGGCTCAAGATGGAGGGTATTATCCCCAAGCAGATTATGGAATTTGGGACATTCGAGACGATTATCGGCAGCGTGGCGGCTGGCATTGGAATGACGGTTTTTCCTGAATCTTCGATCAGCGGGCTGGCGGCCCAAGGTCTGGTGCATTGTCACGTAATGCCTGAGCCGTACAATGAAGTGACAACGGTGTTTATCCGCCGCAAGGAAGCCTATGTAACCAGTACCTTGCAGTCTTTTATGGACGAAATTATCGCTCAGACAGGGGCATAGCTTTATCGTTGTGGCTCGGGTACAATGAAAAAAAGATTTGATCTCATTTTTCTTCCTGAAGGAGGGCTACTATGTTCACAATATATCCGGCTGCTTCCCGTTTCAGCTTCGATAAGGGATGGCTGCGGGGCAGCCACAGCTTTTCATTCGCGGAATATCAGGATGAGAACAATACAGCGTTTGGTCCCATGCGTGTCTGTAATGACGACGTGATCGCACCGGGCCGGGGCTTTGGGGCGCATCCTCACAGTGATATGGAGATTGTCTCCATCGTGCTGTACGGCGAGCTGCGTCATGAGGACAACCGTGGGCATGTGGCGGTGACGAATTTTGGAGGTATCCAGCGGATGTCTGCGGGCCACGGGATCATCCATACGGAGCACAACGCTTCGCAAACGGAGGATGTTAGTTTACTTCAATTGTGGTTTAGCCCGATTACGAGAGGACTGGAACCATCTTATGAAGCTACAGCGTTCAACCCTGAGCGTCTGCACGGTCAGCTTCTACCTGTCGTTGCAGGGAAGCGTGTTCCAGGCACGGAGGGTGAAATAGCTGCGATCCATCAGGATTTGACGATTTATTTAAGCAAGCTTCAGCCCGGCGAGCGTGTGGAATTCGCACAGTCCGAAGGGCGACGCGTATTCTTGTTTGTTATCGAAGGCTCGCTGCGTGTGAACGGTGAACATAGGCTAGACGTGCGTGATTCGGCCCGTATTGAGCAGGAGCCGAAGCTGTCGCTGGAGGCGCAGGAGCCTGTCTTTTATATGCTGATTGATTTGCCCTAATAAGGAGGTGCGCGCAATGGCGCAGCAGGAAACATGGCTGATCAAGCATGCCGTCACGGGTCGCAGCTTTGCTGACAGCCGCAAACAGATTTTCGATTGCCGTTTGGCATCGGCAGACGGCGTGTTTCGCTTCACGTTTCAAGAGCTGCCGCATGAGGCAGCGAAGGAGATTGTGCGTTATAGCAGGGAACTGAATGTATTCCGATTTGTAACGCCGGAGGATGGAACCATTGTGAAGCATTGGTATTACGTCACCCCGGAAAGCGTACAATACGATGAGCAAACCGGGGAGCTTACATTTCAAGCCGGTTCTGAAATTGAATACCACCCTGACGAATATTGGGGGGATTAATCCCTGTTTTATTCACCATTTTATGACGATGCTTTTGGAGACCCTGCAGATTGATTGCAGGGTCTTTTTGTCATCTGTTCAACATGCTGAGCCAGTTGGATACATAATCCTGTGCAGGCTAGTACATCCTACATGTTATATTACCTATCCGGCTCATTCGTAAAGGGGGAAATAACGATGAAGAAAGGACGCTTTCCCAAGCTGCCGAGATTACCGTGGAGCCGGCGCACGATTCCCGCTGCAGATCGCAAGACACGAAATTACGATGCTCTTAAAGGACTGCCTGAACCATCATGGTTGGAACAGCCGCTGCGGAGCAGTCTGGAAGACAATTTGACTGCTTTGCGTGATATTTTCAAGGATTGCTCTGATGTTGTCTATCGGGAGCTGATGATTTCCCCTGAACGAAAAGGGCTATTGGCTTATATTGAAGGCACGGTGAAATCGGAGGATTTGCAGGATCATATCCTGCGACCTTTCATTTTGGGCATGATGCTTAAGGACCCCGAGGTAAACGGAACATTAGATCCGCTGGATGAAACTCGGATTTCCATGTCCCAGACCAAAACGATGAATCAATGGAAAATGGTCTCGGCGTCGATACTGGACGGCAATGCGGCCTTGTTCGTAGACGGTACGCCTCGTGCGTATATTTTCAGCGCTAAGGGAGGCGTCCGCCGTGGAGTGGAGGAACCGCAGACCGAAGCGGTTATTCGCGGGCCGCGTGAAGGATTTACCGAGACGCTTCGCGTGAATACGGCCTTGCTGCGATTCAAGCTGAAGACCCCCAGGCTCAAGATGCAAAGCATGACCATCGGGACAGAAACCCAAACGAGCGTCGTACTTACCTATATCGAGGGCATCATAGATCCGAAGCTGGTGGAGGATGTAAAAAAAAGGCTCAGCGATATCAAAATAGATGGTGTGCTGGAGACGGGGTACATTGAGGAACTGATTGAGGACCACCCGTATTCACCGTTTCCGGAAATGGAATATACGGAACGTCCGGATACGGTCACCGCGCAATTGCTGGAAGGACGGTTTGCCATTTTTGTGGACGGTACGCCCTTCGCCCTGATTGGGCCAGTCACGATGTGGCAGATGATGCAAGCGAGCGAAGACTATTACGAGCGTTTTTTCATCAGTAATGTAGTGCGCTGGATTCGTTACCTTTTTCTCATCCTGGCTCTTTTCCTGCCTGCATTATATGTGGCGGTCACGACCTATCATCAGGATATGCTGCCGACGACACTTATCTTGAGTATTGCTGCGGCGCGTGAATCGATCCCTTTCCCCGCCTTGGTTGAAGCATTGATGATGGAGATTTCCTTCGAGGCGTTACGAGAAGCGGGGATTCGTCTCCCCAAAACGGTCGGCCAGGCTGTCAGTATCCTCGGTGCGCTCGTTATCGGGCAAGCATCTGTACAGGCGGGAATTGTATCGGCACCTGTGGTTATTATCGTATCGCTCACAGGTATTGCTTCGTTCACCATTCCGCGTTTTAACTTTGCGATTACGGTTCGTCTGCTGCGGTTTCCGATCATGCTGATGGCGGGGGTGTTCGGACTGTTTGGAATCATTATCGCGACCACACTGCTCGCTACACATTTAACCAAGCTAACGTCGTTTGGTGTGCCTTACATGAGCGGGTATAGCCCATACAATCACATGGACCAAAAGGATCTCGTCGTTCGTGCGCCTTGGTGGAAAATGACCAAACGTCCTTCCTGGATTGGAAAAGGTAACAACAAACGAGCGAAAGAAAAGATGAATGGATCGCCGACAACCGAGGAGGGATGGTGATGAAGCCCCAATGGTCTGATGCAGGGAAAATGCGTAAAGCGGCTGTACTTAGCTGTCTGGTGCTCTGTTCTGTACTTTTAGGGGGATGCTGGGATCGCCGTGAGGTGAACGATGTTGCCTTTGTGATGGGAACCGGGCTGGATAAGGAAGGCGATCAATACCGGGTAACGATGCAGATTGCCCTCCCAGGACAGCTCGGTTCCTCAGGAAGCACAGGAGGCGGGGGAGGGACGAGCGGAACCAAATCCTACTACCTGGAGTCCAGAACAGGCCCCAGCTTTCGGGGGGCAAGTACCGAGGAACAGCGGGGTGTTTCACGAACGTTGAATTATTCCCATCGCCGGGTGCTGTTGTTCAGTGAGGAACTGGCGCGGGAAGGAATCAGCAATATGATGGATGTATTGACACGTATCCCGCAGAACCGTCTGTCTTCTTTGGTGGTCATCACGAAGGGAACGGCGCTGGATATGCTTCAGGCGGATGCACCGATTGAGCAATATCCGGCAGAAATGGTGCGCGAGCTAAACTATTCCTATATGAAAAAGCCCCGTTCTATCAAGCTGCTGATGAATTCGATTCTGTTGGAAGGCGTTGACCCGGCTGTGCCCGTAATGTCCCTGGTGAAGAACGGCCCCTCTAATTTGAAGGACAAGAAAACGAATATTCAGGTCGATGGACTGGCTGTATTTCGCAAGGACAGAGTAACCGGCATTATAGATAACCATTTAAGTCGGTTTTTGATGCTGGGTATGGATCAGGCGAAGGATATGGAAATATTTATAACCCCTCCCAAGGGAAGTGGTTATTTGTCCGTGCATCTTATCGAAAACAGCGTTCATTTCAAACCCTATGTTCACGGGGATGATATTCAGATGACCATCCAACTGAACTGCAACGGAAATGTAAGGGAAAATGAGACGACTTTCGATATTTCCAATGAAGTAAACTTGAAGTGGCTGGAGCAGCAGGTAGAACGTCAGATCAAGAAGGATTTGGGTGAGGCTATCCAGGTGATTCAACAAAAATATCGTTCTGATGTGCTTGGTTTGGGGCGGGTTATCATAACGAGCCTTCCGAATGAATGGAAACGGATTAAACCCCGTTGGGATCAGTTGTACCCCAAGGTGGAAGTTACCATAAATCCGATTGTGCATATTGAAAATATTGGTGCAGTTACCAAGCCATTCGGGATCAAGAAGGAGCAAATCCAGAATGAATAAAATATTTCTGCTGCCCTTGGTACTGGCGATCATCTTCATGTATCTGATGGACCGTAAAAGCCTGAACGCCGCACCTGCTGTCAACCGCTGGATCTCACGTGTATTGTACGCCCTTAGTATCGGTATCTGGATCTATGGAACGTCGACACACAGTACTGTCTATATGGCTACCTGGCTGACACGGTTTATTGATATATGGCTGCCCTCTTGGTTGTAACGAATTGTAATGATGCTTGTGGAAAAAGGAGACGCACCTCATGAAACAGTTCACAACTAGACAAATGGTGCTGCTCGGTGTGCTGCTGGAGACGAATATAACCTTGATACACGCTCCGTCACAAGCCGGGGCGTATGCGGAACAACACGCCTATTGTACCTGTATGGTAGTAGCCGCAGTATTGTGCTTGCCAATCTGGGCATTGCTGAAGCTTGGGCAGCGTTTTCCCAATCAGGACCTGTTTCAAGCCATGATCAGTTCTAGCGTGGTGATAGGGCGTATACTGCTGCTCCTGTATTTTTCCCTGTTTTTAATCCTGTTTGGCCGGGATTTATGGATTATTACCGATTTGGTAAAGGCGGTTCTATTGCCGCGAACTCCCTTTTTCATGATTTCACTTATTATACTGTTAACCGTCGTTTATATGGCTAGGGGCGGTATGAACATCATCGTGAACATGAGTGAGATTTTTATACCGATCTCCATTATGACACTGCTGACGATGCCGTTTTTCTTTGGCAGAAACATGGATTTCTCGGAGCTTAGACCGTTTTTGCATCCAAGTATAACCGGAATCATGAAAGGAAGCTGGTATATGTTTTCGTATATGGCGGACATTCTGATGTTGCCTTTTGTATTGCAAGGGAAAAACTATAGCCCGCAGGGTGCATGGTGGGGCCATTTGATAGGAACTGTTTTTATGGTCTTCATTGTTACACTCATGCAGGTTGTCATCGGGCTTCCCATTCTGGCGCGGCTGTTCTACCCATCCTATGAGCTGGCACGTCAGTTGTATATAACGGATTTTCTGGATCGGTTTGATTTATTTGTAGGGGGGTTTACGATACCCACTCTGCTCATAAAGGTGGGACTGGATCTGTATATTCTGAGTATGGCTGTCAAACGCCTGTTCCCTCATGTACAGGGTGCTTTGATGGTTTGGCCTGTGGGTTTGCTGGGATACGTCAGCTCCTTTATTATTTTTTCAAACAGTATTCAAATTTATGATTTCAGCCGGGAGTGGACGATGGTGATGATTATGTTCTTTATCATTATGCCCTTGGTGCTATGCCTGCTGCTGCGGCCCAACAATAAAGGTAAGGAGCGGGGAATGGAGAATAAAGCAAGACTTGGAAATGATCCGGTTCATTAATATATACATGCGGGCTGTATTGTGGCGTATGTAATGAGTGCTTGCGGGCAAAAGGAGGATGTACCTGCATGAGGCAATTCACAACCAGACAAATCATAATGCTTAGTGTGCTGATGGAGGTCAGTATTACCCTTGTACATGCTCCGGGGCAGGCAGCAGATTACGCACATCAGCATGCCTATTGGACCTGTGCGATAGCGGCTATCGTAATATGTTTGCCGATCTGGGCGATGCTGAAGCTTAAGCAGCGTTTTCCCGATCAGGATCTGCTGCAGACCATAGTCAGCTCCCATCCCGTGCTGGGGCGTATGCTGCTTGTGGCTTATCTTATTTTATTCCTGATCCTTTTTGCGAGGGATTTGAGAATTATGACTGATTTTGTAGAGATCGTTCTTTTGCCAATAACTCCGATTGTCGTCGTATCCCTTATTTTGCTGCTGACCTTGACGTTTATGGCTAAAGGGGGGATCAACACCATTGTGAACATGGCGGAGCTTTTTGTACCGTGGTTGCTTCTGACGCTGCTGACCATGCCGCTTTTTTTCGGGAATAATATGGATTTTTCTGTAATGAGACCGCTGTTGCACCCGGATATAGGGGGAGTTATCCAGGGTAGCTGGCGTATGCTTGGTTATATGGCAGATATCTTGCTGCTGCCATTGGCAATTTCTGGACGGATCTTTAATGGCCGCAGTGTGTGGCTTGGACATTGTATCGGAACCGCTTTTATGATCATGCTGGTGCTGCTAGAGGAGTTGGTTATTGGTGTTCCTATCATGTCAAGGCTGTTTTATCCATCTTATGAACTGGTACGTCAGTTGCGGCTAACGGACTTTCTGGATCGGTTTGATTTGTTTATAGTTGCTCTTACCGTGCCAACCCTGCTTACAAAGATGGGGTTCGATCTGTACGTTATCAGTTTGACTGTAAAGCGTATGTTTGCTCCTGCCTGGGGGAGTTTAATTGTATGGCCTGTCGGTCTGTTGGGGTACGTCTGTTCCTTTATGCTGTTTTCTAATATTATCCAAATTTATGATTTCAGCCGGGAGTGGACCGTGGTGATGATCGTTTTCTTTGTTTTCATGCCCTTGGTGCTATGGCTGCTACTCCGACCCAAGCCTAAAAAAGATAGAGGCGATCCTAAGCCATCGGAAGAGAAACAGGATAGCACGAGTCAGCAGGAAAACCAGAGGGAAAGTAAGTCAAGGCAAGTCGATTTATAAGCTCACTATATTCATCGGAAAAGTAATTCTTATTTGTCTTTTAGTCCCTTGATTGTATACTTGGTAGAAAGGAGTACGACTTCTACAAGGGGGGGAACAAGATGGCCCAACGCATGGCAGGCAAGCGAGTCGCCCTTGCCGGCCCTCGTAAAGCAGACGAAATGGCGCTGCTGGTTACAAAAATGGGGGGCGAGCCGGTGCTGCGTCCAGCCCAGGGCACGGTTTTTCTGGACGATATCGAGCTGCGTAACGCTATTGTATCGTGGGTGAAGCAGCCGCCGGACTGGAACATTTTCACGACAGGCATGGGGCTGGACGCGCTATTCGATATGGCGGAGGATATGGAAGTAGCAGAACAGATGATGGAGCTATTACATTCCTCGAACATTGCAGCACGGGGCTACAAAACGGTCAATGGACTCAAAAAGCGTGGCTTTACGCCAGTTGTACGGGACGAGGACGGAAGCTTGATCGGGTTGACGCAGGCATTTGCCCCGTATGATCTTAAGGGGAAGGAAGTGCTGTTGCAGCTACATGGTGATCCGGCTCCCCGGCTGGTGAAGTGGCTGGACGAGCAAGGCGCAGTTACCCGGCAGGTGCTTCCCTATAAGCATATTCCTCCGGAGGCAGCAAATTTGCAAGCATTGCTGCAGGATATCCTGAACCGCGATGTGGATGCAGTTACGTTCACCAGCGGTCCGCAAATCCGCTTTTTGGCTCAATATGCGAGGGAACAGAAGCAGATGGAAGACGTGCTGGAAGCTTTTCGCCAGGATGTGATCGCTGTGTCGGTAGGCAAGGTGACGGCGCAGTCCATTTTGGAGGAAGGGATTGAACGGATTGTCTTTCCAGTGGAGGAACGTATGGGCGCCATGATGGTGGAGCTGGGAAGATATTTTGAGCATAGCGCTTCGGCGCACGGCTGCGGCCTGGAAGTTGTGAACTGAAAACTAACCCATATCCTTGCGATAAAGGGTAAAATGAGGATAAGGGCCTACAAGGTCTTTATCTTTTTTTTGTTGGATATGCATCGACAGAAGTTTTTGTTATAGCGAAAATATTTATTTAATATAATGAAAAAGCCTCGATGCGGATACCAGAACAGGAGCTGAGACGTTATGAATTCCATTTGTGTCTTTGCCGGGTCCAGACCCGGACATTCATCGGTATATCTTCAGGAGGCAGGTAAGCTTGGAGAGGCTATGGTGAGACACCATGTCCGTTTAATCTATGGAGGCTCCAGCAAGGGGCTGATGGGCGAAGTCGCGGATGCGATGCTGGCAGGGGGCGGTCAGGTCACCGGGATTATGCCGACCCTGTTATTCGATGCAGAGATTATTCACCGGGGAGTTACCGAATTTATTGAGGTGGCGAGCATGCATGAACGCAAAGCGGTGATGAGCGAAAAGGCTGACGCATTTATTGCCCTTCCAGGCGGATTGGGAACCTTTGAGGAGCTATTTGAGGTACTGTGCTGGGCGCAAATCGGCATTCATCGCAAGCCTATCGGGCTGCTGAATGTGAACGGATATTTTGACCCGTTGGCGGAAATGGTGCGTCATAGTGTGCAGGAGGGCTTTACCGGAGTTGACCATCCAACGCTGCTGAGTATCTCTGCGGACCCGGACGAATTGTTGCATATGCTAAAAAATAAGGCGGAGAACTTGAAATAAAGCGTTTTTCATGCTTGCGCAACTGATTGAGGCAAGGTTATGATAAGACCCATAATCAAATAGCGGACAGACAAGGTGCCTTTGTGATAGCGAAGGGTAACAGGGAATCGGGTGCAAGTCCCGAGCGGTCCCGCCACTGTAAGGAAGAGGATTTTTTCAGATGTCACTCGTGAGAAACCGGGGAAGACGAAAAAATCTGTTGATGCCGAGCCAGGAGACCTACCTTGATCTGTATGCACCGTTAACCTTCGCGGAGAGGATGGGTGTACGAAATCAGGAAATTAGGCGCACGCTGCTTTTTCCATGTTGGTTACAGGTTTGCGTGGATCTGAACGTGCAGAAGCGTTTCAAGCGTGAACAGGCAGATGGAAAGCAACGGCACGATGGCGGAAGACAAGAAGTGTCTTCTTAATGTTGTGTTGTCTGATAATACGATGCGTACATAGGAAACCCATCCGGGCAGGATGGGTTTTTTGAGTTACAGGATGTCCATATATAAGTGAAATAGATAGAAGTGTGGAAGACATAGCCTAGATTTAAGAAGGAGGATAACGATGGACCCATTAGGAAAATTGCTCGTGATTGGATTCGGACCGGGGGATATGGAACATATCACAAAACGGGCGCTGGATGCGCTGGCCGAGAGTGAGGTCATTATCGGCTACAACACCTATGTGGATCTGATCCGTCCGTTGTTGAATGGACAGGAGATTGTACGCACAGGCATGACGGAGGAAGTGAGCCGTGCACAGGAGGCGGTTCGACAGGCGGAGATGGGCAAGAAGGTAGCCGTCATTTCCAGTGGAGATGCAGGCGTATATGGTATGGCCGGGCTGGTGTACGAAGTGCTGATGCAAAAGGGCTGGCGTCGTGAGGACGGGGTTGAGGTAGAAGTTGTGCCGGGAATATCGGCGATTCAGTCCTGTGCTTCGCTGTTGGGTGCGCCCGTCATGCATGATGCATGCACGATCAGTCTGAGTGACCATTTGACCCCTTGGGAAACGATTGTGAAGCGCGTAGAAGCGGCTGCTTCGGCGGATTTTGTCATTGCACTGTACAACCCGCGCAGTGGTCGGCGTACACGCCAGATTGTTGAGACGCAGTCCATCTTGCTGCGTTACCGTGATCCGCAGACTCCGGTCGGGCTGGTCAAGAGTGCTTACCGTGACCGTCAGCAAGTCGTAGTGACGACGCTGGAGGACATGCTGAACCATGATATCGGTATGCTGACGACCGTCATCATCGGTAATTCCTCGACGATGGTGTATGACGGTCTGATCGTGACGCCGCGTGGGTATCAGCGCAAGTATACGCTGGATGCGTCCGAGCAGGCGCTCAAGCCGCATCAGCGGCTCCGTACGGAAGCGGAGCCGTGGTCGCTGGGCGCGCAAGAGGATCGCGCGCTTAATGCGTCGCAGGCAGGCGCAGCTCCCGCAGTACCAGCCCCTGCGGGAGCTGGCGGGACCGCGCCTTCCGCGAGCGGTGCTGCTGCGGTGGCAACGCAGGCACGCCCGCAAGCGGTGGCTGCCGTGCAGGCCGCGCCTGCGGCGCAAGCCGGTGCGGCCCCGGCATCGCTGGCAGCGGAGGCGCTGAGCCGCCTCGCTGCGGGCGGCAAGCTGCCGGGCGAAGCCAGCGCGCGCTGGAACGGGCAAGCGCCCGCCGTGAGCGCCGCCGGAACGGCAGCTACGGCCGGGACAGCGATAGGCAGCTTTGGCAAGCCTGCGTTGTTTGAGGTGGGCGTTTCCCCCGGCGTGGGAAACAAGAAGTTCACCGCTCGCCAGATGGCGCTGCTCGCGGAGGTAGCGGGTGATGAAGGCGAGCTGGAGTATACGCCGGATCACCAGATCGTGCTGCGCGTGCCGTGCGCGGACCCGGAGGAGCTGGTAGGGCGGCTACGGGATGAACGATTCATCGTGATGCCGATAGGCGATGTGTTTAAGGTGAAGGCGTGCGACTTCTGCAATATGGAGAAGGATGACGCTGTGCCTGTGGCGGAGCATCTACAGGTTGTACTGGGCGGATTGCAGGCACCTAAGGAAACGAGCATTGCTTTGAACGGCTGCGGTATGGCCTGCTATGGAGCGGTGCTGGAAGATATCGGGATTGTGTACCGCAAGGGAGGATACGATTTGTTTCTAGGCGGCAAAAAATTTGGCCGTAACGCTCATGCTGCACAACCTGTGGCAGAGGGCATTCCGGGGGATCAGATTACGGATATCGTTGAGAATGTCATTGCTGAATATAAGGAAAAAGGGCATCCAAACGAGCGTTTTCATAAATTTTTCAAACGTGTGGGCGTTGTGGCAGGTTTTCGGCATGAAGATGCACCTGCAACAGTAGAAGTGAATGCCATCTGCGGTGATTAATAGGCTAGAAAGCCTGTTTTTATAGATGCATGCATATAGATAAAATAGGTCATATTGGTAGATTGTACCTATTGATGAGGAGGAAAATATAGCAGTGAATGCAATATTGTTGGTTGGACATGGGAGTCGGGACCCGGAGGGAAACCGGGAGTTGCTGGAATTTGCACAGGCGGTGGCAGATCGGGTGCCGGATATGTGTGTGGAAACCTGTTTTTTGGAGCTGACACGGCCCAGCATTGCTGAAGGTGTGCAGACATGTGTGGAGCGAGGGGCGACGCGGGTCGTGCTTGTTCCGATTATTTTGTTCGCAGCGGGACATGCCAAAATTGATATTCCGATGGCGATTGATCGTGCGAAGGCTAAGTATCCTCAGGTTGAATTTGTATATGGACGTCCGATTGGCGTTCACGAAAAAATTGTCAGCATTCTGCAAAGCCGCTTGAAAGAGGCCCGTCCGGTTGCGGTTCCAGCGGGTATGGATAGCGATGCGCAGTCTTCTGCCGAGGTGACGGACGAAGAAACGGCTGTGCTGGTGCTGGGACGCGGAAGCAGCGATCCGGATGCGAACAGCGACTTTTTCAAAATTACCCGTATGCTGTGGGAAAAACTTCCGTATACGTGGGTGGAGAGCAGCTTTATCGGTGTGACTCAGCCTTCTTTTCCAGATGGCTTGGAACGCTGCCTGCGCCTGGGGGCCAAAAAAATCATCGTGCTTCCATACTTTCTGTTCACAGGTGTGCTGATTAAGCGCATTGGAGAAATGACAGAGGAATTTGCCGAGGCCCATCCTGATTTGCAAGTGGAAATTGGAGGGTACTTTGGTTTCCATCCGCAATTGGTTGAGCTTGTGCTGGAGCGTGCCAATGAAGGTTTAGTCGGCAAGGTTATGGCCAATTGCGATAACTGCCAGTTCCGTCTGGAGGCGCAGGAGCATCACCATCATCACCACGACCATGATCACGGACATGACCACGATCACCATCATGATCATCACCACGATCATGCACATACGCCGTCTGTTGTGAACGGAAACGGGATTTCAGGTAGCGGGCAGGTGAGTGGCTCATGATTTTCATGCTATGTGGAACGAGCGATGCTCGGGAATTGGCGCTGCAAATCCGGGACAATGGTTTCAAAGTATTGGCCTCCGTCGTAACAGAGAGCGCGGCAAACAGCTTGTCCGAAGTAGGTCTGGACGTACGCACAGGTCGAATGACAGCCGATGAAATGGCAGCAGTGGTTAAGGAACAGGGAGTACAGGCCATCGTTGATGCTAGTCATCCTTTTGCAGAAGAAGCTCATGCGAATGCCATGACAGCCGCACGCGAGTCCGGGGTTCCTTATGTTCGCTACGAGCGGGCAGGGCTGGTGTATGACAATCATCCGTTGCTTCACATCGTACCCTCCTATGAGGAAGCCGCATTGGAAGCGAAGCAGCTTAAAGGCTCTATCATGCTTACCACAGGCAGCAAGACGCTCGGCACGTTCACCAAGCATTTGCTCGAAGACCCGGAGATTCGTTTGGTTGCACGTATGCTCCCACGTCTGGACAATATGGAGAAATGCGGCGAGCTAGGCATGGAGCAAAAAAATATTATCGCCATGCAGGGACCTTTTTCCCGCGAGATGAACGAAGCATTGTACAAGCACTTCAGCACGACAGTGATGGTGACCAAGGAAAGCGGACGCACGGGAGCGGTGGATGAAAAGGTTCAATCTGCGCTGGAGCTGGGCATTCATGTGATTTTGATTTCCAGACCAGAAGTGGAATTTGGCACCGTATTTGATCATTTCAACGGAGTGATCGACGCACTGCGTACAACCAAAGTGGACCCTTCGATCTGAACTGTGATCCTGTGAATCTGGTCGATCGGGTAATTAACAGCCCAGTCAATCCGATAAATCCAGAGCTTTTTCTGGCGTGTATTTAAAATATAGTCATCTTAAAATACGTATATAAGCTGAATTTTAAAAATTCACATCAAAACGGAGTAGTCTGAATGGTGTTGTGCAAGCGCAGCGGTGGCGATGGGAAGTACCATCCCACTGTGTGGTGGCCCAGTCGGTAACTTTGAATGTTCAAAACTAATTTTCCATAAAGGAGTGGTCGAAACGATGGATTTTAAAACAGATTTTAAACCGTTAACGGTGCAGCCGCAGGAGATTGAGGGTAAAAGCTTCGAGATGATCACCGAGGAGCTGGGAGAGCATCCTTTTACAGAAGCGCAATATCCAGTGGTACAGCGTGTTATTCACGCGTCTGCTGATTTTGAGCTGGGCCGCAGCATGGTATTTCATCCGAAAGCGATTGAAGCTGGAGTTGCGGCCATTCGCGCAGGGCAGCAGGTCGTTGCGGACGTGCAAATGATTCAGGCGGGACTGAGCAAGGATCGTATCCGTCAGTTTGGCGGAGATGTGCATGTCTACATTTCCGACCCGGACGTGATGGAGGAAGCGAAAAGGCTGAATACGACTCGCGCCATTATTTCGATGCGCAAAGCGATTCAGGCAGGCGAAGGCGGTATTTATGCGATTGGAAATGCGCCGACAGCCCTGCTGGAGCTGATTCGTCTGGTGAAAGAAGGAGCGGCCAAGCCCGGCCTGATTATCGGGATGCCAGTCGGTTTCGTATCGGCGGCAGAATCGAAGGACGAGCTGCGCAAGCTGGATATTCCGTTCATTACGAACATTGGACGCAAGGGCGGCAGTACCATCGTCGTGGCGGCATTGAATGCAATCTCCTTAATGGCTGTCCGCTAGATGCGGTTGCCCGTTTGCTGTATCATGAAATGAATTGGAACATGAACAGCATGAGAGGTTAAGGAGGAATGGGTATGGAAAAGGAAGCGGCGTCCGCCGACAGGCCCAAACGGATGAAAAGCGGTGAAGCTCCCGCGCCGGACAAGCCGATGCGGTCAGGCTTTACAACTGGAGCCTGCGCGGCTGCGGTTGCCAAGGGAGCGGTGCAACTGCTCATCACGGGCATTCCGCCGAAGGAAGCGGTCATATCGCTGCCAGCGGGCTTCGATCATGCGTTCGAACTGATCGAGCCTGTGCTGAACGCGGACGAGGCTTCCTGCACGACGATCAAGGACGGCGGCGATGACCCGGATGCGACGCATCAGGCGAGAATTATCGCGTCCGTCAGTTGGCGGGAGGAGCCGGGCATTGAACTCGACGGCGGCATCGGCGTGGGCCGGGTGACGAAGCCCGGTCTGCCAGTGCCTGTCGGTGAAGCAGCGATCAATCCTGTGCCGCGTCGAATGATTACGGAGGCCGTCACAGGCGTGCTTGAGGAGCATGGATCGGCCAAAGGTGTCCGTGTCGTTATCAGCGTGCCGGACGGCGAAGAAATCGCCAAGAAGACGCTGAATGGGCGGCTTGGTATTCTTGGGGGTATCTCCATACTGGGTACGCGAGGTGTGGTGGTTCCATTTTCCACATCAGCTTATAAAGCGAGTGTCGTGCAGGCCATATCGGTTGCGCAAGCGATGGATTGCAAGGAAATTGTCCTAACCACAGGCGGCAGCAGTGAAAAATATGCAATGCAAATGTACGATCAGCTCACGGAAGAAGCTTTTATTCAGATGGGCGATTTTGTCGGCTTTGCGATCAAGCATGGAAAACGATTGGGAATGAAGAAAATTATTCTCGTCGGTATGCCCGGCAAGCTGTCGAAGGTCGCTCAAGGTGTCATGATGGTTCATTCCAAGAGCGCCCCGGTGGATTTTGGCTTTTTGGCGGAGGTCGCGCGTGAAGCGGGTGTGGACGAGTCGCTTGCAGCAGCGGTGGCCGAGGCAAATACAGCTACTCAGGTGGCGGATATGATGACCGAGGCGAATGCGCTGAGCTTTTTTGAAAAGCTGTGCACCTATGGATGTCAGCATTGTCTGGAGCATGCAGATGGTGGAATCGTCGTAGAAATGGTACTGGTAACGATGAAAGGGAATGTGCTGGGGAGGGCGAGAGTCGGTGAGTAGAGTGATCCGTGTCATTGGTATCGGTGAAAATGGAGCGGCAGGTCTGTCGCAGGAGACGCTGGAGCGAATCGAGCGCGCGGACGTGCTGGTTGGCGGAGAGCGCCAACTGGCCTTTTTCAAGACAGCCGCAGGGGAAAAACGAACATTAAAGAGCGGCTTCTCCACCGTGGTGGAAGAATTGGGACGTTTGCGTGAGGACAAGGATATTGTCGTGCTTGCGTCAGGCGATCCGCTTTTTTTTGGCATCGCAGGGTATTTGTCCGCCAAGCTGGGGGCTGAGCATCTGGATATTTTGCCGCATCTCAGCTCGGTTCAGTTGGCATTTGCACGTCTGGGAGAGAGCTGGCAGGATGCGGTGCTGGAAAGCATACATGGCCGTCCGATAACCGGACTGGCACAGCGGATCGACGGACAGCATAAGGTCGCGCTGCTGACGGACGACCGGAATCATCCCGCCGCAGTCGCTGCCTATCTGCTGCATTACGGCATGACGGAATATGATGCCTTTGTTGGCGAGCATTTGGGCGGACCGGATGAGACGTATCGGCATTATACGCTGGAAGAGATGGCGCAGGGAACGTTCCAACCACTGAATGTGGTTATTTTGCGCCGCCGTAAGGGTGCGGACGTGCTTGCGATTCGTCGGGGATTTGGTTTTGAGGATGCGGAATTTCACCAGCGCAAGCCGGAAAAAGGGCTGATTACGAAGCGTGAAGTGCGCGTGTTCAGCCTGTCCGAGCTGCGTCTGACAGAGCGAAGCATTGTATGGGACATTGGCGCAGGGTCCGGCTCTGTAGCTGTGGAGTGTGCACGGCTGGCGAAGTACGGGCAAGTGTTTGCCATTGAGAAGAATGAAGGCGATCTCGCCAATGTGGAAGCGAACAAGATCAAATTCCGCACCGATTTTCCGGTCATTCACGCCAAAGCGCCTGCCGGACTGGAAGAGCTGCCAGACCCGGATGCGGTGTTTATCGGCGGGAGCGGGGGAGAGCTGGCGGAGCTGATTCGGCTGTGCGCTTCCCGTCTGCGTACGGATGGACGAATTGTAGTGAATGCCGCAACGATTGAGACGCTGCATGACGGCATGAAGGCGATGCAAGAAGCGGGGCTGGAAACCTCGGTGACGTTACTGCAAACAGCGCGTAGCAAGCCGATTTTGAATATGACGCGTTTTGATGGACTAAATCCGATATATGTTATTACAGGGCGGCCGTCGGTGGAAGCGGCTGACGAGGCAGCAGGGGAGTAGTTTGGTAGATCAAGAGGGGGAGAGACAGCATGAATACGGCGGCAACAGGAACACTTTACGGCGTAGGCGTGGGGCCGGGTGATCCCGAGCTGATTACGGTCAAGGCGTACCGTATGCTTCAGGAATGCGCAGTTGTGGCTTATCCGAAAAAACGTCGGGGAGGCAAATCGTATGCCCATGAAATCGTGGAGCTGTACGTAAACCCGGAGGAAAAAGAGATGCTGGGGCTCATTTTCCCGATGACCAAGGACTCGGTTGTATTGGAACGGGAGTGGAACAAAACGGTGGTGGCCTGCTGGGAGGCTTTGAGTCAAGGCAAGGATGTAGCCTTTGTCACCGAGGGGGACCCGAATCTGTACAGTACCTTTATTCACTTGGCGCGTCTTATGAAGGAGCTTCATCCCGAGGTGCCGATTGTATCTATTCCGGGCATTTCTTCCGTGTTAGGAGCAGCAGCAGCCCTGGAGTTGCCTTTGGCAGACGGAGATCAGCAGGTCGGTATTATTCCCGCTACCCATGATAAAGAAGCGATGAAGCGAGCAATTGAAAATCACGATACGGTCGTGTTCATCAAGGTTGCCAAGGTGCTGGATCTGATTTTGGATGTGCTGGATGAACTGAATCTGGGGGATCGTGCGTCTGTCATTACCAAGGTCACTTCTCCTTATGAAATGGTATGGCGTAACGCGCGCGAGCTGCGTGGACAGGAGCTTGAATATTTGAGTCTGATGGTGGTGAGCAAATGAGTTTGGAGCCGAAAGTATATATCGTAGGAGCGGGTCCCGGCGACCCGGAACTGATTACCGTCAAGGGCTCCCGGATTTTGCGTACAGCCGACGTTGTTCTGTACACGGATTCACTTGTGAACGACGAGCTGATCGCCACGGCCAAGCCGGAGGCGCAGGTGCTGCAAAGCTCAGGCATGGATCTGGAGCGGCAGGTCGAAATTATGAGCGAGGCTGTGCAGGCTGGACGCAGTGTAGCTCGTGTACATACGGGGGACCCGGCAGTGTACGGCGCGATTTTGGAACAAATGGTGCTGCTGAAGCAGCGCGGAGTTGCTTACGAAATCGTGCCGGGTGTCAGCTCGGTCTTTGCTTCTGCTGCCGTGCTTGGCGCAGAGCTGACTGTGCCTGATCTGACGCAGACCGTCATCCTGACGCGTGCCGAAGGCCGCACACCTGTTCCGGATCGGGAAAAGCTGCGCGACTTGGCATCCCATCACTGTACAGTGGCGTTGTTCCTTAGTGCAACGTTGGCGAAGAAGGTCGTTGTCGAGTTTCTGGCGGCTGGCTGGAGCGAGGACACACCTGTAGCGGTTGTACAACGTGCAACCTGGCCGGACCAAAAGATCGTGCGCACGACGCTTGCTCAGTTGCCTGCCGATCTGCACGCAGCGGGAATTACGATGCATGCGATGATTTTGGCAGGCTGGGCGCTCGATCCGGGGCTGGTGGACAAGGACGCGCATCGTTCCAAGCTGTATGATAAGTCGTTCACCCACGGCTACCGGAAGGGAGTGAAGCCTGGTGAGTAATCCATTTGCCGCTGTGGCGATCACGAAGCACGGAGTAGAGATGGTTCGTCATTTAGGAGCCAGCTTTCCGGGAACGGATGTGTATTACATGTCCAAGTTTGAACGGGGCGATGAGCAGGAGTACGGTATTCAATTGTTCGAAGGCTCGGTCAAGCTGATTTTGCCGGATTTATTTAAGCAATATAACGGTATTATTTTATTTATTTCCCTCGGTGCGGTCGTCCGTATGATTGCGCCGATTTTGGTGGATAAAAAGGTAGACCCGGCGGTGGTCGTGATTGATGATCGCGGGGAGCATGTCATTAGCGTACTGTCGGGGCATTTGGGCGGTGCCAATGAACTGACCCGTCATGTGGCTTCTGTACTCGGCGCACGCCCGGTAATTACGACTGCATCGGATGTGCAGGGCACGATTCCGGTGGACATGTTCGGTCGGGAATTGGGTTGGGTGGTCGATAGCTTCGACAAGGCAACTCCGGTGAGTGCGGCTGTTGTGAATGAGGAGCCTGTGGCGCTCGTGCAAGAGACAGGCGAACGGAACTGGTGGCGTTATGACAAGCCTGTGCCTGCCCATATCAAGGTATATGGTTCGATGGCAGAAGCTTCACAAGAGCCGTTCAATGCCGCATTGGTCGTTAGCGATCGTCTGCTGGAGACTGAGGAAGAGGAACGGTTTCTGGCTAATGGCGTGCTGTATCGTCCGAAAAGTCTGGTGCTCGGCATCGGCTGTAATCGGGGGACTGCTGTGGAGGAACTGGCGGCTGGCGTGCTGGACACCTTGAATGAGCTTCGCTTGTCTGTAAAAAGCGTCCGCAATATTGCGACCATTGATCTGAAAAAGGATGAAGAGGGCTTGCTTGCCCTTTGCGCCAAATACGGCTGGGAGCTGGTGACGTACACGCCATCAGAGCTAAACACTGTGAAGCTTCCCAATCCATCGGAAACGGTCTTCAAGTACACAGGAGCGTATGGCGTTAGTGAGCCTTCAGCCCTCTTGTCCTCTGGTGCAGACCATTGGCTGCTGGAGAAGAAAAAAAGCGGCAACATGACCATTTCCGTAGCACGGGTAGCTTATGACTGACCACAATAAGCAGGATGTACGGACCGATCAGGCCGCTGGTACACACAGAAGCCGTATCGTCGTGGCTGGAACGGGCAGCGGGGCGGGCAAGACGACCGTTACCCTTGGGCTGATGAAAGCTTTTGCCGATAGCGGCCTGCGGGTGCAGGGCTTTAAGTGCGGGCCGGATTATATTGATCCGACCTATCATACCGCCGCGACCGGAACGCCTTCGCGTAATCTCGACTCATGGATGACCTCGCCGGATACGGTGCGTGAAACCTTTATCCGCGCCTCCGAGGGTGCGGATATTTCCGTGATCGAAGGCGTCATGGGGCTGTATGACGGCAAGGACCCGCTCAGCAACACCGGGTCCACCGCCGAAATCGCCATGCTGACGGATAGCCCTGTGCTGCTGGTCGTTGACGTACGCAGTATGGCACGAAGCGCGGCCGCTATTGTACTTGGCTTCCAGCGTCTGGAGCCGAAGCTGCGCATTGCGGGTGTGATCGTGAACCGCTGCGGAAGCCAAGGGCATTACGGCATCGTCAAAAAGGCAATCGAGCAGGAGTGTGGTCTCCCCGTGCTCGGCTGGCTCCAACGCGACGATGGGCTGGACATCCCCGAGCGTCATCTGGGCTTGGTCCCGGCTGTCGAACGCGGCGAGCTGGAGCCGCTTTTTCAACGGGCAGCAGAGCTAATCCGCACAGGCACGGATTTGGTCGCGCTGCGGGCACTGGCGGACTCGGCTCCGCCGTTGTCTTTGCCAGCGCAGCAGCTATTTGCCTCGGATCGGCTTTCGTCGGAGACACAAGCTGATATTGGAGAACGTCCGATCATTGCCGTTGCCAGAGATGCGGCGTTCAACTTTTACTACCCGGAAAATTTGGATTTGCTGCGTCAGTCGGGAGCGGTACTTTCCTTTTTCAGTCCGCTGGCGGGAGAACGTGTACTTGAGCAGGCAAGCGGCCTATACCTGGGCGGTGGTTTCCCTGAAGAGTTCGCTGCAGATATCGCTGCGAATACGGGCTTTTTGGAAGATATCCGCAACGCGGTGAGCCGGGATATGCCTGTATTCGCCGAATGTGGTGGTTACATGGTACTGGCGCGCACGCTTACAGATCGTTCCGGTACCGTACATGTCATGGCGGGGGTAATACCGTCCGATGTGCGAATGCAGGAAAAGCGGGCCGCGCTCGGATATCGGGAAGCAACTGCATTACAGGATTGCTTGCTGCTGGAAGCCGGTGAGAACATTCGGGGACATGAGTTTCATTATTCCGTGATGGCCTATGATGAATCGGCCTGCCCGTACCCTTATGCCTATCAAACCAAGGGGATGCGCGGGCTCCAGAGCGAAGGCTATGCGAAGGGTAACCTATTGGCAGCCTACACGCATATTCACCTTGCCTCTCTTCCCAAGGCGGCAGCACGCTGGGTGGAAAAGTGTAGGGCATACGGTCAGTAATCTGCCATCTGGCAACCATCGCAACTGTAGTTCCTAACAGGATAGAAGAACAACTTCATAGGTACGCAAAAAAGGCTGGACCCTTGCTGACAAGGGTCCAGCCTTTCTAAACTTAGACAAGAATCAACCTTACATGACATGGAAGCGTATTCATTCCTTTATGGTGATTCGCTCACATGAGCTTCTTCAACTGGGAAATCCTTCCCTGACTCACGCCTAGCATAGAAGCAAGTTGTTTTTGTGAGGATGCTGGATGCTCTTCCATAAGCTCTCGCATTTTTTCCAGAATAACATCTGTACGCTGATAAATCTTTTTCATATGCATATTTTGCTTGATTGGGGCCAAATTGGTTTCTGCCACCGTGACCGGAAGCAAATCTTCCGTTTTCATCGCTGCTGCACATTCGTCGCATATAAACTGGTCTTTAAAATAAGTGTTTGTATCGACCGCACCGCAAAATATGCAATTGGTTGATTTGTACTTACGGAGCATGAGTGTCTGGTCTTCGATAAAAAACTCTAATGGATCGCCGATGTCAATCTCCATCGTCATGCGCAACTCTTTAGGAAGCACAATTCGTCCCAAGCTGTCCAAAGGCCGGGTCATTCCAGTCCTCTTCATTCATGCAACCTCCCCGGTTTTTAAGATTCATAGAATGTATAAGTTTTAAGAAGAGCTTAACAATTCTATAACCGCAAGCATAAACTTCTTACTAAAAAGCGATCCAGCCTTTTTTAGAAAACACATGAACACGCTTTTTTTCTTACGAGTATACCATAAACCGATGAATTCGCCAGTGCTCACGCATATAAATTTTTGAATGTGTTTATTCCGATCGAATATATATGCTATAATCTTCTGCTAAAGGATTTAATAGCCCGCCTGTAGAATTATTTATATATGCCGTAGCTCGGATGATGATGGCGGTGTTATGCGCAACGGGTGAGGGCTAGTTGGAATTTTTGAGCCCAGAAACCACACAAATTAAGAACAAATGACACGGGACATCGCCTTTAAAGTCCTTATATACAGATTAGGCAAGGAGGATTCATCATGGAAAGAAGAAAAGCATTGTTGTTAGGAGATTATACGTATCCGGAGTTTCACCCGCTACAAGGGGTGGACGGAGAGATCAGCCATATTTTACAGGATTGGATGACGGTACAATGCAGTGAAAATCGTAAAATGCTGCTCAAGGAAAACCTGGCCTCTTTTGATTTGTGCATCTCTTACTGCGATAGCCGCAAGGAGGTTCTGTCTCCCCAACAAACAGCAGGGTTGCTGTCCTACGTCAGTGGCGGGGGAGGACTGCTCGTGCTACACAACGGAATTACGTTGCAAGGCCGATATGAAATTGCACAGCTCATGGGGGCGCGTTTTTTGCGGCATCCTGCTGCGGGTCAGTTGTCCTTCAAGGTGACGGAGCCGGACCACCCGATTATGGAGGGGATTGAACCGTTTGAGATTGAGGAGGAGCCGTATCGGTTTGATTTTGATCCGTTTACTGAAAAAACACTGTTGATGGAATACGAATACGAGGGCCAATGGTGCCCGGCAGCATGGTCGCTGTCCTATGGCTTGGGTCGGGTTGTCTATTTGATGCCTGGACACAATCAGCCAAGCTTCCAGCATGAAGGGTATCGAAAGTTGATTCTTCAGGCTGCCAAGTGGGCGGGACGCTTGCCGGGCTAGTATAACTGATGTCTTCTAACTAGGGAAGGGGAGCTGCGGACTTTATGCGGTTCCCCTTTTCGGGTTATACTATAGGAAATCACAGGTAGGGGAGGATATATCATGAGCGATTTGTTCAAAAAAGCCATCTCATTGGGATGGGGCCTCACCATTGTCAGCAAAGAAAAGGTGGAAAAAGCCGTCGAGGATCTTGTAAACCGGGGAGAACTTGCACCATCGGAATCCAAAGCGCTGGTCGATCGTCTGATCGAACGGGGCGCAGAGGAACAGGGACAATTCAAAACGGTGATCCGTGAGCAGGTTAGCCGCATTTTGCAGGAACTGGACGTACCTACCGAAAATGATGTCGCAAGTTTGGAGCAACGTGTGGCATCCCTGGAAAAACAGGTAGCGGAGCTGGAAAAAGAAAAGGCGGCGCTTACGGGTTCGAGCGATGCTGAAGAAGGGAACCGACTGGATTAAAATGGCGGTTCGTATAAAGCACGCCGGTCGTTACCGGGAAATTGCCATGGCGCTGGCGCGTCATGGCTTTGGCTATATGGTGGAGGAAATGGGCCTGTTCCAGCTATTATCGCTGCCCCGTAAGTGGCTGATGAGAGAAACGCCAGAGTCCAAAACGCTGGGCGAACGGATTCGGCTAGTGCTGGAGGATTTGGGGCCTGCGTTCATTAAGCTTGGACAGTTGGCAAGCACGCGCACAGACCTGCTGCCGGAGCCGATTATCCGTGAGCTGGTCAAGCTTCAGGATCAGGTGCCGCCTTTTTCCTCTGAAACAGCACGCGGCATTTTGGAACAGGAGCTGGACACGTCATTGGAGGATATTATGATCCGTTTTGACGATGTTCCGCTGGCTGCTGCTTCCATTGGTCAGGTGCATCTGGGTAAGCTGCACAGCGGAGAACTGGTCGCCATTAAAATCCAACGCCCCGGCGTGAACCGCATCATTCGTCGGGATCTGGATATTTTGCGGGAGCTGACTGCAATAGCAGTCAAACGCTGGGAATGGGTGGGACGCTATCAGCTTAGCCAGATGGTGGAGGAGCTGGGCAGATCGCTCATTCAGGAACTGGATTACAACCATGAAGCCCGCAATACGGAGAAAATCTCGCTCCAGTTCGAGCAGGACCCGCATATCCAAATTCCGAAAATATATTGGGACCATACCTCTTCACGTGTGTTAACCATGGAGTTTTTGGATGGTACCCATCTGGGCAATCGCGAAGAGCTATTACGTCGTGGATATGATTTGAAGGATCTGGCGCAGCGGCTGGTAAACAGTATGCTGCATCAAATATTTATTGAAGGTTTTTTTCACGCCGATCCTCATCCGGGAAATTTGCTTGTCCTGAAAAATGGCAGTCTTGCTTATTTGGACTTCGGCATGACCGGACGGCTGAGCGAAGAGATGAAGAATCATCTGGCCTCGCTCATTATTGCGCTGATGCGCAAAAATACCGATGCCATGGTTCGGGCAATCGAACGGCTGGGGCTGGTTGAGCCAGATACCGATATGAACGCGCTGCGTGCCGATCTGGATAAGATGCGCGAAGATTACTCGGACGTTCCGTTCTCGCAGGTCAGCATCGGGGATGCCCTGAACGACCTGTTCGGCGCAGCACAGCGGCACCGGATCGGACTGCCTTCAGATGTCTTGCTGCTCGGCAAGTCGCTGTTGACGCTGGAAGGGGTCATTGAGCATCTCGACCCTGATCTTAGCATTCTTGCTCTGGCGGAGCCTTTTGGCAACAAGCTGTTAAAGGAGCGCTTTAGCGGCCGTCGTATCCGGGGCAAGCTGCTGGGCGGTGCGACCGAACTGGTGGAGACGCTGATGGAGCTCCCAGGGCAGGCAAGGCATCTGGCTTCGATTATCAGCAAAGGCAAGCTCAAGCTGGAGGTCACCGTGCCGGAGCTGGAAATGCTCTTGCGCAGGCTGGATCAAATCAGCAATCGCCTGTCGTTCAGCATCGTACTGCTGGCGTTCAGCATTATTATGGTCGGCCTGATTATCGGTTCATCGCTGAATCATCAGGCGACTGTGCTGTGGAATGTGCCTGCGATTGAGATTGGCTTTGTCGTCGCTCTCTTAATGGTTGCCTTTTTACTGTATTCTATTTTTAAATCGGGAAGATTTTAGATACATTACGATTATAGCCACCGTTTATTGAAGCGTGCATTGCCTGACTTTGAGAGCATGCTCCAGCATAGCTCCGAAGCGGATAACTCTGACTCCCTAATGGAGCTTGTACAGGAATTGCGAAAATTTTAAATATAAGAAAACGAATCAAACGAAGAAAACAGGCGATATTCCAAGGAAACGTCTATTTTCTTTTTCTAAACAGCCTCTTACCTGACTCGTTTCTGCGAACTCCTTACGTTATAATGATGGACTGAATGTAACGGGCGGGTTCGTGTGAGAGAAACGAACTGAATCATAGGAGAGCCTATGCGATTGGCCGCTGGACGGAGACCCGGAACGACACCGGGCTGCGAGCCAACACGCTGTTCTCTTTTAATATAGGAGGCTGGAAAGATACTGTATGAATCTTAGACAACAATGGTTCGGTAATATCCGGGCCGATATACTTGCGGGCATGACCGTGGCGCTGGCGCTGATCCCGGAGGCGATTGCCTTCTCGATCATTGCCGGTGTCAATCCGATGGTCGGACTGTACGCCTCCATCTCAATGGCAATTGTTATTTCTTTTGCAGGCGGACGTCCGGCGATGATCTCGGCAGCAACCGGGGCTGTAGCGGTATTGGTCGTCGGTTTGGTGAAGGATCATGGCGTGGAATATCTGTTTGCGGCTACTATTTTGGCAGGTATTATTCAGGTGCTGCTGGGTGTTTTGAAAATAGGGCGCTTTATAAGCTTTATTTCCCAACCGGTTATGACCGGGTTTGTGAATGCGCTGGCGATCCTCGTCTTTATGGCGCAGCTCACTCACTTTCACGGAGCCAATTGGATCATGTACGCGATGGTGGCGGCTACATTGCTCATTGTGTATATTTTGCCGAAGTTTGTGAAAAGCATTCCCGCTCCATTGACGGCAATCGTCATCATGACGATCATCACGTATGCGTTCGGGTTAAATGTCAAAACCGTAGGCGATATCGGCACGCTGACCAGCTCACTGCCTTCATTTCATTTGCCGCAGATTGAGTGGTCGTTGCATACCTTGTGGATTTTGCTGCCATATTCCTTTACGATGGCGCTGGTGGGACTGCTGGAATCACTGCTGACAGCCAGTATTTTGGATGAAATGACCGAAACGAAAAGCAATAAAAACCGGGAAGCCCGTGGGCAAGGAATTGCCAACTTTGTAAATGGTTTTTTCGGCGGTATGGGTGGCTGTGCCATGATCGGACAATCCGTTATTAATGTTAGCTCGGGAGGCAGAGGGCGTTTGTCCACCTTCACGGCAGGGGTGTTTCTGGCCTTTCTGCTGCTGGTGCTCGGCGAGGTTGTGAAGGAAGTACCGATGGGCGCACTGGTGGGAGTTATGTTTATGGTGTGTATCGGGACAGTGGACTGGAATTCGCTCCGAAATATCGCCAAGGTTCCCAAGGCGGACACATTTATTATGGTTACAACGGTCGTTATTGTGGTGGCTACGCATGATTTGTCCAAGGGTGTTATTGTGGGTGTGCTGCTGAGTGCCCTGCATTTTGGCTGGAAAATGGCTAAAATCCGCATCAGCGCGACAGAAGACGACGATGAAAAGGTGTACCATGTTAGCGGTCCGATGTTTTTCGCTTCGACGACTCATTTTGTCGATCATTTTGAACCTTCGGATGATCCGAAACGCGTGGTGGTGGATTTCAGCCAATCGCATATTTGGGATCATTCTGCGGTAACTGCTATTGGAAAGGTGTTGCAAAAGTACACGAAGTCCGGTAAATTGATTACTCTACGGGGACTAAATGAGGAAAGCCGCTTGATTGTGGAAAAGCTCGGCGGTCCTGTAGTTACGGAGCCACTGGTGTGATAAATCGTATAGAATAAATCAAAGCCTGGAATGGAATTTAACCATTTCAGGCTTTTTTGCATGCATTTCTGAAATGAAATAAAGGTTTTCTTCCTAAATCATAGATAAATATGACAAATTTTTGTCAAAGTATTGACGTAATAATTGGGCTGGAATACAATCATTGTTATTAAACTTACAAAATACATAGGATTAATCGAAAATTGAAAGGTATGTACATATGAATCTAGACTGGGAGTTTATCGTAGAGAGCTTACCACTGTATGGTGAGGCGATGTGGCTTACATTGAAGATTGCTTTTTGGGCCATCCTCTTTTCGCTGATCGTCGGTTTGTTGTGCAGTATTGTGTTGTATTACAAGGTGAAGGGAATTAGCGGCATTATTACAGCGTATATCGAGCTTTCCCGCAATACACCATTGCTGGTACAACTGTATTTTCTGTATTATGGCTTTACCAAAATAGGTCTGCATATGAGTGAAATGACTTGTGCCATCGTCGGTATGACCTTTTTGGGCGGAGGGTATATGGCAGAGGCGTTCCGTGGCGGAATTGAAGCGGTAAGTAAAACTCAGACGGAATCCGGGCTTAGCTTGGGACTGTCCAAGGTGCAACTGGCGCGGTATGTTATTTTGCCACAGGCCTTTGCTATCAGTGTTCCATCGTTGGGTGCGAATGCAATTTTTCTGCTCAAGGAAACCTCCATTGTTGGCGCCATTGCTTTGCTAGATATTATGAATGTGGCAAAAGACCTGATCGGCATGTACTACAAAACGGCGGAATCGCTGATTTTGCTGGTGCTGGCTTATCTTATCCTGCTTTTGCCTTTGTCGATGCTGCTGACATGGGTGGAAAGGAAGGTGCGATATGCAGAATTCGGGAATTAATGTGCTTTTTGAAGGTTCCAATTTTGAGCGTCTGTTAGGTGGATTACTCGTTACGATGGAAATTGCATTTATTTCGATAGTGATCGGCACAGTGCTGGGCATCGTGATGGGGTTATTGCGCACTTTAAAGTCGGGACCGATTCGATTCGTATTACGGTTTTATCTGGAGACGTTTCGTATCATTCCGATTTTGGTTTGGCTGTATGTCGTGTACTTCGGCTTCACGCCTTTGCTGAATGTGAATATTAGCGGGGAGCTAACGGCAATTATCGTGTTTAGCTTATGGGGTGCGGCGGAGATCGGTGACATCGTTCGTGGTGCGCTCGAATCGTTGCCCAAGCATCAAGTGGAATCCGGGCAAGCGCTCGGTCTGACGTATGGACAATTGTACCGTCATGTGCTCATTCCTCAGGCGGTACGCCGAATGCTGCCGGGTTCTATTAATTTGGCAACACGGATGATCAAAACAACATCATTGGTGGTGCTGATTGGCGTGGTAGAGGTGGTAAAGGTCGGACAGCAGATTATTGAGCTTGGCGTAATTAAAGCGCCAGCGGCATCCTTTTGGGTGTACGGCTTTATTTTTATACTATATTTTCTCGTATGCTATCCGTTGTCCAGACTTTCCAAAAGATTCGAACGCAGATGGCAAAATTAGCAGGATGGGGTGAGCGCAATGGCAGAGGCTGTGGAGGTTTTGCTGGAGATTCGAGGGCTGGACAAAAGCTTCAGTGACCGAAAGGTGCTCCAACAGATTGACCTGGAGGTAACGAAGGGGGAGGTCGTGGTTGTTCTTGGCCCTTCGGGCTGCGGAAAAAGCACACTTCTGCGGTGCCTCAATGGTCTGGAACCAGTCCAAGGCGGAGAAATCCGATATAGAGGACAGGATCTTACGGACAACAAAGTGAATTGGCGGGAGATACGGCAGCATATCGGGATGGTATTCCAGAACTATGAGCTGTTTCCCCATATGACCGTCTTGGAAAATATATTGCTAGGCCCGCTTAAAGTGCAGCGGAGAAACAAGCAGGAAGCGCTCAAGCAAGCGGAGCAATTATTGGAACGGGTCGGTCTGTTGGATCGCAAGGATGCGTATCCGAGAGAGTTATCAGGCGGACAAAAGCAGCGGATTGCGATTGTACGCGCATTGTGTATGAACCCTGAAATTATGCTCTTTGACGAAGTCACGGCATCCCTGGACCCGGAAATGGTCAGGGAGGTGCTGGATGTGATGCGAGAACTGGCGCGACAGGGGATGACGATGATTATCGTGACGCATGAGATGGGATTCGCCAAGTCGGTGGGGGATCGCATCGTGTTTATGGATCAAGGACAAATATGCGAAATGACCACACCACAGCAATTTTTTACCCAACCGGAAACAGAGCGTGCCCAGCACTTTCTGGATATATTTCAGTATGAAACTACATAAACAGGGGGATGAATACGATGAAAAAAGGGTTGAAGTTAACGACATTATTGCTTGCTGTAAGCCTGCTGCTTATCGGATCGACGGGCTGCGCGGGAGCAGGCGGCAATGCCAATGGCAGTTCTGGCTCGGCAAAATTTGCTTCAATTGAAGACATTAAAAAGAACGGCAAAATCCGAATTGGTGTTTTCGCGGATAAGCCTCCGTTTGGCTACGTGGATTCAGAAGGGAAAAATCAGGGCTTTGACGTATATATTGCGAAACGATTTGCCAAGGACCTTCTGGGCGATGAGTCCAAGGTAGAGTTCGTTCTGGTGGATGCCGCCAGCCGGGTCGCTTATTTGCAATCCAACAAGGTAGACATCATCATGGCTAACTTTACCGTGACGGACGAGCGCAAAGAAAAGGTCGATTTTGCTAATCCATACATGAAATTATCCTTTGGCATTGTATCACCGGACAGCGCTCCGATCACTACAATTGATCAATTGAAAAATTCGGATCAGAAGCTGATTGTCGCAAAAGGGACGACGGCTGAGACCTATTTTACTAAAAATTATCCTGACATCAAGTTGCTCAAATTCGATCAATACACGGAAATTTTCTCAGCCCTCAAAGACAAACGTGGCGCTGCCATCGCTAACGATAATACAGAGCTGATCGCCTGGGCGAAAGCCAACCCCGGCTTCACCGTAACCATTCCGGCCTTTGGCGGCCAGGATACCATTGCCCCCGCAGTAGCGAAGGGAAATAAAGAGCTGCTGAACTGGATCAACAATGAGCTGGATACGCTGGGCAAGGAAAACTTTGTCCATCAAGCCTACAAGGACACACTGACCTCTGTTTACGGAGAAGGCTTCACAGACCAATTGGTCGTAGAAGGCGGCAAAGTGGACTGATTGAGGATGCTGTATGTAGAGAAGAGGTTACGGGGCCCGTTTAAGAACGATCTGACGTATTCGCAAAAAGACACTGTATTGGGACAGTGCCTTTTTGTTTTTTTATATTTGTCTACTTTGATATTAATATCACAGACAGAATCAATGCTTCTCAATTTCATCCTCAGGAATGTATTCTACGATATCAGCAAGAGTAATAGTTCGTGTAAATCTCCGTTGGCGGGCAAATTTGTTCAGAGCATCAAGCATGTGGACGAGTGTTTCCAGTTCAAGTCTTTTGGTTTTTCCATTTACCATGTCAATGACGGTAGCCGGACGTATTTTCGCTTCTACGGCCAGTCTGTTACGTGTAATATCAAGTTCTTCCAAGATGTCGCCAAGTTTAAAATGGTATCTATTTTTAACATCCATAATTTGAATTCTCCTCTTGTGTATCTAAAGTATGAATTTGATCGCGTTATAATAAAATAATCACGAAAATCATTGAAGTTTTACTACAGAAGTATTATTATAAAAGTACATTAAATGCACTTCAGAAGTTTTACTATTGTTTTTATGAATATCTTTTTTAATGAATTGTTAATAGGTCTGCCCTAATGGTAATACTCTAATTTCATAAAGAGGGAGCTAAATTCTAATGAACAAAAGTAATTTTGAAAAAGTAAGTCTCATTCTTGGTCCCTGCGATCTTCCGCATATGTATGAGCTTTTTGAGGGTTATCTGATCAAGGACCGTTACGTCATGATGATCGACAATAGCGTGCTTACCCTTCGACATGTAAAAAAGGAAAGACATCATTCCCATCTATATGTTGACGGCGATACAGGTGGCATCACTCTTGCAAGGCATGTACAACGTGAGGACATAGATGTGATTACTGAATTGGTCGAACGATTGCGCAACATGGATGCATTAAGTTTTCTTACAGACGAACTGTTATGGAATACATGTCGGGAAGATATAGACTTTGATTTAGTTCGGAATAAAGGACTATGAAAAAATGGCGAACGTAAATTCTGATTCGAATTTTTGTTCTCGCTTTACTTATATAATGTAACACAGAAGCGTAAAAGGGTGAAATAAACTCCACCATACGCAAGCTACATATTTACTAATATCCTTTAGGTGCATGCGAGCTTAGAAGCCCGAACAAGGTAACTCGCAGACGAGTTTTGAGAACAATCAAAGCTGCGAAGCGAGCGAGGTAGTAGGTTCAACTTTACTGCAAATGGCAATACCAGTGTCAAGTTTTTCAGTTCTCCTCATTTTATATGGCACCTGCACTCCTGATAGTGGTACACAGGAAGGCAGGTGCCTTCTTTAGATAGCAAAACAACGCCAGACGGGTATCGAACCGCCTGGCGCTTTATTTTTAGAGGTATACAAACATCATTTTATTTCTTTTGCGCAAATAGCCACTCAATCATATCCTGATTTTGCAAAGCGGGAACCCAAGAGAAGTGTCCTACAGGTTTGATAATGCCTGCCTCATATTCAGTAAAATGAATGAGATTTCCGTTTTGCGCTTGAATAGCAGCTACCATTTCTTGCGAGTTTTTAGGACTTACCGTAGTGTCGTCTGCAGCATGGAAGGCCCAAATCGGAACGTTTTTCAATACTTCGACGTGTTTAGGATCAACAGGTGCATACATGTTAACGGCTTTTTCATAGTTGGTCAAACCGGCAATCGGTACACCTGCGGCAAACAAGTCAAGATTTTTCTCCAACAATCTCCACGTTCCCATAGCTCCTTGAGAAATACCAACGATATAGATTCGGTTCGTGTCGATCGGATATTTTAACGCCGTTTCACGTACCAGATCAGCTACAGCGCTGTTGCGCGGCTCATCCGCCCAAATGAATTTATGTTCCAGATCAATCGGGCTTTGTGGAGCGATTACGAAGGAAGGGTGTTTGGCTTGCTGCTCAGGAGAAGCCCAAGTAACAGCACCAGCATTTGCCAGCAGGTTCACTCCGTTTCCGTCACCACGCTCGCCGTTTCCGTGCAGGAACACAACCAGCGGGTAGGTTTTGCCAGACTCTACTTTAGGCTCAAACGTAAAGTAGTTCAGCTTGAAGCCGTCTTTATTTTCAAAGGTGTTTTTTTGAAAATCGTCCACGATAGGTGTAACTTTATCGGTTGCTTTTACAGTCTGTGCAGAGGCAGGAATGACTGCTTTCTTTTGAGTTGCAATGTCTTTCTTCTGACTAATGTAATAATTTAACGTGTTGATGCGGTTGACTGCACTCGTTGCATCGTAAGTAAGGGTACTTGCATTTTTATCTTGCTTATCCAGCTCAATCACGACATATTTACCATGAGTACTGCGGTTGGTAATAGCTCCAGTATCATTGGTATATACACCGGTCACGGTTCTGTCTGTATATACATCATTGAGTACAGATTGTACCTGAAAGCTGGAAGTGGATAAGGATGCCCCGTCAATATTGGTGCTGTATTTCAGTACAACGGCAGAAACGACTTCACCCAAAGGCTGTACCTGAGTAAGCAGGGTAGCCTGTGGTGCTGGTACATCGGATGCTGCGGCAGAGCTGGAGGACGGGAAAACGATCGTGAGCAGGAACACGAAAGATAGTAAAACAAGGGCGAAACGTCTTCTTTGCATGAAATTGATCTCCTTTGGTGTCATTTTTTAAAGCGCTTACACATGCTTGGGATGGTTGACTGTATAATGCTGCATCGATATAAATCAAAAAAAAGGCAAACTCCGGGTACATTAATGTACTCGGGTTTTGCCTTTTCAGTAACAATCCCACTTGCAGGATAGCATCTTCATTGGAATTTGACAAGTGAAAGCGCTACAATACTGGATTTTTTTGGAATCTGAAAGGGTATGCCGAAGTTTCTATGCGCAAAATTGCGGATCAGATCGAATATTCGCCAAGTGAAGCATGCTGCACGGCTTGACTTCCCTGCTCCTGAGTTTTGATTTCCCAACAGCAAATTTGAATGATGAATTAATTTCATTCACTATAGATACCTTTTTCAAGGGGTTAAGCTGCTGATGCAGCGACTCCAAAAGGCTTAGCAAAGCCCCAAATCAGAAAGCTGCTCCAGCACTGCTTCAATACGGCGTTTATCTTTTTTGAGCATAACAAGCTGCAAAGAAGCATGAAGCAGGTCTGAGATGTTAGCCCAAGTGTCTGCTTCCAGAGGAGGAAGAAGATCCCGTTGAATCATGATATTCAATGCTTCGGTTGTGATTTTCTGATAAAGCTCGCCATCGGATAGCCATTCAAGCAACTGTTTAGTTGTAGGATGGGAGTGGGCGAAGAGCGTTGCCCAGCCTTCTACTGGATGATTCACCTTATCCCGCATCCAGTCAATGACCTGTGGTGAATGAAAATGCTGTAGCTGTCCGTTAGCAGTGTACCCTTCTAATTTACCGTCCCCCGTCGAATGCTGTAGCAGGTTATTGCACACGTATGCCAAGCCTTCATGCCTGGGCAGGCAACGGGCGGTCAGGTAGGCACGGGTAGATACAAATGTAACTGCTATAATAGAACCGCTATTTGGAACCAAGGAAGAAGTCCACGTTTGCACAGCGCCCGGCTGCCATAAGGAGCGGACCCAATCAGCAGCCCCGTCGCCAGCGGTTTCTCCTATAAAAACACCCCAGATAGCGAAATTCACAGGACTATGCTGAAGGCGCTGCTCCCAGGCAAGGAAAATATCCTTCGGATCATATGCTTGAAAGGTCTGCAAAATGGCGGGATTGTCTACGCCATGCATCGTAGTGTAATTAATCAAAGCTTCAAGTGAATGGGCATCCTCCAGCTTCACATTGCAGAACACATCCAGCCAGCGTACCCACATTTGTAGTGGGTGACTTGTGAGCTGAATGCCATGCTCGTCAATCACTGTCGTCCAATCCCATACCCATAGGCCGTGCAACGTGAGGATGGTGTCTATATAGGCGGGCAGATTGTCCGCAAGCAAGGTCAACCGATCCTGCTCGTGATCATAGCAGAACACCGCAGGCTCGGTAGTGGATGTAGCCAAATCGAGTAACACTGGATCGCCAGCACCGTTGTAGTTGAAAATCAGATACCGATGTTCGTCCGTCGTCGCTGGTGAGTCTGCATTTTCCCCATAGGATGTGAAATAGCTAATATACTCATGATTCCAGCCGAACTCTCCCGTGATATCTTCGAGTATGTTCAGTCCGTGATCAGAGGTGAAGCTATATTCACCTGTACGTTTCGATACATCAGCTACAATGCAATGTTGAGGAAGCGACCATAACAGATATAAGCTGCCGCACCGTTGGATCAGTTCAGACAGGGAGGCAGGCAAAGTCATCTGTAGCCGTTCCTCCAGAGCAGTTATCTCCACTGTGGAGATGCCCTCCGTCGACTTGTATTCCACGTCAGGCATTCCGCTTTGTCTCAGACGTTCTGCGATATCTCCCAGCCTATCA
The DNA here is from genome assembly GCF_005217525.1 of Paenibacillus terrae. Taxonomy (GTDB): domain Bacteria; phylum Bacillota; class Bacilli; order Paenibacillales; family Paenibacillaceae; genus Paenibacillus; species Paenibacillus terrae_C. Next base: position 223,883 of record NZ_PNXQ01000005.1, on the reverse strand, counting down.
AGGATTTGCCCAAAATGATCCGTCATTTCATTCGTACTCCTTTTACTTTAAAATCAGACAATGCTGCTTCTGCAACAATGATAGAATCTCATCACGAAGCTCCGTTGCTTTCTGTTCATGGAGTCCAAAAGTAAATGAGAGATATGCTATAATCAGGAAATAAAATAGTTATAGATTAGTCTATCTTAATTACGTAGGAACTACAATTTGTGAAGGCATGGAGGAGGAACACATCATAATGGCATCAGGAGTACAAGCACACATAAATCTGATTTTCGAGGCAATTGATAAGGTATACGCTTCTGAGCAAAAACGAATCGCCGAATTCCAGACCAAAAGTGTCCTTCACGAAGGAATTCATGAATACTTGAACGTCATGTGTAACAAGAACGGACTACGGGTAGATATCTATGAGCTATTTGATTGGGACAGTCGTAAACCGGATACGAAGATCCCTGATTTTACGGAGGGTGTAACGCTCCAGCAGGTGCAGGACGAATGGATGCCTGTGATCAGGGAACGGATAGAGACGCTGTTTAAGTCTGAAAAATTTAGTTCCATGTTCTTTCGTTATCGGCTGGAATTTCATCTGGAAGTGGTCTTGGAGAAGAAATCCAGCCATTTTACATTTTCACTTCTAAACGAAGATAAACGACAGCATTTATTAGCCTCTATCCAACAGTTTGTGGAACAGAAGCTGAACCCCGCCAATAAAGCTGTGCCGAAGGAAAAGGATGATTTTTTCTTTGTGAGGCACTTGCTCGATCCTCATTTGTACCCTATAGATGCCGAACGGGTAGGTGACCTTCTGGATCGAATGGATGCAAAAGTGAAGGTGAGCCGAAATCGTGAGGAAGCATGGAGACATCAGCTTAACGGTGACTTGAAGCGTTGGGCCGAAGATGAATTTTTGGCGAGGTATGCGGATCGTGAAAAAAGCTACGGGTTGGATTATACGGTGAAGCCTGATATTCGTCCTTCAGATATTCCTGCACCAGCCATGGAGATGTTCCTGCTCACCGCCATGCGAGTGGGTTCGACCGATGCCGATGCACGGCAGAAATATTTGGAGATCGCTTCACAGCTAGGCTCGGAGCAGGCCGCCCAGTGGCTCAAGAGCGGATCAGGTAGCATTCCAGCGCTATATACTAGCGAGCGTGTCACCTGTAAAGCGAATGATATTTTGCAAACGCTGGAGGTTCACATTCGTTCAGAGGAAGAAGAGAGCTACAGGGAAGCGCTCGTATATGTATGCGATATTTTACAGAAGGGCTTTACCAAGGAATATCGTATGAAGCTCAAGAGCAAGGTGAAAAATATACTGCCTGTGCCCAAGCTGGCTAAATCCGCGTTGCATCGTTTTTTTGCCAATGCACTGGAATATCCCGCACTTTACCCGCTATTGGCTGAATATGCAGATATCGTGATGGAAGAGTTCAAGTGGTACAACGATGTGGAGCCGGGAGAAAAATCGGCGATGCCAGGCACCTATACGGTGATGGGACTGGGCCTGAAAGGAACAGACTATTTTCCGTGGGTAATTCGCTATATGAAGCTGGTGGACACGGAGCATCAGTCGGTACAGGACGGCTACGCGGCTGTTTTTACTGAAGCGCATGGACTGACGCCAGACACTATTCCAGTTTGGACGACGATTCTTCTGGCAGGCAACCAAAGTGCCAAACCGTTGAAGTCGTCTGGAATCGAAAGCGTAGAGCAGGCCCAGGTGCTGGTAGAGGAACTTGAAAAGCTGGAGGAGTACGACAAAGAGCTGCTCGTTTACCGAATTTGGGGCGGCGAGAAAAAGCTGAAAAGCAGTCTGAAACAGGCTGATCCTGAGGTAAAAGCACTGCTGGAATCTCTTATTCCATAAAAGCATCGTATTCATGGTAATACTGAAGTCCCTGTGCGATGCGGTGGATGTCCGGCTCGTTGCCGCTGCGGCGTAGCACTTCGATGACATCCTGCACGTTCGCTATCTCCAGCCATGTCTGTGCGTGGTGATCGGGAAGGGAAGCGGGAATCCTTTCGTCGCGGTGATTGGTGACGGTGAGACCTGCATCCTCCAGCTCCCATAGTTCTGCCTCCGGGATGATATAATAGGTGGTATTGACAGGATTGCTCTGAAAACGTTCCAGATTGGTGAATACCCATTCATTCATATCCATGTGGCTAACCGCTTGAACTAACGCTTCGAGACTATCAAAGGCTTGTATGCTCACGCTCAGAGATTCCTCCTTCCGATGCCTGCTTATGCAGTAGATTTTGTAATATTTTTAAATGGCCTGGCGCTTCTTCGCATCCTCGTCAGGCCAGCTCTTCCTGAATGATTTCTGTTTTCAGACCTTTGGCGCTTGTCATTGTAATACTAATCGAAACAAAGTCATTTCGCTTGACCTCTTCAAAATCGCATAGCTTGCCGTTGATCAGCTCAAGCTGACCATCCTCATTCACATCGTCTGAAAATTCATCATCCCAAGTACAGCCCATCCCTCCAAATAAGCAGGTCCCAAACGTTCTGTCATAAGTATCCCCTTCCTTTCTCACGGTTATTTTTCATATCATGAATAGAGTAACGATTTTATTGTCCTTGTCCACGTCTACTTTTACGGTAATTCCCAGCTTGTCCTTGAACAGTTTACTGATATTGATGTAGTTATCTTTCACAAGACTGCTTGATCCACCAGAGCTGCGAGTCATACCTGTAGTGATAATGGAGCGAACATATGTCTTGTCAAGCCTGCCTTCGGGGTTATAAGTATAGATGACCTGTTCCTGCTGGTTATAATAATGCTGCAACTGACTATAATCGTTGGCGTTCTTATATTTCTTCTCTTGCCGGACGTAATCGGGATGATCCATGGTGTAGTGAATTCTTCCGTCCATAAAAGGATTTTCTTTGGAGGGCTTGAGTTCATATTGTCCATAGGCTAACTGAAACAAGTATTCCAAGCCGGCGCCTTCCGCCTGGTAGTAGAGCTGACGGTCGTCGCCTTTTTTGTCTATAGCGGTAAAGCTGCTGATGACTGGCCAGGCATCATACTTTTCACCCTCCAAGTCCACGGCAACCTTGTACTGTACAAGTACCTTTTCATTTTGGAATAACCCGAAGCTGCTCATGATGAAATAGGCGGGAACACATATTACCCCGATAATAAGTATGAATATAAATATTTTGACTCGCATGAGTAGGTTGATTCTCCTTTGGATGTCGATTATCTTGACAGTTCCCGCTGGGCAGACACGCCGAATTCCTCATGTTGCAGCAATTGCTTCAGGGCATGTTGTGCGTAGGGCAGGTGCTTATGTGAGCATAGCAGCGCAAAGGCAGCTTCCTTGACTTATATGTATGCATCACTGTGGATCAGCTACCGAGCCTCCAGTGTATTCATTCAACTCTGCAATCTCCGTACGGATGCCTCTGCACAGGAAGCTGCCTGACAGACCGGTTATTGCATCAATATCAATGACCATGTCCGCTTCTTCATAACGGAAATCAAGCTGTAAAATGATATTTTCCGTTTCCATAGCGGTCAACTCATGTTCCTTTGTCTCTAAAAAAGTAAAGGTCACCGCATAACGGGGTACATTTTCCGTTGAAGACATATAAAGTGAAGGCTGTTCAGCGGAAGGCGTCAGATCGGGTGATTTGGGTATCAGTACGGTAGGTGGTGATAGTTCAATCGTCAATGTTATCTGGTCCTTTGTGATATCGGCTGCTGTAATGTGGTCATAATGAAAGGGAGGGAAATATCCGAGCTTTTCCACGATTTTATCTGCTCCTTGAATGGAGACGGTCGGTGAGAAAGCCAGTTCAAGCCCGATGGAGCCTGCCAACTGGCTCTCATATTGCGGATTGATCCGTACAAGAGCCTGTTCCGCCCCTACCTCCACAATCGTGCCGATAAAATATTGCTTGCCATGAATCAGAACAATATCATGCGGAACGAACGGCAGTGCGCCCCCTGCTTTGTAATGAATGAGATAATCGTTTTCTATTTTTTCAACGTTTTGAACCTGAATATGCATAAGTTTCAACCTCCTGATGTTTAGTATAATGGATTTTTCAAGGTTGTGGTAAAGAAAAACAAGTCCATGACTGGAAAACATAATTTATGTCTGGGTATTCTGTTCGAGCATTTCCTATTTCATAATATCTGACATGGCAACTAAATTCACCTTTTGCATCCGTTCATTAAAATGGTTTGGAAACCCGTTCAACTTCGCGTATACTAGGAAAGTCATATATGGAACGGCCTGAGCCGCATTGCGGCCGTATGTTTGGGTTACATGAACAGAATCAACGATAACGGATAAGCTCCCTTCCTGAAAAGGGTTGAATGAGAACCGATACAAAAATGGGAATTCTGAACTATGGAACGATGGATGTCATATGGCACATGAACCTATTTTACGTGACACATATTGAATACAGATAAGGGAAGTGAATACCACTTGAAGAATTTTGCAGCATTAGGCGTAGAGCAGCATTGGGTAGACGCCTTGAAAGAGCAGGGAATTACAGTACCAACACCTGTGCAACGGGAATCCATTCCGCTGTTGATGGAAGGCCAGGACGTTATTGCCGAGGCGCATACGGGAACAGGTAAAACGCTTGCGTTTTTACTGCCGATTTTGCAAAAAATGAATTTGGACAAGCGCCATCCGCAGGCGCTCGTGATTGCCCCAACGCGTGAGCTGGCGCTCCAGATTACACAGGAAGCGAACGTGTTGGCTGCAACGGAGCCAAGCTTGTCGTTGCTGGCTGTTTATGGAGGCCAGGATGTAGAGCGTCAGCTTCGCAAGCTGAAGGGCGGCGCACAGTTGATTATCGGTACACCCGGACGACTGCTGGATCACCTGAGACGCGGCACGCTGGATCTGAGCGGTGTTAAAATGCTGGTGCTGGATGAAGCGGACCAAATGCTGCACATGGGCTTTCTGAACGATGTAGAGACGATTCTTCAGGAAGTTCCGTACCGGAGACAGACGATGCTGTTCTCGGCTACAATGCCAGCAGGGATCCGCAAACTGGCTCGTGTATATATGAACGAACCCGTGGATGTAAAAGTGAAGTCTGCTTCTTCCGTTCCGGTGACCCAAATCCGTCAGGTCGTTGTACAGACGACGGATCGGGGCAAGCAGCAAGCATTAGTGGATATGCTGAATGCGGATCGTCCGTATTTGGCTGTTATTTTCTGCCGTACGAAGCGCCGTGCTGCTGCGTTAAATGAGCAGTTGCAAGAAATGGGCTTCGAGAGCGGCGAGCTTCACGGGGATTTGTCCCAGAACAAGCGTGAGCAAGTGATGAAGGCGTTCCGTGAAGCGAAGCTTCAATTGCTTGTAGCGACCGATGTAGCCGCACGCGGCCTGGATGTGGAAGGCGTAACGCATGTCTTCAACTATGACATGCCGCAGGATGCCGAAAGCTACATCCACCGCATCGGGCGTACTGGCCGCGCCGGAGGCAAAGGTGTGGCGGTAACGCTCGCCACGCCACGGGATGTTCCTGAGCTTCGGAACATCCAGAAGGTTGCTGGTGTCACATTCACCAGCAGCGAGGGCGGTGGGCAGCGTAGACCTGCTGCCGGTACATCTGAGCGGCAGGATGGAGAACGCCGCTCAGGCAGAAACGACCGCCGTTCCTTTGGCGGCAACGGTTCCGGCGGCGGACGCCGGGGCAGCGGCCGTGAACAGGCAGGCCGTGGCCGCACCGAGCGGGAACAGCCGCGCGAAGGGCGCTCAGCCTCCGCAGGCGACGAGCGTCGCTCCAGCCGCAGCAGCGAACGCGGCGGGTATGACCGCAGCAGTGGCGGTTCCGCCCGCGCAGGCCAAGGTCGCTCCGCAGGGCAAAGCAGCGAACGCGGCGGGTATGACCGTAGCAGCGGCGGTTCTGCTCGCGCAGGCCAAGGTCGCTCCGCAGGGCAAAGCAGCGAACGCGGCGGGTATGACCGCAGCAGCGGCGGTTCCGCCCGCGCAGGCCAAGGTGGTCGCGGTGGACAGGCCAAAGGCGGCCCGCGCGGGGCTCAAGGACAGGGGGGCCGTCGCGGACGGTCCAGATAAAGCAAGAGCGTTCTCATAGAACGCTCAACTATGGTTATGATAATAGCCCCGGAGAGGCTCATCTTCCGGGGCTATTGTAATCTCCACCCATGCCGCTGATGCGGCAGCATCATATGATGACACAAGCAGCATTACTGCGCTGAGCTAACAAAGTAAACCAGCGGCATAGCTGCCTTGAGCAACTGAAGAAAAACCAGCAGCATAGCTGCCTTAAAAACAACTGATTAACTTGGCGATAACAGTTGTTTTTAAGATAGATACGGAGGTTATACATCATGCAGGAACAGGATATGGGCAAACGTGCTATGCTGTCAGCGTGGATCAGCCTGATCAGCAACATCCTATTAACCGGCATTAAAATCATTACAGGCGTCATGTTCAACAGCAAGGTGCTGGTTGCTGATGGTGTGCATAACGCCGGGGACGTAATCGCCTCGGCAACGGCACTGGGAGCGATGCGTATATCGAGTCTTCCGCCGGATGAGGATCATCCTTATGGTCACGGCAAGGCAGAGGTCATTGGGGCCAGCGTGGTGGCGGTCATTTTATTCGCAGCCGGCATATTTATTGGCTATCATTCCATTATGGCGCTGTTTGAGCCTATGCCGAAGGAACATATACTGGCACTGGTGGCGGCAATCATCTCCCTGCTCTGGAAGCAATGGCTGTATATATATACCATCCGTATCGGAAGGGCAGCCAACAGCCAGGGGCTTATAGCTACGGCCAAGGATCATTTGGCGGATGTGTACGCCTCCGCTGCTGCTGTACTAGGTATTGGTTTAGGTCTGATCGGGGAGCATTGGAGCATTCCTATTTTATCCTACGGTGACCCGATTGCAGGGTTTGTGGTCGCATTGCTGGTTCTGAGGCTGGCGTGGGAAATGGGCCGTGAATCCATAGATGTACTGATGGAAAAGGCGATTGCAACCGAGGAAATCGAAAGCTATGCGAAAGCAGCCCTAAGTGTAGACGACGTTCAGCGAATTGACCGCATTCGTGCCCGTGAGCACGGTCATTACATTATTGTGGACATCCGCGCTTCTGTGGATGCTTCCCTGACGATTCAGCAGGGACATGATATTATCCGGCTGATCAAAGGGGCTGTGATGAAGCAGGAGCCGAGGGTTTACGAGGTGCTTGTGCATCTTAATCCATGGTACGCGGACACCCCTGACAATGCTAACCTGGCGCCGCAAGAACATAAGAATAACAGCGTGACAGACAAGGAAAACAATCATTAGCCGCAGGTCAATCGTGCTATGCTGAACAGACGACCCGAATTGACAGATAACTTGCAGGGAGGGTATGCTTTTATAAGCTGAAAGATGTTGAATAAAAGCGAGGTTACCCGAAAATATGCGAAAAATATTAAAATGGCTGGGTATTTCTGTGACTGCGGCAGTTCTTTTGGTGGGCGGATATTATGCTTACTCTATATATCATTTTACAAATCAAATTTCGGTCGCTACTGGTCAGGATTCGAAATTTAAGCCGCAAGCACAAAGCCAGTCCCCAACAAATGTACAGCCCGTAGAAGTGTCTCTTCCCCCGGAGTGGGATGGGAAAGAGAGAGTGAATATTTTGCTGCTGGGCGGCGATTCACGCGGGGAGGATTCAGGACGCTCTGACTCTGTTATGGTTGCTTCTGTTGATCCGGTCACGAAGAAGGCTACGCTTATGTCGATCCTGCGTGATACGTTCGTTGATATTCCGGGCCATGGGCAAGGTCGATTGAATGCCGCATTTTCTTACGGCGGGCCTGACCTGACCAGACAAACGGTGAGCGACCTGCTCGGCATACCGATCCAATACTATGTATACACGGATTTTAACGGCTTTATTGCGCTGGTGGATTCTGTGGGCGGTATTGATCTGGATGTCGAAAAGGATATGTACTACACTTCCAAAGCAGACAAGCACCAGTTTGATATTGATCTGAAAAAGGGAATGCAGCACATGGACGGCAAAACGGCCTTGCAATATGTACGTTTTCGTCATGATGCCACTTCCGATTTTACGCGTACGGAGCGGCAACGCAAATTTATTACCGAGCTGGGTGGCAAAATCCAGTCGACCTCGTCTCTGATTAAGCTGCCAAGTATTTTAAACAGCATCTCTCCATATATTGAAACGAATCTGAGCACAACGGAAATGCTGCAACTGGCTTCATTAGGCTTTAATATCGACGCCAAAACCATCGCGAAACAGCAAATTCCACCGAATGAGCTGGTGCGAGAGACAACGGTTAAGGGGGCACAGGTATTGGGTGTGGACCAGAGAAAGCTTAAGAGCTTTGTACAAAATATGTTTGAGCAAGAAAACAAACCTGTGACCACAACGACGGATTCTGCTGCAACCAAGACAAACGATACTCCATAACATTCCAAAGCAAGCAAAGTCTGTATGCTGTCGTACAACTTTGTTTGCTTTTGTGTTATATGGGTATAACCTTGTATATATTAATCTAAAAATATATCCTAACAATATGTAGGATCTTTACACTCATTTGCTTAAAGAGAAGGGGAATGTCATGTGGAAACAACTCCAGCATGGAAAGACCGATTCAAAAAGTTTTTTCTGAACAACAAGTTTGTGTTATTCCTGCTGGTACTGCTGCTGATCGGCTTAAATGTATTGGTGCTTACCAAAATTTCGTACATATTTACCCCCGTTATTGTGCTGCTCAAAACGATCATTCTTCCTGTCATTTTGTCCGGTGTTTTGTACTATCTGTTCAATCCGCTGGTTGATGTGCTGGAGCGCAACAAGGTCAAACGGATTTACTCCATTATTGTGCTTTATTTGCTTATCATAGGGATTATTACCGTCGTGATTACATCGGTAGTGCCTGTGATACGCGATCAGATTCAGGGATTGATTCAAAATGTGCCTGCATATAGCGAGCAAGTACAACAACAGTTTGAGAAATTAATTGGCAGTGACTTTGTTAACCAGTTCCAGAACACAATTCAAATCAATCCGTCGGAGCTGGCCTCCAAGGCTTCTGAAAAGTTATCTGCCTTCATTAATAATGCCTGGGCAAGTTTGGGAAGCTTTTTGGGTGTAGTCACAGAAACGGTGCTTGCGATCGCTACGGTTCCATTTATTTTGTTTTACTTGCTGAAAGATGGACATAAGCTGCCACAGACGATTCTGAAAATGTTCCCGCCTATGCTGCGTAAAGAGACTGATCGCATTATGACCGAAATGAATCATCAGGTCAGCTCATATATACGGGGGCAGATTATTGTCAGCTTCTGTATCGGGGTGCTGTTGTATATCGGCTACTTGATCATCGGACTGGACTATTCTCTGACGCTTGCCGTCATTGCGTCCTTTACGAGCGTTGTTCCTTATTTGGGACCTGTGATTGCCATTACGCCTGCATTAATTGTAGCTTTGGTAACATCTCCGGTTATGCTGCTCAAAATGGTCATTGTATGGACAGTCGTACAGCTCATTGAGGGTAAATTTATTTCTCCGCAAATTATGGGCAAGTCTCTCCGGGTGCATCCGATCACCATTATCTTTGTCATTCTGACGGCGGGCAATCTGTTTGGAGTGGTAGGGATTATACTGGCGGTTCCGGGCTATGCAGTATTGAAGGTTATCGTCACACATCTGTTTAGTTTCTTTAAAAAGCGTTCACATCTTTATGAAGCGGATAAAGTGAAGGCGAGCCTCAACGAAAAATAAACATTTCCAATTCCGGTGTAAAATCAATTTTCCAGTATAAATCCAATTGACCCCTCTTGGGTAACTGTGGCTTCGCGTGCTATAATTAATGCCTATTCTTATTCCCAAACAGAAAGGTCAGACTTTATATGATAAAACTCAGCATTCTTGACCAATCTCCGGTATCGGAAGGCATGACGCATGCGCAAGCATTACAAAAGACCGCTGAGCTTGCTATAGAGGCGGAGCGCTTGGGGTATCATCGCTTTTGGGTATCAGAGCATCATGCTGCCTCTAATCTTGCTGGTTCCAGCCCGGAGGTATTGATTTCGCATCTGGCCGCTCGTACCTCAACCATTCGAGTGGGATCAGGCGGTGTGATGCTGCCGCATTACAGCGCTTATAAAGTAGCGGAAAACTTCCGTGTATTGGAGGGCTTGTACCCGGGGCGCATGGATTTGGGTCTGGGACGAGCGCCGGGAGGAATGCCAATCGCTACCAGAGCCTTGCAGGAGGGTAAAATGCGAGGTGGTGTCGATCTGTACCCCGAGCAGTTGGATGACCTGCTAGCCTATTTGTATGACAGTACGGGCAGTGATCATCGCTTCGGCTCATTACAGGCGATGCCGCTCGTAGAAACCGTGCCAGAAATGTGGCTGCTCGGCTCCAGCGGCGACAGTGCAGGGCTTGCAGCCGAACGTGGCGTGGGCTTTGCATTTGCGCAGTTCATCAACGGCGAAGGCGGCACAGGAGCGATGAAAGAGTATCAGGAGCATTTCAAGCCTTCGCAGCACAGTGATCAGCCGCGTTCACTTGTCGCTGTATTTGCTATCTGTGCGGATACCGAAGAGGAAGCCAATCGATTGGCTTCCAGTATGGATCTGTCCCTGGTGTTGCTGGAGCAGGGAATGCGTTCCGCTGGCACACCTTCCGTAGAAAAGGCATTGGCCTATCCTTATACGCCATATGACCGGATGCGCATCCGTGAAAATCGCAAGCGCATGGTAGTTGGCTCACCTGAGCAAGTGAAGCACCAAATTGAGCAATTGAGTGAGGCTTATCATACACAGGAAATCATGGTCGCCAGTATTATTCATGACTTTGACGCCAAGTTGAAATCCATACGTCTCATGGCTGAAGCATTTGGGCTGCGTTCTGTACAGTCTTGATGTTGTCTGCCGGATATTGGAAGATCACAGCTTTGAGGAGCTGTGGTCTTTTTTTGTGAATTTTCGGGGTCATTTTCCGTGAAATGATTCCTATGCTAAGGGAATATGCCAATCAATACTTGATAATGATTATCAATATCTTTATTATATAAAGATAGCATGAAGTTTTGATGAATCACGTGCGTTAAGCCCGTAACTATATATTAGATAAGGGAAAGGAATGATTCCGAATGTTTCGTCTGAAAACGGCTAATCTGGATATTGCTTATGAAGATCGGTTGATTGTGGAGGATCTGAACGTTGAAATACCGCAAGGGAAAATCACAGCATTGGTGGGCGCAAATGGCTCTGGCAAGTCCACCATTCTGAAGACGATGGCTCGCATCATGAATCCTAAAGGCGGCAGCGTTCTGCTCGACGGTAAATCCATTCATAAGCAATCTACCCGGGAGGTAGCGAAGCAGTTGGCTATTTTGCCTCAAAATCCGACTGCACCAGAAGGGTTGACCGTGACGGAACTGGTATCTTACGGACGTTTTCCCTATCAAAAAGGCTTTGGCTCCATGAAAGCAGATGATCGTAAAATGGTAGAGTGGGCCATTCAGGTGACAGGTATGAGCGAATTCCACGATCGCCCGATCGACCAGCTTTCTGGCGGGCAGCGTCAGCGTGCATGGATTGCCATGGCGCTTGCGCAGGATACGGATATTTTGTTTCTGGATGAACCGACTACCTTTTTGGATATGGCGCATCAATTGGAAGTGTTGCATTTGCTAGAATATTTGAACACTTCGGCCGAACGTACCATTGTCATGGTCGTGCATGATTTGAACCATGCTGCCCGGTACGCCCAGCATATGATTGCGATCAAAAAAGGGAAGGCCGAGGCTGTAGGAACGCCGACCGAGGTCATGTCCCCTGACGTGCTGCGTGAGGTGTTCGGTATTGAAGCAGATATCGTAACAGATCCTCGTACAGGTGTACCGCTGTGTCTTCCATATGCTTTGGCCGGACAACCAGCGGTAAGCCAGGCCGTAAAGGGATTGAAGCTGGAGGAGAATCATGTAGCTGGCTCCGTTTCCGAGCGGCGTGAAGCCAGACCACAGGTAGCGGCAAGAGGATAAAGGAGACGTAATGAAACCATTGGATTATGAACAGCTTGAGCAATTGGCGCGAATAGTGACAGACACACCAGAAGATGCAGTATACTCCGGGCCCGTGGCTGGATGGCTTGAACCGGATAAGCTTCGCACTGTGCTGGAGTATTATGGTGAGTTGCTGTCTGCGGAAGACAGCTTGACCACAGCTGTTTATTTTGTGAACCAGTTGCGTGGTCTTGTATTTGCCCAGCATTTTATGGTGTCTTTGTGTGAACGTCGTCTCGATCTGTCGGTTTCCAATCTCAGATTTCATATTTGTTATCAAGGGAAATATCCCGCCATCAGCTTTCAGGTCATCGACCAAACAGAGCTGGACAGCAACAGGCAAGACGAGCATCATTCATCCGGGCAAGCGCAGCAGGTGCTGCGCGACTTTTACAGCTTGCAGATCAGACCGATACTGGAGGCGATGGCTTCGGCAGGAGGTGCATCTGTTGGACAGATGTGGGGACAGTTCCCGCTGACTTTGCTGTATTTTAAGGACAGGGTACAGCCATCGCTAACCGATCCACAGGATGTGGAGCGTTTGGAACAAGATTATTATTATGTGACGCGGGAGCTGGAGGGAGAGGTGTTCGGGCGGAAAAAAAACCCGTTTACGGTCCGTCTCGTTGAGCTGGATAACCCTTACCGTCCCGGTGAGAAGGCATATATGAAACCGTCCTGCTGCCAATATTACAAAACAGGCGGAGGCCAGCGGTATTGTTTTGCGTGTCCAAGGATGTCCGCCTCAGAACGTGAAGAACGCAGACTCGAAGTGGTGGCGTCTCGCTAGTATCGAGGGATATTGGCATGTCCGTCTCGTTTTGGGTAAAATAGGTGATGAAACTTAAACCAAGCGAAACAAAGGAGGATGCTATATGTCCGTCTATTCACATCAAGCTGTAACACCAGCGAATCAGGAGGTTCCTCTGGATACCTACACCGGTAAGGTGCTGGTGATCGCGAACACCGCAAGCAAATGCGGACTCACCCCGCAATATGGGGATTTGCAAAAGCTATATGATGAATATAAGGATCGGGGACTGGTTGTATTAGGCTTTCCTTGCAACCAATTTGGCGGTCAGGAGCCGGGCAGCAGCGAGGAAGCGGCTGAATTTTGCCAACTGAATTACGGGGTTAATTTCCCGGTATTCGCTAAAGTGGACGTTAACGGCCCGGATACGGCATCTCTGTTTGAATATTTGAAAAAGCAGCAGCCTGGAGAGCAGGAAGATGGTACGATTCAATGGAATTTTACGAAATTCATTGTGAATCGTGAAGGTGTGCCGGTGAGTCGTTTTGAACCCAAGGAATCACCAGAGGCGATGAAAGCGGCCATCGAGGAACTTCTATAATAGCTTCCACTTAGTTAGAAATATGCGTTTATATAAGGTCGAATCTCTGTTGTTTCTCGAGATTCGGCCTTTTGTGCTTTCTGTATTTTATATGTGGTATTGTTCGTTGCAGTAGCATTTGGAAGCCTGATAAAAAGGCATAGTCAAGCCCCATGCGGGAAAAACTAAATGAAGCAAAGTGGCGTTGCAGCAAACGGTTGACGTTGTATCTTCCTGACTTTGAAAATGTGGACAAAGTGTGAATATCATAAAAAGCTATTGTAATGTGAAAAATATCACACTATAATAAGCGCATGAAGTGAAATAAATCACAATCAACAACGCGGTTACGTGAAACTATTCACAAATATCATATATTTTATGCCCACACACCAAGGAGGAATTCAACATGAAAGTAGCAGTTATCGGATGTACACACGCAGGTACGGCAGCCATCGTCAACACAGCCAAATGTTATCCAGATGCAGAAATTACCGTTTACGAGCGTAATGACAATATTTCGTTTTTATCCTGTGGTATTGCACTGTACGTAGGTGGTGTCGTCAAAGATCCGCAAGGATTGTTTTATTCTTCCCCGAATGAACTGGCTGAGCTGGGTGTCGTGACCAAGATGCTTCATGAGGTAACGAATGTCGATACAGCAGGCAAAACGCTGCAAGCACGCAATCTCCAAACAGGAGAAGAATTTACGGACACCTTTGATAAATTGATTGTAACTACGGGCTCGTGGCCTATTATTCCGAAGCTGGAAGGTATTGAGCTTGATCATATTCTGCTCTGCAAAAACTATAATCATTCCAATGACATCATTGAGAAAGCCAAGCATGTACAGAATATTACAGTTGTTGGAGCCGGATATATCGGTGTTGAGCTGGTGGAAGCTTTTCAAATGAATGGTAAGAACGTAACGCTGATTGATAGCGCTGATCGTATTTTGAATAAATATTTGGATCCGGAATATACAGACCGAATTGAAGATTCCTTGAAGAAACATGGCATCAAGCTGGTGCTGGGAGAAACCGTGAGCCGTTTTGAAGGAAATAACGGTAAGGTGAATAAAGTGGTGACATCCCAAGGAGAATATGAAACAGAGCTTGTTATTCTCTGCATCGGCTTCCGTCCTCAAACGGATCTGCTTAAAGGTCAGGTGGACATGCTGCCTAACGGCGCGATCATTGTGGACAATTTTATGCAAAGCAGCTGCCCGGACGTATTTGCTGCAGGCGATAGCTGTGCAATCCGCTATAACCCGACAGGCCAAACAGCGTATATTCCGTTGGCAACCAACGCTGTTCGTATGGGCACGCTGGTGGCACGCAATTTGGTTCAACCGACCATTGCCTATATGGGAACACAGGGAACTTCGGGTATTAAAATTTATGAAGATAATATTGCAGGAACAGGTTTGACGGAAGCGGCAGCAGCGGACGAAGGTATGGCCGTAGAGGCTGTAACCATTGAGGACAGCTACCGCCCTGAATTTATGCCAACGTCGGAAAAGGTGCTGCTGAAGGTTGTATATGAGCAGGAGACACGGAGAATTGTCGGAGCACAAATTATGTCGAAGGTAGATTTGACCCAATCGATTAATACCCTGTCGGTGGCGATCCAAAATCATATGACCATTGACCAACTGGCCTTTGTGGATTTCTTCTTCCAGCCGCATTATAACAAGCCTTGGAATTTCCTAAATGCAGCGGGTTTACAAGCATTGCCGCCGATATCTGAACGGAAGCCAGTTACCGTATAATTCATTTTGTCTGTGACATTGTTCATAAGTTTGTCAACAATCTGAGACGTATGGACGAATCCTTATAGTACAATATAAAGTAGCATAAGGATTAGGGGGTAAGTAGCTTATGGATTTGTTTTATATCCTTTTTCTTGTAGCCGTGGCGCTGGGAGGCCTAGGTGGAGTTATTTGGTTCTTAAGAGCAGTTGAAAAGGAAGAATACAACTAAATGTAAAGCGCATAGTAGCGCAGTAGACGTAATAATACATGAAAAACAGTCCTTTATCCAAGGGCTGTTTTTTAATATTCATTAAAGTGATTTTTTTCACAAACAAAACCACTGATTTTAAATAAAATATGTGAGAGAATGTTGTAGTAAAAAGATGTTAAAGGAGCGGAATATATGGCAAGTTATAAGCCGGGGCAGATTGCTGAAAAGACGGTGGAAACAGGAGTGGCCAAAGCGAACAATCCATGGACTGTGGCAGTGGTATTGGGATTTTTAGCAGGTGCATTTATTGCGCTTGGTTTTTTGCTAGATATACGAGTTATCGCAAGCGCGCCCAAAGAATGGGGGAGTATTGCTACTTTTATTGGAGCAGCCGTGTTCCCTGTAGGTCTGGTATTGGTATTGATCGGAGGCGGAGAATTGCTGACCGGTAATATGATGGCAGTCCCTTTAGCGAGATGGGCAGGACGGATCAAGACCGGGGCGATGTTCCGTAATTTAGCAATTATTACGCTTAGTAATTTTGCGGGTGCGTTGTTTGTTGCCTTTTTCTTTGGTCATGTGCTGGGTTTAACCGAGACAGGACCTTATTTGGACAAAGTGGTGGATATGGCGGGACACAAGCTGCATGAAAGCTTTTTGCAATCGTTTATATCCGGTATTGGATGTAACTGGCTGGTAGCGCTGGCTGTCTGGTTGGCGTATAGCACGGATTCGATCGGCGGCAAAATTATGGGGATCTGGTTCCCGACGATGGCCTTTGTAGCTATCGGATTTCAGCACGTTGTAGCCAATATGTTTCTAATTCCGGCGGCTATTTTTGCAGGTCATTTTTCATGGGCAGATTATGTCATGAACTTCATTCCGGTTTGGCTGGGGAATTTGGTGGGAGGAAGCATGTTCGTAGCTGGAGCTTACTGGTTGGCATATTTGAAAAAGCCTCATTCCGCTGTGCATCCTGTGAATGAATCACCTCAGGCCCCCTCGTCTACTGCAACAACTCCGTTGAGTGACCATGCCTGATTAGGCAGGGCTTAGAAAAATGAGAACAAAGCAAATCCGCCATGGCAGGTCCGGGGGAACGAAACCTGTCATGGCGGATTCTTTTGGGAGTGGTTCAAGATTTGGCATGGAGGATGAGTGTGCTCTCGTCCATAATGCCTTGATCTCTTTTACCCTTGGTATTCAATATTGAAACAGGTATGATCAAAAAATAATATAGAATATTTGAAATCCGTTTTGCTGTGAGCAGCAAGCGGATTTTTTAATCTTTTGGACGGATTTGGGTTGGCAAAATCCTTCTCTTGCCATAGGACATAGCTGTATATATGATAAGAACAGTGTAATTTTTGGAAACGGTAACGGAAAGGAGCATCAACACCATGGATCATAGCAACAGCGCGCCTCCTGAGGACGTGCTTCAGCAAGACTTACAAAGGGGACAGCGAATGACGGAGCGTACGGACGGTATTTTCCCGGCTGTATGTCCGCTGGATTGCCCGGATACGTGCGGGCTCCTGCTTCACAAGGAAGATGGAAAGATCGTCAAGGTGACTGGTAACCCGGATCATCCCATTACAAAAGGGGCTATTTGCAACAAAGTTCGCAATATGACGGAGCGGGTGTATGACCCCGAGCGGCTGCTCTATCCGTTGAAGCGTGTAGGCCCCAAGGGGAAAGGGGAGTTCGAACGAATTAGCTGGGAGGAGGCAGTCGATACCATTACTGGCCGCTTCAAGGAACTGATTTGCACGGATGGCCCGGAATCTATTCTCCCCTACAGCTTTTACGGCAATATGGGCGTGTTGAGTGTGGACGGGATGGATCGCCGTTTTTTCAATGCGCTGGGTTCAAGCCAACTGGACCAGACGATTTGCAGTGTGGCCGGGAATGAAGGCTGGGCATCCGTCATGGGTTTTAAGGGCGGCACCAGTCCAGAGGATACAGAGGATGCTGACCTCATTATTGTATGGGGTGGAAATGTCATCAGCACCAATATGCATCAGGTGGTGTTGGCCGAGAAGGCACGCAAAAAAGGTGCCAAGGTGATCGTCATTGATGTCCACCGCAACCGGACAGCGCAATGGGCGGATTGGTTCATTCCGCTCTACCCGGGAACGGATACCGCGCTTGCGCTGGGTGTTATGCATGTACTGTTCGAGCAAGGGCTGACGGACGATGAATTTTTGCGCCGCTATACGGTCGGTCATGAGGAACTGCGCGAGCATGTGAGGGCATATACCCCGCAGCGCGTCTCACGTATTACAGGTGTGCCGGAGGCAGATATTATCCGTCTCGCGGAGATGTACGGACAGGCGCGAGCGGCGTATATCAACATTGGCAACGGGCTTCAGCATCATGATAATGGCGGCATGAATGTACGCGCGGTTACATGCTTGCCCGCGCTCACCGGGCAATGGCTAAAGCACGGCGGGGGAGCATCACGCTCCAACGGCGCTTACGGCAAATTCAACGGCGCCAATCTGGCCCGTCCTGATTTGCGTAAAAACCCGGATGCCCGGGTGATCAACATGAACCAAATCGGCGAAGCGCTGCTGCAGAAGGACGTGCCGATCAAGGCGCTGTTCGTGTATTGCAGCAATCCGGTTGTCGTAGCACCCGATGCTGATCGGGTGACGCAGGGGTTTGAACGGGAGGATTTGTTCACGGTCGTTCACGACCTGTTCCTCACCGATACGGCCCGCTATGCGGATATTGTCCTGCCTGCTGCGTCTTCTTTTGAAGGTACAGACCTGTACAAATCCTATTGGCATCACTATGTCCAGATGCAGAAGCCAGTCATTGCTCCGCTCGGAGAAAGCAAAAGCAACTATGAGCTGTTTAGCCTGCTCGGACGAGCCATGGGCTTTGATGAGGCTGCTTTCACGGAAAGTGAAGAGGACATGATCGCGGGTGCACTTGATAACCCGACGAATCCTTATCTCAACGGTGTGACTTTGGAAGCCTTAAAAAAGTCACCTTTTGTCAAACTGGACATGACGCCGAAGGCTACCTATCTGGATCGTCTGACTACGCCTTCGGGCAAGATTGAGCTGTATTCGGAAAAGATGAAGCAAGCGGGTCTGCCCGCGATGCCTTCGTATGTGCCGCTGATCGAAGGATACGACGGAGAGCATCGGCCGCAAGCGGACGAGCGGTTCCCGCTGATGTTTATTTCGCCACCGAATCATAATTTTCTGAATTCCACGTTCGCAAACTTACCCAAGCATCAGCGGCTGGAACGAGAGCCTTTGCTGCAAATTCATCCGGAGGATGCTCAGGCAAGAGACATCGCGGACGGTGATCCGGTTACGGTATGGAACGACCGGGGAACGTATGAACTGAAAGCCAAAGTCACGGATCTGATGCTGCCTGGTACGGTGATTAGCCAAGGGTTATGGTGGGAAGGTAAAGGACGCAGACAGCGTGCCAATGTATTAACCTCTGACCGACTGTCGGATATGGGGCGGGGGGCTACTTTCTTTTCAACGGTGGTGAATGTGAAGCGTCAATGAGATAATGTCTTGTTATGGTGTCAGATGCTAAAGGAGAAACAAAATATATGAAATGGTTGGATTCTTATCCGAAGGAAGTAAAAGTGTTTCTTGTCGCCAGTCTCATTAATTCCGCCGGGAGCTCTCTTATGTGGCCGTTGGTTAGCATGTATGTGTTTGACGAGCTGCACCGCAGCATGGGAGATGCGGGGATTGCGATTTTGGTGCAGTCCCTGGGCGGGATTTTTGGTCAGGTGTTAGGAGGAGCCCTTTATCACCGCATTGGGGCCAAAAAACTGATTGTCGGCTCGCTGGCAATGAACGCACTGGGACTTCTCACGCTTCCGTTTACCAGCGGTCACTGGATTGCGTTTGTTATTATGATGGGCTTTATCGGCTTTTTTAATGTCGTATCTGTGCCCGCGATTCAGGCATTTGTAGGTTTTCGCTTTGCTGACCGTCGTGGAGAGCTATTCAACATTATCTATGTTGCCAATAATATAGGGGTGGCGTTGGGTACGGGACTGAGCGGCGTTCTGGCCGATCTCTCCTATCAGCTCAGCTTTGTCATGAACGGGATTACCTCTGCGGTATTTGCCGGGTTTTTCTGGTCCTATCTGAGCAGGGTCGATCGGGAAGAGGGGGAAGTTCATCTCAGCAAGTCCGTGAAGAAAAGAACAGAGGAAATACCAGCGCGGCTGCTCTTCCGTGATACTAGGCTGTATCTCTTCGTCGGGTTGGGCTCGCTCTTTTTATGGTTCGGTAATTCGATCTGGAATACGGGCGTATCTCCATATATTATTGAGCAGGGCTTGCCTAAAACGATGTACGGGCTACTATGGACACTGAACGGTGTGCTAATTTTTGCTGCACAGCCGATTATTTTCTGGCTAAAGCGTCTCTACGCAAGGCACGCTTCGGCTCAAATGACGTGGGCCGGGGGATTTTATTTGGCAGCCTACATCGTCATGCTAGGCACACAGAACTATACGGGGATGATATTCGCCATGGTTTTGGCAACCCTGGGAGAAATGCTGATCGCACCTGCGGTTCCGGCATTTTTGTCGGATCACGGAGGTCGGGGGGCACCCTTTTACATTGGGTTAGTAGGGGGTATTGGTGCAGCCGGACGGGTGATGGGGCCTTATATTATGGGGAGGCTATATGATGGTGGTGGTCTGCCGCCCACAATTTGTCTGGC
>NZ_PNXQ01000005.1:198467-203810 GCF_005217525.1 Paenibacillus terrae | reverse complement strand
TTTGTCCATCCTGTTTTTCATTCTGCATAGCGGATTGAACCGTTCCCGCCGTGAAGAGGCTGCTTTTGAGACTACTACGTCCAAGACAGACGTTTCCAGTACTTAAGTCCTAATAAAGACTGTGACAAGCCCGTGATTATGGTACAATAAATGACGAATGGTTGCTGCCTATACTTCAGGAAAGCCTTCATAGGAAGGATTGAAAGAAATTGCTTACAAGTCAACCCCTGACGATACGTCATTCGGAGATGAAGGATGCTCCTGATCTAATTGCGCTGGATGAATTGGTATGGAATGAACGAACAGCCCCCGCCTCGCTGTCATGGAAGTCACGTGGGGAGTTTTTGCGCAATACTCCTCCGGGCTCTCAACTGGTCGCTATCGAACAGGGAGTACTCTGCGGTTATATCGGATTTCGTTCTCCAACGCTGTTGGCTAGTAATCGCCATGTTTTGGAAATAAATATAGCCGTTCATCCAGCCTATCACCGCAAAGGTATTGGGATGGCGCTTATGAACGCCATGAAGGATATTGCAGCCGCTGAGGGCATTCGCAAATTAAGTTTGCGGGTACTTTCGTGCAACACGGAGGCCCTTATGTTTTATGAAAAATGCGGATTCTTGATCGAAGGACGTTTGCATGAGGAGTTTTACATAGCTGGCCAATTCGTGGACGATGTGTTAATGGCCTGTTTCTTAAAATAGACATGGATTCTACAACGCAATCAGCTTCTTATAGCCTCCAGATAAGCCGTTCATAAGGAACAGCGCCGCTGGCCCTAAACGGGTTGCGGCGCTGTTCCTTATGTTGCAAGTTTACCGAAGCTGTTTCCACTCGCTCTGGAGCATACCATACACAGCATGGTTCATATAGCCGTCTGGCAGCAGCTCTGCTTCACGGATAATACCTTCGAGTACGAAGCCCAGACGTTCCGGGATCCCCCGGCTGCGGCGGTTGGTGGTAGCGCAACGGATTTCGATCCGGTGAAGGTCCAGCTCTATCAGTGCATACTCGATGAATACGCGGCATGCGCTGGTCATGAGACCTTGTCCTTCGTAACCGTGTCCAAGCCAGTATCCAATGCTGACCGAACGGTGAGTCCAATTGATTTCATGGTAGCTGATGATGCCAGCCAGCTCATTATCCAACCAGATTCCGGCGGTCACGCTGCCATTCTCTGCCGCTTGCTTCAAGGTGCTCTGCACGAACTGCTCTGTGTGGCTGATTTCCGTGGTGGAATCCACCCATGGAAGCCATTGACGCAGGCGGTCACGGGACATTTCGATCAGCTCAAACAGAGGCTGCACATGCTCTTTGGTGAGCGGACGAAGGACGGTGCGTTCGTCCAACGCGTATGTAAACATGATGGATCCCCTCTTTCACTCGGAAAATCGCTAAACCAGCCAGTCTAGCATTTAATCCCATGCTACCTTATTCTGCGAGAGTCGTCAAAATGGAGAGGAAGCTGCAAACTCAATAGGTCCTACCCGGAACCGTCCAAGCTCATATACATACTTCAGCTCCAAATCCCCTACAAATTCGGTTGGGGACACGCTACCGGATACGGTAGCGCGCAGAGGAGCCTCTTCGACATCGTACATGACGACAGAGCTGAAATCGAGACGGTCTGTAAAATGGGCTGGATCATCGTAAAACGCCGATGCTTTAGGATCGAGCGTGTGTGTGATGCCATCAATCGTAACTGCAATATGCACCTGCTGGTTATGGTCCCGCAGCTCCACACTGCTATGGACACGCTGAGATACGGCATCTGCCGCCGATTCAACCGCATACTCTTCCATGGTCTGTGCGTTGACAATATGAAGCTCCTGCAATTCGACACCTGTGCCTGAAGCACGAGTCAGGATGACCACCGCTTCGTGAACGCCATCGCCGTTTACATCCGTATAGTACAACTGTGGTGCGGTGGCGACATCTGCCAAGCCTGACCATGCGAATGTACGACGCTGCTGGCCGATTTCCAGCGTGGCTGTGCGAAATAGCCCCTGAGACGGCTCCTCAACATACAATTTTACGGATGAGTCTTCAGGAGCAACGGCTAATGGACGAGAATGTACGGGTTCAGACGCCGGATCCGGTGAAGGATGACCGGATATTAGATCGGAAGAGGACAAAAGCATAGACAGCAGGATCACGATGAGTAGCTTAAACACGGGTGGGTTCTCCTTTTCCGGGTAAAATAAAAGATATATACACTATAACGAATTTATTTGTCAAAAATGTTAACTTCTTTTCATAACTTGTTACTTTTTGGGCTGAAGAGGGCATAAGGTTTTTCATTTTATTGAGTTATGCGGTGTGAAAGGGTATATTTAAGGGAACCAATTTTGTACAGATTACACGGAAGAAAGGTTGATTAGCGTGGAGAAGCCGATCACTCCCCCCAATTTTATTAAGAGTGTCATTGAAGAGGATTTACGTACAGGTAAGGTAAAGGAAGTCGTTACACGCTTTCCACCAGAGCCGAACGGATATTTGCACATTGGACATGCCAAAGCCATCTGGATCAATTTCTCGTTGGGAGATGAATTCGGAGGACGCACCAACCTGCGTTTTGACGATACGAATCCGGCGAAGGAAGACACGGAATATGTAAACTCCATTCAGGAGGACGTGAAGTGGCTCGGTTATGAATGGGAGGAAAAGCATTTTGCCTCCAACTATTTTGACGAAATGTACAACCGCGCCGTTCTGCTGATTCAAAAGGGTAAAGCCTACGTGGACGATCAAAGCGCGGATCAAATCCGTGAAACTCGTGGCACACTGACCGAACCGGGGCAAAACAGCCCTTACCGCGACCGCAGCGTGGAGGAAAATTTCAAGCTGTTCGAAGAAATGCGAGCAGGGAAATACCAAAACGGTGAAAAGGTACTGCGTGCCAAAATTGATATGGCTTCGGGAAACATTAATTTACGTGATCCGGTGATTTACCGTATTTCGCATACCGAGCATCACAACACGGGTGACAAATGGTGCATTTACCCGATGTATTCCTACGCTCATCCGCTGGAGGATGCCATCGAGGGTGTAACGCACTCACTCTGTTCGCTGGAGTTTGAGGATCAGCGTCCGCTGTACGATTGGGTTGTAGCCGAATGTGAGATGGAAAAGGTGCCGCATCAATACGAATTTGGGCGGCTGAACCTGGCTCAAACCGTAACCAGCAAGCGTAAGCTCAAGCTTCTGGTAGATGAGAAGCATGTAGACGGCTGGGATGATCCGCGTATGCCAACGATTTCCGGTTTGCGCCGTCGTGGCTATACGCCGGAAGCGATCCGCAGCTTTGTATATGAGACAGGCATTTCCAAAGCCTACGGCGTGATCGACTTGCAAGTGCTGGAGCATTTTGCACGTGAGGACTTGAAGCTACAGGCACCTCGTACGATGGCGGTCATTGATCCGTTGAAGGTGGTCATTACGAACTATCCTGAAGGTCAGGTTGAAATGCTGGAAGCGGAAAACAACACGGAAAATCCGGAGCTGGGCACACGTCAAATTCCGTTTTCGCGTGAGATTTATATCGAGCGTGAAGATTTCATGGAGAATCCGCCGAGCAAATACTTCCGCTTGTTCCCTGGCAATGAAGTACGCCTCAAGCATGCTTATTTCATCAAATGTAACGATGTCATTAAAGATGCGGATGGTCATGTAACGGAAATCCATTGTACCTACGATATAGAAACCAAGAGCGGATCTGGCTTTACTGGACGCAAAGTCAAAGGCACCATCCATTGGGTGGAGGCTACTCAGGCCGTTCCTGCTGAGTTCCGCCTGTATGAGCCTTTGATTAACGCAGAAGACCCGGAAGCGATTGAAGAGGATGCAACGGAAAAAACCTTCCTCGATCAATTGAATCCAAACTCTCTGGAAATTGCTCACGGCTTTGTCGAGCCGAATATGAAGGAAGCACAGTCGCAGGACAAGTTCCAATTTTTCCGTCATGGTTATTTTAGTGTTGATCCGAAGCTTTCCAAGCCGGGCGAGCCTGTATTCAACCGCGTGGTATCACTGAAAAGTTCTTTCCAATTGCCTAAGCAATAGGTTATTAGCGGAGGATGGTAGCCTCGTGCGACCAAATCAAAAAGGAGTCTGCCATCGGCAGACTCCTTTACTTGTACGCCCAGCATGGGTGACATCTATATTGATAGTTGGCGATACTAGACATCCCTGTTTGCAATGGGCAAGCAAGAGAAGAACAGGGTGTTACATACATTCCCCGAGTGTTGTTAAGGGGCTTCTTCTGCTTGTTTGTGGTCGTTGGAATGACAGGGCTTGTAGCCGTTCTTGTACAGCATATACCACATGATGGTGAATCCTACAAAGCCGAGCAAGGCAAAGAAGACACCTGTATTGTACATCATTTCGCCACCGAAATTCTGAAACAGCCAACCTCCTGCAAAGCCCGCTACGATGCCAGATATCCCGCTCCACGTCAACGTATATACCGCCTGTCCAGATGAGCGGTAAGCTATTGGTGTGAACAGGACGGTCAACTGGGTGCCTACATAGAAATATCCACCGAAGGTGACGCAATGAAGTGCCTGAATGAACACGATCTGAATCGGGTCTGTGGCCAAGGCCATGAGTTCCCAACGTAGAGCAAACAGCAAACTGACGAGGGCCAGACAGCCGACCATCACCGTCATTTTTTTCTTCAAAAAGCGGTCGAACAGCAAAAAAACAATAATTTCGAATACCGATGACATAAAGACGGCGAAACCCAGCATCAGCTTGGACCCGCCTAGTTCGGTGATATACAGGGACATAAAGGCGCTGTTGATCGAATTCGGAATGGATACCAAGATACCCAACAAAATGAAAGATATAAAGTATCCGTTCATTAAAATGCTGCCAAAGCCACGTAAATGAATGGTCGCCGTTTCAACGCTGCTTTTCAACGGTGGAATCGCCAGGGTACAGATCAGGGCAGCCAGAAGCAACACTGTAAAGATGGTTGATATGCTGGATATCCCCGTTTGGTCAATGATCAGACCAGCTACTGCCGCCGTCACAGCCCAGCCAAAGGAGCCCCATATGCGGAAGGAGCCGAATTTCCGGTCTGTTCCCTCAATGTAGCTAAGAATGAGACTGTTACTTTGAGCGAATAAAGGACTTTGGAAGAAATAAAAACCAATCATCGACACATAAATCATGACATACGTATGGACATGAAATAAAGCTTGCAGCAGCAGCAATGTACCTGCAATCATAAACAGCAAAATACGTCGAAGATTACGGCTTCGGTCACTGGTATATCCCCAGAAGGGGTTCGCGAATACCGATACAAAAGGCCCAATCGCCATCAGGCTCCCGATCTCAAGC
>NZ_PNXQ01000005.1:177708-198457 GCF_005217525.1 Paenibacillus terrae | reverse complement strand
CATGCCGATCTCTTGTAGATACAACGGGAAGAAGCTGGAGAAAATGACCATGGCTCCATACAGAAAAAAATTATACAGCTTTAAGGAGTATAGAGGAGTCTCTTGAATTTCTCTATTTTGCAAGGCAAGCCATTCCTTTCTTAGCCCGGTAGAGAATAAAGCATAGGATGCCGATCTATGGGAAGGTTCTCTATTCAATGTATCATGTGTTGAAAGGGTTAACAAACCAATAAATTAACAATTATGTAAAATTAAATTTTGTCCAATATTTCGTGGCGTTATTAGTGAATTTATTTCTTTGAGAAAAGGGGATGTATTCGTGAATGTGACCGGCATTATTGTCGCTGGAGGACGTTCCAGTCGAATGGGGCAGGATAAGGCCCTGCTTGAGATTCAGGGAGCTACTATGCTTGAGCGGGTGGCTGACGCTTTAGCGCCGGTGACAGAGAGGGTTATTGTTGTCACTCGTGACGGGCAGGGATATGGGTCGATTAGTGTGGAGAATGTGCCTGATGTATATCCGGGCAAGGGACCTTTGAGCGGCATTCACGCAGGGTTGTCTGCTTCTAGAACGGAGTGGGGCATCGTTATCGCTTGTGATATGCCTTTTGTACAGCCAAAGGTATTGCATGTCCTGCTCGCTGTAACTGAGAAGTGGGCGAAGTTGCAAGGAACGACAGAAACAGCATTGCAAGCTGTAATCTCTTCTGTGGACGGGCGTATACACCCGCTGCTGGCTGTGTACCATCAGAGTGTGCTGCCGTCTGCCGAGGAATGTTTGCGCAGTGGACGACTTCGTCTCACTGATTGGTTGGACAAGCTGAACGTTCGTTATGCGAAGGTAGAGGATTTGCCGGGGGTGAGTGAAGACATATGGCATAAGGCCGCATTTAACATGAACAATCCGCAGGATTACCAGCTTGCTATAGAGCAGTTGAAGCATAGCGTACAACAGAACACGCAGGCTATGCAGACCATGCAGACCGTGAGGGACGCTCAGAGCGTGAAGAACTTAAAGGAAATACGAGAGGATTAGGGATGTGCAAGCTTCCTGTTCGAAAACTGTATAAGTGAGAAAACATCAGAGAAAATAGGATGGAATGAATTTGGGGGAATATATTCATGCTGGAAGCTATTATCCATGCCGTTTTATTGGCATTAGGGCTGATTTTGCCCTTAGGGGTACAAAATGTATTTGTGTTTAACCAAGGGGCGTCCCAGTCACGGTTTCGCAATGCATTGCCTGCCGTTATTACGGCGGGTGTCTGTGACACCGTCCTCATTGCGCTCGCTGTTGGGGGTGTATCCCTTATTTTGCAGCGTTTCCTATGGCTTACGAATGTGCTCTATGCAGCAGGCTGTTTGTTTCTGCTCTATATGGCTTGGACCCTTTGGAAGTCTAAGGCAGCTTCCTCGGGAGAAAGCCAGCCTATGCTGCCGAAGCAGCAGATGATTTTTGCAGCTTCGGTATCCTTGCTGAACCCCCATGCCATTCTGGATACCGTCGGCGTGATTGGAACCAGCTCCCTCCAATATGATGGCGGGGAACGCTGGGCTTTCGGACTGGCTGCCGTGTCAGTTTCGTGGCTATGGTTTATGGGTTTGGCGACAGCCGGGCGTTTTGTAGGACGTATGGATTCAGAAGGAAGATTCGGCACTATGCTTAATAAAATATCAGCCTTGATTATTTTAGGTCTGGCTATTTATATGGCGGTAAATTTCATGAACAGCATATGATCCAAACCTTGTTACAAGAAAAATTTCAGTAAAGCGAATATCCCGGTTAAAGCAAAGGGAATACCGATCATAAACAGCATAAAGGCAAGACAGCCTGCACCATTTACACCGCCTGCGATTAGGGCATCCCGAGGGTTCGCTGGATTGTATAATACGTTAATCTTTCTGCCAACCCGGTTGAAGCTCAGATTTGTGCTATAAGGATTCCAGAATTCTACGATTTCACCTGAAGTGGTGTAGAAGCGTACCTTCAATCGGCGGGTGTAACTGGTATCTACCGGATCATCACGGTCAAAGGGAACGACATCAACGTCGACTTCGATATGCGCATCCACGATTTGCCCTTTGGTGCGAACCCAATGGCGTTTGCGGTAGCGATGGCGGCGGATGGTCCTGAATCCAAAATAGATGAGTACTAGTCCAAGCAAGCAGAAGAACGGCATCAGCAGCTCGGAGCTAAAATGAAACCAATACACATTGAAATCAATTGAAATGATAATCTACTCCTTTGCATAGCTTAATATTTTTCGTGACCATCTATGTTAGTGAAAAAGGTAGCTTATCAATATATCGGTCCTTTATTAAAATCGTTTTAATTCTTCCAGATTGATCATAGATCAGGGTTAAGTGAAATATGAAAAAGCCCACTTCCGGGGGAAGCGGACTTTTCAGTAAATTTGAAATCATGAGCTTATAACGATGCTGGATATTTTTTGCTGGACAAGGACATATCAAAATCTACATCCTCGATAAATTCGATAACCTCGCCATTGGGGCTGTAGATCACAGCGTTTTTTACCACCAGAGGGGGTTCACCAAGCGTGAGCTGATCTGGTTTTACAAAGGTTCTTGCTCCATGAGCAAGGGCTTTTTGGTATATTTCGTTTACATCATCCACATAAAATGCGAAGTGCAGCAAAGCACCGTGGGCAATTTCATCCTCGGAGGAAGCTTTTTTTCCTTGAGCAGGAATGACTGCGTCGTTATCAAAAATCTCAAGACAGGTTATTTGATCCGGTGAAATGAGCATGGAAGCTTCCCGAATTTGAAAAGAAGGCAGACTCCAATGATGTCCTCTTTTAAAACCCAATACCTCAGTATAGAATGCAATGGTTGCTTGATAATCTTGGGCTTGAATCGCTACATGTGCAAGGCCCTTCACGCTCATTCAAAATCTCCCCTTATAAATAAGTTCACCTTATTATATGGATAATAATAAGGTTCATATATATGAAAAGTGAGGATTTTAGCCTATATTAGTTATTAAATAAAAGTTAATTCGTACAAAAAACATTATTTTTAAAATTAAAACAGGAGGTGCTTGATATGCATCATCACATAGACGATATTGACCACAAAATTATGCAGTTGCTTCAGCATGACGCCCGGATATCTATTTCCCAGATCAGTAAAGAAATCTCGATGTCTCAACCGTCCGTTAAAGAAAGAATTATCAAGCTGGAGGATCGAGGAATTATTTCCGGGTATAGCACCGTATTTAATTTACGGGAGCTGAATCGTGGGATGACTACGTTTATTTTATTAAAGACTGAGCATTGCCGAGAGCTGGTCGATTTTTGTAGAGAAGCAAAAGAGGTCACCGATTTATTTCGCATCAGCGGGGAATTTAATTATCTCATCAAGGTACAAACCACGTCGGTAGAGGAAATTGCAGAGTTTCAGGATTCACTGGTGAAATTAGGCCCTTCGAAGTCGCATATTTGTATGAAAAATATACTGGAAAACAGGGTTTTGCTATAAGTCAGCCGGAGAACAGGACATTCGGAGCATCAAACATTCGCAACATCGAACAAACGAATATTTGGATTGGATAAAAAAAGTGACGCCCATTACAACAGCGTCACTGTAATACCCTGCTCCAGACGTTGCACGTCCTGGAGCTCGATCTTTCCGGCCATGGCGTGCAAAGCCGCCGCCGTGCCGCAGGCCGCTCCCCGCCGTAGCATGGCCGGGAGCTCCAGTCCCGCCGCCGCGCCGGTGACCAGCCCGGCGACCATGGCGTCACCGCTGCCGAGCGCGCTGACAATGTCCGCGTCCGGCAGGCTCACGCGGTAGCGCGCATCGCGCGTCACCGCCAGCGCTCCGCGCGCGCCGAGCGAGATGACGGCCAGCTGCGCTCCGGCCTCCAGCAGCTTCGCTGCCGCCGCTTCAGCGGCATCCGGTCGCGCTGCGTCGATGCCCGCGAAGCGAGCGGCCTCGTCCTCGTTAGGCTTCACGAGGTCGGGCCTTCCGCGCAGCCCCAGGCGCAAGGCCTCGCCGCTCGCGTCCAGCGCCACTCGCGCACCGCGCGCCTTCGCCAGCGTGCACAGCTCGGCGTACAGATCCGGCGGGCAGCCCGGAGGCAGGCTGCCCGAGAACACGACCCAAGCCGAGTCCGCGGCAAGGGTCGTGATTTTGCGCCGCAGCGCGGCCAGCTCAGACGGCCCGATCGTTGGGCCGCTTTCGATCAGCTCGGTCTGCGTGCGTGTGGACGGGTCGAGCACGGTAATGGCGAGGCGGGTTTCCCCCTGCGCCGTTTCGATGAAATCGGCGCTTACGCCTTCCGCGCTCAACCCGTCGATGAGCAGCCGCCCCGTGTGTCCGGCGGCAAACCCGGTCGCCCGCACAGGCTCGCCCAGCGTGCGAATGACACGGGCGGCATTGACGCCTTTGCCGCCCGGCACCGTCAGGCCGCCCTCGATCCGGTGGACGGCATTCAGACCGAAGCCTGCAACCGTGTAGATTTTATCCACAGCCGCGTTAAGCGTTACGGTGGTAATCACAAGGCACCACTCCTTTAAGAAATCAGCTTTAAACCCAATGCTGCGGCAAGAATCATAGCAATGAACAGGACACGCAATACGCTTTTTTGTTCACCGTACAAGAACATGCCCGTAATCGTGCTGCCGACTGTTCCGATGCCTGTCCATACCGCGTAGGAAGTCCCCATAGGCAAACTCTTCATGGCGTAGCTGAGCAGCGAGAAGCTAATGACAAAAGATAGAACCATGAGCATAAACGCCTTCCAGCCCTTGCCAATCGTAACTCCCTTCATGCCGATGACTCCAAACACTTCCGAGCATCCCGCGATAACCAATGCAATCCAAGCCATTATGCGCCACTCCCTTCCTGAGCATCACGGTCAGTAACCAATTTCAGGCCGACCACCCCTGCCAGCAAAAGAGCGATTAACAGCGTTTTGGACCATTGAAACGGTTCCCCGAACAGCAGCATTTCACCTACAACCGTCCCACCTGTTCCAAGTCCGGTAAATACAGCGTACACCGTGCCTACCGGTAAACGGCTGGCCGCTTTCATGATCAAATAAAAGCTGGCGATCATAGCCAGCACGGTTACAATCCAGGCGAGTGCAGAATCTGCGTGCTTCAGACCCGAGACCCATACGACCTCAATAAGGCCACCTATAAAGACATAAATCCAGCTGCGATTCATGATGAGTGTTCCCCTTTAAATATAGATTAGTTGTAGATTAATCACCCGCTACGTTCTTGTTACTTCACGCTTCATGAGGCGGGGCCAACGTAATCCCGCGCCAAAAAATAGGCCATGCAGCTTTCAATCTTCGGTGGTAGTTCAGGCTCCCACTATAGAGCAGTTCCACCATGATTCCGTCCAGCAGTGTTATGAAGGATAGGGCCACATCCACTGGCTCCATATGTCCAAAGGGTTCCCTATCTCGTGCATTCCGCAGGATGCGAGTTAATTTTCGCTCCATATTTTCCAGAAAAGGATTAACAATATCCAGAACCTCGGTATACAAAGACACAGGCGGTAAGAAGGAAAAGCGAAGCATAAACTTGGCTGTGTTGTTGCTCTCATATTCCTGTCCCATCCAAAACAGGAAGTCATGCAGCGTATGCTCCAGCGCCTGATCTCTGCGTTCCGAAAAGTATTCAAAAATACGTAAATTCTGCTCTTGAAAAGCGTACCTCGCCACCTGTAGAAACAGATCCTCCTTGCCTTGAAAATGCGCATATATAGAAGGTTTTCGAATACCTACCTCAGCGGCAATATTGCTTAAGGATGCCCCCTCATACCCATTGGCGGCAAATTGGAAAAGAGCGGCTTTTCGAATGTCTTCCATTCCCATTATTCTCACCTACCTAACGTTCGTTAGTTTATTTTTGCACGAAAAAAAGTAAGTGTCAACCCGGCTTTATCCGGTTTTGTTGCGGGTTTTTCCCCCGGATTCTCTTTTTTTTCTTTAAAACCTTAACAAAAAAGTGGGAAGAAATAAGGTGCTCATGTACAATATAATGAAGATGTCTATTTTTTAGCGATGAATCATCTAGTTCATATATACAGTTTCTGTTTCTTGCTGTTTGGTGAGGATGCAGTACATTGGAAATGAGGTAAATTATGAGGCGAAGCTTACTGGCTGTGTTAATTGCGGCTATGGTTTTTGTTATTTATTATTTTGGTTTGTTTAATTATATTGGCAGAAATGAAGGAACGGTCATCAGTATTTTCTCCACGCTGACGGTCATTTCCATCAGTCTGATTATTTTTTCGGAGAATCGCAATCCCTCCACTACAATGTCCTGGATTTTGCTGCTGGCCTTGCTGCCGGTGGTTGGACTTCCTCTTTATTTTTTGTTCGGGCAAAATGTGTTCAAACGCCGCAAGTATGACAAAAAGGCATTGCGTGACCAGCAGGCTTACGAGCGTATTGAGAAGGATGCCATGCACGTCAAACGGGACTTGACCTATTTTACCGATGAGCAGCAGCAGTTAATGCGTTTGGCTCGCAGACTGGCCCGTTCCCCGATTTATTTTGCAACGGAAACTCAAATTCTGAACAATGGAGATGAAACCTTCTCCACACTATTGGCGGAACTACACAAGGCGGAGCATCATATCCATATGGAATATTACATTTTCCGGTCGGATGATATCGGTACCAGCATTCAGAGAATTTTGATTGAAAAGGCTAAAGCAGGTGTCAAGGTTCGGTTTATGTACGATGCGGTGGGCAGCATTCAACTGTCGAAGGTATTTTTGAAGGAGATGAGAGATGCAGGAGTAGAGGTTGTTGCATACGGCGGCGCGCGGATCTTGTTCTTCTCCAGCCGAGTAAATTACCGTAATCACCGTAAAATCGTGGTCATTGACGGCAAAATCGGATTGATCGGCGGTTTGAATGTAGGGGATGAGTATCTTAGTCGCAATAAAGCCTACGGTTTTTGGCGTGACACACACATGATTGTGAAGGGTGAGGCTGTACGGACGCTGCAACTTATATTTTTGCAGGACTGGCTTCATATGACGGGTGAATCGGTGCTGGACAAGGAATATCTGTCCCCCAAAATCGAGCCGGTTACGGACGGAGGCGTGCAGATTATTGCCAGCGGCCCGGATAATGAGCGGAGAGTGCTCAAAAATCTGTTTTTCTCCATGATCACGTCCGCCCGTAAATCGGTCTGGCTCGCCACTCCTTATTTTATCCCGGACGAAGATATTTTGACTGCCCTGAGGATGGCGGCTCTGTCCGGTTTGGATGTGCGGATTCTGTTTCCTGCGAAACCGGACAAGTGGTTGCCGTTCCTCGCGTCCCATTCGTACTTCCAAACGTTGCTGGAGGTTGGGGTCAAGGTATATGAGTATGAAAAAGGCTTCCTTCACTCCAAGCTCCTCATTATTGACGGAGAGGTTGCGACCATCGGGACGGCTAATATGGACATGCGTAGCTTCCACCTGAATTTTGAAGTCAACGCTCTGTTGATTCGCACGCATAGTGTACAGCAGATGGTGGCGGATTATGAGCGGGATTTGCAGTCTGCCAGCCTGATCGTACGCGAGGAATTTATGAAAAAGCGTCTGTTCAAGCGCTTGATGGAATCCCTCGCCCGTCTGCTTTCACCGCTGCTGTAGGTGGAAGAAAGTAAGCAAGCTACAGCGCCATCCTGATTTTAAAATGTGGTAAAGCCCAACATGTCTTGTAAACGATA
Source organism: Paenibacillus terrae (assembly GCF_005217525.1). Lineage (GTDB taxonomy): Bacteria > Bacillota > Bacilli > Paenibacillales > Paenibacillaceae > Paenibacillus > Paenibacillus terrae_C. Next base: position 190,751 of record NZ_PNXQ01000005.1, on the reverse strand, counting down.
TAGTATATCTTTCCAAAATGTAGATTTGTCCTCGTAAGCCTCCAGATCCAGACTGTATTCAGCTCCCCGGTTATTCCATAGTGTATTAAAATAGGCCGCAATCTGTTGGATCAGCTTGCTGTCCGCCGGAGCGGCCACCCACAATTCATTTTCCAGATTCAGGTCGTTCAAATTACGTGGTGTCAAATTCGTAGACCCGCCCAGAATGATGTGATCTCCCTGTTCCTTGGCAATATAAATCAGCTTGGTATGGTATTGCTCATGGGTCGTATTATACCAGCGGATTTGAATTTTTTCACCTGATTTGTCGGACAGTTCTTTGGCAACCGGAAGATTGGGGATGCCGATTTTTTCTTGCCCAAACGCGTTTTGATTCGGGTCCAGCAGCAACTGGATGTTCACACCGCGTGCAGAGGCATCCAGCAGGCTGTTCAGCACTTTGCGGTCAGCCAAATAAAACATGCCCATATGAATACTGTCGCCTTGTTTGGTCTGTCCGATGGCATCTAGAACCGAGGTATATACCTTGCCTTCGGTTAGATATTTGATCCTGTAGTTGTCCTTTCCCGATTGAGCAGAGGCTTCTGCTTGTGGCGGATAGGCAGGAAGCCGCCCTCCGCCGGAGAAGTCCAGTACCGCCTGCTCGGTTTGTAAAATGTCCCCGATGATGGGTCCCTTCACCTCCAGCGCCACATTGGAGTGATATGCACTCGCATCGTGGACGTTGCCTGTGGAAATGAGCGCTGTCTGTTCGCTGGCAACCAATTTACGATGATTGGCCTTGACGTTCAACAGCTTGAGATAGGAGCGTGCCGTAACGTCAGGTCCGTCACTGGCCATCAGGTTGGGAATCCAGCCCGTGCCCTGCTGTCCGAACCATTGGAAAAAGGTACGCCACACCGCAGAATAGCTCGGTGTGGAATCCCGCAGCGGGTCCACATCAGTCTGAACGACCTGGATTCCCGCTTGCTTCATATTCTCCAGCAAATGATTGGGGGATGAATTGTAATTGGTATTGACTTCATCTGTAATGAAAAAGATAGGCATATCAGGATTAGCCTTCTTTTTGGCAATCAGACGCTCGGTCATCTGTGCGCTGACTTGGGGAAAGCGCTGGCCCTTATGTTTATAATCGTTGAACAGAAACAGGTCGATGACGATAAATTGTTTGGCTTCATTAATGATCCCAAACATACGGTTTAAAATTTGCCCTTCATGCTGTGCGGTACTTCCATCCCCGGAGGAATAGGTCAAATCCGTCCAGAAGTTCACCTCGTTGGTTGAATACTCCTGACTTTCATAGGAGATGAAGGGGGGCAATGGCTTATGGGTCTGATAGATCATGACGGCAATCAGCCATAGGATGAGTAACAGGATAATGATTTTAATAGTACGGCTTTTTCGATGCAGCGGATTATGTTTAACCATACGGGCGGTCAACTCCTCAATTGAATGCTGCATTCCATTCCATCGTGTCGGAACATGCAGTTTATGATGGGATACTGTCTAGTTATTAACGCAAGTGTACAGAATTGAAGCGTAATGATCGGAAGAAAAGGTAAGGATATGGATGGTTGGAATGGACATCAATTATAGATTATGTGGAATCGGAATGGATCATACGGTATAGGCGCCAGCCTTTTCTCAGGACATATGTCCTTTATGGTGAGACTAACCTATACTTTAATAAATAGAAAAGTCACTTCAATAGGGAGAATAACGATTCATGAGAGGAATTTTGTTTGCTTTTCTGGGAGGCGCTTGTATTACGCTGCAAGGAGTAGCGAATACACGGATTAGTCAGGATATCGGTACATGGCAGGCGGCTACGGTTACTCAACTGACGGGTGTTATTTTGGCGGCATTAATCTGGATGTTTACAAGAGATGGCAGTTTGGCGGAGATGAAGCAGGTGAAGCCCATGTATCTCTTAGGTGGGGCTTTTGCAGCTATCATCATATTCAGTGAAGTGACCGCTATACAGCATATTGGGGTTACGTTCACGATCTCGGCGCTGTTGATTGCCCAGTTGTGCCTGACCTTCCTGGTTGATATTAACGGATGGTTCGGTGTAGTGAAGCAGAAGATGAAGCTGCCGCAATTTATAGGCATTGGCATGATGATTGCGGGTGTGATCATTTTGAAGCTCTAAATAAAACTTCCTTCGGCGAAGGAACCCATAACGTAGAAAACGAAGGTGAGCCCAAGCATGAAAGAAATTCAGGATCAAGAGCAACTGAAGCATTTTTTACAATTGCATCAGTTAGAATCGATACTACATGAGCCACTGCGGCCTTATTTGTCGCTGCATCGTTTGGAACAAGGGGAAAAGCTGTGCTCCCAAGGGGATTCCATTGAACATCTGTACATATTGGTACAGGGCAAGGTCAAGATTTATACCAGTTCAACGGAAGGCAAAACACTGGTTCTCTGCTTTAAAACACCAATTGAAATCATAGGAGATGTAGAATATATTCGCAACAGCAATGTGATCAACACAGTGGAGGCTGTGTCTCCTATATATGTCATTGGTATTCACCACCATTGGATGAATAAATATGGAAGGGACTACGCTCCAATGCTGCAATTTTTGCTGGATATCGTTACCCGTAAGTTTTGCATGGATTCGGACTTCTCTAGCTTTAACTTAATGTATCCCGTGGAAGTCAGGCTGGCCAGTTACCTGCTATCCGTTTCTTTTGACGAAGGTGATGCTTCATTTCATGAGGAACTGCGGGCATCCAGTCTTGTAGATGTGGCGAATTTAATCGGAACCAGCTACAGGCATCTCAACCGTGTGATTCGCAAGATGAGCGCAGATGGATTGGTGGAACGAGCACGGGGCTATATTGTGATTCGTGACAGAGAAGGTTTGGGCCAACTGGCAGGCCATAATATTTATGAAGCATAATCATTCGTAAAAGAATTAGCGGGGGAGAACTGAAATCATGCTATTAGGAATTGTACTGGCGGTTATCGCAGGGGCCTTTGTTAGCCTGCAAACGATATTCAATAATAAGGTGAACGAACGAACAGGTTCATGGGCTACAACCACACTTGTGCTGGGAACAGGATTTTTGGCCTCCTTGCTCGGCAGTCTTATTTTTGCAGGAAAAAATACATTTACACTACAGCATATGCAGCCGTGGTACTGGTTCAGTGGAATGATTGGTGTTGGCGTGGTGTTCTGTCTGGTGCAAGGAGTGAAGCTGCTTGGCCCCACCTATGCGATCTCTATCGTGTTAACGGCACAATTGGGCACTGCTTTGCTGTGGGATTCGTTAGGATGGCTGGGACTGGAAAAGATTCCGTTCACCTTCACCAAGCTGATCGGTGTGCTGGTCATTATCGGAGGCATTTTGATATTCAAGTTCGGCAACGGACGCACGAAGGACCAGCAAGAAAGCATTTCACATGTGCCTGATGGAATGAAGGGATAACGTCCTATTTCTAAAAAAACTTTTAAATAAAATATCATTCCGTGGATTAAGTAGCTTCATGAATGATCAACTCCGTTTTCTTTATTATATCGATATCACTATGAGATATAATTTAGTATCTGGCATTTGTCCAACTTCATGGAGTGAAATGAAAACCTTTTAAACAGGAAGGAAAGTGTACATGGCAACGAATAAAGAAAATATGTTAAAAGGCAAACTATATATGGCTGGCGGAAAAGAATTGGCAAAGGATAGCAAGAAATCGAGAATGCTTACCCGCTTGTTCAATAACAGTACAGAAGAGCAACTGGAATATCGGGTAGAGCTACTTAAACAACTTTTCGAGTCTACAGGTCAGGAGATATATATCGAACCCCCGTTCCGCTGTGACTACGGCTATAATATTACAGTGGGCGATCATTTCTATGCCAATTATGATTGCATCATTATTGACGTAGCGAAAGTAACAATAGGGGATCATGTTTTTTTCGGCCCCAGGGTAGGCGTATATACGGCTGGGCATCCGATAGATTCAGATGTGCGCAACACCTTGCTGGAGTTTGGTAAACCGATAACGATTGGAAACAGTGTATGGATTGGCGCAAATACCGTAATCACTCCAGGAGTGAATATTGGAAATAATGTAGTTATTGGGGCTGGATCTATCGTTACCAAAGACATTCCTGATAATGTGGTTGCCGTAGGAAATCCATGTAAAGTGCTAAGGGAAATTACAGATGAAGACAGACGGTACTGGGAAAAGCAAAAAAATGATTATTACGAAGACATTCAGGACTAAGGCACAAACAAAACTCGCCTGAACGGTTTATATAAGCAGAGGAAGGCTCGCGATTATGTATATATTTTTCCATCCATGCTACAATGAAGGTGTCTAAATGATTGCCTGTAGTCATACATGAATAGATCGGTTACCGTGTTCGGGAGCGGTCTTATTTGTATTTTCAGACCAATGTAAATACATGAAGTGACCTGAATGAGGTGGGACATAGATGAGTAATGTGGAAAATAAACCCGAAGCACCTGAGGGTTCTGGCAGATCCGGCTCTTTGCTGCCTGCTGCACGGACAGGTGAACGGAAGATAGAGCATGTTCGCCTTTGTTTGCAAGAGGACGTGGCGGGCCAAGGCATTACGAGTGGACTGGAGCGCTATGCCTTTAAACACTGTGCGCTGCCTGAGCTACATTTTGATGAGATACGTCTGGACACTACTTTTCTGGGACGAGCTGTGCGAACGCCGCTGCTGATTAGCTCCATGACAGGCGGCAGTGCCGAGACGGGAGCGATTAATGAGCGCTTGGCAGAGACAGCGGAGAAACGAGGCTGGGCGCTGGGGGTAGGCTCGGTGCGAGCTGCGGTGGAAAAAGCAGAACTGGCTTCGACCTTTGCGGTTCGCCGCCTGGCACCGAATATTCCGATCCTTGCCAATCTGGGAGCGGTGCAGTTGAACTACGGATTTGGTGTGGACGACTGTCGCCGTGCGGTGGAGATTGCCGGAGCGGACATGCTGGTACTTCATTTGAACGGATTGCAGGAGATTTTCCAGCCTGAAGGGAATCTGGATTTTAGCGGTTTGCTTGGACGCATTGAAGAGCTGTGCCGCCAGCTTTCAGTGCCCGTAGGCGTGAAGGAAGTAGGCTGGGGCATAGATGGCGAGACGGCTTCGAGATTGTACGATGCGGGCGCGGCTTTTATTGATGTCGCGGGCGCAGGCGGGACAAGCTGGAGTCAGGTGGAAAAATTCCGCAATTCTGATCCTGTGCGCCGTGCAGCGGCGGAAGCATTTGCGGATTGGGGGAACTCTACCGCAGATTGTATTGTAGAAGTCAGGGCGGCGCAGCCGAATGGCGCAGTGATCGGCAGTGGCGGACTGAGAGACGGTGTCGATGCAGCCAAGGCGCTTGCCTTGGGCGCTGATCTGGCGGGTTTCGGACGGTCGCTGCTCGGATCGGCGGTCGCCTCCACAGAGGCGCTCGAAGCGAGGCTGGAGCAGGTGGAGCTGGAACTGCGCACAGTTATGTTTGGAATTGGAGTAGCTGGGATTAAGGGACTTAAAGACACGACTCGGTTGAGAAAGAAGGCGAACGCATGAGTAGCATTGTAACCTTGGTATCGATGGACGCAGAGCAATATGAACGGTTTGAGCAGCGCTCACTCGCGGACTACGCGGATGAAAAAATCCAGGCAGGCACATGGACGGTGGAAGAAGCGCCGGAACGCGCGGCAGAAAGCTTTGCCCGATACCTGCCACAGAGACTGGACACTCCCCATGCTCACCTTTACATGCTGATGTATTCGGATACGGATGTTGTGGAGAGCCAAGTGGAAGCGGGCTATATCTGGTTCAATATGACGGATAGCGCACAAGGAAAAGAAGCTTTTCTGCTGGATATTCTCGTCTACGATTCATATCAGGGGCGGGGGCTAGGCACATTGGCGATGGGGGCTTTGGAACAGGAAGCTCGCAGGCTGGGAGCCGTTCGCATCGGTTTGCATGTATTTGGGCATAATGAACGGGCTTTGCATGTGTACCGCAAGTCAGGCTATCGGGTTACGGATATTCAGATGAGCAAAGAGATTTGAATGAAGAAGTAGAGGATGCAGCGGAAATCCTGAAAGTCACAGCCATATGCTTGCCGCATGTATGTGTTCTCATATATAATGTGGGTTGGTAAACTAACGGATGGCATAACGCACATTTTATATAAACGGGAGTTGTTCTGATTATGGCTTTAAAAGCGGGGATTGTGGGCTTGCCGAACGTGGGCAAATCAACACTGTTTAACGCAATAACGCAGGCGGGTGCGGAATCCGCAAACTATCCATTTTGTACGATTGATCCGAATGTAGGTGTCGTTGAAGTACCGGACGAGCGGCTGGATAAGCTAACTGAACTGGTTGTGCCGAACAAAACGGTGCCGACGGCTTTTGAATTTGTTGATATTGCAGGACTTGTACGCGGTGCGAGCAAGGGTGAGGGTTTGGGTAACAAGTTTCTGGCTCATATTCGTGAAGTGGATGCGATTGTGCATGTGGTACGTTGTTTTGAAGATGAGAACATCACCCATGTGGACGGCAAAATCGACCCGATCAGTGACATTCAGACCATTAATCTGGAACTGATTCTGGCGGATATCGAAAGCGTAGACAAGCGCATTGAGCGTTCCCGCAAAAACATGAAGGGTGGCAACAAGCAATACACCCAGGAAGTTGAAGTGCTGGAGCGGATCAAGGAATCACTGTATGCTGATAAGCCTGCGCGCAGCGTGGAGCTGTCGGATGAAGAACAGTTGATTGTACGTGATCTTCATTTGCTTACGATGAAGCCTGTACTGTACGCAGCTAATGTTAGCGAAGACGGTGTAACGGAAGCCGACAGCAATCCATATGTGCAAAAGGTACGTGATTTTGCTGTAGCGGAAAATGCAGAAGTGGTGCCGATTAGCGCCAAAGTAGAATCTGAAATTGCCGAGCTGGAAGGCGAAGACAAGGCGATGTTCCTGGAGGAACTCGGACTGGCTGAATCCGGTCTGAATCGTCTGATCAAAGCCGCTTACCGCTTGTTGGGTCTGTATACTTATTTCACAGCAGGTGTGCAGGAAGTACGCGCATGGACCATTCACAAAGGAACTAAAGCACCGGGTGCTGCGGGCGTTATCCACACGGATTTTGAACGCGGATTTATTCGTGCCGAGGTTGTATCCTACAACGATTTGGTCGCTGCTGGCTCTATGAACGGGGCTAAGGAACGTGGTCAGCTTCGTTTGGAAGGTAAGGAATACGTGGTACAAGACGGAGACGTTATGCATTTCCGTTTTAATGTATAACATAGGTTTACAGTATGAAACATTGTGCTAAATAAAGTAGTCGCTGCCTGTGTTGGGTGGCGGCTTTTTTTATTGTTTAGGATAAATCCATATTCTTAGCTCGATTTTGAAAGGAAATATGTTAAAATCCCCTTAATTACATAGCTAAAAAGAATCGATAGAGGTGAGCTGAAATGTTAGGCAAGTAGGGATTTTAACCATTCTAACGAAAAAACGCTCAGTCAATCAATGCTTAGCGTTTTTTTGTGTGTATTAGGGGATTGAATTCCTCCAGGTTAAAGGGGTTGTGGTGCATGTCTTTTTTTATTGAAATTATGGTTGTTATTCAATTCATGAATTAGAAGTATTTTTAGTAGCTAATTAGTTAATTAGTTGGTATAATAAAGAGCTGTAGCCAGTGAATTTGAATCTGGCTTCATATTAATTTAACTGAAGAGGTGAATCGCTTGTTGGACCGATTGCAATCATTGGCGGACCGCTACGATAAACTGAGCGAACTGCTCTGCGATCCGGATGTAGCGAACGATAGCAAGAAACTTAGAGATTATTCCAAAGAACAGTCTGATTTACAGCCTGCTTATGAAGCATATACCGAATATAAAACTGTCGTTGAAGAGCTGGACGCTGCTAAAGCGATGCAGGCCGAAAAGCTGGACGACGAGATGCGTGAAATGGTGAAAATGGAGATTGATGAGCTTAGTGCCCGCAAACGGGAGCTGGACGAGAAAATCCGCATTTTGCTGCTGCCGAAGGACCCGAATGATGATAAGAATGTGATTATCGAGATTCGTGGTGCAGCGGGTGGTGACGAAGCGGCATTGTTCGCGGCGGATCTGTACCGGATGTACACTCGTTATGCCGATACCCAAGGCTGGCGTGTAGAGCTGATGGACGCGAACATGAATGACCTCGGAGGCTTCAAAGAGGTTATTTTCATGATTAACGGACGCGGCGCATACAGCAAAATGAAATTCGAAAGCGGAGCACACCGCGTACAGCGGATTCCGACAACGGAATCCGGCGGACGTATTCATACGTCTACATCTACGGTATCCGTTATGCCTGAGGCCGAAGAAGTGGATGTTGAAATTTCCGACAAGGATATCCGCGTTGATACGTTCTGCTCCAGCGGTGCTGGCGGTCAGTCTGTTAATACGACCAAGTCGGCGGTACGTGTAACGCATATGCCAACAGGCATTATGGCAACCTGTCAGGACGGTAAATCCCAAAACTCCAACAAGGAGAAGGCACTCCAGGTTTTGCGTGCCCGTATTTCGGATATGCTTCGTCAGGAAGAGGAAGCCAAATATGCAGGTGAGCGTAAGAGCAAGGTAGGTACCGGGGATCGCAGTGAGCGTATTCGTACCTACAACTTCCCGCAAAGCCGTGTAACAGATCACCGCATCGGGCTGACCATGCACAAGCTGGATCAGGTGATGAACGGGGAGATTGAAGAAATCGTATCGGCGCTCACGATTGCAGAGCAGGCTGATTTGATGGAACAAGAGGTCTAAGTTTTGGGACACGAACGCGATCTTGTGTATCGGATGTTGCCGGAACGGAGTATGAGTATCAGAGAAGCCTTAGTAGAGGCTTCTTCTTTTTTAGGAAGCTGCGGCGTGCTGGAGCCGCAGCATAACGCCCGCCTGCTGCTGGAGCATGTGCTCGGGCTGGAAGGCACGGCGTTCTACGCTGCGCTGGGCGATCCGTTCCCAGCCTCGGACAAAGAGGCGTGGGAGGCGGTTATAGCCCGCAAAGCAGCGGGTGAGCCAGCGCAGTATATTATCGGACGGCAGGAGTTTTATGGCCGTCCGTTCGCGGTTTCGCCGTCGGTGCTGATTCCGCGCCCCGAGACAGAACTGCTCGTCGAGGCCATACTTCAGCACGGCGACCGGCTGTGGCCGGACGGCGCTCCGCAGGCGCTCGATATCGGCGCGGGCAGCGGGGCGATTGCCGTCACGCTGGCGGCTGAGCGGCCCCGGTGGCGTGTGGCGGCGGGGGATATTTCCGCCGCAGCGCTGGAGATGGCGGCGCATAACGCCGTTGCCAACGGCGCAGCCGTGGAGCTGCGCGAAGGCGACCTGCTGGCGCCGTTCGCGGGAGAGGCGGTGGACATCCTGGTGTCCAATCCGCCGTACATCCCGGCCGCCGACATCGCAGGCTTGCAGCCGGAGGTGCGCGACCATGAGCCGCGTATGGCGCTGGATGGCGGGCCTGACGGGCTTGGCCCGTATCGGGCGATGCTGGAGCAGCTTGGGCTGCTTCAGGCCCCGCCGCGGCTGATCGGGTTCGAGCTGGGCATGGGACAGGCCCGAGACGTGGCTGGACTGTTGGAGCAGGCCGGTCATTGGAATACGATTCTGATCGTTCCAGACCTTGCCGGAATCGAACGTCATGTCCTGGGCGTTGCGGAATAATGCTGCATTTTCTTTTTGCGAGTCTTTCCTTTAGAATAAAGGGAGTATGACCGAGAAACGGCTCAGGGGGAAATCATGCTTCAGAAATTGAAAAAAATTGACGGTCCGGTGATCTTCATTCTGGTTTTGCTGATGGCAATCAGCATCATAACTGTATATAGTGCGGGCAGGGGCCCTACGAACATTGTGGAGCACGGCAATGACTATCAGAAGATGATCGGGTATTATATATTGGGTTTTGTGGCGATCTTGGGTATAGCAGTAGTCGATTTCCGAATATTTATTAAAAAAGCACTATATGTATATGGAGGCGGAATTTTCCTGCTCGCTCTCGGCTTTTTTGGCGGGACGGTTAACAACTCTCAGGGCTTTTTGAAAATTGGTGGCTTGAACCTTCAGCCTGCTGAGGTATTCAAGCTGGTTCTCATCATTTTTCTGACTTATATGCTGATGAAGAAGCGCAAGAGCAAGCTGTATTTTGTTCAGGATGTACTTCCAGTTGCTTTGGTGAGCTTTGTCCCCTTTGCTATGGTCATGGTGCAAAATGACTTGGGGAATGCACTCGGATACATCGTCATTGTCATTGGTATGCTATGGATTGGTAATGTGAAGGCATCCCATGCACTGATCGGATTTACCATATTTGCAGTAGCCGTCGGCGGTGGACTTAAAGCTTATATTTCCTTTCATGATCAGATTGACACCTTTATGAAAGGGATTGGACGCAGTCACTGGGTAGAGCGTTTGGACCCTTGGCTAGTACCGGAAAAAGCGACCGCTAAGGCATCGTACCATACCAAAAACGCCAAGCTGGCGATTGCCTCTGGCGGGATGATGGGCAAAGGCTTTTTGCAGGGGACTTCGGTGCAATCCGGTCGTGTGCCTTACACGTATGCGGATTCTATTTTTGTGGTCGTAGCGGAGGAATTTGGCTTTGTCGGCTCGTCGGTGCTGCTGTTGCTATATTTTATTTTGATTCACCGAATGATCCTGATCTCGCTGGAATGCCGTGACCGTGCCGGACCGTATCTTATCGTCGGTATTGTATCCATGCTGCTGTATCAGATTTTTGAGAATATCGGCGCGTTTTTGGGAATCATGCCACTGACGGGGATTACGCTCCCTTTTATCAGCTATGGAGGTACGTCGCTTCTGATTAACATGGCTAGTATTGGCTTGGTTATGAGTATCAAGGTCCACGGTCAGGAGCTGGAGGACGATCTGCCACAGCCATCCAGAGTGAGTTTAACGAAGGCAAAAAAAGCTTAATGCCATGCTTCTAAATGGATGCCATTTGATCTTTATGGTGAGATAAAATAGTAAGATACAAAAGGGTCCAGATTGTGAAATCTGGGCCTTTTCGTATTCGCGGGTTACTGCGAAGCTTCGGCCCAGATCAATGTGCTTGATGTAGGGTGTATTGGGTGTTTTTTAAATGGTCTTGAACATTTTACGAGATTGATAGGTTTAGCCTCTCCCAAACCGGACAGACTGATAGACATGATAGAGTTTGGGGGGGATTGGGATGAGAGGCTGGACCAAGCAAGCTGCAATGATACTATTTTGTATTTCAATATTAATGATGTCGTGGGAAGGTCAAAAAACAGATGCCGCCATGACACCAGGGTCAAGAGGGTCTGTAGTGGCAGGGGTGGCAACGACAGGAGCGGGCGTCATTCCTCATGATTCCATCCGATTGCGCATTTTGGCCAATTCGGATCGTCCGGAGGATCAACTGGTAAAACGTGAAATTAGGGATACCATCGTACAACAGATGGATAATTGGGTGGGAAAGCTGGAAAACCCGCAAAGTTTGGATCAGGCCAGAGTGTTGATTGCTGCTCATTTACCTGAAATTGACCGTTTAGTAGGTGCGGAACTGGCTCGACGGGGCATCTCGTATGATCATCAGGTAGAATTGGCAAACGTACCTTTTCCGACGAAGATGTACGGTGGGCTTGTCTATCCCGCAGGGAATTATGAAGCGCTTCGGGTCACGCTGGGACAAGGCAAAGGGCAAAATTGGTGGTGTGTGCTGTTTCCTCCGTTGTGCTTCATTGATGCAGGCAGCGGGGAAGCGTCGGCACAAACCGTCTCTGCAAAAGCGAACCAGGGAGGCGAACGGACGAATGCCGCTGACAAGGAGCCGGAAGTACGGTTTTTTCTATGGGATGCGTTAACGGGGGTGTGGGGATGGGTGAGTGGTTTTTTTGCCTAATCGTCGTAAGTTGTAGAAAAGAGAACAACGGGTGTATGACCCCGGTATGTTATAATGGGATATAGGGTTTACAACTGTGAGACATGGACAGATTTGGTTCAGATAAGCCGCCCAAGTAAGTTCTTTGGGGATAGAGCTAATTGAACCAGGACTGTATGACAATAAGGTATGGGATGATCTAATATGAGCGATAAATCGAATCAAATACAAGGTTTGCGTGGAGAGTCTGTACAGAAAGAAAGATGTGATCAGGTACTGAATGAACAGGGGCTTCATGAGCTAGAGACGCCTTTGCCAGATTCCCATACAAAATGGTGGGACGTAAGAGGTTTGGTTGCTGAGGGGGAATCCTCTGGTGAGATATTATCCGGACAAGCCCGTATTGCGGCGGAAAAAGGCATTCGTGAGGCCGCTGTGCTGCTGCAAGCAGGAGACACGGTAGCGTTCCCTACCGAGACGGTGTACGGCTTGGGCGCGGATGCGCGCAGCACGGAAGCGGTAGAATCGGTATTCGCCGCCAAAGGGCGTCCTTCTGATAATCCGCTGATCGTGCATATTTCCGACCCTGCCCAGCTGGATGGCATGGTAACGAAAGTGAATGATACAGCGCAGGCGCTGATGGATGCGTTCTGGCCAGGACCGCTGACGCTGGTGCTGCCCGTGATGCCGCAAGCCCTGTCGCCTCGTGTGACGGCGGGGCTGGACACGGTCGGCGTCCGCATGCCCGATCATCCGGTAGCGCTGCGTCTGATCGCAGAAGCAGGCTGTCCGCTGGCTGCGCCAAGCGCCAATCGCTCGGGCAGGCCCAGTCCGACCCTTGCACAGCATGTGCGGGAGGACCTGGAGGGCCGCATCGGCGGCATTTTGGACGGTGGCCCCACGGGTGTGGGGCTGGAGTCCACGGTGGTGCAGGCCGGTGACGACGGAACCGTCACCATCCTGCGCCCCGGCGGCGTGACGGCCGAGCAACTCGCTGCGGTCGCTCGAGCCGTCGAGCTGGACCCGGCGCTCGCCGCTGCTTCGCCCGGCGAGGACGCCGACAGCCCGGCACCACGCTCGCCGGGCATGAAGTACACGCACTACGCGCCGCGAGGCCGCTTAAGCGTAGTGCAAGGCCCGTCC
>NZ_PNXQ01000005.1:103038-177698 GCF_005217525.1 Paenibacillus terrae | reverse complement strand
GCGCTGGCGGAGGCGTCCGCGCGCGGGGAGCGCACAGCGGTGCTCGCGTTCGACGAGCATGCCGCCGGCTATGCTGGAGATCGCGTTTACACGCTGGGCAAGCTGGACGCGCTCCATGAGGCGGCGCAGCGCCTGTACGGCGTGCTGCGCCGCTGCGACGAGGAAGGCGTCACCTACATCCTGGCGGAAGCCTGTCCGCCGAAAGGGCTGGGAGACGCCGTCATGAACCGCCTGCTCAAAGCGGCGGGCCATCGGATCGTCCGTCTCTAGGACGATCCGGGCATTTGTCCATAAATGTAGAGGCTTTAGATGGATTAGCCTTTTAGCATAGTCGTCCGTTTACCTTATCCCGGTACAGGCGCGTTCACCGTATGCTTGTACTGTTTTGCCTCTTGTCCGCATAACGTGTACAAGAGCCGACGGATATTGGAGGGATGGAGTATGCTGGCAGCCTCTGCCCAAGCCGGGCAGATTGTAACGATTCTGGTCATGGCTGTAGCGCTGGGGATGGACGCGTTATCGTTGGGCGTAGGAATCGGCATGAAAGGGATACGCCTGCGGGACGTGCTGAGGATCAGTACGGTCATTGGCTTTTTTCACATTCTGATGCCATTGCTGGGTATGTTCACAGGCCATTATATGAGTTCTTTACTTGGTCATGTGACGACCTACTTTGCAGGGGGACTACTCATCCTTTTGGGCGGGCATATGGTTTATAATTCCTTCAAAGGTGACGGGGTACAGGTGCTGGACCATCGTTCATCCTTGGGTCTTTTGCTATTTGCGCTTGGAGTGAGCGTCGACTCCTTTTCTGTTGGGGTGTCACTTGGCATGTTCCAGAGTGATTTGGTACTGACCGTTCTGGTGTTTGGATTTTGCGGGGGAGCGATGGCGATGCTGGGGCTGCTGCTAGGCCGCAAGGTCAGCCGCAATCTGGGAGACTATGGAGAAGCGGTGGGCGGTGCCATTTTACTGGCGTTTGGCATTATGTTTATGTTTTAATTATATATTATTTCAACATACAGGGGGTGAAGACGTTGAAACATATTTTATTCGTATGCACAGGGAACACCTGTCGCAGTCCGATGGCTGAAGGGATGCTGCGCAAGCTGTCTGCTGAGCACGGGCTAGGTTTGGAAGTGCGCTCGGCGGGAGTAGCCGCGATGGAAGGTACGCCCATTTCCCGACACGCTGAGGCAGTGCTACGTGACCACAATATCTCGGATCAAATCACCTCAACTCCTTTGAACGGCGGGCTTGCCGAGTGGGCACATCTAATTTTAACCTTGACCCAAGGGCATAAGCAGCACGTCATTCAGCGCTTTCCCCAAACGGTGGGCAAAGTGTTTACGCTCAAGGAGTATGTGGAGGACCAGGATTCGGTGCTGAATGATGTGCAGGAGCTAGACGGCTTGTACGCTTCACAACAACTGATAGGTTCGCTGGGTCAGGAGCTTTCGGCACGGGAGCGTGAGCGGATGATTGAATTGCGTCAACGTATTCCGGGCTTTGATATTTCTGATCCGTTCGGCGGTTCACGTGAAGATTACGATGCCACAGCCGCGGAAATCCGAACGGCGCTGCACAAGCTGGTGGACAAACTAAAGGCTTTGGCTGGATAAAGTTCGTATCACTCATCTATTTTGTACGGGATCTGTTGATTTTCGGCGGTTAATCCGTTAAGATAAGGTGGAAAAACAAGAATCCGGTGTAACTGGCGACAAAAGTGGGATTAACCACAATGGAGCACCGGATATACGGCCGGTCGCCTGGGCAAAAGAGCAAATCCACAATGGCTGTGGACTGCTCTTTTTTCGTATAGAGCTGGGTCCAGCCTCTGATGGCCTTCTGTCCAGACAAACGCCAATGATTCTTCCGTGTGCTGTTACTTCGAATATCCGAACCGGGAGAGATCCTTTAAGCAGTTCTTCCATTTTTCCTGCTCGAAATCCGATTCATCGGCTATAATATAGTCAGATTGTGATATCAGGAGAGAGCGTGTTGAACATGGGGATAAGCCCGTGCCTAGTCTCTGTAGGGCTGTTCAACCAAAGGAGGTTCCAATGGTAGGACAAATGGATCATGAGGCTACGCTTGAAGCACAGGCCGCTTTTGTCGTGAAGGAAATAGCAGAAGCAGCCAGTCTCAAGGCTGGTCGTTTGTTGGTGATCGGCGTTAGCACCAGTGAGGTGGCGGGAAGCCGGATTGGCACGGCGGGAGCGCTCGATGTAGCTCAGCAATTGCTGGCTGGAGTGGAATCCGTGCGCAGGGCGTACGGTTTTGACGTGGCATTTCAATGCTGCGAGCATTTGAACCGTGCGCTGGTCGTTGACCGGGCCGTGCTGGAGCGGCTGGGACTGACGGAGGTTGCTGCCGTTCCCGTTCGTACGGCAGGCGGATCTATGGCTACCGCCGCCTATCGTGCGCTGGAAGATGCATGTCTGGCGGCGAATGTACAGGCACATGCGGGGATAGACATTGGCGAGACGCTCATCGGTATGCATATGCGGCCAGTTGCTGTTCCGTTTCGTCCAGGTCTTCGCTGGATTGGCGAAGCGCGTGTGACGGCGGCGTTCACTCGTCCTCCGCTCATTGGCGGACAACGAGCGGTGTATAGTCTGGAGCAAGAAGGCGGCGGAAGCTGTGACTAGCATTTTGGTTTGGACAGCATGTTTGTATCTTTTTTGTATTGATGATGAGGTACCCAACTGAGGAGCAGGCGCTTGCCTGTATACCTGACAATTGACCATGGAGAGGGAGTAATCAATCATGATGGAACATCTGCGTAAAAGTGACCCGGCAGTGCTGGAAGCAATGGGACTTGAATTGAAACGACAACGCCATAATATCGAGCTAATCGCATCCGAAAATATCGTCAGTGAAGCGGTAATGGAAGCGATGGGCTCTGTACTGACGAATAAATATGCTGAAGGTTATCCAAGCAAACGCTACTACGGTGGCTGTGAGCATGTGGATATCGTCGAGGACATTGCACGCGACCGTGCCAAAGAACTGTTCGGTGCAGAGCATGCTAACGTACAGGCTCACTCGGGAGCGCAAGCGAACATGGCAGTATATCTGGCAGCTCTTAAACCTGGAGATACCGTACTGGGTATGAACCTGGCACACGGTGGCCATCTGACACACGGAAGTCCGGTTAACGCCTCCGGCTTGCTGTATAACTTTGCCGCTTACGGCGTACGTGAAGATAACTTCCGTATCGACTATGATGAAGTGCGCAAGGCAGCCTTCAAGCATCGCCCTCGTCTGATTGTAGCCGGAGCGAGCGCGTATCCGCGTACCATTGATTTTGAAGCCTTCGCTTCCATTGCCAATGATGTGGGCGCTCTCTTCATGGTCGATATGGCACATATCGCGGGTCTGGTGGCAGCGGGTATTCATCCAAGCCCGGTTCCGCATGCTCAATTTGTAACAACAACGACACACAAAACGCTGCGTGGTCCGCGTGGAGGTCTGATTTTGACTCGCAAAGCGTGGGCGCAAGCGATTGACAAAGCTATTTTCCCAGGTACTCAAGGGGGGCCGTTGATGCATGTGATTGCATCCAAAGCCGTTGCCTTGGGTGAAGCGCTCCAGCCTTCCTTCAAAACCTATGCGCAAAACGTAGTTCGCAACGCTCAGGTACTGGCTGAGACATTGCTGGCTGAAGGCATTAACATTGTATCCGGCGGTACGGATAATCATCTGATGCTGCTGGACACTCGTAGCTTGAACATTACTGGAAAAGAAGCGGAGCATGTGTTGGATTCTGTGGGCATCACGGTGAACAAAAACGCGATTCCTTTCGACCCGACCAGTCCGTTTGTTACTAGTGGAATCCGCATTGGTACACCTGCTGCTACATCCCGTGGTATGGATGAAGAGGCTATGGTCAAAATCGGTAAAATCATTGCCGAAACCCTCAAAAATCCAAAGGATGATACGGTATTGTCCAAAGCCAGCCAAGCTGTTGGCGAACTGACAGACAAATTCCCGATTTATCCAGGTGTTCAATACTAATCAATCTGTTTGTTTAATAAGGCTGTCTTTCTTCCGTAATCCGGAGGGGAAACAGTCTTTTTTTTTGATTTCTAGCGATTCTGTCTGTTTCTGGCGATAGCCTGGTCCTTTAAAGCATTTGAGTTGAATTTGGCGCTGACAAAGGGTGAATCATTCAAGTAGAAGGAGAGCGTTGCGTTGGACATATATAATGAAGCGTTTACAAATAAACGGTCATGGATTGGGTACTGCTAAATCCATTATTTTCTTTATCATCGTTGCATTCATTACCAGCATTCAGTTGTGTCTGACAAAGAAAAGGGAGGTCGAAATGTAATGGGAAAAACATCAAACCATAATTTGGCACATAGGCTGCTGAAATCCTAAAGTCTGATGCTGTATTAAGACACAAAGGCTGTTGGTTTAGGCAGGGAGTCCGAAATTTAAAAGGCTTTGACGGTCAAGTGCCATCAGAGCCTTTTTTTATGCACTTTTTGTATGACAAAAGTCACTCTTGAAGTGGGCGAAGTATGCATTTTACTTATCATATCGTCCTCTTGACAAAAGGTTGCGGTGGCAGGTGTTAAATCAATCAAGGGAATGTTATAATAAACAGGATTTACAGGCACGCATTGCATCTGTGCTTATTTGGTTTGTACAAATAGGTTACATAGATCCTTTCCATACAGGATGTTCGATATTCTGGTGCGAAAGAACGTGACGATAATACCGGAGGGAATTTATCATGGCAAAACTGGTGGTTTGTGATCACCCTTTGATCCAACACAAACTTACATTTATCCGCGATGTGCGGACCAACACCAAGGATTTTCGCGAACTGGTGGATGAAGTAGCAACATTGATGGCTTATGAAATTACGCGGGATATCCCGCTGGAGAGCATTACGGTGCAGACACCGGTTGCTGAGACAGAAGGCAAGGTTATTTCCGGTCGCATGCTGGGTCTCATTCCAATCTTGCGTGCAGGCTTGGGGATGCTGGATGGCGTTGTCAAACTGCTGCCAGCAGCAAAGGTAGGGCATGTGGGACTGTTCCGTGATCCCGAGACATTGCAGCCTGTGGAATACTACACGAAGCTGCCTACAGACGTGACAGAGCGTGAATTGATCGTGATTGATCCGATGCTGGCAACAGGCGGCTCGGCGATCGCGGCTATTGATGTGCTGAAAAAGAGAGGCTGCACCCAAATTAAAATGATGAATTTGATTGCCGCTCCCGAGGGGGTCAAGGCTGTTCAGGATGCCCACCCCGATGTAGATATTTATGTTGCTGCACTGGACGAGCGTCTGGATGATCACGGCTACATTATTCCTGGTCTTGGTGACGCGGGAGACCGTTTGTACGGAACCAAGTAAACGGCCTCTGGTCATTCGGCACAATATATGGGCGTTACGGACAAGTCGTTTTTCATAAAAGAACGATCTTGGAGTCGGGCGTTTATTTTGAAAAGGGGTTCAACAGAAATGTCCAAAATCAAAGTGATGACTATTTTTGGCGTGCGTCCGGAAGCGATTAAGATGGCTCCTCTTATTTTGGAGCTTCAACGTCACCCCGAGCATATCGAGTCTGTAGTATGTGTAACGGCTCAACATCGCCAAATGCTCGATCAGGTTCTGGAAGTATTTAATATTCACCCTGACTATGATCTGGATGTGATGAAGGATCGTCAGACGCTTAATGAAATTTCGATCCGTGTGCTTCAAGGATTGGAACCTGTGTTACGTGAGGCAAAGCCTGATATCGTGCTCGTTCACGGGGATACGCTGACGACTTTCCTGGCCAGCTATGCGGCCTTTATGCAACAGATCGAAGTAGGGCATGTGGAAGCGGGCTTGCGGACGTGGAACAAGCTTTCTCCGTACCCTGAGGAAATGAACCGTCAACTGACAGGAGTGCTGTCGGATCTTCATTTTTCTCCTACTTCTTTATCTGCTGGGAATTTGCGGAAGGAAAATAAACCTGAATCTCGAATATATGTAACAGGCAATACCGTGACTGACGTATTTCAGTATACGGTTCGTCAGGATTACGAGCATCCGGTGTTGGAATGGGCTAAAGGCAAGCGTCTGATTCTGATGACGGCACACCGTAGGGAGTCCCAGGGGGAACCACATCGCCAAATTTTTAGTGCGGTCAAACGAATCGCAGACGAGTTTGAGGATATCGCTATCGTGTATCCGGTTCATCCGAGTCCGGCTGTGAAGGAGCCTGCATTTGAGATTTTAGGCAACCACCCGCGTATTAAGCTGATTGATCCTCTGGATGTGGTGGATTTACACAACTTTTATCCGCACACTCATCTCATACTTACTGATTCGGGTGGTCTTCAGGAGGAAGCACCTTCATTCGGCGTGCCTGTACTGGTACTGCGTGATACGACTGAAAGACCGGAAGGAATTGAAGCTGGCACACTGGAGCTGGTGGGTACGAGTGAAGAGAACGTCTACAATCGGACCAAGGCTCTTTTGACGGATTCTGCATTATATGAGTCTATGAGTCAGGCAGCAAACCCTTATGGCGATGGACGAGCTTCGGTAAGAATTGTCAATGCTATTTTGCACCATTACGGTGTTCAATCCGAACGTCCTGAAGAATTTCACACAATGTTCACAAAAGGTGTCCGCACCACATAATCATCCTTACAGGGTAAGCATACAGTTAAACTGTACGGTTACCAAGGGGTACGGCATTTTAAGATGCTTTGTCGGCTGATTTTATACTTTAGGGCACTAAAATATCTCAATTGACAAAGCATCTTATATTTAAGTAAAATGGACTGGAATTGCAGGGGTGACATGGAAAAGTGGTCAAACCTTCCAAGCAAAACAACAACCGAAATAACACCGGAAATGCCTTCAAGGCAATTGGACTGGTGAGCGCCATCGGCATTGATTTGGCTGTGTGCACACTGGGTGGTTTTTATGCCGGAAAGTGGCTAGATGCCAAACTTGATGGTTCCGGAATTTGGATTGGCGTAAGCGTTCTCGCAGGCTTGGTTGTAGGCGCATTGAGTATTGCCCTTGTGATCGGAAAGGTATTGAGGGATAACCATGAGTGAGATGACCCGAATGCAAAAAATGTTATGGATCGTAGCGCTTTGTATTATGGCTCTGTGTTTCCTGGTCTCCGCCTTCATGCCCCAACATCGTGACATTGCTCACGGAATCATTCTGGGAACGGGAGTAAGCTGTCTTAATGTGCTGTATATGGCCTACAAAATTCGACAGGTTGCGAGTGCGGCCGCCGGTGAAGGCAAGAAGAAAAGGGTGGGCATCGGCTTTGGAGTTCGTGTAGCGACTTCTATTTTGGCGGTAGTGCTGGCGATAGAATTTCCGGCCTATTTCCATGAGATCGCTGTAATGGCAAGCCTGGTAACTGGCCAGTTTCTTCTTTTAATTATAGGCATCATATTCGCGCTTCAGGAAAAATGATGGCTCAACTGAGAAAGGGGTGAGAAAACATGTTGCATGAATCACCGATTATCGAATTGGGCGGGTTTAACATTGACTTGTCCGTCATTATTATGCTTTTTGTAACTTGTGCGATTGTGTTTGGACTGGCTTTTGCTGCAACGCGCAATTTGTCTGTGGACAATCCAAGCAAGCTGCAAAACTTTATGGAATGGGTCGTTGAATTCGTTCAAGGACTGATTACCAGCACGATGGATTTGAAAAAAGGGAAGCCGTTCCTCTCCTTGGGGATGACGCTGATCATGTTCATTTTTGTCGGAAATATGCTGGGCTTACCATTCGGTATTGTGACCGATTTCGATAATACGCAAAGTGCCCAAGTATTTGGACACCAAATCATTCCAGTCAAGGAAGCATTAGAACAAGCACAGGCGGCTCATCCGGGCGAACTTGCCCACGTGGGTGTCAGCTGGTGGAAATCACCTACCGCAGATGCAGGGGTGTCCATTGGTCTGGCATTGATGATCTTTGTGCTGGTTCATTTTCTGGGAATGTTCCGTAACACCAAAGCTTATTTCAAGCATTACCTTCAGCCATTCCCTTTCTTTTTGCCAATAAACCTGATTGAGCAATTCTCGAAACTTTTGACACATGGTATGCGTCTATTCGGTAATATCTTTGCCGGCGAGGTTTTGATTAGTGTGCTGCTGAAATTGACAGCAATTGGCGTTGGAGGGTGGATTGCTTCCGTATTGGGGCTGATTGTATGGCAAGGATTCAGTATCTTTGTCGGCAGTATTCAGGCGTTCGTCTTTACCATTTTGACGTTCGTATATATTTCACAGGCAATTGATACGCATGAAGAAGAGCATTAGGTAATTTCGGTTTCCGGTTTTTAGTTAAGTTCAGGAGTGCGCTTCGCTCTTAACTGCAAATACATGTACAACACAAATACACATCTCTAAGGAGGATTTTTAAAATGGGAGCTTGGGCATTAATAGCAGCAGCTATCGCAGTAGGTTTGGGTGCGCTCGGCGCAGGTATTGGTAACGGTCTGATCGTAAGTAAAACAGTTGAAGGTATTGCTCGTCAGCCAGAAGCAAAAGCTTCATTGCAAACTGTTATGTTTATCGGTGTAGGTCTGGTAGAAGCACTGCCAATCATCGGTGTCGTCCTGGCATTCATTTTCTACGCAGCAGCTTAATTGAATGGAAGCAAGGTTTGGCGGGGAAGGCACAGCCATCCGCGCCTTCTTTGTTGCTTGGCTTAAGAGATAACTAGGACTGACGTTCACCGGAAAGGAGTGACTTCAATTGAGTTTAAATTGGACAAGTATCGTTTTTACTGTAATTGCATTTTTGATCTTGTACTGGTTACTGACGCGTTATGCATTCGGCCCTCTCTTTTCCGT
The DNA here is from genome assembly GCF_005217525.1 of Paenibacillus terrae. Taxonomy (GTDB): domain Bacteria; phylum Bacillota; class Bacilli; order Paenibacillales; family Paenibacillaceae; genus Paenibacillus; species Paenibacillus terrae_C. The sequence continues at coordinate 168,858 of NZ_PNXQ01000005.1, read as the reverse complement.
TATGGAGAAGCGGCGTCAGCTTGTATTACAGCAAATGAATGAAGCGGCACAGACGCGTGAACAGGCTGCTACCTATGTTGAGGAGCAAAAGCAGGCTCTCCAACAGGCACGCAAAGAAGCCTACGATATTATTGAGCAGTCGAAACAAACAGGTAGCAAGCAAGCGGAGCAAATTATCGTTCAGGCCAAGGACGAAGCTGTCCGCCTGAAAGACGAAGCTGTTCGTGAGATCACGAGCGAGCGCAATAAGGCAGTTGCCGAGCTGCGCAGCGAAGTGGGCCGGGCTTCGGTACAAATCGCTTCCAAGCTGATTCAAAAAGAAATCAAAGAAGACCAAGTCCAGGGAGAGCTTGTCGACCAGTACCTTAAAGAGGTAGGAGGCAAAGCATGAGCCGGGATACGGTAGTTGCCAAACGGTATGCGAAAGCTTTGTTTGAAGTGGCGGAGCAAGAGCAAACCATTATGGAGACCGAGCAAGAGCTGCGTGCTTTTGTAGAAGCTGTCTCTGAAGATGCTGAAATCCGTAAGTTCATCAACTCTCCTAACATTACGGAAGCGGTCAAGCTTCAGGTTCTGGCTAACAGTTTTGAGGGCAAGCTGTCTGCCCCGCTGATCAACACGATTAAGCTGTTGATCCACCGCAGCAGAGCAGATTTGTTCGAATCTCTTCTCGCCGGATACCTCGATATTCAGGAGTACAAGCTGGGACTTGCCCATGCTAAGGTGTATTCCACTTATGCGCTCAATGAGCAGGAAAAAACAGCGGTAGCCGAGCAATTCGGAGCCCGTGAACATAAAACAATCCGTGTGGAAAACATAGTGGACCCGAGTCTGCTGGGCGGATTGAAAGTGGTTATCGGCGATACGCTGTACGACGGTAGTCTGGCCGGCAAGCTGGATCGTCTTGAGAAATCCTTTAACAGACGAGTATAGAAGATAGGGGTGAACACACTTGAGTATCAAACCTGAAGAAATCAGTTCATTGATAAAAAGTCAGATTGAACAATATAAAAATGATATTGAGGTCGTTGAAGTCGGCACTGTTGTTGAAGTCGGCGACGGTATTGCCCGCGTCTACGGACTGGAAAAAGTCATGTCCGGTGAATTGGTTGAATTCGAAAACGGCGTTTTGGGCTTGGCGCTCAACGTGGAAGAAAGCAATGTTGGTGTTGTTATTCTCGGTCAATTCTCCGATATCCGTGAAGGCGGTCAAGTGAAACGTACAGGTCAGATCATGCAGGTTCCTGTAGGGGAAGCATTGATCGGACGTGTTGTTAATCCGCTGGGACAACCAGTTGACGGTAAAGGCCCGATTGCTACAACGGAATTCCGTCCGGTAGAAAGCCAGGCTCCAGGCGTTATGGCCCGTAAATCGGTACATGAGCCAATGCAGACGGGGATTAAAGCTATTGATGCGATGGTTCCGATTGGTCGCGGTCAACGCGAGCTGATCATCGGTGACCGTCAAACAGGTAAAACCTCTATTGCGATTGACGCGATTTTGAATCAAAAAGGCAGCGGCATGAAATGTATTTATGTTGCCATCGGCCAAAAGCAATCTACGGTAGCCCAAGTCGTTGAAACCTTGCGTCGTCATGGTGCTTTGGAATATACGATTGTCGTTACAGCGGCAGCTTCCGAGCCATCACCATTGCTCTATATCGCACCTTACTCTGGCTGCGCTATGGGTGAATACTTTATGTACAAAGGCGAGCACGTATTGGTTGTATACGATGACTTGACCAAACAAGCGTCCGCTTACCGGGAACTTTCCCTGTTGCTGCGTCGTCCACCGGGCCGTGAGGCTTACCCAGGTGACGTTTTCTATCTGCATTCCCGCTTGCTGGAACGTGCAGCGAAGCTGAATGACGAGTTAGGCGGCGGATCGCTAACTGCATTGCCATTCATCGAAACACAGGCATCCGACGTATCTGCCTATATTCCAACGAACGTAATTTCCATCACAGACGGACAAATCTTCCTCGAAGCTGACTTGTTCTATGCAGGACAACGTCCAGCGATTAACGTAGGTATTTCTGTATCCCGTGTAGGTGGTTCGGCTCAGATCAAAGCGATGAAAAAGGTTGCAGGTTCCCTGCGTCTGGATCTTGCCCAATATCGTGAGCTTCAAGCGTTCTCCCAATTCGGTTCCGATTTGGACAAGTCCACCAAAGCTCGTCTGGATCGCGGCGCGCGTATGATGGAGATTTTGAAACAGGGTGTTAACCAGCCGTTGGCTGTAGAGCAACAGGTTGTGAGCTTGTACACTGCGGTAAAAGGCTTCCTGGATGATATTCCTGTAGCAGACGTGAAACGTTTTGAAAAAGACTTCCTTTCTTATATGGAGTCTGATCATCAAGATATTCTTCAATCTATTCGTGATACAAAAGACTTGGTACCTGATAACGATGCGGCTCTCAGAGCAGCTATCGAGAAATTCAAAAAATCATTTGCCACGTCGGTTTAAACCATTGGAATTTGCCAGTTTATGACGAGAAGTGTCCTAAGGAAGCGTGCCCTCCGGGCTGTGGCTTCCTTGGCATGTTTTATCCTCAATAACTGGCCCTGTATGATTAGTTTGGCTGGACTGTTCTTCATCATGGACGGCCAGATATCCAGAACCAGTTTACGAAGTTAGCTTTGACTTTGTTAAAGCTAAGGGTTTGCTTACGAAGTAGCTTTGGCTTTGCCAAAGCTTGAAGGTGGTGAAATCATGGCAAAAGGTATGCGCGAGATTAAACGTCAGATCAAAAGTGTGCAGAGTACGAAGCAGATTACGAAAGCAATGGAGATGGTAGCTGCATCCAAGCTTAGAAAAGCTCAGGAGAAGGCTGAGGCGGCTCGTCCTTATTCGGAAAAACTTAGGGAAGTTGTGACCAGTATTGCTGCGGGGTCAAACAACGTTAAGCACCCGATGCTGGAATCGCGTCCGGTCAAAAAGACGGCATATCTCATCATTACATCTGATCGTGGTCTGGCTGGTGGTTATAATGCCAACATTTTGCGGCAGGTTACACAGACAATTGCGGAACGTCACCGTTCACAGGATGAATTTACAATTTTCATTATTGGACGAAAAGGACGGGACTATTTCAGACGCCGCGAATTTCCTATTGCCGAGTCGGTAACAGATCTGTCAGATACACCTGCTTTTGCAGATATCAAGACGATTGCCAACAAAGCTGTGCAGGGTTTTGAGCTCAAGGAATTTGATGAGCTGTATCTATGCTATAACCGCTTTGTTAATGCATTGACTCAGATTCCGACCGTTGACCGTCTGTTGCCAATGGCGACACCGGATTCCGCTGCTGCATCATCCTCGATTAACTATGAGTATGAGCCGTCACCGGAAGGAGTGCTGGAAGTGCTGTTGCCGCGGTACGCGGAAACACTCATCTATGGTGCTTTACTGAACGGTAAGGCGAGTGAGTTGGGAGCAAAAATGACAGCAATGGGATCTGCCACTAAAAATGCTACTAAGCTGATTGGTGAGCTGTCTCTGACCTATAACCGTGCTCGTCAAGCGGCTATTACCCAGGAAATTACGGAAATTGTGGCAGGGGCAAGCGCCCAGTCTTAATGGGCTTTTTTTGCGGACTGCTGTATAGCTAGTCCTATACTAATATGATAATTTGCGGGCGCAAAACAAATCGTGTAGCTCGGATTTGCGGCTGTGCAAGCTTGTAGGAGGGAAACCAAAAGATGAACAAAGGACGCGTAGTGAGCATCATGGGTCCGGTTGTCGACGTTGAGTTTGAACGCGGACAGCTTCCGGAAATCCTGAATGCCATTCATATTGGGACTGTGCTGGAGAACGGAGTCAAAGTTGACCTGACGCTCGAAGCATCGAAACACCTTGGTGACAACCGTGTGCGTTGTATTGCCATGTCTTCCACAGATGGTCTGGTTCGTGGAGTTGAAGCAATCGATCAGGGAGCACCTATTTCGGTACCTGTCGGTGAAGCAACTCTGGGACGCGTATTTAACGTACTTGGAACGCCAATTGATAATGGTACTGATTTGAGTGAAGCAGCTAGAAATCCGATTCACCGTCAGGCTCCTGCCTTCGATGAATTGACAACTCAAGCAGAGATGCTCGAAACCGGCATTAAAGTTATCGACCTGTTGGCTCCTTACGCCAAAGGCGGTAAAGTCGGATTGTTTGGTGGTGCCGGTGTAGGTAAGACTGTAACCATCCAGGAATTGATTAACAATATCGCTCAGGAACATGGTGGTATTTCCGTATTCGCAGGTGTTGGTGAACGTACGCGTGAGGGAAATGACTTGTACCATGAAATGAGAGATTCCGGCGTTATCAATAAAACAGCGATGGTGTTCGGACAAATGAACGAGCCTCCAGGCGCGCGTTTGCGTGTTGCCCTTACCGGTCTGACGATGGCGGAGTATTTCCGTGATCAGGAAGGCCGTGACGTGTTGCTCTTTATCGATAACATCTTCCGCTTTACCCAAGCGGGTTCCGAGGTTTCCGCCCTGTTGGGACGTATGCCTTCGGCAGTAGGTTACCAGCCTACACTGGCAACTGAGATGGGTCAATTGCAAGAACGGATTACTTCTACTAAAAAGGGTTCTGTTACTTCCATTCAGGCCATCTATGTGCCTGCGGATGATTATACTGACCCGGCTCCTGCTACAACGTTTGCCCACTTGGATGCAACGACAAACCTAGAGCGTAAAATTTCCGAAATGGGTATTTACCCGGCGGTTGATCCACTAGCATCAAGCTCCCGGATTTTGGCTCCAGAAGTTGTAGGTGAGGAGCACTACAATGTAGCACAAGGTGTAAAACAAATTTTGGCCCGCTATAACGAGCTTCAGGATATTATTGCCATTCTGGGTATGGACGAGCTGAGTGAAGAAGACAAAATGCTGGTAGCCCGTGCGCGCAAAATCCAGCGTTTCCTGTCCCAACCTTTCCATGTTGCCGAAGCGTTCAACGGCTTCCCGGGTAAATATGTACCGGTTAAAGAAACTGTACGAAGCTTCAAAGAAATTCTGGAAGGCAAGTATGATCATCTTCCAGAAGCGGCCTTCCTTTTTGTAGGGGCCATCGAAGAAGCGGTAGAAAAAGCCAAAACGCTGTAAGCATACAGGCGAAGAATAGCCGAGCCTTACGAAGTGAGCTGTCTGCGGGCAGCTTTCAGGAGGGATTCAAGTGAGCACGTATTTGTTGGAGATTGTGACGCCGGAGCGCCTGGTTTTTGCAGAACAGGTAAACAGCATCAGTGTTCGCGGCTCGGAAGGTGATCTCGGGATTTTACCTGGACACCTTCCCTTGGTCACTCCCTTGAAGATTGCGCCAGTACGTATTAAAACTGGCGGTCAGACAGAAGTGATTGCGGTCAATGGGGGCTTTGTCGAAGTCCGCAAGGATAAAGTGGTCATTTTGGCTGAAAGTGCGGAGCGTTCCGAAGATATTGATGTGGAGCGTGCCCGTGCGGCAAGGGAGCGGGCAGAGCTGCGGCTCCAGAGCAAGCAGGAGAAAGTAGACCATCATCGGGCGGAGGTAGCTCTTCAACGGGCGCTTAATCGTCTGAATGCAACGAGCATCAGAACCAATAAGAATTAACTTTGGTTTTTAACTGGAATGTAAAAGGGTTCGGCATGGTATACGGATGGAATGACAGGGAGACCGCCTCATAATTTCTGCCAAATGATGTTCCGGCAGAAGAAGAGGAGGTAGACTTTTCCTTCCTTCGATCACTGTGATCGAGCTCTTTTTTTAGATGGATTTCACCAAATACAGTCCCATTTCTTGCTTCAGCATTTTGCATCATTCGATTCCCAATGCTCGAAAGTACAATATATAGACGAACTAAACCGTTTCGATGTATATATTATTGCTAATTTGCAATCGCTTTTGGGATTATGCAAAATACTCACTTAATAGCTAGGTACATAGTACCTTTTAAATTCACGAAACAGAAGGAAATGTTCGTATTTTGTCGAAATAATTGTCCTGAAAATAGAAATAGCACTGGCATATTAGGCGTTCGCCGAGTATTATAAAGAAGTCTGTGACGCAGATGGGAGGGATTACGGATGAACGGGAAGCAGCAATTGGCTGAACAGTTAAGTCAATCGGCGAGTATGACCGCGCTGGTCTCCATGATCGTGTCGCTCATTTGTATAGCGCTAGCTTGGTGGGCTTTACAGAGCTTAAAGCTGGATTTGTTCATTAGGCATCCTAAGGGACCACAGGGCAGATTACTGCACTTGCTTCTTGCCATTATTTTAGGGCAGCTGGTGTCCGGGTTTCTGTTAAGCTATATCTCATGGAGCCAGATGCTTTAGAATGTGTTTTAATATGAAGCAGGCGGGTTATATGACTTTATGGTCCTGTATCTGCGGGAAATTGTCGAATAACATCGTACCATATTGTCAACAATGGTAAACAAAAGAACTATACGTGTATAGCTGGCCAAACAGGCTGGAAACACAATATTCGTCATGTGTAAAAAACGCTTGTATACTTGATTTGATCAGTGTTATGATGGAAGTTAGGGTATTAGTAAAATCTTGTTTTTTTATGTAATGAAAAAGCAGGGCATGAAAATAGCGGAATATGTTCTTTTTTTCCATGATGGAAAAGGGAAATGACGCGCGGAGGGAACCATAGATGAGCAAATTTATCGTCCGCGGTGGCAACAGATTGACCGGGAGTGTCAAAGTCAGCGGAGCCAAAAACTCAGTTCTGCCGATCATCGCCGCATCTCTTTTAGGAGAAGAAGGGGAAAGTGTTATCATTGATGCACCTCCTCTAGACGATGTGATGACCATTAACAAAGTGCTGGAGTCCTTAGGAGCAGGCGTTACATACCAAGACGAGGTCATTCGTGTTGACGCGCGGAAGATAATTTCCTGTGAAGCCCCTTACGAGTGGGTTAGGAAAATGCGCGCATCGTTTTTGGTTATGGGGCCGTTGCTTACACGTTTGGGACACACAAGAATTTCGCTTCCAGGCGGGTGTGCAATTGGTACGCGACCGATTGATCAGCATTTGAAGGGTTTTGAAGCATTGGGTGCCGAGATTAGTCTGGGCCAAGGATTTATTGAAGCTAAAAGTAACGGGCGTCTGCGTGGAGCCAAAGTTTATTTGGATGTAGCCAGCGTAGGTGCGACCGAAAATATTATGATGGCCGCTACTCTTGCGGAGGGTATTACCACCATTGAAAATGCTGCCAAGGAACCTGAGATCGTCGATCTTGCGAATTTCCTGAACGGTATGGGTGCCAAGGTGCGCGGTGCTGGTACAGGTGTTATTCGCATTGAAGGCGTTGAAAAGCTGCACGGTGTGAAGCATACGGTCATTCCCGACCGGGTAGAAGCAGGTACTTACATGGTTGCTGCTGCGATCACAGGCGGGAACGTATATGTAGAAGGCGCGATATCAGACCATTTGGGACCGGTTATCTCCAAAATGGAAGAAATGGGTGTAACCATTCAACCGGATGAAAATGGAATTCGTGTGATTTCGGATAAACCGTTAAAGGCCGTTGATGTTAAAACGTTGCCTTATCCTGGTTTCCCTACGGATATGCAGTCTCAGATGATGGCACTTCAACTTGCCGCTGAAGGCACCAGCATTATCACGGAAACTGTATTTGAAAATCGTTTTATGCATGTGGATGAGTTTCATCTGATGAATGCGGAGATTAAGGTTGAAGGCCGTTCCGCGATTGTAACCGGCAATGCTAAATTGACAGGTGCAAAAGTGACCTCGACAGATCTGCGTGCAGGTGCTGCCTTGATTCTGACTGGACTGATTGCGGAAGGTACAACGGAGGTTTCCGGCGTACATCATATCGACCGTGGTTATGTTCATTTGGCGGAGAAGCTAAGCGGATTAGGCGCGGACATTTACAGAATAACGGTTGAAGAAGTCAAGCGGGATGCTTCCAGCGCAGAGCGCGTTATACCAGAAGCGGCATCTGGGAATCTGTTCAACATTCAGCCTTCCCTGGCCTAAGCTTTAGCGTATATAGTCTCATGCGGCGGCTGCATGTTATAATATTGACGAACAAGTGAGGAACCAAGTCCATGAGGGGCTTGGTTTTTTTATGTTTTCAGCCTGTCTTTTTCATTCTTTCAGTTCTCTTAAAAGGGTTCTATCAAAGTGGACGACCTCATATGATTGAAAATATCTGGTGGAGCACATCACTGCTTCCAGCATGACTCTAGCCCTTTGATGGAGGTTTCAGCTTATGAAAGATTCACAGGTTCGCATTCGTATACCTATTCATCATCCCAAGGAACATCGCCGGGCCGCACCTGCGGGAGACAGCCACGGCTCTATAGCTGTTGCACAGGCAGGGCGTCCTGTGCAACAGCAGACCGTTCCGCCGGGCGTGTCAGCTCCTAACAGAGTGACCCTCACCGCCGGGCGTGCGGCGGCGGTGAGGGTCACTCCCGTGCAGCGCCCTATCCCGGCGTCGTCGCTCGCTCCCGGGGCAGCCACGATCCGCGACGCCAGCAGCAGCCTGCCGCCCGCGCCAGTGCCGTATCTGCGGCCTGCCGCTGGGCGTGCCCCACGTTGGGGTAGCCGCCGCCCCTGGCTGCCCGCTGTGGCTATGGCGGGCCTGCTGGCGCTAGCGATGGCCGTGCCCGCACTGCTGGCATGGCCTCGCCACACGGCGCAGCCGCTGCCGCCTGGCAACCGCACGGCCACGCCTGCGGTTGCTAAGGGCGAGGCGCCTGTTACACGCCTGCCGGGCGTCCCGCCCATACCTGCGGTGCCCGCTGCGCCAGCGCGCAGTGTACCAGCGGCGGCAGAGCCGGACGTGCGCGTGTACGTTACATCCGCTGGTCGCACGGAGACGCTGCCGATGGAGCAATACATTGTCGGCGTAGTAGCCGCCGAAATGCCGCCCAGCTTCGAGGGCGAGGCATTGAAGGCGCAGGCCATTGCCGCGCGTACCTTCATTGCCCGGCGTTTGCTGGCTGATGACACCAGCGGCGCTCCGGCAGGGGCGGATGTGACTGATACAGTTAAGCACCAAGCCTACATTTCCAAAGCCAAACTTGATCGAGAGTGGGGGACTTCTGGCAAGTCAGCAGAACTGGCCAAAATTCGGCAGGCTGTACGTGATACCAAGGATACGATCATGGTATATGAGGGTAAACCGATTACCGCTTCCTTTTTTTCTACCAGTAACGGTTATACTGAAAATTCAGAGGATGTATGGGCCAAGGCAGTTCCTTATTTACGGAGTGTGTCAAGTCCATGGGACAAGCAGCTGGCACCCCGTTATGCAGAAACCGTCACGCTGAGCCTCCAGAATGTGCTTGATAGATTAGGATTGAGCCGTACGGCGATAGCCGCTTCTACTGGAGGAGGGAGTATGCCGGAAATTCGGGTGCTTTCCAAGACAAAGGGGCATCGGATCAAGCAGATCGAGGTAGGAGGCACCGTTTTTACAGGACCGGAAATCCGAAACAAGTTGGGCCTGCGTTCTGCTGAATTTACGTGGAAGGCCGAAGGAGATCGGATCGCCATTACAACCTACGGCTACGGACATGGTGTCGGTATGAGCCAGTGGGGAGCTAACGGAATGGCCAGGGAAGGACATACCGCCACTCAAATTCTCCTTCACTATTACACAGGCGTTTCTTTTGCCCCAGCCTCTCGTATTCTAAGTTAGTAAATTTTTCAAAACTTTGAAGTATAAAAGAGTTGCACCCGGTAACACTGGTTACTGAGGTGATGAGCAAATGAGTGAACAAAATAAAAACCAGAACCAAAATCATGAAGAAACACCCAAAACCTTTCAGGGTGGAAGGGCTTCACGGCCGTCTTCGTGGAAAAAGCTGTTGTCCAAAAGGTGGGCATACCCGGCAGCCTACATTGCCGCAGCAGCCATTATACTAACCTTAGTGTGGGTCTATCAGGATGCCAGCCAGAAGTCTTTCAAACCTGACCCAGCTAATTCATCGGTACAGAATACATCAACGGTCAATACCGATGTCACCGGACAACAGCCTGAAAGTATGGAAGTCGTTGCCCAGTCGGAAAATCTCGCATGGCCGGTGGCGGATGCTGCCGCAGTACAGGTCGTAAAGCCATTTTTTGACGAAAACGCGACAGCTGACGAACAGGCGGCTGCGATGGTAGAGTACGATAAAACCTTTACCGCCAACACTGGCATTGATCTTTCTCGCTCCGATGATCAAACATTCGAAGTGAGAGCCGCCCTCAGTGGTAAGGTGACTCGTGTGGAACAGCACCCGCTGGTAGGCAATGTTGTGGAAATTACACATGATAACAATCTCAGAACCGTCTACCAAAGCTTGAACGATCTGAAAGTAAAAGAAGGCGATCAAGTAAAACAGAACGATGTCATCGCTTCGGCGGGTCGTAATGAACTTGAAAAGGATTTGAAAACACATCTGCATTTTGAAGTGTATCAGGATGACAAGCCAGTGAATCCAACCGGTCTGCTTCCTAAAAAATAAATTCGATATATAGCTTTTCATGCAAAGCGGGGGATCATCATCCCTCGCTTTTTCTTGTGCTTTTGTAGTTCATGGGGTAAACCATAAGTTGCTTTTGTCAAATAAATAGGCCTTCCGAAGCATGTCTTCCCGCCAAACCGCGAATATATAGGCACGCTCCTCATATAATGTACCAAACAATCCACAGTAGGGAGGCGGGAGCGTGCACGATTACATCAAGGAACGGACCATCAAAATCGGTCGCTGTATCGTGGAAACAAGGAATACGGTCCGTACGATTGCCAAGGAATTTGGTGTCTCCAAGAGCACGGTGCATAAAGATCTGACCGAACGGCTGCCTGAAATCAACCCGGACCTTGCAGATCAGGTGAAGCACATTCTCGAATACCATAAATCCATCCGTCATCTGCGGGGAGGGGAAGCGACGAAAATCAAGTACAAAAAAACGAGCGGAAAAAGAAGGGAGATCCTCGTTTCAGGCAAGTCTTAAAAATATATAGTGAATTGGCTGGCAAAGCCATTGAATCAACCCCCTGAAGTATGATATGTTAAAAGATGGTACAAGATCGAAAAATGACATGTAACCATAGGTTTATACATATATTTGCCGCTTCTTGTCGAATCTTAGCTTTTTAAAATATCACTTTGGGGGCCTTTTTAATATGTTCAGTAATGATATCGGTATCGACCTCGGTACGGCCAACGTGCTTATCCACGTCAAAGGGAAGGGGGTTGTTCTTGACGAACCTTCCGTTGTTGCAATAGAAAGCGATACAAAAAGAGTTCTGGCTGTCGGAGAGGAAGCACGCCGTATGGTTGGACGTACTCCCGGTAATATCATAGCCATCCGTCCACTGCGCGACGGTGTCATCGCCGATTTTGAAGTGACCGAAGCCATGCTAAAATATTTTATCAATCGTGTGGGGGGAAAAAGCTGGTACAGCCACCCTCGTATTCTGATCTGTGCACCGACAAACATTACCTCAGTGGAACAAAAAGCGATTCGTGAAGCGGCGGAGCGTAGCGGGGCCAAAGAAGTATTTTTGGAGGAAGAGCCGAAAGCAGCTGCCATCGGGGCAGGAATGGATATTTTTGAGCCTAGTGGCAACATGGTTGTGGATATTGGTGGTGGAACAACAGACGTTGCTGTCCTCTCGATGGGGGATGTAGTAACGGCTTCTTCCATTAAAATGGCAGGAGACAAGTTCGATTCCGCCATTATGAAATATGTGAAGACAAAGTACAAGCTTTTGATCGGGGAGCGTACGGCGGAAGATATTAAAATCGCCATCGGTACCGTGCATCCGAGCGGACGACAAGCCGAGATGGACATTCGGGGACGTGATATGGTATCCGGGTTGCCTAAAACGTTAAGTATTTCTGCGGCTGAAGTACAGGATGCGCTTAGAGATCCTGTATCAGCGATTGTTGCTGCGGCAAAATTTGTATTGGAGCAGACCCCGCCGGAGCTGTCAGCCGACATTATTGACCGTGGTGTTATTTTGACTGGCGGCGGCGCGTTGCTGAGCGGATTGGACGAGCTGCTTGCGGAAGAACTGCGTGTTCCGGTGCTGGTTGCTGAAGATCCGATGCATTGTGTCGTCAAGGGCACAGGAATTATGCTGGATAATTTGGATCATGTCGTTAAGAAAAAGTTCTAATCTGCCGATAGTGATTATATGAGACTCGTGTGCGGTCAGGCAGGCTACCTGGATGTTGGCTTTCATACCTCCGTACGAGTAGATATTTGATCAGGAGAGTACAGGATTGGGGTGCACGATACATGTTAAGAGGCTTATATACTGCGGCTGCCGGAATGACAACACAACAACGACGCCATGACACCGTTACGCAAAATATTGCTAATATGAACACGACTGGATACAAGCAGGAAAACAGTGTTCAGCGTTCTTTTCCGGAAATGCTTATTTCGATGACGGGAGGCAATCCGGATAACCCGGATCGTAAGGTCGGTAAGCTCAATACTGGCGTTTTTGCTGAGGAAAGCCTCTCCCCTTACATTCAGGCGGCATTGAAGGATAGCGGACAAGCCACGGATTTCGCAATACAGTCCAATATTAACGTGAACGACCCGGCAACCGGTCGGCCTATGGCTTTTGATCGAGCGGGGAAATTTATCAATGCTAACGGTGAAGTCACCTATCGTCCGGAAGCGTTTTTTACGGTTCGGGACAGCAACGGTAATGTACGCTATACGCGAGACGGGCATTTTCAGGTAAATGGAACTGGGGCGTTGCTCTCTTCGACTGGTTCAGCAGTGCTGGATACGAATGGCAAGCCGATTCAATTGACGGGGGCTGTTTCAGCGCTTAAAGTAAATGAGCGGGGCGAATTGGTGGACAAAGCCTCTAATCAGACGTTGGGAACGACGCTTGGAATCAGTGTCATTGACCGTCCATACCAGCTCGTTCGTGAAGGTAACGGGAATTTTCGTCTGAATGATACGGACGGTGCTACGGCCAGAACGATGACTGCGAATGATGTGGTATCTGTTCGTCAAGGCTATCTGGAAGTATCCAATGTGGACGCTTCCCAGTCGATGGTGGATATGATGGCTGCGTTAAGAGCGTATGAAGCGAATCAGAAGGTCATTCAATTTTATGATAAAAGCTTGGACAAGGCCGTTAATGAAGTAGGCCGTGTATAACAGGGGGTAAGTGATGAACAACTCCATGATCGGCGCAATGGTATCTATGGCCAGTGTGCAGCAGCGTTTGGATTTGATTGCCGATAATATTGCCAATGTCAATACGGTTGGTTATAAGAGTAAACAGGGTTCTTTTGAAGATGTGTTGGCCAATGTGCAGCAGCAGCCTTCGACGTATCTCCAAAATGGACGGGCTATGCCGCTTGGCTATAATTTGGGCTACGGTGTAAAAATAGCCTCGGCTATGAAAAATATGGAGCAGGGACCGCTTAAAGAGACGGGGCTTCCTACCGATCTGGCGATCCAGGGCAATGCCATGTTCGAAGTTCAGGGAAATGGACAGAAGGCTTGGACGCGTGATGGCAGCTTTCATTTTGTTCCAGATCCGAATGACGGCAAAACGATGTTGCTGACAACTGCTGAAGGCTATCAAGTGCTGGATAACAATGATGTTCCTGTAACTGCTCCGTCTGGCTCCAAGGTAGCGATTAACCCGGACGGTGAATTGCTCATTCGCCCAGACGGAACGGGAAATCCAATAGTTGGTCAGCGGATCAAGCTGATGGATGTGCAACGTCCAGAAGGATTGGAACAGCGGGACGATAATCTGTTCGTGTTAGCATATGGTGTGACAGAAGCGAATGTATTTGGTGCAGCAGGTGTAGCGGGCGCTGTTCCAGCGGACGTATCTGTACGTTCCGGCTATTTGGAACAGTCTAATGTGGATTTAGCAGGTGAAATGACGGACATGATGCAAGTTCAGCGAATGTATCAATTGGCGGCACGGGCGCTGACTTCTAGCGATACAATGTTGAACCTTGCTAACAATTTGAGGGCATAGGGATTTGGTAATGAAAGAAGAACAATCCGATTCCCGTCCGGTGCCTAAAAAGGCGAAGTCTCGCTGGCGTACTGCCCGTTATTTCGTAATCCCGTTGCTGTTCCTATTTTCGCTGCTGGGTGGTTTGATTGCAGGATATGTGATCGTAGGCAAGCAAGGGCTGACAGGCGTATTTGAATGGAAAACCTGGCAGCATGTCATTGATCTTGTATTTGCGCCTTAAGTTTACTTTAAAAGAGTGGGCGGTGGGAAAAGACCGCTCCGCGAATGATTTGATCTTACGATCGCTGTTGCAACGGGATTTTCTTATTGTATAAGTGTTATCCAGATGTAAAAATCCCGTTGCAAAGGCGAACGCTGACGCTTCTCCAGATTCAAATCCTTCGCTCCGCTGGCTACCCGCCATCGAGCCCACTCTTGTTAAGGTAAATCAACCCGCAATTTGTGTGGGTAGTATATAAAAACAACAAAACCCTGCGCCGCTGGCACAGGGTTTTGTTGTGCAAAACGTGCCATAATGCAGCACGTCATCAAGCACTCATGAAGGCCATCGCAGAGGCCTTCGGTTGTTTATCTGCTCTTCACGCCAAGCGAGTATTATTGAAGCGAGGCTTTATTTTTGAGCCCAAGGTAACTCGGCGGAGGGGATGGAATCGTTCTGAAGAAGCGATAGCGTTCGCCTTTAATCCCGGATTTTCCCCTTTTAAAATTCCCATTACAATGAAAAAATCCGGGGTTAACAGCGATCGGAAGAATGATCCATCCACGTAGCCAGTCCCCCTTGACTCAAATTGAAGCTCCGCTTCCCCCTAAAACGAGCAATCAATATGGTACTTCCGCGTAATTTTCTTTTTACATCTGATAACTGTATAATGATGGGGAAGTTTAAACACTGCGGGGTAAGACCAAGCACGGGCAAAAGGGCCTCTTCGCGCCTCTGGTTGCATAACCGGCGGAAAAAGCCCCTTATCTCAACCTTCACTTCTGCAGTAGGTGAAGGATATCTAACATTGTTACCGCTTTGAACTGCTTTTATGCAGCGCAGGCGGGGTAATATTATGCTTGCAGCGGTTCTATTTTGTTGAGAGCCTGAGCCTGCAAGCGGGAGGAGTTATTAAAGTAAATGGACAAAGTGCAAATCGATGTTAATCAAATTCAGGAGATTATCCCGCATCGGCCGCCGTTTTTGTTGGTGGACCGCATTATTGAGCTGGAGGAAGGGAAAAGAGCAGTAGGCATTAAAAATGTAACGATGAGTGAACCTCATTTCATTGGACATTTTCCGGGTTATCCTGTTATGCCCGGTGTGCTGATTACCGAAGCCTTGGCTCAGGTAGGGGCATTCGCACTGTTGCATCTGGAAAGCAATCGCGGCAAAATTGGTTTCTTGGCAGGGCTGGATGGGTTCCGTTTTCGCGGACAGGTCGTTCCTGGGGATACGCTGACGCTTGAAGTGGAAATAACCCGTTCCAAAGGAGCATTCGGTAAAGGGAAGGCTACGGCTAAGGTAGGCGATGCGGTAGTAGCTGAGGGCGAGATTATGTTTGCATTGTCCGATCCTCCCCAATAAGCAAGGTCTGCTGACATAAGCACGACGTCTGAACCGAGTGCATGTGTACATAGAAATCCTGTATTGGCCAACCAAAAACGGAGAGGGGAAATTGGCATGACGCAGTTGAGTAAAAAAGCATTGGAAAGCATTGAGAGCTGGCTGCATGATCCTTATATTGATGAAGAAACCAAACAGGAGTTGCGCGCATTGGAAGGCAATGAGCAGGAGTTGGAGGATCGCTTTTACAAAGAGCTGGAATTCGGCACAGGTGGTCTGCGCGGAGTGATCGGGGCGGGTAGCAACCGGATGAATCGTTACGTCATTGGACGTGCGACTCAGGGCCTGGCTCGTTATATTTTGGAGCAGCATGCGGGGAAAGAAGGGAAGCCTTCGGTTGTAATTGCTCATGACTCGCGTCATTTCTCGCCAGAGTTTGCTTTGGATGCGGCTTTGGTGCTGGCAGGCAACGGTATCGTTGCCAAGCTGTTCCCGTCCTTGCGTCCAACGCCACAGCTTTCTTTTAGCGTACGTCATTTGGGAGCCAGCGGTGGGATTGTAGTAACAGCAAGCCATAACCCTCCTGAATATAATGGATACAAGGTATACAACGATGAAGGTGGCCAGCTTGTTCCTGATCAGGCTGAGCAGGTAATTGGTTACATCCATGAGGTTCCTTCTTTTGCCGATATTCACCGTCTGACACGTGAAGAAGCAGAGGCTCAGGGCTTGCTGGTTTGGCTTGGAGAGCAAGAAGATGAAGCGTTTGTGGATACGGTAGCCAGTGTGAGTGTTAATCGTGAGCTGATTGCAGCCGGACCGGGCAAAAACTTCAAAGTTGTGTTTACACCTCTCCATGGCTCAGGCAACGTACCGATTCGCCGCGTGTTGGAGAAAATCGGTTTTGAGCAGGTGCATGTTGTGCCTGAACAGGAACAGCCGGATGCTGAATTTTCTACTGTCAAATCACCAAACCCGGAAGAACGCGATGCCTTCAAGCTGGCGATTGCGCTGGGGGAAAAGATTGGGGCGGACTTGTTGATCGGTACAGACCCGGATGCGGATCGCATGGGAGCGGTTGTGAAAAACCGTGACGGCGAGTATGTAGTATTGTCCGGAAATCAGTCTGGCGCGATCATGGCCTACTATTTGTTGAACCAGCTAAAAGAAACGGGTAAGCTTCCAAGTAACGGAGCGGTCATCAAAACCATCGTAACGAGTGAAATGGGTGCAGTGATTGCTGAGTATTTTGGAGCAACCGTATTTAATACGCTTACAGGTTTTAAGTATATTGGTGAGAAAATGAATCAGTTTGACCAAACAGGCGATTATACCTACCTGTTTGGCTATGAGGAGAGCTACGGCTATTTGGCAGGTAATTATGCCCGTGACAAGGATGCGGTCTTGGCGGCTATGCTGATCGCTGAAGCTGCTGCTTATTACAGCACTCAAGGCAAGACGCTGTATGATGTTTTACAGGAACTGTACGAGCAGTTTGGTTACTTTCTGGAGAAGCTGGAGTCCCGCACACTCAAGGGCAAGGATGGAGTGGCGCAGATTCAAGGCAAAATGACGGATTGGCGCACTACCCCGCCTCTGGAAATTGCAGGTGTGAAGGTGGAAAAAGTGCTGGATTACTCACAGGGTTTGGACGGACTACCGCAAGAGAATGTGCTTAAGTTCTTACTGCAAGACGGTTCGTGGTTCTGCTTGCGTCCTTCTGGTACCGAGCCGAAGATTAAAGTATACTTTGCGGTAAGAGGTTCCTCTCTGGCGGATGCTGAGCAAAAAATCAGCCGTCTGGTGGAAGCTGTTATGGCACGCGTAGACGCTTGAGACAAATCCATTTATAATAGAATAGGGTTAAGGTAATTGGATACGAACTAAGAAATCGGTGACCTCTCACGGCAAAGGGCAGTACGCCGTGGAGGTCATTTCTGTATTGCAGAATAAACTGGAAGAGGCCTTGGGAAAATAGGCTTATTCCGGTAACGGAGGATTTTGCAAAATTCAATGAGTGGCCTATCAACAGCTGAGTAAGGGCAAGGTGGGCAGCATTGAATTTTGCAAAATCCCGAATATTAAGGAGGTTCTTTGGTGTATCAGAAATGGCAGTATTGGAATACGGCTTCTCGAAAATGGTTATGGATTCTGGTTGCACTTGGCTTGCTGGCTTCCATTCCTGTAATTGTCGATCGTGTGCAGACAGAATCATCTAGTAAAAAAGTAGAGATCGTATTCGATTATCGGGATTTGACGGAGGCAGCTTCGTATCAGGCTCACCCGCAGGATTACTTGAATGAGCAGCTTGATCGCTTAAAGCAGGCCGGTGTGAACAGTATGGCAATGTATGAGAGCACGCTGGATGATTTCCGTAAAGCAGGCCATATTGTAACCTATACAACTCAGAATATTGCTGATATGGAAAAACGGGTATCCCCCGCCAATGAGAATTTTACGTACGTTGTTTTCACTGATCAGGAAAGCGCTGCGGCATTGAAGCCGTTAATTGAACGTACTTTTAACAGTCTGGACATTAACGTCAAACCATGGACTTATCAGGGCCATGAAGGGCTCGTTGTAGAAACTTCTCCAGAGGATGCGTATCTCAAGCCTATGCAGCCTGATCCGATTGCCATGAAACAGCTTCGGAGTAAAGGATTTTTTATCGTTCCTCGGATGAGCGACAGTCTTCCTTACAATCAGGAATTGACGGAAGAGACGTTGGCTTCTTTTCAGGAGAATGGCGTAAAACGCATTTTGTTTGAAGGAGATTCTGTCAAAGGGTTTACAGATAATGAGAAGGAACACAGCCTGGCGGCATTTGCTCAATTGCTGAACAAATACAATATTGGCCTGGCCGCTATTGAAAACTTGAAAAAACCGCAGGCAGGCTTCAACAAGCTGGCTTACGCTATAAAATATAACGTTGTGCGCTTGTACTCACTGAGCGACAAAGATTCAATGCTTGATGTGGAGACGTTGGCTGATCGTTTTGCATTGGCGACCAAGGACCGCAACATTCGCATGTTGTATCTTAATACTGCTCCAACCCGCAGTGTGGCTGAGGCCAAAGTGAAGGATTCTGTAGACAACTTGATCCACAGTTTGGACAACCCGGGCAATGCTGTTCAACGGATGGAGAAAAAGGGATTTGAGCTTGGACAGGCTGAACCATTTCAAGTGGTTGATTCATCCTACCAACGTTACCTGAAATTGGTGGTTGTACTGGGTGCGCTGGCTTTCTTCTCCATTATGGTGTCGTATTTTGTCCCAGCGTTGACCTTGTTAGCGTTTGGATTGGGATTGGTTGGCTCAGCAGGCCTTTACGTTCTGAACTCCAGCTTGATGGAGCAAGGCTTGGCACTGCTCGCAGCGATTAGTGGACCCACGGTTGCAATGGTCATTGCTGTGCGTACGATTAGAATCAAACGCGAACAGGAGCCTGAGCTTTCAATAGGTCGTCGTCTTGTTCAAACACTTGTATTGTACGTTCAGACAGCAGTTTTGTCGCTGGCAGCTGTACCGTTTGTTATTGCGCTGTTGAACAGTATTGCATACAGTCTAGTGCTGAACCAATTTAGAGGCGTAAGCTTGCTTCACATTTTGCCGATTTTTTTGGCGGCAATATACATTTTCTTTTACCGGGGCGTTTCTATACGCGAAGAAATCTCAAAGCTGCTGCGCACGCCGATTACTGTATTATGGGTCATCGCACTGGCTGTGATCGGAGCCGCAGGAGTGTACTATTTGAGCCGTACCGGGAATGCGGGTACCGTGTCTAACACGGAACTAGTTTTCCGAAATTTCCTTGAGAATGCATTTGGTGTGCGTCCGCGTAATAAGGAATTCTTGATGGCACACCCACTGTTTATTGCAGGTGCATTCCTTGCGTTGAAATATCGCAATGCGATCTATTTGCTGATTATAGCTGTTATTGGTCAAGCCTCTATGGTCGATACCTTTGCACACATTCATTCTCCAGCGGCACTCTCGCTTAGTCGTGGGCTGCTAGGATTGGGATTTGGTCTGATTTTGGGAATTATTGCAATTGTCGTGTGGCAAGTGCTGGAAGGATGTTGGAAAAAATGGTCACCACCGTTCAAACGATAATAATCTCGGGTTATTATGGCTTTCGCAATAGTGGAGACGAGGCAGTGCTCAAGTCGATTTTGACAGCATTAGAGGAGGAAAGCCGTCAGGCAGGTATTACGGTTAAGCCTGTTGTGCTATCTTCGGACCCCGATTGGACGCAGAAGATGTACGGAGTAGAAGCCGTACCGCGTATGAGTCTGGGAGAAGTTCGGAGAGCGATTAAAAACAGTGACGGGTTAATCAGCGGCGGTGGAAGTTTGCTTCAGGACGCAACAAGTGCCAAAAGCATTCCTTATTATCTGGCGATTCTCAAACTGGCTCAGTGGGCCGGAAAGCCGACGTTTGTGTATGCTCAAGGCATTGGTCCGGTGCAACGGAAGATATTCTACCCTATGATCCGGTCTGTGTTTCAACGCTGCGAATATGTATCTGTAAGAGATGAACAGTCTGCGGCGCTACTGGACACCATGAAATTACAACGCCCTGTTGTTGAGGTCGTTCCTGATCCCGTGATGGGGCTTCCATTGCCCTCCAATTCCGAAGGTTTGAACAGAGTGGCTGCTGAAGGGGAGGATGAACTTCCGATCGTTGGTGTGTCCGTACGTTATTGGGACAAGGAGCGTCGTGAATTAACCGCGATTGCAGATGGTTTGAAGAAATTAGCTGCCGGGCGCCGCGTGCATTTGCGCTTTTTCCCTTTCCATCTGCCAGACGACGAGCAGGCTTCTAGGATGGTAATGGATTTGTTAGGGGATATTAGGGAAACGGGCAGCCGTGTCAGCATGTGTGAGCAGGTTATCGATCCTCAACAGATGCTGCTGGAAGTCAGTCGTTGCAGTTTGATGATTGGGATGAGATTACACAGCCTGATTTATGCAGCGTCCCATCAAGTGCCCCCGTTGGGGATATCCTATGACCCTAAAATTGACCATTTTCTCGGCCGCGTCGGTAGCCAGCCTGTAGGCACTACAGAAGCGCTGAATGGTCAAAAGCTGGCTGCTGAGGCTGTACGACTGCTGGATCAGCGAAGTCAATGGATCGAGAGCCAGGGAGCGGCAATTGCTTTGTTAAAAAGCGAGGCTCGCTTACCGGCACAGCATATCGTTAATTACTTGTGTCGCAAAGGATGATGGATACAGTGACAGTTGATAAGGTTACGAATGTGCCTACCGTCCCGATTTTCGGTGTTCCGGTATCAAGGCTTAATATGAAAGATACATTAAATGTATTAATTCAAGCGGTGGAGTCTCGTCGACCCCATCAAGTGATCACTGCTAATCCGATTATGGTTATGGCAGCGTTGGAAGACCCTATGTACATGTCAGTGATGAAGCAGGCGGAGCTCATCGTCCCGGATGGGACTGGCGTGGTTTGGGCCGCAAATTATGTAGGGCATCCAGTACCAGAACGTGTGGCGGGTTTTGACTTGTTACATGAATTACTTGGAGCTGGAGAAAACTATCATTGGAAAGTTTATTTACTCGGATCAACATCTGAGGTGATTCAAGCGACTGCACAACGGGTACATGAGCTTTATCCCGGAATTACGGTTTGCGGCAAGCGTGACGGATTTTTCGGACCGGAAGAGGATGAAGCGGTGATTGCAGCTATTCGTGAAGCAAATCCTGACTTGCTGTTTGTAGCACGTGGAGCTGACACGCAGGAGCCCTGGATTGGTAAATTTAAAGAACAATTGGGTGTTCCTGTGATGATGGGGGTGGGCGGCAGCTTCGATATTATATCCGGTAAAGCCAAACGCGCTCCTAAATTGTTCCAAAAGCTCAGATCTGAGTGGTTGTATAGGCTATTGAAAGAGCCAAGTCGCTACAAAAGAATGCTTGCGCTGCCGAAATTCGCCGTGAAAGTGATGCGTGAAAAAGAAAACGTCACAAAAGTGTGATAAATAGCTTGAATCTGCCTTCAAAACCCGCTAATTTGCCAGAATATGAAGCTTGGTATTTATTTTCGATCAGAGTATAATTCAATGCGGTTACATCTGAAAAGGGATTGCTTTAAAATTGGGGGTCGAATGATCAAATGCTATTGATCTATATTATTGGTTTCATCATGGCACTGGGACTTGCGCTGTTATTGACACCGCTCGTCAAGAAATTTGCTGTGAAGGTTGGAGCCGTTGATGTGCCGAATGCCCGAAAGGTACATACCCGAATTATGCCGCGTCTTGGCGGTCTGGGGATTTTCCTGGCATTTCTTTTGTCCTTATTGGCGATTTTACCTTTTGTGCCTGAAGGAATGCTGTCCTCACGGGATATTAATTTTATCGCAGCCTTTCTGATTGGCGGAACGCTGATTACACTGATTGGTGCTCTCGATGATCGTTTTGATCTTAATGCAAAATTGAAATTTTTGGCTCAAATTGCCGTTGCGTGTATGGTTGTATTTGCTTTTGATATTCGTGTTGATTTTGTGAATGTGCCTTTTCAGGATGCATACTCTTCTTTGGAAAGCTGGATCTCCATCCCGCTTACGATTTTCTGGATTGTAGGTGTAACGAATGCCATCAATTTGATTGACGGTCTGGATGGACTGGCTGCTGGTGTTTCGGGAATCGCAATCGGAACGATTTTTGTAATGTCTCTTCTGATGGGCAACTATATGGTTGCTATGCTTTGTCTGGTTCTGCTGGGCAGCATTATCGGATTTCTGTTTTTCAACTTTCATCCAGCAAAAATATTTATGGGTGATACAGGATCTCTATTTTTGGGCTTCTGCCTGGCAATGCTGTCAATGCTTGGATTTAAACAAATCGCTATTGTATCGTTTATTACGCCATTGATCATTATCGGCGTACCTTTATCAGATACATTCTTTGCAATCATTCGTCGCAAGTTGCAGAAAAAACCGATTTTCTCACCAGACAAAGGTCATTTACATCACTGTCTGCGTGAATTGGGCTTTAGCCACAGACAGACCGTATTGATCATTTACGCTATTGCTGCATTTTTCGGTGTATTAGCGGTGATTCAATCATATGCCGCGCTTAATGAAGCGAACTGGGTTATCTTTGTCGTGATATGTATTATGATGTTCTTCTTGCAGATCGGAGCCGAGGTTATTGGTCTTGTCGGTAAAACCAAACGTCCGGTGATTAACACCTTGATTCGGTTGCTGGCTAAGCCAGATTCTCAGACTCGTTCGAAATTATAATTTTTTTATTTTAAAAGTAAGCCTTCAAGCTTGGCGGTATACCGCGGGTTTGAGGGCTTTTTTGTTCTTCGCTACGAAAAAACTCCCTCCTTTTTTGCGTATTTACTAATTTTTTGTATGTTCGCTACCGATAAAAAAGGTATTGAATGATTACGTGCCCCAAGGTGCGACAGAATCTAAGGAGGACAATGATTTGAAACGATTGCTATCTATTTTGCTGACGGTTGGTCTCATCATTGGCTTGGTGCCGGCGGCCCTGGTAGGTACGGCTCATGCTGCGACGGGAACTTATTTTATTTTTCCAAATGAAAAATATGACGTGGATTCAGCCAGGTCGGTAAACACGGACCGTATTACAGTTAACGGAACGATTAACGGTGTGAACGGAAGCACGATATCATATAGTGTATTCCAGCTCTCCAAAAATGGAACGACTCTTAACGTAGTAAATAAAAATGAGAGCCAAAAGGGCGGAATTACAGTCGCTGGCTCCACGCTTAAAGTTACAGACATTAAACTGTTTCCTGGTTTGAATCGAATCACATTCCAAAGCAGCCAAAACTCGGCGGATATGAAGGATTCTATTTACGTAGAGTACCAGGATGGACCAAAGGTTTATGATCTGTCTGCTACGTTGAACGGTAAAACCGAGCAGTTAGTAGAGAACCAGACTGCTGTGCTGACAGACGCTGGTAATAGCGGTTCGGATGACGTTAAAGTGGTCATTCAAGGTATAGCGCCTAATGCTGACAGTGTGACACTCACGTCTGCAAAAAGCAGTAATACGTATACTGTTAACTCTTATACTGGCTACAAACTAACAGGAAGTGTTGTACTCAGTCCAGGTAAAAATATAGTGACTCTTAAAGTGGGTAACGGAACTCAGGCTCTTACGGTTACACGTGAAATCACGATCTATACGGGCAAGCCTGAATTTTCCGATTTGAACCTGAACATGGACGGGAATGTGTCGGCCGATCTGACCACATCGCCTGACTTTACCGTATCGTCTACGAATGGAGTTGTTTTGAAGGGTAAGGTTTTGGTTCCAGGCGGTGCATCTGATCCGGGAGTGGCTACAATTAATGCACGGTTTACAGATGTGAGTAACAATGGCAGTGCTGTGGGTAGTGCTAGTGGGATTGATGCCACGATTGATACTGCTAATGTGGTTACATCCAATGGTTATAAGGTATATCCATTTCAGGTGACTGTACCTTCAGAGGTAGTGGTGGATCATTTGACCAGAGTATCCTTGGGTCTGACTTATAGCGATAGCAGTACCCCGCCTGCTCCATCGGCTGTCCAATTTACATTGCGCAGCAGCACTCAGCCGTATATTGATGACGTGAACTATCTTCCTGATTTTAACAATCAATTATTGAGTAGAATTAATGGAAGCGGGTCTGATCAGGCAGCTGCCATAGATGAAGCTATGAAGTTAACTGGTAGCTCTATGAAGAACAAGACTACAGATGCTCCATCTGTTCCTGTAGGTATGGAGTTCATCGTTGTTAACGGTGCACCTACTTCAATCAGTGAGCTTTCTGGGGTATCGGTTCATACTGTAGGGTCACCTCAAGATGTGATTCGGACAATCAATGGTAAGCCAACACAAGTGAAGAAAATCGTTGCCTATGTAGACACTTTGCCTAAAGAAGGACAGAACGTACTGAATTTTTACCTGAATGGTGACTCGACCAAATTAATTAAAGCTACAGTGAATCTGTTGCAGGGTCCATTTATGAAGTATGATACGATTTATGACGGACAACAAATTCCGTTGAATACCTCCAGTTCAAACTTGAATACCTATAAACTGACTCAATTGGGCTACTTTAAAGGTAAATTGCTTGATGTGAGCAACATAGCAGATATTCATTACACTGGAAGTAACCGAAATGTATTCCTGTACATTAATAATGTATTGGTTGATTTGGATGGCTCAGGGGCAGACTTTAAACTTGCTTCTTCCTCGGAAACAGCCGCAGCCAACGCACTGGCAAGCGGGAATAATGAAATCAAGTTTGTGTACAAGCCAGGTATTGAATATAGCAATACGGTAAAAGTAAACTTTACACAGACCAATATTCCAGTGATTCCCGTTCCAAACACACAGGGGATTATTCCTTTTACGCCTGTTAGTGGCTTGAGCAGTACTCCGAAATATAGCGAAATTGCACCGAAAACAAAAGATGCTAATTTCACTAAAGTGGATGATACCAATTACAATACATCCCTGAAAAATATCAATGTGTTTGGTACATTCAGTATTGCTGATTTGGGTAAAGCGGATCAGGTCAATGGTTCCCTAAGTGATATTTCCAATAAGGACCAATATATTTTGGAAATTAAGGGATCGGATGATAGCGAGGTTAACTGGACACTGAATAATGAGTTTTATTCAGCCGAGGATGCTAAGACAGCATACAACTCTGGTTCTACTACAGATAAATTTACGAATAAAGATTTAAAAGACCTGCTCGTGTACTATCATCCGGACAAAAAGTATTTCAGCTTTGTGTTGAAAAACCAAACTGTTCCGCAAGATGGAACACCAGTAGCCTATAACATTACCTTGTACAACAGTGGCAAGAGCGGACCATTTGCAACGTTCCGACTGCAAGTATCTGGCCAATCCACATCTTTTGATATTTTGCGTCCGCTTCCTGAAAAGAGAATCGTGAATCAAAACTTTGTGCAAGTGGTTGTGAATGCAAGTAATGCAGATAGTGTTATGGTAGGTAAGGAAACAGCAGTTCAAGAGGGATTCGATTCTGATTATGATGGCACTGTTGATTACCCTTCAACCTACAAAGCCATCGTCACAGGTCTAAAGGCCAACAAAGATAATAAAATTGACGTAGTGGTTACAAAAGGTAAAGATAAACTGAAACAGACCATTACGGTTAAATATGTGCCTACTAATATTCCTGGTGAGCAATACATGGAAGCGATGAAAACATCGCACAAAGTGTTTGATGGTAATCTTACACTTGCTTTTGCTAAGGGAACTAGTCTGATTCGTCGGGATTATGATCAACCGCAGCAATTCAAAAATCAGGTTTTCTCCGGTCATACATTGTACTTTGCGATAGCAAATAGCGAAGATGGTGTGGTGGACCGTCATGAATTTGAAACTGAAAAAGCATTGTCGGATATGCAGAGCTTGATTGCAGATGGAAGCAGATACTTCAGCAGAGACTTTCCGACTCGTTTTACCAAGTCAAGTCCTGTATTCTGGATTGACCCAGGTACAGCAGATGATATCAAAACAGATGCTTACGATCCGGTAACTTATGGTGCCGATCCTTATCAACTGGCTAACAAGTCACAAAATGATAGTAGTAAGGTCAAAAACTTCTACTGGCGTGATCCTTCTAATGAATTAGTACCATCCAAGCGTGCAACATTAACCTTGACGTATGATAGCAGTATCGCGCAGGATGCAGGGAAACAAATGACAGTGTTCTATTTTGATTCGGATCTTAAAGATTGGCAGAACATTGGTGGTGTGGTGGATCCGAAGAAACATACCATTAAAGTACCGTTTGATCGTTTCGGCTACTATGTTGTAGCTAAGGTTGGAGAAACGTATAGTGATGTCATTAAGCACAAGTACGCCAGAGATTACATTGAGGCCATTCTGGCTAAGGGTGTCATGAACCCAATGGATCCAATTAATAGTTTTGGACCTGACAGCTACATTAAAAGAGGCGAATTCACGTCTATGATTGTCAAAGGTCTGCAAATTCCTCTTAATTTCAGCGGGGCGAAGCATTTTGATGACGTCTCTATTCCAAATACGATATCAGCAGATGCTCTCTATGATTATCGTTATATTGAAACAGCCGCACGTGCCGGTATTGTAAAAGGTTCGCAACCAAGAATCTTTATGCCGGAAGATGTAATCACGCGCCAAGATGCAGCAGTCATGATCGCCAAGGCATTGAATTTGAAGCTGGAAACAGATCATGACAAGATCATGAAGAACTTGTCTAAAACCTTTAAAGATGCAGACAAGATTGATTACTATGCACAAGCATCTGTGCTTGCGATTTCCAAGAAGGGCTTTATCACGGGTTCACCTGTTGATGCTAGTGATCTGAAAAAAGGATATATGTTTAATCCTACATCTCTGACCTTGCGTGGAGATGCGGCCGTTATCATAGCTAAAGTTATGGCTGATAAAAAGTTGCTTCCTAAAATCTAGACCCTTAAAAAACTGAATTTATTGAACATCCCTCCATGCGAAATTGGAATTCCCTTTCATATACATGAGAGGGATGTTTTTTAAAATCAGCTATTTGACTGGGATTAAGGGCCTATGCCATAATAACAATGAGCAGATAACTGATGGGTAAGTTTACACCGTTTTTGTTCTTGAAATACCATAAATGCATTTAAATTAACTACTTTTTTTAAGTATTTATCTCAAAATGTGTTTATTATTTGCTTATATGTTTTTTTGCGCATTTATCTGAAACTTTACGCCTATTTCATCGTAGTAGAGGATTAGTGTGCTTAAATGCTACATAAAGAAGTGAGTGGGGAGTGATGAGATGTCTCAGTTTTCAATACGCCGTCCTGTAACAGTATTTATGTTAATTGTTGCTTTGTTAATCGGGGGCGGTATTTTTTCGTTAAGGCTTCCTGTCGAGCAGATGCCGGATATGAAGCTGCCTATTGCTATGGTAGTGACCAGTATTCCAAACTCGACACCGACAGAAGTTGAGGAATTGGTTACCAAGCCTATTGAAAAAGGTCTATCGTCCATTCAGGATGTGGATACGATTAGCTCTCAGTCTTCTGAGGGGACCTCTATGGTCATGATTCAGTTTAACTGGGGAGTAGATCTAAATCAGGCTACATTGGATATGCGAGATAAATTGGATGGTGTTCGGGGTTCACTTCCCAAAGCTGCCAATTCGCCGCGTGTTTTGAAACTGGATCTCAATGCTACACCTGTAATTAATTTGGCCTTTACTGGTGATCAGGATGTTAACAAACTGAAGTCTATTGCAAAGGATATCATCGAACCACAGCTCGAAAGAATTTCAGGGGTCGCTTCAGTCGGTTTGTCTGGGGGACAAGAGCGGTTGGTTCGAATTACTGTAGATCAGGCCAAACTGCAAAGTTATGGTATTACGTTAGATCAGATCAGTCAGGCATTAGCAGCTAATAATGTGGCCGGCTCTGCAGGTTCTGTTGATCGTGGTAATACAGAGATCCAAATCAGGGTTCAAGGTGAATATCAAGCTGTTTCGGAAATGGGAGAGACTCCGATCACTGTGGGCAAAGGCAGTGTGAAATTAAAGGATGTCGCAACCATTGAAGATTCCTTGGATGATGTCACCACCATTTCCACATACAATGGTAAGCCAAGTATTAATATTTCAGTCACAAAGGCTACCGGAGGGAATACACTTGCCATTGCTAATTCTGTGAAGGAAAGTCTGGATTCAATTCGTAAGAACTTGCCTACGGGGACTCAGCTTGAGATGGTCACAGACGCTTCCAAACCTATTAGCGATTCTGTACATTCACTAATAGAGCATGCTGTATTGGGACTTATCATTGCAGCTATTGTGTTACTGCTATTTCTAAATAGCGCACGTTCTACAATTATTGCAACTATCGTTATTCCAATTTCTTTTGTAGCAACGTTTATGATGATGTATTTCACTGGACAAACCATTAACATTATTTCATTAAGTGGATTGCTACTGGGGCTAGGGTCCTTTGTTGACTTTGCTGTCGTTATTATCGAGAATATTTTCAGACAACGACATGAAGGCAAAAGCATGCTGCAGGGCGCTATTGATGGCTCCAAGCAAGTGGGTAATGCGGTAATGGCATCTGCACTTGCACAGATAGTAGTGTTTTTACCAGTTGTATTTGTAGATGGAATTGCAGGCGTGCTGTTTAAGCCGTTAGCCTTGACCGTAATTTTCTCTCATATCGCGGCTTTGCTAGTATCGCTTTTAATTGTACCTATGCTTAGTTCACGTTGGTTGCCTACTGTACCAGATGAGTCAATATATTCTTCGGGTACCTATAAAGGAATTAACCCGATTATCTGGTTTAATATCGCCTTTGAGAAATTTAAAGGCGGATACCGCCGTGTTCTCAAGTGGGGGATAAACCACCGAAAAAGTGTTTTGGCTATTACTTTACTTATGTTTGTAGCTGCAACAGCTTTGATTCCTATGGTTAAAACGGAATTTTTTCCTGAAACCGACGAAGGGGAGTTTTCGGTCTCGGTAACGATGCCTAATGGAACCATGTTGGAAGAAACAGAGAAGGTTGTTCAAGGAATTGAAAAGGAAATTTTAAAGATTCCTGAACTTGATAAAATGTCAGTAACTGTAGGTTCTGGAGGCGGTGTGTCAAGTATATCCGGTTCAACATCTGCTAATGCTGCCCAGGTTAATGTTACGCTGAAGGATGGGCATACACGACCTACTGATGCCGTGGTCAATGAGCTCCGCAAAAAAGTGGAAAATATCCCCGATGCGGAAATTATTATTCAATCCTCAAGCGGGATATCAAGTGGATCGGCCGTAAACATCAACCTGAAGGGTGATGATGTAGAAGTATTGCGCGAGCTTTCGGATAATCTCTTAGCTGAGGTTAAAAATATACCGGGAGTGGTCAATGCTAAGAGTACGTTGAATTCTACTCGTGAGGAATATGAGATTACGATTAATCGAGAGCTTGCCAGCCGATATGGTTTGTCAGCATCTCAAGTTTTGTCTGCTGTGAGCACCTCCTTTAACGGTTCGGTTGCTACAAGCTATCGTACCGGAGAAGACCAGATTGATGTGAAAATATCGTTGCCGAATGAGTATCGTCATGATCTGGCTTATCTGCAAACATTGCGGATTACAACTGCACAAGGGATCGATGTGCCTCTGTCATCAGTGTCCAGTATCGATAAGCGTGAGGTTCCCGAGACTATTACACGCGAGAACCAAACACGTCAAGTACAGATTACTGCTGACATAGATGGCACAGGGGACATCCTTACAGTTAACCAAAAAATAGATGCTCTTCTGAAAGGTACCCATTTCCCTGAGGGATATAGTGCCGATACGGGTGGCGGACAAAATGAGCAAATGATGGAGTCCTTTACAAATCTGGCAGTAGCTATATTGCTATCCGTGGTGCTGATTTATATGGTTATGGCAGGGCAGTTTGAATCCTTGCTTACGCCGTTTGTAATTATGTTCTCGGTTCCACCTACGTTAATAGGTGTGCTTATTGGTTTGGTTGTAACAGGAGCTAGCCTTAGTGTATCGGCTCTAACCGGTTATATTATGCTTGTCGGCTTGGTCGTGAATAATGCCATCGTCATGATTGATTTCATTATTCAGCTCCGAGAAGAAGGTCAGGATCGGGATGAAGCCATTATTCATGGAGCATCTGAACGGTTACGTCCAATTTTAATGACCACGCTTGCTACTGTACTTGCTTTGCTTCCAATGGCATTCGCTACAGGAAACGGTAACGAAACACAAGCACCGATGGCTGTTGTCGTCGTGTTCGGGTTGTCTTTCTCAGCTCTTATTACATTAATTCTTATTCCGGTAATCTACGTTATCATGGATAATAGTATACAAAAGCGTAAAGAACGGAAATTGAAAAGACAGCTCAAAAAAGAAGCAAAGCTGCAACAAAAGAGTGTTCACATTTAATAATGAGGTGAAGAGATATAATGAATAAAAAAAGTGCTCTGATTGCCACGACATTGCTTTTGTCAGTTGCATTGGCAGGTTGCGGTGGGGGGGAAGCCCCAGCCTCTCCGGCTGCGGTACAGAAAACGATTCCGATCCAGGTAGCAAAAGTGACTAAAGGCAGTATTGAGGATTCATCAGGTATTGTAGGTAGCTTTGCGCCCAAAGACACGGCTCAGGTTTCCCCGAAAATTAGCGGAAAAATACTGAACATTAATTTGACAGTGGGACAAAGGGTAAACAAAGGCGATATTTTGTTTACGATTGATCAGAAAGACCTTCAGGACACGATTACACAGTCTCAGGAATCTTACCAGGTTGCACTTGCTAATTTGAAGCAAGCTGAAAGCGGAGCAGCGCAATCTGTTCAGCAGGGAGAGTCTGCTGTGGACCAGGCTAAGAGCGCATTGGTACAGCAAGACAATGCCATTACCCAAGCGCAGACTGCTGTGATAGATGCCCAAAGTTCCGTGCGTGATGCTCAGAATACGCTAAATCGTAACCAGCAGTTGTTTAGTGCTGGTGCTGTTTCGCAATCTGACCTGGAACAGTCTCAAATAGCGCATAGAAGAGCTCAAACTGCGTTGGAAAACGCCCAGCTCTCACTTCATAATGCGCAAACATCCAAGGAAAGTGCCCAGACAACATATACTAATGCCCAGAAGTCATTGCGTCTTGCACAACAGAAAACGGGTATTGATGTAGCACGTGCTTCGGCTAATCAGGCCAAGGCTGCTTTGGATACTGCACGTAGTCAGCTTGTCGACGCTGTAGTCAGAGCACCTATGTCGGGCACCATTTCAGTCGTGACTGGTACAACAGGACAAATGGTCAGTCCTCAGGCGACCGTTGTTACGATTGCAAATACAAATCCTATCCTTGCCAAGGTGAACGTTTCTGAGGAGGATCTGCTTAAGCTAAATGTAGGCTCCACTGTAACTCTAGGAGTAGACTCACTGGGCAAACGAATAGAGGCTAAAGTGACAGCGGTCAATCCGGTTATGGATAATGATCTCAAGGCATATCCTGTCGAAATTTCAGTCCCCAATCCATCTGGCGAGTTCAAATCCGGTATGGTTGTGTATGTTTATATGAAATCGGAAGCTGCACAAAACATTCTAGTATCACAAGACGCCGTTACAGAGCAAGCTGGGAAAAAGTATGCTTATGTGGTTGAGGGTGCTACTGCTAAACGGGTAGAAGTGCAAACAGGCCAGGAAAGCGCCAAGGAGGTTGAAATAACCAAGGGGCTTACCGAGGGCCAGACCATTGCCGTTAAGGGAATAAGCCTGCTTACTGACGGTGCTAAGGTTAATATAGTGAAGTAATTTGTTTTGTTCTGGGTGTGCAGGCTATAAAAATTGCTGATACTCCGTCATTACCTGCTACTTTAAGTGTTCAATCTGGGCGTACCTTTGGGATTTATGTATCCTTTATATTCTATGGATAATGTACAGTGAATATACTCATTAAGGGACTACCATAAATGCGCAAGAGAACTCTTGTACATTAAGGTTGAACAGGTAAAAGTTGTAGGATGACGGAGGAACAGGTTCAATAGTATAATTATGACTGTAGGAAAGCGGAATACATATTCAAAAAAAATAAAAATTTTTTTTGAAACGGACGCAACTTTTCGAACCCATGCTACGTCTAATTGGGTGAGTATGAAACAAGGGGTACAAAAGCGTAAAGACATAATTCGCTAAAAAAATTCTTTACGACATTGTTATCACATTGTATAATACTGGAGTACGTCATAAATGGACGCTTTCTTTCAACTAGATTCCAAGCTTCTGTGATATTGTCACAGATATCATTTTATAAGGGTTCTCATAAAGCTCGGAAAGGAGGTGTAACGACTGATGAGTGACAAGATCCGACAAAAAGACAAAAATAATATTTCTGGTTATATTCAAGGAGGAGAAAAAAAGGTTATGACAAAGTTTAATAAAAAAATGATCAACGTGCTGGCAACAGCAACATTGGTTGCTGGTGTTGCAGCTCCA
Source organism: Paenibacillus terrae (assembly GCF_005217525.1). Classification (GTDB taxonomy): domain Bacteria; phylum Bacillota; class Bacilli; order Paenibacillales; family Paenibacillaceae; genus Paenibacillus; species Paenibacillus terrae_C. The sequence continues at coordinate 136,322 of NZ_PNXQ01000005.1, read as the reverse complement.
ATCGCAGCACTGACTTCCCCAACTGCAGTTCATGCAGCTTCTAGCTATACTTCTGTTAATACTCCTAGCATTGGTTCAAGTCAAACTACAAACACTACTCTGGGTAGAGTGAAAGTTAACGTAAGCCAAGCTTCTGTTGGTAAAGGTGAATCCTTCACTGTTACATTGCCTAAAGGCTTTGAATTTGCTACCAACCCTGGAGTTGTTCCTACTGCTATTGATTCTACTTATGGTTTGGGCGTTTACATTGATCCAGGCGATAACGATGATAATGATGCTGCTCGTGCAGAAACTGGATATGTTAAGGGTAAGGGTTTGACTGTAGAGAAGCTCACTAATAACTCTGCAAGAGTGACTTTTAACTTTACTAACTCTAAAGATAGCGTTGATCTTTATCTGAACTTTGGTAAAATCAATGTTAACGGACCTAGCAATGGACCTGTAAAGGCTACTATTGATGCAGCTTCTGCAAGTGGCTTTACTAGCGGCGAAGCTACAATTGCAAACGTAGTTTCTTCTGGTCAAGTATCTTTGTCTGCTGCTGATACAGTTTCCAGTGAAGAAAACTTTACTGCAACTTTGAAAGTTAAAGAAGAAACTGCTGGTTCTTTGGGTAACAGCAATATTAAATTGAAATTGCCTAGCGGTTTCAAATGGGACTCCGCTCCTAAAAATCCAGCCACTATTTTGTTTACTTCCAATACAGACAAAGCAATTAAGCCAGATGATGTGAAGTATTCTAGTGATGGTGATACACTTACTTTGTCTTTGAAAAAAGTAAGTGATGCTCAAACATCTTTCCAATTGCCTGTAGGATTCTATGTTGATGATGAAAACAGTGCTAAAGAGGGCGATGTTACTGTAAGTATCTCTGGTAACGCAACAACTGACGTTAGCTCCCTTGTAGTTGGTAGCTATGGTCAAATCGGTGGTGGCGTTTCCGTTGCTACTCCAACAACAATTCTTGCTGGTCATGATGAGCAAAAAATTGGTGATGTTTCAATTAAAGAAACTGTTGCTGGTTCTTTCGTAAAAGGACGTACTGTAACTTTGCGTCTGCCTGAAGGTGCTCGTTGGCAGTCAACTTTTGAAAGCAACAACCCTGGAAGCAACTTCTCCGGTTCTATGGAGAACACTAACGGTTTGGGTGGAGCAGAGGTTTCCTATACTGACTCTGACAAACGTACTTTGAAATTGACTTTCAATAACGCTAACAGCACTACTGATGCTGGTACTTTGAAACTGAAAAACGTTGAAGTTGCTACACAACCAGGTTTCTCCGGCGATCTGAACGTTGATGTTGCTGGTAGCCAAGGTCTGAGCGGTACTGTTAAGGTTGCAACTGTGAAGCAAGCTGTCACTTTGGCTGCTGCATCCAAACCAGTTCTGACAATCGGTCTGGGCGACCAACAAGTTGGCGACATCACAATTACTGAAGCAGCTAAAGAAGCTTTCGTTAAGAAAGATGGTAGCCGTGAAGTAATCTTGGAATTGCCAACAGGCGTACGCTTTGCTGCTACTCCAGAAGTGAAAGTTACAGCTGGTGACGTTAAAGTGAAGAGCGTATCTACTGATACTTACGGCGAAAGCAACAAAGGCCGTCTGAGCTTCTACATCGATAGCGAAAGTGCTACTCCAAGTACAATCACAATCTCGGCTCCTAAGCTGACTGTTGACCGTACTGTAGCTCAAGGCGACATCGTTGCTAAGCTGAAAGGTAGCGCTGTTTCTTACACTGCATACAAAGGCGCAACTGACAACACTCAAAACTGGAAAGACAACAACACTGCAGCTGCTGAAGTAGCAATCGCAACTGTTGGAACTCCAGCTCCAGGTGCTACTAGTACTAAAGCTGTCTTCACACTGGGAAGCACTTCTTACACTGTAGATGGTCAAAGTAAAACAGCAGAAGTAGCTCCTTATGCTGAAAACGGACGCACTTACTTGCCAGTACGTTATGCAGCTGAAGCTCTGGGTGTATCCCAACAAAACATCCTGTTTGACAAAGCAACTTCCACAGTTACCCTGATTAAAGGTAGCACTGTTGCTCAAATCAAACTGAACACAAACCTGTTGACTGTTAACGGTTCTGTGATTCGTATGGACGTTAAAGCTGTAACTAACAAAAACCGTACTGTACTGCCAATCGCTTGGGTGAGCAGAGCGCTGGATGCATCCATCACTTATGATGCAACTGCAAAAACAGTTACTGTTGAAAACAAAAACTAATTTAAGAGCAACTCTTTTGAGTTAACTGAATTAGATGAGAAGAGGGTTCCTTTTGGAGCCCTTTTCTTTTATTAGCCTTATTGACAAAGGAGAGAAATTATGAAACGTTTTGGAGTGGCGGTACTTTCCACATTGGTTCTTTCTTCTGCATTTGCCAATCTTGCAGGGGCTCAAACAGGTGATATAAAAGTTATTATTAACGGTGTAGCCCAGCAATATACACAGTCACCAGTGATTAGCCAAAATACAACCTTAGTGCCTCTTCGCGGCGTTTTTGAAAGCCTGGGAGCACAAGTGGAGTGGGATAGCAAAGCTAAAAAAGTAATTGCATCCAAAAATGATGATACGTTAACTTTAAATGTGGGTTCTAAACTTGCTTATAAGAATAGTGCTCCTGTACAACTCGATGCAGCTACTCAAATTCAAAAGGGTCAAGTGCTCGTTCCTCTGCGCTTTGTGAGCCAATCATTAGGCGCCAAAGTAAATTGGGATAAGACTACACGGACAGTAACTATTTCAAATCAAGCTGATGGAAGCACTACTGATGGTCAAACCAACAGCTTATCCAGTAAGCCTTTCACAGCTCCTGTGACTAAAGTTACTTATGATACCTACTATAATGATTCTTTAGCCTATGATGATGCAGTTAAACTGGCTATAGCTGATAGTACCTCAGTTAAAACAGGAGAAGCTAGTATTGATCAAGCCGGGAAAATCATGAAAGAAGCAGGCAAAAATATTGACTTTGTTCCTGCCGAAGCAGGTGATGAAGGACAAGATAAAGCTTTCAAAGGTTATGCTCAAACTAACCTTAATTATGAGGCTACCAAAAAGAACCTGGATATGACCAAAGAAGGTATTGAATACAATGTAAAGGATCTTTATAACAAGCTTCTTCAAAAGCAAAATGCCGTTAAATTGGCTGCTTTGAATATTGAAGATGCTGAGCGCAAGCTGAAAGTTGCACAAATTAAAAGAGATAATCAAATGTCGAGTGATTATGAGGTGACTCAAGCAACGAACCAGTTGACTCAAAATCAAGCTGCTTTAGACAAGGCAAAAAAAGATCTGGATAGCGCATATGTATCTTTGAATCAAATGATTGGTTACAAGCCAGAACAGCGTTACGAATTGAAAGATAAACCTGTTTATTCTGAATTCAAAGATAATGTGGAAACTAAGGTAAGCCAAGTGCTTACCAGCAGCACGGCTATTTGGTTAAGTGAACAAAAAGTGGATTTAGCTGAACTGAGCTTGAAGCTCTACAATTTTAATACTCAAGGAAATACGCCATACGAAGCTCAACAACTTGATGTTGAGAAAGCTCAGTATGCTACAGAGGGTACAAAGAGAACTCTTGAAGAAGCTGTGAGAACCCTTTATAACAACATTAAAGGCTTGGAAAGCCAGTATTCTCAAATTCAAGCTGGTTTGGTGAGCGCTAGAAGTGCGGCCGATATGGCTAAAAAGCAATTTGATGTGGGTTTAGCTACTGAACTTCAGGTTTATGAGGCTAATCTGAAAGTGACCACGGCTGAACAGCAAGCAGAAGATATAGTTACGAGCATTGATACATTGAAGATGGCTTATAATAAACCATGGGTGCTGCAAGGTGCTTCTTCTGGAGCAAGCCAATAATAATGCTAATATAAAATTATTTTTCACAATGCATTAACCTGCTGTAGGAGGATTTTTATGAAACCACGCTACAAAGTAACGCTGGCTGCGGTTTTACTTGGAGGAGGGATAGTTGCAGGCTCCTTAATGAACAACTCAGTTAATGGAGCCTCCAGCTCTGGACAACCAGGTACAGCTGATGATCCAGTTGTAACCAAAAGCTATGTTGACCAGAAAATCGCTCAGGCAATCAAAGGTGGAGTATCAGCAAGTAGCACTAATAGTAAAACGACTGGTTCAGCAGTTCCCACCACCAACGCTACTTCTAACGTAACAACTTCGGGAGCGCCTAGTACAGGCAAAGCTTCCGCAGCTGTGGAACAGACCGAGGAATTGAAGGTTGTTGATGTAAAGCCTGGTCAAAAGTTGATTGCCAAAGTTGGGGCGGAATTTATTTTACGTAACGGGTATGCTGTTGTTTATAGTATGGATGCCAGTGGAGCTATTGATATCACTTCCGGAACAGAAATTGTCCATAATCAGGCGGTTGAGAAAAATCATTTACTATCTTTTCCTAGAGAAGGAAGAGGTATTCAGGTAAAAGAAGGACAGAAGTTTGGCCTGGTCGTCATGGTACGTGGCGGTTATACTCTCCAATAGATTGTATGTTGGAATGTTCTTTTTCGTAAATACTGCTTGGGATAGCAAATTGTTCTTGGCTAAGCTGACTCCAAACGCTGCACACTAACTTCATGAAAGAAAATACAATTGATGGAGGTGTGTACGATGGCGTCAAAAGGTCAAAGACGATTGATTCCCGAAAGCCGTGCCAGATTAAATGATTTGAAGTATGAAATTGCTGCTGAGTTTGGTCTTCCTGTTTATAATCCCCAATATGCGCATATACATCCGAGTGTCGACAGTGAGTTTGCTGCGGAGTTGGGCGAGTTTAAAGGAAGCGCAAATGTGGAGTGGCGCTATTTGACTTCAAGACAGAATGGCTCTGTAGGTGGTGAAATTACCAAGCGATTGGTACAATCTGCCGAACGCAGCTTATCTGAATTTGGTACCTTGTAAGTTGCAATAATTTTTAACTGATTTTGACGTGCAATCGTTTTTTAAATAAGGCTATCCTCATGTGGATGAGAAATTTATTTCTTGTCAATTTGTCTTAGTGTTGCCCTTTGTAATTGGGTGATATGAATTGACACCTTGTTTTAAATAGGATATCATGGCATTTGAGGCTTGTACGCAACCTTTTCCTACCGGAAAAGGTTCATTTTTTGTTAATCAGGTATAGAAGTCATTTTCCGGCCACATGTTGGCGTGAGAGTGTCTGGCTAATGCCATTGCCATGTCAGGATTTTATACAAATCCTCATGTATTTTAATTGTGGGAGGTTGAAATTCATGTCTGTAAAAGGCCGTCATTTGTTTACGTCTGAATCTGTAACAGAAGGTCATCCGGATAAAATCTGTGATCAGATTTCCGATGCCGTATTGGACGCCTTTTTGGCTAATGACCCTAATGCACGGGTAGCGTGTGAAGTATCAGTAGCTACTGGTCTCGTTCTTGTCATTGGTGAAATCAGCTCCAAATCGGAATACGTGGATATTCCATCCATTGTACGCAATACGATTAAGGAAATTGGCTATACACGTGCGAAATATGGCTTTGATTATAATACTTGCGCTGTATTGACTTCTTTGAATGAACAATCGCCGGACATCGCTCAAGGGGTTAACGCTGCTCTGGAAAGCCGTGATCCTGCTGAGGTAGATAAAGAAACGGAGAACATTGGAGCAGGAGATCAAGGGTTGATGTTCGGTTTTGCTACGAATGAAACACCTGAGTTGATGCCGTTGCCTATCGCCATGTCTCATCGTATTGCACGCCGCTTGGCCGAAGTGCGCAAGGATGGAACATTAAAGTACCTTCGCCCGGATGGTAAAACGCAAGTAACGGTAGAGTATGAAAATGGCAAACCAGTTCGTATTGATGCCATTGTAGTTTCTACACAGCATGCAGAAGATACTACATTAGAGCAAATTCAGGCAGACATCAAGGAAAAGGTTATTTTGCCAGTTGTTCCTGCGGAATTGCTGGACGAGCAAACCAAGTATTACATCAATCCAACAGGTCGCTTTGTTATTGGCGGGCCTCAAGGGGATGCAGGTCTAACAGGCCGCAAAATTATCGTAGATACGTATGGTGGTTATGCGCGTCATGGTGGGGGAGCATTCTCCGGTAAGGATCCGACCAAAGTGGACCGTTCCGCTGCTTACGCTGCCCGTTATGTAGCGAAAAACCTTGTTGCAGCCGGATTGGCAGATAAGGTAGAAATTCAGCTTGCCTATGCCATTGGTGTAGCTACACCAGTTTCCATTAGTGTCGATACATACGGTACTGGGAAAGTAAGCGACGAGAAGCTCGTTGAACTGATTCGTAACAATTTTGATCTTCGCCCCACAGGTATCATTCGAATGCTAAATCTGCGTCGTCCAATTTACAAGCAAACGGCTGCTTACGGTCACTTTGGTCGTACAGATCTGGATGTGCCATGGGAGAGTGTAGACAAAGCTGACGCTCTGAGAGTGCAAGCCGGTCTGTAATTTCCCATATGCTATCAAATATAAGCAATAACCAAAAAAAGACTGTCTCATGATTTACATGAGCAGTCTTTTTTGATGTATTCTACAAGCTAAGTTGTGAATTGCTGTGATGAATTTCTAAGCGCCTACTCCGTTGGGGATGTAAGATTCAACAGTTTTTGGAGCAAATGACAAACTTTTTTTAGTTCCTTCCGCTGCTCCAAATATGAAAAGAGTGCTTTTAAAAGACCCATCTGAGGATTCGCTTTCAAAGCTTCTTCCTTTAATAGAGCAGCAATTTGCTGGTATTCTTGCTTTTCACTCGAACTCCAAGAAGACAGCAGAATGCTGTCCTCCAGAGAGTAGAGAAGGCCGTTAATCTGGCGGCCCTGACCAAAGGGATTGCTTAGAATGCTTTCAGGCAACCAGCCCTGATTGCTCCACAAATGAGGGGCCGAATCGGTACTCTTCAGGCTGGCAACCAAGGAATTGGATAGGAAAATAATGAATTGAGTAAGATTTTCAACCGTTTCATCGTTCATCCGATCCGCAAAGAAGCGAATGTATTCAAATACAACGCTTTTGAGTACAAAGGTTATATCCCATGCAGAATCTTCAATGTCGGGTCCGAAAACATCAATCAAGCAGTCGCATACCCATTTGTACAGCTTGTATTCATGTTGCTCGAAGACGTCATTGAGTTGTTCATTCTGAAAAATGAGCATGGATGGTTCAGGCATATCTATCATAAGATATACCTTGTTTTCAACAAGATTTTTTAAATAGAGTACAATAAACCCGTGCAGTTTATCATGATTAGTGAGATCAGGTTTACTGTAAAGTGCCCGGATATCCTGTTCAATATTTTTCTCTAGGATAATACACATTTCCAGAGGCAGTTCTTCTTTTCCCTGAAAATATTTATAAAAGGATGCCTTGGCCATCCCACTTTCTTTGGCGATCTCTTCAACAGATGTTGAATAGTAGCCTTTTCTGGAAAACAGCCGAATGGCCGCCTGTAATATATCATTTTTTTTGCTTTCCATACTTACTTCCCCCTAGGGTTCAATCCGACTGTGTATACTTCACTACATGCAACTACAAAGGTTGATCGTGTGTGATAGCCGTGTGTTGCTGTTTTTTGAGCTGACGTCGCATCTTGAACTTGGCCATGATCATATATAATGATGGCACTACAAACAGGGTTAACAAAGTCGAGAATAACAATCCGAAAATGACGGTAAACGCCAGAGGTTTAAAGAGCAGGCTTCCCAATAGGGCTAACGGAATCATACCTACTATTGCAGCCAGAGAAGTCAATAAAATGGGTCTAAAACGGGCAGCGGCTGCTTTTATCACAGCTTCTTTCAGTTCCATTCCCTCATGTCGGGCATCTTCGATGAACTCAATTAACACAATTCCGTTTCGCACTACAATTCCCGCCAGCGCGATAATTCCCATGATGCTCATAAATCCAATAGGCATACCTGTCAGGAAAATACCGATAATTCCACCGGCTGCTGCCAAGTACACTGTCGTCATAATGATAATAGGAATGGACAGCGAATAAAACTGCATGGTGATTAAGAGTAAAATGAGCAAGACTACAACAATTGCCAGCTTCCCTAAATCCCCGAATATGGTGGACTGATCGGAGGTTTCACCGCCCACTTCCCATTTATAGCCTTCGGGGAACTTCATTTGTGCCAGTTTACTTTCTACATCCACCATCGCTTCGCTTGCAGTTCGCCCGTTCAAGTCGGCTTCTACCGTAATCGTTCGCTCCATATTGTAATGCTTGATTTGCTGAATAGCAAACGATGGCTTTATCTGTACGAGCTGGTTTAACGGAATCTGCACACCGGCTGAATTGACTACGCTTAATTGTTGGAAAAGCGTGCTGGGCTCCTCGTTGCTATGATTCAAATACAATTTAATATCCACCAGATCGTTTCCTGTATCAAATTGGCTAACTTTAGCCCCTTCTTTTAACAGAAGCAGGGTACGAGTCAGATCTGTGTAGCTTACCAGGTATTGATCCATGGCTTGTTTGTTGACCTGCAAATCCAGTGCATATCTTTCGATCCCTATATCATCCATGATGCCGGTTGTACCCTCTACTGTGGCGATCTGCTCTTTTACTTTTTGGGCAAGGCTTTGCAATTGATTCAGGTTCTGACCTGAAATCCGAATAGCGACGGGCTTGCCCACTGGGACTCCCAGACGGGGAATATACGTCGACACTGTAGCTTCAGGATATGACTTTTTAACATGCTTTTCCCAAGCATCAACCGTTGTATCGAGATCAAAAATATCTTTTTTACCGACGACAGCAACTTGTCCTACGGTCTCATCATATCTAATATCTCCACCCGAACTATTAATGTCACTAAATAGTTGCGGTGCAGTTCCTCCGGCACTGTAGACGACCTTGGAGGTTTCGGATTGCTTCTTTATCCAGCCTGCAATGTCTTTAACGACCTTGTCTGTTTCTATCACGGAGGTGCCTACAGGCATTTTTATTTTTAATGCGACATGAGGGTCCTCTGATTTAGGAAAGAGTTCAACTGATGTAAAAGGAACCAATCCATAAGCGGCTGTTCCAAACATGAGTCCTGCCATTGCAGTCAGCAAGGGACGCTTAATGACTTTGGGCATCAACTTTTGTGAATACAGCTTGTTTAAAGACTGAATCTGTTGGCCCAACAAGCCTGCCGGTTTAGTTTTACCCTTGGGTTGACGAGTCTGCCTGCGTTTCTCATACCATTCTCGGAAAATAGGGATGATGGTAAGTGACATAATCATGGAGGCAAGCATGGTCAGAGAAACAATGGCGGGAATAGGCTTGATGAATGCCCCTACATTTCCGGGTAGAAACAACAGTGGAGCAAAGGCCGAGATGGTAGCCAGTGTGGCAACCAAAATAGAAAGCATCACCTCTTTGGTTCCTTTTATAGCTGCATCTGTAGGCGATTCTCCTAATTCCGTAAGTCTCCGCTCAATATTATCATTGACCACTACGGCGTCATCGACGAGTATGCCAAGTACAATGATCAGACCGACAACGGAAATTTGATTGAGTGTAATACCGAACATGGGCAAAAAGATAATGGCAATCGCAACCGAAATCGGAATCGCCAATGCGACAAAAGCAGAGGTAAGCAAATTCAAACCCAGCATACAAACGAGAATAACAGCAACAATTGCAAGAATCGTTTCACGCTTTAAATCCTCGAAGATATGATCTACCTGATCTTTTTGTGCAAAAAGAGTTTCAAGACGAACCCCTTCGGGAAGTGTTTTTTCCAGCTCTTTGAGCTTGACATTGACCTTTTCGCTCATAGGCGGGACGTCTGTGCCCTTTTCTGCTCCAATGCTTAGCGTAATGGCTGGCTTCCCCCCTACATAGGAAAAATATTCTGCTTGGGGATGTGACAGTTCCGTTGTAGCGACATCTCGCAGATAAACAGGAGCCCCTGCCTCTGTACGTGTCAGAATGGCCTGATTTAATTCTTCGGCTTTTTGGGTTTCCCGGACTATGAGTTGATAGGTACGCCCGTTGTATTCAATATCACCAGTAGGAACCCGATCCATTTGTGACTGGACCGCTTGTGCGACCTGCCCCCACGACAGATGGTACTGCTGAAGCTTTTGATTGTCGATTTGGACGCGTACTTCCTGGTCAGGAAGCCCATTGAACTTGACACTTGATACACCTGATAAGGTATTGAGCTGATCCTTCCACGTTGTGGTCAAATCATTTAGTTTATACAATGGTGCAGGAGAATCAGCGACCAGGGCATAGGAGCCGATAAACGAGCTGGTTAGCTTGTCATTCACAACGGGTGTTTCAGCACCTTGGGGAAGATCAGCTTGCGCATCCTGTACTTTTTTACGCATATTATCCCAGACGGTTTGAGGATCAACTCCATTTTTGGATTCGATTAAAATAGAGGAGAATCCGTTGCCAGAAGTCGAACTAATCGTTTTAACACCTTCAACTTCCTTAATGCGCTTTTCCAGTTCTTTGGTTACAGTTTGTTCTACTTTTTGTGGTGTAGCACCGGGATAGACTGTTGTTACCATAGCATTCTGTATGGTGACATCTGGCATTTCCTGCTTCGGTAATTGGAAAAATCCAAAAGCTCCGACTAAAACAAGCATAACAAAAAACAGTAGCGTAATTTTTCGCTTTTTCACGAAATATTCAATCATGGGCGGCCGCCTTCTTCCGCTTTAACCGGATTTCCATCAAACAGATTTTCTGCCCCTTTAATGACAATGCGGTCGCCTTCACGAAGGCCGGATACGATATGCAATTGATTGTCTATAACCTGATCGCCAAGTTCTACAGGTGTTTTAACAGCTTTTCCTTTAATATCTTTGAAAATAAAAGGCTCGCTCCCCGTGTTAATGACCGCTTCAGCGGGAACGAGAATGCCGTTCTTGTCTGTCACCTGTCGAGCAGCTTTAATGACCTGACCAGGTAACCAGTCTCGCTGTGGATTGTTTATAACGATCTCTACGTTAACTATTCCCGTATTGGTACTGGTTGAAGGATAGATGTTGGAAACCGTACCTTGACGGCTTTCTTCATATAACATCACATTCACCGATTGCCCCTTTTTCCAATCTCTGATCTCACTGTCCGGTACTGGAAGCAGTACCTTGAGACGGTCAATGGAGCCTATGCGATAGACGGCTTGGCCTGAAGCGACCAAGTCACCTGTATTCACACTCTTGCCTAAAATAATGCCGTTCGCAGGAGAAATTAGACGGGTGCGTGAAAGTGCAAGTTCTGCCTGCCCCTTGGCGACAAGGGCTTTTTCGTAGTTGGCATGAGCTTGCTTTTTGGAAGCCGCAGCTTGTTCACTGGCAGCGAGAGCTTTGCTTTTACCTGCAAGCGCATCTTGAAAGGAAGCCTGGGCGGATTGATGATCTTCGGCTGTAGCCCCTTCCAGCAAAAGGGACAGGGATTCCTTGGCTTGCTCAAGATCTTTCTGGGCTGCCGTAGCATTCACGCGGGCATTCTCGTTATCCGACGCGGAAGCAGCGCCTGCCTCAAACAGCTTCTGTGTACGCTCGCTATCCGTCTTGGCCTTGTTATAAGCGCTTTGCGCCTTATCTACAGCGGCTTGCGCTTGCTGCTTCTCTTGAGCACGTGCACCTTTATTGATCTTATTAACATTCGCACTGGCTCCTGTAATGCCGGCATCGGCGGATTGAATCGCAGAGGTAGCAGCCTGTAGATTAGCCTGCGCGTTATCAATACCAGCCTGTGCCTCCAGGATGGAAGCTGTCGCTTGTGCCACCTGAAGCTTGTAGTCAGCATCATCCAAACTAGCAATTACGGTGCCTTTCTGTACAGCGGTGCCGACAGTGAGATACGCACTGGCTACGGTGCCTCCATTTTGAAAAGCCAGTGTGTTTTCCTCATAAGCCTGAAGAGTGCCTGACAAGTTATAGGCAGTAAGGAGCGGAGAGGATTTGACAACTGCAGTACGCACAACGGTTGGCTGTGCAGTTGAGCCTGATTTAGCATCTTTCTCCGCGCTGGAACATCCAGCGATGACAATGCTCAGGGATAAAGTAAGTACGATGAGTGCCCGTTGTTTATTCATGATTTCAAACCTCCACGATAGGTTGCAAAAATTAGATTTGAACTGATTAGTATTATTTGAACCAATGAGTTCATGTGTATTATAGTGTGCTGATTATGCATTCGTCAATTTATAGTTTTTGTTTTATGAAAAGTTAACGGGATTTTCGTAACTTTTGCCTTTATAATAAGTCTATTAACATAAGAGGCTTTTTTTGTTTATTTGATAGAGTTTAGAGTACATGATCGGAAAAGTCCGTTTGAATACAATGAAGATGGGAGAGCTATCATCCATATGGTTTTAGGTAATAGGAGACAAGGCAATGAGAAGGTAGATGGCAGAGGGATCGCTAAAAGATGGGCTGTTTTGACGCTGGCGGGAGTATTATGGGTTGGACCCGTAGCCGGAACAGGCGCTCTAATTCCGTTAAACGGCTGGATATCTGCGCCGATTGCGAGTGCAGCTTCCGCTTCAACTGTAAAGCTGGGAGAAGAAATAATTACTTCAGGTGCAACATTGATGAAATATCGTTTTAAAGGCTCCAAAGGAACAGCGTTAGCTGATATCGTCCGGGTGGATTTGCAAAATCCATACGTCAAGCTGGATGTTATGACCGGGAAAAATGGACAGTTTACAACCCGTCAAAGCACAGGTGGTATGGCAAAAGAGACTGGAGCAGTCGCTGGTGTGAACGGAGATTATTTTAATACCTCCAGCGAGGGGGCCCCGATTGGTGGACAAGTATCGAAGGGAGTATTGATGTCTACTCCGTCCGATTTAACGGGGATGTATGCTTTTGCAGTAACCAAAGACGGTTCCCCAATGGTAGAGCAGTTTACCTTTGAAGGCACAGTAAAAGCCGGGGACGGGTCAACCTTCCCTTTAGCGGGGATGAATAAGGCTTCATATTCGCCTGAAACGAGTGGAAGCAGCTACAGCCATTCCAACGCTATGTATATTTATACATCTGCCTGGAAAGCAATTGAGCGGCCGAAAAACAGCTCAACAACGCCTACCGAGGTGTTGGTGCAAAATGGTGTGGTTACGCAAATTTCCAATAATGCTACATTGAATATGACTGTGCCGCAGGACGGATATATTTTACGTACCCATGGCAAAGCAGCCGATTATGTCAAAGATCATCTGACAGTGGGACAAACGGTAGAAACCAGCTATCACCTTCGTGTCAAATCGACAGGGAGTGAGGTGGATCCTTCCAATCTCCAGATGATGATTGGCGGACACACCATATTGGTGAATGACGGTCAGAAAACTTCGTTTTCCCGCAGTACAACGAGTATAGGCGGGACGCGGGCGCGGACGGCTTTGGGATATTCCCGTGACAAGCGTTACGCTTACGTCATTGCCGTTGAGAAGAACGAGAACAGCGTGGGTGTATCCCTGAGTGAGCTGCAAACGCTGATGAAAGATATTGGTGTCTGGAAGGGTATGAACCTGGATGGCGGCGGCTCCACCACGATGGTAACCCGCGATTTGGGAGATACGACAGCAGGGCTTACGTTCAATACGGAATACGGTACGGAGCAACGCAGCGTTGTAAACGGTGTGGGGGTGTATACCAGTGCGCCTAAAGGGACGCTTAAAGGCTTCACGATTAAAGGCAATAAAACGCTGCTTATCGGCCAGACCGGAAGCTATTCTTTTAAAGGCTATGACACCTACTACAATCCATTCGATACCTCGAATGTACAAGTGACGTGGAAATCGAGCAATCCGTCCGTGGTGTCGGTGAGTGGCGGTGTTGTGAAGGGAGCAAAACCAGGAACAGCTACGTTGACGGCGTCCAGTGGCTCAGCCAGTACTACAACCAAGGTTACTGTGCTGGGAGCAGATGAAATTTCATCACTTATCGCAGGCAGTGGGACAGGATCGCTTACAGCAGGAGCTAAAATTGCGGTTCCAGTAACTGCAAAGACGAAAGACGGCCAGAGCGTCAGCATTTCGTCAGATGCGCTCAAATGGGAGTTTATCGGCTTTAAGGGAAGCGTTAAGGATAATCAGCTTACAGTAAATACGGTGGATGCAGGTGTAAAAACGGGTTATGCTATCGGTCGCTACGATGGTTTTAGCGCAGTCGTCTTCTTGTCTGCCGGCGGGACGAGCACAAGCAACTGGGAGAACTTCGAAAATGTTTCGTATCCGGTTGATTTTACTTCGAATGTGGAAGGCGTTACCGGCACAGCGGCTGTTGTACAAGGAGATGGCGACCATGCCAATTCCAAAGTGCTTGAGCTGAACTACGACATGACGAACGGCAGTGGTAAAATGTATGCTTACGCCCAACTGAATGGTACAACTGGCAAAACGCTTGAACAAGCGGCTACATCCATCTCGATTGATGTTAGAGGGGATAAGAGCCTGAACTGGTTGCGTGCGGAACTGGAAGATGCCCAAGGCAAAACAGCATATATAGACCTGGCCAAAGCGATCGACTGGAACGGCTGGAAAACCATTAACGCAGATATGAGCGGTTTGAATATTTCATATCCGGCGAAGCTCAAGCGCCTGTATGTAGTCAATGTGGCCGAAGGTCAGGATGAGCGTGCTAAAACGGGCAATGTCGCTTTTGATAATATTTCTTTTAATACACCGGGAACGGTCGGAACCGAAGGACTCAAAAAAGGAACGGCTCAAATGACTATCGGACAAAAGTCAATGACCCTGAACGGGACGCCCACAACAATCGATGCGGCTCCGATGACCCGTAATGGCTCAACGTATGTGCCGATCAAGTACGTGTTGGACGCTTTTGGCGGGCAAGCCAAGTGGAACGCAGGCGATCAGCGGATTACGATTATGCGTGGCGGTGTGCTGATGGATTTAACAGTAGGCAAGAAAGAAGTCGTCCTGAACGGCAAGCGTCAGAGCACGGATGTAGCACCCATTGTGTTAGGTGGTAGGACTTTAGTCCCATTAAGACTCGTGTCTGAGCAGTTAGGAATCACTGTAAAATGGGAACAAGAAACGAAGACCATTACCCTCCAGTCATGATATGGTATGATATATACTTGAATTGCTAGGATTGGAGTAGAACATTTGTGGACTTTCAAGCCGATATCATAGACCGAGTCATTAAGAATGCCATCCAGGTGATGGAGAACAGCAAATATCAGATGTTCGAAATTTTGGACACGGCCCGGACCGAGCTGATCACATTAAATCAGGAACTCCAGAGCGTCCTAAAGGAAACGGCAGAAACGATTGAAAAGGTGGATCAGCTGGAAATGAACTATCGGCGGTCCCGTATTCGGCTGACTGAGGTCAGCCGTGACTTTGTCCGCTATTCGGAAGAGGATATCAAGCAGGCTTATGAGAAAGCAACACAGCTTCAGCTCGATGTGATGATCTTTCGCGAGAAGGAAATGTACCTCAAGGCCAGAAGAGATGATCTTCAAAAGCGGGCTAAAAGTGTCGAGGCCTCTGTCGAGCGGGCCGAAACCATCGGTTCGCAGATGGGCGTCGTGCTGGAATACTTGTCGGGTGAGTTGGGACAAGTAACGCGGATCATCGAATCGGCCAAAAACCGACAGTTTATTGGTCTGAAAATTATTTTAGCCCAGGAAGAGGAGCGCAAGCGGATATCCCGTGAAATTCACGATGGACCTGCACAGCTTCTTGCGCATCTAGTGCTTAGGACGGAAATTGTGGAAAGAATGATCGCCAAGCAGGAATTTAAGATGGTTCAGGACGAAATAGTAGACTTGAAGAAACAGGTTCGCTCCAGTCTTGAGGAAATGCGAAAGGTTATTTTCAATCTGCGTCCTATGGCCCTGGATGACTTGGGACTTATTCCGACGCTCCGGAAATATGTGCAGGATTTTGAAGAGAAAACAAAGATTAGATCGCTTTTTGAAACAAGGGGCAAGGAACACCGTCTCTCTTCCGCGATGGAAGCAGCCATTTACCGCCTGATCCAAGAAGCTTTGACCAACGCTGCCAAGCATGCTTATCCTACCTATGTGCTTGTTGAGATTACTTATCAGGCGCAGCTTGTAAAAATCGTGGTGCAGGATAACGGTCTGGGCTTTAAGCCTGAGCTTTTTCAGCAGAAAAGCAAAGATCATGGACATTTTGGTCTGATTGGTATGCGGGAAAGGGTTGAACTGCTCGAGGGGAGAATGGAGATCGAATCAGCTGAGAATCAAGGCACCAAGATAGTGATTCATATCCCAACCAACGTGGAAAAGGGAAAGGAGTAACAACATGGAAAATCAGGAAATTGGTAACGCACCCATTAAAGTACTCTTGGCGGACGATCATCAGTTGTTCCGTGAAGGACTTAAACGTATTTTGAATATGGAGGACGACATTGAGGTCATCGGCGAATGTGGCGATGGTATCCAGGTGTTGGAGTTCTGTAATGTAGAGAAGCCGGATATCGTTCTGATGGACATTAATATGCCTATTGAAAATGGTGTCGAGGCAACGGAAAAACTGCGTGAGATGTTCCCGGATGTCAAAGTGATCATTCTGTCCATTCATGATGATGAAAGCTATGTATTTGAGACGTTGCGCAAGGGAGCTAATGGCTACCTGTTAAAAGATATGGAGGCCGAGTCTCTCATTAACGCGATTCGCTCTGTACATGAAGGGTATGCGTTTATTCATCCGAAGGTAACGGGTAAACTAATTCAGCAGCTCCGTCGGATGACGTACCTGAATGAAACCGGGGCTATGGCTGAAGGTCATACCAAGGAAGCTGGCGTGAAGTTCGTCGCAGGTGAAAATAACCCGCTGACCCGTCGTGAGGCTGAAGTGCTGCGCTTAATGGCAGAAGGCAAGAGCAACAAGATGATCGGTGAATATTTATTCATTAGTGAAAAAACGGTCAAAAACCATGTCAGCAGTATTTTGCAAAAAATGGAGGTTGATGACCGGACACAAGCGGTTATTAACTCCATCAAATACGGATGGGTTACGCTGTAAGGTGTAGTCTTTGAACCCCAGTACATAACCGTGACACCTCTTCCTGCTATACGGCATATATTGTCGCTATAGGAGGAGGTGGAACCTTCGTGATGGCTCATTTGGTTTGGATATTGCTTATATATGGTCTGGGAGCCGCAGTCGTGCATCTTATGTTTATACGGCAGGCGGTTCAAGCTTATCGCAATGATGACGATGTACGTGCGTTATCTTCGGATCAACGGCCGACCCGTTATATTGTCATTACTTCTAATGACGGAGAACGTGTGGAGTGGGTGATGCGTTCATTGAGCATACTTGCCTGGTTACGTTGGAGGCCGCTGCATGTGACGGTACTGGATGACGAATCCGTGGACGATACGTTGCCGATCCTTACACGGATGATAGGTTACAGCCATATGGATGTTTCGGTCATTTCATATCGTTTTTCACCGGGAAACCCGGTTTTACCGAGGTCAGGCGGTGAAAAGCAGATTGTTATTGACCTCAGAACAGTCAACCCGTGGGTGGATGCTCCCCTTGTTCGTTAATGACAAAGTATTGTGTACATTACGGTCAAAACCGGATATAAATGTTTACACGGAATTGCATATGCAAGATAAAATGGATTTCACTGAAATCCGAATGATGTGAAGCACACTTCAGGCTATGAGCCATGGAAGTGTGTTTTTTTTGTTTATTTGTTATATAGACAGGGAGAAAAACAAACATTTGAGGGTTGGGAGGAATGCCAAATGAAAATTACGGTATATGCAGTCAAGTATAAGGGGAAATGGGATATCCGCCTATCCGTGGATATTCGAGTAGATATGACATGGTGGCTGAAAGGGAGCGATGGACAGGAGGATGCTGTCGAAAAATGGGTGATGCTAGGGAGAGAGCTCCCATTGCCTTGGGGCGTAAAGCTGTGTGAAGTGTTCAAGGGATCAACGAACATGAAGCGATGGACAATGGAGCAATGGCGGCAATACGTTCTCGTACTGCTAAAGGACGAGCTAAATGCAGAGCCTGTTGACGCAAATCAGTATCTGAGCGGAGGAATCGATGCTATAAGCATTTGGGATGAGGTACAGGGCTGGACTTCCGACATGGAGAGTGAACGCAATTTGGAGGAACAACGGTTCCATGCAAGCAACATGATGTGTGGGAGAGAGAGCGAGGAACGAAAATCGACAGGGGTACTGTACCTTGAGCAAAGAAGGCATTCCAACAGTGAAATTGAAAAGCTGGATATGGAGTGTGTGGCACGACAAGCGGATGTGCTGGCTGATGTGCTGTCAGGACGCCAGTTGCTCGTTCCAGAAGCTGAAGCACTGCTGGCTGAGGCGGCGCCGGGTCTGGAGAACGTTTGGCGCTCAGCTGCGCAGCTCGCGTATCTGCAAGGTCGGCTCAGCTTTGCTGCTGGCCTTGCATCATATACGCGTCGGTCCGCCGCGCGTGATCTCCGCTGCAATCGTTGCGGCAGCGGGGCGATGTACCGCACGGGCTGTGCATCGTGCGGACGCAAGGCGTGCGCCTACTGCGAGACGTGTCTCGCACTGGGGCGCAGCCGTGAGTGCTCGCTGCTGCTGCGCGGTGCAGCGAAACCCGCCGTGTCGCGCACGGCGGACGCAGCCCCGGTCGCGGAGCTTGAGCGCTGGGGGCTGAGCCCTGCGCAACGCGCCGCCGCCGAAGCGGCGCTGCGCTTTTTGGCCGCACCACCCGGTGGGGTGCGGGGGCGCGCCCGCCCAGAAAGCCTTTGGCTCCGGGCGGGCGAACTGCTGCGGCGTGGCATGGCTACACGTCGGGGGCCAAGCCCTGCTGCTGCGCCGCAGGGCAATGTTCTTGCCCGCGACAGCAGCAGCGGGCATTCTTCGCCAACAACTGGCGAAGGTGTATGGCACTTGCCTGGCTTCGGCGGCAAGGCTGATGTTGAGGCAGAGCGGTTTTTACTCTGGGCCGTGACTGGCGCAGGCAAGACTGAAATGATGTTTCCACTCCTGCAACATGTGCTGGAGCTTGGAGGGACGGCGCTTGTAGCGACACCGCGTCGGGATGTGGTACTGGAATTGGCGCCCCGTTTGGCAATTGCCTTTCCCCAAGTAAGTATGGTGACGCTCTATGGAGGCAGTGATGAACGCTGGCAAAGGGGACAACTGACACTTGCGACGACTCATCAGCTTCTGCGATATCGTCAGGCCTTTGATCTGGTTGTCATTGACGAAATTGACGCGTTTCCTTATCACAATGATCCTATGCTCGCTTTTGCCGCACAGGCTGTGTGTAAGCGGGAGGGGAAGTTCATTTATTTGTCTGCTACTCCACCGCTACTATTGCAAAAAGAGGCTGCACGCGGTCTATTACCGCACGCCAAGGTTCCCGTTCGTTTTCATCGTCATCCACTGCCTGTCCCCTTCCGTTTGGAGACTACTCCTGTGAAGCATTGGCTGCAAAAAGGGCGGCTTCCTGAATCCCTGATTCAGCGCTTGTTCGTATCCATACACCGCGGCGCTCAGGTCTTCGTGTTTGTAACACGAATCTCACAAATTCAATCTCTAGTAGAATTGTTGATCAAACGTCTGCCTGATATCCCAATTGCCGGCACTTCATCCCAGGATGAAGAACGAAGCGCTAAGGTACGTTCCTTTCGGGCAACTGAAATACGTGTACTGGTCACAACCACTATTTTGGAGCGCGGTGTGACGGTTCCACGGAGTGATGTGTATGTACTGGATGCGAATAGCAGCCTTTTTGATGAAGCCTCTCTGGTACAAATGGCTGGTCGAGCAGGAAGGTCGAAGGATGACCCATGTGGCGTCGTCGTTTTCACATCTTCCCAATGGACTCGTGGCCAAAAGAGGGCGATTAGACAAATTAAGCGCATGAATGCACTAGCGCGAAAAAAGGGCTATCTACAGGAGGTAAAACATTAAATGCGCAAAATAAAAAAAAGTTTTTTTGAAAATGTGAAACCTGATGCAATGTTGACACGTAGACTACCAGGAAAGGTGGATTCTGTATGAAAATGATGCGCAGAACCCAACTTTTTTTGAACTGGCTACTTCAGCGTCAGTCGGAAACATGTATCGCTTGTGGAATTCACACTGAAAATTTTTCCGAGTTTCCCGGGATTTGTACTTTTTGTTCCTCTCAAATTCCCTGGATCCACAACATTCGATGTGTTCATTGTGGACGCCCGACATGTTGTCCTGATTGTGTAAGGCCTGACCGGGCAGCACGTTACTACGTGTGTAATCGGAGTGCGACTAGCTATACGCCTATCATGAGAGAATGGATTGGGCAGTTTAAGTATCGCGGAAATGAAAAGTATGGTCCTCTGCTCGGCGAGATGATGCATCGGGCTTATCAGGCTATGAGGCATGAGTTTACTGGTCAGGAATATTCTCGTTTCAATCAGTCTCTGCGGAGCGTGAGTTTGGTGACATGTGTTCCTGTAAGTGAGACACGACTGGCAGAGCGAGGTTTCAATCAGGCTCAGATCTTGGCAGAGGAGCTTGCCAGGCGAAATAAGCTGCCTTTTTTACCTTTACTTGCTCGTCCGCAAGATACTGGAAAACAAAGCTTCAAAACAAAAAAAGAACGCACAGACACGATGTATAATGCGTTCTCTGTTGTGCCAGGTATGACGGAGTTAATTAAGTATTTTGTTTTAAACGCTGAGTATCAACGCAAAATGGAGAATCATAAATATGTTACTGTTTTGCTTGTGGATGATATTTATACAACTGGCAGTACTTTACAAGCGTGTGCGCGTGTTTTAGGGGAAAAGGCATCTGAAGAGGGGATACATATGGCCATTTTTTGCCTGACTTTGGCTAGGTCATAAGCCTGAATTTCATGTCCCCTTTACGAGAGTTTTGGTTTGGAGCCAGGGAACAAAGTTCTTACCGTTCCGAGAAAAGCCCAAATGCTAGAGCAGAGAAGCCTTTTAAAACCGCACAATAAGCAAGATTTGACAACGAGATAGAGAGAGGTATATAATAAAAATATAGACACGCACAAAAAGTAAGGTAGTGAGGGGTGAAAATAGAATATTTCAATTTAGAGGTTGATTTATTTGGAAAATAGGAGTACAATTTCTATCTGTTGATAGCTAACATGGATTGGTAATAAATGACTAGCTAACGACAAGAGAGCGGACATTGGGAGTGTCTCGCTCAGTAGTAAAGCAGTTAATTAAAATTCAACTTAAAAAGAGGAGAGAAAAAATCATGAAAAACGTAATGAAAAAGGTAGCAGTATCTAGCATGTTGGCAGTTAGTTTAGGTGCAGTATCTCTGTTGAGTCCACTTGCTGCAGGTCAAGTATCCGCAAAGTCTAACTCAGATTACAACAAGGATCAGACAGAACTACAACTGATTATTGAACAACAAGAAGCAGCACAGAAAGCACTGGAAGCTAGACTCTTTGGAACAGAAAATGCTACGACTACAACACCGGCTCAACCAGCTACCGAGAACAATAATCAAACAACAACTACAACACCAGCTACTACAACTGTAACACCAGCTACTGTAAAAACAATCACAGTAAGTGTTCAAAATGGCGATACGCTGACTTCCATTGCTGAAAAATATGGTGTAACTGTTGAAGAACTGATTAAAATTAACAACCTGATTAAAGTAGGCCAAGAACTGCAAGTTCCGCAAGCAAACACTAATAAATAATTCATTATAAATTCATAATAAATGTTTTTTATTAAACCAAGTGTTTGACTACAGTATACGGGAAGGCATCTATTAAAACAATGCTTTTTTGAATAATTATTTGTGAAATAGTATGTTTTTTTGGCTGCAAATTTTCAATGGTGCGTCTACACGTATCTTCAGATAGATTTTTACCAGGAATGATGTTAGTCGCATTGATATAATGAATACCCACACTCCATGTGCGGAGCATTCGTATGGGCACCGTTCCCCCGGATTTATAGCAGTTATTTAGTAGTATTCGGGGCACAGGTGAACTTGAATTCTTCTGAAGATTGTTTCGCCCGGTTTTTCCCTCATTTTGATTTGCATATATACACCCATTTATATCATATACAGCTATTTTAACTATAGTGAAGCGCTATTCCCGAAATAACAGGAATGGCGCTTATTTTATTTTAATCTAAAAACCTGAGCGTTGTATGACAATAAACAGACACATGCAAGGGAGTAATCTTTTGTCCCCTTAGGTTACATGCCATTTGCATATCATTATATATATGAGGAAAGATTTGATGTTAGATTATGGCCCCGTTAGTTGGTTGGTATTTAAATGCTTAGATTTTTCGTTGCACTACCTAATCAGAGTCCGTAAGTATTTTGTACCTTTATTATGATATCGTACAAAATGTGCAATTGTGTAAAATCTATCCCTCTTTTTTTAAAATATTCGCTAGACGAGGCTCTTAGGTATAAGGTAATGTAAGGATACACCAATACAAGATCGGAAACAGGAAAGGGGCGCTGTAGAGGATGAACTTGGATAACTGTCCTCGCTGTGGAAAGCTGTTTATTATGAATGTTAGGGGAATCTGCCAAAACTGTATTAAAGAAATTGAGCTTGAATACGAGCAATGCGTCAAATATATACGTGAAAATAAGGGGATTCATATGCATGAGCTTTCGGAGGCTACCGGGATATCCGTTAAGCAAATTACAACCTTTATACGTGAGGGACGTATTTCCATTGCTAATGCCCCTAATATGACGTATCCTTGCGAGGTATGCGGGACACCGATTCGGGAAGGGCATATGTGCGATTCTTGTCGAACACGCCTGACCAAAGACCTGCATCAGGCCGTCAGCGAAAGCAGCAAGCAGGATCAGAGTAATGGTATGGGTTCAGGTACCTACAGTGCGATTGATAAACTTCGCGGAAAGTAGTACAAGGGAATTAAAAACGAATTTAGCTATTCAAAAAGGTTCAAATACCGCCGATAATCTTTATAGAGCTTATCGGTTTTTTTATTTTCAGCAAACATGCACAAAATAAAGAAGTAAGACATAATACGAACCATGTTCGACGCTATGTCGTCTGATACATTCTGACCATTTCAAATAAATAAGGAAGGTGGAAGTTATGAAAATTAACGAGACCAACCGCATCGGAGCCATTAACCCATATCAACGAAATATTGAAGCAGGACGCCAAGAGGAACAAAAGAAATCCCGTCGCAAGGACGAGGTCTCGATTTCCCCGGAAGCGATGGAAATGCTGAACCGTAGCAGTGACGCAGACCGCGTTAAAAAGATTCAGGAGCTTAAGCAGCAAGTAGCTTCTGGAACTTACCGTGTGGATGCTGACAAAATTGCAGAGAAGCTGTTGCCTTACTTCAAGCAGTCTTCCGAAAGCTAGGTGAAGGATATGCCTTTAGTGCGCCTGATTGATGTGTTGGAGGAACTCAGGGTGTCACATCAGCAATTAATTTCATTGGGAGAGCAAAAAAAAGATGCGCTGATCTCCAATCGTGTGGAACAGCTTATCGCTGTCATGAATCAGGAATCGAAGCTTTCCAGATATATTGAGCAGTTGGATGAACAGCGTATGCAGGCTGCATATGCATTTTTGCAGGAACGTGGCATTAAGTCCAGGTTGAACCTCAATATTACTGAATTATCCCGTCTCGTTTTTGATCCAGAAGACAAGCAGCGGCTCCTTCATATTCAAAAAAAATTGGCGGATACCCTTCAGGAATTGAAGAAACTAAATGAGTTGAATCAACAGCTTATACAGCAGGCGATTTCCTATATCGATTTTTCCATTGAGAGTATGTCCTATTATGCGGAATCGGAGGCGACTTACCAGCGCCCGGCTGATAAAAGTGCATCAGCTGTACGAGCGGGACTATTTGATACACGCGCCTAATTAAAGGAGGAAGACATGGTCTCAACATTTCATGGTATAGAAACAGCGAAAAGAAGCTTAAACACACAAACGGCAGCATTAAATACAACCGGACACAATATCTCAAATGCCAACACAGCCGGTTATTCCAGACAAGTGGTCAGTATGAAAGCCTCTGAATCTATGGAGGCATATGGTTTGAACCGTTCTGTTGTAAGAGGTCAGATGGGTACAGGGGTTGAATTTACCGCTATTGAGCGTGTTCGCCAGACGTTTCTGGATGACCAGTACCGTAACGAAAGTTCTTCTCAAGGTGGCTGGGATATCCGTTATGATACGCTGAACAAGCTTGAGACCATTATGAACGAGCCCTCGGATACGGGGATCCGCAAGGTCATGGATAACTTTTGGGATGCATGGTCCGATCTGAGTCAAGACCCTCAGGATGTCACGAATCGCAAAATTGTAAAAGAGACTACGCTTGCTCTGACAGATGCTATGAATCAGGCCAGCAAACAGCTGGATGCACTTAGTTCTGATTTAACTAGTAACGTTACACTAAAAACAACTGAAATGAACTCATTATTGCAGTCTGTAGCGGATTTGAACGGTAATATTTATAAGTTGGAACAAATTGGAGATAACCCGAATGATTTGCGGGATCAGCGGGATTATGCGATTGATCAGTTGTCCAAACTTGCGAATGTGCAGGTAACTCAGTTGGATAACGGCTATCAGGTAACGGTGGCCGGACAAATAGCTGTTGCGGGTACAGAGGTAACTGCTATTACAGCGGCTGGTCTTGAGGCTGCATATCAGGGGGGGACCTTAACCGGCGGAGAAGTATACGGTATGATTCTATCCCGGGATAAATATGTAGCAGATTATAAGAGTCAGATGGACCAGTTGGCTAATACGCTGGCGAATGGCAACATTGAAATTACTTTACCCGCAGGTACAGTTCTACCCGAGGGAACGGTACTGAATTCGGGTGCCAATAACACAGCAGTCACTTACTCGAATGCGAATAACAATAGAACCTTGACGGCTGATTTAAAAGTAACTGTACAAGGGATTAATGGCCTTCACCAGCTAGGATACACGCTTAGTGGCACGACACCGCAAAAAGGTGAGGCATTCTTTACCTCCAAAGATGGGGCTGCCATTACAGCAGGTAATATTACGCTGAATAAGGATATTCAAGATGATCCCAATAAAATTTCCAGCTCTTTGCGAGTAGATGGAACGGGTACGGCGAATGAGAAGGTAACCGTAGGTAACAATGCTTTGGCATTGGCTATGGCGAACCTGAAAAATGTGAAGTTTGGCTTTAATACCACTCAAGCCCAGACTACCACGGTAGATGACTTTTTCAGTTCAATCGTAGGACAATTGGGCGTCCAAACCAAGGAAGCAGAGCGCCAATCGCAAAATGCACAGCTGTTGACCGAGCAAGTGGATATGAACCGTCAGTCGGTCAGCGGGGTGTCACTGGATGAAGAAATGTCGAGCATGATTAAATTTCAGCATGCCTACAGTGCAGCCTCTCGGTTCATGACTACATTTGACCAACTGTTGGATAAGCTGATTAATGGTACAGGCCGCGTAGGTCTCTAGTATAATAAGAAGGTGGAGTAAGGTATGCCAATTCGTGTAACCTCAGGGATGACCAATATGCAACTGCTCAGTAACCTGAATCGGAATAACAGTAATATGGGCAAAATGGAGAACCAGATTTCTACAGGTCGTAAGCTGAATAAGCCTTCAGATGACCCTGTAGGAGTAACCTATGCACTACGTTACAGAGCTGAGCTAGCTTCTAATGAGCAATACAAAACCAATTCAGACGCAGCAGTTAGCTGGTTGAATTTTACTGATACTACCATGCAACAGAGCAGTGATGTAATGAAGCGTCTCAAAGAGCTGACAGTTCAGGCTTCAAGTGAAACACTTCCTCAATCCGCCTTGGATTCGATTAAGCTGGAAGTTGACCAACTAAAAGAGCAAATGATGAATATTGGTAACAGCCAGCTTCGTGGGAAGTATGTTTTCAATGGGCAAAATTATGATCAGGCACCGTATCAGCTATCAGCTACGGTCACGAGTTATGATCAGATTAATCCGGATCAAGGTGCAGTAAGTTATGCGATCGGGGATCAAGATGCATTTCGGGTAAATACGTCAGGCAGCGATTTTTTCGGGAAATCGACAGATGCAGATAATGTTTTTAAGGTCATGGATGCATTATCCACCGCATTAACCAGTGGGAATAGTACAGCAATATCAAGTCAACTTTCAAGCATTGAATCCCGTTTTACCAAAATGCAAACAAGTTTGTCTGAAGTAGGTGCACGCACGAACCGGGTTGAATTGGTACAAGCCCGTTTAGATGATCGTAATTTGAATTTGACGACACTTCAAGCCAAGACAGAGGATGCAGATGTTGCTAGTCTGATGATTCAAGCTACGTCTGCCCAAACTATCTATGAGGCTGCCTTGAAATCATCTGCCAAGATTATGCAGCCATCTTTGATGGACTTTATGAGTTGATTTTTATCTTTGACATTGTTACTTGAAGCTATGGACGAGTGGTCCGTAGCTTTTTTGTTACTATTTATAGGAGGAGTTACTAATGACCCCAAAACAGAAAATTGAAGAAGAAAACAAAGATACCAACACCGTTCTTTATGTGTTTCCAAAAGGAATACCAGGCTTTGAACAACTTCGGGAATTTCAACTACGGGAGCATAATGAATTATTTAGTCTTTTCAGTGCGGTGGAACAGCCTGCTACAATTTTCATTACTGTAAATCCATTTGATTTCTTTGATAATTATGAATTTGAGTTGTCTGATGATGCTCTTGAGGATATTGGAATTACCAGTCAAGAACAGATAGCAGTGCGATGTATCTGCACATGGAACAGTGATCAATCCAAAACAACGGTTAATTTGCTTGCACCTTTAATTTTTAACGTGGAACAGCATACAGGAAAGCAAATCGTTTTGCAGAATACAGACTATACAATTAAGCATCCATTATGGAATGGAACAGAGTTAAGCAAAGGCGGTGAGTCCTGATGCTGGTATTAACACGTAAAAAGGGCGAATCCATTGTAATTCAGAATGATATTGTTGTCACTGTCCTTTCCGTCGAAGGGGATACTGTGAAAATTGGTATTTCTGCTCCTAAGGATATTGATATCTATCGAAAAGAAGTTTTTGAGGCTATTCAGCAAAATAATCAATGTGCAGTTATGGATTCCAATGCCATTCAAAGTGCTATGTTGGATATGAAAGAGAGAAAGTCCTGATTCGCTAGTCAATCAAAGGCCGACACAAGTAAAGTGTCGGCCTTTGATTGACTAGATTTTATGCTTAATTATCTGGAACAGTAAATTGATATATCCATACACTCAACTGTTTATCGTAATATCGAAAATCTCTAATCAGGTGATTTCGGAAGTTTGATGGCTTAAGGATAGGTGTGGACAGGTCGGACTTGGATAAAGTCATCAATGTTGGTTTTAAATCGAAATAACCAGGTCGTAAACTACTAAGAAATATTTCAAAAAAAATCGAAATGCTATAAACAATTCTCATCATAGGGTCGATATATATTTTAGAGCGGTAATTCTTCAGGGCGGCCGACCTGTGAAGACGCTTATACCACAAGGACGTGGGAATTAAACCATTTCAGGGAGGAAATATAAAATGATTATCAATCACAACTTACCAGCAGTAAATACACACCGTAACATGCAATTGAACAACTCAGCAGCAAGTAAAAACATGGAAAAATTGTCTTCAGGTCTGCGTATCAACCGTGCAGCTGACGATGCTGCTGGTCTCTCCATTTCCGAAAAAATGCGCGGTCAAATCCGTGGTCTGGAACAAGCACAACGCAACGTTCAAGATGGTATCTCTTTCGCACAAACAGCTGAGGGTGCAATGAACGAAGTATCCTCCATGTTGACTCGTATGAAAGAGCTGAGCGTTCAACAACTCAATGATACTTACAGCGCTGGCGATAAATCCAACATCAAAGCAGAACTTGGTCAATTGGGCGGTCAAATTGATGCAATCCTGTCCAACACTAAATTCAACGGTATTGCGATTTCCGGTGGAAGCGTTAAAATCCAAGCTGATGATAACGCGTTCGTTCTTACTATTAAAGGTATCGATTCCACTGATATCCGTGGTCTTACTTCTGCAGTAAGTTTGTCTGCTACAACTAAAGCAATTGAAAAAGTTGCTAAGCAACGTGCGAACCTGGGTGCTATGCAAAACCGTATGGAATATACTTCCAACAACTTGGGCACAACTGTAGAAAACCTGACAGCTTCCGAATCCCGTATTCGTGATACTGACATGGCAAAAGAAATGGTTACTCTGTCCAAAAACAACATCTTGCTGCAAGCTTCCCAATCCATGCTTTCACAAGCAAACTCCGCGCCACAAGGCGTATTGTCGTTGTTGCGTTAATTTTAAACGACATAAGTTTACAAAAAAAAGATCCTGTGTATCGCAGGATCTTTTTTTGTTTTTTTATTTTATTTTTTTCATAAATATTTGCACTCATTTACCGATATATAATGTATTGGCATTTCAAATACAGAACGGTTTTATTGTGTCTAATATTATTAATGGAGGTTATTGAATGGACTCGATGATACCCCCTAGCACTGGGAGTTTGTTGCCGATTCAATCATCAACAGGAATACAACGTGAAGCCCCTTCAGATGCCGAAACAAATTATTCTGCTGTACAAGATGCTGTCCAGACAGCCAATAGAAGTGGTACCGCGCAGAAACAGCAGACACATGAGGAAGCAGTTTTGGAGCTACAGAAAGCAATTGACGCTATTCAAGGCCCGCAGAAGACGTTTGAAATATCGGTACATGAAAAGACACATGCAATCATGATCAAAGTGATGAACAAGGAAACGGGAGATTTGATTCGTGAGGTACCTCCTGAGAAAATTCTGGATATAGCAGCTATGATGATGGAAATTACTGGAATAATTATCGATAAAAAAGTATAGGGGGACATATAATTATGGTAACCAGAATAAGTGGCCTTGCCTCTGGGATGGATATTGATGCAATGGTCAAAAAGTTGATGACTGCTGAGCGTGTACCGCTCGATAAGCTGAATCAACAAAAACAACTGATGGAATGGAAACGAGAAAACTATCGCGAGTCCAGTACTAAAGTTGTTTCATTTCTACAAGATAAACTAGGTACATTAAATCGTACTGCTTCAATGAATCCGCAGAAAGTAACCGTAACGGGAAATAGTGACGCGTTGACTGCAACGGCTTCATCGTCTGCCAGTGGAGTATTGGATATCTCGGTAATAAATCTCGCTACTGCCGCAAAATCTGTCTCAGACAGCTCATGGTCAGAAAAGGCAAGCACTGAGCTTGCATTTGCCGATGGGGCAGCTCGTACGGTTCAGGTTGGTGGAGCCACCATTGATGTGGATGCCAACGAAACGATTGAATCGTTTGTCAAAAAAATTAATGAGAACAGTAAGACAGGAGTGACCGCCCTATATGATGCTAAATCCGGTTTGTCATTAACAAGTAAAACTACCGGCTCGCAAGCATTCAATATTGATTCTCAAATTAGTAGCGAGTTTAAACTATCCTCAACGAACGGAACCGATGCTGTATTAAAGGTAAATGGGTTAGACGTAACGAAGTCTTCCAATAACTTCACAATAAATGGCGTTGATATTACGCTTAAGACAGCAGGTGGCGCTGCGACAAGAATAGAGGCTACCAAAGATACCGATAAGATTGTCGAAAATATTCAAAGCTTTGTTGATGCTTATAATGATGTTCTTGCGACACTCAACAGCAAGGTTAGTGAGGATAGATATAAAAAATACGCTCCGCTTACGACGGAACAAAAAGCCGGTATGAGCGATGATGAAGTAAAGCTCTGGACAACCAAGGCCAAGAGTGGCATGCTTAGAAACGATCCGATCCTGCAGGATACATTATCTGAAATGCGTAATGCCATGATTCAAGGTGTAGATATCGGCAGAGTTGATGCAAATGGTAAGAATAAGCCATTAATGATGTCTGAGCTTGGGATCACTACAGGGACGTATGATACGAAAGGCAAGCTAATTTTGGATGCAGACAAATTGCGTGCAGCGGTTGAAAAAGACCCGGATATTATCACGAATTTTTTTGGGAAACAGGATCCAAGTACCGCGCTAACTAATAAATACACACAGCAAGATGGTGTTATTGCTAAACTTAAAAAGATTTCGAATACTTCACTGCAAAGAATGGCCGATACAGCTGGTACTTCAAAAGTTAGTAAGGATCTAACTGCTTCATTTCTTTCTACGAGCACAATGGGAGAACAATTAACGAGTCTGGACCGTCGAATTAGTGACATGACCAGCCGTCTAACGATGATTGAAACTAACTATTACAAAAAATTCACCGCCATGGAAACGGCAATAAGCAAGTATAATAATACTTCTTCTAGTCTTACAGGCATGTCGTCATAAAGGAGGTTTTACAATTGATCAATACACCCTATCAGAAATACCGGCAGACTCAAGCGCAAACTGCATCCAAGCCTAAACTGCTGATTATGCTGTACGATGGGGCTATTCGTTTCGTTCGTGCGGGGATTGAGGGGATAGAGAATAGGGATAACGAGAAAGCAAATAATAATTTGTGTAAAGCACAAGCTATTGTACACGAGTTGATATCTGCGTTGAATTTTGAGTATCCAATATCCCATGACTTATTGCGAGTGTATGAATATATGCTGCATGAGCTGATCGAGGCGAATGTTCATAAAATAGCCGCTCCGGCACAAGAGGTGCTGGAACATTTGACTGACCTACGGGAAGCTTGGTTGGAAGCCATGAAAATGCCTGGTGTAGTTGGTAGTGTGTAATGGCGGATCCTAATATGCAAGTACTCCTTGAAGAACTGCAACATAGGACAGAAGCAGTGTTATCTAACCTTATGAATTTAAGTGAGGAAGAGTTTGAACAGTTTGCAGATCAAAGGCAGCGCATTGTAGAACAGATGCAGTCCTTTCAGCCGTCGATAACGGAAAATAATAAGCAGAAAATTCGTGATATACTAAGTCACGATTCGGTAATTTTACAACGTATGCATGCACTTAAGGATGAAGCAGGTCACTGGATGGAGAAACGTGGAGCCATTCGTGTGCAGCAGCATGCATACCAGCAAGCTTATTCTGTAGACAGTTTGTTTATTGATCATCGCAAATAAAAATGCATTTTGGAGCGTACCCCATTCGATTTAAGAATGGGGTATTTTCTGTGAAAAGCTTCATTCCATTAAGAGTAAATCCGATATACTAATTAACAAATATTAATGCGAAACGGTGGTATTACCTTGTCTCAACTACAAATAAACCATACAATTCTAGAGCAGAGGTTTCCTCATGTTGCAACCCAAATCAATAGTTTGCCGAATGATGATTTATCTATACCTTTGTTTACTGAGCCCTTTGAAAGGGACACGGCTTGGCTTAATGCTGTTCAAGGAGCGATTGGAAACGGAAAGATTCTTTTTGTATATGGATTTGAAAGGGGACTCAGCATTGTTGATCTCCTCGAATTGTACCCGAATCACTGGCTGTTTGTATACGAGCCGGATGAGCGGCTTTTTCGGAAGGCTGTGACGGAGTATGACCTCAGTCTTTTGCTGGGGCATCCCAATTTGTACTGGCTATCCGTTGGTGATTCTCAGCTCGATATGATGTTTCATATGCTGAGTAGTTACATGATGGAAGATTTAGTGTTTATTGCGCTGCGTAAGTATCTAACCGATGATATGAGTATGCTACGTGAAGTAAAGGGGAAATTTGAGGAGTACCGTCAGAGCTTTATGATAGATAAACATACAGAGCATCGTTTTCGGGAAGAATGGACTCGAAATTTTCTATATCATCTATCTGATGTACTATACACTCCTTCCATTGAACGGCTTTTTCACGCTTTTGAGGGTGTGACGGTGATTGTTGTATCATCAGGCCCATCTTTACAGGAAGATATCGAATGGCTGAAAAAATTACGTCCTCACGCACTGATTATTTCAGCAGGCTCCAGCATTCAGGCATTAATAAAGCATGGAATACAGCCTCACCTTGCTGTAATAATGGATGGCCATTCAGTCAATAAGAAGATCTTTGCTTCCTCTGAAACGAGAGAGCAGCCTTTATTGTTTACTTCCTCCTCCTATTATGAAATCTCTGATCAGAACTGTGCAGGGAAAATCCATAGTATTATGAAAAGTGATGCTGTATCACAATATTTCTTTGGACTCAGTAAAGAGGAACTCTTTATATCCCCTACAGAAACGGTTGCAGGAACGGCTATTCAAACAGCGGCATATCTAGGGGCTAAACGGATCATACTTGCAGGTCAGGATTTGTCGTTCCCTGATAACAAATTCTACGCAGATGGAATTGAACATTTTGCAGCCGAAACTACAGATAAGATAGTGCAGGAAGCACCTAAAAAAGTGCTTAATGTAAAGGGGACATACAATACTACAGACGAAAGTTTCTCCCTGATGAAGAATGGACTCGAAAATCTGATTAAGGCACTTCCAAGGATTGAATTTATCAATTCAACTCGCAATGGTGCAGTGATTGAGGGAGCTCCATACGAACCGATGGAAGAGATGTATAAATTGTTAGCATCAGAATCTGTTGATCATGATGCAATTGCCGATTTGATAAACAAAATAAATATTGCTGCTGATATGAATAAGGTGCAGGATGTCAGAGATAAGCTGATAGCAACACTCGGAGATCTTTCCAATGTACGTTCTGAGATTGCAGCAATTCATAAGCTGATGAAAAAAATACGCGAATTTAGCCGGACTAAACCAGCAAAGGCTCAAAGTATGGTGGAGTCTATAGAGCAGATGTGGGGATTGATTGCCAACAGGGATTGGTTCTCACCTATATTTGAGTCCATTATGCCTATCGAAATTGCGCGTTTTGATCAGGTGCTCCCTGTGATTGTGACAGAACATCAGTTGACGCGTAAGTCTGATCTAATCTATGAGTATCTGGGTAAGCTGCTACAGGATATCACAGCACAAATCCCAATACTTGAAGAAATGTTTTCAGAATCGATTCGCCGTTTAGATAAAAAAACAGATAGCGAGCCAGTGGTCTATAAAGATATATAAATTAATCGTTTTACACTCCGGAGGTCATTATGTTTACCAACAAGATTGTACTGGTTACGGGCGGCACAGGCTCGATTGGAAGTGAAATTGTGCGTAATATTTTATCCTATAATCCCAAAGCTCTGCGGATTTTTAGCCGGGATGAGAGCAAGCAGTTTGATCTGCAGCAGGAATTAAAAGAATATACGAATGTACGTTATCTGATCGGTGATATCAGGGACAAGCAGAGGCTCAGCTATGCCATGGAGGATGTAGATTACATT
>NZ_PNXQ01000005.1:70676-103028 GCF_005217525.1 Paenibacillus terrae | reverse complement strand
CTCTTAAACATGTGCCTGCATGCGAGTACAACCCCATGGAGGCAGTGAAAACGAATGTTATAGGTGTACAAAATTTAATAGAGGCTGCTATTGAGCATGATGTAGAAAAAGTGGTAGCCATCAGCACAGATAAAGTGGTAAATCCAACGAATACAATGGGTGCTACAAAGTTACTATCAGAACGTTTGATTTCAGCGGCCAACTTGTACAAAGGTAGCAAACGTACCGTCTTCTCATGTGTCCGCTTTGGGAATGTTATGGGCTCAAGGGGGTCCGTTATTCCGTTATTCCGAGATCAGATTGCTAAGGGAATCCCAGTGACTGTCACACATGCAGAGATGACCCGATTTATGATGTCTATTCCTCAAGCAGCTCAACTGGTAATAGATGCGGCGCATCATTCGCAAGGCGGAGAAGTATTTGTACTTAAAATGCCGATTCTTAAAATCACAGACTTGGCCCAATGTTTGATTGATTCATTTGAACAGGCAACTGGCAATATCTATTCGGGTGAAGTCGTCGAGTCTGGAATACGGCCGGGAGAAAAGCTGTATGAAGAACTAATGTCGCTTGAGGAATCTGAAAGAGCACTGGAGAATGGACAAATGTATATTATCCCTTCGTCATTTCATACAGCAGAGCAGGAATATGAAGGTTTTCAAAAGGCGATTCCTCAAGAGTATTCTTCGAAGACTGCACCACAGATCTTCCAGACAGCCATTCGGGAGCTGATTGAAAAAAATGGATTGGGTTTTACAATGGGTGCTGTATGATGGGCAATCATAAATGTCTGGCGATTATTCCTGCGCGCGGTGGATCAAAAGGTTTACCTGGTAAAAACATTAGATTGTTACATGATAAACCGCTCATTCAATATAGTATTGAGGCAGCGCTGAACAGTAGCTGTGTAGACGAAGTTGTAGTTACAACGGATAGTGCAGAGATTGCTCGTGTGTCAGGTCAAGCTGGCGCAGCAGTTCCATTTATAAGGCCTGCTGAGCTGGCTACCGATGAGGCCAAAAGCATTGATGTATTGAAGCATGCTGTTGAATTTTATGAACAGACGCTGGATCAATTTTTTGATGTTATTATACTGCTGCAGCCCACATCTCCATTGCGAAATGCTATGGATATTGAAGAGGCGTATACAATATTTTCGAGTAATCAGGCTGATTCACTACAAAGTGTCGCTTTATCAGAAGTTCAACCCTACCTGCTAAGAGAAATGGATAACGGACGACTAATGCCTTACTTGGAAGGTGAAAGGGAGCATTTAAGGAGACAGGATCTAAAGGAATTGTATGTTCTAAACGGAGCAATATATATCGTAAAAAGAGATCTGTTGATGAATCATAGCACCCTGGTTGGACGTCATAATTGCGGTTATATTATGCCTAAAGAACGATCAGTTGACATAGATGACGCGTTTGATTTGAAGATGGCAGAGTTTTTTTGGAGAGAATCCAATCACAAGTGATCCCCGCAACAGGAGGGAGTAGTATAGCATGCAAAGCTTTTTATCAAATAACGACAGCCATTCCATCTACATTATTGCAGAGGTGGGCGTAAACCATAACGGATCATTGGAGCTTGCATTTGAGTGTATTGATCAGGCGATTTTGTGCGGTGCCGATGCGGTGAAGTTCCAGACCTTTAAAAGCGAAAAACTGGTAACCAAGTACGCCCAAAAGGCTGATTACCAGACAGAAAATACGAACTCCACCGAGAGCCAACTGGACAT
This sequence comes from Paenibacillus terrae, assembly GCF_005217525.1. Classification (GTDB taxonomy): domain Bacteria; phylum Bacillota; class Bacilli; order Paenibacillales; family Paenibacillaceae; genus Paenibacillus; species Paenibacillus terrae_C. The sequence continues at coordinate 101,287 of NZ_PNXQ01000005.1, read as the reverse complement.
GTTAAAACAGCTGGAATTAAGCTTTGATGATTTTGTTCTGTTGAAAAAGTATTGTGAGGATAAAGGAATAGACTTTCTCTCTACACCCTTTGATGAAGAAAGTGCCGATTTTCTGAATTCAATTGATATCGATGCTTTCAAGGTTGGATCGGGAGATATGAACAATATTCCCTTTCTTCAGAAGCTCGATCGCTATGGGCGCCCAATTATTCTATCTACCGGAATGTCTAATCTGGATGAAATTGGAGAATCGTTACAAGCATTCAAAAAAAGTGACGTATTATTGCTACACTGTACTTCCGACTATCCGGCACCTTTGGAAGATGTTAACTTGTTGGCTATGAATACAATTTCTAAAGCTTTTGGGAAGGTCACAGGATATTCGGATCACACTGCTGGTATTGAGATTGCTGTAGCGGCTTCAGCATTGGGAGCGAGAATTATTGAAAAGCATTTCACGTTGGATCGATCACTTCCAGGTCCTGACCATAAGGCTTCACTGGAGCCTGTTGATTTCTCCAGAATGGTTGTTGCGATTCGTAATGTAGAGCAGGCTCTGGGGGATGGGGCTAAAAGGTGTATGCCCTCTGAGGAAAGCACCAGAGCTGTTGCAAGAAAGAGTGTTGTGATGGCAGCACCTAAAAAGGCAGGCCAGACGATAACTCAAGAAGATCTAGTCATCAAACGCCCAGGAACGGGAATAGCTCCTAAATATTATGCTGATTTAGTTGGCAAGCAGCTTTTAAAGGATGTACATGAAGACTATTTGTTGTCATGGGATGATGTGCAATGAAGAAAGTATTGGTGATTACCGGAACACGGGCTGATTATGGGATATATTACCCGGTTTTGCGGGCTATTGAGGATGAACATGCTCTGGAGCTCCATCTGTTGGTGACAGGAATGCATTTATCCTCACAGTACGGATATACATTGGACGCTATTCATAAGGACGGATTTCGTGTATCTGCTAAGGTAGACTGTCTGCTGCAAGGGTCAACTCATGCCAATATGTCTCGCTCTATCGGAATAGCAATCATGGGCATGACGCAATCCATAGAAGCTTTGGAGCCAGATTTCGTCGTTGTTCTGGGAGATCGGGGAGAAATGCTTGCAGCCGCGATTGTGTCCTCTCACATGAACATTCCGCTGGTTCATTTACATGGTGGCGAAGTATCCGGCACGATTGATGAGTCTGTTCGGCATGCGATCAGTAAGTTGGCTCACATTCATTTCGTGGCGACAAATGGAAGCAGAGAGCGTCTAATCCGGCTCGGGGAAGAACCATGGAGAATCCATGTAGTCGGTGCTCCGAGAATTGAAACGATGATGAATACATCCTTGCCTGATCTAGAGGAAACAAAACGTAAATACGATCTGGATATAGATAACGATTATGTGTTATTTGCTTACCATCCTGTCACCACGGAAGAGGTGGATATGAGCAAGCTTGGCAAGATGCTAGAAGTTCTTTTGACTGGAGAGAATGAGGTTATTTGTGTGATGCCTAATTCGGATGCTGGAGCTGATGCTATCGTTGATGTATATAATCGTTTTGCTGCAAGAGGTGAGATGCATCTTGTGACCAGTTTTGAGCAACTTGATTATCTGACGATGTTGAAAAATGCAAAAGTATTCATTGGAAATTCCTCTTCGGGGATTATCGAGGCTGCTTCCTTTCATGTTCCAGTCATTAACATTGGGACCCGTCAGACAGGTAGGGAGCGCTCTGCAAACACAATAGATATTAAAGCCGATGAGATCGAACTGATGTCTGCATTGGAGTATGCAATGTCTGAACCTTTCCAGCAAATTGTTGAAGCGTCTGACAATATATACAGTAGAGATAACACAAGCTCTCATATCGTGGATATATTGAAACGAACATCCAAGTCAGAGCAGCTTATTCAAAAGACAATTACCTATTAAGGAGGGGCGGCCTTGAGCTATATCGTTTTTGGAACAGGAGGACATGCCAAGGTCATAGTTGATATTTTACGATCTTGTGGTGAAAAAATAATTGGAGTTCTTGATGACTTTTGTAACGAAGAAGAATGGAACGGGTTGCCGGTCTTGGGGGACATTAATCAGGTTGACAAACTATTATTTCAGTATCCCGGAGCGCTGTTCATTGTAGCAATCGGAGACAATACAATCAGAATGAAAATTGTGAGTCAATTAAAAGCAGCAACAGTCAAATTTGGAACTGCTGCTCACCCGAGCGCTGTAATCGCACCGAGCGCATCCATCGGCGAGGGGACGGTTGTCATGCCTAATTCAGTTATTAATGCCGACGCCTACGTTGGAGAGCATACCATTATTAATACGGCAGCTACCATAGACCACGATTGCCGGATAGAAGATTTTGTACACATTTCCCCAGGTGTACATATGGCAGGCGGAGTTCAGATCGGGTGCTGTGCTCATATCGGAATAGGTGCAAGTCTTATACCTGGTGTTCGTGTAGGGTGCGATACCATCGTTGGTGCTGCTTCTTGTGTCATCCGCGATTTGCCAGAGAACGTCATAGCTGTGGGTTGTCCGGCCAAAGTAATAAAAACCTATAAGGATAAGGGATGAAATGAGATGTCCAACCGAGATAGAATTTATTTATCTTCACCGCATATGGGCGGGTTTGAACAACAATATATCACAGAGGCCTTCGAAACGAACTGGATTGCCCCTCTGGGCAAAAATGTAGACGCTTTTGAATCAGAGGTGGCAAACTACTTAGGATGTGGAGGTGCTGTTGCCCTAAGTTCTGGAACAGCAGCGATTCACTTGTCTTTAATATTGCTTGGTGTGGAAAAGGATGATATTGTTTTTTGTTCTTCTCTTACCTTTGTTGCCAGTGCTAACCCGATCTTATATCAAGGTGCAATTCCTGTCTTTATCGATTCAGAACCGGACAGTTGGAATATGTCCCCTGAGGCACTAGAGCGAGCATTGAAGACTTATGCAGATAAGGGGAAAAAGCCTAAGGCTGTAGTCATAGTCAATTTGTACGGACAGAGTGCAGACTACAATCGGTTAAAAACGATATGTGATCATTACGAGGTGCCGATTGTAGAAGATGCTGCAGAATCGCTCGGGGCAACTTACGACAAGCAAATGAGTGGAACGCTTGGAAAATTCGGTATTCTTTCATTTAATGGAAATAAGATTATTACCACTTCTGGCGGAGGCATGCTGGTTTCAGATGATATAGAAGCTCTGAGTAGAGCGCGGCATTATGCAACGCAGGCTAGGGAAAAGGCAATACATTATCAGCATGAGGATCTTGGCTTTAATTATCGTCTGAGTAATGTTTTGGCTGGCATAGGAAGAGGACAGCTTCGTGTGTTGGATGAGCGCATTCAACAGAAACGAGAAGTCTTTGAAAAGTACAGATATGAGCTATCAGGAATTGATGGAATACAATTTATGCCGGAAAAAAGCTTTGGCAAGTCTACTCGATGGTTGACAACAATGACAATAGATCCTGAAATCTTAGGCAGTAGTGTTAGTGATTTAATAGGATATCTAGGCAAAGATAACATTGAATCCCGTCCAGTCTGGAAGCCGCTTCATCTACAGCCACTCTTTAAGGACGCCGTATATTTCACTCATGAAAGTGGTGTGGATATTAGCCAAATACTATTTGAAAAGGGAGTTTGTTTGCCCTCTGGAACAAATATGTCAGTGGATGAGCAGAGCTTTGTTATTAACCAAATGAAAGCTTTTTTTCGATGAATATAATATTGGACTCAATTAGCACAGCCATGTTTTGCATAAATAAAGAGCAATTATTCAATTAATATATTTATTTCAAGAAGAGGTGTGGAATTTGGTTGATAAAGAAAAAGTAGTTATTTTTGGTGCAGGTGACGGGGGACTTCGTGTTCATTATCTATTAAGTGATGAATTCGAGGTTATTGCATTTGCAGACAACGATGTATCTAAACAAGGCTCGAAATTTTTGTCCAAATCGGTCGTCGCTCCTAATGAAATCTGTAAGCTTGAATTCGATTATGTAATTATAGCGAATATTCACGGAGAATCAGTGTACAAGCAACTCACTGAAGAGTTATTGATTGAAAAGGAAAAAATTATTGACTATTATATGAGTTTGAAATTTGACACTAGGCTGGCTCTATTACGGCAAATTGCTGATGAAATAAATGAGTGTGGAGTAAAGGGAAGTGTAGCAGAACTCGGTGTGTTTAAGGGTGAATTTTCTAAGTATATTAACCGGATTTTTCCTGATCGCCAATTATATTTATTTGATACCTTTAGCGGTTTTGACCAAAAGGATATTGATAACGAGAATAAAGGGGATTTTTCAAACTCGATTGCTGGAGAATTTTGCAATTCGGATGTGGAGTTAGTGTTGGAAAAGATGGCGTTTAAAGATAATTGTATTGTGAAAAAAGGATATTTTCCAGAAACAGCAAGTGATGTGAATGAAACTTTTGCATTTGTTAGTCTTGATGTTGATTTGTATCAGCCTATTCTCGAAGGCTTAAAATTTTTCTATCCTAAGATGTCAGATGGAGGATATATTATAATCCATGACTACAACAGTACTCGATTTCATGGTGTAAAGCAGGCGGTTAGAGAGTATTGCAGAGAACATGGTGTTAAGTACACGCCTATAAGTGACTTATGTGGTAGTGTCGCCATTATGAAGTAAGTTGAACCTTGATTTATGGGGGAGAAAATAAATGAGAAAAAATAAACTATTAATCCTCTCTGATTCTAATCTAAATCCGATGGTTCGTTTTCTAGAGGGATCTTTTCAGGATTTGACGTTAGAAGTGACAGAGGCCCCTTATAACCAAGTGAATCAGGTTCTTATGAATTCTGATCACTCCGTATGGTCGGAAAAAAAGGATATATTGCTTTTATGGACAAGTCCTGAGAAAGTAATTCCTTCTTTTAATAAACTGCTGGAATATAAGGAAATTGATATCGGTGATGTTCTTAATGAAGTCGATCAATTTTGCGAGCTTATTATCAGGGCTGAGGGAAAAGCCAAACATATTTTTGTTGTGTCTTGGTCCCTCCCACCTCATTACCGTTGGATACAATCGATGACATTAAAGCACAATGTAGGATTAAGTAATGTACTTATGCAAATGAATCTACGTCTTTCAGAACGACTACAAAAGCATGATCATGTTATTATTCTTGATTCTAACTATTGGTATACTGCAATCCAACAAAAAAGTTACGATGCTAAAATGTATGCACTTGGGAAAATTCAGTTCTCGCGTGATTTTTTTCTCTTTGTATCCAATGAGCTAAAATCAATCGTTAGTGGTCTATACGGACAAAGTAAAAAGCTAATTATCTGTGATCTGGATAATACGCTCTGGGGTGGCGTTATTGGCGACGATGGCATTGACAACATCAAACTGGGGGGGATTGATCCCGTCGGTGAGAGTTTCAAGCTTTTTCAGCAAGAATTGCAAAGATTGAGTAACCGAGGTGTCATTCTGGCTATTTGCAGTAAAAACAGCGAACCGATAGCACTAGAAATGATAGAACAGCATCCGGAAATGATTCTGAAAAAAAAGGATTTTTCTTCAATTCGAATCAACTGGAACGACAAGGCTGCCAATGTTGTTGAAATTGTAAAAGAACTCAATCTAGGTCTGCAATCTGTTGTGTTTTTGGATGATAATCCATCTGAAAGAGATCGTATCAAGCAAGCTCTTCCTGAAATATATGTACCTGACCTACCTGTAGATGTAACTCAATATCCAGTTTTTATTAGCCAACTGGATTGTTTTGAGACTCCTGCTATAACGTTGGAGGATCGTAAACGAACAGACTGGTTCAAACAGGAGCAAAAGCGGGAGTCGATAAAGTTAAACGCAGGATCATTGGAAGAATGGCTCCACTCACTTGAAATTAAGCTGACTCCACATAAATTAGATAAATTATTGCTAACACGGGCTGTACAGTTAATGAATAAAACGAATCAGTTTAACATGGCGACCCGCAGGTTTACGATTGAAGAGTATTGGTCCTGGAGTGAACTACCGAATAATCATGCAATTTTATTTGAAGTGGAAGACAAATTTGGAAATGCAGGTTATACAGGACTGATTTCGGTTTCATGTGATGATGGAGGTCAGGCTGAAATCCATGATTTTGTTATGAGTTGTCGTGTCATGGGCAAGGGAATTGAGGAAGCAATGCTTTATTTAGTTTCCAAGCATTTTTTACCTCATAATATTAAGGCTACGTATGTAAAGACGGAAAAGAATAAACCTTTTTATGATTTTATTTCAAAGAAGTATAGGGATGTATCTAAAAACAATGAATTAAATTTAGGAGAGATATTTCTACCTCATCATATCTTACTTAAGGAGTGCTCTTTTTGAATAAATTTGAGTTGGTTCAATCAATAATATCTAAAATTATGAATGTGCCTGTCGAAAAAGTGACGTTGGAATCGGTAAAAAGTGACTTTGAACATTGGGATTCGCTCAATCAATTGAATTTAGTGATGGAACTTGAAGCTATTTTTAATGTGTCTATTCCCATTGATGAAATAGCTAATATAGATTCAGTGGAAAGCATTTTGCATATTTTGAATAGTATTCATAATTAATATTTTTTTCGAAATGTACTGTAGAAAAATATAACGCGTGAAAAGGAGGGCGTAACTATTGGAAATTGTAAAATATCAAGATTCTGATTATGAATCGCTGGTTGCATTTATGAGAATTAATTGGTCTTCAGAGCATGCCATTTATAATAAAGAATTGTTCGATTGGCAGTATCGGGTTGATGAGGACGGTTTAGCAGAATCCCTGCTTCTGGTCGACAATGGCTGCATTGAGGGATTCCTTGGGGTCATTCCTGGTGAGTATAGTTCTAACGGAGAACAATATAAAGGCATCAGTTTCGCGATGTGGATTGTGTCAGAAAAGTATAAAAACAGTGGCTTGGGAATTATGCTTATGAAAGAAGCAGAGAAGTATAATCCGGTGTGTTTGACTTTAGGCTGTAATTTTCAAGTGGTACCTATGTATGAGCGTATGGGGTATTCGTATTCAGATCATTTGAACCGTTACGTCATCCCGCTCGATGTGAACGGTTATGTGAATTTACTAAAGGACCCGGTTGATCAAGCGAGCATTGAGCAATGGATAGCGGGTGTTGAAGAAAGATTGATACATTCATACAGCCCTATACTCAATATTACGGGTGAGGAGTTAGAGCAATTATACATTAATAGTGTTCAACATCGTTTTTCACTTTCTCAGTATCGTAGCGCCTCCTTTTGGGATTGGAGGTATATAAATAGCGCGGGCTATAAGTATTTATTTTTCGGTGATTCCACTTCTGAAGGGATTGTAGTTGCACGACTAGATCGAGTACATGCTCTCGATGAGAACATCCACGGCACAAAAGTGTTAAGGATTATAGAAATCATTCCAGTTAATGCTGATGTTTGGGAAGGAATAGCAGATCATCGCTTGAACGAGATGATAGCTGGAGTCTTATCATGGGCCCGAGATCAAGGGTGTGCTGCGGCAGATTATCAGTTAAGTTCAAATCGTTTAGAACATGTCTTGGAATCTATTGGATTTAAAAAACAAAATATAGACTACTCTCCAACGGAATGTGGATTGGCAGGTTTGTTCCAGCCTTTTCGGCATCGTGTTAATCCCATTAATTTTGTATGGAAAATTAAAAATAATGAAGGTGCTTTTCAAAATACGGAAGTGAATGATATATATCTTGTTAAAACTGATGGAGATATGGATCGACCGAACATTTGGCCACTTCCTAAAGGGTGGAATTGAATTGGGTAATATTGCTGCGATGTACCACTATGTACGTGAGAAGAAGGGATGGGATGGTATTGTTCCCATGCATCCCCATGACTTTGAAGAACAGCTAGATTTAATTAGCAAGACACATCGAATTATCTCGTTGGACGAGATTGATAAGTTCAATTCGGAACCATGGTGTGTACTAACGTTTGATGATGGAACAAAAGATCAATACACGTTTGCCTTTGACATTTTGAAAAAAAAAGGAATTCCTGCATATTTTACAATCATGTCTGGTCCACACATCACAGGAAACATTCCATTAGTTCATTTGGTTCACACGGTGCTCTCTTTCAAATCTGATGAAGAGATATGGGAATTACTGAGTGGGATGTATGATACGTGCGGTGTGGAAGAGGAAAGTCAAATCTATAAGTATGAACAGAATAAACTACGTAGATACAATAAATTTATGCTTAATTTTAAATTATCTGTTACCGAAGCAACTATCTTTCTCGAATCTATTTTTCAGTCCTTGTTTCCCGATAAGTATAAATTTATAAATGATTTTTATATAAGTACAGAAGAAATAGTCGAAATGAGCCAGGCAGGAATGACTATAGGTGTGCATGCTCATAATCATATTCCTTATAATGGCGATCCACAGGAATTTTATGATATTGAAATCGGTCCTTGTAAAGATTGGATGAAGAGTGTTTTAGGTATAAATCCGATTTGGTACACGCCTGCCTTTGGTGGTGGTGTTAACCAAAAGTTAATGTTGGACAAACTAACTCCTGTTCTAGTACAGAATGGATTTGTGGGTGCTTTTAGTACAAGAGAAGGGGAGATTTCTGACAACAGAGAGTTTTGGATGGATAGAATAGACTGTATACGTCTACCTCCTCTAGGGACATCATCGTATTTGTAATCTGTAGTGATGTGAATAAAGGGGAGAAGGGGGGCTATTGTGAGGCTTTTAATCCTGAACGTGGTCCCCACAGTAAACCCTAATACTAATGAAAAGAGGTCCCTAATGAGAAGTTCCAAAGAAACGCTTGAATTAAAAAAAATACTATCGAATGATAAATTATCAAATGTGGAAGTATACAAATTACTGGACCATGAACTAACCAAATTAATTGGAAACTTTGAAAGTATAGATTCAAATAGTCGTCAAGAGATAGTAACTGAAATCGAACAATTGATATCGGATTATAAGAATTGGGAAATATATCTAACATCATTTTTACTCACCTGTACAAAGGATCAGAAGTTTTTGGATGATATTTTTGAATCTATAGAAAAAGAAGTATTAATAGAGGCGCTTCACTTTATTTACTGGCAAATTACGAGCCTTCTTTTTACTACTCCTAAATTGAAAACGGAGCAAAATACTAACAGATTGAGAAGGATATATCGGAAATATTTTGAGTATTTTAATAATCAAATCGCTAACGAAAGGAATTGGATTCCTTATGAAGAACGAAACCAAGATCTTGTAGTTGTTGTGGCTGGACAGATACTTTCTATATCACATAGTCCTACACAAGTAGCATTAGATCATTGCAAAGCTTTAGATAATCTAAAAAAAAATATTTTCCTCATCAATACCGCAGACATGCCACGCTCTATAGTTACGCCTTATTTTGAAACGGACCTATCTAATTATGTCGAGAAGTACAATCAAACTGATAAGCTAGTGTATGAAAATTTAAGTTTTTCATTCTTTCAATGCAAAAAACAAATGCCAAATGGTAACCAAATAACGGAGTTAATTCAAATGATACGGCATTTAAAGCCGCTCTTTGTTTTATCTATCTCAGGCTCAAATGTAAGCGCCGACCTATTTTCTAATTTTGTGCCTGTTATCACTCTGCCATTAGCGTATGATCTCCCTTTTTCCGAGAGCACATTTTCAATTTTGCCTAGAAAATTAAACGCAGCAGACTTGAACACCCTAGAAGATTTAGATAGGTCTAGAGAATCAGTTATTGAGAGTGTATTTACTTATAAATATACGCCTCCACAGACTAAAATGCATAGAGAGTATTGGGGGTTAGGCGAGGATAATTTTGTATTGGCCATAGTAGGTAATCGCCTTGATACGGAGCTAGATGATTCTTTTTTAACAGAGCTGGACGATTTATTGAAATGTAATGATCATGCCCGCATTATGTTTATAGGTGATCTTAAAAATTATAAAAAGATAACGAATCGATATATCACTCTTGATAAACAATCTGTTCATGTCGGAGCTCAAAAGGATTTAGCCGCTGTTTATGAAGTGTGTGACGCCTATTTGAACACATTTCGATCTGGAGGCGGTACTTCTGCGGCTATTGCATTAAGGCAAGGGCTACCCGTTTTTACATATGCCTTCGGGGATGTTGCTCACACGGCAGGAGAGCACTATCATATTAACAGTTTTGATGATGTGAATACATTTATAAAAAATTGGGAAAACCCCGTATTTAGGGAACACGAAAAATCTGTAGCAATAAGCAGGGCGAGTGAAATCTTTGACAGTGAGAAGGTTATGAAAGAGATTATAGAGACTATGACTAAATCACCACACTTTTATTAAGCTGCACGTGCTTCACCACATAATTTGCTGAAATGAGAGATGAAAATGATAAATTTCAATGTACCGGCAATCGTAGGTAAAGAAGGAGAGTATATCAAAGAGTCATTTTCTAGTGGACATCTTTCGGGTGATGGAGAATTTACGCGGTTATGTGCGAATTGGTTTGATAGAACTTTTAATGTGAAAAAAACACTAATAACGACTTCTTGCACACATGCTCTGGAGATGGCTGCTATTCTCTTGGATATCCAACAGGGGGATGAAATTATCATGCCATCTTATACATTTGTATCCACTGCTAATGCCTTTGTTTTAAGAGGAGCTAAGATTGTGTTCGTGGATATCCGACCAGATACTATGAATATTGATGAAGATCTTATAGAAGATGCGATCACAGATAAAACAAAAGTAATTGTCCCAGTGCATTATGCTGGAGTAGCTTGTGATATGGATAAAATTTTAGATTTGGCGAATAGATACAATTTGGTAGTTGTAGAGGATGCAGCACAAGGGATTCTTAGTGAATATAAAGGGAGAAAACTTGGGACTATTGGTCATTTAGGATGTATCAGCTTTCACGAAACCAAAAATGTACATTGCGGAGAAGGTGGTGCTTTGTTGGTCAATGATGACCAATTTGTGGAGAAGGCTGAAATAATACGTGAGAAAGGGACAAACAGATCCAAATTTTTTAGAGGTCAGGTAGATAAGTATACTTGGGTTAACATAGGTTCTTCCTACCTCCCTAGTGAACTGAATACTGCCTTTTTAATGGCACAACTCGAAGCCGCGGAGATGATTACAAAAAATAGATTGGCTAGCTGGAATTTATATTTTAATAGATTAAAGCCTCTGAGTGATGAGAAATTAATCGACATACCTTGTATACCTCTGGGCAATGCTCATAATGCTCATATATTTTATATTAAAGTTAGAGATTTAGAAATAAGGACTGAACTATTAAATTTTTTGAGAAGACATGAAATTATGGCTGTTTTTCATTATGTACCGCTTCATAGCTCCGAGGCAGGGTTAAAACATAGTTCATTTATTGGTAGGGATGTTTACACAACTAGAGAGAGCGAACGTTTAATTAGATTACCTCTCTATTTTAATATTGATGAGTCTGATATAAATCGGATTGTAGACTGTATTTATAATTTCTTTCTACAGAATAGTTCTTCATTAGTCGGAGGGGTCTAGAATGCTGAGGCTTTTGCATTGGGATTCTATTTTTTTTGATATGAATATGGCCGAAATTTCAACTACTTCCCTAATTACAAGCTCATATCTTCAACATTTTATAGAAAAGAATCAATTGGACTTTATACAAGCGCTTTGTAAAATTGATGATATAACCACTATTCAATTTCTGGAAAATGAACATTTTCATATGGCTGACATTAAAGTAACATTTGAAACTAGAATAGGTAGTAATGCACAAAATAAAAGTTCCCTTGTAGTTGCCACGGAGCATGACTTTCCTTTATTGAAAAATAAACTGACAGGATTATTTAAAGATAGTCGATATTCTTGTTATCAGCATATTTTTGATGCAGAAAAGGTGGATAAATTATATAATTTGTGGGTGAAAAAGTCAATTCTGGGTTCGTTTGATGATTATTGCCTTGTTCTTACGATGGATGGAGAGATTATTGGATTCGTAACAATTAAAGAAAATTTAAACGACAGAGAAGCAAGGATCGGTCTTTTGGGAGTCGATCTAAAGCATCAAAGCCATGGAATAGGCACGAAGTTACTAACAGAGTTAAAAGTGTTTCTTGAATCCAGGCCAATTGATCAACTATTAGTTTCGACACAAGGTAGAAATTATAATGCAATGAATTTATATATAAAGTGTGGTTATAGAATTCAAAAAATGGAAAGTTGGTATTATTGGACGAGGCAGTCGAAAGAAGATGTGTAGACGAGCCTTCCTTGCTTCCTATGACAGTGTGCCCTCTTTTGTGATGAGGGTAATGGTCAAGATTCGTTCATAGATCCAACGCCAGATCGTTTAGGACGAAATGAGGTTCCTCTTTCGTTGAAACCAACAGCGAACTACTCTAAGACGTTTGAATTTTATTGATATGGCTGGAGATCCCCGATAATTAAGTGAAACGGATGCAACAAAAAATTTAATTGAATTTATTTTATGAGTTTCAAACGCTCACAAAGAGTTTACTATATGAATATAGTAGGCTCTTTTGCTTATTATACCATGCCAATCTATAGGAATAGAGTGATTTACTTATGATAACTGGAATAACTATGAAAGAAAACATTATCAATTCCAATTGACAATGGATAACTTTGGGTGGTATAGTCGGAATGTGGGCGAGAGCTTCACTTCATTTGATGACGAAGGGAATGTTAGTGCATGCAAGGTAAAGTAAAATGGTTTAACGCAGAAAAAGGTTATGGTTTCATTGAAACCGCTGATGGCGGCGACGTATTCGTTCATTTTTCCGCAATTCAAACAGAAGGCTTCAAAACACTTGAAGAAGGACAAGACGTGGAGTTCGACATTGTCGAAGGCGCACGTGGACCACAAGCCGCTAACGTAACCAAATTATAATCATCCCCGGCATAGCCGACCTACATAATTGGTAAGATGGTTAGCAATGGATAATGCGCTAGTAACTGCCCTGGAATGTATTCCAGGGCTTTTTTATGTTTTCTAGGTATATAAAAGGGCCCTTTACACGAGTGACCCGTTCACAGCAAAAGGAAATTTTTCGGCAGAACTGTAACCGATTCAGTGTGAAAGGGCCACCCGTCCTTTTTCGTTAAGGTAGCTGAGCGTAAAGCCGGGAATTCATAAATGTCACGATGCAGCAGAGCAACTTTTTTTTATATGTGCTTATTATTCACATGTGTATAAATGCCTCTTTAAAACATGATCTCCATAAAAAGGGTGTTGGAGGAAGCGTTTTATCGAAAAAAACAGAATTTTGTAAAATACCTCCGAAATGTCGGGTGCTTTTTTTACTTGGCGTTAACATATGTGTTATACTGGAGGAGCAAAGGAGGCGTGCCCTATGAACTTAACAGTACGAGGTCAACAGATCGAGGTTACCGACGCTTTGAAGGAATACGTTGATAAGAAATTCAGCAGACTTGAGAAGTATTTCGATGCACCCCCGACGTCTGACGGAAGTGTAACGTTAAGCACAACCAGAGATTTGCACACTGTAGAAGTAACCATTCCTTTGCCGGGGCTTGTACTCCGTGCCGAAGACGAAAGCGACGACATGTATGCGTCCATTGATGCCGTGGTAGACAAGCTTGAGCGGCAGATTCGCAAGCATAAAACTAAGCTGAACCGTAAATTTCGTCAAGAAGGCAGCTTGAAAACCCTTTTTGTTGAAGATACGGCAGGTGGCGTGGCTGTTGCTGAAGATGCAGAATTGGATGAGCTGGAAGTCGTCCGCACCAAGCGTTTCTTATTGAAACCGATGGATGTGGAAGAGGCTATTCTTCAAATGAACATGGTTGGACATAATTTCTTCGTATTTGCCAATATTGATAACGAAGAAGTCAGCGTGGTTTACAAGCGCAATGACGGTAAATACGGCCTAATCGAACGAGAATAATCTGTAAGACAGGAACTTGTTATGTTTTAAAATGAATAAAGGGTTCCCGATTGAAAGCATCTCATTGAAGATTGGGAAGAATGAAAATAACGACGAGCCTTATCCTTGCGAACCTGGCGGGGTAGGGCTCTTTTATATGTTTTTTTGAAAATGAAATGTAATTTTAATGCAAAAGAGCGCAACCAAATGTGTATTTCATACGTCAATTGTCTGGGTATCTTTAACCAGATGCAAATCAGGGAGCGGCTTTTGTTGCGGCATGTCCTACAAACTGTTACAATTTATGCAAAGAACATCGCACGATGGGCTGGTATAGCCGGGCCTGTCAAACATATCGGGATCAATTTCATCATGGACCCTTTCTTATTGTGAAATTGATTCTATTAATTGTTTTGCGTGAAAGGGGTAAACCATGTTAGGAATTGTAAAGAAAATTTTTGGAGATACAAACGAACGTGACGTCAAGCGTCTAATGAAGACGGTTGAGCTGATCAATAAATTAGAGCCGGATTTCGAGAAGCTATCGGATGAGGAGCTGCAAGCGAAAACGGCGGAGTTTAAAGCCCGGATTGAGCAGGGAACTACGGCAGAAGAGATTTTGCCGGATGCTTTCGCAACCGTTCGTGAAGCGTCCAAGCGGGTACTGGGCAAACGTCATTATGACGTGCAGATGCTTGGCGGTATTGCGCTGCATGAAGGTAGAATTGCCGAAATGAAAACCGGCGAAGGTAAAACACTGGTGGGAACACTGCCGGTTTATTTGAATGCACTGTTGGGTAAAGGCGTGCACGTGGTTACGGTCAATGACTATTTGGCGCAACGTGACAGCGGAGAAATGGGACAAATCTATAATTTTCTGGGCATGTCGGTTGGGCTGAATTTGGCCGGTCTGGGTCATGGAGAAAAGCAAGCGGCATATGCTTGCGACATCACATACGGCACGAACAATGAGTTTGGATTCGATTACCTGCGTGACAACATGGTGCTCTACAAAGAACAGATGGTACAACGTCCGTTGTATTTCTGTATCATTGATGAAGTGGATTCGATTCTCGTCGATGAAGCCCGTACGCCGCTGATTATCTCTGGACAAGCTCAGAAATCCACGGAGCTGTATTTTGCAGCTGACCGTTTTGTGAAGAGTCTGAATGTTGAAGAAGATTACACCTTGGATATCAAGGTGAAGTCAGTTGCTTTGACCGAGAACGGTGTATCCAAAGCTGAGAATTTCTTCGGACTGGAGAATCTGTACGATCAGGAAAGTGTTACAATCAATCACCACATCGTACAGGCCTTGAAGGCTAACGCCATTATGCGTCTGGATGTGGATTATGTCGTAGCTGACGGCGAAGTTATGATTGTCGATGAGTTCACAGGCCGTCTGATGGCCGGACGTCGCTACAGCGATGGTTTGCATCAGGCGATTGAAGCGAAGGAAAACATCGTAGTACAGAACGAGAGCATGACGCTGGCGACGATTACTTTCCAAAACTATTTCCGTATGTATCGCAAATTGGCGGGTATGACGGGTACAGCTAAAACAGAAGAAGAAGAATTCAAAAAAATATATGGTCTGGAAGTTCTCCAGATTCCTACGAACCGGGCAAATCAGCGTGTGGATATGCCTGACGTAGTATACAAGAGCGTAAAAGGTAAATTCCATGCGGTGGTGGATGAAATTGTGGAGCGTCACAAAAAAAACCAGCCGATATTGGTAGGTACGATCTCTATTGAAAATTCGGAGCTTCTTTCCGAAATGCTGAAACGCAAAGGTGTACGGCATAAAGTGCTGAACGCCAAGTACCATGCCGAGGAAGCTGAAATCATTTCCCGTGCAGGTGAAGCGGGTTCGGTAACCATTGCCACGAACATGGCGGGACGTGGTACAGATATCGTGCTGGGCGAAGGCGTAGCGAGTATTGGTGGTTTACACATCATCGGTACAGAGCGTCACGAATCTCGCCGTATTGATAATCAGCTTCGCGGACGTGCAGGACGTCAGGGGGATCCTGGCTCCACACAATTTTACTTATCGCTGGGCGATGAGTTAATGAAGCGTTTTGGTGCAGACAACGTGCTGAATATGATGGAGCGCTTGGGCTTCGAGGAAGACCAACCGATTGAAAGCCGCATGATTACACGTGCAATCGAATCGGCGCAAAAACGTGTTGAGGGCAACAACTTTGACCAGCGTAAAGTCGTTCTCCAGTATGATGACGTGATGAATCAGCAGCGTACTATTATTTACAAACAGCGTCGTGAAGTGCTGGAATCCGAGAACATTAAAGAAGTCGTGTTCGACATGATCAAGCCTGTCATTGAGCGTGTGGTGGAAGCTCATTGCGGTGATGACATTCCTGAAAACTGGGAACTTGAAGAAGTGGCAGAATATGTGAACAGCAATCTGCTTGAGGAAAATGCAATCAGTCGTGATGACCTGTGGGGTAAAGAAAAAGAGGAGATCGTTGAAATGATCTTCGAGAAAGTTACGGAAAGATACCACAGACGTGAAGAGACGATTGGCGAAGACATGGTACGCGAGTTCGAGAAGGTTATCGTATTGCGTGCAGTGGATAGCAAATGGATGGATCATATCGATGCTATGGATCAGTTGCGTCAAGGTATTCACTTGCGTGCTTATGGTGGAACCGATCCATTGCGTGAATACCAGTTTGAAGGTTTTGAAATGTTCCATGCCATGATCGCCAGCATCCAGGAGGAAGTAGCGACTTACATCATGAAGGCGCAAATTGAATCCAATCAAGAGCGTCAGGCTGTCATCGACGAAGACAAAATCTCGACGAGTGGCGAACCTGCTGCTCCTAAGAAGAAATCCGCTCCTTCGCGTCCACGCAGAAAATAACGGATTGAAGGACGGATTTAGGGAACCCTTCATTTCCTGCAATGCATATAATGGCAGGCGGCAGTTTATCCAACTGACCGTCGGCCATTTTGTGCCATACAGGGGAGCACCCGGTTATTTAAAAGCCGTTTGACTTTACGGCAGTCGGTAGCGAAGCGAAGGATTTGAATCTGGAGAAGCGCCAGCGTTCGCCTTTGCAGTGAGATGCCCACCTTTAAATGTTTTATTTCAATCAAGGGCATCTCGCTGCAACAGCGATCATAAGATCAAATCATTCGCGTAGCGTCTCCTCATCTAGCCGTAACTCACAACACTTTTAAACCTTTAACCTAATGACTAAAAGGAGAATGACATAATGATTGATCCAAATGTTAAACATGATTTAAGAGAAATAGGCAAGAAACTAACAAACCTTAGGGGGTCTCTTTGACTTAGATCTCAAACAGGAAATGATCGCAAACTTCGAGGAAAAGATGGCTGCGCCTGATTTTTGGGATGATAACGATAAAGCCCAAGCTGTGATCGCGGAAATGAACGCGGTTAAGTCTTCGGTAGACAGCTATGAACAGCTCCGTCAGGAATATGAGGATGCGGGGATGATGGCTGAGCTGGCTGATGAGGAAGGCGACGAAACACTGGCTGGTGAAATTGAGAACAGTATCAGATCCTTGCTGAGCAAGCTTGAGGAGTTCGAACTACAATTGCTTTTGAATCAGCCATATGACAAGCTTAATGCCATTTTGGAACTGCATCCGGGGGCAGGCGGAACCGAGTCGCAGGACTGGGGTCAAATGCTGCTACGGATGTATACACGCTGGGCAGAAAAACGTGGCTTTAAGGTAGAAACGCTGGATTACCTGGCGGGTGATGAAGCAGGGATCAAAAGTGTAACGCTACTGATCAAGGGCTATAATGCTTACGGCTACCTCAAAGCAGAAAAAGGCGTGCATCGTCTCGTTCGCATTTCTCCATTTGATTCCTCGGGTCGTCGGCATACGTCGTTCGTATCCTGTGATGTCGTGCCGGAAATTGCGGATGATGTGGACGTGGAAATCCGGACAGAGGATCTTAAAATTGATACGTACCGCGCCAGCGGCGCAGGCGGTCAGCATATTAACACGACCGATTCAGCAGTTCGGATTACGCATCTTCCTTCCGGCATTGTTGTAACTTGCCAAAATGAGCGCTCCCAGATCAAGAACCGTGAGCAGGCTATGACGATGCTGCGTTCCAAGCTCTATGAGCGCAAAATTGAAGAGCAGCGTCAACAATTGGACGAAATCCGTGGGGAACAGTCCGATATTGCATGGGGCAGCCAAATTCGTTCTTACGTGTTCCACCCATATAGCATGGTGAAGGATCATCGTACCAGTGTGGAAACAGGCAATGTAGGGGCTGTCATGGATGGCGATCTGGACCCGTTCATCGATGGTTACCTGCGCAGTCAGATCAAGCTGGACGCAGAATAATAGCCTGTATGTCTTCCTACAGTCCCGTAGGCCAAGTGCCTGTGGACTGTAGGAATTTTTGTGTACACGGTATTTTTAAATTAAAGGAGAATACGAAAGATGTCCCAAATGAATCTCCCCGCTGCTAGGCGAAGACGCCGTAAGCCTCTAATTGCCGCCAGTGGCCCCGCTCGCAATGTGATGGATGTCCTACTCATTGTGCTCGGCTCCTTCATTACGGCGCTGACCTTCAATATGTTCCTGCTTCCGAACCGAATTGCATCCGGCGGTGTGTCGGGTTTATCTATTTTGGGCGAGGATCTGTTTGGTCTGGAACCAGCTTATACGCAGTGGGGAATGAATATTCCGTTATTTATAGCTGGGGTGCTGCTGCTAGGAAAGAAATACGGTTTGCGTTCCCTGCTGGGAAGTATCATGTTACCTTTATTCGTTTATCTAACTAAGGATTGGGCAGTTCCGACAACGAATCCGTTGCTGGCTTCCCTGTATGGTGGAATCGGAGTAGGGTTGGGATTGGGCACTGTATTCCGGGGCAGAGGCTCGACGGGTGGGCTGGCTATTTTGGCGCAGATCATTCAAAAATATACCGGCCTCAGCCTATCACTCTGCGTCATGCTCATGGATGGTACAGTCATCACACTGGCTGGCTTTGCTCTATCGCCAGAACGGGCGCTGTATGCACTGATTGGTTTGTTTGTAACCGGCAAGGTCATTGATGCCGTGGAAATGGGGTTAAGCTACTCCAAAGTGGCCTATATCATATCCAATCAAAAGGAAAAGATCACACAGGCTATTTTACAGGACCTGGATCGAGGATTGACGGAGCTGGCAGGACGAGGAGGTTATACGAACGAAGAACGTCCTGTGCTAATGGTTGTGGTAGGCCAAAATGAGGTGACCCGTCTCAAAACGCTTGTTCGCTTGGTAGATCCGGATGCTTTTGTGATCATTAGTAACACGCGTGAGGTATTGGGTGAAGGCTTTAAGAAGGAAGGCTGAAACAAGGTGACCTGCCGAAAGGCTTGTTCTTAACTGAATCAATGCAGGAGGAGCCCACTGATGTAGTAGGCTCCTTTCTTTTTAGCATAGCTCATTAGATCCTTTTTGGTAATCGTTCAAGCCAATTTGCCGTTCGTCCTTGATTAAAATACGAGGTTGGCATTCCTTTTACCCCTGTTTTGGCCATAAATAAACCGCCTGCTAGTGGTTGATCAATACCATCGTCTTCTTGAGCAGTCGTTATATATAACTCATCCAGATGTTCACCGCCAAAAGCGCACGAAGTCACACGATTGACTGGGAGTGACACCTCAGCAATCACTTTTCCATGGGCAGGATGGATACGGGAAACACGTTTCCCTCCCCAGCGAGCAATCCACAACATACCCTCTGCATCGATTGTCATGCCATCTGGATACCCTTCACTTTCATCCAATCTAGCCACCAGTTGCTTATTCTTAATAGTGCCTTGTGCCACATCATAATCGAAGGAAACGATTTCCAATGTCGGAGTATCAATATAATACATTGTACGATGATCTGCGCTCCAAGCTAATCCATTAGATATAGAAGCTTCTTCAACCAGTAAGGAGACATTGCCTTTGGTGCTCAGACTATACAATGCTCCTTGTGCGAGTTCACCATTTAGGCTCATTGTTCCTGCCAAAAAACGTCCTGAAGGATCGCATTTACCATCATTAAATCGATTACCTAATCTACCTTCTTCAGGATCATGGATTAATACTTTGGCCCCTGTCTCAATATCCAAACAATGTAGACCGCTAATTAGTGCTACGATTACTTTATTTTTGAGATAAGGTACAACTGCACTAATATGTTCACCAACGTCTATTGTACGATTTGTGCATGTAGAAGGATCGTAGATATGCAATTGAAAGCCTTCAATATCGACCCAAAATAAACGTTGGAACTGTTGATCCCAGCTAGGGCCCTCGCCTAACTTTGCTTTAGCATCTATTACGATATTCGCTGTATATGTTTCGATGTGTAACACCCCTAACGGTTAAGTTTATTTCTGAAATTATGATCCAACTGTGAATCCCAATCATACGCTTCAAAAGAGATAATTTAAAAGGTATTCTCCCCCTTTCTTTATGCAAAACGGCAGACTGTATCCAATAGGCTCTATCTTTTTTAATTTCCTTTATTATAGCCTGTACAGCTTGTCCGTCAAAAGAATAGGCAAGAGCTTATATTTCAAATTTGGGTGAATAACTTTACATGAGTATGTTGTATTTATATGAATAGAGTCGTATAATAATACATATTTCATAGGAACGGAATGGAGGAAGGTCTGTGAGCAGCAAGCTAAAAGTGGCAATTGTCGGTTCCACCGGGTATGGCGGGGTGGAGCTCATTCGTTTTTTAGTTCATCATCCGCAGGTAGAGATCGTATCTGTTATTTCTTCGTCCAGCGCGGGTGTCCCGATCAGTGACGGGTTTCCGCATCTGACGGACATTGTGGTTCAGGATTTGGACGGTGTCGATGTTCAAGAGATGGCTGCCAAGGCTGATCTGGTTTTCACAGCTACGCCTTCTGGTGTGAGTACCAAGCTGGTGCCGCAGCTTCTGGATGCCGGATTGAAGGTCATTGACCTCTCCGGGGATTTCAGACTGCGAAGCGGGGAAACGTACGAAGCATGGTATAAAAAGCCTGCGGCTTCATCCGAATATCTCAAGCAAGCCGTATACGGACTCAGCGAGGTGTATGCAGAAAAGCTTGCCGGCGTCTCTTTTATTTCTAATCCGGGTTGCTACCCAACAGCAACATTGCTGGGGATTGTCCCTGCGTTGAAGGCAGATTGGATCGACCATCGAACGCTAATTGTAGATGCCAAATCCGGGGTATCCGGCTCCGGCCGGGGAACAAGTCTCGGTTCGCATTATGCGGAGATGAACGAGAATTTTAAAGCCTACAAGATTAACAAGCACCAGCATATCCCTGAGATCGAACAGGTATTGGGCGATATTGCGGGTGAGGACGTTACGATTACGTTTACGACACAACTGGTTCCGATGACCCGAGGAATTATGAGTACGATCTATGTCACGTTGAAGGGTGATTACACAGATCAGGATCTCATCGGGCTATACCGGGATTATTATAAAGACCATCCTTTTGTCCGTGTGCGTGGTGAAGGTGTATGGCCAGCAACGAAGGAAGTATTTGGCTCCAATTACTGCGATATCGGTTTTGCAGCAGATGCACGGACCGGGCGCCTTACGATTATTTCGGTCATTGATAACGTCGTGAAGGGTGCTGCTGGACAGGCGATTCAGAACTTAAACTTAATGATGGGATGGGAGGAGAACCTCGGACTGGGCTTCATACCGGTATATCCGTAAGCAGCAAGCAGACGCAACATGGAAGCGGGAAACGTAAGCGGGCGAGAATAGATTCGCAAATAGAACCGTTACTTATAGAAAGCGTTGCGGACGAGGGCACACAATGATGAGCAAATCAGGGTTTACAGTAGTAAACGGGGGGAATATCGTAACCCCGCGCGGCTTTACAGCCGGAGGGTTGCACTGCGGGCTTAAAAATACGGACCGCAACGATATCGGCGCGATTCGCTGCGAGGTAGAGGCGACGGCTGCTGCGGTATACACCACCAATGTATTTCAGGCTGCACCGCTCAAAGTGACTCGCGAGAGCCTCGTGGATGGTCGGCTGCAAGCGGTCGTGGTGAACAGTGGGAACGCCAATGCCTGCACCGGACAGCAAGGAGAGCAGGACGCCTACGCTATGCGCTCGGCTGCTGCTCGTGAGCTGGGTGTTGCGGAGAGTAATGTAGCCGTTGCATCGACGGGCGTGATTGGTGAGCATTTGAAAATGGACCGTGTGCTTGGCGGCATATCCGCATTACCTGGCCGTGTGAACGGGGAAAGCGATGGAGCGGAGCAATTTACCCAAGCCATTCTGACGACGGACCTGGTTAAGAAGGAAGCGTGTGTGGCGGTTGAAGTGGATGGTGTGACCGTACACATCGCCGGGGCGGCGAAGGGCTCGGGCATGATTCATCCGAACATGGCCACAATGCTGGCTTTTATGACCTGTGATGCTGCGATTGGGCAGACTGCACTTCATCAGCTATTGAAGCAGGCAACGGATACCAGCTTTAATATGATTACAGTAGATGGCGATACGAGCACGAACGATATGCTGATCGCGATGGCAAGCGGGCTGGCAGGTAACCGTGAGCTGCACGAAGGACATCCCGATTGGGCTGCTTTTGCCGAAGCATTCACCTATATTTGCCGTGAGCTGGCAAAGGCAATTGCCCGCGATGGGGAAGGCGCTACGAAGCTGGTAGAGGTGTCCGTGAGCGGCGCGGTAAGCGATGCATCTGCTCAAGCGATAGCGAAGACGGTGATCGGGTCCAGTCTGGTGAAGTCGGCTGTTTTTGGTGCCGATGCGAACTGGGGCCGGATTATTGCCGCTGTCGGGCGGGCTGGAGAGCCAGTCAATCCGGATACGGTAGACATCCGCCTGGGTGATATTGTTGTCCTGAGCGCGTCCAGTCCGGTCGCTTTTGATGAAGACGAGGCGCTCTCCTATCTACGGGGAGATACGGTGCGGATTATTGTGGATTTGCATCACGGGAACGGAACCGCCACAGCATGGGGCTGTGACTTAACCTACGATTACGTGCGGATTAACGCTGCATATCGGACATAGATAACGGAATAAGTACGGATGTAATACTGATATTATTGTAAAATGGCACGGACGGTGCAGAGTAGAAAAGGGGAGATTATATGCAATCGGCAGTGGAAAACGCGGATCAAGCCATTCATGCGGGATTGGCACGTCGTAATTTTGTAATGAAATGCGGAGGAAGTACGCTGGCGGCGCTGCCTGATTCCTTCTTTGACGATCTGGTCCGTTTGCAATCGGAAGGTCTGCAACCTGTTATTGTACATGGCGGCGGCCCTGCGATCTCCGACAATTTGGCGAAGCTGGGCATCGAAACGGAATTCATCAACGGGTTGCGCAAAACGACCGAGCCTGTGCTGGATGTCGTGGAAATGGTGCTGGCGGGCAGCATTAACAAGCAGATTGTACGCAGGATCGGAATGCACGGAGGTCGAGCACTGGGTTTGTCGGGCAGTGATGGTTTTTTAATCGAAGCAAGGCCTGTGTCGAATGCAGCAGAGGTCGGCTGGGTTGGAGAAGTAACGTCTGTTCAAGCTTCAATTATTACAGGTGTGCTGGATATGAACTATATGCCCGTTATTGCGCCCATCGGGATTGATAGATCCGGTCAGCGCTACAATATTAACGCAGATACAGCGGCGGGTGCGGTGGCATCCCATATGGGTGTTAGTCGGATGATCGTCGTTACGGATGTACCGGGAATATTGAAGAAGATCGGTGGAGAAAAGAAGGTGCTGGACTCCATCGCCGTACAGGAGATTGAGGATATGATCAGCACGGGTGAAATATACGGCGGCATGATCCCTAAGGTGAGAGCGGCTATTGCCTGCATCCATGGCATGGTGAAGGAGGTTGTCATTGTGAACGGCAGTGAACCGCAGGTATTAAGCCGTGTGCTGGGCGGGGAAGCCATTGGAACGCGCATCGTGCGCATGCAGTAATTGCAAACATACAACGAAATCTATATAACCTAACGAACAAAAGGAGCGTGAACATAATGAGTAAGGAGTCGAATACGCTGGTGAGCGTTGAAACGCCAGGTACGAACGAAGCCGTTGCCGGAGCACAAACCGAAAAGGCCTCCGCAGCTGTGCAGACAGAAAGCCCTCTTTTTCCAACCTACGCAAGATACCCGCTTTCACTAGTCAAAGGCCAAGGTAGCTGGCTGTGGGATGATCAGGGCAAGCGTTATCTGGATTTCATGTCAGGCATTGCGGTTACCAATCTTGGGCATGCGCCACAGGCTGTAGCTGAACGCTTGAAACAGCAGATTGATGAACTATGGCATGTATCCAATCTGTTTCATATTCCGGGGCAGGAACGGGCCGCCGCTCTACTGACTGCTAATAGCAGCGCAGATGCCGTGTTCTTCTGCAACAGCGGAGCGGAAGCGAATGAAGCTGCGATCAAGCTGGCGCGTCGTTATCACCAGAAGGTGAAGCAGACCGGACGCTACGAGATCATTACGTTCACGCAATCCTTCCACGGACGGACGCTGGCAACGTTGACCGCTACGGGTCAGGATAAAGTAAAAGAAGGCTTTTTGCCGCTTCCAGCTGGATTCAAAAGCGT
Organism: Paenibacillus terrae; assembly: GCF_005217525.1. Classification (GTDB taxonomy): domain Bacteria; phylum Bacillota; class Bacilli; order Paenibacillales; family Paenibacillaceae; genus Paenibacillus; species Paenibacillus terrae_C. The sequence goes on along the minus strand of NZ_PNXQ01000005.1, from coordinate 76,750 downwards.
TCCGCTTCACGATCAGGCTGCGCTCGAAGCGGCGATTAGCGAGAATACGGCTGCAATCATGCTGGAAATGGTGCAGGCAGAAGGCGGAATGTATCCGGTAGAACCTGCTTTTGTAGACGTGATTACAAAGCTTTGCAACGAGCATGGATTGCTTTTGATCATTGATGAGGTACAGACCGGCATGGGACGTACAGGCAAGCTGTTTTCCTTTGAGCATTACGGCATAGAGCCGGATATCTTTACGTTGGCGAAGGGCTTGGGCAGTGGGTTTTCCGTTGGTGCGATGCTGGGCAAAGGATATTTGCGTGAAGCGTTCACGGCGGGCAGTCACGGCTCTACCTTTGGAGGCACACCGCTTGCTATGGCAGCGGTTCAGGCGACCATTGAAACGATTATTGACGAAAAACTTCCAGAGCGTGCGGCTGAGCTGGGCGAGTATTTGTTCCAAAGTCTGCAAAAGCAGCTTGGAGAGATTCCTTTTGTAAAGGATATCCGTGGAAAAGGTCTGATGGTCGGTATCGAGTGTGCTGAGCCTGTGGCGGAGCTTGTTTTGGCAGGACAAAAGAAGGGCATTCTGTTCATTACCGCAGGGCCCAACGTGATTCGCCTGTTGCCTAACCTGTATGTAACGAAGGACGAAATAGATCAGGCTGTAGCTCTTATTACCGAAGTGATTCTAGAGCATATTGCTTAGCGTGGCTAAACCACTTGATTAGAGTGTAAAAGGAGATGATAGCATGAGCCAAGGCGGCGCATTGCAGCAAATTAATCTGAAAGGGCGGGACTTCCTTGAGTTGGACGACTATTCAACTGAAGAAATTCAATATTTAATTGATCTCGCCATCGAAATCAAGCGCAAGCACAAAAATGGAGAAACCTATCAGCCGCTGAAGGGGAAAACGATCGGACTGATTTTTGAAAAATCCTCTACGCGTACGCGGGTATCTTTTGAAGTCGGCATGTTTCAATTGGGTGGGCATGCCCTTTTTCTCAGTAAAAACGACATTCAACTGGGACGTGGCGAGCCTATTAGCGATATGGCACAGGTAATGTCTCGCTATCTGGATGGCATTATGATCCGCACCTTCGGCCACGATAATGTGGTAGAGCTAGCGCGTTATGCATCTGTTCCTGTGATCAACGGCTTGAGTGATTTGGCGCATCCGTGTCAGGTGCTGGCTGACTATCAGACCTTGTATGAGCAAAAGGGCAAGCTTAAAGGGCTTAAATTGGCCTACATCGGGGACGGCAACAATATGGCGCATTCCCTGTTGATTGGTGGGGCGAAGCTCGGCGTGCATGTATCGATAGCAAGTCCTGCTGGATATGAGCCTGATCCGAGTGTTGTGGTAGCTTCCCGTGAGATTGCCAAACAAACCGGCAGTGAGATTGTGATTACCCAAAGTCCGCAAGAAGCAGTAAAGGATGCAGATGCGATCTACACGGATGTATGGGCGAGCATGGGCTTTGAGGAAGAGCAGAAGGAACGGGAGCTTGCTTTTGCCGACTTCCAGGTGGATGAGGAGCTGGTTAAGCTGGCGAAGTCGGACTACCTGTTCCTGCACTGTCTACCTGCACATCGTGGCGAAGAAGTGAGCGCAGGTGTAATCGACGGACCGAATTCAGTGATTTTTGATGAGGCTGAGAACCGTCTGCATGCACAAAAAGCATTGATGGTTGCTTTGATGGGATAAAGAGGTTATGTTTTATGGTTAGAAAGATTGCATTTGTGGAAGATGATCTGTAGATTTAGATGCAGATGTGAATGAAAGATAGTGGCTAGAAGCATTCGGGGAGGACTTTCAATCATGGCAAAAGAAAAAATCGTACTCGCATATTCCGGCGGTCTGGATACGTCGGTCATTTTGAAATGGCTTAAAGAAACCTATGACGCTGAAATTATAGCGTTTACCGCAGATATCGGACAGAAGGAAGAACTGGACGGTTTGGAGGAAAAAGCGCTCGCAACTGGAGCCTCCAAAGTGTATATTGATGATCTGCGTGATGAATTCGCCAAGGATTTTATTTATCCGATGTTTCAGGCGGGTGCTTTGTATGAAGGACAATATTTGCTAGGAACGAGTATTGCACGTCCATTGATCGCCAAACGGATGGTGGATATTGCGATTGCAGAGGGTGCAACAGCTATCGCTCACGGCGCGACAGGCAAAGGCAACGATCAGGTGCGCTTCGAGCTGAACGCGGCGGCGTTGACGCCCGATATCAAGGTGATCGCACCTTGGCGGCTGGAAGAGTTCCGCAATCAGTTCCCGGGCCGGGCAGAAATGATTGCCTATGCGGAGAAACACGATATTCCGGTAACCGCTTCTGCGGCCAAGCCATACTCCATGGACCGTAATCTGTTGCATATCAGCTATGAAAGCGGTGTGCTGGAGGACCCTTGGTTTGATCCAAGCGCTCCTGAAAATAAAGACATGTTCTTGCTCAGCAATGCGCCTGAGGATGCTCCTGATGAAGCGGAATATTTGGAGCTGGAGTTTGAAGCAGGAAACTGTGTTGCCCTGAACGGAGAGCAGCTAAACCCGTTGCAGGTTATGGAAAAGCTGAATGAGCTGGGCGGCAAGCACGGCATCGGACGTGTGGACATGGTGGAAAACCGTTTTGTCGGTATGAAGAGCCGTGGAGTGTATGAGACGCCGGGCGGTACGATCCTGTTCACGGCTCATCGCAAAATGGAGTCCATCACGATGGATCGCGAGGTCATGAATCTGCGCGACAGTCTGATTACCCGTTATGCTACACTGGTCTACAACGGTTTCTGGTTCGCGCCGGAGCGTGTGGCTTTGCAGGCACTGGTTCATGAGAGCCAAAAGAATGTCAGTGGTACCGTGCGCGTGAAGCTGTACAAAGGCAATATTATTGGCGCGGGTGTCAAAAGTCCGGTCAGCTTGTATAACCCGGATATTGCGACAATGGAAGCCGATCCTACACAAGCCTACGATCAAGGGGATGCAACAGGCTTTATCCGTTTGAATGCCCTGCGCTTGAAGGTCAATGCAGGAGTAGCCAAAAATAATAAATAAATGAGTTAACCTAAAAATGTACGGGATGCGGGCCGTCCTTGTCCAAGCGACGAGGGCGGCTTGTATTGCAGAGAGGGGATCTTGCAAAAATGAGTAAGCTATGGGGCGGACGTTTTACGAAGCAGACCAACAGACTGGTAGAGGAATACACGGCTTCCATCGGGTTTGATCAAGCGTTGGCGGAAGAAGATATTCAGGGTAGTTTGGCTCATGTAGCCATGCTGGGCAAATGCGAGATTATCCCGCAGGCCGATGCGGATACGATCAAGGAAGGACTACACACGGTATTGGAGCGTATCCGCCGTGGGGAGATTGAATTTTCGGTTTCGGACGAGGATATTCATATGAATATCGAAAAAAATCTGATCGAAGCGATTGGTCCGGTTGGCGGGAAGCTGCACACCGGACGCAGCCGTAATGATCAGGTGGCAACGGATATGCACTTGTATTTGCGCGGACGTGTGGTGGCGCTGGTCGGTATGCTGCATGATGTGCAAGCCGCACTAATCGGGCAGGCGAAGGATAATCTGGATACGATTGTACCCGGATATACGCATTTGCAGCGTGCGCAGCCTATTTTGTTCGCGCATCATTTGCTGGCTTATGTGTCTATGCTGGAACGCGATATTGACCGACTCAAAGACAGCTACAAGCGCATTAATGTATTGCCGCTCGGTGCGGGTGCTTTGGCAGGGACGACCTTCCCGATAGACCGTCATTTTGTAGCCGAGCAACTGGGTTTTGATGGCGTGTATGAAAATAGTCTGGACGCCGTTAGCGACCGGGACTTTATCGTAGAGTTTCTGGCTGGTGCTTCGTTGATCATGACGCATTTGTCGCGCCTAAGCGAAGAGCTGGTGCTGTGGAGCAGCACGGAGTTTGGCTTCGTGGAGCTGGATGATGCTTTTTGCACAGGCAGCAGCATTATGCCGCAGAAGAAAAACCCGGATGTACCGGAGCTGGTACGCGGTAAAACCGGACGCGTCTATGGCAATCTCGTTGGACTGCTGACCGTCTTGAAATCCTTGCCGTTGGCGTACAACAAGGATATGCAGGAGGATAAGGAAGGGATGTTCGATACTGTTGCTACGCTGGAAGGGGCTTTGCAGTTGTTCGCGCCAATGATCGCAACGATGAAGGTGAACAAGGATCGCATGCGTCAAGCGGTCAATCAGGACTTCTCCAATGCGACAGATATTGCAGATTTCCTCGTTGGCAAAGGATTGCCGTTCCGTCAGGCGCATGAGGTTATCGGCAAAACGGTGCTGTATTGCATCCAGCATGGCAAGTATCTGCTTGATCTGACACTGGAGGAATTCCAGCAGTTTTCCGACTTGTTCGACGACCGTATCTATGAGGTGCTTCAACCGCAAACGGTGGTTAACGCCCGTAATGTATACGGTGGAACTGCAACCGGACAGGTACAGGCAGCCATCGGACGCAGTGAACAGCTACTGAGCAGCACGTCTACATGGTTTGAAGGGCACAAACGGAGTAATTAATCGGCTAAAGGAATCCTTGCACAGCAGCGGGACGTTGTGTAGAATTTGATAGTTTAGCACATATAGCAGGATATCAAGATAGCAAGGGCACCGTGCGCGGTGCTTTTTGTGCTTTTTAAAGTATTAGGAGGGGATTTGGCTTAAATGGCGATCTGAGAATAATAGATTGAGTGAAATTTCCTAGACAGGTGCAACCACGAGAACTATAAAATGATTCTATATACCTATGTATGCATTAGTGTGAAAGTTTCTAGAATTTACATTATTGTATACCTACTCCTACTACGAGTATGGTAGAATAGCACTAAGTTTTTAATTTCATTACCAATTTATCAGGACAGAACTGATATTAAATGAATAAATGTCAGGTTTTGACGGGTCACTCTTGATCAGAAAACTTGCATCAATGTGTAAACGAAGGGTTTAAATGAGAATAAGAGAATGTCCTGCTTTTCAGGAAGACGTAAGACCTTGGATGAAGGGAAAGGGCAAGAGGCAGAGTTGTTACGGTTCAGGGAGGTATTATGAGAAGCAAAAGAACGGCGCGGCAGTTAAGGAGCGCATGGATCGGTTATCACGCTTCTGACGCCGATCAGTTGGTGTCTTCGTTGCACGAGGAGCGGATACAGGCAGAGAAGTTGCTGCGCGAGGAACGAGAGCTTTTCCACGCGGCGCTGGAACGGAAGAAGCAACGGGATGCGAAGTTGAAGCAGTTGCTTGCGGATGCGCTCGCAGAAGAGCGGCGTTGGATTGAAAGGGCGGGAATCCATGGGTGACAGGCTGAGGTGGCAGATTGGGGGAGTTTCAATTCCCCAAACCAAGAGAAGAATAAAAGAAGAGCGTCAGCAGATCGCTCGACTGGAGCAGCAATTAGAGTCCCAGCGGACGGAGCAGGCCCCGGTGCTGTACAAGCTGGATTTTCATATTGAGGAACTGGAGCGGCGGCTTCAGGATACGGAACTGCGTATCCAGGCATTACAGAGCACAGCGGATACGGCAGCAGCGGTGGAGCAATTGCTGGATAAAAGTGTGCAGGATGGACAAGCCCAGGAGGCGCAGGTCCAATATGCTAGCGGCCAACAGGAACAGGCTGCGGCAGGAGCCGTCTTGGGAGTAGTCTCCGGCGCTCCTGGTTCAGCAGGCGGAGAGGCCGCCACGGGAATACAGAACGGACGGAACGGAAAGGCCCGCCTTGGAGATCAATTGGTGGACAACGGCATAATTACCCGCGATCAACTTACCGACGCCATCCGAAACCAAAAACGTTACGGTGGCAGGCTGGGCGACATTTTGGTAGAGATGGGCTTCATTACCGGAGAGCAGTTGCAGGAGCAGGTGGACGGTGATGAATCCAAAGAGCGACTAGGCGACATGCTGGTACGTTCCGGCTATATTTTACCAGAGCAACTGGAGCGAGCGCTGGAATTCCAGGCGAAGAGCGGCGGGCTGCTCGGCGATATTTTGCTGTCATTGCAAATGCTGGAGCCTGCGGATTTGTACCGCGCGATTGCTACACAGAACCGGATCG
>NZ_PNXQ01000005.1:44299-70666 GCF_005217525.1 Paenibacillus terrae | reverse complement strand
GGAGCAGGTGGCGATGGCTTACGGTGTGGTTGTCATTCATGAATATATGAATCGCTATATTGTGGCGGTCAGTGATCCGTTGCCGGAAGAGCGGCGCTTGAAGCTGGAGGACATTCTCGGCATGCCGGTGGAGCAGGTGCTGGCGACCAAGGAAGAGATGGAGCAGCTCTGGGGTAAAATCTACGGTGAGGAAATGATGCAGGAGAGCACGACCGGATTGTTGGAAAAAGAGCCGCACAATTCGGCGCGTACGACCTTTACGAAGGGACAACTATGGGTGTTCGCGGCGATGGGCGTGATTACGCTGCTCGGTCTTTTCTGGAACAGCTGGAATACGGTGCTGATCATTAATATGCTGATTCAGCTGTTTTATTTTGCCATGACGCTCTTCAAATTCGGTATTATTTATCTCGGTTCCCGGCGTGGGGCGCAGCTTCGCTTCTCAAAGGAAGAGGTCGACGCCATGGATGAGAAAAAGCTGCCGATCTATACGATTCTCGTACCGATGTACAAGGAGGCGGGCGTGCTTCCGATGCTGTTGCGGAATTTGGAGCAGCTTGATTATCCAAAATCCAAGCTGGATGTGCGGCTGCTGATTGAAGAGGACGATATTGAGACCATTGAGCTGCTTCGTGAAATGAAGCTGCCCGCCTATTATACGACACTGGTCGTCCCTGACGGCTTGCCCAAAACCAAGCCGAAGGCGTGTAACTACGGACTTATTCGGGCGCGCGGCGAATTTGTGGTTATTTATGATGCCGAGGATCGTCCCGACTCCGACCAGCTAAAAAAGGTCATTGCGGCGTTCGACTCGCTCCCTGAGCATTATGCGTGTATTCAAGCGAAGCTCAACTATTTTAACAGTACGCAAAATTTGCTGACCCGCTGGTTCACGCAGGAATACAGTATGTGGTTCGAGCTGTTGCTGCCGGGTATTATGCAGTTAGATACGCCTATTCCTTTGGGCGGAACATCCAATCATTTTCGGGTATCCGTACTCAAAGATATCAATGCGTGGGACCCCTACAATGTAACCGAGGATGCCGATCTGGGTATACGTCTGTATAAAGGTGGTTACAAAACCGCCATTGTCGATTCCCGTACATGGGAGGAAGCGAATAGTCGCGTAGGGAACTGGATTCGTCAGCGGTCACGCTGGATCAAGGGATACATGCAGACATGGCTGGTTCATATGCGCAATCCGGTAAAGCTGGTGCGTGAGGTGGGCTGGAAAGGCTTTTTCGGCTTTCAGGTGATGATTTTGGCGACACCGATGCTACCTTTGCTGAATCCGATCTTTTGGGGATTGCTGATTTTATGGTTTGGTTGGGAAATGGCCTTTATCCCCAAGCTGTTCCCGGGTTATGTGTATTACCTGGCCAGTGCGGAATTTTATATCGGTAACTTTCTGTTCGTATTCAGTAACGTGGCCGGAATGTATTGGGTCATCGGAGAGCTGGAAGAGCGTGGTGAACGTACATTTTCATATTCCATGGTCAAATACGGGCTTCTCTCTCCGCTGTATTGGGTACTTATGAGTATTGCTGCGGTGAAGGCGGCCTGGCAGCTCATTACCAAGCCGTTCTATTGGGAGAAGACGACGCATGGACTGACTGATATGCATGACTTGGATGAAGCCCCGGCACAGTCCTCCTGAATATGAAGAAAGAAGGAGCAAGAATGGAGACAAAAACCCCTTTTTTATCCGTTGTCATTCCCATGTACAATGAAAGCTCGCATCTGGAGCGTTCCCTCAAGGTGATTGATGGGGTGCTGTCTGTCGTCACTTCACGTTATGAGCTGATTGTCATAGATGACGGTTCCAATGATGATACGTGGCTCAAGCTGTCCGAGTTGTCCCGCCGCATGCCTTCTTTGCTTGCACTTCGACTTAGTCGGAACTTCGGCAAGGAGCTGGCGTTGTGCGCAGGTTTGGAAAACGCCTCCGGCGATGCCATCATCGTCATGGACGGTGATTTGCAGCATCCTCCTGAGATGATTGGGGAAATGGTGCGTTTATGGCAGGATGAGGGCTACGACCTGGTCGAATGTGTGAAGGAGTTCCGTGGAGAAGAGTCGGTGGGCAAAAAGCTTGGGGCTTCATTGTTCTACGCGACCTTGAATCGTCTGACAGGCTTTAACCTCAAGGATGCCTCGGATTATAAGCTGCTGGATCGCCGGGTGGTGGATGCCTGGATGGCGATGCCTGAACGGATTCCGTTTTTTCGCGGGATGACGGCCTGGCTTGGTTTCCGCAAAACCCAGATTTCGTTCCGGGTGGCTCCTCGGGAGGAGGGCCCCAGTCGCTGGAGTCCGTTGGGGCTGGTTCGGCTGGCAGCGGAAGCAATAGTTTCGTTTTCAACCGTGCCGTTGCGGGTAGTAAGTTTAATGGGACTCATTTTTATGCTGATTTCAGTTATATTGGGAATTCAAACCTTGGCGCACAAATTAACGGGTACCGCTGTGACCGGTTTTACAACTGTTATTTTGCTGCTCTTGATTATCGGCAGTGTATTGATGCTGTCCATCGGAGTGGTAGGAGAATATATCGCCGCCATATATCACGAAGTCAAAGCCAGACCTCGTTATCTGATTGCAGACAAACGGGCGAACGCTGACCGATTGTGGGTGGACAGGGAGTTTAATCAACATGATCAGACGTTCATATCTAAAGTATCCAATCATTAAATATGGCATAGTGGGGCTGCTGGGTACAGGTATCCATGTCGGTGTACTTGTACTGCTGGTGGAAATGTTCAGGGTGCCTGCGGTAATGGCTACTACGATCGGATTCGTAGTCACGCTGCTGGTGTCGTATGTGCTGAACCGGAACTGGACATTTGAGCCTACCGGGGAGGGGAGTCGCACCCAGTTTCTTAAATATTTGTTGGTCTGCTCCTGTGGCCTGCTCTTGAATGCAGGTCTGATGTACGCAACCATTCACTGGATCGGCTGGTCGTATTTGATCGGTGAGGTACTGACCACCATCATCGTGCCCGTTCATAATTATATCTGGAATCGCTATTGGATCTTCTCCGTTCCACAACAGCGTCAGAAAGAGACTTCATGATTGTAAAAAAACACGGAAAAACGTTAACTTTGTTTGCTTGTATTGCTGCGCTTGAACTGGTGGTGGGCGTTTATTTTGCCTGGCATCTCGGCTATATGCACACCGATGCGCTAAGTCGGGTTGCTAACGCCTTTTATGTGCTATACAGCCGTGACCCTCATTTGGGGGCCATTGGGTTTGTATGGAATCCTTTGCCCAGCCTGATGGAGCTGATCGTGCTGTTGTTCTATCCGTTATTTCCAGTACTCGCTTCTCACGGGCTGGCGGCCGTAATTGTGAGCAGTCTGTTCGCAGGCGCAGGTGCGGCATTATTGTACGGGACGGGGAAACAACTGGGACTTCATGGTGGAATCAGTCTGCTGATTGCGCTATTATTTTCGCTGAATCCGTTTATGTTTTTGTTTGGCTTCAATGGGCTGAGCGATTCGCCGTATATCTTCTTTATTCTTCTGACAGTGACCCGGTTCTGTATGTGGTTGAAGGATCGAAAGGCGGCACACTTGATTGTGTCAGGCTTTGCCCTTGCTTTGGCCTTCTGGGTGCGCTATGAAGCGATTCCGCTCGGTATCGGGATGGCTTTGGGGGTAGTGCTGACGGTTCTTTTTCTACATCGACGGCGCATCGACAAAGATACAAATACAACGGAATTATCCATCAGTGAGCGTCTGTACAAGGTGGAAGCGACCTGGCTGTTGTTACTGCTGCCGATCATTTTTTCCGGTCTGCTCTGGATCTTTTTTAACTGGATTATTATGGGCGATCCGCTTTATTTTTTGCGTTCCGAATATTCCAATGCCACCCAATCGGCGGCTCTGCTGGAGGATCAGCGTTTTGCGGCGATGTTTGCCCATCCTGCGCTGATGCTGCAATTTATCGGGCAACGTACTTTATGGTATGCGGTCCCGCTGATTGCTATTTTGCTCGTGCGTTTATTGGACAAGCGTCTGTTCAGTTGGAGTACATTAACGCTGCTGACAATCTTCTTATCCGTACCCGGTCTTCAATTTTTGCTGATGCTCAAGCAGTCCTCTTTCGGATGGTTTCGGTACTTTATGTACGTGTTACCGATTACGGTCGCTTGGGTGCCCTATGAGCTAAGTCTATTGAAGGGGAATATGCGGAGAGTCGGAGTATCTATGGTGATAGCAGGGATGCTGATTACAGCAGGCTTGTTGTCCTATGCGCTCAGCAATCCCGCTATTGCGGCAGATGAACACAGTTACCTGACGCATAGTGGAAATGAAAGCTATGATCGGCAATTGATAGAACGGAAAATTGCGCCGTGGCTGGATGAGCATTATAGTTCGTCTCTCATTTTGACAGATTCCTATGCGGCCTATCCCATCATTTTGAGCAGCAAGATTCCAAAGAAATTTATAATTACGAGCGATTATGATTTTGGAAAATCTTTAACGGATCTGCCTGCTTCCAAGGTGGATTATGTTCTGGTAACGCGCGTGGTGGAAGGGGTTCCGCTGGATCAGGTGAACCGAAGCTATCCCGATTTGTTTGAAAAGGGAGCTCCGTGGGCTTCCCTGGTGCGTGATTTTAGTGGACAGTGGCGGTTGTACAAAGTGGAGCATGATAAAGAGCTGCGATAATTGTATTTCTGGCAGCACAGAACTCGTGGTTGGGTTGATCCGGTTGTAGGGTGGAAAGTATACGGGTACATCCACATCGCCGCAACAAGTTTGAGGGGGAACGAGAGGAATGTCCTTTCGCAAATGGTCTGCAAACAGATGGATGGTTATAGGTCTGTTTGTGTTTATACTTGCGCTGGAGCTGTCCGCAGGCATTTATTTCAGTTATGTTCTGGGATACATGCATACGGACGCGCTCAGTCGCGTAGCTAATGCATTTTATGTGCTGTATAGCCGTGATCCGCATTTGGGTGCCATCGGATTCATCTGGAATCCGTTGCCCAGTCTTATGGAAATGGTGATATTACTGTTGTATCCGTTATTTCCGGCATTAGCATCCTACGGATTGGCGGCTGTCATCCTGAGTGCTGCCTTTGCCGCTTTGACAGCTGTGCTGCTGTATCGGGCGGGTGTTAGAACAGGGCTTAGCTTGGGAATGAGCTTGATGCTGGCGCTGTTCTATGCGCTGAATCCGTTTATTTTATTGTTCGGTGCCAACGGGCTGAGCGATTCGCTATACATATATTTTATTATGATGACGGTGATTGAATTTGCGCTGTGGCTCAAGGACCGCATGACGGCGAGTCTGATCGTATCCGGATTAGCGCTTGCCATGGCGTTCTGGACTCGATATGAGGCAGTCCCCCTCGGGGTGGCGATGGCAGGCGGCGTGGTCGTGGCCATTCTGTTTCTTCACCGGAATATGGGCAGACGTGAGCTGCCTTTTCGGGAAAAGCTACACAAGGTCGAGGCGACTTGGCTGCTTCTCCTACTGCCAGTTGTCTTTTCCGGTCTGCTGTGGATTTTTTTCAACTATCTCATTATGGGAAATGCCTTCTATTTCCTCAATTCGGAATATTCCAACACGGCGCAATCGGCAGAGCTGCTAAATGATGATAAATTCGTGGAAATCTTTAATCATCCGTTGGTTGCCTTGAAATTTATCGCTTCCAAAACACTCTGGTATTCCGTACCTTTGTTCGCAATTCTGTTCATTCGGCTGTTAAGCGGGCGGTTGTTGCGGTGGGGAACACTGGTTATTTTATTGTTGTTCCTGTCTGTGCCGGGCTTACAATTTTTACTCATGATGAAGCAATCCTCATATGGATGGTTTCGCTATTTTATGTACGTGTTACCGATTACCGTCGCTTGGCTGCCGTATGAGCTAAGTCAGCTCCAAGGTAGAGCGCGGCGGGCGGCCTTTGGTATGGTGTCCGTCAGTCTGGTGCTTACGGCCGGATTACTCTCCTATGCGCTGACTCGCCCGGATATCGCGCCAGATGAGAACAGTTTCCTCACACGAACAGGGAATGTGAACTATGTAAGACAGGAATCGGACCGGAAAATTGCAGTCTGGCTGGATGAGCATTTGCCAAAGTCAACCATTATGACCGATTCGGCCTCAGCCTACACCATGATTGTATATAGCCAGTATCCGAAGCGCTTCCTGATCACAAGTGATTATACGTTTAATAGGGCATTAAGCTATCCGCAGGAAAGTCATGTGGATTATATCCTTGTACCTCAGATTAAGTCGGGCATGCCACTGAGTAAAATCAACATGGTGTATCCGAATTTGTATGAAAAAGGAGCACCCTGGGTTCAACTCGAACGCGAGTTTAACGGGGAATGGCGCTTGTACAAAGTACTACCCAAGTCACAAGCCGATTCTCCATCTACGGCTGCGACGACAGCTCCTTGATGTGTGGCAAGACCCTGAATCTTGATTGGCATATAGCTTCATAATGAATACCCGCAGCTTAACCACTTCGCCATGATACGGCGAGGGAAGCTGCGGGTATTTTTTACACTTATTTATCGACCCTTAAGCGGCAACCAGGCGAGTACATCCTGTATTTTCGCGTCCCAGTATCCCCATTCATGAGTCCCTGGGCCCTCTTCGTAGGTCAGTGGAATCCCGGCAGTAACGCACGCTTGTCGAAAGGTCTGGTTTCCCTCATACAGAAAATCCTCCGTACCACAGCATTGGTAGAGCAGGGGAAGTGACGTTCCCAAGGTAGCATGACGTTGTATCAGCTCTAGCAAGTCGTGATCTGTTCCGCGTATTTCATCTGGACCAAAAATGTGACTCCATTCAGCCGAACTCATCGCTTTATGTATAGGGTCGATGCGTGCCGCGTGTAGATCCATCACCCCCGAGAGACTGGCAGCGGCCGCAAAGCGCTCAGGATGCTGGAGTGCCAGTTTGAAGGCTCCATACCCGCCCATGGAAAGACCCGCCACAAAATTGTCCTCCCGCTTGGCGGACAAGGGGAAGAAGGAACGTGCCAAAGCCGGCAATTCTTCACTGATAAAGGTCCCGTAAGCCCCTCCCTGCTCCATATTGGTATAAAAACTCCGATGAAGCTGCGGCATCACAACAGCAATGCCGAGTGAAGCGACATAGCGTTCAATGGAGGTTCTGCGTAACCAGATCGAATCATCGTCCGACAGGCCGTGCAACAAATACAGTGTTGGGTGTGGTCCAGTTCCCTGCTTTCCCTCCAGTCCGATCTGCGAACGGGTTTCCTGAGGGAGAATAACATGCATGGATGTGCTCAAGCCAAGGACTTCTGAATAAAACTGACATTGAATAAGAGCCATAAGAAAACCTCTTTTACTAGGGATTTTGTGACCTCATTGCAGTAATCTAGCATATACCCGATGATTCATTCATTATAACGTAGTCTGTCCAAATATACATATCCTAGTAAAAAACTAGGTATTAAGTCCTGAGTCCCATTTATGCTACATAAGGACGGGTTATGGTTATATGGGACGATTTTTTTAATTTGGGGGTTATTTGGGTTTGATTTCTGGTAAAGTGTTTAAAAAAAGAATGGTGAAGCCAATCAAAGGAGGAATTCAGAGTATGGGAAATAAGTTCAGAAACACAGTTACTGGTGTATTGAGTACAGGTCTTATTCTTAGCGCGTTCAGCGTAGCAGCAGCGGCTCCTCAGAGCACAAGTGGCCATTGGGCAGGAGACCAAGTACAACGTTGGTCGGCTACAGGACAATTAGACGGTGCGGTGAAACCGGATGCGGCCATCACGCGTGCAGAATTTATCGTTCTCTTGAATCGCAGTCTCGGTACGTTCACGCAGGATACTCCAGCCGTGACGGACGTAACGTATGCGGGCAGCGTTCAGGTAAACGGTAATGGGAACAGAACGTTCACAGATGTACCAGCTTCGCACTGGGCATATAATGAACTGACTAATGCCGTGAATGCAGGTTACATAAGCGGCTATGCAGATAACAAGCTCAAACCGAATGGAAAAGTAACGCGTCAGGAAGCAGCCGCCATTGTGGGCAAAGCCATTGGATTGACAGCAGGTAACGCGGCGGATATCACCAAATTCATAGACTCCAACAAAATCGGATCATGGGCGAAGAAAAGTGTAGCTGCGGCTGTGGAGCAAAAAATCATCAATGGTTATCCTGATGGTAAATTCCAGCCATTGAAGTCGCTGACACGTGCAGAAGCGGTTGCCATTCTGGATGCAGCTTCCGGTTACAACCTGAGTGCGGTTGATAATCTCACATCGACTCCTGGCGGAACGGTAACAGATTCCACATACGGTAACGTTACGGATTCGACGTATGGTAACACGTCTACTTCTTCTGGAAGCGAAACGGAAGTTAGCAGCACCAACACAGACAGCATGACAACAAATACAGATAGCATAACGAACAACAGCACGGATACGACTACGAACAGCTCCACAACGACAGACACAAGCACCAATACAACGACAGATACAAATACTGGTGCAGTAGCTGCCAGTGATACACTTAAAGTAAACGAAGTGTATGACGGTGAAGGTACGATTACGGGGACAGCTAAAGCAGGTTCCACAGTAACCGTCTATTCCAACGATCTGCCTATCGGTAGTGCAGTAGCTAAGGACAATGGTACGTTCAGCATTAACGTGCTTACTCAAAAAGCCACTGTTAGGCTGGTTGTCAAAGCAGTGGATGCAGACGGAAACGAAAGTGCGCCTGTGGAAATTTCTGTTTCAGGCAAACGCAGCGAGTAAAACCATCCCGTCACTTGAAATCCCCCTTTCATTCCGCTGGTACCCATCCAGGCGGTAGTCGAAGGGGGATTTTTTGTTATGCTTTTATGCATACCTTATGCATGCCCTATTCACTTATGCCATCTTCTACAATGGGCTCCTGCTGTTCGCGTGTTTGTGGCTCAGGCGATATGCTTCCGCTGTGAACAGCCACGATACGCTGCTGCGCACGGTAGGTATCACGGCTGATTCGGGTGCGTTCCACGGTCTTGCCATCTACGATCTTCATTCGGTACGTTTCCACCACGTATCCTGCCTTGCCCTGCCGAAGCACCTGATAGAAGCCAGGGGAAAGTGAGTCATTACGGATTGTTTTCTCTGGGATGGGTAATACATGAACCGTACGCGATTCCAGCTCATAGGACACATTGGACGGGAAGGTGCCGAAAAATTTGACGGTAAGCATCCGGTTTTGGACAGCAGCACGAAGGAGCAAATGCTTGCCTGTATTGTTTTTAAAACGGAAATTGATAGATCCTGTAGCATAAGTTGCATCCTGCCCTTTGGGCAAATAGCTGACCGGCAAGGAATGGTTGCGGCGCTCAACAATGTCCAGGCCGACTCGCAGCGCCGCATTATAGACGGTGCTGGATACCTGACAAATCCCGCCGCCAATGCCTGGTTCCAACTGCCCGTTAACGATCACGGGAGCCTCACGAAAGCCATGTGTGCGCTCAGCCTTGGCAATGATCTGACCATAATCGAATATCTCGCCCGGCTTGAGAATCAATCCGTCAACGGTGCTTGCCGCCGAATTGACGTTATACACACGTCCTTCCGAGCTGCTGCCGAGGCTGGTGGAAAGCTGGACGATTTTGCGCTCAATCCCTTCGCTCCGCAGACCGTCCACCGTAATGTCCGGCTCTAGTTGACGAAACGGCAGCTCCACCCGCACTGGCTCCCCGGAAGCAGTAAAATCCTTGGGCAGCGCCTTATCCAGCGCTACGCCCAGTTTGGGCCAATCCAGGCGCCTGGCAGAACGGCCCGGAATATAGTGAATCTGATCGTCCCCGTCGATCTGGCGCACGGCATTGATAGGCTTGCCGTAACGCTGTTCCTCCCAATCTGCTCCGAATCTGGCCTGCAAGGCTGACTCCTGCCGGGAAGGCGTAATCGTCCATTCTTTTCCAAAGGAAAACCGCGTCTGCGCACGAGTCCAAAGATGCTCCGAGACGAGCGCATTCACGGCATCACGGAATGCCTTCGCTTCATAGTGGATACCCGCTTCTCCGAGCGTAAGCTTGATATCCTGTGCGCTACTGTCGCTGTCCGTCAGGATCAGGGGGCGTTGCTTCAATGCATTCAGCTTTGTGTCCAGCAGTCGGAGTGCGGCTGTTTTATCCATATTTCCCACATTGACTCCTCCAACGGTTACGCCCTTCGGCAGCGTTTGCCTGTCGGCGTACAGATGCAGTCCTCCCCACAACATGGCTAGCGCCAGAATTACAGTCCATATCCAGATGAAG
This sequence comes from Paenibacillus terrae, assembly GCF_005217525.1. Lineage (GTDB taxonomy): Bacteria > Bacillota > Bacilli > Paenibacillales > Paenibacillaceae > Paenibacillus > Paenibacillus terrae_C. Next base: position 60,409 of record NZ_PNXQ01000005.1, on the reverse strand, counting down.
GATAAATGAATTTTTTTCATAATGCGGCTGTCTCCTGTCTCGTAAGCTTGGTAGCGTATTCATGTGCCATAATATTCATATATATGTGCCAAAAGCAGAAAACTTTCGGTACTATTCAGGTAACAAATTTGTTACAATGATAAACGGTATGATGAAATACAGGACCTTTTAAAGGAAATGCATGGAATATGTCGAATGGATATTAAGTTATTTACGTAATCTGATTAAGCAGCGGGAAGTGATCGAGTGATTGAAATGCAGGATGTGTGGAAGACCTATGCTAATGGAACCCACGCACTTCAGGGAGTATCGGTCAAAATTGACCGTAATGAATTCGTATACGTAGTCGGCCCGTCCGGGGCGGGTAAATCGACTTTTATGAAGCTTATTTATAGAGAAGAAGTACCGACCAAGGGGCAAATTTCAGTTAATGGATTTAATATCGGGAAGCTCAAGCAGCGTAAAATACCCTACGTTCGTCGCAACATCGGAGTCATTTTTCAGGATTTCCGGCTTTTGCCGCGTTTGACGGCCTATGAGAATGTCGCTTTTGCGATGGAAGTCATTGAGGCTCCCAAGAAGCTGATTCGCAAGCGAGTGCCGGAAGTACTTGAATTGGTTGGCTTGAAAACGAAAATGAATCGCGAGCCTGCCCAGCTTTCCGGTGGGGAGCAGCAGCGCGTAGCTATCGCACGGGCTATCGTCAACAATCCGTCCGTGATCATTGCCGATGAGCCCACAGGTAATTTGGACCCCGAAACATCGTGGGAGATCATGCAGCTGCTGGACGAAATTAATTTTCGCGGCACGACCATTGTTATGGCGACACACAATAAGGACATCGTAAACTCTATGCGTAAACGCGTCATTGCCATCGAAAATGGCAACATCGTAAGGGATCAGGTGAGAGGGGAGTACGGATATGACTTTTAATACCTTCTTGCGTCATGTGCGGGAAGGCTTCAAAAACATATTCCGCAATGGCTGGATGTCCGTGGCATCCGTCACCTCGATTGTTGTGTCACTGCTTATACTGGGCGTGTTTATTATGCTGGTGCTCAACGTCAACTCCTTGGCTGACCAAGCGGATAGCCAGGTTGAGGTTAACGTATTTTTGGAGCTGAATGTGGAGCAAAGCATGCGTGAAACGCTGCAAAAGGAAATCGCGGCGATGCCGGAAATCAGCAAAGCCACCTTTGTCACCAAGGCTCAAGGCCTGGAGGAGCTGCGAAAAGATTTGGGAGACAGCGGCAAGGAGCTGCTGGAGGGTTTTGATAAGGACAGCAATCCGCTTCCAGACAAAATCGTTGTAGAGGTCATTGAACCGACGACAGTCCCGTTTGTAGCTGAGAAGATTGAGAAGCTGAACACGATACATCCGGAGAAACCGATTTTAAAGGTCCGTTACGGAAAAGGTACCGTGGAGACGCTCTTCACCATTACCAAGCTCATCCGTAATGTGGGCTTTGTATTCGTGGCTGGATTGGGACTGATGTCCATGTTCCTGATTTCGAATACGATCCGCGTGACCATTTTGGCACGACGCAAAGAGATTGGCATTATGAAGCTGGTCGGTGCGACCAACTTTTTTATACGATGGCCGTTTTTTATCGAAGGCGCGCTTATTGGCCTGATTGGTTCCGTAATTACCGTTGGTATTTTGTTTTCTGGTTATCAGCGTTTGCTTACAGCCGTTCAAGGCGATATTGCGCTGAACATGTTGAAGCTTATGCCGCTTGAAGGCATTTGGATTCAGTTGAGTGCTTTGCTGATTATTTTGGGGATGCTGGTCGGCATTGTTGGCAGTACCCTATCCATGCGCAAGTTCTTAAAAGTATAAGGGAACATTTGGTGGACGTCGTAATCGATATTAATTAGAACGGGGAAGCCCGGTGTTATTTTGCGATAAAGGATGGGGATTGCAAGTTGAAGAAGACAGGATCTGTGTTGGCCGCTACCTTGGTAGCCGCATTGCTGATTCAGCCCTCAGACGGATATGCCAAAAGCATGAGTGAAATTAATTCGCAGCTAAATCAATTGGAAAAGAAGGCCAAATCTGCCAAGCAACAGCAGGAAAAGGCGGCTCAAGATAAACAGTATGCCCAACATTACAAAAATAAAACCGTGCAAAACCTGAAAATTGTACTCGCCCAGATTAACAGCGTCAGTGACCAGTTGACCCGTGTAGCAGTTCAGATTGATCAAACGGAAGATAATCTGCGTGCGACTAAAAAAGATTTAGCCGAAGCGATTGATCGTATCCAGTCACGGGAAAAAATGCTGGAAACTCGCGTGCGTCTGATGTATACGGATGGAACCGTCTCCTATATGGACGTGCTTATGTCTTCGACCAGCTTTAGTGACTTTCTCAGCCGGGTGGACTCCCTGAAAACGATCGTGGAGCAGGATCAAATCCTGCTGGACGAGCATAAAAAGGACAAGGCTCTGGTAGTCAGTAAGAAGAAGCAGCTCGACACGGAATATAAAAATGCCAAGAAGCTGTATGCCCTCAAACAGGGCGCCAAGGCTGAGCTGAATTCGAAGGAGAAGGAAAAGCAGCGTCTGATTGCCAATTATGATCATGATATTGCTGAGTCGGATGAAATCAGTGAAGAGCAGAATGATATGCTGGTAGCCCTTGCTAACAAACGTGTGGGTCTGGTGCAGGAGAAAAACAAGCTCAGAGCGGAGCAGGCGGCTAAAGCAGCACGTGCTAGAGCGGCTGCGCGTGCTGCTGAAGCCAAGCGATATGCTTCTTCATCCTCAGGCGCAGGCTCTAATTCCAGTCATGCGGCAGCCAGTACGTATACGGGCGGATCGGGCACGCTGGCTTTGCCTGTATCCAACTACCGACTCTCATCAACGTTTGGCATGCGGGTACATCCGATTACCGGCAAGCTTAAAGGCCATACAGGCATTGATATGGCTGCTCCGCAGGGAACTGATATTCATGCAGCAGAAGACGGTGTTGTCATTGTTGCGGAATGGTGGAGTGGCTACGGCAATACGGTCGTGATTGATCACGGAGACGGGCTGTGGACTTTGTACGGACATATTCGCAATGGCGGTACGGTGGTACGTACAGGACAGACTGTGAAACGCGGTCAAAAAATTGCAGAAGTTGGTTCGACGGGCAATTCAACAGGACCTCACTGTCATTTTGAGGTGCGCGAGAATAACAAACCAGTAAATCCGATGAACTATCTATAGTTGAAAAGGGAAGCCCTATTTGTAGCCAATACGGTTGTAGATAGGGCTTTGCCTTCATAGCTTGATACCCGGTGCAGAACATGTGCATTGAAACACAGAGTAGGATACAATTAACATATTCCGTACAAGCTAGACGTATACTGCGTGGATGGATATGCGTTGCAAGGCAATAGTATACAAGATCAATTGAAGGCGGTGGACGATTAGATGTTGAAAAAAAGTACAGCGGTACTCTTGATGGTGATTGGGCTGCTTGGCGGTAGCCTGCTCACTTTTGCTTATACTGGAACGACGACAGTGGGAAGCAGCGCTCTGGGCGAAGGACTGCTGGCGAGTGTGACAGGTAGCAGCTCCACCTCCAGAAGTGATATCCGCAAAATTGAGACAGCGATGGATCTGATCCAGGGGCAATACTATCAGGACGTCGACCGTACCAAGCTAGTGGACGGAGCCATCAACGGTATGATGGAATCGCTCGACGACCCATATTCCTCTTATATGGGCAAAGAAACAGCACAGCAGTTTGAACAGTCCATTGAAGGCTCCTTTACCGGGATCGGGGCCGAGGTAGCGGCAGAAAATGGAAAAGTGGTCGTGGTAACGCCAATTAAAGGCTCACCGGCCGAGAAGGCGGGACTGCGTTCCAAGGACATTATTTTGTCCGTTAACGGTGAAACGCTGGATGGTCTGGATTTGAACAAGGCCGTTTCCAAAATACGTGGACCTAAGGGTAGTCAGGCCAAGGTCAAAATCCAGCGCAGCGGCTCTCCTGATCCGCTGGAATACACCATTACCCGTGATAGTATCGATATGGAAACCGTGACGGCTCATATGGAAAGCGGCGGTGTAGGCGTCATCACGATTACCCAGTTCTCCTTGAATACAGCAGATCGTTTTAAAGAAGAACTCGCGAAGCTGGAAAAACAGGGGCTTAAAGGGCTTGTCATCGACGTGCGTAATAACCCGGGCGGCGTGCTTTCCGTCGTGATTGATATTGCACAGCAATTTGTACCTGCTGGTAAAACGATCGTGCAAGTGGAAGACAAGAATCAGAAGCGTGAAGAAGAGAAATCTAAAGGGTCAAGTAAGAAATATCCAGTGACGCTGCTCATGAATAAAGGTAGCGCAAGCGCGTCCGAAATCCTGGCTGGCGCTCTCCAGCAATCGGCTGGGGCAGTATTGATCGGGGAAAACTCCTTTGGTAAAGGTACCGTACAGACCAGCTATGACAAGCAAATGGGCGACGGTAGCCTGCTCAAAATCACGATTGCCAAATGGCTGACGCCAAATGGAACGTGGATTCACAAAAAAGGTATTAAGCCGGATATCGCGGTGGAACAGCCTGAATTCTTCACAGCAGCACCGCTGAACAAGGAAAAGCCGTTGAAATACAATATGAATAGCGGCGATGTAAAAAATGCGCAAATCATTCTGCAAGGCTTGGGCTACAAGCCGGGCCGTGAAGACGGCTATTTTGATAAAGTGACGGAAGGCTCCGTTAATGCTTTTCAAAAACAGGCGAAGCTGACGGTTAACGGTGTGATTGATGCGAAGACAGCAGCGGCGATGGAAGCCAAGCTGATCGAAAAAATTCGTGATCCGAAAAATGACAATCAACTCAAGCAGGGGATTGAAGAGATTCGGAAGGAAATGAAGAGTAGCGCAGCGAAATAATAATAAGGCTACAACTAAGGGGGCTGGAAACAGCCTCCTTTTATTGTGGGATTTATTTGCAGTCTGCCGGATTGTCTTCCCTACGTTGGCAATTTCATATAGAATAAATGGATATGAAATGTACGTGATCCGCTGAACAGCGGGCCAGGGGCATAAGGAGTGTGAATGAACTTGGAATGGGCTTTACAATGGGGATGGAGCGTTCTAAATGCTTGCTTGTACCTGCTTTTGCAGCCGTTTTACTATATCTCGATACTCATTGTCGCGCTTGGCTATCGTCGGCAAATGCTGCTGGAGCGCAAGCTCTTTCATACCAGGCTGCACAATTGGGCGGGAGAGACATGGCGTGTAGTCTGGAGTGGTCTAATCGCGGGGCTGGCCCTGTCTACTCTGGGAATGTTCGTAAGTGTGCATCTGACCTCGGCCTCCATCGTATGCCTGTGGGTGACCACATTGCTGCTTATGCTGGTACGCGTGCGTTACCTGTGTCTGGCCTATTCGGTGGGCCTGCTGGGTCTAGTCCAGTTTGCTCTGAACGTGGCGGAGGGCTGGCAGCCTGAGGGAGCGCTTGGAACATCGGTGGCAGCCATCCGTGGATTGGATATTCCAGCGTTGCTGGTACTCGTTGCTGCGCTGCATGTGGCTGAGGCGCTGCTGGTTCGCTGGCAGGGAGGAAAGGCCGCAACGCCACTGTTCGTGGAGGGCAAGCGGGGAAGGCTGGTCGGAGGCTACCGGATGGAAGACCTCTGGCCCATTCCGTTGTTGCTTCTGGTTCCTGTTCAGGGAGGCTTTGAGCTTCCGTGGACGCCGTTGTTTGGTGATGGAACCGGATATATGCTGGCAGCCTTGCCGGTCCTAATGGGCTTCAGCAGCGTGACGATAGGCCAATTGCCACGCCAGAAGGCGGTGCTAACCTCTAACCGCCTGCTTCTCTACAGCGTAGCCTTGCTCCTGCTAAGCCTGCTGGCAGCATGGTGGAGTCCGCTGACGCTGGTGGCAGCGTTGTTCTCCTTCCTGGCCCATGAGGCGCTGATCTGGTACGGCAACATGGAGGAGAGCCGCCTCAGCCCTATGTTTGTTCATCCGGAGCAAGGACTGCGTGTACTAGCTGTGCTGCCGGATAGTCCAGCGACGGCGATGGGCATTCTGCCCGGCGAGTCCATTTACCGCGTGAACAGCGTCGTCGTGAACAGCCGCAACGAGCTGCATCAAGCCTTGCGGATCAACTCCGCTTTTTGCAAGCTGGAGGTACGGAACCTTCAAGGTGAGATCAAGTTTGTGCAGCGCGGCATGTACGATGGGGATCATCATCAGTTGGGAGTCGTACTTGCACCGGATGCGGACGCAAACTGGGCCGTATCCATACGCCCTACCTCCATCTACCGGATTGTTGCCATGCGCTTGGACGCACGACGGCGTAAAGGTGGACAGGCATCCAAGACGGAAAGTCCAAGTGTCGACACGATAGAACAATAAAGATTACAGCGAGAGGGCAGTTTTATTTGACTAGATTCCAATAAGGCTGTCCACTTTCTTTTATTCAGACTGTAGCCTGCTTGAAATGACTATTCTGATCGAGATACAATGAAAATGTAATGTGATATCTGGATGAACCGAATGCCTATTACGTGTGTCAAGCAGGGAGAGGGAAAGATGAATGCGATTCACTTTATTCGAGAGTACATCAGGCATCCACGTAGCGTAGGCGCTATCATACCAAGCTCAAGACAGTTGGCCAAGCAAATTGCCACACCAATCTACTTTGACCAAGCAGCGTGCATCATTGAGTATGGTGCAGGTACCGGTGTGTTTACACAAGAACTGATTAAGAACAAGCGCCCGGATACGCTATTGCTAGTGATTGAGGCCAATGAATCGTTTTACAAAACATTGCAAAGCAAGTATGGACACTTGGAGCAAGTACACGTCATTCATGGATCGGCCGAGCATGTAGCCCGGTATATGACACAATATCATGTCTCGAAAGTGGATTACGTCGTATCAGGACTCCCTTTTACCAGCTTGCCTGCCGCCTTATCCAGCCTGATTTTGGGACAAACGGCAGAAGTATTGGGTCAGGAGGGCAAATTTATTACGTTTCAGTATAGTAAGGTAAAACACAACTTCTTTCGTCCCTTCTTTAGAGACATTCAAATCAAAAAGGTACATTACAACGTCCCGCCCGCCTATGTTTTCACTTGCAGCCTGTAATGGGTCAGCTATGTAGAGGATTAGAATAGATACGAATGTAAAGATACGGATTTCCATGAGAAGACCTGGTCAGCGTCATTAAGATGTTGAAAAGGTCTTTTTTGTTGAGCATTCTGGAAGAAAATTGTAACGCATTGTCCTTTCAAATGATCTAATAGATAAGCAACTTGAAAGGAGGGCTCCTTTGAATATCGTGAATGAGGTCAAAAAGGCGCAAGGCGGGGATAGACGAGCTTTTGTGAACATTATCAGAGAAGTGGAGAGCGACCTGTATGGAATGGCGCATTCTATCCTGCGAAATGAACAAGATAGTGCTGATGCTCTACAAGAAGCAATACTCAGGGCTTACAAGTCTTTGGGTACACTACGGGATGGAAGTCTCTTTAAAACCTGGATGTATCGGATTGTAATCAACGAGTCGAATAAAATAGCCAACAAGCGTTCTCGCTCTGTTACGGTATCTGAGTTTTCACACCATCAAATGAGTATTTCAGGTGAGTATGAAAATATTGAATTGCATGAAGCAGTTGAGCAGTTGGAGGAGCCGATGCGGATCGTTATTATGTTGAGATACTTTTATGATCTGAATATTAAGGAGATTTCAAAAGCATTGGATATTTCAGAAAGTCTGGTTAAAACGCGTTTGTATCGTGCGCGGAAATCCCTGCTGCGCAAGTTATCAAATCCAGGAGAAAGGGGAACACCGATCCATGGAAGATATTAATCTGGATAATGAGTGGAAAACAGCTAAAGAAAGATCCTGCAACAAGCATGTCATTACCCCATATGTGCGTCAACGGCTGGAAACGGTATATAGCCAGATTGAAACAGGTTTTGTCTATCAAAATACGAATTCTGTGGATTCAGCCTCTCGTCGCCACACATTCAAGAGAATCATCCTGACAGCTTCTTTCGTTACTGTAATGAGCGGTGGAATGATAGCATCTGCATTTGTTTCCCCTACGATAGCGAAATCGTTGTGGCAAGTTCCACTGGTAAACAGTGTCTTGCAATTGGCTAGTAACTGGGGAATTTCAACAGCAGGCGGGAGTGCATTTATGCGAGCGGGTGACTTGGGACTTCAGCGGGTCGAAGAAGCAGGACTTGTAACAAAAGTGGCGGCCAGCAGCACTCATAACGGAACCCAACTCCGTATCTCGCAAGTTGCTTATGATGGTGTCCGTATGGCTCTGACGCTGGAAAGTAACCGGGAGGACTTGGGCACAACACTGCATGACCGAATTGAAGATATCACATTATGGTGCAATGGCAAACCGTTTCAATTTGATGGTCCTTCGCTAATTACTAACTCTGGAGGCACTCCTGGTTCCGTCATTGTTTATTATAGTGATTTGGAGAGAATGTACTCGACAGGCAAAGGGCTTCCTGACCAATTCAAACTAACGGCAGAAATACAAATTACAGGAATAAAACAGTCCTTTAAGCTTGAATTACCTGTGCAAAAGATTCCTTCTAAAAACTTGATGCTCACACCTCGAATGGAAAAATCAAATGATTTTACCCGTTTCGTTGTGGAAAAATTAGAGATGACACCGATGTCTACCATGATCGTGACTAAGACCCATTACATAAGCCCAGGCCCGACTACGTATGGAAGTGAGTCATACGGGTATGGACTGGCTATGAATACACTAGCCTACGCGGTTTTGGATGATGAGGGGCAGGAACAACAATGGGTTACTGGGGATTCAGGAGGACGTCCCGGAACTAAAACAAGGACAGGTATTCACCAAATCCTCGTAGCTCCCTTTGAAAAAACACCCAAATTCATCACCATTAAACCGTATTTTAATATAACTGGGCCGGGAGGCAAACCTGTATACGATGAACAAGGGAATTGGAAAAGAACATACCTGCCTGAACTGGAAATGAAAATTCCAATCGGAGAAAATAAGCTCAAGTAAGGTTTGAGATTGAGGTAGACAGGGAGAACTCTTCGGATGAAATAGATCTGGGGAGTTCTTTACGGAGATATAGGGATATGTTAAAATGCAAAATTTGTTTAAGGAATCATATTTTAAAATGGGACTTAACCTATATATTACATATGCTGGAACCTGTTAGATTTTGTGTGATTCAATGATTAAATTGGACTTCGTTAAAAGGGGATTTATATATGGTAAAACCGCTGATGTTCATGCGTTGGTGTGAGTATTATAAATTAAGTGATCGTGAGACAGATTTTATATCGTTTTTTATGATGAATTTCTCAGCCGCGCGAACAGGCAATCAACCAAAGATTAGGGAGCAGTTCATCGAAATCCAAAAAAAAACCTTTCCTGAATACCCGTTTGATATCACCCCGGAAGAACTGGATTACCCCAAATTTGATGGATTGATGAAACGAGTGTTAAAAATTCATTTTGACACGGCGGAGCTGCTATACTCCTTCTATCTTCAAAAGCTGTGCGCCCCCTTGGCAGAATATATTTTATCCACTGGAGAATCAGAGCCTGCACGCATCTATTATGAGCTTATTCAAAAGGACAAGGTACGGTAGGGAGATGGGTGTTAATCAAAAATTTTCATGAGAAATGGTTTAGCAGGCTCCGTGTCTACTCAACCATTCTTTTCTTATTTTGAGATGACAAAAGCTACATAAAGCTATATGACTTTTAAGTATTCTGGAACGGCGATTACAGCAAATGTCGAGCGGCGAATTCATGTTCTACTATATGGCTATATGGAATAATCTATGTATACGGACCGTCGGTCCAACAAATGGTTCGATATGCAGGCTTGGTCGGTAGAACGTATAGCAGAGCTGTACTATTACACATTTGTCAACAAGAAGCCGATAACGGTACTACCTTGATGCAAACGGCAAACCCATCATGTGCGGTGTGAATACGGCTGTTGCAACACTTGAAGATCCGGGCCAATTCTGGATTTCGGACGGAGAGGAGAAAAAATTAATTTGCAGATTAGAGTAAGGTGACGCTGTACCAGAACGATAAACTCGTTGGGATCAGGAGCCTTAAAGCCTGACGGAGCGGCACTCGTATGGGTGCCGCTCTTTTCAAATTGAAAGGAGGAAAGCGGTATGAAGGCGAAAAATAGTGGTAGTGGTATTTTGTCCAAGCGTTCCAAATGGCTGCCTGTCGTCATGGTATGCACGATTATAGTAGGGGGGGCTCTACCTGCTCCAACTGTAGTTCACGGTCAAACGGCGAAGACCGTTACCATTAAAGTCGATACATCCAAGGATCGTAAGCCTATTAGCCCTTATATATACGGTACGAATCAGGATTTGGCAGGCGATGAGAATCTGACTGCCAGGCGACTTGGTGGCAATCGAATGACCGGATACAACTGGGAAAACAATATGTCCAATGCAGGAAGCGACTGGCAGCAATCCAGCGATAACTATTTATGCAACAATGGCGGTCTGACACAAGCCGAATGTGAAAAGCCGGGAGCGGTGACGGCCTCGTTTCATGATCAATCGCTGAAGCTTGGCACTTATTCTTTAGTCACGCTGCCGATGGCTGGTTATGTGGCCAAGGATGGAAACGGAAGTGTGGAGGAAAGCGAAAAGGCCCCTTCCGCTCGTTGGGATCAGGTCGTAAACGCCAAAAATGCGCCGTTTCAACTGCAGCCTGATCTGAATGACAATCAGGTTTATGCGGATGAATTTGTCAACTTTTTAGTGAAAAAGTACGGCGCTGCTTCAACAAAGACGGGTGTGAAAGGATACGCGCTCGACAATGAACCAGCTCTCTGGTCGCATACGCATCCGCGCATTCATGGTGAAAAGGTCGGAGCGAAAGAGTTGGTAGATCGGTCGGTAAGTTTATCCAAAGCTGTTAAAGCAGTTGACGCGGGCGCGGAAATTTTTGGGCCGGTTCTTTACGGTTTTGGCGCCTATACAGATCTTCAAACTGCGCCTGATTGGAACTCTGTAAAAGGCAACTACAACTGGTTTGTGGACTATTACCTGGATCAAATGCGTCTCAGCTCGCAAGCCGAAGGCAAGAGATTGCTGGATGTTTTCGATGTACACTGGTATCCCGAAGCGATGGGCGGAGGCATACGAATTACAAATGAGGTAGGCAACGACGAAACGAAGAAAGCCAGAATGCAAGCGCCTCGTACTTTGTGGGATCCGACCTATAAGGAAGATAGCTGGATCGCTCAATGGAACAGCGAATTTTTGCCTTTACTGCCTCGATTGAAGCAGTCGGTGGACAAGTATTACCCGGGAACCAAGCTGGCTTTGACCGAGTATAGCTACGGGGGCGAAAATGATATTTCCGGCGGTATCGCTATGACCGATGTGCTGGGCATCTTGGGCAAAAACGACGTTTATATGGCAAACTACTGGAGGTTAAAGGATGGTGCGAACAACTATGTTAGTGCCGCTTACAAGCTTTACCGCAATTATGACGGAAAAAGCTCTACTTTCGGTGATATCAGCGTTAATGCGCAAACGTCGGACGTTGTCAATAGCTCGGTGCATGCTTCCGTAACGGATGCATCCTACAAAGAGCTGCACCTCGTTGTCATAAATAAAAGCATGGACAGCGCATTCGACGCCCAATTTGATCTTTCTGGCGAGACGACTTACGGTTCCGGTAAAGTATGGGGCTTCGACAACAATAGCTCGGAAATTAAGGAAGCAGCGCCAATTACGCAAATTTCAGGCAACCGCTTTACCTATACCGTACCGCCTTTGACGGCTTATCACATCGTGTTGACTGCCGGCAATGATACGTCTGTGCCACCTGAAAGCTTTGCGCTGAACGCAGCGGGCGAAACGGCGAAAGTAAAGCTGAGCTGGACAGCATCGGCGAATGCGGTAAGCTATGAAGTGAAGCGTTCGACGGCTGAAAACGGCGCGTTCGCCACAGTAGCGAGCGATGTATACGGAAGCAGCTACACCGACACAGCCGTAACGGCAGACACGACGTACTACTACCAAGTCGTAGCGAAGAATGATGCAGGTCAAACGGTTTCGAACACGGCTAGTGCAACGCCCAAATCGGATGCTCAGCAGCCGACAACGGGATTGGTGCTCCAGTATCGCGCAGCGGATACCAATGTGAACGACAATAACTTGAAGCCGTATTTCCAAATTACAAACAAAGGTACAACCTCCGTACCGATCAACGAGCTGAAAATGCGCTACTACTACACGATCGACGGCGACCGCGCGCAGACATTCAACTGCGACTATGCGGCGCTGAGCTGCTCGATGCTGAATGGCAAGCTGGTTAAAATGGATAAAGCTGAAACTGGCGCTGATTATTATTTGGAAGTCAGCTTCAACTCGAATGCAGGAGTGTTAGCACCTGGAGGAAGCACGGGCGAAATTCAAACCCGTATTCATAAAACAGACTGGTCGAACTATAACGAAAGTGACGATTACTCGTATAAAGGCACGCAAACTTCATATGCTGATCATACGAAAGCTACGTTGTATCATAATGGCGTACTTGTTTGGGGAACCGAACCAACAGCTAATTAAGACAGGCGTCCATTATACGGCAATATGTGAATCAACCGATTATTTGCCAAGGGAGGGGGGCATTACGTTCTTCTCTTGGTAAGCCATCAGTTTCTATGGAGAGTCTTCAAGATCATATGCAATTAGACTAGGCCAATCTTAAGGGATTGGTCTTTTTTTATTATTTTGTAAAAAAAGAAATTATATGTTTTTTATCGTTCTTGTAACACATCAAGAATTATTATTTCTTTAGAGCTGGTAGGAAGGAGGGTAGGCTTTTAAGATGAATAACCTTGCATAATTTAAAGTAGTTGGCTTAGTGGATGAAGGGACGATTATAGAAAGAACTTGCTAAAAGGAACTCGCATTTTAATAAAGGAGCTAAAACCACTTGTTTGAAGGGAGTTCGTATTTTTGACACATGAAGCAAGAACAGCCAAGGGGATTTCCAGATCTAGGCGGAAAAACCCACCACGTAAAAATCCAGATTATGCAAGGGGACATAAAAAATATTCTCGAAATAAAGGTAAAATGTAAATATTTTTCAATTGAGATGATATATTAATGTATAGTAGAAAAAATAAAATTTAATTTAACAATTCGACAATTTCAACGTTACTTCGACAAAAACATGGTGTTATGATAAGAATGTTGGTAAATTAATGTTTTTACGTTTTATGTTGACAAGGTTCGTATTACAAATTAGCACATAAAGCGAGGCGTAAATAATGGAACATACTGAAAAAACATTGTATCCGTTAACACAAGCACAACAACGAATCTGGTATACCGAAATGCTGAATCCGAATACAGCTTCCTGTCTTCTTTCGGGCACGATTAAATTCACTGTTCCTATAAATCTTTATTTATTACAGCATGTTATTGAAACAGTCATTAAGCGGCACACTGCTTTCCGCATAAAGCTGATGACTGAGCGGGAGGAAACGAAGCAATATATCGGCCCTCTTACATATAATACAATAGTTCATGTGGAGATACCGGAAGAAAACTATGAACAGTATATGGACAGTTGGCTCGATATTCATAATAGAGAACCTCTCAAACTCTATGATTCTGATTTATACCAATTCAGAATTTTTCAAATTAAAGACAAATGCTTTGGTTACAACATCAAAATTCATCATATAATATCCGACGGAATCAGTCTGGCTAATCTGGTAAACGAAATTACAAAAACCTACACGGATATTAAAGAGGGTCAATCCCCACCTTCGTCGAATGCAGGCTCTTACATCGATTACATATTTACTGAAAAAAATTATGAACAATCGGAACGTTATCAAAAAGATAAAGCGTTTTGGTTGGAGCAGTTTCAAACGTTGCCGGTTCTAACCGAACTCAAACCACACAATTCATTACTGACAAGTACCAAGGGTGAACGAAAATATTTTGATATTGATGCCGAATTATATCAACGTATTAAGCTGTTTTCGGATCAATATAAAATCAGTATGTTTACGTTTTTCCTAAGCGCATTCTACGTATACATGAATAAAATGACGCACGAAAGCGATATGGTGGTTGGAACCAATTATGTGAATCGCTCTACGAGAGAGGAAAAAGAAACTCTCGGAATGTATGTGAGCACCACAGCTGTAAGAATATTTGTAGACCCTCAGGAAGAAGTACTTTCCTTTCTTCAAAAGGTATCTAAGTTGCAATCCAAAATTTTACGTCATCAAAAATATCCATATAACCAGCTCATCAAGGATATTCGTGAGTTGCATACAGTTCAGGACATTCAAAGGTTGTTTGGAACGGCAATTGAGTATAGACCACTGACCGTGCAGGAAATCGACGGGGCTCCGTTAATTGCTTATACGAATTTTTGTGGGGATGAGGTCAACGATTTGTTGATTCATGTCGTCGAAAAAATAGATAAGCATGCGATGGAAATATACGTGGATTATCGTACAGAGTTGTTTAACGGTGAGGAAATTTCATCCATCATGTCTTGTCTACTGAACATTGCGCGAGGAATGTCAGGTTCTCCAAATTGTACTATAGCCGAATTATCCATGATGGATGAAGACGAAGTAAAGGCAACACTCTATCGCTGGAACGATACAGCAGCAGATTATCCGCGGGAGCAGACGGTGGAGCAGCTGTTTGAAGAACAGGTGGGGCGTACACCGGAACAGACGGCAGTCATCTGCGAGGATCGCATGCTTACCTACCGGGAGCTTAATGCTCAAGCCAATCGGATGGCGCATACCCTCCGGGCAGCAGGCGTGCAGGCCGACCATCGGGTTGCGATCTGTGCCGAACACAGCGCAGAGGTGGTCATCGCCATTCTCGCTGTCCTGAAAGCAGGCGGGGCCTACGTGCCGATGGACCCGGCTTCTCCAGACGAACGGATCGCCTACATGCTTCAAGATTCCGGCGCTCGCATCGCGCTGGTGGGGGACGGAGTTCAGCTTCCGGCGGACTATAACGGTAGGGTGCTACTCCTTGGAGCGAACGGGGCACCGGAGGAAACGGCTCCGCCTGTGAAGGAGCTGGATGCTCCCCGAGATCGGATGCAGCATTTGGCCTACATGATTTACACCTCCGGCTCCACGGGTCAGCCCAAGGGCGTGTTAATTGAACATCAGGGGCTGACCAACTATATTTGGTGGTCCAGCCGCACGTATGTACAAGGGATGAAGACGACGTTCCCATTGTATTCCTCGCTGGCCTTTGACCTGACGGTGACGAGCATCTTCACGCCGCTGATCACGGGAAATACAGTGATCGTGTACCCGGGTGACGATAAAGCGGCGCTGCTGCCGCGCATCTTCCGCGATCCCCGGATCGATCTGATCAAGCTGACCCCGGCTCACCTGCATCTGGTGCATGAGTTGGGGCTGGTGCAGGACAGCACGATCCGCCGAATGATCGTCGGCGGAGAGAACCTGAGCGCGAAGCTTGCGGCAGGGATTTGGGAGCAAAGCGGTGGCACGGTGCGGCTGTTCAACGAATATGGCCCGACGGAGACTGTCGTCGGTTGTATGAGCTATCTGTATGATCCGGCCCGCCCGATGGGCGAGTATGTGCCGATTGGCCGTCCGGCAGCGAATACGAGCATTTATGTGCTGGATCCGTATGGACAGCCGGTGCCGGCCGGGGTCGCAGGCGAGATGTACATTGGCGGAGATGGGGTAGCCCGAGGGTACCTGAACCGGGCGGAGCAGACGGCAGAGAAGTTTGTGGCGAATCCCTTTGTAGCGGGGCAACGGATGTACCGGGCGGGTGACGTAGCGCGCCGGCGGATCGACGGGGAGCTGGAGTATATTGGCCGCACGGACGATCAGGTGAAAATCCGGGGCTACCGGATTGAGCTGGGGGAAGTGGAAGGTGCGATTCGGGCGCTGGCTGCGGTCCGAGAGGTGGTAGTGATCGCGCGCTCGGCAGAAAGCGGATGGCAAGAGCTGTGTGCCTACGTCGTCACGGACGGAAAAATGACGGGTAGAGAATTGCGGGCAGTGCTGAGTACGTCGCTGCCGGAGTATATGATCCCGACCTACTTCGTGCCTCTGGAGGCGCTG
>NZ_PNXQ01000005.1:39922-44289 GCF_005217525.1 Paenibacillus terrae | reverse complement strand
CCAGGTGTTGCTTATGCACCGCCGCGCAATGCAGTTGAGGAGCAACTCGTCTCGATCTGGGCAGAAATACTTGATGTAGAGCGTATCGGAATAACGGATTCATTTTTTGACAAAGGGGGACATTCACTCAAAGCTACAACACTCGTTTCCCAAATTCAAAAACAGATGGATGCATCCATTTCTTTGAAGGATGTATTCCGCTTTCCGACCATTGAACGTTTGTCAGAGCTGATTACCGGGCTGGATTCACATACGTATTATTCCATTCCGGTTGCTGCGGAGCAGGCATATTATCCAGTATCTTCAGCTCAAAGACGCCTGTTCCTTGCAAGTCAGGCTGAAGGTGCGCAGCTTACGTATAATATGCCAGGTGCGTTGATCGTTACTGGCTCTCTTGATGTCAACCGTCTGGAACAGGCCTTCCAACAACTCATAGGGCGGCACGAATCTTTGCGAACCGGGTTTGAACTGGCAGCAGGAGAGCCAGCACAGTTTATTTATCCAAATGCTCCGTTTGAGGTTGAGCTACTTCACGCAACGGAGGATCAAATCGATTCTTGTATTTGGGAGTTTGTGCGTGTGTTCGACCTGCAGCGCCCTCCGTTGCTTCGTGTTGGAATCATTCAAACAGATGCTGAACGCCATATTTTATTATTTGATATGCATCACCTGGTATCGGACGGGGTTTCGATGAACATCTTGGTCCAGGAATTTATAAGACTGTATGGCGGAGAAACGTTACCGCCGCTTCGTATTCAGTACAAAGATTATGCAGTCTGGCAGCAAGCTCAAATAGCAGATGGTGCATACAAGCGCCACAAGGATTACTGGCTGGAAATGTTCAAAGGGGACTTGCCCCAGCTGGAACTGCCTACAGATTATGAAAGACCAACAGTGCGCAGCTATGAAGGAGATGTCCATCATTTTGTAATTGAAAAATCTCTTGCACAGGAATTACAGCAGCTTGCCGAAAGCACGGACGCAACGCTCTTTATGGTATTCATGGCTGCATATACCGTTTTGCTGGCTAAATACAGTGGGCAGGATGACATGATTATTGGTACTTCCGTGGCGGGAAGAACCCACGCCGACATGGAGCCGTTAATTGGAATGTTCGTCAATACACTGGCGGTGCGCCATCAACCGTTTGCTGGAAAAACATTTTCGGATTATGTACAGGATGTAAAACAAACGATGCTTAATGCATACGAGCATCAGGATTATCCGTTTGAAGAGATTTTGAAACATTTGCAGTTGCAACGTGAACCGGGACGCAATCCTTTGTTTGACACTATGCTGGTATATCAGAATATGGGTGAAATAGCAGTTGAAATGGACTCCCTCGTCTTTTCTTCTTACGAACAGTCACGGAAAAGTGCCAAGTTTGATTTAACGTTATATGTTCAGCCCGAAGGAGAACAACTGCGATGCGAGTTTGAATTCAGCCGGTATCTGTTTGAGATGGAAACAATTCATGTACTTGCCACAGATTTGTTGTCTGTTCTGTCTGAAGTGGTGCAACAGCCTGAAATTCCTATTCAGGACATTAAATTAATTGAAAAAAGGGTACCGGATCAAAGTGTTATTAGTTCCATTGAACTGAGTTTCTAATCCTTGCTTTCGGAAGGAGAGGGTGTGTAAGACACATTCTCTCCATTTCGGAAGAGGCTCAATATGTTGCTCTATAGATGCTATTTAGATGGTTATGTACCATAATTCATCATTAACATACTGGGGGTCAGATCATGTCAGAGTTTAAACAACAGGAGTTATTTTGGAATCAAACGTTTCAAGCTGACGATGCACCTACGGCCTTCCCATTTTGCAATTCTGCTTCTAAGGGTGGATCAGAATTACACATAAATGGACGGGAAACCTTATGTGAACCGTTATCTGCAGCAGTCTCACAGCGGATTTTACAACTGTCTGGCGGTTCCAGCATGGCGGTTTTTATAATTCTATTAGCTGGGGTAACCAGTTTATTAAATAAATACACAGGCGAAAATAACGTTTTGCTCGGTATACCCACATCAAAAGATGTACATAACCGGATCAATAAATTTCTTATTATTAAAAGTAAACTGGAGCCCACTCATTCATTTAAGTCATTATTTAATGAGGTTAAGCAGTCGTTAAGCGATAGTTTGGAGCATCAAGGGCTGCCATTCAGAAAAATGGTCGGAAAACTCCGTATGCAATATGATTCGGCCAACCGTCCTGTCATTCCTACGCTTGTTGCATTGGACAGTCTCCATTCACTTCTGGAAACAACCAATGTAAATGTGGATATACAGTTTCATTTTGTAATGAAGAAGGATGGCATTAATGTTCAGCTTCAGTACAATGCGCAAAGCTACGAAGAAGCTTATATCAAGCAACTGGTTGCGCATTTAAACCACCTTTTATCTGTGATGCTGTTTCAACCGGATCAGGCACTCGGTGATATAGAGACGCTGCCGGAAAATCAGAGTCAGGAATATCTTTATCGCTGGAACGATACGGCAGCAGATTATCCGCGGGAGCAGACGGTGGAGCAACTGTTTGAACAACAGGTGGCGCGTACACCGGAACAGACGGCAGTCATCTGCGAGGATCGCAGGCTTACCTACCGGGAGCTTAATGCTCAGGCCAATCGGTTGGCGCATACCCTCCGGGCAGCAGGCGTGCAGGCCGACCATCGGGTTGCGATCTGTGCCGAACACAGCGCAGAGGTGGTCATCGCCATTCTCGCTGTCCTGAAAGCAGGCGGGGCCTACGTGCCGATGGACCCGGCTTCTCCAGACGAACGGATCGCCTACATGCTTCAAGATTCCGGCGCTCGCATCGCGCTGGTGGGGGACGGAGTTCAGCTTCCGGCGGACTATAACGGTAGGGTGCTACTCCTTGGAGCGAACGGGGCACCGGAGGAAACGGCTCCGCCTGTGAAGGAGCTGGATGCTCCCCGAGATCGGATGCAGCATTTGGCCTACATGATTTACACCTCCGGCTCCACGGGTCAGCCCAAGGGCGTGTTAATTGAACATCAGGGGCTGACCAACTATATTTGGTGGTCCAGCCGCACGTATGTACAAGGGATGAAGACGACGTTCCCATTGTATTCCTCGCTGGCCTTTGACCTGACGGTGACGAGCATCTTCACGCCGCTGATCACGGGAAATACAGTGATCGTGTACCCGGGTGACGATAAAGCGGCGCTGCTGCCGCGCATCTTCCGCGATCCCCGGATCGATCTGATCAAGCTGACCCCGGCTCACCTGCATCTGGTGCACGAACTGGGGCTGGTGCAGGACAGCACGATCCGCCGAATGATCGTCGGCGGAGAGAATCTGAGCGCGAAGCTTGCGGCAGGGATTTGGGAGCAAAGCGGTGGCACGGTGCTGCTGTTCAACGAATACGGCCCGACGGAGACCGTCGTCGGTTGTATGAGCTATCTGTATGATCCGGCCCGCCCGATAGGCGAGTATGTGCCGATTGGCCGTCCGGCAGCGAATACGAGCATTTATGTGCTGGATCCGTATGGACAGCCGGTGCCAGCCGGGGTCGCAGGCGAGATGTACATTGGCGGAGATGGGGTAGCCCGGGGGTACCTGAACCGGGCGGAGCAGACGGCAGAGAAGTTTGTGGCGAATCCCTTTGTAGCGGGGCAACGGATGTACCGGGCGGGTGACGTAGCGCGCCGGCGGATCGACGGGGAGCTGGAGTATATTGGCCGCACGGACGATCAGGTGAAAATCCGGGGCTACCGGATTGAGCTGGGGGAAGTGGAAGGTGCGATTCGGGCGCTGGCTGCGGTCCGAGAGGTGGTAGTGATCGCGCGCTCGGCAGAAAGCGGATGGCAGGAGCTGTGTGCCTACGTCGTCACGGACGGAAAAATGACGGGTAGAGAATTGCGGGCAGCGCTGAGTACGTCGCTGCCGGAGTATATGATCCCGACCTACTTCGTGCCTCTGGAGGCGCTACCGCTGACGTCCAACGGAAAAGTAGACCGCAAGGCACTGCCCGCGCCACAGGCGTACTTGGAGCCAGGTGTTGCTTATGCACCGCCGCGCAATGCAGTTGAGGAGCAACTCGTCTCGATCTGGGCAGCAGTATTGGGGGTGGCGCAGGTCGGCATTCATGATTCCTTCCTGGATCTGGGCGGGGACTCCATCAAGTCCATCCAGGTGTCAGCGAAGCTGTACCAAGCGGGCTACCAGGTGGGGATGAAAGAACTGCTGACCTATCCTACGATTGCCGCCTTAAGTTCCCATGTCGAGCCGGTGAGGCGGATGGCAGAGCAAGGCGAGATCCGGGGGGTTACGAGAATGACCCCGATCCAGCAGGCCTTCGTGATCGAGCAGCCGACCGACCTGCATCACTATAACCAG
>NZ_PNXQ01000005.1:39591-39912 GCF_005217525.1 Paenibacillus terrae | reverse complement strand
GGGATGAAAGAACTGCTGACCTATCCTACGATTGCCGCCTTAAGTTCCCATGTCGAGCCGGTGAAGCGGATGGCAGAGCAAGGCGAGATCCGCGGGGTTACGGGAATGACTCCGATTCAGCAGGCCTTTGTGATCGAGCAGCCGACCGACCTGCATCACTATAACCAATGTGTCGTTTTGCAGCGCTCGGACGGTTGGGAAGTGAGGGCGCTGCAAGCCGCGATGCAGGCGTTAACGGATCACCATGATGCCCTGCGGACCGTGCTGCGCCAGAGCGATAGCGGTTATACGGCGTGGACCCGCCAGATCGGGGAGGGAGCG
>NZ_PNXQ01000005.1:36542-39581 GCF_005217525.1 Paenibacillus terrae | reverse complement strand
GCGCTGCAAGCCGCGATGCAGGCGTTAACGGATCACCATGATGCCCTGCGGACCGTGCTGCGCCGGAGCGATAGCGGTTATACGGCGTGGACCCGCCAGATCGGGGAGGGAGCAGGCTACAGCCTGGAGGTGCTGGACATGGCACCGGATACAGACAGCGAGGAAGCGATTGAGGCAGAGGCGAGCCGGATTCAGGCGACGATGGATCTGAGCGAAGGCCCACTGGTCAAGCTGGGATTGTTCCGGTGTACGGATGGCGATCATCTGCTGGTGGCGATCCATCACTGGGTCATCGACGGTGTTTCCTGGCGCATACTGCTGGAGGATTTGGACACAGCGTATACCCAGGCACAACAAGGGGAACCGATCCGGCTGCCGATGAAAACGGACGCCTTTCAGGCTTGGGCAGAGGGGTTGTCGCACTATGCGAGGAGTGAGGCGCTGCAGGCGGAAGCAGGGTACTGGGCGGGCATCCAAGCAACAGCAGCACCGCGTCTGCCGCAGGACTACGCCGAGACAGGCGTATCCTTGGTAAAGGACAGTGAAGAAGTGACGGTGCAGTGGACAGCGGGAGAGACGGAGCAGCTGCTCAAGCAAAGTCACCGGGCATATACGACAGAGATGAATGATCTGCTGCTGACCGCACTGGGACGGGCTATACAGGCATGGACGGGTATCACGGAAGTAGCGATCAGCCTGGAGGGGCATGGCCGAGAGGCAATCGTGCCGGAACTGGATGTAACGCGGACGATAGGGTGGTTCACCAGTCGCTATCCGGTACGGCTGTCCTTTCCGGCAGGGCAGGCATTATCTGCGCAAATCAAGACGGTGAAGGAGGAGCTGCGGCGAGTTCCCAACAAAGGTATCGGGTATGGGCTGCTGCGCTACACCTCGGATCAGACCGAGGGTGGAATAGCTGGCCAAACACCGGAAATCAGTTTTAACTACCTGGGGCAATTCGATACGGAGACTGGTTATGAAGGCATGCAGGTAGCGCCTTTTATGGGTGGACTATCTGTCAGTCCCAACCAGAACAGACTCTATGCACTTGATATTAACGGCATCGTGGCGCAAGGACAACTGTCTTTCAGCATCAGCTACAGTGCCAAACAATTTGAAAAGCAAAGTATACAAAAGCTGGCTTGGCTGCTGCACGATAAAATCATTGAGATTATTGAGCATTGCGTGAGTCAGGAACAGGTGCAGCTTACGCCAAGTGATGTTTCGATGAAAGGATTGTCCGTTGGAGAATTGGACGAAGTGCTGGAGCAACTGCAGCAAGCTTGCGAGCATCCTCAAGAGGTTGAAAATATTTACTCTTTAACGCCGATGCAAAAGGGAATGTTGTTTCACGGTGTAGCTGACAGGCAATCATCTGCTTATGTCGAGCAGATTTTATTTAAGCTGCATGGTCAGCTTAACGTGGATCACTTTGCAAATGCTTTGGAAAAAGTAATGCAGAGACATAGCGTATTTCGTACTTGTTTTATGGATAATTGGCGGAATGCTCCGCTGCAAATAGTATATCGGAATGCCCGGTTGAGCTTCGTTTATGAAGACATGGGCGCACTAAATGAACAACAGTATAAGGAGCATGTAAGGTTATGCGCGTTGCAAGAAAAGGAGATCGGATTCGACTTGGCCCGCGGTCCATTGATGCGCATGACCATTTTAGGCACAAAAGACCATCAATACCAGTGTATCTGGACATTTCATCATATCATTCTGGACGGTTGGTGTCTGCCACTCATTTTCGGTGAGCTGATGGAGCATTACGATGCTGCACTCCAGCAACGACAGGCTAAGCTACCTGCTGTAGCTCCATACTCCCAATATATCGAGTGGCTTGAAGCGCAAAACCATGAAGAGGCATCTGCCTACTGGCAGGCTTATTTGGATGGGTATGAAGGGCAAGCGAATGTCCCTGCCGCTACGCTTCTTCAAAATGTGAACGACAGCTATGTATGTGAAGAACATACTTGCCTTATAGATGAGGCATTAACACGTTACATGAAGATGGCAGCCGCTGATGTACAAGTTACTGTCAATACTTTTATACAGACTATATGGGGAACACTACTTCAAAAACATAACGACAGTGATGATGTTGTCTTTGGTAGTGTGGTGTCAGGTAGACCGGCAGAACTGGAAGATGTCTCCACTATGGTGGGACCATGTATTAATACCATCCCAGTACGTATTCGCACAACAGCAGATATGAGCTTTGCAGAGCTGCTTCAAATGAGTCAACGACAGGCGATTTCTTCCATCGCATATGATACGTATCCATTATATGAGATGCAGAGGGAGAGCGGTCGAAAACAAGAATTGATTACGCATATACTGGTGTTTGAAAATTATCCGGTAGACGCACAGATGCATAAGCTCGTACAGGGAGGGCACAAATCCGGTTTAACGATAGCCAATGTGGAAATTCGTGAGCAGACGAACTATGATTTTAATCTCATTGTGCTGCCTGGCGAAACATTCACATTCAAATTTCAATACAATGCAAGCGTCTATAGTCAGGCAGAGATAGAGCAAATCAGCAACCAGTTGCTTCATCTTTTGCGGCAAATAGCGGAACGCCCGCACATGCGTGTCAACGAGCTCCAGTGGGTAACCGAGGCGGACAAACGTCTGATTCTGGACGTCTTTAATGATACTGCCCAAGCATATCCGCATGAGCAACCCATTGCGCAGTTGTTTGAAGAACAGGCAGCACGTGTACCGGAGCAAATTGCGGTTGTGTGCGGGGACAAGAGCTGGACCTACCGAGCTTTGCAGAAACGCTCGAACCAGCTAGCGCATACGCTGCGGGCCTGCGGCGTGCAGCCGGATCAGCGGATCGGGATTTTGGCGGATCGCTCTGCAGACATGATCGTGGGAATGTTAGCCATTTTGAAGGCTGGAGGCGCCTATTTACCGATCAATCCGACTTATCCGGCGGAGCGTATTCGCTTTATGCTGGCCGACGGTCAGGTCAACATGCTGCTGACAGCATCTTCCGGAACTGGAGATGCCGTTCATCAGGCCATA
>NZ_PNXQ01000005.1:33755-36532 GCF_005217525.1 Paenibacillus terrae | reverse complement strand
TTTTGGCGGATCGCTCTGCAGACATGATCGTGGGAATGTTAGCCATTTTGAAGGCTGGAGGCGCTTATTTACCGATCAATCCGACTTATCCGGCGGAACGTATTCGCTTTATGCTGGCCGATGGTCAGGTCAACATGCTGCTGACAGCATCTGCCGGAACTGGAGATGCCGTTCATCAGGCCATGGAACGGGTCGAGCAGGCCGGATATGAGGGCCGAATGCTGGACCTGGGGGACGAAAATGCATATGCTGCGGATGACTCTGACTTGCCGAGCGTATCAGAAGCCCATCATCTGGCTTATGTGATGTATACCTCAGGTTCGACCGGACAACCCAAAGGGGTCATGGTGGAGCAGCGAAGTGTCGTACGTTTGGTGAAAGAAACAAATGTTGTAGCATGGACACCTGCTGACCGTATTTTGCTAACAGGGGCGCTGGTTTTTGACGCCTGTACGTTTGAAATTTGGGGGGCCTTGCTGAACGGGCTGAGGCTGGTCATTGTACCCGAGATGGTTCTGTTGAGTGCAGAACTGCTGGGGGAAGCTATCCGAGAGCACCAAATTACGGTCATGTGGCTGACCGCGCCACTGTTCCATCAGTTGGCGCAGCAAGAGCCAGCACAGTTTGAGCCGCTGCGTTACCTCATTGTGGGAGGGGATGCGCTCGTGCCATCGGTCGTATCGGCGGTACGCCGCGCATGCCCGAATGTCACGCTGGTGAATGGTTATGGTCCGACGGAAAACACAACCTTTTCCTGCAGCTTTGAGATTGACCAGGACTATACCAACCAAATTCCAATTGGGCGACCGATCGCCAACTCGACCGCCTACATTATGGATCAAGAGGGGCGGCTCCTGCCAATAGGAATGGCGGGAGAAATCTGGGTCGGGGGAGCCGGTCTGGCCCGTGGTTATTTGAATCAGGAGGAATTAACGCGTGAGCGGTTTGTAGCGCATCCATGGGCAGCGGGTGAACGGTTATACCGGACGGGGGACCGGGGACGCTGGCGTCCAGACGGAACGATCAGCTATCTGGGACGGCTGGACCAGCAGGTGAAGATCCGTGGATACCGGATTGAACCGGGAGAGATCGAAGCGAAGCTGCAGAGCCTGCCCTTCGTCCAGCAAGCGGCTGTGGTTGTCCATGAAGCGGAGGATGGCGCGAAGCAATTGGCGGCGTACTATGTAGCTGAGCGCGAGATGACGGGCACGCGGATACGGGAAGCTCTATCGGAAGAGCTGCCAGCGTATATGATACCAGCCTATATGATTCCGCTGGAACGGTTACCGCTAACGCCTAATGGGAAAGTGGACCGTAAAGAATTGCCTGTGCCAACAGAGAGTATTCAAACCGGAGTGGAGTATACCGCGCCCGGAAACGAAGTGGAGCAGGTGTTGGCCACTGTCTGGCAAAAGGTGCTCGGTGTGCCGCAGATAGGAACAGGGGATAACTTTTTTGATTTGGGTGGCGATTCCATTAAGGCCATTCAGGTATCGTCCCGATTGATTCAGGCCGGCTACAAAATTGGAATGAAAGACCTGTTTAAATATCCGAGCATTGCTGCGCTCAGTCCTTATACAGAGCGGGTGACCAGAATACCCGAGCAAGGTGAAATTAGTGGAAAAGTGGAGTTGACACCGATACAACGATGGTTATTCACGCAAGAAACGGGAAATGAAGCACATTTTAACCAGTCGTTTTTCTTGCACAGGCCTTCGGGCTTTAAAGAAGAGGCATTGCGGCAGGTAATGGACAGCATAATTACGCACCACGATGCTTTACGTACCGTATATCGACGGACGGACAG
The DNA here is from genome assembly GCF_005217525.1 of Paenibacillus terrae. Lineage (GTDB taxonomy): Bacteria > Bacillota > Bacilli > Paenibacillales > Paenibacillaceae > Paenibacillus > Paenibacillus terrae_C. The sequence goes on along the minus strand of NZ_PNXQ01000005.1, from coordinate 34,725 downwards.
CGGCTATGAAGCATGGAATCGTGGAATCAGTGAAGGGGAATTGTACGATCTGGAAGTCCTGGACTTCACAGCCTCCAATCCAGCTAAGATTATGGCAGAAATTGAGGAAGCCGCGAATCGAATTCAGCGCAGCATTGATCTGGAAAAAGGTCCGTTGGTAAAACTGGGACTGTTCCGTTGTCCCGACGGTGATCATCTGCTGATTGTCATTCATCATTTGGTGGTAGACGGCGTATCTTGGCGAATTTTACTGGAGGACTTGGCGAATGCCTTCGGGCAAGCAGAGTCGGGCAAGGATATCAAGCTGCCGTCAAAAACGGATGCCTATCAGGTATGGGCCAATCAACTGGTGCAGTATGCAAATAGTACGTCCATCGAGCAGGAGCTTCAATATTGGAGACGCGTAAAAGACTTTGAGACAGCTCCTTTACCTAGAGATTATGACGAGACGGGTCAAGGCACGATTGGAGACAGCGAATTACTGACACTGCGGTTTTCAAAGATGGAGACGGAGCAACTGCTGAAACAGACGAACCGTGCCTATCGTACTGAAATTAATGATCTGTTGCTTACTGCGCTGGGAACTGCAATCCATGGGTGGACAGGCAGTGAAAATATATTTGTAAATTTGGAAGGCCACGGTAGAGAGCATATGTTGCCGGATTGTGATATCAGCCGGACGGTAGGATGGTTCACGAGTCAATATCCTGTTCTTCTACACATTCCAACGGATGCAGACACGGGACTTCGCATTAAAACGGTCAAAGAAGCATTGCGTGAAATACCGCAAAAGGGAGTCGGATTCAGCTTGTTGCGTCATCTCTCCCATCATGGTGAAGAAATGGGTAAGCTGGTTGAACCTGAAATCTGTTTCAATTATCTAGGCCAGTTTGATCAGGATTTAAGCAACAGTGGAATGTCTATTTCACATTATTCCGGTGGCTCGGATGTCAGTCAGGGAGGGCGGAGA
>NZ_PNXQ01000005.1:32808-33745 GCF_005217525.1 Paenibacillus terrae | reverse complement strand
TGGAGTTCCACGGTATGATTACAGACGGATGTCTGAATCTTGCTATCAGCTACAATCGAAAGCAGTACCGTCAAAAAACGGTGGAACACCTGGCTGAGAAACTCCAATGCTCCTTGCGCGAAATCATTAACCACTGTATGTCCAAAAAACAGATGGAGCTGACCCCAAGCGATATTTTATGCAAAGGGATAAGCATTCCAGAAATGGAACAGATCATATTGCATATGGGACAGGACAGAGCAATAGAGAATATTTACCCATTAACGCCTGTACAAAAAGGAATGTTGTTCCACAGTCTGCTGGATCCTCAGTCTGCCGCCTATTTTGAACAGACTACATTTGATATGGAAGGTGTCTTGAATGAAGCGGCTTTTGTCCAAGCCTTGGATCAATTAACACACAGACACGCTATATTGCGAACTGGATTTTATACTGGCTGGAAAGATACCCCACTTCAAGTGGTATACCAGGATTCACGCATTGATTTTCGCACAGAAGATGTTAGGGGTATCCGAGAATCAGAGCGGGAACAGTGGCTGACAGCCTATGCCGATCAAGACAAGGCCAAAGGATTTAATCTCCAACAGGATGTGCTAATGAGGTTATCTGTTTTACGTACAGGGCAACGCTCATACCGTCTGGTTTGGAGCTTTCATCATATCCTTATGGACGGCTGGTGCGTACCGCTTGTCGCCCAAGAATTGTTTGAATTGTATGAAGCAATTCGAAATGAGAGACAGCCTCGATTACAAGACGCTCCTCTGTACAGCGACTATATCGAATGGCTTGAATCCCGTCCTGTCGAGGAAGCCGCTTCTTACTGGAATAATTATCTTGCAGGCTATGAAGAACAAACGATACTGCCAGGGAAGCTGGTCCAAGCTGCGGAATTTGAAGGCTACGAATCGGGCAGAGTAATCCGTCGGTTTGGACATTC
>NZ_PNXQ01000005.1:2924-32798 GCF_005217525.1 Paenibacillus terrae | reverse complement strand
CTATACAGGCATGGACGGGTATCACGGAAGTAGCGATCAGCCTGGAGGGGCATGGCCGAGAGGCGATCGTGCCGGAACTGGATGTAACGCGGACGGTAGGGTGGTTCACCAGTCGCTATCCGGTACGGCTGCCCTTTCCGGCAGGGCAGGCATTATCCGTGCAAATCAAGACGGTGAAGGAGGAGCTGCGGCGAGTTCCCAACAAAGGTATAGGGTATGGGCTGCTGCGCTACACCTTGGATCAGACCGAGGGTGGAATAGCTGGTCCAACACCGGAAATCAGCTTTAACTACCTGGGGCAATATGATCTGAACTCGGATGGACATATGCGACCATCACCGTATCCTGGCGGCTTAACTGTAAGTGAGCGTCATGTTCGTCCGTACCTGCTTGAGATACACGGAATGGTTTATGAGGGGAAATTGTCGCTGACTATTTCCTATAGCCACACCCAGTACAAGAAGGAGTCCATAGAACAGCTTGGCAACTGCCTGAGAACGAGTCTGCAGGAAATTATACTTCATTGCATTTCTAAAGAAGGAACAGAACTCACACCTAGTGATGTATCGTTTTCTGAAATGGAAATCGCCGAGTTGGACCGTTTGATCCAATCTACACAACAACTAGGTGAATTGGAGAGCTTATATCCGATGACACCGATGCAAAAAGGCATGTTGTTTCACAGTTTGCTCGATTCCCAATCGGAAGCCTATTTTGAACAGATGATCATTCATTTGAAGGGTCAACTGGATCTGGATATTCTTGCTCAAAGTCTCAACAGATTAGGACAGCGACATGCTGTGTTCAGAACCAGCTTTTATAGGGGCTGGAACAAGGAAGCTCTGCAAGTGGTATTTCAAAAAAGCCGAATTGATCTGGTTTATCAGGACATCAATTGCATTGATAAATCAGAACGAAACGACAGGGTGTTCCATTTGGCGGCTGAAGACCGAAGAAGAGGCTTTGATCTAGAGCAAGACGCGCTAACGAGGTTTACGGTTTTGCAATCAGGTCCTGATGAATACGATTTGATCTGGAGCTTTCATCATATGTTAATGGATGGCTGGTGCATTCCGATGGTTACACAAGAACTGTTTGAGCTTTATGATGCGATCAGCCAGCGTCGTCCTCCTCGGTTGAAAGAGGTTTTTCCGTACAGCAGCTATGTGAACTGGCTTGGAGCGCAAAATCAAAAGGAAGCATCCGATTACTGGAAACATTACTTGGCAGGTTATGAAGGACATACCAGCCTGTCATCCGTTTTGCCACCGTCTCCTGTTGGGGAGCCATGTCAAGAGAAGCTGGCTTGGAGCTTGGGAGAAGACCTGACAACTAAATTAAAAAACACAGCCATCCGTCAGCATGTTACTGTCAATACCCTGATGCAAACGGTGTGGGGCCTGCTGCTGCAGCGATATAATAACACCACTGATGTCGTGTTTGGCAGTGTTGTATCTGGTAGACCGCCTCATTTGCCCGGAATTCAGGACATGATTGGTTTGTTTATCAATACCGTGCCTGTTCGTATTCAGTGCAGTCCAGATCAGACTTTTTCTGAAATCATCCGTATCGTACAACAACAAGCTGTTGCTTCACACAGCTATGAGACGTTCCCGCTATATGAAATTCAGGCACAAACAGACCAAAAACAAAAGTTAATCAGCCATATTATGGTTTTTGAAAATTATCCGATTGAACAGGCTCTGATACAAGGCAGTGATCCGGAAGCAACATCATTGCAGATTTTGGACGTTAAGACATCTGAGCAAACCAATTATGATTTCATGATAAGTGTCGTTCCTGGTGGAAATATGCAAATCGAATTTCAATACAACACAGAGACATACAGCCATGCACATGTGGCAAGGATGAAGGGACATCTAGAGCGTATAATTACCCAAGTTACCAATTTACCAGACCTTGTAATCCGCAAGCTGGATATACTGACACGCGAGGAATCCCAAAATATTCTTGAACATTTTAACAATACAGCGGCAGTTATCCCGGAACATATTCTTATTCATCAGTTTTTTGAAGCGCAAGTAGCCCGAACACCAGAGCGCATCGCACTGGTATATGGTGAGGTACAAATGACTTACGCAGAATTAAACGCGCAAGCCAACAGGTTGGCTCGCACATTAAGAAAAGCAGGTGTTCGTGAGGATCACCCTGTAGCTATACTATTTGAGCGTTCACCCCAGGTCATTCTCAGTATGCTGGCCATTTGGAAAGCGGGCGGGGCCTATGTGCCCATTGATCCAGAATACCCGGCGAGCAGAATCGAGTACATGCTAGAGGATTCGGGGGCAGCGGTTTTGCTGACGGACTATCATACGCAGCATCCTATAAACTTTGCTGGAGAGAGCATAATAGTTGATCACACGTCATGCGGTGATGAGGATTCCCGTAATTTGGAATGCAATTGTTCCATTTCTAATTTGGCTTATATCATTTATACATCGGGGTCGACCGGCCAGCCTAAAGGCGTGGCGGTAGAGCATCGTTCCGTTTTGAATTTTCTTCATACTTTAGAACAACGGAGTCCCCTTGAAGCGGAAGATGTACTTTTACAAAAAACTTCTGTCTCTTTCGACGCATCTGTGTGGGAATTGTGCTGGTGGATGCTAAGGGGAGCTTGTCTCAGTATACTGGAGCCCGGAGAAGAGAAAGACCCTGCAGCTATCACGGCCGCCGTCCAACGATACGGGGTGTCACATCTCGAATTCGCACCTTCCATGCTTCAAGCTTTTGTAGATTATGTTCGCGAGTACAGCGCAGCAGATCAGCTTGCAACATTAAAATATATATCGGTTGGGGGCGAAATGCTGTCGTCGTCATTAGCCCGGCAATTTTATGATGTGCTGACAATCCCGAATGGCACGCAGTTGTATAACACCTATGGGCCTACTGAAGCAACCGTTGAAGTTGCCAGTTACTTGTGTCATGATCAGCACTTTGAAAATAGCATCCCTATCGGTACGCCCAATCTCAATACTCGTCTATACATTTTAAATGAATCTTTACAGCCGCAGCCTATTGGAATCGCAGGGGAACTTTACATTGCGGGAGCTGGTGTGGCAAGAGGATACGTGAATCAACCGGAAGCAACTGCTTCCCGTTTTGTGCCGGACCCGTTCCAGACCGAACCGAACGCAAAAATGTATCGCACCGGAGATTTGGCGGTCTTTGGGTCAGAAGGATATGTGTACTGTCTTGGCCGTCTGGACGATCAGGTTAAGATCCGGGGATTCCGTATTGAAATGGGTGAGATTGAAAATGTACTGCTTAAGCTGGAATCTGTTCAGGAGGCGGTCGTTCTCGCAAGAGATGATGGCGACGGGGACAAGGTTTTGTGCGCTTATATTACAGCAGGGGAATGTCTCTCCACTAAAGATGTACGTGCAGCAGTCGCGCGTTATCTGCCTGCATACATGGTTCCATCCTTTGTAATACAACTAGATCGTATGCCCTGGACAACCAGCGGGAAAATCAATCGCCAGGCATTGCCTGTACCAGCCGCAGATCAGCAGTCGGCTGAATCCTACATCCCGCCACGCACACATACGGAACAGCTGCTTACAGCGATATGGGCTGACATATTGAAAAGAGAACGAGTGAGCATCACGGATCATTTCTTTGATATCGGCGGTCATTCACTTAAAGCAACTCAACTTGTTGCCAAAATTCATAAGGAATTAAATGCTAAAGTTACGCTTAAGGATATTTTCACATACCCAACCATTGAAGACTTGGCGGGGTATGTAGATCGGATGGAGAACCGTACATCGTATACTCCTATACCGAAAGCTCAGGAGAGTGTGTATTACCCTGTTTCTTCCGCACAGAAGCGGCTGTTTATAGCTAGCCAGTCTACAGGTGGAGAAATGATCTACAATATGCCCGCTGTGCTGATTGTGGAAGGGGCATTGGATGTAGATCGACTGGAATATTCGTTAAGGCAATTGATTCAACGGCACGAACCTTTGCGAACGGGCTTTGAAGCAATTGAAGGGGAACCTGTGCAATATGTGCATGCAGAAGCAGCGTTTGATCTTGAGCAAATAAATTCTGGCGAAACAACAGCGGTTGAGGTCATAATAAGTAACTTTATCCGGCCCTTTGAGCTTCATCAACCTCCTTTAATGCGTGCCGGGGTTGTCCCGCTTGGTAACAGTCGCCATTTGCTGTTGTTTGATATGCACCATCTGATTTCGGACGGCATTTCTATGAATATTTTTATGAAAGAATTCATTGAATTCTATGAGGGGAAATCTATGCCTCCTCTTACTATTCAATACAAGGATTATGCCGTATGGCAGCAACAGCAGCTTGAAAATGAAGAGATGCACAAGCATGAAAAATACTGGCTTAATATGTTTAACGGTGACTTACCTAAGCTTGAATTACCGACAGATTATGAACGGTTACCTGTGCAAAGCCATGAAGGTGAACAATTTCAATTTGAGGCGGATATTACGGTTAGTCAAGGCATTATGAACTTGGAGAAACGTACAGGGGCAACCCTCCACATGATTTTATGGGCAGCTTATACGGTTTTGCTTGCGAAATACAGTGGGCAGGAGGATGTGATTGTGGGTGCACCGATGGCGGGCAGGACGCATGTAGATACGGAGCCGTTAATTGGTATGTTCGTGAATACACTCGCTATTCGGAATTATCCCGCAGCAGAGAAATCATTCCTCACGTATCTCCAAGAGGTCAAAGATACGATGACAAGTGCCTTCGAGCATCAAAGCTACCCATTTGAGGAATTAGTGGACAAGCTCCATTTAAAAAGGGACATTAGCCGGACTCCATTATTTGATACGATGCTTGTACTTCAAAATACAGAGGAGACGACCCTGGCAATAGAGTCACTGACATTTACGCCATACACTAATGCCTACACTACCGCAAAATTTGATCTAACCTTATATGCGACGGCTGATGAACAGGGCTTACGATTCAGTTTTGAATATGGTACTCGTCTCTTCAAGGCCAAAACGATGGAGCGCATGTCCAATGATCTGCTTCTTATACTGAAAGCTATATCTACTGACCCGAGAAGGAAATTAATGGACATTTCATTGAGTGAAATGAAGGAAAATGAGCTTGGACTGATTGAAATCTCGATTTAAGACATCTTTACCAAAACGGTATGAGCAGACTGATTTCACTGTACTTCCAACAATTTTCCAAGGAGAGGGCCGCAATGAACGGATTTGAAAAAGAAGGAATATTTTGGAGCGAACGTTTTGATTCTGACAGTCGGATGACAACATTTCCCTACAGTCACCCGGAAAACGGAGGGCAGCCAGCATGGGCAACAATTCAGACTGATTTGCCTTCCGAAATATCCAGCCGTGTATTGTCTATGGCTAAGGATTCGGATATGGCAGTGTATCTGATTGTTTTAACTGGCTTGAGCGGGCTGCTGTTCAAATACACTAATGAAAAGAATCTCATTTTAGGAATTCCGACTACACAGGCTCATCAGCAAATGTATCCATATATCGAGGAAATGCTGCCTTTAAAAGTAGAAATAAGCGATTCTTCTACTTTCCGATCGCTGTTAAGGGAGGTCAACCTGTCGGTTAATGAGTCCATTAAGCATCAGAATTTCCCTTTTCACAAAATGACGGAGCACCTGCATCTACCGACTGATGAGAACGGTATTCCTAGTGTGCATACCGTTGTGTCACTTCGTGAATTACATGCTTCCGAGTTCCGTGATATGGCAATAACCGATAGTATCTTAACGTTCAGCCAGAACATGGGGACGCTAGCGATGTCCCTCCAATACAATAGCAGGCTGTATGACGAATCTTATATGCACAAAGTAATGGAGCATTTTATCGGCATATTTACATTGATGATGGATCAGCCCGGACTGGAATTAGGCAAAATGGACATACTGTCTGCCGCAGAGCAGCAAGAACTTTTGACCTGTTTAAACGATACCACACAAGCAGATTACCCGCGTGAAGAGACAATTCACGGCTTGTTTGAGAAACAAGCCTGTCTCAGACCAGATCATTCTGCTGTTGTATATCAAGACCAATGCTTAACCTACAGGCAACTAAATGAGCAGGCTAATCGGCTGGCAAGAACATTAAGAGCGGAGGGAGTAGTTACCGATCACTTAGTTGGTATACTGGCTGATCGTTCTCCGGCCATGATCGTTGCAATCTTGGCCGTCTTGAAAGCTGGAGGCGCCTATGTTCCTATAGACCCTGAATACCCGCAGGAACGGATTGAGTATATGATGAATGATTCCTGCGTTCAGGTTATTTTGACACAAAGCCATCTTCAAGCGAAGGTTGGTACTTCTGCCAATGTAAAGGTTCTGCTGCTGGACGATGCACATTCGTATGCTGAGATTCACTCTAATCCTCAGTATCCCGTGCATTCGCAAGCCCTTGCTTATGTAATCTACACATCTGGAACTACGGGCCAACCTAAAGGGACTCTAATTGAACACAAAAATGTTGTACGGCTGTTGTTTAACAGTCAAAACCGGTTTGACTTTGGAGCGGAAGACACCTGGACGATGTTTCATTCCTATTGTTTTGACTTCTCTGTTTGGGAGATGTACGGGGCATTGCTAAACGGGGGTAAATTGGTCATCGTACCAGCTTTAACGGCTAAAAATCCGCAGGAGTTCAGAAAACTGATTCTGTCTGAAGGGGTTACAGTTCTGAATCAGACGCCCACTTATTTTGCACAGCTCATTCAGGAGGAGTTCTTGCACAGTCCGACTATGCTGCATTTACGGAAAATCATTTTTGGCGGGGAGGCACTCCGTCCTGCGATACTCAAGGAATGGCGAGAACGATATCCAGCGATACAATTAATCAATATGTACGGCATTACAGAGACGACCGTGCATGTCACGTACAAGGAAATTGGAGAGCAAGAGATAGAGTCTGGTAAAAGCAATATTGGACAACCCATTCCGACACTACAAGCTTATGTATTAAATAACCGAAAGCAGCTTATGCCTGTAGGCGTGCCCGGGGAATTGTATGTAGCTGGCGACGGATTAGCTAGGGGTTATTTACAAAAACCAGAGCTAACAGCAGGAAAATTTGTGGAGCATCCATTCGTGTCCGGTGCAAAAATGTATAAAACCGGAGACTTGGCCCGTCTGCTTCCAGACGGCGATCTGGAATATTTGGGACGCGCAGATCATCAGGTGAAGATCAGAGGATACCGCATTGAACTGGGTGAAGTGGAATTACAGCTTATGAAAATCCCTTCAGTCCAGGAAACAATAGTTATTGCTAGAGAAAATGGAGCAGGGCAACAGCAGCTTTGCGCTTATGTGGTGGCAGAACAACGTGTGACGGCAGCCGGCTTGAGAGAGCAGCTTGCCCTGCATTTGCCCACATATATGATACCATCCCATTTTATTCAGTTAGAACGAATGCCGCTCACACCAAATGGGAAAATTGACCGCAAAGCTCTGCCTTCTCCCGAGACTATGGTGCATGCCGATAAAGCTTATGTGCCACCGAGTACGCCAGCGGAGGCTGCTTTGGCCGTCATTTGGGAAAATGTTCTTGGTGCCTCGAGAGTGGGCATTACCGATAATTTTTTTGATCTGGGAGGAGACTCCATTAAATCCATTCAGGTATCTTCCAGATTGTATCAAGCAGGATACAAGGTTGGTATGAAGGAACTGTTCAAGTATCCGACTATTGCGGAATTAAGTCCTTACATCCAGTTAATAAGCCGGACGGTTGATCAAGGGGAAGTACAAGGGAAAATGAAATTATCCCCGATTCAACACTGGTTCTTTGAACAGATGACTACGGATATTCATCATTTTAATCAGTCTGTCATGCTCTACCGTGCGGAATCGTTTGAGGAAACTGCGCTACGTAAAGTCATGTCGCAACTGGTATGTCATCATGATGCGCTGCGCACGGTATTCCGGGAGAGTGGGCAAGGCTATGAAGCTTGGAATCGGGGAAGCAATGAGGGAGAAACGTTTTGCTTGTATACCTACGATTTCACCCGCGAAAAGAACCCTGCTTGTTCAATAGAGCAAAAGGTGTCGCAGATACAGGAGAGCATGGATTTGTGCAACGGTCCTCTTATTAAACTTGCTCTTTTCCGATGCGCAGAAGGCGATCACTTGTTCATCACCATTCATCATTTAGTCGTTGACGGGGTTTCATGGCGTATTTTGCTGGAGGACATAGGAACAGGATATGACCAGGCGCTTAAAGGGGAAAGGATCCAATTCCCATATAAGACAAGCTCATATCGGGAGTGGACGGAGTGGCTTAGCGTGCATGCCAATGATTCGCATTTACAGGAAGAACGCGAGTATTGGGAACGCATGGAAGCCTTCTCTGTAGCTTCTTTACCTAAGGACAGACAGGCGGATAATGGTCGAATGGCTGACAACGCAGTGATAACTGTACAGTGGACCGAAGAAGAGACTCAGATGCTCTTAAAGAAAACGCATAAAGCATACAATACTGAAATTAATGATCTGTTATTAACTGCACTCGGATTGGCGGTCCAGCGTTGGACCGGCTTTGAGCAGGTTGTAGTTAATTTGGAGGGCCATGGACGTGAAACCATTTCTCCGGATCTGGATATGACGCGGACGGTTGGTTGGTTCACGAGCCAATATCCGGTTCTGCTGAATATCAGCCGGGACCATACACTATCGGACCATATTAAACATGTGAAAGAAGGGCTTCGCCAGATTCCACGTAAAGGGATTGGCTATGGTCTGTTCAAATATTTGTACGCCCGACAGACGGAACGCAATGTCCTGTGCAAACCGGAAATCAGCTTTAACTATCTTGGTCAATTTGATCAGGATTTAAATAAGCAATCGCTTCGTCCATCATCTTATAGCGTCGGTCCGTTGGAAAGTGAAAATCATCCGCGACATTATGCTCTGGATTTAAACAGCATTATTTCCGGCGGTGCCTTAACCCTATCCATAGGATACAGCGTTCACCAGTATGACGAACAGACTGTGCGCCTGTTTGGTGAGTATGTGCGGACGGAGCTTTGTAGAGTCATACAACACTGTGCGGCCCATACACGTACAGAGATAACACCAAGCGATATCTCATTCCAGGGATTGACGATTCCTATGCTTGATGAACTGGTGAAGTATACAGCGGATACTGGAGAGATTGAAAATATATGCTCGTTAACTCCCATGCAAAAAGGCATGTTATACCATAGTCAGCTTCATACGCAGTCCGGGGCTTATTTTGAACAAGCAAATTTTAATATTCAGGGGAATTTGGATATCTCTCTAATGAAGCAAAGTTTACAGCAGCTTACGCAACGACATGCTATTTTCCGTACTAACTTTTACGGTGGCTGGAGCGATATGCCTTTTCAAATTATTTATCGGCAAAGGAACTTTGAGTTTCATGAACAAGATATCCGGGGGATAAACAAAGAGCAGCGTGAAGGTTATATAGATGCTTACACAAGGGATGATGCGTCTAGGGGCTTTGATTTGTCACAGCATGCACTTGTTAGGATGTCGGTCTTGCGTACTGATGACGCTGCTTATCGTTTTATTTGGAGTTTTCATCATATCCTAATGGACGGATGGTGTGTACCGCTGGTCCTCCGCGAACTGCTGGAAATCTATACTGCGGCACAGGAAGGACGAGAACCCCGTTTGCCTGAGGCAGTGCCCTACACGACGTATATTGAATGGCTGGAACAGCAAGATGAGGAGGCAGCAAAAGCTTACTGGAAAACCTACTTGCATCAATATGAAGGGGAAACGCTTCTTCCTGGAAGCAAGCTGACAGCAACCGAAGCGTTTGAAGCGAGTGCCTATGATCCGCAGCAATGGACCCTCTCGGTCGATTCACAATTAACTGCCCGTTTAAAACAGATTGCCGCTGAGCATAAGGTAACTTTAAACACGTTGCTTCAAACGGCGTGGGGAATACTGCTTCAAAAGTGGAATCGTCATCAGGATGCGGTATTTGGAAGCGTTGTGTCCGGCAGACCTGCTGAAATCCCGGGGGTTGAACATATAGTTGGCTTGTTCATTAATACAATCCCTGTACGCGTTCGCTGTGAACCTACAGATACTTTCAATCAAGTAATGGCTCGGACTCAGCAGATGGCTATAGCCTCTCATGCTTACGACACGTATCCATTATATGAAATACAGGCCCAGTCCAGCGTATCTCGTAATTTAATTACACACCTGCTGGTGTTTGAAAACTATCCAGTAGAGCAGCAGATGGAAGAAGTAAATGCTAGTCATCAAAATTCCGGTACATTGATAGTAACAGATGCTTCACTTGATGAATATACAGGCTATGATTTTAATCTCATAATCGTTCCCGGAGAAACGCTTATCTTCCGTTTTCAGTACAATCAGCTGGCTTATGCGGAAGAAGATGTGCAACGATTGGGTGGTCATCTGCTGCAAATATTATTTCAGGTCGCACAGTGCCCGACTTTTCCTGTACAAGCATTGACCTGTATTACAGAAGATGAACAGACACAGATATTAGATGAGTTCAATCAGACGGATAAAGCATATCCATCCAATCTGACCCTTCATCAATGGTTTGAAGAACAGGTGGCGCAGACACCGGACCAGGTTGCTGCGATAGCGGGGGATCGGCAATTCACGTACCGGGAACTTAATGGACAGGCCAATCGGTTGGCAAGGACGTTGAGATTAAACGGAACTGGACCCAACCAAATCGTCGGGCTGATGACGGATAGATCGCTGGAAATGATGGTTGGGCTGCTTGCTATACTCAAAGCCGGCGGAGCCTATATGCCGATTGACCCGCTGCTGCCTGAGGAACGCATAGCCTACATGCTGCACGATGCAGACGTAACTGTAATGCTGTTGCAGGCTCATCTTCAGCCACAAACTTCCTTTACAGGCTGCCGTCTTGTTTTGGAAGATCCGGGCTGTTACCAGGAGGATGACAGCAATTTGACTCCTATTGCCGGTCCTGAAGATTTGGCATATGTCATCTATACTTCAGGTACGACCGGTCATCCGAAAGGGGTTATGATTGAGCATCGTTCTGTCGTAAACCGGATCCATTGGATGCAATTCAGTTATCCTCTGAACGATAAGGACGTTATTTTGCAAAAGACTACCTTTAGCTTCGATGTGTCTGTATGGGAGTTGTTTTGGTGGGGGACTCAAGGGGCAAGTGTTGTTTTTCTGGAGCCCGGAGCGGAAAAGGACCCATTTATGATCGCTCAGGTCATAGATCGCCATCAGATTTCAGTGTTACATTTTGTTCCTTCCATGCTGTCCGTATTTCTGGATGGTGTGGCAGGTGGTATCCATGACATATCGCTACACAGCTTGCGCTGGATATTTGCCAGTGGAGAGGAACTGAAACCACAGCATGTTAGCCGCTTCAATTCACTGCTGCGAGAACCTAACGGGACACGGCTGGTGAATTTATACGGACCGACGGAAGCAGCTATTGATGTATCTTACTACGATTGTCCAGAAGGCGTGGCTCCAGGGAAAATACCTATAGGAAAACCGATTCATAACATCAAGCTGTATATCGTAGATGCGGATCATCATTTGCAGCCAATAGGAGTTCCAGGAGAGTTATGTATCAGCGGAATCGGATTGGCTCGTGGCTACATCAACCGTCCTGAGCTGACGGCAGACAAATTTGTTGCTTGCCCGTATGCTTCTGGAGAGCACATGTACAAAACTGGTGATTTGGCTCGCTGGTTGCCGGATGGAAATCTGGAGTATTTAGGGCGTATCGATCATCAAGTGAAAATCCGGGGTTACCGGATTGAACCTGGTGAAATCGAAGCGATTTGGCTAAAAGTACCGAATGTACATGAAGCTGTCGTCATGGCGAGGAAGGACCATACAGGTGAACCTCTACTGTGCGGATACTTTACAGCAGCTGTTCCGATATCCGCTTCCGAGATTATGGAAACCCTGTCCCAACAGCTTCCAGCTTACATGATACCTTCTTTTGTCATGCAGCTTGACCATCTGCCTGTTACATCCAATGGAAAGCTGGATCGCAAGGCTCTCCCGGAGCCTGATAAAGTGGACTTTATGCAGGATCGGTATACTGCCCCACAGACAACACTGGAAATACAGCTATGTGGAATATGGGAGGAAGTTCTTGGTTTGTCGCCGATTGGGTTGGAGGGTCATTTTTTTGAACTTGGAGGCCATTCTCTGAAAGCAACTACACTGGTTTCCAAAATTCAAAAGAGCATGAATATACCGTTAAAAATCAGGGATGTATTCCAGCATCCGATTCTGGGACAAATGGCGCAATACATCTCGAACCTAGAGCAACAAATCTATATCCCGATTCCGGTGGCGGCAAGCAAAGAGCACTATCCGCTTTCTCCGGCGCAAACACGGCTATACTTGGCAGCCCAATCCCAAAGCGGCGGAACTGGATATAACATGCCAAGTGGTATGGTCATGGAGGGAGAACTGGATATCGCTCGTCTGGAAGAAGCATTTCGCCTGCTTATAGCAAGACATGAATCGCTCCGCACGGGATTTGAGTTCATTCAGGGGTTGCCAAGACAGCGGGTGCACGCTGAGGTTCCTTTTTCCATCGACATTGTCGGGGAGGAAAAAAAGGAGGATTATGTTCGTCATTTCGTTCGACCGTTTGATCTGGGGCAAGCACCTCTGCTTCGAGTATCTATCATCGTGCTTGAACGGGAACGCCATATTTTGTTATTTGACATGCATCATTTGATATCTGATGGAGTATCCATGAACCTTCTCGTGCGTGAGCTGGTCAGCCTGTATGAAGGGGAGAAGTTGCCACCGCTTCGTATTCAATACAAAGATTATGCGGTGTGGGAAACGGAACATTTCCGCCGGGACCAACTGGCGAAGAAAGAGGCTTATTGGCTGAACAGGTTTAGCGAAACTCCACCGCTACTAGAGCTTCCTACGGATTTTAACCGTCCGACTGTATGGAATCCAGAGGGAGCAGTCGCGTCCTTCGAGCTGGATGAAGCTTTAACAAGGTCGATAAGCAAAATGGAAGAGGACGAAAAAGTAACCTTGTATATGATCTTGCTGTCTGCTTATACGATACTTCTGTCCAAATACAGCGGTCAGGAAGATATTATTGTAGGAACTCCTGTTGCGGGTAGAACCCATGTCGATATGGAGCCGCTCATTGGTATGTTTGTAAATACTTTGGCGATTCGCACAGCTCCTCAAGGTGAACTGACATTCACCAACTATTTGGGCCATGTTAGAGAAACTATGCTGTCAGCCTATGAAAACCAGGAGTACCCTTTTGAGCAGATGATTCACCGTCTGGGCATTTCGGCACCAGCCAATCGGCATCCTTTGTTTAATACGTTTTTTGTCCTGCAAAACATGAATGCTGAAGCAATTCACAGCAGTTCTCTAAGGATGGAGCCGTATGATCTAGGTGACACCACCGTGGCTAAATTTGATTTGACGCTGTACATGCATGAGGATGGAAACAGGATTTACGGAAACTTTGAATATAGCACCAGCCTTTTCAAAAAACAGATGATTGACAAGCTTGTCGCTGATTATACACATATTCTCTCAGTGGTTGCCCAACAAGTCTCCATTAAAATCAATGAAATTCAATTGCAACAAGCAGAGGCCCAATCTATCGTAGACATGGACGCGATAGAGCTTAACTTTTGACGATGACAGGCGGAAAGAGTGCGCTTTTGCGTGCTTTTTCCGTTCATTCTGTGCCGATTGAAGATTTGTGCTACCTGCTCGCAGCTTGATGTCATTACACACAATGGGAGGTATATAAATTGTCTATTTTCAAGGAACATGAACTGTATTGGGAACAAATGCTCAGTCCCGAGGATCGGATGAACTCGTTACCATATTCCAGTCTGAACTCAAAAGAAGCTGACGCTGGCTCTATTTCCCGTTTGCATCACATGTCTTTTTCGTTATCCGCGCAAGTTTCTGAGCGTATCCTGTCTATGTCGAAGGGTACTCCTATGGCTATTTATTTAATTTTGCTGGCTGGCGTGGAGTGCCTGATATATAAATATACTGGGGAAGAGCAGATCATTGTAGGCATGCCGGCTTTACAGCAACAAGCTACTACAGAGCTTCCAATGAACGAATGCCTTCCTGTCAAAACGAGGCTGAGCCGATCCAGTACGTTTAGATCCGCCTTTTCCGGGCTTAAAAAGACGGTAACAGAAGCGCTTGAGCATCAAAATCTTCCGTTTCGGAAAATGGTGAAAAATCTGAGCCTCACATATACAGCGAATCATACTCCTGTTTTTCATACCGTTGTTTCCTTACGCCATCTTCATGTGGAGTCATGTGACGAACGGATTTCTTCTGATGCATGGTTTCAGTTTGAGCATGTAGAGAATAGCATTCAATTAACATTGTCCTGTAATGCGGAATTGTACGATCCCGCGTATATGAATCAGCTCGTTCAGCATTTGGAGCACATACTGTCTCTTATTTTATTTGGGCCGGATTTGCACTACGGCAGTGTGGGATTGTTGTCCTCCAGTGATGCGGCACAATGGTTAGCATTATTTAATAACACTGCTATCGAATATCCTGAGGGAAAAACGATACACCAACTGTTCCGTGAACAAGCAGAGCGCACACCGGACCATCTAGCCATTGTCATGGAAAATGTACAGATTACATATCGTGAGTTACATGAACGCTCTAACCGTCTGGCGCGCACTCTAAAGTCCAGAGGAGTTGGAAAAGAACAATTCATCGCTCTGATCACAGACCGTTCTATTGAAATGATTGTAGGTATTTTAGGTATCCTGAAGGCAGGAGGCGCTTATGTTCCTATTGATCCTGCATACCCAGAGCAGCGCGTGAAGTATATGTTGACTGATTCGGCAGCAGACATGGTTTTAGTTCAAAAGCATGTCGCCGTCCCGTCAGACTACAGCGGAGAAGTTGTTTATCTCGATGAACTAGCTGCATATGATGAAAATACTGCTGATCTGGATGATACGGGTAATACGCATTTGGCCTATTTAATTTATACCTCAGGCACAACTGGCACTCCTAAAGGAGTGATGATTGAGCATTATAGCATCACCAATACCCTGCAATGGAAAGCACAGTCGTATGCATTCACGGAAGAACATCGTGTTTTGATGATGAGCAACTTTGTGTTTGACTCCTTTATTACACATCTGTTCGGTCCGCTAATTTCAGGGTCTACCATCTATTTGCTTGATGGACAGCAGAGTGCAGATGCTTTTGCAATTAAGGAGGCGGTCGGACGCTGGAAAATCACTCATTTGCAGAGCACGCCACAATTTTTATACCGTATTTTGGACATGATGGATGTCCGGGACGTATCTTCATTAAAAAATGTAGTTGTCGGTGGTGAAAATATCACACCAGCGCTTATCCGTCATTTAACTGGACTTAACGAGCAGATCGAGATTTGCAATGAATACGGGCCAACTGAAAATAGCGTCATCACTACTATGCGGAGAATGAGTGCTACAGACCATGCCATTTCCATCGGGAAGCCGATTGCCAATACTACAATTTATATTTTAAATACGGAGAATCAGCTTCAACCTGTCTATGTTCCAGGAGAGCTGTGTATTAAAGGGCCGGGCCTTTCAAGAGGTTACCTCCATTTACCGAAGGAAACAGCGGAGAGATTTACGGAGGACCCTTTTGTTCCCGGCGGCCGTATATACAGAACAGGCGATTTGGCACGCTGGCTACCTGACGGCAGCATTGAGTACCTTGGGCGAATAGACAACCAGGTCAAAATCCGCGGTTATCGGATCGAACCGGGCGAGATCGAAGAAGCTCTATTAAGCATGCCCTCTATTCGAGAAGCCGTGGTAGTTACACACGTAAATGGAGAAGGTATTCCGCATTTGTGTGCTTATATTGCAGGCAGTGGAGAATTCCGGACGTCAGATATCCGCAGCGCCCTGTCGGAAAAAATCCCGGAATATATGATTCCTGCTTTTATTGTGAAGCTGGAGCAGATGCCTCTTACGCCAAACGGAAAAGTGGATCGTAAAGCGCTCCCGGCTCCCGAAGAACAAATTCAGCGAGAAAATGATAAATATATGGCTCCTCGAACCGCTGTAGAAGAGACACTTGTTACGATTTGGCAAGCCGTGCTTGGCGTTTCTCCCATCGGCATCCAGCATCATTTTTTGGATCTCGGCGGTGATTCTATTAAAGCGATACAAGTATCCTCCCGGTTATACCAGGCTGGCTACAAAGTAGATGTAAAGGATTTATTCAAATATACAACCATTGAATTGTTAAGCCCACATGTCCAAAAGGTTAGCAAGACAGCAGACCAAGGAGAAATCAGCGGGCCGGTCATGTCTACACCTATTCAGAGATGGTTTCTGGAGCGCCAAACCGAAGACTCTCATCATTTCAATCAATCCTTTATGCTATATAGAAAAGATGCTTTTCAGGAAGAAGCACTGCATGCAACGTTAAAAGAATTAGTAATACACCACGATGCACTGCGAATTGTTTTTCATGAAGCCGACCACGGCTATGAGGTCTGGAACCGTGCGGTTGGAGATGGAGAGCTTTACGGTCTAGACGTATTTGACTTTCGTGAACATACCGATGCAGGTGAGGCTGTTGAGCGAGCGTCCAGCCGGATTCAGTCCAGTTTTCAGTTAAATAAGGGGCCTCTTGTCAAAGCTGGATTGTTCCGCTGTATGGATGGCGATCATTTACTAATCACCATTCATCATCTAGTCGTGGATGGCGTCTCTTGGCGTATTTTGCTGGAAGATTTACAGAAGGCTTACGAGCAGGCTGTGAAAGGAGAACGTATCCAGCTTCCACTCAAAACCGACTCTTTCCAGCTATGGTCAAAGCAACTGCAAGAGTATGCGAACAGTCCCGAAATAGAGAAAGAACGTAATTACTGGAGGGACATCAGTACAATTCCGGTATTACCGCTGCCAACAGATTTGGATAGGGGAGTTTCCAGAGTGATGGACAGTGAGGTGGTTGCTGTGCGTTGGACTGCAACTGAAACTGAACAATTGCTGAAATATGCTTATAAAGCTTACTCGACGGAAATAAACGATTTGCTGCTGACAGCACTAGGGATAGCGGTTAATAAGTGGAAAGGATTGGGGAAGGTTGCTGTTCATTTGGAAGGACATGGACGTGAGTCGATGATTCCCGGTCTGGATATTACACGCACGGTAGGGTGGTTTACGAGCCAATACCCGGTGGTGCTTCAAATAGATGCAGACCATGAACTGTCCAGACAAATCAAACAGACCAAAGAAATGCTGCGGCAAATGACGAACAAGGGCATGGGTTATGGCTTGCTCCGTTATTTAGCTGCTTCGAATACACATGACATTTGCGAAATCCGACCCGATATCAGCTTCAACTATCTTGGACAGTTTGACCAAGACATGGAGAACAGCAGCATCCAACTGTCGCCTTATTCCAGTGGACCGGATATGAGCGCCCTTCAGGAAAGACCTTACACCCTGGACATCAATGGAATGATTACAGGAGGAGTATTGTCGATGGGGATTGGGTTCAGTAGAAAAGACTACAGGAAAGAAACAATGGAGCAGCTCGCTGAATTGATGCATGACAGCTTGCTGGACATCATTACCCACTGCACACAGAAAGCGGCATCTCCTGAGCTTACGCCAAGCGATATTATGTTGACAGGGATCACAATGGCTGAGTTGGAGCAACTGACCCGAGATACGGCAGAAACAGGTACAGTTGAAAATATATATCCGTTGACCGCTATGCAAAAGGGGATGCTTTTTCACAGCTTGGCTGCTCCTGATTCGGGCTCATATTTTGAGCAAATTACGTTTGATATGCAGGGTGAGCTAGATGTGCGCGTTTTCAGGGAAAGTCTTCGTCAAATCATAGACAGGTATGACATCCTGAGGACCAACTTTTATTTTGGCTGGAGGGATACCCCGCTGCAAGTGGTGTACCGTGAGAAAGAACCGGCCCTGCATGTTGCAGATATTCGGTATATGACGAACGAGGATGCCAAACAGTGGACGGAAATGTATGCAGCCAATGATAAAATGCGCGGTATGGATCTTGCATCCGATGCGCTCATGCGGATTTCCATATTTCAAAAAGATGACACCATTTACCACGTAGTCTGGAGCTTCCATCATGTACTTATGGACGGATGGTGCGCACCGATTTTGTTTAATGAATTGCTTGAAATATATTATGCCAAGCTTCGTCATACTCAAGTGGAATTGCCTCCAACAGCTCCTTACAGTGAATATATCTCTTGGCTGGAAAGACAAGATCATGCCAAGGCTTCCCTTTACTGGAAGGGATATTTGGAATATTATGAAGGACAGGCCGTACTTCCAGGGGCAGATACAAGTATACATCAAGGATACGAGCTTGCCGAAACCGCATTCGAATTAAGCACAGCACTGACTGACAGTCTGAAACAACTGGCTAAAGAAAATCATGTAACCCTGAATACACTTTTACAAACGGTCTGGGGGATTGTGCTGCACAAATATAATGGGACCCCAGATACTGTATTTGGCAGCGTTGTTTCGGGCAGACCAGCTGAAATCCCCGGCATTGAACGAATGATCGGCTTGTTCATTAATACGATTCCGGTTCGTATTCGCTGGGAGGAAGGAGAGGTTTTCACTCAGTTGCTGCAACGTAACCAGCAGCAGGCTGTGGCATCAGGAGCCTTTGATACGTATCCGCTTTATGAAATTCAATCCGAGCTGGTACAGAAACAACAACTTATTACTCATATTATGATCTTTGAAAATTATCCTGTAGAACAACAACTTGAAGACAGCGGCTTGCCAAGCGCGGATCGTCTTGACATTCTTCACGCTGAAGTTCAGGAGCAGACGAACTATAATTTTAATATCATTGTAGTTCCGGGTGAGAAAATCAGCATCCGCTTCAACTATAATGCGCGTGTCTTTCTTGAGGAAAACGTGAAGCGCATAGGTGAGCATGTGCACCATCTCTTGCAACAGATTGTGGACAAGCCGGATAGCAAGCTGGCGGAATTGCAGCTTTTGACCGTAGAAGAGACAAGGCAGACACTGGAACAGTGCTATCAGGCAGCCGGGCCTGGATGTACCGAGAAAACGATTCATCAGCTATTTGAGGAACAAGCAGATCGTTACCCTGATCATGTTGCACTAGTGCATGGCGATGTTCAATTAACGTACCGTGAGCTGAATGAACAGGCAGACAGACTTGCCCAAAAACTCACTGCTTACGGAGTCGAATCTGAGCGAATCGTCTGTCTGATGGCTGATCGTAGCCCGGACATGATCATCGGCATGATAGCAATTCTCAAAGCGGGTGGAGCTTATATGCCAGTAGATCCGACATATCCGCAGGAGCGAATCCGTTATATGTTAGAGGACTCAGGCGCCGATATTTTGCTGCTACAAAGCCATTTGCAGGAAAAGGTAGCCTCGTTCTTTAGCGGCACGTGCATCGTTTTTAATGATGAAACCGGCCCTCTAAATGAGCAGAAGGAGAAATTATACAGGCAGACAAAACCACGTATGGCCCATTCGGACTCGCTGGCCTGCGTCATCTATACTTCAGGCACAACGGGCAAGCCTAAAGGAATATTGACAACTCATCGTAACATTATCCGAGTGGTGTATGAGAGTGATTATATTACAATTAAACCAGAAGATAGGATATTACAATTGTCCAACTATGCATTTGACGGCTCCACCTTTGACATTTATTCAGCTTTGCTTAATGGAGCTGGCTTGGTGCTGATTTCAAAAGATGCATTGCTGGATATGGATAAGCTGACGAAACATATGGCTGCGCATAATGTCAGCGTTTTGTTTGTTACGACCGCTTTATTTAACGTTATGTTTGATATATACCCGGACCGCCTGGTTTCACTCCGTAAAATTCTTTTCGGGGGAGAACGTGTGTCTGTAGATCATGTTAGGAAAGCATTGAGTTACCTTGGACCAGACAGGCTTATCCATGTTTATGGGCCGACAGAAAGTACAGTCTTTGCAACCGCATATCACGTCAATGATATCACAGAACACAAAGCAGTCATTCCTATTGGATACCCGGTAAGTCATACGAGCACTTACATTGTGAATGAAGTAGGACAGCTCCAGCCACCAGGCGTACCAGGCGAATTATGGGTGGGTGGGAGTGGACTTGCCCGTGGGTACCTCAACCGGCCAGAGCTGACATCCGAAAAATTTATTCCCAGTCCTTTCTCCCCTGGAGAGAGAGTCTATAGAACCGGAGATTGGGTAAAATGGCTCCCGGACGGTGCGATTGAATATCTGGGCAGAATAGATCATCAAGTTAAAATAAGAGGTCACCGCGTGGAGATTGGAGAGATTGAAACTCGGCTCTTAAATATTGAGCAGATTCAGGAAACCATTGTCATTGCCATAGAACAGGAAGGCGGGACCAAACATCTGTGTGCTTACTACACGAGCAGTTCCACCCTGACATCGGAATGTATAAGAACGATATTGAAACAGGATATGCCTGCGTATATGATTCCGGCCTTTATCATTAAGCTTCCAGCCATGCCACTGACTTTGAATGGAAAAATTGACCGTAATGCACTCCCTGCTCCTGAAAAAAGTGTGAAAACCCCTGGAAGTGGATATGCAGCACCACGAACGGAAACAGAGAGCTTGCTGGTTGAAATCTGGCAGCAGATTTTGGGAGTGCCACAGGTAGGCATCCATGATGATTTTTTTGATCTGGGAGGGGATTCGATTCAATCGATTCAGGTATCTTCCAGACTGTCTCAGGCCGGATTCCAGCTGGAAATGAGACATTGGTATACGAGTCAGACGATTGCAGAGTTAAGCGTACATGTGGAACAAATGAATGATAAGGTAGATCAAGGTCCAGTGAGCGGCACGGTTCGATTAACCCCCATTCAGCGGTGGTTTCTGGAAAGCCCGGATAATGTAAATCCTCATCATTTTAATCAATCCATGCTCTTTGCCGGGGTTGATCGTCTGGATCTGGAAGCTATTCATCGGGTCATGCGGCGTATTGCGGAACATCATGATGGACTGCGGACCGTATTCCGCCGGAGCGGTGAACAATACATTCCTTACATTCGGCAAGTCGATGAAGGAGAGCTCTATACGCTGGAAGTCAGGGATTGTATCCAGTTAAATAATCCAGCTACTGCTATTGAGGAAGCGTCCAACCGGGTACAAAGCAGCATTCAATTGGACATTGGCCCATTGGTTAAGCTGGTTCTGTTCCGTTGTAATCCTAGCGACCATTTGCTGATTGTAGTCCACCATCTTGTTATGGACATGGTGTCCTGGAGGATTTTACTAGAGGACATTACATCAGGGTATGAGCAAGCGGTCAACGGGCAAGCTGTAACTTTCCCTCCCAAAACTGCGTCCTTCCAAAACTGGGCGGAGGCGCTCCATGCTTATGCATACCAGCCGCAGTTGCAGCATGAGCGTGCGTATTGGCAGGAGGTTGCGTCCCAGGGAAGTCAGCCGATTCCTAAGGATTACACGGAGAAGGATTCCCTTGTCAAAGACACGGTAACCATCACTATAGAGTGGTCGAACGAAGAAACGCGGCAGCTGCTTACACAGGTTCATCAAGCTTATGATACAGACATTCAAGATTTGCTGCTCGCTGCATGGAGCCAGGCACTGTACCAATGGAAAAATCTTTATCAGACGATAATACATTTGGAAGGTCATGGCAGGGAGGCAATCATTCCCGGAATTGATATCACACGCACAGTTGGCTGGTTTACGACTCAATATCCGGTCAGACTCGTGGCAGATGCGAACGATGATATTTCACAGCATATATTGAAAACAAAGGATAATTTACGCCAGATTCCGAATAAGGGTATCGGCTTTGGAATACTGCGCTATATATCCGATTGGGCGCAAGAGTTCAAAAACGCCATACAGCCGGAAGTCAGTTTTAATTATCTTGGACAGTTTGACCAGGAGCTGCAGAACAGTGCGATTGATATTTCACCATATTCCAAAGGAAATGATGTAAGTGAGATGCAACAAAGACGCTATGTACTGGATATTGTCGGCAGCATCGCCTCCGGCAAGCTCACACTAGCTATCAGTTATAGCACAAAACAGTTCCAGAATGTATCCATTCAACGGCTTGGAGACCTTATGAAGGACAATCTGCGAACGATCATTAAGCACTGTGTTCGTCAAGGTGAAAACCTTCGTATACCTTCTTCTGAGGATATAAAGTATACAGGCTATATAGAAAAACCAAACGAATTTGCTGACAGATTGCTTCATTCTCCTTGGATGGATGGTGTGACAGGAGCTGTTTTGGTTTTGGTTCAAGATAACAAAATTGTTGTGAATCAGGGGTGCGGTTATACCGATCTGGCACGTTCTACAAAGGTAGATCCAGCTACTACGCTGATGAGGGTCGGGTCCATCAATAAAATATTTACATCGGTCGTTATCCGGCAATTGGCAGAGCAGGGTAAATTAGATATACATGCAAAGGTCCGTTCTCTCATCGAGGACATTGACATTCCCGGACCGTTTAACGAGTCGTTAACTTTGGAGCATCTACTGAATTATGAATCCGGTTTGGATTATCCAGATTCGGGGATGGATGACCTGATCAGGGGCGAAGTCCCTTCGATTATGACATTGAAGCAGTTTATCTATAAGTATATGCCTGCTGTTGTTCATATTCCTGGGGAACAATATCAATATAGCAACTTTGCTTACACTATTCTGGGGTACATCATTGAACAAATTACAGGCATGTCATGTGGGCAATATGCCCATAGCCACATCCTTCAGCCACTCGGGATGAACAGCAGTAGTTTCACATTGCCAGCAGAATGGTCAAATAGATTAGCGAAAGGTTACCATCCTGACCAGCAGCTTGTTCCAGCTTATCCGTATAGCCCAATAGACACGGCCACAGGAAGTCTGGTGTCCACCGGGGATGATATGGCCCGTTTCATGCTTGCGATGCTGGGGGAGGGGGCTTATGGTGGTAGTCGTATCTTAAGCCGAGAGTCGGCTCAAGCTTTAATGTCCGTAAAACCGGACATTAAAGCAGGCAAGCCTTACGGACGAAACGGATTCGAGATGAACATCCATCCAGAATACGGAAGCGAACGTATTTTGGTTAAGAGCGGCAACTTTCCCGGCTTTAGTGCGTTGATGTGGCTGCTTCCGGACCAGAAGACCGGAGCCTTCCTGATGTGCAATCAAAGTATAGTAAATAAATTTGAACTGTTCGAAGCATTTGCAAATTATTTTTGTCCGTCTGCTAGGAATAGAAAGAAATTATATGTGTAGTGATAAATAACGGGATTTAATGAGTATAACTTTCATTTTAGCCGCCATCCTATGGCGGCCTTTTTGTACGAAAGAGAAAGCATTGAAAAGGAGGAAAAGCTTTGTACCGAATTTTTATCGTAGAGGATGACGACAAAATCAGTCGTATTTTACAAAAGAATATGGAGAAGTATGGATTTGAGTCTGTTTGTGCAGAGCATTTCCAGGAGCTCTTGCCGGAGTTGGAGGCTTTTGCTCCACATCTTGTATTGTTGGATATTAACTTGCCCTATTACGATGGTTATTACTGGTGTCGTCAAATTCGTTCCCGTTCCAGTATTCCTATTATATTCATATCGGCGAGAGCTGGAGAAATGGATCAGGTTATGGCCATCGAACATGGTGGTGACGATTATATTACTAAGCCAATCCACCTGGACCTGTTGATGGCAAAGGTGAAAAGTGTATTTCGGCGGGTCTATGGGGAATATGCGATTGGCGGACAAGTACATCTTGCACAGCAAGGGGCACCGCAACCTGACTGGAATGTGAACGGTCTTCAGCTTTACAGCAGCCGTAATGAGCTGGTATGGGGGGAGAGACGGATGCAACTGACCAAAAATGAACAATTGCTTTCGGAATGTTTTCTCCAACATTCGGGTCAGGTTGTTACCCGTGAGCAATTGCTTGAAGCGTTATGGGATGATGTACAGTTTGTCGACGACAACACTTTGACGGTAAATGTGACACGATTACGGAAAAAGCTAGAGGAGTTGGGCCTGCCCAAAGCCATTGAAACGGTTCGCGGACAAGGGTACAAGCTGGATGTAGCTGCTGAAATGCGGGAGGAATTATGAGGAAAGGGCCTAAAATTAATTTTATTCGGGACCGTTTCATATATATCGGTCTGTATTTGATTGTTACGGCATTGGGAGTAGGCTTTATGCTACTGGAAAAGGCACATCAGCCTGGGCGTGATGACATGGGTTCAATTCCTTATTTTATTATTTTATCTTCATTTTTGCTGATCAGCTGCTTAATATTTGATTACTTACGCCAACGTCGTTACTATGCGCAGCTGCGGGGTGCACTTGAACGCTCCGATGAATTGCAGGCGACAATCATCGTTCAATCCTCGATTACCAGTGAACAACGGATGATTACATTCCTGCTGGAACAACAATACAACGCTTATATGAACGAGCTTCACAATTACCGTCGTCAGCAAGAGATGCAAAATCATTTTGTCATGCAATGGGTGCATCAGATGAAAACACCATTATCCGTAATCGACTTGCTAGCTCAAGAGATGATACGGCAAAAATACTCGAAACCAGTGGACATGAAGCAGCTATCGCTGAGTGTCCAAGAGGAAACCGAGCGTATGACCAGCGGACTGGAAATGATGCTGTATACAGCCCGCCTGAACAAGTTTGAAATCGATTTGCATCTTCGTACCACGGCTCTCCACGACTTAATCCGCTCGGTGATAAACGCACACAAGCGTCTTTGTATAAGGTACTCCATTTTTCCCAGTATTGATGGTGAAATGTGGATTGAGACGGATGAGAAGTGGATGACTTTCGTGCTAAACCAGTTTGTCAGCAACGCGATTAAGTACAGTAAAAGTAAATCAGGGAACAAGACGCTCAAGTTTTGGCTTAAAGATAATAGAATGGGGGGAGGGATCCTTAAGGTCACAGATGAAGGGATTGGTATAGCAGACTACGATCTTCCCAGAATTTTTGACGCTTTTTTCACCGGCGAGAACGGACGGATGGCGGGTGAGTCAACGGGCATGGGCTTGTATTTGGCTAAAGAGGTATGTACCCGGCTTGGACATAGTTTGTCAGTTACGTCTGTCTTAGGCAAAGGGACAACGTTCATGATCACTTTTGAGAACAGTGGGATTCATATGATTCACAATTAGATTACTGAGCAAAGTGACAATAATGTAAGGTAGCTTTATGCAAATTGTAAGAGAAATCGATGGGGCCACACGTGAGTGTACAGCTATACTAAAGCTACAAATAACATTTAATATTTTTTAAAGCGGGAGGATAACTGAATGAGTGTACTACGTGCTGAAGGGCTTGGGAAAACCTATAGTTCTAAAGGAAATATAGCTTATAAAGCACTGGAAGATATTAATTTGCATATTGAATCTGGGGAATTCGTTGGCGTTATGGGACCCTCAGGCAGCGGAAAGACAACTCTGCTCAATCTACTAGCTACGATAGACAGTCCTACGTCAGGACAAATTGAAATTGGAGGTATTAATCCGAATCGACTGAGTGACCGGAAATTGGCTTTATTCCGTCGCCGCAAGCTCGGTTTTGTCTTTCAGGATTTTAACCTTTTGGATACTTTGTCTTTAAAGGAAAATATTATTTTGCCCTTGGTGCTGGACGGCACTTCTACGCAACTTATTGAACAACGTCTCAAACCACTCGCAGAATGGCTGCAAATCGACAGTATTTTGTCCAAACGTACACATGAAGTGTCTGGTGGTCAAAAGCAAAGAGCAGCCATTGCACGGGCCTTCATTCATGAGCCCTCACTGGTGCTGGCTGATGAATTGACAGGTAATCTGGATTCTAAAGCAGCCAAAGACGTCATGGATGCTCTCAAAGATATGAACGAGCGATTGCACGCTACAGTACTTATGGTTACACATGATCCTTTTTCCGCAAGCTATTGCCAGCGAATTGTCTTTATTAAAGACGGAAGGCTGTTTTCCGAAATACGCCGCGGTGCGAACCGTCAGGCTTTCTTTCAACAAATTTTGGATGCGCTCAGCGTCTTGGGAGGGAATTTTGATGACGTTCCGTTCGCTCGCATTTAGTGGCATTCGGGGAAACTGGCGCTCTTACAGTGCATTTTTTATGAGCAGTGTATTTTCTGTTATGATTTTTTACATTTACGCTTCATTTCTTGCTCATCCAGACGTCGTCAACGGTCATATTATTGCAGCAGATAAGGTAAGGCAGGGCATGATTTTTTGTGAGTATATTATCGTTGGTTTTTCCTTCCTGTTTGTGTTGTATGCCAACTCAGCCTATCTGAAAACAAGAAAGCAGGAGTTTGGTCTTTATTCGCTGTTCGGAATGACACGTATGCAACTTCGCAAACTGGTCATTTATGAAAATATGATGATTTCCGTTTTGGCCATCGGGTGCGGAATCGTACTTGGTATGCTGTTCAGCAAACTATTTTTTATGGCTCTCGCTGCGTTGCTCGATATGAAGGAGCCAATTAAGTTCGCTGTACCTTTGGAGGCGGTGTGGTTCACAGTTGGGGGATTTCTAATATTATTCACTATAACATCTTTGAGCACAGTGTTCAGAATAGGAAGAACTGAGATTGTTGATTTATTCAAAGCCTCACGCCGCTCTACGGGCGAACTGATCTATTCTCCGTGGCTGGTGGCGCTCTCAATTGTTTGCCTGGCAACTGGATATGGTATCGCTATGACGTTCAACGGATCCAATTTTTATTTATTGGACGCTCAAGCATTCATCTTGATGACACTGCTAATATTGATTCCTGTCACATTAGGAACGTATTTATTTTTTTCCCAGTTTAGTGTTTTGCTGCTTAGCTTTATTCGAAAACGCCATCAGATTTATTATCATCGAACGAATATGGTCATTGTTGCACAGCTTGGTTACAAGATCAAAGACAATGCACGGATGCTGTTTATGGTGTCAATTCTCAGTGCAGTCATTTTAACGGCTTCCGGTGCTTTCTACATTCTGGTCAAATCCGTTCAATATGAATATTTAAAGGAAATCGCTTCACTGACTATGTTTATCGGTATGTTTATCAGTCTACTGTTTTTTATCGCCTCAGGAAGTATGATTTATTTCAAGCTTTTCACAGAACTTCAGGAAGATCAGGCTCAATTCAGAGCATTGTTGCGTATCGGAATGACAGAGCAGGAAATTCGTAAAATCGTGGTGACACAATTAGCGATTATCTTTTTTGTCCCTTGTATTGTGGGCATTCTTCATGCTCTGTTCGCTATGAAAGCTTTAGAAAACATTTTGACATACTCCAATTGGAGTTATTCCTTTGTTGTTATTGGTGTATATCTTATAATGCAAACCATTTATTTTCTGCTTACCTGCCACGATTACATGAAAAGTATGATGAAAGGAGCTGTATTGCAGTAGCATGATCATAAAATTAAACAGTAAGGACGTTACCATGAAAACTTTGGTGTTTTTACACTTGTGGAAAGCTGTAATTATAATTCCATTTACGATTGTCTGCTTGCTTATTCCGCTTTCGGTACATGCTCAACCTGCAGAGGAGAGTGTGGATACCGCTCAGATCGACCAATTTGTGAATTCGGCGATGAATGAATTAAATATTCCAGGGGCTTCACTTGCAATCGTCAAAGAGGGTCGAATTGTTTATATGGAAGGATATGGGATATCGGGGCCGAATAGCTCTCCGGTGACGCCGCAGACACCTTTCGTCCTCGGTTCAACGAGCAAATCTATTACAGCCATGGCTGTAATACAGCTAGTAGAAAAGGGTAAAATTCGACTTGATGACCCGGTTCAATATTATTTGCCATGGTTTCGTGTAGCTGATCTAGAAGCTTCCAGAAGGATTACAATCCGGGAACTGCTAAACCAAACCAGTGGATTGTCTACTTATGCAGGGGAGAGCACATTAACAACGGGCGATGAATCCATCGAACAGCATATCCGGAGTCTAAAGCATGTCCAGTTGACTGCGCCGGTGGGTTCTGTATTTCAATACTCGAATTTGAACTACAACATTTTGAGCGGTGTCATCCAGGCTGCTTCCGGTCAATCGTATACGGAATATGTACAACAACATATTTTCAAGCCGCTCCATATGAAACATAGCTATACTTCGCCTGACGAAGCCCGAAAAGACGGACTGGCAACCGGGTATCAGCCTGTATTTGGCTTTATGCTCCCGACAAAGCAGCTTAATCATGAAGGTACTGTAGCTTCAGGGTATTTAATCTCTAGTGCCGAAGATATGGCACATTATTTGACGGCACAGATGAATGAAGGGCAGAATGGGCCCTCCCCTGTTTTGTCGGTAAAAGGCATTAGTACTTTACAAAAACCCGTTGCTTACATGGGGGGAGGAAGCTATTATGCTATGGGCTGGGTTGTGGATAAGAAGGGTATTTCTCATAATGGCGCTACCGAAAATACGTATTCAAAAATGACAATTAATGAAAACTATGGAGTCATCCTGCTTGTCAATTCACTGGATTATTTGGACTTACAATCGTATGACAAGATCATGACTGGTATCAACGCTATATTGAATGGAGGAGAAATACCTCAAATTGGGATGTCAGACTTAGAGAGAACTATTTTTTTACTTGTGAATTGGGTCCTTATTACAATTCTCGCCATTCTTGCTCAGTCTGTATTCGGTTTGTTTAATTGGAAAACCCGTTCCCGAACGACTTCAGGGCGTTTGCTTCACATTGTAAGTATCCTTTTCTTCCATGTGCTGATTCCATCTCTGTTATTAATGACACTCCCCAAATTGCTGGTTCCTTGGTCTGTTATTAAACTGTTCTTACCTGGTCTGGGACATGTCATTTACTTTATTCTTATTTTATTGTTAGGTGTCGGTGTTGTAAAAACGGCGCTTGTGATGCGAACTATTCTAAAGAAAAAACATCATTTAGTATAATGGAAGCCTTCAAAGAAGAATCCACCATGAGTTACACTCATCTTAGCATAATCGCAAGAATTCCTGCATGGCAGAGTTAGAGCGCCCCAGCCATTGCACGCATTGGTCTGTTCGGTCAATCGCATTCTTCTCTTACAACCTGGGTAATAGCAGATGCTCTTCCTCCTGAAGTAAAAACCGTATTTTTAGATTTATTTGGAATCGACCAACACCGCCAAATGTACTTGAACGGTATGTTTCGACAAGATATCTATACTTGATGGGCCTTTGCCAACTCAGGCATCCAAACAGAAATAGTCCCGGGATTTTATATCAACAGGCGTTGGAAATACGTCTACACCAAGCTGCAGACAAAAAACAGCAGGGTGAACAGCTTACTTTTTATCGACATGATATCTCAGAAATCTGCCGAGAATCTGTCTACTGGAAATAAGGCATCTGGGCTGACCTATGGAGAATTTTCAGAACCGGCTGTTTCCAAATAGAACCGAACTTATGCATTTTAGTGAGAATTCTGATAATGAAAAGGAAAATACAAGCGGTAAATTATCACTGAAACCATCCATGCCATCTCAATTGAGTTATCAACTATAAATGAGCAAATTAGCTTCCAGTAGACTTTAAAAACAAAAAGAATAGAGACAAGGGTATCTCCTTGTGGTAAAAGGTAGTTACCACACCAACTCAAACCAAAGGAGAAACGACTATGTCTCATACCGATATCGTACCCGAACATGCCGCCATTCGCAATTAGTTGTCCCGGAATCGCCTACCCCTCTACTTTTCCAAACCGGTTGTGGCACATATTGAGACGTACATGGTCGCTTCGACGGTCAAAGGATTCCGGGGCAAAGGGGCTATAGC
>NZ_PNXQ01000005.1:2580-2914 GCF_005217525.1 Paenibacillus terrae | reverse complement strand
CCTGAGCATTATCAGTTGGAGGCGATTCACAAGATCACAAATATATATTTTTACTTGCACAAATGGGATGAGGTAGAGAAGTATGGTCATGAATTAAAGAAGCTGGCTAACGTAATCTATATGGATCGGCAAATAAGGAAGGAAAAAAGAAGAGCAGATCATTGCTCACGTGCAGAAAGGCACTTGGTATTTTACTACGGTTATGGATTCCTTTCTGTCTCAACAGCTTTACAAAAGAAAGGATATATTAAGGAGGCAAAGGCAGAGCTTGAGGGCTATGCAGATTTAGGCTGGTTTAAAGGGCTTGATTTAGAAGGTGAAGCAGATGTAGAGC
>NZ_PNXQ01000005.1:2095-2570 GCF_005217525.1 Paenibacillus terrae | reverse complement strand
AGCTTTACAAAAGAAAGGATATATTAAGGAGGCAAAGGCAGAGCTTGAGGGCTATGCAGATTTAAGCTGGTTTAAAGGGCTTGATTTAGAAGGAGAAGCAGATGTAGAGCAATTCCGTTTGTGGGCTAAAGCCAACTCGTATACTTTAGATTTACTATTGGGAAATAGAGATATCCTTCCTGAGTATATTGCTTTCCTTGAAAATCACCCTGAAGAAGTAAGTTCTGGACTCATAACCATACTAGAAGCTGCTAATAAGTATAATTTTGATGTAGACTCTATCATTGACAAATACTCAGAGCGAATAAAGAGGTTACAGGAGTCTGAGGATGTTAAACAAATGACCTATTATTATTGTTACATGTATCAGCTCGCCATTTACCATTACAGACGTGGGAGAATACTAAAAGGGCAAAAGGACACCCTTAATTATCTTTCATTATCCAAGCAAAGAAATTGGTTTAAGCCACCAGTT
>NZ_PNXQ01000005.1:1617-2023 GCF_005217525.1 Paenibacillus terrae | reverse complement strand
CGCCTCCAACTGATAATGCTCAGGAAGCAAATTACGATATGGTGTAAATTCCAATACGAACTCAAGACTCTTTTCCAAGTCAGACATTGTATAAGCTTTAAACCTTTTATATTGACTTATAGCCAACCGCTCCGAATGACGATATTTTTCATTTTCGATTACACATTCATAAAAAGGAACTGATTCCTTTTCCTTTCCTTCTGCGTGTAATTCTTCTGCAAGCTCAAATATGGTCGGCACATAGGACAAATCCTCTGTCAGCCTCAACAATACCTTTTGGATGAAGTCCTGTCTTCCTAACTCCACACAACGCAACAGAAACGGCTTGATCCGTTTCCAGTGCCCTTTTCCTTCGTAAAAGCATTCATCTATGTACAACTCATACAGCCAGCCTTCGGGATACCCT
>NZ_PNXQ01000005.1:0-1607 GCF_005217525.1 Paenibacillus terrae | reverse complement strand
GCCGAACGGAGATCGGCTTGGGCGGGTTGCTGTTCAGCATGGCGCTGAATGTGCCGCGGTTAATACCGGAGATTTTACTAAAACCGCTAAAGCTATAGCCCCTTTGCTTCAATTCTGTCTCTATCTTTGAGCGGATCGTAGGTGTATGTTCCATGTTCATCCCCCCTGTGTGGTCAGATACAAGATAAATATTAGTTTAGGGAACCATTTGCTTCATACCATAACGCACTTCTTCAAGTACTTTTTCATATTCTGCAAGTTGTTCATGCGTAATATGGCCTGTTAGTTTTTCGAATAACAAGGTTACTCCCTTAATGAATGTACTCTTCGTATTTAATTGAGAAGATACTCTGAGGCTTTTGATTATATTATCAATAGCTTCTGAATATCTGCCTATATTGAAAAAGTAACGCGCAAGTTCCAAATACAAGCGAGAATAATTCCATAAAAGAGTGCTTATTTGATAGTGTGAAGATTTTGAAACGAATTTCTTATAGTCGCCAATTTCCTCAGAGAAAACATCTAGAATACTTTCTAAAGAGAAATTGTACTTATTTGCCGACTCTATAATAGTGATTAATCCATGAGAAATTTCTTGGGGATTGTGCTGTAAAAGCTCGACATAAGATGCTAAACTGCTGACCTCTCTAATTAAAACTTTTAAATTAAGAAGATTAGCCTTTGCCCATAATTGGAGTCTTTTCACCCCTTGCAGCCCATTTTCATCCAGACCCTCAAACCATGTTAAATCTTCATAATAGGGAATGAATTTTAAAGCCTCTTCATACAATCCTTGATTCTCCAACGCATTTCCGTGCAATAAATACCCTAAACCATAGTATACGACTAGAGGCTTTTCAGTATCGAAGCTATCTAGTTGCCTGTTTTTTGAACGGTTATAAACCTGTTGATGATAGACACTTATAGCCAGTGTACGGAGTTCTGTCGCATACTTTATTGCAGCCTCCCAATTACTTGCGTTGAAATAAACATTAGTTAACTTTAATAATCCATCCAACTGATAATTCTCTGGCAAACTTTTGCGGAACGAATTAAAAATAATAGCAGCCTGTAAGCTGCTTTCTAAATCTTCGGTAAGCGAGTAACAAAACAATCTGTATTGACTGATCGCTAGCCGTTCCGAGTGATAATATCTTTCGTTCTCTACCACACACTCGTAAAAGGGAACAGCCTCCTTTTCCTTGCCTGCTTTATGCAGTTCCTCTGCAAGTTCAAATATGGTCGGCACATAGGACAAATCCTCTGTCAGTCTCGACAATACCTTTTGGATGAAGTCCTGTCTTCCTAATTCCACACAACGCAACAGAAACGGCTTAATCCGTTTCCAGTGTCCTTTTCCCTCGTAAAAGCATTCATCTATGTACAACTCATATAGCCAACCGTCAGGATACCCCAACGCCTTGGTAATCAGGTCCATCTGCCGAACGGAGATCGGCTTGGGCGGGTTGCTGTTCAGCATGGCGCTGAATGTGCCGCGGTTAATTCCAGATATTTTACTGAAGCTGCTAAAACTATAGCCCCTTTGCTTCAATTCTGTCTCTATCTTTGAGCGGATCGTAGGTGTATGTTCCATGTCAATCCCCCTC
>NZ_PNXQ01000004.1:60439-60784 GCF_005217525.1 Paenibacillus terrae | reverse complement strand
TTTAGCAGTTTTAGTAAAATCTCCGGTATTAACCGAGGCACATTCAGCGCCATGCTGAACAGCAACCCACCCAAGCCGATCTCCGTTTGGCAGATGGACCTGATTACCAAGGCGTTGGGATATCCTGACGGTTAGCTATATGAGTTGTACATAGATGAATGCTTTTACGAAGGAAAAGGACATTGGAAACGGATTAAGCCTTTCTTATTGCGATATGTAGAGTTAGGAAGACAGGACTTCATCCAAAAGGTATTGTTGAGGCTGACAGAGGATTTGTCCTATGTGCCGACCATATTTGAGCTTGCAGAAGAATTACACGCAGAAGGCAGAGAAAAGGAATCGATC
>NZ_PNXQ01000004.1:60037-60306 GCF_005217525.1 Paenibacillus terrae | reverse complement strand
TCTATGGAGAGTCTTCAAGATCATATGCAATCAGATTAGGCCAATCATAAGGGATTGGTCTTTTATTGATTATTTTGTAAAAAAAGAAATGATATGTTTATTTTTATCGTTCTTGTAACACATCAAGAATTACAATTTCTTTAGAGCTGGTGGGAAGGAGGATAGGCTTTTAAGATGAATAATCATGTATGATTTAAAGCAGTTGGCTCAGTGGATGAAGGAACTTGCTAAAAGGAACTCGCATTTTAACAAAGGAGCTAAAACCACTT
>NZ_PNXQ01000004.1:59655-60027 GCF_005217525.1 Paenibacillus terrae | reverse complement strand
GATATGTTTATTTTTATCGTTCTTGTAACACATCAAGAATTATTATTTCTTTAGAACTGGTGGGACGAGGAGAGGCTTTTAAAAAGAATAATCATGTCTGATTTAAAGTAGTTGGCTCAGTGGATGAAGGGACGACTATCAGAAGGAACTTGCTAAAAGCGATTCGCATTTTGGAATAAATTATCTTGTTTTTTTTATTAGACGATCCAAAACCAAACCAACAAGATACCAGAAACCTAGTGTAGTTGGGTATACAACGGCTATTGGAATATCTGCTTCTCGCACAAATTGAAATGATTCATACATCCAAACCAACGGGCTAATGATAGCCAATAGTATATTATAGTCATCATAGCCCGAAATATTTACAAT
>NZ_PNXQ01000004.1:59091-59645 GCF_005217525.1 Paenibacillus terrae | reverse complement strand
AATTCGTTGTTGGTCTCATTGGATTGGTGGCATTGTATGCGCTTATCAAAGCTTTTAACAATGCCGGCAGCTCCGATTCATATCCTTATTTTTGCATAGTGGTATTTGTGATTGTTGCAGCAGCAGCATCCAAGTATCTCAGAAGAAAAAGTAATTAGCTCCATACGCGTTCATGGGGAAGTTCAATTTCCCCATGAACGTTTTTATTTTTTCAGGGAAGCGTCCTCTGCCGGTTCTTTATTTATCTCCAGCTTTTGGCTCCTTCGCTTCGTTATTGCTTTCATGCTTAACTTCTTTTTATCTGTCCAACTAACTATAGCCGATCCACAGATTCAATTTATATTGGATGAAGGATTTAAACGTTATGTACTTCATTCAATTTTTCAATTATCACGGGATTCGTTAAAAAAAGACTTCTTTCTAAGGCATCATAAATTAGAGTGAGTATATAAACCATTTATTTCTCTTTTTTCACACTATTGTATTATTTTAAGGTTGCTTATAGGACGTATTTTACATAAAAAGAAACATTATTTATATGATTGAAACTCAAC
>NZ_PNXQ01000004.1:58876-59081 GCF_005217525.1 Paenibacillus terrae | reverse complement strand
CGTATTTTTTGACACATGAAGCAAGAACAACCAAGGGGATTTCCAAATCTAGGGCGGAAAAAACCACCACGCAAGATCTTGTTTGTGCTAATATAGTGGCCCCATTAGGAAGGGAGGAGATATAAAAAACTACTACATTTTTTGAGAGTGATCCTTCCAACAAAAATAAATACTAAATAAGAAGCAAGATAAGTGGAAATAAGTA
>NZ_PNXQ01000004.1:58377-58866 GCF_005217525.1 Paenibacillus terrae | reverse complement strand
AATTACTAAAATCGAGATTAGGATCAGCCAAAATCGAAATGATTTCATTGACCATACCTCCAAACAAATATTTACAGTTAACACAACATATAGTCGTCGTAGTTGCAAAAAAATAATACAACTAAGTATACACTTACTTCTTGGATAGTATGAGTTAATTTTCATTAAACATGAAAGAAGGTCAAGTGATGAAAATAAATAAGACGGTTGTAACAATAGGGACTACAATTCTCTTAATTTCCTCTGTGCGTTGGTATCTTTAGGAACAGACTTGCTTGCTTCAAGCTTAGACAACTATAACGGTTCACGCGGTACTACGCTCAATCTGCATTGGTTGCCAGCTCCTTATTACACGGTTAATTCCAACTAAGATTTGCGCTAAACACCTTATTTTTTACTATAATATTGTATATACTGTAAAAGAAGGGGCAGGTGATTATGAACCCAATTTTTTATGTCACTGCTTTTCTGATGGTTTATGCTCTTTTT
>NZ_PNXQ01000004.1:35097-58367 GCF_005217525.1 Paenibacillus terrae | reverse complement strand
AAAAAGAACCATTATATCCTATAGAATGCCCATGCTTTAAACACTTTGTGGGGGATACTCTGCCCTTTGAACTAAAATAATTTTGAATAATTCATCCTTGTTTTCGCATATAAAAAAATTCGTAATATTTACTATAAATTAATGACTTAAATGTGTGGATGTTCAGGTTGTAGTGTAGTCGTTTGGGGGATGGGTTTTACTGAGTTTGAAAAAATATCTTGAATCGGAGGAATTATCTATGAAGAAGAATAGACTGGTTGCTACCGCTTTATCTTTTAGTTTGTTAGGAGCTGTTGTCGCGCCGAGTGCAATTTTTGCAAGTTCAAGTGTAAATGACTCTTTTCAAGAACAAAGCCAATCTCCTATTGTAACTTTACAGCATCTCGATACAGCAACATTGCAAAAGAATCTGGAAGCAGCCCAGGGTTTGGAGAAATATATTAAACCGGGTGCGGACGGTCTGCTCTACATTGACGAAGCTGGTAAGGATGTTGTCTCTAAAGAGGCTTACGAATATATTGCTAGTGGTGTTCAGATCATCAACGAATCTCTCAAAAGTGGACAAACCAAATTAGACGTTGAAAACCAAACGATTGTCCCGTCTGGACAAGCACCTATTCAACCGCAAAACGTAATCACACCTAATGCTTCCTCGAACTCGTATTGGTGGGGAGTAGCAATAACGATGTCACAAAGCGAAACCAAACAACTCTCCTATTCATTAAAACAACAATCTAAAGGATATTTGACTGTTTCAGGTTTGGCTGCTGCAATAGGTGGTATTATGGGTCCTAATCCTATACCTTGGGCTGCCAGTGCCGCAGCTGCATTAGTATCTTTAGGAACAGACTTGGTTGCTTCAAGCTTGGACAACTATAACGGTTCACGCGGTACTACGCTCAATCTACACTGGTTGCCAGCTCCTTATTACACGGTTAATTCCAACTAAGATTTGCACTAAACACCTTACTTTTACTATAATATTGTATATACTGTAAAAGAAGGGGCAGGTAATTATGAACCCAATTTTTTATGTCACTGCTTTTCTGATGGTTTATGCTCTTTTGGGCGTTGCTGCTGTCCTGTTCATATTTAAGCGTTCAAAGCAGCCAGCACGAAGAAGTGCCCAATTCGTTGTTGGTCTCATTGGATTGGTGGCATTGTATGCGCTTATCAAAGCTTTTAACAATGCTGGCAGCTCCGATTCATATCCTTATTTTGCCATATTGGTATTTGTGATTGTCGCAGCAGCAGCATCCAAGTATCTCAGAAGAAAAAGTAATTAGCTCCATACGCGCTCCTGCGGAAGCTCAATTTCCCCAGGAGCGTTTTATTCTGTTTTTCAGGGAACCGAGCTAAGACCAAAGAGAGAGAAGAGTAAAGGATTTATCCATTAAAGAGCTTATACAGGTATATGAGTTGTATAGCGTTAAAGAAGCGGTATGGGTGCTGAGTTCAAATAAAAGTGGTTAGGTTATATATGGCTATTGGAACACGGCAAGCTGGTCCGGAAGGAGCTGCTACTACGCTTGGGTGAACCTAAAGAGTCCCTAGTCAATTACATATGGGAAAGAGAAGAATAGGTCGTAGAAGCGGAGTGATCAGATGAACTGCGAGTAGCTCTTAATATTCTTGAAAAGGATCAGAATCGTGCGCCCAACTTTCAGGTTCAATCCATACTGGATGAAGGATTTAAACGTTATGTACTTCATTCACTTTTCAATTATCATGGGATTGGTTTAAAAAAGACTTCTTTCTAAGGCATCATAAATTAGAATGAGTATATAAACCATTTATTTCTCTTTTTTCACACTATTGTATTATTTTAAAAATGATTATAGGATGTATTTTACATAAAAAAGAAACATTATTTTCAATGAGGGGGATTGACATGGAACATACACCTACGATCCGCTCAAAGATAGAGACAGAATTGAAGCAAAGGGGCTATAGTTTTAGCAGTTTTAGTAAAATCTCCGGTATTAACCGAGGCACATTCAGCGCCATGCTGAACAGCAACCCACCCAAGCCGATCTCCGTTCGACAGATGGATCTGATTACTCAGGCGCTGGGGTATCCTGACGGTTGGCTATATGAGTTGTACATAGATGAATGCTTTTACGAAGGAAAAGGGCACTGGAAGCGGATTAAGCCGTTTCTGTTGCGTTGTGTGGAGTTAGGAAGACAGGACTTCATTCAGAAGGTTTTATCGAGGCTGACAGAGGATTTGTCCTATGTGCCGACCATATTTGAACTTGCAGAAGAATTACACGCAGAAGGAAAGGAAAGGGAATCAGTTCCTTTTTACGAGTGTGTAATAGAGAACGAAAGGTATTACCACTCGGAGCGGCTAGCGATTAGTCAGTATAGGTTATTTTCTTACTCTTTAAGCAAAGATCTAGAGAATAATTGCCAACTGGCTCTGAAGTTTGCTCCTTTTCGCAAGAATTTACCTGAGAATCATCAACTGGATGCTTTATTAAAGCTGGTAAATGTATACTTTCAAGTTTATGACTGTGAGACATCTATACAATACGCAAAAAAACTTGAGGTACTTGCCACAAATGTTTATCAGCAGCAAGTTCAAGCGAGAATAAAAAAACGTGAAGTAAAATCTCTAAACACGGAAAGACATCTAATCGTGTATTATGGTCAAGCATATTTAATGCAAGGGAACATGCTTGAAAAACAAGGGCTATACGAAAAAGCTATGGGATTCATCCCTTTTTATGAAGATTTAATTGACTGTGACTGGCTAGATGAGCTTGGAATACTAGAGGCGCGGAAATTTAAAATGTGGGCTAGAGCAAACCGTTTGAATTTAGAAATTCTAATGGGAGATATGACTAGATTACCAGCCTATGTTGATCTTATTAGGAATAATCCTCAGGAAATATTACATGGGCTATTGACCATTATGGAATCGGCCAATAATTACAATCACTCCATAGACGATATTCTGCTCCTTTTTGCAGAAAATATTAATGAGTTTAGGAACTTGCGTACAAATATTTCTTACTATCATACAAATTACAATCTGGTGACCTATTCCCGTTTTTTTCTTGAGCTTAGTCGCTACTATTTTAATAAAGGGAGCTACTCTGAGGCGATCGACAGTATGTTGAATAGTCTCAAAGCATCCTCACAGTTAAATGATAAGGCTTACTATATCAAGTCCATTACGTTGTTGTTTGAGAAATATAAGGATCACTCGACACAGGAGCAACGGGCAGAATATGAAAAAGTGCTTAAAGAAGTAGAATATAACATCAAGCAGATGACTTCTTAGAACATAAAAGGGCTATGTAACCTACTACTAAGGTAGAGTAACATAGCCCTTTTGAAATATTATGTTCATGATCGATCGGGAAAAAGTTAATTTTCTTCGTTATTCGCCAGACTCATCAGAGTTACTTGCTGAAAGCTCACTTACTGAAGAGGTGAATAGTTCCTTCAATATGCGATAAGCTTTATTTTGATCGGCTTCATTCTGCTGGGAGAGTAAATGAACACATTCCCATATCCACGGCTGACTTTTGAGTTCTTCATATGGATTGTAGTCAAAAAATGCGAATACGTTTGTTCCCAAGGCTTCGGCTATTTTCTCCAGTGTTTTGATCTGTACATTGACCTCACCACGCTCCAACTTGCCGATATAGGAACCTGTTGAATCGGATGCTTCCGCCAGTTGTTCTTGTGTAATACCACGCAACGTCCGAAATTGGCGGATTTTTGCTCCTATGAGTTTTGTTGTTTCCATAGACATCCACACCCCTATAATATGAGTGTAGACAAAGGAACTTCAAGCGTGGAGGTAATCAAATTGCCTAAATAATATAATAATAAGTCCTTTTAAGGACTTATAAACACATTAAATTCCAATATATATTAAAACGGTGTAAAAAAAGGGGTTGACCATCATCCAGTTTATTCATATAATTTCTAGTATATTGTAATTGTTTGTCGAGGAGGGTGATTTCAAAAATCATCTGAATATGCCGGGGGGTGTTTTTATGGAAAATACAACCACGATTCGCTCGGAGATTGAAAAAGAATTAAAACTTGGTGGCTACACTTTTAATAGTTTTGGACAAGCCACGGGACTTAATCGGGGCATATTTAGTGCTATGCTTAACGGAAATCCGCCTAAACCTATCTCTGTAAGACAAATGGACTTAATTACTAAAGCGTTTAACTATCCAGAGGACTGGTTGTATGACCTATACGTAGATGAATGCTTTTACGATGGAAGACCTCATTGGAAAAGGGTTAAACCCTTTCTGATTCGTTGTGTTGAGGTGGGGAATCTGCGGTGCGTAGAGAAGGTGCTTTCACGGTTAATGGAAGATCTTAACCACATTCCAACGATCTTTGCTTTGGCAGAGGAGTTGTATGAAGAAGGGAAGTTAAAAGAGGCAATTCCTTTCTATGAATGTGTTATTGAAAATGAGAAGTACCAACATTCCGAGAGGTTGGCAATTAGTCACTATAAATTGTTTGTAGCTTCAATAGGTCAAGATTTCGAGAAAAACTTGGAGTCTGTATTAAAATTTATTCCTTATCGTAATCGCTTACCCGAGAATTATCACTTGGACGCTTTACTAAAACTGGCTAATATATACTTCAATCTACATCAGTGGAAAGAGGTAGAGAAATATGCAGATGAATTGCGAAATCTTGCAACTGTTGTGTATAAGAATGAAGTTCAGAAACGGAAAAATAAATATAAGTATAAATGCTTGGTAACTGAAAGACCACTTGTTGTTTATTATGGGCAAGGGTACTTATTAAAAGGACTTGCATTAGAAAAGCAAGGGTTTTATGAAGAAGAATTAGAGTACATTTGTGGTTATAGAGATTTGAGTTGGTTTGAGGGACTAGATCAGGTTGGAATAATGGAAGTGGAAAAGTTTAGGATATGGGCAGAAGCTAACTTGTTGAATTTAAGTGTAATTATGGGGAACGTCGAGAAACTTACTGAGTACGTAGAGTTTCTTAAGTGTAATCCTCAAGAAGTGTTACCTGGATTATGGACAATTACAGAATCAGCAAACAGACATGGGTTTTTAATAGATAACATTCTTGAAATTTTTGCTGAGGAATTGAAAACAGTTAGCTCAAAAGTGCATGTTAGGGAAAGCTATTATGAATCCACTTTTATTTTAGATAGTTGTGCTAATCTTTTTCAACAAATTGCAGTTTATAAATTTATACATTCTTCTTATTCTGAGGGTCTACATTATATTTTGCAGAGTTTGAAATTGTATTTCCAAATAAATAATAGAAATAGCTTTGCAGAATGTACTGCACTTTTTGAAATGTATCGTATTAGATCTTCTGAAATTCAATTGTTAGAATATCAAAAAATTATGGAAGAGGTGCTTAAGAATGCGAAAGAAAATTCCCCTGCTTCTATTGCTTATAAGCTTGGTTAGTATATGGAATATTGGACATTTGGAAACTTACTATAAAGATACAAGTGGTATTAGTGTTTTTTATCATGGTGCAGGAGGTTAGGGTTGGGTATTTTTATTAATATTAAAGATATAAATAAGCCAATCCTCTCAGATTGTTTTTTTTTTTGATTTTGATTTATCCCGTTAAAGGGATGAAATGGGTTTTATTATATTATTAACC
Organism: Paenibacillus terrae; assembly: GCF_005217525.1. Lineage (GTDB taxonomy): Bacteria > Bacillota > Bacilli > Paenibacillales > Paenibacillaceae > Paenibacillus > Paenibacillus terrae_C. The sequence continues at coordinate 52,730 of NZ_PNXQ01000004.1, read as the reverse complement.
TGTAGGGAAGGTATCAGCTTGTAAACTAACTGTAAATACCATACCAAACAGGAGGTTTGTTGATGTGAAATTGAAAGAATTGGAGGATTGCATCGAAGAAAAGCGTAAAGAATTAAATGATTTGGCGAAAGAGGTGGGATTGAAGGATCGACAGGTGTTGACCAAGTCTATGGAGTTGGATCGGCTCCTTAATTTGTACAGCGATTGGAAATATAGCTACCACAAGCAAAGCATCTCCACAACTTCACCAGTGCAAGAGAAGCAACACGAATTTGCCTTATCTTATTGATTTCCAGCATCATGACCAGGCTTTACTTAATTTCATCTTGGGCTTCAAATACATAGTGGGGATATAGACTTAAACAAAATAATCTCTCTCGTATCTCGTACGCCGCTCTATACAACGCTGTTGGTACGGTTTATTGTTCTGCGTCACATCAGAGCGGAAGCCATCTAGAACGATGATATCTATCTAAAAAAACCTCCCGGTTCACGTTAAGTGTGACTAGGAGGTTTTTGGCATTTACTGTTGAAGCTGGCGCAGTACGGTAATTTCGACACGGCGGTTTTTTTGTCGTCCGGCCTCGGTGGTATTATCTCCAACTGGTCGGGTATCGGCATAACCTGCGTATTGAAATTCTGTAGGAGATAATCCTTCTCTATCTAGAAAGAATCGAAGCACGGATAGCGCCCGCGCCCCGGAAAGCTCCCAGTTGTCCTTGTAGGTCGAAGCGTTCGAAGCGCGTGTGAACGGAATATTGTCCGTATGGCCCTCGATGCTGATCGGCGTTCTTAGATCCCGGAACAGACTGGCCAGCTTGGATAACGTGTTTGCAGAGCCTTGCTTGAGTGCAGCCCTGCCCTGATCGAATAAAAAGCGGTCGTTCAGGGTGATGACAATACCGCGCGGCTGATCTGATACGAAAATCTGATCTTGCAACTTATTATCCGAAATATATTGCTCTATGACGCTCATCAGATTTTGCAGTTCTTTTTCCTGCTTGCGAAATGCCTGCTCACGTTCGGTCAGTTTGGTCGGTCCGGCTGCTTTGTTATCGGATGAAGGTTGCTTGGCTGTGGGCGGATTCTTGCTTGTGTAACGGTCAGCAGTACCCGTAATCCCTGAACCTTGCTCCAAAATAGAATTGCCTTTATGGAACGTATCCTGTAGGGATTGAACAACGACATCGTATTTTTTCGCATCCAGGCTGCTCATAGCGTACATTACTACGAAAAAAATGAGCAGCAGTGTGATCAGATCGGCGTAAGTAATCATCCAGCGGTCACGATGGTCTCCGCCTCCTTGCTGCCCACGGCGCTTAGCGCGCGCTCTCATGGAAGTCCTCCTTTGGAGCAGCATCCTCGGAACGTGAGCGACGAGGCGGCTTATGATCCAGATTTTGCTCTGAGCGGATGAAGAACTCCAGTTTTTTGCGTACAAGCTTCGGATTCTCTCCGTTTTGGATGGCGAGAATGCCTTGCAGCAGTAAATCCATCGTGACCATTTCACTTTCGCTGCATGCTCTGATCTTGGATGCGATGGGCAGGAAAATCAGATTAGCGCTGGCAACGCCGTATAGTGTAGCGATAAAAGCGACGGCAATAGACGGTCCAAGCGCTGTTGGCTCAGTCAGGCTGCCGAGTACATGGATCAGGCCCATCACAGTACCGATAATCCCCATCGTAGGGGCATAGCCGCCTGCGGATTCAAATATTTTGGCATATCCTTCGTGCTTGTGCTCAATGCTATCTAACTCTAGTTCCAGAATTTGTTTAATTTGTTCCTGCTCGGTGCCGTCAATAACCAGTTGAAGACCTTCGCGCAGAAATGCATTCGGATGCTCTGAGGAAATACGCTCCAGCGCAAGCACTCCGGATCGGCGGGAGGTGGCTGCCATGGAAACCAAATCCTCAATATATTGCTCGGAGAGATTCTCCTCACGGCTAAAAGCCATCCGAAGGGCCGCAGGTATGCTCTTTAGTTTAGAGGCGGGATAGCTGATAACAACTGCTGCGAGCGTTCCGCCAAACACAATCAGAGCCGATGTACCCTGAAGCAGCCCTGTAAATTGTCCGCCTTCCCATAAGAAGCCACCGATTAATGCTATGATTCCGGCGATGATGCCCAACACGATGGTGATATCCAAAATTTAATTCACTCCTATTCAAGACTTATCGTTTGCATCCAAGGTAAGAAAGAGGTATAATACGGGAACAAACATTCTTATCCAACCATATTTCCCAAGTATCATTGCTCGGGAAATATCGACATAGGTTTACAGGTAAAGACGTTTCAGCTCGACTGTTGTAGAAACATGATGTTTTCATTTTAGACGATAAGGGTGATGCAGGGCAATGAGTGATATCGTTGTTAGCGACAAGACTTTTGAAATTCAGTCGGAATTCCAGCCCCAAGGCGATCAGCCTCATGCCATTCTTGAACTGGTAGAGGGGATTACACAAGGAAAAAAGCATCAAACGCTGTTGGGTGCTACGGGAACGGGTAAGACGTTTACCATCGCGCAGACGATTGCCAAGCTGAATCGGCCTACGCTGGTTATTGCACATAACAAGACTTTGGCTGCCCAACTGGCGAGTGAGTTTAAGGAGTTTTTTCCGAATAACTCTGTCGATTATTTTGTCAGCTACTATGATTACTACCAACCGGAAGCATACATCCCGTCTTCCGATACGTATATTGAAAAGGATTCCAGCATTAATGAGGAGATTGATAAGCTTCGCCACTCGGCCACAAGCTCTCTGTTTGAGCGTCGTGACGTTATTATTGTAGCGAGTGTCTCCTGCATTTATGGTTTGGGTTCGCCGAAAGAATATTCAAGCCTGCTGCTCTCGCTTAGAGTCGGTATGGAGAAACCCCGCAATCAGATTTTGTCCCGCTTGGTGGATATTCAATATCAGCGGAACGATATCAACTTCGTGCGGGGTACTTTCCGTGTACGGGGGGATGTTGTTGAAATATTCCCGGCTTCCCATGGGGAACACGCTATACGGGTAGAACTGTTCGGGGATGAAATTGAACGGATCACCGAGATTAATGTGCTTACGGGTGAATTGATCGGTGAACGTGATCATATTGCCATTTTCCCTGCATCTCACTTTGTTACTCATGAGGATACGATGAAGGTAGCACTGGTCAACATTGAACGTGAGCTTGAAGAACGGTTAGTGGAGCTGAAGGAACAAGGGAAGCTGCTGGAGGCACAACGTTTGGAGCAACGTACCCGCTATGATATCGAGATGATGAAAGAGGTTGGTTTTTGTTCCGGCGTCGAGAATTACTCAGGTCCACTGACATTCCGCGAGCGGGGGGCGACACCGTATACGCTGATGGATTATTTCCCGGATGATATGCTGATCGTGATTGATGAGTCTCATGTTACGTTGCCGCAGATTCGGGCGATGTATAATGGTGACCAGGCACGTAAGAATGTACTGGTGGACCATGGTTTCCGTCTGCCATCTGCGCTGGATAATCGCCCGCTGAAGTTTGAAGAGTTCGAGGACAAGGTGAGTCAGATCGTCTACGTTTCAGCTACACCAGGCCCCTATGAGCTGGAGAAATGCGAAACGACTGTGCAACAGATCATCCGACCTACGGGGCTTCTTGACCCGATCATTGAGGTGCGGCCGAGCAAGGGACAGATCGACGATCTCATTAGCGAGATACGGCTTCGTATGGAGCGTGAGGAGCGGGTACTGGTCACCACGCTTACCAAGAAGATGTCTGAGGATTTGACCGACTATTTAAAAGAAGTGGGTATCAAGGTCCGGTATATGCATTCCGAGATTAAGACACTGGAGCGGATGGCGATTTTACGGGACCTCCGTTTGGGTACCTTTGATGTATTGATTGGGATCAACCTGTTACGGGAAGGTCTGGATTTGCCAGAAGTATCGCTGGTGACGATTTTGGATGCGGACAAGGAAGGTTTCCTGCGTTCCGAACGTTCACTCATCCAGACGATTGGACGGGCAGCGCGGAATAGTGATGGTCGTGTTATTATGTACGGTGACAAAATTACGGATTCTATGGATAAAGCGATAAAAGAAACCGAACGCCGCCGTGCGATTCAAATTCAATATAATGAAGACCACGGCATTACCCCGCAAACGATTCGTAAAAAGATTCGTGATGTCATTGAAGCGACCAAGGTGGCAGAGGCACGTAATGATTACCTTCCTGGCGAGACGGGTAAACTTTCCAAGAAGGAGCGTCAGTCGCTGATTCAGCGTTTGGAAGCGGAGATGAAGGATGCCGCCAAGAATCTTCAGTTCGAGCGCGCCGCCGAGTTGCGTGACGCTTTGCTGGAGCTGCGGGCTGATTAAGCTTTCAGGGGCGGCTAGTAGCGCGAACACATTGAAAAAATGAAATGGATGATTGCTTTTGAAAATAGAGAGGGCGGCCCATGTGGTCGTTCTCTTTGCGATATATCACTTGCATGGGGTATTCCATCGCAATATAGCATGACGTGAACTATGGCTAAGGAGATGAAACATTTGGCGAATGAAAGCATCATCATCAAAGGCGCTCGGGCGCATAATCTCAAAAATATTGACGTGACTATCCCAAGGGACAAATTTGTCGTCCTCACGGGGCTAAGTGGCTCAGGTAAATCGTCACTGGCTTTCGACACGATCTATGCAGAAGGACAGCGGCGTTATGTGGAGTCTTTATCCGCGTATGCGCGTCAGTTCCTGGGGCAAATGGAAAAGCCGGACGTGGATTCCATTGACGGACTGTCACCTGCGATTTCCATTGACCAAAAGACTACGAGCCGTAATCCGCGTTCTACTGTCGGTACGGTTACAGAGATTTATGACTATTTGCGGCTGTTGTTTGCCCGAATTGGTCACCCTCATTGTCCTGAACATGGCATTGAAATTACATCACAAACGGTTGAACAAATGGTAGACCGCATTTTGCAATACCCTGAAAAGACAAAGCTGCAAATATTGGCCCCATTGGTTTCGGGACGCAAAGGGGAGCATAAAACGCTGTTTGCGGATATTGCCAAGCAAGGCTTTGTACGGGTGCGTGTCAATGGCGAATTGCGTGAGCTATCCGAAAAGATCGAGCTGGAGAAAAACAAGAAGCATTCCATTGAAGTGGTTGTAGACCGGATCGTAGTGAAGGAGGATGTGCGTACACGTTTGTCCGACTCTATTGAGACAGCATTGAACCTTTCAGGAGGTCAGTTGCTGGTGGACATGATGGGGCAAGAAGAGCTGCGCTTCAGTTCTAATTTTGCCTGCCCGATCTGTGGTTTCAGTATAGACGAGCTGTCGCCACGGATGTTCTCTTTTAACAGTCCGTTCGGTGCTTGCCCGGATTGTGACGGATTGGGCGTTAAAATGGTGGTCGACCCCGACCTGCTCATTCCTGACCCGGAGAAAAGTGTAGAAGATGGAGCATTTCAGGCATGGAGTGGAGGAACCTCCACCTATTATCCGCAATTTTTGCAGTCCGTATGCGAGCATTATAGTATTCCACAGAACAATCCTGTCAGCCAGCTGACCACGGAACAAATGAACACCATATTACATGGAACGGGCGACCAGAAGATCCGGTTTCGTTATGAAAATGATTTTGGCCAACGCAAGGAAGCCTTTGTGACCTTCGAGGGAATTATCCCGAATCTGGAGCGTCGCTATCGTGACACAGCTTCGGATGGTATCCGTGAGTTTATTGAAGGATTTATGAGCGCAAAGGCGTGTAACACCTGTAAGGGACATCGTTTGAAGAAAGAAACCCTGGCGGTGACTATTCAGGAGCGTAACATTGCCTATGTAACTGATTTGTCCATCGGCGAGGCGTCTCAATTTTTCAAAACGCTGGTGCTGAGTGAGAAGGAACAGTCCATTGCCAATCTCATTCTTAAGGAAATTAACAGCCGTTTGGGATTCCTCGTTAATGTTGGATTGGAGTACCTGACCTTAAGTCGTGCAGCCGGCACGTTATCCGGTGGTGAGGCACAACGCATCCGGTTGGCGACACAGATCGGTTCCAGCCTGATGGGTGTACTGTATATTCTGGACGAGCCAAGTATCGGGTTGCACCAGCGGGATAATGACCGCCTGATTAGTGCCTTGGAGCATATGCGGAATCTCGGGAATACGCTGATTGTGGTGGAGCATGACGAAGATACGATGATGGCAGCCGATTATATTATTGATATTGGACCGGGAGCTGGAATCCACGGCGGGATGATCATGTCACAGGGTACCCCGCAGGAAGTTATGGAAGACCCAAATTCCCTGACAGGGCAATATTTGAGCGGGCGCAAGTTCATTCCGGTCAATACCGAACGGCGCAAGCCTACGGATAAGTGGCTGGAGGTACGCGGGGCTAAGGAGAACAATCTCAAAAATTTAAATGTTAAAATCCCGTTAGGTGTTTTCACGGCTGTTACTGGCGTATCCGGTTCCGGGAAGTCAACGCTGATCAACGAAATCCTATACAAAACACTGGCGCGTGATCTGAACCGGGCGAGAGTGCGTCCGGGTCAGCATAAGGAAATTCGCGGGCTTGAAAATATCGATAAGGTCGTTGAGATTGATCAGTCTCCGATCGGCCGCACGCCACGTTCCAATCCTGCAACTTATACCGGAGTATTTGATGATATTCGTGATTTATTTTCAAAAACAAATGAGGCTAAGGTCCGTGGCTATCAAAAAGGTCGCTTTAGCTTTAACATTAAGGGTGGTCGCTGCGAGGCCTGCAAGGGCGACGGCATTATCAAGATTGAAATGCACTTTCTGCCGGATGTGTACGTTCCGTGTGAAGTATGCAAGGGCAAACGCTATAATCGGGAAACCCTTGAAGTTAAGTACAAAAGTAAAAGTATTGCCGATGTGCTGGAGATGACGGTAGAGGATGCGACAGAGTTTTTTGAAAATATTCCGAAGATTCATCGCAAGATTCAGACGCTGCTGGATGTAGGCCTGGGATATGTCAAGCTGGGACAGCCTGCGACTACCTTATCCGGGGGCGAGGCGCAGCGTGTGAAGCTGGCTTCCGAACTGTATCGTCGCAGCACGGGTAAGACGATTTACATTTTGGACGAGCCGACTACGGGGCTGCATGTTCATGATATTGACCGATTGCTGACGGTACTGCATCGTCTGGTTGATTCGGGAGAGACTGTACTGGTCATCGAGCATAATCTGGATGTGATTAAAACAGCCGATTATCTGATTGATTTGGGACCGGAAGGCGGTAGCGGCGGTGGAACGATTTTGGCTGCTGGAACACCTGAGCAGCTCGTGAAGGTCGAAGAATCCTATACAGGACGGTATTTGAAGCCGATTCTTGAACGGGATACACAGCGCAGCCAGGCGCTTCAGACAGCCGATCTGTAGACATATTTAATATAAGTCTTGTAAGCCCCACACAGGTATGAAGGTAGAATGCGAATTAGCGTATTCATTCCTTTGTCTTGGTGGGGCTTTATTTTGTAAAAATAGAGAACTTTTATCCAAATCTTGCGTTAAAGCATGTGACACTTAGTTTACCAAGCGCTGGAATAATAAATCTATACGTATATACATCGGCAGAAAGTCTCGGAGCAGTCTCCATTTTGGAGTTTCAAATGTTTGGGCTCGGGCTTGAAGAGGTAAATATATAACCGATGATTGTATAGCATCGCATGAAGTTCCGTGCCCACGTGACAACCATTACAAGTTGAAGCGCAGCCATCTGTAGTGTTATCACATCTAAGGTTTTTAAAAACATCTCTGAGGTAAAGTCATGAAGGGAGCTGGAACGTTTGAAGGGAATGCGAAACGATTTTCTACGTACACATGTTTATTCATGGACAGCAGGAGTTGCTTTAGCGATATTGGTCATGGGGGTTAGCGCTGTTCCGTCTTATGCATCCGAGGTGTCCGAGGCGGCTGTGCCCAAGCAGGCTGAAATTGAAACCAGCGCAGCGATTGGAAGCTTTGAGGATGAAGAGAACCCTCATAATTATATTCAATCGGCATCGAATGGTGGATTTCTGGTATTGAACATCGAAGACAGCAACGAGGCAAGCGTGGTGCATGTCACGTATGGCAAGCTGGACAGCTCGCTGGAGGATGTGTGGAAACATGAGCTGGATCTGAATGTGCAGTCTGGGGCAGATAGTAGAGGAGTCCAGCGGGAAACGTCGGATGGTGGCTCGCTGTTGCTGATCGACTATACGAAGCCGGATGGGATAAGGGAGCTGCAAGCCTCTCGGTTAGATGATGAAGGGAATGCCATATGGTCCAAAATGTTACAAACAGAGGGTCTGGTATCCCGTGGACAGGACTCTCTTATAGGATTGGAACCGCTTGCAGATGGAGGATTTCTTGTATCCTCTCTGAACCGGGTGGAGCAAGCATTCACCGTATTCAAATACTCTGAAACTGGTGAGGAGCTGTGGAAACGGACGAAGACCGGAGTGACTTCGGGTTGGCTGGTCGGGAATCACGATGGATATTATGCACTTATGAACAGTCCTCATGGCCCGGTAGGAGTACAGGCAGATGTGTACGGACAGGAAATTCGCAACATCCATTTTGACCTGGGCATGGGTAAAGACATTGCAGAAGTACGGGAGTTGCCTGGAGGCCATATTGCAGTGACAGGGCTTAAAGGGAACAGCAAGCGTACACAGATTTTGAGCAACAGATTTCAATTGTTCGGTGATACTGAGGATTATCCGACTGACCGGGTATATCTGCCGGAGGAGCAGGTGTACGTCCAGTTTAGTGACCGATATGATCCGCTGGGAAGCACCACAAAAATGCACGGGATCACCATCACTGGCTTGAAAGGAAACGGAACGAAGGTTTGGGAAACCACTACCCATTACAAGGAAGACAATTCCTTCGGCATCCGATATGACACAGGACTCGTATACAAAATACCGACAGGCTATGCAGTGGTGACATCCACATCTGGCGGCGCTCGTAAGCCGGTCATGCTTGATTTCGCTAAAATTTTGATTCCGGAATAATCCGGTGTCTTTTTTTCGAAAGCACAGCAGAGAGCCTTTTGTAGCCATGTTATGACCACAAGAAAATAGCCTGCTTGTATGCGAAATACAAACAGGCTGCCTTGGAAGGCCTATTAGGTTAAGAGAACATATTATAGAAGAGCCTTACTTACAAGCCTCAGGAAGCGACGGTGCTGGACTGCAAAATAGCAGATAGCTTTTCCTGAAAAGTCGGAATGCCTACCCGTTGTACATACGCATAAAAAGTTTCACCAGCATTTCGATTTTCTTTGTAAAACAGAATCAGTTCTGCCAGCACAGGGCCGACCTGATCACCACGTACGCGGCCTTTGAGTGCTTTATTGAACTGGGCACCCGGTCCAAGCGTTCCGCCGACAGCAATGTCGAACGCGTCGACCATGCCTTCGGGTGTCTTAATAAGCGAGCCTTGCAGACCGATGTCTGCAATATGCTTGTGTCCACAGGAATTCGGGCAGCCGATGAAATGAATGCGCACTTTTTCATCCAGCTCTATGTGCTGATCCAAATACTCGGCAACGTCAACCGCCCGCTTTTTAGTCTCCACAATCGCCAGATTGCAGAATTCATTCCCGGTACATGAAACTGTACGGCTCATAAAATGCTTGGGCTGTGGCGTCAGGCGTTGCAGCACAGGAGCCTGTAGTAATTCATTCACCTGGTCGTCCGGCACGCCGCTCAGCAAAATATTTTGTGACATGGTGGTACGAATCTGTCCATCACCATAGCGGTCAGCCAGCTCAGCCAGCTCATGCAGCTCGTCAGCAGCCAGACGGCCGACTGGCACGTTTAGACCGACATAGTTTAGACCCTGTTGCGCTTGTGGATGAACACCGTCAAAGTAGGCTGCTTGCCAGCCGATCGTTTTATCCTCGCCCCGGCCGGGCATTTCGCCGATATACTCGGTGAGCTTGGCTAAAAACTTTTCCGGGCCCCAATCGGCGATGAGGAATTTCAGGCGGGCATGATGTCGTTTTTCCCGATAGCCGTAATCCCGGAAAATGGTAGTGACTGCAATGGCAACCTTCAAAACTTCATCAGGACGGACAAACAGGTCCAGCGATTGCGCCAAATGTGGCTTGGCGGATAAACCTCCACCGACCATCACATGAAAGCCGATGACTTCTCTCCCGTCGATTACTTTAGTAGCTGGCGTAAAGGACAAATCGTTAATTTCAGCCTGCGCGTTATTGTACGTATTACCGGAGATGGACATTTTGTATTTGCGCGGCAGATTGGAGAAGTCCCTATTTAATAGGAAAAAACGGTTGATTTCATCCACAATGTCCTTGGTGTCGACCAATTCATTTGGATCAATGCCGGCGAGTGGATTGCCAACAATCGTACGCGGGCAGTCGCCGCAAGCCTCAAAAGAGTACAAATCGACTTTTTCCAGCCGCTTGAAAATATCAGGTAAGTCTTGAACCGTCAGCCAGTGAAACTGAATAGCCTGACGGGTGGTGACATCAACGAGGCCGCGTCCGTACAGCGTGGCTATGTCCGCCAATGCATGTGCCTGCGCTGATGTCATGATACCTGTGTTGATGCGGACACGCATCATGAAATGACCATCCTTGGGCTTTTGCTGATAGACACCAGCCCATTTGAAACGGTCCATATCGTCCGCAGAGATCGAATCGAAGCCTTCGCTCGCATAGTTTTCGATAATGGTGCGTATGACGTCGAGACCGTCCTTTTCCAGCTTGGCAAATTCAAATTTGTTCAGTTTATCGGGATGAGCGGTCCAGACTGGTTCGTAAGCCATCCATTTGCCTCCTTCATAAGCATTGTTTGCAGGGATTCAAGATTATACTTTTATTTCCGACAATAGAACTAAGATATAATGTGATGGTATCATAGTTGGAAGTGCCCGTAAATGAAGGAATGACCCAAACGCTATAACGATTATTTATCGTTTTTGCTTATTTTCTTGATATAAGGATTTGGTAATTTTATAGTATAAATGACATGAGGGGTCATGTAAGCGGCAATCATAGCTTTTTTAGAAAAAGATAGGGCTTAAAGCGATTGTATGCGTGTCTCCTCTATGGTAGATTTGGACTAACTGATAGAACAGGGTCATGTTAGAGAGGAAAAGGTGAACATATGCGTAAGATGGGGAAAAGGGCGGTCATACTGGCTTTGGGTAGCGCTTTGTGTGTATCTGGAACAGCAGGTGCAGCCAGCAGCGGAACCGCTTTGAAGGCAAAGGTCATTAACGGCGGAGTCTATGTGAATGTAGGCGATGTGAATAAAGCATTAGGAACCAGCGGCGCGTATAACAGCGCAAATGGTACATATACGTTATCAGCCGATCGTGTGCCGCAGGTGGTTAAAAACGTATCTCCCTCTGTGGTAGGTATTATCGGCCGCTCAGCAACGGGACAAGCCGTATCAGGCGGGGATCGCTACAACCTTGCTCACGGCACAGGGGTCATCATTCGGGCGGATGGATGGATTGTCACGAATGCCCATGTCATTGAAGGATTAAATGATGCTGTGGTCGTGACATCGGATGGTAAATCTTACGGTATTACAGATAGCTACAGCGATCCGGTCAGTGACTTGGCATTGGTTAAAATCAAAGCAAGCGGCCTCAAGCCTGCTACCCTAGCAGGCTCACCGAATAACCTTCAGGTGGGAGAGCAGGTAGTGGCTATCGGAACGCCTATCTCTTTTTCCCTGCGTAATTCGGCAACTTCGGGTGTCGTCAGCGGATTGAACCGTGGCGTCAACGCTGCCTATCGTCTCATCCAAAGCGATACCGCAATCAATCCTGGTAACAGCGGCGGTCCGCTTGTAAACCTCAAGGGCGAGGTAATCGGGATCAATACAATGAAATTTTCGGCTGTCGGTATTGAAAATATGGGCTTTTCGATTCCTTCAGATACGGTGAAGTATGTGATTGCTCAATTTTTCAAGTATGGTGAGGTTCGGCGTGCGAGTCTTGGTCTAGGATTGGAAGAGAGCTGGTCGGCGATCGTGGGGCTGCCTACGGAGGACCCTTTGAAAGTCACAAAAATTACTTCGGCTAGTGCTGTTCAGGCCAAAATCAAGGAAGGCGACGAGTTGTATAGCATAAACGGCAAGCGTGTGGCTTCCACTATCGACGTCAACGAGTTGCTTAAAAGCTATCAGCCGGGTCAGACGGTGAGCTTGCTCATGCAGACGGACGGCGATATTGTAAAACGCAAGTTGGTACTGTCACAGGATAATGGCGAAATCTATGAATCTATTCAGGGCGGAGAGGATTCCGGGGACTCGGATGAGTCAACTGGTGATGGCAATGTAGCGCCTTCCAAGGAAGCATCTGAGTCAGTCCAACAGGCGACCGTTACAGGAAAGTAATTGAAAACGGAGCGTTATGATATCAAATATAGCTAGAGGGAGATTATTGTGAAGCATATTCAAAGAAAAATGATGCATAAGCTGGGAGCTGGCGCTGTTGCGTTGTCCGTTCTACTATCTGCTTTGCCGGCAGTTGCGGCGGTCAGTGATAAAACGATCTTGGAGCTGCGTCTGCAAGGCGGCAGTAACACAGCCATCGTGAACGGTCAGAATGCAAGTATTGCAAAACCCTATTCGAAAAGCGGTGCACTGATGGTTCCGGCTGGTGTGTTCAAAAAAGCATTTAACAGCAAAATTCGGCTGGCTGAAGATAATGTGGTCAAAATTAGCAGCGGCGCTCACGTCGTATCGCTGACCATCGGAAGCCGCACTGCCTGGGTGAGAGGTCACAAGGTGACACTTCCGGCTCCGCCGGAAATGTCGTCAGGCATCTTGATGGTTCCGTTACGGCAAGTAGCAGAGGGTCTCGGAGGCAAGCTGGAGAAGAATGGTGCGGGAATTATCATTCGGATGGAGGCGCAAGAAGACGCAGGCAAGGTAGCGGAAGAGACGCCGAGCATTGATAATGATGAGGGCAAGACGCAGATCGGGAACAGCTACTACGATTGGTCCATGAACTATCCGACAGGACTGGTCATCGGTCAGGGTGGCGGGGATGAGAGTATCTCTACATTCATGGACGAGAATAGTGCGTATTATATGGAAGTGCATACGGCCTCACAGCCGGTTCCGTTGAACGCGGACGACCTTCTCCAGCAATTGGTGCAAACCGCCAAGGAGACGGGAGAAATCGTTGTAGATCGAAAATCCTTCCCGAAATCGAAGGTACCTTATGCGCGTGTCATTACGAAGGATGGAGACGGCGTGCTGTGGGAAAACCGTCAGTATTATGACAACGGGCGACTGTATGTCATTTATTTTTCCGATGCCAAAGCAACGAATTATAAGGATCTCTCACAGTATGCGGGTCTGTTAAATTCCTTCAAAACTTCCTTCAATGCACAGGATAAAAGCATTAAAGATCTGTCCACCGTTGTAGGGGGCACACGCGAGGCTGGAAATCCGGACTATGGTGTGTCGCTTAGCATACCGGCAGGCTGGAAAATAGACGATCAGCGGATGCAGTACGAAAGCAATGATGGATCGAGTTTCCGCTTGAAGGTGACCTCAGCTCCGGCTGATGCCAAGTTGGAAAACTGGAGTCAACAGCTGCAAAAGTGGCTGAGCGATTCATTTGTATCTACAGCTTATGAGGCCCAGAAGACGTATCCACTGGAGGTTGCGGGGGTTCAGGGGCTGGTTCAGGAGTATCGATACAATTTTGGCGACGGATGGGTTAAAGAATACAGTGTGCTGATTCAGCAAAATGGATACCGCTATCTGGCTGAATACGCTGTGCCGGAAAAAGTGAGCAAAGGGAATGATCAGTTCAATGCGCTCATTTCCTCGCTTCAAATCGACTTCCAAACTGTAGCGAGCAACTTCGGACAACTGGAAGAGGACGACTATCTGGCAGACAAAACGAAAACGGTCAAAAAGACCTCCAAAGCCTATGAGTACACGGTGAATATTCCACGATACTGGACAGCGATCAGCGACCAGTTTGAATTGGGTGATGTGGAGTACCAGTTTACCGGAGGAAGCTTCTCCATCAAAGTCGATAATGGCAAATCGTTCGAGTTAACGGTATCCCAGCTCAAGGACTTTTACGATAAGCAGGGTAAAAGCTACAAAAACCTCAAGGTTGAAGAGGTTAAGGACGTGACGTTTGCTGGGGTTTCGGCAGCTTCCTTTACATTCCATCGCGTGGAAGAAGGCATTGGCTACACAGGACGTCAAATCGTTCTGGAGCGTGACGGAAAAACGTATACCGTGACAACGACGCTGAATGACGCGAACAACACGGGCGTGCAGTCTAATGCACTGGATTCAACGCTGAATTCGTTTATGTTTGTGAAGTAGAGGGTGTAGGAAAAAGATTAGTGAGTTATGGTGGGGAGAGCGCTGAGCGGGCCATTTGATCCTGCGATCGCTGCGCTTATAAGGATTCAAATGGCCCGCTCAGCTGGCACCCGCCATAAGATCACCAATCTTTTTAAAGTGTGAGCAGAGAAGAGAAAAGCAAAGGCAGCACGTTTTACTAGGTTGCCTATCCTACCTACTTTTCCTTTTTTTAAGAAGTAGTCTGAGCAGCGATATTAACTTCGCTTCTTTCTAGTTTTATATGACTCACCTCCAACGCACTGCTTGACGGATATGGAGGTGTTTTTTTGTTTTCAGTATGATATTCTTGCTAGGAATCGCTTGGAAAGTGTAGAAGCTTGGGGCGCAGTCTGGTACACTAGATTAGTTACAAGATAAGAATGATTATGCCGCAGATTTGTGATGCGGATTTTTTGAGTTGGATGCCATTGATCCCGTGAGCCTGGGGTTCAGAGTAGGGATGATCGGATAGGATGATAGTTCATAGGATTTTAAAATAAGCAGCATCGCTGCTCTGAAAAATAACGCTTAACCAAAGAATAACAGGTTATTTCTCAGTATAGGGAGGACAATGATGAAATCAGCAGTACGAAGAGAAGATGTCGAGCTTCTGGCACCGGCCGGTGACTGGGATTGTATGCGTGCGGCGGTGGCGAATGGAGCCGATGCGATCTTTTTCGGAGTAGAAAAGTTCAATGCACGGGCGCGGGCGAACAATTTCCGTATGGAGGAACTGCCTGAAATTATGGCGTTTTTGCATAGCTATGGGGTTAAGGGCTTTTTGACATTCAATATATTGGTGTTTGAAAACGAGCTGGAGGACGCGAAGGAACTGGTCGATGCCTGCGTGGATGCGGGTGTGGACGCGTTGCTTGCTCAGGATATGGGCTTGGTGAAAATGATCCGCGATATTTCGCCGGATTTTCCGATCCATGGCTCTACCCAGATGACGATTACCTCGCCGGAGGCGGTAGAGTTTACGAAACCGTACAATATTGAGCGGGTCGTGCTCGGACGTGAAAATAACTTAAAGCAGATTCAAAAAATAGGGGAGCAGGCGAGACTTCCGATGGAAGTATTTGTACATGGCGCGTTATGTGTATCTTACTCGGGTCAATGCTTGACTTCTGAAATGTGGGGTGGACGCTCTGCGAACCGTGGCGAATGCGCACAGGCATGCCGTTTGCCTTATGATCTGATGGTGGATGGCGAGCAAAAGCCGATGGCCGATGTGACGTATCTACTGTCACCTAAGGATTTGGCTGCCATTGATCTGCTGCCGGAGCTGATTGGCGCGGGCGTCATCTCTTTTAAAATCGAAGGACGACTGAAAACGCCTGAATATGTGGCCAACGTGGTCAGCAAGTACCGTAAGGCGATTGATAAGTATTTCGAAGGTGACACTTCCAAGACCAGCAAAGAAGATATCCGCGAGCTTCAGCAAAGCTTTTCACGCGGCTTTACGCACGGATTTCTGGAAGGAACGAATAACAAAAAGCTGGTTGATGGTACATTCCCGAAAAGCCGGGGTGTGTATCTGGGCCGGGTGGAACAAATCCTTCGTGACGGCGTTGTGTGCCGTATTGATGCACCGCTGAAGCGTGGCGACGGTATTGTATTCGATGCGGGAGATCCCACGCAAAAAGAAGAAGGCGGACGCGTATACGATATCCGTCGCAAGGGTGTAAAGATCGAAGGCGAAGCCGGAGAAGGCTGGATCATCGACATCGTAGCGGGACGCAACGATGTCGATCTGCGCCGTGTACATGTCGGCGACCGCATTTGGAAGACCAACGACCCGGCGCTGGACAAGCGTCTGCGCCAGACGTACGACACCGACAAGCCGTACCGCGTCTTCCCGGTACATGTGCGTGTCAGCGGCTCTCCAGGGCAGCCGCTGTCGACCTGGTGGACCGATGTGCAGAAAGGCACGACGGTCCGTGTGGATTCCGAGCTGGAACTTGAAATCGCCCAGAAGCGTCCAATGACGCGCGAACTGCTTGAGGAGCAGTTCGGCCGACTGGGCGGAACGGTGTTCCAGCTGGAAGAAATGGACGTCCACCTGCATGGGGACGTCATCGTGCCGATGCGCGAGCTGAACAGTATCCGCCGTCAGGCGGTGGAATTGCTCGCGGGCGAGCGCCCCAAACCGCCCGTATACACGAAGCGGGCGGTAGAGGTGTATGGCGATGCATCGGTTCCCGCATCGCCAGTGGCACGCGGTCAGGCAGAACTGACCGCGCTGTGCCGCAGCCTCCCGCAGGTTGAGGCTGCGCTGGAGGCCGGCGTGGAGTTCATCTACGCCGACTTCGAGTTCATCAAGCAATTCCCGGCAGCCGTGGAGGCTGTACACGCCGCAGGGCGTCGAATTGCGCTGGCGACCCCGCGTATTCACATGCCGGGTGAAAACGGCTACCACAACAACATCCTGCGTCTGAAGCCAGATGCTGTGCTGGTACGCAATCCGGGGGCGCTGTATTTCTACATGCGTCATCGGCTGGAAAATCCGGACGCACATCATCCGCAACTGATTGGTGACTTCTCGTTGAATGTCGCCAACCACAAAGCGGCTGATTTGTTCCTGGATTCAGGCTGCGACCTGGTTACGCCGTCGTATGACCTGAACATTCAGCAAATGGTTGATATGCTCAGACGTACGCGTACCGATAAGCTGGAGATCGTAATTCAGCAGCATATGCCGATGTTCCATACCGAGCATTGCGTATATTGTACCTTCATGAGCGAAGGCACAGACTACACCAACTGCGGGCGTCCGTGTGAGGACCATCGCGCATCCCTGCGCGACCGGATTGGTATGTCTCACCCCGTTCGCGTGGACGAAGGCTGCCGCAACACGGTATACAACGCCATCGAGCAATCAGGTGCCGAGTACCTGTCCAACTTTATGGAGTTGGGCGTGTCCCGCTACCGCGTGGAGTTTTTGGAGGAGACACCGGAGCAGGTACGAGAGGTGATTGACCTCTACAACCGTGCCTTGCGCGGAGAGATCAGCGGTACGCAGGTCTGGAAGACGCTTAAAGCGACGAACCAGTTGGGTGTTACACGCGGGCAACTGGTGAAGTAAATAACTGTATATTTGTCTGGAGCTAAAAAGATTACAGAAGCATAATATATTCATATAGCAAGCTAGTGATTGGAGGACATTTTCTCTTTGAGGGAAGATGTCTTCTTCTTTAGCCTATTAAAATAACCTGCCTTCCTGTTATAATCATAGAAGTATATCTATCCGTTATATTGAAGACAAAGGAGATTAACCCATGA
>NZ_PNXQ01000004.1:23745-35087 GCF_005217525.1 Paenibacillus terrae | reverse complement strand
ACCCGTTTTCTACCTGCTACCAAAGCGATGCCTAAGGAAATGCTTCCGATTGTAGATAAGCCAACCATTCAATATATTATCGAAGAGGCTGTAGCATCTGGGATTGAAGATATTATTATCGTTACTGGTAAAGGTAAAAGAGCTATTGAGGATCATTTTGATTACTCATTTGAGCTGGAGCATAATCTGGCAGCCAAGGAAAAATGGAATCTGCTCAATGAGGTGCGCAAGCCATCAGAGATGGCAGACATCCACTATATTCGTCAGAAGGAGCCCAAAGGTTTAGGTCACGCTATATGGTGTGCACGTAAATTCATAGGGGATGAGCCTTTTGCTGTACTTTTAGGTGATGACATTGTTGAGTCTGAGAATCCATGTCTCAAACAGATGATGGACGTTTTCGACGAGTATCAGCGCTCTGTTGTAGGTGTAAAGCAAGTGGATTGGAACGAGGTTCATCGTTACGGGATTGTTGAAGGGCATGCACTTACCGCCAAAATCTCGGAAGCAGAACGTCTGGTAGAGAAGCCGAAGAAAGAAGAAGCAACCTCCAACCTGGCGATCATGGGACGCTATATCTTGACGCCAGATATTTTCGACATCCTTGGTCAGCAATCCGCTGGAGTAGGCGGGGAGATTCAATTGACGGATGCATTGTCCAAACTGGGTGAAAAGAATCCGATCCTGGCCTACGAATTTGATGGAAATCGCCATGACGTTGGAGAAAAGTTGGGGTTCATTGAAACAACCATTCATTATGCTCTGCAACATGATGAGATTAAAGATGAAGTACTGGCCTATATGAGACAGGTTATTGATGATATTGATCAACAAAAATAGGACGTAGCTTTAGTATATCTTTCTTGCTTAGTATGAAAAAGAGGCTGCCAAATGATGTAATATCATGGCAGTCTCTTTGTGTTGCTCTATTTCTCCGATTTCAACTGAGCAATTAGCTCTTTCTCCTTCGGATCAGCTTTTATCAGTTTATCGTATAAAGCTTTGTCATCCTGCCCCTGCTGTTGAAGGGCAGCAACGTAATAGCGAGCCACCTCACGATTCGTAGCATTACTCAGGTCGTCCTTCAAGCCGTTTTTGAGGATGTTGGCAGCCTCCGCAGGCTTACCTGACATGAACTCGATTTTGCCAGCACTGAGCGCAATGCTTGGGGTTACTTCAAAAGTACGTGTCAATTGAATTTCAGGTGGAACCGTCTTAATATGAGCTATCCCATCCAGAACCTGCTGGTAAGCAGCAAGACCTGCTTGGAAATATTTCTGCTCCTTGGCCGTGTCCTTTTGCTCACGCGCCTTATCACCGAGAGAATAAGCTTGAGTGATCAGCAGATTGTACCAGTCATTGTCCCATCTAAAGTTGGAGATGTTATTTTCCAAAATGCTGAGAGCCTGCTCATTCTCACCCTTTATTTGTAAAAGGTTAATTTTGGAGCTATACATGAATTTATTATACGGTTCTGCTTTCAGGCCCGTATTTAGCACCTCTATTGCAGCATTATAAAATTCCTCTTTTTTCGTTTGCTGATAAACACTCTTGTACAGTGCAGCCATTCTTATAACCGAATCCGGATGTGTAGGACGAAGTTCAAGATCTTTATTAATAGCACTTTGAATTTCCTCAAATGACGTGCTGGCTGCCATGATCTGTTTGCCATATGTGGCAGCATTAGCCGATTGCACGAAGCGAAGACCTGCAAAGAGCAGCACAATGCTCAGGATACCAATAACTCCACTGTACATGATCCGGAAACCGGAAGCGCTCATGGATAGGCGTTTAAGCGGCTTGCTGTCTATAGCAGCGGCCATACCACCAAGACTCATAAATACCAATATGCCCATGAACACGTAACTGAGATTAAAGTCCAACAAGCTATGAAGTAAGATCGAGAGTGCCAAAATAAGATACAGAAAGTGAGAATCCCGATCTTCATCATTTTGTCTAATATAGCTACGAATATATTTGTAGAAAATATATAAGATGAATGACATGAAAATCACGAAACCGAGAATACCCACTTCAACTAAATACTGCATGAAAAAGTTATGGGCCTGACGGCTAGTATAAGGATAATCTTGATACTTTTCATACAAAGTAGCCCAACCGCCACCACCGGTGCCAATGACAGGGTAATCTTTGATCAATTTGGCAGCATCCTGATAGAATACAAGCCGCTCCAGTACACTATGCTGCCGGAAATTGATGTTTTCTAACCGGACCTGGACGTTATCAGGCAGTACGCTGCGCAGGCCAGTTCCAATAAACAGAAAAGCCAGCAAGCCAATCACCACAACCGATCCGACAGGCAGCCACAGGTTGGATAACTTTCGGGAGGTCCACCCTGTGAGGGCACTCTCCAGCTTTGGTGCCAGATAACGTTCAACAAGCCACAGTACGACAGCAACAGCAAGGGAGACACCAATAAGTAATCCCCAAGCCTTGGCCGCCTCTCCGCCGTTGTAGGTCTTATTGAGTTGTAATCCCATATTTGTAATCGGAGTCAAGATAGATATTGACGCTACACCTGCAATGGCGCAATGTAAAATCCATATAATCTGGCGTGCAGGTTTAAAGAAAAGCAAGAGCAGCACGAATACGACTGGCAGCATAACCAGACCGCCACGTGACAGGGTCAGGAATAGCGAGACCAGAATTGGTACCAGCATGAAGCCATGAGTAGCTTTGCCATACCATGATTTTGATTTCATCAGACAAAAAACGGCTGCGAATAGGAAAGCCATTAGAAAAGCGGCATATGTATTCGCATATTGGAACACTGATGTCAACCGAAGCCCATTTGAATCTGTCATGACTGCATTGGTATAGCGGTCATGATACACATATTGGCTAAGCCAGCCCACCAGCTTGCCGGCAAGTACCCACTGTCCGAACCAGTTGATAAAGCCAAAGCCGACAATGACATAAGCAACGGTCATAATCACATTGTGAATAATCTTATTGCCTAACCGATCTTGGAGTAGATAGATTGAGATGATAAACAGAGCGGCATAGATGCACTGCACTACTACCATATTCATTGCGAGATAATGAGAAGCTGCTGAAATTAGCGAAAGTACATAAGTCAGGGGAAGCAGCAGTACCAATACAGCCAGCCAATCCCTTTGCTCTTCCAGCTTGAATTTCTTATAATAGGTTACGATTCCTAAAATCAATAGAATCGTGCAGATGATCAAAGCCCAATACAAAGGCTTCTCAAAGTCGAGCATTTGCCCATTAAAAAGTGCAGCCTGGAAGGGGGCCCAAGCTAAAAACAGAATGATGCCAACAATTAACACCCAAAATATAGCCGGCCTTTTATCGTCACGGGTCGACGTTTTGGCCTGTTTCCCGTATACTGGATTCGACAAGGTTTACAATCTCCTTTTCTTGTAGATACGTCAATATTTTAGCATAATGACGCGATGGAACCAACTAGCAGTATATCAAGGGGATATTCGGTTGTTTAGTTGAAAACTTAATTATAGGAAGAAGAGATCTTAAGTATGTATTTAAGAACAACACTAAAAAGTATTTTCAACCATAAATATCTAATTAAGAATTTTATGATCAAGGATTTAAAAAATCGCTACCAAGGTTCCATGATGGGTTTCTTGTGGTCAATCATCCATCCGTTGACCACTCTTGCAGTCTACTCACTAGTTTTCTCATGGATGTTAAAAATGAGAGTGGGTATGGAACTGGGGACCAATAATTTCACACTGTGGATGTTTGCAGGTCTACTCCCATGGATTTTCTTTTCAGAAACCCTTAACCGTTCTACTTCAGTTGTGCTTGATAATAGTAATTTAATTAAAAAAACGGTTTTTCCTTCTGAAATTTTGCCGATTTCTTTGTTGCTTTCTAACGCGGTGAATTTTTTAATAGGTTTTCTAATATTAATTGGCGGGATGTTTTTCTTAGGTCAACATGTCTCTGGTCTTTCGTTACTTTATGTATTGGTATATATATTCCCTTTAGTTTTGTTCACTCTAGGGTTTTGCTGGTTGTGTGCCAGTTTAAATGTTTTCTTTAGAGATTTGGGACAACTCGTAAGTGTAGTATTGAATATCGTTTTTTATGCCAGCGCAATTATATATCCTATACATGTTGTACCACAAAAATTCCAAGGTTGGTTTTTCTGGAACCCGTTAATACATGTGGTACAAGGAATAAGAGATGCTTTGTTTAAATTACAGTTTATTGACGGAAGTGAAATTATTTATCTTTATACTTTTTCAATTATAGTGTTTTGCTTGGGGCAATATATATTCCAAAAATCGAAAAAAGGATTTGTTGATGTACTATGATGAAAAACGACTTGGCAATAGAAATTGAAAACATAACGAAGACCTATAAAGTATATAACAAGCCTTATCATAGATTACTGGAAATCTTCAATTTAGGGAAAAAAAATACTGAAATAAACGCTCTGAAAGGAGTCTCTTTTAAAGTAAAAAAAG
The DNA here is from genome assembly GCF_005217525.1 of Paenibacillus terrae. GTDB lineage: Bacteria > Bacillota > Bacilli > Paenibacillales > Paenibacillaceae > Paenibacillus > Paenibacillus terrae_C. The sequence continues at coordinate 30,612 of NZ_PNXQ01000004.1, read as the reverse complement.
GAAAAACATGCGGTATAGTTGGTCCTAATGGTTCTGGAAAAAGTACACTTCTTCAAATCCTCACAGGAATTCTACAACCTACTTCTGGATATTTTAACGTAAAAGGTAGAATATCTGCGCTTTTAGAACTTGGTGCGGGTTTTAATCCGGATTATACTGGGAGGGAAAATATATTTTTATACGCTTCCATACTAGGAGTAGAGAAGAAGGAAATTGAAACGAAGATAGATGAAATAATTGATTTTGCTCAAATTGGTGATTTTATTGATAGATCTGTTAAAACATACAGCAGTGGTATGTATGTGAGGTTGGCATTTGCGGTTGCTATCAATGTAGACCCTGATATTCTCATTGTTGATGAGGCGCTCGCAGTAGGAGATGAGAGTTTTCAAAGAAAATGCTTTAGAAAGTTCGAGGAACTAAAAGAAAAGGGCGTCACTATATTGTTCGTAACTCACAGTTTGGGGCTAGTTAAGCAATTTTGTGATGAAGCCGTTCTAATTTATAAAGGGGAACTTATTGAGCAAGGACACCCGAATTACGTCATAAATGTATATACTAAGCTTATTGCTGAAATGGAAAATGGAGTGAAAGCCACTAAGCCAACAAAAAGAAGTAAAGATATCCCGATTTTGGGCGAATCAAAATTGTTGGATAGCAAACAAGCTCCTTCTGAGTATAGATACGGCAATGGGGAAGGGAAGATTATATCCTTTAGGCTAGATGGCGAAGACGGGAATAAATCGAGGATATACAGGCATGGGGAAAAAATAACAATCTCCCTTAAACTCCAGTATTACAAGGATACTTATTCTTCTCTTGCTGCCTATACAATTAAAACTGTTTCGGGGGTCGAAATAACCGGAACGAATACCAGCTTCGAGGGTTTGGATTTAAAAAATTATAAGAAGGATGATATTTTAAACGTCGTCTTTACTCAAAATACAATATTAAATGCAGGAGATTATGTAGTATCTTTGGGATTTATTGAATTAGTTGATGATAACATCGTAGTCATGGACAGAAGATATGATGTTTTAACTTTTAAAGTCGCAGAAACCAAAAAAGCAGCCGGTCTAGTAGATCCTAAAGTTGAAATAAATATTAGCAAAGTAATGGATAACTTAACTTTAGAGAGATCGGAGTGATCTTATGAATGATTTATTCAAACAAATCTATCCTATGCATGAAGGAATTTATTTATGTTCTGAAAGTGGGCATTATTATTCGGACTTAGATAATAAGCGGATGAGTAAACTAGTTGCTGAATGTATCTCTAAAGGATGGAGAACGGCTGTTAAAGAAAATTTTTATGATAATCCTTTTTTATTTAATATCATTACAGATGAATCCAGAGCAGATTGGCAGTATTTATTGCCGTTAAATGAAGAATCAGTTGCACTGGACATTGGGGCTGGATGGGGGACTATTTCCGTCCCGATCGCACGTAATATTAAACATGTTGTTGCATTGGATGGAACCTTAGACCGTCTTCAATTTCTGTCTACCAGAGCAAAGCAAGAAAATATAGAAAATATTACGGTTATTCACGCAGACATATTCAAGCATCCTTTTAAAGAGGAAAGTTTTGACTTAGTTTCCTTTAATGGAGTTTTAGAGTGGGTGGGACTTAATGATCTGGGCCAGAACCCACAAGAAAGACAGAAAGAGGCTTTAAGAATAGCCTATAGTTTACTCAAACCTGGAGGCTATCTATACATTGGGATTGAAAACGCTCTGGGGCTAAAGTATTTACTTGGCGAACCTGACGATCATACAGGCATTAAATACATTAGTTATTTGAGCAGAGAAGAAGCCAACGAAATGAATCTAAAGTGGAATAAAAATGAATATAGTACCTATACGTACACAAAGCAGGGTTATCAGGAATTGTTGGAGCTTTCGGGTTACAGTAATGTTGACTTTTTCTATCCGCACCCTGATTACAAACGAATTGAATTTTTGTACAACCTGTCCGAAAAAAACGTATCGAGCTATTTAGTTGAATTTTTACGTTACACAAAATCCAGCTCTTCAATTAGTGAACGGGTAAATGATTTGGAGAAGTTTTTAATCGAATATGAACAGTTAAGTCCATTTCCTGCTTCTTATAGTATCTTTGCACGTAAGGAGGAGAACTAATGATACCTCAGATCAAAAATTATGTAGAAACAAATTGGAATCAATTCTTTGAGGCTAAACCCTCAAATCTCCAATTTCTTTTATTATCTAATCCTCAAGGGAAAAAGATCACTCATGGAAAATGCACAATACTTATTTTTAAAAACTACGAAACCAATCCTACCCTAGTCGCTAAATTTTTAAGAGATCGTAAGGGACGCCAGGAGAAGATCGTTGGAGAATATAAGATTCTTGATAAAATTAGTGGTTGGGGTCGTGCTCCTCAACCTTTTGATTTGTTAAGAATAAACAATCGGTACGTTTCATTTGAAGAATTTAAGCCAGGTATCTCCCTTAAGTCGAGATTGCAACGATTGGTCAACAAACTTTCTTTAAATAATTTAGAAGATGCTATTGACCAGGTTCGTTCAGACTTTCGTAATACCGGAGTCTTATTGAACGACTTTGGAAGCATAGAGTTGCCGATTCTAGAAGTGGATGAGAACAGTGACTATGCACATAGAGCACTAAAGAACTATAATGCATTAACTTCTTTATTAAGTTTGTCCGATAACAATCTTAAAATATTAAATGAGATGCTTGAGGATCATAAGGAAATCAATCTGCCGACAAAAATGGTGCATTTTGATTTAACCCCATCAAATATAATAGTAGATAAAGGGGAACTCAACCTTATTGATTTTGAATTCAGTACCCCTTCTAAAAGCTATTTTCTAGATCCGTTTAGATTTAGTTTTTATTATTTTTATTTACTTTATGAATTAAATTTGTTCCGTGGTCTTTCATGTGAAGCCAGCTTTTATCATTTTTTTGTGGAAAATGAAATCACACAGAGTATTGTCCATGAGTTCTTTGAGGCTACCATCGAAGGGTATAGGAAAGAATCATTTTTTAATCATATGTCTTTATTTTTGTTGAGTAATTTACAACTTCAAATAGATGAAACTGATTTTATTAATGATGACTTTGTTGTGCAAACCAATAACCTGTTGACTATATCGCTGGATGTTATCCAGAATAATGAAGTTAATTTGGCTATTTATGAGAGTAAAGTAGTTGAAATGACGGATGAAGAGGTTAGAATTGAGTACGGAAAATGCCAAGATGTAATTGCGAATTACGAAGCCGCAATCCAGGAAAAAGACCAACAATTGGAACAAAACCTCGAATATATAGAGCATTGTCATAAGGTGGTAGCCGAAAAAGACAAGGAACTATTGAAAAACACTGAATATATTGAGCATTGCCATGCTACAATTACTGAAAAAGATGGGCAATTAGAGGAGAATAATCGCTATATCTCCTTGTGCCATGATTCAATAAAAGAAAAAGATGAGCATTTAGCGGTTTTGGAAAGCAATAATATTGAATTGCAAGAGAATATACTGCAAAAAGAACAATTACTTGTGGACTTGAAAGCGCAGTTGTTGCAGCATGAACAGCTTATTGAGAGCTTACAAGAAAAACTGAATCAGAATCCAATTGTTAGAGCTTTTCAAGAATTCAGAAAAAGGTGAGAATTAAAAATGGAAGTGCGATCCTGTGATATTATCATTCCCGTGTATAATGCACCAGAAGAGCTAGAAGAATGTGTACAGTCATTATTCCGTTATACTAATTTAAAAGAAAATAGAGTTGTAATTATTAATGACTGTAGTCCAGATCCTAAGGTGAATGAATATCTTGATACCTTAGATCAACAGGAAGGTTTAATTATCCTGCAAAATGAAGAAAATCTAGGTTTTGTAGGTACGGTTAACAGAGGTATGTCCTTCTCACAGGAGGATGTAGTACTGTTGAATAGTGACACGGTCGTTACCGCTGGATGGTTGGAAAAGATAAAAGAGGTGGCATATTCAGATAAATCTATTGCAACAGTTACACCGCTAACAAACAATGGAAGTATTTGCTCTGTTCCAAAATTTTTGGAGGATAACTCAATTCCCGAGGGTTATACAGTTGAAAGTTTCGCACATTTTATTGAGAATATCTCTCTAAAAGAATACCCTGAAATACCTACAGCGGTTGGTTTTTGTATGTATATCAAAAGAGTGATCATCGATGAAGTCGGATTGTTTGATCAGGAAACTTTCGGTAAAGGATACGCAGAAGAAAATGATTTTTGTTGCAGAGTAATTGAGCATGGTTATAAAAATGTGCTTGATGATCACACATTTATATACCATAAAGGCTCTATGTCTTTTAAAGGTGATAAACTGGCCTTATTAAACAAAAATTTAAAAACTTTAAATGCCAGATATCCTTATTACGAGAAAAATGTTCATGATTTTATTGTTAAAAATCCATTGAAACGTATACATGAGAATATAAATATCAGATTACCACATTATGTTGATTCTTACAAAACTCGCGGCAATATACTTTATGTTCTTCACAATTTCTTTGACGAAAGTTATACTCAGCCAATTGGTGGAACAGAGTATCATGTTAAGGATATTGTATCCGAGTTACAAGATTATTACGCTTTTGTATTAGTGACGAATGGAAATGAGTTGGTGTTAAAGCAGTATCTTAAGGGGGATTTTATTGCAAAATATCATTTTCCTTTACATGATTCTATCTCTATACAACATTTTCATCATCAAGAATATAGTGAAATTGTAGAAAGAATTTTGGGGACGTTTGAGATTAGCCTTGTGCATATACACCATTTGATCAGGCATTCTTTTGATATCCCTCATATTGCTCATAAATTTAATATACCAGTAATTTTTACTTTGCATGATTACTATCTATTCAGTCCAAAGGTGAATTTGTTGGATGAGAATAATAAGTATATTTTAGAGAGTGGAAATGAAGAAGAAAAATTCAATTCCTCCTTGAGAGCTGCTTTTGGATTTCATACTCCATTTATAAAGAAATGGAGAGAAAAAGTTGAAGAGATGATTAGTAAAGTCGACCAATTTATTACACCTTGTGATTTTTCGAAAGATTTATTTATAAAGCATTTTCCCTCATTAGAAAGTAGGATTTCTGCTATCGAACATGGAGTCACTATTGAGAGTGATTTAACAGGCTCTGAAATTTCATATGTGAAATCAGAGGAAAAAGAGATTAAAGAATGGAATATTGGATTTTTAGGAGGGCTTGCACCTAATAAAGGTAGTGATTTGATTTATAAATTGATCACGAAATATTCTAGAAATAATATTAAATGGCATTTAATTGGTGGATTGGGAGACCAGAAATTAAATTTATTGAATCAAAGTAATCTCCAAAAGCATGGAGAGTACAAAAGAGAAGAACTGAGCCATATCATAAAACGATTGGATCTGGATTTGGTTTGTTTGTTATCTCCATGGCCTGAGACATTTTCTTATACGTTAACTGAAGCTTGGCTGCATGATATACCTGTCCTGGTTACTCCTATGGGAGCCCTTAAGGAAAGAGTTAATAAGGTCGGCGGTGGATGGGTATCCCAATCTCTTGAACTAAGCGATGTTATGAAGAAACTGGATGAAATTATTGATGATGGGCAAAATGAACTGGCTAAAATTAAAATTAATATTAGTGAGTATAAATATAAAACAAAATTAGAGATGGTAGCTCAATATATAGAATTGTACGATAGGTCCGTAGTTTCCAAAGAACTGACTAAAACAATAACTGTATTCGATAATGCCAATCTTCTTGTCTCTTTAAAATATTATTTCCCTCATGATAGTAATATAACATCACATGAGTATCATAACCAGCTTAACCAACTGGAAACAGAATTAATGAACATGAGAAACACAATTGGGTGGAAGGTTTTAACTAAGCTTAGAAACAATAATAAAGGTTCTTTGAAAATGGGAAAGAAGTTAATTTATTTTATTCTTAAGTTCAAAGCCTTAAAAAGATAGAATCGATGTAATTAGCATTTTTATATAAATATCCTATTAGCAAATTTGGACAGATAAATCCTGCTTTCCTTGTAGGATTTTTTCTTTTTTAGATTATCTATAGATTTGCTTGTGTTGGGCGTAATAATTCTAATGAAAGAGTTGATTATTTGAGCCAGAAATCAGTACTACTCGAAAATCGAATGATTGGTAAAGAGAATAATTTTGATTTTATGAGGCTTGCCGCTGCAGTTATGGTATTGCTTTCACATTCTTATCCAATCTCAGGGAATACAAATGAGTTTTTTGTTAAAATAACAAATGGTCAATGGCCACTTGGAGGAGTATCTGTTGCTATTTTTTTTGTTATTAGTGGCTTCTTAATAAGTATGAGTTTTAATAAAACCCCAAGTAAGTTTAGGTTTGTTTTCAATAGAGTATTAAGAGTTTTTCCGGGCTTGATATGTGCCGTTTTGTTTTCAACTTTCGTTATTGGAGCTGTTGTAACTAATAATACCTTAAATGATTATTTAACCAATCCTCAGACATATGATTATTTAAGAAGCTCATTTCTTTTTCCTATTTACTATGAGCTACCAGGTGTCTTTACTGGAAATATTTATCCTGGTTCAGTAAATGGATCATTGTGGACTTTACCTTATGAGGTTCTATTTTATGCATTGGTTTTGATTATAGGATCTATTGGCTGGTTCAGTCATAAAACTCGCGAATCCGTATTGCTTTTATTTGTACTGGTTTTATATCTAAATATATTCTCCCCTCATATTTTTGATAATTATAACTTTTACGGCATAAGTATGGGGAGCGCGAATTATCTTTTAGGCTATTTCTTGGCAGGTATAGTTATGTATTGCTATAG
>NZ_PNXQ01000004.1:23232-23735 GCF_005217525.1 Paenibacillus terrae | reverse complement strand
TGTTCAACAATTTGTTACATGGATTTTCGGTGGTGGCAAGATGAGTACCTTTTTTCATTTTTCTATTTCTTTTATTATTTGTTTGGCTTGTTCGTATTTTTCTTGGCATCTAGTTGAAAAGAAATTTTTAAGTTTAAAATCACTTCATAAGAACAAGAGGGAGCCTGAGCATGAGCAATTTGAAGTCGTTTCTTCCTAAATCCTCAATGCACCTTTTAATATCAAGTGTGTTGGCTGTACTGTTATCGCTAGTTTCAACCATGGCTTTTTTAAAGATTTATGCTAACGGCAAACAAGTTTATCATGACATCATTGCAGGTAACATCGTATGGTCTGATCAATTCAAGAGTTTGGATTACTCGATAATCTACTTCTTCATTCTCTGCTTCTGTTTGTTTTTAATTCCCTTAATATATTTTGTGAATAAAAAAAATATAGCGGAAATACAGATGAATCCAGCAGGACTTTTCGTGTCAAAAAATTTATTGGTCTGCTTCTTTCTC
>NZ_PNXQ01000004.1:23039-23222 GCF_005217525.1 Paenibacillus terrae | reverse complement strand
AAAGCTAATGCTATGCTCGTTTATAGTTGTATTAATAAGTTTTGAATTCGGTGGCTTAAAAGAAGTTTTCATGATTTTTGGAAGCTATCTTATTATTTGTTTTGCTTACTCTCAGAAAATAAAAATGTATAAAATAAATAAGTATGGTGACTTTACTTACGGTATGTATATTTATGCATTTCC
>NZ_PNXQ01000004.1:15073-23029 GCF_005217525.1 Paenibacillus terrae | reverse complement strand
TTATTCTACGCGGTCAGTTTTTATTTTTTTAGTGGGAATAGTTCTTTTATTTATATCTCTATATTGATGTTTATTACCTATTTTGTTGTTGAAGGTAAAAAAACAGATTCCTCCGATAAAGAGCAAGTCTTTACAAGTCTTATTGTATCGCTTACTTTTACTTATTTCGCAATTATAACGCTGCTTTTTGTTTTTAGTTTTGTTAACCCAAATTCTTCTAACAAATTAGCACAGTTTATCCCGGAAGTTCTGACTCTATTAGTTTGGATGCTTCAAGTTGCAATTTACTTTTATAAAGAGCGCCTTCTAACCACTCTGACAAAGACCTTAATGTATTTATCTCAATTAATTCTTCCTTTTATAACATTGGTGTTAGTGTTTGGTGTATATCAGACGGGAAGTAAAATTGAATTGCATAGAAATAATGATACATTAGCTATAATGGCTTCTATAGCTGTTATACTGTTTATTTACACGTTCCTATTGATTTTAAAACATAGAAAAAGTGAAGGTAGCAATAGCAATGTGTGGGATTACATATTCTGGCCTTCATTAATACCTTTAACTATTATTATGTTGTACTCCACTCCTGTTTATAGTGGCTTTGTTTCAGATGATTTCCATTTAGGGGAAATTTTCATGCCCTTACAACAAATGTTGAATTATGGAATGAGACTTAACGTAGATGTAATGTCAATACAGGGTATAATGGGCCCAATGTATAGTCTTGTTAATGACTATGTTTTTAATGGAAACCTATCAAGTATCAACTATACGTTTGCTGCATTCCCTATAATTATGGGTGTCTTCGTAGTGTTGCTTATAAAAAAATTATATGATTCAAAATGGGCTTTTTTATTCATCATATTTTCTTTGCCAATATTATATGAATCGGGCATGAACAGAACTTATTTAATTGTTCCTTATATGCTAATTCTTTTTCACAAAAAGACGCTGTCTAATCCTGTGAAGTGGACCTTTTTTTATTTTTGGATGTCTTTAGTCCATTGTTTATATAATCCATCCATGGGTGCAGCTTTGACAGTAGCCTTTTTACCTCTATTTGGCGTGATGTTATATAGGACGATAAAGCTTAAGTTATGGAGTAAGGTATTCTTCAAACATAAATTATTATTCTGTAGTTTATTGGTAATTCAACTTTGTACTTTAGTAATGTTATTCCCAACACTATTGGGGACTGTTCAATTTATTCTTGATAATGGCTCTGCTAATACCCTTGCATACGGGATAAGTCTTTTTTCCGAAACCCAGTCTTCTCCTGAATGGTTTCCTAAGCCCTTTCCGTACGATAAACTAAATAGACTGCTTTGGGAATCCATTAGAATTGGAGGATGGATATTCACTCTGTTTCTTTTTGTGGGATTAATGATTTTTAATGTGAAAAGAGCAGTGTCTTTCAATAAAGAAAAGCAAACTTATCTCATGATTTTATATTGTATTACATCGGTTGTATTCTTAGTATTAATCACCGGGTATAGCTTAGGGCGCTTAGATTCTGGTTCAATGCATCGCTCTGGATCAATTACTTTTATATGTTTTGCTTTTTTAATACCAGCCCTGTATGTCTTTTTTCTTAAAAATAGGTTTAATAGTGTAGCTCATCATATATATTTAATCGTATTTGCAATATTGCTAGGTTCTGTGGCAACTTTTGGGCAGCAGCAGGCTTTTAGAATTACAGAAAAGCTAATACAACCAATGGTTGTGCCAGACAACGCTATTTTTGTAAATGGTGAAAAGCAGGGTATTCCAGATGTCGGTGAGGGATTTATTGCTAAGGAAAGATGGCAAGAGATGTTGGATTTTAAAACAGTACTCTCAAAAATGTTGAAAACAGGAGAGACTTATGCAGATTTAACAAATCGGACACTTTTTTATGAGATAACTAACAAAAAAGTTCCTACTTTCTATTCTGCAGATTATCTTGCTGCCAATGAAGAGATTCAAGAAAAAATGATAAAAAATCTTGATAAAGAAGAGCCGCCATTAGTTTTTATTGGTCCAGCAATCAGACATGATGGAGGACCCGCTTCAATACGTGCCTATAGATTATATAAATGGTTTTTAGAAAGAGACTACGTGTACTATCAATATAATTCTCTTCAATTTTTGGTGAGCAAGCAGAGAATGTTGGAAACTAAAGCTTATGAAGGTACAACTGATGCCGGTGAAAACGAATTAAGAGCAGTTTTTCATCAAAAGGATTTAAAATCGTTACCAGTTGCTTGGGGAAGAAACTTTAAAGAAATGAAGGATCGATTTCAATCTTTACCGGACTATATGCCATTGTCAGGATCTAATGAGATTATCAAAGAAGCGGATGGGAGTATAGTGACCAACGGTAATGATCCATATGTGAGTTTTAAACTTGATTCTCCTATACAAGGAAAAGATGCTGACTTTTTATTAATTGACCTCAATATTGTAGGATCTCAGGAACCTTTCCAAGGCCAACTTTATTGGAATAGTAGTAACAGAAAAAGTGAGAAATATAATGAAGATCATTCTTTCTTATTTAATGTGGTTAGTGGACAATTATTAATACCTTTAGGTTCGGATCCGGACTGGTTAAGAAACAGCCACAATGAGCTAAGATTCGATGTAGGGGATAAGGCTAATGTAAAAGTTAAAATTAACTCTATTAAATTGGTTAAGCTAGTAAAATGACCAGATAGAAGTTCAGCTATGGTTGGTTAGCAAACTGTGATTAAAAGCGCATAAGAGCATGCATCGTACTTTATGTATTCATGCTCATTATGTGCTACATATCTAGGAATGACAAGGAATTCTAGTTCATTAAGAAGTATGGAGTCATGTGTTGATAATGGAGGAAACGAAATGCCGAAAATTTCAAAAAAAGAGTATTTTCTATTTTTATTCTTAATAATATTAATTTTTTCGATTTCTATATTCGTGAGAACTTCTAATCTAAAACCATACTCAAATATAACTAATATTGATGCTTCCTATCATGTCCTGTTAACCATAGATGCACTTAAAGAGAATTCGATCAAAGATCACTTGTTCTTACCTATTGTTTCATTGGGGCCGGTGGAGGATAAATATATTTCTTGGGGCGCAACTGTTTCTGATAAAAAAGGAAATTATTTTTATACTTCTTTTCCTCAACTTGGTTTTAGCATCCCTTATCTGTTTTTTAGTTTGTTGGGGCTTAACACTACTATCATAAATTTAATGTATTTTAATTTAATAATTCATTTTATTTGTTCTATTTTTGTAGCTATTTTATGTTTTTTACTGATTAGTAAGATAACAAATAATAAAAAACTTTGTTTATATGGAGTTATTATTGCAGTCACAGTATATATTTTCAACTTAGAGTCGTTATTTTCTCATGGTGTAATATATTGGTCTCAATCTTTATTTCAGGTTTTTTGGATAAGTCAGCTTATTGTATTTAATTATTTGCTAAAATTAAAAAATGGCAACAACGTTTATATGTATCTTCTGTTTTTCTTTTTATCTTTTTGCGCTCCGGCTACAGAATGGACAGGATATTTGTCTAATTTTATTTTTCTAATATGTTTATTTTTCTTGGGAATTAAGAGTAAAAATAATTTGACTTTACTTTCTATTATTATTTCTAGCACTTTACTTGCGGTTGCTTCGTTTTTGATACCATTTTGGATAGCTATTGGTCCAAAAGCATTGATCAATACTTTAGAATCTCGTTTTTTCGCACGCAATATTGCGAATTCTATTGGATGGAGATACCTATTTGAAGGCTACTGGGAATCTTTTGGACCATATTTAATCTTAACAGGGTTAATTGTGTTGTTTTGTTTACTAAATAGAAACATTCGTCCTGATTTCATTAGTAATTTCAAAAAATTAAAAATATGGTTTTTTCTTTTTTTATTCCCCATTTTTGAAAATGTGATTATGAAACAACATGCAATAATATATTCATTTGATCGTTTGAAGCTTGTCTTGTTAATAATTCTCATAATCTTAGTGGGGGTAGCTAGTGCAAAATCTATATATATTAAAAAAATGAGTATTTTGATTGTGCTATCGGCTGTAGTTACTCTTGTTCAATTTTATAATAGTCATAGAGTATGGGAAGAAAAAGATTTAGCTGCCAGCGAGTCACTAATTGAATATATAAATTCTAAGTATCACAACGCGGTATTTTATAATAATGGCGACGTTAGAGGATACGCAAATTTACTGCTACACAGGGGAGTTTATGAAAAAATACGAGATAGAAAGGAACTTGCTGATGATGCCGTACAAGTCTATAAAGATAAAAATATTGTATGGCTTTTAGGTAAATCTCTTAAAAACGGTTTGTTCTCATGGGGAAATGCTATAATATATGACCGAAATCAAGGCGAAATTATAATCGTAGGAATAATCCCTAAAAATGTTATTGAAGGTGCGATTCCAATTGATAATAATGTTGTGAATTTAATGACAGACAATAATGTATCTAGCTTGGAAGTAAACAACAAAATATTACCGATTTATAGAATAGCTCCTCAAGGAATCATTCATTTAGATAGTAAATTGGCTAGAAAAAATGAAAATTCCATTTTTAAGATAAGTATATCTTTTAAAGATTTAAATATTACAACAGCTGATTTTACAGATAGTAACTGGTACTTAGGCGTTCATCGTAATAACTCAACAATCTTACTTGAAAATAATATGGAGACTAATCAAGTGTTAGAGAAAAAACCAACAATTTTAATTGATAGACAAGGAAAAGAGTATCATATTTTAAACATTTCCATTAACGGACCATGGATTCAGCTTAGTCTTAAAGAAAAAGATATTCAAAAATTGATATTTCCAAATTCATTTACTGTGAAATAGGTAGGTCTTTTGCATTTTTTTGTTTGGATATTGATAGGCGGAGAACTATCAGTTTGACAAAATTCTTCATAATGCAAATTTTTTTTACAAGTGATAGAATAAACAATAAATAAACTGTTAGGGGATTATAATGCTATTATTGTTGCTTTTTTTAGCAATGCTTTTTAACATTGTCGCTCAAATCACTTTAAAGCATGGAATAAATGTTTTGAATTTTACCGGGATTAGCTTTCAATCACTTATAAAGTTGTCTACCTCACCTTACATATGGTTCGGTGCAATTTTATATGGTGTTAGCTTTGTATTCTACATCTTTGCTTTGTCTAGGGGGGAATTGGGAAGAATTTCGCCTGTATCGCAGGCATTGACTACACTAGGTATTGTTGCAGTGTCTGTTTTGATTTTTCACGAGCCGATAACTGTTTTTAAACTAATGGGTATTATCTTGCTGATTATCGGTACTATCATTATTTTTTATTGACTAAGAATATACAAAATGTGGCACTGACAAAAGGGGAATGACTTTTGAATTACGATTATGTTATCTTTGGCGCTGGGATATACGGTCTTTATGCTGCTCACTTATTAGCGAAGAAAGATCTTAAAATAGCTGTGATTGAATTTGATGACAAACCTTTGCAACGTGCGAGTTATATTAACCAGGCCAGAGTTCACAACGGGTATCACTATCCAAGAAGTGTTTCAACCGCTGCGAAATCTGCTCATTACTATGAGCGATTTGTCCGTGATTTTTCTTTTGCTATAAACGATAGGTTTAAGAAAATATATGCGATTTCTGCGAATGATTCCTTAACAAATGCGGAGCAGTTTCAGCATTTCTGTGATTATGTGGAAGTACCCGCGCTAGAGGTTAATAGCAGGATGTATTTTAATCCAGGGGCAGTGGAAGCAGCATTCGAAACGACGGAATATAGCTATGATGCTAATTTAATTCGTAATTGGTACATGGAGAAGTTACAGGGCTTTAAAAATGTGTCTCTGTGTTTCAATAAACTAATTGACAAAGTAAGCATTGAAGAGGATCACTATGTACTTCGTTTCGCTGATGGATCCGATTGTACAGCTACCAACATACTTAACGCAACCTATGCGAGTATTAACCAGATTCTACGTAAGTTTGACTATGAGTTATTTTCAACTAAATATGAAATATGTGAAGTGATTATGACGGGGGTAACCAAAAACGTTCAAGATGTAGGAATTACTGTAATGGATGGGCCGTTTTTTTCTTTAATGCCTTTTGGAGAAAGCGGGTATCATTCACTTACGTCTGTTGGGCATACTCCACATGAGTCATCTTTTAGCGCATTACCTGAATTCTCTTGTCAAAAATACAATGATGCCTGTAGTGTAAGGCAATTAAGCAATTGTAATACTTGTCCGGTTAGGCCTTACACAGCTTGGACAAGAATGAACCAACTGGCTAAAAAGTATCTTAATCCTGAAATTCAAATAACCTACAAAAAATCCCTATTTGCTGTAAAAGCATTAATTAGTGCTTCGGAGCTTGATGATTCCCGACCTACGGTTATTAAAGAATTTTCAGAAAGTCCGAGATTTGTATCTGTTTTTTCTGGGAAGTTTAACACCATCTATGATTTGGAGGAAGTGCTATGAAAGAGCAGGTTTTTGTTTCTACTGTTCTGTATGCGCACAATAATGAGCAAGAAATTGTGCAGGCATTAACTGAATTAGACCGCACACTGATGACATATTTCCAACACTATGAGATCATACTGGTTAACGATTTTAGCCAAGATAAGACGCTGGAGAACGCGCATAGTGCAATGGAAAATATTTATGGGGACACTACGATTATTAATCTGTCCAGAAAACATGGTGTTGAGCATGCGATGATGGCAGGACTTAATAAATCAATGGGTGACTTTGTGTTTGAAATTGAGTCTTTATTCATTGATTTTGATTTAGACCTGCTGTACGAAATGTTCAAAACGGCAACCGGAAAAGGGTTTGATATAGTCGCTGCTACGTCTGGGCAAGCTGGCTGGAAATCTCGAATATTTTATAGAATACTAAATAAGGTGTCTTACTTAAATTTATCTCTTTCTACAGAAACTGCACGCTTAGTAACGCGTCGTGCTTTAAACGCTATGCTAAATTTGAGAGAAAAGGTAAGATATAGGAAAGCCCTCTATGAGCTTACGGGCTATTCTAAAACCTTGGTTAATTATAAGCCCGTCAATAGAATGACTGGTAGGAAAGTAAATCGGGAGAATATTTCGTTAGCTGTAGATGCGTTGGTTTCATTTTCTCATTTTGGGTTAAGAGCAGCTCATCTACTTACAGGTGTATTTTTCTTGTTTTCTTTGTTCATGGGGGGATACGCTTTATATAATTACTTTTTTAATCAGTCAGTAGTACAAGGTTGGACTACACTTATGATTTTAATCTCTCTTGGTTTCGCAGGGTTGTTTTTTATCGGTGGGATTATTGGAGAGTACACTTCACGCATATTAATTGAGATCCAAAATCGTCCTTTTTACAGTACCAAGTCTGTAGAAATGTATAAAGAGAAAAAGCCTAGATTGGAGTTAATTAAAGAAAAAGAGAGTGCTTCTGGTCAATAAGGAAGGAGAGAGCGTTGTGAAAAAAAATTGTCTTGTAGGATTTACCGGGTATGTAGGTTCCACTTTACTTGCACAGACAGCATTTGATGAGTTGTATAATTCGTCCAATATTGAGTCTATTAAAGGTAAGGAATATGATTTAGTTGTATGTGCGGCCGCCCCAGCTGTCAAATGGAAGGCTAATCAAGCCCCAGAGGAAGATCTTGCTAATATCAATCAACTGATTTCCTGCTTAAAAGAGGTCAAGGCTCAAAAGTTTGTGCTCATCTCTACAGTTGATGTATATAGTACTCCTATCAAAGTTGATGAGTCTGCGAATATACAAATAGAAACAACAGAACCTTACGGAAAACATCGTTTTTATTTAGAACAATTCGTTACCAAAACTTTTCATGACCATTTGATTATTCGTCTCCCTGGCCTATTCGGCAAAGGACTTAAGAAAAATTTTATTTATGATTTAATTCATGACAATGCTTTACATTTA
>NZ_PNXQ01000004.1:14896-15046 GCF_005217525.1 Paenibacillus terrae | reverse complement strand
CGGAGAAGAAGCCCGTTTCATATGATATGAGAAGTCTGTATTCACATATTTTCAGTGAACGTGACAATAAAGAATATATGAAATCTAAAGAAGAAGTTCTACAGGAGATTAAAGTATTTATTGAGGAAGAAAAGAGGGCGCTTCAATGAA
>NZ_PNXQ01000004.1:14723-14886 GCF_005217525.1 Paenibacillus terrae | reverse complement strand
ACTCACCACCTAAGTGAATTTCAATTTTATAATATGAATCATTTGTGGGATGATATTCAAACCGCACTTGCTAATTCGCTAAGTATAGTGAATTTTGCTACAGAGCCTGTAAGTGCAAAAGAAATTGCTCAGGCTGGACTGAATATTAACTTTTCCAATGAAA
>NZ_PNXQ01000004.1:0-14713 GCF_005217525.1 Paenibacillus terrae | reverse complement strand
ACTTTCTATTTCCAATATTGCGTGGAATAGTAATGAGGATGAAGATATCATTGTGTTGCTTAATAAACTTGGCATTCGTGGACTAGAAATTGCCCCTACTAAATTTTGGCAACGTCCATTAGATTGCGAAACTAACGAATTACTACAATTTAAGCAATATTGGGAACAAAGAAATATTCATTTAATTGCTATGCAATCATTATTATTTGGACAGCATGGGTTGGCTTTGTTTCCAGATGTTGAATCTCGTAATAAGCTAAAAGATTATGTAATTGGTATAATGGGCTTGGCGGGTAAAATAGGTGTTAAAGCACTAGTATTTGGATCTCCTAAAAACCGACTTTCCAATGGTCTATCTAAAAATGAGCAACTGGACATTGCTATTCCATTTTTTGCGGAACTTGCTGAGGCTGCTGTTACAGAAAATGTAACCTTGTGTATAGAGCCCAATCCCTCTCAATATGGTTGTGATTTCATTACAAATAGTGAAGAAGGTTTACAACTGGTTCGGGAAGTCAACCATCCTGGTTTTCAATTGCATCTGGATGCGGGTGCTCTTACTTTAAATAACGAGGATGTTTCTTCAACTATTGAAAAAAGTATGCCTTATTTAAGTCATTTCCATATTAGCGAACCCTATCTTAATAAGGTCGGGGGCAAGGACAGTGTTTCAACGCATAGGGAAATAGCAGAGGTTCTCAAAGAAACAGGCTATAGAAATTGGGTTTCTATTGAAATGAAAAATGGGGACAATCCGAATGTAGCTAATGTTGAACAAGCTCTAATATACGCTTCAGAAATTTACGCTTAATAAGGAGAATATCCCGCCAATGAATGTAATTGAAAATAAAAATTGGGAAATTCCTAATTTTGAGCTTAAAGAATTTAAGTCGAAAAATAGTAAATACTGTGTATGTATTCCTGTTATTAACGAAGGAATAAAAATTCAAAAACAACTTAACAAGTTAAAATCACTTGCAGAAACTGTTGATATTATTATTCTAGACGGTGGGAGCACCGATGGTTCCTTAGATGAATCATTTCTTTTAGATAATCATGTAAGAGCTATTCTAGTTAAAAAAGATAAGGGTAAATTAAGTGCACAACTACGGATGGGATTCGCTTACGCATTACAAGAACAATATGAGGGCATCATTACTGTGGATGGGAATAATAAAGATAGCGTTGAGTCAATTCCTGAGTTCATTCAGAAACTTGACGAAGGGTATGATTTTATTCAAGGTTCAAGGTATGTACCAGGAGGTAAGGAAATAAATACTCCTATCTCTAGAAAACTTGCTATTAAACTTATTCATGCACCGTTTATATCACTAGTTGCAGGATATCATTATACAGACACTACCAATGGATTTAGGGCCCATTCTGCTCGGTTTTTAAAAGATCCCCATTTACATCCTTTTAGAGATGTTTTTGAGACTTACGAGCTTTTGGGCTATTTGTCAGTTAAAGCGCCCAAATTAGGCTATAAAGTCACGGAGATTCCAGTTGAACGCTCATATCCAAAGGGAAAGATACCTACTAAGATTAGTCCATTGCGAGGGAATATGCTGCTTATTAAAATATTGTTAAACTTATATTTGGGCAAATATGATTCCAAAAATAATCTGAAAGCAATTAAGGAGGAGCAATGAAAGGTATAATACTTGCTGGTGGTACAGGCTCACGTCTCTACCCCTTAACTAAAGTAACAAATAAGCATTTATTACCCGTTGGTAAGTACCCAATGATTTTCCATTCTGTATCCAAGCTCAAGCAAGCTGACATACACGATATCCTTATCGTTACAGGTAAAGAGCATATGGGAGATGTCGTTAACCTTCTTGGTAGCGGTCGTGAAATGGGCGTAACATTCACTTATAAAGTTCAGGACGAAGCAGGTGGGATCGCACAAGCCCTTGATCTGGCTGAACAATTTGTAGGCGATGATCAAATGGTCGTTATTTTGGGCGATAATGTATTTGAAGATGACATTGCACCATTTGTGGACAATTTCCGTAATCAAATCACGGGGGCGAAGATCCTTCTTCAACAGGTACAAGATCCACACCGTTTTGGAGTGGCTGAGCTTCAAGGGGAGCGGATTGTATCCATTGAAGAAAAACCTAAAGAACCAAAAAGTGATTATGCCGTAACAGGCATTTATATGTTCGATCATAGTGTGTTTGAAATTGTAAAAACGCTTGAACCTTCTGCTCGTGGAGAACTTGAGATCACTGACGTTAACAATGCATATATTGCTAATGGAACATTGACGTATGATGTCCTTCAAGGATGGTGGACGGACGCGGGAACTCACCCATCACTTGCGCGTGCTAATGAATTGGCCAAGGATATCGTGTTTGGCGAAGAGTTTGGAAAGCTAAAGCTTTAAAATAAAGGGAGGATGCGGACGAATGAAGGTAATCCCTTTGAAACTGGAAGGTGCAAAAATCATTGAACCAGTGGTTCATGGTGATCACCGTGGTTTTTTTATGGAAAGTTACAATGAACAGATCATGAAAGAAAACGGTATTAATTATGCTTTTATTCAGGATAATCAGTCTTTATCTGTAGAAACTGGCGTGATTCGTGGTTTGCATTACCAGCTTAATCCTAAAGCACAGACTAAACTCATTCGTGTGATTTCTGGAGCCATATACGATGTTATTTTGGATATTCGTAAAAGTTCCCCGACATTCGGTCAATGGGTTGGAGTGATTTTAAGCGAGCATAATAGACGTCAGTTACTGGTGCCTAAAGGCTTTGCTCATGGATTCTGTACGCTTGTTCCCAATACCCAGGTGCTGTATAAGGTAGACGAATATTATTCACCTGAAAATGATCGCGGTATCCTGTGGAATGATCCTGCACTGGGAATTGACTGGCCGACTTCTCATGCTATTCTTTCGGAGAAGGATCAGAAGCATCCAGTACTAGCCGATGCAGACATTAATTTTGATTAAAGAATTAGTCACAATTATATAGACAATTGAACTAATAATAAACTCATCTTTGTTCGTTATTAGCTCAAAAGCATATGTTGTATGTATTAAAGCACGTTTTAGGAGGTCTTTATGAAACTTCTTGTCACCGGCGGTGCCGGGTTTATTGGCAGTAACTTTGTATTGTACATGTTAAAGCAGCACCCAGATTACGAAATTGTGAATATAGATGCGCTTACGTATGCAGGTAACCTGGAAAACTTGAAATCCATCGAAACTCACCCCAAACATACCTTCGTGAAAGCAGATATTACCGACGCACAAGCGATTGACCAGTTGATGCAGCAGGGAATTGACGTGGTGGTGAATTTTGCAGCGGAGTCACATGTGGATCGAAGTATTTTGGAACCGGAAGTGTTTGTGAAAACAAACGTATTGGGTACGCAAGTGCTACTGGACGCAGCCAAGAAATATAACGTGACCAAGTTTGTACAGGTATCAACAGATGAGGTGTATGGCTCTCTGGGTGAAACTGGCTTGTTTACGGAGGAAACTCCACTGCAACCTAATAGTCCTTACTCTGCGTCCAAGGCAGGCGGCGATTTGTTGGTTCGTGCATATCATGAGACCTTTGGTCTACCCGTGAATATCACACGTTGTTCCAACAACTATGGCCCGTACCAGTTCCCGGAAAAGCTGATACCGCTTATGATCTCACGTGCGTTGAGCGACCAACAGCTTCCTGTGTACGGAGATGGCTTGAACATCCGCGACTGGTTGTATGTAGAGGATCATTGCAGCGCAATTGATCTGGTCATTCATCAGGGGAAGCTGGGTGAAGTATACAATATCGGGGGAAATAACGAGCGGACAAATGTGCATATCGTCAAAACGGTATTGGAGGAGCTGGGCAAGCCAGAATCTCTAATTTCGTATGTACAGGATCGTCCAGGACATGACCGTCGTTACGGTATTGACCCAACCAAAACCATGAACGAGTTGGGCTGGAAGCCAAAACACTCTTTTGAAACGGGCATTAAAGAAACGATTCGTTGGTACTTGGACAACAAAGAATGGTGGACTCGTATTCAGTCCGGCGAATACCAACAATATTATACTAAGCAGTATGGTTCCCGCTTGGGGGATGCTTAAAGATGAAGGTACTGGTTACTGGAGCATCCGGTCAACTCGGTAAAGACGTAGTAAAGGTTTTTCAGGAGCAAGGACATGATGTCCTTGGATACGATCGGGAACAGCTGGATATAACGAATTTGGAGCAAGCTGTGAAGAGCGTAGGACAATACCAACCTGACGCTGTCATCCATTGTGCAGCGTATACGGCAGTGGATGCAGCGGAGTCCGATGTAGACGGGGCTTATCAAGTAAATGCGGCAGGAACACGTAATATGGCACTGGCCGCAGAAAAAGCAGGAGCCAAGCTGGTTTATATCAGCACAGATTACGTGTTCGATGGAACAGCGGAGAACCCTTACCATGAGTATGATAATACGAATCCGCAGAGCATCTACGGAAAGTCCAAACGGGCGGGCGAGATATTGACCAAGACGCTTTCCTCCAGGTACTTTATTGTTCGTACATCTTGGGTGTATGGACTGCATGGTAATAATTTTGTTAAAACGATGTTGAAGCTTGGGCAGGAAAAACCACAACTTCAGGTTGTGAACGACCAGAAGGGTTCACCTACCTATACGGTGGATTTGGCCCGCTTTTTAGCGGAGTTGGTTCAAACTGAGAAGTACGGCGTATACCATGCTTCCAACAGCGGCGCCTGTACCTGGTATGAATTTACGCAAGCTATCTTGCAGGATGCGGCGGAAATATTAGGTGCCAAGATCACAGCAAAACTGGAGCCATGCAGCACGGAGCAATTCCCTAGACCAGCAGCTCGTCCACGTAATTCCGTGATGGAACATATTGCGATCCGAACAAATGGGCTGAATGATTTGCGTGCTTGGCGTGAGGGACTGCGAGATTTTTTAAAAGAATATCTAGCAAGTTCGAGCAAGTAAAGGTACACTAACCTACAGCGATCTCCCATCATGTTATGATTGGGAGATTTTATTATGTAGACACATATGTCGATTAAGTTCAATAAGTATTATAATTAGTTCAATCATTTTTCAGCTATAAGGAGGGCATCATTCTGAACAGGCCCAGTGTGCAAATTTTATTATCTACATATAATGGAGCAGTTTATTTAGAGGAACAAATTGAAAGCTTGTTAAATCAAAAAGATGTAGATTTTCAGATTCTAATTCGTGATGATGGTTCTACGGATAGTACAGTCGTAAAGTTGAATGCCCTGAAGCAGAAACATCCCCACCAAATCATTTTATGTCCTGAAATCAACAAAGGGGTTATTGAAAGTTTCTTTAATCTGGTTCAAAGATCGTCTGAGACTTTCGACTATTACGCGTTCTGTGATCAGGACGATGTGTGGATGCCGAACAAGCTTGCCCAAGCTGTATCTCTTCTTAATGAAAGAGAGGAGGGCCAACCGTTGATGTACTGTTCTGCCACGCAAATGGTTTCTCACACGTTGGAACCTCTTAAGGTATGGCCAGCAGATATTCCTAAACCTTTGTCTTTTTATAATGCTTTAATTGAGAATGTATGTGTAGGTTGTACCATGGTGATCAACAAAGAAGCACTCCAATTAGTGAAGAAGAGAATTCCGGCTTCTTTTAAAAACATTATAATGCATGACTGGTGGATTTACTTATGTGTATCTTCTTTGGGTGAGGTTGTGTTCGACCCTAATCCCTCCATTTTATATCGGCAGCATCAAAATAATGTGCTTGGGGGCTCTACGGATGGATGGACAAGCAAGTGGAGGAAAAGGCTAAACAGATTTGTAAAAGGAAAAAATCGCTATATTCTAAGCAAACAAGCCCGGCAGTTCATTCAACTGTATGGACAAGATTTGTCTCCTCGTATGTATAAAGATATTGATCAGTTCCTGAACAGCTATCAAAAAGGGATATTTTCCCGTATGAAATATATATGGCATTCTCCATTTTATAGACAGTCACGAATGGACAACTGGATTTATAAGCTAGTTTTCGTACTGGGTAAATTATAGAAACATGAATAAAACGTCTGCAACTTTTTTCCATCTAGAAGCGTCAAATGATAAAAGATAAAGAGGATGATTAGATAGATTCGGTTGATTATAAAAGCCTTAAGACTATTTCAACAAAACATCATCGAATACATGTTCCTTTATGGAAAAATATAGTATAATTGAAGGGTGCAACCGATATAGGCTGACAAGGGCGGTCGGCTAACTCTCCCGAGGAGGGGGGTGAAGCCTGTGACAGTGTTTGAGGCGCTCAGTTTAATGCTGACGTTCGGGGCGTTGATCGTCACACTGTTAGAGTTTAACAAACGAAAATAGACCGCCCCCGAAAGGAAGGGTCTATTTTCGGCCTGATGTTCCAAAACCGTCCGCTCTTGGAGCGTTGGTTGCGCAGGGGCTGGCTGGCACCAGCCCTTTTTCCATGTATATCTTACCACGATGATTTTTATACCTCAAGAATTTTGCAAAATCCTGCTAACGGTGCAAGGCTACAGGTTATGTGCTTTTTTGCGCCCCGTTACCTGTGGGGTATGCTATAATAGTCGATAGTAGAACAGATTACTGAATTTGTCAGGAGCGTTTTAAATATGGATGTAAGCATACTGGTCGTCAACTATAATACATGCCGTTTGACGCTGGATTGTTTGCAGTCGGTGTATGCGTCAGAGACGCAATATCGATATGAAGTGATTGTTATCGACAATCACTCCAATGATGGGTCTGTGGAAGCCATTCGTGCTGCATATCCGGAGATTACGTTGATTGCCAATGAGGATAACACAGGTTTTGCCAAGGCAAACAATCAGGGCATCGAGGTAGCGGGCGGGCGTTACGTATTGTTGTTGAATTCCGATACGCTGGTGCAGCCGGACACGCTGGATACGATGATTCGGTTCATGGATACGCATCCGGAGATGGGAGCATCGGGCTGCAAGGTTATTTTGCCAGATGGTTCGCTGGATAAGGCTTGTAAGCGTGGGTTTCCTACGCCTTCTGCATCCTTTTACTACGCCTTCGGCTGGTCGAAGCGTTACCCGGATAACCCGAAGTACAATCAATACCAGCTCGGGCATTTAAGCCCGGATGATGAGTATCCAGTGGATGTGCTGGTGGGTGCTTTTATGCTGGTGCGTCGGGAGACGATTGAACAGGTCGGCGGCTTGGACGAAACCTTTTTCATGTATGGTGAGGACATTGACTGGTGTTACCGGATTAAGCAAGCGGGGTGGGGCATTTACTACTACCCGCGCACATATATTATTCATATCAAAGGGGGCAGCGCTCGCCGTCGTCCTTTGAAAATTATTTACGAGTTTCATAGAGCCATGTGGGTCTTCCACCGCAAGCATTATAAACAGCAGTATAGCTGGATCACGAACATGGCTGTCTATGCGGGAATTACGGTGAAATTCGGAATGGCCTTTTTGAAAAACAAGCTCACTGCACCGGCCAAGCCGGACAGTGGCGAACAATCTCGTACTGAGGTGAAAGCATGATACGCAGAAATCAACGTTTTTTAACCCAATTGTATATTGTGGCGGATTTCGCGGTCATTCAGTTATCCTTTCTGATCGCCTGGTTCTTCAAATTTGAAAGTGAATGGATTGCCTATCAAGAGCCGCTTCCTATTCAAGTATATGGAGGCTGGAGCTTAATCTACGGTCTGATTGCCGTGGTGCTGGGGATGTTATTCTCTCTTTATTCACCCAAACGCAAAAAACGGTTTGCAGAAGACGTATTTCGCGTCACCCAGATTCATATTGTTGGTCTATTCGTGCTGTTGAGTGTCATGTTTTTTGTGAAGCAAATCGACATTTCGCGGTCCTATCTGGCGATCTATATGATTGGGAACGTACTGCTTATTTTGTTTTAT
This sequence comes from Paenibacillus terrae, assembly GCF_005217525.1. GTDB lineage: Bacteria > Bacillota > Bacilli > Paenibacillales > Paenibacillaceae > Paenibacillus > Paenibacillus terrae_C. The sequence goes on along the minus strand of NZ_PNXQ01000004.1, from coordinate 6,798 downwards.
CGATATGTTCTGAAACAGGTACTGAAAGCTCTCCGCCAAAAAGGGTACAATAAGCAATTCATGCTCATTCTCGGGGCGGGTACTCTGGGCCAACGCTTTTATCATAATCTTGGACAGTATCCTGATCTGGGATATGAAGTGGTGGGTTTTCTCGATGATAAACGCCACTGGGATGAAGAGGAAGAAGCGAATTTTCGTCCAATTCTTGGCGGTTTGGACCAGCTAGAAGCTACGCTGTCACGTATGATGATTGACGAGGTCATTTTGGCTCTTCCGCTGGATGCGCATGATAAGTACCCCAAGATTATCAATATGTGTGAAAAGGCTGGAGTACGCACGCTCATTATCCCTGACTTTTTCGACTATCTGCCAGCTCGACCGTATTTTGATAACTTTGCAGGTATGCCAATGATTAATGTACGGGATATTCCGCTGGATGTGGCGGGGAACCGATTGTTTAAGCGTTCGTTCGATATTCTGTTCTCATTGTTCGCTATTATTCTAACTTCCCCGGTTATGCTGGCAGTGGCGATTGGCGTGATGACGACATCGAGAGGCCCGGTCATTTTTAAGCAGGAGCGGGTGGGCTTGAATCGGCGTACCTTTATGATGTACAAATTCCGCTCAATGAAGGTACTGCCACCCGGGACTGACGATACAGGCTGGACGACGGCCAATGACCCTCGGCGTACTCGCTTTGGCACCTTTATTCGTAAAACGAGTCTCGACGAGCTGCCGCAATTTTTTAATGTGCTACTAGGAGATATGAGCGTCGTGGGTCCTCGCCCGGAGCGCCCGTATTACGTGGATCAGTTCCGCGAGGAGATTCCAAAATATATGGTGAAGCACCATGTTCGTCCTGGTATTACAGGCTGGGCACAGAGCAACGGGCTTCGTGGTGACACGTCCATTGAGGAACGGATTAAGCATGATATTTTCTATATTGAGAATTGGTCGCTCTTATTCGATATTAAAATTATTTTCCGCACCATCCGTAACGGCTTCAAGAATGCGTATTAATTCAGGATTCACCCTTCGGTTCAGCCGGAGGGTGTTTTTGTGTCTGGAAGTTGTTTTGAGTGAGAACGGAGTGTTCCCATCGAATACGAACATTGACACCTTTTGAGCACTGTCATAGACTTAGCATAGAACGCTTTTGGATATTGGAATCTGGCTAGACCGGTTCGTGGCAAAAGCACAATGGATGCTGGAGGAATGTGTGTTGGCAGATTCGATTCAATTATGGAGGCATGTATTTAAGCTGGACCCTGACAAGGAACTGGACGATGAGGGGCTGGATGCCGTGTGTATGTCTGGTACGGATGCCATAATGGTAGGAGGCTCGTCGGGCGTTACCTATGAAAATACGGTGGATTTGCTGTCGCGGGTTCGGCGTTATGAGGTGCCGTGTGTACTTGAAGTGTCCGATCTGGAGGCTGTGGTGCCTGGGTTTGATCTGTATATGATTCCAATGGTGCTTAATACCACGGACAGTAATTGGATCGTAGGACAGCACCAGCGTGCGATTAAGCAGTTTGGTTATATGATCCCTTGGGATTTAATTGTGACAGAAGGATATATAGTTTTGAATGGTGATTCTACGGTGGCCAAGCTTACCGGAGCGGATGCATCACTCGATGCTTCGTCTGCCGCTTCATATGCACAGGTTGCTGACAAGCTCATGCATCTGCCGATTGTATATGTGGAGTATAGCGGTGCCTTTGGAGATATGGAACTGGTACAAAAAATACATCGCAGTACAGAGCGCGCCCGTGTCCTATATGGAGGGGGTATCGTGGATAAATCTACCGCGTTACAAGCGGCTGCCGTTTGTGACACCATTGTAGTAGGGAATATCATTTATCGTGACTTGGCGAAAGCGCTGGAAACGGTAGCTGTGAAATTGGAAGTATAGAACTTGATTTTATGGAAGTTTGCAGAAAGGAGCATGCACGCATGCAATCAATAGATATACACGAGGCTGTAGCCCGCCTCAATCCGCCTCAGCGTCAGGCAGTGGAGGCGACAGACGGACCCCTGCTGATTATGGCTGGCGCGGGTAGCGGCAAGACCCGGGTGCTCACGCACCGGATTGCCTACCTCATCGCGACCCGCAAGACGGCTCCATGGGGCATTTTGGCAATTACCTTTACGAACAAGGCCGCGCGTGAAATGCAGGATCGCGTATCCAAGCTGATTGGCCCGCAGGGGAGAGATGTGTGGGTATCCACCTTTCACTCCATGTGTGTGCGTATTTTGCGCCGAGATATCGAGCGGATTGGATTTACCTCCAATTTCAGCATTCTCGATTCTACAGATCAGTTGTCTGTCATTCGGAGCTGCATGAAGGATCTGAACATAGACACCAAAAAGTTCGAACCCAAAGCGGTTCAGTCCATGATGAGCACAGCTAAAAATGAACTGGTCACTCCTGAAATGTATGAGCGCAAGATTGGCGACTATTTTGAGGGAATTGTGGCGAAGGTATACACCAAATACCAACAACGTCTCAAAAACAACAACTCTCTGGATTTTGATGATCTGATTATGGCAACCATTCAACTATTTAAAGAAGTACCTGAAGTGCTGGACTTCTATCAGAAGAAATTTCAATACATTCATGTCGATGAATATCAGGATACGAACCGTGCACAGTATATGCTGTGTAAAATGTTGGCTGACAAGCATCACCGGATTTGCGTAGTAGGTGACAGTGATCAGTCCATCTATCGTTGGCGCGGGGCGGATATCAGCAACATTTTGAACTTTGAAGAGGACTACCCGGAAGCACGTACCATTTTGCTGGAGCAAAACTATCGGTCAACCTCGAATATTCTGAATGCTGCCAATGAAGTGATTGGACTAAATACAGGCCGCAAGCCGAAGAAGCTATGGACCGACAAAGAAGGCGGGGCCAAGATTAAAGTTTACCGGGCTGACTCGGAGCATGATGAGGGCTATTTTATCGCCTCGGAAATTCATAAAAATATCAATGCAGGCAAAACCTATAGCCATCATGCTATTTTGTATCGTACCAATGCTCAGTCACGGGTTGTCGAGGAAATTTTGATCAAATCAGATATTCCATACCAGATCGTTGGCGGCATCAAGTTCTATGATCGCAAAGAGATTAAGGACTTACTGGCGTATCTTCGTCTGCTCTCCAATCCTGATGACGATATCAGCTTGATCCGAATCATTAATGTGCCAAAACGGAGTATCGGGGATACAACGGTCGGTAAATTGCAGGCAGCCGCAGCGGAGCGTGGAGTTTCTATTTTCCGTGTGTTGCAGGTGGTAGACGATTTGGGCTTTGCCGGACGTACACGTAATGCGCTTGTCGAGTTTTACGACATGATCGAAGGCTTGAGTCGGATGGTGGACTATCTGTCGGTTACCGAGTTAACGGAAAAAATGCTAGAAACCAGCCAATATCGACTGGAACTGCAAAACGAGAATACGCTCGAATCACGCTCACGTTTGGAGAATATTGATGAGTTCCTGTCGGTAACGATGGAATTTGAAAAAGGAGCGGAGGACAAGTCACTCGTCTCCTTCCTGACCGATCTTGCTCTTATCGCGGATATTGATTCCATGAATGACGATGAAGAGGAACAAAGAGATGCTGTTGTATTGATGACTATGCATAGCGCAAAAGGACTGGAGTTCCCAATCGTTTTTATTGTCGGTATGGAGGAGGGGGTATTCCCTCACAGTCGGGCCTTTTTGGACAATGAAGAGCTGGAGGAAGAGCGGAGGCTGGCCTATGTCGGGATTACTCGTGCAGAGGAGCAACTATTCCTTACATGCGCACAGATGCGCACGCTGTTTGGTCGTACCACCGCTAATCCACCGTCCCGCTTTCTTGAAGAGATTCCGGATGAGCTCAAAGAGGATACGATCATCAAGCGTGACCGCTATCGCCGCTCAGGAAGTGTAGGCGGCTCCTATGGCGGACGTGGGCTGGGTAAAACCAGCGGCAGTAACTTTGGTGGAGAGCGTTCCCTTGATACGATGAGCCGTAGTGGTTCGTCCGCTTCCGCGTCGCCCCGCGTAACCGTAACGACATTTTCATCCGCGAAACCAACTCCGGCTACTTCGGCAGGAGGCCCCTCCATTTTTGTTGCCGGAGACAAGGTACAGCATGGCAAGTGGGGAATTGGGACCATTGTAGCTGTAAAAGGTACAGGCAATGATATGGAGCTTCAGATCGCTTTCCCGGCTCCGGTAGGAGTTAAACGCCTGCTGGCTGGCTTTGCACCTATTACAAAAGTAGAATAAATCTCAAACATCATTAAATCTCGAACCTCACGGCGGCAGCTTGGTTTAGGCCTCTGCCCTGATGAAGTTCCCGGAGGGATACGCCTGCATGAACCCAATGCACAGGATGGAGCAGCTTGTTGCTGAACTGAACACATATAACTATCATTATTACACACTGGATGAGCCCAAGATCAGCGACAAAGAATATGATGTGCTTTATGACGAACTGGTAACGCTTGAAAAGACGAGCGGTCTTGTGCTGCCGGATTCGCCGACACAGCGTGTAGGCGGGGAGTTACTCAAAGGCTTCACACCGCATCGCCACCTCGCCCCATTATGGAGCTTGGATAAAGCACAGAATGTGGAGCAGCTGCGTGCCTGGAACGCGCGTGTCGTGAAGCTGGTCAACGATTACAACACCAAGAACCCAGAGCAGCCTTTACCGCCTCCGGGATATGCGATAGAGCTTAAATTTGATGGACTGACGCTGAACCTGACTTATACCGACGGGAAGCTGGTACAGGCTTCTACACGCGGCAATGGCGTGGTGGGCGAGGGAATACTGGCACAGGTGAAGACCATTAAATCTGTGCCGCTTACGATTCCTTTTCAGGATGGGACCATTGAAGTACAGGGAGAAGGCATTATGAATCTGTCTGTGCTGGCGAAATATAATGAGACCGCTGTGGACCCTCTTAAAAATGCACGCAATGCCGCAGCTGGCGCTCTGCGTAATTTGAATCCCAAAGCGACAGCAGAGCGGCGGCTGAATGCATTCTTCTACAATGTGGGGTACGCGGACCGCATCCAGTTTAGTAGCCACCAGGAGATGATGACGTTCCTGCGTGACAATCATTTTAAGGTGAATCCGTATCTGACTTACTTTGACGATTTTGATGATGCTATGGAACAACTGACTGATATCGAAGAGTCTCGTGCCGGACTGGATTATCTCATTGACGGGGCGGTACTCAAAATTACGGATATGCGCACACGTGAGGTTCTCGGCTATACCGATAAATTTCCGCGCTGGGCAGTGGCATATAAGTTCGAGGCGGAGGAAACGACCACGGTGCTTAACGCTGTTGAGTGGAATGTAGGTCGTACGGGTAAAATTACTCCACTGGCAAGGGTAGAACCGGTAGAACTGGCGGGAGTAACCGTACAAAATTGTACACTGAACAATGCTGGGGATATCGAGCGAAAAAATCTGAAGTTCTCTTTGGGTGCTCGTGTATTTATCCGTCGTTCGAATGATGTCATCCCGGAAATTTTGGGAAAAGTTACGTCTGAGAATGACGGAGAGGAAATTATCGTACCGGATCATTGTCCAGCCTGTGGATTCCCATTGCAGCAGCGAGGGGCTCATTTATTCTGCGATAATAAGCTGGGGTGTAAGCCGCAGATTGTGGCTCGTATTTCCCATTTTGCGTCACGTGATGCCATGGATATTGAAACCTTCAGCGACAAAACAGCAATCCAACTGCATGACGAATTGGAAGTGCGCGAGCCTGCGGATCTGTATAAACTCCAATTTGATGATCTTGTGAAGCTGGAGCGATTTGGTGAGAAAAAAGCCAATAACCTTTTGGCAGCGCTTGAGAAGAGTAAAGAAAGGGATTTGGCATCATTCCTTTATGCCCTCGGTATACCCAATACAGGTAAAGCGACGACGCGCATGTTGGCTGACCATTACCGTGATTTGCACAAGGTCATGTCCGCTACAGTGGAGGAATTGATAGAATTGCCGGATGTAGGCGGGATTGTAGCTGAAAGTATTGTTGCCTTCTTTGCTGATCCATTTACCCAATCAGGGATTGAAAAGATGTTATCCCTAGGGGTGAAGGCTAAGACGCCCGAAGCTCGACAGGAGAAGAAGACAGACAGCTTTTTCAGTGGCAAAACGGTTGTGCTTACAGGTACCTTGCATCAGCTTACGCGTGATGAAGCTGCTTCCAAGCTGGAGGCACTCGGGGCCCATGTGACAGGGTCTGTATCGAAAAAGACGGATCTAGTCATAGCTGGTGAAAAGGCGGGCAGTAAACTAGCCAAGGCCCAACAGCTCGGAATTGATACCATAGAAGATGAGGATGAATTCATCAGACTGCTGGAGCAAGAATAATTCGTTTGCAAGAGTACAGCCATTCCGCTCTATTGCGGGGTGGCTGTTTTGTTATCTACTGTTTAAAGTAGGAGGTATTATAGCTGTGGAAAAAGAAATTAAAAAAATGCTTGCTAAATAACTTTAGGCATGTTACATTATTAGACGTTGCTTTGAGAATAACATTTCTCGAAGTGGAGGATGCTAAAAGAAAATCAAAAAAAGATTTGACAAGAAAGCAACCGACATGATATGATCTAATTCCTGACTCGTTGAAGAAACGAGGACAGACAAGTTCTTTGAAAACTGAACAAATGGATGATGAAAATAAAGATTTCTTCTTTATATTAAAGAAGAATCGCTAGCATTAAAAATGAGCGAATCGCTCTTTCTATAAACCAGCTTCGGTTGGTCTTTAATGGAGAGTTTGATCC
>NZ_PNXQ01000003.1:32364-69244 GCF_005217525.1 Paenibacillus terrae | reverse complement strand
CCTCCAGCGCCGATGGTACTTGGACCGCAGGGTCCTGGGAGAGTAGGACGTCGCCAAGCAAAAGGAAGAAGGACCATGATCTCCTTGAGATTGTGGTTCTTTTTTTATACATTTTTACTATAACCATCTGTTCCTAAGGTTGACAGAGAACCAAGGCTTTGCGACACTCTAAAGGTGTGATCTTTTTGTGGAAGTCCAAGTATACGAGCGAGGTGACGAAGTTATGGAAATCAGACAATTACAACGTGAGGAATTTGAAGCTGCTATTGAGTTGTCTCAATATGCTTTTCAGTTTACAATGTCCCCGGAGGATCTGGAGAAATCCAAAAAGAAATTCAAACCAGAACAAACTTGGGGGATATTCGACGGAAATGACTTGAATGCGAAGCTGACTTTGCTACCGTTACAGGTATACATACAGGGTCGGGTTTTTGACATGGGGGGCATTGCTGGTGTGGCAACTTGGCCGGAAAAGCGGCGCGGCGGTCTGGTTTCACGTCTTTTGACAAATACACTTGCGGAGATGAAGGTCGCGGGACAGAGCCTTTCTTTTCTACATCCTTTCTCCTTTGCCTTCTATCGTAAATTTGGGTGGGAAACGTATATTGAATACAAAAAGTATATTATTCCGATCGATAAATTCCCTGCCAAGCTTAAAACCGAAGGTACAGTCAAACGGGATGTAAAAGATATTTCTGAGCTGAACCAAGTATATCAAGCATATGCTTCGCGTTATAATGGTACGCTGGTACGAGATAAGGAATGGTGGCAAGAGCGGACATTAAATAAGAACTACCGGACCGCAGTGTATTACTCTGAAGCAGGCGATCCTCAGGGATACGCACTCTACAAAATTGAAGATAAGCAACTGAATTGCGACGAACTGGTATATATTAATGAGACGGCACGGCGGGCGTTGTGGACGTATTTTGCCAATCATGATTCGATGATAACCCAGGGTAAATTCATTTACATTCCGGCTGATGATAATCTGCCATATCTACTGGATGATCCGAGAATTCAGCAGGAAATAGTACCTTATTTTATGGGCCGTATTGTAGATGCTGATGCTTTTGTGGAGAAATACCCTTTTAAGGCCATTGGAGAGGAAATACGTTTGACCTTACATCTGACAGATCGTTATGCTCCATGGAATGAAGGAATATGGACATTGACGGTCAACGCGGAAGGGCAGGGACATTTGGACAGAGTAGATTCAAGCAGTTCTTTCGAGGGCGCTATAGAAGCTGACTTGAGTCTGGGAATCCAGTCGCTGACGGCCCTGATGCTTGGCTTTCAGCGGCCTATTGATCTTTATAAGTGGAATCGTATTACAGGGCGCAGCGAGTCTGTATCTGCATTAGAACGAGTAATACCGGTAACACAAACATTTTTGCTGGATTTTTTCTAATTGTAACGCTCTTAAATGCTCTTGAGTCTTCATTTTTTAGGGAATATAGCTTAAATACCTTTTATAAGGTTTGGATGATTTTAACGATATTTTTCAGAACTCTTTCCGTAAAGGGAAGAGTTTTTCTTATATTGTATAAAACATAATTAGATTGCGAAAAATGATATTGACCCCTTGGCAAAAATATATTTTGTGCTATAATGTGATTATAGTCAAAGAAAGTCAAAGTCAATGGAGTCTATCGCGCTTCTTTTGATTGGTGTAAATACGCTGAGTCTTTAGCCGTATATAATACATTGACACCAACACAGCATGCAAAGACAGACCTGATCTGTAGTTAAACGTCACTGTAATCTCATGAGGATGAGGGAAGGTGTATGATTTATTAGGATTAAAGGTCACACTAGAAACTAAACGGGATGTTTTTAAGTGAGGTAAGAGAGCTGATTAGCCTCCATACAGGCTTAGATTCGTGATTTTACCGTTTGGTTAAGTTCAATATACGGCGGACTCTGTGGAGCGTGAAATGTACTGAATATTTGCGTTTCCGTTAGTGGAGGATGATGAAATGCGCAATGTTTCCGATATTATTGAACAATATTTGAAGAGCATATTGCTGGAGAGTCCCAAAGGTTTAGTGGAAATTCAGCGTAATGATTTGGCTGACCGCTTTTCCTGCGTGCCGTCGCAAATTAATTATGTAATCAGTACCCGTTTTACGCTGGAAAAAGGCTATGTGGTGGAAAGCAAACGCGGTGGAGGGGGTTACATTCGCATTCAGCGAATTCAACTGCCTGCACAACATGCGATTCATACACATCTTCATCAAAGTATTGGAGAGGAAATTAGCCAATCGGCAGCAGAAGGTCTGATTTATCAGCTGGAAGAAGCACATTTTTTAAGCAAAAGGGAAGCTAGTTTAATGAAGGCCGCTTTATCAAGGGACACATTATTGCTGAAACTTCCCTATCGTGACCAGTTGCGGGCAAGGCTGCTTAAAGCTATGCTGATTTCGTTGCTGGTGGCCAGATAGCGTGTGATTCAAGATTTAGATGTAGGGATTTTCAAAAATCTTGACGCTGAAGGAGGTGCTTTTATGCTGTGCCAAGAATGTAATAAACGGCCGGCAACTTTGCATTTCACCAAAATCGTGAATGGCGAAAAGACAGAGTTTCATATTTGTGAGACGTGTGCGAAGGAAAAAGGGGAGATGATCCCTGGAACACCTAACGGCTTTTCGATTCATAGCTTGTTGTCGGGGATGCTGGATTTTGAATCCAGCACAAAGAGCCAGTCGCCAGGCCATAGTGGTTCGCAAAACCTGCAATGCAAGGATTGCGGCATGACCTATGCACAGTTCAGTAAGCTGGGGCGCTTTGGGTGCCCGTCGTGCTATCAATATTTTGACAGCCGTCTGGACCCGCTGTTCAAGCGTGTGCATGGCAGCACGAGCCATGTGGGCAAGGTTCCGGTTCGCACCGGAGGCCGATTGAAGGTTAAACGGCAAATTGATGATCTGAAAAAAGAGATGCAACAGCATATTGTACAGGAAGAATTTGAATCAGCCGCTGAGCTTAGGGATCAAATCAGAAAGCTTGAAAAAGAAATGACTGAAGAGTAAAGTTTGTGAAGAGTAGGAGGGGATGCGTAATGCCCAATATCCGGTTTACGGAAAAGCCGCTAAGTGATTGGATGCGTGGTGATGCTGCGGATTCGGAGATTGTCATTAGCAGTCGGGTAAGAATTGCGCGTAACTTGCAGCATCTGCCTTTTCCCATGCTTGCTACCAACCAGCAGTCGGAAGAAGCACTTCAACGCTTGACGGATATCCTTCAGTATGATGATTTAGGACGCTTTGGTACCTTTCATACCCTGAAAATATCCGAGTTGGATGAGATCGACAAGCAGGTGCTGGTTGAGAAGCATTTGATTAGCCCTAATTTGGCGAACGAATCTCGTAACGGTGCTGTTTTGATTAGCGATGATGAATCGGTTAGTGTTATGATAAACGAAGAGGATCATCTGCGTATCCAGTGCTTATATCCGGGATGTCAGGTTAGAGAAGCTTGGGAACGTGCTATGGTTATTGATGATGCATTTGAGGCGCATGTCGATTATGCATTTGATGATCGTAGAGGCTTTCTGACCAGTTGTCCGACGAATGTCGGCACAGGGATGAGAGCTTCGGTGATGATGCATCTGCCCGCATTGGTCATGACTCATCAGATTAACCGCATTTTGTCTGCTGTTTCACAGGTAGGTCTTACCGTTCGCGGTATTTATGGTGAAGGCAGTGAAGCAGTCGGCAATCTGTTTCAGGTATCCAATCAAATTACACTGGGACAGACCGAGGCGGAAATTATCGAAAATCTGCATGGCGTAGTGCTGCAAATTATAGAGCATGAACGTTCCGCCAGGGAACGGCTGATGAATGAGTCCATGCTGCGGATTACAGATCGGGTGATGCGTTCATTCGGTATTTTGTCATATGCAGCGGTACTGGAATCTAAGGAAGCCGCACAGCGGTTGTCCGATGTACGTCTTGGCGTAGACTTGGGGATTTTGGAGCGTCCATCCACGGCAACGATGAATGAGCTCAATGTGATGACGCAGCCCGGATTTCTGCAAAAAAGCTTTGGTGATAAAATGAATACCGGTGAGCGCGATATGTACCGGGCGAAGCTGATCCGGCAAAAATTAGGCACAACCCTTTAATATATAGAATGATCTGAAATACACACTGTGGAGGTGCAGGATATATGATGTTTGGAAGATTTACGGAACGCGCACAAAAAGTGCTTGCCTTGGCTCAGGAAGAAGCTGTTCGATTGGGACACAACAACATTGGCACGGAGCACATTTTGCTCGGCCTCATTCGTGAAGGTGAAGGAATTGCAGCGAAAGCCTTGATTGGTTTAGGGCTGGGACTGGAAAAAATTCAGGATGAAGTGGAAACGCTGATTGGACGCGGTCAAGAACAACCGACGAACATTGCCTATACTCCACGCGCCAAAAAGGTCATCGAGTTATCTATGGATGAAGCTCGTAAGCTGGGCCATACCTATGTAGGTACGGAACATATTTTGCTCGGTCTTATCCGTGAAGGCGAAGGTGTAGCAGCCCGTGTACTGAATAACTTGGGTATCAGCCTGAATAAAGCACGTCAGCAAGTGCTTCAATTGCTCGGCAGCAGCGAGGCTGTTTCCAGCCATCATGGTGCTCCAGCTAATGTCAGCACACCAACGCTGGACAGCTTGGCACGTGATTTGACGGCATCTGCGAAGGAGAACAACCTGGACCCTGTCATTGGGCGTAGTAAGGAAATTGAACGTGTAATTCAGGTGCTCAGTCGCCGTACAAAGAACAATCCAGTTCTGATCGGTGAGCCAGGGGTAGGTAAAACAGCAATTGCCGAAGGATTGGCGCAAAAAATTATTGCCAATGAGATTCCCGAAACGTTGCGCGACAAGCGTGTAATGACACTGGATATGGGCTCTGTAGTAGCAGGCACCAAATATCGTGGTGAATTTGAGGATCGTTTGAAAAAGATTATGGACGAGATTCGTCAAGCAGGAAACATCGTATTGTTCATTGATGAGCTGCATACGCTGATTGGTGCTGGTGGAGCTGAAGGTGCCATTGATGCTTCCAACATTTTAAAGCCTGCTCTGGCACGTGGCGAGCTGCAATGCATCGGTGCGACAACGCTGGACGAATACCGCAAATATATTGAGAAGGATGCTGCTTTGGAACGTCGCTTCCAGCCGATTACGGTAGATCAGCCTTCTCCAGAAGAAGCTATTCAAATTCTGTACGGTCTGCGTGACCGTTATGAAGCGCATCACCGTGTGAAAATTACGGATGAAGCCATTGAAGCGGCAGTAAAATTGTCAGATCGTTATATCACCGACCGCTTCCTGCCGGATAAAGCAATTGACCTTATTGATGAAGCAGGTTCCAAGGTAAGGCTGAATTCCTATACGGTACCGCCAAACTTGAAACAGCTGGAAAACCGTCTGGAAGATATTCGTAAGGAAAAGGATTCGGCTGTACAAAGCCAAGAGTTCGAAAAGGCGGCTGCATTGCGTGATACAGAGCAGAAAATTCGTGAAGAGCTGGATGTTACGAAAAACCAATGGAAAGAGCAACAGGGACGTACAGATTCCGAAGTAACACCGGAGGATATTGCTCAGGTCGTTGCGATTTGGACAGGTGTTCCAGTTAGCAAGCTGAAAGAGGAAGAAACGCATCGCCTGTTGAACATGGAAGAATTGCTGCATGAGCGGGTAATTGGGCAGGATGAAGCAGTTAAGGCAGTTAGCCGGGCTATTCGCCGGGCACGTGCCGGACTGAAAGATCCGAAACGTCCAATCGGCTCCTTTATTTTCCTCGGTCCAACCGGGGTTGGTAAAACTGAGCTGGCACGCGCGTTGGCTGAATCCATGTTCGGAGATGAAAATGCGGTTATCCGAATCGATATGTCCGAATACATGGAGAAGCATTCCACGTCCCGCCTGGTTGGAGCGCCTCCAGGATATGTTGGATATGAAGAAGGCGGCCAATTGACTGAGAAGGTACGTCGTAAACCTTACTCCGTCGTACTGCTGGATGAGATTGAAAAAGCACATCCAGAAGTATTCAACATTCTTCTGCAAGTGCTGGAAGATGGACGTCTGACGGATTCCAAAGGCCGTGTTGTCGATTTCCGCAACACACTCATCATCCTGACATCCAATGTGGGTGCACAGGCGATCAAACGCAACTCCACGCTCGGCTTTACAGCTGTTGTGGACGCTGGAGCGGATTATGATAACATGAAGGGCAAAGTGATGGATGAACTGAAGAAAAGCTTCCGTCCCGAGTTCTTGAACCGGATTGATGAAATTATCGTTTTCCATTCTCTCGAAGAAAAACACATCGCCGAAATCGTGTCCCTCATGTCCGAAGAGCTGCGTAAGCGTCTGAATGAGTACGAGGTGGACTTTGAGTTGACAGACAAGGCTAAGGCATTCCTTGCGAAGGAAGGCTTTGATCCGGCGTATGGTGCGCGTCCATTACGTCGTGCAATCCAGAAGCATATCGAGGACCGTCTGTCTGAGGAGTTGCTGTCGGGTAATATCACTAAAGGTGATTCTCTCTTTATTGATGAAGAGAACGGTGCGTTGACCGTTACAAAAAAGGATAACGTATCCGCGAAGTCCTGAACAGGCTATAAAAGTTAACGATAATCAATCGGCTTTTGCCCAAAAGGATAGAGGTACGATAGGTTAGCACAATAAAAGAAGTACGAAAGGGTGTCTCGCAGGCTGAAAAGCTGTGGCGAGGGCACCCTTTTTGTGTATAAAGCTCTGTGGAGCGGTCGGATAAGAGCTTTGGAAAAGTTTGTGATATCGCTTTACGTCCGCCAAGCTTCAATGGTAAACTTTTATTGTTACAGCTCTTTCCGGCTGTATGAAGATAAATCCGACATTGATCGTTGTCAAATAAGGAGCCAAGGAACAAAGTATGGCTAAAGTGAAAACTAAATTTTCCTGTACAGAGTGCGGTTATGAATCGCCCAAATGGTATGGAAAATGTCCCGGATGCCAGGCATGGAATTCCATGGTGGAGGAAACGGAAAGCGTTGTAAAAACTCAAGGAATGGGTTCTTCCCTTCTTACTCATAGCACAAAAGATAAGCCACTCCCTATTATTGAGGTGGAGAGTGGCAAAGAAGCACGAATTTTGACGGGAATTGGCGAATTGAATCGCGTGCTCGGGGGAGGCGTGGTGCCGGGTTCACTGGTTCTGGTGGGCGGTGATCCAGGGATTGGGAAATCTACGCTTATGCTACAGACATCGAATGAGCTGGCCTTAACCGGTCTGAGAGTGCTGTATGTGTCAGGTGAGGAATCGGTCCGTCAGACGAAGCTGCGTGCAGACCGCCTTGGTGCCTTGTCCCCCAACCTATACGTATTATGTGAGACGAATTTGGAGACGATTGAAGAAGCGGTGGACAGCCTGAAACCGGAGTTTCTGGTGATTGATTCTATCCAGACCGTATATTTGCCTGAGGTGACGAGTGCGCCGGGGAGTGTAGCACAGGTGCGGGAATGTACTTCACGTTTTATGCGGATTGCCAAGGGACTAGGTATTGCAACGGTGCTGGTAGGACATGTGACCAAGGAAGGGGCCATTGCAGGCCCGCGTCTGTTGGAACATATGGTCGATTGCGTGCTTTATTTTGAAGGAGAGCGTCATCATACGTATCGGCTATTGCGTGCAGTTAAGAACCGCTTTGGTTCTACGAATGAAATTGGTATTTTTGAAATGGCTGAAAGCGGCTTGCGTGAGGTGTCGAATCCTTCGGAGCTGTTTCTGTCCGAACGACCGCTGGGGGTGGCTGGTTCGACTGTCGTTGCCAGCATGGAAGGAACCCGACCTGTATTGGTTGAGCTGCAAGCGCTGATTGCGACCACGCATTTTCCTTCTCCACGCCGAATGGGTACAGGGGTTGACCATCATCGAATGGGATTGATTATAGCCGTGTTGGAAAAGCGGATGGGCATGTTTTTGCAAAATCAGGATGCGTATCTAAATGTAGCTGGAGGCGTAAAACTGGATGAACCAGCGGTGGACCTGGCAATAGCGGTGAGTATTGCTTCCAGTTTTCGAGATGCGCCTACCAAGCCGTATGATGTGATTTTTGGCGAGGTAGGGCTGACGGGGGAGGTGCGTGCTGTATCCAGAGCGGAGCAGCGTGTGCGGGAAGCAGAGAAGCTGGGTTTTAAACGGGTGATTATGCCGGAAAAGAGCCTGAAGGGCTGGACGCATCCGAAAGGGATACAGATTGTAGGAGTAGGAACGGTGGCAGATGCATTGGCAGCCGCATTAGATTAGGGGGCAATGAGAATGAAAGAAGCGAGCCAACTGGATAAAATGAATGATTTGCTGCGGCTTGTGGCACCGGGAACTCCCTTTCGCGACGGACTGGAAAACGTGTTGCGCGCCAAAACGGGCGCTCTTCTGGTCGTTGGCTATAGCCCGGAGGTAATGGAGGTCGTGGACGGCGGCTTCTCGATTAACTGTGATTTTTCGCCGAACTATTTGTATGAACTTGCCAAGATGGACGGCGCAATCATACTGAGTGAGGATTTGAAACGGATTTTATACGCAAATACGCAACTGATTCCTGACTCTTCCATTTCCTCGATTGAAACGGGTATTCGTCACCGGACAGCGGAGCGGGTTGCCAAGCAAACTGGCAAGTTAGTCGTGTCGATTTCTCAGCGGCGTAATATTATTACGTTGTACCAGGGAACGCTGCGATATGCGCTCAAGGAAATCGGGGTTATTTTAACGAAAGCTAATCAGGCCATTCAGACGCTGGAAAAGTATAGATCCGTGCTGGGGCAAGCCTCAACGAATTTGACTGCATCTGAATTTGAAGAGTTGGTGACCATGCCTGAAGTTGTAAATGTTATCCAACGGATCGAAATGGTGCTGCGCATCAAAATGGAAATTAAACGATTTATCAACGAGCTGGGGAATGAGGGCCGTTTGATTAGCATGCAGATGGATGAGCTTGTCAGTAATATTGAGGAAGAGGCTTGGCTGCTGTATAAGGATTATGCCAAAGACGATAGCGATGAGAAAATCCGTGGCATTATATTGGGTCTCAAGCGTTCCACGGACGATGAGCTGCTGGATGCAAATCATATTGTGCGTTTGCTGGGTTACCCGTCTTCGGCTGCGACATCAGAGGAATATATCGTGGCGCGCGGTTATCGGGTGTTGAACAAAATACCGCGTCTACCGAATGTGATTATTCATAATCTGGTAGAGCGTTTTGGACGTTTTCCGCAAGTCATGACAGCGACGATTGAAGAACTGGATGAAGTGGATGGCATTGGAGAAGTCCGTGCACGCACCATTAAAGAGGGACTCAAACGATTGCAGGAACAAGTTTTCATTGACAGGCAAATGTAAATGTAATACAGTGAAAGGATTATAATGGAACAATTCATACATTGAGGTGAAGAGATGATTACCAAATCAATTCCGAACATGTTTACCTTGGGTAACTTGTTTCTCGGAATGATCGCCATTTTATTGGCCGTAGACGGAAAATACAGTCTTGCCGCTATTATGGTTATTGTCGCCATGCTGTTGGACGGACTGGATGGACGAGTGGCCCGGGCGCTAAATGCCCAGAGCGAATTCGGTAAAGAACTGGACTCCTTATCAGATATGATATCTTTTGGTGTAGCTCCCGCAGTTATTATGTACATGGTTGCTTTTCATGATGCTAATTCGGCTTTGGCCTGGACGGTTACGGCTATTTTTCCGATGTGCGGAGCGTTACGTTTGGCTCGTTTTAATGTACGTCCCGGTGTACCGGGTTATTTTACAGGCTTGCCGATTCCGGCAGCAGGTGGTGTGTTAGCCACTTTGTCCTTATTCCATAACGATATTTCTCTGTTATACATGTCGATTGCGATGCTGCTTGTCTCTTATTTGATGGTCAGCTCGATGAAATATCCGAACTTAAAAAAGGTGGGCCTTCCGAAGAAAGCGATCTGGATCGCTCCATGGGTTGTAATTGCTGCCGTTGTACTGGCGGTTAAATTTCCGGATCAATTATCGAAGCTGATTTTCGTACCGTTGGTGCTGTATGCATTGTATGGCATGAAACTCAATATCCGTAAGCTGTCACGTAGACGTGGGCGCGGTCGGGGACGTTCCACTCAGGAAGAACAGGATGATCAATATCGTCATTCACAGCATTAGTATTAAGCGAGAAAACAATTAAGCATTTATTTCCTTGGACCACTTCAGGGAGATAGGTGCTTTTTTTATGCATAAAAATCAAATACATAGGGTTAGTTGGGTGAAAATTGGATCATACTGGTAAGAGAAGTGATGTATATCCAATAATTACAGGGTGTATGAAAAGAAAACAAAGGAGGTATAGACACTCGATGTGGAGAAAGGCTATTTTAACTTTTACAGGTTTGTGCGGAGCGTGGTTCGGCTATACGTTATACCATCGGGTAGGAGGCATCGTATCATGGTTGCCCCATTGGTTAAGTGATGGTTCTTTGCCGGGAATGGCTGTTTGGATGATTGTGGGAGCTGTGTTGTTTATGGCTGGATGCTCGCTCGCTGGAGCAGCTGTGGCCAATCGGTTACAGCAAGGGATTGAAGGTTTGGTACGGATTCCGATGAACGAGATGATGGCAGGTGCGATTGGACTAGCGGTGGGCTTGATCCTTTCCTTAGCAGTTTATCCGCTCTTGTCATGGCTGGGAGCACCAGGTCAACTGATTCAAACGGCTGTTACCATCGTATGCGGATATGTGGGCTTGATGGTCGGACTGGAAAAGCGGGACGAGCTGTCCTCATTTTGGAGTTCGGGATTTTTTGGTCGAGGTACGGGTGTGGAAGAACGCAAGCTGGAGGAACATAAAATTTTGGACACCAGCGTGATTATAGACGGACGTATTGCAGATATTTGCAAGACGGGTTTTATTGAAGGAACGATTGTTATTCCCGAATTTGTGCTGGAGGAGCTTCAGCATATTGCAGATTCGTCGGATTTGCTCAAGCGTAACCGCGGGCGGCGTGGTCTGGATATTTTGAACAAGATTCAAAAAGAGCTGGATGTAAATGTATTGATTTACGAAGGCGATTTTGAGGAGATTTCAGAGGTTGACAGCAAATTGGTCAAACTGGCAAAGGTGCTACAAGGTAAGGTGGTAACGAACGATTTTAACCTGAATAAGGTATGCGAGCTTCAAGGTGTATCGGTGCTGAATATTAATGACTTGGCAAATGCAGTGAAGCCTGTAGTGCTGCCCGGTGAGGAAATTATGGTGCAGATTATCAAAGACGGCAAGGAGCATGGGCAAGGTGTGGCCTATCTGGACGATGGTACAATGATCGTTGTGGAAGGCGGTCGTGACTACATCGGTTCTCTGATGGAGGTGTTGGTTACGAGTGTACTTCAGACCTCTGCGGGCCGTATGATTTTTGCCAAACCGAAATTATTGGAAAAAGCTCAATAAACGCTGTATGATGAAGTAGATGTGTAATCATACGGATCGTCCAAGAGCGATCAAGGCAGGAGTCATTTCAATGAACAATCGGGTAGGAGTCGTCATTGTGGCGGCTGGGCGCGGCTCCCGTATGGGAACGCCGGAAAGTAAGCAATTTTTGCTTTTGCGGGACAAGCCCATCTTCATACATACACTTGAGATATTCGCAGCCATGCCCGAAGTGGATGAAATGGTGATGGTGACGGGGGCAGAAGATGTCGAGCGCTGTCAAGAATGGATTCGTCAATACCGAATCGGCAAGAACGTACAGGTAGTGCCTGGAGGCAGTGAACGTCAGCATTCGGTATATCGCGGTCTGAGCCACCTGCAAGCAGATTGGGTGATGGTGCATGATGGTGTACGCCCACTCATTCTGCCTGAGCTTGTACGTTCATGTCTGGAGACAGCTATGCGTACCGGTGCTTCTGTAGCGGCGGTGCCTGTAAAGGATACAGTCAAGCAAGTGAACGGGGATGGTATCATTACGGCAACGCCGGATCGCCGAAGTCTGTGGAGCATTCAAACGCCACAGACTTTTCGTCTTTCCGATCTTCTGCGGGCCTACGAGGAAGCGGAGCAGGCAGGATTTTTGGGGACAGATGATTCGATGCTGGTCGAGCGATTAGGAATTCCAGTTACTGTCGTTCAGGGCAGCTACAAAAATATCAAAATTACCACGCCTGAGGACTTGGATATGGCGGAGTTATGGGTAAAGACAGAGGGAGAGGATATCAGATGATCAGAGTGGGACAAGGGTTTGACGTTCACCAGTTGGTGGAAGGAAGGCCGTGCATTATCGGAGGCGTGAATATTCCTTATGAAAAGGGATTGCTGGGTCATTCCGATGCTGACGTGCTGTTGCATGCGGTTAGCGACGCCATTCTGGGCGCGCTCGGTCTAGGGGACATCGGGAAGCACTTTCCGGATAATGATCCGGAATTCAAGGATGCCGACAGTCTCAAGCTGCTGGAGCATGTATGGAGTTTGGCCAAAGAGCGGGGATATCGCTTGGGGAATATTGATTCTACGATTATTGCACAAAAGCCCAAAATGGCATCTTACATCCCGCAGATGAATGAAGTTATCGCTCGTGTGCTGGAAGCGGAGGAGCTATCCCAGGTAAACGTCAAGGCGACTACGACAGAGCAGCTCGGCTTTGCCGGGCGAGGTGAAGGGATTGCTGCTCAATCGGTTGTCTGTCTTGTTAAGGGTATGCTATCATCTTGAGAACTAAGATTTGGAGGAGATTTTATGAGCACGGAAGTTCGTGTACGTTATGCCCCAAGCCCAACAGGGCATCTGCATATTGGAAATGCCAGAACGGCATTATTTAATTATTTGTATGCTCGGAACCAAGGTGGCAAGTTTATTATCCGTATTGAAGATACAGATGTGAAACGTAACATTGCAGGCGGGGAAGAAAGCCAGCTTAAATATCTGAAATGGTTGGGTATGGATTGGGATGAAAGCGTGGATGTCGGGGGAGAGTATGGACCTTACCGTCAGACCGAGCGCCTGGATATATACAAAACGTATTGGCAGGATCTGCTGGATCGTGGCTTGGCTTACCGCTGCTACTGCACCGAAGAAGAGCTGGAACGCGAACGTGAAGAACAGACGGAACGAGGGGAGACACCACGCTACTCCGGGAAGCACCGTGATCTGACGGAGGAACAGTGTCAGGCATTTGAAGCGGAGGGGCGTGTGCCAAGTATCCGTTTCCGCGTGCCGGAAGATCGTGAATATACGTTTAATGATATGGTCAAAGGCCAAATCACGTTCAATTCGAAGGAAAGTGGCGATTTTGTTATCGTCAAAAAAGACGGTATTCCGACATATAACTTCGCTGTAGCAGTGGACGATCACTTGATGAAAATATCGCATGTGCTGCGGGGCGAGGACCATGTCTCCAATACACCGCGACAATTGATGATCTTTGAAGCGCTTGGATGGGAGCCTCCCATCTTTGGTCATATGACACTGATCGTGGGCGATGATCACAAAAAGCTTAGCAAACGCAACGAGTCCATTATTCAGTTTATGGAGCAGTACGACAAATTGGGCTACTTGCCAGAAGCTATATTCAATTTTATTGCACTGCTGGGCTGGTCTCCGGAAGGCGAAGAAGAAATTTATGACCGGGAGCAATTGATTTCGGTTTTCGATCCCAATCGTTTGTCCAAAAGCCCGGCTGTTTTTGATACGAACAAGCTTGCTTACCTGAACAATCACTATATTAAAAAGGCTGATCCTGAGCGAATTGCCAGCATGGCGATTCCTCATTTGCAGACAGCGGGACTTTTGCCGGCTGAATTATCTGCGGAGCAGCAGGACTGGGCCAAGGCTCTTGTTCGCTTGTATCAGGAACAAATGAACTCTGCGTCCGACATTGTGGCTTTGTCTGAATTGTTTTTCCGTTCGCATCTGGAGCTTGATACGGAAGCTGCGGCTGTGCTGGCTGAAGAGCAGGTTCCTGAGGTGCTTAAAGCCTTTGCTGGCAAGGTGGAAGCGAGTGAGGAATTTACGGCTCCACAAATGGCCAAGCTGATCAAGGAAGTTCAAAAGGAAACTGGCTTTAAGGGGAAACAGCTGTTTATGCCGATTCGTGTGGCCCTTACAGGCCAAACTCATGGACGCGATTTGAACGAAACGATCTTTTTGCTTGGACGTGACAAGGTGCTGGACCGTCTCAGAGCACAAATTAAAGGCTGATATTTCTTGTCAATTTGTTGTCTTTTCGCTATAATGACTCCATTGATACGGATTGATATTTACGTGTAAAGGCTGAGAACAGGAGAAGTACACTGCATAAGGGCATTTGCCAGAGAGGATGGCCGAGGGGGACCCCCCGGGGCTGGAAGCCGTCCAGATGACCTGCGGAGGAAATGCACCTGGGAGCCGTGCGCCCGAACCTTAATTAGCGTCGACTGCTGATATAGCAAGGGTGTGCCGAATCGTTCTCGTTACCGGACGCCAAAGACGGGCTTCGCTGCTTATATGCAGCAGGTATGCTCGAAGCAGAGTGGGACCACGTTCATGCGTCTCTGCAGCTTAGGCTGCGGAGGCGCTTTTTCATTTTTATCAGACTCAAGCTCGTTATAGGTGAAAATGTCGAAGTGTGTTGACGAATGCGAAAATTGGCGAAACATGGAGTTATGTGAAGATATAGCAAGGAAATGGGGGAATAGGAGGGCGACATGTTCAGACATATCAAATCCGACATTCAGACTGTTTTGGATAATGACCCGGCCGCCCGGAGCAAGCTGGAGGTTATTTTTACGTATTCCGGCGTTCATGCCCTTTGGGCACACCGAGTCGCACATTGGTTTTATCTGCGAAACTGGTGTACTATTGCCCGTGTTATATCTCAGGTATCGCGGTTTATGACAGGGATTGAAATCCATCCCGGCGCACGTATTGGGGATCGGCTGTTCATTGACCATGGCATGGGAGTTGTCATTGGGGAAACCTGCGAGATTGGTGATGATGTCGTATTATACCAGGGGGTCACTCTTGGAGGGACAGGGAAAGAGAAGGGGAAGCGCCATCCTACCATTGGGAATAATGTTGTTATAGGCTCCGGCGCCAAGATATTGGGCTCTTTTACAATTGGGGCGCAGTCCAACATTGGTTCCAACTCGGTTGTGCTTAAAGAGGTTCCCCCAAACAGTACGGTGGTGGGGATCCCGGGTCGAGTGGTCAGACAGGACGGCAGACGTCCAGACCGATTTAGTCACCAGCTACCTGATCCGGTTGTGGATTCTTTGCGGGAGCTTCAATTGGAAATAGAACGATTACGCGCAGAATTGTCTGATTTGAAGGATGAGCGATCTACTCAGAAACATCAGGTGACTCAAGAGAATAAATTACAAGGATAATCTTCATGAGGGAGGAACATAACGATGCCGCTTCAAATTTATAATACAATGACGAGGAGCCGAGAGCCTTTTGTGCCACTGGAGTCTGGAAAGGTTAAAATGTATGTATGCGGACCTACCGTCTATGATTACATTCATATTGGTAATGCACGACCTGTAATTGTGTTTGACGTGGTGCGCAGCTACCTGGAGTATTTGGGTTATGATGTGAACTATGTGGTGAATTTTACGGATGTTGATGATAAGCTGATCCGCAAAGCTCGGGAACTTGATATGGATGTTTCGGCAGTTGCTGAGAAATTTATTGCAGCCTACCATGAGGATCTGACAGGATTGAATGTTCCTGCCGCCAGCATGAATCCGCGTGTAACCGAGAGCATGGATCTGATTATTGATTTTATTAAGGAACTGGTAGATAAAGGTTATGCCTACGAGAATGATGGCGATGTGTTCTATCGGACGAAAAAATTCACATGCTACGGTCAGCTGTCGGGTCAGAATCTGGAGGAGCTTCAATTCGGGATTCGCATTAATGTGGATGAACGTAAGGAAAATGCCGAGGATTTTGTACTCTGGAAGGCTGCCAAGCCAGGAGAAATTTATTGGTCAAGTCCTTGGGGCAACGGACGCCCGGGCTGGCACATCGAATGCTCTGCCATGGCCCGCCACTATCTGGGGGATACGCTGGATATTCACGGGGGCGGACAGGATTTGCAATTCCCGCATCACGAATGCGAATGTGCACAATCCGAGGTGATTACGGGTAAGCCATTGGCCCGTTACTGGATGCATAACGGATATATTCGCATTGACAATGAAAAAATGTCGAAATCACTCGGTAATGGTATTTTGGTTAAAGATCTGCGTGCTCGTCACAAACCCGAGGCTTTACGTTATTTTATGCTGTCGACGCATTACCGAAATCCGTTGAACTACAATCATGAGACGATGAGTCAGGCGGAGAACAGCGTCGAACGGATTGCCAATGCAGTTACCAACGTGAATCATCGTTTAGCCAATGCGCTGGAAAGCAACGGGGAAGTGGCGGTGGAGCTGCAAGCCAAGCTTGACGGAATTTTGCAGCAGTTTGGCGAAAAAATGGATGATGATTTCAATACACCTGACGCGATTACTGCTGTGTTTGACTGGGTTAGCGAAGCGAATCATCTGTTGCAGCGCGATGTCGTAAATCAGGCGGAATTGAAGACTGTATTGCATACTTTTCATGCGATGAACAACGTACTTCGTATTTATGCGGAACCGAGGGAAGAATTGTTGGATGATGAAATTGAACATTTGATTGCGGAACGTGTCGAAGCTCGTAAAACCAAAAACTGGGGTAGAGCCGACGAAATTCGCGATCTGCTAGCTGCTAAAGGCATTGTGCTTGAGGATACGGCACAAGGTATGCGGTGGCGGCGAAAATGAGTGATAAGCCATTGAACATGGGGGGGGCGGAGGATGCGGGAAACTGGTTCCCGTATCCTGCGTCTAAGCCAGCCCGCCTGATGCCGCCGATTGCACTGGCTTACATTGGCGATGCCGTGTATGAGGTCGCAGTGCGGCAATATTTGCTGGCGCAGCCCAATCTGCGCCCGAACCATTTACATCGGCGAGCCACAGGGCTGGTCTCTGCCAAGGCGCAGAGCCGTATGCTCGTGCTTCTGGAGACGGTGCTGACGGAGGAAGAACGTGATATTGTCCGACAAGGCAGAAATGCCAAGTCAGGAAGCCTTCCCAAAAACGCTGATGTACTTGAGTACCGTCACGCGACTGCGCTGGAGGCATTGATCGGCTTTCTCTATAGCGATGGACGGTTGAATAGATTGAGAGAATTGATAACTTATGGTATTGCACAAATGGAAAATACAGAAAAATCTTAATTGGGAACGAGCGGACCAAATGCGCTAAGCATCCGCCGTTTCCTGGGAGGAAATAGATATGGAAGAAGAATGGATTGCCGGTAAGCATTCGGTAACGGAGGCGCTTCGCTCAGGCAGAACGATAAATAAAATATGGATTGCGGATAATGCACAAAAGCACCTGACATTGCCCATTACAGCTGAAGCTAAAAAAGCGGGGATCATTGTTTTACAGGTGGACAAGCGTAAGCTTGACCAAATGGTTCCGGGAATACAGCATCAGGGAGTGGTTGCACAGGCTGCACCTTTTGCCTACGTTGAAGTGGAAGAACTGCTCGCAACTGCCCGTAGTAAGGGAGAAGAGCCGTTTTTGATCCTATTGGATGAGATTGAAGATCCGCATAATCTAGGGTCTATCCTTCGGATAGCGGACTGCACAGGGGCACATGGCGTAATCGTGCCGAAAAGACGTTCGGCGGCAGTAACTGTAACGGTGTCTAAAACATCAGCGGGGGCGGTTGAATATGTTCCGGTGGCGCGTGTGAACAATTTGGGGCAAACCATCGACCGTCTCAAAGAGGAAGGCGTATGGGTAGTTGGCACAGATGTGACAGCTACGGACCCGGTTTTTGGAAATGGTGTATTCACAGGGCCAGTAGCTATCGTCATTGGTAATGAAAATAAAGGGATGGGGCGTTTGATCCGCGAGAAATGTGACGTACTCGTTAAGCTGCCGATGGCTGGGCAAATCAATTCCCTGAATGCTTCTGTAGCCGCAGGTGTCGTGATGTACGAAGTGTTGCGCGGACGACAGGCACGGGGCTAATGATATGGCTGACACGCGGGATGTTCTGCTTGTGGACGGTTACAACATGATTGGAGCCTGGCCCGAACTTTCCGCACTGGTACAATCTGGGATGCAGGAAGCGAGGGACAGACTGCTTGAACGACTCGCGGATCATCAGGCGTATTCCGGCAGAAGGGTCATTGTCGTTTTTGATGCTTACCGGGTGCCAGGATTGGGTAAAACGTATGCCCAGAGTAAAGTCCAGATTTATTTTACAAAAGAAAAAGAGACCGCTGACGAGTGCATTGAGCGATTGGTTCGGGAGCTAGGCAGCCGGAGAAGAAGCATTTATGTAGCGACAAGTGATCAGGTGGAGCAACATGTTGCTTTTGGGCAAGGAGCGCTCAGGGTGTCAGCGCGTGAACTTCTGATCGAGATTGAGGAATCTGAAAGGGAAGTGAAAAAGCGGATAGAGCAGGATAGGGCTAAGTTGTCCCGCAATTCGCTGGATGCCAAGCTGAGTCCGGAACTTCGAAAGTTGTTTGAGCGCTGGAGAAGAGAATAGTCTGGAGAAAGAAAATCCATTAATTGGATACTTCCCCATTTTGAAACCATTGACAATTTTGTTAGCTCTCTTCTTTTTTAGGCTGTTGTGGTTGACGGTATCAGGTTACATCGCGTATACTTGTCGTATATTTGAGAGAGTAACGGGTACCTTGCGTTGCAGCCGGAGGGATTGTTAGTGAGTGTGGACCTCAAGGATATCATGTTGTCAAAGTTTGATTACAAAAATGATGAAGACATTGTCGGAGCAGTCCATGAAGGTGATGGGGAGGCACTGGAGTTTCTGATTAATAAATATCGGAACTTCGTGCGGGCCAAGGCCAGATCCTACTTCCTGATCGGCGCTGATCGCGAGGATATTATTCAGGAGGGCATGATTGGTCTCTACAAATCTATTCGTGATTTTAAGGGAGACAAGTTTGCTTCGTTCAAGGGCTTTGCCGAGCTGTGCATTACAAGACAGATCATTACGGCAATCAAGACGGCCACACGACAAAAGCATATTCCTCTGAATTCCTACGTATCTCTGGACAAGCCCATTTACGATGAAGAGTCTGATCGGACGTTACTGGACGTGATTTGCGGAACACAGGTAAGTGATCCTGAAGAGCTGATTATCAATCAGGAAGAGTTTGTGGGCCTTGAGGACAAGATGTCCGAGATTCTGAGCGAGCTGGAACGGAAGGTACTTATGTTGTATCTGGACGGCCGTTCATATCAGGAAATTGCCGAGGACCTTGACCGCCACGTGAAATCTATTGATAATGCGCTGCAACGGGTCAAGCGCAAACTTGAAAAGTATTTGGAAGTAAGGGATAGCTGAAAGTAGAGGCTGGCAGGGAAAAGGCTCGAGTTTGAGTCTTTTTTTATTCGTTAAGGGCAGGATATGCAGGTTTATATGTGTTAAGAATGATTTATACTGAAAAAGATAAATAATAGATATCGCATGGATCTTGGAGAGGTTTTTCAGAGATGATTTTTAAAGGATGAACAGATGTTAAAATGCACCACAGCCGGGACTGCAAAATGTATGCAAACATTCGTTGACATGCAAAACCGCGTGTGATAAAGTGTTTTAGGTAGGCCTAAATTCGCGGTTTTTTTTAGGATCAATTATGAGACTTCCGG
This sequence comes from Paenibacillus terrae, assembly GCF_005217525.1. Taxonomy (GTDB): domain Bacteria; phylum Bacillota; class Bacilli; order Paenibacillales; family Paenibacillaceae; genus Paenibacillus; species Paenibacillus terrae_C. Next base: position 49,538 of record NZ_PNXQ01000003.1, on the reverse strand, counting down.
TGTTGGATGTCTTCGGGAGGTGCACATCATGCGGGTAATTATTACTTTGGCTTGTACAACATGCAAACAAAGAAATTACACAACGACGAAAAACAAGCGTAATCACCCCGACCGCATGGAGATGAAGAAATTCTGTAAGTCCTGTAACGAACAGACTTCTCATCGGGAAACCAGATAGTTTTTGGAGGTGTAGTCGGCGTGAAACGCAGTTTCAAGTCTCTGTTTTCCTTTTTCTCTGAAAGCTGGGCTGAACTCAAGAAGGTTCGCTGGCCCAATCGTAAAGAACTGACCAATTATACGCTGATTGTCATTGGGACGATTGCGTTTGTCACGATTTATTTTTGGGTTCTCGATATCGGCATTTCCGCTGTGATCGAAGCGATTATTTAGGAAGGGTTCCAGGTGGCTTGATATGGAAAAAAGATGGTACGTCGTTCATACCTATTCAGGGTATGAGAACAAAGTCAAAGCCAATTTGGAGAAACGCGTCGAGTCCATGGGCATGGAGGACAAGATTTTTCGCGTTCTTGTTCCAATGGAAGAAGAACTGGTAACCAAGGACGGTAAGAAAAAAACCGTTATGCGTAAAGTTTACCCTGGTTATGTCTTGGTCGAAATGGTTCAAACCGACGACTCTTGGTACGTTGTGCGCAACACACCAGGTGTTACGGGATTTGTAGGATCAACAGGCTCGGGTTCCAAACCGACAGCTTTGCTTCCAGAAGAAGTTGAACAGATTCTGAAGCATATGGGCATGGTAGAGCCGAAACCGAAGATCGAATTCGATGTTAAGGAATCCGTGCGAATTAAAGTTGGTCCTTTTGCGAATTTTGTGGGCTCCGTGGAAGAAATTTTGGTTGAGAAGAGCAAGCTTAAGGTTCACGTTAACATGTTTGGACGGGAAACCCCGCTTGAGTTGGATTATACTCAGGTGGAGAAAATATAGATTTTTCTTACAGGTTTCTTGTGGGAGGATCATTAGGTCCGTCTACCACTATTGAGTCAAGGAGGTGTCATCCGTGGCAAAAAAGGTAATCAAAATGGTAAAACTGCAGATCCCTGCAGGTAAAGCTAATCCAGCGCCTCCAGTAGGTCCGGCTTTGGGTCAAGCAGGTGTCAACATCATGGCATTCTGTAAAGAGTTCAATGCTCGTACTGCTGATCAAGCAGGCCTGATCATCCCGGTTGAAATTTCGGTGTTTGAAGATCGTTCTTTTACGTTCATCACCAAAACTCCACCGGCTGCTGTGCTGTTGAAAGTTGCTGCTAAAATCGAAAAAGGTTCCGGTGAACCGAACAAAACGAAAGTTGCAACTGTAAATCGCGCTACCGTTCGTCAAATTGCTGAGCAAAAAATGCCTGACCTTAACGCAGCTTCCGTAGAATCGGCAATGCGTATGGTTGAAGGTACTGCTCGCAGCATGGGTATCACCATCGTAGACTAATTTTTATTAGTCTTCGTGTGCCGACAGTTTGACTGTCCGGCAAGTGTGGGAGGAATATCCGCTAATACCACATAAGGAGGAAAAGATTATGGCTAAACATGGTAAGAAATACTTGGAAGCCGCTAAGTTGATTGACAGCGAAGCGACTTATGAGCCTTTGGAAGCCGTTGAATTGGTGAAAAAAGGCGCAACTGCTAAATTTGACGAAACTGTTGAAGCAGCAGTCCGTCTGGGCGTAGATTCCCGTAAACAAGACCAGGCTGTTCGTGGTGTTGTTGTCCTGCCGCATGGTACGGGTAAAACACAACGTGTTCTGGTATTTGCAAAAGGTGACAAAGTGAAAGAAGCCGAAGCTGCTGGCGCTGATTTTGTTGGCGATCAAGATATGATCAACAAAATTCAACAAGGCTGGTTCGAATTCGACGTCTGCGTTGCGACACCTGATATGATGAGTGAGGTTGGTAAACTGGGTCGTTTGCTTGGTGGTAAAGGCCTAATGCCAAACCCTAAAGCAGGCACAGTTACTTTCGACGTTGCCAAGGCTGTTCAAGAAATTAAAGCCGGTAAAATCGAATACCGTCTCGACAAAGCGGGTCAAATTCATGCGCCAATCGGCAAAGCATCCTTCAGTGCTGAACAACTGAACGAGAATCTTAAAGCTTTGATCGAAGCCTTGAACCGTGCGAAGCCAGCGGCTGCTAAAGGTGTATACCTGAAAAACATCGCTATTTCTTCGACTATGGGACCAAGTGCTCGTGTGAACGCATCTGTTTACAAATAATATTTTAATTGACACGTTCAATTGATTTTGTTATTCTGTAAAAGTTGTGAGTCCGTGTGGCTGACCATTAAAGTTGAATATGCTTACCGTAGACAGTAGGTGCCTCTGGGCTTAATTTCCTACCGAGGTGTTATGATAGAACGTTTCATGTGACGGGCTCGTCCCGTCCATGTGGATTTATCAAGCCTTCGTACTCTACGGAGGCTTTTTTCATGCTCATGAAGGTAGCTTTGGGCGATCACCGGATAGGTTGGTCGAGCAGAGCGGATAAATTGATCAGGAGGTGTACAGTTTGGCAAATGCAAAAGTGATTCAAGCAAAACAAGAAGCTGTTGAAGTTGTAGCTGCAAAATTGCGCGAGAGCGTAACGACTGTGGTTGCTGACTATCGCGGTCTGAATGTTGCCCAAGTAACTGAGCTGCGTAAGCAGCTTCGCGAAGCCGGAATCGAGTTTCAAGTGCTGAAAAACACGCTGCTCCGTCGTGCAACTGCGGCAGCAGAATTGACTGAACTGGACGCAGTATTGACAGGTCCTACTGCAATCGCGTTCGGCAAAGATGATGCAGTGTCTGCAGCTAAAATCTTGAATGATTTCGCTAAGAAAAACACTGCGCTGGAACTGAAAGGTGCAGTTGTAGAAGGCCGTGTTATCGGTGTTGAGGAAATCAAAGCGCTGGCAGAACTGCCATCCCGCGAAGGTCTTCTTTCCATGCTCCTCAGCGTGCTTCAAGCTCCTGTGCGCAACTTCGCGCTTGCAGTTAAAGCTGTTGCAGAAAAAGAAGAGCAAAGCGCATAAGTTAGGGTCTAAAGCTGCTGTATAGCAGATTGAAAACAAAAAAATAAGAATTTAAATGGAGGTTCAACCATGAGTAAAGAGCAAATCTTGGAAGCAATTAAAGGTATGTCCGTATTGGAACTGAACGATCTCGTGAAAGCAATCGAAGAAGAATTCGGCGTAACTGCAGCAGCTCCAGTAGCTGTAGCAGGTGGCGCAGCAGGCGGCGCAGCAGAAGCTGAGCAATCCGAGTTCGACGTAATTTTGACAAGCGCTGGCGCTTCCAAAATCAACGTTATCAAAGCAGTTCGCGAAATCACAGGTCTTGGCCTGAAAGAAGCAAAAGAACTGGTTGACAACGCTCCAAAACCACTGAAAGAAAAAATTGCGAAAGAAGAAGCTGATTCCTTGAAAGCGAAATTGGAAGAAGCAGGCGCTTCCGTAGAAGTGAAATAATTGACTGCTATCTAGCGGACAATGTACTAAAACAAACCCCTTGAGGTGATCTTCAAGGGGTTTGTTGCTGTAAAACGGCAGTACAAGCATGTCTGAGACGTTATAGTGAAGGCTATGATGGTATTACAACCAAGGAGGTGGTCATGAATGTCTGATCATTATTACTCCAAACGGCCAGAAACGGCGCATAAACGGAGGAGCCTCGAGACAGTGCTGCGGGGGCGAACATACCGTTTTGCCAGCGATTCAGGCGTTTTCTCCAAGCAGGGGATTGATTACGGTAGCCGTGTGCTAATTGAGACGATGCAGCTTCCTGCGCAGGCTTCGGTGCTGGATGTAGGGTGCGGCTATGGACCGATTGGTTTGACAGCAGCAGCGCTTGTACCGGATGGTCACGTTACAATGGTGGATATTAACGAGCGAGCCGTTCAACTGGCAATAGAGAATGCGGAGCGGAATGGGATTACCAATGTGACCATAAAGCAAAGCGATCTGTTTGAGAGAGTGAAAGATGATCGTTTTGACGTGATTCTAACGAATCCGCCTATACGTGCGGGTAAGGAAACCGTGCATACCATTTTTGAGCTTGCTTATGAGCATTTAAATGAAGGTGGGGCTTTGTGGGTGGTTATTCAGAAAAAGCAGGGTGCCCCTTCGGCAAGCGCTAAAATCGAGAGCCTTTTCGGACGTGTGGAGGAAGTTACGAAGGATAAAGGCTACCGTATTTTGAAGGCAGAAAAAAAGTTTTAGAAAAATGCAAAAGGACCATTGACTTGAATCCTGGTCTGTGATATTATTTTAAAATGTCAGTATTAGGATGCCCTCCATGGCTTTAGTTTGTTGAAATGTCAATAGGTTTATGCGTAGAAGGGTATAGTAATTATACTTATTACGTATAATACAATCATTTTGGGCAAATCTACAAGTGATGAAGATCTTCCGGTAAGAGGATTCTGCAGATACGTCGCTCTTTTTTCGAATGCATTCGAGTAAGGGCTTTTCTGTATTTGTGGATTGAATCTTCTGTATGTGTCTTATTATAAGGTCACAAACAAAGGTTCGCAATGAATTTTTAAAGTGAGTAGACATGAGGGGTGAGTTTAAGTTGGCAGGACATCTTGTTCAATATGGTCGACGCACTCGGCGCAGTTATGCACGTATTAACGAGGTACTTGAGGTTCCGAACCTGATTGAGATCCAGCAAAAATCCTATGATTGGTTTTTGGAGGAAGGATTGCGGGAGATGTTTCGGGATATTTCGCCAATTCAGGATTTCACAGGAAATCTGATTTTGGAGTTTATCGACTATTCTCTCGGAGAACCTAAATATACCGTTGACGACGCAAAGGAACGCGACGTAACGTATGCAGCACCGCTTCGGGTAAAAGTCCGGCTTATTAATAAAGAGACCGGGGAAGTGAAAGAGCAGGAAGTATTCATGGGAGACTTCCCGCTGATGACTGATACGGGTACGTTTATTATTAACGGTGCGGAACGGGTTATTGTCAGCCAGTTGGTTCGCTCTCCCAGCGTCTATTTCAGCACAAAAGTCGACAAGAATGCGAAAACAACATACACCGCAACGGTAATTCCTAACCGGGGGGCTTGGCTCGAACTGGAGATGGATGCGAAGGACATTATCTATGTCCGGATTGACCGTACCCGTAAAATTCCGGTTACGGTGTTGCTGCGTGCGCTTGGCTTTGGCACTGATGCTGAGATTCTGGATTTGCTCGGCAATGACGAATATATCCGTAATACTCTTGATAAAGACAATACGGACTCTACGGAAAAAGCGCTGATTGAGATTTATGAGCGTCTTCGTCCGGGTGAGCCACCTACACTGGATAATGCAAAGAGCTTGCTCGTTGCACGTTTCTTTGATCCAAAACGTTATGATCTGGCCAACGTAGGCCGTTACAAAATCAATAAAAAGCTTCACATCAAAAACCGTCTGTTCAATCAACGGCTTGCTGAGACTTTGATTGATACGACAACCGGTGAAATCATCGCTGAAGCAGGACAAATGGTGGATCGCCGCCTGTTGGACGAGATTTTGGCCCAGCTTGAGGAATCGGTAGGACACCGTACGTATCATGTTGCTACTGGCGTACTGGAAAGCAACGATATTCCTCTTCAAACGATCGACATATTCTCGCCGATTGAGGATGGTAAAGTTGTAAAACTGATTGCCAACGGAAATATTGATAAATCGGTTAAAAATATTACGCCTGCCGATATTATTTCCTCCATCAGTTATTTTATTAACTTACTTCATGGAATCGGAAGCACAGACGATATTGATCATTTGGGCAACCGTCGTTTGCGCTCTGTAGGTGAATTGCTTCAGAACCAGTTCCGTATAGGTTTATCCCGTATGGAACGCGTGGTGCGCGAAAGAATGTCGATTCAGGATGCTAATGTGATTACGCCACAGGCGCTGATTAACATACGTCCAGTAATTGCTTCGATTAAGGAGTTTTTTGGTAGCTCCCAGTTGTCGCAGTTTATGGATCAGACGAATCCGCTTGCCGAATTGACCCACAAACGTCGTTTGTCCGCACTCGGACCCGGCGGTTTGACACGCGAACGCGCGGGCATGGAAGTACGTGACGTCCATCCGAGTCACTACGGCCGCATGTGTCCTATCGAGACACCAGAGGGACCAAACATTGGTTTGATCAACTCCTTGTCTACCTTCGCGCGTATCAACGAGTACGGATTTATCGAAGCTCCCTATCGCTGGGTTGATCCGAAAACCGGAAAAGTTACAGACCAAATTGATTACCTGACGGCTGATGAAGAAGATAACTACATCGTAGCTCAGGCAAATGAGGAACTGACAGAGGACAGTACCTTTAAGGAAGAGGTCGTCATTGTCCGTTACAACAAGCAGTCTGATAACATCATTCCAATGGCAAGTAGTCGTGTTGACTATATGGACGTATCACCTAAACAGGTTGTGTCCGTGGCAACTGCACTGATTCCGTTCCTGGAGAACGATGACTCCAACCGTGCGTTGATGGGTTCCAACATGCAGCGGCAGGCCGTTCCATTGTTGATTCCAAAGTCTCCTTTGGTCGGAACAGGAATGGAGCATAAAGCTGCGAAAGATTCCGGGGTATGTATTGTATCCAAATACGATGGTGTGATCGAACGTTCTTCAGCTAACGAAATTTGGTTGCGCCGTATCGAAACCGTAGATGGTTCCGAAGTGAAGGGCGACATCGTTAAGTATAAATTACACAAATTTATGCGTTCGAACCAAGGAACATGCATTAACCAACGTCCAATCGTCAACAGAGGCGATGTGGTGAAAGCTGGCGATATTCTCGCAGATGGTCCTTCCACAGAGATGGGCGAGTTGGCATTGGGACGTAACGTTGTCGTTGCCTTCATGACTTGGGAAGGTTACAACTATGAGGATGCGATCCTGTTGAGTGAGAAGCTGGTTAAGGAAGACGTATACACCTCCATTCATATTGAGGAATACGAATCCGAAGCCCGCGATACGAAGCTTGGACCGGAAGAGATCACTCGTGATATCCCGAATGTCGGTGAAGAAGCGCTTCGTAATCTGGATGAGCGTGGAATTATCCGCATTGGTGCCGAAATCGGCGCAGGTGACATTCTCGTTGGTAAAGTAACACCTAAGGGTGTGACGGAGTTGACAGCCGAAGAACGCCTCTTGCATGCGATCTTTGGTGAGAAGGCACGCGAGGTTCGCGACACTTCCTTGAGAGTTCCTCACGGAACAGACGGTATTGTTGTGGACGTCAAAGTATTTACACGTGAGAATGGCGACGAACTGCCACCAGGCGTGAACCAACTGGTTCGTGTATATATTGCTCAAAAACGTAAAATTTCCGAAGGCGATAAAATGGCCGGACGTCACGGTAACAAGGGTGTCGTTGCCCGTATTTTGCCTGAAGAAGATATGCCTTTCTTGCCAGACGGTACACCAGTACAGGTCGTTCTGAACCCGCTGGGCGTACCTTCACGGATGAACATCGGACAGGTGCTTGAAATTCATCTGGGTATGGCCGCAATGCGTCTTGGTATTCATGTGGCAACGCCTGTATTTGATGGTGCCAAGGAGTATGACGTGTTCGACACGATGGAAGAGGCAGGCATGCAGCGCAATGGTAAGACAGTGTTGTATGACGGACGTACAGGCGATCGTTTTGAACGAGAAGTTACTGTCGGTGTCATGCACATGATTAAACTGGCGCACATGGTTGACGATAAAATCCATGCTCGTTCTACAGGTCCTTACTCTCTCGTTACGCAACAGCCGTTGGGTGGTAAAGCTCAATTCGGTGGTCAGCGTTTCGGTGAGATGGAAGTATGGGCACTGGAAGCCTACGGCGCGGCTTACACGCTTCAGGAAATTTTAACTGTTAAATCCGATGATGTGGTTGGACGTGTTAAAACTTACGAATCCATCGTCAAAGGTGAAAATGTTCCTGAACCGGGTGTGCCTGAATCATTCAAGGTCTTGATCAAAGAGCTGCAAAGCTTGGGTATGGACGTGAAGATTCTGTCTGAAGACGAACAAGAGATCGAAATGAGAGAGCTTGATGATGAAGATGATACAACCAGCGACAAGCTGAGTTTGAATCTGGAAGGCTCTGAGGTTGGCGTAGAATAGTTTGTCTGCTGACTGAATCATATCAGCTTTGTTATATGCCTCGAACCATTCTCTACAGGATGGATCAGGCTTCTTGATACCGCCCGGTGCTGCCGGGCGGTATCAAACCTAAAAACTCAGGATTTGGTTAAGGAGGGTTGCTCCTTGTTGGACGTTAACAATTTCGAATATATGAAAATCGGGCTTGCTTCCCCCGAAAAGATTCGTTCTTGGTCCCGCGGAGAAGTCAAAAAACCGGAGACGATTAACTATCGTACGCTTAAACCGGAAAAAGAAGGACTATTTTGCGAGAAAATTTTCGGACCTACGAAAGACTGGGAATGTCATTGCGGTAAGTACAAACGCGTGCGCTATAAAGGTGTTGTCTGTGACCGTTGTGGCGTAGAGGTTACCCGCGCTAAGGTTCGTCGTGAACGTATGGGTCACATCGAGCTGGCTGCCCCTGTATCGCATATTTGGTACTTTAAAGGCATTCCGAGCCGTATGGGTCTTGCTCTTGATATGTCTCCAAGATCTCTGGAAGAGATCATTTACTTCGCATCTTATGTTGTAACTGATCCAGGAGATACGCCATTGGAAAAAAAGCAACTCCTGTCCGAGAAAGAATACCGCAGCTACCGTGAAAAGTACGGCTATGGATTCCAGGCAGGTATGGGTGCTGAGGCGGTTAAGAAGCTCCTTCAAGATTTGGATATAGACAAAGAATTGGAATTTCTGAAAGAAGAGCTGCGTACAGCTCAAGGACAACGCCGCAACCGTGCGATCAAGCGTCTTGAAGTGATTGAGGCTTTCCGTAACTCCGGCAACCAGCCGGACTGGATGATCATGGATGTGCTGCCTGTTATTCCTCCGGAGCTCCGTCCGATGGTACAGCTGGATGGTGGACGATTTGCTACCTCTGACCTGAATGACTTGTACCGTCGTGTTATAAACCGTAACAACCGTCTGAAACGCCTGCTAGATCTGGGTGCTCCGGATATTATCGTACAGAATGAAAAACGGATGCTGCAGGAAGCTGTTGACGCCCTGATCGATAATGGTCGTCGTGGTCGCCCTGTTACAGGTCCGGGTAACCGTCCTTTGAAATCCCTCAGCCACATGCTGAAAGGTAAACAAGGACGTTTTCGTCAAAACTTGCTCGGAAAACGTGTTGACTACTCCGGTCGTTCCGTAATCGTTGTAGGTCCGTACTTGAAAATGTACCAATGCGGTTTGCCGAAAGAAATGGCCTTGGAACTGTTCAAGCCTTTTGTTATGAAAGAACTTGTGAACAAAGGTCTTGCACACAACATTAAGAGCGCGAAACGTAAAGTAGAGCGCGTGAGTGCAGAAGTATGGGATGTGCTCGAAGAAGTAATCAAGGAGCATCCGGTTCTTCTGAACCGTGCCCCTACGCTGCATAGACTCGGTATTCAGGCGTTTGAGCCGATTTTGGTTGAAGGTCGTGCAATTCGTTTGCATCCGCTCGTATGTACGGCATACAATGCCGACTTTGACGGTGACCAAATGGCGGTTCACGTTCCGTTGTCTGCGGAAGCCCAAGCAGAAGCTCGTTTGCTCATGCTGGCCTCCGGTAACATTTTGAATCCGAAAGACGGCAAGCCTGTTGTTACTCCTTCCCAGGATATGGTCCTTGGTTCTTTCTATCTGACTATGGATAACAAAGAAGAAGAAGGCAGCAACATGATCCTTCGTAACATGAACGAGGCTATATCGGCTTACCAGCGCGGTACAGCGGGTCTTCATGCTCGTGTAGCTATTCCGGTTAAAGCTTTGAATAAAACGAGCTTTACTGAAAAACAACAGGATGCAATGCTGATTACCACGGTTGGTAAAATCATCTTCAATGAAATTTTCCCGGCCAGCTTCCCGTACATCAATGATGCTACCCGTGCAAACCTGCTTTATGGTACTGCTGAGGAGTTCTTTGTATACGAGAAGGGTGTAAATCTTACAGAAGCGATTCAAAATGCTCCGCAAGCTAGCGGCGTAGGTAAAGATTACCTTGGTAACATTATTGCCCGTTGCTTTGAAACTTACCATACAACAGAAACAGCTGTGATTTTGGATAAAATCAAGCAGCTTGGCTTTACGTATTCTACTCGTGCAGGTGTAACTGTTGCTGTATCGGACGTTATCGTGCCAGTGGAGAAAAAAGAAATTCTTAAAGGTTCTGAGGATAAAGCGCAAGTCGTAACGAATCAATACCGTCGTGGTCTGATTACGAACGAGGAACGCTATGACCGGATTATTGATATCTGGTCCAAAGCCAAAGATGATATTACCGAAGTGCTGATGAAGTCCATGGATCGCTATAACTCTATCATGATGATGGTTGACTCCAAAGCGCGGGGTAACAAATCACAGATTACCCAACTCGGCGGTATGCGTGGTCTGATGGCAAATCCATCCGGTCGTATTATCGAGCTCCCAATTAAATCGAACTTCCGTGAAGGCCTGACAGTACTCGAATACTTCATCTCCACTCACGGAGCGCGTAAAGGTTTGGCGGATACAGCACTTCGTACGGCTGACTCCGGTTATCTTACTCGTCGTCTAGTCGATGTGGCACAGGATGTTATCGTGCGTGAAGAAGATTGTGGAACGGACAAAGGCTTTACAGTAAGCCGTATTCAGGACGGTAAAGAAGTTATTGAGGACCTCTATGACCGTCTGGAAGGTCGCTATTGCTTTGAAACGGTACGTCATCCGGAGACTGGCGAGATTTTGGCCAGCCGTAACGAATTGATTGATTCCGACAAAGCTGAAGCAATTGTTAAAGCTGGTGTACAAAAGGTTCAAATTCGTTCTGTACTAAGCTGCCGTGCCAAACATGGCGTCTGCAAGAAATGCTACGGTCGCAATCTGGCTACTGGCAAACACGTTGAGATTGGTGAAGCAGTTGGTATTATCGCGGCGCAATCCATCGGTGAACCAGGAACCCAGCTTACAATGCGTACATTCCACACAGGCGGTGTAGCGGGCGATGATATTACACAAGGTTTGCCGCGTATTCAGGAGCTTTTCGAAGCACGTAATCCTAAAGGTCAGGCAACCATCAGTGAAATTGACGGTACAGTTAAAGAAATTCGTGAAGGTAAAGATCGCCGTGAGATCGACATTCAGGGTGAAGCTGAAACGAAAACTTATTCGGTTACGTATGGTTCTCGTCTGCGCGTAAGCGAAGGCATGACTGTGGAAGCCGGGGATGAACTGACAGACGGTTCAATCGACCCTAAAGAAATGCTGCGCATTAAAGGTATTCGCGGGGTACAGAACTATATCCTTCAGGAAGTTCAACGCGTATATCGGAATCAGGGCGTAGAGATCAATGATAAGCACGTGGAAGTTATGATTCGTCAAATGTTGCGTAAAATCCGTATCCTTGATGCGGGGAATACAACGCTACTTCCAGGCTCCTTTGTTGATGTGCACGAATATGAAATTGCGAACAAAACAGCGATTCTTAGCGGCCAAGAGCCAGCGGTAGCCAAACCGGTTCTGCTTGGTATAACCAAGGCATCTCTGGAAACTGACTCCTTCTTGTCAGCAGCTTCCTTCCAAGAGACCACACGCGTGCTGACCGATGCAGCTATAAAAGGCAAGGTCGATCAGTTGCTTGGTCTGAAAGAGAACGTTATTATCGGAAAGTTGATCCCTGCGGGTACAGGTATGAATCGTTACCGTAGTGTGAAATTTGCCCAACCGGAAGGGGAGCAATCCTCGTCAGAAGAACTCGAACCGATTTCGGCCGAGTAATAAAACGTTAACAAATGGCATGATGGGCCCGGAACATTGCATCTCTGATGAAGCTTTTAGATTACGGCTCTGTTAGACGGTGTTCCGGCGCTTTTTCTTAAAATGAAAAGTATTTCTTTGTTAAGCAAACTATAGTCTATAATTGTCTTGACATTGCTTATAGTCAATGCTAATATAGCAAAGGTGCGTGAGTAGCCTATATGCTATAGTGTCTTTTCGGAGGAATGAGATATGTCTAAAGAACAAGGACTGCAAGATGCTCATGTCAAAATCGGTACCAAACAAACCATCCGTATGGTCGAATTGGGCTTCGCCTCTGAAGTATATGTGGCAGAAGACGCAGATCCACGCCTCACTTCCAACATCATTGCTTTGTGCAACAAGCAAGGAGTCAAGGTGACTCTTGTAGATACAATGAAAAATCTCGGAGCTGCATGTGGGATTGAAGTGGGAGCCGCCATGGCTGCTATCGTAAAACAATAGGGTAAGGAACGTTTTTGTCTAAGAGAATGGATTCTTGGCGGCAAAGACTTTTCATTTGTTCTTTTATGAACCGCCTGGGTCTGTGGGCTTAGAAATGGTTTGTGAAGCAACAGGAAAAATTGAGGAAGGGGGTGGCAACCACAATGCCAACTATTAACCAACTGGTTCGTAAAGGACGTCAAGCCAAAATCGAGAAATCGAAATCACCGGCTTTGCAAAAAGGTTTTAACGCCTTGAAACGTGAAGCTACCGACATCAGTGCCCCGCAAAAACGCGGAGTATGCACTCGTGTAGGTACTATGACTCCAAAAAAACCAAACTCCGCACTTCGTAAATATGCTCGTGTTCGTTTGACGAACCGTGTAGAGGTGACTGCTTACATTCCGGGTATCGGACACAACCTGCAAGAACACAGCGTAGTGCTGATTCGCGGGGGTCGTGTAAAAGATCTTCCAGGTGTACGTTACCATATCGTTCGCGGTGCTTTGGATACTGCAGGCGTAAACAACCGCATGCAAGCTCGTTCCAAATATGGCGCAAAACGCCCTAAAGCTAAAAAATCCTAATGAATATAAACCGAATAAGTCGGTTTAACATGTAAGAAAGGGGGATATCCATGCCACGCAAAGGTCCAGTTACCAAAAGAGACGTGTTGCCAGATCCGGTATATAACAGCAAGTTGGTTACCCGCCTGATCAACCGCATCATGCTCGACGGAAAACGAGGCGTTGCTCAAAGCATTCTGTACAATGCGTTCAAGCTTATCCAAGAACGTACGGGGAATGACCCGATGGAAGTTTTTGAAGCAGCTATTAAGAATATCATGCCAGTCCTGGAAGTTAAAGCACGCCGTGTCGGCGGTGCCAACTACCAAGTACCAATCGAGGTAAAACCAGAAAGACGTACTTCCCTGGGTTTACGTTGGCTCGTAAACTACTCCCGCAACCGCGGCGAGAAAACGATGGAAGAGCGTTTGGCAGCTGAGATTATCGACGCTTCCAACAACACAGGCGCTTCCGTGAAGAAACGCGAAGATACGCACAAAATGGCTGAAGCGAACAAAGCGTTTGCTCACTATCGCTGGTAGGATTCAGCTCAAAAAAAATAACTTCAATTTTGAAGGGAGACCCATTTCATGGCAAGAGAGTTCTCCTTGACGAATACACGTAATATCGGGATCATGGCTCATATTGACGCGGGTAAAACCACAACAACAGAGCGGATCTTGTTCTACACAGGACGTACGCATAAAATCGGTGAAGTTCACGAAGGCGCTGCGACAATGGACTGGATGGAACAAGAACAAGAGCGCGGAATCACGATTACTTCCGCTGCGACGACCGCTGCCTGGAAAGGTCACCGCGTCAATATCATCGACACCCCGGGGCACGTTGACTTCACTGTTGAAGTTGAACGTTCCCTTCGTGTATTGGACGGAGCAGTTGGTGTTTTCAGTGCGAAAGAAGGCGTTGAGCCTCAGTCCGAAACCGTATGGAGACAGGCTGATCGCTACGGCGTTCCACGGATCGCATATGTAAACAAAATGGATATCATTGGTGCCGACTTCCTGAATGTTGTCTCCGACATGCGTGATCGCCTTCAAGCGAACGCAGTTGCGATTCAATTGCCAATCGGCGCAGAAAATGATTTTACTGGTATCATCGATATCGTTGAACAAAAAGCTCATATGTACAAAGATGATCTTGGTCAAGATATCGAAGAAACCGAAATTCCTGCGGAATTCAAAGATAAAGTTGAAGAACTCCGTAATGAATTGATTGAGAAGGTCGCTGAACTGGATGAAGATTTGACAATGAAATACCTGGAAGGCGAAGAAATTTCGGTTGCCGAAATTAAAGCCGCTCTTCGTAAAGGTGTTGTAGAAGTTAAAATTTTCCCAGTTATCTGTGGATCTTCTTACCGTAACAAAGGTGTTCAGCTCATGCTGGATGCTGTTCTCGACTACTTACCGGCTCCTACTGACGTGCCAAGTATTCAAGGGCATTTGGAAGATGGTACGGAAGTTGAACGTCACTCTTCCGATGAAGAGCCTTTCTCTGCATTGGCTTTCAAAATCATGACGGATCCTTACGTTGGTAAGCTGACATTCTTCCGTGTATACTCCGGTGTTCTTCAATCGGGTTCATACGTATTGAATGCAACAAAAGGCAAGCGCGAACGTATCGGACGTATTCTTCAAATGCATGCGAACAGCCGTCAAGAAATCACTGTAGTTTACTCCGGTGATATTGCGGCAGCCGTAGGTTTGAAAGATACAGGTACAGGTGATACACTGTGTGATGAGAAGAATCCAGTTATTCTCGAGTCCATGAATTTCCCTGATCCGGTTATCGAGATCGCGGTTGAGCCTAAAACCAAAGCCGACCAAGATAAAATGTCTGTTGCCCTCGGTAAATTGACCGAAGAAGATCCAACTCTTCGTGCTCATACTAACGAAGAAACAGGCCAAACCATCTTGGCAGGTATGGGTGAGCTTCACCTTGATATCATCATCGACCGTATGCGCCGTGAGTTTAAGGTGGAAACCAATGTGGGTAAGCCACAGGTTGCTTACCGTGAAACGTTCCGTGCTCCAGCACGTGTCGAAGGTAAATTCGTTCGTCAATCCGGTGGTCGTGGTCAATATGGTCACGTATGGGTTGAGTTCGAACCGCTTGAGCCAGGTACTGGTAGCCAATTCGAAAGTAAGGTAGTCGGCGGCTCTGTTCCTAGAGAGTACATCGCTCCTGCTCTTGCTGGTATTGAGGAACAAATGAAAAACGGCGTTATCGCAGGCTTCCCGCTTGTGGACGTTAAAGCTACAATTGTGGACGGATCATACCATGATGTCGATTCCAATGAAATGGCGTTTAAAATTGCCGGATCAATGGCGCTGAAAGCAGCGAAAGACAAATGTAAACCGGTATTGCTTGAGCCGATTATGAAAGTTGAAGTAACGGTTCCTGAGGAATACATGGGTGACGTAATGGGTATGTTGAACTCCCGTCGTGGTCGGATTGAAGGTATGGATTCCCGTAGTGGAGCTCAAATCATTCGTGCGAAGGTGCCTTTGTCCGAAATGTTCGGATACTCGACTACACTTCGTTCCGGTACACAAGGACGCGGCGTGTTCTCCATGGAGCTTTCTCATTATGAAGAGGTTCCGAAGAGCATTGCTGAAGAGATCGTTGCCAAAACCAAGGGCGGCGAGTAATACAATGTATCAGCTGACCGGTATAATCAAGTTTTTCCAAGAGGAAGCCGGCAGCCTAAAAATAAAACAAGTTATTGAGGAGGAATTGTTCAAATGGCAAAGGCTAAGTTTGAACGTAACAAACCGCACGTTAACATCGGTACTATTGGTCACGTCGATCATGGTAAAACTACTTTGACTGCTGCAATCACAACTGTATTGTCCAAAACTTACGGTGGTGCTGCTGTAGCATTCGACCAAATCGATAAAGCTCCAGAAGAGCGCGAACGCGGTATCACAATCTCCACAGCACACGTGGAATACGAAACACCTAACCGTCACTATGCACACGTTGACTGCCCAGGTCACGCCGACTATGTTAAAAACATGATCACTGGCGCTGCACAAATGGACGGAGCGATTCTGGTTGTATCCGCAGCTGACGGCCCAATGCCGCAAACTCGCGAGCACATCCTGTTGTCCCGCCAAGTAGGCGTTCCTTACATCGTTGTTTTCCTGAACAAATGTGACATGGTTGAAGACGAAGAGCTGTTGGAACTGGTTGAAATGGAAGTTCGTGACTTGCTGAGCGAATATGACTTCCCAGGCGACGACACTCCAATCATTCGCGGTTCCGCTCGTGAAGCTCTGCAAAACCCAGAGGGCGACTATGCTAAGAAAATCGTTGAAATGTTCGAAACAATCGACACTTACATCCCAACTCCAGAACGCGACACTGACAAGCCTTTCTTGATGCCTGTCGAGGACGTATTCTCCATCACAGGTCGTGGTACAGTTGCTACAGGCCGTGTAGAGCGTGGTACTGTTAAAGTGGGCGATGAAATCGAAATCATCGGTATTCAAGAAGAATCCCGTAAATCCGTAGTAACAGGCGTAGAAATGTTCCGCAAATTGCTTGACTCTGCTCAAGCTGGCGATAACATCGGCGCATTGCTTCGCGGTGTAGATCGTGCGCAAATCGAGCGTGGCCAAGTATTGGCTAAACCAGGTTCTGTTAAACCTCATACAGAATTTTCTGCTCAAATCTACGTTTTGACTAAAGAAGAGGGTGGACGTCACAAACCTTTCTTCACTGGTTACCGTCCACAGTTCTACTTCCGTACAACTGACGTAACTGGTATCATCACTTTGCCAGAAGGTTCCGAAATGGTAATGCCTGGTGACAACATCACAGTTACTGTTCAACTGATCAACCCAATCGCTATCGAAGAAGGAACTAAGTTCTCTATTCGTGAAGGTGGACGTACAGTTGGCGCCGGTGCGGTAGCAACAATCTCTAAATAAGAAGGCTTTGGCCTTTAAATAAAGCAACATTGTACTGGAACGAGTAACATTGTATTGGAACGGAGCTAAAAGAAGCCCCCGCCCTGGTGCGGGGGCTTTTCTCTTGAATAAATCGCGAGCTGCGAGTGCAATTGTATCTTTTCAAAATAAGATACATTGTTTTTTCGTTTTTGCTTGCAATAGGCAGAACTATTAGATATAATAACTAATGTTGTTTGTGACTGTGCGATGATGTGAGAGGTTACTGACACACCCGGCCCCTTTGCCATGGGAGGGATGTCCGAAAATTTTCACGGAGTATGTCCGATACCAAATTGGGCGATAGA
>NZ_PNXQ01000003.1:16256-32354 GCF_005217525.1 Paenibacillus terrae | reverse complement strand
AAAGCAAAAGATTCGTATTCGTTTGAAAGCTTACGACCACAGAATTCTTGATCAATCCGCTGAGAAAATTGTTGAAACAGCTAAACGTTCGGGCGCAGGTGTATCCGGACCAATTCCGCTGCCAACCGAAAAACAAATCATTACTATTCTCCGTGCGGTACACAAGTACAAGGATTCCCGGGAGCAGTTCGAAATGCGCACACATAAGCGTTTGATCGACATTGTTAACCCGACTCCACAAACTGTGGATGCCTTGATGCGCTTGGACCTGCCGTCCGGTGTAGATATCGAAATTAAATTGTAATTTGTGATTAGGAAAAGAAAAGAGGTGTCAACATGAAAGGTATCTTAGGAAAAAAACTCGGAATGACTCAAGTGTTTACCCCTGAAGGTAACGTACTTGCTGTTACGGTTATCGAAGCGGGCCCTTGTGTTGTTCTGCAAAAGAAAGATCTGGAAAACGATGGATACGAAGCTATTCAACTCGGTTTCTCTGATAAAAAAGAAAAAAGATCCAATAAACCTGAAGCAGGACATGCGAAAAAAGCAAATACTGCACCTAAGCGCTACGTTCGTGAACTTCGTGGCATCGACCTTGCTGCGTACGAGGTTGGCCAAGAACTGAAGGCTGATGTCTTCACAGAAGGCGAATTCGTTGACGTAACAGGTATTTCTAAAGGTAAAGGTTTTGCCGGCGTTATCAAACGTTGGGGACAAAGCCGCGGACCAATGGCACACGGCTCGCGTTACCACAGAGGTCCAGGTTCGATGGGCTCCATTCAAGCTAACCGCGTTCCTAAAGGTAAACACCTGCCAGGACACATGGGGCATGAAACGGTAACGATCCAACGCCTTGAAGTTGTTAAGATCGATACAGAACGTAATGTATTGCTCGTGAAGGGCTCCATTCCAGGACCTAAAAACAGCTTCGTTAAAGTACTAGAAACGGTGAAAAAATAAACAACTGAAGAAAGGAGGAACACGAAATGCCAAAAGTAGCACTTTTTAATATTAGCGGCAGCCAAGTTGGCGAAATTGAATTGAACGACGCAGTATTCGGTATCGAACCGAATAAACACGTTCTTCATGACGCTGTTGTTATGCAATTGGCTTCCCTGCGTCAAGGTACTCACAAAGTAAAAGGACGTTCTGAAGTACGTGGTGGCGGACGTAAACCTTGGAAACAAAAAGGTACTGGCCGCGCTCGTCAAGGTTCGATCCGTGCACCGCAATGGGTTGGTGGCGGTACTGTATTTGGTCCGACTCCACGTAGCTATGCTTACAAATTGCCTAAAAAGGTTCGTCGCTTGGCGATCAAATCTGCTTTGTCTTCCAAAGTGATTGAGAATGAAATCATCGTATTGGACGCTCTTACACTGAACGGACCTAAAACGAAAGAATTCGCAGCCATTTTGAACAACCTTAAAGCTGACCGTAAAGCATTGATCGTAGCTCCTAGCTATGATGATAATGTGGCTCTGTCCGCTCGTAATATTCCTGGTGTGAAGTTTGTAGCCGCAGACGGCATTAATGTTCTTGACGTGCTTGGACACGACAAACTGATCATTACGAAGGAAGCAGTTCAGAAGGTAGAGGAGGTGCTCGCGTAATGAAGGATCCTCGTGATATTATCAAACGTCCGGTAATCACCGAACGTACGGCTGGTATGATGAATGACTTGAAATACGTTTTCGAGGTAGACATTCGTTCCAATAAAGTCGAAGTTAAAAAAGCAATCGAAGCGATCTTTAACGTGAAAGTAAGTAACGTAAACACGCTTCGTGTTCCTGCAAAACCAAAACGCTACGGCCGTCATTCCGGCTATACGAGCGAGTGGAAAAAAGCGTTTGTAACGCTGAGCAAAGACAGTAAGCCGCTTGAGTTTTTTGAAACGGTATAATTGAAACTGTAAAGTAAGGAGGGAAACTCAGTGCCAATTAAAAAGTATAAACCGACGTCCCCGGCCAGACGTGCTATGTCTGTATCTACTTTCGAGGAGATCACAACTAATCAGCCCGAGAAATCGTTGCTGGCGCCTCTGAGCAAGCAAGCTGGACGTAATAACCAAGGTAAAATTACGGTTCGTCATCATGGCGGTGGACACAAACGTAAATACCGTATTATCGACTTCAAACGTAACAAAGATGGAATACCGGGCCGCGTTGCTACGATCGAATATGATCCGAACCGTACGTCCAACATCGCACTTATCCACTATGTGGATGGTGAAAAACGTTACATCATCGCTCCTAAAGGCTTGAAAGTAGGGGACGAAGTGGTTTCCGGCGTAGGTTCCGATATCAAAATCGGTAACTCTTTGCCTTTGGAGAACATTCCAGTAGGTACGGTTATCCACAACATCGAATTGAAACCGGGCAAAGGTGGTCAACTCGTTCGCGCTGCCGGTACGGAAGCCCAGCTTCTTGGTAAAGAAGAGAAGTATGTAACAATTCGTTTGACTTCTGGTGAAGTTCGTCGCGTTCTGAAAGTTTGCCGCGCTACAATCGGCTCTGTTGGTAACGAAGACCATGAATTGGTGAAGATCGGTAAAGCCGGACGTAGCCGTTGGTTGGGACAACGTCCTGAAGTTCGTGGTGTTGTTATGAACCCTAACGATCACCCGCACGGTGGTGGTGAAGGTCGCGCTCCAATCGGACGTAAATCTCCAATGTCTCCATGGGGTAAACCAACCCTGGGTTACAAAACACGTAAAAAGGGCAAAGCATCTGATAAATACATCGTTCGTCGTCGTACTAAGTAATAAGACGTGCGCTTAAGTCGCACGTTAACATATTAAGGAACGACAACGTTTTAACGAAGGGAGGATTCATACATGGGTCGCAGTCTCAAAAAAGGACCGTTCATTGATGGTTACTTACTGAAAAAAGTAGAGGTTTTGAACGAATCGGACAAAAAAGTCGTGATCAAAACTTGGTCCCGTCGCTCTACAATTTTCCCGCAATTTATCGGACATACGTTTGGTGTATACGATGGTCGTAAACACGTGCCGGTATACGTAACGGAAGATATGGTCGGACACAAATTGGGCGAATTCGCTCCAACACGTACCTATAAAGGCCATTCGGATGACGATAAGAAAACAAGAAGATAATCAACACAGCGTAGTGTTTGAGAGGAGGTAAACTCAATGGAAGCAAAAGCACATGCTAAATCCGTACGGATTTCCGCTCGTAAAGTTAAACTCGTTATCGATTTGATTCGCGGTAAGCAGGTTGGTGAGGCGATCGCAATTCTTCGCCATACTCCGAAATCCGCTTCTCCAGTCGTTGAGAAGCTGTTGAACTCTGCTATTGCAAATGCAGACCACAACTACTCTTTGGACGTGAACAAGTTGGTTGTATCGCAAGTTTTTGTGAACCAAGGTCCTACAATGAAACGGTTCCGCCCGCGTGCAATGGGACGTGCAAGCCGCATCAATAAACGCACCAGTCATATTACTCTGGTGGTATCTGAAAAATAAGGAGGGAAAACGTGTGGGCCAAAAGGTAAATCCAATCGGACTCCGAATCGGTATTATCCGTGATTGGGAATCCAAATGGTATGCAGGCAAAGATTTCGGTGATCTTTTGCTAGAAGACGTTAGAATTCGTGAACATCTGAAAAAAAGATTGAAAGATTCCGCTGTATCCCGTGTTGAAATCGAGAGAGCAGCTAACCGCGTCAACGTAACGATTCACACTGCGAAGCCTGGTATGGTTATCGGTAAGGGTGGTTCCGAAGTTGAAAACTTGCGTAATGAAATTACTAAAATCGCAGGCGGTAAAAAGGTACACATCAATATTTCTGAAATTAAAAATCCTGAGCTGGATGCAATCTTGGTTGCTGAGAGCATTGCACAACAATTGGAACGTCGCGTTTCTTTCCGTCGTGCTTTGAAGCAAGCCATCCAAAGAACTATGCGTTCTGGAGCAAAAGGAATTAAAACTCAAGTAGGCGGACGTCTTGGCGGTGCCGAAATCGCTCGTTCCGAAGGGTACAGCGAAGGAACAGTTCCACTGCATACGCTTCGTGCCGACATTGATTACGGTACAGCGGAAGCTCATACAACTTACGGCCGTATTGGCGTAAAGGTATGGATCTATCGTGGAGAGGTTCTTCCTCCAGCTAAGAAACAAGCTCCTCAGGAAGGAGGCAACTAATCATGTTGGTACCAAAACGCGTAAAACATCGTAAGCAACAACGTGGTCATATGAAGGGTCGTGCAAAAGGCGGCACTACACTGAACTTTGGTGAGTATGGTTTGCAAGCTACTGAACCTTCATGGATTACTAACCGTCAGATCGAAGCTGCTCGTATTGCGATGACTCGTTACATCAAACGTGGTGGTAAGGTTTGGATTAAAATTTTCCCTGACAAACCAATTACTCAGAAGCCTCTTGAGGTTCGTATGGGTAGTGGTAAAGGTAACGTAGAAAAATGGGTTGCAGTAGTGAAGCCAGGAAAGATCATGTTCGAACTTGCTGGTGTTCCGGAAGAGGTTGCTCGTGAAGCAATGCGTCTTGCCGCTCACAAACTGCCAATCAAAACTAAGTTTGTGAAACGTGAAGAATTGGGTGGTGAAGCAAATGAAGGCTAGTGAATTTCGCAACCTAACCACTGCTGAAATTGAACAAAAGATCTCTGGGTTCAAAGAAGAACTCTTTAACCTTCGTTTTCAACTCGCTACCGGTCAGCTTGATAACCCGACTCGGATCGGCGATGTACGTAAGGAAATTGCTCGTGCTAAAACCGTGATCCGTGAGAGAGAACTTGGGATTAGCTAAGATATCAGACCGGGTGGAGATTCCGCCTGTAATTAGGAAGGAGGCCAACAATGAGCGAACGTAATGCCCGTAAAGTGTTAGTCGGTAAAGTAGTCAGCGATAAAATGGACAAAACGATTGTGATTGCTGTAGAAACTTACAAAAAACACGATCTCTACCATAAACGCATTAAAGTAACAAAGAAATTCAAAGCTCATGATGAAAACAACACCGCACAAATCGGTGATACTGTTAAAATCATGGAAACTCGCCCTTTGTCCAAAGACAAAAACTGGAGACTGGTCGAAATCGTTGAAAAAGCTGTTATAATCTAATGTAGTGTAGTTTTTCCGAAAGGAGGATAAATAAATGATTCAACCATTTACACGTTTGACTGTAGCTGACAATTCCGGCGCGAAGGAACTGATGTGTATCCGTGTGCTCGGTGGTACGGGACGTCGTACAGCTCAAATTGGTGACCTGATCGTTTGTTCCGTAAAACAAGCAACACCAGGCGGCGTTGTCAAAAAGGGTGATGTAGTAAGAGCGGTTGTCGTTCGTACTAAACGTTCTATCCGCCGTAAAGACGGTTCCTACATCGGATTTGACGAGAACGCAGCAGTGGTCGTTAAAGAAGACAAGAGCCCACGTGGTACTCGTATTTTCGGACCAGTTGCTCGCGAACTTCGTGATAAAGACTTCATGAAAATCGTTTCCTTGGCTCCGGAAGTGATCTAAATTCACCTTAAAATGTGCCCGTAGGAGGTGTACGAAATGCCAAAAGTGAAAAAAGTTCTGGAATCCCATAACAACAAGCTGCACGTCAAAAAAGACGATACTGTTCTGGTGATTACAGGTAAAGATAAAGGTAAAAAAGGTCGCGTTATCGCTGCTTACCCTCGTCAAAACCGTGTGCTTGTGGAAGGTGTTAACATGATTAAAAAACACCAAAAGCCTAATCAGCTAAATCCACAAGGCGGCATCATCGAGAAAGAAGCTCCGATTCACGTTTCCAACGTTATGCACATTGATCCGAAGAGCGGAAAAGTAACTCGTGTTGGTTACAAAGTATTGGACAACGGAAAAAAAGTGCGCATTGCAAAACGTTCTGGCGAAGTGATCGACTAATTATTTTTTAATGAAAGGAGGTCTATGATTCATGGCAACAACAAGAATGAAAGAGCGTTTCTTGAAAGAAATCACTCCTGCCTTGATGCAGAAGTTCAGCTATACATCGGTAATGCAAGTGCCTAAAATCGAGAAGGTTGTAATCAACATGGGTGTTGGCGACGCAGTCCAAAACTCCAAAGTGCTTGATTCGGCTGTGAACGACATGCAGTTGATCGCTGGTCAAAAGCCAGTAATCACTCGTGCAAAAAAATCTATTGCAGGTTTTAAATTGCGTGAAAACATGCCGATCGGTGTTAAGGTAACACTTCGTGGTGAGCGTATGTATTATTTCTTGGACAAATTGTTCAACATCACGCTTCCTCGCGTACGTGACTTCCATGGTGTTTCGACAAAAGCTTTTGATGGACGTGGTAACTACACGCTTGGTCTGAAAGAGCAATTGATCTTCCCGGAAATCGAGTACGATCAAGTTGATAAAGTTCGTGGTATGGACATCGTTATCGTAACGACTGCCAAGACTGACGAAGAGTCCCGTGAGCTTCTGACTCAGCTGGGCATGCCTTTCGCAAAGTAATGTTGGCATATCGTTTCGGGCGTCTGATATAAAAGACACCCTGTTCTCCGAAACTATTTAGGAGGTGTCAGGCTAAGTGGCAAAAACTTCAATGAAAGTCAAACAACAACGCACACCAAAGTTTAAAGTTCGTGCTTATACTCGTTGCGAGCGTTGTGGTCGTCCACATTCGGTGCTGCAAAAGTTTAAGATCTGCAGAATTTGCTTCCGTGAATTAGCTTATAAAGGCCAGATTCCTGGCGTGAAAAAAGCAAGCTGGTAAAAAGTCCTGTTTGGGAAGGAGGTTTATACACAATGACTATGTCTGATCCAATTGCAGATATGCTTACTCGTATTCGTAACGCGAACACAGTTCGTCACGAAACAGTAGAAATGCCTGCATCTACAATGAAAAAACAAATCGCCGACATCCTGAAACGTGAAGGATTCATTCGTGATGCGGAATTTGTTGAAGATAGCAAACAAGGGATCATCCGTGTTTTCTTGAAATACGGTGCGAACAACGAACGTGTTATTACAGGTTTGAAAAGAATCAGTAAACCAGGTCTTCGCGTTTACACGAAGAGCAATGAGATTCCACGCGTTCTGGGTGGACTCGGGATCGCGATCATTTCGACATCCAAAGGTATCATGACCGACAAAGAAGCGCGTCAGTCTAAAGCCGGCGGAGAAGTGGTTTGCTACGTTTGGTAAGATAACGTTTAAAAGATAGGAGGTGCAACAGATATGTCCCGTATTGGTCGTAAGCCAATCACAGTACCAAGTGGTGTTGACGTAACTTTGAACAACACAGCGATCACAGTTAAAGGTCCTAAAGGAACATTGACTCGTGAGCTTCATAAAGACATGTCCGTTACTGTGGAAAACAATGAAATCAACGTAATTCGTCCTTCGGACAACAAACTTCACCGCTCTTTGCATGGAACAACCCGCAGCGTTGTCAACAACATGGTAAGTGGTGTAACTGAAGGATTTTCAAAATCTCTGGAGCTGGTTGGGGTCGGATATCGTGCAAGCAAATCCGGAG
Source organism: Paenibacillus terrae (assembly GCF_005217525.1). GTDB lineage: Bacteria > Bacillota > Bacilli > Paenibacillales > Paenibacillaceae > Paenibacillus > Paenibacillus terrae_C. The sequence goes on along the minus strand of NZ_PNXQ01000003.1, from coordinate 24,859 downwards.
ATAAAATCGTTCTGAACGTTGGATACTCTCATCCGGTTGAAATCACACCGGAAGCGGGCATCGAATTCGAAGTTCCTTCGAACACTAAAATCATCGTTCGCGGAATTGATAAAGAGCGTGTAGGTGCCTATGCTGCTAAAATTCGTTCCGTTCGTGAACCTGAGCCGTACAAAGGTAAAGGGATTAAATACGAAGGCGAGCGCATCATTCGTAAAGAAGGTAAAGCCGGTAAGAAGAAATAAGTTTCTTACCGACTTTGTGCGGTCTTTCTTCCGGAAAGACTTCGTACTTCTTTTTTACCCAGTGCGTCTTAGTATAAAGCTTTAAAAGGCAAACTGAAGGGAGTGAAAACTTAAGATGATTACAAAACAAGATAAAAATAAAGCACGTGTCAGAAGACATCTGCGTGTACGTAAGAAAATCGAAGGTACGGCTGTTCGTCCTCGTCTGAACGTGTTCCGTTCTTCCAAACATATCTACGCACAATTGATTGATGATGTAGCTGGTGTAACATTGGTATCTGCATCCACTATGGATAAAGAACTGAGCAGCGAAATCAAAAACGGCGGTAGCGTAGAAGCAGCTCGTAAGGTTGGCGAACTCGTTGCTAAACGTGCAAAAGAAAAAGGTCATGCTAACATTGTATTTGACCGTGGTGGATACTTGTATCATGGACGGATTCAGGCTTTGGCTGATGCAGCTCGCGAAGCAGGCCTTGAATTCTAAGACATTTCTCAAAAGGAGGTTAACGACTTGCGTGTAGATCCGAACACTTTGGAACTGACTGAAAGAGTAGTAAATATTAATCGCGTAGCTAAAGTTGTCAAAGGCGGACGCCGTTTCAGCTTTAGTGCTCTGGTAGTAGTAGGCGACGGTAACGGCTGGGTAGGCGCTGGTATCGGTAAAGCTGGCGAAGTACCTGATGCGATTCGCAAAGGTATTGAAGATGCTAAGAAAAACCTGGTTCACGTTCCACTCGTAGGAACAACTATTCCTCACCTTGTTACAGGTAAGTTCGGTGCTGGCCGGGTTCTGTTGAAACCGGCATCGGAAGGTACTGGAGTTATCGCTGGCGGTCCGGTTCGTGCTGTACTGGAACTTGCTGGTGTAGGTGATATCTTGACAAAATCTCTAGGTTCTTCGAATTCCATGAACATGGTCAATGCGACATTGGAAGGTTTGTCCCGCTTGAAACGCGCTGAAGAAGTTGCAAAATTGCGCGGCAAATCCATCGAAGAGCTGCTGGGCTAAGGAGGGAATGTCATGGCGAAATTAGAAATTACCCTCGTTCGTTCGTTGATCGGTCGTCCTGGTACTCAAAGAACGACTGTTAAAACGCTCGGCTTGCGTAAAATCAACCATAAAGTAATTCAACCCGACAATCCAGCGATTCGCGGGATGATTAATCAAGTTAGCCATTTGGTTTCTGTTAAAGAAATTGAGGCTTAAGAAATAAAGCATTTTAACAATAATCAAGGAGGTGCAACGAACGATGAAGTTACATGAGCTTTCCCCAGCTCCAGGCTCCCGCAAAGAACGTAAACGTTTGGGTCGTGGTCCTAGTAGCGGTACGGGTAAAACTTCTGGTCGTGGTCATAAGGGTCAAAACGCTCGTTCCGGCGGTGGTGTACGTCCGGGCTTCGAGGGTGGTCAAAACCCACTGTATCGTCGCTTGCCTAAACGCGGTTTCGTAAATCCTACTCGTAAAGAGTATGCGGTTTTGAATATCGAAGATTTGAACAGTTTTGCAGCAGGTACAGAAGTAAGCCCTGAGTTTTTGCTGAACAATGGCATTGTGAAAAACGCGAAATCCGGAATTAAAATTCTGGGTAACGGTGAAATCACTGTGAAATTGACAGTTAAAGCGAACAAGTTCTCTCAATCTGCGGTAGAGAAAATTGAAGCTGCCGGCGGTAAAACCGAGGTGATCTAATGTTCAAGACCCTGAAAAATATATGGCGGGTTGAGGATCTTAGAACCCGAATCCTGTTTACCCTGTTTATACTGTTTGTATATCGTATTGGCTCCTTCGTGCCGGTTCCCGGCGTGAACAAGCAAGTCTTTACTTCTCAGGATCAGGCAGGAAGCGAGTTGTTTGGACTCCTTAACACCTTCTCAGGGGGCGCTTTGTATCAGTTCTCGATCTTCGCCCTCGGGATTATGCCATATATTACAGCGTCCATCATTGTACAGTTGCTGTCAATGGACGTTATTCCGAAACTTGCGGAATGGGCTAAACAAGGAGAGCATGGTAAAAAGAAGCTGGCTCAACTTACACGGTATGGAACGGTAATACTGGGCTTGATTCAAGCATTCGGAACGTCGATCGGCTTTAATCGACTGTATGGTGCAGCAATGATTCCAGGAGCCACTTTTGCAGATTATCTGGTAATAGCTATTGTGCTTACAGCAGGAACTACGTTCCTTATGTGGTTAGGTGAGCAAATTACCGAAAAGGGAATCGGCAACGGTATCTCTATCGTTATCTTTGCAGGGATCGCGGCAGGTATTCCAAGACATATTCGGACGGTTGTAGAATCCCAGTTTATTCAGGCAGATCAGCTGTTTATGAATATTCTGAAGGCAATTATTATTGCCTTGGTGATTATTCTGATTATTGTGGGTGTTATATATATCCAGCAAGGTATTCGGAAAATTCCGGTACAATACGCCAAACGTGTAGTTGGTAACAAGATGTACGGTGGCCAGAATACGCATATTCCGATGAAAATTAATGCGGCAGGCGTTATTCCGGTAATCTTTGCGGTATCATTGCTGCAATTCCCGACAATTATTGCGAGTTTTTGGGCAGATCATGCTTGGGCGAAGTGGATTACCACTTACTTGTATTATGACAAGCCGCTGGGTATGGTTTTGTATGTCGTAATGATTATCGGTTTCACATTCTTCTATACCTTTGTACAGATGAATCCGCAGCAAATGGCCGACAACATGAAGAAAAACGGCGGTTATATTCCGGGAATTCGGCCGGGTAAAGCCACGGAGAAATACCTGACACGAGTAATGTCACGTTTGACAATGACAGGAGCTTTGTTCCTGGCAGTCATATCCGTATTGCCGGTATTCTTCGGTTCGCTTTCGGGCTTGCCTCGTTCCGTGCAAATTGGCGGTACTTCGTTGCTCATCATTATCGGTGTAGCATTGGATACAATGAAGCAGATCGAAAGCCAACTGATCAAACGCCATTACAAAGGCTTCATCAACAAATAGGCAACAGGTTCCGGCTTAGGATGTTCGCATACTTACCGGCACCTTTTGTGCTGTTTCTTGTGTAGGGGTCGTCTTGAGGAGTGACAGATTGTGAATATTTTAATCATGGGCCCTCCGGGGGCTGGTAAAGGTACACAAGCAGATGTCATTGTGAAGGAATTCGGCATTCCTCATATCTCGACAGGTGACGCGTTTCGCCTGGCGATGAAACAGGGAACACCTATTGGCATTAAAGCCAAGGAATATATCGACAAGGGTGAACTTGTTCCGGATGATGTAACGATTGGCATCGTTGAAGAGCGGCTGCAACAGCCGGACTGTAAGAAAGGTTTCTTGCTGGACGGTTTTCCAAGAACTTTGGCTCAAGCTGAAGCCTTGGATCAAATTTTGGGTCGTTTGGATACGAAGCTTGATGATGTCATCAACCTGAAAGTGGATCGTGACAAATTGTTGGTACGAATCACAGGACGGCGAGTTTGCAAAATCTGTGGAACTAGCTATCATGTTGTCTTTAATCCTCCGAAGGTTGAAGGCATTTGCGATAAAGATGGCGGGGAGCTCTATCAGCGCCCTGACGATAACGAGGATAGCGTAAGAACACGACTTGACGAATATAGTAATAAAACAGCACCACTCCTCACGTTTTATGAGAACCAGAATCTTCTGCGTCATATTGACGGAGAACAGGATATTGATGTGGTTTCCAAAAATATCGTGTCCTTGTTGCGGGGTTAGCTGTAATGATCATTTGCAAGTCGGGGACGGAATTAAGCTTTATGAGGAAAGCTGAGAGAGTGGATACGGAAACGAATCATTTCTTGGTGGAACACATCGAGCCCGGTATGACGACCGGTGAACTTGATCATTTAGCTGATCGGTATATTCGCAGTCAAGGAGCTGTGCCGTCTTTTAAAGGTTATAACGGTTTTCCTGCCAGCATTTGCGCTTCAGTCAACGAACAACTGGTGCACGGATTTCCCGGCAAACGCAAGTTAAACAAAGGCGATATCATCGCAAAGACTCGCCAGTTTACAATGTCGCATGCCATTCGGCAATATATTGAGAATCCAAACCGTGGTATTCCCGAACAGGGGAAGAGGCTGAAAACCGGCATGGTGCTGGCTATTGAACTCATGGTTCGTATAGGTTCTCGCCATGTGGGGGCGCTGGAAGACAACTGGACGGTCGTAACGGTGAACGTGGCCTCTCGTGCTCGTAACGAGCAAGCGGTGGCGGTCACAACGGACGGCATGGACATTTTCACGAAACTGAGTGCGTAGGTGATTTGAATGATTCAGCAAGGAAACCTGCAAATCGGTCAGCTGGTGAAGATTCTGAAAGGCAGAGATGTCGGACAGATTGCGGTTGTCGTTTCTATAGCGGACAGCAGGTTTGTATATATTGCGGATGGGGACAAACGAAAGTTTGATCAGTCGAAGAAGAAAAACGTTCTTCATCTGATGCCTCAGCCCAAGATTAGTAGCGAGGTTGTAAACAGTTTAAACGAAAGCGGTCGGGTGACAAATGGAAAGCTGCGTCATGCAGTGAAAACTTTCTTGGAGTCGTCCGAATACCAAGCTGAAGAGAAAGGAGACTGACTTTGGCCAAAGAAGATGTCATTGAGGTTGAAGGTACGGTAATCGAGCCACTGCCGAACGCTACGTTCAAGGTAGAGCTGGAGAACGGTCATCAAATTCTTGCACATGTTTCCGGAAAACTGCGGATGCACTTTATCCGTATTTTGACAGGCGACAAGGTGGTTGTACAGTTATCGCCTTACGATTTAACTAAAGGCCGTATTACGTACCGCAAGTAATTCATGCAGGTTTAATTAAACGTACGTCATTTAAAAAAAACTTGTTTTGCTCGGCAAAACGATGTGAATGTTCATGAAGCGAGTTTTACCAGGGTAAAGCTTGGAGGAGGTAATCAACATGAAGGTAAGACCTTCTGTAAAACCTATTTGCGAGAAATGCAAAGTCATTCGCCGTAAAGGGAATGTAATGGTTATTTGCGAAAATCCGAAACACAAACAAAAACAAGGTTAATAGAAGGGGGTGTAGCGTAAAATGGCTCGTATAGCTGGTGTGGATTTGCCACGTGACAAACGCGTTGAGATCGCCTTGACTTACATTTTCGGAATCGGTAAAACGACTTCTCAGAAAATTTTGAAGGAAACAGGCATCAGTGCAAACACGCGTGTTCGTGATTTGACTGAAGATGAAGTGAGCAAATTACGTGAAACGATCGACAAAGAAGTTAAAGTAGAAGGCGATCTGCGTCGTGAAATTTCCTTAAATATTAAACGTCTGACTGAGATTGGCTGCTACCGTGGTGTTCGTCACCGTCGTGGATTGCCTGTTCGCGGACAACGTACCAAAACTAATGCTCGTACCCGTAAAGGTCCTCGTCGGACTGTAGCGAACAAAAAGAAATAAGAAGGGAGGATAACATTCAATGGCTAAACCGAAAAAAGTTGTACGTACAAAACGCCGTGACCGTAAAAATATCGAGACTGGCGTGGCACACATCCGTTCCACGTTCAACAACACGATCGTTACGATCACAGATCCACACGGTAACGCAATCTCTTGGGCCAGCTCAGGCGGCATGGGATTCCGTGGTTCCCGTAAATCTACTCCATTCGCAGCTCAAATGGCCGCAGAAACAGCTGCTAAAGCTGCAATGGAACACGGCATGAAGACTGTCGAAGTCATGGTTAAAGGACCAGGCGCAGGACGCGAAGCAGCAATCCGCTCTTTGCAAGCAGCTGGACTGGAAGTTAACCTGATTAAAGACGTAACTCCGGTACCTCATAACGGATGCCGTCCTCCAAAACGTCGTCGCGTCTAATGAGATTTCTCCTCTGCGTGTAGTATAAATCCGGCACAAACTGCCAAGAATGGATGTTTAGGTATACTGCATGATAGACTATGGATAAGGTGAATGTTTCATATAGGAGCGACGTTTTGAAGGAGGGATATTGCAGTGATAGAAATCGAAAAGCCGAAAATTGAGACGGTAGACGTCAATGATGATGGCACCTATGGAAAATTCGTTGTAGAACCGCTGGAACGCGGGTACGGTACGACGCTGGGAAACTCGCTTCGCCGTATTCTGTTATCCTCGTTACCGGGGGCAGCAGTCACATCGGTTCAGATCGATGGAGTTTTGCACGAATTTGCAACGGTTCCCGGTGTGAAGGAAGACGTAACGGAGATCATACTGAACCTGAAAGCTTTATCGCTTAAAATCCACTCGGATGAAGAGAAGGTACTCGAAATCGATGCGGAAGGCGAAGGAGTTGTAACAGCAGGAGATATCCGTGCGGACAGTGATGTGGAAATTCTTAATCCGGATCTTCACATTGCTACGCTCGGACCGGGTTCGAGACTTCACATGCGTATTTTCGCCAATCGCGGTCGTGGTTACGTTAAGCAGGATCGGAATAAACGTGATGACCAGCCGATCGGCGTCATTCCCGTCGACTCCATCTACACTCCGATTTCACGTGTTAACTACGGCATTGAAAATACGCGTGTCGGCCAGGTTACGAATTACGACAAGCTGACACTTGAGGTTTGGACTGACGGAAGTATTCGCCCTGAGGAAGCAGTAAGCCTTGGAGCAAAAATTTTGACCGAGCATGTGATGTTGTTCGTAGGTCTAACCGACGAAGCAAAAGATGCGGAAATTATGGTCGAAAAAGAAGAAGACAAGAAAGAAAAAGTTCTTGAAATGACGATCGAAGAGCTGGATCTCTCCGTCCGTTCATATAACTGCCTTAAGCGTGCTGGTATCAATACGGTACAAGAACTCACTACTAAATCTGAAGAAGATATGATGAAGGTTCGCAACCTGGGCCGCAAATCTTTGGAAGAAGTACAAGAGAAGCTCGAGGAACTTGGTTTAGGACTTCGTACGGAAGAATAGTACAGCAACGTTTTTGTGAAGGAGGGGAAACTACATGGCATACCAAAAATTGGGCCGTAACTCCAGTGCCCGTAAAGCTTTGTTTCGTGATTTGGTAACCGATTTGTTCTTGTACGAGCGTATCCAAACTACTGAGGCTAAAGCGAAAGAAGTTCGTTCTATTGCTGAAAAACTGATCACTAAAGCGAAAAAAGGAGATCTGCACGCACGCCGTCAAGTGGCTGCGTTCGTTCGCCGTGAAACTTTGGATGGTGAGCAGGATGCAATCCAAAAGCTGTTTAGCGAATTGGCTACACGTTACACTGAGCGTCCAGGTGGATACACTCGTATCTTGAAATTGGGACCTCGTCGTGGCGATGCCGCTCCAATGGTATATCTGGAACTGGTTGACCGCGCGTAAACAGGCGAAGATGAGGGAAGGGTGGACAGAATCAGCTTGATTCTGAACAACCCTTTTTTTCTCTTGGAGGAGTCCTTGAGGGGCTTCTCCTTTGTTATGTACGGTTATTCCTTATAAGGCCAGTGAATACCCCTGCAAAGGTGTGAGAAACATGCGGAATTTGTGCATGAAGGTGAACTATGACGGAACCCGCTATGATGGCTTTCAGACGCAGCCCAGTGGTAATACCATTCAGGACTATCTTGAAAATGCTATCTACTCATTGACGGGCGAACGTCTTAAAATCACAGGCTCAGGCCGCACAGACGCCGGTGTACATGCATATGGCCAGGTATTCAATTTTCATACTGAATCACCGATCCCCATACAGCGCTGGTGTCTAGCACTCAATGCCTGGCTGCCTCGTGATATTATCGTTACGGATGCGAAAGAGGTGCCGTTGTCCTTTCATGCACGCCGTATGGCGAAGCGGAAGACGTATCGGTACAGCATTAATGCGAACCGATTTCCGGACATCTTTCACCGTCGTACACAGGCACATCACCCGACGAGTTTGGATATACGAGCGATGGAGGCAGGGTTGGCCCATTTGATCGGCACTTTTGACTATACATCGTTTGCATCCCGACGTTCCCAGAAAACGAATCATGTCCGCACGATTTACGAAGCCTACATGACGGTAGACTATTCCTTTTCACGTCCGGGTTCGGATGATCAGGGAATTATTCATACGTATATTACTGGCAGCGGTTTTTTGCAGCACATGGTCAGGATCATTATGGGCACTTTGCTGGAAGTGGGAGAAGGCAAAAAATCGGCGGATGATATTTCTTCCATTTTGGAGGCTAAAAGCCGCTCAAAGGCCGGTCCTACGGCTGTTGGACATGCTTTAACCCTCTGGAATGTGGAGTACGACGAAAACATTAAAAAACTTTGATTTTACCCTTGCAGAATTGATGGTTTTCCTGTAGTATAAAAGTTGTGTTTTCTTAATGGCTTTCCCACAGCCCCAATTAAGATGATCACTTTCAAGCAACAT
>NZ_PNXQ01000003.1:0-16246 GCF_005217525.1 Paenibacillus terrae | reverse complement strand
TGATGATTTCTGTTAACGAACTTAAGGAGGAAACTTTTTATGCGTACTACGTATATTGCCAAGCCAAATGAAGTTGAGCGCAACTGGCACATCATTGATGCCGAAGGCAAAACGCTTGGTCGTTTGGCAAGCGAAGCGGCTGCGTTGATTCGCGGCAAACACAAGCCACAGTTCACACCACATGTGGACACAGGTGATTTTGTTGTTGTAATCAATGCGGAGAAAATCGTATTGACTGGTAAGAAAATGGAGAACAAAAAATACTATCGTCACTCCCTGCATTCGGGTGGTCTGAAAGTAACGGTTGCACAAGACATGGTTAAGAACAAGCCTGAGCGTATGCTGGAATTGGCTGTTCACGGTATGCTTCCTAAAACTCGTCAAGGCGAGAAAATGAAGCTGAGACTTAAAGCTTACAAAGGCGCAGAGCATCCACATGCAGCACAAAAACCTGAAGTTTACGAACTTCGCGGATAATTAAAAGGGAGGACAGTTTCATGGCACAAGTACAATACTATGGGACAGGTCGTCGTAAACATTCGGTAGCTCGTGTTCGTCTCGTACCGGGTGAAGGACGCATTGTCATCAACAAGCGTGATATTAATGAATATTTCGGTTTGGAAACACTCAAACTGATCGTAAAGCAACCATTGAACCTGACTGAAACAGTAGGTAGCTATGACGTACTCGTTATCGCTCATGGTGGTGGTATCTCTGGTCAAGCAGGTGCAATTCGCCACGGTATTTCCCGTGCTCTGCTGAAAGCAGATCCGGAATTCCGTCCAGCTTTGAAAAAAGCAGGCTTCCTGACTCGTGACCCACGTATGAAAGAACGTAAAAAATACGGTCTCAAAGCCGCTCGTCGTGCACCACAGTTCTCGAAACGTTAATTTTCAACATTCAAAGGCTCTCAACCAATTGGTTGGGGGTCTTTTTTTATGTCTAAAAATGGCCTGCAACCATATGTTTGACCACACTTAAATTAAAGCCCAATGTGTTTTGAAATTTAGCAACCCTTTGTTCATTGAGGTTATTTGTCCCCTTGTGTGTTTATCCCCACCTCCTTTGATTTGTACGCCACTTTTAAGTAAGGTAAGGGATTATTATTTCAGGCACTATAAAATAGATGTTAACCATTTGCTTTAAAAAGGTCTTTAAGAGCAAGTAATCATTTTTTTTCATTCCTTGCTTCGATCAATAGCATCGCTCTTCCATTTCATTTTATGCATATTTTTTCCTCACGCTTTTATTCGCTCCGCCATAGATTACGCTGCTTATAGAGGCTTGTCTGTCGCTCGGCATGTGATTCCCGAGAATTACTACTCATCAATTTAACCAAGATAACGGGGGAGAACCCAGACTACCTTGTCCTCCTTATCATGAGAGTGAGCTTCTGACCATCAAAACATTGGCTCTCAGGCACGATAGACCCGTGAGCGAACGTAGTCTAGCCTTGGTGAAGAACCGCGTTTGTGGGAAACTCACTGCAATATCAGTCAGACAATCTATCGTGATTCGGCTTCGTAAGAGCGTTTAAGGCAGTAAAAGTTATGAGCTTAGATCATTGAAAATAATAAGCAATGTTAATAAGACCTATGTTTGCAATGTGAAGTTACATATTTGTAAAAAACATGTGCTTTTAATTACAAAGCAATCTGTTAATATACTCGTAATCAATACTTTATATTGTGTTATGTACACAATTTGGTTTGGATGGTGTTCCAAACTGAAAATGAATGAACCGTAGTGAAGAATAAAGAGATGAGAAAGGTAAAATATTATGGATTACTTAATATATAGATTAGCGGATTATGTAGCTGATCTTAAATATGCAGATTTATCACAAAGAGCAGTTGAGGTAGGAAAACAGGCTATACTCGACTCATATGGGAACATGATGTTTGGTCGCTACTGCGAAGCAAGTGAACGCATTATGGAGTACGCAAAATTATCAGATACTGTAGTAAAAAATGAAGATTTAGTACCTTTAATAGGAGAAGAAGAAATCTTAACTGGTTCTGATACTGCTGTGTTTGTACATTCGATGATGGCACGCTGCGCAGATTTGGATGATGGTTATAGACATGCTATGGGCCACCCTGGTTCAGGCTTGGTACCGCTGTTACTTAGTATGGCACAGTTATACAAAAAAGATGGAAAAGAGATGATCACATCTATTGTAGCAGCTTATGATGTATATGCTCGTTTGGGCGAGGCAATCAATCCCTTTATGTATCGTGAAAGAGGTTTTGATGCTACCGGCGTTTGTGGTGCAGTTGCGGCAGCGGCGTTGGTTTCCAAATTGATGGGTGCGGATGCTATAAAAACAAAGGATGCTATGGGGATTGCTTCTCTATTTACGGGAGGATTAATTGAATATCAAAATGACGGAACTTCTGGGAAGATCATGTGTAGTGGTTGGGGTGCATTGACTGGTATGAGGGCAGTAAGACTTGCTTCCTGTGGATTTACCGGACCCGATGCTGCACTTGAAGGGAAATATGGTTTTTTTCAAGCGTTTAAAGGCACTAGTGGTCATTGCGACATGAGTCAGGTATTGAGCAATCTTGGCGAGGAGTTTAAAATTACCAGCATATATTTTAAACGCCATGCTTGTCAGAGGGGACTCCATGCAGTCTTGGATGCGATGTTAGACCTTAGAGAGAGCTATGACTTAACGCCAGCTATGATTAAATCTATAGATGTAAGAACATCATCATTCGTGTATCGCCTATCCAATCCGAATCCTAAGACAGCAATTGGTGCGCAAGCAAGCACTCAGTTCACTTCAGCAGTAGCTTTAAAATATGGTCGTATGGACTCAGAGGAACTGATATTTAACAGTTTCAGTGATCCTGAAATTCAAGAATTGGTTCAAAAAATTACAGTTACGAAGGATGATGAAGTCGAAGAATACCTGGCTAAGAATCCTACACATTTTTGTGCAGCTAAAGTTATCTTAGTAACTTGTGATGGGAAAACTCACGAAAGATGGGCCCCAGTACCTTTAGGAGATGTGGAAACTCCTTTTGGATGGGATATGCTCAAACTAAAATTTGATCATTTGGTTGCAGGAACCCCTTGTGAAAAATCTAAAGATGAAAGATTTGATCTTCTGAAGCATCTTGAGAATAGTGATAATATTTACGAGTTATTCCGACTATAAAAAAACATCGTGGCGAATTAACAATCATTCGCTACGATGTTTTTTATTACTCAATAGGGGTGGAATACGGACTACATAATCGCTTGATTATATTTTTCAAATCTTGTATATAAGACGGAAATTTTTTATTTTTATGATAAATCAGAGCAAGAGGATTGACTGACGTAAAGTTTGCAATGGGGAACACATTTAAGTGAGAGTAACCATTTTTAAACTGATTCAATTGATTGATTCCAGACAGATACATGGTTAAACAAAAGCTGGCAGCATAATCTTCTGCACATAAGAGGTAATGTATATCAGGCTGAGTCAATTCGTTAATGCAATTTAAAGATACACCTAGTTCTAATAGATGTTTATCCAGAAGAATACGGGAATTAAAGTTTTCCTTATTAAGTACGAACGGGATTTGCTGAAATAATCGTAAGTCGGCACCTTTGGCAAAAGTCTCTTTACATTGTGGGTAATCATTTGGGAAATACTGCTTGAGTAAGTTGTCAGAAATGACAATATACATACGCTCATTGACGACTATCTCGTATTTCAAGTTATGTGAAACTAAATTACTTACACCGGACAAGAATAAATCAAGGGAATTATTGAGTACCATTTCCTGCATCTGTGGCGAGGTTGTGCGATGAATATTTAATTTAACTTTAGGATGAAGGTTATGAAATTCTTTTAGTAATTTAGGAACTATGATCGGATACCGACCTTCTGTAATGCCAAAATGAATGGTACCTGACTTGGCATCTTTTATATCTGCGAGTTGATTTTCTAGATTCTGTTCCGAAAGCTCTATTTGACGTAGAGTATCCAACATAGTTTTACCTGCAGGAGTTAATGCGAATTTTGGCTTCCTTTCAAAAAAAGAAACCCCATATCTTGCTTCCAATCCCTTAATGTATTTACTCAAACATTGATGAGAGATGAACAGACGCTTGGCTGCACTAGATATATTCAGCTCTTCGGACAGAACAAGAAAATATTTGTAATTGTTTACCATAAAATCCTCCGTAATTTGAATTGTGTCATTTTAACATGGGGCGTAGCTAGAGTAAAGTTATATTTATGCTGCAAAAAAGCTAGGTGAAGTGTAATAAATATCTGTATTAACTGCAACTAATTATTACATACATGAAATTTATATGTGATTTTTGGTTGCGTGTATCTATGCTAAACTGTGAGTAGTTAAAAGTAAAGTAGTCAACACATTAAAATAAGTAGGGGATGGTGAACATGAGTAAAGTTGCGGTTATGTTAGCAGAAGGATTTGAAGAAGGCGAAGCTTTGACGATTGTGGACATTTTAAGACGGGCAAATATAGAGTGCCACATGATTAGTACCGGAGGTGAGCGGGTTCGCGGTTCTCATGACATCGTAGTCCAAGCGGATGCAATTATCAGTGATGATGTAAAACAATACGATATGATTGTATTGCCGGGTGGTTTACCAGGAGCTACAAATCTGCGGGACGACGACAGAGTGATTAACTTGCTACAGGAGATGAATCGTGCTGGTAAATTTGTATGTGCCATGTGTGCTGCACCCATTGCTTTAGGAAAAGCAGGCATATTGGAAGATAAGAATTTCACAGCATATGTAGGATATGACCAGAAAATAGAAACCACTGGTGTCTTTAAAGAAGATATCGTTGTAGTTGATGGTAATGTAGTTACCAGCCGAGGACCTGCAACGACTTACGCGTTTGCTTATGCATTGATAGACGTACTTGGTGGAGATAGCTTGGCGGTTAAAAATCGTATGGTTTATTTTAATGCATTTGATGCTGAATAGGGGGTAAAGAGATTATGAGTAAAATTGCAGTGTTGATGGCAACGGGTTATGAAGAGGGTGAGACATTAACCATAGTAGATATCTTAAGAAGAGCAGGTCTTACATGCGATACTTTTTATTTTGAAGATAAGCTGGTTAAAGGAATGCACGGGATATATGTGGAGGGTGACAAAGCCTTTGGTGAAGAAGTAAAAGAGTATGACATGATCGTTTTGCCAGGTGGACGCCCAGGGGGGCAGAACTTGAAAGAAAATCCGGATGTCATACAAATGGTACAGTATTTTAATGATCATGATAAATATATAGCTGCTATGTGTTCTGGTACTGTTGTCTTATCCGATGCGAAGGTAATTGACGGTAAAGAGGTGACAGGCTATACAGGTTATGCAGAAAAACTGCTTGGAGGTATCTTCAAAGATGAAGTTGTCGTAGCGGATCAAAATATCGTTACAAGTCAGGGACCGGCAACTCCATATCCATTTGCATATAAGATTGCGGAGATATTCGGGAAAGACACATCCGTTTTACGGGAGAAAATGTTATACAATTTTGCTGGCGGTAAATAAAAGAGCTTTGGCCAAAAGGGGGCGGAATGAATGAAGACAGAAGATTTGGCTAAGCAAATATTAGATATTATAGGGGTCAGCAATATAACATACGCAACACACTGTGCAACAAGGCTGAGGTTCAATGTAAAGGACGAAGCCTTGGTTGATTTGAAAGCGCTTGATCGGCTAGAAGGTGTTTTAAAAGCACAGTTTAGCAGTGGTCAATTGCAGATTGTCATAGGTGCAAAAGTAAAGTCCGTTTTTGACGCTGTCAGCGGAATACTTGATTTGGAGCCAAACAACATCGAAGTTCAAGAGGTAAAACAGAAGAAAAATCCCATCTCAAGGGTTGTAGAAACGATTGCTGGTGTGTTTGGACCGGTTATTCCGGTATTGATAGGCTGCGGTATGGTAAAGTCGGTGTTTTCAATCTTGATTGCTATGAAATTGATTGAAACAAGCAGTGGTACCTATCAGATATTTAACTTAATTAGTGATTTGATTTTCTACTTCTTCCCCTTTTTCCTTGCGGTCAGTGCGGCAAAGAAATTCAAAACAAATGAATATCTGGCTGTTGCCTTAGCGGGAGCCTATATGTACCCTACGATTATGGAAGGAGCAATGAATGCGGCAAAAACGGGGATCAGCAGCTTAAGCTTTTTTGGACTCCCGATTCTGCTTGTAAACTACAAATCAACAATCATTCCAATTATCCTTTCTGTGTGGGTAATGAGCTATGTCTATCGATTTATTGATAAACGGATTCCAGATATGTTTAAAATATTGTTTGTACCTATGCTTGTGTTATTTATTATGGTTCCACTTGGATTAATTGTTATTGGACCTTTTGGAACATATATTGGTAGTAGTGTAGCCCAAATTGTAACCTATCTTTACACTGCCAATGGTGTTATTGGATCTTTCTTATTTGGAACATTCAGGCCAGTCCTAATTATCTTTGGTATGCATTATGCGATTACGCCAATTAACAGTCAGCTCATTGCGGAGTATGGGTACTCTGTCATATCACCTGCCAATTTAACTGGCAATCTGGCTCAAGCAGGGGCATGCCTTGGAGTATTCTTGTTGCTGAAAAATAAGATAAGTAAGTCTGGTGCATTAACGAGTGGTGTAACCGCATTATTTGGCATTACAGAACCAGCTATATTTGGATATAACCTGAAATATAAAAAACCTTTTATCTGTGCTATGGTAGCTGGAGGTATTGGCGCTGCCTATATAAATGTATGGGGCGGCGGAGCAACTGCTTTGATTTTACCAGGGTTATTGGCACTTCCCACATACATTGCGGATAGCTATATTCATATTTTAATTGGCGTTGCTATTAGCATCTCTTTGGCATTGATCGGGGTATTGATCTTTGGCATAGATGAGGATAAAGTACCAGCCAGCGTATCTGGAAGTACCGGAACAACAGATGCTGCGACAAGTACTGCAGCAGCTACAGTACAAAATACATCTGCAGAAAAAATGAATTCGACGAGTGAAGTAGCTGGTCCGGGTGAAAAGATCATGGTTGGTTCTCCGATTAATGGGGTTGTAAAAAACATATCTGAAATTGATGATCCTATATTTGCATTAGGTAGTGGTGCTGCAATTGAATCAGAGGATGGAAAAGTTTTCGCACCCTTCGATGGGACAGTATTGTCGTTGTTCCCTACCAAACATGCTATAGGCTTGGTATCCGCTGAGGGAGTAGAAATGTTAATTCATGTGGGAATAAACACCGTAAAATTAAAAGGTAAATATTTCACTACACATGTACAACAAGATCAGAAAGTAAAACAGGGAGACCTGCTGATTGAGTTTGATCGGGAAGCAATTAAAGCAGCAGGATTTGATACTGTAGTACCGGTTATTATATCTAACACCTATGCATACCAGGGTGTAGATCAGGTAGCAGTCAATCGAGTTGCAAAAAATGAGGCGTTGTTATGCATTCATACCTAGAGGTGGAATTTCATGAGTAGACTATCAGCTGATTTTTTATGGGGCGGTGCGGTTGCTGCTAATCAGATCGAAGGTGGATGGAATAAAGGAGGTAAGGGGGTCAGTGTCAGTGATGTAATGGCTGCTGGCGCCCATGGGGTAGAACGGGAAATTACGGACGGAATTGTAAGTGGTGTCTACTATCCAAGTCATGAGGCAAGTGATTTTTTTTCCCGCTATAAGGAAGATATCGAGTTATTTCATGAGATGGGGTTTCGATGCTTTCGAACCAGCATCGCATGGACCAGAATATTTCCAAATGGAGATGAAGAAGAGCCAAATGAGGAAGGATTGCAATTTTACGATAAAATGTTTGACGCTTGTCTGAAATATGGAATTCAACCAGTCGTTACGATATCTCACTTTGAGATGCCGTACCATTTAGTAACTGAATATGGCGGTTGGAGAAATAGAAAGCTGATTGACTTCTATCTTAACTATTGCAAGACGGTGCTTACTAGATATAAAAACAAGGTTAAGTATTGGATGACGTTTAATGAAATTAATATGATTGTCCGAAAACCTTGGAAACCTGGTGGAATTAAATTCTCAGAAGGAGAAAACAAGCTGCAGGTAGAGTATCAGGCAGCTCACTATATGCTCGTAGCTAGTGCAAAGGCAGTAAAGCTTGGCAAAGAAATAAATCCAGAGTTTGTTATAGGATGTATGTTTCTTCATCCAACCTCTTATGCAGCAACCTGCGATCCAAATGATGTATTGGCACATGTAAAGAAACTTCAAGAAGCGTATATGTTTTTGGATGTTCATGTCCGGGGAAAGTATCCTAATTCTTATTATACATTTTTGCAAAAGAAACAACTGGAAATTCAAACTTTGCCAGAAGATGAGGTTGTTCTGAAAGAGGGAATTGTTGATTATATCGGATTTAGTTATTATTCCAGTTCGGTCGCAATTGCTAATCCAACAAATCAGAATATGAGTGAGGGCAATGAGATTAGTGGATACAAGAATCCTCTTTTATCAGCCAGTGAATGGGGATGGCAGATTGATCCCGTCGGTCTTCGCATTACACTCAACTGGTTATACGATAAGTATCAGATACCGCTATTTATTGTAGAAAATGGCTTGGGCGCAGTGGATACAATTGAAGAAGATGGTAGCATACATGATCCTTACCGGATTGACTATTTTAGAAGGCACGTAGAAGAAATGAAAAAAGCTGTATTGGAAGATGGTGTGGAACTAATGGGTTACACTCCTTGGGGATGTATTGACCTTGTTAGTGCCGGAACTGGAGAGATGAAAAAAAGATACGGTTTTATCTATGTAGATAAAGATAACGATGGAAATGGAACATTAGAAAGGTACAAAAAGGATTCCTTTTATTGGTATAGGGAATGCATTAAAAGTAATGGGGAGAATATTTAACTGTTAAAAAAGGACGTGTTGCAAACTAACTTTATGAGTTAGGGGCACACGTTCTTTCTTTTTAAGAAGATCATTCCCAAATGAACTGTATAAGAATATTTTATATAAAGTCAATGAACCTGGTCGAATGCCGGGGATATGGTTATAGAATGCTGACAGAACAACCTTCCTGCTGATTTCTGACTGAGTAGTGTTAATATCAGGCCCACATACTGTGGATTGACAATGAATATGAAAGTTTTATACTTTATTTATTCTTATTAGTTTAGTCGGCTTTTGCAACATGGTACTTATTTATGAATCTTCAGACGGAGGCGCATTAATAATGAATTTATTGGAGAAAGAAGCATTGATTAAGGTTAAGGCGATTGAACTGGAAGAGGCTACGCCTGAGGAAATTATTCAGTATGCTGTTCATACGTTTCCGAATCTTACCTTTGCTTGTAGCTTTGGGGCGGAGGATGTGGTACTAGTAGATATGCTGCAAAAAATTAGTCCCTCCAGTGATGTTTTTTATTTGGACACTGACTTTCATTTTCAAGAAACGTACGATACGCGTGATCAGATGAAGGAAAAATACAACATGGATTTTGTGCGGGTATCTCCCTTAATTACTCCGGAAGAGCAAGCGGCCAAGCATGGAGAAGAGCTTTGGAAATCAGATCCCAACACATGCTGTGGTATACGTAAAGTAGAGCCGCTGACACGTATTTTATCACAATACGATGCATGGATTACCGGAATTCGCCGAGATCAGGCTTCTACCCGTGCAAATGCAAAAAAGATAGAGTATGACGAAAAGTTCGGTCTCGTTAAATTCAACCCGTTGGCGAGCTGGACATCAGAGGACGTGTGGAACTATATTCATACACATAAAGTGCTGTATAATCCGCTACATGATCGTAACTATCCCAGCATCGGTTGTGAGCAATGTACGCGTCAAGTCCTTCCGGGCGAAGATCCTCGTGCTGGACGCTGGTCAGGTAATGAGAAAACGGAGTGTGGACTCCATCAATAACGATACACAATTAGCTGTGAATGGCATTTAAGAACAGAAAGGAAGTACATTATGACTGCAATTCTTCCGCATGGTGGAACGCTTATAGATAGAATTATTGTAGGTTCAGAGCAAAAAATACTTTTGCAGGCCGCTCGTGAATTATTTCCTATCCGTGTAAATTCGTGGACTATTTCCGATCTGGATTTGATTGGAGTGGGGGCATTTTCTCCACTGACAGGGTTTATGAACGAAGCCGACTATCGGTCGGTGGTAGCAGATATGCGTCTTGCCGATGGCACAGTCTGGAGTATCCCCATTACGCTTGCGGTTACGGACAGCATAGCCGGGGAGCTGGCATTGGGGCAGCAGGTTGCTTTAGTGGGTGAAACGGACGGTATCATATATGCTGTACTTGATATTGAGAGCATATATCAGGTTGATCAGACAGAGGAGGCCAGAAGTGTATTCAAGACGAATGATCCGGCGCATCCTGGTGTCAAAAAACTTTTGGAGCGACCAGCTACTTATATAGGGGGATCTGTGCAGGTGCTGAATCGGCCGGAACCCTCGGAATTTGGTGAGTTTTATTACACGCCGGCGCAGACGCGCAATCATTTTGCTGAAAAAGGCTGGAAAACAGTAGTCGGATTCCAAACGCGTAATCCCGTACACCGGGCGCATGAGTACATCCAAAAAAGCGCGATGGAGATTGTCGATGCGTTATTTCTAAATCCGCTCGTTGGTGAAACCAAATCAGATGACGTTCCGGCAGACGTGCGTATGAAGAGCTATCTCGTGCTGCTCGATAACTATTATCCGGCTGACCGTACCTTTTTGGGCGTGTTTCCTGCTGCCATGCGCTATGCGGGTCCGAGAGAGGCTGTTTTTCATGCAATTGTGCGGAAGAACTACGGTTGTACCCATTTTATTGTAGGGAGGGACCATGCAGGTGTAGGAGACTATTACGGCACGTACGAAGCACAGGACATTTTCAAAAACTTCACACCTGAGGAACTGGAGATCACCCCATTGTTTTTCGAGCACAGCTTTTATTGTACCCGATGTGGAAATATGGCCTCTAGCAAAACATGCCCTCATCCCAAGGAACATCATTTGACGCTTTCGGGCACCAAAGTACGGGAATTGTTACGCTCCGGGGTTTGCCCGCCACCTGAATTTACACGACCTGAAGTTGCCCAAGTGTTGATTGAAGGTATGAAAGAATTTGTTCATTCCTGAGTTGTACTATTTACACGCCTCGTCCCATATAGATCATTAGTATCTGTATAGGGACGGAGGCGTTTTGTTATGCAAAAAAACAATCGTAAACACGAGGTTACACTGTGGATTCGCTATCGGACGCTGAAAAAAATACTGCTGGGCTGCTGTCTCGCCGTTCTGTTTATCACACTGGCTCTGTATGAGATACCAGCTTCGAGAGCCTGGACCCATTGGAGTCTTCCACTTACCGGTAAAGTAATTGCCATAGATGCAGGACATGGAGGGCCTGATGGAGGGGCTGTCAGCAGAGAAGGTGTCATTGAGAAGGACATTAATCTGGCGATTTCCTTTTATTTGCGGGATTATTTGCAGCAAGCAGGAGCCGTTGTCGTCATGACTCGGGAGGCTGATCGTGATTTGGCGCAGCAAGAAACCAAGGGCTATGCAAGAAGAAAAACGGAGGATCTGAAGCAGCGTGTACGCATGATTGAGGAGCATAAAGCGGACCTCTTTTTAAGCATTCACATGAACAGCATCCCGTCGAGTCGCTGGAGTGGAGCCCAAACCTTTTACGTACCGAATCATGGGGATAACGAAAATTTGGCCTTCCTCATTCAGGAGGAGATTAAACGCAACCTGGAGAACACAGACAGAGTAGCCAAGACAGTGAATACGGTATATTTGCTCAAGGCCCTCAAAATGCCATCAGCTCTCGTTGAAGTCGGCTTCTTATCCCACCCGGAGGAAGCCAGACGACTGAATGACGAGACCTATCAGAGACAGGTGGCGGCAGCGATTTACAAGGGAGTGCTTCGTTATAGTGCTGGGGAAAAAAAGGCATCGTCAGCACCTGAGGTCAGATAGTGGTATACTGTAAGTGTTTACAACTACGTAAATTCATTGAAGCAGAGGTGCTGATTATTCATGCAAACCAGAGAGCAAGTTATAGAGCTACTTCATCAGGTACGAGAGCCTCACACAGGTCATCGTTTGGTGGATATTCATTTTATTCGGGATGTTGTTATTAAAGAGGATCGTGTATCCTTGACCGTGATTAGTCTGGATCCGGAGGAAGGGGCACGTGCAGAGCTGGAGCGGGAAATCAGGCAGACGTTGGAAGAAGCTGGGCTGAGCCATATTCATATTCGTATTCGTGAAGCGTCTGACCATGAAAGATCCTCTATTCAAACGGGAGAGCATGTGGAGGAAGCGTCTGACCCGGTTTTGACTAAGGGACATGCTGCCGGTATGGAAAAACATGAGCTGCTGAATCCGGCATCTGGTGTACGTTTTATTGCGATTGCCAGCGGAAAAGGCGGTGTTGGGAAATCGACGGTGGCTGTAAATTTAGCGGCTGCCTTGGCTAGACAGGGCAAACGTGTAGGTTTGATTGATGCTGACATCTATGGATTCAGCGTACCAGATATGATCGGAGTTGAGGACGTTCCTACCGTAGAAGAAGGTATTATTCAGCCGGTGGAGCGATTTGGCATCAAGATAATGTCTATGGGCTTTTTTGTCAGGGAGAACAACCCTGTGATCTGGAGAGGACCCATGCTGGGAAGAATGCTTAGACAATTTTTTAGCGATGTAGAATGGGGCGAGCTGGACTATATGATTCTTGATCTACCGCCGGGAACAGGGGATGTGGCGCTTGATGTACACCAGATGATCCCGCAGAGTGAAGAAATTATTGTGACCACCCCTCATGCCACGGCAGCCTTTGTCGCCGCACGTGCAGGAGCAATGGCGCTCCAAACGGATCATAAGGTCATTGGCGTTGTGGAGAACATGTCCTATTATGTATCCTCTACCGGAGAGAAGGACTATGTTTTCGGCCGTGGAGGTGGGGCTATGCTGGCGGACACCCTTCATACAAAGCTGCTGGCGCAAATTCCGCTAGGTATTCCAGATAATCATCCGTCAGAGGCGGATTTCTCACCATCTGTATATAAAACCGAATCGGCAACAGGAGCGATCTACAACGATATCGCCTCCCAAATTACGACGTTGCACACCGAATCTGAATAAGAAAAAAGGCTGGTTGCTGAACCAGCCTTTTTATTATTGACTCCCTTGTCCGCCGCTGCTATCTCCACTTCCCCCACCTTGTTTTTCACCACTTGATCCATTTTGACCACCACTTTTTTTCTCAACCTTGGGTTGAAGCTCTTCTTGTACGACAGTTTTGAGTAAATTCATGACCTCAAGTCGGAAAATAGGATTCTGCATCGCATCGTGCATAACCGTCATAGATTGTTTGCGGTATTCAGGGGTTTTAGTTAAATCCATATACATTTTGGTTAGTTCTGGCGATTTGAGCATCGCCTCAATAGATTTTTGATAAGAAGGGTCTTTAATAAGTTGCATATGAAGTTGCTTACTTTGGCTGTTGATGGCCTTGGCAAATTCACCGGCAAAGCGCGGATCAGTCATAATTTTTTCGATTTCCTTTTTGTATTCTGGAGAAACCAAGGTATCCTTGACTGCGATTTTCATCTGTTCTGCTGACTGTGTAGGCATAATCATTTTCATCCCCATACTGCCGCCGCCGGAACCTCCCCCAGATCCACCGCTTTCGCTATCTTGACCGGATTTCCCTTCTTTGGAAGAGCTGCTTTCTCCCGTCAAAGCCTCCTCCACTGCTTTTTTCCCGTCATCGCTTTTTAAAATATCGACAACCATCGTTTTCATTTCTTTATAGCTGTTCTGGGGAGGCGCGGAGCTCTGGTCCGAACCACAGCCGGTCAGCGCAACGCCCAGTACGCATATCATGCTGACTAATCGCAAACGAGTCCAATTCATGGTCGTATTCCTCCTTCATCATGAATGTGGATAGTATGCGAATGGATAAGGTGAAATATGTCGCCTGACTTTTGGTTTTTTGTTGAGAACGTTGTAAAATAACTCCTTAAAGCCCCAAAGCCTGATCACGAACCTCTTTGCCTTTTACTGTGCCCTGTTGAAGCAGTTCGGATACAGTTACAAATTCATAACCTTGCGCACGCAATTTGTCGATAATAACGGGCAGCGCTTCATGAGTTTGCTTACAGGAATCACTGGCATGCAGAAGAACTATGTCGCCGGGATGTGCTTTCTTCACAACACGGTCAATAATGACCTGAGTACCTGGGTTTTTCCAATCTAAAGAGTCCGTGTCCCACTGGATTGTTTTATAGCCTAAAGTGCTTGCGACCTGAAGAACCCTTTTGTCGAAATCACCATTAGGCATACGGATCAACTTCGGCGTTTGCCCGGTCAGCTCGGTTAAAGTGGTGTGGGCTGTTGAAATCTGCTTACGAATCTCCTCATCGCTTAGACTGCTGTAATTTTCATGTTTATGTCCATGGCTGCCGATCTCAAATCCGCGATCTTTAATCTGATTCACAAGCTCCGGATGTGTTTTGCTCCAAGGGGAAGAAAGAAAGAAGGTAGACTTGGTTACTTTTTTGTCTTCAAGAACCTTTAAGATGGGCTCAGTACGCTTATCTCCCCAACTAATGTCAAAGGTAAGAGCGATCAGTTTTTTGTCTGTGGGTACACTATAAATGGCCGCTGGTGCTTCCTCGGAAAAAACGGTAACATTATCGGTTTCAACATAAATAACCCCAATAGCGAAAATGGCCACCGCCGCTACGATAAAGAATCGTTTAATTTTTTTGCCGTTCAGTACATAAAAAAAAGAATTCATGGTTAATAACGCCCCTTTCATCATAGAAGTGCTTGTTTACTTAAAGCTATGCCTGGGGTTGTCAATTATGCCATTGGACTAACAGGAGGTATTGATCTGATGGGAATAAAAGCATTTCTTCACGATTTACACACGACAAGACGGTTGATTTTAGTTTCCGCATTTCTATTTTGCATAAGTATTGTGGTGGGCTGGTTAAGTACAGGCGCTATTCAATCTATATTGGCTCAACAATTGTCAGGGTTGGGGGAAGTGGCTCAGCGTTTACAACAGTCTGAACATCCTCAATGGAGCTTTTTTGTGTTCATCTTTTTCAATAATGCGATCAAGTGTGTGCTGGTTATATTTATCGGGGCCTTATTTGGAATCGTACCGATTGTATTTTTGATTATGAATGGGATGGTTTTGGGGTTTGTCGTGCACTTACAGGCGGATACGGGCAGAAGCTTGTATGAGGTTATTGTAAAAGGACTGCTTCCGCATGGTGTAATTGAATTACCTGTTTTAATTATCGCCTGTGCTTTCGGTTTGAAGTTTGGAGGGCAGGTGATGTCCTCGATCGTTGCAGGCATAGGTGTGAAACGAAAAGGGCTTGCTCTAACATGGGAGTTGTTTATGAAACAGACGTTGAGGGTGTCAATATGGTCCGTTGTCCTGCTACTTATTGCTGCTGCAATTGAGAGTGGAATAACGTATCGTTTATTGTCACATTAAAATATTATGGTCCGTTATTTATATTTTTCCTGAAAATTGAACATAACAAAGGGGAGAGCCCGAAGAGAAAACATGATTAAATCCGAATAAGTTTGAAACCTTAGTAGTTGAGTTTAAAAACATGTAAAGACCGGAACAATAGTTGAACGAATATAAGCACTATATAATAAGCTGATAAGGGAGTATGGTCATATGCTTGGAATGCTGTTTAACGAAAAAGAATGCAAGGAACTGGATTATGTTCTTCGTAAGGAACTTGACGAAATGCTGCTTGATATGAGCGATACCCGGTTGGATCAAGATATTCGTTATGCGATAGCGCTTCGGTATAAAACAGTTTTCCGCATGTATGCCCGCTTTGCACCCGCCAAGGAACTATCCAAATATGCCCGCAGAGGGCGCGTCCCCCAAACCAAACAATAAAAATATAAGAGCTAATTATAAAATCAAAGATATCAGGAAGTTAGATATCAAAATAAGTGTTGACTCTATTTAGGATTCATGGTAAATTAATTTTCGTTCCTTTTTGAGGAATTTGCTCGAAAAAAGAATTTTAAAAAAACTCTTGCAAATCTCAAAAAGTAATGATATATTATAAAGGTCGCCACTGAAACGCGGTGATGAAGCAGAGCAAGACAAAATGTAAGTTTGATCTTTGAAAACTGAACAACGAGTGAGTACGGATTTTGCTTGCAAAATCCAACGCTGAG
>NZ_PNXQ01000002.1:153181-209561 GCF_005217525.1 Paenibacillus terrae | reverse complement strand
TAAAGCTACTGGGGGATAAAACCCGCTTGGCCATGCTTTCCCTGCTAAGAGAAAGAGAATGGTGTGTTTGCGAATTCGTGGACATCTTCGATATGTCGCAGCCTGCCATTAGCCAGCATTTAAGAAAATTAAAGTCGCAAGGGATCGTAAAAGAAGAAAAACGAAGTCAGTGGGTATTCTATTCCTTAAACGTAGACGACAAGCCTCATATTCAAGCTGTGCTTGAATGTATGCCAGATTCAAAGCATAT
Source organism: Paenibacillus terrae (assembly GCF_005217525.1). Taxonomy (GTDB): domain Bacteria; phylum Bacillota; class Bacilli; order Paenibacillales; family Paenibacillaceae; genus Paenibacillus; species Paenibacillus terrae_C. The sequence goes on along the minus strand of NZ_PNXQ01000002.1, from coordinate 209,311 downwards.
TTTAAATTGGCTGAATAAAGAGGGATCCATAGCATCTTGTGGACCGGATTCCTCAGCTTAGCTTGCCCCTCTTAAAGGTTGTTCAGTTTATCTCCCTATGGAGATAATGCTGGTTTAAATATAAGTATAATATAAGTATATGCTTTAAAAATGATGTGAGAATGGTGGATTAAATAGAGAAAGGATTTGTAGAAAGAGCAGATAAAGAACTGGACATCATGGTATATGGAGGTTTTGTACATTGGTTTTGTTGGCATGCATTATATTTTTAGCCACTTTAGTGTTGGTGATCTGGCAGCCTAAAAATCTGTCTATTGGCTGGTCAGCCTGCGGAGGAGCCGTACTTGCTCTACTGTTGGGTGTCGTAGATTTGCATGATGTTTGGGAAGTTACTCGGATTGTCTGGAATGCGACTTTGGCTTTTGTGGCCATCATCCTGATTTCGTTGGTGCTTGACAAAATCGGCATTTTCGAATGGGCGGCGCTTCACATGGCACGAGTTGCGCGGGGAAGCGGAACCCGGATGTTCGTTTATGTGAGCGTTCTTGGCGCCGTTGTCGCTGCTTTTTTTGCGAATGATGGTGCGGCTTTAATTCTGACACCGATTGTTCTAGCGATGGTTCGGGCACTGAAATTGGACGAAAAAATGGTTTTTCCTTTCATCATAGCGAGTGGGTTTATTGCGGATACGACGTCGCTTCCGCTTGTGGTCAGCAACCTGGTGAATATTGTATCAGCCGATTTCTTTGGCATCACGTTTATGGAATATGCGGGCCGCATGATTGTACCTAATTTATTTTCCTTAGCGGCTAGTATCTTGGTATTGTATCTCTTTTTCCGCAAAAAGATCCCCCAAAAGTTTGATGCTGCACAGTTAATAGCGCCTGCAGAAGCGATTAAAGACCTAAAAATGTTCCGTATTTCCTGGATCGTTCTCGCGGTTCTGCTGGTTGGCTACTTTGCAAGCGAATTTTTTAATATTCCTGTTTCGGTGGTAGCCGGCATCGTTGCTATCTTTTTCTTGCTAATGGCGAGAAGAAGTCCGGCGGTCCCAATGAAAGAAGTTATTAAGGGCGCTCCATGGGCCATCGTGTTTTTCTCCATTGGGATGTATGTTGTGGTGTATGGTCTGCGTAATGCCGGTTTGACGGATCTGCTGGCTCATGTGATTCAAGCGGCTGCTGATCAAGGTATGTTTGTGGCCACCATGGGCATGGGCTTTATCGCGGCGGTTATCTCGTCGGTGATGAATAACTTGCCTACGGTCATGATTGATGCGCTTGCTATAAATGCCACCCATACAACCGGCATGATCAAAGAGTCGCTGATTTACGCTAATGTGATTGGATCGGATCTGGGGCCGAAAATAACCCCGATTGGTTCATTGGCCACATTGTTGTGGCTGCATGTGCTTAGCTCCAAAGGCGTGAAAATTTCTTGGGGAACTTATTTTAAAACAGGCATTATTTTAACGATTCCTACACTTTTTATTACCCTGCTGGGCTTATATCTGTGGTTAGTTATTTCATAATTGAACATTAAAGGAGACGTTTATGATGGAAAAAAAGACAATTTACTTTTTGTGCACCGGTAATTCTTGTCGGAGTCAAATGGCAGAAGGCTGGGCCAAGAAATACTTGGGAGATCGTTGGAATGTGTACAGTGCAGGCATTGAAGCGCACGGTCTTAATCCTAAAGCGGTACAAGCGATGAATGAAGTAGGGATTGATATTTCTGGTCAAACTTCGGATATCATTGATACTGTCTTGCTGAACAGCGCGGATTTGGTTGTGACCTTGTGCGGGGATGCTGCCGATAAATGTCCCATCACACCTCCACAAGTTCGCCGTGAACATTGGGGATTTGACGATCCGGCCAAAGCAGAGGGAACGGAAGAAGAAAAGTGGGCCGTCTTCCAGCGGGTTCGTGATCAGGTGGGAGAACGCATTAAACAATTTGCGGTAACTGGCGAATAATAGAGCGTCAAGTCGGGAGTCATAAATTTCGTGACGTGGAGACGAATCTGGTAAAATTTTTTTGAAAAATACGTTGTTAATGATATCACTCTTGAGCCACTTCCAGACGCCCTCCATGAGATTGAGATCGGGGCTGTAGGGCGGCAAGAATACAAGCTCCAAACAACGGTGTTTTTGTAAAAAGGATTGAAGCGCCCGGGCATGATGGATGTCACATTCGCTTGTTCGACTTCATAGTGATGGACTTGCCCCGTCTCGTAGTGGATCGCACCAAACAACTTGGCTCCTTCATGCTTGCTATGGGTTTGAATCTGTTGCTGTTTTCCTTTGGGAAACCAGTTATATAGGCCGGTCTATCTTTTTCGATAGGGTCTTTCAAGCAGCAAGTGATTTATGGATTGGGTACCCCTACATCCGTGATTAGGGATTCTTGGGGATATAACGAGTTAGAGTTGAAGTTGAGGCTGTCCCCTGTGCAGAGTTGTTTCTGCAAAGGGAGACAGCCTCTTTTTTTGACGATCCATGCATAGGTTCTTGCCCTGTCAGTATGACAATCCGAGGTCACGATTGGGACTTGCTGCTCCTCGTATTCTGGAGACGACCCAATACAATTTGCACGGCAATCGCATCGTCCAGATAACCTAAAGGAAATACATAATCGGGGATAATATCTGTGGCGGAGACGAAGTACAACAAGCCGCTGCCGAGGATCGAGCGCTCCTCCAGGGTGATATTATCGCTACTGTAGAGCTGATACATTCTCTTGAGCTCCTCAATGAAAGGTCCCGCGCCGTTGACGCTTTTTACTTTACCAGGAAAGTCATTGTGGATAATCTGAGCTCCTTCTTCGGTTAGGACATAGGGTTCGTATTTGCTCAGTTCTTTTTGAACCTGCTCGGCAGTAAACTGTTGGTCAATGAGGTTGGAGGCTTGAAGAATTTCTTTAATGCTGTTGATGGAGGAGTAGATATCGTTTGGGTGGTTCTGATGAGTAGGGGGAGTGGAGGCGACATAACCAGCAGCTTGGAAGAGTGGAGCAGAGGGAACGTCAAGATGAAAAGCAAAAGCTTCCAGATGTTCAGGCTTGGCTCTTTGCTTCCCGTTAACGATTCGCGATATGGTGGCCGTATCAATGCCGGTAGCAGCGCTTAGCTTGCGCATTGATAAAGAACGTTCTTTCAGCAAGGTGAGCAGTGTCTCACCCAGTGTGGCGTTTCTCTTCGCATCGGACATTTGCAGTTCACCTCACCTTGTGTTGGTGTTGAATCAAATGTTGAGGGGATCTCAACATTTTTAGAGATGATGAGCACCTTTTTGCAATATGCTCAATAGTATGACTGTAAACTGACAACAAGGAGTGAGGACCCCATGGTTGCGTGGCTTTTAATTTTTGGCTTTGCTTTATCATCCAGTCTGGATAATTTGGGTGTTGGAATATCTTATGGGATTCGGGGTATACGTATTAACTATTTATCAAATTTAATCATTGCGGTCATCTGTTTCATCCTTAGCATGACAGGGATCATATCCGGTCAGTGGCTGGCGAGGGTTCTTCCGGGTATATTACCCGTCCTAATTGGAGCATTGTTGCTGTTCATTGTCGGTACCCGCATCATTCTGCTGGCAGTACCGCGTAAGAAGCAGGAAACCAGACAGGACAGTGAAGAAGCCGGGGAGGAAGTGTCAGGCCGATCACTCGAAGGAATTCTACAAAATCCCGAAATCGTGGATAAAGACAAATCAGGCACTATTGGATACCTTGAGGCAGCGGTGCTGGGGGTTGCACTTGCTGCTAATGCCGTTACGAATGGGATCGGTGCAGGTCTGATAGGACTGTCACCCATTGCGATCTCTCTGACAGCGGCAATCGGCAGTTATATCACGGTTTGGCTTGGTGTGATCCTTGGACAAAAATTGTCGGCGATTCGTATCGGCTCTTTCACATTAGGTCAGTTCAGTACGGCCTTAAGCGGCGTTATCATTATTTTGATTGCTTGCAATACTTTTTTTGGATAAGTGAGCGTACTGCTAATTGAAGCCGTCCCTCCACTGATGTAGTGGAGAGATGGCCTTTTTAGTTTTTTATGCGGGCAAAGACAATTGATGCAACGATACGCAGTTTATTCTTTTTCAATCCTGACTACAGTGGCAAAATAGGACTATTGTAGAGAGGTGAATGGAATGACAGAGCATCCATTGCAATCTTTTGTCAGAACGGCGAAAGATCATTTAAAGGACATGGTGAATGTCAATACGGCCATTGGTGAACCAGTTACCGTATCTGACGGCACCAATGATTTCTGTTTTGAGCCATATGATACTTACAAAAAAATGAGACAATATTGACTCATATGATATTATATGTTTTTTAATTCATGTGATACAAAAATGGATCATTTGAACGTATGTGGATTCAAATTTCGTAATAAAAAACAAAGGAGAAGCCCAAATGGGATTAAGTTACAATGAAAACAATTTACTAAAACTCCTTGCCGTTGCCATAATTGACAGCCCAAGAAGCACAATCAAAGAATTAGCGGAAGCCTCAGGCATAAGTAAGGCAACATTGCACCGCTTTTGCGGAACAAGAGAAAATCTTGAGCTAATGTTAAACAAGAAAGCTTCTGAGGTTATTGAGAACATCCTTAAGGTGATAAATGCTGAAGTTACAGACACCGAGATTTTTGTCTCGTTGATATGTGGCATGATTGATGGCGAACGCAGAGGCAGAATTGCATCGACCGCAACGAAGATTAATAAGCTGCCTCCGGTCGAGTACCGGAAGCAGCTTATAGCTAGGATCTTTTGTTATTTATTTTTTTTCAGAATATCAAAAATGTTCTTTGCATTATCTGTATTGTCGATAAGTCCCGTAAACAATTCTTTCCCTGGCCCGTAAGCATATACCGGCACATCTTCTCCAGTATGACCACCTGTTGTCCAGCCAGCAAATGAACGAGTGTTGAAGATGGCTTCAATGGCATTATCGATTTTAACTTCGTCCTTTGTAGCAGAAGCAGTTTTGACCGATTGAACTTCACTTTCTGTAAGATCTAAGGAGATATATTTCTTAAGTGTATCTTCAACACTTGCGCCAGCAACAATTTCTTTAGCCATAAAATCTGGTGTGCGCGTTGCTGCTTTAATGGGTGCTACATTAAAGTTGTATTCTCCATTTGCACCGACCGAAAATCCGCCGGTAGAATGATCAGCAGTTGCAACTACTAATGTATTGCCGTCTTTCTTGGCAAAGTCGATTGCTGCTTTAAATGCTTTTTCAAAATCCGCCATTTCACTCATGGAAGCAACCACGTCGTTGTCATGACCTGCCCAGTCGATTTGGCTTCCTTCAATCATCAGGAAGAAACCATTATCATTTTTATTTAATCGGCTGATTGCAGCATTAGTCATATCTTCTAAAGAAGGTGTTTCTTTGGCACGATCGATGGCTTTATCTAGTCCACCTTGGGCAAACAGACCGAGAATTTGATCGTTTTTATTGTTCAGCAATCCTTCCCGATCAGTGACATAACCGTAACCGACTTTCTTGAACTCTTCAGTTAAGTTTCGGTCTTTACGTACAAAATTGCTTAGTCCACCACCAAGCATGACATCCACCTTGTGCTTTCCATTAATCTTTTCATCAAAGTAATCATCAGCAATAGCGTTCATGTTTTTGCGGCTAACATCATGTGCGCCAAATGCTGCAGGAGTAGCATGAGTGATCTCAGATGTTGCAACCAAGCCGGTAGATTTCCCGTTTTCCTTCGCTTGCTCTAATACCGTTTTGACATCAGTTTTATCGTTATCTACGGCAATGGCAGCATTATATGTTTTAACACCGGCAGACATTGCTGTGGCAGCTGAAGCGGAGTCTGTTATATTTTGAGACTCATCTTCCGGATACGTCGTTTGAGCACCTACAAGATACTGATCAAACTCTGTTTTTTCCATCAGAGGGGTTGCCGGGTTATCTTTCATATACCGATAGGCAGAAATATATGATGGCCCCATGCCATCACCAATTAAAAAAATTACATTTTTAATTTTTTTTGTGTCTGAAGCTGCTTGTGTAGAAGCTCCTCCTGACACAATGCCAGTAATTGTGATTGATGACACCATAACGATAGGTAATATTTTTTTGAAAAAATGGCCTAACATAAAGTACCCCCTATTATTTGTTCGTAGATTACCGATGATAATCGGCTAACACATAGATAATATTAGTATTCGTATATGAGGGGAGAGATAGTTTTATGTAATCAAAATGTAAAGTGGAAGAAATAAGTTGTTGGTTGGCACGTTAATTAGGCAATTTTAGTCCCAGCTTTTTGGCATTGTCTTGGATAAGCTGAACTAATGCTTGTTCCTCGGTTTCCGGATAGTTGCGAAGTTCCACAACTGAAACATTTGCTAGACTTGCAATTTCTGTTCCTTGAGGAAAATGGAAATTGTAAATAATTAGGGCTGGCTTTAAGGTTGCAAGCTCTGCTGCTTGTGTTAGGGTTTTATCTGTAGTTCCCATTTTTTCTGTAAGGGAGCTGATTAGTGTGCGCAACGTTTCCAGCGTATTCTCAGTGACGACCATACAACGATCTTCTTTTGGTACATCAGCCGATTCAAATATTTGTTTCATGAACGGTTCATATTCTGAGTAAATGACCATAGCAGCATCATTAACTTTTTTGATATCGTTGGACTTAAAATCATATTCGTTTGGATGCTTCATATCCACAGGAGCAAGAATCGAAACGTTATCTAACCCGGCCGTCTTCGCCAGCAATGCTGTTCCAACTGGTAGATGTTACTAGGCAGCGTGCAGAGAATCGTAAGTATTAAGCTTTTATATCGAAATGATGATAGCTTTTAAAGGGAAGATCAGTTACCATAGCTACGCCCAACAGTCCTGATGAGCATTTTTGATCGGGACTGTTTTTTATTTTATGGGCTAATTAATAAACTGAATTGCATCATATTTCGTTGACAGAGTCCACAAAAATCATTAGTATAATTGTTGCATAAGTCCACTAAATAGGGGGAGTTATAAATCAATATAGATGCTAAGATCATCGCAGATATGAGACATTTCAATCGATTTTATACCAATATACTTGGTTTATTAGATAGACATGTGCTGGATAGCGGGTATTCCTTTACCGAGGCACGGGTCATTGTAGAGATCGGTATGATCGAGCCATGTATAGCCAATACGTTAGTCGATTCTCTTAAAATTGATCGTAGTTATATGAGTAGAATCATTGCTAAACTTTGCAAAGAGGGCTTTCTTGTTAAGGAAAATTCTTCGGTGGATAATAGAACAAATCTGATTCGTTTGACGCCTAAAGGAAAAGCGTTTTATCACCAACTGGATGAAAGATCTGACGAACAAGTCATAAAATTAGTTCAAGGTCTATCCGAGGAAGAGATTAAAGAACTACATACTTCTATGGTGTTCATTCAGAACAAACTAGAGAAATTGGAGAGAATACAAAATGATTAGATTTGAATGCGACTATACCGAAGGTGCCCATGAGCGCATATTAAAGCGACTATTGGAGACGAATGATGAACAAACCCCAGGCTATGGTGTGGACGAGCACTGTGAGAAAGCCAGAGCTTATATTAAAAAAGCATGTGACTCCGAAAATGCGGACGTACACTTTTTAGTTGGAGGTACACAGACCAATACAACGGTGATCTCTTCTATTTTGCGTCCGCATCAAGGTGTTATTGCTGCAAATTCTGGGCATATTGCTGTACATGAGACCGGCGCGATTGAAGCTACTGGACATAAAGTACTTCCTTTGCCAAGTGATGATGGGAAGATCCGGGCCGAACAGGTAAAAGAGCTGTATGACGCTCACTGGAATGATGGCACTTTTGAGCATATGGTACAGCCTGGTATGGTTTATATTTCCCAGCCTACCGAGAATGGTACGCTCTATACTAAATCCGAGCTGGAAGCGTTAAGTCAAATCTGCCGGGAATGTGGCTTACCCTTGTTTATCGACGGTGCCCGCTTGGGGTATGGCCTGGTTGCAGTGGACAACGATGCATCTTTAGCAGATATAGCGAAGATGTGTGATGTATTTTATATCGGCGGTACAAAAATTGGAGCATTGATGGGAGAAGCGGTAGTCATTATCAATGATGCTTTGAAAAAAGATTTTCGGTACATGATCAAGCAAAAAGGAGGGCTGCTGGCGAAGGGACGAATGTTGGGTATACAGTTTGAAACTTTATTTGAAGATGGTTTATACTATGAAATTTCCAAGCACGCTATAGATATGGCCATGTTGATTCAAACTTCGCTAACGAAACAAGGAGTTCAATTTCTATATCATTCTACAACCAATCAGCAGTTCCCGATTTTTCCAGATCGTACATTAAAAGCACTGAGCGAAAAATATACCTTTTCCTTTTGGGAAAAAGTTGATGCTACACGTAGTGCCGTTCGATTTTGTACCAGCTGGGCTACGAAGAAAGACAATGTTGAAATGCTGATTCAGGATATCCAAGCATTACGGTAAATTTAATGGGAAAATCAGTTCATAGAATCTTAAAGATGTAGAATGACTATGTAATAGGCCATACTTTGTTGCATGTATTGCAGCGAAGTATGGTTTTTTTTGTGTATTTTACTTAATCCCAAGCGTTTACCTCGCCTATTGGTGTGGTCTGCAAGCAATGTTGAATTCGGAAAATACATAACTTAAAAATTGAATACATTTGTTTTTATGGAAAATATTCGATATATTAAGTGTGAGATGTATTTTTTTGCTAGGAAAAAAGCTACATCTTTTATGTTGTTTGTATAAATTTATTATGTCGGAGGTGTAGGGATGGCACGTGTGTTGGTAGTGATCACGCCTGCTGAAGGCCATGTTAATCCGTCATTAGGATTAGTTAAGCAACTGGTCGACAGTGGTGAGGAAGTGGATTATGTATGTACGGAGGAATTTCGTACGAGAATTCAGCCAACGGGAGCAAAACTGATAACCTATCCTTTTGTTGATGATGCTTTTTCCAAAGACGCCGATTTAAAGCCAGCGGAGTACAAACATCATTATCAATTTGTGTACATGATGGTTAAAGGTATGATTCAGCCGATTATTCCAGAGGTTTTGAGAGTTATAGAGAACAGGACCTATGATTATTTAATCTATGACTCCTTGATGGGCTGGGGAGGTACGATTATAGCTGAGAAGCTGGGAATACCCGCAATATGCTCTATCGCTTCTTTTGCTTTCGTAGAACCTCTGGGGTCTGGCCAAGGCATGGATGAAAAAGATCCAGAGGTAAAAAGGCTGCATACGGCCACGATGAAAGTAACGCAGCAATTAGCTAATGAGCTTCAGGTTGCCGTCCCGGCTATGGATGAGATCGCTCCACATGCCGGGTGCTTGAAAATTGTTTATACAAGCCGTTATTTTCAACCGCAAGCTGAAAAGCTGGATCACAGCTATATTTTTACAGGTCCTTCTATTGTACCACGTAAAGATGCGCCCTCTTTCCCGTTCGAGCAACTTCGTGTTCTCCATCCACAGGCAGTTTACATCTCAATGGGAACCATTTTGAATAAAGACCTGGAGTTTTATAAGCTTTGCTTTGCAGCATTTCACGATTTACCTGTGCAGTTTGTGCTGTCTTCAGGCAATTATACAGATATGGAGCCATTGTCGGAATCTATTCCTGACAATTTTATTATCAAGCCTTATATTCCGCAATTGGACATGCTGCAGCATGTAGACGCTTTTGTTACACATGCGGGGATGAACAGCACAAGCGAAGCCTTGTATTACAATGTGCCGCAGGTCATGATCCCTTTAACATCCGACCAGCCTATCGTGGCCAATCGGGTGCAGGAGCTGGGAGCGGGTATAGTTGTGGATAAAAATGAGCTTACACCCGCTATTTTGAGAGCTGCCTTACTAGAGGTCTTGAGTAATTCAACGTATAAACAGCAGGCCCATGTGATTGGCGAATCATTACGTCAGGCTGGCGGGTACAGATATGCGGCAGATATCATTATGAATCATTTCTCCACAATAGAAAAATAAGGTGTCAGACTACAGACTGTGATTCCTTTCTTGTAGAGCAGCCGATTTTTCAAACTCTATTTTTTTGGAGATCGCCAGAAGACCGAGGGAGCAGAGGATCAGGAACAAGCATACCCAATAAGAGTTTCGATAGCCTATCCATTGAGCGGTCAATCCGCCCATTAAGCTCCCCGCCAGTCTTCCGATGGTTGTCGCATTGGAATACAGCGTCGAGGCGTACCCAGGAAGAGATGGCAACAAATCCTGCATGTAGCTGATGCCAATGGCCGAAATCACTGCAACAAAGAAGGCTAGAAGAAGCTGCCCCACTAATAACTGCCATATCTCCGTAGACATAAGGACGAGGAGATAATAGACAATCCCTGTTAAAGCTCCCCAAAATATAAGCAGACGGTTGGAGTATTTAGCAGCAAGTACGCCTAACATGATCATTAAAGGTATTTCTATTACCGCGCAAATACTGGATACTAGAGCAACGTCATTCGTGTCCCCTTTTAAATTATGAATGATAAATAAGGAAATATTTAAACTGTTCATCCAGTGAGACACATAGAGCAGAGTGAGAACTGAGAACGGTATCAGAATTTCAATATTTTTATGTAATGTAATGTGATGAGGTGAAGTCTGATCCTTACTTTTGAGCTGAACAGGGGATTGCTTAATAAAACAGAATAGTAGAACAGCGATAAATACAAAAATAGAAGTTGTCCCTACAAAAATACCTTTAAAGCCGGTATGTGCAATCAGGAAAGACCCAAAGAGCGGTCCAGTGATAAACCCAAGAGAAAACATAGAACGAAGTGTTGAATTGGCAAAGGCATGATCAGCTGATTTACTGCGATTTACCGCTTCACGTGCACTGGCAAATAGCTGTGGCATTCCAGGTGCTCCCATTGCCGTGAAGACAGTCATATATATAAAAAGTACATAAAAATTTTGAATGAAAAGATACCCTGCAAATGCTATCGCATTAAATAACGTACAAATAACCAAAATTTGTTTACGATCTAATCCAGTATCAGAACGCTTGGCAATCAGAGAGCTTATCCATATACCACAAATCAAGGTCACAGCCGTAAAAACACCAAAGGTTCCAACAGATACGCCAAGTGTAGTTGTAAAATATACAGCCAAAAAAGGTGCGCTGATCGATATGGCCATACCTTGCAATAACATACAGGTCATAAATAGCGGGTAGTTAGGGATAACGAACAGATTTTTAATACGCTTTAGCATTTCATTTTTACACCCCTTCACATTTAGAAGAAGAATAGTAACTGTCTATCCTATCTAAACTATATATGATTTTAGCATAATTTGTATATTTACATTATTTGAAATATTATTTTTGGACTTATTTAAATGGGATAGTTTATGACCAAACTTAACCGAGTTAATGTTTCCCCTGAATTATGATAGGTATGGGGTCTGTCCGCTTTGAATCGGATGGAATCACCCCTTCTGACTGTATATTCGATGTCATTTACACGGACAGTTAATTCTCCATCAAAAACAGTCAAGAACTCCTCTGTTCCCTCTCCGTGCGAATCAGCACTTAGGAAGCCATCTTGTTCGATCTCGATTGAATAAACTTCAAAGCGTCTATCATCTTCGAAGGGGAAGTGGGGATAGACTCGATATTTTCCGTTATCTTCAGTTAATGTTTGAATCTCACTTCCTAAAACCACTTTTGTGTCTGGCTGGGGATTATTTATGAGTGAGGAAAAGGAAATTTTTAATCCGTTGGCTATTTTCCAAATCGTTGTAATTGTAGGGCTGGATTCGCCTCTTTCAATTTGACCGATCATCGTTTTGCTTACTCCAGTGAGTTCTGCGACCCTTTCAAGACTTAATTTCTTATGTTCTCTAAAGGCTTTTAAGTTTTTGGCAATGATCAGATTGATGGTTTCCATAAATACCTCCTGCACCTGTGTACAATATAACGTCTGTATTGTACAATAAAGCGTAAAACGTTATATTGTTCTTTTTGTACATTATAGCATACATCGAAGAGGGGGTTCCAAAGTGCCTTTATTATCATTTTTGTTATATGTTTTTGTTACCAGTTTTACGCCAGGCCCCAATAACATTATGGCCATGCTCTTTGCTAATAAATTCGGGCTTAAAAAGACAATTCGATTTTGTTCAGGAGTAGGTGCAGGTTTCTTTGTAATCATGTTATTGAGTAGTTATTTTAATTTGTTGCTTGAAAATTTCATTCCCAAAATTCAATTTGTGATGACGATCCTGGGTGCAGCCTATATGCTATATCTGGCTGTAAAAATAATGATGAGTAAAGAGAATGGTAATGATAATGATGGGGGCAAGAATAACAGTTTTCTAACAGGTATGCTTTTACAATTTATCAATCCGAAAGGAATTTTATATGGTATCACTGCTATATCAACCTTCATCCTTCCATATCACCATTCAAATTTCAGCTTGATATTGTATTCGTTATTTCTAGCTTTTGTTGGTTTTATGAGTACATTCTGTTGGAGTGTGTTTGGCTCCGTTTTTCAAAAGTTCTTATCCAAATATAGAAGTCAGTTTAATATAATAATGGCTTTGTTATTAGTATATAGTGCAATTTCGATTCTTGTAGAATGACGACATGCAAGTCATACAAACAGTCCCGTTGAAGGAAATCTTCATTAGGACTGTTTTGTATTTTTGCGGACAGCTGATGAAGCGATGGCGAAAAGGCCGTTCAGTCTGCTTTATTTTTTTCTCTACAAGGCTCTTCCATAGAATATTCCTCCAGCACCGTTGCTTTATCGCCATAAACCCTGTCTAAGTGTTCTTCTCCCCATAAGCAAAAACGATCGAGCAAATCTTTAAAATCCCATCCGTATTCACTAAGCTCATACTCTACTTTGGGTGGGACCTGGTTATAGATAATTCGGTGGATGATTTCGTCCTTTTCCAGCTCTCTAAGCTGTTGGGTAAGCACTTTTTGGGTGATTTTCGGAATGAGTTGACGGAGCTCATATGTACGTTTTCTGCCGCTGGTTAAATGATACAGGATAATGGCTTTCCATTTCCCGCCGATGACCTCAAAGGTCGCTTCAGTCCCTAGCATATATGTTTTGGTATTATCTTTCATTTGCTTTTCTCCTCTCGGATCTGTAGTGCAAAAAAAGCACTAAGGAACCTTAAAGTACCTACGGTACATTGAAGTGCGTACTTCACACCTTCATATATATCAACCATAATAGCATCTGTAGACAGGGTACACCAATCACGAGGAGAAAGAAGGTTACGGAATCATGAAAGTTCTATTGGTCGTTACGCATCCCAGAGAGGATTCACTTACCCTTGCAGTCATGAATCGTTTTGTAGAGGGATTGAAAGAGAATAAGCACGAGGTAGATATTTTGGACTTGGATCGGGACGGGTATAATCCGGTGTACAGCGCAGCAGATGAATTGGATTGGAATTCACCTCATAAACAATATGCTCCTGAAACAAGGAAAGAAATGGATAGAGTTGCGGCTGCGGATGCTCTGGTCTTTGTGTTTCCTCTATGGTGGTATAGCGTCCCTTCCATGCTAAAGGGATATCTGGATAAAGTGTGGAACATAGGTTTACTTCAGGAGTTTACGACAAAGCAGGTTTTGTGGATGTGCTTGGCGGGAGGGACGAAAGAACATCTGATCAAGTATGAATACCACGATATGATTACTCATTATCTGAACAAAGCCATTGCTGGTTACGCAAGAGTAAGAGAGTCCAAGGTGGAGTTCTTCTATGATACTCTGTCCGAATCGAAGGACTACATTGAAGGTCTGCTGGAGCACGCTTATCAATTAGGCCGAGCATATAAGTAAACCTGAGGTAGCTATCCCAAAGCACCTTCAAAACCACTGTTATAGTGATTTCAAAGGTGCTTTTTATTTTAAGTATGAAGTGGGGATAGCTACCCTTTTATTGGCTTGTGTATAGGCGCGGACGCACCTCCTTGTGCAGAGATTCCGCTGCCAGGCATACTTGGAGCAGCGGAATGAGCTGCTCCCATTCCAGGAGCATCGCCTGTAGCATTTTTGGCCAGCTTTTGTTTTTCCCACAGCGCTCTGGCTATGACCAACATGGAGAGTACACCGACATATAGTAACATGGATCCAAGTTCGGGAAGCATTTCTTGTAAAGGTGCACCACGCAGTCCCATCGAGCGCACGAATTTGTACAGCCATGCAAATGGAAAGAAATCACCGATTTGGATTGCTAAAGACGGAAATAACGATCTTGAAAGAACGGCTCCCGAGAGCACAAAAGCAGGCATGAGTACAATAACCATTCTGCCGATGGCTACTCCCGGATGTGCGGCTCCCCATGCTACCAGAATATTGAGACAAACTGTACCGAATACGTACAGAACAACCGGAATGATAAAGAGAACCGGATTGGCCTCGAAACGGCTGCCCCCAAACATTTTAAGTACTCCGAGAGAGAAGATTAAACCTGCCGTCGAAAACAGCGTGTAAGGAAGAATACGCAGCAATATATTGAACGGATTTTGAAGTTCTGCAGCCAGCCTTCGGGAAACCCTTAGTCTGGCGATCAGAGGCAAGCTGTTAATGTTTAACATCATAAAGGAGAACATACAGGTAAATGCAAGCACTGATGTATTCTGATAATCATTGGTTGGATTAAAGAGAGAACGTACTTCCAGAGCAATACCATTAAGGGCTCCCTGGGCCTGTTCCGCGTTCATTCCGGTTTTCATAATAGCTGGAACGGACAGTCCCATATTCTCGGATACGCCAATTTCCTGCATGGCCGTGCGAATCAAAGTAATAGATTGCGCATTGGTATTATCCAGAATCAGCCCCACACGACTGGAAAGGGAGCGATTGTGATTGGCCTCTAACCCCTTCGGCAGAGAAATAACAGCCAAAAATTTCTCGTGATAAAAATATTGTTCAGGGTTGTCAGTGTATGAAACAACCTCAGCCACGTTCATGTTAGGGGAGGCATCTATTTTCTGGATGAACTCACGGCTATAGGCTGTGTTATCCTGATCCACCACGACTACGTTAGCTTCGTTAATTTGGCTGCTTGGGAGTAGCAGTGAATATCCCAGCACTGCAATCAGCGGAAAAATGATAGCTATGATCGGGTACTTGGAATGAACCAGGTGCGTCCATTCATCACGAAGAGATTTCATCAGTATTCACCTCAACTGTCATACCCGGTAGCAAAGTAGATTCTTTTGGTACATATACACGTACTTGGAATGTAGCGGTATCCGCCTCACCTTTTTCACGAGACATTTTTACATTAGCGAATTGTGGTGCAGATGTAACATAGCGTACAACACCTTGCAAATCCTTATTTAGAGCCGAGATGTGGGTTTTAACTTCTTTATTGGCTTTAAATTTCCCCACTTGATCTTCGCTCACATAGAGATCGTAATATAACTCGTTGGTTTCTAAAGTAATAACGGGAGACCCTTGTCCCACATTTTCGCCCACTTTGGTACTGATAGCAGTGATCTTGCCATCCTGCGGTGCTTTCAACACCAGACGTTCTTTTTTGAGTAATAGCGTTTTAAGCTGGACTTCCTGTGTTTCCTTTTGTTGCTGTAGAAGATCAACGGTCAGCTTCTGATCTGCTAGCTGTTGACGACTTTGCTGAATGGTTTCCAGTTGTGTTTTGGAACGATCCACGGACAATTGGGCACCACGAATTTCTTCCGCTGCTTGTTTTACAGCGACAGATGCTTGTGTCGTTTGCTCCTTGGCTTGCATTCGTTCTTCTGCGGTTGCGCCATTGAGCAGTTTTTGCAGAGACTCTTGTTGCTGACTCAACTGATTCTTAGCTAAAGTCAATGATGACTCGGCATCATCCAATGCAGCTTTGGATACACTGCCTGCATCATATAGTGCTTTGTTACGATTATAGTTAGTTTGGGCCGTCTGAACGCTTTTGGTTGCGGAGGCTACTGCAATTCGCTGTTGCTGAATGTCCTCATGTCGAGCACCATCATTGACATGCTTTTCCGCTGCTGTGGCTTGACGCTCAGCGGCTTCTGCCCGCTGCAATGCTGCTTGACTCTTGCTTTGAGTTACTTGGGATTGTGCAATATCGAGCTGTGCCTGCTTTTCCTGAGTTGCAGCTCGTGCATAACCTAAGTCAATTGATTTTTGCTGTTGGCTGATCTGTGTATTGAACTGGGCAATTTGTGTTCGTAGTTGCTCAATTTGCAAATCTACATCTTTGGCGTCCAGCGTCATAAGGATAGCCCCTTTTTTTACAGGAGTTTCCTCTTTTACTTGAATGCTGAGGACTTTTCCGCCTACTTGTTCAAAGGATACATGAATGCTGTCGGAATTCAGGGTTGTACCTTTAACAGATCGTGAAGCGTTGACTTGGTCTTGTCCGTTGGTTTGAAGCAGAAAACCTCCGCCAATAAGACAGGCAATAGAAATTAGAGGAATAATGAGACTGGTGACTTGTGTGCGATTCATTGAGTAATTACGCTCCTTTAAGTTAATCAATTGGCTTAGGCATGAAGATAGAATAAATAATAGGGTATGTAGATATTATTTATTTTAAAATTAAAAAGTAACCCGGCTAACTAAAATGTAAATTTTAGAGTTATTATGGTTTCGCTTTTTTATATATTTCTTGTGCTTGGGGAATGCCGAGTTCTATTTTTTGCAGTAACGTCAGCAATAACTCTTTTTCATTGGTGGATAGGTGGCTCATCAGCCTGGAGGTGCTTGTAAAATGTACAGGCAGCAGCCGCTCCATCAGTTCTGTCCCTTGATCAGTCAGTTTAACGATGCTCATACGACGGTCAGAAGGGTGACTTTGTCTAAGGACAAAACCATCGCGCTCTAAGCGGTCAATGAGTCCGGTAACAGTAGGTTTGCTTATTCCCACTTTCTCCGCAAGCTCTGTAGCCATCAGCCCTATGTTCATGTTTCGGTACAAGAGAATTAATATTGAAAATTTTCCATGAGATATACCGAATTGTTCAAAGCCCTCAAAGCTAACTTTAAAAGCACTGGAGGATACGCGCATAAAGAATAGCATGGCTTCTGTGGCTTTGATATCAATCTCGGGAATACGCTTGGAAAATTCTTGAAGTGTTTCACGAGTGGGCAAATCCCGTAAATCAAAATCCATAGGGTTCTCCTTTCTGCTGGAAGTTATTACAATTCGAAATTTTGTTAGCGGGCTAATCATAATACAATAATATTTAAATTACAAGCTAAATTTTAATGAGATTTTTTGTTTACGGAGTTTATAAAATTTTATCGGAAAGCGGAAGATTAGCTTTGTTCCCTATTTTTAAGCCCACCACCATCATCGTACATATGACCATAGCCAGTATGAACAAGGTTGGTGTAAATGTCTGAAAAAGGTCGAAGCTCAGCCCGATCAAGGCAGGTCCCAGAGAGCCTAGCAAATATCCTCCAAATTGCATCATGGCAGACCATGAGGTGGCTTCTTCTGTATGCACTGCTTCTTCGATTGGAATGAGTAGCGCTAAAGGAAACAGTCCACCAGCGCCGATGCCCAGGAAAATAGCAGCCACCCAGGGAGAAGAGTGTGTCATCAACAGGACAATGCCGATCAATTCAGATAGACCACATAGAAGCAGCCATGTTGTTCTGTTTCCTGATTTACCGGCAAGAAAAGGGATGAAGAAGCTTACCGGGATTTGAATCAGGGTAAATAGGGTAAGCACGATACCGGCTTGAGCATGGTCTAAACCCGCAGCTTGCGCGATGGGGGCCAGCCAAGCAGTCACAGCGTAAAAAATACCCGCCATACAGCCAAAAAATAAAGTAAATAAATGTACCCGTTTATTCCTGATCGAGAAAGATGAAATCCGCAGTTTTTTTGCAGGTGCTTCTCTTTTTTGAAGCAGGGGAAGAAGGAGTAGCACAGCGGGAACCGCTAAAATGCTCCAGAAGCTTAGAGCGTGCTGCCAAGAGTCCATTTGCCGGAAAAGTGGGACAGAAAAGCTGGATGCAACGGCTGCTCCGATTACCATGGAAACGGAATAAAGCCCGGTTAACCCTGGTTTCTCGGGAAAATATTTTTTGATAAACCCCGCAACCAAGGGGCCTGCGATTCCGATACCTATTCCAGAGAATATAGCGGTAGCGAGCAGGAAGGAAGTATGATGAACGAACATGCGCAGGAACGTGGCTATGAGGATCAACAACATAGCTGCAAGCAAAGACCTTTCAATACCTAAGCGACGCTGGAGCCAGATAGATGACAGAGAGAAGAGGCCCATACAAAAAATAGGCAGCGCCGTGATTAAACTGGCGGTCACCCCGCTTAATCCCAAATGAGCTTGAATGATATCCAGTAAAGGCCCGACGGACGTAATGGAGGGTCTTAAATTTAAGGAGATAAAAAATATAATAAGGATGAGATACACCAAACGCATACAAATCGCCTCTTTTCTTTAACATTGAATTCATTGTAGATTTCGCTCTATAATAGATCAATACTATTTATTCTATATAAACAATAGTTATAAACTATGATTCGGAGGCGAGATTCTATGGAAATACGGCAATTGCAATATTTTCTTCGATTGTGCAAAGAGCTGCATTTTTCTGAGGCCGCCTACAAGCTGGGGATTTCGCAGCCTACGCTGAGCCAGCAAATACGGGTATTAGAGGATGAGGTGGGGGTCCCTTTGTTCGACCGTATCGGCAAGAAAACCGTAAAGACGGAAGCAGGCGAGCTTTTGGAGCACTACGCTTCACAAGTCATTCAGCAATTGGAAAATGCAAAAAACGCTATATCTGATCTGACCCATCTCCATAACGGTCATTTACGTGTTGCGGTTCTGCCCTCTGATCTGGATTATCGACTGACTCCTATACTGATCAGCTTTCACAAGGAGTTTCCTCATACGAAGGTTCAGGTCATTCCCTCGATTGATATTTACAATGAAGTGCTCGATAATAAAGTGGATATTGGAGTAGGCTTGGGGCTTCATTCGGATCACCGTTTGCACCGCATCCCTTTTTATACGGAAACGCACAGCTTGTATGTAAATACAGAACATGATTTAGCAGACAAAGATATGATTGTACCGGAAGACTTGGCAAACATGCCTTTAGTGATGTATCCCAAAGGGTTTGTCGGGCGTGATCTGGTGGATCGTTGGTGTGAAGATCAGGGGATTTTAATCCATCCTTTGATGGAAACAGGCTCAGCAACGTCCCTGTTTCAACTGGTGAAAGAAGGCATAGGAGCTACGATTCAGCCGAGCCAACTGATTGAAAGCTTCGGGTCACTGGGGATTCGCGCGATTCCGATCAAGCATGCACCTACCCGACATTTGGAAATGTTTTATCATGTAGATAAATATGTAGGTCCAGCCGCAAAAGCCTTTATTCAAAAAATGGAGACGTTTTTTAAAAATTGAAATCCAAAGTGAGGAACCTTGAATGACGACAAAACTATACTACTCTTCTCCGACCCTTACGGAGTGGGAGACTCATATTACTCGCAGCATGGAAAGAGACGGCGGAAATTTTGTTATGCTGGAGGAAACGGCTTTTTATCCGCATGGAGGGGGTCAGCCATGTGATACGGGAACGATTCAGGGCATTCCGGTGGTGGATGTTTTTCTGGAGGAGGGAGATATTTGGCATCAGGTTGAACGTTTGCCAGAAGATGAAAAGGTAGCTTGTACGTTGGATTGGGAGCGCAGATTTGATCATATGCAGCAGCATAGTGGACAGCATTTGCTGTCGGCGATTTGTCGGGAATTGCTGGGAGCACAGACGGAAAGCTTTCATCTGGGACAAGAGTACGCCACAATTGATGTAAACTGTTCTGAGCTGACACCTGCGCAGTTATCCGCCATCGAGCAGGAAGTGAATCGGCAAATCTATAGTAACCGCAGCATCCATAGTTATGTTGTAACGAATGAGCAATTGAAGGACATTCCACTTGTGAAAATGCCAAAAGTAACGAAGAATATCCGCATTGTCGAGATTGAAGGTATTGAATACAATGCTTGCGGCGGTACACATGTCGGCCGAACCGGAGAAATTGGAATGATCAAATGTCTGAAATGGGAGAAGCAAAAGGGGCTGGCGAGAATCCATTTTAAATGCGGCGTTCGCGCGCTTCAGGATTTTAACGAAAGTCTTCAGATTTTGGACGTGCTGTCTTCGAAGTTTAATACCGGGCGCAAGGATATCTTGACCCGCTTTGAAAAGTGGGAGCAGGAGCACAAGCAGCTCAAGGCGCAAGTGGACATCCTGCAAGAAGAAAATACTTCGTATCAGGCAGCAGAGTTGCTTTCTGCTGTTCAGGGGAACGTTTTGGCTCATATTTTTGAACAAAAAACCCTTCAGGAATTACAGCAAATGGCTGTCAAGCTGACATCTGAACATGATTTACTTGTAATATTAGCCACCACAGCAGAAAACAAAATCATTCTGACGCATAACGGCACACAGGATGTTGCCTGCGGGGCGTATTTTAAAGAGCATCTGGGCGCGTTTCAGGGAAAGGGTGGCGGCAGCAACCAATCGGCTCAGGCAGCGTTTTCGTCACGTGAAGACCTTTTGAACTTTTTTGAAACCGCCCAGCGGCAGTTTATTCAGGGCTAATGCAGGATTAGTGGCTCAGGGGTAGCTTCCACTTATGTTCTTTTTCCGTAAATAAAATAAAAGAAAAAATGAGTGCCACTACAGCGCCCCAGATGGCTTTATCTCCAATAGCCAACGTCAAAAATCCTCCCAGAAAAGCTCCGATCAGAAAGGTGGTCAGGATGACACCGTAACGCATGGCACGAATGGCAGCATTCGTGTCCTTGGTCGTAATGGCGATATACATCGCCTCTGTCGCAGATCTGAGGTTCCCCGTGCTGACGGTGGAGGTGTACGGCGCATCAATGAGCTTGCGGAAGGAAGTCATTTGTACAGAAGCAACGAATGAGACGATCACCGTCACCACCGTATTGGGAACCGACTGCGGAATCAGACCCACGATGAAAAAAATGAAAATTTCCAGCAGTAGAATGGCACGGGCCCAGTCCGGTGTCAGACGGTGGGTGGATTTTCTCTTAATTCCCTCGGCTACAAAAACACCCAGTGAAAAGGCGATCAGGGGCGGGATATGAGCTAACGCCTGACCCCAGTTTCCCTGAATGGCTTTGACAGCCAGCAGTACGATATTGCCTGTCTGTGCATTGGCGAACACGCCATCTCTTCCGACAAACGTGTATGTGTCCAGAAACCCTCCTACTAAAGAAAGTAAGGCGCCCAGTCGTAACGATTCGGACGTTACTTGATGTAAATGGATTTTGCCTTTCATATTCACGGCATAAGCCTCCTATGCTACAACGTCGATTCTTTTAACATAGCACGACTATTCTGATTCGACAATTCCATTGGACACTGCGGCACGAAAAAACAGGTGTAAAAGGAGAAGAAGTCATGGAGAATAAAGGATTTGTGGAGGCAATTCGCAGCATGACTGCGGGCGAACAAAGATTATGGCTGATAGACATCATACAAGTGACAGAAGCTGTGAAACGGAACGAAGCTTCTAAAGATGATTTGTATGAGCAAGTGTCAGAGTTATATGATTACTTGCTTGAGACTCAAAACAGACGCTCATGGTGGGAGCCTGACGAGGGTGGCACGCAGGTGTATATTGTGATTGGCGATTCTTTTGCAGGGAGTATGAAAATAGCACTCAAACAACTGGGATGGGAAGATACACATCGGGTTATTTCTTTTCGGGATAACTATGCCATTGGCCCATTGTGGCAGCTTCAGCAGGAAATGGGGCGTAGGCAACGGCGGGAATGGTTCAGAGATTATATTTATGATGAGCATGATGAGGATGCTGAAAGGGATGATTTTCTGTTGCTGAAGCAGTTTGCTGCTATTCCAGCGCAGGCGGACATTACGATCTGGACAGGGAGCAATGCCTCTGAGCAGGTGGGGCTTCGTTTAAGCATGTACCTGCTGAGGAATAGGTCTAAAGATATTCGGATTAAAAATGCAGCAGATGCTTACAGCCGTCTATTTAAACGTCCGGAAGCTACAGGCTTACGATCAGGCGAGATACCTGCTGACAAACTACAAGCCATTCTAAGTCGAGAGGACAAGGGTATTTCTTTAACACCAGAAGAAAGAGAACGAATGGCGGAAGAATGGAGTGAGCTGGCGATGAAGCCTGAGGTGCTACGTATATGGAAGGATGGAAGCATCGTTAGTGTAGAAGAAAACTACTATGACACCTATATTTTGAGTAAGGTGGATAAGTTGCACAAGCAGCAAGCACAGCCTGATTTTATCAAATCAGCAAGAGTGATCGGAGAAGCTATGGGACACCTGGATCAGCAGATAGGAGATGAATTTTTCGAATATCGGCTTCGAGCCCTGATTTATGAGGGAATGCTGGAAATCAAGGGAGTCCCAGGAGCCATGAGACGTTATAGTATTAGAAAGAAAGCATCTCCAAGTCCAATAAAAAAAGGACCTGAAAATGCTTGATCGTATTACCTATAATGTTGGGACTCGGCTCGAACCTACTGCAAGGCATGGACGAGGGCTTCGCCAAATTCCTGTGCGCCGTCTGGACCATCAGCAGTGATGATGTCGCTATGGGCAACCACATGCTGAGTCACATATTCGACTTGATGCGTCTGGAGCTGATCCTTTTGCACATCCACCGGATAGCATGCAGCCGTTCTGCCGGATAGCAGCCCGGTTTGGGCTACGGCTACAGAGCCTGCGCAGATGCCGGACAACAGAATTTTTTGCTCATGCGTTTGTTTCAGCAGGGTTTGGAGATCCGCGTTGTTCCACAGATGATCATTCGTGCCTGATCCGCCGATTACAGCGACTACGTCATAATCAGTAGGGACCGCGTCTGTAATAACCAGATTCGCGGTTGCTTTCCCATTGTAGTCACCAGTAATTTCGCCTGTTTGGGTACTGGCCAGCGTCACAGTAACGCCTGCTTGCTCCAGCGCTTCCTTCGGTTTAAACAATTCATCTTCATTAAAGCGTTCCGGGGGTATAATAAAAAGAGCCTTTTTACTCATACTTCATTCCTCCTTGAATGTGAAACGATATCTATTATTGTAGGATGGTTTCGTCCGGGTGTGAAGAATGCACTTTCAAGTGCGGAGGTTACCTGTAGGTTACTATTATGAAGCAAGTACGGTGCAAGATCATGATGGAATAGAAGGAGTTAACCGATATATGTCTGATACGCTGAGAGAAGAAATACGGGAGAAAATCGTCAACGGAGACTATAACTGTGAAAAGGAACTGACCCTGTCAGTGTTAAGCGGCAAGTGGAAGGTCGTCATTTTATGGCATCTGGGGGTGGAAGGGCCGCACCGGTTCAGTGACTTGCAAAGGCTGTTTCCAAAGCTGTCTCATAAAGTGCTGACCAATCAACTGCGAGAATTGATGGAGGATGGTATTGTACACCGGGAAGTGTATCCCGAGGTGCCCCCAAAAGTGGAATATTCAATGACCGCGCTGGGGATGACGATTTTACCGATTGTAGAGATGATGTATGATTGGGGAAAAAAGCGGGTGCAGTCCATACGCGAGGAAATGCAACGTGGCGATATATAAGTAAATCATAGGGCAATCCGTCATATGAAAAATAGAACGCCTTGCGTCATGAGTACGAATTGTACTTGGGGCAAAGGCGTTCTTTGGCATGTTAGCAGTCTGTGTCCGTGTTGGTTTAACCAGGTTATTGCTGCTCAATTGCTGGCAGAACTTCAATCCAGCGGGTAGCCCAAGTCCCGATATGGTCAAACAATGGCGCTAAATCGCGTCCCTTATCCGTAAGGGAGTATTCGATCCGAACCGGCTTTTCAGGATAAACCATACGTTGTATGATTCCTTCTTCTTCAAGCTCCTTCAAGCGATCGGAAAGGACCTTCCCGCTTAAATTGGGGATTGAATTTTCGATAGCGACAAATCGTTGCGGACCGTTAGTTAGTTGAAACACGATTAATACCGTCCAACGTTTGCTCAGTAGCTCCATAGCTTTTTCAAACCGTGGGCACATTTGCGGAATGTTCATTTGATCACCTCATGATCCTATTATTAACGATCAACTGTTAAAAGTAAATGAATTTACTTTACATAAATTTATAACTTGACGAAATTGAATGATATAAATATACTTTGTTACATAAAGTAACTTGTGGATTCGATACGGACGTATATATATGCAAAATGCTCATATATAAATCCTTAAAATTTGATATTATAACGATGCAATTAAATTGACAGGTACGGACTAATTGTTGAGGTCATGGTTTAGGTGTAGGGGGAAGTCAGATGAAGCTGGAATGCGAAGTATGCATAGTTGGGGGAGGACCAGCCGGGGCCTTGTTATCCTGTTTGCTGGCGGAGCAAGGTGTTTCGACGATATTGGTTGAGCGGCAGAGCGTGGCGGGAAAGGCTTTTCGCGGCGAAATTTTAAATGATGAGGGTCTGCAAGTGATCCAAAAGCATAAGCTGCTTGAACAAATTCATGAGGAGTACGCCCTCGCTTCGACGAGAATCGAATATTGGGAGCATCAGCAGCAGGTGAAGACGATTGAGCCAGCGGAAGGTAATGTGGGGGTTCACATTCCACAGCCTCGTTTTTTGGAGGCTCTGCTCAAGCAGGCTTCAACGTACGAGTCCTTTCGTTATTTGGCGGGCACGACAGTGACTGCGCTGGAAGGCGATAGCGAGCAGGGATACACGGGCTTGATCGCTTGCGATAAGAACGGCGATGAGGTTACGATTCGCAGCTCTATTATTGTCGGGGCAGATGGTCGCTATTCGACCGTGCGCAAGCTGGCGCAGATGCCAGTGACGAATATCAGACACGGCTATGATCTGCTGTGGGCCAAAATTATGGCACCTGTCGGATGGGAGCCTGTCACACGTCTGGCATTGGTCAACGGGCGGCAGTTGTCTTTATTTTCGCAGGCTGAGGGCTATATTCAAATGGGCTGGAACGTAGATGAAGGTAGTTTTCATACCTTGTTTAAGCAGTCGTTTGAACCGTTCATACACTTGTTAGTTGAGACTTTCCCGGATTTAAAGCATAGCGTACATGATCAGATTCGTTCGTGGAAGGACTTTGTACCGTTGGATATTTTCAGCAGCCGCAGCGATACGTGGTCGCGGAACGGACTGGTTCTCATTGGAGATGCGGCGCATACCATGACACCTACCGGAGCTTTTGGCTTGAACGCAGCCTTGAAGGATGCCGATGTATTGGCGAGTGAGCTTCTTCGTTTGCGTCAGCAGGGTGGATATACTGGAGCGGGCCTAAAGGCGTTCGAAGACGAGCGGCGGCAGGCTGTCACTGAGCTTCAGGAACGACAGCTTACGATGGAATCCACGTTTCATGAGCATTTTTCACCCATAGAAAACCAGATCATACAGA
The DNA here is from genome assembly GCF_005217525.1 of Paenibacillus terrae. Taxonomy (GTDB): domain Bacteria; phylum Bacillota; class Bacilli; order Paenibacillales; family Paenibacillaceae; genus Paenibacillus; species Paenibacillus terrae_C. Next base: position 183,852 of record NZ_PNXQ01000002.1, on the reverse strand, counting down.
AGTAAGCTTATAAAGGATGGTGCAGAGAGATGAACCAAAAAGACGTAGCTACGCTACTTAATGATAAAATTCAAACGATTCGCGGAGAGCAATCTTCGACGATTTTGGTAGGGCCGATTAAGCTGCCAGTCAATTTGGAAGGGGAAACAGTTGTTTTTCAATGGTATTGCTGGTTGCCTGTACGGGATGAGGAGGATCGTCAGGACCTGCTGAATGCCACCGCCGACACGATTGTGAAGCGTTTGTCCACGCTGGATTTGGCAGAAGGACAACAATCGAGCGTATTGGTGTACGGCGATCTTCAACAATCGGAGAATGCGCTTGTTCGTATGCATAGCATTTGCCATACTGGAGATATTTTTGGTAGCAAGCGTTGTGATTGCGGATTTCAGCTCCATCAGTCCATGAAAATGATTGTTGAGCACGGAACGGGTGCGTTGTTTTATCTGGCAAACCATGAGGGCCGTGGGATCGGTTTGTTCAGCAAAGCGATGGCCTACATTTTGCAGGAGAACGGTATGGATACTGTTGAAGCCAACCACCAATTGGGTTTTGAAGATGATACTCGCAATTATGCGGATGCGATTAGTGTGCTTCGCCACCTGAGACAAAAACCGGTAACCTTGATTACGAATAATCCTAAGAAGCTGGAAGCTCTGAAGCAATCTGGTATGAACGTGGCTGGCCGTATGCCGCTGTGGGGCGATGTGTCGCAATATAATGAACGGTATTTGAATACGAAGGTGGAACGGTCCGGCCATTTGCGGGATTTCGATTTCAGGGAGGTACTATGACCACTCACGAGAAATATATGCGCCTGGCACTGGAAAATGCCAAAAGTGCCAAGGGACAAACGGAACCGAATCCGCTCGTCGGCTCGGTCATTGTGAACAACGGCCGCATCGTCGGGATCGGCGCTCATCTGAAGCCCGGCGAGCCACATGCCGAGATTCATGCTTTGCGTATGGCGGGGGAACATGCCCGGGGAGCGACGATTTATGTAACGCTGGAGCCTTGCTCTCACCATGGACGGACAGGCCCGTGTGCGGAAGCGATTGTGAAGGCTGGCATCCGTCGGGTCGTTATTGCAGCGCTGGACCCGAACCCGCTGGTTTCGGGCAGAGGGGTACAAATCTTGAAGGATGCGGGTATTGAGGTCATCACTGGGGTATGTGAGCAGGAATCTGTCCGCATGAATGAAGTGTTTAACCAATATATCGTGAGCAAGCGTCCTTTTATCACGATCAAATCGGCGGTGACGCTGGATGGCAAAATTGCCACTCGAACGTCACAAAGTAAATGGATCACGTCCGATGCGGCACGGGAGGACGTGCATCGCCTTCGTCACGAGCATATAGGGATACTGGTCGGTGTACAGACAGTCATTCACGATAATCCGCAGCTGACGACTCGTCTGCCAGAAGGTCGGAATCCGATTCGCATCATTCTGGACAGCACGCTTCGCATTCCTTTGGATGCCCGTGTCATTACAGATGGTGAGGCACCTACCTGGATATTTACAGGACGTGCTTATGATGAAGACAAGCGGAGCCAACTGGAACAGTTGGGTGTAAAGGTATATCCGACACAGGATGAAGGCAGTGAACGGGTCAACCTGCCGCAAATGCTGGATATTCTGGGCGCAGCGGAGGTGTCTTCGGTGTTCGTGGAAGGCGGGGCCGAGGTGAACGCTTCGTTCGTGCAGCAAGGACTGGCAGACAAGCTCGTACTGTACATTGCGCCGAAGCTGGTTGGAGGGCGTGGAGCACCGGGCTTTCTCGGGGGAGAAGGCGTGTCCGCCATGAGCGATGCGGTGGCATTGCAGGATTTGAGTGTAACGCAGGTCGGCGTGGACTGGAAAATAGAAGGGTATTTTGGGCGGGACAAATGAGTGAGGTTGTGGGTGGGAGAAAAGCGCTCCGCGAAGGGGTTGATCTTCCGATCGCTGTTGCAGCGGGATTCTTCGGATTGTATAAAATATGTAGAGGTAAGAATCCCACTGCAAAGGCGAACGCTCACGCTTCTCCAGATTCAACCCCTCCGCTCCGCTACTACCCGCCACAAAGTAACTCATTTTCCGAAATGGGGTAGGGCAATGGGGGAAGGGCAAAAGGACTTAGAGACTTAAAGATTGAGGATCTGAAGGGCTAAAAAACCTGGAAGATTCTTTTTTGTATACTTAACGTTTATTAGGGTGAATGGTTAATGGGATGAATAACTCATAGGGTGAACACCTAATGGTGTGAATGGTTTAGGGAATGAAGAAGTTTACATATATTGCAATATGACAAAAGACACGAGGGAAGCGAATGTGCTTCTCAGGTGTCTTTTTTTACTTTTTTATGGAGTCGTAATACTTTCGCCATGTTCGTAAGTGCGGGTGTGCGTGATAATGATAAAGGCTGATACAGAAAGATATTACCGAGGTGAGGATTTCAAATGGTCCCGCAGTGCCTGCCCTGATCGGGTGAGGTATCCTGTAAATCTGATGTATCCACCAAATTAGGGTTCGAATCCCAATCGCCTTCCACGCGACTCACGGTAGAGTATTCAAAAAATCGAGAAAAACCAATGAAAAGACCCGGATGAGAGTATCCCGTTTCTGGTCCACATGACAGGAGTCGGGGAGGTGGCTATGCGGCCAGCGGATACCGGAGAGAGCAAGCGCCGACAGGCCCCGAGGCTTCGGGAGTGCGAATTTACAGTCGATGTTGGATTGATAAATTCCATCCTCGCAACACGGGAACAAGCGGAACCTTCCTTTTTCCTCAAGCTTGGCCCCGCCCGCCACCCCGAAGGGATGCTCTGCCAGGGTTACTAAACCTGTTACAACGAATAAAAATGAAGAATCCTCATTTTAAAAGTATGTTTTGACTATATTGTGCGAACAGCGATCGGAAGATCAAATGGATCGCGGAGCCGCCTTACATAAAAATGCACACTTTTAAGCTGAGGATTTTAAATACTAGGAGTGATACGATGTTTAAGAAAATAACGATTAAATCGGATGAGCGCGGGCTGCTGTTTAAAAAGGGAAGCTATCACAAGCTGCTGCTGCCGGGGACTTATGTATTGAAGACATTTCAGCAGGAAACGGTTGAGATTTTGAATGTTGCTGAACCATTTTTTGTACCGGATCACGATATTCGTTTGTTTTTGACGGATTCCGTTCTACTGGAGCAATTGACCGTCGTCGATGTAGAGGATTATGAATATGTGCTGCATTATGAGGATAATCGGTTCGTGGAGCTGCTGCCCGCTGGTAAATATGCTTTTTGGAACGTGCTCAAGGAGCATCGTTTTGTTCATGCGGATACACGGCAGCCGGCAATTGATAAGGCGCTGGGGCAAGCCTTTTTGGCCAAGACACAGGGCTTCTGGAAGGCGCTTCAGGTGGCAAGCTATGAGCTGGGCTTCCTGTATTATGATAACGTGCTGCAAGGCGAGCTGAAGCCGGGTAAATATTATTTCTGGATGTCGACGGTGAACACGGAGATCAGAACGATAGATTTGCGACAGCAGCAGATGGACCTGATGGGGCAGGAAATTATGACTGAGGACAAAATCACACTGCGCCTGAACTTCGTCTGTCAGTACCGCATGGTTGACCCGCTGCGGGCGCTGGAATTTCGGGCATTCGAGGAGCAAATGTACATTATGCTCCAACTGGTGCTGCGTGAGTATGTCGGAACGATGAAGCTGGATGATTTGTTGAAAATGAAGCAGGAAATTGCGGAATATGTCTTGACCCGTCTGAATGAGCAAAGCGGCGAGTATGGGGTGACTTTTACGTCGGCAGGGGTGAAGGATATTATTTTGCCGGGGGATATCAAGGATATTTTGAACACGGTGCTGCTGGCAGAGAAAAAAGCGCAAGCCAATCTCATTACACGGCGCGAAGAGACAGCATCTACTCGCAGTTTGCTGAATACCGCCAAGCTGATGGATGAAAATGCCACCCTCTACCGTCTCAAAGAGCTGGAGTTTCTGGAAAAAATCTGCGAGAAGATTGGAACCATTTCACTGACTGGCGGGAATACGCTGCTGGAACAGTTGAACACGCTGGTTCACATGAAGGATGGACAGGGGACCGTATAGAGAGATAGCGGTAGGTTTCACGTCCCTTAACGCAAAATACCACCCAAAAGATGAGCGCGAGACGGCTCAAGCTTTGGGTGGTATTTTACATCAATACGCTTAATTCGTCTTGGTCGAAGCGAGAAACGCGTCCATATCGATCACCGGAACGAGTGCGCCCTGATGCTCTAGTACGGCAGGAAACAGCTCGCGCTGCCACTCTTCCTCGTTGCTTTTCAACTGGCTGTCCAGGGCGGAAGCTGTATCCTCCACCTGATCGACGAGCAGAGCAATTTTTGCCCGGCTGAGCAAAATCATTTTGTCCTCGGAGGACTCGTTTGAAGCGGGGAGCTGCAGCTTTTTGCGCAAATTCAGGATCGTAAATACGTCACCACGAATGGTGACCATTCCTTCATGCCATGACTCGGAAAAAGGAAGCGGTGTTCCTTTCCTGGCATTCATGACTTCTTCCACTTCTACAAAGTTTAAAGCGAACGTTTTGCTCGCCAGTTTGCACACAATAAATTCGGACATAGGCCATTTCTCCTTACATTTGAGATAAGACTGCTACAGGTTGTGAAGTGACGTTAAAATGGGTTAACTATTGCGTTTTAACAAATGGAAAGATAAAGTTGAAGGTGCTATGTAGCCAGGTTCTATTCACAGAATATCACAAAATAGCAGTTAAATCTTCCAAATGGCAAGGCATGGCGCTCAGTTTCTCCTGATATGAGATGCTTTAGGAGATTGAAGTTGTTTCCGGTGGCACTACATTTTAAGATAAGCGGGTTGAGGTAGAATGGAACATGAAAAGCAGCGTCTAAGTATCGAGGCAGCCAGATTATACTATCTGAACGACTATAGTCAGCAAGAAATTGCAGTCAGACTCGGGGTATCGCGTCCCACGGTATCGCGGTTGCTTCAAGCTGCCAAGGAACAGGGATATGTGAGAATCAGTATTGTTGATCCGATGGAGGATATGGATGAGCTCGGAGAGCATGTCAAGAAGAAATACGGGCTGGATACTGTTCTGGTCTGCTATTCGCCGTTAAATGAATATCAGGAAATCAAGAAGCATATTAGCAAAAAAGCTGCTGATTATTTGCATGAAACGGTACAAGATGCAGATATTATTGGAGTGACGTGGGGAACAACGATGCATGCGGTGGCGCTTCATCTGCAGCAAAAGCAGGTGAAGGGCGTCGAGGTCGTACAGCTCAAAGGAGGCGTAAGCCATTCGCATGTCAACACGTATGCTGTGGAGACGGTGAATTTGTTCGCGGAAGCCTTTCACACGATTGCACGATACTTGCCGCTGCCTGTGATTTTTGATAGTTATGCTGTCAAAAAAATGGTTGAGGAGGATCGGCACATCCAGCGTATCATTGAGCTTGGCAAGCAGGCGAACATTGCTGTGTTTACGGTGGGGACGGTCAAAGAGGATGCGCTGTTGTTCAGATTGGGCTATTTTAACCATGAGGAACAGAAGCTGCTGCAAAAAATCGGCAAGGGCGATATTTGCTCACGTTTTTTTGATGATGAGGGCAACATATGCAGTCCGGAAATTAACAGTCGTACCGTCGGCATTGATTTGCCTGATTTGCGCAAGAAGGAGAAGGCGATTCTCGTTGCCGGAGGACAGCGCAAAGTGGAGGCCATCCGGGCGTCGCTGCGTGGTAAGTATGCGAATATTTTGGTGACAGACCAGTTTACGGCACAGGCACTTTTACAGTAAACATATGGCTCAGCGTGAGGCTGTATAAGCTAAAGTGGACTGTAGGTAACGCCTCATGCGCAGGCTTGAACATAATTTCAAAATGTATTTTACATATGTTCAATACCGTGCTATGATGGTCTTATCACAGAGAAGTAAAGGACATCGGTCCTAATACGATCTCTCTAATGAAGGAGCGATTAGATAATGAACATTGCAGGATTAATCGACCATACATTGTTGCGTGCAGACGCGACGAAGGATGAAATTACAAAATTGACCGCTGAGGCGAAGAAATATCAGTTTGCTTCCGTATGTGTGAACCCGACCTGGGTAGCTTACTCCGCAGAGCAACTGGCTGGTACAGGCGTGAACATTTGCACCGTTATCGGTTTCCCGCTGGGAGCGAATACGACGGCAACGAAAGCGTTCGAAACGAAGGATGCTATTGCTAACGGTGCGACTGAAGTTGATATGGTTATCAATATAGGCGCTTTGAAGGCACGTGATTTACAGTTCGTTGAGCAGGACATCCGTGCAGTCGTGGAAGCAGCCAAGGGTACACTGGTAAAAGTAATTATTGAAGCATGCTTGCTGACAGACGAAGAAAAAGTACTGGCTTCTGAGCTGTCCGTGAAAGCAGGAGCGAATTTCGTGAAAACGTCGACAGGCTTCTCTACTGGCGGAGCAACTGCGGAAGATGTGGCTTTGATGCGCAAAACCGTAGGACCTGAGATTGGTGTTAAGGCTTCCGGCGGCGTACGCAGTCTGGAAGACGTACAGAAATTAGTAGAAGCGGGCGCAAGCCGTATCGGTGCAAGTTCCGGTGTGACAATCATCGAGGGCCAGCAGTCTACATCTTCCTACTAAGTTCATTTTAAAGTCATGGAGGGATTCGCGATGAAGGATCAATTGATTCAGGAAGCGCTTGAGGCGCGTAAACAGGCATATATTCCGTACTCGAATTTTCAGGTCGGTGCTGCGGTTCTCGGAAGCGATGGCACGATTTATCGAGGATGTAATGTGGAAAATGCCTCTTACGGCTTATGCAATTGTGCGGAACGGACAGCAATTTTTAAAATGGTATCCGAAGGCTGCCGTAAAATTGATGCCATTGCGATTGTAGCAGATACGGAAGGGCCTGTGTCTCCATGCGGAGCCTGTCGTCAGGTGATTTCCGAATTTGCTCAACCAGATACCAAAGTCTATCTGACCAACCTTCATGGCAATACGGAAGAGTGGACGGTGGACCAACTACTGCCGGGTGCTTTTCGACCTGCTGATCTGGGGAAATAAAAAAAGAATGCCTCTTTCGGGGCGCATTCTTTTTATGGGTAATGTAAGCGCTTAATGTAATGAGGGGGAAAATAAAATGAAATATGTAATCGCTCTGGTGGGACTGCTTGTTGTATTTGCACTTACTTACGTTGCCAGCAGTGACAAACGTAAAATCAGGTATCGTCCGTTGGTGGTTATGGTTGTATTGCAGGCGGCACTTGCTTTTGTATTGCTGAATACAGGGATTGGTGAAATTCTGGTCAAAGGTTTTGCAAAAGGGTTTAACAGTCTGATTGGGTACGCTATGGAAGGGATTAACTTTGTATTCGGCGGGATTGCGAATGAAGGGGCGGCGCCGTTCTTTATCGGTGTATTGCTGCCGATCGTGTTCATATCCGCGCTGATTGGGATTTTGCAATATGTCAAAGTGTTGCCTTTTATTATTAAATATATCGGGCTTGTCTTGAGCAAAGTAAACGGAATGGGTAAACTGGAATCCTACAACGCTGTAGCTTCGGCTATTCTGGGTCAATCCGAGGTGTTTATTTCCGTTAAAAAGCAAATTGGTCTCCTGCCGAAGCATCGACTGTATACGCTGTGTGCGTCTGCGATGTCTACGGTGTCCATGTCGATTGTGGGAGCCTACATGCAAATGTTGAACCCCAAATATGTGGTTACTGCTTTGGTATTGAACCTGTTCGGCGGTTTTATTATCTCTTCGATTATTAATCCGTACAAGATTGAGAAGGAAGATGATTTGCTGGAGGTTCAGGATGAAGAGAAGCAGTCCTTCTTCGAAATGCTCGGGGAGTATATTATGGACGGCTTCAAGGTTGCTATTACGGTAGCTGCGATGCTGATCGGTTTTGTGGCGCTGATTGCCATGGTTAACGGAATTTTCTCTTGGGCGCTTGGAATAAGCTTCCAATCATTGCTTGGTTATGTGTTTGCGCCTATCGCTTTTGTCATGGGTATTCCATGGAGCGAAGCGGTTCAGGCAGGCAGCATTATGGCCACCAAGCTCGTGTCCAACGAATTTGTAGCGATGCTGGATCTGACCAAGCAAACGGGCTTGTCGGAGCGCACGGTCGGGATCGTATCGGTGTTCCTTGTATCTTTTGCAAACTTCTCTTCCATCGGTATCATTTCCGGGGCTGTGAAGGGTCTGCATGAGAAGCAGGGGAATGTGGTGGCCCGCTTTGGTCTGAAGCTGTTGTACGGCGCAACGCTGGTTAGCGTACTGTCGGCAATTATTGCAGGGTTGTTTTTGTAAAAAAACAGCGAGTTAGGAAAGGAATTTCATCATGTCTAAATTCAAACGGATTCACTTGGTTGTCATGGACTCTGTGGGGATCGGCGAAGCGCCGGATGCTGCCCAGTTTGATGATTACGATGTAGATACACTCGGTCATATTGCCCGCGAACGTGGCGGTCTGAACATGCCGAATATGGGTAAGCTTGGTCTGTCCAACATTCGTTCTATTGAAGGGGTGCAAGCCGCTGAGAAGCCGCTCGCGTACTACACTAAAATGCAGGAAGCGTCCAACGGCAAGGATACAATGACCGGACATTGGGAAATCATGGGCTTGAATATTGCGGTTCCTTTCCGCGTATTCCCCAATGGTTTTCCAGATGAGCTGATTCAGCGCATTGAGGAGCATACGGGCCGCAAAGTCATTGGCAACAAGCCTGCCAGCGGAACGGAAATCATTGATGAACTGGGCGAGGAACATGTGAAGACAGGAGCGCTCATCATCTATACATCGGCGGATTCGGTGCTGCAAATTGCGGCACATGAGGAAGTTGTACCTTTGAAGGAGCTTTATGAGATTTGCGAGTTCTGTCGTAAAATCACGCTGGAAGACCCGTACATGCTGGGCCGGATTATTGCGCGTCCGTTCCTGGGCGAGGCCGGGAACTTCTCCCGCACCTCCAATCGCCATGATTATGCGCTCAAGCCGTTTGGTCGTACCACGATGAACGAGTTGAAGGATGCAGGTCTGGATGTGATCGCATTGGGTAAAATCTCCGACATTTATGACGGTGAGGGTGTGACGAAAGCAGTGCGCACCGTGTCCAATATGGATGGCATGGATAAACTGGTGGCTACACTGGATGAGGATTTTACCGGGTTAAGCTTCTTGAATCTGGTCGACTTTGACGCTGTATACGGTCATCGCCGTGATCCGCAGGGATATGGTCAGGCTTTGGACGATTATGATGCCCGTTTGCCAGAGGTATTCGCTAAAATGACGGATGAGGATCTGCTGATTATCACCGCAGACCATGGGAATGACCCGACGTATCGGGGAACGGATCATACACGTGAATATGTGCCTCTGTTGGCGTATTCCCCACGTTTTACAGCTGGAGGCAAGGAGCTTGCGGTACGTAAGACGTTTGCGGATATCGGCGCGACAGTAGCGGATAACTTTGGTGTGAAGCTGCCTAAACACGGAACGAGCTTTTTGGCAGAGCTTCAATAATCAGGACCCAAGCAAGATTATAAGCTCGGACAAATGGGACGGAGGAATAAAAATATGAGTGTACACATTGGAGCCAAACCAGGAGAGATTGCAGAAACGATTTTGCTGCCCGGAGACCCGTTGCGGGCGAAATTTATTGCTGAAACGTATCTGGAAGACGTGACCTGCTACAACGAGGTGCGCGGAATGCTCGGATTTACGGGAACGTATCAGGGCAAACGCCTATCTGTACAGGGAACCGGCATGGGATTGCCATCTATCAGTATTTATGTCAATGAGCTGATTAGCGAGTACGGTGTAAAAAACTTGTTTCGCGTAGGTACTTGCGGCGGGATGAAGGAGCATGTGCATGTTCGTGACGTTATTTTGGCACAGGCATCCTGCACGGATTCCGGCATGAACCGCCATATCTTTGGCGGCTACGACTATTCGCCGATTGCCAGTTTCCCTTTATTAAAGGGCGCTTATGATCGCGGTGTTGCCAAGGGCTTAAAAATGCATGTCGGCAACGTGTTCAGCTCGGACAGCTTTTATCGTGATGACAAATCAATTACACAAAAGCTGATGGAATACGGCGTACTGGGTGTCGAGATGGAGACTTCGGCATTGTACACGCTGGCGGCCAAATTTGGCGTAAATGCGTTGACGATTCTGACGGTAAGCGATCATTTGCTGACAGGTGAGGAAACGACAGCAGAAGAACGGCAAACGACCTTTAAAGAAATGATGGAAGTTGCCCTGGATACAGCGATATCCCTGTAACGATCATACGCACAGTGAGGAGAAATGACATATGAGAATGGTAGACTTGATCGAGAAAAAGCGTGATGGAAAAGAACTGACCACCGAGGAAATTAATTTTATTATCCAGGGCTACACGCAGGGGGAAATTCCTGACTATCAGGTAAGTGCGTTAGCGATGTCCATTTTCTTCAAAGATATGACTGAACGCGAACGCGCGGATCTGACGATGGCGATGGTTCATTCAGGTGATACGATTGACCTGTCCGCGATTGAAGGCGTGAAGGTCGATAAGCACTCCACTGGCGGTGTGGGCGATACGACAACGCTGGTGCTGGCTCCGCTCGTAGCGGCTTTGGACATTCCAGTAGCGAAAATGTCAGGTCGCGGCCTCGGACATACCGGAGGAACGATTGATAAGCTGGAGGCTATTGCAGGCTTCCACGTAGAAATCAGCAAGGACGAATTCGTAGATCTGGTCAATCGCAGTAAAATCGCGGTCATCGGACAAAGCGGCAACCTCACGCCTGCGGACAAAAAACTGTATGCCTTGCGTGACGTTACAGCAACCGTAAATTCCATTCCGCTGATTGCCAGCTCAATCATGAGTAAGAAAATCGCTGCTGGTTCCGATGCCATCGTACTCGATGTGAAGACAGGTGCAGGCGCGTTCATGAAAACCGTTGATGATGCCAAAGAACTGGCACACGCGATGGTAAGCATCGGTAACAATGTCGGCCGCAAAACGATGGCTGTCATTTCCGATATGAGTCAGCCGCTGGGCCTTGCCATTGGTAACTCGCTGGAAGTCAAAGAAGCGATTGATACACTGCGCGGTCAAGGACCTAAGGATCTGGAAGAGCTGTGTATGGCCTTGGGCAGTCAGATGGTATTTTTGGCTGGCAAAGCCAATTCTCTCGAAGACGCCGAAGAGAAGCTTCAGGAAGTCATTCGCAATGGCAAAGCGCTGGAGAAATTTAAAGAGTTTATTGCAAACCAGGGCGGTGACGCTTCGGTTGTGGATCATCCGGAACGCTTGCCACAAGCACAGTATCTCATCGAAGTGCCTGCGAAGCAGGATGGTGTGGTGGCTGAAATCGTGGCTGACGAAATCGGTACCGCTGCGATGCTGCTTGGAGCAGGACGCGCAACCAAAGAATCCGAGATTGATCTGGCTGTTGGCCTGATGCTGAATAAAAAGGTCGGCGATGCTGTAAAAGTGGGCGATTCACTGGTTACCATCCATGCGAACCGTGAAGATGTAGCCCAAGTGCTGGAGAAAATCTACGCGAACATCCGTATTGCGGATCACGCCGAAGCTCCTGTACTGATCTACGGAACGGTGACGGAGTAAAATACAAGTTTGAAAAATATGACAGCCGGACTCATAATAGATATGAGTTCGGTTTTTTTTGTATGGTAAGGCAGGGGGAGAGACCTGTTCCAATTATGCAGCGATGTCGGGGGAACGGCCTATGAACGGCTGATTGATTATGCTATGGAACGAGCGGACACTTTTATGCTAGGTGAGGATTTGTGTTTCCAGAATACCGAAGGAGAGGATTGGATTATCAACATTGCTCACGAGCGAATAGGCAGGCAACGACTAAATGGTATGGAGAATGGCTTGTATCGTTTAGAATTCGGCATAGTTCTATGAAGGAGGAAATGAAATGGTAGATAAGTGGGTTTGGATGGGGGTTGCAGGGGCAATTGTGGGATATGCTGCTTTTGCCAACTTATCGACGACTACGCATACTACATCAACGGCGAGTGTGACACACCCGGCTGCTGCGTTAAGTACGCAGAGTGAGCAAGGAAGCGCAGAGAAACGCATTGTACATGACCAGATCATGCAATTTGAGGGAGAGGGAGGAACAACCTTTACGTTTGAAGAGGGACGGAAGCTGTATTTCAGCATCAAGAATACAGGGAAGCAACCTATACGATATAAGCTTAGAAGCGCGGGTACGTCAGGCTTGTCAGGTCAGACAGATGGATTTTCCAGCCGAACGTTGCAGCCGGGAGAACGGCATGACCTGTTGTTGGTAAAGCCGGAGGAACAACATGAAGCAACGAAGGATTCCACAACTGAGCTGATTTTGGACGTAAATACGGACGATGGCTCCAAAGGATCAGTCAAAACCTTCGCTTATATCACGCTGTAAGCTCCTTCCATATGGGCACGACATGCGGTCATTAGCCTACTTATGTTACAATAGAACGGTTAAAGACTTAATGAACAGAATAGGTCAGAGCAGAAAGCAGAAGCAGAAAGGATGACCCGTTGTGCCCAATACCCAAGAATATGGTAATCAGAAAATGTCACGGAGGCTGTCACTCACAGCCATTTTACTTACATTTACATTCGTGGCTCTCGCTGGCTGCGGTCAGGATAAGAATGCTGAAACCATTGAGACTGGAAGCAATACAAGTGCGATAGAGCATGGAAATGATGCGGATCGTAGTGGTTCAGCCCCAAATGAAAAAGTAGCGAAAGAGAGCAAGAGTGCGGAAAACAACGGAAATGGCGCGGAAAAGTCAACTCCATCGGCCCCGGCTACTTCATCGGATGTTTCTTCCTCCTCAAAATCCGCCAATCCATCCCACAATCCTTTTGAGGCAGCAGGCATTCAGGACCCTAAGGCTTTTTTGAACACGTTCAAAGCGTTGCAGAAGGCTGTTGCCGACAATGACAAGGAAAAGGTGGCCAATTACATTTTCTACCCTCTGCGTGTCAATGACAGTGAAAAGGCGCTAACGATTCCGAATAAGAAAGAGTTCATTGCCAAGTACGATCAGATTTTTACAGACGCAATTCGTGAAGCGTTGGTGAATCAAAAGACAGACGACTTGTTTGTCAATTATCAGGGAGTCATGGTTGGCTCGGGCGAGCTGTGGTTGAGAAGAGCTACAGATAATCCGAAGCTTTTTGGAGTTTTTTCGGTCAATCTCGAAACGGTCGCTAATTAAGTAGTACCTCGTGTGTGAAAATAGCTTGTAAGCAGTCGGGAACATCCTGTTGTTCCTGACTATTTCCCCCTCTGATCCCCTCAAGCAAGCGAAGCACAGATCATCCATGCCAAAAAAAGGTTTGACAACGCTCGTAAACTCTCGTATTATATCTACATAACTCATTAAACAGGTAGGAATTAAAGAATTAAAGTGTGATTTCGCTATTGTAGCGGAGAACCTCTAGGAACAGCAGGCAGACACTGTCCACGCGACAGGTTTGACCTATCAGGGCTGCATCAGGGAATTCTCCGCTCTTTTTTTTGAATATGTCTGTAAATAACAGGCGCAAATGAATTTGTTTCTACAAATTACATAGAATTAGGGGTGTCTTGATGAAAGGGAAATGGAAAAGTGGACTTATTCTCGGACTATCTTTGGTTTTGACGTTGACGTTAAGTGCTTGTGGAGCAAGCAAGGGTGAAACACAGGCGAATGGCAGCTCTGCTTCGGGTTCCAAGGATGTAAAGCTGCTCAATGTTTCATATGATCCGACCCGTGAGCTGTATGAGGCGTATAACAAGGCGTTTGCCGCCCACTGGGAGAAGGAGAAAGGGCAGAAGGTCACGATTAAGCAATCTCATGGAGGATCTGGCAAGCAAAGCCGTTCGGTGCAGGATGGGCTGGATGCGGATGTAGTTACCCTGGCTCTGGGCTACGATATTGATGCATTACAGGAAAAAGGGCTGATTAAAGAAGGATGGCAGGATAAATATGAGCATAACAGCTCTCCATACACTTCAACCATTGTGCTGCTGGTGCGTAAGGGCAATCCGAAAGGAATTAAGGACTGGGATGATCTGATTCGCGGCGATGTGCAGGTTATTACGCCGAACCCCAAGACATCAGGTGGAGCCCGCTGGAATTACCTTGCGGCATGGGCGTATGCGCTCAAGAAAAACAATAACGATGAAGCCAAAGCCCAGCAATTTGTACAGGAGCTGTACAAACATGTGCCGGTATTGGACAGTGGAGCGCGTGGAGCGACAACAACCTTTGGAGAGCGCGGAATTGGTGACGTGTTGATCGCTTGGGAGAATGAAGCGCTGCTTTCCGTGAAGGAGTTGGGGACGGATAAATTCGACATCGTGTATCCGTCGATTAGCATTTTGGCAGAGCCTCCGGTAGCGGTGGTTGATAAGGTCGTGGATAAAAAAGGTACACGTGAGGTAGCGGATGCGTACTTGAAATATTTGTACAGCGAAGAGGGGCAAACCATTGCCGCCGAGAACTATTATCGTCCAACGCTGGATAGCGTAAAGGAGAAGTTCAAGGATCAATTTCCCAAGCTGGAACTGGTGACCTTGAAGGATGTATTCGGAACATGGAAGGAGGCGCAGCAAAAGCATTTTAGCGACAAGGGCATCTTTGACCAAATTTATGTGCCTGGAAGTTAATAGGTTGCAGAGAGGGATGGACAGAACATGAGTCAAGTGCAGGTCACCCGAAAACGCGTACTTCCCGGATTCGGTTTAACGATGGGATATAGTGTGCTGTACCTCAGTCTGGTGGTGCTGGTGCCTTTATCGGCATTGCTGCTGAACTCAACTGGATTGACGTGGGGGAAGTTTTGGGATGTGGCGACTGACGTCAGGGTATTGGCTTCTTATAAGGTAAGTTTTTTGTGTGCTGCCGCTGCGGCGTTGATTGACCTGTTCCTTGGCCTGCTGATCGCCTGGGTGCTGGTGCGTTATGAATTTCCGGGAAAACGGATTTTTGATGCGGTGATTGATCTGCCCTTTGCTTTGCCCACGGCGGTTGCGGGTGTTGCTTTGACGGCTCTATATGCGCAAAATGGCTGGATCGGTTCGTTGTTCGAACCGCTTGGCTGGAAGATGGCATACTCGCAGACGGGCATTACGCTCGCGCTGATGTTTATCGGCATCCCGTTCGTCGTGCGGACGGTCCAGCCTGTGCTGGAGGAGCTGGACAAGGACGAGGAGGAGGTCGCTGCTACGCTGGGTGCCAGCAGATGGCGCACCTTCCGCAGCGTTATTGTGCCGGAGCTTGTGCCGCCGCTGCTGACGGGCTTTGCGCTCGCCTTTGCCCGTGGCATCGGGGAGTACGGCTCAGTCGTCTTCATTTCCGGTAATATGCCGATGAAGACCGAGATCGCTCCGCTGCTCATTATGTCCAAGCTGGAGCAAAATGACTATGCAGGAGCTACGGCGGTAGCCTTGCTGCTGTTGGTTATTTCATTCCTGCTGCTGCTGGTGATTAACAGCATTCAGCGTTGGTCGCGGCGGCGTACCGTCTAACGTTATCACGCAGGACAGTATGCGTTTGGTTCACACGATAGCGGTACATCCGCAGTTTAAGGAGGAAAAAACATCATGTCACAAGCGATAACCGGACAAGTGCTTTCCCATGCACCTGTGCCTTCATCTGCACCGCCCAACAGGGTCACAACTGAAGCCCCTTGGGTGAAATGGGCGCTGATCGGTGCCGCTTTTCTGGCTTTGCTGTGGGTACTGGTACTGCCGCTGATCGTCGTGCTTACCGAAGCGCTCAAGCAGGGCTGGAGCGTATATGTTGAAGCGTTACGCGACCCGGACGCCATGTCGGCGTTGCGGCTGACGCTGCTGGTGGCAGCAATCACGGTACCGCTGAACACGGTATTTGGCGTAGCCGCCGCCTGGCTGATTACAAAATTTCAATTTCGCGGCAAGGGCTTGCTGGTCACCCTGATTGATTTACCCTTTGCCATCTCTCCTGTCGTCGGTGGATTGATGTATGTGCTGGTATTTGGCGCACAGGGCTGGCTTGGCCCGTGGCTGGACGAGCATGATATCAAAATTATTTTTGCCTTGCCGGGCATTATTTTGGCGACGCTGTTCATCACCTTTCCTTTTGTGGCGCGAGAACTTATTCCAATGATGGAGGATCAGGGACAGCAGGAAGAAGAAGCCGCTGTCATGCTGGGCGCACGCGGCTGGCGTATTTTCTGGAAGGTGACGCTGCCGAACATCAAGTGGGGCCTTCTGTATGGTATTATTTTGTGTAATGCGAGAGCCATGGGTGAATTCGGGGCGGTGTCCGTCGTCTCGGGACATATCCGTGGAGAGACAAACACACTGCCGCTCCATGTGGAAATTTTGTATAACGAATATCAATTCTCGGCATCCTTTGCGGTGGCCTCGCTGCTGCTGCTGCTGGCTCTCGCCACCTTGGTGCTTAAAAGCTGGTTTGGCCGCAAACGGATTCATTAATAAAATGAAGGAATGTGCTTGATCCCACAGGGTCTCTCTTCGCGTCTATTGTCGATGTTTGACGATAAGATGGGAAGGGAGGCCCTTGTTCTAAGATGGCTTATATGGATAATAAAATGACATATCAAGGCACATAGCTGTGCCGAAGAGGAGCGAAGGGAATTATGAAACATCCGTTTCAGTCCTACCGTCAGCTATTTCCAGTGCTGTCTTCACATATTCATTTAGGGAGCTGCTCCCAAGGAGCCATATCCAGGCCGGTTTCAGCCGCCATTGAGGAATACCATCGAAGTTTGCTGCAACATGGGCATAACGGCGACCTGTCTATGGCACGGCTGGAGGAAGCCAGGGGACATTTTGCCAAACTGATCGGGGCGCAGCCTGACGAGATTGCGGTGCTGTCCTCAGCCTCTGAGGCGATTGCAGGGGTGGCAACTGCACTTCCTTATGTATCGGGCAAAGAAGGAATCGTGTACGCGGACAGTGACTTTCCCACGGTAGGGCACATCTGGCAAGCGCAGGACAGATTCCGTGAGCACATTCGTTGTATCCCCTCCACCCATGGTAAGGTTACTTTGCAGCAGTATAAGGAACACATTACCGAAAATACAGCGCTCGTTATGGTGTCCCATGTAAACTATATCAATGGATTTCAGCAGGATCTTAAATCCATGGCGAATGTGGCTCACCAAAATCAGGCGTTGCTGTTTGTGGATGCCTATCAGTCTGCGGGAATCATACCTATGGATGTAAAAGCGATGGACGTGGATATTCTGGTGGCGGGAGCCCGCAAATATATGCTGGGGATTCCGGGAGTCGCTTTTCTTTATGTGAGCAACGATTGGATAGACCGCTTCAAGCCCAGACTTACCGGCTGGCTCGGACAGGAGGCCGCTTCCCGGTTTGATATTGCGCACCCGGTTTTGGCGGCGGGAGCCCGACGCTTCGAGACGGGATTGCCTTCATTCATAAGTATCTTTGCCGCCAATGCAGCCTTAAAACTGCTGCTGGAAATCGGAGTCACGGATATTCAGGCGTATATGAGCGAATTGTTGGAATTTTCTATGGAGTATGGACGCCGCAAAGGGTTAAGCATACGCTTGCCTTCCGGGGAGGGCGCTTTACCTGGTTTTGTGGCTGTTGAGGTAGCTGATGCACCAGCGATTGAGAGCCGTTTGAGAAGCCAAAATATCATCGTTTCGGCGCGGAAGGATGTGGTCCGTGTGGCTCCGCATTTTTACAATACGGCAGGGGAAATCCGGCGGACGATGGATGAGCTGGCGGCCATTTGATGAATATGAAAAGCCTCTTCTGCGTAACGGGAGCGTAATGTTGTCCCTTATACACAGGAGAGGCTATTTTGGCATTTTCAATCTTGTCGATTATACAATCCGCTTGCGCAGCCAGCCGGAGATCAGATCCGTTAATATGATCAGGACCACAATGCCCAGCAAAATGACACCTACGCGGTTCCAGTTGCGCATTTGGAGCGCAAACAGCAGCGGAGTACCGATACCGCCTGCACCGACCAGACCGAGCGTGGTAGCGGAACGAATGTTAATTTCAAAACGGTAGAGCGAATACGAAAGGAACTGTGGAATCACCTGCGGCAGCACGGCGAAGAAAATCACCTGCAAACGGTTGGCGCCACAGGCGATCAAAGCTTCCTGTGGCCCGTGATCGACGCTTTCGATCGTTTCTGAAAAAAGCTTGGCCAGCATGCCGATGGAGTGAATACCGAGGGCAAGCACACCCGCGAATGAGCCGGGTCCAACGGCCTTGATGAACAGAATTGCGACGATCATTTCAGGAAATACCCGAATGACGCTGAGTACAAATTTACCGCTGCCCGACAAGGGGCGTAACCGAGTCATGTTGCTGGATGCCCAGAAGGCAAACGGGAGACAGACAAATGCGGATACAAAGGTTCCGAGAACGGAGATAACCAGTGTATCCAGCAGCCCGCGCAGCAAGTCCTCTCCCTCAGGGATGTAGACGAATGACCAGTCTGGATGAAGGAAGCCGTCCAAAATAGCGACAGAAACGTTTTTGGCGGTTCCCTGTAATCCTTCGAACTGCATCCCACGGAAAGCCCAAATATAAATAATGATTAGCAGAATAGCTATCGCCCATAGGCGCAGGCGGGAGCCAACAGGTCTGCGAAGCGTAGGATCATTCATAATAATTTCCTCCGTAGCAGGTTACTTCCATAATCAATCGCCAGAACGATGACGAGGGTCAGTAGAATAATGATGCTTGCCCGGTCATACCGGAACAGGCCGAGTGAACGGTCGAGCAGCAGGCCGATACCCCCCGCGCCGACCAGCCCCAGAACAGAAGCCGCACGTACATTGACCTCAAAGGTGTACAGCAAGTAGGACACAAAATAGGGCAATGCCTGCGGTACTACTCCGAAGGCAATCACCTGAATGCGACTCGCGCCAACGGCAGTCATGGCTTCCAGCGGCCCGGGATCAATCGCTTCAATCGCCTCGAACGTCAGCTTCGCTATGATACCGAAGGAGAAGAAGAGCAGAGCGAGCATCCCTGCGAACGGCCCGATGCCGAACACCGCCACAAAGATGGAGGCAAACAGCAGATCGGGAACGGTCCGCACGAGGTTCAGGATTGTGCGCATCGGCAGCGAGATCAGCTTGCGCGGCATGACATTGTAGGCGCACAGTAACGCGACAGGAATAGCCAGCAACGCACCCAGTGTCGTGCCGACAATGGCAATCTGGATGGTTTCCAGCATCGGCTTCCAGATGGTGGGCAGGTAGCTCCAGTCAGGAGGAAACATTTCGCCCAGCAATTTGCCCATCTCCGGCAAGCCAACGATCAACTGGTAAGGTGTGGCATCCGTATGAATGGAGCATGCCACCAGCACCACAATAAAGATTATCCAGGTGGCGTAACGCTTGTAACGACCCGGCAGGGCTGGCCCTGCGGGCGGCTTGGATGGATGCGGCGGTCCGCCTTGAGGTGACGGCGGCGTCGAAGAGAGCGGCTGGGTAGTAGAGTCGGGCTTCATGATCCCACTCCCAGCAGCTCATCATGCTTGATGGCCCGGCCGTAGATTTCCGCAAAGGCGTCATCCGTAGCTTCCTCCGGCGTGCCGTCAAAGACGACCTCCCCGGCGCGCAGCCCAATAATCCGCGTCGCATATTCGCGCGCCAGATCAATGAAATGCAGATTGACGATGGTTGTAATCTGCATTTCGCGGTTGATCCGCTGGAGGTCGTCCATGACCTGGCGGGTAGTCAGCGGATCAAGCGATGCGACAGGCTCATCCGCCAGAATAATCTTGGCCTCCTGGGCCAGAGCGCGGGCGATGGATACGCGCTGCTGCTGTCCGCCGGACAGCTCATCGGCCCGGCTGTAGGCCTTTTCGCGGATGTTCACGCGTTCCAGTGCCGTTAGGGCCAGCTCGACATCCTCCTTCGGGAAGAGGCCAAGAATGGTTCTGAGCGTCGAATGATAGCCGACGCGGCCGGAAAGTACATTGCGGAGCACGGTGGACCGCTTAACCAGATTGAAGCTTTGAAAAATCATGCCGATATCACGGCGAATGCGGCGCAGCTCGCTGCTTCCGGCAGACGTGACAGACCTGCCGCCCACGACAATGTCGCCGGAGGTAATATCATGCAGTCGATTAATAGAACGCAGCAGAGTGGACTTGCCCGCACCGGACAAGCCAACAATGACGACCATTTCGCCCTCTTTAATCGTCAGATTAATATTGTTCAACCCTTTGGTGCCGTTCGAGTATGTTTTCGATACATTGCGGAATTCGATCATATGCTCCCAACTTTCTCCCCCCGATGGGGTGGAATGAAAACAACACCGCCATGAATACATGGACGGTGCTGCCCTGTCATTCGTAATGCCTGTTTCGTAGCTGTTGCTTCATTACAATTACGTGTTTGCTCCTATTACTTAATCGCTTGGCCGACGGCTTCGGCATATTCACGTACAGAATCGAAGTTTTTATCGTCGCCCTTTTCATAGCCTACATGCGTGTATATTTCTTTAATGATTTCGCCGCCCGCAGGGTCTTTGGCGATATCTATAAAGGCTTGGCTGATTTTGTCTCTCCACGCTTGATCCATATCGGAACGTACGCTGACCGTATCATTCGGAATTTTAGCGGTGTAATGAATGACACGTGTTTTTTCAAATACATCCGGAATTTCCTTCTTTACCGTGTTGCGTGCATCCTGGAAAACAGCTACAGCATCAACCTGACCGTTCAGTAGCGCCAGAATAGCGGCATCATGGCCTTTGATCGTTACACCCTGGACATCCGTGTCCGGGTCCACGCCGGCTTTTTTCAGCTCTGCTGCAGGATACACATAGCCTGCGGAGGAGGTTACATTTTGCCAGCCAATTTTTTTACCCTTCAGATCAGCCAGGCTTTGAATCGGAGAATCTTTTTTCACCACGATCATGGATTTATAAAAGTTTACTTTTTCAGCTGTATCCTTGCCTGTACCGTCTTCAATGCCGTAGCGTTGGGCTTGCAGCAGCAAGTCAGCCGCTTTACGGTTATCGTGTGCCAGAACATAGGCATTCGGTGGAAGGAAACCTACATCTACCTGTTTGGAGGACATGGCTTCCACAATCGTGTTGAAGTCAGGAGACACGGTTACTTTTACCGGGATTCCGAGCTTGTCGCCCAGTAGCTTTTCGAGCGGCTTGGCTTTGGCTTCGAGCGTATCTGCATTTTGGGAAGGAACGAACTGCACTTTTAACTCTGTAGGAACATAGGCTGTGCTTTCGCTTTTCGTGCCATCTGTGCCTGGAGTAGACGCGCTGTTATTATTGCTCGCATTGGAGCCGCATGCTGCGAGACCCGCAGCCAGTGTGAAAGTCATGCACAAGGTCAGTGCTTTTTTAAACAAAATAATTTCCCCCTAAAATAGTAATAACGAAAATAAAATTGAAAAAGTCTGTAAATTCTGTGACAAACAGAATCTTAACAGTTAGTCCGGTCACTAGGGTAAAAACCATTCCTGACTTTGGTAAAAAGTATGTAAAATATATCTTATACTCTCTCATTTCTGTTCATTTAACATTCTCTTAACAGTACCCTGTTAGACTTGTTCAAGCTCTAAGACCGAAGCTGAGGGAGAGAACAGGATTGGATATTTCAGATATCAATAAAGAGGTACGACAGCAGACGCTATGTCCTGTGAGGGTGAAATTTCGTATTATGGTTACGACCGATCTGCATGTCAGCTTGTGGAATTACGATTATTATACGGATCGGGAAACGCTTCAGTACGGTCTTGCGCAAACAGCCAGTCTAATTCAGGCGGCTCGGTCCGAAGTACCTAACCACCTGCTGCTGGATAACGGGGATGTTATTCAAGGCAATCCGATGGGGGATTATGCTGTGCAGCGTCTCCAACAGGATCCGGACGCCGTGCATCCCGCCTACAAAGCGATGAATCTGCTTGGGTACGAAGCGGGCAATATTGGAAATCACGAATTTAACTATGGATTGGAATATTTACAGACTTGCATTCAAGGAGCGGAATTTCCATATATCAATGCCAACATCTATATGCAGGTGGAGACAGATATTTTTACAGATAGCCATACATTCGTAGAAAAAGAACGAAATTATTTTACACCTTATCTGATACTGGATAAGACGGTGGAGGATGAAGCAGGCGGCAAACACCTGTTGAAGGTGGGGATTATCGGGTTTGTGCCTCCGCAAATTATGCAATGGGACAAGGCATGGCTGGAAGGAAAAATTATCGTCAAGGATATGCTGGAGAGCGCAAGACGGTTTATTCCGCAAATGAAGGCCGAGGGAGCCGATCTGATTATTGCCATGCCTCACGCGGGCTTCGAAGATATTCCTGAAACGCCATATATGGAAAATGCGGTGCTGCATCTGAGCAATGTAGAAGGGATCGACGCTATTTTGTTTGGTCATGCGCATAAAGTATTCCCCGGCCCTTCGTTTGTTGGTAAAACGGGTGTTAACGTGGAGCTAGGCACCATCCATGATATTCCGGCGGTAGAGCCGGGCTTTTGGGGAGATCATCTGGGTGTCATAGATCTGGACCTGATCCTTATAGACGGAGCGTGGCAAGTGGCTGCCTCTTCTGCAGAGGTACGTCCGGTGTATGATCCCGTACGCAAGCAAGCACTGGTGCAGCCGGATACTGCCATTCAGCAGGCGGTTGCGGAAGAGCATGCCGAAACACTGGACTATATTCGCGCACCTGTTGGCCAGACGACGTTAGCAGTAAACAGCTTTTTTGCCCAGGTGATGGACGATGCTTCCGTTCAACTCGTGAACGACGCGCAAATTTGGTATGTGAAGCAGCAGATGCAGGGGAGTGAGTACGAAGGTCTGCCCGTTTTGTCGGCAGCAGCTCCTTTTAAAACAGGCGGCAGATACGGTCCCTCGTATTATACCGATATTCCAGAGGGGACTTTGGCGATCAAGCATATCGCCGACCTGTACAATTTTCCAAACACGCTGCATGTCGTCCAACTGACCGGGGGAGAAATTCGGGAATGGCTCGAATGGTCTGCTGGACAATTCCGACAAATTGATCCTTATGCAGAACAGGAGCAAGAGCTGATTGATTCGGATTTTCCGAGCTTTAACTTCGATATCATTGACGGGATTGGGTACCAGATTGATGTGACGCAGCCCGC
Organism: Paenibacillus terrae; assembly: GCF_005217525.1. GTDB lineage: Bacteria > Bacillota > Bacilli > Paenibacillales > Paenibacillaceae > Paenibacillus > Paenibacillus terrae_C. The sequence goes on along the minus strand of NZ_PNXQ01000002.1, from coordinate 160,654 downwards.
CAGATATGATGCTGCTGGAATATTGAAGGAACCGGATGCGCACAGAATCATTCATATGTCCTTGGATGGAGCGCCGATGGATATGCAGCGAAGCTATTTGGTTGTCACGAACAATTATCGTGCGTTTTCCTCTACATTGGTCAATCCGGGTGGGGAACGAATCGTACTCGCTTCACCGGATGAAAATCGGCATGTGCTGACTGAATATGTGCGGCATATGAAGACGTTGACGCCCAAAGCAGACGGTCACTGGTCCCTCTCACCATGGCCGGGCCGCCCGCACGTGACATTCCTGACCTCACCGCAAGCAACAGATGCCGCGCAAGCCTATCCAGAGTTGCTTTATGAAGGATTGACCGCAGAGGGATACGCCAAATTTGCCCTGGATTTCGGGCGATCCTGAATTTTTTGAACAAATACATGACAACATATCCAACGGGGTAAAGCGGACTAATTTCCATTCTTTATGAGCCTATAGCATCAAATGATGAGCAAAGACTGTCCCTTCGGGGGCGGTCTTTTTGCACACGGATCATTTGAAATCGTACGAAACTCGTAATTTTATATGCCCTGAGTCGAGTTTAAGTTATTGACCTCCGTTATAATTAGACATATACTTTGATTAAACAAATTTTGGTTTAAAAGGTAAAGAAAAAGTCACCATCATTTGATGGAGGGGGTGTCCCTTTGGAAAAAAACACCACGATTCGTGCAGAAATTGAAAAGTATATTCAGCGTGAAGGTATTTCCATGCAATGTTTCGCAGACGCTTCCAAGGTAAATCCGGGTACACTTAGCGGTATACTTAATCGGAATCCCCCACGGCCGATTTCTGTTAATCAGCTTGACCTGATTACTGGGGCTATGGGATTGGAGGAAGGGGCCTTGTTCGAGATGTATGTGGATGAATGTTTTATTCATTCCTTACCTCACTGGAGGAGGTTACGTCCGTTTCTGCTCCGCTGTTCAGAGCTGAACAAGCTGGAATGTATTTGCAGCGTACTTGGCTATCTGATGGATGATTTATCGAACATTCCGGCTATTTTTGAGACCGCAGAAGCGATGTTTGAGGACAACAGATATGAAGCCGCCATGCTTCTGTACAATTGCGTCATCGAGAGTGAGAAATATACCCACTCCGAGCGGTTAGCGATCAGCTATTTCCGTATATTCCAGATTCAGATCAAGGATAACAAGCGGAGCTTGAAGGCTGCTGTGCAATTCCATTTGTACCGTAGTCGTCTGCCGGAAACATACGCATTGGAAGGCTTACATATGCTATCTCAAGTGTTTGCGTTAAAAATGCAATGGTCCGAGATGGAAATGTATGCAGACGAGCTGCGAGAATTGGCTCAGGCGCTATACCGCAATCGGAATCGCTTTGGAGATGAGCATCTGGAGTTGCTCAAGCCGCTTGTCTACTATTATGCACAGGGTCATCTACTCAAGGCCAGCTGTTATGAGTTTCAGGGCAGGTACGAGGAATCCAAGAAATGGATAGATGGGTATGCAGATTTGAGCTGGTTTGAAGGATTGGACGCGGAAGGCCAGAAAGTAGTGGACATGCATCGAGTTTATGCTCAAGGCAATCGGCTTTGTATCGAAATTAAAATGGGCAATACCTCTGCAATTTATGAATATATTACGTATTTGCGCGAGCATCCGGACGAAACGCTGGAAGGCTTGAATACGCTGCTTGAATCAGCGAACAGGTTCGGTTATTTTGTGGATGCCGAGCTGGGGCTATTCAGCCAGCAACTCAAGAGCTTCTGGGAGCTTGCCCCGGATCAATGGGACACTCACTACCGAAAGCATTTTAATGCATTCCGCTTCGCCTCGTTTTGCAAGGTGTATGCCGAATATCATTTTCGCAAGGGCGATTATGCGGAAGGACTGGAGCAAACACTGCATTGCTTACAGTTGTCTGTAGACAATAGCTACACTGAGCATATTATCGGTTGCATGGCTTTGTTTGAGCAGCACCGGAATTTTTCTACCCTGGAACAGCAGTATCTGTATCAGAAGTTTTGCCTGGGCGTGCGTGAAAATGAAAAGAATCATGCCTATGATCACAGTACCGGCGGATATATGTAATCTTTGTAATTCTAACCTTCATCAATCCTATTCGTTCGAGGATGTTCTCTATCAAAAGGGAACGTTCTCGTTTTTTAATGCTACTAAACGCATTGCGCGTTGACAAGTTTCGCATGCGGGATTAGGATAAATGCAGCACAGTAAGTGAAGGAGAGCATGTAAAATGACGATTCCCAAAACATTAACGATAGCTGGCTCCGACACCAGCGGCGGCGCTGGTATTCAGGCAGACTTGAAAACCTTTCAGGAGCTTGGCGTTTATGGAATGAATGTATTGACAACGGTAGTTGCCATGGACCCCAAAACCTGGGACCATCTTGTATATCCTGTTGCGCTGGATGTGGTAGAAGCACAGCTGCGTACGGTATTGGAGGGTATTGGCTTTGACGCTATGAAAACGGGTATGCTCGGTTCCGTTGATATTATCGAGCTGGTTGCCAGCCATCTGCGCAAGTACGATCTTAAACGGGTCGTTATAGATCCGGTTATGGTCTGCAAAGGTACGGATGAAGTGCTTCAGCCGGAGAATACAGAAGCGATGCTGGAATTTCTGATTCCAGGCGCTGATCTGGTAACTCCGAATTTGTTCGAGGCTTCGCAATTGGCGAAGAATGGACCGATTACGACGCTGGAACAGATGCAGGAAGCGGCTGCGATTATACATGAGCGCGGGGCGAAGCACGTGCTGATCAAGGACCGTGGCAAAATTCGCGCAGGTAAAGCGATGGATCTGTTATATGACGGAATTACCTTCGACTGGTTCGAGGCGGATGTTGTGAAAACAAACTTCACCCATGGTGCAGGCTGTACCACGTCGGCAGCAGTAACGGCTGGCTTGGCCCAGGGGCTGACCGTACGTGAAGCGGTGGATCAGGCCAAAAAATTTATTACACAGGCGATTGAAGGCAGCTTCAAGCTGAACGACTTCGTCGGCCCGACTTTGCATGCGGCACATCGTTTGCAAAATCAGTAAAGCATGAATGCATTTATAAAATCAGGATTTTGCAAACTCCTCAAATGGCTGCTATAGGGAGTGCATCTACGATATATTTAGCGTTAGGCTAGAGTTTTAAGCCGCAATACATGGTATTGCGGCTTTTGACGTTGTATTTTTTTGGAATTATATCTTCCAGTTTACTCTAATCGTACTGTATAATAGGCATCAGATTTATTAAATTTAGGGAGGATTCGAAGCAATGACAGTATTCAACCAAATGGCTTACAGCCGACCAGAGCAAGCTGGAATTGAACAGCGGTTTAAAACGCTTTTGCAGCAGTTTCGTGAAGCGGACAGCGTAGAGCGTCAAAATGAAGTCATTCATGCCATTAATAAGCTGCGCAGTAACGTGGAAACGCAATTGCAATTGGTGGAGGTTCGTCATTCCATTGATACGGAGGACGCATTTTACAAAGCAGAGCAAGAGTACGCTGATGATTTCACACCGGTCATTCAGGAGTATGTAACCGATTACTACCGGGCATTGGTGGACTCGCCGTTCAGATCCGAGCTAGAGAGCCAGTGGGGGAGCCAGCTTTTCAGTATCGCCGAGGTTTCACTCAAGTCTTTCCACCCGGATATTATTGAGGATATGCAGCAGGAGAATAAGCTGACCTCCGAATACTCTCAATTGATTGCTTCAGCGAAGATCCCGTTCGAGGGGGAAGAACGTACATTGTCGCAGCTTCTGCCTTTTGAAATGGCTACAAACCGGGAGACACGCAAACAGGCCTCTGAGGCCAAGTATCAATTTATGAGCGAGCATGAGGATGAGCTGGATCGAATTTACGATGAACTGGTTAAGGTACGCACGCGCATAGCGCACAAGCTGGGCTACGATAACTTTGTAGAGCTGGGTTATGCCCGTTTGGGACGTACGGATTACAATGCGACTATGGTTGCCAATTTTCGCGAACAAGTACTGAAGCATATTGTTCCACTGACAACCAAGCTCAAGGAACGCCAGCGCGAGCGAATCGGAGTGGAGCAGCTTCGCTATTATGATGAAGGCTTTAACTTTTTGTCAGGCAATCCTACACCCAAAGGCGACCCGGAGTGGATCATTCGTAATGGAGCCCGTATGTACGAGGAGCTTTCAGCGGAAACTCATGAATTTTTCAGTTTTATGATCGAACGTGGGTTGATGGACCTGACTAGCAAAAAGGGCAAGCAAAGCGGAGGCTATTGTACGTTTTTGAGCGAGTATGGCACACCGTTCATTTTCTCCAATTTCAATGGTACATCCGGTGATATCGACGTGCTGACGCACGAAGCAGGTCATGCTTTCCAGGTGTATGAAAGTCGACATTTTGAAATCCCCGAGTACCACTGGCCAACCATGGAGGCGGCTGAAATTCATTCCATGAGCATGGAATTTTTCGCATGGCCTTGGATGAAGCTGTTCTTCGAGGAGGATACGGATAAATATCACTTTGAACATTTGTCCTCATCGTTGTTGTTCGTGCCTTACGGCGTAGCGGTGGATGAATTTCAGCATGCAGTATATGAACATCCAGACTGGACGCCAGCCGAACGTAAAAGCGCATGGCGCTCCATTGAACGCAAGTATAAACCGCATTTGGACTATGCAGGCAATGAGTATCTGGAGCAGGGCGGGTTCTGGCACAAACAGGGGCATATTTTTCAATCCCCGTTCTACTATATTGACTATACACTCGCGCAACTTTGCGCGTTTCAGTTCTGGAAGCGCATGAGTATCGACCGGACAGCTGCATGGGAAGATTATTTGAAGCTGTGCCGTGCCGGGGGAAGTCGATCTTTTACCGGATTGGTTGAGCTGGCTGGACTAATCTCGCCGTTCCGGGATGGCTGTATCGCCTCTGTAATCGGAGAAATCGAAGCATGGCTGAACAGTGTGGATGATAAAAAGCTGTAAGCTTAACCAAAAAGGGCATTTCGCTTACCTGTAAAGGCTGGAAGGCTTGTAGATGAGCCGTCCTTTTCTGTGAAAATAGAGCTGTTGCACGAAAAAGCCGGGACCCTCTACATGATGTAGAAGTCCCGGCTTTGTGTGATTTTAGAGCAAATAGAGCTCTATTAAATCTTGGTGTTCAGCGGTTTGAGGTTGGCTTCAATGGAAGCGCGGCGCGATTCCAAAAATGGCGGTAACGCCAGCGATTCACCCAGAAACTCCAGTTCTTCATCTGTATCAAAGCCGGGTCCATCGGTTGCCAATTCAAACAAAATGCCATTCGGCTCGCGGAAATACAATGAACGGAAGTAAAAGCGATCCACGAACCCTGAGCTGGAAATTTGCAGTTGGTTAATACGATCAACCCACTGTCTAAGCTCTTCCTCAGTCGCAACACGGAAGGCTACATGATGCACACTGCCTCGTCCCGGGCGCTCTTGTGGAAGATCATTGCGTTCTTCCAGATGAACCTCAGTCCCGGTACCGCCTTCGCCGGTTTCATAGATGACCACATCAGGCTGTCCCGCAACGGTGGAAGGATAGGAGCCTTTTTTGCGGAAGCCCATCACCTGCTCCAGAATGAGGATCGTGCTTTCCGCTTTGGGAATGGTCAGATGAACCGGGCCAAGTCCGACGATACCGTATTCAGCAGGGACAGGGCTTTTCTCCCAAGGCGTACCGCCCCGCACTCCGTTGTCATGCTCATCCGAAACCAGGAAGAAGCGCTGCCCTTCAAAATCCTCAAACGAAAGCGCCAAACGTCCCGCTTGATCCGTAATTTCCCCATGTTTTACATCCAATTGCTCGAAACGGTTTTTCCAGTAATCCAGCGCCTTGTCATTCGGTACACGCAGGGAGAGCGCCGAAATGCTGTTATTCCCCGTACGAGTTTGCCCCGCATGCGGAATCTCAAAGAAAGTGACTTCGGTGCCAGCCGTTCCACGCTCATCTCCATAAAAGAGGTGATAGACGCTAACATCATCCTGATTCACCGTTTTCTTAATGAGTCGAAGTCCCATTACCTGAGTATAAAAATCAACATTCTTAGCCGCCGCCGCCGTAATCGCCGAAACGTGATGCAATCCTAACAGTTTCATGTCATTGTCCTCCTTGGTTTTATATGATTAGCAAGTAAAAGCAAAATAAACAGTCATAAACTTTCCTCTATATTTATTATCTTGATATTAAGATATATCATTTAGGATTGTTTGTCAACTCGAATTACATATCTTGCTGCAAAGAAGGACGAAAATAGAAATTCGAAATCATGCAAAAGCAGATACAATAAAGTCCGATATAGCCCAATGTAAATAGAATGAATTTTATTATAAAAGGAGTGTGTTCGTTGTATACGGATAAGGATTTAACCATTAGGCCCGTTACAGAAGAAGACTTACAGGCTATTTGGACATTAACTTATAAAGAAGAAGCACCGGAATGGAAGCAATGGGATGCGCCTTATTATGAACATAAGCCACTTTCTTTTGACGATTATTTAAAATAGAAGGAAAAGCGAATCGGACAAGATGACTTTTGGATCATTGAAGTGGAAGGTAAGATCATTGGATCGGTTAGCTACTATTGGGAGCATAAACCTTCCCAATGGCTTGAAATGGGAATTGGCATTTATGATTCGCAGTATTGGAGCGGTGGTTATGGTACGAGGGCACTCCGACTATGGATCACGCATTTGTTTAATACATTGCCTCTAGTAAGAGTAGGCTTTACAACCTGGTCAGGAAACCACCGGATGATGAAGGTTGGGGAAAAGCTGGGGATGACCTTAGAGGCCCGGCTTCGAAAGTGCAGATATTATAATGGACAGTATTATGATTCGATCCGAATGGGGCTTTTGCGGGAAGAGTGGGAGTTGTAAGCTCTAGTTTATTTTGCTATCTTATGTATAGATAAACCATGTTGAGGCGACTAAAAAAGAAAAACTGAAAAGCCTGCCTTAAGGGCAGACTTTCAGATTGTCGAGAAACCCAGGTCATTTTACGGCCTTGGGTTTCTTTTTATGTTCAGGCAGATGCAAGATCGGGAAAACGAGGAGATTACCCCCGCTTTTCTAGGCGATCCAGGTGGATCGCCATCTTCTTCATGTTCTGCACAGCTGCCGTCATCAGAGCCTGTCCCCTGGCGTTCGGAAGTCCGCGCAAACGGCAATAGCGAAACCCATGGAGCTCTTTAGCGTCCGCGAAGCTTCGCTCTATCGTCTCTTTTCGTTTGCGGTACAACTTCTTGCCAGACTTACTAAGTCGGTTGTTCCGCACCCATTCCTTGCTGTCTTCCCAGACGTGCCGGGTCACCACCTTTCGGTGGTTTCGGGATTGTGTACACTGGCTTAGCAACGGACAACCTTTACAATGGTTTGGATCGGAAGCATACTGCCGGTAACCCTTGCGGTCTGTGGTTCGGTAATTCAATTCGTGACTCGCCGGACAAACAT
>NZ_PNXQ01000002.1:92328-153171 GCF_005217525.1 Paenibacillus terrae | reverse complement strand
AATCCTTGCTTGGGATGAAATCTTCGGTGTGCAATGACAGCAAAAATTCCTCGTCTTTGTAGTCCTCGACAAATGGGCGTGGTTAAATAACCTGAATCAAGCGCCACGGCTTCGACCTTAAATCCAAAGCGCTCTTGCTGGCGGTCTAAACGCGACAAATACGGCACGGAGTCATGAACATTTCCGGGTGTCACATGTACATCGGTAATCAGATTGTATTTCGTATCAACCGTACGGTGATCCAGATAAAAGAAGCCTTCTGGTTTACCATCACGGATCATATAACCACTGTCTGGATCGGTTTTGCTCACTTTTATTTCTTTCTCCTCATTCACTTCCTCTCTTGGTTTCAGGGCTTTTTTCCGTGCTCTTTCCGGTCTTCAGCCACAGCGACGTTGAGTTCGTCTACGTAATCTTTAGTATTTTGCAGCACTTGTTGTTTCGTGTACTGGTGTTTATTCGCATTTGCTTTCACATGAGTGGAGTCAGTCACAAGAACACGTCCACCGACCATCCGGTGTGAAATGGCCTGAAGGACGATCTCATCGAAAATATCTTGAAAGATGCTCGTATCTTTAAATCGGGTTCGACGGTTCCAGCTAATGGTCGTGTGATCTGGAACCTTGTCCGTTAAACCCAGTCCTAAAAACCAGCGGTAGGCCAAATTCGTTTGGATCTCCCGCTCCAGTTGACGTTCGGATCGGATGCCATAAAAATACCCGAGAAAAATCATTTTAAATAAGATAACGGGATCAACAGCAGGACGCCCGTTATCTGTACAGTAAAGCGGCCGAACTTTTTCATTGATAAAGGAGAAGTCGATAAATTTATCTACTTTGCGCAGCAAATGATCTTGAGGGACCAACTCTTCGATGGAAACAAACTCGTACGCTTGTTGTTTTTGTCGGTTGGAACGTAACATACACAACACCATCCGTTCTAAAAATAGTTACCTATATTATACAACATTAACGCGGTGTCGTCTTAAATCTTTTAGGCATAAAGAAAGCTGTCGAGACTTTCTCGACAGCCTGAAAGCCTGCCTTAAGGGCAGACTTTTCTTATATACAATACATTTACTCTGACTCTCGAAGTCGTTCCACGATGCTCTGCTTATTATTTAAAGAATAGAGAATTAGAGGAATACCTACTCCAAGAACAAGCAGAACAGGTAATAAGACTAAAAGTGGCCATATCATAAAGTGATAGCTTAACAGCCATAATAGACTACTGAAGGGTTTTACAATCGAAATGGAAAATAGGATTCCTAATAATATGGAGAATATGCTTGTGCCGAGTACATAATACAATCCTTCGTAGATTAGCATTCCTCGGAGTTGCTTTTTAGTCATGCCTATGCTCTGAAGCATAGCAAATTCTTTGCGGCGAGTTAGTATGCTGGTTAGAATCGCATTTATAAAGTTAAGGAGCCCAATTAAGCCTATAATCAAGCTGAGTGTGCCGCCAATCATCATAACAGTAGTTTGCATACCTGCTAACGCGTTTTTTGATGTAATTTTGGACTGATAGTTCATCATTGGTTCTGTAGTTTCGGTATACTTTTTCAAAAAGCTTTGTATGGTTTCTTCATGATTCGAAGACACATTAAATGCATAGCTCATTAAAGTGGGGTGTTTCGTAAGCGACCTATATACTCCCGCCGGGAGATAGAAGTTATAGTTTGAGTTTCGATCAGAATTGGTAGATTTGATACCTACATGACCAAGCACTATAAATTCATGTGTTGTATTTATTTTATCCAGTGACGTATTTGCTGAACCCACATAACTATGGAAAGTCACTTTGTCACCTACTTGATAGTTGGCGTATTCCATCATTGGGCTGCTATTATCGTCTAGTACGACTCCTTCTAGGATGTACTTACGAGAATCCAGTTTTTCCTTATCAAGTTCACCATCAACCAATTGCAATTGGTGCAGCGGTAAATCTTCTAGTCCGTACACTTCTGAAATGAAGTTACCGCGAGCATCTGTATTATCGTCACTTTTTGTGGCGCCTTTTATATTTTCAATAGTGAACATCTTTGGATCACCATATAAGCGGCCACCCTCTTCAAAACCGGGCTGAGCCTGTACAGCCTTAATGAAGCTCTCTGTAAGTTTGGTTTCAAAACCAGTAAAATCCTCTTGAAAATATTCAGCATGAGCAATTAGAAAATCAGTATCGTTAAATTTGGACAAAAACTTGTCCATGTCTATACTTTGGGAGAGGGTGAAGGCTGTGTTTAGTAACACCAGACTCAAGGAAAGGCTAATAACTACCAAGAACGTACGCTTTTTATTGCGGCCCAAATTGGAACGAGCCATAAGGTGTATTTTTGCACCTTTGGTTGATTTTATTAGCTTGCTCTTATCCTTGGTGTTACCATCCGTATATCTTACAGCTTCAATGGGCGATACAGAGGATGCAACTCTGACGGGTTTGAAGGTGCTTATAAACACGGTCACAAGTGTAAATAGGGCCGATCCTATAAAAATCCATGGGTTAGGCGATACTGTAATGCCCGAGTCAGCATAATTAGTAATATTAATAATAAAGGGCAAAAGCGATTTACCAACAAAGAAGCCTCCAATTAGCCCAATAGGAATCCCTATTACGGAAAGAATTAATGCTTGTCTGCGAATGATACGTCGGATTTGTCTTCCACTTGTACCTATTGTTTTTAAGAGTCCATAAAATCGGATATCTTGTATTACTGAGATTTGAAAAATGTTATAAATGATTAAATATCCAGTAAATATGATCAGGACCAGACCGGAAGCAAGTGCAATAATAGTTCCTATATCCATACTAAAATTCGTCGAAAGGTACGACCAGTTCACATTACTTGCAATATAGTTCGGTGCATTTTTGTCAAGGGAATACCCGCTTTCCGTAATAACTTTGTTGAGTTTTCCTTGCAAATTAAAGCTGTTATCAAACATGAGGTATGCACTGATCAGTCCTGTCTGACTATAATCTTTTTTATAGGTGCTTTGTAATTCTTGGGCATAGGCATCTATATAAGCTTTGGAGGCCAATATTTGCCCTGCGTTAAACACAGGATCACTTTTCCACCAGCCAGATAGGACAAATCCACGTTGTAGTTCTTTGCCACGAATTTCAAGCTTTAGTGTTATGGGTGCGCCTATTTTTAAGGGGACACCCATTAATTGCAGCGTTTTGGAATCAGCGATTACTTCATTTTCAGCCATAGGCTTGTGACCTTCTTTAAGTTCAATAAAGCCAAGTTTCATCCCTATATCATCATAAAACCAGAACTCCGTATGACGTTTTAATAATTCTTGATTTGTAACCTTATCGCTTAACAAGCGATTATAGGCTATCTCCTTGATCAACGGATGATTCTTAACATGATTAAACTCCTCATCATTGATATATTTGAGTACAGCCTGACCACCTCCACCAGCCTGACGCATGGTTGCTCGTTGAAGACTTTCTACTGCGCCAAGCCCCATCGTAACCAATGTTGTAAACAACAAGGCAGTTAGGACTATGGCACCAATGGCGATAATGTTTCGGTTTTTATTCATTTTCAGGCTCTTGTCTGATAAATTACGGATAATTTTTTTGTTATTTAATTTGATCATTTGCTGTCACCGCCGGTAATTTTACCATCTTCAATACGAATGACCCGATCCGCTGTTTGTGCAATTTCTTCATTATGGGTAATCATTACGATCGTTTGATGGAACTGCTGACTGGATACTTTGATAAGTCCCATCACATCCAAACTTGTTTTGCTATCCAAATTTCCAGTGGGCTCATCTGCCAGAATAATAGCAGGTTTTGCTGCCAGCGCCCTTGCAATAGCTACACGTTGCTGTTGTCCGCCCGATAGATTACTCGGCAAATTGTTTAGTTTATGGTTAAGTCCCAAAGTGTTTACAATTTTATCTACATGGGCTTGGTGTGGTTCTTTGCCGTCCAATTGAATCGGTAGTACAATATTCTCATAGACATTTAGGACGGGTACCAAATTGTAGTTTTGAAACACGAAGCCAATCTTTCGTCTGCGAAAAATGGTCAATTCTTCATCTTTGAGAGAGAAGATATCCTTACCATCAATCGTGACATTTCCGCTTGTCGGCCGATCCAGTCCACCTAGCATATGCAGCAAGGTAGACTTACCACTACCGGATGTACCAACGATTGCGATAAATTCTCCATGACTTATCTCCAGGTTCACCCCATCCAGTGCATGAACAGTCGTATCTCCGTTGCTGTAATGTTTTTTTAAATCTTGAGTTTTTAATAGAGTCATTAAATTTCTCCTCCATAAAGAAAATAGTCTGTATTGCAGCCAACCGCAATACAGACTGTACCACATCAATCTTTCCACAATCTTTCTAAAATCTAACAATATTGAAAGAATTATTTGTCTATAGGGAGAAAAATGGAGAAGGTGGACCCGTTACCTGGACTCGATTGTAGCTTGATATATCCTCCTTCAGCCGCAATGATTTCTCTCGACAAAAACAGGCCAATACCAACCCCCTCCTTTGAGTTCACAGTTTGTGAGCGATAGAAACGCTTAAAAATCTTACTGTGTTCCTCTTCTGCAATCCCTATTCCACTATCGGTAATATCAATGCGGCAAAATAAGTCATACGCAATCACTTTTATGACAATGCTCCCGCCAGTCTCTGTATATTTGACGGCATTGTCCAAAATATTATAGATTGCCTCAACCGTCCATTTTAAATCAAAGGAAGCCTGAATTGCTGTACCCTTCATAGCAATCGTGATCTCTTTAGCTTCTAAATTCGGCATAATTTGCTCTAATGCAACATCCAACAGCTTTTGAACAGGCTCCTGCCTTGGTGATACCTTAATAATTCCCGTTTCGAGCCGGGATATTTTCACCAACGCATGGATAAGGAAATTCAGTTTTTCGGCTTGTATAGACAGAGCTTTTAAACAAGAGGAGCTATCTTCCGGCAAATCATGTTCACTAAGCAGTTGTGAGTATAGGAGGATATTAGCAACAGGTGTTTTCGTTTGATGTGAGATGTCAGAAATGAGCTCGTTTATTTTATTTTTTTCTGCTAACAAATTCTTCGAGGAAACAGAGCAAATAGAAAGGAATTGCGCAAGTTTAGCCTCTACTGCTGATAAAACAGATTCGTCAAAAACACGTTCCGAAAACTCGCCACTAATAGCAGCTTCAATCATATGATCAATAGTTTTTATTGTTTTATGTACGTTTCTACGATATAGAAGAATGACAACCCCAGCAACGACAAGAGCAGTCATAGCAATTCCAAAACATACATAATTCAGGGTAGTCAATCATTTCACCGCCCATGTGTAACCAATCCCATACACGGTCTTAATGTACTGGGGGGAGGAGGGGATATCCTCTAGCTTGTCACGTAGCCTTTTTATGGTGACTGACAAGGCATTTTCGCTTACATACTCAGCACCGTCTGTCCAGATGCTGTCTACCAAATGATCGCGGGTAACGGTATTCCCTCGATTAACAATTAAGAGGCGGAGTAATTTCTGCTCGGTTTTACTTAGCTCCACAGGTGTACCATTTTTCACAAATTCCATCTTTTCAAAGGAAAAGGAAAAGGCATCTATTTGAAAGGATTCTGCAAGATCACGCTTGATTTTCTTTAACTGAACGCCCACTCTAGCTCTTAATACCATCAGACTGAAAGGTTTGGTGATATAGTCGTCGGCACCCAACTCGAGACCTGTTACAATATCCGTTTCCATATCATGTGCAGTCAGAATGATGATTGGTAAAGTTGTTGTTCTCCAAATATCAGTTAAAAAGTCTAGTCCGTTTCCATCCGGCAAATTTAGATCAAGAATCATTAGGTCAAAAGTAGCACTTGCCAATTGTTCCTTTGCAGTGGCAAGATTATATGTTTGCACAAATACGTTGTTAGGTTCTTTAAGAGCCAGAACAATACCATTACTTAAAGCTATATCATCCTCAACGATTAATATGTGATTCATCGTTTTCCTCCTATTTTTTTGAAAATCGTGCCACCGGGCTGGGGTTTCGAAAGCAGCGCACAGTAAAATGTTAAAGGGGGTCATAGAATATTCTACTTCCAGTTTACAGGATATTGCTCTGATTTGCTCATTGTTTATCTGGACTGTTCGGAAACTCTTCATAAAAGAGCGAAGGCATCACTGAAATAATAAAATGATGGCATCTAAATGTAGTCAATATTCTAAAAAGGATAATTTTTACAATGGGGGGGTCTAGGGTTATTTCAATGGTATTTTAGGAGTGAAAGGAGGTGGGGGAATTATGGAAAAGCTTGAGGTTTTGGTGAACGCGAATTTTGATATGGAAGTGTAAGGGCATTGTGATGGTTCATGTACCCGAGATTGTCAGGAAGACTCTAATATTTGTAGTCCATATCTTTCCGCATTGGTGGTAGTGGGTAACATAAAGTTTATTCTGAAAAACTCAAAAATTAACAATTAACCACGAAAAGAAGAGGCAGAGATACTTCTTCTTTTTCATTTACATAGCAACATCTGCATTATAAAGATTAAATAGCACTTATTTCTAATAAAAAAAGTTTGTGGCCCAAAAATTCCTTATTTTTAATTTTACTCCTTTCAAAAAAATTTGACAGATACGATTTGACTGATATAATTTATGCTAGTTAATTTTTGATAATGATTATCATTATCGGAGGGGAGGGCAGGGCCGAAGCTTGGTACAGGTTGTTGGAGAACAGGCTCCCTTGGTTAGAACATGAAATTGCGTTATTTAATACTGGCTTTTCTGGTACTGGCCTTCGCCTCGGTTTTTATCGGTGTTCATGATGTAACTCCACTTGATTTGTTCCACTTAACCGACGATCAGGCGCAGGTGCTCCTGATTAGCAGACTCCCCCGTTTGATCAGCATCATCATCGCAGGAGCGAGTATGAGTATCTGTGGGCTTATTATGCAGCAGCTTACCCGGAACCGATTTGTATCGCCCACCACCGCAGGGACGATGGACGCGGCACGATTAGGTGTACTGATGGCTATTATGGTGTTTGGAGCGGCTGGATTTTGGACGAAGATGCTGACGGCTTTCGGGTTTGCTCTGGCGGGGACACTAATTTTCATGAAAATACTGGACAAAATCCGGTTCAAGGACCCGGTATTTATCCCGCTGGTCGGTTTGATGTTCGGGGGCATTTTGAATTCGGTGACAACCTTTTTCGCCTATAAATACAATCTGATCCAGAGCATTTCCAGTTGGATGCAGGGTGATTTTTCACTGGTGATGAGTGGTCGCTATGAGATGCTGTATCTTAGTGTTCCTTTGGTTGCATTGGCGTACATATATGCGAATCGTTTCACAATTGCAGGCATGGGCGAGGATTTTGCGGCAAATTTGGGCGTACATTACAAGCGCACCGTCAATGTCGGTCTGGTGATCGTGGCTTTGGCTTCCTCCGTAGTCATATTGACCGTGGGAACGATCCCTTTCCTGGGGCTGGTTGTACCGAATCTGGTTAGCATGTATATGGGCGATAATCTAAAAAAAAGTTTGGCCCACACCGCGACCTTGGGCGCCGTCTTTGTGTTGTTTTGCGATATTTTGGGACGGGTCATCATTTATCCGTATGAAATATCTGTAGGGCTTACGGTTGGTGTGATCGGGAGCGCGTTGTTCTTGTATTTGCTGTTGAGGGGAAGGGCCTATGAATCCTAAATTAAAAATCGGCATATTAGCCGCTGCCGCGCTTCTGTTGATTGCTGCTTTCGTGTTTATAGATCTTCCGCATACCTGGCACTACGCGCTGCCGCGACGACTGAAAAAGATTGCAGCCTTCATGCTGACAGGTGGCTCGATTGCTTTTGCAACGGTTATTTTCCAGACGATTACGAACAACCGGATTTTGACCCCGGGCATTATCGGACTGGATTCACTGTATATGCTGATTCAGACAACCATTGTGTTTGCATTTGGCTCCGTACCGTTCATTTCGACCAGCAGAGAGCTGAATTTCTTATTATCTGTGGGACTGATGGTGCTGTTCGCGGGTTTATTGTACAAATTAATTTTTCGTAAGGACGGACGCGGGATTTATGTTCTTCTGCTGGTCGGTCTGGTGTTCGGCACGCTGTTCAACAGTTTATCTACCTTTATGGAAGTGCTGATTGATCCGAACGAATATGCCAAAATTCAGGACAAAAGTTTTGCCAGCTTTAGCAATGTGAACACCGAGCTGCTGTGGCTGTCCGTCGTGATTCTAGTGCTCGTATTCGCTTATGCGTGGAGGTTCATCAAGTATCTGGATGTGCTGTCGCTCGGACGGGAACATGCCATTAATTTAGGACTCCCTTACGGTTTTATTATCAAAAGGTTGCTGGTGATCGTGGCGGTTCTCATCTCCATTTCCACGGCGCTCGTCGGGCCGATTACTTTTCTCGGGTTGATTGTGGCAAATGTGGCCTATCAGGTGATGAAGACTTATCGGCATCGATATCTTATTCCGGCCTCTATCTGTGTCAGTGTCATTGCCCTGGCAGGCTGCCAACTGCTGGCAGAGAGAGTATTTGACTTATCGACAACAGTCAGCGTCATTATTAACTTTATCGGGGGGGTGTACTTCCTGTACCTTTTGCTGCGGGAGAATAAATCATGGTAGAAGTCATAAACGTATCCAAACGCTACGGGCATAAAAATGTGGTGGATCAGGTATCCGTCACCGTACCGAAAGGCACCATTACTTCCTTTATTGGGCCCAACGGCGCGGGAAAAAGCACATTGTTGTCGATGATCAGTCGTCTGACAGACAGTGATGAGGGAGAAATCCTTATTGATGGGCAGGCTATAGGCCTGACGAAAAGTGATGAGCTGGCCCGGAAGATATCCATTTTAAAACAGACGAATGATGTCAACATCCGCTTAACCGTGAAGGAACTGGTCAGCTTCGGCCGTTTTCCGTATTCCCAGGGCAGATTGAACAGCAAGGATCGCCAAATGGTCGAGCAGTCCATGGCCTACATGGGGCTGGAGGATATGAAGGACAAGCATATTGATTTACTAAGCGGGGGACAGCGACAGCGGGCTTTTATTGCGATGATTCTGGCTCAGGATACGGAATACATACTGTTGGACGAGCCGCTGAACAATCTGGATATGAAGCATTCGGTTCAGATTATGAAGACGCTGCGCGGTTTGGTGGATGATCTCGGCAAAACGATTCTGGTGGTGCTTCACGACATTAACTTTGCTTCCTGCTATTCGGACTATATCGTGGGGATGAAGGACGGCAGGCTGTTAAAGCAGGGAACTGCTAACGAAATGATTGATAGTCAGGTATTAAAGGATTTGTACGATATGAATATTCCGATCCAACAGATCGGTGATCATAAAATTTGCGTTTATTTCACATAGGGGGAATGTAAAATGAAGAAAAATATGATGTTTTTAACGCTAATACTGGCGCTGGTATTGATCGTGTCAGCCTGTGGCAAAGCGGCTCCAGCCACTCAGGAAGCAACTGGAAACGATTCATCATCTGCCGCAACAACCGAGCCCAAAACCATTGAAGTCAAGCATGCACTGGATGAAAATCCGGTTCAAGTGAAGGTTAATCCGAAAAATGTTGTTGTGTTTGATTTTGGTGCATTGGACACATTGGATAAACTGGGTGTGGATGTTGCCGCAGTAGCACAGCAGGATCTTCCTACATATTTGAGCAAATATAAAGATTCCAAATATGCATGTGCAGGTACGCTGTTTGAACCAGATTACGAGAAAATCAGCGATCTTTCTCCTGGAATGATCATCATTGGTGGCAGACAGGCAGATGCGTACAAAGAATTGAGCAAAATTGCACCGACCATTTCGTTGGCTGTAGACACCAAGGATTTTGTGAATTCCTTTAAGAAAAACGTTGAAACACTGGGTCAAATTTTTGATAAAGAGGATGCTGCCAAACAGGAATTGGCTACGATTGATAGCTCCATCAAGGCCGTACATGACAAGGCTGTAGCGAGCAAAGCCAAAGGACTGATTGTTCTGACGAATGAAGGTAGCCTGAGCGCATATGGCGAGCAATCCCGCTTTGGTATCATTCATGACGCTCTGGGCGTCACTCCTGTAGATCCTGACATTAAAGTATCCACCCATGGACAAAAGGTTTCATTTGAATATGTACAGCAAAAAAATCCGGATTACATCTTTGTCGTTGACCGTGGGGCTGTTGTGGTAAAGGAAGGCAAGGAACAGGTCACAGGCAAACAAACGATTGAGAATGAACTGGTGAAGAAAACCAATGCATTTAAAAACGGCCATATTGTGTATCTTGACCCGAACTACTGGTATCTGTCAGGTAATGGTCTGGAATCCGTATCGGAAATGATCAAGGAAATTGACGCCGCGTTGTAATGGATAACATGTACACGATGTAGAGTTGCATACGGTGAAAGGTCATCAAGTGTTTGTTCCGATAGCACGATTGGAATATGGACTTTGTGCAATAACCCCAAAGGATTGGAGATCGTGGAGTCTCTATGCCCTTTGGGGTTATTTTTTGCGTATAATAGAGTAATACTCAAAATTTGATGTTACACGTTATTGAAAGTGAGGGAACCCATATATGAAGAAAAAGCGTCTGGGATCTTCGGATTTGCTGGTAGGCGAGATTGGCCTGGGTTGTATGTCGGTCGGTACGGAGGAACAGCAAGGTGTCTACCTGATCCATGAAGCGCTGGATCGGGGCGTGAACCTGCTGGATACAGCGGATTTGTACCATCACGGACGTAATGAGGAAATCGTGGGTGCAGCGATCCGTGGACGGCGACAAGACGTTGTTTTGGCGACCAAGGTCGGTAATCGGCGTATGCCGGGTCAGGAGGGCTGGGGGTGGGACCCGTCCAAAGAATATATCCTGTCTGCGGTCAAAGAAAGCCTGCGCCGCCTGGGGACGGACTATATCGACCTGTATCAGCTTCACGGAGGGACGATTGATGATCCCATCGACGAAACGATTGAGGCTTTTGAACAGCTCCAAAGGGAGGGGGTCATCCGTTATTATGGCATTTCCTCGATTCGTCCTCACGTCATCCGTGAATATGTCGAACGTTCCAATATCGTCAGCGTCATGAATCAATATAGCTTGCTGGACCGTCGGGCAGAGGAAGAGGTACTGTCCTTGCTTCAGGAGCGAGGAATCAGTGTCATTGCACGCGGGCCTGTCGCCAGCGGCGTATTGACCGCCGAAGGAGAGGGTAAGGCAGCCAAGGGATATCTGGACTACGAAGAGGCGGAGCTGCTGGACGTACGCAAGCAATTAAAGACGTTCACGGGGGCAGAGCGCAGCATGGGGCAGACGGCGATCCGTTATAGCCTGTCTCATTCGGCTGTCGCGGCTGTCATCCCGGGTGCAAGCTCATTGGGACAATTGGAGCATAATATCGCAGCAGCAAGTCTCCCGCCATTAACCCAACAGGAGCGGGAGGCGCTACAGCAGATTAGCCGGGCTAACCGCTATGATGCGCAATACCGCTGATACAAGTACAGGCAGGACAGAGGGAATCTTTGTCACACGGTCGGAAATGCGATTTGCCAACCGATAAATTGGTTCATACTTTTGAACGTGTACTTGCCATAGTTGCAATATATGAAAGAATCATTACAATATAAGAATAAGCTCAGGTTTATAATCCATATTTGAATATGGAGACGTTCATAAATATACTTTAGGAGGAACCAACAAATGGAACGCATCGAATCACAGCAGCAGTATCAGGATTTGATTAACGGTGACGGCTTGACGGTCGTAAAATTTGATACAACCTGGTGTCCGGATTGCAAGACACTGGATAAATTTATGGGTGGCATTATCGAGGAAAATGCAGATAAGCGCTTCTTTGCACTTGATGCTGAGAAATTCCAGCCGATTGCCGAGGAAAATCAGGTGCGTGGAATCCCGAGCCTGCTTGTTTTCCGTAACGGCGAAAAAATTGCTCATTTGCACAGCAAATATGCCAAGACGCCAGCACAAATTTCTGAATACCTGACCACGTTGGAATCAAAGCAATAATGAATGATGCAAAATGCTGAAATAGAAAAAGGGTTATCCCATGGGTTGATTTGTCAGCCATGGGATAACCCTTTTTTGTCATACGAAAAGAGTTGTTGTTGCTGAAAAGCATGAAGGCTCTGCGGCAACAAACAACAGCTTACAAAATAACGAAGAAGAACACAGCCGCCAATACGAAGCGGTAGATGGCGAATGAAGTCAGGCTCAAGCGTTTGAGCAGACCTAGGAACGTTTTGATCGCCAGCATTCCGACGATAAAGGCAGTGATAAAGCCTGCCGCGAACACCGGAAAATCGCTCATGGACAGATGGTCCATGCTTTTGATCATATCAATGCCCGATGCGCCCAGCATGACTGGAACAGAAACCAAGAATGTAAATTCAGCGGCTGCTGTATGGCTTACACGGGCGAATAGGCCCCCGGACATGGTTGAGCCTGAACGGGAGAAGCCGGGCCATAAAGCCAGGACCTGGAACAAGCCAATCGTAAAAGCCTGTTTATACGTAATGTCATCCACCGTATGCGATTTAATGGGTGGATGGAATTTTTCAGCCGCGATCATGAGCAAGCCTCCGATGACCAGACTGTACAGAACAGTTTGAGGGCCAAACAGGTATTGCTTGATAACATCACGGAACAGCACGCCAATCACACCCGCAGGGATCATGGCCAAAATAATGTGTAGCAGGTTCAGACGCGGCTGGCTAGAGATTCTGCGTCTGAAATCAAATAAGCTCAGGAACCTGCGCCAGTACAATACAACAACCGCCAGCACAGCACCCAACTGCACAATAACCTCGAACGTTTTGACCGTATCATTCTCCGTGTTTAACCCCAGAAGATCAGCCGTCAGGATCATATGACCTGTCGAAGAGACCGGCAAAAACTCTGTCAGCCCTTCAATAATACCCATAATAATAGATGATAAAATATCCACTTTATTAGTGCCTCCTTACACGCGTGCAGGGCAAACGGCCTAAGCCGTTTGCCCTGGAAGTATGTCATTTCAATAGGAGTGGACGCAAGTGTCAAGTGCACAGTGCAAGCCGCTCAAGTCACAGCGGTTCACTCCCGGGAAGAAGTGTCAGATTCCGCTTCCAATTCGGATACAGGAGATACATTGTGTAGAATAATCTCCACCCGTCGAATACGATTTTTACCCATTTCACGAATGATAAATTTCACATCTTCTTCTATGAATTCCTTGCCCTGTCTCGGTTCCGGAACCCGACTATACACCCACCCTCCGACAGTATCCACATCCTCATCGTCCAACGTCAAGCCAGTCAGATCACTCAGATCGGAAAGCATCACCTTGCCATCCATCAAATAACTGTTCTCCGTCAATTTCTCGATTTCCTTCCGTTCATCCTTATCAAATTCGTCACGGATTTCGCCAACAATTTCCTCCAAAATATCCTCAATAGTAATCAGACCGGAGGTTCCGCCGTATTCATCGACGAGTAGGGCGATATGAACCTGCTCCTTCTGCATGCGTTTGAGCAGCGTGTTGACAGGTATCACTTCCGGAACAGTCAGGATCGGTTGAATCAGACTATTGAAATCAAGCTCAGGGTTGCGGTCATACTCAAGGAACAACTGCTTGGTATTAATCATACCGATGATCTGATCCTTGTTCTCTGTCGCCACCGGAAAACGGGTATACTGCTCTTCGTGAATGGTCAGCATGTTTTCTTTCAGCGAGCGATTCGTAAACAAGCATACCATATCTGTACGTGGCACCATAATTTCTTTGGCAACGGTCTCGTCAAAAGCAAAGATACGATTCACGTAGCCATATTCGGTGTTATTGATCTTACCACTTTCCACGCTTTCGGACAAAATGATCTGAATTTCCTCCTGAGAATGCGCTTCCTCATGCTCGCTTGCCGGTTGAAGACCAAACAAACGAACCAAACGGTTGGCCGAGCCATTCAGGAGCCAGATAAACGGATACATAATCCGGTTAAACCATACGATGACCGGGGAGGTCAACAAGCTTACTGCTTCCGCTTTGCGGATCGCCAGCGTTTTGGGAGCCAGTTCACCGATAACCACGTGCAGGTAAGTTACAATGACAAATGAAATAATAAAGGCCAGGATATGTGAAAATTCCCCATTGATGTTGAGCTGTTGAAAGAGAGGCTCCAGCAATTTGACCACGGTCGGTTCACCGAGCCAGCCGAGTCCCAACGCTGTAATCGTAATACCAAGCTGACAGGCGGACAGGTAGCCGTCCAGATTATTGACGACCTTTTGTAGCGCCAGTGCGTTTTTACGGTTCTCCACTACCAGCTGATCGACCCGGCTGGTACGGATTTTAATAATCGCAAACTCGGTAGCCACGAAGAAAGCACTAAATATAATCAACACCGCGAACAAAAATAGACTGACACCTATACCCATGTAATTTTCACTCATCCCTTTTTCGTTCAATTTTTAATGAACTCCATTTTAAGTTCACTTGAACTTATTTTAAGAACTTAAAAGCAAATATACAAGGTTCATATCCAATCATAGCAGGTCACCTGCCTCCAATTTGCACGGAAAATAAGGCAAAACAGAACCCGCACGGATCATTGCTTCACTTTACAAGCCTAGTTTATGGGCGTATGATGAGTTCAAATGAACTTGAAATGGTTTAAAGGGAGGAAAGCAGATGGAGTCTTTTACCCTCACACGCCGTGATATGGCCCATTTGCTGCTGGCGATGGAAGGTCGCCGCGAATTGCAGCCGTTGGCCGTTCTTCAGGATGCCTGGAGACGTACCCATATCCATCCGGACCGTCCCGGCAGCACGATGCCGACATTTTTGTACACTGAGGTAACGCCTGTGCTGGATAAAATTATCAAGGGCAAGCACAGCGCAGCTTTTTCGCTACAGGAGATTGTTTCTCTCGGTCAACTGGTCGAATATAGCCATGTTTCATTGGCCTCTATGCAAAATTGGGTCAAACGCGACTTCAAGGAATTTCTCGGATCGCCGAAGATCGGTAAAAAATATTCAGTCAACCAGGCCGCACTGCTGCTCATTGTGGAGGATTTGAAATCGTGCCTTGATTTTGAATCCATCCGTCAGTTATTTCATATCCTGTTCCAGCAGCCGGAGGATGATACGGATGATCTAATCCAGCCGGTCGATTTGTACGCTGCTTATTCAACCTTGTTTGAGGAGCTGGATGCGAATGGAGATCAACTGCTGGATGTGGCAGGGGGCGGGCTTGCCAAAGAAAACTGGAATTCTGCTACAGTGCAGCAGCGTCAGGAGGGTGCGACAGAGGAATTGCTGATTCAGGCGGCAGACCAATACACCAGCCGTTTGCAGCATTTGACCCCTAACCAGTGTCAAGCCGTTCGGAATACATTGCTGGTGGCTGCGGTATCGGTGCAAAATAGTTATTTTTTGTCCATGGCACGCAGGTATGTAAATGCGACGTTGTTTCTGGACTTTCAAGGGTAGATCAGGATTGGCGCTAAAAGCCGATCCTATTTTTTTGCCCTTTTTCGAGGATTGTCTACCCTTTTGGAGACTGAAAAAGTATACAAAAGAGGTATATACACTCAAACGCTGTCAAAGATACAATAAACATATATCATCCAGCAATTGGAAAAACTTTGAATATCTCTTCCAAAGCATCTGGATACACACAGGAGGTAATGGCATGTCCGATGTCTCCATTATCATTTGTACCCGCAATCGGATCGAGGATCTGACACGCTGTATACAATCTATCGCAGGACAGCAGCAACTGGAGCATACGGCTGTCGAGCTGCTGATTGTGGATGACGGCGATATTTCCGACCAACAGGTCGAGCTGTACCGTGACCTGGTATCCGGCTTGCCTCAAGGCGTTTTGAAGTATCATAAAAAAAGTCGTCCCGGCGTTTGGTTGTCCCGCTATGAAGCGTTGTCTCTCGTACGGTATGATATCGTGCTGTATTTTGACGATGATGCCGAATTGGACGATAAACTCTACATCCGGCGCTTGCTCGATACCTATAATCAGGACGAAAAGATTGTGGGGGTAGGAGGGATTGCAAAGGGACTACATTCGAGCCGGGCAGGGAAGCTGCTGGGCATTTTGACATTTCAGATGTCTCCGTCTCTCGGCAAGCTTTCGCCCAGTAGTCTGGCAGGTTCATTGCTGCGCTGGGGAGAAGCGACGGAGGTTTTTGACACGGAATTTTTTCATGGCTGCAACATGTCATTCCGTCGGGATGCGCTTCGGGATATGAAGCCGTATCCGTGGATGACCAGCTATGCCGTGGCTGACGATTTGTATATGTGTCAGTTGGCGAGCCGTTACGGCAAGCTGGTTATCAATCCCGACTTAACGATCATTCATCACGAATCTCCAAGCTCGCGCGATAAGGCGGGCAAAGTAGCCAAGGCTACAGCGATCAATCACTATTATTTCCTTGCTCTGAAAAAGGCGGGAGCCATTCAGTACGGGGCGCTTTTATGGACCTTGTCCTATCTGATGTTCAAGGAAATACTACGCCGTAACTTTAATGCCGCAGAAGGATACAAGCAGGGGGTGCTGTTCATTCTGAATCCGCGCAAGCAAAAATATAACGAATATTTAGGCCAGGCGGTTCAGTAATCTGATTCCACACACATTTTCAGGATAAAGGGGGAGTATGATGTTAAGCTTGTCCATTGCCCTGTGTACCCGAAATCGGGTTGACGATCTGACCCGATGCATCAATTCAATAGCTATGGGTGGGGCACCGGAGGCATGTAAAACCGAGCTGTGGATTATTGATGATGGAGAACTGCCCAAGCATGTGCTGGAACGCTATAAGCGTCAATTGGGCAGAGCGGGGATTACCTACCGATACCATCGCAAGGAGCAGCCGGGCTTATGGCTTTCACGTGTAAAAACGGTGGAGCTGGCACAGGGGGATATCATTTTATTTCTTGACGATGATGTTGAACTGCCGAATAACTATTTGAACGAGCTGCTACGCACCTATGAGGCTTATCCGCAGGCCGCTGGTGTCGGCGGGATTGCGCAGGGAATGAGCAACAGCTTCATGGGAACCATTCGTTGCCTGTTATCATTCCAACAGTCCTTGTCCAAAGGGAAGTTGTCTCTTAGCGGTCAGTCTGGCTCGATGTATAACTGGCACAAGGCGAAAAAGACGTTTCGAACCGAGTTTTTTCACGGCTGTAATATGTCATTTCGTCGTGAGGCGATTCGCAGTTTGGAGCCGGTACCTTGGTTGCAAAGCTATAGTGTGGGGGAAGACCTGTTACTTTCACGAATTGCCATGAAAAGCGGCTCGCTGTACATTAACCCGGCGCTTACGCTGCTTCACCACGAATCGCCGTCCTCGCGCGACAATATGGAGCAGGTTACTTATATGCGGGTGATGAATCATATTCATCTGCTGCGGGATGAGCGATCCGGGCCGATTGGCTATGCTGCGCTATATTGGACGACGCTGTATCAGATTTTGAGAGAGAAGCCCAAGAAAAATCATACTGCCATTCAAGGCTATAGAAGAGCGCTGAAGGCGATTTTTTCAAGTCAGAAGGAGCCTATGGGCGGAGGCCAACTACCTGAGCGCAATTCCAAAAAAACGGCGGGCTGACGGGGGTGCGGCAGGAGACGCGATGTGAACATAGAGACGAGAGGCTTAATAAGGAACAGGAGTTGGACGTAACATGAGCACATGGACAGCAGCAAGGAAAGTATTCACGGGGGACAGTCTCGCCAAAACGATCATGCGCACGAGCTTCAACAATTTTTTCGTGCTGATCGTGACGACCCTGACCTCCATCCTGACCGCACGCATGCTCGGAGTAGAGGGGAAAGGAGAACTGGCGGCAGTTCTGTTCTGGCCTACGCTGATCGGCAGCGTACTGAGCTTTGGCTTGCCAACGTCGCTGATTTATAACCTCAAGAAGAAAACAGGTACGACGGAAGAATTGTTGGCGTTGTCGCTGTGGATTCAGTTGCCTGCCAGCTTGCTGGCGGGTGCGGTGGCCTGGATATGTATGCCGCTGTGGCTGAATGGCTATGGTGCGGATATTGTCCATCTGTCGCAGCTTTATTGTGCGGCTGCGGTACCGCTGGCGGTGCTTACGGCGCTGACAACAGCATTATCGCAAGGGCTGGATCGGTTTAGCGTATATAATGGGCTGCTGTTTTATTATCCGCTGCTGAACTTCATCGGTCTGGTGACGCTGTGGCTGATGGGGCTGCTCAATGTGCAGCTGGCGGGGGCCGTTAATTTTGCCGCGAGCTTCCTTGCGCTGGTCTGGGCGTTCCTCCGTTTGCGCAAGCATATGAATTTGCGTGCTTTCCGCCCGTTCACCAGCCGCCAGGTACTCCGCCCTTATTATAGCTATGGAGCGAGAGTCTACGGGATGGAGCTGATGGGGACATTGTCCACACAAACAGACAAAATCGTCATCGTGGCGCTGCTGTCCCCCAAGGCGTTTGGTCTGTACTCTGTCGTCTATGCTCTGTCGCGTGTCTTCAATGTGGTGCAAAATGCCGTCACGAATGTAACCTTTCCGAAGGTGACCGGAATGGAGCACAGCAAAATTGTCGAAACCGTCGGTCGTGCTTTTCGCATCTCCATGGCTGCTATGCTGATCGTCATCGTGCCGGCTTTGTTCATTGGACGATACATGCTGGGCTTGCTGTATGGCCCCGCTTTTCTGGAAGCATCGTTAACCTTCTACCTGCTGTCACTGGAGTGCATCATTGGAGGCGGCTCCTGGGTTCTGGCTTCGGCCTTCAACGCATTGGGTCGGCCAGGGCTGGTGCTGTTTCGGCAAATTGTGGCATATGCGATTACTGTCGGGCTGTTTTTTATTTGTACCCCGATCTTCGGTCTGGACGGCATTGCCATTGCTCTGCTCGTAGGCGCTTGTGTACGGTTGGCATTCTCGCTGTTTTCATTCCCGATGTTTTTCGATGTTCCGTTATCACGGATTATTTTTGATAAGAGTGATATCACATTTGTTATTCAGACCATACAAAAGAAGCGCAGGAAGGGAGAACTGAAAGATGCCGAATTCGCATCCCATGGCTAAACTGAAAAATAAGCTGAGCGTCATTCTCGACGTAGTCCCCCAAGGCTCGAACATCATTTATGTTGACTACCCCGTGTATAACAACGGTGGGGACGTACTCATCATGAAAGGCACCGAGGCGTTCTTCAAAGATAACGGTATTCGTGTTCGTGCCCGTTACAGTGCTATGGATATTCCCGATCAGCTCCAAATTCCGGCCGACTGGATTATCGTGTGTCATGGAGGCGGCAATTTCGGCGATTTATATCCAAATCACCAAAATTTGCGGGAACGTATCGTGCGGGATTTTCCGAGTCACCGCATTGTAATCATGCCACAGACGATCCACTTCCAGTCTGAACAGAGGGCCGATGAGGTCGCTGCGTTATTCAATGGTCACCCGGATTTACATATGTTTGTGCGGGACACACGCTCTTATACGTGGGCCAAGGACAAACTGAATCAGTGCAGCATCACGCTATGCCCGGATATGGCGCACCAGCTCTGGCCGTTGAAGCCGACGACAGAAACGGTCAAGGACGTACTGTACTTCCTGCGTACGGATATTGAAACCGTAGGGGGGCAAAAGCAATTCGACGACGAGGCAGATGCCGCCCACCGTCTGGACTGGGACACTCTGTTCACTCCGCTGGAAGTGAAAGGGATCGTCTACTTCCAGAAGTTTTACCGTCTGGATAAAAAAATCGGCGGTCCCTTGCCTACGCGTACCTTTTGGTACAAGTATACCGACCACCTTATGAACAAGGCGGTTACGCTGTTCAGCTCTTACCGCGAGGTGCGCACTTCACGGCTGCACGGTCATATTCTGGCCTGCCTGCTCGATATGCCGCATGTCGTCATTGATAATTCGTACGGCAAAAACTCGCAGTATTATAACACCTGGACACAGCCTAATCCCAAGGCGAAGCTGTTCATCGATACACCGGATGCACTGGAACAGCCGTCTTAATATAGGGAAAAGCTGCGGAGAGGTAACTTCGAAACTGTAAAACGGCAAAAAAACTCCGAACCTTTTTAGTGTAGGAGTTTTTTTGCTGGGTTCTTTTTTTAGAATGAGGAAAATAGATATAGAAAAGATATATTCTTCTATTACTGATGCAACTCGGTATTCATTTTTATAATAAATAATGTATAGTAATATAAATTATGAGAGGTGGGTGTCGTAAATGTTAAAAAAATCATTGTTATATACTGTGATTATTATAGCCATAGCCACGCTAGTTAATCTCATTACTTCTCCCAAGAGTGTAATAAGTGTTTTTCAATACGGTTTTTGGACCGGAATAGGAATGTTATTAACCGCTATAATCATTGTTTTTTTAGTTGTATTCGCAGTATTTTTTTTAAAAGGCATTTTCCTCAAATTACAAAACAAACGCCATTAAGGTTTTTGTCACCCACCAAGCCACCGTATCCGACATACCTAGTGCCTTACAGCCTTCCAACACAGCGTCTTCAACGGCTCCTGTATAGGTATCTATAATGCTTAATAGAGTAGCAAATCCTGCCGTGCCGCCTATAGCATTTTGAACGCCTGTCGGCAGTTTATCCCACGCTGCTCTTAATAACTTAACAGCCCAAGATAACTTACCTTGAGTGCTAATTGCTCCCGAACCATTTTTTTCTAAAGAGTTGCCGTTACGATCATAGGCAGCCCCATCAATTAAATATATTCCAGAGGATTTTATGGACAGCAATCTTTGAATTTCATCATCTGATAAACCTAATTCTTTCAGTTCACTAATACTTGGGATATTTTCTATTCTATCTACAATAGGTGTGTATCCTTTTCTATCCACGCTAATTGTTTTCTCATTTTGAGGCGTATTCTCCGCAAAAACTGTAGCACTGGCACCGATCGGTGCAAACGCAACAACAGATGCCATAAAAGCAACTAACAATTGACTTGCTTTCTTTTTGCTAAAATTCAATAGAATAACCTTCTTTCATCATAAATATATGATATCTATTATCTAGTTAACCTGGTGAACAATTAAGCTTATGAATGTTTAACGGGATGAATTTTGGCCTTACTCCAAATACCGCTTTATTTTGACAATTCATTTCATGAATAGATATAATTTATGGGATAAAACTTGAAGTAAAACCGAGAATTTTACCCATATTTCGCAGGATCACACGAAAGTATATTTATTAAAATGAATCGAGGCTGACGAATGAGCAATCTACCGATGGACATGCTTCTCACGAAGGATATCGTACGTGAAGGGGAACCGATTTTGCGTACGAAGGTTGATCCGGTATGCCTGCCGCTGCGTGAAGAGGATCTTCAACAGATGCGGTGGATGATGGATTATTTGAAAAATAGTCAAAATGAAGAGATGGCAACCCGTTATGAACTGCGTCCGGGTGTGGGATTATCAGCCAACCAGGTCGGTCTGAACAAAAGGATGTGTGCTGTCTATTATCAGGATGGAGATAAAACGGTGGAGTATGCGCTGTTTAATCCGAAGCTGGTCAGCCACTCGACGTCCATGATTTATTTGGAACAGGGCGAAGGCTGCTTGTCAGTGGATCGTTACATATCTGGATATGTCCCGCGTTATGAAAAAATTCGCATTAAGGCCCATTTGCCAGATGGAACGCAGGAACTACTGACTTTCAAAGGCTATGCGGCGATTGTGGTACAGCACGAGATGGACCATTTGGATGGCATTATGTTCTATGACCATATTGACCCGGACGATCCTCAAAAGCTGCCGCAGGGTGTGCATATCGAGCCTTTTGTGCATGAATAGTTCATGATCCGTAAAGTGTGGTGACTCCGTTCGCCACATTTTTATTTTGCAAAAAATATAGATATAGATGTTGTGAAGCTTTAAACTGAAATCATGTATATTGTGATGCGGCGAGTAAGTAATACATATTTATGTAAGCGCTTATCTAACGGGGGGATGGCATGTATCGTGGAGTTCGGCATCTTATGAATAATATGCGTATGCGAAATAAGCTGCTGTTCTCCTACGTGCTGATTGTCATGATCCCGGTACTGGTGGTGGGCGGCTGTGCCACGTTTTATTTGCGGGAGCAGGCTTTGGACAGTGCGATTGCCCAAACGGTAAATAATGTGGAAAAGATCAAGAGCCAGACTGCAAATTTACTGCGAGTACCCACGGATATTTCAAATGGGCTGATGTTCGATAAAAGGCTGAGGGAGATGGCGAATCGCCGTTATTCGGGCATGGTAGAGCTGATGAATGCGTATCATCAATACAAGGACTTTAATGAGTATGTACAGCAGTATAGAGAGATTGCGACCATCCGGTTTTATGCGTATAATCCGACGCTTGTTAATAATCTGGAATTTATCCCTGTAGATTCTGGCATTGAGCAGCAGAAGTGGTTTGAGACGGCCTTGAAGGGGACGGCGATTAACTGGTTTTATATTCAAGATAAAGAGGACAACCCGGTAAATCGACTGAGTCTGGTGAGGCAAATTCCCTTTCCCGAATACAATACCAAGGGAGTTTTGATGATTGCACTGAGTCAGACGGAGCTGAACCATATGCTCAGCAAGGAGCCGTTTGAAACGTTGATTGTGGATCGTAACGGAATTGTGGTCGCGGCTACCCATACACAGTCCGTGGGTCAAACATTGGTGGATCTGCATCTGGGCTTTGATGTACAGGGTAGGGGGAAGGGGATATATGAAGCAAAAATAAACGGGAAATCCTCGAACATTATTGTGGATGAGCTGTTGCCAGCCTCCAGTGTGAGCGGATTGACGATTATTTCGGTGTTTTCGACGGAACACATTGTACAGGGAGCGAACCGGATCAGCTTGATCGGCGCATTATGTGTTCTTGCGGTGCTGGTGATGGCATTGGTTCTTATTACGATGATTTCTTGGCTGCTCACCAAACGGCTACAGCGATTGAGCCATGAGCTAGGTAAGGTGGCTGCGGGGGATTTCCATGTCGTATCGAGCGTGGAGGGGATGGACGAAATTGGGGACTTGTCCCGCCGCTTCAACTATATGGTTGCCAGCATCCGCCAGTTGATGGGGCAGGTGTATGAAGCGAGTGAGAAAAACAACAGGCTCGAAATGGCACAAAAGGATATCAAGCTGAAAATGATGGCCAGTCAGATTAACCCGCACTTCCTGTTTAATGCGCTGGAGTCTATTCGGATGAAGGCGCATCTCAACGGGGAGGCGGAGATTGCCACGACGGTGCGTTTGCTTGGCCGATTGATGCGGCGGAATCTGGAGATTGGAAGCGGTAAAACGACAGTGCGTCAGGAACTGGATATGGTGCGATCCTATTTACAAATTCAGCAGTTCCGGTTTGGAAATCGTTTGATCTATGAAGTGAATCTGGAAGAAAGCGCTGAGGAAATGTCCATTCCTCCATTAATTATACAGCCGCTGGTGGAGAACGCAGTTATTCATGGCCTGGAAAACAAGGAAGAACCGGTTACCGTGAAAGTCGATATTTCGATGAAGCTACGAGAGTTGCGAATAAAAGTAGCCGACGATGGAGTTGGCATGGAGGCAGAACAGCTGTCCCGTCTGCTTGACCGTATCACAGGCACGGAAGAGCCGGAAGGGAGCAGTATTGGTCTGCGCAATGTTCACCAGCGTCTGACGCTGATGTATGGTGAACACTATGGTCTGCATATGGAGAGCGTACCGCAGGCCGGAACAACTGTAACCTTTTCAATACCCAGCGAGGAGGAGTCGAATGTATAAAGCGATGATTGTGGATGATGAGCCTGCGATTCGTGAAGGATTGACCTCCATCATTGATTGGAGAGACTGCGGCTTCTATATTGTAGATACCGCAGAGAACGGGCGCGAGGCATTGGATAAATTTAAGGAGCATCGGCCGGAACTGGTCATTGTCGATATACGGATGCCGGGGATGAGCGGGCTGGAGGTCATACGGAGCATACGCGAAATGAACGGTGAGCCGTTTCATTTTCTTATTTTAAGCGGATATGCGGACTTTGATTATGCGCGGCAGGCGATGGGCTTTGGGGTAGATGGTTATTTATTGAAGCCTGTGGACGAAGAAGAAATGACGACAGAGCTGAAACGGGTACGGCGAAGCATTGAGAGTGAAAAAGAAGACGGCAAGTGGGGAAGCCCACCTGTCCATGAACGCGATTGGATCGAAATCCTGCTGTTTCCGGTTCAGGAAGATCGGGCTAATCGTGGTGCATTGGAACACAGCGACCCTCTCAACGGAGGAACGGAGCAAGCTGAACATCCTGGCCAGCTTTCAGCGCCACCCCCTCTGGATTGGGGAAGCTATCAGGTCGTACTGTTGGATCTTCGGATACCCGACTGGGATCGGCAAGCCCGGCAGTCGGCAGCAAAGCTGCGCCTAACGGAAATGTGCCGGGAGCAGGGTAGGGGAATTGTATTTGAGGCAGGAATATATACAGGCTTGCTACTTCCCGCCACGGTGGACACAGAAGAAAATGCTGTTCAGTTGCTGGCTTCCTGGCGACAGGCGCTAAAGCCGTGGGCAACGAAAATATACGTAGCTGCTGGCGATCCGGTGGGAAGACTTCATGATATTCCGAGCTCTTTTGAACAGGCGCTGCGTCTACTGGAGCGTACTTTTCTTTTCAGGGCGGAAAGGGTGATGCTTACCAGTGACCTGCACGTTTTGGAAACTTCGGACGAGGGAATGTGCGAAACGACTGACAAAGCCTCAGACCCCATGCGTTATGCAGAGAAGCTGTACTACGCGCTGGATATGTCCAATCGTGAAGCTGCAATACGTGTATTGAAGGAAATGGAGGTCCAATTTCCACAGATCTATCGTACAGAGGCTGAAATCAAGGCGGCGTTTGCACAGACATTTACCTTAGCGCTGAACAAGTATGCGGCTGGACAGGAACAGAGCCGTATGGTGCTGGAAGAGCATTCCCGCTTGATTACGGATGTTTATGCCTATTCAACCTTGGGAGAGCTGGTGGATCGGTCGAAGGAGCATGTTCTGCAATGGATTGGTCAGACCGATCCAGGTGGTAAGGAAACGATCATGAAACAATTGATTGGTTTCATTCATGGTCATTATGATGAGAATTTGCGCTTGGAGATGTTGGCGGATATGTTTAATTACAACAGCGGCTATTTGGGCAAATTGTTCAAAAGTCATACAGGCGAAGCTTTTAACGCCTATCTGGACAAGGTGAGGATCGAGCGGGCAAGGGAATTGCTTGCACAGGGGATCAGGGTGCATCAGGTGGCAGGACGTGTCGGATATGCCAATGCCGATTATTTTCACGGCAAATTCAAAAAATATGCGGGGATGTCGCCTTCCTCCTATCGTAATCGGGTTCAGAAGAACAGAGGGACGGATGGCAGTTGATGGATTCCCGTGGGTTAAATTGATGAAGTCTCTCTTGTGGATGTCGGAGCAAAGGTCTCCGAACGAAGAGAGGCTTTTTTCATGGAAAAAATTTGGATAGATCAATCGAAAATGTCACACTAACTAGAAGATTTGAGCTGTTTTCATAAATTCGCCATCATTACGACACAGCTTTGACATGATGTTCACACTTTCGATTCTATTTCTTTCAAATCTATTCTATATAATGATGATATTCTGAAGCCGGGTCATGAGATTCCGTAATGAAGATGCCTGAGGGGGCTATTCATAAAAAGTGATCGTTCCATATGTAATAATGTGAATACTATCACAAGGATGAAGGAAGGCTTCAGAACTTAATTATTAATATTCATTCTTAAGAGAAGCGCAGGGGAGGAATAACATCATGGACGTATTAGAATTGGCACGGTTGCAGTTTGCAACCACAACAATTCTTCACTTTGTTTATGTGCCGATCTCCATTGGATTGTCGTTGTTGGTGGCAATTATGGAGACCATGTATGTAATCAAAAAAAATGATTTGTACAAAAAAATGGCTCAATTCTGGGGAACTTTTTTGCTGATTAACTTTGCAGTAGGCGTAGTCACCGGGATTTTGCAGGAGTTCCAGTTTGGGATGAACTGGTCTGACTTCTCCCGTTTTGTCGGAGATGTGTTCGGTACGCCGCTGGCGATTGAGGCATTGCTTGCCTTTTTCCTGGAATCAACCTTTATCGGATTGTGGGTATTCGGCTGGGAACGGCTGTCCAAAGCAGTCCATTTAACCTGTATGTGGCTGGTATCCATTGGTACGATGCTGTCCGCCCTGTGGATTTTGGCAGCCAACTCATTCATGCAGCGTCCAGTAGGATACGAGATTCATAATGGTCGCGCAGAAATGAAAGATTTTTTCGCTCTGTTGACGAACGAACAACTGTTATGGGAGTTTCCACATACGCTGTTTGCAGCTTTTGCGACAGGTGCTTTTCTCGTGGCGGGTATTAGCGCATGGAAGCTGATGCACAAGAAGAATCTGGACTTTTTCAAGCCTTCTTTCAAAGTAAGTATTATTGTCGCATTGATTAGTTCGATGTTAATCCCGATGTTTGGTCATGGACAGGCTCAATATTTGGTGGAAACACAGCCAATGAAAATGGCTGCCAGTGAAGGGTTATGGGAGAACAGTAGTGACCCGGCCCCTTGGACGGTTATCGCAGGTATTGACCCTGAAAAGAAGGAAAACAGCTTTGAAATTAAGCTTCCTTATCTCTTGAGTTTGCTGTCCTATAACAAGCTGTCCGGCGGGGTTTTGGGGATGAATGAGCTTCAGGCACAATATGAAAAAGCTTACGGCCCTGGTAATTATATTCCGCCGGTACGTACTACATTTTGGAGCTTCCGCATTATGATTGCGGCCGGATGTGCCATGATTGCACTTGCTTTGTACGGAGCTTATCTGACATTCCGTAAAAAATTGGAGGGCTCGCATCGTTGGTTCTTCCGTTTGATGATGCTCGGCATATCACTTCCATTCATTGGGAATACTGCGGGTTGGATCATGACAGAAGTGGGGCGCCAGCCTTGGACGGTCTTTGGTTTACTTCAAACCAAAGATTCCGTTTCGCCTACCGTTGTGGCAGGGGAAGTGCTGTTCTCGCTGATTTCGTTTACCGCATTGTATTTAATTTTAACGGGTGTGCTGGCGTTCCTGTTTGTCCGTACGGCTCGCAAAGGTCCGGATATCGAACCACATCAGGAAACGGTAATCCATGATCCATTTGCTCAAGGGGGTGACACCAATGTCGTTAAATGATTTGTGGTTCTTATTGATTGCTGTGCTGTTCACTGGCTTCTTCTTCCTGGAGGGCTTTGATTTTGGGGTAGGGATGGCTACAGGTCTGGTGCCGCGTAACGATCAGCAAAAACGCTTGATGATTAATACGATTGGTCCATTCTGGGATGCTAACGAAGTATGGCTGATCACAGCAGCAGGTGCGATGTTCGCGGCTTTCCCGCACTGGTATGCGACCATGTTCAGCGGATATTATCTAGTATTTGTACTTATTCTGCTTGGATTGATTTTACGCGGAGTTTCCTTTGAATTCCGGGGCAAGGCAGAAGGAAAGTGGTGGACCGGAACATGGGATGCCTGCATTCTGATTGGCAGCTTTCTGCCGCCGATGCTGTTCGGTATGGCTTTTGCGGCTTTGATAAAGGGTGTACCTATTCAGCAAAACATGGACTTAAAAGCCGGATTCTCGGATGTGTTTAACGGATATACGGTATGGATTGGACTGACTGTAGTTGGGATGTGCCTGATGCATGGGCTGACGTTTATTTCCCTGCGTACAATTGGAGAAGTACGGGATCGTGCTCGTGTGATTGCGTCAAAATTCCTTCCGATATTAGGTGTTTTGCTCGCGGGTATGGTGGTATGGACTTATTTTGCAACAGATGTATTCGCACGTCGTGGCTCTTATATGTACGCCGCAGTTGCAGTGGGGGTCGTCGCCTATGTGCTGGCATGGTATTTCCTGAAACAACGCCGCGAAGGTTGGGCCTTTGGGATGACGGGAGCTATCATTTTGCTGACATTCGTTTCGTTGTTCGTCGGCTTGTTCCCGAGATTTATGGTGAGCTCGATCAACAGTGCATTTGATTTGACGATTTATAATGCAAGCTCCAGTCATTACACCCTGAAAGCCATGACGATTGTTGCAGCAACGCTTTTACCCTTTGTGCTGGCTTATCAGGCGTGGAGCTATTTTGTTTTTCATAAGCGTCTCAGTGAAAAGGATCATTTGGAATACTAATGGATAAAGCATGGTTTGGATTAAAGGGCATTCGGCCGGTAATGCTGCTGCTGGCCGCCCTTTCCCTGGCCCAGGGGGCCGCTGTGATTGCGCAAGCGATCTTTTTGGCAAAGGCGGTTACGATTTTATTTGATAAACATCCGCTGGTGATGGCATGGCCGTCACTGGCGTTGTTTTTCGCGGCTTTTGCGGCGAGGCATACGATGATCTGGCTGCAACGTCGGACAGCAGGCCGCTTTGCCGAAGCATCAGGCGCTTCCCTGAGGGAGCGTCTGCTTGCTCGTTTGTTCGAGCGAGGACCTGTTTTTGCTGCCAAGGAAGGCAGCGGCAAGCTGGTGACGTTGGCGCTGGACGGAGTGGATCGTTTTCGCACGTATTTGGAGCTGTCCATTCCGCGTATGATTGACATGATGTGTGTGACAATACTTGTGCTTGTGTCTGTTTTCACATTGGACGTGATTTCAGGTGTGATTTTGACGGCTACGATGCCGATCCTGGTTGGCTTCTTTATCCTGCTGGGCTTGGCGGCGCGGAAGCAGGCAGATAAACAGTGGCGCTCCTATCGTCTGTTGTCTCATCATTTCACGGATTCGTTGCGCGGCCTACAGACGCTGCGGTTTTTGGGCCGTAGTCGGGAGCATGGAGCAACGGTTGGGAAGGTCAGCGACCAGTATCGCACGGCTACGATGCGTACACTGCGTGTCGCGTTCCTGTCCTCTTTTGCGCTCGATTTTTTTAGTATGCTATCGGTCGCTTTTGTGGCGGTAGGCTTGGGCTTGCGCCTGATTAGCGGATCGGTGGGACTGGAAGCGGCACTTGCGGTACTCATTCTGGCCCCGGAATATTTTATGCCTGTACGCCAGTTGGGATCGGACTATCATGCCTCGCTGGATGGCAAGGAGGCTTGGGGTGCAATGCGCTCCATTCTCGGTACAGAGAATGAAGCGGCTCAGCCAACAGATTCCGTGGATATCCTTACGGGGAGTGGGCGCACAGACAATGCTATGGGTGACGGCCATGCCCTAAATATCACGGGACAGGATACGATTAGGTTGAAGGATATATGCCTTCTCAATGAGGACGGTTCCGCACGACTTGACCACATATCCGCGAGTGTTGAGCCGCATATGAATATGATTGGCATCGTCGGAGCCAGCGGTGCAGGCAAAACAACGCTGCTCAGTTTGCTTGGAGGCTTCGCTGAACCGACCTCGGGCGAGCTGAACGTGAATGGGTGGGCATTGGCTGGTGATAACAAAGCCGAATGGCAGCGTCATATTGCCTATATTCCGCAGCATCCGTACCTGTTCAGCGCTTCCTTGGCGGATAATATCCGGTTTTATGAACCGGAGGCATCCAACGAGCAAGTGGAATGGGCGATTGATGCGGTTGGACTGCGTGAACTGATGGATGGTCTTCCGAATGGATTGGATGAGCCGATTGGTGAAGCGGGCCGGACGCTGAGTGGAGGACAGGCACAGCGGATAGCGTTGGCGCGTGCTTTGCTGAGCAACCGTCCGGTGATTTTGCTGGACGAGCCGACGGCACATTTGGATATTGAGACGGAATGGGAGCTAAAACAGACGATTTTATCTGTTTTTCAACATAAAAGAGTGTTTCTTGCGACGCATCGACTCCATTGGATGCCGGATATGGACTGTATCTGGATGATGAATCAAGGTCGTCTAGAGGAAGCAGGATCACATAAGCAACTGGTTGCCCGCAAGGGAGGCTATTACCGTTTGCTGACGGGAATGACGGAAGGAGGGGACGGACGATATGAGAGCCACGGACAATAGCGGTCAAGGCTGGTTTGTATTTTATCTGAGACAATATTTTTGGGCCTTTCTGGCTGCGGCGCTTTTGGGCGCTCTGGCAATTGGATGTGCAGGCGCATTGCTCTTTACGTCCGGTCACCTGATTACCCGTTCAGCTTTAAAACCGGAAAATATATTGA
Organism: Paenibacillus terrae; assembly: GCF_005217525.1. Classification (GTDB taxonomy): domain Bacteria; phylum Bacillota; class Bacilli; order Paenibacillales; family Paenibacillaceae; genus Paenibacillus; species Paenibacillus terrae_C. Next base: position 122,959 of record NZ_PNXQ01000002.1, on the reverse strand, counting down.
TGGTGTACGTTCCGATTGTGCTTGTACGGACATTCGGTTTTAGTAAGGCGGTTATTCAGTATCTGGAACGGCTGGTGGGGCATGATGCCGCGCTGCGTCTCGTGTCCCGTATGCGGGTGCGGCTGTACCGGGCAGTAGAGCCGCAAGCGCTTATGATTCGCAGCAAGTTTCGCACAGGGGATCTGTTGGGTTTGCTGGCTGAGGATATTGAACAGCTTCAAAACATATATTTGAAGCTGGTCCTGCCTGCGATATCGGCGTTGCTCATCTATGCATTAGGCATTTCAGCGCTCGGATGGATGGACGGAACCTTTGCCTTGATGATGGCACTGTATTGTGGATTTTTACTTTTTATCGCCCCGGCCATCTCGCTGTGGACCTCGCTCGCCAAACGGCGAACGTTCAAGCAGGAACGGAGCACAGCCTATCAGGAGCTGACCGATGCATTGTTTGGCATGAGTGATCTGATGCTGAGTGGTCGGACTGGACATTTTCTGGCTTCCTTCATCCAACGGCAAAACAAGGCTGCTGTAGTGGAAAATTCACTTCGGCGGGGTGAATGGCGCTCTCATTGGATCGCACAGTGCGTCGTAGGTGGCGGAATTGTGATGATGACCGTGTGGGCTGGAGGGCTGGTAGCAGAGAACCGCATAGAGGCAACATGGTTGGCATCTTTTGCGCTTGTTGCTTTTCCGTTGCTGGATGCCTTCGTCCGCGCTGGAGAAGCGGTGGTCCATGCGCCGGAGTATCAGGATTCGCTTCGGCGCCTGAAAGAGTCAGAGAAGAATACACCTACAGATGCTACATCTACATCGTTTTCGGCATCGGCTTCTGTGAAAGCAGGGCAGCAAGCAGTAGGTGGCACGGTAGACAAAACAGAGGTAGAACATGTGACCGCCCAGCTATCTGGCAACTCAAACGAGCTGCTGCTGAACAACGTGAGCTACCGCTATGCAGCAACGCAAGAATGGAGCGTGCGCGACATTTCCCTGCGTGTACAACAAGGGGGAAAGGTTGCACTGCTTGGTCGTAGCGGTGCGGGCAAGTCCACCCTGCTGAATCTGATTCAGGGAGCATTGCAGCCGGATGAAGGGAGCGTCACAGTCGCAGGTGCGCCCGTGTATACAGGCGGGGCGTATTCCAGCCTGTTTGCAGTGTTAAACCAGCAACCGTATTTGTTCGATACAACGGTAGCGAACAATATTCGGTTGGCGCGGCCCGATGCTACGTTGGAAGAGGTTCGTGCAGTAACCGAGCAGGTGGGACTGGGGACGCTAATTGATTCTTTGCCGGATGGCTACGACACCCGGATGCAGGAAACGGGCCTGCGCTTTTCCGGTGGAGAAAGACAGCGAATTGCACTGGCGCGGATTTTGCTTCAAAATCACCCCATTGTCCTGCTGGATGAACCAACCGTAGGACTTGATCCGCTAACAGAGCAGGAACTGATGCAGACGATGTTTCGTGTGCTGGAGGGCAAAACGCTCATCTGGATTACACATCATCTGACCGGAATGGAGCATATGGACGAGGTGATCTTTATGGAGCAGGGCGGCATATCCATGCGAGGCAGTCACGAGCAGCTCTGGCAGGAGCAACCCCGATACCGCAACCTGTATGAGCTGGATCATCCCGGTCTGTAAAGAAATAGAGAAGACCAAGCTTCGGTAAAATGAACATACACATTGGAGTCGGCATGAATATGTCGGCTTTTTTTCTTCTTTTCTATCTGCTGTAGGATTGATCTTGTTCTAAAACAGCAAAAAAGTTATGCTTGGGATGCATAAAGACACTCGGAATGGTTGGTATCACGGATCTGCTTAGTTTGTTCGTGCAAGTGGTGCTGCAAGGAGGACGGTATGACGTATAAACAAATTAAATGGATGATTCTATTCGTACCTACGCTAACGGTAGGGGCCTGGGAATATGTGAGACACCAATTTTTGCTCCCCTATATTTCTATGGACCTGGGTAACTGGCTGACTCCGGTTCTCTTGTATTTGGTCAGTGTGACGCTGTTAACCAAGCTTTTTCATATGCTGGAACGTATTCAGATGGAGCTGCAACACGAACGCGCGGCCAAGGCAGCCCTTGAAGCCAGAGAGGATCTTGCCAGGGAGCTGCATGACGGGATTGCCCAATCGCTTTTTTTATTGTCCGTCAAAATGGATCGCCTGGAGCATAACGAAGATCAGGAGCAGTATCGTCAGGATATTTATAAAGTCAGAAAGACCGTCCACGAAGTGAACCGCTATGTTCGTCAGGCAATTGCCAATTTACGATTTGATCCGACCACTGATGAGATGCTGGCAACCAACGAATCATTGGACTACAAGGTGCAGCAAATGATTCATGAAATCCCTGTGTATGTAGATATTCAGTGGACGATTCCCGATGATGCGCTGACTCCAAAAGAGAAAGTAGAGCTTCTGGCATGCATTCGTGAGGCGGTGGTCAATATTGAAAAGCACGCAAGGGCTTCCAAGGGCTGGATTATTGGAGAAGGTGACCACGATCATTGGAAAGTCATCGTCAAGGATAATGGCAAAGGCTTTACGAGCGATGCTTTTCGGTTTAAAGACCGATACGGCTTAAATATCATGAAGGAAAGAGCGGAAGATATGAACTGGACATTGCAGCTTCTGTCGGATTCTTCATATACCATCGTGGAAATATCCAAAGAAGGAGAACGCAAATGACGCATACCCGAGTACTGGTCGTAGACGATTCTGCTCATGCCCGCGAGGCGATCTGTGAAATATTGTCCATGGATCCAAGCTTTGAAGTCATTGGTGTGGTAGACAACGGTGAACAAGCAATTGAGTTTACCGAGCAATGGCTTCCAGATTTGATCCTGATGGATATTTCGATGCCTGGAATGGACGGTCTGGAGGCTACACAGCGGATTAAGCTCATGTTTCCATATGTCAAAATAGTGATGATTACTGTGTCGGATGACATGATTCATCTGCTTGAAGCTTTGAAACGGGGTGCCCAAGGCTACCTGTTAAAAAATATAGCGCCCTCCACATGGTTGGAATACCTGCATTCTATTGTGAACGAGGAAGCGCCACTGAGCCGGGAGCTGGCATTTCAAATCTTGAAAGACGTCACCATAACCGCGAAAAAGGAGCCACAGGTCCGTCTTACCTCAAGAGAGCAGGATATCTTATATGGGGTGGCCGCAGGGTGGACGAACAAGGAAATCGCCGAAAAGTACGGTATTTCCGAGTACACAGTAAAAAACCATTTGAAAAATATTTTGCAGAAGCTGCATGTTCAGAACCGTGTACAACTAACGAGATACGCGTTGGAAATGGGGCTTGTTCCTGATGATCCTAAATTTAGGCCATAGGCCTTTTGGTTTTTGATACCATGTAGCTCAGAATATAGCTCGAATGAGGTATTTTAAATTTTGATTAACTTTTGTATACTGGTTAGAGTTGGCGTGTTTCACGTGAACGGTCAACTGGAGGGGAATGATCTGAATGAAAACATTTATCTCTAAGCATTGGCACTTGATGCTGATTGGCTTTGTAGCGCTGATCGTGGGCGGGTTTGTCTTGTTTTATTTTCAGGGGAGCGTGTCGTCGTTTCCGGCTAGCCAACCTAAAACCGTTCAAGAAGAGCCGGACAAAGCCAAGTATGAAATTGCTACGGTCAATGTAGAGAGAGACGGTTTTTATCCTAAAAATATTGAAATAAAAGCGGGTGTCCCGACTAAAATTAATTTTAAGAGATCGACATCGTTTACTTGTATAGACGAAGTACAATCGTTGAAGCTTGGAATGGACGTTTTTATGGACCACGAAAATAATTATTTTACGGTCAAGGACCTGAAACCGGGTGTATATGAGTATAACTGCGGTATGTACATGTTCTATGGAACGATCACGGTAAAATAGATCAATACCAGCTTTCCAGCACATTTGTGCCGGGAGGCTATTTTTTTGCCTTAATACAAGGTATCTATGATAATAGTCACAAAGTGTTCAAGGTTATAAGGAATATATAGCTCAAGTGGGTCAGGTCATGACAAGTCAAAGGTAGGTAAAATAGAAGGAAACGATAGAGAAATGAAGGGGAAATATGAATAAATACAGGCTTATCCCAATGGTATGTATGCTTTTGACCGTAGTCTTACTGGCTGCTTGTTCTAGTCCGCAAGAGGGTTCTACGCAAGCAACACAGCAGCCAAAGAAAGAGCTGACCTTCCTGTTTAACTTTGCTAGTCAGACCGTTGATCCCAGTCTGGATTATACTCCGTTAAGAGCAGGTGTCGTAGAAACGTTGGTTAAACTGGACGAGAACGTAAAAATCCAGCCATGGCTGGCTACCCAATGGTCGAGTAAAGACGGGCAAAACTGGGAGTTTCAGATTCGTGACGGTGTAACCTTTCAAAACGGAAAAAAACTGACCGCAGAGACGGTTAAGCAATCGCTGGAACGCTCAATAGAGCTGAATCCGGGGGTTAAGCAGGTATTGCGAATTAATTCCATGGAGGCCTCCGGCCAAACGCTGCATGTGGTGACGGAAGAATCATTCCCTCAGTTCCCATCCGAACTGGTTCATCCCAACACAGCCATTCTGGATACAGAAGCAGCCGATCCGGATAAAAAGCCAATCGGTACAGGGCCCTTCCAAGTAGAATCCTTCACCGCAGGGACATCATTAAAGCTTGCCCGCTATGATGGATATTGGAGTGGGGCAGCCAAGCTGGATCGGGCGGTTTTTGCTTTTAACGAGGATGCGAATGCACGTTTATCCGCTATTTTATCCGGTGATGCAGATATCGTCTATCGCCCACCTGTTGAAAGCATGGACAAAATGAAGCAAGACAGTCAGCTCAAGCTGGATTCAGTGGTTAGCATGCGTACCCATGAGTTGATATTTAACACGAAAAAGCCTTTGTTTCAAAATGCGAATTTGCGCAAGGCATTTGATGCTTTGGTCAACCGTGAGGAGTTGAAGGACGCTATTATGGGCGGACAGGCTACGATCGCGCAAGGTCCATTTTTACCGGATTTCCCGTTTGTACCGGAATATCCAACCCGCAAAACCGGGGCTGAGGAAGCGCTCAAGTGGTTTAAGGAAGCCGGGTATCAGGTGGACAATGGCAAAGTAACGCAAAACGGGAAGCCGTTAACCTTAAAGCTGGTGACTTACGCGTCCAGAGCAGAGTTCCCTATCTTCTCACAAGCGTTGCAATCGCAGGCCCAGCAATTAGGCATTACATTGCAAATCGAGCAGGTTGAAAATTACGAAGACTACTTGATGACCGATACGACTTGGGATCTGGGCATGTACAGTCCGTTGATTGCGCCTCGTGGTGATGCCAGCTACTTTTTGAATGTATCATTTCTACCAGATGGTACGCTGAATTTTGGGAAAATAAACGATGAGTTGTTAAATAAATTGATTTACCAGTTAGATCAAACCGTAGATACAGCAAAACGGGATGAACTAATATCTCAAGCACTCACGAGAATTCATGAGCAGACGTACTATTCCTATCTGGTGCATCCGAACACGCTGGTTGTATACAAAGACCGTGTGAAAAACTGGGTAACCAGCAAAAGCGAATATTACATGCTTACCAACCAGTTGGATGTTGAAGCCAAATGATTCAAATGCTTGGGAAAAGGCTGATCGAGTTTTTCCTGTTTATTTTTTTTCTGTCGCTCATCAGCTTCGCGGGCATTAAGCTTGCTCCGGGAGACGCGGTGCGACAACTGCTGCGTGTGGATGATGTGGCGGTTACGAACGAGCAAGTGGAGATCCAAAGGGAGATCATGGGGCTGAATGAGCCGGTTATCGTGCAATATGGGGAATGGCTCTCGAAATTCATTCGTTTAGATTTGGGAACCTCCTACATGACACATCGTCCGGTCATAGAAGAAATATGGACGAGGATGCCGGCGACGCTTCTTCTGACGTGTAGCTCCATTGTGGTGTTGATCGGAGTTGCGGTACCGTTGGGCGTTTGTTCAGCTTTATATCCCAAGAAATGGATTGATCGAGTCAGCCGGGTGCTCGCGATTATGGGAGCATCCATCCCCAGCTTTTGGCTAGGACTTTTACTTATCGAGGGATTTTCGGTGCGATGGTCAGTTTTTCCATCCATGGGGGATGGTACTTTGATGCATCTGGTGTTGCCTTCGCTGACACTGGGGCTGACAATGGCTGCGGTATATGTACGTCTTATTCGTTCCAGCCTGTTAAATAGCTTGAGTCAGGATTTTATTCTGGGTGCAAGGTCGAGAGGGATTGGAAGAAAGCGTATTTTTTGGTTGCATGCGTGTCGCCATAGCCTGACTCCCGTAGTGACTATGTTTGGCATTAGTGTCGGAAGCTTGTTGGGTGGGAGTGTCGTGGTCGAAACGATATTCGCCTATCCGGGTCTGGGGAAATTTATTGTAGAAGCCATTCATAACCGGGATTACCCGATGATTCAGGGATACATTTTATTTATGGGTGCTATCATTATGCTGCTTCATGTGGTGACGGATGTAACGGTAGGATACGTAAATCCTGAAATCCGCTTGAAGGAGGGAGGACATTGAGTACATCCCGACTTCCTCTATGGTTGTTTATCGGTGGAATAGCTGCATTGTTCATCCTGCCTGAGTTTATGAAAAATGATCCGTTACTCGTTTCGCTCACTCGAAGGCTTCAATCCCCAAGTGGTGAGCATTGGCTGGGTACGGATGGATTGGGCAGAGATTTAATGTCACGGGTGGTATACGGAGGAAGGAATACGGTTGGCACGAGCTTATTGATTTTGCTCCTGTCTCTTGGTATTGGCATTCCGGCCGGGGTCATTGCAGGGGTTATGGGCAAAGGGGTAGACCGATTGTTCATGCGGGTGTCGGATTCCTTTCTGGCTTTTCCCGATTACTTGATTGCGATTGTACTGACGGGCTTGCTCGGGCCGGGTGTCGTCAACCTGATGATTGCGATTGTATTGGTAAAATGGGTGGCATATGCTCGTCTGGTGAGAAGCAGCCTGATGGCTGAAAAAGAGAAGGATTATATCTACAGTGCCCGCTTGAGCGGGGTGCCGACGATTCGATTGGTCATCCGGCATTTGCTGCCAGCGGCTTTCAGAGAAATTGTGGTCGTAGCCACACTGGATTTGGGTAAAATCATTTTAATGATCGCGGCTCTATCCTATATTGGACTTGGGCTACAGCCGCCTACTCCCGAATGGGGAGCGATGCTGAATGAGGGACGGGCCTATTTTCACAGTTCTCCGTTGGCGATGGTTATTCCGGGGGTGGCCATTATGCTGTTCGTTCTTTTATCCAATCTGATTGGGGATCAGCTACGGGACAATCTTGAACTAAGGCCACGGGGGAAATGAAATGATGAACATTCTGGAAATAACCGGGCTGCATTTGAGGTCTGAGCAAGGCTTGATCGTACGTGATCTTCATATATCTATTGGCGCGGGACAGTGCCATGCGCTGATTGGTGAAAGCGGTAGTGGGAAAAGCATGACCTCGCTGTCGATTGGCGATCTGCTTCCTGCGACGGTCTGGATAGAATCGGGTAAGATCGAATTGTGCGGACGCTCGTTACTCACGCTGTCCAAGAAAGAAAGAGAATGCCTTCGCGGGCAGGAAATCGCTTATGTTTTTCAGGACTATGCCAGCGTGTTTACGCCGTTTATCACCATAGGCAAACAAATGGACGAAACGCTAAAAGCACATCATGTGTTAGAACGCAAAAGCCGCAAAGAGCGCATCAAGCAAGTCCTCGAACACGTTCGGTTACCGAATGAAATATACAACCGTTATCCATTTCAGCTCAGCGGTGGGCAGCTACAAAGGATATCGCTTGCCGTTGCCATCATGCTGGAATCCAAGCTGCTGATTATGGACGAGCCTACGACAGCATTGGATCAAACGAATGCCAACGAAATTTTGCGGATTATTTCAGAGCTAAAAGAACGCACCCAATGCGGTATTTTGTTCATCTCGCATGATCTGAGAAACGTCAAGCGCTACGCCGATCAAGTCACCGTAATGCGAGAAGGGCAGCTTATGGAGTCGGGGAACACATTGCTATTGTTGAACAACCCGAAGCAGCCCTACACCCGAAGGCTGATTGAAGCTATTCCATCCTTGCGCCCATCAATGAAATCCGTGCATGAGTCCATATAGAGAGGGCGACAACATCGTTATGAACCCGAAACTTTTACCTGAACTTTTAGTCGTGCAGGACGTGCATAAATCTTACCGCAAAAAGAGACAAGTGCTCGGCGGGGTATCGTTGACGATTCGAGCGGGTGAATGTGTGGGTCTGATCGGAGAAAGCGGCAGTGGAAAAAGCACCTTGGCACGCTGTATTATGCTTATGCAAGCTATAGATCGAGGAACAATCCGGTTTCAGGGAACTCCTGTTCAAGCAGGCAACAGGCAGTCGTTAAAACGTTATAAAGGACAGATGCAGGCCGTATTTCAAAATCCCTCTGCGGCGCTAAATCCAAGGTTTCGTTTACTGGAATCCGTGATGGAACCACTGGATCAACTGGAACGAAAGGTTCCATCTTTTTTGAAAGACTGTGGTTCAGACAGAAGAGGAATAGCAGTGAAATTGCTGGAATATGTGGGCTTATCACCTGAATTGCTGGATAGATATCCTCATGAAATCAGCGGCGGGCAAAAGCAACGGCTTTGCATGGCAAGAGCTATCAGCGTGGAGCCCGCACTCATTATTATGGATGAACCAACATCCGGCCTGGATACCTTAATTCAGTCAGAAATGCTAAACTTGCTCAAGGAGCTACAGGGCAGACTGAGATTTTCGTATTTGTTTATTTCCCATGACCTACCTGTGGTGCAATATATGTGTGACCGGGTTCTAGTCATGCACGAAGGCCGTTTGGTGGACGAGTTTGTAAAGGAGGAACTTTTTGCTCCCGACAGACATCCGTATACTCGCCAATTGGTTGCAGAATATGATTGAGAGGTTTGACCAGCTTACATTGCTGGTCTTTTTGTATTCTATAATTTAACTTGAAAATTTACACGGAAAACGGAGCAGGCGGAATGGTGCTGTACAAGCAACAGCGATGGGAAGCACCATCCGCATGCGTAGTGGCACCCCATGTAAATCCCAACCCCCCATATATCTAATTTTGAACTGATTTTTCTCCTAATTCGTTGGGTATCCGCTTTCAAGCCAGCCAAGTATGATAATAGTAACTACATACAAGGAGGAGCTTGTTATGGAATCATCAACTGAAACCGCTTCCAATGCTGGTGCTACGATTCCTGAGTCTAACCGGGGCAGACCACGCAAGGTGCGCGGACCGAAGCGCGGGCGTGGAGAAAAAGGCATGTGGGACAGTGTAAAGCAACAAAAGTACCTTTATTTTATGTCCATTCCTTTCGTCATATGGGTGTTTGTTTTCAGTTATCTTCCGCTGTGGGGCTGGACGATGGCGTTTCAAAATTATAAGCCGGCCAAATCCTTTTTGGATCAGAAGTGGGTGGGGCTGGATAACTTTATTGAGCTATTTCAGGACGAACGTTTTTATTTGGTGCTGCGCAATACGCTGGCGATGAGCCTGATGGGGATTATCTTTGGTTTTGTAGTGCCAATCTTTTTTGCCATCCTTCTAAATGAGCTGCGGGGGATGTTGTTCAAGCGATTCGTGCAGACCGTATCCTATCTCCCGCATTTTGTATCCTGGGTTGTTGTTGCCGGATTGGTTACGAAAATGCTGTCCATCGACGGAGGGATCGTCAACGATATATTGATAGCGCTTCATATTGTGGATGAGCCGATTCAGTTCATGGCAAAGGGGAGTTGGTTTTGGTATATTGTGACCGCCTCTGATATATGGAAAGAGACGGGCTGGAATACGATTATTTATTTAGCCGCCATTACCGGAATTGACCAGGAGCAGTATGAAGCCTCGCGTGTGGACGGTGCAAGTCGCTGGAGACAGATGTGGCATATTACATTGCCCGGCATCCGTTCCACCATTGCGGTTCTGTTCATTATGGCGATTGGGCATCTGGTGAGCAACGGTTTTGAAAAGCAGTTCTTGCTCGGCAACAGTCTGGTGACGGATTATTCCGAGGTACTGGATCTGTACGCGCTGAATTACGGGATTAATTTGGGGCGGTTCTCCTATGGGACGGCGATTGGTATTTTCAACTCATTGGTCAGCATCCTGCTGTTGTTTACAGCAAATGGCATATTCAAAAAACTGACCAAAGAAAGCATCATGTAGGGAGGGAGATGCGAAATGACGACAAAGGCTTTTAATGCGACCCGATCTGAAAAGCTGTTTGACCTGTTCAACTATGTACTGATGGCTTTGATTGTGGTCGTGACGTTGTATCCGTTTCTGAACGTACTTGCGATTTCCTTGAATAATTCGACGGACACTGTTCGTGGCGGTATCTATATATGGCCTCGCCAATTTACACTTGAAAATTACAAGACGATTTTCCAGTATGACGGTCTCCTTCGAGGCTTGCAGGTATCTATTCTGCGTACGCTGATCGGTACGGTGCTGGGATTGGTTTGCGCATCCATGCTCGCTTTTACACTGAGTCGGGCCGATTTCCGCGCCCGTAAATTTATCTCAACGTTTCTGGCGTTGACGATGTATTTTTCCGGCGGGATGGTGCCTTTATTTATTTTGATGCGTGATCTGCATTTGCTGGGTTCGTTCTGGGTGTATATTTTTCCGGGGCTGATTAGCGCATTTAATGTGTTTGTTATTCGTTCCTTTATGGATGGTTTGCCGTACGCGCTTCAGGAATCCGCCAAGCTGGATGGGGCGAATGATTTTACAATTTACTGGAAAATTATTTTGCCATTGTGCAAGCCTGTTCTGGCGACCATTGCTCTTTTTTTGGCGGTAAATCAGTGGAACTCCTGGTTCGATACGTATTTGTATAATGGAGGAGCCTCGCAATGGACGACGCTGCAATTTGAGCTGATGAAGGTATTACAAAGCACGCAGCAAGGTGGCTCCAGTATGACGAACAGCAATGATATGGCGAAGCAAATGTCACAAATTTCACCAGAGTCGATCAAAATGGCAATTACGATCACGGTCACGCTCCCCATCCTGCTGGTGTATCCGTTCCTGCAAAAGTATTTTGTAGGCGGCATGACCCTGGGCGCGGTGAAATCATAAAAGCAAGATCCCCAGTGGTAAAGTAACAGCTATTTTGCAGACGAAGTCATCATAAGAACATAGGAGGTTTTGAACTTGAAAAAACACTGGTCCAGATTTGCACTTATTCCCCTGCTTGCGATATCACTTGCTGCACTGGCAGGTTGTAGCGGGAGCCAAAATGCAGCGAAGGAAGGCTCATCCAGCGGAACCGATCCGATTACGTTTAGCTTCTTTGGAGCCGACCCAAGCCCGCTATGGAACGGAATGAAGGATGAAATAGGAAAGGAAATTACGAAAAAAACAGGTGTAACCCTGAATGCTGAATTTGATGTCAGCGGCGGGGGCGGGAATGATCGCATTTCCTTGATGGCAGCGAGTGGAGAGTACCCGGATCTGGTTTCTGCCAAAGCGAATGTCAGCAAGCTGGTGGATGCCGGAGCTATGATTGATCTAACCGATCTAATCAACGAGCACGCGCCGAATCTCAAAAAGCTGTACGGCCCCTACATGAATCGACTGAAATACAGCAACAAGGATCAGGCCATCTATGTCATCCCTACGTATGCAGGTGTGGGACAGAAGAACTTTGATGCGACGGGTGGATTTGAAATCCAGCACAGGGTACTTAAGGAGCTGGGATATCCGAAGGTAAAAACATTGCAGGATTATGAAAACGTACTCAAAACCTATGTAGCCAAGCATCCAACCATTGACGGTAAAAAGACAATTCCCCTTACGCTGGATGCAGATGACTGGAGAATCATGATTACGGTAACCAATCCTGCCTACCAGACGACCGGAGCGTCAGACGATGGAGAATATAATATTGATCCCAAGACATTTGAAGCCAAGCTCCATTACAAGCGCCCGGTGGAAAAAGAATATTTTCGCTGGTTAAACCACATGTACAATGAGGGGCTGCTGGATAAGGAATCCTTTGTACAAAAAAGTGACCAATACAAATCTAAAATCGCCAGCGGGCGTGTTCTCGGTCTAATCGACCAGGAGTGGGGCTACCTGGAAGCTGAAAATGCGTTAAAAACGTCAGGCAAGGCGGATGCCAGCTATGCACATTTCCCAGTCACACTTTCGGAGGAATATAAGGATCATTCCTTTCAGGATACAGGCTTTATGTCCGGCTACGGTGTAGGCATTACCGAGAGCTGCAAGGACCCGGTGCGGGCTATTAAGTTCCTTGATTTTTTAGCCTCCGATGAAGGACAGGTGCTGGTGAACTGGGGAATCGAAGGAAAGCAGTATGAAATCAAAGACGGCAAACGCGTCATTCCGGCTGATGTGCTGGAGCAAAAAACGAACAACGCCACCAATTTCAACAAAACAACCGGGCTGGAGCTATACACGTTGATCAGTGGGCACTACGGTGATGGTGTAAAGGACCCTACTGGTAATTATTACACCACCAAATTTCCAGAACAAATTATCGCAAGCTATTCGGAGCCGGAAAAGGAGTCGCTCAAGGCGTATGGCGTAAAAACGTGGAAGGAGCTGTTCCCGAGCGAGAAAGAATTTGATGTGAAGCCATGGGGCGCAGCCTATAACCTGACGACAGACAATGAATCCAATTATAATGTTACGTTCAAAAAAACGACGGATATTATCCGTAAGCGTATACCGGAGGCTATTTTGGCCCCGACCTCCAATTTTGACGCCGTTTATGACAACATGCTTAAAGAGCTGGATGCCGCTGGAGCGGTACAAATGGAACAACAATATACTCAATTAGTGAAGGACAGAGTGGAATTGTGGAGCGGCAAGGCTTCCAAATAGCGATCTGACTAAACGAGACGCAACAAAATGATGGGGTGTCTGAATGACAGAGCGCTTGTCCTTGTGGTCAATATGGGATTGGCACTCTGTTTAATCTCGATGGGGGAGGGTTTGATGTGATACAACGCGAACAACAGAAATCTCTGCGTTTATGGTATCGCCAGCCTGCCAAGGTGTGGGAGGAAGCATTGCCTGTCGGCAATGGGAGGCTGGGTGCTATGGTATTTGGCGGAATCGGGGAGGAGCGTTTGCAATTAAACGAGGATACGCTCTGGTCCGGATTTCCCAGGGATGGCGTTCAGTATGATGCATTGCGATATTTGAAGCCCGTCCGGGAACTGATTGCGGATGGAAAGTACGAGGCTGCTGAACATCTGATCAATGCGAACATGCTGGGGCGCGATACGGAGGCTTATCAGCCTTTGGGCGATTTGTGGATTACTCAGGAGGGACTTGGGTCAATCGCAGAGTATGAACGCGAACTGGATTTGGTGACTGGAACGGCTGCGGTCACTTTCCAAAGTGGCGGTATTCGTTATACCCGTGAAGTCATTGCCAGTGCGCCGGATGGAATCATTATGGTAAGGCTGACTGCGGATACGCCAGGCAAAATTAATGCAACCGTACGTATCACTACGCCGCATTCTTGTGAAGCCGAGGCAGGTGAGGATGCACATTTTGGTGATTCATCCGAATGGGATAGTGATAAAGAAGATGACTCTTCAGGTGAACCAGAGAGGGACTTAATTACGTTGACCGGGCGAGCGCCCAGTCATGTGGAGTCTGATTATCATGGCTATCATCCGCAGTCGGTTGTTTATGAGGATGAATTGGGGATGGCTTTTGCAATTCAGGCACGGATTATCGCCGAGGGGGGAACCCTGACGAGGGGGGCTGACGGAGTGATCTGTGTAGCGGGCGCGGATAAAATGACGGTGTATTTGGCGGCAGCTACCGGCTTCCGGGGATTCGATACTCAACCGGACATTGATGCTACGGAATCGGCAGGTGTATGCGAAGTTACGCTGGCTAGAGCGGTCTCGCTTGGATACGAGCAGGTGAGGCATCGGCATGAGCAGGATCATTGGGAGCTGTTTGGCCGCGTGGAGTTAGAGCTTGGGGATGAAGGCAGGACGGACCCAAGTACAAAGAGACAAATTCCGACTGACTTGCGATTGGAGCAGTACCGTGAAGGTCAGGCAGACCTGGATTTGGAGGTAACGCTGTTTCAGTATGGACGCTACTTACTGATAGCCAGTTCGCGTTCGGGCAGTCAGCCCGCCAATCTCCAGGGCATCTGGAATGATCATGTACAGCCGCCGTGGAACAGTGATTATACAACGAACATTAATACCCAGATGAACTATTGGCCAGCGGAAATATGCAATCTTGCTGAGTGCCATGAACCCTTGCTGCACATGGTTGGAGAAGTCAGCCGCACAGGGCGCAGAGTGGCTTCGATCTATTATGGAGCGCAAGGCTGGACGGCCCATCACAATGTAGATGTGTGGAGGTATGCCGGACCGTCAGACGGCCATGCCAGTTGGGCATTTTGGCCGCTCGGGGGTGTCTGGCTAACCGCCCATTTATGGGAACGTTATCTGTTTACTCAGGATACGGCTTATTTGGCGGAACAAGCTTATCCGTTGATGAAGGGAGCGGCCGCCTTTTGTATGGATTGGCTCGTGGAAGGTCCAGACGGTTGGCTGGTGACCTCTCCGTCTACGTCGCCTGAAAACAAATTTATAACCCCGGATGGAGAGCATTGCAGCATATCCATGGGTTCCACCATGGACATGACGTTAATTCGGGAGTTGCTGAGCAACTGCATTCAGGCTACGGAATTGCTGGAATTAGATGATGAGTTCCGCAACCGCTGTGAAGAAACGCTGCAACGCCTGCTGCCTTATCAGATCGGTCGTCACGGACAACTACAGGAATGGTTTGCCGATTTTGAGGAAGCGGAGCCTGGGCATCGACATGTTTCGCATCTGTATGGATTGTACCCCGGCCGACAAATTCATGTTCGCGATACCCCGGAGCTGGCGGAAGCGGCCCGCATATCGCTGCGCCGACGGCTCGATCATGGCGGAGGCCATACTGGCTGGAGCTGCGCCTGGTTGATTAACCTGTACGCGCGGTTGGAGGATGGCGAAGCAGCGCATCGGTATGTTCGCACGTTGCTGTCGCGCTCGACCTACCCCAATCTATTCGACGCT
This sequence comes from Paenibacillus terrae, assembly GCF_005217525.1. GTDB lineage: Bacteria > Bacillota > Bacilli > Paenibacillales > Paenibacillaceae > Paenibacillus > Paenibacillus terrae_C. The sequence goes on along the minus strand of NZ_PNXQ01000002.1, from coordinate 107,806 downwards.
CATCCGCCTTTTCAGATCGACGGCAACTTTGGAGCGACGGCGGGTATCGCGGAAATGCTGCTGCAAAGCCGTCCGGGTGAGCTGACCTTGCTGCCTGCCCTGCCTTCAGCATGGTCGGAAGGGCGGGTCAACGGATTGCGGGGGCATGGCGGGATAACGGTTGGCATGGAATGGTCCGGTTCCAGGCTCGTCCGCGCGGAACTTACCGCAGCCTCCCCGACGGGAGGCTACACGATTCGCAGTGCTCATCCGTTTAGCGCAGATGCTCGGCAGGCTCAGCCTGATCCGGAGCATGGAGGATTCATTTTGTCATGGAATTTTACCAAATTGCAGGAAATTACGGACAGACATACGATTATTATTAATGGAGAGGAAGAGCCAATATGACCATTTTTCAATTTCCGCAGGACTTTATGTGGGGGACGGCAACGGCAGCCTACCAAATCGAGGGGGGCTATGAGGAGGATGGAAGAGGTTTGTCCATCTGGGATACCTTTGCCCATACGCCTGGCAAGGTGTTCAACGGAGATAACGGGAATGTAGCCTGTGACAGCTATCATCGCTACGAAGAAGATATCCGGCTGATGAAGGAGCTGGGCATTCGTACATATCGTTTTTCGGTGTCTTGGCCGCGTATATTCCCCAGTGGTGACGGCGAAGTCAATCAAGAAGGATTGGACTATTATCATCGCGTAGTAGATATGCTGAACGACAATGGAATTGAGCCGTTTTGTACGCTGTACCACTGGGATCTGCCGCAGGTGCTTCAAGATGCTGGAGGATGGGAAAACCGTCGCACGATTCAGGCATTTGTCCAGTATGCGGAGACGATGTTCCGTGAATTCCACGGAAAAATACACCATTGGCTGACGTTTAATGAGCCGTGGTGCATCGCATTTTTATCCAATATGCTGGGGGTTCATGCCCCTGGTCTGACAAATCTCCAGACAGCCATCAACGTTGGTCATCATCTGCTGGTTGCGCATGGCCTATCCGTACGTCGTTTCCGCGAGTTAGGCACCAGCGGTCAGATCGGGATAGCGCCGAATGTCTCATGGGCCGTGCCCTATAGCACTTCCGAGGAAGACAAAGCGGCTTGCGCGCGTACGGTTTCCCTGCATAGTGACTGGTTTCTCCAGCCCATCTATCAAGGCTCGTATCCTCAGTTTCTGGTAGATTGGTTTGCTATGCAAGGAGCTATCGTACCTATTCAGGAAGGAGATATGGACATTATTAGCGAACCTATTGATCTGATCGGTATCAATTACTACGCTATGTCGGTCAATCGTTTTAATCCCGAAGCCGGGTTTCTCCAATCTGAAGAAATTGACATGGGATTGCCCGTCACGGATATCGGTTGGCCGGTGGAATCGCGCGGGTTGTATGAGGTCCTGCATTATTTGCAAAAGTACGGCAACATTGACATTTACATTACAGAGAACGGGGCTTGTATCAACGATGAGATCGTAAATGGCAAGATTCAGGATGACCGTCGTATTTCCTACATGCAGCAGCATTTGGTCCAGGTACATCGGGCAATTCATGATGGCCTTCACGTCAAAGGCTATATGGCATGGTCGCTCATGGACAATTTTGAATGGGCGGAAGGGTACAGTATGAGATTCGGCATGATTCATGTCGATTTCCGCACTATGGTCCGCACCCCTAAGGAAAGCTACCACTGGTATCGAAATGTGGTAAGCAACAACTGGCTAGAGACCAGACGTTAAAAGAAAATGAACTTTGATACTAAAGCGGACATTGGCCTGTCTCCACTCCCTTTTGTTTGAACAACAAGCCCTCTGGGGTAATAATACCCAAGAAAAAATTGCAGGTTGTTATAAGTATGGCGAGACTATTAAGAATAAAAACACAGGGATTGTGCATACTGACAAAAATACCTGAAGAGGGCTGTTTAACAATTTTAGACCAGAGGGAGTGGAGGATATGGCTTCGAATTTTAGAAAATCAGGATCGAACGAAAAGCAAATGAGCCGCTCGGTGTCTGTCATCGCCTGGCTCGCTTGGATTGTAGGCATTATTCTTATTTTGTTCAACTTAGGTAATCTAAGTGATCGTAATATATACTTAATGGTGGGTATTGGATGTGTCGTTGGCGGATTTTTTATTTATATGATCGGAAAAGGGCTGGTCATTGCCCGCAAGAAGGATGATCAGGAGAAGGGACGCAGTTAATACAACTGAAAAAACATCTATAGAAAAACAACAACGTGGGTCTTCGCACAGTGTGGAACAACAAACTGTCTGGAGCCCCGTTTTTTGCTTCCTTACATCGCAAGAACAAACTTCAGCTACAAGCCGTCTTTCTTCCTTGGAATGCTTCGATATATTTTTTACTTATGTTACCTTTGTAGTAATAGTAGATTTTGAATTTGCAAGAGAAATTTTATTTTTAGAGAGGTTTTTCACAAAAAACGGACAAATAATCGACAATTCTGTTAACAATAAAAAAAGTCCCCTTTTTTCTGATATCTTATATAGGGGCAACATTACAGGAGTTCTTAAGTTTTGAGTAATTTATTATTTAAGGAGAGGGGAACAACATGAACAAAAAACCAAAAGCGATTATTGCGTTGGTTTTGACCGTGCTCACGGTAGCATTGCTCATTTGGACGTGTTTTTATGCTGGCGGAAAATACGTTGTTTTCGATCCGAAAGGACCTATTGGGCAAACACAAAAAGAGCTGATCATTCTTTCAACGTCTATGGCTGCACTTCTAATTGTACCGGTCATGTTTTTGACTTTTTTCATCATTTGGCGTTATCGCGACGCACCGGATAACAAGGCGAAGTACGAACCCCACTGGGACGACAGTAAAAAACTGGAGACCGTATGGTGGAGTATTCCAATTGTTGTCATCTTGATTCTTGCGGTTATCACTGCGAGATATACCTACTTGCTGGAGCCTTCCAAGCCAATGGCAAGCACACAAAAGCCAGTAACCATCCAAGTAACTGCACTGGACTGGAAATGGCTCTTTATGTATCCGGAAGAAGGTATTGCTACAGTCAATGAGATCCACATTCCTAAAGGCGTTCCGGTCCGTTTCGAACTGACTGCTGATGCGCCGATGAACTCGTTCTGGATTCCGCAATTGGGCGGCCAGATCTACACCATGTCAGGCATGGCCATGAAGCTGCATTTGCAGGCTGATCAGGAAGGAACTTACTTTGGTTCGGGCGCAAACTTCAGCGGTGAGCATTTTGGACAAATGCGCTTTGATGTAGAGGTTCAGTCGGATGAAGATTATAAAAACTGGGTCGCTAACATTAAGAAGCAATCCAAGCCGCTTACGAAGGATGGCTATTTGGCGCTTGCCAAACCAGGCCTTTCCCAGACTGACGAGTATTCTTCGATTCCAGACGGTTTGTTCCAGGATATTGTGACCAAGTATGTAGTGGAAGGAGCTCCTAATCCTCATGGCGGACATGGTGGAGCATCCACAGAAGGTTCTTCCAAGTCTGGCAGCACTGATACAGGCACCATGAGTAATATGAATATGAGCGGACACAATTAAATGATTATAGGGAAGGAGGCCCCCAATGCTTGACAAAATAAAAGAGTTTGCATCCACTTTCTTCGTTACTGGAGACCCAATGATTTATGGAGCGGACGTTTCTATTGCTCTTGCGACGATCGGGATCGTGTTTGTGCTCACTTATTTCAAAAAATGGGGCTGGCTTTGGAAAAACTGGTTGACTACCGTTGACCATAAAAAAGTCGGTATTATGTATATTCTCGCAGCCATCTTGATGCTGTTCCGCGGAGGCGTGGATGCATTGTTGATGCGTTTGCAGCTTGCTACACCGGATGTTACACTTTTGCATCCTGAGCATTACAATCAGATCTTTACAACGCATGGCACGATCATGATCTTGTTTATGGCGATGCCATTGATGTTTGGTTTGTTTAACATCGCGGTACCACTTCAAATTGGTGCGCGTGACGTTGCGTTTCCTTTCCTGAACGCGCTGAGCTTCTGGCTGTTCTTTATGGGAGCGATGCTATTCAACCTGTCCTTCGTTATTGGCGGTTCGCCGGACGCAGGTTGGTTGAGTTATCCACCGCTTTCGGAGCTGCAATTTAGTCCCGGCGTTGGTCAGAACTTTTATATCTGGGGTATACAGATTTCTGGTATAGGTTCATTGGCTACGGGGATTAACTTTATTGTTACCATTATTAAAATGCGCGCACCTGGTATGACATGGATGAAAATGCCTGTCTTTACGTGGTCCGTATTTTCATCGTGTGTTATCATCATTTTCGCGTTTCCGATTCTGACGATAACATTGGCTTTGCTGTTCCTTGACCGCTTCGGAGGAGGACATTTCTTTACACTTGATTTCGGTGGTAACCCAATGATGTATATCAACCTGATCTGGATGTGGGGTCACCCTGAGGTTTATATCGTAGTTATACCTGCCTTCGGTATTTATTCCGAGGTCATCAGCGTATTCTCCAAAAAGAAATTGTTTGGCTACAAATCCATGGTTTACGCCATGTTCATGATTGCTATCCTGTCCTTCTTCACCTGGGCGCATCACTTCTTCACGATGGGATCAGGCGCAGATGTTAATGCATTCTTTGCCATTTCGACGATGGTTATCGCAATACCGACAGGGGTTAAAGTGTTTAACTGGCTGTTCACGATGTATCGGGGTAAGATTACATTTAAGACACCTATGATGTGGGCAATCGCCTTTATTCCGAATTTCCTGATTGCAGGTTTGACGGGCGTCATGTTGTCTGTAGCGCCTGCGGACTTCCAGTTCCATAACAGTTACTTCCTGGTCGCTCACTTTCACTCTGCTCTGATTGGCGGTGTAGTGTTCGGTTATCTGGCAGGTCTGTACTACTGGTGGCCTAAAATGTTCGGCTTCACTCTGCCTGAAACGCCGGGTAAATGGGCTTTCTGGTTCTGGAATATCGGTTTCTATGTGTGTTTCATTCCACAATATTCCCTCGGTCTGATGGGTATGACACGTCGTCTGAGCACTTACGGCTGGGATACTGGCTGGCAGCCGCTTAACCTTGTATCAACCGTTGGAGCATTCCTGATGGGGATTGGTTTCTTGTTCCAGGTTCTTCAAATTCTTCTGGGTATCAAAAATTTCCGCAAGCTGAAGGATACAACTGGCGACCCTTGGGGTGGTCATACGTTGGAATGGTCGATCCCTTCACCTGCACCGGAATACAATTTTGCTACCATCCCACAAGTAGAAGAACGTGATGACTGGTGGGCAGAGAAAGACAAACGCGCAAAAGGAATTTTCAGAAAGCAACCGCCAATTGAAGCGATTCATATGCCGAAAAACTCGGCGATTCCATTCATTATGTCGGTATTCTTTTTCATCGCAGGTTTCGGTTTTGTATTCGGATGGTCGTTCTTCTATATTCCGGGTCTGATCGGCGTTGCGATTTGTATGATTTGTCGTTCTTTCTTCTCGTATGATGGCGACTACTACATCCCTGCGGATGAAGTAAAACGCACGGAAGCGGCAATAAGGGGGTCTGTATAATGGCACAAGCAGCAGCACATCACAGCCATGATCATGACCACGGGCATCACGATCCACAAGAATTGAAGATGCTTGGTTTCTGGATCTTTCTTGTAACGGACGTAATCCTGTTCAGTACCTTGTTCGCAACCTTCGTCGTCCTTCGGAACAGCACAGCTGGAGGACCGGGGGGCGCAGAGCTGTTTAACATGACGGGCGTTATCATAGAAACGTTCCTCTTGCTCACAAGCAGCTTCACAAGCGGTCTGGCTGTGTTGGCCATGAACAAAGGAAGCATGAAGGGATTAATCAACTGGTTAATCGTGACGGCGATCCTGGGTCTTGGTTTTATCGGTTTTGAGGTTTACGAGTTTGTTGAATTGGTACACGAGGGAGCCAATTTTGGAACGAGCGCGTTCCTGTCGGCATTCTTCACATTGGTCGGCACGCACGGACTTCACGTTTCGTTAGGTCTGGTGTGGATGATCGGCCTTATGTTCCAGTTGAAAAAACGCGGGCTAACTCCAGAGACGAAGGGCAAAGTTTCGGCATTGAGCTTGTATTGGCACTTTTTGGACGCTGTCTGGATCTTCTTGCTGACAGTCGTCTATTTGATGGGGGTGATGTAGATGGCACAGCATCAATCAGGAGCGGGTTCGCATGGTCATGATGATTCTCACGGTTCAGTGAAATCCTATGTAATCGGATTTATTCTGTCCATCGTACTGACCATCATTCCTCTCGGTGTGGTCATGAATCATATGTTGAGCCGCACTTCAACTATGGTTGTTATTTTGGTCGCAGCAGTGCTGCAATTTCTGGTGCAGTTATTCTTCTTCATGCATATCCGTGAAAGTAATGGACCGCGCTGGAATGTCATGACTTTGATTTTCGGTGTAGTCATCCTGCTGACCGTTGTTGGCGGTTCTGTCTGGATTATGGAATACAACATGGTAGCACAATAATAAGTACAAACTAATTAGGTAAGAGGAAGCAGCTTAGGGCCGCTTCCTCTTTTTTTTTGTGAGTATCGTGTTGGAGAAATAAACTGTGGCTACTTGAACTCAAGTTTATTTATGTGTAAAATGGAATTGTATAACAGTAGGGTAAAAACAATAACTCTAGTTGAGAGCGGAGGATGAAAATAATGAATACAGATATACTATTTAAACCTTTTAAGGCAGGTAATTTATCTCTTCCCAATCGGATTGTTATGGCTCCAATGACACGGAATTTTTCTCCTCAAGGTATCCCAGGCCCTGAGGTGGCCGCGTATTATCGTCGCCGTGCGGAAAATGCGGTCGGATTGATTATTACCGAGGGAACCGCTATTAATCATCCCGCAGCCGTGGAGCATACGAGCATTCCTATTTTTTATGGTGAGGGATTGAAGGGGTGGGCGAAGGTAGTCGAGGAGGTTCATGCGGCGGGTGGCAAGATTATACCGCAGCTTTGGCATGTGGGTGCGGCCCGGAAAATAGGCGCGGCTAACCAGCCTAATCCCGAGGCATTACCCGTCGGTCCGTCCGGTATCACTCCTGCTGGTGAAAAGGTAGTTGAGCCGTTAAAGGAGGCCGAGATTGCTGATATTATCGCAGCCTATGCCCAAGCAGCAGCCGATGCCCAGCAGGTGGGTTTCGACGGCATTGAGCTTCATGGAGCACACGGCTATTTAATTGACCAGTTTTTCTGGGATAAAACCAACAAGCGTACAGATCAGTACGGAGGCAATTTGGCCCAGCGTACTCGGTTTGCGGTGGAGGTCATTGAGGCTTGTCGTCGTGCAGTGGGTACAGATTTTCCAATTGTACTGCGGTTCTCCCAGTGGAAGATGTACCATTATGGAGAGAAATTGGCACAGACACCGGAGGAGCTTGAACAGTTTCTGACTCCATTGGTGAAGGCTGGGGTGGATGTATTCCACTGCTCAAGCCGCCGTTTTTGGGAACCGGAATTTGCAGGGTCTGATCTAAATTTAGCTGCTTGGACCAAAAAGCTAACAGGCAAGCCGGTTATTACTGTAGGCTCCATTGGTTTGGAGAAGGCTTTTTTGAGTGAACTGGAAAAAAACAATAACAGCCAGACCGATCATTCGAGTAGCGTACAGGCAAGATTAGAACAACTTGTTGGACAAGTAGAGCGAGAGGAAGCTGATCTGGTCGCGGTTGGACGGGCTTTGCTGGTTGACCCGGCGTTTGCGGTTAAGCTACGTGATAACCGGATAGAGGAACTCGTGCCTTACAGTGATGAAGCATTAAAAACGTTGAATTAAGCTTTACTTAGCACAACTTTATAGGGTGTGATACCGAGGCATTGAGACTCGAAAATTCTCCGTTACAGGGCAAGCTGTAATATAAGCTATTCGTAAATTCTACGAATTTGCTATAATAGGAGCATCAAGTCGAAATACACGGGGTGAAAAGGATGAATTCTGAAACGGAAGCTTTGGATTGCGAGCCGGCTTGTCACGGTTCAGACAAAGAAATCGAACACATAAAATCTTCTCTTGTTGAGGATTCCATCGCATACAAAATGTCGGAGCTGTTCAAAGCCTTGGGTGACCCGACACGGATCAAGCTAATCTACGCTTTGGCTCAGAAGGAGCTGTGTGTGCATGATCTGACCCAGGTGTTGAATATGGGACAGTCTGCGGTATCTCACCAGCTTCGTTATTTGCGCAATCTGCGCATTGTCAAACGGCGCAAGGAAGGCAAAACGGTGTTTTATTCGCTGGATGATAATCATGTGGAGCAGATATTTTTGCAAACCCATCAGCACATTTCACATCAATAATTTTGGGATAGAAACAAAGCAGGGCGCCAAGCGATTGGCGCTCTTTTGGTGTATGTCCGATGAAATAGATTTATTTGGCGGAAAGGGGCTATTATCATTGACTTTTACTCATGATACTGAATATAATGAGTTTAATAAATAATATATGAACAGTTGCTCATATATAGTTAATTGGAGGCCAATGATTATGGATGCTCTGAAAAGAACGGAACGGCACGAATGGATTTTGGAAGGCTTGGATTGTGCCAACTGTGCTCTGAAGATTGAAAATGGAGTCAGTAAAATAGAAGGTGTGCTTGATTGCTCGGTCAATTTTGTAACGAAAACATTGACGATGACAGCAAGCTCGGATCAAAAAGAGGAGATCCTTCGTCAAACGGAACGGAAGGTTCACAGACTGGAGCCTCACGTCCGAATGATCGTAAAAAGCGCCCGGGGACGCTCGGGTGAGAACAGTCGCAGAGTGGCGGGTGCAGCGCAGGCAGGAACCGCAGGGGAGCACACCCATAGTCATGAGCATGATGAAGGACATACGCATGAGAACGGCCAACAACATGGAGCTCACAGCCACACGGGTCATACTCATAGTCATGAAGCACATGCTGAGGAAGTTCATGCCCATGGTAGCCACCATCATGGCGAACATGTACATGATCATGGTGACGCCGCACATGCTCATTCACATTCGCATGGAGATGACAGCCACGCCGGGCATACACATGACCACGGTACAGACGGTATACGCCGCATGATTGCACGCTTGGCTATCGGTGCAGTCGTTGCGGCTGTTGCCTGGTGGTTACCTGTAGAGGGCCTAGGCAAGCTGGCACTGTTTTTACTGGCATATATCATTGTCGGCGGCGATGTAGTCGTGCAGGCTGTGCGCAGTCTGGTGCGGGGAATGGCCTTTGACGAGTATTTTCTGATGACGCTGGCTACGGTTGGCGCATTTGCAATTGGGCAATATCCGGAAGGCGTAGCCGTCATGTTCTTTTATCAAATTGGTGAGCTGTTCCAGGGGGTTGCTGTTAATCGTTCGCGCAAATCCATCAGCGACCTTATGGATATTCGACCGGACTATGCCAACCTGAAGACGGCTGATTCCGTACGTCGGGTGTCACCCGAGGATGTGCGTGTCGGTGATCTGATAGTAATCAAGCCGGGCGAGAAGATTCCGCTGGATGGTAAGGTTGTAGACGGAAAATCGCATGTGGATACCTCGGCGCTGACCGGTGAATCCGTACCTCGTACCGTGGAGCCGGGAAGCGGTGTGATGAGCGGATTTATCAATACGAACGGACTTTTAACTGTAGAGGTTAGCAAGGAATTCAGCGAATCAGCAGTCGCCAAAATTTTGGAGCTAGTGCAAAATGCGAGCGCCAAAAAAGCGCCGACCGAAAAGTTTATCACCAAGTTTTCCAGATACTATACTCCTGTTGTGGTTATTGTTGCGCTGCTGCTGGCAATTGTTCCGCCACTCGTCGTACCGGGAGCGCAGTTTGCAGATTGGGTATATCGTGCACTTGTTTTCCTCGTTATTTCTTGTCCATGTGCGCTGGTCGTATCCATTCCGTTGGGCTTCTTTGGCGGCATCGGGGCAGCCTCCCGTTCAGGTGTGCTGATTAAAGGCGGGAACTATCTTGAAGCACTGAACCATGTGAAATATGCTGTTTTTGATAAAACAGGTACACTCACCAAAGGGGTTTTCCGTGTAACAGGCATTTATCCTGCCGGGGAGTTTACGAAGGAAAGTCTGCTGGAAACGGCTGCTTTTGCGGAGCTGCATTCCACGCATCCTATTGCGGCATCCCTGCGTGATTCCTATGGCAAGGAGCTTCAAGCCGAGCGGGTACAGCAATATAGCGAGATTTCCGGTCATGGGATTCAAGCGCAGATAGATGGTCGCCTGGTGTTGGCCGGGAATGCGAAGCTGATGGAGCGGGAGCAAGTTGCTTTTGACGATGCACAACGTGCAGGAACGATGGATGAAGGAACGGTCGTTCATGTGGCTGTAGACGGAACGTATGCTGGATGCATCCTGATTTCGGATGAGGTCAAGGAGGACGCGGCACGAACGATTGCTTCACTGAAAAAACTGGGTATAGTGAAAACAATCATGCTGACAGGTGACAACCGACAGGTTGCAGAGGCCGTTGGACGACAGTTGGGTCTGGATGAAGTACGTGCAGAACTGTTACCCCAGCATAAAGCCGAAGCGATTGAACAACTGTCTGCAAGTAAAAAGGCGGGCGACAAGATTTTGTTCGTAGGCGACGGGATTAATGATACCCCTGTGCTGGCACTGGCAGATGTAGGTGTAGCGATGGGCGGTTTGGGTTCAGATGCCGCGATTGAGGCGGCGGATATCGTGATCATGAACGACGAGCCTTCGAGACTGGTTACAGCGATTCATATCGCCAAGCGTACACGACGCATCGTATGGCAGAATATTATATTTGCGCTAGGTGTCAAAGCCGTGTTTCTCACTTTGGGTGCGTTCGGTATTGCTACCATGTGGGAGGCTGTATTTTCCGACGTGGGTGTAACATTGCTTGCCGTTCTGAATGTTATGCGTGTACTGAAAGTGCGTTCTTTCGAATAAAAAATAGTGCCCTCGGGTTATCATCGGATGTATTCATCCTATGGAATCCGAGGGCTTTTTTTCGTTCAAAGCTGTGGTTTAATCTATGTTTTCCTGTCGTTCTACAGATATGTATAAATGTGGGGTGCGCCTAATACGTTAAGGTAGAGACCTTACAGGTGAGGCTTATTTGAATTCTACTCGACGTCTGATAGGTAAGCGTTTTCTTTTCTGGTGGGATACTCAAATTTGTGTGTGCCAACTTGCTGACGGGAGAAAGGATGGATTTGTAGCATGGAGGTTAAACTGATGTATGTATTCGCAGAACTGTTGAGTGAAAAAAACAGTCTGGATTGCGATGGCCCCGAGTCGGGGAGTGAGGCCGCTGCTGCACAGAGACTGGCTATTGAGTCAGTGCTCGCAGGATGCAGTGAAGTATCTGCCTCACAGGAGGAAGACCCGCTGGGCTGGCTGGTCGGATTAGCCGAACAGGGCAGGATCAGTCAAGAGGAGGCGTTGCTGGCTGCGGACTCCGAGCTCATTGGGGAAACGTTGTTGAATAAGGGCAACGATAACAGGGAGGCGATGAGCACACTACTGGAGTGGAGCGATGAATACAGGCGTACATTCATACGTATCTATGCTGATGATCCTGTCCAGGTGAATTATACAAGCAAGGAGTCAGCGGTAGGGCTAAGTATGGGCAGTCTTGATGGCTATAGCCTTTTGCACGGCCCCTTTTCGCAGTCGTCCAGCCGTGTGGCTGAATTATGCCGTGCCTATCTGGACGCGGCAGAGTCCGGGCATACGATTCATGGTCCTGACGGGGAATCTGCCCCCCTCCTTATTCCAGGCTCCCGTGCATCAGATACGTACAAAGCCTTTAATCAGGCATCTGGCTTGCCTGGATTGTGTGAGCATCTGTCCCGGCGAATTATCGGGCTGCTGGAAACAGAGTATGAAGGCTTGTTCGAGTCTCTGAACGGTTCACCACTCACAATCGCCTTGATCGAACAGCACAATGCAGTGGGCATCGGAAGCCTGCAAGATATGCAACTGGAGGCGCTGCTGCGTGCAGCGTTGCGGAACGTGGAGCAGGGTGGAGAACCACAGTTAGAGATTGTGGTACGCAATCCTGCTGACGTGAACCAATTCCGGGCAGCCCGGGACTGGATCGACGGCGTTGCGGAGCAGACCTTATGCGGCCGCCTGCGGTGCATTCCATATCGGGTAGGCGTGCTTTTGACGGTGGATGCGTCCTCCAAGCTCAACGTCAGCCAAACATGGAACGGGCAGGTCAAACAGTCCTATGAGTCTGCCCGCGCCAATCTCTTGCGGGAAGTGAAAGCGCAACAGATCAAGCAGGCGGCTCAAGCCGCAGATATGGCACGTTTTGCCGATGCGGTGATTTTGGAAGCTACGCGGTTTCCTTCATATGATGTGGACGCGGATCTGTCCGATCTGTCTGTCGGCGGTCATGAGGGGACGAGCGATACGATAAAACGCATGACACAGGCCATCCGGGGCGTGAAGCCCAAACTTCCCGTATGGGCTGCGTTTGACGAAGTCCATACGCTATTGGATGGAGCCGGAATATGGGCAAGCAGGCTGACTGGCATCATTTGCCCGGAAACGGGGGCTATCGCCGCGCGTCTTGCGGCTGCACGTTACGCATTGCTACAAGACCTAGAGGGGGAATATGGTTCCAACACCTCGCATAACCAAGCACAGCATTTTCCCTTGTAGCCCGAATGTAACGCGAATTTCATTTCATAAAAAGATGCTTAAGCTGTATAGAAAGGATATCTGCGCTGTTGCGCGGATATCCTTTTTTCTTGGTGATGGGAAGAAATAAAGTCTGTAATTTAAGGATTCATTTTTACAATCCGTCACTTATAATATCAGAGAGAATAGAAGAAAAAATATTATGCCCATATAAGATATCTCGTTGGAATGGTGGAGGGAAACCTTTATGTATAAACAATTTCGAAAAAATCCTTTATGGTTTAATATACTAGCTCTTACCGCAGCAGTAATCGAATTTAGCAGCATATTTTTTGTGAGCAATGCCTATTGCCGAAGTGGTGCCCAATTCACTATGGCTATCTTTTGCTGTGCTTATGGAATTAAAGAGCGGAAGAATAACTCTAGAATTTCCATTGTCTTTTTTACTCTAGCAGCTCTTTTCGTTTTTGTATCATTGCTAACTTTGGGTACCTACTAGTCGTTTCCTGTTTCTGTAATGATTTTTATGAACAGCAAATACAACGCAGATACCTATCTGCGTTGTATTTGCTGGTTTACTCGTTTATCGGCATCATGATTCTTGCGGCGCTCGCTGCAATGGTCCGAATCTTAGCCAGCACGGCATCGTCGAGTTTAATATCCACGGCCGGCAGCGACTTCTGGATATGTTCAGGCTTGCGGACGCCGACGAGCGCGCTCGTTAAAGCCGGATGAGCGAGGACGTAAGCGAGGGACAGTTGGGCGACTGTAATGCCGAGGTCCGCCGCCACTTCTTTGAGCTGCCCGACTACCGCGATATTTTGCTTGAAGCCTTCTCCGGAATGGGATGGGGACTTGGAGCGCCAATCCTGTTTGTCAAATCGGGTGTCCGCGTTGTAGTTTCCGGAGAGTAGACCCGAGGCTAGCGGGCTATAGGCTATTCAGCAAGATGCTCCTGGTACTGAAGAATACGGGCGATCAGGATATTTAGATTAATCAAGTGGCTTGAGTACATCGTTTGCTGAAAGGGATTTTGTTTTGCTGCATCGAGCAATCGTTGGACTCGTTCGTTAATCCAATTTTCTGAGCGACCTCGTTTTGAAGAAAGTAGAAGGCTGATCTTGGACACCTTTATATGCAGGGAAAACCTGATCCAAGACAGCTTGGAACTGCAGCTTTGTTTGTATACACATCTTTGAAAATGCCTCATATTGCCGAGTCAGATAGCGCAGATTAAGCAGCTGCACACCCCTATTTTTGAAAGGTTCGAACTCTTCCCTATAGTAAAGATCGCCCAAAAGATAAGCATCCGCGGCATCCGTTTTAACTTTCCAAAGATTGGATTTTCTAAGCCGATTTGAAATGAGCGGATGGATAACAATGAATAAATAGTGATGCTCCTCCAAGAACTGAACGACGGGGCTTTGGGAGTGCCCGGTTGCTTCGAGAATCAACGTAGGACGATATCCAGATACATGCTCGACGTCTCGAATAGCTTGAAGCAATTTCTCAAGTCCTTCACACGTATGTTCGAAATGAAAGGTCCCTCTGTATGGTTTTCCACGATCTAAAAAGGCCTGTCCGTGGCTTTCTTCTTTAGAAATGTCTAGCCCAATAACGGGGTTCATCTGATCTCTCCTTCATGTAAATTTACCGGGGATCTAAAGTCCCAACCAGCCTCAATCATGGTCATGACAAATAGGGGTGAACATTATAGCGCTCGGGATCAAGTCCCACGGGCAGGATAATTAAAGGAAATACCCAGAGTTTAACGAATAATAAAAATAAGTTTACAGAGAGGGAAATGGTCATGCCAGATCTAATAAAGCATGTACTCGAAGACATGAACAAGCAGCTCGATCGAATTATAAAGAGCATAAACCCGCTTGATGATGATTTGATTTGGAAGAAAATGAAGGATTCCATGAACAGCATCGGTAATCTTTGCTTACATTTAGCAGGTAACGAATATCAGAGCCTCATAAGTGCAATCGGAAACAAACCATTCATTCGGGAACGTACTCGAGAATTTAATTCTGAAGGTGGCATATCGAAAGGTGAGTTGATTAGCGTTCTTATGAGGACACGATCCGAATCGGTAAGTATATTATCAGTTTTGTCTGATGAGGATTTAAAAAGAGAAGTTACAATCCGCTATGACCACGAGGATTGGAACAGAATGCTTCGGGTTAGCGCTTCAGAGGATGAAACCTATGAAGCGAGAGAAATTAGCCAGCTTCTTGTTCAGGTTGCGGCACACTACGGATATCATGCAGGGCAAATTGTGTTACTCTCCAAAACACTGAAAGATGCGAATGAGCACATTACAGGCCAGTATCATTGATGATTCATTCTACAGGAATTCTAACGGGAAACGATAGTTGAGGAGCTTCCTTTGCGGTAGTTCCTTATTCTTTTGTTAACTTAACGGGCAGGATAGTTTGGTGGCTGCCTTAAATAGATGGAGTAACAAACTTCTTTGAAATTCGCATTAATCGAAATCATGAAGATTCCATTATAGGTTCAACAATAGGAGGTTTTCAAAAATGCTTGAGACAGAATTAACACGTATCCTCAAAATTCAATACCCGATCTTCCTAGCGCCGATGGCAGGTGGACCTACGACTCCTGAATTGGTAGCAGCAATTTCAAACGCCGGGGGTCTAGGCAACTTAGGTGCCGGATACTTAACACCAGAACAACTCCGGAGCATGATACGAGAGATCAAACAACTAACGGTTCAGCCGTTTGGAGTCAACTTGTTTGTACCTGAGCAACTAGTAGAATCGGAAGAAACGATCGGACAAATGGCAGATCACCTCAATATTTATCGCGTCGAACTTGGCATTGCACAAAATC
>NZ_PNXQ01000002.1:86030-92318 GCF_005217525.1 Paenibacillus terrae | reverse complement strand
AGAAATATTCGGAGTCATTTGAAGAGCAGGTGCAAGTATTACTGGATGAAGAAATCCCTGTGTTTAGTTTTACCTTTGGCATACCACCGCAAGATGTGATCCAAACGATGAAGCAGCGTGGAACAATTGTAATTGGTACAGCAACAACAATTGAAGAAGCCAAACAATTGGAAGCGGCTGGTGTAGACGCAATTGTAGCCCAGGGAAGTGAAGCTGGGGGACATCGCGGCACATTCTTGAAGAGCGTTTCCGACACTCAGATAGGCACCATGGCTCTTGTTCCGCAGATCGTGGATCATGTAACAATTCCAGTCATCGCATCGGGAGGCATCATGGATGGAAGGGGGCTTGTAGCAAGCCTCGCATTAGGAGCCGCCGCCGTACAAATGGGAACTGCCTTTCTGGCGTGTCCCGAAAGCGGTGCTCATACAACGTACAAACAGAAGATTCTTTCAGAAAATGAGGATTGCACCGAAATTACTCGCGTGTACTCTGGCAAAGCCGCACGAGGTATTCGAACAGAATTTATGAATGACATGCATCGGTATCCCGGAAAAATTCCTGCCTACCCAATTCAAAACGCAATGACGAGGGACATTCGCCAGGCAGCTGCAAAAGCGAATAACTCTGAGTACATGTCACTCTGGGCGGGCCAAGGTCTTCGGTTAGCCACTGATCGCTCTGCCGCTGCAACTGTCAAACAGACGATCGATCAAGCAAATGTGCTTGTCAAACTAATCTTTAATCTTCGAAGAGTCGGAGACTAATACAATTAACTGGACATTACGCTAACGGGAAACGTTAGTGGAATAACCAGGGAGCAGATTGCCGTTGCAGCTGTTCCCTAGTTTTCATTGAAGTAACGGGCAGGTTAGTTTAAATACATATTCAACTTAGCAATCAATATAAAATTACAATACTGGATTGTAGAACGCTGATTGCAAAGTTATAGAGCTCTATTAATACTTAGCCTTGTCAAATTATGCATTTCTGAATAATTTAACACATACCACAAAAGAGAGGGAAGAAACATGAGTGAAGTTAGATTTGGCAATGTTAATGTTGTTACATGCTTAGAAGATGTGAACAAACTACACGTTCAAGTATTAACTCTTTTGGGAGATTGGATTGGCGTTGCAGGGAAACCAATAACTATTCATGATATGACGGCTTCCGCCTAAGGTATGGCAACTTCGAATGCTCGTCACTCGGGTCAGAGGAGAAAGAACATAGCCCTATAGAAACCCGCGCTAGGCGCATTTTTTTCATTTTAAAGGGTCAAGTTCATGTCCTTGGTCAGGTACAAGAATTTGACCCTATTGCCGATAGTGGACATGAACAAGTCCTTATAGCCGTTGACTACACAGAGAATCTATTCCGCTACTCTGGAGAGTGGGACGGGGTAACAGGTCTTCAGTATATGCGCAGCCGCTGGTATGATCAAACAAAAGGATACCTTTCTCCAAATAGCTTTACGGAATACTCAGAAACTGCCCGGGTAAAATGGTACGGATAAGATGATGTATTAGAAATATTTATATCGGAATTTTTGGATATTAAAGCTAACTTATTCCCTGTGTTTTTACCAAGGCACAACTCCATTTTCATCAAAAAAGCTACCAGTTGGACCATCATTATTGATTGTGGCAAGCTTAACTACACTGGAAGCTGCTTGTTCGACTGTGCGATAGCCACTATTACCATTTAAATCGGTAGCTGTAAATCCAGGGCAAACCGAGTTGATTTTAATAGGAGTATCTCTTAATTCTTTAGCAAAGAAAACAGTTAAAGCATTTACAGCCGTTTTGGAACTATTGTAGGCGAGCGAATTCACATTATAAAATTCCGACGTTGGGTCTGAATTCAAAGTTAAGGAACCTAATCCGCTGGAAAGATTTACGATTCTTCCGGCAGAAGATTTTTTGAGCAATGGAAGTATTGCTTTAGTGACAGAAAATACGCCGAAAACGTTTGTCTCATATGTGTTCTTGAGAACGGACAGTTCCAGTTCACTTGGAGGTGTGTTGCCTTCAAAAAACACGCCTGCATTATTAATCAAGATATCAAGGTATCCATATTCTTGTTCAATCCATTCTACTGCGGAGAGAACGGAGCTGGGGTTTGTGACATCAAGAACCACCGTTTTAGCTTTAATGTTCTCCGTTTCTAAAAACGTTACGGCCTCATGTCCTTTTTCTTCGCTTCTTGCTCCTATTAAAATCACATACCCCATGTTTCCCAATTGTCTTGCTGTCTCAAAACCAATACCTTTGTTGCCACCTGTAATTAATACGATCTTGGATTTATTCATAAAATTGCCTCCCTAATCTATTTTCTAAAACCTGTACCTACGAAAATGTATTTAATTCTTATATTTGTCACTGCTATTTAGATTCTCTCATTGTAATCGAGACATATCTCCTTTCATTTCTGATATAGTTAATATAGTGGAAATGATTGATACTTGTAAGTACGCACATTTTTGTAACTTAATGAATGGAGTGGCGATATGGGATATGGATTAAAAGAATATGGCGATTGCAGTGAAGAGGTTATAAGGGCCTGCCCTGTTGAAATGGTTTTACATATGATAGGAGGAAAATGGAAGGGAATCATTATCGACATTTTATCCGAAAAATCGGTCAGATTTAATGAACTTAAACGATTAATACCAGGGATTTCACAACGAATGCTGACTTTACAACTCAGGGAACTCGAGGCGGATGGAATTGTGAAGAGGATAGTAGATGACACTGTGCCACCCAAAGTAGAATACTTCCTCACTGAACAAGGAAATAAATTGTCGAGTATCATCGATTCTATAAGAGTATGGGGAAAAGAGTTTCTATCCTAAGTCTGCGATCGGGAAGTCTTAGTGGATAGCCGTATACTTACTCTCTGACGATAGATATGACGAACCAAAGAAGAATCTCTTTGGAGCTGGTGCTTTATATTTGTTTCAGTGAATGCGGATGAAATTAATATGTAAGATGCGAACTGAGTTCCAGTGCGCAAATCACCAAGAGATATGCGGCTGAAAATATCGTCGGAAAACAAATCGTAGGCGTCGTCAATTTTCCACCGCGCCGCATAGCGGGATTCAATTCGGAAGTTTTGGTTCTGGGCGGACTGCCTGAACAGGGAGATGTCGTGCTGTTGAAGCCGGATTTCGATCTACCCAACGGAACGCAAATCAGATAATAAAGGCAAAACCCACCGTGCAAGGCGACAGCCTTACGGTGGGTTTTAATTTCTTAAATAACCCTGTATGATTTGTTATTACCACCCTTTCTTGTTCTCAATTATACAGTAATTGGAATTGTTCGTTCTTATATGGACTCTTTAGAAATTTTCATATTTGAGGTCATTAAGCTAACGGGGAACGATAGCTCAATAAACACAAAGAGACGGCAACCGATAAAGTGGCTACCGTTTTCTCAACTAACGGGCAGTTCTTTAGTGACTTACCATAGTAATATATGGTTTATATGCATTATTTATTGTTTAAATCTGTCCAAATATAGGTGATGGATAATGAAGTAATGCATGAAGAAGATAGTATCATTGGGTTCATCAATCACTTCCATTTCCTAAGATAAAAATAGAAATTAAAGTAAATTATAGGAAGAGTAATTATACCTATGAATAATATTCTAAGTTGGAAAATAGCAACAAATCACAGATTAGTTATGCCCACCAGCTCCATAAATTGTGAGAGAGCACTGGTCATGTACGAGTCACGACGCCTTATAAACACAGTGGGCACTGTTCTGTACGGTTCCGGTAATGGATGACAGTTAAGTCTTCCCTGCATCCGTGATTCAACCATAGATATTGGTAAGACGGTGACTCCTAACCCGTTTTCAACGCATTTAATGACACCCTCTAGAGTGCCATATTCCATCACCTTCATAGGAGCATAGCCATTGTCCTCTAGCCATCGCTGCCAACGTCCCAAATAGATGCAATGCGCGAATGACGAAAGCAGTGGTTCATGTAAAATCAATTCTAATTGGAATGGTTCTGGAGAGTAGCTTGTAATCAAAACTAGAGATTCTTCAAAGACAGGGTATTCAACAATTTCCGGATGAAGAATTGGCCCATCCACAAATGCGCCGTCTACCTTATATTTGAGAATGGTACTAACCTGATCTACAGTAGGTGCCATATATAAGCTTAGTTCTACTTGTGGAAATTTCTTGTGATATTGTGTAAAAATCAATGGCAATCGTGTAGAAGCAGTTGACTCCATAGCTCCAATGCGCAAAGTTCCCCGCGGGGCAGAAGAAAGCTTAACTGCCTCAATCGCTTCCTCGAAATCGTAAAGCAACTTGTTTACATGCGGCAACAGTTCACGTCCTGCGGGCGTTAAGGATACCTTCTTATGATATCGATATAACAGAGGAACGCCCAACTCTTGCTCAAGACGTTGTATTCGTGCAGTAACGTTGGACTGTACATAATTCAATTTCTCAGCAGCTTTTGTAATGCTTTGTTCAATTGCTACTGCCTTAAACACCTCCAAAGATCTAATGTCCAAAGCAACTCTCTCCTTTTTGCATCACAAAATTTGATTATCTATACACTATTTTTTAATTTTACGTGATGCATCGCAGTATGTAAACTTAGTGAATAAGAGGGATTTACACCAAAACCAAGTGATTGAGTACCTCGTTATCTGATGATGAGGAGGTGAATGGGGAAAAGGAGATTCTAGCCGGGGCAAAATGAAGCACACGTTACCAATAATGAGGAGGGAATCTCATGATTTCGAAGGTCAATGTACAAGATAAATTTTTGCAAATAATTGATTATTGGAATCCCAGAATAGGCGGAGAGTTAAACGATTCATACGTAAAAATGGTAAAGATCAAGGGTGAATTCATTTGGCATCACCATGATCACGAGGACGAAATGTTCTTCGTATGGAAAGGGAAACTACTAATCCGTTTGAGAGACGGTGAAATAGCTGTTAACGAAGGGGAGTTTGTTATTATACCTAAAGGAGTTGAACATCAGCCAATTGCTGAAGAAGAGGTCCATGTACTATTAATCGAACCCAAAACTACTCTAAACACGGGAAATGTGGTGAATGAACGAACCGTTTCGATTCCTCAACGAATTTGATGAAACGCTCATCAGTGAAATAATTATACTGATTTTGATTCGATCCTTAGCTAATGATTCAACTAATGGGAAACGCTATTTGAACCAATAGTCTAAAACCTCTTAATAGAAGCAAACTAGAATTAATTGCCCTAGTAGGAGGTTTTATTATGATTTTAAGCGAACTTTGGCGTCATTATGAAGCGGATAAGCGAATTCCTAAGTTTTTGATGGAAGATGTAATTCATATGAAGATCTCTTGTCAGACACTAAGAGAAAGAGCTTTACTTGAGTTTCTCTACAGCACAGGTTACTTCACCACAGAGTGTAAAGTATGGTTGAAGAAGTATTTAGCCAGTCGTGAGGACTCCTGTAAAGCCTTATTTGTAACTGATACAAATCCTGTTAAGCGAATGGCCATTCCAACGCTCAGGTGGGCATTAAAGTGACTGGCAGATCGCGGAGCGGTCTAGACAAATGTGTACCCCCATCGATTCCGTCATACTTATGCATGTCAGCTGCTTGATAACGGAGTACCTGTAGATTTTATCCAAGGCATGCTGGGTCATGAAAAAGCCTAACCACGCAAATCTATGCTCAGCTCCGTGGAGAGCGTCGGAGAGAAGTGTATCGTCGATTTTTTTAGTATGTTAGCGGCTGATTCTCCTTTAGAGATCCGCCGTATTCAACTAAAGGGCAGGATAGTTAACAACAAACAAGTCAATAATATGGTATATTGAATATCAATAAAAAGGAGAGATTAATATTAATTACCAATCTATTAATCTGAATGAGAAATTATCTAAGTTCAATGAACATTGGTCTCCGAAAGTCATTGGTGAAATGAATGACTATCAATTTAAATTGGTCAAGATAGATGGGGATTTTGTATGGCACGATCATCAAGATACCGACGAGGTGTTTATCGTGCTCGAAGGGGAGATGTTCATCGATTTCCGCGATGGCCAAGTAAAGATTTCCCAAGGAGAGATGTTTATTGTACCAAGGGGTGTCGAACACAAAACTTTCGCTAACCAGGAGTGTCATATCATGTTGGTAGAGCCAAGGGGCGTAGTAAACACTGGCGAGACTGAGTCAGAATTAACAGCAGTCAATGATATTTGGATCTA
Source organism: Paenibacillus terrae (assembly GCF_005217525.1). Classification (GTDB taxonomy): domain Bacteria; phylum Bacillota; class Bacilli; order Paenibacillales; family Paenibacillaceae; genus Paenibacillus; species Paenibacillus terrae_C. The sequence goes on along the minus strand of NZ_PNXQ01000002.1, from coordinate 86,082 downwards.
ATGCATTTAGCTTCAATTCGATTACATCGTTAAAGTAACGGAAACGTTAGTT
>NZ_PNXQ01000002.1:46821-86020 GCF_005217525.1 Paenibacillus terrae | reverse complement strand
CCAGGGAGCAGATTGCCGTTGCAGCTGTTCCCTAGTTTTCATTGAAGTAACGGGCAGGTTAGTTGAAAATCAATCACGCTGAACCATACCACAATTAGCGGCAAGTTTTTTGAAGAAAAGCTCGCAGGAGCAGCATAAAGACCATGGAAGCAGGGTAGGTCACAATGTGTAAACTGGCTTATGCGAGCTTTTTTATTGTACTACACAATGATTGGGTTTGAATGGTAGATTTATTATTTAGAATAGGGCGTAACGCCCTTTGTATACAGGTTGTCCACTAACTTGAAAAATTCTTCTGACGATAAATCCTTTTGTCGCTGGAGCCAAAGACGAAATAAAGAAAGGGATGTTGAGAGGTAAAACTCAATCAAGTACGGCGTTATGGAATGGTTTTGCGGAAAGTTAAATTCCAATCTATCCAAGGTGAGTTCTCTTTTTAAGCGTTCTAAAAAACGAGTGCTTCCATAATCGCCCAGGAGGGCATTGAGAATCGAGAGATACTCCCTTTTGTCCAAACAATGGAGCGCATTTTGGACCGTGTGCATAGATAACTCTTTATTCGCCAATTCTTCTTTTATGTAGTTCAATAAATTATTTTCAACAAAGTCTAACAGTTCGTAAATATCAGAAAAGTATTGATAAAATGTACTGCGGTTATATCCTGACTTATTCGCAAGCTCTTGAATGGAGATTTTTTCAATCGGCTTTTGGCTATATAACTCACAAAAAACATCTATAAAAATTTGTTTTGTTTTCTCCGTTGTTTCGGGCTGCTTTTTCATTTTATACTCCTATTCGAACAAGAATATCATCCGACAAATAATAAAAAACTGATGGTTGATAAAGGAATAATAAAGATCTATGATCACATTATACAACATGTTGTCTGATGATTAAAAGAAAATGTTTAAAAATAGGGGTGGTTTTATGTCAGCAAAACAAAATAGAGTTTTAATTTTTGGTGCAGGTGTTATAGGCAGCGCATACGCAATCAAATTCATTGAAGCAGGGATTGACGTCACTCTGTTTGCACGTTCTAATAGATTTACAACATTGAAAGAAAATGGGCTGCAATATAATGGAAAAGGTGCGGTTAAATCTATAAAAGTAAATGTCATTGATACGCTTGAAAATGATGATGTATATGATTTTATTTTCGTTACAGTTCGTTACGATCGATCCGAATCAGCGTTGTTAGCATTAAAAGATAATCAAAGCAAAAATATTGTTACGATGATTAGCAATTCAATTGGATTTTCTTCGTGGCTGGATATTGTTGGAGATAGACTTTTACCAGCTTTCCCCGGTGCCGGCGGACAGATTAAAGATGGAATTTTGTATGCCCGGTTTCCACCAAAGGTTCTAGTGGCTACTATGTTTGGAGAAATTAGTGGTTTAGTGACAGAACGTACAGAAAACCTCGCAAAATTATTTAAAACAGCAAAACTTCCCTACGCAATTAATCAGGATATGAAAGCTTATCTAATCACACATTCAGTATCTGACATTGCTATGATTAGTGTTTTACATTCTGAAGATAAGATCATTGATGAAAAAACAGCTAAAACCAGAAAAAAGGCACATAAAATAACAATCACTTTAAAAACGTATTTAAAGGCAATCCAAAAAGCTGGCATTGCTATTAATCCATCTGCACTTAAAATTGTGCTTAAATTCCCTAATTTGATTTTGGACTTTTTCTTTATGATATGGTTACGGACTAAAATGGTTAAGGATATGATGTTGCCGGATTATGCGAGTAGCGCAAACAATGAAATTGTGCAGTTGAATAACGATTTATTGAAGTTTTTAAATCAAAATGATATCGATCTGGAAATACATGCTTAATGATTTCCGTTCGTTCAAAATAAGCACACGCTTATACGCCGAGAAAAAGCGTTGGCTACAGGATCAAAAACGACATCATAACGGTCATCCATGAGCATCAATTGAAAAAAATCGCCAGAGACGACAAACTGCTGCGGGAAATGATTGCAGCCATGGACAAAGACCTTCATGTGTTGGAATTATTTCACAGCGGGCTAAATTTGCTGTTACAGCTAGCGCGGAGAACCGTATCATAACCGTGCTGAGCTAACGGAAACGTTAGTTGAATAAAACAGCGGCAGTCTAGGACTTTATTTCGTATTATTAGGTCAACCAGAGATTTCTGGTTGGCCTTCTTGTCCATGGCTGCCGCTGTTTCTTTTATTAAGGTCAGTCTAATACTTCATTTTCCTTGAACATCAGCAAGGGCAGAGTGCAAGAGCCATTGGGCAAGGATTGGGAAGACATGATGCCACCATTTGCCGGGAAATCCGTCGGAATGCCACGCAAAATTCTTACGAAGCCGGACGCTCTCAGCAAGCTTACGAGCATCGTCACAAAGCTTCGCTACCGAAGGGGAAATGGACCCAAGAACAGGCTGCACAAATCGAAGAGAAGCTGCATGCGACCTGGTCGCTTGGCGAACGTCTCCGTAGCTCAGCTTCGGCATCAAGGCACTGGGGTAAACTCCTGTTTACAACTGGAGAAGAAAAGGGTTATAATAAAGCAAAAGTTTCTCTAAACCAAAATAATTGTATCAATGCAAAAATGATTATCATTCTCATTGCTAAACATGCTGCTTCGGGCTTCCCGAAGCAGCATGTGCTATTTTTAGGCACTTAACAATGGATATCATTCTCAATGAGGTGCAATAACAAAGAACAAAAAAGGAAAGGAACGTGACATGATGCAAGCAGTTCAACGAATTCAAAAGACATTGTCTCCTTCTAATCGGATACTTTCAAAAAACAGTGGCAGCGGACGACCGGGCCCGAATCGCAAGCCGCAATTCCAGCTCAAAAGCATGCTGAAAAACAAGGAGATGCAGGCTGCCCTGGGCAGTGGAACGCTTATGCTGATGGCATGGGGCGTCTCGCATTGGTCGCAATGGCTGGCGGTCATCCTGTATGTGGTTTCCTACGCTCTAGGTGGCTGGTCTAAAGCCAGAGAAGGCATTGAGACGCTGATCCGTGAACGTGATCTGGATGTTAATCTGCTCATGATCGCAGCGTCATTGGGGGCTGCGGCTATTGGCTATTGGAATGAAGGAGCAATGCTGATCTTCATTTTTGCTCTCAGCGGTGCGCTGGAGAGCTATACCACCGAGCGCAGCAGCAAGGATATTTCCGAGCTGATGGCGTTGAAGCCGGAAACGGCTTTGCGTCTGTCAAGCGAGGGGACGGAAACGGTCGGCATTGAGCAACTGCTGCCGGGGGATCTGCTGCTGGTGAAGCCGGGCGAACTGATTCCGGCGGATGGCCGGATTTCCAAGGGCGTTTCGGCGGTGAATCAGGCATCTATTACCGGGGAATCCATTCCGGTGAACAAAGCGGCGGGTGACGAGGTATATGCGGGCACCATTAACGGGGAAGGCGTGCTGTATGTGGAGGTTAGTCATTCCTCCGAAGGCACTCTATTTTCAAAAATCATCCGTATGGTGGAGGAAGCGCAGACTGAGGTCCCCGATTCCCAACGCTTTATCAAAAGGTTCGAGTCGATTTACGCCCGAATTGTTGTTGCGGTCACGCTGATTGTTATTGCAGGTGCGCCAATGGTATTGGGATGGACGTGGGCAGCGGCATTTTACAAGGCAATGGTATTTCTCGTTGTGGCCTCACCATGCGCACTCGTGTCGTCCATTATGCCAGTCATGCTGTCGGCTATTTCCAACCGTGCCCGTCGGGGCATCCTGTTCAAAGGTGGTGCGCATGTAGAAAATATGGCGCTGACATCTGTCGTCGCCTTTGACAAAACAGGTACGCTGACCATCGGGTCGCCTGTTGTAACAGACTGGATTACCGCCACAGGCTACGATGCCGATGAGCTGTTACGCATTGTTGCGGCAATAGAAAGCTACTCCATGCATCCGTTGGCACGAGCGATTGTAGCCAAAGCTGAAGCCGAATTGGGGCAGCGAGAGCTTCCCGCAGTGGAGCAAGTACAGTCCCTGACGGGATGGGGAATGGAGGGCATGGTAGACGGGATGAGGTGGAAAATCGGGCGCACGGATGCGCTGGATCACGCTAGTCCGCTGGCAGAGCCGGAATGGGTGGAAACACGTGCCCGGCTGGAAGCCGAGGGTAAAACCGTATCCATTATCCTCGCGGATGACCGGATTGCCGGGATGCTGGCACTGCGCGACGAGCTGCGGCCACAGGCGCAGGAGGCGGTGAGACGCCTGCAAGCGCAGGGCATCCGGGTCGTCATGCTGACCGGAGATCGCCCGGAAACCGCCGCCGTGATCGCGGCGCAGGCCGGAGTCGATGCGGTATACGCTGGTCTGATGCCGGAGGACAAAGTCAGTCATATTCGCATGCTTCGGGAGCAGTACGGGCATGTCGTCATGGTCGGCGACGGTGTGAACGATGCTCCGGCACTGGCTGCCGCAACGGTCGGACTGGGCATGGGTATGCATGGCAGTGGAGCCGCACTGGAGGTCGCGGATGTGGTGCTGATGAACGATGGCATCGAAGAGATTGCCCCGACGGTAGCACTGGCACGCAAGGCACAACGGGTGGTCAAGCAGAATATGATCTTCGCCGTAAGTGTCATTTTACTGCTTATCATTAGCAACTTTGTGCAAGATATCGCTTTGCCATTTGGCGTTATCGGGCATGAGGGCAGCACGTTGCTTGTCATTTTGAACGGCTTGCGCCTGCTGCGGTCATAAATGGAAAGGAGCATTCACATCCCTTAAAGGACAGGGGTGAATGCTCCTTCTTTGCGTATCCACGGAAATCATCGCTATAAGATGAACTAGCCTAACGGCGATGGGAAGTACCATCTGACCGCTCAGTGGCGAATCATGTACATCTTTGGTTCAACTATTATAGGCTGTAATTTTACCTCCGACGAGGTGTAGACCGGCGTAAGAACAGGGAAAACAGCAGGCCTGCCAGCGCGATTCCGGTAGCAATGATAAATGCATCGTTAATGCCGTGGATCGTCGATTCTGTGACAGCACTTCGATATACCTGCTGTAACGCAAGCGCCGAGCCAGTTTCCGTCGAAACTCCAGCCGTTTGCGCGAGGGTTTGCCCCAGCTCAGCTACGCCTTCGGTTAAAGGAACATTGGCGGTGGTAGCCACATTTGCATAATCCGCCAAATGAATGGTAGCCCGGCTGCTCATCACCGTAATGAGCCATGCGGTGCCGATGGACCCGGCAATTTGCCGTACTGTATTGGACATGGCTGTACCGTGGCTGCCGAGATGGGGAGGAAGCTGATTCAGCCCTTCTGTCTGTACGGACATCATTAACAATGACATCCCGAAGCTGCGAATCGTATAGATGATCATAATGTGTCCATAGGTCGTGGCATCCGTCAACAGACTGAATTCCCATGTCGTGACCGCCGTAATGATCAACCCGATAATCGCCAGTGGCCTCGCACCAATTCGGTCGAAAATCGCTCCCGATATCGGTGACATGACACCCATCAGCAGTGCGCCGGGCAACAGCAGCAAACCGGATTGCAGCGGTGTAAAGCCGCGTATATTTTGCAGATAGATCGGTAACAGCAGCATCCCGCCGAACATCGTCATATTGACCGTAGCGCCCACCAATGTGGATACCGTGAAAATATCATACTTAAACACACGGAACTCCAGCATGGGCTGCCTCATATTCAGCTCGCGTACGACAAACAATACAATAAATACGAGCCCAGCAGCGATTGTGAGCACTACTGTATTGCTGCTCCAGCCCTTGTCTCCAGCGGAACTGAAGCCATACAGCAGGAAGCCAAAGCCAAGAGTCGAAAAGATCGTTCCCAGCAGGTCAAAATGCGGATACGTCAGCTTGGACACATTTTTCAGCCAGCGTATCGCAAACAGAATATCAATAATCGCCAGCGGAATGACCAGTAAAAATAGCAGCCGCCAGCTGTAATGCTCCACGATCCAGCCGGATAAAGTCGGCCCGATAGCCGGGGCAAACATCATGGCGATGCCCATCGTACCCATGGCTGCCCCCCGTTTTTCAGGGGGAAATACGGTCAGGAACACGTTCATAACCACTGGCATGATAATCCCCGCTCCGCTGGCCTGAATGATGCGTCCGACCAGCATAGGCGCAAAGCCGGTACTGACGGCGCAGACGACAGAACCGGCAGTAAACAGCCCCATCGCGGAAATAAACAGCGCACGTGTCCCGAACGACTCAATCAGGAAGGCGGTAATCGGAATCAAAATCCCGTTGGTCAGCATATATCCGGTGGATAGCCATTGAACGGTAGTTGCGGATACATTGAAGTCGTTCATCAAATGCGGAATCGCCACATTCAGCAGGGTTTGATTCAAAATAGAAATGAAGGCGCCTAGCAGCAGTACGGACAGGATGCGCCCGATGGACATTTTTTGTTCCATGACAGCCTCCTACTTGTGTACTCTGATGCTTGCACTCATGCCCGGGATAATGCCCAGTCCTTTGTAGCCTTGAATGGAAATGTTAACAGGCACGACCTGCGTCACCTTGGTGTAGTTGGCAGTGGTGTTGGAGGTAGGGAGCAGCGAAAAGGTGGCGGCCGTCGCCAAACCGATCTTTTCGATTTTGCCGCTTAGGGACGTGTCGGGGTATGCATCAATATATACATCTACCGTCTGCCCCACCTGAAGGTCCTGCACTGCCGTTTCGTCTATATTGGCGGTAATCCATAAATTGTTCAGATCAAAAGCTTTGGCCAAAGGCGTGCCCGCCCCAACAATCGAGTTGTTGACCGCAGATTGCTGCACAATGGTGCCATCGGTTGGAATAGTAATGCTAACCCGGCTTCCGCCCCCCTCTACACTGCCAAGTGTGCTTCCAGCCGTGTAGGTTTTACCGACTTCAGCGTTCCAGCCTGTAAGCTTGCCCGCGCTTGGAGAGGCAACGGTGACCGCTTGTCCGCTCACTTGGGCATTGTCGGTTTTTATGTAGTTAGCGGATTGATTGTAGTAATAGGCGGCGGCCCCCCCCCCTGCCAGAATAATGATAATAACCAGCAGGTTGACCAATATGGCGCGTGAATTCATGTGTACATGCCTCCCTAGTTCTTGGATTTTCAAAGTATGCGCCAAAAGTTTCACAAAATATTCAGAGGGATTTTGGGGAAGGATAAGAGCGCATGTGAAAAGGATGATTTTGCTGACAAAGGATGATGCGCATAATGACGACCAGAATCATGATTGTATATGACAGTGAAAATGGCCATACAGAGCGTCTTGCTCGTTCCATTGCAGAAGGCGCACGCCATGAGCACACGGAAGTGTTGCTGAAGCATGTCGATGAAGCCGATGTGAGTGAACTGGTGAACGCGGACGCGATCATTTGGGGATGTCCGGGTCATTTTGGGACGATCAGCAGTGGCTTGAAAAGCTGGATTGATAAGCTCGGATATCTGTGGGCGCAGGGCAAACTAATAGATAAAATCGGCGCGGTATTCTGTACAACCGCTACTGTTCATGGCGGCTTGGAATCCACACTGCTGAATTTGATTACTCCGATGCTGCATCAAGGCATGATTATCGTTGGGCTGCCCGCCAATATTACGGAAAATGCACTTTACGGCTCCTATTACGGTGTAGGGGTGACGTGTCCGGTGGAGACAAACCCGAACGGTCCGCCCAATTTCCCAACGGGTGATGATCTTGCACTTGGTCGGTCTTTGGGCCAACGGGTCGCTGAAACGGCGGGACGGTACCGTAGCGCTGGCAGAGAATAGGAGGCCGCTTATGACCATTGCTTTTATCGTAGTAGCTGCGGTTGCTTTTATCTTTTTGCTGGTATTCAACACGAAAATGGCGCGTAAACCCTCTCCCAAAAAAGCGGTCAGCCCGTCCGATGAGGGTTCACGGCAAAGAAGCAAACGTCCTTATCCGGTGGAAGTGGAGCCCAAGGCGAGGGAGTTGCCGGAGCCTGATTCTACGCGAGAGACGCGCCATAAGGCTGCAGAGGCGGAGATTCATCATGAGGAGCCTGACGTAGATCCCAATACCAGGCCGATGAGAGCTGGCGTACACACCAAAGATTCCTACGGGGATCAGGACTATCGGGCGGCTTTACGCGGATTTGCCGGAAAGGGCGAAGAAAAGGAAGAACCGCATAGAAATAACCATGAAGAACGTGAGACGCACAAAAGCGAGGATGAGCAATATCGTGAAGCGCTGCGCTCTATGAACCGAAAAAAATGAAGCGCGAACGAGACATGCCTAAAGGCAGCTCTTCTGTCTGGACTACAGGCAGAGGGCAGCCTTTTAGTGATACACAGCTATAGCCATTCGGTTAGACCAATCATCGTAATCAGACCAAGAATAAAAGAGAAGGTTGCGATACGTTGGTTACCGTCCCCGTGGCTTTCGGGAATCAGCTCCTTGTAGACGATAAACATCATCGCTCCTGCGGCAAAGGCAAGACCGTAAGGAACCAGTCCATGAACCCAACTGCTCAAATAAAATCCAATCAGACTTGTAATAATTTCAACGGCCCCGGTGAGGGTGGCAATGCCCAATGCCTTGAAGCGACCAATGTTTTGATTCACGAGGAATAGAGCGACGATAAAGCCTTCCGGGGCATTTTGCAGACCGATGGAAAAGGCAATGAGATTACCAAGATTTTGAGTTTCGCTCGCATAGCTGACTCCAACGGAAAGTCCCTCGGGCAAATTATGTAGTGTAATAGCCGCGATAATGAGAAAAGATTTGGATTCCAGATGAAAGGTTTTGGAATCCGGGTTCTCCAGATCGGCATGTGGAATATACATTTCCATCACCAGCAGCACAAGACAGCCGAGTAAAATTCCCGCAGACAGCACGAACCAGTTGGAATGATGGATGGCCTCGGGAATGAGGTTGTACACAGATGCAGAAGTCATGATCCCCGCAGCATAAGCCAACAGTACATCACGAAGACGGTGCGTAATTTTACGCATAAACAGTATGGGCACGGCACCGAGCCCGGTGGACAGGGCAGAAATAAGGCTGCCTACAAACATGTCACTCATAATCGGGATAATCCCTCCATACCTGATTAATTTTTAAGGTTCGCTTCATGAAAACTTCATTTGACTGTTTGCAGCTCTTTCCGCATAATGGAATTAGGATTTAGAATCAGTCTAAGTCATAAAAAGATATTAAATATGTGAACCGTTTTTGCAAAATCCGGGTGTCCACATTTTTGAATGAGCGTCTGGCAGAACTACTTTTAGAGTATATGCATTAGCCCATCTCCCGGTACCGAAAACTCGCTATATCATTCTTATCATATTTTAGGAGGAACAAAGATATGTACAAGTCCATTATTATAGGTACCGGCCCTGCCGGTTTAACAGCTGCTATTTATCTGGCACGCGCAAATATGAGTCCACTGGTGATTGAAGGACCACAACCGGGCGGACAATTGACTACAACAACAGATGTTGAAAACTTCCCTGGCTTTCCCGAAGGAATCATGGGACCCGATCTGATGGATAATATGCGTAAGCAAGCAGAGCGTTTCGGTGCTGAATTCCGCACAGGCTGGGTGAACAAGGTCGACACAGCCGCTCGTCCGTTCACATTGGATGTGGAGGGCTTGGGCGAATTGGTTACAGATACGCTGATCATTTCCACAGGTGCGACTGCTAAATACCTGGGTATTCCGGGTGAGCAGGATAACATTGGACGTGGCGTGAGCACTTGCGCAACATGTGATGGATTCTTTTTCCGTGGTAAAGAAATTGTTGTTATTGGTGGTGGAGACTCGGCGTTGGAGGAAGCAAACTTCCTGACACGTTTTGCCTCCAAAGTAACGCTGGTGCATCGTCGTGAAGAAATGCGCGCCTCCAAAATTATGCAGGACCGTGCTCGTGCAAACACTAAAATCGAATGGGCACTGAATCGTACTCCTGTAGAAGTGATTGCTGACGAGAACGGGGTAACTGGCTTGAAAGTATTGAATAATGAAACAGGAAAAGAGGAAATCATTACAGTTAGCGGCGTATTCGTGGCGATCGGTCATCATCCAAATACTGGCTTCCTCAAGGGCCAAATCACAACCGATGCGAACGGTTATATCGTCGTAAATCCCGGTACTTCCGAAACAAACGTACCTGGCGTATTCGCTTGTGGCGACGTCCAGGACACACGCTATAGACAAGCGATTACAGCAGCAGGCAGCGGCTGCATGGCTGCTATGGACAGCGAGAAATACATCGAAAGTCTGGAGCACAGCGCACTGGCACTGTAATATTTCGTTTAAGTATGAATAAATATGATTTCTACAAAGATAATTGATGAGGTGATATTCATGGAAAAAGCAATTGTATACACATCTACACACTGCCCGCATTGCCGTCAAGTGAAAAGTTATTTGACTGAGAAAGGCGTAGAGTACGAAGAGCGCAACATCGAAACCAATGATGCTTTCGCTCAAGAAGTTTGGGACATGGGCATTCGTGCCGTTCCATTGACCCTGATCGGAGAAGAACGTATTTCCGGCATGAACAAAACCAAGTTTGAAAAAGTATTGAACGCTTAATCAGCTTCACAGCGGATTCACAAATCGTCATATGATTTCAATAAGGCCCTCGTCGCAGGTACAGACTGCGATGGGGGCCTTATTGCTAATTTTGAACGACAACAATTGTTAAGTTACAGAGCAGTCGTCGCCCTTTGCCCTGTGGCCCTACCATTAGGAGAATTTTGTCGAAAAACGTTGCATCTATTGCTGGTTGGTGTTATATTTGAATTGTAAGCGCTTAAAACCCGGGTTGCTTTATGTAACAGTTCATCATTGTAGAATTAACAATCAATCAGTACCTCTTAATTAATTAAATAGCAGATTATCCAATACAGGCGTGTTACTGTTCGGCAGGCAAGACCTAGATTGGGTAGGATATTTTTCCCTACCCTTTTTAGGTCTTTTTTTGTTCTCTATTTTAAGAAGGAAGGTGTAACTCATGAATTACAAAGATATCGCACAAGCCATTTTTAATAAAGTGGGTGGGAACGATAATATTAACAGTGTCATTCATTGCTCTACTCGATTGAGAATGACGCTCCGTAAACCGGAATTGGCACAAACAGATGAAATTAAAGCCTTGGACGGGGTTATGGGGGCCGTGAATAGCGGTGGACAATACCAGGTCATCATAGGGAATGATGTAGGCTATGTCTACAATGAGCTGGTCAAATTGCTGGACCCGGATAAATCGTCCACGGATGAAGCCGAAAAAGTGAAGGCAGACCGAAGCCTTAAGGGATTGTTTAATACCTTTGCTAGCATGATCGCAGGTATTTTCCAGCCTATTATCCCGGCCATTGCCGCTTCAGGGATGCTAAAAGCATTGCTCTTGCTGTGTACAGTAACCGGAATCATGAGCAAGGAAAGCCAAACGTACATGGTTTTAAGTGTAATCGCGGATGCGGCATTTTATTTTCTGCCTATGCTGCTGGCTTTCTCCAGCGCACAGAAATTCAAGACCAATCCCTTCGTATCCGTACTGCTTGGGGGCGTGCTGCTTCATCCAAACTTAATCAGTTTGTTAGGTGGTGAGAAGGCAGTCACATTTGCGGGCCTGCCCGTAGCGTCGGTACAGTATGCCACCTCTGTTATTCCCATTATTTTGACCATATGGTTCATGTCCTATATTGAGAAATTTGCTGATAAAATCTCTCCTGGACCTGTGAAAATATTTTTAAAACCATTAATCGTTATTCTGATTGTCGCGCCTTTCGCTCTCATTGCTTTAGGGCCGCTGGGGACGTATCTGGGCTTGGGGATGTCAAACGGTGTATTCTGGATTCAGGAAAGAATTGGCTGGCTTACGGTAGTGTTGATGTCTATCGTGATGCCGCTAATCGTCATGTTCGGCATGCACAAAGTATTTTATCCTATCATATTTGCTGCGCTGGCTTCACCAGGATATGAAACATTGGTACTGATTTCCATGTTGGCTTCCAATATGGCACAAGGCGCTGGTGCGTTTGCCGTCTCGCTGAAAACAAAAGATCCCAAGTTCAAACAAATCGCTTTGTCCGCAGGTATTTCAGGGGTATTCGGAATTACAGAGCCTGCCTTGTACGGCGTGCATTTACGCCTGAAAAAAACACTGTTCGCTTGCATGATTGGAGCTGGTGTTGCCGGATTGTTTGCCGGACTTGTGAATCTAAAAGCTTATGCCGCCGTGGGTCCTGGTTTTGCATCACTGCCGATGTTTATCAGTGAAGATCACTCCAATCTGGTGTATGCGCTCATTACGATGGCCATTTCGATCGTTGTGACGTTTATAGCAGTATACGTGATCGGATTTAAGGATACGGTTACCGAACCGGTCAAAACAGAATCTCGTCCCGAGCCTGCTCAAGCACAAGGTAAGAGCATCAAGTCCAAAATCGTTATTTTTGCACCTATGGAGGGCAGCGTTGTTCCCTTGCAGCAGGTAAAGGATGAAGCGTTCTCTCAGGAAGCCATGGGCAAAGGGATTGCTATTCAACCAAGTAGCGGAAAAGTGGTCGCACCTTTTGACGGCACCGTGGAAACTGTGTTCCGCACCAAGCATTCCATAGGCTTAAAATCTGTTGAAGGCGTAGAACTGCTCATTCATATTGGTTTGGATACCGTTAAGCTGAAGGGCCAGCATTTTACGGTGCATGTGCAAGAAGGTGACGTCATTAAGCATGGACAGCTTCTGATTGAATTCGAGCTTGAAGCCATACAAAAGGCGGGATTTGATACGATAACTCCAATTATTGTGACCAATACGCCGGACTATCTGGAGATCATGAGTCATGAAAATTCAGGAAAGACAGGGCCAGAGAAGCCTCTGATTACTGTACTTTAACAGTGTGTTTGTTGGGGGAATCAAGCCTGGAAAGTGAGAGGTCGTTGGATATGAAAGTAATAAAAGTTCTCAATACGAGTATTGTGCTTGCCAAACGTGAGGATCACAAAGAGATTATCGTGATGGGGAAAGGTATCGGCTTTAAAAGCAAACCTGGTGACTTCGTCGATGAGAACGGGATCGAAAAGATATATGTTCTTGAAAATGAAAGTATGTCTTCCGATTTGACAGCCTTAATGAAGGAAACTCCCAAGGAGTATTTGATTATGGCAGATGAAATCATATCTTATGCCAAAAGCGTTCTATCCAGTCACTTGAATGAACATCTATATATTTCCCTGACAGACCATCTGTTTATGGCAACCAAACGGTTTAAAGACCACATGACGATTCAGAACCGGATGCTTTGGGAGGTCAAAAAGTTTTACCCGGAAGAGTTTGGCATTGGTCTGTATGCGCTCACCTTGATTGAAAAGCGAATCGGTCTCAAGCTGCCTGAAGAGGAAGCGGCGAATATCGCCTTTCATCTGGTCAACGCTCAACAGACCGATAACAATATGAACCAAGTTTTATTGATGACCAATACGGTCAAAGACATTTTGAACATCATTAAAATCCATTACCAAATCGAACTGGATACCCACAGCATCAACTATTCACGGTTTTTAACGCACCTTCAATTTTTTGTTCAGAGATTACTTGAACATAAAATGTTGGATTCTCAAGACCAGGAATTAATGAGCCAGATTGTGAACAAGTATCCAGAAGAAGAGAAGTGCGCGTTAACGATTCAACAGTATATTGGAGCCAAATTTGAGCTTTCTATTCCTGACGAAGAACTAATGTACCTGATTATTCACTTAAAACGAGTCATGAGCAGAAATTAAAGAGGAGGAGTTAGATGTGACAGAGATCAAAAGAAAATTTCCAGAAGGCTTTCTATGGGGAGGAGCTGTAGCCGCGAACCAGGTAGAAGGAGCCTGGAATGTCGATGGTAAAGGGATATCTACAGCAGATATGGCTATTTACAAAAGGAATGTTAGCAAAAGTGATTACAAAAAACACAATTCAATGACCGAGGAACATATCCAAAAGGCGATGCAGGACACATCAGATCATGATTATCCCAAACGCCAGGGAATTGATTTCTATCACCGCTATCCTAAAGATTTAGCGTTGTTTGGTGAAATGGGCTTTAAAACGTTGCGGGTATCTATTGCATGGACGCGCATTTTTCCAAACGGGGATGAGGACAAGCCCAACGAGGCTGGATTGCAATTTTATGATCGGCTGTTTGATGAAATGCATAAAAATGGGATCGAGCCGCTTGTCACCCTGTCTCACTACGAAATGCCGATGTATCTTGTCAATCATTACGGGGGCTGGACCCAACGGAAGGTTGTAGATTTCTTTATTCATTTTTGTAAAACCGTGTTTACAAGATACAAAAATAAAGTAAAGCACTGGATCACTTTTAATGAAATAGATAGTATCGTTCGGCATCCGTTTACGAGCGGTGGGATTATACCGGAACGCTTTGAAAATGTAGAGCAGGCGGTTTATCAGGGGTTGCATCATCAATTTGTGGCTAGTGCTTTGGCTGTGAAATACTGTCACGAAATTGTTCCCGGCTCGAAAATCGGCTGTATGTTAACCCGGCTGACGACGTACCCGCACACCTGTAATCCGCAGGATATGCTTGCAGCGTTTAAAGCGAATCAGTTTAACTATTTTTTCACAGATGTACAGGTTCGTGGTGCGTACCCGCATTATATGAAACGCTTCTTCCATGAAAAGGGGATCGTGATTGAAAAGCTTGAGAGAGACGATGAAATTTTAAAAACGCATCCGGTGGATTTCATTTCCTTTAGTTACTATATGTCGCTCGTTGCCAGTGCAGATAGTGAAGGCATGGAAAAAGTCAGTGGGAATACGATTGGCGGCGTTAAAAATCCTTATCTTGAAACGAGCGATTGGGGCTGGCAGGTTGACCCGGTCGGCTTGCGACTTTCTCTTAACGAGCTGTACAGCCGCTATGAAGTACCATTGTTCATTGTAGAGAATGGTTTGGGAGCGTACGACAAGGTGGAGGAAGACGGTAGTATTCAGGATGATTACCGTATTGACTACTTCCGTGCTCATTTTGAACAAATGCATGAAGCTATTCTGGACGGGGTTGAACTCATGGGTTACACCAGTTGGGGAGCGATTGACTTGGTCAGTTATTCCTCATCTGAAATGGAAAAAAGATACGGATTTATATATGTGGATAAAGACAACGACGGTAACGGAACGCTTGAAAGAAAACGAAAAAAAAGCTTCTACTGGTATAAAGATGTGATCTCCAATAACGGTTTGTAAGAAATAAATGGGCGTATAGGAACTTTAATGTTCCTGTACGCCTTTTTTTACAAAGATACCCGTACACGCCCGAGAAAAGGGGCTGTCGCTGCATAGGCAGCGCCTAGCATGGTCGAACGGCTGCCAAGCGTGGAAAAACGGATTTGCAGCTCCCGTCGGTGATAGGGCAAGGCACGTTCATCAATCACCTCACGCATACTCTGTTCCAGCCATGGTCTGGCTTCCGCCAGTGGACCGCCGATGATAAGCATTCCGGGGTTGAGGCTGTTCACAATGTTGGTAATGCCCACGCCCAAATATCGCCCGATATCACGATAGACGCTTAACGTATTCGTATCACCTTGCAGGGCAAACGACAGTAATTCGGCTGTACTGTGTGCGGGCAGCTTGAAAGTGGATGCCGCATACGCCTTCTCCGAGGCATACAGCTCCCAACAGCCCCGGCTACCGCAGGAGCAGAGCCGCCCGTTCCAGTCAATGGACATATGACCTGTCTCTCCGGCGTACCCCCAGGCTCCTTGATACGGCTTGCCGTCAATGATAATCCCTGCTCCGATCCCGGACCCTGCACTAATGTAGACCAGATCCCGCACCAACTGCCGGTGATCGCTGTCCATACCATAGTACAGCTCGCCTTGCGCACCGACATTGGCTTCGTTATCCACCACTACGGGAAGGCCAAGCTCTGCCTCAAGTCGTTGCCGCAGTGGAACCTCTTCCCAGCCCAGATTGGGTGCGAACAAAACAGTTCCCGTTTCATCCACCATACCCGGCACTCCCAGTCCAATGCCGACGATGCCATGAGGGGAGGGAGGAGTGACCTGCATAAGCTCCTGAATCAGCTTTTGAATCTGTTCCATAACAAAAGCAGGATCATGCTGCGCAAGGGGGAAGGTAAGCTCAGTTTCAATGGTTCCTGCCAAATCGGTCAGAGCGCCCTTGATATACTGCACGCTGACCTCGATGCCGAGAACAAAGCCCGCACGGCTGTTAAACAGCAGCATTAAAGGCTTGCGCCCGCCGCTCGATTCACCTAATCCTGTTTCATATACAAGCCCGTCGGTGATCAGCTCCGCCACCAGGTTGGAGACGGTAGCCTTATTTAACCCGGTTTGACTGGATAATTGCGCCCGGGACAGGGGGGCATGGAGGCGAATACGCTCCAGCACAATGGATTTATTCAGCTTTTTGACAAGCGCCTGATCGCCAGTGACATTCATGATCTTTTCACTTCCTGTTGGTGTAATTCCCAATAGTATATCATAAAAACAAACTTAGTTTAAGCAATAGACAAAGTCTTTTGGCTGTGCTAGAATCATTTTTGTAAACGTTTACTATAAAGGAGGAACTTATAATGGTTTATTTCGAGCAGGTATCTAAAATTAATTTTGAGGGCAAGCAATCCGACAATCCTTTTGCGTTCAAATTTTATAATCCTCAGGAAATTGTAGCGGGAAAAACGATGGAGGAGCATTTGCGTTTTAGCATGGCTTATTGGCATACACTCGTTGCAGGCGGCTCCGATCCATTTGGGGTAGAGACAGCGGAACGCCCATGGTCCAAATTCACCGGGCTGGATTTGGCGAAGGCCCGTGTGGAAGCTGCTTTTGAGCTGCTGGATAAGCTGAACCTGCCATATTTTGCTTTCCATGATGTGGATATTGCACCAGAAGGCGCGTCGCTGAAGGAATTTTATAGCAATCTGGATACCATCGTGGATTTGATTGAGGAGCATATGAAGGCAACGGGTAAAAAGCTGCTGTGGAACACGGCGAATATGTTCAGCCATCCACGTTACTTGCATGGGGCTGCGACGACTTGCAATGCAGATGTATACGCACACGCAGCGGCCCAGATAAAGAAAGGCCTGGAAGTGGGCAAACGTCTGGGCGCGGACAACTATGTGTTCTGGGGAGGTCGTGAAGGCTACGAAACGCTGCTGAATACAGATTTGAAGCTGGAGCAGGACAATTTGGGACGGATGTTCCATCTGGCCGTAGACTATGCGCGGGAAATTGGCTTTGATGCCCAGTTCCTGATCGAGCCGAAGCCGAAGGAGCCAACCAAGCACCAGTATGATTTTGATGCGGCAACGACGATTGCTTTCCTGCAAAAATATGATCTGGATTCGCATTTCAAGCTCAATCTGGAGGCTAACCATGCAACCTTGGCGGGTCATACGTTTGATCATGAAGTGCGTGTAGCACGGATTAACGGTATGCTGGGGTCACTGGATGCCAATCAGGGCGACTTGCTGCTGGGCTGGGATACGGACGAATTCCCGGTTGATCTGTACGATGCGACCCTGACGATGTATGAAGTGCTGCAAAATAATGGCCTGGGCCGTGGCGGAATCAACTTTGATGCCAAGGTGCGTAGAGCATCTTTTGAGCCAGAGGATCTGTTCCTCGCACATATCGCGGGTATGGATACGTATGCGAAAGGCCTGAAAGTAGCCGCCAAACTGATCGAGGATCGCGTGTTCGAGGACTTTATTGAGAAGCGCTATAGCAGCTTTAAAGAAGGTATTGGAGCAGACATCGTATCCGGTAAAGCAACGCTTGCTTCTTTGGCTGAATATGCACTGGCGAACGAAGCACCACGTAAAAACGTATCCGGTCGTCAGGAGTATCTGAAAGCCACATTAAATCAATACATTTTGGCGGATTAATGCCAGAACCTATACATGAGACAGCGTCTATAGGGTAACAGGAAAGGAGGAACTTCGATGCAGGAAATGCAGAAACAGGGGCAGGAGCGCTATGTCATCGGCGTGGACTTGGGTACCAGCGCAGTCAAAACAGTGCTGGTCAATCGCAAGGGCCAGGTAGCTTATGAAACCTCCCAGTCTTATCCACTCCATCAGCCCAAGGCAGGGTACAGCGAGCAGCATCCTGAGGACTGGGTTCGTGGTACGCTAACAGCACTGAAGCAGCTAGTTGAGAAGGCCGGAATCAGCGATGCAGATGCCGTGGACGGCATTAGCTTTTCGGGACAGATGCACGGGCTTGTGCTGACTGACAAGGACGGCCAGGTGCTTCGTCCGGCTATTCTGTGGAATGACACGCGCACAACGGAACAATGTCGTCGCATTGAAGAAAAGCTCGGACCAGTGCTGCTGAGCGTCGCACGCAATCGCGCGCTGGAGGGCTTCACACTGCCCAAGCTGCTGTGGGTGCAGGAGCATGAGCCGGGCGTGCTGGCTCGTGCAGCCCATTTTATGCTGCCGAAGGATTATGTAAGGCTCCGTCTGACAGGAAAGCTGGCGATGGAGTATTCGGATGCTGCGGGCACGCTGCTGCTGGATGTTGCTCAAAAGCAGTGGAGTCAGGAGATCGCTGCTGCTTTTGAACTGCCGTCGTCTTTGTTCCCGCCGCTGGTGGAATCCTTTGACCAGACAGGTACGCTGCTGCCGGAGATTGCGGAGCAGAGCGGACTTTCGCCTGCAACGAAGGTATATGCGGGGGGCGCAGACAACGCATGTGGTGCGATTGGCGCAGGCATTTTGAGCGAAGGTCGCACCTTGTGCAGCATCGGCACCTCAGGTGTTGTGCTTTCCTATGAGGAACGTAAGGATATTGATGTGCAGGGTCGGGCGCATTTTTTTAATCATAGTGAGCAGGATGCTTATTATATCATGGGAGTTACACTCGCAGCCGGGTACAGCCTGACGTGGTTTAAGGATACCTTTGCGCCGGAGCATTCTTTTGATGCGCTATTGGAGGATGTCAATTCGATTGAGCCGGGTAGCCGAGGGCTGTTGTTTACGCCTTATATTGTCGGTGAACGTACCCCTCATCCGGATGCCACCATTCGAGGCAGCTTTATCGGGATGGATGCGGGGCATAAGCTCGCGCATTTTACACGGGCGGTGCTGGAGGGAATTACATTTTCGCTCAAGGAATCCATTGATATTCTCCGAGGAACGGGCAAAGCGGTGAACGAGGTCATATCCATCGGCGGCGGTGCGCGTAATGAGGCGTGGCTGCAAATGCAGGCAGACATTTTTAACGCGGATATCATCAAGCTGGAAAGCGAGCAAGGGCCTGCCTTGGGTGCGGCGATGCTGGCCGCTTACGGTAGCGGCTGGTTTGAATCCCTGCAAGCATGCGCGGAAGCTTTTCTCCGTGAAGCAGCCAGATACTCGCCAGACCCGGAACGTGTGGCTCGATATGAAGGTCTGTATGAGCTGTATCGAGAAGTTTACCTGCACACGAGGGAGCTAAATGAACGTTTGGCGGAATACCGCTGAATACTGCAAACCTCTCACAAACTTCATATGAAATGTAAAAGCGACTTCGGGTGCAGGATAGACCCCAAGCCGCTTTTTCATTTTAAACGTATCTTTCTTTTAAAACTGGGAAATAGTGTTTTTTATCAAATGGTCATTTGTGGTAATATATACCTGTTTATAACTTTAAATAGAAGAGGAAGGACATTTTATATGAACAGGAAAATAGGGGTTAAGGTAGTGAAATGTCTGGTTGTTGGAGCCGCTCTGGCTACCGCACTGCCACAGACTATGATTTGGGAAAGTGTATCCGCAGCTTCGGTCAAGGCCAAACAAGCGTCGTCAGTACAGCAGTTGGAGGGCACAATCTTGCAAGCTATGCTTGCGCGTAATGAATTACTTACTTTTACATACTCCGGTGACATGAGAGACTTCCAGAAGCAATTACAAAATACGATCAATCAGGCGATGGAAAGTGACCCATATGTAAATTTTATACTCAAAACCTACACATTCAATTATACGGGTACATCTACAGGCGTTGATGTGACCCTACGTATGAACTTCCGGGAGTCCAAAGCGCAGTCGGATTATGTGGACAATACGGTTCAGGACGTTCTCAGTAACATTATTACGAATGACATGACTGATCATGAGAAGGTGAAGGCTATTCATGACTGGCTTGTTTTAAATTTAAAATATGATGTTCCACAGCAAAAGTACACAGCTTACGAAGGGTTGACCACCGGCAGTACGGTTTGTCAGGGTTATTCGCTGCTCACATACAGAATGCTGGAGCGCGCAGGAATTGAGAACCGTATAGTGCAAGGGGTTGCAGGTGGACAGGACCATACATGGAATCTGGTTTTACTTGATGGTCAGTGGTACCATCTGGATACGACTTGGGATGATCCTGTGCCAGATCGCGCTAATGTGGTAAATACGTCTTACTACTTGGTGACGGATGATGAATTGAGTCAGGATCATATATGGGTTCACAAATATCCAGCCGCTAACACATCGTACCAGCAGACCTTGGCAGGACTGATCGCGGAGGGTGGTAGCAGGACGGATGCGTATCAAAAACTGTATGATGATCTGAAATATGCATCGTCTGGTGATAGCGCCCCTAAATCTGAGCGTGAGATTTTGGAATTGACCCGACAGGCTATCCTCAATGGGCAATCCACGATATCCTTTCTCTATCAGGGGACGGAAAGAAAATTAGTACAGGATTTGACTCCACTGTATCAGCTAGGTATCAGAAATCTGAATTATCAATATACCGTAGTGCCAAGCACAGGGAACTTGCGTGTAAGTATAACTTGGACACGATAAGAAGGGGCATATCAAGAACGAAGAATTCTATTACTTTTATCTGATATAAAATATAAAAAAGCTGCTTCGGTTGCAGGATGATCCGAGCAGCTTTTATATTTGATGTGGGTTGGGATTAGATATTTTCTTTGATTTTCGTATGATCCTCATTCATAGAACTTCCGGCACAGCCCGGACATGACTTACTTGATGAGCACCCCGCACAGACACCTTGACGGCTTTTTCGCAAAAAGCGTACCAACACCCACGCGCTATAACCGAGAATCACCAGTAAAATGATGATATTGATCACGGAATCCACCTTCCTTCTATTTTCATAAGTCTCTAACTTAACCCCAACCTAATAATCTGCCACACTGATAGATGACAACGGCAATGAGATACGCAACGGTCAAAGGATAGATCACGGAGAATCCGGTCCAGCGCCACGAAAGGGTTTCTTTACGAATGACCGCTACCGTAGCCAAACATGGCACATACAACAGAATGAACACCATGAAGCTAAAAGAGGCCAATGGCGTAAAGGCATGGCTGACTTGCAGTTCCAGTCCCTGCATATCGGGAACGTGGTAAATGATATTCATCGTTGATACGACGACTTCTTTCGCCATAAAGCCTGTGAGCAGGGACGCACCTGCTTGCCAGGTGCCGAAGCCGAGAGGGGCCAGTAGTGGAGCAAACCATCCTCCAATAGTGGCGAGCAGGCTGTCATTCATTTCTGCACCGAAGCCCTGCGGACCAAAATTGGACAAAAGCCAGATGCCGACGGACCCTGCGAGAATAATGGTTCCAGCTTTGCGGACGAAGCCCTTGACCTTTTCCCACGTGCTGCGAAACAGTGTAAGAGCTTGCGGCACTCGATAAGGGGGAAGCTCCACGATGAAGAGGGAAGGCTCACCCGACAGAATGGATACTTTGGAAAAAATTTTGGCTAGTATGAGCGACACGGTGATTCCTAGCACGTACATTAGCATGATGATGCTTGCCGCGTGTGTTGGGAAAAATACACCTGAGAACAAGGCATAGACTGGCAGGCGGGCGGAGCAGGACATGAAGGGTACCAGCAACGTCGTAATGAGGCGTTCTCTGGGCTGTTCAATCGTGCGTGCCGCCATAATGGCTGGAACATTACAGCCAAAGCCGATAATAAAGGGGATGAAGCTTTTCCCGTTCAAGCCCACAGCTTGCATGAGACGATCCATTAATATCGTGACCCGTGCCATATACCCGGAGTCTTCAATCAGCGAAATAATAAGGAATAAAATAGCGATCTGAGGCAGAAAAACGAGCACGCCCCCGACTCCCGCCACGATGCCGTCCACGACTAGACTTTGCGTAAAAGCGGATGCGTTCAAGTGAACGAGCACTTCAGAAATCCAACTGCTTAGTGTCCCTGAAAAAAATCCGTCCAGCATATCTGAAAGAACAGTACCCGCCCAATCGAAGGTGAACTTGAAGGTAGCGTACATCAGCAGCAAAAAGATCGGAATCCCCAGATACCGATGGGTTAGCAGTGCGTCCAGCTTGTCTGTCAGACTGTGCGGTTTGAGTTTGGACGTGTCGAGCGCCTTTGTACACAGATCAGCGATCCACGCTGTACGTACAGAACGGATATGCTGAGCGGGAGTAGCCGAATAGCCTTCACGGAGAAGTTCTTTCTCGCAACGCTGGATGCGATCCGTTACTTTTTCACGCTGTACCTCATTCGTCATCCATTCCATAACGACAGGATTGTTTTCCAGACACTGTAGAGCTGCCCACCGAGGGTTTGGCACAGATGTATTCGTCAGCAAGCTGCAAATATCTGCGATGGCGGCTTCGACGGCAGGGCCGTAATCCAACTGGAAGGAATTTGGCGATCGTCGTACCTCTCGAAGTGATGCGAGCATTTGCTTACTGCCGCTGCCCGTGCGTGCCACCATGGGAATGATGGGAACGTTCAATTGATCAGCCAGCAATTCCTTGTTCACTAGAAGGCCCGTGGCATCGGCTACGTCGGTCATATTTAAGCCAAGTACGAGAGGACGGCCATATTCCAGCAGTTGTACAGTCAGGTACAGATTACGCTGGAGCTGGGAGGCATCCACGATGTTAATCAAAGCCGCAGGCGGTTCTTCCAGCAAATAACGGGTAGCGATACCTTCATCCAGCGACAGTGGAAGCAAGGAATAGGCCCCTGGCAAATCCACCAAAACGGCAGACTTGTCGCGCAGCAGACCTGTTTTCTTTTCCACCGTAACCCCGGACCAGTTCCCTACCTCTGCATACGTACGAGTCAGCTTGTTGAATAAAGAGGTTTTCCCCGTGTTGGGATTACCGAATAGAGCGATCATGTCCATGAAGGAGCGACCTCCAGTTGTTTTACCTGATTTTGACGGAGGCCGACCAGTTGACCGTTGCATTCAATGACAATAGGGCCGCCCAACAGACTGATTTTTTTTAACCGTATAATGGAACCTTCGTCAATCCCCATGTCCGTTAAGCGTCGGCGCAATGAGGGGTGAAGAGAGGCAAGGGATTGCAGCCGCACGGGTTGACCCGGTGGAGTACGAAGGAGCGAGATACATTCTGGCATGGTGCTCAGCCTTTCTAATATAGAATGAGAATCAATATCAATGATTTCCGATGCCAGTACCATATCATAAGGAATGCCAAGCTGCTGTGATAAAATTCTCTGTGAACGGTATGGCCTGTCTGTTGCCTATTCAGTCGGGGAGATAAGCGTCGTGTCAAAACCTGTCTTTATCCAGATTCTCGCCCGCCTGTAACCGACAAAAGTAGAGCGCTTGGATCAGCTGTTTTTATGGTAAGATAGAGCTGTTTACAATTATGCTAAGAAGGGCAGGAACGCTCTGTATGAACAGAAAAATCGGGGTTAGGCTTATAAAATGCCTGGCGGCAGGTGCAGTGCTGGCTGTGTTGCTGCCACATGCTGTGGAGTGGGGGAACAATGTATATGCTGCGTCGGTCAAGCCGGCTCCATCCGTTTCGTCACAGCAGCTTCAGAATAAGCTCTTACAGGCAATGGCTACGCGGAGTGAAACGCTGACCTTTACATATCAAGGGCGGGTGAACGGTCTCAAGCAGCAGCTACAGACAGCCATCAAACAGGCGATGGAGAGTGATCCGTATGTGAATTATACGATCAAAAGCTATGCATTCAGCTATACAGGCACAACCACGTCCGCCGAGGTTACGATCCGTCTGAGTTACCGGGAGACGAAGGAACAAACCGCATATGTGGATAACACGGTTAAAGCTGTGCTGGGGGACATCATTACGAAGGGGATGACGGATCATGAGAAGGTGAAGGCCATTCATGACTGGATCGTGGTTCGTTTGAAATATGATGAAACCCAGCAAAAGTACACGGCATACGATGGCCTGAAAACCGGGAGCACGGTGTGTCAGGGCTATTCCTTGCTGGCCTACAAAATGCTAGAACGCTCCGGGATTACCAACCAGATTGTAGAGGGAAGAGCAGGGGGCCAGTTGCATGCATGGAATCTTGTTTTACTGGATGGACATTGGTACCACATGGATACGACATGGGATGATCCGACCCCGGATCGTGGCAACGAGGTAAGCACTTCGTATTATCTGCTGACTGATGCCGAAATGCGCCGGGATCACTCCTGGGTTAAACAGTATCCTCAGGCGAACACATCGTATCGGCAGACATTGTCGGGATTGGTCGCTGCGGGCGGACCCAAGGCTGCTGTGTACCAAAAGCTGTACAATAACCTGGAATATATGCTGCAAGATGGCAAGGGTCTGGTTAAATCACCCGCCGAAATCAAGGAGCAGGTTCGCAAAGAGATCAATAAGGGAGGGGCCACGCTTACCTTTGGCTATCAAGGGACAGAGCGAAGTCTCAAAGAAGATTTACAATCGTTGTATCAGCTCGGGTTAAAAACCATCTCCTATCAGATCACGGATTTAGGCAGCACCGGAAATCTCCGTGTAACTCTGAAATGGACCTGATCATTTTGCTGCAATATAAAAAGCTACATTTATAAGGGAGTATTTTATTCATATGCATAAGCGTTCTTTTACTTATCTGCTCGGCACGCAGACGATGTCGAATGCGGCAGATATTCTTTATATCATGGCACTGGTTTCTCTGGTGTTTCATGAAACGGATTCGATTTTTTCCTCTGTTCTCGTTCCGTTGTTGCGAATGGCCGCACAGATGATTAGCGGCTTTTTAGCACCGCTGATATTGGCCCGGTTCCAGCTTCCATTTATTCTGTTCGTTTCCCAATTTGGCCAACTGGCTTTCTTCGCTCTCCTGTTGGGGCATTTGTGGTCAGCGGGCACAAACCCGGTATGGGTGCTTGTGTTTACACTGGTAGCAGCGATGTCCTTTCTGGACGGTTGGACCACACCTGCACGTAATGCGCTGATTCCGCGCCTTGCGTCCGGGGAAGGGCTGATGCGGGCAAACAGTCTCGTATCGGTCAGCGATCAGACCGTGCAATTGGCTGGATGGGGGCTTAGCGGTGTACTGGTAGCCATGTTAGGCTCGGAAAAAACACTGCTGGTGGCTTGTGGGCTATATTTGGTGGCCCTGATCTTTACCAGCTTGATCCGTGATCCGCTAGAGGGTAAAGCCCATTATTTACTGCAACCCGGAACTCGGGTGCAAAGCGGAGACGTACTGGCTTCAACTTCCCCCGCACAGTTGGAAGATACACTGTATGGCCCGGAGTCGGAGAGTCCGGTGTTACCTCCCAAGCGCAAAAAGGAAATATTGCGTGAAGGCTGGAGCCTCATCGGAGCCAGCCGAAGGCTCAAGGCTCTTATTTTTATGGATATGATCGACCTGCTGGGTGGTTCGGTTTGGGTAGGAGCATTCACGCTTGCCTTCGCTCAGCAGGTGTTGCACAAAAGCGAGGCATGGTGGGGATACATTAATGCGGCGTATTTTGCAGGCGCGATTGGCGGCGGGATCATTGTTCTCGCTAGTGTCAAGTATTTGCAGCGCAGACTGCTGCCCGCGATGCTGGCAGGGATGGCTTGCTATGGACTGTTAACGGCTTGGTATGCGCTTAACACATTACCGCCGCTGACGCTGCTGATCGTACTGTTGATGGGATTGCCTGCGGAAATGTCCGTCGTATCCCGCCGCACGATGATGCAAATGAGTGTATCTGTACACGATTTACCCAAGGTGCTGTCCGCACAGGCTACACTAACGAGCATGACGTTTTGCATCTCGCTATTGCTGATGGGCTGGATTGCAGATCATCTGGGCATCGTTAATTTGTATTTGTTTTCTGCACTGCTGACGTTGATTGCTGTGATTTATGGCATTTTAAGCCGCCGTGCCTTGTCTATGTCTTTGACAGCTCCGGTAGCTTCTTCTTCCGAATAACAGAAAAAAGCCCGTCTCCACATATCAGGGAGAAGATGCTGATGAACCTGATCCGATCCATAGGACCGTTCATCCGAATTTCCACCTGTATATGCCCGGAGACGGGCTTTTTACTATTGTTTATTTACCGGAAGACGCATCCGGGTCCAAATCACACTCGTTGAGTGGAACGATTTTGGTACGCTTGATCCATTTGTAGCCGAGCCACAGAAGAAGGAACAGCGGCACACTCATATACGTAGCGATCATCGTTTTCCAGTCAATGGCTTGCCCGGTAAAGGCATCGGCACCTTGCCCGATAATCACAATAATACACAGAGCGAAGGCAAACAAGGGACCAAACGGGAACCAGCGGGCTTTGTACGGAAGCTCACTCAGACTGCGACCCTGTGCTGTAAAAGCACGGCGGAAGCGATAATGGCTGACCGCAATACCGACCCATGTAATAAATCCGCACATCCCGGAAGCGTTTAGCAGCCAGTTGTAGACCACACCGTCCCCATACAGGGAGGCGAGGAAGGCCAGCATACCGACAGCGGTCGTGATCAGCAGTGCATTCATGGGAATGCCGCGCCGATTGATATGTCCGAGGAAACGGGGGGCTTTGCCTTCCCGTGCCAAAGCGTACAGTACACGTGTTGCCGCGTACATTCCGGAATTACCTGCCGACAATACGGAAGTTAAAATAACGGCGTTCATAACGGAGGCGGCAATGGCAAGCCCCGCTTTTTCAAATACCAGTGTGAACGGGCTGACCCCGATGTCACTGATATCTCCCCGCAGCAAATTCGGATTGGTGTACGGAATAATCAAGCCAATGACGAGAATCGCCAGAATATAAAAGAACAGGATACGCCAAAAGATTTGACGGATGGCGCGCGGCACATTTTCACGCGGATTTTCACTCTCTCCGGCGGCTACCCCGATCAGTTCGGTTCCCTGAAAGGAAAAGCCTGCGGCCATGAACACACCCAATACAGCGAAAAATCCGCCGTGGAACGGGGCATCGCCCACAGTAAAGTTAGCGAAGCCAATCGCTGGACCTCCCATAATGCCGAAGATCATCAGCACACCCACGGTCAGAAAGATAACCACGGTCACAATTTTAATCATGGCGAACCAGTATTCGGATTCACCGTAGCCTTTGACCGTCAGCGCGTTCAGCGCGAAGATCACGGCTAGAAATAACAAACTCCACCAGGCGGAGTGACTTTCGGGAAACCAGTATTTGATCAGCACGGTCGCTGCTGCCAATTCGGCGGCAATCGTCACGGCCCAGTTGTACCAGAAGTTCCAGCCCATGGCGAAACCAAAAGCCGGATCGACGAAGCGGCCAGCATAGGTATTAAAAGAGCCGGATTCAGGCATAAACGTAGCCAGCTCACCGAGGCTGGTCATCAGGAAATAAACCATGAGGCCGACCGCTGCATAAGCCAGCAAGGCCCCTCCGGGTCCGGCTTCTGCAACCGCGCCTCCACTGGCGAGGAACAGGCCTGTTCCGATGGAGCCCCCGAGGGCGATCATCGTCATATGTCGGGCTTTGAGACTTTTCCGCAAGGTTGCGGCAGGTGTCGCTTTGTGTTGCACGTTCAAACACTCCTTCATGAAATGGTATTTCATGTCAGGGCAAGAGCCTGAAGGAGGGGGATTACAAACGTCAAAAGACCGCAGGGAATACGCCTGCGGTCTTGTCTATGCATTCCGCACCATACCTTCTTCTATAACAAGATAGCTCAACACACGTGTCTGTGTTAGGACATCGCGTGACAGTTCTGCTCCTTTCGGTCAGCAGCCCCAGCATTCGGAGGTTTACAAAGAGTCGGCTCCGCATACTTCGGCGGGTGTACCTTTCCACAGGAATCACAGACGGCTCTTGGCGTCTCCTCCGGTGTACTGATTACATCCGCGACCTCTACCTCATCATAAAACAGGGTTGATGAGGTGTATGACATGATATGTTATTGTATAGCAAACTAAAGTATAGCGTACCTGTACATCTTCTGACAATCGACAATTTTTTGAAGGTCCAGTCCTAAAATCATAAATCAAGAGTTGCGCTTGGCCATCTGCTGCCAAACCGTACCTGCGGCTTGCTCGCCTGACTCAATGCGCTCCAGCGCCATTTTGGCCTGTAGACTGACCTCGAATTCGGGGTCATCAACGGCCTTCTCCAGTACCTCGCGCGCGTCCTCGGTGCCGACCTCGTACAAAAAGCGGGCAGCCCGCCAGCGAACCAGCTTGCTGCTATCCGACAAGGCTCCGATCATAGCTCCGGTAGCCGCCGGGTCGCCGATATCCGACAGCGTATCGCCCGCCGTACGGCGTACGGCCGCTGAAGGATCACGCAGCGCCTCGAACAGCAGCTCCATCGCCTCCGGTGTGCGCAGATCGCCCAAATAGACGACCCCCAGCCGCCGTAGCTGCATTTTGTCGTCATGCAGCGCTTGGCGGATGAGTGGCAAATGCTCGGGCGTCGGCTCCAGCCGATCCAGCGCGGCGTAGCGGGTACGCCAATCCTCGTGCTGTAGGGCCTGCTCCAGCTCGGCATCACTCCATTCGCGGCGTTCCTCCACGAATTCGCTGTTGTCCGCGCCGTGGGCAATCGCCTGCTGGATAATCTGCTCCAGCCGCTCCTGCGGAAAGGCTGCCTCCAGCTCCTGCTCCACCTCGCGCGCGATATCCGGTAGCTCTCCATAGCGGACGCCGTAATCGCTCAGCTTGCGCTCCTTGATCAGCGTGGCACTGGCTACCCGGGTTACGGCCTGCACGAAACGGTCGGACAAGGAAATCCGTTCCTCCTGCTGGCCCGCCTTGACCCGGATTTGCATCGGAATGCCCCGGAAAAATTGCACAAATACCTGTGCCTCACCAAACGCTTCCCCGGAGGTTTCCTCTGGCAAGTCCCAATTGGCGTCTGCGCCTTCCTCTCCTAGCTGGTCGCGAACCTGACCCAGAATGGTGGACCAATCTGCGTTCCCTTTGCGATCAAGGGCTACAAAATCCGTCGTATGAAACACGCTTTTGACTCCTTCAATGCCCAGCATACGCCGGATAAAGGGGGGAGCGGAGCGTTCATTATCCCGTGTATATGTTCTGCGAATGCCCGCTTCCAGGCGTTCATCCAGATGCAGCATCATGGTGTTCGGACTGGGAGTTGGCTCGATAGATGTTATTTTCATAGCGCGGTACAGCCTCCTATTCAAAAGTTCTCCATATATAGCTTATCTGTATTGTACCTCATTCCACGAATGTCTCCAAAGAGGGAGTTCGTCATTTTGATGAAAATACAATGATAAATCTCACACTAATGAAGCTAAAAAGTAGCTGCCCAGAACGATTCGACTGCACATGGCAATATCCAAAATGGAATCCTGCTAAATTTATAGCGGCATAATGGTTAAAAATAACAAAATTTAGCTAGACTAAGATATGTTCTCCCCATGCTCCAAACGACGAGTAAAGGAGGCGTTCCCATGTTCCGCAAGCAGGAAAGGACGCTCATTATTGTGTGTATTGTGATAGCGGTTATTATGCTGTACGCAGTCATTAAAAGCATAGCCCGCCTGACTCCCTAGATCGTAATCCGAAGAAATGTATGCAGGTGCTTTCTATTTAAAATGTGAAATGAAGGAGTGAGTACCATTTGTCTTCACTGGACCCCGTGTTGCTAAGCCGGATGTTGACCGGAATTACCCTGTTTGTTCATATTGTATTTGCATCCATTGGCGTTGGCGTACCTTTGATGATTGCACTCGCGGAATGGCGCGGGCTGCGAACCGGTGATCCGCACTATACGCTGCTGGCCCGACGTTGGGCGCGGGGGTTTGTCATCACCGTTGCCGTAGGTGTCGTCACGGGTACTTCCATTGGACTGCAACTCAGCTTGCTTTGGCCTACCTTTATGCGGGTGGCTGGACAAGCGATTGCGCTGCCTCTGTTTTTGGAGACGTTTGCTTTTTTCATTGAAGCCATTTTTTTGGGTATCTACTTGTACACCTGGGATCGGTTTAAAAGCAAATATTTTCACCTGATGCTGCTTATTCCGGTAGCGATTGCCTCATCTGCATCAGCGGTTTTTATTACAACTGTGAACTCGTTCATGAACCAGCCTCAAGGCTTTACACTTAAAAATGGAGTCATGACAGATATTCATCCCATCCAGGCCATGCTGAATCCGGCCACGCCGACCAAAGTTTCTCATGTGCTGGCTTCCTCGTATACATTGAGCGCTGGGGTGCTGATGGGACTGGCTGCTTACAGTATGCTGCGGGGGCGTAACCACCCGTATTTCAAAAAAGCGCTGAAGCTGACCGCCACCTGTACCATTGTATTTGCCATCAGTACCGTGATGATCGGAGACGCTTCTGGTAAATTTCTGGCCAAATATCAGCCGGAAAAGCTGGCTGCTGCCGAATGGCATTTTGATACAATGACGCACGCTCCTTTCGTATATGGCGGTTATATGGACAAGAACGGAGACATCAAGTACGCCTTGAAAGTGCCTTATGCGCTTAGTGTTTTGGCCGGGAATCTGCCCAGTACAGAAGTTAAGGGTTTGAATGATTATCCTGTGGATCAGCGACCACCGTTGTCTATCCACTATATGTTCGATCTCAAAATCACCACCGGGGTGCTGATTCTCGTCATTCCGCTGTTGTATCTGATTCGCAAGCGTCTGCCAGGTCGTAAACCATACCCCAAATGGCTGCTGCTGGCGCTCATTCTGGTGGGGCCGATGGCTATGGTAGCCATTGAGCTGGGCTGGATGTTCGCGGAGGTTGGCAGGCAGCCGTGGATTTTGCGCGGCTATATGAAGGTGTCCGAAGCAGCGACCACCTCCACCAGTGTGGGATGGATGCTCGTGATGTTTATCATTTTGTATCTCGTGTTGTGCTTCTCAGCCATTAAGGTTCTCAGCAAGCTGTTCCGAAATAAAGATGCAGTGGAAGAACTAAAGCAGCTGGGTCTGGAAGGGGCTGAAGGGAAGTGAGCTATGAAATTGTCGGTATCGCCATTTTGTGGACCTTCCTGTTCGGTTATTTGATTGTGGCATCTATTGATTTTGGCGCAGGCTTTTTCAGCTTTTACAGTGTGCTGACAGGTCACCAGAACAAAATCCACAACATTATACAGCGGTATTTATCGCCGGTGTGGGAGGTAACGAACGTATTTCTCATTTTTTTCGTGGTGGGACTGAATGGTTTCTTCCCGGATGCGGCTTATTACTATGGCACAGCGTTGCTCGTTCCCGGCAGTATTGCCATTGTGCTTCTCGCGATCCGCGGGGTGTACTATGCGTACAACACGTATGGACATTCCGGTACAAATAATATCGTCTACATGGCATTGTACGGCGCAACAGGGCTGCTGATTCCGGCGGCGCTGTCGACGGTTCTCGCCATTTCGGAAGGCGGCATTATTGTGGAAAACAGCACAGGTGTTCATCTGGGCTGGGGCGAGTTATTAGGCAACCCCTATACGTGGGCGGTTATTTTCCTTGCGCTGGTGAGTGTACTGTATATCTCGGCGATGTTTCTGTCCTATTATGCCAAAAGGGCAGGAGACAAGGTTGCTTTTGAAATCGTGCGCGGGTACGCGCTATTCTGGAGCGGTCCTACGATTGTGGCGAGTCTGCTCGCATTTTTTCAGATTAACAAACAAAATCCAGACCATTTCGCCAATATGCTGAATATGGCATGGATGTTTGTTGCCTCCTTCGTCTGCTTTGTCGGAGCTGTCTATCTGGTATGGCGGCGGCGTTATCTCGGAACCTCCTTTATTCTGGTCATGCTGCAATTTGCATTTGCTTGGTATGGTTATGGTCGCTCGCATTTGCCGTATGTTTTGTATCCCTACATTAATGTGCATCACAGCTTTACGAACTCCGCCATGGCGTATGCATTGATTACGGCGTTTAGTGCGGGGCTGCTGGTGCTCATCCCGTCACTGATCCTGATCTTGAGACTGTTCCTGTTCGATGCGGATTATGTGCGAGGACAAGCGGGGAAGAAAGGGTGAGTACAAATGGCTGCTTTCGAGCATTTTACGATCATGTATGAGTCGCCTATTATTATTGTGGTGGCGATTGTGTTTCTGTTTATGTACTCGGCACGCTTTAAAAATCCACAGGACTGACAACAGCATCTGAGATGGCCCTTCCTGATTGATGGGGAGGGTTCATTTTTGCATGTAAAAGGCGGATTGAATTATACTTTACATACACCAGCATGTTGCATCATTGGATGTTCACACTCACGTGTAATATATAAATGAAGTTGAGCCGCTTCGAGCTTTTTGGAGAACGGGTCCGTCAGGGAAGGAGTTACTTACATCATGCCCAAAGTTCGCTTTAACAACATGGATCATGTCAATACGGATAAAACTCTCAAGCAATTCAGACAATGGCGGCAGGAGCGCCGCAGCAAAACAAAGGATTATACGTTCGTTGTTCCGAACCATCCCCCGGAGCTGGAGTTTTTGCACAGTAACCGGGACACGACGACGGCGACCTGGATAGGGCATTCAACCTTTTTCATTCAATATCTCGGACTGAACATCGTTACGGATCCGGTGTGGGCTGAGCGTATGGCTTTGGACAAAAGACTGGCTCCGCCCGGTATCCGCATTCAGGATGTACCGCCGTTGGACATCATTCTGCTGTCTCATTCGCATTATGATCATTTGCATATGGATTCGTTGCGCAAATTGTATCGTGCAGATACGCTGATGCTCGTACCTTCGGGATTAAAGGCGAAAATGGTCCGCAAAGGCTTCCGTAACTGCCATGAGCTGAAATGGTGGGATCATGTTACGGTAGGCGGGGTGCGGTTCACGTTTGTCCCGGCTCAGCATTGGACGCGGCGTACGCCGTTTGATACGAATACTTCGCATTGGGGTGGATACGTGCTGCAAAGTGAGCAGCAGGTGATCGGCTCTGCCACGTCCGTCACAGAAACGGATTCTAATTCAGAAACGGTAGCTGCACCGACGTTGTACTTTGTGGGAGATACCGGATATTTCCGCGGCTTCAAGGAGATTGGCGAGCGCTTTGACATTGACCTGACCTTTATGCCGATTGGTGCATATGAGCCGGAATGGTTCATGACCTCGCAGCATGTGACACCGGAGGAGGCGTTGCAGGGGTTCGTGGATTGCGGCGCGGATCAGATGATCCCGATGCATTACGGAGCCTTTAAGCTGGCGGATGATACGCCGAAAGAGGCGCTGGATCGTCTCGAAGTGGAGCGTGAACGCTTGGGTATCGCCAAGGAGCGCATTCATATACTGGGACACGGTGAGACGCTGAAAATTCAAAGCCGCTGTTCCACTACAATCTGAGGATTCCACATTAAAAAGCGACTCTGCGGACAATGGTCTGCGGAGTCGCTTTTTATGGTTGGCTTGTAATGAGTGAAAAGGTGCGGGCAGACAAGTCTGTCGCTGTGTTACAGGATTAGACCGCTTCGGTATCGTTCACCAGAGAGGAATCGGAGTCGGTGCTGCTAATGGGATGACGCACGATTTTGACTTCATAGAACGTGATTTTATTTTCTAAAATATAGTCCGGAATTTGGCGGTGGCTGTGTGATTCACGGAAGGCCTCGCTTTTGGTCCAGCCTTGGAAGTTTTCTTTTTCCTTCCAGCGTGTGCTAATCGTTACTTCCTCATAATCTTTTGTGTTTTCAGTGAGCAGTACCTCCAGACCGAGGAAGCCTTCCATTTTTTCCACTTTACCTTCTTTGTTAAAGCGTTCGATGAGCAGGTGGGCATTGCCCGGGGTGATTTTAGATGTGTTGGTAACAATAACCATATTAAATTCCTCCTGAATGATGTGGTATGGTCGGTATAATGACCGGATAGCCATCCTCAAATTTGATCGTGGCGTTCATTTCATAAATGTCGCGAAGAAAAGCAGACGTCAAAATCTGACGGGGTTCGCCGGCCATGGCGATTCGTCCCCTTTTAAGCGCAATCATATGATGACAATAGGCCGCAGCTTGCTGCAAATCATGCAGTACCATAACAATCGTCAAGCCGGACTCGTGATTGATACGCCTCAGCATATCCATAACCTCAAATTGATGGGCGATATCCAGAAAAGTGGTAGGTTCATCGAGCAAAAGAATGCCCGTTTGTTGGGCCAAAGCCATTGCAATTCGCGCTTTTTGTTGTTCACCTCCCGATAGAGTATGGAACATCCGATCCGCATAGGGCTTCATGCCTGTGATTTCCATGACATGGTCCACAATATGCTGATCCTGTCCGGTATGCCGTGTCCTCAAGCCTTTGGCATGAGGGGATCTTCCGTAAGCGACCAGCTCACGAACCGTTAATAACGGCAGCATATCCTTCATTTGCGGCAGCATTGTAATCGTCTGGGCAAAATCACGCCGCCTGTACTCCTGCACGGGCTTGCCCAGTACAGAAACCTGTCCCTGATCCTGCTTGAGCAGCCGTGTAATAATCCGCAAAAGCGTGGATTTGCCCGAACCGTTGGGCCCGACAATTGCGGTGAGCTGTCCGGTGGGTAAGGTAATGTTTACATCGTCCAGCTTGAAATACCCGCGCTGCAAGGAGATATGCTCACCCTGAATGGCTGTCATCCGAAATTCCCCCGTTTCTTGAGCAGGATTAAGAAGAACGGCGCTCCGATGACGGCCAGCAAAATACCTACAGGCAGTTCAATCGGATCAAACCAGGACCGTGCCACCGTATCCGCCAGTACGACCAGTGTCCCGCCGCCCAGAATGGAAAGGGGAAGGAGGAAGCGATAATCCTCCCCGATCAGCAGGCGGATAACATGAGGAACGACCAGTCCTACAAAACCGATCAGCCCCGCTACACTGACTGCCGTACCGGCGAGCAGGGCAGAGAGCAAGATAATGAGCAGCCGCTGAAGCTCTACACGCTGTCCGAGCAGTTGCGCTGAATCGTCGCCCAGCAGCAGCAAATTGGCAGGCTTGATCGCAAACAGGGAGGCGATTAAGCCAATGATGGCGTAAGGCGCCATGAACTCCAGATGATGCCAGCTTCGTCCGTTCAATCCGCCGGATAACCAAGGGAGAACCGCTTGCACGCGGTCGCTGTACATGACCATCACGCCGTTCATGACCGCGCCCAGCAGTGCGTTGATCGCAACACCCGCTAATACGATTTTGACGGGAGAGGCTCCCCGATCCCAAGCCAGCAGGTAAATCGCAACAGCAGTCAGGAAGGCTCCCGAAAAGGCAGTTACCGGAAGAAGGTAGCTAAGCTGTGGAAGCATGACCATCGTGATGACCGCAGCGAGTCCACCACCAGCCGATACACCAATAATGCCGGGATCAGCCAGTGGATTTTTCATGACTCCCTGAAGAAGTGCTCCCGCAGCTGCCAGACAGGCTCCTACGAGCAGACCCACTAATACTCTGGGCAGCCGGAGATCCATTAGGATCGTGCGATAGGTGGAGTCATCATTATGTAGCAAAACCTGATTGATTTCTCGTAGTGGAATCGACACCGATCCGTAAGCCAGGCCGTACACGGATACAGCTATCAGCAGGATCGGAAGCGTAATCCAGGCGATGGTGCGTCTTCTGGCGCGTTGTAGTTTGTTCATCGCTTATTTCGCCGGATACAGCTTTTGGTGCATCAAATCCAGTGCCTCAGTAACCCGTGTGCCCGGATTGGTTCCGAACAGATCGGAGGGTAATACCTCGACCTGATTGTTTTTGACCGCCTTGATTCCGCTCCAAGCTGCATTTTCCTGCATTTCCTTGATAAATGCGGCTTTGACCTCTTCCGTATTGCCGTGGGTCATAATCAGGATGTAGTCAGGGTCGGCCTGTACGATACGTTCCGTATTTAGCTGCGCATATTGCGGGAAATTTTGCAGCCCCGGAAAATCAGCGGCAATATTAGCACCGCCAGCCATTTCCAGAATATTTCCCCCTAATGAATTCGGCAATGCCGCCATATATGTGGCCGGGGCTCCGTAAACAAGCAGCACTTTAGGTTTGGAGGTAGAGGCTGTTTCCTTTTGTAATGTGGCTACCTGTTGGTCAATTTGCTGATTCAGCTTCACGGCCTGAGTCTGCTTTTGCAGTAATTGTCCGAAGAGTGTAATTTGCGACTGAATATCTTTGACTGAATTGGCCCCTGTCAGCAGCAACTGCGAACCGACACCTTCAATAGCTGGAATGTCTTTCTCATTCATAGGGTAATTGCCTAATACGACATCCGGTTTGAGCATCGTAATTTTCTCCAGATCGACCTCATGAGTAGAGCCTACTTGTTGAACGTTTTCAGCAGCAGGCACGACGGAAGGTCCATTCGAGTTGGGTCTGCCGACGGCTGTTCCGCCCAAAGCATATATGATATCCAGATCGCCATTGCTGAGCGCAATAATATGTTGAGGGATACCTTGGAACGCCAACGTCCGTTTTGAAAAATCAGTAACCTGAATCGCCGCACCGCTTGTTTTGCCGGAAGTGGCAGATACAGATGCAGTGGTTGGTTTGTGATCTGCGGCCGGAGTACCATTACTGCATCCGGTAACTGCCAATAAAAGCGCTGCGGATGACCACAACACATAAGATTTCATGTCATTCCTCCTGCAATTTTAAGTTAAACAATAATGATAATCATTTTCATTTATGTATAAGAGAATGATAATGAATATCAATAGGAATTGTCAATTGAAAAAACAAAAATTTTAAATAATTTCTTTACTGAAATGGAGAGGAGGGGATTCTTCATATAGAGGAAGATGTCCTAAATTTTTCTTAAAAAATAGCATATATCAAGGGGTTATATACACGCAAATACATATTGACATATTCGAAAAGTGTAAGATATATTGGTGATGGGTTCACTTGGTTTTGCGAATTTCTGGATGGGAAGGTGGGGAGGAAAAGCTCAGGAAGAGCTATTTTTTTAAAAATTCAATTGAGAATGATAATCAATTAACTTATATTCTCGTGGGGAGGGACTGCTGTCAAAATGAGGAAGGGTTATTCTGCAATGATTGCTGTGTTTCTGCTGGTCAGTGTGCTGAGCTTTTGGCCAACTTCATCATCTGTGGTAGCCGCTACGGCTTCTACAAAATTGGCGGATGGTACATACACGCTTAAATACGATATTCTCAAGGCCGAAAACGATTCTGTATCCATGGCTAATGATTATTTTGAGAAGCCAGCCAAGTTGTATGTGAAAAAAGGCCAAATGACCATGCAAATTAAGCTGAATCACAGCGAATGGACAACCGGGTTTAAAGTGGATTACAAAGGAAAAATCATCGACACAAAGGTCATTCATAAGGATGCCAAAACCGATACCCGCACTGTACAATTTCCAATTACAACTGTGAGCAGCCCACTGATTTCGAAAATTCATGTTACCGTCCCTGCGTATAATTACGATCATGATTATACCATTCGCTTCGCTTTTGATTCCAAAAGTGTCAAAAAAGTAGCGGCCGTCCAGTCAACGAAATCAACCAAATCTTCTAAGAAGTAAATTCAAGCAATCTTATCGTTCATGAAATCAACATAAATTCAAGCATAAAAAATAGAGGAGTGTGTGTAGATATGAATATGGTAATGAATCGCTTTGAGCAGCTTTCTTTTAAAAAGGTACTTGTTGCATTGATTATGACAGCACTTGTTTTTGCAGTTATTGCTCCATTCTCAGCTAAAGCGGCAGCAGCCGACGGCACGTATGCAGTAGACTATGCTGTTCTGAAAGATCAAACGAATGAAACCTCCCGTCTGGACAGCTATTTGACGAAACCAGCTCAGGTTATTGTAGCTAATGGCAAAAATATTGTTCGTTTGACTGTGAAAAGCAGCAATCTGATCACAACGTTCAAAGTGGAACAAAACGGCGTACTGCAAGATGCGACTGTGGTAAGCACTGATACTGCCAGCAACACTCGCGTAGTGGAATTCGAAGTTGCTGACCTGAATGCCAAAGTTAACGCTTATGCTGAAATCACGATTCCAGTCATTGGTTACACAGGCAAGTATGATGTACAACTGCAATTCGACGAAATCTAATCCACAATAAAACGTAAAAGGAGACTGAGAACATGAACATGATCATGAACCGTATGAATTTGAAAAAAGTAATGCTTACTGTATTGATGGCTGCTTTGGTATT
Source organism: Paenibacillus terrae (assembly GCF_005217525.1). Taxonomy (GTDB): domain Bacteria; phylum Bacillota; class Bacilli; order Paenibacillales; family Paenibacillaceae; genus Paenibacillus; species Paenibacillus terrae_C. The sequence goes on along the minus strand of NZ_PNXQ01000002.1, from coordinate 47,731 downwards.
TGTTGTACTAGCTCCGTTTTCTACAAATAAAGCGAATGCTGCTTTGCCTAATGGTACGTATACCATTGATTACACAGTGTACAAAGATGGTACAACTTCACCTTCCTACATGGATACAGGCGGTTATGTGGCGAAGCCAGCTACCTTGATTGCTGCTAATGGTCAGTACAAGGTTAGAGTGACGATTACCAAAAGCGCTTGGGTCACTGAATTCAAAACACAACAAAATGGTCAATATGTGAATGCAACTGTAGTCAGCACATCCGGTGATACTAGAGTGGTTGAGTTTCCGGTGAGCGATTTGTCCGCGCTATTGAACGCTAAACTTCACGTAAGCGTGCCGAAAGAATATACTGGCGGTGTGCCATACGATCACGATTACATCGTTCAATTTGTTTTTGATGAAGATACGATTAATTAGTACAGAGACATTGTATTGATTTGAATACTCATTTGAAGCTCGGGAGAGCTTCAAATGAGTATATTTTAAGTAGGGGGATTAATACACTTGAAGAGGCAATTTAGAAAATACTTAATAATGTTAGCGACCTTTGCCATGCTGCTTTCGGTTGTGTTCCCGTCTGCACCAGTTGTATCTGCCGAAGATACTGTCACATCAACTGAATCTGGTGCGTCTGCTACTTCTGTGAGTGAGGATGTATATTCGACAGAACCAAGTATGGCGGAAACAACCCTGACAGAGAACGAAACGGCACCATCGGTAGGTGTGGTTTCAGTTGCAGAGGTACAGAGCCCCAGCGTCGTTCAGGACTCCAATAAATATTCAATTGAATATGCAGTGAAGAACAGAAAAACAGGCAACAATTCACCACAAGCTCTCTATTTTGTGAAACCAGCTACTTTTAAAGTAGAGTATAATGCGTCAGTCGGACAAGCTACGTATCATGTT
>NZ_PNXQ01000002.1:45710-46811 GCF_005217525.1 Paenibacillus terrae | reverse complement strand
ATAATCAAAGATCTGTAACATTTGACGTGTATGATTTAACTCAGAAAATTGATGTGGATTTTAATTTCAAAAATATAAAGAGAGAAAACTCGATTGAATTTGATCCATCTACAATAAAGGTTGCAGAGGAGACGACTCCGCCTGTAACATCGCCAGAACCCGAAGTTCCTTTACAACCAGGAAGCCTCGACTTCACGATTTTGACAGATAAATCGCAAAATGTTTCCGTTATGGACGGCTATGTTGTAAAACCAGCTAAACTGGTTCAAAAAGCGAACAAATGGTATGTTCAACTGACGATTAAAAACAGCAGTTGGATTCCATCTTTCCAAACAGAACAGAATGGAAAATATGAAGAAACGACTACGGTATCCACTGAGGGTGACCAACGTACAATCGAGTTTGAAGTAGGCAATCTGTCTAACAAAGTAAATGCTTATGCCCACATTATCGTGCCTGGGTTGGAAATGGGCGGAGTACCATACGATCATTGGTACAATGTTCAAATCCAGTTTAACGGCAGTGTTACCCCTGATCCGGGTTCTTCTCTGCAATTGGGAAGTATTGACTTCTCTGTTTTAAAGGATAAGTCGCAAGATATGTCCGTTATGGACGGATATACTCTAAAGCCAGCTAAAGTGGTCCAAAAAGGAAACAAATGGTATGTTCAACTGACGATTAAAAACAGCAGTTGGATTCCTTCCTTCCAAACAGAGCAGAATGGAAAATATGAAGAAGCGGCTACGGTATCCACTGAGGGTGACCAACGCATAGTGGAGTTTGAAATAAGAAGTCTGTCTAACAAAGTAAATGCTTATACTCACGTTATCGTACCTGGGTTGGAAATGGGCGGAGTACCATACGATCATTGGTACTATGTTCAAATCCAATTTAACGGCAATGTTACACCTGATCCGGGTACACCTTCGACCTTGGTAGATGGTACGTATTCCATTAACTTTGATGCGCTGCACGCAACCAAGGATCAAGTCTCTTCGATGGCACGGTACTTGGTGTCGCCAGCAACACTGACAGCGACGAAAGGTAAGTATGAAGTGTCCTTCCAGATCAAGGATAGCGCAACGATTACGAAGTTCAAAA
>NZ_PNXQ01000002.1:1169-45700 GCF_005217525.1 Paenibacillus terrae | reverse complement strand
TGAAGTTCCCATTGGCTGATGTGGATGCCATTTTAAATGCGCAGGTTCATGTTAGTACCAGCTACAACGGAACCCCTTATGAAATGGACCATACGATCCGTCTCAAATTTGATAGAAATAGTGTAACACTTAAAGATTCGACACCAACAAATCCAGGTACACCATCGACTTTGGCGGACGGCACATACTCCATCAACTTCGATGCATTGCATGCAACGAAAGATCAAAAATCATCAATGGCGCAATATTTGTTGTCTCCAGCAACGCTGACGGTATCAAAGGGTAAGTATGAAGCTTCCTTTACGATCAAAGACAGCGCCACGGTGACGGAGTTTAAAACGGAACAAAACGGAACGTTGACGGATTCAGATGTCGTAAATGTGGACAAGAAAGCGGACACTCGTGTTGTAAAGTTCAAAGTGGCAGACTTGGACGCTATTCTGAATGCGCAAGTTCATGTAAGTACCAGCTATAACGGAACCGTTTATGAGATGGACCATAAGATTCGTCTTCAATTTGATCGTAGCAGCATTGCGGTGAAAGGAACGGATGGCGGTACAACTCCTGGGACTGAGAACGGCAAATATAGCATTGATTTCTCCGTACTCAAAAATGGAAGCAATGAAATATCTGTAATGGATGGCTATATGCAAAAACCAGCCACTCTGTTGAAGCAATCCGGCAAGAATTTGATCCAGATCAAAATGGACAAGAGCAGCTGGATTAAAACGTTCAAGGTAAACGGTGCAGAGGCTCAGGTTATTGATCAATCGACCTCGGCAGATACAAGAACCGTCCAATTTGAAGTCGCAGATCTATCGGATAAAGTTATGGTTAATACACATGTCATTGTACCGGGTCTGGATTTGGGTGGCATCCCTTATGACCACGTATATGATGTGCAGTATCAATTCGAGCCTGCTACCATTCGCAGCTTTGTCGAACCGTCCTCTACAGGAGCGGCAGATCCAATCGTTAAATTGGATTTTGACAAGCTTGTCAATGGTAAATATGTTTTGAAATTCAGTATTGTTTTAGCGGATGGAACAACAGGAGAGAATTCTCCGGCTCAACGCTTTATTGCCAATGAACCAGCGCAATTGGTCGTGGAAGGCGACAAACGGTTTATTGGTCTGAAGCTGCAAAATAGCAACGAAGTGAAGGCATTGCGCATTTGGGACACGGCAAGCGGAGGCTACAAAGACGCAGAAGTGACCCAGGAAGATGCAGCAAGTAATACAAAGAACGTTCGTTTTAGCGTTAGCGACTTTAAGAACAACGTAAAAGGCCAACTGGTTGTTTACGAAGCTCCGAAGGTAGCGAGTGCTGCTCCGATGGTTTTCAAGGCTGAGGATCGTGTGGAGAAGGTATATGATTTTGAATTCAAATTCAATACTAGCGATGTAACGTATTACAACGATAAAAAGACAGGCGAAGTTGAAAAAGGGAAAAGCAATTTAGCCGATGGAGAGTACACAGCGAACTTCCGTGTGCTGGCGAATGGAACGGACAAGGACTCTCTTGTGGCTCCTTTTGTACAGAGTCTGGCGAAGCTGATTGTGAAGAATGGTAAGGTGCAGGCTCATCTCACCGTGACGGACAATCAGGCTTTGAAGTTGTTCCAAACAGACTTTGAAGGCCGATATGCCAATCCAACCGTTGTTGGTTCCAACACGAAAGGTGACACGCACACCATCGCTTTTGAAGTGCCTGATCTGGACCAAAAGCTGAGCGTGTACACACAGGTATACTTGCCTGAGAAATTTATTGTGAATGAGAAGTTCGGCGGACAAATTCAATTTGACCGTGCATCGCTTAAAGGTGAGGGAGTCAATGCAGCTACAACCGCACCAGCTACTGAGCAGACAGCAGAAACGCCAACACCTGTGGCTGAAACGAAATCTGTAGTGGAGCAAACAGCTCAAACAGTCACTTCCGAGAAGCAATACACGATCAATTACAACGTTTTTAAAGATAAAACAAGCGAAGCTTCCGTCATGGATGGGTACCTCGACAAGCCTGCTACATTGATTGAAAAGGGAGACAAGCGTTATATTCAAGTTACTTTGAAAAATAGCTCCTGGATGCCTGTTCTACAAGTGGAGCAGAATGGCAGCCTGAAAGATGTAGAGGTCATCTCGACATCTGGCGATACGCGTGTCGTTCAATTTGAAGCAGGGGACTTGTCTCAGAAAATCAGTGCCTACACACACGTCATTGTACCTGGTTTAGTTCTTGGCGGCGTGCCATATGATCACTGGTATACAGTTCAATTCCAGTTTGATGAAGCGAGTCTGAAAGCAAAATAATATCAGGTCGCAGTAGCATCAAACCTGCTCTAATAACAGAATAGCTTGTATGCAAGCAAGTCTTGGTGCCCTGGCATCAAGACTTGTCAGCATTTCATTACCCGAAAAGTTGAGGCTCAGGCTGCTTCTATATTTTGAATTGAGGTGATTTAGCTTTCATGAAACGATATACAGCTTTGGTACAAGGGAAATCGTTCTGCTTTTATATGCTGATGGGTCTGGTGCTTTTGTTGCTCGCCGGATGCTCGGGAGGGGCGACGGCCGAACAGAACGATCATGAAGGTGCGAAATCAGTGGCAACGTCCGGCGATAAAGCACAATCACGTATTGTTGCTACAACGGTAGCCATTACGGAAATTACGGATGCGCTGGGTCTGGATTTGGCAGGCAAGCCGACAAGCACGAAAGTGCTGCCTGATCGTTATAAGGATGTCCCTGATGTGGGCAATCCGATGAGTCCTGATATGGAAAAGGTGATGTCGTTGAAGCCGACAGACGTACTGTCGGTTACGACACTAAAATATGATCTGGAGCCTAAATTTAAAGATTTGAAGATCAATGCCGAATTTTTGAATTTTGAAAGTCTAGCCAACATGCAAAAAGAAATTCAAAAGCTGGGAGATACGTTCGGCAAAGCCGAAAAGGCAAAGGAGATTAATGGAGCTTTGGACGCTAAAGTAGCCGAGATTCAACAAAAGATCAAAGGGAAGAAATCCCCTAAAGTATTGATCTTGCTGGGGGTACCGGGAAGCTATCTGGTGGCTACCGAGCATTCCTATATTGGGGATCTGGTTAAAATTGCAGGCGGGACGAACGTAGTCCAGGGTGAGAAGGTTGAATTTATTGCCCACAATACAGAAGCTTTGCAACAGTCCAATCCGGATATTATTTTGCGTGCTGCACACGGGATGCCGGATGAAGTGGTCAAAATGTTCGACGAAGAGTTCAAAACTAACGATATTTGGAAACATTTTAACGCTGTGAAAAACGGACACGTCTATGATTTGCCGGAGCCGCTGTTTGGAACAACAGGAAATTTGGCGGTAAACTCGGCGCTGGATGAGCTAGTAAAAATGTTGTATCCTACGAATTAGAGGAAGCTGAAGACATGTCGAAAAAAGGTTGGAGCTTTATCGTTGTAATCGCCTTGCTCATCAGCGTCATTCTCTATTCAGCGATGACAGGCAGTCTCAAGGTGAATTTGAGTCAATTGGTGACCGGATTGTGGACAGGGACGGATGATCAGGTGAATGTGGTCAAGGATCTGAGACTACCGAGAATTATCGTAGCCGTGATGGCGGGAGCCACGCTTGCGGTGGCGGGTGTTTTATTGCAAGCCGTGATGAAAAACCCGCTGGCTGATGCCGGGGTTATCGGTATTTCTTCGGGGGCAGCTTTGGTTTCGCTGATTGCGGTTACGATCTTTCCGGCACTCTATTTCTGGATGCCCTTCTTTTCTTTTATCGGTGGTGCGCTGGCCTGTCTCATGGTTTACGGATTTTCATGGAAATCCGGCCTGCATCCGATCCGTCTGATCTTGATCGGGGTTGCTGTGAATGCGATTTTTTCGGGTCTCGGGCAATCGTTTAACTATCGGGGCAGTTACGCGGTCACCAGCATTAATCAGGTTACAACCTCAACCTTGTCCATGAAAAAATGGGTCGATGTCGAGGTTATTGTGACCTATGGCGGGATTGGGCTGATTTTAGCCATACTCGTGTTCTCCTGGTGCAATTTTTTGTCGCTGCAAGATAAAACAGCTAAAAACCTGGGATTCAATGTGACGCGTGCGCGTCTTTTAATTTCTGTTATTGCTGTGCTGCTTGCAGCAACGGCTACAGCTATTGCTGGAGTTATTGCCTTTATCGGCCTGCTCGTTCCGCATTGTGCCCGCTACTTGGTTGGTTCGGATCACAAGTGGCTGATTCCGTTTTCCGCCTTGTGCGGCGGTTTGTTGTTATTGCTTGCGGATACGCTGGGCCGGACGGTGCTTGCTCCCAATGAAATTCCGGCTTCCATTATTATGGCCGTCATTGGCGGGCCGTTCCTGATATTCCTGATCAGAAAGGCGGATCGCACCTATGGACATTAAGGATATTACCTTTTCATATGACCGGAAAACAGATCGTCTTCACGCCATCAATGCTGTCATTGAGCCGGGACGAATTACAACCATCATTGGTCCCAATGGCTGTGGTAAATCGACGCTGCTTAGCGTCATGTCGAACAATGCAACTCCCCGCCTTGGTCAGGTGATTTTGGACGGTAAAGAGATTGCCCGATACAAGCCCAAGGAGCTGGCCCGTCAATTGGCGGTGGTTCATCAGCAGAATGAGGCACCCTCTGACTTGACCGTAGAAAAGCTAGTCAGCTTTGGAAGGCTTCCTCATAAGAACATGTTCACAGCGAGACGTGAGGAGGACGAGCAAGCGGTCGAATGGGCGATAGCCTGTACGAATCTGGAGGAACGCAGAACACGTACACTGGACCAGTTATCGGGGGGAGAACGGCAACGTGTATGGATTGCAATGGCCTTGGCACAACGGACGCCGATTTTATTTTTAGATGAGCCGACCACCTATCTGGATATGTACTACCAGCTTGAAATATTGGAACTCATCCGGCAGTTAAATCAGGAACACGGTCTGACGATCGTAATGGTGCTGCATGATATCAATCAGGCTATTCGTTATAGCGACGTTATGATTGCCATGAAGGAAGGGCGCATTATAACGAACGGTCCGCCCGCCGAGGTCGTCACATCCGATATGATTCAGGCGGTCTATGGCGTGGAAGTAGTCGTAAGACATGACGCTGAGGCGGGGATGTATCTGATTCCGATAGGGGTTGGGGCTTCCGCAGATTCTTCCATACGTTTACAAGCACAGGGAGTGTAGATATTGTCTGCTGAATAGCTCGTCTGTCTCCTGGTGGCATCGAATTTGGAAACAAGAAAAAATGGTTCTGGCCCACGTTTTTGTCAGGAGACAATCGTGGGGACGGAAGCATTTTTTATTTTATTTTCAGAATATTGACGGAGGTTTCAGGGTTGTTCGGTTGACACACGGTTCGAATCCGATCCGTTGTGTGTTATACTATTGCCGTCGGTAATTTTGTGATTAGCACTTTACTAATGATAAGGATGGTATGCTCATATGATCAGTACAAGCGGCGTAACGCTTCGTTATGGTAAACGCCCACTTTTTGAAGACGTAAATATCAAATTTACTCCTGGGAACTGCTACGGCCTGATTGGGGCGAATGGCGCGGGCAAATCTACCTTTTTGAAAATTCTTTCCGGTGAAATCGAAGCCAATTCAGGCGAGGTTCACATGACACCGGGCGAACGGATGGCAGTGCTCAAGCAGAACCATTACGAATACGATGAATTTCCGGTTCTGGAAACCGTTATTATGGGCCATACGCGTCTGTATGAAATCATGAAGGAAAAAGATACACTGTACGCTAAATCGGAATTCACAGAGGCAGACGGCCTGCGTGCCGGCGAGCTTGAAGGTGAATTTGCGGAGCTGAACGGATGGGATGCCGAGCCGGATGCGGCTTCCTTGCTGATCGGTCTTGGTATTCCGCGTGATCTGCATGACAAGAACATGTCTGAGCTGAGCGGTAATGACAAGGTCCGTGTTCTCCTGGCTCAAGCGTTGTTTGGTCGTCCAAACAACTTGCTGCTCGATGAGCCTACCAACCATTTGGACCTCGAATCCATTCAATGGCTGGAAAATTTCTTGATGGACTATGAAGGCACCGTCATCGTCGTATCCCATGATCGTCACTTCCTGAACAAGGTATGTACGCATATTGCGGATATTGATTTTGGCAAAATCCAGATGTACGTCGGCAACTATGACTTCTGGTATGAGTCCAGCCAGCTTGCGCTTGCATTGACTCGTGATGCCAACAAGAAAAAGGAAGAGAAAATCAAGGAATTGCAAGCCTTTATTCAGCGCTTTTCCGCGAATGCTTCCAAGTCCAAACAGGCTACTTCACGTAAAAAACAATTGGATAAAATTACGCTGGACGATATTCGTCCGTCGAACCGTAAATATCCGTTCCTGAACTTCAAGCCCGAACGCGAAGCGGGCAAACAGCTGTTGACGGTAGACCGTCTCAGCAAATCCATTGAAGGCGAGCAAGTGCTGAATGAGTTCAGTCTGGTTGTGAACAAAGGCGATAAAATCGCGTTTGTCGGCCCGAACGGCTTGCCTAAATCGACGCTCTTTCAGGTATTGATGAACGAAACTGAAGCGGATAGCGGTGAATTCTCTTGGGGGATTACCACCACTCAGGCTTATTTCCCGAAAGACAATTCCACCTATTTTGAAGGTGTGGATATGAATCTCGTGGAATGGCTACGCCAATATTCCAAGGATCAGGACGAAACGTTCCTGCGTGGCTTCCTGGGACGTATGCTTTTCTCAGGTGAAGAAGCGCTCAAAAAAGCAAGCGTGCTGTCCGGGGGCGAGAAGGTTCGCTGTATGCTGGCCAAGATGATGCTGAATGGCGCCAATGTGCTGCTGCTGGATGAACCGACCAATCACTTGGATCTGGAATCCATTACAGCGCTGAACAATGGTCTGATCGACTTTGACGGTACCCTATTGTTCACATCGCATGACCATCAGTTCATTCAAACCATTGCAAACCGCATCGTGGAAATTACGCCGAACGGTGTAATCGATCGTACGATGAGCTATGATGAATACTTGGAAAACGATGAAATCACGAAATTGCGTGAAAGTATGTATCCAGTAGAAAACGTCTAAAACCAGCTAACCTTCAGTAAATCGATAAACAAAAAAGAGGAGCTCCTTCAGGCCATTGATGATGGCGGGGGAGACTCCTCTTTTTCGTTTGGGCCATTACCCATGGCTACACCGTCAGGGCTACAGGCGAATTAATTCTGCCTGAGTCCGGTGCGGTATAGGTTAATGGCTTGGCTTATGATCCGCCTGTACGACGGCGTTGGTTGTTCGGCTTCTTCGTATTTTGGCTTTTCAGTGTTTTGGCGGAACCGCCTTGAAAGCCGCCCTGCTGTGAAGCGCCGGACTGCTGTTTTTTTTGTGCCAGCTTTTCTCGAATGGCATCTGCGAGATTAACTTTACGTGGTTCATTAGCATCGCTCATAAATAAATTCCTCCTGTTGCCGCCAAATTCAAGTCAATCATGCTGGATTGAAGGAAAACGCGGCTGTGTCCCCATTTTATACGTTTTTAAAAGATGGGACAAGGGTAACAATGATAACATGACAACGGGGCGAACCGGAAGAGGGGATGCCTATTTTTTGCATAAAGGAAAAAATGTTTTATAAACCCCACAGGGATGGGGCTTGGCAATACTTTTTCGTTGTTCCTACAGCGATGCGGAGCGGAAAGACTGTTTCTCTAGACCCACACAAACATGGTCTGTTATCCTGAAAATAACCATTACCCAACGGCAAATGGTTATTTTCAGGGTAGCTAAGCTGCTTGGTTGGAAGGTCATTGCATAGGGCAGCTATGCTGCATGGTTGGAGGTTTATTTTTCAGGGCAGCTAAGCTGCTATTTTTATTTTTTAGGTTTGCAAAGTTTTTTAGGTTTACAAAGTTTTTTGGGCTGGACGCAGCATGAAATGGTATAAAAGCTTATCCTGACTTTATGGCTTTCCCGTGATTATTAGGGTGAGAACGTTCTGTCGGAAACTCTATTTTTGAAGGAGTGTCCCCCGTTGTGGTGAATGTGTATGATGAAATACGAAAAGGTGAACGTGGGGCATGGGTGAGCATTATCGCCTACCTTTTTCTATCCACCTTTAAGCTGATTAGCGGCTATATATTTGCTTCCAGTGCGTTGCTGGCTGATGGATTTAACAATGTCACCGATATTGTGGTGTCCGTTGCCGTACTGATCGGTCTGCGAATATCTCAAAAACCGCCGGACTCCGACCACGCCTATGGACATTTTCGGGCAGAAACAATAGCGGCATTGCTGGCATCCTTTATTATGGCTGTCGTCGGTCTTCAGGTGCTTATTGACGGGATCGGAAGTATTTTCAGAGGGGGCAAGCAGACGCCTGATGTTACTTCCGCAGGAGTAGCGGTAATATGTGCGGTCATTATGCTGGGAGTATATATGTACAACAACAGACTGGCGCGGAAAATTAACAACAAGGCGTTACTGGCGGCTGCCAAGGATAACCTGTCAGATGCGCTTGTCAGCATCGGTGCAGCGGTTGGTATTATCGGGGCACAGTTTGGATTGCCATGGCTGGATACGGTTGCAGCGATAGCGGTAGGATTTATAATCTGTAAAACGGCGTGGGATATTTTCAAGGACTCTACACACAGCCTGACGGATGGCTTTGATGAGCAGGAGCTGTCAGACTTACGTAGCACGATTGCTCATATACCCGGTGTAGAGGGGATTCGTGATGTCAAGGCACGGGTACACGGCAATCATGCTTTGGTGGATGTTGTCATAGAGGTGAATCCGCAACTCAGCCTGATTGAAGGACATCGGATCAGCGACAGGATTGAGGAACGCCTGCAAGAGGTTCATAATACGATGCATGTTCATGTCCATGTGGAACCCAAATTATAGATTATTTATTTAATGATTAGTGGTAAAAATGACTTTAGACCTATGTATAAAAGGTGTATGCGCTGCCTTTTGTGACGTTTGGATTATATCTCTCTTCCTGTTGCTTTTACTATAATGAAAGCATGTCCGGCTATATTCGTCGGAATTGGACTTGCTCTTCAAATTCGTAAAAACAGCCAGGAGGTGCAACATTGAGAAGACGCGTGATGGGAATGCTCATGACGTCAGCCGTGCTGTTGGCAGCAATTCATATGGCGCCGGGTCAGGTTGACGCAGCGGCATCGACAGCATCTACGGGACAGAAGGCGGTTATTCAGGCGGCTGTAAAGCTTAGATCCGGCCCTTCTACTACGGGAGATGTAGTCAGCTTTATGAAGCAGGGAGAGGCCGTAACGGTATTGGAGAAAACAAACAGCTATTGGTATAAGATCAAGACGTCTGATGGGGTAACTGGATACACAAGCAGCTCCGACAAGTACATAAAAGTAGGCGCTACCAGCGTCGCTGCTGCTGTCACCGAGCCTGCCGTCCGTAAACCGGAAGCCAAGGAATCGCTTAAAACTAACAGTTCAGCCAAAGAGGCTCCAGCCTCAGTGAATAGTTCTGCCGGTCAAACGAAAGCTACGATTCAAACGTCCGTTCGTTTACGGGCGGAGGCATCCACTTCATCCGAGGTTTTGGGCTATTTGAATGCCGGAGATATCGTGACGATTACCGATCCAAGCAACGCTTATTGGTTCAAGATTACCAGTGCTGATGGCACGGTGGGCTATGTCAGCTCGTCTCCACAGTATATCCGTATTGGAGAGGGCGTTCTTGTACAGCAGCCAGTGGCTGCCCCGGTGACGTCTGCTCCTGACACCACCGCGATTCCTGCTGTAGCAACACCTGCGGAATCCATAAACTTGCCTTCTGGTGACGCAGTTGCTGCCATTGAACAGGTTATTAACACAGGGATGACTTATCTCGGTACTCCGTATGAATATGGTTCCGATCGTAGCAGTACCGCTACTTTTGATTGCTCGGCATTTACACGTCAAATTTTCCGTCAGGCTGCAGGTATTCAGCTTCCGGCGGATTCACGTTCACAGGGTGAGTGGATCAAGCAGAATAGTCAGCCAAACACAGACATGACCACGCTGAAGCGTGGCGATCTGCTTTTCTTTACTAATTACAACGCGTCTTCAGGGGCGTATACGTCCTTGGATAATTCCTCCCAAACGATTACACACGTAGCTGTATATCTGGGAGACAACAAGCTTCTTCATACGTTTTCTGTAGCGGGTGGCGGTGTGAAAGTTACGGATTTCAGCAAGCCTTGGCAGGATCGTTTCCTGTTCGGGGGTAGCGTAATCCAATAAAAGCATCATTAGCCTTAAAAAATTACGCATCAAAAAAAGGATGTTCCACAACCCTGTAATTGGGGCGGGAACATCCTATTTTTAAAGCTATATAATGATATATCTTCACTACACTTGTTTCTGACTTCTTCTATTACGCCTATGACGCTCGTCTTCTTCCGGTAAAGAGTGAAATGACGAACAACACCAGAAATAACACAAACAATATTTTGGCGATTGTAGCAGCTATGGATACAACGATACCAAAAAAACCTAAAATCCCGGCGATCAAGGCAAAAACTAAAAATAAAGCGGACCATTTCAGCATGTTCTGCATCCTCCTTCAATTGTATATAATGTGGCATACTCACGCCCGATAGAGCGTGGCTGCGGATGACGGCTGAATCATTGAATCTTTCGTGGCTCTGCCATCGTTATATGTTGTTTTAAACCGTGCCCGAATCCTTGAAACATAGCGTCAGGAGTGGGGGAAAAGCAAGGTGTAACGTTGTTTCGTGTCTGAATGTAAGGGGTAACTATGCAGTAATCATAAACATCATCGTGAAAAACGAAAGAGAGGTTAGGCCATGTTAACACAGGTCAGTATTTTTATTATCGCTATCGCATTTGCAGTTCTCGTTATTTTCCTCATTAAAACACTCAAAGCAGCACAAGGCTCTCTGGAAAAGGTAACTCAGACTCTCCAGGATGTACAAAAAACGGTAGATGAACTGAGCTATGAATTAAAGCAAACGGTTCGACATGCCAATGATATTACCGCTGATGTTGATCATAAATTGAAGCAGGTGGAGCCTGTGATGGAATCGGTAAAAAACTTGGGCGAGGTGCTTAACGAAGTCACTCTGGCTGCGAAGCAGGCTTCAGCGGCATTAATCACCCGGTTTCAGAAGCCGCATCATACAGTGGATAAAAAGACAGGTACGGAAACCGCGATCAAGTCAGCTTCTTCGAACAGGCCACAAACTTCAACGGAACGGACGGTTCAGAGCTACAATGAGACCTACGAGGAGCCTGCAGCAAAGCCAGCCAAAAACTGGTTGGGTTATGTAGATATCGCTGCCGGGGTGTGGCAAAAAATGCGTCAGTAGCATAGTGGCTGAACCGTAAATTATAGGAAATTCATTGAAAGGGTGAGATTTATGATGAAGATTTTATGGCTAGCTGCTGGTTTGCTCACTCCCTTTTCCGGACAGGATACGGTTCAGCAAGCCGTTTCCCCGCATACGGCGGGGCATGTAGTAAGGGCTGTGCAGACGATTCCCGCCAAAAATGCCGTACCGGCTGATTTTCATACGCTAAACGGCATATCTTTGGACGATACGCGTGCGGATGTATTGAAAAAACGGGGCAAGCCCCTTCAAGTAAAGGAGGATTCGCTGCTGCTTTCTACGGAATATCAATATCCTGACGTCGTGGTCGGTATGCGAGGTGATATGGTTTCTTATGTGCATGTAGATCCCGCTGCTGGACAGATCAAGGTCAATGATGAGTGGCTGCCGCTGAAACGGCAGACGCTGGATAAAGCGCTGGGTGGCTCACAATTTACAGCGGAGGATGGCGAGGTATACGTTCGTGGACAGCGTGCGATCAAAGTGTTTATGGATGAGGCGTCCGATAAGCCCGAATATGTCGAGTTTTTTGACGAAGCAGAATGGTAATATCTTTAATTTTAAGAGCATGACATAACATGGAAGTTTCAAACGAATGTACAGCGTGTAATAGTCAGAGAAGTCAATCCTAATAAGGAGCGTGAGAAACATGAATCAGACCCATCATAAATCTTATGCCAAAGTGGTAGAGAACGGTGTACAAGCCGTCGAAGCGGTGAATGAATTGCGCAACACGGGCTATCGTTATGAGGATGTGTTCGTGCTCGCTCATGATCAGGACCGGACGGATCGTATTGCAGATACGGTGGATGCCAAGGAAATCGGGATGAAGGAAGAGGGCGTTTTTGACTCATTAGCCAATCTGTTCCGTTCCCGTGGTGACGAGCTTCGCGCTAAAATTACTTCCTTGGGATTTACAGATACGGAAGCTGATTTTTACGAAAAAGAACTGGATCAGGGCAAAGTTCTAGTCATTGCCCAAAAAGCTTGATAACGTCGGTTGAACAGGAAAATAGACTGGCATTAGAGCTGAAAAAGAGGATGCTGACCGCCGCACAAGTGCTTTGCGGTTCCTCCAAAAACATAGATAGGGAATGGGGCGAGGGCCTCATTCCTTATCTATGTTTTTGGAATGCCTTCTTATGGAGACGCTATTCAGGTCCATAAGGGTGATGTCGCTTAAACAGGTATAGTATAATACATGGGTTACAGATAAGGAGAGAGAAATGAGAATCCTAATTGTTGACGATAATCCGACCAATGTCATTATTATTCGTGAAATATTAAAGAAAGAAAATTATAGGGATGTTATCTCTGCCAGCTCGGCCGCAGAAATGTTGGAGCATCTGGGGATCGGCGACCGTACCATTAGTCTGCGCCCCCGACCTTCCGATATTGATTTGGTTCTGCTGGATATGATGATGCCTGAAATGGATGGTATTGAAGCTTGCAGCATCGTACAGGAATACGAGCATCTGAAAGATATACCCATCATCATGGTAACTGCTGTAGGCGATTCCAAGAAACTGGCAGAGGCACTGGACGTAGGGGCCGTCGATTACGTCACCAAGCCTATTAATAAGGTAGAGTTAATGGCCAGAATACGGCTTGCCTTGCGTCTCAAACAGGAAAAGGATTGGCATAAAGACCGGGACCAGCGGATTCAAGACGAACTAAAGCTGGCCGCGATGGTACAGCAGGCGGTGCTTAGTCCTGCCATTCAAGACCCGGTGCTGCAAGTCAATGCCCTGTATCAGCCCTCCTTTGAACTGGCGGGAGATTTGTATTCCTGGTATCCACTCGGGGAAGGAAGATATGCCATCATTTTGCTGGATATGATGGGTCATGGCATCTCTTCTTCACTGTTCTGCATGTTCATTGCTTCTGTACTCAAGGATACCGTGACCACGTACGTAGAGCCCGAAAAGGTAATTCAGGAGCTGAATCGTCGCTTTAATCAACTGGATCTGGGCAAGCAGCTCGTGCAGTATTATTTTACGGCGATCTATATGGTCATTGATACCCGTTCTCGGCGGATTGATTATGTGAATGCGGGGCATCCGCCCGGCTTGCTGTTCAGTCAGGACGGCAGCATCACCAAATTTGACCGTGCGTGCAGTCCGGTAGGCTTGTTTGATAAAATTGATGCGGAAATGCACACGATCCATTATGAAGGATCGGGGCATATCACTTTGTATACCGATGGCTTGCTGGAGGCCGTAGAGGGCGAATATGAGGAACAACTGGAATATTTGACTGCGTGTCTGCGCCAGCATGAGGAATGGAATGAAGAAGCGATGCTGGATGCTTTTTTTCGTAAAGAAGCACCGCAGGATCGCGATGATGATAAGTGCCTGATCTGGATTTCATTGAAAGAGGGAGAGGGCTTGCATGAAAATCAGAAATAAACTGCTGATCGGCTTCGGGTCGCTTATGGCGATCCTCCTTGTGCTGACACTAATCAGCTATGATCGAATGGGGAGTCTGAATGAGCAGCTGAATCAGGTTTACCAGGACCGCTATATGAAGGTCCGAAAAACAACGGCCATTCGCGGTCAGGTGAACGATATGGCGAAGGTTATGGCCAATCTGATCCTGAATCCGGGGTCCTCTGTCAGTGAGGCCAAACGCGACCTTGATCGTATTACCGCTTCCGGGAATAAAGTGCTGGACCAACTGGAATCCGATTCCGGTACCAGTGAGGAGCAGCAGCAAGTGGATCGGGTAGCGGCCGCCTGGAAGGACTTCCTGAGCTATGAGCAAAGGCTGATTTCCTTGTTGAGTCAAGATCGTATTGAGGAAGCAAATGCTTTCCGTAATAGTACGGGGTTACCTGCTCAACAGGAGGCGCTGGACAGTGTTTCTACACTTGCCGTTTTTCAGGATCGGGAAATAGATCATGATATGGAGCAAGCCAATCAGGCTTATCAGGAATCTGTACAGATTACCACGATTCTGATGGTCGCGGGTCTGCTTATGGGGTTATTGGTTATTTTGTGGGTGCTTCCAAGTATTGCGAAGGGTCTGAACATCGTTAACCTCATGATCAACGGCTTTGGCAAAGGAAAATACAGGGCGATCAGCCGAATGAATGTAGCTTCCAGGGACGAGATCGGGGAGGTTGCCCGTGTATTTCAACAAATGGCTGGCGACCTGGAGGAAAAGCGCAAGTTTGAGCACTCCGTTCTACAGACGCAGAAGGATCAAGCCTGGCTCAATGCCAACACAGCACGGGTAACAGAACTGTTCCGGGGCGTGAATTCACTGGAGCAAGTCGCACAGATGTTTATCAGTGAGTTCACACCCATTTTGGGAGGCAGCTACGGAGCGATTTATTTGCAAGGCAAGGAAGTGGAGGATGCCCAATTTAAGCTGTACGGCTCCTATGCGAAGGAGGCTGGTGAAGATTCGATCAAGGAGGTTATCCATGTTGGCGAAGGCTTGCTTGGACAAAGTGTTCAGGATCGTAAGCCGATCCTGATTACAGAAGCTCCTGATGGATACTTGTCCATCGGCTCCGCATTGGGGGCGAGTAAGCCGGTGGGAATTATGATTTTCCCTATTTTGTTCGAGGACGATTGTATCGGTGCTGTGGAAGTAGCGTCGCTGGACCGCTTTAGTGATCTGGAGACGAAGCTATTTGCTCAATTAGTCGAGAGCTTGGGGATCATTTTGAACAACATCAAGGGACGGATGCGGGTAGAGCAACTGCTGCGCGAATCGCAGGCGTTGACTGAGGAATTGCAATGCCAGTCCGAAGAGCTTCAAACCCAGCAAGAGGAGCTCAAGCGTTCCAACGAAAATTTGGAGGAGCAGACGGAGGAGCTTAAACGCTCTGAAGAGCTGTTACAGCGTCAGCAGGAGGAACTGGAGCATTTTAACACCGAGCTGATTGCCAAAACGAGAGCGCTGGAAGAGCAGGTTCGGGAAGTGGAAGAAAAGAACGACGAGATCGAACGTGCGCGTGCCCAGTTGGAGCAGCAGGCGATGCAGTTGGGCATCACCAGCAAATACAAATCCGAGTTTTTGGCCAACATGTCTCATGAGCTGCGTACTCCGCTGAATAGCTTGCTCATTCTTTCTCAGCTTCTGTCTGAGAACAAGGATGGCAATCTCAAGCCCAAGCAGGTTGAGTATGCACAAACCATTTATATGTCAGGCGCGGATTTACTGAAAATGATTGATGAAATTCTGGATTTATCCAAAGTGGACGCCGGGAAAATGGATATTAACCATGAAGCCGTCAATCTGAAAGAGCTGGAGATGTTTGTGGAGCAAAATTTTGCTCCGGTCGCAGCCAAACGTGAGCTTCAACTCCATACCGAGATAGAAGAAAGCTTGCCAGAAGCCATTATCAGTGACGGTTATCGTCTCAAACAAATTTTACGGAATTTACTGTCCAATGCATTCAAGTTTACGACAGAGGGATCTGTTCGTTTTAGTGTTTCAAGGGCAACCGGTGGCCAGCTTCCCGGTTTTCTAAATCCGCATAAATCCTATCTGGCCTTGTCTGTACATGATACGGGCATCGGCATTGCTTCGGATAAAACGGATCTGATTTTCGAGGCATTCCAGCAGGTAGATGGAACAACCAGCCGTAAATACGGCGGAACTGGACTTGGTTTGTCGATCAGCCGCGAGCTTTCCAGATTACTGGGCGGTGTCATTACAGTAGAATCCGAGCAGGGACAGGGCAGTTGCTTCACGTTGTATCTGCCGGAACAAACGCAAACAACAGAGAGTGCGGAGTCGCAATCGGGTGCGGAACTGGATATGGGTGGCGTCGCAGCATCCGCAGAGTCGAATTCTCCTATGCTTGTTCCCGCTGAGCAGTTGCCTATGTATCAGATGCCTTCAAAGGAAAAATCGGAGGACATCGTGCACCCGGGCGACGACCGGAACGAGATTGCCTCGAAGGATAAGGTATTACTGATCATAGAGGACGATGTTAAATTCGCTAAAATCCTGTACGATATGGCTCGTAGCCGAGACTTTAAGGCACTTATCGCTCTACAGGGAGACGATGGGCTGGACATGGCCAGATCCTATTTGCCGGACGCCATTATTCTGGATATTCAATTGCCTGTAATGGATGGCTGGTCCATTTTGGGCGAGCTGAAAGGAAATTCATCGACGCGGCATATTCCGGTACATGTTATTTCGGTCATCGACGATGTGAAGCAAGGCTTGATGATGGGCGCGATTGCCTATCTCAAAAAGCCATCTTCAAAGGAAAGTCTGGATAAGGCATTTTCACATATTAAATCATATACAGATAAAATGGTGAAACGTCTTCTCGTGGTCGAGGACGATGAGAATCAGCGTAAATCCATTATTGAACTGATTGACCATGACGATGTTGCTATTACGGCGGTGTCCACCGGGCAAGAAGCACTGAATGAGCTGGGGGTACAGCGGTATGACTGTATGGTGCTGGATCTTATGCTGAACGATATGACAGGCTTTGAATTGCTCGACCGCATTCGGGACAATGAGCAACTGACCGATTTGCCGATTATTATTTATACGGGTAAAGATCTGGACAGCAAAGAAGAAACGCAACTGCGCAAATTTGCGGAGTCCATTATTATTAAGGATGTTAAATCGCCGGAACGGCTTTTGGATGAAACGACCCTGTTCCTGCATCGTGTTGAGGCGAATCTTCCTGAGGACAAACGTAAAATTTTGCAGAAGCTATATAACAAGGAAGAATTGTTTGAAGGTAAAAAAATATTGTTAGTGGATGATGATATTCGGAACGTATTCGCTCTGTCCAGCGTGCTGGAAGGTTACCGTATGGAGGTTACTTTTGCGGAAAATGGTAGAGAAGCGCTGGAAATGCTGGAACAGACACCTGATTTTGATCTGGTGCTGATGGATATGATGATGCCGGAAATGGACGGATATGAAGCCATGCGGCGAATCCGGCTGTTGCCACAATTCGAGAAGCTGCCTATCATTGCGCTCACAGCCAAGGCTATGAAGGATGATCGTTCCAAGTGTATTGAGGCAGGCGCTTCTGATTATGTGAAAAAGCCGATTCAAACCGAACAGCTTTTGTCATTAATGCGGGTATGGCTGTATTCGTAGCTTGAAAAAATGGGTAATATAAATCAACACAGGAATTGGGGCGGTACTGGCAAAACCTCAGGAATTGGAGAGAGATTATGACATCAAAGGATGCGGCGGATAATGCTGCTATTGAACTGAAATCGAATGAAGCTGAGCGGGAAATGATTGAAATAGAGCTGTTGCTGGAAGGAATTCATCGGCTGTACGGCTACGATTTTCGTAACTATGCTCTGCCTTCGATCAAGCGGCGTATTTATTATCATGCACAGTCCGAGAAGGTTAGCACGATATCAGGGCTTCAGGAGAAGGTGCTGCATGATCGCAGTGCCTTCGACAGACTGGTACAAAGCCTTTCGATTCCAGTAACCGAGATGTTCCGCGATCCAGAGCTGTTTTTAAATTTCAGGCAGAAAATAATACCGATTTTACGGACATATCCGTACATTCGAATATGGCATGCAGGTTGCTCGACAGGTGAGGAAGTATACTCGATGGCGATCATGCTGCATGAAGAAGGCTTATATGATAAAGCCCGTATTTATGCGACGGATATGAATAACCTGTCTTTACAGCAGGCGAAGGAAGGCGTATACGGAATTGATCGAATGAAGCTGTATACCAAAAATTATTTGGAGTCAGGAGGCACGCAATCGTTCTCCGAATATTATACAGCCAAGTATGATTCAGTCATGCTTCATCCTTTTTTACGTAAAAACATTATTTTTGCGGAGCACAACTTGGCGACAGACCGGTCCTTTAACGAGTTCAACGTTATTTTTTGCCGGAATGTCATGATTTATTTTAACGATGAACTTCGCAACCATGTACATGGGTTGTTTTATGATAGCTTGAGTTATTTTGGCGTGTTGGTGCTGGGGGCCAAGGAATCCATACATTTTACCGATTATAGTGATTCCTACGAGCCGCTGGACCGGATAGAAAAAATATACCGGAAGATTAAATAGAGATGCTTAGGAGGATTCCATGGGGCTTCATGAACCGATTCATATACTGCTGGTAGATGACAGACCTGAGAACCTGCTCGCTCTTGAAGCGGTGCTGGAGAGTGAACAATATAATTTGGTAAAGGCTACGTCTGGGGAAGAAGCGCTGCGATGTCTGTTAAAAGATGAATTCGCACTGGTAGTCCTCGATGTACAAATGCCGGGTATGGATGGAATTGAGACCGCAAAGCTGATTAAGGCCAGAGAGAAAACGAAAGATATTCCGATTATCTTCATTTCCGCTAACAGTAAAGAAGCGGAGCATTTGTTTGCCGGTTATTCAGCGGGTGGTATTGATTATATGGTGAAGCCATTCATCCCTCAAATTCTCAAGTCCAAAATTGAAGGCTTTGTGCAGATGTATCTGACCAACAAACGCCTGAAAACACAGTCCATGCTGCTTCATCAGAAGACACATGAGCTGGAGAAGATGAATAGCGAACTGATTGCCGCCAAGGAGGCAGCCGAAATCGCGGCTAATGCCAAGACGGAGTTCCTGGCTATGATGAGCCATGAAATTCGGACTCCTATGAACGGTGTGATTGGCATGATTGACCTGTTGATGGAAACAGAGCTGCACAGCGATCAGCAGGAGTATGCCGATATCATCCGCCGCAGTGCAGATGCGCTCGTAGCGGTCATTAATGATATTTTGGACTTTACCAAGCTGGAGTCAGGCAAAATGGAGGTAGAGGAATATCCGTTCGATCTGGTTTCCTGTATCAAGGAAGTTTTCAGCCTGTTTACGGTGGAAGTAAATCGAAAGAATCTGGAGATGGATTATTTTCTGGATGAACAGCTACCTCCAGTATTATACGGTGATATGGGAAGACTGCGTCAGGTTCTCATTAATCTGGTATCCAATGCCGTCAAATTTACAGATCGTGGTGGTGTATACGTCTTCGCATCGGTCAAAGAGCATAGCGCCGAAGGACTTACTGTCGAATTTTCCGTGAAGGATACAGGCATTGGTATTGAGCCAGCCAAGGTTGGAAGGCTGTTTCAGCCCTTTTCCCAGCTTGATTCCTCGATGACGCGCAAGTATGGTGGAACTGGTTTGGGACTCGCTATTTGCAAAACATTGGTGAACATGATGGGCGGCGATATCGGTGTGGATCCAAGTGGAGAGCAGGGGGTAACATTCCATTTTACAACGAAGCTTGGCTGTGCTCAGGACAATGAACTGGAGGGAGAGTCCAGTTACGAATGGGAAATTCCCCATCAGAACTCCTTAAGCCGTAAACCCGTATTGGTCGTAGATGACCATCCAATCAACCAGAAGCTGATGGTCAATATACTGGATAAGCTCGGTTTGGCTGCGGATGTGGCAGCAGACGGGCAGCAGGCGCTTGATATGGTCATGGCTAATCAGGATTATGACTATATCTTCATGGACCTGCAAATGCCTGTGATGGACGGATTAGAGTGTACGGGCAAGGTGCGTGAACAATTGGCGGGAAGGTCACAGCCTGCTATTATCGCCATGACAGCGAATGTGATGGATGGTATTCAGCCCCGATGTATTGAAGCCGGAATGAACGATTATATCAGCAAGCCTGTGAAAATCAGCAGTGTAAAACAGGCTCTACTGCGGCATTCTCCGGATCATTTTCCAATGCAACCAGGCAAAGATCAAATTCATGAGGCGTAGCCTGATGCGTAGATGGTGACATTTGGAAGGTGCAGAAAGCATCATATGGTGATTCAAGCGATCGTATAATGGGTTAGTAAGTAAGGAAATCTTTTTTCGGGAGAGTAGGCCTATGAATACTAATAAAAATGAGAAATTCAATGCGATTACAGAAACAAGTGATGGAGTAAACACCGTTTACCTTAGCGGAGAGCTGGATCTTTCGGTGGCACCTGATTTTCGTCTGGTGATGGAGCCTTTGGTGGGGGAATCCGCCCAAGACTTGATTATTAACTTAAAAGAACTTAAATACATTGACAGTACAGGTATCGGTATTTTGTTATCTATTTTGAAGGCAAGGCATGGGATGGAGTCCCGGTTTGCCGTTCAGGAGGTACCCCCTCAAATTCAAAAACTGTTCGATGTGACCGGTATTGCCAAATTCTTTGTCCCCCAGGAGAATTCCCAATAGGAAAGGAAAGAAAAAGAAATGAACGCTCAAATTCAAAAAGTAGTTCTTAACTTGCCGGCAACTGCTGACTTTGTCGATATTGTAAGATTAAATTTGTACGGAATTGCCGTGAAAATGGGATTCTCTTACGAGGATATAGAAGACATGAAAGTGGCTGTATCTGAAGCCTGTAATAACTCTGTCCTTTATGCTTACGGTCATGAAGGCGGAGTGGTGGAAGTAACATTCGAATTTGACGAAGCTTCGTTGTCCATCCGTGTCAAAGATGAAGGGGAGAGCTTTGAACGAATGGAGAACCCGTCCCGACTTGCATCCTTGCATGACAAAGAGCTGAATGATGCACAGGTAGGCGGACTGGGCTTCTATCTCATGCAGGCGCTTATGGACGATGTCCATATCTTGAATGAGACTGGAAAAGGCACTGAAGTCGTGCTTGTAAAGCGTCTGGTCAGAAGCGAGGAAAAAGTATGAATGAAAAGGTAACTCCCCCGGAGTCGATGGATGAAGCCGTTGGTCTAATCTGGGAGTACCAGCAAACCAAAGATAACGAGATTGCTACCGTACTGATCCGCAAGTATGAGCCGATGGTCAAGATGGCTGCCGGGAAAATCTCCCGTAACCGTCCGGACTTATACGAGGATTTATATCAAACCGGTCAGATGGCATTGATACGTCTGCTTCAGCAATACGATATCAGCTTGGGTATCCCCTTTGAACCGTATGCTATGAAAAGTATGCTGGGACATATGAAAAATTATTTGCGCGACAAATCCTGGTACATTCAGGTTCCACGCCGCATCAAGGAAAAGGGTGCGCTCGTTCAGCATGCCATCGACGAACTGACCGTTAAGCTGGAACGTTCGCCGAATGTGAACGAGATTGCGGAGTATTTGGACCTTACCGTAGAGGAAACGATCGAAGTGCTCGCAGGCCGTGAGTGCTACCATTATGTGTCACTAGACTCCCCTTTATCCCAGGAGGAGAGTGCGGCTACGTTAGGCGAGCTTATCAGTTCGGATGCCAACGACTACGACACTGTGGAAAAACGAATGGATCTGCAGCAAGCCTTAAGCCAGCTGAAAGAGCAGGAACAGAAGGTGCTCCTTCTGGCATTTCAGGATGGTCAATCTCAACGTTCGATTGCGCAGACCTTGGGCGTATCGCAGATGAGCGTATCCCGCATCCAGAAGCGGGCGACCGAGAAGCTGAAGCAAATCATGTCTAATTCTTCTATCTCATGAGAGGAAGAAGAACTTCATGGTTTCGATTACTGGACGTCACATAATAGGACACGCCATTCCATAAGGGAAGCGTGTCCTTTTTTAAGCGGAAAAGGAGGGGAGGAAGGTTGAAATCTACGGCAGCATTTGAACAGATTTCCTCCTTTCGCGGAGGGTGGGAATGGTGGGATATTGGCGCTACAGACTGGCAGGACCCCATTATACAAGAGCTGAAAGAGAAACTTTCGGAGGCCCGGGAATGGCTGGACAAGGTAGAGGACATCCCATCCAGTTTTATTTCTGTGCGCTTTCTGGATGGCGTTCAACCCTTGATATGCGGATCGCTGATCTATTCCATTCAGGAGGAAATCGACAGCCAACGCGATGGTAACAAGTTCTATTTCCTGGTCGTGGGCCAGAAATTAGTAACCTTAAACCTGGATCAAAATACCCGCGAAATCATGCACACGGCCGAACGTCAAAAAATGCTCGACCGATGTGAAAGTGCAGCTGATGGCATGTTTGTACTGGCAAGGGCCGTTCTTCATTATTTTCATACGGGGATGGACAAATTCGAGATTAACCTGAGAAAACTGGAAGAGACTATGGAGAAAAGAAATGCCCGTACGCTAATGGACTCCATATTGAATGCGCGTTTTGAGCTGTTGTATTGGAGTAATATGTTCATTCCATTTTCAGAACTGGTAACGGCTTCCCGGGAAGCGTATCTGGATGAGCTGGAGGAAAATCGCTTTTTTAAGCAGTTGCTTCACCGTGTCAATCGAATGGAAGGGCTGTTCCGGCATTATGAAAAGGAAATTGACACGTTGATCTCCATTGACGATGCCATTTCTGCATTTAGGGGAAATGAGATTACGAAGACACTCACCATTGTAACAGCCGTATTTACGCCTGCAACCGTAGTGGGCGCCATTTGGGGCATGAACTTCGAGAATCTGCCCTGGATCAAAACAGGCTGGGGCTTTACCGCCGTGATTGCGGCGACCCTGTTAAGTATGGTGGGTATGTACGGCTGGCTGATGATGAAGGGATGGACAGGAGATTTGCTGAAAACGAACAAGCGCCACAAACTTTAGCTGAGTCATCCCAAATGTACAGATAAAAACGATCCATGGTAATGGGCTACGTGTACACACGAACCTCTGGTTACTATGGATCGTTTGCCGTCTAATTTCCACCTTGGCTCATTTTAATATAGCCCAGCAGCTCGGCAATAAAATCTCCGATGATCGGAAGATTCAGTTGTACAAGGAAGCTGAGCAGCCAAGCGAGCAGGGCGAGTATGACGACCGTACCCAGCGTAAGGCCAAGACCCCTTGCAATGCCTGCGGTCAGGTTGCTGATGATCCTTTTTTTAGGATTGGAATACGTTTCCAATACATCGCGAAATTCTACTCTTTCCAGCATGTCGGCTATTTGATCTAAGCGCTTATTAAGCCGCTTCACCTCATGACGCAGCTCAAAAGGGTGCTCATTCACATCAAAATCCCTGGTTTGATCCTGACCCTGTCGGGGATGAAAGGTCCGTTTGTTGTTTACGCTAAGATCATCTCCATACGAGTTTGGCTTGCTCATCGTCATCCCTGCCTTTCTGTCATCTAAAAAACAGCCAGCTTCGTGCATGCTGGCTGTTTAGTGTTTTAAGGTCTATTCTTGTTGTACATAGAATTCCCTGTCATTAGGAAGTAGTGTTTAATTGTTTTTGCGTTTCCTTGGCAGCTTGGGCCGCTGCATCCTTAATTTCTTGATCAGCCTTGACTGCTTCATCAGCAACATCGGCAGAGGCTCTGGCAACGCTGGATAAAATAATGTCTTTGCTATCGGATACGGTTTTAGCTACATCTTCTGTTTTAGTGGAAACCGTTTTAGCCAGATCCGTTGCTTTGCTGCTGACTACGGTTGCAACGTCTTTTGTTTTATCGGCAACCACTGTAATTTTATCAGACAAATCGCTGCGCAAATCTCGACCCGGTTTAGGAGCGAACAGCAGGGCTGCCGCAGCACCAATCAAACCTCCGATAAATAAACCTTTTGCAAAGCTTGAAGTATTACCTACTGTATTTTGATTATCAATGTTACTCATGTCATATCACTCCTCGTATAGAATAAAAAAATATATAAATGTTAGGTAGCCCTTCTTAAAAGCCTGGACACAAGTCCGAGCAGGAACACAAATAATGCGGTTCCGAGTATGGCGGGAATGACTGCAAAATCACCGATGACCGGACCCCAGTTTCCCAACAGCGTGACACCGAGCCAAGCTCCTACAAATCCGGCGATCATAGAGCCTGCAATGCCACCGGGCATTTCATGGCCAGCGAGCGCGTCGCCAATCAATCCGATAATAATAGCCATTACAATACTTAATACTATTCCCCACACAAGGATCGCCTCCTTTATCCTTTAGTTTAGCAGAAACGTCTGTTTAACAGAATCATAACGCTTTTTTGTGAGTGGTGAGTTTAGAGTGCTGTATTGTCTCGCTTACTTCGTATATAAACGCCGTGACTCCGTGTGAAACAAGAAAGCGCCTCGAACCGCTTACGGGAGGGGGCAGAAATAGGCAGAGGACCCCGCAGCCGTGGTCGCCTATAGATAACAGGAACGGTTAACACGAGCCAAATGATTCAGGCAATATAACCGCCCGCGATGTCGGTTGGACAGTGAACCCCCAGATAGATAAGGCTTAGCCCAATCGGGAGAATCAAAAGCGCGCCAAGTACGCAAGGAAGGAGGAAAGACATCCGCGAAGAAAATCCAGAAGAGAATGATAAAAAATAAAGCTCCTATCCCGTTGCGCGTCTGTTGATGCGAACGGAGATACGAGCTTTATTTACGGGCACAGGCCGCTACCATGAACAGTGTCACCCAAGATGATAGGCTGCAAGTATGCTAAACGGCGTGCATCTGTCTTCTGATTAGGAGGGATTACGTAATCTTCCCAGCTCGGAGACGATGGCCTCGACTTCTGAAATACTCAGATTAGGCTTGTTTATCACCATATCATAGACATCACGGAGATCCTCGTATTGCTCCAGAGAGAAAGCGGAGGACTGCATAGCAGCGCCACTCGCCATACGAAGCTTGGTTTTGATGCCTTCAATCATATGTTCAATGTTGGCATGAGACGGTACAGACAAATCCATCGTTAATGTTCCATCCTTTCATATCAGGGGAAGTTGCCTGTATTGTATCATGTTTTTATTGTAGAATGTACTGAAAGTCAGATTATCGGTCAATGGCCGGATCAAGGAGGATGGACGAAGGTGTCTTTGTATAATCGGGCTTCTGTATCCAGACGCTCTCCTATAGACAGTAGTGCGGAAAAAACAGATCGTGAAGGGCTCGTACCGTTTTTTCGGGAAATTCATTCTCAGCATGAGATGAATAAGCTGACCTTTGTTTGTATCGGCACGGATCGTTCGTCAGGCGATTCACTGGGACCGCTGGTCGGCACCATGCTTATGGGACAGGGCTTTCCGCACGTGATCGGCACAATGACTGAGCCGTGCGACGCGGATCATCTGGTTTCGTATTTGGAGCGTATTCCCCAGGACCATCATGTGATTGCCATCGACGCTTGTCTGGGACAGCAAGGAGCGGCGGGGATGTTTCTGGTTGCCCGTGAGCCGTTAACTCCGGCGCGTTCGGTCGGACTGGCGCTGCCGTCTGTCGGAGATTACAGCGTCGCAGCTATTGTGAATGAGCGTAGTCCCAAACCCTACTGGACATTGCAAATGACATCACTACATCTCGTCATGACGATGGCTGCACACATAGCCCATGCTGCGTCTTGCGGGTTTGGTTTAAGAGCAGATTCGCAAGAATTTCCAGAGGGCTACCGTTTCAGATATTGATGGTCTGCTTAATAATATACATCAGCATGTTCCAATCATAATATATTCGCTCCAATAGATTATATACAGAGAAAGAAGGGTTCCACATGGAAAAGGTACTATGTGAAGGAACGACGATCTGCTATGCCGAACAGGGAAAAGGAGAGCCCATAATACTGTTGCACGGATTTTGTGGAAGCTCTTCCTATTGGGATGAGGTTGTTCCATTGCTGTCCCAAAGCTATCGCTGCATTGTTCCGGACTTGCGTGGTCATGGACGTAGCGATGCTCCGCTTGGAGCCTACACGATTGATCAAATGGCGAACGATGTGCTTAAGCTTCAAGAGCAACTGGACATCCCAAAGGCTGCCTGGTTTGGTCATTCCCTCGGGGGCTATTTGACGCTTTCTGCGGTACAGCGCCATCCCGAGCGGCTTACAGCCTTCGGACTGATTCACTCCACTGCATACGCGGATACGGAGGAAGGAAAAGAAAAACGGAACAAGGCCGTATCCACTATTCAAACCGAAGGGATTACCACATTTGTAGATGGACTCGTCCCTGGACTATTTGCTCCAGAACATGTAGAGTCCTTATCGGATCAGGTACTCAAGATCAAAGAAATCGGTTATAAAACGCCGCCGCAAGGAGCCGTAGGCACATCTTTGGCTATGCGTGAGCGTTCTGACCGCCGCGACGTTCTGTCAGCCTCCACCTTGCCAACTCTGTTAGTGGCGGGTGAGCAGGATCAGGCGGTTCCTCCCGCCCGGACGTTTACGACAGATCGGGCCGGGGTCACTCAGGTCACCATATCTGGAGTTGGTCATATGAGCCTGTTCGAAGCGCCGGAACAAGTGGCACATGCCATTTTGGCATTTTTACAACAAAACATCCAGCAATAAGCTCAAGCAGTCAAGCCAAAAACCGGAACCATCTGGTACAAATACAGAGGGTCTCCGGTTTTTTTTCGTTCTAAATTGATTTTGGTTGTTACAAACCGGATTCCGCCTCGACTGAGCTATTTGGCTTTTGTACAAGGATGACTTACAATCAGAAGTGTAATGGCTCCTGGTTGTTGAGGCATCGGGATGAAAGGAAGCGAACGGCTTGCTCAGAAAAGATTATTTGCTCAGTATGATGGAAGAAATGACATCCGCAGTGGCATCGGTGCTCGGTCTAAGGCGTGAAAATAAACACGTCGAAGCGCTGAAACAACTGGATGACCTGCTTAACAAGCAGTTTCGTCTTCGTTCAGATTTGCTCAGACGATTGCCGCCGGAACAAATTATAGAGCTTTTTCGATTGGGTCCCGGTATTGAAGCAGACAAGCTTCAGCAGGTGGCTCGCATTTTGGAAGAAGAAGCCGCTATTTACTTGGAAACCGACAGAACAGACGAGGGCATACGAATCTTGATTAAATCCCTTCATCTATATTTGTACAGTGATTTGAATGGCGCAACCCGTGACATTCAGGTGCTGCCTGAGCGAATTGTGTGTATTGTCAATCTGGTTCGGGAATATGAGCTGCCAGTCGATACAAGCAAGCTGCTGGCTGCCCATTACGAGCGAGAGAACAGATTGGACGAGGCTGCTGATGTCTGGTTTGGACTGGCATGGGAGCAGTCGGAGCTGCTGCCGGAAGCAGAGGCATTTTATACTCAATTGCTGAATAAGACTGATGCGGAGCTTCAACGGGGTGGACTTTCACGCCGGGAAGTAACCGAGGGTCTGGTCGAGATTACCCAACTACATGAAAGAAAGTGAGATGTACCTTTTGGATTCACTGCGTGAGCTTATATACCAACTAACTACAGGAGGGTCCCTCATAACCGCTACGCTGAGTCAGCTTCGCAAACGGGAGGATGCTTCCTTTACTAAAGTGCAAATCAAGCCTGTGGAATTGAAGAACAAGCTGCATTACCAGTTTGCTTTTCATTATAGCAACAAGGTCATTCATGAAAACCTGCTCCCTGACGAAGCTAACGAGCGCATGACCGCCTTGTTTGAGGACACGTTCCGTCAAGGACTCTTGTGTGCGAAGGATGCGGACTATCAGGTGCTGATCAGTAAAAAATATAAAGTGTCTGTTTTGACAAAATCACCGAGCAAAAGTACAGCCGACCTGTCTCATAACCGCAAAAAGCAATATGTGCTGGAAGAAGGGGAACGGATTCCTTTCCTGATTGAGCTTGGGATCATGAATGAGGACGGCAAGGTACTGGCCCGCAAGTATGATAAGTTCCGCCAAATCAACCGTTTTCTCGAAATGGTGCAGGATGTACTGCCTAACCTTCCCGTAGGCCGCCCGTTAACCATTGTGGATTTTGGCTGCGGCAAATCATATTTGACCTTTGCACTGTATCATTACTTGGCAGTACAGCAAAAACGACCTTTGCAGATCGTCGGTCTGGATTTGAAGGCAGATGTTATTGAAACCTGTAATCTTCTGGCTCAAAAGCTGCAATACCGCCAATTGGAGTTTTTGGTCGGTGACATCGCGGACTATAACGAGCTGGAGCAGGTGGATATGGTTGTGACTTTGCATGCCTGTGATACCGCAACGGATGCCGCATTGGAGAAGGCAGTTCGTTGGGATGCATCTGTCATTTTGTCGGTTCCGTGCTGTCAGCATGAGCTGTTCAGCCAGTTGGAAAATCCGGTGCTGGAGCCGTTGCTTTCCCATGGTATTTTGAAGGAGCGCTTTTCAGCGCTGGCGACAGACGGTATCCGGGCCAAGCTGCTGGACATGATGGGATATCGGACACAGCTGCTGGAATTTATCGACATGGAGCATACGCCTAAAAATATTTTGATCCGTGCTGTCAAAGGCCAAGCCGGGGAACGCTCTGTTTTATGGCGTGAATACACGGCATTTCGGGATTTTATTCATGCTGATCCTTATTTGGAGCGTGCTTGTGCGGATTTGCTTCCCGAGGGAGCAGGGCAAACGAAGAAGCAGGGATAGAAATATAGCAAAAGTGGGGCCACTGCGGTGTGGCTCCACTTTTTTTGCAAATCACAGTTTACAGTTTGCTGCTTAAGGTTGCTTCCCTTGCCTATTCTTGGATACGCAGAGCTATCCGCCATAGGCACTTCTGAAGGCAGTGCACAAAACGGTGCGATCAACCTTCCACAATGCCGCGAGCTCCTCACTGACATCCTCATCCCACCAGTCGCACAGTAGTCTGCGATTGCTGTGGTTTTCGGCGATCCAGATGAGGTGTCCGACGACCTTGCGGCAGTACAGCTCCTCGCCCTGCTTGACCAGATCGGGGGCGATGTGAACAGGCAGACGCTTGCAGGCTCGGTACAGCTCTTTGCTGCATGCACGCCGGATACCACGAGCCGTGGGTAAACGGGATTGCGGATTGTTATGTTTGGGGATTTTGCCGGGAGGCATATCATATCCCCTCCTCTCTCTCACAACTTATGCGGGCAGAAGAGCGAGGGTCACTGACCTCCCTGTTTGGGCGAAGTGGCGACTTGTTCTGCCGCTGTGATACACTAATGAAAATAGAGAAACAAGCAGGGAGTGGGAAGAAAATGGACTATATATCTAGTATCATTAATTATTTGTTTGAGATCATTCGTAGTCTTGGGTATTTTGGTATTATGCTAGGCCTGATGGTTGAGGTCATTCCAAGTGAAATTGTCCTCGCTTATGGCGGCTTTTTAGTTTCCTCAGGTCACATTAATTTTTTTGGTGCGGTCGTGTTTGGAACCATTGGCGGAGTGCTGGCACAACTGTTTATTTACTGGATTGGACGCTATGGCGGCAGACCGGTATTGGATAAGTACGGAAAATACATACTCATCAAAAAAAGCCATGTCGACCACGCCGAAGCCTGGTTTAACAAATACGGAACAGGGGTCATTTTCACAGCCCGCTTTATTCCTGTTGTGCGTCACGCGATCTCAATCCCTGCCGGGCTGGCTCGCATGAGTGTATGGCGTTTTATTATTTTGACGACGCTGGCAGTTATACCTTGGTCTGTTCTGTTTATATATTTAGGAATGCTGCTTGGAGACAAGTGGGAGCAGATTGACGAAGTGGCAGCACCTTATATCAAACCGATTTTGCTGGTTGCTCTTGCGCTCTTGATCATTTATTTTGTTATCAAATGGATTGTGTCCAAAAACAAGAAAGGAAGTGTGTAACATGAGTCGTACTAACGTGTCGCAATATTTTGGAAAAGGTCTGAGCCCCGAACAGTTTATGGAGGGGATGGAAAAGAACAAGGAAACCTTCCGCTCCGGGTATGATCAGTTTGTGTGGAACCGTGAAGAGGACCGTGAGTATTTTGAAAGCCTGAACCATCGGGATGACCTGCGTGTACTCATTTTGGCCGCCGACTGGTGTGGAGATGTAGTACGTAACGTGCCGGTCGTATTCCGTGCGCTGGAGAATAGCGGGATTCCGACTGAAGTATTGATTTTGGAAAATCATCAAGCGCTGATGGATGACTTTCTGACGATGGGCGGACGTGCTGTGCCGATTGTTATTTTTGCCGATACAGGGGGCCATGTACTGGGTCACTGGGGGCCGCGTCCTGCACATGTTCAACAAATTATGATCGGGTTCAAACGTGAAAATCCAGATCGGGAAGCCGATGATTATCAAGAAAAAATTGCGGTGGCCCGTAAAGAAATGGCTGAGAAATATGGGGAGGGAACCGAGGTTCATCCTGTGATTGTTCAGGAATTGCGCGAGCTCATCTCGGGATTTTAAAATATGACGTTGTCTATTCGCAGCTTTAATCTGGGCCCGCTCCAAACGAATGCCTATTTGCTTCAGGGGGATGACCCGCAGCGTGCCGTTATCATTGATCCTGGCATGAATCCGGGTCCTTTGCTGAGAGCCATTGAGTCACTGAAGATTGAAGCCATCTTGCTGACTCATGCTCATTTTGATCATATCGGTGGAGTGGATGAGATTCGCAAAGCGAAGGGTTGTCCGGTTTATCTGCATCCTTTGGAGCAGGACTGGCTTACATCCCCTAAATTAAACGGCTCTTTGATGTGGCCCGAGGCATCCCCGCCGATCTCGACGGAGCCTGCCGAATATGATTTGGCGGAAGGTCAGCAATTGAACCTGATTGGGCATACATTCAAGGTGTTCCATACACCTGGGCACTCACCCGGAAGCGTCAGCTTTTTGTGTGGTAAGGACTTGTTCTCTGGCGATGTATTATTCCGTCAGGGTGTCGGCCGCACAGACTTGATAGGCGGGCGAGAACGAGACTTGTACGATTCCATTCAGAACAAATTGTTCCCGCTTGGAGATGACGTTACGGTGTATTCCGGTCACGGTCCCAAAACGTTCATCGGTTATGAGAAAGCCAACAATCCGTATATACGATAAAAAGTGATGAATGTTTTCAACTGGGGCATAATCAAGGTTGTGACAGGTTTTGCCCCATTTCGACAACAAATTATAAATAGTGTATAGACAAAGGTTTTTATTTTTGTTAACATACACATATTGAAGTTACATACTAAACTCGCGAAGCACGCAAGCTGTGGATGAATCCCGGTTTGCGTTCTTTTTTTTGCCCATTAAGAGGATAAAGAGGCATTTGCCGTCAGATCACAAGGGGGAGCATCAATGAAAAGGAAGTATATATCTGGGTTGCATCGTGAGAATGGAGATAGCCGCCATTTTTCCATAAAGAAAGAAGATGGAGCTTCTGTACAGGCTTCTGAAGCGAAGATAATAACTTGGACAAAGGTAACAAAACAGGATGGAACCATCGCACAGAATTGGCACGCAAGGCTGAATGAGTACAGGCTGGGACGTGGTGACGGACAATTTTGAAGATACATAGATGATATAGACAAGCTACTTTTTTTTTAGTAGACTTAGCAGATAAGTTCAGACAAACGGGGGGGGCTAACGATGCATCATTTAGGAACTAGAATTATGATCGTCGCGGATGCTTTTGAGCAGAATCTTCCTGTGGGCGAACATGGTTATATCATTGCTTACGACCGTAATGCGGACAATGCTTTTGACTATGTCATTCGCGTCCCGAAGGTGAATCGCAACTTTTTTGTGCCATCCGGGGACATCGAGCTGGAAGAAAGTATTTTGAAGCTGGAAGCCGAGCGAATTGAGCGTGAAGCGCTGATAGATTACGCCCTTGCTACGCATAATGAGAAGCTGTTCAGACATGTGATGAATGGTGGTCTTGATTCGGTAGAGGCTGAGGAAGAAGAAACCGCGACAGAATTGTTATCACAGGCTGATTTTATTAGACAAGTCAATTTACGTGCTTGGATATAGGTGGAGGCTAATGCCCACTCTTTTTAAGAATATATAATTAGCACGTTCTTAGCTCCTATCGCTTTTCGAAAGAGCACCGAGAGGTGCTTTTTTTATATACATTTAGCAACATTTACCGCTTGGTTGTACAGTTTGATTCTGTACCGCGTCAAAGATTGAATTGTAAAGGGTTCTATCCTATAATTAAAAACGTTATTTCAAAGTTCGGTGCAGCATTTTTGATATCAGGATTTTGCAAAATTTTTTTGCAAAATCCTCTTATACACGAGGAGGTTTTTGTATGAACATTTCCACGGAAGATGTCCGTCACGTAGCCAAGCTGTCCCGGTTGAATCTGACCGCAGCCGAGGAAGACACGATGACAGGGCAATTGAACGCCATTCTCCATTATGCGGAGAAGCTGAATGAGTTGGATACGGAAGAGGTAAAACCGACCACTCATGTGCTGCACGTCAGCAATGTCATGCGGGACGACGAAGTTCGCGAAAGTTTGACACACGAGCAAGTGATGCGCAATGCGCCTGAAGAAGAAGACGGACAGTTTAAAGTTCCTGCTGTTCTGGAATAGATTTCACATTTGAAAGGAGGATGCAAATTGAGCTTGTTTGATCATACATTGCCGGAAATACATAACAAGCTGCATCAAAAGGAAATTTCCGTGAGTGACCTGGTGGGTCACGCTCTGGAGACGATTGGTGCGCGGGAAGACAAGATCAAGGCCTACATTACGGTTGACGAGGAGCAGGCACGTGCGTCCGCACGTCAGCTGGACGATCATTTGATCTCGGGAGAGGAACGAGGGTTGCTGTTTGGCCTGCCAGTCGGCATTAAGGATAACATCGTGACAGAAGGGCTGCGTACAACATGCGGCAGTCAGTTTTTGAAGAATTTTAATCCTGTATACGATGCAACGGTAGTTGGCAAATTGCGTACGGCGCAAACCGTGACACTGGGCAAAATGAACATGGACGAATTCGCCATGGGCGGCTCTAACGAGAACTCCAGCTTCTTCCCGGCACGAAATCCTTGGGATCTGGAACGCGTTCCCGGCGGCTCCAGTGGCGGCTCGGCTGCGGCTGTAGCAGCGGGCGAGGCTTATTTCACTCTCGGATCGGATACAGGTGGATCCATTCGCCAGCCTGCGTCCTATTGTGGCGTAGTGGGCTTGAAGCCAACCTATGGTCTGGTATCACGTTTTGGCCTGGTAGCCTTTGCTTCCTCTTTGGACCAAATTGGACCGATTACGAAAAATGTTCAGGATTCGGCGTACGTCCTGCAAGCCATTGCAGGCTATGATCAGAAGGACTCCACTTCTGCGAAGGTAGACGTTCCTGATTACTTGAACGCTTTGACCGGAGATGTAAAAGGGCTTCGTATTGCTGTACCTAAGGAGTATCTGGGTGAGGGTGTCGATCCACAGGTCAAGGAAAAGGTGCTGGACGCACTGAAAACGCTGGAAGGACTGGGCGCGGTATGGGAAGAAGTTTCTCTTCCGCACACCGAATATGCGGTAGCCACATACTATCTGCTGGCTTCATCCGAAGCATCGTCCAATCTGGCCCGTTTTGACGGTGTACGCTATGGCGTACGTGCAGACAATCCAGACAACCTGCTGGATCTGTACCATCAATCCCGCACGCAGGGCTTTGGCCCCGAGGTGAAGCGCCGGATTATGCTGGGCACCTATGCGCTGAGTTCCGGGTACTATGATGCTTACTACTTGAAAGCTCAAAAAGTGCGTACACTGATCAAACAGGATTTTGATCGTGTGTTTGAGCAATATGATGTCATTATCGGACCTACTGCGCCGACCACAGCTTTTAAAATCGGTTCGCAAGTGGATGATCCATTAACGATGTATTTAAACGATATCTTGACGATTCCGGTGAGCTTGGCTGGAGTGCCAGCCATCAGCATCCCTTGTGGTCTTGCAGATGGATTGCCGGTTGGACTGCAAATTATCGGAAAAGCCTTTGACGAGTCTTCCGTGCTGCGTGTAGCGCATGCATTTGAACAAAATACCGAATTTCACAAGCAGCGTCCGCAGCTGTAATTTGCCGAAAAGGAGGGAACCTATTTATGTCTACAACTACACCCAAATATGAGACGGTCATCGGACTGGAAGTCCATGTGGAACTGCATACGAAGTCTAAAATATTTTGCGGATGTTCGACATCCTTCGGAGCACCGCCAAACTCGCACACATGTCCCATTTGTCTTGGACATCCGGGGGTACTGCCGGTATTAAACCGTCAGGCCGTTGATTATGCGATGAAAGCGGCGATGGCGCTTAATTGCACGATTGCTGATGTGAGCAAGTTTGACCGCAAAAACTATTTTTACCCCGATTCACCCAAGGCCTACCAAATCTCGCAATACGATCAGCCGATCGGCGAGCATGGCTGGATTGATATTGAAGTGAACGGTGAGACAAAGCGTATCGGTATTACCCGACTGCATCTGGAAGAGGACGCAGGCAAATTAACACACGTCGATGGCGGCTATGCGTCTTTGGTTGATTTTAACCGTGTCGGTACACCGTTGGTCGAGATCGTTTCGGAACCGGAAATATCTTCACCGGAGGAAGCCAAGGCTTACTTGGAAAAGATACGTGCCATTATGCAGTATTGTGACGTATCCGATGTGAAGATGGAGGAAGGCTCGCTTCGCTGCGACGCGAACATCAGCCTTCGTCCGCATGGACAGCAAGAGTTGGGTACTAAAGCAGAGCTGAAAAACATGAACTCCTTCCGTGGCGTACAGCGCGGATTGGAGTATGAGCAGTTCCGCCAGGAGCAGACGCTGGAGGAAGGCGGAACGATTGTACAGGAGACACGCCGTTGGGATGAAGCTCAAGGCAAAACCCTGTCCATGCGCGGTAAGGAACAGGCGCATGACTATCGTTATTTCCCGGACCCGGATCTTGTTACGCTGCATATTGATACAGAATGGAAAGAACGCATTCGTGCTTCGATTCCTGAATTGCCTGACCAACGTAAAGCACGCTACACCTCGGAATATGGATTGCCTGAGTATGATGCACAGGTCATTACGTCTTCCAAGCCACTGGCGGATTTGTTCGAGGATAGTCTTCAATACACGAAGGATGCCAAAGCAGTATCCAACTGGATTATGGGGGATTTGCTCGGCTATTTAAACAGTGTCGGTGTGGAGCTGTCACAGGTTAAACTGACAGGTCGGGGCTTGGGTGAAATGATCGGGCTGTTGGAGAAGGGAACGATCAATAGTAAAATTGCTAAAACAGTCTTCAAGGAAATGCTGGAGAGTGATAAACTGCCGCAGCAAATTGTTGAAGAAAAAGGGCTTGTGCAAATCAGCGACGAGGGTGCGATCCTGACGATCGTAGAGCAGGTTGTAGCGGCTAACCCGCAGTCGGTTGAGGATTACAAAGCTGGCAAGCAGAAGGTCATCGGATTCCTGGTTGGTCAAGTAATGAAGGAGAGCAAGGGCAAAGCAAATCCTGGCCTCGCCAACAAGCTGCTGACCGAAGTGTTAAACCGCTAATGGCATAGATTTGAAAGGGGCTTGTCTTAATAGGGACAGGTCCCTTTTTGTATAGGCCCTGTTAGAGTTGCTGTATGGAATTTGGAAGCGCAATGACATGCTACGAGTTTTCCTATAGAAAACAGTAATATAGCTGCCCTGTTGAATAAAAGGAGGGATACAGCATGATTAGCATATGTCCATTGGAAGATGATGAAATGGTCAGTCAGATATGGAGTCTTCAGCATATCGCCTACAGGCTGGAGGCTGAGCGGATCGGTTTTGATACAATACCACCCCTTTTGGATACGTTTGATACGCTGCGAAGCTGCGGAGAGACATTTTATGGCTGGATTGAGGAGGGCGACCTGTTAGGGGCGCTGGCGGTGCAGTCTGAGTCACCCGACTCGCTCACTCTTACACGTATGATGGTTCATCCCGATCATTTTCGCAAAGGGATTGCCGACTCTTTAATGAAGCATGTTTTGAATGAATATCATCATATACCGCTGTTTATCGTAACTACAGGAACTTTAAATGCTCCTGCAGTGGCCCTTTATCGAAAACATGGTTGTCGCCCCGTATCGGCGGTGGAGGTGGCTCCGGGCGTGGAGTTAACCACATACCACCTGCATAACGTGAAATAGCACTCAAATAGCCTTACTAGCACAGAAACCACGAACCCGGCGAGGGAAGCACAACATAACCGGAGAAGGGAGCTTTATGGATAATCCTTGGGTTATAGACAATTCGCATATCATTTTACGGCTTTTGCTGTCCATGCTCCTCGGTGGATGCATTGGCTTTGAGCGCGAGCGTTCAAAGCATGCGGCTGGTTTGAGGACTCATATTATGGTCAGTCTCGGCTCGACGCTTATTATGCTGCTCTCCATTTACGGCTTTGCCGATTTTATCAAGGAAGCAAATGTACGTATTGATCCGGCTCGCTTGGCTACGGCTGTGATTACGGGAGTGGGTTTTTTAGGCGCTGGAACTATTATATTTACAGGCGAGTCCATCACTGGTTTAACGACAGCAGCCTCTATCTGGGTCGTAGCAGCCATTGGCCTTGGAGTCGGGGCAGGTTTTTATTTTCCATCTATTGCGGCGACTGTACTTGTATTTCTAAACTTATGGGTGTTTAACAAAGTTGAATTGCGGTATATGCGTGGACGACAAGCTCATCTTATAACATTGTACGGATTGTCATCCCATCAATTGCTGGAGCAAATTTCGACTTATTTAGAGCAAGAAAAAGTGGAAATACGTAAAATAGTGATTAAAGAGCATGAGAATGTCCCTTTTCACGAACTGCATCCAAATCGGCAAAGCATGGAGGTTTCCTTGGAAGTGCTGGTTCGCCGCGAATTTAATCCGGTGCGTATTGCTGCCGATCTCAGACAGTGGGAGGATGTAGCGGCAGTTTCCGTGGAATGAGGGTTTAACATAATTTTTCCAGTTACTCTTGAATCCGATTGGGGTACTATCTAACCATTGGAGCATTTGCTGCGGATCACGCATGGAATTCAAGGGGGAGGATGGCATGGACTCGGAACAACCGATACTGTCTGGAGAGGGACAACAGTCACCGGAGCCGGAACAGCAGGAACATCCCAAACAGGGTAAACGTTTTAAATACGCTAAATTTCGCAAAGGTATTTCCATTATAATGGCAGCATTGTTACCCGGAATGGGGCATCTCTTTTTGGGGCTATTCATTAGAGGGCTTACTTTTATCGTATTGCTTTTGTTAGATACTTTTGCGATGCTGTATGTTGTTTCTGACGGCTTGAGGATTAACATTCCGTTGCTTATTTTGCTCGGCTTGTTCATTCCTGTTTTATATTTTTATAATGTATATGACGTGTTACAATCAGCGGATTATATGGTTCGCTATCGCCGTAAGCCAGATCGTAATGCACAGATGGATGCACGAGGACAGCGAAGCAGTCCATTTTATGCTTGGGAGAAAGGCTTGTCTTTTGCCGTGCTGCTCGTGGTGGGTGGCGGACTTATGATTCTGTTTCGTATGAAACCACGCTGGCTGGGCAACTTTTTCGAGGATTATGGCTTTTTGACGCTAGCTATTTTATTAATGCTGATCGGACTATTAGCCTTTATGCGAGAAGTCGGCTTGTCGGTCAAGCATAAAAAGGTAAAAGAAAGAGGGTGAAGCTGGCGTGCACCGCAAAATAAGAGTCGGGCGCTACACCTCTTCGCTTCTGTTGATGGCTGTAGGTGTTCTGCTTATCCTGGATGTTGTCCAGCATACCGAATATATGCTTTTGCTCCTCGTATGGTGGCCCGTTATTTTTGTGCTGTGGGGACTGGAGTATCTGGTTTTTTTTGGGGTTTACTACCGCAAGGAGGGCAAGCCCGACAACGGACGGCGTTTCAGACCTGATCTGAAGGGAATTGTCTCCGCATTGGTAGTGACCGCTGCTGTTTTTACCATGACCCAACAAAATCATTATATGTACCTGTGGAACCAGGTTAGTTTGAATCTGACCGCGGCGTCCATGGATTTTAGTCAGGCGAAGGGAAACCGATATGATATGGGCGGCGTCCTGGTGCCTGTAACGATGCAGACGTCCGATTTGATAGTTGATTCGGTCAATGGCGATGTAACGCTAATCAGACGACCTGTATCCAATGTAGAGGTACGTGCGACCTTGTGGGTGGATCAAGCGCCTGCTGCCGAAGCGGACAAGATTGCTCAAGCCTCCTCGCTGACTTCTACAGATGGCAAGACCATTCAGATTCGTCCGGAGGTACAGTCATACGGAGCATCGAGCAGACGTCAGCCCCGTACGAATATGCTAATTACAGTGCCGGAGGATCGGCGATTTAATATGCAGATCAGAACCTCCAACGGGGATATTACCCTGAACGGAGTAGATGCCATCGACAGCATCCGGCTTGAGAGCGGAAATGGGAATCTCACGGTTAATGGTGCTATCGGCAATGTCAAAGGAGTCACCTTGAACGGTCAGGTCAAACTGCATCGTATCACTGGAGATGTAGATATTCGAACCAATCGCGGCGATATGCAGGCAGGGGATATTGAAGGAACAGTTGCGCTGCGCACGATGATAGGCGACATCCAGCTTGCCCGCTCGGAAGGTGATATTACGGTTGATACTCAAAACGGTGACATGAACGTTCTGAATCCCACAGCAAAGCTGAATGCAAATTCGCTTAATGGTGGGATCAAAGTTCATAGCGAGCAGGTAGGCGGAGATTGGAAAATATACAGTGCCGTCGGTGATATTGCATTGGACCTTCCGTCGAATGGTGACTTTCAGTTGGAGGGGTCCAGCAGTTACGGTAACCTTCGATCAGACTTCCCTTTTAAAATAGACAGTAAAAGTATCTCAGGCCAAAATGGGACAGGTAAGTATACGGTCAACGTGGAAGGCAACAGTAATTTAACGATCAAAAGGCTACTGATGCCATCGCTACCTGGCTTGGACGAGTCAGTAGGACCGAATATACCTGATGCATCAAAAACGCCTTCGGCTGAATCTCCCGCTACCGGGGCCTCCAACGAGACATCCAACGATAATGCAGTGCGTTGACAAGAAACTTGAATTGACCGTACAATGTGGATAGACCTTATAACGTGAATAGAATGTAAAATGGTTGTAATAAAGCGAATAGTAAGTAAGGGATAAGGCGGTGGACATATATGGCAGCTCGCGTCCAGCATGCTTTGGAACTTCTAAAGAAGACAGGTGTACGCATAACACCCCAGCGCCATGCCATATTAAACTATTTGATGGAATCTATGGGGCATCCGACCGCAGATGAAATATATCGTGCGCTCGAATCCAAGTTTCCAAGCATGAGTGTGGCTACGGTTTACAATAACTTAAAGATGTTTATAGAAGCGGGTATGGTACATGAGTTGACCTATGGAGATAACGCCAGTCGTTATGATGCCAATGTTTCGGAGCACTATCATATCATTTGTGAAAAATGCGGAAAGATTGAGGATTTCAGCTATCCGTACTTGGCTGATGTGGAACACCATGCCTCGTTGGAGACAGGTTTCGAAGTGCATGGACATCGTATGGAGTTATACGGAGTGTGCAAAGCTTGTATGAACAAGGAAATTCAGCGAAACAAGGAATAGAGTTTTTTGGTACGATATGTATATATTGTAATGGGTTGGAAACGTGAGAAATTCCCCACAAGCGGGGATTTACCGCGTTTTTTTGTTTAAATAACTTTTGTTTAAGTAACCAGTTCAGTTTACGTTATCCTGTAATTCAAAGTTCCGACAATGGAGGTTGAATATTGGCCAGAAATCATTCCAGACGCCGCCGTAAACGTTCACGTTTCAAAGGGGCAGCAAGCTTGCTATTGTTCGCAGCGATCATCTGCGCAATTACTGTCGTATGGTTCGGTAATCCACTGCATGAAAAACCCGATTGGCAAAGCAGTGTCCGTCCTATTTTTATCCAGGGAAAGCTGACCGGGTATGAAGCCCAAAACTCAGGCAAGAACATGCTGGTACCGCTCAAATTTGTGCAAAGTAAAATTGATCCTGCGATCCGTTATGAGGGCGACAGCCAAACTATTATTTTGGCTACGAGGCAAAATTTGCTGCATATGACCGTTTCAAAGCCCCAAGGGGAATTGAATGGAACATCATATACGCTCAGCGCAGCTCCCCAGATTATTAGTGGATCAGTTTATATACCTATGCAAGCTGTCCGTGAAGTGTATGGTGTATCCGTTCATGAAGACACAGTGACGGGTGCAGTTATCCTGATGAAAGCCGGAGAGAAAGTCAGACTGGGGAACGTGGAGAAGAAGGATGGACGACAGGATGCCAGAATTGCTTTGCGTAAAGAAGCCTCCAGCCTGTCTTTTATTTTGACGGATATACCTCAACAAACGAAGGTGCGTATTTGGTCCAAGCAGGCTGATTGGTATTTTGTTCAACTGGATAACGGCTACGCTGGATATGTGCAGGCAGCCAATGTCTCTGAAGGAGAAGAGCTTGCGGTTGCTCCGGCTAAAGATACTCCATCTATCTCCGAGAAGCACTGGGAGGGGAGACCTGTGAACCTCGCCTGGGAGGCTGTTTACAATCGTAAACCCGATCCTTCCAAATTTGGCCCTATGCCTGGAGTGAATGTGGTAAGCCCCACCTGGTTCAGTGTCATAGATAATGAGGGCACCGTACAAAGCAAAGCGGATCCTGCCTATGTCAGTTGGGCGCATCGCAAGGGGATGGAAGTATGGGGCTTGTTGAGCAACAGCTTTAATCCTGAATTAACGACAGAGGCCTTGTCTAGCTTTGAACGACGAAAGTCGATTATAGATCAGATAATTACACTTGCCGAGGAAAATGGTCTGGACGGTATCAATATTGACTTTGAAAATGTTCATACGAAGGATGGACCCAATGTCACCCAATTTTTGCGAGAGCTTAAGCCGATGGCTCGTGAACATGATTTGATATTGTCTATAGATGTGACACCTAAGTCTCAAAGTGAAATGTGGTCTGCTTTTCTGGATCGAAAATCATTGGGTTCCATTACGGATTATCTCATGGTTATGGCCTATGATGAGCATTGGGCAGCCAGCCCGAAGGCTGGTTCTGTCGCCTCGCTGCCGTGGGTGGAAGCGTCGATCAAGCGAATCATTCAGGAGGATGAAGTACCATCTCAAAAAGTTGTCTTAGGCATTCCGCTATACACTCGTGTATGGTCTGAAACATCCAAAGGGGACAGCATCAAGGTTAGCTCTAAATCGCTTGGTATGGAGTCGACAGCAGCGATTATCGAGAAATTTAAGCTGAAGCCTAATTTCAGAGCGTCAGAAGGCCAGAACTATGTCGAGTATAATGAGGATGGCGTTGTAAAAAAGATTTGGCTGGAGGATCGTATATCCCTGAAAGCGAGGGTGCAACTTGCCAAGTCATTGAAGCTTGGAGGAATCGGTGTTTGGAACCGAACCTTTGCGGATGAAGCCGCTTGGGATACTTTAAAAGAAATAAGTAAATGAGGAATTTGCAAAACCTGAAATAAAATATAAAATTTATAGAATTGAAGAAGGAAGTTTCTTTTTTATGTAGAAATGTTCACATATATCTAAATTTAGCGGTAATGGCCGCCTTACAGGTATGGAGGGAGAAGTGCAGCTAACCAAATTAAGCTTGATGTATGATGAATTGTTGCAGGAGGATTCGATCGGCATTATTTTGTATAGAAAGCCGAGCGAATATTTTCATGGAACCATGCTATACGATTTTGATGAACTCATACTAATTATTGGAGAAAGCCGGAAGCCAACCTGTTCCATTCAGCATTTACTGATTAATGGATTAAGGTGTCAGGTGTTGTACGCAACACTGGATTGTCTGAAAGCGTGGATTATCGCCGGTGAACATCCCAACATAATAGATTATTTACTGGAAGGCCGCATCCTGTGGGAGCAGGATGAAAGGGTCAGCCTTTTAAGGCGGGAAATTATCGAATTCAACGACCCGTTACGCGAGCAAAAGCAATTTCATGAATTTGCCCGTTTTCTGGCTAATTACGTTCATGGTAAAAGAGCGATGCGAGAAGGTCGGATTATTGACGCTCATCAGAGTATTCTGAAGGCGTTGGATCATTGGGCATCCATTGAGCTTATTGAGCGAGGGATTTATCCAACGGTTCACTTGTGGGTTCAGACACAGCCGTTGGATCGAACGATCTACAAGCTATACAACGAACTCACGTTAAGTA
This sequence comes from Paenibacillus terrae, assembly GCF_005217525.1. Taxonomy (GTDB): domain Bacteria; phylum Bacillota; class Bacilli; order Paenibacillales; family Paenibacillaceae; genus Paenibacillus; species Paenibacillus terrae_C. Next base: position 3,539 of record NZ_PNXQ01000002.1, on the reverse strand, counting down.
CGGAAACTCTTGAGCAGCGGGTTGAGCTTGTGCTGCTTGCTTGCGAATTTTCAGTGATGTCTAAAATGGAGGGGTGTTCAGCACTACTATTCCGCATTTTAGGCAGCAGACGGGAACCTTGGTCCATAGGTGAGCTTATTAATCATCCTGAGCTAAAAAATCTTCAACTGGATCTTACCGTAGTGCTACGTAAGCTCGTATACCGCTCATTGATCAGGGAATCGGCTGGCGGGAATCTCAGGAATCGCGGAAACCATATTGAATTACGTTATTCCCTTATTTAATGGATACATCGAATCAGCGGGAGGAAAGTCCGTTATAACGGATTTTTCTTCCTTTTTTTATGCGTAATAGAACCACATTGACGATCAAAACATAAAAATTGTCGTTAAAGGTTGACGAGTTTATAAAAGATATGCTAAGTTATAACTCGCCCCATTAAACAACATGAATAATTTAGACCTGTTTACAGCAGGATAAATATGTTGCAAACAAGCATGAAAATAAATTTTCGAAAAATGCTTGACGTAAAATGAGGTTATGTGTTACATTATTTAAGTCGCCGCTGAGACGCGGTGGTGAAACGAAGTGAGACAAAAGTAAGAAATAATGTAGGTTTGATCTTTGAAAACTGAACAACGAGTGAGTACGGATTTTGCTTGCAAAATCCAACGCTGAGATTTTGGTATATGCCGTCAGGCTGTATAAAATGGAAGCGAACAATGAGATATTTTATCTCGTCAGTTTCAAAATGAGCGAATCGCTCTTTCTATAAACCAGCTTCGGTTGGTCTTTAATGGAGAGTTTGATCCTGGCTCAGGACGAACGCTGGCGGCGTGCCTAATACATGCAAGTCGAGCGGGGTTATTTTAGAAGCTTGCTTTTAAAATAACCTAGCGGCGGACGGGTGAGTAACACGTAGGCAACCTGCCCCTCAGACTGGGATAACTACCGNACCTGAGAGGGTGATCGGCCACACTGGGACTGAGACACGGCCCAGACTCCTACGGGAGGCAGCAGTAGGGAATCTTCCGCAATGGGCGAAAGCCTGACGGAGCAACGCCGCGTGAGTGATGAAGGTTTTCGGATCGTAAAGCTCTGTTGCCAGGGAAGAACGTCTTGTAGAGTAACTGCTACAAGAGTGACGGTACCTGAGAAGAAAGCCCCGGCTAACTACGTGCCAGCAGCCGCGGTAATACGTAGGGGGCAAGCGTTGTCCGGAATTATTGGGCGTAAAGCGCGCGCAGGCGGCTCTTTAAGTCTGGTGTTTAATCCCGAGGCTCAACTTCGGGTCGCACTGGAAACTGGGGAGCTTGAGTGCAGAAGAGGAGAGTGGAATTCCACGTGTAGCGGTGAAATGCGTAGATATGTGGAGGAACACCAGTGGCGAAGGCGACTCTCTGGGCTGTAACTGACGCTGAGGCGCGAAAGCGTGGGGAGCAAACAGGATTAGATACCCTGGTAGNAAGAACCTTACCAGGTCTTGACATCCCCCTGACCGGTCTAGAGATAGACCTTTCCTTCGGGACAGGGGAGACAGGTGGTGCATGGTTGTCGTCAGCTCGTGTCGTGAGATGTTGGGTTAAGTCCCGCAACGAGCGCAACCCTTATGCTTAGTTGCCAGCAGGTCAAGCTGGGCACTCTAAGCAGACTGCCGGTGACAAACCGGAGGAAGGTGGGGATGACGTCAAATCATCATGCCCCTTATGACCTGGGCTACACACGTACTACAATGGCCGGTACAACGGGAAGCGAAAGAGCGATCTGGAGCGAATCCTAGAAAAGCCGGTCTCAGTTCGGATTGCAGGCTGCAACTCGCCTGCATGAAGTCGGAATTGCTANTCCTTTCTATGGAGAATCGTTTCCTGCAACGGAAACATTCAAATATGAAGCGTAAGCTTCAAATCCAGGTTTAGGCCTGTTACTCACTCGTTGCTCAGTTTTGAGAGCTCAAACTCTCAAACGTTTGGTGGCGATAGCGGAGGGGTTCCACACGTACCCATCCCGAACACGACCGTTAAGCCCTCCAGCGCCGATGGTACTTGGACCGCAGGGTCCTGGGAGAGTAGGACGTCGCCAAGCGCAACCACTAAAGAAGAACTTCTTTGGTGGTTTATTATGGGCCCTTAGCTCAGCTGGTTAGAGCGCACCCCTGATAAGGGTGAGGTCGGTGGTTCGAGTCCACTAGGGCCCACCATATAAATTTTATATCACCTTTTGGGGCCATAGCTCAGCTGGGAGAGCGCCTGCCTTGCAAGCAGGAGGTCAGCGGTTCGATCCCGCTTGGCTCCACCAATTACAAATTCATTAAAAAACTGCATGGTGATCGTGAACTCTTCGGAGTTTGGCTGATAATCACACAGGTTACAG
>NZ_PNXQ01000002.1:1016-1159 GCF_005217525.1 Paenibacillus terrae | reverse complement strand
GAAGGTGCGGCTGGATCACCTCCTTTCTATGGAGAATCGTTTCCTGCAACGGAAACATTCAAATCAGCAGGTACAACGTACCTGTGAACGGATATTCAATTTGGTTCATCACATCTGTGTGAATGAAATGAATATCCAAAGCG
>NZ_PNXQ01000002.1:0-1006 GCF_005217525.1 Paenibacillus terrae | reverse complement strand
CTCCTTTCTATGGAGAATCGTTTCCTGCAACGGAAACATTCAAATATGAAGCGTAAGCTTCAAAACATCATCATTCCATTTGTTCAGTTTTGATGGAACTTGTGAGGGGCCATAGCTCAGCTGGGAGAGCGCCTGCCTTGCAAGCAGGAGGTCAGCGGTTCGATCCCGCTTGGCTCCACCAATTACAACTTCATCAAAAAAACTGCATGATGATCATCCACTCTTCGGAGTTGGATCGATATTCACACAGGATACAGTTTCATCGAAACTGTATTGCACCTTGAAAACTGGATACCGAAACGAAATTGCGTTTTAGAATATTCCTTTACGCTGATCTTGTGTAAACAAGTGAAATAAAGGTAGCAGGTAAGGAAAGATATTTTACCTTTGGTGAACATCATTCTTTATCGAACATCGATATTTTCTTTCTTCGAAAGAAAAATCTAGGTTAAGCTACAAAGAGCNGTGGCGAACAACGATAAAGCCTCGGGGAGCTGTAAGCAAGCTTTGATCCGGGGATGTCCGAATGGGGAAACCCGGCTGTCTTCATCGACAGTCACTTTCTGCTGAATACATAGGCAGAACAGAGGCATACCAGGGGAACTGAAACATCTAAGTACCCTGAGGAAGAGAAAACAATAGTGATTCCGTCAGTAGCGGCGAGCGAACGCGGATTAGCCCAAACCAAGGAGCTTGCTCCTTGGGGTTGTGGGACGTCTCACATGGAGTTACAAANAACCGGTTAGATGAAGAGGTCTGGAAAGGCCCGCCAGAGAAGGTAAAAGCCCTGTAGTTCAAAACCTGTTCCCTCCGAGACGGATCCCGAGTAGTGCGGGGCACGTGAAACCCCGTATGAATCCGGCAGGACCATCTGCCAAGGCTAAATACTCCCTGGCGACCGATAGTGAAGCAGTACCGTGAGGGAAAGGTGAAAAGCACCCCGGAAGGGGAGTGAAATAGATCCTGAAACCGTGTGCTTACAAGAAGTCAGAGCCCGATCTATGGG
>NZ_PNXQ01000001.1:348267-348332 GCF_005217525.1 Paenibacillus terrae | reverse complement strand
CAGTTGGTAGAGCACTCGACTGTTAATCGAGTTGTCACAGGTTCGAGTCCTGTTCGGGGAGCCAT
>NZ_PNXQ01000001.1:348086-348257 GCF_005217525.1 Paenibacillus terrae | reverse complement strand
TTGGTAGAGCACTCGACTGTTAATCGAGTTGTCACAGGTTCGAGTCCTGTTCGGGGAGCCATATGGAGAGGTGTCCGAGTTGGCCGAAGGAGCACGATTGGAAATCGTGTAGGCGCCAAAAGCGTCTCGAGGGTTCGAATCCCTCTCTCTCCGCCAGATATTATTTATTGT
>NZ_PNXQ01000001.1:347651-348076 GCF_005217525.1 Paenibacillus terrae | reverse complement strand
TCAAGCGGTTAAGACACCTCCCTTTCACGGAGGTAACAGGGGTTCGATTCCCCTACGGGTCATTAATTACTGTATAAAAGAGCTTGAAATAAAAAACTTATAATGGTATAATATGTGAAGTGTCGCATTGTGGAGGCTTAGCTCAGCTGGGAGAGCATCTGCCTTACAAGCAGAGGGTCGGGGGTTCGAGCCCCTCAGCCTCCACCATTTGAAAAATAAATACTTATTATTGTCGCGGGGTGGAGCAGTTCGGTAGCTCGTCGGGCTCATAACCCGAAGGTCACAGGTTCAAATCCTGTCCCCGCAATTAATTTCCTTAAGGAAATCCTTTGGAACTGTGGTGTAGAGGCCTAACATGCCTGCCTGTCACGCAGGAGATCGCGGGTTCGAATCCCGTCAGTTCCGCCATTTTAGTTATAATTCGT
>NZ_PNXQ01000001.1:334217-347478 GCF_005217525.1 Paenibacillus terrae | reverse complement strand
CGGACTTTGACTCCGTCATGCATAGGTTCAAATCCTATATCCCCAGCCATCTTAATGCGGACGTGGCTCAGCGGTAGAGCATCGCCTTGCCAAGGCGAGGGTCGCGGGTTCGATTCCCGTCGTCCGCTTTGTAATATTCTGGCGCCATAGCCAAGTGGTAAGGCAAAGCTCTGCAAAAGCTTTATTCCCCAGTTCAAATCTGGGTGGCGCCTCCATAATTGAATATGCCGGCGTGGCGGAATGGCAGACGCGCTCGACTCAAAATCGAGTGGGAAACCGTGGAGGTTCGAGTCCTCTCGCCGGTATACTTAAATTGACTTGTAGGATTGCTTCGGCAATTTTACAAGTCTTTTTTATATTTTAAGCAGTTTGTCATAGCTTTGGCTGAAGATATTTTTGCGCTATAGTCCAAGTGCACGTATATGTTGGATGTAGTGGAAAAGTCGCTATGATCCAACCACTCCTGAATCTCCTTCATGCGGATACTATTTGCCAACAAAAGGCTAGCACAACTATGGCGAAGGTCATGATATCGCATACGCCTTAGGTTATTCAGCTTAAGCTCCGCAGAGAAACGTTGAGTGACAGAACCAGGCTTAATCTGTTTTCCCAACTTGTCCAGATAAATATACTCTTGCTATTCCGTGCAGTAGCTTGACTTGCTTTCATCATACCCGCGACCATGAATTCGGAGGTCTCATGCAAAAAATAGTCAGACTAAACACGTAAATAACAAATGGGATTTGAAAAATCTCCTTTTCGTTGGTGTTAATAGGAGTTCCTTGATTTTATATATATTTGATTATTCAGTACAAATTAGACTGAAAAAATAGCCGGTTCTACCAGCTAAAAAATGGAGGCCAATATGCGCTCGACAATGTTGTGTGCCATGTCGCGGTTCCGCGTAGAGGCATTGAGAATGCGAAGACCATAGTAGCTGCTTAGAAACGTTTTTGCCAGTTCCAAAGCGGGTCTCTCGGAAGCAATATCTCCAGACTCGATTCCCTGCTCTATGACGTGGCAGAGAAGCTTTTCTAAAAGCATGACATGACGACCGGGCATTCTTTCGACCATGGAACCCGTTCGCGCACGCTCAAGGTAGCATTTATCATCATGCAGCTTTTTGTTGTCCGAATCCTCGAAATCCTGCTCCACAGCCCATTCCAGCAGCGCACGCAGCCTTTCTTTCGCAGGTATAGAACCTTCTAAAATAGCGGTTTGTTTCTGAATTCCTTGCTCATGATATCGTTGGAGTGCCTGCTCATACAGTTCATGCTTACTGCCAAACGCATTATACAAGCTGCCTCTGCCAAGTCCTGTTCTACTGCATAAGTCCTCAGTTGAGCAGGCTTCATATCCTTTTTGTCAAAAAGCATCCATTGCGGCTTCTAATTCTTCAGGTCTGTTGAATTCGCGAGGTCTCCCGCTTTTCTTCACATTGTCTTCTCCTTTCTTGAAGCTACAGTCGATTGTACCTGACTACTTTAGGAAGATATGCTCATTCTACAAGCCCTCATTTTCATGGACCAACTAAGTGTAGTCATTATGTCAGTATTTTTGCTAGCCGACGAACCCCTTCTTCAATGGTCGCTTCATTCACCTTGGCAAAGCCCAGCACCCATCCTTTCCGATTACTTTCAAAGCAGTATGTGCTAAGAGGGTACATGCGGACCCCTTTTTCAAGGGCTTGCCGGGTTACCGTTTCTTCATCAAATGAGGCTTCAGCTTCAAGAAGTATATGCAGGCCTGTATCTACACCGCTTAATTTGAAGCGTTTATCCAGACCTGTCGTAAGGATCGCTTTTGTCATGGCCTCGTGTCTACGCCGATATATATTGCGCACCCTTCTCATATGTCGCAAGAAATGGCCATGCTCAATAAAATGAGCAAGCGTTAATTGTTCCATAATGGGCAGATGGCGATAGGTTAATTCATGAATGCGGGAAAGCTGGCGGATGGCTTCTTTAGGGCCAACAAGTGCTGATATACGAATACCGGGGGCAATCATTTTGGAAAAGCTCATCATATACAATATGTTTTGCGGTTGCTGGTTATATAACGTTGGAAGAGGGTCGCCCCGATAGCGAAATTCGCTGTCATAATCATCCTCAACAATCCAGAATGAATGTTGCGCGGCCATCTGTAACAATTGCTGCCTGCGCGGTTCAGACAGGATGACTCCTACTGCACATTGGTGACCAGGCGTAACAAAAACAAGTCTGGATTGAGGGTCAACACAATTCACTTGCAGCCCATAAGCATCCACTGGAACAGGAACAGTATTCATACGCCGATAGTTCATTGTCAACCAGGACACAGGAAAGCCGGGATCTTCTATCGATACGATGTCTCCTTCTTGTAAAAGGCCCTGGGCGATCAAATCGAGAGTATGCCGTGCACCTGAGGTTAACAGGATTTGGTCGAGATCCACGTGGATGCCTCGCTCCAATGATAAGTAACGTTGAATCTGCTCGCGTAAGGACACTAGTCCATAGGTGTCACCGTATGCCCAATGGTCCAGGTCTGCTTCGGAGGACGCCTGTATAAAAGATTTGCGCCAATACTTTTTAAATTGATCATCCAAATACGGCTCATGAGGACTAAAATCAATCTCTGCGACTTGTTCCTCGTTGCCTCTGATCCAGTTGTATAAATGGCTTACATCCATATTTATTTTTGGTAGTTCAGGAGTTCCAGGTTGATGGGAGGAGGCTTCTTCTGAGGAATGAGGCGCATACGCCCAATCACTAACTCTTGTACCGCTTCGACGAGATGTTACGGTGTACCCTCGGCTGAATAGCTCCTCATAGACCATCTGAATTGTTGAACGCGAGACTCCCACTAATTGCGCAAGTTCACGGGAAGGAAGCAATAATTCCCCAGGGGGCCATTTCCCGGTTGTAATGTTATGAATCATTTGGTCAAGTAATTGCTGCCAAATTGGCTGTTTATCATCTCGGTTTACGGTCAACATCGGTTTCACCTCGAATACTTCCAATCATGAAGTATGGATTGCCTAAAACATATGTTTTTTAATATGATTAACAATCCATTAGTCCATATACTAACATGATCAAAGTTGCTTTGGCAAACTGTTGCAACGACAGCGGATGAAATGGATTGTTCAGAGTACTCATTTTGGACCGTTTCTTGCCGCTATATCATTGCTACACTTAAAGAGTATTGATGTTTGATGAATGAACATACCAAATGAAAAGGAGTTTTTCATGTGCACATCCATTTTCTCATTCATGAAGTTTTTGAAGGACCAGGCGCTTTTCTCGCATGGGCCGAAGTAAAAGGATATAGTGTTGGCTATTCGAGGGTTTATATTGGTGAGCAGCTTCCTCATTCGGTCGAGGAAATTGATTTATTAATCGTAATGGGTGGACCGCAATCGCCAAGAACAACGCTTGAAATGTGTCCGCATTTTGATGCGGCTTCGGAAATGGCCCTGATTAAGCAATGCGTAGAGTCCAACAAAGCGGTATTAGGCGTGTGCTTGGGGGCCCAACTCATTGGGGAGGCCCTTGGTGCGAGACATGAGCATAGTCCTGAAAAAGAAATTGGCTGCTTTCCTATAACTTTTACGGATGAAGGGAAATGCATAGATCTCTTTTCTCATTTCGGTAATACTAGTGTTGTAGGCCATTGGCATAGTGACATGCCCGGATTAACAGAAGGAAGTCAAATAGTAGCATATAGCGAAGGCTGCCCGAGACAAATTGTAAAATACGAAGAATTTGTATACGGATTTCAATGCCACATGGAGTTCAACCCTGAATTGATTGAGCTTTTGATTGCGCATTCAGAAGAAGAATTGGCCGACAACAAATACAGACGTTATGTTCAGCAACCGGAGAATTTAAGGAAAAATGATTATACCAGCATGAATCATCAGCTATTTGTATTTTTGGATACATTCATGGCTGCATATGTGGAGAAATCGCACTGGAAATAGATCGACACCATGTCAAAGACTTCAGGTCAAACGACAATCAAGAACCACGACTCTTGTTAGCAGAGACAATGGTTCTTTTATTGTCTTTGACCATGATGAATGCTGTCCATCTATGTTTATAAGACCGTGTCTGCCAGTCGATGTATTCCTTCCTCAATGAGTTCCTCGTCTACCTTGGCAAAGCCCAGCACCCATCCTTTACGTTTGCTCTCCAGGCAGTAGGAATGGAGTTGATGCACCTTAACCCCCCTCTGAAGCGCACGAAGGGTCATTGTATCCTCATCAAAACATCCATCAGCCTCCAGTAAGACATGGAGACCTGTTTCAATCCCTCTTAAAGTGAATTTGTCGCCAAGACCGCTTGCAGCAATGGACTTTTGCATGATTTCGTGCCGGCGGCGATAAATATTTCGAACTCGTCGCATATGGCGCATGAAATAGCCGTGCTCTATGAAGTGTGTCAGCGTTACTTGTTCCATGACAGGAAGATGGCGATAGGTAAACGCTTGAATGCAAGCAAGTTGCGCAATTGCCTCCGTAGGCCCGATCACTGCGGATATTCGAATGCCCGGTGCAGTCAATTTTGAGAAGCTCATTAAGTACAGACAATTTTGTGGAAGCTGGCTATACAAGGACGGCACTGGCTCACCGCGGTATCGGAACTCACTGTCATAATCATCTTCAACAATCCATGCCCGTTGTTGTGCAGCTGTATGCAAAAGCTGCTGCCTGCGTGACGCCGATAACATGACACCAACGGCGCATTGATGAGCAGGGGTAACGAAAATAAGCCTGGCTTCAGACGGTACTTTCTCCACGACCAGGCCATATTCATCAACAGGAACCGGAGCAACCTTCATGTGCCTGTATTTCATCGTCATCCACGCCACAGGGTAGCCGGGATCTTCGACCGTAACCGTGTCACCTCGGGTTAAAAGGGCTTGAGCGATGAGGTCAATACTTTGCTGCGCTCCGGATGTCAACAAAATCTGGTTGGTTTGAACGTGAATGCCGCGTTCAAGGGATAAATAACGCTGGATTTGTTTGCGCAGAGGCTCAAATCCAAAGGCATCCCCATAAGACCATGTGGATGTGCTTAATTCGATAGAGGCGTTCAGATAGGATTTGCGCCATGCATTATGAAAGTGTGAATCCAGATAAGGCTGATAGGGACTAAAGTCAATGACTGAATTCGGATGATCCTTGCTTCTGAACCATTTCTGTGATTGACCGATGAGATGGGGCATTGCAGGGAGTTGTGGGGGAATACGAGAAGCAGATTCTTCTGTTGGTTTGCCCGCCATGTGACGCCAGTCATTCACGCGTGTCCCCCCGCGACGCGAGGTCACTGTATATCCGCGAGTAAGCAGTTCTTCATATACAATTTGTATCGTTGATCGAGAAACGTTTAGCTGTTTAGCAAGTTCACGAGAAGGAGGCAGGACTTCATCAGGCTTCCACACGCCATTTGTAATCTGATCTATAGCCTGGTCAAGCAATTGCTGCCATATGGGCCTTGTGCTGGTGCGGTCTATTTTCATAAATGCGTATCCTGCCTTTCTGGAATAAATAGGAATATATCATCATTTTGGACTGCTGAAATGCATGTGTTTTGGATAGATATAACCAATCCATCTGCTGATATACTAACATAAAGTTCTTTGATTCCACAATAGAATACGAACGTGTCCATTACAGTGGAGAAAACGAACAGGAAGAGGGGGAGACCATGAGTTCTTTAGTCCAAGAGAACCTTCAAACCGTAAGGGAACAAATGAAATTAGCTTGTCAAGTCTCAGGTCGTCAAATCGAAGATGTGAAATTGTTATTGGCGACCAAAACCGTTCCCATTGAAAAATTGGAAATGGCTATGCAAGCTGGCGAAACATTATTCGGTGAGAATAAAGCACAAGAACTGCGGGGCAAGTTCCCGCTCATGCAGCAATACGAACAGGTGGAATGGCATTTCATTGGACATTTGCAAACAAACAAAGTAAAGGATGTTGTTAAATATGTCACGCTCATTCATTCTGTAGACCGTCTGAAGCTGGGACAGGCGTTGCATAACCAGCTTCTCAAAGAGAATAAAACGATGGATATATTGGTGCAAATCAATACTTCCTATGAAACAAGCAAATTTGGCGCTTCACCTGAATCCGCCATAGAGTTGGTGGAGCAGTTGTCCCGGTACGTAACGTTAAACATAAAAGGCTTGATGACAATTGGGAAGCTGGGGGCTACAAACGACGAGACTCGCCACTGCTTCCAGCTATTAAAGTCTATTCAAGCACAAGTGAAAGAGAAAGATATCCCGCGGGTAGAAATGGACGTCCTTTCAATGGGCATGTCTGGAGATTTCAAGGTAGCCATTGAAGAAGGGGCCACGATCATTCGTGTAGGGACAAGTGTATTCGGCCAACGGTATTTGCCAGACGAATATTATTGGAATGAGAACGTAAAGCATGATGACTAGAGACTTTGTGTAAGAGCCTATAACCGCATCGGGATGAAAATCCAATCCTGACCTTAAATTTCCAATCCTTAATCTACAGATAAATGGGCATTCCCTCGTGTATTTGGATAGTGCTGCTTCCAGACAAAAGCCCATTAATGCTTTCTCAGTTGGAAGTCATGCTTCGACATTTGGCGGCTCACCATTAGCCACTTCAGCTGGCATAGCTACATTGGAAGTGTTGCCCGAGGAAAGACTTTTTAAGTACGCTGAACAGATGGGCCAATCCATTGTGGCAAAGCTGTCCGCCTTGTTAAAAAAACGATGTTGGAGTATAGGCTATACGTGGTATGGGATTGTTAATTGGTATTGAATTTAACGGACCAGTTTATATTAGACCATTTGGAAGCAGGCTTGCCTGTTAAAGGGCCGGGGGATTTATCTCTTGCTTATCTCAAGGTTGTGGCTGAAGTCAAAGCTATTTTTTGAAAGAAAGAAAGAACAGAGACTTGTCATTCGGTAGGTTCAGTTTTTTAATTTACAGGAGAAGAGGTTGAATAAGCATGATACCGATGAAAGGCAGGAAGGATCAGAAGTCAAGACAGACCTATGAAGAGGCACTATCCTTTATTCCAGGTGGTGTAAATAGCCCTGTACGAGCATTCTCATCTGTTGGATTAACACCGGTAGTATTGAAAAAAGGATATGGCTCCCATGTAACAGATATCGATGGGAACGAATTCATTGATTATATTGGATCATGGGGACCATTGATTTTGGGCCATGCTCACGCAAGTGTAGTAGAAGCGATACAGAGCACAGCACTGAAAGGAACCAGTCTGGGTTTAACAACGGAGATCGAAATCAAGATGGCCAAAATCATATGCGAGAGTATTCCGTCTGTTGAAATGGTTCGGATGGTCAATTCCGGTACAGAAGCAACGATGAGCGCTTTACGACTAGCCAAGGGGGTTACCAAAAGAAATTTAATTGTAAAATTTAGCGGGGGGTATCACGGACATGCAGATGAATTACTGGCTGATTCCGGTTCAGGGATACTCACATTAGGGATACAGGGTCGTACTTCAAGAGATCCTCACCATGTGGAAAGGAATACACTTTCTCTCCCTTATAATGACTTGGATTATGTATTTCGCACATTTGAGAAATATGGTAAAGACATTGCGGCCATTATTGTCGAGCCTATAGCAGGAAACATGGGTGTCGTTCCTCCAAAGCCCGGATTTTTAAAAGGACTGCGCGAGGTGACGCAGCAATTTGGAAGCTTGCTTATTTTTGATGAGATAATGACAGGCTTCCGAGTCGGGCTGCAAGGAGCTCAGGGCTTGTATGGCATTACACCGGATATTACGTGCCTTGGCAAAGTGATTGGCGGCGGACTTCCGGTCGGCGCTTATGGAGGGAGACGTGAAATCATGGAATATGTTGCCCCTGTCGGTCCTGTATATCAAGCAGGGACACTTTCCGGCAATTCTATTGCTATGGCTGCAGGTTACACCACGTTGAAACTTTTATCACAGCCTGGTGTGTATGATGAACTGGAAAGAAAAGCATCTTTGCTGGAGGAAGGTTTTTTGAAAAACGCTGAGAAAATAGGGATTTCATTGAAGGTTAACCGAGTAGGATCTATGCTTTGTTCATACTTTTCCGATGGCGAAGTCGTCGATTTTGAAACCGTTAATTCATCTAATCTGCAATTATTTAAATCTTATTATGCAGCTTTACTAAATCAGGGCATTTTGGCAGCTCCCAGTCCATATGAGGCTCTTTTTGTATCTGCTGCACATTCTGATAGGGATATTGAAAATACAATCAACGGTCACTATGAAGCGTTGAAACAAATTTGTGATATTAGTGATAAATGGTTATATACGTAGAGCTGTTTAAAATAGTCATTTTGTAAAAACTTTTGGATGGTTTGAGTATGACAGTTATGGATGTTTATAAACAATCCAATTGTTAGTATGCTTATGTAGAACTTTTGATCCGTTGATGAATTGAACTGATTATAGCAAATTGCATACAGATAAGCAGGAGGCATGAAAAATGAGCACAGGTACTGAGCGTGTAAAAAGAGGTATGGCGGAAATGCAAAAGGGTGGCGTTATTATGGATGTTATGAATGCCGAGCAAGCAAAAATCGCCGAGGCTGCAGGTGCTACGGCAGTAATGGCTTTAGAGCGTGTCCCGTCTGACATTCGTGCAGCTGGAGGGGTAGCTCGTATGGCTGATCCTTCAATTGTAGAAGAGGTTATGAAGGTTGTCACCATTCCTGTTATGGCCAAAGCTCGAATCGGGCATTATGTTGAAGCGAAAGTGCTGGAATCTCTGGGTGTGGACTATCTGGATGAAAGTGAAGTGCTTACGCCTGCCGATGAGGTATTTCATATTAACAAAAGAGACTTCACGGTCCCATTCGTGTGTGGAGCCAAAGACTTGGGTGAAGCGTTGCGTCGAATTGGCGAAGGCGCATCAATGATTCGTACAAAAGGTGAACCGGGTACTGGTAATATTGTGGAAGCTGTTCGTCATATGAGATTGATTAATAGTCAGATTCGAAAAATTCAAAATATGTCGAAGGACGAGTTGTATGCCGAAGCCAAAAACTTGGGCGTTCCTTATGAACTTTTAGTTGAGGTGCATGAGAATGGTAAGCTGCCTGTAGTTAACTTCGCGGCCGGGGGCGTAGCGACTCCGTCTGATGCGGCTCTAATGATGCACTTGGGTGCTGACGGTGTATTTGTGGGCTCTGGTATTTTCAAATCCGAAAGTCCAGAGAAATTTGCACGTGCCATTGTGGAAGCGACCACGCAGTACACAAACTACAATCTCATTGCCGAGGCCTCCAAAAATTTGGGTAAACCGATGAAGGGAATAGAGATTTCCAGGCTGTCTCCGCAAGACCGAATGCAGGATCGCGGATGGTAAGATAAGAGAACACATAGATGAAGATTGGAGTGTTGGCACTTCAAGGTGCAGTTATCGAGCATATACGTAGTCTTGAGCAAGCGGGTCGGGAAGGGGTTTTAGTCAAACAGGTTGATCAGTTGGAAGAACTGGATGGCAGCTCAACAGGATAATCTATTGGTTACTTCATTTCAACCAGAATTAACTAGCGATAAATCTCTACACTCGTATTTTATTGAGATGGTACAACTAAAAATAACTCTTTTTGAAACCTAAAGGAGAGAAGTAGGCTGGAAATCACTTATAAGAATCATAAAGGTGTAAGCGTTGAGGATGTGATCCGGGTATTTAGAACAAGTGGGATTGTTCGTCCAATTGATCAACCTGAAAGAATCGAATTGATGATCAATCATGCGGATGTACTCCTGTCAGCATGGTGTGGAGATAAGATGATTGGCGTAGCTCGTGCGCTGACAGATTGGAGTTTCTGCTGCTATTTATCAGATTTGGCTATTGATCAAGATTATCAAAAATGCGGAGTGGGACGGAAGCTTATCTCCAAGGTACAGGAAGAAATCGGGAAAGAGGTTACTTTAATTTTATTAGCCGCACCAAGTGCAATGACGTACTATCCTAAAGTGGGCTTTGACAAGATCAATAACGGATTTATGATCAAAGGCAAGAAATAATATATGATTTTTTGAAGTGAAGGGAAGAGGCTCATGAAAAATTTGGTTCACCAAGACAAATTAATAGCTGATGCTGTCCGACAAGAGCTTGCAAGGCAACAGAATAAAATAGAGTTGATTGCATCTGAAAATTTTGTTAGCCAAGCCGTCATGGAGGCGACAGGTACAGTATTGGCCAATAAGTACGCCGAAGGATATCCAGCGAAAAGATATTATGGTGGGTGTGAATACGTTGATTTGGTGGAGGAACTTGCTATTCATCGTGCCAAGGAGCTTTTTGGTGCCGATCATGTCAACGTACAGCCTCATTCTGGCGCGCAGGCAAATATGGCTGTTTATTTTGCTTCAATTAAGCCTGGCGACACCATTCTAGGCATGAATCTATCTCATGGTGGACATCTTACGCATGGAAGTCCAGTGAATTTTTCTGGAGAAATGTATAACTTTGTTTCTTATGGTGTCGATCAACAAACGGGGCGGATTGATTTTGATCAAGTGCGAAAACTCGCTCACAAGCATCTTCCACGCATGATTGTAGTAGGAGCAAGTGCCTATCCAAGAATGATTGAATTTGAGTTGTTCGCCCAAATTGCTGATGAAGTTGGAGCACTTGTTTTTGTAGATATGGCACATATTGCTGGAATTGTTGCGGCAGGCTTACATCCTAACCCGATACCCTATGCCCACTTTGTTACAACAACAACGCATAAAACATTGAGAGGACCAAGAGGGGGACTGATTATGTGCCGAGAATCTTGGGCGCAAGCGGTTGATAAAGCCGTGTTCCCTGGAACACAAGGCGGTCCGTTTATGCATGTCATTGCAGCAAAGGCAGTTGCGCTAGGGGAGGCAATGCAACCGGATTTTGTAACCTATATAAAAAAAGTTCTTAAAAACGCCAATGTGTTGGCGGAATCATTAATAAATGAAGGGTTATCTGTTGTTACAGGAGGAACGGATAATCATATTGTACTGGTTGATTTGCGTACAATTGGAATGACAGGCCAAGAGGCTCAAACAATACTTGACGAACTGGGAATCACCGCTAACAAAAATGCTATTCCTTACGATACTGCTAGTCCGCTAGTAACGAGTGGCATCCGTTTCGGCACTCCTGCCATGACATCTAGGGGATTAGGCTGTATGGAAATGAAAGAAATTGCCCGGCTTATTGGACTCGCCTTAAAAAATCCCAAGAACTCGACGATTAAAAAACAGATTTTAGGAACAATACGAGAGATCACTTCTCAATTTCCTTTATACGATGGACTTTAGAGGGCTGAGGATTTGAGGAGAAGAACTGTCGAATTTGTATCGACAGTTCTTTTCATTATAAGCATGGATGCGCTTGACGCAGCTATTCTGTCAGCTAAGGATATTACGCTTCTTATCAATAATGCAGGCACGTCTACAGGCATTTCTTTGCTTGATGGAAATATCGATAAAATACACTTGGAGTTTAATACACACGTCTTTGGTACATTATCCATGGTTCGTGCTTTTGCACCTATTATTGCAAAAAAATGGCGGGGGTTAAATTCTGAATATTCTTTCCGTATTATCTTGGATTAGTATGGGAAGTGGAGGCGCGTATACGGCTGCAAAGGCGGCAGAGTGGGGAATGACAAACGCACTGCGCTTAATCTGTATCCTCAAAAAGTGAGGGTAGCTAGCTTGCATGTGGGATTTATAGACACAGACATGACGGCAGGCATTGAAGCTCCCAAATCCAATCCTGCGAATATTGCAAAATTGGCCATCGATGGTTTAGAGTCCGATAGTTTTGAAATTATTGCCGGCGGTGTTGCCGCGATATACCCACAGCTAACCTAAGATGATTTTACGAATTTCTTCTCTCCGATTTTTAGAGCCTGCCTAATTCAGGGTTCAAAATTTCTGAGGCGAGCCTCAACACTCAACATAACTTCCCTACATATAACACATTACCGATAGAGAATTCTCTTAGAAGCTGAATCCATTTCATAATACCCTCAGTAGCTTTAATCAAAAGTACATATAGATCAAAATGGTTTAGTTTGTTTATATGTACTATACATTTCGTTGGCTTATCATTTATGAAATTGATTCAAGCTAACATTGAAACCATCCGAAAAAAAGTACAGTACCTGAAATTTATGCAAGACAGATAAGGAAATTGCAGAATCTCTAGGGAGTTATTATATTTATGTTTTAGAGAAATGTAATTTGACGGGTTCTCTAACTATATAGTAGGATATTGGTACTGAAAAAACGTTTATAGTTTTATTTGGTGTAAAGAAATGAGGGATAAAGTATGAAGGAAAGGATTTTAGAAGCTTTTGTGGAGGAGGCACATGATAGTGGTTTGAAATTTACCATGGATGATCTTGCGAAAAGACTCGCTATTAGTAAGCGTACCTTATATGAGCATTTTTCATCCAAAACACTCATTTTAGAAACGCTTATAGAACGTACAAATAATGATATGATTCGAAAAACCGAGCAAATTGTCGGAAACGACCAATTAACTTTGCTAGAGAAGATTAAGCAGTCGATCAGGGTCATACCGCAATTTAATGATTTTTATGATTTACGAATCCTGGATCAAATGAAAAAATATTATCCTGAGCATTGGAAAAGGGTTCATACCGATTTGAATGATTGGCACCAGATCAGAACATTAATCCAGCAGGGCATCCAGGAAGGGATTATTGTAAATAAAAACGAAGCTCTCATCATGAGACTTATTATTGATTCTATAAATTTAACGCTTGATCAGCGATTTTTTCTGGATAACAGCGTGACGGTAGAGGATGCTATTTATTCTATTGTAGATATATTGTTATTTGGACTGGTCGAAAAATAGAAAATGGTCTCAACAATATGTTACATATTTGAAGAGGTCATTTTTTTTATAAGAAAACTAATAAAACAATTTAAGTTTTATTATTTTCGAAGATACGATAAGCAAATTTAAGAAATGATAAATAAAAAAAGCTACACAGGAAAAGGAAGGATTGAAACATGTCTATGCTGACACGAAATCGAGGAGCTATGCTGTTACTGATGCTTAACATCTTTTTGGCATTCATGGGAATTGGATTGGTTGTTCCCGTATTACCTAAATTTATAAGCGAGCTGGGAATGAATGGTTCCTCGATGGGACTGATGGTCGCGGCTTTTGCCCTGACACAACTTTTATTATCACCATTGGCGGGCAAGTGGTCTGATCGTTATGGGCGTAAAAAAATG
>NZ_PNXQ01000001.1:314522-334207 GCF_005217525.1 Paenibacillus terrae | reverse complement strand
GTTTATTTTTATGTTATCCGAGCTTGTCTTTGGGCTGGCTAGTTCTGTACCTACCTTGTTTGTAGCTCGAATCATGGGCGGGGCGGGAGCCGCGCTGCTTACTCCTTCTATAATGGCGTATGTCGCTGACGTGACCTCATTTGAAGAAAGAGGCCAGGGAATGGGGATGATTAACGCGGCGATTAACACTGGGTTTATTATCGGACCAGGTATTGGTGGTTTGCTGGCCACATACGGCATACGTATTCCCTTTTTTGCAGCCGCAGGAGCTGCGGGGATAGCGGCTATCTTGTCTTTGCTAGTGCTCCCCGAATCCTTAAGCAAGGAAAAGCAACGGGATAATAGAGAGCTTCCACGGCAAAAGGAAAACCTTTTGCAGCAGTTTGCTAAGTCGTATCGTTCTCCTTATTTCATGGGATTGATCATTGTATTTGTGGTTGCTTTTGGGCTGGCTAACTTTGAAACGGTGTTCGGGTTGTTTGTAGATCATAAATATGGTTTTACGCCAGTGGATATTGCCATCATTATAACCACAGGTTCCATTCTGGGGGCAGTTGTCCAAGCGACTATATTTGGCTGGATTATTAATCGTTTTGGCGAGAAAAAGGTCATTCATATCTGTCTGGCAGTGGCTGGATTGTTCATTTTTCTGACACTGTTTGCTGAGCAGTACGCCATGATTATGTTGACGACTTTTATCATTTTTCTGGCCATGGACATTCTTCGTCCGGCCGTAAGCACATCCTTATCACGACAGGCCGGGGACGAGCAGGGATTCGTGGCTGGAATGAACTCATCTTATACAAGCTTGGGTAATGTGATCGGACCACTGATTGCAGGACTGCTGTTTGATGTTCATATTAACTTGCCTTATATGGTTGCAGCTATAGCGTTACTGGCTTGTCTCGTCCTTTCACTACGCTCCAAGCAAGCGGGTGAGCAACACCCAACAGCCCGTACGGCAGAATAGCCTAGAGGGTGATAGCCGCAGGTCTGTATGCACCCCCGACTTAGGTCTAGGTTCAAAAACCGTCTGGGGTCCGTTTTGGCGAACTCCGGATCAGCGTACAATAAGGACATAAGCAAGACACAGTGAAAGGCGGTGAGAGATGATGAGAGTTAACAAAGGCAATGGGTTGGCTATTGTACTGATTGTATTGGGTTCGATTATGCTGCTCGGTAAGTTTACTCCATTTTTCGGTTACTTTGTAGGACACTTGATCGGTTACTTAATCCCGATAGCGATGATCATGCTAGGTTACTACGGTGTGAAAAGAGGAAATGTGGTCTTCGGATGGATCGTGCTTGTAATCGGGGTACTGGTTTTACTCGGCAAGCTGTCATGGCTTTTGGGACCGCTGCTGGCAATTGGATTAATCATATTCGGTGTTTCAATGCTGAGTGACCGCAGAAGACGTTACTGAGATGGATGGATTCGCGGGTAATGTGGATTACAGAAACGAAGTATGAAGATATGAAAATACGAAATGTGAAAGGAGCAGACGCAAATGAGTGTGTTTCGTAGAATGCGTGATATTACCGTAGCGACCTTCAATGAGCATTTGGAACAAAGTCAAGAACCGATACAACTGATTGACCAGTTCTTGCATAACACCCGTGAGGATATTGCCGAAGCAGAAAAGCTTCATCAGCAATACGCAGTGCACACAAGGCAGATGAAGCAACAGTTGGATCACGCAGTGTCTATGCAGATTAAACGGGAGGAACAGGCGCTGCTGGCTTTAAAGGCTGATGAAGAACACATTGCAAAGCTGGCCCTTCAGGAAAAAATGCTGTATGCAGAAAAAGAAGAGCAGTATAGAGAGCTGTGGGAGCAGAGCCGTGAATCGCTACGGGAATTGGAGCATCAGCTTGATACCTTAAAAACGGAATATCAAACGGTAAACAGTAAGCGCCAGTATTATGCAGCACGTGTACAAACGTTGAGACTCCAGCAGCAGATGAACGAACGGGCAGGTACATACGGTGGACGGAATGTTCCCCGAATGTTCAACCGCTTGGAAGATCGGGTAGCCGATATGGAAGCAGAAACGTTGAGCTTGCGTGATTTGCGGCGGGGAGAAGGCGGCCACACGGAGGATGCCCATGGCTGCGGATCGCTGCTCGAACAAGAGTGGGCGAGACTGAAGAGCAAGCTGAACAACAGCGGGAAGGAGTAAGTTGATTATGACCCGAATTTACCGATCAAACCGGGATAGAGTATTAACAGGGGTATGCGGCGGTCTTTCTGACGCAACAGGGATGGACTCAACTTGGATTCGTATTCTGGTTATACTCAGTTTCTTTTTTACAGCAGGAACCACGTTTATGATTTATGTGATTGCGGCGCTGGTTATTTCCAAGGAGCCGAGATCCCCTTATGATGGAGGATTTGGTCCCAACAGCGGGCCTTACAATCAACAGGATTCACGCTATTATGGCGGGAACAGCACCGGTTCACAGTATGGACCGGGAACTGGTTACAATCAGGGCGGAGCATACGGTAATCCGAGCCAATCTTTTGGTCAAGATGCCCGTCATTCATCCAAATTTAATACAGGTCCTAACAGTGATCTGGATTCCATGATGGAAGATATCGAGAAAAAAGCAATGAAAAAAGAGTTGGCAGAGTTACGCAAAAAAGTAGAGCAATTCGAGAAGGGAGATCGTAAATAATGGGAATCTTTAAAAGAATGAAGGATATGACAAGAGCATCGGTGAATGAAGTGCTGGATAAAGTGGAAGACCCGATTATTATGCTAAACCAATATCTGCGCGATATGGAGGCGGAAATTCACGAGGCAGAAGTAACGGTTGCCAAGCAAATGGCAAATGAACGTCGCATGAAACAGCGCTTGGAGGAAGCAGTAAGAGTATCTAATGAGCGTGAACAACAAGCAGAATCCGCGTTGCGGAACGGTCAGGAGGAAGTAGCGCGCAAGCTGCTGGGTGAAAAGATCTATTTTACACAAAAACAAGATGAATACCGCGACCTGCACACGCAAGCCGAGCTTCAAGCCAAAGAATTGGTGCAACAGCTTCACGATATGAAGGATGAGTTCTACAAAATGCGCAACAAGCGCAATGAGCTGGTATCCCGCGCTCAAATGGCAAAAGCCAAAAAACAAATGTCACAAATCAACAGCTTGCACACGATTGAAAGCGGATCTGCTTCGCTGGGCTTTCACCGGATGGAAGAAAAAATTATGCAATTGGAAGCGGAAGCCGACGTGCTGCGTGCCCCTTACCGTCAAGCTCCGGGGGAAGCTTATATCAACCCGGCTGAGGCTGAAAAGCAGTTCAAAGTGGATGAGCAGCTTCAACAGCTCAAATCCAAAATTCAAACGGGTGCTAAACCAGTAGATATAAAGAAGGACTGACTACTCGAAAATAAGACATTATGATATGCTGTATGGAATGGACACTGGTCAATTATAGTGCTCAATCTGTATGGTTCGGAAAAGCCATATGGCGGAATGTCGCGCCACTATGGCTTTTCCTTCCTGTATAAATAAAGGGGGTGCAGCATGGAGAAAAGGAAATCAGTCTTGGCACTGGCAGTTATCGCAATCGGGATTATCATTTTATTCGGTCAGTGGATTGGCTTCCTCTCCGTGGTTGCACTGATCCTGATGTTGGCCGGAATATATAAGATTCGTAATTCCAAAATCAAAAAAGGCTATAGAATGCTCGCAATCGGGGCAGGGCTACTCGTGCTTGATCATTTATTCCTTTTTGTGCTAGTAACCATAGGGTCGCTAGCTGTATTTTATTCACGTTCAAGAAAGCTGCATAAGGGTCAAAGCTCGCTATTCAAGCACAATTTTATATCCAATCATAAATGGGACGAAGTGCCGTGGAGCTTGCGCAGCACAAGTATATGGCATGTGGTTGGGGATGTGGATGCTGATTTAACGTTGGCACTTCCCGAAGAACGTGAACCCGTTATATTTTTGCAGGGGATCTTCGGTGATATTGACATCACGCTACCGGATAATTACGGTGTAGAGGTGGAAATGTTCGTGTTGTTCGGGCAGATTCAATTTGACCGTGACCATGAGGCGGGTATGCTCAATCGTCTGGTTTGGAAGTCACCCAATTATGCGCAGAGTGAATATAAAGTGAAGTTTGTCATTTCGTATTTGGCGGGCGATGTACGCGTCCGATTTTATTGATCAGGAGGAGCCCGGATGAATCATAAAAAAACGTCCAACATGGTAACCCGCAGTATGGGTGAAGGTATCCTCCTGTGTGTTGTTGTGGGCGTAGTTGTTTTTTATATGCTGTATACATATGGATATGTGAAGTCGTTCCCAACCTGGGGAATGATATTGAAATTTGTGGGAGCCGTCGTCATGGTACTGATTGGCACTGGGGCAATATACGGTTTTTATGAGAGCTATCGCTTCAAAAGCAGGCTGGAAAAGCTGCGAGAGACGCTGCTGATGTGGGAAAAGGGAACCCCTGCTCGGGAGCTGCCGCCACTGGGTCATGATGAGTTGGGCAGGCTGGGCGAGCAACTGGAGCGAATCGGGCGCAAATGGCAGGAGCAGGTTACTTCTTTGCAACGCTTGTCCACCAACAATGCACAGCTGGCAGAGCAGGCCAGAGTGACCGCGATTGTCGAGGAAAGGCAGCGATTGGCGAGGGAGCTACATGATGCAGTGTCGCAGCAATTGTTCGCCATTTCGATGACGGCGACGGCTGTAGGGAGGACGCTGGATAAGGATTTTGATAAGGCGCAGCGTCAGGTTGCATTGATTGAAGAAATGTCCTCGGTGGCGCAATCCGAAATGAGGGCGTTGCTGCTTCATTTACGACCTGTCTATCTGGAAGGCAAGCGGCTGGAACAGGGATTGCGTGATTTGATACAGGAATTGCAGGCCAAGGTCCCCATGGAGATTGATTTTGAAATGGAGAGCGGAGTACAGTTGGTTAAAGGTATCGAGAATCATTTGTTTCGCATCGTTCAGGAAGCGATGTCCAACACGCTGCGTCATGCCAAAGCAAGTCGTATGGAGATTCGTATCGTGCAACGCCCGGATTCCGTTCGGTTAACGATTAGGGATAACGGAATTGGATTCGAGCTGGATGAGAAAAAGCAGACTTCGTATGGATTGTCCACGATGCAGGAGCGGGTCAGCGAGATTGGGGGAGCTATCCAGTATATAACGGCTCCGGGGAAAGGAACACGAATTGAGGTATCGGTGCCGGTTATAAATGATGAAGGCGGAAGGAACGATGATCATGGAAACGGAATTGCCGATTAGCGTACTGTTGGTAGACGACCATGAAATGGTGCGGATTGGTCTGGCGGCGGTGTTGGGCACGGAAGAAGGCATTGAAGTGGTAGGCGAGGCCGGGAGTGGAGAAGAAGGCATACGACTGGCTACGGAATACAAGCCGGACGTGATTTTAATGGATCTGGTTATGGACGGCATGGATGGAATCGAGACGACTCGCCAAGTGACACGCCTGCTTCCAGAGACGAAGGTCATCGTACTGACGAGTTATTTGGACGATGAGAAAATGTATCCAGTTATTGAAGCGGGCGCGTTCAGCTATCTGCTCAAAACCTCCCGCGCATCCGAGGTTGCGGATGCGATCCGTGCAGCGGCACGCGGACAATCCGTGCTGGAATCACAGGTTGCTTCCAAGATGATGAACCGATTTCGCCAGCCACAGGCTGAAGCGCCTGCGCATGCGGAACTGACGGATCGTGAAATGGAAGTGCTTCGGCTGTTAGCACAAGGTAAATCCAATCAGGATATTGCGGATGAGTTGATCATAGGGATTAAGACAGTGAAATTCCATGTCACCAATCTTCTCGCCAAGCTGGGAGTGGAGGACCGCACACAGGCGGCAATCTATGCCTACAAAAACGGATTAGCAGAGTAACGCGCAAAACGGACTGATACTATGAGATACAACAGAATGGTGCCATTTTGAATACAACGAACCGGAGACTTGTGGTAGCTCTCCGGTTTTTTTCGAACCTTAAAACGGTATTTAAATAAGTAGGAACAAAAAGGCGATTAAAGCCAAATCAAGCGCAAGTCCGGCCCCGTATCCATATCTGCCGCCATAGCCCAGTCCACCATTTCCAGCAAATCTACCTGTGTCATAGGGAGCTAGCGACTCCCGGGGACGCTTGATTGAGCTGCTTATTTTGGCAGAGGAGCGTGCTTTGTTTTTAGAGTTTCGTTTTTGCCTTTTGGAGGATATCTTCTTGGCTTCTTGTTTTCCCTTGTTATTAAAGTTTTCGGCATAGAGACTGTTAGAAAAGGGGGATGGATACCCGTTCAGCATTAGCTTGCCTTTGCCACACCCGCTGAGAATACCAACATGGCGTGTACCGTCATGAAGAACAGCACAGACCAGACGTCCACCGTGAGGTGCCACATTAGCTTCATTTACAGGATATATGGGAAACATGATTTCACCTCTTTCTGAAAAAGATACGTTGTGATCATAGTCTATTCTCACGGTGCCTATCATGTATGGTCGAACACCCAGCAGGTGAACGAATATTTTTAAAAGATGTGCTTTTGCTTCTTGCATGTATAAAACCTCTTGCAACGGGAAAGCTATTGATAGATTGATAGAATCCAAGCCAGCCGAAATAAACATCCAGAATGTGCCTGCAGGAAT
Organism: Paenibacillus terrae; assembly: GCF_005217525.1. Taxonomy (GTDB): domain Bacteria; phylum Bacillota; class Bacilli; order Paenibacillales; family Paenibacillaceae; genus Paenibacillus; species Paenibacillus terrae_C. Next base: position 327,556 of record NZ_PNXQ01000001.1, on the reverse strand, counting down.
CGGATGCTTGTGGAGCGGGAGGAAACATGATGTTAAAAGCAAAGGTCATCCAAAAAGGGATTGTCGCTATCGCGGTATTCGGAACGTTGCTGTTACTGGTAGGCTGGCGTTACGGGGCGCTTCAAGCGACTGGATATGATTCCCTTAAGGCAGAAACAGACTTGCGCTCTGTATTGACCGTCTCGGATCAGGCTCCTGGTACACTGGATAAGCTGGTTGTGAAATGGCAAGGTGATTGGACTTCTTACGGTGATGATCCGGCTGCCATGGCGGCCCGGATAGCCGATCAACTGAATATTCCCGCCGTAAGCAAGGTTGAGGAAAATGGACATACGGTGTATCGGTCTGTTGGCAGAAGCGGAGAACTGAAAATCCGCTTAAACGTGATGGAGCAGCTAGCTGGTCAATGGTATACGGTCGTTCAACTGGAGAGTAGCAATGCAGGACGTGAGCAGTTAATCCGGCTGCATGAGCTTTGTGCTGAACAATTGGCGGCTGTGGGAGTACAAGCAGTATGGAATACGTCTATTCAGCATTCGCTGAAATCAAATGAGCCCGTGGACCAACTGATGAAGCTGACAGAGACACGTTTAGCAGGAAGCTTGTCCATGAAGGCAAAAGAAAGATATACAGACGCGACGACGGTGGCTGTATCCTATGAAGCACCGAAGCTGCCCCTGGCAGTTCAAAGTGGTGAGCATCAGGTACATATGCAGATGGCTGTGCATGAAGATGAGGAGCATCAGGATACTCGTATTACGATCGGTTTTCCGCTGATTACGATAGAATACTGACTTATAAGGTAAATTTATGATTCATCGGATAGCTTATCCATGCGGAATATGCTAAAATGTCATCAAATCTTCAGTTCCATGTTTGTCGAAAATCAAGTATGATCTTGTATAAATATACACAATACTACATGCAGATTTCGAGGGTTGTGGAAGCGGAATCTTGTCATGGGAAGAATGAGGTACTACATGGCTGACATAACTAATAATGAATCTGTTGTGGCGCAAGGCGCTGTGTTATTTATTTTTGGTGCTACGGGCGATTTGGCCCGCCGCAAGCTTTTTCCTGCGATCTACAGCTTGTACCGCGAAGGGAAGCTTGGTGAAGATTTTGCCGTTATTGGCGTAGCGAGACGCCCTCGCACAGAGGAAGAATTCCGTAATGACCTATACACTTCGATACAGGAGTTTAGCCGTTACAAGGCAGAGAACGATCAAGAATGGCAGGCATTTGCCGAGCATTTTGAATATAAATCACTGGATATCAACAATGTCGAAGGGTTTCACGAACTCAGACAGCAGACAGAGATCATAGAGACGAAATTCAGTATTCCGGGGAACCGTTTGTTCTATTTGGCTTTGGCCCCTGAACTGTTTGGAAGCGTATCGAAGAGCCTCAAAGAAGGCGGGATGATGGACGGCAAGGGCTGGAATCGTCTTGTCATTGAGAAGCCGTTCGGTTATAACCTGGAATCTGCGCAAGAGCTGAATGTTGAAATACGCGAAGTATTTGAAGAGGAAGAAATTTATCGGATTGACCACTATCTTGGTAAGGAAATGGTGCAAAATATCGAAGTGATCCGCTTCGCAAACGCCTTCTTTGAGCCGCTATGGAATAACAAGCATATTTCCAATGTGCAAATTACGCTTAGTGAAACCGTGGGCGTAGAGGAACGCGGAGGTTATTACGATCATTCCGGCGCTCTGCGGGATATGGGACAAAACCACATGCTGCAAATGCTGACGATGATTGCAATGGAACCACCGAGTCGATTGCTCCCTGAGGATATCCGTGATGAAAAGGTAAAAGTGCTGCGTTCGCTGCGTCCTTTTGAATCCGCAGAGGATGTGCTGACTAATGTGGTACGCGGTCAATACACAGAGGGAAGCTATCGCGGTCAGCAGTTGCCGGGGTATCGTGAAGAGGACAAGGTTGATCCACAGTCGAGCACAGAGACTTATTTTGCTTCACGCGTATTTGTGGATAATTTCCGTTGGGCAGGGGTTCCTTTCTACATTCGTACCGGCAAACGTCTTCCTGTAAAGACAACCGAAATCGTTGTGGAATTTAAGAGTATGCCTACGAACGTATATTTGGGTCAAAAGCATAAGCTGGAACCGAACTTGCTCGTGATCCGAGTGAATCCGATGGAGGGTATTTACATCAAGATTAATGCCAAGAAGCCGGGTTCGGAATCGGATATTGAGCCGCTGGCTATGGATTTCTGCCAAAGCTGTATGGTCGGCATCAACTCACCGGAGGCTTATGAACGGTTGTTGATGGACGCGATTGAGGGGGACTCTACGTACTTTACGCGTTGGGATGAGGTTGCGACAGCATGGAGATTCGTGGATCGGATCGCCAAAGCATGGCAACAAGCCCCTGATACGCTGGAAACCTATGCTGCAGGCTCATGGGGACCGGAAGGCGCTCATAAGCTGCTGGAGCAAGATGGCTTCAAATGGTGGCCGGTCAGCGGCCAGGATGAAGACAATGTCATCTGGCGGGTAGGCGGTACTCAGTAATCCTGATAATTGTTCAGCATCCCCCTACGTCCTGTTCAGGATGTAAGGGGATGCTTTGCGTTCGGAGTATGCTATAATAACTTAGTCTCAGGTTTTCAGTTTGCAACTGATTATACGTTAAAGGCAGGCTAAAACATGTAAATAGATCGTATTTATAATGAATATGGTAACGGAGTACGCCGAATACTGGATCTAACGGTAATGAAACCGCTAGCACCGATGAATTTACGTTAATAGGCGTGCATCATGGCCTTTTTATGAATAGCTTGAGCAGGAACGCAATGGATTTGATCATGAAGGGATATGTGAAATGAGTAAAACACTGGATATTCTTCAACAGGAAGTCGACAAACGGCGCACGTTTGCGATTATTTCTCACCCGGATGCGGGGAAAACGACACTGACGGAGAAGCTGCTGCTGTTCGGGGGCGCGATTCGTCTTGCCGGTTCAGTTAAAGCGCGTAAGGCAAGCAAGCACGCCACGAGTGACTGGATGGAAATTGAAAAGCAGCGGGGGATTTCGGTCACATCCTCCGTTATGCAATTTGATTACAATGGGCACCGTATTAATATTCTGGACACCCCAGGTCACCAGGATTTTAGCGAAGACACTTATCGTACATTAACAGCAGCGGATAGCGCAGTCATGCTGATTGATGTAGCCAAAGGTGTGGAAGCGCAAACGATTAAGCTGTTTCAGGTTTGTGCCAAGCGTGGCATTCCGATTTTCACCTTCATTAACAAGCTGGACCGTGAGGGACGCAGTCCTTTTGATCTGATGGAGGAGCTGGAGCAGGTGCTCGGCATCCGTTCGGTGCCTATGAACTGGCCAATTGGTACAGGACGTGAGCTGTGCGGTGTCTATGACCGTGTCAAAAATCAGGTCGAGCTGTTTCAGGGAGATGACCATTCCACGATCAAGGTACAAAAAGTGGAGGATTACAATGATCCAATCATTCGCGAAATGGCGGGTGAATATTTGCATGACCAATTGTGTCAGGATCTGGAGTTACTCGATGTTGCGGGCGACCCTTTTGACATGGAGAAAGTACAGCGCGGGGAATTAACGCCTGTATTCTTCGGTAGTGCGATTAATAACTTTGGAGTTCAAACGTTTTTGGAAAACTTTCTTCAGCTTGCTCCCAAGCCGGAGCCGCGTCGCAGTACAGCGGGGGAAATCGAACCGACGAACGAGAAATTTACTGGCTATGTATTTAAAATTCAAGCAAATATGAACCCGGCTCACCGTGACCGTATCGCATTCCTGCGTATTGTGTCTGGTAAGTTCCAACGGGGGATGAGTGTTAAGCATGTACGGATGGGCAAGGAGATTAAGTTGTCCCAACCACAGCAGTTTCTCGCGCAGGACCGCGATATTGTCGAGGAAGCTTTCCCGGGCGATATTATCGGCTTGTTTGATCCGGGTATTTTCCGTATTGGGGATTCACTTAGTCAAGGAGGAGAGGTTGTATTTGATGAGTTGCCGACCTTCTCGCCTGAGATTTTTGCCAAGGTAACGGTGAAGAATGCCTTGAAGCACAAGCAATATCTAAAGGGTATTGATCAGTTGACCGAGGAAGGTATGATCCAGGTATTCCGTACGGTAAGCTTTGACGATACGCTGCTGGGCGTTGTCGGTCAACTGCAATTTGAAGTATTTGAGTACCGCATGAAGGGTGAATATGGAGTTGATGTACAGCTTCAGCGTATGCCATTCCAATTTGCACGCTGGATTGTGGATGATCAGATTGATCCAAGCAAATTCCGTATTAACTCTACGTTGGTAAAGGACAAGAAGGGCAATTATGTTGCCTTGTTCGAAAATGAGTATGCGATGCGGACCGCTATAGAGAAAAATCCTACAGCCAAGTTTTTGGAGATGGCTCCATAAGGATTTGGATTTGATAAGCAAGGACGGGAATGAAAACTGTTATTTGATCTGTACAACGAATAGTCCACTCGGTGTTACGGCGAGTGGACTATTCTCGTATACGGGCAGTAGGATGAAGCAGGGATGAACAAAAGTTTGGAAATAAGACTCAGGTTAGCGGGACGGGCTTGATTTTATCAAGCTGCTCATGTGCCAGGTGGACAAACTCTTGTTGCTGGGTCTGGTTCATGTGCTTCCATGCCACCTCAAGAATGACACCCAATCCGGGCAAAGCGGCTTCTGGTCCATCTACTGACCCGATAATCATATCGGTAAGATCAGCTTCTGATTTGCCGTGAACTTTGTGAACAATGGCTTGTCGTAAATCCAGTGTAATGGGCATGTGTACCTCCCGTATTTGTAATTGTTGTCGGGTGTATTATGGCTTGGGCTGCTGCCCGGTATACATGAAGAAGCAATTGGCATAAGTATGCCAAATTTATGTTTTTGGCGGGTTATGCTATACTATGACGGACAGTATGGTGATCGGGAGGTAAGGAAGGAATGGCTAAGAAGCAGTATGCGGTAATTGGCATGGGGCGTTTCGGCTCCAGTGTTGCCACTGCATTGAGCGAAATGGGCTTTGATGTGCTGGCGATTGATTCGGACGAACAGCGCACACAGGAAATGTCGAATATTGTGACCCACGCGGTATCTGCCGATTCAACGGATGAGGAAGCGCTGCGAGCGCTCGGTATTCGCAATTTTGATGTCATCGTGGTGGCGATTGGCGAAGATATACAGGCAAGTATATTGACGACATTAATCCTCAAGGATATGGGGGTGCCAGCTCTGATCGTAAAAGCGCAAAATGAATTACACGGGAAAGTGCTGCAAAAGATAGGCGCGGATAAGGTGGTTTATCCTGAGCGGGACATGGGGCTGCGAGTAGCCCATCATTTGACGTCCCCGAATATTCTGGATTATATCGAGCTGTCCAAGGATTATAGTATTTTGGAGATGAAAGCCGCAGATTCCATGGTAGGAAAAAATCTGAAGGAACTTGATATACGCGCTCGTTTTGGCTGTAATGTGATGGCGATTCGCCGAGATCAGGAAATGAATATCTCCCCTTATGCTGAAGATCGGCTGGAGACGGGGGATGTACTTGTTATTGTAGGCCACAAGGATGATTTAACCAAGCTAGAGCTGGCTTTTGCAGTGTGATGGTAAATCATTTATTTATAAAGGAACGGACGGATAACGAATGGAAATCATTTCACCGAACAATACACGTGTAAAGGAATGGGCACAACTGCTGGAAAAAAAGCATCGCACCCGGCAGCATAAATATATCGTCGAGGGCATTCATCTGGTGCAGGAAGCATTGCGTTCGAACGCGGTTGTCGAAAGCGTTGCCTATGATTTGGACAAGGGCATTCCTGCCGAGCTGAATGGCCTGGACCAAGCAGACCAGCCGGTGGAATGGGTTCCCGTGTCGGCGGCGGTCATTGCCAAATGCACCGATACGAAGACACCGCAGTCCGTCTTTGCTATCGTGCGCAAGGAGGAGCGCGACGCATTCCCGGCGTTGCTGGAGCAGCCGGATGCGCTGGTGATGGTGCTGGACGGGGTACAGGACCCCGGCAATGTAGGCACCATCATCCGTAGTGCGGACGCCGCCGGAGCCGCAGGCGTCATTCTGGGTCATGGCTGCGCCGACCTGTACAACCCGAAGACGATCCGCTCTACGATGGGATCGCTTTTTCACCTGCCCGTGATTGAGGGCAGTTTGGAGGAGCTTTTGCCACAGGCCAAAAGCAAAGGTGCCCGACTGATCAGCACTTCGCTGGACGCAAGCCTGTCATGCTATGCCGTTAATTTGCGTGTTTCCGCTTGGCTCGTCATTGGGAACGAGGGACAGGGTATTTCTGCATCCACCGCACGTATGGTTGATGAATCGGTGTTCATTCCGATGCAGGGACAGGCGGAATCGCTGAACGCAGCGATGGCCTCCACGGTGCTGCTGTTTGAGGCAATGAGGCAGCGAATTTATATAATTCACAAAGATTAAAACCTAATCAACAGGCGATCAATCGTTTCCATCGGTTGCTTAATGATTCGCTTCATAAACTGGCTGACTTGAAGCTTAATCTTATAAACGTAGTGGATCGCTCCAAACAACTTGGCGCCTTCATGTTTGCCGTACGTTGGCACTTGGCGTTGCTTTCCGCGTGGAAACCAGTTGTATCGAAGCGCTTGATAGGAACGAATCATGGATTCGTCTTCAAACAGCAGATGGTCGATCTCTTCAGCTTCCACCTGCTTTTTGAGTTGTGCTATGGTATGCTTGACTGGGGCAAGAGTTTGCCTGTTATGCGAACCTGAAAGCTACGCATGACGTACAGGTCTATTTTGCTGATCCCTTACCCTTCCTGGCAACGCGGATCAAATGAAAATGCCAATGGCTACTTCGAGAGTTCATTCCCAAGGGTACAGATTTCGCACAATTCACAGATGAAGCATTGGAGCGTTCCCTGGATTTAATCAACCATCGTCCACGAAAATGCTTGGGTTGGAAAACTGCTCACGAATCGTATACAGAGGAACTGTCGCACTTGTTTTGACAATCCATCAATAAAAAACGTACCATTACTTAACAGCAGAGAAGTATGCAAAGGAACCTTCAACACCACTATAAAAGTGGAACTGGAGGTTCCTTTTTATCAGTCTGGCTTTACTATTAAAGCGGACAAGGATTGAGAGGAAAACGTATAAGAACGTGACATTTCCGGTGTAGATGTTATATAGATGGGGTCGTTCTCAATCTTTTTTATATAAAAGTATTGAAAACATTGACATGAATTGCGTTCCAACATTAGGAATGGATATTCATTCCTAATTGATTTGGAAATTGAATTTCAATATATGGTTTTTTAGGTTTAAAATCTAAAATTTATCAAGTTGTGTCCCGAAATTGTAAGCGCTACAATTAGAGATGGGAATAAACAATTAGTTTGGAATCAGAATCCAAAGGAGGGTAATGATGTTTTTTATATGGGAGGAACTCAGGAAGCGGGGCCCTACATATTTTTAGCCTCTTCGCTACTCGAAATGGGTAAATAGACTGCGATTTTATGGAGAATAATGGTCAAGTAGATCTGTGAATGGGAGGCTTTCTTTTGAAAAAGCTAGGGATGGTATGTAAAATCGTTCTAATTCTTGCTTTCTTATTGCCAGTAACACCGGTTTTTCAACAACGTATTGATGCATGGACAGGTATGCCTATGGGCAAACTCCATGTCAAGGGCAATCAATTGGTGAATAACAGCGGACAACCTGTTGTTTTGAGCGGTTGGCATCAGCCGTCGGGTGCATACTGGACTTATCAAAACAGTAATTATTATCTTAAATTGAATGGTAACAATCGTCATGCGGCGACTTTGGCGTATTTGAAGGATATCACCGACACCTTTACAGACACCAGACCGAAGTATGGAAGCAGCCACGGCTGGAATATGAATCAGATTCGATTGTTTATTGACCGTGAAGATATGGGAGATGTGGCCGCAGGGTCATACAACTTCGCCGGTTTACAGGCAGCTACGCAAAATGTTATTATTCCGTATATCAATTATGCAAAAACAAAGGGCATTTATGTTACCATTGGTCTTGATTTTACTCTGGCTAAAGACGAGGCTACAACACAATCCAATTTGGACAAATTCAATCAAATCTGGGGTTATCTTGCCTCACAGTCGGCTATCAAAAGCGCGGATAACGTCATGTTCGAACTGATCAATGAACCAATTAAGTCGTATGCGAACGGACATTGGGGAGGCTATGCCGGCGAGAATGATTTTCTTGACCATTGGAATGACCTGAGAAGATTTCAAAACTCTATTATTTCCACGATTCGAAGCAAAGGTGCGGATAATGTCATCTGGGCTGCAGGGCTTGGATACAACCAATTTTACAGCCTGACGGCAAAACATCCGCTGACAGATCCCTTGAACAACTACGGCTATGCTGTTCACTGGTATCCAGGCTACGGAGCTTATGACAACAAAGACATTCTGCAATCACAATGGAATTCCAACATTAAGGCGGCAGCTCAAGCCTATCCAATAAATATGACAGAATTTACCTGGTTCAAAACACAGCCCGGTGATTCAGAGTACTGGAATTTGTTTAACGGCTCCAATGACGGATTTGGGAAAAACACTAAGTCCATTTTTACAGCAGCCGGAAATGTCAGCATGACCGCACACATGAATGGCTTTCTGCTGGAGCCTGGAACAAGGAGCTCGTTCGCGGACCCAACTGCTGGGTTAAAATGGGATGGCAATGCTAGCCGTCAGGCAATGGCCCGCTTCTTGTTCGATTGGTACTATGAGCGTGCACAGGCTTATCCGAGAGCTACGCTACAGAACAGTGAATCAGCAACGGCTGATGCCCCAACTGATACATCCATTGATGAAACGACTGATATACCCACTGATGAAACGACTGATGCCCCAACTGAGGCACCTACTAATGCACTATCGGAATGATATTAAAATAACCTCAGCTATTGACAGCCTGTCCAATTGGATAGGCTGTCGCATTAGTATAAATCTTAGTATGGCGTTCTTTCCATACGAAAGAGACTAATTTTATCATTTGGAGCAATAAGTGGGGCAGTGACCCACAGGAGGTTTATCTCTGTTCTGCAAAACAACGGAAGATAAATTTCCTGAATTGCTGACCCGCATCAGAGATGTACCGTCCTTTAATCCAGTTCAATCCCATGGTTCCTTCGCATTTTGGGTTTGTGATACGAAGATAATGCACCGAAGGCAACGTAATAAATTTGACAGGTTCCCAAATCTTTGTTAGAGTTTCATCAAATACGTATAACCTTTTCATGGGATGTTACCGTTAGGGCATAACCTGAACCGGCTTGTTTACACTACGCGTGTATCTGGGCCAGTTTGGGTTTTTTTATTTCATTTAACCCTTTCGGATCTCCCCATCACACATTTGGAAGGAGAACGTTTATGTCCAGCTTTGTTTTTCCGAAAGACTTTTTATGGGGTGGTGCTCTTGCTGCCAATCAGGCCGAGGGTGCTTATCTGGAAGACGGCAAAGGATTGAGTCTGGTGGATCTGTTGCCGACTGGAGAGAAGAGAAGAAGTATCATGCAGGGGAATGTTCCCTCGCTTACTCCGCTGGAAGGCGAATTTTATCCTTCCCACGAAGCGATTGATTTTTACCATCGCTATCGCGAGGATATTGCGTTATTCGCAGAAATGGGTTTCAAGGCGCTACGTGTTTCCATTGCATGGGCCCGTATTTTTCCAACGGGAGAAGACGCCACGCCGAATGAAGCCGGGCTACAATTTTACGATGATCTGTTCGACGAATTGCTTAAACATGGCATCCAGCCAGTGGTTACCCTCGCTCATTTTGATGTACCGGTAAATCTGATTGATAAATATGGAAGCTGGCGAAGCCGAAAACTGGTAGCTTTATTTGAAACATATGCCAAAACAGTATTCGCCCGTTACAAGGATAAAGTGAAATACTGGATGACGTTCAACGAAATTAACATGCTGCTCCATTTGCCGTTTATTGGAGCCGGGCTTGTTTTCCAGGAAGGTGAAAACGTCAAACAAATTCAGTACCAGGCTGCACATCACCAGCTTGTTGCAAGTGCACTGGCTGTAAAAGCGTGCCACGAGATCATTCCAGATGCCAAAATTGGCTGTATGCTGGCTGCCGGCAGCTTCTATCCGTATACGTGCAATCCCGAAGATGTTTATCAAGGAATGGAAAAAGACCGCGAGTCCTACTTCTTCATCGATGTGCAGTCACGCGGTGAATATCCAGGTTATGCGAAGCGCTTCTTCAAGGATCATGGACTCTCCATCGAGATGGAACCGGACGACGCGGATATTTTGAAGCATCATACCGTTGACTATATCGGATTCAGTTATTATTCTAGCCGGACGACCAGCACAGACCCAGAAGTTGTCAAAAACATGACGAGCGGCAATGTGTTTGGCTCCGTATCCAACCCGTATCTGGACAAGTCCGATTGGGGCTGGACGATTGATCCGAAGGGGTTCCGTATCACGGCAAACCAATTGCACGACCGCTACCAAAAGCCTCTGTTTGTGGTGGAAAACGGCTTTGGTGCCAACGACGTGGTTTCTCCTGAAGGAGAAGTCAACGACGATTACCGGATCGACTATTTGAAGCGGCATATTGCGGAAATGGGCGAGGCCCTTCAGGATGGGGTTGAGATTATCGGTTATACGAGTTGGGGTCCTATTGACATCGTCAGCGCTTCCTCTGGAGAGATGAAAAAACGCTACGGCTATATTTATGTGGATCGGGACAACGAAGGCAACGGCTCGCTGAACCGGATTAAAAAGAAAAGCTTCCACTGGTACAAAAATGTAATTCATTCTGATGGCGAGAATCTGGGCGAGTAAGAATCTCATAAGAAATAGATCGGACATCCCGATTGTAAAGGGGATTTCCGGTCTATGTTTCTTGATTGAAAGCGTTGACAATCTCTCGTCTTCGGGCTATACTTGACGCAATTCCATCATTTTTAGGATTGTTACTGCATAGGCAGGCAAAACCTAAGCCAGCAATAAGCGGATTTTACAGTCTTGTTTATTTGTTGAGCTTCGGTTTTTTTTGTTTGCCATAAACAGGATGGAACAGGAGTGGCTCTTGCTGGCATATGGGGGGATTTAGATGAAAATAGCAAAGGTCATCAACAACAATGTAATCAGCGTCTACCAGACGGACGGTACAGAACTCGTCGTGATGGGCCGCGGGGTTGCTTTTAAGAAGAAGCCCGGAGATAAAGTAGACGAAACCAGAATTCAGAAAGTATTTGCCCTGAAAAACAAGCAGACTTCCGACAACTTCAAAATGCTGTTGCGTGAGGTTCCGCTAGATCTGATTGTGATTGTGGAAGAGATCATTAATGATGCCAAGCACAATTTAAACAAAAAGCTGAACGAAAATATTTATGTTTCCTTGACTGACCACATCAATTTCGCCGTTGAAAGATACCAGGAAGGATTGGAGATCAAAAACGCGCTATTGTGGGAAGTCAAGCAGTTGTACAAAGAAGAATTTGCGATCGGTCTGAAAACGCTGGAACAAATTAAACAAAAACTCGATATTGAACTGCCTGTGGACGAAGCGGCTTTTATCGCGATTCACATCGTGAATGCCGAAATGAACGAGGAAGTTATCACCACAATGAGTATTACAAAATTTATGCAGCAAATTATTAATATAGCGAAATATCATTTTAAGGTCGATTTTGACGAGGACTCTCTGAGTTATTTCCGCTTTATTACGCATCTGAAATTTTTTGCCCAGCGTGTGTTTAAGGGGAATCACTACGAAAACAACTACGATCATTTGTATGACATGATCAAGGAAAAGCACAGAGACGCGGCTGCTTGCACGGAGAAAATCGGAGCTTTTGTGGAAAAAGAATACAACCACGAATTGACGAACGAAGAAAAGCTGTATCTGACTGTGCATATTGAGCGGGTGGTTAACAGATAAGCTGGACGTTTCCTGGAAACAGGATAGAGAATATATGACTAAATATTTTTATTGACAGATATGGTTGATTAATTATATTATGAGAACAACAGGAATTTAATAAGTTTTAACTGGGATTGTTACTGGTTATGCAGGCAAAACCTAAGTCATGAAAAATTGCGGGACAAAAAGCGCCCACCATTTTTCAAGGCTTAGGTTTTTTGTGCGCCTAAATACGTAAAATGCCCATTAGAACATGGAGGTGTCTAGCATGAGTTATGAAAAATTGGCTAAGGAAATCGTTCAGCTGGTAGGCGGTGAAAAAAATGTGGTATCACTCGTTCACTGCGCCACCCGCTTGCGTTTTGTGCTAAAGGACGAGGCGAAAGCGGACAAAGAAAAACTGGAAAAAACCGATGGGATCATCACGGTTAAGCAGAGCGGTGGTCAGTTCCAGGTCGTAGTCGGCAACAAAGTACCAGAGGTATATAATGCAATCGGCAAAGTATCCAACATTTTGAATGAAACTGGAAAAGAAGATCATCCAGCTAAGGGAAACAAAGGATTTGGCGCCGTAATCGACGTAATTTCCAGCATTTTTGCACCTTTGCTTGGAGTTATGGCGGGGTCCGGTATTCTGAAAGGTCTGCTGCTGATTGCGAGCAACCTCGGCTGGTTGCTACCGAAAGACACTACCTATATGATTTTGTATGCTGGGGCCGACAGCTTGTTTTATTTCCTTCCTCTCTTGTTGGCGGTTACAACGGCACGGAAATTCGGAGGTAATATCTTCGTTGCCCTGACCATTGCCGGAGGATTGCTTTACCCGTCCATCGTCACGTTGAAGACAGAAGGTACACCTACTGACTTTTTCGGTATTCCAATTGTCATGATGAGTTATTCGTCTACGGTTATTCCCATTATTATTGCTATCATTGTCATGAGCAAGCTGGAAAAATGGTGTAACCGGTTAATCCATGAAAGCGTCAAAAATTTTATTACGCCATTAATCCTGCTCGTGATTATGCTTCCTCTGACTTTGATCGTGTTTGGTCCATTCGGGGTCT
>NZ_PNXQ01000001.1:314329-314488 GCF_005217525.1 Paenibacillus terrae | reverse complement strand
AAAACAAAAAATAAAAAGCTGAAGACCTTGGCGGGTTCCGCTACGCTTACCGCATTGTTCGGTATCACAGAACCAGCTGTCTATGGAGTCACGCTTCCGTTGAAACGTCCGTTTATTGCAGGTATTATCGGCGGCGCGATCGGTGGTGCAATTATAGGC
>NZ_PNXQ01000001.1:314089-314319 GCF_005217525.1 Paenibacillus terrae | reverse complement strand
ACGTGGGCAACGGCATCGCAACTGGACTCATTGCCGCGTTCGGCTTCAGCCCGTTATTGGCTGGAGCAATTATGGGTGCTTGCTGGCAACTACTCGTTATCTTCGGTGTCCATTGGGGCCTCGTACCTGTATTCATTAATAACATTGCTGTTAACGGCAAAGACGGAATCAAGCCTTCCGCTGCGGCTTCCATCTTCGCCCAAACCGGTGCTGCGTTCGGTGTTATGCTG
>NZ_PNXQ01000001.1:299707-314079 GCF_005217525.1 Paenibacillus terrae | reverse complement strand
CAAGCAGGAACGCAAGCATTCGCTTCCGGCGCGCCGGGACTGTTGACCTTGCCTATCTTCTACGGCCCTGGCGGACAAGGCTTCCCGGGACTGATTTTAGGAATTTCGGTATCGTTTCTGGTTTCGGCCATTCTGACTTATATTTTAGGGTTTGAAGATCCGGTTGAAGCGGAAGAATCACCCGAAAATTCGACTAAAGAACCAGTTCATGCAACAGATGTTTCTAACGAAGAGGTATTTAGTCCGATTGAAGGAACCGTTGTTGCCCTCTCGGAAGTTCCCGATCCTGCATTTGCGTCGGAAGCTATGGGTAAAGGTATCGCCATCGAACCGACATCGGGCAAGGTTGTAGCCCCTTTTGACGGGACGATTACTGTGGCGTTCAAGAAAAAACATGCGCTTGCGATTGTTTCGCCCAAAGGCGCAGAAATTTTGATTCATGTCGGAGTAGACACGGTTAAGCTGGACGGTAAACATTTTACCTCCCATATTAAAGAAGGCGACCAGGTAAAAGCAGGAGACCTGCTTCTCGAATTTGACGTTGAGCAGATCAGGGCAGAAGGCTACCCTACGATTACACCGATTATCGTTACGAATTCTTCCGCTTATTCAGATATCCTTCCAACCGCCAAAGGACAGGTACAGATACATGACCCACTGTTACAGCTGTTCGGCGGTACGAACGAGAAAGAGTGAATTATCTGAATACGTCTGTTGAATAACCAGAATAAGTGATTTAGTGAGTTGAACAAGCCGCGCTTTTCGGGATTAGTAGGATACAAACCTATAACCGAGGAGGCGGCTTTTCGTATGATCAGATAGCTGGCTTTTATGGATAGGTGGCTCCGAAGGAGTCATCTTTTTTTTCGTTATCTTGCCTTTACATTCCAAGAGGGGTACATACGTTCACTGTTTGGTTTATAATTTAGATATGTGGGAGGCCACATTGCAAATGAGAGGTGAACTTAAATGAAGAAATCCGAGTTGCCCATAACTAGCGAGAAGTGGAAAGCTATTGTGGAGAGCGACAAGTCTTATGATGGTGAATTTTTTTATGCTGTGAGGACAACAGGAATATTTTGTCGCCCCTCCTGCAAATCCCGTCCTCCCAAAAGAGAAAACATCCGCTTATTCAAAACAGCAGAACAGGCTTTAGCGGAGCATTTTCGACCATGCAAAAGGTGTAAGCCGACGGGGCAGCGCTTGCCTGATCATGAATGGATCGCGCTGGTTACAGAGTATGTGGATGCTAACTACAAGGAAAATTTAACGCTGCATTTGCTTGCAGAGATGAGCCATGGGAGCCCGTACCATCTGCATCGTACCTTCAAGCGGGTCATGGCTATAACCCCTATGGAATATATACAGCAAACCAGATTGGAACAAGCCAAGCAACAACTAATGAACTCGGATAAATCCGTTGCGGAAGTGGGGGAGAGCGTAGGTCTGTCCAATACCCCTTATTTTTCTACGTTATTTAAAAAGAATACAGGCTACACGCCTTTGCAATATCGTCAGCTTAAATCAGCAAAATTACAAAATGGAGGTATACATCATGTTAACCCAAACTCCTAAAACGATCTATTGGTCATTGTTAACTTATGAAGAATGGAATTTATATATTGCAGCTACATCGGATGGAATATGTTACGTAGGCTCACCCGATAAACCTTTAGAGGAATTAACTTCATGGGCAGGGAGCCGATTTCCTGGCAGTCCATTGGTTGAAGATGATGAGGTCTTACAGCCCTATGCCACAGAACTTATTGAATACTTTCTAGGGAAGCGCATAAGTTTTACCGTTCCTTTTGACTTTCGGGGGACTGTGTTTCAAATGGCGGTCTGGAACGCGCTGTGTGACATTCCGTATGGAGAGACACAATCCTACTCAGACATTGCCAACGCTATTCAGAAGCCCGCATCTGTTCGGGCGGTGGGGGCTGCAATCGGTGCTAACCCAATTCTGGTCACCGTCCCATGCCATCGGGTCATTGGCAAAAATGGTGCTTTAACCGGATATCGTGGTGGTTTGGATATGAAAGTAAAGCTTTTGCGACTCGAAAGAGGTTAACCATGGAAGCACATCATATATACAAGTCCCCCAAGACCCTTCTGAATAAAGGGACAGGCTTTCTGTCAGGGTATACGCACTCGTTGAACCCGTATACAGGCTGCACCTTTGGCTGCTCGTATTGCTATGTTCGCCAAATGCCAGTCTCCACGTTCCGTAAGGAAGCTTGGGGAACATGGGTTGATATTAAAAAGCAGGCGGCAGAGCTTCTTCGCAAGGAGCTTCGGCGGGCCAAATCCAAGGGGAAAGTCACTATCTTTATGTCGTCCAGCACAGATCCTTATCAGCCTGTCGAGTACAAGGAAGAGGTGACTCGTTCACTGCTGGAGGTGATGGTGGAAGATTCGCCAGATTTCCTGTTTGTACAGACTCGCAGTCCGCTTGTACGAAGGGATATCGACTTGCTGCTCCTATTAGAGGATCGCGTACGGGTGAGCATGACGGTAGAAACAGACCGCGAAGATATACGCAAACATTTTACGCCGGATGCGCCCCCCATTCAGGCCCGTTTCAAGACGCTGCAACTGTTAAAAGAGGCAGGAATACCGGCGCAAGCCACAATCGCTCCGATGCTTCCAAGTAGCAATCATTTTGCGGACAAGCTTTTGCCACTGGTCAACCGTATCTGTATTGATGATTATTTTATGGGAGACGGCAGTGGAGGAAGGCGTACACGAAGCTTAAATATGGGTGCGCTGTATGAGCCATTAGGGCTGGAGGATTGGTATCATCCGGCAGCCTACAAGGCGATCTACGAACAATTTCGCAATGTTTTTCCTGAAGAACAGCTTTATGTGAGCCGTGAAGGATTTGAGCCCTGATTTTGGGATAGACCTCATTCAAAAGGGAATGTAAGTGGGACAGTATAAGGGTTGCAGAGGGGGAAGCTGAGTGTGCAAACCGTGATCACGAAAAATTTTGACTATGGAGAGAAGGAAATCAATTATCTGAAAAGTGTGGATACCGTACTCGGTACAGCGATGACGCAATTGGGCAAGGTCGAACGAGAGATTATTCCCGATCTGTTCGCTGCGCTTGTTCATGCGATTGTGGGACAGCTTATTTCTGCCAAAGCTGTTCAAAGCATATGGGCAAGAATGCAGGAGAACGTGGGAGCCATGAATTCAGAAAATATAGCGGCCCAGTCGGTCGAAGCTATTCAAAGCTGTGGCATAACGATGAAAAAGGCGGCTTGTATCCTGAATGTAGCCCTAACGATAGAGCAGGGCTTGTTGGATTTGCAGGAATTATATGAGCTCTCCGATACCCAAGTGATTCAAAAACTGTCCTCGCTGCATGGGATCGGCCCGTGGACGGCTGAAATGATGCTGATTAATTCCATGGAACGTCCGGATGTCGTCAGTTGGGGCGATATAGCTATTCGACGGGGAATGATGAAGCTGTACAATCTGGATACACTTACCAGGGAACAATTTGAGGAGTACCGCCGAGCCTATTCGCCTTATGGTTCGGTGGCCTCTATTTATTTATGGAGTATTTCATTTCGTTAAGGATCAGGGAGTGGGAAATGTGAAAACAACAATCAGAGAACAAATACTATCAACTGTCGATTCAGATTTTCAAAAATTTACGGCGGCATTGATTCCGAATATTGATAATGTCCTGGGCGTACGTCTGCCGGTGCTACGTAAGCTGGCTCAGGATATTGCCAAGGGCGATTGGCGTCTCTACCTTGAAACCGCTGAAAGTGAACATTTCGAGGAAGTCATGCTGCAAGGCATGGTGATTGGCTATGTGAAAGCGGATATAGAGGAAGTTTTGGGCTGCGTCGCCAGATTTATTCCTAAAATTGATAATTGGTCGGTGTGTGACAGCTTCTGCGGTGGATTAAAAAGTACAAAAAATCATAAGGAACGGGTATGGGACTTTATCCAGCCGTATCTGTTATCCAGCAAAGAATATGAAATTCGGTTTGGCGTGGTTATGCTTCTGAACTTTTATATTGAGGAAGAGTATATCATCCGGGTACTGCAATGGATGGATCAAACCCACCGTGAGGATTATTATGTACAAATGGCAGTAGCATGGGCGATATCGATCTGTTATATCAAGCTGCCCGAGATGACGATGAATTACTTGAAAAACAATACACTGGATGATTTTACGTTCAACAAAGCTTTGCAAAAGATCACGGAATCATACCGGGTGGATCAGGAAACGAAAACAATCATTCGCAGTATGAAGCGAAAAAGAAATTAGGATTGGACCCCACCTGTAAGTGTTATACTGTAAAAAAACATGCTTGTATGAAAACGACAGGAGGGGAGTCAGTGAATTCGATCCCGCTGGGAGTGCTTGTTGTGGATGATGAAACTAGACAGCGTCGAGGTTTAGCTGCCATGGTCAGGGATTTACGTCCCGAATATCAGGTATGGGAAGCCAAGAACGGGAAAGATGCTCTGACCATTTCGTTGTCCAAACCGATCCAGATCGTTTTTACGGATATTCAAATGCCGATTATGAATGGACTTGAATATCTTCAACAATTGAGAACATCCGGCCAGCATGAAACCAAAGTTATTTTAGTGACAGTCTACCAGGAATTTAGCTATGCACAGCAGGCGGTGCGGTACGGGGCGAATGATTATTTGGTGAAACCCGTCCAATCGCAGCAGCTCATTGAAGTGATTCAACACATGGAAAAGGTTATTGTACAGGAGCAGGAGGCACTCAGTGAAAATCGAACGGCGTTGAACCAGATCGAGCAGAGTATGCCTGCATTTTTGGAGCATTTGTTTAGCAAATGGGTGACAGACAAGTTACAGGCTCACGAGAAAAGCCTGTTAAAGAGTCACTTTGGATGGCAGGGGCTAGGAGAAGTTCTTGCGTTGGGAGCATCTGCCTCCCGCCCGGAGGATATACATGAGTGGGGTTCCCTACTCCATAATACGGTTGCTGAAATATTGCGGCCTTGGGCATCATCTGTCGTGTTTCCACTTGAATCCCATAAAGAGCATGTGATTGCAGTAGTAAATTGGAAGGACAGGACTGAAGGTAGGGAGGCCAAAAGAGCGCTTCAAATTAGACTGGAAAAGATGGAGCAGCAGCAATCTATTTCGATCTGGTCTGCTTGGGGTCAACCTTTTGATTTTGATGAGATGCAAATAAGCCAATCTTACGATAAGGCCGTTCGCCTCATCTCCATGCGTTTTTATACACCTCACATCAGATGTTTGGACCTTGTCGTATCAGATGATGAGCAGTTGGTACTGGAAATGAGCACACACGAACAAATGACCAATTTGAAATTTATTGAAAGCGCTATCTCGAATGAAGAGACCGATCAGCTATTGGATAGGGTGCAACATTTCATTGGACGAATGACGCAAGGGTATCCTGCACCTGAAGTGCTCAAAACGAAATTGATACAGCTTCTGTTGGCTAGTTTACAAGGGTTAAATATAGGGTGGAGTGAAGAATTTTACTCGCGTCATTCAGAGCAGATGAACAAAGCTGTCTTGGAAGCCACATGTCTTCAGGATCTCCAGGATCGTGTTGCATTGTGGCTTAAAGAGCTGATCCTTGAGCTTCATAGCGGTTCCAAAGGCGAACCCATTATGAAAAAGTGCAAGGAATTTCTGGATACACATCTACATGAAGACCTAAGTCTGGAGATCGTGGCCCGGCGCTTCCACTATAATGCGTCCTATTTTAGCATTCTGTTCAAAAATTATTTTGGGCTCTCGTTCACGGAATATATGGTGAAGCTCAGAATGCAAAAGGCTCAGCACTTACTGCTGCATACAGACGCCAAGGTCGCAGAAATTAGTAGACAGGTTGGTTATAAAGATATCAAATACTTTTTTAAAGTGTTCAAAAAAAATGTAATGCACACGCCGGAAGAATTTCGTAGGAAATTCAACTGATTGTTAGGTGAAAGGAAGATACGATGCGTCAAGTTAAATATATGTATCAAAAATTTTTGGACAGTAGCTTTCGTACGAAATTGATGCTGTCCTATTTTTTGTTGTCTGGTTTTATGGTTTTGATCCTGGGTTTTGTTTACTTTGAAACGAGTGCACGGAATATTACTACAAACGTAACAGATAGCGTGACAAGCGTTCTGCGCAGTAATAACCAACTGCTGGATAACAAGCTGACTGCAATTCAAAAAACCGTAGATATGATTCCGATCGACCATGACCTTCTTCAGACCATTTCAGACGTGGATACTTCGGATTCTTCATCTCTTTTACAAGCTGATCGCAGCATTACGAACATGTTGTACAGATACTTTGGCAATATGGAGGAAGTATACGCTTCTCAGATTATGACGCGAAATTATGCCTATGGAAGCAGCAATCGGATGTATATTCCCGTTCAGCCTTTCTATTCTTCTCCCTTGGCGACTACGGCAGTGGAAGCAGAGGGAGCTACCGAGTGGATCCCTACCTATTCGTATGCGGATACATTTCATCAGCAGGATTTAAAACAGGGCTCGTATGAGTTTAGTTCTTTATTTGCTGTTGTGAAGCAGCTTCATTTGACTGCAATAGATGATGCGGGAACCTTCCATACGCTTCCGGAGGGAAAGGAAAAGCCTATACTTATATTGAATTTCCGTCCTGATTTGTTAAAAGGGGGTTTTGAAGATTACGCAGCCCGCAGCGGATTTGCACATCTATCCTACGGTATGCTTCATGATCAGAACGGGCTGGTCATTAGCTCTGACGGACCGAATCAAGAGGGAAAGCCCGTGGCAGACTGGCTCAAAAATGCTATTACCTCGGAGCAAGGAATGAAAATGGTAAATGTTAAGGGTCAAAGCATATTACTTGTTTATGAAGCGATGAAGACGACAGGCTGGGTATCTTATATAGCCATTCCCATGGAAGATGTGTTGGGACATCTGTCAACGATTCGCACCTACACATTGTTTTTTTTAGGCTTTATGATGCTCGTTGCTGTTATTCTTGCTTATTTACTGTCTGTTTACATCAGTAAGCCTATCACGGATATGAAACAGGCGATGAAAGTAATGGAGCAGGGGCATTTTGATATTCGAATTCCTGTACGTGGCTATGATGAATTGGGAGATCTGGTGATTCGATTTAATCAAATGAATGAAAAAATTAAAGATTTAATCGAGGAAAATTACAAGTCGCGTCTGCGAGCCAAAGAGTCGGAGTTAATGGCACTTAATTTACAACTAAATCCCCATTTTTTGTATAACACCTTAACGACCATGTATTGGATCGCGTTAGAACATAAACAGCAGGAATTAGGACAGATGATCATTAGTTTGGCAGAAATGCTGCAAATTACGACTCGAAATAAAAACGATACATGGAGTTTGGAAACCGATCTGAATTGGCTGGAAAAATACATTTATATTATGCAGAATCGCTTTGAGGACAAGTTCACGGTGGAATATGATATTGATCCCATTTTGCTTCAGGTGGAAGTTCCCAAGCTTTTCTTACAGCCTTTTGTGGAGAATTCAATTATTCACGGCTTCGCCGAAATGGAATCAGGCGGTCGGATTAGGATCACAGCCTGGATCGAGAAGCAATTGGTGTGTTTTAAAGTGGGGATAATGGATTAGGAATTCAAGAAGATCATATACACCGAATTCAAGCTGGAGAAATCAGATCAACGGGCATTAAAAATGTAGACAGAAGAGTACGGCTATTATATGGAATGGAATATGGCGTTACGCTCCACTCGTCAGCAGGTAAGGGGACATTTGTCCTGATCCGCATCGGAGAAATTCATAGATCTAATCAAATGACACCAATCCAATGAGAGTACGACTTTTAATGATGTAAGCGTTTGCTAAAATGAATTTAGTGACGAAGCAACAAACGAAAAGATCAAAAAATAAATGGTTTGGGGGCGTTACTCATGTTAAAGCGAAAGTTATGGATCGTCTGCATGTGCTTGATCTTTGGGCTTATGTCAGCCTGTAGTTCAAATGAGAGCAGCAGCAAGCCAGTAGATTTGCAGGGTCACGAGCAAGTGACACTGACCTATGCCAGTTGGGGTAGCACTAATGAAAAGAAGGTTCAGCAGGAAATCGCTAAAAAATTTACAGAGAAATATCCGTGGATCAAAATCAACTATATGCATATCCCCGGGGATTACGTAACCAAATTAACGACGATGTTTGCTGCCAATCAGGCACCCGATGTATTTCCCATTTATAAAGCACAGGCTCTGCAATGGGCTGAACAAGGCAAACTATATAATTTAAATGAATTTTTGAAGGAGGATAAGGAGCTAACGAAGGAAAGTCTCATTCCTAATTCAGTCATCTATTGGGATAAGGACAAAGTGGCTGGTGTCAAGGTAACTGAGGAAGCTTTCGCCCTCTATTACAATAAAGAATTGTTTGATGAGGCTGGTGTTGCTTTGCCACCAGTAAAGGCTGAGGAGGCTTGGACATGGGAGCAGTTTTTAGAGACAGCACAGAAGCTCACCATTGATAAAGCGGGAAATAATGCGCTCAGTCCCAATTTCGATGCAAGTAACATTAAACAGTACGGAGTTCGGTTTAATACATGGATGTGGCATTTGCTTGTGCCTTCCAATAATGTAAGTGTCATTTCAGACAAAGGTGACTCCCTTAATCTTGAGAACCCTGATGTGATTGAAGCTGTTCAGAAAATGGCTGATCTGATCAACGTTTATCATGTGGCACCGTCGCCGACGCAATCCAAAAATATACCTTCTCCGGCCGTAGCACTGCAAAGTAAGCGTGTAGCGATGGATCTGGATGGACAGTGGGTTCAATTGGATCTTGGAGAATCGAAGGTGAATTTCGGTGTAGGCGTATTACCCAAGCTGAAAAGCAGCAAAACGATCCTGTTTGGCGAACCGGAAGTGATTTCTGCCAAAACTAAACATCCTAAAGAAGCATGGATGTTTTATAAATTCTTACTGGATGCTGAAAGCGGACTTGACATGCATTCCAGCGGATTGTGGATGCCTGTCATGAAAAAGTGGTACACCGAACCAGACTTGATTAGCAAATGGGCCGATGTCAAACCAGGTCATGCCGATGGTTACCGTGATGCTGTCATGAACCAAACGCTGCATAACGGTGTCAATTCTTACGACTATTATCTGAAAAACTCGGAAAAAATCAATGCCATCATTAACCCGGCGCTGGATCAGGTATGGCTGGGCAAGAAAACGGTGGAGCAAGCATTCAAGGAGGTTTCCGCAAAGGCTAACGCGGAATTTAAAGGGACGTATCCAAAAGAATAGGGTGAGTGTTTTGACAGAAAGAGAGGGATAGAATGCAATCATTATCTTCTATTCGTAAGAAGGAAAATGGGTTGGGGTGGCTTTTTGCCGCCCCTGCTATTCTCGGCTTTGTCATTTTTGTTCTGGGACCGATGATCGCTAGTCTCTGGTTCAGTCTTACCGATTACAAGGTTGCTTCACAGGCCCATTTTATCGGTCTGGATAATTACGTCCACTTATTTGACGGTACGGATCAATTTTTTTATAAATCACTCGGGGTTACGTTTTATTATGTGTTTCTGAGTGTGCCCCTGCAAATTATTGTAGCTTTCTTTTTGGCGATATTACTTAATCAAAAGGTAAAAGGTCTGGCTTTTTTCAGAACCGTTTTTTATCTGCCTACCATTGTGCCGCTCATAGCATCGTCCATGATCTGGATGTGGCTGTTTGATCCCGATCTTGGCTTGCTAAATGTGGTGCTGCGTGCGCTGCATTTGCCCGAAAGTCAATGGATCTATAGCGAAGGTTCGGTAGTTCCTACTCTGGTTTTAATGAGCTTATGGACCGTTGGAGGAACCATGATTATTTTTCTGGCAGGCTTGCAAGATATACCTAGACATTATTATGAAGCCATTGAAATTGACGGTGGGAACGCTCTTCATAAGCTTATTTATATTACAATTCCATTGACATCGCCCACTATTTTTTTTAATACGATTATGGGCTTCATCGGTGGGTTTCAGGTGTTTGTTCAGCCGTACGTCATGACTCAGGGTGGACCCAATAACTCCAGCTTGTTTTATACATTTTATTTGTTCCGCGAGGCATTTACTTTTTCGAATATGGGTTATGCCTGTGCTATTGCTTGGGTGCTCTTTATTGTCGTTTTGGTATTCACTGCCTTTCTGTTCAAGACGGCCCGAAAATGGGTGTATTACGAAGGCGGGGGGGCATGAAGATGAAAAAACGCGGTTGGAGTTGGAGCAGGGCTTTACTCTACACAGTTCTTGTAGTGGGCTCACTGTTTTGTATGTTTCCTTTTTACTGGCTGGTGCGAAGCTCCATGATGGATTTAAGTCAGATTTTTTTGATCCCGCCGAAATGGATTCCAGAGCCTTTTGTACTCGAAAATTTTTTACAGCCGTTTGAAGAGTTATCCTTTGGGCGCTATTTTGTGAATACATTTATCGTCGTTGCGGGTACTTTGGCGGGTGTACTTCTGTCGAGTACGATTTCTGCCTATAGCTTTGCGCGAATGAAATGGAAGGGAAGAGATAAGGTATTTGCCTTGTTATTAAGCAGCATGATGCTGCCGTTTGCAGTCACGCTGATTCCGTCATTTATTGGTTGGCAGGCATTAGGCATGGTTAATTCGTACGTTCCATTGGTATTACCTTCGTTTTTTGGTGGAGGCGTTTTTAATATTTTTTTGCTAAGACAATTCTACATGACTCTACCGCGAGAACTGGATGAAGCTGTATTTGTGGATGGAGGCAATCATTTTACGATTTTTACCCGTATTATTTTGCCTTTGTCGAGGTCGGCGATTTTGGTTATTGGATTGTTTACGTTTTTGAATACATGGAATGATTTTATGGGACCACTGGTTTACCTTAATGATGAGAGCAAATTTACGTTGGCGATTGGGCTACAGCAATTTCAGGGGATATATTCGGCTCAATGGGGCGTTTTGATGGCAGCTTCTTTAATTGTTGTCTTGCCTGCTATTATTTTGTTTGCCATAGGACAAAAGTATTTTATGGAAGGGATTGCCTTAACGGGGATTAAAGGATAGGAGCAACTGCCAAGTATGCACTTTGCTTTTTTTGGAATTTAATATTAAAATGGAAGTAACTTTCGAAAAGGAGATGACGTGAATTGGCAGAGCAAGTGCGTATTGGCAAAACAGATCTATATGTAAAACCAATCGGTTTGGGTGCAAATAAGGTGGGAGGACATAATCTTTTTTCCGGTTTGAACAATGAAACGGGCAAAGAAGTCGTTCGCACAGCTTTGGATAACGGCATCAATTTTCTGGATACGGCTTTTATTTATGGACCTGAACACTCAGAGCGGTTGATCGGTGAGGTATTGAAAGAGCGTGGTCAGCGTGATAAAGCTGTGATTGCCACGAAGGGTGCACACAAATTTGTGAACGGAGAGGTTGTTTTTGACAACTCGCCTGCTTTTTTACGTGAATCCGTCGAATCCAGTCTGAAAAGATTGCAAACCGATTATATCGATCTGTTTTATATCCATTTCCCGGATGAAGCTACGCCGAAGGCAGAAGCAGTTGGAGAATTGAAGAAGCTTAAGGACGAAGGCAAAATCAAGGCCATTGGCGTTTCTAACTTTTCCATTGAACAACTTAAGGATGCGAATAGTGACGGCTATGTAGATGTGCTTCAATCTGAATATAATTTGCTCCAACGGGAAGCGGAAAAGGAACTGCTGCCTTACACCAAGGCCAATGCCATTTCATTTGTGCCTTATTTCCCGCTGGCTTCCGGATTGCTGGGCGGTAAGTATACGAAAGACACAATCTTCACGGACAACAGAGCGAAAAGTCCATTATTCCAGGGAGAGGCATTTGCTCGTCATTTGGACAAAGTGGAGCAGGTACGGCAGATTGCCAATGCGTTGAATGCAGAGGTCGCTCATGTTGTGCTCGCATGGTATCTGACCCGTGATTCGATTGATGCCCTCATTCCAGGGGCGAAGGGGCCAGAGCAGGTGCTGGCGAATCTGAAAACGCTGGATGTTCAACTGAACCAGGCGGATATTGAAAAGATTGACCGTATTTTTAAATAATTTTTTTCAATTCATACTTGAGGGTTTTGCAAAAATTCTGACTTAAGTGTCACAACGGGAATGTTAAGTTTTTAGCACACCCAAGGGAGCTGCCGGACGGGCAGCTTCTTTTTCGTGTACCCCTCGCATATCCTTGTAGGGTAAGCTCATCGCTGCGGGGGGATCGGGATGAAGAGAAGACCGCATTGGCATAGCAGACCCAACAGAAGAAAACACGGCGGACGCAGAGTATGGCTCATTGTGGGGCTGATACTGCTCGTAGGAATCGTACAGGCTGCTTCTTATGTGGAGCAGCATTTGAAGCCACCTATGATGCATTTGGCAAAAGTACGGGTCAAACAAATGGCGACGGAGGCCATTAATTCAGCGATTACTGCGCAGGTTGAGCAGGGGGAGACCGCAGATAAACTGATCGAATGGAGAACGGATGCGCAAGGGAAAACCTCCGGCTTTGTTCTCAATTATGCGGAGCATATGAGAATTACTTCGGATACGCTCAAGGCAGTCAAGGCAACGATGGACAGCATGAGCCATTTTGATGAGAGCGTTCCAATCGGTCAGGCATTGGGCAGTCCGCTGCTGGCAGCCTATGGCCCGAAGGTTCCACTCAAGGTGGAGCCGCATGGAGCGATCAAGGTAGATTTAAATACACGCCAGCAGGATGCGGGCATCAACATGATTTTGGTGGAAGTGTATATTCGGATTACGACGGAGGTGTCCGTCGTGATTCCTTTTGAAATGCAGCCCCAAATTGTGGAGACGGAAATCCCGGTGTCTTATTTGCTGGTGGTAGGCAATGTCCCAATGTACTACTATGATAATCAGGGTAAGCCCGTCGGTAAAAATGGAGCCGTCGCCCCTAATTTGGCGTTGCCGCCACATTCGATAGAGACAGGCGGCGTTGCGGATTCCGGCATAGAGAGTGTTCCACAGATGCAGCAAGACGAACCCACCACTTCATCTCCAACGCCATAAGCGAATGAAAAGGGGTGAGAGTGCTTGATTGTTGTATATGAAAAGTAAAAGGGACCTTATGTGGAGGTCCCTTTTACTTTACTGGTTTTGAGCGCTTTGCGCTCCGTTTGCTCCCATTGTCTTAATAACGGATACGGGTCAAAGGACCAGTCCATCCAACCGCTGTCCCGGTATATGCCATAGTGCAGATGTGGCGGGAATTTCCCCTGGGTACCGGGCTTGCCGTAACCCGAGCTTCCGACCCAGCCGACAATCTGACCTGGCGTGACAATGTCCCCGTTGTGAACGGTCTTGTCAAAGCCAGAGAGGTGCGCATAGTAGTGATAGCGGTTGCTGAGATCCCGAATCCCGATTCGCCATCCACCGAACGGATTCCAGCCTTTCATTTCCACTACGCCGTAGCAGGTACTGCGAACCGGAACGCCGTAGCCAGCGAATAGGTCTGTTCCTTCGTGAATGCGGTAACCGCCCCAACTCCGACGACTGCCCCAAGTGCTGCGATAGCTATAAATGCTTCCCAAGGGAAGCGGGAAGGCTTGTGTGCCTAGCTCCAGCTTTCCATATGTTCGATACAGTTTGGCGAACTGCTGTATCCTTTGAACGGCGCGGCTGTTGTGGTAATATTCCCATACTGCAATGGAAAACTCATCCTCTGTGCTTCCATATTTACCGAGATAAGAGGCGATGCTGAACAGCAAGTCCCTGTCATCATCTCGGTCAGCAATTCCGTCACCCGATCCGTCCTGCCCCAACCCGGAAAAAAAAGAAATGGAACGTGGATGCCGATCCTCGGGATCAGGGTTCATTAGACCAGACCAGACGGGGCCAGTGACAAAGATACCTGTGACTCGCTCCGCATGCTTGCGATCCTTGGGATGCGCAATCGTAAGCGTGCGTTCATACTGGTCGATAGCGGCCAGCCTGTACCACGGAATTCCTGTCAAGGCTTCGACGGAACGATATAGAGCAAGCCTGGACGTATACAATGATGACTGGGAATTTGGAGTAGCGATATGTGCCTGCTGAATGCTTTGGGATGATGTTTGTAAAGGTCTGGCCAAGGCCTGAGCAGGAAGCGGACAGGCCATTGTCAATGTAGTAACGCATAACAGCAGCGGCAACAGGCAAACAGCGCGGACTGTACGTTTAGGGTAAGGCACGTGAACCAACCTCCTCATAAGGGAGCTTGACAGCCCCGTAGATTACAGGCCCGCATCCAGCGGCATTGGTACGGGCGCTTTGGTTTAGATTGAGCCATATCCGTCGCTTTTATCCATATAAGGATTTTACTTTTCCGGCATCAAAG
>NZ_PNXQ01000001.1:243399-299697 GCF_005217525.1 Paenibacillus terrae | reverse complement strand
GGCTTTCATGTTATAATGTATGGCAATGACAGCCCAAGCTTATCAGAAAGAAGGTCTATGCCATTGTCTAGAAAAGTGAAGGAAGCCAAGCCCGACTGGATTCGTATTAAACTCACGACAGGCGATAATTATCAGGAAATCAAGAGCATGATGCGTTCCAAGACATTACATACCGTATGTGAGGAGGCGCGATGCCCTAATATATATGAATGCTGGGCTAACAGGACAGCTACATTTATGATTTTGGGTGATATTTGTACGCGTGCGTGCCGTTTTTGCGCAGTGAATACGGGAATGCCTACGGAACTGGACTTACAGGAGCCTGAACGCGTCGCGGAAGCGGCTGAAAACATGAACTTGAAACACTGTGTCGTAACCAGTGTGGCCCGCGATGATTTGAAGGATGGGGGAGCCACTATATTTGCAGAAACGGTGCGTGCGATTCGCCGCCGATTGCCTTTTTGTAGCGTAGAAGTGTTGATTCCCGATTTTATGGGCGATATCGAATCGCTGCGTATAGTCATGGATGCCAAGCCAGATATTTTGAATCATAATATTGAAACGGTAGAGCGGATGTCCGATAAAGTTCGGGCCAAGGCTAAATACCGTCGCTCCCTGGAGCTTCTTCAAAATGCAAAGCAATTAAATCCGTCTATCCCTACCAAATCCAGTATCATGCTGGGTGTCGGAGAAGAGTGGAACGAGATCTTACAAACCATGGATGATCTGCGTAAAGTCGATTGCGATATTATGACAATTGGACAATATTTGCAGCCATCCGAGAAACATTTGTATGTGCAAAAATATTACCCACCGGAAGATTTTGCGAAGTTAAAGGAAGAGGGATTACAACGGGGGTTCAGCCACGTGGAATCAGGTCCGTTGGTCCGCAGCTCCTACCAAGCGCATGAGCAGGTGAAGTCTGCCGCTCAGCATAAGGAAGAAGGCGCCCTTTCGCAGGCTTGATCCGGGAAAGGCGGTTAGATTAGCTTGTTTCATATCGGTGGTAAAAACTATGAAGTGTTGCAGGATCACAAGAACGGGTGGAATCCCGAGGCTTTTCGTGACCGGTATAGTGAAGTGCTGGAGCGCTATGATTATATTATTGGTGATTGGGGCTACAATCAGCTACGTCTAAAGGGCTTTTACCGTGACGGGCATCCCAAGGCCAACAAAGATACATCCATAGCAGTACTGGACGATTACATTAATGAATATTGTAATTTCGGTTGTGCTTATTTTGTACTGCTTAAGAGCCGCGAAGTGCTCAGCAAGAATGAAAACAATGATGAATCCGTATCGTCAGATTATCAACAGTTGGCGGAACCTCAAGCGGAACCAACGGAAACGGCTGAAGCCGGCGAGCTGCAAGAAGTGCTGCACCCCGCAGACGAAGAAGAACGGGAATGGCCGGAGCCACGACCGCGTGAAGCTCAGGAAATTCGGGAGTCACGGGAGCTACAACAACCGGAACCAAGGGAAGTTCAGGAACTGCGTGAGCGACAGCCACGGGAACTCCGTGAAAGCCGTCCGACCAGAGAAGGACGCGAAGGGAATCGGCAGCGTGAGCCACGAGAAGCACGTGATTCGCGTCAGCCGAGGGAACCGCGTGAGGCAAAGGAGGGACGAATTTCCGGTGAAGGGCAGCAAGCCCGCGAACCACGGAAACAGCGTAATCAGCAAGGGAATTTCGAGAAAAAGGAATCCCATGGCCCACGCTATGAGCGTCAATCGAAGGAAAACCGGGAGGGACGGCAAGTCCGCGTCTCACGTGATTCCAGAGGCCAGCGTCAGACGCAGCCTGCTGCCAAAGCCGAAAGAGCTGAGGAAAGCAAAAAGAATAAAACAATTACAGCTCCACAACAAAACGGTTCCTGAATTTCAGGAGCCGTTTTTGTTGATCGGTGACAAGATCAACTATGGATTGAGTTGGCCCTATCATACAAAAAAAGAGCCAAGGTTGGCTCTTTTGCATGTTCTAGTGCTTTTCAGTTCTATGTGTATTTCAAAGCAGCTTGCCTAATTAAGAAAGGCAATGCGTACCCGATCCCAAAATGGAAAGGGACGATAACGAGCGAAGCTGACTTTGTGAC
This sequence comes from Paenibacillus terrae, assembly GCF_005217525.1. GTDB lineage: Bacteria > Bacillota > Bacilli > Paenibacillales > Paenibacillaceae > Paenibacillus > Paenibacillus terrae_C. Next base: position 297,604 of record NZ_PNXQ01000001.1, on the reverse strand, counting down.
TGGAGACCTGACAACGAACAGAGATCAAATCATCCACAGGGAAGTTCAGATGATCTACCGTCAGCAGAAGACGCTGATCTTTTCTCGAAAAAATATCACAATGATGGTGCTTGGGTAGCAACAATGGCGATCCAAGTGTCCGATACACCCGGTTGTTAATGGAGGCAATCTCAGTTAATTGCAACGCTTCAATAGTGGGGTGAACCATAGCTCCGCCGAGTGCTTTGTTATAGGCAGTCGTACCTGAAGGGGTAGAAACGCATATTCCGTCTCCACGGAACATTTCGAAAGTGACATCGTTAATATCCACTTGCGCAACGACAGTGCCATCGACCCCTTTTAACGTAAATTCATTCAACGCAATAAAAGAGGCATTTCCAGACTTCTTGTGAATCTCCAGCTCGATCAATGGATACTTGACGATTCTCGGTTTAAGGGGTCCCTCAGCTCCGCTTTGGCTCATCAGGTGGATTAGCTCCTCCAGCTCGTCCGCACGCCAATCGGCATAAAAGCCCAGATGACCGGTATGTACACCAACAAAGGCTATATCCGAAAGTCGGTCGATGAAGGTATGAAACGCATGAAGCATAGTACCGTCGCCTCCAATTGACACGACGATTTCCGGCGATTCGGCATCCAGCTTGAAATTCTTTTCTTGGGCAAGACGGTGAAACTGCTGACTCAAGTCCATGGAGTGCTGATCCCCGCGATCCAGAACATAATATCTCAAGATGAAAAGCTCCTTTGTCATGGGTATATACCGATCATAATCAATTATGAGCAAGAACACAATCGTTCATTCCCTGGACGCTCCCCTCAGACGTGCGAATAAGCGGCTTGTGCCTACACTCAACCAAGAGAGACAGAGCATTACTGTCAGCAGGCAGGCAAGGAATAGCAGGCTTTGCCACAGCACAGTGGGTGAAAAGCCGGGAGACCAGGTGATAACATGTATCGGAGAAAAGACTGGCGAGCTTCCCTGACCCATGAGCGGACGCCATAGCACGAGAGCTAGCAGAGCAGAGATGATGCCGTGCGCAGCGCGGGCCAGCACAAACGGCAGGTACCGGAGATTCGTCGTATTCAAAATGCTCGCGACCTGAGCATGAACCGATAGTCCGCCCCAGGAGAGGACAAAGGCTGCTGCGGCTACCTTGAACGGCAAAGCCGCTCCCGTGGCTTTACCAGCGGCTTGTGCCCCCAAAGTGACCTCGAAAATACCGCCTACAATGGAATCGGTTAACGTAGGAGGAAGGCCGCAGGCGGACAAGAAGCTTGCTGTAAGCAGGCGAAGCCCGCTCATTAAACCGGAGTTCGTCAAAGCTTCCAGAATGACGCAGAAGAATACAACCAGTCCCCCTACGACAATAATAAGACGGAGAGAGGAAGCAATGGCTTGACTAAGAAGCTCGCCAAACGGACGCCCATCTTCCAAGCGTGCTGTATGCATGGCATATAACGCTTGGCGCAGTCGTCCACTTCGTTGTGCAGAGGACATATCTAATTTGGAATTTGCAGCTACAGCGAGGGATGTTGGTCTAGGCTGCCCGGTGTGGCCTGCTGCGGTTGCAGCAGACTGGAGACGGTTGCCGTGAATATCAGCGTCCCCCGAACGGGAACCGTGAAAGCGCATGAGCAGGCCGATGATCAGCACGCCACCATAATGGGCAGCGCCTAGCACCACTGCAATTTCAGGTTGATGGAAGAACCCGACGGAGACGGCACCGATGAGGAATATTGGATCAGAAGAAGTTGTAAAGGCGACCAGCCGTTCTCCTTCGATGCGGGTGATCCATTTTTGCTCCCACAGCTTGGCCGTTAATTTGGCTCCAATCGGGTAGCCGGATGCACAACTGACGGCGGCGACAAAGCCTCCGCAACCGGGTACACGGAACAAAGGCTGCATGAGCGGGTCCAGCAGTGCCCCCATAAAATGAACGATGCCAAAACCGAGCAGCAGCTCGGAAATAACGAAAAACGGGAATAAAGACGGAAACAGTACGTCCCACCAAATGGCTAGACCACGAAGTCCGGCATTCACAGATGATTGTGGGTGCGCCGCCATAAGTATGAATAGGAATAGCAGCATAAGAATGAACAAAGGGAGTGAGTAACGGCGGTACAGCGGCATAGAGGCCCCTCCTTTGGAGTTCTACTTTTATTTCTATGGACGAGGATGGACAAAGAGTACCAAAAAGTTAAGAAAGCGTTTGCGCGAAATGCTGTATTTTTGTAAAGATTATGTTAAAATCAAAAAAACAACGATCCATAACCTTAAGGATGGAGTGATCAGGATGAGTATCGTTGCCGGTCTACTGGTGTGTGCTTTTGTGTATGTTATTCGTGCCTCTCTCGTCCATCCCGGTGAAGAGGATTGGCGGAGTTATTAGGTGTGCTTGAATATTGCGGACCTGTTTGTAAGTCGTGCAAGCTTGTCTGTATATGTGAAATGATGAGATGACGCTTATTCTTAGCGTCATTTTTTGTTTTTTGTTATAATACGGGTGTATATTTATTACCATAGCACAGAAAGTTGGGGGAAAAGTGAATCCTAGCCTGAGCATTTATGACAATCTTGGGGGTGCGGAAGGTGTTCGTGCTATTATTGAGGCCTTCTACCCGAGAGTTTATAAAGATCCGTTGTTAAGTCCGCTGTTTCCTGAAGACATAGAGTCGGTCAAGGAAAGACAGTATATGTTCCTGAGCCAGTTTTTTGGTGGACCGTCCCTGTTTTCAGATGCTTATGGTCACCCAATGTTACGTGCCAGACATATGAAGTTTCCCGTAACGGAGGAGCGAGCAGAAGCGTGGTTGTCCTGTATGGCGAGTGCCTTAACGGATACGGGCATTGAGGAGCCGCTTCGTTCATTTATACTTAATCGATTGTCTGGTCCTGCGCATCATTTTGTAAATACCCCGTAAGCTTGCGGGGATTGCCGAATTTTGGAGAGGGTTGTAAAAACATTGGAACTTGAACCGTTATATCAGATTAAAATCTCTTGTCCTCTTTGTGAAGAAGAATTTCAGACATCTCGTGTCAGACCGAGCCTAAAGAAGGCAATTCGTACGGATTCAGACTTCTGCGCGTATTACAAGAATGAAAATCCCGATTTTTATGTCGTACGGGTTTGTCCTCATTGCGGATTTACCTCAACAGAGCATTCTACCATTCAGTTAAGCGATCAGCAGAACAAGCTGTTTAAGGACAAAATTGGTAATCGATGGCAATCCCGTGAGTATGGCGGACATCGCAACTGGGAAGAGGCGCTGGAAACGTACAAGCTGGGTTTACTGTGTGCGCAGGTCATCGGGGAAAAGGAACGGGTGATAGCCAGCCTGTTACAGCATATCGCGTGGATGTACCGATACCAGGGGAACGAGGAGCAGGAGCTTCGATTTCTAAAGTTTAGTCTGGACTCCTATATTCGAGTCTATGAGCTGGAAGGCGTCGGGGCGAATAATGCCAAGCTTCTCTATCTGATAGGAGAATTGTATCGACGTACAGGCAACTTTAACGAAGCGGTTCGCTGGTTTTCACGTGTCATTAATGACAAGAAAATTATGGACGCGGCTATGATTCGGGCTTCTCGTGAACAATGGGCTGTATTAAGAGAGCAAATGCTGGCTAAGGATATTCAACTGCCTGAGGAAATGCAGGACGTAAGCTCCTCCTGATAAAAAAGGTGTGCACTATGGCCAGCTTAGGCTCATGGTTCACACCTTGTTTATCAACAACGGCTACCTTTTTCTAAACAGACTCATCAATTAATGATGGCGCAGGGTGGTATCTGACAGCAGATAATCGTTGTCACAATCCACCAAAGTAATCCTGCTGTGGCAGCATGGGAATACAAGCAGCTTTTTCATGCCTTCATGTATAAGCTTAAGTTCTTTGGGCTTTAGGGGGAGCAGGACGTTCTCTTGGTCGCAAAACGGACAAGATTGTACATAAACGTCCCCCATGACAATGTCATAAGGCCAGGTTTTGTGAAAAGGGATCATGATTTGTCCGATTCACCGCCGTTCGGGTCAGCGGTTTCTTCTTTGGCCAGCTCAGCCAGCTTTTGCATCAAAATATGCTGGGGTGTATGCATGAGATGTTCCAGCGGAATGCCAAGTTTTTCGGATAATTTCACAGCCGTTTCCGGCGAAATTTGTAAAGGTCTCATCCTGTATTCCTCCTAATTGTAGTGATTTTACCATCACGATGTAGCTTTATTGTATATGAAACCACATGAATTCGCCAAAAGAAAGGTGGAACTGCTATGAAAACACCGTTGAAGCAAACATGGGATTTGGAATCCATATTTAGTGGGGGGTCTTCCTCTCCCTCATTTAAAGCATTTTTGGAGGAGCTGGAGAGCAAGGTTCAACAATTGCAGTCTCAGCTTAAATCAGCCAAAGTACCGCAAACGGTATTGGATACCGAGCGTCTGGATAGTGTGCTGAATGCTATGCAAGAGATGTTTAACGGAGCATCGCAAGCAGGTTCTTTTGTTTCCTGTCTAACCGCTCAGAACCAACATGACAAGCAGGCTGTTGAACTGGGCGCACGCATAAATACGCTGTATGCACAGGGGAAAAGTACTTTGGTATCCTTCCAGAACTTGCTGGCACAAACGAGTGAAGACATTTGGCAGAAGTGGATGGAACGGGAAACGATTAGGCCGATCTCTTTTGTCCTGAATGAATATCGGAACGAGGCTCGTGAGAAAATGGCACCTGAGCTGGAAAGTCTGGCATTGGATTTGGCTGTGGACGGCTACCACGGTTGGGGTGATTTTTATGACACGATTGTCAAAAATATGACGATCCCTGTTCCAGAGAATGGAGAAATCGTAAATTTGTCTGTAGGGCAGGCTGCCAACAAGCTGGATGAACCGGATCGTAGTGTGCGTCAAGAAGTGTTCACGCGTTGGGAAGAAGCATGGACCAAGGTTGAGGACTATTGTGCGGATACACTTAATCACTTGGCAGGCTTCCGTCTCAAGCTGTATGAAAAACGGGGCTGGACTGACGTGCTTAAGGAGCCGCTGGAAATCAGCCGGATGTCGGCACAGACGCTGGATACCATGTGGCAGGTCATTAATGAAACGAAGCCTGTACTGGTTAAATATCTGGAGCGGAAGGCGAAGCTACTGGGCTTGGAGAAACTGTCGTGGCATGACGTTGAGGCCCCACTGGGAACGTCTACTACTAAAATCCCATACGACGATGCAGCCGTAACGATTGTTGAGCAATTCGGTAAATTCAGTCCAAGAATGGCCCATTTTGCTGAAATGGCTTTTGAGAAAAGCTGGATTGAAGCAGAAGATCGCCCTGGCAAACGTCCTGGTGGATTCTGTACTTCTCTTCGCCTTAGCAAAGAGACCCGTATTTTCATGACCTACGCCGGATCGCCTTCCAACGTTTCGACACTGGCCCATGAGCTTGGACACGGTTACCACCAGCATGTGATGAATGAATTGCATCCATTGAATCAAAATTATGCGATGAACGTAGCTGAGACGGCTTCAACGCTGGCAGAGCTGATTGTATCAGATGCTTTGCTGGAGGCTGCGGAGGGGCAGGAGAAGGTTGCTTTGCTGGAGGATAAAATTCAGCGCGGCGTAGCCTTTTTCATGAATATCCATGCCCGCTTCCTGTTTGAAACCCGTTTTTACGAGCTACGAAAAAACGGAGTTGTAGGAGCGCAGCAACTGGGAGAATTAATGGAGCAAGCACAGCGTGAAGCGTTCAGCGGCGTTTTGGATGAGGCTCACCCTCATTTTTGGGCATCCAAGCTGCATTTCTATATTACGAACACTCCATTCTACAACTTCCCATATACGTTTGGGTACATGTTCAGTGCCGGGATTTACGCCTTTGCGAAGAAAAATTCACATGGCTTTGCCGAACAATATGATGCCTTGCTGCGTGATACGGGTCGCATGACGGTGGAAGATTTGGCTTCCAAGCATCTGGGGATCGATTTAACACAGGCTGACTTCTGGCGTAATGCCGCGCAAGTCACAGTTCAGGATATAGAGCAATTTTTGCAAATGACGGAATAACGGATATACACTCCAATCAGGTCTCCCGCAAGGGGGGCCTTTTTTGTAATTCTTGCAGATTATGAGGAATGAAGTCATAATGTGTCGAATTAGAGTTGGTATTACCTGTTGGTGAAATTTAAATTGATGGATATACTTAGAAATTAGTTATAAATGCCCATTTATGTTGTATATGATTGTAACGTTAAAAAGCTTCGCATATAATTGAGTCATAAGACCTATTAATGGTTTTGAAACAGGTATATAGGGGGATTTTTGTAATGAATGAAGTAGGTCAATTGTCGTTAGTAAGACAGATGGATATCGTATTTAAAGAACTGGATGATGAACTTGCGGGTTTGTCGTCAGGAACTGTATTTGTACAAATACGTAACAATGTGGTTGGAAAATTTGGTATCCGTCATAATCCGATTGCAGGTAAAGGAGGTACTTTTGGTGCAGTGGAGCCGGGGCTGTCTGTAGATCATCGGGCGGACTTCCGTCGTATGGCGCTGGACACACTAAATCACAAGCGGAGTTGGACTCATGGTGAAATTGCTTTCGATTTTGCTGTCAGACAGGGAACTATTCTGGTGGATGCTACGCTGGAATCGAACTATAACATGGCGAATCTCATGATCCGATATAATAAGCCTACATACCGAGCGGCTAATTCTGAATAATCATCCATAAAAAAAGGTAAAGAAAGGCGGCCTTCCTGGGGAAGACCGCCTTTGTTATATGCCCGAACTATCGTATTTTGGTTCATTGCGATGAACGGGATGCTTCATGTGGAATAATGACGCTTATTGACCTGAACGACCTGATAATTGCTGTTCGGCCAGCTGTACCAAGCGTTTAGTGATATAACCTCCCAGAGAACCAGCCTCACGGGATGGCATGTCACCATAATAACCGTCTGCCGGAATGGTAATGCCCAGTTCTTGTGCAGCTTCGTATTTCAATTGTTGCAGTGCATTGTTGGCTTGAGGTACAACCAGGTTATTACTACGGCGTCCTCTGCCTTGATTAGCTTCATACATGTGTAGTCACCTCCTTCGGCTGTGATGAGGTTATTATGCGACAGAGTTATGAAAATATGCGCCGAAGGAAGGAAAATGAATAGAGGGAAATTACGGATATATCATATGAACCTGAGTTTTCAAGTTAATGGACTGCTGAGGCTCCAATCGAATCAGTCCGCCCGTTCGCACAGGATCGTGCATATTGGGTGCATTAGGCAACAAGGTATAAGGCTCGATGCAAAAATACTGATCGCATTCCCCCTTGGTATACAACACCCAATACTTAAAGTATTGCTCATCTGCTGTGTAGCGAATCTGATAACCGTCATCACGGGTCAATATGGCCTCAGCAGGTCCTTCCGATGCTCGCAGCAGCGTATCCAGATTCGTTCCTTTCAGGGAAAGTCCCGTAGAAAGCGGCTCCAAGTCATTTAAAGGGGTGATTATACCTGTTGGGAGCTGTTCAGCGTCCTGCTCATATATGCCATTCACAGGCAGCTTCAGGCGCCAGCGCTCAGGCTCTCCGTCCACCATAAACCAGGTGTGGTATCCCAAGCCGAATGGGGCTGCTTTGTCACCCAGATTCGTTACACGCAGCGTTTGACTCAATACAGGTCCCTGCAAGCGGTAAGTCATCTCCAGCCGTAGGGGAATAGGAAATTGTTCCATCCAGTGCGGATCACTTTCCGTCAATAGCTCGGTGGTCACGCTGCAGCCTTCCTCATCTTCTTCAATATCACTGCAACGCCAGGATTGATTTCGGTGCAACCCATGTATATGATTGTCGTTGGCTGTATTCCGATCAAACTGATAGGGAACACCGTCAAACTCGAACTGTCCTTTGCGGATTCGGCCGGGAGGGATCAGAATCGGCAGGCCAAAATGATACGGCTTTTGCAAATAAAAGGCCAGTTCTTCCTCGCCAGGTCGCCGTACGATATCCCGGTCCAGCTTCAGATCACGCACCGAGATAATATTATTACCGAGGCGGGGGATCATCGTAACCTCCAGTTCAGGGCTATGTAAAACATACGTGTCGTAACCATTCCAATGTTCTTTGGTCACTTGTTTCATATCCATGCTCCTTTGTCCACTATAATCGGTTGAAGCTTCGTGTCATTATGATAACAGATTTTTGACCGCAGGGCACAATTGTCATTTGACAATTACAGGATGCGGAATTATCATAAATGTAGTTTACGATGTAATGACATGGATAATGCGATGATGAGGACAAGTAAGCCTTCGCATACGCTCTTCAGAAAGCCGGTGGTAGATGCGAACCGGTGAGCCTGCACTGCTGAATGGACCTTGGAGTGCCGTACAGAACAGGAAGCATTCTTCCTCAGTATGACGGCCGATTGCTCCCCGTTAACGGAGCTATAAGATTGCAAGCAGCCACGGGGCATGACTCCGACAAGTAACAGGCTGAAGGCAATGAATAAGGGTGGTACCACGGTCTCGCGTCCCTTGAGGATGCGGGGCCTTTTTGCGTTCAATTGTTTAAATAAATTTCAGGAGGAATGATAAATATGAAAACTGTACTTTCAGGTATTCAGCCCAGCGGACAGCTTACTTTGGGCAATTATATCGGTGCAATGAAAAACTTTGTCAAGCTGCAAGAGGATCATCGCTGTTACTTTATGGTTGTAGACCTTCATGCCATTACCGTGCCGCAGGAACCTGCTCAATTGCGTGAACAGTCGGAGGCCGTGGCGGCATTATTTATTGCAGCAGGTATTAACCCCGAGCAATCCAACGTCTTTTTACAATCCCATGTACCTCAGCATGCGGAGCTGGGATGGTTGATGACAACCCTGACCCATATGGGCGAGCTGGAACGCATGACCCAGTTCAAGGACAAATCGGAGGGTAAGGATTCGGTAGGTGCGGGATTGTTCGTATATCCAGCGCTGATGGCAGCTGATATTTTGCTTTACAATGCAGATTTGGTTCCGGTAGGTGATGATCAAAAGCAGCATTTGGAGCTAACACGTGATTTGGCTGGTCGTTTCAATCACCGCTACGGAGATTATTTCACTGTTCCCGAGCCGTATATCCCTGAGGTGGGCGCACGAATTATGTCATTGGATGATGCCTCCAAAAAAATGAGCAAGAGCAATCCGAATGCGGGCAGCTATATCGCTCTGCTGGACGAACCGAAAGTCATTCGCAAGAAAATCAGTCGCGCTACCACTGATTCCGGCAGTGAGGTTAAATATGACCCGGCAGGCAAACCGGAGATCAGCAATCTGATGGGCATTTACAGCCAGTGCACCGGCTTGTCGCTTCAGGAAGTGCAGAATCGTTATGAAGGTCAAATGTACGGTACGTTCAAAAAAGAGCTGGCAGAGGCGGTTGTAGCCACCCTGGAGCCTATTCAACAGCGTTATCGTGACATCCGGGAATCCGGTGAGATTGGACGCATTTTGGCCCAGTCCGCAGAGCGGGCGCAAGAGGCGGCTGAAATCACGCTGGCCGCGGTCAAAGAACGTATGGGGTTTCTGCCCCGCAAGCGCTAAGACAATCCGCAGGCCAACGCAATCAGGCGTTTGACAGGGAATGTCTTAGGAGCGACGTTGTTTGGCCTTGATAACAAAGCCCCAGCCGATGTTGCCGACAGAGAGAAGGCCCAGTAAAATGGCAAGCCAAGCGGAATAACTGATGGAAATGGCGGCTGCCGTCAGCAGGACAATAGATGAAACGGCAAACCACAGTGATAGACCTTTGCTCATGGAAAAAACCTCCAGCGTTCGAATGTAGAATTTTAGGGATAAGCAGGTGTAAGCGAGCCATAATAATCTTGCAAGCTTGCAATGAACCTCACTCACAAAGAACTGAAAGGAGATTCAAATATGAGCAGACGTCGTTCAAACAACCTGCAAGTACCGCAGGCCAACGCCGCTTTACAACAATTAAAATATGAGGCCGCTCAAGAACTCGGCATCACAATCCCTCAGGATGGTTATTACGGTAACGTCGTTTCCCGCGAAACAGGCTCTCTCGGGGGATACATCACGAAAAAGCTGGTCCAACAAGCAGAGCAATCCTTGTCGGGCAGTGGCCGTATGCAGTAATACACATAAACAACTCCATCTTGGAAGCTGTATTATGAGCAACTGTGATGAAGAAAATCCGGAGCAATCATGCTCCGGATTTTTTGCGCGCATGGCTTATGACCATTGTGAATCACACAAGTCCGCTTCGTCAAGAGGGCGCTTTCATGCAGCTCTTTATGGAGGGATGTTTTTTTTGGTGAACGGCAAAAGAATAGCAAGTTCCGGGGTCAGGGGAGACTTGCTGTTTTTTTGTCGTTCGCGTTGCTTGCTGATATGCTTTTTTAATTCGTATGCAGGGAGAGGCGTTTCTGCATCTTTTCATTACTGAGCCAGCCGATGTAGCTGTTGATCAGTCCAAACTGCTTATCCATGGCGACCACGGCCACGAAGGGATATTGCCTCCGATGCCGATACCGAACATCCGCCCAGCGTACAATGTAGCCCCATTCCAGCTCTTCCACCTCCGCAACAGCAAAGGAAGAAAAATAGCGGAATGCCTGCACGTCACGGTACGATTTGGATGCTTCTACGGCCGGATGTGTGGACGGAACCGCATGTTTTGTCCAAAAAAGATGCTTTCCGTTCAGTCCACCAATGTGATAACTTCCATTCTGATGAGCTTTTACCACATGCCACCGATTCCATGAAACCGTGGGAATGATATAATAGATATCGTCAGGCTGACGCTCGGTGTCCATATTACCTACCGCATTTCTGGTACGGAAATGACTCCAGCTGCGCCAAATATAGTACAGGCCTGTAATGATATACAACGTAATAAATAAGGGAGCTGGTGAAACCAGTCCAGTGATCCACAGTAGAATAGCAGCAACATGGGTGCCGAATATAAAGGGATCAAAGATGTGAATAATATTCCATGATATCCATTGGGGCGTAAACGGTCGAAATGCCTGTGTCCCGTACGTATTGAACAAATCTACAAACACGTGCAGGCAGACAGCAATCGTGACCCACAAAGCGACATGTTCGATAGGTACATCCCTGAAAATAAGGCCAATTAATCCTGTTATAGACAAGATCCATATCAACCAGAAGGGGATGGAGTGCGACAGTCCGCGATGATTGCGGATGTAGGCTGCATTGTTTCTTAATCGAAGCAAGGTGTCAAAATCCGGTGCCTGTGACCCTACGACCGTGGCGAGCAGTATGACCCCCGCCAACTTTGGATCTGCGGCGACGGCAGGATCGGTGTAGGCCAGCCCCGCCAACCCGACCCCCATGACAAAGTGTGTGGCTGTATCCATATCTGTCGCTCCTTTTTGTATTGTATCCTGTATTTATTACTACCCCAAATTACTGTAAACGATCAGCAAGGTCGATTCGTCATCGAAATTGTGAACGTTTTGTGCGTTTTCTGTCAAACTTTTTACGGGTACTATATGATAAAATTTATATCGGAGTTCAACTTACTCCCGAATTCATATATCTCTAAGGGGGAGTTACTCACTATGGACAATATTAGTTATAAGGCTACTTCAGATACGGCTACCTATTCGGCTAAATCCAAACCACCCGGTAAGGCGGGTACATGGAAAGATTTTATAACAGTCACTAAGCCAGGCATTCTCCGCACTAATCTGGTTGCGGCATTTGGTGGTTTTTGGTTGGCCTCACAATGGGACGTTGACTATATAAAGCTGATTCTGACGTTGCTAGGTACCATGCTGGTTATGGCGTCTTCTTGTGTTTTTAACAACTATTTTGATCGTGAACTGGATTTAAAAATGGAGCGTACACGCAATCGCTCACTGCCAACAGGGCGTTTGACTCCCACAACGGTATTGTCATACGCTATTATTTTGGGCGCTGTCGGGCTGGCTGTACTATTCCTTTTCTCTGGTATCAAGGCAGGTTTGCTTGGTGTACTCGGCATGTTCGTATACGTCGGTATTTACACACTTTGGCTGAAACGATCATCCACATGGAGTACATCCATTGGCGGTATTTCGGGCGCAATGCCTCCTGTGATCGGCTATGTGGCTGCTTCGGGCCGTATTGATATGGGCGCATGGCTCTTATTCGCTCTTTTGTTCCTGTGGCAGCCGCCTCATTTTTGGGCACTTGCAATCCGCAGGGTCGAAGAATACCGCGCAGCAGGATTTCCATTATTGCCTGTCGTGAAAGGTATTCAACGTACTAAAATTCAAATGATTCCTTATATCGTGTTGCTGATTCCGGTACCGATCCTGATGTATGCTTATGGATATGCTGGCATGATTTTCATGATCGTTTCCGTGCTACTGTCTGTGCTCTGGGCATTTTATGCCTTTAAAGGTTTTACCATTAAAGAAGAAGAGACGGATTCATGGGCTAAAAAAGTATTTTTCTTTTCCATTAACCATCTGACGCTCAGCTTTCTGCTGATGATCGTGGATACGGTTCATAAGTTCTAAGACCAAGACATTTTCAATAAAATTTGTTACGTGTAACATTTAGCTGTCCATCAGGCATAAAGCGGCCTGGCGGATAGCTTTTTTTGTGAATGGTTTTCATAACTGTGGTTTTCATAACTAGGGAACAGGCGGGTATAAAATATATTCTTCCAGTCCTGCTTTTTCCAATTGTGCGATGACATATTCATCTGGAGTACCTTCGACTCCTGCGTATCCTTTGCGAGTATACATATGATGCGCATCTGGAAAAGAGTCGGCAAGCACACCACGTATTTTTTTGCCTGAGCTGTCATTGTCCATAAACAAGTATATTTCGTCATGCTTGACCTGCTTGCGGAGGGACTCCAGTTTTACTGAGTTTAGCGTGCCGAAGGTGCATAAGATATGAACTTCGGGATCAAGTAAACGACGAAGTTTACTGCGGTCATTTTTCCCTTCAACGATAACGGTAATCGTCATCTTGCTCACCCCCTGCTTAAAGCCTGTGTTCGAAATTCCCCGGGAAATGAAAGAATATGTGTATAGTGTAGCTCCAAACAGGGTTCTCATGCAAAAAAGCAACAAAACAGCCTGCCGGGAGTGGCAGGCATGGGTACAGGGCGGCATGTTAGGGCAATTCAGACATTAAATCCAGCAAGTACGGAGAATAATGACGAGCAGGATATAAAGAACGAGAATGGTGCCGGTCGAAGTCCCAAATCCACCACAAGAAACAGGGCTTACAGGATGACAGTGGCTCACGGAATGCACCTCCCTTCATACATAAATGTTCAGTCAAACCAGTCTATGTTGATAAGGGATTTAAGTACTGTGCATTCGCCTTCTTGTAAGGTACTTTGGGCGTTAAAGGGGGAGCATCTCAAACGATCTAGGAATGATACGGCCCTGAAGTAGACAGCGGGGGTGCCGGGAATAACCGTTGAATGGGTATGAACAGCAGGCCGGTCATCAAAATCAGAAAAGCGATAAAAAAAGGTGAAAAATGAACGGGGAGCTGGCCTGCCAGCACCGGCCCGACAAAGGAGCCGATAGATGTTGCAATGGATTGCAGCGCAAAGGTTTTGCCCAAACGTTCTCCTCCAAGCCGTATAAAGAGTGAGGCCAACGCTGGAAAGGTGATGCCTTTGGCTGTTCCAAGTATAAAGAGTACGATTCCAATCATGGACTCGGGCAATGTGGCGAGGGCATAAAAGCACAGCGACATCAGTATGATGCCGCAAATCAGCCGTATCATCGGTGAATACTTGTTTAGAAAAAGCAGACTGAGTGTACAGAGCGCTCCCAGACTGATAATGGAAAAGAGCAGTCCTGTGGACATCATGGACGCAGTACCATTGTTGCGCAACGGGATGACATAAAATAAAATGCCTTGTCCGCACGCCAAAACAAAAGGCACAAGCAGGTAACGCCAATTAAATGGTAAAAGCGGTTGTGCCCCGGTCAGTGGAGCGGGTGCCGCATGTCCGTCAGATCGTTGAGCCTGGAGAGCGGGTGCTGTTTTAGGCAATGTAAAATAAGCCATGAGTCCTGTAATCACGAGAATGATGCCGAGGGAACGGAATGTTCCGCTAAAGCCAAAGCTGGCTACAATGAATGCGCCTGCCGCTGGAGACAGGACAGAGGCTAGCGTGTGAACGACGCCATGTCCCGACATATATTTGCCCTGCGTAACCGGATGATCGGATAGCTGGGCGAGCATAGTCATGCAAGCAGGGGACAAAAAGGCCAGCACAAAGCCGCTGATGGCACGAAGAAAAAGCAGTTCCCATGGCGTATGAATGTATGCCTGAATAATCAGGATGAGCCCTGCGGCTGTCAGACTGAACATAATATATCGGCGGCTGCCGTGTTTATCTACCCTTGGCCCCGCCATTAAATTACCGGGCAGATGAGTCAGGGAATATATGCCCAACATCCAGCCGATAAAGGTGGGTGCTGCACCCAGAGAGATGGCGAATGGTGTGAGAATAGGATATTGTGCATGCAGATCAAAAAAAGCGATGAACAAAAACAAATACAGCCAGAGAGCTGTTTTCAAGTAGATGACCCCCTTTCCCTAAATAGACTTTCTATGCTGCTAGTGGTATTAGCTCTTTCTAAGTTGTACGCTGGAGTGGACGAACATAGACCCTTTTTGTGCGAACAAGACGCGGAACAGAGCTAAGCTGACAGGGCGTTATGTAATCATGTATAATTACAGAGATGATTTTAGAATTCGAAAGATGCAGTTGAAAACGGGAGTGTAGTGAAATGGATAAGAGTGTCTGGACAGAGTTTTTAAAACATAACTGGCAGATCGTTCAGGATAACTGGCTATATATTTTAATTGGGCTTGTCCTATTGCTTGTTATATTGAAGATTGTGAGAACCCTTGTTAAATGGCTGCTTGTCATTGTGGTGGTTGTGGGCTTGCTAATCTACAGCGGTATTTCCTTTGATCAGGTCGGCAAGGTAGTTACCCAGGCGAAGGATGATGCAATTAACAAGTTTCAGAGCGAGGCCCTGAATATGATGATCAAGGAAGGACGGGATGCGAAATATACCTCTAACGGAGACGGTACGTTTTCGGTAACCAGCTCCAACCTGGAGGTAAAAGGCCCGTTCGATGGAGATAAGGTCAAGGTATGGTTTCAAGGCATGCCGCTGGGCGAGTGGAGCATGAGCGACACCGTCAAAAAATATATCGAAAGTGCAAAAGGCTCGACTGTAACACAACAGTCGCCGCAATCGCCGTAAAGACATGGGGAGCATGATGAAACCATCCTGGCTGGAGCCTGTCCTTCATTGGAATGGCGTGACGGTGTTGTTGATCGCTATCGTTCTTGTGTCGTTAATACAGGGCTGGCGGCGGGGAGCTTCCAGATCTGTAGGTGCGCTATTCGGTCTCATCGTGGATGGCATACTGACCGTTGCCGGAATTTTGTGCTCATTAGGGTTGGCTATGTGGCTTTCACCGAAGGTGCAGCAATGGCTGACCGCTTATATGGAGCATTTGCCGCAACGTGGACTGAGCGGAATTGAGCAATTTTATTATACGCTTGTAGCAGGGCTGGAGGGCTTTCCGCTGCTGCGTTTTGCCGTATTGTTCATGCTCAGCTATGCTGTCGCGCAATTTGTGCTGCGTGCAATTTATGTGATGGTGGTAGGGGGCAGATCGGATAACTCTCTACGTGAGCAGGAAAAGAAATCGGGCTTTTTCAGCAGGCTGGCGGGGGCCGGAATTGGTACCCTCATCGGTGGAGCACGCGCTGTGATGGTCATAGCCTTGCTGTTTATAGGTGTAAGCTTATACCCGGACAGCGGGTTTAGCAGCTATGTCCAAGCTTCACCCATTTATAAACAAGGAGCGCAATCGGTCATTGAACCTTTGTCCGGTACGCTGATTAAGGATAAGCTGCCCGTATTTACGCAGGCCGTCACCAAGGAATTGAACGGCATTTTGCAGCGTAAATATGAAATGATTGACCGGGATATTCCGAACGACATTGAGCAGGCGGCGACCAAGATTACAGAGGGGGCAAGCGGCGATGAGCAAAAGGCCAGAGCGTTGTATCAGTGGGTAGGCACGCGTATCAGCTATGATTACGGCAAGGTGGACGCCTATGAGCGGCGTGGTGACTGGCATGAGCAGACTCCCAGAGATACGTTTGATACACGCAAGGGTGTCTGTATTGACTATGCCCGCCTCTATGCAGTGATGGCCCGTTCTCAGGGACTTCAGGTCAAGGTGGTGACCGGGCTTGGCTACAACGGTCAAGGAGGCTACGGTTCACATGCCTGGAATGAAGTGTACTTGAGCGGGCAGCATCAGTGGGTACCGTTAGACCCGACCTGGGCACAGAGTGGAGACTGGTTTAATCCGCCTGGTTTTGCCCAGACACATATCAAGGATAAAGTGATTTAAAAAGGAGTGGAAAAGGGCACATGAGAAAGATGGACCACGAGCAAGGAAAAGACAACGAGACGTCCGACCGAAAAAGATTCAGCTTCCGGATCAATCTGTTCTTTTTCAGCTCCTTCATTATATTTACGGTCATTATCGTAAGACTGGCGATACTTCAATTTGTGGAGGGCCCTCAGCTTAAGCAGCAAGAGGCTAGTAATGTCACTAAAAATGTACCGCTTACACCGATTCGCGGAACGATCTACGATTCAACCGGACAGAACAGGCTAGCATATTCTACACCAGTACAATCGCTATATATCACGCTTTCCAAGAACTACAGTGACAGCATGGAAAAATTGCGTGATAATGATAAAAAAATGTTGCCTGAGCTGGAAAAAATGACGCAAAAGCTGGCAAATCGATTTGCCGAATATGGCGATAAAAATGAGCCCAAAATGACGGCAGCGCAAATTATGGATGCTATGGACCGTAACTATCAACGGTTTAGCGGTTTTACGCCCCGCCTGATTAAAACCAACCTTAATAAAGATGAAGTTGCCTATTTTATGCAGCATAAAAGTGAGTTTCCAGGGGTAGATGTTGTGGAGGAAACCGTACGTCATTATGATCCTGATACGGTGGCTGTTCAAACGGTTGGTTATATTAAAAGCTATAAAAGTGCCCGTGAAAACCTGGGTAAATATAAAGACATTCAAAAATCCATGTCAGCGGAAAATGATCCCGGACTCATCTATATGGATAACGAATCCGTTGGTTTTGATGGATTGGAATTTCAATATCAGGAGCAGTTACGAGGGAAAAATGGCTACAAAACGGTCCCGATTGATCCGCGTAATATGCCAGAGGGTGTAGATTCCGTTACTCCTCCGCAAAAGGGAAACAACATTTATTCCACCATTAACAAAGAGATTCAGGTTAAAACAGAAAACGCCATTATGGATCAATTGAGATGGCTCCATTCCCATGCTGTATCTGGCAAGACTCATCCTTATGCCAAGACAGGCTTTGCTGTAGCCATGGAAGTGGACACAGGGAATGTAGTGGCGATGGCCAGTATGCCGGACTATGATGCGAACTATTGGCAGACCGGAAATATATCATCAGATAACTACAAGAAAATTCAAAATGTATATTTGAATGGTACTATACGCTCCTTCGGCTCCGGTCAATCGGGTCAACATCCAGAGTCGGTTGTATTGCTCGGTTCCACGATCAAACCGCTATCTGTGTTGGTGGGCTTAGAGGAAGGGCTATTCAGTACATCGTCCTATTATCAGGATACCGGAGCGGCTTATTTTGGACGTAATAATTCGTCACGGGTTCAGAACTCTTCAGGACATGTGTATGGCGGGCTGGACCCGGCATCTGCCATTCGACATTCTTCGAATGCATTCATGGTCGACATGGTAGGCAAAAGACTATACAACAAATACATTAATAATGCCAAGGAAGATCAAGGTGTGAATGTATGGGACCGTTACATGAAGGAGTTTGGACTAGGCGTGTCTACGGGGGTAGATTTGCCAATGGAATATCCTGGGTTAAGAGAGTATGGACCTAGAAGCAAGGAGTCGTCACTGTCCAAGTTGGCGTATGCTTCTTTTGGTCAGCAAGGGAAGTATACAGCACTCCAGCTTGCACAATATACAGTGGTGTTGGCTACCAAGGGCAAACGGATGGAGCCACATTTGGTCAGCCAAATTAAAGATACCAACGGCAATGTAGTCCAAACGATTAAGCCGAAGGTGCTGAATGAAGTGAAATTCCCGGATGCTTACTGGAATGAAGTCATACGCGGGATGGCTACAGATGTCAGCGCATTTAATGGTTTCCCGTATGACTATGCACGTAAAACAGGGACATCACAGCAAAGCGTAGGCGGAACACTAAAGGATAACGGGGTATTTATTGCCTTTGCGCCACGCCAGAATCCCAAGCTGGCTGTAGCGGTTGTCATTCCTGAAGGAGGCTTCGGGGCCTGGAGCGCGGGACCTGTGGCACGTAAAATCTTTGATGCCTATGACGAAGTGTATGGATTGGACGGTGTTCCGAAGAAAAAGGATGCTACAACATCTGATTCCAATGTAGTCAAGCAGCCATAATAACATACTACGTATAATTTCATTAAAGCTTCTCTTAGCCTTAGGGCTGAGGGAAGCTTTTTTATGCTTTTTCTACGTTTTCTTACAAAATTGTCATCTTGGAATTCATCGTTTATTGCTTTGGATATGGTAGGATCAGGGATATGATAACCCGGTGAAAGGAGTAATGACCTGCTAATATGGACAGAGGCAGTTTGGATAAGAAGTTTTCATTCAAAAAGAAAAGCCATGAAGAAAATGAAGAGGCACAAAAAAAGCGGACGGTTTTTCGGACTAATCTTCTTTTTTTCAGTGTTTTTGTGTTATTTGCCATTATCTTTATCAGACTGGCGGTCTTACAGTTTGTGCAATCGGCAGAGCTGAAAGAGCAGCAGCAATCCATAAATACGAAAAATGTCCCGTTAGCCCCGAGACGCGGCACGATTTATGACTCTTCGGGTCTCGTCAAGCTGGCGTATTCTACTCCGGTACAGTCGCTGTATGTGACCTTACCCAAGGATTATAGCAAACAAGCAGAAAAGGACCGCAAGCCGGAAAAAAAGCTGCTCCCAGAGTTTAATGCTTTTGCTGAAAAGCTTGCTGTCAAGCTGAATGAGTTAGGCAGTACAGAGGGCGAGCAGCTTGATGTAGAGAAAATTAAGGAACGGCTGGACAAGGACTACACTCAATATAGAGGCTTTACTCCGCGCCTGGTCAAATCTGACTTGAATCGTGAGGAAATCGCATATTTTTTGGAGCATCGGCAGGAGTTCCCCGGGATTGAGGTTGTAGAAGAAAGTGTGCGCCATTATGACCCGGATCGGGTGGCGGTGCAAACGATTGGATATATGTACAAGTTTAAAGGAGCGCGCATCAATCGGCCAAAGTACAAGGAGCAATATGAAGCCAATTCGGAGGTCCAAAGACCCGAACAGGTTTACTCGGAAAGTGAGACCGTAGGATATGATGGCTTGGAGCTTCAGTATCAGGATGAGCTGAGAGGAAAAAACGGCTATAAAACGGTAGAGGTAAATCCGCGCAGCATGCCGGAAGGCATAGAATCCATTACTCCTCCGAAAAAAGGATACCATCTGTATTCCACCATTAACAAGGAAATTCAGCAAAAAACGGAACAAGCGATTGTTGATCAGCTTCGTTGGCTTCATACCCATCCGGTATCGGGTAAGCTCCACGGTGATGCCACTACCGGCTTCGCTGTAGCGATGGAGGTCGAGACAGGGAATGTCGTAGCGATGGCCAGTATGCCGGACTATGACTCCAATGTATGGAAGACGGGAAGTACATCGCCTTCGGTATATGACGAAATTCAGCATAAAATGGGGAACGGAACGATTAAATCCGTACCTAGCGGAAAAGCGGGTCCGCACCCGGAATCCTCGGTGCTGCTGGGTTCAACCATTAAACCTCTAACTGTGCTGATCGGGTTGAAGGAAAACTTATTTTCTCCCGGACAAACTTATCTGGATACGGGGAGCGCATACTATGGTAAAAATCGATCAAGTCGGGTCGGTAATTCGAGTGGACATGTATATGGTCCTCTGACACCTAGCAAGGCAATCGAGTTCTCGTCGAATACTTTCATGGTGGATATGATCGGCAAGCCGCTGTATGACAAATACGGAAGTAATGCAGGGGTGCATCAGGGAATTGATGTATGGGACAAGTATATGAAGGAATTTGGGTTAGGCGTACCGACTGAAGTCGATCTGCCAGGCGAGTGGGCAGGCAGACTTGAGTATACGAGCAAGCATGAAAGTGCGCTGACACGCTTGGTACAGGCTTCCTTTGGTCAACAGGGGAAATATACGGCGATGCAGCTTGCCCAGTATACAACTGTGCTGGCAACGAAGGGCAAGCGTATGCAGCCGCATTTGGTCAGTAAAATTGTGGATGATCAGGGCAACCTCGTGCGTGAGTTCAAGCCCAAGGTGCTGAATGAGGTCGCTTTTTCAGATATGTACTGGAATACGGTGATTCGCGGTATGGCTACGGATGTTAAAGCATTTAACGGGTTTCCGTATGATTATGCCCGTAAAACGGGGACTTCCCAGCAGGTGGTAGGGCGTGCGGTTAAAGATAACGGGGTGTTCATTGCTTTTGCTCCACGTCAAAATCCGAAGCTGGCCGTTGCGGTCATTATTCCCGAAGGGGGCTTTGGCTCGACGAGCGCTGGACCTGTGGCGCGTAAAATATTTGACGCTTATGACGAGGTTTACGGGTTGGATGGTACTCCAAAAAAGCCGCAGGCAGCGAAGTGAGGACTTGAATTCTTTTGTGGGCTTCTCTTTTTCATGGTAAAATGTCGTTGGACATAAGGGACATACAGGAGGAAGAGAAACCATGGGAGAAAACCAATATAAATACAAGCTGCTTGCGCTCGACATGGATGGAACTTTATTGAACGACAATCAGGAAATTACGCTGGAAACGATCAACTGGATTAATAAGGCGATTCAAGAGGGGATTCACGTGTGCTTGTCTACCGGACGGGCGGCGATGCATGCCTTGCCTTACGGGCAACAGCTCGGCCTGGATACGCCTATGGTAACGGTAAATGGCAGTGAGGTATGGAAATCCCCGCATGAACTGTGGCGCCGTTATTTGCTTGATAAGGAGCTAGTTCGGAAAATGCACCAGATTGCTGTAGAAACAGATTCCTGGTTCTGGGCTTACTCGACGGAGGAATTATATAATAGAGATCGTTGGCCGGATACGTTGGATACACAGGAATGGCTAAAATTCGGTTATAACACGGAAAACGACGAAATTCGTCATCAAATTTTGCTCAAGCTTCAGGACATGGGTGGACTTGAAATTTCCAATTCATCCATGACGAACTTGGAAATCAACCCGGTTGGTATATCGAAGGCCAGTGGGATTGCTGAAGTATGCGATTTGCTTGGAATTACAATGGAACAGGTAGTTGCAGTGGGTGATAGTTTGAATGATTTGGCTGTGATTCAAGCGGTTGGACTGGGTGTTGCGATGGGTAATGCACAGGATACGCTAAAAGAAGCGGCTGATCTGGTCGTCGCTTCGAACAATGAAGATGGCATCGTTGAAGTTATCCGCGATTACGTACTTGTCTAAGAGAACGAATGATGAAGCATATAGGATAATTGGACGAGAAGGAGGGAGCCAATGGACATTGTAGGCTGGATTGTTATCGTTGCGCTGTTCATTGTTGGCATGGCCGGGGCAGTATATCCCGTATTGCCAGGGGCGCTCGCCATCTACTTTGCATTTTTTGTGTACGGCTGGTTTTTCTCGTTTGCTCCATATAATGTATGGTTTTGGATCATACAGACACTAATAGTAGTTGCACTATTTGTTGCAGATTATGCCGTCACTGCGTGGGGGGTCAAACGATTTGGAGGCTCGCGTCTGTCCACGATTCTTAGTACCATCGGGATTATTATCGGCCCTTTTGTTATTCCGGCGTTTGGTCTGATTTTAGGGCCGTTTATTGGCGCTGTGCTGGGTGAACTAATGAGCAAGGCCCCGCTGGATCGGGCGATTAAAGTGGGCTTTGGTTCTGTATTAGGGCTGTTTACCAGCACCGTGATGAAAGTAATTTTACAGCTTGTCATGATTCTTGTATTCTTGATTTGGGTGTTCTAGTTTAACATCCTATGCTTGTGTTTTGCAGAGACAGAATCGACATGCGGCTCCGCACCGGTGATGGCTCAGGCCATGACTGCTTTGCGGAGCTTTTGCATGCGTGTCAACAGCAAGAAAGAAGGGAACGTATTTTGTCCAATAAAGAAACATTTCTTAGAGGCACGCTTATTTTGGCCGCTGCTGCGCTGGTGGCGAGAGTGCTTGGTCTGGTGCAGCGTGTTCCGTTAGAGCATCTGCTCGGTTCTGTGGGGAACGCCTCGTTTACGATAGCGAACAATGCCTATTTAATGTTGCTCACGGTGGCTACAGCGGGTATTCCAAGCACGTTGAGCAAAATGGTCTCCGAACGCTACGCGCTGAATCGACCTTCGGAAGCACGACGTGTATATCATGCGGCGTTGTTGTTTGCGGCGGCGGCGGGCATTATCATTACGGTGGTGCTATATTTTGGTGCGCCTTATTTTGCCGAGAAAGTGGCAGGGGTTCCGCAATCGGCTTTGGCTATTCAGGCATTGGCTCCAGCCTTGCTGCTGTTTCCCGCCATTGCCATGATGCGCGGGTACTTCCAAGGGCGAGGCAACATGACCGCAGGTGGTATTTCACAAATTGTGGAGCAAGTCGCACGGGTGGCTACTGCTATTTTGCTCGCCTTTATTATTTTGAAGCTCGGTTATGGAGATCGCGAGGTTGCGGCCGGGGCATCGTTCGGTGGGGTCATGGGAAGCATTGGCGCACTTGCCGTTATGCTGTATTATACGTTTAAAATGCGTCGCCAGGATCGACAAGATCGACAAGAGCAATTCCAGGAGGAAAGCTCCGCGCTGCCGATGATGCGCATTTACAAAGACATTTTTACGCTGTCTATCCCAATTGTATTGTCTTCTTTGACGGTCCCGGCCGTTAACTTTATTGATACGTCGATTGTGGTCAGATTGCTATCCGTCCAAATCGGCTTGGATCAGGCGACCACCCAGTTGGGTTATTTGGGAGCACGTGCGCAGAGTGTCGCGGGGATTCCGCCGATTTTGGCTATCGCCCTCAGTCAATCGCTCATTCCGATCATTTCGGCGGCTTTTGCCCGCAAGGATGAACAGCATTTGCAAAATCAGATGACGCTGGCCTTGCGGATCTCTATTTTGACTGGAATGCCGATTGTGCTGGCCTTGTGTGTAACCGCCTATTCCATCAATGGCTTACTGTTCAGTTCGCTTGGAGGCAGCGGAATAATCGCTGTTCTGACACTCGGAACGATATTCCAGATCACGATGATGACCTCTAACTCGATTTTGATCGGTATGGGCAAACCGCGTATTTCAATGGTTAATGTCTTGGTCGGTATCGTTGTTAAGCTGGCTGCGAGCTGGTTGCTGGCTGGTTGGCTCGGGATTTACGGCATCATTGCCGCAACCGGATTATGTTTCCTCGTGATTACGCTGCTGAATTTGCATGTGCTTAAAGGCATCGTATCCTTCTCCATCATGGGTCGTCGCTGGGCGGGTTTTCTGACCGCAGTCGTGCTTTCGGGAGCCATTGGATACGGTGTGAATGAGGCTTGTATTCTGCTGATTCATATTATGCCTGCACGTGTGGCCTTCTTCATCGCGTGCTGTATTGCCGGGGCGGCTGTACTGGTATGCTATTTGGTGCTGCTGGTTGTGCTGCGCGTACTGCGCAGGGACGAGTTGGGTAACTACCCGCGTGTGTTGCAAAAGGTACTGCGTCCACTGATGCGTCTCCAGCGTGAGTCCACAGGGCAACGAGGCTAAAAGAAACATAGGCAGCCCTCCAGCTTTTTTAGTGGAAAGGCCGGAGGCTGGCATGGGCATCATGGGCCATCGCTGTTTTTTGGATGCCATGGCGGTGCTCATGGCGCATGGCAAATAACAGCGGTCGTCTTGGTTCGCTGAGATGTCCAAGCGTAGATCCGTCATGAAACCAGTCGTAACGGGGGATCGGATCATAAGCCGTATCCGACCAGACGGCGTTCAGCTCGGGGCTGTACAGGCGTTGTCCTTGCGGCAGCCATTCATGCGCCAGGAGCGCTGCACTCTCTTCAGGGGAGCGCAGCGCTTTTTGTTTGTCCGAAGTGAACAGTCCCGGCCAATAGTCGCTGCGTGAGCCAGTGTGGGGCACGCTGGTAGCGAATGCTGTTACTTGATCCAGCACCTGCTGGTGTCCGAACAGCATGGCATACAGGCTTTTACCAAAGCCGATACGCTCATCCAGATGGCCAAAGCGCTCCATCACAAGCCCGGCGAGGCCACCATTCAGCCCGAGCGGAAATATGATCTGATTCAACTGGAGCCAATCGTGCAAATAAAAGCCCGGCTTGTGCGTCACAAATTTCTGGAAATACGGATCTTTCACCACTCGTCCTTCAATATAGTTTTGTTCATTGATGATGAGGGCTATGCTTAAGAGAGAGCTGTCCCGCCAAGCCCAGAAACGTTCCCAGAAGGGTCTCATGAATGGTGATACATGAAAATGCGGCAGCAAATGAAAACAGCTTCGGCCCAGATGACGGCTGTGCATGTATAGCTGCAGTTGAGGGTAGGCGTCCTGAAAAATAAGGGCATTACAGCGCTCCAGCAGCCGATATAACCATTCCTTCTCCTGTTCGCCGAACAGACTGTCGATCAGACCGCCCTTCAAATCGGTCATGTTATATCCACCATTGCGAGAAACCAGGTGAGCCAGCAGCGCCCAATGTAACTCGGGATAGCCATGATAGCACTCCAGGTAAGCGGCTGTACGGGTGATGTTGCTGCGATTTTCCTGTGCCGTATCGTTCTTGATCCGCTCAACTAGCTCGCAGTCCGTTTCACATAAGGGCATATTCAGAGAAGAGGGACGGGTTGCAGGTCCATTCACCAGCATCAGCGCTTCGGCTTCATCCATAGCGGCTTGCGCGGTATGATAATCCCACGGTAACTCACGTAGCGGATAGCGCAGTTTGCGGGACTCAGTCCAGGCCGCCCGCTTGCCTTCCCAAGCTTCCTCCGCAGCACGTGGTACGGAACCGAGCAGCTTTAGCCCATCCTGAAGCTGACGTGATGCCACATGGAACCATTCGGTGAGAGACATACTTGATAACCTCCTTTCAAAAATGAGAACACTTCGTACCCGTAAAGTACATGGGGATGCTCTAAGTGTGTTCTTAGGTTATATGGTTAGTATGTCTCGATGGATGGGCTTCCAATCGGTGATACGGGAATAATAGGGGAGTGTGCAAAAGCGCCGCTTGGCGTTACAATAGAAAGCACAAACTCTTTTTACAAAACAGAATTCAAGGAGGAATTATCCATGCAAAAGATCGTCTCTCATGAAGACTTTAATAAGGCAATATCCGCTTCTGGCGTAACGGTGGCTGTGTTTAAGGCAGACTGGTGTGGGGATTGTCATTTCATTGATCCATTCATGCCTGATGTAGAGCAGCAATATGCAGACAAGCTTACATTAATTGAGATTGATGTAGAGCAGGCGGAGAGCGTTAGCCAGGAGCAAAATGTACTGGGTATTCCCAGCTTTATCGCTTACAGTGAAGGCCGCGAGCTGGTGCGTCTGGTGAACAGATTGCGTAAATCTCGTGAGGAAATCGAGCAGTTTTTGGACCGGGCTGTGGAAGTACACGCCAGCTTGGCTAAATAATTGATGTTGTGCATGGCATGAGGGTTCCGAGGGGAATTCTATTCATATGGGTATTCAGAGAGCCGCTTCCTTCCAAAGGGGGCGGCTTTCTAACGGGACACGTTCACATTTTGTCAACAAAGCGCGTATGTCAAGGAACGATATATCAGTTATAATTATTTTAAGTGATCATTTCACAACATATAAGGATAATAAATATTTTATCTGGAAGGATATGGTGAGTTCGTTGAACAACAAAATTAGAATATTAAAGTGGCTTGCACTCGTAACATGTATTGTCATGTTTCTGGCTACCTTTGGCGGAGGTGTCGTGACGCGGACGGACTCGGGGCTAGGCTGCGGACGTGAGTTCCCGCTGTGTAACGGTAAGTTGGTTCCAGCACATACGATTGCATCCATTATCGAGTTTACCCACCGCTCCGTCAGCACGATGGCCGGGTTACTTTCTATCGCCTCTTTTGTTGGCTTTCTGCTGTATATGAAGCATCGGAAGGATTTGCAGCTGTTCTCGTTGCTGACGCTACTATTTGTCATTATACAAGGAGCGATGGGGGCTTTAGCTGTGGTCTTTTCCCAATCTGCTCCGGTCATGGCGCTGCATTTTGGCTTTGCTCTGATCGCCTTTGCCAGCGCGACTATGATGACATTGGGAGCCTGGAAGGAGCATGCGGATTCGCGCTTTAACCCGCGTTTGCCCACCGTGCCTGTCAACCGGGGCTTTCGTAATTTTATATGGTTGTCGACGATCTATACGTATATTGCGGTTTACTCGGGCGCACTGCTCAGTCACTCGGTCATTCAAAAAGTTGTAAATCTCGGCGGTATTATATCTCCGTTGTTGCTTCACCAGCTTTCATCGGGATTGCTGTTCGTGGTCATTTTGGCCGTGGGGCACTATTCTTATCGCTATCATCCAAATCATCGGGATATTCGTGTACTGGGTGTCGTTGCGGTGGTATTGATTATGCTTCAGGTCGTTATTGGCATTAGCCTGTTGTACGTCACCAGACCGGAAATTTACATGTTTGTAGTACTGGCACACATGCTGGTCATTGCAACGCTGTTCTCCATTTTGTGCTACATGAGCTACCGTGTGTGGCAATTGTCACCAGATCGCAACATCGTTCGGACACGCACACAGCGTACCTAAGCATTTCATTTGTGATGAACGAAGCTGTGATGAGTTCAACGGATATTTTGCCCAAGAGACGCTTAAGCACGTATAATAGCATATAAGGATTTTGCAAAATCCGGTATAAGAAACAAACCTGGCCCGCGAGTTACTCGAGGGCTTGATTTGCTTAGGAGGAATCGTCCAGTTGATCTACCAGAATTTGCGCCAATTTATTGAAGCGCTGCGTAAAGAAAATAATCTTCAAATTATAGAAGCACCCGTCGATCCTTATTTGGAGCTGGCCGAGATTCATCGGAGAGTTATTGAGGAGGAAGGCCCCGCATTGCTGTTCACCAATGTAAAAGGTACCCCGTTCCCTGTAGCCAGCAATCTGTTTGGCACAAACCGTCGTGTGGACATGGCCTTTGGCCCTCGCCCGGAGCAATTGATGGATGCGATTGTAGGGGCGACCAAAACATTGCTTCCACCCACACCCAAGGCATTGTGGAATGAACGTGGGCTGATTAAGGACATGCTAAAAGTAGGGCTGAAAACGGTATCTCATAGCGAGGCTCCTGTATTGGGAGTTCGCCGTACGGATGCTCCGCTGGCTCCACTCCCAAGAGTGACGAGTTGGCAGGACGACGGGGGGCCGTTTATTACGCTTCCGCTCGTATATACCGAGAAGCCGGGTCAGTCCAAGGATCATAATTTGGGCATGTACCGTATCCAGATTTATGATGATCAGACGACCGGGATTCATTGGCAAATTCATAAGGGCGGCGGCTTTCATTATCATGAAGCTGAGCTGCGTAATGAGCCGTTGCCAACGACAGTTATTATCGGCGGGCCACCAGCCCTGATTGCGTCCGCAATTGCTCCGGCACCGGAAAATCTGCCTGAGCTGCTGCTTGCCTCGCTCATTATGGGCGGCAAGCTGCCGATGACGGAGGACCCGCTCGGCGGTCACCGGATTCCGGCAGAGGCCGAATTTGCGATCAGCGGTTATGTGCCGCCTCATGAACGCCGTCCGGAAGGACCGTTTGGCGATCATTTTGGCTACTACTCCTTACAGCATGATTTCCCTGTATTTCATGTCAAGCATATGTACCACCGCAAGGATGCCATTTATCCAGCAACCATTGTAGGTAAACCACGGCAGGAGGATTATTATCTCGGCGAATTTTTACAACGTCTGCTGTCACCTGCCTATCCGCTTGTAATGCCTTCCGTCAAGTCGCTGTGGGCTTACGCAGAAACGGGCGTACATGCGCTGGCAGCGGCAGTTGTTCGTGAAAGCTATTCCCGTGAAGCACTGGTCTCAGGCTTTACCATTTTGGGACAGGGCCAATTGTCATTAACCAAATTTCTGATGCTGACAGATCGGGTGATTGATTTATCCGACTTTAACCTGCTGCTGGAAACCATTCTGGAGAGATTTAATCCAGCGACAGATTTGTTTATTTTCAATCATACGTCTCACGATACACTTGATTACACGGGCCGTAAGCTGAATCACGGTAGTAAAGCGATCCTGATGGGTGTAGGTGAGCCTATACGTGAACTGCCCCACGCCTATGAAGGAGGCGACCTGCCGGGTATCCGCGAGATTGAGCCGTATTGCGGAGGTTGTCTCGTCGTATCGGGTGCGTCCTTTGAGCAGGAGCCTGAGCTGGCGGCGCGTGTATTGGAGCGTTTGGCTGCGGGTGAGCAGGAATGGCCGCTTGTCTTTATTGTAGATGATGCCAAGGAAGTCGTCCGCTCACAAGCATCATTCCTGTGGACGGTGTTTACGCGATTTAACCCGGCTACGGATATGTACGCAGACAGCGAGGTGCGTTTGCATCATCTGAACTACAAGCTGCCAATTGTGGTCGATGCACGCATGAAGCCGGGCTACCCGGATGAAGTACTGCCGCGCGAGGATATTGTTAAGCTTGTAGACCAACGGTGGACGAGTTATTTTGCCTGACGCCCTGACCAACCCAACAACCTGATTTTACATTATAAAAGGAGGCGTTAGCATGATACGCAATCTGCTAGGCGAGCCGCCGCGTGTGAACAAGGGCATTCTACTCGATGCTATGAATAGCATGTCAGACATGCTGAAAATGCTGGAGCGGCATATTCAGGCCAGCGGAGATCCGACTCATGATTTTCGCAAAGCGGATATTTTGACACGCGGCCTGATGTCATCTCTGGATGAGCTGGAGCAGAGCCATCATGCTGCCGCCTTTTTCCGAACGAAGGTCAAAGCCGGTTATGCCGAGGATATGAGCGTTGATGAAAAATCGGATTACGCGCTGTACGTATTCTTTTATAAGGATGGGTTTGTGAGGGTATTTTCCATTTTGGATAAGCTCGGGAATTGGCTCAATGATCTGTATGATCTGAAAACAGGCGAGTATAAGCCGCATTATTCTTATTTTACAGTGCTGCGGCAATTCAAATATTTGAAGATGCATCCTGTAATGACGGACAGCTTAAATGATATCAAGGACTCATACACTGACGCGATCAATCGGCTGCGCAAGCGTCGGAATACGGAAATACACTATATGAATACGGAGATGCAGGATGATCTCTGGCAGCGGCATCGCGCTTTGTACGGCAAGATACAACTGGAGGATTTGGATCATCATTTGGAGGATCTGAAGCAAGGACTGGAAATGGTGAATCGTTCCTTGGCAACAGCCTTTCGTTATACGGTCAAACATTGGGAGAACCGGGCAGTCCGTCCATAATTATGTTAGAAAATATCCTTTGACAAAGCTATGTAAACTATCTATACTGAAATCTAGTTTCAGAAAAATGCTTGAATTATGATTTTAAATATAAATTTAACGGACAGCTAAAGCTGGAGTTTAACATATTTTTCTTATCCAGAGAGGTGGAGGGACTGGCCCGATGAAGCCCGGCAACCCGTTCTTTTCCGGTGTGGTACATCGGAAGGGAACGTTATGGTGCTAATTCCTACAAAACCGCTAGAGTTATAGCGGTTTTGACAGATGAGAACAGGTTCGTATGATGGGGGCCCTTTTCATTCTGTGAAAGGGGCTCTTTTTGTATCATCATAGAGATGAAAGTCGCTTAAAAGGGTAAGGAAGAGTGAAGGGGGTCGCAGCACGTTGATAGAGCTTAAACAATTAACCAAGCATTATGGCAAAGGCAGCCGACGCGTTAGTGCGCTGTCCGGTTTGAATCTTTCCATAGAGCGTGGTGAAATATTTGGAGTCATCGGTCATTCCGGAGCGGGTAAAAGTACGCTGATCCGCTGTATTAATTTATTGGAACGTCCGACCTCGGGCGAGATATGGGTAGATGGCGTGAATCTCGCCACGGTAAGCCAATCCCAGTTACAGAAACAGCGTCGTAAAATCGGAATGATCTTTCAGCATTTTAATTTATTATCCTCGGCGACGGTGTATGACAATATTGCCTTTCCGCTGCGTCTGGTGAATACGCCGAAGCAAAAGCTGGACCAGAAGGTTCGTGAACTGCTGGAACTGGTCGGTCTGGAAGAGCACAGCGCTAAATATCCGTCACAGCTCTCGGGCGGACAGAAGCAACGGGTAGGTATTGCACGGGCGCTTGCCAGTGATCCTCATGTACTTCTGTGCGACGAGGCGACCTCGGCGCTTGATCCACAGACGACAGGGTCCATCCTCAAATTGCTGTTGGACATTAACCAGCGTTTTAATTTGACCATCGTGCTGATTACGCATGAAATGCATGTCATTCAAAGCATCTGTGATCGTGTTGGTGTCATTCATCAGGGCGACATCGTGGAGCAAGGTCCGGTGGCAGAAGTATTCCTCAAGCCGCAGCATCAAGTAACCAAGGACTTTATCCAGCGGGAGTCTGAGCATCCCGAGGAGCTGCAAGCAGCCATTGCAGCTGCGGGTGGCGGCGAATCGGCGCATGTTGTACGGATTTCATTTTTGGGCAGCAAGACATATGATGCGATTCTGTCACGTACAGCCCGTAGCACCGGGGTTGATTTTGCGATCTTGCAGGGAACTATCTCCACGATTAAAAACGTACCCTATGGGCAGCTTATCGTCCGTTTTGAAGGAAATCAGGAGGATATTGAGCACACGCTGCGCGAGGTGTCCGGTCAGGGACTTGATGTGGAGGTGATCGGACAATGAGTGAACTTGATTTTTCGCAAGTGAGTTGGGAAGAACTAGGTAACTCTACTTTAGAGACACTCCAGATGCTCGGTGCATCTGCGTTGTTCACTCTTATTATTGGTCTGCCGCTTGGGGTTTTATTATTTCTGGCAAGCCGCTCCTCATGGAGTCTGATGAAGGTGATATACGTTGTACTTTCCTTTATCGTTAACATTTTGCGGTCCGTACCGTTTATTATTTTGATTGTTGCACTGATTCCTTTTACACGGTCGCTGGTGGGGACTTCCACGGGAGTGCTGGGTACGATTCCACCGCTGGTCATTGGTGCTGCGCCATTCTTCGCCCGTCTCGTGGAGACGTCATTGCGCGAAGTGGACAAAGGTGTTATCGAGGCTGCACAAGCCATGGGCGCCTCTACAGGGCAGATTATCCGTCGGGTGCTGCTGCGTGAGGCCCTGCCGGGTCTGCTCGCCGCATTAACGATTACCGTCGTTACGCTGGTATCCTATACAGCAATGTCCGGTATGATTGGGGGCGGTGGTTTGGGTACACTAGCTATCAACTACGGATACTACCGTTATGAAACGGCTGTCATGATCGTTGCGGTCATACTGATGGTCGTACTGGTGCAATTGCTGCAAATGGCGGGAGACCGTCTGGTGCGGCATTATACTCGAAAATAGGGAAACCATATAGAAATCCTTATTGATCAGGGCGTCTGAATCCTGAACATTACAATTCATTGGAGGGGTAATAACATGAAAAAATGGGTATTGGCCGTATTAAGCTTGACATTAATTGCGGTACTGGCAGCTTGCGGTACGAAAAGCACGACATCCGATACAAACAATGCGACCCAAAATACAGGCGGGTCACCACGCGAAGTTGAGCTGAAAGTTGGCGCTTCTCCTGTACCGCATGCGGAAATTTTGGAAGCGATCAAGCCACAGTTGGAAAAAGAGGGCGTTCGTCTTCAAGTCGTTCAGTTTAACGACTACGTACAACCAAACGTACAATTGTTCGACAAGCAACTGGATGCTAACTTCTATCAACATGTACCATACATGGATGTTATGAACAAAGAGCGCAAAATGGATCTGGTATCTGTAGGCGCGGTTCATCTGGAGCCATTCGGTATCTACTCGCAAAAATATAAAAAGCTTGATGAAATTCCGGATGGTGCAACAGTTGCCATTCCTAACGATGCTACCAATGGAGGACGTGCATTGCTGTTGCTGGAGAAACAAGGTCTGATCAAGCTGAAAGACGCAAGCAACATCGAAGCTACAGTAAAAGATATTACAGAAAACCCGAAAAACCTGAAATTCAAGGAGCTGGAAGCGGCTATGCTGCCACGTCAGTTGCCTGAAGTGGATATTGCTCTGATCAACACAAACTATGCTCTGGAAGCGAAGCTGAACCCGACGAAGGATGCACTGGCACTGGAAGACAAGGATTCCCCATATGCCAATGTTTTGGTAGCGCGTCCTGATAATAAAGATTCCGAAGCGATTCAGAAGCTGATCAAGGCTTTGCAATCCCCGGAAACTAAAAAATTCATCGAAGACAAATACCAAGGCGCGATTATCCCGGCATTTTAAGCTGGACACAAGAACGCATTGAACCCAAACCCCGATTCTCTTGAACAAGAGGATTTGGGGTTTCTTTTTACTTGGAGTTGTAGGCGAAGCCTAAATATTTTATACTTGGGGGTGACCGTTCTCTGTGAAGAGGAGGAAAACTGTTGAGACACAAAGTCGCGCTTATAACGGGCAGTGCCAAAGGATTAGGTAAAATGACCGCTCTGCGTCTGGCTGATGAAGGTTGTGACATTGTACTAAACTATGTGCATAGCCAAACTGAAGCCGAAGAGCTTAGGCAGGTGATTGAAGCCAAGGGAGTACGCTGCCTGTCTTTGCAAGGAGATATTTCGATTCAGGAGGATATTACAAGGCTGATCAGTGCAGTACAGGATCGGCTGGGCGGCGTAGATATTATGGTAAATAACGCCGGACCGTTTATTCGGGAACGTCGCTTGTTTGCAGATTACAGTGTAGCCGAGATTCATACCATGATTCAGGGGAATCTGGTGGGTACGATGCTGCTGGATCATCTGGTATTGCCTCATATGCGGAACCAGCAATGGGGACGTATTATTCATTTTGGCTTTGGTCATGCTGGAGAAGCACGAGCTTGGCCGCATCGCGCCGTGTACGCAGCCGCCAAGGTGGGGCTGGTTTCCTTTACAAAGTCACTGGCTGTGGAAGAAGCTCCTTATGGTATCACGGTCAATATGGTTTGTCCCGGGGATATCCGGGGGGCGAACAAGGAAAAGTCAATTGCCGACGTCATCGGCTTGCAGGATAAAGAGACACCTCGTGGACGTCCAGGCAGTGGAGAGGACATTGCACGAGTGATTGCTTATTTGTGTGATGAGGATTCGGATTTTATCACAGGCAACATTATGGATGTGTCAGGAGGGCTGGACCCGATTCGGCCGATCATATAAGGGATTAAGATCGAGTATGCCTCGTCACACAAAAAAGAGTCTTGAGCTTCGTTATCGAAGTCAAGACTCTCATGATCATTATGCATCAAGCATTAGAATACTTGTACCACTTCTTGGACGCCGTCGACTTCTTCGAGAAGAGCGCGTTCAATCCCTGCTTTCAGCGTGATTGTGGAACTTGGGCAACTGCCGCAAGCGCCTACCAGCTTCAGCTTAACGATGCCGTCTTCAACATCAACCAGCTCAACGTCGCCGCCATCGCGTTGCAGGAACGGACGAAGCTTATCCAGTACATCTGCTACTTCATCATACATTTGAACGCTTTGTGTTTCGCTCATTAGAATTCAACTCCTTTCCTATACCTTTTTATTATATTACAAAGCGGGCCAAATTAAAATGCCCGTCGTCCAAAGCAGGTGAAAAAATGTTAAGACCCATCATTGAATTTTGCACCAGCAATATGCATTTTGGAACCGATGAGATCATGTCCAGACTGGAGCAAAATCCGGATTATGACGTCATTGAATACGGCTGTCTCAGCAATTGTGGTCAGTGCAATGCAGAACCGTATGCGATGGTCAACGGCGAGATTGTATCTGCCGATACAGCCGAGCTGCTGTACGAAGTGATTATGAACAAAATCAAAGAAGCCGAGGCGTGGGATAACCTTGATCTCGACTAAGATGTAATCCTTTGTCAGCCTGCTTTGTTCTGGCTATGATATAACGAGCCTTCCATACCATGCCCAAAACAAAAAAGAACCGCTCCCAGAGCGGTTCTTTTTTGTTTGTTATACCAACAGATTATCCAAAATGCCGTTTGGACTTCCAGAGCACACCGCTTTTGAGCAGGCGTGGTACTCGTCCACGCAAAGATGTACTGCCCATAAAGCCGTAGCCGAATCCAGCCTTCTTGCCAAGCGCACCCAATGTACCACGCAGCTTCAAAGGATGCGGGTGAGGCGTGTGGCCTTTCCACAGGTCGTGTACAATGTGTGCAATCTGTTCACCTTGCACCTCCGCTGCCTGGGCACTTGGAGAGTAGGGGAGACTGGCACAGTCTCCGACCACGTACACCTCGGGATGATCCGGGATTTGGTAATATTCGTTTAGTACAATGCGGCCTTGAGGGTCTTTGGGCACAGCTAAATCCTGCACGATTTTCACGGGTTGAATCCCGGCTGTCCATACAACCGCATCCGTCACAATTTCTTCATCATGATTGTAAATAGCACCCGGCTCAATGCGGGAAACCCCGACATGATTCAATGCATCGACTTGATGCTCCTTAAACCAGGCATGCACATAGGCAGACAAACGCTGCGGGAATGCCGACAGCACCCGCTCGCCCCGATCCATAATTGTAATATTCAAATCTGTGCGGCTTTCGCGCAATTCCGCCGCAATCTCAACACCGCTCAGACCGCCACCTACAATATGCACATGTCCGTAAGGCTTGATTTCATTCAGGCGCAGATACGTTTGACGTGTATTGTTAAAGGACTGGATGGTACAGCTATGCTCTTCGGCACCTGGAGTATTGTGAAAACGGTCAGTACAGCCCAGTGCAATCACAAGCTGCTCATAGGGCAACGGCTCGCCATCCTGAAAATGTACGATTTTATTTTCCAGATCCATTAAAGTAACTTCCCCATATTTGCGAATGAGCCGTTGTTCATCGGGAAAATGCACACGTAAATCAAAATCAGATACCGTCCCGGCCGCAAGGGCGTAGTATTCTGTTTTCAATCCCTGAAAGGGCATCCGATCCACTAAAATAACTTGGACATCATCGGGAATATGCTTATTCAGTAATTCTTTGGCAATGGTAAGGCCACCGTAGCCGCCTCCCAGAATAACGAAATTTTTCATCAAAATCCGCCGTCCTTTCGCTGCCGTGTCCCCGGCAAATGGTCTGGTGCCTCATCAGGAAACCTTGTTCGCCTTCAAATTACGCCTTATCCCGACGACATGCAAATTCAATGTTTCCGATCAGACACAGGTTTTTTGTTGTTGTAAAACCGGGTTCCCGGCCCGCCTATAGGCAGACAGACCAGAAAATTCCGGGGCAGCTTATGGGAAATCCGATATGGCTTTTATTCGAAAACTTCGATTTCGTTATAGAAGGTGTCCCGTTCAACCGGGATGCGTCCTGCACCTTTGACCAGCCAGATCAGCTCTTTACGGGTCAAACCCGCCGGGGTCAGTGCACCTGCGGCATGGCTGATTTGCTCACGCACAATCGTACCATGGACGTCCGATGCGCCGAAGGTCAGTGCGACCTGCGTCAATTGCGGACCAATATTAATGAAGTAAGCTTTGACATGGTCGATATTGTCCAGCATCAGGCGGCTGATCGCAATGGTTTTGAGATCCTCGTAAGCAGAGTTGCGACGCATGATGTTGGCATTTTTGCTTTTCGGCTGCATGGACAGTGGAATAAATACCATAAATCCGTTCGTTTCGTCCTGCAATGCCCGAATTTGCAGCATATGTTCAATACGATCCTCGTAGGATTCAACCGAACCGTACAGCATTGTCGTATGGGTTCTCATGCCGAGATTGTGAGCCGTGCGATGAACCTCAAGATAGCGATCTACATTCGCTTTGGTGACACGCATTTTTTGGCGATACTCATCTGATAAAATCTCTGCGCCACCGCCGGTCAAGGTTTGAAGTCCTGCCTTTTGCAGCTCCTGAAGCACTTCTTTAATGCTCAAGCCGCTAATACGTGTGAAAAAGTCAATTTCCGCTGCGGTGTAAGCTTTGAGTGTAACGTTGGGATACTTTTCATTCAGCGCCTTCAATGAGTCTACATAGTATTGGAAAGGTACATGATTATTATGACCGCCAACGATATGGAATTCTCTCACGCCCGGATGGATATGCTGCTCAACATAATCAATCATTTCTTGCCCGGACAAAGTATAAGAGCCGTCTTCCCCCTGATCCTTGCGGAAATTACAGAACGCGCAGCGCGCTTCGCATACATTGGTGAAGTACAGGCTCATATTCTCAATAAAATAAACCTTTTTTCCGTTCTTGCGTAAATTCGCTTCGTTAGCTAACTGACCCAGTGTGAGAATATCGTCAGTTTCGTACAAATATATACCATCTTCAAGGTTCAAACGGATGCCGTTCTGTACCTTTTCTACAATCTCCGCCATTCTGCGGTCTGTAAAGGGTGTAACTAATGTGGACATGCCTATTCCTCCTTCAAGTTGCTCTGTGCGAGGCTGTCCGCCCTATAAGCGGCACAAGCGCTTAATGCACACAGGATGTCCCGTTCCGTCGGTACGAATCCGGCAGCGCGGATATATGATATGTGAAAAATGTTACAATGCCAAGCTACAATGATGAATGTCTCAGAACATCGCCTATGAAATGACAAATTTCCGACAGTTTCTTTTACACACTCTTCACCTATTATAAACCTCACCTCACAGGTGTTCAATACAAACGAACAGAAAAACAGGTCTTTTAGCCTGTTAGGGAAGGACATTTCATGACTTGAGCACCCGCAAATAGTGGAGTATACTGAAGGAGAACATGAAGTAAAAGAGGAGGATGGAGTCATGATTAACATCACCGATTCCGCTGCCGAGCGCTTAAAAGATATGCTGGAGCAGCAGGAAACGCCGAATATGTTTTTGCGTCTGGGTGTTACGCCGGGCGGTTGCACCGGATTCTCGTATGCCATGGGCTTTGACGACAACGAGACGGATCAGGATATATATATGAACGTACAGGATATGAAGATTGTAGTGGAAAAGGAAAGCATCCGCTACCTGGACGGTCTGGAAATCGACTTTGAAGAGTCTGGTATGTCAGGCGGCTTCACGATTCATAATCCGAATGCAATCGCTACCTGTGGTTGCGGTTCAAGCTTCCGTACAGCTACGGATGCAGGGAAGCCGAACGAAGAACCTTGTTAACACACGTCGCGTCAACGTTTTGTCTTCCGGTGATCTGTTCGGGGGTAGATGCGTTAGCCTAGCGGAATAGGTGTTCGGGATAGTGGATAACGGCCTTTGTGACGGGATTTATTCGTTGCAGAGGTCTTTTTTGTGTTGTTTTTTTTTTCTGTTTATTATCATCATTTGCTTTTGAGATGCCGATATAACATGGAGTTCTGGAGAACTATTTTCTACATAAATTTTACCTGAAGGAAGTGGCAAGAGATGTTGAAAAAGAAATGGCTTATCACTCCGCTGGTTGCGGTGGCACTGTTTTTTAGTCAATCCGCATTCGCGGCAAATACGTTTACTGATGTGAACGGGACAAAATATGAATGGGCTGCTGAATCTATTCGTTTGATGGTCGACAAAGGTGTTGTCAAGGGCTATGAGGATGGGACCTTCAAGCCAGGCAAAACCATAACGAAAGCGGAATTTGTAAATATGTTTCACAAGCTTTTTCCAGAGATCAAT
This sequence comes from Paenibacillus terrae, assembly GCF_005217525.1. Taxonomy (GTDB): domain Bacteria; phylum Bacillota; class Bacilli; order Paenibacillales; family Paenibacillaceae; genus Paenibacillus; species Paenibacillus terrae_C. The sequence goes on along the minus strand of NZ_PNXQ01000001.1, from coordinate 259,611 downwards.
CATTCGTCCGGAAAAGCTTCAGAATTTGTTGATGCGCGTAAGCACTGGGCGAATAAAGATTTTGCAGCATTATTCAATGGGGATTATGTTTGGGGCTTCACTGAAAGAGTAGGGGGCAAATATCCAAACTATCAATTCTATATCAATCCCGACAAACCGCTGACCCGCTGGGATGTTATGATGATTGCTTCCGTTCGGACGGATTATACGAATCAGACTCTTCATCCTGAGATCAAGGAAGTAATCTCTGCAGCTGCGCAGTATAAGGATATAAAAATTCGTCAGGCGGATTACTATGACAATTTCTCGATCAACTATCCAGTAATATACATCGACACGACTCAAGAGGAGCCCTATTATGATGGAGATTCCCAAGATCAAAAGGCAGAAGCATTCTACACCCTGACTAATATGGGCGTCCTTACCGCCAATGATGGATACCTTCACCCCAAAGCGCTAGTCACACGTGCTGAGGCGGTTACCATTTTACAGCGTTTGTACGAAGCCACAAAGCAATCGAAGTGATTTCTAAAGCAATCGAAGGATCAGAACGAAAGCAAAGAAATGATCCAACTATAAATGAAGGCCTCTATAGCGGTATAGTCGCGTACTATATGCTATGGAGGCCTTTTTGAATGTGTTGAAGAAACTTTATTTAAGATCATTATCACTACACTATATAAAGTGATTACCCTGGCATGACTTATAAAGCAGTGGAGCAACCAATCAAAAGAACGAATATATAAATGGAACTTAAAAGAAATGGAACTTAAAAGTTACTTTAGTGTCACTCCGCAGACGGATGGTGCTTCCCATCGCCACCGCCCCCGGATTTCTTGAATAAAGCTTATAATTAGGTAGAAATCCGGGGACAAAAGCGACCGCTTCGCTTGTACAGCACCATTCCGTCTTCTCCGCTTTTCATGTACATTTCTTACTATATAGCAAAAAATAGAACTAATTGATCGCTTCCTTATGCAGCGGGTAGATTAACAATAGGAAAATATAGTTAATAAAAAAGGAAGAGCGCTATCCTCTTCAAAAAGGCTAGCGCTCTTTTTCTGTATCTAATGGTTGCTCCTTTATAAACTCTACAACCTCTTCAATTTTACAATCTAATTCCTCACAAATGCGTGCAATGACACTCATAGCTACAAATTCCCCATTTGACATTTTCGCCAAAGTAGATGGTGAAATTCCTAATTGAGTACGAAGGTAAGTTCGTGTTTTATCTCGTTTAATTAGAGTGATTTCCATTGGTTTATAACTTGGTTTCAATCCCATGAGCAATCCCCCTCAACTTATTATATGTACTCAAATCTTAGAGAAGTCAAACTTAAATTACAATAATGCGTACATTTTATTCGATAAGTGTTGAAAATATGAATGTGAAAGTGTATTATATGTATAAGAAGTCGTATATTAAATACATATAAACATATTTTATGTTCTTTATTTGACAAAAAAACTAATCAATACAGAAGGAAGGATTTATTTATGAGCGAATCTGTTGAATTGAAAAGAGTTGCCATGGTATATGGACCTGATGATGATCCTCATATGTATGAACTATTTGAGGGAGTCCTGTATGATCGTAGCTATTTCTTTTATCTTGAACATGGAATATTGTATCTGCGACATGTACGAAAGGTAGAACAACCGGATCATTCACATCTTTATGTGGATGGGGAAAGTGGGGGGCTACAATTAGCGGAGAATGTACAACGTGAGATTATGGAAGTCGTTACAGAACTGATCGAGCGTTTGCGTAGCAAGGATGGATTAGCATTTTTACTGGATGAACTGCTATGGCTACATGGTAGAAGTCACATTGAACTTAGCCTCGTGAAAACAAAGGGAAATCTGTAAGCCAATATTGTTTTTCTTATGGTTCCTTCTATATTCCAATTATCCCATTTAGCTATAATGATTTGGACAAAATTACCGATGGGAAGATACGGCGAAGCTAGCTCAGTATAATCAACCCAGTATGTTGGTAAGTCAAATAGCCACCAGCATTACTTCACAAGAGAAGGGCGACTGGGAGCGGGCGGAACGGCGTTCATTTTTCCTAATGTTGGAACCAACATGGGCAGATGCGCATATACTTTCTATATACTAATGTCGGGAGGAGACAAACTTGTATCAAGTACCTTCTTATTGGAGAAATTCATACTATATGCGGGTCGATTTTGTACCTATCTGGAGCACAGGATTTCCGAAAGCAGTACAAATGATAAAGGAAGCGGTACAAGGGGAGCGTAACGATGAGCTGTTCTACGATGAATTAATCCATTTGGCTCCCTCACAAGAGCAGGTAGCTATTATTGAAAGCATCCGTAACGATGAACGTGGCCACAATAAAATGTTCAGAGAGATGTATCTGACTTTGACAGGACAGGAAATTACAGGCATCAGTAGTGAGCAATATGAGAGGGTGAAATCCTATACAGAAGGTCTACAACGTGCCTTGATGGGAGAATTGGGTGCGGTGGAACGATACCGCAACATCTGGTTTGGTTTGCCTGCTGGCATCTATAAGGACACGGTGTACGGTATCATATTGGATGAGCTTAAGCACGCTGCCAAATACAATTATCTGATTACGTTGAATCTCAAGTAGCTATTGACCGAAAGTCAATACTATTCAACATCAATTGGTTGCTGGATTTTATCCTTATATTCATCCACATAGAGCTGACCGTTGCTGCCTTTAACGGCATAGAATACGTCCTCTAACTTTTTGCCGCGAGCCTTCAATTGGGATAGCAGCCAGGTTTCGGGAATATGGTTGGAGTTTAAATTGCCATGCAAAAGCTGTCCGTCGATTACAAGTTCAATTGGGAACTGTGCGGCATTACCTGCATTCAACTGCAGATCTTTTAATGTCACGGCTTGCAGTTCCTTTTTCTTTTGGGCAGATAGTTTTCCGTTAATCTCAAGGAGGGCGTACTCCACTTCTTCTATATTAAAAATATCTTTCTCGCGAAGTTGCTGGTTTAAAGAATCCAATGTCATATTATTTTTTTTTAAGTTATCTTCGAGAATGAACCCTCCTTCTATGAGAACGGTGGGTGTTCCCTCTGTCCACATCTTAAAGTTTCTGAATTTCAAAAAAAGCTTGGCTAAAACATAAGAAGTAATTGTAAAAACGGACAGGGCTATTAATAGGTGGACAACTTCTATTTTTTCGTTAAATGCAAAGTTAGCAGCCATAGCTCCCAATATGACTGCCGTCACGAATTCATGAAAGTTCATATTGGAAAGGGTTTGCTTCCCCAATATTCTCCCAATTATCATAAGGATAACGAATGCAGAAAAACTTCTGATCAAAATAACGAGATGGTCCAATGTAAAAACCTCCTTGTTTAAAAATTGCAGGTATTCAGTATATAGGTTACCCGCTGCACTAGAATAATATACCAGTGGAATTAATGCATAAATGCTTTGGAACTGCTAACTGCTAATCCTATCAAAACAGCCCCGTCAAGAATTCTTTTTGAATAAATCCATAAACTTGATATACTCTGTTTACAGACATGACTAAGAAAGCCTTCTGTTTATACAGAAAGTTTCTGAATTAATATGGTATTTTACAGGCGATAAGGCTCGTTTTTACTAAGGATGGCGTAGAGCCATTTTCCACCTCACCCTGAAGGCAGGCTTGTAGGACTTTTAGAGCCGTTTCCGAGTAAAGGTCATAAAATACGGGTTCATATTCGGAGAATACCTGATCTAGCAAAGCCCAAGCATTTAGCTTTGCTTGCACGTATAAGGATGTTACAAATTCATGCTGTCTGGTCACATTTTGAAGCTCCGTGTGGGCTTCATCACATGCCCGATGCGGCTTTATATCACCGTGGTAGAACATTTCAGCTAAGTGCCAAGCGTCTGCTGCATCTGTCTTAACTTTGCGTAGCGTAGTCCCCCGAGCTCGCTTGGACTGCAAGGGATTCACAATGAAATGTGCAATTTCTTCTCGTATGAGAAATGCAACAAGCCCACGATGATTCGAACCTCATAGCTTCGCTTGTTATACGGGATCGCATGCCCCAACCAGCTCAAACATGGTCGTTGGTGATAGTGAGAGAATAGTTTTCTTGACGGGGTTATTTATTCCCCTAAAACCACCTAGTTCTTCCCGGCTATCGTCATCTTAAAACACCTATCAAAATAGGCCAACCAAAATTTTTGGTTGACCTAATAATACGAAAACCACCGGGAATAGGTTGGCCCCTGATCCGGTGGTTTTTCATACGCAGTATGAAATTCTCGCCGTGGTCGCCCACCGGCCTTTGTCAGAAAGTCGCGATGTGCAACCATCGCGGCTATTCTTATTTTACCCGGGTATAGCACATTTCATCTTCAATGGGTTCATTACCTACCGTTCCTCGTAAAGAAACGCGGGTCACAGTTACCGCAGTATCATCCAGCAGAATCACCTTTTGATCCAGAACTTGAATATCCGTAAAATGTAATACACCTGAACGGTGAGCTTCCAAATCTGCTTCTTTGTCCAACATCTGTCCAAAGTGATTTACAAATATAAGATCATCATAAATCAGTTCATCCAGGACCTTCACATCGCTGGATAACATGGCTTTACGAAGCTTTTCCTCGGATTCAATAATATGATTTTTCTGCATTTGAACAGACACCCCTTATGATTACGATCAGTAAGTATTTAAGAATAATTATGCATCTGCCAAAATCTCGTTACCAATGTCTCCTAATTTGTCACATCTGTAAACAGTTCCTGCGCAGTGCGCACAAATAACTGTACGGCCAGTGAAGCATTGTGCAGGGATGGCACGGCGATACCGATCTGGCGCGTAATCAGGGGTGTGGTTTCCTTGACAGTCAGATCATGGGGGAATGTGGACAAGGAGAGGGCAGAGACGATTCCCATACCTAGTCCCTGTCGAACCATGCTGACCAGGGTACTGACATTGTGAGTTGTGAAACGTGCCTGCAACTGGCTTTGTTCACGCTCAAAGCCTTCCATAATGGCAACCTCATGCCCGCCTTTACAGAAGATCATATCCTGCTGGTTCAAATCTCGAATGGCGATTTTGCTTTGTGATTGTAATGGGTGACCGTCCGGCAGGAGAATAACCATATTATCCTGACATAAAGGGATGACATCCACTTGCGGATCTGGCAGCAGAATGATACCTGCTTCAATCTCTCGGTTATGCAGCCATTCCTTGACTTCGTTGGTGGAGCCTTCATGCAGATCGAATATGAGGTTCGGGTAATGCTGACGAATATGATGTATGATGGGGGGCAGAAAATAGGCTGAGGCCGAAGGGAAGGCTCCGAGGGTGATGGTGCCAACGTCTAGCCCTTTTTCGGCGGCGACCTGCTGCTCTACTTTTTCCATGCTTTGCAGCATCATGCGGAATTGCAGTAGTACCTTTTGCCCGATATCCGTCAGCAGTACGCCTTTTTTCCGGTCACGCAACAATAGCTGGACACCTAGTTCACTCTCAATACTGGCGATGGCATGGCTGACTGCGGGTTGCGTCATATGCAGCTCATGCGCAGTTTGGGTGAAGTTTAGCGTTTCAGCTACACGTACAAAGATCATAATTTGGGTAATGGTCATAAGCGAAAGGTTATCTCCCTTATCGAAAACATTCATTTTATTTATTAGTGCCCACAGTATACGCTAGTAAAGTGAAGCTTTGCAAATGGCTGTAAATGATTATAGCCGTATGAAATGAGCGATGATCATCGCTAGAGGAGAGGAAGACATCTATGAAAACATTAACACCTAAAGCTACGCTGTGGCTTGTATTGATATTAGTGATGGTGTGGGGAATTAACTGGCCGTTGACCAAGCTGGCTTTGCCGGATATACCGCCGATTTTATTTTCAGGCATACGTACGCTGCTGGGCGGGCTAATCCTGCTTCTGTTCGCTATGCGTCACAGGGAAACCCTGCGTTTGAGACAGAATGCGTGGACGTATCTCGTTCTGGCGATATTTAATATTGCCGGCTACTATGGCTTGCAGACGGTGGGGCTGCGGTATTTGCCTGCCGGGTTATTTTCCACTTTAGTATTCCTCCAGCCGATCTTGCTTGGATTGTTCTCCTGGTTGTGGTTGGGTGAGCGCATGTTTACGATGAAGGTCATTGGACTGGTTCTTGGCTTTGGCGGGGTGATCGTAATTAGCTCCGGCGGGATGGCAGGGCATTTGTCCGTCTTGGGTATCGTACTGGGGCTGGCCTCTGGACTGTGCTGGGCGCTCGGAACAATTTATATGAAGAAAAAAAGCAAGCAGTTGGACTCCATTTGGGCGGTGACGATGCAGCTCATTTTTGGGGGAATTATGCTGAATGGGATTGGACTTACGACGGAGAAATGGAGCGATATTCACTGGACCCCCTCCTTTATCGGTATCTTGCTGTTTATATCGGTATTCGTGATTGCGATGGGCTGGATGATTTATTTTAAACTGATTGACAACGGAGAAGCAGGAACGGTTGGCTCCTATACATTTATGATTCCGGTGCTGTCTACGATCTTTAGTATGGTGATACTCAAGGAGTCGCTTACCTTGACATTCGTGGTGGGATTGGTGTTGATCGCGGGCAGTGTGTATCTGGTGAATACGGCTTTACCTGGAAAATGGGGCAACCGAAGCTCGAAGGTCCATGAAACGGAAACCTGCACCCATGAATCCATTTCATAATACCCTCAGTAGCTTTAATCAAGAGTACATATAGATCAAAATGGTTTAGTTTGTCTATATGTAGTATACATTTCGTTGGCTTAATCATTTATGAAATGGATTCAAATGAGTAGGGAATGCGAAAGTAGGAAAAATATACTAGATTATAAAAGAGGGCCATAGTAAAATATGACTATGTAAATAGAGAGGAAGTTTGCTATGGGGGAATTAGGCAGTCATACTCAGTCTGTGGAGCCGCAACCACAGGCTGTTCGTAAGCTCGCGGTTGTAGCCACGGTCATTTCAGGAATAGCTGTACTCGGATGTATTACCTTGGCGTTATGGAATTATAATCTGACTGCAAAGGTAAATACTCTAACTACAGCGAATGCTTCACTCAACAAGACTACGCAAGCATTGACAAAGCAACAAAAGGATACAGAGGTGCTGCTGCAACGGGTTAGATTAGCAGCCAACCTGTCAGCCATAACGCATGTGTTAGAGCAGACATCTGTCGTTACCGATGATTTTGTATTGGAAAAAGTGACCTTTGATGTAGCAGAGAATGGTACATTGAAGGCTGTGCTTTTAAATGTGAACAATCAACCGAATCTTGGTTTGGGTGGTGCTTATCAGGGTTATGGTAAATATAATATGGCGTCTTCTACTTTGACGAAGAAGGCGGAGGAAGTCATAAACATAGCTATGAAAGAGTACGGTACATCTGACAAGCTTCCGGTATGGGATAAGAAGACGACGGTGGAAATGACGGTCCACAATTATCCGCTCGGAAAGCGGGAAGGCGGCACTTTCAAGCTTACCAGTCAGCAATAGGAGGTACCTTATGAAGGATTTTGATGTAACTAAAGCCAAGTATGATCCGAAGCAGGAAGAAAAGGTGAAAAAGGGATTTTTCAAAAAGGTGAAATCCACGGCCGGGAAGGTTCCCTTTGTGAAGGATGCGGTGGCCATGTACTATTGTGCGATAGATCCTGAAACGCCTCTTTATGCCAAAGGAGTGGCCTTCGGGGCCTTGGCATATTTTATTTCTCCATTGGATGCCATATCGGATGTTATTCCGATGCTGGGCTTCACAGATGATGCGGGTGTCGTGCTGGCGGCCTTAAAAGTGCTGGACATGCATATCAAGCCTGCCCACAGGGAGAAGGCGAACGAATTTCTTTCTTGAGGGTTGCTTGAAGAGCGGGGGAGCTAAAGAATGGATAGGTACACGCCTACAGCGAGGGAACGCTGGCAGATGAGACAGAGTGAGCCGCAGCCGCAGGGCTGGGTGCTTGCTTTGTTTGGCTGGATTTTTGCAGGATTGGGGCTACTATTAAGTATTTTAGTCATTGGTAATCTGTCGGCTATTCTGGGTTTAGTCTTCGGCATTTTGACGAAACGGATAGAGCAACGAGATACACAGGGCATCCTGATTATCGTTTTAAGCTCCGTTGGGATCGGCATCGGGTTGTTGATTTTTATTATTTTTGGAGCACAAGGTTTTGTGGAAGGCCTGATAAGAGGTTATAATGAGCATTATCAGTCAGGGAGGTAAACGGTATTGAGCGTCATTATTTCACAGCAGATATCAGCAACGGGCGTGAAGGAATATACGAAGGTGATTAAAACATTTGATTCCCATTTTACACCTTTGGTTGGACAGAAAATCAGGGATACGGCTTTTGGCGATATGCAATATTATGATGTCGAGGACGTGTTTATTGATCTGGCAGAGAACGAATATTGGGTGATTTTACCTGCGGTTCTGCTGCATACTGATGATATCGAGGATGTACGGGATGCGGTGCGTGAGTATCGTTCACATGGTTGGGAATGTACAAAACCTTTGTAAATGCATGCTGCATAAGCATCTATACGGAAACGTCTTTCTTTTGCGAGATAGGCGTTTTTTATGTATTTATGTATAAAATCTTCCTAATGATTGGCATGAAAAGAAAGAATTAATGCTGAAAATGCGTAAATTGTATCATTTTTTATCATAAAACGACAGGTTGGGAAATGAAAACGGACTTAATGTGTTATACTTAGTATATCAAAGGACAAGAGTCTAAAACGACCGGTAAGGCCCTTTCTTTGAAGAGCCTCGTAAGGTTCAACGTTTATCCAAAATAAATGGTCAAAAGGAAAAGGGGAAATGCTAACGTGAGAGTGAATTTGAAATTTACGAACAAAGGGCAAGTTGCAGTCGAGAAGTTCAACAATGAGGAACTTATCGAAATCTTTACCCGCTATATTAAAACGTTAAGCAAGAAGTATGATATCTCGGTTACTGTACCGGAAGATCTGAATGAGCAGATCTTGGCAGAGGGCACGGTGAAGGTCGTGTTGGATAAGATTAATTGTGACATGGACGCTTTTTTCAAAGAGCTAAGCCGGGATATCAAGGTGCCACTGGTCAAAAGATTGGGTACCAAACTGGATAACGTGTTTAAGACCGAGGTCGTGGAGCAGGAACAGAACTAAGGACAAGGAACCGGCGAGTCTGAATGATGATTCGCAATATGAAATCATAAAACCTCCCGAATGGGGCGCATGGCTAGGCAATGTGCTCGTTCGGGAGGTTTTATATGTTTAAGCTGCTCTATTCAGCAAGAAAACATGCAATGTCGGCCCGTTAGCGGGTGGTGGACGCAAGGCGCAGCTTGGCTAAATCAAACGAAGGAACCAGCCCTTCCTGTGCGGCGCGTCCGAGCAGTGCTTCGATGGCCGCGTATCCACTGTCGCCCAGATTGGCGGTAAAGTCGTTCACGTACAGGTCGATATGTGATTGGGCCACATCCGGAGACAGCTCCTGCGCATGGGACAATACATACTCGCGTGAGGCCTCGGGATGCTTCCAGGCATATTCGACAGAAGCGTGTATCCAGCCTGCGATCGCATCGAGATCCAGAGAACGACGTGCAATAATGGCTCCAAGCGGAATCGGGAGCCCCGTATCTTCTTCCCACCAGTTGCCCAGATCCACTTGCTTGCTGAGACCGTAGGATGGATACGTGAAACGTGCCTCGTGAATAACCAGCCCGGCATCCATATGTCCATCACGGACAGCAGGCATGATCTGGTCGAACGGCATCACGACAATTTCACCAACCCCTCCCGGCACATGCTTGGCCGCCCACAGGCGGAATAGCAGATAGGCCGTGGAGCGTTCGCTCGGCACAGCCACGCGCTTGCCGGACAGTGCTTCCGGTCCTTCCGCTGTGGTGCCTTCCTTGGTCAGCACGAGCGGACCGCAGCCCCGGCCGAGCGCGCCGCCGCAAGGCAGCAGGGCGTATTCTTTCAGCACCCAAGGGAGTGCAGCATAAGAGATCTTCATGACATCCAGCCCGTTTGGCGTTACCGCCAGATTGTTGGTGATGTCGATATCGGCGAATGTGATGTCCAGCGAGGGTGCGCCCGGAATTAATCCATGCGCCAAGGCATGGAAGACAAAGGTGTCGTTGGGACAAGGTGAAAAAGCAATTTGCATCTATATAACCTCCGTTAATGTAGAGAATACGGCTTCCAACGCTTGCAAGGCCTCTTTGATCCGCCAGGCAGCGCGGTCACGTGGGCCAACTGCATTGGAAATCGTGCGGATTTCCATCACGGGCAGCCCCAGCTTGTTCGCCGCTACGGCTACCCCGTAGCCTTCCATTGCTTCGGCAGCGGCTCCGGGAACGCGCATCACCAGCCGTTCTGCTGAAGCCGCTGTACCTGTCGCTGTCGTGACGGTCAGGATCGGCCCGGCGACAGCTGTCTGTCCGGCGGCGCGTAGCGCCTCAACGAGCCGCTGCGTGGTTGCGCCGTTCACGGCGATTCGGCTGGAGCCGAATCCCAGCTCGTCCACGCTGCTGAAGCCTTCCGCCGTCTCGGCTCCAAGATCGACCGCGATGATCGCGTCAGCGACGACGACGCTCTCCAGTGCGGCGACATCCACGAATCCGCCGCCGATTCCGGCGCTGATGACAAGGCGGTAGCCACCGCCAGCCAGCGCCAACGCGGTCGAAGCTGCTGCGGACGGAGCGCCCACACCAGCCAGTTCTACTGCAAAGCGGCTGTCGCCTTTCAGCCCGCGCAGCACGGCTTCCCGTTCGCCCTCAACCGCGGTTATGATCAGGATGCGTCCGTCTGATGTTGTATGCTCCATCGGTTGATTCCCCTTTTAATTTAGATCATATGCTACTTCATCATACTGCTTTTTGAAATTATGTTCAAAAAATAACGACAAAAAAAGCGCTCTGTGGCGCCTTTTGGATAAACCTGCAATATGTTCACAAATTGAAAGCCAGCAGAATCGCTGCCTTAAATAATAACGATTACCCTGTGGTAACAGTTGGATATCAGTTATTTTCAAGGTGAAAAAGCAATTCTAATCTGGAAGAACAGTACAGGCATAGCATATAATAATTATATCGGCTGATCCTTGGTGATCAACTGAAACATCGTGATATTGCGGTCATAATGGCTTTGGGTCCCATCCTGATTGCGCACCCGAATCATCTCGCTACTGAACAATTCGATATATCCGCTGCCAATCTCGCAGTATACGCCCGTCGGGTCCTCCTGCCAGACTGAAACGAGATGCTGAGACAGCGCCGCGGTGAAAAATTCGATGTTTTTTTGCAGTACGCGTGGCGTTTTCTTGGGTTCCATAACGTAAATCCTCCTATATGATGCCATTTGAAAATGAAGCAATTGAACGTGGCTGGTATGTGACAAGTAACAACATGATAAACATGAAAAAAGTACGATTCGACAATCTATCTCAATGAAACAGACGTAAACACTGTACCCTTTAATACTATTTTTGTAAAGTATCCGAGTGACCTTTTCAACATCAGGCTGCGTTTTACACACATTTTACATTGTGTTTACACAGCTATGATGCTAGTGCGTTTCATCTAATAGTACAATAAAGCATAACTATACTGCATGATTGATGGAGGCCATATGTTGATAGAGAGTCAGAATAAGGATAAAGATAAAGATAAAGATAAAGCCGGGTCAGAACGCTACTTTAATCGGGATTTAAGCTGGATTGAATTTAATCGCCGTGTGCTTCAGGAAGCGCAGGATACAGATACACCGTTGCTGGAGAGAGCCAAATTTTTGGCGATTGTGTCCAGCAATCTGGATGAATTTATGGCTGTTCGGGTGGCAGAGACGCGGGAGAAGATCAAGGCCGGTTTTATGCAAAAGGACTTCACCGGATATACCCCCTCTGGTTTGTACAAACGGCTGATCAAGCGCACAGTCTCAATGGTATCGGAGCAGTATCGAACCTACCGCGAAATTTCCCGCCTGTTGACGAAAAAAGGGATTTTGCTGCTTGAATATGAGGGCTTGAATGCGACACAGCGCAAGTCTCTGGATACCTACTTTCATGAAATTATATTTCCGGTGCTGACGCCGATGGCGGTCGATCAGAGCCGTCCTTTTCCACTGGTTCATAATAAATATGTATATTTGGCAGTTGTACTGAGACGTCAAGGGGATACGGAGGAGGATAAGCCGTTTTTTGCCATCGTGCAGGTGCCTTCCAATATTCCACGTGTCGTGTCTGTGCCGTTGCGTTCCAATAGCAAGAAGAAATCATTCATTTTAATTGAAGAGCTGATCAAGCATCATATTCAAACGCTGTTCACAGGTTATGTGCCAGAATCGGTTCAAGCCTTTCGTGTCACGCGCAATTCCGATTTGTCCATTAATGAAGAAGAAATCGAAGATTTGCTCGAAGAGATTGAAAAAGAGCTGCGTCGCAGAAGACGCGGTGCGCCAGTAAGGCTGGAAGTGGAAAAAGGGATTAATCCCTTTGCTCTGATGGAGCTTCAGCGCGAATTCAAGTTGTTCGATCATGTGTTTGAGATGGACGGGCCGCTGGATTTGACATTTCTATCGTCCTTTGCCGATCAATTGGAAGGGTATTCGCATTTGAAGTTTCCGGCAATCAAACCGGTGTATCCGGAAGAGTTGCCCCCACAAGAGGATATCTTCAACGTACTTCGCAAACAGGACGTGCTGGTATATCATCCGTATGAGTCGTTCGATGCGGTAACGGATTTTATCATTGAGGCGTCAGAGGACCCTGATGTGATGGCGATCAAAATGACCCTGTACCGGGTCAACGGGGAATCCAAGCTGATACCGGCACTGGCACGTGCGGCCGAATCAGGCAAGCAGGTCACGGTGGTGGTGGAATTAAAGGCCCGTTTTGATGAGGAGCGTAATATTGCTTGGGCGCGTACGCTTGAGAAAGCAGGCTGTCATGTGGTGTACGGGCTAGTCGGTTTGAAGACGCACGCCAAAATCATTCTCGTGGTACGCCACGAGCGTAACATGCTCAAACGATACGTGCATGTGGGGACTGGCAACTACAATGAAAGCACGGCTCGCGTATATACGGATATCGGGTTATTCACGTCAGACCCGGTCTTGGGCGAGGATGCCTCCGAGCTGTTTAATGAAATCACGGGCTTCTCCGCACTCAAGACGCTGCAAGCTTTTACGGTGGCTCCGACGGGAATGAAAAACAAGCTGTTCGAGCTGATCCGCAGGGAAGCGGAGCAAGCACTTGCAGGCAAGCCCGCCCGGATTATCGCCAAAATCAACTCCTTATCCAGTCAGGAGATGATTGATGAGCTGTATGCTGCTTCTCAAGCAGGTGTGAAGATTGATTTAATCATTAGAGGGGTCTGCTGTTTGCGTCCCGGGGTGGAAGGCTTCAGCGAGAACATTCGGGTTATCAGTATTGTCGACCGTTTCCTGGAGCATTCCAGACTGTTCTATTTTGAGAATGCGGGGAATTCGGAGCTATTTCTCTCCAGTGCGGATTGGATGACTCGTAATTTGACTCGTCGGATTGAACTGATGTGCCCGATTTATGATGACCGGATCAAGGGAATGCTGTCGGACATTTTGCATTTGTCCTTGAGGGATAATGTGAAGGCGCGGCAGCTTCTGTCTAATGGCAGCTATCAGTTTGTGACAAGAAACGACGAAGAGGCCCCTATGAGGAGCCAATCCGAAGCCATGAAGGTTAGAAATTGGAAGAAGGAAGAATGGACCACGACAACGTAAGGTTCCATGCTTTTTGAAAATCTTTGGCGACAGCCTCCAGCTCCCGCTGTTCCAGAATCGGTTCACCCATGCTTTCCAGACGAAGATGCAGCGCATCGTCACCTGTGGTGGGATTGATGCTGGTGATGATGCCGGATTCGCTCCGATCCATGCCGATCGCAAGCTGGAGCAGGGAGCCCAACCGATGTACACGTTCTTCGTCGGAAGGCTCCAGAATATCGGCATGTGTGCGCAACAGTCGGGGCGTCCGATTCTTGGGATGGTAGTCTGCGATCAGCGCAGCCAGCACCGTTTCCTGATGGGATAAACCGCCGATGCCCGCATGTAGGATCCAGAACACGGAATGCTGGCGGAAATGATAGTAATTTAAGGCTGCTCCGGTTTTGTACAGCGTTGCGGCGGTCAGCAGCAGACGTTTGTCCATCGCTGAGGATGATACGTCAGCCCATACGTCAACGAGTTCGTCATAGAGTCGGACAGCGTACTCGTTAACCCGCTTGACGTGCTCTTCGCTAACCGGGACAGCGAATGAAAGTATATTGCGGATCGACGCGATGAGCGGATTGTCGACCACAGGCTTTTCGGAATTGACCAGTTCATGAAACAAACCGTCACGCAAACCCGCTCCGCTGACCCAATAGGTGGAACCATGAGCGGCCTCGAATATCGTTTTCAAGATAACTAGCCCCGGTACAATAATGTCGGCTCTGTCTTTGGACAGGCCGGCTGTTTTTTTGCGTTTTTCATAGGGAAGATGGGGCAGACTGACATAAAAATAATCGACATCTTCTGTCGTCATTTCGTAATGGTGCGTCACGGGCAACGAGTAATCCTGCCGCTTCTGATTGATTTTGGCCAAGGTACGCAAGGTACCGCCCAGACCGATGAACGGCAGGCCCGGATTGGAAAAGATCCAATCATGGTTTTGAAGCGAGGAACGGACGAAGCTCTCCAGCTCCTCGATCTGCTGAGAGGACCATTCACCATTCCTGACTTCCTGGCCAAAGCGCGAATTCGTGTTGACCGCGCCAAAAGGAAACGATACGGTATGAAGCCGCTGTCGCTCGCGGAACAGCGTAATTTCGGTACTGCCGCCCCCGATGTCAATAATAATGCCGTCGTTTACATTCATGGTATTGACCACGCCCAGAAAGCCCGCATAGCCCTCTTGCTCTCCGGTCAGTATTTCCAGCGTTAAGCCCGTTTCCTCCGCGATCCATTGGACGATCTCATCTGAATTCGCCGCATTGCGGATGGCTGCTGTCGCTGCTGCACGCATACGAAGGACCCCGTGCATACGGCATACTGCCTTAAATTGATTCAGTAATGGAGCAATGCTCCGAACAGCTTCTCGTTCCATACGTCCATTCGCCCCGACCTTCTCGCTCAGTCGTGCAGCTTCCTTGCATTCCTGCACAATCCGATAGGCGCCTGTCTCTGTCATTTCATAGATTACTAGACGAATGGAGTTTGATCCAATGTCCATGATGCCGATTTTGCTGTTCATGGTATGACCTCCTTGTCGAAAAAAACGATTTGAGCGTAAATTTCGCTGCTCTGTGCAAATGGTAGTCAGATTATTGTCATTGTACCAGTGATATCAGGTGCATGCTACCGTTGTCGATATGGACTTGGTCCTTGGACGATCATACAAGAATAGCTGGTTGCTGTTGAGTAGTATAAGTATACCTCACGGCGAAAGGAGAAAGGGTATGATGAGACAACTAGCAAGCAAATGGTTAAAGACAAAGGCGCTGCTGCACCATCCACATACCGCTGTTTATATACCGGAAACCAGTCTGTATAACGAGGAACAGTTGCGTATGATGCTACGACAATATGCTTTTGTATTTATAAAGCCCGTGAAGGGCGGCGGTGGAATCGGAGTCATGCGTGTGGCTAGGGGTCGTAGGGAATACACCTGCACACATATGGAACGCACATACCGGTTCAGCAGCTTTCAAGCGCTGGCTGTAGGAATCGGGAAGCTCCGGCTCCGGCGTCCGTATTTGATTCAGCAGGGTATTTTGTTGGCTACGATTCAGGATAGACCTGTGGACTATCGGGTAAAAGTGGTGAAGGAGGGGCAGAAATGGTTTTTCCGATCCGTGGTTGCCCGTCATGCCCGTCCCGGACTGGTCATTACGAACCTGTGCAAAGGGGGAACTCTGATCAAGGGAATGGATGCACTTCGGAAGATTTATCCCCGTCGGTTGGCTATCCGAAAGCGTCGTGAAATCGTTAATCTTACACAGCGATGCATTCCTGTACTGGAAAAAAGATTTCCAGGGATTGGACAATTGGGATTTGATTATGGACTTGATCCGAATGGACGGATATGGATTTTGGAGGTAAACACAAGACCCCAATAATCCTTTTTTATTGAATTTAATCCCATAAAATTCAATTTAGTAGATTGTGAATATAATATATTTGTGTAAACAATGAAAT
>NZ_PNXQ01000001.1:223901-243389 GCF_005217525.1 Paenibacillus terrae | reverse complement strand
AAGTATTGTCCACATTATCCCCTGTCACATATAAGGCTTTACGACACTTACCAACAATTTATACACAGGATTTCCACAACATGCTGTGGATAACAGAACGCTTGTTCCGTTTTTGGTATTTTGATAGAATAGATTTTGAAATATAAGGAAAGGTTGTGTCGAGGATGGCTATGCTGACGGATGAAATGCTTTTGGATTCCTATCAGATGGCAATCGAGCTTAAACTTGAATGTGACTTCATTGCACTGTTGCTGGCTGAGATTCACAAAAGAAACTTAGAGATGAGTACAGCCGTAGTCCTTCATTAGACCGGACAAGCTCTCGTACTGTGACTGTGAAGTCATTCAGGGTTCGAATGGCTTTACGGACAATCATTGCAACGAATAGGCACACCGTAGAAAAGGGTATTTCACTCCAATAATTCAAATTTGGAGTAAAATACCCTTTTTTGTCATAGTCTAAAGTAGACTACAGTTTCATGTTACTACTGTGACCCGGGGACAGCTTGGCGTCCGGATCAACATATACCTTGGCATTGTTGACGGCCGTAGGGGCTTCACCAAAGCCGACAGCAATCAGCTTGAGCTTGCCTGGATAGGTCGTAATGTCCCCAGCGGCGAAAATACCGGGAATATTCGTTTCCTGACGGGAATCGACCACGATGGAGTTACTTTCGATTTCGATTCCCCATTCGGCAATCGGGCCGAGTGTGGATACAAATCCAAAGTTAACGATTACATCGTCCACTTCGATTTCCTGAGTTTCTTTGGTTTTTACATGAGCAAGAGTAACCTTCGTAATCAAGTCTTCCCCATGCAGCTCTGTAATTTCAGTCGGTGTAACGACGTTTACTTTGGAAGCGAGGAGGTTTTCTACACTGTGTTCATGCGCACGGAACTTGTCGCGGCGGTGAATCAATGTAACCTGTTCTGCAATCGGTTCCAGCATGAGCGCCCAGTCTACCGCAGAGTCGCCGCCGCCGCTGATCAGAACTTTCCGGCCTGCAAATTTGCTCAGGTCGCTGACAAAGTAATGCAGGTTCGTTTTTTCAAAACGATCTGCGCCCGGCAGTTCCAGTCTGCGCGGCTCAAAAGCACCCACGCCAGCGGTAATAATGACCGCTTTACCGTGATACTCGCCGCCTTTATCTGTTTTGACGATGAAGTGGCGTTCTTCCTTTTTCTCTAATGATACGACTTTCTCTTCTAACTGTACTTCTGGATTAAAGTGGTTCATCTGCTGAACGAGATTGTTGACCAGTTCCTGTGCAGTCACTTTAGGAAAGCCAGCGACGTCATAAATATATTTTTCAGGATAAAGGGCTGCAAGCTGGCCCCCGAGTTGGGGCATACTTTCAATTAAGGTGACGGATGCCTGTCGCATTCCCCCGTAGAAAGCAGCGAAAATACCGGCTGGACCGCCTCCGATGATAATCAGATCGCTGAGCTCCGCACCTGTGGATTGAGCTGTCACTCTAAAAACACCTCCGAAAGGAATAGTATGGATAATGGATATTGAATGTTAAATGTTGAATCAGCCGCAGAGGTAAGAAAGCCATCGAACGCATGATTCACTGTTTATCATTATAAACTGCCGGGTTCCGCTTGCAAAGTTTAAGTGATTAATATTTTGATGAAGATTATCTGGCGTGCATAAATTAGTCATGCAGGTAGCAAAGCTGTGAATATCAAAGATTACGTTAACCGGAAGGGGTAGAAGCATGAGCAGTATTCCCAAAATTGTCATTGTGGGCGCCGGGTATGGCGGTATTTTGACGGCTCAGCAATTGCAAAAGGAGCTCAAGCACAACGAGGCCGATGTCACGCTGATTAACCGCCATGATTATCATTATATAACAACGCATCTCCACATGCCTGCGGCGGGTACGGATACAATTGAGCATTCACGGATTCCGATTTCGCAGCTGATCGATGAGTTCAAGGTGGATCTAATCAAAGGAACGGTTAAGGAAATCATACCGAAGGAGAAGAAAATCGTGCTGGAGGATGGATCGCTATCCTATGATTATCTGGTGATCGGACTGGGGGGGGAACCGGAAACCTTCGGTATTCAGGGGATGGATAAGTTCGCGCTTACGATTCGAAGCATTAACTCGGTCCGCTTGATCCGTGAGCATATCGAATACCAGCTTGCTTTGTATAAAAATGACGGAAACCCCGGACGGCTGAATTTTGTGGTCGGAGGAGCGGGCTTTAGCGGCATTGAATTCGTGGCAGAACTGGCGGATCGCCTGCCACAATTGGCGAGAGCCTATGATATTGATTTTAACCGGATTCAAATCATTAACGTCGAAGCGGCTCCTACGGCATTGCCGGGCTTCGATCCGGAGCTGGTAGAATACGCGATGGAAGTCCTTAAGCGCAAGGGCGTTACCTTCCGCATCGGTGTTCCCATTAAGGAATGTCTTGAGGACGGCGTCATTGTCGGTGAGGGTGAGAAAATCGAAGCCTGCACGGTCGTATGGACTGGAGGTATTCGTGGTAACGTCCTGATCGAGAAAGCCGGATTTGAAGTGATGCGCGGACGGGTGAAGATCGACGATTTTCTACGCGCACCGGGCCATGACGACATTTTTATTATCGGGGACAGTTCTTTAATGTTTAATCCCGAAGGACGCCCGTATCCGCCGACCGCCCAAATTGCAATGCAGCAAGGGGTACTCTGCGCAAAGAATCTGGCAGCTACACTTCGGAAAAAGGAGCTGCACAAGTTCGTATTTTCCAATAAAGGCACGGTTGCTTCTCTTGGAAAAGGGGAGGCTGTCGCGGTCGTGGGCAATCGCAAAATAAAGGGCTGGATTGCCGCGCAGTTGAAGAAAATTGTGGATATCCGTTATCTGTTTATCATTGGCGGGATTCCGCTAGTGCTTAAAAAAGGACGGTTTTTCTAAGCTTGAGCATGACATCAAAAAATCCTATGCATTGAGAAGGTTTTCTTGACTCCTGGCCAGGGAGCTTGGAAACCTTTTTTATTAATGTGCCTCTAAAAAGAGTATTGACACATAACTATACGGCGACGTATAGTGTGGATATTAATTACAGAGGGGGCTTTCACGTTGTATTTTGATTTTAACTTCAAGGGTGATCCCAAAAAGATAAACTTATTGGCAGAAAAAATTCCCCATGTGGACCCCCAATCGTTGAGTACGCTAGTGCTTTTCATGCAGACGGCTCATGAAGTATACAATGGTGTGTGCTCCAGACTGTCGGAATATGGACTATCAATTGGAAGTCTGAAAATCTTAATTCCGCTGTATCTGCATGAACGTGCGTTGACTCCATCTGAACTGGCCGAATATTCAGGAGTAACACGTTCAACCGTAACCAGTGTAATCGACAAGCTGGAACGTGACGGTATCATCCGAAGAAGTACGCTGGCGGATCGACGTATGACCGCAATCTCCTTGACTGAGGAAGGAAGACAGTTAATGACGGAAAGAATTCCGCTGTTCATTCAGCTTTTTTCCGATTTATTGAAGGAATTTACGAAGGAAGATCATGTCCACTTCGCGGGGATGCTACAGAAGCTTTCCACAGGTGTGGAGCGAATAAAACGGGAATAATACCTTTCCCGAGGCCAATAGTTAGACGTCGTACTATCAGGTTGCGCACTTTTTTTTTAACTTTCATTTTCCGCTTATTATTAGCTAAATCATCATGAAGGAGAGTTCATAACAATGAAAAAAAATATCATTGTGTACGTTATACTTATTGCCGCGTTAGGTACTGGAGGTACGCTGATGGCTATGAACGGCAAGGATGCTGTGAGTATGGCTGCCGCACAAAAAAACACGTTACTTACCGCAGATACCGTAAATGTCGCTTTTCAGGGCGTTGGGGGAAGAGTGAGCACCATTGAGGTGAAGGAGGAACAACAGGTGAAAAAAGGCGATGTGCTCATGACCCTCGATCCTGTGGACCTCGACCTGCAAATTGAGAAATTAAAAACGGATATCGCGCAGGCTGATGTAAAAATAAAGCAGGCTAAAGACGGACTGCAAAACCAGTCGGAGAAAATTTCGACTTCAGAAAAACAGGGGCAACTGGATATTCAGGCTGCGCAAGCGGGAGAATCCCTGTTGAACCAAGGCACACGTGCGGAGGATATCCAAAAGCAAAAGCTGGCTATTGAAGCGGCGCAGCAATCGTTGGACGCATCTCTGACAGGGGTGGAGACAGCCAAAAGAAATGCAGAGATCGCGCAAAAGACAGTGACCTCCAGACAACAGGCGCATGAGTTGGCTAAAGTCAATTACAATCGCATCAAAGCTTTGTACGATGCCGGGGCTGGAACCAAGGCGGAGCTGGATAACGCCAAAAACCAACTGGATTCTGCCCAAATTACGCTGGATACAGCTCGGGATCAGGTGGAGATTGCCAATAATCAGATTACTGCGGCCAGCAAACAATCCGACATTGCTAAAAATAGTATCGCCCAGCAGCAAACCGCTCTGGAAAAAATGGAGGCAGGCGCAACCGCAGAGGAACGCGAACAGGCCCGCATCAAAACAGAAAAGGCCAAGGAAGCACTTACCCAGACCTCCCAAACACGTAAAGATGTTAAAAATGGTGAATACAATGTAGATCTTCTGGCTCAACAAAAACAGGCATTAACCGTTCAGCTCAAAACCTTGGAATTGCAGCGCGGACGTACGGTGCTGAAGGCATCCGCAGACGGTAAAGTGTCCCGCATTGTTCCCAAGATGGGAGAAATCGTTGCTACGGGGGCAACAGGCGTCGTTATTGAAACCAACCAGCTATACTATGATATTTATGTGGATGAGGATTCCATCTCACAGTTTAAAGCAGGGAAAAATGTGGCTTCACATGTCGTAGCTTTAGACAAAAATATTCAGGGCAAGGTGAGATACGTTACCTCTGCTCCGCAGTATACCAACATGAGAATGAGCCGGGATAAAGGTTTGGCTGATATAAGCTCCTTCCAGGTAAGGGTAGATGTTCAGCGAACACCTGAATTATTACCTGGCATGACGATAGAGGTTGTGACGAAATGAAGGCGTTTATAGAGGAATGGAAGCTGTTGATCAGCGGCAAGCTGGTATTCGTTATATTGCTCGTCCCGATTGTCGTATCGGCATCTTTAGGGTTTGTTTTTAAAAACAATCAGCTTAACGATGCCTCTGTCGCTGTAGTCGATTTAGATCATAGCCATTATAGCCGACAGCTTATTAATAAATTAAATGCATCCCAATATATTGATGTACGTTATGTGCAAGAGAATGAAACCGACCCGAATTTACTCTTATATAATGAAAAGTTTTTTGCAGTGATTTATCTCCCGGCAGGTCTGGAGGAGAATAGAGTTAAGGGAGTCCAGAGCAACATCGGCTTTTATGTAGATAACACGGTCGGGCTGGCTACAGGGAATCTGCGGTCGGCGGTGACGGAGATCATTGCCACGGAAAATGTGATGCTGGCTGGTGGTGGACTAAAGGGTATGGGAATGAGTGACAGCCAGGTTACAGGGCTTACCTCCAATATGCTGCTCCAGCAGCGGCTATTGTATAATCCAACCAACATTACGCTGATGACCTCGGTTATGGGGTTCATGAATACAATCATGATTTCGCTGATTGGTGCTGCTGCGTTGACGATTGTTCCTCGCTTACGGGAGGAAGGACGATTAAAAGATGAGCTGCAGCATTCATACGGTCTGATTTTGAGGGTGATACCGTATGCGGTAGTAGGGTGTGTATCCTTTTTTCTATCCATTGGTTTGCTCAAGCAGATCGGCGGACTCCGTTTTGAGGCCAATGTATGGCAAATGAGTATTCCGTTTCTACTGTACACGATTACTTTGGGTTTGTTTGCTATGGTTCTGGGATGGAGTGCTGCGAATCCGGGAAAAGCTTCCCCGCGTCTCATGCTGCTTATATTGCCTTCGTTTATGCTGAGTGGTGCTCAATTGCCGGTAGCTATGCTACCTCCATCGTTGCAGTATGTAAGCAACATTCTTCCATTAACCTGGCATTTCAAGTTTTTGAGAGGGATGGGATTCAAGGGCGGAAGCTTGAAGTATTTCATTCCTGAGGTTGGAGGATTTTTGATCCTGTTAAGCGCTTTGTTGCTTCTGGTCTTTATTCTGATTGCTCTGGAGAAAAGAAAGCTGGCAAAAAGCGAGGATGCAGCTGTAGTGGTTGAACCTGTGTTACACTAATAAATAAGAATATGATTTTTCGGGCGCCCGTGAGGGGGCCTTTTCTCATCCTGTGTGGCTTTGAAGCACGTAAAAAAAAGGATTCCGCAGTCCCTAAAGCGGGAGCTCACGAAATCCTTGGTCGTTTTATAGCTTTAACATGTCTTCAAATGTTTCTTCGTTCAGGACGCTGCCGACATAGAAGGAGCCGAACTCGCCGTAACGGGCGCTGACTTCGTCAAAACGCATTTCGTAGATCAGCTTCTTGAATTGAAGGGCATCATCGGAGAACAGCGTGACACCCCATTCCCAATCGTCGAAGCCGATAGAACCGGAAATGATTTGCTTCACTCTGCCAGCATAGCTGCGTCCGATCAAACCGTGACTGCGCATCAGAGTACGGCGCTCATCCATCGAAAGCATATACCAGTTGTCATCCAAATCGCGTTTTTTGTTCATCGGATAGAAGCAAATGTATCGAGCCTTGTTCAAAACAGGCTTCAGACGTGCAACAATTTGCGGATTTTGCATCGGATCTTCGTCCTTGCTCAAATAGTTGCTCAGCTCTACCACACTCACGTAAGAGTAGGTTTTAGTCGTATATTTGGCAAAGGTTGTTTTGTTAAACTCATTTTCGAGTTTGTTGAGGTCTTCCAGCGTTTCGCGTAGATGCAACATCACAAAATCAGCCTTTTGTCCGATTACAGTATATACGGCAGAGCTACCTAGACCTGCTTCCTCGGTAACACTCCATTCCTTCATAAACTCTTGGAGCTCGTCCAGCGCTCCGGCGCGTTCTTCATCGTCTGCTGTTTTCCATGCGGTCCAGTTGATGGATCGGAAATCGTGAAGTGCATACCAGCCTTCCAGCGTGGATGCTACTTCATTTGGCGTTGATGGGGGTTGTTGAGGTTGATGTTGGTTCACAATGGTCACTCCTTTTTCAAATCTGTAAATAATCATCGGCATGGCCGAAACATGTGCGTTGTAAGTATGTCCTGCGAATAAAGAATGTGTAATGCTTAACTATTATATTGTAGCCCAAATAAAGGATTTTCACCAATGAAAGAAATGTGAAGAATTTTATTTTTTCCGTGATGCAGGTCACAAGTCGTAAAATAGTTAGTATTCTCGAAAAAAGGGGAACACGGACGAATGAGACTGCCAAAAAGGAGGACAATTGGACTTATTTTGCTGGTCTCAGCTAGGGGCAAGTATGATAGAATAGAAAAACATCTTGGTGACCGTTATGTCAGGAAAGGAAGAATGTTGGAATGCGGATGAAAAACCTGCTGCACTATACTGAGAACCACCGCTACTGCGTTTATCGGGAATTCGGCTTGAGCGCACTGGATGAATTGATGCTGGGAAGTGTCTATCAGCCGATGGTAGGCGCATTTGCGGTCAGCCTGTATCGGCTATTGTTCCAGCATGTGCCAGTCGGACAGATCGGTTATTCGCCGCTGGAGCAGCAGCGTCGTCTTTTTCTGACACTAGGGCTGGAGCCAAGCGAGAAGGGACGCAAATATCTCATTGAACAGACCTCCAAGCTGGAGGCTGTCGGTCTGTTGCAGACGTCCAGGCTATATGCACCGGAAACGGATGATTATATGTATGAATATGAGATGCAGCCACCGCTTGCGCCTGCCGATTTTTTCAGAACGCAGCATCTTACTCTTTTGTTGAGAGACAAAATCGGCAAGTTTGCAGTGCTTTCTCTGCGAGAATCGCTGTGGAGCAGCGAATCTGCGGAATGGTCGCAATCTTCCTATAATAAAGAGAATATATCTATACCGTTTTACGAGTTATTTGAGCTGAACACCCATGTCATTGATTACGAGTTGGAGCAGGCGCTGTCCGAGGTGTCTTCGGGCCGTCATAATGGGGCTTTGGCCGCAGAGTCGGAGGAAGGGCTGAATTATGCAGACATCATTCTTCGTTTTCCACGCGAATCCGTTAATCGCAAGCATGTGGAACGCCTCCGCTTTGAGCACGAGCAGCTAGGCATGGTCAATTACGTTGTTCGCAAATTTGACTTATCTGTGCAGGACATCAGCCGCTTGCTGGATGAGGACGGTATCTTTACCGAAGCGGGCGATTTGCTGCTAGACGAGCTTCAACTCCGGGCCAGCCAGCATTCCAGACAGGATCGGAAGCGTCAGGAGGAACAGCAGGTGCAGGCCGCCAAAGTGGTTGCCTTGCGCCAGAGAGAAGCAGCCAATCCAGAAGAGCCGCCTGCGGAGCAAGCCGTGGAAATGGAATTTTATGTGGAGGTTCCACCACAGTTCACAGCCAAGTGCGACATTCACCAATATAATATGATGCTGCGCAATGAGCCTTATCGACGTTTGCTGCAAACCTTTTTCCCCGGCACGGTTCCAGGTAACCTGCTGGATATATTCGAAAAGATTGATATCAGCTACAAGCTGCCCGGTGAAGTCATCAACGTACTTATCCATTATTTAATGTCCCTGCTGGTGTCAGGGAGCGATCAGCGGATCAACCGCAATTTTGTCGAGGCCGTTGCCTCCAACATGCTGCTAAAGCAGGTAAATACTTACGAAAAGGCCGTTCAATATATACGGGATCAGGCCAAGGTAAAAGGTAAGCAGTCCGCTGCTTCTCCTTCCGGCGGCCGTTCGCGGTCGTATGCCAAAAACAGCGGCCCATCCAAGCCATCCATTCCCATCGTACAGGATCATCCTTCCGAGGAATCCGTATCCGAGGAAGAACTGGATGAACTGCTGCGTCTAGCCGAACGAATGCAATCCGGCAAGCAGAAAAAGGTGTAGTGGATAGCTCTACACATTTTAGAAAGGAGGAGCGTTCTTGGAATCACTGGGCGATTTGCTACAGCAGCTGCAGAACCCTTCGTTTCGCCAGCGCACGCGCAATGTGGCCGATCAGGTTCTCAATGATCCGTTGGTGCAGGAATTTTGCGTTGCGCATCCCGATATTGACGAAGCACAACTGCGATTAAATATGAGCATGCTTTTTCAGTATACCCGGGATCGTCGGAATTGCGACAACTGTCCGGGGCTCGAACAGTGTCCTAACGATTTTCAGGGACATTTTTGCAAGCTGGGCGTGGAATATCCGAATGGTACAGCCGAAATGGTAGACATTCGTACCCCTTGCGCCAAGCTGGTAGCTTCACAGCACGAGCAGCGGGTGCGTCAGCGGATTAAAAGCTTTTATGTGGATGAGCGTGCGCTTTTGGAAGGCTATAATGCCCTTGAAATTGCACGTAAGGACTCACAACGTATGCCCGCAGTCACACAGCTATTCCGTTACATCGAAGAAACGAAAAGCCAGGGCTTATCCAAAAAAGGACTGTACCTGGAAGGTACGTTTGGTACGGGGAAGACCTTTTTAATGGGATATCTGCTGCACGAGCTGGCCCTGTCCGGGCTGAACGGTGTGATCGTGTATATGCCTGATTTTGTGGAGGACTTAAAGTCCATGATTCAGGAAGGACAAAAGCTGAAGGAAACGACCGAAATGCTTAAAAATTGTGATCTGCTCGTATTTGACGACATTGGAGCCGAAAATTTGAGTCCATGGGTACGGGATCATGTAATGGGCTCGATTTTGAATTACCGAATGAACCGCAAACCTACCTTTTATACTTCGAATTACTCGTTGCAGGGGCTGGAGAAGCACCTGAGCTTTACGAGCAAGGACGGTGAGGAATTGTACAAGGGGCAACGTTTGATGGACCGGATTCGTCCTTTTGTAGACGTCATTACTGTCAAAGGAAAAAATCAGCGAGGATCATCGTAAATCAATTTGCTATTTTGATATCTTACAATTAAAAAACTATTGTGATATAATTAAAAGGTGTCAAAAAAGAAATTACAGGTTATAATAATCTTGACTTTTCTATAAAGGAGGAACATACAATGGCAATTGTTAACGTGTCCGACCAATCCTTCAACGCAGAAGTCGAAGGTACAGGAACCGTTTTAGTTGATTTTTGGGCGCCATGGTGCGGTCCTTGCAAAATGATCGCTCCTATTCTGGAGGATCTGTCCACAGAAGTTGGCGACAGCGTCAAAATCGCGAAAGTAAACGTGGATGAAAATCCAGAGTCTGCTTCCCGTTTCGGCGTTATGAGCATTCCTACCCTGATCGTCTTCAAAGACGGACAGCCTGTTGATAAAGTGGTGGGTCTGAATTCCAAAGAAGCGCTGAAAAGCATGCTTACTAAACACCAGTAATCATCGCATGTGACCCATGCTCCTGCAGGGGCTTGGGGAGCGGCCATGAACGGTCAATGCCTCCGGTTGTAAATACCGGGGGCGTTTTTGTGTATTATTCCTGCATATTATATAGTAGTTGAAGTCATTTAAGAATGGAAGGAGGAACCGGGCGAATGGAATCTTATGCGGAGGACTTGCGAGATCAGGAGAAGGCGCTGGAGAACATACGGCACAAATTAGCGTTGCTGCCGGATGCATCGGGTTGTTACTTGATGAAGAACAGCGAGGGCACCATCATTTATGTCGGCAAGGCCAAAGTGCTGAAAAACCGGGTCCGTTCCTATTTTACAGGTAGCCATAACGGCAAGACGCAGCGACTGGTTTCCGACATCCGTGATTTTGAATATATCGTTACGGGGAGTAATATGGAAGCGCTCATCCTGGAGTGCAACCTGATTAAGAAGTACCAGCCGCGTTATAACGTGCTATTGAAGGATGACAAAACCTTTCCGTATTTGAAAATTACGAACGAGGAGCACCCCAAGCTGGAGGTGACCCGGCGCGTTCTGAAAGATAAAGCAAAATATTTTGGCCCTTATCCTAATTCCTACGCGGCACATCAGACGAAGAAGCTGCTGGACCGCATGTACCCGTTACGCAAGTGCGGTGTGATGCCGAAGGAAGTGTGCCTTTATTATCATATGCATCAATGCCTGGGGCCTTGTGTGAAAGAGGTTGAGCAGGAAACGTATGACCAGATTGGTCAGGAGATTGGTTCTTTTTTGAGTGGTGGGCATGAGGAAATTAAAAAAGATCTTCAACATAAAATGCAGGAGGCCGCAGAGGAACTGTACTTTGAGCGTGCCAAGGAGCTGCGCGACCAGATTATCAGCATTGACGCGATGATGGAAAAGCAGAAAATCACGACAGCCGATGCGAAGGACCGCGATGTATTCGGATTTTCGGTGGATAAGGGCTGGATGTGTGTGCAGATCCTATATGTTCGTAAAGGTAAAATGATCGAGAGGCATATGTCTACGTTTCCTTTTTACGGAGAGGCTTACAGCGATTTTATGTCCTATGTAACGCAATATTATAGTGATAACCCGGCGGTGCCGCAGGAAATATTGCTGCCGGATACACCGAAGCTGATGAAGCAGGCGGAACCGGGGGATGTCGGTCAATCGGCTGAGGCGGAAGCTGCTCCTCACACTGCAACAACCGAGGGAACCAGACAGACCAGTAACGATGCTGCGCAAGAAGCAGGTACAGTGCCGGATGTGCAAAATGCAGAACATTCGTTCGAGCGTCTCGCTGATACACTGCTAGTGGCAGAGGAGCGTGTTTCTTATGGAGAAGCATTGGACCGAGACAACACAGAAACCCAACTGTCAGGTGGGCTGGAGGAACCAGCTACGGCAGCTCACGCTCTGGCTGAATGGCTGGATGTAAAGGTGCTGGTGCCTCAACGTGGATTGAAAAAGCAAATGACAGGGATGGCTACGGAAAATGCACGGGTCGCTTTGGATGAGAAGTTTAAGCTGATTGAACGGGACGAGGAACGGACATCCAAGGCTGCAAGCAATTTGGGGCGTGCGATTGGGCTGGATAGCCTGCACCGGGTCGAGGCGTTTGATAACTCCAACATACAGGGTTCTGATCCGGTATCGGCCATGATTGTGTTCATTGATGGCAAGCCTGCCAAGAAGGAATACCGTAAATATAAAATCCGTTCGGTACAGGGGCCTGATGATTATGAAACGATGCGTGAGGTCATTCGGCGTCGATATGAGCGTGTGCTCAAGGAAAATCTGGAGCGCCCGAATTTGATCGTCGTCGATGGTGGACGCGGGCAGATTAAGGCCGCTGTGGATGTGCTGGAGAATGAACTGGGTTTGTTCATTCCTGTGTGTGGTCTGGTGAAGGATGCCAAGCATAGAACCTCTCAACTACTGGTGGGGGATTCTCCCGAGGCCGTGACACTGGCCCGCAACAGTGAAGAATTTTACCTGCTGCAACGGATTCAGGACGAGGTTCACCGATTCGCCATTACATTCCATCGTGAGCAACGGGGCAAATCCATGGTAACCTCTCGTTTGGACTCGATTCCGGGAATTGGCGAGAAGCGGCGTAAGCTGCTGCTTAAGCATTTTGGCTCACTTAAAAAAATAAGAGAGGCCAGCGTCGAAGACTTCCGGCCTCTCTCTATCGGTGATAAGCTTGCGCGTCAGATTATAGCTGCCCTTCGGGAGGAGGAGTCGTAGAATACGGCTCTTCTTTTTTTATGGGCTCAAACATGACTCGATTTGGTTTCTTTGGACTAAACCAGTACATGATATAGGCCACAACGGCAGGGAGCACGATCCAGAATATACCTGCGAACAGGTTCACGCTATCTCCTAGCGTCATCACACTCAGTCCCATCAGAATGCTGTCAAAAATAACGTGGCTGAACATGGCGGCAATAAAGCCGTAGCGCAGAAACACAAAACTGAACAGCAATCCAAGGAAGGTCAGCTCAATCGGTCTGGAAATGACCGGATAGATCGGATACAGTGTGTGCCCGAGTGCCCAAATCAATGTGGTGATCAGACAGGCAACAAAAGTACTTCTCACTAATTTTTTCACCATCGGAATACCAAACAGACGGTATACGGCTTCCTCTCCAATACCTGCCATCCAAGCCATAATCGGCAGTAGCCATGGATAAGCCATGTTGTAAGGAGACTGTGTGGCATCTGTTGTGGAGAACGTATGAAGCGTGCGCTCCAGTACAAAGAACAAAATGGATTGCACCCCAAGTAAAATAAAGGCCCACAAGTAGCCAACATACATACTGCGAAGCACATACAGCCCATAGCCTGGCTCTTTGGCGCGTGGCCATGCATTCAGTCCAACCTTGCGCATCAGCCCGTCACCGCCGACCAAGGAGAAGTAGATTGCTACAGCCATTACGAAGGAAACCACAACTTGCAAAATCATAAGAAATATAAGCGCTCCCCGACCGCCTGCTTCTGCTTGCAGTATAGGTAGCATGTTAAATGTCCCTGCCATACTGGCAGCAAAATATACAATGGACAGAACAATGCCGCGTACAAAGGAAGTGTGGCGTCGTGTGAGTGAGGCGTATACGATGGCAAGTATGCCCAAGACCATGCTTAATAAAGCATAACCCGCGTAGGTCATCCAGTTTGCCCAGTACGTTTGTTTTTTTACATAATCCGTATAGGACGATGGGGCCGAAAAGCTTTGTGTAAACGAGCGAACATCCCCGTCTTCAAAAGTAAAGGCCAGTGTAAGCACCGAGGAACCGATTTTCTTATCGTCCACGGTATACTTCAATCCACCCTCGCCTGCGGTTGTAGCGAGCTTCAAGTCCGACGGCTTAAAGCCAAAGCGTTTCACCCAAGCTGTCGCTGCCTGCTCCTTCGCTTCCAGCGTCATGTCTCCCTCGGCTGCACGTACAAGCCTGCTACGTGCTTGCTCATCCGTAGAAATATCAGCTTGTGTGTAACTGGTGCTGGAGGTCATTCGTTTAAAGCTAACGACTTTGCCAGTGGACAAATCTACATGAATTTGTAGTTTGCTTTTGGAAGATGGCTCCGGCAAATCGACACGGAAGGTTTCGTAGGGATACCTTTTTTTCCAAATACGATCATACTGTTGAAGCAGCTTTTCTCTGGATAAATAACCGTACAAATCCGTCTCGGCCTGATAGGTCACCAGAGGCTCCTTAGACCGTAATTCGGTATAGCCCAGCTCGGAGCGGGCGAAGTCCAGTGCGTGCATGACTGCTTCCTGCTTGCTGATGACCTTGGCATTCGTCAGTGCCTCTGGATTCGGATTACTAAACGAGGGAATAAGCAATTGAAAGACAAAAAAGCAAATCAGGCCAATCCCGCCCAGCAAGCCTAATCTTTTGAAGTTGGCCGTGAGCACGACCGGTTTCCCGATAGGATTCATGAGTTTCCTCCTTAATCTGTAAATAAGAACATCCATTAAAGATATCATACTGCACAGGTTCCCGCCAACAGACCTACGATATTCATGAAAATGGAGTGAAAGCAGTTTAAAGTTTCAATAAAATTAGATAAGTTGCGATTAAAGGCGGCGTATTCTCCAATTACCGCTAATTTAACGTTATTTCGGCGAAATCGGTTTTGTGCTCTGTATATAGAAGGATTATAATCTGTTGAGACAATGCATATGAAATATATAGTTAACGATATACAATTGAGCCGAATTTCCATAGGAAAACGGGGGAACCATGTTACTGGGGTGAATTTTACAGCCGGTCCCGGACCGGAAGTGTGAATAGGGCATACTGTGCAGCCCGAATCCGTCAGCTAACCTCGTAGGCTGTGAACAGGAACCAAGTCAGGCACTCGGATTTCCGGTGTCTTTTTTTGTGTTATTAAAACGTAGCTGAGTTAAGCCCGCTTCGCGATCCATTTGATCTTCCGATCGCTGTTTTCTCAAAAGAAACGGACTAAAGAAACTGAAAAGAGATTGGTGATTTTATGAGCTGGCAGTAGCGGAGGGGGCAGAATTGTTCTGAAGAAGCGAAGCGGTTGCCTGAAAGCTTTCCATAGGAAAGCTCGCATCGTAAGCATAAGCTACCACCGGATTTTAACCATTAAAAAGGCTTAAAAATCAGAAAAAAATCCGGGGTAACAGCAATCGGAAGAACAATCTGCACCCGGAGCGTCTCCATGCTCATAATTCACCAAGTAGGAGCAGTGATAAATAGATGAATCCCAATGCAAGATGGCTTCGGCTTTCTCCACCGCAGATATTCGTTGCGGGTTTTGCCATTATCATTCTTATAGGCAGCTTGTTGTTAATGCTGCCGATTTCCAATACAACGGGGAAGCCGCTTGCATTTATAGATGCTTTGTTTACAGCCGCCTCCGCAACCTGTGTTACAGGTCTTGTCGTTAAGGATACCGGTACCTTCTTTACTACCTTTGGTCAGGTGGTTATCGCTGCGCTGATTCAGATTGGCGGTCTCGGCTTTATGACGATGGCTACTTTGATTGCGCTGGTATTCAAGCGCCGCATTTCCTTGCGGGAACGCCTGATTTTGCAGGAAGCGATGAACCAGACCTCTGTTGAGGGAATTGTCGGATTGATTCGCAGGGTGTTGCTGTACTCCCTAATCATTGAGGGCGTGTGCGCCACGATATTCGCGATTCGCTGGTCCTTTGATATGCCCGTAGGCAGGGCGATTTATTTTGGAATCTGGCATGCCATTTCCATGTTTAACAATGCGGGCTTTGATTTATTCGGTCACTTTCGCAGCCTGACAGGTTATGTGTATGATCCTATTGTTAATTTTACAGCTATGTTTCTGATTATTTCGGGTGGCATTGGCTTTGTGGTTATGTCGGATCTGGTAGAATACCGCAAGCGTGGGAGACTTTCCTTGCATACCAAGGTGGTACTCAGTATGACGGCTGCCCTGATCGTAGTCGGCACGCTTGTCATCTTTGTATTCGAGTTTACCAATCCGAAGACACTGGGCTCGCTGGATTGGGGTGGAAAGCTGCTGGGATCTTTATTCCAGTCCGTAACACCGCGCACCGCAGGTGCCAATACGTTAGATATCGCTGGCTTGCGACAGGCTACGCAGTTTTTCATCATTATATTGATGTTTATCGGTGCTTCTCCTGGCTCTACTGGAGGCGGGATTAAGACGACAACGTTTGCGCTGCTCATTGGAGCCGTGATTTCGATGCTGCGAGGTCGAGAGGATATTGTACTGTTCAAATACCGGCTTGCGCAGGGGCGAATTTACAAGGCTTTGACCATTACACTGCTGGGGTTGCTGTTTGTGATTGGCGTAACGATGATTTTGTCGGCAACCGAGGATCATCATTTTCTGATGATATTGTTCGAGACGGTATCTGCGTTTGGGACGGTGGGATTGTCGATGGGTCTTACACCTGATTTGACGGTTATAGGCAAGCTGGTCATTACCCTGACGATGTTTGCAGGTAGACTCGGCCCACTTACATTGGCGTATGCGCTAGGACCCAAAAAGGGTAAGGAATTATATCGTCATCCGGAAGGCAAAATGATTATAGGATAAGGGAGTTCTCGAGTAGATATGAAAACGCAGCAGTTTGTAGTTATTGGTTTGGGACGATTTGGCTCAAGCCTGGCTTTGCAATTGGTAGATATGGGGTGCGAGGTGCTAGGCATCGACCGGAATGAGGATGTTGTGGACAGTATGAGTGAGCTGTTGACGCATACCGTCGTGGCAGATGCTACAGATGAGGATTCGCTGCGATCATTGGGCATCCGTAATTTCGATTGCGGCATTGTTGCGATTGGTGCTGATATTCAGGTCAGCATTCTGGCTGCCATTTTGCTAAAGGAGCTGGGTGTGAGCAAAGTCGTTGCGAAAGCGATTTCTGTGCTGCACGGACGAGCGTTGGAAAAGCTCGGTGTGGACCGGGTCATTTATCCCGAGCGAGATATGGGGATACGAGTCGCTCATCAACTGGTTACACCTAATTTGCTTGATTATTTGGAGCTGTCCAAGGAATACAGCATTGTGGAACTCAATGTTCCTGCATGCCTGCATGGCAAAACGCTATCTGAGCTGAATGCCCGTACCCGCTTTGGTTGCAGCATTGTGGCGCTTCATACGGCGAACGGTATCCTGATTGCACCAACAGCGATGGATCGGCTAAAAGCAGACGATATTATGGTCATCATCGGCTCCAATGATAATATCGGCCGCTTTGAGGACGAGGTCGTTAACGTTAATGAAGAAGGCTAACCCTGCTACACCATACGATAGCCGGCAAACGATGCACGTGTCTCGCTGATCCAGCGCCGTGCTGTCGGTCCCAGATCGGTCGTCTCCGAGTAGATAAGGGAGGTGGTTCGCCGTGTCTCTTTCAAATCAGGCAAGTACAGCGGGGTTAGCCCATTATCCCGCAGCAACTCGTTGCGCAAGTAGGATTTGGGCAGCAATGCCGAAGCCTTGCAGGTCGGCAGGAGGCGCACAATCGCCTCGAACGAGTCGATTTCCATACGAATATCCGGCATGATCCCGCTGCGCTGGAACAGGTCATCCGTAAGACTGCGATACCAGGTTCCCTTGGAAAAAATAATCATTGGCAGCCCTTGCAAATCTTTCATCGAGGCTGTTTCCGTCTTCATCGTTAATTCATGACCGATCGGAACGACTAGCTCCAAATGATCGTCAAACAGGGGAATGCAGCGCAGGCCGGCCTCATGAATGGCAGACCCGACAATACCGGCGTCTGCTTTTTTGTCGCGCACAAAAGCGACGATCTCATGGGTTTTGCCTGTGAGTAGCTTCAGCTCGGTTTGGGGATGCTTGCTCATGAAGGCTTCGACGAGAGTAGGCAGCGTTGTTTGGAGTGTCGTCAGACTCGCACCCAGCGTAAGCATGCTCTGGGCTTCGTTTTTGTGCTGTGACAGCTTTTGCAAAAAGCGGAGCTGCCGCTGCCGTTGCTCCAGTGCGAATGTATATACAAATCGGCCTGTTGATGTAATTTCGAGTCGCTTGCCCCGTCGATCAAACAGGTTCACACCCAGTTCTTCCTCCAGCTTGGCGATTTTGCGAGACAGGGCGGGTTGGGACAGATTAAGCAGCTTGGAGGCTTTATTCAGACTGGATTGCTCGACAATGACGGCAAAAGCGTTCAATTCCTCAAACAAATCATTCACTTCCTCTCTATATGCAAAAAAGACATAACAATTAATACGTATATTGCAATTCCATTATAAGCCGAAAAGGAGTAACATGAAAGCGACACAAGATGTTCACACTTTTGTTTTTCATTTTAAGGTACATCTTGTTGGACATTTACTGTCTGAAACTGTCATTTATATGTTATATTACTATTGAAAACGCTATTATTAGGAGAAGGGAGCATTACCTAGATGAAAGGATTTTATTCCAGAAAGCTGCACTCGCTTCTTGGTGTCATTCCGCTGGCTCTATTTTTTGTAGAGCATTTGGTGACCAACTTCACAGCGGTGGAGGGCGGCAAGGAAGGATTCAATCGCAGCGTGGCCTTCCTGAATGGTCTGCCACTTGTTATTGTGCTTGAAACGTTATTTATCTACTTGCCATTGCTGTTCCATGGAATCTATGGCTTGTATATCGCTTACCAGGCTGACCCGAATGTCAAAAATTTTGGCTATTCGCGTAACTGGCGCTTTCTGTTTCAGCGCATTTCCGGTGTGATTACGTTCGTGTTCATTATCTGGCACGTATATGATACACGTTTTCAGGTGGCTCTGGGTCATGTAACACATGAGCAGCTAGGCGGCGTGATGCATGGCATTGTAACGAATCCGGTTTATTTTATCCTCTATTTAATCAGTGTTGTTTCGGCATCCTTTCACTTTGCAAACGGACTATGGGCTTTTATGGTCAGTTGGGGGATTACGGTGGGACCGCGTGCACAAAAAGTGTCCTCCTATATCTGCATGACCTTGTTCGTGGTTGTATCCATCGGCTTCATCGCTTCCCTGTTGGCATTCCGCAGCGCGGAATTCCAGGAAACGGCAACCGCCTTGATACAAAGCAGTGCTATTCAACAGCTACTGTAAAAAATGAATGTACACTTTACGTGTTTGCAATACATCGTTTGCAGATTCTATTTCTTATGGTAAAAGAGGATTTGGCTAAAATCCTGAAAAAAAGGAGTGAGCAGAAATGGCAGCATCCAACATTATTGTCGTGGGCGGCGGCCTTGCGGGTCTAATGGCTACGATCAAGGCGGCAGAGGCAGGAGTTCACGTTCATTTATTTTCTTTGGTTCCGGTCAAAAGGTCCCACTCCGTTTGTGCTCAAGGCGGCATCAACGGCGCGGTGAATACGAAGGGTGAAGGCGACTCACCCTGGATTCACTTTGACGATTCAGTCTATGGCGGGGACTTTCTCGCAAACCAGCCTCCGGTAAAAGCGATGTGCGAAGCGGCCCCGGGGATTATCCATCTCATGGACCGTATGGGTGTCATGTTTAACCGGACACCGGAAGGACTGCTGGATTTCCGCCGCTTCGGGGGGACGCAGCATCATCGGACCGCCTTTGCTGGAGCGACGACAGGGCAGCAGCTT
>NZ_PNXQ01000001.1:101883-223891 GCF_005217525.1 Paenibacillus terrae | reverse complement strand
CACTTGATGAACAGGTACGGCGCTGGGAATCCGAGGGCTTGGTGACCAAGTATGAAAACTGGGAGTTTTTACAGGCTGTACTGGATGATGAGAGTATCTGTCGCGGCATCTGTGCGCAGGATCTGCGCACGATGGAAGTGAAGACCTTTGTAGCAGATGCGGTTATTTTGGCATCGGGCGGTCCTGGCATTATTTTCGGTAAAACCACGAATTCCGTAATTAATACAGGTACGGCTGCCGGGGCGGTATATCAGCAGGGCGTACGCTATGCCAACGGCGAGTTTATCCAGATTCATCCGACGGCTATTCCGGGGGATGACAAGCTGCGTCTGATGTCCGAGTCGGCACGGGGAGAGGGCGGCCGTATTTGGACGTACAAGGACGGCAAGCCGTGGTATTTCCTCGAAGAAAAGTATCCGGCTTATGGAAATCTGGTTCCTCGTGATATTGCGACCCGTGAAATATTCAGTGTATGCGTCGATGATGGGCTCGGCATTAATGGCGAGAACATGGTGTATCTCGATCTGTCTCATAAGGACCCGAAAGAGCTGGACGTGAAGCTGGGCGGTATTATTGAAATTTATGAAAAATTCGTTGGTGACGATCCGCGTAAAATACCGATGAAAATCTTCCCGGCTGTGCATTATTCGATGGGCGGCATGTGGGTCGATTACAATCAGATGACCAATATTCCGGGGCTGTTTGCCGCCGGAGAATGTGAATTCCAGTATCACGGAGCGAATCGTTTGGGTGCAAACTCGCTGCTGTCAGCTATTTACGGCGGGATGGTGGCTGGACCAAAAGCTGTGGAATACATTAAAGGCTTGAAAAAATCCGCGCAGGATGTGGCTTCCTCCGTGTTCGATGCGGCGGTCAATCAGCAGACGGAGAAGTATGAGCGTATTTTGCGTATGGATGGGAAAGAAAATGCCTATGTCCTTCATAAAGAGCTGGGCGAGTGGATGACGAACAACATGACCGTGGTTCGTTATAATGACAAGCTGGAAGCTACGATCCACAAGATCAAGGAGCTGAAGGAGCGTTATTCCAATATTAACATCAATGATGCTTCGCGCTGGAACAATGCGGGTGCGGCGTTCACGCGT
Organism: Paenibacillus terrae; assembly: GCF_005217525.1. Taxonomy (GTDB): domain Bacteria; phylum Bacillota; class Bacilli; order Paenibacillales; family Paenibacillaceae; genus Paenibacillus; species Paenibacillus terrae_C. Next base: position 222,785 of record NZ_PNXQ01000001.1, on the reverse strand, counting down.
CAGCTGTGGAATATGATGGAGCTGGCTGAAGCGATGACCAAAGGAGCGCTGCTGCGCAACGAAAGCCGTGGAGCCCACTATAAACCTGACTTCCCGGACCGTAACGATGAGGATTTCCTGAAAACGACGATTGCGGACTGGACACCGGAAGGACCGCAAATCTCGTACGAAGCGGTGGACGTTTCGCTGATCAAGCCGCGTATTCGGGATTACTCCAAGAACAAGTAATTAAGGAAGATACAGAAGGGAGTGTATGAGATGTCGGAGCAAGCAGTGAAATCGGATAAAACCGTAAAGTTCGTTGTGACCCGTCAGGATGAACCTAATGCGAATCCATATACGGAAGAATTTGAGTTGGCTTATCGACCGGGGATGAATGTAATCAGTGCGTTGATGGAGATTCAGCGTAACCCGGTGGATAGTCATGGTAAAGATACGGCCCCGGTATGCTGGGAGTCGAACTGTCTGGAGGAAGTGTGTGGAGCATGCTCCATGGTGATTAACGGCAAGCCGCGTCAGGCTTGTGCGGCGCTCGTCGATAAGCTGGAGCAGCCGATTACCATTGCGCCGATGAGCACGTTCCCGGTTGTGCGGGATTTGGTCATTGACCGAAGCCGGATGTTTAACGCGCTCAAGAAGGTCAAAGCGTGGATTCCGATTGACGGTACCTACGATCTGGGCCCCGGCCCCAGAATGGCAGAGAAGAAGCGTCAATGGGCCTATGAGCTGTCCAAGTGCATGACCTGCGGTGTCTGCCTGGAGGCTTGCCCGAATGTTAACGAGAAAACGACATTCATTGGACCTGCGGCGATATCTCAGGTTCGTCTATTCAATAGTCATCCAACTGGGGAAATGAATCAGGAGGAGCGGCTGGATGCGCTGATGACGGACGACGGGCTGGAGGGCTGCGGTAACTCGCAAAACTGCGTACGTTCCTGCCCGAAGGGCATTCCGTTGACAACCTCCATTGCGGAAATGAACAAGCAAACGACCAAGCATATGTTCAAGCGCTGGTTGACCGTTTAGCACTAGTCAGTGAATGCTTTATACAAAACAGGCTTTTTCCCTGAACCGGAGAAAGCCTGTTTTTGTATGCTCAGGACAGATCGGAGTTACCGTGGAGGGAGGAGAGTAGGGCAGCAGTTATGGTATAATTATGGTATTGTGTATCGTTTTTGGAGAAAAGGAGGCTGGACAGGTGGCTGTACAACCGATGACGCGTCGGCCCGTTATCGGGTCGGATGTGCTGAAAGGATTAAAGGAACTGGGGGTTCAAAAAGGCATGACGTTGCTTGTGCACTCGTCGATGCGCAGCTTTGGCAGTTTTGTTCCGGGCGGGGCCTCTGCTATTCTTGCAGCATTAACCGATGCGATTGGCCCGGAAGGAACGCTGGTCACGCCGACGCAGTCCCATGATCTGACCGATCCGTCGACATGGATGAACCCACCTCTGGATGAGTCATGGTGGGAACTTGTACGCGAGGAAATGCCCGCCTATGATCCGGCCTGGACGCTGACCGGAGGGATGGGTATTATGGTGGAAACGTTTCGTGGCCTGCCGGGAACACTGCGCAGTGGACACCCGCATGTTTCATTTGCGGCCCGTGGACCTGCGGCCTCACGCTTGCTGGAAGGGCATGAGCTTGATTTCGGGCTGGGTGAACAATCGCCACTGGCGAAGCTATATGAGACAGACGCCTATGTGCTGTTGCTGGGCTGCGGACATGACAGCAACACGTCCTTTCATTTGGCGGAACACCGCACAGCGTACAATGGACGTGAAGAAACAACCCAACAAGCCCCGATGATGGTGAACGGGGAGAAAGTATGGGTATCTTTTCAGGATTTTAATATATCCTCGGATGATTTTGACAAGCTGGGGCTTGATTTTGAGCGGGATCGTCCCGTAGCCTTTACGCGAGTGAACATCGGGGATGCATCGTGTTTTTTAGCGAGGCAGCGTGATTTGGTAGACTATGCAGAACGATGGTTAGCCACCAACCGCTAGAGGGCTAAAAGCGTGAAATATTTGAACATTTGAATCATGAGATATTTGAACTGTACAATAGTTGAATAGATAGCAAGGGGGCACGCATATGGAGAAGACGCCGCAAACCCGCCGCGAGAGTCAGGATGGCTCACACGATGAGGCCGCGATCCCTCTCGGTTCTTCGCGTCGTTCCATTTCAAATGAGCCAGCCAATCCTTCGCGTCGTCGTTTTTTGAAAAAAGCCGCTTTAGCGACAGCCGGAACCGCGCTTTTAACTGGAGGATACGCTTCCCTATGGGAGCCTAATCATTTGGAGATTACACGTTTTACACTATCTTTGCCCCGTCTGCCGTCGGCTTTTGACGGTATCAGAGTCGTGCATTTTAGTGATGTACACTTGGGCTTTCACATGGATGAGCAGGACCTGCGGGAGCTTGCGGACCGAATTGCAGGACTGGAACCGGATTTGCTTTGTTTTACAGGTGATATTGTAGATGATTATGCCGTATCTATGAAAGCCGCTGTTCCGGTCATGGCTTCGATGTACGCCACACTCGGTAAATTCGCCATTCTCGGCAATCACGATTATCGGGGTTTACCAGGCGGGGTACAGGAGCTATATCCAAAAACCGGGTTTACGTTGCTGAGAAATGAACACGCGATTGTAGAGCGAGCCGGGCAGCGTGTGGCGATTGTTGGGTTAGAGGATGACATTATGGGCAAACCCAATCCACGGCGTGCCATCCACGGACTTTCTGATGACTTGTGCAAGCTGCTGCTTATGCATGAGCCGGATTATGCGGATGTGGCGGCGCGAATGTCCTTTGATCTTCAGCTGTCGGGACATACGCATGGAGGACAGGTACGCTTGCCTGTCCTCGGAGCGCCGATGCCGCCTCCGGGTGGACGCAAGTACATTCAGGGATTATTTCATGTAGGGACTGACAGGATGCCGCTGTATGTCAGCAGAGGCATTGGAATGACCAAGCTGCCGATTCGTGTGCTGTGCAGGCCGGAGCTGAGTGTCATTACACTGAAATCCGGTCAATAGGCTATTATATGTTTACCTTCATCAGTATGGGCTTGTAACTACATAAAAAGGGTTTAGTGTAGTGTGTAGCTGTTTCGGACAAAGGAGTGATATTCAGATGGATCGTATTGCTGTCATTTCAGATATACATGGCAATTGGCCTGCCTGCGAGGCGGTGCTGGAGGATGTTGCTTCCCGACGGATTAGTCGTGTGTTTTGTTTGGGCGATCTGATCGGCAAAGGGCCTAGCCCGTGCGAGGTTCTGGAGGCTGTCCGTCAACATTGCGAAGTGGTGGTGCGTGGTAATTGGGATGAGCTGGTTAGCATTACAGATGATCTCAATTTTAGCTGGCAAGCCGAGCGCCTGGGCACAGAACGGCTACAGTATTTGGCAGAGTTGCCGTTTCATCATGATTTCAGGATGAGCGGACGTCGTATCCGTCTGGTGCATGCTTCGCCGCAAAGTGTATATCATCGCGTGCAGCCATGGGATGAGCCGGAGAAAAGAATCGCTATGTTCGACCCGTTGGCCGAGGAAAATGGAAAAGCCGCTTTTGCCCCGGATGTCGTGGGATATGGAGATGTGCATAATGCCTTTATACAGCATTTTCAGGGCAAAACGCTTTTTAATGTCGGCAGTGTTGGCAATCCGCTGGATGTAACTCAGGCTTCCTACTGCATTTTGGAGGGGAGCATGGGAGAAGAGAGCCCTACACCTTTTTCCATCCAGTTTGTACGTGTACCTTATAATATAGAGCTGGCGGTGAAACAGGCTGAGGAAGCAGACGTACCTTCTTTGCCGTATTACATTCGTGAGCTGCGCACAGGCATTTACCGGGGAATTCAGGACCTGGATTGAGTGTGCAACCTATTCGCCGCAAAAAGCTAATCCATCCGCAGGAGGGATCATTGTGCTCACCAGAGAAATGCTTCGTTCAGGGTCAGGGCTACCGGAGCTTTATACCGATCGTGTCCGGTTGCGCCAGCTACAAGCAAGGGATTACCCCGCGCTGGAACGGATGCTGTCCGATCCATTGGTTATCCGGTATGTGAACCGGATTCGCAAGCCAGTCGATACGCGGATGCGTCGTTTGGTAGCGCAAATAAGAGTGGCTGCGGATTCGCTGGATTCCCTGCATTTTGCGGTGGAATGGCATGGGAGAAATACAGCAGCAAACAACGAACCCGGCCAACTTAACGAACTCCATGAACATAATGAACTCAGCCACTCGCCGCTGCTCGGTATCGCTTCTTTCCAGCAATGGAATGAAAAAGCGGGTGAGGCGCAGCTAGGCTATATTTTGGACCGTCCTTTCTGGGGACAAGGGCTGGCTACAGAGGTCGTGGAGGAAATGCTGAGATTTGGTTTTGGTGCTTTAAAGCTCAAGAGGATCGAAGGTCGTTGCCAAGAGGATAATCAGGCTTCCGTGCGTGTGCTGATTAAAAACAAGATGCGCATGCTGCGCACAATCAGTGCCTATGATCATTCAGGAGAGGTACCGGGTGTATTGGTGTTCTCGATTACCCAAGGGGATTATGCATAGAAATGGCAGTGGAATATTTTGTTACAGAGATGAAATATAACTGCAAACTAACTCTAACACAGGACGGGTACAATACAGACATGACCCCCTTTTGAATAATATATGTTGCTGGACCCGATGATCGGGTCCTCTTTTTTTTGCCTTGTTTCTATGGCAGCTACTTGTGATTTACAAGTTACTTTTATGATTCATAGGAACGGTTCAGGTTGGTGATCAGCTCGGGAAGCCATTCGGTCAGGGAAAGGAACGAGTATCCTTCTGATTGGGCTTTGGTCGTATCCATATACCAGGATTGTGTAATACCGAATGGAGACATATGCTCGTCCGCTGTTTTTTCTTGAATCACGGCTTGTTTTCCAGTTACCTGCTCAATGGTGGAAATGAGTTCTCCAATCTTCACAGTACCGTCGGAGCAAGCATTGACGGGTCCTGTCAAATGAGAGTGACCAAGCCAAAGCAGAAAATCTGCGGCTTCATCAGAACGGATAAACGAGATGTGCGCTGCCGGATTCGGTATGCCGATTTTTATTCCATCACGAACATGCTCTATATGAAAATGAAGTCTTTTCGTATAATCATCTGCTCCTAATACAATCGGAAAACGAACAGCGGCAACCGGGAACGTAGCTTGTTGCATGAAAACCGCTTCTGCCTGCCGTTTAGCCTCCTGATATGTAAAATCGTCCTGTCTGCCTTTGCGAACCGGGTAAGCCTGAGGGTCGAAGATACTCTCGGTCAGCACTTCTGGACTTGGATCGTAGACGGATAAGCTGGAGGTCAGAATATACCGTTTGGCTTTAGCATCAAAAATGCGGCAGGCTTCTCTGGCTTCATCTGGAGAAAAGCAAATATTATCGTAGACAACATCCCAAACCTGCTCACCTACCGCCTCAGCCAGCGCTTCTGCATCGTTACGATCTGCAATAATCCGCTGAACGCGGTCACCGAACGAATCACTTGTTTGACCTCTCGTGAGGATCGTAACGTTATTCTCGGAATCCTCCACCAGACGTTCCACCAGCCTTTTTCCAAAAAAGCGCGTTCCACCTAATACAAGTATCTTTCTCATTCATGAATCACACTCCTTAAGGGATTGGTTTTATTAAGGTAGACGGAATAATGTTCTCAAAGGAAACGGAACGATGAAAGGATTATTTTAGCATAATAACCCAATTTTACGACACAAAAATGGACGTGTTGGAAAATGAGGAGTAGACTCAACTTTTGTTAAAACACTCCTGGTTTTGAATTGATTGTATGGGGGTTGTTTTTCTCACAAGTCATTAGATCCACACTTTTTAAGTGTATCGTTTGTCATTAGAGATGATTGTTTCAATATCATTTGATTCTTCTATTGTTAAATGGTCTTTACTTCCGAGAAGTAGAATTCTTTTGCTACCTGATGCGTAAGTGATATATCTTTTAACTAAGTACTTGTATAGATAATCGATCTCTATTACAGTTTGCAAGATTTCATCAGCGGTTTCTTTGGTAGCCTCAATTAGAGTTGTAGCACATGTGGCCAATTTATTAACTCTTAGCTTTTGTAATTCTATGTTATTCATCTGCCCTTTGAGTTTATTATGCATGATTAGCATAAATTTAATCAGATATGATTCAACCATTTCTTCATTGGTAGTTTCTATTTCTGTAGTTGTTAATGTAATTGGTATGGGGAATATATACGAATAATAAGGTGCGAATCCATGCTTTAATTTATTATATAAGTCGAAAAGAGTGAAGTTTGTTGGTTGTTCTCTTACAATTGATTTAGCAGTTATCTTCATACGTTCAGATATTATTTCTGTTGTTACTGAGATACCTTTCCAAAGTAATTCTTTCTCAGCAGCAGATAAATTAGTGAAAATAGTATCCAGATCATCTTGCGATTGCGGTATTCTGAAGATCTGTCGGATGAATTCTGCACCCTGCTTAGAGAGCATGTCTGTATAAAACTGATTTGGATTACTGTAAGCTAAAAAATGTTCAGCAATATTAGTTCCTTCTGTCACATGTCTTTTACATGCAGAACAAAATCCAGCAAAATCCTCTATTATAGTGCCAAAACGTATGATCATATCACAAAATAAAGCATGTACTGTTAATATGTCATCGTTGGTTTTTATATCATTAACTTTTGAGTTGAAAGTATCATACATGATTCGAAATAATTGTGTTGTATGATTGATTCCGAAGAATGATTTACTCCACAATAGTTGTAAACTTTGCTCATCTAAAGTTGCAAGTGAATTTTGATATTGTAATTGTGCTTCAGGGTTAGGCAGTAATATTAATTTTTTTTCTTTGTTTTCGATTGATGTCTGGATATCGAAATCCAATCCGAAAAATTGTTTTCGCATTTTGAAGTTTCCTTTCATAATGGTAATAAATTCGACTGTGCACATTGAGATTAGAAGTGTACCTCTGTTAATAAAGTAGACACCTAGAATCGAGAAAATAAGGCTGTTTTTTGGTACATAAGTTTGCATTCATTCGGTGTGATATACCCAATGGTTGAGTGAATGTACTTAGCATTATAGAAAATGTAGTGTACTCGAATATGCGCTCCCCGTGTCTTGAATTTTTCTAGGTAAATCATTTTTTTCAGGATGCTATGGAAAGATTCAATACATACATTGTCATAACAGTTACCCTCCGACTTAAGCCCCCCTTCATATTGTATTGGTTCAATCTAGTTTGATATCATGTATTACTTTCCCGATTGAGTGGTGAGAGGACTACTCCGGATAGTTCCTGCTGATTAATCCCAGTCTAGTGCTTGAACGACCAGTTCCTTTGCCATTCTTCCATCCATAAAAAACCTACGATTTTACGGCTGCACAGGTACATTACGCTGGCCCGGTATAGCCAGCTTTCTTCGGTGGGAATTAGATGATACCTCGGCTCATACGGAGTGTTCGGACGAAATTGATTATAATTAAACACATTGTAGCCTTATATTTCTTGACGGTGGCAGGTTTTAGCCCTAAGTCTTACATGATTCGAGCTACTGCTTTCTAAAATATCCGTTTCCTTGTTTATTGAGAACCTTGTTGATTTTCGGGCTACCATATTAGGGCTGAGGTAGACTGGTTCCCAACGAGTTAGTCTGAAAGAAAATATTTTTGAGGTTGAAGACTACATAAACTGTAGAAGACGTATATCCCTTTCCATCGTCTCGACGCGTGTGATATGAGGAATGGAGGTATCCTTGCTTAAATCACGTTTTGGCTATCTTATTGCGCTGTCTTTACTAAATTACGATACTTAGTGAGTATGTTTCGTTTTCTATTTTTGCTCAAGTAACGGAGGGTATGACGGGAGTAGATCTAGAAGGAATTTGTCAAAGATCAGAACTATGATTGCAATTAAGAAATGTGTTGAGCAGTATCCCGAAAAAGATTCTCATGCTTCAATGTCGAGCAATGCCATTTTAGGCTTGCTCGTTGTAATTTGAGTTTCAATAATCCTTAAAGTAGTAATTTAATTGATTTGATAACACGCCTGCTTCTTCAGTTACATCACACATGGAGACGTTAGTATAACCTTCGGTAGATATATATTTAAAGGCAGCTATGGGTTTTTATCAAAGATGTAATGTTTCCTTAACCTCATTCATTTAACTTCGGTCGTCTGTCCGAAAAAACATGGAGTTTTATCTAATCCTTCCAGTTATCCCTGTAGAATTTCTCTACTCTGTCTCATCAAATTGTATTAATTCTGATATGTCCTTAATATCTAAAGCGATGGCGATCCTTGTTAGCATAGCTAAATTTACTTCTTCCCGAGCATTTCTGCATAATTCCGATATTACAGCTTGCCGGACATTTGCCATTTTTGCCAATTGTAACTGAGTGATGTCTCTTTCTTTCATAACGTCTTTAAGTTTTATGATCAGTTCCATCTTAGATTTATCTCCTAACTTGAATTAAGAAGTCATTAGTTCTCTTCTTCTAACTGAATTAATTCGGATAAGTCTGTGATCTCCAAAGCATGGGCGATTTTTTCAAGCATGAGTAGGTTAACTTCTTGTCGATTACCACTACAAAGAGTAGATATTCTGGATTGGGGTATTCCTGTCATAGCTTCTAAGTTTTTTTGAGTGATTCCTTTTGTTTTTAATACTTCCTTTAGCTTAATTTTGATTTTCAACATTAAATAGATGCCTCCGGGATTTTTTTATTGACAATTTATATCTTCAAGAGTATATTTTATTTATCGCTATAAGAGTATATATTTACTGTGAAATTCATCCTAAACAAAAGGATATGCATCATATCCTTGGCTTTGCTATTGCCATTTTACCAAAAAGAATCGGGGGAAATACATATGACTACACTAGAAGACAAAGTCAACAAACAACATATTCTGGACATCGTTCGCATGGAAACAGTTTGGCCGCAAGAAGTGGGAAGCGATGACCAAGAGATACATTATTATCACATCACCGATGCTCTGAACCGTAAATGGCAAACGATAGGCTATAATGTCTCAGACGCTATTGAAGTGTTTGAGAATGGAAAGACTAATGTGTGGACACGAATCATAGAGCCAGCCCCGTTTAACCCCAAATTGACCACGAACAATCTCATTCAAATGTTTCATATCAGTCCCGAAGACGAGCACATCCGTAACGCTATGCAAATCATACTGAACTCGGTTGAAAGGCGCAATGAATTCGTTGCCCGTTCTATTTATATTAACGAACAAGACACTTTTAATCTACTCTGCAATATGAAAGGTGAGTATCTTCGGCAGCATCAGCTTACAGACGAGGAATTTATGAAGCTGTATGCTGCAAATCCTGTTGAAGCCTTATCTGTATATTTTCTGGAGTCTGTAGACATTCATCTGTATTGGGAGTGGGCAGGGGCAGGAGGTACGTGTGAGAAGGCTATTCAATATAAACAGGAGGAACCTGAAATGCCCTTGATTCAAGCGATTGAGAGGGTTGAGGACGAAGTCGACCGCTATGTATCCGGTTATTAACGTGTATGTACAGAACAGGAAGATTAATTAACGGCAAACTGTTTCTGAAGACACTTTCAGGCGATTGGATCAGCCTCCAGATGCTCATTAAACCCGCTATATCGGAGCATCCTAATTTTAAATCTAAAGTTCCTCGTTTAGATACAGTTAAAGGAATCGCTCAAATTAATCCAAACTGCAAGGCTCAAGTTCAATGGTTTAATCTTTTTAAATAACTGCGATGAATGGACATAAAAACGAAATTAAGAATGAGAGGCGGTTGGCAGCGGAGCGAAGAATCTGAATCTGGATAAGCGTAAGCGTTCGCTTTTGCAATGGGATTCAACCCTTTAAAGGGTTTATAAATCCTGAGAATCCCGTTGCAGCAGCGATCGCAAGATCAAATCATTCGCGTAGCGATGAAATCACTAACGAAGCCTGTCCAATTACTCCCCAAGCAGCTTCAAAAAGTTGGCTGGCACCGAAAATTGCTGATTATTAATGATAATCTTCCGAATCTCTTCAATAGAGTCTTCTTCACCTTGGGCGTCTTTAATCTCCTTGATTTCTCGGTGGAGACGTTCCATTTGGAGGTCAAGCGCATTGGCTGAATCTGCCGCATTTTTTAATTCGCGTGTCAGGCTTTCGGGGACGGACTGGTTGTATTTATAAAAGATTTTATGCTCCAGACTGGCCCAGAAATCCATCGCAATCGTCCGAATTTGTACCTCCACGCAGACCAGCTCCTGACAGTCGGACATGAATACAGGAACCTGGATCAGCAAATGCAGACTTTGGTAGCCGTTTGGTTTGGGATTTTTGATGTAATCTTTGACCTCCAGCACCTTCAAATCACTTTGTCTCTGTAACATGTCACTTACATCATAAATGTCCGAAATAAAAGAGCAGGTAATGCGTAGTCCCGCGATATCCTTAATGTGATCCTTGACGGCAGTAAGAGAAAGCTCGCTATTTTTACGAAACATTTTGTTCATGATGCTCTCAGGGGATTTGAGGCGCGATTTGGTATGCTCAATAGGGCTATAATCGTGCAACGCCTGAAATTCCTGCTTTAGTATTTCAATCTTGGTTTCCATTTCATCGAGCGCAAATTTATAGATCAGCATAAAACGCGTGATATCGTGCTTTAGCTTTTTGATCTTGTCCATCGGGTCTTCCAGATACATATGTAATTCTCCTCACACATAGATGTTGTAAAATATAAATAATATTTAAAATAATGGAGCCGTGCAGTTTAAGGTGGTTGGCAGCGGAGCGGCAAATCCCACCTTAAACAAATTTTAAAGCGGCACTGGAATTTTACGTTTTTGTTTAAAATAAACCCATTCGCGGAAGCCAATATCCTTCAGCATCGCCTTCACATCGTCCCAATCTTCGCCTACCCGCACAGGTTTATGGGCATCTGAACCAAAAGTGACCTCTACGCCAAAATGATGCGCTCTTTCCAAAATGGGGACTGACGGATACCATCCGCCACTGAGCTTGGTTTTGCCTGAAGTGTTAATTTCAATCGCCACACCGGACTCTGCAATCACTCTCAAGGTTTCATCAATCGCTTCATCGGCAGGAATATCTGAGAAAGCCGGGAAATTCCCTTTCATGGCGTCGATATGACCCAAAATCTGAAACATACCGCTCCGAGCAGATTCCTGAATGAGCGAATAGTAAGCTTGCTTGACCTCGATTTTGCGAGCATCACTTACTTCGTTCCAACGGTTACGGTTAAAAATGCTGTCTCCCTCAACATTATGGATCGACCCAATGAGGTAGTCGAACGGATAAGGGGCCAGGGTGGAACGGTACAGTTCTGCATAATCAGGGAAATAATCCGTTTCCAATCCGAGCAGCACGTCAATACGGCCTTCATATTCCTTCTGTAGCTGCTGTACCTCTTCTACGTACTCGGCAAGCTGTGATTTCGCCATATAAGTTTTTGGAAAAGCCTGATCCTGCTCGCTGCATAAGAAGGGGGAGTGGTCTGAAATACCAATAGCCTGTAAACCGGACTGAATGCCTGCTTCGATATAGTCCCGAATATTACCGTCTGCATGACCGCAGCGGAAGTGATGGGTGTGCAGATCAAATTTCATAGGATGTCGTCCTTTCGTAATCAAGGTTTGTATTTCGTAGGGTGTTCATAGCTGAGTGCGTTATTCAGAACTGATAAAATTGGTCTCCGGCATACCTTTTAAATCGCTTAGAAACTGCTGCATGGCTGAATTCAGATATCGGCCGGATTTGTAAATGACCCCTACCGGATGGCTAACCTCCAGCTCGGTAATGTGAATCATTTTCAACGTACCCGCGCGTAGCTCAGGAGAGACTGACAGCCTGGAGATAATGGCGGCGCCAAGATTAATCTCTACCATCCGTTTGACTTCCTCGCTGCTGGACAACTCGATCACGACATGAGGCACAATTTGGTGTTTTTTAAATACATCATCCACGAATTTTCGTCCTACCGTATCGGGTGAGAGCAGAATAAGTGGAATTTCCCGAAGGGCTTCAATGGTAGCATGCGGTTGGGAGGCCAATGGATGAGTGGGCGATACGACAAGCTCAAAGGAATCGTAATACAAAATCGAAGTGCTCAAATTGGGATTACGTTCGATCAAGTAACCGATGCCAACATCAATAAGCCCGTTTTCCACCTGCTGATAAATCATGGAGGAAGCCATGGATTGAATGGAGGTTTTGATGAGCGGGAATTGATCCTGAAAGTAGGAAAGTACACGCGGTAAAATTTGAATAGCGATGGACGTTGTAGTGCCGAGCGCAATATGACCCTGCGGCGTTTCGTTCAGATCATACAATTTCTGCCGCAGCTCCTCGACAACACTCAAGATCCGCTCGGCATGTTCCAAAAAAACAGCCCCTCGGTCGGTCAGGGTGACGGGTTGGTTGCGGTCGATCAGAATGGTCTTGAACTCGTCCTCCAGACTTTTGATTTGGGCGGATACCGCCGGCTGCGTCAAATTGAGAAGTTCTCCGGCTTTGCGGAAGCTCATTGTTTTGGAAATCATGATAAGTGTTTCAAGTTGACTGATGTTCATGAAGTTCCTCCTCTCTTTTCTTAATTCTGTCGCAGCAATACAGCCTGAGGATTTTTCACAAATCCACATGTGCATATGTAAAACCATCGTTATGCTTATTTCATTAAATTATAGGTTATTCGAGCGGGAAGGGCAATGAATCGAAGCAGAACACCGTGAAGTATGGTATATTGGAAAATAAAGACTAAAGTCCTGCTATACATCAAAAGTAATCCATTTGAATTCGATGGAAAGCGATGGAATAGGACATTATTCACATTTTTTGTGATTCGGCTATAAAAAATTGCCGGATAGCTGTCGATAAGTGATAGAGAGAGTATTTTATTGAAGGTTGATTCGTTATGCATCATTTTGAAAAATAAAATTCAAATTAAAATGGGACTTTTGTTGTGTGTCTAAAAGCCCATCGTAAAGGGGCGCAATGATCGTGAAGGCAGAAGTGATAAATCCTTTTTTGGAGTCGGCGCGGCGGGTCATTGAACAATTGATCCAAATCTCTCCCTCACCCGGCGATCTCGGTGTGAAAAATGTCGAGCTGGTGGATGACCATATTTGGATTATGATCGGGATGACCGGACAGCTTAGCGGAAATATTGTGTTCGGCCTGAATGAACAGGTAGCGTTGCGCATGGTATCGGCGATGATGGGCGGATTCGTTTTGACTGAAATTGATGAGATGGGCAAAAGCGCCATTTCTGAATTGGGAAATATGATCAGCGGTAATGCCAGCACGATTTTGTCCAATCAGGGGATTGTAGTCGACATTACGCCTCCGCAGGTCATGAAGTCGGAAAACTTGACCTCCTTCGTACCTCAGCGTGCCCTTTATATTCCGCTTACGATGGAAGGGATCGGTGAGCTGGATATTCAGGTGATGATCTCTTAATATTAAAGAAGCAGGTTTCTTTAATATGGAGGGATGTCCATGAGTACATTGCAAAACAAGGTGGTTGTCATTACAGGTGCATCCAGTGGAATTGGTGCCCTCTGCGCACGGTTGCTGAGCGAAAAGGGCGCGATTCCTATTTTGACTGCGCGTTCGCAGGAACGGCTGGAACAAGTGTCAGCCGGAATGAGTGGCAGGCATGAGTTGATCCCTCTGGACGTCACTCGTCAAGAGCAGGTAGAGGCCGTGGCTGCCCGTGTGCTGGAGCAGTTCGGACGGGTCGATATTTTGCTCAACAACGCAGGTTACGGGAAGTTTGATTATTTTCATGAGACAGACTTGACGGAGTTTGAACAAATGATGGATGTGAATTATATGGGCGCTGTCCGCTGTATCAAGGCATTCCTGCCGCAAATGACAGCAAGAGGTACGGGACAGATCGTCAATGTGGCATCCATGGCCGGTAAAATCGGGACAGCCAAATCGTCCTCCTACACAGCAACGAAGCATGCACTGCTAGGGTTCAGCAATGCGCTTCGGCAGGAACTGCGCGGGAGCGGAGTTACGCTAACAACGATTAACCCCGGACCGATTGACACGCCGTTTTTTGACCTCGCTGATCCTTCGGGCGGATATGTTCGTAATGTAGGCTGGTTTATGCTAAAGCCGGACAAGGTGGCTCAGCACATCGTGAGAGCGATGGAGCTTCGCAAGGAGGAGGTTAATCTGCCACGGTGGATATCTCCTTTTCTCAAGCTGTACCAGCTTGCTCCCAGGCTGACCGACAGGTTGGGCCATGGCGTGATGAACAAAAAATAAAAGATGTCCCGCAAACCATGTGATGGTGGAGGGACATCTTTTTTGTCATTTTGAATGAAAGGGAGGTATGACTAAATATCTGCATTTGGTTACAGGGCGGTTTTCGCATATAATGGAGAGTAACGAATTTACGTATAGGGGTTGGACCTTTTCATGACATTGAATTTTGAATCGCTCGGCGTGGAACAAGATCTGTTGACCAAGCTGGCTGAGCATGAGATTACACAGCCTTCGCCAGTTCAGGCGCAGGCTATACCAGAAATGATCAAGGGCAGGCATGTATTGGCGCGTTCGCAGACTGGCACAGGGAAGACGCTGGCTTATTTGCTGCCGCTGCTGCAAGCCATTGACCCGCAGAAAAAGGCCACGCAAAAGCTGATCCTGGCTCCCAGTCAGGAGCTGGCGATGCAAATTGTACGCGAAGGCCAGCGTTATGGGGAGCATCGAGGCATCCGTGTGCTCGGCCTGATCGGTGGAGCGGCCATCAAACGGCAGATCGAGAAGCTGAAGGACCATCCGCAGCTTGTGGTCGGCACACCGGGACGTGTTCGGGAGCTCATCGCTTCCAAGAAGCTGAAAATGCACAATATTACAACTATCGTCATCGACGAGGTGGATCAGATGTTCCAGCTCGGGGGAGCAGGCGATGTCACGAACATCCTGGGCACTGCCCAGCGTGACCGTCAGCTCGTATTTCTGTCCGCGACGCTGAACGACGAAATTCAAGGGCTGGCCAAGCGGGAAATGCAGGATTACGTGGAAATCGGGATTGATCCTGACCAGAAGACGGCCAGCGGTTTGGAGCACTATTACTTTGTATCCGAAGAACGGGATAAGGTGGACATGCTGCGCCGACTGGTGCGTCATTTTAATCCGAGAAAAGCACTGGTGTTCGTCAATACTACCAATGCCATCGGGGAGATTGAGGCCAAGCTCAAGCATATGGGACTGACTACAGCATCCCTATATGGCGATGCGGACAAAGTTACACGTACTAACGTGCTGGCCCAGTTTCGTGCGGACAAGCTCAAGGTGCTGATTGCTTCCGATGTGGCAGCCCGTGGTCTGGATATTGAGGGGCTGGAAATGGTGATCCATTTTGATCCAGCTACGGACAGTCAGGCTTATGTTCACCGTGCAGGACGGACCGGACGAATGGGACGTAAAGGACTGGTTGCGTCGGTTGTTACCGACCGTGAAACGTTCATCATGCGTAAATTTTCCCGTGAACTGGGCATCGACATTGCGGAGCGTGCGTTGCACGGAGGCCGGGTTGTCGTACCGCGTCCGGAGGATGCCAAGCGTGCGCCTGTAAGGCCATCCGAAGCCAGAGCCACTTCTGACGGAGCAGCCACGGAAAGCCGCAAGGCGCCTGCCCGCGGTGAGAACGGTCGTCCTGGCAGAACTGCGGCAAATGGCTCGGCTCCAAGCAAGAGCAAAGGAGCGGCCTTGTCCAAAGCAGGGAAAGCGCAGCGCGAGCGTGAGCGTAAAAACAAGGGAGCGCCAAGATGGCTGAAGGAAAAAGGGTCAAAGCCGAACGGATAAGTGAGAAGAGGGGGAGCCATGGAACAACAGCCTGTATTGCAAATTAATGGACTGACAGGCGGATACAGCGCCAAGCGCCCGGTGCTGCACCAGATTTCTCTGGATGTAAAGCCGGGCGAAATGGTGGGGCTGATCGGTCTGAACGGAGCCGGGAAAAGTACGACGATGAAGCATATTTTGGGCCTGATGACACCACAGGCGGGAGAAATCCGCGTGCAGGGACATAAGCAGGCGGACAATCCCGAGCAGTATCAGGGAGCCATTGCTTTTGTACCCGAGTCTCCAGAGCTGTATCCCGAAATGACCGTGATGGAGCATATGGAATTCACCGCCAGAGCGTATGGAGTCAATGAAGCTGATTTTCGCACTCGCAGTGACCAAATGCTGGACTTGTTCCGTATGCGGGATAAGAGCGGAAGCATGTCGATGCATCTCTCCAAAGGGATGCGCCAGAAAGTGATGATTATGTGCGCATTTTTGGCGGGGCCGCCACTGTATGTCATTGATGAGCCATTTTTGGGTCTGGACCCGCTCGGTATTCGTTCCCTGCTTGATTTTATGCTGGAAATGAAGCGCTCGGGCTCGTCCATTTTACTCAGTTCTCATATTTTGTCCACGATTGAAAATTATTGTGATCGTTTCATTGTGCTTCATCAGGGTGCCATCATTGCACAGGGCACGCTGGACGAAGTGACAGCACAGGCGGGTAAGCCGGGCATGCCGCTGGAAGATGCATTTTATGAGCTGGTACAGGGCAGGGAATGAGCATGGATTTGCAACGTTTGCATAAAGAAAGACGTGCTGCGTTCTGGGGACAAGTGCTGCCTTATCTCGGCTATGTCATTCAGAGCGGCCTGGCGGTCGTCTTCGGCTTTGCGCTGATTGCCTTTGCCGCGTGGTACACGTCGCTGATTATGCATATCCCGCCGGATTTGCCCATCCGCTGGATTATGCTCACTGTAGCCGTTCCGATCGCTCATATGAGCTTCCGTACGTATTTGAACGAAGCCGATATCGTCTTCCTGCGTCCTCAGGAGCATGCGATGCACGAATATTTTAAGTCCAGCCGTATCCGTGGCGTGGTATATAAAATATTTGGTCTGCTGTTGCTGCTTGTGATCGCGTGGCCGTTGTATATCCGCAGCGATACTGCGCCTAAGCCACTACTGCTGACCATACTGCTGTTCGTGCTGCTGAAGCTGCTGTTTAGCTATGGGGGCTGGCAGGAGCTGCGCATGGTATCGCGCAGTGCGAGTATGGCGTATCGTCTGCTTCGCTGGGCGCTGGCCGTGCTGCTGGTAGCCGCATGGCTGTGGCAGCCTCCGCTGCGCAGCTTGCCGTTTATCGTGCTGGTGGGTGTGGTGTACGTGCTTGTCCTGCGTTTTCCGGTCAAGCTGTTGGTGGCATGGGAGAACCTGATCCGTACAGAAGGCGTACAGGCTGCCCGTGTGATGCGTACTTTGGGCTGGTTTGTTGATGTGCCGGCCCTTACGCAGAGAGTGACTCCGCGTCGCTGGTTGTCCTGGTTAGGCGGTAACATACCGTGGGACAAAAGGGGTGCTTATCGTTACCTGCTGTTTAAGACCTTTGTGCGCACAGAGCCTGTGGGGATGGTGATACGACTGGGGATCCTCGGCCTGTTGATTATATGGATCACGCATACGAGCTGGATCGGTATCGCTGTGTATTTATTTTTTATATTCCTGATCGGCGTGCAGATTACTTCGTTAAGGCAGTACCATAAGGATTCGCTATGGCTTCAGCTCTATCCGCTTCCTGTACATACCCGTCGTGCGTCTTTCCTGGACTTTGTTGTCCGGCTGCTGTTGCCGGTTGCGGTCATCCTGTGGCTTCCTTTTTTGTTGAGAGGAACTGAAGGGCTGGTCACCACACTGCTTACGCTGGCTGGTGGAGTGCTGGTAGTATACCTAGTACGAGGCGCTCAGGCGAAAAAATGGCGTCTGGACGGTCAAGATGAGGAAGAAGTTTGATCCTGTGTGTATAAAGTAAAAACAAAGGCTATTCCGTAAGCAGCAAGCGCTGTTTGCAGAATAGCCTTTTTGCGTGGGTACTGCTATGGGTCAGCCGTGGGCGCAGATGTCATTCTGCTTAAATAAAAATCGTTTTGCTGATGATTACTAACAAAATGAACAGCACCAGAATCGTTCCTGTGCTTGTGAATGCGCCGAAACCACCGTAACCGCCTCTTGTTTCTTCTGCTCCCATGCTCATTCTCCTCTCGGTCCTTGTGATGTAGGATACACCGTATATTATGAAGCCGATTTTCGGATTGCGTGGGCCAACGTGGAGGTACATTGCCGGATCGCCTTATTTTTTTCAGCGGATATGAGGGGATAGAGAGGAAAAGACACGTTTTGTCGAGAATAGAAGAAGTATATAATCATTATTACTTGGAAAGTGGGAACGACGAGATGCTGGCAGACAAGCTGCTCGTGAATATATTTCTGGTTTTTGTACCCTTGCTGGTGTACAGCGCTTTATCGGATTATCGACATATGAAACAGACCCCGTTGCTCATGGGAGGGGTGCTGGGTATCTCTTCTGTGCTTTGTCTTATTTTCTCGTATAGCTGGTACGGCTTCCTTTGGGATCTCCGATATGTTCCGCTGATCCTCTCCGTTTTATATTTTGGCCCCGGAGCAGGACTAGTGAATATAACACTCATGATGCTGGCCCGCATTTATGTTGGACCTGATTCCATCGGTGTGGGGCTGCTTAGCATGATGTTATGTTATCTCGTACCTCTCTTGGTGAGAAAAAAATTTATGCAGCTCAAAGGCATGCTGGCCCGGGTATTGATAAACTTGCTCATGAGTGTGTGGATGAATGTGATCATGCTGGTTGTTCTTATGATGCATTCCTGGGCCAACGGCAGACTGAATGAGGATGAAGTCGAGCTGATCAAGGGGATCCTTTGGTTTGCTATAATTCAATTTCTAAGTATCGGAGCTGCCTCTTGCTGGATGGAGTTTAGTCTCGAACGGGAAGAGATGAGAAAAAAGATCAAATATGCTGAACGTCTCAATACGTTAGGGGAACTGGCCGCTTCCATGGCTCACGAAGTTCGTAATCCGTTGACGGTCGTAAAAGGGTTCCTGCAAATGGCCCAGTCAGGGCTGGAAGGAAAAAACCGCAGATATATGGCGCTGGCGCTGGCGGAGGTGGATCGGGCTGAAAGAATCATTAGCGACTATTTGAATTTATCCAAGCCACAGATTGGGAAGACGGAGCTGATGGATTTGTCCGGTATGGTCCAACAGATTGTTCTGCTCCTGAAACCGATGGCGGCCAAGCAAGGCGTAAGAATGCAGACGGAGCTGAGGAATGATATATATCTACATACGGATCGTAATCAACTGTTGCAGGCGTTAATTCATATCACGAAAAATGCGATTGAGGCTGCGGAAGATGGAGGCAAGGTAGACATAAAGCTGGTAGTTCAGGAAGAGAAGGCATGTCTGAATATCAAGGATACTGGAAAAGGCATGAGCCCGGAACATCTGGAACGGGTAGGCACTTTGTTTTTTTCGACCAAAGAAGTAGGAACAGGGCTGGGAACAGCAGTCTCTTTTCGCATGATTGAAGCGATGAACGGCAGTATACGGTATGAGAGCGAGCCGGGAGCGGGTACGGAGGTTATCATTTTGCTGCCGCTGGCACAACAATCTTTGCTGGCTGCTGAGGGATAAGTGCTTCGAGTTGGGAATGAATCGTTCAACAGGGGGTATAAAAAAACGGTATGCCGCAACATCCGGCACACCGCTTAATCCAGCTATAAGTCTAACCAGTTCATACCGACCGATTAGATTAGGCGTTCAATAAGTCTTGCACACCACGATAAACAATGTCGTACAAGTCTTCCAGATATTCTTCCTCGATACAGGAGAACGCGATACGGAGATCATGCTCACCCAGTGCAATCGTTCCCACCCCATATTGCTCCAGCAGATGTGTGCGCAGTTGTTCGGCGGACAAGCCGTTCAGCTTGAGACACATGAAATAACCCGAGTTGAAAGGATAGTAGCTCCATACATCTCCGTATTTTCCGCTATCAAGTAGCGCCTTGACCTTGTTGGCCCGGCCTTTCATGATTTGGAACTTTTCTTCCTTCTGTTGCTCAAAATCCGGTGATTTGAGAGCATCCAGCACGAAGGTTTGCGACGGGTGAGGGCCGCTGGAAATCGTTGCCCGTATAATTCCCAATGCTTTTTGCTCCAGTGCGCTCAGCACGTCCTGATGTTCCGAAGCGAAGGTAATAAATCCGACACGGAAGCCCCAAACGAATTCTTCTTTGGTGGCTCCGTCAATTTTGACTGGTAAAATTCTTGGATGAAGTCCAGCTAACTGGCCGAATAGCGATTCATGCAGGGAGTCCTCGAAGAACAGACCAAAATAAGCGTCATCTGTTACAACTACGACATTGATGCCTGCTTCCGCAGCTTCCTGAATGGCAGCAACAATGGCTTTGCCCTCTTCGACTCCCGGTGTATAGCCAGTCGGGTTGTTCGGGAAGTTCAACACAACAATGGCTTTGCCGTAATCCTTCTGCGCCAGCAGTGCTTCGCGTAACCCATCACTATTAAAATGTTGGTCCTCTGTGAACAATGGGAAATTTACCAATCGTCCATGACGGCGAATACCGAAGGTCAGTTCATAGTTTTCCCAGTTTTTGTCTGGATAAATGACAGCATCCCCTTCATCTGTAAAGAGGTCGGCAACGATGCTCAAACCATGAGTCAGCGCGTTCGTAACCACCGGTAGGCCGTAGCTTTTTCCCGCCAGCGACGGGTTTTCCTTCAGCATTTTTTCCCGCCATACACTACGCAGCTCAGGCTTGCCCGCAGGGGGCGCATAAGGGTACAGGTCCTTGGGGCTGTATGCGGACAGCTTCTCCTGAATGACCCCCAAATGCATAGGGCCGCTACCCTCGGTAGCAATACCAATCGTAGCGTTATATTTTTTAGCAAGTTTCCCCGCCTCTGCCGATTGACTCAAAATTCCTTCTTTTGGGAAATAAATCTCTTTACCTAAAAGAGAAAGCATTTCATATACATGCTCGTTGCCTGCCTGAATGTTGCGGTTTAACTGCGCTGCCAGTGGATTCATTCCGGTTTCATCCTTCCAAGTCATTTTGATTACATATTATAGCATTACACACGGTAAGCGTCACGCAAAAGCGTCCCAGAAAAAGAAAAACACTTACACAAAATTAAAAAGCAAAAATGGAGGAAAAGCTTTATTTTTTGCGTAATGGCTGTTCTGCGCTTATATTATAATTTAACGGGATCTGGGACAACGAAAGAATAGCATAAGGAGGTGCAGGTTTTGCTGGATACGTCTGCGTCATCGTTCATCCTGTTGTCCGCCTTTGCCAAAATTGTGTGCGAGCCGGGCTGGAAATGGCAGGTGCGCGAAAGGCCGATGCCAAACTATGATTTATTTTATGTATGGAGCGGTGAAGGAACGGTTGTATTGAACGGGGAATCCTTTCCGGTAAGCAAAGGAAGTTGCTTCCTGTTCAAGCCGGGGGATGATACTCATGCCACACATAACCCTCAGAAGCCGCTAGTACTTACCTATATCCATTTTGATCTTACCGAGCAGCCGGAGATCATTCCTGCCAGCTATCGAATGCTGGAGGAAATGGTCGAGGTGGAGCATATGCTTGCCAGGTACGTCCGTCTGCGCCTGGAACTCGCTTACGGGGCCGAGGAGGAGGGCAGGCTAATCCTGAAGCAGCTCATGATACATTTGCTGCGTGCCGACCGCAAGGAGCCGCAGGAGCAGCCGGTCAGCCATCAGCTCACCGAAGTCATCCGGGAAACGGCCAATTATGTGCGCCAGCATCCGGGGCTTCCTCATCGCGTCGAGGATTTGGCGGCACGGGCAGGGCTGTCACCGCGCTATTTTTCAATCAAATTCAAGGAGTTGCTGGGTGTTTCCGCTCAATCTCATATCATCAGCATGCGAATTGAGCGCGCACAGCATCTGTTGCTGCATGCCGGAATGAATGTGACTGAGGTGGCAGAGGCTTTGGGATACCGGGATATTTTTTTCTTCAGCCGTCAATTCAAGCAGTACACTGGGAAAAGTCCGTCTGAGATCAGGTGAAGGAATGAGCGGGTGGACAGGCTGTAGCCTAGCGACGGAGAGGTGAACGTGTGGTTCTAAGGATATTCCTATAACGAATAAAAAGATAAACGCCAAAAAGGACCTGAGCAATGCTGCCGGGTCCTTTCATCCGTGTCGCCGTTGCCGTGATGTAACGGCAAATTCGCTTATGCTTTGGGATCGTGCCGGAAGCAACCGAGACGCTGTCCCATTCTAACTACATCTCCCAGCTTCAGCACAGGGTCAGGTTCAAATGTGCCATTTTCGGTCAACAGAACGACGGTTGATCCAAACTCGAAATAGGCGAGATCGTCGCCTTTTTCCCATGAGAGGGCTTCGTCATCGGTGTATTTGATGCTGCTTACATTCATCGCGCCAACCTTGACGACCGCCACCTCGCCGTATTCATGGGCAATGTACGTAATCTGCCGTTCATTGCGGCTCAGAACCGCTCTCATGTGCTGTAAGCCGAAGTCATTCACCGGATATACCTTGCCGCGCAAATGTTCCTTCTCCACCAGTGTACCGGATACCGGCGCATGAATACGATGATAATCAGTCGGGCTGAGATACAGCACAAAAGCATAGCCGTGCGTGTATTTCTCAAGACGCGGCGAACGGTTAAGCAACTCATCCAGCGTATAGTCCTGACCTTTGACATTCAAAATCGTGCCGGATGTAATTGGGCCAGTGAACGTAATCCGCGCATCCACTGGACTGGTCATCACCTCGGCGTTCGTATCAATCGGGCGCATGCCCGCTTTTAATTTGCGTGTAAAATAGGCGTTCAGGGAACGGTATTCCTTCCATTCCTGTTCAGCCTCATGCGTCTGGATCTGGTACGTACGTATAAAGGTGGGGATAAAAAGTCGGCTTGCACCGCTTTGGGCAAAGGAACCCACAACCCGGCACACCCACTTGCGCGATGATAGCTCAGTCATGAGCCGCAGCCACTGTTTTGCCATTTCAGATCCCCCTTGTTCATTTCCGAGCCGTCTTGGCCGGAACATGTCCGGCCGCTCTGAACTATATTGACACAGAATGTGACGTAAATCAATACAGTGGACGGTCGGTGTCCGCCGGGGGCATCCGTTTGAGAAGCCAACGGGCGTAAGCCATCGGCTGAGTGTACGTTTCTTTCCAGACATTGTTCATGCCCGCCTGGCTGAATCCGTAGCGCTGATCGCGGCCGTTGCATTCGATAAAAACAATCTTGCCTTCTTGCGTAATGCCCAGGTCCAGACCGACGTCAGCCAGCCGGGGAAGGTTTTGTGCCAGCCGATGGACGATTTGCAGCGCGAGCCTTTCCAATTCATTCATCAGACGGGCTGTGTTCCATGGCTGAGCCGTCCGTACCTGTGACAGCACCTCTGGCAAGAAACGGGCTGAGCCACCCTGCGCCACATTGGAAACGAAGGTGTGGGAGGGAGCAATTTTGGCAAACATGCCTGTTACGCTCCAAATGCTGCCATATCCGCGTTGAACCGTCACGCGAATATCAAAAGGGCGGTTGTTATACAAAGCGAGCGGTAAAGTTTCCTGCACGATATGAGGACTATGCAACAGCCGCTTGGGCAGAAATGCAGGCAGTTCTCCGGCATGCAGGCGCAGGGTGATCCAGCGCTCCGGTACAGCGGGATGTGCGCATTGTAAGGTCCAGTCACCACGGGAATGTCTCAGACGCATAATTCCTTTGCCGATGCTCCCGCTGCTTGGCTTGATGACGACATCTCCGGTTTGCTCCATCAAGGTACGAATCGAAGCCAGGTTGCCTTGCAGCGTTCGCGGAAGATGAGGGTGCAGCAGAGGGTCTTCCTGCAATATCGCATGTATGTGGTCCTTACGGAAACGGTTTTGTTCATTAAAGATATAAATTCCGTTCTGTACCAGTCTGTTGATGTCACTGGCGTTTTCGTTCTGTCGATAGAGTGTCCGATTGTGGATGACCTGTGGCAACGGGAGAGTCATCTGATGATAGCCGTTACCATGTTTAACAAAAGCCCGGCATGTTCCAGATGGTATATGAATATTCTCCAGACGAAGAAAGCAGGGAATTAGCTCGTAGCTCAATCCGGCGTCTTCGTAATTGACGAGTGATTCATAACCCGTCCTCATGGCGGGGATGCCCCGGTACGTCGCCGGGTTGAGCATGATGCCGACATGCAGCATGGGTATGTCCGCCCTTCCTTGTTGAGACTCTAACTGACAACTCAGTGGTTCTAGTCCATCATATGTTTCAAAGATCGGCCAGGCATGGACGGTTGCCTTGCTGCTTGCCCAAAGTAAGGAGCCAGGCACCTTTCAGGCAGGGAGACGATATGATACACCATGAGTGTAGGAGTGTTGAATGAGCAGGATCGCTTGAATCAGAGAGGAAAGAAGGTGCAGGACTGATGCAGAGGCCGAAGGTAGCAGTCGTTACACCGGGTTCTTTTGTTATACCTTCGCCCCGCAGCAGTTCGGTGGAGCGGGTTATTGCCCATATGGTACCACTGGCCAGCGATAAGCTTCAGGTACAGATATATGGCATACGGGGAGAAGAGGTACCGGATAACGCCGATGTGGACGGGGTGCCCTGCATACGTTATAAGCAAGGGTCAAGCTATATTTCCAAGGTGATTTCCGACCTGAAAAGATGGTCTCCTGCGGTGGTCGATGTACACAACCGCCCTGCTGCGGCATATGCGATCCACAACGCTTTGCCCGATAGCCGGATCGTACTGACTTTGCATTCGACCACTTTCATTCGGGAGCCGTACCTGCAACGGAAGGAAGTGAAACGACTGCTGCAGCCGCTGGAGCGGATCATTGTGAACAGCGCCTACATGCGATCAGTCGTAGCTGCTGACAGCTCTGATGCTGTCAGGCAACGCATCGCTATAAATGAGCTGGGCATTCATCCCGGCGATTTCCTGCCGCGCTGGACACCTGCGGCAGAAGCGGTCAGAGCGGCGCGGCTGAACGATTTTGGCTGGGCAGGCCGCCGGATCATACTATATGCGGGCAGGCTGGTGCCCGGCAAGGGCGTTCATCGGCTGCTCAAGGCCCTGCCGCGTATCGCCCGCGCCTGCCCGGATGTGCTGCTGCTCATTGCGGGCAGTGCCTATTACGGGCAGGACCGTCTCACACCCTATTCGGCGTCGCTGCATCGGCAGATGCGTAAGCTCAGGATGGGGAAGCACGTCGAGTTTCTCGACTATGTTCCTCATCCGGCACTGGCCTCGCTGTACCAGTTGGCCGATGTGACCGTCGTTCCTTCGGTGGGAAATGAGGCCTTCGGGCTGGTCAATCTGGAAGCGATGGCCGCAGGTGTACCCGTAGTTGCTTCCCGTACGGGCGGCATCCCGGAGGTTGTACAACACGGGGAGACGGGCTGGCTTGTGTCATCATCTCCGGGGGAGCAGGAAATGGCTGCTGCCGTCATTGGACTGCTCCAGCAACCTGACTTGCGGCGACGAATGGGAGAGGCAGGGCTTGACGAGGTGCGAAAACGGTTTTTATGGCAGCATTCAGCACAGCGCTGGGCGCAAATCATGCTGGATTGCGTAACGTAGTGACATGGGCCCAGTTGTGAGCATAGGCTATCCTATAGGCATTAGCCATGATTTCCAGCCGAGTGAATGAAGCGGAGCGACCGCTGGTTCACTCCTGTGCCAAAGGAGCGGTCATTATGAACCATCGCATGAACCATAATAGTAAGGATAAAAGAACAGTACGGCGTAACTCTTCCAACGCGGTTCCCTCCCCTCGTATAGACAAAAATAAAACGTCCTCCCCCGGCAACGATAAACCGCTCCAGCGGGAAACGGTGAATGTAAAGTCAATCGTGGATACCCAAGCTCTAACTCATGACCCTATCACTGTGGATGAAGCAGCATGGCGGAAGCACAAGCTTCCCAAGACACTGGAGGAAGCCATGCTGATGAACCGGGCGTCTGTATTGCTGCTGTCTGTGCCAGAGACGAATATGGAATCCGGGACGGAAGACGGCCAGACGTCTGTAACGTCCAGAGGTCAGTCAGAGCAGGAATCGTTGCTGGATTGCTCCATTACCAGTATTCACATTGCCGAAGGCAGACATCGCCCCAAGCAGCAGCGGTTAGCGTTGTCCGCTGACAAGCAAGCTGCTTTTACGGATGATGACGGGCTTCTCCGTAAGCATGCATTTAATTCAAGAGCGGCTGCAACACGGTTTGGCAGCATTTTTTTTCACATTCCCGCAGAAGCGTGCAGGAATGAAGTGAGCATTGTGTTTGAGCAGCCATTCCAGGACGTGCATTATGCAATCACAGGAAATGCGAGCTTACCGGGGGTAACGGTATCTGTCACGAAATGTCAGAGAGATTCGGCGGTGTTTACTGTGGAACGCGGACACGCAGGTTCGATTTGTGAAGGTTTGATTCTGTGGATTGCAATCGGGCACGATTAAAGCACGCCTGCACAGGGTTGCGAATTTTCATTAAACAAGAAAAAGGCGTCCCGATGAAGGGACGCCGTATACATGAGGGGGGAGAGGGCACACTTGTAATGGTAATATCGCCCTCTTTTTATATATTCTAAGTAGAGCCAGAAGATTGCTAGTTTAAGCTCAATTTAATTTACACCTACAGCGTCAAAGGACTTAATAGCAGAAATGACTGCTATTGAATTTTCACCATAGCTGTCCTTGGCTGCCTGGATAACGGCGGCCCGCGCGTTAGAGAAGTTGGAGGTAGAGGTCAAATAGTTCGTAAAGGCATTATAGTAAATATATACAGCCGCTTCGCGCCCGATACCGGTTACCGTTACACCATGGGACGTACCGCCTTGTGCCAGCAAATAATAGGCTTTGTTGATAATACCGCTATTCGTATGGACTCCGCCTTCATCATCATTGTTAGGGTCCGGGTAAAAATTGGAATAGTGATCTGGCTGACCAAATTTTGTAGGATCGGATAGAGAGCGCAGAGCGTCGCCCGGAATGTTAGGCGTATAAATGCCATCTCCAAGAAGCCAGTTGCTGCCATCCATATCATTACCAATAATATCTGAGAAGGCTTCATTCAGCGCACCAGATTCACCGTAATACTCCAGATTGGAGGTGAATTCTGTGACACCGTGGGTGAGTTCATGCCCTACGACATCGGGATCACCGCTGAAAAAGGTAAATAATTTACCATCGCCGTCGCCGTATGTCATTTGAGAGCCGTTCCAGAAGGCATTGTTATATTTTTTGCCGTAATGGACGGTCGAACGGATTTGCATGCCACGTCCATCAATGCTGTCGCGTCCGAATTTTTTCTTATAATAATCGTAGGTTCTAATAGCGTAGGCATGGGCATCAACAGCCGCCGGATCATCCCATACATTATCCGCATCCGTCAAAATAGTACCCGGCGTCGTCTGACGGTTGGCAGCGGTGTAGGTTACGATTCCGCTACTGCGTGTCGAGTCTTTCAACTGATATCCGTTGCCGGAAGCTGTAGTCGTGAACGATTTCATTACACCATCCACGCCGCGGCCGTTGCCCGTTGCGTAGTTGAGGATGTCATACTGGAATACGATTTTTCCGTCTTTGGCATCAATAAAGTAGCGTGTACGCAAAGGTGCAGGCTCCAGAATATTAACCTCTGTCACATAAACCAGCCGTGTGG
Organism: Paenibacillus terrae; assembly: GCF_005217525.1. Lineage (GTDB taxonomy): Bacteria > Bacillota > Bacilli > Paenibacillales > Paenibacillaceae > Paenibacillus > Paenibacillus terrae_C. The sequence goes on along the minus strand of NZ_PNXQ01000001.1, from coordinate 195,164 downwards.
TCTCACCGTCAGGATAGATGTACAGTTCTGCATTAGGTTCTACACTTGGCTCCAGATTGGCGATTTTGGCAATGGAAATTTGTTTTGAGATTGATAATTCGTTGTTAGATGCCTCTTTGTAAGTATCTTGACTTACACTGCCTTGATCCTGACTACCCTCAGTAACGTTATCGGTGACGGAAGGGTAGGATTGAATCCGTATAGCTGCTTCTTCATACGCGGTATAGACGGCCTGGGTAGCGCTAATTTTTGGAGTGGTGTCTTCAGTGGCATCTTGTTGTTGATCCTCCGAAATAACGGCGCCCAGATAAGAGGTGACTTTACCGGACTTATTCACATGGATGGTCTGCTCAGCTCCATATACGGGAACCCCGTTTACATACTGCTTCAATCGATAATGGTTTACACCGGATTTGTCGCTCGTGCGATCAATAATGCGAAATTGATCACGGACATTAGTGCCGTCTGCACCTAGCAGCGTTTTCTTTTGTCGATTCAAATAACTCCATACAATATTGTCACCCGATACGGATGAAGGAGCCTTCCATTGTTCTGCGTGAAAGGTGGGTGTAAGCTGAGTAGGATCGGGAACAGAATTCTCCGCTGCTGAGGCACCAGGTGCTGCAGCCCCTAATAACATAGCTCCTCCAAGAAGTGAAACCCATACTTTTTTCATTAAAAATCACTCTCCCCAAATTTAGGTCAGGATGATGTACATCCTGTTTTGTTTTTTAGGCATGGCGCCATGTATGTAGGTCTTGCTGCTTTTTAAAACGTGAAGATCATGAAAAAAATAAACTTATGCAAAAAAACAAGTTTAATTTTTTTGTGATTACATCGTTCTGGCTCTGATATTAGCACAGAGAATGTAGGACGAGAAGATGTAAATTACAAATTACTCCAAAATGAGACTAAAGACCCGATTTAGATTGTATTTGTCTTATTTAGTCGAAATTAATCGAATGGTATAGGAGAAACAAAAAGAGCGTCCCGCTGGGGGACGCCATATACATAGGGGGGAGGGGCGCAGTCTTGTAAACTGCACCCCTATTTTTTTTCGTCCATTTTATGAGCAGGGTTAGATGACAGCTGCACAACGACAATGGTCTATGGACGAGGATGAATAAGAGGAATGCAATTATGATTTAGTTAACTCCTACAGCGTCAAAAGATTTGGCGGCTGCGGTTGCTTGCGCTGAATTCGCACCGTAAAGGTCTTTTGCTGCTTGCACCACAGCGGCACGCGTATTGGAGAAGTTGGAAGTAGAAGTCAGGTAGTTCGTAAAGGCACTATAGTAAATTTGGACGGCTGCGTCGCGGCCAATTCCACTTACAGTTACATTATGGAAGGTACCGCCTTGTGCCAACAGATAATATGCTTTATTTATAATGCCGCTGTTGGTATGAACGCCACCGTTATCCGAGCTACCTTTATACAAGTTGGAGTAGTGGTCTGGTTGACTATACAGGGTAGGGTTAGACATAGAGCGCAGAGCATCACCCGCAATGCTTGGCGTATAAATATCATCGCCTACAAGCCAGTTTGTACGTTGGATGTCATTGCCGATAATGTCCGAGAAGGACTCGTTCAGCGCGCCGGATTCCCCATAATAATCCAAATTCGAAGTATACTCTGTAACACCGTGTGTGAGTTCATGACCAACCACATCGGGATCACCACTGAAAGCGATAAATGTGGTTCCGTCCCCGTCTCCATAAGTCATTTGGGAGCCGTTCCAGAAGGCGTTGTTGTAGCGGCTGCCGTAATGAACCGTTGAACGGAGTTGCAGGCCACGTCCGTCAATACTGTTGCGTCCGAATTTGTCCTTATAGTAATCATATGTTTTGGCTGCATAAGCATGAGCATCTACGCCGGCTGGATCATTCCATACGTTATCGGCATCCGTCAGGAGTGTACCTGGGATGGTCTGACGATTGGAGGCCGTGTAGGTCACGATTCCGTTACCGCGTGTTGTGTCTTTTAACTGATAGCTGCTTCCAGACTGCGTAGTGGTGAACGATTTGGTATCACCAAGCACACCTTTACCTGTGCCCGTTGCTTCATTAATGATGTCATACTGGAATACGATCTTGCCATCATTGGCATCAATGATGTAGCGTGTACGCAGCGGCGCAGGTTCCAAAATATTAACTTCTGTTACATAGACCAGACGCGTTGTATCGCCAGTAGGATAGAAGTACAGCTCGGCTTTAGGGTCTACTTCAGGCTGTAAATTGGCAATTTTAGCGATGGAATTTTGTGCTTCAACAGCTTCAATTTTGCTGTCCTTCAATTCACCTGCTTTTTCAAGATTTAGCTTGTCCTTATCAATAAAGATAGTTTGTTCGTTGTTAGCAGCTTCCTTGTAGGTGTCTTTACTTACACTGCCTTGCTCCTTAGCATCTTTAGAGATCGTATTGTCGAAGGAAGGGAGGGCTTGAATCCGTGTAGCGGCTTCTTCATAAGCGGTATATACGGCCTCGGTAGCGCTGATTTTCGGAGTTGTACCTTCCGTAGCCTCTTGCTGCTGATCCTCAGTAATCACGGCCCCCAGATAAGAGGTAACTTCACCAGACTTGTCCACATGAACCGTCTGTTCAGCTCCATATACGGGAATCCCGTTTACATACTGTTTCAGCCGATAATGACTTACACCGGATTTGTCGCTTGTACGATCAATGATGCGAAATTGATCACGGACACTGGTGCTGTCCGCACCTAGCAACGTTTTCTTTTGTCGATTCAAATAACTCCATACAATGTCGTCACCCGATAACGATGAAGGGGCCTTCCATTGCTCGGCGTGGAAGGTTGGCGTAAGCTGATTTGGCTCCGAAACGGAACTTTCCGCAGATGCACCAGACGCTACCGACCCTAATAACATAGCTCCTCCAAGAAGCGAAACCCATACTTTTTTCATTAAAAATTCACTCTCCCCGGTTAATGTCAGAATGAAGACCATCCTGTTAAGAAATAGGCATTGCGCCGTTTATGTAGGTCGTGTTGTCGTCTGGAACATGAAGAAAATGGAACGTGAAGAAGAAAAACCGAAGTGTCTCTCGTGAAGCGTGTGTGAAAAGAGGGTACTCCATTATGAAGCGTACAGCCTGAAAAGGTAACAAACTCCTCCTTTCCTGTCGTATAAGTGAAAGTAAAAATATTCCAGATAATGGGAATTGAATATTTATGCAAAAAAAACAAATGTAAATTTTTTGAACTCCCATCATCTGGCTCTGATATTAGCACAGAGAATGACGTACGAGAAGATGTATGTTACAAATTCATCCAAAATGATTCTTTAGTCCCTAATAACTAATTTATTTAATCGGTTTAATCGGTTTTGTCGAAACTTATCGTAAAATGCAATGTCGAAAAGACTCCACACTTGCCGTTACACACGGGTTTTAGACCGCATAGGTTATGTTGAACTGTCCTAATCAAGCTGTCTATCCATACAGCAGCAAGGGAGGTGAGGCGGTAGCATGAGGAAGCAGACAAGATTTGGATTCAAGGCTAATCGCAGGCGGCATTCCAGTGCTAATTATCCCTACCCAAAGTTGTGGCTGCCTGTACGAACACCATCCGTGCATATCCCATCGGACCCTGTAACAAGAAGAGGGCCCGTCACAGAAGCACAGACAGGTGAAGAACGGTCCCACGGTTCGTCTTCGGCTGAAAAATTGCTGATATCCGTCATTATTCCGGCTATGAATGAGCAAAAAACGATCGGGGCTGTTGTCCGTGAGGCACGCCATGTTCATCCACACACTGAGGTCATCGTGGTCGAGAACGGATCAAGCGACAGGACGGCCAAGGCGGCAAAAGCGGCGGGCGCGCGAGTGCTTTCCTTTCCTCAACCATTAGGGCATGATATTGGTCGCCGCATTGGAGCGGAGGCGGCTTCCGGGCAGGTACTGCTTTTTCTGGATGGTGATATCGTTATTCCCTGCGTCAGACTCAAGCCATTCATACAAGCCATACATGCGGGAGCGGATCTTGCACTGAATGATTATCATGGGCCAGTAGACCGTGCTTCGGTGCATCCTGTGGTTGAAGCAAAGCATGTATTGAATATTTTGTCGAACCGTGCTGATTTAGGAGGGGCATCCATGACTGGAATTCCGCATGCCATAAGTCGAAAGACCTTAAATAAAATAGGTCTAAAGTCCTTAGAGAAACCTCCGTTATTTCAGGCCAAGACGATTACCTCTGGCTTGCGGGTGGTGACTGTTCGTGGAATAGCCGTGGGTAAAGTGAATGCGACCCGCAAAAAAATAAACGGCAGGGACCCGCTTGTGGATGTGGTTGTACAGGATCATCTTGACGCGATTGCCTGGCTTACATCACATTTGGGAACGCGTGCAGGATATACGGATTTGAAACGCAAACGGATCAGAAACGAGGTGAGGCCGTGAGCAGAATGTATCGAAAAGGGAGGCGTGATGACCGAAGCCGGGGCATACGACGTGTACAGCGAAGACATGGAACAACGACTATGATGGATAGCCGCAGGGTGAGGAAACCCGCCCCCCGGCGAGGGAAAATGACCGAAGCAAATCCGCTGGAGGTACGGGCATTGCCCGAGGATATGCTGCTGCGGGGGACAGCCGCCGCAGTGGTCAGCGCCTGCAACGAGGAATCTACGATTGGCGGGGTGCTGAGCGAGCTGGAAAAGCTGCCTCTTACGGACATCATCGTCGTATTGAACGGTTGCACGGATGGCACACGTTCTACAGTAGCGAAGCATCATCCGGGTGTGACTCTCGTCAGCGTGCCGACTCGGCTCGGGCATGATGTCGGACGGGCGGTAGGCGCACGTATGACGCAGGCTGAAATCGTATTGTTCGTAGACGGGGATCTGCCGATTCCTGCGTTTGACTTGCTGCCGTTCCTCTATGCAGTGGATCAAGGAACGGATTTGGCACTTAATGATCTGAGCAGACATTTGCCACCTTACTTCCGGCAGGACAGCGTGACCCGGTGCAAAGGGTTCCTGAACCGCGTGTTGCGCAGGCCGGACCTGGGAGCAAGCTCCTTGACCGCTGTACCGCACGCGTTATCACGACGTTTGCTGGAGCTGCTCGGTCCGGCTATGCTCGCTGTTCCGCCGAAAGCCCACGCTATGGCGATACTGCACGGTATGAAGGTGACGGCAGTACATGCCGTAGACGTCATTGGAACAAACCGCAAGCGGACTATCAATATCGGCAAAGGGAATGCCATGGAGCAATTGATCGTCGGCGATCATGCGGAGGCACTGGCTGGGGTGTTTCAGGTAGCCGGAGCTTTCCCGTTGGGACCTGTTCCAACACGGGCCGACGTCGCCAAAGGGAGGAATGCACGATGAGTCTGACGAGCATTATTATTCCGACCTATAACGGTTTGCACCTGCTCAAGCCGTGTATTGAGGCGATTCGGACACATACGACAGATGTGCCTTATGAAATTATTGTTGCGGACAACGCTTCAAATGACGGAACGGATGATTTTTGTGAAGCCGAGCGGCTGATCAGTATCCGTCTCCCCGAAAACCGGGGTTTTCCGGCAGCTTGTAATCAAGGGCTTCGGCTGGCTTCGGGTGATCAGCTCGTTATTTTGAATAATGATGTGACGGTTACACGGGGATGGTTATCCAATATGCTGGTTGCATTGCGGAGCCAAAGCACAGTGGGACTGGTGGGACCAGTGACGAATTATGCTAGCGGTACTCAGCAGATTGACGGATTAGCAGGAGATCTGGATAGCTGTCTCCAGTTTGCAGAGCAGAATAATGCAAGTAATCCGTCCAGATGGCAGGAGGTCAAGCGGCTGGTCGGGTTTTGTCTGATGTTCCGGCGTGAGCTGATGGAACGGATCGGATTACTGGATGAACGTTTTAACCCCGGGCATTATGAGGATGACGATTATTGTCTGCGCGCACGTGTACATGGCTACAAACTGTTGATGTGCAACGATTGTTTTGTCTATCATCAGGGGAGTGCGAGCTTTTCACGCTCGGAATCTGCCTGGGTCGAAGAGTTGATTGAGCGGAATTATCGTTTGTTTATGGACAAATGGAACATGGACCCCAGAGCGTTCATCGAGACTGGAAATGGTGGATCTTCATTCACCGAACATGCTGTCGAAGGAGGAAGGAAGATATGAAAGGGGTTATTCTCGCAGGAGGAACCGGATCGCGCCTTCATCCGTTGACTTCATTACTCAACAAGCACCTGCTTCCGGTCGGCAAGTATCCCATGATCGTGTATGGTATCGAAAGACTGCGACAGGCGGGAATTACCGATATGCTTCTTATTATTGGCAAACAATCGGCCGGGCTGTATACCGATTTTCTAGGTAGTGGCAGCAATTATGGTGTCCAACTGACGTACCGGATTCAGGAAAAGGCGGGCGGCATTGCAGAAGCACTGGAACTGGCGAAAAGCTACATGGAGCCAGGAGAAAAATTTACTGTTTTGCTGGGTGATAATTTGTTCAAGGAAGATCTGGGACCTGTTATTGAACGGTTCGGTCAGCAGCCTCCGGGGAGCGCCAGGGTATTGTTAAAAAAGGTGGCAGATGCCCACCGCTACGGAGTACCCGTATTTGATCCCGAGCGGCCGGAGAGCATTGTACGGATTGAAGAAAAGCCGCAGCATCCCCAGTCGAGATATTGTGTAACCGGCATCTACATGTACGATACCGCCGTGTTCGATAAGATCCGGCAAATTACGCCTTCGGCGCGTGGTGAGCTTGAAATCACGGATGTAAACAATTGCTATGCAGCAGAAGGCAGGCTTGAATACGACATTTTGCGGCGGTATTGGAGCGATGCGGGGACCTTCGATTCCCTTCAGGAAGCCGGGGTAAAAATGAAAGGCCTTCTCCCCTGATCTCAGCGATACACCATTTATCCGGGTTAGGCATATATTATGGACATAATGCCACCCGGAGGAGTGAACGGCATGAAACGCCTGAGTATAAAAAGGAAACACAGCAAGCGGCTCAGTAAGAAAGGCTATTGGGCGGGATATAAAAGGGGCCGGGAGCAGGGCAGCAGATTGGGCCAGGCTTCGTTCGGCAAGGTTTTTGAAGGCGTCAGTATTATCATTCCGTCCTATAATCAGTTGCATCAACTTCGTACATGTATTCATCGTATTGAGGAAAATACAAGTCAGCCGCATGAAATCATTGTGGTGGATTGCGGCTCAATGGACGGGACACGCATCTATCTGCTTCGTAAAAGCATTGCTGTGCGTTATGCGCTGCTCAAAAAGGACATTCATTTGACAGGCGGCTTGAATCAGGGGCTGATGATGGCGAAAGGCACGACCCTTGTGGTGCTGGACCCAAATGCGCTGGTAACGCCAGGTTGGCTGGATCGTTTGCTGGAGTGCTTGCACAGTGATCCGCGTATTGGTGTCGTCGGGCCTGTAACGAACGGTCCGTTCGGAGAGCAACAGATTGAGGTGCCTTATACGCACGAAAATGAAGCGCGTCATTTCGCTATTTCTCATAATGTTTCCAATCCGGCCGTATGGCGGGAAACCAAAAGTCTGGCCGGATTTTGTATGCTGCTGCGCAGAGAGACGCTGGAAAAGACGGGGTATTGGGACGAAGGCTGCTACAGTGGTCAGGAAGCAGATGCAGATTGGCTGCTGCGTGTACGCATACTGGGGACACGTCTGGTTATTGCGAGAGATGCTTATATCCATTGCACAGAAAGTGATCGGGACACGGCTTATGCCTCTCCCCAGACGACCGGAGAAGGTGGTTTGACGGAGAAAGGGAGTCGGAACCGATCCTTTTTTGTCCAAAAGTGGGGGGATGGGGATAAGCTGCTCCACAACCTGAAGTTCGGAACAGCAGAGCCGGACAGCCAGATACCGCCAACCAAGGACAGACACGTGTCGGCGGCAACCTTTTATCCCGTTGGAGTACTCGTTCAGGGACCGTCCGGTGCAATATATCGGCTGGAGCCAGGGAGAAGGCGGCTTCTGCATAGAGTCAGAGATACAGGAGGCGAAGACGTTGCCCCGGTCAGGGTGTCACAGCTTGATCTAATGGCACTTCCGTTGGTGCCAAAGCCAGAGGTGGCGATTTCTCATGTCGTGGATGTACCTGTAGTTGTACAGCCGGTTGTTCTGCAAAATGTGGAAGCCGTTTGGCCCTCTGCATCTCTTGTGCCAGAAGAACCTGTCCCTGTGCTGGCTGCTCCGGAATTGGAGAACATGCCCGCACTTCCCACGCTTAATGCCCCGGATCAACGCAAGCGGTGGATTGAGGTCCTTTATGCCGAAGGCGGGCAACTTTATCAGATCGGGAACGGCTGGAAAAGGCCGTTCCTTACCCCCTATGCCGCCATGAGCTGGCGGGCAGCTGACTATCGGATTCGGCTGGTATCCCCCGGAGATTTGTCGGATTTGGCGGAGGAGCAGCCTATTATTGCGCCACCTGTGCTGCACGGGCATTTGTAATGATCGGAATAGGCGCTTTTATGCGGAACCGACTCCCCGCTTCCGCATACGCTGTAGTAGCGGAAAGCCTGTAGGCAATTCGTGCGTTCCGCACGGCGGAGCACATTAAGGAGGGCCTTATGCATAACGAGATTGATGATTTGCTGATCCATATTTCGCACTCGCAGCAGCAGATGTCAAGGCTGTTGGATGCGGAGCGGCAGGTGGTCGTGCGCATGTCGCAGATCATACATGAACTGCCGGACGAAGAGCCGCGTTTTGATGGAATTCCGGGCATTCTCGACAGCTCGGGACAAGTAAACAAAAGCATTGTTGCCTACTTGAACGGTATTGCCGATCTTCAGGAAGCAATGGCTGAAATGCTCGTTCGTGTCGTGAAAGAGACGGCATACCCGGACGAGGAGTAACGTACCAACCGGAGGGCAGGGAGTGAACACATGAGTAGGGAAAAAGCAATGATTCATATGCTGGACGCAGCTTCCAAAATGCAATGGAATGTGTCCATGATCCTGGAGGCCAAGGCGGTAGAAGCCGAAAAAATGCGTAATTGGACGCTGAACCATCTGGAGCCTCACGCATTTGACACGGATGAAGAACAATTGGGACGGCCTTTGGAAATTCATGAGCAGATGGTGGAAATGCTGGAGGGTTTAACCCGACTTCAAACCGGACTGTGCAGTAATCTCAAGGCATTACTGGATCAGGATGAGCAGCAGGGTGGCGGATTGGAAGGGATGATGGGAGGAATGGGACCGGGGGATATGAGCTAATGAGCATGAGGCGCGAACGTGAGATCAAGCTGGATATGATGGAGTCCATTGCTGCCAGCCAGCATGCCGTTGCCCGGATGCTGAGCAGTCTTGCGGACTTGACGCCCCATGCGGATATGTCCGCTACCCGTCTGGAAGAAACCATTCGTGTGCTCAGCAACTACCAGGGGAAAATCACGCAGATGTTGGCGGGCATACCATTAAGACGGCAGGTGTATGGTAAACCGACTCAGCCGTGGCTCCAGCTGCCTGTTCCAAAAACGCAACAACGACGAGGAAACTAAGGAGGAATGAGAATGAGAATACGGTGGGAACGCTTTACGCGGGGAAAAGCCCGCAAAAGACGCAAAAGTACCCGGCGTTCGAGTATCCGAAGATTAAAGCTGAGAAGAAAACGCCTGCTTGCTTTAAGACGGCGTAAAAGAGGGCTTCACTCCGCCCGTAGAAGTCGTCCTCATCTGCGTCGGGAGAAAAAACCTCAGCCCACCCAGTCTACAGCTCCTGCTGCGGAGAATCCACAGCCCGAGCCTGTTGTGCTGGAGCATGATCCACAGGCATTCCAGCAGGGATATGATGCTGCCTATAACGAGGGCTTCAATTCAGGCTTTGCCAAAGGCTACGAAGATGGACACCAAGTCGCTTACAAGGCCCAGTAAACCGTGAACATCATCTATTGCTGCTAATTCCCCGAAGCTAACAGCCTCGGGGTTATTTGTTGTTTGGCAGATGGACGGGCAAACGCCAATTTTGTCCGGGCAGTGGCAGTCGTCCATGATGCGTTTGACCCCTCCGCATATAGTTTAGGAGTGACAGAAGTTTATCCTACAACAGGACAGGGTGAAGGAAGTGAATGATCAACGAAGCGGGAATGAACGCGAAGCCTATAGATGTGGCTACCGGGAAGGACGCAGAATGGGGGGGTGCACGGCTGCTCTGTCACAGGTCGTGGCCACGGTGCCTGTTGTTCGCCATTTGAAAGTGCTGTATATTCCGCAAGGCTTTGCCGCAATAGACACAGGGGTACAAGAGGCATTAAGCCAAATATGCAGTGAATTCGTTATCGGTACTCCTGCCAGAATGCTGGCTGATGCCGAAGCACATCGACCCGAGCTCGTACTGGTCATGAACGGGCTGCATGTTTTTCCACCGGATCATCTGGAGCAGGTGCAGCAAATACGGTGCCTGGGTATTCGGACGGCCATATGGTTTGTAGATGATCCTTACTTTACGGAGGATACGGCGTTGATCTGCCAATCCTACGATGTTGTATTTACGCACGAGTTGTCATGCCTGCCGTTTTATCGAAATCAGGGAGTGGCACAGGTATATTATTTGCCGCTTGCTGCGTCAGCCCGGATCTTTTATCCCCAGCGGGTGGAGCGGGAGCACCAGCATGACATTTGCTTTATCGGGAATGCCTTCTGGAACCGCGTAAAGCTGTTTGACCACCTTGCTTCTTTTTTGGCGGATAAAAGGGTGCTAATCGTGGGTGGAAGCTGGGATCGGCTGAAACGTCGGGATGTGCTGGAACGATTTATCCGTCCAATCTTCATGGAGCCGGAGGAAACAGCCAAATATTACAACGGGTCCAAAATTGTTATCAATCTGCATCGTCCTACGGACCCCGGACTGGATAACCGGAATACACATCAGCTGTCAGCGGAGTCCATTAATCCCCGGACCTACGAAATTGCTGCCTGTGGCACGCTCCAGATGACGGACATTCGGAAGGATTTGAGCCGCTATTACCGACCGGGCTATGACATTGAAACCTTTGGTGGAGTAGAGGAATTGAAGGTCAAGCTGGACTACTATCTCAAGCATGACTGGGAACGTGAACGCATGGCTTGGCGCGGGCTGCACACCACCATGCAAAAGCATCTGTACACAAATCGTATGGAAGAATTGCTGGACAAGGCGATGGCCTAAAGTAAACACCCAAAACAGTGAGGAGTGAAAGTGATGACGATATCTACGACAGGACCGTTTGACCCGGCTGCAACCTCCTGGGAAAAGGGGAGAGCTGCGGGAATCAGTGACGGCTACGATGAAGGCTACTTGCGCGGACGCGCCAATGCAATTCTTACCCGGACGAAGGCGGTCTTCCCTTTTCGGCAAATTCATGTGCTGTATGTAACCTCCGGTAAAGGTCTTCCCTATTCTCCACTGGATGAAGCGGTGATTACCACATTGCAAAGTATGACGGCTCAGGTTACTGTAACGGATCCCCGTCAGCCAGTAAGTGATATAGCCGCTCAGCTCCGTCCGAATCTGGTGCTGGCGCTGGATGGGATGGAGCTTCCGCTGGAGCAGGTGAAAGCAGTACGTCAGTTGGGTATTCCTACCGCCATCTGGCTAACGGATGATCCCTATTACACGGACACGACGACCCGAATTGTCCCGCATTATGACCATGTGTTTACGCTGGAGCTGAATTGCATCGAAATGTACCGTCAGCTCGGCTGTGGATCTGTGCATTACTTGCCCTTTGCGGCATTTCTGACTCAATATTTCCCGCTTAGCTCCCCTACTTCTGTACGGCGTGAAATCGGGTTTACCGGCTCGGCCTACTGGAATCGCATCTATTTCTTTAATCCGATTATGCCGCAGCTCATGGCTCGTAATATTAAAATCAACGGAATCTGGTGGGATCGTCTCCCTGATTATCAATCGTATGGGGATAAAATCGAGCTGGGTCGCTGGATGTCTCCGGCTGAGACAAATGATACGTATAACGGCAGCAAAATTGTCATTAATCTTCATCGTTCGCATCAGGATGATTCAGTGAATAACAATGCGCTGAAAATGCCGGGAGCGTCCCCGAATCCGCGCACGTTCGAAATTTCTGCCTGCGGTACCTTGCAGCTGACTGACACACGGGATGATCTGGCTCGTTTTTACAAGCCGGGAGAAGAGATCGAGACGTACAGTTCCCAACAGGAGCTGCTGGAGAAGATTGAGTTTTATTTGACACACGAAAAGGAACGCCGTGAGATTGCCTTGCGTGCTCTGGAACGGACACTGCGTGAGCACACGTATGGTCACCGGATTGACCAACTGCTGTCGATCGTATTTCCATAATTCGGTTATACGCCCGATGGTGTCTATTTTAAAGGAGGTGAACTCCGATCAAACCGAAAATGATGCTATTCAGCCATGTCAGCAACGTCCGCAGCATTACGGGAGCGGAGAAGCTGTTATTGCAATTTTGTGTAGACATTCGTGCGTACTTCAATTGCATTCTGGTGACGCCCGGTGAAGGTCGGCTGACAACGATTGCCCGCAAGCGCGGAATTACCGTCCAAATTCAGAACTTGCCCATGCTGCACGGCATGTACACCCCGTATGAGGGATTGGCGCAGGATGCGGACAATTTGCGAAATCATGCTGCGTACGCACCGTTGCTCCAGTTGTTACGACAAGCGCAGCCTGATGTGGTGCTGGTCAATACCTGTGTGAACGTCATGCCTGCAATGGCTTCCTATGAGTTGAATATTCCGGTGGTTTGGAAAATAACCGAGGTCATTAACCAGAATGAGCATACACCTGTTTCGGTTTCCATCATCGAGCGTTACAGCCGATGGGTCATCGGCATTTCACAAGCCGCTTTGCGGCCTTTGCATAGGGCAGGGCTGACACGTCCGCATACGGTGTTGTCTCCATGCCGTGATATGGATATGCCGTCACACAAAGAGCATGTACTGCAACGGAAACGCAAACGTGGAAAGCTGGGATTGAAGGAATCGCATATTTGTATTGGTTATATTTCTTCCTTTATCTACGAAGCCAAAGGACTGTTGCCTTTTGTTCAAATGGCCCTGAAGCTGTGTGAAACCAATTCTCGCTGTCGCTTCTGGATCATCGGCAGCTCGGTGGACTCGGAATATTACGTGAAATGCGTCTCTCTAATTCGTCAATCCCGCTATAGCCGTCGCTTCCAATTCAGCTCATTTGAGGAATCTGTATCCACCGCTTATAGCGCGATGGATATAGTCGTCATCCCGAGCATGGTAGAGGAAGGCTTTGGTCTGACAGCGCTGGAGGGGCTGGTTTACGGCAAGCCCGTTGTGGCCTTTGCGCAGGGCGGACTGGTGGAGCTGATGGAAGCGACCGGAAATACAGAATTTTTGGTAGAGCCGGGAAATAGCGATATGCTGGCGGAAAAAGTGGGCTATCTGCTTAATCATCCCGAGGAAGTGGAGCGGATTGGTTTACGGAACAACAGCGTTGCTACACGTATTTATGGATCTGATTCCTACCAGAGCAACCTGCACGTCATGGTCAGCCAATGGGTGTTCCATGTTCCGCAATGGTTCCCGTTGATCCAGCAGCCAGGAGGCCCCATTTGGACGCGGGAGGGAGAAGGGCTTCGTCAGGTGACTGCCATACCAGAGGCATATACCAGCACTGTTCGAGAATTTCCCGAATCGGTGGTTTGCCAACTGCCCGCGCTCGGTCTGCCCCCTATCGAGTATGCAGTCATTCCAGGTTTGCCACAGCCACCTGCTCCTGTGCCGGAGCCACTGCCAGACCCGCATCACGGCAAGCGCGGCATTCGGGCGAGACGGCCAGCGACTAGCAAGCATAACAGATCGCGCAATTGCAAGCGCAAGGGTAAGAGCAATACCAGCAGCAGGAGCCATAGCAAGAGCGTTCACTGGTTTCCGCTGTCGGGGCTTCTGCCGAAATCCAGGTCCAGACAGAAGCCCCGGTTGAAACGGAAGCTCAAACGAAAATTCAAGCTCAAGCCTGTGTCGAAGCATCTGCATCCACACAAACGGAAGCAACTGCCGCTCAAGGCTGGACGGCACCACAGACAACGGTCCGGGTGAAAGCACGCCGGACCGTTGAGGTGAACGTTTAGCTGCAGCACAGACAGTTTGCTGGATGGCTATCTCACTTATTAAACTCCACAGTTATTGAAACAACGACAGCAAAGGTGGGTTCCAACACAATGAAAATATTGACCGTGCTCGGCACAAGACCGGAAATTATACGGCTCAGCCTGATCATTCCGAAGCTGGATCGCTATGCAGATCAGCATGTGCTTGTGCATACGGGCCAAAATTACACGGAAAGCCTGAGCGGGCAATTCTTCCGCGAACTGGGACTGCGCGCCCCGGATTATGTGCTTCAGGAGAAGGCAGGGACGCTGGGCAAACAATTGTCTGCGATGTACTCGCAGATGGAGGATATTTTAAACAAGGAGCGCCCGGACCATGTGCTGCTGCTCGGTGATACGAACAGCGCCTTGTGCGCCTTGCTTGCGGAACGTATGGGCTACCCGGTGGTGCATATGGAGGCGGGTAACCGCTGTTACGATCTGGATGTACCGGAAGAGAAGAATCGCCGCGTCATTGACGCGATTTCTACGATTAATATGCCGTATACAGAGCAAAGCAAGCAGCATCTGATACGGGAAGGCTTTCCGAGTCAAAGAATTATATTGACCGGAAACCCGATTTACGAAGTGATGCAGCATTATGAAAATGAGATATCCGACAGCAACATTTTGAAAAAGCTGGAGCTGTCGCCTGGAGAATATTTCCTGGTAACCGCCCACAGAGCTGAAAATGTCGACCACCCGCCGCATTTGCTCGCTATTCTGGATGGCCTGAATCGGGTAGCGCAGCAGTCCGGACAGCGGGTCATTTGCAGCATTCATCCTCGCACTGCCGCTCGTATCGCGAGCCATCCGCCGATTCAGCTTGATCCGCTGGTGGAGTTCCACGAACCGTTCGGTTTTTTTGACTTCGTACTGCTGGAGCGGCATGCCCGCTGCGCTTTGACGGACAGCGGCACCGTACAGGAGGAATGCTGCGTCATGGGTGTACCGACGGTCACGATGCGCCGTACGACGGAACGGCCGGAAACCGTTGATTGCGGCAGCAATATCGTATCCGGGCTGGATGGAGAGGTTATAGCGAACGCGGTAGCCCTAATGATCGGGATGAAGCATAAGTGGCAGTGTCCCGCAGGATATCTGGCGGAGGATGTGTCAGATAAGGTAGTCAAATTTTTGCTTGGAGGGAAACGGCATGTTTGAAAACCAACGTATCTTGGTTACCGGTGGTACCGGCTCCTGGGGGCATGAGCTGGTTACCCAGTTACTGCCGCGTAATCCCAAAGAGGTCATTATCTTTTCGCGCGGAGAATCGAGTCAGGTTGCGATGAACAGGCAGTTTGAGGACGAACGACTTAGCTTCTGCATCGGGGATATTCGAGATAAGGATGCACTGGTTACCGCCTGTCAGGGTGTGGACTATGTATTTCATTTGGCGGCTCTCAAGCATGTGCCTGTATGTGAAGACCAGCCCTACGAAGCACTAAAAACGAACGTGGTAGGCACCCAAAACGTGATCGAAGCCGCTGTCATCAATCAGGTCAAAAAAGTCATTTATATCTCTACTGACAAGGCTGCGAATCCATCCAATTTTTACGGCATGACCAAGGCGATTGGTGAAAAACTGATCGTCTACGCCAATCTGCTGAATAGCGATACACGATTTGTGACGGTGCGTGGTGGTAACGTATTGGGCACGAACGGAAGCGTAGTGCATCTATTTCAAAGCCAGATTCGCCAAAAGGGTACCGTTTCGATCACGGATATGAACATGACCCGTTTTTTCCTGACCCTGCGTGATGCGATTAGTTTGCTGTTCAAGGCATCGGTGGAAAGCATCGGCGGCGAAATATTTATCATGACCATGCCAACCTGCCGCATTTTGGACTTGGCAGAGGTGCTGATTGAGGATTCGGGTGTGGAAAATGTAAATATTGTGGAAAAGGGTGTCCGACCCGGCGAGAAGATTCACGAGATTTTGATGAGCGACTTTGAAAGTCTGACGACGGTTGTGTACGACGAGCAATATTTGATCATTCTGCCAACGCTGAATATTCCCCAACTAAAGGATCGCTATAAGCAATGTCCTCCAGTGTCGTTCAGCAGCTTTAGCTCGGAGTTCAATCTGATGTCCAAAAAGGAGATACGGAGGATTCTCCAGAGCGGGGGGTTCATTAAATGAAGCTGCTTATTTTGGGCGGTAACGGCATGGCAGGCCATATACTGGTTGATTACTTTCAAAAGCAGGGCGGATATCATGTGTTCTACACCACACGTGATCCCAGGAATAAGGGGGGGCTGCTGCTGGATGTGAACGACAGCTTTATGGTAGAGCAACTGGTGCGGAGTGTGCGGCCTGACGTCATTATTAACGCGGTGGGTGTGCTAAACCAGTGTGCCGGAGCGGATCAGATTACAGCGTATCAAATTAACGGCCTGCTGCCGCACCTTCTCCAACGGACGGCGGACAGCATCGGTGCTCGGTTCATTCATATCAGTACGGACTGTGTATTCGAGGGGACGCGGGTACCCGGTTTATATGTAGAAACGGATCAACCTGACGGGACAAGCGCCTATGCATTGACGAAAATACTCGGGGAAGTAAAAGCGCCACGCCATCTGACGATCCGCACCTCCATTATCGGCCCGGAAATCCGGCCGGGGGGCATTGGTCTGCTGAACTGGTTCTTGCAGCAGAGTGGGGACGTTGCTGGGTATCGCCGCGTCTTTTGGAACGGGGTTACAACACTGGAGCTGGCTAAGGCTATACAGGTGTTGATGAATGAGCAACTGGATGGACTCATTCATCTGGTTCATCCTGAACCGATCAGCAAGTATGATCTGTTGCTGTTGTTCAAGAACATCTGGAAGAGAGAGGATATTCGGATCGTGCCGAAGGATGAGCCGGTGCAAGACCGGACACTTCGTTCTACCCGGGCCGATCTGCTCTATGATGTTCCTCACTACAGCATCATGCTGAAGGAGCTGCTGGAATGGACAGAAGCACAGCGGAACAACGTCGGCCCGTCATTGTAATTACCGGAGCGGCAGGCTATACCGGGATGCACGCCTGTCGCCATTTTGCAAAGCTCGGCTGGAAGGTAGCGGCTCTGACCCGCACGGCTGCTTCCGCCCGGGAGCTGATCTTGCAGTTTAACGGTGATGAGAACATCGGCGCAGATTCCGGCACCAGCTTTTGCATCACGCCTTATGTATGCGATTTGCTCGACAAGGAGCGTCTTCGCGAAGTGATTGGCCAGATTGCGCCGGATCATGTGCTTCATCTGGGTGGGAAAAATTCGGTGCCCGAATCATGGCGAAGCCCGCTGCTCTACATGGAATCCAATGTGCTGTCCACGCTGTATCTGCTGGATGCGCTGCGTCCTTTTCCAAAGGCCCGGATTGTCGTGGCTGGTTCCCGGCTAAAGGCAATTTTGCAGGCTCCGTATCATCCATCGCATCCATATAGTCTCAGCAAAAGCCTTCAAGAAGCAGTCGCCCTCTCCTGGAGCACGTTGTTTGACCAATCCGTCATGCTGGCAGAGCCTTGTAATCTGATTGGACCAGGTCCATCCACCGGCTTTTGCGCATTGCTGGCGGGTCATATTATCCGTACGGAGTGCACGTACACGGAGCCAGCAACCGAATCAGCAAGTGAGCCTAGACCCGAGCCGTTCCGGGTATCGTCCCGGCATGCGCAGCGCGATTTTCTCGACGTGCGAGATGCCGTTCGGGCATATGGTGTGCTGCTGGAGCAAGGGGTGTCGGGGCAGGTTTACCCGGTTTGCACAGGCCGCATCATGGAGCTGGGAGATATTGTGGAACGTATGGTTGCACTGGCAGATACACCTGTTGCCATCGAATGGGGGGATGCGGCAGAGTTAGCGTCTACGGATGCATACCAGGCAAAGGAGCTGGAGGACATGGGATGGAGGCCGATCATACCGCTGGGGCAATCGCTGGAGGATATGATACGATACCGCCGAGCCAGAAAGGAAGGAACGATATGAGACCGAGTGTAACGATCGTTATTCCATTTTATAACTGTGGATACGTGAATCAGGCTCTGCAAAGCGCATTAGAGCAAACCTATGGTCCGCTTGAAATTATTGTTGTCGATGACGGGTCCACGACACATACGGGGATGCTTCAGCCTTATCTTCCGTATATACATTATTTAGGTAAAGCCAATGGCGGAACAGCCAGCGCACTGAATCATGGCATCCGGCATGCTAGCGGTGAGTACATTGCGTGGCTCAGCTCAGATGATATTTACCATAGGGATAAAATCAATAACCAGGTATCCTATATGGTGGAGCACGCTGCATATATTTCTCACACGAATTTCAATTTTATCAATCAATACAGCCAAATCACAACTCATCAGGCGGCTGTCTTTCCATCCATACCGGAGTTTTATCGCTTATTCCAGCAAGGGAATCCGGTCAATGGATGTACAGTTATGTTTAAAAAGGAGCTGTTTACACATATCGGTCTGTTCGATGAATTTTTGCCGTATACCCATGATCTGGATATGTGGTATCGGGTCATGCTGGCGGGCTACCCATTTCCTTTTCTGAACGAAGCACTGGTTAACTATCGTTGGCATGATGAAATGGGGACGAAGAAGCACTGGCCCGCTGTTGAACAGGAATATCATATCACCCAGGCACGTTACAAAGATCGTTTCAGTCAGCTATTGAATGGTTTTTCCTAATCAGGCCGGAAGTCTATCAGGGCGGAATGGATAGGGTAGGTAAAGGTATTGTGATGCCGCTGTACAAACAGGATATTGGCTTTTTGCAAGCGGCGCTGAGGTATGTCCTAGATTTGTCTTTAGTGCCTGTGCTTGTGCCTGCGCCAAGCTGTAGAGCATCGCATAACATGATGGGATGGGAAGAAACTTTCTTCGGTTCAAAAGGAGGGTACGCTAGTGAAGGCTTTGGTCACCGGGGGAGCCGGATTTATTGGTTCCCATCTGGTGCGTGCGCTTGCCGATTCGGGCATCAGGGTGCATGTGCTGGATAATCTGACGACCGGGAATGTCGCAAATGTGGACCCGCGCGCGGTCATGCATATGGCGGATATCCGCAGCTCCGAGACCCGGACGCTGCTCATTCGGGAAAGCCCGGATATTGTGTTTCACTTGGCGGCACAGGCCGATGTCCAGCAATCCATCCATCGACCGTATGAGGACGCAGATGTGAATGTGATGGGGACGATTCATCTGTTGCAGGCTTGTCATGAAGCTGGTGTATCCAAGCTGATATTTGCGTCCACATTCGGCGTATACGGTGAACTGCAAAGGCAATGTATTCAGGAAGACGACCCCGTGGAGCCGATTTCGGGCTACGGGCTTTCCAAGCTGACCGCAGAATCGTATATCCGGCTTTTTCATCGGTTATATGGCATGAATTACACGATTTTGCGTTACGGGAATGTGTATGGTCCCGGTCAGGCCGCGAAGGGAGAGGGCGGTATAGTCGCTCTTTTTATGGATCGGCTGAAAAAAGGAAGCCCCTTGCTCATTCACGGCGACGGAACACAAACCCGCGATTTTGTGTACGTCAAGGATGTAGTCAGAGCCAATATGGCGGCTATACATGCAGCGGATCAACGTACAGTACATGTGAGTACGGGACGAACCACGTCCATCAATCGGCTGGCCTACGATTTGCTAAAGCTGCATGGCTCGTCCATTCGGCCCGTATATTCAGCTGCGCGGGCGGGAGACATTCACCATAGCTGTCTTAGCAACGCAGTCGCGAGACATTGGCTTCGGTGGGAACCCCTATATGGCATTTCAGCCGGATTGAAGGAGACGTATGTGAGCAGTATGGGTTTAGGCAAATAAGGCATGTAGCGGGAAAAGCGTGCGATTCAGGAAGGGGCTGGGGGCAGCCTCTTTTTTATGGATAGCCTGGCAGCTACTTATAGGAAAAAATGTCCTCACCTGATACAATGGTCAGCAGTAAGCCAACCAGTTTCACAAAGGGGAGTCTGACCTATGTTGAAAAAGTCTTTAAGAAAAATCGGCATCGCACTGATTACATATGCATTTTTGCTAAATGCAGGTCCTTTTTTCACCGTTGCTGCCGGAGCTTCGGACGGAACAACGGATATCAGTACAACGCAGAACTTGACCATTGAAAAGAAAAATAAATTGCCCAAGGGCTTCGTGTATCTGGATGAAGTGATTCCTGCGGCGCAATATGAAATCCGCTATCATAGTGAAAATAACTTTGTCGGCAGACGGATTGATGGATATAAGGGGCCTTTTGCGATCATGACCCATACCGGTGCAGCGGCTTTAAAAGGGGTCAGCGATGATCTGGAAGCCAGAGGATACCTGTTGAAAGTATACGATGCCTATCGTCCGCAAAAAGCCGTGAATCATTTTGTCAGATGGTCGCAGGATAGCGGTGATCTCAAAATGAAGCAGCAGTATTACCCGAAGCTGGATAAGCGCAATTTGTTCAAGCTGGGCTTCATCGCCAGGAAATCCGGCCATTCGCGGGGGAGCACTGTGGATTTGACGCTGGTGGACATCAAAACGGGGAAGAATGTGGATATGGGGAGTCCGTTTGATTTTTTCGGTGATATTTCCTACTACAACACGAAGCTGATCAGCAAGACACAGCAGGCGAACCGAAAAATTCTTAGGGATGCTATGGTGAAGCGTGGCTTCAAGCCTTACAGCAAGGAATGGTGGCACTTTACGCTGATGAAGGAGCCTTATGCTAAAACATACTTCAATTTTGATGTGGAATAGGAAATATGGGACGATTTAACTAAAAAGGATAGGCAGAAAGACATGTATAATATAAAATGATGTAAATACAAGTTGGATTATCCAAAGGAGCGTTGGCGGGTTGAACAGTCTGTTGTCACGTATGGTGTTGTTTTTTTCGGGCCTTATTGTAATCGGTGGAGCCATTCTGGGTTTTACCTTGTATCAATCTTCGAGCGAGCTGGTGGAAAACTCCATGGGCCAGCAGGCCAAAGCGGTGGCCGAAAGGGCCGCAGCCATGATTAATGTGGACAAATATACAGACATTAAACCCGTTGCAGGGGGAGAGAATGCTTATTTTAATGAGCTTCGTGATCAGCTTAACGAGCTGAAGGAAGCTAACGGCTTCAAGTATTTATACACGCTGGGGAAAGTGGAAGACGGAGGCCAAGCGAGCTATGTGTACATCGTTGACGGCGTGGCTGCTTCCACCGCCAAAGAGGACTATTCGCCGCTAGGCACTCCCGAAAACAATGCGTACCCGGGGATGCTGCATACCTTTGAAACGGGCGAGGCTTCCATAGGCGATCTGACAAAGGATGAATACGGAGCCACCGTCTCGGCTTATGTTCCGATTAAAGGCAAGGACGGCAGTATTACAGGAGTTGTCGGGGCAGATCTGGATGCTACAGAGGTATACAAATTAATGGAAGCATCCAGAAGAACGATGCTGATCGTAGCTGCGATTGTGCTAGTGGTATGTATTCTGTTGGTCTTTGCACTAGCCAAATATTTGACCCGTCCGTTATTAAGGTTGACCAAAGATGTTGCCAAGGTTGGTGAAGGCGATCTGACGGTTGTTATTGATACGAATCGTAAGGATGAAATTGGCCATCTGGCTTCGGCTTTTGGGGTCCTCGTAACGGATACAAGAATGGTAATTGAGGGCATTCGCAAAGGCTCGGACCAGATCCTGTCTTCATCCGGGGATGTGTACAATCATGCCCACGTTACAGCAGAAGCCAGTCGGGATATTTCCATACATATTAAAGAAGCTGCGGTGGGGGCAGAAACCCAGGTACTCCAGGCCATGGAGATGAATAAAGGCATGGAGGACATGACCTCCAGCATGCATCGCATTGCACAATCTGCTGCGATTGTAACGGACTTATCGCAGGAAACTACCGAGAATGCGCATCAGGGTAATGAAGCCATTGTCAGGGCTGTGGATCAAATGAAATCCATTGTAGACTCTACAGCGGCGATGGCTGCCGCCACCAAACAATTAGAGGAGCATTCCGTGGAAATCGGAGAGGTACTCTCCCTGATGACGGATATTGCCGGACAAACCAATCTGCTCGCGCTGAATGCAGCGATAGAAGCGGCTCGGGCCGGAGAGCATGGGCGTGGTTTTGCCGTGGTAGCCGAGCAGGTAAGGAAGCTGGCGACTCAATCCCAGTCGTCCTCGGCGGTTATCGCAGGCATCATCACCTCGGTTCAGCAACAGACTTCCGAGCTGTCCATACAGATGGAGGGAAGCGCCCTTGAAGCCAAGGTGGGAATGGACATTGTAAATGTGGCTGGACAATCCTTTGGCCATATTCATTCCGGTCTGGAGCGGATCACGACACAATTGCAGGAGGTATCGGCTGCCTCGGAGGAAATCACTTCTGTTTCTGAGGAAGTCGCAGCTTCTGTGGATCAGATGGAGGGGATTTCACGGCATGCAGCTGAACACTTCCACCTGATTGCAGAAGCCTCGGATGGGCAGCTAACCTCCATGGAAGGCGTCAGTCAATCGGCGGAGAGTCTGAAAGGGATGTCCGCTGAGCTGCGCCAGTTGATTGGACGGTTTAAGGTGACGGGATAATCAATGTCAATATGTATACCAATATACGGAAAGGCGGCAGCTTCCTGATGGGAGACTGCCGCCTTTTGCTATTCATCGAAAAATGTCTACATGTTCATTAGAATTCGCCAGCCAGCTTCAAGGCTTGATCCAGCACGGCGGCACCGTTTGCTCTACCGTAAGCAATCGTATCAATGACATCCACCGGGATGCCATAAGGAGCTGCAATTTCGGCAACCGGCTTTTTACGCATCCGTACTTGAGGACCAAGCAAAATAGCAATTACAGAATCTTTAACGCCTTCCAGCTCTTCCTTAATGGTACTTTCGGGGATGGCTTCGATGTTAAGCTCTATGGATCTGGCTGCCGCTTCTTTTTTCATCTTGGAAACCAGAATGGATGTGGACATACCCGCAGAGCATGCCAGAATAATTTTTTTCATATTTGAACGCCTCCAGAAATTGATTTTTAATTATTTATACTCTTCATCAAGATCAGCAACAAACGAGCGTTCTTTGATAGCAGATTGATACCAGTAGCCGGACTTCTTCAAATGCCGACTTCGATCATTCTCCAGGTTAATTTCCACCAGTCCATAGCGATTTTTAAAAGCATTCATAGGAGAAACGTTGTCTGTAAAGGCCCACAGCATATAACCTGTACAGTTCGAACCATCCTCTACAGCTTGTAACGTGTAGTATAAATGCTCAGTTATAAAGTCAATGCGATAGTCGTCCTGAATGATGTGCTCCTCATTTTTGAAGACAACTTCATTCTCAATACCCATACCATTTTCCGCGACAAACCACTCAATATTGTTATATTCGTTCTTGATACGCATTCCCATATCGTAAATGATCTTGGGATAAATCTCCCAGCCCCGTGACTTGTTCATTCTTTTACCCGGAAGATCAAAATGCTCATAGTAGTAAGAGGGATGGAAGGGAATATTTTCATTCCACGCTTTGCTCTGCGCCTTGACCCGGTGTGGATAATAGAGATTGATGCCGACGTAGTCCACAGTATGGTCCTTAATGACTGTCAATTCCTCCGTTGTAGCTTCAAACGCAATATCATGCTTGCTCATGAGATCGAACAATTCTTGCGGGTATTCGCCTTTAATAAGCGGGTCCAGAAATACTCGATTGTAAAATAAATCATATACATGTGCAGCATACTGGTCATGAGGAGCGCTGGATCGGGCATAGGTTACTTCAGGATTCAAAATAACACCTATTTTAGCCCCGTTCTGATTATAGTTTTTGGCTTTGAAAAGTTGTACGCATTTCGCAGTAGCCAGCGTTTTATTATAATTCCATTGCATCCACTTCCGCGTATTTTGTTCATAGGGATAGCGAAGGGCATCCAGATAGACACGAGTCTGTACAACAATGGGCTCATTAAATGTAAACCAGTGTTTTACCCGATCTCCGTATCGTTCAAAAACCTTTTCTGCATATTTCACAAACAGTTCCACCACATGCTTGGAAGACCAGCCCTCATATTTGTCCAGCAAATAAGCGGGCACCTCGTAGTGCTCCAGACAAATCATGGGCTCGACCCCACTGGCAATCAACTCGTCAATGACCCGGCTCATATAATCCGCATACGTTTCATCCACGACAACATTCTCATAATCCGTTAAGAAGCGGGACCAATTAATAGAAGTACGATAATGGGTCAGGCCAATCTGCTTCATCAGCGCAATATCCTCAGCGTAACGATTATAGAAGTCGGTTGCACCCGCAGGTCCATATCCATTGTGCCAGACATAGCGGTCATTTTTGTACCATTGGTCGAGAAATGAGTCCTGACCTTCCTTTTTACCGCTCCAGCCCTCTGTCTGCCAGGCGGAAGCCGCAGCACCTATGATGAAATTCGATGGAATTTGTATCGTATGTTTAGCCATTACATGCTTCTCCTTTTCGTACTGTAGATTCCCAAAGGCCCGTTAAGTAGGCCGCTCCCAATGCACGGTCATACAGTCCATAGCCGGGCTTTCCTTCCTCTCCCCAGATCATTCTCCCGTGGTCAGGTCTTACATACCCTTCAAACTGATGACGATGCAGGATATGAATCAGCTCCGCCATATCTATGCTACCCGATTCGGACAGATGCGCTGACTCTTCAAAATCACCGTTAGGATAACGTTTGACATTACGTAGATGAACAAAATGAATCCTTTTCTGCGCGGCGTATTTGTCTAGCATTCCGGGTAAATCATTGTCTGGTGAGCTGCCTAGCGAGCCACTGCAAAAGGTAATACCATTATGCACGGTGGGCTGAAGCTCCAGCAGACGGTCAAAATCTGCTTCCTTGCTAAGGATACGCGGCAGACCCAGAACAGGCCATGGCGGATCATCTGGATGGATCGCCATTTTCACGCCGACCTCTTCGGCTGTGGGAATCACTTCTGCCAGAAAATAAGCTAGATTCTCCCAGATTCCTTCGGCTCCCAGTTCTTTATACTGCTTCATTAAAGCAGGAAGCTTTTGCTTTGGATATGATAAATCCCAACCCGGAAGCGTAAAATCAGCAATGATCGGCTCAATCCTTTTCAGTTCTTCCCCTGAGAAAGCCAATGTCAACGATCCGTCGGGAAGAGGCTTGTCAATGACGGTACGAAACCAGTCAAAGGCAGGCATGAAATTGTAGCAGACGACTTTTACCCCGGCATCACCCAGCCTTCTCAGCGTTTCTTTATAATTGGCAATATAGTTGTCCCTGGTGGGGAGTCCCAGCTTGATCGCTTCATGTACCGGAACGCTTTCCACGACTTCAAATGTAAGTCCCGCTTCCTCGATTTGCTGCTTGAGAGCAGTGATACGGTCCCAAGGCCATACCTCTCCAGGCGGAACGGTATAAACCGCGCTTACAATTCCTTTGATATAAGGGACATGCCGGATGTAAGAGAGTGGAATGGAATCCTGCTCGCCATACCACCGAAAAGTCATTTTCACCATGATCAGCTTCTTCCTTTAAAGTTGGCGTTAACCTGAATCCAATAAGAATACGCTTTCAATTAGGGAATATACCTCCATAGTAGCGCATTATTCAGCCGTTCGCTTGTTGGCAATTTTGACGAACGGAAAATAGATGATAATCGCTACCACAATACAAATGATCTGGGTTACGACGGCGCCAATGCTTCCACCTGTAGACAGGTAGGCATTAATAATAGGCGGAGTAGTCCATGGAACCATGACGACGGCCTTACCTGCAAATCCAAGCAACGTCGAAAAGTAGCCAATCGTTCCTGTGATGAGCGGAGTAATAATGAAAGGGATAGCCATCAATGGATTCAACATAATCGGAAGTCCGAAAATGACAGGCTCGTTAATATTAAACAGGCCCGGTCCAAACGAAAGCTTGGTAATTTCCTTCATATCCTCGCGCTTGGAAGCGATCATAATACAGATCAATAGGGCTAGCGTAATCCCAGAACCACCGATACTCATGTATACGTCCCAGAAAGGCATCGTAATAATGTTCGGAATCGGCAGTCCTTGCTCATAAGCAGTCATATTGACGGTAATCGCTCCAAGAAGCA
Source organism: Paenibacillus terrae (assembly GCF_005217525.1). Lineage (GTDB taxonomy): Bacteria > Bacillota > Bacilli > Paenibacillales > Paenibacillaceae > Paenibacillus > Paenibacillus terrae_C. Next base: position 168,965 of record NZ_PNXQ01000001.1, on the reverse strand, counting down.
GGGGTTCACGAATCGGTTTTACCATTTGGTTCCCGTGAATGCCGATCACCCAGAAGATTTGCGCAACCAGCATCAGCACCAGTATACCCGGCAGTCCCTGCACCACGGTCTCCAGCGGTTTTTGCACCACATTATAGACGGCATCATACAGGTAGAGACCTGTAAATTTATGAAAGAAGAATCCAAGCATCGAGAAGACAGTCACCGTAATGATGGTTGGAATGAGTGCCGAGAAAGAAACAGCCACATTGCTGGGAACACTTTCAGGCATTTTAATTTTTAGCTTATCGGACTTGCCCAGCTTGTTGTACAGCTCAACGGATAGAATGCTTATGAAAATACCTAAAAACAAGCTCTTGGTATCCGTAAACTGGCGGGCTATGATATCCGTTACTTTCTGCATTTCCCCGTTAACCATCAACTCTATCGTGGTTGGCGTCACAGATATAAAGCAGATTACAGCGAGTAGTCCAGGGAAGAGGTTTTTCTCCCCGTTAATTTTTCCTAGCTCCAGACCAATCATGAAAATAGCCAGGATGGTAAGGATATTCAAGCTGGCATAGTTAATGCCTGAGAAAATCGGTTTGTACTCTGCCAGGAAGGAGAACGGCTTAAAATGGGCCAGACCATTGACCGGGTCCATCACCATATTGGAAATCAATACAGCAAAGGCCCCGACAATGATGACAGGCATTAATGTGATAAAGGCTGATTTGATCGCTATAATATATTTAAAATTGTTGATTGCATTTGCCACTGATGTGAGGCCGTCGATTAGCTTGTCTTTGATAGCCATGGGATAGCGCCCCTCCCTCTACGATTTGGGTACGAATTGATCAATGCGTTCATACAGGTCTACAAACTCTGAGGCCATATCGCGAATGGTGATAGCATTCATCAAATGATCTTGAGCATGTACCATCATGACCGACATCTCTGTTTTTTCACCTGCTGCTTCCTTATTAATGATTCTGGTTTGAATTTTGTGGGAGGACACCAGTTCTTTTTTAGCTGAGGCTAATTCTTCTTTGGCTTCCTGAAACCTTCCCGCCTTTGCAAGCTCAATCGCCTCCATGGCCGAGCTGCGTGCATTCCCAGCGTATAATATAATTTGGAATACAATTTCTGTATCATCCATGCCCTCCATACTCGCGTCATGCTCTGTAGTTTCATCATTATTCATGTTTGTTTATCTCCCTTCAAAAGCTGCCTTCTTTAGCATTATAAATTGGAATCGCTTTCAACATAACGCACATTATTTCCTCTTCTTAACGGAAATAAATCGTTCTTTCTATATGAAATCTCCATCACTACGCACAAAAAGGGAGAGACCCTGGCCTGTAGGCTTCAGATTTCTCCTGTCTTTACATACTTCTAAGTTCAGCTATTTATATGCAGCACTTCTACGAATTCCGTGTACGTTTTGCAGCGAATAAGCTGCTGGACGAGCTTTTCATTATTTAAAATTTCAAGCAAAATATGATACATACTCTGTAAATCTTCTGATTTGGTGCGCTGTATGCAGAGCATACAAACAAACTGTACCGGCTTGCCATCCCAATCAATAGCTTTTTGTAATGTACAGATGGCCCAAAACGTGGAATCAGCGAAAGGTTCCATCGGATGTGGGATCGCGACAAAATTTCCAAATGAAGTAGGGGAAACGGCTTCACGCTCTATCACAGATTCCAGCAGGGGGCCTTTCACAAGGTCGGCTTCGTGTATTTTTTTGGCTATAAATTCAAGCACCTGGAGTTTGTTATCAAACTTCTGCTGAAGAAAGACCAATTTTTTTCGTACATATTGTACAGCAGGAAGTCTTGCCTCTGAGATTGCTTGTTCAATTTTAGTGATATCGGAACCGCCCAAAAATGTATTCACATGTATCATGGGTACTGAAAGCGGTTCTGAAATGGGGATCGTGCTAATGACAAAGTCCACTGTATCCAACGGCATTTGTTTAAGCTTATAAAATTCAGTGGTTCCCACGATATCCAACCTGGAACCAAAGACCGATTGAAGCTTATAATACAGCAGCTTTGCGCTGCCCAGTCCAGAAGCACATACGATCATGCACCTTTTGGGTGCGCCCTCCATTTTCTTTCTTTCCATCGCGACTCCGATATGAATGGCTAAATACCCAATTTCATTTTCCTCGATGTGTATATGAAGTCGCTGCTTGATGACTTCGGCAGCAATGATACCTGCTTCAAAGGCAAGCGGGTAATTGGCTTTGATCTCATCCAGCATAGGATTCCGCAAATTCATTCCGTATTGATAACGGTTAATGACCGGTTTGAGGTGAAGACAAAAAGCAATCAGCAATTCCTGGTCGTTGTGAATGTTCATTTTCAACTGTTGATCAATTTGGTCTAGTATTTCAATCGTTAGCTCGTAGATATCTTTATCAATGATCTTTTTAATCTCTACTTCATTCAAATGGGCACTAACGACTGTCCTTACACCCAGCAGGTGTACAGCAATGTACGCAACTTCAACAAGTGGAAAGGAGTGCTTCATGTTTTGTTCCAAAGCAGATACGATCTCAGTCGCCACCATAAACTCTTTCTGCGCTTCAATTTTTGTCATCTCCTGCGGATAATACGAAACATACCTTTCTTCACGAATGCGCTTACATGCTATAGCAATATGAATGACCAGATTGTTCAAGGCAATATCCGACAACTGAATATCATTGAACTCAATGCGGTCCAGAATCACTTCTCTGATGTATTCCATCTCTTCGTTAGAAATCAGAGGAGGGTGGGACATCTGCTGCTCGCCTATTTCATCTGTTCTACTAAATATATAATCGGAAATGCAATAACGCAGCTTGGCCTCGTTACCTTTGACTCGAATACCATGATACGGTTTGTTCTCCAGGGATAGTCCGTAGGTTGCCAGTAGCTTGCGCAGTTCTTTGAGGTCATTCTGTAAAGTAGATCGACTAACATACAGGATCTCGGCTAAATCATCAAGTTTGATATATGAATGGGTGAGCAGCAGCTTTTTCATTAAAACACGATTTCTCGCTTCAGAAGAATTCGCTAATGGATAGGGCACATGATTTTCATAATCCTTTAATTGCTTCAGCAGATGATGAAATGCTTGTTCGTCATGAATCTCTAGCTTGTAGCCTGTTCCTTTAAGGGGTTTGACTGCTGCTCCATGCTTTGACAACAGCGCACCCAATTCCTTTAGATCCGTTCGTATGGTTCGAGAGGATACCTTCAATGCATTTGCCAAGTGTTCTCCGTTGACCATCTGTTCTGCAACCAATATACGAAGAATATCAAAAATACGCAAAACGAGCCTCCTTCCATAGCTGTTCTGATGAACAGTATACAACGGTTAAAGTAGATTGGTTATGTAAAAGTAAAAATTTGATGATACGATTGTATTGAAAAAGAAGCTCGACGCGGACAGTGGGTGTACTTTTCTCTGAACGTGGAGGAATAGGCAGGCCGCCTACACGGCGGCTTTATTCTAGAATCATATAACTTCTGCTCCACTTAAAATAATAGCTTACCCCACGCCCAGCGCATCCATCATTTGTCGGAAGGATTGCACATATTTATCCGGTGCTAACAGGTCGACGATCCTTGTCAGCCCCTTCTGGCGAATGGATTCTCGTTGGGACAGGTTGTTCATCAGATCCAGTCCCTCCAATACCGCCTGCAAGATATCTCCTTGCGCATAAAATTTACCCGTTACGTTGTGATCGATGAAGGCTCGCACCCCGTCAGAATCAGAGCTGAGCACGGGACAGCGGCAAGCCATGGCTTCAGCTACGGCGTATCCAAATCCCTCTACCAGTGAAGTGGACAACAGATACCCTCTCGAATCGCCAATCATGGAGTAATACAGAGGCATTTTAGCATGGGGCACGTTGTTGAAACGTTCTACAATGGAGGACAAGCCAAGCTGTGTAACCATGCTCTCGAATTGTGCCTTATCCTCTGGCTGCGAAAGTGTATTATCATAGAACATCCAGATGCGAAGATCCGGGCGGTTTTGCAGCATCCAGTAAGAGATATCAATAAAATGCCTCCAGTTTTTGTTCGGCTCCAGTCGCCCAACCCATGCAATGACCGGATTGATCGGAGGAGTGTTAGGTACATAATTAAATACGCTGGTATCCAGTACGTTTGGAAACACGTAACGCTTAAGCCACGGACACATGCTGGAAAATAGTTCGACCAGATGCGTAGTGGTGGGTAGCAGTACTGCATTGGCGTATCTTTGAAGAAACGGTGTGGCTTCGCCTACTACCAATGCAGCCTCCACATGCGGACCGAAGCCCTGTGATTCATAGATTAGCACACCCTGATACCCCAACATGCGCAGTTTTGCGAGCATTTGGTAATCCGACGAGACGACGATGGCATCGTAACGGTGAATGTGTATCAGACTAGAAATATCTCCCTCGGAAGAAGTCATAAACAAGGGAATATCTCCATGCAGGTTTTGCATCCCCGTACCTTGCTGATAGTAGAGAAGATGACATTCAATCCCATCCTGGCTAAGTGCCTTGCAGCGTTGGCGGTTCAAGGTTTCCACGCCGCCGCTGGGTATATAAAAGGTAAATAGAACTTTGATCTCAATAACCCCCTTCAGCCAATCGAAAGCTTCTTATATACCAAGGTATTCCAGCAAAAGGACAGGGTGTGGGTATCTATGGAAGCCTGGATGGAAACAGCATAAAATTGTGGCTGATGCGGGAATGCAAATGAATATTAGGGCGAGCCGTACAAGTTAACGAGTGTACAAGCACATTTATTCGTTCACATTTTAGACATATTATTTTAAGCTTATATTTAAGTGACTTTAAGCTGGAGTTATATGTGTGGGATTAACATTAGAGTTTAAAGTGTTGAGGGAGAGCTATGATAAAAGAAAGGGTGAAGCGTGTGCTCAAGGTGCAGCAGGTGAGCAAGTGGTACGAGGGCAACCGGGGCGTACATAAGCTGGATTTTGAAATGCAGCGTGGTGAGATTGTCGGGTTTCTGGGGCCTAATGGTGCAGGCAAAACGACAACGATGCGCATGATTACAGGGTATCTCCAACCGAATGAGGGAGTGATTACGATTGATGGCATACCGATTCAGGAGCAGGGCAGACAGGCTCGCTCCAAAATCGGTTATTTGCCGGAAACGCCCCCTCTGTATGGAGATATGTCCGTTCGATCCTATTTAAAGTTTGTGGCGAGCATTCGAGATGTGCCTGCAAGAGAGCAAAAGCTGCGGATTTCCGAGATGATTTCCAGGCTTGGGCTAAACGGACGTGAAAAGCAACTGGTACGCAGTCTGTCCAAAGGGTATAAGCAGCGTTTGGGGCTGGCGGGCGCGATTATTCATAACCCGGATTTGCTGGTGCTGGATGAGCCGACATCAGGTTTGGACCCGAATCAGATTTTGGAGATTCGCCAGCTCATTCAGGAGATTGGAGAGAATCATACGGTGCTGCTCAGCACGCATATTTTGCCCGAGGTGGACGCCTTGTGCAATCGGGTTCTTATCATTCATGAGGGTGAATTGGTGCTGGATGGACGGCCTGATGCGCTAGGCGGATCGATAGAAGACGGATTTAAGGTAAAAGTGGAGGTCAAAGGCAGCCGTGAGCAGGTGCTGAACGTTCTTCGCGCTTGGGGGAAAGTTGAGGTGGAGCTTTTAACATCTGGCTTGTCTCAAGCTGACACAAAGCTGACTGCAACTGAGCAAGATTTGACCGGGCTGTTACTGACAGGCGCTTCCGATGAGGATTTCCGTGAGGAGCTTTTTTATGTGCTGTCTGGTGCGAAGCTTCCGATTATTGAGTTGAAAAAAGAAAGCCTAAGCTTGGAAAATATATTCCAGCAGTTAACGACTCGCGAGTCGAAAACGGGGCAGGCCGATCAAGTGAATGTAGTGGAGCAAGTCGAGCATTCGACGGAAAATAAAGTTTTCGCAGAGGTTACGGAGGACAGCGAGAAGGCTGTGTCCAGCAACGACAAGGCCAGGCGAGACAAGAGTACAGGAGGTGAACGATCATGAGGCGCTTGTTCGCGGTCTGTCAAAAGGAGCTTCAAGCCTATTTATGGACGCCGACAACGTATTTTGCGCTTGCGGTGTACATGCTGCTGACGGGGCTGCTCTTTTACACGAATTTTGTCATGTATCAGCCAAGCATCTTGGACTATCGGCTGGTACTCGGTGACACGCTGTCCATGCTGTTGTTCGTTGTCCCACTGCTCACGATGAGGCTGGTAGCGGAGGAATTCAGACAGGGTACGGATGAGCTGTTACTTACCTCGCCAGTGAGTGTGACAGAAATGATTGTGGGTAAATTTTTGGCGTCGCTGGGCATGCTGCTGATTTTGGTGCTGTGCAGTCTGGCGTACCCGGTCGTGATGTCCTTTTACGGATCGCTGGACTGGACACTGGTATTTACGTCTGTGATCGGTCTGTTTATGCTGGGTGCAGCCATGATGGCCATTGGTCTGTTCGCTTCGACGCTTTCGCAGCATCAGATGATGTCGGCGGTCGTCAGCTTTATTATTTTGCTCGTGTTTTGGATGCTGGATTCGTTTGGTGGACAAACAGGCGCATCTGCGGACTTGCAGCAATGGCTGGAGCCTTTTTCACTAACCGCACGGTTTGACAGCTTCACCAAAGGATTGCTGAACGGAGCCGATGTGCTGTATTACGTGACGGTGGCGGTGCTCTTTTTGCTATTCAGCATCCAGGTGGTCGAACGGAAACGGTGGAGGTGATGAACATGAAAAAATGGCTGGGTCATACCAACAGTGTGGTATTGTCGGTTGCTGCTGCAGGTATTTTTATTTTGCTGACGCTGTTTCTGCGTTCGCTGGGAGGCTTTCAGGTGGATTTGACGGCAGGCAAGCAGTATACGTTGTCTGATCAGACATTGACGGCCATTCAGGGAGTGAAGGAAGACGTACGGCTGATTGCTTTTACAGTATCGACTTCGCAAAATCAAAAGCTGAACCGAGACGTTACGGATATGCTGAGTGAATACGCCAAGCGTAACAGCAAGCTCAAGGTCGAGCAATATGATCTGAATCAGGAGCCGCTGCTGGCCAAGGAATACGGTGTCACCGAAGCATCCATCGTGCTGGTTCAGGGTGAGAAGAAACGTGTTATTGATATAGGTAGTCTGTTTACGCAGGCACAGGGAAGTAGCGAGGGAGCGTACCAGTTTAGCGGGGAAGAAAAGCTGACCAGCGGACTGCTAGGACTATCATCTACCCGTCAGGGAAAAGTCGTTTTCCTGACCGGACATGAGGAAATACCTTTGTCCCAAATGACAGGATTGAGCAGCTCACTGGCACAGGATAATGTAAAAACAGAAGAAGTGCAGCTCAATCAGGCGGGTAGCGTGCCTAAAGATGCATCGGTGCTGGCTATTGTTGGGCCACAACGAGATATCAGCGCGACGGAGCTGAAAAGCATTCGCACCTATTTGGAGGGTGGTGGAAAGCTGTTTCTGGCGTTGGGCTTTCATCCGAACATGCAATCGGACTGGAAAAACCTTGACGCACTGGCGGCGGATTACGGTGTGAAGGATACACATGCGATCGTGGTGGATCAGGAGCAGACGAATACGCTTGGACCTCTGTTTACAGTGCCTACCTTTGGCAGTCATGCAATTACCGATAAGCTGGCGGCCTCCAATCTGTACCCGGTGCTTTCGCTGTCTATTGCTTTGCAAGCAGGGGAGCAGAAGAATTGGAAGACTACGGCCTTGCTCAAATCTTCTGCTGCCAGCTATGGGGAAACGAATATTCAGGGGCTGCTGAACAACGAAACACAGAAGGATGACAAGGACCCGCAGGGGCCGCTTGATCTGGGTTACGCGGTAAATGGCAAGGATGGCAAACCCAAAGCCATTATTCTCGGAACGTCAGCCCTTATGAGTGACACCGAGATCAGCACGGGAGGCAATCGGGATTTTGTGCTGAACAGTCTGAATTATGTACAGGAACAATCTGACGGGCTTACCATTCGTCCTCGTCAGGAGCAGGATTATAAGGTGGTTTATTTGACTCCTGCGCAAGCGAAGACGATAATGACCCTATCCGTGATCGGGTTGCCATTGTTGTTTGCGGCAGCCGGAATCTTATTATGGTGGAGGCGAAGAAGAGCATGAGAAAATGGATACCCACCGTGCTGCTGTTAGTTGTATTGGGAGCGGGTATAGTCTATGCCAAGAGCCAAAACTTTTTTCGTGAACAAGCTCCTGCAGCTCGCCAACTGGTTCAGCTTACGCAGGGGAATATTTCGTCTTTTGCTATAACAGGGAAGGAAGGCAAGACGGTCGAACTTACACAACGTGATGGCAAATGGAGCATGAGCAAGCCGCAGTCTTATCCGTTAAACGGTTATACGATAGACAATTGGTTAGCTGCTATTCAAAATGTGAAGCTTGGTGAGGTGGTGGAATCCTCTCCAAAAGATGTAGCCAAATACGGAGTCAGCGCCACCGACAACCAAATTCAGATCAAGACCAAGGATGGAAGCGAGCATACCTTTGCTTTTGGCGAAACATTGCCTTCCGGAGATGCTGCTTATGTGCTGTCAGATAAAAAAGAGGTAGCCTCCGTACCTGTGGATACCCTTTCCGGGTTGTTACTGGGTGCAGCCGATTTTACGGATACGACGCCGTTTGACTGGGATGATGACAAGCTGAGCGGACTGGAGTGGGAAGGCCAGTCCGCGTCTTGGATGCTTAAGTCATCCGGTGACGGGGGAACCGGGGAAAGCTCTTCCACAGCTTGGACGCTGAATGGAAAGTCGGTAACCAGTGATACGGCGACCTCCTTATCGCAGCAAATCAAAAATCTGGCCAGCAGCCAATCCTTGCGTAAAGCCTCCGAGCTGAACCATCCTGTTCACCGCTTTACGCTGAGCGTATCGCTGGGCAAGCAGGATGAATCGCAGCAGGTGTATCAGGGCTGGACGGTGGACGGTGAACCGGATATCGTATGGGTCGTGCCTCCGCAAAGCAATTGGGCGTATGGTCTGTCCGTATCTGACGTGAAGCGTATTGAACAGGCTGGACATGACCAGGCTCAAGCTGGAAAATGATCATCTGAACACGAGCTTGGAGTATGAGCAGATCCGCAATCAAGCAAATTTTTCGGTATAAAACGAACAAAGAGGCTCCATCGGCGAGGATCGTCGGTTGGAGCTTCTTTGTGTTCATTATTCATCAAGCTTACTGCCTTTGGAAGAATGACGGTTCCCATCGTTTAATTCCTTAATGACCTCAATCAGCTCATGGAGCGAGAGATCTAGCTTATCCAGTTTTTCTTCCATGGTGTGCAGGATGTGTCGCAACAAAATAAAGCAAAGACCTGCCGGAAAGCCTACGTTGGTTATGATAGAAAGAGCATCATCCATCTGCAATGGTTTCCCTCCTTTTTAGCCGTATATAAAGGAAGGTAAATCAAAAGAATCGTATACAACCGACTCAAAAAATAGTATAATAAATAAGAACAAATGTTCTGATTTGGTTGTAAAATGTGTTCTCAAATTACCCTATAATATGAGGATTTAGAAAAGCCAAATCCAAAGAGAAAGGGTGGTTTAAGATGAATCAGTCTCAGCTAACATTGGTTGAGCAATATCGTAAGAAGCTATATCGCATTGCATGGAGAATCCAGTATCGTGCCCGGGTACAGACCAATCATGAATTTGTCATGGAAAAAAACGAAGCCGTCGCTACTCCATCTTTTACAGACTCTGCAAACTCTAAAATGTATACCCTACAGCTCATTAACTCTCTACCATCTGAGATCGGAAAAGCCATCATCTTTGACCTTTACATACTAGACAAAACCGAAGCACAGATTGCAAGAGAGCTGAAGCTATCCCAACAGGCGGTGAATAAATGGAAAAAGAAAATGCTGAATCAATTATCTCAGATGCTGAGTTCATCAAACTGCTCAAATTAGCACGAGGCGGAGATCAGGAAGCTATGAGCAGTATACTTCATCTGTTCGAGGAGGATATTCAGAAAACCAGTCGGTATATCCGAATGTCCCGGGAAGATGCCGTCCAAAGTATTGTGACTGATTTTATAGAAGACTTGAAGCGTGACGATATTTGAAGTGATTAAACCGGACGCAATTATTATGATACAGAAAAGAAAAGGTGTAGGCTTTTGAGGGCCTACACCTTTTCTTCTCTGATATAAATGATTACGTAGGGAGTTTAATCAACATACTTATTCCCGTCAGCGTCAATATAAATGGACTGAACAGCTGTACGGCGGTATGGATAGCCTGCCCCTGTAGTTCCCTCGATTTCATAGGTTACGGAATACATGCCGGGCTTGTCCGCTTTGGACAGCTCGATTTGTCCGGTGGGGTTGACCGTTTTTTGTTGTACCGTCAGACCTTTGGACGCGGGAGTCATTCCTTGCTGTGGATCACCGTAATATTGAACCTGATACGTGACTTGTGTAACGCTTTTAGGGGAATCCTGTGGTTGCAGATTCAGCTTCGGACCTACGGCATTCAGATTATATTTCAGCTCAGGAACTTGAGCGGCCTGATAACGGGCAATCAGGAGATATGCTCCTGTATCAGGAATCGTGGCATTCAGTTTATAGATACCCGGTTTTGGATTTTGAATGACGGCGTTATGATGCCAGGCACCAGCAAAAATTTCGTCATCATAACCTGCTTTCAGATTAACGATCTCGCTTGTACCGTCAGGCTTGGTCAGCTCCAGTTTACTTACACGTTTATCGCTGATCCAGTCCAGATCAATGGATTTGACACCATTTTCAACGGTGAGGATTTCGGAGGCTTTTCCGTTATAGTCTCCGCCGCGGATAAAGTATGAATTGTCGATCTCGCCATAAGTGGATTGTAGAGCAGAAGCAGTCAGGGAAGATGCTGCTGAAAGTGCTTCAGTTTCCTGATTCAATGCTGGAGTGTTTGCTTGGAGGTAGGGTTGGATCAGGGAGAAGACGTAAGAGCCGGTACGCACTTTGGCATGATCCCAGGGTCCGACTTTGACTATACGTCCACCGGGAAGCTTTGCATTATCGACTGTGACCACTCCATCATTTTTGCCAAAGGATGAAAGATAAAGTCCGCCCAGTATGTAGGAAGCGCTTCCGCCAGACCAGTTATCACCAGCAAACGTGAAGAAAGGAATGGTAGTCGCGTTGCTGAGTGCATCAGTCTTGGATCGGAAATACTTCATATAAGATGTCTGTAGAGTGGAGGTACCTGGATTTTGTGAGCCGACAATATCTGCCAGCCATCCGGCCCAGCTACTGTATGCAAGATCTGCAAGCTGTGAGCCATGATGGGGACTGCTGAGGGTGATAACACGTTGTACATAGGGAGCGGCTCCGTTATATACGAGAGCGGTTTGGGTATCCACTCCACCTTTGCTGTGGGCGATGATAATGAGCTTTTTGCCAAAGTGATTACTAATGACCTTAATTTTGTCGGCTAGAAGCTTACCATTGTCCCACATATCCTGTGATGTGCCATTTGCATCGTAAAGATTAATGGTGGCCGTCTGATATCCCGCATCACGTGCGCGCTGAAGCATATCATTGTCATTTTTAGTCCAGACCTCAGCGCTACTGTTCAAACCATGTACAAACAATAACGCAGGTTTAGCAGGATCAACGCGATTAGGTGGCGGGCCTTCTACCCAACTTCCAGCAGGTGCTTTCGGGGCTTCGGGTGTAGTGGAGCCTGCAAAGGCGCCGACGGGGACAAGAGTGACGGACAACAAAAAAATGAGCATCAAAACGGTGATCTTTTTCAAGCTTGAAATCCTCCTTTGTAAAATAAAGTATTTTTCAATCTTATTATACATGGCATCTTGTGGTAAATCATTAATTGTATTTCATATTTACATTAAAAATTTATTTTTTAGTCATTTTTTAGTCAGCATAGCCCTGAGAATCGTAGCGCATCCTAATCTCGTCACACATTTTATATGTATGGAGGATGAGTTCATGCCAGGGACTAAGAAGGTAATCAGTTTAACGATTTCTGCTGCTTTGCTCGCCAGTATGGCTGCTTTGACAGGGTGTGGGACTGCGAATCATAATGTCCGCACGAACACTACCCGCTATAATGCGCAAAGTACACATCATATGGATGGTGTGAACCGTTTCGGAGTTAAGTCCAACGGTATGGACGGAATGCGCTTAAACCAAAATGCCAATGGAACCGGACACCAAATTGGTAACCTGCAAGTCGATCGTAATTTGTCCAAACGTATATCCGAGTTGCCGGATGTAAAATCTGCGACAGTGCTGGTCGGTAATCGTAATGCTTATGTAGCGGTTTCCTTGAAGGATCAAGCCAACGGAACCGGTGTAGGTACTTCAAGCGTTAAAGGTACTAAGCATCCCATGAATACACATGGCATGACTACGTATGGGGTGGATGGTACAAGAGGCAACTATACCACCGATGGCATAACGCCGGGAATTACGGACAATGGAATGAGCCGACCCGTAACACCTCCGCGTCGTGGTGACGGATTGTACGGCACGATGGGTACTGGTTCTTATGGTATGATTCGTGGCTTGGCGGACGGTACCCGCACGGATATCGGACGTACGGATGGCACCACAGTGGAAGGTGCAAGAACTGCGTATGAGCCTAGTACGTTGACCGAAGCCGTCAAAAGTCGCATCGCCAACAAGGTAAAGCAATTTGCACCTTCGATTGAACAGGTGTATGTATCGGCTAACCCGGATTTTGTAAAGCATACCACTGACTTTACACGCAGTGTGCAAAACGGTCATCCGATCAAAGGAATGAGTACCCAATTGGCAGATATCATTCAACGCGTATTCCCGACTCCTGCTGCTGGTGCAACTCATCCAACAAATGGATCAACAACCGCACCAACTCGTCCACAAAATTATACCCCTGCACCTATGAATCATCGCTAATTCACCACATATGTGTGTAATGCCAAAGAAAGAGCTATCCCTCTCGGCGAAATCGCTGAGGGATAGCTCTTTGGTTTAGGGGGAATCATAAGAAGAAACTATCTTCGTATTCCTTTAATCCATACGCCTTGTAGCTTTAAGTCCGCATCCAGTAACAGAACATCTGCTTGTTTGCCTGCTTTAAGCGAGCCTGTTCGATCCGCTATATTCAGGGACTTAGCTGGATTCAGGCTAGCGGCTTGTGACGCCTCGGGAATGGTCAGACCCACATGACGAACCAGATATCGGAAGCCTTCAATCATCGTCAGTGTGCTTCCTGCCAGAGTGACGCCATCTTCCAGTCGTGCCACGCCGCCTTGCACGATTACTGGTAAATCGCCGAGTGTGTAATGTCCGTCCTCCAGCCCGGTGGCAGACATGGCATCGGTGATCAGAATGAGATTGTGCTCACGTTTCAGCTTGGCGAGCAGGGAGACAGCAGCGGGATGTACGTGAATACCATCCGCAATAACTTCCGCTTCAATGCGCGGATCGGCAAGCACGGCTCCGGCGGCTCCCGGCTTGCGGTGATGCAGCGGAGTCATGGCATTAAATGCATGAACCGCATGGTTCAGGCCTGCCGCCACTGCGCGTTCCACCTCTTCATACGTGGCATCCGTATGACCGAGAGCTGCAGTAATGTTATGGCTGCGCAGCCAGGCAATCAGCTCTAGCGCGCCTTCCCGCTCCGGGGCAAGCGTCAGTTGGCGGACAAGGCCGGGATAGCGCTGCTCCCATTCCTGCGCCCAATCCAGATTCGGCGGTTGAATGTGCTCCGGGTTTTGCGCTCCCGGCCAGTTCGGGCTAATGAACGGACCTTCCAGATGTACGCCCTCCAGTTGTGCATAGGGCATAGGCTGCGCCATATAGGCGTGAACCTCACTTAGCACCTGGTCGATTCGCTCTTTTGGTGCGGTCATGGTGGTAGCCAGCATGGCGGTCGTTCCTTGGGAGCCGTGAAAAGAAGTAATCGTATCCAGCACCTGCGGGTCAGCGTCCATAAAGTCCTCGCCGTTACCGCCGTGAACATGAATATCAATAAAGCCCGGCAGCAGGTAGCCGCCTTCCAATCGCACAATGTTGGGCTCCACCGCTATACCCATATTCTGATTTTTCACTACTGCTGCAATTAGATCAGCAGGCAAATCATCCTCTGCACCGGCATATACGATGGATTGCCCCTCAATAGCGACAACCCCTTTTTCAATCATGTGATCTCCAATGACGACCTGTCCATACAGTAGTTGGGTTAAATCGCTATTCGTTTCATCCGAGTTCAAATTAACCAGCCTCCCGCTTCCTGATCCAGTAAAATTAGCACGTTGGGATGACATTGCAGCAGGGAAGCCGGGCATTCTGTGGTTATAGGTCCAGTGAAAGCCTGCTTGACAATGTCTGCCTTATCCGCGCCAAAAGCTACCAGTATAATTTGCTTCGCCTTCAGAATCGTCCCTACACCCATTGTGACTGCTTGCTTGGGTACATCAGCTATATTGCCAAAAAAACGGGCATTTGCTGCACGCGTCCCCTCTTCCAAATCTACCACATGTGTGGCTCCCGTCAGGCCTCGCCCGGGTTCATTAAAGCCGATATGACCGTTGTGGCCAATGCCGAGCAATTGGACATCCACGGGTCCGTGATCCAGAATTGCTTGTTCGTGGGCCGCACATTCTGCTGCCAGATCGGCCGCATTACCGTCAGGTACGCGTGTATGGGCAAGAGGAATGTCGATATGCTGAAACAAGTGCTCATTCATAAAGCTGCGGTAGCTCTGCGGATGTTCGGGGGGCAGGCCAACGTATTCATCAAGATTCACGGAGTAGGCTCGTGCAAAGCTCACCTGTCCCTTACGGTACATTTCTACAAGATGACGGTATATGCCGATAGGTGTACTTCCGGTAGCGAGCCCAAGCATGGCCTGAGGCTTGTTCAGCAGTAAACTGGCGATCACAGCGGCAGCGGTAGCATTCAGGTCTTCACGGCTGTTCAAAATACGTATGTTCATCTTCAGTGGCCCCCTGGTTGTTTTTTGAGCTTGCTTACTTGTTGATATGAACCTTCCAATCTCGGAATATATTTGTCAAAATTCGCGCTGACCATACCTGTAAACAGGATATCTATGATATGAAGCTGGGCAATGCGTGACGCCATATCTCCACGCCGCATCCCTTCTTCCAGCGAGGAGGAAAATAGCGCAATATCCGCAATACCTGCCAGCGTGTTATTTCCGAAGGAGGTCAGGGATAATGTTCTGGCCCCCTGTTCCTGTGCACAGCGCAGAGCCGCGATGGTTTCCTGTGTTTCCCCCGAATAGGAGACGGCAAAGGCGACATCTCCTGGCCCAAGCGAGGAGGCAGAGGTAATCTGCATGTGCGAGTCCGCGAAGGCGGTACTATTTTTTCCAATTCGAATGAGCTTTTGATAAAAATCCTGCGCCACAATCGAGGAGGTCGCCATGCCGTACAGATCAATGCGGCTTGTGGCGGACAGCCATGCAATCGCCTGCTCCAGCTTGCTGAAATCCAGCAGTCGGGTCGTATCCGCAATGGATGCGGTATGATTCGCCTCTATTGCTTCCACGATACGAGAGAGCGAATTTCCGGC
Organism: Paenibacillus terrae; assembly: GCF_005217525.1. Lineage (GTDB taxonomy): Bacteria > Bacillota > Bacilli > Paenibacillales > Paenibacillaceae > Paenibacillus > Paenibacillus terrae_C. The sequence continues at coordinate 153,383 of NZ_PNXQ01000001.1, read as the reverse complement.
GACGATGTCCTGATAGGAGGCTTCACCGTCACTGTTCGAACGGGGCAGCTCGGCGGCCAGCTTCATTTTGAAATCGGGATAGCCTTTAAAATGCAGTGATTTGCAAAACCGCGTAACGGTCGCCGGACTCACCCCACAACGCTCCGACAGCTCCCGAATGCCCAGATGCAGTACATCTCCCGGAGCTTGCAGAATGGATTCCGCCAGCTTGCGCTCTTGGACAGGAAGCTGCTCCAATCTGTGAGTTAATGTATGAAGAATAGGGGACATGAGCAGCGCTCCTTTGGCTATAGAATATTTCGTTCGTGTGAAAATAATTATCGTTAAAATTAATTTTATGAAGAAAAATATTTTCATATGATTTATGTATATTGTAAATTAATCCTGTCTCACATGCAAGAAGATACAAGCAAGTTAAGGCTTTATCCAAGAAATCCGGTGGCGGTGGCGATAGGAGCCACGATCCGACTGCGCACTGGCACCAGAGGTAACCTTTAAGTTCGGATTATATAAAAGAATGACTAAATAAGGTAGCAAAAATTGTCGAAATAACCATACATTAATTTACATATTGTGCGTTATATTTACAAAACAACCTATTGACTTGTCTCTTAAATGGAGGAGTATAATTGAATAAAGTTCCAGTGTAGGAATTTTTCGAGGAGCTTTGCAGATGGCATTGTCGGGCGGCACGAATAGAATCACTCACAAGGAGGAGTTTGCTATGCAAAGCCAAGTGATTGAAATGATCAGCGCGGTCAAGGAAGATCCTGAGCTGATCGGTAAGCTGGATGGACATTCGGACATTATTCATGATGCTGGACTGGATTCGTTGCAGTTGGTTCATTTCATGCTGCAAGTGGAGGATGCGTTTGACGTGGAAATTGATTTTGATTCCTTTGAGCTGGAGCATTTGAGCTCGGTAGATGCGTTTTGCAGCTACATTCAGGGAATCAGCGATGCGGAAAAAGCGCCGCACCCGGAGGGAATGGAGACGGTCTGACGTAAAGCTTGGTACATGTGCCTGAAAATCCATTAAACGAGGTGTTAGCATGCAGCCCAAAAGCAATGTGCTGATTGATGAGAAAGCGTTCAAGCTCATTAAGCGCAACCTGAAAAACGCTTCTGTATCCTACCGTAATGCAACACAGGACCCTGCCTTCAAAACGGACATGCCCCAGACGATCGGTATTAAGCTGACCAACCGCTGCAACCTGAGATGTACGCACTGCTTTGAATGGAACGAGGAAGGCTATCATCATCAAATGGACAAAGAAGAGCAAAACATGGACCTTGCCCCGGATATGCTTCGGCAAATTCTGAGCGAGACGAAGGAGGCCAAGTCCCGACTGTATATGTGGGGCGGAGAGCCGATGTTTCATCGGCGTTTTGACGAAATTTTGGACGTGCTGGCGGAAGATCGACGCGAAATGACCTTTTGTACCAATGGACTGCTCATTGATAAATATTTGGACCGGATTTTGGATTTATCTGAAAATCTGGAGCTGTTAATAGCGATTGAAGGCTTTGAAAGAGAACATGATCTGATTCGTGGTAAAGGCACCTTTCAAAAAACGATGCGGCAGATGGATAAGCTGATTGAACTGCGTGACCAGGGACTGTACAAGGGACGGGTGACCGTCCATGCCGTCATTAACGATAACATGATCGGACGGATGTACGAGTTTCTGCAAATGCTGGAAGACAAGAGGCTGGATCTGGTGCTGTTGACGTTCCCCTGGTATATTTCCAAAGAAACCTCCCTCAAAATGGATGACTATTTTACACAAAACTTTTCTTGGCTCCGACAACTGGAGGAAAAAAATATTAGTAGCTGGCATGCTTTCAAATATAAAATCAACCCGGATAACATCGATCCTTTGATGCAGGAGCTACAGCGGATCAATGAGCGGGTGTGGAACATTCGTGTGCGCTATCAGCCTGGTCTGGACTATGAGGAAATCGACAAATTTATACATGGCGAGGAAATGGTCAGTCGCTGCTCCAATCATTGCCTGGCGCTCACCTCCAGAACGGATATTTTGCCGGATGGTAAGGTCATGCCTTGCAAGTTTTTCAGTGAATTCACGATTGGAAGCTTGCGTGACCACAGTCTGAGGGAAATCTGGAATTCGGATGCGTATGAGAAAACACGCCAAACGATTAATCACGAAGGATTAACGCCGGTGTGCTCCAAATGCAGCGTATTGTATCTGCACGGAGCTGGCTCCCTGAAATATATTTAGTTTCGATCGCAGTTGTTTCTTACTGGATGGAAGAGAGGGATGACAGGACGTGACGACTAAAACCATTAACCTCGTGGAAGCGCTTGCCCATGAACGCGATCATGGAGTCCTGATTTGGCTGTTTAATATTGGTGCAGAGCAGGTATGGCATCCGTCCCCCCGTAAGGGGGGGATGGTAGATCGTGATGAACAGCAGGTGGTAAATCGAATGGAGGAAATGAATCTTCTGTTGTGCCGAAGTCAGGATGTGATCGTGCTGCGGGAACAGCCGGATCAGGCTTTTCTGGACATGCTTCAGCGGTTGGGCTTTAGCCTGCCGCGTATTGAGGTGCCGGAGCCGACTGATCCGTTAACGCCGATTTCGGAGCTGGTGCTGGCGGACGAGGCACTTTTGGCACGGCTGCGTGTGGTTGCGGAAGCAGACCACAGCAGTAGCAGAGCCAAAGCGTGGCTCGTTCCGTATGCGGTTACCCCGCAGGAGGAAGCGATTGCGGAGCGCTGTGGACTGGAGCTGATCGGCGCTCCGTCCTCGATCAGCGCCCGGGTGAATGATAAAATATTCAGCCGTCTGACTGCGCAAAAGCTTGGTTTTGCCGTCAGTGAGGGGGCTGTATGTGCAGACGAAGCGGCGATCCGCAGGGAGTGCGGCAGACTGGCCGACTTGTCGGACGGGCCTGTGAAGCTGATCATCAAGCAGCCGCATGGCGCATCGGGACAAGGCATGTATATGCTGGACGAGCTGTCCAAGCTGGACACGCTACTAAGTGTGATGAAACGCTTTGGCGGTTCATCGCCTTCTTCGGGAGGCTGGCTGGTGGAGCGCTGGCATAACAAGCAGATGGATCTGAACTACCAGCTCTGTATTGACGAGGGCGGTGGGGTGACGATGTTTTCACTGAAAAGGCAAAATGTGGACGGCACGGTGTACACCGGGTCCCGCGTTCCGGCTGAGCTTGGAGCTGCGCTAGAAGAAGAAGTGAGACGCTGTGCTTACCAGTTGGGAACGTATCTGTATTCCATCGGTTATACAGGCATGGCTTCCATTGACGGTTTTGTCGATGAAGGAGGCTTGCTGGTTCCGGTGATCGAGATTAACGGCAGGTTTACCCTGTCTACCTATATTTCGTTCCTGTCGTCGGTCTTGGGAGAGCAGCATAAAACGCTGTCCCGCTACTACCGCAACGTTACCACCACACCGCTGACCTACAGTCGCTTATGCGGCTTGCTGGCAGAGGAAGGCTTGCTCTACACGCCCGAACGCCCCGAAGGGGTGTTTGTTTACACGGCAGGTACGTTGTCTGGTATTCCGGTGAAGCGGGGGTATGTGAATCGGATTTTCACGCTGATTATGGCAGATAGCTGGCAGGAAGCCGAAGCCTATGCGCACAGGCTGGAAGATGTCATTGCGGGATTGGCAAGCTCATAAACCGGGAGGAATTTAGGATGAAGACAGATGTGTATCACGTAGTACCTTTGCTGGAAAAGGTATTGAAGCTGGCTCCAGGTGAGCTGGAACAATTGACGCTGGAGCAGGATTTGCGAACCTTGGGGCTGAATTCCCTATCCGCTGTTGAATTGATTGTAGAGCTGGAAAATGAGCTTGATATTACGATGGAGGACGACGATCTGGTGCTGGAGCATCTTTCTACACTTCAAGGCATTGAACGTCTGCTGAGCAAATATGCATAAGGGGGCGGCAGAGATCAGACCTGTGCAGGCATCGGGCATGGAGAACGTTCATGAGTCCGTTGTCGACTACGCTGCTGAAGAAATAATAGATGCTCATCCAGGGAAGCACTGTGTATATTCCTCCCTGCGCACCTCGCTACGGCGATATGGCGTTAACATGGCCGAATCCGAGCTGTTCATGCTGTGCGGCAGCATGTGCGCGGAGTATAGCGGCGATTTGAAGCGCTTCGGTCCCGAGAAATATCCGGAGCAGCTTCAGGAAATGGCAGCCAGCGGCGGTCCGGTGATTCGGGTCGAGCCGTGGATTGCTGGCGTAAGCAATGAAACCGATCTGCTGCTGGCGCTGACTACAGGCTATGGTACGATGCTGCACACATCGAGTACCGCTTTAACCTACCACGACGTGTATGTGAAAAATTACCCAAGGGGCCATGTCATTGAGCTGTCTGGACTGGACTTGCAGCAGCGAACAGCACAGGTAAATGACAGCTTCCTGCTGGATTCCTCGGGCCATGCCATGACTTACGTCGGTTCCGCCCGGCTCGACGATCTGATGCAGGGGATTATCGAATATGCCTGGCTGGTGGAACAGCCCGCGCCCCTTTCGCCAGGCGAATTGCATGCGGCGTGTGCATACCATATTCGTCAATATGTTACTGGACATGAAGCGATCTGGAGAGGTGTGCCCTCGTCCGATGACCCGGGAAATAACTCCGGAGATGTCGCAGTTGGCAAGCAGGTCAAGCGGGGAGATGAGGGCTATCGTGCCTTTGTCGAGGATTTCCGCCTGCTGACAGACATGGAGGATACGGACTTCCGTACGTACTGCCATGAAATCTATTACAATCTGCGTTTGGGCAGCGCCCTTCATCTGACCGATTACACAGCGGATTATTGCATGCTGCATGAAGAGACATTGGGACCGCGAGCGCAGCATGTGGTGGAATTAGCGCAGTCATTGCATGCGGAATGGCATAAGCTCAACCTGCACATTTACAAAACAGGTCTTCAACTGCGTAAGCAACGGATGCCTGACATTACCGAACGCGCCCTCAGCTTGATTGACAAACAGCGGCACATGCTGGAGGAATTGATGATTTTAGCTGAGCAAGCAGCCGACTAATTAGGCATAACGTATCAGGTAAATCATATCAGGAAACGGCTCACCAAGGTGTCACGGACAGATGAAAGAGGAGGAGAATTGAATGCCGTCCATTACATTGAATCACTTGTCGAAAACGTTTACGTACTATAAAAAGGAGCCGGGCGTGCGCAAATCATTACAAAACCTGTTCAAGCGGGAAAAGCTGACCAAGGAGGCCGTACGGGATGTCAGCTTCACCATTGAGGAAGGCGAAATTGTCGGATTTCTCGGTCCAAACGGGGCTGGCAAAACAACGACGCTCAAAATGCTGTCCGGCATTCTCCATCCCAGTGACGGGGAGGCATCTGTACTTGGCTTTACCCCGTGGAAGCGGCAAAAGGAGTTTAAACGGCAGTTTTCCATCGTGATGGGACAGAAAAACCAGCTCTGGTGGGATTTGCCTGCCAGCGAGTCGTTCGAACTGAACAAGCTTATTTACGAGATAGATGAAAGTCATTACAAGGAGGCGCTGGACGAGCTGGTTACCCTGCTTGGGGTGGAGGAGCAGCTTCATGTTCAGGTTCGGCGCTTATCTCTCGGCGAGCGTATGAAAATGGAGCTGATTGCCGCGCTGCTGCATCGCCCACGGGTCATCTTGCTGGACGAGCCGACCATTGGACTGGATCTGGTTTCCCAGCGGCGCATTCGCGAATTTTTCAAAGCCTATAACCGCACACACCGGACGACCATCCTGCTGACAAGCCATTACATGAAGGATATTGAGGACTTGTGCAGCAGATCCATCATTATCAGCGGGGGAAGACTGGTGTATGACGGGGATTTGAACAAGGTGAATGAGGTGATCGGGGCCCGCAAGCTGCTCAAGGTTCGACTGGAGACCCCTGTACCTGGCCTAACGTTGGCTGGACTTGGCAAGCTGCGCTCCAACTCGGAGCTGGAGGCGGTATTTGAGCTGGATGCAGAAGATACTCTGACCTGGTCCAAAAAGATTTTGGATGCGCTGCCTGTCGTTGATTTTACGATTGAGGACATCCCGTTGGAAGAGGGGATAGCCAATTTGTACGATGGAGGCAGGCTAGCCGATGCGAAATAACAAATATATGAAGGTGCTCCAGCTTGGCATGCAAAACGAAATGGAATACCGGGCCAATTACTGGCTCCAGATGGCGGGGTTCATGCTGCCGATCATGACGCAAATTTTTCTCTGGCTTGCGGTATTCGGTTCTTCGGGACAAGCAAGGGTGCTGGGCTACTCTTTGCCGGAAATGCTGGTGTATGTAGTCATGGCAGGGGTAACCGGGAAGCTGATCGCTACGGGTTTTGAATACGAAATTGCTACAGACATCAAGGAAGGCGGACTGGCCAAATTCATGGTGCAGCCTGTACATTATTTTGCTTACCGTTTTTGTCGGTTTATTGGAGGCAAGGCAGTACAATCCGCAGTAGTACTGCTGGCGGCTGCGATTTTGCTGCTGTGCCTTAGCCTGGAAGGACAAATTAGCTTCGGGCTGTCGTATATCCTGCTTTACATACTGGCGTTGCCAGGGGCGCTGGTTCTCAATTTTGTGGTCTATTACGCGCTGAGCGGCATAGCCTTTTGGGTGACGGAATCGGGGGGACTATTTTACACGTTGTCGCTCGTCATTTATGTAGCTAGTGGCACCGTGTTTCCGCTGACGATTTTTGGAGACGTTTTGGCCCGCATGTTCAGTTTGCTCCCGTTTAGCTACACCGTATTTTTTCCGGTGAACGCATTAACGGGCAAGCTGACCATGCTGGAAGCTGCTGAAGGCATTGGCGTGCAATGGCTCTGGATTGTAGTGCTGGCGGCCGTATCGCGCCGGGTGTGGCAAGCCGGGGTCAAACGCTTTGTCTCGGTAGGAGGTTAACATGAAAAATGTTTTCCGAAACGCTGGGCGTTATATCCGACTGTACTGGAAGTTCGTCCAGTTTTCCGTCATGTCGCAGATGGAATACCGCATTAATTTCATTACTGCTTTTCTGGTTGAAACTGCTTATTTGTTCATCAAGCTGTTGTACGCCTCGGTTCCATACCGGGCCGGGACGGATATTAACGGCTGGTCTCCTGACGCGGTGCTGCTATATATCGGCGTATTTACGATGATGAGCGGTTTTTACAGCGGCTTGTTCTACAGCAATTTTACAAGTCTGCCTGACAAAATCCGTACCGGTTCATTGGATGTGCTCATGACCAAGCCGGTGTCCCTGCAATTTATGGTGACGCTGCGGCAATTTGAGCTGGGCTACACCATTCCAAACGTAGTCGGCGGCGGAATCATGACGGGCATTGGCTGGTATAAGCTCGGTCTGCCGTTTAATTTTGAAACGGTCGGGGGCTTTACTGTGTTGCTCGGTTGCGGAGTGTTGACGGCCTATTCTGTGTTTTTGCTGCCCCAACTGCTAGCCTTCTGGATCATCCGCACGAACGGGGTGACGGAGCTGTCCAACAGCATTTTCGAGACGAACTATGTGCCGATGGCGGTATATAGTAATCTGATCCAGCGTATCGGCTTGTTTGTGCTTCCAGTGTTTGTGATTTGTAATTTTCCACCCATGTTTATTCTGGGCAAAATGGAACCCGGTTTGATCATATGGGCATTCCTCGCCCCGATCTGGCTACTGGCGGTGATCCGCTTTATATGGCAGTTTGCCTTGCGTGATTATACAAGTGCAAGCCAGTAGCGGTACTGCCATATATGAGTTGAAAATATACATGGAAAGCGAATTATTGGGATGGTGCTGTACAAGCGAAGTAGGAAAGGAAGCGAATCATATGAACGCGATACCGAACCAGCGTCATTTGTATATGGGAACGTTCGAGGCGGAGGCTTACTGGCGGGATGCCCAGCTAGCCTCCTTGCCCGCCATTCCTGACCGGGCTTCTTCTGCGATTGTGGCGGCAATGGATGAGCTACTGTTCAGCTTTTGCCAGCCGGGAGATGCGTTGTTGACCCGCTATGCGATTTCGCCTGTACATCGTCAGTATATTGCGCAGTTGGGCTTTCGCCCGGCTGTGAATGAACGGGATTTGACTGAAGGAACGGAGCAGGCGGGGAATGTGTCGGCGGCTTCTGTTTTTGAACTGCTGGGCAGTCGCAAGGCCGATACCAGTACGGGTTTTCCGCAACTGGAGGGATGTGTGCTTAGCCCGTTTGCGGGTTTGCCTCATGTGGAGGAGGCCGCACGCGCCTGGGGTATTACGCTGCATCAGCCGCCGCTGGAAACGATCCGCAAGGTGAATGCCAAAACCTATTCTTCCGATTTAAAACGCAGTCTCGGTCTGCGTCATCCCGGCTATATTGTGACTTCGTTTGCGGATGTAGCCGAGGCGGGACGCAAGCTGCTGCGGGATGGAAGCTTTTTAATCAAGGATGATTTTGGCGTATCGGGCAAAGGAAACCTGCACATTACCTCAACACAGATGCTGGACCGGATTGTATCGTATTTACGTGGACAGGAACGAAAAGGCAAACGCGTACTGTTCCTTCTGGAGCCTTTTCTGGAGAAGGAGCAGGATTTTTCATGCCAATTTACGATTGGTGATAACGGAAGTGTCGATATCCTGTCTGTGCAGTGGCTGGCTAACACCCAATTCGCCTACCGGGAATCGTTGTCGCCGGATCAGGCTTTTATGGAGCGGCTGGAGCGTGAGGGCTATTTTCGCTTAATGCAGGATGTAGGGAAGCAGTTGTATCAGGACGGTTATTACGGCGACGTCTGCATTGACTCGATGACACTTCGGGGTGGGAAGCTGGAGCCTATTATCGAAATTAACGCCCGTAAATCCATGAGTCTGATCAAGCACCAATTGGACACCTTTTTAGCTGGAAAAAATATGCGTGGCACGCTGACGAATTATTCGTTGTCCCATGACGGCAGTTTGTCCTATGAAGAATTGCTGGAAGGGCTGGAACGTGAAGGACTGCTGTTCACAGGTGAACGTGAAGAAGGCGTGATGCCGCTTGGCGCCAATACGCTATATGTGAACACGGGCGGACGAGATGGAGAAAACAGGAATGCAGGTCCTAAAAGCACCCCAAGCAGAAGTACAACGGAGCGCGGGGGTAGGTCGTCTGCCAAGCAGGTTCGTGTTAGCGGGATTAGCAGTGGTGACGGTCCTTCCGTGTCCGGTGGGCCTGAAGGTGTAGCACGTGGAAAAGGTCGTCTTTATTTGGAACTGGTTGCCGCGGGTGATAAGGAAAAAATGCGTCTGACTACGAAGCTGGAGCATTTTTTGGCGGAGCATCATTTTACAGTGCTGAATTAAACGGGAGGCGTATGAGCATGAGTATGCACAAGAGTATGAAGGTAACGATTTTGTGTTCCGGTTTTGGATTGGGCTTTTATACTCCCGGCTTGCTTATGCAAGCGGGTCTTCGCAGGTTGGGTGTGGAGACGGCGATTCATGTATTTGAAAATGTGCTGCCTGAGTCTGCCCGTCTCAAGGTGGACAAAAGCCGCAAAGCGTACCATGATAATTTCGCTGTGGCCTTAATGTCACAGAAGGTTCCGCAGGATATGCGCAATTCGCTTGATCTCGCTGCCATGGAAGCGCTGCTGACCCGATGGATAGAGGAAGATCGGCGGCATTTTATATGTTTGTCCGGCCATTGGATGTATGTGCTGGAGGAGTACCGCAAGCGCAGGGAGCCGGGATCGGTACATGTGGACATTGTGTATATGGATTCCACGCCTTCTCCTTCATGGAAAAATCTAGCCAAGCACAACCCGCATTTTGCCGATGGGTGTGGAGAAATTACATTTTTTGAAAGTGACCAAAATAAAGTCAGCCACTATATTGATGTCCCGGCTGTAGAGCATGTTCCCTTTGAGGCCCGGAAATCCCGCTTATTTGTGCATGGCGGCGGTTGGGGTATGGGCACGTACCGTGAAAAGGTCGGACGGCTGGAAGAGGCGGGCTGGGAGCTTGATTTGCTGCTGTACGATCAGGATCAGCCAGATGAGCAGCGGGACGGTATACGCTATTTCCGAATGGACCCGCAGTGGAGAACATGGCAGCGGAATGAAGCAGGGGAGCATACCTTTCCGCCTTTCGGTGAGGTGAAGGCTGGCGAGGAGACGTTGTATGAGGCCGGGCGGGATTACCATAGCATGCTGGACCAGGCATGTCATGTCCAGGCCATTGTCAGTAAGCCCGGCGGGGGTAGTCTGGCAGATTCGTTCGCCACAGCCACTCCACTCATTATGCTGGAGCCGTTCGGTGTGCATGAAATGCATAATGCGGATCTGTGGGAACGGCTGGGAATGGGGATACGGTACGATACGTGGATGCAAATCTATGGTGGCGGCGCTGAGATTCTGGAGGACATGCACCGGAGGATCTTGGAGTTGCGTAGTCAGACACCACGCTACGTGGAGTCATATGTGAAGAACGTCCAGGTGCATGCAAGCTCAACGGGATTGGAGAAAGGGTCATGAACACCGCTGCCGCCGCACAAGAGCCTGCGGTACGGGATATCCGCTTTGGTCTCATTGGCTGTTCAGCCATTGCCCCTCGTGCGCTGCTGGAGCCGATCCGTTACGTTACCGGGGCCCGTGTAACCGCGCTTGCGAACCGAACCGTTGCCAAGGCAGGAGATTTGGCGGACCGTTTTGGCGTTAGTGTCGTTTATCGGCATGCCGAGGATATGCTGAGCGACCCGGAGATTGACGCCGTGTATATTGCGCTGAGTAACGATCTGCATGCGGAGTGGATCGGTAAAGCATTACAGGCTCACAAGCATGTGCTTGTGGAGAAGCCGTTATGTCTGAATACGGCGGAGCTGGCTCCCCTGGAAGCGGCAGTCGGGCAGAGCAGCGCTCACCTGCTGGAAGGAGTGATGGTGCAGCATCATCCTTGGCAACGCGAGCTGCGCAATATCGTGGATTCCGGTCGCTATGGTCGTTTGCGCTCCATAACAACCAGCCTGTGCATTCCGGCAAAGGACGGACATGCGGAGAATTATAGATCCCGACCGGAGCAGGGAGGGGGATGCTTTTGGGATTTGGGCGTGTATTGGCTCCAGTTTCTTCAGGCAGTCGTTGGACTGGAGCAGGCGGAGTTCCGCAGTCAATCGGATTTCGACGGTCCTAACGGCTGTGACTGGACATTTCGTGCACAGGCCCGCTATCGGGGGGGATTGGAGGCATCCGCCCTCTTTTCATTCGAGCGGACATACCGCTGTGCTCATGTATTGACCTTTGATTCGGCGGTAGTTACTTTGCAGGACTGCTTTCGGGCGAATCTGGGCTTTTATAAAATAACGCTCAAGACGGAAATAACGAAGGATACCATGGCAGTTTCCAAAATGAAAACCGTTTTCGAGCCCATGAACTATTACGTCAATCAGTTGGAGGCGTTTTGCAATATCATCCGGGGAGTCGCGGAGCCTATTCCGTTCCACGAGGCCGCAGAGCGCGTCAGATTGCTGGCAGCTATTCATGAGGCCGCCCGTTCAGGCCAGACGATCTATGCGGAATAGGAAAAAGAAGAAGGGAGGAGATTCAGCAGATGGATAAAAAGGATGAAGCCTTGCTGGAACGCTTCGGCGAACATCCGACGCCATTTTATTATTACGATGGCGACGCGCTGCATGCTCATGTCAGCTCGCTACTATCCCGGCTGCACCCGGCTGTGCGTGTGCATTACGCACTCAAGGCCAATGGCAATGTAGCCTTGGCGGGATTGCTTCGCTCGTTAGGCTGTGGCGTCGAAATCGCTTCGGCCGGAGAAATGTTCGTTGCGATGGAGGCCGGGTATGCCCCAGAAGATGTGTTGTACGCCGGGCCGGGAAAAACGGTAGCCGAACTGAGTGAGGCGGTAGCCTGTGGAATCGGCTGCATTCATGTCGAGTCGGTGCGGGAACTGCGCCTGCTGGAGGATATTGCTGCCCAAGCAGGCGTGTTTGTCCGCGCTGCGGTTCGTGTGAATCCCGATAACGATTTGTCGGGATCGACGATCAAAATGGGCGGCGTTCCTCGTCCCTTTGGTGTGGACGAGGGGCAATTGGATCACTTTTTTACGGTGCTGGAAGATTGTCCACATGTATTTTTCCAGGGCATTCAGGTGTATACAGGTACGCAAATGCTGAAAGCGGATCAGATTTTAGCTTCATTTGCGAATACTCTTCAATTGGCAGAACGGATACAGGATCAGTATGGTGTGGCGATGCATACGGTAAATTTGGGCGGCGGGTTTGGTGTTCCTTATTTTACTCATGAGCAGCCGTTGGATATGGGGCAAGTGATTGACGGACTGAACGCAATGGCCGAGCAAACCCGATCCCGTCTGCCAGGTGTTATGCTGATCATCGAAAGCGGCAGATATCTGGTTGCTCAGGCAGGCATGTATGTCTGTCGGGCGTTGTATACGAAGGAATCCAAGGGAGAGAAGTTCGTTGTGGCTGATGGCGGTATGAACCATTATGCCTCGGCTGCCTTTCGAGGACGTCGGATTAGGGACAACTATCCGGTGCGAATTATGCGTAGACAAGAGGGACAGGAAGTGGTGATTCAGATGGGACAGGGGAAGGACATGCCTGTTCAAGAGGCTGCTGCTGTCGAGCTAACATTAGGGAAGGCCGCAGACCGGATCGGGGAGCCTCAGCCAGAAGCAACCGTGGATCTGGAAACCGTGAGCATTGTCGGGCCGCTTTGTACACCCGAGGATTGTCTTGTGAAAAAAGCGCTGCTTCCTTCGATTCAGGAGGGCGATTATATTGTCATTCCGAATGCAGGAGCTTATGGACTAAGCTATAGTCCGGTGCATTTTCTGGGACATGCTACGCCGGCGGAGCTGCTGGATTTTCGCGGTGAGGTACACATAATTCGTGAGCATGGTGACCGTACGGACTTGCTGCATCATCAGCGTATGATTCCGTTGTTGGAGGACATTTTCTAATCGTAAAAACAGCACTCCGTTTTCAGGACTAAAAAACGCCAAAACCGTCGGCCGATAGAGATCGGCCTGTGTTTTGACGTTTTTTTGCATTCAGGATTTTGCAAAATCCTCAAATATATGCGTGTACTTGGACTTTAACGTAGTTTGGAGCTGCGCATTTCCTGACGTACAAGCTGCCACACCATGAAGATCAGCACAGCGACCTGTGGGATGAACGTTTCCCAAGTCGGATACATGCCCAGCCAGCTAATGGATGGCAGCGAGGAGGCCGTGTGCCCCGGAAGCTTGCCAGCCACCTGAAGCGAATGAATACTTTCGCCGAGAAAGCGAAATACGAGATAGTAAATCAGTATGGTGGCTGTCAGGAAAAAGGCGCGAATCGGCAATCGTACGCTAAACTTGATGATCGCAAATGCCAGCACAACCAATATGACAGTTGCCGAGCCAATACCAATCAGCAATTGAGAGGTTTCGATGACCGGGGCCATACCGATATAAAAGATAGCTGTCTCGGCGCCTTCACGCAAAATCGCAAGCGCAGAAACTGCGAACAGCGACCACAGGCTACCACGTGCCAGCGCGCTGTCTACGCTGTTTTCGACAAAGCGATTCCATGCGGCAGCATTGGATTTGGAATGTAGCCAGCTACCGACAGTCAGCATAAGCACAACCGCGACCAGTCCGGTCACACCCTCTAGCAGCTCACGCATGCTGCCCGATGCGGCGGCCGCGACCAGTGTAGTGAACAGCACTGCCAGGATTCCGCTCAGTACCAGCCCTGTTCCGGCACCGGCCCATATCCAGCGACCAGCCACAGCTTCGCCGCTTTTTTTGGCATACGCCAGCAGAGCCGCGAGCACGAGAATGGCTTCCAGCCCCTCACGCAGCAAAATCAGTGCCGCATCCCAAGCGGTGTAGGAACGCTCTTCCGTCAACGGACGAAGCCTTTCCAGCATCTGATCCAGCGTCTGGATGGCTTTGGCCATGTTCGGTGGAGAAGACAGCAGATAACCGGAAGTCTCGGCCATTTCATTTTCAATCGCGGTATAGGACGCCGGGTCGGAAATTTGCACATGACCTTCCACCGAAGGCCATAGGGCGATGAACCGCCCTACCTTGTCAGCGGCTTGCTCAGGCTGATTGGCTACCGCATCCTGCCGTGCGGATTCGAGGAGCTTGACCGCATCACTTAGCGAGGCTAATGAGCCATTAGCCGCGTTGTTTGCTCCAGCTTCTTGACCCGTGTTCACCAGTTTGCCTTGACTGTAATCCGACAACAAAGCCGTTAGCTCTTGCATTTCCTTGAGAGCCTGTTCTTGTCGTATGGGTTCGGCTTGCATGGAGATGCGAATCAGGCTGATTTTAGTTTCCAGCGCACTATATACCGGAAAATGGTCCGAACGAATCGGTGTCTCCACCTGATACCATGCTTTTACGATCCGGTCGTAATCAGCGCGGGCCGCAGTCCAGTCGCCTTTTTGCATGGCAGCCAGACTGCCCTTCGCCATGGGGAGCAGCTTTTCCGCTGCTTTGGCTCCAGCCGGGGCGGGCTTGTCGCCTTCCGCAGCAGTCACAAATTCGTTGACCGAACGAGCCAGCACGGACAGTGCAGCTTTTGCTGGTTCTCCGCCGCCGCTGGCAAGTGCCTGCTCTGCCTCCGCGAGAGCCTTGTCTACCGCTGCGATATGGGCTGCATCACCACCGTTTGTTTTGGCAGCTTCCCACAGCGTACGGAATTCTTTGACGTCCCTGGAGGCTTCCGTCCATTGGGCTTGTCCCGCCTCCACCAGTGCGCCACCCACCACAGGCATGAGCTGATCATTGGAAGCAGCCTTGGCATCTGTTTGTGCGAAAGCGACCGACCCGGAGCCGGATATGAACGGAGTTGCTGTCAGCAGCAGAGCCACCAGCAGAAATACCCATCCCAAGCTTTTATTGCGCCGATTCATATAAATCCCCTTCCTTGCCTGCTGCTAAAATAACGTATCCCCGATGTAGCCGCCTTGCGATACACCCGGAAAGCAGGCGAACACCGCACTGCCTTTGTGTACAATGTATTCGTTCAGCTTGTCATTGCGCGCAAGCTTCTCCTGAATATGAACGAACTGCTTGAATAGATCACGTTGGTAGCTGATGAACAGCAGCCCGGCATCCAGCTGTCCTGTTTGCTTGTCCAATCCGCTTGAATAAGAATAAGACCGTCGCAAAATATTAATGCTCCCGTCCCCATGAGCCAATGCCACATGAGAGGTGGGGGGCGTGATCGGCTTGCCTTCCGGACTTGTGGCCGCCAGATCAAGCTTGTCGAACTCCTTGGCCTTGCCCAGCGGGGCCCCGCTGCTGCGATGGCGTCCAAAGGTATCCTCCTGGTCGCCCAGTGTCGAGCGATCCCATACCTCTACCCGCATGCGTACGCGTCGCACAGCCATATAGCTGCCGCCGCCCATCCACGCGGGACCGTCACTGGCCTGTGTCCATACCAGTCGGTTCATCTCGTCAGCCTTGGAGGTATCCGGGTTCCCCGTACCGTCCTTGAAGCCGAGTAAATTGCGCGGCGTGCTTCCCGCTGGATCGGCCTGTGCTGTCCGCTGGAAGCCTTCCTGTGTCCAGCGAAGCACCGCCGTTCCTCTGGCGATACGCGCCAAATTACGCAGGGCATGGAAAGCTACCTGCAAATCATTGGCGCATACTTGTACCCCGATATCGCCACCGCACCATTGGTCGTCCAGCGCATCCCCTTGAAAACGGGGCAGCTCACGAAGTCCGGCAGGTTTAAGCCCTGCCAGGCCGTAGCGCCCATCAAAAAAGGACGGACCCACACCAAAGGTAATCGTCATCCGTGACGGCGACAGCCCCGCCGCTTCGCCCGTATCGGACGGAGGCAGATTGAGGTTTTCGTTATCGTTGCCGATCAGCGCGCCGGAAGTCATCGTAGCGGTGGCTTCTGTCCAGGCTTTAAACAGGCTGCGCACCCGTTCCTTGTCACTCGTCGTTAGATCAAAGGCGGCGAAGCAGATGAAATCCTGTGCCGGAGTCACGATACCCGCCTGATGCTTCCCGTAAAAAGGAACCACATCCTTGGTATCCGCATCCGTCATCATGCTTTCGAGCCGTTGACTGGCTGTCAGCACAGCCCCCACGCCGCCGCCGCCGAGCAGGAGCCCCAGTCCCCCGACCCCGGCCAGCTTCAATAGATCTCGGCGTGATACAGATTTACTCTTTGCTGAACGCACATCATTTTCTAGCAGAACATCCTCTGACTTAGCATCCTTTTGGACCAGATCAACCTGTTCTTCACGGGAATCTGCACGCTGCTGTAGTTCCTGTCTCGTTCCCTTTTGCCGCTTGAAGCCTTTCATATCGTTACACTCCTAACAATTTTCCCATTTGGGACAACGGCTCTGCCAGAGCATCAAGGTTTTGGCTCAGCTTTTTAATTTCTTCCGGTTTCAGCTTCGTATAAGATACATAGCCTTCACCTTTCTTGAAAGGAGCCAATTCCTGCTGCAACGCCTCAAAGCGCTCGCCAATTTGCGTTTCCAACGCCGCATCTTTTTGATTCAGATCTGTTTTCAAAATCTCATATATTTTTTGTGCGCCCTCTACATTGGCTGCAAAGTCGTACAAATCCGTGTGGGAATACCGTTCCTCTTCACCCGTCACCTTGGAGGTGGATACTTCGTTCAGCAGCTCGACTGCACCCGTTACCATCAGGCTGGCGTCAATGTTGACCGTCTCCACCTTGGCACGCAGCAGCTTTGCATCACTCAACAGGCGGTCGGAAAACTCGTCCAACCCTTTGGTGGTGTTTTCTTCCCACAACGTTTTTTCAAGCCGGTGAAAGCCGCGCCAGTCCGCTGCATCCACATCACCGTCACGCGCATCAATATTAGGGTCGAGGTCGCCCAGTGCTTCCGCAATCGGTTCAATCCGTTCATAGTACATACGTGCAGGAGCATACAGCGCCTTGGCTTTGTCCAGTTCGCCAGCTTTGACCGCATTGGTGAATTCTTCTGTCTTTTTCACAAACGTATCGCATTGCTGGGTAGCATAGGCACGGTAAGCTGCTACCGCTTGATCAAAATTGGGGGCAGAGGCCGCAGGAGTCGTTGTCTGTGTAGTTGCTCCCGCATCCTTGGTCGTTGCAGCGGGCTGCTGATTAGCAGTTCCAGTTTGTCCGCAGCCTGCGAACAGAATAGAAGAAACCAGCACTCCGGCTGGTACAGCGTAACGTAATTTCATAATCAATGAACACCCTTTCTGGCCAAGCAGGCCATGAACAATAATCTGTAGCGAGATATCTATATCGAATTATTATTTGATAATGATTATCAGTCGCGGTTTTTCTTATCATAAGGCTGCCCCATATGCCTGTCAATACATAAAATTAGACGCAGAGTTTAACGATTCAGCAAAGGCGGAAAATAAGTGCCTAGGCCCATTTTTATACGCATATTGAACCATACCTGAGTACATGACATAAAATGTGTTGACTGTATCCCTTAACCTTGTTACACCACACAAAACCCGAGCAAGGAGGGGTGAAATTGACGAAGGGTAACGACCACAAAAACAAGTTTTTGTTAACTCACCGTGAGCGTGAAGTATTTGAACTGCTTGTGCAGGACAAAACAACACGTGACATCGCCGGACAACTATTTATTAGTGAGAAGACGGTGCGTAACCATATTTCCAATGTAATGCAGAAACTGAACGTAAAAGGTCGTTCACAGGCGGTCGTGGAATTAATCAGGCTTGGAGAATTAAAAATCTGACCTCTTGTTCCTTGCGGGGTGCAAAGTCTTCTCGATAATCTTTCAACAGTGAAGGATGGTCGGGAAGGCTTTTGTTTTTGTGGGATGACCTTGCCAAGTGACCCAACGTAAAAACAAGCGATTGTCACAGAAAAGGACATTCGCTTGTTTTGATCATTTGTAGTTTAAAAATTATAATCCAGAAGCTGTTCCTGACAGTTAGCTATTCTTGATAACTCCGATTTGGGATAGCCAAGTCGGTTTGTTTTTGCGCTGCACATCCAGCAGGAACAATGAATTTTCCCTTTGGAGAATGCACCGTCGAATTTGACGACCCAACCCCAGTGTGCTGAAAGTCGCTTCTTACGCTGAATAACTCGCTTTCTGTGGTGTCTAAAATAGGCTTGATTACGTTTTTTTCGGTTAGGCTTCATTACCATCACGCTCCCTTGGGCAAAGGCTCAGCCCGCAGGAGAAACCAAGGGTATAATCAATACTTCTACGGGCTGAGCGTGATGGTCATCTGATTTAATTGATTAGGCATGAGTCACCTGCTTGGAGTTATTTTAAAGGTGAAAGTGGATCCCAGAAAAAAATTATTCAACGACTTGTTTGTACATCGGTTCGATTGGTATGAAAGACATACAACGGCTGATGTTAAGAACGATTCACAGATAAAATATAATCCATTTCCTTTCAAACACCGTTGATCTAATCACGTTACCAAAAATCAAAAAATCCTTGAGCACTTATACGCTCAAGGATTTTTATTTCTCTATTTTATAAGTTTAATGAGTTGAATTTGAGATTGTTTGGGCAGAGAATCGGAGTGTTCATATACACTGATCAAATAACTGACAACATCATTTTCATTACTTAAACCTAACTCTGTTTTTATGGATTGTAATTTTTCTTTTATATCTTCATACACCATAACACTTTTTCTTTCCAAAATGGATTCGCCTCCCTAAGAGAAAATATATCACACGAATGAATTCAAAAAAAACGAAAATGAATTAAAAAAGGACATTTTTGTGTTCAAAATAATTGACTATGTATTCTAAAATGGTTATTATGAATGCATAATAGGCATAAATGAATTCAAATATATATAGAAATGGCCTCTGGAAATTATTTTTTATAAATTAAAATGAAGGATGAGCCATATGACGAATAAAACAAAGGTCAACAAATTAGCCATCAAGGACATTGTACGTATGGAGCAGGTTTGGGAAGAAGAAAACGATGACACAGGCTTATACTACTACCATATTACAGATGTCCTTAACCGAAAATGGCAGACCATCGGGTTAAACGTATCAGACGCCATTCAAGTGTTTGAAAACGGAAATGATGACGTGTGGACACGTATTATTAAGCCAGCTCCATTTAACTTTAATCTTACTGCTAACGATTTAATCAATATCCTCGAAATCGGACCTGATGATTGGAGTATTCGTAATGCTATCCAAATCATACTGAATACTGTTGAAAGACGCAATGAATTCATCAGCAAAATTAAAAATATAAACTTACATGATATGCTAATGTACTCTATAAAATGAAAAGCCAGTATCTCCGGTACGCTCAACTCCCTAATGAAGAATTCATCAAAATGTATGTTGCGAACCCAGTGGAGGCATTGTCTGTTTATTTCCTTGAGACTGTTGATGTGCATACTTTTTGGGAGTGGCGTGACGCTGGTGGTACATATGAAAAGGCTATTGAGTATAAACGAGATCACTTACTCTGGAAGGTGACGAAAAAAATGATTACACCGCTGAAATATGTAGGAATTTGTACAAAAGTGTTGTAATATATAGGGAAGGAAGAAACTACCATTAGATCATCGCCCACATGAATGATTAATATAGAAGGCTGTACCACAAAGTGATAAAAAGATAAAAATGCATTTTGTGATAGCTTAAGGAGGCGAGTATAGATCCCTGCGAAATCAGTGCTCAGGATATAGACAAAATGGAAGATGACTCGGGTTTTGAGTTATACTTGTATTAAAAGGATCACAATTCAGAAAAGCTCGTTGCTCCAGGTAGCAGTAAGTGGCTTTTGCTTAGGTCTACCTGTGGTATATTCTTGATCGGAGGTGAACGGGGAGACATATGACACAAAACGAACATTTGATGACCTATACGCTGAACAGCGGCATAAAGGGAACAGTCGACCTATCCAATAAGCAGGTTCAGGAATGGATAAAAGCATATCGAATTGGCAGCAAGTTTGTAACGGTAGTTGGTAAACAGTATTTTGGTTTGAATCCTGAATTGGTAGCAGATTTTAAGGTACATAATGAATACTCGGAGCAGCGGGATCATATATCCATGATACAGCCTGCAGTGGTAAGTAAAGCTGTAGACGTAGACCCGTTGGCAGAGGCATACAGTCAGTATAAAACGTTGATTCAGGTAGAGTGCAAATGCGGAGCTTCCTATATAGAAGAGTCGCCGCATAAAAGGACCAAGTGGTCATGCAAGGAATGCAATAACATTGTGTTCCTGGATCGTAAAAAGGGTATGGTGGATACGGAAAAAGGCAAGGCGTGGTACATGACCAACAAATACTATGTGGAAAGACAAAGCAACTGACATCTGTCAGTTGCTTTTATTCTATATGTCCATTCCCTGAGCTTTATAATTCAGCTTTAACCTTTTGCCAAATAATAAAATTGATGTTTTTTGCGCTTTGTAGTACATTATCAAGTGTATTATAAGGAGGCTTCCCATGTACGGACATAGACAAGATGATACTTTATACATCATGACTTACACATTAAATAGCGGTATCAAGGGCACGGTGCCTTTGTCTAATCAACAGATACAGGAATGGCTTGAGTGTTACAGAATCGGCAAGAAATTTGTAACCGAGATTGGCAAAGAGTACTTTGGGCTGCATGCGGAACTGGTGGCTGATTTTAAAGTTCATAATCAATATTCAAGCTATCAGGAAGTCATTATCCCGGTTCAGCAGCCTGATACGGGCTTGAAAGAGCTCTCCCAAGCTTACAAATCGACAGAAACCTTGATCAAAGTAGATTGCAAATGCGGCACCTCGTATGTAACGGAATCTCCCTTTAAGCGGACCAAGTGGTACTGCACCAAATGCCGGGAAATTGTTTTTCTCGACAACAAAAAGGGAATGGTTGACACTTCCAGAGGCAAGGCTCATTATATGACCAATAAGTATTTTGTGGAGCGGGAAACAACTGGCGTATAAGCCGGTTGTTTTTTTGTATATGATTGAAGCATACTCGATAAAAAGATAACGATAGTCAGGTGGTGAACGTCATCCGGGAACATCATACGAACGGCGCAAGGAATCACATGAGCACGAACAGTGTGTACATAAACGAAACACTTCATTTGGAACAAATGATAAGTGACCTGCGGGTGATGGGCTATGTGGCTTTTCATCATCATCCGCAAATTACAGGTGAGCTTGAAGATCCGAAAAAGCTGGAAGAACTGAAAAAGCAACTATTGTCGTTTTTTCAACAGCATCATGTATTGTGGATCGAGCTTGACCCGCTAACGCAATATGCGGTGGTGAACAACATGGGGAAGGCCACGGTGTTGAAACTTATGGGTCGGAAAATGAACCCGCTGCGTGATCTGAGAGCGAACGCTGCTTTGGCCGGGCAACCGCTTCACGAGTTGGATCGGGAAATAGAGCGGTTGAATCGGCTGGTTCATCTGTTGCGCTACACCCGTTTTTCTTAGGCGACGGCAGCCAATGTAAAAAAGCATTCACGAAGCATGGTTGATCACATGCCGTGAATGCTTTTTTGGTATCAGCTTACACAGATTTCAAAAACTCCACGATGGTTAGCAAACCCTTATCGAAATTTTCCAAATTAAAATGCTCATTCGGCGCGTGTAAGTTCTCATCCGGCAAGCCGAAGCCCATCAATACGACGGGTGCAGTTAGCACACGGGAGAAGGTTTCCACGATAGGGATGGAGCCGCCGTCCTTGGTAAACAGGGCGCGTACACCATATACCTTTTCAAAAGCATCCGCCGCTGCTTGCAGAAATGCGTGTGACGGGTCGATGTTAAAGGCGTTTGCTTTTTCACCCTGCTGGATGTTCAGCGTGGCACCTGTCGGAACATGGGCTCGCAGATGGCGCTCGATTTTGTCCAGAATGTCCTGCGGATTCTGGTTGGCAACCAGGCGGCACGTAATTTTCGCATGAGCTTCCTTCGGAATGACCGTCTTCGTGCCTTCACCCTGGAAGCCGCCATACACGCCGTTCAGCTCCAGCGTCGGACGTGCCCCGACACGCTCGACGAAGCTGAATCCTTCTTCGCCGTAGAGGGAATCAAGCGCAAGATCCTTTTGCAGCTTGCTCTCATTAAAATCTTGCTTCACGAACTCTGCTCTCATTTCCGCCGATAGCGGCGCGACATCGTCGTAGAAGCCGTCGATGCTGACGCGTCCCTTGTCGTCATGCAGCGTTGCCAGCAAGGACACCAGAGCATGCAGCGCGTTCGGTACACCGCCGCCAAAGGAGCCGGAATGCAAATCCGTATTGGCCGTGTGGATCGCAACTTCCAGTGAGCACAATCCGCGCAGACCTGTGCAAATGGCAGGCTTGCCTTTTTCGATCAGGGAGGTGTCGGATACCAGTACAGCGTCGGCAGCCAGACGGTCGGCACTTGTCTGCAAAAACTCAAGCAGGTTTGGACTGGACACTTCTTCTTCGCCTTCGATGCAAAATTTGATGTTCAGCGGCAACTTGCCTTCCTGCTTCAAAATGGCTTCGACCGCCTTAATGTGCAAGAATACCTGGCCCTTATCGTCTGTAGCTCCGCGAGCATACAGCTTTCCATCACGGATCGACGGCTCGAACGGTGGAGTTTCCCACAGGTGAAGGGGATCGACCGGCTGTACATCATAGTGGCCGTACACGAGGATCGTCGGTTTGCCAGGTGCATGCAGATAATCCGCGTACACCAGCGGATGGCCTTTAGTCGGAATAATTTCAACGTTCTCCAGCCCGGCAGACGTCAGTTTGGCAGCAAGCCAATCGGCTGCTTTGTTAATGTCACCTTTGTGCTCGGATAATGCGGAAATACTTGGAATGGACAACCATTCCTTCAGCTCATCAAGCTGCTGCTCTCTGACCTTTTCAAAATATGCAGAATAACTCATGATTTATGTATCCTCCTCTTTCAATGTGCATTTTTTTGCTATATCCTCCGAATCAAGGCCGTGGATAATATGTATAGTTTACTACGTTTTGCGTCGAACGAAAAATCATGATGGTCGATGTGATAAAAAAAGACGATCTGCTCCGGTCCGTTTAGACCCGAACAGATCGCCCATCCAATAGCGGTAAAGCTACGCTCGAAGGTCCAGTTGACCCCCGAGATGAGGCTGTACGCTTTTTTCCATCATCTGGATCAGTGCTTGTCCCTGTTCACCAGCTTGATCCTTAGCCATACTCAATACCTTCACGCTTACGGCTTGCGCCAAGCTGGCCTGGCTCATACCCGTTGATAATGCTGCGATATCCATGTTTTCATTCCTCCTTTGTCGTGAAGACTCTTACTATTTATCGGTCAGAACTGTTATTTTATTTCATCCAATTGGAATTGTGCCAGCAAATCCTGGAGCTGTTCTGCCAGCCGGGTTAATTCTGCTGCAGAGGAACCAATCTCTTCCATGGAGGCGAGCTGTTCCTCTGCAGCCGCAGATACCGTCTCGGTATGGGATGCGGCTTCTTCGGCAATACGTGTAATTTCCTCCATACTTCCGACCACTGCACTTGTTCCTTGTGCTACTCCTGCTGTAGAAGCTGAGACGTTGTCGAGTTGCTTCGCCGATTTAACGATCGCTCTACGAATACGGGAGAAGGAGCGACCGGACAGGTCAACCGAATTAATGCCTTCGCTTACGCGTTCTTTGGCAGATTCCATTGCGGTCAGGGCCTCGGATACGCCGTTTTGAATCCCTTGAATTTGCTCACGGATTTGTTGTGCCGAATGAGCGGAGTTTTCCGCCAGCTTGCGGACTTCAGTTGCTACGACAGCAAAGCCTTTACCATGCTCCCCGGCGCGTGCTGCTTCAATAGAAGCGTTCAGGGCAAGCAAATTGGTCTGGCTGGCGATTTCTGTAATGACGGTGACAATGGTTCCGATCCGTCCAGATCTCTCACTCAATGCGCCGATAATCGTATCCAGTTCTTCCACTGTTGTGCGAATGCCGTCAATGGAGACGACACTATTGCCGATATGTTCACTGCCTGTATCCGACGCCTGAATGGCCTGAGAAGAGAACGTGGTCATTTCAGTCATGGCCTCGGTCATAGCCGCGATATCTGTTGACATGTCTGACACACGACCCTGATTTTCCTTGGCGCTGTTGGCCTGTCTCTCGCTGCCTGCCGCCACATCCTGAATGGCTTCGGTCACATGCTCAATCGCGCGGGTTGTTTGTTCTGCACCTGCGGCGAGCTCTTGCGAGGAGGCCGACAGATTGCCAGTCATGGCTTGGATTTCTCTGATCATGTTACGCAGGCTATCCACCGTTTTTTGAAAATATCTCGATAATTCGCCGATTTCATCTGTGCTGTTCGTAGCGACATTGATGGAAAGATTGCCTTGGCTGATAGCATCCATAGAATTACGCAATCTTTGGATCGGTTTGAGTATACTGCTGATTAGCCACAGCGCCAGCACACCGATGACGATAGCTGAAATGACCAGCACCACGATGGTCGTGATGAGGATCGGTTTGGCGGAGGCACTTGTTTCCGACTTGTCCATCGTTCCAGCAATTTTCCAGCCGGTCAGAGCATTAGTTTTAAAAATCAGGCTTTTGGATACGCCATTCAGATCATAATTAAAGCTACCTTCCTTGGAGGCAAACAGTTGCGACAGTTTTTCCCCCAATTGGGTACTTCCGCTGACTTCTGTCGGGTGAGTAACGATACGCTTGGTGGTATCCAATATCATGACATAGCCATTTTGACCGATTTTTAAATTCGTAATTTCCTTTAAATTATTCAGGTTCAGGGAAAGACCGAGAACACCGCTATTGTCAGGAAGCGTACGTGAAATATACACAACGGCGACCTTAGCCGTATTGAGTCCGACAGGGCTGATTACGGTTTGCCCGGGTTTCTCCATGGCCTGCTTGTACCACGGACGCTCACGAGGATCGTTTGTGGAGCCTACGGCTTTGCCAATAATGAGTTTTCCTTCGGGAGTTCCTACGAACATATCGAGGGCTTCCGCATGCATTTTCAAATAGATTTGCAGCTCTGTCAGAATGGCTGCATCTGCTTCTGGACTGCTGTCACTAGCTGTCATCGTAGTAGCGTAATATTCGATATCTGCAATTTTAGCTTGAATCGTCTGAGTCACCGCACGGTCGGCTGCGGTAACGCTAGTTGTCGCACTGTCCATTAATTGTTGGTCTGTCTGATTATACGCTGCCTGATAAGAAAAAGAGCTGACAATAATGCTAGGAACAAGCATGACCAGCAGGAATGCCGCAGTCAATTTTTTGCGTAGTGTTAAAGTTTTCAGTCGTTTCATCAAACCCCCTGCTTTCTATGTGCATTTCATTTCTAAAATGCATAATGTATGTATTTACTATCGGTTATTTTAAGCGGATTTGATAGATTTATTACTAATTTGTCTAATTCAAAGAAGAATTGCTCGCATAGTATGGAGTATCTTGCAATTTGGAGGGATAAACAATGGGTTTTTTTCTAGATATGAGAAGTTCCACAAATTCATCCAAAACAGGTGAGGGTCCCGATATCCAGCTGGGTCCTGAACCGGAGCGATTTGGTTTGATTACCCTGCGAACTTTTCTTGTACCGAGTCCGATTGTGACTTTTAGCGGTTCCATTGGGCTGATTGGTGAACTGGGTGATACGTATGCGGTTGAAATCGTACGTGGCACCGATTATAATCCGAGCGAGGTAGTCTATCGAGCCGAAGGGGTATTGGGAGCTACAGGGGTTAATGAAACGCAAGCTTTTAATGCACAGGATCTTTCCGCGCCATGGGCGATACAAACGGTGTATTCATCTTATATTTCCGGTGTATCGACGACGGTTCGTAATGGTCCGGAGGTATTTACTGGCATCGCTTCGACTCCATTTTTCTAAATATATCAGACGAGTATTTCCTTATTAAGACCTTGCCGCCTGTTCATGGTTTTCCTATGATGGTCCAACACCCAGAACACAAATATCCTGGGTGTTGTGACGTTATGTTTACTTCATGAGCGTGGTTCAACAGAGTTGATTCTGCTTCATGGATTATAATTCTTTAAAATTTCTCGCAAATACCCTGTCAACTCATTTGCCGCTTTGGTATGGGCGAGAAGCCCTGGATGGCTGCGAGACCCTAACGTTTCTTCCGTCGTGTTAGGCAGTTGGAACACGGACACATCCCGATCCCTCGTTCTTTTCTTGTACGCGTCTACCGCCCGGTAGATCGCTGGCATCATCGGAGTACCAAGCATCCCATAGACCCACACAATATGGGCAGCAGGATTACAGGCCCGAAGCTTGACAAGAAAATTTTTGGTAGCGTTTTCAAAAACTTGTAAATCTTCTTCATTGAATGTTCCGTCCTCGTTCAAGCGTTGCTTGTACACTTTCCCGCTTGCTGGGTCCGTCCATGCGGGAGAATAGAAGGCGCCCCCGTCATTAGTCCCCAAATTCACCACGACCACATCTGGCTGCCATGAGGTAAAATCATGATCGGAAAGTGCCCCTAATGCTTCATTTCTCTCTCCGATGAGCATACCACATATCTGCTCATAATATGCGGGTATGTTCGCATGCGGATTATTATCCCAACTCGTCAGGACACCCCATCCGCTTTGTGACAATACTCGGTAATCGGCATTTAGTGCTTCGGCAGTTATGGCAGAATAATTATGTAGTGCCGTGAACAACATGGGAACCCAGTCTGTCTCCTCCCTTGCTCCAATTGCTCCTTCTCCCGAGGTAATGCTGTCACCGATAAATTCCACCTTGTAGGGCTTATCGGTGACCGGCAACAATTCTCCGTCAATCCTTAGGGCATGAATTTGCAGCAAGATGCGCGAGTCAAAACTCATAGGCTGGACGTCCTTGACCACCCGGACATTTTTAACCCTGTCAGGATTCATTCCTCTCAAAAGACAAATCCAATGCCGTCCTGCGGTCACCATCAAGCGACTCATCGGGGCACCATTGATAACAATACTGATCCAGTGCTCATACACCTGGTAATCGGCCTCAATTTCAATCCACAGCTCCGAGCCCTTGATATTCAATTCAATGCCGCTGCCTGTCCAAAACAGAGTTAGTGGTTTAAGTGCTTGCGTAGTTCGACCATGAACCTTTACATGCTTAGCTTTTGGAAGTGGATATGTCTTCAATTTATTGTTATGTGTCATTTACGATATCCTCCTCATGATCTCCAATTTAATGCTTGTTTCTATAATATTGTAAAATAAGTGACGTGAAATCTCAAAGTCTATTTTTAAGCAAGTAAGGTTTCAAGGCTTTATATAGATATTCCATGCGCCCCCGGTTTAGGACGGTTTGTGATAGCCAAAAGCACCAGCAAATCTTGAATTTACTGGTGCTTTTTTTGATATGAGAAGCAGAGGCTATCCATTAATTCGCTTTGCCGAACATCACGATGTTAATCGCCTTGCCGAAGTCTATCCCTACTTTGCCAGTGAGTTCTGCCGTTTTTTGTGCCAGTACGACCGCATTGACCCCGCAGGAGAATAGCCCAATATCAAAGTCATCTTTATGCTCTGTGATCCACTGGAGCGTTTCATTCATTTGTTCATATTGATGAAATGCAAGTGTGTGCGAGATATGCAGTTGATACGGCTCAGCTTCAAGGACGGGCTTCACTTCGGCGGCTGTTCGGGTGACGAGCAGTATGCGCCGATTTTTCAGCATGTCCCAGAAAGCGGGTGTCTCAGCCAAATACCGGTTCAGGCAGGCATGGCAGGTCAGCGCGGGAGAGAGGCCGTAGTGAGTAAAAACCTGGTCAGTCAGCTCTCGCTTCATATAGGATGGCGCTTTAATAGATACGTCATCGTATGGCAGGATGCCAGCAATATCGGCTTTACGTACTGCCTCTGCCACCTCATCTCGCAATTCCTTATTCGGCAGGAACAGTCCTTTTTGCCCAAGATTGGCTTTGATTGCCCATCGTTCCTGTAACACCTTTCCCATCGGCCATACGGTATCCTGAGACAAAATCAAATTTTCGCCATCCCCGATACGAATGAATGAGAAGGGCTGCTGTTGATCCAGTGCCAGTTTTAGGTGATTCAGTACCTCATCGATCTCCAGATACTTTGGCTTAGTCATATATGCTTCCTCCCTGTCTATCTATTGCTGATTTGAAATCGCTCTTGGGATTGCTGCAAAATGCTCAATGGTACAAAACTCTGTAATCTATCATATGTCGAAAGCAGCAAGATTTTTGTATGATCGGCTATTCATTTTTGGATTCTACCTATTTTTGAAAGAGTTGATGCATTTGTACGTGCCGTTTCCCCAGCAGTTCCATAACTTGTGAAGAGACGGTTGAAAGGGAGGAAGATGAATGAATCGCAAGATTGTCATAGAGATTAATTTTAATAACTACGGGATGAATCCCAATCGGCTGACACGGGAGTGGATCAGCGAGCGGTTGGATGTATTCAGAACCTTTACACTGCGCAGCTTGCTTAGTCAGACGAATGCGGATTTCTTGTCTGTCGTCAAGCTGGCAGGTGGATGCAGCGACATCGTGGAGGAGGAACTGGCCGAGCGTGAGCCAATCCCCGGCCACATCCGCTTCGGTACGAGCATCGAAAGCAAGCGTCGCATTCACGCATATATCGAAGGCACGGACGAACTGCTAATTGCCCGAATTGATTCCGACGATTTGTATCACCAATCGTTTGTACAGCAGTTGCATGATTACGAATTTCAGCCGGATACGGTCGCGCTGGTGAACCAGATGGGTTACCTGTGGGATGCCGTAGAAGGTCAGATGGCACCGGTATTTCACCGTTCGCCCTCCTTTTATGTGTTCCGCTATCAAGCGAAGGATTATCTGGATGATTATCGTATTGTCATTCCCGGTAAGGGTACGCATGGCTATGTAACGGAGCTGCCACATGAGGTCATTCCGCTTCGCAACTATGTGAACGTCATTCATGCCGCGAATACCTCGGTGAAAAAAGTACCGGCAAAGGATCGGCTGACAGAGGATGAAATGAAGGCTGTGCTGGCTGAATTTCTGGGAACAGGCACCGCAAATTCGTAACGGTCAGGAGGAGATTGTATTGTTCAAAGGAAAAAAACTGCTGGTGACCGGAGGAACGGGATCTTGGGGGCAGCGTCTGACGACGGAATTGCTCAAGGAGGGGCCAGCGGAAATTCGTATTTTTTCACGAGGTGAATTTGCACAGATTGCCATGCAGCGTCAATTCCAGTCTGATCCCCGGTTGAATTTCGTTATTGGTGATATTCGGGATCTACAAGCATTACAAGAGGCATGTCGCGGGGTGGACTATGTGTTCCATCTGGCGGCGTTGAAGCATGTCCCCGTGTGCGAGAGACAGCCGGAAGAGGCTTTCAAGACGAACGTACACGGTACGCAAAATGTAATTCGGGCCAGCATTGAGCAGGGAGTCACCAAGGTTATTGACGTCTCTACCGACAAGGCAGTTGACCCGGTGAATGTATATGGCATGACGAAGGCGATTGGCGGAAGGCTAATGATTCGTGCCAACGATCTGAGTGAGCGCACCCGTTTTGTGTGCATTCGCGGCGGCAATGTGCTGGGTACGAGCGGAAGTGTTGTTCCGCTGTTCAAGCGCCAGATTGCGGAAGGGCAGGATTTGACGCTGACCAGTCCTGATATGACCCGTTTTTTCCTCACGCTTGGAGAGGCTATTGGCTTGCTGCTGAAGGCTTCTGTGGCGGCGATTGGTGGAGAGACGCTGGTTATGAAAATGAAGGGCTGCAACATTGCAGATCTGGCGGAAGTGATGAAGGAGCAGGCAGGTCAGCCAGCGCTGAAGTTGAAGGGCATCGGCATACGTAGTGGGGAAAAGCTGCACGAAGTGCTGATTTCTCCTTATGAGGTGCCGCACACATACCGCTATGATGATCGTTATTTTGTCATTCTCCCACAGCAGGCAGACAAGCGATTACTGAGCCAGTACGGAGGGCTGGAGCGGGTGAGCTTTGATCAATACCGCTCGGACGATGAGTTAATGGACCGCGCAGGCATTGCTGAGCTATTGCGAGGCATGGAGTAACGATGAGAGAGGTGGGTATTTTGCAACTTATAGATAAAATAAGCAAAGGCACGGTAAAGGTTGCGGTGATCGGCCTTGGTTACGTGGGACTGCCGATGGCTGTGGAAATGGCACGAGCTGGTTATGAGGTGTACGGTGTGGATTCAGATCCGGCCAAAGTAGCCAAGCTGCTTCAAGGACAATCGTACATCATAGATATTGGCGATGATGCGTTGGAGGGGCTGATCGGGCAGCGTCTGTATCCGGTTACGGATGTTAAGGTGCTGGAGCATTCGGATATCGTTGTCATCTGTGTGCCTACGCCACTGACGGATGAGCATCAGCCGGATACTTCTTATATTGAAACGGCTATCGACCAGGCAATCCCCTATTTGCGTAAACAGACGCTAATCATTTTGGAAAGCACGACGTATCCGGGAACAACGGAGGAACTGATCCGTCCAGTGATTGAACAGCGCAGGGACTGGACGATAGGTCAGGATTTTTACGTGTGTTTTTCACCGGAGCGCGTCGATCCGGGCAGTGTTTATTTTAACATTCGGAACACGCCCAAGGTGATCGGTGGCTGTACGTCGGATTGCTTGGCAGCAGGAGTAGCCTTTTACGGCTCCTTTCTGGAGCAAATGGTTCCGGTCAGCTCGACAACCGTTGCGGAAGCCGCGAAGCTATTCGAGAATACGTTCCGCAGCGTTAACATCGGATTGGTCAATGAGCTGACGGCGGCCTGTGAGAAAATCGGCATCAACATATGGGAGGTACTGGATGCGGCAGCAACGAAGCCCTTCGGCTATATGCCGTTCTATCCGGGGCCTGGTATCGGGGGGCACTGTATTCCGATCGATCCGCTGTATTTGTCATGGAAATCCGAACAGCATGGGTTTCCGCTGGAATTTGTGGACTTGGCAGACCGTATGAATCGGCGTATGCCACTGTATATAGCGGAGCGAATTGAAGCTCTGCTTGCCAAGGAGGGCAAAGCCATGAACAAGGCCGAGATCATTTTAGCGGGCGTTGCCTACAAAAAAGACATTGATGATGTTCGGGAATCCCCTGCTCTTGTCCTGTTTGAGCGCCTAAAGGAAATGGGTGCTGTGGTGAGCTTCACCGACCCGTATGTAAAGAGCTTTAAGCTGAACAGCGAGGTCATCCCATCTCGTGTGGCGGATTCCCGACTGTGGGAAAGTGCAGATATCGTCGTGATCACGACGGATCATTCGGTGCTGGATTACCAGCAACTGGTCGACCATGCGCCACTGGTGTTCGATACACGCAATGCGACGGTGCATTGCACAGGTGGGCATGTCGTGATTCTGGGACAACCCGAT
This sequence comes from Paenibacillus terrae, assembly GCF_005217525.1. Lineage (GTDB taxonomy): Bacteria > Bacillota > Bacilli > Paenibacillales > Paenibacillaceae > Paenibacillus > Paenibacillus terrae_C. Next base: position 122,040 of record NZ_PNXQ01000001.1, on the reverse strand, counting down.
GCAGGGGGGGCCGCCGCTGTTGGCTAACCGTGATCAAGTGAATGAGCGTTATTACGGGCAGATTAACTCGGAGGAATCCCATGAGGCTACCCGTAGCCGAATCCACTGGATTTGCCGCCATGTGCAGGGTCATACTGTGCTGGATGCTGGATGTAGTCAGGGGATAACGTCCATTTTGCTCGGGCGTGAAGGTTTTGAGGTAACGGCCATTGATTTGGAAGAGGGCAGTATTTCATATGCAAAAAAAGAACTTCGTCAGGAATCTGCACCTGTTCGGGGAAGGGTTCATTTTCATTTAAAGGATATTTCTCTATTCGAACGTCCTCCCGGCGGATTTGACACGATTATTTTAGGCGAGATTTTGGAGCATTACGCACACCCTCATACATTGCTTGCTCATGCCTACCGTTTGCTTCATAAAAAAGGGACGCTCGTCCTTTCCGTACCCTACGGATATCATCCGTTTCACGATCACAAGCGAACCTACTATGCCGGGAGCCTGTCCGGTGTGCTCTATCCTTATTTTGATGAACAAGCGCTGGAGGTGCATCACAAATATTTGTGCTTCGCAGGCCGTAAAAAAGCGAAAGAGCTGCGTGAGGCCAAGCCGGGGGCAGAGCATTTGGCCCGCTGGATGGAGTTGGACGAGGAACAATTCCGGCTGGTGGAGCATCAGTATGTTCGCAAAATGAATCAGCGCAAGGCAGTGCTCGACAAGGCGGTACAGCGAATCCGACGTATGGAGAAGCGGGCTTTGCCACCGGAGAGGGATGCACATCCTGAATAGGTAGGCAAGGCGCAGCATGAAGGGGAAAATGCATATACTGATGGCGGGTCACCGGAAAATAGACCGGGAACACAGCCAACGGTAAAGGGGATGGCGTGAAGTCATGACGACGGAAATGCCCAAAACGCATAGTTGTAGCTTGGAAGGCTCTATAACTAAACCTCCCGTCACCATCAGCTTGTGTATGATTGTGAAAAACGAGGAGCAGACGCTTGCCCGGTGTCTGGATTCGGTGGCGGACCTGATGGATGAAATGATCATTGTGGATACTGGTTCCACGGATCAGACGAAGACCATTGCAGCCCGTTATACGGATCGGCTGTATACATTCGACTGGAACGACGATTTTGCCTCCGCCCGCAACGAATCGTTCGACAAGGCCACTTGTTCCTATATCCTGTGGCTGGATGCGGACGATGTGCTGCTGGAGCCAGATCGGGAGCGCCTGTGTTCCTTGAAGCGGCATTTGTCTACGGCTACGGACATCGACGCGGTGATGATGCCACTCCATCTGGCGGAAGGTGAGCAGGGTGAGCCGTTGTTCACCTCGCGCCGTATTCGTCTCGTAAAGAGGGAGCGCCAATACCGCTGGGCAGGGCGTCTGCATGAGTATCTGGTGATACCCGAGGGGCGAATCGTCCATTCAGATGTGGCTGTAACGCACCGCCGCATGGAAGATCACACGCTCCGTAATCAACGTATTCTTGCCCGCTGGATCAGCGAGACCGACAAGCTGGAGGGACGACTGCTGTATTTTCACGCAAATGAGTGCTTTGATCGCAAGGAATATGCCGAGGCGGCAGAGGCGTTCAATCGCCTGCTGGGTGAGCCAAGCGGCTACCGGGAGGACCGGATTACCGCTTGCGTAAGGTTGGCGGAATGCTATCTTCACCTCGGGGAGCCAGAGCAACAACTGGATATTCTGCTGCGTTCCTTCCGATATGATGTGCCGCAAGCGGACGTGTGCTGTATGATCGGTGACTGGTTTTTTACACGAAAAGAGTGGAGCATAGCCGCCTATTGGTACGAAAAAGCACTGGAGCAGCAGGATGTGTCTGGTTTGAGAGCTGTTCCGCTGCCCTGCTACTCCTGGCTGCCGCATGTACGACTTAGTCATTGCTGCGCCAATCTGGGCAAGCTGGACGCTTCATATGAGCATAACCAAAAAGCTTTGCGATATTTGCCTGAGGACCCGTATTTGCTAGATAACGAGCGCAAGCTAAGGAGTGCTATTCAAAAGCCCTCATCCTCAGTTCGTCCTTCAAAATAGTTCAAGCTGTTCCGGTCTGTTGTTCTCTTCGGGTGGCTTGCGGGGTGGAAAGGGTTTAGGCTCCATGCCGAGCATGGTCATGAGCTGCTTGGCGTTAGCGGCGGCATCTCCACCTGAATTGTTGTTGAACATAACGCACACCTCGCGGCTTTGCTGCTCTAGCTCCAGCAATCGGTCCTTCCATTCGGCCAACTCACTCTCATTATACCGATACAGGTAACGAATCTCTCGCCAGTTGGGTGCGGAGCTTTGATTCCAGCCGGACACATTGCGTCCGTGGAGACGTACCACTGTCAGATTGCTGTCCGTAGCCTGCGGCACAATCGGGACGGACCCCAGTCCCGCCTGCGGCTCGTCGCATACGCTGTGTATCCAGCCTTCCTCACGCATAAATGCCAGCGTTTGCTTTCGAAACTCAGGTGTGAACCAGCTTTGGTGTCTGAATTCAAGTACGGATGGGACCTCTCCCATCCTTTTTTTCGTGTCACGCAGCACGGCGACGTTCTCCCGTGTGCAGTCGAACCAGGGCGGGTATTGGAACAGCACAGCCTTGAGCTTGCCCGCTTCGCGGAGAGGCTGTATGGAGGTATGCAATGCTTCGTACATGGCATCAGTTGTTTTGAAATAAGGCTGTTTGCCGCGCGTATGCCCGGTCATGCCCTGATAGGCTTTGACGAGAAATGAAAATGAGTCAGGGGTTTCGGTCGCCCAGCGTGCCATACGATCTGTGGGCTGCACGGCATAAAAAGAACTATCCATCTCCACCACTGAAAAATGGCTTCCATAGACGCTTAATTTTTGATTGGCTTTGGTGCCGACCGGATACAGATCATCGTGATCGCCCCAACCCGTAAGTCCGATTTGAATCATAACGTTGCCGCTCCTTTCCTTCATGAATAGCATCAAAAGGCGTTCCCTTGATTCATTTTAATGATAAAATGGGATGAATCGCATGAAGCTGGTATGAAGTTCCTATGAATATTTAAGTATAAATATGGTTATTGTAACATGTTTCTTAATCGTAATGTTTTTGAGTTCCAGCTTTAAAAAGCTAATATAGTATGTAATAGAGTGAAATGAGTTCATGGAGGAGAAACAATATGGCAGAATGGTATGAGCAGAGCTTTGGGGAAGATTATTTATTAGTATACAAGCATCGCGATTTTCAGGGGGCCTATCAGGAAGTGCAGAAAATGATCTCTTGGCTCAAATTACCGCAGGGATCCAGCGTATTGGATCTGTGCTGTGGCATGGGACGTCATTCGCTTGCGCTCGCCGATGCCGGCTATAAGGTAACGGGCGTGGATTTGTCCGGTGTGCTGCTGCGTGAGGCACATGCTTCCGATCCCGAAGGACGGGTAAGCTGGCATCAGGGCGATATGAGAGAGGTGCCGCTGGAGGAAAGCTTTGATGCGGTGATGAATTTGTTTACTTCCTTCGGTTACTTTGAGGAGGACACGGAGCAGCTTAAAGTATTAAAAGAAATTTATCGGCTGTTGAAGCCGGGCGGACGTTTTATTATAGATTATTTAAATCCTGCGTACGTAGCTGCTCATCTGGTGCCGCATTCATCACGGGAGGATGAAGGAAATCAGATTGAGGAGCATCGGGTTATCGAGGACGGATTTGTAAAAAAACAGATCGCCATTCGTTCAATAGGATTAGCGGATGAAGAGCCTGCACGCGTGTATCATGAACGTGTCAAGCTGTACCCGTATGAAAAATTTCGTGCTTTGCTGGAGGAAGCCGGACTGTCTGTAGAGCAGGTACATGGAAGTTATAATGAAGATAAATATATCGAAAATGCATCGCCCCGAATGATTTTTGTCGGCGTGCGTGCTTGATACGGAAAGGCGGATGGGAAGCCATGAGGATGCCGGAGCTGACGCCGTGTGAACGAATAGATGGAGGCTTTCAGGTCAAAATATCCATGTCCTTTCCGCTGCGCTGGGTGAACAGCTATGTGCTGAAGGGACAGGACGGATTTACGATCGTAGACCCAGGCCCGCGCAGTACGAATACGGAGGAGGAATGGGAGCATGTCTTCCAGGAGCTGGGGATGTCCTTCGGTGATATCTCGGACATTGTCGTGACTCATCATCACCCGGATCATTACGGCTTGGCGGGCTGGATGCAGCAGCAAGGTCAGGCTCGTGTACATATGTCAGCGCGGAGCCATAAGGAAGCGATGATGATGTGGGGTCGCCCAGATTTACAAGCGGATATCTCTATGCCGATGGAGCAGAGGCTGCCAAGCTTTTTTGTCCGTCACGGCTTTCCTGTGGAGCAGGTAGCGGCCTTGGAGCTGCACATGCAGCAGGCTCATCTGCAAGTGAATCCACAGCCTGACATCACTGTTATTCCTGTCGGGCAGGCTGCCCGTCTGGAATGGGGTGGGCGTAGCTGGCTGCCTATTGAGACAGGGGGGCATGCGCCCGGACATGTCTCTTTGTATGAACCGGATAGCGGCGTTATTTTGTGCGGTGACGCGGTTTTACCGAGGATTTCGCCTAATATCAGTCTGTTGCCGGGGAGCGATGCCCAGCCCTTGCAGTCTTTTTTAGACGGCTTGCAGCGTCTTGGCGAGCTGGAGGTAGTGTGGGCATATCCGGGGCACCGTAATCCGTTTGGTTATTTTCGTGAACGGACACAGGCGTTGCTGGAGCATCATGAAGAACGGCTGGACAAGTTCCATGAGTTGATCCAGCCAGAGGGCAGTACAGCCTATGAGCTGTGTATCGCTGTATTCAGTGACAAGCTGGGTATTCACCAGTTGCGGTTTGCCATGTCTGAAACACTGGCCCATCTGGTGGAACTGGAGCGACGTGGTCGGGCCTCGATGAGCGAGACGAACCATACCGCACGTTTCTATCCACTTTGCGGGAAATAATTGCGGAAAGTTAACAGAAGGACCAACGGCATCCAAGCCGGGAAAGAGGCTGATATGAATTTATTGCTGCTGGGGGCTACCGGTCGCGTGGGGCGTTTTATCCTGGAATATGCGTTGGCAGACGGTCATACCGTTACAGCCCTTGCTCGTTCATCGGACAAGCTGGAGGCATACAAATTAAGATATGGAACGCAGCTTCAGATCGTAGAAGGAAATGCGACCCATGCTGAGGATGTAGCACAAGCGCTGGAGGGCAGGACGACAGCAGTCATCAGCGCGCTGAATACGGACGGAACCACGACCTTATCCGTGAATATGCGTTTGCTGATCCGGCTTATGCAGGAGCAGTCCGTTCCCCGGCTCATTACAGTAGGGACGGCAGGGATTTTGCAGAGTCGGACGGAGCCATGCTTGTATCGGTATGAATCCTCCGAGACCCGGCGGCGCAGCACCCGTGCGGCTGAGGAACACCGCCGGGTGTACGAACTGCTGCGCGATTCAGCGCTGGACTGGACGATAGTCTGCCCAACCTATCTGCCGGACGGAGCGCGGACGGGCATATATCGCGTGGAAAAGGATCTGCTGCCCGAGGGGGGCACACAAATTTCCACCGCTGACACGGCCGATTTTACCTATCGTCAGTTGAGTAGCACCGACTTTCTACACACACGGGTAGGCATTGCCTATTGATGCTGTAGCGATTTTAGGATTTGACAAAAAATCAGATTTAGAATACTATGATTCTTGTTGGTAACAACGTTTCCGGAAAGACCATGTTCAAACTCTATGTTAAAAATAGTAAGGAAGTGCATTAAAAGATGTCCGAGCCATCGCATCCCTATAAAACCTATTCGGAAGTGAAGCTACAGCAGCAGCAATTGCTACGTAAAAATGTCATTGATGCCGCATGTATCCTTCTTGCGGAAGAAGGGCCTGAGGCCGTGACTGTACGACGAGTTGCCCAGAAATTAAGCTGCTCCACCAAAATTATTTACAGTATTTTCGGCAGCAAGGATGGTCTTGCCAATGAAATGTACTTGGATGGATGTCGGCTATTAGCCGAAACCTTTCAACAAGTTCCGAAGACCGATAACGTACTCGCTGATCTGGAAGCTCTAAGCTGGGCGTATTGGCAATTTGCGCAGCTTCATTCGGCCTATTACAAAATGATGTTTGGTGGGGCTTTGTCTGATTTTAAGCCGGATGAACAGAGTCTGGAGGGCACGACAACGGCCCTGTCTCAAATCCTGCAAACCGTCATACACGGTATGGAGCAGGGTGAATTGAAAGAACATGATCCGCTGCTGGTTGTCCGGATGTTTTGGTCTGCTTTACACGGAGTCATACATCTTCAGTTTGCTGGTCATTTTTCAGATATAGACATGGCTCAAGAGGTGTATGCATTTACACTAAAGAATACGCTCCCAGCACTTAAAACACCCTCATCCCAATCTTAAAATATGAAGTGTACTGAGGTCGTCATAGTGGATGACTTCAGCTCATTTTGTAGAAATGGTAACAATGTTTCTAAGATAAAACAACGATACTATGGAGGTTAATAATCATGTTTATGTACGCAAACAAAACAGCTCTGATCACAGGTGCATCATCCGGTATTGGGGAAGCCTTTGCCTATTCGCTGGCAGCTCAAAAATGCAATCTCATTTTGGTGGCACGTAATGAAACGAAGTTGAAGGCGTTGGCTGAAGAGCTCTCTGCTAAATACAATGTAAAGACAACAGTCATCGCACTTGATCTTTCCGCGACAGGAGCGCCGCAAACATTACATCAGGAGGTTCAAAAACATCAACTAAAGGTGGATCTCTTGATTAACAATGCCGGCTTTGCCACCTATGGATACTTCGAGCAGGTTTCAGGAGAACGGCAGCATGAGGAAGTCATGCTCAATGTGGCTGCTTTAGTCGATATCACCCATGCATTTATGCCTGATTTATTGCGTAACCGGGATGGCGGATTAATCAATGTGGCTTCCACAGCCGCATTTCAGCCCGATCCGTATATGGCGGTGTATGGAGCAACCAAAGCATTTGTGCTTTCTTTTACTGAAGCGCTATGGGCAGAAAATCGGAAACGGGGGCTTAAAGTTCTGGCCCTTTGCCCAGGCTCAACAGAAACGCCGTTTTTTGATATTGTTGGCGCAAGTGAAGCGTCAATTGGAGTTAGGGAAACTCCCCAAACCGTTGTGAAGAACGCGCTGAGAGCATTTGAAAAGGGGCGTAGTCACATCATTTCCGGTCGTCAAAACTATTGGGTAGCTCAGGTATCCCGGTTTTTCTCTCGTCAATCCACGCTGGGAATTGTAGAACGTGCACTGCGCCCACAAAAATAAATCAGATTGTATAAATCACATTAGTTTTCCCCATGCGCCGGGTCTGATCGCTTCTCATTTGAAGATCAGACCCGGCATTTTTGCTTATATACAGGTCAAGCGCACAGACGCTACTCCAGCCATGTCTTGTTCTCCTCACCCCCTGCATATATCTGTTGTATTCTAACCGTCGTTATTTAGCGAGTTATTATTTAACGGGTTGTATTCGGGGCGCTTTCCTCCCCAAGCTCCTGCTCGCGTTCTGCCTGCTTGCGATGCGCGATACGACTGCTGGCCGAAGCAGCGATGGCCCCGACAATATCGTCCAGAAACGTATGGATCGGTCCCAGGCTTTTATCGTTCAGTCGTTCCAGCACGCCCGGTTTAAGCTTGTCCACATAACCGTAATTCGTAAATCCAATGCTGCCGTATACATTTACAATGGAAAAAGCCAAGATTTCATCCACTCCGTACAGCCCTTCATCATTTTCGATCATATCCTGCAATGGGGGAAGGAGAGCGCCTTGCTCGGCAAGGATATCCAGTTGGATGCCCGTGAGCACCGCATTTTGGACTTCGCGTTTCATCAGTACCTTTTCCACATTCTCAATACATTCCTCCATCGTTAAATTCGGGTAATATTTTTTTTGCAAAAGCATGACCAGCTCTGCGATTTCCGTAATGTTTACACCACGCTTGTGCAGCCATTCGCGGGTGGCATCGGCTACCTTTTTACTATTCAGGCTATAAGGCATTTTTTTCTTGTCCATAAAGTTGAAGTTCCCCTCCTCGTATCGTTCCTGATTGTTACTGCAATTATGACCAGTGTGTCCAATCGGATGAAAAAGTAGTTATTTTTTACGCGAGGCTCGTATACATATTAGTACAATCTGTACAAAATTGTTAGGGAGGAACTTCATTTATGAACATAAAACATCCATTGCGCGTGACGTCCGTAGTAGGGCTGCTGACCCTGCCGTTGTTGTTGTCCGGCTGTAGCCTTTTTGGCAATGAATCGGCGTCTATTGATCCCCCGCCATCCACGACGGAGCAGTCTATGATCAAAGCGGTGACCGGAAAAGCTCCCGTCAGCACTGGACAACTGAGAGCTGTATTTTTACAGGATCATAACGGTTTGCTGGCCCCGGTATCCTTACCGATTGCTACAGGTGATGTGCAGGCGGATGCCAAGTCGGCGCTGGAAACGCTGGTGGAGGGCGGTCCGTATGCCGGATTATTGCCGGAGGGTTTCAAGGGCGTGCTGCCCCAAGGTACAGAAGTGAAGAGTGTGACGGTGGACAAGAAGAACAAGCTGGCAGTCGTCGAATTCAACAAATCGTTTGGCAGCTACAAGGCACAGGAAGAACGCAAATTAATGGAGAGCTTGACCTGGACCCTGACTGACCGTCCCGATATTCAAAGTGTACAAATCTGGGTGGATGGCAAAAAGCTGAACGAAATGCCTGTTGGCGGCACACCGCTGGATCATCCTCTGACACGTGCAGTAGGCATTAATCTGGAGGTAGGTCATGGCGTTACGCCGCTGGATTCCAGTCCGGTTACGGTATATTTTTCATCCTCATCTCCCGCTGGAGTTCAATATTATGTGCCGGTAACACGGCTGGTCACCCCGGAAAAAGATCGTGTTCAGTCAGCGCTGCATCAGTTGATCCAGGGGCCGCAGACCCAGGATGGACTACAGGAAGTCATGACAGGGGAGACGGCTCTGAAATCTGTGGAACGCTCCAAGGATAACGTGATTACGGTATCGCTCTCGGATGATATGTTTGCCAAGGGAGAAGCGGTGCCTGCCGAGTTTCTGGAATCGGTCGTACTGACGGCGGCAGACAATTCAGAGGATGCGGTTAAAACCAAAATCCGGATTGAGCTGAACGGTGAAAAAAGCGTGATTGGACAAAATAATCAGAATTATGGAGAGCCTGTAGCCAAGCCCCAGCACATTAACGAAATTCCTCTTTAAGGGCGACGAATCGTCCTTGGGGTGCTTTTGCCTGCACACTTTGGTAAAATAAACGTATAAGAACAGGTTGCATACGACGTAGGAGGAAAAAGCATGAGTAGATCTAACGGACGAAACGGTGATGAGCTGCGCCCGATGAAATTGACAGCAGGAGTAAATAAGTATGCGGAGGGCTCTGTTTTTATAGAGGTTGGCGAGACGAAAGTCATCTGTACGGCTACCGTGGAAGAACGCGTTCCACCCTTTATGAAGGGACAAGGAAAGGGCTGGGTAACGGCAGAGTATTCCATGCTTCCGAGGGCGACTCATACGCGTAATCAGCGCGAGGCTGCACGTGGAAAGCTGACAGGCCGGACAATGGAGATTCAACGTCTGATCGGAAGAGCGCTGCGTTCGGTTGTAAATTTGCAGGCGCTGGGTGAGCGTACGATTACGCTGGACTGTGACGTGATTCAGGCGGATGGCGGCACACGCACGACTTCAATTACCGGTTCCTTCGTAGCGCTGGCGATTGCTGTGAATAAAATTGCGCTACAGCACAAGCTGCCTGTTTTTCCAATTACCGATTTTTTGGCATCCGTCAGCGTGGGGGTTGTTGGCGGCAAAGCGCTGCTCGACCTGAACTATGAAGAGGATTCCAAGGCCAAAGTAGACATGAACCTCGTGATGACGGGTGGCGGCAAGTATGTTGAGCTGCAAGGTACGGGTGAAGAAAGTCCGTTCGACCGTCAGGAGCTGGATCAACTGCTCAGCTTGGGTGAACAAGGAATTCTGCAAATGATCGAGCGCCAAAAAGAGGTGCTCGGACCGATTGCAGACAAGATCGGAGCAGGACGTGCGGGGGCTGGGGTCTGATGTTGCTGGAGGGTCCGGTTGTTATTGTCGCTACGAAGAATAAGGGAAAAGTGCGTGAATTCGCACATGCCTTTGCTCCGTTTGGCAAGGAAGTCAAAAGCATGTACGATTACCCCGACATTCCTGATGTCGTTGAGGATGGTAAAACCTTTGCCGAGAATGCGTTGAAAAAGGCCAAAGCGGTCGGAGATGTACTCGGATTGCCTGTGCTGGCTGATGATTCTGGCCTGTGCGTGGATTTGCTGGACGGTGCGCCGGGCGTATACTCGGCCCGTTATGCCGGAGAAGGTGCCAGCGATCACGAAAACAATATCAAGCTGCTTGACGTTCTGGAATCGAAGCAGCTTGGTGATGATACCGGACAGCCTTTGCTAAGCCCGGCTCAATTTGTCTGCACCTTGATTCTGTATAATCCGCAGACAGGGGAGACCTTGGAATCGACTGGCTCGGTGGAGGGCTGGATTACAACGGAAACCGCAGGCAGCGGGGGATTTGGCTATGATCCGTTGTTTTATTTGCCCGAGTTTGAAAAGACGATGGCCGAGCTGACGCTGGAACAAAAGCAAGCCATTAGCCACCGAGGCGTAGCATTGCGTGACTTGGCGAAAAAGCTGGGGAATCCGCAGGCATAGTTTTTAGCAATATAGCTGCTGGGCTTGAGTAATCTTTAGACGCGTCTGTTGTCTCACCGTTTTATTGAACGGCTAAATAATTAGGCTAACATATAACAATAATGAAGGATAGCTGATTATACCCCTGTCAAATAGACAGGGGTATAATCATGTATAGACTTTTGATTTTTCCATTTCCATAAAGCTTACCCAGAATTAAACCCCAGATTAGTTTGGGGTTTAATGGCAGGCGCTGGCGCAAGGAACCAGTTAACCAGCGGAAACAGTAACAGCCTGGTCGGACCCCTTGTGCGGTTCAATTCCGCAGCGTGCCCCTTATAGATTGGGAGGATTGCCCATAGTTTTGTTGAAGAATTACAAAAATAAACTTATAATGTAAGAGAAGACAACCAAATGCAATATGCAGCTATTAATAGTGTAGCTGTATTTTGTACGTTCTTTATTAGTCATAAAACACATACAAATAACCTTTTACATAATCAGTCTGATTAATAAAGTCCATTCTTGTCTCGGGAAGAAGGGGATCATTTCTATTTAATCAGAACAAGGAGTTAAATGAGCCGGACTAAAAATCTAGAATTCTAAAATGGAGGGAATTGCGTTGAAAAGAAACCTGAAATCTGTAATGTCTCTAGCTGTTGCATCTGTGGCGTTAGTAGGTAGTCTCGGGCTTGCAAGCATAGCAAGTGCTGCCAGTGATTTTAGTGGTTTCCCTACTTTGCGCTAAGGCGACAGCGGGGGATATGTGAGAGCATTACAAGCAAATTTATGGGCCTATGGACAACAGGGAACCGTAGGAACGATTGATGGAAGTTTTGGTAGCGGTGTGAAATCAGGGCTCCAAAATTTTCAAAGTTCTAAAGGACTAACAGCAGATGGAATAGCTGGTTCGGGGACTTGGAATAGAATGAACTATAATGTCTCTGTTGAAGTTCCAGGAAGATCTTTCTTCTTATCTACTCCCGACAGTTCGACTTATTACGTGTTTTATGGGACAGGAGATAGTGGTAGTGGTATGAGATATGCAGTTTTGTACAAAACCAATAATAGGACCGTTACTTCAGGTACAGTATATTAATAGGAGGGGTTTAATTTGAAAAAACAATTAGTTGCTATAGCATTAGGTGGCGCACTTGTAATAGGTAGCGGTGCATTTGTATATAATTCCTATGCTGCCGAATCGGAAGTTCCATCACAGGTTCCGGTTGAGACGAAAGCAGGAGCGATTGATGCTTCAACAGCACAAGCGCCGACGGAAACACCAGCAGAGACAGTAGTTGAAAGCTCTACTGATATCGAAGGACTCATAAACATATCTGATGTACCAGCAGAAGATATCCATATTCCTAATCTAGCGCAGGGAGCCTCGCTTAAAACAGCAGCGGCTGGGGACGTAAGTTTGAAACCATTAAACACAACAGCACTAAAAGGCGAGAATGGATTGGTTATTAGACAATCATATCGCGGGAATGATGGAAAAGAAATTATGGTCATTCAAACCGAATCCCACATGGATGAACAGGCTACTATTGAGAGTTTGAAAGACTCATATAAAGAGGAAAAGGTTGAGTCGACTAAAATCAACGACCATACTGCTGTTTATGTTGACGGGCAAGCAAGAAAGGTTGTTCATCTGATTACGAAAGATCACTTTTATACTGTTTCCTCTTTTAATGCCACTCTTGATGAATTGATGGAAATTGCAAAAAATATTCAAGAGTAATTTTTTGGTCGAACTAATTACTAAAAAACACAAACGATCCGTTTGTGTTTTTTAGTTTCCTTTCCCGATCCAGTCATAATTGAGTAAACCGTGCTATGCACATATCTCCTCCAGTTCACTCTATCCATGGTTCATGTGGGATTTTTTGAGTGTCTAATTTGAAGGGGATGGTACCAAGCTGCGGATAGACTTTTTGACATTTATTATTTTCCATACAACCCGAGCTATTCACGTTTTGCCTTGAGGAAGGTTATGTCAGGTTACAACTAACGCTTACCGAATCGCTACCTTGTAAGTGCGCAGCCAGTTATCCACTTGAACCAAATACGCGAACAATTGAGGCCCTGACATCAATTGACCGAACCAGGGCAGATTGCTGGATGCCTCCGGCGAGGCCGCGATATCCCGTACTTTTTGGGCATCAATCAGCTTGAGCAGCGGGGAGGAGGAATCATCCAATAGATCCAGCGCCTGCTTTTTCACAGCAGTAAGATAGGAAGGATTATGCGTTTTGGGATAGGGGCTTTTCTTGCGATACAGCACATCATCCGGCAATACGCCCTCCAGCGCTTTGCGCAAAATCCCCTTTTCACGTCCACCCGTCATTTTAATGCTCCACGGAATGTTCCAAACATACTGTACCAGCCGATGGTCGCAATACGGCACCCGCACTTCCAGTCCGGCCCCCATACTCATCCGATCCTTACGGTCCAGCAGAGTAGGCATAAAGCGGGTGATGTTCAAATAGGACATGACGCGCATTTGCGCGGCTTTATCTGTTTCCCCCGGCAGCTTCGGCACTTCTCCTACGGCTTCCGAGTAGCGGTCGTTCAAATATTCCAAGGGCTTGATCCAGTCCCGCACCTCGGGAGACAGCAGACTGGCTCTCATGTCGGGAGCAACTGACCACGGGAATGTACCCGAATTGAGCATTTCCTCACGATGGAACCACGGATATCCGCCAAACACTTCATCCGCTGCTTCGCCGGAAATAGCGACGGTAGCCCCCTTTTTAATTTCCCTGCAAAAGAGATACAGCGACGAATCCACATCCGCCATACCGGGCAAATCCCGCGTTAGCGTGGAGTTGTTCAGCGCTGCTACGACCTCGGGCGTATCGAATTCGATCCAGTGATGGTTCGTGCCTAGCTCATCGACCATCCGCTGAATCCATGGGGCATCGGCTCCGGGCTGGAACGCATGGGCTTTAAAATGCTTGTCGTTATCCACATAATCGACCGAATACGTATGAACTTGTCCCTGCCCGGTACGCTTGTAATACTCGACAGCCAGCGCAGACAGCGCACTTGAATCCAGACCACCCGACAGCAGGGTGCATACCGGAACGTCTGAAATCAACTGCCGTTCCACCGTATCCAGCAGCAGCTCGCGTACCTTGAGTGCAGTTTCTTCGGTGTTATCCTCATGCGCAAAGCTTTCCAGCTTCCAGTAGGCTTGAATGCGCACACCGTCTCGGCTGTACGTTAGCGTATGTCCGGGGCGCAGCTCCTTCATGGACGAATAGACGCCGTGTCCGGGGGTGCGTGCAGGTCCGATGATGAAAATTTCGGCCAATCCCTCGGCGTCGACTGCGGCTTCTACCGCAGGATGCTGGAGCAGCGCTTTGGGCTCGGAGCCAAATACGAATACGTCTCCGACTTGGCTGTAAAATAACGGCTTTACGCCTAGCCGATCCCGTGCGAGAAATACCTGCTCCCGCTCACTGTCCCAGACCGCAAAGGCAAATATGCCGTTCAGCCGATCCACACAATCAGGGCCCCACTCCATGTAGGCTTCAAGCAATACCTCTGTGTCGCATTGTGTACGGAAAATATGCCCTCGCTGTTGCAGCTCTTTTTTCAGCTCAGGCGCGTTATATATTTCCCCGTTATATACAATCGTATAAGTGATATCCTCAAGCTGGCGGATCATGGGTTGGGCGCCGTTTTCCGGGTCCATGACGCTCAGTCTTCTGTGTCCAAAGGCACACGGGTTGGATATCCAGGTGCCCGCAGCATCCGGTCCGCGATCAGAGAGCGTTCGCGTCATATTGAGCAGCAGCTCCGATTGATGCATTAAGTCTCCGTTCCACTGTATGAAACCAGTAATTCCGCACATGTCTGTTCATCCTCTCTTTGTCGTGTTCATCCAGTGTTGGGATGAAACAAAAACTAAATCCCCAGTTCATCAGTATATATGCCGAAAAGGAGCATAAAATGTCTGTCCGTTCCGAAAACTACAAATGGGGCAACCCGTGTATTCGCAAGGAAGGAGGAAGGCAAATGTACTACATCAAGGATGCTAAAATACGCCGCTTCACCGAGCTTGACGGCGTGCGCTGCGCAGAGGTAGAGGTGCGGCCTGGTGCAGCAGATGACCCGGAACTGCTGGTCTACATTACCGCCACCAATCAGCAGGACAGTCAGGCAGGCTATGACATGATACGCATCATTCGTAATGATGCCGATCTGGCGCTGGATTGGTACGACAATAACCTGCATTCCGCGTTTGAGGAAGTGACGGATAAGGCTTTTACCGACTCCACTCATATTACGGCTGGGGAAGAACGGGAAAAGTTTAAAAGAGAGCTGCTTTCCTATGGGCAGCTTAGCACGGAATTTGCCAAGGAGTTCGGCGTATGAGAATAGGATGCGCCATGCCTCGGCTTTTGTTGATTTGGGCTCCAGCGCCATCGCGGAATCCGCGTGAAAGGAGGGGAAAATCATAGACGGCAAAGCGAAGTACAAGAAGAACAAGGGCAGCAGTTATATTCATAACAATGAATTTGCGGAAGAAGTGCTTGAGAAAAACGTAAGGCATGAAGTGCCAAAAAGTCCTAGACGCTTCGGTAATAAATAAATTTGTCCATTAAAAATTTTTAAAGAAGCCTCCGTATCCCGTTTAACTCGCGGAATGCAGGAGGCTTCTTCTTGAGATTTATGCGGCTTCACGGAGCGTCATAATTCCTTTGTAGATGTTGTAGACAAATACCCCGAGGTAGACCACAGCGAATAGCAGCACAAACCCGATTACAGAGCCTGCATGATTCGCCGTTGCAATAAAATAAAATAGCGGAATCGCCGCGATCATGGGGAAAATGTGCGATAAAATAGCCTTTTTTGCATGTTCCCGAACATACTCGTCCCGTACCGCAATCCATACAATGACAGGCAACAGAAATGGGGCGAAAAAAATACTGAAATAACAAAGTGATGACAATAGACCTCTCACGGACATACACCTCCTTCGTAGCATGGCCTTTTGTACATAATACCCTGACAGCGTCCAAATGATTCCTTTTGTAGCCTGTTTACTGTACGAATGAAAAAAATGCTTGTGACAGTGAACATGGATGTGATATAATAATCAATGCGCTGAATACATAAGGTTTTACGAAATACATTTTGTCCCAGTAGCTCAGCTGGATAGAGCAACGGCCTTCTAAGCCGTCGGTCGGGGGTTCGAATCCCTCCTGGGACGTATAGCTAGAAGTCGAAAGCTCCTGTACAGGAGCTTTTTTTGTGTTGTAGTGGGATGAGAACTCCTTGGGGAGTGTCGGAGCACAAGCAGTGCTAGCATAAACTTCGCAGCCTCAATCGTTGGGAGAATATTCCTCTTACGACGTATAGTAGCAGGTTTATCTACAATCTACGTGGATGTGCAATGAAAAAACGGTCGTGGTCCCATCCGAGGCGGAGGGAGACGACCATTCTGTCATACATCCAGCATGAACAAACTACTTTATAAATTTACACTGTCGCCTTCGTCTTATGCGCAAAAAATTGTGGCAAATGCTCTTTATGCGCTTCCAGCAGCTCATCCAACACGGTTTGAGCAATGTCACCGCTTGGAACGAGTGGATTCAGTGTAAAGGCTTGCAGCGCTGTTGCGTAGTCACCCGTTACCGCCGCTTCAATTGTCAATTCTTCCATCGCCTTCATCACTTGCAGCAAGCCGCGCTGTGCAGGCGGGAATTTGCCAAAGTTTACAGGTTCAGCACCATGCGCACGGATTACACTGGTAATTTCAATCGCGCTGTCATAAGGAACATCATCAATTGCACCATTGTTACGTGTGCTAACCACCATCAGCGTGCCTTTGTTGTTATAGATGGAATTAATAATTTCACAGGCTGCATCACTGTAATGGGCACCGCCACGTTTGGATAATTCCTCTGGTTTGTAATCCAGATTCGGATCTTTATACAGTTCAAACAGGCTTTCTTCGAGACGTTTGACGACTTGACCCCGAGTTCCTTCGTTTTTGGCTTCCTCTAATTCTTCCTTGAGCATGTTGTCTGTCATGTAGTAATACCGATGGTACGGACACGGCAGCATTTTCAATTGACGAACCTGATCATACAGGAAACGCATGTTTCTAATATTTTCAACGACCTTCTCCGGTTTTGCGCCGGGCGCGTACAGCCCTTCAATCACTTGCTCAGTTAATTCGGCCCCGGTTTTGTCATAAACTTTATGCCAGTGAAGATGGTTAATCCCTGCAAATTTAAAGAACAGCTCTTCTTCTGGTTTGTCCAGCACAGCCGATGCACTCTTGATCGCTCCGATGGGAACATTACATAATCCGATGACTTTGTCCCATTGACCATAACGAAGCACCGCTTCGGTGACCATACCTGCAGGATTGGTAAAATTAATCAACCACGCATTTGGACACAGCTCTTTCATATCCTCGACAATACTGAGGATGACAGGAATGGTACGGAAGGCCTTGAACATTCCTCCGGCACCGTTGGTTTCCTGACCGATCATACCGTGTTTTAACGGAATACTTTCATCCTTAATCCGGGCTTCGAGCAAGCCTACCCGAAACTGTGTTGTTACAAAATCGGCATCTACTAATGCTTCACGACGATCCAGCGTCAAATGTACTTCACAATCAATGCCTGCCGCTTTCACCATTCGTTTGGCCATGGCTCCTACGATTTCCAGCTTTTCGCGTCCTGCCTCAATGTCTACCAGCCACAATTCCCGAATGGGAAGCTCTGCATAACGTTTGATGAAGCCTTCTACTAATTCCGGAGTATAGCTGGAGCCGCCACCGATGGTTGCTATCTTTAAGCCTTTTTTCATGATTGTTGCCTCCTGAGTACATTTTTTTAAACCGCTTTCTTAAGCTTCTATTTCACTGTAATCTCTGTAATGCATTACAGGTCAAGAGCTTTTAAAAACTTATTTTGAAAGGATGACCATTATAGGACGAGGGACACGAACATGCTAAAATAGAAAGAACGAGGTGAGGACTATGGCGAATATTCATGAGATTGCAAAGCTTGCGGGTGTATCCTCGGCAACGGTGTCCCGTGTCATTAATAACCACCCGTATGTGAGTGAACCGACAAGACAGCGTGTGCAGGAGGTCATAAACCGACTGGATTACGTTCCTAATTTGAATGCGATTTCTTTAAAAACAGGCATGACCAAGCTCATTGGAATTATTTCAGTTTCATTTAATGATTCATTAAATTTATTTGTGCGTGGTTTTACGATGTATGCTCAGGAGCATGGTTTTAATATAGCGCTTTTTATTACGAATGGGGATAAGGAGCGGGAGCTTGAAGCACTGGAAATGTTGCGAAGAAAGCAGTTGGATGCCTTGGTTTGTATGATTCGCGTCAATGAGTGGAGTGTGATCGAGCATTATACCAAATATGGTCCGATTGTGACATGGCAGCGTGTGACCATAGAGGCAATCCCGTCTGTATTCATGGATCAGTATCAGGGCTATACGCTGGCGCTGGAGCATTTGTATGCCCGAGGATACCGGAAAATTGTAAACGTGTATGGCAATATGCGGGGGCTTAATACGAAGGAACGCATCCGGGCCTATCATGATTTTTGTGAAAAATATGATCTGGACGCTGAGACCTTCCCGCATTTTTATGGATTAAATTCAATAGCAGAGGGTGAACAAATCGCTCACTGGTGGGTAGAACAACCTAACAAGCCGGATGCGTTTGCTTGTTCTACAGATTATTTGGCAGCAGGACTGCTGACCGAAGCACGCAGGCTCGACGTTTCTGTGCCGGATCAATTTGCGGTGGTTGGCTTTGATAACACAGAAATTTCGCATTTGCTTGATTTAACAACGATTCATTATCCAATTGATAAACAGGCTGAGAACGCATTCATCATGATTCGCAACACCCTTGAAGGACTAGAGGAAGCGCTGCATCATTTGGAGTTTAGATTAGTGGAGAGAGTGACCACCTGATTTTGGGAAAGAGCTTTGAGTTGATATGCGAATATAGAGAAAAAGCATATTGACACATGCCAATATTTGGACAATTATATGAGATAAGTTTATAAAGAACGATACAATAGATCATTACATTATCGAACGTTCCCCGGATTGGCGGCGAATTGAGCCAGTATTGTATCGCTGTGCTGAACTGGATAAGCTGGAAGTGATTAAGCGTGTAGTTGGGCATATCATGGACAAGCTGCTATATTCCCCGAAGCTATTTGATGCAGCGGAAATATTATTCGCACAAGGTCGGCACGCTGCTGCGTTGTTGCTCTATGAGGGGGTTGCGGAAGCGGAGAAGTACCAGCACTCTGAACGCTTAGCCATCTGTCAGTATCGTATGTTTACGATTCAGGTTGGAGACGATCAAAACCGAAATCTCAGGGCAGCTACGCTATTTGAGCCCTTTGTCGAACGTCTGGATGAAATAGACCAGCTTGATGCGTTGAAAGATTTGGCGAATGTGTATCGTTCATTGCGTGAATGGGACAAGCTGGATGAAACGGCTAGAAAAATGAGAGATAAAGCGGAAATTCAATATACTTTGAAACATCAGCAGAAGAAGCAAAAGCGCGTGGAGCCTGATAGAAGGCTGAGTCGTCCCATGTTTGTGTACATCACCTATGCCGATTTGTTGTGTGCAAGTGTCTGTGAAGCCCAAGGCGATTATCAACAAGCTCTAGATTATACATACGCCTACGCTAATTTAGATTGGGTCAAAGAGACGGACGAGGATACCCTGCATTGGATCAAACTGTATCAACATTGGGCAGAAGGTAATACCTATGTAAATAAACTCCTGTCTGGAGATACAAGTGTGCTTCTGGATTATGTTGAGTATGTGGGCGACTCATCAAGCGCATCTGAAAAAGAGATAGTCGCCAAGCTGCTAAACATTATGTTGGCTGCTAACCAACATCAATTAGATGTGGATAATATACTTCAACGTTTTGAAAGAGAGATTAATTCTATTACCAAACAGCAATCATCTGCTGATATGTATACTCATCAAGTGGTACCAGAACAAACAACGCTTTTTAAATATGAACTGGCTAAATATTACTTGAGTAGAGGTGGCTACTCGCATGGCTTTCAATACTTGCTAGACGTTTTATCTAAATCATTAGCCATTAATAAAGAAGCTTTTTTCATTAGTTGTATAGCATTATTTGAACAGTTTAAAAAGTTTGCAGACGTTAAGGCTCATGGGAAGTACGAAAGTTTAGTGAGTGAAGGGAAAAGAGATAGATTATTTTATTATTGGTAGTAACTACTGTTTTATTCATGTTAGATTCAAATCCTGTATGTAAATATTATTGATAAGGTGTGGTTAAACAATGTAGAGAAAAATGATTCTTTTGATCAGCGCAACTAGCTTTTTGTTTATTTTAGCTATGCCTGTTCAGCCGCACAGTCATAATCA
>NZ_PNXQ01000001.1:100219-101873 GCF_005217525.1 Paenibacillus terrae | reverse complement strand
GGTTTAAACGGATAGGAACAAAAAAATCCCTGTCAACCAATTTTAAGGTAACAAGAGATTTATTTTATTATTTACTTTTTTCTGAATATGAATATCCCAATAAGTGCAACAACTATTATAGCGAGAATTCGCCATGAATGCGGTAGAAATTTAGTTAACCATAGGGCAGCAAATACCGTGGCTATTGCCAAATAGCCTAATCGTTCATTGGGTTCAAATTTCTTCCTATTGAAGAATACATTCAAATAGCCTATCGGCGGGGTTATAATGATCATTAAAATTATGACCATTGGTCTTAAATACCACTTTCTTTTCATTCTTCCTCCGTTATTCGTCGTTGTTAATCACAGTTATTAAAGGAATTATCAAATCCATTGTCCATTGTTACAGTCAGAATAGCGCGTTCACCAGTTGGTTATTGTTGGTTCGATTACATTATAAACTTTTTTTCATCAAGAAGCGTTTTGAGATCTCCATCCCCTACATTCGTTGCAAATGCACCTTCATGACCTACACCCCGATTATAAAAGCTTATTCTCATATTCTTTGAATCACTTTTAAGCTTATATCAATCAATAGTTCTATCTGTGCCTAAATCAATCATAACCATCTTATCTTAAGGAAGTAAATAGATTCGATACATAACCCCTAGTGATAACCGAGGAGCTGGTAGTTGGGTAGGTCACAAGCTGGATGACTATCCGGACGGTACAAAAGTAAAATTTATTGTTAATTAAATACTTTTTTCTGAAATGAGGTTGACTTTTTTAATTGATTTAATGTTCGACAAAATTCCCCTTACTTCTCACTATACAAAGTGTAATATTTATAACTGTTTGAAATATTTATATAGGAGAAGAATTATTATGAAAATTTTTAAGAAAGTGTTCGTCCCTTTATTAGCAGCAGTATTACTCTGCGCGACTGTTTTACCTTCGGTGAGTAATGCTGAACAGGCCACTAAGCCAGAGGTAAATCTAGTTCAAACAGAAGTTATTCAGACTGATCGTGGAGAGGCCACTGTAACAACCAACTTTAATGATGACAATCATAGAATAACGACTGTTGTTGAGAATGGAAAAACAACTAAAATTGAGTATTTCCCACAAGATCAAACTTTGCTGATTGACGGCGTAAAACAGGAGAACTTTAATGTTAAAGAGAGCCGTTCTGATTTTTCGTTAAATGCTGTTCCTTCAGGTGGAACCTTTGTAGGCAAGTTTGATTACTCCTATGATTGGGTGAACGTAGGGATCGTTTTTGCAGCAGGGATAATATCAACGGTTACTAAAGCTCCTGTATCAACCATTCTTGTAATTATAGGTGCTGGAGCAAGTTTGAATACCCAAGCTTACTACACCATTTATCAATATTCATATCCTAGGAAATGCGAAGCTATCCCCTACGCTAACCATACGGTGTTCTATCAAGATGCTTCACGAAATAAAGTAATTGGTACGGCTGACTCTGCGAAGTTCTTTAGTTCACAGCCATACCCTATTGGATGCACTCCGTGAAAAAATTATTAAAACGTGATGCAAGTATTTTGCTAGGCTATGCAGTGTGTCTAGGAGTTTTTTATGCACTGGGGTATAAGTTGAATGCTATGATGGTTTATATTTTTTTGGCTGGACTTATAACAGGGGAAATAATT
>NZ_PNXQ01000001.1:48332-100209 GCF_005217525.1 Paenibacillus terrae | reverse complement strand
CAAACCAAAGGAACCTCTGTCCCCACTTTAGTAGTGGAGACAGGGGTTCCTTTGCGTAAAACTTGGGGACTTCCCAGTTAATGCGAACTTTTGGGAAAGTCCTTTTTTGGTAGGAGCATCATTAAAAAACCCAAAAAACATCTTTTTGTTCTAAAATATGACATATAGGAGGGGATCATGCTGATGAATCAAGGTGTGACTTTACTTCGTGTCGAAAGAGCCAGGAGGAAGCTGTATCAAGTCCAGAAAAAGTACGGATTTTTAACACATCCCAAAGTGATTGAACAATCCAAGAAACTGGATGATCTGTTGAATCATTACCAAACGGGTAGATCAGATCATTAAGCTAATGTGTATTACGTGTTGCATCATATATGATTTCACAAACCAGGCTTGGAGGTAATAAAATTGAATCGACGAAATGCTGTAACCCCCTTTGGGTGGGAGATCAAACAAAAACTGGTTGAGAAAAGAATGGATCAGAAAACGTTTTGTACTACATATCATATTCCGACCACCAGATTGTCCAATCTCATTCACGGAACACGTAGGGCTACGAGATATAGAAAGCAAGTATCCGAATTGCTTGGAATTGAAGAATAACGTATCTTTATCTATTTCTGGAGAAAGTCAGCTCTATCTATACGCATGAATTCACACCAGCAGGGAAATCAGCACAGGGAGTGTAGCAAGAGAAATGACCGCACTAATGACGAAAGCAGAGGCCGTTTCCGATTCCAGACTTTCAAAACGCGTAGCAATCATGGCAGCAACGGCTGAGCCAGGGAAGGAAACGAGCAATACGGCTTTTACCGTATCGGCAGACGAAAGACCGCACAGGTAGGCAAGCAGCAGCATTAATAGAGGCTGTACTATCGTTTTTAACAGCGCGATAGCAATGGCGGTTATGCTGAAACTGATATTGCGTACGCCGATGGTCACACCGACTGCGAATAAAGCGGCCCCGGACGTAATATCACCAATTTGATTGAACGATTTGTTCAGTAAATCCGGGGAGTGGAAGCCGAACAAGGTCAAAATAACACCAATAAGCGGCACCAGCGCCAGCGGTTCTCTTAAGCCGTGGAGAATGGAGTCCCAAACAATCTTCCCGAGATGACCATTCCGCTCTTTGCCTGAGTTCCGGCTGGCGACGGTAGCTATGATGGTAGCCGCTGGATCAAGAACAGCATTGACTACAATCCCCGTAATCGCAATCGGGATAGCTACAGCAGAGGAACCGTAGATGGCACCCAGCACCGGAATGCCCATAAAGGCAAACGTCGGCTGGGCCGAGTTCAAAGCAAACATGGATGCATCCTTTACCGATTGCTTCACCGCAAACCGACCCACCAGCAGGAGGACGGCATAAAAGCCGACAATACCCATGAACAGAGCCAGCAAGAAAGGCCATTGCTCGATCAGGGATTTCCTGCTGGTGGCCGTAATGCCGATAAATAAATGCGCGGGCAGCGCAAATTTGGTAACCAGTGAATTTAGGGCTTTCGAGGAAGAGGCATCGAAGCTTTTGTAATGGCCTGCCAACCACCCTAAAATAATAACGAAGAAAATAGGCACCAAAATGTAAAAGATATGTCCGACACTCATGGATTGTTCCTCCTGAAAGCCCTCTTAATGCGGGTGGTGTATTACGTTTTCCACTGCTTTTACCTTCGCATATTCCGGCTTCCACATCGCATCCCGAACGGCTTGCTCGATATCTGAAATGCGTGCCTGAGCCACCTGATCCTGAATCGCAGCTTTTCCTACTGCAACAGCAACGGCAAACGATACATCCCGTAATTTTCGGATGTTGGGAAGCAATGCGCCTCCGGGTTGATCGGTATCCACCCCATTGGCAACAGCGTCTGCCGCAGCGGTAAACATGGCGGGTGTAATTCTTTTTGCTCGGACCACAATTGCGCCCAGACCAAGCCCCGGAAAAACAAAGGCGTTATTCGCCTGTCCAATTTCAAGTTTCGTTCCGTTATAGCTAACAGGTTCAAAGGGGCTTCCGGTAGCGATTAAGGCCTTGCCATCTGTCCATCGAATCAAATCCTCCGGCACGGCTTCCGCCAGGTTCGTAGGGTTAGACATCGGCATAATAATGGGACGCTCCACATGCTTGGCCATTTCCTTGACAATCTCTTCGGTAAAGGCACTCGCTACACCGGAAGTTCCGATCAATATCGTAGGCTTCACCTGTCGGATGACCTCCAGCAGCGATATTTTGCCGTCATCAGACCGGGTCCAGGAGCTGACTTCTTCCTTGCTGCGCACATACGGCTTCTGATAATCCAATATATCCTCCATATCGTCCGTTAGCAGACCTCGATAATCAAAGGCCCAAAAGGACTTGAAGGAATCCTTGTCTGCAAGGCCGTCCACGATCATGGCTCCGCGAATTTGGTCGGCGTTGCCGATTCCCGCTGCTCCCGGGCCGAAGACCAGTATTCGTTGCTTACGCAGCGGAACCTTGGTGACGCCTACCGCCGAAAGAATTGCAGCCAAGGTTACGGCTCCCGTACCCTGAATGTCATCGTTAAACGTGAGAATACTTTGACCGTATTTTCCGATAATATGGCGTGCATTCACACTACCCACGTCTTCCCAATGCAAAAGCGCCTTTGGGAATTGAGCTAACGTTTTGCTGATAAAGGTATCAATAAACTGGTTATAAGCCTCTCCGCGAACCCGTTTATGGCGGTTTCCGATATACAGCGGATCATTCAGCAGTTTTTCATTGTTCGTGCCCACATCCAGCACAATCGGCAGCACCCGCCCCGGGTGTATTCCTGCCGCAGCCGTATATACAGCCAGCTTGCCGATGGCAATATTAATGCCTCCCACACCCCAGTCACCAATCCCCAAAATACTTTCGGAATCCGTCACGACAATCAGATCTACATCCTCACCGCTCAGGCCAGAATTATAGAATGCTTGTCCAATGCCGTTCGGGTTATCAATCGACAAATAGACGCCGCCGGGGCGATTATACTCATGACTATATTCCTGAATCGCGGTCCCAACCGTAGGGGTGTAGACTACAGGCAGCATCTCACTCAAATGGTCGGTTAGCAGCCGATAGTACAGCACGACATTTCGATTGTGAAGGTCGTTTAGGGAAGCGTTTTTGCGCAGCATGGTCGGTTGTGCCAAAAATTGCTGGTACGCCCGGACGCTCTGTTTCTCCAGAGAAAGGATGGTTGGCGGAAGAATTCCTTCAAGACCCAGTTCTTTGCGTTCCTCTTCGGTAAAAGCGACCCCCTTGTTCAAAAGAGGATTGGCTAATACATCCTTTCCCCGTAGCGGGGTGGATAATGACCCGTCCTTATTCACATAAAATGCTTCCATAGAAATAACCTTCTTTCACTTCATATTGATGATCATTCGTGACGTAAGATGACATGTTATCCATAGTATGGACGCTTGAATCTGATTTATTCGCCTAGTTTTCTATGACAAAATAACCATAATGTATTCTGTTTTTGATCAAAAAGAACTATATATGAGAATGGGATACAAGGTCTTTTTACACTTATTTTTACAGGTAAAAGTAGGTCTAAATACTTGTTTTCTGATAAATGTGAAATATCAGTCTCATTTCGACATTATCCATATATATCAAGATGTGTGAGCTATTTTATTAAAAAAATATGAAGAATTTGCAGCTATGTTTAATCCCTATAAGCGAACATTTTTAAATCCTTTTCAACAAAATAGAACTACCCGGAGGAAAAGGAGATGTTTGTGTGCAGGGACCTATAGCCATTTTTAGCGATAACCACAGGGCTATTGATTATCCCAACGTGATTTATTTTTACGAGTATATACAGTGTGAGGATCAGGAGGCTACTTCAGTCTATGAAGACGCATGCTGCTGCCTGATTGATTACAGGGAGCCTGGACAGGCTGTATGGGTAGCCAATCAGATTCGCGGCCGCTTTCCGCAGATGCCGCTGTTGCTGGTGACGGATGTATCGCATCCGTTCAGTGATCAGCATATGGTGCAGATTACCGGAATAGGCCGTTTGCGCCTGCTGTTTTGGCAAGCCAATGACAACGAGGAAATGCTTTCCGAAATTCAAAGCTTGCTTTATCCCGAGTATTCGGCCAAAAGTCAGCATATTGCTTTCATCTTGTCTGTGTATAACGAGGAGCAGCGTTTTGTGCATGTCAAGAAGTTTGCTGAACGGTTGCAAGCCTTTATCCGCAGCCATATTGTAGAGGGCTCCATTTATCTCATTGATGATGGCAGTCACGATGGGACGAATGCCTTGATCAAAGCGCTGGAGGCAGCGACAGACCTGTCCGTGAACCGGATTAATCAGAATCTGAGTCCGCTGCTTCAAACCAGGGAACTGGGACGCAATACCCGCAAGGCAGGAACGTATCTGGAAGGGATGCGTACCATCGGCGCGGATTACTATGTATTTGTGGACGCGGACGATTCCTTTTTTATTGAGGATATTGCCAAAATGATTAATGTCGTTCGGCAGGGCTACTATGATGTGGTGATTGGAACCAAGGACATGACGGCTGAAAACCGTTCCTTATTACGATCTGTAGTCAGTTTCGGCAAACGTGTCATTTCGCGGCCGTTTTTACCGACAGGCGTGGTAGATTCCCAAACAGGGCTTAAAGTGATGAGTTCGGTCGCTGTGAAGAGGATGTTCCCGCATTTGAAGGAACAGCTCGGACTGGCGCTGGATCTGGAAATGATGTTTATCGCCAAGCGACTCCAGCTTCGAGTGCTGCAATTACCTGTCAAGTGTATTGACCGGGACGGATCGCACATCCATGTCTGGAAGGATTCCATTCGTTTTTTGCGCTCCATCATTGATATTTGGCGACTGGATCGGCGGGTGAGATAAGCACGTGACAAACCGCTTGCGAACGTTGATGTTTCCTCTATTTAATGTGCTGCTGAACGGCTTTAATTTTTTCTTCCATATTGCAGCGAGCTGGTATCTTACCGGACAAGCTTATGGTCAGGCGAATGCGCTGCTGGCCCTCTTTGCACTTTTGTCCGTTTTGGGTCTGTCCATTCAACTATTAACAGCCAAGCTGGTCTCCAAGGGAGACAAGAAGCTTCCATTGAGCAGCTTGCCACTTGGTTCCCTATTGCTAAAAGCACCACTGTTTCTAACCGCGCTTGCCATAGTCATTTTGCTGGCGTTTCATCCGCTGCTGCGCTCGCTATTAGGCGTGGAATCTGGACCGCTGTTCATGCTGTATGGCTTGGTAGGGCTGCATATTCTCGTCAGCTCGTGCCGTGGAGATTTACAGGGCAGGGAACGCATGCTGGCTCTCAATATCAACTATTACATTGAGGTTTTAGGAAAGCTGAGCCTGTTTTTTATACTGGCTGCGTCAGGGCTTAAACTGGAGGCTTTGCTGCTGGCAAGCTGTGGGGGAATGCTGCTGTCGCTGCTTCACGGCTGGGCTGTTTCGGTTCGAGGCTTATCCTTACTCGGTCATACCAGGGAACGTATACCTTCCGGGCTATGGAAATCACTAGGCCAGGATTTTACGGATAGTCTTATTACGAATTTATTTATTTTGTTCTGCATTTCCATTGACATGCTGTATGTGCAGCATTATTTTCCCGAACAGGCCAGTGGCTATGCGATTGCGCTGAAATATAGCCAGTTGGTCTATTACGTGTCGTACAGCCTGATTGCCGCCTTTATACCAAAGCTCGGTGCGCAGGGTCATGATCGCCAAGCCCTGGGCAAGCTGGTTGCCGTCTATGCCGGATTAATGGCTATTGCAGCGATCTGTGTATATGTGGGCATCACCTTTGTATTCCCGCCCTCTATTCCCGTACTATTCGGGTCTTCATACCAGTCGGCAGAAGCCTATATTCCGCTAGGGGGATGGGTGTATTGGCTGTTTTCTATCGTGCTGTTCTTTGTTCATGTGCATGTGTTGGTGGGCAGGCGCAAATTTATGTTCGGGCTGCTGGCCGGAGCTGCGACTTTATTGGCAGCCTTTCATATTGCGCATCAAAACCCGTCTGACTTTCTGCTATCTGAATTGATTGTTTACGGCGCCATGTCTCTCTACTTTGTGGTAGATGCCTATGTATATTTGTTCAAAATAAAGATAAGGGGGGATTCAACCCGTGAATACAATACCTGAACAGGATGGTAAAACCGTAGTTCTGTTGCTCTCCTGGCGTGACATTCGTTCGCCTAAAAGCGGGGGGGCCGAAATTTTTACCCACGAAATGCTCAAACGCTCACAGCAAGACCGTTTTCAGTTTATTCATTTTTCGCCCAGGCTTGAGGGGATGCCCGAGGAAGAAATCATAGACGGAATTACGTATATCCGAAAAGGAAACATCTATAGCGTTATTTATTATGCCATGCGCTATTATCGCCATCATCGTAAGCATATTGATTATGTGATTAATCAGGCGAACACGCATCAGTTTTTCACCCGTTTCTGGGTGGAGGCGCCCAAGCGAATTTTCTTTATACATCAGCTAACAAGGGAAATATGGTTTGAAAATGCCGGATTCCCGCTTAATCATATCGGATATCGCCTGGAGCCATTGATGCTCAAGCTTGCCCGTAAGGATCGGACAATTACCGTATCCCCGTCTACCCGTTATGATCTGCTCAAGCTGGGCTTTCACCCGGATCGTGTTCATCTACTGCCTGAAGGCATCGAGTTTGAACACTGGCCTCGGGAACAATTTTTAACCAAGGAGTCCAATCCGACCTTTATGTACGCCGGACGCTTTGTAAAATATAAAGGCATTGATCTGGTGGTTGAAGCTTTTGGAGAGCTTAAGAAAAAATTCCCGCAGGCTATGTTATGGATCGCTGGAAAAACCGATAAAACCTATGTGGCAGAACAATTATTGCCGATTATGAAACGGTATGGATTGACCTACGGAGAACCGGATGAACAGGGACAATCCCAAGCGGATATTACCTTTTACGGATTCGTTTCAG
This sequence comes from Paenibacillus terrae, assembly GCF_005217525.1. Lineage (GTDB taxonomy): Bacteria > Bacillota > Bacilli > Paenibacillales > Paenibacillaceae > Paenibacillus > Paenibacillus terrae_C. The sequence continues at coordinate 93,244 of NZ_PNXQ01000001.1, read as the reverse complement.
CAGAGCATAAGCTGGAGCTGATGAGCCGCGCCCACGCGCTCGTATTCCCTTCCCTGCGTGAAGGCTGGGGCTTGACGATTACTGAAGCAGCGGCTGTGGGGACTCCCAGCATCGTCAGTAATTCACCCGGACTGGTGGATGCGACGGATTTTGGGAAAAGCGGATACCTGTGCTTCCACGGTGACGTCCGGGGATTATCTGAACAAATGGAAAGAGCAGCCAACGGCGGTGAAGACTATATGGCCATGCGTGAGCGGGCGTATCAGTATGCGCTGGGATTTCATTTTGATCATACGGCGGCTGCATTTGAGCAGTTAATGGGAGATTGGGTAAAGGAGGCGGAACAGAGTGGACAAAGTGGTCATTCTCTTCTCCACGTACAACAATGAACGGACGATAGAGCCTTGTTTGCGGAGCTGTATGTGGCAAAATTACAAGGATCTGCATATCGTGATTGCCGATGACGGCTCGGAGGATCAGACGGTGGAGACGATTCGTACGCTAGCCGCAGGGAGTCCAGTACCCGTAACGGTGTTGGAGCTTCCTCATGGAGAGCGGGGCGTTGCCAGAGTCAGGGCGGTTGAGGAGGCTGGACGTTTGGGTGCCGAGTACATACTTGTATTGGATTCGGATATGATTTTAGCCGAGCATTTGATTCAGCAGAGCATCGACTTTTTTGACCATCATCAGGACATCGGCGCATTGGTCGTTCCCGAGGAGGCCTATTCGGAGGCGGCCAACTTTTTTTCCAAAGTCAAAGTCTTTGAGCGGAATGTGATTAACAACGCGGGTGAGAGCTTGGGAAAACGTTCGATTGAAGCGGCACGCTTCTGGCGAATGAGCGCTTATGAATCGACGGGCGGATTTAACGCGGAGCAGATTGCTTTTGAAGAAATACAGCCGACCCTGCGTTATATAGAGTCTGGCGGAGTCATCCGGCGGGCGGTGTTTACCCGTGTATATCATGATGAAAAACAAGTCTATCTGCGTGATGTATTACGTAAAAAAGCTTACTACTTCTCGGTGATGGATCGTACGCTGTCGTCTGAGGAGGGGGGATTGCGGAAGGCGCTGGAACGGTGGTACTTTTTCCGTCCGGTGCTATATACATGGAGCAATCTGAAAAGCTACATTCGTCACCCGCTGCTAACGGCGGGGATGCTGTGGATGTATGCATGCCTGACCGTGATTGGGGCAGCCGCCGTGTTGAAGGGCGGCGCCCGTCACTCAGGCGATCTCGCTAAGGCGGACAAGGCGTAAGGATGAACGGCCCAAGGTCAGCGTATCCACCGTGTACAGGTCGGGATCGGAAGATTCCGACTCATCATACGGTATATACAGTGAGTGTGCAGTTAACTGAATGCCTTCCTGTGCAGGATGACGAAGCGAGCTGCCCACAGGATACAGTTCAGCCAGTGCAACGTGTACAGCAGTTACGATATCTTGCTCATTCAGCAGCACATAGGGTCGGTATGGAGCATTCAGAATGCTGTCTATAAATACCGACAGGGCAGGAGCGATGCTCTGGTCTGTGTTCAGATGTGTTCGATTGAGCTTGGCTTCATCAAGCGCCTCGTACAGTATCGTTTTCAGTGTGTCATCATCCAACTCCAGTGGTTTCGTCAAAAAGCGGAATACGCCCACTTGATTAATCGCGGATAAAATGGTCTGCGTATGCAGGTGACCTGACAAAATGATCCGAACGATATGGGGATAGTCCTCCTTGATCATACGAAGAAAGGTAATTCCGTCCAAACCAGGCATAAGCAAATCGGAAACCACGACATCAATCGGGTGCTGCTCCAGCACCTGCAAGGCTTCTTTGGTGGTATGAGCGGTATGTAAGGTGAACCTTTCTTCCGACAATGTCCGTTCAAGCAGGGATAAAACCATAGGACTGTCGTCAACAAATAGAATGTTTTGGGGTGTCATAAGAACTGGGCAACTCCAATCATGAAGTAAGAAATGAGGAACTACATGTATAATATCAGCGTTTTGGCATTTTTGAAAGATGTCAATACAGAACGGGCGTTGCGTCTTTTTTGTGAACGATTCGACTCGGCTGAACATGCGCTCTGGGAAAAAGGAATGCGTCTGCTTCACCAGTACCATGCTGCACGACATGCAGGAGTAACCCTGACCGTCTCCAGCACACTTCAGCATATGGACGATCGTCATGATATTTACATTGTTGATCTGCGCGAGTACAGCGAAGAAGAGCTGGATCGTTTATATATTGCAAAAACCTGCGAGTTGCTGCTGCTGACGGATGGGGCAACGGAAACCGCTGCAAGGTTTGCCGCACTCCAGCGCCGGACTCCCCGGCTGCTGTGCGCACGGCTTCCGCTGGTCAGCTATGAGCTGGAGTGTCTGATGCAGGCTATTCTGGGCCGAATCGAACCGAATGGAGGAGACAGGGAAGCATGAGACGATGGGCTTTGTTGAAACCGGGTTGGCAAAAGCTAATCCTGTACCTGCTTGTTCTGGGTATGACCATGCTTCTGGCCATCGTGCTTCAGTGGTTTATTGTTCGACAGTTCAGCGGTCAATTGGCGGACATTCAGGACAAGCAGCTCCGGTATGAGGTGCAGGATTGGTCCAGCCGTATATCCGAGCACTACGCGGCATGGCAGGCTGAACTGAATGAGCTGGCCTCCAGCCTCGGCAGAAATATACTGAATCAGGGGACGCGTCAGTATACCGAGGGCTTTAAGCGTGAAAGCGGGGCATTTTATGTGCTGGATGAACAGTATCGTGTGATTGCCGGACGTGATAACCGTGAGATGAAAAGCGCGGTACAGCAAATTAAATTGCTGCAAAACGGCTGTGCCGTAAGCTCCTTTGTGACAGAGGATCATCAGCCTGCGCAGTATATCGTGTGCAGGATTCAAGGGGCGCAGACGGGCGGCTTTATGGTGCGTACCATTGACTCCGGTATGCTCAGCGGTATCATCAAGAGTAAACCGGTCAATCCGCACGAGACTTTATTTTATAATGATCAATTCAAGGTCGTAGCTTCCCTCAATACATCGGATATCAATCGGACAGACATTACGGGTGTAACCCGCAGGTTGCTGGAGGGCAATACGGGTGTTGTTGAAGATCAGGGAGTGAAACACGGCATAGGGTTCAGCCGCGTTGGGGAAGAGGCTCTTTACATTTCAGTTGAGGATGTTGATCAGGACACTGCCCAGCGGATCAGCTCTTTTCGCAAAAAGGTATGGCTGGTCATGGCTCTGCTATTGTTGATACTATGGGCCATGCTCGTACAGTTTCGCAAACGGATCGTGAAGGATACGCTCGTGAATAATCAGGTGCGGGACCAACGGCGGGATGAAGATATGCGTCAGCAGCAGGATACGTACTACTTGCCGTTAATGCAGACGATTGAGCAGCGGCTACAAGAGTTGCAAGAGCAGACTGCCCGCCTGACAGGCGGAGATGACTTGAAGCTGTTAGGCTTTTATCATGATCTGGCGAACCGCTTTGAAGCAGCTTCCAGTCAGGGAAAGGGAGCATCCCATGAGGAATTGGAATATTTCCGTGAGTTGAATGAAAATTTCATTCAGGGACGTCTCAAACAGGAATCCTCACTGGGAGGGCTGCTGACCGGAGTCCGCACCTTACGTGATGAGCTGGAAGAGAAGATGCACGACAATAGCGGAATCAGCTTCACGGATATGAACGTGGTATTGTCAGAGTCGCTGAAATGGGCGAACCGTTCGATGAACATGAAGGAAATTCAGGTCATCTTGCGGCAAGAGCCTGTTCCGTCCATTGCAGCCCAAGCACCAATGCTGTACAAGACGATTCAGGGACTGCTGGAAAATGCCGTGCAGGCGATGGGACAAGTGGATGAGCTATCGGAGGTTCAGGAGCGAGGTCGTACGGGTCTGCGCTCTAAGCGACAGACTCAAGTGCTTAAGGTCAGCTCGCGGCTGGAAGAAGGAGAAATCGTTATTACCATTGAGGATACGGGCGGCGGTATTGATGACAAGATGCGTTGGAGCTATTTTCAGCCTGAATATTCGCAAAATTCGCAGGAGCATACGTTCAGCCTGTATCATATGGATGCCTATCTAAAAACAATCAGTGGCCGCTTAAAGCTGCGTAATACGGATAAAGGCTTGCAGGCAATTGTTCGTTTGAGAAGATAATCGGAAATTTCAAGAGAGGAGGGGGCCAGGCATGGTGAGAAAATGGATATTTCGATACCGCTATGATATGGCAGCAATCTTGCTGATGCTGGCAGCGATTGGCGTATATCTTGCGCCTATCTATGGACCGGGGCAAATCGTATTTAGTGATATTGCCTTTGGTGCCACCTCTCATCGGTACCTGGAGGAAATTATGGGGGTATGGAACGAACGGTGGTCTACCTCTACCATGTTCAATGCTCCCCGTATCCTTTATATTTTGCCCTTCTATGGATTTTCGTTGCTATTCGGAGAAAGCGGACCGGTCTTGCTCAAGTCGTTTATCACGGGTTTGCTGTTTGTTTCGGCATTTTCGATGTATGCCTTTGCCAAGCGGCTGGTCAGTGTATATTATTCACCGAGCTTTACGAAAACTCGCATTTTTGCCATCATGATTGGCGCACTGTTTTATGCACTGAATCCGTGGGTTATTTTTCGCATTCAGCATATCTACTTGCTCTGTGGATATAGCTTGTTCCCGTTAATGCTGCGCTTCTTTTTCAGCGCGGTTGATCCCAAATTTCAAATTCAGCAAATTAAAAACTATAATCCTCACAAGCTGTACCAGCGGAACTGGATAGACTTGTTTCTGTTGGCTGCGGTATTTACCGTCAGTGCCGCTGCGATTCATTATTTTTTCTTCGGCATGATTTATTTGGGATTGTTCACCATGCTTTTGCTGATCAAGCTGACCTGGACGCACCGCAAGGCCGGTCGCACCTATTTACAGCCGTTATACGGCAATTTTTTGCGTAAAGGGATCATTTTTGGCGTATTCTTCGGCCTGCTCAGTTTTTACTGGTTGTCCCTGTATCTCGGCAGTATGGTGATGGATGCCCAAGCGTCGCAGCATAATATCAACGTCGTTGATACCTTGTCCCTGTTCAGCCGCAACAGCAGCTTATATAATGTGGGCTATTTACTGAGCTATTGGTGGCCTATGTTTTCCTTTTCCTCACTGCCTGCAATGTTTTATGTGGGCGGAGGATTTTTACTGCTCTTGATTGGCTATGCGATGGTGACACGCTCACACAAAAATCCGATCATTCTGATTTTTTCGCTGCTTACGTTATTATTTCTCGTCGCCGCCACCGGGACAACCTTTCCATCCATTGCCAAGTGGTTTGTCATTCTGGTGACGAAGACCCCTGTGATTGGCTCGGTTTTCCGTGATCCCAACAAGTTTATCGGGCTGATTGCCCTTAATTTCGGGGTACTGCTGACCTTCGGTGTGATTCAGTTTATGGAATGGTTTGGATCATCGCGGCTGCAACGAGTATATAAAAGGCTGGCGCTTGTCATTGTGGTCCTGTGCCTTGGCGTGTATTTTGCTCCTCTGCGCACCCAGTTCATTGAGGGGTATTACAAGCCTGTTCAAGTACCGGAGGCTTACAGTCAATTGGCTGAAAAGCTGACAGACCCGGATCGCTTTGACAGCAAAGCCTTGTATTTTCCGATTGCCGACAATATGATTCAGAGTTTCAACGGCGTAGCCACACCCAAATGGAATAAGGGTAAGACCGCGAACGAAAAGGCAACCGGAGATTTTCAGGTATATTCTTCGCCCAAAAATACGATCTTTCATCATGAAGGCAACGATCCTGGTATTACATACTATATGAACTTTCTGGAGTATCTGCTGGACAATGGACTAAGCTCGCGGTTAGGCTCGTTATTCTCCACTTTTGGGGCTAATCAGCTAGTCTACCATGACGAATATGAGGGGCAGGAGAAGCGGCAGGATTTCCATCTGTCTCAGCTGGAAGGCCAGACCGGGCTGAAACGCACATACAAGAACGGAATTTTTTCCATATTTAATTTGGATCAGGCCCCGTCTTATATGAACATATTAACGAGCAAAATTGTGACACCTTACGGCTTTAACCGACTGGAGAGTTACAGCCATCTGCCTGGATTTGATTTTAGTCGCTTCGGCGTATTGTTCAGTGCGTTAAAGCCTGAGCTAAAAACCATTCAGACGGTCAAAAAGGGGGATTATGTGGAAGCGGCCTCCTTTAACGATTTGCTGTTGTCACAGCTTCCGGCAGAGGATTATTTGCGTCCGTTTGATGTCATTGAAGATGGCAATGCCTTTTTAAAATGGTCCAAAACCTTTGCCTCGACCAGCGAATGGCTATGGTACTTATCGTCCCAAAATATACGGAATTTCCCTTTTGATATGGAGATGGACGCTGGAATTGCTGTCACCTTTGCCAGCAAGAAGCTGGATGTGGCCCCTTATCAGATGAGCAGTATTGAGGGGAAAACCGTCGTGGATTTTGATTCCATGCTGCGGACCGAAACCTTTTTCAAACCGGATAATCCGCAGTTGTTCAGTGTGGAGGCTAACCCACGTGAGGAATCGAATGATGTGCCGACCCTGCATGGCGAGATTATGAAGGGAGACCCAAGCAATATATGGCAGGTCGCCAGATCCGGTTTACTGGAAGCCAAGGAAAATAACCCGTACCAGTTTCAGATCACTGTCTCTGGACGCGGCACGAACAAAATGCATGTTAAAATGAGATTTTATGATAAGCAGATGCGTGAGCTGGGGGTTAGCTATGTCGTAGCTCCTTCGGAGGGACATGATTTTGACGGTGTGAAATTTTACGGGGAATATGTGTCCCCGCCGGGCAGCTATTGGATGCGAATGGATTTGTTAACCCTGCAACGCCCGCAGCAAAAGAACTACTGGTGGATTCATGATATCCAATTACGTGATTTGGGACAATATAGTAGGCCTAACGCGTTTACGATGCACAAAAAGCTGGAACAGCCGCAAGCCTCGCATGTATATGCGAGAGTGTTTATGAATAAGGCAGGTGGGAAGCTACAAGTTACGCTGCCAGGTGGAGTGGTCGACATCAAGACCCGTGATGAAGGCTTGAATCAGTTCCAATGGGTTGACCTGGGAGAGCATGCTTTTCCCAAAGGGGATACCCCGATTACGGTGAATAACCTGCAAGGCTTTAATGCGGTCAACCAATTTGCGATTGTGCCTGTAGACCAACTGGATGAGCTATCTTTTCCGGTGGAGCAGGCATTGAAGCGAGGCAAGCTCTTTTTCACTCTGGAGGCCGAGAGCGATTTTAACGTCCAAGGAAATGTACAGTCAGAGCGTGCTCTGCCGAGGCTCAGCATGGGACGGGGAATCAGCTATCAGAAAGGTACATTAAGCAGGGATGTGGAGATCGCCAAAACCGGCACCTATTCCACAGCTATTCTGGCTGATTTACCTGCGGGTTACCATGGCGTATTGACAATGAAGTGGACGAATGAAGAGACAGGCAAGGTGCTGACAAGAACGATTTATACAGGTGAGTCGTATAAGCGGTTGCCCGTTACTTCTTCTTCCGAAGATCAGGTTATTGAAACGGTGCCGAATCAGGATGGCTTTGCCAAACAAATTATTCAAATTCCCGGTCTGCTAAACGATTATGGACGAGTAGAATTCAAGAAACTCTTTTTGACCAAGGGGAAGTATCGCTTAACGCTGGCGTTGGACAGTCAGGTGCCGTCCATGAGCGGGTATGGAGATATTCATCGGATGGCTGCGCAGGAAATGACGGTTAAGCCAGAGGAAAATACGAAGGAATCTTTAAGCAATGATGTAGGCTGCGTGGCGGATATTCAGCCTGGCAAGACGAGTCTGTCCTCAGATGGCGAGGGGGTGTCCATTCGTTACGCACCGAGCTATTCATGTGATTGGAATATCTATGCGTCGAAGAAGATGAAGGCTGAGCCACTACAAGAGTATGCCGTACAACTGGATGCGCGGTCAGAACAAATTGGAAGCAGGCATATGAAGGTTATTTTTTTGAATAAGGCCTCCCAAATCCTCCAGACCTCTTATATTAACGAGGTGGAGGAGCGAGATAAGGAGCAATGGAATCATTACGATCAGATTGTGAAGGCTCCGGCAGGAGCCGCCTTTATGCAGTTCCAGATTTTGGCACATGCGCATAAGAAGCAGTCAGGCTTATTTCAAATGAAGCATTATTCCATCATTCCTTATCGGGCAATGATTACGGTGGATCAGCTTACGCTGTTTGAGGGGACGGATATGGAAACCTTTTTTGCGGTTCCCCATGCTTCAGAAAGTATTCAGGCTACTCGTGAAAATTCCATGGAACGCAGCTTTACGCTGTATAATCCGACGAATCAGCAGGTACTGATTCGGGAAACCGAGTCGCCTAATCCACTGTGGGAATTCAGACTGGGAAGTGAAACCCAGCGTGCGCGTCTGTCGGTGAACGGAGTGACTACCGGATTTATAACGAGTGGCAACGGAAGTGGCAAGGTCGTCATTATTCTGGCTTCCGCCTACCGTTTTGGCTGGATACTGTTCATTATTGGAATACTTGGTGGAGCGGCTTGCTTCCTTCCATATCAGCGATGGATAAAACGAAAGATTCCATAGAAGGAAGTTACCATGATGCAATTCAGTAGCCATTAGAGGGCACGGCTACATCTCGTATTTGTACCCTCGGCCCCAAACGGTACGGATGTGCTGAGGATTTTTGGGATCGCGTTCGATTTTTTTGCGGAGACTGGAAATATGTACGTCAATCGTGCGATCGAGATAGGCACCGTCTCCGCCTTTAATCCGATCCATCAGCTCGCTACGGGTAAAGACTTTGCCTGGATAGCAGGATAGCTCTTTTATAATGGAAAATTCGATTTGAGTCACTTCAACCTCCCGGTCATCGACCAACAGGCTGTGACGGTAATCATTCACCCAGACCCGCACTTTTTTGAGTTTTTTGGTTATGGCTTGGGACTCGGCAGGCATGCTGCGACCACAGCGGCGCAGTAAGGCTTTGATACGGGCGGTTAGCTCTCTCAGGTTGAATGGCTTGCATAAAAAATCATCCGCTCCGTCTTCCAGTGCTTTAATTCTTATATTCAGAAGGGTATTGTTGGAGATCACCAGCACAGGAACCGTCGTATATTGACGGAGTTGGTCGATTAGTGCGCATTCGACCATACCGGAAAACAAAAGATCAGTCACAATAATATCAGGCTTAAAACGTATAAGTGTCGAAACTGCTTGCTTAGAATCGTAAATAAGTTCGGTAAGATAACCTTCTTCCTGAAGATGAAGGGCAATCATATCTGCCAAACTTTTTTCATCTTCAATGATAAGTATTTTAATGGACATAACTGACAGCTCCTGTACAAACAAATATACAAATACATGATGCAATCATGTATAAATTTCGATTTATGCATACTTATGTAATCGGCAAATTTATGAAAAACGAACAGTGCCAGGTGGCATGTAACTTATTAATTAAGAGGAAGAAGGTTGCATAAATGCGAATGATTTTATTATCTGGAGGTTCTGGTAAACGTCTCTGGCCTTTGTCCAATGAGAGTCGCCCCAAGCAGTTTCTTTCGATTCTGCGTCATGACGAACGACCTGAAAGTATGCTGCAACGGATTTGGCGGCAGTTAACTGAAGCAAATTTGGCAGGGGAGGCCTATTTTTCAACGAGTGGAACTCAAGCTGAGCTGATCCGTGGGCAAATTGGAGCGGATGCTGTAGTAATTGAGGAGCCTACCCGACGGGATACATTTCCAGCTATTTCCTTGGCTGCCGCCTACTTGCATGATCGGGCAGGTGCATCGCGCGACGAAGTTGTAGGGGTTATGCCAGTGGACGGATATGCGGGAGATGAGTTTTTCGAGCATTTACGCAGGCTTCCATCTATATTGGAGCAATCCGGGAGTGACATCGCACTCATGGGAGCTGTTCCAACGGAGCCTTCTGACAAATATGGCTATATTGTTCCTTCGTCATCTCCTTCCTCCAATCAGCCCTATCTCAGGGTTAGCTCATTTGTGGAAAAGCCGGATCTGATCCGTTCGGAGGCGCTGATTCGAGAAGGAGCACTATGGAATTGCGGTGTATTTGCTTTCAGGCTTGGTTTTTTACTGGACACGCTGGAGCAAAAGGGTCTATCATCGGACTATGCATCTCTTTCGACAAATTATGCAGAATTACCCAAAACAAGCTTCGATATTGCGGTGGTGGAACAGACCCGTCAGCTTTCGGTGCTTCCCTATCATGGTGAGTGGAGGGATTTAGGAACGTGGGATTCGCTGGTGCGGGAAATGAGTTCGGAGCTGAGCGGCCCGGGCTATATTTCGGAAGCTTCTCATGATTCGCATATTATCAATGAACTGGAGATTCCAGTTAGCATATGGAATGTCCCGGACATCATCGTCGTTGCCGGACCGGATGGTGTGCTGGTCACCGATCGACAGTCGTCTACAGGGATTAAGGATATGGTGGCGGAAATTGAGATAGGCCCTCGTTTTGAGGAGCGCTTTTGGGGGAAACAAACGGTATTGTCCCACCAACAAGCGACCAGCGGCTTACAGACAGTCACCAAACGGGTAGTCATCTCTGCTGGAAGGTTCATCAGCTATCATGAGCATCAGTTTCGTAAAGAGGTTTGGACTATTGTGTCCGGGGTGGGAAGCGTCTGTATCGATGGAATAAAGCAAACGGTCAACCCCGGTGAAGTTATTGTCGTAGAGCCGGGTACGAAGCATTATATAGGTGCTATCGAGGGGGATTTGGAGTTCATCGAATCTCAAATTGGGCATATTGTGTCAGAAACCGATATTATTAGATACGAATTTCCCGACTCCATCTAACACTAGCTATCGTATGAAGTAAATCTAAAATAATAGGACTCAACTGGTACGGATGATGCTATCATAAGGTAGTGAAGGCGAGTTAGGAACTATTTTTCTTTAAAACCATAAAAGCATCTGAAATTTCACGAAAAAGGTATCCATGCGGTGAACGCGTGAATATCTTTTTCTGCATCGAAGCTTGCGTAAGGCACGGTATAGGGACGATGCTTATAAAATCAGTTTCTTGGAAATCAGCCACTCTTTTACCACATCCGTACTGAGGTCTCTTTCTGGTGTCCATTCCACTTTATCCACCAGCTTGCCATGCCTGAATTCCGCAATGGTGGGGGTGTACTTTACGTTGTATTCCTCTTTGAATTTATTCCATTCTAGCTTGTTCTTATGAATTTTGTGAACATTCAAAAAAGTGATTTTGGAGCCCAGATCATACTGCTCGATCATCTTATTAAAGTTAGGCTCAAAGCGATTGCAGTCACCGCAACTGGGTCTGCCAACATAGACAAACACACTTTGATCCTGCTGGATCAGGTTTTTAAAACCATCAACTGTAACCGCATTCAAATGATCGTATATTTCGGGATAATTGCTTTTACTCGCTTGAATCTCTTTGTCTTTTTGCTGAACAACCTGCTCCAGATCCTGAAACTTGAACACAGCCGAAATAGCGATAGCAATGACGAGCAGTGCAATTACGCTTAAACCGACGATATATCCTTTTTTCACGAAAATCCTCCTTTATTTAACAATCTTATACACACCATACACGATATTTCCATTTTTCGCTGTAATAATTGTCTCATTTTTACTTTTTTTCTACGAATCATGACATAAACAATAAATAGGATATATTTGTGAATTTATTAGCTGAGGAAAAATATAAAATACAGTGGAGGAACGCAAAAGAAGCTCCCCGCAAGGGAAGCTTCTTTTATACGTGAGGCAATATTACTGTGTTAATTCATGATTAGATAACTACTGTCATCAAGTAGTCTTCGCGTTTCACTTCAGATTCTGCTGTTTTCAGAACATCCAGGTACTTAGCAGAATTCGTCACAATGATCGGCGTAGCTGTCGGGTAGCCTGCGGCTTTAATTTGCTCAATGTCAAATTCGAGCAGCAGTTGTCCTTGAGTCACTATGTCGCCTTCTTTTACGCGCTTGTCAAAAAATTGTCCTTTCAGCTTCACTGTATTCACGCCAACGTGGATCAAAATTTCTGCTCCGTCATTGGAAGTAATACCGATAGCATGTCCGGTAGGAAATACCGTCGTAATTGTTCCGTTTACAGGAGAAGTCAGTACACCCTCTGTAGGTTCAATCAGAATTCCTTTACCCATAGCCCCTGAGGCAAAAGCGACATCAGAAGATTCTTCGAGTGGCAACACTTTACCTTGCAGCGGACTTACGAGTATTTCCTTCTCAATCACAGTTTCTTTCTTCTCAGGTGTTGGTGCTGCTTTGACAGTTTCTTCTTTTGGATCATCAAAGCCCAAAACCATAACTAGCACCATTGCAAGTACAAAGGCAACGAGCAAGCCGATGACAACCCACAAGAATCCAGCACCAAAATAAGTAGGCAATGCCAACAAACTAGGCAGGGAGAAGGATTTTGCAGTCGCTCCGCCGGAAGCGATAATAGCCCCGCCAATACCACCGGAAATACAAGCATAAATAAATGGCTTTTTCAATTTCAAAGTTACGCCATAAATCGTTGGTTCTGTAATCCCAAAAACAGCCGCCAGCGTAGAGGAACCTGCCAAAGCCTTCATTTGAGTATTTCGGGATTTCAGGAATACGCCGAATGTTGCACCAGCCTGAGAAAGTACGGCTGCTGTAAGCATCGGAAGCATCGTGTCATAACCCAATGTTGCAATATTCGACAGCATGACCGGAACGAAGCCCCAATGCACGCCGAAAATAACAAACACTTGCCAGAATGCCCCGGCAACAGCACCAGCGACCAGCGGGCTTAAATTGTATACCCAGGTAAAGCCGTTCGCCAAGCCTTGACTGATCATGTTACCTATTGGACCAAAGGCCAGGAATGTCAACGGAATAACGACCAGTAAAACCAGCATCGGAACGATAATATTTTTCACCGATTGATGGATAAAGGAATTGAACCAGCGTTCCACATAGGACTGAACCCAGACTGCGAGAATAATTGGAATAACACTGGAACTGTAATTAATCAGAATGATCGGAATACCCAGAAACGCCAATCTTTCCGGGTTGCTTACCGCCGCTATAACCGCCGGATAGACCAGAGCTCCGGCGACTGCGACCGATACAAAGGTATTTGTCTTAAATTTACGGGACGATGTAACAGCCAGAAATACGGGCAGGAAATAAAATACGCTGTCCGAAGCAGCGCTTAGGATCAGATACGTACCGCTTTTATCATTAATCCAATGGAGTGACAAAATTAATGCCAGAATCCCTTTGAGCAAACCGGCTCCGGCAAGAGCGCCCAAGAGAGGCGAAAAAATGCTGGAAATGATATCGACGGCTTTACCAAGAAAGTTCGTTTTCTCGGAAGATTCTTCCTTTTTCTCACCTGCATTTTCGGCATCCTGCAAATTCGTTTCTGCCATCATATGCTCAAATACTTGACCTACATTGTTGCCGATAACAACTTGAAACTGGCCGCTGCTTTCCACCACCGTAATGACACCGGGCGTTGCTTCCAATGCAGCTTTGTCTGCTTTTGTACGATCATTTAATTTAAATCTCAAGCGTGTAGCGCAATGGAATACCGAATTGACATTCTCTTCGCCGCCAACGAGAGTCACTATTTTTTTGGATAGCTCTTTATCGCTCATGTTCAGAACTCCTTATAGGTTATTCTTGTTATGGATAGGACTTTCTGTTTACTTCATGTTGCTAAGATGCGCCGGCGTGCATCTTTTTAACCTTGTAAACAAGAAAAACCTAAACTCGTAGCGAAAGCAACACGTCCTCTTAAAGAAGAACGTGGATTTCGCCATCAGTTTAGGTTTTGCCTGCCTTACCAGTCACAATCCATGAACGATGAAGGTATGAAGTTTTTAGCCAGATTTATGATTGACTTGTTACTTGACAATATTATTCCGCAATATTATTTCGCTCGGTCACTCGATGAATATGAATGGTCAGATATACATATTCGTCCTTGCTTAAATATTGATCGTAGGTTTTTTCCAGATATTCATTGATCTTTTGCGCACAAGCGAAAGCTTCGGTATACGTCTGCTTTACCTGGTTGTACAAAAATTCTTCGCCGCTGTGAATGACCTCTTTACGAATCACCCGCATCGCAAAATATTGCAAATGCGTCAAAAATCTCGAATAGCTAAAAGAGGACTCGTCCAGCACAATACCATAATGATACGTAATAATATTCAATATATGTTGAACGATTTCGGTCATTTTCAGCGTAGACTTCATTTCGTTACCGTCGATCCGAGCATTCACCATATGCAATGCGATAAAGCCCGCTTCGTCTTCGCCAAGCTTCACTCCAAGCGTATTTTCAATTTTTTGCAGAGCATCCAGCCCAACCTCAAATTCTTTCTTGTAAAAGCGCTTAATCTCATACAGCATCGCGTTTTGGAGAGCGAGCCCCTTCTCTTGCCGCTGTATCGCAAAATGAATATGATCGGTCAGCGTTAAATAAATATTATCGCTTAATTCCGTATCCAGCACTTCCGTTGCATGGGTTACGATTTCATTCACGACCTCCAGATGAGATACGGGAATGTCGTTTAGCAGCTCGGTAAGCTTGGCCGTGAACTCGTTTTCATTTAACATGAAGATTTTATCTATTTTATCATCATCGACTTGGTCGCCAGCCACCTTTTTGAAGGAAATGCCTCTCCCCATCACGATGACCTCTTTGCCTTTGTCGTTTTTAGTCAACAGGACGTTGTTATTGAGCACCTTCTCAATAATCATTGAAGTTCCCCCTCCCATCCTTTACCAATAAAAAATGCCTAAGCACAATTCAACACTATTGTTAGCAATAGCACTCAATTGAACTCAGGCATTGCCCGCATCACCGGTCACAATCCTTTATATAGTGCTATTGTAGCACAAAAAAAAGCGATTTCAACATATTTTATTCTTATTCGACAAAAAACATTACAAACACAGGTCCTTTCGCCTAGCCCCTCAGTTAAGCGTTACTCTATGTAGTCGTGCGTTCAATGAGGCTGTATTGCAGGGGTTGCAGCTCCATTTGGCGACCCACGAGCTGAGGGGAAAGCATGTAAAAGGCATTTTGCGCCTGAGCCTCAATTGGATTCTGAACGGTTGTAATGCCCAGCGTATGCGAGAGCTCCGTGTTATCAAACCCGACGATCGCCAGATCTTCCGGCACGCTCAGCAGTTGTCTGCGGGCTTCGCAGAGAATTCCAACCGCCACATAATCGTTGGAGCACAGAATAGCCTGTGGGAATTCGTCCCGATACTGTAACAAATCGCGCACCACCCGCTCACCGTCACGGATGTTATAGATGGAAGATTGATTCCAATGCTGCAATACAGGAAGATTATGCTGCTCCATGATATATGCATAGGCTCGTTGTCTGCTGTGGGTGTTGATGCTGCTTGGGCGACCAAAGGCATTGGCTATACGAGTATAGCCTTTTTGTATCAAGTGTTTTAGCGCTAGCATGTATCCTTCGTACTGGTCCATGGCGACGGAGCGAATATCGGTATGATCCATTCGTTGCCACGACACAATCGGGCCATACTTGCAATAAGTGCTTAATAAATCGGTATCATTTACACAGGAAATGATGACCAGCGCATCAACTCTTTTTCTTTTCAGATCTTCGAAGGCCTGAAGCTCTTTCTTCTTGTCTTCTCCCGAAGTGTAAATTATCGTTTGAAATTCGTACTGGCCCGCCACCTCTACAAAGCTGTTCAGAAATGCGAGAACAATTTCATTAATGGTTGAAGTGATGATGCCAATTTGAAGGGTCTGACCCTTGGATAAGGAAATGGCGTTCCGATTGGGAACGTAATCCAGCTCCTGCATGATTTTTAAAATCTTGCTTCTCGTCTCCTGGCTCACATGGGGGGACTTGTTTAACACTCTGGATACCGTAGCTTTGGAAAAGCCCGCCAGTTTGGCAATTTGATCAAGATTCGACATGCTGCTTCTCCTCACATATGAAAAATATTTGACATGAAACGCGTTACAACATTTAGGATGCTTATGAGGGCATTACTTCTATTTTATAGCATCTGTCGATGCATTTCAAAAAAACGTTCCTCATGTTGTGGTATTATCCTGGCAATACTTGCGATATCGTAAAGCTAAGCCTTTAGGAAACGAGGGGATTTGCGAAATGACGATTCAAATTGCATATTTAGGATTTGGCAAAAGTACAACCAGATATCATCTGCCCTATGTTCAGATCAGGGACACCTTTCAAGTATCGAGAGTGTTCACACGCCAAGTGCGGGAGGATATGGAAACGGCTTACCCATACATTCAGTTCTCGGACCAAATTATGGACGTTCTGGGCGACCCGGAAATATCACTCGTCGTTGTATGTACGCCTTCCTCTACGCATTATGAATATGCAAAATTGGCTCTATCCCATGGCAAGCATGTGCTGGTGGAAAAGCCTTTTTGTGAAAACCTTGAGCAAGCGCGAGAACTGATCCAATTCGCCAAGGAACATAATCTCATCATCATGCCTTATCAAAACCGGAGGTTTGACAGCGATTATCTGGCGTTCAAGGAAGCACTCCATTCCGGAAAGCTGGGAGACATCGTCGAAATTGAATCCCATTACGATTATTTCCGTCCAGATGCCAGTATGCCCGGCGGCAATCCTGTTAACGGAATGTACTACGGACTCGGTGTTCATACGCTGGACAGGCTCATCGCCTTATTTGGCAGACCGAAGCAAGTCGGATATGACATCAAGTCTATTCGTACTCCTCATGGCGCTGATGATTACAATGAAACTATATTATATTACCCGGACAAAAAAGTGATTGTAAAAACTTCTCTGGTGGTGTGCCTGCCTTACCCGCAGTTCACTATTCACGGCACGAGGGGCAGCTTTGTCAAATGGGGAGACGATCAGCAGGAAACCTGGCTGAAAGCTGGCGAGACCCCGGATGCGGAAGGTTTCGGACTGGATAATCCCACTTCCTATGGCAAACTTAAATACGTGCCGCCCGGTAGTAGTGAAGCTATCGAGGAAACACTTCCTACGCCAATAGGAGATTATGGACAATTGTATGACTCGTTGTACGAGTCCATTGTGCACGGAACACCCAAGCTGGTTAAGGACGAGGACATATTGCTGACAATCGAAATATTGGAAAGCGGCTTTAAGCAGCCTTCCCCGTCCATCGTTGATTTCTGACGATAAACTCGCCATCAAGAAAGGAAGTTATGCCATATGAAGCTCGGAATGATTGGAACCGGATGGATCAGCACGGAATGGGTTAAAGCCGTGAAAGAAGGCGGCGGCTGGGAAATTACAGCCCTCTTTGTTCGAAATAAGGACAAAGGCGCAGCTTTTGCCGCTGGGTGTCAGCTTGAAAACATTACGCTGTATGACAGTTTGGAAGAGATGGCTCAATCCGATATTGATGCCATTTATATTGCTACGCCCAATTCCTTGCACATGCCGCAAGCGCGTCTTTTTTTGGAGCATGGTAAACATGCGATTGTCGAAAAACCGATCAGCCTGACAGAACAGGAATTGCGAGAAGCTTACGAGTTGGCTGACCGAAATGGTTGCTACCTGCTGGAAGCGGTTCGCCATATCCATGAGCCTAATTTTTTGCGCCTTAAGGACAACTTGAAGCGCGTGGGCAATATCCAGGGCGGCACCTTGTACTCCATGCAATTTTCCTCCCGGTATGATCAGTTGCTGTCAGGAGATACTCCTAATATTTTTTCTCTGTCTTATGGCGGGGGGGCATTAACGGATTTGGGTGTGTATTCGCTGTATTTTGCCATTGATTTGCTCGGAGCTCCGACATCAGGCTTGTACCGTGCCCAAAAGCATGAGAATGGCGTGGATTTGGGCGGCCCGATCCTACTGTCGTATCCCGATTTTACACTGGTGATCCAACTGGCCAAAAATGCTGTAACCACCAACCGTGTTGAAATTTACGGGGACCAGGCCACTATGATCTCCAGTGGTGTTTCTGGTATTACGGAGGTATCGGTGCTGGATGTCCGTACTCAGGAAATAGATACTATAAGTGCTCCTGAAACTCATCATTTCATGTTTCACGAGGCTCAGGAATTTTATCGGATCATTGCCGAAAAGGACAAAGACCGCTACGAAGAATTGAAGTCATTAAGCATAGAGGTTCAGAAGATCAGCAATGAGCTGCGCCATCAAAATGGCATTTATTTTGAAGATAGACAAAAATAACTAAAGAAAAGAGGCTCTCATACTATGACTAAGACATTAAAAGGATTTCCGAAAAACTTTCTGTGGGGCGGGGCAACCGCAGCTAACCAATTGGAAGGCGCTTTTGACGTAGATGGAAAAGGATTGTCCAGTGCGGACGTAATTGCCTATGTACCCAAAGCAGAGCGCACAAACGATCATGCTATAGAGATTTCGTCCGAGCGACTCGAAGACGTTTTATCTGGCAAGGTGAATGCCCGTTTTCCAAAGCGCGAGGGTGTGGATTTTTTCCATCATTACAAAGAAGATATCGCATTATTTGCGGAGATGGGCTTTAAGGTATTCCGCATGTCCATTAACTGGTCGCGGATTTTCCCGAATGGTGATGATGCGGAGCCGAATGAAGCAGGACTGCAATTTTACGATAATGTATTTGACGAGCTGCGCAAGTATGGGATAGAGCCACTGGTGACATTGTCCCATTACGAGACACCGCTAGGTCTGACACAGAAATATAATGGCTGGCTCGGTCGTGAAGTGATACAACACTACGTCAATTATGCCGAAACGGTGTTTACACGTTATAAGGATAAAGTGAAATACTGGCTGACTTTTAATGAGATCAATGTGATGACGATGAGTCCGTTCACAGGTGGCGGTGTGGTCATTGACCGTGTAGATAACAAGCAACAAGCGATCTATCAAGCCCTGCATCACCAGTTTGTGGCGAGCGCATTGGCGACAAAACGAGGCCATGAGATTATTCCTGGCTCTCAAATCGGCTGTATGCTGGCTCGTATGGAAAGCTATGCAAATACATGTAACCCGGAGGACGTGCTGAAAAGTCAGCATGAAAACCAAATGAATCTGTTCTTTACGGATGTACATGCCCGTGGGGAATATTCAAATTATATGAATCGTTATTTTGAAGAAAATAATATTGTTTTGCACACAGAACCCGGCGATGCCGAAATTTTGAAAAATAACACGGTCGATTACATCTCATTCAGCTATTACATGACCTTGACTGTCTCTGCAGGTCCGGAAGGAGAGAAGGCAGCGGGGAACCTGATTGGCGGCGTGAAAAATCCATATTTGCAATCCTCTGACTGGGGCTGGCAGATTGATCCGATCGGCCTGCGTGTTACGCTGAACACATTATATGACCGCTATCAAAAGCCGCTGTTCATCGTGGAAAACGGCTTGGGTGCATATGACAAGGTGGAAGAAGACGGCTCCATTCACGACACGTATCGCATTGATTATTTGCGCCAGCATATTGCCCAAATGAAGGAAGCGATTGCGGACGGTGTGGATTTGATTGGTTACACGAGCTGGGGGCCTATCGACCTTGTGAGCATGTCTACTTCCGAAATGTCCAAGCGTTACGGATTTATTTATGTTGATCTGGACGATGACGGTAACGGAACACTGAAGCGCTCCAAGAAGGATTCTTTTGACTGGTACAAAAATGTAATTGCCACTAACGGCGAAGAACTGTAACCCAAGCTAACTGAATATAACCCAATATGGTCTGGGGGCGGGTGCGGCGAAGAACATCATGAGGATGAATCTGGCTGCGCCCGCCCTCATTTTATAGGCCATCTTAAGATAACGAAACAACTTCACAAATTTTTCACTTGTAAAAAGCTGAAAGTTTTCTGTATAATAAAAAACAATTTCATATGTCTGGTTGATGTTTGCGGGAGATGGAACGTAAGTTCCGACCGAAGGGGCAAAACTCTCAGGTGCTTGGGCTGATTACAGCAACAAGCGGGACCGTAAACGGACAGAACTCTGGAGAGACCCTTAATTGGGCGCCGAAGGTGCACCGCAGATATCATCTGCTTAAACTCTCAGGCAAAAGGACAGAGACGCGAATAACCTGTGACAGGGGATGCCCTAGGCTTTTTTATGAGCTGTTAGTGGCTGAATCCTGCACAAGATGGTTGTATTTTTTCGTGCCTTTAACCTCTCCAGGAGTCGAATCAGCGGATTTGACTCTTTTTTGTTTTTTAATATGCTGGAGGAGCGGGTTGAAATGAATTTGGTACATGTGTTAGAGACAATTAGCAGTTGGATATGGGGTGCCCCTCTGATCATTCTCGTCATGGGAACAGGTCTGTGGCTGACCATACGTTTGAAAATGTTGCAGGTTTTCCGCCTGCCTCTGGCGATCAAGCTGATCGGCAAGGCCCCAAATGAAGGTAGCGGGGATGTCAGCAGCTTTGCGGCCCTGAGTACGGCGCTGGCAGCTACAGTAGGTACAGGAAGTATTGTCGGCGTCGCGACAGCGATAAAATTGGGAGGACCAGGCGCCCTGTTCTGGATGGTTGTTGCAGCCTTTTTCGGGATGGCGACGAAATATGCGGAAGGTGTGCTTGCAGTAAAATACCGGGTGAAGGATCGGAATGGACAATTTTCCGGCGGCCCGATGTATTATATTGAAAAAGGGCTTGGACGCCGCTTTAAACCGTTGGCGATGCTGTTTGCTTTTTCCGGGATGCTCGTAGCGCTGTTCGGGATTGGAACATTTCCTCAGGTCAAAGCGATTGTATCCTCAACCGAAAACAGCTTCGGTGTTCCGCCGATTGTAACGGCATTGATTATTGCTACCCTTACGGGACTCGTTACCATTGGAGGACTCAAGAGCATTGCCAAGGTATCAACCAAAGTGGTCCCTTTCAAAACTGGCTTGTACGTGTTGATCTGTATGATCGTACTGATTCGGTTCGCCGATCAGATTCCTGCCGCACTCGCACTTGTGCTGCATTCGGCATTTTCCACGACGTCTGCGACGGGTGGATTTGCCGGGGCTACGATTATGCTGGCGATGCGCAGCGGGGTAGCCAGAGGGATTTTTGCCAATGAGGCCGGATTGGGAAGCGCACCGATTGCAGCCGCAGCCGCCAAAACCAAATGGCCTGCGGAGCAAGGGCTGATTTCCATGACAGGTGTGTTTATAGATACGATGATTATTTGCGTAATGACCGGGCTGACGCTGCTGGTTAGCGGCGTATGGAGCGGTCCTACCGATGCGGGCTTGATGACGCAGCAAGCTTTCTCCAGCGCATTCCCGCTTGGTGCGGAACTGCTCACAATCATTCTGATTATGTTCGCGTTCACCACGATGCTTGGCTGGAACTACTATGGAGAACGCTGTGTTGAATATTTGTTGGGTGTCAAATGGATTAAGCCTTACCGTTATCTGTTCATTGCGCTGGTTGCCGGAGGCGCGTTTATTAAGCTGGATGCGATATGGTTACTGGCAGATATCTTTAACGCCATGATGGCCTTCCCGAACTTGATTGCACTGCTTGGCTTGTCGGGAATTGTGGTTGCTGAGACCCGTACCTATATGGATTCCCTGTATCCCAACAAGAAAAAGGGAATACTTGCAGGTGCCAGTGCAGGAGCAGCCATAGACATAGAAGAAAATGGTCAAACAGTCAGATCGTAAAGTCCGATATATCCGGATTTAAGAATATTGACTCTGCAAGAACATTTGACAGGATAACGAAAGGGAGTGTACCTCAGCCATTAGAGGCTGGGAGGACACTCCCTTTTTGCGTTTTAGAGCAGGATAAAGCTGGCTCAGTAAATCTAATCTTTGACCGCTCCGGCGGCAAGATCGGAAATAAACTGGCGGCTAATGAAAAGAAATAAAATGATAAGTGGCAGTACAGCCAACAGGGTGCCAGCAATGACCATCGCATAATCCGTATTGTAAATACCGTTTAATTGGGACAGCGCAATCTGGAGCGTAAATTTGCGCTCATCGGTTAATACGATTAACGGCCATAAATAATCATTCCATGCTCCTATAAAGGTGAATGCGCCGAGAAAAGCGAACGCAGGACGTAGAATCGGGAGCGCCACATTCCAATACAGCCGAAAAAAGCTGCATCCGTCCATACGCCCCGCTTCCAGCAGCTCCGTTGGAATGGATTCCTCTGCATATTGGCGTATCCAGAAGATGCCGAAGGCATTCACCATCCCCGGAATGATCAGCGCTTTGAACGTACCTACCCATCCAAAGGTAGCCATCAGCACAAAGGATGGGACAAGCGACAGTTGGGAAGGGACCATCATCGTAGCCAGAAGAATGATGAATAATGCTTTTTTGCCCGGAAAATCAAACTTAGCGAATGCAAAACCGGCCAGTGAATCGAAAAACAGTACCAACAGGGTAACCGAACTGGCTACAAAAAGCGTATTAAAAAAGGCTCCGGCAAAATCAATCTGCTGCAACACTCTTGTCACATTGCTCCAGAAGTGGCTTCCAAACCATAGCTGCGGCGGAAAACGATAGATGTCCGAAGTTGTACGGGTAGCCATGACGATCAGCCAGTAAAAAGGAAACATCGACAGGATCATTCCCGCCAACAGCCCGGTATATAAAATAACGGATTTTACACGTGCCTGCATCATGTTGTAGAGCCCCCTTCCTGCCGTTATTTTTTACCTTGTACGAGTTTCCAGTTCACGATGGAAAACAGGGCAATAATGAGGAACATGCCCCATCCAACGGCTGCGCCATATCCAAAATAATTGTTAATGAACGATTCACGGTACAGATACAACACAATGGTCATGCCACTTGCTCCGGCGCCGCCGTCATTACCGACCAGTACCTGCGGTTCGGTGAACAACTGCATTCCGCCAATGGTAGACGTAATTACGGTAAACAGGATGACTGGACGCAGCATGGGAATGGTGATGCGAAAGAAGGCCTGCACTCCGGTGGCCCCATCCATTTTCGCAGCCTCATACAGCACATGCGGAATACTCTGGAGTCCTGCCAGATAGATGATCGCATTATAGCCGGTCCATCTCCATACAACCATGGAGGAAACGGCGATTTGGATACCCCAAGGCACATTAAGCCACTGAATCATAGGCAAGCCTAGGAGTTGCAGCAGGTAATTGAGAAATCCGAAATTATTGGCAAATAAAGCGCCAAAGATGATGGCAACCGCCACAATGGATGTCACGTTCGGCAGAAAAAATCCGACCCGCCACAGGGTACGCATTTTGACAAAGGGTGCATAAAGCAGGAAGGCAATAATCAATGCAAAAAATAGCATCGGAATCGTTGAATACACCCAGATCGCAAAGGTATTGCCCACAGCCTGCCAAAATTCGTTATCTGTTACAAGGTAGCGAAAGTTACCCCAGCCGTTATAGGTCATATCTCCGATGCCATCCCATTTGTGAAACGCCAGATATAATGAAAAGCCGATCGGAAACAAGCCGAAGATGCCAAACAGCAGGTAAAACGGCGAGATCGCGGCATATACGGCACGGTGCTTCCATATTTCTCTCAGCATATTGACCACACGCCTTTTTTAAAAGTTTGATTTTTTACCGTTGTAATTCCCGTTCGATGCGATCCTGCGTTTCCGTCCATAGTGCATCGGGATCGGCATCCTGCTTGGCGACATTGGCAAGGCGACGTGTCACAATGCCGTGAATGACAGGATAACGCTCGCCGAAATAGCTGCTTTTGACATTACGTGCGGAGGCAGCAAAGATCAGTCCGGTGGCCTGACCGCCAAAGAAAGGTTCGGGTGTCTCCATGGCAGGATCGTCATAGACGCCAGGAGTGGATGGGAACAGCCCGATTTTTTGGTAGGCTTCCAGCTGGTGTTCCGGGTTTTGCAGCCAGGTCAGCACTTCAAAGGCTTCTTTGGGATGTTTGCTGGATTTGAGGATGGAAATGAAAGATCCACCCAAATTTCCGTCCCCTCCAGGGGCACGGGCGACTCTCCATTTGCCCGCAGTATCCGGCGCGGCCTCCGTGAGAACCTGCTTCATCCAGATTGCCCCTACAAAAGAGGCAACTTTTCCGTTATTGACCGAAGCATTCCATTCGGGGGTCCAGCCATCCGCATTGGCGAGTAGATGCTTTTTGTGAAAAGCCACGGCGGTTTGCCAGCCCAAACGGATATGAGGAGATTGATTACCGATGTAGCTGCCGTCCGGCTTGAAATACAGGTCCGTATTTTGGGCAAGCACCTGATTGTAAACGTTTACAATATTGTCAGCTAAAAACGAACGGCTTCCGAACTTTTGCTG
Source organism: Paenibacillus terrae (assembly GCF_005217525.1). Classification (GTDB taxonomy): domain Bacteria; phylum Bacillota; class Bacilli; order Paenibacillales; family Paenibacillaceae; genus Paenibacillus; species Paenibacillus terrae_C. Next base: position 68,926 of record NZ_PNXQ01000001.1, on the reverse strand, counting down.
AAGCTGTTCTCCGGCGGCCATATAGTCGTCCCATGTGCGAATCGTAGCACTGACCTTTTCAGGATCACTGGGCAGACCCGCCTGTTCAAAGAGATCGCTACGATAGAAGAGGGCGGTAGGGCCTGTGTCCATGGGAAAGGCAATCATTTTGCCATCAGGGGTGATGCCCTGATTCCATTTCCACTCCAAATATTGATCCTTGAGTTGATCGGCTCCCAATGTCCTCAGATCATAAAAACGATCCGCACTAGGAAATAACTCTACCATCCAGTCGTTCAAAGCTACGATGTCCGGTTCCCCGGAACGGGCTGCCAGAGTTGTCTTGAGCTTGGCTTTGAAATCACCGCCGATTTTTTGGGTGTTCAGTTCAATGTCGGGAAACTGCTTTTCGGCACGAGCGAGTAGCTCATCGTCAATAGAACGGTTCCAGTACCATAATGTAAGCGCTATCTTTTTACGGTTTGGCAAATTGCTGCCAGATGAACGACTTTCAGAGGACAGAGGGGCGCTACAACCACTAATCATAGTGAGGAAAGCAAGACATAACACCAGCCATCGCACTGTCTTCACGTCATTTCCCTCCTTGCTGTCTGAGATGGTCTACCTGCTGAACAAGTTGTGAATGGTATAGCTCCATCATATGAATCGGTTATCCATTTATGTGCAAATGCCTTAACCAAAAACAAAAAATTTGAAACGAAGCATGTATAGAAATTAAATATTCTAAAGATATTGATCCTACTAATCCGAAGAATGATAAAGCAATAAGTCAGTTATTATGACAAAAGGTATCTAAATCGTCAATGCTGGGCAATATCCTGGAAAAATCTAATGATGAATTCGAAGAACGATTTCTCTATATCGGTGTGCAGTTCCCCAGTAGGATAGGACAGATAGATTGTTCGCATACATCGAGGCTCCCTGATTTGAAGCAGCTTGATGTCTTCGGTTACGACGTTCCTCCACAGGATAGAAGGAATAAAGGAGATGCCAAGTCCTGTCTGAATCAACCCTCTTACCGTAGCCGGATCATCACTTTCAAAGATGATGTCCGGTTCATAAGGGACGTGGGTAAAAAAGCGGTCTGTTGTCTTCCTAAGCGAATTTCCAGGTGTAAGGCTGATAAACTTCTCATGCTCTAGATCTTTCAGGAATACGGTGTCCTGAGAACTCAGAGGGTGAGATTTTGGTACGCCAAGCAAAATTTCCTCCTCCAGCAGGATCGCATGTTCGTTGTCTGCCAACTCTTCGGACGTAATCGCAAAATCGTACGCCAGTCCTTTCTTCACCATCGCAGGGTGCTGGGTCAGGTTGAATCTAATTTGAGGGTAGAGATCGCGAAACTTACCAACCAGGTTGGGCAATAGCATAGAGCCGACGGCGACGTATAACGTGATGACCTCTACCTTTTCGTTCTTCATTTCTTTGACTTCGGATATGCCTTGCTCTAGCGCTGAGAGCGACTGATTCACTCTTTTCAGGAACTTCTTGCCGTATTCATTCAGCACGATATGTTTTCCTTCGCGGTCAAATAGCTGCACACCCAATTCCGTCTCCAGGTTTCGAATCATTTTACTTAAGGCAGGCTGTGAAATAAACAACTCGTTCGCGGCACGTGTGACATGTTCATACTTCGAGGTCACTTGAAAATACTTAAGCTGTAAATAATCCATTATGGAGTAGCTCCTTTATAACCATTAGGTTATCAATCATATGTGAATATATATATTTTACAGGTATTTACTCACTTATTACAATTGACAATGTAAGAAAATGAATCTGCTAAAGGTGGTGAGATTCTGAACATCGTTTTTACATTTCCCGGCCAGGGGTCACAGGTTCCTGGAATGCTCCAGGATGTGCCCGAGTATGTGAAAAAGGCAACAAGTATCATCGGAACTGAACTGCGTGATGATGAGAAGGCTATGGGCTCAACGGTCTGGATTCAGACGGCACTCTTCGTTAAGGAAACGGCAATAGCCTACCGGTTGATCGAGCAGGGGATCCGTCCCCAATTTGTGGCAGGGCATTCCATTGGTGCATTTCCTGCGGCGGTCATCGCGGGAGTTCTCTCGTTCGAGGATGCGCTTCGGATCGTATGGCTCCGTGCCCGGTTGATGGAAGAAGCCTTTCCTGAAGGATATGGAATGGGTGTGATTATTGGGCTTACGAAGGCAGAGGTTCAACAAGCCGTGGATCTTTCTCATAGCGAGGCGATGCCTGTCTACCTCTCGAATATGAATGCAGAGCAGCAAATCGTCATATCCGGTTCATTGGAAGGGATAAATAAAGCTTTTATGCATGCGAAGGAGTTTGGGGCCGCTAAGACAGTGCTTCTGAAGGTTCCGATTCCTTCACACTCCCCGCTGATGTCAGAGGTAGCCAATAAGCTATTGCTGAAAATGCACACTTTTTCCATGCGGGACGCTCAAATACCATATTTGATGAATCATACGGGGAGAAAGACGACAGCCAAGGAAAAAATTGCGGAGGACCTTGCCCTAAACGTAGCATATCCCGTCCGGTGGATGGATATGACGGCTGTCTGCGTCGAATCCGGAGTTGACTGTTTCATCGAGATGCCGCCGGGTCATACTCTTTCCACACTTGTCAAGCAAGCCCATAAGGATGCGCTGCAAATATCTGTGGACGAGATCGGTTTGGAAGCGACTCAGTATCTGATTAGAAAATGGAAGGAGCAAGAAGAATGAATAAAGTACTGCGATCCTGGTCACAAAAACGTGATAAAAAGCAGGAAAAGTTAGGAAAGGTGGAAAAGTGGCTGGACGGAAAATACATCGACTCCTCCCGGATCGTCGATCTGCTGGAGGCGCTAATCGAGCCAGGTGCGAAGGTCGTACTGGAAGGAGATAACCAGAAGCAAGCGTCCTTCCTTTCCCAGAAGCTGCTGGAAGTCGATTCTGGCAAGGTGCACGACCTGCATATGATTATGTCCAGCATTTCAAGACCTGAACATTTGGATATTTTCGAGAAAGGCATCGCCGGGAAGCTGGATTTCTCCTACAGTGGCTCCCAAAGCCTGCGTGTAGCGCAAATGATTGATGACGGGACGCTTAAGCTCGGTGACATCCATACGTATTTGGAATTGTTCGGACGCCTCTTCATTGACCTTATTCCAGATGTGGTGCTGGTAGCGGCAGACAAATCAGATCGCGAGGGCAATCTGTATACCGGAAACAATACGGAAGAAACTCCGACGATCGTAGAAGCGGCCGCTTTCAAGGATGGGATCGTGATCGTGCAGGTCAACGAAATCGTGGACGAACTGCCGAGAACCGATATTCCAGCCTCCTGGGTCGATGTCATTGTACAGGCCGACAAACCTTACGCACTGGAAGCACTGTTTACCCGTGATCCGCAGAATATTACTGAACTGCAAATCCTGATGGGCATGATGGCGATCAAGGGCATTTATGGAAAACATCAGGTGCAGTCGCTTAATCACGGCATTGGCTTTAATACTGCAGCGATTGAGCTTTTGCTGCCGACCTATGGCGAGCAGCTCGGCCTGAAAGGGAAGATTGCCAAGCACTGGGCCCTGAATCCGCATCCGACTTTGATTCCGGCGATTGAATCCGGCTGGGTCGAAAGCATTCACAGCTTTGGAGGCGAGGTCGGTATGGAGAAATACATTGCGGCTCGTTCAGATGTGTTCTTCGTCGGCAAGGACGGATCTATGCGCTCCAACCGCGCGATGTGTCAGGTTGCAGGCCAATTCGCTGTAGATATGTTTATCGGATCAACGTTACAAATGGACTGCGCGGGTAATTCGTCTACCGTTACTTCCGGCAGACTGTCCGGTTTTGGAGGAGCACCGAATATGGGGCATGATCCTCGGGGACGGCGACATGCGACTCCTGCCTGGCTTGACATGATCGAGCACCCGACGGAACTCTCTAAAGGCCGGAAATTGGTCGTGCAGATGGTTGAAACATACGGTGCCAACAAAAAGCCAGTATTTGTGGATTCGCTAGATGCCATCAAGGTGAAGGATGAATCCGGCCTCGCCATTACGCCGGTTATGATTTACGGGGATGATGTCACCCACGTCCTCACCGAGGAAGGTATCGCATACCTCTACAAGACGGACAGCATAGAGGAGAGAAAGAAGGCACTCGCGGCAATTGCGGGCGTAACGCCATTGGGTATGGAAAGCCATGAGAGCGATGTAAGCTTGCTGCGTGACAGGGGGATCGTGGCCTATCCGGAGGATCTTGGAATCATGCGTAGACAAGCCAAGCGCTCGCTGCTGGCAGCACAAACGATCAACGACCTCGTAGATTGGTCAGACGGATTGTATGATCCACCGGCTAAATTCCGGAGCTGGTCTTAAAGCCATGCTCACGATGAAGCATTCGGCTTTCGCGGCTTCTCTGGCTGCCAAAGCGGTAAAGGCATTGACGGAAGAGGCTCTTCTTACGCCCAAGCCTGGACTTGTCGATGCCAGAGACAATGGCTCTCATACAGATATGTCCATCGATCTGATGTTTACATCCGCGAGAGCATTGGAGGATACGTTTCGGGAAATAGCCATTGTGTCATACCTTCACCCGGTGGACCAGTCTTTGCGCGAGCAGATAGCTCTAATCGGGCGGGAGGGCGAAAAGGTGATGCTCCGTGCAACGAACGGTGTCAATACACATAAGGGTGCCATTTGGGCCCTTGGTCTTTTAACCAGTGCACGGGCAGCCTTTCCAAGGGAACGGGACCCACATCAGATTATGAGCATTGCAGGAACAATCGCATCGTTCCATGATCGGTACCGCCCGATGCAGCGGACGAATGGACAATCGGTGAAGAAGAGATACGCGGTAATGGGAGCAGAGGAAGAGGCGAGGCTCGGTTTTCCGCACATCCGTGATAATGCCCTGCCCACTTTGCTGCACGCCAGAGCTTGTGGCAAGACGGAGGAGGAAGCACGCATCGAAGCATTATTGGCTTTGATGGCAAGTGTGGACGATACCTGCATCCTACATCGCGGCCATTGGTCAGACCTGATAACGATCAAGCGAATGTCCGGTGCCTTCCTTGCTGCAGACGGATTCAGTACCCAGTCGGGCAGAAAGCTGTTTTACCGATTGTCCGAGCATTGTAAATTTAGACGGCTCTCACCTGGAGGCAGCGCCGACCTGCTAGCCGCCACATTGTTTCTCATCGATTGATACTTTTACTTGGAGGTGTTCCTGAAGGATGGAAAAATTACAGTTTCAATATCAAACGACGAAGCCCATCCGTAAGCCGGCACATATCGGTGTTGTCGGTTCGGGGGATTTGGAGATTATTGTAGAGCCTGTGGAAGGCCAGACCACCAACGTCAGCATTTTAACAGGCAGTGAAGGATTTGGACAAGTATGGGAGAATGTTCTGATCCGTTTTTTTAACCGTTATCCGATTACTGCCAATATTACAGTTCATGACTTCGGAGCTACTCCGGGGGTAGTAATGCTTAGATTTACGCAAGTGTTGGAGGTGCTAGACTATGCAGAATAGTTTTGTGGAGCTGAATGGACGCGAGAGAGCCAAAGCGTTGCTGGACGAAGGGACTTTCCGGGAGATGCTTGGGCCGTTGGACAAAATCCAATCCCCCCACTTAGAGCCGCAAGGCATTGTTCCTCAGAGCGATGACGGGATCATTCTGGTTCTTGGCGAAATACACAAACAGAAGGTCTTGATCATTTCGATGGAAGGTGCTTTTCAAGGAGGGGGCATTGGAGAAGTCAGCGGGGCCAAAATTTCCGGAGCGCTCGAACTGGCACTGGAAGTGAATAAGGACGGGAACAAGCTATATCCCATCATGATTTTCGATACAGGAGGCGTTCGTCTACAGGAAGCGAACTATGGGTTGTTGTCGATTTCGGAGATTGCGACCCAGATCGTCGGACTGCGTAAATACGTTCCAGTTATCGGGCTGATTCCGGGCCGCGTAGGGGCATTTGGGGGAATGTCCATTACTGCAGAATTGTTTACCACTCTGATTGCTACGAAGAAAGCGCGCCTCGGTCTGAACGGGCCGGAGGTCATTGAGCAGGAAGCAGGGGTTATGGAGTTCGATTCAAGCGACAAAGCCTTGATTTGGAACACAATTGGAGTCAACCAGCGCTTCCAAACCGGATTGATTGACGAAGTGGTGGAAGATACGACGGATGCAGTTATCGAAGCGATTGATACTGCGCTCAAGGCACCGGCAAAGCCTGCTAAAACAGAGCAAATCGATTTCTATCTGACCCTGTTAAGCAATCTTGATCCTACAGAACCTTGGACACCTGAGCGCTATCGTGAATTTTACAAGCAGATACAGCCTGTGCAGCAGCCTGTCCCGCTGGCAACAGAGGGCGCGGTCGACATTTCGGACAGTAGAGGTTATCGCTGGTTCTCCCGCTTGACGGGCATTACTCACCCAGTCAGCGATGTTCCTTCCGTACTTGCGGCCGATGTGGAAAAGAACGGACAATTGTGCAGATATGTCGCCATTGTTCCGGATGCCTCCAACCGATTCCCGCGTGTCAGAAACGGCGAGGTCGGTATGCTTGAAGGCTGGACGGTGGCTCAAGTCATCAAGGACGCAATCCGTCAGGATGAGAAAAAAGAAACCAAACGTCCGATCATTGCCATCATTGATGTACCGAGTCAAGCCTACGGCTATAAGGAAGAAATGGTCGGCATCAGCCTTGCCCTCGCTGCAAGTGCAGATGCTTATGCAACCGCTAGATTAGAGGGTCATCCGGTCATCGGTGTGATCGTCGGTAACGCGATTTCGGGAGGCTTCCTCGCGCATGGGCTGCAATCGAATCGTTTGATCGCACTGGATGACAGCAAGGTTAATATTCAGGCCATGTCCAAGGCTTCTGCTGCCCGAATCACCAAGCGGACGATTGCCGAGCTGGATGAAGCTACCAAGAAAGTTCCAGCCATGGCCTACGATGTGCGCAGCTACAGTACTCTGGGAGCACTATATTCGCTGCTGAGCGGGATCCAAGCGGACGATCCACAGAACAGTGATGTAGCCATTGTGGAACGGACCATTTCCGAGGCTATTGAGAGTACGAAAGGAGCGCCTCGTGACCTTAGCTTCCGCTTGCAGACCAAGGAAGCTCTGGCAGGTGGGCGTATGGCAACTAATAACGTGCGACAAGTGCTTTCGGAGCAATGGTAATTCGGCCACATGATCTGATTGAAGTGTCCAATTTGAAATATCTCTCCTTCTACGAAGACAAGGAGTGGGTAACCGCCTCGCTGAGGCGGGCCCCCTTTGTAGTCGTTCGCAGGGCTGGACTATTAGAAAATAGTTATATTCCCGTCGGAATACGTGGAACAGACCGAAATCAACGGGAATCTGCCTTGCTTGACCCGGAGGGCGTGTGCCAGCTCGTGTCTCCTTATGCGATAGCGGAGCGCCAGATGTGGAACTCTTTATCTGCAACAAGACGGCAACAGCCTGTCCTGCAGGTGATGGATTTATTAGCAGAAATCATGCTGGATTGGCGCTGGGGACCAGTGGGAAGTGCGGGTTTCGAAATAGTAACGCAATACCCAACTGTGAAGGAAACGAGTGATCTTGACCTTGTTATAGATGGTTCAGAGGTTATTGATTATGCAGCAGCTGAAAGACTTGTGCACAAGTTGGAGCATCTGGGTGTTCGAATTGACATTCAATTGGAGACAAGAGACGGTGCCTACGTCCTGCGCGAAATTCTTGAGAAACGGGCCAGTACTGTGGTGCTGCGAACTTCTTCGGGTCCCAAGCTCGTTCGTAATCCTCGGCAATAAGGAGCTATAATCAACGGCAAAAGGGAGGAATGCACGACCATTTGGCTTTAGGCAAGCTGTCCAAGGGGAAGTGCGTAATATGGAAAACACTGAAAAGCGGAATATTAATATTAATGAGAGCGACATCTTAAAGGTGTTTGCCGTTAGCGGAGCGATCTTGCAAAGCGTTCTGGGAATGTTTCTGAAGTATGCACACACTAATGATGACCTAGCCTTATTAGGTGTTATTTTCAATATAGTAAAGTATACTGCGCCAGTCTTTATTTTTGCCATTGTATATGGGATGGTGAAAAATAATCAGCATACGAAGGCATCCCATTTTTACAAGGAAAAATTCGGTGAGCTCGTGATACCTTATTTACTGTGGGCAGCGGCTGGCCTAATTTTCTTCCCGGAAATTCAGGTTAATCAGCACGTTACATCATTCTGGACGCTCATCGAGTCATTTGTGCTCGGGAATGCATCATCACAGTATTGGTACACAGTGATGATGTTGCAATTTCAATTGCTGATGCCAGTCCTTATTTTCATCTGCTACAAATACCTGGCTAAGCCTAAGCGGGTCATTCCGCTGCTTATTGTGAGCTTTGTGATCTTCGGAGCGTGGTTATTGGTGTACGATACCTTTGTATTCCGAGGAGCATATGCGATTAGTCTGCGTTACCTTGACCGCTTTTTCGTTAGTTATTTTATTTATGCTTTACTAGGTGGAATCGCTTGGGTATATAAGAAACAGTTCGACGGAGTGCTTCGCCGGATTCAGTTCATACTCATTCCGGTAATGCTGCTTATTCTCATTTGGACAAATCACGAATTTTTCGGTTTTGGATTTGAGGATATGTCCTTCGGAAATCTGATTTATCTGAAGCCGTCCATGACCTTGTATAGTCTGGTAGTGATATTCCTGATTTACATGCTGGCAAGGCATCTGATCAGCTTGAATTCCCGTTCACTTCCCTATTACAAATGGTTATCTACTTACGCGTATCGGGCCTTTACAGCGAACGTGTTCATTCTGGTCATCGTGCTGCGTTTGTTTGGTAATTTGATAGGCCAGCTTCCTTTCTTCGTGGCGCTGCTCTTGGTTTATCTTTCGACTTTAACATGTTCGTTCGGCGTTGTTTATGCTTTTGCGCAACTAAAGGTATGGGCTGAGGGGGTATTTCTGAGACAAAAAGGAGCACACAGCACCAATCACTAAGATAAGTGCTTAAAAATAAACAATACATGTAACATCGTGTATATGACACTATAATTTAGTTGTATTTAAGTTATTTAGCAGATTGACGGCAACCCAAAAGGGTATCTCGATGATTGAAGAGATACCCTTTTTGTGTAAAGAAGCGGCGGAGGAATTCAAGAGCTTATCGAACCTGAACTTGTCTACATCAACCGTTGTATTTCATCTTTCAGAATTTCGGATCGCGTACCGAAAATAACCTGTACCGTACCGCTGCCAAGCCTGATGACTCCCGACGCTCCGAGCTGCTTGAGAGCTTGGTCGTTAACCGCTTTGTCGTCATTGACGACGAGACGCAGCCGTGTGATGCACGCATCGATGCTTTGGATATTGTCCGAACCGCCGAGATAGGTCAGCACCTTGGCTGCATGACTGGACTGACTGTCGGATGCAGCACCCGCCTTTTCATTGGGTTTGGATTTGTTAGTGTCAGGCAGGAGGCTGTCTTCTGCATCGTCTTCACGCCCGGGGGTTTTTAGGTTGAATTTGAGAATGATGAACCGGAACAGGAAGTAGTATACAACGGCAAAAGCAAGCCCGACCAGGATCATTCGCAATGGGTGGGTGGAGAGCTTCATATTGACCAGATAGTCAATGAGTCCTGCCGAAAAAGAAAAGCCGAGTTTGACATTCAGTAGGTACATGATCAGGCCACTCAGACCTGTAAGCAGTGCGTGGATGCCGTAAAGCAACGGTGCAACGAACATAAAGGAAAATTCGAGGGGCTCGGTAATTCCGGTCAGGAACGATGCCAGCGCAGAACCGATGAAGATGGAAGCGACTGCTTTACGTTTTTCCGGTTTGGCCGTATGAATGAATGCGAGGGCAGCCGCAGGCAGAGCGAACATCATAATGGGGAAGAAGCCGGACATAAACATTCCTGCCGATTTATCGCCTGCGAAGAAACGTGTCAGGTCACCATGAAGGACCTCGCCTGCCGCATTGGTGTAGTCACCGATTTGAAACCACGCGATAGCGTTCAATACATGATGCAAACCGAGCGGAATCAGCAGCCGATTAGCGATCATGAATACCATCGACCCGATTCCGCCAAAGCCGACAATCCAGTTGCCGAAGGCTGCAATCCCATCTTGTATCGGACTCCAGATCATACCGAGCAGAATGGCCAGAATCATGGTCGTGAAGGCCGTGATCATAGGGACGAAACGTTTGCCCGAGAAGAAACCGAGCCAATCCGGAAGCTGGATGCTGTGATATTTTTTGAACAAAAAAGCAGACCATCCGCCGATAAAAATACCACCCAATACCCCCATGTCCAGTTTGACGTCATCCGGGATATATGCAAATATGCCCGGTACTGCCGCCAAAATGCGGGTCAGCACCATGTAGGCAATGACTGCTGATAGTGCGGCTACAGCATCCCCGGCCAGGCCAATAGCAACACCGATGGCGAAAATTAACGCCAGATTGCCGAAGACGGCACCCGCCCCCTCGTTCAGAAAAGGAGTGACATAATGATTCAGAAATCCGCCAACTTCGGGACCAAGTGGTATATCCGTTTCATAGTTAATCAGAGCCAATCCTTGTAAAATCCCTGCGGCGGGTAGTGTGGCTACTGGAAGCATTAATGACTTACCGATTCTTTGCAGAAATTTCAGCATAACATTCTTCCCTTCTTCGTCGAGTTTGGAAGCGTCGTACCATCCTGAAATTCTTACTGGACAACAAAAAAGAACCGCAAAGCGGATCTCTTTCCTTTCGCTTTCTAGCTCATAACTATGAGTTTGGTCATATACCCAAAAACTGGGTTGCCTATTTTTTTACATCATAAATCGGGAAATCTGACATAGTCAACGATTATTTTAGTACATAAGAAAACGTAAATCCGCAGTTGACATCGCTTACATGCTTATATAATATCAAATTTAAGTTAATAATCGTGACGGAGACAAGAGAGCCACGCAGACATCCCATGTTAGAGCACAGGGGGCGGTTTGTGATGGCTTTTCTTTTTTGTGCGCGGTGAAAGCGATTGAAAATCGGTTGATCTATTGAGGAGGTAGGTTGTATGTCGCCATACGCAGCCGAATTCATAGGGACGATGATCCTTATTGCCCTAGGTGGCGGAGTGTGCGCAGGGGTGTCCCTGAAAAAATCATTTGCCCACGGCTCTGGCTGGATAGTGATCGGACTGGGGTGGGGGCTCGCGGTTGCCGTTGCGGTATATGCGGTTGGTCAGATCAGTGGAGCACACTTGAATCCTGCGGTGACGCTGGCGCTTGCATTTCAGGGAGTTTTTCCATGGAGGGACGTTCCGGGCTATATTGCAGCTCAGCTTCTCGGGGCCATGGCAGGTGCCGTGATTGTGGTTTTGCACTATTTGCCCCACTGGAAAGAGACGGAGGACACAGCAACCAAACTCAGTGTATTTGCTACAGGACCGGCTATTGATCATCCGTTTGCCAACGTGCTTAGTGAAATGATCGGTACTTTCATCTTTGTTCTTGCTTTGCAGTCATTCGGTGCCAACTCCTTCGCTGAGGGACTGAATCCACTCATTGTGGGTTTTCTGGTTGTCAGCATCGGCTTGTCTCTCGGCGGGACTACAGGTTATGCTATTAATCCGGCTAGAGATTTGGGGCCGCGTCTTGCGCATTGGTTGCTGCCGATTCCCGGTAAAGGAACATCGAACTGGAAATATGCCTGGGTGCCGATTGTAGGACCATTGCTGGGCGGCTCTTTTGGAGGGGTGTTTTACCAGACCGTATTTAAAGGGAATATGACTCCAGCTTTCTGGATTGTGCTTGGTATGATTGTAGTGGTGCTTATGGTTACCTTTCGTTTCAGCCGTACTTATAAAAGTGATAAAGCTCATAAAATGACTGCATAAAATGGATTCATTACAGGGGAGAGATCAACGATGGAAAAATATATTTTGTCACTGGATCAGGGAACGACAAGCTCAAGAGCGATTTTGTTCAACAGTAAAGGGGATGTGGTGTACTCTGCTCAGCGGGAGTTTCCGCAATACTTTCCTCATCCCGGCTGGGTGGAACAGAATGCGAATGAAATCTGGAGTTCCATTCTGGGGGTCATTGCATCTTGTCTATCCGAATCCGGTGTAAAAGCAAATCAGGTTGCCGCCATCGGCATTACCAATCAGCGAGAATCGGTAGCGGTGTGGGACAAAAATACAGGACTGCCTGTGTATAACGTACTCGTATGGCAGTCGCGCCAAACCTCGGACATCTGCGAAGAACTGAAGCAGCAAGGGCATGAAGAGCTATTCCACAGTAAAACAGGGCTGTTGATTGACCCGTATTTCTCTGGCACAAAAGTGAAGTGGATACTGGACCATGTAGAAGGTGCGCGCGAAAAGGCGGAACGAGGCGACTTGCTGTTTGGTACGATTGATTCGTGGCTGATCTGGAAGCTGTCCGGCGGCAAGGCGCATGTGACCGACTATTCCAACGCAGCCAGAACGCTGATGTATAACATTTATGAGCTAAAGTGGGACGATGAGCTGCTGGACATTCTCGATGTTCCAAAAAAAATGCTGCCTGAGGTACGGCCTTCCTCCGAGGTATACGCGCACACCGTGGATTATCATTTCTTTGGTCAAAATATACCGATTGCTGGCGCTGCTGGTGACCAGCAGGCGGCTCTATTTGGTCAGGCTTGTTACGAAAAAGGGATGATCAAAAATACTTACGGCACAGGTTGCTTCATGCTGATGAACACGGGCGATCAACCCGTAGAATCCAAGCATGGACTCATTACGACCATCGCTTGGGGGCTGGAGGAAGGCAAGGTGCAATATGCGCTGGAGGGAAGTGTTTTTGTAGCGGGCTCGGCGATCCAGTGGCTTCGTGACGGTCTGCGCATGTTCCGTGAAGCCAAAGACAGCGAAGCCTATGCAGCCCGCGTTTCCTCTTCGGAAGGGGTGTATCTGGTACCTGCTTTTGTCGGACTGGGCAGTCCGTACTGGGATAGTGAGGTGCGTGGAGCGATGTTTGGTCTGACACGGGGCACCACGAAAGAGCATTTTATCCGTGCAACACTGGAGGCACTTGCTTACCAGACGAAAGACGTGCTTGCCGCGATGGAAATAGACTCTGGTATTGCAGTAAAGACGTTGCGGGTGGATGGGGGAGCCGTGCTGAACAATTTTCTGATGCAATTCCAGAGCGATATTCTGGATGCCACAGTAGAACGGCCTGTTATCCATGAGACGACGGCACTGGGAGCCGCATGCCTGGCAGGCTTGGCGATTGGATACTGGAAGAGTATGGATGAGCTTCGCAAGCGTGTGAGGGTGGAGCGATCTTTTGCCCCCGGTATGGATGAAGAAACGCGCAGCAGTTTGTATGAAGGCTGGAAAAAGGCTGTGAAGGCGACGATGGCCTATAAGTAATAGCTTAAACGAAGGGTCTCTTCTGGAGCAACGCAATGTCTTTTTCGGTTACACGTAAGACATTTGAATTGGGCATTATATTTTATCCGCTCCACTGTTGTTTACTCTGATTAAAACTTAAATGCCCCGTAAGATGGACACTTTGAGAAAAAGTGTCCATCTTACGGGGCATAGTCATGTAACACTGAGGCGGCTCCCTTTTTTTCGTTAGGGTACTACCCCTGAACCATCGTATGGTTCCAATTTTCCCGGGCTCCGCAGGAGCTGCGTATGACTAGCTCCGGTTCTACTTTAATACATTTCGTTTCCATCTGTTTATTCATCAGGTCAAATAGCACCATTGCGGCTAGACGGCCTATTTTTTGTTTATCTTGTTTTACGGTGGTCAGTGGAGGATCGGTGTAACGACAGGCTTCTATATCATCACATCCCACTACAGCAATATCCTCGGGTACCCTCAAGCCGCTTTCCTTGAAAGCACGGATGGCACCAAAGGCAAGCAGGTCGGTAGCCGCAAAAATAGCCCTTGGTAAATCTCCTTGCTGTATCCACGTCTTCGCGATCTGGTACCCATCTTCCGCTGCGTAGTCCTTGGCATACACGATCCATTCGGGTCTGACATCAAGACTAAACCGTTTTAGTGAAGCGATAAAGGCTTCTTCTCTCTCCTTAATCACCAGGGATGGGCGTTCGATGCCTATAAAACCCATTTCGCGGTAGCCATTCATGTAAAAATGCTCAACAACCTTCATTGAGATCTTCTGATTATCGGACATAACATAGCAGGAACTGGCTCCGGTTAGTTCAATATCGACACCGATGCAGGGAATGGGGCTGGCATCGAGATCAAAAACGCTCTTCTCCACTTCATCTCCAGCAATAATAATGCACCCGTCCACTGAAAAATATTTCGAACGAGCCAAATAGTCCTCTCCATTGTCCAGAAATTTTTCATTCGAAAAAAACAACAGATCGTAACCGAGCAAGCCAATCTGTTTTTTGAAGACATTAATGATATCTACAAAAAAAGGATGGCTAAAATCGACATTCAGCTTGCCAGCGAATATAACGCCTACCAGATTTGATTTCTTGGTAGCAAGTGTTTTAGCCGAGGAGGAGGGTCTATAGCCTGTTTCCTCCATAATTTTAAGCACCCTCTGCCGGGTCTCCTCACTGATATCCGTGTAATTATTTATAATTTTTGAAACCGTTGCTACCGAAACTCCTGCCATACTCGCTATTGTTTTTATATTCATAAAATCCTCCAAAACTAAACTGGTTTAGTTGAAATTGACTTTGCATTCTAAATTTAATGATTACTCGTATTCTATGCTACCTTATAGAGGAGAGTCAACAGTGCTTAGTAGGATATAACTTAATATTTTATGGAAAAATAAGTTTGATTTAGTGGTGGTTCATCTTTTTTTTGATATTTCACAAATCTCTATTTACAAATACAGATCATTCGTTACATAATAGTAAATGTAAATAACGAAACTGCTTTCGTAATGTGTGGGTGTATGTATTCTAAAAATGATATGGGGGATTCTGCAATGCTAAAAAAGAGTTTTTCTTTACTTCTTGTAACCGCTTTAATCGTGGTATTGGCCGCTTGCGGTAAAGGTAGCGGAGCTGCACAGGAGGGGAATAAAAAGGTCACGTTAAAGATTATTCATTGGCAGCAGGAAAATATTAATAACTATATAAAGGAATTCAATAAAAAATTTGAAGAGAAGTATCCTGATGTTCAGGTGGAGTATACGACGGTTCCTGCTGACTCAACGTATGATCAATTGATGCAAACGCGTATGAATGCTGGTTCATCCGGTGATGCAGACATTATTCCTTTGAAATTCAGCTTCGTAGGCGCCCCACAGGAATGGTCCAAGGGAGCAGCAGATCCGATGTGGAAGCAATGGATTGACGGAGGACTAATAGCCGATCTGTCGGATCAAGCTTTTATAAAAAACTATAATGCTACAGATGTCAAAAATGCCATGACCTATAAGGACAAGGTATACGGTGTAAATATGGGCAAGGTGGCACTTACAGGTCTGTTCTATAACAAAGAGATTTTTGAAAAATATAATCTTGCTGTGCCCACAACTTGGGATGAGCTGGTACATGTGATGAAGGTGCTCAAGGACAATGGTGTAGAACCGATTGGTTTCGGCGGGAAGGATGTATGGCCTATTAACCTTGCTGTCCAAGGGCTTCAAGCCTCTATCCATGATGATCAGCTGGCATATATTAAAGGACTGTGGACAGGTAAGACAAAGCTGACAGATCCCGTCCAGCTTGAGGTGCTGGAAAAAACACAAATTTTGATGAACAATGCCATTGGTGGATTTATGGGGATTGACTATGGAACCCTGCCAAGCTTGTTTGCTACAGGGCGTGTAGCTATGATTGCAGATGGCACGTGGGATGCAACGACGATCCAGACAGCCAATCCAGAGATTAAATTTGGTTATTTCCCGATTCCAGGCAGCAATAATCCGGCAAAAAATAAGAACCTTGCAGGCAAGTACGATATGACATGGATGGTATTGGAAAAGTCGCCAAACAAGGATTATGCGATTAAATGGCTTGAAATGCTCTCTGAGAAGCAGAACTACACGGATTTTGTGAACGCCGCCGGGTTTTTGCCGACACAGCCGGATGTGAAGATAAGTAGTGAATTTTTTAATGAAATCCAGCCTTCACTGGAAAACTTCAAGCTCTCTTGGGATCAGCTGTTTATCAATCGTAAGAATGTTGGACAGTACATTAAGGATGGCGTACATGCTGAATTTCTGACGCCTGCCGGTCCACTAAAGACGCCTTTGGAGCTTGCTCAAAAATCCCAGGCAGACTGGGATGCAGCAGCCCCTAAATAAATCAACAGGCTTTGCATGAGCGCAGATTGGCAACTGTAAAGCTCCCATAATAATGTAAAAAAGGTGTGAGGCCCATGTATCCCTTCGGAAAGGGTGCGGCCCGGTTAATGCCGTATCTTTTACTGAGTATTCCGGTGCTGCTCTATTTGCTTCTTGGCTTTGGTCCCTCAATGGTAACCGTACTGTTTTCCTTTACAAATGCTTCAGGGGTTCCGGGACAAACGTGGAATTTTGTTGGATTCGAGAATTATATGACCTTTTTTACCTCTTCTGATTCTGGAGATCGAATCGCATCTATTGGTCGTTCCCTATATTTCGCCGTAGCTGTGGTTGTGATTCAAAATGCAGTAGGGCTGTTCATGGCCGTCATTATTAATAAAAAGCTCAAGGGTGATGTGTTTTACCGTGCTGTATTTTTCCTGCCCGTTGTGCTCGGAGTAACGGTATCCGGCCTGATCTGGCAGTTGATTGCCAATCCGCTTGGCGGTCCTGCGCAAGCCATGATGAACTTTTTTGGAACCAGCTCCAACTTTTTCGGGGACTATGATATAGCATTTGAACTGATTATTTTTGTGCAAATTTGGATGTACATGGGTTACTCGATGACTATTTTCTTAGCTGGACTTCAATCCATTCCCAATGATTTATATGAAGCAGGGTACATGGATGGTGCTTCCGGGTGGAAAGCGTTCAAAAATATTACCTTTCCGATGATTGCGCCATCCTTTACAGTCAATATGCTGCTGTCCATTATCGGAGCATTGCAAACCTTTGATATTATTTATGTGCTGACAGGTGGTAAATTCAACACGACGACACTTGCGTTTGATGTGTATGCAACAGCCTTTGGCTCCGGGACGTCGGATTACGGCCTTGCTTCCGCAGTAGCTATGATCCAGTTTCTGTTCGTATTTACGGTGTCGATGATTGCTCTGTATTACTTGCGCAGAAGAGAGGTGGAAATGTAATGAGCAGTACCAAAGGAACCAAACTACTGAGCTACATCATCGTACTGCTCATGCTTTCGTTATATTTATTCCCGCTTTTCTACCTCTTTAATGTATCGATGAAGACTCAAAGTGAGTATCTGATAGATCCTGTGGCTATAGCCAAGGGTCTGCGCTTGGAGAATTTCATGGACGCTTGGGAAAAAGGGAATTTCTCTCAGTACATGTGGAACAGTATTTTGTATACGGGCGTATCTACGCTATTAACGTTGGTGATATCCGTGTTTGCAGCTTTTCCATTGGCGCGGGGATACGTTAAGTTCAGTACCTTCTTTTATGTGTTTTTCCTGATATCCATGTATCTTCCGAACCCGCTGATTCCGCAATTTGCTCTCATTAATAGTCTGGGACTTTACAATACGCAGCTTGGTTTTATTTTGCTGAAAACAACGGGTACCGGCATTGCCTTCCTGATGTTTGTGGGATATATCAAGTCTGTCTCCCGAGAGCTGGATGAAGCGGCTGCAATGGACGGGTGCGGGTATTCACGCTATTTGTTTACGATTCTTGTTCCGCTGATGAAGCCGGTGTTGGCGACAGGCATTATTTTGACAGCCATCGGGGCGTGGAACGACATTATAGGTCCTACCATTTATTTGTCTGATCCCGCGTATCAGCCAGTGACCAAGGGATTGTTCTCCTTCTACGGACAATACATGAACAACTGGCCGCTGCTCGCTTGCGGTATCCTGATTGTTACACTACCACTGGTCATTTTGTATATTTTCCTACAGCGCTTTATTGTCGGTGGTGCAATGGCCGGAGCTGTGAAGTCTTAAATCCTGAAAGGAAGATACCAAGTATGAGTGAGAATACCTTTTTATTTCCAGACACTTTTATGTGGGGAACCTCGACCTCTTCTTATCAAATTGAAGGTGGTGTAGCTGAGGGAGGAAGAATGCCTTCCATTTGGGATACTTTCTGTCAAGCACCCGGGAAGGTGATAGGCGGTGACAGCGGAGATATAGCTTGTGACCATTTTCACCGCTTTAAGGAAGACGTGCAATTGATGAAGCAGCTTGGCTTTTTACATTACCGTTTTTCCGTGGCCTGGCCGCGCATTATTCCCGCACCCGGCGTGGTTAACGAACAGGGGCTGCTCTTCTATGAGCGTCTGCTGGATGAGATTGAGTCGGCCGGGCTCATTCCGATGCTGACATTGTATCACTGGGATCTTCCGCAGTGGATCGAGGACGAGGGCGGTTGGACAAATCGAGGAATTATCCAGCATTTTATGACGTATGCCTCTGTCATTATGGATCGCTTTGGACAGCGTATAAGCTGGTGGAATACGATCAATGAACCCTATTGCGCCTCTATTTTGGGCTATGGTACAGGAGAGCATGCTCCCGGCCATCAGAACTGGAAGGAAGCCTTTACTGCCGCCCATCATACTCTGCTGTGTCATGGCATAGCCATCAAATTACACAAGGAAAAAGGGCTGACGGGCAAGATAGGTATTACATTGAACATGGAGCATGTGGATGCCGCTTCTGAGCGACCTGAGGACGTAGCCGCTGCCGTCCGCCGAGATGGCTTTATCAATCGTTGGTTTGCCGAGCCGTTGTTTAACGGGAAATATCCAGAGGATATGGTGGAATGGTATGGTGCGTATCTGAATGGCTTGGATTTTGTACAGTCTGGTGATATGGAGCTGATTCAGCAGCCAGGGGATTTTTTGGGTATCAATTACTACGCTCGCAGTGTCATCCGAGCGGCCATAGACGCTTCGTTGCTTCAGGCAGAGCAGGTTCGCTTCGAGGAACCGGTAACGGATATGGGATGGGAGATTCACCCCGAATCCTTTTATAAGCTGCTGACCCGGATTGAGAAGGACTTCACCAAGGGCTTGCCCATTCTGATTACGGAAAACGGAGCAGCGATGAAGGACGAACTGATGGATGGAAAGATTGACGACACCGGACGTCAGCGCTACATTGAGGAGCATTTAAAGGCATGCCATCGCTTCATCGGGGAGGGAGGGCAGCTCAAGGGCTATTTTGTCTGGTCATTCCTTGATAACTTTGAATGGGCCTGGGGCTACAGCAAACGTTTCGGTATTGTACATGTCAATTACGAAACGCAGGAACGGACACCCAAACAAAGTGCGCTGTGGTTCAAGCGAGTGATGGCGAATAACGGGTTTTAAACAGTTTATCATAATAATCTAAGCCGTCATGCTGCAATACAGCGCATGACGGCTTTTAAGACTGCATAAATTTTTGTGCAAGGGGGGACTATGCTGAAATATCTTGCATATCCAATATAACAGGGCAGTGGTCGCTGCCTGTAATATGGCAATCAATACTTGCATCTATCAACAACGGACGAAGTCTGTCCGAGACGAGGAAGTAATCGATTCGCCAGCCGATGTTCCGTTCTCTCACTTTCGGCATGTAGGACCACCAGGAATAAACATCCGTCCTGTCAGGATAAAAGTATCTGAAGGTGTCTATAAATCCGGCTTCGAGCAGTTGTGACATTCGCTCCCGTTCCTCAGGCGTAAATCCGGCATTGCCGTAGTTGGCTTTTGCATTTTTTAAATCCATTTCCTGATGAGCCACGTTGAGATCACCACAAACAATGACAGGCTTCAATGCATCCAGTTGTTGCAGATAGCTGCGGAAACGGTCCTCCCATTCCAGTCTGTACGGCAGTCGGGACAAATCCCGTTTGGTATTCGGAGTATATACATTAACCAGATAAAATTTCTCGAATTCCAAAGTAATGGTTCTGCCTTCAGGCTCCCCATTTTCTTCAAGCCCATAATGCACAGAAAGAGGCTTGATTTTGGTGAAGATAGCCGTCCCGGAATATCCTTTTTTCTCGGCATAATTCCAGTACTGTGTGTATTCCTCCATGTTCTCCATCAGGATTTGTCCCTCTTGAAGCTTGGTTTCCTGTACACAAAAAATGTCGGCATTCGTTTCTTTTAGATAAGTATAAAATCCTTTGGTCACACAGGCTCTTAAGCCATTAACATTCCAAGATACTAATTTCATTAATTATTTCTCCCTTGCTGTACCCAACATATAAGCTTACTGCTTTATTTCTGAGGCACTTTGTCCAGTTCATGCTCTTCAGAAAATATTCAAAATTATATCAGAAAATATTCGACATTATAGATGATGACATTCACGACCTCAAATCAGCGATATAGAGATCGAAACGATTTAGTTCGTCTATCTACTGTACTTTCGAGCGTGGGGAGTCAAATGATGCAAAATGCTGGAGTTAAAATAGAATATTTTTTGTAGGGGGTTGTAAAACGAAAAAAAGCTCCCTTACGGAAGCTTCTCACGATA
>NZ_PNXQ01000001.1:0-48322 GCF_005217525.1 Paenibacillus terrae | reverse complement strand
GGATTCGAACCCCCGACCGACGGCTTAGAAGGCCGTTGCTCTATCCAGCTGAGCTACTGGGACATAAAATTCAAGCGAATATTAATATATCACATGGGCAAAAAAGATTCAAGTCTTTTTTATATTATTTGATTGTTTTAGCCTTTATGCGACATAAGTTTGGAGTAGATGTGTGGTTTTTTTTGCCTTATAAAAGGGTATGCTAGAATACAGGTGAATATGTGGAAGACGAGAGGTTGGACTTCGGCCGCTGTTTCTCATATAATCTACAAATACTTTAGCTTGCGGAGGAGAGGGGGTGCCTTGAATAAAGGACTCCAAGGTGACGACAAAAGAAAATAATATTGTATTGTTTCCGAAGACATTGGATTACTATCAAATTCAACTCACTGTGATGCTTGAAAACGAGCGTTACGGAGAGGCGATGGCGATGCTGCGTTTTTTGATACAGTGTCAGGGACAGGAACAGAAGCAGTACGAAGAGTGGGAGGCCCTTTTACAATGGCTGGAGGCCGCATTTCCACAGTATGCCGACAGAGGGGCGGAAACGGACGCTACGGCAGATGATGAGATCAATGAAGCAGAGCTGGCCCGTCGACATGTACGCTTCAAGCAGGAGCAGGACGCAGGCTACGGCAACAAGCTGCTACATATGGCTATGGATGAACCGTTGTCGGAACAGACGATTTTAGCGCTGGAACAACTGTCTTATCTGGATCTGCCGGAAATCGACGATGCGCTGCTTAAGTGGATTAAGGAACGGGAAATCCACCCTCTGCTTCAATTCCGTGTTTTGCAGACACTACGGCGACGTGGAATGGAAGGGACGATCGAAATCAGCCGGGGAGATGAAAAGGCGGAGATCGAAATTGAGTCGATTCCGCTGCAGCCGGATGAATTTCCTGAGCCGATTATGCGTATTCTGGAGCGGGTGGCCGATCAGACTGAGGTACATGAGCCTACGCTGTTCTATTTTGCGCAGGAGCTATGGTCGCAGTATGTGATGGCAGTGTACGGCACGAAAGATTACAGGTCAATGCTGGTGGAGGAGGACGGGATGCCAGATATTTGGGCGGCAGCACTCCATCAGACGGTATCGGAGAGTCTGAGTGGCAACAAGGATGAGGAAGAAACCCGTGCTATATATGGCATTACCGATGCATTGCGCTTCCGTTTTGAACAGGTATACCGGTCGATGCGTCTATTCGTAGCGGCGGGAATGAGCACTCCATAACGGTCGGAAACGTTTACCTGTGAAGCATTCAAGGGGCTGCCCTTGAAAAAGATAGTAATGTTAGATATACTATAGTGGTTATTTTGTGTGCGTTGATCATATGAAAACTAAGTGAAGATTTTGTTGGAGGGGAAAGCATAAAATGAAAGCAACTTGGGAGAAAATAGAGAAGAACCTTGGGGTTCTTGAAGTTGAGGTTAACGCGGATCGTGTAGCCGCTGCACTCGACAAAGCTTTTAATAAAGTGGCTAAACAAGTAAGTGTACCAGGATTCCGTAAAGGTAAAGTACCACGTCCTATTTTTGAAAAACGTTATGGTATTGAAAGCTTGTATCAGGATGCAATTGACTTCCTGCTGCCAGAAGCCTACAGCCAAGCTGTAGAAAAAACGGATATTTTCCCGGTAGACAGCCCTGACGTTGAAATTGATCAATTCGCTAAAGGCGAATCCTTCAAATTCAAAGCCAAGGTTACTGTTAAACCTGAAGTGACTTTGGGTGATTACAAAGGCGTAGAAGTGCCTGTAAGCAAACTCGAAGTAACTGACGAAGAACTGGCTCAAGAGCTGGAGCGTTTGCAACAACGTCATGCTGAGCTGGTTGTCGTTGATGAAGATGCTGCACAATCCGGCGATACGGCTATTATCGACTTCGACGGTTCTGTTGATGGTGTACCATTCGAAGGCGGACAAGCTGAGAAGTATTCTCTGGAGCTGGGTTCCAATACGTTCATTCCTGGCTTTGAAGAGCAAGTGATCGGTTTGCACACAGGCGATTCCAAGGACGTTGAAGTAACGTTCCCTGAGAACTACCATTCTGCTGATCTCGCTGGCAAACAAGCAGTCTTCAAAGTGAAAGTTCATGAACTGAAACGCAAGGTTCTTCCTGAACTGGATGATGAATTTGCAAAAGATGTAAGTGAATTTGATACACTGGCTGAATTCAAGGAAGACTTGAAAAAGCAACTGCTGGAGCGTAAGGAAAACGAAGCTAAAGCTGCCCGTGAGGGTGCGGTAGTGGAGAAGGTTGCTGAGAACGCAACAATCGACATTCCTGAAGCGATGATCAAAAGTGAAGTGCAAAACATGGTTCGCGATTTCGACAACCGTCTGCGTAGCCAAGGCATGAATCTTGAGATGTTCCTCGGATTCTCCGGCCAAAGCCAGGAAGATCTGGAAGCGCAAATGAAGGTGGATGCTGAGAAGCGTGTACGCAACAACCTCGTGCTGGAGCAAGTGGCTAAAGCGGAAAACATCGAAGTTTCCGAAGCGGAAATTGATGAAGAACTGAAAAACATGGCTGAAGCTTACAAACGTTCGGTTGAAGAAATTCGCAGTATTCTGGAAGGTAACGGTTCGTTCGCAAACCTGAAAGAAGAAATTTCACTGCGCAAAACGATCGCTTTGTTGTTGGAAAACAGCAAAGAAGTCGAAGCGCCAGCTGAAGCTGCCGAGTAATTCAAACGATAGAATATATGGGGTATGCCGCACAGGCTGCAACCTAGCAATTAGATAGGGATAAGGCACGTAGTGAAAGTTACGTGCCTTATTTTTACCTTGGGTAATCCATATTTTAGTCGTTTATGGAAAGTGCTGTGAGTTGCACTTTATTGTTGTACATAAGTCACTGCTGTACATTTGCACATACATACGAAACATGGTTAAATATGAGAAGGTCTCAGCTAAGTACGTTGTATAACAGCTCGAACTCTATATATGAGCGGTTGAAAATATGACACGAGACTCTGAACATGTTAAAATATTTTGTAAGGTGTCCCCGTTTCATGCTTGCCGCTTTCGTTTTGAATGGGATTTAACGGAAGTGGATGAATACTGGTGTTCATTTTAATAAAGAAAAGAGGTTGGTCGTGATGAGTCTCGTCCCTATGGTTGTGGAACAAACGAATCGAGGAGAACGATCTTACGATATTTACTCGCGGTTGCTTAAGGATCGCATCATTTTCCTGAGTGGCCCGATTGATGACGATGTCGCCAATCTCGTCATTGCACAGCTATTATTCCTTTCTGCGGAAGATCCGGAGAAGGATATTAATTTGTACATTAACTCGCCGGGCGGTTCTGTAACTGCGGGCATGGGTATATATGATACAATGCAATTCATTAAGCCGGACGTATCGACGATCTGTGTAGGCATGGCTGCAAGTATGGGCTCTTTGCTGCTCACAGCAGGTGCGCCAGGCAAAAGATTTGCGCTTACCAACAGCGAAGTCATGATCCATCAGCCGTTGGGTGGCATTCAGGGGCAAGCCTCCGATATGCTGATCCATGCAGACTGGATTATCAAAACGCGTGCCAAGCTGAATCAAATCTATGTAGAGCGTACGGGTCAGCCCCTCGAAAAAATCGAACGTGATACTGACCGGGATTTCTTCATGGAAGCGGAAGAGGCAAAAGCATACGGTATCATTGACCAGGTGCTGTCTAGACCGATTAATCTGTAAAGGGGTGGCTCTATGTTTAAATTTAATGATGAAAAAGGACAACTGAAATGTTCCTTCTGCGGTAAATCTCAGGATCAGGTTCGCAAGCTAGTTGCTGGACCGGGCGTATATATATGTGACGAATGCATCGAGTTGTGCACAGAAATCGTGGAAGAGGAATTGGGTCATGAGGAAGAAGTAGATCTGAAAGACATTCCTAAACCAATGCAAATCCGTGACATTCTGGATCAATATGTAATTGGTCAGGATCAAGCGAAAAAATCGTTGTCCGTAGCGGTATATAACCATTACAAACGTATTAATACACAAAACAAAATTGATGATGTGGAACTGCAAAAAAGTAACATTTTGATGCTCGGACCTACAGGTTCAGGTAAAACGTTGCTTGCGCAAACCATGGCTAAAATTTTGAACGTTCCTTTTGCCATTGCAGATGCCACTTCCCTTACGGAAGCAGGTTATGTGGGCGAAGATGTTGAAAACATTTTGCTGAAATTGATTCAAGCTGCCGATTATGATGTTGAAAAAGCCGAACGCGGCATTATCTACATCGACGAAATTGATAAAGTAGCCCGCAAATCCGAAAACCCGTCCATTACGCGTGACGTATCGGGTGAAGGTGTGCAGCAGGCTTTGCTTAAAATTTTGGAAGGCACGGTTGCTTCAGTACCTCCACAAGGTGGTCGTAAGCATCCTCATCAAGAGTTCATTCAAATTGATACCACGAACATCCTGTTCATTTGCGGCGGTGCCTTTGACGGTCTGGAGCAAATGATCAAACGTCGTGTCGGTAAGAAAGTCATCGGCTTCAATGCGACTACAGATCAAAAGGATTTGAAACCGGGTGAATATACTTCTATGGTATTGCCTGAGGATCTTTTGAAATTCGGTCTGATTCCAGAGTTTGTAGGACGTTTGCCGGTTATTTCTACGCTGGAGCCGCTTGATGAGAACACATTGGTTCGTATTTTGTCTGAGCCGAAAAATGCGTTAGTCAAGCAGTACCAGAAGATGCTTGAACTGGATAATGTTACTTTGGAGTTTAAGCAAGATGCTCTGGAAGCCATTGCCCGTGAAGCCATCAAGCGTAACACAGGTGCCCGTGGTCTTCGTGCGATCATTGAAGGCATTATGCTGGATGTGATGTACGAGGTTCCTTCCCGTGATGATATCACGACTTGCGTCATCAATGAGCAGGTTGTAAAAGATAAAATCGCACCTGAACTTGGTGGTACAGATAAGGATAAAAAACAAGAAGAGAGCGCCTAAGGATTGATACTTCGCGATCTCTACAACACGAGAAGCCAGATCTCCACTTCACTAAACCCATATGAGGTTTTATGGGGTGGAGGTTTGGCGTTAATGGGAGAGAAAAGTACATGTTCTTAAGACAAGACACACGTCCCGTTAAAGTCGGGAATCTGACGATTGGCGGCAGCAATGAAGTCATCATCCAAAGCATGTGTACGACCAAAACAGCAGATGTGGAAGCTACCGTCGCTGAAATTCTCCGTTTGGAAGAGGCGGGTTGCCAACTTGTACGTGTCACCGTCAACAATGAGGAAGCTGCCGCAGCCATTAAGGAAATTAAAAAACAGATCCATATTCCGCTCGTAGCGGATATTCATTTTAATCACAAGCTGGCTCTGCTGGCGATTGAAAACGGAATTGACAAGGTTCGTATCAATCCTGGCAACATTGGTCGTCGTGAAAAAGTGGAAGCTGTCGTAAAGGCATGCAAGGAAAAGGGAATTCCGATTCGGATTGGTGTGAATGCCGGGTCATTGGAACAGCATTTGCTGGATAAGTACGGCTATCCTACGCCGGAAGCGATGGTAGAAAGCGCACTATTCCATATCGGTATACTGGAAGAGCTTGATTTTCACGATATTATCGTGTCGCTGAAAGCATCTGACGTGCCTATGGCGATAGCTGCTTATACGAAGGCAGCCGAGATTATTAAATATCCACTACATCTGGGTATTACCGAAGCGGGTACGCTCTTTACCGGAACCGTTAAGAGTGCAGCGGGGATGGGGGCTTTGTTGGCAGCAGGTATTGGTTCGACTATGCGTATTTCGCTGAGTGCCGATCCGGTGGAAGAAGTGAAGGTTGCGCGGGAACTGCTCAAAACCTTTGGGCTAATCACGAATGCAGCGACTTTGATTTCCTGTCCGACTTGTGGACGTCTGGATATTGATCTGTTCTCTATCGCCAACGAAGTCGAAGACTATATTGCAAAACTCAAGGTGCCAATTAAAGTGTCGGTACTGGGTTGCGCGGTGAATGGTCCGGGGGAAGCAAAGGAAGCTGATATCGGTATTGCCGGAGCACGCGGGGAAGGACTTCTGTTCCGTTATGGAAAAATGATCCGCAAAGTACCCGAGGCTGACATGGTTGAAGAATTGAAAAAAGAAATTGACATCATCGTCAAGGCGTATGAAGAGACGGGTAAAATTCCGGGTCGCGAGGAACGTCATACAGCCGAGAAGGTATAAGCCAAATCGGTTCTCATAAAGAGGCATAATCATATTCTATTGCCATCATGTAAACGCCGTGGAGGGCAGCTCTGCTACAGAACTGTTCTTCGCGGTGTTTTTGTATTTTCTCTCTGATCTTTTGGAAGACTGCCGTTTAGCTATTGGGGAAAAGGAAATACTGTTTTTCATAGACGGCATTTTAGCGGCATTTTCAAAATGCTGAGATGAGAAACGGAGGAAATACGATGGACTTTACTATGATTTTGTTGTTGGTGCAAATGTTTTTTGGGATTGTCATCGGTCTGTATTTCTGGAACCTTTTGCGGAGCCAAAAGACGAACCGCAGCGCAGTGGACCGTGAATCCCGCAAGGAACTGGATAAGCTGCGCAAACTGCGCTCCATTTCATTAACCAAACCGCTGGCTGAACGCACTCGTCCTGCCACATTACAGGATATTGTCGGTCAGAAGGATGGATTGCGTGCCCTCAAGGCAGCGTTATGCAGTGCGAATCCACAGCATGTTATTATTTATGGCCCACCGGGAGTCGGCAAGACGGCTGCTGCGCGTGTGGTGCTGGAAGAAGCTAAGAAAAACCTGTCTTCCCCGTTCAAGGGAGACGCCAAATTTACGGAGATTGATGCGACGACTGCCCGTTTTGACGAGCGGGGTATTGCAGATCCGTTGATTGGTTCGGTTCATGATCCGATTTATCAAGGTGCTGGAGCAATGGGAGTGGCGGGTATTCCACAGCCCAAGCCCGGAGCTGTAACGAAGGCGCATGGCGGTATGTTGTTCATTGATGAAATTGGCGAGCTGCATCCCACACAGATGAATAAGCTGTTGAAAGTATTGGAGGACCGAAAAGTATTTCTGGAGAGCGCGTACTACAACTCGGAGGATTCGAATACTCCTGCTTATATCCATGATATTTTCCAAAATGGTTTGCCTGCCGATTTCCGTTTGGTAGGTGCGACGACTCGTTCGCCGCATGAGTTGCCGCCTGCCATTCGTTCCCGATGCATGGAAATTTATTTCCGTGCTCTCCAGCCGCAGGAGATTGCTCGTATTGCTGAGGATGCCGTCCACAAGCTGGGCTTCGGTCCTTGTCCAGAGGCAGTTGAAGTCGTACAGCGCTACGCCACAAATGGCCGGGAGGCCGTCAATATGATTCAGCTTGCCGCTGGATTGGCACTTACGGAGAAACGGGAACGTCTAAACGCCTCGGATGTGGAGTGGGTAGCGGGCAGCAGCCAAATTCAACCGCGTCCTGACCGGAAAGTACCGGGTCTGCCGCAAATCGGATTTGTTAACGGTTTGGCCGTATATGGCCCGAATATGGGCATGCTGCTGGAAATTGAGGTTACAGCAGTTCCGGTTCCTGCGGGAAAGGGAACCTATAATATTACGGGTGTGGTCGATGAGGAAGAGATTGGCGGCGGCTCCCGCACGCTGCGGCGTAAAAGTATGGCCAAAGGCTCTGTAGAAAATGTATTGACCGTTTTGCGTACGCTCGGATTGTCCCCGTCAAATTACGATTTGCATATTAATTTTCCTGGGGGAACACCAGTAGATGGCCCGTCGGCAGGTATAGCAATGGCAACGGCTATTGCATCCGCAATGCGGGGGATTCCGGTGGATCACGAAATTGCGATGACCGGAGAGGTCAGCATTCACGGTCGTGTCAAACCGATTGGCGGCGTATTAGCGAAGGTTGAGGCTGCTTTTCAGGCAGGAGCTAAAAAGGTGATCATTCCTCAGGACAACTGGCAGTCTCTTTTTGACAGTATTGAAGGCTTGAAAGTCATTCCGGTGCAGTCGGTTACGGAAGTATTCCGCCACGTATTTGGAGAGGAATTGACGTCAGATTTACCTGTGCACGCGCCAATTGATACTTTTCGCCCATCCCAATCTTCCCTGTTGCAGGCCGATGGGACGCATAACGGGACGATATCGGACACAGGATCTTGCTAATGAACTACCCTTTCATTGGTTTTTTCATAAAACATTTGATAAAATATGAAAGATAACAACGTGAAGGATTGTAAAATCCGGAACCTGAGAATCACTGGAGGTGCGAAAGCGATGGGACCCAACAAGACAAAAGGTCGTCGTTTTCCTTTGCTGCCTTTAAGAGGACTTCTCGTCTACCCGAGCATGGTTCTGCATCTCGATGTGGGCCGGGAAAAATCGGTCAAGGCTTTGGAAAAAGCGATGGTTGAAGATAATTTGATTCTCCTGTGTTCTCAATCAGAAGTAAATATTGAAGAACCCGCACAAGAGGATATTTTTCGAGTCGGCACGGTAGCCAAAGTGCGCCAGATGCTCAAGCTTCCCAACGGAACGATTCGGGTGCTGGTGGAAGGGCTGGAACGTGCCGAGATTATTCAATATACGGACAATGAGGAATACTACGAGGTACTGGCAAAGGAGCTGCATGAGGCAGAAAACGTGCATCCAGAGACGGATGCGCTCATGCGCACGGTTCTGACCCAGTTCGAGCATTATATCAACTTGTCCAAAAAGGTAACCCCCGAAACTCTCGCTGCGGTATCCGACATTGAGGAGCCCGGACGGCTGGCTGACGTGATTACAAGCCATCTAACGCTCAAAATAAAGGAGAAGCAGGATATACTGGAGACGATCGACGTAACTCAGCGTCTGGAGAAGCTTCTGGATATTTTGAATAACGAGCGTGAGGTACTGGAGCTGGAACGTAAAATTAACCAGCGCGTGAAGAAACAGATGGAGAAAACGCAGAAGGAGTATTACCTGCGTGAGCAAATGAAGGCGATCCAGAAGGAGCTTGGCGAGAAGGAAGGTCGCGCGGGAGAAGTAGAAGAACTGCGCAATCAGCTAAGTGAACTGGAGCTGCCCGCTCCTGTGAAGGAGAAGGTTGAAAAGGAAATCGACCGTCTGGAGAAAATGCCTGCAAGCTCTGCCGAGGGCGGGGTTATCCGTAATTATGTCGATTGGCTGTTAAGCTTGCCATGGAACAAGTTTACAGATGATGATCTGGATATCGTTAAGGCTGAAGAGATACTGAATGATGACCACTATGGACTGGATAAGCCGAAGGAGCGGGTGCTGGAGTATCTGGCTGTACGCAAACTGGTGAAGACCATTAAGGGGCCGATTCTGTGTCTCGTAGGGCCACCTGGGGTCGGCAAGACCTCGTTGGCTCGTTCCATCGCCAAGTCTATGGGGAGGGAATTTGTCCGCATCTCGCTTGGGGGAGTGCGGGATGAAGCAGAAATTCGTGGTCATCGCCGCACTTATGTGGGCGCGATGCCAGGGCGTATCATTCAGGGGATGAAGACGGCAGGAACGTCTAATCCAGTCTTTTTGCTGGATGAGATTGATAAAATGGCTTCTGATTTTCGAGGTGACCCTTCGGCGGCGTTGCTGGAGGTGCTTGATCCTGAACAGAACAATACGTTCAGTGACCATTTTGTCGAGCTGCCCTTCGATTTGTCCAATGTGATGTTCGTGACGACAGCCAATGCTGCTCACAACATTCCGCGTCCGCTGATGGACCGGATGGAGACATTGTACATTCCGGGTTACACCGAGCTGGAAAAGCTCGAAATCGCTAATCGTTATCTACTGCCCAAACAGAAGAGAGAGCATGGTTTGGAAAAGGAGCAGCTGGACATTGGGGAGGATACGCTGCTGCGTGTCATCCGCGAATATACCCGTGAATCCGGCGTGCGGAATCTCGAACAGCAAATGGCTTCTCTGTGCCGCAAGGCTGCGAAGTCAGTGGTATCCGGCGGAGAAGGCCCGATTCGAATTACACCGGATAATCTGAAAGATTATTTAGGCGTCGCCAAATTCCGTTACGGTGTAGCGGAGCTGGAAGACCAGATTGGTACGGTTACAGGCTTGGCGTGGACAGAGGTTGGCGGTGAAACGCTGATGATTGAAGTGACGGTCGTGCCCGGCAGCGGTAAGCTGATTCTTACAGGTAAGCTGGGAGACGTTATGAAAGAATCCGCGCAGGCAGCATTTAGCTACACTCGCTCCAAAGCGGTTGAGTTGGGCATTGCTATGGACTTTTATGAGAAAAATGATATTCATATCCACATTCCGGAGGGAGCGATTCCGAAGGATGGGCCATCGGCGGGGATTACCATTGCTACAGCGTTGATTTCAGCGCTGACCAACCGTCATGTATCCAAGGATGTGGCTATGACGGGTGAAATTACCCTGCGCGGCCGCGTATTGCCTATTGGCGGATTGAAAGAGAAGTCGCTGGCAGCCCACCGGGCAGGCTACAAAAAAATTCTGCTTCCCAAGGATAATGAACGGGATCTAAAAGATATTCCCGACAGTATTAGGCAGGATGTTGAATTTGTTCCCGTTGCCCATATGGATCAGGTGCTGGAGCATGCTTTGGTTGAGCAGGCGAGGGTACATTAGAGAGGAATTAAGGACACAATGAAAGTAACAAAAGCAGAATTTATTATTAGCGCGGTTGGCCCCGATCAGTTCCCTGTGGACGCTTTGCCGGAGATTGCTCTGGCGGGGCGTTCCAATGTAGGGAAGTCGTCACTGATTAATCGTTTGATTAGCCGTAAAAACTTGGCGCGCACCAGTTCTACGCCAGGGAAAACACAGCAGCTCAATTATTACCGGATTAATGATGATCTCTATTTCGTCGATTTTCCGGGTTACGGTTACGCAAAGGTATCCAAAACGTCCCGTAAAGCCTGGGGACAAATGATTGAGTCGTATTTGCTGGAACGGGAGCCGCTCAAGCTGGTGCTTCAAATGGTCGATTTGCGTCATCCGCCATCCAAGGATGATATCATGATGCACGACTGGCTGCGCCATCACGGGCTTCCGGTATGCGTTGTGGGCACGAAGGCAGATAAAATCCCTAAAACACGGCGGGAAAAGCATTATAAAGTAATCAAGCAGGAACTCGGAATACTTCCCGGGGGTTTGTTTATCCCCTTTTCATCCGAAGAAGGCATGGGTAAGGACGAGCTATGGTCGGTCATCTCCAGCTATATAGAGAACGACGAAGACGAGGAACAACCGGAAATCTAAGAAGAAGGACGTTCGTGGAAGGCGTCTATCGGAAAAGAAATATGCGAAGAATAACCATGGATTTATTCCATGGTTATTTGTTTTAAGACTGGTTCAAACTATATCAAACGATAGAGAACATTTTGGATGTTGGAGTTTGCCATCCAATTTTCATAAACAATTCATAAAACAGCCGGAGGACATTCGGACTTCTGTGATATAATTAACATAGTTTATGATAACAGTGGTTATTCTTATTACAGTTTAGGCAGGTGAACTTGCAATGCACATCGTCGTTGTTGGGTTGAATTATCGTACGGCGCCTGTGGAAGTCAGAGAGCGTTTTACATTTGCGGAACAAGATTTACCAAAAGCGCTGGAACAACTCAAACTCACCAAAAGTGTGTTGGAGGGCGTAATTGTCGCAACCTGCAATCGGACTGAAATATATGTCGTGGTGGACCGCCTTCACATGTGCGGTTATTTTATACGTAGTTTCATGGAGCAATGGTTCGGTATTCCTCGCGATCAATTTACACAGCATCTATATATATATGAGGACGAGCAGGCCATCCGGCATTTGTTTCGTGTGACTTGTGGCCTGGATTCTATGGTGATCGGAGAAACACAAATTTTGGGACAGGTGAAGAACGCTTTTCTTCAGGCTCAATCCCAGAAAATTACGGCAACGTGGTTTAATATGCTGTTTAAGCAGGCCGTCACATTGGGCAAGCGTGCCCATTCGGAGACGTCCATTGGAGAAAGCGCCGTATCCGTCAGCTATGCAGCAGTGGAGCTTGGCAAACGGATTTTCGGGATGTTTACCGATAAGAAGGTGCTGATTCTCGGTGCGGGTAAAATGAGCGAGCTTACCGTTAAGCATTTGTACAGCGGGGGAGCAGCAGAGGTCATTGTGGCGAACCGGACTTTATCCAGAGCGGAAGATTTGGCTTCCAAGTTTCACGGAACGCCGGTCACGATGGAGGAAGGCATGAATCGGTTGGCGGATGTGGACATTATCATTAGCTCGACAGGTGCACAAGGATATATTTTGGATCGGGAGCGGGTTGAAGCCAGTATGAAACGACGTCGTTCCCGGCCTTTGTTTATGATTGACATCGCGGTTCCGCGTGATTTGGACCCGGCTATTGGCGAATTGCAGAATGTTTTTCTTTACGATATTGATGATCTGGAAGGTATCGTAGAGAGCAATTTGGAAATGCGTCGTACCGAGGCTGCCAAAATTGAGCATATGATCGAAGGAGAACTTGGCGATTTTTACCAATGGTTAAAAACGATGGGAGTGCGTCCGGTGATTCGTGCTTTACAGGAAAAAGCAGAGTCTGTGCATCAGGATACGCTCGAAAGCTTGTTCAACAAGCTTCCCGAGCTGGATGAACGACAACGCAAAGTGATTAGCCGTTTGACGAAAAGCATGCTGAACCAGATGATGCATGATCCGATCAATACGGTGAAGGAACTGGCTGTCCAAAAGCAGGGGAATGAGGCGCTTGAACTCTTTAGCCACATTTTTGCTCTGGAGGATCGTTTGGAGGACGCCGCTCAGAAAGTAGATAAAAGCGATGCATCCGCGTTAATGAAACCGGAGGTCGGTATTCATGAAAAATCCGGTCAGGCCCAAGCCTCGCCAGCGTCGTTTGCGCCGGCTGGCCTGTAAAGGCGGTGGATGGACGTGGCCTTAAGCACGCTTATATATGATTCGATGATTTATGTTTTTGCCCTGAGCCTTCTGTTTGTATTCTCGGATGGCATTCGCCGTAATGCGAGTGCCAAACGGACAGGTACAGGGCTTCTTGCTGTCGTTCTTGGTCTCCAGCTTATATATATGGGAATGAGAACTTGGAACGAAGGACATCTTCCTATTTTCGTGACCTACGATTTTTTATTCCTGTTTTCATTTATTTTGGTCGTGATTTCTTTAATACTGTCACGCTATCAGCGGTCGGAATTTGCGGTATTGCTGCTTAACATTATTAGTTTTGCAGTTCTTGTGCTCAATAATATATGGATGGAGCCCACCAACAATCCGCTTGGAAGTTGGCATACGGTGCATGGGCTGCTTCTCATCCATATCGCTTTGGCCAATCTTGGCTTTGTAGCCATGACGGTAGCGGCTGTATTTTCGGGGCTTTATCTGTTTTTGCATCGTAAATTGAAAGTCAAGAAATGGAATGATACGATCCGGCGTCTGCCGAGTCTAGAAATGATGGATCGGTATACTCACATGGCGCTGTTGATCGGTACTCCTTTGCTTGCGGTCTCTATTGTAGTTGCCGTCATTTCTATTATTGCTGAAGAACGCTGGCGTTTGTTGCTGGATACCAAAGTATTGATGACAGCGATAGCCCTATGCGTGTATATTGTATTTTTAGTGAGCAAAAGGTTCAATCAGAAGTCGGGCCTCGTAATGGCGAAGTGGGCATTAGTGGGCTACACGCTATTGATTCTTAACTTTTTGCTTAATTCCTGGTCTGTATTTCATCAGTGGACGGGAGAGTGAGTGGTCGTTTGCAGTATTTTGTGCCGATTTTGCTGAATTGTAAAAATAAGATCTGTTGTATTGTAGGCGGTGGAAGGATAGCGGAACGCAAGGTAAAGGGACTGATGAAAAGCGGGGCGCTCATTACCGTCATCAGTCCGAATATAACGCCGGATTTACAGGTTCTGGCCGATCATAAGCAGCTCCACTGGGTAAATCGCGTATACCGCGAGGGTGACCTCCAGGGAGCCTTTCTTGTATATGCGGCGACAGACCAGAGAGATGTGAACGATGCGGTTGCGCATGAGGCCAGACAAAGGGGTATACTGGTAAATGTGGCGGATCGTTTGGAAGAGGCGGACTTTATAACGCCGGGTATCATCCGGCGGGGCAGGCTAACCATCAGCGTATCCACCGCAGGTGCGGGGCCGGCTGTTACGTCCGAAATTACATCGGCTCTGGATACGCTGTTTGGCAATGAATACGAACCGTATCTGGATTTCATGTATGATATGCGGCAAGCGATTAAACGTATCGTATCCTCCCCGCAGCAAAGGGCGAAACTGCTGAGACGTTTGGCGAGCAGCGGAATTTTGGAGCAAATACGACGTCAGGAATTTACTGCATGGACTCAGAAAGAGATGGACAGATGGATTGCGCAAAATCAGGAGGAATAGCATGCGAACAATTGTGGTAGGTAGCAGACAGAGCGCGCTTGCGCTAACTCAGACCGGGCATGTCATAGAGGATTTGAACGCATTGTGCGCGGAGCATGGGCTGGATATGCAGTTTGTCGTAAAAAAAATATTGACCAAGGGCGACCGGATTTTGGATGTAACGTTGTCCAAGGTGGGTGGCAAAGGGCTATTTGTCAAAGAAATTGAACAGGCCATGCTCGCTGGTGAAATTGATATGGCAGTACATAGCATGAAGGATATGCCGTCAGAATTGCCTGAAGGGCTAGTGAACGGCGCGGTGCCGCGTCGGGAGGACCCGCGGGATTGTCTCGTTACCCTGGGATCCAAGAGCCTGGAGGACCTGCCACAAGGGGCAAAGGTCGGCACAAGCAGCCTGCGCAGAGCCAGCCAAATCAAGTCCTTACGACCAGATCTTCAATTGGAGCCTGTGCGAGGTAATATTGATTCCCGCCTGAAAAAACTGGAGACTGAAGGCTTTGATGCCATTATTTTAGCTGCGGCAGGTTTGCACCGGATGGGCTGGAAAGACCGGATCACGTCCTATATACCGGAGGAAGCCTGCTTGCCAGCAGTCGGTCAAGGAGCGCTCGGCATTGAGTGCCGCGCAGACGATGAAGAGCTGCTGGCATTGCTGCGCCTGTATAACGACCGGGATACCTCCGCTACGGTGGCGGCAGAACGTACCTTCCTTGGAGTTCTGAATGGGGGATGCCAGGTGCCAATCGGGGCTCACGCAATCTGGGCTGACCAGGAAATCCGCCTCACGGGCATGGTAGGCTCGCCGGATGGCGGGGTTATTTTGAAGGAAACGCTCCAGGGAAATGATCCGCAAAAGCTGGGAGAAGCAGTGGCGGCGAGCTTGATCGCCAAAGGAGCGGAACAAATTCTGGCGCAGGTGAGGGGATAATGAAATGGCAGGAAAGGTATATTTAGTAGGCGCAGGACCCGGAGACGCAAGACTGATTACGGTCAAGGGCTGGGAATGTATTCAGTTGGGTGATGTTATTGTCTATGACAGACTGGCAAGCCCTCGTCTTTTGGGCTTGATGAAGCCAGGTGCTCAGAAAATATACGTCGGCAAGCTACCGGATCGTCATACCATGAAGCAAGAGGAAATCAATCAGCTACTGGTGGATCTGGCTTTGGAAGGAAAAACGGTCGTCCGGCTCAAAGGCGGAGATCCCACGATTTTTGGACGGGTCGGGGAAGAAGCCGGACTGCTGCGCAAGCATGGTATTTCCTATGAGATCGTGCCCGGCATTACATCAGCGATCAGTGTACCTGCCTATGCGGGCATTCCGGTCACACACCGGGATATGGCCTCATCGCTGTCTATCATTACGGGGCATGAAAGTCCGGACAAGCTCGACAAGAGTATTCATTGGGATAAAGTAACGAATGCAACGGGCACACTGATCTTTATGATGGGTGTGGCGAAGATCGGCTATATTAGTGAACAACTGATGAAGCATGGCAAGCCGCCTAGTACGCCCGTTGCGTTGATCCGTTGGGGAACGCGTGCGGAGCAGGATACACTGGTGGGTACGCTGGCAGATATTGAGGCCAAGGTGAAAGCCGCGAATTTTCAGCCTCCTGCCGTCATTGTCGTCGGAGAAGTGGTTAATCAGCGTGAACAGTTAAAATGGGCTGAGGAAATGCCGTTGTTCGGCAAGCGGATTTTGGTTACACGTGCGCGCGCACAGGCCAGCAGTCTGGTTCATCGGATTGAGGAGCTTGGCGGAGAGCCTTATGAATTTCCCGTCATCCAGACGGTTGTCCCTTCGGATGAGCCAACGAAACGGCAAATTACTGAGGCGTTTGCACGATTGCCTGAATACGACTGGGTGTTTTTTACCAGTGTTAACGGAGTGGAATACTTTTTCACTCATCTGAAGGAACAAGGCAAGGATGTTCGTTCGCTATTTAAGGCGCGTATTGCCGCAGTCGGACCGGCTACAGCGGCGGCACTTCGCACGCACGGAATTGAAGCGGAGCAGATCGAAGGTCCTTTTCAGGCAGAGGGCTTGCTCGAAGCGTTTGAGCAGGATTTGCAGGCAGGGCAGAGTGTATTTCTGCCAAGAGGGGATCTTGCCCGGTCATGGCTGCCAGAGAAGCTTAGAGAGCTGGGACTTGAGGTGACAGAGGCTGATTTGTATCAAACCGTGCTGGCGGCAAACGCACAGGATGATGAGCTGCTCAAGCTGCTTGAGGAACGTGCCATCCATGCGATTACTTTTACCAGCTCCTCAACAGTCACCTTTTTTCTGGAAGCACTCAGGAAGATGGGAGTCGAAGATCCGCTATCGCTACTGGAGGGGGTGACGATCGCTGTGATTGGCCCTCTCACCGGAGAAACAGCGACCCAAGCGGGCCTGACCGTCAGCTTCATGGCAGAAAAGGCAACCATTGAAAGCTTGATCCAATCGCTATGTGACTGGAAACAATCGAATGCTGTGACATCATAATTTTATTTTTCCAAATGAATGTATAAAAACTGGAGGTTTGCAATCATGAGTGTTCCTTTTACCCGTCATCGCCGTTTGCGCCAATCCGCTGCTATCCGCAGTATGGTGCGTGAGACGGTATTGAATCCCGCTGATTTTATCCAGCCGATCTATGTAACATTCGGTACAGGAGTGAAGCAGGAAATTAGCTCCATGCCCGGTGTGTACCGATTTTCTCTGGATCAACTGGAAGAAGAATTGAAAGAAATTAGTGAGCTTGGCATTCCTGCCGTGCTCCTGTTTGGCATTCCGGAGACGAAGGATAGCCTGGGCACTTCGGCTTTTGTTGACGATGGTATTGTTCAGGAAGCTACACGCCTGATCAAATCGCGTTATCCCGAGCTGCTGGTTGTGGCTGATACTTGTTTGTGCGAGTTTACGGATCATGGGCACTGCGGCATGGTCCACATGCATGAGCATGATGGTGAGGTATGTGGTGAAGTGCTGAATGACGAATCGCTGGAGGTGCTGGTACGTACAGCCGTTTCCCAAGCCAGAGCCGGCGCTGATATTATCGCACCATCCAATATGATGGACGGCTTTGTGCAGGCGATTCGACAAGGACTGGATCAGGAAGGCTTCTCACATATTCCGATTATGTCGTATTCCGTCAAATATGCGTCTGCTTTTTATGGTCCTTTCCGGGAAGCGGCAAATTCTGCACCGCAATTCGGGGACCGCAAGTCCTATCAGATGGACCCTGCTAATGCACGTGAAGCATTGCGAGAAGCAGAATCCGACGTGCTGGAAGGTGCGGACATGCTGATGGTGAAGCCGTCCCTTTCGTACCTGGACGTAATGCGCACGATTAAGGATCAATTTGATCTGCCAATGGTGGCTTACAACGTCAGCGGTGAATACGCGATGGTCAAGGCGGCAGCCCTTCAAGGTTGGATTGATGAAAAAGCGATGGTGCTGGAGATTTTGACAAGCATGAAGCGTGCGGGTGCGGACATGATTATTACCTATTCCGCCAAGGATGCGGCAAGATGGTTAAAGCAATAAGTGTATTTTTCAGATGACAGGAGTGATCAGAATGATCAACGAACAACGAACAGTGCGCAAGGATGCGCGCTCCAAGGCAGCCTTTGACGAGGCAAAGCAATATATTCCGGGTGGCGTAAACAGTCCGGTAAGGGCTTTTAAATCCGTTGGCATTACGCCTGTTTATATCGACCGTGGAGAAGGATCGCGGGTGTATGATATCGACGGTCAATCCTATATTGACTATGTATGTTCATGGGGACCGCTCATTATGGGACATGCGCATCCTGAGGTTGTTAAGGCTCTACAGGCCGCAGTTGTCAAAGGAACCAGCTTCGGAGCGCCGACGTTGGCGGAAACCGAAATGGCGAAGCTCGTGTGTGAGCGTGTTCCTTCCATGGATATCGTTCGTATGGTCAACTCGGGAACCGAGGCGACGATGAGCGCGATTCGACTCGCACGCGGATTCACGAGCCGCAGCAAAATTCTTAAATTTGAAGGCTCTTATCATGGTCATGCGGACAGCTTGCTGATTAAAGCAGGCTCTGGTGTAGCAACACTGGGTCTGCCTGATAGCCCCGGTGTACCCGAGGTCGTGGCAACGCATACGATCACCGTTCCTTACAATGATTTGGCTTCGGTGAAACTGGCCTTTGAAAAATTCGGTGAGGAAATTGCCGCCATTATTGTCGAGCCAATAGCCGGAAATATGGGAGTCGTACCGCCACAACCCGGATTTTTGGAAGGACTGCGTGAAGTAACCCGGCAGTATGGAAGCCTGCTGATTTTTGATGAAGTCATGACCGGATTCCGGGTAGGACTTCATTCAGCTCAAGGTCGTTTTGGTGTGACCCCGGATCTCACATGCCTGGGTAAAGTCATTGGCGGAGGTCTGCCTGTAGGTGCATATGGTGGACGTCGTGATATTCTGGAACAGATTGCACCTTCCGGTCCGATCTATCAGGCGGGTACGCTTAGCGGAAATCCGCTGGCTATGGCAGCAGGCTATTCGACCCTTAAATTGCTGACGCCAGAAGTATATGAGCGGCTGGAAGAACGGGCAGCACGGCTTCAGGCCGGATTCGAGCGTAATGCACGTGAGCTGGGTATACCTGTCACGATCAACCGTGTGGGTTCCATGGTTTGTCCATTTTTCACGGAAGAGAAGGTTGTCAATTTTGATACAGCCAAAACAAGTAATCAGGACCACTTCCGCCGTTACTTTACCGAATTGGTGAACGAGGGAGTCAGTGTGGCGCCATCCCAATTTGAGGGCATGTTTGTGTCGGGTGTGCATACGGTGGAAGATATTGATGCTACCATTGAAGCCAACTATCGTGCGCTCAAACGTCTATGAGCTGGCAGGGCGGCTGGAAAAGACGGGGACCATGGCTGGAGGTCACACCGGGACGGGAAATCACAGAGGGTGAATATCGCACTGATGCTGTAGATCATTGGCTGCTGAACCGTTTGGAGCTACCGGACAAGCTGTGGCGCAGACTGCGACACGAAAAGCAGATTGAACTTGCGGGGGACCGGCTGCGGCTGGCCCTTTTTCCCGTTACAAACCTTGGCGTGATTCCTCGCTGGTACGATTTGAAGGTGCTGTATGAGGATGATTTTTGCCTGGTCGCACACAAACCGGCGGGTATGGCGGTACATCCGGACGGAGCTGTAAAAGATGGCCCACTGACGTTGGATCATGCGGTCGCATCGTATTATGAGATGAATGGCATCCATGCGGCAGTACGGCATGTGCATCGTCTGGATACGGATACAACAGGCCCGGTGCTGTATGCCAAAAATGAATTTGCGTTGCTCAAGCTGGACGAGCAAATGAGAGCTAAGGATATCGGTCGCCGTTATGTGGCTTTGGTACGGGGGGAAGTCCCTTCATCACTGCGAACGCTGGATTGGCCGATTGGCAAGGACAGGCATCACAAGCAGCGTCGCCGTGTTTCTCCGACCGGGCAGAGCGCGGTTACCCATGTGGAACTTGGTGAAGTATGGGGGAGCGGTCAAAAGGCGGTAAGCCTCGTATATTTAACACTGGAAACAGGCCGAACGCACCAGATTCGCGTTCATCTTAGTCATGCCGGTTATCCGTTATTGGGAGATGTATTATACGGGGGACGGGCTGTTGATTTTAACAGGCAGGCGCTGCACGGAGAGCGTCTTACCTTCCGTCATCCGCTGAGCGGTGAAACGATTACTGTGGAAGATGCTTGGCCGGATGATTTTCAAAAGCTGCATCAACAGCTATAAAAGATGGCATGCCTTCTATTTTGGCGCATATACTTGAACCTAGAAACGGTTTGCAATATGGAGTTTCCGTGCGCCTGACAAGAGTCAGAGGATGTGCGGAGACTGCCCGAAGGAGGATGCCATCCTTGAACAAACAACAGAATGATCAGCCGCAAGGCTTGCGTTTTGATATTTATGAACGCATTCATTTGACGGAGGAAGCTGCCGGGATTGCTGAGTTGGAGGAAATTGAGCTTCTGCCACGTATTCAGGTTGTAACCCACGGCGACCATGCCGCTTTGCGAGGGCATTTGCTGCTGGAGGGCGTATACCGCACACCTGAACAGGTAACGAACGAGCTCCATCATTTGATCCCGGTAGAAATTACGATTCCACTGAATCGGGTAGGAAGATTGGAAGACATCTCTGTTGAGATTGAAAATTTTGATGTGGACCTGCTGTCACTACGTAGTCTGAATATTACAGGTGTTCTCTCCCTGCACGGGGTGGAAAGCTCCCATGCGGAGGAGACAGCAGTTTGGCTGGATGAGGAATTTACGGTGGTACACGCACCTGAACATCAGGCGCAACCTTTTTCGTCCAATGGAGAGCATCGTCAGGAAGAGGCTTATTCTACTAAGGATTCTGTAGCTGAGTATACGACGGAGTCTGGATCTTCATACAGGCTGCCAGTTCAGCAGGAGTATGCTTCCTGGGAACAGCCGTCACAGGATCCTAGGGAGCAGAAGTTATCATCGGAACAGCAAAGTTACGAGCCTGTTGTAGACTCGAACCGGATCTATGAGCCTTGGACGGGCAAAGCTGTTGAAGACAGCACTTCCGAGGTAAAGCCTGAGCATAATACTCCTGAAGTATGGGGGGTTCAGCAAGAGGAAGCATGGACGGGAAGTGAGCCGAAAATATCCTCCACAGCTCCGGATGTGGTCTATGATCCTTTACTGACTGAACCGCATCACGCTACGGAGTCGGAGCTTTATCTGGAGCCACAGTTGGCAGCAGGTCAGGTAGATGATTTTAGACGTGAGACGTTAGAGCAGGTGGACGCTGTGTTCCATGACACTGTTGCCGATGATAAGCCGGAAATGCGCGTGGCGCTGAACAGCAAAAAGGACGAAAAAGCAGACGAGCCGGATCCGGTGGTCTACTCATCATTGCTCCAGTCCAGTCGTTCGGTGAAGGAAGCAGAATACCAGCAGCAGTTGGAGCAAGAACCGCAGGGTCAGGCACAGCAAGCCGAAGATGAGCGTGAGAATGCTAAGTGGAAAAACCTTTTTTTTCATACACAGGATGAAACGCCTTTCCGCAAAGTCCGATTATGCATCGTGCAGCGTGAAGATACACTGGAAACGATCGCTGACCGCTATCAACTCAGCACACGGGAGCTTCAACTGTACAACAGGCTGGCAGAGCACCATGTGGAAGAAGGGCAGGTATTGTACATCCCTTAATTCGGTCATTGGAAAATGAGCAGCGGGTGTTGACTATAGCCAATGGGAAATGTATGATGTGGTATAGCTATTGAAAGACTGAGATCGGGAAGAGTAGGCAGCAAGCCCTTCAGAGAGTGGAATTGCAGCGCTGTGAGGTTCCGCAGGAAGCTACTGGCCGAAGTCACCCGGGAGTCGCCTGTTCGAACGGTCCCTCATTTAATCCCAACGGAAGGTACGAGGTTCACGGTAGAATAAGGACGGTCCGCAGCCGTTATCTGCATAAGTGTCACACCATGTGTAATGGATCAGTGGATACATACACTAGGGGTGAAACAAAGGTGGTACCGCGAGAGAACAGCCTTTCGTCCTTTGAGGATGAAGGGCTTTTTTTATTTGCCAATTGAAAAATCATGGAGGTATCCTGATATGTCAGAACAAGACAACAAGACAACCTTGGAAATGCCGACAACGTACGATCCAAAATCAGCCGAAAAAAAATGGTACAAAACGTGGATGGAGAAGGGGTATTTCCGCGCTGGGCGACTTCCAGAGGCAGAGCCTTTTACAATCGTTATTCCGCCACCGAATGTTACAGGCATGCTGCACATTGGACATGCTCTTGATTTTACTTTGCAGGATATCATTATCCGCACCAAGCGGATGCAGGGCTATGACGCATTGTGGCTGCCAGGGGCAGACCATGCGGGCATTGCCACCCAGACGAAGGTAGAGCAGAAGCTGCGTGAGGAAGGCTTGACGCGCTACGATCTGGGACGCGAGAAATTTTTGGAGAAGGTTTGGGAATGGAAGGATCTCTACCTGGACAATATCCATAATCAATGGGAAAAAATGGGTTTTTCCCTCGATTATTCGCGTGAGCGTTTTACGCTGGATGATGGGCTGTCTCAAGCCGTTCGTGAAGTATTCGTCAAGCTGTACAAGAAGGGCCTGATTTA
Source organism: Paenibacillus terrae (assembly GCF_005217525.1). GTDB lineage: Bacteria > Bacillota > Bacilli > Paenibacillales > Paenibacillaceae > Paenibacillus > Paenibacillus terrae_C. Next base: position 25,778 of record NZ_PNXQ01000001.1, on the reverse strand, counting down.
TCGCGGCAAACGCATCATTAACTGGGACCCTGCTGCACGTACGGCTCTGTCAGATATTGAAGTGGAATACAAAGAGGTAAACGGAAATTTGTATCACTTGCAATATCCGCTTCAAGATGGCAGCGGGTTTATCACTGTAGCCACCACGCGACCTGAAACCATGCTGGGCGATACAGCGGTAGCCGTACATCCTGAGGATGAACGGTACAAGCATATGATCGGCAAAACACTCGTGCTTCCGATTATCGGTCGGGAAATTCCGGTCATTGCGGATGATTATGTAGATAAAGATTTCGGTAGCGGCGCGGTTAAAATTACACCAGCTCATGATCCGAATGACTTTGAAATGGGACAACGTCACCAGTTGCCACAAATTACGGTAATGGACGAAACAGGTACGATGAATGCCGAAGCAGGCAAATATCAGGGTCTTGATCGCAGTGATTGCCGCAAGCAAATCGTCGCTGATCTGAAAGAGCAGGGCGTACTCATCCGTATTGAAGAGCATGTGCACCAGGTAGGCCACAGCGAGCGTACAGGTGCGATTGTAGAACCTTATCTGTCTACACAATGGTTCGTGGAAATGAAGCCTCTGGCAGCCAAAGCGATTGAAGTGCAGAAGGCTGGCAATGGTGTAAACTTTGTTCCGGATCGCTTTGAGCGTACTTATTTGCACTGGATTGAAAATGTACGTGACTGGTGTATTTCACGTCAATTGTGGTGGGGACACCGTATTCCGGCCTGGTACGATGAAGAAACCGGAGAAGTTATTGTATCGGCAGAGGATCCTACAACCTTGCCTGAATATGCTGGCAGAAAGCTGAAACAGGATGAGGATGTACTGGATACATGGTTCAGCTCTGCCTTGTGGCCGTTTTCGACACTGGGCTGGCCTGAGCAGACTGAGGATCTCCAACGCTACTACCCAACCAATGTTCTGGTTACAGGGTATGACATTATTTATTTCTGGGTGTCGCGGATGATCTTTACCGCACTGGAGTTTACGGAAGAGATTCCGTTCAAGGACGTGCTTATGCACGGACTGGTTCGTGATGCGGATGGAAAGAAAATGTCCAAATCCCTTGGCAATGGTGTTGATCCGCTCGACGTAATCGACAAATATGGTACGGATGCCATGCGTTACATGGTTTCTACAGGTAGTACGCCTGGACAGGACCTTCGCTTCCGTTGGGAACGGGTAGAGCAGGCACGTAACTTTGCCAATAAAATCTGGAATGCGTCACGCTTTGCGCTGATGAATCTGGAAGGGGTCACTGCGGCGGATATCGACATTACCGGTGATTTGAGCACAGCGGACCGCTGGATCCTACACCGTTTGAACGAAACTTCACGCGATATCACGCGTCTAATAGATGCTTATGAATTTGGCGAGACAGGCCGCCTTCTGTACAACTTTATTTGGGATGACTTGTGCGACTGGTACATCGAGTTTGCGAAGCTTTCCCTGTATGGCGAGAACGCAGAGGCGAAAAAGAAAACACAGTCCGTACTGGCGTATGTGTTGGATCGGACACTGCGTATGATTCATCCGTTCATGCCGTTTATCTCCGAGGAAATATGGCAGCATCTTCCGCATGAAGGCGAAACGATTACACTGGCCGCTTGGCCTGTTTACGATTCGGCTTTCGAGGACAAGGATGCGGTAGCTGAAATGAATTTCCTGATCGACGTGATTCGCGCCGTGCGGAATATCCGCTCTGAAGTGAACGTGCCGATGAGTAAAAAGATCGAATTGCTCGTAAAACCTGGCGATCAAGCCGTTCTCGATATCATTAGCCGCAATGGAGAATATGTACGTCGATTCTGTAATACATCTGAATTTGATGCGGGATTGGAGCTATCTGTTCCAGATAAAGCCATGACTTCCGTAGTCAGCGGAGCAGAGCTATACCTGCCGTTAGCCGGGCTGCTTGATATTGCCCAGGAAATTAGCAGACTGGAAAAAGAGCTTCAGCATTTGAACAGTGAAGTGGAGCGCGTGGAGAAAAAGCTGTCCAACCAAGGCTTCGTGGCGAAGGCACCAGCCAAAGTCATCGAGGAAGAGAAGGCCAAGCAAGCCGATTATTCGGATAAGCGCGCCAAAGTTATCGCACGGATTGAAGAACTCAAGGGATAATTCCACTAACTATAAAATGACCTGAAGGTGAAGAGGATGTCAGATACAATCAGGGGCGGGGGAGCGGCTCCTTTACAAAGCTATGAGGAAGCAGTGGAATGGATTAACGGTTTGATTCCGTTCGGAATCAGACCCGGACTGGAACGGATTGAGAAGTTAATGAGCATGTTGGGTGACCCGCAACGGCATCTTAAATTTGTGCATATTGCGGGAACCAATGGCAAGGGCTCGACCTGTGCTTTCTTAACCTCTGTTCTGCTGAAATGCGGTTATGATGTGGGAACCTTTACGTCTCCGTATATCACCCGGTTTACGAACCGATTCCAATTCAACGGGACGGATATTCCCGATGATACACTGGTCTTACTTGCCAATCGTTTGTATCCGTTGGTCAAGGAAATCGCGGCCAGTGATTTGGGATCGCCCACGATGTTTGAGGTATCGACAGCGTTGGCTATTTTATATTATGCAACGGTGACTTTTCCAGATGTTGTGGTATGGGAGACGGGCCTCGGGGGAAGGATGGATGTAACTAATATCGTGATTCCTATCGTCTCGGTCATTACGAACGTAGGCTATGACCATACAGATATTTTAGGGGATACACTTGAGCAGATTGCAGGCGAAAAGGCTGGAATTATCAAGCCAGGCGTACCTGTTGTTAGCTGTGTATCTCAGCCAGAGGCTGTTCAGGTTATACGGGAAACGGCGGCAAAGCAGGGAGCTACCCTGTATCTGGCAGGAGAACAGTTTATGTATGAACGGCTGAATGGGGACGAAACGGGACAGACTTTTTCGTTTGCGGGACCCTTCCGACACATGGAAATCGGCATCACGCTGTTAGGAGAGCATCAATGTGCTAATGCGGCAGGAGCTTTGATGACACTTGAGGTGCTTCGTCAGTATATGGCTTTTGTGCTGGATGACGCTGAACTGCTGGAGGGCTTTAGAGAAGCAGCCTGGGCAGGTCGTCTGGAACAGGTCAGCAGCTCGCCGCTAATTGTTATTGACGGTGCTCATAATCCAGAAGGGGCGCAGACGCTGGCAAAGAGTCTTCCCCAACTGTATTCGTACCGAAAAATGGTTTTAATGATGGGTATGCTGTCAAACAAGCATCATGAAGCATACTTGCAGCATATACTGCCACTAGTGGATACGCTTATCCTGACCGAGCCCGATTTCCGCCGCAAAATGAATGCCGCTGAACTGGCTCATCTCGTGGAGAAGCTGCGGCCGTCCTATGCCAAAACGGATTTGAAAATTATTGTAGAAGGTGACTGGAAAAAGGCTCTTCGCTTGCTTCAGTTACATACGGAAGCGGAAGATCTGGGGGTGGTGTCCGGAACACTGTATCTCATTGCGGATGTACGGGCTACCCTTATGTATCAAACCGATTCGGAAAAAGGTTGGTGAAATTTGTTGATTACTTCGGAACATGTTCATTTTATCGGTATCGGCGGGTACGGGATGAGCGCGATTGCTCGGGTCATGCTGGAGATGGGATATACCGTGACAGGCTCAGATGTGGCATCACAGGAGCTGACAGAAAAACTAGCTGCGAAAGGCGCAAAAATATATCTCGGGCACACGCCTGAGCACGTTACAGGCGCGGACATTGTCGTTTATTCTACGGCACTGTCCCGTGACAATGTGGAGCGGGTGGCAGCAGAGGAACTGAATATTCCGACTCTGCATCGTTCCCAGATGCTCGCACGGTTGCTTAACGAGCGTAAAGGAGTAGCTGTTGCAGGAGCACATGGCAAAACGACAACCTCCTCGATGATCGCTCTGGTTATGGAGAGATGTAATGTCGATCCAACATACATTATTGGCGGCGAAATCACGAATTTGGGAACGAATGCCAAAGCAGGCAAAAGCGAGTTTGTCGTTGCTGAGGCGGATGAGAGCGATGGCTCTTTTCTGCAATACCATCCTTGGCAAGGTATCGTGACCAACATTGAAGCCGACCATTTGGAAAATTACGATGGCGACTTTAATCGTCTGAAAAGTGCCTATGTACAGTTCTTGAGTCAAATCCGGCCAGATGGCGCGGCTATCGTATGCGCTGATGATCAGAATGTACGGGAAATGCTGCCTCAGATTCAGACTCGAGTCATTACCTATGGAGTCGAGCATGAAGCAGATTATATGGCAACGGATATCCAGTTGGGCGACCGCCGATTGAGCTTTACCATGAACCGTAAAGAGGCGCTGCTTGGAACCATCGAATTGTCAGTACCGGGTATGCATAATCTATACAATGCTATGGCTAGTGTGATTTCTTGCTTGGAGGCCGGCATTCCATTTGAACAAATTGCTACGGCTATTGTGGAGTTTCATGGAGCAAAGCGTCGTTTTCAGGTGCTTGGCGAAAGCAACGACATTCTTGTTATTGATGACTATGCTCATCATCCAACAGAGATTGAGGCTACGATTAGTGCAGCTAAAGTGACTGGCAAGCGTATTATTGCTGTGTTCCAGCCGCAACGCTACAGCCGTACTTTTTTCCTGCTTGATGCGTTCAGTCGTGCGTTCAGTGAGGCGAATGAAGTCATTATTACCGATATTTATTCTCCAGCGGGAGAAAAACAAATTGAAGGTGTACATTCTTCGAAGCTCGTGGATTTAATCGTCCAGAACAGCAACGCGAATGCTATCTATCTGCCAACCAAGGAAGCTGTTATCGACGAGTTGAAGGATCGTCTTCAGCCGGGCGATCTTGTGCTCACCATGGGTGCGGGAGATATCTGGAAAGCAGGCGACGCGCTAGCACGTCATCTGCGTGAACAGCAGGTGTAACAAGCATGCATTAAGTGTTACGCCTATGAAATACAAACATCAAGGGTATTCCGAACACGAAACGTGTCTTTGGGATACCCTTTTTTTGTAATGCCCATGCATATTTTCTCTTCCTGACTCATACAACAGACTATGAAGAAGTATGGGACAAGGAGGGAGTGCATCCGTGAACAAGGCAAAGATGACATTCCGGTTCGACCAACAGTCGCCGGAGACAAGCTGCGAGGAAAAGCTACAGGTGCTTCCATACAAAGCCGGCCAGCAAAGTGAGACAAATAAAGAAGCGGAACGGTATGAAAGCGAGAAACAGCATCAAGCCCCTAATCAGCATGAAAGAATTAGTGGCATGGGCGTAAACAGCCGGACTGAAGGTATTTCCGAAATTAACGAGCCTCCGGGCGCGAATAGACTTGGTACGAGGCGGCATTTTGCTCCCACCCCCATCGTGAAGGAAGGATGGGATGATCCGTTTGGGCGATCAGCAGCTTCCTGGTCAGATACGGATTTTCTGCCAGATCGTACGGAAGAGGATGAAGAAGAAACTCATCGTTCCAGTCAAGAGTACCGAAAGCGTCCGCCCCATCCCTCCAGATGGAAGCTGATTGGCTCAGTAGCCAGTGCTTTGATGACCGGGGGGATGTTTGGATATATCATGTTGCTGCTTTTTAACGGAGGTGGGACTGTCCCTGGATCAGATCCGTCAACAGAGGAGGCTATACCGGTTTTTAAAGAATCTGCTAGTACAGATATGACATCTGTAAAAGAGAATTCTACTCCCGTCGCAGTTGTATCGACTCAGGTCCCTCCGCAAACCTATTACCTGCTGCAATATGGAGTGTTCAGCACCCCTGAACGGGCTTTGCAGGCTAAGGAAGAGCTGTTGAAGGCAGGTATTGCCGCCGGTGGGGACACAGAGGATCAGAACCGAGTTTATGCAGGAATATCGCCGGACAGGGAACGGGCCAAACTGCTCAGCAATCAACTGAAAACACAAGGAGTTGAGCTGTATGTCCGTGAGCTTCAACTGCCAGGATTCGAAAAAGCAGCTTATGGGGGCGATGGTGAAAAGCTCACTACCTTTTTTCAGCTAAGCAGCACTTTGGTCGGCAAGCTGAGCGGACTTTCCTCATCCTTGCTTGAAGCAGGCGGATCAGGTAAGGCAAGTACCACCGAAATGAAGGAACTGAACGATCTGCATCAGCAGTGGACACAAAATATCGCTGCGCTTCCCTCCGGTCTGCCGAAGGAAGCGGCTGCTTCCGCATCCACGCTGGAAAAGGCGATGAACAGTGCAGTCTCGGCACTTGGAGAATATAACAAGAACACAGCCAAGGAGCACATTTGGGAAATTCAGTCTTCGATGATGGAATATGTTTTGCATGAGAAGGAATTTATACAATTCATAAAACAATAGATTTTCAATGTTTTCCGGCAAGGAACTGGAAATAGTTCCCCATGCCGGATTTCTGTTTGTATTGCAGTTGAAATCACCGTATAATAATGAAGGTGTCAAAAAATGGCGAGGGAAGATCAGGATGAAAAAAAATGTAGGAATGCTTATGCTGTTTTTGTTGCTCGGTTGGCTTTTGGGTGCATGGATTGCCAAAGCCCTTCAATCGTTCAAATTCCTTTCCTTTCTGACCCACCCCACTACGATATCCTGGTCGCCGAGAGCGGATCTGGATATTATCAGCTACAACATAACGATAAATTTTGAATTGAGCCTGCTTAGTCTGATCGGCATCATCGCCGCGTTTTGGCTGTACCGCAGGCTCTAACTGATGAAAAGGAGCTTCCCTTATGGACGGGAAAATTACGCCCCGCATTATTCTGGCATCGACTTCACCGAGAAGGAAGGAGTTGCTTTCATTTCTTAGACTGCCCTTTGACGTGATGCCGAGTCATGCGGATGAAAGCACGCCTGAGAGCTGGACGCCTCAGCAAATTGTGGAGACCCTTGCGGTACGCAAAGCTGAAGTGGTCGTGAACATTGCCAGCCAATCCGAAGAAGATGGATTAGTAATTGGCAGTGATACCATAGTCGTGCTGGATGGTTTGGTACTGGGTAAGCCTGCCGACCATGCGGATGCGGTTCGCATGCTGACAGCATTGCAGGGAAGAACCCACCTTGTATTCACTGGGGTGGCCTGCATACATACCTTAACCGGCAAAACGCTTGTCAGACACCGCCAAACGGAGGTTACGATGAAGTCTTTGAGCCATGAGCAAATTGTGGCATATGTGAATACAGGCGAACCGTCTGACAAAGCGGGAGCGTACGGCATTCAGGGTTTGGGTGCTATGCTGGTGGAATCTATTCAGGGTTGTTATTTTAACGTCGTAGGATTGCCGCTATCCCTGTTGTCGGACATGTTGTCCGAATTCGGAGTGAGGGTGTTGCAACCTTAAAGGGGATAAACATATGTTAGAGTCGCCAACACTGATGCTTCGCGACCTCCCTCATGAAGAACGACCAAGAGAGCGCATGATGACATATGGGGCGGAAGCTTTAAGCAACGCGGAGTTGCTGGCAATATTGCTGCGTACGGGAACACAAAATGAGTCATCGGTGCATTTAGCGCAGCGTATTTTGCAGCAGGCGGGGAACTTGCGCCAACTGGTGGATATGAGTATGACCGAATTGACCCAGATTAAAGGCATTGGCAATGCCAAGGCGATACAGCTCAAAGCGAGTATCGAGCTGGGGCGACGGTTGGCATTGTCACGCCATTTGGAGACCCCGGTGATCAGTTGCCCACGGGACGTGGCAGATTTGTTGTTTGAGCAGCTTCGTTATTTGCAGAAGGAGCATTTTGTATGCCTGTTCCTGAATACTAAAAATCATGTCATTGCCCAGGAAACGCTATCCATGGGCAGCCTGAATGCCGCCATCGTACATCCTCGTGAAGTATTTCGGGCAGCGATCAAATGTAGCAGTGCTTCGATTATTTGCGCTCATAACCATCCGAGCGGTGATCCGAAGCCAAGCCCGGAGGATGTCCAGTTGACCCGTCGCCTGATGGAAGCGGGCAACATCGTGGGCATCGACGTGCTCGATCATATCGTGATCGGGGACGGAACCTTCGTAAGTTTGAAGGAACAAGGGCTGATATAATATACTATTTAAATCAAACATTTAAATCCGACCGGCTAGGCCGGCCTGAATAAACCGTTTATACATGGATAACAGATTTCAGGGAAGAGAAAAGGAGATTAACATCATGCTGGGTGGCTTTACAAAAGATTTAGGAATTGACTTGGGGACGGCAAACACGCTGGTATACGTAAGAGGAAAAGGGATTGTGGTTCGTGAACCTTCTGTTGTCGCAATACGTACAGACACAAAAACCATTGAAGCAGTTGGTGAATCTGCAAAAAAAATGATTGGTCGTACACCGGGGAATATCCGTGCGATCCGTCCGATGAAGGATGGCGTTATTGCGGATTTTGACACGACTGCAACGATGATTAAATATTTTATTCGTCAGGCGCAAGCCCAACGTTCTTTGTTTCCACGTCACCCCAACGTGATGGTTTGTGTGCCTTCAGGCATTACTGCGGTAGAGCAGCGTGCTGTTGAAGATGCAACGAAGCAAGCGGGTGCGCGGGAAGCCTACACGATTGAGGAGCCGTTTGCGGCTGCAATCGGCGCTGATCTTCCCGTATGGGAGCCAACGGGTAGTATGGTTGTCGATATCGGCGGAGGTACAACCGAGGTAGCGGTTATTTCTCTGGGCGGGATTGTGACGAGCCGTTCCGTGCGTGTGGCTGGTGATGAAATGGACGACTCCATCATTCAATACGTGAAGCGTCAATACAATCTGATGATTGGTGAGCGGACTTCAGAACAGTTGAAAATGGAAGTCGGTTCCGCAATGCCGCTGGAACAAGTGGAGACGTCAGAAATTCGTGGACGTGATCTGGTAACAGGTTTGCCGAAGACGATTACGATTACGTCGGATGAAATCAGTGAAGCGTTGTCCGATACAGTGAATGCAATTGTGGAAGCAGTCAAAGTGACACTGGAAAAATGCCCTCCCGAGCTGGCGGCGGACATTATGGACCGAGGTATCGTATTGACTGGTGGCGGAGCACTTTTGCGTAACTTGGACAAGTTGTTGGCGGCTGAAACTGGTATGCCGGTTATCGTAGCGGAAAATCCTCTGGATTGCGTGGCAATCGGTACAGGCAGAGCGCTGGAAAATATTCATTTGTTCAAATCGCGCAGCAGTTCCGCCGTCCGTTCCAAACGTTGAATCGGGGGTGTAGGAACTGTTTAAGCTGTTTGGCAATAAAAGACTATTTATTCTATTGATTGGAATCGTTCTGTTTATTGCCCTTATGGGGATTACACTTGGACAGAGAAATTCCTTAACCTGGCCGGAAAAGTTCGCCAGAGATTCAATTGGCTTTGTGCAAGGTATCTTCTACAAGCCCGCTTCAGCAATAGCGGGCTTCTTTGAAGATATCGGGAATATGCGAAGCATTTTTAGTGAAAATGAACGGTTGAAAATTGCTGTAGCTCAGTTAACCGCCGAGCAGATTCAGACTTCTAACTTAAAAGAGACTAACGCCAGACTTGAGCAAGAACTGAAATTCACCCAAACGCAAAAGTCCAAAAATCAATATGATTATCGTATTGCACAGGTCAATAGCGTCAGCAATGATTCCAAAACACTTGTCATTGACATTGGTGAAAAGGACGGAGCCAAGGTTGGTCAGGAAGTCAGATCACTTGAAGGATTTGTAGGGGTTATTAGCCGCACAGCGAACTTCACTTCAACAGTTACGCTATTGACTACATTAGACCCTAAAAATCCAAATTCTTATGCTATCGCAGCGACAGCACTGGGCAAGGAAAATACTTCGTTCGGTATGATTGAAAGCTATGATCCGGCTACGAATACATTCCAAATGACGAGGATTGCGGAAGGTGACACCATCGCAAAAGGTGATCAGATCATTACGTCCGGAGCAGGCGGGAAGTTCCGTAAAAATCTGTTGATCGGTACAGTAGAAAAAATCCAGGTTGGCGAGTTTGGACAAACACGTACAGCGATTATCAAACCTGCAGCCAGCTTTGTGGATTGGAAAGAATTGCTCGTTCTTTACACGCCTGAGGTACCGGAATAATGAAGATACGCGGTCAGGTTTTAATACTGCTGCTGTTTGCACTGTTTATAGCTGAAGGAACGATTCTTCCGTGGCTTCTTCCGGATAGTTGGCATCCGAGAATGGTTCCGAATTTAGTGTTTGTCGTCATTCTGTTCGTATCCGTATATTATAGTCGCCATACAGCATTGGTACTGGGTATTGTTTTTGGACTTATTCACGATGTTGTGTATTACGGGTTTATTATCGGACCTTACTCTTTTGCAATGGGATTGTCGGCTTATTTGCTGGGGCTGGTATTTACAGCTCGCCGTGCGCCGATGCCTATTATGATGGGAGCTGTGCTGCTCGGCAGTTTTCTGCTGGATTCCATGCTTTTTGCTATTGATCATTTGTTTCAGCTGAACCATCAGAATTTTGATTGGGCGCTGGCCCAATATATGATTCCTGATTTATTTATCCATTTTCTGTTCGCCCTCATCATTTACGTCCCAGTTCGCAAGCAATTGCAGCGTTTGGGTATCCGTGTGAAAAAGGAAGAGAATGTCTAGGTCTTTTTACACACATTTTGTCCGGGTTAGCAGGGATTTCACGTTCCGGGGACGAAATGATTGAGATAGGAGGGACAGGCTAATGGCGGTTAAATCGAATCATGTCACGATTAAAGGCATCAAAGACGGCCTGGTTTTCCTTCTGGACGATCAATGCGAGTTTGAGGATTTGCTGGGTGAGCTGCGTTTCAAGCTGGAGCACAGTCATCAAAATATTTTAACCGGCCCGATTATTCATGTAGACATTAAGCTGGGAAGCCGGGAAGTGACGGAGGAACAGAAGGAAAGCATTCTGGAGATTTTGAGACAGAAGGGGAATTTGCTCATACGGTCCGTTGAATCGCCCGGACTGCCTTCAGAAGTGCAGGGGGAAGCTCCCATTCACACCGTGACAGGGATTATCCGTTCAGGCCAGGTGCTTCATCATAACGGGAATTTGCTCTTTTTGGGAGATGTGAACCCCGGTGGAATTATAACGTGTACTGGTGATATCTATGTCCTCGGTGCCCTCCGAGGTATGGCACATGCAGGGATGGAGGGAAATGGCGAAGCAATTATCGCAGCCTCCTATTTTGCACCAACACAGCTGCGAATTTCCGAAATGATCAGTCGTCCACCCGATGAATGGGAGACGCGTGAATCCGGAATGGAATTTGCGTATCTCAAGGACGGCGCCATGCAAATAGATAAAATGAGTAATATTGTGCGTCTGGGCCGCGATTTTAACGTGTTCAAAGGGGTGTAGCACATGGGAGAGGCTATCGTCGTCACTTCAGGAAAAGGCGGCGTCGGCAAAACGACGACGTCAGCCAATATAGGAACAGCGCTGGCACTGCTCGGCAAAAAGGTGTGCTTGGTGGATACGGATATCGGCTTGCGTAATCTGGATGTTGTTATGGGTCTGGAAAATCGGATTATTTATGATCTGGTCGATGTAGTGGAAGGTCGTTGCCGTTTAAATCAGGCTCTGGTCAAGGATAAGCGCTTTGAGGAGCTGTATATGCTGCCTGCTGCTCAGACCAAGGACAAAAGTGCCGTAACGCCAGAGCAGGTTAAGGATATTATTTTGGAGCTTAAAAAGGATTTTGAATATATATTGATTGACTGTCCTGCGGGTATTGAGCAGGGCTTCAAAAATGCTATTGCCGGAGCGGATCAGGCCATTGTCATAACGACACCGGAAAACGCTGCTGTGCGTGATGCTGACCGGGTTATCGGATTACTGGAAAGCTCGCATGTGATCTCGCCAAAACTGGTGGTTAACCGTATCCGTAACAGTATGGTCAAATCCGGGGATATGCTGGATATTGATGGCATCTTACAAGTGCTCAGCATAGACCTCATTGGGATTGTGCCAGATGATGAAATGGTAATCAAGGCAGCCAATACAGGAGAGCCTACCGTCATGAATCCCGATTCACAGGCAGCGATTGCTTACCGTAACATTGCTAGACGGATTTTGGGTGACACAGTTCCGCTCATGCAATTGGATCAGAAGAAAAGCGTGATGACTCGGTTTAAGAAATTTTTTGGTATGGGTGGATGAAAAAAACAGTGAGTTATGGCTGGGAGACGGCTCCGCGTGTGATTTGATCTTACGAACACTTAAATAAGTAATGTACTTATTTAAGTGTTTTTGGTTTGCCCTTTTAAACTTCTATAAATCCTGAATCTTAATTTCAGACTCACTACATAACCGCTATATACAGACCATCCGGTGCGCTTGCGCCGGATTTTTTCATTTTCAGATACGTAATCCCGAACCGGACAACATAAGTTGGAGCCCGTCCTCATAAGATGTACCAAACATACCTCGCTGGGGGGCTGGAACAGGATGAATAAAAACTCCGGAATCAAGCAGCGCAGAGAAGAACGCATACAGCAGCTGATCGCGAGAAACAAAGCGGAAGAGTATTCCTTAGGCATGAATCAGGACAGGCACAGGAACAGGGAAATGAAGCCGATGCCAGCAGTCAGTACCAACAGACCCAGAGACCCGGAAACCGAATGGAAAAATGAACGACAACGCTGGCAGCAATCTTTTGGGGAGAACCGGCGTCCTTCTTTTTGGATTTCTTTTTGGCGCAGGTCTGTATTCGCTACAGTGTTGTTTGGATTGGTGTGGGGATTATTTCGCTGGGATGTTCCCTATGCCGTCAATTTGAGAATGTTTATCGCCGATGCCTTAAATAAGGATATGGATTTTGCAGCCGCTGGACAATGGTATGAAACTTATTTTGATGGGACCCCGTCCTTTTTACCAATCTTTGGAGAGAAGCCTGAAACATACAAGGTGAACGCAGTCCGCAAAGGCTCTCCTCCAATTCAAGGGAATATAACACAGCCATTTGCACTAAGTCTCAAAGGAGTGGAAATTGTACCCAATGCTGCTGGTATTGGGGCAATCGCTGTCAAAAGTATAGATGCGGGACGTGTGCTGGACATATTCAATCACCCGGAAAGTGGAATTACAATTACAATTCGTCACACGGGCGGCATTACCGTAACGTACGGACGTCTATCTCGCTCTACCTTAAAGGTGAACGATTGGGTCCAGGAGGGGGACGAGGTCGGTGTGCTGCCAGCAGGCCATAGTGGCAGTGAGGCGGCGACTCTGTTTTTTGCGGTGCAGAGAGGAAATCAATATATCGATCCTGCGGAAGTGGTAGCCCTTGATTAATGTCCGGGGTGTGAATTTGTCTCTGCATCCACTGTTCGTGCTGGTGATGCTGACCTCTGTGTTGACAGGGCATTTTATCGAGATCATGACTTTGTTTACGCTGGTGTTCATTCATGAGCTGGGACATGCGACAGCTGCCGCGTTGTTGGGGGCGCGAGTACTGACCATACAGATGCTACCCTTTGGAGGGGTGGCCGTCATTGACGATCAGGGAAAGCTCAACGCGTGGAAGGAGATTGTCATTGCGCTGGCTGGTCCTTTGCAAAACGGAATTATGATTGTCATCCTTCTATTGCTAAGAAATGTGAGCGGAGTGGGGCATGAATATATAAATTATATGATTCAGGGAAATGCTGTCATTGCACTGTTCAATCTGCTCCCGATTTTACCACTGGATGGCGGGAAAATAATGCAGGCGCTGCTGAGCTTAATCATCCCGTATCACCGTACTCTAGTTTGGACTTTTCGAGCCAGCATCGTGACCAGCCTGCTATTTTGTATCTATGGTGTTTCCCCGTTATTAAGGCAAAATGGACCTGTGCATTTAAATCTGCTGGCGGTAGGGATTTTTTTGCTTTATTCTAATATTGTGGATTATCGTAATATCCCCTATCGTTTTATACGTTTTTTGCTGGGAAGGGACGAGCTCTTTTACCGCGAGGCGGCCAAGGGAAGTATTGCCTTGCCAATTGTATCCTTGCCTATGAAACATTTGGAGCCTGTTTTGCGTCTTTTCAAAAGGGACCGATATCATATGGTTTATGTCATGAATGAGCAGGGACGGATTGTAGCCGTATTGCCAGAGCAACGCCTTATTCGCTCTTATTTTGCAGCGCGTCCGCCGGATGGCGGAAAATCCAAACCTAAATAGAAAAGTTAGCCGTTTTTATAAGTTGAGGAAAGAGGCTGTATCTAGAGAGGTTGAAAAACCATGAAGCAAATGATTGTACAATGCCAGCAGCAGATGACCCAAATGGTACTGTTGGAAGAGGGACGATTGGTAGAATATGCAGCTGAATTGCCGCGAAAGCGGGGAATTCTTGGCTCCTTTTTCAAAGCCAGAGTCGTCAATGTACTGCCGGGAATGCAAGCTGCCTTTGTTGATATTGGACAGCGAAAGAATGCCTTTTTATATGTGGATGACGTACTTCACGCCCATTTGGACAAGCAACCTGAGATGAAGCCGTCCATTTCCGAGCTGTTGAAAGTTGGACAAGAAATTGTAGTGCAGGTGTTGAAAGAGGCCGTGGGTAGCAAAGGTGCCAGAGTAACCACTCATTTTTCACTTCCGGGTCGCTGGATTGTATACATGCCTGGCGCCGATTATGTGGCTGTATCCAAAAAGATCGAGCGTGAGGGAGAACGGGCTCGTCTGAAAGCGATGGGAGAGCACCTTCGAACGGGTGAGGAAGGAGTCATTATTCGTACAGTTTCGGAGGAAATGAGCAGAGAAGCGGTTGAAAATGACCTGAACCAGTTGCGTCAGCAATGGGAAGTCATTCAGCGTAAAGCTACTGAACACTCTGCTCCATGTGAGCTGCACCGGGATTTGAGCATCGTCCAGCGTTTGATACGGGATGTGTTTACACCGGAGCAGGATGAGCTGATTATTGACAGTGAGGAACAGGCGAGGGAAGCAGAAATATTACTACGTCAAATCAGTTCGGAGAAAGCTCATGTGAGCATATTTCGTGGTGCAGAAGAGACCATATTTAAAACCTATGGTATCCATGAGCAACTGGAACGTGATTTTGCGCGAAAAGTATGGCTTCAGGGCGGTGGATATATCATCATCGACCATACAGAGGCACTGACCGTCATTGATGTGAACACTGGGAAATTTACGGGGGGTAGCAATCTGGAAGAGACGGTGACCCGGACTAACATCGAGGCGGCCGAAGAGATTGCCCGGCTGCTGCGTGTACGTGATATCGGGGGCATTATCATTATTGATTTTATTGACATGGAACAAGAGGAGAACCGACGTGAAGTGTCCTCTGTGCTGGAGTCTAGGCTGAAAAAAGACCGAACCAAATCATATGTCGTTGGCTGGACACGGCTAGGACTTCTGGAGATGACTCGAAAAAAGGTACGCGAGGAAAAGACGATTTTATAAGGCAATGCGTTTCCAAAATCATTTTAAACTAGAGGTTGAATGTGGGCGAAGCTTATGCTACAATCTTTTAGTATGTGTCATGCGTAAGATTGGCTGCACATGCTGTAACCGCTCCAATCAGGTTGAAGTACAGCATCCTCAGGGAAGTTGTCACCTGCGATTAGGCGAGTCTGAGACATAAGGAGGTGCAAGCAAATGTACGCAATTATTGAAACAGGTGGTAAGCAATACAAAGTTCAAGAGGGCGATGTATTGTTTATCGAGAAGTTGGAAGCTACCGATGGTGAAACTGTAACGTTCAACCGTGTTCTGGCAGTATCTAGCGACAATGGCTTGACTACAGGTACACCGCTTCTTTCCGGAGCTACTGTAACAGCTACAGTTGAGAAACATGGTCAAGGCCAAAAGGTCATTGTATACAAATACAAACCTAAAAAGAACTACCATGTGAAGCAAGGTCATCGTCAACCGTACACGAAAGTGACGATTGGAAAAATCCAAGCGTAAGAGGGTGCGATAAGTGATTATCGTGCGTATTACACGACTGGAGGATGGCAGCATACAGGGATTTTCCATTAAAGGTCATGCGAATTACGCCAAATCTGGTGAGGATATCGTATGTGCTGGCGTATCAGCGGTAACTGTAGGGACGGTCAATTCGATTGAAGCTCTTACACACGTTGATATGGAATCGGAAATAGAATACGGCTTTTTGAGCGCGTATCTTCCCCCCGAAGTTCATCATGATGCGAACGCGCAGGTACAACTGCTGCTGGAATCCATGGTGATTATGCTGACAAGTATTGCTGAATCATACGGTAAGTATATTCAAATAGAAAATAAACAAAGAAGGAGGTAGACATCATGTTGAAATTGACATTGGATCTTCAATTATTCGCATCGAAAAAAGGTGTAGGTTCCACGAAAAACGGACGTGACAGTCAATCGAAACGTCTTGGCGTGAAACGTGCTGACGGTCAAACAGTTACCGGCGGTAGCATCCTGGTTCGTCAACGCGGAACGAAAATTCACCCGGGCACGAACGTGGGCATCGGTAAGGACGACACTCTGTTCGCGAAAGTGGACGGCGTTGTGAAGTTCGAACGTTGGGGCCGTGATCGCAAAAAGGTGAGCATCTACCCGATTGACGTTGCTCCAGTAGCAGCTACTGTAGAAGCTTAATAGCGGCTTAGACACGCTGAAAAGCCTCCGGCAATTTTGTCGGAGGCTTTTTTGTATGATGGTAATGAACTGGAAAGTCAGTCTGTGCTATACTGGATTAAGGTTCATCGTTAATCCATTTTAATTATCGCAGAACGGAGAGAAGCTATGTTCCAGCGGATTAGAACACCTCATCTGGCGTTGGGTTCCATTCTGATTCCTTTGGTTTTTTCACTACTCTATCCTGCAGCACTAACGATAATCATATTAGCCGCGTGGTCTGTTATTGCCGCCTGTTTTAGCATGCGGTATATACAGAGACAGGTTGAAGCTGAGCGGAAAGCTGCATTGCGTTCTTTGGAGCGTACAGCTATCGCAGCTCTTAATCATCACCGGCATGACTGGATGAATGACTTGCAGGTGCTTTATGGCTATATTCGTATGAATAAGCATGATAAATCGGCTGCTTATGTGGAAATAATAAAAGGGCGCGTGGCGGAGGACAGTAAAATATCCAAGCTGGGTATTCCCTCGCTGGTGTTTTATTTGCAATCTTTTCGCGTGAACGCCGGAAATTTACAGTTGATGGTTCAGGTTGAGGAGCATTTAAAGTTGGACGCTGTCATGTCTCCCGAAGACGGCGAGTCGCTTGCCTCGGCCGTCATAGAAACGGTACGTGCGTATCAATATGGCGGGGGCCGGTCGTCCTGGGGAGAAGTGCGCAGATTGACACTTAATTTCGGTATGGATCAGAATGATGTTATCGTCCGGTTTGAAGGCAGTGACATGCCTGCTGATTTGAATTTGTTAAAGCAGGTCAGATCCGGACACGGAAGTGAACGCATTCGAACAGAGAAGCTTCCTACGGGAGAAATGCTTCAAATTAGGATGCAGTGTCAGACATAAGGAAGGTGTAACCATGTTTGTAGATAAAGCGAAGATTTTTGTTAAGGGCGGCGACGGTGGAGACGGGTTGATTGCATTTCGCCGTGAGAAATACGTTCCCGAAGGCGGCCCTGGTGGCGGTGATGGAGGTAACGGTGGAGACGTGATTTTCCGTGTCGATGAAGGTTTGCGTACCTTAATGGATTTTCGGTACCAGCGGCATTTTAAAGCTAAACGAGGAGAAAAAGGCCGCAACAAAAGCCAGCATGGAGCCAATGCGGATCATATGATCGTACGAATACCTCCGGGTACAGTTATCATGGATGATGATACGGGTGAAGTAGTGGCAGATATGACACGTCATGGTCAGCAGGTCATTGTGGCCAAAGGCGGACGTGGAGGGCGCGGAAATATTCGTTTTGCCACACCAAACAATCCAGCGCCTGAGCTGGCTGAGAACGGCGGAGAGGGACAGGAACGTTATATTACCCTTGAGCTTAAAGTAATGGCCGATGTAGGCTTGGTTGGTTTCCCTAGTGTAGGTAAGTCCACATTGCTGTCGGTAGTATCTTCTGCAAAGCCGAAAATAGGTGCCTACCATTTTACAACGATTACGCCTAATTTGGGTGTTGTAGATATAGGCGACCATCGCAACTTTGTTATGGCTGATCTGCCTGGATTGATTGAGGGAGCTCATGAAGGCATAGGACTGGGACATGAATTCCTGCGGCACATTGAACGGACACGTATTATTATTCACGTCGTGGATATGGCGGGTTCTGAGGGGCGTGATCCGTTTGAGGATTGGACTAAAATCAACGACGAATTAAAGCAATATAACGCGGCATTAGCCGAGCGTCCACAAATTGTGGCGGCGAATAAAATGGATATGCCGGAATCGGAAGAAAATCTGGCTCAATTCAAGGAGCAAATCGCTGCTGTTCGTCCAGATCTCGAAATTATGCCCATTTCCTCGTTGACGCGCCAAGGCGTAAAGGAATTGCTCTATCGGGCTGCTGATCTGTTGGATCAAATACCGGACGAGCCAATTGTTGAGGAAGTAGCAGAAGTGAATGAACGTAAGGTGTTTAAGCTGGATAAGGCAGAGGATGAAAGTTTCACCATTGTGCGTGACAATGATACATTCGTGGTCCACAGTGTCAAAATCGAGCGCATGATGAAGCGTATGCAGCTGAATTCGCACGATGCGGTTTTAAAGTTAGCAAGAACATTGCGCCATATGGGTGTGGATGCTGAGCTGCGCAAGCGTGGTGCCGTTGATGGGACGTCTGTACGCATTGCCGATTTCGAATTTGAATTCGTGGAAGGCAGCAGCTATTATTAAAAATTAAATACTTGTCTGAAGTATGGACGGTTACTACGCTATAGGAAACCCTATAGACGGCAGTAGCCGTTTTTTGTACCGTTGGCTTGCCGATTGTTACGAGATTCGATATAATGTCCTCTATACAAAAACATAAGTCTTTGAGGAGAGGACGTTCGTGAAAGAGCGCTATTACTTGGTACGGGAAGATATTTTACCTGAAGCTATCGTTAAGACGATCCAGGTCAAGCTGTTGCTTGCTTCGGGAGATGCTAAAACCGTGCATGACGCCGTGGAGCAAGTCGGGCTAAGTCGAAGCGCCTTTTATAAATATAAGAATGGTATTCATTTGGTCAACCAGTTGGAGCGTGAGCGAATTGTCAATATCTCCATTGATTTGGAGCATCAATCCGGCATGCTGTCCAGAGTTCTCGGCAAGGTGGCAGATTACGGAGGCAATGTGCTAACGATCCAGCAGAGCATCCCGCTGCAAGGCAGAGCCAACGTTGTCATTTCAGTAGAAATGTCCAGACTCAGTGAAGAGCTTGGGGTTCTGCTGGAGGGACTGGAGACTATATCCGGTGTTAAGCGTGTTCGCCTGATTGGGCAAGGTTAAGAGCTATAAAGCTCATCAGATATAAGTTAGCAGGAGGGGAATGGATGAAACCGGTCAAAGTAGGATTGTTAGGGTTAGGAACGGTAGGAACGGGAGTCGTTCGAATCGTGGAAGGAAATCAGGAAGATTTGAGCAGACAAGTCGGTTCGCCGATCATTATTGAGAAAATAGCTGTGAAAAATATAGAGAAATATCGTTCCATTGAAGTCGATCCCACCAAGCTTACAGAGGATCCGTGGGAGGTCATCCGTGATCCCGAGATTGATGTTATTATCGAAGTCATGGGTGGCGTGGATCAGACGAAGAAGTACATTCTTGAAGCGCTGGAGCGCGGAAAGCATATCGTAACAGCGAACAAGGACTTAATGGCTCTGCATGGCTCTGAAGTGCTGGCGAAGGCGCAGGAAAAGCAGTGTGATATTTTTTATGAAGCTAGTGTAGCGGGCGGTATTCCGATTATTCGTACGCTGATTGAAGGCTTCTCCTCAGATCGCATTACTCGTATTATGGGGATTGTGAACGGTACAACCAATTTCATTTTAACCAAAATGAGTCAGGAGGGGGCTTCTTACGAGGAAGTTCTCAAGGAAGCGCAGAAGCTTGGATACGCAGAATCTGATCCGACTTCAGACGTGGAGGGCCTGGATGCTGCCCGCAAAATGGCTATCCTTGGTACGCTCGGCTTCCGTTCCGATGTAGAGCTTAAGGACGTAAGTGTTACTGGTATTTCAAAGGTATCCAGTGAGGATATCGCTTTTGCCAAAACACTGGGCTATGAAATGAAACTGCTTGGCATTGCGGAGCGCCAGGGTGATGAATTTACGATCAATGTTCAGCCGACGATGGTACGCAAGCAGCATCCTTTGGCCTCAGTGAACGGGGTATTCAACGCGGTTTATGTACACGGAGAAGCCGTGGGTGAAACCATGTTCTACGGTGCGGGCGCAGGAGAAATGCCGACAGCTACATCGGTTGTTGCTGATTTGGTTGCTGTAGTGAAGAACCTCAAGCTCGGCGTGAATGGGCTTAAGGCCATCGTACCTTATAACCCTAAAAAAATCAGCAGTGACGAGGATGTGTATTTCAAAAACTTCGTACTCTTGCATGTAGATGATAAGGCCGGAGTATTGGCGCAGATCACGCAGGTATTTGCTGAATTCAACGTCAGTCTGGCATCTGTGGTGCAGCAGCCTAATGAGGTCAATCCAGATGCTGAAATTATTATCGTAACCCATTTGGCCAGTAAGGCGAGTATGAAAAAGGTTCTGGAGCATTTTGAATCTCTGGATGTCATTCGGCGCATCAAGAGTGTGTATCGGGTAGAGGGATAGTTCAAAAAAGCAGGGGGATTGTTTGTATGACCGTTTTGAAAAGCGCAAGAGTGCGTGTGCCTGCAAGTACCGCCAATTTAGGCCCTGGTTTTGATACACTGGGCATGGCGTTGTCCTTGTATGCATGGGTTGAATTGAAAGAAGCCGGACAGACGGCTTTCCATTTATACGGGGACGAAATGAACGGCATTCCCCAGGATAAAACGAATCTGATTTATAAAGTAGCACAAATGGTTTTTCAGGAGGCTGGAGTAACAGTTCCTGAGTTGGATATTTCGATGTATTCGGATATTCCACTTACCCGTGGTTTAGGCAGTAGTGCTTCAGCCATTGTGGGTGCGCTTGTGGCTGCAAATACGCTGATCGGCTCACCTCTGCCAAATTCCAAGCTGTTTGACATGGCAAGTGCTATTGAAAATCATCCTGACAATGTGGGTGCCTCTTTGTTTGGCGGCATTATTACAGCGATGTGGGATGGCAAACATGCTAAACATTTACGGCTTGAGCCGGATGCGAATCTGGAGGTCTTGGTAGTCATTCCAGATTTCCAATTGTCTACCTCCAAGGCCAGAGAGGTTCTGCCCGCACATGTATCCTTGAAAGATGCTGTATACAATGTGAGCCATGCTTCGATGCTCGTAGCGGCATTGGCATCAGGCCGAACCGATTTGATCGCCGAGGCGATGCAGGATCGGCTTCACCAGCCTTATCGGGCGGCGCTTGTGCCGGGTATGACGGAGATTTTGCAGGATGCACATCATTATGGTGCTTTGGGTGTGGCTCTTAGCGGAGCCGGACCGACCTTGTTGGCATTGGCGGATCGCCGGGAGAACCGGAGAACGGAACTGGAACAGTATTTAACTGAAACGATGGGCAAGAAAGGAATCACTGCATCTGTTTTAAAATTGCGCCCAGAGAGCGAAGGCGTTAAAGTATATACTGATGAGGAAGAGATTCCTTTTATGGACATGATTAAAGGGGAAGTTACGATATGAAAAGAATCGCACTTCTTCCGGAGGGGACCGTTTCCCATGAAGCGATTCGGTATTTGATAGGGGATACGCCCTATGAATTACTGTTTTATAAGTATATAGCAGATGTATTTCAGGCTGTGGACAAGGGAAAGGCTGACTACAGTGTAATTCCGATTGAGAATACAATTGATGGCTCTGTAAGTTTGCATATGGATTGGCTTGTGCATGAAGTGGACATTCAGATGCAAGCGGAATGGGTGTACCCTTCTATTCAAAACCTCATTGGATATCGCAGTGAATTTACCAATGACCGGGGCGAGCTGGATTTGAGCAAAGTGGTCAAAATTATGTCTCATCCCGTGGCGCTTCCGCAGTGTAAGGAGTTCATACAGACTACGGCTGCTCAGGCTGAGCTGGAGAGTGCAGGAAGTACGGCAGAAGCCGTCGAAATTGTTAAAAATAATCCGGGCAAAGGTTGGACTGCTCTGGGAACCAAGCTTGCGGCTTCCAAGCACGGATTGGATATTTTGGTCAGCAAGGTGACGGATCACGATAATAACTTTACCCGCTTTGTCCTGATCGGCCATCAGCCTATCAGCCTCCCGCGTAAACCTGAAGGTCAACGGACCAGTATTCTGGTGACACCACCGCAGGATTTTCCGGGGGCGTTGCATCAGGTATTATCTGCATTTGCGTGGCGCAGGTTGAATCTGTCACGGATTGAATCGCGCCCGACCAAAAAGCAACTGGGAAACTACTATTTTTACATTGAAATTTTGGAATCTCTGGATTCCGTCCTGCTTCCCGCAGCATTTGCAGAGATTGAGGCTTTGGGATGTCACGTGCGCATCCTTGGTTCCTATCCAAGCTACAAGTATATTGAAGCAGGGAAACCTATTTTATAAGAATAATTATCGGAGGTGCGGTTCTTAATGGCAGAGCAATGGATTTATCTAGATGGACAGCATGTAACTAAGGAAAATGCAAAGGTTTCGGTATATGATCATGGTTTTTTGTACGGGGACGGGATATTTGAAGGCATTCGAATTTACAACGGTAATATTTTTAAATGTAAAGAGCATTTGGACCGTCTGTACGATTCTGCAAAATCAATTCAGTTAAAGATTCCGTTGTCTCCAGATGAAATGCTGGAAGCGATGGCGGAAACGATTCGTCTTAACGAAATGCGTAATGGATACATTCGCTTGGTTGTATCGCGTGGTGCGGGGAATCTTGGACTTGATCCTCTTCGCTGCCCGAAAGCAAGTGTTATCATTATCGTGGAGCAACTCGCCATCTACCCCGAGGAAGCTTATCTGACTGGGCTAAAGACGATTTCCGTCTCTCAGCGTCGTAACATTCCAGATGCTCTGAATCCGAAAATCAAATCGTTGAATTATCTCAACAACATCCTGGTAAAAATCCAGTCTAACTATGCTGGTGTGGGCGAGGCTATTATGCTAAATTCCCAAGGATATGTAACGGAAGGCTCCGCAGACAACATTTTTATCGTCAAAAACGGAGTATTGTATACGCCGCCTTGCTATCTGGGAGCGCTTGAGGGTATCACGCGTAATGCTATTATCGACTTGTGCGCCGAGCTCGGTTATGCGCTCAAGGAGCAGCCTTTTACGCTACATGATGTGTATGTCGCTGATGAGGTGTTTTTTACAGGAACTGCAGCAGAAGTTATTGCTGCTTATGAAGTAGATGGTCGTACGATTGGTTCTGGTGTTGCGGGTCCCGTGACTTTGGAGCTATTGGCCGAGTTCCGCAAGATCGTGGATCAAGACGGCTATAAAGTGTGGCAGGATTAAAAATAGTGAATCCTTTTGACCGGATGCCCGCAAGGGAATTCGGTTGAGAGGATTTTTTTGTTTCTATGGGGTCATTCGCCTGGGAAGTGCATAGGATGTAATAACAGAAGCCGGGCGTTTATCCTATCCTGCCCGAACGAATGTCTAGGAGGTTTGTGACCTGTGAAAATACACATCGTTAAGAAAGGCGACACACTGTACTTGCTTGCCCAGAAATATAATGTGTCACTGGAAAAAGTGATTGCGGCCAATCCCCAGTTGGCTGATCCAAACCAGTTAAGTATCGGCGAGAAAATCAAAATTCCGGCAGACCCTGTTGCGATGCAAGAACAGCCATCAACGGTTTATCAGCACAAAGTCAAGCAGGGGGATTCACTGTGGAAGTTGTCCAAGGCATGGGGAGTCCCGCTCAAGCTAATTATTGATGCCAATTCCCAACTTAAAAACCCGAATGCTCTACTGGTCGGGGAAACCGTCAATATTCCTCAATACAAAGGCGAGGCGAACAGTCCTGCTTCCGATCAAAAGAAGAACACAGGTGTCAAGCAAGAGCCAACAAAGCCTGAAGCAGAATCACCAGCACCAACTGCAAATAATGAAAACGAAAACCTACCCCAGACCAAGGCTGAACAGACTCTACCTAAAGCGGAGCTAACTCAGCCCAAGCCAGACAACACACCTATCCCTAAAGAGCAGATGACCCAGCCTAAGGAAACAGTGAACGTTCCCAAGCTGCCTGAATTGAAAATGCCCGAAATTCCAGCGACGCCCGTAAACCCTGCCCCTCCTCAACCTATAGCTTCCCAACCAGTTCAACCCAAACCACAGCTGCCTGCAAATGTTGAACTTCAACCTGTAACTGAGAAGTTTTGCGGTTGCACGAACTCGGAGGCAGCGACAAATTCCCAATGGCCGATGCAGCAGCCAATGCACGATTACAACTCACCAGCAAATATGGGTCCAAACTCATGGTACCCAGGCATCGGGGTTGCCCAGCCATGGGGAAATGCGTCAGTAAATACTTCCTTTGTAGAGCAATGGACTCCTTCGGTAGCCCCCAACCAGGGATATCAGCAAGACTGTGAGCATCCATGGAGTTGGGGACCTGCACAAACAGCGCCTATAAATGTTCAACCAACACCCTATCCTGTCTATCAGGACTGCATGTGCCCGGGGTATCATCCAAGCTATGAAGCGGCTGAGAATACATCCTATCCTGTCTATCCTCCATTTATACATCAGGGTTACCCGCAGCATCCTGAGAGTGCAGCCCAAGGCAGTCAGTGGGGTCATGAATGGGGATCCCACCATCACGGCTTACCTATGAGCGGGTATGTATCGGACAATAGCCAGTTACAAGGGCAACAGTCCGCAAATCTCCCGCATCATCCGTTCGCCCATGAGAATGCACCTGTATATCCATTAGAGGGGTATACCACTCCCTATATGTTTTTGCCTGACTGCGGCTGCCGGGAGGGGAATGTGGAATCAGTACCTGCTTTCCCTGGAACGCAGGAAAACAGTGAAAGCCTGAATAATGGACCCCAAAACGAAGTTAACTCTTCTCCCAAACATAAAGATAGCAACGTGCGTAAAGGCAAGGGGAAAGATACCTCAGGCAGTGCAGCCAAAGAAGATACATCCAAAGCCAAGGTTTCGGGTAAAAATGGTACTGATAAAAATCAAAAGTCCCGTAAGACGGTAGCGATGGCTTCCCATTCCACTGCACGTAGCGCCCGCTCTCGCAAAAATCCCTGGATTAAGGACTGACAAAAAGGAATTTAAAAGTGGAGGTAAACTCCATAGGGCGAGATCAGCTTGTGATTGACCCGAAAGAGTGGAATGATAAAATAGAAAGACTGTCCGTTCCTTGAAAATGGAATGACAGTCTTTTCTTTTCGATTAGAGGCGAGTGAATTTGGGCATAGAAACCAATTAAAAAAGATGTTGCTAAGTAACAGGAGAATATGATATATTGTTATAGCTGTCTTTTCTGAGACAGTTAGAACACAAAGCAGAATGAAAATGCTCGAAAAATTCTCCTGAAAAAAAGTGTTGCAAAGACTTAGAAAACGTGATATATTATTTAAGTCGCCGCTGAGATGCGGTGGTGAAACGAAGTAAGGCAAAAGCAAGATATGATGTAGGTTTGATCTTTGAAAACTGAACAACGAGTGAGTACGGATTTTGCTAGCAAAATCCAACGCTGAAATTTTGGTACATGCCGTCAGGCTGTATAAAATGGAAGCGAACAATGAGATATTTTATCTCGTCA